>NZ_JAUSWW010000001.1:0-5241899 GCF_030815415.1 Streptomyces canus
TTCTCGAGGGCCAGCTCACGGACGGCCGCGTACGAGCCCGCGAAACCGATACCGGCAATTGCGACAGCACCGAACGCCACTACGCCAATCAGTACCCGGTGCGTCCGTGTCAGCTGTAACCGTGCGGCCACCCCTACTCCCCCTTCGATCGCACTAGCGAACACATGACACTCTGCCATGCCCGGCGGGGCGTCGGGAGAGGTCTACGCGCCGTGCAGGAGGACGTGGCTTCGCCAGTCTCAACTGGCCCCGCGTCACCCCGATTTGGCCCCATTTGTCGGGGCGGGGTTTTGGACCGGGTACTTTTGGCCGCAACGAACTGAGGGGTGAGAAGCCGATGACGCTTGATCCAGCTCGCGTGGAGCGGCTCTCCGCTCTCGTCACGGAGTGCGGGCCGTTGCTTGGCTCGCCTGCGGGAATGGACGCGGTGCAGCGGCTGCTGAGTGACCGTGGGGTGAGCGTGAGGGGCATCGTGCTGTCCTGCCCGTCACGGGGTGTGGAACGTCAGCGTCATGCCGAACTGGTGGACTCGCTGCTCGACGCGGTGGACCAGGTCGTGTCTCCCAACTTCGGTGGGGCATGAGGGGCTTCGCCGATTCGCGTAGACTCATGAGGTGGCATTCATGAGCACCCCGCACTGCTGCTTCCTGTGATCGGAAGGCGCTGAGGGCGATGCCGGACGGCGTCGCCCTCCTTAGCGTGCCTGCTGCGTGAGCCACGTTCCCACCGCTGCCCGCTCCTTCCTCAGGCAGTGGCTCTCTGAGCGCGCGTACAGGCACGGATTCTTCCCTTCACCCTTGCCAGGAGTGCCTCGTGCCCGTGTCGCTGCCCCCTGCCCTCGAGCTGTCCCTCGACCTGCTGCGTTGCCCAACGTGCCGCACGCGCCCCCTGCGCCCAGACCGCGGCGCACTGCGCTGCCCGGTGGGCCACGCCTTTGATATCGCCCGCCACGGCTACGCCGGCCTGCTGACGGGCACCCGCGCCACCAGCGGCGACGACGCAGCCATGGTCATGGCCCGGGACCGGTTCCTGTCCACCGGCGCCTACGCCCCCATCCGCGAAGTCGGAGCCCGCCTGGCGGCCGACGCCGTGTCCGAGCAGGCAACGGTCGTGGACGTAGGGTGCGGCACGGGCTATTACCTGGCCGGCGTACTCGACCAGTTGCCCGGTGCCCGCGGTCTGGGCCTGGACACATCGGTGCGCGCGCTGCGCTCGGCAGCCCGAGCCCACGAACGAGGCGCCGCGGTGGCCTGGGACGTCTTCCGTCCCCTTCCACTGGTCGACGGGGCGGCCGATGCCGTGCTGAACGTGTTCGCCCCGCGCAACCCGGCCGAGTTCCACCGCGTGCTGCGCCCAACCGGCCGGCTGATCGTGGTCCGTCCCACCGGGCGGCACCTGGCCGAGCTGCGCGGCCGATGGCCTGCGATGGTCACGGTCGACCCGGCCAAGGAACAGCGCCTGCACCGGGCACTGGACCCCTTCTTCGAGGCCGCCGTCACTGAACACGTGGAGTATCCCGCGACCCTGACCAGGATGAATGCCCTTGACCTGGTATCGATGACACCGAGCGCACGCCACGTGAGCGAAGCAGAGCTCAACGATGACAGCTTCGTGCCCGATCAGGTCACCGTCTCCGTGCTGGCCACCGCCTACCAACCTCGGTGACCACAAGCAGGCGCATGCGCCTGCCGACCGACGAGCAGAGGGACGCCGGGCGGCCTGTCTCCCCCGCAACGCGGGAAATACAGGGCGCCCGCCGCGCGCTGAAAGTCAACGGGTTCAAGAGGAAGATTGCGTGCTGCTGATGACTGCGGGGGCGATCAGCGCTACTAGGTTGTCGGCCCAGCAGTCCGATTCCTTGGTGGCGACCTCGGTGCCGCAGTCTGCGCAGACGAGGTTGGGGCCGTCCTGACCGTGAAGTCCGCAGCAGCCGCCACGACGTCCTGAGTCCGGGTGCAGAGCGGTGCCTGGCACGTCGTCAGGATGCAGGATGAACAGCGTGGCGTCGTAGTTGATCGCATAGGTGCCTTGTGCCACCCGCGGGTCGGCGATGCGATGGTCAGACAGGTGATCGCTGGCCGGGGCAGCCTGTGATTCCTGGAGATCGCCGGTGAGCGGGTGCTCGCAGTTCGCGCAGGTAAAGAGGGTCACCGGGACATTGTGCCGGTCACAGGGTGCCTGGCTCCGGTGCGTTCTCCCTGCGCTGCGCGAGCCGACCGGCGTCGACATGGTCGGCGAGGTAGATCATGACACCTTCGGGGTCCATGCCGAGGGCTGCGGCGAGCTTGGGATCCTCGGGCCGTCGACGTTCTGGGGCTGATCATCGGCGTCGTGGTGCTGGCCGCATCCGCCCACGACAACACGGCCGGCACCGCCCTGCTCGACCAGGCCGCCGAGCGGTGCGGGATGCGTCTGGAGAAGGCTCTGGTGGACCAGGGCTTCAAGGACGAAGTTTCGTAGGTGGTGTCGCTGCGGCCCGCGTCCGGGTCGACGGTACTGGCGTCACGAGCGTCATTTCAGCGTCAAGACATCGCCCGTAACGCCCACAGCGCCCATAACGCGCACCGACAAAACCGCAGGTCAAGAGCCCTTCGCGACGGATTTCAAGGATGGCAACGCACTCCATGTGATGCGTCATCAGAATCGCGTCAGCGTCAACAAGAGTGAGACAACCCGCAGCTCAGGAGCATCTCCTCGACTCGCTGAACGGACCTTCAGGGGCCCGGAGCGTCACGGCCACCGCCTGCGATGGCTCACCCACTGCCGACCCCGGCGAATGCCTTGCGCAGCCGCTCGGCGCGATCGGCCGGCACCGCCCTCCGCAGCAGCGACACCTCGGCGGTGGCATGGCCGAGGAGGCTCATGCCACCGCCGAGGGGATCGGAGCGGATGCGGGTCCGCCTACGACACCTTGACGCGGTCCGGCGTATGCGTCCCCTTCCGGACGGCTCGGCGCTGGCGAACCACGGCGTAGACCACCACGGCCAGGGCCACCAGGGTGGACAGGACGACCTGGTCGCGGCCGCCGCCGTCGGCCGTGTCGGTGAGCATGTAGCCCAGGACGAAGGTGATGAGGGCGATGGTGGCCCAGGTCAGGTAGGGGTAGAGCCACATCCGGACGACCAGCTTCTCCGGCGACTCCCGCTCGATGATCTTGCGCATCCGCAACTGCGAGAAGCAGATCACCAGCCAGACGAACAGGGCGATCGCGCCGGAGGCGTTGAGCAGGAACTGGAAGACGGTGTCCGGCCACAGGTAGTTGAAGGCGACCGCGACGAAGCCGAAGACGACCGAGGCGAGGATGGCCGAGCGCGGGACGCCACTGTCCGTGGTCCGGCCGAAGGACGCCGGGGCGTCGCTGCGGCGGCCGAGCGAGAAGGCCATGCGGGAAGCCGTGTACAGGCCGGAGTTGAGACAGGACAGCACCGAGGTCAGCACGATGGCGTTCATGATCTCGCCGGCGTGCGGGATGCCGACGGAGCTGAGCGCGGCGACGTACGAACCGTCCTTGAGGATGGCCGGGTCGTCCCAGCCCACCAGCGAGACCACGATCAGGATCGAGCCCAGGTAGAACACCGCGATCCGCCAGATCACGCTGTTGGTGGCCTTGGTGACGGCGGCCCGCGGGTTCGCGGTCTCGCCCGCCGCCAGCGTGACGATCTCGCTGCCCATGAAGGAGAAGACCACCATCAGGACGCCGGTGAGGATCGCTCCGGGTCCGTTCGGCAGGAAGCCGCCGTGCGCGGTGAGGTTGGAGAAGCCGCTCGCCGGGTGGTCCGAGCCGGGCAGCAGGCCGAAGATGGCAAGGCCGCCGACCACGATGAACCCGGCGATCGCGACGACCTTGATGCCGGCGAACCAGAACTCGAACTCGCCGTAGGAGCTGACCGAGACGAGGTTGGTGGCGGTGAGGACGATCATGACGATCAGGGCCCAGCCCCACTGCGGGACCGCCGGTATCCAGCCGGCCAGGATCTTGGCCCCGGCGGTCGCCTCGACGGCGAGCACCACGACCCAGAAGAACCAGTACAGCCAGCCGATGGTGAACCCGGCCCACCGGCCCAGCGCGCGGTCGGCGTAGGCGGAGAACGAGCCGGAGGTGGGGTTGGCCGCGGCCATCTCGCCGAGCATGCGCATCACGAGGACGACCAGGACGCCGACGAGGGCGTACGAGATCAGGATGCCGGGGCCGGCGGCGGCGATGCCGGAGCCGGAGCCGACGAACAGGCCGGCGCCGATGACACCGCCGATCGCGATCATCGACAGATGGCGGCTCTTCAGGCCGGCCTGCAGGCCGGACTCGGGTTCCGTGGGAGGGCTTTTGGGGACGGTTGTGGTCATCTCGACATCCATGGAGGGAGTGCGGACCAGGGCCCCTGGAAATTAGTTCAGTACGATCCAAAAGAACAAGACTTGTTTAACTGTTCACCTCGCTCTATTTTTCGTGCGACCCCTCCGTGTTCCGGCCGACCCTCCTGGGGAGCCCCCATGCACCACACCGCGGCATGGTCGCGAGAACCCTCCGTACGGATGCCGTCGCCGTGGGCCCTGCCCACGCTCGACAGGGCGTTAGGGTGGCGTCGTGGTGAATGCAGCGGGCAAGTTCGGTCCCTACAACCAGCCGGTGCCCGCGCAGTCCGCGCCGGTCAGCAGGGCATGGGACACCCGCGTTCTGGCCGGCCGGGGCCCCACGGGAGCAGAGCTCGTCCGGTCCAGGATCGCCCTGCGGGTCCGCCTGAGGTCCGTGGCGCCGGGAGACCGGTTGCCGGACGTGGGCGTCCTCGCCGAGGAACTGGGGATCAGTGAGATCACCGTGCGCCGCGCGCTGGAGGCCATGTGCCAGGACGGCCTGCTCGACCGCCGTCGGGGCCGGGCGGGTGGGACCTTCGTCGCCGCCGACTGGGACGCGGTCGTCGCCGTGCTGCACGACGCAGACGAGGCGGCCGGGCTGGACTCCTTCCATCTGCTGCTCGAATGCGGGCTCGTGGCGCACAGCACGGGCGAGGTCCCGGACGGGCGGCTCGACGGACTGCGGGCATTGGTCGAGGAGATGGACCTGGTCGAGGATGCGGCCCGACTCCTGGAACTGGAGACCCGCTTCCACCTCGACCTCGCGGAGGCTCTCGGCGGCGCCGGGATCCGTGAGTTCGCGGCCGACCTGCTCGGCCGGCAGTGCCTGCTGGGGCCCGCGCCGGACCCCGCGGTCGTACGAGCCCGCAACCGCTGCCACGCCGACCTGCTCGACGAACTCACCCGCGGCGCGATGGACCCGGCGGTACACGCGGTGAAGGCACACCGGCACGCCGGCCTGAACTGATCCCCTCTCGCCCTCCCTCGCCCGCCCTCTCCCTTCCCTGTGTCGCCACCCCGCAGAAGGAGCTGCCGCCATGCCGGACCCCGGAGCTGTCGGCCCGTCGTCGACGTCGGGCCCCGTGGCCGACGCGCCCCAGCGGCTGCGCGGCGGCGTCCTCGGCATGGCGGACATCGCCGCCGCCACGATGGCCAACGTCGGCCCGGCCATGAGCTTCTTCTTCGGCTTCGCCTTCCTGGCCACCACCGCGGGGGTCGCATCGCCGCTGACCATCGTGGCGGCGGGGGTGGCGGTCGCGCTGCTCGGCAACACGCTGGCCGAGTTCTCCCGGGCGCACCCCTCGGCGGGCAGCTTCACCACCTTCGTCGGCCGGACGTTCGGGCCGGTCAGCGCGGTGACCACGGCCCTGCTGGCCGGACTCGGCTACATCATCGCGATGGCCTCGGTGATCGCGATCTCGGGCGGCTTCGTGCAGATCACCCTGTACCACTACACGGGCGTGGACCTGCCGTGGATCATCTGGACGCTCCTGCTGACCGGACTTTCGGTGGTACTGATGCTGCGCGGAATCGTGGTCTCCACCAAGTGGGCCGGCTACTTCTTCGGCGTGGAGATGCTGGTGCTCGTCGTGGTGTCGGTCGCGACGCTCGTCGAGCACCGCGGCAACCTCTCCGCCACCCCGTTCCAGCCCGACCACCTCACCCACGGCCTCAAAGGGCTGGCGGCCGGCTTCCCACTCGCGGTGTACCTGTTCATCGGCTGGGAGAACTCGGCCGCACTCGCCGAGGAGACGGAGAACCCACGGCGCAACGTCGGCCGCGCCGTCTTCTCCTCCGTCGCGATCATGACCGTGAGCTACATCCTCTTCTCCTACGCCACGGTGACCGGCTTCGGCTACGACGTGGGGCGGCTCGGCGCCTCCCGGATCCCCTTCATCGACGTCGCCCACCACACCCTCGGCTCGCTGGCGCTCCTCGCCTACGTCGGCGGCCTGACCTCCACCCTGGGCGTGCTGATCGCGGGCATCAACTCCCAGGCCCGCCTGGTGTTCAACGCCGGACGCGAGGGACTGCTGCCGTCCTTCTTCGGCTACGTCCACCCCACGCGCCGTACGCCGAACAACGCGATCATCACCTTCGCCGTCACCGCGCTGCTGATCATCGGAGGCTGGGGCCTGGGCCATCTGCTCGGGTCCGACGGCGGTTCGATGAACCCGGTGGTCTTCTTCACGGAGTCGTCGAGCCTGGGCGCCATTCTGATCCTGCTGGTCTATCTCGCGTCCAACATCGCCCTGCCGCTGTACTACCGCAGATACCGCCCGCAGGAGTTCCGGACCGTCCGCCACCTCGTACTGCCCGCGATCGGCGTCCTCGCCATCCTGGTCCCGCTCTACTACCTCGCCAAGCCCGGCCAGCCCGCCCCCTACAGCTGGTTCCCGTACGCGGCCCTGGCCACCCTGCTCGCAGCCGTCGGCTACGCGACCCTCCTGGTCCGCCGTGACCCCGGCCTGGCCGAGCGGGTGGGCTCGGTCGTCGCCGACGCGGAGTAGATCGGACGACGGGGGGCTACTCCTGCCCGGACCGAAGCACGTACAGGCTCGGCAGGTTGACGACCACGGCCTCCTGCGTGCTGCGGGCGATCACGACGACGGCCTCGTCGTCAGGGTCCGGGTTCTCCTCGCGGTGCGGCACGAACGGCGGGACGAAGATGTAGTCGCCCGGCCCGGTGCGCAACCGCACCTCCTCGGGCTCCGCCCCAACCCCGGCGGAATCGGCCAGGAAGACGAACTCGGGGTTGCCGCTGACGACGTAGATGGCGGTCTCTGAGTCGCCGTGGTGGTGGTCGGCCGAGGCGGTCGCGGGAGCAACCGTGGTCTGTCCCATCCACATCCGCTCCGAGCCGACCCTGGCACCGCTGATCGCGGCGAAGCGACGCATGCCATCGGTCTGGGCGGTGCCGCCGTCCAGGTCGTCGGCACGGACGTGGTGGACCCGCGTGCGCGCCTCGGGCAGCGGACCGCTCGGACCACCGGTCAGGTCCGGGTGGAAGCCGTCGGGCGGAGTCGGCGACGAAGACTGCGAGGTCATCGGGATCATCCTTTGAGGTCGGAGGAACCAAGCAGCCGACCCAACCGCAGGTCAGGAACCCTTGGCCGCAGGCTCCAGAATCGCCACGCACTCCATGTGGTGCGTCATCGACAACATGTTGACTGAAGCACCGTAGTCATCCCGCTATGAACACGACCGAGGGCGGAGCATCGAGGCTGGCCAGCCTACGCAGACGATCGTCGATGACGTCCAGGAGTTGGTTGAAGCCGTCGAGCCTTCTGAGCCGGTCCGCGGTCACGACACGGATCTCGGCAGCGGTGATCTTGGCTTCGGGGCCGTCGGTACGCAGCCGGGAGGCGAAGGGACCATCTGACTGGAATCCGCAGAAGGGGTGGTGCCCGTCGTCGCCGTCGACACCCTCAGCCGTACGCGACAGCCAGGCCCGGGCCTTCAGGGCTGATGCGTTCTCAGGTTGTGAGATGAAGCAGCTCGGACGCGTGGGCGGGGCTGACCGGTAGTGGTCGGTGGCTGCAGCGAGGTTCGCCGATCGTCGCCATCTGCACGGGGGCGTTTGTCCTCGCTCAGGCCGGACTGCTCGACGGCCGCCGTGCCACCACCCATTGGCGCAGCGCCGCCCGGTTCGCCGCCGCCTTCTCCGAGGTGGAGGTGGATCCTGACGTGCTCTTCGTGGACCACGGCGACGTGGCGACCAGCGCCGGGACCGGCGCGGGCATCGACCTGTGCCTGCACCTGGTGCGTTCTGACCACGGCGCGGCGTACGCCGCACAGATCGCCCGGCGCATGGTCCTGCCACCGCACCGGGAGGGCAGCCAACTCCAGTACGCCGCACAGCCCGCACCGGCCAGGGCGGACGAGTCGTTGGCGCCACTGCTGGACTGGGCCACGTCCCACCTCGACACCCGGCTGACTCTCAACCACCTGGCCGAACGCGCCGGACTATCCAGCCGAACCCTCGCCCGGCGTTTTACCGGACAGCTCGGCACCAGCCCGGGGCAGTGGGTGCTCGGCCAGCGCCTTGATGCGGCACGGATACTGCTGGAACAGACCGACCTTCCGGTGGAAGCAATCGCCACCCGGGGCGGACTCGCCTCGGCGGTCAACCTGCGTCGCCGTTTCCGGCGGCATCTCGGCACCACCCCCGGCGCTTACCGACGGGCCTTCGGCGAAACCTGATGACGCAGCTGGGCGTTCCTGCACGCGCGGGCCAGAACGTACGGCCCGTGAGGCGGTCCCAGGACGAACTATGGGAGCGGAACATGGCCGCCGCCCGCCAGTTCCACGCCCGCGAGGCACATCTGCGTGTGCCTCACAAGCACGTGGAGGAAGCGGACGGGGAGACGATCCGGCTGGGCGCGTTTGTGGATAACAGCCGCCGACGGGCCGCGAAGCTCAGCGCGGAGCGCCGGTCTGACCTCGACGCCCTCGGCATGCGCTGGTAGAGGGGCTGGCCGGTCCATACACCGCTCGCGTCGAAAGCGCGGAATCTCGTGCGCCCCTCTGTCTCCACCTACTTGGCTGTGGCGGCCTCTCGGGGAGTCGTATTGCGTAACAGTTCCGGGTTGTCATGGTTCGATTCTGGACCCGGGCTCTAAGCTCAGGTCAGTCCTCCGCGCCTTCTGGCGTATCAGGGAGGGCCCATCCCGCAGCAGAGCGAGCCTGTGGCGCATCCCAGAAGCGCCGGGCTTGCCTTCCTCTCCTGCGGAAGTCGCCGACAGCCCGGCCCGTCCCTCGGGGCAACTTCAAGGCCGGGCTGGACCACGCCCCCGGCTGCCTGGAGGGAGTGCTCCAGTGGCTTGCCCGGGGAGGGCAGGGGCACTCGGAAGGGGCACGCGGCCGCCGTCCCGAACGGCGGCCGCCACCCGTTCACCTTCTCCCGTCCACGGACCCGCAGGCCGCGCCGACCTCACCGACGCCTCCGCACCGTCACGGACAAGGCGGACAACTCATGCGCGATGACGCGATGCCTGGTCCGGCACCCGCTGCGTCCGGTCTCCAGCCGGGCGGCCCGGGGCACCTGCCCGGCTGACCACGTCACCGAGGAAGACGCCTGCGACGGCGGCCCAGGCGCAGGCCAAGGAGAACGAAGTCGGCGACCAGAACCACCACACCGATGACCAACAGATAGAAGAGGCCTTTCGCCACCACACCGATGATGCCGAGCACGATGGCCACAAGGACCAGTAAGAGGAACAGAGCCATCGGTGTCACCTCATGGTGGGGCACATTGGTGGGGGCATCAGCGGCGGGCGAGGCGGCGTTCGCCGCCCTCACCCATTCGGTAGGCGAGCTTGTAGTGCTCGAAAACCGCCTCCTCGTCCTCCGCGAGCAGTTCGCCGTCCGTGCCGATCGAGGGTGCTTCCTTGACCTGCTTCTTGTCGTAGGCGACCTTCAGATAGCCGGGACCGACCGTCGCATCGCCCAGGGGGACGAACACCAGCCGGTGCCGGGTCGGCAGGCCGACCATGACGGTCGCGAACGCGGGCTGGTCTGTGGCCGTGTCCACGTAGACCGCCTCCAGAGCGCCGATCTTGTGCCGCCCATGGTCGACAACGTCGTGGCCTCGCCATTCCCTGATGTCTTGCGCCTCGAACACGGCAGCCCCTTCGTCGCAGGTCAGCTCAAGACCACTGGCGTTACCTTCTCCTCCCTCCTTACCTCTCTACGCATATTCACACCCTTCATGGCAGCCAGCTTGCAGGCCGGACGGCGGACGACTTTCACGCGTGGCGCGATGCCTCCACGACCCCCCTGCACGTGGCGGTCCAGCACGCGGCAGCGTGGGCGATGAGGGGCGCGGCCAGAACGCTGTCGGGGTCAGTAGGCGGCCGGGGAGATGGCGATGTAGTGCGCGGTGAAGGCCGCCACGGCCAGGGCGTGGAACACCTCGTGGAAGCCGAACCAGCGGGGTGAGGGGTGGGGCGCTGAAGGGCGTAGACCACCGCACCAGCACTGTAGAGGAGCCCGCCGGCCACGATCAGGCTGAGTACAGCCGCTCCCCCGGTGTGCAGGAAGTCGGGCAGGTAACGCGCGCGGGAGCCCACCCAAGGGCCAGGTAACACGGGGTGTACAACCAGCGCGGAGCTCCGACTGTCCGCGTACAGGTGACGTGGCCCTGACACGAAAAGAACCTGCGGTTGAGCTCGGTGGTCAGGCCGTGGCGACGGGTTCGAAGCGGATGGTCAGGCCGAGAGTGTTGGCTTCCTTCAGCATGCGGCGCATGGCGCGTGCTGGATCGCGGCGGGTGAAATAGTCCGCGCCCAGTTCGAGGTAGGGGACGTGGTCGTGGAGCACGTGCCAGACAGCGATGGCGATCTTGTGCATGACCGCGACCAGTGCCCGTTTGCCACCTCGCCGTGCCGAGATCCGGCGGAAGAACACGGCGAGATAGGTGTCCCTGCTTCTGATGGCGGCCAGCGCGGCGACTCCGAGCACGCGTTTGAGATTGGTGTTGCCGTGCCGGGTCCGGCCGGACTTGTTCACCCCTGCCGACTCGTTCTGCCCCGGGCAGACCCCGATCCAGGAGGCGAGGTGATGGGCCGTGGCGAACTGGCTCATGTCTCCGCCGGTTTCGGCGAAGACGATCTCTGCCGCCATGCGCCCGATGCCGGGAACAGTGTCCAGGAGGTCCAGGTCGTGCTCGTGCTCGCTAAGCAGGGTGGCGATACGGGTGTCGAAGACAGCGACCGTCTCCTTGAACCGGTCCGCCTCGTCCAGGTAGTGCTGGACCATGAAGGCGTGGTGGTCGGTGAAGTCGCCGTCCAGTGCCTCGATCAGGGCGGGGATCTTGGCACGGGCCTTGCCGACGGCAAGATCCGCAAGGCGTTCACGGTCGCGTTCACCGGCGACCAGGGCTGCCAGGATCGTCCGTCCGGTCTTCCCGGCCACATCGGTCAGCACGGAGGTGAGCTTCATCCCGGTGTCCTCCAGCTCCTTCTCCAGCCGCTGGATCTCCCGACCCGCAGAACGCAGGAGTTCGGTGCGGCGCCGGGTCAGGTCACGCAGTTCCCGCACCATGCGGCCGGGGACGAAGGACGCCATCACCATTCCCGACGCGCCGGCCCGGGCCAGGAACGCGGCGTCGCTCGGATCGCTCTTGCGGCCCCTGATCCCCTTCAGGTGAGAGGGATTGACCAGCATCAGGTTCAGCTGCGGCTGTAGCAGGTAGTAGACCCCGCGCCAGTAGTCGGCCGTTGCTTCCATGACCACCACGTCGACCTGGCGTTCCACCAGCCAGGCCAGGAGCCGACGTAGTTCGGACCGGGTGGTGCCGAACCGTTCGGTCTCCAGGCTCCATGTTCCCGCCCGAGTCGTACTGGGCGTTCGCACGCAGGCGAGCAGGAACCGCTTGCCCAGGTCCACTCCCGCGGACCGCAGATGGATGACCTCGTCCTTCACGTCCTGCCGACTCATCGCCCGCTCCTGAACACCCGTAGCGAAAACCTGGCGGGAACCCCGGAGGGATCAGGGAAAGAAGCGGAATCTGACACGCGTGCTCCCGGCAGCGGATCACTGCCTTGGCAACAAACCGTGGTCCCCAGCGCGACCCCCATTGCCATCCTGGACAAACGAGCTCACCGGCATCGCAGAGCCATCGGCGTGACCGGGGCACCCACCCCATTTTCTCTCACCCGAGGTGATCAGCGCAGCCATCCCCGTTCCTGGCAAGATTTTCGTGAAGCCGGGGTATGCCACCGTGCGCCGGTGACGCTCCGTCACGGGTGGTGGCAGTGTCAGCGAGTGTGATGACCTCGTACGGATCATGTCTCCGCACCTGGATGCGGTGCGGGTGGAACGGGTGTGGTCGGCAGGCGGTGCGGTCTGCATCTCCGCCCGCACCCGGGAGCTGATGGTGGCGTGTCCGGACTGCGGTCGCGAGTCGGAACGGGTGCACAGCCGATATCTGCGCACGCTGGCCGACGTCGCTGTCGGTGGCCGCCCGGTGCTGATCGGATTGTCGGTGCGGCGGTTGTTCTGCGACAGCCCTCACTGCAGTCGGCGGACATTTGCCGAGCAGGTCAATGGGCTAACGGTGCGCAACCAGCGACGCAGCCCGCCGCTGCAGCACCTCAGTCGGCGCACGAGCCGGCCAGTGGACCACGGCCAGGCGAAGGTGTTGTGCCCGGGGGAAGTGAAGTAGTAGCTGGTGCAGCCGCCTGTGTTGTAGACCGTGGTCGCGAGCGCCTCCTGGACGGTGGTGTTGTGCACGGCCTGTACGGCTGGCCTGACTTCCAGGGCGCGGTGGCCGCTTTGGTCGAGGTGAGCCAAAGCAGCGATGAGGTAGGTCAGCTGGGCTTCCAGGACGGTGATCGCGGAGGTGGAGCCGCCGAGCAGGGTGGGCCCCAGGAGCAGGAAGAGGTTGGGGAAGCCGCTCACGGTGGTGCCCAGGTATGCCTGCGGTGCGCCGCCCCAGGCGTCGTCGAGGGTCTGGCCGTTGGTGCCGTGCAGGGTCGTGGCCAGCGGCACCTCGCCGACGCGGAAGCCCGTGGCTTCGATGAGCACGTCGGTGTGGGCGATGGTGCCGTCGGCGCCGATGACCTCGTTGCCGCGTACGGCGGTCACGGCGGTGGGATGCAGCCGCACGTGTGGCTGGGACAGGGCCTGGTAGAACGTGCTCGATGTCAGTAGGCGCGTGCAGCCCAGCCGGTAATCCGGTGTCAGGTGCCGGCGCAACAGCCGGTCGCGGACCGTGAGGCGCAGGTGTGCACGGGCGCCGGCCTCGAGGAGGCGGGCGCCGGCCTGCGGGTGGCGGAAGGCGTAGCCGAAGCCCTCCTGCAGGGCGTACTGGCCCGCGCGCAGGGCGCCGCGCGCGCCGGGGACGCGGTCCACGAGCCGGTTGAGCGCCGTGGGCAGCGGCAGGTCGGGCTTGGGCAGCACCCATTGGGGTGTGCGCTGGAAGAGATCCACAGTCGCGGCCTGGGCTTCGATGGCCGGGACGATCTGGACGGCGGAGGCGCCACCGCCCACCACGGTCACCCGCCGGCCTGTCAGGTCGACGCTGTGGTCCCACCGGGCAGTGTGGAAGACGGGGCCGTCGAAGTCCTCGATGCCGGGAACCTCCAGGCGGCGCGGGACGTGCCACGGTCCGGTGGCCAGGACCAGTACCCCCGCGCTGTAGGGTCCGTCGGTCGTCTGCACCAGCTTGCGGCCGGCTGCCCCGTCCCATCGTGCCCCGAGCACCTGCACACCACAGCGCAGCACGTCGCCGAGCCGGTAGCGCTCAGCCGTTGCCTGCAGGTAGGCGAGGATCTCCTGCTGTCCGGCGAAGATCCTGCTCCATGCTGTGTTTGGGGTGAAGGAGTAGCTGTAGAGCGTCGAGGGCACGTCACAGGAGCAGCCCGGGTAGGTGTTGTCCCTTCAGGTACCGCCGAGATGCGTCCCCTTCTCCAGAACTAGGACGTCGTCGAACCCTGCCTCGCGAAGCCGGACGGCGGCCCCGATCCCGGAGAACCCCGCTCCGACGACCACGGCCCGCACGTCCCTGACGGTCCGCTCACTCTGCGCCGGGATCACAGCAACGCTCCAGCCGGGCAGCCAACGCACAGGCAACGGTCCACACGCAGCTCCCGCAGGTGCCGCTGTGCGGCCGTCCGGGCGACAGCGTCAGGTAGCAGAGCGATCTGAGCCAGACCCCGCTCGAGTGGTGTGATCACATACGGCCAACGACCACGACTCTGCGGGGTCACCGTACCCGAGCCGGCAAATTCAACACCCTTCGCAAAATGCGGCCAGGAGGTACTGCAGGGCCGGACGGGACACGAGAGCGCGGACCCCACGGCCCGTGCCGACACCAGGGCGACGAGGCAGGCGCCGGTGACCGCGCGCCAGCGGGCCTGGGCGGATTCGACGAGCTCGAAAACCATCGCGAGGGCCGCGGCCGGACTGCCGGCGCCGCGGGTGACCTTGGTTCGGAGCTTTACGGTGGAGATCCGAAGTCCAAGGTCGGTCTGTACGCGGTGATCCGCCGTGATACCCAGACGGGGATGTCGTTACGAGATGACCTTCCGAGGGGGCTGATCGCCGTTCCTCGTGATGAGGACTGCTCCGGCAGCGCCGTGGGGGAACGATCCGCTGCCGGAGCAGTCCTCTCCACGCGTGTCTGCCCGCTGCCTCACGGTCCAGCCCACATCTCACTCGCTTGAGTGGCAGGGCGAAGGCACGTGCGACTCACCCCGTCAGGACTACCGACACCGTCGCAGCGACGATCGAGATCGCAGCCAGAGCGACCATCACCGTCCTCACCCCCATCACCCGTCGAGCTGTGCAGACGCGAGGGCAGCCCCGGTGGAACCATCCAGGGCGCGGGCGAACGTTTTCCCTGCGCTGCCGACGTCTGAGGGGCTCCGGCGTCAGCCTCCCGCAGTTGCACGCACCACACGCAGGTGTCCTCTTCATGCCCGACAAGCCGGGCGTCGGGACCCGGGTTGGGGCGGTTACCGAAGGCTTCCATACCTGCTCAACGGACCCACTCAGGCCAGGAGGTCGACACCTCACCCATTTGCCGCCCCATCCAAGCTCAGCCGAACGCCCCGCGAGGGCCTGGCACTGTGACGGCGTCAGACCCTCGGGCGGGGCGCCTCAGGCGCCATTCCGCTGGACGAACTGGCTGGCCCACGGGCAAGCGCCATCTCGCTTCCCGGTCCCTCGACCGGCGGACGGCCCGCTCCAGCAGCCTGCCAGGGTGATGTCGAAGAGCACCCGGTTGCCCGCGACAGCATGCAGTCCGCGTCGCCATGAACCGCCAAGCGGTGGGCGACGGCATCAGGACCACCGCTGTCCTGGGCGACAACGCCCAGTCCCCGGCCGGGATCGAACCACTTCACCACGCCGCACGGCACAGGCAACCTCCAGCTCTTGCACGTCAGTTGGGGGGCGACCAGCATCCGCCCGCGCCCAGTCGGCCGCAACCAGCGCACGTCCCGGCTCCCGAGGCAGGCACCCCACACCCGTGTCGTGCTTGAGGGCGTTGGTGACCGGCTCGCTGACCACCAGCTGGGTGAGGTCCCTGGGCCCCGCCGGACGGGAGAAGCCTGGGGCACATGGCCAGGAGGAACACCGGCGGTGCAGCCAGTGCGGCGCTCAGCTGCTCGGAACGAAGGCCGCCCGTACGAAACTCAGTTCGTCAGCACGGGACGGCGCGCGACGCACGTCCGGGTGGTACTTTCCCGCGCGGGTGCATTCTGGCCGTTCGGGTCCGGGCGGGCGGCAAGAGTTGGGTCATGATCATGGATCCCACTGCCAACTCCGAAACCCCTGAAGCTCCCGGAACCCCCGGCGGGCACGCACCGGCCCCCTCCCGTCGTACCGTCATCGCCGGCGCGGCCGCCGTCGCCGGAGCCGGCGGGCTGACGGTCGCCGCCACCTCCGCCGAGACCGCGCAGGCCGCCCCCGCCACCGCGGTCGCCGACTGGGGCGCCTGCCTGACGATCGCCCGGGCCATCCTCGTACGGGACGACGAGGACCAGCCGCTCGTCCCGCGCTACGCCGACATCCTCCTGAACAACGGTCTACCCCGCTCGCGCCGCCGCGGCAAGAAGGTACTGATCGTCGGCGCCGGGCCGGCCGGTCTCACCGCCGCACACCTCCTGCGCGAGGCCGGCCACCAGGTCACCGTCATCGAGGCCAACGCCAACCGGGTGGGCGGCCGGATCAAGACCTTCCGCACCGGCGGCCACGAGAACGCCGCCCAGCCCTTCGCCGACCCGAAGCAGTACGCCGAGGCCGGCGCGATGCGCATCCCCGACAGCCACCCCCTGGTCACCGGACTGATGGACAGCCTCGGCCTCAAGCGCCGACGCTTCCACCTGGTCGACGTGGACGGGGCCGGCCGCCCCGCCTACCGGACGTGGATCTACGTCAACGGCATCCGTGTCCGCCGCGCCGACTACGCGCGCGCCCCGCAGGCGCTCAATCGTTCCTTCGGAGTGCCGCAGGCGTACGAGGCCCTCCCCGCTTCGCAGATCGTCCGTGACGCCTTCGCCCCCGTACGCAGGGAGATCGAGGGCAAGAAGGACAAGGAACTCGTCGAGGGCTGGGCACGCGTCATCCAGCGCTACGGCCACATGTCGATGTACCGCTTCCTGACGGAGGAGGCCAGGCTCGACGAGCGGACCATCGACCTGATCGGAACCGTCGAGAACCTCACCTCCCGCCTGCACCTCGCCTTCGTGCACAGCTTCATCGGCGCCTCCCTGATCAGCCCCGACACCGCCTTCTACGAGCTGCCCGACGGCACCGCCACCCTGGCCGACGCCATGTACGCCCGCGTGAAGGACCTGGTACGGCTCGACCGCCGTGTCACCCGCATCACCCACGGCGAGGGCAAGGTCAGCGTCGAGACCGTCTCCGAGGGCCGCGGCGGCCACCCCGTGCGGCGCGAGACCTTCACCGCCGACACCGCCATCATCACCGTCCCCTTCTCCGGGCTGCGCCACATCCCCGTCGCCCCGGCGCTCTCCTACGGCAAGCGGCGCGCGGTCACCGAGCTGCACTACGACGCCGCCACCAAGGTGCTGCTCGAATTCAGCCGCCGCTGGTGGGAGTTCGACGAGGCCGACTGGAAGCGCGAGCTGGAGGCCGTGCAGCCCGGCCTGTACCGGAAGTACCAGACCGGGCAGACGCCGACGAACGGAACCCTGCTGGGCGCCCACTCCTCCGTTCCCGAGGGCCACATTTCCGCGGGCCAGCGCGCCCACTACACGGCCTGCCGCGTGGTCACCCGCGACCAGCCCGAGGCGGCCGGCGTCATCGGCGGCGGCTCGGCCACCGACAACCCCAACCGCTTCATGTTCCAGCCCTCCTACCCCGTCGAAGGCAGCCCGGGCGGCGTCATCCTCGCCTCCTACAGTTGGTCGGACGACGCCCTGAAGTGGGACTCCCTGGACGACGAGGAGCGCTACCCGCGCGCCCTCGCCGGGGTGCAGGAGGTGTTCGGGCAGCGCATCGAGGTGTTCTACACCGGCGTCGGCCGCACCCAGTCCTGGATGCGCGACCCCTACGCCTACGGCGAGGCGTCCGTACTGCTGCCCGGCCAGCACACCGAGCTCTTCCCCCACGTCCGCAAGGCCGAGGGCAACCTGCACTTCGCCGGATGCCACACCTCCATCAAGCCCGCCTGGATCGAGGGAGCCCTGGAATCCGCAGTGCGGACCGCCCTGGAAGTGCACACGGCGTAGCGGCCGCCCCAGCGGCGCCGTCAGCTCTCGGCGAGCACGATCAGCCAGTCCCCCTCCAAGAACCGGACCCGCTGCCGTTTGTCGGGGTTGATCCGCACCCCGTAGTCGGGGCCCGCGGCGCTCCGCGCGCGCAGCCGGTAGCCGACCGCGCATTCCCTGCGACGGCGTGCCGACTCGACGGCGGTGGCGAACGAGACCTCGGAGCCGGCCCGGACGTAGTCCGCGGCCGGCTTGAGGTGGAACTCGTGGCCCACCGCCGTGAACAACTCCTCGAAGACCGCGGCGAGATACGGGCTCTGTGAGATCTGGGTCATCAGCAGGCTGATCAGCCTGCCGCTCACGATGAAGTCGGCGCCGTCCCGGGCGGGCGCGAGGAGCCGGTTGCCGTCGTCGGACATCTCGGTGGTGAGCGCGAGTTCCCGCTGCGCGGCCTCCGCGACGGCCCGCAGATGCAGCAGGGTGACCAGGGTCCTGTCGTCCGCCCGCGCCTCCGGATGCGGCACCGGAGCGAGGGAGGCGACGGGCGTGTCCGAGACCGAGCCGCAGGCCGGGGCCGCGAGTTCCGTCTCACCGATCACGATCACGCTGTCGTACGAGGGCACGTCCAGCTTGGCCAGGGTGCGCGGGTCGGTGATGTCCCCGTCGTGGAATGAGACTTCGAGGTGGGACCGCTCGGCCGTGACGGATCGGGCGCCGCGCGTGGCCGCGTACTCGCCGAGCGCCACGACGTCCAGGGTGGTTCCCGGGCTCACGTACTGGTCGAGCTGCTCGATGACGAGCGGGGCGCGGCGGTTCCAGCCGAGCAGGAGGAGGCGTTCGGCCTGGGCGGCCCTGGGCCCGGCCGTCACGATCGCGTCCTCCTCGACATGGGAGGTCACGTCCGTCCGCACGGCCGTGTCGTCGTCCTGGGAGATGACGATGATCCGGTCGGCCGGGCCGATCGCCGCCCCCGGATCCGGATTGAGGGTGACACTCCCGTCGGTGTGCAGCAGGCCGATCGCAGAGGACGTGGCGAACGACATCAGCGCCTCGCCGAACATACGCCCCACCAGGCCCCCGGCGGCGACCGCATAGAGCTCGTCGCCCTCGAAGTCCAGCAACTCCGAGTAGACGAGCGAGAGGCCGGGCTGCCGGGCCGTCGAGACGAGGAGCCGGGCGACAATGGCGTCGACGCACAGGACATGTCCCGTGGGCCCGGCGGCCAGCCTGGCGGTCATGTGGTTGCGGGAGTCACGGACGGCGGCGACCACCACCGCTTCCCCTTCACCGAACCCGGGGACGGCCGCGTCGAGGGCCAGCAGCGTCTTCACCACATGGGCGTCACCGGTGTCCCCGGTGGGAGGCAGCACAAGCACCGCCTTCGCGGTGCGCGGACTCACCCGGCACAGCTCGGTGGGATCGGTGGTGCTCCCGTTGCGGCAGATGATCCGCGTCCTGCCACTGTCGCTGACGCGGGTGGAGATCTCGTCCTCCATCCACACCTTGTCCTGCGGGGCCAGCACGGCGACGGCGGAGCGGCGCTGGTTCGCATTGGCGGCCACCAGCTCCCCGATCACGGGAAAAACCTGGTCCGACCACCCCAGGACGACGGTGTGCCGCGTCTCCAGCACGGTGGAGTGGCCCAGGCGCAGCGACATGATGCGCCGGTTGATGCCCGTGGTGATCAGACTGACCAGGGTCGACACGAAGAGCAGCGCCACCAGCGCGAGCGATACGGAAGCCAGCACGTAGAGCGGGGAACCGACCGCACCCCCGATCTTCAGCGTCTGGCCGACGCTGACCCACACGGCGGCGAGCCGGCCGGAGAGCGTTGCCGGAGCAGCCCGGTCGGACCATACAAGGACCATGCTCGCCGGAACGACAACGGCGAGGCAGGCCAGGGCCAGCCAGCCAATGAGCGCGGTCGTTCCCCCCGAGACCAGATGGTCGAAGCGGTACCGGAGACGGAGCCGGAGTGACGTCGTGTGCTGCTGCGCCACACAAACTCCCGTACATGAGTCGACGCGCCGATCGGAGCGGCTGCCCGCCACCCCAGAAATCACCCTAGGCAGACCTCTACTCCCGCCGACCTTGAACCCGACCAACCTCACTCAGAGGTATGAACGCACCATGGAAACCAGACCGGGCGGGGCATCGAGCGACGTCAGTGATCGGGTGCAGCGCCCTGCGGGGAAAGGGCCGCGTGCCGGGTTCGAGGGCATCCGGGAGGTATCGCCGTCCTCGAAAGCGGGCAGGCCAGCGACGCTGGAATCCTGGACCAGGCGCGGTCGTCGGTACATACCGATCCGACCTCGCCCCACGACCACGACCGTGCAAACCACAGCCCGCAGGGATGTGCCTGGCGGCGACGCGTCAAGCTGCGGCACGACTCCGATCTCCGCCTGGTTGCCCCGTAGAGCGACCCACCTCACGCCGGCGGCGCGCCGGGCCGTTGCGGGCCGGGCGCGCCGCCGTCTCGGGTGTGGGGGCGGGTGACGTGGTCAGCCGCCCGTGGTGGGGGTGGTGTCAGCGGCGGGCGTCGCCGTGGCGGTGGTCGCGGTCGCGGCCCCAGGACTCGTCGTCGATGAAGCGGCCGCGGTCGTTGCGCAGAGTGGCCGTGTCACGGTCGTTGTTCCACACGTAGTTGCGGCGGTCCTGGTAGACGTCGGTGCGGGTGTCGTGGCCCTCACCGGTGTGGATACGGACCGTGGCACGGCCGGCCAGGCGGTAGTGCTCGAACGTGTAGGTGTGGCCGAAGGCGTCCTTGAGAGTCCAGCCGTCGAGGTTGACCGTGTGGCGGGTGGTGTTGGTGAGGTCCACCCACTCCTTGTTCAGCGACCTGTTGGAGCGGTCGTCGCGTCCCGGGGAGTCGTACTGGACCGCCGAGATCTCCGCCTTCGGATGCTGCGGACGGGCAGGGCCGGCAGCGGACGCCGGCAGCACCGCCACCGAGACCAGAGCACCGGCCGCGAGCACTGGCTCGCCGACGATCCGATCCCCCGGGCATCATCCTCGTGGAGTTCGCCGACGTCTACGACCGCCCCCACCAACTCGTCGGCAAAACCGCCTACTTCGGCGGAGAGCTGCAGCCTGAATCCCCCTACCCATGCCCCACCAGCATCCAGTGCACCATCGAAGAAATCGCTGACGACGTCGCCACGGTCAGCACCTGGTGGCTGGAGGGCGGCCCCAACAGCACACGCTTCGTCTTCGACGTCTGGCTCGACACCCTCACACCCATCACCGACGACAACTGACCTGCCGGCATCGCTCTGATGTGGCGTGGGCCCACCTCGTACTCGCTGCGTCATCACCTTGGGGAGCTTGGCTCGGGCCGTATTCGATCGGTCCCGGGGGTACGGGATTCCGAGGTTCATGCCGCTGTCGGTGGTGATCGGTGGCTGCTGCCAGGCGAGGCTCATCTGCGCGCCGGACTCGGCTCGCGCCGTTGCCACGAGGGCCGCATAGGGGCCTGCGACGGTTGTGGCCTCGATCTGGAGCCATGCCTGGTGGAAGGCCATGCGAGCGAGCAGGCCGCTGACCTCGTCGGTCAGTTGTTGTCGTACGGCGGAGGAGGACTCGGGTCGGCGCTGTATGCGGTACGGCATTTCCAGGTACTCCTCAACCGCCGTCAGCGCCTCTGCGCAGGTCTTGGCCCGGCGTTCCTGCCTCTTACGTCACTGGGTGAGTGTTGAAGAACGTGGGTGCGCGGATGCTGATGTCCGGGACAGCGCCGGGGCCAGCCAGCGGTTGAGGAAGGTGCGGAGCCGGGTTTCGTCCTGCAGTGGCTCGCTGGGGTGCTGCAGCAGCGACGTGAGGAGTCGCATGATGATCTCGGCGAGGCCGTTGAGGTCGTCCTCGTCGATGTCGGCGGCGGCCCAGTCGACGGGGAAGCGCTGCAGCATCTTGGCGCCGTAGGCGATGGTTTCCCTGGTGGTGGTGCCGCGGCCGAAGGCGGTGGTGTCTCCGAGTTGCAGCAGAAGGCTCAGGCGTGGCTCGGTGGGGATGGTCCGTACGCAGAAGACCATGCCTTCGACCACGGCTTCGGCCGGGTCGGTGGTCCCTTGCAGGTGCGCGACCATCAGGTCGACGAACGACTCGGCGCCCTGGGCCGCCACCTCGCCGATGATGTCGCTGATGCGGCCGAAGTGGCGGTAGACGGTCTGGCGGGTGACGCCGAGCTCGCCGGCGACGTCGGACAGGGTCGTCTTCGTGACGCCGTGCCTGTCGATGCAGCGGGCGGTCGCGTCGATGATGCGCTGCCGGGCCTCCGCGTCCGATGCGGGAGGCCGGCCTCCCCAGCCGTGATGCCCCATGGGCTTAGGATTGCACAGGCTCTGTGGTCCGTCGGGACATGGTCGCGCGGAGTACGGCCACGATGAGCCCGGTTGCGGCTACGGTGCACAGCACGGTGTACCACAGGCTGCCGATCGGTGTGTCCTGCTCGGTGATGCCATTGGCCGCCGCGAAGTAGGCCGGCAATGCGACCAGCCAGAGGACGATGTGGACGCCGAGGTACAGCGCCGGATAGATCCGCGCGAACAGCGGCGATGTCACCGGAGCCGGATCTGTTCGCCGCGCGCGCCAGGCGTCCGCGAGAAGGTGGAGGCCGACGATCCAGACCAGGGCGAGCTCGGCACCGAGGATGGCCTGCTGGATCCCCAGGTGGTCCCCACCGCGGAAGATGTTGCTGGGGACGCCGGCGACCGCCATCGCCAACGGTGTCAGGGCGCCGGCGGCCACGGTGCGCAGGCTGATCTGCCGGCCGGTGAGCGTGCCTCGGCCGTCCTTCGCGCCGACCAGCCGGACGACCAGGTAGGTCATCGCACCGAAGGACACGGAGGCGAACAGGAACATGCTGTTCATCGGGACCGAGGCGAGTGCCGGCTTGTTGATCATTTCGTTGCCGGGGTTCCAGGCCCACCACTTCAGCTGAGGTCCGAGCTGATCGAAGATCTCGTAGAACGCCTGGCAGGCGAACGCGACCGCCAGCGAACCGAGAAGGAGCCCCCGTCGCGCGAAGACGCCGAGAACACGGACCACCTCGTAGGCGAGCTGCGACAGCGCCGGGTAGAAGGCCACTATGTAGAGCGGCAGCCGGTCGTACATGAACTGCACGGTGAACACGTTGTGGGAGAAAATGAACCCGACGTGTTCCTCCAGGCCGAACCAGCCTGGGAAATAGAGCGGCGGCTCGATCACCGCCAGGTAGACGAGCGAGGCGAACCACAGGGAGATGTTGACCGGGTCGCCGTCGCGCCGCCACCGCCGCCACGCGTGGACGAGGGCGAAGACCGCACCGCTGATGATGAGCAGTTCGAGGAACGGCATGGTGCCGTTCTCGAGACCGAACGGGTTGCGGAAGTCCACGACGGGATCGGCGTCATGGCAGGAGAAGCCGAGCCTTCCAGCGAGGCGCTCGGCCGCCGAGTCGCATGAATAACTCATTCCTCGCTCCTCGGGTCAGTCATTGACGAGGTCGGTCTCGGCGTACGGCGAGCTGCCGGCGCGGGTCAGGCCGGTGAAGTCGGTGCCGGGCGGATCCTGCTGATCATCGAATCCGCCGGGCACGACCGTGCGTCCGAGCCGCTGACGCACCTTGTAGCGCGCGATGCCGAACCAGAACCGCACATCGGTGGTCATCTCCCTGAGTGACATGTCGAGGTTGAAGACCTGGGCGAACGTCCGCTCGACGTAGGCGTCCTCGCGGCTCGTGGCGTTGATGGCGTTGAAGACCGGCCAGCTGAGGCGTGCGGCCAGCTTGCGACGCCAGGGAGCGACGACCTCACTCCCGGTCGCGAAGTCATATGCCTGGTCACGGGCCATCGCGAGCATCCAGGGAACGTCGAGTGACTTCTTCTGTCGGGTGAGGAACTCGCGGAAGAATGCGAGGTCGAGGACGTCGTGGCCGTGCAGCATCTCGGCGAGAATGAGAGCGGAGCGGGCCGCCGAGCTCATCCCCTGGGCGTAGAACGGGTTGAACGCGCAGATCGAGTCACCGACGCAGACCAGCCCGAGCGGGGGCTGGTCGAGCAGGTCGAAACGGCGCCATTTGTTGCCGGTCGAACGAGTGAGGTGCACCCCGGAGGTCGGAGTGCAGGCACGCGCCGCCTGCCCGAAGGAGCTGGCCCGCACGCGGTCCACCGCGGCCTCGAAGGTGTCGACCTCGTGGGGCATCCGGATGCCCCACGCCCCCATGCACACGATGGCGCGGTCCCCCTCGATCGGGAAGAAGTTGCTGAGAAACTCGTGTTCTTCGGGATGGTCGCCGGTGTCCTGGGTCGGAGTGACGACCAGGTGCTTCCACCACCACGCCGGTGGACGCCGGTCGGCGGGCGGCAGGTCGTACCACCGCGACGTGTAGGTGACCTTGGCGTCGAGAGTCTTCTCCGGCGGCGCCGGCCATCCCGCCGTGCTCAGCCAGTCGGCGACGGAGGATCCGCGCCCCAGCGCGTCGACGACCAGGTCGGCGGACAGGTGGCCCGAGTCGTCGCCCGCGCGGTACTCGACTCCCTCGACGCGCCCGCGCGCGGTGCCGCCCCTGGTGGTACGAAGTCCGGTGACGGTCATGCCCTCGCGGATCTCGATGGCCGGGAGCTCACGGACCTTGTCGCGCAGGACCCGTTCGATGAGCACACGCGAGCTGTAGATCATCGTCATCGAACCGGCCTTGCGCGGGGCCCAGCCGGCGTGCTCGCAGTACGCCGCGTCCATCGCCGGCATCAGGCGCATCCCGCCCGCGGCGATCAGTGCCTCCTCGAACCCAGGAAAGATCTCGCCGATCGCGCTACGCCCGGAGTTGAGGAGGAAGTGCGGGTGCTTGCTCTGTGGCACGCCCCGCCGATGCTGCGCTTCCGGCGGGAGCCGGTCCCGCTCCAGGACGATCACCTCGTCGAAATGCCTCGCGAGCACTCCTGCGGCGCACAGCCCCGCCACGCTACCGCCGAGCACCACAGCCGTCTTTCCCCGCATATTGCCTCCATTCATACATTTCATGACTGAATGTATGAGCGGGGGGAAGCTAACAGGTACGGCCTGAACATGCCACCCTTCCCGCGAGACGTCGGGTCCGGCGGAGTGACCTCCCACGGTCCAGCCGGGGCGACGGCCGGCTGGGACGCCCACGTGGCCTTTGGTGTAGGGAGGACCGCCGCTCCGCTTCCGGTCGATGCCCATGACCGGTGTCAGTTCTCATCGAGCGTGTTTCAACCTGAAGTTGCGCTTACTGATCTCTTCGGGGTGTTGTCAGGTGACGCGTGGTGATCCCTGCGAGCGGATCCGGTATGAGGCGGGTGAGCGGTTCGCTCGTGGCGAGAAGAACCCGGTGATCGCGAAGGATCTGCGGGTCAGGGAGCGGTCGGCGGAGCGCTGGCGGCGGGCCTGGCGGCAGGGCGAGATGGATGCCCTGGCCTCCGCGGGGCCGCCGAAACGGCCGAAGCTGTCGGATGGCCAGTACGCCGAACTAGAGAAGGAGTTGGCGCTCGGGCCGGCCAAGCACGGCTGGGAAGACCAGCGGTGTACCGTGGCGCGGATCAGAGCGGTGATCGCCTGGAAGTTCCAGGTCGACTTCTCGATGGCGGTGGGTGGCGGTTGCTGCACCGCCATGACTGGTCCTGGCAGCCTGTGTCGCGGCTGATCCACCGGCTCCGCCAGCACCGCAAGTGCCGGGGCAAGGGGCGCAACAGCTTCGCTTGGAGCGACTACCGCGACCTTTCGTGCGTGCTCACATACAGCTCGAGGTCCCCCATCGTCCTCGTCTGGGACAACTCTCAACACCCACCGGGCCGCCGGGATGCGCGAGTACGCGGACGAGCATGACGGGATTACCACCGTGGAACTGCCTTCTTATGCACCGGACTTGAACCCGGTTGAGGGCATCTGGTCGCTGTTATGGCGCGGGCCCGCTGGCCAATGTCGCCTTCACCGACGACGACCGATGGTTGCGGCATGGACCAGGAGTTGGAGCGTGCCGCGCTCGTCGCAGCCGAGGGGGCCAGTTGGATTGGATGCCCAAGTGCAGCGGCACCCCTTGTGACCTGCGCTGTACTAAGACGCCATCCGCTTATCGATCACGGGACTGGCCTGGTCGAACAGGGTTCCTGATCGGGTGATCGCGTGAGATTCGGCGCATGACAGCAGGGCCTCCTGGTAGCTCGGGGGTGCGAACCAAACCAAGCACCAGGAGGCCCTGTTGCCGCAGTCTTTCGCGCTCGCGTGTGTGGAGTCCAACTCGCCTTCCCTGTCGTGTGACTGCCTCGCGCACAGGTTCGGCAACGCGGCAGACCGGCCTGACCGCGTCCCGAGCTATGTCTCGGACATGACGGAGGCTGAGTGGCAGGTCATTCGGGCGGTGCTGCCGGTTCCGGCCTGGTTGGAGGGGCGGGGCGGGCGGCCGGAGGGCTTCTGCCACCGGCAGATGATCGATGCGGTGCGCTATGTCGCCGACAACGGCGTCAAGTGGGCCAACCTGCCTGCGGACTTCCCGCCGTATCGGCGGGTGCATGCTTTCGCCCGCCGCTGGCAGGTGACGGGGCTGCTTGCTGAGCTCCACGACCGGCTGCGCGACAAGGTCCGCCAGAAGGAGGGCCGCGCGGTGGATCCGACGGCCGCGATCGTGGACTCGCAGTCGGTGCGGGCGGCGGCGAACATCCCGCGCTCCACTTCCGGCTGGGACGGCGGGAAGAGGGTGGGCGGCCGCAAGCGGCACCTGGTGGTGGACTGCCTCGGCATGGTCCTGGCCGTGGCTGTGACCGCGGCGAGCGTGCAGGACCGCGATGCCGCCGTTCCTCTGCTCGAGCGGCTGCGAAAGATGTACTTCTCCATCCGCCTGGTGTGGGCGGACGGCGGCTACGCCGGGCGCCTGGTCGACTGGGCGGCCGAGAAACTCCAGCTCACCCTCGACATCGTCAAACGCTCCGACGACACCACCGGGTTCGTGGTGCTGCCCCGCAGGTGGGTGGTGGAAAGAACGCTGAGCTGGCTGATGCGCTCACGTCGTCTGGCGCGCGACTACGAGACGCTGCCCGCCATGCACGAGGCCATGGTGCTGTGGTCGATGACCATGCTCATGAGCGGCCGCCTGGCCGGACGCCGCCCCCGGTGTTTTCAGCCGGCCGGCACCGCGAGCGCGGTGAACACCCCCGGCCGGACCTGAAGGGCCCACCCCCGCTCCACCAGGCGTTTCGCCTTCGACCGCAGCCCCTCGACCTTCGCCGGGACCACCTGCAGCCCCAGGGCCACGGCCAGCTGTTGGCAGCGCATTCCCTCCCGGCCCGCCTCCGACTCCAGCACCGACACGATCCGTTGATAGTCCGGCGCGAGCACCGACGCCGCCATGCCTTCGATCCGGTGCGGCACCGGCGAACCCGCCATCGCACCCCGCACCGGCTCCGCGGCTGCCGAAGACGGCTCGGCCAGCACCTCGGCCACCGTCGCCCGGGCATCCACCAGCCGCTGAAGGGCTCCTTCCGCCTCACTGAGCGCGGCCTGTACCCTCTCGGCCTCCTCCCGCAACCGCGCGATCTCTTCCCGGACTCTCTTCTCCCGGGCCTCCAGCAGACCGAGCACCGACGGCACCAGCCACCTCCACGAGCCAGACGAGCGGACGAACCACGCTCATCTCTCCCGCCACCAACCGGAGTTCATGCCCACCCACCCCGGACCAACGCAACACGTTCGGAAAGCGGATGGCGTCTCAGGACCACTGCTCCAGGCTGAGTCATCTTCGCAGTTCCTTTGCGGGAGTAGGAGACCCGAGGGTGCGGCTCGACACCACGGACATCGTGTGAGGGCCGGAAGTGACATCCCATAGCTGTTGGAACTGCTGAGGTGAGGTTTCGCGTATCTGTGACCAAATTGTCGCTACTGCGGGGCGTGACCCGACATGCCATCAGCAGGCGGGTAGCCAGACGACACGAGCCCTACTCGGTGGCCATCCCAGCGCGGATGGTGAGTAGGTCGCGCCCTCAGCTTGGAAAGCTGCGGGCATTTGAGGCTGGTTCTGGCGATGACCTGGGTGAAACGGCCATGGCGCGGCCCTGTTGGGCTCGGCCGGATCCCCGTGATTCCCCGAAGTTCCCCGCCCTATCTGGTGCGCTCGTGGTGCGGAGCGGCACCGGTTCTCAGAGAGTCGCGCTGGCGTGCACGTCGCCGTGAGCCGACGCACGCGGCAGTCGAACACTTGCGCCGCCTTTGCCGCGCCGCTGGTCGGTGTCACGGAGCCTGCCCTTGACGAACCGGGAGTGGGCTGACAATGGGCACCAATGTTCTGGGATTCCCTCCAAAGGGCTAGGTCTTCTGGAAGCATGACATGTCAGCTCTTGGCACTAGGAGGTACAGGCATGGATCCGATCTCGGCGGCGCTCCTCGTAGCAATCGCGACCGGGGCAGCAGGGGAGGCCGGAAAGCAACTTTGGGGAGGATTGGCGGGACTGGTGCGCAGAAGGCCCGCAGGCGAGACAGCCGAACTCAATGCTGCGTCGTCAAATCCTGGAGAATCGGAACTGGCCCTTTTGGCTCAGTCGCCAGATGACGTGGATCTGGCACGAGCCCTCAGCGAGGCCTTGACACATCGAGCTGAGCACGACGAGGCGTTCCGGGCTGGCTTGATGCAGTGGCATCAACAAGCACAGGCGTTGCGTACGGGTGACGGAGAAACAAAAAACACCATTAGCGGCGGAAACCAGAGTGGGCCCGTCTTGCAGGGACGTGATTTCTCCGGAATCAACTTTAATGGGCCGAGCCAAAAGTAATAGGAGTCAACGGAGAGCTCAGGTATGAGTACAGGGGATTCGCGGCAGCGTGAGGTTTCTAACGAAATCCAAGACGGGCTATTCCTTCATGCGGTAATTCAAGGTCGAGATATCACTCTGCAATTGCCTAGAGTGATCCAACCCGCACTCGTGGGTTTGCCTGCCAGATCCCCTGTATTCACTGGTCGACAGGAGAGTATAGATGCGCTCCTGCATGAGATCGCCCCCAACGCCGACTGCGTTGGAAACTTCTTCCATGTAGTTTCGGGACTGGGAGGTGTCGGCAAGACGGAGTTGATTAGCCAGGTCGCTTATGAGGTGCTAAATAGAGGCTGGTTTCCAGGGGGTGTGCTATTCATAGATCTTTTTGGATATGACGATCGACGTCGCCTATCACCGGAGCGAGCGCTAGTCAGTCTTCTTCAGGCGATAGGAGTACCAGAAGAAAATATCCCTGAAGATCTCCAAAGCAGAATTAGACTCTATCGATCAATTCTGGCAGCCTACGCTGAACAAGGATCTCGGGTTCTGATTTTGATCGACAACGCTTCTTCAGCTGAACAGGTCAGTGCCTTGCTCCCCTCTGATGGCAAAAATGTGGCGCTTGTTACATCCCGCCACACGCTGAGCATTGGTGGGCGTATACATGAACTGCAAGTACTCAGTGCAGACGCTTCTATTGAATTGCTTCGGAATGCACTGAGAGTCGCGCGAGGCGAGGGTGACACGAGAATTGATCAAGATATTGAGAACGCCTATGAGTTGTCGCGACTATGTGGCTATTTGCCGCTTGCTCTCCAGATATGCGCCGCAATCCTCGCAGACAGTCAGATGCGCCCTACGGCCTCGCTCGTAGCCTCCTTGAATAATTCCCACAGTCGACTCGATGCATTGCAGCGAGAAGAAAGGGCTGTACGAGCCGTTTTCGACTTGTCCTATGAGCTTCTCACCGAACGAGAGAAACAGGTACTAGGGTTCATCTCCTTCAGCCCGGGAGTCGATGTCTCGACGGCGGCTGCAGCCCGTTTGGTAGATGTATCAGAGAAAGAAGTTGAAGAGATTCTCCTGAGCCTTATCCGGTCTCACCTTCTTGAGCACGGAATCGCTTGGGGGCGCTGGCGGCTACATGACTTGGTCAGACTGTACGCCCTCGAAAAGGTTGCAGATCTCCCTGGGCAAGAGGATGCCGTATTGCGCCTCTTTGATTTTTACCTTGAGAATTCAAGAGCGGCTGCTGAACTCCTTGGAGGCGCGGAGAAAGGAGATGTATTCGATTCTCGTGAAGCTGCCCTTGAGTGGCTTGACGCGGAATATCAAAACCTAATCGCAACTGTGCATATAAGTGCCAATCAGCCCGGACTCTTCCACTACGCAGCCGAGATTCCACACAGGCTTGCAAGGTATCTGGATATGCGACGCCTGTTTAATGACTGGAGAGAAGTCATGGAGGCGTCGCTTGTCATCGTCAGGGAAATCGGGTACGCAGAATTTGAGGCGAATGCCCTAGATAGTCTGGGAATGGCGTGCCTAGAGCTCCAACAGATTCCCTCTGCCGTCTCATATCATCGTGAGGCTGTCGGCATCGCTCGGGAGATGGGGAACGAGGAAATGCTGGCGCAGTACCTCAATAATATGGGCAACGCGCTATTCCGGGGTCGTGACTTTCAGGCAGCTTTGGACGCCCATTCGGAGGCGGCGACGCTTTTCGATGGGCTGCAAAATAAGCTAGGGTTCGCTAGGGCATCTGATAATTCTGCCAGCGCTCTTCGCGAGCTAGGTCGCGCAGAAGAAGCAATTCGGTTGCACCAAGAAGCCGTCCGTTTGTTTAAGGAATCTGGCGCCACCGAGAACGAGGCTCGTGCCCTTACTCATTTCGGAAGTACGCTTTTGGATATGGGGCGTTCCGATGAGGCGGTAACAGCTCAAAGAAGAGCTTCCGATCTACTTAAGGAGCTCGGTCTTTTCGCTCTCGCCGGGTATACCATGATTAACTTGTCGAATGCTCTGCGAGTAAATGGTGATTTGGAGGGGGCTCTCCATGCAATAAATGAGTCGTTGGAGATTCATGAATCGGTTGGTGACGTCCTTGGTGAGGGTAGGGCACTCAATCAGCGTGGTCTGATTTATACAGATCTCGGGGAATTTGAACGGGCTTCCAATAGTTTTGAGAAGTCTTTGAGTGTGCTATTTCAATTTGATGGTTTGATTGATCTCGGTTACGCATACGCGAATCTCGGCAGACTTTACGGCGTAAATCGCATGCCTGTGGAGGCAATCGAGAATCTGAAAAAGGCATCAATTATATTCTCTGCATGTAACGCTCAGGATGACGCCCTTATGGTTGGGCGACTAATTGACGTTCTGTCGTTCGCGATGCCTGGTAGTGATTAGTTAGAGGGTTGACCGGGTACGTAGGTCGGCGGAGCGGCTTTGGGGTGGCGCTGCTTTGGCGCGAGTGATCATGGCCCCGTAAGCTTCCGGCGCGTCGGGCAGTCTGTGGACCTGCCCGGTAAAGCACGACGTTGGGGCCATGATCTTCGATGCTTGCGCCAAAGTGGCTCCGTAAAGCCGTGGAGCCGACCGCCCCAGCCACGACGTACCCTTTCTCTGGCAGTAGGCGGCTGCATGCTTTGAGCGCGGCACGGGCGCCGGCCGGGCTGGAGCGGGGCGGAGACAGGAGCGCAGGCCCGGCCGGGGGCCGGGCCGCGCGCGGTGAGCGGAGCGAGCCGCCTTGAACCAGTAGAGAAAGTTGTAACTCAGTCGGGCGTGTGGGGCTTGTCTTGTCTCGCTTGATGCTTGACACCGCTTGCCTCGGCTTGGCTGCGTGTGCGCTTGGCGTAGACCCGTTGGCCTACGCTTCGGTTCATGGGGGCGATGATCTGGAGCGGCATGCGGGAACGGGTGGAGATTCTGGCCCGTGCCGACAAGGCGCGGAAGGCCTTCGGCGCATGGGACAAGTACGGGGGAACGGGGCACGGTCCTTCCCCCGTGAAGGTGGGCACGCGGTTATTGATCACGCGGCGAGCGTGAGTTTAGCGGTGTGGTGTCGGTGTTCGTATTCGTTGGGGCTGAGGTGGCCGTTGGCGGAGTGCCGGCGGCGGGTGTTGTAGCGGGTCAGCCAGGCGAAAACGGTCCTGCGGCAGGTGCCGGCGTCGCCGTAGTCGTGGGCGCCCTGGAGTGTCTCGCGTTTCAGGGACGCGTGGAAACTCTCGCAGGCCGCGTTGTCCGCGCTGGTGCCGACCGCGCCCATCGACCGGGTCACTCCGAGCTGGTCACAGAGGTCGGCGAAGGCCCTCGATCCGTATTGGGCGACCCGGCGTCGCTGTGGTGGATCAACTCTCCTTTCATATAGGGGTGTTGGTCGCGGTCGCGTTGCCACAGGGCCATCTCGAGGGCGTCCAGGACGAGCCGGGTCTCCTTCGAAGTGGCTGCCGACCAGCCGACGATGCGGCGGGAAAAGGTGTCCACGACGAAGGCGACGTAGACGACACCGGCGAACGTGGTGACGTGGGTGAAGTCGGCGACCCAGCAGCGGTTCGGGCTCGGGGCGACGAAGTCACGGTCCACCAGGTCGGGGGCACGTTCCGCACGTGGATCGGGGATCGTGGTGATGACCTTCCTGCCGCGGACCGCGCCGCTGATGCCGAGGTCACGCATCAGGCGTTCGACGGTGCAGCGGGCCACCGCGACATCCTGCCGGTTCAGGTGCCTCCAGATCTTCCGGGCGCCGTAGACACGGTAGTTGGCCTCGTACGCCTGGATGATCAGAGCTTTCAGCTCGGCGTCGCGAAGCGTGCGGGCAGCCGGCCGGGCCTGCCGTTTGTGGTGGGCGTAGTAGGTGGAGGGGGCGATCCTGCAGTCGTGTGCGGTCAGCACGCGGCAGATCGGCTCGACACCGCCGAAGCGGTCCTTGTACTCGTCGATGAACGCTACGAGCGTGTGTGTGGCCGGTCGAGCTCGGCCGCGAAGAAAGACGCCGCGGCCTTCAGGATCTCGTTGGCCCGCTTGAGCTCGGCGTTCTCCTTCTTCAGCGCCTTCATCGCCGCGGATTCCTCCGTGGTCGTCCCTGGACGCTGTCCGGAGTCGATCTCGTCCCGCCTGATCCAGTTCCGCAGCGTCTCGGCGGAGCCGATGCCGAGTTTCTGCGCGACCGCCCGCAACGCGGCCGACTCGTTCGGATAGTCACCGCGGACTTCGGCGACCATACGGACCGCTCGTTTGCGCAGTTCAGCAGGGTAGGAGGAGGGACGTGCCATGACTCGATCCTTTCACGGAATCGAGTGGTATGCCCCGGTTCTGATGGAGTCGGGTTGCTGGACAATTGACGATCCAGCAGCCTTCGGAGGCCCTGATGCCCCGCAGCTATCCGCCCGAGTTCCGCCGCAAGGTCCTCGATCTCGTCGCATCCGGAAGGAAGGTCGCCGAGGTCGCAAGGCTCCTCGGCATCAGCGACCAGACGATCTATGTCTGGCGCCGCCAACACCTCATCGATACGGGGCAGTTGCCCGGTACGAACAGCAGCGACCTGTCCGAGCTCGCTGCGGCTCGCAAGCGCATCACCGAGCTGGAGGCCGAGTTGGCCGTCCACCGCCGCGCAGCCGAACTCCTGGGTGAGGTGACGTCCCCAAAAGGCGGTTCGAAGCCATCCACGTGATGGCCCGTGAGCAGCTGCCGGTGCAGCTGGCCTGCCGGGTGCTGCATGTCGCCGAGTCCGGGTACTACGCCTGGCGGAACCGGCCACCGTCGAACCGCCTGGTCAAGCACGCCTGGCTGACCGAGGCCATCGTGGGCATCCACGCCGCCTCCCGCGGCACCTACGGCTCGCGCCGGGTGCACGCCGAGCTCGGGCTGGGCCTGAGCATCCATGTCAGCCACGCCACCGGTAGCGTGAAACCAAGCGACTCGACTCCACCCAACTCGGGGCACTCCCGAGTCTCCACCGAACCCGGAACGGTTCAACCTGCACATCGACAAAGCAGCGGCCCTTCCCTGGCCGACGGTTGTGTTGTCCGCCGGCTCATAGCGGTACTACGGCCGCCTCCGACGCCCACCCGACTCGCGCCCACTTCCCGGGGATCACCCGGTTATAGGATGCGCAGCTTCCGGCAGCACCTGTCCGCAGGCCGCCGGGCCGGGGAGGGCCTCCCCAGTTCCCGCTGTCACCGTCGCAACGTTCCATGCCCCATACGCCGGGGAGTCCCTCACGGCTGCATCTCCAGGATCTTCGCCGCTTCCATGGCCTTCGCCCTGATTTCGGGGGCTCGGCACTCCCTGTCCCCGCCCCGAAAGGCGGACCTCTAACGACGCCGCAGACTTCGCGTGATGCTACGGACCGCTGCTTTGCTCCCCCTTGCAGGGCTTTCGACACTGGGCTTCGACGCCGGGCGTTTCCCCCCGACGCCGCCAGTCTGCTACCGGGCCTCCTGGCAGCTACCCGGACCGGACTTCCACCGGCAGGCGACAACTAGCTTACGACTCAAAGACCTCCGAGTCTGCTGGGCGCGCGGAAGCCCGAGGCTAACGCTGGGAGCGGCTCAGGCGACGGACTGGGGAGCCTCGAAGGACTCCCAGGCCGGGGCGCGCATGATGCGCCAGCTGGTGCGCGGCGCGGTGACGACGTGGACCAGGACGACGACGGCCTGGCGGCCGAAGCCGCCGGGAACCCACGGCCCGGTGAAGCGGACCTGATCGGCCGCCCAGTCACCCGCACGTCGTCACGGGCGTAGCCACCCGAGCAGGTAGTCGGCCGCGACGGCGGTGCCGACGACGGCCATCACGACCAGCGCATGCCGATCGCGGACAGCTGCTCGATCCGCTCCGGTGTCAGCGTTGCGGCCCTACTTCGCTGGTTCCCGATCCATGCCCCGAGCCGGTGCACCCGCTCCTCCTGGTCCTCGCCACTGTCGCCGTCTCCGTCGTCGCCGATGACGATCCGTTCGATGTGCTTCCTCGGGACCTGAAGGTGCCCCTCACGCCTCGTAGAACTGCTTGGCGGCCTCGTAGTTCATCGCCCACTTGTCGGCCTGCGTACGGCGCGGCTTCGGCTTCTCGTCCTCGGACGCGGGCTCGATCCGGAGGACCTGCTCACACATCCGGAGAATTCGTCGTCCTCCGGGCAGGTGCCGTCCTCGTTATATTATGCGGCCAGGTCTTTACCTACCGTAGAGGTAGCGCAGACCTGGGGGTACAGGCGATCAATATCCAATCTGTGCACAAACTCCCATCGTGAGCGTCACGAAGGTATCAGCTTCAGACGATGTCAGCGGATAAGACGTAAGAGTCGAATCCATGACGTGGGCGGTCATCTCCTCCCACGTGGCTCCCTTTTGGTGGTACATTTCGCAGACCTCATCGGCCCAGTCTAGGATGGTGTCACTGTCCCAACTATCGGCGGCAGTATCTACTTCCTGCTCGACAGCTTCGACGAATTCGGTCGTGCTCGAGAAGGCAGGGCTAGGGCTGGGGCTCTCCGTAATGGAGGGTTCAGCGGTTACCGTTTCGGTTTTCGTGGGGGTAGCTGACGGCTTAGCCGTGACTGTCACGGATTGCGTTTTGGTGGGTTGAGGCCCGGCCTCGTCAGTTTTACTGCAGGACATCACGGTTAGCGTAATCGAAAAAGCTGCGAGCGCAAAAATTGCTCGTCGATAAGCAAGCATTCCTCACGTCCCTTCTGCGTATTCTTCCCTGCAATCATCAACTCTCGACAGTGAGTTTTGCGTCTCCCCACGTGCCGTAGACATAGTTGGAATCTTGGTCGGCGTAGGTAATGGTCAACTTCAGCCGCAAGGCTTCACCTACATCAAGGTCAATTTTATAATCTTCCCCTAGGGAAACTGATCTGCTGAACAGTTGTTTTTCGTCGGCCGAGACCTGGAAGGTCAATTTACTTCTCGTCGGCGAGTCATCGCGCAGCCCGATGGTTGCCGTAAAGTTCTTCCAGTGACGACCGAGGTTGTACTCCACTTCATTCACTGGTCCACCGGCGCTTGCCGTGAGTGTGACGCTGCGCGGGTGCCCGTGCCCGTTCACTTCTGCCGAACCAGTGTCGACTCCCTGTGTTGAGGTCAGGGGATCAACGTCGCTCAGATATAGGCTCGTCGCTGCCGAGGGCGGGGCGGGTGATGTCGATGTATTATCCGCCGTCGGCGTTGCTGTTTCTGTCACCGTCACTCTTGATTGTTCGTCCGAAGGCTCGTCTGTGGAGTCACAGGCAAGTGTGAAGGAGATTAGAGCGACCGTCGCACCCGTCGCCAACGCCCTGGCCGTCCTGGCAATCATGAAGGAGGTAGGAGGATTCATTCGCTGTTCGGTTCCTTCGAAGCTTCTCCAGATGGTGGTTCACCACGGCCCCCGCTCTGCGGTCGGAGCGCATACGCCACGAGTGTGAATATGGCCGTCGCCAAGGAAAACAGAAATCCAAACCACAAAGCGGCGCCGGTGGATACGTTGGTGGACGTCACTCTGGTGGCGAGATCGGCCAAGTCTGATACGTCTGCGAGCTTGACTATATAGATGACTAGCAGATTGGAGGCGGGGAATAGCGCCGCCTGCACGTAACCTCTTCTGTGCGTGATCATGGCACAGTAAATCAATGCCATCGTGGCCAGCGCCATGACGATGATAAGCGCAGGCCCCGCAGCCTGCATATCTTGGCCGAAGGCGTTGACGCTGGTCGAGCCGGTCAGCCAAGGGGGAAAGAGCATTATAATGCCAAGGAGTGCTGAGGCTGCGGCAGTAAGCAACGGCCAGTCGTGCGCTACGTTTATGGCGCGGGGGCGCCAGTCACGAAGTTCCCGGGGGAAGTTATTCGACAAGGCGGAATCACCTCGGAGAAAGACAACTCGACGCATACTCGGTCGACTTCCACCCTCCGATGGTCGGCTAATCACCGCCACTGGGACTAGTCCAATAGGGTTATGGCCGCTGGCGGCGCCTAAGGGCTTGCAGATCATCAAGGTGTTGCTTCCCGTCCCATGGCTCGTTGATGTGGTATGCGCATCCCGGACGAGATCTGTGCCCAACTCACCATGAAGTTCGGGGTGTTGTTCCCGCATCTGGATGAGCGGCAACGACGGTTGCTGATGGCCGCAGAGGCCCGTGCGCTGGGACACGGTGGCGTTCGGGCCGTCGCGCGGGCGGCCTTGGTGAGTGAGACCACGGTCCGCAAGGGCGTGTCCGAGTTGGAGGCGGGCGAGGGGCCTCTGGGGCGAGTGCGGCGGCCGGGCGGAGGCCGCAAGAGGGTCGCAGATCTCGATCCGGGGCTGCGCCCGGCTCTCCTGGCGCTTGTCGAGCCGGACGAGCGAGGCGATCCGATGTCGCCGCTGCGGTGGACGGTGAAGTCGACCCGCACGCTGGCGCGGGAGCTCGCTCGGACCGGACACAAAGTCAGTGCGGACACCGTCGCGGACCTGCTGCGGGAGGAAGGCTTCAGTCTGCAGGCCAACGCCAAGACCATCGAGGGAAGCCAACATCCCGACCGGGATGCCCAGTTCCGCTATCTCAACGAGCAGGCGCGTGATCACCGGGACGCTGGCCAGCCGGTGATCAGTGTGGACACCAAGAAGAAGGAGCTCGTCGGCGCGTTCAAGAACAACGGCCGCCAGTGGCGGCCTGCGGCTGATCCCACGCCGGTGAACGTCCATGACTTCGCCGACCCCCAGCTGGGCAAGGCCGTTCCGTACGGGATCTACGACCTCGCGGCGAACACCGGCTGGGTCAACGTGGGCACCGATCACGACACCGCCGCATTCGCGGTGGAATCGATCCGCCGCTGGTGGCGCGGCCAGGGCCGGGTTGCCTACCCGCAGGCGACGCGACTGCTCATCACCGCCGACGCGGGCGGCTCGAACGGCTACCGCACCCGGGCCTGGAAGCTCGAACTCGCCCGGCTCGCGGCCGAAACAGGACTGACGATCACCGTGTGCCACCTGCCGCCGGGCACACAATGCCGTTGTTTGATGGTTCATTGAGTTGGTAGTGACGGACTGAACGTCGCGCAGTTATGCCGGGCGTGCATCCGTGGAGCGGGGTATCTGAGCGAGTGCGGCTGGGCTTGATCACGAAGTGGGTGACGCCCGAGTTGGTGGACGAGGTCCTGTCGGAGTGTCGCAAACAGGACCGTCGGCCGGGAGCGCTGCCGGCGGGGTTCATGGTCTACTTCACACTCGCGCTTGCACTCTTCCACCAGGACTCCTACGACGATGTGGCCGAACAACTGGTAGGTGGTATCCCGGAGTTGAGTGGGTGCATCCCGCACAAGGCGTCTTTCACCCGGGCTCGGGAGCGCCTGGGGCCGGAGGCTGTGGAGCAGCTCTTCCACCGCCTGGCCGGCCCGCTGGCCCCTGCGGGGCTGGCCGGATCCTTCTACCGGGGGATGCGTCTTGCTGCGGTCGACGGTTTCCTGCTGGACGTGCCGGACAACGAGGCCAACCGACGCGCCTTCGGCGGGCCGAAGGACTCCAGCGGGAAGCCGGGCGGGTTTCCGCAGGTCAGAGTCGTGACGCTGACCGAGACCGGCACGCATTCCTCCATCGACGCGCGGGTGGGCGGCTACAACAGCGGTGAACGCGACCCAGCCGTGGCAATGGCTTCCTCGGCCTCCGGGATGCTCGTGATCATGGACCGGGGGTTCCCCGGGGTGGAGTTGTGGAAGGCGTACACCGGTGCCGGTGCCCACCTCCTGCTGCGGGCCCGCTCGTGTGTCGCACGCCGCCCAGTACGCCACCTGCCCGACGGGACCTACCTGGCGCGCATGAACCTCGCGGGGCAGAAGGGCTCCCATCCGGGCGGCGTGCTGGAGCGCGTGATTGAGTACCGCGTCGATGGGGGCGAAGTGATCCGGTTGCTGACCGACCTCTTCGACCACGACACCTACCCAGCAAGGGAGTTGGCGGTCCTGTACCACGACAGATGGGAGGTGGAATCCGCCTACCGGCAGATTAAGACCTTCCAGCGAGGTCGGCAGGAAGTCCTGCGATCGACAGACCCGCAGCTGGTGCGCCAGGAAGTATGGGCGCATCTGGTCGTACACCACTGCCTGACCGGCATCGTCATGCAACTCGCCGACAGCAACGGCATCGACCCGGACCGCATCTCGTTCGTCAAGGTCCTCAAGCACACCCGACGCAGCGTGGTCCGCCAGCGCGCCGACACCCCGTCAAAGATCCGCAGCTTCCTGACCGCGCTGGCGGCGAAGGTCCGCCGGAAACTCGACAACGGCACCCGCCGACTGCGAGAGGCAGACCGCTTCCTCAAACGGCCCAACTCGCTGTACTCCTACCGGCCGAAGGACCAACCGAAGGCCCCACCACGCCGCGTAGCGGCCAGGACCATCACACTGCAGGCGACGATAGTTCAGTAGTCAAACAACGGCATTGGCCGGGCACATCGAAGTGGAACAAGATCGAGCACCGGCTCTTCTCCCACATCACCATGAACTGGCGGGGCCGCCCGCTGACCAGCCATGAAGTCATTGTCCAGTCCATCGCCGCGACCACCACCCGCACCGGACTGCGGGTCATGGCCGAGCTGGACACCAACGTCTACCCCACCGGAGTCCAGATCGGCGACGCGGAGATGGCGTCCCTGCCACTGACCCGACACGCCTTCCACGGCGACTGGAACTATGCCTTGCATCCCCAGCCCTGCCCAGTCATCCCAGCACCCCGGGCTCCGCACAAGCCGGACCCGGAGTGGGACCCCGCTTTCCTGTCTGACCCCGCCCTGACCGGCATGTCCCGGCAGCAACTGAGCGATCTCACCAACACTTTGGCCCTCCACGGCGACGTCAAGCGCGGCCGCCCGCCCCGGCTCGCCTTCCCCGACCAGGTCCTGGCAGCCGTCCTCCACCTGCGGGCTGCCCTGGCCGCGGAACCCCTCGCCGTGCTGTTCGACAGCAGAACCGCTATGCACCGCACCCTGCTGAAGATCAGGACGCTGCTGAAGGCGCACAGCATCGTCATCCCGCCGGCGGCCACTCCGCCCTCTGCCCTCCCGGCGCTCCAGGCTCGGGTTCGAGCCCTGAGCAGCGACACCAGCAGCACGATCAAGACAACGTGTTAATGATCTGCAAGCCCTTAGTGATCACTAACGGATTTGTCACAGCGGCAGCCTCATCAGCAAGCGCGGCGCGGTCGGGCGCGAGGTCACGGCGACGAGGCCGCGGGAGGGGCGGGCGCCCGCTCGACCCGCCTACCGGAGCGGGCCGCCGGTGTCCGCGGTGCAGGAGGCCCCAGCCCACCACGGTGGTCGCCGGGACTGGGGACCCGGGTATGCGCGTCGAGAGGGCCACGATGGGATGTCGTGGCCCTCTCTCGGGGCCCCGCAGGGGAGCGGGGCTTGTTCCTGCAGGCGTGGCCGGGAGACTCAGCGGGATCCGCTGTGGGTCAGTCCTTGCCGGTGAGCCTCCAGATCTGGTTCTTCTTGGTGGTCAGGGCGCTCGCCGGGTCGCAGGTCCACTGGTGGACGAGGGCGCCGGGCGCGGTGGAGATGGTGCTGACGTCGACGCACTTGCCGCTGTGCACGGCGACCAGCTGGTAGTCGTGGCTATTGCCGAGCGCGGTCACCGCCCTGAGCGCGAAACGCTGGTTGACGCCGTTGAGGCAGGTCCACTGCTGGACGGCGGCGCCGTCGGCCGTGGAGAGGGCCGAGACGTCCAGGCACTTCCCGCTGGAGTGGTTGACGAGGGTGTAGGTGTCGGTTGTGCCGGTGACGGGGTGGAAGTCGAAGATCTGCTCCTGTCCGCTTCCGCAGGTGTTCTGCTGGTACTGGGTGCCGTTGGCGGTGGACTGGCCGGGGTCTTCGAGGCAGAGCCCGCTGTGCTGGGCGACGGCCGTGGAGGAGAAGCCGGTCGAGGCGCCGATGTGGAGGCTCGCGGGTGCGAAGGAGACCTGGTCGAGGTGGGGCGCGGAGCTGGACCGCAGGGGCTGTCCGATGTCGCTGCCGCCGCCGGAGTAGACCACGCCGATGGTGGTGCCGTCCCAGTTGTACAGCTGCGAGGCGGTGAACTTGACGGTGTTGGCGCCCTTCGCGAGGGTCACGGGGACGGTGTAGTCGTTGAACTGGTTCCAGTGCAGGGTGCTGGCGAAGTTGACGCGCTTGGCGGCGCCGCCGTTGACGCTGACGTCCGCGTGCTCGGCGTACAGGTCGGGATTGTAGTGGTTGGAGGGCAGTTCCTCGCCGTTGGCGTAGCGCATGGTCATGGCGTACGTGCCGGCCGCGGGCGCGCTGACGTTGAGAGTGAGGGAGTTGGCGGTCCCGTTGCCGATGCCGGTGACGACGCCGCCGTTGGCCTGGCTGTAGGTGGTGTCGGTGGCCGCGGTGCCGGTGAGGGTGCCGTTCTCGGCCTGGTAGGTGACGACGTTGCCGGTGGTGACGGCGTCGGTGGCGCTGAACGGGGTGACGGCCAGGTCGTCCAGGGCGAGGGTGCCGCTGGTGCCGGTCACCTTGACCTTGTTGATGCCGCCGTTCAGGTACACCCGGTTGGTGGAGGTGGACCAGGCGCCGGTCGTCGCGCCGGAGAGAGTCTGATCGTTGACGGTCCTGCCGTTGACGGTGAGGCCGGCCTGGCCGGTGTTGCGGAAGCGGGCGGTCAGGTCCGCGTAGCCGTCGCGGGCGGAGTAGACCCAGAACGTCGCGGACTTGCCGCTCGTCAGATTCACCGCACCGGCCCCGGACTGGCCCTGGGACGTGTAGGTGGCGGTGCCGCTGTCGGAGAGGTTGGCCTGCTCGGCCTCGTAGAGCGTGGTGCCCTGGACGGCGGCGTCCTGGTATCGGAGGTCGATCTTGTCGATGAGGGCGTCGCCGGTGGTCTTGGCGCCGTTGTCGCCGGTGGTGGCCAGGGTGATGGTGTGGCTGCCCGCGGTCAAGTGCACGGTGGCGTCGTCGTGTCCCCACACCACCCACTGGAAGCCGACGGGTATGTCGATCCTCGTCGAGGCGCCGCCGTCGACCCGGGCGTACACGTTCGTCGGGCCCTTGACGTCGGCGTCCTTGGCGTAGCTGTTGCCGAACACCGACAGGTCGTAGTCACCGGTGGTGGGGACGGAGACGGGGAAGGAGATCACCGTGGTCGAGCCGGTGCGCAGGCCTCCGACGTCCTTGGTGCCGGAGGTGGCGAACTTGTCAACGTGTCCGGTGGTGCCCTCAGTGTTGATGTTGTAGCCGCTGCCGCTCAGCGTGGCGTTCTCGGCCTCGTACGTGCCCGTCCAGGTGGCGTCGGAGGCGGTGGCGCTGCCGGTGCCGCCCGGGGAGACGATCACCTGGTACGCGGACATCGCGTCGAGAGTGATGGGGACGGTGATCGAGCCGTCGGAGCCCACGGCCACGTCGGCGTCGGAGAGCCGGGTCGGGGTGGCCGCCGCGCCGATGTAGCCGCTGTAGCGGTCCTGGAACACGCTGACGTGCACGGTGCTACCAAAGACGGCGGGGTCGATGTTCTTGATGACCGTGTCGGAGGCGCCGCTGGTGCCGCCCCCGGCAAGGATGACGCGCGCCTGCTTCTTGGCCGTGTCCAGACTCGCCAGGCCCTGGAGGGTGTACGCGGCGTTGGACGCGGCGCTGGTGACCTTGACGGTGTTGCCGCCGCTCATGGAGCCGTACCAGTTGTACAGCCACCACTGGGCGTTGGGGGTGTTCTGGGCCGCGGCCGAGTCGCCGAGGTTGCCGTTGATGTTCCAGTACGGCAGGTTGCCGTCGACCTTCTCGTCCTCGAGGGCCGCGATCCACTGCACCATCTGGCCGGGGTCGGTCAGGTGGTAGCGGTGCGCGTACTCGTTGAGGTTGACGGGGATCGGGGAGGTGATCCCCGCGGCGGTCTCCACCACACGGTAGGCGTCGACGGTGCTGCGGACGGCCGCCGGGCTGCCCAGGGTGTGCCACGTCACCACGTCGGGCAGGCAGCTGTTGGCCTTGCAGAACTTGAGGAAGCCGCTGAAGGAGGAGTTGGTGTAGCCGGCGGAGTTGGGCCCCGCCAGCCGTGCCGCGGGCCAGATGCCCTTGATGAAGTTGTAGGTCTGAAGCCATTCGGCGTTGAAGTTGGCCAGCGCGGTGGCGTCGCTGCCCATGCCCTTGAACCAGTTCAGGTCGGGCTCGTTGTAGGGGATGAAGACGATGTGGCCCGCGTAGGGGCTGGCCTTCGCCTGCTCGACCTGGGTCCTCATGGTCGCCTGGTAGGCCGAGTAACTCGTGCGTTCGTAGTTCGCGCGGTACACGTCCGTCATGTAGATGAAGACGTCCCCGCCGCCGCTGTCCACGAAGGGCTTGGCGATCTCCAGCGCGTCCGAGCCGGGGTGCTGCTGGCCGTCCTGGTACTTGGTGTTGGTGGTCTTCAGCCCCATCCCCTCGATGAGGTTGTTGGTCGGCACGTCCTGGCCGTACAGGCCGTACAGCGCCCCGGAGGCGCCGCCGCGGACGGCTCCGGTGCTCGCGCCCAGGTCGACGGTGAGGGTGGGGGTGGCGGCGGAGGCCGGCATCGCCGTCACGGTCGTGACGCCGGCTATGACGGCCAGCGGGAGCAGCGTCCTGGTGATGCCGCGGAGCAGGCGTCTCGAGGTCGAGCGTCTTTGCTCGATTCTTGGCATGTGCTTACGCCCCTTCAGGGATGTGCTGGTTGTTGTTGCGCCGGCCCTCGTGCCGGATGTGTGGGTGGGTGGTCGCCCGTGGTTCGGGCGACGGCGGCGCCGGACGCGGTCTCCGTGCGGCGGGGTGGTGGTCGCGGGCGAGCAGCAGGTAGCTGCCGGCGGTCCAGGTGTAGGCGCGGTCGCGGAGTCCCTGGCCGGTCAGGGCGTCGGAGTTCTCGGCGAGGCCGGAGGTCTCGCACAGGGCGCGGAAGCGGGCGCTGACCTCTCGTCCGCGAGGCGCGTCAGCCAGGCCGGCCCAGGTGGGGGCTCCCAGCCGTGTGGGGAGCCCCCGTGCTCAAGGGACAGGTCAGGCCTTGCCCTGGAGGCGCCAGATCTGGTTCTTCTTGGTGCTCAGTGCGCTCGCGGGGTCACAGGTCCACTGATGGATCTTGGCTCCGGCCGTTTTCGAGACATCGCTGACGTCGACACACTTGCCGCTGTGGACCGCGACCAGCTGGTAGTCCTTGCTGTTGCCGAGCGCGGTGACGGGGTTGAGGGTGAACATCTGGTTGGTGCCGCCGGTGCAGGTCCACTGCTGGACGGCGGCGTCGTCGGCGGTGGAGGCGCCGGAGACGTCGAGGCACTTGCCGCTGAGCTCGTTGACCACCGTGTAGGTGTTGGCCCGCCCGGCGACCGGCTTGAGGTCGAGCATCTGCTGGTAGCCGCCCTCGCAGTAGTACTGCTGGTACTGGGTGCCGTTGGCGGTGCTGAGGTTGGTGTCGTCCAGGCACTGGCCGCTGTTCTCGCTGACGGCGACCGTGGAGACGGTGGTGTTGGACGGCGGGAGGAGGGTGATGGTGTAACCGTCCTTGGCGTTGGTGTAGGGGACGGTCACCGAGGCAGCGTTGTTGCTGACGGTCAGGGTGGTGTCGGAGACGGTGATGGGTCCGGCGGCGGCGTTGCCGTTGGGTACCCGCTGGACGACGGCGCGGACCTGGCCGTTCTCCACGACCGAGGTGGTGTCGAGCCGGTTGAGGTTGACGGTGACGTTGCCGGTGTTGCCGTTGCTGCCGATGAGGATCTTGGCGTTCTTGGCGGTGTTGTCCTTGGTGGCGAAGCCGTCGGTGTTGGTGCCGGGGACGAGGTTGACGACGTTGCCGGTCTGGGAGCCGTAGTAGCGGTACATGAACCACTCGCCGCGCGGCAGGTACTGGCCGGCGCTGTTCTTGGTGAGCAGGTTGGCCTCGTAGTCGTGCAGGTTGGTGCCGGAGGCCCAGTTGCCGCGCAGGCCGTCGGCGCCGGCCCGCTCCAGGCGGCCGATGAACCAGGCGCCGCCGCCCGGGGTCTGCATGGACGCCAACGCGTACTCGTTGATCTCGTACGGCCTGGTGTTCGTCAGGCCGGCCGCTGAGATCGTCGAGTTGGCGCGGTCTGCGTCGACGGCCGGGTCACCGGGTTCGTCGTGCCAGCTGTAGATGTCGGGTGCGACGTTGTTGGCCTTGACGTAGTTCAGGTAGGTGGTCCACCAGGTGTTGGAGGAGTTCGGCTGGCCCGCCATGCTCGGGCCCACGATCAGCTGGTCGGGGAACGCGGCCCGCACGCGTGCGTGGAAGCGCGACCACATCTGCAGGTACTGCGTCTGCGACGCGCCCCAGAAGCCGCTGAGGTCGGGTTCGTTCCACAGGTCCCACTGGACCGTCATGTTGTTGGCTTTGACGTCGTTGATGAGCTGGGTGACGAAGTTGTCGAACTGCGTCCAGTCACCGTTGTCGCCGGGCCAGCCCTGCGTGGTCGTTCCGTCCGCACCCCACAGGTCGTGCGGGAGCAGCTCGAAGGTGCCGCCGAGGGCGACGGTCCGCTTGTACTGGGCCAGGGTCGAGTTCCAGCGGGTCTGGTAGGCGGCGAGGCTGGTGGCGTAGCCGCCGCTGTTGAGCTGTGCGCCGCCGGCCCGCATGAAGTGCCACTTGATGTCCTTGAAGAAGTGGTCCTGCGGCAGCGAGCCGTTCGGGGTCATTCCGTAGATCATCCCCGAGGCGTGGTAGGTGGGGGCGCCTGCGGCGGTGGCGAAGTCGACGGTGACGCTGGTGTCCGCGGCCTGCGACGGGCCGGCGGGCACCAGGGTCGTGGCCAGCACGGCCAGGAGGACGGCTGCGGCCGAGGCCGCTCGGCGTCCGGTGCGGGTTGTGGGTCGGGGAAGTGTCCGGGGCGATTTCATGGTGCGGCTCCTGCGTGAGCGGGGAGGGGGTTCCGGGACCGTAAAAGGGCCCGGGGCTGTGGGGAGACGGCCGGTCAGCGGCTGTCTCGGTGGGCGTGTGCTTCGGCGAGGAGGAGGTAGCTGCTCGCGGTCCAGGTGTAGGCGCGGTCGCGTAGACCCGTTCCTGTGAGGGCGTCGAAGTTCTCGGCGAAGCCGTGGGTTTCGCACAGGGCGCGGAAGCGGGCGCTGATCTCGTCCGCGAGGCGTTCGCGCCAGTTCGCTTCCCTGGCGCAGGAGCTGGGCATCCGGCCGGCGGGGGCTCCCTGGTGTGGCCGGGAGCCCTTACGGAAGGAACGCTGGTCAGCCCATGCCCTGGAGGCGCCAGATCTGGTTCTTCTTGTTGTTCAGCGCGCTCGCCGGGTCGCAGGTCCACTGGTGGATCTTCGCGCCGGCGGTGGTAGAGATGCCGGAGACGTCGACGCACTTGCCGCTGTGGACGGCGACGAGCTGATAGTCCTTGCTGTTGCCGAGCGCGGTGACGGGGTTGAGGGTGAACATCTGGTTGGTGCCGCCGGTGCAGGTCCACTGCTGGACGGCGGCGCCGTCGGCCGTCGAAAAGTCCAAGACGTCCAGGCACTTGCCGCTGAGCTCGTTGACCACGGTGTAGGTGTTCGCCCGGCCCGCGACGGGCTTGAAGTCGAACATCTGCTGGTAGCCGCCCTCGCAGTGGTACTGCTGGTACTGCGTGCCGTCGTTCTTGGACAGGTTGGTGTCGTCCAGACACTGACCACTGTGTTGGGCCACCGCGACGGTGGAGACGGTCGAGTTGGACGGCGGCAGAAGTGTCACCGTGTAGCCGTCAGCGGCATTCGTCCACGGCACGCTCACCGAAGCCGAGTTGCCGCTCACGGTCAGCGTCTGGTCGGAGACCGTCACCGGTCCGCTCACGGCGCCACCACCGTTGTTCGGTACGCGCTGCACGAGGGCGCGGACCCGGCTGTTCTCCACCACCGAGGTGGTGTCGAGGCGGTTGAGGTTGACGGTGACCGTACCGGTGTTGCCGTTGCTGCCCAGCAGGATCTTCGCGTTCCGCGCGCTGTTGTCCTTCGTCGCCAGGCCGTCGGTGTTCGTACCGGCCGTGACGTTCACGATGTTCCCGGTCTGGGAGCCGTAGTAGCGGTACAGGAACCACTCCCCCAGTGGCAGGTATTGACTGCCGGTCTTGGTGAGGAGCTTCGCCGCGTTGTCGTGCAGACCGCTCCCCGACGCCCAGTTGGCGCGCAGACCATCCACCCCCGCACGCTCCAGACGCGAGATGTACCAGCCACCGCGACCCGGGTTCTGCTCGCTGGGGGCGCCGTACTCGTTGACCTGGTACGGGCGGGTGTTGGTCAGGCCCGCGGCGGCGAGGGTGGAGTCGGCCCGGCCGACGTCGGTGACCGGGTCGCCGGGCAGGTCGTGCCAGCTGTAGATGTCGGGGGCGACGTTGTTCGCCTTGACGTGGTTCAGGTACGTGGTCCACCAGGTGTTGGACGAGCTCGGCGTTCCGGCCATGCTGGGGCCCACGATCAGCTGGTTCGGGAAGGCCGACCGCACGCGGGCGTAGAACCGCGACCACATCTGCAGGTACTGGGCCTGCGACGGAGCCCAGAAGTTGCTGCCGTCGGGTTCGTTCCACAGGTCCCACTGGACGGTCATGTTGTTCGCCCGGACGTCGCTGATGAGCTGGGTGACGAAGGCGTCGAACTGCGTCCAGTCGCCGTTGTCGCCGGGCCAGCCCTGACTGGTGAATCCGTCGGCGCCCCACAGGTCATGGGGGAGGAGGACGAAGGTGCCGCCGAGGGCGACGGTCCGCTTGTACTGGGCCAGCGTGGCGTTCCAGCGGGTCTGGTAGTCGGCGGGGCTGGTGGCGTAGCCGCCACTGTTGAGCTGGGCGCCACCGGCCCGCATGAACTTCCACTTGATGTCCCGGAAGAAGTGGTCCTGCGGCAGCGAACCGTTCGCGGTCATCCCGTAGATCGTGCCCGAGGCACGGTAGGTGGGAGCGCCCCCGGCCGTGGCGAAGTCGACCGAGACGTTGGTGTCGGCGGCCTGGGCAGTCGTGCCGGGAAGAGCGACGGCCGCGACCGACGCGAGCAGCGCCGTGAGCGCGATGGTCCTGCGCAGACGGCGGCCTCCGGCGGAGGCGGGCTCCGTGGTGCGTCCGGCCGGCGGAAGGAAGCGGGACATGTGCATGTGTTCTCCCTCGGGGAAAGGTGGCTGCTGCTGCCTGGGCGGGCTGGCCAGGGGCTCTCTCAGCCGCCGGTGTGCACGGCGGGTGCGGTGTGCCGGAGCTCGTGGGCCCCGGCGAGGAGGAGGTAGCTGCTGGCGGTCCAGGTGTAGGCGCGGTCGCGCAGTCCTTCGCCGGTCAGGGCGTCGAAGTTCTCGGCGAAGCCCGAGGTTTCGCACAGGGCGCGGAAGCGGGCGCTGATCTCGTCCGCGAGGCGTTCGTGCCCGGCGCGGCGCAGGCCGTCCTCGATGAGGACGGTGGCGGGGGCCCAGATCGGGCCGCGCCAGTAGCCGTCAGGCTCGTAGTGCGGGGAGGCGGGGTGCTCGGTCGCCAGGCCGAACACGGTCAGGTGCTCCTCGATCCGCTCGGCCAGCCGGTCGCTGACCTCGGCGGGCAGGCGGTCGCCGAGCACGATCGGCATCAGGTCGAGCAGGCTGGCGCTGCGGGCGGGGCTTCCACCGTCGGCAGGCCGGCTCAGGAACCGTTCGCCGTCCCACAGCTCGTCCAGCAGAGCGGCCTGGAGGGCGTCGGCTGTCTCGGTGCGGCGCCGGGCGTCGTCCGGGTAGCCCAGTTCGGCGGCCAGGCGGGCCAGTTCGTCCAGCTGGAGGATCAGTATCGCGGCGAGGTCGGTGGTGACGGCCAGGCGTGCGGGGTCGAAGGTGGTGGCGTTGTCCCAGCCGCTGTCGTTTCCGTGCTGGTAGTGGGGCAGGGTCGCGCCGGGTGCGCGTCGCGCGGTGAGCCAGAAGTCCGTCCAGCGGGTCAGTCTCTCGTACGCCTCGGTCAGTTGTGCCGGAGTGAGCGGCTCGGGGAGCCGGCCGCGCAGATGGCCGAAGGTCCAGCCGTGGATGGGCGGTTTGACGAAGTTGTAGAGGACCTCGGAGTGGGTGACGGAGTCGGGCAGCGCACCGCTGTCGTCCTGGTGGTCGAAGGGCAGCGAGAACTGGTCCCAGGCGAGACCGGGGCAACCGGGCGCCAGGGCAAGGGCGTTGAAGCAGTGGTCCCAGCTCCACACCTTGTCCATCCAGTGCTTGGACATCAGTACGGCGGGCCGGGTGACGAGACCTGCCGGGCGCACGGTCGCCGACCACACCACGTAGGCGGCGAGTTGGGCGGCCGGGGTGGCGGCTGATCGCCAGGGGGCGACCGTTTCGACGAACCCGGCGAACGACTGCCGCGCGGCCTCCATGACCTCGCCGAACGTCGCCGACGAGCGGTACGGCGCTCGCGCGCTGTCGAGTTCCTCGACGGCGACCTCCCACGAGCCGTCCGTCTCGGCGGTGACCGTGAGACCGCGGTCCCCGGCGCCCAGTGTCTGGGAACCGGACACGTCGGCAGCCGTGCCGGACAGCACGGTGACGCGGTAGCGGCGCCCTGTCTCGTAGGAGGTGAACACATGCGCGCCGTCCACCGGGTCGCGGTAGAAGTAGGTTCCGCTGAACGGGGTCAGGGTCCTCGCCGCCGCGGAGACGCGCAGCCCCAGCCCCTTGCCGCGCACGCGTACGGTGTCCGGCGACTCGTAGGCGAGGTCGATGCGGCCGTCCGTACCGGTCCAGCTGAGCAGGCCCGGTGTCGCCTCGACGAGGGTCTCGGCGCGGTCGCCCGTCGCCGCGTCGAGGGGGGCGAGGCGCAGGACGGCGTGCATGCCGTTCTGGTGCGAGACGAGGTGGAGGTCCTCGGCGCGTGTCTTCTCCGCCAGCACGGGAGAGATGCCGAACCAGGAGCCGTGCGCGCTGAAGGGTATGTCGTGGACGGAGAAGAGCGGGCCGGTCGGGGCGGCGGTCATGAAGCGGCACTCATTTCTTGAGCGGAGGGGGCGGTGATCCGCCGGGTGGGGCGGCGGCGCTCGCACGGCCGCTCGTGAAGAGCTCGGCCGCGTGCGGGCGTTGCTGTGTCAGTCCTTGACGGCACCCGCGGTCACGCCGGCGGCGACGTAGCGCTGTGCCAGGACGAGGATCACCGCGGCGGGCAGTGAGGCGACGACGGCGGTGGCCATGATGGCGTTCCACTGCTGGTTGTTGTTGCCGATGTAGTGGTAGATGCCCAGGGTGATCGGCTCGTGGGCGCCGCCGTTGACGAGGGTGCTGGCGAAGATGAAGTCGGACCAGGACCACAGGAACGCGAACAGGGACACCGTGACGACCGAGTTGCGGCTCATCGGCAGGACGATCGACCGGAAGGTGCGCAGCGGCCCGGCGCCGTCCATGGTCGCGGCCTGGAGGAGTTCGCTGGGGATGCCGGACATGAACGCGGTGAAGATGAGCACCGCGAACGGGACGGCGAGGGTGGAGTCGGCGACGATCAGGCCGGGGACGGACTGGAGCAGGCCGAGCTGGAGGTAGATGGCGTAGAAACCCATCGCCATGATGATGCCGGGGATCATCTGGGCGGCCAGCAGGACGAAGTTGAGGATTCCGCCGCCGCGTGGACGCAGTTTGGCGAGCGCGTAGCCGGCCGGGGCGGCCAGTGCCACGGTCAGGGCCACGGTGCCGAGGCCGATGACGAGGCTGGTGCCGAGGTAGGGCAACTGCTGGTCGACGACGGCCCGGTAGCCCTCCAGAGTGGGCCGGGCGGGGAACAGGTCCGGCGGGCTCTTGCGCATGTCCTGGTCGCGGGTGAAGGACACGTTCAGCATCCAGTAGACCGGGAAGAGCATGACCGCGGTCAGGACGAGGCCGATGGCCGTCTTTCCCGAGGTACGGGGGCGCCGGTTCAGGACCGACTGCGCACTCGTCATGACAGCGCCTGCTTTCGCTGGACCCGGACGTAGACCAGGCCGAAGACCAGGGCGGCGACCACGAGCAGGTTGCCGACGGCCGCTCCGGGGCCGAAGGCGGGCAGCAGGTTGCCGAAGCCGAGTTGGTAGGACCAGGTGGCGAAGGTGGTGGAGGAGTCGGCCGGGCCGCCCTTGGTCATGATCCAGATGATGTCGAAGACCTTGAGTGTGTAGACCAGGCCCAGGAGGAGGGTGATGGCGGAGACCGGGCGCAGGAGCGGGAAGGTGATGCGCCAGAAGCGCTGCCAGGCGTTCGCGCCGTCGAGGGCGGCCGCCTCGTACAGGCTGGTGGGGATGGACTGCAGACCGCTGTAGAGGACGACGAGGTTGAAGGGGACGCCGATCCAGATGTTCGCGATGATGACTGAGGTCAGTGCCCAGGACGGCGATGTCAGCCAGTTCACCGGATCGATGCCGACGGCGTGCAGGGTGGCGTTGACGATGCCGGAGTCGCTGTTGAGCATCCACGACCAGGTGGAGGCCGACACGATGAGCGGCAGCAGCCACGGCACCAGGAACAGGGCGCGCAGGGTCGCCGAGAGCCGGAAGTGCTGGTTGAAGAAGACGGCGAGGGCCAGGCCGATCGCGTACTGGAAGACCAGGCACACGGCGGTGAACACCACGGTGTGCAGTAGAGCGGGGGCGAACGTCGGGTCGTCGAAGACGGTCCGGTAGTTGGCCAGGCCCGTGAACGGCGCGTCCCCCTGGACGAAGGAGCGGACCGTGTAGTTGCGCAGGCTCAGGTCGATGTTGCGGAACAGGGGATAGGCGTAGAAGAGAGCGAGGTAGAGGGTGACCGGGGCGAGGAAGGCCCAGGCGGCCCACTGCTGGGAGGCCGGTCGGCGTCGGATCGTGGTGCGGGCCGGGGGCGGGGCGGCGGTCGCCGCCCCGTTCCGGCTCCGCACCGGCCGGCGGTCCGGCGACTGTGTCGTGTGTTTCATCGGCTGGCGGAGTCCTGGCTACTTGACGGCCGACTGGGCTGAGCCGAGCGCGTCCTTCGGCGACGCCGACCCGCTGAGCGCGGACTGGACCGCCTTCCACAACTGCTCGGAGATCTTCGGGTACTTGGTGCCCAGGTCGTCACTGGTGCGCCCCTTGGCCGCCTTGACCGCAGCGATCCACGGCTTGAGCTTGGCGTTCGCCGCAACCTGCTTGTCCTGGACCTCGCTGTTGGGGGCCACGTAGGACAGCGTGGTGTCGGTCTCGAGCAGGTTTTGGCTGTTAGTCAGGCAGGACACGAGCTTTTGCGTGGTGGCGTAGCGGCCGGTGTCGCCCTGCACCGGGACGGTGACGAATTCACCGCCTGTCGGGGCCGCGGCGTCGCCTCCCGTGGCGGCGGGGACGGGGATGACGCCGTAGTCGAAGCCGGCCTTGTCGGCGTTGGCGAGCTGCCAGGTGCCGTTCTCCGCGAACGCGTAGTCGCCGCTGGCGAACTCCTGCCAGCTGGTCGTCTGGGTGTTGTTGATCACCGAGTTGGGGGCGTAGCCCTTGTCCAGCCAGTTCTTCCACAGCGACAGCGCGGAGACCGCCTGGTCGGAGTCGAGCGCGGTCAGCTCGGCGCCCGAGCCCCAGTACCAGGGCAGGAACTGGAAGCTGCCCTCCTCGGTGCCGATCGCGGAGAACGTGATGCCCTTCTTGCCCGCCGCCTCGACCTTCGCGAGCGCCGCGGTCAGCGACTTCCAGTCCTTGACCGAGGCGATGTCCACCCCGGCCTTCTTCAGCACGGCCTTGTTGTAGTAGAGGGCGAGGGTGTTGGCGCCGATCGGGGTGCCGTACGTCTTGCCGCCCGACTGGCCGGCCGCGAGGAGGTTGGGGTCGACCTTGGAGGTGTCCAGCTTGATTTCGGCGGTCTTGGTCAGCAGGCCCGCATCCGCAAGGGTGGACACCACCGGGTTGTCGACGATGAGGACGTCTGCGGAGTTGTCCTGCTGCGCCGCCAGCAAGGCCTTGTTCGTCAGGTCGCTGGTGTCGAACGCGGTCCGCTTTATCTTCACCCCGGCCTCGGTGCCGCAGCCGTCCAGCAGCTTCGCCCATGCCGAGCTCTTGTCGAACTGCGGGTACGGGTCCCAGATCGTGTACGTGCCGCTGTTCGCGGCCTTCGTGGAGGTGTCGCCTGAGCCGGAGGAGCACGCGGTGGCGCCGGCGGTGACGGCGACGACGGTCAGGACTGCGGCGGCGGTCAGACGCCGTCTGGCAGAGCGGTTCATGGTGTGTTCCTCATGGTTTTCGGCACAGGTGTGCCCTGGGATCGGCACAGGTGTGCCCTGGAAGGGGTGTCGGAGACTGCTGGGCTCGCCGAAGCGGGGTGTCGCGCAGGAAGCCGGCGCGGGATGGGGAGGGTGAAGGAGCGGGTGCCGGGTGGCGGTCAGGGGTGAGTGGGGACGAGGAGGTCTGCGGCGGGGTCGGCGGGGGTGGTGCCGACGGGTGCGGTGCTCGCTCGCAGGGAGATGGGCGGGGCGAGCAGGTGGTTCCGGGCCGGTGCGTCGGGGTGGTCGAGCCGTTCCACGAGCAGGTCGACGGCGAGGCGGCCCATCTGCTCCGCCGGTACGTCGGCCGCGGTGAGCTGCGGGGTCACCGTCTCCGCCCACCGGCCGGCCACCACTCCGGTGACGGAGAAGTCGCGTGGCACATGGCGGCCGGCCTGCGCGAGCCCCCGGTAGAGACCGCCGAGCGCGGCCTCGTTCAGTGTGACCAGGGCCGTGGTGGCGGGGTCGTCGTGCAGGATCCGCTCCAGGCAGGCGAGGCCAGAGGCGGCGTCGTCCCCGCAGCAGTACGTGCGGACGGTCAGCCCGCGTTCCGCCGCTGCCTTGGTGAACCCGTCCAGCCCACGCTGGGCCGACTCGTACCCGGCCCGCAGCAGTTGCTCCGGCCGGTTGACGAAGGCGATCCTGCGGTGGCCCAGATCGGCGAGGTGGTGCACGCAGGCCGCCGCCAGCGCCGTGTGATCCAGGCCCACCCACCAGCTGCCTTCCGGTCGGGCAGTGCGGCCGATGGCGACGGAGGGGAAGCCCACCGCGGTGAGATGGTCGAGCCGGTCGTCCTCCAGCCGGATCTCCATCAGGATCGCGCCGTCGACCCGCCGCTCCCCCAGCAGCCGCTGGAACGAGCGGTCACTGTCCACACCGCTCGGAGAGAGCAGCACGTCGTAGTCGTAGGCCGCGGCGGCCTCGGTGACGCTGCCGATGAAGTCCAGCTGCATGCCGGTGTAGTGGTTCCCGGCCGGCGGGAAGACCAGACCGATGGTGTTGGTCCGGCCGTTGGCAAGAGCGCGGGCACTGGCGCTGGGCTGGTAGCCCAGCTCGTCGACGACCCGCTGGATCCTCTGCCGGGTGTCCTCCGACACCGGGCGCTTGCCGCTCAGCGCGTAGGACACGGTGCTCCGCGAGACACCGGCCCGCTTGGCGATCTCACCGATGTTCACGGAGGCCTCCTTGCCGACACCGATCGAATCGGTTCGATGACTCAAGGGAAACGAATCGGCCAGATGCCGTTCGTCGAACCGGTTCGCGTGAAGTGAAGGTAGGAGCAACCCGGACGGGTGTCAACGCCTCGCACTGAATTTCTGGTAACGGCCCAGAAACATCAGTGTCCGGAGGTGTAGTGCCTGGCCTGTGCGGGTGTGCACCCGTTTCGTCGACGGGCCGGATGTCGGAGGTGACGGCGGTTGCCCCGCGATCCCCGTCGGGAGGGCCGACCGTGCGCGGCCGAGGGGATGCGTATCGGAGGTATTGCTGGCCGGTTTCGTCGCTGCTAGCTTTTCGAACCGGTTCGACCAAATGATGGGCGCCCTGACCGTCATCGCGGGCGTCATGCCCCGCCGGGATCCCGCGCCACCCCCGGCGACGGCTCAGCGCGCACGCTGAAACGCATGGCCGCTCAGTACGACGAGAACGGGTTGATGGGGCTGGCGGACGGAAGGGTGGACGCCGCCCCTGCGAGGCCGCCGGGCGATCGGGGACGAAGTCGCCGAGGCAACCCGTGCCGTTCATGCCGAGGCAGCTGCATCGCTCGAAGCTGAGCATGAAGACGAAGGAGAGGTTGATCCATCGTACGTTCGGGAGAAATTCGAAACCGAGGGCAAGAACGTGGAGGTGCCGCACTACACCACGCTGGCGAAGGTGTGGAAGGAGTGGTTCGGCGCCGAGAGGGCCCGGCAAGGTGCTCGACGATGTCTTCGGTGCCCCGCGGTGACCGCCCGTCGTCTGTCCGCTGCCGCTCTCGCGGCCGCCGCGATCGTCGGGGCGGTGGCGCTGCCGGCGTCGGCCGCCGGCCACACCCGGGCCGAGCGGGCGAGGGTGGAGATTGCGGGCCGGATCTGCCTGGCGGCATGGAGCGACCGGAGCAGGTCCGCGCCCGATCCCACCGAGCGTCAGCCGGCTGCGTCGCGGTGGTCTGGAGGCGATCCGGCTCAGGGACCGGCCGGTTCCTGACGGAGCAGGTCGGGGCGGATCTCAGCGTCCGCGCGGTCCGTCGGCGGATCGGCCCCGACAATCGCACTCAGCTGCTGGACGCGACGAGAGCGTACGCCTCTACCGGATCGAGCTGGTGAGCGTCCCACCGATCCTCTTGGGCTCGATCGGTGTCTCCGGATGACCGGCGAAGTGCTTCTGGATGTCGTCGTAGGTGGCGGTGCCGCCCACTTCGACCAGGCGGCGCAGGACGGCGCGGGCGCGGGGCATGAGCGCGGCGACGGTGTCGAACAGCATCCGCTCCGTCCAGCCGTCTCCTAGTAGGGCTCCGTTAGGTCTTTCCGTTGGGCCTGATCAAGAGCATGTTGGGTGTGTGGACGCACATGAAGTGAACCGGGCTCGGGCGAAGTTGGCGCGTCGCTGATGTGTTCGCGTCGGTGCCGCGCAAGGACCAGCGGGCGAAGGGTGACTGCTATCTGCGGGGGCTGATGCTGGACGGGCGGCGCAAGTCGATCCAGCCGATGGCGGAGCGGCTGCCGGACGGCAACGAGCAGAACCTGCAGCAGTTCGTGAACCAGTCGACCTGGGATCCGGTGCCGGTGCGGCGGCGGATCGCGGAGCGGATGGTGCCGAGAATCGGGCCGGATGCATGGGTGGTCGATGATGTGTCGTTTCCCAAGGACGGGAAGATGTCGGTGGCGGTCGCGCGCCAGTACTGCGGGGCGTTGGGCAAGCGGGCCAACTGCCAGGTCGCGGTGAGCGTGCACGCGGTCTCCGATGCCGCGTCCTGTCCGCTGCAGTGGCGCTTGTTCGTGCCCCAGGAGTGGGCGGACGATGCCCCACGCCGACACAAGACCGGGATACCGCCCGAGGTCGGTCACCGGGAGAAGTGGCGCCTGGCCCTGGACATCATCGACGAGCTGGCCGGGTGGAATCTGGTGCCGCCGGTGGTGGTGGCCGATGCCGGCTACGGGCAGAACGCCGACTTCCGCGACGGCCTGGAGGGCCGGGGCATCGGCTATGTCGTCGCCATCCGTTCGGATGTGACCGCCCACCCGCACCATGCGCGGCCCGCCGCCCCGGCATGGTCGGGCAACGGCCCCAAGCCGCAGTCCCGTTACCGGGACAAGCCCTCCTCGGTGGCCGTGCTGGCGGCCGGCCGTGGGCGGCAGGCCTTCACCGAGGTGACCTGGCGGGAAGGTTTGGAAACTCAGACCCGGGCGGCCTCGCGCTCCCTGTCCGGATCCGGTGCTTTTGCGTCGAGCTGCTTGGCCAGCTCCTCGCCTTCCTCTGATCGCTGACTGGTTTCCATGCTCACTGACCAGGAGCTTCGGGGCCCCGGGATACCCGGTCACACCCAGTCACACCTGCGCCCATCGGCGGACTCCTCATTGCGCAAGTACAGGCGCTCGCCTGCTCAGGGGATGAGGGCGAATTCCTCGACGAGGGAGCCGGGGACGTGGTATCCGGCCTGGTCGCGGACGGTGTCGATGTGCGCGGCCACGTCATCGGCGGTGGCGATCGGAGCGTCGGCGGGGACGTGGTGTCCCCCGGTGACGCCGATGAACACGCGGGCGTAGCGGCCGCGCGCGATGGAGAACGCCTCGTGGCTGTAGGGGTTCTCCTCGCTCGCGAGGTAGCTCGCCATGGCGGTGATCATCTCGGGTTCGTTGTGGGCCGGGGTGGTGGGGACGCCGGCGAGGGTCTCGAGGTTCATGTTCTCGATCATGCGGCTGACGGCGGCCGGGAGGATGGTGTTGACCTTGATGCCGTGGGGGGCGCCTTCGAGGGCGACGACATTGGCCAGGCCCAGGACGGCGCCCTTGGCGGCCGCGTAGTTGGCCTGCTCGGGGCTTCCGAAGATGCCCGCGGCGGACGAGGTGAACACAATGCGCCCGTAGCCCTTGTCGCGCATGACGGCGAAGGCGGGCTGGGTGACGTAGAAGGCGCCCTTGACGTGGACGGCGAGGAGGGCCTCGATGGCCTCGGGAGTGAGGTCGGTGAAGGGCGCGTTGCGGATGTTGCCCGCGTTGTTGATCAGGATGTCGACCGTGCCGAAGGCGTCCAGCGCGGTCTGGACGATGGCCTTGCCGCCCTCGGGGGTGGCGACCGAGTCGTAGTTGGCGACGGCCTGCCCGCCGGCCGAGGTGATCTCCTTGGCGACCTGGTCGGCCATGGCGCCGCCGCCGCCGTCGCCTGCAATGCTGCCGCCGAGGTCGTTGACGACGACCTTCGCTCCGCGGGCGGCCAGATCGAGGGCATGCGCACGCCCCAGACCCCCTCCTGCCCCGGTGACGATCGCGACGCGTCCATCGAACGAGATACGGGTCATGGTGACAACTTCCTTCTGTGCTATCGCGTGGTTCTGAGGCCGGAAGGCCCGCCCCGGCGCTGTCACGTTGATTGACTGGATGGGATGATCTTCTGGTTGATCGTGTTGGAGGGGGCTGTCCGTGGGGGCCGTGTCGCCGTCGTACAAGGGGTACCGGTACCCGCGGGCGGCCAGGCGGCCCAGCCGCCGACCGGCTGCTGGGACACGGCACGCCACCACGGGTTCACCGGCGGAGTGCTCCGCGGCTCGAACGGCTGCCCGGGGTACGGCGCGGCCATCGTGACCCCCGCGCCGTGCGTGGCCCACATCATCCGCTCGCCCGGCTCGGCCCAGGCGTGCAGCGCCAGGTTGAACGTCGCCCAGTGGATCGGCATCATCACGCCGCTGGGCTCACTGCCCTGCAGGTCGAGGTGGGTTTGCAGACCCTCTTCGGGAATCATGTGGATGTCGGGCCACAACTCCGCATAGGCGCCGACCTGGATCATGGTGATGTCGAACGGGCCGTGCGCGGCGCCGATGTCCTTGAAGCCGTCGAAGTACCCGGTGTCACCGCTGTGGTAGATCCGGTGCTCGTCACCGGCGACGACCCAGGAGGCCCACAGCGTGTGCTGGGTGTTGCGCAGGCCCCGGCCGCAGAAGTGCCGGGCGGGGGTGGCGGTCAGGGTGAGACCGCCGACCTTCGTCGACTCCTGCCAGTCCAGCTCGCGGATCCGGTCCGCGGAGACGCCCCAGTGCTCCAGATGCGCGCCGACGCCGAGCGGGACGGCGAAGACCGTGTCCGTACCCGCCAGCTCCTTGATCGAGGGCATGTCCAGGTGGTCGTAGTGATCGTGCGAGATGACGACGACGTCGACCGGACCGAGCGCGGCCAGCGGCACCGGCACGGGGTGCAGCCGCTTGGGCCCTGCGAAGGCGAACGGCGAGCAGCGTTCCCCCCAGACGGGGTCGAAGAGCACCCGGTGCCCGTCGATCTCGGCGAGCACACTGGAATGGCCCATCCATGTGATCCGCAGCCCGCTCGCCGGGGGTCCGGCCAGGTCGGCGAGGGTCGTGGCGTGCACGGGGATCGGCCCCGCCGGGGCCCGCCGCACCCGCTCGTCCTTGCGGAACCAGCTCTTCGCCGTTTCCATGGCGGCACCGCCGGAGAAACGGACCCGGGCGCTCCCGGGATTCACGAAGACCCCGTTCGCGAAGTGCGGGGATCTGCGGATCCGCTCCATTCGGGCACCGCGCGGGTCCGCGCCGAAGGCGGCGGGCCGCACTGCGCGCAGCCCCGAACTGAGAGAACGCGATCCGGAACCGGGCACGGCACCTCCTGGTGAATTCGCTCGGGCGTCCCATATGGGCCGCCCCTGTGGCAGCGCCGGGTCCGAAGCATTCCCGCACGATGCAATACTGATCAACTGTTCAGTAGCTCTCTACTGTCGCCTGTGGGCGGATTCGGTCACCAGGCCACCGGAAGAGCAGCGACGCCGTAGACGAAGCTGTTCGTCCGCATCTCGATCTCGTCTGCGGGAGCGCCCAGACGCAGGGTCGGGAACCGTTCGAGGAGTGCGGGAATCGCGATGCGCATCTCGACGCGGGCCAGTTGCTGGCCGACGCACTGATGGACGCCGAAGCCGAAGGCCAGGTGAGTGGCGGCGGAGCGGCCGATGTCGAAGGTGTGGGGGTCTTCGAAGCATTCCGGGTCACGGTTGGCCGCCATCAGGGCGGGTACCACCACGTCGCCCTTTTTGATCTGCCGGCCGCGGACCTCGACGTCTTGCAGAGCGGCGCGCTCCCCTCCGAACTGCGGGACGGTCAGGTAGCGGAGCAGTTCCTCGACCGCGTTGTCGATCCGGCCGGCGGGGTCTTCGCGCAGCAGGGCCAGTTGGTCGGGGTGTTGGAGCAGGGCGAAGGTGGACAGGGCGATCATGTTGGCGGTGGTTTCGTGACCGGCCACGAGCAGGGCCAGGCCGAGGAAGGCCGCCTCTTCCGGGGAGAGTTCCTCGTCCTGGGCGAGTTCGCTGAGTATGTCGTCCGTTGGGTGGGCGCGCTTGTGGCGGGCCAGTTCGTGGATGATGTCCAGGATCCCTTGGATCGCCGCACCGTACTCTTCCATGGTGCTGCCCACTTTCAGCAGACTGGCGGTACGGGACTGGAACTCTTCGCGGTCCCCGTAGGGCACGCCGAGGAGTTCGCAGATGACCAGCGAGGGTATGGGCAGGGAGTACGTCTCGACCAGGTCGACCGGGGCGCCCATGCGTTCCATCTCGTCGAGGCGCTCGTTGACGATCTGAGTGATGGGATCGGCGAGCCGGGCGACCCGCTTGGTGGTGAACTTGCCCTGGAGCTTGCGGCGCAGCCGGGTGTGGTCCGGCGGATCCATGGCGGCCAGGTTACCGACCTCGGCGGGCCTGCGTGCGAAGAGCATGGTTCCGATGGGCGAGGTGCGCAGTTCACCGCGGGAGCTGAAGGTCTCGTGGTTGCGCAGGGTCGCGTAGATGTCGTCGTAGCGCGTGAGCAGCCATCCGTCGGTGCCGTCCGGCATGGTGACCGGGCACACCGGCTCCGTCTCCCGGAGTTCGCTCAGCTCGGGGGGCGGGTCGAACGGGCAGCCTTTCGCCCGCTGTACGGGGATCGAACGACGCTCGGGCAGGGTTCCCGACATGGGAATCCTTTCTTGACGGGACGGGACGGGGCCGGCGCGGGGTATCAAGCCGCCCGGGCCGCACTCACGACGTCGCGCCAGGCGACGCGCAGGGCGACGGACTGCCGCCATGCCCGGATCGCCTTCGGCGGCATACCGACGGCGAGGACTCCGGTGAGGCGGTCGCGGCTGCGGTAGGCGGTGACGAACCGTCGGGAGGCCAGATCGCCCTCCACGACGGTGGCCTCGTCGTGTCCGCGCAGGTAGCCGTAGGCTTGGATCTTCATGCCGTACTGATCGGACCAGAAGTACGGCACCGGCGCGAAGGGCTTGCGCGCCTGCGGGTTGAGCAGATTGCGGGCGGCGGCCACACCCTGCTCGGCGGCGTTCGTGCGGTGCTCGATGCGCATCCGCGTGCCGAACAGAGGGTTGTGCCACGAGGCCACGTCGCCGGCTCCGTACACGCCGGGGGCAGCGGCACTGAACTCGTCGCACACCAGGCCGTCGCCGACGGTCAGGCCGCTGCCCTCCAGCCATTCGGTGTTGGGCAGTGAGCCGATGGCCACGAGTACCTCGTCGGCCTTGAGCACGCTGCCGTCGCCGAGGCGTACACCGCCGGGGACGACCTCGGCGACTGTCACCCCGGTGCGCAGGTCCACGCCGTGGTCGCCGTGGAGTGAGGAGAGCACGCGTCCGACGTCCTCGCCGACCGTGTGGGCCAGCGGCACGGAGGCCGGCTCCAGCAGCGTCACCCTCGCGCCCAGGCTCCGGGCGACTGCGGCGGCCTCGGCGCCGAGGAATCCGGCTCCGACCACGACCAAGTGGCGGCCGGGCCGGATACGGTCCCGCAGGGCGAGCGCGTCGTCCAGCGTGCGCAGCACATGCGCCCGCTCACCGGGCAACCGACGCGGCCGTACACCCGTTGCCAAGACGAGGCCGTCGAAGCCCACCTCGGAGCCATCGGCCAGCGACACCGTACGGCCGGCCAGATCCAGTCCGGTCGCGGCGAGACCGAGGCGCAGATTCAGGCGCATGGCTTCCAGATCGGACTCCGGGCGCAGCGGGAGCCGGTCGGCGCCCCACGATCCCGACAGGATCTCCTTCGACAACGGCGGCCTGTCGTACGGCAACAGGGGCTCGTCGCCGATGACCGTGATCGTGCCCTCGTACCCCTGCCGCCGCAACGTCTCGGCGGCGGCGAGCCCGGCAGCCGAGGCGCCGACGACCGCGACCCGGTTCAGGCAGTTCACGATTCGGTCAGCCGTATCGCAGCGGCCGGGCACACCGCCGCCGACTCCCTCACGGCGTCGTGGTGGTCGGGTGCCGGGGCCGCGTCCAGCAGGATGACGAGGCCGTCTTCCTCCTGCTGGTCGAAGACCTCCGGGGCGAGCAGGACGCACTGCCCCGAGGCGACGCATTTGGGAGCGTCAACCTCTACGCGCATCGGCATGGCGTATCACCTCAACTGTCGTGGTCGGCTTGTTCACTGGGGCGCGGTGACGGCTGTCGGCGGTAAGCCGTCACCCGGTGCCATGGGAAGCACTCTACGAGTTCTTGTCATAAGCGGACGGTAAGTCCTATGAGGACAGGAAGTCCGTCGATGACATAACATTGGGTTTTCGGCCAGGTGGTGGGGATGATCGGAGGCGGCGACGTGAAGTGCGGCGACATGGCCACGGGCCAACAGGACGCACCGGACGCGGAGCGGAGAACAGGACGTCCGCCGCTGACGGAGCGGCGCAAGGCCGCGACGAGGATGGAGATCGCCCACGAGGCGGTGCGGCTGTTCGTGAGCAAGGGCGTCGCCGCGACCTCCACCGATGAGATCGCGGAGGCCGTCGGCATCTCGACGCGCACACTGCGGCGGTACTTCCCCAGCAAGGAAGCGTGTGTCCAGCCGTTGTTGGCGGCGGGGGCCGAAGCGGCTACCCGACGGCTGCACGCCTGGCCGTCAGGGCACACCCTGAGAGAGGCCTTGAGCGACTGGAAAGACGTCACCCCCCTGATGGACTGGCCGGACGCTGCCGCGACTCTGGACCTCATCCGCCTCACCCGCACCGAGCAGGCACTGAAGACCGTATGGCTTCAGACGTACCACGCATACGAAGGCCAGCTCGCCGAAATCCTCGCCGAGCGCACAGGTTGTCACCCTGGTGACCTGCACATCAGGGTCCAAGCCGCGACGATCAACGCCGCTCTGCGCGTGGCCGCGGAACATCACGCGTGGCGAGAGCGCGATGACCGGGCCGAGCCTGACCAAGATGAAGGCGCGGAACTGTGGGAGGCACTGCGTACCGCGTTGTTGACAGCTGCTCAAGGACTCCCGGACTGAGATAGCGCGCCGAGCGTTGACGACGCCGGAGGGCTCCCGGTTCTCCGAGTCGGAGCGGCTGCGCCGGCCGTCGATCATCGCAACAGCGGCTTCTTCAAGAGATAGTAGGCGTGTCCGTTCAGGGCCTCGGCGGGTGTCTTCCATCTGAGGGTCGCGATTCCCAGGTCAGCGACCTGCGCAGCTTCTCGGGCGGCGTGGTGGCCGTGGCGGCGACAGCGTCCTTGACGGCTGCGGCACCACGGCCGGCCAGTGCCGGACCGTTCTTCACCCGAGGCTCGATGCCGTAGCCGTCCATCCGCGGCAGTGCAGCAACATGGCGAACCAAGTGGTGCGCTCCACCAGCGTGCCGATTGCGGACCGGCCTGTGGCGATGATGAGATCGCCCTCCCGGTGCCCCGGCACCGCACGGTCCTCGGCTTCAGCCGGTCGCTCGCTGATCATCACCTCGGGCGTGACATGACCACCAGGCCGCTGCCGCGCACGCGCTCGTGGAACCCGCAGCGCACGGCCGGTCCGCCGGCAGGCGACCAGCTCACGCTTCAAGGCACCCCGGCCCTGGATGAACAGGACCTGATAGATCGCCTCGTGCGAGATCCGCAGGGAGTCATCCTCGGGGAAAGTCGGCCTTCACCGGTTCGCAATCTGCTCCGGGCTCCACGACGTTGCCCACCCGCGCGCCTTGCTCCGGCCCTTCCACGGCGAAACCTCGGGGCCCGCCACGGACTGTCCACCCGGGAGACAGACGGCGCCAACAGCCGGTCCTGGTACGCGCTCCGCCACGCGATCACGAACGGGGGCTCCGCTCGGGCGACCCGGCAGGCATCGAACAGGAGATGTGGTCCCCGCTCACGCTCTACCAGGCCCTTTGCACTGTGATGGTCGATGCCGCCGAGCCCCTCCTCGGGACCGGCCCGGACCGCTGCTGTTTCAGCATCACGCTCCACACCGCCCGTGACCAGGTGATTCAGGCCACGGGTAGCGTCAGCGCGGACACCGATCGGGACACTCTTCTCGGGACGATCGGCCGCCGGATCCTGGCCGGCCTGCTTCAGCCCAGGCGGCAGCGGGTCAGCACCCGCAAGGTCAAGTCACCGATGTCCCACTACAGCGAGCGCCGCGCCGCCGGCCGGCCCGACAGCAGCCGCACCATGACCCGCCTCAACGTCACCGTCCCCGAACCCGTGGATCAACCTGCGCTGCCCACGGCTTTCCCAGGACGACCGGCACGCCACCCCTGCCACGCGGCGCCGACACCGCACCCCGACACTCCACCAGGAAGACCCCACCCGCTTCTGGCAACCCGTGAAATCACTGCCCACTCGGCGACGTCAGCCTGGGGAGCATGTACAGACAACTGAACCGGTGGACCGCCAGCGGCCTCGTCCGCAGGTTCGGCCAGGCCCCCCATGCCCATCGGCCGCCTCACTGCACAGAACCATGCCCAATAGGGCAACCAAACGGTTGGTTGCCCTATTGGGCATGGTTCTGTAGTGTCGGATCATCCGATCGGTTAACTCGGCGCTCAGCCGCTGCGTGACCAACCGCGGCTGAGCCGGAAGACCCCTTCAGCCGCGGAACCCAGAAACAAGCAAGGAGCACACCGTGCCTATCGACGTTCACTTTCGCAGCGGCGGTATCACTGTCGCGGGCCACCTCTACCTTCCGGAGGATTACAAGGAGGGTCAGAAGCGGGCCGCCGTGGTGACAGTGGCCCCGGGAAGCGGGATCAAGGAGCAGGCTTCCGGTCGTTACGCCCGTGAGTTGTGCGACCGGGGTTTCGTTGCCCTGGCCTTTGATCACCGGTCGTATGGCGAGAGTGAAGGCTTTCCCCGCTACGACGAGGACCCGTTCGCGAAGGTCGAAGACATCAAGAACGCGGTGAGCTATCTCGGTAACCGCCCGGAGGTGGATCCGGACCGTATTGGCGCTATGGGCATTTGCGGCGGGGGTGGCTATGCGCCCGCCGCGGCAGCCACCGATCGCAGGATCAAGGCCGTCGCCACTGTGAGCGGTGTCGGGGATCAGCGTGGCGTGTTTCACGAGCAGGCAGGTCCCGACCACGGTGTTCTGGTCGCCATGCTGGAGGCTTGCGGCGCGGCCAGGCAGGCGTTCTCGCGCGGGGACGAACCCACGTATTGGCCCGTCATCCCGGGCCCGGAGGTCGAGAACGCGTTCGCCCCCCTCAAGGAAGCTCCGGACTACTACTACGATTCAACGCGCGGGGCTCACCCCCGATGGGAGAACAAGACGCTGGCCTGGTCGCTGGAGAAGCAGCTGACCTTTTCCGCATTGGATGTGGTCAGTCTCATCGCGCCACATCCCCTTCTGCTGATTGTCGGCACGGAATCCGCCAGTCGGTCTCACAACGAAGCGACGTACGCGGCTGCCGCGGATCCCAAGGAGCTCTTCCTGATCGACGGGGCTTCGCACCTCGACCTGTACGATCTGGACCAGTACGTCAAGCCGACCGCCGACAAACTGGCAGATTTCTTCGCCCAGAATCTGTGACTGGGCTTACTGGGGTGAATCCTGAAGGCGACTCAATGGGGAACAAGACAGTGTCACGCCTCTACTACCCTGCAGCTCATGACGTCTGATTCCAGCGCGAGTCGAGGCCGGCTACTCGACGCCGCCGCTTCCGAGTTCAGCGCACATGGCTTGGCCGGTGCCCGGGTCGCTCGCATCGCAAGCAGTGCCAAATTGAACAAGGAGCGCATCTATGCGTATTTCGGTGACAAGGAGGGGCTGTTCGACGCGGTGATGGATCAACGGCACGTCGAGGTGATGGCGGCAGTCCCGCTGGACGCCGACGATCTGCCGGGCTACGTAGGTCGCCTCTTCGACTACATCATCTCCCACCCAGACCTCATGCGGTTGGCCGCCTGGAAGCAGCTTGAACGCCCCCTTGGTCAAGGCGGCAAGAATATCGGCTCTTACGACCACGCCCTCGCCCCGCTCACTGCCGCGCGGGACGAAGGGCGGATCGACACCACCTTCAACCCGGTCGACCTCGCCGTCATCCTGTACGGCCTGGCCAGCGCCTGGCATCACGTCTTCGCTGCGCAACGCGATACCGAGTCGGGGACAACGGACGACGTCTGGTCGGCGCAGCGGCTCACCGAGCATCGTGAGGCGCTGATCGAGGCGGTGCGCAGGCTCATGACCGGCTGAACACCCTTGGTCGGGCCAGTCGGGTGTGAGGTTCCCCCGAGATGCGGAGTCAGTTGACAGAGAGTCAGGTGGGAAGGGTGAGAGGAACATCGACCATGGCTGCCGCCAGGAAGTACTCGCTGGAGTTGCGTGAGCGTGCGGTACGGACGTATCGCGTTTCCGACCCGAAGCCACAGATCAAGAAGCTCGCTGTCGATCTCGGCGTAAGACCGCCATAGAGTTCAGCGGCGAGATGGGGGAGCCCACCAAGAGGTCAGGAAGCGTGAAGGTGCGGCTCGTAAGAGGGGCGAGCAGGGGGCTCTGACCGGCTCAGCCGCCATGCGTGATGATCTTCTCGATGATCGCGATGTGGTCTGGCGAGTGCAGGGGCTCCCGCTCCGCGAGCAAGGCTGGCTCCAGTACCGCGGCCATGGCCTGTTCCAGGTGCAGGTTCACCACTCGCTTGGTCTCGCGCAGCGCCTGGGCGGGCATGGCGGGACCCGCGGATGGGCACCACCACCCCTGCCACGGCGGGCCGCCGCGTGGCCCGTGGGGTCACGGCCGGCTTGAGCCTGCTGGTCCTGGCCGGCGCGGTCGTGGGGCTGCCGCTGCTGCTGGCCTGGGCCACGCCCGTGCTGTGGGAGGCAGGCCACGACGACCTCACGGCGGCGGCCGGGCGTACGGGCTCCGGGCTCCCCGACCTACACGGTGCGCCAGATGCGGCCCGCAGAAAGTCTGTGGAGCATCGCCGAACAGGAACTGGGCGACGGCGAACAGTGGCGGCAGATCGCCGCCCTCAGCGAGGGCCACACCATGGGCGACGGCCAGGTGTTCCGCTCCAACGGGTTTCTGCAGCCCGGCTGGCAGCTGAAAATGCCCGCCTCCTACGCCCCAGCGGCAGGCGTCGATACGCAGCTCGACCAGGTCGTTCCGGCAGCGGCCAACGAGCCTGCACAGGTGGAAGTCGTCGAGCCGGGCGACTCCCTGTCCACCATCGCCGCGGAGAAACTCGAGGACGGCAACCGGTGGGAGCTCTTCACGGCGAGCAGAGACAAGCCGCAGCCGGACGGTCTCCCGGCCATCACCGACCCCGACGTGATCTACCCGGGCCAGCACATCTGCCCTCCACTGCCGGCGAGTCCGACGCCCCGCCACCCGCACGCGATCACACCGGAGAGGACGAGCAGGACTCCCAGCAGCCCGCACCACCGGACCCTTCGGCCTCCGACGACGAGCAACAGCCCAGACACGACGACCAGGAGGCGCAGCCACCGGCGCCCAGCCCGTCCCCAACCGCTACACCAGAGTCTTCTGCCTCCAGCAGCCAGTCGACCGAGCGCCCCGGGCCAGAACACGAGCAAGGCGCTCCGCCCCCAGCCGGCTCTAGGGATCCTGGGCCAAGCAGCAGCGGTGTGCCCTCGATCTCCCCAGGCGTCACCCGAGGTATCCGCCTCCGATGCGTCCTCCCCGAGCGCACCACCCACGGCCGAGCCGGCTCCGGCCGGCAGCTCGCTGAACCTGCGCGTCGTGCTGGGCGCGGGCGCACTGCTGGCAGCCTCTATCACCGGGGCACTGGCCCTGCGCAGGACGCTGCAGCGCCGCCGCCGTAAGCCCGGCGAGAAGATCGCCATTGCGCCGGAAACGTCCACGGCCGAGGCTCAGTTGGCGGCCGCTGCCGAGGCGGGCGGCGCCGTCCGTCTGGACCTTGCCCTGCGCACCCTGGCCCGCTATCTGCCCACCGCCGACCCTGCGCGAGAGCTGCCGGCGTTGCGGGCCGCGCGGATCGGCACGCACAGCGTCGACGTCCTGCCCGAGGACCTCGCACACGAGCCGGTGGCGCCGTTCGTGTCCGGGACAGCGGGGTGGTGGGCCCCGCCCGGCGACGCCGATCTCCTGGACGAGGGGGCCGCCCGCGACGTGCCAGCCCCCTACCCGGGGCTGGTCACCATCGGCAGCACGGATACGGGTGACCTGGTGCTCCTCAACCTCGCCGCCCTGCCCGCCCTGCTGCTCGACGGCAGCGCCGTGCACATCACCGAGGTCTGCACCTCCCTCGCCCTCGAGCTGGGGATGAGCCCGTGGGCCAGCGACGTCGAAATCGTCACCATCGGGTTCGGCGAGGATCTTCCGCAGCTGCTGCCGACCGCGCGGATCGCCCACATGCGCCAAGCCGCGCACGCACTGCGCGACCTGAGCGAGCGGCTGCTGGAAGCACGCCAGATGCCCGACACCCACAACCAGCCCTACCTGCTGCTGTGCGCGTCATCTCTCCACGCGGACACGGCGTGGCAGTTCGCCGATCTCATCGGCAAGGCGGACCCGGTCCCCGTCACCCTGATCGCCCCGGCCTCTTCGGCCGCCGCGCACTTCCTCGAGGCCGAGATCCTCAACGCCTCGCTCCACACCCCGCAGCACCTTGCCCACGCCGGCACCGACATCATCGTGCAGCGCCTGGAGCACGCCGCCTACCAGCAGATCACCACGGCGCTCGCGGTGTCCGGGGAGTCGGCCCAGCCGGCCGAGGGCCCCTGGCGGGATGTCCCGGACGAACCCGACCAGCTGCCTCAGCCCGCGCCAGCCGAGTCCCCTGCACCGGCGACCGCCTCTGGCGAGGTCCCGGTTCCGCAGACCGCGTCGCAGGCCGGCTCGACAGGCGGGGTCTTTGCGGCCCTGGTCGCCGCCAGCGCCGACCCGGCTGGGCTGCGTCTGCTGCCCGCGTCACCTTCACCTGGCGGCGAGCCTGCGCCGGACACCGAGGGAACTCCGCTGGCAGCTACCGAGCCGGCTTCCGGCGCAGAGGCAGGAGGGAGCGAGGCTCCCAAGGACAGCGCCGGGAACGGTAAGGAGCCGGCGGGAGCGGAGGGCACGGAGCAGGACCTGCGCGCGCCGGAGATCCGCGTCCTGGGCCCGGTCGAGGTGGACGGCGTCGCTGCCTCCGGGCATGGTCCGCGCAGCAGCCAGCTCGCCGCCTTGTTGTATTTCCGGCCGGGTCGCTCCGCCGACGTGCTGTGCACCGACATGGACCCCCTCAATCCGTGGAGCGTGAACACCCTCAACTCCCGGCTACGCGGCCTGCGTGGCGCCCTGGGCAGCGACACCTCCGGCAATCCCTACGTTCCGCGGCGTCACACCGGCGAGGACCCCTACCGCCTCTCCCCCGAAGTGCGCTGTGACTGGACGAGATTCCTCCAGCTCGCCGAACGCGCGCTGCCCCAGGGACCAGCCGGTGTGCCGGACCTGGAACGAGCCCTCAGCCTGGTACGGGGCACACCGTTCGGCGGTAACCCCCTGCCCTGGGCCGAGCCTTTCCAGCAGGAGATGATCACGAGGATCATCGACGTCGCGCACTCAGTGGCCACCCACCGCACCCCTCCTGGCCCGCTGCACGACCTCAGCGCGGCCCGGCGAGCCGTCGCGATCGGCATCGGCGCCGACGACAGCGCCGAGCTGCTCTACCGGGACCTGATGCGCATCGAGCACACGGCCGGGAACCGCTCCGGCCTGCACACCGCCATCACCCGCATCCAGCAGATCAACCAGACACTGGACTGCGATCTTGAGACGGCCACGGAGCAGTTGATCAACGATCTTCTGCACGGCAATGGAAGGAATCAACGCAAAGCCCCCTAGGGAGCGTATGTGGTTGCGATCACCAGGTGGTCCGGGTGAGTTCTCTGAGCCAGATCATCGAGGCGCGCAGGTGGAGGCCGGCGAGGTGGGCTGCGACGGCGCCGTCCCCAAGTCCCTGTCCTGCACGGGGCCCCCGTCGCCCGTGCCTTCCTAGATCGTGCCGCTCCACGCCCGGCGGTTCTCCCGTCGGCGCACATGGCCGCGCCAGCCCGCGAGCAGCGTCATGCCCGTCCATGCGGCGACTCCCGCGACGAGGCCGCCGAGCCTGCCTTCGGGGTCGACGTCCACGGCGTCCTCCAGGGGGACGGCGCCTTCCGGGTCGCGGAGGATCTCGATGCGGTCGCCCACCCGGTAACCGGGGTTGCTCCCCCGGTACTCGAGGGTCTCGTCGAGTTCACCGCCCGGCCCGACCAGTGTGAACCGGTGGTTCTTGCTCGCCGTTCCCGCCGCGCTGTCCGCGGTGATCGTGACGCTCTCGCGGACGCCACGTCGCTCCAGCGCCGCCTCGGGGGCGTACTGGACGGACCCGACGAGAATGAAGAGCGCGGGGACCACGGACAGGACGGCGAGCCACCACGCCCTGTGGAGCAGCCGCAGCACGATCACGAAGACCAGGCAGCCGAGCACGCCCGCCGCGATCGGGATGAAGTCCATGCCCAGCGTGACGTAGGCGAGTGCGGTGTTGCCGGCGGCGATCCCCCAGGCGACCAGCACCACCCACAGCGTGGCAAGTACGGACGCCCCGGCGCTCCTTGACGTGCGCTGCCCACCTGAAGCGGGCACTCCAGCCCCGGCCGCATCCCCGACGCCACCCGCCACGGGCGCGTCCATCCTCTGATCACTCATCCGCGCAGCATACGAGGCGGCCGGAACGCCCTACCCACGTGGCCCACTGCACCACCTCAGCGCGGCCAGACGAGCCGTCATGATCGGCATCGGCGCCGACAACAGCGCCGAGTTGCTCTACCGGGACCTGATGCGCATCGAGCACACGGCCGCAAACCGCTCCGGCCTGCACACCACCATCACCCGAATCCAACACATCAACCAGACACTCGACTGCGATCTTGAGACGGAGACTCAGGACCTCATCCGCGAACTCTTCGATGCCGGGTGCGGCTGATTCTACGAGAGGCCGCGATGGTGCGGTCTCGCGTGGGGACCAGGGTGCCGTCGACGATGTTGACCGTGTCTTCCCGTCTGCGGCGGGCCGGTGAGATCGCCAGCAACGGCGCGAGATGGTCCAGAATCCGGTCCGCAGCCGACTTGGAGACACCGAACAGCGGCGCCACCTGCCGCAACGTCAGATTCGTGCGCCAGTACGTCGCCACCAGCAACACCCGGTCCTCGAGCGGCAATCGCCACGGCCGGCCTCGCTGGACGAGCAGCGAGGAGCCGGATCTGCGCAATGAGTCCACACAGTGTTGGCTCTGTGTCGCCCTTCCACGGAAAAGCGTTGACCGGCCTCTCGGCTCGAGCGATGATCACTGTCAATTAGATCTCCGCATCTACCACTCTAAAGGATCTCCCAATTTTCGCGATCATGAAATCTCTGAAGACTCTGAGACTGACGCTGCCCATGATGTTCGCCGCCCTCATGCTCACCGTGGCGGGCGCAATGTCCACCGCGTCCGCGACGACCACCCGCTGGGTGTACCAGAACGCCTTCGAGGGCAACTGCCTCACCTACTCCGGCACGACCAGCAACGTCTGGTCGGGCCCCTGTGACGGGGCAACCGTCGCCTGGTATTGGGGTGCTTCGTGGACCGACAACACCAGCGGCGTCACCCTCCGCCAGCTGAAGGCCTGGTACGTCACCGGCGACCTTTGCCTCACCACGGACTGGAAGACCGACACGAACGCCGTCTGGACGAGCCCCTGCAACACAGGCAATGACGGACAGTACTGGAGCGCTGACAGCAACATGATCACCAACGTCCCCTGGCTCTCGGCCAGCCACCTGCGTACCTCAGCGAACGGTGACGCCGTCTACTCCACCACCTACGCCCAGCCCGGCATCGAGTCCTCACGTTGGACCTGGTACGGCACACACAACTGACCACTCCACGACGTGACGAAGGCCCTCACTCCCACCCTCCGTTCTAGTCCCAACGCCGGCAATGGCCGAGTGGCCACCGGACCGGGTGAGCTGCCCGGGTGCCTGAGAGAATCTGTAGTGTTATCGGCAGACGGCACACCAGTCGGGCCACCGCTGCTCCGGGTGGGCTTCTGAAGGCTTTTCCGCAGAGGTCGGACGGCCCTACCCACCGTGTTCCTACTCCGGCCAGAAAAGCCGTCCCTATCCGCCCTAAAGGCTGCGCAGGCGACCTGGAAGGGTGGACGGGATCGGCCCTTGCACAACTGCCGGGCAAGGCCGGTTTCACTGCTGGTTCTGCGCGTGGTGGCGGGGGAGGGCCTGCCAGCGCCGTTCGAAGTCGTCGACCTGGCCGGCGATGTAGGCGGCGGTGATGGGCCGGTGGTGCTGCGCCGTGATCCCCTGCGCAGCACACTCCTGCGCAACGGCCTCCAGAGAGGGGGTCTGGCTGCGCAGGCGCTGCTCGGCCCACAGGCGGTAGATCCGGAACGGCAGCAGGTAGCGGCGCAGGTTGCCGGCACTGACCGGCTTGCCGCCGCGGCCGCGCAAGCCCTTTTCGTCCGCGAGGTAGACGGACAGTTCCTCAGCCTCCACCGTCGAGGACGCAGGTTCTTCACTGCGCTGCGCCTGGTACTCCGCCCACGCCAGGTAGTACCGGTCAACGGTGCTCAGCCCGACGGCTTCCCCGGCTGACGGGTCCTCGTTCGGCGCCGGGCCATCGATGGGGGCGCTGGCCCGAAGGCCACGCTGGTTCTTGGCCGCTTGTGCACCTGCGCCGGCGGGCGCGGACTCGGTTGTCTCGTCGTTGCCCGACGCAAGCTCGTCGGCGTGCTGCTCACGGGAGTCGCCGGCTGGGACTTCGACGGGCGGGGCCGACTCGGGGAACGCGCGCTGCTGGAAGTCCTCGACAAAGCCCTGAAGGTCGGCGCCCGTGAGGGGGCGGCCACCGGGGCCGGCGATCTGATCCCGCCCGTAGACGTACGCGGCGAGGGCGCCAGCATCGGGGTATGCGCCGTGCTCCTGCGCATACGCAAGCCAGGAGTTGTAGAAGTAGTCGTACCAGGACAGTTCATCGTCCGCCTGCTGCACCGCGGCGATGGGCTCGGGTGTCGGACCGTAGCGCTGGTTCAGGACCTTCAGCAGGGGCTGCAGCTGGGCGTCGGTGAGAAGTCCACCGGCGGCGGTGGTGATGCCGTGGTCCTGGAGCCAGTACGCGAACTGGGCTGCGGAGGGCGCGGTCTGGAAGTTCGCGATCCAGGCCTGGTAGGCCGCAGCAAAGCCCTCGGCCTCGTCCGTCTGCTCTACCTCGGGCGCCTGTCCCGCCCTCCCGAGTGGGGCTTGATCTGTGGTGTGTGGTGCCTCACCGCTCAGCTCGACCGGTTCGCCCTCGGCGCGTGCCGCGGGCTCGAGGGCGGGATCCTCAGCGGGTGTTGGAGCGGGTGCCCGTTCGACAGCGAAGGTGAACTCGATCGGCGACTCCACGATGCCGGCGGCGGCGAGACCGGCGGGAGCCGTCTCGGCGAGCGGGACACCGTAGCGGGCCAACCGCAGCGGCATCAGGGCTTCCACAGGTGCCTTGCGGCGCCAGACGCGGCCGAACCGGGACCGGAGACTGGCCTGGTAGACCAGGCGCTCCTGCTCCAGCTTGATCACCTGCTCGTAGGAACGCAGCTCCCACAGCTTCATCCGCCGCCACAGCAGGAACGTCGGCCCCGGGGACAGCAGCCAGCGGGTGAGCCGGACACCCTCCATGTGCTTATCCGCAGTGATGTCCGCGATCCGGCCGATCGCGTGCCGGGCTGCCTCGACCGAGACCACGAACAGGACCGGGATCACCGCGTGCATGCCGACGCCGAGTGGATCCGGCCAGGCGGCCCCACCGTTGAAGGCGATCGTCGCCGCCGTCAGGAGCCACGCCGTCTGACGCAGCAGCGGGAACGGGATACGGGCCCACGTCAGCAACAGATCCAGAGCCAGCAGGACACAGATACCCGCATCGATACCGACCGGGAAGACGTAAGAGAAGTTCCCGAAGCCCTTCTGCAGAGCCAACTCACGGACCGCCGCGTAGGAACCCGCGAAGCCGATACCAGCGATCACGACGGCACCGAACACGACGACGCCGATCAGTACCCGGTGCGTCCGTGTCAGCTGTAACGGCGCGGCCACCCCTACTCCCCCTTCGATCGCACTAGCGAACACATGACACTCTGTCATGCACAGCCTGGCGGCGGGAGAGGATTACGCGCCGTGCAGGAGGACTCGGCTCCGTCAGTCTCAACTGGCCCGGCGTCAACCTGATTCGGCCCCATTTCTCGATCTCGGGACGGGCTTTGGGACAGGGTATTTTGGCCCCACCAGACCGAGGGGGGAGAAGCCGATGCCGCTTGATCCACCTCGCGCTGAGCGGATCTGCGCTCTCGTCACGGAGTGCCTGCCGCTGCTTGGCTCACATGCGGGAATGGACGCCGTGCAGCAGCTGCTGAGCGACCGCGGGGTGACTGTGCTGGACGCGGTCATCGTCACGCGCGAGCTGCTCGGCGCGGGCCCCACCGCCCTGGGCGAGGCGAAGGGCATCGTGCTGTCCAGCCCGTCACAGTGAGTGGAACGTCAGCGTCATGAGGAACTGGTGGACTCGCTGCTCGACGCAGTTGACCAGGTAGCCGACGAGAGGTAACCCACCGCCGTCACTGGTGGGCCCAGCCCCGACTGCCCAGTGGGGCCACGAATCACTGAACCTCTGTCATTCTGGGCTGTCGAGTGAGCCAGGCTGGTCAGGGGCGGTGACGTGGCGAAGCCCCTCGTCGTTGGGGTGCGATCTCACTCAACACACCGACGGCCGCGGGCTTCATGGCGTCATCGAGAACTGCCACACGCGACAGATCCTCGCCCACCCGGACCGGCCGCTGTTCCAGACGGTGCATCCGAGCACCGCGTACGCGTGGTGCGAGAGGCACTACGAGATGCGTAGTGCAGCCGAGAGGCTGTGTGAGCGCGACTACCTTGCGGCGCCCGCGGCTATTGCGAGGCCCCGCAGGCTCAGCGGCCACGACCGCTCACACCTGGCGTGGTGCGACCTGCCAGGACAGACGTGTGACGTCGAAGCCATGGCTGACCACCAGATACCGGCTGGTTGCCGCCAGCCGAGTACAGGTGTTTGGGAATGCCAGCGTGTGCGATTGTGCGGACTCGCCGCTGAGGTCCCAGATCATCGCCGATTCGCCTACACCGGTGGCGATGAGTGTGCGTCCGCCCACCACCGCTGCCGCGACCGCGTTCACCGCTCTTCCCTCGTGCCCCAGGCGATGCACACATACTCCTGAGGCGAGATCCCACACTCGAGCTGTTCCGTCGTCTCCAGCAGTAACGATCAGCGCTTGATTCTCATTGACCAGAGTCGCCACCGCGTTCACAGAACCGATGTGCCCCTTCAAAGCCGCCACACGCTGCCTGGTGGCCAGGTTCCACACAAAGGTGGTGCCGTCGACTCCCCCCGTGATGATCAGCGACCGGTCACCCAGTACGAAATGCTCCATGACGTTAACCGCATCACGGTGTCCGACGAACTCATCCACCTGCCGCCCCCGGGCCAGGTCCCACACGAGCACACGAGCGTCTCGGCTGGCGGTCACGGCCAGCGGCCTACTGCCGACCACAGCGATGACTACTGAATGCACGGCGTCCTTGTGTCCCGGAAAGGTAGCCAGCCGTTCGCCGTTGGAGAGACTCCACAGGGCAACCGCTCCGTCGCGTGCACCGGTCACTGCAACGGGTTGGTTGTGCAGCAAGGCCGCTGCCGCGCCGGTCATCGCGTCGGTGTGTCTGATGAGGATGCGGCTGTCTCGGTCGGGGTCGCGTTGCGACGCGGAAGATGTGCGGTCGACGGGATCAGAGCGAGAACTCGGCTCCCAAGCCGTCACCGTGCCGTCATTGCTCGTCGCAACCACCCAGTGCTCGCCGTCCACCGAGACGCTCGCCAATGCGTTGATGGATGTACCGCGTTCGACGAAGGTACGAACGTGCCGGCCGGTGTCCAGCTCGCGGGCCGTCGGCGCGCCTCCACGGCCACATGTGAAGATCAGCCGCCCGTCGTCCGAAATCACCGCAGCGCTTCTTGCCCCCGCTTGACCGGAGAACGTGTGTGTCTTCTGCCCAGTGACCAGATTCCAAGCGAAGGCGGTGCCGCCGCGACCACCGGTGACGGCGTAGGGGACGCCGTCGACGACTCCCGTGTCGAGCGCGCTGACCGTTCCCCCGTGGCCCACCAGCGTGTGTACACGTTCATAGGTGGTGAGGTCCCAGACGATCGCGGTGCCGTCCGCGCCGGCGGTGACGGCGCTGGGGCGGCCGTTCAGTGTCCTGGTGACCACCGCGTTCACCGAGCCGGCATGGCCGACGAGCGTATGAACGGATTGCCCGCTGCTGAGGTCCCAGACGATCGCAGTGCCGTCCGCGCCAGCGGTGACAGCGCTGGGGCGGCCGTCCAATGTGGTGGTACCCACCGCGTTCACCGCGCCGCGATGGCCGACCAAGGTATGCACACGCCGCCCTGAAGCCAGGTCCCACACCACAGCTGAGTGCTCTCGGCCGCCCGCCACCACGCAGGCGCGTCCGTCCACGCTGGTGATGGTCGAGGCGATCGCTGCGGCTCCGTTGTTCCTGAAGGTGCGGATCAGGTGTCCGGTACATAGGTCCCAGACGGCCACGGTGCCATCGGCGGAGGTGGTGACGCCCAACGCCTGATCTTCCACGGCGAAAGCGGCGATCTCCACTACCGCAGAGCCGTGGCCGGCGAGGACGTGCAGACGGGTGCACGTCCTCAGGTCCCGCACGACCACTGTGCCACCACGGCCGGCTGTCATTCCGAGGAGCCGGTCGTCCAGCGCGAGGGTTGCCACGGCCTTGACGTCCGGGGAGTGGCTCGTAGGTGTTCCGACGAGCTGGCCGGTTGCCAGGTCCCAGACCGTGGCCGTGCCGCCTTTTCCGCCGCTCAGTGCCAGGGACCGGCCTGCCCCCTCGATCGTCGCGACGCCGAGCGTCCAGGAGCCTGGGTCGACGAGATGGTGGATCCGGCGCCCGCTGTCGAGGGACCACACGGTGATTGATCCGTCGTCGGCGGCGACAACCGCTGTGGGACGGCCGTCCAGGGTGACGGTAGAAACGGAGATAACCCAGGGGCCCTGGTCGGTCATCGTGTGGTGTCGGCGCAGCGTCTCCGAGCGCTGGTGGGTGGTCCAGATCGGTAGCGCGGGAAGGCGCCGGTGATCGATCCGCAGCGAGGCCCAGGCCTCAGCAAGGCTGGGGTTGCGCCAAGCCGTGGCCTGCAACGCGAGCAGACTGCGGCGCGCCTCCAGGATGTGCCGCATGGGGTGGTGAGCGGTGGGCCGATAGATTTCCGCACACTGGACTGCTTGCAGGGAACGGGCTCGATCGAGCAATGGGGCAAGGTGCTCGGGATCAGCAAGGACGAGGAATTCCGGATCCGTGAGGAGCTCATCGAGGGCATTGGCAGCCACTGCGTGTTCGGCCAAGTGCCGGAGCAGGTAGGGGGGTGCCAGGTGCCAGACAGGTCCAGCGTCCGCCGGGCCGGGTGTGACTGTGCTGAGCAAGGCGTCGAAGACCTCGCGAGGTTTTGCCAGTCGAGCCGTGTGTTCGGCGAGGCTTTCGTGAAAGTACCGGTACAGACGGCGACCGTCCGTGTCAGTTGCGGCACGCAGATAGAAGCCCGAGGTGGCTAGGGCATCCAACGTGGCTTGCACATCGGGCTCCGCCCCCTGCGGGTTCGTGCATCTGCCGCGGTCGAGGGCGAGGGCGTGGAGCAGGCTGGCTGGCATCCCCTGGCCTCGTGCGTGGCCTAACGCCGCCAGGACCGGCCTCACCCACGGCATCTCGTCGGCCAGCGTGGTGAGGTGAAGGTCGAACATCCCACTGAGAGTTAGGGGTACTTGTTCGGCGGCCTCACTGTCTGTCAGCGTGATGGTGAGATTCCGCAGATGGTCGGCATACAGGGCGGCGAGAAGGAATCCGCCGTGTTCGGTGGACCGAGAGAGGTTTGCCGCGATGGCACCCGCAGCGGACTCGGAATACCGGCCGTCCGACCACAGTAGCGCTCGCAAATAGCCTTTCAGGTCATTTGTGAGCCGCTTAGCCGGGACCTTGTCGAGGTCCAGAAGCCGTCCTGTCCGTGCGACAGCGGTATCGAGGGCATCCATACTCTCGACGCCACGACGCGTCCCGATCACCACACGGCATTCGGGTGGGGCGGGACCGCTCTCTTTCTCGGCCAGTGGCAACAGCACGTTACGCAGAAGGGCCAATGGATCGTTAGCTTCGTCGAGCGCGTCGACGATCACAACGGTCGGCCCCGCCAGCCGCAGTTCTTCGGCGAGTTCGCGCCAGGCCTCATCATGCGACCGCGCGTCGCCAAACAGTTCTTCGGGACGAAGTGAGTGGCCTTTCGCCACGCCCGAGAACCGACGCGAGTCAAGGTCCGTGTCCAGGTTCCTGAGTTGGCTCAGAAGAGACCTCATGACTTCGAAGGTCGAAAGTTGGCGGGCATGGACGGCCAGCACACGGGCGTTCGGACGAGGTCTCTCCCCCACATCGATACGACTATGGACGGCATCCGCTACCGGAGCCAGTTGCCGGTGTGTAAGGCATGCGGTAATGCCAAGGAGCGCGGACTTCCCTGATCCCGCGATACCGGTGACCACCAGCAGTGGGGGCTCGTCACCGTCGTTGTTCTCCAGCCAGCGGTTGATGGTCGCTCGCTCTTCTTTACGGCCGTAGAAGAGACACTGCCCCGAGTCCGCCCAGCCGGGTGAGCTGCCAGAGGCGCGAGTGACGAAGTGAACGGGGTCTAATCCCAACGAGGCTTCTGCGGCGAACTGCCAGAGCGCAGATTCCACCCGTGACCGGTAGCGACCCGATGGATGATCGGAGTAGGCACGGTTACGGAAGAACGGAGGAGGAGGAGCGGAAGCCGCCAAGTGCGGAGTCAGGATCACCGTCTGCGCGTACGCGGACTCCTCGGCTGCGCATGTACGGATCAGTTCCAGGTCGATCTCGGCAGCGAGGGTTTCCAGCGGCACGTGCGTGAGAGCCGGAGAGACGTCCAGCCAGCCCTTCGCCAGGCGCTCGAAGACCGTGGCAGCCGCAAGCGTGAAGCGAGACCGGAACGCGCTTTGATCGGCTGCACAGGCAGCGATTACCCAGGCTTTGCGGTCCTGTTCGGCGATGTCCTGGGCCATCTGGGCCGCCACCGCCTGACCTGCGCCGCATACGTCCAGCAGGAACAGAACTTCCCCTACCAACTCCGATCCCTCAACGTCGCCCAAGAGCTGTGTCATGCTGAGCGACGTTTTACGCAGTGTGGATTTGTTCCGTTGGCTGCCTTTGACAGCCAAATACAGGTCACCCTTGTACGTTTCGCCGTGGCCGGTGAAATGCACTAGCAGGGGTTCGCCCGGCGCACTCTCCAAGAGAGCCGTCCACAGAGGCTCTACCGTCTTCTTTTCAGGATCGATCAGAGCGGGACCGACTTCAAGGCCGGGTATGCGCAGCAGCGCTCGGGCCAACTCGGTCAGGGCGGGCCTCACACTCTTGAGCGGGCCGAACTCTACTTCCCCGGCTGCCTGTTCGTCCTCGGTGGGCATCACCGTCGGAAAGTCGCCGGCGCCAAGTACCCAGGTACGGACCATCCTTGTTGCCACCACCCCGTCGCAGTCGGCCTCACGGGCCAAGTGCACATCCTGGCAGCTGAGCAGCACGCCGGGAGCGATTCGGTGCTATTTCGGGCCCGAGTTCAGTCGTGGCGCGGTGTGTTGGTCGCCAATGTGCAAGCATGCCTGAGAAGCACGATTCGGCAGGCGCGAAAGGGCTGTGCGGTACTGCCGACGGCAAGGAGTCGAGTCGGATGTCGGGCCAAGTGTAGCGAGGGTGTCCTATGGCCGCGGTGGTACTGGTGCACGGTATCTGGAATCTCGTCTCCGGCCTGGCTCCGCAGGAAGCCGCTGCGGCGAAGAGCTCGGAGTACCGGGAGACCTTGAGGCAGGGCCTGATGGCAGCACAGCTGACTCATGTGCCTGTGCCGGACATCGCCATGGCGTACTACGCACACCTGCTGACGAACGCCCCACTCGACGAGCAGTCCGGCGGACATGCGGACCGCCTGGAGGACCTCTCGCACGAGCAGCTACTCGAGGCCTGGGAATGGCTGCTGCTTGCGGGGGTTCCGGAGCCGACGGAGGCACAGGCCGGGTGGCTCGCACCGGTGCGGCTGGCCGTGGGATGGCTGGCGCACGAGCATCCGGGCACCAACGGGCTGGGGGCGCGAGCCCGTCGTCGTCTGATGGATGTGGTCGAACGGGTGGTCGTCGCCATGATCCGCGACACCGACTCCTACGTCTCCCGCCCGGAACGCCGACGCGCGGCGCGGGCAGTTGTGGCGGAGACGATCAGGGAGCACCAGCCGCAGGTGGTGGTAGCGCACTCACTCGGTTCGGTCGTCGCATGGGAGGCTTTGCACGCTTACCCGGAGCTTGAAGTGGAGCTGCTAGTGACGGTCGGCTCGCCGCTGGGGTTGCCCGGACTCGCGCGGAAACTGGAACCGGAGCCGATCGACGGACGCGGAAGGCGACCTGCGGGCGTCAGACAGTGGGTGAACATCGCCGATCCGGGCGACCTGGTCGCACTGCCGCCCGAGTTGGGTGGGATGTTCCCAGTCGATGCACACGCGGACACCGACACCGGGATCCTGGGTTTTCACAGCTTGAAGGGTTACCTCGCGAACGGGCTGACCGCCGCGGCCATGGCACCGTATCTCTCCTGACTACGGGACGGCCACAGCCGGAGCGGACACGCAAGGAACAGGCCCAGGGTCTGGCTCTCCTGGATGAGCTTGAAGACGGAGACGCCGTCGTCGTCCCCCACCGCCCGGAGGACCTTAGAAGACATCTCATTTGGCGTGTTCGATAGTCTGCGGTCGTGGACATCGTGGAGCGTCTGGTGCCGGATGAGCTGTGGGAGCTGTTCGAGCGGGTGGTGCCACCCGCTCCGACGCGGCCCCAGGGTGGTGGCCGTCGGCGGTACGGGAATCGAGAGGTGCTGGCCGCGATTGTGTTCGTGGCCACGTCAGGGTGTACGTGGAAGCAGTTGCCTCCGTCGTTCGGCCCGTCGGGGCCGACCGCGCACCGCCGGTTCAGCGAGTGGAGCCGGGCCCGGGTCTGGGCCAGGCTGCACCGCCTGGTGCTCGACGAGCTCGGTGCGCGTGGAGACCTGGACTGGTCGCGGTGTGCGATTGACTCGGTGAACATGCGGGCCCTGAAAGGGGGGACCTGACAGGTCCGAATCCTGTAGATCGGGGCAAGAAGGGCTCGAAAATCCACCTGATCACCGAGCGGACCGGTCTGCCCATCTCCGTCGGCATCTCGGGCGTCAACCTCCACGACAGTCAGGCCCTTCAGCCGCTCGTGCGGGGGATCCCGCCGATCCGCTCCCGCCGTGGTCCCCGTCGGCGCAAGCCCGCCAAACTCCACGCCGACAAGGGCTATGACTACGACTACCTGCGCCGATGGTTACGTGAGCGGGGCATCACCCATCGCATCGCACGCAAGGGCATCGAGACCTCGCAACGACTGGGCCGCCACCGTTGGAAAATAGAGCGCACCATGGCCTGGCTCGCCGGATGCCGGCGCCTCCATCGCCGCTACGAGCGCAAGGCGGAACACTTCCTGGCCTTCACGGCCATCGCCTGCGCCCTCATTTGCTACCGCCGACTTGCCAAATGAGACGACTTCTTAACGCTGCCCCGCTACCCTGCCGTCATGATTCGTGCAGTGGTGTTCGATGTCGGTGAGTGCCTGGTGGACGAGACCCGGGAGTACGGGACATGGGCCGACTGGCTCGACGTGCCCCGGCACACCTTCCACGCGATGTTCGGCGCGGTCATCGCACAAGGGCGCGACTACCGCGAAGTGTTCCAGGAGTTTCGGCCCGGCTTCGACCTGTACGAGGAACGCGAGCAGCGGGCAGCCGCTGGGCAACCGGAGACGTTCGGCGAGGACGACCTCTACGAGGACGTTCGCCCCGCGTTGGCACAGCTGCGCGCGGACGGCTTGTGGTTGGGCATCGCGGGTAACCAGACCGTCCGGGCCGGCCAGCTCCTGCGGGAGCTGTTCTCGACCGACGTCGATCTGATCGGCACCTCGGACGACTGGGGTGCCAGCAAGCCGGACCCTGAGTTCTTTCGGTGTGTTGCCAAGGTCGTTCCCTTCAGCAACGACGAGATTCTCTACGTCGGCGATCGTGTCGACAACGACTTGCGGCCAGCAGTAGCTGCCGGGATGCTCACCGCGCTGGTCCACCGAGGTCCGTGGGCGACGATTCAGTGGCGGACCGAGGAAGCCGAAAAGCTCCCGACGTTCCGTGTCGAGAGCCTCTCGGAGCTGTCCGATCTGATCAAGAACTTCAACGGCTCAACGCGCTGACGGTCGTCGACCAGCCGTACAACCGGTCGTCGAGATCCCGTACACATCGTTCGTGCTGGTGCGGCGCTAGCGTGCGCCGCACCTCCCGAACCCGGTCCATGCCTGTCGCGTACCAGGTCCGCTCCAGCTGATCGAGGGCCCGAAACGCATACGCGCACGCCTCTTCCGGCCGGCCCGCTGCCGCCTCGACTGCAGCGAGGTCCCCAAGGACAACGGTCAGTTGCTTCTCCTCGCTCGGTTCCAGGGCAGACAGAACCCCCAGCAGAGTGTCGCGCGCCTGCGGCAAGTGCCCAGCTTTCAACTGCGTGTTGCCTTTGAAAGCCGCCAGCCGGACCGGGCTGAACCAGTCCAGCCACGGTGGGCTCACGTTCTCAGAGCCGGCGGCCAGCACGTCTTCGGCGTGTCCGATCAGATGGAGCGCGGTACGCGTGTTACCGCACCGGGTTTCACACTCCGCCTCAACCGCATCCAGCCACGCCAGCAACTCGGCGGACGCGGGAGCGCGCCGCGCATAGGTGCGCGCGGCCACCATGCGTTCGACAGCGTCGTCACGACGTCCTTCCCAGCCGGGCACGAACGCTGCGTGGGCGAGGGTTGCCGCACCCAGCAAGGAGTCATCGGCTTCGCCGGCGGCCTGCAGCGCGCGCAGCAGGGTTTGTCCTGCACGATCGGGCTCGCGCATGTCGAAGAACTCAATGCGCCCGGCGAGCAGGTAGGTCTCGGCCAGTGCTGCAGCAACCGACCGCCTGGTCTTGCCCACGGTTTCGGTGAGCAGTGCGCACCCGAGTGCGGCGTGGGCAACGGTGGAGGGGTGCAAGATGGCGGGGGCGACGGACCAGTAGAGATGCCGATGAGAGCGGGTGACAGCCTCGAAGTCCGCAGCCACGGTGGCGGGTTGAGTCGCGACCGACTGCGTGGGGACAGCCGCGAGCCCGACTGCTGCCGCCGTCGCGGCCAAGACGGTGCGACGACCGCGGTCGGGCTGGAGGCTGTGCGGTGCGGCGAAGCCCAGCGCTTCCAGTTCCTGGCCGAGTTCACGCGTGAGAGCCTGCGCCTGTTCCGGCTGCGGCCACGGCGGGTTGTCAGATTCCCAGCGCCGTACTTGGCGGACTCCGACGCCGAGTGCGTCGGCGAGGGCCTGTTGTGAGCTGAAACCGGCCGCCACCCGGGCCGCCTTGAGTCGATTGTTGCCTGTGGGCCGTGGCACTGCTGCACCTCCATCTCGAACACTGCAGTCAGTGTCACCTCAGGCCCTCTATCTGGCTAGTCATCACCTCGCTAGCCCAACAAAAGTCCTATTAGAGGCACTTGAAAGACCTCTCAAAGCCCTCGTTTGCGACGCTCACGACGGCCACGCTGGAGCCCACCTACTCGTCGGCGCTTCAAGGAGCCGTGATGCCGACCAACCGTTTATCGATCGCCGCCGGGTTCGCGCTGTACGACGCCGGTCAGGACTGGGATGCGATCCGCGTGCCACAGCCGCTCGGCGTCGCTGCGATGACGATCCTGGGTGGCCGCTGCGGAGCCGTCGCCGAGGATCCCCACACGAAAGTCGTCTACTACTTCGTCCCTGCAGGCACCGCAGCGCAGTGGGAGGTCGAGCACACCCGCGCGATCGGCGGTGGAGGCACAGTGGTGATTCCCCCCGTGCGCTGCACGAGCGGCCCGGGCCCTCACTGGCGAATCTGTCCTGGAGACGGCGGCTGGCTGACAGACGCACGTGCCCTGCGCGCAGCGCTTGAGGACTGCCGCGAGAACGGCGGTCAGCCCGCGTACCGGTGGGAGGACCGGTTGAAGGGGGATGAGTTCGTCGGTTCCAACGTTCGGTTGCGGGTGCGGCCGCGGCTGACGGTGGCGCGCTGGCCGGGCAACATCGACGTCGCCACGCGGGTCTGCGGCCACCTTATGGACAACGTGGTCCGGCACGCGAAGCTCTTCCCGGACCGCATGGTTCCCATCCGGCTGATCTGCCCGAGCCGACACGGCGATCTGATCATCGAGGTCGACGACGCCCTCCCGGACTTCCCGGGCTTTGACGAGATCGTCGGCCAGGGCACCGACGGCTATCCGCCGGTGACGGGTCTGTGGTGGATCGCCCACGCCAGGGGGCGTTTGTCCTGGGATCTGCTGCGCGGCGGCGACGGCGAGGTCATCGGCAAGACCGTCAAGGCTGTACTCCCGCCGTCGCCCTGACCGCCGAAGCGGCTCCCGCGCTGCACCGCCCTGTTGCCATTCATCCACACCCGTTGTTGAGGATTGTCATGTCTGACGGCGTATCCCCCGCCACCGCCGCAACCCCCCGCCGGCACAGGAGGAGACGGGGCGATCCGGTGCACCGCGGCCTGCACGATCAGATCCGCGCCGCAGTCTTACCGCCACGATTGGTGGACGGCGCCTTACTCGGCTCCGCCGCCCTGGCCTGGTGGACCCTGCCCGTACCTCCGGGGAGCATCCTTGGCGCGATGGCCTGCGGTCTCGGCGTGAGCGGCCTGATCGCTTGGGGCCGCACGAGGACAGCATCCCGGGCAGTCCAGCACCACTTCGACGGCCAGTTGGCGGGCGTGCAGGACGCCGTCGCCGAGGTGGAGAAGGCCACGCAGGCGGCGGTCGATGCGCTTCTGCGCGGGGAAGGAATCCCCTCCCCGTTCGTGTTCGTGCCGACGGCAGGCGATGAGCCTGCGACGTCAGAGGTGAAGCGGCTGCTGGGCGAACTGCAGGAGCGGGTGGTGTGCTCTCTGGCCGAGGTGCACGCCAGTCGGCAGTCGGCGGTGCTGCTGGAGGTGCTGCGCCGCCTGGCACAGCGTGAACATGCGCTGGTGGAGAAGGCGCTGGCCGCGCTGTCGGATCTGGAGGGCGCGACCGACGACGCCGAACTCCTGCACCGCATCTACCAGCTGGACCATCTGGTGACCCGGATTCGGCGGCAGGTGGAGAGCACGGGTGTGCTGGGAGGTCAGTCGCTGCGCGCTACCAGGCGGCCGGTGTCGGTGTCGGTGGTGCTGCGCGGCGCGGTCTCGGAGGTGGTGGCCTACCCCCGCGTCGACGTGGTGGCGGGTCAGGCCGGGGCCTCGATCGGGCTGGCGCAGCAGGTGGGGCCGGACCTGTCGCACCTGCTGGCCGAACTGATCGAGAACGGCTGCCGCTTCTCCGCCCCCGAAACCCGGGTGATGGTGCGGGCGCAGCCGGTTCCGGTGGGGCTGGCCATCGAGGTGGAGGACCGCGCCCTGCGCATGCAGCCACCAGTGCGCGCCCAGCTCAACCAGCTGCTCGCCGCGCCCGACACGATCGACGTCAGCGACCAGGTACGCCGCGGCCACTTCGGCCTGCTCACCGCAGCCAAGATCGCACAACGGCACGGCCTGACCGTCACCCTGTCCGAGAACGTCCTCGGCGGCACCACAGCCCTGGTCGTCATCCCCCGCCGCCTCCTCGTCCCCATCCAGGACGACGACGCCGAAGACCTGACAGCCCCCAGCGCGCCAGACCCCGTCCCCCAGACCGCGGCAGGACCCACGCGCGTTCCCGCTCAACGGCGTCCCGGCCCGGCTCCTGCTCCTGCTCCGGCTGCGACCGTGGGTCCGACCGGGCTGCCGCAGCGCAAGAAGGGGGCCGGTCTGCCGCCTCCGGGGGCGTCTGCGGCAGTGCCCACGGGGACAGCTACGACGGGTTTGGCGGGTGCCTTCCGCAGCGCCTACCGCGCCGCCAGCCCCACCACCCCCACGCCGCCGCACCAGCCTCCGGCCTCCCACTAAGCCCTCCCCCACCCCTCTCTTCTCTCTTTGGAGTCCTCCGCATGCTTCCGCACAGTGATCCCGCAACCACCCCTGACGGCACCGGGGAGCACCGGGAGTCGATGGCCTGGCTGTTGCGCGAGTTCGTGAATGAGGTGGCCGGTGCCACCCATGCGGTGCTGGCCTCGCGTGACGGCGTGGCCTTACTGGACAGCGACATCGACAGAGACTGGGCGGATGAACTGGCGGCGGCTGTGTGCGGGCTGGCGTCTCTGGGCGGCAGCATCACCGGGCCAAGGCATGAGAAGCACCTGCCGCGGCAGATCATCATTGAGCGCCCGGACTCGCTGATCTTCATTCAGTTCGCCGGCCGCAGCACGGCCTTCGGCAGCCACAACGGGATCGGGCAGCAGTTCGTGGACACCGTGCTGTGCGTGGTGACGACTCCTGAGGCTGATGCCGGCACCGTGGGCTTCGAGATGGGGCGCCTGGTCACGGCCTTCGAGCCCCACATGCTGACCCCGGTCCGTACTCTCCCGGCCGACACCACACGATGACGCCCGCCGCGCGGCGCCTGTCGGTGGCGGCCGATCCGGAGACGGTGGCGTTCGTCCGGCCCTATGCGCTCACCCGGGGCCGTACCCGGCCGCAATACCGGCTGCGTCTGGAGTCGGTGATGCACCCCGGCACCGGGCGCCCAGGGCCCGGGCTGCCGGAGGAGTGCGGGCGGATCACGGCCCTGTGCCGGGCCCGGCCGCGCTCCGTCGCCGAACTGGCCGGCACCCTGGGCTGCGGCCTGACCCCCGCCAAGATCCTCATCAGCGACCTCCTGGCCGCCCACGTCCTCATCCCCGCCACCGAAAGCGCGCCCGATCCCGACCAAGCCCTGCTCCTGCGGCTGCGCGCCGCCCTGACGATGAAGTGGCTCGATGAATAGTCCAACCTGCCGCCCTGACGGTCCCGCAGCGCACGGGCATGCCGAGACTGGCGCAGGCCGCACGGTGTTCAAGGTGGTGATCGCCGGTGGGTTCGGGGCCGGGAAGACCACCGCGGTCGGTGCCATCAGCGACATTCCGCCGCTGACCACCGAAGAACGCCTCACCGAAGCGAGCCTGCCGGTCGACCGCCTCGACCACCTGGCCTCCAAGACAACCACGACGGTGGCGTTCGACTTCGGCCGCGTCGGCTTCACCGACCCGCACCCCTTTGAGCTGCTGCTGTTCGGCACGCCCGGGCAACAGCGGTTCTCCCACCTCTGGTACGACGTGTGCAGCGCAGCCATCGGCGCCGTCGTGCTGATCGACACCCGCCGACTGGAGGACAGTTTCCTGGCGGTGTCGTTCTTCGAACAGATCCGACTGCCGTTCATCATCGCGATCAACCCGTTCGACGGCGCCGTCCTCTTCCCTCACGAGGATGTCCGCCAGGCCCTCGACATCGCCCCCGACATCCCGATGGTGCGCTGCGACGCCCGCGAGGCCACCCAGGTCGCGGCCGCCCTGGTCACCCTCGTCGACCACGCTCTAACCTGCCTCACCAATACGACCCCCTTGGACATGTGATGACCCACCAGCCTCTCGTGCACTCCCCCGCAGCCGGCCTCAGCGGTGTTCGCCCGCTGGCTTCCCCCGGGGAGGCGGTGATGGCGCCGCCCGGCCTGCTGGCCCACCAACCGGCCTCGATCAGCGCCGCCACCGCGCAGCTGATCGCCGTGGAGCAGGCGCGGCAGGAGGTGATCGCACGCCTCGACATCGCCCCGGCGGCTGACGATCGCATGGACCAGCTGGCGCGGGAGATGGCCGAACGGACCGGGCTGGCCTACGGCTTCGTCAACATCTTCTGGTCCCAGCAGACGTTCATCGGCCTGCATCAGCCGCCGCCGGACAGCGGGCTGATTCCGGTGGGCCGCAGCATGAGCCGACGCCACGGCTGGTGCCCGGAAGTCATCGCCCGCCAACGAGCTCTTCCGTTACCCGACGTGTATGCCAGCCCCCGCTTCGCCGGCAACCACGTCACCGACGCCCTCGGCATCCGCGCCTACTTCGGCGCACCCCTCATCGACCCGGACTCTGGTGTCGCCTGGGGGACGGTGTGTGTCATCGACCCCGAACCCCGCCCCCTGGCCCAGGCCCAGCACCTCCTCGACATCGTCAAGGACACCGGCACCACCGTGGTGCAGACCCTGACCGCCCAAGCGCTATCACGCTGACGCGCGGCGACCCCGCCCCATCCTCATCCGCGCCCCGCCAGCCGCCTGAGAGGCCGGGCGCATCGCACTCGGCGACCTCGCTCAGGGACAGGGAGACGACATGCCCACCACCCCACCCGCCTCACTGACCCCCTTCCTGACCGACGCCCACCTCCCGCTGTGGGAGCAGGCTGACGCGTTCGCCACCGGCGAGACCGCCGCGCGCGTGGAGCGTATGGAAGCCGCCCCGCACCAGGTGGAACGCAAGCTGCCCCAGACCATGGCCAAGCTCGGCTGGTTCGGCATCACCATCCCGGCCGAATACGGCGGCATGGGCGCCGGACACGTCGCACGCACGATCCTGATCCACCGCCTGGCCGTGGTCTCCGCTGCCGCCGCGGCCATCCTGCAAGCCGGCCTGATCCCCATCGGCGCCCTGTGCCACTGGGGCACCCCCGAACAGAAAGCCCAGTGGCTCCCCCGCGCTGCCGAGGGCTCGGCGCTGCTGTCGATCGCGGTCACCGAGCCGCACACCGGCGGGCACATCGGCGGCATCGAGACCATTGCCGTCCCTACGGGAAACGGCCAGTGGGTGATCAGCGGCGAGAAACTCCACATCGGCAACAGCCATCTCGCCGGCCTGCACGTCGTCGTCGCCCGCACCGCCCCGGCCGACACCACCGCCTCGAAGGCGCTGACCGCGTTCCTCGTCGAGCACGACCGTAAGGGGGTGAGCCTGGCGCCTCACCGGGCTCGCCTGGGCCTGCACGGCTTCAGCGCCGGCCACCTGATCCTGGACCGGGTACGCGTGCCCGCTATGGCGATGCTCGGCGACCTGGGCCAGGGCCTGCACGTCGCGCAGAGCAGCAGCATCGTTTACGGGCGCCCCAACCTCACTGCCCTCAGCCTCGGCCTGCACGAAGCCTTCGTCTCCACCACCGCCACCTGGCTCAGCGCCCGGCCGCGCTACGGCGCCCACCTCGCCGACCTCCCGGTCGTCCGCGACCGCCTCGGCGCCATGCAGGCACGCCTGCAGCAAGCCTCCTGCACCGGCTACCACGCCGTGCACCTTCTGGACCGAGGCCTGCCGTGCGACAGCATTCTGATCGGCGCCAAGCACACAGGGCACGAGCTCGCCGCCGCGACCGGACGCGACGCCATGGAACTGCACGGGGCCCACGCACTCGACGGCGACTATGCGTTACAGCGCCTGTTCCGGGACGTCCAGCACACCTACGCGCCCGCCGGGACCGGCGAGTTCCAGCGCATCCACCTCGCCAACACCGCCCTCGGCACCCCCACCACCGACTGGTCCCAGCAGCTGACAGCCCTCCCCAGCGCTGCGGCGAGAGGCCAGCCCACCGCCGCATGAACTCCCGTGCGCGGCACCCCCGTTGCCACTCCCCGGCCGCGCACGGGCCCTGCACCCCTGGCGTCGATCCCGTTCCCCCACGGCCGGCGCCAGGGGGCCCCACACCCTCGCCCCCGGCAAGACGGTGACCGGGGGACAAGGGTCAACACCCGGCGCTGAACGGCCCCGTATCCCGTCCAGCTTTCCTTGGTCACCGGAGTGTCGGCCGCGGTGCCGGGCCGCTTAGGGGAGCGCGGCCCGGCACCGGGTTGTAGCGGCTGACGGGGTCCGCGCCGTCATTGCGGAGCAATCGGCGCATCCGCAGGTGGAACGCGTTGCCGTCGAACTCCAGAGCCGCATCGTCTTCCAATACCAGCAGTTGTGCCGTGCTGGATGGAAGCCCGGCCGGTTCAACCTTCGTCGAAGAGGTGTCGGTCCGCTGCCACGCACACCACAAGGCCCCGCCGGCATCGAGTTTCGCATCCGCCCGGCGAGCGAGATGGGCGCTGCCATGCTCGCGACCGGCCTCGAGATGGCTGACGTACGAGTGGTCAACGTTGAGTCGAGCCGCCAACGCCCTTTTGGACAGACCACGAACGGTACGCCAATGCGTGATTTCAGCGGTGAACGTACCGCGCTCCTCGCTCTCCAAGGTGCCATCCCTCTGCAGGAGTTCGGCAAAAACGTGAGTGAGTGCCCCTCACCATCGCCTCATCCTGCCCGGCGAGAGCTCAATGACGCTAGCTGGCGGACGTTGTGTCGTGGTCGGCGCGCGCGAGCGGCCTTCCTTCACTCGTCGTCGCGGGAGGTCGGGTACTTGAAGCGCTGGGCACGCCTCGCATCAGGTCAACTTGCCACTGGCCCGGGATCCGCAGCACGCGTCGGGCTGGCAGCCTTTGCGGAGGCTGCGGGTGTCTCACGCGGCGGCGAGGGCCAACAGCTCGGGCACACCTTCGACGCCAGCGTGAGCCTCGAAACGAGGAATGAGTCCTTGCACCAGCTCGACGCACCGGGGCGCGCCGATTCGGTGGGCGACTTGGAGAGCCTCCAGGGCGGCGGCTGCCGCGGGTTCGGGTTCCCCCAGGTTGAGGTGGCTCCTGGCCTGATAGGTCAGGAAGACGCCGTGAGTTTTGGCGCGGCTGGTCGGCAGCAAGTTCTGACCTTGCCGGATGAGCTCGTGCGCGCGGCGGGTGTCCCCGAGGTCGAGCAGGGCCTGCCCGGAATCGACAGCCAGGTCGGCTTGGGACATCCACGCGCACCATGCCGGTACAGGGTCGCGCGACGAAGCGTCGAGAAGGTGTTCGGCGGCGCCGAGGGCCCGCAGGGTGGCGCGCCGCTCGCCTTGTGCCGCCAGGGCCCGCGCGAGCCGGAGCTGGAGAAGGGATTGGGCGGCCGGGTGCCGGGTCCCGGAAAGCGCTCGTTCGAGGATGCCGGCGGCTGTGGGCGGATCGTCCCGCCAGGAGGCCTGATAAGCAAGGTCGCCGAGCAGGGCGGCGCCCATGTCTCGGTCGCCTCCGGTGTGAGCGCTGTGCAGGCCGGCGATCCAGTACTGGCTCGCCTCGTCGTGCAGCCCGTAGTCGAAGCGATGCCAGCCGACGGTCTGGCTCAGGCTTGCGGCGAGTGCGTGGAGGCGAACTTTGACCGGCTGGCTGTACCGGCTGCCTTCGATGATGTCCGTGACCGTGGTGAGGAGCGCGTCGATCAAGGGTGCGGTGTGCTGTCGCTGCTCGGTTGCCTGCACAGTCAGCCGGGCGCTGGTGTCTTCGAGCAGTGCGACCAGATCCTCCCCGACCGCTTTGGTGTCGTGCAGCGACTCGCTCGTCAGGGCTTGGGTATCGGTCGACGCCCAGGTGCTGGCCAGCGTGACCAGAGCAGTGCCGGAGATCGCGGTCAGGAAGGTGCGGCGGGAGCGTTCCATAGTCGTTCGCAAGGCCTCTCGGAGGGCTGGCACCGGGCTGGGACCGAGGGGGATCACCATGCCGCCGACGCCCGGCAGCCAGTGCGGCCACGAGCGAGGATCCACCGCTCCGGCAGGAACCCCGAATACTTCGGCGATGTAGGCCTGCGAGTCGGCATCGGGGGTGACGCCCTCTGTCTCCCACTTGTAGACGCGTTGCTTGGTCGCACCCGATCTCAGATCGCGGCGTTCGGCGGCCCGGCGGATCTCCCGGGCAAGATCAACTCCTGTCATCCCGCGCGCGATCCGGGCCTGCGCCAGCGGGTGCGTCTTGTCGGCCACGCTGTCATCCAATCACCGGTGCCTGCACTGAGCGTAGCCGCGAGCCCACCGGGATTACCGGGGGATGACCGTCAACTCCTTTTGCTGCACGAACGGTTGGCCGACACTCGGTCACCCCAGCGACCAGGTGCTGGCCCTCAAGACGATCTGGGCCAGCACCCACAGGCTCGGAATTCTCTCCATCACCAGTACGCCGGACACCGGCGTCGCGCGCATGCATCGTGAAGGGAACTCAGTGATGCAGCACTCACCGCTCCTCGGCACTGCCCCGGCCCCGCTCCTCGGCACTGCCCCGGCCCCGCTCCTCGCCGACGATTTCGCGGCCAGCGGGCTGCCGGTGCGCGCGGACCTGGGGCAACACTTCCTCCGTTCGCCCGAATCAGCCCGCCGGCTCCTGGATCGGGCGGAGATACCGAGCGGGGCCCAGGTCCTCGAGGTCGGCGCGGGCCTGGGCACGCTGTCCGCGACGATCGCCGGGGCCGGCTACCGCATCTGGGCGGTGGAGAAGGACGCGCGGCTGCGGCGCCCGCTGGAGAAGCAGCTCGGCGAGTTCGGCGACAGCGCCCGGATCACGATCGCCGACGTCCGCCGCGTCGACCTCACCCAAGGTCTGGAGGCCGGCAGCACGCTTGTGTCGATCATGCCGTTCGCGCCGGAGCTGGCCGCCGCTCTGGTCCGCCACGTGTTCGGCTCCCCGCTGCTGGTGCGCGGCCTGGTGGTCATGCCGAGCCTCGGCGCCGAGCAACTGGCGGACGACCCAGCCAGCGGCCTGCGGGTCGAGGAGGTGGACGGCATCGCGCGGGCGGACTTCTACCCGCCTGCGCCGACGGTCCTGCGCGTGGTGGTCGTCGAGAGGAACCTGCCGTGTTTGAAGTGATCGCCACCGGCTGTTTCCATTCCGCTCTCCCCGACGGCCGCGCCGCTTTCACCGCCATCCGTTCGGCGAAGGCGAACGGTGCAGTGGTCGTCGACGCCGGGGACTTCTTCTCCGGGAGCGCCTTCCATGCCTTCTCTCAGGGGCGGGTCGAGGAGCGGCTGTTGTCGGAGCTGTACGACGCCGTCGTCCCCGGTAACCACGATCTTCCCGATCTGATGCGCCTGAGGGACCCGGTGCGCTTCCCGCCGGTGGTCTGCGCCAACCTCCGCCCGCCGGCCGCGTTTGCGGGGCGCTGGGTAAGCGGCCTGATGCTGGAACGAGGCGCGCACCGCCTGGGCGTCGTCGGCTATCTGGGGCGGCAGGCCTTCGGGACGATCCCCGACGAGGAGCGGGCCGACTTCACGTATTGCGACCCGACCGCGGAGCTGATCGGGGCGGAGACGGCCCGGCTGCGGGAGGCCGGCGCGGACTTCGTCATCGGGGTCAGCCACACGGGCTTCCTCGCCGATGTCGCCGATCAGGAGGCCGGCTGGCCGCTCGATGTGGTTGTGGCTGGCCACTGCCACTCTCCGTGGTCGCACTGGACGGAGGCGGGCCGGCACGTCGCGAAGCCGCCGGCGTCCGGAGCCGGCATGCTGCGCCTGCACCTCGATTCGTCCGGTCCCCGCCGTGTCGCACCGGAGATCTGCGTCCCCTCTTCGCCGTGCGTCGACGACCTGGAAGCGGACCTGTGCGCCTACGGGACGTGGGCCAACGAGCTTCTCGGCAGCCTGGACGCGCCGCTGGCAGACCGCGCCGAGGTCGCTCGCCGCCTCGCCGCCCAGGCCCGCAGCAGCCTTGGAACGCACACGTTTGCGCTCAACCTGTACACCCTTCGCGGCGGTCTGCCGCAGACCGTGACCCGCCGGGACCTTATGGACTGCGCGCCGTTCGACAGTGACCTCGTTCTCTTGGACACGGCGTGCCCCCTCGATGTCCTGACGGCCCGCGCTCAGGCCGTCGGCGAGGAACTCATCGCCGCCACCTCCGACTCTGCTCCGGGCCCGGGCACGGTCGCGACTACCAGCTATGTCGCTGGCCGTCTCGGCTTGTCCGCGCGCCCCGTCTATCCCCCGCGCACTCTGCGCGACGCCCTCACCGATCTCGTTCGGAGTCCTCATGAGTGATGTGCTGACCCTGGATGGCCGCGAACTGACCAGCGGCCCGTACGCGCCCGGCCAGTTGGCCGACGCCGTCACCGGCCCGGGCGCCGGCCGCGCCCTGGTCCAGTTCGAGGGACAGGACCACGCGCTGAACCTGGAGCTCAGCCTGAGCCTGTTGTCCAGCCTTGGCCCCGTCGTGTCCGTGTATCCGAGCGACGGCTGCTGGAGCGACCTGTCGGTCAGCCTGGCCGCCGATCCCGGGCGCACGCACGGCGTCGGGGAGAATCGGCTGCACGTCGACCTGGTCGACCGGGACCGCCTCCCGCGCTACATCGCCCTGTACTGCGTCCGCGCCGACCCGGTGGGAGGTGGGGCATCAGCGCTGGCCGACCTCTGGCAGGCCGCCGACGCGCTCTCGGACACCGACCGTAGGCTCCTCGCCGAGCCGGTCTTCTCCTACTTTGCCGACGAGGGCGTGCACGGCGTCGGCGAGAGCCTGGAACAGTTTCCCGTCCTGCCGCAGCGGATCGACGGCAGCGCGCCGATCCGGTTCACCGCCAAGATGGGCCCGCACCTTGACCGCGGCGAACTCGTCCACGCCGAAGAACCCAAGTCGACCGCCGCCGCGTTCGGCCGCTTCGTCAACGCGGTCTCCGTCTGCCGCTCGACCATCCGCCTGCAGCCAGGCGACCTGCTCATCTTCGACCAGCACCGCTACGCGCACGGCCGGATGCCGCTCGGCGACGGCCAGAACTGCTACCCCGCCGACGAGCGGCGGCTGCTGCGTCAGACGTACATCGGCGCGGGAGCGTTCGGAGGCACGCGATGATCCTCACAGGCCCCGAGATCCACGCGTCGGTTGCGGCCGGACAGCTCACCATCACCCCGTACGACTCGGATCTGCTGAACCCCAACAGCTACAACTACCGCCTCGGCAGGACGCTGAAGCAGGTCGTCAGCGATCCCACCGATCCGATGCGCCTGGCAGAGACGGCCGTCATCGAACTGCCCGACAAGGGGTACGTCCTGCGTCCGGGTGTCGTGTACCTGGGCGCGACGATGGAGACCGTCGGCGGAGACGAGTACGTGACGAGCCTGATCGGCCGGTCCTCACTCGGCAGGCTGGGCATGTTCCTGCAGATCTCCGCCGACCTCGGAAACCTCGGCTCCGCCCATCAGTGGACCCTGGAGATCAAGGTCGTTCAGCCTCTGCGGGTCTACCCGCACATGCGCGTCGGTCAGGTGAGCTTCTGGAAACCGGTCGGTGCCCGCATGCCCTACGACGGGCTCTATGGCGGAATCAGTGAGCCCACCGCGTGTTCCCCGCGCGCGGCCGCCGGCCTCGGTGCGGCCCCCGTACGGCAGGGGGCCGCCGCGTGATCCTCACCGGTCCCGAAATCGCCGCACAGGTCAAGGGCGGGGCAATCCAGATCGCCCCGTACGACGAGCAACGACTCCAGCCGAACTCCTACGATTTCCACCTGGGCGAGCGCATCGGCTGGTACACCGACGAAGTCCTCGACTGCGCCCGCGAGAACCCCTTCGAGGTGCACACCATCCCCAGCGAGGGCATGGTGCTGGAGCCCGACCGCATCTACCTTGCCTCCACCCGCGAGAGGATCGGCAGCGACTATTACGTACCGATCATCCGCGCCCGCTCCTCTATCGCGCGCCTGGGGCTTTTCGTCCACTGCACCGCCGACCTCATCGACATCGGCTCCTACGGGCAGCTCACGCTGCAACTGCACGCCGTACAGGGCGTGCGGATCTATCCCGGTCTGCTGATCGGGCAGGTGACCTTCTGGGTCCCTCTCGGGGACATCGTCCTCTACGACGGGAAGTACCAGGGATCCGACGGGCCACAGCCGTCGCTGGTCCACCGCGATCTCGAGGCCCGGTGACGCCCGTGTCCTCCACGTCCTCCAGCGGCCCGGTGGAGCGGGTGGTCGCCGTGGTCGCCCACCCCGACGATGCCGAACTGATGTGCTACGGCACGCTGCGCAAGGCCCGCGAGTCCGGCGCGGTGGTGTCGGTCGTCGTCGTCACTCATGGCGCGAACGGAGTGTCGGTCGCCGACGCTGGGCGCCAACTCACCGAGGACGAGCGGGAGAAGGAGGTCACCGCTGCCTGGCACGACACGGGCATCGACACGGTCTTCCTCCACCTGCCCGACGGCGCGCTGAAGGCCGACCTCCCCCTGATCTCCCGCCTGGAAGCCGAGCTCAACCGGCTGAAATGCGGGCTGCTGATCACTCACAGCCCACGAGCGGCCAACGACCACCAGGACCACCTCGCGATCGCCGCGGCCGCCGCGAACGCCGCTACCCGGGTGCCGACCTGCCACACCGTGCTCCACGGCGAACCCCACGCTCCCCGCTCCGGCTTCAGACCGACCGTCCTCGTCGACATCACCGACGTCCTCGACGACAAGGTCCGGGCCCTGACCGCGCACCACAGTCAGGGCGGGCGCTGGTACCTGAGTCCGCAGTACACCCGCCACCGTGCCGCTCAGGCCGGATGGTCCCTGCGTCCCGCAGCCACGGCCGATGGACGCGCCTTCGAAGCCTTCGAGACCACCCTGCTCACCCTCGCCTTCACTCTCTCGCCAGAGGACCCCCAACCTTGATCTACATCGAACAGCCGTCGTTCGCCCCGTGGCTGGGGTTCTGCGAAACCCTGCTCGGCTGCGACACGGTCGCCTTCTATGACGACGTGCAGTACACCCAGGGCGGCTGGCAGAACCGCAACCGCATCAAGACCGCAGACGGGATCGCCTGGCTGACCGTGCCGGTCATCCGGGAGACCGGGCAGCTAATCAAGGACACCCGGATCGCACCTTCCTTCGACCCCGACCTGATGCTGCGCCAGATCCGCCTCGCCTACGCCCGCACCACCCACATCGACGAGGCCCTGAACGTGCTGCGTCCTGCGCTGACGGCGGGCCACACACACCTGGCGGACCTCAACATCAGCCTGATCACCGCCATCGCCACCGCCCTCGGCTCCCAGACGCGTCTGCTGCGCACCTCCCAGATGAAGATCACCGCAGACGACAAGACCGAACGCCTGGCCCGAATCTGTGCGACCGCCGGGGAACATGTGCTGTGGGCCGGCTCCGGCACCCGCGAGTACCTCGACACCGCCGAGCTGGAACGCCACCAGGTGGCGGTGCGGTGGAACGAGTTCACCGGCCGCCACCCGGAGTACGCCCAAGCATGGCCCCGCCAGCAATTCCTGCCAGGCCTGTCCGCCATCGACGCGGTATGCGCCCTGGGATGGGCCGGCACCGCCGCGCTGCTGCGCGCCTCGTTCGCGACCTACCTCCCGCTCGCGGAGAAGGGAAGTGCGACATGACCCGCCCGCTGATCATGACCGGGATCGACCTGCCGATGGAGCCCTCGTGCGGGTCGACCATCTGGTGCAGCGACGTCTACGAGCGGCTCGCCGACGAGTTCCGGGTGCTGTTCCTGGGCCTGCCGGGCAGCGGCACCTGGAAGCACAACTTCCCCGAGACCGCCCTGCTCGCCGCCGACAAACAGCCCTACGGCCCCGGCTTCGAGGCCTACGCAACCCAGCTGACGGACGAGGTCGGCGACCTCATCCGCGCTCACCGGCCCGACCTTCTCCACGCCCAGCACCTCGGGTTCGGGCTCGCGCTCGCTTTCGCCCGCGCGGCCGGCCCCATCCCCGTGGTGTCCGTCGCGCACGGCACCGATGTCATCGCAGCCCGCGAAAGCGAACAGGCTCTGGAGGTCTTCACCGAGGTCGTGGCCGCCAGTTCGAAGGTGGTCGTCCCGAACCCGGCACTGGGCTTCGAGGTGGACCGGCTCACTGACCATGTCTACACCGACCGGCTGACAACCGTTCCCTGGGGCGTTCCTCTCCCACCCGCGCCGACTGCTGTGCCACGGCCCTGGGCCTGCCTCAACCTGCTGCACGCCGGCCGCCTGGACGCCAACAAGTCCACCATCACCGTGATCCAGGCCCTCGCCCTCACCCGGACCAGGCACCACCTCACCGTGATCGGCAGCGGCAGCGAATTGCCGCTGCTCAAGGAGCGCACGCACAGCCTCGGCCTGGACGAGCGAGTCACCTTCATGCCGTTCATGCCGCGCGAGGACTTGTGGAGCATGTTCCCCGGCTTCGACGCGTTCGTGTTCACCACCCGCCAGCTGGAAGCCTTCGGCCTGGTCGCCGTAGAAGCCCAGGCCCACGGCCTGCCGGTGCTCTACGGCGACCTGCCCGGCCTGGTCGACACCCTTCTGGATGGCGGCCTGGTCTACAAGCCCGGTGACGCTCCTGCGCTCGCCAGGCTCATCGACCGCGTGGGCGCCGACCTGCCACTGCGGCAGTCCCTGCACAGCGCGGCCGCGGCCAACGCCCGCCGGCACAACATCGCCAACACCGCCGCACAGCTGACCCGTCTGTCCCGTACCGCGATCAAAGGGCTCCGATGACCGCCGCGACTGCGTTGTATGCCAGCCGGATGTGGCCGCCGGTCCGCCGTGGAGTGGGCGAGGCCACCGACTCCACCCTCGATCTTCTCTACCACCTGGGCCTGGTGGCCCGCACCGCGGCCACCGGCGTCCACACGCTCCTGCCGCTCGGCCTGCGGGTCCACGACCGGATGTCGGCGATCGCCCGGAGCGCGTTCGAGGAGCGCGGCGCGCTCGCCTTCGCCGCCCCCACTCTGCAGAGCCGCCGCCTGTGGGAGCAGACCGGCCGGTGGCGCACCTACCAGCGCGAAGGCGCTCTGCTGACGCTGCGCAGCTCCAGCGGAGAGGAGATGTGCCTCGCGCCGACCTCGGAGGAGATCGCGGCCGCGACAGTTCGCGAGTATCTGAGTTCCTTCCGGGATCTGCCCGTGCGGCTGTTCCTGTCCACGAGCAAGTTCCGGGACGAGCTCTCCCCGCGCGGTGGGCTGATGCGCGGCCGCGAGTTCACCATGGCCGACGCCTACACGTTCGACACCTCGGCCGACGGCATGCGCGAGTCGGTGGACTTCCTCAACAATGCCTGCACGGCCGCCTTGACCGGCATGGGGCTGAGCGGCGTGTTCCAGGCCCCGGCCGACGGCGGCGCCATCTCCGCCGGCCCCAGTACCGAGCACCTGGTGCTGTCCAACGCCGGGCAGAGCACCATCGTGGCCTGCGACCACTGCGGCAACCGCGGCGACGGTGCCGTCACACCCGCGCGGCCCTCGCCGCCGCCCGGCGCGCCCGTCGTCAACGTGATCGGCTTCGTCCTGACCCATCCTGACGGTCACATCCAGCCGGCCGCCGTGGCCGTCCGGTCCGACCTCAAGGTCAGCGCCCGCAAAGTCGTCGCCGCAACCGGCGCCCTGAAGGTCGCCCTCCTCGAGCCGCAGGACCTTCCCGCAATCCTCGGCAAAGAGGCCGGGACCCTCACCCCGTGGGACGCCGCGGCCAACCCCGACGCCCTCCTATTGTTCGACGATTCCGTCGCCGACCTGGACGAATTCGCGATCTCGGACGGGGCGGACGGGCTGCGCAGCGGCGTGACCTGGGATGGGGACCAGCATCTGCGCGCGCTGAGCCCGCACGGCCGCGACCTCGCCGAGGCGTCGGACGGCAGCCGGTGCACCCTGTGCCCCGGGACCCACCGCGCCGTACGCGCGGTCGAAGTCGCTCACGTCTTCGAACTCGGCACCCAGTACTCCCAGCCGATGAAGCTCGCCTTCACCGATCCCACCGGCCGCCAGGCCGTCCCCTGGATGGCGTGCTCCGGCATCGGCATCACCCGCTGTATGCAGACGGCCGCCGCCCTCCACCGTGACCATCACGGCCTGCGCTGGAAGCCCGACACCGGGCCAGCCGACGTCCATCTCACCGTGCTGCGCGCCGACCAGCCGCAGATGCAAGAGCGCACCGACCGGCTCGTGCAGGACCTCACCGCCCGCGGCCTGAGCCTCTTCGTCGACGACCGGCCCCTGCCCGCCGGCGAGAAGCTCCGCTACGCCCGCCTGCTGGGCCTGCCGCACGCCGCCGTCCTCTCTCCCGAACGCCCCGCCGAGGAGATCGAAGTCATCAGCCGCTGGACCGGACGCACCGCCGTCACCGAATCCAGCCACATTCCCCAGCTCGCCTCCAGCGGATAACCCCAGGCAACACCGTCAGCTCGGACTGAAATGGCGTCGCTGCAGCCCCCGTCACAGCGACGCTATTCGGCATGCCCGTACATAGAAAAGCAGCACTCTATTCGCGCGAGTGAGCGATGGCTAAAACTCCGCCGGTATTCCGTCGATCGCGTTGACGACCGAATACGGCGGCCCCTAGCGTGATGGCACCACAGTGAACGGGTCGTAGCTCAAGCGGTGGAGCACGGCAAAAGCGTTGCCGAGGAGCTGGTTCAAGTCCAGCCGGCCCGACCAGCCCAGCCAGTACCCGCGCCCGTGACCGACTATCGGCCGTGACCGGTTGCAGGGGTACCGGCTGAAGGAATATCGAACTCCCGCATATAAGGGCTTGTGAACCCGGAAACGATATTGATGAAAATTGCGATCACCGGCGGCGGCAGCGCCGGGCACGTTGTTCCCGCTCTTTCCGTCGCCACCCAGCTCGCACAGAGCGGGAACGCACTCGTGTTCTTCGGACGGGATGGAAGCATTGAGGAGGAGTATGCCGAGAAAGCCGATATCCGCTTCCGCTCCGTGCCGTCCGCCGGCCTGAAGCGCTACGGCTCATGGAGCAATCTGTGGATGCCTTTCACCGTCCTGCGCGGTATCGGCGCCGCCTGGAAGGCGATGCGCCGTGAGCGTCCCGACGTCGTGTTCAGCAAGGGCGGCTACGTCACCGTCCCCGTCGGCATCGCCGCCTGGCTGTGCCGCATCCCGGTCGTCATCCACGAGTCCGACCACTCCCTCGGACTCGCCAACCGGATCCTCGCCCGCACGGCCGCTCGCGTCTGCCTCTCCGAACCGGCTCGGTCCCAGACGCCGCGCTGGCTCGCCCGCAAGACGGTCGTCACCGGCCTGCCCTTGCGGGGCGATCTCGCCCAGGGCAACCCGGACCGGCTGCGCCGCCAGCTCGGCATCAAGCCCGGTGCCGAAGTACTGCTGATCTTCTGCGGCAGCAGCGGATCCGCCCGTGTCAACGACGCCGTACGCAGCCAACTGGACCAGCTCCGCAGCCGGTTCGCGGTGATTCACGTGTGCGGCAAGGGCAACCTCGACCCGTCCCTCGGCGGAACTGCCGGCTACTGGCAGTTCGAGTACCTGCACGCGGACATGACCGACGCGCTGTGGCTGGCCGACCTGGTCATCGGCAGGGCCGGCGCAACGACCCTGGCTGAGCTGGAGGCACTGGGGAAGCGCGCGGTCCTCGTCCCGCTGCCGGCCAGCGTCAGCCGCGGCGACCAGTTGGTGAATGCCGAGGCGTATGCGCGGCGCCATCAAGGACGCTGCCAGGTCATCCAGGACGACGACACCCTCGCTGGCGGCGCCACGCTCGTCGCAGCCTGCCTTCGCCTGGCCGGCGCTCATGCGGGTTTCAGCCGGCCTGACCCTGAGGTGATTCACCAGGCGGCCAGCCGCATCGCCGGCGAGACGGTGTCCGCCGCACGGCCGCGGCGCCGCCGAACTCGCTAGGCCTCGTCGTCACCGTGGCCGTACATTGCGAGGATCTCCTCGTCGGTTTCGCCACGATGGACGACGTGCACGTGCAGGTGCTTGGACTCTTGGTACTTGCCCAGGTTGGTGATCACCGAGGCGGCACCGTGCTGCTCGGTGACCTGAGCCGCCACCTTGGCCGCCACGTCCATGACCTCCGCCAGCAGCTCCGGGCCACCGGCACCCAGGTCCACAAGCGACGGAATGTGTTCCTTGGGCACCACCACGATGTGCACCGGGTGTGAGGGCTTGGTGTGGTGGAACGCCAGCACCCGGTCCGTCTCCATCACCCGCTCGATCTCCACGAGGCCGGGAATGGCCTGGTGGCAATAGAAGTCCGAGATTTTCGCGGGGGCCACAACAGCAGTGGTCACAGTTCGTCACTTTCCGTGCCTGTTGGTGATCTAGGCGCAAGATTACCGCCCTATTCCACAGCACACCCGCCTCATCCACCCCCGAACACCGCATCGAAAAGAGAAGTCCGCGTGGCCTCTTCTGCACCTGAAGCCCCTTCTAACGAACAGGAGTTTGCCTCCCGGTGCAGCGCGAAGCCGCCGTCATGGCCGAGCGCACCGGCGCCAAAGCGCCGTCCTCGGCATCGCCGTCCTCGACCGTCTCACCAACGACCGCCCGCCTCTGGATCCCGCCGCCGTGGAACAGCTGGCCGGCCAGGAGCCCACCTCGCGGGACCGCGGGTGGCCCTCTCCGTCCCCGCCCGCCGCCTTCGGCCCCCACCGCGACGAAGAGTTCCAGCAGCGGGCCGAGAGCGACCGGTAGCGCCTCCTGAACAACCTGGAGGCGATGTTCGACCTGCTCGCCAGCGAGGGCATCGACGCCACACCGCTGTCGAGGAGGCAGGCCGATGCCTGCCGGCTGGGCCCGGCGACCCCTGCGGGTGTCGATCCGTACTGGCTGGATCTGCTGAAGCCGGTCCTCAGCCTCAGCGAGTCACTGCCGTACGAGATCGCCCACCACCTGGGATCCACCCGGAGGTGACCCGTCCCGTCCGAGGTCGACGGCGGGTCCGTGGTCTTTCCGCCACCGCAGTAGGCCGCGGCGGCGGCACGGGCCCCGGAGGCTAGTGGACCCGGGCTGGCTCGCTGTACCAGTGGTAGGTGTCCTCGCCGATGTAGAGGGCGGGCGCGCGGTCGGTCAGGCGTGCTCGCTCTGGTGGATTGAGCTCGCCGCCGTGCCTTGAGGTGGACCGAGAGCACCCGGAAGGTCGCCTCGCACCAGCGGTCCCACTCCTGTTCGGTGCAGGCCTCAAGGCGGGCGAGGTCGGTCAGGCGCAGCCGCCCGCCGAGCATGTGGTCGCCCAGGGGCCGCACGACGCGAAGCTGCCGGCGGCACTCGACCGCGTCCGGTCCCGGGCGCAGTCGTTCCATCGGTGCCGTCAGGGGCAGCGCCGCCATACGGGTGCCCGGACCGGCCTGGAAGGCGCCCTCGTACAGGGCCAGTCCCAGGGCCACCAGGATCATGTGGGCCTCGCGGGCCGGGTTCGGTGTGCCGGCGCCGAAGAGGTGGTGGAAAAGGTGGCCGTGGTGGGGCAGGGACGCTGCCCGTGCCACGCCGAGCTCGGCTCCGGTCGGCGCAGCGAAGGAGGGGGTCCTGCCGCCCGTGGCGGCGCCGACATCACCAACCTTTGAACAAGCCTGATTGCGCCGTCCGTGCCGTCCGTCTACAAGCCTTTGTCTCAAGCGCCGTCATCACGGTCCGGCCGCTGGGCCACTGAGAATTCGTGGGTACTAAGCCATGGCGGCCACACCCCGACTCCGCTGGGCCCGTGAGCTCCAGAGCGCTGTCTCCGTCTACCCGAAGCGCTTTCCGGAACGAACACCCAACTCCACGCTAGGCGAAGGACAGCGGAAGCTCATCTGGATCACTCGAGACCGCGGTCGGCGCTTTCGCCGAGTTGTAGTTACTACCGGGAAAGAACGTGTATTGGGGCTCAGACTCGCCCTCAGCGTCTTGCATCAATGGCGACCCCCTGCCCGCATGGCCCGGCCTTCGCGTAGGCCGCGATCCGTGGTTCAAGGGGAAACTGGCTGCAACGGCCGCCACGCGCCCCTGAGCGGGCTCTCGCCACGCACGCCCCTCGACCCTCAACGCTCACCTGCGCAAGGGAAGTTCTCTGATCGCAGCCTCCCGTCGCACAATCCAGTAGCCAACCCAGGCACAAGATGCGGCAGATCACGAACTGAGGGATGATCGAAGAGTCCGCGTTTTCTACTGGTGGTGCCAGCCTTCCTCGAGTCCGAGGCACGGCTACCGGGACAAATGGCGTTGCAAAACGCAAGCTGCCGGCTCGACATTGGGCGTCGACTCCCTCTACCAGTAGGCCCCCTGGGTAGTGGTGGTCATCAGAGCGTGCTTCCCGTCACCATACGTGCGGGCCTGCACCGCCCATGCGGGACAGGCCCGCGTCTTCCGATCTGTTGACTCTGTATCGTTCGGAGATGTCATGGCAGCGAGCAACCCATTCACAGACGATCCGGAGCGTGCCGAGATATGGGAACTCGGCTACGTGGCTGGCTTTCAAGACCCCGACGGCTCCGACTTCCTTCCGTTGTCACCGGAATTGCTGGAGGTCTATACCCAGGGGATAGATGCTGGCCGAGATGACAATATTTCGAGTTCGGCGACCTTGGTTCCGCGCTCGGAGCTTGAAGGCGAGTCGAGCGACGAATGGGTAGAGCACCTCGTCATCGAGGGCGTCGCCGAGACCTTGGCTCACATTTTCAATAGAGCGGCTCTCGGACTAGTCGGCGTGGTCATCACAGCGCTATCGATCCAGGGCGACACCCCCCTGCACCCGCTCGAGGACGATTTCAGTGAGCTGTACACGGGACCGGACGACGACCCGAACGTCACCTTCATCGCGATGTGCCCTCGAACGGATCATCCGATGGCTGCCGCTGACACCACCGTTGACGGATACTGGACCGGATCGCCGATGACCGACTTCGGCGAGGCGCTTCAGCAGACACTCGCACACAGCCATCGCGAGGCGGTCGTTGCACGGTGCAGCCTCACCGACAACACCTGTGGGCTCGTGTGGGCAGCGAAATGAGAATCTCTAGGCCGCGCCCCGCTGGCCCAGACGCCAGCGTAGGCTCCGACAGGGCAAAACTCTTCATAGCGGCATGCGGCCACACACGGGGTCAGCGACGGTGAGTGTCAGCGTCGATCAGTACCGCCAGTTTCACAGTGTTCTCCACAACGCTCGACCGCATGCGCGTTGAGCTGGTCGGTCGCCAGGGTGGTGGCGTATTTGATGTCATCGCGGTTGGCGAATGACCGGCCGGTGAGGGCGGCCTTGCGGAAGATGCGCCACCAGCCTTCCTGCAGGTTGAGCCAGCACGCGCCCACCGGGATGAAGGCATGGTGGATACGGGGATGGTCCTCAAGCCAGGTCCGAGTGGACACGCTGTTATGACTGGACAGGTTATCGGTGACGATCCAGATCTCCCCGTCCGGGTTGGCGTCCTCGATCAGTTGCAGGAGCTGCTGGTAGAACACGCTGTTGCGGGAGGACGCGGTCATCGTGACTGCCTGGCCATCGGCCGGACGCAGACCACCGTAGACCCAGGTCTTCTCCGGCCCGCGGCTGTAGTCGAGTTCCGCTCGTGGAGTTCATGAAGGGTCGGGGTACGTGCGGAATGCGACATGCCATCAGGTCGGCGAGCAGCGGTTGGCCGAGGCGCTCGACGACATCGACGGGCGGGCCTACACGCGGTGGCACTCGCTGCGGTACGGCAGCATCTCGCCGACGCTGATTAGGGACTTGGCTGACGAACTGCTCGACCATGTCGCCGCGCGAACGGTGACGGAGCCGGGGCTCGACGCTGCGGCCGGCACGGTCGCCGTCACCGCCGCAGAGTGTATGCACGGAGTGCTGAGCATCATGTGCTTCCCGAACGGGGACCAGGAACTCCGGTTCCCCCTCGTCGGGGAGCGGATCAGCACGGACCCGGACGACGACGAGTTCGGGGACGGGCCCATCACCTTCCGGGACGTCGTCAAGGAGGCGCCCACCGCGCGGACCTGGCTCGACATGTTCGAGATGTGTGTCGTCAGCGGGCATGTGTGGGACTGGGAGCGGGTCACCGGGTTGCTGCTGCGCGGCGACTACGCGCCCGCCATCCGTGACGGCGTGCCCTACAACCGGTACACCTCCGTCTCCGACCCCGCCGACCTCGCCGCCATGGACGCCCTGTGCCCCTATCTCACCGAGGCAGCCGGGCATCTGCCCCGCGACTGGCCTACGGTTCCGCTGCGCAAGCCGGACGCCGGGGAGCGCACGGAGGCCGCCCGGCGGCTCGACGAGGTCGGCCACGCGCTGAGCGCGGACCAGCAGCTGCTCCGCGTACTCCTCGACGACGACCAGCACACCTTCGAGAACGCCCTCGTCGCCCGGCTGGTCGCGTACCGGGAGAGCGCCGAGGCCGGTGCCGGTGATCCCGCACCCCGGTCCCTCCTCCCCCTCGGCACCCTCGCCCTGGCCTGCCTCGCCGTCCAGGTCCATGGCTGGGTACTCCGTCTCCGGTCCGGGTATCTGCCGTACGGTCTGCTGGGATCGCCGGACGCACCGCGCCGGGCGGCGGAGGGGAACCGGTAGCAGATGGCCATCCGGGCGTCGACCAAGAACGTTGCTCTGCGGTGGCGGGGAACGTCACCGACCCGATGCGCTTCCGGTACCCGGCGAGCACGACCTTGCCGCGGCCAAACGCCCCTGCTGTGGGTGAGTCGCGAGCCGGGCCAGAACAACCGGGAGACCCACGACCATGGTTACGTGCAGGTCGGCCAGCGGGTGCAGGAGGAGGCCCGCGGACATCGGCGCGTCCGGGACCGAGGACGCCACTGCGTGGGCCCGCCAGGTGGTCCTGGTCGCCGAACTCCGCGCTAGGCCGGACTCCGACGGCCGGGAGAGCGGCTCGGCGGATCGCCGCTTCTTCGCTTTCGGGCGCCGCTTCGTGGTCGGTGGCCTGGTTCGTCACCCGATGGGGACCACGTCCGTGAACACGACTCGGTCCGCCAGCTCTGAAGGTTGGTCCGGCTCCACCCCGTCGGGCAGCGGGCGCGCCTCTCCGCCAGGGATCAGCTCGATCTCCCGTACGCGTACCCGCAGGGGGCCGGGCCCCGGCGCGTCCGCGAGCAGCGTCACGCCGAGTTCTCCCCTGGCACCGCCGACCGGTACCCAGCCGGCGGCCTCGGGGTCGTTCGGGTCCGAGGCGGCTCCCTCCACTCCGGTGTCGGTGAGCCGCTCCACGGACACACGGACGGAGTTGGGTTCCGGTCCGTCGGGACCGATGCCGTCGAGGGTGATCTGCAGCATGTCGTCGGGAGCGGGCTCCACGGTCAGCGTCCGGTCGGGCAACAGGGGGACGAAGTCCGCGCGGACGGCCGGCGAGAGGGCGAGACCCTGCAGGCTGTGGGGTTGCAGGCGGGCGAGGGCGGGTCGTACGAGGGGGCTGTAGGAGTTGGTGGCGGGGAGCGGGACGTCGGCGTACCAGCTGTCGCCGTGCGACCAGACGGGGTGCCCCACCGCGAGCACCCGACCGCCTGTCTCGCTCAGGACGACGGGGGTGCCGTTCAGGGTCGGGGAGCGCGGCGGGATCGCTGTGTCCCAGATGGGGTCGCGGCCGAGGAGGGTGACGTAGGGCAGGAGGTCCTCGTCCGGATCGCCCTGGGCGACCAGCAGCGCCAGTTGCTCATCGGCGCCCGTGGTGAACCAGGGGCGGGCCAGTTCGACGCGCAGCCGGTTGCCCAGTCTCCGGTGCGTGATGACGTCGTCCTCCTGGTCGGTGGTCCAGGTGAACGCCGGGACGACCGACAGGACTTTGGGTGCTGTCGGACGGGCGGAGCTCGGGACGACGACCTCGGGTGTGGGGGCGGAGGCCCGGAAGTCGTCCGGGGTTCCGTCGTCGTAGAACGCCCGGAACCGGCTGTTGGCAGTGAGGGTGTACGTGACGCGGCGGTGCTTGGTGTCGCCGAACTCGTGCCGCAGCAGCGGCAGTTCGGTGGCGCCGCGTTCCACAGGGACGACGGTGGCGGTGGCGGAGACCGGGCGGCTGCCCGCGTCGTCGACCTCCGGCCGGGTGCGAAGCTTTGTCGGTGGTGGGCTGGGCGGCACGGATGCTGCGTGGGGCGGCCCCGAGTTCGCGTCGGCAGGCCTTGTTGAACGCCTGGAGGTCGGGAATTCCGACGGAGGCCGCGACGGCGGGGATGGTCAGCGTGGTGGCCCGCAGGAAGTGGCGGGCCCGTTCCATCCGCCGGGCCCGGATGTAGCCGACGACCGTCTCCCCGGTGGCGGCGCGGAACAGCCGGGTCAGGTGATTGTGCGAGACACCCGCCGCCTTCGCGATCTCGGACACGGTCAGCGGCTCGGCCAGCCGGGTCTCGATCAGTGCCGCCGCCGCGGCGACAGCGGGATGGGCGGCCCGGGTGTCCCGTGTCGTCGGCGGGGCGAGCTGCGCGACCCGCCACAGCGCCGCCCACACCTCGGCCGCCGCCCGCGCCGCCGTGTTCGGCCAAACGGCCAGTGCCTGCCTCAACTGCGCGGTGAGCAACGGCAGTTCCGGCCCCGCGTCCTGGATCACCGGGACGCTCCTAGGTGTGCCGGACGGGCTCAGGCGCGGATGGACGTAGAGGTGCTCGGAGCGACCCCGGTAGCGGTAGCGGACCTGGGTGCCGGGCGGGACGAGGCTGACCCTGCCGGGGCGGATCAGGTGCGGGGTGCCGTTCACCGTCAGGTCGGCCTCATAGCCGTAGAGATGAAGCTGCCACAGGTCTGGCAGCGTGAACTCGTCCACCTGGCCGGCGGGGCCGTGCACGCCGACGCCGACTGCGGCGAGAGCGGGAGGCTCGTCGAGATGGACGAGGGCCGTGTGCATGGGCACCTGTTCTACCACGACGCCGGTAGGCGCGCACCGGGATCGCCGTCCCCGGCCCTTGCCGGTCCTGGTGGTGAGAATCGACCAGTGGAGGGTGAACGTGACCCACGCGGCGGGCGGGGGGCGGTGCCTAGCGTGGCGGTCATGGAGAAGAGGCAGGAACTGCTCAGCTCGGTCGAGATGGCGCGCTTCGTGGCGCACGGGTCGCTGCGTCTGGACGCGGTGGTCCCGGCGGAGATGAACGCCGAGGGCCTGGCGGTGCTGGCGCAAGACGTGGCGCCGGTGCCGTACGGGACGCCGCTGTCCGAGGCGTACCCGGCGGATTCGTTCGTCCGCAGGCTGCTGGACCTTCCACGGGTGGCCGGTGCCCTGCACAGCCTGGTCGGCCGGGAACCGACGGTGGACCACCACTTCGTCCACATCCGCGAGCCCCGCGGCGGGGACGCGCAGCCGCTGCACGGGGACGCCGTCATCGACGTCCGGCCGGACGCCTTCGACGTGCAGTTGATGTACTACCCGCAGGCGGTGACGCTCGACATGGGTGGCACCCTCAGCGTGCCGGGAAGCCATCTGCGCCGCATCAACGAGTCCGACACCGGCCGCTACCAGAATCTGCGCGGCCAGTCGCGGCTGGTCTGCCCGGCGGGCACGGTGGTGTTTCTGCACCACGGGCTCTGGCACGCGGGGCGGCGTAACGACAGCGACACGGTCCGCTACATGTTCAAGATCCGCTTCAACCCGACGGTCCGTCAGCAGCGTCTGTGGGACACCTCGGACCTGGACGACCCCCAGGTGGTCCGGGAGCTGGACGTGACGTTCCCCTGGTACGAGCCGGCCACGGGACGTCTGGAGCGCTACAACCGCATCCTGCTGTGGCGGGCCCTGACCGGCGACGACTCCTTCGACATCGACTACTGGGTCACCAGGGTCTCCAACCGCCCGCAGGAGGCCGCGGTATGACGAGCGAGGCGATGTCCCGCACGACGCTGCGGCAGCAGGTGCTGGTGCTGTACCTGGCCAACTCCGCCCTGGACTCCCATGTCGTCGGCTGGTCGCTGTACGACGGCACCGGCCGCACCTCCCCCACCACGGGCGACAGCGACGAACCGCCGTACGACTCGGGGGTGGCGGCGCTGCGGGACGGCTGGCGGCTGATCCAGGCGGCGCAGCTGATCCCGCCGTATCCGGGCCACGAGTACGACGTCTCGTTCCTCAAGTTCGAGTTCTTCTTCGAACGGCTCGTGGACATGGCGGCGGAACTTCCGTAGACCCGCTCCATCGCCGCGCCTGAACTCGCCTAGCGGCCCAACACATCCTATGTCTGGGCCGCTCCACCCTTCGATACGAGCGCACCCTCGACCGCAGCTTCCAGCTTTATCTGCCAATTTTCGTCGTTCCCCTGGACAGGCCACCAACTCATACCTCTTAATACATCCGATGTTGCTCCGTCGAATGTGCCTCCCAGGGCAGCCTTGTCGGCAGGTCCCGCTGACACTCCCCCCACCCCTTTGGACGCCCGCCCGACCGGCATCGGCTGCCCCTGGACATCGACACCGCGACGAATGCCGTCGATCGATCCACAGGAGTTGAGCCGTGTCCTCCCCCAGAATGTCCCGCCGCACGTTTCTCGGTGCCGCGGGGGCGGCGACCGCCGCGACCGCGCTGCCGCTCGTCCCCGGCTTCTCCGGGCTGCTGTCGCAGGCCTCCGCCGCGGACACCCAGAGCAACCTGAGCAAGATGGTCGACATGCGGTTCGGCATGTTCAACCACTTCAGCCTGGGCACCTTCACCAACCAGGAGTGGGCGGAACCCAACCAGAGCCCCACCCTCTTCGCCCCGCCGAGTGTCAACTGCGCGCAGTGGGCCGACGCGGCGGCCGCCGCGAAGATGAGCTACGGCTTCCTGACCACCAGGCACCACGACGGTTTCGCCCTGTGGCCGAGCGCCTACGGCACCCAGAACGTCGTGAACAGCTCCTACAAGCACGACGTCGTCCAGGCGTACTGCGACGCCTTCCGGGCGAAGGGGCTGAAGGTCGGGCTGTACTACTCGATCTGGGACCGCACCTTCGGCGTCGAGGCCTGGGAGAGCCGGCACAAGGTGACCGGCCTGGAGATCACCGACGCCATCCAGCCCCGCCACATGACCTTCATCCTCGGTCAGATCCGCGAACTGCTGACCAACTACGGCACCATCGACATGTTCATGACTGACGGTTACGCGTGGCAGATGGGGCAGCAGGCCGTCTCCTACCAGGCGATCCGTTCGCTGGTGAAGGAACTGCAGCCGGACTGCGTCATGATCGACCTCGGCGGGCTGTCGGAGCCCTTCCTCGGCGACGCGATCTTCTTCGAGGAACCGCTGGGCGTCACGGCGCCGACGGGCAACACCTACGCCGGTATGCAGGGACAGACCATCAGCAACGGCTGGTTCTGGCACCCCTCCACCCCGACCGAGGGCCTCATGAGCAAGGCCGCGATTCTCTCGCACCTGGCCGACCTGGAACCGAAGTACACCTCGTTCATCCTCAACTGCCCGCCCAACCGCAACGGCCTGCTCGACACCAACGTCGTCAACCGGCTGGCCGAGGTAGGCGCGGCCTGGAGCCCCAACGCCGCTAGGCCGCCGCTGCCCACCCAGCCGCTGCGCGCCGAGCACCCCGTCACACCGGTCAACGCGTACGCCACCGGCTTCCACACCGGCGAGGGTCCGTTCAACGCCATCGACGGACTCAGCGACGTCCGCTACGAGACCTGCTGGTCGACCTGGGGGCTGTCGGCGCCGCTGCCGCAGTCCATCACCATCGATCTCGGCGGCGTGTGGAGCAACGTCTCCGCCCTGGAGTACCTGCCCAAGCAGTGGGGCCGCAACAACTCCACCGACGGCGACATCACCTCGTACACCATCCTGACCAGCACCGACGGGGTCACCTTCACCCAGGTCGCCACGGGCACCTGGGCCGGCAACCGCAAGACCAAGCTGGTCGAGTGGCCCAACCGGAACGTGGGCTTCGTACGGCTCCAGGTCAACGCGGCCACCGGCGGCTACGCCAACGTCAACAGCCTCAGGATCGGCGGCCGGTCGGTCAAGCCGGCCCTGGTCTCCACCACGCTGCCCGGCGACGGCACGGTCTACCGCCTGGTCGCCCGACACAGCGGCAAGTCCGTGGACGTGGAGGGCAGGCGCACCACCGACGGCACCAAGGTTCTGCAGTGGTCCTCGCTCGACCAGACGAACCAGAAGTGGGCCTTCGTCAAGACCGGCGACGGCTACTACAAGATCAAGGGCGTGGGCAGCGGCAAGCTCCTGGAGGTCCAGGGCCTGTCCCGCGCGGAAGGCGGCACCGCCGGCATCTGGGGAGACGCCGACGCTCCCCAGCAGCACTGGGCCGTCACGCCCACCGGTGACGGGTACCACGTCCTCGTCGACCGCTACAGCGGCCTCTGCCTCGCCGTCGACGAGGGCAGCAGCGCGGACGGAGCCGCCGTCGAGCAGCAGACGTACACGTCGCAGACGCATCAGCAGTGGCGGATCGTCGCCGTCTGACCCTGCTCTTCGCGGGCGCGGGAGGTGCGGGCGTCTCGCGCCCGCACCCATAGACGAAAAACTGACAAAACACCCGCCCGCCATTCGACACCGCCAGGCATTCTCTACAACGGACCTGCGCAATGACCGGGAGTGATCACGCTCGTGGACCGGTGACCGGCCCACGAGCGTGGCCGCGCTACGACTCCCCAGCTCCTCGGAATGACCCCGGTGAAGCCCAGCGGCTCCGACGGCCCGCTCAGCGGGTCACGGGACATCGGCACGCTGTACCCGGCGCTCTGGGCCGCCAACCCCCTCTTCGCCACGGCGACGGGCCTCGCCCAGGCCGCGAACAAGCAGTCCTACGTCGTCCGCACCGGCATCGGCGACAACGCCAACGGCGCCTTCTCCAACGACGGCGGCCAGACAGGAACTTCACGGCCGTCACCAGCTGCCAGGCCTCGTACACGGTCGGCTTCGGCAAAGCCGCCGACGGCGCCCGCGGCCCGGCGATCTACCACCTCGCCACCGTCTCGGGCGTCACTGGCCAGTGGGGCGGGGCTGGCTCGGTGAGGCCATCACCGGAGACCCGCGGGAATACGGCCGGGTGTACCTGGCCACCCACGGGCGCGGTATCCAGTTCGGGCAGCCGGCCTGACGCATCGGCATCGGGTCTCTCCGAATGCTCCGTGCGGAGAGACCCGATGCCGGGGCGGGGTCAGTGCCGGGCGAACTGGACTCCCGTCGACTGCACGGCGTCCGGCCGCACAGCGAGGCCGTTGATGGTGAGTCGTTCTCCGTAGATGTCGGTGAGCCTGATCGACTTGCCGCATCCGGTGCCATCGGGCGAGAGGAAGTAGTTGTAGCTGGTGCGGGTCAGCTGGCGCCAGCCGCCGCCGGTGCTGACCTCCAGCCGGGCGAGCGGGTTGCGGTGCCCGATGGCCTGGATGCCGCACCAGTAGGGGCTGGATCCGTTCTTGTAGCGGATCGAGATCGTGCCCACCGAGCTGGGGCTCACCAGGCTCCAGGTGATGCCGATCCGGCCGGTCGAGGTGGGGGCAAGTTTGGCGAAGGCCTGTTCGCTGAGGTCGAGTTGACCCGGCGCACACGGCAGCGGGCATTCGTTGGTGATCCGGACCGTGACGGAGTTGCCGTTCGCCGCGCGCACGAGTATGTACGCCCCGCAGGCCTTGGACGTCTCGTAGTCGGTGGTGTTCATCGCCGCGATCATCATGTCGCTGCTCGGCCCGTACGAGCAGGCGCCGTCCCCGACCCCGGCCTTGTAGACGGTGGCGACTCCCGGGTAGGTGACGCTGCCCCGGATCCGCCCGGCCAGGGACGACGTGCCGGGCACCTTCTGCGAGGACGCCCCCGACGAGGTCTGGGACGGGGACGCGGCGCCCTTCGGCTTCTTGGGCTTCGCCTTCTTGGGCTTCGGCTTCTTGGCCTTGGGTGAGGCGGACTCCGCGGACGGGGAGGGCGTGGGGGACGTCTTCCCGGGCGGTGACGGCGAGCTCGTCTCTTCGGCGCCGGCGACGGCCGTGGCCGCGGTCCGCGCGGCGTCCTCCTTGCCGTCCGGCCGCATCGTGATGGCCAGGCAGACGAGGAGACCTGTAACGACCAGCCCCGTGGTCGTACCCACCATCAGCTGGCGTCTGTGCCTGCGCTGCCGTGCGGCCTGGCGTGATTCTGGCATGTCCATCCGTTCGAAGAGCGTGTCGCTTGCACTACCCAGTGGCCGTCGGTGCCGAAAAGGTTGCCGCCGATTCTCGATCTTTTTGGGGCGGGTCCGGGACCGGAACCTCCGGACGGCGGCGCCGCAGACGTGGCCCGCGGCGACCACGTGCTCCCGCCCAAGAGTCCTTGGACGGGAGCACGTTCACGCTGCGCGGGCAGGTCAGCCGATCTTGGTCATGTTCCACTGCTGCGGGGCCCCGCCGTTGGGGGTCCACTGGATGACCTGGGTGTTGTCCGCCGTGTTGTTGGCGTTATCCAGCGCCTTTCCGCTGTGCCGGTTGATGAGCCGGAAGGCGCCGTTGCCGAGCGCGGTGACGGCCCACTGCTGCTGACGGCTGCCGTTGTCGGTCTTCTGCACCATCACCCCGCTGTCGGAGGTGCTGTTGTTGTCGTCAAGGGCCTTGCCGCTGCGGACACAGACCAGCTTGTAGTAGCCGTGGCCGAGGTCGGTGACCGTCCACTGCTGCGGCGAGCCGCCGTTGGCGGTCCACTGGATGACCGGGCTGCCGTCGTTGCCGGTGTTGCCGTTGTCGAGGGCCTTGCCGCTCTGGGCGCAGAGCAACCGGTAGACACCGCTCGCCAGGACGGCCGGCATACCGCTGACCTCCACGCAGACCACGGAGTCGTTCGCGTTGGGCGCCGAGGTCGGCACGCTGACGTTGATCTGCCCGCCGCTGACGGAGTAGTTGAGGTTGGTGCCCGGGTTGTTCATCAGGTACACACGGCTGATCGTGTTGTACACCGCCGGAATCTGCAGGGTGCCGCCCGTGGGCCAGTTGAAGACGTGGGCGAACAGCTTGCCGTTCTTCTTGGTGATCTTGCCCCAGGACGGCTCGGTGGCGAAGGGGCTGCCACTGGTGCCGTGGATGCTGTCGCTGTAGGTGGCCATCCACGAGGCCAGGCCGTTCAGGATGGTGACGGATCCAGGGGTCATGGTGCCGTCACCCTTGGGACCGATGTTGAGCAGGTAGTTGCCGTCCCGGGAGATGACGGTGACCATCTCCTGGATGATGTCCTTGACGGGCCGGTAGAGGCCCTCCGCCCAGCCTGTGTAGCCCCACTGGCCGTTCATGGTGGCGCAGGTCTCCCACGGCCGGTCCATCGGCTCGGCGGGCACCGACTGCTCCGGACAGGCGAAGTCGCCAAGCCCCTGGTCCCGCTTGACACGCTCGTTGACGATGAGGTTGGGCTTGCGCGCCATCAGCCAGGCGTACAGGTCCTCGCCGTCGGACTTGGCCCACCAGTCGCACCAGTCGCCGTCGAACCACAGGACGGCCGGGTCGTAGCGGTCCAGCAGTTCCTGCAGCTGGCCCTTCATGTCGTTGATGTAGCCGGTACGGGCTGCCGGGTCGATGACGGAGTCGTAGTTGGGGGCGGGACGACAGGTCTGCGAGGGGTGGTTCCAGTCCATGATCGAGTAGTAGAGCCCGAACTTGACGCCCCGGTTCGTGCACTCGGTCTTCAGCTGGGCCAGCAGGTCGGGCTGGAAGTTGCTGTAGTCGTGCAGGTTGTACTGCTTGGTGCCGGTGGTGTCCTTGAAGCCCGCGACGTTGGAGTCCCACATCCCATAGCCCTCGTGGTGCTTGGCCGTGATCACGAGGTACTTCATGCCGGCGCTCGCGGCCAGTCCGGCGATCTGGGCGGCGTTGAAGCTGGACGGGTTGAACGGCTTGCTCACGTTGTTCTGCCAGTCGGCCTTGGACCAGTTGCCCTGGCTGAACTCCCACTCGCCCTTGCCGAGGTAGGAGTAGGAGCCGAAGTGAATGAACATCCCGAACCGGGCCTGGTACCACCAGTCCAGCTTCGAGGAGACGGAGTAGGCCTCGGCCGTGGTGGGCCACAGGGCCTGCGGCAGGCCGACGGCCACGGTACCGCCGGCAAGGGCCGCGGCCTTGATGAGGGAACGCCTGCTGAGGGGGGCGGAGGACATCGTGCGGCTCCTGGGGAGTGAAGGACACAGAGTGCCGGCAACTGCTTTGCCGTGAAGCCGCGCTGTCGGCGGAGTACGGCGGCTCGTGTCCGACGGGACTCGACCAGCCCTACGGACATCGGATGTATTAACAGACACGGCCGTACCCGTTGTCTAGAGCACAGGGGGAAATTCCAAACATCCCTGCTCAGGACCCCGTCTCCGGGGTTCGAGTGCAAGATACATTGGACCTCTACGCGGGCGCGTTTCACAGCTGAAACGGGCATGCCTTCGCAGCGCGGCCGCCCGGCCACGCTGCGAAGGATCCGGTCCGGCACCGTCGGCTACGTGTCCTCCACCACGACGATGTCGAGCGTCCTGGGCCCGTGCACGCCCTCGACACGGTCCAGTTCGATGTCGCTGGTGGCCGAGGGGCCGGAGATCAGAGTGAGCGGCCGGTAGGGGTCGAGCAGCGCCAGTGCCTCGGGCACGTCGGGAGCGATCTGGTCCGCCCGGACCACACAGATGTGCTGGTCGGGAAGCAGGGTCAGGACCCGCCGCCCCTGGCCCGGCCGGTGGTCCAGGGTCACGGTGCCGGTGACGGCGATGGCGACCGCGACGGTGGTGACCACGGCGTCCGCGGGCGTCGAGTTGTCCGACCGTCAGTGGCGGGGCGTCCGTCAGCAGGGACCAGGGCCCCCCAGGGACCAGCTCCTCGGGCAGCCCGGGCGGCACCACCAGGGACCGGGCCCCGGTGCGGGCCAGCGCGCGAGCGATGGCCGCCGCGACCTCGGCCGGCGGGACCCGGACCACGGTGGCGCGGTACTCGGCGGCACGCTCGGCGAACAGCCCGACGACATCCGGTCCCGCGTGATCGACGCGGTGACCGGGTGGAAAGGGCACCTCGTCGGGGCGCTCCGTCTGGGGAACGCCGGACAGCGCTCCCCGGATCGCGCTCAGGACGCTCTCGCGGCCGTTCGTCATCGCCCCTTCCCTTCCGCCGTCGTACGGCTGTCCTCGCTGCTGGATGGTCGTGTACGGCGCCACCAGGCGCGCAGGGACTCACGAGCCGGCGCCGGGGTGTCCCGGGTGCCCGACCAGCGGGCGAACGGACCGGGCAGGGCACCGATCCGGCCGTCGCGGGCCACCAGCCGGGCTCCCATCGCGGCCAGGCGCTGCACGGCGGCCAGTCGCCGCGGTGAGCCCAGGACGGCACCCGCGGCCTTCATGGCGAGCCCCTCGGTCGTGGGGAACAGCCGGCCCCGGCGTTTGGCCTCCACGGCCTCGGCGCGCAGATGGACCAGCACCTCGGGAATGTTGATCTTCACGGGGCAGGCGTCGTAGCAAGCGCCGCACAGGGTCGAGGCGAACGGCAGCGAGGCCGCGTGCTCGACGCCGACGAGCTGCGGCGTCAGAACGGCGCCGATCGGCCCGGGGTAGACCGAACCGTAGGCATGGCCGCCCGTGCGTTCGTACACCGGGCAGACGTTCAGGCAGGCCGAGCAGCGGATGCAGGCGAGGGCCTGGCGGCCCACCTCGTCGGCGAGGGTGGCGCTGCGGCCGTTGTCGAGCAGCACCAGGTGGAAGTTGCGGGGGCCGTCGTCCTCGGTGGTCCCGGTCCACAGCGAGGTGTACGGGTTCATCCGCTCGCCGGTCGAGGAGCGGGGCAGGAGCTGGAGGAACACGTCCAGGTCGGCGAAGGTCGGCAGGACCTTCTCGATGCCCATGACGGTGATCAGGGTCTCCGGCAGGGTCAGGCACATCCGTCCGTTGCCCTCCGACTCCACCACCGCGATGGTGCCGGTGTCGGCGGCCGCGAAGTTGGCGCCGGAGACGGCGACCTTGGCGCGCAGGAACTTCTCCCGCAGATGGAGCCGGGCCGCCTCGGCGAGGTCGCGGGGGTCGTCGGTGAGGTTCTCGGGGGCGGGTCTGCCCCACTCCCCCATCTCCCGGCGGAAGATCTCCCGGATCTCGGAGCGGCCCCGGTGGATGGCCGGCACGAGGATGTGCGAGGGACGGTCGTCGCCCAACTGCACGATGAGTTCCGCGAGATCGGTCTCGTACGCACGGATGCCCGCCTCCGCGAGCGCCTCGTTGAGGCCGATCTCCTGGGTCGCCATCGACTTGACCTTGACCACCTCGTCCTCGCCGGTCTGCTTGACCAGATACGTGACGATGCGGTTGGCCTCGGCGGCGTCCGCCGCCCAGTGGACCACTCCCCCCGCGGCGGTCACCGCCTTCTCCAGGCGCAGCAGATGGTGGTCCAGATGGCGCAGGGTGCGGCGCTTGATCGTCGCCGCCGTCTCGCGCAGTTCCTCCCAGTCCTCCAGCTCGGCGGCGGCCGCCAGCCGCTTGTCCCGGATGGTGCCGGTCGCGCGGCGCAGGTTCGCCCGCAGCCGGGTGTCGGCGAGCGCGGTGCGCGCCGCCTCGGGAAAGGCCGGGGTGCCCAGCCATACGACGTTGTCGGCGCCGGTCACCGTACGTCCCCTTCCGTGGCGGCCAGGATCTCGGCCAGGTGCATGGTGCCGACGCCGGTGCGGAGCCGGGACAGGCCGCCGCCGATGTGGGTCAGGCAGGAGTTGTCGCCCGCGGACAGGATCTCGGCGCCGGTGTCCAGGACATGGCGCATCTTGTCGGCCAGCATCGCGTTGGACACGTCCGCGTTCTTCAGCGCGAAGGTGCCGCCGAAGCCGCAGCAGGACTCGGCGGCGGGCAGCTCGACGAGGTCGATGCCCTTCACCGCGCGCAGCAGCTGGAGCGGCCGGTCGCCGACCCGCAGCATGCGCAGCGAGTGGCAGGTCGGGTGGTAGGTGACCCGGTGCGGGAAGTACGCGCCGACATCGGTGACGCCGAGGACGTCGACGAGGAGTTCCGACAGCTCGTACACCGTCGGCACCACCTGCTCGACCGCCTCGGTGAGCGCGGCGTCGCCGTACTGGGCCGCCACCACGCGGTGGTGGTCGCGCACCATGCCCGCGCAGGACCCGGAGGGGGCGACGACGGCGTCGTAGCCCGCGAAGACCTCGGCGAAACGGCGGACCATGGGCAGGGTCTCGGGGCGGTAGCCGGTGTTGAAGTGCATCTGGCCGCAGCAGGTCTGACCCCGCGGGAACTCCACGGTGTGGCCGAGGCGTTCCAGCAGTTCGGTCACCGCGCGACCGGTGCGGGGGAACATCGTGTCGTTGAAGCAGGTGATGAAGAGGGCTATGCGCATGGGGTTTCCTGGTGCGGGTCCGGCGGTGCGGGGACGGGCAGGTGGTAGGTCCGCACGGCCGTGGCGGTGAAGACGTCGTGGCGCTCGGCCGGCCCGAGCCCGGCCGTCAGCTCGCATGCGGCGGAGATCACCTCGGCGTAGGTGGCGGCGAGCCGGCAGACCGGCCAGTCGGAGCCGAACATCAGCCGCCCGGGCCCGAAGGCGTCGAGCACGGTGTCGGCGTACGGCCTGAGGGCCGCGACGCTCCAGCTGTGCCAGTCGGCTTCGGTGACCATGCCGGAGAGTTTGCAGACGGTGTTGGGAAGGGCGGCCAGCCGCCGGATCTGCTGGGCCCAGGGGGCGAGTTCGCCCGAGGCGATGGGCGGCTTGCCGAGGTGGTCGAGGACGAACGTGAGGCCGGGCAGTCGCTGCGCCGCCTCGACGGCCGCCGCGAGTTGGTGGGACTGGACCACGAGGTCGTAAACGAGTCCCGCCTCCGCGACCGCGGACAGGCCGCGCAGTACGTCGGGGCGGACGAGCCAGCGCGGGTCCGGCTCGCCCTGTACCTGGTGGCGGATGCCCACCAAGTGCTGCCCGCCGGTGCCCGCGCGCAGTTCCGCGAGGGTCTCCGCGACGTCGGGTGCGGTCAGGTCGGTCCAGCCGACGACCCCCGCGACCAGGTCGCTCTCCGCGGCCAGGGCCAGGAACTCCGGGGTCTCCTCCGGCACGGTGATCGTCTGCACGAGCACCGTGGCGGTGACACCGGCGGCCCGGGCCTCCAGCGCCAGGTCGGCGAGGGTGAAGTCGCGGCGCAGCGGAGCGAGTTCGGCCCCGCTGATCCAGTCCTGGTCGCGGACGGACAGGTCCCACACATGGTGGTGGGCGTCCACGATGCCGGGCCCCGTCTCCGCTCGGGTCACAGCTGCCACACCACCGGCAGCGAGGCGTCCGCGCCCTCGGCGGAGTAGTCGTGGACGACATCGAGCAGGTCGGCCATCCGGGCCTGCCAGAAGATGTTGACGGGCAGCTTGTCGAGTTCGGCGATCATCGCCTGGTAGTCCTCGACCTCCAGCACATGGAACAGATCCGTGCCACTGCGCCAGATCGTCCACTCGCTCACCCCCGCGGCGCGGATCGCGGCGGTGAGTTCCTCCGGCACCTCCCGGTGCGCGGCCTCGTACTCCTCGATGCGGTCGGCGCGGACCTTGGTGTGCAGGGCGACCTTCATGACGGCTCCTTCGACGGCGTGGCGTCCCCGGGCGGGGTGGCCGCGGGGACAGGGATGCCCGGGTCCAGCAGACCCTCGGCGCGCAGTTCGTCCCACAGCGCGTCCGGGATCGGGCGGGCCAGCTGTTCCACCGTGTCGTGCACCTCGTGCGGGGAGCGCGCGCCGGTCAGGACGCTCGCGACCGCGTGATGACCGAACGGAAAGCGCAGCGCGGCGGCCCGCAACGGCACGCTGTGACGCTCACAGACCTCCAGCAGCCTCAACGCCCTGTCGAGCACCGGCTGCGGAGCGGGTGCGTAGTCGTACGTGGCGCCGGGCCGGGGAGCCGTCAGCAACCCGGAGTTGAACACCCCTCCGATGACCACGCTCCGGCCACGGGCGGCCGCCTCCGGAAGCAGTTCGGTGAGCCCGTCCTGGTCCAGCAGGGTGTATCGGCCGGCCAGCAGCACCACGTCGACGTCGGTCTCGCGGACGAACCGGGCGGGCAGCGCGGACTGGTTCATCCCGACGCCGATCGCTCCGATCACGCCTTCGGCGCGCAGCCGCTCCAGCGCCGGATACGCCTCGTCCAGCGCCTGTTCGGCGTGGTCGTCCGGGTCGTGCAGCAGGGCCACGTCGATGTGGTCGACGCCGAGGCGTTCCAGGCTCGCCTCCAGGGAGCGCAGCACTCCGTCGGCGCTGAAGTCCCAGACCCGGCGGTGGGTGGCCGGGACGGCGAAGCCGTTCGCGAGGTCGTCGCCGGCGCCGCCTTCCGGGTGCGGCACCAGGAGCCGGCCCACCTTGGTGGAGAGGGTGTAGGTGTCGCGGGGGCGGCCGCGCAGCGCGGCGCCGAGGCGCCGTTCCGACAGTCCGAGACCGTAGTGGGGCGCGGTGTCGAAGGTGCGGACGCCGGCGTCCCAGGCCGCGTCCACCGTGGCGTGGGCGGCCTCGTCGGTGACCGGCTGGAAGAGGTTGCCGAGGGCGGCACAGCCCAGCGCCACTTCCGAGACCGGTACCGCGGTGCCGCCCAGTCTGGTGGTCCTCACGACCTGTCCACCGGACGCAGCCGCAGGCCCTGCATACCGCCGTCCACCGCGAGCGCGGTGCCGGTGACGGACCCCGCCGCCGGACCGGCCAGGTAGACGATCGCGGCCGCCACCTCGTCTGCGGTCACCAGTCGGCCCATCGGCTGGCGGGCGTTGAGGGCGGCGCGCTCGGCCTCCGGGTCGTCGGCGGCGTCCAGCAGCCGGGACACCCAGGGGGTGTCGGCGGTACCGGGGTTGACGCAGTTGACCCGGACGCCCTCGCGGACGTGGTCGGCGGCCATCGCCAGCGTGAGCGAGAGCACGGCGCCCTTGCTGGCGGAGTACAGGGCGCGCTGCGGCAGTCCCGCAGTGGCCGCGATGGAGCAGGTGTTGACGATGGACGCGGTGCCCGGACGGGCAGCGGCAGCGCGACGCAGGTGGGGCAGGGCGGCGCGGGTGGTGCGGACGATGCCGAGGACATTGACGTCCAGGACGCGGTGCCACTGCTCGTCGTCGTTGTCCTCGACGGTGCCCGCCGCCCCGATGCCCGCGTTGTTGACGAGAATGTCGATGCCGCCGAGCTGGTGCGCCGCCGCGTCCACGGCGGCACGCACGGAGGCGTCGTCGCCGACATCGGCCTTGAACCCGAGCAGCGGTTCGCCGGCGCCGTCCGGATCGAGGTCGAGGACGGCCACCGCCGCGCCCTGTGCCGCCAGTGCGCGGGCCGTGGCGAGCCCGATGCCGGACGCGCCCCCGGTGACGATGGCCTTGAGTCCTGACAGTCCGGTCATGACCCCTCCTCCTGAGCGGCGCGGTCGGCCACCCAGAACGTGCCGTCCGGGTAGCGGTACTCGGCGATGGACTCCTCCCACATGGTGGCCGAGAAGCCCGGGGTGAGCGGCGCGACATAGTGGCCGTCGCGGATGACCACGGGTGCGGTGAAGTGCTGGTGGAGGTGGTCGACGAACTCGATCACACGGTTCTCGATGGTGCCGGACAGCGCCAGGTAGTCGAACATCGACAGGTGCTGCACCAGCTCGCACAGGCCGACGCCACCCGCGTGCGGGCAGACCGGCACACCGAACTTGGCGGCGAGCAGCAGGATCGCGAGGTTCTCGTTGACGCCGCCGACGCGGGCCGCGTCGATCTGGAGGACGTCGATGGCGCCGGCCTGGAGGAGCTGCTTGAAGATGATGCGGTTCTGCACGTGCTCGCCGGTGGCCACCTTCACGGGGGCGACCGCCTGCCGTACGGAGGCGTGGCCGAGGACGTCGTCGGGGCTGGTGGGCTCCTCGATCCAGTACGGGTCGAACTCGGCGAGCGCCTTGGTCCACTCGATCGCCTCGTCCACGTTCCAGCGCTGGTTGGCGTCGATGGCGATGCGGATGTCGTCGCCGACGGCGGCGCGGGCGGTGCGCAAGCGCCGGATGTCGTCGTCGACGTCGGCGCCGACCTTCAGCTTGATCTGCGTGAAGCCGTCGGCGACGGCCTGCTTGGCCAGGCGGGTGAGCTTGTCGTCGGAGTAGCCGAGCCAGCCCGGGGAGGTGGTGTAGCCGGGGTAGCCGCGCTCCAGCAGGATCGCCTCGCGCTCGGCGAGGCCCGTGCGGCCCTCGCGCAGGAGGGTGAGGGCGTCCTCGGGGGTGAGGGCGTCGGCGATGTAGCGGAAGTCGACCTGGGAGACCAGCCATTCGGGGGTGGCGTGGGCAAGCAGCTGCCACAGCGGCTTGCCCTCCCGCTTGGCGGCCAGGTCCCACACGGCGTTGACCACGGCGCCGATCGCCATGTGCATCACGCCCTTCTCGGGGCCGAGCCAGCGCAGCTGGCTGTCGCCGATCAGGTCGCGGCTGAGTGAGCCGGGGTCGGCGCACAGCTCCTCGACACTGCGGCCCATGAGATGGGGCCGCAGCGCGTCGATCGCGGCGACCTGGACGTCGTTGCCGCGGCCGATGGTGAAGGTGAAGCCGTGGCCTTCGGGTCCGTCGGCGTCGTCGGTGCGCAGCACGACGTAGGCGGCGGAGTAATCGGGATCCGGATTCATCGCGTCCGAGCCGTCCAGTTCCCGGGAGGTGGGGAAGCGGACGTCGTAGGTGTCGACGGCGATGATCCGTGCGGATGTTGCAGTCAAGGGGGTGCTGCCTTTCACGCTTGGGCGAAGGTCTGGCGCTGGCTGCCGAGGCCGTCGACGGAGAGCTCGACGGTGTCGCCGGGGCGCAGATAGGGAGTGCCGGGAAGGCCCAGGGCCACGCCCGCGGGCGTGCCGGTGTTGATCACGTCGCCGGGTTCGAGGACCAGGTACTGGCTCAGGTACGACACGATGTGGTCGACCGCGAAGATCATGTCGCTGGTGTGGCCGTCCTGGCGCTTCACACCGTTGACGCTCAGGTGCATTCCGAGGCTCTGCGGGTCGCCGACCTCGTCGGCGGTGACCAGCCAGGGGCCGAGCGGGTTGAAGGTCTCGCAGGACTTGCCCAGGTCCCACTGCGACGAGTACTCCAGCTGGAACTCGCGCTCGGAGACGTCATGGCTGATCGCGTACCCGGCGATGATGGCGCGTGCGGCCTCGGGACCTTCGAGGTAGCGGGCCCGCTGTCCGATGACGACCGCCAGCTCGACCTCCCAGTCGGTCTTGACCGAGCCGCGGGGGACGAGCACCTCGTCGTACGGGCCGATGACCGTGCTCGGGTCCTTCATGAACACCACGGGACGGGGCGGGATGGCCGCGCCGGTCTCTTCGGCGTGGTCGCGGTAGTTCAGCCCGACGCAGATGACCTTGCCGGGGCGGGTGACGGGGGCGCCCACCCGCAAGCCGTCCTGGTCGAGCTCGGGCAGTTCTCCCGCCGCGACGGCCGCACGGGCCCGGTCGACTCCCCCGGAAGCGAGGAAGACGCCGTCGATGTCCGGGGTCACGGAGGACAGGTCCAGCAGCCGGCCGTCGTCGGTGCGGACGGCGGGCCGCTCCTCACCGGGGGCGCCGATTCGTATCAGTTTCACTGGGGAGCTCCCTTGCCATGCGGGATTCGTCTGAGGGGTGGTCGGCCGTAGAGTCGGGCCGCCTGCCGTGCGGTGATGTCGGGCCGTTCGGGGTGTCACTCGTCCCCGTCGGCAGTCATCGGAGGTATGACGGCACAGTGACCTTAGATGCGAGGATCCGCGCCTGACAAGGATTCCTCGGATGTATTTCCTCGACGTTTCCAGCAAAGCGCCCATCACGGTGGATTCTCCGCGGCCGCGCCTGACCAGGACGTCGACACGCGCCGCGCCATCCGATGAATCCAAAGTCGAGCCACAGAGACACCTCCCCTGCTCAGGGCGCGACGAGCAGGCTCGCCGCCGACCGCCCCGGGCGGTCACACCCCCTCGGGGCACCCTCCCGCACCCCTTCCCGACCGGCCCGGACCTCCTCCGTTGCCGAATCGTGAGCTGCCAGCGCGTCGCCCGTTCTCCACCAAGGCCACGAATGTGCAGGTAGCAGGGTTGCCTGTGCGATATCCCGAGGCCAGGACGGCGCCTCGCCACCCCGCTGGGTAATGTCCCGCAAATCTCTGGCGGCGAACTCTTGTCAACGTCGGCAACGTCGTCGTAACGTCCTCGACGTCCGGGATACATCGGAGGAATAGTCGTAATACCCAGTGCGCCTGTTCGGCTCGCATCCGTGTGCCGCTTCGCCTCCAGGTCCTCGGTCCCCTGACCGCCCCTCACATCCGATCCTGTCGGGCATGATCCGCGCATTTCCGCTCCGGATCGGCACCTGCCCGTCGGCGTCCTCGCCCGTCCCCCCCCAGGCAGGTATGTCCCCCTCCCACCGTCGCCCTGCGGCCCCGCGCCCCTGGCTAAGGAGAGAACACGGCCATGAAGCTCGCTCGTACCCGCTCCACCGCTGCAGCCGCCACCGCCGTCCTCGCGGTACTGGCCCTCGCCACCGCGTGCAACCGTGAGAGCACCGACTCGGTCGCCTCGGACGGCGGCAAGTCCGCCATCGGCATCGACCTGCCGCGCTCGGACTCCGACTTCTGGAACTCCTACGCGCAGTACATCGACAAGGACATCAAGGCCGACGGCATCAAGGCGCTGCCGATCAGCAACTCGCAGAACGACGTCACCAAGCTGGTCGCCAACGTGCAGGTGTTCGAGAACACCGGCGCCAAGGCCGTCGTCATGGCCCCGCAGGACACCGGCGCCATCGCCTCCACCCTGGACACCCTCGCGTCGAAGAAGATCCCCGTGATCAGCGTCGACACGAGACCCGACAAGGGCGATGTCTACATGGTGGTCCGTGCCGACAACCGGGCCTACGGCACCAAGGCCTGTGAGTTCCTCGGCAAGCAGCTGGGCGGCAAGGGCAAGGTCGCCGAGCTGCAGGGCGCGCTGGACTCGATCAACGGCCGCGACCGCTCCGAGGCCTTCGCGGAGTGCATGAAGACCAAGTTCCCGAAGATCAAGGTCTTCGAGCTGCCCACCGACTGGAAGGGCGACGTGGCCTCCGCCAAGCTGCAGAGCCTGCTCGCCCAGCACAAGGACCTCAACGGCATCTACATGCAGGCCGGCGGCGTCTTCCTGCAGCCGACCCTGGCCCTGCTGGAGCAGAAGGGCCTGCTCAAGCCCGCCGGGGAGAAGGGCCACATCAGCATCGTCTCCAACGACGGCATCCCGCAGGAGTTCGACGCCATCCGCAAGGGCCAGATCGACGCCACGATCTCCCAGCCCGCCGACCTCTACGCCAAGTACGCGCTGTACTACGCCAAGGCGGCGGCCGAGGGCAAGACCTTCCAGCCGGGCAAGACCGACCACGACTCCACGATCATCAAGCTGCCCAACGGCCTTGAGGACCAGCTGCCCGCGCCGCTGATCACCAAGGACAACGTCGACGACAAGTCGCTGTGGGGCAACAACGTCGGCTGACGACCGACCGCTCCCTCCCGCCGCGTCGGGGAACGGACCTCCTCCGTCCCCCGACGCGCCCCGTCCCACCCCATCCCGGGTGCACACCCGCGCCCCTCGGCCCAGCCTCCGTACACGAAGGACGGTATCCACCATGGCGGACACCGCGACCGCCCCGGCGACCGGCCCCGGCACCCCGGCCCCGGTGGCCGAGGCGACCGGTATCAGCAAACGATTCGGCGCGACCGTCGCACTGCGCGACGCTCGTATCACCGTCGCACCGGGCGAGTCGCACGCCCTGGTCGGACGCAACGGCGCCGGCAAGTCGACACTCGTGTCCCTCCTCACCGGTCTCCAGCAGCCCGACACCGGCACCCTGAGCTTCTCCGGTGAGCCGGCGCCCGCCTTCGGCGACATCGACGCCTGGCGCTCCCGGGTCGCCTGTGTCTATCAGCGCTCCACGATCATCGGGGACCTGACCGTCGCCGAGAACCTCTTCCTCAACCGGCAGAGCGCCGGGGCGGTGCAGCCCATCCGCTGGCGGCAACTGCGCCGGCGTGCCGAGGAGTTGCTCGGCGAGTACGGCGTGGCCGTCGACCCCGGCGCGCGAGCCAAGGACCTCACCGTCGAACAGCGGCAGTTCGTCGAGATCGCCCGCGCCCTGTCCTTCGGCGCGCGCTTCATCATCCTCGACGAGCCGACCGCCAAACTCGACGCCCGTGGCATCGACCGGCTGTTCGACAAGCTCCATGACCTCCAGCGTCAGGGTGTCGCCTTCCTCTTCATCTCCCACCACCTGCAAGAGGTCTACGACCTCTGCACCACGGTCACGGTCTACCGCGACGCCGGCCACATCCTCACCGCGCCCGTCGCCAACCTCGGCCACCATGCCCTGGTGGAGGCCATGACCGGCGAGTCCCACTCCATGGTCACCGCCGTCGACAAGCGATCCGCCTCGCGGTCCGACTCGGCGGAACTCCTGACGATCGACGCCCTGACCCTGCCCGGCGTCTGCGAGGACATCTCCCTCTCGGTCCGCTCCGGCGAGGTCATCGGGCTCGCCGGTGCCACGGCCAGCGGCAACGTCCAGGTGGGTGAGGCCATCGCCGGTCTGCACCGCGCCAAGGACGGACGGATCACCGTCGGCGACCGGACCGTGCGCACCGGCAGCGTGCCGTCCGCGCTCGCCGCCGGAGTCGGTCTGGTCCCCGAGGACCGCCACCTCCAGGGTCTGGTGAACAACCGCAGCGTGGCGGAGAACGCGACGCTGACCGTCACCGCCCAGCTCGGCCCGTTCGGCACGGTGCTGCCCGCCCGTACCAAGGCGTTCGCCGGGCGCATGATCCGGGACCTCGACATCAAGACCCCGGGACCCGCCACCCCGGTCTCCGCCCTCTCCGGCGGCAACCAGCAGAAGGTCGTGGTCGCCCGCGCGCTGGCCACCGACCCGCACGTCCTGGTCGCCATCCGCCCCACCAACGGCGTGGACGTCAAGTCCAAGGAGTTCCTCCTCGGCCGTATCCGGCAGGTCGCGGAGGACGGCAAGGCCGCGCTGATCGTCTCCGACGAACTGGACGACCTCAAGGTCTGCGACCGGGTCGTCGTCATGTTCCACGGTCGTGTGGTCGCCGAGTTCGACCACGGGTGGAAGGACGAGGACCTCGTCGCCGCCATCGAGGGGGTCTCCGGCGACGCGACCCCCGCCACCACGTTCCCCGTATCCGCCTCATCCGGCGCAGACGAGCACGGAAGGTAGTCATGTCCGCCACCACAGATCTCACCGAGCCCGCAGTGAGCACGGCTGAGCCGACCGCCGCGGACACCAAGCGCCGCAAGGTCGACCTCGGACGCTTCCGTGAACTGTCCCTGGTCCCGGCGATCCTCGTCCTGGGCCTGATCGGGTTCATCGTCTCGCCAGCCTTCCTCACCGCCGACAACCTCATCGGTGTGGCCCAGCAGTCCACAGAGCTGAGCTTGCTGGTGCTCGCCACCACCTTCATCCTGATCTCGGGGCGGATGGACCTCTCCCTCGAGTCCACCATCGGCGTGGCCCCCGTCATCGCCGTGTGGCTCGTCCTACCGACCAGCGGCGGCCGGTTCAACGGGCTCGGCCTCTTTCCCGAGTGGACGGCGGTCCCGCTCTGCCTGCTGGTCGGCGCGGTGATCGGCGCCGTCAACGGCTTCCTCATCCTCAAGCTGCGCCTCAACGGCTTCATCGTCACCCTCGGCGCCCTGACCATGCTCCGCGGTCTGCAGGTCGCCCTCTCCGAGGGTCAGTCCATCGTCGAGCTGCCGTCCTCCTTCACCTACCTGGGCAAGGCGTCCTGGCTGGGCGTGCCCGCCGCCATCTGGGTGTGCGCGCTGCTCTTCGCCATCGGCGGCAGCGCCCTGGCCTGGCTCCGGCACGGCCGGGCGCTGTACGCGATCGGCGGCAACTCGGAGGCGGCCCGCACCGCGGGTATCCGCGTCGACCGCATCGTATGGATCGTCCTGATCCTCGGCAGCGTCCTCGCCGCGTTCGCCGGCATCCTCTACAGCGGTCACTACGGTTCCATCTCCGCCACCCAGGGCAGCGGCTGGATCTTCCAGGTCTTCGCCGCGACCGTCATCGGCGGGGTCAGCCTCAACGGCGGCAAGGGCTCCGTGTTCGGCGCGCTCACCGGTGTGCTGACCCTACAACTGGTCGTGAACGTCATGACCTTGGCGGGCGTACCCCCGCTGTGGAACCAGTTCCTCAACGGCGCCATCATCATCGTCGCCCTGATCATCTCCCGCTTCGCCTCCGGCGAGAAGCAGGAATAGCCACGTGCCGGTGGGCGGCTCCGCCCATCCCGGGCCCCACCCGGGCGGAGCCGCCCACCGGCACATCCCCCACTCAGAGAGGCACCCCGTGGCACTCACGGACGAGGCGATCGACAAGATCAAGGCGATGATCGTCGCCGGTGAACTCGCGCCCGGCTCCCGACTGCCCAAGGAAGAGGTCCTCGCAGGACAGCTCGGCCTGTCCCGGAACTCCCTGCGGGAAGCGGTCCGGGCGCTGACGGCCATGCGGATCCTGATCACCCGGCAGGGCGACGGCACCTACGTCTCCAGCCTCGAACCCCATCTCCTGCTGGAAAGCCTCTCCTTCGCCGCCGACGTGTCCCAGGGCCACACCGCTCTGCAACTGCTCCAGGTACGGCGTCTGCTCGAACCGCAGGCGACAGGGCTGGCCGCCACACTGCTGAAGCCGAAGGACCTCCAGGAACTGCGCAACATCCTCGACCGGTCCCGGACCGTCACCACCGTCGAGGAGTTCGTCGCCCACGACATCGCCTTCCACCTCAGGATCGTCGAAGCCGTCGGCAACCCGGTGCTGTCGATGCTGCTGCAAGTGCTCTCCACCCGTACCCAGCGCGTCCGCATCGTCCGCGGCAGCCAGGCCGATCACGCCCTGAAGAACGCCCACGAGGACCACGAGCAGATCCTCAGCGCGCTGGAAGCGCGTGACGCCCTCCTCGCCGTCTCCGCGTCGACCATCCACATCACGGCCGTGGAGCAGTGGCTCGCCAGCAGCCTCACCGACAACCCGATACCGGCGATCGTCGACTGACCTCCCGCTCCCCGCCGCCACCCGGTCTCCCCCTCCCACGCACCGGCCGGGTGGCGGCGGGCCACATCCGTCCACCGGCGCCGGCACGGACGTCGCGCCCGTCCCATCGACACCGATTCGCCTTCGCGGGCGTCGGCGACAGACCCAGGCCCCGGCTGGGGAGGCAGTGTCCTCCAGCCGGGGCCTGGATACGTACGCGGCGGTCAGCCGGCCCGCACGGGCTCCTTGGGCGCCTCCTCGGGGGCCTCGCGGAGACGGGTGCCCTCCACGTCGAGGTCGGGCAGGACACGGTCGAGCCAGGCGGGCAGCCACCAGGCGTGTCGTCCGGCCAGGGCGAGGACCGCCGGTACGAGGGTCATGCGGACGGCGAAGGCGTCTATGGCCACACCGACGGCCAGCGCGAAGGCGATGGGCTTGATCAGGGCGTCGTCGAGGGGAAAGAACCCGGCGAAGACGGTGAACATGATCAGGGCCGCCGCGGTGACGACCCGCACGCTGTGCCGCGCGCCATCGACCACGGACCGGCGGGCCTCGCCGGTGTGGACCCATTCCTCCCGCATTCCGGAGACCAGGAACACCTCGTAGTCCATCGCGAGTCCGAAGAGCACCCCGATCAGGATGATCGGCAGGAAGCTCACGACGGGACCGGTGTGGGCCAGGCCGAAGAGGTCGGCCAGCCAGCCCCACTGGAACAGGGCGACGACCGTGCCGAGCGAGGCGGCCACCGAGAGCAGGAATCCGGCGGCGGCCTTGAACGGGATGACCAGCGAGCGGAACACCATGGTCAGCAGGATCAGGCTCAGGCCGACGACGATCGCCACGAACGGCAGCAGGGAGTCGCTGAGCCGGTTGGAGACATCGATGTTGACGGCGGTGGTTCCGGTGACCGCGACGGTGGCTCCGGTGGTCTCGTGGATGCCCGGGGCGGCGGTGCGGATGTCATGGACGAGGCGGTCGGTGCGGGCGCTGTCCGGACCGGTCTCGGGGATGATCTGGATGACGGACTGCGCGGGGTCGCGCGTGGGCTGGGGCGGCAGCACCGCCTTGACGCCCTTGAGGTCCTTCAGCTTCTCCGCGGCCTGCGCACCCGCCCGCGCACCGGACCCGTCGTCGGTCTCGGTCAGCACCAGGAGCGGGCCGTTGAAGCCGGGCCCGAACTTGTCGCCGACCACGTCGTACGCCTTGCGCTCGGTGGAGCTGACCGGCGCCGAACCGTTGTCCGGCAGGGCGAGGCGCAGATCCGCCACGGGGAGGGCGAGCGCGGTGAGGATGCCCACGACGGCCAGGACCGTCAACAAGGGCTTGGCGACAGCGGCCTTGACCCAGCGGGCGCCCAGGGTGGCCCTTCCGGTGGACCCGTCGGGGTCGGTGGCGCGCTGAGCCGCCTTGCCGCCGGGCTTGGGCGTCAGCCGGGCACCGGCGAAGCCGGCGATGGCCGGGAGCAGGGTGACCGCGGCGAGGACGGCGATGAGGACGGCGCCGGCGGCACCGAGGCCCATCGTGGTCAGGAACGGGATGCCGATGACACTGAGTGCGGCCAGGGCGATGATCACGGTGCTGCCGGCGAAGACCACCGCGCTGCCGGCGGTGCCGTTGGCCAGTGCCATGGACTCCTGCGGGTCCGTGCCACGGGCGAGTTGCTGGCGGTGGCGGGAGAGGATGAACAGGACGTAGTCGATGCCGACGGCCAGCCCCAGCATCAGTGCGAGGGTGACCGCCGTCGAGGAGATGCTGACCGCCGGGGCGAGGGCGAGCAGCCCGGCCAGTCCCACCGCCACTCCGAGCAGGGCGGGCAGCAACGCCATGCCGGCGGCGAGCAGTGAGCCGAAGGTGACGACGAGGACGAGCAGGGCGATGGCGACGCCGATGATCTCGGACGGGCCGATGTGGACGCCGTTGCTGCCGAAGGCACTGCCGCCCACAAAGGTCTTGAGCCCGTGCTGCTCGGCCGCCTCGGCCGTCCGCTCGATCGCGTCCAGTGACGAGGCGTCCACCTCGGCCCGCTGGACCGAGTACTGCACCTGCACGATCGCCGTGGTCCGGTCGGCCGAGACGGCACCGGTGGCGCGCGGACCCATGACGGCACTGACCTGGGGTGCCTTCGCGGCCGCCGCCTCGACTCCGGCGATGGCCGCCTTGTAGGGGGCTTCGGTGACGCGGTGGCCCTCGGGTGCGGTGAAGACGATCGCGGCGCCCACTCCGGAGGCCTCGGGCAATGTCCTGCCGAGCGTGTCCAGCGCCCGCTGCGACTCGGTGCCCGGCACGGTGAAGCGGTCGTCGAGCTTGCCGCCGAAAACGCCGACGCACGTGATGAGCGCGGCCAGGACGACGAGCCAGATGCCTAGCACCAGCTTGCGGTGACGGTAGGCACTGTGGCCCAGCCGATGGAGCAGGACAGCCATGGCTGACTCCCAAGGTCGGTGAGGGGGTTCGAGCACCAGACTTTATCAGTCGCTCAAGTCGACTGAACATGTCGACTGCATGACTCAGCTCACATTGCCGCTTTGCACCCCTCCCACCTGCGGCTTCTTAAAATCAATCGACACAATCAGACGACTTGACCCAGCGACAGTGTCACTCGACAAGGTTGTCTGTATGGTGAGGGGCATCCGGTACCACCCAGGACAGGGAGCGATCATGGGCAGCACGCAGCACACGGACGTCGTGGTCATCGGCGCGGGACTGGCCGGCCTCACCGCGGCACGGCAGCTCGTCGCGGAGGGCAAGTCCATAGCCGTCCTGGAGGCCCGCGACCGAGTCGGCGGCCGACTGCTCAACCACGATCTCGGCGACGGCCAAGTCACGGAGATCGGCGGGCAGTTCGCCGGCCCCACCCAGGACCACATCCTGGCGCTGGCCGAGGAGGTCGGTGTCGCCACCTACCGGGCAGCCGTCCCTGGCGAGACCGTCTACGTCCACGACGGCAAGGCCAAGCGCTACTCCGGCCACACCCCGCCGGACCTGTTCGCCCTGCCGGACATGGGCATCGCCCTGGCCCGCATCGCCAAGGAGGCGGCCAAGGTGGACCCGGCGGCCCCGTGGCGGTCCCCGCACGCCCGCGAACTCGACTCCATGACCTACGAGACGTGGCTGCGCAAGGCCGAAATCACCGGCGACGCCGTCGACATGTTCAGCCTGTTCCTCAACTCCGCCTACGGCGGCGAGGCACGCGACGCCTCCGCCCTGTTCAGCCTCTGGTACGTCGCCACCTTCGGCGACGAGACCCACCCCGGCACCATGGAACGCGGCACCGGCACCACCGGCGGCGCCCAGGACAGCCGCTTCGTCGGCGGCTCGCAGCTCGTCGCCCAGCGGCTGGCCGAGGAACTCGACGGGCGCGTCCACCTGTCCGCCCCGGTCCGGCGCATCAGCCAGGATTCCACGGGCGTCACTGTGGTCTCCGACGCCGGAGACTGGCGGGCCGGCCAGGTCATCGTCGCCGTCCCGCCGGTGCTCGCCGCGCGGATCGTGTGGGACCCGCTGCTGCCGCCGCAGCAGGACCAGCTCTTCCAGCGGCTGCCGTTCGGCACCCTCATGAAGTGCGTCTCCGTCTACGACAAGCCGTTCTGGCGCGAGGACGGTCTGTCCGGCATGGGTCTGCTGCGCGGCGGCTCCCCCATCCGCGAGATGTTCGACAACACCCCGCCCGACGGTGGACCGGGCGTCCTCATGGGCTTCCTCGGCGGCCGGGAATGGCGCAAGTGGGCCCACCGCCCGGCCACCGAGCGCCGTGGAGCGGTGCTGCGCTCCTTCGCCCAGGTCGTCGGGGACCGGGCCTTCGACACCGTGGACTACGTCGAGCAGGACTGGACAGCCGAGCAGTGGACCCAGGGCGGCCCGACGTCGGTCGCCGCCCCCGGCGTGCTCAGCGACTTCGGGCCGTGGATGGGGCTCCCGTTCGGCCGTGTGCACTGGGCGGGCGCCGAGTTCTCCCCGTACTGGAACGGCTTCATGGACGGCGCCGTCCGCTCCGGCAAGCACGCCGCCACCGAAGTCCTGGGCCGGGACTGAGCACGAGCGGCACCGACAAGAGACACCATCGAGAAAGGAACACCGCAATGAACACGTACGTCGTCACCGAGCAGGCCGTCATCAACGCACCCCTGGGACGCGTCTGGGACGTCATCTCCCGCACCGACCGATACGCCGAGTGGGTCGCCGGAGCGATCGAGGTCACCGACCACCACGGCGTCGCCACGGTCGGCCGGACCTACGCCGAACGCAACCGCACACTCGGCCCCCTGAAGACCGACTCGGTCTGGACGGTCAGAGAGATCGAGCCCTGCAAGCGCCGCGTCGACACGGGCACCGGATTCGCCCCGCTCCGCAACGTGACCAGCGTCTTCGAGTTCCGGCCGTTGCAGAGCGGGGACGGCCGGGAGACGACGGAGATGATCTACCAGGTCGAGTACACCATCGGGCTGGGACCGCTGGGGGACTTGCTCAACCGCGTCCAGGAGCCGTCGATGCGGTCGGCGATGCGCACCTCCATGACCAACCTCGACAGGTTGCTCCGCTCGGAGAGCTCGACGACCGCCCGGTGAGCGGCGACGCTGTTCGGCAAGGCCTGCGGCCTTGCCGAACAGCATGGAGCAGCTCGTCCTCCCTGACCCAACAACGGACCGGCAGGTCATGCCAGAAGATCCGTACGGATCTTCTGGCATGACCTGCCGGTCCTCGACACGCGGTCGGCGCGCGCAGCTGGTCCACGAGGACGCCACCCGTACGGCGGCGAAGGGGACGGATGCCCCGGCTTGACGCTCAGCACACGGAGGCCGCCACGCTCCGGCGCGAGGTCGAACACCGCACGGCACCGGCTGAGCCCAGGTCGGCCGGTGCCGTGCGGCCTGGACCTCGCGCACGCCTGCGCCCGTGCAGCAGCACAACATCGTGGTCACGCGGGCGGCACGACGTCCAGCGTGCACCCTGGGCTGCGGCCGAGGTGCGGCGCGGGCGGCTCGAACCGACCAGTTATCCGAACAGCCGCCGCTGGATCGCACGACGGTAGTCCTCGAGTGTCTTGTCCAGGTGGACGGCGGTCGCCTGGGCCGCGGCTTCGGGCCGGCCGTCCCGTATGGCCTCGTAGATGGCCGCATGTTCCTCGACCGCAGCCTCGGCATGGTCGCTCAGCACGTCATGCATACCGATCGCGCTGGACTGTCGCTGCAACCGGCGTGCATCACGCACGGCCTCGACGAGGAAACTGTTGTGCGAGGCCGCCGCTATCCCGGTGTGGAAGTCGTCGTCCGCTTGGTCGAACACCTCCACCTCCCCCTGGACGAAGCCGTGCCGGCACGTCTCCACGGCGACTTCGATGGCCCGCAGTTCGGCAGGCGTGGCCCGGGTCGCCGCCAGACTGCTGGCCGCCATCTCCTGGACCCTGCGGAACTCGAACAGCGAGAAGATGTGATCGAGATCGGTGGGCCGGAAGAAGCCTCCCCAACGACTCGCCGTCAACATGCCCTCGTCGTCCGCGACGAAGAGGCCTCGGCCTTTGTGCGCCCGGACTCGTCCGAGCGCGGAAAGGATCTTCACGGCTTCGCGGACCACGGCTCTGCTGGTGCCCAGCCGGCCGGCCAATTCGGTCTCGGTAGGCAGTCTGTCACCAGGGGTCAGGCGCGACTCTGCGATGAACTCGACGATCTGTTCCGCGACGCGTTCGTAACCCGGGCGGTACTTGCCGTTCCCCTCTGCCCCAAGCATCGCCCCCCCTGTCTCACTCATCCCCGGCCTCCGTTGCCGATGCACCTGAAGCACACCTGATCCGCTTCGCAATCACTCGTCATGTTACAGGCCCTCGCTCCATCAATGAGTCGTACTCATTTAGGAAAGCATCCCGGAAACCCAACCGTCCACCCTTGTCGAGAGAGTCAAAAAACCGGAGATTATGCCACAGAACCTCCCATAAGCATGTGTCGATGCGGAAAATTGTGCCTGCACATCCCCTTGACCAGTTCCCTGATAGGGCGCCTAATTTCTTCCGCAAGCCGAAATCTGTCGGCATAAGCCCTCCCCGCCGCTCTGCTCAGGGCGCCCACAACGCAGTGGAGTACTCATGGTCACAAGGAAGCCGTTCACCGATCGCGGGCGACCGTTCCCGAGGAGCAGGAGGCGGTCGGCGCTGCTGGCCGGTTGTATGACAACCGGGGTCCTGGTCGCCGTGACGGCCTGCGGCGGCAGCGGAACCGGCACGACCACGAAAGACGGTTTCGCCCAGGCACCGCAGAAGGACGGCGCGTTCACGGTGTGGGTGGACTCGACCCGCCTGGCCGCCGCGAAGCTGTACCAGAAGCAGCACCCGAAGGTGCAGATGAAGATCGTCACGTACGACGGCAACGCCAACGGGTCGAACTACCTGCAGACGAAGGTGCAGCTCTTCAACCGCACCGGCAAGGGCTGGCCGGACGTCGTCTTCAGCTCGCAGAACAACGAGGTGACCTGGGCGGTCGACGCCAAGTTCGTCGCCCCGCTCAACAAGGGCCTGGTCCCCCAGAGCACCCTCAGCGGGTTCGCCAGGGGAGCCAACGACGTCTGCACCGTGGACGGCACGCTCTACTGCCTGCGCAACGACCTCTCCCAGGCCGTCCTCTGGTACAACGCGCCACTGATGAAGAAGTGGGGCTACCAGGTGCCGACGACCTGGGAGGAGTACCAGAAACTCGGCGAGAAGGTCGCCGCCGAACACCCCGGCTACCTCGTGGGCGACGCCGGTGACTCCTACACGCCCGAGGTCTACCTGTGGGCGAGCAAGTGCGGCGCCAACGACATCACGGGCCCCAAGGCGGTCTCGGTGAACACCACGAGCGCCAACTGCACCAAGATGGCCCAGCTCATGGACGTACTGATCAAGAAGAAGTCGATGTCGATCAGCGGTGTGTTCAGTACCGACTTCGGCAAGAACAAGGCCGACAAGGTGCTGATGATGCCCGGCCCCGCCTGGTACGGCGGCGCACTGTTCAAGGGCACCTTCAAGACGCCGGCCAAGCAGATCGCGGCAGCCCCGATGCCGCAGTGGAGCGGTGAGACCTCCCCGTCCACCGGCAACGTGGGCGGCGGCACCTGGCTGCTGTCCCAGCACTCCGAACACGTGAAGGCGGCCACCGACTTCCTGACCTGGGTCACGACGGACAACGCCTACCAGGGGGAGGTGGCTCCCGGCTTCCCCGCCTGCGCGTCGGCGGCCGAGGCCTGGCTGAAGCAGCAGAACGCCTCCGGCTACTACGCGGGGGACCTCAACGTCCTCAAGGACGCCTCGACGCAGGTCTGGCCCAAGTGGGGCTCGGGGCAGTTCAGCCAGGAGGCGATCTGGGCCGCCACGGTCAAGCCCGGTATGACGCAGGGCAAGACCATCGTCTCGCTGCTGCCCGCGTGGCAGGACTCCATCGTCAAGTACGCCCAGTCCAACGGATACAAGGTCTCGCAGTGACCGTCACCCACTCGACGGCCGGCTCCGCCGGGCGGCGCCCTCGCGGTGCCTCCCGGCAGAGCCGGGCCGGAGCGGCCTTCGTCGCCGCCTACGTCGTCCTCCTGATCGCTTTCGGTGTCGTCCCCACCGGCTACGCCATCTGGTTCGCCTTCACCAACGCCCAGGGCGCCTTCACCGGACTGGACAACTTCGTCACCACCGCGCAGGACTTCCGGTTCGTGCCGGCTCTCGGTCACGTCGCCCTGTACCTGCTGTTCTGGCTCGTCTCGCTCGTGGTCCTCGTCGTGGGACTGGCGCTGCTACTGCACCGGATGGCGTCGAAGGGAGCCTCGAAGACACTGAGGTTCCTGTTCTACATTCCCGGAGCGCTCGCCGGCGCCGCGAGCGTCCTGGTGTGGCTGTTCATGCTCGACCCCACGGTGAGCCCGGTCAGTTCCCTCCTCGGGCTCCTGGGCTACGGTACCTTCGGTGAGGTCATCGCTCCGGGCAATCTGCCGGTGCTGTTCACCGGCATCGCGTTCTGGACGGGCGCGGGCGGTTGGATCGTCGTCATCTACGGCGCCCTGAACAACATCCCCCACGATGTGATGGAGGCCGCCCGGATCGACGGAGCCGGCCCCTGGCAGACCGCGTGGCGAGTGCAGATCCCCATGCTGCGCAAGTGGATCGTCTACATGGTGATCCTGGCCTTCGCGGGCGGCGCACAGCTCTTCGTCGAGCCCCAGCTGCTCTCGCTCGCCAGCGTCGGAGTGGCCGGCCGGGACTACTCCCTCAACCAGCTCTCCTACGACTTCGCCTTCCAGATGAACAACATCAACGGAGCCGCGGCCATCTCCGTCGAGCTTCTCCTCATCAGCCTGTCGGCCGCCGCCCTCTTCGTCACACGGTCGGGATTCTTCGATGCCGAGTAGAACTCAGCCGCACCCACCCGCGGCCCACGCGCGCCCCCGCACCGGTCACGGCATCGTGGGCCACGCCGCACCGACGCCGTCCCGGCCACGCCGGATCCCTGTGCGACGCCACGCGTCCCGGCTGCTGGTCGGCATCGTGCTCGCGGCCTTCGTGTTGTTCTTCGTCCTGCCCGTGCTGTGGCTGGTCCTCGCCGCGACGAAGACGGACCACCAACTCGTCCACGGCAACCCGCTCTCCTTCGGTTCCTGGCACGCGCTCAAGGCCAACTGGGACGCGCTGACCGGCTTCCAGGACGCCGCGATCCTGCAGTGGCTGCGCAACTCCGCGCTCTACGCGGGGATCTCCCTGGTGATCACCCTGTGTGTCGCGGTACCGGCCGGCTACGCGCTGGCGACGACCGAGTTCAGGGGGCGGCACACGCTCCTCGTCGCGACGCTGATCGTGATGCTGATGCCGAACGCGACGCTGGTGGTGCCGCTGTTCCTGGAGATCAACGCAGTCCAGCTCATCGGCACGATGTGGTCGGTCATCCTGCCCTACGCCTTCTACCCGTTCGGCGTGTATCTGACCTACATCTACTTCACCACCGCCGTACCCAAGGACCTGCTGGCGGCCGCCCGCATCGACGGGTGCAGCGAGTTCGGGGTCTTCCGCCACATCGCGCTGCCCCTGGCCGCACCGGTCGTCGCGCTCGTCGGGTTCTTCAGCTTCGTCGCCAACTGGACCAACTACTTCCTGCCGTACGTGATGCTCCCCGAGAGCGACCAGATGCCGGTGCAGGTCGGTATCGGCAGCCTGCTGAGCAATGTGCCCTCCTTCAATCCGACGGTCGGCTCGCTCGCCATCGAACGGCCGCAGCTCGCTCTGGCCACACTGCTGGCCATCACCCCCGTGCTGATCGTCTTCCTCTTCTCCCAGCGCTTCCTGGTCGCGGGAATGCTCGCCGGCGCCACCAAGGACTGACCGCCCCTCACCCGGCGCGCCCTCCTCCTTCCCTCCCGAACGGAGCCCTCATGCCCTTCAGCCCTGACGACCGCACGTCGGGCGGGGACGCCACATCCTCTGGTGCCCCCGCCGCCTTCCCCGGGGTGCGCGCCAGTGTGCCGCTGCTCGAACCTCCCGGCTGGGCCGTCTCCCAGCGGGCACTGTTCGACCTCCTCGACCACGCCTGGCGCCGCTTCGCCCGTGACTTCACCGACCCCGACGGACGCCTGAAGTACAACGGCCGGCTCAGCACCCGCGACGGCGTGGACGACTTCTACGAGGTGTTCTTCAACTGGCCCCAGCTCTATCTGCTCGGCGGCGCCGACGACCTGCTGCCCGCGAGCGAGCGGCACTGGGAGGGCGTGACCCGCCAGCTCACCGAACTGGGCATGCTCCAGGACGAGTTCGAGCGCGGCTACGACTGGTTCCACCAGGGCGAGAGCCTGCTCCTGCTCTACTTCCTGTGCATGGCCGATCCGGAACGCTGGTCCGAACGCGCCCTGCGGTTCGCCGAGTTGTACGTCGACCCGGCCAAGGGCAACTACGACCCCGAGCACCGGATCATCACCCGACCGCACAACGGCAGCGACCCGGACCGCCAGGGGCTGTCGAACGGGGACGCGTACCCCTGGCTGCCGTCGGAGGCGCGCACCTACGGCTTCCCGCTCGACTGGATCCTGCCGGACGACGCGCCGTCCTACCCGCTGTCCGAGGACCCGCGTCTGGGGCAGGAGATGCGCGAGCGGATGGGCGTGGGCGACACCGCGGTCAACCTCGCCGCGGCCGGGCTCGTGCTCAACGCGTGGATCCTGTCGGGCGACCGTCGCTACCGCGACTGGATCGTGGAGTACGTCGGCGCGTGGCGGAAGCGGGCCGAGGACAACGGCGGGATGATCCCGGACAACGTGGGGCCCGACGGTGTCGTCGGCAGCCTGCACGAGGGCCGCTGGTACGGCGGGCACTACGGCTGGTCCTGGCCGCACGGCTGGCACAGCGTGGGCCACGCCGCCTGTGTCGCGGCGCTGGCCGCGGCCACGGTCACCGGCGACGAGGACCACCTCTCCTTCGTCGGGGCCACGCTCGACACGCTCCTGGAGCAGGGCACGACGATGGCCTTCGCCGAGGCCGACTCCAGCCTCCAGTCCAAGTGGGTCGCCCAGCTCGGACCGGACATCGACACCCCCACCCTTCACATCCCCTTCCGCCGCAACGACGAGGGGTGGTTCGACCACAACCCGGTCACCCCCGCCGTACCGGTGGCGCTGTGGCACCACACGGCCGCTCCGGCCGATCGCGCCCGCCTTGAGCGGATCCGCGAGGCCTCCGGCATCGACTGGCGCACCGTACGGTCCTTCCGGGCCAAGGAGGAGTCCGGGCACGAAGAGGCATGGTTCGCCTTCCTCGCCGGCGACGACCCCGGCTATCCGGAGCGGATCCTCGCCGCGGCTCAGGCCCAGGTCCGCCACCGGCTCACCCGGATGGACCGATACCGCGACCTCGACGTGCCCGAGGCGGACATCCACCTGTGGCAGCAGTCGAACCCCGTCGTCACCGAGGCGCTGGTCCAGCTGACGTGGGGCGGTCCCCAGGTCCTCTACAACGGTGGCCTCCAGCAGGCGCGGGTGCGCTACCACGACGGCGAGGCGGGCCGAGCGGGCCTGCCGCCCGAGGTGGCGGCCCTGGTGACCTCGATCGACCCCGAGGCGACCTGCGTCGAACTGGTCAACCTCTCCCCCGACCGCGCCCGGACGGTCGTCGTCCAGGCCGGTGCCTTCGCCGAACACACCGTCGCCTCGGTGCGCTACACGACGTGCGAGGACGACTCGTGGGTCGGGGACATGTACGACTATGGCCACGGGGAGCCGGCGGTCACCGAAGCGGAGGCGCCCGTCGGCAGCCACCTGCTCACGGTCGAGCTGCCCGCCTCGACCCGCATCCGGCTCACGCTCCGGCTGGAGCTGCGGACGAGGACACCCAGCTATCGCACGCCGTTCTCGGCGGACGCCCCGGCGGGGTCCGGCGCCGGCCTGCGTGGCGGGGAGGGCGGGAAGTGAAGCGGATCGCCCAGACCATCAGGCTCCGTCCCGAACGACGCGAGGAGTACCTCACCCTCCACGCCGTCGTCTGGCCCGGCGTCGAAGCCGCGCTGCACCGCGCCAATGTGCGCAACTACACCATCTTCCGCCACCACGATGTCCTCTTCGCCTACTTCGAGTACCACGGCGATGACTTCGAGGCCGATATGGCGGCGATCGCCGCCGACCCGGTGACTCAAGAGTGGTGGAAGCTCACCGATCCGTGCCAGGAACCCTGGCCGGACCGGAAGCCTGGGAACTACTGGACCGATCTGCCCGAGATCTGGCATCTCGACGATCCGGTATCCGACGACCCCTCCTAGGACGCAGGTGGCGTGCCCGGCTCCCGGCGACGCGCTGCGCAACACGGTAAGGAGAACAACGGCATGAGACCCGCACGACTCATGGTGGGACTACTGCAGAGCCTGCTGGTGGCAACAGCGGTCGTCCTGCCCGCCCAGACGGCGCACGCGGCCGACACCAGCTTCTACGTGGACCCCACCAACGGCAGTGACAGCAATTCGGGAACCAGTACGTCAACGGCCTTCAAGACGATCGCGAAGGCTCGCGACGCGGTCCGCACGGTGAACTCGGCCATGTCCGGGGACATCGTCGTGAACCTGCGCGGCGGCACGTACCCCCTCACCAGTCCGGTCGACTTCACCTCCGCCGACTCGGGCACCAACGGCCACAACGTCATCTACAAGGCGTACGGCTCCGAGACCCCCGTCGTCTCCAGCGCCAAGAGCATCACCGGCTGGACATCGGCCACCAACGGCGAGTACAAGGCATCGGTCGGCAATCTCGACTTCCGGCAGCTGTACGTCAACGGCGTGCGCGCCACGCGCGCCCGCTACCCGGACGTCGGCTCCAACTTCCAACTGCAGGGCAGCGACAAGACGGCCCAGGTGCTGAAGGTCCTCAGCTCCCAGATGGCGAACTGGGGCCAGTTCAACCGCGTCGAGATGGTGCTGCAACTGCAGTGGGCCGAGAACTACCTGCGGCTGAAGTCGTTCGCCAACAGCGGCAACATGGCGAACGTCTCGATCCAGGACCACGAGGCCGGCATCCTCTTCCAGCGGCCTTATCCGCTGCTGTCCAACGGCTCACCCCTGCACTTCGAGAACGCCCACGAGTTCCTCACGGAGCCCGGTGAGTTCTACCTCGACAAGGCCGCGCAGACGCTCTACTACCTCCCCCGGCCGGGGGAGACCATGACGTCGGCCACCGTGCAGGTCCCGACACTGCAGACCCTCTTCAACATCCAGGGTGACAGCCTCAGCGCCCCTGTTCACAACCTGCAGTTCTCCGGCATCACCTTCACCCAGACCAACTGGACCGAGGCCAGCAACAACGGCCTGCTCAACGCCCAGGGCGGCAACTCCAACATCTCCGCCGACTCCAGCAACCACCAGTACGTCAACCGCCCGCCGGCCGGTGTCTACGCTGCCGACGCCGACAACCTGTCCTTCACCGGTAACACCTTCACCCAGATGGGCTCGACCGCCCTGGACCTGCACCACGGCGTCCACAACTCCGCCGTCACCGGCAACATAATCCAGGACATCGCGGGCAACGGGATCACGGTGGGCAAGTTCTCGGATCCCACCGTCGAGTACCACACCGTGTACAACCCGCCCACCTCACCCGCGGGCGAGGACGCACGCGAAGTCGTCAGTGGTGTCAGCGTCACCAACAACCTGATCAACCGCATCGGTGAGGACTACTACGGCACCGCCGGCATCAACGCGGGCTTCGTGAACGGCACCACCATCGACCACAACGACATCTCCGACTCCGCTTGGGCCGCGATCTCCCTGGGCTGGGGCTGGCAGTCGGCCGCCAACGCGGAGGGCAACAACTCCGTCAGCTACAACCGCATCGGCAACGTGATGAACCAGTTGTGCGACGCGGCAGGCATCTACCACCTCTCCAACGACCCCGGCACGGTGATCAACAACAACTACATCCACGATGTGGTCCGCACGCCCACCGCGTGTTCCTCGGCCGTGGCCGGCACCTATCTCGACGAGGGCTCGAGCAACATGACCCTTGCGAACAACGTCCTGTCGCACACCGACAACTTCATCAACCGCAACGCCAACGGCCCCAACGTCACCCTCTCCAACAACACGACCACCGGAACCGCGGTGATGCAGGCCTCGGGTCTGCAGTCGGCCTACAGCGGGCTGCTGGCGAAGATCAATCTCGCCTACGGCAAGGCGACCTCCGCGTCCTCCGTCTACAACTCCACCTGGGCACCGGCCAAGGCCAATGACAACGACCCGGCGACCGGCTGGTCCCCCACGGGGAGCGACACCTCGGCCTGGTGGCAGGTCGACCTCGGCAGTGCGTACCAACTCGGCCAGTTCTCCTTCACCACCCGCCAGGACATCGACCAGCCCGAAACCCGCAGCAACTTCGAGATACGCGGCTCCAACGACCCCAGCTTCGCCGAATACACGGTGCTGGGACGCCAGGACGCCGCGACCCTTCCGTATACCTCGACGCTGACGGCCAAGATCGACGCACGGCAGAAGTTCCGGTACGTGCGCGTCGCCAAGACCGACGGCGCCTACTTCTACATCGACGACTTCAGCGTGCAGCAGGCTGGCACCGCGCTGCAGAACTCGGGCACCGCGCCGTCCTTCAACCCGTCGACGAACTACACGATCAAGAATGTCAACAGCGGCCTGGTGGCCGACGTCTACCAAGCTTCCACCGCGGACAACGCCGCCGTGATCCAGTGGCAGAGCACCTCGGGCACCAACCAGCAGTGGAACGTCGTGCGGGTCAGCGGCAACCTCTACAAGATCGTCAACCGTAACAGCGGCAAGGTCCTCATCATCTCCAACGGCTCCCACTCCAAGGGTGCGGCGGTCGTCCAGTCGACCTACAACGGAGGCAACAACCAGCTCTGGTACTTCGAGCCGAGCAGCAGCGGATACGTCATCCGCAACTTCGAGAGCCGGCAGGCCCTGGAGGTCGGTGGCGCCTCCACCACCGCCGGCGCCGCGCTCGACCAGTGGACGGCACTGAACCAGACCAACCAGCTCTGGACGATCCAGTGACGCTCCGCTTGTGAGGCGACGGCCCCGCTACGGCCGGCAGCTCAGCTGTCGGCCGGCGGGGCCGTCGTCACTACAGCGCCTTCCCACGACCACCACCGCGCCGCCCTGGAGCCCCCCATGCCCCGGCCCGACACCCTCGCCCTCGTCGACGCCCATCACCACCTCTGGGATCTCGACCAACGTGCGCAGCCCTGGCTCGACGAGCCCGTCCTCGCGCCCATCCGACGCTCCTTCACACCCGCCGGCCTCGCCGCCGACGCCACCCGCACGATCGCCGGTCACCGGCTCACCACCACCGTGGTCGTGCAGTGTCTGCCCTCCCTGCCCGAGACCGAGGAACTCCTCGCACTCGCGGACCGGGAACCGCTCATCGGCGCGGTCGTCGGCTGGGCCGACCTCACCGACCCCGCGATCGGTGACACCCTCGACGGTCTGCTCGCCGGACCGGGCGGCCCGTATCTACGGTCGCTGCGCCACCTCGTCCAGGGCGAGTCAGAGCCCGGCTGGCTGCAACGGCCCGATGTGCGCCGGGGTCTGCGGGCGGTGTTCGCGCGCGGCCTCGCCTACGACGTGCTGGTCCGTGCTCACCAACTGCCGTCGGCCGTCAGGCTCGCCGAGGACCATCCGCATCTCCCGCTGGTACTCGACCACGCCGGCAAGCCGCCCCTCGCGGACGGCGAACTCGGCGAGTGGGAGAAGCAGATACGGTGCCTCGCGGCCCGGCCTCAGGTGACGTGCAAGGTGTCCGGGCTGGTCACCGAAGCGGACTGGACCGCCTGGACGACCGACGACATCCGTCCCGTATGGGAGGTGCTGCTGTCCGCGTTCGGGCCCGAGCGACTCATGTTCGGCTCCGACTGGCCGCTGTGCCGCCTCGCCGGGGGCTGGGAGCGTTGGGCCGCCACCGTCGAGGAACTCCTCCAGGACTGCTCCCCCGGCGAGCGCACAGCGGTGCTGGCGGGCACCGCCACCCGCTTCTACCGTCTGTGAGGCACCGGCAGAAGGACACATGAGATCTCGCGAGATCCCGGATACCTCGCTGGAACTCACCGAGCCGGGCTTTGGCACCTCGGCCCGTCGCCGGCTGCTCGTTCCCAACCAGCACCCGCGAAGGATCGACACCGAAGGGTTCGTCGTAGATGTCGGCGGGCCGCTACCGCCTCCTCGACCAGTCGGCCCCGGACGACGTCCTGGCGGTGGCCAGGCGTGGGCGAGGGCATCCTCGTCGCGGCCGGCGTGTTCGCGCTTCGGCCATCGCCGACCTGAGCGCCGCTCCCGGCACGACACTCCCGGCCGCCGCGCCCCTGCGCGGGGATGCGCCTCTTTGCTCTTCGAGGCGTCACCCCGCAGCGTCGCCCTCGGCCAGGTCGTCGAAGATCACGACCTCGCGGGTGAGGAGGAAGAAGGACAGCGAGGGCGGGAAGTGCGCACCATGCTTCTCCGCATGCCCTGCCAAGGCCTCCTGCCAGGCACAGAAGCCGGTCAGGGCCTCCGCCTCCTCGAACCACAGGGCGAAGTAGGCGTCGTACGAGGGCTGCTCCGATGTGCCTCCGAAGTACGCTGCCATGCCGTCCCCGGGCAGGGCCGTGTTCCACTCTTGACATCCTCCCCTCCCTAAAGGGAGGGGATTCCTACGGCTCGCGCCGTGGGTGTTTCTGCTTCGTCGCCGACTGCCCGCCCGGAGAACTCCGTTGAGGTCTTACACCAGCTCCACAGACAGATGCGGTCAGCCCGACCGCCAGAATATTCTTCGCCGCGTTCACGTCCCGGTCGTGGGTCGTGCCGCAGTCGCACGTCCACTCACGGACATGCAGGGGCATCTTCGATGCGATGGTGCCGCAGGCGGAGCACAGTTTGGACGATGGGAACCACCGGTCGACGGTGATCAGTTCCCGTCCGTACCACTGGGCCTTGTACTCCAGCATGGTGCGCATCTCGCGCCAGGCCGCGTCACTGATGGCGCGGGCCAGACTGTGCTTCTTGACCATGTTGCGCACGGTCAGGTCCTCGATCACGATCGTTTGGTTCTCACGAACGAGCCGAGTGGTGATCTTGTGCAGGTGGTCCCGGCGCCGGTCGGCGATCCGGGCATAGACCTTCGCGACCTTGACGCGGGCCTTGCGCCGGTTCGCGCCGTCACCCCTGGCCTTGCGGGCCAGGTTCTTGTGAGCTTTGGCCAGGCGGCGCCGGTCGACCCGCTCGCATTTCGGATTGGTGATCTTCTCGCCGGTCGAGAGGGTCAGGAGGCTGGTGATACCGGCGTCGATGCCAACAGCGGTATCCACGACGGGCAGCGGCTCGACCGGCATGTCGTCGCACAGCATCGACACGAACCAGCGCCCGGCCGCGTCCTGCGACACCGTTACCGTGGACGGCACCGTGCCCTCGGGAAGAGGCCGGGACCAGACAATGCCCAGCGGCTCCGTCATCTTGGCCAGGGTCAGCTTGCCCTCCCGGAACCGGAATGCCGAGGACGTGTACTCGGCAGACTTGCCGGACTTCTTCTTCGACTTGAAGCGCGGGTACTTGGCCCGCTTGGCGAAGAAGCTGGAGTACGCCGTCTGCAAGTGCCGAAGTGCCTGCTGCAACGGGACGCTGGAGACCTCGCACAGGAAGGCCAGCTCCTCGGTCTTCTTCCACGCCGTGAGCATTGCCGAGGTCTGGTTGTAGTTGACCCGCTCCTGACGCGTGAACGCCTCCGACCTCGCGGCCAGGGCAAGGTTGTAGACCTTCCGGACGCACCCGAACGTGCGCGACAGCTCGGCTGCCTGCGCATCGGTCGGATAGAAGCGGCACTTGAACGCCCGCTTCACGCCGGTCGTGGTCACGGTCACAAACTAGGCCGCAGTCCTGTAAAGATCAAACCTGCGGGTCAGAGCACCGCGGTCCGCCCAAGGGGCGAATCGCAGCCCGTTGCCCTGCTCCGCAGGAGCTTCGTTTCCCCCCACCTAAAGGTGGGGGTATCCACGAAGGACTCCCGATGACCGCGCACGTACCGGGCGGGCCCGGCGGAGTCGGCGAACAGGTCCTCGTACGCGCGTCGCAAACCCTCCTGGAAGGCACCCGGAGCCAGCCCCTCGGCGGCCTTGAGGAAGTGGAGGATCTTCACCGTGCCGGTTCCGGATCGGGGCACCTCGGCACCGCTCTCCTCGACGAGGAGGCTGACTGCGGCAGCCTGGTCGCTGAAGTTGGCCCCGTCCGGGCCGACGACGTCGCGCGTGTACGGGTCCGCGAAGGTCTGCGCCATGGACTCGAGGTCGTCGAAGTACAGCTCGGTCACGGAGTCGCGAGGGAGCGTCAGCTGGTAGCCCACGTCCCCGAGCGCGCCGTAGGCGCCGCCGTCCGGCGGCCACCAACTTGATCATTTTCGTCTCCTGGTGTGTCGAGGTGTGACAGATATCTGTGAAGGACCGGTCAGGGTGCGAGGGTTCCCTTCAGAGCGTCCGAGAGGAGGGAGCGGAGGGCTCCTTCGGTGACCGGTCGTGGATTGGCGTACGGCTGGGCCTGTGCTTGCGCCGCGATCTCGTCGAAGTCGCCCTCGGTGAGGCCCAGTTCGGCAAGGGAGCGGGGGGCGCCGAGTTCGGCGGATGCCCGCGCGAGGTGCTTCGGTACGTCGTCCGTGGCCAGCGCGCGGCGCAGGGCCTGCTCGGCGGCCGGTGCCGCGGGGAGGTTGAAGGCGGCGACGTACGGGAGCAGGACGGTGTGGGTGGCGGCGTGGGGCAGGTCGAAGGTGCCGCCCAGGATGTGGCACAGCTTGTGGTGGAGCGACATGGTCGTGGCCCCCAGAGATGCCCCGCACAGCCACGCTCCGCGCAGCGCGTCGGTGCGGGCCCGGGTGTCTTTGGGGTCGGCGGCGACGACCGGTAGCGCCGCGACCAGCGAGCGCGCCCCCTCCTCGGCCATCAGGGACACGATCGGCGAGGCGTCCGGTGCGTAAAGGGCTTCCACGGCATGGGCGATGGCGTTGAAGCCACTGGTCACCGACGTGTCCACGGGGAGGCGGAGGGTGAGTTCGGGGTCGTAGACCACGCTGCGGGGCAGGACGGCCCGGTCGCGCCCGGTGCGCTTGCGACCGTCCTCGGTGAGTCCCCACACGGTGGTCATCTCCGAGCCGGCGTAGGTCGTCGGCACACTGATCACGGGCAGGCCGGTGCTCAGGGCGATCGCCTTGCCCAGACCGATGGTGGACCCGCCGCCGATGGCCAGGCAGCCGTCCGCGTCGGCATCGCGTGCGGCCGTACGAGCTGCTTCGGCGACCTCCACGGGCACATGCATCCGGGCCCCGGTGAACAGCCCGACGCACGCGTCGCCCAGCAGGCCGGCCGCGTGCTCGGCGAGAGCGCGCTGGCCGGGGGTGGCCAGCACCAGCAGCCGCCGCAGACCCAACCTCGCTGCCTCCTGCGGCAGTTGGCGCAGACTTCCGGTGCCGAAGACGACCCGCATCGGCAGGGCCTCGTAGGTGAGGGTCATCGTGCCGACTTGGCTTCCGGGGCCAGCACGATGTCGAACCGGGCGTGTGTGAAGGGCACGGTCACGCCGAAGCGCTCGGCCTCCCGCTTCTCGTACGACTCGGTGAAGTCGGTGATCAGGCCACGCTTGACCGCGAAGACGGCGTCGGAGTCGACGTACGGGCTGCCCGCGACGAACGCGTGGGTGGTGATCGGCCGGTGGCGCTCGGCGCTCGCGATGAAGTGGACGTGGGCGGGTCGGTAGGGGTGTCGGCCGGTGGCTTCGAGAAGGCGGCCGACGGGGCCGTCGGTGGGGATCGGGTAGTGGGAGGGGACGACGGTACGGAACCAGTAGCGGCCCTCGCCGTCCGTACGGAACAGCCCGCGGCCGTTGCCCGGCGGCTGTACGTCGGGCTGTTGCACGTCGTAGAAGCCGTCCTCCGAGCACTGCCACACGTCGAGTTCGGTGTCCGGCAGCGGGGTGCCGTCGGCGGTGAGCACTCGGCCGGACACCACACACGGGCGGCCGGTGCCCAACAGGTCGATGGAGTCGCCGAGTTCACGGCGGGGTGACTCGGTCATGTGGAAGGGGCCGAGGACGGTGCTCTCGGTTCCCTCCTCGGCCCCGTTCAGGGTCTCGACGAGCATGGAGACGCCCAGGACGTCGGAGAGCAGGACGAACTCCTGGCGGGTGTCGTCGCAGGTCTGGCCGACGGCGGTGAGGAAGCCGATCGCGGCTTCCCATTCCTCCATCGTGGGTTCGACGTCCCGCACGAAGTCATGGAGGTGGCGGGTCAGGCTCTCCATGACCTCGCGCAAACGCTGGTCCTTGGTCTCCCGGAAGCTGTCGACCACCGCGTCGGTGGCGGTCTCGACGGTGAAGTCCACTGGTCTTCCTAACTGTTCGTGGCAAGGTGGTCGCTGAACCAGTCACCGGTGAGCGCGTCGCGTTCGGCCGCGTGGTTGTAGAGGGTGTGCTCGCCGTCGGGCCAGATCCGCACCGTGGCGGTGGTGGGGTCGGCGGCGCGGAGGAACGGCTCCTGGTCCTCGTAGCGGGCGAGGGGGTCGCGGCCGCCGTGCAGCAGGAGCAGCGGGCAGCCGATGCGGTGCTTGTCCGGGTCGAAGCGCAGGCCGTCCATGACCTCGGCCACCCGGCCCAGGTCGTCGGTGCCGACCACGGCGGCCATCTGATCGCGGGCGGTACGGAACTCCGGGACGGTCGGGACCGCCGGAGCGCCGTTGACGACCACCGCGCCGACGCGCGGATCGACGGCGGCCAGGTGGGCGGCGAACAGGCCGCCGAAGCTGACCCCCTGGACTCCGATGGCACCGCCGAGGCGGGGATCGGCCTCGACCAGGTCGACGAAGCGGGCGAAGCCGTCGGTGACATGTTCGGCGACGTACAGTCCGTGGCGCAGCCGCGACTCGCCCTGACCGGGGCCTTCGGCGAGCAGACAGGCCAGGCCGCGCGCCGTGTACGCGTCGGCGAGGGAGAGATACGCGGCCCCCCAACCGCTCAGCCCGCCCCACACGATGACGGTGGCCCGGGGCGGGGCGGTCTGCGGCAGAACCAGCCAGCCGCCGAGGACGCCGCCGCGGTGACTGATCTCCACCCGCTCCACGCCGGGTGCGAGAGCGGCGGTGGCGGCGGTGTGGCGGGCATACAGCTCCCGCTTCGCCGAGGTGTCGCTCTGGTACGCCATCTGCGCGAACATCAGGGCCGCGGAGGCGAACCGGTATGCCTGCCGGGCGGTGGTGCCATACCCGGCGGCTTGCGCCGACCGCGCGCGCACCAGTTGTACGTCGGCGATGATCGCGGCGGCATCCTGCCACGGGATTCCGGCGGTGGTGTCGGCAAGCAGCCGTCGGGCGTCGGCGGGGTCCATGCCGTAGTCGGTGAGCCGGGTGAAGGGCATGGCCCGGTGCTGGGCGGCGACCAGCGGCGACAACTCGGCCCCCGCTCCAGGATCTTCGTGCGTCATACGGCCGCACCCACTGTTCCGGCCAGCGCGGCGTCGAGGTCGTCCACCAACGCGCCCACGCCTGTGCGGTCGGCCGCCGTGCCGAACAGCACGAAGTCGGGGCGCGCCAGATACGCGGCCGCGCCGAGCAGGTGGAGGTACTCCCGGTGCCGTCCGTCGAGGTCGTCGACCGTGTCGAGGGCGACCACGGCGCAGCCCAGGCGCTCCAACCGGGCGAGCCGCTCGGGCCCCAGGGCATCGGCCGGATCTTCGGCGGTGACCAGGGTGAAGCCGTATCCGGTGAGGTCGTCGAGGCGGCCGGTGCGGCCGTCGGGCAGCCGGATGCGGCCCTGGGGGGTGAGGGTGCCCACCGGTGCGGCGGCCTCCTTGCGCAGCACTCCGCCGCTCAGCGGCGGGAACGGCGGCGGCGGGGGCACCTTGCCGGCGAAGAAGGCCGCGTCCCGGGCCGCGGCGGCCTCGGTGTCGTGCAGGTTGGCGACCTTGCCCAGGCCGATCGCCGCGTGGGTGATCGCGGTGACGTGCGGGCGCCGCTCGCTCTCGTAGGTGTCCAGGAGTGCGTCGGGCGCCAGGCCTTTGAGCACGAGGTGCAGCTTCCAGGCGACGTTGGTGGCGTCCCGCAAGCCGCTGCACGCGCCCTGGCCGAGATACGGCGGCATGGTGTGGGCGGCATCGCCGGCCAGGAAGACCCTGCCGGTCCGCCAGCGGGTGGCTATGCGGGCCTCGAAACCGTAGACCAGCTGCCGGATGATCCGCACGTCGTCCGGGCCGAGGTCGTGGTACTCGCGAAGGAGCCGCCAGGCGGTCTCCGGAGCGGTCATCTCCTCGCGGGTCTCGCCCGGCAGCAGGGCGAACTCGAAGCGCTGGCGGGTCGCGCCGATGTTGATGGTCATGTGCCCGCGTGCTGGATCGCAGTACTGGGTGCCGCATGCGAACTCCGGGGGCTGGGGGCGCAGCCACTCGGCGTCCACGTTGACCCACTGCTCGTTGAAGCCGAGGTCCTGGCGTTGTACGCCGAGCAGTTCGCGGATCGCGCTGCGGCTGCCGTCGGCGGCGATCACATAGCGGGCCCGGACGCTGTCGTGCGGTCCGTCCGCGCACACGGCGTCGGCGTTCCAGCCGCGCAGCCGCAGGGCGACACCGTCGTCGTCCTGGTCGAGGTCGGTGACCGCCCAGCCCTGACGGACGTCGACCGTGCCGTAGCCGCGCAACCGCCTGTCGATCGCGCTCTCCACGTCCGGCTGGTACATGGAGAGGTGATCCGGATACCCCATCGGGCCGTCGGGGTTCGCCGGGATGTTCACCAGGTTCTCGCCCTTGCCGTTGACCCACACGTAGTGGCACGGCGACGAGTCCCGCAGCGCCTCGTCGACGTCACCGGCCGCCTGGACGGTGCGGACGGTCTCGTCGTCGATGTGGGTGAGTCTGGGCAGCCCGTACAGGTCGGGCCAGCGCTCGCAGACCACCACGCGGTGACCGAGCCGGCCGAGCAGCGAGGCGGCGGTGAGGCCTGTCGGTCCGTAGCCGATGACGGCGATGTCGTAGAGGGGAGCCATGGGACACCTCCAGGAACAGCCCCGCGACGTTGCGAGGGGTGAGGTGGGAACGAGAGGGGCACGGCTCGATCTTGCGGACCGAGGTCCGCATGTGAACCGGGACTCACATTTTATGTGAGTCGAGATTCACATACCGATCGGATGGACGTCAAGAGGCCGGTCGATAAACTGCGTGCGTGAACGAGTCCTCCACCAGCAGACCTGCCGCCCTCCAGGAACGCAGCCGCCGTTCGCAGCAGGACATCCTGCAGGCCGGGTACGCCCTGCTCGAGGAGGGCGGAGTGGACGCGCTCGCCGTGGCCGCCGTCGCCGAGCGAGCCGGCATGGCGGTCGGCAGCATCTACCGACGGTTCGGCGACAAGGAAGGCCTGCTGCTGGCCATCCAGCGCGCGTTCACCGAGAACCTCCAGGCCGAGATCACGGCGCGCATGTCCGCGGAGCGACTGCGCATCCTGCGCGATCCGGCCGTGGCGATCGCCGAGGCGGTGGGCGCGATCACGGACAGCTTCCAGGCGCACGAGGCCCTGCTGCGTGTCTTCCTGCTGCTCGGCACCCGGCACGAGGCGGTACGGGCCGAGGGCTCCCGCGTCAGCCTGGAGGGCAACCGCCACTTCACCGAGGCACTGCGCCACACACCCGTCGCGCATCCGGACCCCGAGGCCGCGCTGGACTTCGCGTACCGCCTGATCTACGCCGCGATCGCGCACCGCATCACCCAGGGAGAGTTCCTGGAGTCCGACCGCCCACTGCCCTGGAACGAACTGCGCAGCCACCTCCAGACCGCGGTCGCCTCCTACCTCCTCGACGCCCCGCGGGGCCGCTGAGCCCGGACTCACACTCCCGCAGAGGTGCGCGCACGACCCTTGACGGGCGATGCGGCTGGATGTGAGTTTTCCTTGCAGCCCCATGTGATGGCTCGTTCACATTCAGGTGTTCCTGCCTGCGTCCCATGGCAGGAGGAGACGGCCGGCCAACGCGGTTGTACGGGCGTTTGCTTCAGCCTCCACACAGGCGACGGAGCTCCCGTCGACAGGCCGTCCCGGCGGACTGCCTGTCGACGGGAGCTCCGCCCCCTCACCACTTCTCCACACGCGGGCTCGCGAAGCCCCTTGTCACCAGGGCGCGCACCCGGCCTTGGGTCAGGCCTTGAACGTCCACATCAGGTTGGTGCTGTCCTGCCACCTCCACTGTTTGACCACGGCCCCTTCGGCGACCATGCCGCCGCCGTCGAGGACCAGTCCCGTGGTGCGGTTGGCGATGGAGTAGCGGCCCTGGCCGCGGTGGGTGATCTGCCACTGCTGGTTGGTGCCACCGTTCCAGGGGGCCTGCCGGGCCGGGTCGCCGTTGGTGGTGGCGCCCCAGCCGTCGGCGGCCAGGCCGTTGGTGCGGTTGACGAGCCGGTAGTAGCCGTTGCCGAGATCGATGGCCTGCCACTGGACGTTGGCGCTGCCCACGATCTCCCACTGCTTCAGGTTGGAGCCGCTGGAGAAGCTGCCCCCGCTGTCCAGCACCAGGCCGCTCGTGACGTTGCCCAGGCGGAAGTACGTGGCCGGATTGAACGTCACCTTCAGGGAGGCGATGGCGTCGTTGTTGCCGGTCGTCCGGAGGTCGGCGGCGTTCGAGGTGAACGTCCAGGCGGTGCCGGTGAAGCTGTCGCCGGAGTAGCCGATCACCTGGAAGCCGTCGGGCACCAGGATGGAGGAGGCCTGGGCGGGTCCCAGACCGGCGGCGGACAGCTGGGCGGAGGTGTAGCTGCCCAGTTGGAGAACGCCGCGGGTGCCTTGGTAGTCGACGTTCTGGAACACCGTCGGCGAGACCCTCGTGGGCATGCCCTGGACCTCGACGCACACCACGGGGAGAGTGGCGTTCGGCGCGGTGGTCGGCACGGTGACGTTGATCTGGTCGGTGACGGTGTAGGAGAGCGAGACCGAGGGGTTGTTCAGCAGATAGACGCGGCTGATCGTGTTGTCGAGCCTCGGGATCCGCAGCTGGCCGTTCGTGGGCCAGGTGAAGACATGGGCGAAGAGCTTGCCGTTCTTCTTGGTGAGCTTCCCCCACGAGGGTTCGGTGGCGAACGGGCTGCCGCTGGTGCCGTGGATGCTGTCGCTGTGCGCCGACATCCATGAGGCCAGGCCGTTCAGGACGGTCTGGGACCCCACGGTGACCGAGCCATCCCCCTTGGGACCGATGTTCAGCAGGAGGTTGCCGTCCCGGGAGACCACCGTGACGAGCTCCTGGACGATGTCCTTGAGGGATCTGTAGGAGTTCTCACTCGACGCGTTGTAGCCCCAGGCGCCGTTCATGGTGGCGCACCGCTCCCACGGTCGGCTCATCGGCTCGCCGGCTATCCCGAACTCCGCGACCGCGTAGTCGCCGAGACGGTGGTCCCGCTTGACCCGCTCGTTGACGATGAGGTTGGGCTTGCGGGCCATCAGCCAGTTGTAGAGATCGACGCCGTCCGCTTGCAGCCACCAGTTTTCGAGGGTGGGGCTGGAGGGCTCGCCGAACCAGTCGCCGTCGAACCACAGCAGTGCCGGGTCGTAGCGGTCCAGCAGTTCCTGGAGCTGCGCCTTCATGTCGGCGATGTAGGCGGTGCGGGCGGACTGCGACGACATGGTCGTAAGGCCGCTGTCGTGGCGGTCGGTCTGGGATGGGTGGTCCCAGTCGAGGATCGAGTAGTACAGGCAGAACTTGATCCCACGGCTCTCGCACTCGTTCTTGAGGTTCATGAGCGGGTCGCTCTGGACCCCGCCGAAGTCGTGCAGGTTGTACAGCTTGGTGCCGGTGGCGTCCTTGAAGCCCGCGACGTTGGAGTCCCACATCGCGTAGCCCTCGTGGTGCTTGGCCGTGATCACGAGGTACTTCATGCCCGCGTTCTTGGCCAGCTCGGCGATCTGGGCGGCGTTGAACTGGCTGGGGTTGAAGTTCTGGGTGACCTGGGTCTGGTAATTCGCCTTGCTCCACTGCGAGTTGGTGAACGCCCACTCGCCCTGGCCGAGTTGCGAGTACGACCCGTAGTGGATGAACATCCCGAACCGGGCCTGGTACCACCAGTCCATCTTCGACGCGACGGTGTACGCCTCGGCGGTGGAGGGCCACAAGGCCTGCGGCAGCCCGAAGGCCGCCACTCCCCCGGCAAGGGCGGCGGCCTTCATCAGAGAGCGTCTGCTGAGGGGGGCTGAGGACATGGGTGCGGCTCCATGAGTCAAGGGGGGGGAGGCAGGGAGTTACGAGCGGAATGCCGGCCCTAGCACTCCGCTCCGCGTGGTGCCACGAGGAGACATCGGATGGATTTATATGAGTCCGGTGGTGGCCGTGTCTAGAGGTGGGACAGAAATACCCGGCAGAAGGGGCGCTTTGAGGGATTCTCGAATGTGGCGGAAGCCATTGAGGGTCCGTCACGCCGGGACATCCACCCTATACATCGGATCTCTTTGGGGCGGTGCTGACCAGGCAAAGGCGAGGGGCCCGCGCCGCGGTGGCACGGGCCCCTCGCCGGGAGGCCGTCACAGGGCGATGAGCTGCCAGTCCTGGTTCGACCCGTCGGTGGTGGGCCACTGGATGACCTTGACACCGTCCGTGGTGGAGGCGTCCTTGACGTCGGCGCACCATCCGTTGCGGACATTGACGAGCCGGTAGTAGCCGCTGGTCTGGGAGGGCACCAGCTTCCACCACTGGTTGTCGCCGCCGTCGTCGGTCGACTGGGCGAGGGCCGCGCCCTGGGTGGAACCGTCCGGGCTCTCCAGGGGTTTGCCGCTGCGGACGTTGATCAGCCGGTAGGAGCCGTCGGCGTTCGGCAGCAGCTTCCACTGCTGGTTGGTGCCACTGGTCGAGGGCCACTGGATGATGGCGGCACCGTCGGCGCTGGAGGCGTCGCTGACGTCCATGACCTTGCCGCTCTTGCGGTTCACCAGCCGGTAGGTGCCCAGATCCGCGGTGAAGGGCCGGTCGTAGACCTCCAGGCTGCGGATGGACGCCCACACCGAGGCGGGCAGCCCGGTGACCGTCACCCGTATGTAGCGTGCCTGCGCGCGGAAGGCGGAGACCTGCACCTGGCTGGTGCTGGTGGTGGCGGTGCGGTCGGTGAGGGTGGTCCAGGTGCTGTTGTCGGTGGAGCCCTCGATCCGGTAGCGGTAGTTCGTCGCGTCCAACTCCCAGGCGATACGGGCCCCGGTGACGGACTTCGTGCTCCCCAGATCCACCTTCAGCCAGTGCCCGGTGTTGCCGTTGTTCGCGCACCAGCGCGTCGCGGTGGATCCGTCCACGGCCTTCGCCGCGGTGTTTCCCTTGGAGGTCTCCTCGCTGCTGGTGGTGGCCGTCCGGCCGGCGGCCACGTCGGCGGGCTGCACCGAGCGGTCCAGTGTCACGCCGACGACACTGTCCTCGGGAATGCGGGTGCGGCTGATGCCGGTGATCGTCACCTTCCCGTCCGCGTCCACGGTGTACGACAGGTCGGCACCCGACGCGACGTCGAAGACCCGGGTCACCTTCGCATCGCCGATCGAGGGCGTGGTGAAGCCGGTGCCGCTGTAGCCGGGCAGCAGGTGGACGTAGAAAGTGCTGCCCTTGTACGTGTAGCCGTACTTGCCGTCGACAGGCTGCCAGGGCCCACCGCGGGTGCCGTAGACGGCCTCTCCGCAGGTGGTCATGAAGGAACCGATCCGGCGCACCAGGTCGGCCTGGGCGGTGGGGACCACGCCGGTGCGGTCCGGTCCGACGTTGACCAGGCAGGTGAGGTTGCGGACCCAGGCGTTGACCAGAATGTTCATGGCCGTGCCGAAGCCCATCACGCTCGCGCCGGCCTTGTAGCCCCAGGCGCCGCCGATGGTGAAGCACTTCTCCGCGACGCCTCCGGCGCGGATCGAACCGGAGGGCACGGAGGGGCCCTCCTCGCTGGTGTAGTCGCCGATCCAGCCCGAACGCAGGGTGGTGACGATGTCCGGCTGGTGCTTGCGGACCAGCCCGGTCAGACCCAGCGGCTTGCCGGTGGCGGGATCGGTCTCGCTGTACGCGGAATCCACCGGCCACTCGTTCGCCGGGTCACGGAACTTGCCGGGCTCCCAGAAGAACGCGCCGTCCGCGTCGGAGCCCTGCTGGCCGAGCCAGCCGCCGTCCCACCACAGGTCGTCGATCTTGCCGTACTGCGTGACCAGCTCCCTGACCTGCTGGTACAGCTCGTTCTTCATGATCCGCGCGTTCTCCTTGTGCGCGGCATCCGTGGTGTAACCCCACTTGTTGGGCAGGCAGTTGGTGCCGGTGACGTCGTAGTAGCCCGGGTAGCGCCAGCTCAAGGGCGAGACGTACAGGCCCACCTTCAGTCCGGCGTTGCGAACGGCGGTGACGTACTGGCTGATGAAGTCCTTCTGGAGCGGGGCCTGTCCGGCATGCCAGGCGTTCGGGTGGATGGACGGCCACAGGGCGAAGCCCTCGTGGTGGCGGGCCGTGAGCACCGTGTACTTCGCGCCCATGTCCTTGGCCAACTGGGCCCAGTCGGCCGGGTTGTAGTCGCTGGCGGTGAACTGCTCACCGGTGGCGTCGGTGACGTACTTCCGGTAGTTCTCCGGGGTGACGGCGGCGTTCTCCATGTACCACTCGCCCTTGGCCGGGCCGGAGTAAACACCCCAGTGGATGAACATGCCGAGCTTGGCGTCCTGCAACCACTGGACCTTGTCGTCGGGTTGCTGCTCGACACCCAGGTCGAGCTTGGGGATCCGCAGCGGCGGAAGGGGGAGCGGCTGGGGAGCGGCGGCGTAGGCAGGGATCGCCAGTGTGGGAGTGATGGCCGCGGCGGCCGTCATGGCCGCCATGCCGACAAGCATCCTCCGGCGAGTGATCGGCTGTGACAAAGTCTTCTCCTGACTGTCCGCAAGACAGCACACGGGTGCTGCGGCTCAGCGTGGGGTCGAACAGATCGGATGGGTCACTCAGAAACGGCGAGGCGCGGAGGAGCCACACGGGACAGCGCTTCGCCTTGGTGACATCGGATGTATTAATCAGCAATGGGTCCCGCTGTGTCTAGAGGGCGGGCGAAGTCTCGTCAAAGTCACAGGACTTCGGAGCAGCGAGGCCGAGGGGCGATTCCAGAGACATCGGATGTGTCATCGAGTCCAAAGCGTTGACGAACCCTCCTTACGCACCTACCGTCCTCAAACGGAGTCGCACACAATCAAACACATCACAAGCCTCATCGAGGTGGATCCACATGCTCCGACGCGCCCTCCCCCATGTGTTGGCCGCCCTCCTGTTCGTGACCGCGTTCCTGGCCATCGGCTCCCCCGCCCAGGCGGCCACGGTCACCGTCACCAACGCCACCCAGTTCACCGACACCACCGGTGCCGTCGTCCACGCCCACGGCGGCGGGGTGATCAAAGTCGGCTCGTACTACTACTGGTTCGGCGAGAACCGCAACGCCGACAACACCTTCAAAGCCGTTTCCGCCTACCGCTCGACCGACCTGAAGACCTGGGAGTTCAGACGCAACGTCCTGACCCCGGCGGGCGACCCGGAGCTGGCGGTCGCCAACATCGAGCGACCGAAGGTCCTTTACAACTCCGCCACCGGCAAGTTCGTGATGTGGATGCACAAGGAGAACGGCGCCGACTACACCCAGGCCCGCGCGGCCGTCGCCGTCTCCGACACGGTCGACGGCGACTACACCTGGAAGGGCAGCTTCCGACCCCCGAGCGGCACCACGTCCCGCGACATGACCCTGTTCAAGGACGACGACGGCACCGCCTACCAGATCACCTCCGCCGCCGGCAACGCCGACCTGCAGATCTGGAAACTCAGCGCCGACTACACGGCCTACGAGAGTCTGACCGCTAACCCCTGGGCCGGTACCTTCCGTGAGGCTCCGGCGCTGTTCAAGCGCAACGGTGTCTACTTCATGCTCACTTCCGGCAACAGCGGCTGGAAGCCCAACCAGCAGAAGTACGCCACCGCCACCAGCATCGCCGGCCCGTGGACGGCCATGACCGAGATCGGCGACGAGACCGGCTACCGTTCCCAGACCACGTTCGTGCTGCCCGTCCAGGGGACCGCGGGAACCTCGTACCTCTACCTGGGCGACCGCTGGGGCAACTCCATGGGCGGCACGGTCAACGACTCACAGTACGTCTGGCTTCCGCTGACCTTCCCGACCCGGACCACCATGAACCTGCCGTGGTACCCGCAGATCGCCATCGACACCGAGGCCGGCACGGTCACCGGCGTGGGCGGCGGCCCGTACTACAACCTGGTGGCCCGCCACAGCGGCAAGTGCCTCGACATCTCCGACAACTCCGCCGCCGACGGTGCGGTCGCCCTCCAGTACACCTGCGGCGGCGGCCTCAACCAGCAGTGGCGGCTCAAGGACGCGGGCAGCGGGTACGTCCAGATCCTCGCCCAGCACAGCGGCAAGTGCCTGGACGTCGCGAACAACTCGACCGCCGACGGCGCCTTCGTCAACCAGTACCGCTGCACCAGCGGCACCAACCAGCAGTGGCAGTTCCAGGACCAGGGGGACGGCTCCTACCGGATCGTCGCCCGGCACAGCGGCAAGTGCCTTGATGTGGCGGACGCTGCCACCACCAACGGCGCACGCCTCATCCAGTGGCCCTGCGGAACCGGCGCCAACCAGAAGTTCCAGCGACGCGCGGCGTGACGGGATCGGGCAGGAAATGCCGGGCGGCGGCCAGGAGCAGAACCGCCAGGACGGCCGGTGCCGCGTAGGCGAGACGGAACTGGCCGGTGGAGCCGAGGAGTCCGCTGACCGCGCCGCCGGTGATGACTCCGACGTAGTTGAAGAGGTTCAGGCGCGCCAGGACCGCCTCCGAGGCAGCGGGACGCAGCCGCGCGGCCGAGGCCAGACACAGCGGAGCCAGGACCGACGCGCCCAGGCCCACCGCCCCGGCCGCGAGCACGGCGAACGGCCAGCTCGGTGCGGCGGCCATCGCTGCCAGGGCGCCCGCGACCATCAGGGCCGCGGTGCGGACGACGACGGCCGCGCCGAACCGTCGCACGAGGCGGTCGGTGGCGGCGCGGCCGGCGACCGTGCCGGCCTGGTAGGCCGCATAGGCCAGCGGCGCGACCGTGAGGGACGCGGCGAGAGTCTGGCGCAGGTAGACCGACGACCAGGCCGAGACGGTGGAGTCGACGACGTACACGACGAGGAGGACAAGGCCGAAGGGGATGAGCCGGATCCACAGGCGGCGCCCCGGCGGCGGCTGCGCGACGGTGTCCGACGGTCCCGCGGAGGAGGTGGGGAGGGCGTGCTCCCGGATGCAGACGGCGAGGAGCGACACGATGCCGGCCTGCACGCTCAGGCCGACGCCCACCGGCCACTCCAGCCGGGCGGCTCCGGCAGTGAGCAGGGCCGCGACCACGCCGCCCACGCTCCATGCCGTATAGAAGGAGCCGAAGATGCTGCGGCCGTAGGCGCGTTCGATCGCCGCCGCCCGGGCGTTGGCCCCGACATCGAGGGCCCCGACGGCGAGCCCGAAGAGGATGTACGCGCAGATGACGGTTGCCTCGTCGGGGGCCCACCCGATCAGTACCAGTGCCACCGCGGCCGTCAGGACGGCCCCGCGCATCGTGGCGACGGGACCGGCGCGACGGATCGCGGCCAGACCCAGGAAGCTGCCGCCCCCTGCCATCAGCGCCACCGCGACCAACAGGGCGGTCGTCAGCAGCGGAGCCAGTTTCAGGTGCTCGGTGACGGCGGGGACCGTCGTGTACACGGCTGCGACGGACACCCCTTGCGCGGCGAACGCGAGCGTCGCGCCCCTTCGGGCACCGGACTTGGAGACCGGATGACCGGCCCTCGCCCGTACGGGAGCATTTGAGGTCATGATGCTGTCGCGCCTTCACTTCCTGTGTGCGCTGGTGTGAACAGTCGAGGACCAGGGAGTCGAATGCCGTATGGGTGCTGCGGGTGGCCGAAACGCTAGCCGGACGCGGACGACAGGCTCAGGACGCCAGGGGCCGTACAGGGGACTTCAGGGGCCACAACGTGCGACCGGTGATGCCCGCTGCCTACGGTGGTCACCGAGGAGAAGGTGAGTGCGATGTCCTTTGCCCCCCACCCGGCGGACCCGCCCGGGACCAGTCGCAGCACGTCGGCGACGATCCAGCCGAACATCCTGCGTTATCTCGTCGTGGTCGCCGACGAGCGCGGTGTCGATCTGCGGCCCCTGCTGAAGCAGATGGGACTCGACGAGACCGTCATGCGCTCCGCCGCGCTGCGGGTGTCGTACCGGCAGGGCAGCGCGGTGATCCGCCGTGCGCTGGAGCTCACCGGGGACGAGCGCCTGGGGCTGAAGGTCGGCGCGGCGCAGCACCTGACCGCGTGGGGCCTGCTCGGCTTCGCCCTGATGGCTGACGACACGCTCCAGCACGCCATCGAGACCGGCGTGAAGTACCAGAACCTCTCCGGCGCGATGGTGGTGTGGTCGGCCGGTCTGGGTCCGGACGACGACGCCTTCGTGCTGCGCGCCGATCTTCCCGATCCCGCCATGGACCCGGCCGTGGCGTCCTTCCTGAGCGAGGAGGCTTTCGCCTCCGTGCTCACCCTGGGCCGGCTGGCCGTCGACCCGGCCTTCGCGCCCCGGGCCGTGGAGTTCTCCTTTCCGCCACCCCGCCGACGCGACCTGTACGACGCCCTGTTCCGCTGTCCGGTCCGCTTCGGCGCCCCCACGAACCGCATGCTCATCGACGCCACATGGGCCCGTACCCCCATGCCCGGCCGCGATCCGGTGGGCTACGCGTCGACGCTGGAGATGCTCGACGCGCAGATGGCTTCCCGCCGTGACCAGCAGGACCTGCTGGAGGTGCTGGAGGTCTCCGTGGCGCAGAGCCTTCCGGTGGTGCCGTCGTTCGGTGAGCAGGCACGGCGGCACGCGACGAGCGAGCGGACGCTGCGCCGTCGGCTGGCCGACTGCGGCACGACGTACGAGGCACTCGTCGAGGGGGTGCGCCGGGAACGCGCCGAACAGTTGTTGCTGCGTCCGGAACTGACGCTGCGCGACATCGCCCGCCGGGCGGGGTTCTCCGACGAACGGGCGCTGCGCCGCGCGGTGCGCCGCTGGCACGGTGCCTCCCCGGTTCAACTGCGGGAGCGGATGCGTACCGCTCGCCTGTGAGGCCGAGGTCAGCGGGTGCGGATCCAGATCGTCTTCTCCCGGGTCCACTGGGCGAAGGCGTCGGTGGACTTCTCCGCGCCGCCGAATCCCGACTGTTTCCAGCCGCCGAACGGTGTGGTGATGTCGCCCTCGCTGTAGGCGTTGACGGAGACCACGCCGGCCTCGATGCCGCGGGCCAGTCGCAGCGCGGTGTCCAGGTCGCGGGTCCACACCGAGGCGGCGAGACCGTATTCGGTGGCGTTGGCCCTGCGGACCGCCTCGTCCTCGGAGGTGAAGGTCTCGACGGTGACGACGGGACCGAACAGCTCCTTGGTGAGGACCTCGCTGCCGTCGGGGGCTCCGGTGATCACGGTGGGCGGGTAGTAGGCGCCGTGTGCGGGCAGCCCGTGCGGCAGTCCCCCGGTGTGGATCCGGGCTCCGCCGGCCCGGGCGGCCTCCACGGCTCCCGCGACCCGGTCGAAGGCGGCTCGGTTGATGAGCGGCCCCATCCGCGTGCGCGGGTCGGCCGGATCGCCGATGACGAGGTCTCGGGCAGCGGCCGTGAACCGCTCCAGGACCTCCTCGGCGATACTGCGGTGCACCAGCACCCGGGAGCCGGCGGTGCAGTTCTGCCCCATGGTCAGGAACGCGGCCTCGATCATGTTGTCGATGAGCTCGTCGCCGTAGGAGAGCGCGTCGGCCATCAGCACCTGGGGGCTCTTGCCTCCCATCTCCAGCGAGACGCGCTTGAAGTTGCTGTCGGCGGCGTCCTTGAGGATGCGGCGGCCGGTCGCTGTGGACCCGGTGAAGGAGAGCGCCCCCACGAGGGGGCTGCGGGCGAGGGCGGCCCCGGCTTCCCCGCCGTAGCCCGGCAGGACCGTGAGGACCCCGTCGGGCAGGCCCGCCTCGGCCGCGAGGGCGGCCAGGTGCAGGGCCGAGCGCGGGGTCGCCTCGGCGGGCTTGACCAGCAGACAGTTGCCCGCGGCCAGGGCCGGTCCGACCTTCCAGGCGGTCATGGCCAGCGGGTAGTTCCACGGCAGGATCGCCGCGACGACCCCGACCGGTTCGCGGCTCATCAGACCGAGACCGTCGGGCCCGCCCGGCGCGACCCGTCCGAAGACCTTGTCGGCCGCCTCGGCGAACCAGCGGATCGACTCGATCGCGCCCGGTACATCGCCCGTACGGCACTCCGTGATCGGCTTGCCCGCGTCCTCGCTGTCCAGCCGGGCGAGGATCTCCGCGTCGCGCTCCATGAGATCGGCGAGCCGCAGCAGCACCGCGCCGCGCTCCCGCACCGGCAGCCGCGACCACACCCCGGCCTCGTGGACCTGCCGGGCCCGCTCGGCCGCCTTGGCCACGTCGTCGGCGCTCGCGGCGGGCAGGCTGGTGATCGGCTCACCGGTGGCGGGGTTGACGACGTAAAGCGTCTCGTTCGTGGTCATGCTTCCTCCACCAGTTCCCAGCGTCCTTCGGTCCGGCGGGCCAGTCCGCGTCGGCGCAGGTCCTCCAGATAGCGGGCCATGCCGCGGTCACCGCGCTTGCGGAACAGCGGGAAGACGCGGGGCAGCAGGTTCGGCACGAGCATCGCGAACCGCACCAGACGGGACTCGCCGGCCCGGGGGTAGGCCTCAAGGCGCGGCTTGTCCAGCAGGCTCACCACGGCCGCGACGACGTCGGCGGGCTGCTGCGGGGGATCCTGGAACTGCATGGAGTTCCCGCCGTCCACGGCCTCCTGGCGCAGCATCCGGGTGTCGGTCGCCGATGGCAGCACCGAACCGGCCAGGATTCCCTTGCTCCTCAGGTCGAGCCCGATGGCGAGCATCGCGCCGCGCAGCCCGAACTTGGAAGCGGTGTAGATCGGGGTCTCACCCAGCGGGAAGACCCCTCCGAGGGAAACCGTGGTGACCACCCGGGCGTCCCGGGAAGCCATGAGCAGAGGAAGGGCGATCCGGGTCGTGATCAGCGGTGAGGTCAGGTTGAGGGTGATCTCCCGCTCGATGCTCTCGACACTGCGGACGTCGAAGCGTTCGGCGCTCGTCATGCCCACGTTGTTGACGAGTACGTCGAGCCCACCGTGGTCCTCGGCGACCACCTCGAACAACCGCTCCACCTGGGCGCGGTCCATCAGGTCACAGCCGATGCCCGTATGCCCGGCGCCCGGCAGGTCCGCGGCCACCCTCATGGCGCGGACCGCGTCGATGTCGACGACGACGCAGCGGGCGCCGCCGGAGGCGAAACGACGGCACAGCGCGCTGCCGATGCCGCCCGCGCCACCGGTCACCACGATGACCTTGTCGGTGAAGTTGAAAGCGCTCATGCCGTCGCCGCCGCGGGGCGAAGGGAGCGCACGGGCGGCGGCTGGCCCTCGGTGCGCCAGCCCATCTCGCGCGCGACCTTGCCCAGGTACTTCACGAAGGCCCCGCTGTCGACGTAGCCGGTGTGGCGCGGCGAGTCGACGAACTTCAGCCGGCCGGACAGATCCGGGCGGTCGGCGCGGATCCTCTGGGTGAACCGCTCCGCGTTCGACCGCCGGTGCCGCGCGTCGTGGAGGTACCCGGCGATCAGCTGCGCCTGCACGTCGAAGAGCTGGTAGGCACCGGAGTTGGTCTCGACGAAGCCGATGCCGAACAAGCCCTCGTGCTCGCGCGAGAACGACGACAGGTACAGGTCGGGGTGCTGCTCGTCGCCGAAGTACTGCTGCGCGACCGGCACTTTGTGGACGTAGCCCGTGGCGAGCAGGACGAGGTCGAAGTCCTCGCTCGTGCCGTCGGTGAAGTGCACGGTCCGGCCCTCGGTGCGGGCCATCCCGGGCTTGGCGGTGATGTCGCCGTGCTGGAGGTGGTGGATCAGCATCGAGTTGACGGCAGGGTGGGTCTCGAACAGCTTGTGGTCCGGCTTCGGCAGCCCCAGCCGCGTCGGGTCCCCGTTGATGATCCGCAGGAGGGCACCGAAGACCCGCTGCGCCAGCCACATCGGCAGATGCGGCCCGCTGTTGGCGATGGTGTCCACCGGCCGGCCGAAGAGGTGCTTGGGGATGAACCAGTATCCGCGCCGCATGCTGATCACCGCGTGGTCCGCGGCCCGGGCCGCGTCGCACGCGATGTCGCATCCGGAGTTGCCCGCGCCCACGACCAGGACCCGCTTGCCCCGCAGTTCCTCCGCGCCGCGATAGCCGACGGTGTGCCGGACCTCTCCGCTGAACTCCCCCGGCAGTTCGGGGATGTTGGGGTGCCACTGCGATCCCGTGCAGACGACGACCTGCCCGTGCACGCTTTCCCTGCCGTCGGCCCGGGTGACCGTCCAGGTGCCGTCCGTGTTCTTCCGGACGTTTTCGACCTCGGCGCCGAACTCGATGCGGTCCGTCAGCCCGTAGGCCTCGGCGAAGGACGTCAGGTACGACAGGATCTGCCGGTGGGGCGGATAGTCCGCGAAGTGGTCGGGCATCGGGAAGCCGCCGAAGCCCGACAGGGTCCTGCTGGAAATGAAGTGGGCCGACTCGTACATCGGGCCGCCGGGATTGTCGATGTCCCAGATACCGCCGGGCCCGGTGTGCCGCTCCAGATGCGTGTACGGGAGATTCCGCTCCGCCAGGGCCCTGGCGACCGCCAGCCCGGCAGGGCCCGCCCCGATCACGCACGTGTCAAACTGGCTTTCCTTCACGGGCCTGCCTCCTCGTTCGTCCCGCTTCACGGGCCTTGGAGGAAACGTATTCACCCGCCGTTCAGCGGGAACTGACCTGCGCGGCCACGGACCGGACCTCAGCGGCCGCGCGACCACGGCATCGGTTGCGCCCGGCCCGGCTGCTCGGCAGGCTCATCCAGCGGTTCCGTCCAGATCATCCTGCCGGCGGAGGCCGGACGACTGCCCCCGGCGCTCGGCGCCCTGGGCGACGAGCAGCGGTCCCGTCCGCCTTCGTCGAAGACGCGGGCCCGCCGCAGGTGCCGGGCGGTGCCGGTGCCGTCGGGAAGCCGCCGCGACTTCGCAAATGAGCGCGTCCGCGCGGATGAGCCAGGGCTCGATGGGCGCGTTGCCGTAACGGATGGCCCGACTCGCTGACGATCAGCTCGGTGGCAAGCTCGAGCCCGGACAGCCTCCAGGCAGCTGGCTGTTCGCCCGCCATCCGGCGCGCACCCGCGACGGCCGCGGGATCCATGGGCAGCCGCCAGGTACATACCTGGTCGGCGCCGAGCTTGGAGGTGCGGGCCAGGAGCAGGACGATGTCGTCGGCAGGGGTGTGAGGCCGTACCTTGCGGAGCAGTCGACGGCCGGGCGGCGCAGTGCCTCACAGCAGGGGCGGTCCAACGTCGACATCGCGGCCGGGCGCCTGGATCAGTCCGTCGGTGCAGAGGGCGAGCAGGCTGTCCTCGCCCATGTCATCCGGGCGGCCTCGAAGGGCAGACCGCCCAGGCCGAGTGGTGGCCCGGCGGATAGGTCCGGGACCCGCACCGTGCCGTCGGAGGTCACCAGGTCGGGTCGCGGGTGCGCTGCCCGCGCCAGGTCACATCGGCCGGCGACGGGGGCGTAGACGGCGTAGAGGCAGGTGGCCCCGGCCTCCTTCGAGGCCCCTCGCGCATCCGGGCCTTCCTCCCGGTCGAGGCGGACCATCAGGTCGTCCAGCCGGGTGAGCAGTTCGCCGGGCGCGAATCGGCGTCGGCGAGGGTCCGTACCGCAGAGCACGGACGCCCCGTCGTGGCCGAGGCGTGCAGCAGCGGATCGCCCGCACGGTGTCAGCGCCGCGGCAGGAGGTGAGCTGGGAGCGCAGACGTCGGGGCCGCCCGCCGGGACCACGGATTCCGGGCACTCCGGGAGCACCGAACACTGCGCGGTACGACGGCACACGACCGGTGTGGCGGGCGGTATCGCTTGCGGCTCATGTCCCTGGACAGCCGATTCCAGCAGATCGACGGTGGCGCAGTCGGCGAATCCCGTCACCGCCGGCTCGGCCAGTTCCTCGGCTGTCCGGGTCACATGGCCTGCCCGGGTGCCTGCCGCCGGTGTTCGTCGGGGCCGCGCAGGTACACGATGGCCAGCCTGTCCAAGCAGGTGCGCTCCAGCGTCATGCCCGCCGCCTCGACGACGGCCGGGCCTGCGTAGCGCCGGGAAGGCCTCGCGGTCAGCCCGCCGTGACGGGAGTCGCGGTGGGGTCCAGCCGGCCGTCGGCAAGCGCCAGCAAGGCGGAGACGAGGGCTCGCAGGCAGATCTGCTCGGCCTCTTCGTCGGGCAACGACAGGTGCTGCATCACGAGGCCGTCGAATCCGGCGAGGAAGTAACGGGCAATGGTCTCCGCAGGCTGGGCGAGCGCCTGTCCCGTTCGCTCGGCCGCCTCGGCCACGATCCTCGCCGCCACTTCGATCACGTCGCGGTAGTGACCTTGCCGTGCCTCGGCCAGAGAGGGTGTGCGCAACGCGAACATCATCAGTTCCGTCAGCAACTGGTGACTCGCCGGCTGCTCGCGCACGGTCTGCCACAGGGCGGCTGCCAGAGTGCCGATGGTCTCCTCGAATCCCCCCTCCTCAGGCGTGGCCTGCTCGACCTGCGAGATCAGCTCTGCGGTGAGCTTCTCCATGACAGCGCGGTACAGACCCTCCTTCGTGCCGAAGGTGTAGTGCACGGTGGCCTGTGCCACGCCGAGCTCGGCCGCGATGGCCCGGGTACTTCCGGCCGCGACACCCTCCCTGGTCATGAGGTCAATGGCCGCTTTGATCAGCTGGGGGCGGCGCTCAGCCGCAGAAACGTGAGCCATGAAGCGACTATAGCGACTTAGTCCACCGATTAAGTTGGACGACCAAATGGTCGTCCGGTTGCGCGGGCTGTACCGCGGCGACTTGGTCTGGTGGCTGCGCCGATCCCCCGGCCTGGTGATCGGCGGGAAGGCCGCCATGCCTTCCTGACCGACGTGGTCGAAACCGGCGGCCAGGAGCGTCATCTCTGCCGCCACGGCAAACCGCGTCCGAGCTCGCCCCGACCACGAATCCCGTGACGGCCAGCCCGTCGGGTCAGGGCGAAGGCCAGGGATCAGCCGCCTGTCGCAGCGACCCCGATGTTGGTGAGAGTGCTGGTCGAAGCCAGGGCGGTCATCCAGCCTTCTCCACCAAGCAGCTGATCAGCGAGTTGGTCACCAAGGGCAGCCGCTATGGCGCCGCCCCAAGCAAACTGCGGCGACTGCCCAACGGCAGTCGGCCTGATCTGAGACGTGGCTCAGTGGGCATGGGCGATCAGTGAGCGGGTGATCGGTGCGCCGGTGGTGCGACTGTGCCAGATCGCGCAGGCCATCGCCAGGATCCGCTGGGCCACCGGACACCGACGCCCTCGATGGTGCGACCGCCGTGCTGTTCGAGATCGAGCTGGCCCTTGAGGGTGTCGTTGTCCGACTCGATCAGCTGCCGCACCGTCGATCCAACTCACTCATCCGCTCCAGCAGCGAACTGGCGGGGCGGTTCAGGCGGGCATGGTCTTCGACGCCGCATCCGGAACAGGTGATGCAGGCGACTTCCGGAGCCGACCGAGGGACGGCTCCGGTGCAGGGCAACTACCCTTCGTCGCCGCGGTGGGCCGCGATGGCCCGGTCCAGGGTGAGGTGGTCGGCCCAGCTGCCGTGGAAGCCGAAGGGCACCCGGCTGGGGAGCCTGACCCGGGCCAGCGGGGTGCGGCGCAGGTCTGCGGCATCGTGGATGAGCAGTTCGCTGAGGTCGGTGGTGCGGTTCCACCACAGGGAGAGCAGGTAGCCATCGTCCTCGGTGTGGGCGTTCTCGCGGGCGACGAAGACCGGTTCGCCGGGGCTGGTCAGGCCGGCCGGCCCTTCGACGACGGTGGTGCGGTCGAGGAGATAGTCGTGGCGGGCCAGTCCGTCGGACATGATGTCGTCGGCCAGGCCGCGCGTGGTGACGAAGTAGCCGTAGCGGTTCGGCCGGCCGGTGTACGCGTCGTTGATCTTGGGGAACTCCCCGAAGATGCCGCTGATCATCTCCTCCGAGGCCCGTCCGGTCGCCAGGTCTACGCGCCAGCGGTAGGGCAAGGCCGGGGGGAACCACTCGTGGGAGCTCAGCGGCGTGGAGAGGCGGTCGACGGGGTTGCCGAGCCGCGGAATGCGGTGCCCGTCGATGATCAGCTCACCGTCCTGCTCGTAGGCGTTGAAGAAGTGGGTGTTGGCCCAGTGGCCGCCGAGTTCGTGCCAGGTGACCTCGTGGGTGTGGCGGTTCATCAGGACGATATGGACCCCGTGTTCGAGGGAGTTCTCGTCCCAGACCACGCCAGGCCTGCTCTGGGCCACCAGGTCGAGGCGGAACTGGGCGGGGGTGACGAAGAAGATGGCGTAGTTGTCGCTCACCGCGAAGTCGTGGATGAGGACCGGCACGCCGATGTCGAAGGAGTGCGAGTCTTTGATCTCGGCCGTCTTCACGTCGGCGCGGTACCAGGTGATGGTCGCTCCGGTGGCGGCGAAGAAGAGCATGTCCCCGCTGTCCGGGTCGGTCTTGTAGTGGCCGGTGCACAGGACGTCGATGCCGCCGTGGAAGTCGTATGTGCCGAGGGTGCGCAGGGTTTCGGGGTCCAGGGCGTGCGGCAGTCCGCCCTCGAAGTAGACGATCAGGTGGTCGTCGAGGATGCCGGCGTTGATGTTGGCCACGTTCTTGGCGGGCGGGGCGCCCTCGGGCAGCCGGCCCGGGGTGCCGCCGTTGACGAAGCCGCTGTAGATCGCTTCCCCGGCCTCGACCTCGACCTTCATCGAGTCGGTCTCGACCCAGCGGGTGCGGTAGGCGGCGCGGCCCTCACGGAGGTAGATGCCGCACACCATGCCGTCGCCCTCCCACCAGTGGTAGTGGTCGGTGTTGCGGGGCTGGAAGCGGGGGTTGGAGGAGACGCGGAACAGTGCGCCTGCGAGGTCGGACGGTATTTCTCCGTCCACCTCCAGGTCGTACGCCTCGTTCTCCTCCGTCCAGGGCGCGAACGGGCCGTTGAGGAACTTGTTGTCGGTGGGCCAGTCGACTCCCGCGGAGACGGAAGCGGGGGCGGAGGTCTGTCCGGTCTGACGGGGGACGACGGTCATCGGGTTCAGGGGCATCGTTGCTCCAGAGTGCGGGGCGGAACGGGTCGGGTACAGGTGTCGGAACGGACCCCGTCAGAATGGGTAATGGGGGAGTTCGCCGCGTACGGTGACCCACTGCTGTTCGGTGAAGGCTTCGAGGTTGGCGGCGGTGCCGCCGTGGCGGGAACCGGTGCCGGAGTCGCCTACCCCGCCGAACGGGATGAGCGCCTCGTCGTTGACGGTCTGGTCGTTGATATGGACGAGGCCGCTGGGGACGCGCTCCGCCAAGGCGAGACCCTTCATGACGTCCCGGGTGAGGATGCCGAGAGACAGCCCGTACTCGGTCCCGGCGGCCAGGCGGGCCGCCTCGTCCAGGTCCTGGAAGGGGACGACGGGCGCCACGGGCCCGAAGATCTCCTGCGCGTAGGCGGGCGCGGTCAGCGGTACGTCGGTGAGCACGGTCGGCCGGTAGAACAAATCCTGGTAGGTACCGCCCGCGGCCAGCCGGGCACCGGCCTTGACCGTCTCGGTGACGATGCGGTGGATGTTGTCGCGCTGGCCGGCGTCGATGATCGGTCCGAGGGCGACATTCTCGCCGAGCGGGTCGCCCACCGGAAGGGCGTCGGCGTGCTGGGCGAGCAGGGCGGTGTAGTCGTCGGCGACCGGAGCGTGGACGAGGTGGCGGCTGCTGGCCATACAGATCTGGCCGGCGTGGACGAAGGATCCCCAGGCACCCACCGAGGCGGCCTTCTCCAGGTCGACGTCGTCCATGACGACGAGCGCCGAGTTCCCGCCCAGTTCCAGGTGGACCCGCTTCAGGTGCCGGGCCGCGGCGACACCGATGGCGCGTCCGGCCCGGGTGGAGCCGGTGAACGCAATGACGGGGACCTGCGGATGCTCGACGACAACGGCTCCGACGTCCGCACCACCGGGCAGGACGTGCAGCAGGCCGGGCGGCAGGCCCGCCTCCTCGAAGACGCGGGCGAAGACGACGCCGCCGCTGATCGCGGTGCGGGGGCCCGGCTTGAGGACGACCGCGTTGCCCAGGGCGAGCGCCGGGGCGACCGCCCGCATGGCCAGGGTGATCGGCACGTTGAACGGGGCGATGACGCCGACCACCCCGACTGGCTTACGGCGGGCGAACGACAGCCGCTCCTGCCCGGAGCGCAGCAGCTCACCGTAGGGCGCCCCGGCGAGGGCGGCGGCCTCGTGGCACTCCTCCGCACCACCGCTGCTGACCTGGAGGGCGGCGAACGGCCGGATCGCACCGGACTCCCGTACCAGCCAGGTCTCGATCTCCTGCTGGTGCTCCTCGAAGAGGCGCGCGGCGCGGCGCAGTACGGCGGCACGGTCGGAGTACGGCTGGGCGGCCCACTCCCGCTGGGCTCGTACCGCCGTTCCACCGCCTTGTCCACGTCGGCCGGTGTGGCGGAACCGACGCGGCCCAGCGTCTTGCCGGTGGCGGGCTCGACGGCGTCGTACACCACGCCCGCGCCGTTGATCCACTCTCCCGAGCCGGAGAAGATGCGGCCTTCCCAGGTACTGCTGTCCAAAAGCGTCATGTTGTCCCGATCCAGAAGTGCGTCGTGGCGCGAAGGTTACGATTCATGTCGCGAAGGTGGTGAGGTGGGGTGATTCTGGCCTCGATCCCGGTTTCATCCCGCGGACGCCCCGGTGAGAGCCCTGTCCGGGTCCGGGTCCTTGTCCTGGCCTCGGTCGCGCGAGGCTCGCTCCAGGCCGAGCAGAGAGTCGGTCGCCAGCACACCCGGGCCGGCGGCGAAGATGACCAGGCACACCGCCAGGAAGAGGAAGTCGACCTCGGCTCCGCCGGCGCCCTGCGGGCCCAGAACGCCCGTGTGCCAGACGCCCAACTTGATCCAGAACCCCGTCAGCAGCATCTCCGCGCTGACGATGAGGGCGATCACGCGGGTCAGCAGCCCGGCGATCAGCAAGGCACTGGGGCAGCGCCGTCCGCTGGTCCGTGTGCGCCGAGGCGAAGGACCATTCGGTGTGGGTGCCGGTGGAGTACGCGGCCCAGCCGGCCGCGCGCCGGGTGTCGAGCACGAGACGGTACGAGGCCTTCGCCGCAGGGACGTCGAAGGTGCCGAGTCCGCCGAGTGTGGTGGCGCCGACCAGCTGCCCGTCCTTGTACAGCGTGCCCTTCGCGGTGTCCTGGATGTTGTCCACGGACGCGTAGTGTCCCGGGTTCGAGTCGCTCAACTCAGGGATCGCGAAGGTGAGTTTGTCGCCGGTGCGCTGGGACAGGCCGTACTGCTCACGGGTCGCCGGGCGGACGACCTGGCGCAGCCACTCCTCGGAGGGCAGCTTGCCCGCCTTGTCGAAGGTCCGCAGGGCGTTCCACTGAGGCCTGTTCGCGTTCGTGTCGGGATAGACGGCGTGCCAGATCCGGCTGTCGGAGACGTTGTAGTACTCGGTGCGCTCCGTGCCGAGTTGCACGTTGTTGGTGGTTGCGAGGTCGGTTTTCTGCCAGGGACGGAACCGGTACACGGCGTCCTTGCCGATCTGGCCGGCCCGGCCCGCGTAGTAGCGCACCGTCTGCTTCACCGTGTTGGAGCTGTTCAGGTCGTACGTCTGGTCGGCCGAGACAGCATCTGCCTGCGGGAACATCACGCTGTACACGTACGGGCTGACCGCGGTGCCCTTCAGCTTCAGACTGACCTTCTTCCCGCTCTTGAGCAGGGCCCCGAGCTTCGCGCCGTCCTCGCCGGTGGCGGTCATCAGGGGGATGGTGGCGCTGTTCACCCAGGAGATCCAGTACCCGGGGGTGTCGTGGTAGGCGAGGACGTAACCTGCCCCGGCGGCGGTGGCGTTGGTCAGTGCCTCGTCCGCCGTCGCGCCGGCGCCCACCCGGACGACTGCCACCTTGGCCTTGACGTCGAGCCCGTCGAAGTCGGCCGCGGTGCCGCTGCCCGCGTCCACCGCCCGGACCGTGCGCTCACCGTTGATCTTCACCGGGAAGCCGCTGGAGGTCTGTGCGTAGTCGAGGGGCAGTGCGTACTTCTCGGGGCTGGTGACGCTCGCCGTCAGCTCCTTGGCGTACAGACGGAACTTCGAGGAGAACTCGAACATGCCCTCGGTGATTTTCTTGGTGGGCGCCACGTAGACGTGGTCGGTCCACCAGCCCTGACTGTAGGTCAGGCCCCAGGCGGTGCCCGGACCCTCCCGGTGCCAGTTGGTGCTGAAGCCCTGGAACTCGGAGTTCTCCCTGGTCTTCGGCTTGATCTCGACCGCCTTGCGGGCGTCGAGGACAACCTCGGTGTTCTTGTCGACCTTGATCTCCGGATCGCCGACGACCGAGGTGTTGGCCTCCAGCCCGGCCGCGTCCCGCTGCGAGATCCAGGACGCCATGCTGTACGTACCGGCCGGCACCTTGAACGTGTAGCCGCTGCCGAGGAAGCCGTACGTCTCCGGGTACGCGCCGTTCAGCTCCTGCAGCATGAAGATGGACGCCGAGGTGGACGGCTTGCCGTCGCGGCCCACCAGGGACACCTTCAGGTCGTAGGTCTTCGCCAGCTTCTCGAAGCCGACGGCGGTGGTGACCTGCACGCCGTCGGCGCTCGCGGTGACATGGCCCGTGTACCGGCCCGTCGCCTCCGCGGCCGGATCGACGGTGACCCCGACCGTGGCGGTGCCCTTCGCCGGGACGGTCACGGTGTCCGCGTTCAGCGCGGCATCGGGGAGCGACGAGGCCACCTTCAACTCCACCGCTTTGTCCGTGGTGTTGGTGTAGGTGATGTCCTTGCGGTCCGCCTCGCTGTCACTCTCCTCGTACTTGCCGAAACTCAGAACCGGCGTCGAGAAGACACCCTGGTTGACTGCCCGTACGGCATCGACCCGGCCGTCGCCCTGCTCGAACACGGAGTTGACGGTGTTCGTCCTCGCGGTGGTCGCCAGCGCCTGCTTGATCTGCTTGCCCGTCCAGTCGGGGTGGGCCTGTGCGACCAGCGCCGCGGCGCCCGCTACGTGCGGGGTCGCCATCGACGTACCGCTGGACGTCGTGTAGTACTCATCGACCGGGGTGCCCATGGTGGTGCCGGCCGCGCGGGCGGCGGTGATGGCCGCGCCCGGTGCGGTGATCTCCGGCTTGATGGCCGAGTCGCCGAGGCGCGGGCCGCGGCTGGAGAACGAGGCCAGCTTGTCGGACTTGTCGACGGCGCCCACCGTCAGTGCCGAGTCGGCGATGCCCGGGGTGCCCACGGTCTGCTCGGACGGGCCGGAGTTTCCCGCCGCGATCACGAAGAGGGTGCCGGTGGACGCGGAGAGTTCGTCGACCGTCTCACTCAGCACGTCCGAGGGGCCCGTGGCCGTGCCGCCCAACGACATCGACACGATCTTCGCGCCGGAGCGGGCCGCCCACTCCATGCCCGCGATGATCCAGGAGTCCTGGCCGTGACCGGTGTTGTCCAGCACCTTGCCGACCAGCAGTTCCGCGCCCGGTGCCACACCCTTGCGCTTGCCCTGCGAGGCAGCGCCCGAGCCGACGATCGTGGACGCCACGTGGGTGCCGTGACCGTGGCCGTCCTGCACCGCCTCGTCCGGCACGAAGCTCTTCGTCTCCCCGATCTTCCCGGCGAGATCCGGGTGACCGGCGTCCACGCCCGTGTCCAGGACGGCGACCTTGACGCCCTTGCCGTCGTAGCCCGACTTCCACACCTCGGGAGCGCCGATCTGCGGCACACTCACGTCGAGCGACGCCTCGACCTTGCCGTCGAGCCAGATCTTGTCGATGCCCTCGCCGAGCCGCTTCGCGGCCTTCGCCGTGGGGTCGGTGCCGAGTGCGGGGGCGATGTCGGCCCAGAAGGCGGGCGACTTCTTCGCGCTCAGTGCGGCGCCGTCGATCGTGGGCAGGGCGAGCGTCCGGCGCGCGCCGTCAGGGGTCGCGCTGCCCTTCGTGTACGTCGCGATCACCGGCGTGGTGCCGGTCTTCGCGTCGGCGTACCCCTGCCGCACGAGCTGGGTGACGTTGAACAAGGCCGGGTCGAGACGGCCCGCGTTAACCAGCGGGATGGCGTCCGCCGGCAGGACACTCACCTCGCCGTCCTTCTCGCTCGACACGAAGGTGGCGGCCTCACGGCCCTTGCCGCGCTGCACGTCGACGGCGGACTTTGCGTCCGGGCGGACGGTGAGCGACACGGTGTCGCCGGTGATGAGGGTGACGGTCTGCGTCTTGGTGATTGCGGTCGCGGCGCTGCTCCGCACCACCGGAGCGTCGGGTGCGGTGACGTGCGCTCCGGAACCGGCTGTGGCGGGCGTGACCGTGCCCGTGAGTAGTCCTGCCGCTCCTGCCACTGCCCACAGGGCGTGGAGTCTTCGCATGGGTGGCGTCCTCCCCTGAACGCTGACAACGCTTCCGGCCTGGTGAGCGGAAGCCAGTGATCAGAGTGAGCGCTGAGCGGAAACAGGCTCAAGGGAATCATGTGGCCGAGGAGTGCCAATGCCCTCTTCGGCCACGGGAATTGGCGGTCGTCGTACGCCCTGTCGTCGGACGTCCGTGTGCGCGGGGAGGGCAGGCCGGGAAGGGCCCGCACGGTCGGCCGCGGGGATTCGGCTGACACGGAGCAAGGGGGTTTGACCTGCCTGAGCTGCTCCCGCTCGCGCAGCAGCCCCGGCAGTGTCCTCTGGCGCCGAGTGGTATACCCGGCTGGAGAAGGGCCACATCAGCGACGTCTCTCCAAGGACGTACCACCGACAGGCGTCGGCCAAGGCGATTGAGTCGGGGTCGCCACGGCGGTCCAGGGCAAGCGAGCCTTCTTGAACTCTCGGCTCCCTCCCAGCCAAGGACACCGTGCCGCGCTTCCACGCCTGCCAGAAGGACAGCACCTGGGCATCAACACCTGCGTCAGAGGCTTGCCTCGACACAGAGAGCAGAATGCGTGGGTTCGACTACCTTCCGACCCCAAAACCGACCGCCACGAGCTTGAGGTTGTGGTGAACTCGCAAAAATTTGACGGGAGTTGTGAAGGAGGACAAGAATCCGAGTCACTCGCTGCGTCTGAAGTGAGCCAAGTGACGCGAGTGGCTTGCCCCCAGGCTTCTTGGTCTCTGCATATGTAGGCCGCTCGCGCCCATCCACCTCCCACACTCCTGATTCCACAGAGGCAGATCTTGACGCTCTCCCCCCGCTCCAGAACCTCGGCTGCCCTCGCCGCAACCGCTTTCCTCGCCTGCGCCACACCCCTGCTCGGGGCCGCTTCCGCGAACGCGGCGACAGCAGGCGGCTGCCAGTCCGTCACCGTGCAGTACCGCATCGTCGACGCAGACGGACGCCCGGTCGGCGCCGACTGGACCTCGCAGGGCGGATTCCACCAGTGGGACGCCGCCCCCGGCACGGTTGAGGTGCGCCTGGCCCCGGGACAGACGGTCGGCGACGGCTGCAAGTACCCGGTGTCGCTGGCCGAATACACCACCGAAGGCTCCAACTGGTACACCTCCGGCCACCAGACCCTCGTCGATCACGCCACCGTGTACCTCACCGCCGCCGACGTCGCGGACACAGACAGCGGCAAGCACACCTGGCAGAAGCTGACGGTGAAAACGCCCGACTGCTACGGGCAGATCGACCTGTACGGCGACGACATCATCTACGACGGCAAGACGGAAGACGGCCACGGCCCCGCCCCATACCAGCCCGACAACGTCGTCACCCCGTACCACCTCATCGCCGCGTGGAACGGCGGGGACAAGTCCTGCACCCCCGATCAGCCCGACTCCCCCGCCCCGACGCCCTCGGAATCGACGCCGGACACCCCGAGCACGCCTCCCACCAGCCAGCCTCCCGCCCAGGAGACAACGCCCCCCGCCACCCCCACGACGCCGTCCACCGAAACCACTCCGCCCACCACCCCGGACATCCCTCCGCTGGAGTCGACCCCGCCTACTACCCCGACGCCCTCGCCCAGCGACAGCACCCCGCCACTGGCCGAGACCGGCTCCAGCGCACCGGTCGGCCTGATAGCCGGCGGCGCCGCCGTAGTGATCGCCGTCGGCGCCGGCGCGATCTACACGACCCGCCGCACGCGCCGCTCATGACCACAGCCGCGGGGCAAGGCGTCACACCGTAGGACGTCCGACAGCTCCGCCGAACCCACCCCTCCATCCGACGCGTAGGAGGCTGGGCGGCGGAGCTGCCACAACAGAGTGAACCGCGCCGGGATCGGTGGAGGTACGGGAGTGCCCCGAGTTGGGTGGAGTCGAGTCGCTTGGTTTCACGCTACCGGTGGCGTGCGGAGTTCGTACTCCACCGGACTGAGCATGCCCAGCGCGGAGTGCCTGCGCTGTCGGTTGTGGAAGATCTCGAGGTATTCGAAGAGGGCGGTGGACAGCTCCATCCGTGTCCGCCACCGCCGACGGTTGAGCAATTCGACCTGGACCCGGGCCCAGAAGAACTCCATCATCGCGTTGTCCACGCAGTCCCCTATGGAGCCCATTGAGGGCAGCAGGCCGGAGGCGCGGGCGCGTTCGGTGAATGCCCAGGACCCGAACTGCACGCCGTGATCGGAGTGGATGATGGTGCTGCCCGGGCTCGGGGAGCGGTTGCCGATGGCCATGGCCAGGGCGTTGGTGGTCAGCGCCGCGGTGGGCGAGGCGTCGATCGACCAGCCCACCACGCGTCGCGAGAACGTGTCCAGGACGACCGCGCAGTACACCTTGCCCTCGAAGGTGGGGTGTTCGGTGATGTCGGTGACGCACAATTGGTCCCGGGCGTGGCGGGTGAAGTTCCGCTCCACCAGGTCGGCGACGGACGGGGTGACGTGCTTGGCGCGGGGGCACCGGTTGCCGGGCAGGCCGTGCAGGCCGGCGCGCTGCATCAGCAGCTCCACGGTGCCGTGGCTGACATGGATGCTCAGGCCCAGACCGAGCTCGGCGCGCACCCGTCGGGAGCCGTAGGTGCCGCGGGAGGCGGTGTGGATGCCCACGATGGCCTCGGTCAGCCAGGCGTGCTTGACCCGGCGGTTCGACGGCGGACGGTCCCGCCCGGCGTAGTACCCGGACTCGGCGACGTGCAGCACCCGGCAGGCCAGCTGCACCGGCAGATGCTCACCGGCCATCACGCGGATGGCTTCGAACCGCCTTTTGGGGACGTCACCTCACCCAGCAGCACGGCGGTGGATGGCCAACTCGACCTCCAACTCGGCGATGCGCTTGCGAGCCGCAGCGAGCTCGGACAGGTCGCTGCTGTTCGTACCGGGCAACTGCCCCGTATCGATGAGGCGTTGGCGGCGCCAGACATAGATCGTCTGGTCACTGTGCCGAGGAGCCGGGCGACCTCGACGACCTTCTTTCCGGATGCGACGAGATCGAGGATGTGCGGCGGACCTCGGGCGGATAGCTGCGGGCAGGACGGCTTCCGAAGGCTGCTGGATCGACAATTGTCCAGCAACCCGACTCCATCAGAACCGGGGCATACCACACCGTCGCCGAGGCAGGGCTCACCGCTTGCACCCTGTGGCTGCCCATCGCGGCTGAACACGTCGAGGAGGCCATGGAGTGGGTCGCAGCCGAGATGGCACCGCGACTCACGCTGGGCCATGACGGCCACTTCACCCCAAGGCCTCAGTATTCGGACCGCTCGTCCAGGCCGGTGGCAGCGGCGCTGTCGGGTAAGGAAGCGGGGCCGTCGCGGCCCGGGCTGTTCTTCAGATCGTCGGACGCGGCACAGTACCCTGACCCTCGAACAGACCGGGTCCGGCAACCCGGTCTGATGGGGGGGGAACGCGGAGCTCATCGGTCGGGACGATCAGCTGCAGCTGTTGCGCCGGCTGCTGGCGGAGCCACGGAGCCGCGGTGCTCGTCCGGGGGGCGCCCGGCATCGGGAAGACAGCACTGCTCACCCGGACCCGCCGCCCTCGCCGAGGAACTCGGCTACCGGGTCCTGCGCACCAGCGGTGTCGAAGCCGAGAGCGACATCCCCTACGCCGGTCTGCAGCTCATCCTGCGGCCACTCGCCACAGGAGCCGCCGACCTCGCCTCATCGGACCGGCAGGCATTGGACGCCGCTCTCGGACACGCCGAGACCGGTGTACCCGACGTCTTCCTGGTCGGTCTGGCGGTGCTCAACCTCCTGGCCGACGCCGCCGCGGCCGCACCGGTGCTGGTCCTGGTCGACGATGCCCAGTGGCTCGACGACGCCAGCGCCAGTATCCTTGCCTTCGTGGCGCGAAGGGTCGGCACGGAGCCGGTGGTGCTGGTGGGAGCCGCCCGCGACGGCTACCGGTCACGGCTCAACTCCGACGAAGTCACCTCCGTATCCCTCAGTCCGCTCACGGACGCCCAGGCCACGCAGCTCCTGGCGGACCAGGCACCGGAGCTGCGGCCGACCGCGCATCGCCGGCTGCTGGCCGAGGCGGCCGGTAACCCGCCGTGGGCGAACCGGCCGCGCCAGGCACGAACCGTGTCCAGGTGCAGGCCCGTCTCGTGGGCGATGCGCGCGTTGGAGCGCCCCCGTGCCGCGTGCAGGACGATCTGCGCACGGACCCGCAGCCGGTGCTCGGTCTTGTGGCCGTAGGCCATCTTCTTCAACCGCTTGGGCTCGGTGGCGGTCGGGACTACCGGGCAGGCCGGGGCAACGGGCATGACAGGCGGGCCGATCGGGAGAAGTGGAGCACTCCACCCTGTCGTCTGCTGCACCCGCCTCGGCGAGCGAGGTTCGCCACGCGGCACGGATGGGTGCGCGGATATCCGCCGGGACCGGGCCTGCCGGTCTGCGGGGCTCTATTCGTCGACCTGCTGGTCGGGGCATGACCGATGGTGTGTCTGACGCAGGTGCGGGTCGCCGGCGGTGAGGCCGGGACTGCCCCGAAGGTCAGCGCGCGCGGTCGTCGGCCGGCATGGGGGAAGGGGCCTCGGTGGCCCAGGCCAACAACATCCGCAGGGCGTCGTGCGATGGGCTGCCCGGCTCGGCGGCATACGTGATCAAGGCCTGATCGGGGTCGTCCGTTGCGCGCAGGGTCTCGTAGGCCAGTTCCAGGTCGCCCACCACCGGATGGTGGAATCGCTTGGTTCCCGAGGTCTTGTCCTGCACTGGGTGCTCGGCCCACCAGCGACGGAAGTCCTCGCTCTTCATCGACAGTTCGCCGATCAGGCTCGCCAACCGGGGGTCCTCGGGGTGCCGTCCCGCGTCCAAGTGGAGGTAGGCCACGTTCTCGCGGGCGCAGGAGGTCCAGTCCGCATACAGTTCCCGGGACGTCTCGTCGAGGAAGGTGATTCGGGCGATGTTGCGCTCGGCTCGGTGCAGGGGCGCGTAGTCGCCGAAGAGGGCGGCCGCTGCTGTGTTCCAGGCCAGTATGTCCATGCGTCGGCCCATCACCATCGCCGGCATGTCCACCAGATCGTCCAGCAACCGCTGGAGCATGGGGCGCACGCGTTGCAGCCGGGCCTGGCGCCGGGGAACGTGCCGGGCGGAGGGCTGCGGTCGGGCGAGGCGGTGCAGGTGCCGGGTGGCATCCCCGTCCAGCCGCAGTGCGCGGGCGAGGGCGTCGAGTACCGCGCCCGAGGGGTTGGGCACGCGGCCCTGTTCCATCCGGGTGTAGTAGTCGACGCTCACCCCAGCGAGCTGCGCGATCTCCTCGCGGCGCAGGCCCGTGACCCGGCGCTGGCCTCCGAAGTCCGGCAGGGCAACGTCTTCGAGATGCAGGAGGGAGCGGCGGGTGCGGAGGAACTCGCCCAGGTTGATCGCTGTGCTCATACGACGATTGTCGCTGGTCGTGATGGGTGGCTGCCTGGCCCTGCCGGGGCCAGGCAGCCACCCACCGCCGTCAGGAGGCGGGGATCGCGGTCACCAGACCCCCGTCGACGGCGATGTCCTGGGCGGTGATGTACGACGACCGCGGGGAAAGAAGGAAGGCCACGGCCTCGGCGACGTCCTGGGCCTGCCCGAGCCGCCTCAGCGGCACCTGGGAACGGATGGCATCGTGCGAGGCAGGGTCCGGGTTGGCGGCATCGAACATCTCGGTGACGATGTAGCCCGGGCTGATGGAGTTAACCCGGATGCCCCGCTCGGCGAGATCACTGCCCAGCGTGCGGGCCAGATTGTGGACGGCAGCCTTGGTGGCCGCATACACCGGTGCGACGGCCAGACCCCGGTGCAGCGTCCACGAGGCGTTGATCACGATGGAACCGCCACCCGCCGCGTAGAGCAGCGGCAGAACCTTCTGGACCGTGAAGAACACCCCCTTGAAGTTAACGTCGACACTGAGATCGAAGTCCTGCTCAGTGACCTCGCCACTGCGCTGGAACACTCCGACCCCGGCATTGGCAAACACCCCGTCCAGACGCCCGTGGCGTTCACGGATCAGGGCAGCCAAGCGATCGAGATCGGTGAGGCTTGCGGAGTCGGCCCGGACCGTGAACAGACGGGCACCCTGGTCGGACGCCTTGTCCAATTGTTCGGCTGCGCGGTCGAGCCGGGCATCGTCGCGGCCGGTGATGACGATATGGGCGCCGGCTTCCAGGAGCAGACGCGAGGCGGCCAGGCCCATCCCGCTGGTTCCGCCGGTGATCAGGACGACACGGTCGTGGAAGCCGGTCACATCACTGTTGCTGTCGGTCATGACCACAGCTTCGCCACCAGCCTTCGGGCCAACCAGGCCCAGATCAACCTGGGTATCCCAGAACCCCCCTTCTGCGGGCAGCCGAAACAGCCTCCACCACACCGCCCTGGACGTCCAACGATGCGACACCCGCCGCACCGGCCTCATGTCAACCCCCGAAGGACTTCCGGAGCCAACCACTTAGCCAGAGCAGTTACGTCCGCTTTTGAAAGATGACCTGGTCGGATTCGGGCTGGCGAAGTTGCCCGGCCGCTTAGATGCGGCTTCACCCCAAGGGCTGCTCGGAGCGACTGCTCCGAGCAGCCCGTTGTGCTCGGGTCTCTCAATCCTGCCTTCGGGCGCCGTTTACCGGTAGTTCGTTGAATCCGGTGGTGGTGCGGGTTGACGGTAGGCCAGGTTGGTCGTAGGCCGGTGGTAGGAGTCAACTGCCTGGCTGGGGGCTGAAGATGACCGCTCGCCGTCCGTGTCCGCCCGCGCCGGGGCCGTTGGAGGAGTACGCGGCCCGGTTCGACGACCTCTTCTTCAGCCTGGCCCAGCGGCGAGGGTTTCGCGAGTACCTGACCGGGCTGCTGGCGCCGCGGGAGCGGAACAAGACGATCACCTGCCTGGCGGGGGCGGAGCCGCTGACCGGGGCGGGCATGCCGGGGGTGCAGCGGCTGCAGTTCTTCCTGTCCGAGTCGCCGTGGGAGGTCGAGCGGGTCAACGACCGGCGGCTTGAGCTGCTGCGCGAGGAGCCGGCGACGGCTCCGCACGACGGCGGGGTGATCGTGATCGACGATTCCGGGGACCGCAAGGACGGCACGGCGACCGCGAACGTGGGCCGGCAGTGGCTGGGCCGTTGGGAAAGACCGACAACGGCATCGTCACGGTGACCACGGTATGGACCGACGGCCGCGTATATTACCCGCTGCACGCCAGTCCTTACACCCCCGCCCACCACTTCGCCCGCGGCCGCTCCGACCCGGCCTTCCGTACGAAACCGCAACTGTCCGCTGCCCTCGCGGCCCGGGGCAAGGAGGCGGGCTTCGGCTGCCGGGCGGTGGTTGCCGACTGCGCCTACTCCGTCAGCGACGACTGGTACCTCGCTCTGCGCGAGGCCGGCCTGGCCTATATGGTCGCGCTCAAGCCGCACCGCGGCACCTGGGCCCGAGCCGACCAGCCGCACACCCCCATCGAAGCAGCCCACGCCCTGGCCTGGCACGATGCCAGGCGTCCCGGCGAGTGGACACCCGTGGAGCGTCACTTCCGTGACGGGCACACCGAGACCTGGTGGGCCGCCGATGCCCACTTGAGTGGCTACGGTCCCGGCTCACGCTGCCGTCTGGTCGTGGCCACCACCGACCCGGCCGCCCTGCCGGAGAAGGCCACCTGGTACCTGGCCACCAACCTGCCCCACCCCGACGCACCCCACGCCGCCACCGGCTCGCACCCGCCGGCCGACCTCGCCGAAATCGTCCGCCTCTACGGCCTGCAGCCCTGGATCGAGCAGAGCTACAAACAGATCAAGGACGAACTCGGCTGGGCCGACTTCCAAGTCCGCTCCGACCGTGCCATCCGCCGCCACCAGACCCTGGTCAACTGCGCCTTCTCCTTCTGCTGGGACCAGTGGTTCACCCCATCCGGACCCCTGGATCCCATCGCACCGGACCCGTGCCCCGACGACCGGCCAGAGAGGGGGACCAAGCGAACCCCACCCACCCCAACTGCCCTGCTGGCCCAGGGCATTACGTTCAGTCCGCGCATGGCTCACCCCCGCCACCACCCTGAACCGATGGTGGCGAGCCTGGACGGACAAAGACCCACCCGCCGAGCTCCAGGCCCTGATCCACGCGGTCACCAACAGACACGGCATTGACCTCTACCGCCGCATTTAACGAACTACCGGTAGTCGAGCCGGTGATCACCCCGTGGAAGGACCGGCACCGCTCGGTCAGCAGCCACCAGGGCGCCTACGGCATGCGGGAAGGTCGATCACGTTCTCACCTCGGTGATCGCGTCCGCGATCAGGACGGGCAAGTGGTTGATCGCACGTTCCAGAAGCCGCTTGATCGGGACCGCGTGCTGGCTGCTGTCGACGTTGATGAGCGTGCCCCGGGTCGCGGGTTTGTAGCGGGAGAGCATGGACAGCGCGTACAGGACCGCCCACCAGGCCATCAGCGGGTGTAGCTCCCGCTTCATCGGCGGCAGGACGGGCAGGAAGTACCGGTCCCGGTGTAACTGCGGGTCATGCCCCGCAGGTGGGCCAGTCCTTCGGCTCTGGTTGCATTCCCGTCGAATCCCGTCCGCGACCGCGCGGACAACGCGCGTGGATGATGGTGCCGCCTGGCCGAGGCCGTCGATGTCGAGGGCACCAACGCCATCGTGAACGTTGGTCGACGTCCACCTCACCACGGAGTGACCTGAAAAAGTTCCCGGCTCACGGCAACCGTGTGAGGGGTCTGCGACGACAAGGGAACGGGTCCGGCCAGTTCCGGTGGCCGGCTTCCTCCAGTGACAGCATGCAAGGAGCACCTCACCCCCATGAACAACCCCACGAACGGCGGGCGCCGCGGGCGTCATCGCCGCCGCTGGACCGCCACCGTTGTACTGCTCGGTGTGCCCGCCGCCGTCGTGCCGTACCTCGTGTTCACGCAGGACGACTCGCAGGCCAGCAGTGCGCAGACCACGCTCGCGGCCGGGCCGTACAGGTGGAAGAACGCCCAGGTGGTGGGTGGCGGTTATGTCACCGGGCTGGTGTTCAACCTGCGCGAGAAGGGGCTGCTGTACGCCCGTACCGACATGGGCGGCGCCTACCGCTGGGACACCGCGGCCGAGCAGTGGATCCCGTTGACCGACTGGATCGGCGAGAAGGACTGGAACCTGCTGGGCATCGACTCGGTGGCCACCGACCCCGTCGACCCCAAGCGGCTCTACCTCGGAGCGGGCACCTACACCAACGACTGGGCCGGCAACGGCGCGATCCTGCGCTCCACCGACAAGGGCCGCACCTTCAAGCGCACCAACCTGCCCTTCAAGGCGGGCGGCAACGAGGACGGCCGCGGGGCGGGCGAGCGGCTGGTGGTCGACCCCGCGAACAACGCCAACCTGCTCCTCGGCACCCGCAAGAACGGCCTGTGGCGCAGCGCCGACCACGGCGTCACATGGCGCCAGGTCTCCTCGTTCCCCGTCAAGGACGGGGCGAGCAGCGGCGCGGGCATCTCCTTCGTGACGTACGGCCCGGCCGGCAGCAAGACCATCTACGTCGGGGTCGGCGACAGGTCCACCTCCCTGTACCGCTCCACCGACGGCGGCGGCACCTGGCAAGCCGTTGCCGGGCAGCCCACCGGCCAGCTGCCGCAGCACGGCGTGCTCGCCGGTGACGGCTCGCTGTACCTGACGTACACCGACCACCTCGGACCCAACGGCGTGACGGCGGGTTCGGTGTGGAAGTACACGCCGGGCAGCGGAGCGTGGAACAACATCTCCCCGTCCCAGGGCAGTTACGGGTTCTCCGGTCTGGCCGTCGACCCGCGCAAGCCGTCCACGGTGATGGTCACCACCCTCGACCGCTGGTGGCCCCAGGACGAGATCTACCGCAGCACCGACGGCGGCAAGAGCTGGAAGGCACTGGCCGACAAGTCGGTGCGCAACGCCTCCGCCGCTCCGTACGTCGGCACGCACACCGGGCACTGGATGACCGCCCTGGCCATCGATCCCTTCAACTCCGGGCACGTGCTGTACGGCACCGGCAACGGCATCCTGCGCAGCAAGGACGCCAATGCCTCCGACAGCGGCGGCACCAGCCACTGGAGCATGGGCGCCCGAGGGCTGGAGGAGACCGCGCTGCTGGACGCGATCGCCCCGCCCGGCGGCGCCACCGTCATCACCTCCATGGGCGACCAGGGCGGCTTCCGGCACGACTCCCTGACCAAGGTGCCCTCCGGGCGGCTGAAGAACCCGCTGATGACCAACAGCACCGACATCGACTTCGCCCAGTCCAAGCCGGCGCTGATGGTCCGCGTCGGCCGCGGCGGCGCGCAGGACGGCGCCTACTCCACCGACGGCGGCCGCAGCTGGCACGGCTTCAAGGCGGAGCCGGTGGCCAGTGCCCAGGACGGGCATGTCGCGTTCGCGGCGGACGGCTCCGCCATCGTCTGGACCCAGGCCGGTCAGGCCCCGTACCGCTCGACCGACAAGGGAGCGAGCTGGTCCAGGGTCAACGGCCTGGACACCGACGCGGTGGTCGTCGCCGACCGCTCCTCAGCGAGGACCTTCTACTCACTGTCCGGCGGCACGCTCTACGCCAGCACCGACGGCGGCGCGACCTTCACCGCCCGCGCCGGCAACCTGCCCGGCGGCAAGCTCACCGCCGTCCCCGGCATCGCCGGTGACCTGTGGATCGCCGGCGGCGACAAGGGGCTGCTGCATTCCACCGACGGCGGCCGTACCTTCACCACGCTCAAGACGGTGCAGTCCGCCTCCGCCCTCGGCTTCGGCAAGGCCAAGCCGGGCGCCAACTACCAGGCCCTGTACCTGATCGGCACCGTCAAGAACGTCACCGGCGTCTTCCGCTCCACCGACAAGGGCGCCACCTGGCTCCGCGTCAACGACAAGGCCCACCAGTGGGGCGCCATCGGCAGCGTCGGCGTCATCACCGGCGACCCCGACACCTACGGCCGCGTCTACGTCGGCACCAACGGACGCGGCCTCCAGTACGGCGACCCGTCCTGACCCACACACCCGAGCGGGGCCGCAGCCACAACGGCCTGCGGCCCCGCCAAGGCAGAGGGGAAAGCGCTGTCCCAGCGATCCCGCACGGTGATCCACTGGGCGATGGCTAACAAAATGTCCCGCGACGAGCCGGCGGTGCTGCATCAGCCGGCCGAAGGCCCTCGGCCGGGCCCGTTGCACGGCTTCGACGTCGATGCCGTAGTTGGCACCGTGATTGAAGATGCTGTTCTGGTAGCCGCCGTCGGACCAGACCTTGGTGACCCTGGGATGGTGTGCCGCCAGGTCGCCGAGCAGACGCTTTCCGCCGATAGTCTCGTGGACGTTCGCGGCGGTCACCAGGACGGCCAGGACCAGGCCGAGGGTGTCGGTGCTCAGGTGCCGTTTGCGGCCCTTGATTTTCTTGCCGGCGTCGATGCCGCGGTGGGCTGTGTGCTGCGGCCGTTCGCGCGACGGCTCTTGTCGCGTAACAAAGTGCAGCCGCTCACCCGGCGGCGCAGCGGCGGGTACCTCAGCCCCACAGTTTGCGGGTGAACTCCTTCGCCCACTCCACCCGCTCCTGGTGCGGACCGTGGGGCACGCACGGGGAGTGCGGGCCGGCCTCGCACTTTGGGCAAGTGACCTCTCTCGCATGCCAGGTCCGCGCCGCCGAGGTTGCGGGTTCCTGTGTTTCCTGCTCTCTCCTGTGCGGCCGGGGAGGCCTGGGTTCGGCCCGGGCAGGCGGCGGGGGCACGACGTCGACGGCCTGCTGCTGGCGTTCGTTGCGGGCGACCTTCTGCTTTCTCGCCGGGGCCAATGCGGTCGTCGCTCTGCAGGACGCGGCGCAGGCGTTCGTCGTGGGGAAGCTGTCGCTTCTCGCTGGGGCCGACGCGATCGTCGTTGTGGCACAGTTTGCCCGGTTCGGCGTGGCATCGCGGGCACGTCATTCGGTACCAGTCGCCGCGTGGCACCTGGTGGTGCAGCCGGGCCGCGGTCTTCTTGCCCGGCACACTGAGCGAAGAGAACTGACGGGACGCTGAAGAGGCGATGCACGTCGGCGCGGGCGCCGGCGGCAGTCCGGCCGGTGGATCACCCGTCAGGGCCACCGACCACACCGCCGTACAGCCACAGCCCTTCCTGAGCGGCGTGGGCCCGTTCATGCCCGCCGCCCGCAACCGGCTGTACTCCCTCAACGGCGAACTGGCCGAGCCCGGGATCTACGCCGGGACCCCGCGATCCGCACCCCGCGATCCACACCCCAGGTCCTCGCCTTGGGCGACGACGTCCCGCGGCCCGGCCGGGAGCGCCCCGCCCGCCGTCACGTGCGCGAGCGCCAGCGGAACGAGGGAGATGCGCGTTGCTCTCCTCGTGGACACGGGACTTGCCGCACCCAGCCGCTCCCACCGCCAACCCCGGTGAGCCTTCCCGGTCAGAGCGCCAGCCGGATCTCCTCCAGGAACTGCCAGGCCCGCGGTTGTCGGTGACTCACCCAAGGCGCTGGGTGATGCGTGACCACATACTGGGCGAGCCGGAGGGCATGGGGGCGGGCCGACGGTCGCGGAGCTGCTTCCACGTCGGCTTCGGGCAGCGTCCCTTGGGCCGGGCACCGGTGAACTTCTCGTAGGGCACCCGGCGCGGGAGAAGACCGATCTCGACCCAGTGGGCCTTGCCGGAGGTGAAGTCCCAGCCCTCGTTGGGGATGCGGATGTGGTCCGCGCGGTCGTCCTTGTTCTGGCTGGTGATCTGCAGCACCTCGACGTGGCGGAGGCGGGGTCTCATGACCACGCAGTAGTGGGGCAGTTCGCCGTCCGAAGCCCGGAAGGGGACCAGAGCGTGCCAGATCTCGCCCGCGGCCGGGCGGCGCCGGCCGCCGTTGAGGCCGCCGTCCTCCCACCAGCGCGCCGCGCGGTGGCAGAGGAGAGCGGCGAGGCCGGCCGCCCCGCTCTGGGCCAGGGAGCGCGAGCTCCAGTCGGGTGAGTCGAACCGGGCCCCGGCCCAGGCGACGGCCGCCTGACTCAGGGCGACAACGGCCGCCGTCCGGGCAAGGAAGACCCACGGTGGGCAGGGGCGGGTCCGGCACGTGAACGCCGTCACGGCTGTGGCGGCCACGACGGGAATCCCGTACAGGACGGCGTACTGGTCGAGGCCGTGCACCTCCTGCGGAGGCTTCTGAGCGGCCATCAGGTCGGGCACAGTGGCCGGAAGCGCCAGGGCGTAGCCGACCAGAACCCACAGGTTCAGCTGCAGGTAGACCTTGACGGCGATGCCCAGGCAGGACGAGTTCGTACGACGGGACACGGATTCCCTTCCGCTTCGTTCCCCGGCGGCCGGGTCAGGGTGCCTTCCAGAGGGTCAGTTCCGTGACGTAGTCGCGTGCCTTGTAGCCCGCGTCGTCCTTCTGGACGACGACGTCCTTGATGTTGAGCATCGCGAGGTTGTCCTCGTCGGTGACGGTGCACAGCACCGTGCCCGGGGTCAGCAGTTCGCCCTGGGCGTCGCCGTCGAGCTCGGAGGGCAGCGCGTTGGCCGCCGCGCCCTCGGCACACTCCTCGGGGGTGGTGCCCGCGCTCTTTCCCATGGTCGTCAGAAAGCGCAGGCTGTGGCTGCCGCCGAACTCCTCGTACTGCAGCTCGTTTCCCTTCCCCTCGCTGAGGGCGTTCGTGTCGATCTTCGGCGCGTCCAGATCGACGGTGGTGTACGAGAAGCGGGTGTCGGTGAACTGGGCGCGCAGGGTGAGCGGCTTGTTCTTGAAGATCTCCGTGTAGTCGTTCGACGCCGCGTTCGCTGTGTGCGACGCGTCGGTGCTCGGCGTGGCGGTGGCGGTGGCCTGGGATTCGTCGGGCGCCGACGAGGCCGCCCCGCCGCCGCTGCCCTTGGCGTCCTTGTCGGTGTCGTTGTGCTGGGTGAAGATCCAGGCGCCCGCCGCGACCACCACCACGGCCAGCGCGACCGCGCCGACGCTCAGCGCGGTCCGGCTGCGGGCTGATGCCGGCACCGTTGGCGGGCCGGAGGGGTGCGGTGCTTGCTGCGGGGGCGGGGCGGCGGATCCGGTGGGCGGCACCGGGGGCGCCGGGGCATGGTGCGGCTGCTCGCCGGGCCGGGAAGCAGCTGTGGGTGTGTACCCGCCGGACGCCGCAACACCCGGCGGTGCAGTATCCGCCGCCGCCACGAAAGCGGGAGGCACGGCCGCCGCCACGGAACCAGGAGCCATGGTCGCGGCCCCCGCCGCGTCCTCGGCGTCCGGTCCGGGCTCCGTCTCGATCTGCTGCCGGGCGAGTCTCTCCCGGTGGGCGATGTCCGCCGCGACGGGCGCGGGCAGCCAGCCGGTGAAGTCCCGCAGCGGCCGTCCACTCAACTCCTGGCAGAGTTCGGCCAGTTCGGCGGGCCTGGGCCGGGCGGCCGGGTCGGCGGCCAGCGTCCGTTCCAGGACGGTACGCAGCAGCTCGGGATACGCCGCCAGATCCGGCGGGCGGAACTCGGTGTTGGCGATCTTGGTGGCCAGGGTGATGGCCCCGGAGTCGCCATAGGGGTGGCGGCCGGTCGCGGCGACAGCGGCGATCAGGCCGAGCGAGAAGACATCGGTCGCCGGGGTGAGATCATCGCCGTTGGCGTGTTCCGGTGACATGAACTGGGGCGTGCCGATGAGCCCGCCGCTGCGGGTGAGCTGGGTGGCGTCGGCGGCCCGGGCGATGCCGAAGTCGATGATCCAGGGGCCTTCGGAGCCGATGAGGATGTTGCTCGGCTTCATGTCGCGGTGGATCACGCCCGCCTTGTGCACCGCGTGCAGCGCCTCCGCCGCGCAGCCGGTCAGCTGCAGCACCGCGGGCAGCGGGAGCGTTCCGTGCCCGGTGAGGATCTGGTCCAGGGCGAGGCCGGGGACATAGGTGGTGGCCAGCCAGGGCTGAGGGCCAGTGGTGTCGTGGTCGACGACGGGGACGATGTGGTAGCCCTGCACCCGGCGGGCGGAGGTCGCCTCCTGCTCGAAGCGGCGGCGGAACTCCTCGTCCTGGGCGTATTCCCGGCGGATCACCTTCAGGGCGACCGGCTGTTTGCCGCGCGTACGAGAGAGGTAGACGGATCCCATGCCGCCCTCGCCGATCCGGGCGAGCAGGCGGTAACCGGCCACCTCGCGCGGGTCGTCGGGGCCCAGCGGGCTCAACCCACCAGCGATTTCAGCACTGTTCAAGGATTCAACCTTCCCGTCACTGGCGTGATCATAGTGGCGCGACGCCGCCAGCGGTACACATCTGTGGAGATCAAGTAAAAACAGCCAAGGCCAAAGGGAATCAGGGAGGTTGGCGGGATTCATCCTGATGGCGGGGTGCCGACGGGCGGCCGTACAGTGACACCCCCTGCCGTCGGACAGCGAGGCGTTCATGGAACATCACCTGGCCACGTCGGCGGAGCGAGCCGACTATCTGGTGGAGCTCTCCAACATCGCCCGCGACACCTCCATCGGCCCACGCGGGCCGCGCTCCCTGCGCCGCCTCGGGCTGGTCCTGCGGGCCCTTATGGAGCTCACCAGGGATCCCGACGTCTCCGTCTACTTGGTCGCCGACAGCAGCCTTCTGGGCGGGCACCGGGAGTTCGGCGACCAGGCCGAGGTCCGGCGGCTGCGGGGCTGGGTGGCCGACGGGCTGGTCGAGGAGGTCGACGACGCCGACGAACGCGTCCTCGACCTGGCACGCATGACCGCGACCCCGGTCATCACCGGCGACCAGTACGTCGACCACCGCGCCGGACACCCGTGGATCCAGGGCAACACCTGGCAGTTCCTCAGACCCGAAGCCCGCCCCGACGGATCCGTCACCCTCGTCGCAATGGACATGGGCGTGCGCTCGGCGGCCGAGATCTCCCGCAAAATGGAACTGTCCGCGCTGAAGAAACAGGGTCTTCTCGGGCCCTCCAGGACCCCGCTGACCGACGTGATCATGCAGAGCTGGCGCTGTCCGGAGCCCCGCTGCTCCCTCTACGACATCCGCCGCGGCGACCGGATCCTGCTGCCCCGCATGCGGCGCGGCGTCCCCACCTGCGAGCTCCACGGCACGCCCTTGGAGAACGATGGCCCGCGCCTGGGCACCACCCAGCTCAAAGCCGTCATCGACGGCACCTGCGTGGCCCGCTACACCCTCGACGAGGGCTCCGAAGCATACGTCGGCCGACTGCCGGGTCCGGCGGGCATCGCCCTGCACAGCCTGCTGTCCCCACAGGTCGCCCAGCAGGTCAGCCGCAGGCATCTGGCCGTCTCCGCCCGGAACGGAACGGTCCTGATCCGCGACATCAGCACCTACGGCACGCGGATGCGCCGCACCGGCAAGCGCGGCGGGTTCGGCCCCTGGGAGGCGCTGCCCCCGCAGACCGACCGTCCCTTCCGCCCCGGCGACGAGGTCGAACTCGCACCCGGCGTCGTCCTCACGCGCAGCGGCCGACGCTTCCCCGCCGAACTCGCCGACGCCTGGCGCACGCAAACCGCCCACACCCCGATGACGCCCATCGCGGCAGCGCCCACCCGCCGGGCCTGACCACCGCGATCGACTGATGGGTGATCCGCCGAGGAGCGAAACGGCCGCGGAGGCAGGGGTGTTCACGCCTCCTCGGTGAATGAGCAGCTGTGCCCGTTCCACAACCACCTCGGCGAGGACCACCCGCACTCCACGTCGTCCGGACTCTGCAGGCGCTGCGCGATGAGCAAGTGGAGCAGGCCCGTGCGCTGGTGGAGACCGTGGTGGCTCTGCACCGCTGACCGTGCCACCGTGCGGGTGGGTGCGCACCGGTGCGGGGGTGCGCACCCACCCGGTGCGCACCGAGTCCATCCGTGCGCACCACGACGCGCACCACCGTCCATCCGGTGCGCATCCACTCGGTGGGCGGTGCGCACCGGTGCGGCCGGCGGCGCGGGAGTGGTGCGCATCGGGTGGAGTCGATGCAGTGGCCGGTTGAGGGCGTCGGGTGGATGCGCGGCATCGTCCCCGGCGATGTCGTCCACTCCCGCACGATGTCGTCCACTCCACCGGGTGGGCTCCACTCAGTGGATGGGCGTCGAGCACGGTGTCCTCCACTCCCGCCGGTGGACTCCACTCGGTGGAGTGGAGCCCACCCGCATCGTCGGTGTGCACACCGCACCGGGCGCGCGGCATCGGGTCCACTCAGTGGCTGGGCTCCCGGCCTCGGTGCGTTCCGGGCTCCTGCGGACTGTGCGCCTGCTGGTCGTCCTGGCGCACCGGGCGTACTACGTCGGCGTCGTCCTGTTCGGTGTGGCGGTCTGCGCGGACGCGGGAGTCGTCGGCCGCCTTGGCGAACGCGTCCTGGAGGCGGCGCAGCCGGTCGGCCGTGAGATCGAGGGCTTCTACGTCCGTGCGGGACTCCCGCAAGGCCCGCAGCGCCGTCATGTCGATCGCCTCCCGGCGTCCTGCCTCCGGTTCCTGGTCGTCGTGCTCGAGGTCGGCGGCCGGGGGTGCGAGCAGCTGCTCGGGCATCGCCGCCTGCTGGTGGGCGACGGCGTCGTATGCCCGGCCCCGCACGGCGGTGGTGGTGGTGCGCAGCTTCTCCCGCACCACCGCACCGGCGAGGACGGCCCGCTCGTACTGCAGCGGGAGTCGGGGTATCTCCCACTCCCCCGCGTCCTGGCCCGGGGCGCGGGGCGCAGCTGGCTCGCCGGGATCGGCCGGGGGTTACCGGTCCGGGCCGGGCGCGGGAGTGGGTGGGCGGCGCCGGTCGGGGAGGTCGGACAGGTCCCACAGAGGCGGTAGCCGGCCCCCAGGCCGCGCACGGTCTTCGGTTCACTGATGTCCAGGCAGTGGGTGGAGACGGCGGCGGCCACGATTCTGTCGTCCAGGCCGGGGTCGCGGCGGCGGCCGCGCAGGACGAGGGCGAGGTGGCGTCGGGCTTCGGCGAGCAGGTGCCGGCGGTGGAAGCGGCCGCCCTCGTTCATCACGAACACGGTCGCGGCGACGTCGACGGCCGCCAGGGCGACGTCGACCACGGCGGCGACACGGGCCCGGATCGCCACCGCCGCGGCGCGGGCGTACTCGAGGAGGGAGTTGATGACGTCGACGGCCACCTTGGACGTTCGGATCGCGCTCTCCTTCCACTCCTTGCGCAGCTGCGCAAGGGGCCGGGTCTTCTGCTTGGGCGGGCGGGTCTTGCGGGCAGCCATCCCGTTCAGCTTGGCGCGTATTTCCGTCGCCTTGATGTGCTCGCCGGGGCGCGGTTCGGGCGTGCTGGTGAACGGGCCCTCAACTGCCCAACAGGCAGCTCGTGCATGTGCAGTACCCGTAGTTGTCATGCAAGGACCAGACAGAGCTGCCTCTTTGGCCAGGTGGCGTGCTCAGTTCGGATCCTCGACGACCTGCGCGGCAAGACAGTCCTTGCGCTGACCGGAGAAGAGCCAGGTCAGTGTGACGGCGCGTGCTGGTCGGGGCCATCAACGAATGGAATGTCTCGACTCTCTGATCGCGCACACCTTGACTGCCCCGACGCTGCCAGACGAGATCGCGCGATGTGCAGCAAGGCCTGATGCTGGCTCCGGCTCGGTGACATCGATACGGCCGACCAACGACTGGGCGACAGAGGCACTGCCGGCACACGCTTTATCCACAGGGGTGCGGCCTGAGCATCTGATCAGTCGCCGTGATCGGCACGGCGGCAGTCTGTTGAAGGCGCGGCGGAAGACGGCGGCGGGGCCGATCACCTGCGGGCCGAACACGTCGCGCACGAGGTCGACGGCGGTCTCGGCGGCGAGGCGGGCTTCGCGGGCGTCATCGAGTGAGAGCTGCCGGGGCGCCTGGTCGGCGTCGATGAGGTCCTCACCTTTCAGGACCAGGCCGGTCAGCCGGCCGCGCTGCAGGCCGGCTCCATCCGTCAGCTGGTAGGCGAGCCGGCGCAGGTCGCCCTCGTGCGCAGAGGGCGCGCGAACAAGCGGCGGGACGGGAGCTTTGCGTGGCGCCGTCGCGCTTACGTCGTACGCCACCCGTGTGGGTGATGACAGACCTACAGTCCAGCGAGACGCAGCAGAAATTCGAGAACACCCCGCACCACACAGACCACTTCAGGGCCCGGTTCGCTCAGCGCGGCCGGGCTCTCGCGCGGGTGGCCCGGCCGTACCGCAGCGGCCGCGCCGCCCGCATCGCTGGGGCTTCCTGTATCAGGTGACCAGCTCGGCGATGCTCCGGGCCGTCAGCCACAGGCCGATCACCAGGGAGAGCGTGACGACCAACTGTTCTTGGTGCCGCTCCAGCCAGCTCCGCAGGGCAGCCAACCGGGCGTTCGCGACCGCGGGCGCCCGGACCACGTACATCTCCATGACAATGAGGCTGAGTGTGGCCAGCAGGCAGTACCCGGTCAGCGCAAGCCAGTCAGTGAGGGTGGAGAGGTTCGCCTCGATGACGGTCGCGGCGCCGGCGCCAACCAGAGCCCAGGGCTGTAGCAGCCATGCCAGACCAGCTGCCGTGACCGGAGTGGCATCGTCGATCCAGGCGGTCCAGCGTGGCGGGGAGTGCGGGCGGGGCGGTCTGCGGTGCCGGTACGCGCTGTACAGCATCAGTGCCACACCGATGGCGAGTTTCGCACTGATCGCGGCGGTCGAGGGCACGCTGTGACGGGCCGGGGGCTGACCGCCGGTCAGCAGCACAACGACCGCGATCACCGTAACCAGGTTGGCCAGCCAGGACATCAGGAACGCCAGACCGTGACGAACGCCGCGCCGAGAGGAGAGCAACAGGATGAAGGCGCTGTTGTGCAAAGGCCCCAGGGAGATGGCCGTACCGATCACAACCAGGTTGAGGACCATCGGATCAGTCGCTCCTGGGTGTCAGGGCCGTCCGCCACCTGCGGACGAGGCGCTGGCCGGGAGAGGGATGCGGCGCTGCTGCGGTGCCACATCCCGACTCTGCAGGCGGCGGCTCGGCTGGTCAAGCAGGCCACGCCCGCGAAGCCCTGCCGGCAAGCACGGCCGCAGCCGTTCCCCCGCCGCATCTGTCAGCTCCCTAAAGACCGGCCCGGCCATGGCGGTCACCCGGACGGCCGATGGTGGATGGCATGGCGCGTGCTGTGGACGCTGCCAGACCTGGCTGGCCACCCCCATGCCGATCCTGCCCTGCTTCCGGGGTGGGCCAGCGAGCCGGCGGGGACCGCTCCCCGCGCCCTCGTCTTTCGCCCGACCGGTCGGCGCTTGCTGGCACTAAGTCCGCATGCGACGATTATGCACAAAAGGGGGTTGAGGAGTTTTTTATGGCAAATGCCCTGCGGGTCAATGTCGACAACTTCGTGCGCGCTGAGACTGACAGAATGTTCAACGACCTTCAGCGGACCGCCGGCGGCGTGAACGTCTGGTCACACAACCGCACCCCGACCCCCGTCGAACAACAGCCCGTCATCCGGATGAACCGCGACACTCTGTACAGTTTCGCAGTCGTTGACATCAGCCGCGGTGCGAGATTGAGTATCCCGGACGCTGGCGGGCGTTACTTCTCGGTGATGGTGGTGAACCAGGACCACTACGTCAACCGCATCTTCTGCGAGCCCGGTCAGTACGAACTGACCCCCGAGGAGTTCGACACTTCGTTCGTAGTCGTGGCTCTGCGCGTGCTCGTCGACCCGACCGACCCCGAAGACCTGGCGGCGGTGGGCGAACTGCAGGACAGGTTCGGACTCACGGCCGTCTCCAGCCGCGCGTTCGAACCGGCCGACTTCGATGAGGAAAGCCTCAACGCCACCCGTCGTGCGCTCCTCGAACTCGCCAAGGGCCTGGGTGGAGTGGAACGCGCCTTCGGCACACGCGACGCCGTTGACCCCGTGCGTCACCTCATCGGAACGGCCGCCGGATGGGGCGGACTGCCCGAGACGGAGGCGTCCTACGTCACCGTCGACCCCGACCTGCCGGTAGGAGAGTACGAACTGACGGTGCGTGACGTCCCGGTGGATGCCTTCTGGTCGATCTCGCTGTACAACGCGGATGGATTCTTCCAGGCCAATGACCGTGACGCTTACAGTGTCAACAGTGTCACCGGGGTGCCCAACAGCGACGGGTCGATCACCGTCCGGTTCGGAGGCTGCACCGAGGGCCGCGCCAACTGTCTGCCCATCATGGAGGGCTGGAACTACCTGATCCGGCTCTACCGCCCACGGAAAGAAATCCTCGACGGCTCCTGGACCTTCCCCAGCATTGGCGCTTGAGAGCAGGTCTGAGCACTGCATGTGTCATTCACTCTGACGGTCGCCGAGGGCTCGCGCGTGGCCGTGGGCGGGGTTCTGCTGGCATTGAACCCACAGCACGAGAGGGTCGAGCCATGCCGAACGGCGGATCAGCGGGTCCCGGGGGTGAACGACCTGACGCGTCGAGCCCCGATGAACGCTCCGAGCTGGCGCGGCTACAGGCACGTATCACCGCTCTGGAGGCCGACAAGAAGGCTCGGGCTCCCCGTCACCGGTGGCGGTCCTTCTTCTCCGCGTTGCTCATCGTCATTGGTTGCATCCTTGCCCCACTGGCCGCTGTCGCAGCCTGGACAGCGGATGAGATCGGCGACACGGACCGCTACGTTGACACGGTCGCCCCGCTCGCTTCCGACCCTGACATCCAGGCGGCCGCCGCGAACCGGGTCACCAACGCGGTGATGGAACACATCGACCTGCCGACCCTGCTGGAGGGAGTGGCGCCGGCTGACCGGCCACTCGCCGAGAAGGCACTCGGCAAACTCGGCGACTCACTGGAGAGCGCCATCCGCAGCTTCGTCCACGACAAGGCGGAGGAGATCGTCTCCTCCGACACCTTCGAGGAATTCTGGACCGATGCCAACCGTCGGATCCACGCGGCTGTCGACAAAGCCCTGACAGGCAGCGGCGGCGGCGCAGTGAAGATCAACAACGACTCGGTCACCGTCGACCTCGGCCCAGTCGTCGACCAGGTCAAGCAGCGCCTCATCGACGACGGAATGACCGCCGCCTCGAAGATCCCCGAAGTGCACACCGACTTCACGGTGCTGCGAGCCGACGACGTCGGCAAGGTCAAGACGTACTTCCGGATCCTGCAGATGGCCGGGTTCTGGCTGCCCGTCCTTTCCGTGCTGCTCATCGCCGCCGGGGTCCTGCTGTCCACGCACCGCCGCCGCATTCTCGTGGTTGCCGCGCTCGCCTTCGCCTTCGTCATGCTGCTGCTCGGTGGAGGCCTGACCCTCTTCCGCGTGGCGTACCTGAACGCGCTGCCGGACACCGTCTCTCAGCCTGCTGCCGAGTCCGTCTACGACACGCTCACGCGCTACATGCGCACCACGGTCCGCACGGCCGTGACACTCGGCGTGGTTGTCGCCCTGGCTGCCTGGCTGAGCGGGCACGGCCGATGGGCGACGTTCGTACGGCAATCGTGGCACTCCGGCATCGGCTCCGTCCGCGCCACCGCCGACCGGGCGGGTATGCGCACCGGTCCGGTCGGACCGTTCATCCGGCGCCACCGCACATGGATCACCTGGGTCCTGGTCGGTCTGGCAGTGCTGACGGCCATCTTGTGGAGCTACCCGACCGCGCTGGTCATCGTCGGCATCGCACTGGTCTGGCTCCTCGTGATGGCCGTGGTGGAGTTCCTGGCGGGGAACCCGGAGGAAGGACACGCACGGGCGGCTGATGTTTCGTCGGGGCAACCGACCACCTGAGGACGGCCCGTCTCCAGGAAGTGCGAAGGTATGTGCGGGGTGCTGGACTGGCACAGAGGGCTCTCCCCTCACCGTGCTGACGGCCGCCACCGCCCGCCGTCAGCGGCCGGGGCGAGCCCGGACCTTGACCCGCTCGTGAGGAGTGGCCGTGAGCGAAGACCTTGCTGATCTGGAAGAGATGGGGCCTGTCGACTAGGCGGCGTCGGTGGGCGCCAGGATGGCGCCGACGAGTGCGAAGTTCCCACATCGTCAGCCCCGGCAGGGCAGTCCGATGCCCAGCAAACGGCCGGGCAGAAAGCCGCCAATGTGCAGGTCCCGCCGGCGGACCGTCATGGCATCGGTGAACAGCACGAGCGCCAGGGTGATTTCAAGAAGCAAGACGATGGCTGCGGCATCGCGCTCAAGATCGACGAGGTCGAGCACGGCCGGCCCGAGGAGGATGCCGCACCCGACAAACGCCATCGCCGATGACAACGGCGTCGAGGACAGCCGGCGCGAGCCCAGTGCGTACGCGGCAGTCACGCCCGCCACCGCCACCCCGGCCCAGGCCGTACTGCTCATGCTCCACCCTCCAGACGGACCGCGGTGGCCCTATCACCGCCAAGACCTGTTCGGTCCGTGCCTTCCGCAACCGAGACGAAGAAGGGATCAGCAAAGGCCCCGGTCAACCGGTCCAGCACGACTGCTCGCTCTTCCATCAAAGCCGTCCGTTGCCGGAACCGTCAGCGTGATCATCCCGTCGGCACTGGCCGCGAGAGTTGTCTGTACCGTCGCCGCCTCGTAGTCCCAGGCCCGCCGAAGGAATGACCTGCGCCCAGTGCGGCATTCCCAGACCCAGCACACCCAGAGCGACCACCGCGGCCCCCCGAGACTCTGACCGCAATGAGCGTGTCGCGTGGCCCCCGACGAGACTCAGGCACAAGGCCACGCACACTCGCCGGCTCACCCACCACCTCGTAACGGTAGAAGCCGGGCCGGGCCCGCCTGCTCATGACGCAGGAACCGACCGCATCTTGCCCGTAGGCCACGACATCACCCGGCGCAACGTCGCCCAGTGCAGCGTCTCCCCGTGCCAACAAACCTTCGCTCTGGCCTTCAGCGGTCGTCCGTCCGCAGCCCGGGGACGACGAACGGCCCATGTACCCGTTCACGCTTGTCCGCCGAAGTAGCAACCTCGATACGTGCACCGCCTTCGACCTCCACGGAAATGACGGCCACGCGCTTCCCGAGACGTCTCACCTCGCCCCGCTCGGCGTCACGATCCGCGCCTGCCAGGGCATCTGCAGGAACAAAGTCACCCCGGAACAGGAAGGGCGCCTTCCTCCAGACGAGAACGTCACGGACCCAGTAGCCATAGCCTCGCCGCCATTTCGCGGACAGCCCTCGCACGTGGCCGTCGACGACCCTGATCGCTCCCTTGAAAACGCCCGGCTGGCGGCTGATCCAACGCCGGCGCGTCAGCACAACGAGCAACAGAACGACGATCACGATCAAGTCGACACCCAGCACAGCGAGCAGCGCGAGCACCATGCGTCAATCCTCTCGCGGTTGCTGCCCGACCGCCTCCCCACCACACCTGATCACCACCCGACGAAGATCGGGACGACGACCAGGAGCAGAAGGGCGCGCTGCGGGTGAGCAGTACGGCGGGTATGGGTGCTGCGTTTCAGTGAGGAGCGCGCGATCCTGCCGTGCTGACGCAGTTTGTCCGGCTGCAGATCATCAACCCGGAGGGCGCCTACCGTCGGCGCGGTATCGAGGCCCCGTCCCGGTAACTGCACGAGACCCCGTACACACGAGTTGCAGGTGCTGTACACCTTCGTCGCGCCGGTCCAGTGGGGCGCGGGCCCGCGCGTAGTTGAGCTCCCTGCTGACCCGCGACCTGGTCACCTACCCCGAACCGTCGCCCTCGCCCGCGCACTTGCTCTACGGCGGCGCGGCCCGCCAGGCCGTCGTCCTCCTGGTCCACGTTCTCGTCAGACCGCGCACCAGCTGGCGCGTGGGGCCCGAACGCCTGGCCGCGAAACTCACCGTCTACGCCCGCCTGCACGGCTACATTCCCGCGCCCCCGCCCGGAACCCGACGGACCTGGCGCCAGCGTTACCCGCTCTTCCCGCGCCTCCTGGACGGCACCGGCCCCACCGGCATCGACAACCGCATCCACGCCCTGCGGGCCGCCGCCCGGGACCTGATACCAGCCGCCTCCACCCACCAGGTCCCCATCCTGGCCGCCCCGCTCACCGACCTCCTCCGTGACGGACCCTCCGCACCCGTATGGCACCCCGCCACCGCCCCCGGGCAACAGGTCAGCTGGACACACTGACGGGGCGGACGCCCCGGGGGTTGCGCAGTCCTGCGCAACCCCGCCACTCCATACCCGCAGCTACGCAGCACCTGCCCGCCCCCGACCACAGGCCCGACCACGACGGCGGCCATGGAGCGCGCAGGCCCGACCACAGACCCGACCATGCAGGTCAGCGCCCTGCGCAGGCGATGCACCTATGGCTGCGCAACCGGCCGGCTGTTGCGCGTTGCCCAAAGCCAGTCACCGCTGGCCAGTTGTGCGGCCTGCGCATCGCCCCTCACCGGCACGCCCCAAGCACAGATGGCCGGGACAGTCTGCGCAGTGGACGCAGCCGCGCATGCGCAGCCGCCGCGGAGCCGGTTGCGCAGGTCTGGCCCCGTCATTGCGCAGCCGGATGCGGGGCAGCTGCCCGGGTCGGACGATCACGCACCGCCCGCCCTCGGCACCTGCCGAAGGCCACCGGAGGAGTACCGGCCTGACACTCGGCGATGTCCCCGGCTGCGGTCTCCTCGACGGCCCTTCGTGTCCCCATGTGGCAGGCCACACGACACACGTACGCATAGACGCTCAAAGCCGCAGCCACCCGCCACGGGGGGAAACCGGCGGGGCGACTTCGTCATCGGACGTGGATGTCAGGATGAGCGATCACACGTACCGCGTGGGGGCGGTAGTCATCGCGGCTGTGCTCGGCCTTGTAGCCGAGCGTCGTCAGCATGGCGATGATGGCCGTCGCCATGTGTCTGTAGGTCTGGCTTGCCGCCTTCAAGAGAGGGTCATCGGCTTGCCCACGCTGGAGGGCAGCCCGGACCCCTTCCTGCGTGCGGGTGTGGAGTTGCCAGTGAAGCCAGACGCCGCCCCCGGCATCATCGAAATCGTCCAACTCGATCTTAAGACCACCCCCTTCTCCCAGCGTCACACCGCGTTCATCAGTACGGTGGACGGTCAGACCTGATGCTGACAGATCCTGTCGTACCTGCTCGGCAAGCTGGCACCGGCGACTGACCTCATCTGGCATGGCCTTCTTCAGCCCGAAGGTGTTCTCAGAGTCCACGGCGTGCACGATACCGAGCGGTCGGCCTAGCGACTTTGGCCGGGAGCTGCTTTGGCGCGAGGCGTGCGGTCAGTGCGTCGTCGACGGCCCGCACATACGGCCAGTGCGGCAGGCCGTGAGGGCTGCCCGGCCATCCGGGCGGCTCAAGCAGCACGGACCTGACCTCCAGGAGCAGCGGGAGTGGTTCGGGTCATGAGGCGCGCCGGAAAACGGCGGCCGGGCCGATGACGCGGGGCCCGAACTTGTCCCGGATCCGGTCAACGGTGTCTTCGGCCACCAGCCGGGCCTCGCGGGCGTGATCGAGGCTGATCTGCTCGGCCGTCTGGTCGGCGCCGATAAGGTCCTCGCCCCTGAGCGACATCCCGCTCAGGCGGCCGCGCTGCAGGCCGGCAGCGTCCATCAACTGGTAGGCGAGGGTGCGCAGGTCGTCGTCGTGCGCGGACGGCCCCACCAGCCGCCGCGTCTTCTCCCAGCGGGTGTTGCCGGCGAAGGTCAGGGTGAGGGTCAGCGCGCGAGCCGCCTGGCCGCGGCCGCGCAGCAGCAGCCCGAGGCGGACGACGAGACCGAGCAGGCCGGCGCGTACGTCGGCGCCGTCCAGGACGTGCCGCTCGAAGGCGCACCGGACCGCCGCGGTCGCCGGCAGAGCGCGGGCCACGACCGGACGCGGATCGATACCCCGGGCGCGGTCGGCGGCGATGCGGCCGGCGCGACCGCCCAACAGGCGGTGCACCGTGGCCGGCGGGACGGCGGCGAGCAGGCCGACGCAGTGGATGCCGTAGTCGCGCAGGATCTGGGCCTGGCGGGGGCCGATCCCGTGCAGGGCGTCCACCGGCAGCGGCCCCAGCCAGTCGGCGACCTGCTCCGGGGCGACGGCAAGGACACCACCCGGGGCGGGGATCTGGGCTGAGGCGGTGGCCGCGACCGTGATCGTGGGCCCGATGCCGACGCGGACGTCGACCCCGAGCCGGGACAGGGTGCGCACGCGCAGGATCTCCCCAAGGTGGCGGGCATTCCTGCCGTGGTAGCGCAACACCCCCTTCAGCTCCACCAAGGCCGCGGTCGGCGGCAGCGCCTGCACCACCGGCGACAGCTCCGACATGAGCTCCAGAATCTGCCGGTAGGCGGCCTCCCCCAGCCCGTCCGGGCACCACCGCACATGCATCACCGTCGACACCGTGTCCGGCCTCATCACGCTCGTCGTCATCACCGCCACCTCCCACACCCCACGCTATCGAACAAAAAATCGAACACGCGAGGGCGCAAGCGTGGATCATGAGCATAGAATCAAAAATGTGTTCGACGACCTACCTCCCGACCTAGAGCGCTTGGAGACCTTGCGGGTCTGGCACGCGCTGTGGATCGAGCGCATCGACCGCAAGATCGCGGCCGTCCGGCAGCGCGAGCGCGAAGCCGAACACGGCCGGCGCACCCGGCCGCGGCCGCCGGAGTGGCTCGTCGAACTCGGCATCGGAGACAGCCGCCCGCCCGTCCAGGTCCACGCCGGCGACTGCCACATGACCGGCAAGCGCCACCGTCCCGTCGACCGCGACGAAGCCCGCCGCCTCCTCGCCGCCGGCCTGCCCGGCTGCAGCCACTGCCAGCCCGACGTCCGGCTGCACATCCTCGACTTATCCGCCCGCCCGGCCTCCCCCCTCACCGCGGCGCGCTGATCGAACACCTGCACCACCTGCTCGTTATGCTGCGCTCGCGGTGATACACCCCAGCACCCGGAACAGGACATGTCCCCATGCTCACCATCACTGCCCCGCCGCCGGTCTCCGAGCCGGACCCCTCCGCGCTAGTCTGCCCCGGCGACCGCGTCGGCCTGTGCGCCGGCTGCCAGCGCAAGACCCACCGGTACGGCAGCGGCGGTGAACCGCTCTGCCAGTGGTGCATGGCCGCCGCGAAGGACCAGTGGGACTCACGCGTGCGCTACACCAGCACGCGCCTCTGAGCCAGCTTGAACCGTCCACCGCCGCTCCCGGCCCGTACCCGGTCGGGTGAAGTCGCCCGAAGGGGAGAACCCCGACAGGGCCCGGCGCGTAGTGCTCTGTGTGAGAGCGATCAACGAAGCGCATGTCGCGGAGCCGGGGCTGGCGTAACCGCTTCTACGCCGGAGATGCGAGAAGAACCTCCTCGAGGAGGCCCGAGGCAGCGCATAGCCGACCGGGCTTCCACCCCATCAGGTCGACCAACGGCGCTCCACGGACTGGCTGCAACCGCTGACGTCAGCGTCTAGTCCTCATCGTCATGACAGCCAATCGAAGGCCCCACCCCGCCCCGGATGACCGGGAGTTGCGGTTGTGGAAGGTCGGACGGGCGCTGGCCCTCGCCTTCGCCGCCGCGGTCCTCGTCGCGGGCGGCATCTTCTACGGCCTGGTGGTGCTGCTGGACGTCAAGGAGATCGACAGCACCGCCAAGCTCGACGCGGCGACGCTCTTCGACCTGGTGAAGCTCTCCTTCGGCGTGGTCGCCGGGGCCGGGGCACTCGTCGCCCTGGTCGTCGCCTACCGTCGCCAGCGCGTCGACGAGGCCGGCGCCCACCGCGAAGCCACCCGGCTCCACACCGAACGCTTCTCCCAAGCCGTCGACAAACTCGGCTCCGACTCCCCAGCCGTCCGGCTCGGAGGCGTCCACGCCCTGGCCGGCCTCGCCGACGACGCCCCCGACAGCAGCCTGCGCCAGACCTGCATCGATGTCCTGTGCGCCTACCTCCAACTCCCCTTCACCCCCGACCCCGGCGACGATCCCACCCACCAGGAGGAACACCACCGCTACCTGGCCCTTCGCAAGGTCCGGCACACGATCCTGCGCCTCATCGGCGACCACTACCGACGTCCCCAGGGCACCCACCGCTCTTGGCAAGGCTGCGATCTCGACCTCACCGACATCACCATCGACAGCACCATGGACTTCAACGGCGCGACGTTCTCCGGCGGCGCGGTGTCCTTCCGCGGCGCGACGTTCTCCAACAGCACCGTGGACTTCAGCAGAGCGACGTTCTCCGGCAGCATGGTGTCCTTCCGCGGCGCGACGTTCTCCAACAGCACCGTGGACTTCAGCGGCGCGACGTTCTCCGGCGGCACGGTGTTCTTCAGCGGCGCGACGTTCTCCAGCGGCACGGTGGACTTCAGCAGAGCGACGTTCTCCGGCAGCATGATGTTCTTCAGCAGAGCGACGTTCTCCAGCGGCACGATGTACTTCAGCAGAGCGACGTTCTCCGGCGGCACGGTGTCCTTCAGCGCCGCGACGGGTCCAACTCCCCATGGGCTTCTTGATGCCGTCGGCACTCCTGTTCCTGCGACAGTCACCCTCCCCCCGGCTTGGCTGCCCTCGAATCCATAGCACTGGGAGAGGGCCAGCGACCACGTCAGCCAGCGAGGGCGGCTCCGACTGGACGAGATCCTCGTGCGCGCCGTCGTTGCGGCGGGAGCAGCTCCCCTCCGCGGCGAGGGCAACGTCTTCGCAGGTCGCCCCATTTCGGCAATTTCCGTGCCAGCTGCGGAGCTACCCCAGCGCGGAACGCGCCGATGCCGCCCGCTGGGCAAGCCTCGGGCAGGCGGCGGCTTGCCCACAACGGCCGCCCTCGTGGTCGGTGAGGGCGGTCGTTCATGGTGGGTCGCTGAGCGAGCTCTGCCCCCATGGACAGGGTTTCCTCAGGCGCTGCGTGAGCGGCGTGCTGCCGTCTTCTTCGTGGTCTTCTTCGCTGTGGTCTTCATGGCCGGCTGCTTCTTCGCGGTCTTCTTGGCCGGGATTTCGTGGACGTCGGCGTCCTCGCCACGGGAGGCTCTGGCCTGTTGGACGGACTCGGTCAGGGCGGCCATGAGATCGAGGACCTTGCCCGGCTGTTCCGGCTCCGGGACGTCGGGCAGGGGCTTCTCCTCCCGCTTCGCTTCGATGATCTTCGCCAGGGCGTCGGTGTAGGCATCGGTGAACTCGGGGCCCTCAAGGTCCTCGTGGGTCATGCGGTCGATGAGCGCCAGCGCTCCCTCGATCTCCTCTTCCGACACCGCCTCGGTGGGCGGGTCGACGGCGGCTGGATCGCGGACTTCGTCGGGCCAGCGCATCGCATGCAGCACCAGCACATCGTCCCGGATGCGGATCAGTCCGAGGCGCTCCCTCCCGGACCATGCGTACTTCGCGACGGCCACCTTCGACGACCGGCCGAGCGCCTGTACCAGGAGCTTGTAGGGCTTCGCGGCGACCTGCCCGTCCGGGGCGAGGTAGTAGCCCTCGCCGATCCGGATCGGGTCGATGCTGTCCAGGGGCACGAACCCGGCGATCTCGATCGCCTTCGCCGTGGGGAGCGGGAGAGAGTGCAGATCCTCGTCGGTGACCGGCACGACCTGGTCCTTGGCGTACTCGTAGCCCTTGCCGATCTCCGCCTGGGCGACCTCGCGGTCCTCCAGCTCGCACACCTTCCGCACCCGCACCCGCCCCATGTCCTCGAGGTGGTACTGGTGGAACTGGATGGAGTGGTTCTCGGTAGCACCCACCACGTGGATAGGCACCGTGACCAGTCCAAACGAGATGGCACCGCTCCAAATAGTCCGGGGCATGGCAAACCTCCACTAGGCCCCGAGCCCTCCCAGCCTAAAAGCACCACCGGCACCCGGCACCCGAGCAGCAACCGCCCGCCACCACCGGCGTGGGTCCACCCGCACTCCGACCAGCCCTGGTCGGGCTTGTGGTCAGGGTGTGTCGCCGGAGTAGTAGAAGCGGCACATCACACCCGGGCCGGAGGTGCGGGACTCATAGGGGCCCGGGTCGTACAGGGCGCGGCCGCCGGGCCACCGCGACAGCTCGGTGGGCAGGGCGGCGCCGTCGTCGACTTCCTCTGGCCGCCAGCTCGTGATGTCGAGCAGGAGTCCGTCCAGCGGCCCGCCTATGAGCGCGGCGTAGGTCTGCTCCGGGCGCGGACCCGGGTCGGGGTCGTCATGGTCGTGGCCATAGACCCGGCCGCGCAGCAGCTGCTCGTCTCCGTTCATCCGACCAGCCTCGCAGCCGCCACCGACAACGCCCGCGCGGCGCGGGCCTGGCCCGCGCCTCCATGCGCCCAGGCCGGGCCGGGCCCGCCGTGCTCAGCGCGCCTTCGGCAACGCCTCCAGGGAGCGGCGTTCCTCCCCCGCGCCGCGGCCGGCCACGCGCCACACCGGCTCATCGGGCCACCGCAACACGTTGGCGCAACATCCAGCGCAACACGGATGCCAGTTAGTCACGAGGCCGGCTGACCCGCCGCCGTGATCTGCCCGGCCCGGGCCACGGCCCGGTGGTCACCGCTCGCTCGCACGACCAGGTGGTACAGCCTCAGTTCGTCTTGGTTTCATGATCACTGCGGCAGGCCGGCCTCGCCCGCCCGGCGGATGACGTCCCCGCACGTGGGGGACGGCGTCGGTGAGCGTTCGGCGAGGACGACCAACACATGGCGCAGTTCTCTGCCCAGTTGGAAGAGCCGGCGACTTGCCTGCCCGCCCTCGTAGGCGGACAGGCGGAAGAGATCGACGGCCTGTCCGTCGCGGCCGTCGGCGAAGGTAGTCGGAAGCCCGGCGAGCAGTTCGAAGTCACGCTTGCCGGTTGCCGCGTCCGCCACCGCCTCCAAAGGCAGAGTGTCGAACGCTGCGGCGGACACGGAAGCGTCGGCCACGACGGCGTGGGTGGCCAGGGCCGCGAAGACCTCGATCAGCCGCTCACCTACCGCCACGTCGATGTCCCAGGTCAGCAGGTTCTCGTGGCGACGGGCCCGCTCCCCTGGCTCTTGGTCCACCAGCGGCAGCAGGACCCGGCCCAGGTGCGCACAACGACGCCACAGCATGTCGTGGTCCGAGGTCACGATTGATCCTCTCTCCGGCGAGTGGAAGGCCTGGGGCCGAGGAGCCACTCGACCACCCCAGGCCCTCCAACTTCACACGACGCGCAGGGCACGTACAGAACGGGGCTGTTCCCTACGCCCGAGCCCGCGGAGCCGCCCGAGCTCACGAGAGTCCCAATCGTCGTGGTCCGCCAGGCCACTTTCGGGTCATCGGGGTGGTTCACGCAGGTAGCCGCTGCAGTCGACGACCGCAGCGGTGGCGCGTACTTGGTCTGACGCGCGGTCCCAGCCGTCATCCACCTGCTTGAGAAGTCGTTGTAGAACTCAAGATCCACCTCGCTGGTACAGGCCACTGGCCCGCCCGAGACGTCTTGATGCCCCCCGTACCCGTCATCCGGGAGCCGCTGTGGTTGGGCTTCGACGCGTAAAAGTCGCACTCCGTTACTGCCTCAGGGGATGCGTCCTGCACGGTCACCGTGACCTCAGGCGGTTCCGGATTCGGCGGCGGGGCCGCCAGTGCCGTCTGAGTGCTGGCGGCGACCAACGCCACCCCGAAAGTGAACGCACTCACAATGGATCTTAATCACACGAAACGGTCTCCTTTTCGCTGTACAGCCCAACTGACCATCAGTCGGACGGCTTTGAGTGAAACGAGACCGTAGAGGTGGAACGAGTGGCACAGCAGGGGCATACCAGCCAAGTCCTCCTCTTCCGTCTCACATGCCTGAGCAGTGGCGTTCCGTAGCAAGGACCTCCTCGAGTTCGAAACCAGGTACTCACGGAGGAGGCATTTCCTCGGAGCTCGCTTCGGGAGTTATGACGGCCGAGTCACGAACCTGAGGCGGCCGGCACCGTCGCGGCGGCCCGCACCGACTGCGCGTCGATGACACCGGCCGTGGGCTCAGCCTCGCGGCCCTCGCGCTCCCTGACCTTCCCGCGCAGCCGGTCGTGGAACTCGGCGATCAGCCCGTGCTCGCGCCAGCGGCGGAAGAAGGTGTAAACGCGGCCCCAGTCGGGGAGGTCCGCGGGCATTGCCCGCCAGGAGATTCCGCCCGCGACCAGGTAGCGGATCGCGTCCAGCAGCTGGCGGTGGCAGTAGCCCTCGGGCTGCCCGCCTCTGCCCTGGAGCCAGGCCGGCACCGGCAGCAACTGCCGGATGGCCGCCCACTCCGCGTCCGTCATGTCCGACGGATACCGGCGCACCCGATCGGGATGATCGGCAGCGTTGCCGTATACGTGCGCGAGGCAATCGCACGAGACGGAGGGCGAGTTGAAGTCGACGGGCTCGGGGCGTCCAACAACGGCAACAGGGCCTCCGGGAACCGCTCGGAATGGGGTCGCGCCCCCGAGCTACCAGGAGGCCCTGCCTTCATGCGCGTATCGCCGGAAGATCACCTGACCAGGAACTCTGTTCAATCCACACGTTCCAAGATCGGTTGAGGGGCGGCTCCTCAGCCGGCATTAGGCCAAATCTGGATAACCCACACCTCAAGGGGATCCTCGTGCGGCCCTTCAGGGGGGAAGGGATCGAGTGCCAGCGAAGCCTCAACGTGATCTCGCCCTCGGCAGAGTAAACGCAGGTGATAGCGCCCCGGCCGCAGCTGGATCTCGCCGTAGCAGACGCCGCCCAAGTCGACCACCGCGAGGTGATCTGCCATCGGAGAATGAAAAGCCTGTTCATACTCCCAAGAGCCTGATGGATGAGGAGCGGGCCCGTCCCACACCTCTAAACGCACCAAAGGGTAAAAGTCGTTGTCGCTGGAGGTAAGCCTCCAGCCTTCCCCGGGGATCTGGACAATGTCGTCCTCCGCCGGCGCTTGTTCGAAGAGGATGGGGCCGATCTGGATGGTCCTGTAGTACACGCGTGGACGGACATCAACAGCGTTGACCAGAGTGGGCACTTACTCTCCTCACCATCGAGCGAGCAGGGCCCGTCAGGCTAGTGCTGCTCCGCAGAAGTCTGTGGAGGGGTGTCCACATGTGGTTGCGGCTAGCTGATCCAGGTAAAGCCAGGCTGGTGCCGACGCTGGAGAGTCAGTCCTCCAGCCGAAGGCCCATCAGGACATCGTCCACGTATGCGCCGTCCAGCAGAAACTCCTCCGGTAGCACGCCCTCGACCTGGAACCCGCATCGCTCGTACAGCCGCCGCGCCGGGATGTTATGCCCGAGCACGCGGAGCGAGATTCGGCGGGCGCCCTGGGCGCGGGCGGCCAGACAGGCGGCCTCGACCAGGGCTTGTCCGACCCCGCGACCGCGGACGTCAGGGGACACCTGCAGCCCTTGGATCTGCCGGACGTGCTGGTTACTGGCGAGCGGGGTCGGTGGGATCTGGCGGATGTAGCCGACCACGCGGCCGGCGAGCTCGGCCACCAGAAAAGGCTCTACCCCGTGTCTCTCATCGAACATCGATGCGTCCTCGGCCCGCTTCGGCATGACGTCGCTCAGAGAGGACCAGCCGGCCCGCTCGATCGCGATCAACGCCGGGCCGTCCGACGTACAGGCACGGCGGATCGTCAGATCATCATTCGACACGGCGACATGTTAATGCTGCGCCGGGATGCCGTGCGGGAGTAGCGATCAGGCGGCCTTGAGCGGGGGGGCCGAGCCGAAAGCCCCCTCAACTCATCTCGCAACGATCACGAACGGGCACCCCCCTGTCCTCATGCGCGTATCGCCGATAGGTCACCCGACAAGGACCTCTGTTCGATCCGCACGTTCCAAGATCGGTTGAGATACGGCTTCTCAGCTTGGTGTTTAACCTCGGCCGTTCACCTGACCCGCTGATCTTGGTTCGTTCCCGGGACAGCAGGGGCGGCCGTTCTTCACGCTTCGAGGTGTCGAGCAACGTCGCGTGAAGGAACGGCCGCTGGTGAAGAGTCTCGCCGCTGAACAGTCTGCTGACGCCGCGTTGGGTGTCCTGTCCCACTTTCGTGTCCAGTTCTACGACTGCCTCTACAGCCGGGCGGATGCGCTCTTCGAGCTCACCGACGCGGTGCTGTGCTCGGACGGCCCGGTCGCCTCGCTGGTCGAGTTGACGCTCACGGGTCGAGGACGGGTGTACGGAGGGCTCCTTCAGTGCTGCTCCGCCCCTGCTCCGAGCCGGTTCTCGGTCTCCTCGGCCTGAGCTGTCCGGTGCTGGGCGCGATAGAGGGTGAGTGCCTGGTTCCAGGCGGTGCGGGCTTCGGCGTACTCGCCGAGGGCGTGGTGGGCCTCGGCCAGGCCGCTGAACGTGTTCGCCACCTCGTAGGCGTCGCGGCGGTTGCGGTAAGCGTCCAGGGCCTGGCGGAAGTATCCGACGGCCTCACTGTGGCGGCCCGCTTGGGTGTTGACGTGGCCGAGGGTGTCCAGAACGGCTGCCTCCGCGTGCGGCCAGCCGTATGTCCGGCTGGCCTCCAGGGACTTGTGGCAGTTGGCCGCGGCCTCTTCGTAGTGACCGACGCGGCCCTGGCACCAGCCCAGTGTGTTGAGCGCGTTGGCCTCGCCGTGCGGGTCGCCGGCCCTTTCGTAGAGTTCGAGGGACCGTTCGGCGTGCTTCAGCGCGGCCTTGGGGGCATCGGCCCGGTCCAGTGCCATCACCAGGCCCTGGTGCGTATGGGCCTGGTTGAGCAGGTCACCCGTGTCCTCGGACAGGCTCAGTGCCCTGCCCAGGTGGTCGAGAAGCTTCGACCCGTCGCGATCGGCCAGCAGCATCGCGAAGGCCAGGCCGCGATGGGCCATGGCCTGGAGGGTCGGTGCCGTCGGGCCGTCCAGGGCCTGCGCGGCGGCGAGGCCGGTCTCGCTGACGCCGAGGAGTTCCTGGACGTCGCCGGACCGGCGCAGGAACAGGGTGGTGTCCCAGCAAAGCCGCCACACCTGGGAGTGGAGCCTCATCGAGACAGCGAGCTGAAGGACGGCGAGCAGGCAGGACCGTTCGGCGTCGAACCACTCCGTCGCTGTGGCCGAGTCGTCCAGCCCGAGCGGGACCGGCCCACCGGACGATGCGCTCTCTTGCGCCCCTGCCGTGTCTGCCGCATTTTTCGGTCCTTCCGCGACAGCCGAAGAAGTGCCGTGGGGAGCCATCAGCGAATGGGCGCGGTCCGCTGTCCGGACGTAGAAGCCGATCAGGGCGCTGAGCGCCTCGGTGAGCTGCGCCGGAGACTGGTCCCGGGTGGCCCGCTCGGCGGCGTAGAGGCGTACGAGGTCATGGAGGCCGTATCGCCCTGGCGCGTGCTGCTGTACGAGATGGGCGTCCTCCAGCGCACGGAGCAGCGCGCCGGTACGCGTCGGCGGGAGCCCGGCGAGGGAGGCCGCGGCGGGCAGGCCGATGTCCTGACCGGGCGCGAGGCCCAGCAGACAGAGCAACCGTGCGGCGGAGCCGTCGAGGGCACCGTACGAGGAGTCGAACGCGGCACGCAGTGAGGTGCTCAGGTCGCCGGTGTCCAGGGCGTCGAGCCGAGTCTCGTGTGGGCGGAGTTCGGCCGCCAGGGCGGCGAGCGGAAACTGGGGGTTGCCCATGGCCCGAGCACAGGCCACGGCGAGTGCGAGGGGCAGCCCGCCGCACTTCGATATTAGGGCTGTCGCCGCCTCGGGTTCGGCGGCCACCCGCTGATCGCCGAGCCGGTCGGCCAGCAACCTGTGGGCCTCGGGGGTGGTGAGAGGTTCCAGGACGACAGGGAGGGCGCCCTCGGCGGCGACCAGTCCGCTGAGCCGGTTCCTGGAGGTGATCAGAACCGTGCAGGAAGGAGAGCCCGGCAGTAAGGGGCGGACCTGCTCGGCGTCACGGACGTTGTCGAGGAGGATGAGGATCCGTTTTCCGGCGACCAGGCTGCGGTAGAGACCGGTCTGTGCCTCGAAGTCCGTCGGGACGGCCCTCCGGTCGACGCCGAGGGCGGTCAGGAAACCGCGGATCACGGCCTGCGGAGTCAGGGGCCGGACGGTGGGGGCGAATCCGCGCAGGTTCGCGTGGAGCTGCCCGTCGGGCCAGAGGTGGAGATTGTCGTGCGCCCAGCGCAGCGCCAGCGATGTCTTCCCCACACCTCCCAGACCGCAGATCACGGTGACGGGCACCGTGTCGCTGCGCTGTATGTCGTCCAACGCCGCCAACTCCTGGGCCCGCCCAGCCAACGAGGACGGCGGCAGCGGGAGCTGACCGGGGCGAGCGGTCGGCACCAGGGCGGGGGCGGGTGACCGCTGGTCGTCGGAGCGGCCGGTCTTCGCGTCGAGGATGCGCAGATGCAGCCGTCGCAGTTCGGGCCCGGGGTCCGCGCCCATGGTGTCCGCGAGGTCCCGGCGAAGGCGTTCGTACTCTTCGAGCGCGTGAGCCGAACGGCCCTCCCGGTATAGGGTCAGCATCAGCTGCCCGACGAGGCGCTCGTTCAACGGCCTTTCCCCGACACGGGACTGCAACTCCACGAGCAGCCGGGCCTGGCGGCCCTGCCGCAGTAGCAGATCGCCCCGCTCCAGCTCGGCCTGGAACCGTTCCTCGTCCAGGTGTGCGCGGACCTCGTCGAGCCACGGCGATTCGAGCGAGGCGAAGGCGTGTCCGTGCCACAGCCCGAGCGCCTCGTCCAGCAGGGCTGCGGCCCGCTCTCCGTCGTCGGCCGCGCCACGCGCCCGGTCCAGGAGATCCCTGAACCGGTGTAGATCCACCGTGACGTCGGCGACGCCGCCGACCCCCGGCCTCAGGGCGAGGACATACCCACTGGGTCGCCGCTCGATCGCGACCCGCTCGCCGGCGGGTAGAAACGCCCTCCGTAGGCGCGAGAGGTAGCTGTGCAGGATCTGCCGGGCGCCGTCGGGTGGTCGCCCGCTCCATACTCGGTCCGCGAGACGGTCGGACGACACCACCCGGTTCGCGTCGATCAGGAGTCCCGCCAGTACGCACTGCCGTCTCGGCGGACCCAACTCGACCGGATTCCCGTCGATCAGGACCCGAATGTCGCCGAGTACCGAAATCTGAACCGCCATCGCGTCTCCCCCCGCACCGGCCACGACTGAGTCCACCCGAGTCCGCCCGGTCATGACGGGGAGCCTGCTCAGCCCACAAGAATCCTACAAGGAGACCGCACGGGCTCTCCTGAAGCATTCATCCGGTACGAGCCTTTCCCGGTACATGCCCGTCGTTCAAAGCGGAGGGCGCCCAAGTGGCCCCACCCGAATAGAGGGAGAAAGCGTGAGATCTCGCATGCCAAGGCGCCCGTTCAGCCTGCTCGCCACCGGAGCGCTGTTCACCGGCCTGCTCGGCGGCGCCGTCGCCATGGCGCCCGCCGCCTCGGCGCACGGTGATTACCCGCACTGCCAGGGGAGTTGGCTGTACGAGCGGGTCGGGAACAGCGACCAGAAGGTGAGGCTGCCGGCGGAGGTCGGGTTCAGCATCGGCATCCACTGCTACCTGACGAACGGCGACGGCACGATCCAGTACCCCCTGGGCGGTGTCAAGACCCTGCAGAACGCGCTGAACAGGTGCTACTCGGCGGGCCTCTCCGTGGACGGTGCCTTCGGCGACAAGACGGAGGACGCGCTGCGGCGGGCGCAGAGCTTGGCGGGGGTGAAGGTCGACGGCGAGTACGGTCCCGCGACCCGTCAGTTCATGAAGTGGCCGACGTACAGCGACGCCACGACGAAGGTCACTTGCCAGCAGCACGGCAGCATCCGGCGCGACCTGTGACTGGGGTCCGTTCTTCCTGAGCGGAGGAGAGGAAGAGTGAGGTTCCGGGACTCGGTGAGTCCCGGAACCAAACCGCTTACATGAATCCTCCTCCGCACCACCGCAATTCCCGACGGCTGCACTCGTCTTCGCCTCACCCACCCCTGACGCAAGACGGCAACCTTTTGGCTGGTGTGGCAGGCGATGCGACGATCCCTCGCAGCTCCTGGCTTTGCGCGCGAGCATCCTGCTGCGGTGCGCGGAGGGCGGGACGAATAGGCCCGGCGTGTTTGCGCGTGCTGCGATGTTGCGGGGGTAGACGGGTGGGCAACGAGCGGCGCTTCGGACATGAGGCGGTTCCATGGACCTTGCTGGGCACAACGAGGGCCAGGAGCCGCTCGTCGACCCTCTGATCAGGGCCGGTGGGCAGTGCGGAGATCGCCGAAGCCCGGGACATGGCCCGCGACTTCCTCACGTCCGTACAAGCCGTGCACGGGCTGCCGGTATCAGCGCGGGTCATGGGCATTGTGCAGCTGGTCGTCAGCGAGCTGGTCACCAACGCCCGCAAATACGCGCCCGGCCCCTGCCTGCTCGACCTGGAGATCAACGGCGGCGCCGTCCAGATCAGCGTGTGGGACAGCAGCACCACACTGCCCTCCGTCCAGGCCACCGACCCAGAACGGATCGGCCAGCACGGCCTGGAAATCACCATGGCGGTGTCCCAGACCTTCAGTGTCCACCGCGAACCCGTGGGCAAACGCATCACCGCAGCCATCGAGCTCGCCGACGACCCCGGCGGCGACCCAGCCGGCCGACAGCCCTCCTGACCGCGCCCAGCCCGGGCTGTTCACGACGCCGGAATCGGGCTGGGCCGGCCAGAGCCCGCGCGCGGCACCACTCAGCGGCGGTCAGGCCGCAGGCCAGGTCCAAGCGGTAGGAGATCGAGAGCCGATCGGCAACTCCGCAGCCGGCACCACCTGGTGGGGGCCGGACGGAACAGGCCGAGTGGCGGACACGACACGCGCACGCCCCGCCGTCCGCGGGACAAACGCGGCAGGGCTCGGATCCCGACGGATCCGAGCCCTGTACGGCAGTAGCGGGGACAGGATTTGAACCTGCGACCTCTGGGTTATGAGCCCAGCGAGCTACCGAGCTGCTCCACCCCGCGTCGGTAAACCCCACCGTACGCCACCACCACACCCGGTGAAGACCACCCCGGCGAACAAGGCGACAGCCGGGCCCTCGCCCGGACTGGGCGAGCGGCGAGGCCCACCTCTCAAGGGGCACGGACGGCTCCCTGTGGCCTTCGATGCGCGGTGCACGCCGGGGCATTTGAACCGGCGCGCACCTGACCATCAGTCAATTGGGGTGGCTGTGAGGGAATGCGCATCAGTGCAGATCAGGCGGCTTGGGCGCAGGGGAAATACCAAGATCGTGTCGGGTGTGCGGCGGCTTTTCGGAAAGAGATCCGAAAAGCAAGCTGATTGCCCGTGCAACCTCGACGAAAGTGTCCGATGAGTACCGTGTTGGGTTGCTAATGGGGGGCATTTGACCGAATGGCGCTGGGTAGAGCGTCTCACTACAGTCACGGAGCGCGAACCCGCGCTTACCAGGCCTCGGGTTCGCGCTCCAACAAGTCCCGGGACCGGTCCCGTGCAGGGTGGGTAGGCTGCCGGTCATGGCAGTGCAGTCATTTTCGCTAAAAGGAGAGACTATGCACGGGCGGGCACTCTTGGCATTGTTGTCCCTGGCCCTGCTCACTGCCTGCTCTGGCGACCCGCAGCGCAATCCCCAAACCGCGATCTCTTCATCTGCAAAGCCAAAAGAGTCCACAGGGTCAACACGCAAGCAGCCAGTGATGACGCCCCCCGAGGAAGCCTGCCACGGCGGCGTGCCCTTCTATACCGCGAGCCCACCGTACGCCGGTGCGGGCCCGCACCGGGTGATCGGTTTCTGGCTCTACAATCCTGATTCGGAAGTCAGTTCGCCGCCGTATCCTCCGAGCCTCCCGCCGTCCTGGGCATCGTCCACACCTGACGGGTACGGCAACGATGCTCAGGTGTTCGAGCTCGCACCCATGGAGGCCGACTTCAAGCAAGCCCAACTGGCTCTCTGTATGTCCTGGCCACGACTGACAGGCAAGGCAGCCGTCGGAGAATGTGGTCCCTATCAAGGCGTAACCAGGGAAGTGTTCCCGGCTGACTATGATTTCCAGGTGTTCGAAGCCAGAACCGGTCGGCTCATAAAGTCCTTCACCCTCAGCGGATCCGAGAATGGCTGTCCGGCGCAAATCACCCTGGGTGACAAATCAATGCTGCCCCAAGCCGTCGGCGAAGAAGCTCTCGCTCCTGAACTTCGCTCCCTTGTGGAAAGAGATTTCTGAACAATTCCGGATGCCAGACACACGTCGCCTGGTTCGGCGGATGGCCCCTCCGCGCACCGCTGACCTGACCACAGAATCCGGAGACTCTGCAGGCTGAACGCCAGTACGATCAGGGCCGAAGAACACCCTGGCGTGATCGTTTGCCATCCAATCCAGTCGGCGCAGGTCAACACGAGCCGAGCGACTAACTTCGCTGTTGAAGGACACTCGTGGTCGCGTTCGCAGCGATAGTTGTCACCAATTGCTCGGGCTAGTTGTCACCAAGGCTGAGTTCGCGGTCGGGTTGTCACCATTTTCGAAGCGTCCTGGCAGGAGATCCTGCACGCGCTCGAAGAGCCCGACGCGCAGGTCACCGACCCCCTCGAGCAGATGGTGCGCCTCCAGGTCCTCGCCGAACACCTCACCCCCCACATGGTGGCCAGGACCAAACAACGCGGCGCCTCCTGGGAACAGATCGCAGCCCTGCTCGGCATGAGCAAGGACACCGTGCGCAAGAAATGGTCGCCGCCCACCCGCCGCGGCCCCGCTCCCCCACGCACCGTCCTCACCCCCACCCCGCCCACCGACCCTCCCCCCGCCGCGCCCGCCGGCCGGGACCACACCGGCGACACCGGCGGCCCCCGCTCACCGGCTCCCCCGCCGTCCGGGACTGCACCCCCCATGCCCTTCCTCGCCGGCCAGGACCTCGCCACCGTCCTCAGCAGCCTCCAACGCGCCTCCGGCTACAGCCTGCGCGCCCTGGCCGCCCGTACCAACATGTCCCCCAGCTACCTCTCCCGCCTGATGTCCGGCGAACGCTTCCCCGCCTGGCCCAAGGTCGCCCGCCTCGCCCGCGCCTGCGGCGCCGACCCCGAAGTCCTGCGCCGCGTCTGGGAAGCCTCCAACGCCCGCCGCGACAGCCAGCCCCGCCCCGCCTCCCTCACCTCCGCCCTGCGCTTCCTCCACCTACGCGCCGGCAGCCCCACCCCCTGGGCCATATCCGTCACCAGCGGAGGCGACCTCGACCAGCACTACATCGAAGCCCTCCTCACCGGCCCCGACATCGGCGAATGGGAAGACGTCCACCGCCTCGTCCAACTCCTCGACGGCGAACCCTCCTACTTCCTGCCCCTGTGGGAAGCCGAAGCCGCCACCCCCACCACCCCACCCACCGGCACCAGCCCCCCAGCACCCACTGCCAAGCCGCCCGCCGACAACCCGCACCCCGCATCCACCCGCGTCGAAGATCTCCTCACCGCCTTCCAAGACGCCCTTGGCCCCACCCACCCACCCCCCCTCTCCCCCCCTCCGACGATCCTTCTGGAACTGCTCGCCGAGTACGGCGACAGCGAGGAGAACCCGATCCCGGCAGCGATCGAGACCTCTCGCGGCTTGCTGGTGGCTGTCCTGCGGACCGGCACGCGCAAGGTGTTCGCGATCAACCCGATGGCCGCCGCCCGCTACCGAGACCGGCACTCCGTCTCGCGCAAGAAGTCCGACCCCGGCGACGCCCTGGTCCTCGCCAATATCCTCCGCACGGACATGCATGCCCACCGGCCTCTGCCCGAAGACTCCGACCTCGGCCGTGCGATCGCCGTCCTCGCCCGGGCTCAGCAGGACTCGTTGTGGAACCGGCAGCAGCTCGCCAACCAGCTCCGGTCCCTGCTGCGCGAGTACTACCCCGCCGCCCTGGCGGCCTTCGCCGCCTGGACCAACGGCCTGTGCCGCCCCGAGGCCCGCGAGCTCCTCAAGACCGCCCCGACCCCGGCCCGGGCCGCACGGCTGACCCGCACCCAGATCCAAGCCGCCCTTAAGCGAGCCGGCCGCCAGCGCGGCATCGAAGCCGAGGCAGACCGCCTCCGCGAGGTCTTCCGCTCGGAGTGGGCTCACCAGCCGCCGCTGGTCGAGGACGCGCTCGGCAAGCAGATGCTCGCCCTCCTCATCCAGCTGGACGCCGCCTGCACCGCCGCCGACCAGCTCGCCGAAGCGGTCGAAGAGGTCTTCCCGCAGCACCCGGACGCCGAGATCCTGCTGAGCTTCCCCGGCCTCGGCATCCAGCTCGCCGCCCGCGTCCTAGCCGAGATCGGCGACGACCGCACCCGGTTCGCCGATGCCCGCGGACTCAAGGCCTACGCCGGCTCCTCACCTATCATCCGCGCCTCCGGCAAGAAGTCCGCCATCACCAGACGGTGGGTGAAGAACGACCGGCTCAACCACGCTGGCTACCTCTGGGCCTTCGCCTCGCTCAGGGCATCCACCGGGGCCAACGCCCACTACCGGCGCCGCCGCGAGCAAGGCGACTGGCACGCTGCCGCCCAGCGCAACCTCTTCAACCGCATGATCGGACAGCTCTTCCACTGCTTGAACAGGGCACGACCTACGACGAGTCGCTCGCCTTCGGGGCCTCTCCCACAGAGGCCGTTGTCACTGCGGCTTGAGACGGTCAGCGGGGAGTGAGGCAGGCTTCGAGGGCGGCTCGCTGTTGTAGTGGCAGATGGTCGCCGAGGGGCACTTTGCGGGGGCTGTGCTCGCCCTCGCAGAGCCAGCTCTGTTCGTCATCGTCGAACCACCAGTCCTCGGCGCCCCACATGGGGTGCCCCTGAAGCAGGTGTCGGGCCAACGCCTCGCTCGCCTCGGGCGCACCCTGAACGACCAGAGCCTCGACCACCGCCGTCACGGCCTCCTCCGGAACCGCCGCGTCGCCGAGAACAGGCAGAAGAAGGAGGAGACGGGCGTGAGAGTCGGTTACGCCTGCCGCACCCGGTGGTGCCTCCAGCAGGGCGGCGAGTTCGGGCCAGCACAGCCCAGGGCCGATGCGGTCCTGATCGTCACTCGCCAGGACGAGATCCTGGCTCCAGTCGGGATGCGTGAGGAAGTAGTCCGTCGTGGTGAACTCCTCGCCGCTGTTGAAGTGCACGACGATCGCGAAGCCGCCGGCCAGCGGCACCGTGAACCTCGGCCACGCCGACCGGTCGTGGAGCGTGTCCAGCATGGCGTCCGCGTCGCCCGCGTCCGATCCGAAAGCCTCCGGCGCGAACCCGTCAGCCAGGTCCGCCAAGTACGCAGGCCAGAAGCCCGGCTCATCCAGGAGCGGGTGCCCGTCCACGACGGGCGACGAGGAGTACCAGTGCCGTGCCATCACCATGCCGGGATTCTCTCCAAGCCCGGTCAGCACTGTTCGAAGACCCCCGGCCTCGCGGCCGACCGACTTGACGGCATAGCAACGTGAGGTGTCTGCATCGATGTGCTGTGCGCCTACCTCCAACTCCCCTTCACCCCCCACCCCGGCAACGACCCCGCCCACCAGGAGGGACACCACAACTACCTGGCCCTTCGCAAGGTCCGGCACACCATCCTGCGCCTCATCGGCGACCACTACCGACGTCCCCAGGGAACCCACCGCTCCTGGCAAGGCTGCGACCTCGACCTCACCGGCGTCACCATCGACGGCACCATGGACTTCAGCGGCGCGACGTTCTCCGGCGGCACCGTGTACCTCGGTAGCGCGACGTTCTCCGGCGGCACCGTGTCCTTCGACAGCGCGACAGGCCTAACTCCCAATGGGCTTCTTGCTGCCGTTGGCATTCCTGTTCCTGCGACGGTCACCCTCCCCTCTGCTTGGCTGCCCTCGAATCCATAGCGCTGAGAGCAGCCGACGACCGCGTCAGCCTGGTCGGCGTCCGAGCGCAACCCGGGTGGCAGGCCGGAGTCGAGTGGACGCTGCTGTGGAATGAGAACACCACCAGCCCGCTGACCGAGGACAGCCCGAGCCGGTGGTACGGGCAGGCAGCACGCTGACCTGCCGTGGTCGGGCTGGCGGTCGGGACTGTGGTCAGGGCGTGTCGCCGGAGTAGAAAAAGCGGCAGCTCACACCCGGGCCCGCTGAGCGGGGCTCGCCGGGGCGCGGGTCGTACAGTGACCGCCCGCCGGGGAACTGCCCGAGTTCGGTGGCCAGGGCTACCCCGTCGTCGATCTCTTCCGGCCGCCAGCCCGTGATGTCGAGCAGCAATCCGTCCAGCGGCCCGCCTATCAGCGTGGCGTAGGTCCGGTGCGGGAGCGGGCCGGGGTGGGGGTCGTCGTGGTCGTGGCCGTAGACGCGGCCGTTCAGCAGCTGCTCGTCTCCGTTCATGCCGTCCAGCCTCGCAGCCGCCACCGACAACACCCGCGCGGCGGCCGGCCCGGCCCGCGCTTCCATGCCTCCAGGCCGGGCCCGCCGTGCTCAGCGCGCCTTCGGCAACGCCTCCAGGGAGAGGCGTTCCTCTCCCGCACCGTGGCCGGCCACGCGCCACACCGGCTCATCGGGGCCGTGCTGGGTCAGCTGCGCCAGCGTCGTGGTCGCCACGATGATCCGGTAGTTGACGCCGTGGACGTGCTGAGCGCGCTGGTGGAAGGCGGCTTCCCGGGTGGCCGGGGCCGCCGCGCGGTGCGGGGCCGGGGCGAAGACGAACAGCAGCGGCGGGTAGGGCCGTTCCAGGGATGGCCCGGCGTAGGTCTCCTGCCAGTGGCTGCGCGGGACCCGGGCGGCGTTGCCGCGTCCGGACGGCGGCGCGTTGCGGTAGGCGTCGTAGCGCTCCAGCTTGGCGACCAGGCGGGCGTAGGACATGGTGCGGTCGATCTCCACGAACGCGCTGGAGCCGTCGGCCAGGAGGACCACGGCGTCGGGCACCAGGTTCCCGGCCGGGGTAGGGTGGGCGACTTCCACCTGCCAGTCGGCATGGTCGGCCGCCTGCGCCTGGTGGAAGGTGACGACGGTGTCGACCAGCGCGAGGCCGTGTTCCCGAAGACCGGTCTTGCTGGCGGCGATGCGCTTGCCGGTGGTCCGGCCGGCCCGCGGCGCGAGCTCACCGGAGGCGGCGGCTTCGGCGAGGCCCGCCGCAGTGCAGTACCAGTAGCCCTGCTGGGCGCGGTGGGTCCGGCCGACCAGGGCCGGGGATTCGGCGAGCAGGTTGCGCAGCGCGCGACGAACGTGGTCGGTGTCCTGCTGGTGCGGCAGCAGCAGTGCCTTGAGTTGGCGGGGTGTGGCCAGGCGCAGCTGGGCGAGGGTGAGCAGGACCTCGCCGCGGATGTCCGCGCCGGCCTTCGCCGCCGCCGCCTTCCGGGCCCGGGATGCTTCTCCCGGCACATCAGTGCTGGGAGAAGAGGAGTTGCAACCGGCGGGGGCGGGGCGACAAGGGTTCTGATCAGCGACAACCGCCAGACGGCGGCTCGCAGCTGTGGGGCCGGGAGCGTGGCTTGCCGCAGGGCTCGTTGCGCGGCTCGCTGTCGCAGCACTGTCCGACCCGGTCGGCGGCGTCGGCGGGACGGGCGGGCGGGGTGCGGTGGTCATCGCGTCCTCGGGATTCTCCGGCCGTACGCGGCCGGGTCGGTGACAGGTCCGGCCCGCACACGCAAGGACGTGCGGACCGCAGCCACCGTGAGGAAGCACCCCTTGTCCGCTGTCTGTTCAACAACCAGTAGTGGTGTCCGTTTTGACCCTTGACCACCCCTTGACCGGATGGTTCGTCCGTGGCCGATGCCACACCGCCGCAGCCTCGGGGTGGCGGAGGCTGGAAGGCACAGAGCTCAGGGGCTGCCCGACTGGGTGACGCCCTGCGCGAGTTGGCCGACGATGTCGAGGATGGTCCGGCCGAACGCGGTAGGGGCGATCAGTACGCCGAAGACCAACACGATCACGTCGGTCAGCTTCTCGTCGTTCCGGCTCCGGGCGTGCGTACGCCGCCGCAGCCGCACGACGATGAAGCACCGCCAGCAGAACCGCAACATTGATCGACAGAACCACCGGCCAGTCCTCCCCGTCACACGAACGTCCCAGCCCACCTGTAGCCGGAACCACTCCATGCGGTGGGTTGATTACTGATCGTTGGCGGCAAAACGCTTCTGCCCGGCCGGACTTCCGGCCTTGACCCCCACAGCCGCGCACCGCGCACACGCGGCGCGGTGCGCATGGTGCGCGCGGCGCGATGTGTTGTGCACAAGCAACGCACCTCCCCGCCAGCGGTGCGCACCCGGTGCGGTGCACACACCCAACCAGGTGCGCACGTTGCGGTTCACTCCAGCGGTGCGGTGTGGTGCGCATCGCCGTGCGGAGTGCGCACCGCACCGTGCACTGGTTCAGGCAATGTGAAGGACTCAAGGGGCGGGCGCGGGAGGGAGAGTTCTCCCCACGGTGCACAGCGTCGCGCACGCATACGGGGACGATGCGGATGGTAGCGAACGTGGTCCAGGGAAAACGTCGGCACCTTCGACCGCGACAAGGGTTGATTCTCAACTCGACAAGGGGTGCGCATCCGGCGCGGCCCCTTTGGACAAGGGGTGCACACCGGCGGGCCGGCCCGCGCACCGTCACTCAACGTATGCGCACCAGGGAGTGCCGGGCACTCTCGTGGACATCGCGGTGCGCACCGGTACACCCGTGCGCAGTGCACGACATCGTCGACGCGCGGCCCGGTGCGCGTGGCGCGACTGGTCGTGCGCACCCGCGCAGCCGTCAGGGTGTCACCGGACAGTCCGGGTGTCTCGTTTGGTGACTACGGCGTCCAACGATCGATCGGTCCCGAGCACCGGTGCGATCAGGCCGAGGCCGATCCCTTCGCCCGAAACGTGCCTGGAATACCGGACTTCTGCACGCCTGCCACTGTCTGGCAAACGTCGATGACGTCGGCCTCAGCAGCTCGGAGCTTCGTGGCGTCCCAGCCGTATTGGGCAAAGAACCGCCCGAGAGTGGCGATTACGGCTAGCGGGGCTCCCCCACAGCGAAGGGCGGTGTCCTTTGAACTCGTCTGAATCCTGACTGCGGCATCCCCATGAGCAGGGTCGACTGCCAGGTCCTGGCGTTCGAAGAACATGCTAATGCCGTGGTGTTGACCATGTGCGATGGCCGATCCCATACGCCAGAAGAGAGGGCCGAGCGTCGGGGCCTGCGGCGCGATCATTTCCGCCGCTAGAGAGGTGGTGGAGGGCATCTGGCTGTCAAGGTATGGCGCTCGGTACCGGTCCCCCTCCCTCCGTACCTCGAATCCGTGCGCTCGTGCCGCCTTGGTGATGAGCGCAATCCGGTCCGTGGAGTGGTCGCGAATTGCGGTGCTGTCGGAGCCTGCTTCGAGCTGCACCTGCTCCTTCAGACTCTGAAGCCGAAGGTTCATGTAGCGACGCACTCGCTCTCGCTCCCCGATGCCTGGCTCAAGCAAGTACCAGGGGCCGATCGCGATATCAAGAATCGCGCGAGCGAGGGTGTGCGAGGCCGTGACCCCGCCGGGAGACCTGAACACAGACGCCAACGTGTCCAGGTGGTCGAACAGGACAAGAAGTGGCGACAAGGGGGCGATGTTTGCGTCGCGTACCGGGCTGGTCCCCCACGTACCAGCCAGAGTGGCGTCCCGACTGCACTCGTCGCTAGCGGGTGAGCCGGGCAGAAATCCGTGGACCGGCTCGTAGCTCTCGTAGAAAGCAACGCGGAGACCGTCCAGTGAGCGGGCCAGTTCAGCCCATGCATCTGCTATTCGCACCTCCGTGACAGTAGGCCGATGGGGGCGGCTGCGCTGAGATTTACTGCCATCGTGACTGCCGTTGAGGGGTGTCCTGTCTCGGATAAGTCCGGGCATCGTGCTGCGCTGACCTGCGGTGCCCGGACTAGTGAGACGGGATTCGTCGGTCGGGCTCACTCAAGTCCGGGCAGGGAACCGGGCTCGCGTAGTCCAAGGAGTAGTGCGTGGCGGGGTCGTGATGGGTTCAGGCGCCGGCAGGCATGGTGTCGAGGGCGGCCGGGTCGAGTCCAGCCTCGGTCAGGACGTCGGCGGCCACGCCGCGGCCGACCTGGGCAAGGCCGATCAGCAGGTCCTCGCAGTCGATGCGGTCGGATCCGTGCTGCTTGGACCGTGCCTCCGCGATGTCGATGGCTTTGCGGGAGTAGGGAGTCCAGGCGATCCGTTCGGCTGCCTGGGATGCCCCCATGCTCAGCCGGGTTCCGACGGATTGGTGGACCGTTTCCGGTGAGACGCCGGCGGTCTGCAGGAGCCGGGTGGCGCTGTTGTCCTGCGCGGTCAGTCCCCAGAGCAGGTGCTCGGTGCCGATGTAGTTGTTGCGGTGGTGCACCGCTGTCTGCTTGACGTGGACCATCGCCTGGCGGAGGTCATCGGTCATCGTCTCGGGGCTGTAGCGCTTGTGCGGGGCATGGAAGCGCTGCTGGACCGCCTGCCGGGTCACACCCAGGGACGTGCCGATGTCCGTCCACGAGTTGCCGTGCATCCGGCAGTGCTCCACGTAGTCCTCGACCAGGTCGTCTGCCAGCGCCTGTAGTTGGCCTGCGAGTTGGGCAGCGACCGTGAGCAGGGCAAGCCAGTCGGGCTGTTCTTGTCCGCCGGGGCGGTGTGCGGTGTCGCACCTCCGGTCGACTTCCGCGATGAGATCGTCCAGGTCCGGAAGAGTCATGAGGCAAGTACGCCTTGACATTTCCAAACTGTCAAGACGTACTTGCATCTCTCGCATGAGGGGGCGACGCCCGGACGTGAAGCTTCCCCGTGCCCTCGGGAAGAGGCCGGGACCAGACAATGCCCAGCGGCTCCGTCGTCTTGGCGAGGGTGAGCTTGCCATCCCGGAACCGGAATGCCGAGGACGTGTACTCGGCGGACTTGCGGGACTTCTTCTTCGACTTGAAGCGCGGGTACTTGGCCCGCTTGGCGAAAAAGTTGGAGTACGCCGTCTGCAAGTGCCGAAGTGCCTGCTGCAACGGGACGCTGGAGACCTCGCACAGGAAGGCCAGCTCCTCGGTCTTCTTCCACGCCGTGAGCATTGCCGAGGTCTGGTTGTAGTTGACCCGCTCCTGACGCGTGAACGCCTCCGACCTCGCGGCCAGGGCAAGGTTGTAGACCTTCCGGACGCACCCGAACGTGCGCGACAGCTCGGCTGCCTGCGCATCGGTCGGATAGAAGCGGCACTTGAACGCCCGCTTCACGCCGGTCGTGGTCACGGTCACAAACTAGACTGCAGTCCTGTAAAGATCAAACCTGCGCTGCTTCGCGCTCGGCAGCGAACTCGTCGAGGAGCTCGAACAGGACCTTGATCGCCTGCTGTTCGTCCTCAGGCGGAAGATTCCACAAGTCGCCCCAGCCGTTCGGGAGGGCGATGTGGAGGATTTGGCCCGGCCAGGCGTGGTTGCAGTCGCGTCCGCGACGGGCGACGAGCCAGTCGTGCCAGCCGGTGAGCCCGGGCCCACCGTGCCGGAGAGCATGCTGGTCATAACCGGTCAGGAACGCGGTCAGCATGTGGAAGGAGGGCTTGCCGACGAACATGCCGGGACGTTGGCCGACGCTGACGAAGTACTCGCGTTCAGTCATCTCCGAGAGGGGCTCCATGTGTCCGTATCCTCCTCGTCAATGGCGCTGTCGCCCAGGTCTGGACGAAGCCTGCTGCGGGCCGCCTCCAGACGTTCGGCGTAGTCCGCCGCAAAGATCCCCGATAGCGACTTGTCGAGCGTTCCGGCAATGCGGTGAAGGGGTGCCCAGACCGCCGCATCGCCCACGAGACGACTGAGGTCCGTCATCTGCACCTGCTCCAGCCAGTCCGACAGGACCAGCGCCTCATCTGAGGTGAGCTTGATGATGATCTCCGGATTCTCCACTCCTCGAACATAGTTCGTCGACCCTGCACTGTCAGAGGTGCCTGGCACAGTGCCGCTGTGGACATTGATTCCTTCTGGAAGCTCATCGAGGAGTGCCGGCGTCAGGCGCAGGGCCCGGACGAGCGGCTCGCGTGGCTGCGTGGCGCATTGGCGCGAAGGTCGCTGGCTGAGGTTGTGCAGTTCCAGGTGCGCTTGGACGAGGTGACGCACGAGGCGTTCACGTGGGATCTGTGGGCGGCAGCGGACCGGATCTTCGGTGGCTGGTGTTCGGATGACGGATTCTGCTACTTCGGCCTGTGGATGGTGGGGCTCGGCCGTGATGCCTTCTCCAGGGCATTGGCTGATCCGGACTCTCTGGCCGACGTTCCGGAGGTCCAGCGCATGGTGGGACGCCCGCGGGAGATGTGGAACAACGACTGGCCCGAGTGGGAGTCTCTCGACTATGTCGCGATGGAGGCGTACGGGAGCCTGACCGGTGTCGATGACGACTGCAGCGAGGCGTTTTACGAGGATGTCGAGGCCGAACAAGGCGATGGAGAGAGCAGCTCGGGGCCGCTCGGTCAGCGGTGGGACGTGCGACGCGAGGACGAGGCAGCACGCAAGCTGCCGAGACTGAGCGTGATGTTTCCTCTGTGATCGTTCGCTTACTGACTTCGGCTCGTCAAGGTGACGCGGGTTCGTCGAGGGTCAGGCCGGTTCCGGCTATGAAGCCGTCGAGGGTGTCGGGCCTGTACTGAAGGCGTTTGAGCCGGTTGCGGACGAGTGCCTCGAGACGGTCGAGAGCGACAACGGCGAGGTTGGCCAGGCTGTGCTTGACGTGTGCCCATACCCACTCGACGGGGTTGAGGTCGGGTGAGTAGGCGGGCAGCAGGAATACCGTCAGCCACTCGCGCTCGGCGATCAGCTCGCGCATGGCGTGGGAGACGTGGGTGTTGAGGCGGTCCCAGACCAGCACGATCGGTGCCTTGACGAGCTGGTGGACGCCGTCGACGAGTGCGATGAAGTCCCGCTCGCCCATGCTGCGGCGCTTTCCTTTGCCGGCTCGGTGGGTGCGCAGCCGGTGGCACAGCCGGGTCCGCGAGCCCGGCCGCATCGCGATCAGCCCGGCCACCGACAGACGCCCAGAGCGGCGCCCGCTGACGGTCACGACCGGGGTGCGCCCGCGCCGGCCCCAGGTTCGACCTCGGGGCGGCTTTCGGGTGAACCCTGCTTCATCCTCGAAGCAGATGTAGCCCCCGCAGGCCGCCCGGGCTCTTTTACCTCGGCCCAGGTCACCTCCTTCCACGCAGTGACGGCCTGCTCGTCGCGTTCTGCCACCCTGCGTGCGGGGACCTGCGGACTGAAGCCGAGCCGGTGCATCAACCGGGTAGCTCCGGAGACGCTGTAGCAGACGTGGAACTTCCTGCCGATCAGCGTGGCCACCCTCGCCGCGGTCCACACCTGGTCCTCCACCCAGCCGTGGGCGGCCGGGCCCTCATCGAGGTACGCGGCCAGTTTCTCCAGACAGCGTGGAGACAGTCGGCAACGGGATCCGCTCGGCCCACGGGAAGCCAGAGCCCGCACGCCACCGTCCCGCCACAACTGGTGCCACTGGTAAGCCGACTTCGGGCTCACTCGCAGGCGCCGTGCAACCTCCGGCGGCTTGATCTCCTGCTCGAACAACTCAGCCGCCTGCATCCGTACCGACTCCCGGCGCCGACGCCCCGCAGCGGTCAACCCGCCCCCATCGCCATATTTCACACACCAGCGGGATACAGCCACCACTCCGAGCCCATCAGAAGCTTCGCCAAGGTTCACCCTGACGAGCCGAAGTCAGTAAATTGACACACCCCCGTTATCTTCTTCGCGGTTCCGCAATGGGACCGCTGGCCTCCGGGCCCGGCATGACTGTTCCCCCCTGTCGAAGGCATGACCTGGGGGGTGGTGTCACCGGGCCCGAGAGGCGCCGTTGGAGACGCTGATGAGAGGTCCGACTACCGCCCGGCCGAGCGCAACGCCCGGCCGCGTACGGGCGGCAGGTCTGCATAACGTGGATGCGCGCACGACGCCAACGCCCAGGCCAGCACGCACGACATCCGTTCGGGAGGACGGCGTGAACGACAGCGACGAGATAGGCGTCTTCCTCGGCCTGGACGTCGGCAAGACGAACCATCACGGACACGGACTCACCCCGGCCGGCAAGAAGGTCTTCGACAAGCAGCTGCCGAACACCGAGCCGAAACTGCGGGACGTCTTCGAAAAGCTGAAGGCCAAGTTCGGCACCGTCCTGGTGATCGTGGACCAGCCCGCCTCGATCGGCGCCCTGCCGCTGACAGTCGCCCGGGACGCCGACTGCAAGGTCGCCTATCTGCCGGGCCTGTCGATGCGGCGGATCGCCGACCTCTACCCCGGCGAGGCCAAGACCGACGCCCGCGACGCGGCCGTGATCGCCGACGCGGCCCGCACCATGCCGCACACCCTGCGTTCGCTGGAACTGACCGATGAGATCACCGCCGAACTGACCGTGCTGGTGGGCTTCGACCAGGACCTGGCGGCCGAGGCCACCCGCACCAGCAACCGGATCCGCGGCCTGCTCACCCAGTTCCACCCCTCGCTGGAACGCGTCCTCGGGCCACGCCTGGATCACGCCGCGGTGACCTGGCTGCTGGAACGCTACGGATCCCCGGCCAGCTTGCGAAAGGCCGGACGCCCCAAACTCGTTGAGGTCATCCGGCCCAAGGCCCCGCGCATGGCCGCCCGGCTGATCGACGAGGTCTTCGACGCCCTCGACGAGCAGACCGTCGTCGTCCCGGGCACCGGCACCCTCGACATCGTGATCCCCTCCCTGGCCCGCTCGCTCAGCGCCGTCCACGAACAACGCCGGGCCACGGAAGCCCAGATCAGCGCCCTGCTGGAGGACCACCCTCTTTCGAAGGTCCTGACGTCGCTGCCCGGCGTCGGCGTCAGGACCGCCGCCACCTTGCTGGTCACCGTCGGCGACGCAACCAGCTTCCCCACCGCCGCGCACCTCGCCTCCTACGCCGGCCTCGCCCCGACCACGAAGTCGTCCGGGACCTCGATCCACGGCGAACACGCCCCACGCGGCGGCAACCGCCAGCTCAAACGCGCAATGTTCCTGTCCGCGTTCGCCGCCCTGCACGACCCCGCCTCCCGCACCTACTACGACCGCTGCCGAGCCCGAGGAAAGACCCACACCCAGGCCCTCCTCCGCCTCGCCCGCCAACGCATCAACGTGCTCTTCGCGATGCTCCGCGACGGCACCTTCTACGAACCCCGAACCCCACGCCTCGCTTGACGAAAGACATAGAGGCACCCCCCCGGGCGACGCTGTGTTGGTTCAGCTCTTGCCGGTCAGGCGCCAGACCTGGTTCTTCTTGGTGGCCAGGGCACTGGCGGAGTCACAGGTCCACTGGTGGACCAGCGCTCCGACGGCGGTGGAGATCCCGCTGACGTCCACGCACTTGCCGCTGTGCACCGCGACGAGCTGGTAGTCGTTGGCGGCGACCTGCCGCAGCGTGAACTGCTGGTTCGTGCCGCCGTGGCAGGTCCACTGGTGGACCGCCGCGTCGTCGGCGGTGGAGAAGCTGCTGATGTCGAGGCACTTGCCGCTGTAGTGGTTCACCAGGAAGTAAGTGTCCGCCGCCCCTGGCACCGGGCGGAAGTCGAACCGCTGTTCCGCACCGGCGCCGCAGGTGTACTGCCGGTACTGAGTGCCGTCGGCGGTGCTCTGGTTGGGGTCGTCCAGGCAGTACCCGCTGTGCTGGGCGACGGCGGTTGACGAGAAGGTGGGCTGGCCGGCGGTGAACTGCCACCAGTTCATATTGAACAGGTACCCGCTGCCACCGGCGAAGCTCAGGTACAGGTCGTGGGTCCCGGTCGCACCGGTAACAGGGCACGAGACCGTGCTCCAGGTCTGCCAGCCTCCGGTGCCGGACACAGTGCATGTCCCGACCGTTGGCCCAGTAGTACTGTCCAGGTGCAGCTCAACTCGGCCGCCGCTGGTGCTTGATGCCACCCTGGCGGTGAACGAGCCGGCACCCGCGCCGAATGCTACGCCCTTGACCTTGACGTAATCGCCGTTTTCAATCCAGCTGATGTTCATCCCGCCCTCGCTGGAGGGTTCGGTTTCGATGCCGCTGCCCCACGCGATGGTCTCGGCTTCCTGACGGACATAAGGATCGAGCGTGCCGACCTGCGGCGCCCCGGCCGTCGTCATATTCATCGTTGGAATGGTGCCGTCGGCGTTGTAGCTGAACTTCTCCACCGCGACCGACCGGGTGAAGCCACCGCCGCCCGGCAGAGCGCCGTTGTGGTAGAAGAAGTACGAGCCGCCGTTGAAGTCGACGACGCCGACGTGGTTGGTGAAGCTGCTGCCCTCCGAGGGCATGATGGTGCCGCGATACGTCCACGGTCCGGTCGGGCCGGGCGAGGTGGAGTAGGCGATGAACTCAGAGCAGCATTTCGCCGCGAACACCATGTAGTACAGGCCGTTCCGCTTGTAGAACCACGGGCCTTCCTCGTACAGGGTGGGCCGGTTCGCGTCTCCCGTGCGGGTGCCGAACCCCGCGGTGGTCAGCGGTACCTGCGTCGGGCTGCCGGAGTACGAGATCATGTCGGCGTTGAGCCGCACGTACCACAGATTCGGGTTGCCGTAATACAGGTAGGCTTGCCCGTCGTCGTCGATGAAGACGGTCGGGTCGATCTCACTGTTCTCCACCAGGGGGTGGCCGAGGGCGTCCCGGAACGGGCCGGTGGGGCTGTCCGACACCGCCACGCCGATGGCGAATTGCCCGGTCGCCCGGACCGACACCGGCACGTACCAGTAGAACTTGCCGCCCCGTTCGACGGCCTGGCCCGCCCACGCGTTGGCGCCCGCCCAGCTGAAGGTGTTCAGGCTGAGCGGTGAGCCGTGGTCGGTCCAGTTGACCATGTCGGCGGAGGACCACACCCGCCAGTCCTTCATCACAAAGGAGGTGGAGCCGTCCTCGTCGTGCCCGGTGTACAGGTAGACCCGGCCGTTGTAGACCAGCGGTGCCGGGTCGGCGGTGTAAATGTGTTGCACGATCGGGTTGTCTGCCCGGGCTGCGGCCGGAAGGAAAGCCATCATGCATAGAAGGCTTATCGCCAAGGCGAGGACGCGTTTCGACCACCGCTGAAGTGTGAATTTCACTGTTTGAGTCCCTTGTTCGGTTGGGATACGAAGGGGTTGCGTCGGCGGGGACCGCCAGCAGCCCGGACCTCTAGCGCTGCAGTGTCAGCACGCCCGGCCGGTAGGCGGTGATGGTCGGGCCACCTCCGCATAGGTGCGCCCGGTATGGCCGCTGTGCGGAAGGATGCCGCCCCAAGACCCTCCACGCGGAAGGGGTCAGAAACGTCCGCGCCCGACCCCTTCCGTGTGGTTCAACCTGCGCAGGGTTCATCAGCACATCTGGGCGAAGCGGTGCCGCCGCCTTGGAGCGGCGGCACCGCTTGTACCCGTCAGGCCGGCGGCCGGGTCTGGTTCATCGGTAGCCGGCGGCGGCGATGTTCGCCTGGACCGCATTTTCGGTCGCGTCCGACGGGTAGCCCGAGACCATGGCACCCTCGTAGAACGTGCCCGCGCTGTCGTTGATGTTGCCTACCTCGGGTGAGCAGCAGTCGCCGCCACTGCCCAGGACGATGGCGCCTTGCTTCTTCATCGGGCTGTATACGTTGGGCTCGTTGGGAAGCGCGCCGTCCCATAGGGTGTTCAGGCTTCCGGACTGGGCATTGCTGCCCTTGATCGCGAATCGCGACGTCCCGTTGTTCTTGAGTGTCGCCGTGACGAACTTGCTGCTGAACGCCTGCTGGTTCGGGTTCCACGTGCTGCCGCCACCTGGGAACAGGCCCCATTCGAGGTCGGCCTGCACCCAGGGTCCGGTTCCGGAGCAGCCGCCGAACCAGCAGCTCGTCCCGAAGTAGATGGCGTCCATGGCACCTGGCCCGTCGGCCTTGCGGGTGGTTTCGCTGTTGCCGTAGTCGAAGCAGCAGCCGCTGTTGACATGCGTACCGCTGGTGACCATGTACATGCCCTCGGGTGCGCTGCCCGTCGGGACACCCGTCAGGTGGCCGTCACGCCAGTAGCTGGTCCCGGGGTTGATGTACAGCGAGTAGGCCTTGCTGCCGCCGACCGTCAGCGATTCGGTGGTCGCTACGGCCGGGCGGGTCTGTGGTGAGCCCGGGACCACGCTGGAACCCTGGTACCACAGGTCGTTGCCACGCCCGGACTGGTCGAACAGGACCGTGATGACACACGTGGTGTTTGCGCAGAAGGAGTCCTGGGCCGCCGCGTTGGCGACGCCGCCAGGGGTCAGTACGCCGATGTTGCGGGTTGTGTTGTCTGAGGAGCGTCTGACCTGATACAGGTCTCCGTTGTAGGCGCTGTAGAGGGCGCGCGTTGTGCTGTGCGCCGCCACGCAGGGCGTACCACCTGCGCCGTAGATGTCGCACGGGCCGGAGCCGGTGCCCGCATCCACCTTGACGAGTTGCCACTGCTGGTTGGTGCCGCCCCAGTCGCTGTACTGCACGACGTTGGCGCCGTCGTTGGTGGCCGCGTTCTGGACCTCGACCGCCTTGTTGCTGTTGCGGTTGATCAGCCGGACGTAGCCGCTGTCGGAGTCGGCCAAGCGGAACTGCTGGTTGGCGCCGCCGTGGTCGGTCCACTGGTGGATGGCGGCGCCGTCGGCCGTGGACCAGCTGGATACGTCGATCATCTTGCCCGAGTGGCGTGCCTTGATCCGGTAGTAGCCGCCGCCGGAGTCCACGAACTGGAACTGCTGGTTGGTCCCGTCGTGCCGGGCCCACTGCGTGATCGCGGCGCCGTCCGCGGAGCTCGCGTCCGCCACGTCCAGCGCCTTGCCGCTGTTGCGGTTGACCATGACGTACCAGGCGTTCGTGTCCACAGTGGCCGCTTGCGCCGCCGGCGCTCCGATCACGACCAGTAAACCGGCCATCAGGGCGGTGACCATGCCGATCACCGTTGTTCGACTGCCCATGTTCACCATCTTTCTCATTCGTCGGCCCGAGTGGGCTCAGCGCTGGACGCGCCCGAAATCGTGGCACCGCTTGGTTGCGGTGGTCAGGATGACTCCACTGTGGAGTGCCGGTGGTATCGCCCACGCGGTGAACAGCTCGTCCACGCGTCGGCGGACCGCACCCCATCGCGATCACCGTGGGTCAGGCGGGTCAGCGCTGCAGGGTGAGCAGGCCCGGCCGGTACGGCAGTTTCAGGTAGTCGGGTTCCTGTGTGTTGTTGGGGAGGCCCTGGTAGAGGAACTGCAGGTTGCAGGGATCGATGGTCATGGTCTGGTCGGGGTTGTCGCGGACCAGGTCACCGTGGCTGACGCCCTGGGCCCAGGTGGAACCGCTGTTGGCCTGGCCCGCGAAGGGGCTGCTCTCGCTGCCGGCCTGGACGGTCCACGGACCGTCCAGGCTGGAGGCGGTGAACGAGCGGAAGTAGCGGTTCGTACCCTGCGCCTCAACGATCATGAGGTACTGGTTCTGGCCCTTGACCTTGTAGACCTCCGGGGCCTCGAACAGAAGGTCCCTTACGTCGCTCATGACCGTCGTGTACGAGGAGCCGAAGTTGCCCGGGAAGTTCCCGATCGGCATGCTCGCCCGGTAGATCTTGCCGTTGTCAGCGGCGAAGAACAGGTACATGTTCTGGCCGTCGGCGATCATGGTCGGGTCGATCGGCTTGTCCCTCTGGTCCCCGGGGCCCTCGGGGAGGCTGCCGGTGAACAACGGCTGCTTGGCGGACCAGCCGTTGGGGTTGGTGGGGTCGCTGGACGTGCGGTAGTAGAGCGGCCACTGACCCCACTGGGACACCATCACCCAGACGTTCTTGGGCGCGAAGTAGAACAGTTCGGGCGCCACCGCGCCGTCGTTCATCTGGGTCTGGGTGGCCGCCCCCATGTCCGACCAGTTTGTGAAGGGACTGAACGTCGTACCGCCCCAATTCGTTCCGTCGGAGGTGGTCGCGTAGACCAGGTTCTTGCCGTTGTACTTCACGGTGGTGAAGTCCTTCAGCGCGACCTGCCCGTTGGCCGGCTGCGCCAGCGGGCCGGTCGAGGTCCACCGGTAGGTCGACGGAAGAGCACACGCGTTGCTCGCCCCGGACAGGCCGGTCCACTTCTGGTTGGCGCCGCCGGTGCACGACCAGAGCCGCGCCTCCGTGCCGTTGGTCTTGCCCCAGCCCGAGGCTTCCAGGCACAGCCCGGACCGCACGCCGACGATCGTGCCGTCGGAGTTCACCCGCCACTGCTGGTTGTCACTGCCGTTGCACGTCCAGATCTGCACCGGGGTCCCGGAGGTGTTGGCACCGCCCCGGGCGTCCAGGCACTTGTTGCCGTACACGGTCAGCTGACTGCTGTCCGTCAACGTCCACTGCTGGTTGACTCCACCGTGGCAGTCCCAGATGTGCACGTTCGCGCCGTCGGTCTGACTGAAGCCCTCCACATCGAGACAGCGGCCGGAATCAACACCGCGCACCTCGCTGGTGGTGGCCGCCTGAGCCGGGCCGGCGACGAGCAGCGCCGCCAACGCGGCCAGGGCCGCGACCACGGCGGCGAGCACCGCCGACGGATTTCTGCGGCTGAAACTACGTCTGCGCATAAGACCCTCGTCATCCTTGAGCAAGCGGCTCCGGTTTGGCCCGTCAGAGGCTGTCCGGAGGCGGTGTGGCACGACCCCGGCTGTCCGATATACCGAACAAAGGTCGAAGTACCGATCGAGAGAATGCTAGACATCCCATGAATGACGTCAATACTTCTTGCAAGATCCGCGGGCAGAAACGTTCACAGGCTGAAACCAGGCGGCTTCGAGTCCCGTGGTTGTGCGGGCAGGTGCGGCACTTCCACGCGAGCGCTGGCCTCCAGGGTGCGGCGGAGATCCGCTCATCGCCGGCCGCGGACCGGATCGGCCGGCATCATCGGCTCGATCCGGTCCCCCATCGCATCAGTGATCAGCAACTGGCAGGCACATCCGGTCGACTGACCAGCCCGTCAAGGAGACATGTCCTCGCTGCCGATCGGCGCACTCATCCCTCGCCCTCGTCGTCCTCGTCGAGCTCGGGGGCGTCGGGGTCGCGTAGCGGGCGCAGGCCCTGGGGTGGGGTGGAGGGGGTGAAGCTGTAGCGGCCCAGGACGTTGAGGTTCTTGAACTTCAGCAGGGAGAGGCAGGCGACATCCTCGTCGCTGATCTCGTGGCCCTCGGCACGGAGCTGGGCGACCGCAGCGTCGATGTGCTTCGTCGTCCACAGCACCACGGAGTTCAACACCAGGCCCAGTGACCCGAGTTGGTCCTCCATGCCGTCCCGGTATGCCTGGTGGATGGTTCCCCGCTTGCCGTGGCAGATGTCCCGGGCGAGGGTATGGCGGGACTCCTGGACGGACAGCTGCTTGCCCATCTGCCGCCGGTAGGTGTCATCGACCGGGTCGACGACCTGGAGCAGGTGCAGGGTCTTGGCGATCCGCCCGTACTCGGCAAACGCCTGCCCCAGCGGTGGGGGCCGTTCATCGGTGTTCTCCTTCGTGGATACCCCGGCGTTTAGGCCGGGGAGGAAACGAAGCTCCTGCGGAGCAGGGCAAGGGAAGCCGGTTCGCCGCCAGGGCGGACCGGTGTGCGCAGTCCACCTGCCGACACCCGCTGCCCACACGGAAGTTGATAGAGTGTGACGTGTGACGTGTGACGCGGCAGGTCAAGCGGGCATTCAAGTACCGCTTTTACCCCACCGGCGTGCAGGCGGCTGAGCTGTCGCGCACGTTCGGCTGTGTCCGCCTCGTCTACAACAAGGCGCTGGAGGAGCGGACTCGGGCCTGGTACGGCGAGCAGCGCCGCATCTCCTACGTGCAGTCCTCCGCCGCGCTCACGGCGTGGAAGAAGACCGGGGATCTGGCTTTTTTGGCGGAGGTGTCCTCGGTTCCGTTGCAGCAGGCGCTGCGCCATCTTCAGACGGCGTTCGGGAACTTCTTCGCCCAGCGCGCGAAGTATCCGCGGTACAAGCGTCCCGAGCGCCGCCCACCGACCGTCACGACCGGTGTGTGGCCGCGTCGGCCCCACGTGCGTCCTTTGGGCGGCCGTCGGGTGAAGCCTGCCTCGTCCTCGAAGCAGATGTAGCCTCCGCATGCCGCCCTGGCTCTTTTACCTCGGCCCAGGTCGCCTCCTTCCACACCTTCACGGCCTGCTCGTCGCGTTCGGCCACCCGCCGCGCGGGCACCTGCGGGCTGAAGCCGAGCCGGTGCATCAACCTGGTGGCCCCCCAGACGCTGTAGGAGACATGGAACTTCCTGCCGATCAGAGTGGCCACCCGCGCTGCGGTCCACACCTGGTCCTCCACCCAGCCGTGCGCGGCCGGCCCCTGCTCGAGATACGCGGCGAGCTTCTCCAGGCAGCGTGGAGAGAGGCGGCACCGTGATCCGCTCGGGCCACGGGACGACAGGGCCTGCACACCGCCATCGCGCCACACCTGGTGCCATTGATAGGCGGATTTCCGGCTCACTCGCAGCCGCCGCGCGACCTCCGGCGGCTTGATCCTCTGCTCGAACAGCTCGGCCGCCTGCATCCGTACCGTCTCCCGGCGCTGACGCCCCGCAGCGGTCAGTCCGCCCCCATCCGCATACCCGATAGTTCCTCTCATCGGTTCGTGATGCGGGTGTGGGGTTCAGGGAGCGTCGGGGGCCGTGGGAGTGATGCGCAGGAGGACGGCGGACGGCGCGGTGGGCAGGGTCAGGCTCAGTTCGGCCGTGTCGGGCATCCAGGCGGAAACGGCCCGGCTGACCGAGGGGTAGAGCACGTCGACACGGGCGGCGGTGGCGCGAAGGTGGGGCAGGTGAAGCGTTGCTGTGTCGTCGGTTCCGGGGCGGCGCCAGGCTGTTAGGTAGGTGGTGGCGGGAGTGCGCAGGGCCAGCGCGATCCAGGGGTCGTCCCAGGCGGGAAGGCCCAGTGGCCAGGACGGCACCGCTTGCGGCAGGTCGGCGCGGATGGCCTTGTACGCGGCTACCGCCTCGTGGACCAGGGCGCGGGCCTCCGGCTCGAGTTCGGGAATGCGGCCGGAGAGATGGATCCGGCCGAGGAGCGCGTTGGCCATGGTGAAGGCCACCTCGTCGAGGGAGTCCTCCGGCTGGGGGTACGCCCAGACAGCGCCTTGTTCAGGGGTGACGGCGGTGGGTGCGGAGGCTGCGATGGGGGCGTAGAGGTGGAGGTTCTGCTGGTCGCTGGTGGACTGCAGTTGCAGCCGGGACAGCAGGGCGTCGTCCCAGCGCATGCCGCCGGAGGCGCAGTTCTCCACCACCAGATGCGGATAGCGGTCCAGGATGCCGTCGAGCCAGTCGAGATGCGCCCGGTTGTGGCCGAGCAGTCCAGCGCCCGGGGTCTCGCCGGGGTGGGCGCTGGTGCCGGAGCCGGGGTCGATGTTGTGGTCGAGCTTGAGGTAGCCGACGCCCCACTCGCCGACCAGGCGGTCCACGACCTGGTCCAGGTGGGCGCGGGCGGCCGGGTGGCGCAGGTCCAGGTGGTGCCGGCCGTTCTCGGTGACGCGGACGTCGTCGCGGCGGAAAAACGCCTCGTCGGGAAGGGACTTGGCCATGGGGCTGCGGACGCCGACCACCTCCGGCTCCAGCCAAAGCCCGGGCACCATGCCGTGCTCCCGGATCCGGTCCAGCACCTCGTGGAGCCCGCGTTCCCCGGGGAAGCGGGAGGCAGAGGCCTCCCAGGCGCCGACGCTGTCCCACCAGCCGTCGTTCTCGCCGTCGTACCAGCCGGCGTCGATGACGAAGTACTCCGCGCCCGCGTCGGCCGCCGCGTCGATGTGCGGCAGCAGCTTCTCGGTCGTGGGGTCGCCCATCAGGCAGTTCATGTAGTCGTTGAAGATGACGGGCAGGCCCTGGTGGTCGGTGTGCGGCCGGCGCTGGGCGCGGCGGTAGCGGGTCAGCGCGGCGAATGCGGCGTTGGGGCCGCTGTCGTCGCTGAAGGCGAGCGCGGCGGGTACGGTGCGGAAGGCGGCGCCGGGTTCAAGGGAGTGCCGCCAGCTGTGGTGGGTGTCGGTGGGTCCGAACAGTGCCGCGTAGGCCGCCCTGTCGTGCTCCTCGCATTCCCAGCGCCAGCCCCCGCCGTTGTGCTCGATCTGCCACACCCAGGTGCGGCCGGTACGCCGGTCCGTCAGGCCGCCCATGGGGAGGTGTCCGCAGCTGGACCAGGTGCGCTGTCCGTTCAGGGCGAGGCCGGCTTTGCCGTGCCCGTTGCTCACGCGTCCGCTGTGGACCGGTGTGGTCCGGCGCATCGGCTGTCGTTGCCAGCGGCATTCGGTGAGCCAGTCGTTCTCCGCCCACAGCAGGTCCGTGGCGTCGATGGCCGCCGGGTCCTGCGGGGTGAGGCAGCCCACCACGAGCGAGCTGATCGACTCCAGATGCAGCGTGCTCTGCCCTTCGTTGCGCAGGGTCACCTCGCTGCGGAGCACGGGGATGCCGTCCGGTGATCGGTAGGTCACCTCCGCGGCCAGCCCGGTTTCGGGATCGTGGAGATGCACGGTCAGGGTGTGCCAGTCGCCGTCGCGGGTCACGTGGTGGCTCCGGTGGCGCAGACGCCCGCCGAGATCGGTGCCCACGAGTCGGTTGCCCGACCAGCCACGGCCGTGACCCGTGGCCGTCACCTCCACCAGGGGCAGGGACGCCCCGGCGGGTTTCTCCGCCTCGCCGGGCAGCCCGAGGTGTGTCAGGCGCGGGCTGCCGTCGTCGAGGACGATCTCGAGCTGGAGGGCCCCGTGCCCCCAACGGATGGTCCTCTGTTCCTTGGTCATGGTGGCCCTTTCGAGTCAGTGCCCGCGCAGGACGGCGCAGCCACCGGGCGGGATTTCGTGCGCGACTTCACCGGTCAGCAGGTCGTGGGCGGGCTCCGGCAGAGGCATGGCATCGTTGCCGTGGTCGATCGCGAGGGCGGGGTGGTCGCCCTAGCGTTCGGCGAGCACCGCGGCGATCCGACGGGCCGCGTTCCGGTACGCGCGGTGAGGCAGTAGGCGTCCCGGCTGCCGTGGACGAGACGGGTGCCGTCGGGCCGGACCGTCAGCGCGTCCGGGTGGGCCGAATTGCCCCTGGCCCTGCGCATCAGCTCGTCGTCCTCCATCCAGACCGACTCGTCCCACTGGTCGGGGTTGTAGTCCCCGCCGAAGGCAAGGCCGCACAGGCGGTCGGTGATGCTGCGAGTCGTCATGACGGTTCCTCGGGTACGGAGAGTCCAGTCCTGCTCTGTCGGCCCGCCAGGACCGGTGATCACTCGACCGAGACTGCTGCGCCGACGAAGCTTCTGCGGTTCGGCTCATGGCGACGGCCTTCCTGGGCTGTCGAAGCGCTTCACTTCCAGGCGAAAGTTAACGGAGAAGTTTCGTGTGGAACAAGGGTCTCTACCGCGAGAAACTTTCTACTGCTGGTGCGTTGACAGTCTGCCGGGTGGAATGGCATCGTCGAAGCGCTTCGACACTCTCTTCACAGGCCGTTCCCCTTGTTGCTGAGCCACAGGTCGCCGGTGCGGCCCGGCCGCCGTCCTGACGGTCGGGCGGACGGACTGGACCTTGTCGCGCGGCGCGCCAGCCGTTCGCGGACGAGCCGGCCCCGTCCTTCGAGACCGGCCGACCCCGCTCAGCGCCCCATGAGCTACGGCAAATGGAGGCGACCCACATCGGCGGACGCTCTGCGGCCGCTGCCGCAAGAGGACGGCCCCGGTCGCTCCGGCACCCGGCCCCCCCGATCGCGCCAGTCGGAGCGCCACGGAGCGGGGGCCGATCTAGGCTGGAAACAGCCGCTGAAACCAGCACTGACGGGCTCGGCGGTGCGGACGGAGGCGTGGCGGGTGGAGACAGCCGACAAGCAGGACGCGCCCACTGCCGTTGCCGTGGTGGACCCGGACGGCACAGTGAGCGGCTGGAGCGAGGGGGGCCGGCTGCTCCTGGGCTGGACGGCGGAGGACACGGTCGGGCGCCCCGTGACGGAGCTGCTGGTCGATCCCGCGCCGCCCGGCTTCCCCGAGGGCTACGGCACCGGCCCCGACCCCACGGGGTTCATCCCCCTGCGCCACCGGGACGGCTCCACGGTGGACGCCGTAGTAACGGCTCACCCGCTGTCCGGCCCCGACGGGAGGGCACTGGGTCACGTGATGACCGCCCAGCGTTGGGGACGCCGCCCGGTGATCGCGGACCGGGCCTTCGAGCAGTCTCCCTTCGCTCTGGGCGTCTACGACCCTGATCTGCGGTTCCTGTGGATCAACACCTCCTCTTGCCGGGTGATCGCGCACTCCGAGGAGCAAGTACTCGGTAAGAAGTACCGCGAGGTGCTTCCTGAATTCGACCGCACGCTGTTTCCCGAAAGGGACGACAAGCCCTACACCGACGCGCTGGCCGAGGTGGCGAGGACGGGCGAGGCCACGCGTCTCATCACCGTCTTCCGCCCTCGCGGCAGTAACTACGCCAATGCCTGGGCCACCAGCATCTGGCCCGTCCGGGATGCCGAGGGCAGGGTCCGCGCGGTCGCCAACTGGGGATTCGACATGAGCGCCGAGTACTGGGCCCGGCAACGCCTGCTCATCCTCAACAAGGCTGGCGCCGGCATCGGCCGGACCCTCGACGTCACCGGCACCGCCCAGGAACTGGCCATGACCCCGGTGCCGGGATTCGTCGACCTCGTCAGCGTGGATCTCTTCGACGAGGTGCTGCGCGGAGAGGAACCACCCTCCGCCTCCGCGTTCGACCCCGACCAGACGATCACGCTCAGCCGTGCCGCCCAGCACAGCGCGCAAGAGGGCGCCGACCCGGCTGCCGGGCCCACGGCGCCGGTCAGTCACCCTGCCGGCTCCGTCGCCGCCCGCTGCATGGTCACCGGCAGGTCCACGGTCGAGCTCGCGGCGGAGCCCGGACAGGGCGGCGAGTGGGCCTTCGGACCCGGGCTCGCCGCCGACCCGGCCCACTGGCCGCCGGGCAACCCGGTGATCCACGAGTCCCTCGCCGCGGACGGGCTGACGGGCCGGATCACCGTGCCGCTGCGGGCACGCGGCGCACTCCTCGGCGTCGTCGCCTTCTCCCGCCTGGACCGGCCCGAGGCCTTCACCGCCGACGACCTGATCCTCACCGAGGAGCTGGCCGCCAAGGCAGCCGTCGCCATCGACAACGCCCGCCGGTACGCACGCGAGCGAACGACCGCTCTGACCCTGCAACGCAGCCTGCTGCCGCAGGGACTGCCGATCCAGGAAGCGGTCGAGGTGGCCTCCCGCTACCTGCCCGGCGGGACCGGCACAGAAGTGGGCGGTGACTGGTTCGACGTCATACCGCTCTCCGGCGCCCGGGTCGCGCTGGTCGTCGGTGATGTCGTCGGCCACGGCCTGCACGCCTCGGCCAGCATGGGCCGGCTGCGTACGGTGGTCCGCACTCTCGCCGACGTCGACCTGCCGCCGGACGAGCTTTTGACGCACATGGACGACCTCGTCCTTCACCTCGCCAACGACCTCCAGCCCACCGGCCACTTCCAGCCGACCGGCGAGACAGGGGCCACCTGCCTGTACGCCGTCTACGACCCGGTCTCCCGACGCCTTACGCTGGCGAGTGCCGGCCATCCCCTGCCGCTGATCATCTCCCCGGACGGCACCGGTACCCCGGTACCCGCCCAGCCGGGACCGCCGCTCGGCATCGGTGGTCTGCCGTTCGAGGCCACCGAGCTCGAACTGCCCGAGGGCAGCCTGCTCGCCCTCTACACCGACGGACTGGTGGAAAGCCGCGAGCGCGACGTCGACCAGCGGACCACCGAACTGCAGCGCGCCCTGGACCTCTCGGCCACCTCACTGGAGGCCCTGTGCGACACGGTGATGGACGCGATGCTCCCCGACCGGCGCACCGACGACGCGGCCCTGCTGCTCGTTCGCACTCATGCGCTGGATCCCCACCACGTCGCCGACTGGGACGTCGAGCCCGACACCGCGCAGGTGCCGCGCGTCAGGAAGTTCGCTGTCGATCAGGTGAGCGCCTGGGGCCTGGAGGAGGCGGCGTTCGTGACCGAACTGGTCGTCAGCGAACTGGTCACCAACGCCATCCGATACGGCGAGCCGCCGATCAGGCTCCGGCTGATTCGCGACACCTCCCTGATCTGCGAGGTCTCCGACGCCAGCAGCACCGCTCCGCACCTGCGCCGGGCCCGAGCCTTCGACGAGGGCGGCCGGGGACTGTTGCTCGTCGCCCAGCTCACCCAAGGGTGGGGCACCCGGCACACCAGCAACGGCAAGACGATCTGGTGCGCGCAGACCCTTCCCGCCTCTGGGCCGTCCTGAGATCTCAGCTCGCGGAGCGGCGCCGACCGGTCGGCAGGGCACGGCAACGGCACTACTGGTCCGTACGGGAGCCCGCCGCCTGGCGAGGGCCGGCACCACGTCCGACGCCGGCGCCGACCGACGAAGATCCGTCAAGTGACGTCATCGGTGTTCTCCTTCGTGGATACCCCGGCGTTTAGGCCGGGGAGGAAACGAAGCTCCTGCGGAGCAGGGCAAGGGAAGCCGGTTCGCCGCCAGGGCGGACCGGTGTGCACAGTCCACCTGCCGACACCCGCTGCCCACACGGAAGTTGATAGAGTGTGACGTGTGACGTGTGACGCGGCAGGTCAAGCGGGCATTCAAGTACCGCTTTTACCCCACCGGCGTGCAGGCGGCTGAGCTGTCGCGCACGTTCGGCTGTGTCCGCCTCGTCTACAACAAGGCGCTGGAGGAGCGGACTCGGGCCTGGTACGGCGAGCAGCGCCGCATCTCCTACGTGCAGTCCTCCGCCGCGCTCACGGCGTGGAAGAAGACCGGGGATCTGGCTTTTTTGGCGGAGGTGTCCTCGGTTCCGTTGCAGCAGGCGCTGCGCCATCTGCAGACGGCGTTCGGGAACTTCTTCGCCCAGCGCGCGAAGTACCCGCGCTACAAGAGCCGGAAGAAGTCGCGGGCGTCGGCCGAGTACACGCGTAGTGCCTTCACATGGCGCGACGGAGCGCTGACTTTGGCGAAGATGCCGGAGCCCTTGGACATCCGCTGGTCGCGCCCCCTGCCCGAGGGGACGGAGCCGACCACGGTGACGGTGTCCCGGGACGCGGCGGCCCGCTGGTTCGTGTCCCTGCTGTGCCAGGACCACATCGCCCTGGCTCCCGCCACCGCCAACGCGGTGGGCCTGGACGCCGGGATCACCTCCCTGGTGACACTGTCCACCGGGGAAAAGGTCGCCAACCCCAAGCATGAGAGGCGTGACCGGGCCTGCCTGGCCCGCGCGCAGCGTGAGCTGTCGCGCAAGTCGAAAGGCTCGGCGAACCGGGAGAAGGCCCGCCGTAAGGTCGCCCGCGTGCATGCGCGGGTCGTCGACCGGCGCCGGGACTTCCTGCACAAGCTGTCGACTCGACTCGTCCGTGAGAACCAAACGGTCGTGATCGAGGACCTGAGCGTCCGCAACCTGCTGAAGAACGGCACGCTCGCACGCGCCATCAGTGATGCGTCGTGGACACACCTGCGCTCCATGCTGGAGTACAAGTGCGCCTGGTACGGGCGCGAACTCGTCGTGATCGACCGCTTCTTCCCCAGCAGCAAGCTGTGCGGGAACTGCGGCACGGTCACGTCGAAGATGCCGCTGAACGTCCGTGCGTGGACGTGCGTCTGCGGCGCGGTGCATGACCGCGACGTGAACGCGGCGCGCAACATCCTGGCCGCCGGGCTGGCGGCATCTGCCTGTGGAGACGGTGTAAGACCTCAACGGGAGCCCTCCCGGACGGGGCGGTCGTCGGTGAAGCAGGAACCCCAGCGGGCGACCGCTGCAATCCCCCGCCTTTAGGCGGGAGAGGAAGTCAAATTGGCATCCGTTGCCCGGGGTGTCGTCGCGCTCGACGAGCCCCATGCTGCACTTCAACAACGGCTCCTTCCCGGGCCACACCTGGACCGGCGGTGCCGACTGGCTGCTCTACCCGCTGCCGGAGTACTACGAGGTCACCGCCGACACCGACTTCTACCGGAACAAGCTGGCGCTAGCAAGATTTCCGTGACGCGGGGCTGTGCCACCGTGCGCCGGTGACGCTCCGTCACGGGTAGCGGCGTCGGAGGTGGGACATGAGGACGACGCGGTGGCGCAGGAGCGGAACGTCGGCGCGGCCGGCGATGATCCGTTTCTAGAGCTTCAGGTCCGTGATCCGGCCTTCGTTGACGCCGGAGTTGAACGGGGTGGTGATCCCCTGCACGACTGCCAGCCGGTCTTCGCGAATGGCGTTGGCCGGGCTCGCCAAGGAAGACAGGCCAGAGGCCACGAGTTGGTCGAGCCAGTCCGGCAGCGGGGCGGCATCGCGGGCATCGAGCATGGCCGCGAACTGCCGTACCAGAGTATGGGTTTGGTCGAGCTCCGGGCAGTGTTCAAGCAGCCGACGGAGTGCCTCGGTGGGGTGCAGGCCGCGCCGAGGCGGTGTGGTGGAGATCCACCGGGCTACCTGGCGGGGCGATGGTGGCCGCTCGCGCGGTGTGTCGATCGGCAAACCGCGGCGTAGCGGCGCGATGGCCATCTTGACCCGCTGATAGTGGCCGCCGTAGCCCTTGGCGACAATCTCCTGGTGCAGCACGGTCGCGGTGCTCGCCTTCCTCCCACCGCTGCCTCAGATACGGGTCGAGGCTCGTGGACCGGCGGGGCGGAGTGCGCCGTACACACTCCTGCCAACCGGCAGCGCGTGCGTACTTGGCCACGGTGCGGCCGTTCAAGCCGAGCTCGCGGGCTATCGCAAGATCCTGGCGATCGTGCGGGCGGCCGACGGCCCGGTGCAGGTCAGGGCGGTCGGTAAGCGGCTGAGCCTGAACGCCTCGGCGCGCGGCAAGCTGGAGCCTTTGCGGGCGAAGATGACCAAGCTCGCCGATCGCAGCAGGCTGCACAAGGGGGGCGACGGGCGGTTCACCGCACGTCCGTAGCCGCGCGGGGTGCGCCCGTAACTGACGGGCGCCCGACGGCAGTTGAGTTTGTGTGACGAAAAACAACGGTCTCGCCGAGGGCTCTGACGGCCTTGTTTACACCGCCCGCCTGCCGCTGTCGAGCGCCACTGTCAACTTGACCCGGCCCTAAAGGACCGGGCTTGGAGGTAGCGCCCAACTGGCTGCTGGGTTGACTCCTCCGTCCAGACACCCCTATCGGGTGGCAGGGACGCGTGACTCACGCCCCGCGTTCCACACGTTCTCGCCACGGGTGGCGATGTTGTGGGAAGCATTCCGGTCGGCGTGGGCAACGACCCCGCACCCCCGGCAGATGAAAAGTCCCTGGTCGACACGGTTGCGTTTGTCGACGTGGCCGCACTCGGTGCATGTCTGGGACGTGTACGCGGGATCGACGATGACCAGGGGCACTCCTGCCCGCTTGGCCTTGTAGATGATGAAGTCTGCGAGTTGGGCGAAGGACCAGGAGTGGAGCGCGACCCGTTGGGGCTTGCGGAGCCGTACCCTCTGCCGGATTCCCTTGAGTTCTTCCAGGGAGATCCCGGCCGAGGTGCGTTCAGCCTCGATCACGATCGTCTTGGCGATGATGTGGTTGGTGTTCTTGACGTGCCGCGCCTCGCGGCGGGAGCGCTCCTTGAGCCGGCGCTTGGCGGACTTGGTGCGCTTCTTCTGGAGCTTGGCCCGCAAGGCAAGCTGCCTCTTGCGATACCGGTTCAGGGCGCGTCCGGCGGCCTGGTAGCCGGTGGATGTGGTGACGATGTTGACGATGCCGAGGTCCACGCCGATGAAACCGTCCGGCTCGTACGTCTCGGCCTCGGGAACCTCACACGTGGCGATCAGATAGAAGACGCCGTCACGCTCGATCAGGTCGGACTCGCCCTTGCGGTACTGCTGGAGCACCTTGAGCGCGTCCGCCGAGCACACGAACCGCACACCCTTCAACCGGCCTTCGGTGGTCCAGATCGAGACCGTCCGCTGGTCGTACTGCCAGCTCAAACACCGGTCGTCATACGGCTGCGCGGCATCGCGACGGAACGTGATCGGCTTCGACTCCGCCTTGCGGCGGCGCTTCGACTTCGGCTTGCCGAGGTTACCGGCCCGGATGTTCGCCCTCAAGGTGGTGTAGGCGTCGCGCACCTTCTTGATGGTGTGCTGGGCGGCCTGCGCCCCGAGACCTTTGGCCTTGAGGCGCGGGTAGGTGTGCTTGCGCAGCTCGTACTCGCGCGGCACCCCGTAGGCGAACGCCACTTCGGAGACCCAGCACGCCAGATCGTTGACCGTGCGCAGGGTCGCGGACAGCGCGGTGGCCTGCTCGGCCTCCGGCATCAGCTTCACTTGCGTCACGATCTTCACGACGATCATCGTACTACAGTTGGTCTATGTCACCACGCTGGGAGCCAAACCCCAACATTCACAGGGGCCGTACGGTCGTCTACACCCTTCACGCCCATTTGGTCTTCACACCCAAGTACCGGCGCGGACCGTTCACCGACGAGATCCTTACGCGCTGCGAAGAGATCATGCGGGCCGTGTGCGCCGACTTCGAAACCGAGCTGGTGGAGTTCAACGGCGAGCGTGATCACGTCCAACTGCTCGTGCACTACCCGCCCAAGGTCGCCATCTCGCGGTTGGTCGGCTCCCTCAAGGGGGTGTCCGCCCGCAGACTCCGCCAGGAGTTCCCCGGCCACATCCGCAAGTACCTGTGGGGCGACCACTTCTGGTCCCCGTCCTACTTCGCCGCATCCTGCGGCGGCGCACCGCTAGAGATCATCAAGGAGTACATCGAGAACCAGAAGCGACCCGACTGAGGGCAACAGTGCAGACCCGTGCGCCCGTGCAGGTCACCCCTATCTTGAGAAGCGCTTCCTCCCGGGCGTGAACGCCCGGGGTTCCGCGCTAGATCATGCTGAACTGGCTCGCCGACCTGATACGCGGCCGCCTGAAGAGGATCGGCTCGCGGTGGCGGGCCCTGCCCGCGGGGAAGATCGCCGGCATCGTGCTGGCGGTGCTGCGCTGTGACCAGCGGCCGGGCGACCTGGCTGGCGGCAACGGGATACACCGCACCACCGTGACCCGGTGGGTCAGGGAGGTCGTCCCTGCTGGCCGCCCGCGCCCCGCGCCTGGAGCGGGCCCTGAAGAGGATCGCCCGGACGGGTGGCGGGGTGGTGCTGCTGGACGGCACGCTGATCCGCACCCGGCGGCGCACCGGGAAGGAGAACCGGAAGAACTACTCCGGGAAGCTCAAGCACCATGGCCTGCTCGTGATCGCGCTCACCGACGACCGGGGCCGGCTGGTATGGGTCTCCGCGGTCAGACCCGGGCGGACCTCGGAGATCACCGCCTGCCGTCACGACACGCTCACCCAGAAGTTGCGGGCGGCCGGGCTGGGAGCCATCGCCGACCTGGGATTCGTCGGGCTCGAGACAGTGATCCGACGCCGACCCGGCGGTGATCACCGGCTCCTGTGGATCGGGGCAAGTAAGGCTCGAAGATCCACCTGATCACCGAGCGGACCGGTCTGCCCCTGTCCGTCGGGATCTCCGGGGCGAACCTGCACGACAGTCAGGCGCTGATCCCGCTGGTGAAGGGGATACTGCCGATCCGCTCCCGGCGCGGACGCCGACGGCGCAGGCCGGCCAAACTCCACGCCGACAAGGGATACGACTACGACCACCTGCGGCGATGGTTACGCGGACGCGGCATCCGGCACCACATCGCCCGCAGAGGCATCGAGTTCTCGCCCCGCCTGGGCCGCCACCGCTGGACCACAGAACGCACGATGGTGCCACTTGTCCCCCAACTGGGCTTGCCGGCAGCGCAGCGCGACCGTCCGCTTCACAATCTGGGAGCAGATCACCGGAGTCGCCGGCCTTTCCACCACGGCCTGACCACAGCCCGGAACCGGGCGCCATCACGCGCAACACGCTGTCAGGCACTCCCGCACTCACCAACGTGACAGCGCGCCAGGACTCGTCCTCGGGGTTGATCTCGTGCAGCGGCCAGGCGCCGTACAGGTGCTGGATGTGCTGGTGGTTGTAGCGGTCGGTCAGGCTCGGCCAGGACCATTCGGCGAGCGCGCCGTCGCCGTTGACGCGGTAGTCGGGGATCTTGTGCAGCAGTGCGGTCCGGGAGAGGGAGGCCGCCCCGGCGGTCAGGGCGGCGGCGGTCAGGAAGCACCTGCGATCGATGGAGTGGTCCAGTCCACTACGCAAACTCCTTTGTCTGCTGAGGGCTATACGAAATGGGGGAGTTGGGATGTGTAAGGAGTCATGGGCAGGCGAGCGGACAACCTTCCGGTCCGCACCGGCCCGTGAGGTGATCCTCCGTAGGGGACGTGCCCCGGCGGCCCGCTCGGTCGCGGGGCCGCCGGGGCATGCGGTCAGGAAAGAGTCCAGGTCTCGCTGTTGACGCTCGCGCTGCCGCCGAGCTCCTGGTCGACCGCCGCTCCTCGGGTGGTCGAGCCCGCGACGCCGATGTGCAGGCCGCTGCCGATGCCCACCAGCATGTAGTTGCTGCCGGTGTAGCTGCCGGTCAGGTCGAGGGCCCACTGCTGGTTGGTCCCGCCGTTGCAGGTCCACTGGTGCAACTGGAGGCCGGCGGTGGTCGACTTGTCGGGGACGTCCAGGCACAGGCCGCTCTTGACGCTCTTGAGCGTGAAGATGTTGTCCGCCACCCGGGTGAGGGTCCACTGCTGGTTGGCACCGCCGGTGGACGGCCACTGGATGATCTTGGCGCCGTTTGCGGTGGAGCCGTCGGACACGTCCATCAGCATGGAGCTGCTGAGGTTCTTCAGCGTGTGGACCCCCTCCGAGGGGATCCCGCTGCCGGCCGTCCACGTGCCCGCGTCCACGTCGAGGGACCAGGTCGGGTACTGACCGAGGTTCACCGTCGTGCCCCGGATGGTCAGCGGCAGCCAGATCAGCTTCGACGCGCCCAGGTTGGAGGTGTCCCAGCGGTCACCGGCGTAGATGTACGTGGTGCCGGAGGTGCCCTGGACCGTGATGACGTTCGCCGTCTGGCTGCCGTAGGTCTTGGTGCCGGGGGCGGCGAAGTTCCGGAACGCCGACCAGGGGCCGCCCAGCGAGGTGGCGGTGGCGTAGACGTTGTCGTTCAGGCTCCAGCCCGTCAGGTGGGAGCCGAAGACGTAGTACATGCCGCCGATCTTCACCATGGCGGGCGACTCGACGCTGGCACTGCCGCTGCTGCCCAGCACCGCCACCGCGCTGTCCACTGAGAGGTAGTCGGCGGAGAGCTTGTAGATGCGCAGGCCGTTGTTGCGGTCCTCGCTCAGCAGATAGCCGGTGCCGTCGGTGTCCTGGAACAGGCCGATGTCCCGGCTGAGGTTGCCCTGCGGCCGGAAGCTGCCCCGGTAGGTGTACGGGCCGCACGGCGTGCTGCTGGTGGCCACACCGACCTTGGCCTCGGCGTAGTTGGTGCTGTCGATGTGCATGTACATCACGTACGTGCTGGTCGACGCGTTGTAGATGACCTTCGGCCGCTCCACGATGCGGCTGGGGCCCAGGTCACCGCTGGCCTGCCGGCTCAGGGCCTGGCCCTGGTGGGTCCAGTTCGCCAGGTCGGTCGAGGTGTAGCAGGGGATGTCCTGGAACGACGTGTCCGTCGAGTTCCTGCCGGTCTTGTCTTCGCCGAAGCCGTACCAGGTGTTGCCGACCTTGATGATGCCCAGGCCGTGCAACTGCAGGGCGTTGCCGTTCTGGTCGGTCCGGTCGGCACCCGTCGTGAACGTCACCGAGGCCGCTTGTGCCTGCGTGGCGGGTACGAGCAGGGCGGCGAGGCCGCTGAGCAGGGTCAGGAGCGTGAGGAGCGTGGTCCGCCATCGGGGGCGCGGTGGCGGTGTGCGGTGCCATGTGTTGTCGGGCATGGTGTCACCTCTCCGTTGAGGTCGGGGATGCTGCGGGTGCGCGGGTGGAACAGGGGGGTGGGCCTGGGGCCGCTCAGGGGGCGAGCGGGATGGTGATGGTGTTCCAGGACATCGGCGGCAGCACGGCACTCAGCCGGCCGCCGTCCGTGATCGTGCCGGTCACCGGCTTCGGCGTCACGCGGTCCTGCTGCTGGAGCGTGTTGGCCGCCTGGCGGTCGGGGTCGGCCAGGGCGGTGTGCGTCACCTGCCCGGCCACCGGGTTGAACGCCCGCAGGTCGGCGGTGAGTTCGAGCGGCCTCGTGGTGTGCCGGTTGACGGCGAAGACGGTGAGCGTCCCGTCCTCCTGCCGGACGGCGGTCGCGTGCAGCAGTGGCACCTCGCCGTAGCGGGCGGTGTCATGGACGGGGCTGTCCAGGGCGAGCCGGAGCACCTGGCCGCCACTGTGTCGGGCCGCGTCGGCGAAGGGATAGAAGATGGTCTGCCGCCAGGCCGGGCCGCTGGGCTCGGTCATGATGGGGGCGATGACGTTCACCAGCTGGGCGAGGCAGGCGGCGGTGACGCGGTCGCAGTGGCGCAGCAGGGTGATCAGCAGGCTGCCGACCACGACGGCGTCGGTGACGGTGTAGACGTCCTCGAGCTGGCGCGGGGCTACGCTCCAGTCCGGGGTGTCGGTGTTGTTGACCGGCCGGCTCTGGTACCAGACGTTCCACTCGTCGAAGGAGAGGTTGATCCGCTTGCTTGAGTGGCGCTTGGCCCCGATGTGGTCGGCGGTGGCGACCACCCCGTCTATGAATGCTTCCATGTCGGCGGCCGAGGCGAGGAAGCTGTCGACGTCACCGTCGCTCTCCTCGTAGTAGGCGTGGCAGGAGATGAAGTCGACGAGGTCGTACGTGTGCTCCAGGACCGTCGCCTCCCACGCGCCGAAGGTCGGCATGGAGCGGTTGGAGCTTCCGCAGGCGACCAGTTCCAGGCCGGGGTCGACGTCGCGCATGGCCTTGGCGGTGACGGCGGCTAGGCGGCCGTATTCGTCGGCGCTCTTGTGGCCGAGCTGCCAGGGGCCGTCCATCTCGTTGCCCAGGCACCACAGTTGGATGCCGTGCGGCTTGTCCACGCCGTGCGAGCGGCGCAGCTCGGAGAAGGCCGTGCCGGCGGGGTGGTTGGTGTACTCCAGGAGGTCGAGTGCCTCCTGCAGGCCACGGGTGCCGAGGTTGAGGGCCTGCATCGGCTCGACGTCGGCCTTGGCCGCGAAGCGCATGAACTCGTTCAGCCCGAACCGGTTCGTCTCGACGGTCCGCCAGGCGCCGTCGAGCCGGCGGGGCCGCTGCTCCACCGGGCCGACTCCGTCCTCCCAGCGGTAGCCGGAGACGAAGTTGCCGCCGGGGTAGCGGACCATCGTGACGCCCAGTTCCCGGATCAGGGCCAGGACGTCGGTGCGCAGTCCGTCCTCGTCGGCGCTCGGGTGGTCCGGTTCGAAGACGCCGGTGTAGACGCAGCGGCCGAGGTGCTCGACGAAGGATCCGAACAGCCGCGGATTCACCTCGCCGACGGTGAAGTTGGGGTCCAGGTGTACGGCCCCTGCGAGCGGCGGGTGGCTGGCGGGGTTGGGCATGGGTCACTCCGGGATGGATCGGTGCGATGAGTGGCGTTCTGTACGGTTGCCGGGGCGCTCTGCGGTCAGCCCTTGATGCCGGTGTGCGCGACGCCTTCGACCAGGTATCGCTGCAGGAAGAGGAAGACGAGCACCAGCGGCAGGATGGACACGGTGGCGGCGAGGAACAGCTCGTGGATGTTGACGGTCTGCGCGGTGGTGAAGGTCGACAGGGCCACCTGCACCGTCCAGCTGGACTGGTCCTGGCCGATGACCAGCGGCCACAGGAAGGCGTTCCAGTTGGTGATGAAGGTGATCACCGCGATCGCCGAGAAGAAGCCGGTGGAGTTGGGGACGACGATCCGCCAGTACGTGCCCCAGCTGCCGAGACCGTCGATCCGGGCGGCCTCCTCCAGTTCCTTGGGGAAGCCGAGGAAGTACTGCCGGAAGAGGAAGGCGGTGAAGCCGCTGAACAGGCCGGGCACGATGAGACCTTGCAGGCTGGAGACCCAGCCCAGTGACGACACGAGGACGAAGCTGGGCACGAAGGTGACCGCGCTGGGGATCATGAGGGTGGCCAGCACCGCGTAGAAGATCTTGTTGGCGTGCCGGTACGGGACGCGGGCCAGCGCATAGCCGGCCAGGGAGCAGACCAGCAGCTGCCCGGCGGTGCCGAGCACCCCGACGACGAGGGAGTTCCACATGCTGCGCGCCATGGGAACTGCGGGGTCGTTGAACAGCTCGGAGATGTTCTCCCAGTGCAGCGTGCTCGGGAAGAACTTCCAGTTCACCCCGGTGAGGTCAGCGTCAGTGGCCAGACTGTTGCGGATCAGCAGATAGAACGGGACCAGGAACAGCAGCGCCGTGGCCACGGCGACGGTGTACAGGGCGACGCTGCCGGCCCGTTCGCCCACGGTGCGTGGGCGGCCGCTGACCTGGGCGGTGGACGAGGTGGCCATCAGCTGTCCGCCTTTCCGAAGCCGAAGATCCGGCCCTGCAGCAGCGTCACCATCGTGATGAGTGCCGACAGCACCAGCGCCCCGGCGCTGCCGTGGCCGAAGTCCTGACCCTGCCCGAGGGCCGTGTAGTAGAGGTAGACCAACGGTGGCCGTGCGTAAGGGGTGTTGGGCAGCAGGTTGTAGAACTCGTCGAACGCCTGGTAGGCCGCGATCAGCAGAAGGAGCACCACGGCGACCGAGGTCGTGCGCAGCTGCGGCAGGGTGATGTGCCGGAAGGTCTGCCAGCCGGGTCGGGCGCCGTCCGTCCAGGCGGCTTCGTACAGTTCCTTGGGGATCTGCTGGAGGGCGGCCAGGAAGAGGATCATGTAGAAGCCCAGCTGGAGCCAGAGCCGTACGGTGACCAGCACCATCCAGTACCAGGGCGGGGAGACGGTCCCGATCCAGGCGATGGGTTCGATCCCGAACCAGCCCAGGACGGTGTTGGCGAGACCGAAGCGCACCCCGTTGAAGATCGACAGCTTCCACACCATCGAGGCCACGACGTAGGAACACGCGGTGGGGATGAAGAACACCGAACGGAAGAAGGCACGGGCGACGCGGATGCGATGGACGAGCAGCGCGAGCGCCAGAGCCAGGACGTAGGTGAGAGGGACGACGATCAGCGCGAAGAGCGTGAAGGTCCACAGGCTGTCGGTGAACGGCCCTTCGGTGAGGATGTCCGCGTAGTTGTCCAGGCCGACGAACTTCGTCGGGCTGACCGTGTTCTGGGCCTGGAACAGGCTCAGGTAGAAGCTCCAGCCGACCGGCACGTAGACGAACAGCAGGAGACCGGCCAGGAAGGGACCCGCGAAGAGCCAGAAGGTGCGGGTGCTGCCTCGCACCCCGTGCCCGTCACGTGTCGCCTTCGCCGCGGGGCCGGGTGGCGCGGTGGCGCCCGGGCGGGCGCCACGGGTGGTGGTGGTTGTCATGCCTGTCAGGGCCCCTCAGGCGATCTTCTTGAGTTCGGCCTCGACCCGGGTGCGGGCCTTGGCCACCTCGGACTCGGGGTTCTTTCCGCTGACCACGGCGTTGTTCACCATGTCCTGGGAAATCGTCACCATGGCCTGGGTCCAGTACGGGTCGTCATAGTGCCCCTTGGTCTCGAACAGCTTCACCGCCTCGGCGGCGGTGCCGTTCTGCAGCTTGGTGGCCTTCGCCGCCAGGCTCTTGCGCGGGGGGATGTGGAAGCCGTACGAGGTGCACCAGTCCTCCTGGAACTTCGTCTGCTCGATCCACAGCCACTTCACGAACGCCTTGGCCGCGTCGACGTCCTTGGCCTTGGCGCTCACGTAGGTGGACCAGCCGCCGTTGTAGACCACCTGGCGGCCGGCGCTGCCGATGCCGGGCAGGGGGACGATGCCGAAGTCGTCACCGAGTGCCTTCTGGATGCCGGGCATCGCCCACAGGCCGCACCACTGCATCGCGGTCAGGCCCTGGATGAACGCCGACGGGTCCCACCAGTCGGTGGGGGCGCCGAGCAGCAGCGTCTTGCTGGTGTACAGCTCGCGCATCTTCTTCAGACCGTCGACGGTCGCCTGGTTGTCGAAGGCGACCTTGTGGTCGGCGGTCAGCAGTTCACTGCCGGTGGCCCAGATCAGGGGACTGGCCAGGATGTCGCTGCCGCCCTTCAGGCCGAGGTACAGACCCTTGACCCCGCCCTTGTCGAGCTTGCGGGAGGCGTCTATCAGCTCGTCGAAGGTGGTCGGGGGCTGGACACCCGCCTTCTCCAGCAGGCTCTTGCGGTAGTACAGGAACTGCGGGTCGTCGATCATGCGGATGCCGTAGACCTTGCCGTCAACCGAGTTGGCGGTCAGATCCTTCTCCGTGAAGTCGGACTTCACGTCCGCGATGATGTCGTCCAGCGGCACGATCTGCCCGGACTTCGCCATCTGGACGTCGGGGTGGAACTCGAAGACGTCGGGGCCGCTGCTGGAGACCAGGCCGCTGGAGAGCTTGGAGGCGTAGTCACCGGGGATCCACTGCACCGACACGTCGGCCTTGGTGTACGCCTTCGCGTACCGCAGCGCCGCCTGCTGAGTGCCGGCCTCGCCGTACTGGTGGTACCACTGGCTGATCGCCGCCTTACCGCCGGCGGAGCCGCCGCCGCGACCGGTGTTCCCGCCGCACGCGGCGAGGAATCCCGCCGCTGCCACGGTGCCGGAGCCGCGCAGGAAGGACCTGCGGCCGAACGGTCTGCTGGGGTTCTGCTCAGGGGACATGGCTACCTCTGCTGTGAAGTACGGGTGTGGGACCGGGCCTTGGGGACGAGGCCGCGACGGCGGGTGATGACGCTGTGGACGGCGGCGGAGTGCGGCCGGTAGGAGCGCGACGCGAAACCCGCGGGGTGGGGGCACGCAATCGGAGGGGGGAATCCTTGCCGCTGACGGGGTTGCAGCGAGCAAGGCGAGACGCAGGTTATGCGCGCTACACCCCTTCGTCAACAAGCCAGAAAAAGTCTGTGCACGGCGGTTCCAACGACGCGCTCCCCGTGGATACGATCAGGCGCCCCAGCCCCCATCGAACACAGGACAACGTCGTTGAAGCGGACGTACCAGGACATTCGCCGGACCAACCGTTTCGCGGTGATGCGGCATCTCATCGCCTCGGCGCCCGTCGTCAGGCGCGACATCGCCGCAGCCACGGGCCTGTCAGTGGCCACCGCCTCCGACATCGTCAACGAGCTGCACGAGCTTGGGCTTCTGGCCGAGATCGGACAGCAGGCTTCGGGCGGCGGACGCCCGCGGAACCTCCTCGCGCCCGCCCTCGAGGGTCCCCGGCTCATCGGCGTCGACATCGCCGAGACCTACGTCCACGTCGAGGTCTTCGATCCCGCTCTGCGGGTTCTGGCCAGAGCCGAGTACGAACTGCACCCGCACACCAACTCGCCGGACTACGTCGTGGACCGAATCGTCCGCGGCATCGACGACGCGATCGCGCAGGCCCAGGTGGAGCGCGGCAGGATTCTCGGGGTCGGCGTCAGCATTCCCGGCCAGGTACGGCCGGACGGCACAGCCTCCGTCTTCGCCTCGAACTGGAACTGGAACGACGTGCCACTGCTGGCCCTGCTCACCGACCGGCTCCCTGATGTGCCGGTCATCCTCGACAATCCGCTGCGTGCGAGCACCATCGCCGAACTGTGGTTCGGTGCCGCCCGCGGCCGCGACAACGTCGCCGTACTCACCCTGGGAACCGGCGTCGGCGCGGGCCTGGTCATCCAGGGGGCGCTCTACCGCGGGGCCACGAACACGGCTGGCGAATGGGGCCACACCAACCTGGTCATCGACGGCCGCAACTGCCGCCGCGGATGCGTCGGATGCGTGGAGACCTACGTGGGCGCACCCGGCATCATGCAGCACCTCGCGGAAACCGACCCGGACAGCCCGCTCCTGCACCCCGACGACCAGATGGCGACCATCAACGCCCTGGCCACCGCACACGCGGCCGGCGACCCCGCCGCACAGCAGGTGATCGCCACGACCGGCCGCTACCTCGGCATCGCCATCGCCAACCTGATCAACCTGTGCAACCCGCAGATCATCGTGCTCACCGGCTGGGTCGCCGACAGTCTGGGAAGCGCCGTCCTGCCGCATGTGCGCGCCACCGCCGCCCGCTACGCACTCGCCGAACCCTGGGAAGGCACCGAGATCAGTCTCTGCCCCATCGACCGCAACCCGGTCAGCCTCGGCGCGGCGACCCTCGTCCTCGAAGGATTCCTGTCCTGACACTCCTGCTGTGAGCGGCTCCAGCTCGAGGACGGAACTCCCGGGCGCGCCCAACTGCGCCTGCAATCAGGAACTTTGGCCTTGTTTGTTTGTGCCCAAATCGAAAAGCATGCAACGGAGAGGTGCACGAGTCATGGCAGATTCAGCGAGCCACGCCATACCTGAACAGCCATCGGCCGGCGCCCAGGGAGGGCTCTCGCGGCGTGGGCTCCTCAAGGGTGCCGCCGTCACCGTGGGAGCCGCGGCGCTCGGTGCCGGCGCGGCCGGGACGGCCGCGGCGGCCGACGCCTCCGTCACCGCGACGGCCCCCGACGGCAGCAACACCATCACGATGTCGCTGACTTCGGGCGCGCTCAGCTGGTCGGCGAAACGAAGAGGCGTGACGTTGGTCGACACTTCGGCTCTCGGCCTCAAGCTGAGCGACGGAACGGTGCTCGGCGCCGCCGGCACGGTGATCACCAACTACCAGCACTGGACCATCGAGAACACCTGGACTGCGGTGTACGGCCGCAACGCGACCGTCCGCGACCGGTACCAGGAGATGCGCTGGAACCTCCAGGACACCGCCTCGCTGATCAACTTCAGCGTCCAGATCCGCGCCTACCCGACCGGCGTCGCCTTCCGGTACGTGCTGCTCGGCAAGGGCACCGCCACCATCGCCGACGAGCTGACCACGTTCGTCTTCCCCGACAGCACCCTGGTCTACAGCGCGCGTGACGAAGACCCCTACAACCCGGTCGCGCCCGGCTCGATCCCCTCCACGGGCACCTCGACCACGGACACCGGCCCGCTGACCGACCTGCCGCTGACCGCCACCTACGCCGGCGGCAGCCTGATCGCCTGCATCTGCGAATCCTCGCGTCTCAACTTCCCGCGGCTGATGCTCAGCTCCGTGTCCGGGCAGCCGGGCGCCCTCGCCGCCTACCTGATGGAGCACACCGGCCGCGGTTCGGACAGGGTCCAGACGACCTCGGCGGTCACCACGCCGTTCGCCACGCCGTGGCGGGCGGTGGTGACCGGCTCCACCCACGCCGAACTGGTCGACAACGCCGAGCTGGTGCTCAACCTGGCCCCCGCGAGCACGTTGGCCGACACCTCGTGGATCAAGCCCGGCAAGGCCTTCCGGGTACAGCTGACCACCGCCGCCGGGATGGCGGGCGTCGACTTCGCCGTGGCTCGCAGCCTGCAATTCATCGAGTACGACGGTGGCTGGTACGGCGACGTCACAGGCACCGACGCGACAAAGCCGATTGCGGACATCGACCTGCCCTCGGTGATCTCCTACGCCACGAGCAAGGGCATCGGCGTCATCCTCTACGTCGACCGCGTAGCGGCCACCAACCCCGACAGCCTGTTCAGCCTCTACAAGAGCTGGGGCGTCAAAGGTGTCAAGCTCGGATTCGTCAACGACGGCACCCAGGCGATGACGAACCAGATCACCAACTGGGTCAGAACGGCAGCCAAGTACAACCTGCTGATCGACATGCACGACAACATGCGCCCGTTCGGCTACGAACGGACGTACCCGAACTGGGTCAACATGGAGGGCGTGCGCGGCAACGAGCGCTTCCCGACCGCCAGCCACAACGTGACCCTGCCGTTCGCCCGCAACATCGGCGGGCCGATGGACTACACCATCTGCTACGGCCAGTCGCGGGACCGGACCACCAACGTCCACCAGATGGCCATGGCGGCGGTCTTCTACCAGCCGCTGAACTTCCTGTACTGGTACGACTCGCCGTCCAAGTACGCCAACACGTCCAACTGGCCGGGGCTGCCATGGTTCGACGCCATCCCCACCACCTGGGACCAGAGCCGCACCCTCGCCGGATCGATCGGCCAGTACGCCGCCGTCGCCCGCCGCCACGGCGACACCTGGTACGTCGGGGCGATGACCAACGAGACGTCCCGGACCTTGTCGCTCCCGCTCACGTTCCTGGGCGGCGGAACATACACGGCGACCGTCTACGCCGACGGCACCCCAGGCACCAACCCCTACCAGACGCCGGTCGTGGTCAGCACCCGGACGGTCACCTCGGCCACCACGCTGAACGTGGCAATGGCTCCCGCGGGCGGCCAGGCGATCATCCTCAAACCGAGCTGACGCGACGGACGCGGGGTCAGTCGGTCGGTGATGGTGACGCACTTCCAGGCGCCGCGGGTCGTGAAGTTGACGGACTTCCGCAGCCGCCTCCGGGTGCTGCGCGGGCCGGGCCTGACCGGTCGCCCGGCCCGGCCCCCGCAGCGGTACCGATTTTCCGTGTCCGTCGTCGTGCCTCCGGAAGCAACCCGTGTGCCTGATCAGCGTTTCACCCCCGAACAAGACGCCTGTGCCGAGCCGTCCTCGTCAAGAACGCCCTTGATACCTAACTAATCCGTCCCATGTTTCTCGATGAGTGGTGACATACGGCGCACCGCCGCGGTCCCCCCGACGTGCTCGCTCCACGCCTGAGCCGCATGACCATCCGTGCTTTTCTGTGAACAGCCAGGAGAGAACCATGTCCGGACCGATCAGTCGCCGCAGAGTGCTGACCGCCATGGCCGCCATGACGGTCGCCGCCGCCGTCTCACCGACCCTGGCGACAGCCGCACACGCCGCCACCTCCCCCCAGCCGCTGCCCCTTCTCCCGCTGCGGATCCCCAAGTCGGAGCTGGGCATCGAGCAGCAGTCCAACGAGAAGCTCCAGTGGCTGCAGGACGCCAAGCTGGGCATGTTCATCCACTGGGGTGTGTACTCGGGCCCGGCCAAGGGTGAGTGGCACATGGAGAACTCCGCCGTCACGCCGGAGAACTACAAGAAGTACTTCACCGAAGCGACCACCGAGCAGTTCACGGCGAGCGCCTACAAGCCGGCCGACTGGGCCCAGCTGGCCAAGGACATGGGCGCGAAGTACACCGTTCTGACGACCCGTCACCACGAGGGCTTCGCCCTGTGGCCGTCCACCCACCCGAACGCCTTCCATGCCGGACAGGCCCCGATGCAGCGGGACCTGGTCGGCGAGTACGTCACCGCCGTACGCGCCGCCGGGCTCAAGGTCGGTCTGTACTTCTCCCCGATGAGCTGGCGTTACCCCGGCTACTACGACGTCACCGGCACCAACTGCCTGCCGAACAAGTGGGGATACACCACCGATCCCGCGCACAAGGAGAACGCGCGGATCATGAAGAACGAGGTGTACCAGCAGGTCAAGGAGCTGATGACCAAGTACGGCAAGATCGACGACATCTACTTCGACGGCGGCTGGCTGGGCCAGCAAGGCCCGGACGCGGACGCCGCCTTCTTCTGGGAGCCCGGAAAGGTCCGCGACAGCGCCAATCAGTGGCCGGTGGACGCCGCCTACAGCGAGACCGACTCCGCCACCGGCAGCCCCCTCGGTGTGATGGGCCTGGTGCGCAAGCACCAACCCGACGTCGCGGTCAACCCGCGCTCCGGCTGGATGGGCGACTACATCAGCGAGGAAGGCGGTTCGATCCCCTCCGGCGCCATGCGCACCGAGCTTCTGTCGGAGAAGAACTTCACCATCTGCGGCACCTGGGGCTACAAGGCCGGCGCACCCGTGATGAGCTTCAGCACCATCATGAACATCCTGGTCAACTCCTGGGTACGCAACATGGTCTGCCTGCTCAACGTCGGTCCCGACCGGACCGGGGCGATCCCCGCCGACCAGGCCGCAGCGGTGCGCCGGGTCGGTTCCTTCCTGACCTCCTGCGGCCAGGCCGTCTACGGCACCCGCGGCGGACCCTGGCAACCGGTGGACGGCAAGTACGGCTTCACGTCCAAGGACAACACCTTCTACATCCACCTGCTGCCCGGCTACAGCGGAACCTCCTTCACCACCCCGTCGATCGGGGACGCCCAGGTCACCCGCGTCTTCGACGTCGCCGCGGGCACCGACCTCCCGTACACCGTGGGCGCCGACGGCAGGGTGACGATCACCGGCATCAACCGCACCCGCATCCCCGAGGACAGCGTCGTCGGGGTCACGCTGGACCGCTCCGTGCAGCCTGCCGACATCGCCGCCGGCAAGGCCGCGACCGCCGACAGCGAGGAGACGTCCAAGGGCAACACCGCGGCCAAGGCGGTCGACGGCTCCACCGCCACCCGCTGGTGCGCGAACGACGGCAACACCGGCCACTGGCTCAAGGTCGACCTCGGCTCGACCCGCTCGCTGACCGGCACCCGGATCGCCTGGGAACTGGACAAGACCAACTACCGGTACAAGGTCGAGGGCTCCACCGACAACAGCACGTGGACCACGCTCGTCGACAACACCGCAACCCCCAGCACGCGCCAGGTCCAGACGGCCGTGTTCCAGGCCCAGGCACGGTACGTCCGCGTCACCGTCACCGGGCTGCCCGCCGGGGTGTACGCGTCGATCCGCAACCTGGAGGTCTACGACCGTCCCTTCACCGCGGACCTGGGCACCTACAAGGTGATCAACCGCAAGAGCGGCAAGGCCCTCGACGTCTCCAACGCCTCGACCGCCGACGGCGCCACGCTCATCCAGTGGCCCTACGGCGGCGGGACCAACCAGCAGTGGAGCCTCCTGCCGAACGTTGACGGATCGTTCCTGCTGGTCAACGCCAAGAGCGGCAAGCTCCTGCAGAGCCCCAACAACACCCAGGGCTCCACCCTGAACCAGCTGTCCGACAACGGCGACGACAACCAGAGGTGGAAGCTGATCCCCTCGGCCACCAGCGGCTACCACCGGCTCGTCAACGTCCGCACCGGCTGGTGCGCCGACGTCGCCAACGCCTCCACCGCCGACGGCGCCAACGTCATCCAGTGGCCCTCCACCGGCGGGTCCAACCAGGAGTGGCAGGTCCTCGCGCTGTGACGGCGCTTGGCAGGGGCACGCCGCGGGAAGGCGCGCCCCTGCCATCCCCTCTCTTCCTGAGCCGCAACTGGAGTCAGCGCCATGGGCCTGTCCGGCCAGCCTCTCGACGCAGACGGTTCCTGAGGGTCTGTCAAACGAGCGGCCCTGTCTCACATTCGGTGATGACAGAGCGTCATCCCTACTATGCCTGGTCCGAGCTCCGAGGAAAGCAGTCGCAGACGGGTCATCGAGCGGAGCGTGCATGGTGTCGACGGTCGCTTCACTCATGCTGATCTGGGGGTGTTACTGCCAGCCACGGCAGCTACTTACCGTTACCACCGAATGTGAGACAGGGCCGTTAAATTGACACACCCCCGGCCTCTTGGGCGACCTCGCCTACCAGGCCGCCTGGCGCCGCGATCACACCACCGCAGCCACCATCCTCAACCACGCCCTGACCCGCGTTCAGAACCCCGCTGCCTGCTCCAATTGCGCCTGGCCCGCACCCTCGCCGCACGCGGCGACCGCAATGAACGCGGCGCCGTGCTACCAGCCCTCACCGCCGCGGAGCACCACCTCATCCGCTCGTCCAGCAGCGCGTCACCGTTGATCGCGACGGGTCGTCGAGCTGCGGGGCGATCAGCGCGGTGAACGCGTCGACTGGGACGCCACCGGTGATCCCCCTGGCGGCGACCCGATGCAGGAACAGCAAGCTACCCCGGTAGGCACAAGCACCCTGCCCAGCGGCACCACATATCTAGGGGGCGCGGCCTGCGTGTTTGTGGCAGATTCCGAAAGTCGTGGGCTGACGCTCGTGCGCCCGGACGCGGCCGTGCCGGTGGATCCGGCCGCGGTGTCCGTAGAGACCGGGCTCGCGGACGTCATCACCCTCCAGCGGCGGCGCGAGGCTCGGATCTCGGCGCACGATGAGGAGATTTTCTCCCTCGACACGCTGTCCGAGTACCAGTGGGCACGGGACGCGGCCTGGCGGCGGCGGCGACGCCGTTGGACGGCCTGCGCCAAGACAGGATCCTCAACGAGGCGCTGGAGACCGCCGATCCCCTCAAACTGATGCGGCTGTTCGGCATCACGGAGCAGACCGCCATGCATTACGTCGGCGTCGCCCACCCGGGGCGTACTGCGAAGCTGCCCCGATGGCCGCGCCGGTCACCCGCCAGTCAGCAGCAGCGGGTGCATGGGCAGGTGGCAGGGACGTCACGGGCCCAAGCGGGCCAACGACATCGTCGTCCAGCTCTCCGGTGAGTGCCGCCCGCCGACACCTGACAGGTCCTCAATTTCGGTGCGAACGATGGGCTACCAGGGCGGGCAGACTTGTTTTGTACCGCTGTCTGGCCAGGGCCGCGCCGACGACGCCTACCCAGCGTCCTTGCCGCGCTGCCCCTGGCTGAGGTTCGGATGAGATGTGTGCGTGAACCGAACGGTGATGGACAGGCCGCCTTCGGGGGGTGCACTGGCGGTGAGGGTGGCGTGGTGGGCATGGGTGACAGCGTGGACGATGGCGAGGCCGAGACCGTAGCCCTCGCAGTGGCCGTTACGATCGGGCGCCAGTTTCTGGAAGGGGTGAAAGAGTCGCTGGATCTGGTTGTCGCGGATGACCGGCCCGCTGTTGGTGACCGTAAGGGTCACCTGGGTGCCGGAGTTCTGGGTGGTGATCTCTACGTGCCCGTCTGGGTGGTTGTGGCGGATGGCGTTGTCGACGAGGTTGGCGACGAGGCTTTCGATCAGTCTTGGATCTCCGGCCGTCATGGCGGGCGTTAGGTGTTCGGCCAGGTCGATGCCTCGGTCTGTTGCTTGGTCGCGGCGGGAGGCGAGCACTCCTTCGACGACTTGGGCGAGGTCGAGGGTGTCCCAACGAGAGATTCCGCGCTCGCTGGTGGCGAGGACGAGGAGCGCCTTGACGAGCCGCTCTTGGTGTTCGCCGAGGGCAAGGGCCTCCTCGCAGGCCGAGCGCAGGCTGTCGGTGTCGGCGTCGGGGTCGGCGAGGGCGACTTCGAGGAGGGTGCGCAGGCCGGCGAGGGGGGTGCGTAGCTCGTGGGAGGCGTTGGCGACGAAGTGGCGTTGGGCGTCGAAGGAGGCTTGAAGGCGGGCGAACAGGTCGTCGAGGGTGTGGCCGAGTTCGGTCAGCTCGTCTGTGGGCTCGCCGAGGTCGAGGCGCCGGTGGAGGTTGCCGGCGGAGATGCTTTTGGCGGTGGTGGTGATGGCGCGTAGCGGGTGCAGGAACCGGCCGGCGACGAACCAGCCGAGTGCCAGGGCGACGGGTATCAGAATGACCAGGGCGACGGCGGATCCCGTGAGGAGGTGGGGCAGGCTGATCCCGCGCCCGGTTCCGGTGGTCACGCTCGACGAGGGGTGGCCCACGGGTGTGGCCGCATCGACGCTGGCAAGCGGGACAATGACGAGGACCAGCACGAAGACCCCGGCGGCGTAGATGCCCGCCGCGTAGGCGAGCGCGAGCCGTGTCTGCAACGACCTTCCGGCGAGCTGCTGGGAGGTCATGACGATCCAATGCGGTAGCCGCCTTCGCGGATGGTCTCGATCACGGGCGGGTTGCCGAGCTTGGCCCGCAACCGGTGCATGGTGTGCTTGACGGCGCTGCTGAAGGGGTCGGCGGCCGCGTCCCAGACTCGTTCGAGCAGCTCCTCAGCGGAGATGACCAGGCCGGGTGCGGCGAGCAGGCATTCGAGCAGGGCGAACTCCTTGGGGCTCAGCTCAAGGCGCCGGCCGGCCCGGAATGCAACTCGGCGGGCCGGATCGAGGGCGATGTCCCCGCATGCCAGGGTGGGCGGTAGCGGTGGGGTGGCGCGGCGGGCCAGGGCACGGACGCGGGCGACCAGTTCGGCGAACGCGAACGGCTTGGGCAGATAGTCGTCGGCGCCGAGGCTGAGCCCGACGACGCGGTCCTCAATCGTGTCGGACGCGGTGAGCATCAGCACGCGGGTCGCGCAGCGGCCGTGGGCGAGTTGTCGGCAGACCTCGTCCCCGTGGACGCCGGGCAGGTCGCGGTCGAGGATCACAACGTCATAGCGGGTGACGGCCAGATGGTCGAGGGCGGCGGTCCCGTCCAGGACGACGTCGACGGCCATGCCCTCGTGGCGCAGCCCGTTTCCGATGGAGCGGGCGAGGACCTCAAAGTCCTCGACGACGAGAACCCTCACCGCCCCCCACCGCCGGTCGTCGTGCGGGCGGGGCGGCCGAACCGGCCCGCGGGTCGAGGTGACATGCGCCAACGATGCCAGATCCCAGGTCTCAGCCGGGTCGCAGCAGCTGCGACCCGGCTGGAACCCGGTGCCGCGTACAACCGTCGGCATGAGTGCATTTCGAACCGTGAGCCCGCTGCGATGAGCGCCCCAGGGATTGTCGTCGTCGGACTGCGCAAGCGATATGGGGCGACCCTGGCCCTCGACGGCATGTCCTTTACCGTCCGTCCGGGTGTGGTGACCGGTCTCGTGGGGCCGAACGGGGCCGGGAAGTCCACCACGATGCGAGTGATCCTCGGCCTCGACGCGGTCGATGAGGGCACCGCACTCATCGAGGGCAAGCCGTACCACGGCCTTCGGCACCCGCTGAACCACGTCGGTTCACTGCTGGACGCCGCGGCGCTGCACCCCGGCCGCAGCGGGCGTAACCACCTGCTGTGGCTGGCGCACGCGCAGGGCCTGGCCGCGCGGCGGGTGGACCAGGTGATCGAGCAGGTCGGCCTGACCCCGGCAGCCCGGCGCAAGGCTGGCGGCTACTCGCTCGGCATGCGGCAGCGGCTCGGGATCGCCGCGGCCCTGCTGGGCGACCCGCCGATCATCATGCTCGATGAGCCGTTCAACGGTATGGACCCCGACGGCATCATCTGGATGCGCAGATTCCTGCGGTCGTTGGCCGCTCAGGGACGCGCCGTGCTGGTCTCCAGCCACCTGATGAGTGAGGTGCAGGAGACGGCCGATCATCTCGTCGTGGTCGGGCGCGGCAAGGCCGTCGCCGACGCCGACATAGCCGACCTGATCGCGGCCGCCTCCCAGAACCGGCTGGCCCTGCGGACCACGGCTGGGACGCACGCGATGAGGGTGCTCGCGCATGCCGGCGCGAGCGTGGCGGCCACGGGCCGCGACACCATTACCGTCGCCGGTCTGCCTGCGGAACGGATCGTGACGCTCCTCAGCCAGAGCGCGGTGCCGTTCTCCGAGGTATCAGCACACCGCGCCACCCTTGAGGACGTCTACCTGGAGCTCACCGGCAGGGCGGTCGAGTTCCGCGCCGCAACGCCCACGGAGGTCTCGCAGTGACCGCCACGCTCACGCCGTCCCGTTCCGGGCAGCGGGCTGGGCGCAACGGCTTTGTCCAAGTAGTGCACGCGGAGTGGACCAAGTTCCGAACCGTCCGCGGCTGGGTGACCGGCATGATGGCGGCGCCACTGATGATGGTGCTGTTCGCCCTGCTCGCCGGGATCAGCGGCAACCAGAAGGGCTCACCACCCGTTCCGATCGGACCGGGCGGTGGGCCGGTCACCGACAGCTTCTACTTTGTGCACCAGCCACTCGCCGGAAACGGCAGCATCACCGTCTCCGTCTCCGCGCTCAAGAGCAGCATCCCCAAGGGTCCCGGGAACCTGTGGCCCGGCACCGTGCCGTGGGCGAAGGCCGGGCTCATCATCAAGGAAAGCACCCGCCAGGGATCGCCCTACGCGGCGATCATGGCCACCGGCAGCCACGGCGTACGGATGCAAGACGGCTACGTCAACGACACGGCCGGCCTCCCCGGTCCGGTCTCCGCCGAGTCCCCCCGCTGGCTGCGGCTGGACCGTTCGGGCGACACGATCACCGGCTATGCCTCCACCGACGGCACGAAATGGACCAAGGTGGGCACCGCGCAGGTGAGCGGGCTCGGCTCGACCGCGCAGGTAGGGCTGTTTGTCGCCTCCCCGCCTCACGTGGGCGGCGGGGGCACGTCCGGCAGTGTTTCCACGGCCACCTTCGGGGATCTTCGTACCCAGGAGGGCTGGGCCGGTGGCAACTGGACAGGCGGTCAGGTGGGAGCCAGATCCCCCAGCTTCGCCGGCTACCCGGAGAACGTCTCGGGTTCGTTCACGGGATCCGGCGCCCGGTTCACAGTGACCGGTGCCGGCGACATAGCGCCCGCGGTCCGCGACAGCCTGCCGACCGGCGGCCACCTCCGGGACATCCTCGCCGGCACGTTCGCCGCGCTGATCGCGGTGATCGTCGTGGGGGCGCTGTTCATCACCGAGGAGTACCGGAACAAGATGGTCCACCTCACCCTGGCCGCGAGTCCGAGGCGGAGCCGAGTGCTGGTGGCCAAGGCGATCGTGTTGTGGGCCGTCACCTTCGTCGCCGGGTTGGTGGGGGCGATCCTCGCGATTCCGCTCGGTGAGCGGCTCGCCCGGGGCAACGGCGTCTACATCTTCCCGGTGTCGTCCTCGACCGAACTGCGGGTGGAGCTCGGGACCGCGGCGCTGCTCGCGACCGCCTCGGTCCTGGCCCTCTCCGTCGGCGCCATCTTCCGGCACAGTGCGGGCCCGGTCACCACGGTCATCGTGGCCATCGTGCTGCCCTACATCCTGATCGCCATCCCGTTCATGCCCGCAAGCGTGTCGACGGCAGTGGCCACGGTGACACCGGGCGCAGCTTTCGCCGTCCAACAGACGCTTGTGCCATATGACCAGGTCGCAAGCAACTACACGCCCTACTACGGCTACTACCCGCTGGCGCCATGGGCCGGGTTCGCCGTCCTGGCCGGCTACGCGGTGGCAAGTCTGGCCGTGGCCGCCATCCTTCTCAACAGGAGGGACGCATGAGACTGGCATTGCACGCGGAATGGACGAAGATGCGGACCGTCGCCAGCCCTCTATGGCTGCTGTTAGGTACCGTCGCGGCGACGGTGGCCCTGAGCACCGTGGCGACCTCGGTGGTGAACTGCACGGCCAGTGGCTGTGGCGGCGACACGACCAAGCTCACCCTCATGGGCGTCTACCTCGGCCAGGCGCTGGTCACCATCCTGGCAGTGCTGATCATCAGCGGCGAGTACAGCACGGGCATGATCCGCATCACCCTGACGACGGTGCCGCGGCGAGCCACCGCCTTCGCGGCCAAGGCCATCACTCTCACCGGAGTCGTGGCCGTCGGCGGAACGGTCGCCGTCCTCGGGTCAGTGCTCGCCGGGCGGCTCATCCTGCCCGACCTCGGCGACCAGGCCCTGTCCCTGTCCGACGGGCCGACGCTGCGCGCGGTCTTCGGGACGGTCCTCTACCTGATTCTGATCGGTCTTCTGAGCCTCGGTGTCGCGACCGCCGTGCGGGACTCCGCCACCAGCGTCGGGGTCGTCCTCGGCCTGCTGTACATCGTCCCGATCGTCTCCCAGACCATCAGCGACCCGGACTGGCAGCGCCTGCTCGAGAAGATCGCGCCGATGAGCGCCGGGCTCGCCGTCCAGGCCACCACCGATCTCGGCAGCCTGCCCATCAGCCCCTGGGCCGGCCTCGGCGTGACCGCCGGGTGGGCCGCCGCGGCGCTGCTGGCTGGCGGCCTGCTGCTGCGCATACGTGACGCCTGAACGCCCTCTCCGGCCAGCCGTCTCCGCCCCCGCTGCAAGCGGCTACCTGTTGCTCACGCTCTTCGCCCTGGCACTCGCCTGGATCGCGATCGGGCTGGGCATGGCCAGCCCGACCGCCGTCCAGCAACAGCGCGATGCCGCTGATCCTCCTGTCGCGCATCTCCACTGCGTTCACCCCGATCGACGCGATGCCGGGGTGGTTCCAGCCGATCGCCAAGTACCAGCCGTTCACGCCCGCCATCGAGACTCTGCGCGTCCTCCTCCTCGGCACCCAAATCGGCCACAACGGGTGGCTCATGGTCGCCTGGTCCATCCCGAGCCCGCTCGCCAGAAGCCGTCCAACGGCTACTCGCGTGCGGGTTCTTGCCCTCAGCCATCCGAGATTCCGCGAACCCGAGCGTTTCCGACCGCACAGCGCAGAAGATCCGCCGCCAGGAACAGGGCCATCAGTACGCCGAAGCCCAACTCATCGCGCTCGGGGCTCCAGTGCCGCGGGCCGGGTGCAACCCGGCCGTCTGGCTTCGGGAGGCCCTGGTCGCGGTCGGGGCCCGCAACGTACGCCACCGCGGAGCGCACCGCTACGTATGGCGGCTCGGGCGAAGCGGGCGCGAGCGTGAGCAGATCAAGCTCGGCATCCCCGCCCAGCGGCCCTATCCCAAACAGCCCGACCCCGAACCGATCGCGGTCTGAGGGCTGTCCAGCCGCGCAGTCCGCAGTGCCCGCCGCGGTCGCCCGTTTCACGGGATGCCCCCTATCCCGCCCACCAGAAAGAGGAAGTCGGGTCGACCCGCTTGGCGAGATGGTAGTGCAGCCGAGCCTCCTCGTCGTCTCCGCGCAACCGCAGCACCCGAGCCAGGTGGGCGTGTACATCGGCCCAGAAGGGCTGGTGGTCGTACATCGCGACGGCGGCGTGACGTGTGAGGTACGTGGGGTCGCTTTCCAGCACCGCACGCAACTCGCGCTCTGCGGAGACCAGGTGGCCCAGCCCTTCGTGGCACAGGGCGATGTGGATACGTGTGGTCAGGCCATGGTAGCGGGAGACACCGGAAAGCATGTCGAGTGCTTCGGCGTAACGCTCCATCGCCAGAAGGGCGTTGCCTGCCAGGGCGCGGGCCCCCTGGTGGGCGCTGTCGGCCTGGAGCGCGCGCTGCGCCCACTCCAGGCTTTCGTCGAAGTCCCGCCGGTGCGAAGCCACGCAGCCGACGCTGTAGAGGGCCTCTGCCGAGTCCGGGGTGAGGGCAGCGCCTGCTGGTACGCGTCCTCGGCACCGTCCAACTCCCGCTGGGCGAGCAGCGTGTCGCCACGCTCGATCGCCTCTCTCATACGTCGTTGGCGTAAGCGTTTGGATGTACCGCCGCCGAACATACGACCTCCTCCGGAGCGACGTGGTCACAACACCACGGTCCAACTGAAAGGTGATCTCTACGCTGCGTTTGCCGAGCGGGGCGCTGCCGATCAGATGGATCGGCTCAGAGAGCCACCACAGATGGGACGAGCCGTGATGGGCGGTCGGCTGGATCTGGTGGTCGAGTCTCTCGTCAGCACGTTCTCGACGGCTGCCGACAGTGCGTGGATTGGTATGCGACAAGTCTTCGGCGGCATGACGACCAACTCCCCCGTGAGGCAACGACGTCGCGCCCCCGTGGAGGAATGGTAGAGGGTTGCCGTGATCGCTCGCGAGTCTCTGGAGACGAGGATGAGAGTGCGGTAGGTCCGCTGGTTCCGATCCCGTCGTCGCGGGTTCAGCCTCCCGGTTCATTGCGTGCCCAGGCAGGAACGATTTCGTGACGGCGGGAACTGTTGTCTTGCCAAGTTTGAGGGCTGCGTTTTCCCTGGCGGGGCATAGGAGCCGCGATCTCGTGGGAGTGATGGTTGTTGTGTCGTGGCTCCCGCGGAGCTTGAGGATACCGTCGCTCGTCGCACTGCTGAACAACACGAACTCTCCGCTCGGCGCCGGGTGGACGAGCTTCAAGGAGCAAGCCGACCGTATCCAGGCCGAGTTGCCCCAGCTGACGTCCACGAAGCCTTCCGCAAACTCGTCTGCTGCCTGATCGCTCACCGGCAGCTCGGCGTATTGCGCTGCCATCGATAAAGGACACCGCGCGCTGGGCACTGTTGTCGAACGCATCTTGCCTGGCAAGCGTCCTATGAAATGGTCACGGCATGCTGCATTTCACACCTGTCGTGCTGGAGGTGCAACCGACGGAGGTCTTGCAGTGCAGCGATGGGAAAGGGGTGCTGAACCCACTTCGCCAGATAGCCGTCCTCGCCGTGGACCTCCAGTACTGACTGAGCGGCCTCCAGGACGACGTGTCCGAGAAGGCCTCGCGGCTGCGTGGAGCCCCAGACGAGCGTGCCTTCCTGGTCGGGCGCATCGAAGCTCGCGGACATGTCAGGGAAGCGGTAGATGGACAGATCATCTTCCGGACCCCTGCCTCGCAGAATCCACCTCACTTCAGCCGGTTCCAGGTCAAAGGAGAAGCGCTGGACAGGTGTGGGGCCGTACAAACCCGCCACACCGTGAAGCACGTCGGCAAGAGCATCCGTGCAGTAGCTGACGATGTCCTTCCGCTCCGAAGAGCCGTCCTTGATGCGGCACGTCGCCCAGCCGCTGCCGCTCAGTTCCCAACTGAACCGGAGCCCATTGGTCATCCCGCCCCTCCCGGTGATCGCCACCGAAGACGGTACAGCCCAGAGGCAGGCGGATCCCCTCGCGTCCAACACAACCAACGACGAAGGCCTCGTACCACTGGAGTACTACGTTCGCACGACAACGCCCCCGATCGAAGGACCGGGGGCGCCCCGACCCCGCCCCATCCGCCTGGCAGCAGGAATTGGGGAGGCCGTCTCGGGCGGCCGCGCTCGTCCCGCTACCGGCGCACCGCTGCGGCCGGTAGCGGGGGTTCATGGCCGCTGAGCTGTATTACTGCGGGCCTCGCCGCGTACGCGGCGGCGGGCTGCCGGGCGGATCTGGTCCCGGAGCTGGGGGCGTACTGTCTACGCTCATTTGCGTTCCCCTCCCTTCGCGGGGTTCGGGAGCCTGACGTCTCGGTCACTCGGCCTTTCCAGGGGTGACGGTGGCCGAGACGTCAGCCGCGTTCGTTCGTGGGTTGCGGCAGCTGGCTCCGGCGTTCACCCTCGGGACACACCGGGCAGACATCCAGGCCGGCCAGGAGCGGCATCATCTGCTGGCTGCGATGCACCGGGCAGTACCTCCGGCCGCGGATCTGGTCGGTGCGGTACTCGTCCTCGGCTAGATCCCTGCTGGTGGGGGTTGGTTGTCGGGTGCTGGCTGCCATGGGTGCTCCTAGTTGTTGTCGTCCGGGGGCGGAGTGGGCGGATCGTCGGGCGGTTGAGGCACGGGCGGCCAGGTCATGACCGTCGCGCTCCCGACCGTTGCAAGGGTGCGCCGCATGGGTCCCTCCCTTCTGAATAGGGCCGACTTCTGATCAGAGTCGGTCGATGGCTTGACCTTCCTTGCGCACCCGTCCCGGGCGCTCGACCTGTCCAGGGCTGGGGGACCCGGGGCGGGAGTTCATGTACCGGACCTGTCGAATCAGGGGTGGCAGGTGCAGCCGCAACGGCGCTGGATCAGCACCCCGTTACCTGTGGGGAGCGGGATGTCCTCGCTCTGGCGGCAGGTCTCGTGCAGATACTCGTATCCGTCCCGCTGCGCGAGCGTGCATTCCGCCGACAGCGCCGGGGCCTCGGCAGCGGGCCTGGTCATGGCAGATCGTCGCCGTCGGCAGTGACGTGACCCAGGAGCGCGAACTCACACACGGCGGCCAGGCTGCACAAGCCGTGCGGTCTGGTGATCGGCACCGCCCAGTACGAGGCCAGCGACTCCTGGTCCAACTCGGTGTGGTCGGTGCGCGGTACGCCGAGGTAGGCGCCGTCACCCAGGTACCCCATGCCGGGGGCTGTCCGCACCTGCCCGCTGCCGGGCAGCACCAAGGCGTAGTACCGGTCGAAGCCGGGGTCGTGGATGACCGGGCCCCGCAGGCATTCGGCGAGGCGAACGTTCACGGTGGGCCGGTCGTGGCTTGCGGCCGCAGCACGGACCATGGCACCGGGGATGCGGACCACGGCAAAATGCCTTCCGAGTGGCAGCAGCGTTACCGTCAGCTCCTGCCACTCCATACGAGCCCGGTCCCGGCCCGCGCCGGCAAGGCCGGACAACAGCCAGCGTTCGGTCTCGACTCCTCGTTCGGCACGAGGGCGCACGAGCACGCCGGGCCGTGTCTCCGCTGGCGGCTGGGCCCGGTCAAGTGCGCTGTGCGAGTTGTCCATGTGGCGATGCTCGCCGCCCTGACCAGCAGTGCGGGAGTGTGTACGGGGCATGAGCCGCGTTGGCAGCTTCACACACTGTGTGAACCGACTGTCGGTACCCTCCACACACTGAGTGAATCGGGGGCACCGATGGAGCCGAACACACAGCTGGACGCCCTCATGTACGAGGCCGGAATGTCCCGCGTGGGACTCGCCACGCGGATCAACCGCGCGGCAGCAGCACAAGGGACACAGATGCGCTACGACCACAGCTCCGTCATCCGCTGGCTCCGGGGCCAACGCCCCCGCGGCCGCACCCCGGAGATCATCGCCGACGTCCTCGGCGCCCGGCTCGGCCGGCGCCTCAGTCTCGACGACATCGGCATGGGCGCCCCGTCCACGCCCCAGCCCGCCGGTACGCCGCTAGACGGGTTCATCGGAAAGGCCACTGCCCTCTGGCGGGGCGATCACCAGCAGCGCGAGGACCTCCAGAAGGCACCCGTCATCACCGGTCTGCCCGCCGTGGGGCCCGTGTGGGAGTGGGAGAACCCGCCGGACGACACCGACGTCAGCAGCCGCGGCACGATCCGGGTGGGCCTCCCCGACGTCGATCAGCTGCGGACCGCGCGGAGCCACTATGAGCAGATGTACCGAAAGATCGGCGGCGTCGCGACACGATCCCGCGTGCTGCGATTCCTGGCGGAGGACACGGCACCGCTCATGCGGGGCAGCTACTCCGACCAGACCGGACGCGAGCTGCACCGTGCAGTCGGCGGACTGGTCGCAGTCGCTGGAATCTGTGCGTACGACTCGAACGCACAGGGCCTCGCACAGCGCTACTACCACCAGGCCCTCCGGCTCGCAAAAGCCAGCGGCGACCGCACGTTCGGCGGATACGTGATAGCGCTCCTGGTCAACCACTCGCTCTTCATGGGCGAGTACCGCCAGGCCGTCGCTTTCGCTGAAGCCGGCCTGCGCACCGCAGGAGCAGCGATCAGCCCCGCCCTCGCCAGCGACCTGCACGCCATGCAGGCCAAGGCATTCGCCCGCATGGGAGACCACGCCGGGGCGCGCCGGGCCATCTCCGCCGCCGAGACAGCCTCCGGGCAGATCCGGCCCGATGAAGAGCCGGCCGAGACCGGCTACGTACAGCCTGGCCTGCTGGAGAACGCCCTCGCCGACACCCTCATGCGGCTCGGCGATACCGGGCCAGCGCAGCAGTACGCCGCCGAGGCCGTCGCGACACACACCCACGCCCGCGGCAAGGTCCACCGTCTCGCGACCCTGGCCGACTGCGAACTACGCGCCGGCGAAGTCGACCAGGCGGCCGGCACAGCGGTGCGGATGCTGGACACCGCGCAGGGCATGGAGTCACAGCGGCTGTACGACCGGCTTGCCGGGGTACGCAGGTCCCTGTCCGCCACACGGAGCACTGCGGTTACCGACGTCGTCGACCGCATTGACGACGCGCTGCGCATCCCGCTGTAGCCGGTGTGCTGGGATGGATGGCGTACCCGACGAGAGGCTAGATCGTGTCCGTGTGGCAGAACCTGAGCGAGCGCACCGTGTACGAGAACCGGTGGGTCACGGTCGCGATGGCGGATGTGGCACTGCCCGACGGCCGGCACCTGGACCACACCGTCATCCGGCTGCGCCCGGTAGCCGTCGCCACGGTGGTGAACGAGGCGAACGAGGTACTCCTGCTGTGGCGGCACCGGTTCATCACCGACGCCTGGGGGTGGGAACTCCCCTCGGGTGGCACCGGCGAGGGTGAGGATCCCGCGGTCGCGGCCGCGAGAGAGTTCGAGGAGGAGACCGGGTGGCGTCCGGGCCCGATGCAACTCCTGCTCGCCGTCGATCCCATGCCGGGGATCTCAACGAGTCACCATCGCGTGTACTGGTCGGACCAGGCCGAGCAGGTACGGGACGTGCCGGTCGACGCGATCGAATCTGCACGCCGCGAGTGGGTGCCGCTGGAAAAGATCCCCGAGCTGATCGCGCGCGGCGAGGTCCGGTCGGCGAACGCGGTCGCTGCACTCCTGATGCTGCGCCACCTCCGACTCGGCTAGGAGCTGTCCGGCCGATCATGTGCGGAGCCAGATGACGAGGGCGGCGGCCGTGGCCGTGCCGAGGTAGACGTAGCCGCGCTTGTCGTAGCGGGTGGCCACCGCCCGGTGCTGCTTCAAGCGGTTGATGGCCCGCTCAACGGTGTTGCGCTTCTTGTACCGTTCTTCGTCGAATCCCGGTGGCCGTCCGCCGCGTGAGCCCTTGCGCAGGCGGGCGGCCTGGCTGTCGGACTTCTCCGGGATCGTGTGCCGGATGCCCCGTTTCCGCAGGTACTGGCGGCACGGCCCGTTGCTCTAGGCCTTGTCCGCCGCGACGCTGTCGGGCTTCTTGCGGGGCCTGCCCGGCCCGAGTTTGGGGACGCGAATCTTCTCCAGCAGGGGCTGGAACTGGGTGCAGTCGGCCCTCTGACCTGGTGTGACGATCAAGGACAGAGGGCGGCATCGTCCGTCTGCGCTCAGGTGGAGCTTGGTAGTGAACCCGCCGCGCGAGCGGCCCAGGCCCTCACCTCCAGCACCACCTCCACCAGGCGGGCGACGAGACTCTGCCACGGTGCCTCGGCCTGGTGTTCTGGGACTTCGTCCCCCTTTGATGTGGGGGCCGGCGACGCGTCGGTGCGGGCTCCGGCCGCGTGCTGATGCGCCCGCACGATCGTGGAGTCGACCGAGATGTCCCAGTCGATCTCACCCGCTTCGTCGGCAGCGGCCTGGACCTGCTGGAGCAGACGCTCCCACGTCCCGTCGCCCGACCACAGCCGGTGGCGTTCGTAGACGGTCTTCGACGGCCCGAACCGTTCGGGCAGGTCACGCCAGTGAACACCGGTCCGAACCCGGTGCAGAATCCCGTCGATCACCTGCCGATGATCCCGCCACCTGCCGCAACGCCTGTTGCTGACCGGCAGGAACGGCCGCAACCGTTCCCACTCGGCATCACTCAGATCACCCCGCCCCATGCCCACATCAACGACCCGAGCAGGACCTAGTCACAAGATCGGGCGGACAGCTCCTAGTCGTCCGCGATCATGACGATGTCGAGCGTTCGCGGGCCGTGCACACCCTCCACCGGCATGGCTGCGGCGACAGTGGTGAGCACGGCGTCCGCCGTGTCGAGCTGTCGGACCGTGAGCGGTGGAACGTCATCCAACCGGGACCAGGGTCCTTCGGGTACCAGGTCTTCAGGGAAACCCGGGGGCACGACAAGGGACCTCGCTCCGGTGCGCGTCAGCGCGCGGCCTACGGCGGCGGCATCGGACGGCGGAACGCGGACTACGGTGGCGCGGTAGTCGGCGGCGCGTTCGATGAACAGCTCGACGACGTCCAGCCCCGCCTGCTGGGAGCGCGGTTCGTGCGGGACGGGGTCGCTGTCGGGGGTTTCGGCACCCGATACGTCGGCCAGCGCGCTCCGGATGTCGCCCAGTACGGTGTCGCGGCCGGTCATCGGCCCTTCCCTTCCATCGTCGTACGGTCTTCTTCTCTCGTCCGTCGCCACCAGGCGCGCAGGGACTCGCGGGCCGGTGCGGGGGTGTCACGGGTGCCGGACCAGCGGGCGAGCGGGCCGGGCAGGGCTCCGATCCGACCGTCGCGGGTCATCGGCCGGGCGCCGAGGGCGGCGAGTCGCTGGACCGCCGCCAGCCGCCTCGGGGAGGACAGCACCGCGCCTGCGGCCTTCATGGCGAGCGCCTCGGGGGTGGGCAGCAGCCGGTCCCGGCGCTTGGCCTCCACGGCCTTGGCCCGCAGATGGACGAGCACCTCGGGAATGTCGATCTTTACCGGGCAGGCGTCGTAGCACGCGCCGCACAGGGTGGAGGCGAAGGGCAGCGAGGCCGCGTTCTCCACGCCGACGAGCTGTGGGGTGAGCACGGCGCCGATCGGACCGGGGTACACCGAGCCGTAGGCGTGGCCGCCGGTGCGCTCGTACACCGGGCACACGTTCAGACAGGCCGAACAGCGGATGCAGGACAGCGCCTGGCGGCCCACCTCGTCGGCCAGGGTCGCGCTGCGGCCGTTGTCGAGGAGGACCAGATGGAAGTCCTGCGGCCCGTCGCCCTCGGTGACGCCCGTCCACAACGAGGTGTACGGGTTCATCCGCTCGCCCGTGGACGAGCGGGGCAGCAGCTGGAGGAAGACGTCCAGGTCGGAGAAGGAGGGCAGGACCTTCTCGATGCCCATGACGGTGATCAGTGTCTCCGGCAGGGTCAGGCACATCCGCCCGTTGCCCTCCGACTCCACAACCACCACCGTTCCGGTGTCGGCGGCGGCGAAGTTGGCGCCGGAGACGGCGACCTTGGCGCGCAGGAACTTCTCCCGCAGATGGAGCCGGGCCGCTTCGGCCAGGTCCCGCGGGTCGTCGGTGAGTCCCTCGGGGGCCGGACGGCCCCACTTCCCCATCTCCCGCCGGAAGATCTCGCGGATCTCGGAGCGGCCCCGGTGGATAGCCGGTACCAGGATGTGCGAGGGCCGGTCACCGCCCAGCTGCACGATCAGTTCGGCGAGATCGGTCTCGTACGCGCGGATGCCCGCTTCGGCGAGCGCCTCGTTGAGACCGATCTCCTGGGTCGCCATCGACTTGACCTTGACGATCTCGCTCTCGCCGGTCGCCTGCACCAGCCGCGTGACGATGCGGTTCGCCTCGGCCGCGTCCGCCGCCCAGTGGACCGTGCCGCCGGCGGCGGTCACCGTCTCCTCCACCCGCAGGAGATGGCGGTCGAGGTGACGCAGGGTGCGGCGCTTGACGGCCGCCGCCGTCTCCCGCAGGCCCTCCCAGTCGTCGAGCTCGGCGGTGACCGCCAGCCGCCGGTCCCGGATGGTGCCGGTGGCCCGGCGCAGGTTCACGCGCAGCCGTGTGTCGGCGAGCGCGGCGCGCGCCGCCTCGGGGAAGGGCGGGGTGCCCAGCCACACGACGTTGTCGGCGCCGCTCACCGTACGTTCCTTTCCGTGGAGGCCAGGATCTCGGCCAGGTGCATCGTGCCGACGCCGGTACGCAGCCGGGACAGGCCGCCGCCGATATGCGTCAGGCAGGAGTTGTCGCCCGCGCACAGGTACTCGGCGCCGGTGTCCAGGACATGGCGCATCTTGTCGGCCAGCATCGCGTTGGACACGTCCGCGTTCTTCAGCGCGAAGGTGCCGCCGAAGCCGCAGCAGGACTCCGCGTCGGGCAGCTCGACCAGGTCGATGCCCTTCACCGCGCGCAGCAGCCTGAGCGGCCGGTCGCCGACACGCAGCATGCGCAGCGAGTGACAGGTCGGGTGATAGGTGACCCGGTGCGGGAAGTGGGCGCCGACGTCCGTGACGCCGAGGACGTCGACGAGGAGTTCCGACAGCTCGTACACCGTCGGCACCACCCGCTCGACCGCCTCGGTGAGCGCGGAGTCCCCCAACTGGGCGGCTACCACCCGGTGATGGTCGCGCACCATGCCCGCGCAGGACCCGGAAGGGGTGACCACGGCGTCGTAGCCGTCGAAGACCTCCGCGAATCGGCGCACCATGGGCAGGGTCTCGGGGCGGTAGCCGGTGTTGAAGTGCATTTGGCCGCAGCAGGTCTGGCCCTGCGGGAACTCCACGGTGTGGCCGAGCCGTTCCAGCAGTTCGGTCACCGCGCGGCCGGTGCGGGGGAACATCATGTCGTTGAAACAGGTGATGAAGAGAGCTATGCGCATGGTGCTTCCTGAGCGGCCGGTGAGCCGGTGAAAGTCAGGCCGTAGGTCCGCAGGGCGGTCTTGGTGAAGACCCCGCGGCGTTCGGCGGGATGAAGCGCGGCCATCAACTCCCTTGCGCTGGAGATGACTTCGGCGTAGGTGGCGGCCAGCCGGCAGACGGGCCAGTCGGAGCCGAACATCAGCCGCCGCGGACCGAAAGCGTCCAGCACCGTGTCCGCATACGGCCGGAGGTCCTCGACGCTCCACCGGTCCCGGTCGGCCTCGGTCACCATGCCGGAGAGCTTGCAGACGGTGTTGGGCAGCGAGGCCAGCAGGCCAACCGCGTCCGCCCATGGCCGCAGCTCGCCCGAGGCGACGGGGGGCTTGCCCGCGTGGTCGAGTACGAAGGTGAGGCCGGGAAGCAGTCGGTGTGCGTCGATGACGCCCTCACCGGTGTTCCCCTTCATGGCGGTCACCCCCACGGCTCCCCTTTCAGTCGACCGGTTTCTTCGACCGGCATGCCAGCAGGGACGGGGGCGTGCGGGCGCAGCAGTCCTTCGGCGCGCAGTGCGTCCCAGACCGCGGCCGGCATCGTTCGCTCCAGCTGGTCCACTGTGTCGCGGACCTCCTCGGCGGAACGCGCGCCGGACAGTACGCTCGCGACCGCCTGATGGCCGAGCGGGAAGCGCAGAGCGGCTGCGCGCAGCGGTACGCCGTGGCGTTCGGTGACCGCCTTCATGCGCAGGGCCCGGTCGAGCACCTGTGGTGGGGTGGGTGTGTAGTCGTATGTGGCGCCGGGTTTCGGGTCGGTGAGCAGACCTGAGTTGAAGACCCCGCCGACGATGACGCTTCTGCCGCGGGCGGCGGCCTCGGGCAGTACCTCCGCGAGCCCCTCCTGCTCCAGCAGGGTGTAGCGGCCGGCGAGCAGCACGACGTCGATGTCGGTCTCGCGCAGGAAGCGGGCGGGGAGTGCGCACTGGTTCACTCCGATGCCGATCGCCTTGAGGACGCCTTCGCCGCGCAGCCGTTCCAGTGCTGGGTATGCCTCGATGAGGGCCTGCTCGGCGTGGTGGTCCGGGTCGTGCAGCAGGGCGATGTCCACATGGTCCAGGCCGAGGCGGTTCAGGCTCGCTTCCAGGGAGCGCAGGACTCCGTCGGAGCTGAAGTCCCAGACTCGGCGGTGGGTGTCGGGCACGGCGAAGCCGTGGGCGAGGTCGTCGCCGCGGCCGCCTTCAGCGTGGGGTTCGAGCAGTCGTCCGACCTTGGTGGAGACGGTGTAGGTGTCGCGGTCGCGTCCGCGCAGCGCGGCGCCCAGGCGTCGCTCGGACAGCCCGAGTCCGTAGTGCGGGGCGGTGTCGAAGGTGCGTACGCCCGCGTCCCAGGCCGCCTCCACCGCGGCGTACGCGGCCTCGTCGGTGACGGGGCGGAAGAGGTTGCCGATGCCGGCGGTCCCGAACGACAGCTCGGTGACCCTGACACCGGTGCCGCCCAGTGTGGTCGTTCTCATGCGCCGGCCGCCGGGCGCAGCCGGAGTCCCTGCATGCCACCGTCGACGGCGAGGGCGATGCCGGTGACGGAGGCCGCGGCGGGGCTCGCCAGGTAGACCACGGCCGCCGCCACCTCGTCCGCGGTGACCAGGCGGCCCAGGGGCTGGCGTGCGTCGAGGGCGGCGCGTTCCGCCTCCGGGTCGTCGGCGGCGTCCAGGAGCCGGGTCACCCAGGGGGTGTCGGCGGTGCCGGGGTTGACGCAGTTGACGCGGATGCCCTCACGGACGTGGTCGGCGGCCATCGCCAGGGTCAGCGACAGCACCGCACCCTTGCTCGCGGAGTACAGGGCGCGCTGGGGCAGGCCCGCGGTGGCCGCGATGGAGCATATGTTGACGACCGCCGCGTGCGACGAGCGCCGCAGATACGGCAGGGCGGCCCGGGTGGTGCGCACCGTTCCGAGGACGTTGACGTCGAGGACGCGGTGCCACTCCTCGTCCGGGTTGTCCTCGACGGTACCGACGGCGCCGATGCCCGCGTTGTTGACCAGGATGTCCAGGCCACCGAGTTGTCCGGCAGCGGCGTCCACGGCGGCACGTACGGAGGCGTCGTCGGCGAGGTCGGCCTTGAGGGCGAGCAGCGGCTCGGGGGCGCCGGAGGGGTCGAGGTCGATGACGGCCACCGTGGCGCCGTGCTCGGCCAACATCCGGGATGTGGCCAGCCCGATACCGGACGCGCCACCGGTGACGACGGCCTTGAGCCCTGACAGGCCGCTCAAGCTGTTCAAGCTGTTCAAAGGGGCGCCTTTCACGCTTGGCCGAAGGTCTGGCGCTGGGCGCCGAGGCCGTCGATGGAGAGCTCGACGGTGTCGCCGGGGCGGAGGTAGGGGGTGCCGGGGAGGCCGAGGGCCACGCCCGCGGGAGTACCGGTGTTGATCACGTCGCCCGGTTCCAGGACCATGTACTGACTCAGGTACGACACGATGTGGCCGACCGGGAAGATCATGTCGCTGGTGTGACCGTCCTGTCGTTTCACGCCGTTGACGCTCAGGTGCAGTCCGAGGTTCTGCGGATCGCCGACCTCGTCGGCGGTCACCAGCCACGGCCCGAGCGGGTTGAAGGTCTCGCAGGACTTGCCCAGGTCCCACTGCGGGGAGTACTCCAGCTGGAACTCGCGCTCCGATACGTCATGGCTGATCGCGTACCCCGCGATCACGGCCCGCGCGGCTTCCGGCCCGTCGAGGTAGCGGGCCCGCCGTCCGATGACGACCGCCAGCTCGACCTCCCAGTCGGTCTTCACCGAGCCGCGCGGGATCAGCACCTCGTCGTACGGCCCGACCACCGTGCCCGGGTCCTTCATGAACACCACCGGGCGCGGAGGGATCGCCGCGCCCGTCTCGGCGGCGTGGTCGCGGTAGTTCAGACCGACGCAGACGATCTTGCCGGGGCGGGCGACGGGTGCTCCGATCCGCAGACCGTCCGGGTCCAGTTCGGGCAGAGTTCCCGCCGCGGCGGCCGCCCGGGCGCGGTCGACACCGCCAGAGGCGAGGAAGGCGCCGTCGATGTCGGAGGTTATGGAGGACAGATCGAGCAGCCGGTCTTGCTCGGTGCGGACTGCGGGACGCTCCTCGCCGGGCGCGCCGACTCGTAGAAGTTTCACTGGGCTTTTCCTTGCCACGGGTGGTGGTCAGATGGCTCGGGCGAGTGACGGGGGAATGACCGTCACGGTGTGCCGGACTCACTCAGATGCCAGATCTCGGTCAGATCCGACCAGTTGCCCCCGGTGCCGGTATCGGCCCAGGGCTCCTGGCATGGGCCGGTGGGCTTCCACCAGGCCTGGGTGACCGTGCCGGTGCCGATCGCGGCCATGTCGGCCTCGAAGTCGTCGCCGTGGTACTCGAAGTAGCCGAACAGCGTGTCCTCGCGCAGAGAGATGCTGTAGTTGCGGATGTTCGCGGCCCTCAGCGCGGCCTCGAGGCCCGGCCAGATCGCGCAATGCCGACGCAGATACAGCTCACGATGCTCGGGCCGCAGGCGGACGGTGCCGGCGTTTCGCCGGCACCGTCCCTCAGGTCCTTCGCCTCCCTCGATCCGCCCCCGCAGCAGCGCAACCGAGGTGGCTGAGCGGGTGTGCGGCCCGTGGGGCGGAGGGAATCAGTCCACGTTCACCGCCTGCCACAGCTGGCTGTCGGCGTTCGTGTCCGTCGTCTGCACAAGCTGAGCGCCTGCTGTCGTCGACGCGCCGGACACCGTGAGCAGCTTGCCGCTGTTCACGTTCTTGATCTTGTAGTAGCCGTTCCCGGCGGCGACCAGTGTCCAGTGCTGGTTCGCACCGCTTTTGTCGGTCCACTGGATGACGGTCGCACCGTCCGCGATGGACGCTTGGTAGACATCCAGCAGTTTGCCGCTGTTCTGGTTGATGATCTTGAAACTGCCGTCACCCACCGCAACGAACCGCCAGTGCTGACTCTGGGCGCCGCTGTCGTTCCTCTGGATGGCGCTCGCTCCGTCGGAGCCGGATCCACCTCCGATGTCGATCGCCATGCCGCTGTTCTTGCCCAGGAGCTTGTAGAACGCGTTGGTGGCGGGGAAGGAGATGCCCGCGAAGGCGTCCAGTGCACAGACGGTGCTGGACGAGGACGCGTTCTTTGTTCCTGTGCACACGACCTTGATCGTGTGCGGGCCGGCGGCGAGATCCGTCTTCTCGAACAGCACCACCTGCTTCGCCACCGTCGAGGCATAGGCGTCGATACCCGACTGCGCCAGGGCTCCGTCGATGTAGACGTCGACCTTGCCCATGTTCGGTTGCTTCATGCCGAGATACCGCACGCTCGAGCCGGTGAACGAGTACTGGGCGTAGTTGCCCACCCCGCTCGTGAAACTCTCGGACCCGCTGAAGTCTAGAGCGTCGTTCCAGGTCGACCAAGGGGAGCTGTAGGTAATGCCGGAGCTCTTGTCGTCGACGTAGTTCCATCGCTGCCGCACGATCGACTTCGACGCGGCGGATGCACTCCCCTGGGCGTCCACGACGTAGAGGCGGTAGTCACCGGCCGTCGGCGGGACACCGATGGTCGCCGCGGTTCCGGCCGCCTTCGTCATGGTGGGGCCGACGGCGAACGTCGTCGTACCGGAGGGAGCCAGCCAGAGAGTCCTGGTCGCGTCACCGATACTGCGGAGGGGGATGGACGACACGCCCTTGCCGGTGAACGTGCTCGCGGGCAGGGCGTAGTCCTGCTGGCTCAGGTTGCTCCGGGGGACGAGGTCCTTGTAGGCGTCCTCCAGACCGGAGTTCACGGCGATGGCGTACGCCTGGGACGGCCACACGTTGTCCGCATACGCGCGCACGTCCTCGATGGTGCTGTTCGGGACGTCCTTGTTGTTGATCTTGTTGACGGTGCCGTAGGTGTTGGTGATGCTCAGGTCGTGCTGCTTGCCCCACGTGCCGGAGTTGATGGCGAAGGCGACATTCGGGTCGATGTCGAGCACGTTGTCGTGGAAGTTGATGTAGGCGGAGCCTTCATCGGGGTGGAGTGCGTACTTGTGGCCGGCCGGAACGCCCTGGATGTAGTTGTTGCTGATCTCGGTTCCCGGCTGACTGCCCAGATCGTAGATGGGAGCGGAGTCGCCGAGGACCTGCATCGTGTCGACGATCTGGTTGTAGCTGATGGTGTTGTTCTTCGCCGTGGTGGTCGGCACATTCGGTCGGATCGAGTTCGACGAACCGTCGAAGTTCCACCATCCCCAGCCGAGGGTGATACCCGCCCACGGGGACTTCTCGATCCGGTTGTGCTGCACGGACAGGGAATCGGTGAAGTACGCCGACACGGGGCTGGACCCCTGGAACAGCACCGCGCTGTCGTAGAGGTAGTTGTTCTTGATCGAGATGTTCTTGCAGAGTCCCTCGACGTTCACCGGGTACTTCTCGTGGTTGGTCGAGGTGTAGTCCCCGATGTACACGTGCTGGGGGTGTCCCACGGTGATGGCGGATCCGGCTATGTCATTCGTGATGTTGCCGGTCAACTGCGAGTCCGTCACGTCGTTGGCCAGGGTGATTCCGTCGGCGCCGGTGTGCTGCACCGTGTTGCGCTGGAGGCTGATCCCGTCGGCGTTCTCGATCTGGATGATCCCCGGCGGCAGGTCGACGTTGCGGTAGGTGTACGCGTGGAAGTTCTTCTGCGCGTACACGGTCGCGATGGCGTTGCCCTGCTGGCCCTGCCGGAAGACGGAGCCCGCTACATTTGTCAGGTTCCAGTCGGAGTGTTCGACGGTGAGCCCGGAGAACGTGATGTTCCGCGCGTGGTCGGTCGTGGACGTGCCGGCGATCTTGATGAGGGTGGACACGTTGTTCGGCGCGAAGGCCTCCACCGACGCCATGTCCTCGGAGCTGGACTTGTAGTAGTACAGCGTGTGGTTCGTCTTGTCGAAGTAGAACTCGCCGGGCTGGTCCAGGAACTCGTACGCGTTCATGAAGGTGGGGGTGCCGCCGGCGGCGGCGAAGTTGCCGTTCGGCGGTCCCTGGGCAATGGCCGCACCCGGCTCCTGGAACAGGGCCACGCGATTGGCGCCGTCCGAGCTCGTGGTGATCTGGCGGACTCCCACGATGGATGTGGTCCAGGTCGTCGCATACTTGATTTCGACGTCGTCCTGGTTGGCGGCGACGGCGGGCAGATCGGAGAGGCTGTACTTGGCTCCGTCGCACTCCGAACCCGACTCCCAGGCCCAGGGAGCCTGGCCGGCCGTGACGGTGTAGGTCCCGTAGCATCCGGCCGAGGCGATCGTCTTCGAGGCCATCTGGGCGCGCTTGTTGTTGACGTAGAGCGCGCGGAGCTTGTTGTCGCGGTTCAGCGGGGCCTTCCAGATGTTCCCGCTGTGCTGTGTCCAACCGGTCACCTGAACGCCTCCGTTCAGCACCGGCTTCTCGTTCTGGTAGGCGGCGTACACGACATGGTGGCCGTTCGTTCCGGAGTCGGCCGACGTGAAGTTGATGGTGCTGCTCACCGGGTAGTTGCCGCCGCGGAGAAAGACGTTGATGTCTCCGGTCATGTTGCTGTTGACCGTGCGCACGACGTCCCGTGCGTGCTGCAGGGTCTTGAACGGCGCGGTGATCGTCCCGGCGTTGGAGTCGTTGCCGCCGGGGGCGACGTAGTAGGTCGCCTGGGTCGCGGCCGAGGCCGGGGCCGACGTCGTGAGGGATGTCAGCAGCACCGCGGGGAGAGCCATCGCAAGCACTGCTGACACCTTGCGGATGGTGGAGGTGACGGGCTTCATCGTCTGCCCCTCCTGCTGTTCGGGACGGTCGGGAAAGCGTTCATGCGGCGGCTCCGGGGTGTTGTCAGTGCGGTTGAAGCGGATCTTCACCGGCCCCGGCCCTTGAGCGTCCCGAGGGCCCAGGAGCGTCGGAAGCCGGTTTCGGGTGATCAGGCGGCGGAGGTCCGGTCGTTGACTCCGGCTGAGGGCACCGCGCGCAGGGTGTCGCCAGAGCGCGTCGGGCCTGTCCAGGCTGCGGGCAGCGATGTAACGAGCGGCGAGTGTTCATCGTGTTCTCCAGAGTTCCTTCAGCACGAGTGCCGACGGTCAGCTGCGGGCGGGAAGGTGGTAGAAGGCGGTCGCGGTGCCGGCGAGGAGCGCGTGGATCTCGTTCTCGGCACAGTCGGCGAGCAGTTCGTCCACGGTGGTGGCCCAGCGGTTCCAGCCGCCGGCGAGGTTGGCGACCGGCCAGTCGGAGCCGAACATCAGCCGGTCGGGGCCGAAGGCGGTGAGCAGGATGTCCCAGACGGGGCGGATGTCGGCGGTGGTCCAGTTGTCGTGGTCGGCCTCGGTGATCAGTCCCGACAGCTTGCAGACCACCTGCTGGTGTGCGGCCAGCCGTTGCACCTGACGTCGCCAGTTCGCCAGTTCGCGCCGCGCGATGTCCGGTTTGCCCGCGTGGTTGAGTACCTGGGGCAGGTCGGGGAAGCGTTCGGCCAGGTTGATCGCCTGGTCGAGCTGGTGGCTTCGGACCAGTACGTCGTAGGAGAGTCCGCGGTCCCTGGCCACCGCCAGCCCTCGCTCGACATCGGGGCGTTGCAGCCAGCCCGGGTCCGTCTCGCCCTGGACGAGGTGGCGCAGGGAGCGCAGATACGTGCCGCCCGGTCCGGCGAGCAGTCGGTCCAGCGTCTCGCCGATCGCCGGCGACGTCAGGTCTGCCCAGCCGACCACCGCCTCGATCAGCGGCTCCTGTTCCGCGAGGGCGAGCAGGTCCTCGGTCTCGGGTACGTCCGGCATGCACTGCACGGCCACCGTGCTGTGCAGGTGACGGCCCGCGATGGGACGGGTCGCGGTGGAGCGCAGGTCGCCGGAGGTGAAGGTACGGCGGATCGACTCAAGGCCGGGGTCGTCGAGCCAGGGCTGCGGACGCCGTTCGAGGTCCCACAGATGGTGGTGCGCGTCGATGAGGACGGGGGCGGGGGCGGGGATCATGGCAGGTTCCAAGTCGGGTCGGTCTGGCGCGGGCCGCGTCAGACGGCGACGTCTTCGCCGGGCGGGTCGAGGTGCCAGATCTCGGTCAGTTCCGTCCACTGGCGGGAGTCGCCCCGGTCGGGCCAGGGCTCCTGGCAGGGGTCGGTGAGTTTCCACCATTCCTGGGTTTCGGGGTCGGCTTCGAGGACGGCCATGTCGGCCTCGAAGTCGTCGCCGTGGTACTCGAAGTAGGCGAACAGCGCATCGCCGTGGAGGAAGATGCTGTGGTTGCGGATCTGTGCCCGGTGCAGGGCGGCTTCCACGCCGGGCCAGACGGCCGAGTGGAGTTCGAGGTACTCCTCGCGGTGCTCGGGGCGGAGCCTGATGGTCTGGGCGATGCGTTTCATGCGGTGGTCTCCTCCGTGCCCGGGGAGGGCCGGTCGGCCGGGGTGTCGAACGGGGTGCGGTAGCTGGGGGTGCGGGAGCGCAGCCGGAGGCACAGGGTGAGCCGGATACGGGTGGCCGCGGGCAGTCGTACCGTCAGGAAAGCGCCGCCGCAGACCTGCTCCGCCTCGGTGACGACGGGCTCGGTGTGGCCGTAGTCGTACATGTCCCCGATCCAGCCGTCGTCCGCGCAGGTGGTGTAGCGGGCGGTGGTGATGGTGTGCTCGGCGAAGGCGCCGGCCTGGACGATCACCGTGCGCTCGGCCCCCGGGGCGAGGTTGATGAGTTCGACGGTGGTGGCCTCGGGGTCGATGGAGGTGACGAGTGCGGCCACGTCCGGGGGCAGGCCGGCGCGGCGGGCCTCGGCGTCGTGGTAGCGCAGCCGGGCCTGTTGCAGGCCGCCGTTGTAGAGGACCTGGGGTCCGCCCCAGGTCAGCTGGACGAGGGCTTCGGTGACGACGGGGTTGGACTGCTGCCACACGTGGATGTCGGCCTCGGGAACGTCCAGGTCGCGGTAGCGCTCGATGCGCCGCAGGCGGTGGCGGATCTGGGCCTGGGCGGTGGCGAGGATCCGTTCGGGGTAGCCGGGGTCGTCGCCGGCGAGGAAGGCGAACCACGCCTTCTCGTGCCCGGACTCCTCCTTGGCGCGGAACGGCCGGACGGTGCGCCAGTCGATGCCGTCGGCTTCACGCAGCCGCTCCAGGCGGGCGCGGTCGGCGTCGGAGGCGGTGTGGTGCCACAGGGCCACCGGCACGGGCGGGGTGGCCGGGTTGTAGTCGAACCAGCCCGAGTCGTTGTGGCGGAAGGGCAGGTGCGGAGTGGGTGTGTGGGTGTCGGGGCCGAGCTCAGCCACCCACTTGGAGGGGAGGCTGGAGTCGGCCTCGGTGTGGGGCATCACCTTGCTGTGGCCGATGAGCGTGTCGAGGGAGGTCGCGACCATGGAGAGGTAGCCGTCGTCCCCGGTGACCGTGGCCGCCGCCAGCGCCGCCACACAGGCCGCGTGGCCCACGCTGTGCCAGCCGTGCGGCCAGGACCAGCCGTAGTGGCCGCCGTACCAGCGGCCTTCCAGCAGGCTGCCGACGACCCCGTCCGGGCCGGCGTTGTCCGGGACGAGACCGCCGTTCGCCTCGGTGCGCTCGCGCCACGCGCCGACGTACTCGACGATCCAGTCGCGGTAGCGCTCCTCGCCGGACAGGATCCAGGCGTTGAGGACCAGTCCGGCCGCAGCGAGGTTGACCGCGGTGTCGCCGACGCCCATCCGGTCCCGCATCTGCGCGCCGAGACGGGGATCCGCGGAGAGCGGGTGGGGGCCGGTGTCGGCCTCGGGGATCCAGTCGAGCGGGAAGCCGTACGTCTCCGCTTCCTTCAGCAGCCAGGGATAGACGTCACCGTCGAACAGGCCTGTGCGGTCGGGGTCGCTGCCGTTGTGCGGGCGGGCGATGACACGGTGGGCGGGGTCGTAGTTGCCCTCGGCCGGGTCGACGTACAACTCGGCAAAGCGCAGGGCGCGTTCCGACCAGCGGTCGGGGGCGGCCATGCACAGGAAGTAGAGCAGCAGCAGGCTCTCGCCCTGGTGGAACCAGTCGTATCCGCGTTCGTACTCGTCGCGCAACATGTTCAGTTCGGTGAGCTGCCGGGTCACGCCCTCCCAGTGCTTCTCACTGGCGGGCAGCAGGTCGTCGGCGCCGCCGAGGAGATACAGCTGGGGCCAGTTGAAGAACACCTCGTAGAAGTCGTCCACACCGTCACGGGTGGTCAGCGGGCCGGAGTAGTTCAGGCGTCCGTCCGGACCGGTGAAGTCTCGGGCAAAACGGCGCCAGGCGTGGTCGAGGAGGTCGAACAGGGACCGCTGGGCCACGGCCCAGCCGGGTGGTTCGAGCAGCGGAACCCTCGCCTCGATCGCGGGTGGCTGGGCCGGCTGCCCGGAGGCCGGGGCGTTCTCACCGGACGTGAGACCGGAAGAGCTGAAGTGCATGGGATGGATCTCCGTTCGGGGTGGCGGGGGTGCGCGCGCCGGGGACGACGGCCGGGCGGACGACGCCGACTCGGGCTTCATGGGTGGAGCCACTGGCGGCCGGGGCCTACTCCTTGGTGGCGCCGGCGAGCATCCCACTGACCAGGAAGCGCTGGGCGAAGAGGAAGACGATCAGCACCGGTGTGATGGCCAGCAGCGTGGCCAGCGCCAGCTGCGGGCGCTCGATGGCGAGGGTGCCGACCGCGGGGTTGAAGGAGGGCACGTTGCTGAGCAGGCTTCCGACGCCCACCTGGATCGGCATCTGGTCGCTCTCGGGGAGCATCACGTAGGGCAGGAAGTAGTTGGTCCAATTGGCGACGAAGCTGAAGAAGCCCACGAGCGCGATGACCGGGGTCGCCAGTGGCAGCGCGATGTGCCGGAAGACGCCGAGCTCCGAGCAGCCGTCCATCCGTGCCGCTGCCAGCAGGTCCTTCGGTACGGCGGTGGTGAAGTAGATGTACGTCAAATACACGCCGAACGGGTAGAACGAGTACGGCAGGATGATCGACCACATCGTGCCGATCAGGTGCACCGCGTTGATCTCCAGGAACAACGGCACCACCAGTGTGGCGGTCGGCATGAGCATCACGACCAGCGTCGAGACGAGCAGAGTGTGCCGGCCGCGGAACTCGGTCATGGCCAGGGCGTACCCCGCCGGTACGGCCACGCAGAGGGTGATGACCAGCGAGATCACCGCGTACAACGTGGAGTTGCCCAGCCATTGCAGGACGGCGTTGTCCTGGAACGCGGTGAGGCCGTCCCAGTTGGCCTTGAAGGCGTGCCAGGAGCCGAAGGACAGCGGGTTGCCATGGACGAGTTGCTGGTCGGTCTTGGTCGCCGCGAGGACGAGCCACAGCACCGGCAGCACGAAGAACACCAGGAAGACGAGCAGTATGGAGCCGGTCAGCAGGCGGGGCACGAGGCGACGCGGGGTGCGTGGGCGCCGCCGCCCAGGGGCCTGGTGGTGCGCTCGGCTCATGGCGCTTGGTTCCCCTTCAGTGCGTGGTATGGCGGCGGCTGGGCCGGCAGAAGTCCTAGTCGGCATCGAAGAACCCCGACCGTGCGACGAAGACGGCGGCGGCCGACACACTGACCACCAGGAGCTCCACCGAGACCGCCGCGGCGCCGTTGATGTTGTTCATCTGGAAGGCGAAGTCGTACGTCAGCTGGTTCAGCGAGTAGTCGCGTCCGGCCACACCCACACTGGCGAGGGACAGCAGCTGGGGCTCCACGAAGAGCTGGGCGCCGCCCGCGAAGGCCAGGATCACCATGTACACGATCCACTTGCGGAGCATCGGGATCTGCACGCACCAGGCGGTCTGCCAGGCGCCCGCGCCGTCGATGCGCGCGGCTTCCATGACGTCCCTGGGGATGTTGTTGAGCGCGCCGTAGATGACGACGATCCAGCCGCCCGCGCCGGTCCAGAACGCGATGACCGTGAACAGCAGGGGCAGGTTGCCGGGCGCGATCACCTCGCCGAAGGTGTGGAACCCCAGCATGCCCAGCAGCGAACCGACCGGGCTCACCGTCGGGTCGAGCATGAACAGCCACACCAGCACACTCGCGGCGCCGGCGAGCGCTCCTGGGATGTAGAAGAGGAAGCGCAGGGACTTGCTGACGGTGCCCGAGGCGAGACGGTGCAGCAGCAGCGCCAGACTCACCACGAACACCACGAGTGAGACCAGCCAGAACAGGAGGTACAGCGCGACATGGCCCACGGCGTCCATGAAGCGGAAGTCCTGCGCCGTGGTGACGAAGTTGCTGAAGCCGGTGAACGTGCCCCCGGCGTCGGTGAAGGCGAAGTAGACGGCGTATCCGGTCGGCAGGATGCCGAACGCGATGAGGAGGAGCACGTAGGCGGCGACGAAGGCGATGCCGGCCCGGCTCTGCCGGGCGGTGCCGCGGGGGCGCCGCCTGGCAGAACCGGCCGAGGGGTGAGTCACGGTCACTGGGAGACCTTGTATCCGTTGGACTTGGCGTACTTGGTGATGGAGTCCTGCCAGGCGGGCAGCATCGAGGCAATGGACTTGCCCTGGGTGATGCCGGGCTTGACGGTGGCCGCCCAGATCGCCTCCTGGCTGAACTGGCCCGAACCCCACTCCGGCCAGACCTGGGACGAGGCGGCCGAGAGTGCGCTCAGGTCGCTGGCGAAGTAGCCGGCGGCGGCCTGCCCCTTCAGCCAGGCCTCGGCCGCGGGCGCGTAGGCCGGGAAGCCGGGCGCCTTCTCGCCCTGGTAGGCGTTGTCGGTGGTGACCCACTTCAGGAAGTCGGTGGCCGCCTTGAGGTGGGTGGAGTGTTGGGACAGCAGCCAGGTGCCGCCGCCGACGTTGCCGGTGGACGGCGCGTTGTCTCCCTGCCACTGCGGGATGGGAGCCGCCGCGATCTGCTGGGCGGGGACCTTGAGGGTGTCCTTGAAGACCGCGCCGCCGTACCAGGCGGGGCCGGGCATGAGCAGGACCTTGTCGGCCTGGTTCTTGCCGAAATCGGTGCTGAAGACGCCGCTGATGGACATGGACTTGTTCTTGATCAGCACGTCCAGCAGCTTGGCCATCTTGGTGCAGGCCTCACTGGTGGTGTTCACCGAGACGGACTTGGGCCCGGTGATGTGGTTGGCGCCGCACTTGCTCGCCCACAGATAGATCTCGGGGGTGAAGGAGTCGCCGGCGTCGCCCACGAGATAACCCGGGTGCTCCTTGGCCACCTTCTCGCCGATCTTCTGATATTCCTCCCAGGTCGTCGGCACCGTGTAACCGAACTTCTTCAACAGCGGAGCGTTGTACCAGAGCACCGCCTGGGAGAGGTCGTTGCGCAGGCAGTAGACGGTGCCGCCCACCGTGCAGACGTCGTTGGCGCCCTTCGCGAACTGTCCCAGGGTCGACTCGGAGATCAAACCCTTGTTGAGCGGAGCGGCGAAGCCCGCGTCGACCGCCCAGGAGGCCTCGTTGTTCTGGGAGCTGAAGACGACGTCCGGCCAGCCCTTGCCGGTGCGGTTGAACAGCTGGACCTTGGTCTGGAGGTAGTTCGAGCCGTTGGCGTCGCCGTCGTAGCTGACGAGGTCCAGCTTCACGTCCGGATGCTGCTGCTGGTACAGCTTCGCGGCCTCCATGCGGGTCGCGTCCACCCAGACGGTCAACGCGCCGTCCTTCTGCGGCGCCTGGGCGAAGCCGTCCTTGGTGGTCGTACCGGCGGTGCTGCCGCCGCCACAGGCCGTCACGGTCAGCAACACCGTGGCTGCGCAGCCGGCCAGCAACACCGCACGCTTCTTGCTGAGCGCTCTCTTCGGGCTGGACGAAGGCTTGTTGACGGTCATGAGTGACTCCACTGGGTTTGTGGGCGCCCCGACCGGGTCGGGGGGGGTGGCGCATGGATGGCCGACACCGGGCCGTCCCGGGCGGGTGTCGGGCACTGAAGGCGGCTGCTGCTGCCGACGTGGAAGAAATTAGCCGCCTTATCAAGGGGTTCGTCAAGAGTGCGTACTGCGTTCTTTTGACGGGATTGAGGGCGATGGCCTAGTGGTCGTGCCCGCTCATGACTGATAAAAGGCATTTGTACGCCGCAGTACCCAGAGTGCACGTCATAGATCTTGGTCGAAATGAGTACGACTTATAAGTCACCTAAGCTACGATGCTGTCGGCTCCACAGCGATCAGTCGCGTGAGCCGCAGTCACCCGGGAGGCAGGACAAATGGACGACACGCCAGCGATCGAAGAGGCTTTGCCGGCTCAGGTCCTTCCCGCTGCGCCCGCGGCGGTGGACGGCTCGGACGAGCGGCGTGACTACCGTCCCGGGTACGAAATCGTGGCGGAGCGGATCCTCGAGTACATCGCCGGGGAGCGGCTGGTGCCGGGTGACCGGCTGCCCACGGAGATCGACCTGGCCCAGATGCTGGGCACCAGCAGGGCGGTGGTGCGGGAAGCCGTGAAGATCCTTTCGGCCCTGGGCCGCGTACGGGCCCACAAGGGGAGAGGCCTGTTCGTCGCGGAGGACGAAGGCATGCTCATCACCAGCCGTTGGGGAGGCTTCTTCCGTCCCGTCGACATCGACCATGTGCTGATGCTGTTCGAGTTCCGCAGGGTCCAGGAGATGTCCGCCAGCAGTCTGGCGGCCACCCGCGCCACTCCTTCGGAACTGCGCACCATCGAGGTGGCCATGGAGCAGTGCCGGCATGGGTTCGTCCACCGCCAGGTCGACGTGTTCAATCAGGCGGACGACGACTTCCACGCGGCCGTGTCCGCGGCTTCGCACAACAACTTCCTCGTCAGCGCCGTGCGGGACGCACGACGTCTGCAGCGCCAGTCCAGTGCCATCGGTATCCATGACACGCTCGGCGAGAACACCGGGGCGGCCGTCGAGGAACACGAGGCGATCTACCGGGCCATCCGTGACGGCCGCCCCGAGGAGGCGGCGCATGCCACCGCGGCACACCTCGACAGAACCCTGGAGGACTACCGGCGCGAGATCCAGCGGCGCCTGTTCGGGTAACGCTGCGTCAGCGCGCACCCGGAGCTCGTCTTGCGGCGCATCCTCCCACAACGTCACGGCCGCCGCCACGGGCGCCAAGGTCGTCGACATCGCCTACACCAACGGCACCAACGCCGCCCGTACGGCCGTCCTCCAGGTCAACGGGCAGCAGGCCACCACGGTGTCCTTCCCGCCGACGGGCTCCTGGACCACGCCCGGCACCGTCTCGGTCGAGGCTTTCCTGGCCAAGGGCTCGTCGAACACGCTGAAGTTCTCCAACTCCTCCGCCTGGACACCGGACTTCGACGCCATCGAAATCCGCCCGCTGCCCGGCGCGAACGGCGCCCAGGTGGTGGGAGCGCAGTCGAACCGCCGCCTCGACCCGTCGCGGCCGCTGACACTCATCTCAGGTCCCTCGGTGACCGGCGACATCGAGCTGGAGCGGGTGGGGGCGTATACGGGCCCAGGACCCTCGACATCATCGTGCTGGGGGACGCGTAGCCGCCGGAGCACATCACGGTTTCGCAGTGCGGTCAGGTGGCCGCGCTGCGAAGCCGTGTGCATTTTCCACGCATCGATCGTGATAGATCCGATCTATTTTTGCATTTTGACCTGATCATGGGGCAGTGCCGAGGAGCTTTCCCGTTTCTGTCCCCAGCTCTAGACAACACGTGAGGGCGTACCGCTTAATACATCCGATGTCCGAGAGGATGTGGCCTGATCGGACACGAGCCGCCGTTCCCCGCCGTCCGGGCTGAGTCACGGACAAACCACTGTCCACACGCCCCGTGTCCTTCACCCCTTCTGGAGCCGCAAATGACCTCCGCTCCCCTCAGCAGGCGCTCCCTCATCAAGGCCGCCGCCCTCGCCGGCGGTACCGTGGCCTTCGGACTGCCGCAGGCCCTGTGGCCCACCGCCGCCGAGGCGTACTCGGTCTCCTCGAAGATGGACTGGTGGTACCAGGCCCGGTTCGGGATGTTCATCCACTTCGGGTCCTACTCCTACCTCGGCCACGGCGAGTGGGCCTTCAGCTCCGAGAGCTGGTCCAAGGCCAACTACCAGACCCAGGTGTCCGCGAACTTCAACCCGACCGCGTTCAACGCGGCAACCATCGCCCAACTGGCGGCGGACGCCGGCATGAAGTACCTGGTCATCACTGCCAAACACCATGAAGGCTTCGCCATGTGGGACTCCAACGTCCCCAACTTCACCGACACCACCGGCACCAAGCTGTACAACCTGCACGACTACGCCGGTGTCCAGGGTGATCTGCTGGCGGCGCTCAAGACCGAGTGCGAGGCACGAGGCGTCAAGTTCGGGCTCTACTACTCGATCCTGGACTGGAACCACCCCTCCCAGACCATCCGAAGCGGCGGTGTCACCACGATGGCATCGCAGGCCGCCCGCACGGGTTACATCGCGGACATGAAAGCCCAACTGCAGGAGCTGCTGGACCGCTACGACCCGGCGCTCCTGTGGTTCGACGGCGACTGGTTCGGCGAACCCTCCAGCCCCACCCTCCAGGACTGGTGGCTGCGGTCGGACGGTGTCGACCTCTACAACTGGTTGATCGCCCGCAAGCCCCAACTCGTCGTCAACGAACGGGTCAAGCGGGACCTCGGTCTGGGCGACTACACGGTCGCGGAGTTCGGTGTCCCCAACGCGCCGCTGGAGCGCCAGTGGGAGAGATGCGACACCATGAACGGCGCCTGGGGTTACAACGCGGGCCGAGAGAACTCCTACCGCCCCGTCAAGGATTTCGTTCAGGAACTGGTCACCTGCGTCTCGCGGGACGGCAACTTCCTGCTGAACATCGGCCCCAAGGGCGACGGCTCTGTCACCACCGGATCCGTGACCGTTCTGCGCGGCCTGGCCTCCTGGATGGCGACGTACGGCGACAGCGTGCACGGAGCCACGGCAAGCCCCTTCACCACCGACCCCACCTGGGGCAGGGCTACCAAGAAGGACGGCAAGCTGTTCGCCCACGTCTTCACCTGGCCCGCGGGCGGCGTGCTGCAGATCCCGGCGATCACCAACACGATCAGCCGCGTCTACCTGATGAACAACCCCTCGGCCTCGCTCACCTACACCGTCAGCGGCGGCCAGATCAGCGTCACCGTGCCGGCTACCGCCCCGGACGCCAATGACTCCGTGGTCTGCGTCGAGGTCAGCGGCGTCCCCACGGCCGCCGGCGCAGCCCGGGTGACCGTGTTCCAGGACGTGAGTTACTCCTCGGCGAGCGCCGCCCTGCCGCTGGGCAGCTACACCTCCTCCCAGCTGTCGGCCGCGGGAGTGGGCTCCGCGACCATCTCCTCGCTCAGGGTGCCCCAGGGCTACCGGGTGACGGGCTACTCCGGCGACAACTTCACCGGCACGGCCTGGACGTTCACCGCGGACAATCCCGACCTGCGGGTGACCGGCAGCAACGACGCCATCGTCTCGCTGAAGGTCACCTTCAACCCGGCCACGTACTTCCGTCTGATCAACGTCACGGACGGTCTGGCCCTGGACAGCGGCGGCAACGTCGCCAGCGGCTCGAACCTCAAGCAGTGGACGCCGGTCGACAGCCCCAACCTCCAGTGGCAGGCCGTAGACCTCGGCGACGGCTACTACAGGCTGGTCAACCGCGCCAACGGCATGGTCGCCGACGGCTGGGGCTCGACCAGCAACGGCGCTCCAGCCCAGCAAGCGGCCTGGAACGGCGATCCCCACCAGCAGTGGAAGATAACCGACCGCGGCAACGGCCAGTACTCGATCGCCAACCGCACCACCGGACTCGTCCTCGACGGCGGCGGACAGGTCTCCTCCGGGTCTGTGACCAAGCAGTGGACCTGGGTGACCAACAACAACCTGCTGTGGACGTTCCAGCCCACCTCCTGACCACCCGTCACGGCCGCGCCGCCCGTACCTCTTCCCGGACCACAGCGCCACGACGCGCCTCCCGCGTGGCCGCTGTGGGCCGGGGCCCCTCCGACCCGCACGTCTCCACGAAGAAGACGCGCACGTCCCCACGCGGAAGAGCCGCACGTCCCCACCCAGCAAAGAAGGGCCGCACATGCGCACCTCCCGAAGACTCTCCGCCAGACTCACGGCCACGGCATCCGCCACCTGCCTGGCCGCTGCCGGACTCGCCCTCGTCCCGGCGGCAGACGCCTCGGCCGCGGACGCGCCGCAGGGCGGCCACGTCTACACCCTGACGGCAGCCAACAGCGGCAAGAACGCCGCCGTGCTGTCGGACTCCCTGGCCAACAGCGCGACGGTCGTGCAGAAGACCGCCTCCGGCGGCCCCGGCCAGCTGTGGGAGGCGGTCGACCACGGCGACGGCACCTTCTCGCTGGTCAACATCAACAGCGGCAAGTGCATGGACGTGGCGAACGGCTCCACGAACGCGGGCGCCCCGATCGTCCAGGGGACCTGCACCGGCGCCGGCAACCAGCGCTGGGCCTTCAGCGGTTCGGCGATCGTCTCCGCCCGCAGCGGCCTGTGCCTGGACGTCTCCGGCGGCTCCACCGCGGAGGACCGCGCGCTCATCCAGTGGACCTGCAAGAACACGGCCAACCAGCAGTGGAGCCTGACCGAGCGTCTGCGCTCGGCGACCTGGGGCCCGGCCATGGTCAGCGGCGGCCAGAGCTTCAACGCGCAGACCATCCGGATGGTCGTCCACAACAACACCTCCGGCGCGGGGCTGCGCATCCGGCTGTCCAACCTGCGCGGCACGACCGCCCTCTCGGTCGGTGCCGTCACGGTGGCGGTCCAGTCCAGCGGCGCCACCGCGGTCGCGGGCACCACCCACACCGTCACCTTCGGCCGTTCGGCCACGCCGACCATCCCCGCTGGGCAGGAACTGACCAGCGACGTCATCCCGATGCCGGTCGTCGCGGAGCAGAACCTGCTGGTGAGCGTCTACCTCCCGGGCACCACCGGCGCCTCGACCTACCACTACGACGCCCACCAGACCTCCTACCTGTCCGCCGCGGGCACCGGCAACCACGCGGCCGAGGAGGCCGCGACGAACTTCGCCACCACCACGGCCCGCTGGTTCTACGTCGCCGGACTCGACGTCGTGTCACCCACGGCCAAGGGAACCGTCGTGGCCATCGGCGACTCCATCACCGACGGCTCCAGCGCCACCGACAACGCCAACCAGCGCTGGCCCGACTACCTCGCCCGGCGGCTGCAGGCCGAGTCCGGTGGCCAGCGCCTCGGCGTGGTCGACGCGGGCATCGGCGGCAACCGCGTGGTCACCGACAGCCCGTCCGCGCCGCAGGGCATCGCGGCCATGACCCGGTTCTCCCACGACGTCCTGACCCAGCCGGGCGTGAAGGACGTCATCGTGCTGGAGGGCATCAACGACATCAACTCCACCACCGTCACCGCCGACCAGATCATCGCCGGCTACCAGACCATGATCAACCAGGCGCACCAGGCCGGTGTCCGGATCATCGGCGGGACGATCCTGCCGAACTCCACGCAGACCGCCGCCAAGGCCGCCATCCGCGCCCAGGTCAACGATTGGATCCGCACCAGCGGCGCGTTCGACGCGGTGATCGACTTCGACGCGGCGCTCCGGGACCCGGCCAACCCGGCGCGCTTGCTCCCCGCCTACGACAGCGGCGACCATCTGCACCCCAACAGCGCCGGCATGCAGGCCATGGCCAACACGGTGAACCTCGCGCTGCTCACCTCCTGAGCGGTGCCCACCTCCCGGACGGCGTAGTTCCGTCCGGTGCCCCCTCTGCGCGTGTACGGGGCACCGGACGGAACGGCCCGTCATCCGTGCGCCTGCGGGCAGCTACTGCCGACGATGCCGGCCAAGGGCACTGTCACGTTGGCTGACCGGTGGGATGATCTTCTGGTTGATCAGCCTGGGAAGGGGCGTCCGTGGGGAGCGCGTCGCTGTCGTACAACGGGCACCGGTACCCGGCCGAGGTCATCTCCTGACCTTCCCCTCGTAGCGTTGAGGCTGTGACTGCAGGGGAAGTTGAGAGTCATGGCGGAGAAGCGACAGTCGTACGATGCCGAGTTCCGTGAGGGGGCTGTGCGGATCGTGACTGAGACGGGGAAGACGATCGCGCAGGTAGCGGCCGATCTCGGTTTCAAGGAGACCACCCTGGGCAGCTGGGTGGCGCGGGCCCGGAGGGCCGGCGGGGGCGGGACGCTGGGCGAGCTGGAACGCGAGGAGCTCGTGCGGCTGCGCCGGGAGAGCGTGGAGAACCGCAAGCGGATCAAGGAAGTTGAGATGGAGCGTGATGTCTTCAAGCGTGCCATGGCTCTCTGGGTGAAGTGACCGAGAACGAACCGGAGGCGCTGGTCGCCTTCATCGGTCGCCAGAGAGCCGAGCACACCGTGCCCCATCGGAGGTCCTGTCGCCTGCTCGGGGTGAGCGAGGCGTGGTTCTACAAATGGCGGCGACGTTCCGCGGAGCCGACGGAACGTGAGGTCAGGCGCGTGAAGCTGGAGGAAAGGATCAGGTACTTCTTCCGCGCGTCGGGCGAGACGTACGGGTCGCCGAGGATCACGCTGGATTTGTGGGAGGAGGGCTGGCAGGTGTCGGTGAACACCACCGTCGCCGAGATCATGGCCGAGCTCGGCCTACAGGGGCGCAAGCCCCCGCGTCGGCGGAAGTCACTGACCCGGCAGGGCAAGCGGAAAGCCGCCCCTGACCTGGTGCGTCGTCGGTTCGACGCTGTCGCTCCGGATCTGCTGTGGTACGGCGACATGACCGAGATCGAGACCGGCGAGGGCAAGATCTACTTGGCGACGGTGGATTCAACTGGTCGTCGCAACACTTTGACCTCGAAGCCGTCGCCATGGCCATCAACAACCGGCCCCGCAAGACCCTCGGCTGGCGGACACCCGCCGAGGTCTTCGAAGAGCAGCTACGCTCGCTGCAACAGCCCGGTGTTGCAACGACTGGTTGAACTCGCCGAGTACACGTCCGAGGCGTACAACAAGCTCTGTGACCGCCTGGGCGTGGTGCAGTCCATGGGACGGGTGGGGTCCGCGCTGGACAATGCCGCCGCGGAGAGTTTCAACTCGCTGATCAAGGTCGAGTACATCCACCGCCGACAATTCGCGACCCGGACCGAGGCCCGCCTGAAGATCGCCACATGGATCACTGGGTTCTACAACCCGCGACGAAGGCACAGCGCGGCCGGCGGCCTACCGCCCGAGGAGTTCGAAAGAATCATCGCCGAAGCGCGCGAGCGACACGGCCAGAAAGATCAGACCGCATAACCGAAGTCTCTACGGAACCAGGGGATTGACACTCCCCCTGCGTGTGGCTGTACCACCGCTTCCCGCTGTCGTTCCGCGAGGTCGAGGAGCTGATGCTTGAGCGCGGGATCGTCCTCTCCTACGAGACGGTCCGCCGCTGGTGTGTGAAGTTCGGCCCGGCCTACGCACGCGAGTTGCGTCGCCGTCGGCCCCGGCCTGGGGACAAGTGGCACCTGGACGATATCTTCATCAAGATCAACGGCGAGCAGAAGTACCTCTGACGGGCGGTCGACCAGGACGGCATGGTGCTGGACATCCTGGTGCAGAACCAGCGGGACAAGACCGCGGCCAGACGCTTCTTCCGCAGGCTGATGAAGAAGACCCGCACGGTGCCCGGGGTGGTCGTCACCGACAGGCTCCGCTCCTACGGGGCGGCCCACCGCGAGGTCATGCCCTCCGTCGAGCACCGCTCCCACAAGGGGCTGAACAACCGGGCGGAGAACAGCCACCAGCCCACAAGGCAGCGCGAACGGGCGATGAATGGTTTCCGAAGCACCGGCGCTGCCCAGCGGTTCCTGTCCGCGTTCAGCGGCATCTCACCCCACTTCCGCCCCAGACGCCACCTGATGACCGCCCCCGACTACCGAGCCGAAATGACCATCCGCTTCGCCATCTGGGACCAGATCACCGGCGCTGCCGACCGACCCACCACGGCCTGACCACAGGCCCGGCTCCCAAGCCCACCCTGCCCCGACGCGCCGTCAGGCAGTCACACCCCCAACAACGTGACAACGCCCCTGCTCGAGATAGGCGTGTTCCACCCACCGACGGCACCGGGCCGACGCCTCGTCAGGCGAGCGCCGAGGTCGAGGTCAAGGTCGAGGCCCCCAGGAAGTCCCTGCGCAACGGCATGCCGGACAGGCCGTCACCGCCGGTCCTGACCGCCAGCACCTGGTTGACGCCCATCGTGTTGGTCTCGAACCCGACCGCCGAGGCAGCCATATACAGGCGCCATACCCGCGCCCGCCCGGGCGAGGTCAGTTTGACCGCCTCGTCCCAGTGCGCTTCGAGGTTGGCCACCCACTCACGTAGCGTGAGGGCATAGTGCTCGCGCAGGGACTCGACGTCGCGCACCTCGAAGCCCGCTTCCTCCAGCAGCGACACGGTGGAGCCTATGGGAGCCAGCTCGCCGTCGGGGAAGATGTACCGGTCGATGAAGGGGTCCATCCGGTACTTCCCTTCGTCCCGCACAGGGCGCCGCGATATCTGGTGGTTGAGCAACCTCCCGCCGGGCTTCAGCAGTTGATGCAGGATGTCTGCGTACTCTCGGTATCGCTTCCTGCCCACGTGCTCGGCCATACCGATCGAGGAGATCGCGTCGAAGGGGGAGTCGTCGATCTGGCGGTAGTCCTGCACCCTGATCTCCACCAGGTGCTCAAGCCCCGCCGCGGCGACACGCTCGCGAGCCAGTGCCGCCTGCTCGTCCGAGATGGTGACCCCTACGACCTGTACGCCGTAGCGTCCGGCCGCGTGTATGGCCATCGAGCCCCAGCCGCAGCCCACGTCCAGCAGCCGCTGCCCCTTGCGCAGAGCGAGCTTGCGGCAGACCAGGTCCAGTTTGGCCTCCTGGGCCTGCTCCAGAGTGTTGTCGGAGCCGGAGGACGGGTCGCTCTGCCAGTAGGCACAGGAGTAGACGAGGGAGGGGCCCAGGACCAGGGCGTAGAAGTCGTTGCCCACGTCGTAGTGGTGACTGATGGCCGCCTTGTCACGGCGCATGCTGTGCGCGGGACCGCGACGGCGCACCACCTCCTCGGCGGGTGGTGCCGGCGGGAGCCCGACCCCCGCGAGGCCGAGCGTTCGGCTCACGGTACGCAGGCTGCCGGGGGTGGTCAGCACGCTCAGCGCTCCGCGGAGCGCCGCCGTGCGGCTGCCGGACTCCTCCCGTTCCCACAGCAGGGTCGAGATGCGTTTCAGCAACTCGTACAGGTCGCCGTCGACTTCGAGGTCTCCGGCCACCCAGGCGCGGGCAAGCCCCAGCTCGCCGGGCCGCCACAGCAGACGCCGCAAAGCTTCGCGGTTGTGCAGGACGAAGGCCGGCCCGTCCTTGGGACCGGCCGTGCTGCCGTCCCAGAGGCGGATTCCCACGGGCAGGGGGAGACCCAGCGCCTGTTCACTGAAGCGGGCCAGAACTGCTGCGGCTGGTTCGGTCATGTGAAACCTCTCAGTTCAAAACGCGGGCCTTATCCACCGGCCCCACGTCGGTCAGCAGCTGGTGGGCGTAGGAGCAGGGGATGGAGAACAACCTTGTGTGACCGTGCCCATCGCGCTGTGCCTTGCGCAGCAGGGCGAGCCCCGCCCTCCGGGCTGCCCGGTCGTCCGTAGCCGGGCAGCAGGCCCCCCGCGACATCGCGGGCGGCCTGCTGTCGTCCGGGATCTACTGACTGACTGTCAGCTCTCGTTGGTCGTACGGCGCCTGCGCGCGAAGTAGACCGCGGCAATGCCGGCCGCCACGACGGCGAGACCGGCACCCGCGAGGACGGGGGTGCTGCTCGACGCGCCGGTTTCGGCGAGGTCTCCGTTCGTGGACGGCTGGTTCGCCCCCGTGCCGCTGCCGGTGCCGCTGCCGCTGCCGCTGCCCGTGCTGGTGCCGGGCTCGGGCGTGGCCGAGTCGTCAGGGGTGGGGGTAGGGGACGGACTCGCACCGGGCACGTCGTTGTCGGCGAGCTGCGCCGCGAAGGCGCCGGCGATCAGCTTGTGGCCGTCGGCGTTGGGGTGGGGGTCCTTCTTCGTGCACGCCCAGGTCAGCTGGCAGATCTTGGCCACGTTGGCCGGCACCTCACCCGCGCCGGGCACGTTGACCTGGGTGGTGAAGTCGTCCGAGGAGAAGGCCCCGGCCACGTCCGCCACCTTGAAGCCGGTGGACTTGTACACCTGGGTGATGCCCGTGTTGGCGACCCCGACCAGGGGTGCCGACTCCTTGGCGGCCTGCTGACCCGCGGCGCCCAGCAGCCAGGTCGCCAGGAACGGGTTGTAGTACGTCGATCCCACGAACTGGGTGTTCTTCGTGCCCGCCTCGCGGAGCGCGCCCGCGATCTGGGCGATGTTCTTCGCCATGGTCTGGCTCCGGCTGTTCAGGCACGCCCCGTCGAGGGTGCCGGCCGGGCCGACGCAGTTGAGGAGGATGTCGTTCGCGCCCACGCTGAGGGTCACGTAGGCGACCTTGCCGCGGTGCTGGGCCAAGGCCTGCAGGGCGGCGTCCAGTTGGGACTTGGCGTGCGGGTAGTCGCACTTGCCGCCCTTGATCAGAGACTCGGTGGTCTCAGCGGTGCAGCCGAGGCGTATGTGCTTCAGTCCGGGGGTGCGCTGCTTGAGCTGCGCGTAGAGCTGGTCGGTGTAGGCGAGGTCGGTGTCCTTGTCGACGTTCGGCTGGTAACCCGTGGTCAGGGAGTCGCCGAGCGAGATGTAGTACGTGGCGTCCTTGCCGTTGGTCGCCTCGTCGGCGATGGCCGGTCCGGGCGTGCTCAACGCGATCGCCGCAGCAGAGATGGCCAGTCCGGGGCCGAAACGCTGGAGGAATCTCATCACTTGGTGCACTTTCAGTTGTGTGGGGGGTCCGAAATGCCGATCAGCATGGGGTGAGACATGGCGGGAAGCAGCGCAACTCAGCCGCCACGGTTCCCGGGCACCCGAAGAAGGCCTTTCTGAAAAGCCTAGATGGGATGTATGCCGCCGATGAGCTTGCGGGTTCTGCCCGGGTTAATTTCGGGTGCGGGCGTCAATCTAGGGGGCTGGCCACCGGCTTGGCTGTGGGAAGGCCGACAAAGTGACGGATCCTCTGACACGTGTAACGGCCAAAATGATCCCATCAATTCGCACTTGGTGACGGGACCCGTTGGTAGCCTGTCTGTCGGTGATCGACTGGGGAGGTTCTCCTCTCAGAAACAGGCACTGAGAGGGTGTTTTCATCGCCATTAAGGTGCTTTAGGTAGATATCCATGCCTGATCTGGTGGGGGCGATGGGGTTGATGCGATCTGCGTTGCGGGAGGGTTGATTAAGCGGGTGTCTTGGTCTGGCTGCTCCTGTTTCATCCCAAGGCGCCGGATTACGCGCCGTGCGCTTCGAGCGCTGGAACGCGCGCCTGGGCTCTGTGGGTAGTCCGGGATCGTGCCTGAACGCCGTCGTTATCCGAGCGATCTGTCCGATGCCCGCTGGGAGTTGGTCGAGCCGATCCTGACCGCCTGGCGGGCCGAACGCCGCGGCCGCGGACTGGACATCGGCCGTCCACCGAACCACGACCTACGCAGCCTGCTCGACGCGGTCCTCTACGGTGGAGCCGCACAGCGTTTTCGCAGGTGAGCCGCCTGATCGCAGACTAGCGCGTCGTTAAGCCCGTTCGGAAAATCTCGTCCAGCACTCCAGCGCCTGGTCTGCGACGAGTTCAGCGGGGCAGCGCCCGGCGTGCACTGGTCGCGCCCCCGCTCGCCGGGTGCTGTCGATGACCGCGTCCGCGATGCCCCCTCGGCGCCGCGAACACGGCCGCTTCGTGATGTCGGCACCTGCCTGACAGGCGTCTGGCGGCAGGTCAGCGGAGCCGGGCGGTCAGGTGATATCGGCCCGAGGGCAACCTGTACGAGGCCACACCGTCCTTGTGGCCGAGGAGACGCACCCCGTCCACTCGGGCCAGCGGAGTCCGTCCTTCGCGTACGGCATCGGCGGAGATGACTGAAAGGCGCAGCGTCGCCTCGCTGTTGGCGGGCACGAGCGCGTCGTACACAAGGCTCCCGCCTCCGTCCTCCATCTTCCACTCGCTCCTGATCTCGCCGTACGGCGACTCGTGCGAGCCCGACACCTGCGTGATCCTGGCGGTGGGATCGATGTGGGGTTGCAGGACGAAGTGCTTGAAGCCGGGGCTGTCCGGGTCGCGGGCGATGCCGGCCATGTAGGCGTACATCCACTCCATGATCGCGCCGTAGGCGTAGTGGTTGAAGGAGTTCATGCTTACCGGCCCGAACCCGTCCTCCTTGGAGTAGGAGTTCCATCGCTCCCAGACGGTGGTGGCGCCGTTCTTCACGGAGAACAGCCAGGACGGCAAGGCGTCCTGGTGGAGCAGCTTGTACGCCAGGTCCGCGCGCCCCTCGTCGGTGAGGATGGGGGCGAGGACGTTGACGCCGAGGAAGCCGACGGACAGCGTGTTCTCGGCGTACCTGACCCGGCTGCTGTTCGGGTGCGCCGCCTTGTAGGCTTCGTCGTTGCCGATGTTGTCGGCGAGATGCCCGACGAGTGTGCGGCGTTGGGCCTCCGTCTCGTAGAAACCGAGCTTGAGGACCCAGAGCAGCGCCGTCTGGCTGTTGTCCTCCGTCTTCTGGTTGGGGTCGGAGCCCGGTTCGATCGGGGAGGCGTCGCCGAGGCTGGACTTGACCGTGACCGCGCCGCCCTCGGTGCTCAGGTACTTGGTGATGAACGCCTGCCTGATGCGTCCGAAGAGCCGGTCGTACACCTCTCCCTCCGCCGTCCTGCCGATCGCGCGGGCCATCTGTGCCATCAGCCGGGTGCTGTAGCCGTAGTAGACGTCGCTCATCAGCTGGGCGCTGGTCTTCTGGGGCCCCAGCCAGTCGCCGGTGAGGGAGCCCTGTCCGGCATAGGTGTCGCCGGTCTGCTCCTGGATCCAGTCCAGGTAGCGGGTCATCGCCGGCCAGTTGTCCTTGACGATGGTCGCGTCCCCGGTCATCTGCCACACGGCCCAGGGCACGATGACACCGGTGTCCGCCCAACCGCTGCCGCCGCCAGGGAAGTTGAATCGTCCGGTGGGGGCGACCCCGGTGAACTGGGCTTTGTCCGTACCGTAGATGGCCTGGGAGTCGACGACCGTGTCCTGGAAGTGGCTGAGGAAGACCCCGGCGTCCACGTTGTACAGACCCGTCGTGGAGAAGACCTGGGTGTCGCCGGTCCAGCCGAGGCGTTCGTCGCGCTGCGGGCAGTCGGTGGGCACCCAGAGGTAGTTGCCGCGCTGACCCCAACGGATGTTGCTCGCAAGCTGGTTGATGTCGGGATCGTTGGTGGTGAAGGTACCGATCTCGCGGATCGCGGAGGTGGCGACCTTTCCGGTTAGGCCGGCGATCGTGACGGTGTCCGTCGTGGTGACGGACACATAACGGAAGCCATAGAAGGTCAGGCAGTCCTGGTGGGTCTCGCCGTGCCGGTCGCCCTTGAGGATGTAGGTGCTAGTGGCCTTGGCGCTTCGGAGATTGGCCCGGTAGAGGGAGCCCTCGGGGCCGTCCGCGCCGGTGCTGTCGTCATTGAGCATCTCGCCGAACCTGAACTCGACCTTGGCTCCGGCGGGGCCGCGCAGGCTGTAGCGGGCCACACCGACCATGTTCTGACCGAGGTCGAAGACGGCCGTCTCGCCACTGCCGATCGTGGCCGAGGCGGAGGCCGCCTTCACGGGGTCGGTCACCGTCCGGGCGGGGTCCACGACGATGCGGCCCCTGCCGTTGGGGCTGCCGTCCTGCCCGGTCACCCCCGTGGCGACGGTGATCGACCGCGGTCGCCGATCCCAACGGTCCATGAAGCGCGCGGTCTCGCCCGGGTAGACGAGGAGCTGCGCGTCCGGGAACTTGTCCTCGAAGGCGACTCGCTCCACGTCCGACCAGGCGGAGTCGTCGAACCCGTGCGCTGTCCAGCCCGGCAGCTCCATCCGGGCGTCGTAGGTCTGGCCGTCGTAGATGTCGTCGGCGCGGTAGGGGCCGGTGTCGGTGGCCTTCCAGCCGCCGTCCGGCCCGGTGACGACCGTCTGCGACGTCCCGTCGGCGTACCGGATCAGTAGCTTGGCCTTGACGGCCAAGGCGTTGCCGTCCGCCGAGTAGTACGTACTGCCGTCGGATATACGGCCGTTGTACCAGCCGTTACCCAGGACGAACCCGAGGGTGACGTCCGCGCGCTCTCGCGTCACGAGGTCCGTGACGTCATACGTCATGTAGTTGACGCGCGCGTCGTAGTTCGTCGAGCCCGGGGGGAGCAGTTCGATCGCGGTGCCGTCGTCCTGCGGGACGGTCACGTGGCGTCCGTTGACATAGGCCTCGTACACGCCGAGGGCCGAGACGTACAGCCGCGCCTCGCGGATCCCCTTTTTCAGAACCACTTGCCTCCGAAGCATCGGCGCCCCAGCCGAGTTGGGGACCTTCCCCTTCATCCCGATCCACTGCGAGCCCTCCCATCCGCCGACGCCGTCAGTGCTCATGAGGCCGGTCTCGAAGAAGGCGGGGGGCGCCGTACCGACCGGACGGCCTTCGGCGTCCCAGACGGTGACGGTCCAGTGGTAGCGGGTTGAGGTGTTCAGCGCCCTGCCCGCGTAGCGGACAGCCACGGAATCGGCGGAGCGTACGCGGCCGCTGTCCCAGACGTCCGCGCGACTGGCCGTCAGCCTGTCCCGTGAGCTCGCCACCAGGATCTGGTAGGCCCCCTGGCTCCGCCCGCGCGACGCGGACCGCATGCGCCAGCCGAAGCGCGGCCGCTCGGCGTCCACGCCCAGGGGGTCGGTGCGGTGTTCCACGGTCAGTCCGGTCACCGCGGCGTCCGGACGGCGGGACGGTGCCGCCTGCGCGGTGGCCGAGCCGCCCACGGCGCCGGCCACTACCGGCACCGCGCCGGCCGTCGCCACGAGCATGGTTCTACGGCGGATTCCCGCGTTGCCTCCGCCGGGGCATCGCTCTTGCCGAGGTCACGGTCCGTGCCGTCCGCATGGTGGGGTGCATTGCTCACACCGTCATCCCTTCGGGTGTTGGGGGGTGGTCAGGAGCCGGACTTGTAGTCGGTGTCCATCTCGGCGAGGAGCTTTTCGGGCGTGGACTGGCCGCTGAAGATCTCCTGAAGGCCGCTGAGCATGGTCTGCTGGACCTTGGCGTTGGGCCACAGCTGGTCCATGAACGGCACGGTGCGGTCCGACGTGATGAACTTGGACAGTTCGGCCAGGGACGGATCCGCCACGTACCCCGTGTCCGGCAGGGAGGGCAGACCGCCCTGCTTCTTGACGAACAGGTTCATGCCCTCGTGCGACATCACGAAGTTCACGAACTTCAGGGCGAGTTCCTTGTTCTTCGCCTTGGCGTTGACGCCGTAGCCGGCGCCCGCAGCCGCCGGGATGAGGGTCTGGGAGGGGTCATCGGTGGCGGGGAGCGCCTTGAGCGTGAACGTGCCCTTCGGGTTCTTGCCCTTCAGGAGGGCGATCACCCAGTTGCCCTGGATGATGCCGAGGGTCTTTCCGGAGGCGGCGAGGGCTTGGCTGGCTTCGTAGTTGGTGCCCAGCGGGTTCTTCTGGAAGCAGCCGGTCTTCTCCATCGTGAGGTACTTGTCCAGGGCGGTGGCCCACTGCGACTGGGCGAAGGTGGCCTGGCCCGCCTGCATCTGCTGGTCGAAGTCGCGGTCCGGGCCGTAGACGGTGGTGGCGACCAGTGCGTACAGGACGAGTTGGGTCACCCAGTTGTCCTGGTTGCCGAGGGCGAAGGCCGGGGTTCCCTTGGCCTTCGCGGCCTTGCAGAAGGCCAGCAGGTCGGTCCAGGTGTCCGGCGCGGTGAGCCCGGCCTTCTGCACGGCCTGCTCGTTGTAGACGGCGCCGATGCCGTTCTGGCCGAAGATCGCGTTGTACGTCTTGCCCTCGTACTGCGCGACGGTCTTGATGGCGTCCGGCATCTTGGCGGCCCAGGACTGGTCCGAAAGGTCGCGCAGATAGCCGGGCTTGGCCAGGACGACCGTGGCGCCCGGGTTGCCGTTGCCGGGCCAGACCGACATCACGTCGGGTGCGGTGCCCGAGGACAGCTGGGTGCGGATCTGCTGCTGGTACTGGTCGGCGCCGCTGGTGGTGTAGCGGACCTTGACGCCGGGGTTGGCCTTCTCGAAGGCCTTGACGACGTCCTCGACGGAGCCCTGGTCGACCGAGGCGAGCGTCAGGGTCTTCGATCCCCCGCCGGAGTCTCCTGCCCTGGTACCGCCGCTGCAGGCGGCCAACACCGCCACGGATGTCACCGCGGCGATCAGGGCCGGGAGTGTGCGTGTCTTCATGAAGTCCCCCTCGAGGAAGAGCAACCGAACATGAGGGACGGGTGGGCGGTGTGTGTCATCCGCGCAGCCCACCCGCGAAGCCGTTGATGATGCTGCGCTGGAGCAGGAAGTAGACGAGCAGGACGGGCAGGATGCTGATCACCAGTGCGGCGAAGATGAGGTTCCAGTCGGTGACGTACTGGCCGACGAAACCAGCGATGGAGACCGGCATGGTCTGCTGCGCGCTGCCGCTGAGGTACAGCAACGGGGTGAAGAAGTCGTTCCAGATGGCGACCGTGTTGAGCACCAGAGCGGTCACCGTGATCGGTTTGAGCATCGGCAGGACGATGTACCGGAAGCCCTGCAGCGAGGTGCAGCCGTCGATCAGTGCCGCGTCCTCGAAGTCCCGGGGCAAGGCGCGCAGAAAGCCGACGTACAGGAAGACGGTGAAGGGCACCTGCAGACCGGAGTAGAAGAGGACCAACGCCCAGGGGGTGCCGAGGAGCCCCATGTCCCGCATGGTCTGGTAGAGCGGCAGGGCCGCCAGTTGGAACGGCAGGACCAGGCCCAGGAGGAAGGTCAGATACGTTCCCCGGGACCAGCGGGCCGCCACCCGGGCCAGGGGGTACGCCGCGAGCGACGAGACGGCCAGCACGATGACGACACTGCACACCGTCACCAGCACGCTGTTGACCAACGCCCCGCCCAGCGCGCCCTGCTGCCAGGCCTGGGTGAAGTTGGCGAGGGTGGGTGAGGTGGTCGGGCTGATCGGTGAGGAGGTGTCCGACGCCGGGCGTACGGCCAGGTTGACCAGGACGTACACCGGGAAGCCCACGACCAGGGCCGCGGCGATCATCGCCAGTTCCAGCGCGAGGGTGCGGCGGCGGTAGCGGATCATGAGACGGCCCTCTCGTTGCGGGACAGCACCAGGTACTGACCGGTCGAGACGACTGCCACGATGATCGTGAGGACGACCGCGAGCGCGATGCTGTAGCCGAACTCGCCGAGCGTGAAGGCGTCCTTGTAGATCAGGGTGGAGAGGGTGTCGGTGGCGTGGCCGGGGCCGCCGCTGGTCAACGCGTAGACCTGGTCGAAGAGTTTGATGCCGCCGATGATCGACAGCATCAGGTTGATGGTGAGGGCCGGGGCCAGCAGCGGGCGCGTGACCGACCAGAAGCGGCGCACGGGGCCCGCCCCGTCGATGGCAGCCGCCTCATGGATCTCCTTGGGCACGGACTGGAGTCCGGCCAGGAAGATGACCATCGAGTAGCCGGCGTACTGCCAGACGATCACTCCGATCACCGACCACAGAGCGACCTGCGGACTGCCCAGCCAGTCCTGCTGCCAGCCGTCCAGCCCCGCGGCGCCGAGCAGGCTGTTGACCGCGCCGTCCGGGCCGAGCAGGTTGCGCCAGAGGTAGGCGGTGACGATCGGGGTGATCACGGCCGGGGCGAACAGGAACACCCGGAGCGCGTTGCGGGACTTGATCGCCGAGTTGACGCCGAGGGCCAGCAGCAGACCCACGGCGTTCTGGACGACCGTGATCGACACGGCGATCAGCAGGGTGTGCCAGATGGCCTGCATTGCGTCGGGGTCGTCGAGTATGTCGGAGAAGTTGTCCAGGCCGATGAACGAGAAGTCGGGGTCGAGACCGTCCCAGTCGGTGAAGGCGTAGTAGACACCGCGGACACTCGGCACCAGGACCACGAAGGCGAACAGCAGCAGCGCGGGCAGCGCGAACCACCAGGGCGGGGTGGTTCGCGCCCGCCGGACCTTCGGCGCCCGCTTCGCATCGGGAGGCCGGTCATGGTCCGGCAGCTGCTCGTGCGGGGCGAGGGTCATCGACGCACCTCCTCTCATGAAACGTTTCAAACAGAGTGTTGAATCGGGGCTCCAGCACTGCGGACTGTGTGTGAGGGCGCCGACCGGTTGTCGTGGTGGGTGATGCGGTCCAGGTGTCGGATGGTCCGGTGGTCGGATGCGGGGCCGGATGACCCGGAGTCCGATGGGTAACGTTTCCCATAGGTGTTGCCAGACCCTAGAGAGCGTCCTGCGTGACGTCAAGATGCCGAGCAAGCTGCGCAATTGTTACGACGGCGACGCGGCTCAGGGTCTGCGGCGGCTCCACCGAATCACGCATTCCGTCCTACACTCGCCGACAACGTTTCCCGAAGGGACAGGAACCGGATGGAGCCGCAGGCCCGGCCTCGACGCGTCACCATCGTCGACGTCGCCCGTCACGCAGAGGTGTCCACGACCGCCGTTTCCAAGGTGCTGCGCAACGCGTACGGTGCCAGCCCCGAGATGCGCGCCAAGGTGCGCCGCGCGATCGACGAACTGGGCTACCGGCCGAACGCCGGCGCCAGGGGCCTGCGCGGACAGACGTACACCATCGGTGTCATGCTGCCCGACATCCGCAACCCCTTCTTCCCCGAGATCCTCGACGGCATCACCACCTCGCTTGCGGACACCGAGTACCAGGTGCTCCTCGGCCCGGGCTGCAACGGGGAGAAGGAGGAGGCCCGCGTCACCGAGGCAATGATCGACCGCGGCATGGACGGCATCATCCTGGTTGCACCGATCTCTTCACGCGCCCATATGGAGCGCGTCGGCAGCGCGGTGCCGACCGTCGTCATCGGCCGCCACGGCTCGTCTCCTGCGTACGACACGGTGGCCGACGACGACGTCGAGGGCGCCGCGCTGGTCGTCGGCCACCTGGCCGACCTCGGGCATCGCCGGATCGCCCACATCGAGCATCACGAGACCGATCCGACGCGCCTCACGGAGATGCCCAACGCCCGCCGCGCCGACGGTTATCGCCAGGCCATGCGGCAGCACGGCCTGGAGGAGTGGACCGACGTCGTCTCCACCAGCTACACCCAGGACGGCGGTTACCGGGGCACGAAGGAGCTGCTGGCCCGGCCCGTCCGGCCCACGGCCGTCTTCGCCGGAGCGGACATCGTCGCCATGGGCGTGCTCGAAGCAGTCGCCGAGGCCGGGCTGTCCGTGCCCGGCGACCTCTCGGTGGCCGGCTACGACAACACCACGTTCGCCGCGTTCGGCCCGATCTCCCTCACCAGCGTCGACCAGGGCGGTCGCGAGATGGGCCAGAACGCCGTACGCCTCCTCCTGGAGCGGATCGCCGACCGTGGCCGCCGATCGGCCCAGGTCACCCTCTCCCCCACGCTCGTGCCGCGCCGGTCCACTGCGCGGCTGACGGAATAGGGCGTCAGCTCCGAGTTGTGCAGCGGGCGTTCAATCGTTCGATTGAAAGTTGAATTTGGCCTTTGGAAAACGTTGCCCATCCGGTGGGGTGAGGCAAGGATGAAGGGCGCCCGACGACCATGGCCGTGCCCAGGCGCCGGGGCTTCACCACTCCACCCCCCACGAGAGAGGCCTCTTCAGCGTGACCACCTTCAGCAGACGACATGTCCTGGCCACCGGTGCCGCCCTCGGCGTCGGAGCCCTCGGCGCCACCGCGACTCCGGCCGCGGCCGCCCCGGCGGGTTACCGCGGTGCGGGCGGGCGCGAGGAGACGCGAACGCTCGACGAGCTCTACCAGGCCGCGCTCGTGGAGGGCGGCAAGCTCGTCGTCTACGCCGGCGGCGACACCCCCACCCAGCAGGACGCCACCAAGGCGGCCTTCAAGGACCGCTTCCCGGAGATAGACCTCACGCTGATCGTCGACTACAGCAAGTACCACGACGTCCGCGTCGACAACCAGTTCGCCACCGACACCCTCGTCCCGGACGTCGTCCAGTTCCAGACCCTCCAGGACTTCGACCGCTGGAAGCAGCAGGGCCGCCTCCTGCACTACAAGCCCGCCGGGTTCTCCAAGGTCTACGACAAGTTCAAGGACCCGCAGGGCGCATGGGTGGCCACCGGGGCGCTCGCCTTCAGCTTCATGTACGACACGGCGAAAGTCGGCGGGACGACGCCGCTCACCCCGCGCGACCTGGTCGACCCGAAGTGGAAGGGGAAGATCGCCTCCGCCTACCCGCACGACGACGACGCGGTCCTCTACCTCTTCTCGCTGTACGCCCAGAAGTACGGCTGGGACTGGGTGGCCAAGTTCGCCGAGCAGGACGTGCGGTTCGGGCGGGGCAGCAACTCCCCGGGCGACGCCGTCTTCGGCGGGCAGAAGGCGATCGGTGTCGGCACTGCCGGATCTGCGGTCAGCACTTCTCCCGTAACGTTCGCCATCGGCGCCGGGCACCCGTTCATGGCCTGGGGCCAGCGCGCCGCGATCCTCAAGCAGGCCAGGAACTCCACGGCCGCCAAGCTCTTCCTCAACTGGCAGCTGTCGGCCGAGATGCAGAACGGGTCGTTCAACGGCTGGTCCGTCCGCACCGACGTCACTCCCCCGGCGGGACTGAAGCCGATCTGGGAGTACCCGAACGCCCACGTGGACGGTTTCCCCCGCTTCATGGCCGACCGTGCCGCGGTCGAACGCTGGAAGCAGACCTTCGCCCTCTACTTCGGCGAGGTCAAGGGCGACCCAACACCCGGCTGGTTGGGACTGCACCCAGGGGTATAGACGTGGGGCGGGTGCGTCGGCCGGCGCACCGCGCCCGCACCCGCACCCGCACCCGCACCCGCACCCGCCAGACCTGACACTCTGCCGCCCCGGACTCGCAGCGCGAGGAAATGGGCGGTCTTGGCCCGCCGCGCCCACTGCGCCAGCTGCCTGCGCTCAGCCTCGTCCAGGACAGGACGAACTCACAATGCTGCAGCTCGCCCCACTCTTCTGGGCGCTCCATTGGCCGCGCTGTGGATGGCTGCGCCAGCAGCGCCACCATCAAGTGGGACAACGGATCGGCCCCGAGACACCGCTGGCCTGGACACGTCTGCGCCGCCCCGGCCCCTGTACGGCCCCTGGGTCTTGGCATCGGCCCTCAAGGCAGTCGCCCGGACCGTGAGCCAGGACCTCGATCATCCACTCAGCTGCAGGTCAGACGGTTTGCAGCTCCCCCGGCCGTCTCCGGACTCCAAACTCACGGGCAGCGGATTCATTCCGTTCAGGCAAAGTTGACGATCCGACAGGACAAAATGAACGTTTCCGCAGGTCAAAGGCTTGCGCAGGTGGGGCGGGTGGGACTCGAACCCACGGCCGACGGATTATGAGTCCGTTGCTCCGCTCCAGGATGAAATTCGCTCCCTCAACACTTCCCCGCCTCTCGGCATGCGGCTGGCCGCAGTGGGATCTGGAACGCCTTGGCCGCACGCCGTCGGGTGCGCCGAGATGATGCGGCATCAAGCCAAAGTGGCCCAAGCTCCGTTGGCCGTCTTCCAGGATCGGTGCGTCGCCCATATCCTCGTGCGCCGGTGGTTACCTACGGTAAGGGGTAGCGATGGGCGGCACCACACGCAGAGGGTTCCTGGGTTCGGCCGCGGCCGCCGGCGGCGGGGTCGCCCTCGCGACCCCCCAACGGGCCGCGGCCCGTAACGGCGCCGCCGCACAGACCGTGGCCGTACTGGGCGGGGGCGTCGCCGGGCTCACGGCCGCCCACGAACTCGCCGAACGCGGCTTCCGGGTCACGGTCTACGAACGCAAGGCGCTGGGCGGCAAGGCCCGCAGCATGGACGTACCGGACAGCGGCACGGGCGGCCGCGGGCCCCTGCCCGGGGAGCACGGCTTCCGCTTCATCCCCGGCATCTACCACAACCTGCCCGACACCATGCGGCGCATCCCCTTCCCCGGCAACCTCAACGGTGTCCACGACAACCTCGTCGCCCCGAAGGAGATGCTGTTCGCCCGGTCGGGCGGCCGCGAGGACATCCGGATCCCGCTTCCGTGGCCCGGCAACACCCCGGCCGAACTCACCCCCGACGAGATCCGCCGCGCCCTCACCTCGGTCCTGGACACCGCCTTCAACCTCCCCCTCCACGAGGCCCTCTACTTCGCCAACCGCTTCCTGGTCTTCCTCACCAGCTGCGATGAACGCCGCGACGAGACCTGGGAGCAGATGCCGTGGTGGGAGTTCGTACGGGCCGAACGGATGTCGTACGACTACCAGCGGATCCTCGCCATTGGCATCACCCGCAACATCGTGGCCACCAAGGCGGAGGAGGCCAGCACCCGTACCGTCGCCACCCTGCTGGAGGCCTTCGCCTTCAACCTCCTCGGGCGGGGCGCGGACGGACCGCTGGACCGGATCCTCAACGCGCCCACCAACGAGGCCTGGATCGACCCCTGGGTGACGTACCTGAAGTCACTCGGGGTCGAGTTCCACATCGGCTGGACCGTACGGGACCTGATCCTGGACACGGGCCGGATCGCCGGCGCCGTCGTGGAGGACCCGGGCGGTGCCCGCCGGACTGTCACCGCCGACCACTACATCTCGGCCATGCCGGTCGAGCACGCGCGCCGCACCTGGAACTCCGCCGTGCGCGCCGCCGATCCCCAACTGGCCGAGTGCGACCGGCTGGAGACGGACTGGATGACCGGCATACAGTTCTATCTCACCGAACGTACGCCGATACTGCACGGCCACCTCGACCTCATCGACTCCCCCTGGTCGCTGACCGCGATCGCCCAGGCCCAGCACTGGCCGGGCCACGACTTCCCTGCCGACTTCGGCGACGGCACGGTCGCGGACTGTCTGTCCGTGGACGTCTCCGAGTGGGACCAGCCGGGCATCCTGTACGGCAAGACCGCCAAGCAGTGCACCCGCGCCGAAGTCGCCCGCGAGGTGTGGGCGCAGTTGAAGGCGGCGCTCAATGACAGCGGCCGTACGGTCCTGAAGGACTCCGTGCTGCACTCCTGGTTCCTCGATCCGGCCGTCGACGGCCTCGGCACTGCGAACCCGGTCAACGAGGAGCAGTTGCTCATCCATCCGACAGGGACCTTCCACCACCGTCCGCGATCGGCTACGAAGATCCCCAACCTCTTCCTGTCCGGCGACTATGTGGCCGTGCCCATCGATCTGGCCACCATGGAAGGCGCCAACACCTCGGCCCGGCAGGCCGTCAACGCCCTGCTGGACGGGATCGGTTCGGCCGCGGAACGCTGCACCGTCACCCCGCTGTACCGGGCCCCCGAGTTCGAGCGGATCAAACGCCACGACCGCACCCGTTACCTCCTTCGACTGCCGAATCTCTTCGACGTCGGTTGACAGCAATGCTGAACCGTCCCCGGCGACGGGGATCCCTGGGCTCTCCCGATGCTCCGGCGAATCAGCTTGCCGTTTAACGACTCCGCTGGGCAGACAACGGTGCTGGGGTAGGGATCGACGCAGGTCTATCCCCAACAGCGTCTTGCCCACCATCCGTCGTTGGGCGAGGTGAACGGGTCGGGCCAAGTTTTGGCGATGTAGAGGTCGTCGAGCGGTTTCACCAGACGCCGCAGCTCACGCGCCGCCTGTGGTGGAAGAGCGCGCATGGCCGCTTCCAGGACTTCCCGCTCGTCGGTTGTGTAGAAGGGGTTGCACAAAGGGCAACCGCAACCGCCAGACAGAGCTCGGCTGGGGCGATGGGCTGTTCGTGACCACTGCTGCATGGCCTGGGCTATCGCCCCAGGCCAGAGGCGATCGTGTTCGAGGCGGGCGACCGCTCCGGCAAGCTTGCCGGAGCCACGGGGCAACCCAGGCGTTGGTGTTTCATGCGCCTGCCGCCTCGGGTGACGTCCGGAGGCGCGGACTTGGGACGGCCGATTACGCGGCATCGTCCTTTCTGATCTTGTTGTTCACGGGGCCAGCATGCCAGATCCGGGGACGGCTTCGCGCCCCGGATTATTGGCCCTAACAAAGCCTCTGGACGTGCCGGTGGGTGACCAGGCAGACGGCAAGTCCGAGGAAGGCCTCGTGGATGTCGTCGCGTCGTTCCCAGCGGATCCGTAAGCGGCGGAAGCCATGCAGCCAGGAGGATGGGTCGGCCGCGCGGTGAGGTACCTGCCGTGGCAGGTCCTGTTCCGCGCGGCCTCCCGCCGAACCGGACGTGACGGTTTCCCGTCATCCGGCTCTCCAGTGACTACAGCGTGAGCGGTTCAGGCTGCTCGCGCAGGACACACAGCGCCGTTGCGGCGATCTGCATTTCGCATACCTCCCGGGTCTGGTGTGTCCGAGTCACCTGGCCCCCTTCGCCCTGTGGACGGCTTTCCCGTCCTCCCCGGCCGGTCGTTAATCCGGCGACTACTACGGGGCCTCCGTCGCCCTGGAACTCGCGTCCCGTAGGCGATCCCACGTTCGTCTCTGTCCGTACGTTCTAGCGCGAGGTAGGCGTCCCACTCGTCTCCTTGAATGCCCTCGCTGGGCATCGCTCCGCACCCCGGAGGTGCACGGGAGCACGATCGAACCCCGTGCAGGGTGCGGCGCCGGTTTCAGCTGTCCTTCCGGCGGATGAGAACTTGCATCTGCTGGAGATTGGGCTTCAAACAATCCAGTCTTCGCCATGTCGCGCGGGCCTCCCAGCACCCCGTCTCCGACAACTGAGCCCGGTCGCTGGTTTCCTGACATGCTGTTGTCCCTTCACCTTTCGGATCCAGGTAAGTCATCAGGCCCAGGAACCTCCTTCCGAGTTCCTCCCGGCTGAACCGGGGATACAAACAGAGCGCCTCGTGGCGCACATCGTCCGCTCAACGACCCAGCGGAAGGTGCCCAGTCCTGTCCCGTGCGGCTGGCCACGCTCGGCGATCGCGGGCCTGATGCCGCGCTGCCGAAGAAGCTGGCGGTACTTGTCGTGGTCGTAGCCGCGGTCAGCGAAGAGCATGTCCGGCCGTCTGCGCGGCCGGCCGACAGCTCCGGCCACTGCCGGGATCTTGTCCAACAGGGGCAGCAGTTGGGTGACATCGTTGCGGTTTCCGCCGGTCAAAGACACCGCGAGCGGGATCCCCTGGCCGTCGGTAATGATGTGGTGCTTGCTGCCCGGGCGTGCGCGGTCGACCGGGCTGGGCCCGCTTTTGGGCCCCTGCGCGCGGCCCGGACATGGGAGGAATCGATCACCGCCCGCGACCAGTCCAGCTGATTCTTCGAGTGCAGCTTGTTCAGCAGCAGCTGGTGCAGCTGGTCCCAGACGCCGGCCTCGTTCCAGGCCGCCAGGCGCCTCCAGCACGTCATGCCCGAGCCGAAGCCCAGTTCCTGCGGGAGGCACTCCCACTGGATGCCGGTATGCAGGACGAACAAGATCCCGCACAAGGCCTGGCGGCCGGGCACTCGCGGTCTGCCCTCGGCCTGCTTCAGGGGCGGCTCGGGCAGCAACGGCTCGGTGAGCGACCACAGTTCATCCGACACGATCCACGGTCGCGACTGACGCTTCCCCATGCCCACATCAACGAGCGATCAAGCAGACCGTCACATGATCAAACCGCTTTTGTTAGAGCCAGTAAGCCTCACAGGACGTCGGTGAGACGGTCTACCTGGCTCGGGTCAAGGCCGTAGCAGTAGAGCATGACCTCGTCGGCACCGAGGTCGGCGAAGCGGGCGATCGCGTCGCGGATCTCGGTGGGCGTGGTAAGCAACCCGGCGACCATCCGGTCGGGCGTGCCGGTGAAGGTGTAGTACGCGTGCATGTTGGCCTGCGCGTCGTCGATCACGTCTTGAGGGCCGAGGGCGACGTTGACCTGCGCGACAATGCGCGGTTCGCCGTCGCGACCGTACTCCTTCCAGAAGGTGCGGACGGTGTCGAACAGGCCGCCCGCCCACGAGGGCGCCGCGGCGGCGAGGAAGCCGTCCCCCCAGCGAGCAACGCGTTCGAGCGCGACGGGCTTGAAGCCACCGAAGAGCACTTCGGGGCCGCCGGGCCGGGCCGGCGCGGGGCCGATCGGCCCGACGCCGTCGCCGTACGGCCCGCCGGACCAGAGGCGGCGCATCACCGCCATCTGCTCGTCGAGGCGTCGGCCTCGGGTGCGCTTGTCGATGCCCGTGACCTGGTGGTCGTCGTCCCGGCCGCCGATGCCCAGGCCGAGGACCAGGCGGCCACCGGCCATCCGGTCCAAGGTGGCGGCCTGCTTGGCGAGGAGGACCGTATCGCGCAACGGGGCGAGCAGCACCTCGGTCTGGACGCGGATGCGAGTGGTAGCGCCCGCGAGGATGGCGAGCGCGACCAGCGGTTCGGGGTTGTGGTAGACGAGCCGGTCCAGCAGGCCGAGCGTGCTGAAGGGCCCGGCGTCAGCGCGCCGGGCCCAGGTGAGCAGGGTGGTCGGGTCGCCGATGGGCAGGCCGATACCGACGTTCATGAAGGAGACCTCCGAAAGGAAGGGTCGACAAAGACGGCTGCCGCCCCTCCGGCACCTCAGCGAGGTGGGACGCTCCCGCTCTGCGGCGTGCTTCTGGGGAACGTCTCATCGAAGTGGTCTGACCCTAGGGCGGGCTGTGCTCGTGGGACAAGCCAATTTTGTCCAGCCCCCAGCAGTCACAGACAGGACGTCTGGAACCGCTTCCGCACCATCGGCCAGGACTGCGCGCGAGAGGCGCCGCACCCGGGTCGGCTCAGCTGATAAAAGCTGGCTCGCGCCCCGTCCCGTGCCTCAGAATTCTCGGCGTGGCAGACACCTCGACTTTCGACGTTTTCGTTGATCGTCGTGGGGTCGCTCGGGTGGGTGATGTGGGGCCGTTGGGCCGCGTTGGCGGCGGGCAGCAGAGAAGCATCGGCGGTGCTTACGCCACCTCCGGGGAGGGGACCCGCCGATGCCTCCGGATCCGACCGTCAGGGCCCCGGCCTTTGCCTGACTCGTCCGGTTTGATCATGTGATGCCGTAGAGGGTGAGGACGCGGAGGCGGTCGGTGTGGGCTCGGCGTCCGGCGGCGGTGTTGACGTATCCGGCGAGCTTGAGTGCGCTGCGGATTAGGTCGCGGACGGCAGCGAGTACGGCGGGCGCATTGTGGGTTCTGACCTGGGACTTGTCTTCTCCGAAGACAACATCTCGGACCCAGTGGACGGTGTTTTCCACCGTCCAGTGCCCGCGAGCCCAAGACGCGATCTCGGCCGCGTTCGCTTCTTCGGCGGTCAGGTCCGTGATGGCGTAGACGGTCTCGCTGGACCACTTCTTCGCTCCGTAGAGGCGGCGACGGCGCTGGATCCGCAGGACCTGGGCCGCGTACGGAAAGAGCAGGCCCGCGACGGTGACGACCTGGACGATCCGTTGCTCGTGGCGGCCGTGCCCTCGCGTGTCGTCGCGGTGGATCACGGGGATGTTCTTCCAGGGCAGGGCATGGAGTTGGCGGGCTGGCCCCGCTGGTTGTTCTTGATTGTCAGCAGGTAGTGGGCGCCGCGTTCGTGCAGGTAGGTGGCGTGGTCCCGTTGGGAGTGGAGGGCATCGGCGGTGACGACGGTCCCCGCGAGACCTGTGTCGTCGATCTGGTCGAGCAGGGGTGCGAACTCGGGGATCTCGTTGGTCTTCGCGCCGATCTCGCGCGAGGCGAGCGTGACGCCGTCGCCGTGGCGGTCCGCGGACAGCACGAAGACCCGGCTGCCGTCCGGTCGCTTCGCGCCACGCAGGCACTTGCCGTCCACCGCGATCGCCCGGCGCCTGGACCTCACTGGCTCGGCGCGGGTGGCCATCCGATGGGCCCGGCGCTGTTCGCGCTCGATTCCGCCGCCGGGCATCACCGGATCCGGCCGAGGGGGCTGCGTGGACAGCAGGGGTCGGAGGTAGTCGTAGCCGGCCGCGCCGATCTCACCGGGATCCAGACGCCCCAGGACGCTGCGCAGGGTCTTCTCACTCGGGACTCGGTAGCGGCCCAGCAACGGGTGATAGGGCAGGCCAAAGGGCGGCAAGCTCCTGCGGCGTCGCACGCCGGCACCACTCCGCCGCCGCGGTGATCGAGTCGTGGCCCGCCGCAGTCATCGCGCAGACCACCAGGGCCAACAGCGAGGAGATCCGGTAACGCACCCCGCAAGCCCCTCGCGGGTCGGTGACCGACTCGACCTCGGCGACCAGACAACGGACTTGGACCTGTGCGACAGCCTCGCCGAGGGCCTCCAGGCGGGGTGCGCGAGGCGCGAGAACAGCGACAGGAGATGATGGAGGGACGAACACGGCACCTTCGTGGATCTTGAAGCGTAGAGAACTTCCCAATGACGTTGTCAAGCCGCTGCCGTGACTGGTGGTGTGGCTTGGTAGCACGCTCCGTCGCGAATCATGGCCCACAGGACGTTGGCCCGGCGACGGGCGAGCGCCAGCAGCGCCTGCTTGTGCCCCTTGCCCTCGGCCCGCTTGCGCTCGTAAAACTGCTTCGAGGCCGGACAGTTCCGCAGGCTGGCGAAGGCCGAGAGGTAGAAGGCGCGGAGCAGGCCGCGGTGGTAGCGGCGTGGACGGTGGAGGTTGCCGCTGACGCGTCCGGAGTCGCGGGGGACGGGTGCGAGGCCGGCGTAGCCGGCCAGGCGGTCGGCCGTGCCGAAGGTATCCATGTCGCCACCGGTCGCAGCGAGGAACTCCGCGCTCAGCATGGTGCCCATGCCGGGCAGGCTCTGGATCACCTCGGCGTGCGGGTGCTCGAGAAACCGGGCCTCGATCAGGGCTTCGAGCTCGGCGATCTCCTCATCGAGGGCCATCACCCCCTTCGCCAGACGGGCCACCATGATGGCCGCGAGTTTCTGGCCGGGCAGTGCGGTGAACTGGGCCTCGGCGGCCTCCACGACGGTCCGGGCCAGGGCCGCGCTGTTGCGGACCTTGCGGTTCTTCAGCCACGTCGCGATCCGGGAAGCACCAGCGCGACGGATCGCGGCCGGGGTCTGGTAACCGGTCAACAACAGGACCGGCCCCTTCTTCGTCAAGTCCAATGCGCGTTCCAACGCAGGGAAGATTTCCAGGAGTTGGGCGCGCAGCCGGTTAATCTGCCGGGTCCGGTCGCAGACCAAATCGGTGCGGCGGGTAACCAGAGTGCGCAGGTCGACCGATATTTCGTCGCCGGGCCGCAGGACACCGAGGTCGGTGCGCATGCGCGCCTGGTCGGCGATGACGAAGGCGTCCTTCGCGTCGGTCTTGGCCTGGCCTCGGTAGCCGGCCGAGGCGCGGTGGATGGCTAGGCCGGTGATGTAGGTGATGCGCTGGTCGTGGCTGACCAGCAGACCGAGCAGGAGCGCGGCCCCGCCGTGGTTGATGTCCACCGCCCACAGCACATCCCGCGACAGCTCCAGTACGTCAGCGATGAGCTGGAGCAGTTCAGCCTCGTCGTTCGGAATCCGACGCGACAGCAGTCGCTTGCCCTGGGCGTCGATCACCACGCAGTGGTGATGTTCCTTGCCGATGTCCACTCCGGCCCAGATCTCGGGCACAGCCACCTCCGTCAGCTCGTCGTACACCAACCCAGCAGACGACCTCGCCGACGTTGTCCTACAAAGCGATCGCGTCGCGTCTCCCAATTAGCGGTCGAGTCGTCGCGGGGTTCCGGGCGGCCAAGTTCTCTGAGCCATCCAGCGGCGACTCCATGACAGCCATACCCGGAACCCCTGGGCCCCGCCGATCTTACGAATGACCAGCTCAGACCCACATCAAGAAAGGTAGGACTCCATGATCCACAGGTGCCGTGTTCACCTGCTTCCGGGGCGCGCCCGCTGCCGCGATCAACCACTCCAAGCCGGGGCGATCCGGGCACACGCCGGGGGGCCCTGCCGCACACGCCTCGTACGTTTACTGCTCTTGGCCCCCCGGCGGAGTGCTCGGCAATTGCCGTGGCCGAGCAGGCCATCGGTCAGCCGTTCCCCGAGCCCTTGGTGGAGTCCTTGCTGCGGCACAACGGCATGGCCATGCCCTAGGCGGGAGGCGCATCACCCCGTGTATCTGGAGCAACCACCTGTGGTGGTGGTGGGGTTGAGGTTCGTGTCGTGGTACCACAGCGCAAAGCGCATGTGGTCGCGGGCGTAGGGGCCGTAGACGCCGTCGACGTTGCTCCCAGTGAGGCCCCACACGTTTTTCTGGATCCACTTGAACGCATCTCGGGTGCCGGCGCCGTAGACGCCGTCAGCGCCGCCACTGTTCTTGATATAGGTTGCGGCGGGCGTCCCTGAGTAGCAGACGAGGATGTTTATCTGCAGGGTGTAGACATAGTCGCCGCTCATCCCCTGCTGCACGTAGCAGGTCGTGACCCCGGCCCGGATCCTGGGGACGATGATCAAAGTGTTGGCGATGCGCGTCCTGATCGTCGTGTCGCTGCATGGCGTGCTCGCTGCGGCCGCAGCGGGCCCGCTGGCGAGTGTGACGACGCTCAGGCCGCCGATCGTGACGGCGAGCGCGGCGAGCAGGGTGCGGAGGCGGTGGGTGGTGCGCATGCTGAGGCGTTCCTATCTGTAGGGGGAAGGGACCCGGGAAGCACGACGCCTGAGCGACCGAGCGTCCTGTCGGGAGGCATGTATGGGCCTCGGCGTCGTTGCCCCGCGGCCAGTTGCGAGAGACCCAGGGGCGGCGACCTCGCCCATGAACATTAGGGTCGTCGTGGGCTTCGGATTTTGTCGTCCGTGCAGGGAATTTTGTCAGTCGTGCACCGTCTCTCGACTTTCGACGTTTTCGTTGATCGTCGTGGGGTCGCTCGGGTGGGTGATGTGGGGCCGTTGGGCCGCGTTGGCGGCGGGCAGCAGAGAAGCATCGGCGGTGCTTACGCCAACTCCGGGGAGGGGACCCGCCGATGGTTCCGGATCCGACCCTACCCACTTCGCTGCTTGCTGTCCTGGAGTTGGTCAGGGGCAGCTTCACGACTCCGACGTTCCGTACGTTCGCCGCGCTGGTCACCGGGCTGATCGCGCAGACCGGCCGGTCCACGGTGACCGGGATGCTCGGCGGCGCCGGTTTGACGCGGCTGTGGTCCCATGACCGGGCGCACGCCTTCTTCTCCCGGGCCCGCTGGAACGCGGACATCCTGGGCATCTCCCTGTCCCACCTGATCGTTCGCCAGCTCCTTGCCGAGGGCGCGGTGCTGACCGTGGCGGTGGACGACACACTGTTCAAGCGGCGCGGGAAGAAGGTGTTCGGTGCAGCCTGGCAGCACGACGGTGCCGCCCAGGGGCCCAAGCCGGTCGGGCAGGGGACCTGCTTCGTCGTGGTCGGCCTGGTCGTCGAACTCCCCGTGCTGGCCCGGCCGGTGTGTCTGCCGGTGATGGCCCGGCTGTGGCGACCGGGGCAGGAGCAGTCCAAGGTCGACATCGCCGCCTCGATGCTCCGCTTCCTGGCCGCCTGCCACCACGGCCGACGCCTGCACGTCGTCGCGGACGCCGCCTATCACGGCAAATCCCTGCGCGACCTGCCCGTCAACGTCACCTTCACCACCCGGCTGGGCGGCGAACTGGAGGCCGTCGCACGGTGGCGCGGGGCGAAGGTGCTGTACGCACTCAACGGGCCGGACGGCCGGCGCCCCGACCTCACGGCACCCTCCCTGCGCGCGACGGTGCCCGACCTGGACGCCCACGACGTGTACCTGTGCGGCCCGCACGAATTCGCACGGGACCTGTACGAGGCGCTGCGCACCGCCGGGGTTCCGGACCGCCGTATCCACCACGAGTCCTTCGAGCTGTGAGGCCGTCTTGCACACGTTGAGGAAGAACCGTCCGCTGCGCCGCATCGTGCTGGCAGGTGCCGCGACCGTCTCCGGGATGGTGCTGCTGCTATCGCTGAAGCCGCACACGACGCCGACTGTCGCCGAGGTCGCCACCGTTCCCGCGCCGTCCAGCACTTCGAGCGGAACAAGCGGCTCGAGTGGCTCGGCCACGGGCACCCGGACCCGCACAGGGGCCTCGGTCCAGACCCGCTACGGCCCCGTCCAGGTCCGCGTCACCCTGAAGAACGGGACACTCACCGACGTCACCGCGATCACCTACCCTCAGGAGAACCCGAGGGACCAGCAGATCAACGCCTACGCCATCCCGCAGCTGACCAGAGAGGCGCTCACCGCCCAGAGCGCCGACATCGACACCGTCTCCGGCGCCACGTACACCAGCGAGGGCTACCGCCAGTCGATGCAGTCGGCGCTGGACTCCGCGAGCCGCTGACACCTGTCTTCGCCGTCGACCAGGACCCGCGCTTCGCGACACCTCGATCTGCGGGCGGAACCTTCAGCGCCGACAGCAGACCAAGCTGGGTGGCAGAGGGCCGCACGCCGAGCCGCCCGTTCCTGTCCTTCGTCGAACCGACGCCCATGAGGTCGGCGCAGACCGCGGCGGGCCCAGAGGTGACGGATGCTCCCTCCTGGCACGGATTGGTGTTCCCGCCCAGGGCCATCACATATCTCTGCAGTTCGACGGCGAGGGCCTTGTACAGACCGCCCTTGAACTGGTTCTTCAGCGCTTGGAGTGCCTTCAGACAGGCCGCATCGCATCCACCGCTCTGCACGTTGCTGCCACCGCTATCGCTGCTCTCGCCACTGCCGCCGAGGCTGTTGTCGCTGGGGCCGCATTCGGTCCAACCGTCGCTGCATTGTGTTCCGTCGGGGTTCAGCCTGATCAGTCCGGACGGGTCGGAGTAGTTGATGGGGTCGTTGCCGCTGTAACTGTACGCAGAGAGGTTCTGTGGGTCGTGCGGGGTGCTGAGGGGGTCGGGGCTGAGGAAGCGGCCGAGTTCGGGATCGTAGGCGCGGGCGCCGAGAAGAGACAGGCCGGTGCTGGTGTCTTCGGTTTTGCCGAGGAAGCCGTGGTCGGTGCCGGTGGGCAGGGTGCCGTTGCGTTCATCACCGAAGGGCGTGTAGCGGCGGCGGGTGGTGGCGCCGGTAGTGGTGTCGACGGCGAGTTGAGTGAAGGCCTGGGTGTCACCCATGAGGAAGGTGACCTTGCCGTTGGTGGCGGTCGTGCCTTGGGTGGTGCGCATGGCCACCGTCGTGGCGCCGCTGGTGTAGTAGCGGGTTGCCGTCACGGTTTCGCCGTCGTCGGTGGTGCGTAGTTCCATGCCGCCGATGGACGCCACGCTTTCATCGGCGGCGGTGCGGACCAGGAGGTTACCGTCGGCGGCGTAGGCATAGCGGGTCAGTTCGCTGCCGTCGGACGTGGTGGTCTTGGCCGTGGCTAGCTGACCAAGCTTGGTCCAGGTGTAGTCGGTGGTCTTGCCAGGGGCGATGCGCTGGGTCATCTGGCCGGCGTTGTCGTAGGTGAGGTTCTCGGTCGCGGTGGTGGTGCCCGCGGTGATGGTGTTGATCTTGCGGATGGCGCGTGGGCGGGCGGCGTTGGCGGTGGTCCAGGTGCCGGCGTCGTCGTAGCCGGGGTAGAGGTAGTCGCGGGTGGTGGCGCTGCCGGCGCCGTCGGAGTCTGTGACGGACTGCAGGTTGCCCATGCGGTCGTAGTTGTAGTCCGTCTCGTAAGGGTCTTGGCCGGTGAAGTCGGAGGCGGTGTACAGAGAGCAGCCGCTGACCTCGGCGCGGGTTTAGGAGGTGATCAGGCGGGCCTGGTCGTCGTAGCGGAAGCACTGCGAATGTGCGGTCTGGCCGCTTGCCTGCTCCCATATCTTGAGGATCTTGCCGTCGCGGTCGTGGGTGTAGAGGTCCTGCTGTCTTTCGGTGGTGACCAGGCCGGCGTTGACGGTGGTGGTGATGCCGCTCAGCCACCGTGTGCCGCCTGCGTAGTAGTAGCTGTAGTCACGGTGCGCGGTAACACCACGGTTGGTGTCGCTGTTTGACGGGCTGCCGTAGGAGCGGCCGGTCAGCAGGCCGTAGGGGTCGTAGTCGGTGCTCCTGATGTAGGTCTGCCAGGGCGAGGTCAGTGCCTCGGGGCGGTGTCGGACTTCTTCACCCCGCACTTCTACGACCCGGTCGCCGCCCCCGGGGTGCGCTACAGCTTCACCGGCAAGCTGGACGGCCCGCGCAAGATCCTGCCCGGCGGCTACATCAGCTGGCACGACCCGGTCAGCGACCACTGGTGGCAGCAGGTCTGGTTCGGCACCGACGAGCCCGAATTCGTCGACCTGGGCCGGCTCACCGCCCGCGCCGGCAGCCTCCGAGCAGCCATCGACTCCCGCACCGGGACCATCTCCCGCATCGCCAACAGCGGCCCACAGTCCGAACGCTTCAGCGCCGCCCGCTCCCTGACCGCCGCGGTCAAGCGGTCCACTGCGTCACGGCCCAACGGATGGCGCAGCCGCATCGAGCAGCTACAGGCCCAGCCGGTCGTCGAGGGCACCTGGGAAGGCGGCGCGTAGCACAATGGACAACCAGACCGATCAGCCCACCTCATAGGGAGGGCGCCCCAATGCCTGACGATGAGAAGACCGGCAAAAGCCGCGCTGATCAACTGCATGAGCTCATTGCTCGGCTCACCGCCGGCGGGCCCTCCCCCGATGCTCCTGCTCCGACCGGCCCCGCGGAGAAAGCCTGCGCGAGGCCGTTCACCGTCGGATGCGCGAGCTCCATGCCCGCGACAAGGGCACGCAGGAAAAACCGGCGTCAGACGACGATCCCGCCTGAGGCCCGTGATCGCGGTGGCATGCGCCACCTACCGCCGCGATCCGTGCCTGAGCCTGCGGGCGCCACGCCATCGTGCTCAAGCTCCTTGCCCTGTTGGACACCACGCACGTAGTCCGTACGAACCGAACCTCAAGGAGCGGCGGGCATGACACCGAGGGACACGGGACAGATCAAGGTCCTTGGCGGGACGCTGACCAGGTCGAACGCGCCGTCGTGCAGTGGGTCGGCTGGTACAACACCGAGCGCCTGCACTCCACACTCGACTACCTCCCACCCGAAGAGTTCGAGGCGGCCTACTACCGTTCTCTATTCGCTCCGAACGCCACCTGAAACACACAAGATCGGCCGGTACGAAACTCAGGGCAGCTCACTTCTCAGAACAGACAGCGTTCAGCTTCCTCACCAGTTTCGGGCACTACAACGCGCGGTCCTTCAGCGTGCGGCGCTGGGTCTCGTAGCCCACGTGGACGACGCCGAAACGCTTGGAACAGCCATCGCCCCACTCGTAGTTGTCCATCGGCGACCACACGAAGTGCCCGGTGGGCGGCGGTGGGCTGGCGACGGATGCAGTCGACGCGCTCGGGGTCGTGCACGGCGTGGGTGCAGTTGGGACCGACGGTGACATGGTCCTCAAAGGCCGCTCCCGTTCTCGGTGATGACCAGCGGCTGCCCGGGGCACCGGGCGTGCAGGTCCAGGAGGAGCTGTTCGAGTCCGTCGAGGTCGATGTTCCAGCCCGTCGCGGTGTGCGGCCCATCCGCCACGTGGAGCTCGACCTGACGAACGACCAGTCGGTGATCTCGGCGGTGTCTCGATGAGGTACTGCGGATGGTGGCCGCGCGACGCAGCCGGACGGTGCAGCGCAGACGTGCCGAGCGGAACGCTCGGCTGCGGACACGCTGAGGCAGGCCCCACCACTCGGAAGCCGCCGCGGCGAGTGCTGCTGCGGCGGCTTCCAGCCGGTGCGTCAGGCCCAGGACTGAGTGATGACCCAGCTGGTGTCGTCGTCCCACTTGGACGCGGCGTCCCCCACGTTCGAACTACCGTCGCTGGTGATGTGGACGGTGTAATCGACATGGCGCAGATACCGCCCATACGCGTTCGCGGACTCGAACAACACGCAAGAACAGTCGGACAGGCCGGCGCGCCCTCGGAGGTCAACTCCAGAGCCTGTCCGGCGTCTGGTCAGGGCAGCCGTAGAGCGCGGCGATGCCGGACAAGTCGCGTCGGCGGCACGCTCGTTGGGTCGCCCAGGTGCATGACGGGCTCGCCGAGTCACGGGACTCGCATCTCGCCTCAGATCCACCCGCCGGTCAGACGGGTGATCGGACCGTGCGCGCGGTGGCCCGCGCGCCGACCCGCCAGGTAGGACGTGGCACCCAGCACCGACAAACCCACGCCCACACCAGCGGCGAGAACCTTGCGATGGGCGATCACCGTCCACGCCGTCTTGGCCACGGCCGCGGCCTGTCCCGAGGCGTCGATGACGACCTGACGGCCGGCTTGGACACGTTCGGCCGTACTGTTCACGATCGCAGCGCCCGTTCCGGCTGTACGCTCAGCCGCGTCCACGGCTGCTGAGGCCACGTCACCTGACGCCTCGGCCGTCTTGTCCGCCGCCTTCGCAGCAGGGGCAGTCGCCTTTGCCGTGGCCTGCCGGGCCTTAGCAGCGCTCTGGTTGGCCTTGGAATCTTGATTCGCGTCACTGTTCGATTGGCTCATGTACTGCGCGTTGCCGCTCGCGCCGACGGCAAACACACGCTGCCGTTCGGCGTGGACTTTCTACAGCCGCTTGGTCGAAAGCGTCGAATCTCGTGCGACCCTTTGTCTCCACCCACTTTCAGCTGCAGATATCCCGCTTCGCGTCGGAAGCGTGGAATCGGTGCGCTCCTTGGAGAACCGTCGCCCGTCCGGGCGAGCAGGGGCCGAAGCGAGCGCCGGTGGTGGAAGACGTCGACCATGCCTGCGACTTTGCCGTCCAACCGGTCGCTGTCCGAGCCGATGCGCGCCGTACCGGTCAACGATCCTGCGCTGCCTGCGGGGTGGGCGGCGCAACCCACGGCATCACCAGCTCACTGCAGAAGAGCCGCACCCAAGCCTTTACTGCCTCGTCACTACGTTCGGCCAGACCCTGGGCAAGTTCCGCCTTGTGCACGACGCATCGAAGGTAGTCGACCGCAACACCACCCGCCTGCACGCCGTGCACTTCCCCCCTGACCCCGCACGGCCGGGCGAGTTCATGCGTCCCTTCATGGGCGCTATTGAGTTCGCGGACAGCAAGGACCACCCGCAGCTCCAGGTGGCGGACTGGGCCGCGGGCGCGACGCGCCAGTGGGCACAGTGGATGGCAGGTGGCAGCGGGGACCAGTTCTCGCGCGACCTGGAACAGGTTGTCCGCCCTGGCTCATCGACCTCATATGGCCAGCTCCCGTCGAGAGCCCAGAGTCAGGAAGGCGACGAGTAGGTCCTGCAAGATCGTTCGAGGATGACGGATGTGATGGCCGGTGCGCGGCTGACGGAGATGAGCTTGGCGACGTCGGCCCTGTACGAGGGCCCGTTCCAGCGGCCCGGCTGCGTGCTGTGGCTCATCGGGCGAGTGCGCCGCGCCGAACCATCCCGCTCAACTGTGTTCTTCTGGCGCGCTTCCAGTCGCAGCGGTTCACCGGCCAGGCTCGTATGGCGGGATGGTCCAGCGCAGTACCGCTTCGCCGGCGCGGGCTTCGAGGGTTACGGGGTAGACCTGACCGTAGGCCCGCTCTCCGCGGTGACGCATGGAGTGATCCCCGGGATCCCAGCCGAGACCGAGGACTTGGCAGGCGTCGAGTTCGATGGTGCCCGCGAGCAGTGGGTGGCTCCATCCGGCCCTGGTGAATCGGTGGAAGTCGGTGTGGGCGTCGACGGCGACCATCAGGCCGTTGCCGGGTCCTTCGCGTGTCCAGGTCCGGAGCCGTTCGGCGACAGCTTCTGCCTCGTCCAACGGGAGGTCGAGCCATCCGCGCGGGCCGTGTCCGCTGGAGTGCTGCGGGATGCGGTCGCCGCCGAACTGGGCATGGACGGTGTCTTCGTACTTGCCCCAGTAGGTGACGTCCGCCAGGCCGTCGGTGGACTGGCCGTCCAGGCCGGTGAACCCGTCCAGCGCCCGGGCGTCGCCGAGGACCATGCCACACCGGTCGACCGGCAGGTCTCCGAGCTGCAGGGGTTCGCCGGCACCGGGGCCGGGCCAGGGCAGGCCGAGCTCTACCTCCAGGACGGCGATCGTCGGTTCCCCGTCGAAGGGTGAGGCTGAGGTCCGGGCTCGAACCTGCAAGGGCCGGTCGGCGGCTGCTGCTACGGCGATCGCCTCGCACATCCAAGCGGATGGCTCGGTGCCTTCAGGTCCGTGCAGGTGACCGCCGCCGCCGGCTATTGCGGCCCGGGCCCGCTCGGACAGTGGCCCCCCGACCTGCGGCCAGTAGTCGATCCAGCCCGCCATCCCCAGCACGAGCATCCCGGAGGGCGCGTTAACGGTGCCAAGGTCAACAGCGGTCTCAGTCATCTCCTGATTCAACAGGCTCGGAAGCGAAAGGATCAAGGTGTCGTCGCGTCCGACGTTCGCGTGGAGCTGCCATGCTGCGGGGCGCGCCGGTATCCGCGGTAACCTCCGCCGTTCTGGGTAATGGACGTGGTGTGGACCCCCCTGTTGCGGCGGGTGGTTCGGCTGCTCGTGCCGTTTGCTACCGGAGTTCGACGGAGTACGAGGCGCCGGTGAACTGCCGACCATCGGTGCCTTCGCCGATGTCCTCGACGATGACGTCGTCGATGAAGTGGTCCTCGAACTCGTCGTCGGTGAGTTCACCGGCGAGCCAGAGTTCCTCGATCGCTTCCCAGGTACCGCGGCTGCCGTCGATACGCAGGGGCGCGGCGTCTGCGGTGCCGCGTTCGCGTTCGTCGTCGCCGGTCGTGACGACGCCGCTGATCTCGTACTGACCGCTCAAGGAGACAACTCGTCTGCGGGATCGGTGTCAGTGGTCCCTGCGAGCATACGGATCATGAAGCGATCCGACGATCTCTTGGCAGGGCTGGACGACATCGACTGGGCAGCCCTGGGGCACGCCTATGGCAGCGCCGAGGACCTGCCCGGCCAGCTCCGGGCGGTGTGCGGGCCGGACCAGGAGGCCCGGGAGAAAGCCTTCCGTAGCCTGTTCAGCAATATCTTCCACCAGGGCACCCGGTACTCGGCCTCTCCATACGCCGTGCCGTTCCTCGCCCGAATCGCTGTCGCATGCCCGGCCGCCGCTCGGGCTAACGCGCTTATGCTGCTGACCCGTCTGGCCGTTGATTGGCACGATGAGTACAGCCTCCCGCTCGGCATCAACACCGCCGCGTGGCGCGCCGCGGCCATCAGCCCAGAAGAATATCTGCGCTGGTACGACGAGCAGATCGCCGCCGAGACCGACGAGGAGCAGCTGAAGAGCTTGCGCGAGGGACGGGCGTACTGTGCGGCCGGGCACCCCGTCGACTCCCGCGAGGGCGCACTGCGTTCCTACGACGCGGTCCGCGCTCAGCTTCCTGTCCTGCTCGAACTGCTCGGCGACCGGGACTCGGAGATACGCACAAAGACCGCGTACCTCCTCGGCTGGTTCCCCGAGGAGGCCGACGCCACCCTGCCCCCGTTGCTGGCCTGTCTCGACGGCGAGCGGGACCCCTTCTGCTTCGCCACGGTCCTCATCGCGGTCGGGCTGCTCGCCGACCACGACCCGGACGGCCGACTCCGGCACCATCTCAACCACGAGCACCCCTTGCCGCGCTGGGCCGCCGCCACCGCCCTGACCCGCTTGCTGGTCGCGCTCCCGGCCGCCGCGACTGGCCTGCCGTCGGCGGAGCGCATCGCCGCTGAGCTGGCGGCCTTCGGCGCCGGGCCGGCCCCCGAGTCCGCTACCGCCCACCACGGTGGCGACCTGCACAGCTACACCGTCCGCAGCCTGCTGCACCTGATGGGCGCCGCCGAGGACCCGGACGGAGTCCTTCTGGACATCGTCCGCGCCCTGCCTCGTATCGAGAAGACCGGCGTCGTGCCCCACCCGCTGGCAGACCGCGCCGAGAACCTGCTGGACGCCCTGTTCGAACCCACGGATGCCGTACCGGTGTTCACCGAGCTCTCCCCAGGACGCCAGAAGCTGCTGAAGGTCCTGGCCGAGCTGCTGACCGCCGCGGACTTCCAACCTGTGCCGTTCGGCTCAGACCTCCACAAGCAGTTCACCCAGTACGGCCTCCCCGGCACCCGCCCCGCCCTACGCGCCTACGTCGGCCTGTCCACCGAAGGCGAGGACCCCACCGCCCCCCTCCCCGACCCCTGGGAACCATTCCGCAATCACTGAGCTTGCCTGCCATCATGGTCAGCTCGCCAGCTCGGTGATGACGAGCGGACCATCGTGCACGAGAACGTCGCCCGTGTGCGGGCGACGCTGGACTGGATCGAGACGGCCGTCGACACCGGCAGGGTCGACATCGACGGCGAGCTGGCCCGGCTCTTGCAGGGTGAATAGCCGATGCCCTGTGCCTCCGAGCGCAGATCGCCGACGGCCCAGCGGCACGCCGACACCGTTTCGGTTCGTGCTCTTCGAAGCCCGGCCGGCCGGGCTGACCTTCCCTCAGCTGGTCAGATCCAGCGAACTGTCGCCCCACCAGACCCGCTCGGGCCTGGCCTGTCTGCGGGACACCATCACCGAACGCGGCTGGCCGCCGCTGATCTGGACCAGGCCGGACGGCTACAAGTTCTGCGCCGACCCCACCGAGCTCCAGGCATACGAGGTCGCGATCATCCGCGGCAAGCTCACCGAGATTCGCCGCTTCATCACCGGGACCGTCGCACCGCACGCCGCTCTCCAGCCGAAGGGACGGTGGATCAAACACCTCAACACCCAGCTCAACTCGGTCGAGTCCACGCTCGACGTCATCGCCGAGTACACCGGCGCCTGACTGGTGGGACCAACCCCTTCGCGGCCGGTCCCACCCCGTCCTGAGGGAGGAGAGACCGTTGCCGCGGCGACGCTGCTACCCCTCGGACACCTGAGACGACGAGTGGGCGCTGATCGAACCCCTGCTGCCGACGCCGGCCTGCGAGAACCGCACCGGCGGCCGCCCGGAGAAGCACCCGCGCCGGGAGATCGTGGACGCCATCCGCTATGTCGTCGACACCGGCTGCAAGTGGCGGGCCTTGCCCAGGGACTTTCCGCCCTGGCGGACCTGTTACGGGTTCATGGCCGCTGGGCCGCCGCTGGCATCGTCGGACAGATGCGCGACCAGCTCCGTAAGCGCATCCGCCGAGAGATGGGCCCGGCGCGCGGGGCAGTGGCCACCGTCATCGACTCCCAGTCGGTGAAGGCCGCCGACACTGTCGGGAAGGACTCCCGCGGCTACGATGCCGGCAAGAAGACATCCGATGCGAAGAACATGTCAAGCTGTGAGGGCAAGTCGAGGTTCTCGCGGGGTCGGAAAGGCTACGGCCTCGTTGAACGGGACGCGGTGAGTCAGGCAGTGGTGGAGGCAGCCGATCATTCGGTTGAAGAGGTTCCTCTGGGCGGCCGTGTGCCGGTCTCCGGCCTCACGTCGGCGGTCGTAGTGAGCCCGCGCTCCGTCTGAATGGGCCATCGCGGAGAAGGCCCACATGTAGCCGACTCCGGCCAGGCGCTGGTTCTTCACTCTGCGGGCCGCGACGGACACGCTTTTGCCGGAGGCCCGGGTCACCGGGGCGGAACCTGCGTACGCCTTCAGCCCTCTGGCGTCGGCGAACCGATTCCTGTCGTCGCCGATCTCGGCCAGAACCCGAGCCCCGCTGAGCGGGCCCAGCCCTGGGAAGCTGGTGATGATCTCGGCGTCAGCATGTGCCTCGAACGCCTGCACCGCGGCTTCGGCAAGATCATCGGCGCTCGTGCAGGCGGCCTCCAACTGCCGGAGCAGCGCGAGGGCCTGGCGTCCCATGGCCTCCTCGACCAGGGGAAGGTGGCGCATCTGCGGTGCGCGAAGTGCGCTGTGCAGACGCTCGACCTCTCTGTCGATGGTGTTCTTGCGGCCGGCCTTCTTCAGCACGGCTCGCAGCTGCGTCCTGGTCAGTTTGGCCGCTTGGCACGGAGTCGGCGCCGCAGCCAGGAGAGCCCGGGCTATGGGGTGATAGATGCCCTCGCGGCGGTTCCCGACGGCGGCCAGGTAGCTGGGGAAGTACTCGCGCAGGTGGGAGGTCAGCTTGTTGCCGGCCTGGGTTCGGTCCCAGACGGCGTCCTGCTGTGCGCGGGCAAGGACCGCGACGGCCTGGGCCACCTCCGAGTCGGCGGGAAGCATGCGGTGAGCGGCGGCGTCGGTGCGGAGAATGTTCGCCAGGACCATGGCGTCCAGGTGGTCGGACTTCTTCCGGGAGACCGTGTGACGGTCCCGGTACCGTGCGGCGGCCATCGGGTTGATGGCGTAGACGGGGCGGCCGGTTGCCCGAAGGCAAGCAACCAGAAGACCGCGGGAGGTCTCAATGGCCACCGGAATGGGGTCCTTCAGACTGTCGCCGTGCTCGGCGAGCATCTGAAGCAACTGGTCGAGCCCCTCCGCGGAGTCATCGATGCGAGCCCGGGCCAGCAGTGAACCCGTTTCGTCGACGATGGCTATGTCGTGGTGGTCGCTGGCCCAGTCGATGCCGCAGAACGCTCTCACTCGTCTCACGCTTTCTCATCGAACCTGTGTTGTGGCTGGTCACAGCCGTGCAGGGCATGCGTCTCTCTAATGGAAGGGCTCGATGGCCCGACATCCGATTAGCCGTTCATGACCCCAGCGACCTGCGGGGCCCTCGGTCTTGATCGGAGCTGGTGGCTCCCGAGCACGTAAGAGTTAGTCCCCGCAGGGGGCTTGGACCACGATCATCATCGGTGATCAAGTGTTTGCTCTCGATGCCGACGGCGAGCGTCAGCACACGTCAGTCTTCTTTGAGGGCTCATGGCCCCGATCGTCGGTGGACGTTGTGCTGACGCCGGCGGTCAGCATCGAGAAGGTGCTTCACCGGGCTCAGCTACCGCCCATTAGATCAACGGCCGCAAACGGCACCTGGTCGTGGACACCAAGGGCCTGCCCTTATTCGTCATGGTCACCCCGGCCGACATGACCGACCGCAACGCGGCGAAGGAAGTGCTCTTCCGGCTGCGGCTGATGCACCCCGAGATCACCATCGTCTGGGCCGACTCCGCCTATGCCGGACAGCTCGTGAGCTGGGCGAAGACATATCTGAGCCTGACGATCAAGACCGTCAGCCGCCCGAAGAACACTCCCGGGTTCGTCGTCCTGCCCCGGCGCTGGGTCGTCAAACGCTCCCACGCCTGGGGTATGCACGCCCGCCGACACGCCCGCGACTACGAACGGCTCATCCAGCACGGAGTCGTTGATCACCTGGGCCGCGATCATGCTCGTTACCAGGCGAATCACCCGCCGAGCGTCTCGCAGGAGCGGGCAGTCGGCCTCCCGCGAAGCGCAACGGGACTGATCAATCGGTGTCGGCCCTCACCACCGTCCGGACGGTGTGACCGTGCTGACGAGGTGGGCCGCCGGTCTTGTCCGCGTACGGCCTCCTCTCCAGGAGACGTAGCGCCCACATCCAGAGAACCTTGCGCGTCGCGGAGATGCCCGAGTCGAGCCAGCGGTCACCCTTCGGTTCGTCAGCGGTCACGCGGACGAACCGAAGGGCGACTGCGTTCCCTGCACGCACCTCGTCGCCCCAGGCGTCACACCAGCAAGGGACCGCCGCAGCGTTCGGCGCCGTCCTTCACCGCGATCAGATTGGCCTGCACATAGGAGATCTGGTTCCTGGAGTGCCAGTCGGTCGGGAAGTAGGTGACCAGCCGTGAGTTCTGGAATCGGGCCTGGATCTCCGGTACGAAGGCGCGGTACTGGTTGTCGGTGTAGTACCAGAACGAGTTCTCGTTGTAGTAGGCGACATGTGTCGGGTCCTGGTAGGCGCCCCGGCCGTCGGAGCTGGGCGTCTGGGTGAGGAGCATGCCGCCCGGTGCCAGCAGGCGGTACAGCTCATTGATCAGTGGAATCTTCGCGGGCACGTGTTCCAGGAAGTCCACCGCCCTGAGCAGACCGACCGAGTCGTCAGGGAGGTCCAGGGGCGCTGGCAGCGTCGCAACGATGTCGACGCCGTCCCTTGCGTACTGGTCCACTCCCAGGTAGCCGGGCGGCTTGCGGTGCGCGGCGCCGAGGTCCAGCGCGAGCAGCCCACGCCGCTTGGTCCAGGCGAGCGCGTTGCTCTCGATGTATTTGTCGTACAGGGCGACGGTCTCGCGCTGGATGTGCGAGTTGATCTCGGTGTCGCGCTGGGTGTTGTCGGGGTGCATTCGTTGCATGTACAGGCATCGGGGGATGCGGTGGAAGTCACCGGCCTGGAAGAGACGGCACATCAAGTCCTGGTCGTCCAGCACCGTGCGCGTGGCGTCATACCCGCCGACCTGCTCGTACGTGTCCCTGCGGAACGCCCGCACATGGTTGGGGGCGTACCAGATGTACGAGACGTTGTGCGGTGTCGGTGCCATGGAGATGGCTTGCAGGAGGCGGCGGCCGTCGACGTCCGCCTCCTCGTACTGCCAGCCGTGCGCCTCGTTGAACCGTGTGGCGTCCCGGCTTCCGTCCTCGGTGATCTGAGCGGTGTGGCTGTAGACGAAGACGACGTCGGGATGCTCGTCGAAGGCCTTCGCCAGTTCCGCCAGGCAGTCCTTCGCCAGCAGGTCGTCGTGGTCGAGCTCGACGAGGATCTCGCCGCGTGCCACTTCGCAGGCACGGCGTTTGGCGGCTCCAACCCCCCTGATATCGTCCGCGACCTCTACCCGGACACGGTCGTCAGGGCGTTCCGGCCGCCATCGCGCGCCGTTGTTGAGGAGGACGATCCACTCCCAATCGGAGCAGGTCTGCGCTTGCAGGGTCGCGAGGCATTCGTCCAGGAAACGCGGTCGGTGGCTGGGGGTGAAGACGGAGAACCGCGGGGTCGGGGAAGAAGTCATTCCGTGGTACCTACCTGAGTGGCTGTCAGTGCTGCGATCGCGGAATCCCGGAACTCCTCCGGGACGTGCTGTAGAAGCGATGGGTCGGCGCGGACGGCGAGGCCGAAGGCGTCCTCGGCCTCTTCGTCCCGGCCCTTCTTCGCCAGGGCCTGTCCAAGGTGCAGCTGGGCCGTGGCGGCTTTCGGATCGGCGCCCACGATGTGCCGCAGGATCGCGATCGCCTGATCGGTGTGGCTCGACTCGATCAGGAGCGCCTTGTTGTAGAGGGCCGATTCGAAATTCGGGTCGATCTTGAGGGCGTGGTCGTAAGCCGCGCGTGCGTCGGCTGCCTTGTTGTCGTGCTGGGCGATGACGCCGAGGTTGTACCAGGCGAGTTTGTTGGCGGGGTTCACGTTCAGGTCCAGGACCTGTCGGAAGCTATGCGTCGCCCCGGGGAAATCCTTGTTTTCGCCCTGCCTGATGCCCGCTTGGAGCAGTGCCTCCGCCCGCGCGGCACGCTTGGCCACAGGTGATTCGGGCCCGGAAGCAGTCGAAGGCGTGGTCTTGGGGTCCCCTGTGAGCAGTTGGACCCAACCGGTGGCCACATTGGCGACCACGACTGCTGCGGTGAGTCCGGTCCACAGTGCGATCCGCTTTTTCACGGGGGTCTACCTCGCCGATCCGGTGACGCGACTGAGCCGGGCGACAGGGGCAAGCGCGGTTGGCTGTGCGGACGATGCTCCCGGGGGCCGTCGCCCGGTGCGGCCGTGAGCGGCAGCCGGCCGAGCCTGGGGTGTCACGGTGCGGGGGTTCACGGCGCGCATACCGCGTAGACAGTGACTGTGCCCACACCGTTGGAGGTGGCCTGCCAGCCAGTAGCCGGGGAACCCCCGACAGGACGGCTGCTGAGCATCTGGAGGCCGAGGACCGACGTGGTCTGGTAGCCGCCGCCGAGGGCGAATGTACCAGCGGGGCAAAGGACAGTGGCTTGGCCTGTGCCGCTGTTGGAGACGACCGTGCTCTGCGCCCCTGGGCTCGCGCCCTGGTTGCCCTGGAAGCCCTGGTTGCCTTGGAATCCCTGAGTGCCCTGCGCACCGGGGCCGCCCTGGCTTCCCTGGGCACCGGCACCGCCCTGGAACCCCTGATTGCCTTGCGCGCCGACGTTGCCTTGGCTACCTTGCGCGCCGGCACTGCCCTGGACGCCCTGCGCGCCCGTAGCTCCTTGGCCGCCCTGCGCTCCGGTGCCGCCCTGGAATCCCTGCTGTCCCTGGAAGCCCTGGGTGCCCTGGGCTCCGGTGCCGCCCTGGAAGCCCTGATTGCCCTGCGTGCCCTGCGCGCCGACGTTGCCTTGGCTGCCTTGCGTGCCGGCACTGCCCTGGGTGCCCTGGGCTCCGGTGCCGCCCTGGGCGCCCTGTGCGCCGGTGCCGCCCTGGAAGCCCTGGCTGCCCTGGAACCCCTGGGTGCCCTGCGCGCCTTCGTCGCCCTGGAAGCCCTGATTGCCCTGCGCGCCCTGCGCGCCGACGTTGCCTTGGCTGCCTTGCGTGCCGGCACTGCCCTGGGTGCCCTGGGCTCCGGTGCCGCCCTGGGCGCCCTGTGCGCCGGTGCCGCCCTGGAAGCCCTGGCTGCCCTGGAACCCCTGGGTGCCCTGCGCGCCTTCGTCGCCCTGGAAGCCCTGATTGCCCTGCGCGCCCTGCGCGCCGACGTTGCCTTGGCTGCCTTGCGTGCCGGCACTGCCCTGGGTGCCCTGGGCTCCGGTGCCGCCCTGGGCGCCCTGTGCGCCGGTGCCGCCCTGGAAGCCCTGGCTGCCCTGGAACCCCTGGGTGCCCTGCGCGCCTTCGTCGCCCTGGAAGCCCTGATTGCCCTGCGCGCCCTGCGCGCCGACGTTGCCTTGGCTGCCTTGCGTGCCGGCACTGCCCTGGGTGCCCTGGGCTCCGGTGCCGCCCTGGGCGCCCTGTGCGCCGGTGCCGCCCTGGAAGCCCTGGCTGCCCTGGAACCCCTGGCTGCCCTGCGCGCCTTCGTCGCCCTGGAAGCCCTGACTGCCCTGGCTGCCCTGCGCACCGGTGCCGCCCTGGAACCCCTGACTGCCCTGGGCACCGGTGCCGCCCTGGAACCCCTGCGTGCCCTGCGGGCCGACGTTGCCTTGGCTGCCCTGGCTGCCGGCGTCACCCTGGCTGCCCTGGACTCCGGTGCCGCCCTGGAAGCCCTGGCTGCCCTGGAAGCCCTGACTGCCCTGGTTCCCCTGCACACCGGTTTCGCCCTGACTGCCCTGACTGCCCTGGAACCCCTGGGTGCCGGGGCTGCCCTGGCTGCCCTGCGGCCCAGCTCCCGAACCACCCGGGCTGCCCTGCGCACCCTGGGAACCCTGCGGACCGATACCACCCTGGGCACCCTGGACTCCCGCGCCGCCCTGAACACCGGGACCACCCTGGAAACCCTGGCTGCCCGCAGTCCCCGGCACACCCATGCCGCCCTGCGTCCCCTGACTTCTGAGCGGCCTCGCGTTTTCCGGACAGGCGTCTGACTGTCTATGTCACGCGGCGAATCGCAACTTCTCATACTCGGCGTGGACTTCGCGCGGAGGACGGTAACCCACCGCCGAGTGGAGGCGTTTGCGATTGTACCAGAATTCGATATAGCGAGTGATGTCCTGTCGGGCGGCCTCGCGGGTCAGGTAAGTGACCCTTGATACGCGCTCGTTCTTCAGGGCGCCGAAGAATGATTCGGCCATGGCGTTGTCGAAACAGATTCCGGTGCGGCCGGAGGATCTGCGGAGCCCGAACCGGTCGAGTGTCGTCTTGAACTCGGCTGACATGTAGTTGCTTCCGCGGTCGGAGTGAAATATCGCGCCGGCGGAGAGGCTCCTGTTACGGGCCGCGTTGTGGATCGCCCTGGATATCAGGGGGGTTTGATAGTGGTCGTCCATCGCATAACCGATGACTTCCTTCGTGCAGCATTCGATGACCGTTGCGAGGTACAGCCAGCCTTCCCCGGTGGGGATGTAAGTAATGTCGCCAACAAGTTTTTCGCCGGGTGCGTCAGCGGTGAAGTTTCGGCCGACGAGGTCCGGCACCTGGCCGGCCGCGGCCTGGGTGAGGCTGGACCTCTTCGGCCGCGGCTGGCAGGGCTCAAGGCCCAACTCGCGCATGAGTAGGCGGACAAGTTCCAGGCCGGCGGTGACGCTCCAACGGTCCAGCTGGGCCTGGATGCGCCGGTGCCCGTAGGTGCCGTCGGACATGTCGAAGGCTTTCTCGATGAGCAGTTTCAGTTCCCCGCGCCGCTGGGCCGTCGCGGATTCCGGGCGGGATCGCCAGTCGTAGTAGCCGGATCTGGAGACGCCGAGTCGACCGCACATGAACTCGACGCTGTATGCGCACTCCGTAGTGTCGAGCCGCATCTCGTCGATGAACTCGTACTTGCTTGCTACCGGGGATCCTTGGCGAAGTACGCTGCGGCTTTTTTCAGGAAGGTCACTTCCATCTCCAGCTCGCGGTTACGTCGTTCGAGTTCTTTGAGGCGTGCCCGCTCGTTCACGCTCAGTTCCGCATCGGGAGCCGGTTCCTGCTGCTTCTGGTGCTTCTTGACCCAGCCGCGCAGTGTCTCCGGGTTCAGCTCAAGCTCCCGGGCGACTTCGGAGATCGTCTTGCTCGACCTCAACGCGATCTGGACGGCTTCCTCGCGGAACTCCGGCGAGTACTTACTGGGTGGCGCCACTTCTTCCTCGTTTCCTGTTCAGGACAACCCTATTGGGTCCCTGTCCGGGAACTTCGTGGCCCCTCACTTCCCTGACTTCCGGAACCACCCTGACTTCCCTGCAGGCCCTGGCTGCCGATACCACCCTGACTGCCCTGCGTGCCGGTGTCGCCCTGGCTCCCCTGGATTCCGCTTCCCTGGAACCCTTGCGCGCCGGTGTCACCCTGGAATCCTTGACTGCCCTGAGTTCCTTGCGCACCGGTGTCACCCTGGAACCCCTGGCTGCCCTGCGCGCCTTCGTCGCCCTGGCTGCCCTGGCTGCCCTGTGAACCGACGCCGCCCTGGCTCCCCTGTACTCCAGCACCGCCCTGGCTGCCCTGGCTGCCCTGGGCTCCGGCGTCGCCCTGGCTCCCCTGGACTCCGATACCGCCCTGACTGCCCTGCGGCCCGGCACCGCCCTGGCTGCCCTGCGCACCTGCGTCGCCCTGGCTACCTTGGCTGCCCTGGGCTCCGTCACCGCCCTGGCTGCCCTGGACTCCAGCACCGCCCTGGCTGCCCTGGCTGCCCTGGCTGCCGATATCGCCTTGGGTGCCCTGGACTCCGATACCGCCCTGACTGCCCTGCGGCCCGGCACCGCCCTGGCTGCCCTGGGCTCCGGCCTCTCCCTGGCTGCCCTGGCTGCCCTGGGCTCCGGTACCGCCCTGGCTTCCCTGCGCCCCGGCATCGCCCTGGCTCCCCTGGAAACCCTGCGTCCCCATATCGCCCTGGCCGCCCTGGACTCCGGCGTCGCCCTGGCTGCCCTGACTGCCTTGGCTGCCGGTACCGCCCTGGCTGCCCTGGGCTCCGTCACCGCCCTGGCTGCCCTGGACTCCGGCTCCGCCCTGGAAGCCCTGGCTGCCCTGGAAGCCCTGACTGCCCTGGTTCCCCTGCACACCGGTTTCGCCCTGACTGCCCTGACTGCCCTGGAACCCCTGGGTGCCGGGGCTGCCCTGGCTGCCCTGCGGCCCAGCTCCCGAACCACCCGGGCTGCCCTGCGCACCCTGGGAACCCTGCGGACCGATACCACCCTGGGCACCCTGGACTCCCGCGCCGCCCTGAACACCGGGACCACCCTGGAAACCCTGGCTGCCCGCAGTCCCCGGCACACCCATGCCGCCCTGCGTCCCCTGACTTCCCTGACTGCCGGAACCACCCTGACTTCCCTGGGCTCCGGTACCACCCTCGGCGCCCTGGCTGCCCTGCGCTCCGGTATCGCCCTGGTTGCCCTGCGCACCGGATCCGCCCTGACTGCCCTGACTTCCGGTGCCGCCTTCGGTGCCCTGGCTGCCCTGTGCTCCTGGACCGCCCTGGCTGCCCTGGCTGCCGGGGCCGCCCTGGAACCCTTGGCTGCCCTGCGTTCCTTCGCCGCCCTGACTGCCCTGCGCTCCCGCATCACCCTGACTGCCCTGGCTGCCGGGACCACCCTGGCTCCCCTGGCTGCCGGCGTCGCCCTGGCTGCCCTGACTGCCCTGCGCTCCCGCGTCACCTTGACTGCCCTGCGCCCCGGCGCCGCCCTGGCTGCCCTGGGCTCCGGTACCGCCTTCGCCGCCCTGACTGCCCTGCGCTCCCGCATCACCCTGACTGCCCTGGCTGCCGGGACCACCCTGGCTCCCCTGGCTGCCGGCGTCGCCCTGGCTGCCCTGACTGCCCTGCGCTCCCGCGTCACCTTGACTGCCCTGCGCCCCGGCGCCGCCCTGGCTGCCCTGGGCTCCGGTACCGCCTTCGCCGCCCTGACTGCCCTGCGCTCCCGCATCACCCTGACTGCCCTGGCTGCCGGCACCGCCCTGACTGCCCTGGCTGCCGGCATCGCCCTGGCTGCCTTCGCTGCCCTGCGGACCGATACCGCCCTGACTGCCCTGCGGGCCGGCGTCGCCTTGGCTTCCCTGGACTCCGGCGCCGCCCTGGAACCCCTGGCTGCCCTGAAATCCCTGGCTGCCCTGGTCTCCTTGGGCGCCCGTGCCGCCCTGGACTCCCTGGCTGCCTTGGCTGCCCTGGAACCCCTGGGTGCCGGGGCTGCCCTGACTGCCCTGCGGCCCAGCTCCCGAACCACCCGGACTGCCCTGCGCACCCTGGGAACCCTGCGGACCGATACCACCCTGGGCACCCTGGACACCGGCGCCGCCCTGAACACCGGGACCACCCTGAGTGCCAGGAACGCCCTGGGATCCTGGTGTGCCGGTGTCGCCCTGGAACCCCTGACCGCCTTGGCTTCCCTGGGCTCCGATCCCGCCTTGACTGCCCTGATTTCCCTGGCTGCCAAGCCCGCCCTGACTTCCCTGCGCCCCGAGACTGCCCTGACTGCCCTGACTTCCAGGACCGCCCTGGCTGCCTTCGCTGCCCTGAGCTCCGGCGCCCCCCTGACTGCCCTGCGCTCCGACGTCCCCCTGACTTCCCTGCGCCCCGGCACCGCCCTGACTGCCCGGACCTCCCTGCGCCCCCGCGTCGCCCTGACTTCCCTGCGAACCCGTACTGCCCTGACTGCCCTGACTTCCAGGACCGCCCTGGCTGCCTTCGCTGCCCTGAGCTCCGGCGCCCCCCTGACTGCCCTGCGCTCCGGCACCGCCCTGACTGCCTTCGCTGCCCTGAGCTCCGGCGCCCCCCTGACTGCCCTGCGCTCCGACGTCCCCCTGACTTCCCTGCGCCCCGAGACCGCCCTGATTGCCCTGGAACCCCTGACTCCCTTGGGAACCCTGGGACCCGGTGCCCTGGCTGCCCTGAGTGCCTTGGACCCCCTGCGTGCCCTGCGTCCCCTGAAACCCCTGAGTGCCCTGGAACCCCTGAGTCCCCTGAGTTCCTTGGAACCCCTGGGTGCCCTGGGTGCCCTGGGGCCCTTGGGGGCCTGGTGGGTGGGGGTGCGGGTGCTTATGTGGCTTGCCACTGCCCGTTCCGTGCCCGCCTGGTTCGTCACCGTCGTCATCGGCCGTCCGCGGTTGGCGGAGCTCGAAGTCGGCACTCACAGCACCGTTCGGGCCTGGTACACCGATGGAGTAATCGACAGACATACCTGCCGCGTTGGCTGGAGCGGACGTCGACGAACCGAGATTGACGAACAGGCCAAGAGTCCCCGCCGCCGAGAGCGCAGTGACAGCCCGGACCCACGATCTGCGAAGAGACTGACGCTTCATGACGGAACCTTCCTGCATCGCTGAGAACTAGTACGCAGAGGTGGGTGACGGGTCACATGGGCATGCCACGCCAGCACGTCGGACGGCATGAATGAGCGCCCGAACTGTTGCGCAGTCGTGCCGACATCAGTGTGCAGGGGCCCGATTCCACGCCGATGCTTGACAGCGAATGTCGCTGCACTTCATTCAATTGGCGTACGGTCCTGCATTCGGGCTGTCGTCCTTCGCTTCTGGGGCCTGTCCGGGGCTGAACGACAGGAATAGATGCTCTCCGCCAGGCATGCGTCGTACGACGGCAGCATCCCCCTCGCCACCACCTCGGCCCACGACGGTGCCGCCGCGTCCCTGGCGGAGAGCAGCGGTGCGTCGGCCGGCCACTCGATGCCCGGGTCCGGATCGAGCGGATGGACCGCGTGCTCGCCGGTCGGCCGGTACGTCGTCGAGCAGAGGTACGTCAGGGTCGCGTCGTCGGTGAGCGCGCAGAAGCCATGACCCCAGGTCGACCACCACGTCGCACACCGCACCGCGCACGCAGGTGACGTACTTGGCCTGCCCACCGCCTCCGCCAGCCGGTCGAAGCGGTACCCCTCGGTGAACAGCCCGCGCTGGTCGCCGTGCACCTGCGGGACGATCTCGAACGCGCCGGCGATCGTCAACTCGCGGATTTTCACCGCTCACCCTCCTCGAGCAGCCCGGGAAGGTACTGGCCGTACCCGCTGTGGAGCAGCGGCTTTGCCAGCAGGCGCAGTTGGGAGTCGCCGACGAGCCCGGACCGCCACACCGTCTCTTCGACGCAGCCGACCTTGAGGCCCTGCCGCTCCTCGATCACCCGGACGAACTCCGAGGCCTGGACCATCGAGGCGAAGGTCCCGGTGTCCAGCCAGGCCGTGCCCCGGTCGAGCGGGGTGACGTAGAGCTCACCGGTGTCCAGATGGGCCCCGGTTGACCTCCGTGGTCTCCAACTCCCCACGAGTGCTGGGGCGAAGGCCCTGGGCGATCTCCACCGCCCGGTTGTCGTAAAAGTACAGTCCGGGCACCGTGTACCTGGATTTCGGACGGGCCGGCTCCTCCTCGATGCTCAGCACCTGACCCAGCTCGTCGAACTCCACCACCCCGTACGCCGACGGGTCGGCGACGGGGTGGGCGAACACCCTGCCGCCCTTCATGTCGGAGTGCTGGGCGAGCCTGGTGCCGAGGCCGCTGCCGTGGAAGATGTTGTCGCCCAGAATCAGGGCAACAGCCTCGTCCCTTTGGTCGCCGAGCGCCGCCAGGCCCCGTCTGAGCGAGGCGGGCGAAATCCGTGCGGTGAGGCGCTGCCGACTCGATCAGTGTGATGAACAGGGAGATCATGCCGTCCTTGTTATCCACCAGCTCGATGATGCGGGCCAGCTGGTGAGCACCGTCTGCCGGTCGCGATCACCGAAGATTACGGACGTCGCGCCAGGAAGACGAACCCCTTCCTGGGCGGTCGGGCGCATCACGACCGGGAACTGGGCTACAACCGCGCCGGGTGCCCGGTCGACGCCGCACAAGGCTTGATGGCACGGGACACCAGCCCGTCAGCCGCCAACCGGTCGACCTCGCCATCGAAGCCCTTAGCTGGGAAAACACGCACCGGAGCTTTGCAAACAGGCACTCAGCTTGTTCTTTATCTTCCGTCCGCGTCGCAGGGCGGGGACGGAAGGTTCCAGATGGCGTCTGACCGGCTGACGATCTTTCGGAGTTCGCGGGCGCTTCGTGGCGATACAGCCTGCATCACGATGTCGAGGAGAGCTCGGGCTTCGAGCGGGTCGCCGCAGCAGTACCAGTGCACGTTGCCCCACTCGTAGTCGTGCCACAGAGCACGCTCGGGCTGGTGGACGTAGTCCTTCCACAGGCCCACAGCCGTGCTGACGTCGCCCGGCTGCAGATAGTTTCGGGTGCGCTCGAGTTCGATGATCTCGGACAGCGCACGCGAAGACAGGCCGTCGATAACCGGCCGCGCACCCGTTGTCCGGTGGCTGCCGGCGGCGCCGGCACGGATCCGTCCGGGCCGCCTACGCGGCATGGACCTTTCGGTTCGTCGTCATGCGGTACATGGTGCCACCGTCTCGAATGGCATCTCGAACGGATTTGCTCACCCGGGTATTCGCCGGACGTGGGAGCGGCCTTCGCCTGATCCTGTGCTCCGACCAAGGTGCACGTGACCACGACGAAGGCCGTGAGGGTGAGTCTGCTGCCTGATGCTGTCCGGAGGGAAGCGTTCGCGGAGGCATCACGCTTCCGGGGCGAGTTCTACGCATGCCTGACCGCTCGGCGCGACGAATTGTCTGAGTTGGTGGACGCGGTGCTGTGTGCGGACGGTGCGGTGAAGTCCCCGGTGGATTTGACGCTGTTGCCCAAGCATCGGTGCCATGAGGTCCATGGACAACCGCCCACCGATCGCCACGAAGAGCCGCAAGCGCCAGAACGGCCACCTATAACTTTTCAGGTGCCTGTACTCGGCTTTCGGTCCTGATAATGACCGCACCATCGGTGGCGCGACGCTGTTGGGCCACCGAGGCCCGCTCAGCCAGATGGGGGTGCACCAGCCCGGGTTGCCCGGCGCGCTGGTTTCGGCCCAGTGAGGTGCACGAGCACATTGGGACGAGCAACGCTGCGACGTAGAAGCGAACTTGACGAGAGGGAGACAACATGCGGATCAGCCACGGGAGCATCGTCAAGCGTCTGACAGGCCGACGCTTGCTCCGAGCCCTCACCACAGGTGCAGCGGCCACAGTACTTGCTGTGGGTGCGTCGGCTGGAACTGCGAACGCGGCCACCTGGACCTCCAATACGAGGGTATGGGTGTCGGCCGATGACCCCGGCGGCCTCGGCGCGTCCTCGGTTCTGCTACGGGACGCAAAGACCTACTACACGGTGCTGTTCGAGCCCCACGGCGAGGAGCTGCTCATGGAGGACCTGCTGGCCGACGGGCACGCGGCACGGGCCGAAGTGATCGTGGTCAACGCGAGCGGCAGGTTCGTAGAAAGCGACACCTTCTACTCGTCCACGGCCGATGGAGCCAGGTGGATCAACCTGGGCACCCCTGATGGCAGCGGCAACATCCCCGAGGATTACGAGGTCCGGATCAGAGTCTGCATCAACGAGACCTCCACGTGCTCCTGGTGGGAGTCTGGCATCGCCTGACGAGCAGGCATGGGCAGCCGGCGCTAAGCGCGGAGCGGCGGGCGGATCTCGATGCCCTCGACATGCGCTGGTAGACGCTGCAGGCCGCGGGGCAGGCCGGAAGCCGGTGCAGAACATCCGCGCCGGGAACCACCCAGCGGGTAGGGTCGGGGCCACCAGTTGGCGTCGTATGGGCGGGTGGGTGATGACGGTTCCCACGGTCGGTACGAGCCTGTCAGGCGACTGCCTGCTGGCACGGGTCAGCGGCGACATGATCTACGAGAACCAGGCGCTGCTGCGCGGGCAGTTCGAGGACCTCCTCCAGCACTCCGCACGCTGCATCGTGCTGGACATGACCCAGGTCGCGTTCTGTGACTCCACCGGACTGAACACGCTGCTGAACCTGCGCCGCCAGGCCGAGAAGGAGAACACGGTCCTGTTCCTCGCCTGCGTGCCCGCATCCCTGCGGCGCGTCGTGGAGCTCACCGGGACCGACCAGCTCCTGCCGGTCTACGACACCGTCACCGACGCCCAAATGGCCTGGACACGCAAAAAACCTGAGAACAAGCAACCAGCTCGCTGAGACCCGGTCTCGCACCGGCCGCCAGCCCCACCACCGCGCCCGGGCGGGGGCAGCCGGCTCAGGAAGCGTGCCGGCGCGACCCAGTCCATTCGAATCGCGGTCAACTGCCTGTTTCCGTAACGAGGTTCGTCGCCTCACACGACACGGGCTGATCGCGGTGGGAGGCTCCCAGTAGCCGGCCGCCGCCGCTCACACGGCGGCTGACGGGCGCGAGGAGCGGCTCCCCCGGCCTTGAGTCCTCGTGTGTGGTGCCCGCCGGCGTCGGCGCCGCGGGAGGTGCCCCGTCGCCGGCGGGCTGGGGCTGGAGCCGCGATGTCGGCGATGCGGCTCCAGCTTGCCTTTGCGGTCCAGCCTGTGCTGCCAGAAGGGTAGTCGTAGTCAGCAGCGTGGGTGATCGGAAGCGCAGCGTTTTGCCAGGCAGCTGCACGAGGAGACAGAGCTGGACGCGTCCAAGGTCGCGGCCGGGACGAAGGGAGCTCACCACTTCAGAGGCGCAACCCGCACCGCAACACCATCGGCCGACAAGCCGCTCACGTCGAAAGCGTGGAATCGGTGCGCACCCTGGAGAACCGTCGCCCGTCCGGGGGAACAGTGGCTGATGCGGCTCGGGCAGTGGAAGGCGTCGACCATGCCTGCGTCTGTGCCGTCCAGCTGGTCGTTGCCCGAGCCGATGCGCGCCGTGCCGGTCACCGATCCGGCGCTGCCCGCAGGATGGACGGCGCAGTTGAAGTGGGATGGCTACCGGGCGCTGGCCGGCCGGTGGGCCCACGGCCGTGTCGCCGTGCGCAGCCGTAACGGCAGCGATCTGGCCCGGGCGTTCCCGGAGATTGAGGAGGCCGTCCGCCGGCTGCCCGACGATACGGCGGTCGACTGCGAGCTCATCGTGTGGGAGGCGGGCCGGCTCGCGTTCGACCGTCTCCAGCAGCGCATGCACCACCGCGGTACGGCCGCCGTCCGCGCGGCCGTCGAATTCGCGGCGCACCTGGTCGCCTTCGACCTGCTGCGCGTGCACGGCTCGGATATGACCGGACGCCCCTTCAGCGAACGCTACGCCGCGCTGGAGGCGTTGTTCCTCGAGCACCACCTGTCGGCGCCCTGGTCGCTGTGCCCGACCACGACCGACCCGGAGCAGGCAGCCGCGTGGCTGGCCGACTACACGGCCGTCGGCATCGAGGGCCTGGTGTTCCGGCCCCTGACGGGACGGTATGTGCCGGGCGGGCGCGGGTGGACCAAGTACAAGGCGCGCCAGACCACGGAGGCGATCGTCGGCGCGGTCACCGGCAGCCCGCACGCGCCCACCACCGCATTGTTGGCCCGCTACGACAACAGCGGCCGTCTGCGGTACATCGGCCGCACCACCACGCTGGGTGCAGCCGTCCGGCACGCCCTCGCCGACCGGCTGCGCGCCGGGGACGCCGACCACGCGTGGACGGGGCGAAGCTTCCGTGTGGGGTGGGGCTCGCGGGAGCAGTTGTCGGTGCACCTGGTCGTGCCCGGCCGGCGAGCCCTGGGCGTGGCCGGCACCGTCGCCGTACGCCGCGGCTCCGCCGGCCTGCGCAGCGTCGGCGCGTGCGTGCTCATCCCGTGCGGCCCCGGCGGAATCTCGAATCCGCCGGGGCGTCCACCACCGGGGAGATCAGCGCCTGCTCACCGGGCAGCGCGGAGGATGAGGTCGGTTACCGCCGCCGGGTGCGAGACCGTGACTGCGTGCGAGGCGCTGTCGATGGTGACGGTGTGGGCGTGGGCTCGCTCGGCCATCCACTGCTCGGCCTTGGGCGGGATGTTGTAGTCCTCGCCGGCGATCAGGGCGTAGGAGGGGATGTCCTGCCAAGCCGCCTCTGAGGCCTTCTCCTCCAGGGCGAGAGTGGAGACAGGCCGCTGGGTGGCCGCCATGATCGCGGCGGTGGTGACGGGTACGTCGGCGGCGAACTGCTGGTGGAACCTGTCCTGACGGATGGTCAGCTCGGTGCCGGTGCCGCCGCCGGGAAGCGGGTAGGAGGCAGCGTTGACGGCCTCGCCCAGGGTACTGCCGGGGAACTTGGTGGCCAGCTCGCCGGCGCTTTCGCCGACGTTCGGGATGAATGCGGCGATGTAGACCAGTGCCTTGACGTCAGGGTCCCCGGCGGCGGCCTCGGTGATCACCGAGCCGCCGTAGGAGTGGCCGACCAGGACCACCGGCCCCTCCACGGTGTCCAGGACACTGCGCAGGTAGGCGGCGTCGCTGCTCAGACCACGCAGCGGGTTGGCCGTGGCGACGACCGGGTAACTGTCGCGCTGCAGGCGCTGGATGACGCCGGACCAACTGGAGGCGTCGGCAAAAGCGCCATGGACGAGCACGATGGTCGGCTTGGCCTTGCCCGCCCCGGCCTTGTGTGAGGCGGCGCTGGTGCTCACTGTGCCGGCGGCAAGAAGGGAGCCGGTCACCATAGAAGCGATGGTCACGGTGGCGACGTTGTGGACGGTTGAGCGGATGCGAGAGAAACGGAACATGACGTCCTCCTAGGAGGTGGTTGCAGCGAAACGGGTCTTGCGGGAAGGTCGCGCGGCGTGGAGAGTCGGCCAGCCGCGGATTCGACGCTTTCAGGAAGCGGCAGCGGCCCTCTTCCGCCTCTGCGGAGCGGCCGTTCTTGGCATCGGTGGTCCTGATGCGCTCAGACGCGGACGAGGGGTGTGTCGACCAGGTGTTCGGCAAGGAACCAGGCCTGCAACTCACCGGTGCGGATCACTTGCGAGACCAGAACGTCATTGGTGCCGTCATCGCCCAGCTCGGCGCTGCGGGCGGCCACGTCATGGGCCTTGACCAGGATCGTCTCATGCGCCTCCAGCAACCGCGCGAGCATCCCCGGGACTTCCTCCACCCCATCAGGCGGACGTGGAATCGACGTGATCTCGGCGACGTGCCGGGGATCCCCCACCGCGACGCCGCCCAGGGTCTGAACCCGCTCGGCGATCGTGTCGACGAGTTCCAGTTGCTCTCCCGCATGCTTGTCCAGCAGCACGTGCAACTGGTAAAAGGTCGCGCCCCGCATGTTCCAATGGTGCTTCTTGTAGAGGCTGTAGAGGATCTGCGTGTCAGCCAGGACCTTGTTCAGGCGTCGGCAGGAGTACATGCGTGTGTCGTAGGACAAGCCGAGAGGCAACTGCTTGACCGTCGCGAACTCCTGGATCACCTTGCCCTTTTGATGCAGCCACGGCTGGCTGCTCACGGGGTTGGGGCTGGTGGTCATGAAGCGCCTCCTGGGTGCCGTGCTTGCGATACGTGAGGGACGCTAGGCCCTGACATCGGCAACGCGTTGACCAAGAGCGCATGCGATGATCCCCATGAGCGCACCGCCGCGTGCGGCGCTGGCGCCAGGCACCCCTTGCCGGCGGGCGACCGTGCACTCAGCAGGACGGGTCCGACACCTTCGACGCCGGGTCGTGAACCCGCCCACCGGGATACGGCTCGGGTGCGCCATCGCCAGGCGAACGCCATGACAACATCACGCATTCAAGATCATCAATCAGGTTTCCGGCTCCCCGACCGCAATCCAGAATTTACCGTCACGGAGCGACTGCGGCAGTACGCTTTCCGTTGAAACCGTGTCGGAGATGGTCGAAGCGGGAGACGGTGGTCAATGACGACGGGTGCAGGAGATACCACTCGTAGACCCCGGATATCCCCTGTGCGGCGCGGGGACCCCACGATGTCGTTGGGCCTCCCGACTCGTCTTGTCGGACGCGAGGCCGAGCTGGCGGTGCTGCAGGACGCCATCGCACAGTTGCGAACGGGTACCGGCGGCGTGGCCCTGATCGAGGGCGAGCCCGGTATCGGCAAGTCGTCACTGGCCGCCGCAGCGGGCGCGGCCGGCCAGGAGTCCGGCTGCACGGTGCTGCGCGGCACCGCGGAGCAGGCCGCGCACCCGTTGCCGCTGCGATTGCTGGGCGACTGCCTGGAGGTCACGCAGCGTGCGACCGATGCTCGCCGCGCCGAGATCCTGCGGTTCGTGTGCGCTGAGCGGCCCGATCTCCTGCTGAGCAACACCGTGCACACCGCGGTGATCGAGATGCTCCTCACCCTGATCGAGGAGGACTGTGCGACCGCGCCGACCGTGATGGTGCTCGACGACTTGCAGTGGGCCGACGACGCGTCGCTGGACGTGTGCCGGCACCTGGCATCGATCGCCGCGCACCTGCCGTTGTTGTTGGTCCTGTCCTTCCGGCCGGTGCCCCGCGGATCCGGGATGCGGCAGCTTCGCGCCGCGCTGCGCGGCTACGCCACGACAACGATCTCGTTGGGGCCCCTCGGCCCGGACGCGATCCATGATCTGCTGTCCGATGTCGCCGGTGCGCCGCCCGGGCCCGCGCTGGTCGAGCTTGCCGCCCAGGCCAGCGGCAATCCCCTGTACGTGCGGGAGCTGGTGGAGTCCCTGGTGCGTGAAGGCGGTGTGACGGTCGGCGAGCACGCCGACCTGCGGGAAACCTCGCTGAGCACCGTCCGGAGGTCGTTGGCTGCGGCGCTGGACAGCCGGCTGAGCTTCGTGCGGGCCGACGCGCTCGACATGCTGCGGGTGGCCTCGCTGCTCGGCCGGGAGTTCGCGGTCGGGGAAGTTGCAGCGCTCCTGGGCCGGTCCACCATCGACCTCTCCGCTGATCTCCAGGAGGCGGTCGCAGCCGGGATCCTCGTTGATGCCGGTCAGCGGATGACGTTCCGGCATCCGCTGATCCGCCAGGCGCTGTACGACGGCATGCCGACGGCGCTGCGCGTTGCGCTACACCAGGACGCGGCCCGGGCGCTGGACGGTATCGGCGGGGTCGAGCCCCAACGGGTGGCGCTGCAACTGCTGGAGTCGGGCCGCGTCGGCGACCGCTGGACCCGGCGCTGGCTCGCCGACACCGCGTCGGCGCTGGCGGTCAGCGCCCCGCGTATCGCGGCCGAGTTGCTGGACCGGGAACTGAAGCACGGGGTCGCGGACGAGCGTGACCGTGCCGCGTTCAGCGCGGCTCTTGCCCAGATCCTGGTCGGCGCGGGCGAGCACGAGAAGGCCGCGGTCCGCGCCCGGCAGGCCCTGACCGTGTCGAGAGAGCCGGCCGACCGGGGGCGGATGTACTGGGTCCTGGCCCGCGCGCTGTTCAGCAGCGGTGACAACGACGCGGCGGTCGCAGCGCTGGATCAGGCATTGGAGCAAGACCTGCCCGACGCCTGGCGCGCCCGGTTGCTCGCCTCGCTGGCGATGTTCCAGCGGGCGGGATCGGGCGCGCTGGAAGCCGCGGACGCCACCGCGCGCCGCGCATTGGAGATCGGCGAGACGGCCGGAGACACGTTCGCCATCGCTTACGCGCTCACCGACCTGTGGCTCAACGACTCCGTACAGCGGCGCCACCTGTCCGCGCTGGACTGTTTGGATCGCGCGCTGGAGACGCTCAACGCCACCGACGACCACGCGGACCTGCGGTCCTATGCGCTGCATGCCCGGATCTTCACCCTGCAGAACCTGAGCCGGTGGTCGGACGCCGAGGCGGCACTTCGGGAGGCGCGGCAGTTCCTGCTCGCCGCCGACCGGACCGATGACGCCAGGTTCAGCGTCACCGCCGCAGTCCTCACCTACTGGCTGGGCCGGTGGGACGACACGCGGGCGGAGCTCGACTCGGTCGACCAGAGCGTCTCCGCGATGACCTACCGGGGACTGCGCGAGCGCGGCCCCATGTGGCTGTGCCACGGCGTGGCCGCCCTCATCGCCGTCCGCCGGGACGATCGCGCCACGGCCAACGCGCACCTGCGGGCCGGACTGCGTCAGCCACCGGTCACGATCGCCGATCGCGAGAACACCGACTTCCTGCTGTGCGCGCAAGCGCTCGCCGCCGAGCAGAACGGGGACCAGCACCTGGCCCTCTCACACCTCGGCGATCTCCTCACCCGGAAGCCAGGCGAGATGACGCTGACCCACCAGTGGCTGCCGACGGTTCTCCGCCTGGCACTCGCCGTGGACGACGACTCCGCCGCCGCGGCCGCGCTGGAAGCCTGCCGTGCCGAGGCGGCCGCCGAGCAGGTCCCGGCCCGCGCCACGGCCGCCGCCGACTGGTGCACAGGACTCCACGAGCGCGATCCTGCACCGTTGCGGTCGGCGGTGGACCACTACCGGGCCGTCGGCGCGCCGGTGGAGCTGGCGGGAGCGCTGGAGGACCTGGCCGTCGTCCTCGCCGCACACGGGAAAACAACCGAGTCCAAGCACCTGATCGGCGAAGCACTCGACCTCTACGGCGGATTCGGCGCGGTCTGGGACATCCGCCGTGCCGAGGGGCGGCTGCGCCGGTACGGGATCAGCCGCGGCGCCCGCGGCTCCCGGATCAAGCGGCCCGCGCACGGCTGGGACGCCCTGACCCCGACCGAACACAAGATCGCCCTTCTCGTCGCGGCCGGCTGCTCCACACCCGACATCGCGCAGAGAATGTTCCTCACCCGGCGCACCACACAGACGCACATCTCCCACATCCTCGGCAAGCTCGGGAAACGCAGCCGCGTAGAGATCGCCCGGGAGGCCTTCAACCGCGACCCCGCAGCCATTCCCACCGATCTCTGACACCGCCCGCTGTCAGGACGCCGCCACCAGGCGCCGGCGCCGGTGAGCACCTTACGTTGGTGGTGGTGCGGTCGGCATGGAGTGAACCGCGGAACACGGATCAGCTCACCTTCCTGATGGGGATGACGGCCAGGGCGCCGACGGCACAGACCGCGGCGGCGGCGCCGAGCAGCAGGTGGTATTCGTGGCCGCCCGCGGTGTCGACCAGCAGCGCGCCGATGGCTGGAGCGATGGACTGCGGTGCGGCATTGGCGATGTTGAAAACCCCCACGTCCTTGGCCGAGTCCTCCGGATCGGGCAGCACGTCGAGGACGAGGGCGAGGTCCACGCCCGCGTAGACGCCGAAGCCGAGGCCGAGGACAGCTTCTGCGGCGTAGAAGTCGGCGACGGAGTGAGCCGTGATCAACAGGGCCGTGCCAATGCCGAAGACGAGCGCCGAGAACCCGACGAAGACCTTGCGGCGTCGCAAGCGGTCGGACAGCCATCCGGCCAACTGGCCGGCAGCCATCAGAACCATGGTGTAGACCAGTACGCCGGTGGCCATGACGGACACCGCCCGGTCGTCCGACAGGCCCAACTGGTCCTGAAGGAACAGCAGCCGGAAGGTGGTGAACATGAACATCGCCAGGATCACCATGAAGCGGGAGACGAAGGCCCAGGCGAAGTCCGGGTGCCTGCGGGGGTTCACCCAGAACGTCCTGAGCACCGTACGAAGACCACCGTCGGACGGCGGACGCCGCGGCAGCGGCTTGTCGGGCAGGGCGATCACGTACAGCACGACCAGGGCGAGCCCGACCGCTGCCGGAACCATGAACAGCAAGAGCACGTCCGCGCCGAGGACCCTCGCCGCGTAGGCGGCGGCGAGGATGGCCAGGTTCTGCATGACGCCGATCAGGCCGGCAGCCTTGCCCCGCTGGAAGACCGGTATCTGGTCGGCAACCGACGCGGTGAACGCGGCCAGGGCGGCATTGGCGAACATCTGGCTCAGGAACCAGGCGACGGCGACGACCGCAAGACTCTGCGCGGTTGCGATGACGGCGAGGCCGACGGTCAGTCCCAGGGCGCCGATCACCAGCCATGGCCGCCGCCGGCCAAACCGGCCTGTCGTCCGGTCACTGATCCGGCCGAAGACCGGGTTGGCAAGGAGCGCGGCCAGTGCGCCGAGGCTGCTGACCATGCCGAGCGCGGAGACCTCGTCATCTCTGGGGACGAGTGCGTGCACCTTGATGGCCAGGCTGGAGAAGACCGGGGTGAGCAAGGCCAGGAAGAGTCCGAGCTGCGCCAGAGCCATCGTGGTGACGACCCAGGAGCCGGCACCGCGCTCGGGCGAGGGGCGTTGCTCTATGTACGGGAGAGCGGGATCGGGGCGGGGAGAGGTGGTGGTCATGCGACCGCCTTCGTCCTGGGAGACGCGAACCGGGATACGGTGTGAGGCGTCTCAAAAAGTCGCTGACCTGGCTACTCACATGGGGTAGAGACACGTGGGAGTAGCGGCCAAGGTAAGCGCGGGCCGGTCCGTAGGCAAGGGACGGACGCCAGAGACGCCCGAGCGGCCGGAGTGTGCCCCGCACCGCCGCTGAGCAGCCATTCACGCCCACCTGTGACACGGACCGCTGTCATTTGACAGATGTCTCGCGGCCTCGGGCACCGGAATACTCAGGGGTCCATACCCGATCTGCAGGCGCTGGTCGGTCACACCGAGGTAACCGGAGCATCAAGGAAGCCCGCCTGATCCGGCTTTGGGCATACCTGCCCGCACCGGCACAGGTGCCAACGACCGCGGACACCACAGCGTCCTGCGAGCTGGGCCCGCGCACACTGACAGAGAGACGCAGTCACCATGACCGTCATCGTTTCCACCGAACAAGTACTGTCACGCGACCGGCCCGCCTTCTTCGCCGACGCCGTGATGCAGACCCACTTCCGCCACAACATGAACTTCCTGGAAGGGCCGAGACCGTTTTCGGCCTCCATCACCACCGACCAACTGGGACCTCTGCGTATCAACAAGGTGCTGTCCGGTCCGGCTCACATCAGCCGCACCCCCCGCCTGATCTCGCATGATCCCGAGCCATACGTCACCGTCGGCCTGCAGCGCCGCGGAACACCGAAGGTGTTGGCACAGGACGGCAGGGAGACCGGCGCGATGCGACCGGGCGACATCATCATGCTGACCTCGTACGGCCCCTACGCATCGATGTACACGGAGCCGGTCGAGATCGTATCGGTCCTTCTGCCGAGGCCCGCTCTGCTCGTGCCGGATTCCGATCTGCGCGGCCTCACCGGAAGGGTCATCCGCGGTGACCGGGGACTGGCACGGCTCCTGTCTCCTTTCCTGTCACGCCTCGCCGACACCGCCGCATCGCACACCCAAGAGGTCGGCGAACAACTCGCGCGCAACGTGACAGACCTGCTCGCCACGCTGTGTGCGGAACAACTCGGCCACGACAGGCACAGGCTCGACGCCGAGACGGCCCAGCGCACCCTGCTTTTGCGGATCCGGTTCTTCATCAACCGCAACCTGGCCCACCCCGGCCTGTCGCCCGAGTCGATTGCCCGGGCGCACGGCATCTCCACGCGCTATCTGCACAAGCTCTTCGAAGACGAAGGCATGACCGTGAGCCGGTGGATCCTGCGGCGCAGGCTCGAGGAGTGCCGCCGCGAGCTGGACCGCCGCGGCCCCCGCACCCCCACGGTGAGCTCGGTCGCACGGGGCTGGGGCTTCACCCGCCTGCCCCACTTCAGCCGGGTGTTCCGCGCGGCCTACGGGATGTCGCCGCGCGAGTGGCAGGCACGCAGCGGTCTTCCTGTCCCGGGACGGCCGCTGCCTGACATGCCGGAGCGAGGCACCGCGACGTAGAGGGCGGCACACGTGCCGTCTGCGATCCAGCACAGGAACGAACTATGGATGTCTTGACCAGTGTCCCCGGCAGCGGCGCGACCACCGGCCACCTCGCTTATGTGGAAGTCTTCACGGTGGACAACGCGGCGGATCAGGCGGTCGGAGGGCCGAGATCGACGGCGGGCGGCGGGGAGGAACGCCTGGCCATCGCCCTTCAGTGCGGCGGGCAGGGAACGCTCACCCAGGACCGAAGGGAAGCGGTCCTCCGGGCGGGAGACTTCACGATCTTCGAGGCCGCCCGTCCGTACGAGCTGCGGTCCGAAGGACGAACCATGTGCTTTGTCGTCCCGCGCCATGCCGTAGGGCTGAGCAGCGCCGAACTGAGACGGATCACCTCTAGGACCGTCCGCGGAGATCAGGGGCTAGGCGCACTGGTCTCCTGCTTCCTTTCCGGGCTCGCCACTCAAGCGGCGGACTGCGGACCCGAGGTGGGCGAGCGGCTCGCGGGCCACGCCATGAACCTCCTCGCGAGTCTGTTCGCCGAGCAACTCGGCCATGACGGGGACGGGAGTGCCGAACCCGATGCTTCCCATGCGCTGCTCCTGCGGATCAAAACATTCATCGACGAGCACCTCGCCGACCCCGACCTGACACCGGGGGCGATCGCGAGCGCCCACCAGATCTCCGTGCGCTACCTGCACAAACTGTTCCAAGGCGAAGCCACGACCGTGAGCCGCTGGATCAAGCAGTGTCGCCTGGAGAAATGCTGCGAGGAACTCCGTCGCGGCGGGCGATCCGCTCCCAGTGTGTCGGCGATCGCACAGCGTTGGGGATTCCCCCATCCCGCCCATTTCACCCGGGCGTTCCGGGCCGCCTACGGCATGTCCCCGAGCCAGTGGCAGGCGGCGCACACCACCGCCCCTGCTCGCTGATCAGCGACACGTGCCATTCGCTGAAAAACAAGCAGCGGTGCGCTCGCCGTCAATCACCGCCCAGGCAGTGGTCTTAGCGTGACGATCAACACTCACCGGGGCCCGGCGCATGATCCGTGTCATGTCGCCTGAAGGGCCGGTGTACCAACCCCAGGAGATTGACATGTCCGATGCCGTCGAGCCGGTTCAGCCGGTCCTGGAGCCTGCTGCGGCTGCCTTCGCGGAGGCGACCGCCAATCCGCCGTACCTCTTCGACCTGCCGCCGGCCGAGGGACGCAAGGCGGTCGACGAGGTGCAGTCCGGCGAGATCGCGAAGCCCGCGATCGACGAGGAGTGGATCACTGTCCCGGGCGGTCCGACGGGCAGTGTCCGGGCCCGCGTCGTCAGGCCCGTCGGCGTCAAGGGCACGCTGCCGGTGATCCTCTACATCCACGGTGCGGGCTGGGTGTTCGGCAACGCCCACACGCACGACCGCCTGGTGCGCGAACTCGCCGTCGGCGCGAACGCCGCGGTCGTCTTTCCCGAGTACGACCTCTCCCCCGAGGCCCGTTACCCGGTGGCCATCGAGCAGAACTACGCGGTCGCGCGGTGGGTCGTGCAGCAGGGCGCGTCCAAGAACCTTGACGGTTCCCGCCTGGCCGTGGCCGGAGACTCCGTCGGCGGCAACATGGCCGCCGCGCTGACCCTGATGGCCAAGGAGCGCGGCGATGTCCCACTGGCCCAGCAGGTGCTGTTCTACCCCGTCACCGACGCCGCCTTCGACACCGGCTCCTACCACCGGTTCGCCACCGGCTACTTCCTGCGCCGCGACGGCATGCAGTGGTTCTGGGACCAGTACACGACGGATGAGGCCGAGCGCGCCCAGATCACCGCCTCCCCGCTGCGCGCCACCACCGAGCAGCTCACCGGTCTGCCGCCGGCCCTGGTCATCACCGGCGAGGCCGACGTGCTGCGCGACGAGGGCGAGGCATACGCCAACAAGCTGCGCGAGGCCGGTGTCCAGGTCACCGCCGTCCGCTTCCAGGGCATCATCCACGACTTCGTCATGCTCAACGCCCTTCGCGAGACCCACGCCGCCGGGGCGGCCATCACGATGGCCGCCGGTGCCCTGCACGCCGCCCTCCACAGCCGAACATGGTAGCCCCCCTGTCACTGCGGATCTTCCGGATCGTTTGCGACTCCTACAGGATTCCGCTCCGGGTGGAGTTCCGTTTCGACCGCGATGATCCCCTCGTCGCCTCGGTCACCTTCCAACCGGAAGGTGGGCCTCCCGTCACCTGGTGGATCGGCCGTGACCTTCTCCATGACGGCCTGCTGGCGCCGACGGGGATCGGGGACGTGCGGGTCTGGTCGACGATCAGCAAAGATCGGCCAGTGCTGCGCCTGCGCCTGGAGCGCTGCGGCATGCGGGTGCTGTTCGAACTGGACCTGCACCGGGTGGAGGACTGGCTTTTCGAGACATACGACCTGGTCCCGCCCGGCGAGGAACTCACGGGTCTCGACTGGGACGAACTGGTGGCCAACCCGCTCGAGGACCACTGACCACCCGTCGACGGCTCTTCGCGCTCTCCTCGCCGAGACGAATAGGACGAAAAGAGCCGGCCGGAGCCGGCCACAGGAGACGTTCTGGTGCACACGCACCCCCGAGCCGGAAGTGTGCAGGGCGCGCAGGGCCCTGGCGTCCGGACGGCAGGCGGGTCAGACCTGACCGCCGGCGCACTCGGTCGCTCCTCGCTCGGGAGGACGGTGGCCGGAGAGCGCAGACGCGCTGTTTTCCTCGTGTCCTGTGTCGTCCGAGTGCGCTCCGCCGAAGCCGGCTCCGGGTGGAGAGCAGGCGGAGCCTGTCGGAAGTCTTCGCGCACGCGGCTGCTCCCCCGGATCTGCGGCTGTACGGATCGCCATCTTCCACGTGCGTCGCGTACGTGTGAGAGGCCCTCGGCGGACGACTGCATCGAGATTATGTTGCCAGCCACCTTTTCTGCGCTATATTTATGTGGTCGGCCACAGAAGTGGTCGACGGAACCGCGAACACGGAGAGCGCCATGAGTGCTTCGACAGACACCCGGACCCAGGCCCGTCCGCCGTACGACCCCGAGCTGGGGGCCCTGCTGGATGCCAGCCCGCTGCCGACGACGATCACCGCTGAGATGATCGACACCCTGCGAGCCGTACCGTTCACAGCCCCCATCGAGGAGATCCTGGCCACCCGGGCCCTGGATCACCAGGTCCGCACCGTCCCGGTGGAGGGCGGAGAGGTGACCGCGTCGGTGTTCACCCCGCGCCACGGTGCCGTGACCAAGGCTGGGATCTACTTCCTGCATGGCGGCGGAATGATCATCGGCGACCGGTTCACCGGAATCGTCAACATCCTGGACTGGGCCCTGGAACACGACGCCGTCGTGGTGTCCCTGGACTACCGCCTGGCCCCCGAGCACCCCGACCCGACGCCGGTGGAGGACGCGTACGCCGGCTTCGTCTGGACCGCCGACCGCGCCGCCGAACTGGGCATCGATCCAGAGAGGATCCTCCTGGCCGGGACCTCCGCTGGCGGCGGGCTGGCGGCGGGCGTGTCCCTGCTGGCCCGTGACCGTCAGGGGCCGGTCGCGATGGCGCAGCTGCTGATGAGCCCGATGCTCGACGACCGCGACCGGAGCGTGTCCAGCAGCCAGTACTCCGGTACCGGTTCCTGGAGCCGGGAGAGCAACGTCACCGGCTGGACCGCCCTCCTGGGCGAGCGCCGCACCACCGATGCGGTCAGCGCCTACGCGGCTCCCGCCCGCGCCACGGATCTGTCGGGCCTCCCGCCGGCATTCATCGACGTCGGCTCCGCAGAGGTCTTCCGGGACGAGGACGTCGCTTACGCGTCCCGCCTGTGGGCCGCAGGCGTGCAGGCTGAACTGCATGTATGGGCCGGCGGCTTCCACATATTCGATGGCGCGGCTCCCGCGGCGGCCCTGTCCACCGCCGCACTTGCCGCCCGCAGCGCCTGGGTCCGCCGCACCCTTGGGGCCTGACCGCTGGGAGACCGGGACCGTTCCAAGTTCTTGTCGCGGCTGCGGAAGGCACCAGGTGCACCGGCAGGACAGAGCAGAAGGGAAGAGGACGTATGTCCATGGCTTACCTCGCCCAACCCGAACAGCAGCAGAAACTTGAGTGGATCGACGGGGGCACCTTCTCCGTCCTGCTTGACCAGGAGGCCACCGAAGGGAAGCTGACGGTGGGCCGGTTCGCCGTGGCCAAGGGGGAGGCGCCTCCCTTCCACCTCCACACCCGGGAAGACGAGGTCTTCATGCTGATCAAGGGCACCGCCCTGGTGTGGTCGGGGGAGGACGAGCACGAGCTGCGTGAAGGGGGAATCGTCTACCTGCCCCGCAACGTCCCCCACTCCTACCGCATCACTTCCGACCGCGCGGACCTCCTGATGATCACCACCCCCGGCGGCATCGAGGGCATGTTCCGCCACGCCGGACGCGACCTCGCCGCACCGAGACCCGACGGCTTCGAGATTCCCAGGTCCCTGCTGGCCGAAGCCTCGGCACTGTACGGCGGGGTCATCCTCGGACCACCCCGCTGAGCACGATGCCCCCGGGCCGCACCGGCCGGGCCCCTGCACCATCGAAGGACGATCCATGCCTGCGTCGGACGCGAGTGCAGCCCGCACCTCGGCTCCCTCAGGCTCCTGGCCATCGAGAGGCTGTCATGTCCCTTCCCGTTCTGTTCGGCGCGAACGTTGACCCGCTCGTTTCGCCCGTCGGGCGTTCCGGCGACCACGCACTGCTCATCGACGAGCTCGGCCTGGACCTTCTGACTATCCAGGACCACCCCTACCAGGAATCGTTCGACGACACCTGGACGCTGCTCAGTTTCCTGGCCGCCCGGACCCGCAACGTCACCCTGGTTCCGACGGTCGCCTCACTCCCCCTGCGGCCCCCGGCCGTGCTGGCCAAGTCCGCCGCGACACTGGACAGACTGTCCGGGGGCCGGGTGCGGCTCGGCCTGGGGGCCGGAGCCTTCTGGGAGGCGATCGAAGCCATGGGAGGGGCGCGAAGGGAACCGCGGGAGGCCGTCGACGCCCTGGACGAGGCGATCGATGTAATCCGCGCGATGTGGAGTGGGCAGCGCAGCGTCCGGGTCCGTGGCGAGCACTACTCGCTCGCCGGCGTCCGTCCCGGCCCGGCCCCTGGTCCCGGCATGGGTCTGTGGCTCGGCTCTTACGGTCCGCGCATGCTCGCGTTGACCGGCGCCCGTGCCGACGGCTGGTTGCCGTCCCACGCCTACCTCGGACTCGATGCCCTGCCGGTGGCCGTAGGGCGCATCGACGACGCCGCGACCGCTGCGGGCCGCGACCCGTCGGCGATCCGCAAGGTCTACAACATCTCCGGAACCATCCAGTCCGCCGCAGACGGCCCGTTCAGGGGGCCGGTTGCCCAGTGGAGCGAGACCATCGCCGAACTGGTGACGACGGTCGGCATGAACGGCTTCGTCATCTGGCCCGAGCATGATCACGCGGAGCAGATCCGTGCCTTCTCCGCCGAAGTCGTCCCCGCCGTCCGCGAGACCCTGGGGCAGCTGGACTGATTCCGCCTGTGGGAGGCTACGGAACCCCCGCCGAGACTACCGGCCTCGTCGGGTACCCGCCCGGCCCTGAGGCCGCAGTCGTCACCGGAGCCCCTCTCACCGCAGAACGAGGGTGGAACGTCCACCGGTACGCGCCCGAAGCACGCAGATCACCCCGCCGTGCGAGCCGCGCGGCCTGCCGCGCGCGCGTCTCTGGTTGGTCAGAGGCCGGCGACCCGCCCGTACTGGGCTGGCGCGTGCCGGCCGAGTCGACGGCCTCCGCGGCGACCCCGGCCGAAGTCCTCTCCGAATGCTCCGGCGTGCGAACAGGGACGACCGAGTCCACAGACGATTTTCCCAGTACGGTGCGGAAGGGCCGCTTGAGCTACGCGGTGTTCCAGTTGGCTCGAGCCCACCGAGGCTACGCGGCCGCCATGCTGCGCGAAATGAATCTGCACTCGGGGCAGGAACTGTTGCTGATGCAGTTGTACGAAAGGGACGGGCAGACCCAGTCCGAACTCCTCACGAGCGTCGGCCTTGACCACTCGACCGTTTCCAAGGCCCTGCGCCGGATGCAGGACGCCGGGTTGCTGACTCGCGAGCCGACCGCACACGACCGGCGCGTGATGGTCGTCCGGCTCACGGACAAGAGCCACGCCATGAGGAAGCCGATCGCTGCAATGTGGACCGTCCTGGAGGAGATCCTCTGTTCGAGACCTGGCTTGGCCGAATCCTTCATCGCCATCGCCGGCACCATCGAACGGGCGATCAACGATCGCCACCGCGTGGGTGCGCGAGACACAGGAGGTGATCGTCGGCGCGGTCACCGGGCCGCTGTCGAGATCGCGGACCCTGCTGCTGGGGCGCTACGACAAGGGCGGGCTGCGGTACACCGGACGTGCGGCGGTCTCTGCTTGAGGGAAGGAAGGACCTGCCGACTCCGGAGGACGTCGTCGGAGCCCGGGCACCCGATCTTCGTGTCGCCGCGGTACACGGTAGATCCTCTTTGGACGTTCTACGGCCAGTCGCCGCGCTTTCGGAGATTCACGGCAGAGACGAAGGGCAATTACGCGACGGATACCCCGCTCTGGCTGAGCGCGCTCTGCAGCCGCGAGAAGACCTGCCTGGACGCTTCACCGAAAGACCTCACCGATTTCGAACACTGGCGGCTAGGTGGTCTACCTGGACATCGACTCCAAGGTGAAGCAGGTCTACGGCGCAGCCAAGCAGGGAGCCGAGCACGGCCACCTTGAGGTCATCTATTATAATACCCGCCATGGCCGCGTCCGTACGGGGGATCGTCACGCCGCTCATTGCCGAACATGTGCCGCATGAACGGGAGTTGCTCGAATATTTGCAGCCACTCGAGGACGACGGCATCACTCGGCTGTTCACCCGGCCCGATAGCCACGAGCTGCTCGGCTTCGGCGTGGCGGAAGTCGCCAGCCTGATCACCCCCGTCGTATGGCTGGTGGTCAACGAGTTCGTCACCCGGGGAGCAGGCGTCGCGGCGGACGGCTTCTTCGCCCGTATCCGGGCACGCTTCTCCCGGACTCCCGCCCGCAGCGCACGTGTTGTCGCCGACCCAGTGCCGCTGACCCCCGAGCAGCAGAAGGCGGTCTACCAGCGGGTCTACGGCGAGGCGTGCCTGCGGGGCCTCGATGAGGCGGCCGCGAAGCAGCTCGGGGAAGCCGTCGTCGCCCGGCTGGCCATGGGGCCGTCCGAGCAATGACGACGGCGCAGTCACGGGCGCTCACCGCGCGTGCGACCACCCGGCGGATGCTGATGCTCGTCACGGTGCTACTCGCGTCCGGAACCGCGCTCATCGGCGAAGCGGTGCTCACGTATCACTCCGCGACCTCGCTCCCGCACTGTGCCTCCGCAGCCGGCATGAATCTCCAAGGGCCGAAGTGGCGCACCGAGTTGGGGTTGCGTTTCCACCAGGAGCTGGTCGCCTGCCGGGCGGACGGTGCTCGGACCGCGCTGTACGCGACCGTACTGTGCACCGCCGGCGTCGCGGTGGCGGCCGTGCTGCTGTCCCGGTGGCTGCCGCGGTGGCGGCAGCGCAATAACCGGCTCCCGGAGCTGTATTCCGCGCAGCAGATCGTGGCAGCCGTCGAGGGCCGCAGCGGGAACGACGAGCGGTTGGCGCATCTGGCCCGGCTGGTGCAGCGCGCCGAGCTGCCCCGGGACCGGTTGCCCAGCTTCGTGTGCAATCCCCGGGCGCTGTCCGCCAGCGCGGTGACTTTCGGCAGCGTCGGCCGCTACACCGTCTGCCTGAACGTGGGGCTGCTGCCCAAACGGACGACCAAGGACAGGTCGCATTTCGACGCGGTCGTGCTGCATGAGCTCGCCCATGTGCGTAACCGGGACGTCGACCTGGCCTATCTCGCCATCGCGCTGTGGCGGGTCTTTTTGATTGCCGTGCTGCTGCCCTGCCTGGCCCTGAACGCGGCCCTGGTGCTCCACGACCGCTTACAGGGCGCCGAGCGGGCGTACTGGGACGGATATGAGCCCGGAGCGAAGACCGCGCTGCTCGCGGTAGTGCTCACCGCGCTGGTCTACGTGGCCAGGGCCGACATCCTGCGCCATCGTGAGCTGGTCGCCGACCGAGATGCTGTATTCGAGTTCGGAAGCGACCGGGAGGTGTGGAGAAAACAGGCGGAATCGCGGTCAGCCGCGCTGCCCCGGCTTCGGCTCCCCCGCTTTCTGCGCAACCACCCGACCTGGAGTGAGCGCCTGGCCGAAATCGACACCCCCCGCTCCGAGGACAAGGGCGGCACGAAGCTGCAGCTCACGGTCTTCCTCGTCGCGTACGTGACCATCATTTACTCGGTGATCTCCTGGCTCAAGCTCGACACGGTCCCGGCGCAGACGGTGATCTATCTCGCATACCTTGTGGGGCCGCTCATCATCGCCACCGGCTTTGCGGTATTCCCGCGCCGCAAGGCGCGGAGTGCAGACGAGGCGAGTCCGGCCCGCGCCTGGATGTACGGTGTCATCTGGCTGATCAGCGCATTCGCAATGAACCCGTTCGCGAATTGGGCGCAGGCAGAGGATGACTGGGCGACGCAGGCAAGTGCCCATATGGGCGAGATGTCCGACGAGATGAACACGTGGCGCGACGGACCCGCGGTGAGCGCCGCAGTCAAGGACCGGGCCGTCGGCTGGTACGCGCGGGGAGGCTCTGCGGTGCTCGGCCGGTTCGACAAACACCTTCCGGATGGGGCCGCGGGATCCGATGCCGCCAGCGCCCGCTGCGCCGCCTTGGGTGCGACGGTGAGCGACGCGCTGGAACTGCCGGTCTTTCCGGGCTCCGGCGCGGGCGGAAAGGCATGGAAGCGGCTGCTCACGTCGACGGCCGAGGCCCAGGCCCTGCAGTGCCGCTCCGGCTACGACCTGGATGCGCCCAACGAAGACGCCATGGTCAACCTGCGCTACTGGCGGGCCAGATCAGCGCTAAGACAGCTCTTGCCACACTAATTCACGCAGAAAAAGGAACAATTCACCACAAGTGGCTGAGTCCTCACACACTGCATCTGCCGAACAACTGGCCCTGGCAGCACGCGTGGACGCAACTGTTCGCCACCATCCACCCGACGCCCGAGGCACCCTGACGTGACCGACAGCCCATCAGGGCCCAACCCGAGCCGAACCGTGGAAGAGCCGGGCAGACCAGCAAGTACCGCCTGCCCACACCCAGCCGGAGTACCACGGCACGGCCTTCGAATCCTCAAAAGACCACACCAGAAACCGACCGGTAGATCGAGGTGACTCAGGGGGGAAGAACGGGGCGGGACCGTCGCGGCCTGTGGCTCCCGAGGCGCTGGACGACTTCTTCGCGCGCTTCGAGCCCCCGGCTCCCGACTAGTAGTGCTTGGTCATCTTCACTTGTGTATGCGTGTCTCATGCGTCGTGAGGGTCGTTGGAGTGGTGTGACACCTGAGGAGATGGCCTCGGTCCGGGGGGACTTGGAGGCGTTCGCGGCGGAGTTGTTCGACGGGTTCTTCCGTGCGGATCAGCGGCGGTGGGGGCAGGCGTATGTGCGCGGGCTGCTGCTGGACGGGCAGCGCAAGTCGGTGGAGCCGATGGCCGCCCGGCTGGGTGAGGACGGCAACCGGCAGGCGCTGGCGCACTTCATCACCTCCAGCCCGTGGGATCCCGCGCACGTGCGGGCCCGGCTGGCCTGGAGGATGCACGAGGCGATCGGTCCCGAGGCGCTGGTCGTCGATGACACCGGCTTTTTGAAGGACGGCGATGCTTCGGCGTGTGTGTCGCGGCAGTACACCGGCACCGCGGGCAAGGTCACCAACTGCCAGGTGGGCGTCTCGCTGCACCTGGCCAGCGACCGTGCCTCCGCGGCCGTCAACTGGCGGCTGTTCCTGCCCGCATCCTGGGATCCCGACGCGCCGGAGGCCGACCCGGTCAAGATTGCCCGCCGCGGCCAGTGCGGGATTCCGGCCCAGGTGGGGCATGTGGAGAAGTGGCAGCTGGCCCTGGACATGATCGACGAGACCCGGTCGTGGGGCATCGACGTCCCCCTGGTCGTCGCGGACGCCGGATACGGCGATGCTGCCGCCTTCCGGCTGGGCCTGGAGGAACGCAAGCTGGCCTATGCGGTGGGTATTTCCTCGCGCCATACCGCCCATCCCGCCCACGCCCAACCCGTCCAGCCCGCCTACCCGGGCACCGGCCGGCCACCCAAAGTGCGGTACCCCGAGCCTGCGCAGACGATGAAAGACCTGGTCATCGCGGCCGGGAGGGCGGCGGCGAGACCGGTGTCGTGGCGGGAAGGCTCCCGGCCGGGCAAGAGCCGAAGCGGCTTCAAGCGCATGTACTCGCGGTTCGTCGCCCTGCGCATCCGCCCGGCCGGCCGCGGCATCCGCCGGGCCACCGACGATCCTGAACTGCCCGAACGCTGGCTGCTGGCGGAATGGCCCGCGACCGAGCCCGAGCCGGTCCAGTTCTGGCTCTCGAACCTTCCCTCCGGCATGCCACTGGCCACACTGGTGCGGCTGGCCAAGCTCCGCTGGCGCATCGAGCACGACTACCGCGAGATGAAACAGGCCCTGGGACTGGCCCACTTCGAAGGCCGCACCTTCAACGGATGGCACCACCACGTCACCCTCGTCTCCGCCGCCCACGCCTTCTGCACCCTGCAACGACTGGCACCAGACCCAAAAGACGCCGCGCAGGCCTGAGCCTCTACCAAGTGGTCCGCGAACTGCAGACCCTCCTCGCCACCTGGACCGGCGCCTGCCCCACCTGCCACCGCGACATACCCACACCACTACGAACCTGACCAAGCCCTACTAGGGCGCGTATCGAGTCGTGATCAGTCTGCGGGATTCGCCTTCGTAGCCTAAATGATCACGACTCGATACGCGCCCTAGTCGTTGCCGGGCCCGAAACAGGGACGACTTCGCAGGGATGTGCCACTCGCCCAGCACCCTCTGGCCTCGCAGGCGCTCCACCAGGGCCTTCTCCATCCCGAACGCGCCCTCACCGCCGGGGCCCGGCCCGATCTCCGGATGCTCGTGGGCCGCCCAACGTCTACGCCACGTGTACGCCGCGCCAACGCGCACGTCACCAACTGAACCTGAGCGTCTGCGGCAGCCCGCCTACCCTCCTGGTGTCACCAGGCCTGTCTCGTAGGCGATCACTACCGCCTGGGCCCGGCTGTTCAGGCCGAGCTTGGTCATGGCGCGGTTGAGGTGGGTCTTGACCGTCGCCTCGCTGATGGAGAGCCGGTCGGCGATCTCCGGGTTGGACAGGCCGCGCGCGATGAGTTTGAGGACGTCGACCTCACGGGGGGTCAACGTGCCGAGGCTCGGCAGGGGTTGGGCGTCGGGCGTGGATCGGTCCTGTTGGGCATACGCCTCGACGAGCCGACGAGTCACGCTCGGGGCGAAGAGTGCGTCGCCGCCCCCGACCGCGGCCACGGCTGCCAGCAGCCGCTCAGGTCCTGAGTCCTTGAGCAGAAAGCCGGACGCCCCGGCACGCAATGCTCCGTAGACGTATTCGTCGAGGTCGAAGGTGGTCAGGACCAGCACCCGGGGCGCGGGGTCGACCGCGTCCGTGAGGATGCGCCTGGTGGCCTGGATGCCGTTCACGCCGGGCATGCGGATGTCCATCAGGACCACGTCGGGCCGGGTCTTGGCGGCCAGCCGCACCGCCGCCTCGCCGTCCCCCGCCTCGCCGGCGACCTCGAAACCGGGCGCGGCGTTGAGAAGGCCGACGAGGCCGGCGCGGATGAGGAACTGGTCGTCGACGACGAGGACTCTGGTCATCTCCTACCCTCGTCTCCCCACCGTGCGCCAGTTGTCGACGTCGGCAGGGTCAGGCGGACCGCGAAACCCCCCTCGGCACGTGGGCCGACGCTGATCCTCCCGCCGTAGAGCTTGGCCCGCTCCCGCATGCCAATCAAGCCGTGTCCGCCGCCTGCCAGAACTCTGGCCGGAATCAGCCCGTCTCCGTTGCCCGTTCCGTTGTCCGTGACAATGACGATCAATTCATGCTGCCGGTAGTGCAGTCGCACCTGTGCGTCAGCGTGGTGGGTGTGTTTGAGGACGTTGGTCAAGGCCTCCTGGACGACGCGGTACGCGCACAATTCGACGCCCGGGGCGAGCGGACGAACGGTGCCCTTGATGCTCAGCTCGATCGGGACGCCACCGGCCCGGATACGCTCGAGCAGGTCGTCGAGTCGAGCGAGGGTGGGCATGGGGGCGGCTGACTCGGCGCCGCCCAGATCGTGTTCCCGCAGGACGTGCAGGATGCGCCGCAGCTCCTCCAAGGCCTCGCCGCTGGTGTCCTCGATGGTGCCGAGCGCGCCCCGGGCAGTGGCGGTATCGGAGTCCAGGACGAACCGGGCCAGGCCGGCCTGCACGGAGATCACCGACATGTGGTGGGCGACGACGTCGTGCAGCTCCCGCGCTATGCGCCCACGTTCGGCGGCGACCTCACGGCGGGCCCGCTCGGCCTGCTCGCCGCGCAACTGCCGGGCGAGTTCGCGGGAGCGGCGGGCCAGCGTGCCGGACCACACCAGCACCAAGCTGAACAGGAGGGCCTGGCTCACCACTAGCGTCATGGACAAGCTGTCGCTGATCACACCCGCATACACCCACTTGGCGGTCATCACAGCCGCACAGCCGACGGCAAACCGTGCCGAATACACCGACGCCACCGTGTACAGGGCAAGCATCGAGCCCAACGCGGACGCCACCGGCCAGTACCCCAGGCTGATGTAGGAGACGCCAGCCAACTGCACGGCCGCGAACACCACCGTCGGTACCCTGCTCCGAAAGGCAACCGGCAGATGCGCCAGTGCAAGCAGCACATAGGCAGGGGCGTCGAGTTTCGGCCAGCCCCGCGCCACCGACACCTGACCCAGCCGGACGGCCACCCACGTCATGGCGAGCGCGATCAGCGTGTCTAGGACGAGCGGGCGGGGCGTAGGCATGCGCATCGCCGCAGCCTAAGGCCTGTGAACACGCGGCGGCGTCAACCTTTCGCGGTACCCCGGAAGTTGCAGGAACCACTACCGCGGAAGTCGCACGAACCACGCGGCTACCGCGCACGGTGGGGCCAGTGTTCCACCCGCTGTCGGACGCCTCCGCCGTGGCACCGCGCCTACGGTCGAGGACCAGCGGCGCAAACCCACCCAACGGAGCGGGCACCAGGCCGCCGCACCGTCCACGATCAAAGGAGTGATCATGTTCCGGATCCGCCGATTGGCCGCCCTGTCAGCCGGAGCACTCGTGCTCGGCTCGGGAGCCCTCATTCCCTCCGTCGCCATCGCGGCGCCGACCTCCGTCACGCCTGCGGCGAAGGCGCAGGCCGGGAACAGCCAGGCCCAAGCGCCGACGAAGGTGACTCCGATGGCAGTGGCGCCCAGCTGCGTCACGTTCACCCAGTACCCGCACAGTGACATTTTGGGCCCCTACACCAACGTCTACGTCGACAACCGCTGCTCCACCGCCCAAAGAGTCAAGGTCATCATGCGCAACGGTTACGACAGCGGCTGCCTCCAGCTCGCGGCGGGCGAGTTGGACCGTAAATTCCGCTCCAACAGCAACAACAGCTTGCAGCCCTACGTCGACCGCCTCGAATCCTGCTGACCCAGCCACTGTGCACGTGCGAGGCCGACCGTTCCGGCCCCGCACGTGCCACACTCGGGGGCAAAACGCTCGCCAACCTCGGCACCGACCTCGAAATCGTCCAACGCGTCCCGGGAACAAGGGGATTTATCCCGATCCCGAAGCGATGGGCGGTCGAGATCTGGCTAGGGCGCGTATCGAGTCGTGATCATTTAGGGGTCCGGGTGAGGTCTTTGATCCAGATCATCGAGGCGCGCAGGTGGAGGCCGGCGAGGTAGCTGTCTGGGGTCTTGTCGTAGCGGGTGGCGATGCCTCGCCAGGCCTTGAGCTTGTTGATCAGACGCTCGACGGTGTTCCTCTCGTTGTAGAGGCCGGTGTCGTGGCTGACGGGCCGGCCGCCCCTGGAGCCCTTCTTCTTCCGGTTGGCGGCCTGGTCCTTCTTCTCTGGGATCACTGCCGTGATGCCGCGTCTGCGCAGGTGCGCCCGGTTGCCGCGGGAGGAATAGGCTTTGTCGGCGGCGACCGCGTCCGGCCGGGTGCGAGGGCGGCCGACGGGACCCCGGACCCGTAACTTCCCCAGCACGGGGATGAATTGCGGGCTGTCGGCGGCCTGGCCCGCGGTCAGCACGAACGCAAGCGGGCGACACTTGCGGTCAGTGGCGAGGTGGACCTTGCTGCTCTGCCCGCCCCTGGAGCGCCCCCAGGAGGGCGGCCTTCAACCGCAGTTTCCGCCGCCGCCGGATGCGTCGCTCTTCCCGACCGGGATCCGCTTCGGCGTCCTGTCCGTCTTGTTCTTCGAGGCTGCCCCCCTTTGACCTGGCCTTCTCCGCCTCGGCGGCGGCCTTCTCCAGCGCCGTGAGGACCTCCTGGTCCAGGTGTATCCCCGCCGCGTCGTGGTGAGCGCGCGCGGTGGTGGAGTCGATGCTGACCAAAGACAGATCCACCTCACCCCGCTTCGCGGCCTCCGCGATCAGGTCCTCCAGCAGAGCCTCGAAGACACCGGCGTCACGCCACTGCCGGAAGCGGTTGTGGACGGTCGGCCAGGCGCCGAACTCCTGCGGCATCTCCCGCCACTGTCCGCCGGTCTTGAACCGCCAGATCACACCCTCGAACTGCTGCCGCAGCCGCTCGGGGTAGGGGCCGTACTCGCCGATCGTGAAGCTGTGGTCGGACGCCTGGGCCGAGTTCGTGCCCTTCCTCTCCTTCGACGTCGAGATCCGCAAGGTCATCTACAGCACGAACGCAATCGAAAGCGTCAACGCACGCATCCGCAGGTCCGTCCGCGCCCGCGGGCACTTCCCCAACGAGGCCGCCGCCCTCAAGTGCATCTACATGGCACTGATGAGCCTGGACCCCACGGGCAAGGGCCGCAAGCGGTGGACCATGCGCTGGAAAGCACCCCTCAACGCGTTCCAGATCGCCTTCGAGGGTCGCCTGACCCCGAGCAACAACTGACCACTCAACAACCAAGATCAGCCGTTAAATTGACACACCCACACCGTGCTGCGTGGCCTCGACACCCTGCCCTCCGCGTCGGCACGACCGGCCCACTCGGCCCTTGTGCTGCCCGAGTTCGCCCCGATGCTGTGACTTGATACGACACAGGGGGACTCGCCGATCTCAGTCCGGGGCTGCCGCCGTGATGTGACTCAGCACGCACAGCCAGCGGCCGTTCCGGTTCACGAACACATCGGTCGTCCACTCGTCGGCGTCGAAGCGTTGGCCCTTGTAGCGGGGCGCGTTCGTCACCCGCCCCGTGAAAACCGCGGTACGCCGTACACCCGGATCCTCGGCCGACTGACGCTGGTCAGCGCCGAGTGGGTCAACTCCCCGGACTCGACCAGCGAGAGGAACTGCTCCTTGGCGGAGACGCCCGACGCGGAAACGATGAAGCCATCGATCCGCGTGGCGTCGTTGGAGAGGACGGCTTCCGCCCAGTCCTTCGCGAGGGTGATGAGCCGGGTGTGGACAGGGTCGCCCTCGGGACCCTTCCAGGGAGTGCCAGCGATGTCGCTCATCGTTCGAATCTAGTGCGGAATACCGGCTGCCGCTGTCTGTCACGCCGACGACCGGCCTCTGCGGAGCGTGCGGAAGCTCGGTACAGGGCGCGGGCCGCACGCCCCCAGCCCGTGCACCCTCACCAGCACCTCCGCCGTGGACTACGGCAGGCGACCGGTGCCGCCGTCGGGGGCGGCGTGGGCCAGGCCCGTCCGGTAGGCGATGACGACGAGTTGGGCCCGGTCGCGGGCCTCCAGCTTCGTCATGGCGCGCTGCACGTGGGCGCGGACGGTGAAGGGGCTGAGGAACATCCGCTCGGCGATCTCCTGGTTGGACAGGCCGGTCGCGACCAGGCCCACCATCTCGCGTTCGCGCGGGGTGAGCAGGGCGAGTTGTTCGGCGTGCTGCGGCGAGGGGGTGTCCGGTGTGGCCAGGAAACGGGCGACCAGGGAGCGGGTCGCGGCCGGAGACAGAAGAGTGTCGCCGTCGGCGATCGTACGGACGGCGTCCGCCAGGTCCTCGGCCCCGATGCCCTTGCCGATGAAGCCGCCGGCCCCCGCGCGCAGCGCCTGGGCGACGTATTCGTCGGTCTCGTACGTGGTGAGGATCAGGATGCGACTGGCACGCAGTTCCGGATCCGCGCAGATCTCCGACGTGGCGGTGAGACCGTCCGTCCCAGGCATCCGGATGTCCATGATCACCACGTCCGGGCGCAGCTCCCGGGTGAGTCGCACCGCCTCCCTGCCGTCACCGGCCTCGCCCACCACGGTGATGTCGTCGGCGGTGTCGAGAAGCATGCGGAAGGCACCGCGCAACAGAGCCTGATCGTCCGCGAGCAGAACCCTGAGCGTCACGACGCGTCCCCGGCCTCTGCGTCGCCGGTCCGTCCGTGGCCTGTCGTTCCGTCAGTCATTGGCCCCTCGATGGTTGTTGCTTCGTCAGTGTTCCCTGTCGCATCGCCCTGTGTGGTGTCCTTGGCGGGCGGCAGGGGCAGCTGAGTGGAGACGAGGAAGCCGCCCTCCGGACGCCTGCCCGCGGAGAGTTGTCCCCCGACCGCGGTGGCACGTTCCCGCATCCCGATCAGGCCGTAACCGGGCGGACGGTCCACTACGGCGGACGCCCTCGGCCCCGTGGGCGCGGTCGGCGCCGTACGCGCGCCCCCTCCGTCGTCGGCGACGGTGATGGTCACGCGATCGCGGCCGAAGGCGAGGCGCACCCGGGCGCTGCCGGTACCGGCGTGCTTGGTCACGTTGGTCAGGGCCTCCTGGACGATGCGGTAGGCGGTGAGGTCCACTCCCGGCGGCAGCGGCCTGGCCGTGCCTTCCCGGTGCACCGTCACCTCCAGACCCGCGCGGCGGAAGGACTCCAGGAGCGTGGGAAGCCGGGACAGGCCAGGTGCCGGTTCGGCGGGCGTGGCCGCGTCCCCGGACTGACGCAACAGGCCTACCGTGGCCCGCAGTTCGTCGAGCGCGTGTCCGGTGGTCTCGACGAGTTCCCTGAGGCTCGTGCGGGTCTGTTCCGGGCGGGTGTCGAAGAGGTGGGCGGCGACCGTGGCCTGCGCGTTGGCCAGGGTGATCTGATGCGCTACGAGGTCGTGCAACTCCCGGGCGATGCGCACCCGTTCCTCGGCCACTCTCTGGCGCGCCTCGCTGTCCCGGCTCTCCTCGGCCCGCCGCGCCCGCTCCTCCACGGCCGCCAGGTAGGCCCGTCGGTTCCGCACCGAGTGACCGAGTACGCCGGCCACCAGCGGGAACGCCGCCACCGCTCCCACCCTGCTCGCATCTTTCCACGAGAGGGCCCCGAACAAGGGGGTGGAGGCGACCAGCAGTGCCGCGGAGATGAGCAGCACCGCGCCCGCCGCGCGCCGTTCGTTGCGCACGGTGAGCGCGTACGAGTAGGCGGTGATCACGGCGGGGGCCACGATGAGCGGGCTCAGCAGGAGGCCGAGTACCGGCCCCAGCACCCCGCAAGCGGTCGTGACCACCATGGCGGCCAGGGGCGTCCTGTGCCGCACCGGCAGCGCGGCACAGGACACCACGGCGATGAGGTAGGCGGCGGCGGACGGCGGTGACAGCGTGCTGCCGTCGTCCTGCACCACGCCGCCGAGCAGGCAGAGCGCGAACGCTGCCGCCGTGACCGTTGCCTCCCGCCACCACGTGACGCGTGATCGCGGGCCACCGCCCCCCGTGTGCGTCATGGTCGCGGCTCAGTGCTGCTGCCGGCCGACGGGGAGCCGCCGCACCGCCGCGTCCGGGTCGGCGGGGGCCGGGACATGCCTGCTCAGTTTCTCGCCCTCGATATCCACATTCGGCAGCACACGGTTCAGGATACGAGGCAGCCACCAGGCCCGGTGGCCGAGCAGTGCCAGGACCGCGGGCACGATCGCCATCCGGACCACAAAGGCGTCGAAGGCGACGGCGGCGGCCAGCCCGACGCCCATCGTCTGGATGGTCGGGCTGCTCATCCCTACGAATCCGGCGAAGACGCTGATCATGATGATCGCCGCCGCGGCCACCACCCGTCCGCTGTGCCGGAACCCGCTGACGACCGCCTCGCCGGGGGACGCGCCATGGACGTAGGCCTCCCGCATCCGGGCGAGGAGGAAGACCTCGTAGTCCATGGCGAGTCCGAAGACTATGCCGATGATGAGAATCGGCATCAGCGACATGACCGGTCCGGTCTGCTCGATGCCGAGCAGGCCTGCCGCCCAGCCCCATTGGAAGACCGCGACGAGCACGCCGAAGGCGGCACCCACCGACAGCAGGAAGCCGAGCGCGGCCTTGACCGGGACCAGCACCGAGCGGAAGACCACCGTCAGCAGGAGCACCGCCAGTCCGATGACCACGGCCAGATAGGGGATGAGGGCGTCGGACATGGCTTCGGAGATGTCGATGTTCATCGCGGTGGTGCCGGTCACCAGGACGGCGGCGCCGGTGTCGGCGTCGACGTCGGAGACCGCGCCCCGGATCGCGTGCACCAGGTCCTTGGTCTCGCCACTGTTGGGCGCGGTCCGCGGTACGGCGGTGAGGACGGCCGTGTCCTTGGTCCGGTTGAGAACGGGCTCACCGACCGACGCGACCCCGTCCACTCCCCGTACGGTCTCGACGATCCGGTCCGTGGTGGCCCGGGCGTCGGCGGAGTCCGGCATGTCCACGACGACGGTCAACGGGCCGTTGAAGCCGGGGCCGAAGCCCTCCGACAGCAGGTCGTAGGCGCGGCGCTGGGTGGTCTCCACCGACTTGGACTCGTCTCCGGGCAGCCCGAGTTCGAGGCTCAGCGCCGGCAGGGCGACGGTCCCGAGACCGAGTACGCAGGTCACCAGCACGGCCGCCGGCCGGCGCAGCACGAACCGTGCCCAGCGGCTGCCGAGCCCGGGCCGGCCGGCCGCGGTGGGCACCCGGTGCGGGTGCTCGTTCTCCGGCCGGCCGGCCTTGCGGACGGCTCGGGACAGGACCCGCCGGCCGAAGAAGCCGAACAGCGCGGGGACCAGGGTCAGCGCGACGAGTACGGCAAGGGCCACGGCGCCCGCACCGCCCATGCCCATCTTGGTGAGTTCGGGGATGCCGACGACCCCCAGCCCGACCAGGGCGATGAAGACGGTCGCGCCGGCGAAGACGACGGCGGATCCGGCCGTGCCCACCGCCCGGCCCGCGGCCTCCTCCGGCTCGCGGCCCTGGGCGCGCTCGTCGCGGAAGCGGGAGGTGATGAAGAGGGCGTAGTCGATACCGACCGCCAGCCCCAGCATCAGCGCCAGGATGGCGACGGTGGACGTCAGGCCCAGCGGAACCGCCAGCGCGGAAACCAGGCCGAAGGCTATGGCCACGCCCACGAAGGCGGTCAGCAGCGACAGTCCGGCTGCGACCAGCGACCCGAGGGCGAGGACAAGGACCACCGCCGCCACCGCCACGCCGATGAGCTCGGTCGTACCGCCCAGTTCCTCTTCCGCGTCCAGGGCCGAGCCGCCGATCTCCACGGTCAGCCCCGCGTCCCGCGCCTGGCTCGCGGCGTTCTCCAAGGCGCTCTTCGTCGCCCCGGTCAGGTCGACGGCCTCGGCGGTGTAGGTGACCGTGGAGTAGGCGATGGTGCCGTCCTCGCTGACAGCGCCGGTGTCGTACGGGTCGGTCGTCGACGCGACCTGATCGCCCCCGTCCAGGGAGCCGAGCGTGTCTTCGACGGCCGCCTTGTGCTCTCTGGCCGTCACCCGCTGCCCGTCCGGGGCCTGGAACACCAAACGGGCCTCGGCGCCCTGGGAGTTGCTCTGCGGGAAGCGCTCGTCCAGCAGGTCGAACGCCTTCTGCGACTCGGTGCCGGGCATGGAGAGGTCCTCTTCCTCCCCTGCCGGCGCCACGGCGGCGCCGACCACGGCCAGCACCAGGGCACCCAGCCACAGACCGCCCACAAGCCGGCGCTGCCGGAAGGCCCACCGTCCGATCCGGTAAAGAAACGTCGCCACCTTTGATCACTCCAGACGCCGTAAGGCAAGGGGGAACGCGTGAGATTCACGCGCCACCCACACTTCCCTCCGGCGCCCTGCCGGGCATCGTCCTCCTCCGCCGTCCTCCCCTGGTGCATCCGGACCAGGCACTCACGTGTCCTGGTGCGTACGCACTACGGGCCGGTCAGGGGCCGGGCATGGCTTGATTCTGGAATTCGATGTCAGGTCTGATCCGCGGCGCGCAGGGCCCGCGCCAGCCATTCCAGCTCCTCGGTCGCGTCGGGCGACGAATTCTGCCCGCGCACACGGGCGACGAGCCTGCGGTAGTGCTCCGCTCCTGCCTCGATTCCGGCCTCCAGACTGCGCAGTACGGCGGCCCGATCGGTGTCACCGAACAGTTCGGACAGCACTTCGGCCGCGGCCGGCCCCTCGGGAGGGATCCCGCCTTTTCTGACCTCCGCGACGGTCTGCACGATCTCCCTGGCCCACCAGATGGACGCCCCGGCGGGACGACCCTGCCCCGGTACGGGCGTGTTGAGCTCCATCCATGTGCGCAACCGGGCGCGGAACCCGTGGTCCCGCACCAATTCGGCCAGTTCGATCCAGGCATCGACCTGCTCGGGTGTGGGATCGTCGGGGAGTTCGATGCTGAAGGTACGCATGCGGTCGCGCAGGCCCGGGTCGTCGAGGCCGCCGAATACCTCCTCCTTGAACTCGTCGATGATCTGCTCACGTTCGGCGGCGGAAAGCCGCGCCAACCGGTTCATCAGTGCTGTCTCCTCAACGGTCGAACCCCGTTTCGCCACGGTGGACAGGACGGCCCGGCTCACCTTGAGGGAGCGGATCTGCGCGTCGAGCGCGGCCACATGCGCGTCGGCGACCTCGGCGACCGTGGTGCGGCCGCTCAGGACGCGGCACACGTCGTCGAGTCCAAGGCCCAACTCCCGCAGAGTGCGGACCAGTTCGACGCGGGCCACGGACTCGGCGTCGTACAGCCGGTAGCCGCCCGCGGAGCGGCCCACAGGCGGCACCGCTCCCTCGTCCGACCAGAAGCGCAGGGTGCCCACCGACAGTCCGGTGCGGTGCGCGAGCCGGCCAATGGTGAGCACGTCGGGGCGTTCGTCGTCCATGCGTCAGATCCTGAACCCTCCGGCGGGTAGAGACTCAAGCGCCTCAGTGCGAGGGCGGCCGTCGGGGGTGCGAAGGCGGCAGGGAGACGCGGGCCGTGGCCGGTCCCCCGTCCCGGCCACGGCCCCGCTGGTGTGGTGGTTGGCCATCGGCGGATCAGCAGCAGCCGCCCGCGACGGACGGCTCCTGCGCGCCGACTTCTACGGCCGCGTCGGCCGGACCGGTGGTGCAGCAGGTGCTGCCCTCGCGTGGACCGAGGGATTTCGAGTCGTGGTGGCGGGCGTACGCGCCGGCGACGGTGGAGGGTCAGTGACCGGCGCCAGTCTTGACCGCTTTCGTGGCGAAGTAGCCGGAGAGCCAGCCAGCGGTGGCCTCCGAGTGGTGCGGCGCCTCGGCGAAGCCGGTGATGGCGAAGCCCGCCGCGATCTGCCCTCCGAGCTGCTCGGTGAGCGTGTGGCTGTACTCCACCGGCGCGTCGAGGCCCCACAACCGTTCCCGCTCGGCGGGCTCCAGGTGAGAGAGGTCGCTGTAAGGCAGGCGGTGACGCACCACCAGCTTGCCGCGCGCCTCCAACGACTCGGCGTCGAAGAGGTAGACGTCCGGGTTGAGGAAGCCGGACAACAGCGTCCCCCCGGGGCGCAGCACGCGGTGGCACTCGCGCCAGACCGGCGCCAGCTCCGGGATGAACAGGTTGGAGACCGGGTGGACGACAAGGTCGAACGAGGCGTCCGGGAACGGGCTCAGGTCCCGCGCGTCGCCAAGCACGGTGCGCAAGTCGAGCCCCTCCCGCGCCGCGACCATCTCGTCCTGCGCCAGCTGGCGGGGCGAGTTGTCGAAGACGGTCACCCGCGCGCCCGCCGCGGCCAGCACTGGACCCTGCTGCCCGCCGCCGGAGGCGAGGCAGAGCACGTCGCGACCGGCGATCTGCGGCGGGAACCAGGCCGGGTCGACCGGCTCGTATCCGATCAGGACGATGGACCACTGGCCGGCCCGCGCCTTCGCGATCACCTCCGGGCCGACAGGGCGAGACCACTCGTTGCCCTCCTCCACCTCGCGGTCCCAGGCGAGGCGGTTGTGCGCGACGGGGTCGAGGGGAGGCTGACTCATACGCCGTAGCCTAGTTGTTTGAGGCTAGGACATCGGTGACGCCTTCCTGCGGCCGAACGGCCGGTGGCGCTGGCCTCCAGCTGAGCCGCGGGGTCAGTGGTTGTTGTAGTGGATGTTCCAGACGCCGAGGGCTTCGCGGCGTTGGTCTTCGGATGGTGAGCAACATCGGCTGGTGCGAGCAGGTCCAGCTCGTATCCGGGGCCAACCACTCCTTAACTCCTTAACGGCCGGGGTTACGGGGATGCGGAGTGAAGTGCCGCCTCGGCAGGCGCGTCTGCCTTCTGGGGCGTCTAGGCTCTGCTGCCGTGGCGGAATCGATCAGTGGCTCTGCAGCAGGGGTTGTCCTTGCATACGGCCGTACCCGGATATGGGTGGAGCAAGGTGTCCTGCACTGTAGGCGGGGACGTAGAACCATCATTGTTCCGGGGACGCAGATCCGCCGAGTCGAGGTTGCGGGGAAGTCGCTGCAGGTGGTCCTCTTCGAGGACGAGCAGGTCGACAGGACGATAGGGGTTCGGTATCGCAACGAAGTGGTGATCGCCGCGCTCGGTGCCGAGATTGAGGCGATCATCGGCGACACGGGCTCGTCGGGTGTCCGACTGCCAGTACAGCGGGAGTCGGTACGGGTGTGGCCCTTGCGTGTGTTGGCTGACCTGCATCATCAGCTACGGCATGGCAGTCCGCGGTGGCGGCGTGCTCTCTTGTACGCGGGCCTGGGGCTTCCCTTGGCCGTGGGGCTTCCGGTGGACCGCCTTCTGGGGTTCTTCGCCTGGCTGTTGTTGCCGCTGAGCGTCGTGTTGCTGCGCATGTGGATAGGCATGGCCGAGTTGAACACGCGATGGGTGATATGGCGGCGAGGTATCACCGTGAGGGCGAGGTTCGAATCCGACCATGCCAACGAGGGCATCAGTCACATCGTCCACTTCCGCACGCTCGACGGCCAGGAGGTCACGGCGCACCCTGCACTGCGAGGACGCCGGGACGAGATTCGCTACGACCCCGAGGACCCCTCACATGTGCTTGCGCCGACCCGCGTAGCCTGGCTGGGAATCGCCGTGGCCGCGTTCATGATCACCGGTATCTGGGGCGTCGCCTTCGGCATCCCGGCAGCTCTCTGGGTGATCAAGATGCTGTTGCTACTGTTCTAGGAGATCTTTCAGGGCTGAGGCCAGGGCAGTTGGAGGCCGAATCCGGCCCTGGCGACGAGACCTCCGAAGAGCCGGAACTGCCCCGACGACGCCGCGAGGCGACCGGCCTGCGGCGGTCATGCGTAGATTTCCCCGTATCCATGCACACATGATCGCAGGATGGCACGGAAGCCGGTGTACCTCAGCTCTCCCGCCGATGCCCCAGCAGGCGGGCTTGTTCCTTCTTCAGCACGGAGAATCCCTGACGCGCGTAGGCGGCGAGCTCCTCGCTGGGGAACGACACCACCGAGAGGTGCTGGTCGTGGTTTCCCTGCACCCACCGGGCAGCTGTGATCTCGTAGCCCGCCACATGCGCGCACAGCTGGAGCAGGAGTGGCGGCATCGCTGGTTCGCGCAACAGGTCCGCGTGCTTGATGACCAGGTCGCGCATGGCCTGGATGTTCGGCAGAAAAGACGGTAGTCACCCACAGCCGCCACTCGGTGAGCTCTTCTGGAGTGGGCGGGGTCTCATGAACGAACGGTGACGTTCCGCCCGGGCGAGCGTGACGTTCCAGGAACACGCCGAACGCGCGGCTGTTGGCTTCCGTGCCCTCGGCATGCACTGGTGGGGCTGGCCAGTCCACGTACTCAAGACGCCGCGCCCGGGGCTGGCCCACCCTGTGGTCTCCTGGCGTGAGCCCAAGCCGCCGCTCCCGCGGGTCCGAACCTGCGCATCCGTCTGCGTCGTGGACCGGCCGTCCCGCCCACTGCCCAGCTCTCCCTGCCAGGTGAGAAGCGAGCCGAGAAGCGAGCCGTTGCTGCAGGCCGCGCTATGCCGACTCCCTCAAGCCCGCTAACGCGGCTGCGCGTAGGACTGCTGGTCGCCCGCTTGCTCCAAGGCGGCCTCGTAGGCGTGCAGGGCGGTGATGACGGTGGCGCGTTCCGCGGGGTCGAGACCGCGCATGACGCGTTCCCAGGCAGAGGCGCTGCCAGCAAGCCATTCGCTGATTGGTGCGGCGTAGGCGGGGGTGATGGCGATGATGCGGCGGCGGCGGTCGGCGGGGTCGGCGCTGCGCTGCAGGACGCCCGGCCGTGACAGCTCGCTGACCATGAGGCTGACGGTCGTCGGGGCCACCTCCAGCCGAGCGGCCAGCTCGTTGATGCTGGTGGGGCCGTCGTACTCCAGGTGTGCCAGCAACGCGAGGTGTCGCGGTGCCAGGTCCAGACCCTGGAGCGCCGGAGGTATGGGCAGACGCTTGGCACGGCCCACGAGCCGTGGCATGAGCAACAGCAGGGTACGGACGGCCTCATTGACGGCTGGACCGTCCGATTCCGTGGACATCAGCGACCTCTTCCAGATACCTTTAAAAACAAAGGCTTTGGATTCAAAGGGAACGAGGTCCACTATGCCGCATCTGACCGTCCACCTTCCAGAGAACAGGCTGACCGGCAACGAACCCATGCTTATCGCCGCACTGACCGACGCGATCGTCGACGTCTATGGCGAATGGGCCCGCGACCTCGTAAGCGTCCGCTTGGCCGGAGTCCCCGCAGGCCGTTTCGCGCAGGGCGGCAAGGCCGTGGACACAAACGCCTCGGTGATCCTGGGCGTCCGCGCCGGCGTCTTCGACCGCCCCGATGCCGCCCAGATCACCGCGCGCCTCGGCACCGCGCTCACCGAGGCGATCACGCGCGTCGTCGGCGATGCCCTCCGCACCGGCACCATGGTCGAACTCGTGGCGTCACCGCCAGAACGAACCTTCCTCGGCGGCGTCCTCACCGCGTGACCCCATCCGGGCCCACCTTGGGACGGCTACCGCGCGCTGGCCGGCCGGTGGGGCCATCTCCTTCAGCCGCTCGCGCTCGGCGGCAGTCTGCAGCACGGGGCGGGCGCAGGGTATGCGCATGGCAGGAGGAACGGCGAATCTCGCGAAGTGGATCACTGACGGTTGCGCGGCCTGCCGCGCTGTAGAGGACTCGCCGGCTCGCCCAACGATGCCCTGGACCGCGCCCGCCGGCACCGCGCCGGGCCGGGCCTGCGGCCCGAGTCGCGTGCTGGTGCAGGCGACAGGCGCTCAGGCGTCCCCGGCCGACTGCTTTCCCTGCGGCTCATCCTGCTCGGCCAGCAGCGCGTCGAGGACGTTCAGGGCGCGCCAGGTCCGGGTCATCCCGAACGTCGCGGTGGCGCGGACGGCGGCGCGGACCTCGGCGGGCGTCACCCCCGCACCCAGTGCGCGGCCGACGTGGGCGCGGAAGCTCTCCTGGAGGGTCTGGTAGAGGACGTCCACCGTCATCGTCGCGAACGCCCGCTCGCGGACGCTGATCCGGGACATGCCGGCGCGCATCCGCGACTGCAGGTCCATGTAGTCGGCGAAGCCCGGGTCGAGAGCACGCACCTCAGCGCGCATCGCCGGGGGGGATGGGGCTGCCCGTGCCCTCCGCGTTCACCTGGTGGCCCTGGCTGGCCGGCCCGGGCAGGCCGTGCTTGCGCTCGATCTCAGCCAGTCGCTCCAAGGCGGCCAGCGCCGCCGGGCGTACACGACACCAAGATCGAGAACGACCTACTGATCTCTTCGGGTTGTTGTCGGCTGGTGGGTGAGTGTGAGTCCGGTGCCTGCAAAGCAGCCGTCGATCAGGTCGGGGCGGAGCTGGATGTGGCGCAGGCCCCGGCGGAGGGTGCGTTCGAGGTGTTCATCGTCGGTGAAGGCTGTGTTGGCCAGTGGGCCGCGCCGTAACAGTGACCAGACACCCTCGACCGGATTCAAGTCCGGTGAATATGAGGGCAGTTGGATGATCGTGAGCCAGTCGTGTGCGGCCGCGTAGTCGCGCATCCCGGAAGCCCGGTGGGTGTTGAGATTGTCCCAGATCAGCACGATGGGTGCCTGGAGCTGGATGTGGGCGCGGACCACCAGGTCGCGGTAGTCGCTCCAGGCGAAGGTGTCGCGCCCTTTGCCCTTGTGCTTGCGGTGACGGCGCGACCGGTAGATGAGCCGGGAGGTCTCGCCCGGCTTGTAGCAGCACATCGCGGCGATCGACCAGCGGCGCCAGGAGCGGCCGCGCACCCGCACCACCGGCGTGTGTCCACGCCGGCCCCAGGTGCGGGCGCGTGACGGCGTCATCGAGAATCCGGCCTCGTCCTCGAAGACGATGTACGCCCCCAGCGCCGCCGCAGTCATTCCGCCTGCGGCCACACATCCTTCTTCCACAAGCCCACGGCGGCCTCGTCGCGTTCCAGGGCCCGGCGGGCGGGACACTGCCAGGACCAGCCGTGGCGGTGCAACAGCCGCCACACCGCCGCCGATGAGCAATCCAGTGAGAACTTCCAGGCGATCAACGCTCTGATCCGGGCCAGGGTCCAACGCTGGTCCTCCCAGCCATGCACGGCCGGCCCCAGCGCCAGTTCCTTCTCCAACTCGGCGAACTGATCGTCAGGCAGCTTGGGCAGTTTCGGCGGCCCCGCGGAAGCCAGCGCGGCTGTCCCGCCCTCCCGCCAGGCACGGCGCCAGCGTTCCACCGACCGCTCACTCACCCGCAGATCCTTCGCGATCGCCGCGGTTCTCTCACCGCGGCCGAACCGCTCGCCTGCCTCGTACCGGATCCGCTCGCGAAACCGCCGCCGCTCAACGGTCAGTCCACCACCCTGCGCGTACCGCATACCACCGGCCTACCGCAGGGATCACCACACGTCACCACCCCCCGACAACAACCCGAAGAGATCAGTAACGGAGTCCTATCACGCGAGTGGAGCCGAATGCCGAGGCTCGGGCATCGACCTCGCTCTGCCAGGCGCTCCGCTGGTCAGCATCAACGGGAGGAGTACGCAGGAGGTCGATGTAGAGCTCATCCCAGAGTCGTCAAGCGAGCCCGCCACAACTCCTACGGGGTTCAAACGCCCGTACGACGCTGGAACCCGACACGACCGTCCACGTTTCCTGGCTGCCGCGAGGCGCCGTGGAGCGCGGTTTGAATAGCAACTGGCAGGGTGTTAGGGAGGTAAACCCTTTCTTCAGGTGAACTTACTACCTTTAACAGGGATATCCGCTAGACATCCTCCTATCCTCTTCTCGACTGGAGCAGACCGGACACGGTGTGCCTGTCCTCTTTGGGCTTGATGACCGTCGGGGGTTTGCGTGAGGCTGAGCAAGGTCAACTGCTGGGGCTCGTTGCGCGCCGTTCGTATCGGCTGGTCATCGGCAGTCTGTGGGCGGGGCAAGACTCTGTGGCTGGGATTTGTGCTTGCCGCCGCAGTGAGCGCGGGCGCGACAGCGGCGCTGTACATCCCAGTCGTTGTAGGAGTGCCGGCTGCGTATGGTCTGGCCGTCCTGTCTCTCCTTGGGCGTGCCAGGGTGGCCGCCGGACGGGTGCGTCTTCGCCTCGTACTCTTTGCGGGTTCTGCGGCAGCGGGTGGCCTTCACCACCTCGTGGTCAGTCAGCTTTCTCCCTCTCGAGGAAAGCCCGTTGGTGGCGTCCACTTCGTCCTCCAGCTGCTGGCGGTCACCGGAATCGTCTTGTCTCTGTTGGTGGCGGTCGCGGGACTGGTGCTCGCAGTTGCGGACCGCGGCACGACGCTGATCTGGCTGCGGCGAGTCCTGGATGGATGGGTGATCGCCGGCTCCCTGCTCACCGTGGGCTGGGTGCTGCTGCTGCATCGCGCCGACCGAAGCGGCGATGCGTTCGGTTCTTTGCAGGATCTGGGACGCGTGGTGACGGACATTCTGGTCTTCGGACTTCTGGTGGCACTGCGCTACGCACTGAAGCGTCCTGAGCGCACATCGACAACGGTGGGTGCCCTGGCCCTCGTTGCTTTGTCTGCAAGCGACATGCTGCGCATCCTCATGCCGGCCCCCGGCACCTGGTACGGCATTCCTTGCGCGGCGGCCTGCTCGATCACTGGCCTGGTTCTCATCGCCGTGGCCCCATGGCTGGCCGGAGGCACCAGTGTCGTGGACGTCGGCCAACACCTCATGCCCGTCGTCGGAGTCGTGGCCGCTTTCGTGCCCGTGGCCGTCTGCGCCCTGGCCCTGGCAGTCCACACCATGGTCGGCGGCCACACTGGCATGGCCCTCATGGTCCTGGCGGGCTCGCTGCTGGTCGCGCTTGGTATCCGGCAAGGCGTCATCCACGCCGACCACCTGCGTATCACCCATGAAGCCACCACCCGGGAGGCTCATTACCGCACCCTGGTCGACGGCACTTGCGACGTGATCACCATCGTCAGCCCGGACGGCGGCGTCCGCTACGTCAGTCCTGCTGCCTACCACGTCTTCGGCTACCGGCCTGAGGACCTGCTGGGTGCCGGCCTGCCCCTGTACTGCCACCCCGACGACGTGATGCCGCTGATGCAGGCAGTTGAGGCGCTGCGGCAGGAAGCCGCATCAGGCATCCGCAGCCCGGGCCGCCGCGTGTCTTGCCGGGTCCGCCACGCCGACGGACGTTGGCGCCACGTCGAATCGACAGTCAGCCACCACACCGAGGGAATGATCTTCAGCAGTCGCGATGTGACCGAACGGCTCGCCCTGCAGGAACAACTCGAGCACCTGGCCTTCCACGACGCGCTCACCGGACTGCCCAACCGGGCCCTCTTCGCCGACCGAGTCGCGCACGCCCTGCGGAAACGGACCACTCGCACAGCCCCACCCACAGTGCTCTTCGTGGATCTGGACGGCTTCAAGGCCGTCAACGACTCGGCCGGACACGCAGTCGGCGACGCTCTCCTGGTCCACGCCGCACGTCGGCTCCAGGCGTCCGTACGGGCCGAAGACACCGTAGCCCGCCTCGGCGGTGACGAGTTCGCCGCCCTCTTGGAGGGAGAGGCCGGGACCCACCCCCCGCAGGCCAGAGACGTCGCCGAGCGAATCCTCTCCGCCCTGGCACAACCCTACGAGATCGCAGGCAAAGAGGCGCTCGTCTCGGCCTCCATCGGCATGACAGTAGCCCGCCCCGGCGTCACACCGGACGAACTCCTCAACCAAGCCGACAAAGCCATATACGAAGCCAAAAGAGCAGGCAAAGCACGCATCCGCATGCACATCCCCCAACCCCGCCAAAACCGCAACAGTTCATCACCCGAGGCCCAACGGGCGGCCATTCCCCTCCAGGCGTCAGACGAATCGGCTGCGCAAGACCTGCCGCCGGCCCATCAGGGCGACTGTCAGGACCGATCAGCGGCGCGACCCTGCGTGCCTGCCGCCGGATCGGCCATGGGTAACCAGTACAACGGCCAGAGCCAGACGCAAGCGCTGCAGCATGCCACAACCGGTGATCACCCTACCGAGCACCCCCAGTGCGGCGGCACGGCGGTCCCACAGCAGCAAGACGGCTGATCGCAAGGCGAATCGGCTGTCGTCCACACCGTCGCCGCGGGCCACCTTGTCTCGGGCGCCTGAAGGCGGCTGCCGTCTTCGCCGGCCTCAGGACAGCGGCTGTCTCTGTCACGGGACGAACCGAGCTGATGGAGCGTCGCACCTGAGCCTCCCGCTCGGGCTCAACGGACAGGCAACGAGGCACGCCACCCCGCGGCCCCCTTCCTCTGTGGTGCCTGGATGTGCCCGGCGCTCGAGCGCGGAGGCCCCGCCGACGCGCAACCAGGAGACGGACGGCGCCCCGATGAAGACCTTGTTGGCAAAGATCACGAAGGTGTCGGACGAGGTGTGGAAGTCGGTGTACCAACCTCCCGTTGAAGAGAGGCAGGAAGCCAGCTGATCTGCGAGGTGCTGGGCCTCGGGCTCCTCGGCGGCGAAGTCCAGCAGGGTCCAGAGCCGCGGCTGATCATCCCCGGCGTCCGTCATCTCGATCCGTGTCAGCTTGGTGATCCGCAGTGGGATCCCGGTCAGCTCGGCTCCAGCCCTCAAGCTTTCGGCGATCAGTACACCTTCGAGCATCTGAACCCCCTTGATGTCGGTTGGGGGCGAGACTGCTGAGGTTTTCGGGTTGGTGTCGGAGGGTGACAGCGGGTGATCCCTGCGCTACGCCGGTGTATGCGATACGCGCAGGGAGGGGGCCTGACCGCTGAGCGGCGGGCCTTTCGTGAGGGTGTCCGGCGAGCGGTTCGCGCGGGGTGAGAAGACCTCGGTGATCGCGAAGGACTTACGGGTGAGCGAGCGATCGGTGGAGCGGTGGCGTCGCGCCTGGCGCGAGGGTGGAGCGACGGCGTTGGCGTCCTCAGGCCCGGCGAAATCGCCCAAAATATCGGAGGCGCAGTTCGCCGTGCTGGAGGAGGAACTCGGCAGGGGGCCGGCCGCGCACGGCTGGGAAGACCAGCGGTGGACGCTGGAACGCGTCAAGACGGCGATCGCCCGCAAGTTCCATGTCACCTGCTCGATCTCGGGGGTGTGGCGGCTGCTGCACCGGCACGGCTGGTCCTGGCAGAGCCCGGCCCGCCGGGCGCTCGAGCGCGACGAACTCGCCGTGGGGTTGTGGAAGAAAGACGTGTGGCCGCAGGTGGAAGCACCGCGGCGGCGCTCGGGGCCTACATCGTCTTCGAGGGCGAGGCCGGGTTCGCGATGACGCCGCCGCATGCCCGAACCTGGAGCCGGCGCGGACGCTATCCCGTGGTGCGGGTCCGTGGCCGGTCCCGGCGTCGGATCTCGATCGCCGCGCTGGCCTGCTACAAGCCCGGCGAGAGGCCCCGGCTTATCTACCGTCCGCGCTTCCACCTGCCCTGGAAGGGCGCCCGCAAGAGCTTCGCCTGGACCGACTACCGCGACCTCGCCGTCCGCGCTCACCTGCAGCTCGGCGCCCCCATCGTTCTGGTCTGGGACAATCTGAACACTCACCGGTCAGCTGGGATGCGCCAATACGCCGCCGACCACGACTGGCTCACCATCTTCCAGCTCCCCAGTCACGCACCCGATCTCAACCCGGTGGAAGGGATCTGGTCGTTACTTCGGCGCGGAGCCCTGGCCAACGTCGCCTTCACCGACCCCGACCACCTCACCCGCACCCTGCGCCGGGCACTGAGCCAGATCCAGCACCGCCCCGACCTCATCGACGGCTGCCTGACAGAGACCGGACTGACCATCACCCCAAATCTGACGCTAATACAAAAAGCTTCAGTACCCGTGAACTGGCCGCCCGTGAGGGCATGACGGCCGCATACAAGACACAGGGGCCGGCCAGCTCAGGGAGCGACTCCCGTCGGCCGGCCCTCACCCATGTCGCGGGCGCGCCCCGACCAGGCCATCGCATGCGGGACGACCCGAAGGGCGCACTTCCCGCGGGCTGCCGACTCCGAGCGCTCCACTGTTCGGGTGACGTGACGTCAACATGCTTGTCAACGACGTGGCGCAAATGGGTTACTTTACGCATCCGAACAGGTGGGCCGCCCGTCCCTCCACGGGAGAGTGGCAGCTGGCCCACCGTCGGCCCCAGGGACGCCGTTCCAGGCCGGGGTTCGGCTGCCGTCCTGACCGTTTTCCTGAGTGCCCCGAGGCAGCGGTTTCCGGCCGACGCGTTCTTCCCTCACCACTGTTTCGATCGGCCTGAGCGGGAGGGCCGTCCGCGTTCTCGACGACAGAGCGCTGGCCCCTTCCCAGGCCCATAGGCCGATGTGGCCACATCGGCTGATCGGGCTCCCGGGCGGCTGTGAGCCGACTCCAGGTCCCGGCAAGAAAATCCACGGCAGCGCCCACTGATCGCTGACGAGCGTCGGTGAAGCACGGGCCGCCGAGGACAGACCGTTCCTACGCACATCCAGTCCGTCTGAGCAGGAGGTACATCATGTCCTTCATCCAGGAGAGCACATCGGGCCCAGTGGCAGGCTCCGCCGAGTACTTCGTCCCCATCACGGTCACCGGCGAGCAAACCGCCACGCTGCTGCCCGGTGAAACCGCAGACGTCACCCTCACCTTCACCAACCCGAACAGCAATGTAAGGGCCCAACTGATCGCCATTGCCGCCGGCGATGTCGTTGTCGACACCGTTGCGAACGCCGACGACATGACGTACTGCCACGATCAGATCGAACTGTCCACGGCCGGCGTGGGCCCCCTGCCCACGCTTGACCTCAGCCAGGCCAACCTGCCATTCGTGCTGGCTGGCGCTGTGAAGTTGAAGGAAGACTCCGACATCCGCTGTCAAGGGATGACGTTTCACACCACGTGGACGGTCCAGGCCCAGGCCGTCCGCTGAGCGCGGTCCTCATCACCTACGCCATCGAATGAGCCGCACGAGGGACTGCGTCCTGGCGTAAACTGAAGGTCTGGCGCACGGAGTCACTCCCAGTAACCAGCGACAGGCCTGTTGATCGTCCTCAGGAGATATGTGCCTGAGCCCGGTTCAACCGCCGCCGAAAGGGGTGCGGGAGGCCCCCACAGACGCCACTGGCGAGGACCAGCCGTGGTCCGCAGCGCACTGCTGGAGACCGCCGTCGCGCTGCGCTCATGTCGGAAGTCGCTTTCGCCGACGGTTCCACCGATCGCTCGCTCACCCGTAAGTCCTTCGCGATCACCGAGGTCTTCTCACCCCGCGCGAACCGCTCGCCGGCTTCCCGCCGGACACCCTCACGAGAGGCCCCGCCGCTCAGCGGTCAGGCCCCTCCCTGCGCGTATCGCATACACCGGCGTAGCGCAGGGATCACCCGCTGTCACCCCCCGACACCAACCCGAAAACCTCAGTGACGGTAGTTCGTTACTGACTTCGGCTCGTCAGGGTGAACCTTGGCGAAGCTTCTGATGGGCTCGGAGTGGTGGCTGTATCCCGCTGGTGTGTGAAATATGGCGATGGGGGCGGGTTGACCGCTGCGGGGCGTCGGCGCCGGGAGTCGGTACGGATGCAGGCGGCTGAGTTGTTCGAGCAGGAGATCAAGCCGCCGGAGGTTGCACGGCGCCTGCGAGTGAGCCCGAAATCGGCTTACCAGTGGCACCAGTTGTGGCGGGACGGTGGCGTGCGGGCTCTGGCTTCCCGTGGGCCGAGCGGATCCCGTTGCCGACTGTCTCCACGCTGTCTGGAGAAACTGGCCGCGTACCTCGATGAGGGCCCGGCCGCCCACGGCTGGGTGGAGGACCAGGTGTGGACCGCGGCGAGGGTGGCCACGCTGATCGGCAGGAAGTTCCACGTCTGCTACAGCGTCTCCGGAGCTACCCGGTTGATGCACCGGCTCGGCTTCAGTCCGCAGGTCCCCGCACGCAGGGTGGCAGAACGCGACGAGCAGGCCGTCACTGCGTGGAAGGAGGTGACCTGGGCCGAGGTAAAAGAGCCCGGGCGGCCTGCGGGGGCTACATCTGCTTCGAGGATGAAGCAGGGTTCACCCGAAAGCCGCCCCGAGGCCGGACCTGGGGCCGGCGCGGGCGCACCCCGGTCGTGACCGTCAGCGGGCGCCGCTCTGGGCGTCTGTCGGTGGCCGGGCTGATCGCGATGCGGCCGGGCTCGCGGACCCGGCTGTGCCACCGGCTGCGCACCCACCGAGCGGGCAAAGGAAAGCGCCGCAGCATGGGCGAGCGGGACTTCATCGCACTCGTCGACGGCGTCCACCAGCTCGTCAAGGCACCGATCGTGCTGGTCTGGGACCGCCTGAACACCCACGTCTCCCACGCCATGCGCGAGCTGATCGCCGAGCGCGAGTGGCTGGCGGTGTTCCTGCTGCCCGCCTACTCACCCGACCTCAACCCCGTCGAGTGGGTATGGGCACACGTCAAGCACAGCCTGGCCAACCTCGCCGTTGTCGCTCTCGACCGTCTCGAGGCACTCGTCCGCAACCGGCTCAAACGCCTTCAGTACCGGCCCGACACCCTCGACGGCTTCATAGCCGGAACCGGCCTGACCCTCGACGAACCCGCGTCACCTTGACGAGCCGAAGTCAGTATCCAGCGATCCGCTCGTGGGGACGGAGGTGATGAGGCCGCGCAGGCGCTCGACGTACAGGCGCATATTCTTGTCCGCGATGTCGTTGTCCGGATGACGGGTGGTGATGTGCAGGCCCTCGTGGAGCCGGCTGACCCAGACGCCCGTCTGGTCGCCGCGCGATACCCGGAGCAGGCAGCTGGCCCGCATCTCCGCCCAGCGCTCGGCACCCGGGAAGAGACGGGCGTCGATGTAGGAGAAACCGGAGTACAGATCGGGTGAGGTAGGGCGGAACTCCGGGCCGATCAGGGTCAGCACGCGGTCGAGGGGCATGCGGGCCAGCCGCTTGTTGACCCGCAGGTTGTCGCGGGCGGCTCTCAGGGCACCGGTGAAGTCGTGTGCCCGGTCGACGGCGATCTCGACGGGCGCGTTGCCGACGTACCAGCCCACGGAGCCGGACCACTGCGACCTCACCCGGGTGTGGAACGGCACGATGGTGCGGAAGACGGGCTGCTTGGCGAGCTTGTGGATGAGCAGGGCGCTGGCGGCGAGCAGGCCGACGAGGGTGCCGCCGTACGGCCGGCAGTACGCCTCGAACGCGGCGGCGTCCTCGGGGCTCGTGAGCATCTCGCAGATTATCGTCTGCTGCGGCATCCGTCCGTCGGGCTCGTGCCCGACGTCGATCTGGAAGCTCGGCAGTCTGCCGTCGCAGCGCCGGATGAAGTCCCGCCAGCGGGCGACCATGTCATGATCCACGTCGGCCCGGTCCGCGTCCGCCCGTTCGATCTCGCAGAAGTCGATGTAGCTGGCCGCCGGCCCGTGCCGCACCTCGCAGCCGTCGACGGCCGTGGTGTAGAGCTCGTCGATCTCGGCTGGGAGATTCTGCAGGGAGTACGCGTCGACGTTGATATGGTCGAAGGCCATGTACACGCTGGTGGAGTCGTCCCGGACCACGGCGGTGTACAGGTAGTTCGGCCAGCTGAGCGCGTCGGTCGCGGCATCGAAACGGTCCCGCAGATGCCGGACCAGCTCCCCCGCGTCCGGGAAGTCGCCTGCCACCTCGCGCCGCAGTGACACGTCTCCGCCGTCGAGCGTGAAGCGGCACAGCGTGTCGCCGTCCCAGCGGAACCCGCTGCGCAGCGTCTCGTGCCGGACGGTCCAGGTCTGCAGGGCGTCCTGCAGTGCCTCGAGATCGACCGGACCGGGAAGGTCGAATGCGAGGCCGATCCAGGTCGGCTGGATCACGCCCCTCTCGCGTACGGCCTTGGCGGTCCTGATGTGCCCCTCCTGGATGTACGCCGGCGGCCGGGAATCCTGCGGCAGACCGGCCGCCACGGCGAGGGTCGCGGGAGACAACGTCCACTCCACGAGACGTCCGGGCCGGACCCCGCAGCGGTGGAGGTCGGTGATGCGCATGAGGCGGCTCCAGTACGGACAGAAGACAGATCCGATCAAGGAAACACCGTGTATGCACCCGGGATGCGCCGCGACAGGACGGTGGGCCGAGATTTCAATAGAACGGGTGGCTGCTCGGTGCCCGAACGGGGTGTTTTAGCTCAGGCGGTGGCCGAGGATCGCAAGGCCGGCTGCGGCAGCGCGGTCCTGGTAGGCGCGCAGTCCTGGGGCGCCGGGGGCTGCGGGCTTACGGGCGTTGCGGTGCCAGTGGCCGGTGAGTGCGGCAAGGAACGTTGTGGTGGTGTCGGAACGGCTCTGTCAACTTGTGAGGCTGAGGGCGGGTTGAGGCATGCGGACCCGCTGGGCCGGTTGGCTTCAGGCTGTGGCTGCACAGCCGGTGGCCTGGCGCCAGGTGGTGAAACGGTGGGTCATTTCGGTGCGGTAGTCACGGGCTGTGAGCAGGTGGCGGCGAGGGCGGAAGTGAGCTGAGATGCCGCTGAGCTTGGTGTTTAACCTCGGCCGTTCACCTGACCCGCTGATCTTGGTTCGTTCCCGGGACAGCAAAGGCGGCCGTTCTTCACGCTTCGAGGTGTCGAGCAACGTCGCGTGAAGGAAAGTAGCTGTTGTCGTTCCGATCTTGAGGGGTGTGCGTCGAACGGGAGTCTCGATCGGGTGGTTGCCGGCGGCTGCGGGCATGAAGGCAGGGCCTCTTGGTAGTCATCCCGGGCCCTGTCGGTCCCGCCCCGCGGCCGGGAAAATCGGGGTTGTGCCCGTCCGGAGGACGTCGATCGAGCTTGGTGCCGAACATTGAGCCCGTTTGGTAGTCGGACGCTGGGGCCGAGCGCAGGAGTCCAGTGGTGTTGCCGCGAGCACGCAAGAGAGCTTCTTTGAATCCTGTGGTCCCTGATGGGCGGGCACCGTTCCTGGTGCACGCGAGGAAGGGCGGGACGGGACATGGATGTGATCGAGGAGCGGTGCGGGGGCGCCGACTTGGGCAAGACGGATGTCAAGGTGTGCATCCGGGTGCCGGGCACCGGCAAGCGCGCCCGTTACGAGGTCCGTACGTTCTCCACGATGAACGACGGCCTGCTGGAGTTGCGGGACTGGCTGGTGGAGAACAGGATCGCCCGGATCGGCATGGAGGCGACGGCGTCGTACTGGAAGCCGCTGTTCTACCTGCTCGAGGCCACTGAGGGGATCGAGCCGTGGCTGCTGAACGCCCGGCACATCAAGACGGTTCCCGGCCGCAAGACCGACGTGAAGGACTGCCAGTGGATCTGCAAGCTGGTCGAACACGGTCTGGTCCGCCCCTCTTTCGTTCCCCCGCGTGACATCCGTCAGCTGCGGGACCTGACCCGGTATCGCACCGAGACTGTCCGCGACCAGGCCCGCGACGTGAACCGTCTCGCGATGTTCCTGGAGGACACCGGGATCAAGCTGTCCTCGGTCGTCACCGACATCACCGGCCGCTCGGCGCGGGCCATGCTGGATGCCCTGGTGGCAGGTGAACGGGACCCGCAGAGGCTGGCATCCCTCGCCCTGGGCAGCCTGCAAGGCAAGGTCCCCCGACTGACCCGCGCCCTGGCCGGTGACTTCAACGGGCACCACGCGTTCATGATCGCTTCGATGCTGCGGGCCATCGACGAGGCCGACAACCCGATCTCCCGTCTGAGCGAGGAGATCGATCGTCAGCTGCAGCCCCTGCGGCAGCAGGTCGATCTGCTGATCACCATTCCCGGGATCAGCCTTACCCTCGCCCAGGTCCTGATCGCTGAGATCGGTTTCGACATGAGCCGTTTTGCCACCGCCGGACACCTCGCCTCCTGGGCCGGAGTGTGTCCGGGCAACAAGGAATGAGCCGGCAAACGGCTGTCCGGACGCACCCGCCACGGCGACACCCGGCTCAAGTCCGCCCTGTTCATCGCCGGCGCCAGCGCCGCCCACAGCAAGACGACCTACCTGGGCGCACAATTTCGGCGGCTGGTCCCGCACCGAGGCGCCAAGCGCGCGACCCTCGCCGTCGGACACTCCATCCTCGTCGCCGCCTGGCACATCCTCCACGACCTCGTGCCCTACCGCGATCTCGGCCCCGATCACTTCACCAACCGCCTCGGCAAGGAACGCCAGACCCGACGCCTGATCGCCCAACTCACGGCCCTCGGCATGGACGTCACCATCACCGCAACGCGAACAGACCGCATGAACCGCGCCAACACGTATCACCGCAGGTGATTTTCAAGAGAGTTTCGAGAGCTGATACGGCAGTTCATGTCCGGCCACGCCGTCTCCGAGGTAGAGCTGGACGGGCATCAGCAGCGCGGCGACCCCGAGTGCGATCGACATCGAACGCCGGGCGAAAGCCTTCGCGCGCCCCTTGACCAGGTACCAGGCCGAAATCCCGGCGCCGAAGAAGCTCGCAGAGATCAGCACGGCGGCCAGCATGTGCGGCCAGCTCCAGATGAACGACGGGTTGAAGATGACGCGCATCCAGTCCGTCGGCTCGAACCGACCGTGGACGACCTTGAATCCGGCGGGTGTCTGCATCCACGAGTTCGCCGCGATGATCCACGTGGACGACAGGACGGTGCCGACCGACACCATCGCGGTGGACACGAACATCGTGCCCTTGCGAACGCGGCCGTCCCCGTAGAGCAGGACGCCGATGAAGCCGGCCTCGACGAAGAAGGCCGTCACGACCTCCATGCCGATGATCGGGCCGATGACCGGGCCCGTCTTCGCCCCGTACACGCCCCAGTTGAGACCCATTTGGAAGGTGATGACGGCACCGGCGACCACACCGATCGCGAAGCCGACGGCGAAGATACGCCGCCAGAACCGGAACATCTGCAGGTAGACCGCCCTGCCGGTACGCCAGTACAGGCCGTAGACGACCGACAGGAAGATCGAGAGTCCGACGGTGATCGCCGGAAAGGTCATGTGGAACTTGACATCCTCCCCTCCCTAAAGGGAGGGGATTCCTACGGCTCGCGCCGTGGGTGTTTCTGCTTCGTCGCCGACTGCCCGCCCGGAGAACTCCGTTGAGGTCTTACACCAGCTCCACAGACAGATGCGGTCAGCCCGACCGCCAGAATGTTCTTCGCCGCGTTCACGTCCCGGTCGTGGGTCGTGCCGCAGTCGCACGTCCACTCACGGACATGCAGGGGCATCTTCGATGCGATGGTGCCGCAGGCGGAGCACAGTTTGGACGAGGGGAACCACCGGTCGACGGTGATCAGTTCCCGTCCGTACCACTGGGCCTTGTACTCCAGCATGGTGCGCATCTCGCGCCAGGCCGCGTCACTGATGGCGCGGGCCAGACTGTGGTTCTTGACCATGTTGCGCACGGTCAGGTCCTCGATCACGATCGTTTGGTTCTCACGAACGAGCCGAGTGGTGATCTTGTGCAGGTGGTCCCGGCGCCGGTCGGCGATCCGGGCATAGACCTTCGCGACCTTGATGCGGGCCTTGCGCCGGTTCGCGCCGTCACCCCTGGCCTTGCGGGCCAGGTTCTTGTGAGCTTTGGCCAGGCGGCGCCGGTCGACCCGCTCGCATTTCGGATTGGTGATCTTCTCGCCGGTCGAGAGGGTCAGGAGGCTGGTGATACCGGCGTCGATGCCGACAGCGGTGTCCAGTACGGGCAGCGGCTCGACCGGCATGTCGTCGCACAGCATCGACACGAACCAGCGCCCGGCCGCGTCCTGCGACACCGTTACCGTGGACGGCACCGTGCCCTCGGGAAGAGGCCGGGACCAGACAATGCCCAGCGGCTCCGTCATCTTGGCCAGGGTCAGCTTGCCATCACGGAACCGGAATGCCGAGGACGTGTACTCGGCGGACTTGCGGGACTTCTTCTTCGACTTGAAGCGCGGGTACTTGGCCCGCTTGGCGAAGAAGCTGGAGTACGCCGTCTGCAAGTGCCGAAGTGCCTGCTGCAACGGGACGCTGGAGACCTCGCACAGGAAGGCCAGCTCCTCGGTCTTCTTCCACGCCGTGAGCATTGCCGAGGTCTGGTTGTAGTTGACCCGCTCCTGACGCGTGAACGCCTCCGACCTCGCGGCCAGGGCAAGGTTGTAGACCTTCCGGACGCACCCGAACGTGCGCGACAGCTCGGCTGCCTGCGCATCGGTCGGATAGAAGCGGCACTTGAACGCCCGCTTCACGCCGGTCGTGGTCACGGTCACAAACTAGGCTGCAGTCCTGTAAAGATCAAACCTGCGGGTCAGAGCACTGCGGTCCGCCCAGGGGGCGAATCGCAGCCCGTTGCCCTGCTCCGCAGGAGCTTCGTTTCCTCCCCCACCTAAAGGTGGGGGTATCCACGAAGGACTCCCGATGAACCCCAGGCGCAGCCGGCCCGTCTCGCCAACCGGGGACCGACACTTCAGATCCCGTGGGTTGCGAAGGTGATGAACTGGGTCACCTGACGGGCGGCGAAGTTGTCGTCGGAGACCAGGACGACGGTGCGGCGGCCGTCGGGGAGGCGGGGGCCGAGGGTGATGCCCTCGACGTTGTCGACCCGGGGCAGCCCGGCCACGTCGGACAGGTCGGTCACGAGTGTCTTGCGGACCGGCCGGACGGGGCGCGCGGACGTGCCGGTGAGGGAGTCGCGGCCGAGGACGTCGGTGGCACCGTGGAGGTCGACCAGGTAGATGCGGGCCTTCCAGTTGTTGTCGGCGTAGATCGAGGCGCGCTCCAGGACCAGGAAGCGGTCGTGGCCGAGGGCCACGAGGTCGCTGACACCGTTGGTGTCGGTGCTGCCCGCCGGGGGCACGGCGAACAGCGGTTCCACGGGGTAGGCGTACTGAGCCAGCGGCTGCCCGGTGCCTGCGTCGTGGACGGTGATGCGGGCGAGCGCACCGTGCTCGGGGGTGGGGTCGGCGCCGTCCTGATAGAGCGGGTCCTCCATGGCGGTGACGATCCGCCGCCCGTCCGGGGTGAAGGTGACTCCTTCCAGGGTCTGGTTCTTGCGGGGGCCGAACTCCTGGGAGTTCATGTGCAGTTGCGGGGGCAGCGGGAGCTGTCCGGTGTAGGCGCCGGTTGTGGTGGCACGGCGGATCCAGGGGTCGCCGAGGAGGGCCAGGCCGTCGGACGGGACGATGCGTTCGCCCTCGCTCGTCCAGGCCAGACTGCTGTCGCGCGGGTCGACGGCGATGCCCTCCGGGTCGGGTGCGACGGTGGAACCGGCGGTCGAGGTGGGCGGGAAGGTGGTGCCGTCCGGGCGGAGCAAGGGGTGGGTGCCGGTGAGTTCGACGTCCTTGAGGGTGCCGTCGGCGAAGTCGACGTGAGCGGTGTAGAAGCGGGCGGGTCCGGTCTGCGACCGGTCGTCGCTGATCACGTAGTACGTGCCGGACCTGGCGTCGTAGCTGATGGCGGACAACCCGCCGACGGTGGTGCCCTGGAGGGTCGTGGCGTTGGGCACTTCCCGGTCGCCGAGGAAGTCCAGGCGTACGGCGTCGTCGTGGGCGGCGGCCGGGGTTCCGACGAGGGCGGGAAGGCAGGCGAGGACGACTGCGGAGGCGACGATCCGGGCACGGCCGGCGCGGATGCTCATGGGTCTCCAAAGAGGGCGGGGCGGGCGGTGCCGTGGCGCGGCGTGGCTGTGGGGCGGCGGCGAGGGTCTCGGTGGGGGGAGCCTGGGGCGGCGCGGATGCTTACGTGGTTTCCAAGGTGGGCGGTGACATAGGAGCGGCCGCGGTGCGGGACGCGCGTCGGCGGCGCCAGGCGAAGTACGCGAGGGCGAGCAGGGTGAAGCCGTAGGGGATCGCGGAGACCAGCTGGGACGGGATGTCGAGGTTGCCGAGCTGGACGGCGAGGGCCTCGGCGGTGCCGAAGCCGAGGGCGGCGAGGAACACGCCCCAGGGGCGCAGGGCGCCGAGGAAGACGGCGGCCAGGGCGATGTAGCCGCGGCCCGCGGTCATGCCGGTGACGAAGAAGGACACGGCGCCCATGCTCAGGAACACCCCGGCCGCACCGGCCAGCGCGCCGCTGAGTGCGAGGGCGCGGAACTGGACCCGGTGGACGTGGATGCCGACCGAGCGTGCCGCCTCGGGATGCTCGCCGACCGCGCGTAGATGGAAGCCGAACCGGGCCCGGTACAGCAGCCAGGCGACCGCCGGGGTGGCGGCGAGGGCGGCCCAGGTCAGCACGTTCTGCCCGCTCAGCACCGCGCCGAGGCCGGGGACGTCCTCGATCAGCGGCAGCCGGACCGAGGGCAGCGCGCCGCTGTGGAGCCGGCTGGTGCCGCCCTTGTCGCCGAGGAGCGCGTAGACGGTGTACGCGGTCGCGCCCGCCGCCAGGAGGTTGAGGCCGATGCCCGCGATGATGGCGTCCGCGCCCAGGTACAGGTGGAGCACGCCGAGCAGCAGCGCGAGGAGCGCGCCGGCGGCGATCCCGCAGACCGCTCCGGCCCAGACCGAGCCGCTGTACCCGGCGACCAGCGCACCGGTGCACGCGGCCGACAGCATCGAGCCCTCCAGGGCGATGTTGGGCACTCCGGCCCGCTCGGCCAGCAGCCCGCCGAGGGCGGCGAGGACGTACGGCGTCGACACCCCGAGGATCGCCGCGAGAAATCCGGTGCTCAGTACGACTTCGAGGACGGGGCCCATCAGCGGGCCTCCCTTCGGGCGAGGTACCGCTTGACGAGTTCGGGCAGCGCGCGGGCGGTCACGAGCAGCACGATGACCGCCTGGATGATGGTCACGGCCTCGGAGCCGACGTCCGTCTGCTGCTCCATCACGTCGCCGCCGACCCGCAGATACGAGTAGAGGAGCGCGGCGGCGACGACCCCGACCGGGTTGTTGCGGCCCAGCAGGGCGACGACGATGCCCTCGAAGGCCAGGCCGCCGGCCATGTCGGGCTGGAGCCCGCCGTAGATCCCGAGCGCGAGGTGAGCTCCGGCGAGGCCGGCCAGCGCGCCGCCGATGACGAAGCTCCACTCGATGGTGCGCGGGACGTCGAGGCCGCCGTACCGGGCGAAGTCCGGGTTGGAGCCGGTGATCCGGATGCGGTAGCCGAGCGGCGTCCTGGCGAGCAGGAACCAGACGGCCGCGGCCACCGCGAGCATGCCGAACAGGCCGACGTTCGCCTGGTCCAGGGGAACGCCGAAGAAGTCGGACAGGAGCGGCAGCGCCGAGTCGGGGCGTACCGGGGCGGACTGTACGGCGCTGCTGTCGGGTGCCTTGAGATGGTCGGTGAGGAGATAGTCGAAGACCCGTACGACGACGGCGTTCAGCATCAGCGTGGCCACGATCTCGTTGGCGCCGAGGCGGGCCTTCATCACCCCCGGTACCGCGCCCAGCGAGGCCCCGGCGAGGGCGGCGGCGCCCAGCGGGACCAGGACAGCGGCGACGGGCGGCAGGTGGAGGTTGATCGCCACCAGGGCGCTCGCCAGGGCACCGGCGTAGACCTGGCCCTCCGCGCCGAGGCTGATCTGCCGGGCCCGGAAGGGGATCGCGACGGACAGGCCGAGCAGCGCCAGGGTGGTGGCGTCGGCGAGCCAGCGGCCGATCCGGGGGGTGCGCTCCAGCGGGCCGGTGAGCAGGGCGTTCAGTGCGCCGGTGGCGTCCTTGCCGGTGGCCAGGACCACCAGGAAGGCGATGAGGACGGCGACGGCGACGGTCAGCACCGTCATCGTCAGTTCGACGACCACCGTACGGCGCCGGGTGGCCAGGAACTCCCGGCGGCCCTGTGTCTGGGGGCGCCGCTGTTCCACCGCGGCCGGTTCCAGGGTCGAGGTCATCGGACACCCGCCGTGATCCGCTCGTCGGGGTGCCGTTCGACCCCGAGCATGTACAGGCCGGTGGCCTCCTCGGTGAGTCCGGCCGGGTCGTCGAAACGGGCGACGAGACGGCCCTCCTTGATCACCAGCAACCGGTCGGAGAGCGCGAGGAGTTCACCGAGGTCGGCGGAGACCAGCAGCACCGCCGCGCCCGCGTCACGGGCTTCGAGGAGCCGCTCGTACATGAAGTGCATGGCGCCGATGTCGACGCCCCGCGTGAGCTGCGCGGCCAGCAACAGGCGTGGCCGGGCGGACAGTTCGCGGGCGACGACGACCTTCTGGAGGTTGCCGCCGGACAGGGCGCCGGCTGCCGCGTCGGGGTGCGGGGCGCGGATCTCGTAACGGCCGATCAGGTCCTCGGCGAGCTCGCGGATGCGACGGGTGCGCAGGATGCCGCGGCGGGCGACGGGGGGCCGGTCGTGGCGGTCGACGATGAGGTTGTCGGCGAGGGAGCGGTCCAGGGCCGCCCCGTTGGTCAGCCGGTCCTCGGGTACGTGGGCGACGCCGGCCCGGCGGTGGCCCGCCGCGTCGAGGTGGGTGACGTCGGTGTCGTCCACGGTGACCGATCCGGCGGTGGGGCTGCGCAGTCCGGCGAGGAGTTCGACCAGTTCGGTCTGGCCGTTGCCCTCGACGCCCGCGAGGCCGACGATCTCACCGGCCGCGATGTCGAGGGACACGCCGTGCACCGCCGGTCCCGCGAGTGAGCGCACCCGCAGCACGCGCTGCCCGGGCCGCGCCGGGGGCTTTGGTACGTCGAGGGACATCTCCCGGCCGACCATCATGGTCGCCAGCTGCGCGGGCGTCGCCTCCTCGGTGCGTACGGTGCCGATCACCGACCCGGCGCGCATGACGGTGACCCGGTCACTGATCTCCCGTACCTCCTTGAGCTTGTGCGAGATGAACAGCACGGTCATGCCCGAGTCACGCAGTCGGCGGACCGCCGTGAACAGGTCGGTGGTCTCCTGGGGGGTGAGCACGGCGGTGGGCTCGTCGAGGATCAGGATGCGGGCACCGCGGTGGAGGGCCTTGAGGATCTCGGCGCGCTGGCGCATCCCCACGGACACCGTGTCGACCCTGGCCTCCGGGTCGACGGCGAGTCCCGCCTCCTCGGCGAGTGCGGCGGTGCGTTCGGCGGCGGCCGCTCGGTCAACGCGGCCCGCCGGGCCGGGCTCGACGCCGAGGACGACGTTCTCGGCGATGGTGAACGACGGGACCAGCATGAGGTTCTGGTGGACCATGCCCACGCCCAGGGCGATGGCGTCCTGCGGTCCGGCGAACCTGACCCGCCGTCCGTGCACGGCGATGTGCCCGGCCGACGGCTGCTCGAGTCCGTACAGCAGCTTCATCAGGGTGGATTTGCCGGCGCCGTTCTGGCCGACGATCGCCCTGATCTCGCCGCCGGGGACCACCAGGTCGACGTCGCTGACGGCGCGGGTGCCGTTGGGGTAGGTCTTGCCGAGGCCCACGGCCTCCAGGGCGACGGGGGCCTTGTCGAGCGTTGCGTCCACGGTCTCGTCGGCTTTCTCCATGGGTTCCACCAGCGTTCCTCGGAGGTCAGAAGGCCGAAGGGATCTTGACGGCACCGGACTTGACCTTCTCGGCCTGCGCCTTGAGCTCGGCGCGCACGGCGGCGGGGACGAGCTTGTCGAAGTTGGCGTTGTCCACGTAGCCCACGCCGTCCTCGGCCAGGCCTACGGCGGCGGGTTTCCCGTAGGCCAGCGTGCCGGCCTTGTTCGCCTTGGCCGCCAGATAGAGGGCGTTGCCGGCGTTCTTGAGGATCGAGGTAACGACCGTCTGCCGCTGGTCGGGGTCGGTCAGCGTCTTGTACTGGTCGGAGTCGACGCCGAAGGCGTACCGCTTCGTTGATACGGCCGACTCGAAGACGCCGAGGCCCGAGGACCCGGCGACGGGCCACACCAGTTCGGCTCCTTGCCCGTACATCGCCGAGGCGATCTGCTTGCCCTTGGCCGGGTCGCCGAAGGGGTTGTCGCCGCCGACGTACTGCACGAGGACACCGGAGGAGGGATTCCCGCCCGCCGCCTTGAAGCCTGCCTTGAAGCCGATGACGAAGTCCTCGATGACCGGTATCTTCACCCCGCCGATCACGCCCACCTTCCCGTTGCCGGCGCTGCCGGGAAGAGCCTTGGCGGCCACCAGTTTGTCGGCGAGGAATCCCGCAAGATAAGCGGCCTCGTTCTGCTTGAAGGTGACGGAGTAGACGTTCGCGCACTTGTTGGAACAGCCGCTCTTGCCCGTGTAGTCGACGGATCCGTCGAAAATCCAGAACTTCTTGTCCGGGTATTCCGGGGCCAGTTTGGAGACGAAGTCGACGGTGTCGACGGTGCCCGCGGCGAGCACATCGTAGTCGTCGCCGGCGGCGGCATCCTCGAAGCCGGAGGACCACTTGGTGCGGTCGCTGCCCAGCTCGACGACCTTCAGGCTGTAGTCGAGGTCCTTCTCCGTCTTCTTCAGGCCTGCGTACGCCGAGTCGAAGAAGGAGCGGTCGCCGAGGTTTCCGTTGATGACGAACTTGATTCTCAGCTTTCCGGATTTCCCGGACGAGGCGGAGTCCGTGGCGGTCGAGGCACCGCATCCGGCGAGGGTGAGGGAGAGCGCCGCGACGGCCCCCAGAATTCTGATCTTGTTCATCGTCTGGATTTTCTTTCTCTAGCGGGGACCGGTCTTTGCCATTGGCCGAAAGCTATGCAATGCAAAACGTTTTGGCTATGGCCGTCGTGTTAGGAAATTGTTTCCGCGAGCAGTGCGGTGGCCGCGATGGTGACGGCGCGGTCGAAGTCCGTCTCGCGCTCGGCCGGCGTGAGCGCCTCCGTGTGGCGCACATGGTCGCTGACCGTCAGCACGGCGAGCGCGTGGCCGCCCTCGGCGGCGGCGGTCGCGTAGAGGCCCGCGGCCTCCATCTCCACGGCCAGCGTGCCGTGCGCCTCCAGCCGCTCGAACAGCGCCGGGCGCTCCAGGTAGAAGTGGTCGGTGGTGAACACGGGCCCGACATGGATGTGCCGTCCGGTCCCGGCGGCCCGTGCGGCGGCCGCGGCCAGCCGGAAGGAGGCGGTGTGGCTCAGGTGCACTCCGTCGATACGGTGGCTGCCCATCGCGGAGTCGGTATGAGCGGCGGTGGCCACGACGACGTCCCGCAGTCCCACCGAGGGGGGTATGCCGCCCGCGGTGCCCACCCGCGCGATGCTGCGCACGCCGTAGAAACGGAAGAGCTCGGTGGCGTAGATCGTGACGGACGGCATCCCCATGCCGGAGGCCAGGACGGACAGGGGCACGCCTCGGTAGGTTCCGGTGTATCCCTGGATGCCGCGCACGTCGGTGACCAGCCGGGCGTCCTGGAGGATCGTTTCGGCGATACGGCGTGCCCGGCGCGGGTCGCCGGGCATCAGCACGTCCGGCGCGAAGTCGCCGGGGGCGGCCGAGAGGTGGGGGGTGACCATCAGACGTCCTCCCCCACCGGGGCCTGCGCCAGCCAGCGGACCAGCCGGTCCCACAGTTCGGGGTAGCCCTTCCAGTCCAGGAACGCGGGCGGGGCCCAGTGCGGCGCCAGGTCGGAGGTGAAGGCCGCCGACCTTCCCTCCCCGTAGCCGCCCACGGCCAGCAACGGATGGCCGGCGCACTCGACGAGGAGCTCCGCCCCGTCCCGTACCGTCACCTCGTTGAGGCCGAGCAGATCCGGCCAGGTCCCGTCCAGCCCATCCACCACCTGGTGCCGGGCGACGACCCGCGGTGGGGCCCCGGCGGGGAGCTCCACCCGGTCGTCCCGGTCGTGCAGACCGACCGGGAGTGCGGCCGCCAGCGGCGTTCGCCCCCAACGGGCCTTGGCGTCGATGCCGGTGAAGGTGAGATAGCCGCCCACCATCAACAGGCCGCCGCCGCGCTCGACGTAGGCCCGCAGCAGTTCCGTCCGGTCCGGCGTGGGCACCGAGCGGGCGAAGGTCGCCGGCGTGATCTGGAAACTGTTGGCCCCGACGTCGCTGATCACCACGACGTCGTAGGGCTCCAGTCCCTCGGCCGTGGCGGGCAGCCTGTTCGGTATCTCGTGCGCCGGAACGTACGTCACCGTGTGGCCGCGGTCGCGCAGCGAGTCGAGGAAGACCTGGGCGCCCTCGACGTACTCGGAGGTGAAGAAGGAGTCGAACCCCTTCTGATGGACGGAGTGGATGAACCAGGACTCACCCACGACGAGGACATGGGGCATCGCGGAACGACCTTTCAGGTGATGTGTGGTGCGTGGTGGTGGGGCGGCGGTGCCCTGTTCAGCGGGGCGGGCGCACGGGCGCCGTACTGGCGCGGACCTTCAGCCGGACCGGCAGGATGTGCCGGGAGGCGGGGGGCACCTCGTCCCGGTGGACGTAGCTCAGCAGCTGGGCGCCGGCCGTGCGGCCGACGTCGTAGGCGGGCTGGTGGACGGTGGTGAGGCGGGGGTGGACACGGGAGGCGATCATGATGTCGTCGAAGCCGGCCACCGAGACGTCGTCGGGGACGCGCAGGCCGGCGTCCTCGAGGGCGGCGATAGCGCCGAGCGCCATCAGGTCGTTGGCGGCGAACACCGCGGTGAAGTGACGTGGGCCGCCGTCCTCCAGGGCCGCGGCGACCAGGTGGTAGCCGGACCGCTCGACGAAGGCGCCCTCGACCTCGGTGACTCCCGCGTCGCCGAACGCCTCCCGGAAACCGGCGATCCGTTCCAGGCTGCTGACCAGGTCCGTCGGGCCGCTGATCGCCAGCACCCGGCGGTGGCCCAGCTCCCTCAGGTGCTGTCCGATCAGTCGGCCTCCCGCACGGTGGTCGGCGGTGACCAGGATGGTCTGCTCCAGCAGACCGGGGACGACCTCGTCGGCCAGGGCGATGGGGAACCGCCCGAGCAGCGACGCGAGCCGGCCCCGGGAGGGCGGCGATCCCGAGGCGTACACCATGCCGTCGATGAACCGGCCGCGCAGCAGTTCCAGATAGCGGTCCTCGCGGTCGGGGTCGAACTCGGTGTTGCACAGGATGACCCCGTAGCCCAGGTCGTGGGCGGCGTCCTCGACGCCCTTGGCGAGCTCGGCGAAGAACTGGTTGGTGATGTCGGGCACCAGCAGTCCTATGACGTTGGTCGAACCGGCCTGGAGGTTGCGGGCCGTGGAGGCCGGGACGTAGCCCAGCCGGCTGACGACCGAGCGGACCCGCTCGGCGGTCTCCTCCGCGACCGGCCGGTTGCCGCTCAGCACGTGCGACACGGTGGTCGGGCTCACCCGGGCGGCGGCGGCCACGTCCTTGATCGACGCGGGCCGCCGCAATCGGCGGCGCCCCCCGTCCTCGTCCTGCTCACGGGTCATAGTGCTGCACCGCCCTGCCGTGCGAGGTGTCGAGGAGGGCGGGCACGCGTGTCTCGATCTCGGTCAGGAGCCCCGGCAGGTCCACGGTCAGCAGCCGGCCGTCGCGCACGACGACCCGTCCGTCGACCACGACCGTGCGCACATCGCTCGCCCGCACGCTGTAGACCAGGGCCGCCACCGGGTCGTGCACCGGCCGGCAGTGCACTCCGCCGAGGTCGACCAGCACGATGTCCGCGGCCCGGCCCGGCTCCAGCGCGCCGATCCGGTCCCCGAGCCCGAGCGCCCTGGCCCCGCCGCGCGTGGCCAGCCGGACCGTGTCGGAGACCGTCATCCAGGTGGCGTTCCGCTCGGCCTGCTTCTGGGTCAGCGCGACCAGCCGCATCGCCTCCCACACGTCCAGCGTGTTGTGCCCGGCCGCCCCGTCCGTCCCGGCCCCGACGGCGACACCGGCGTCCAGCAGACTCCGTACCGGAGTGAGCGGATGCAGGGCGTGCTTCAGATACACCTTGGGGCAGCAGGCCACGCCCGTACGGTCCCGGTGTGCCGCCAGCGTCGGCAGGTCGTCCGGGACGATGCCGCAGCCGTGCGCGATCAGCGCGCCCGCGTCCAGCACACCGGTCCGCTCCAGCACCGTGATCGGCGTGATGCCACGCCTCGCCAGGCTCGACTCGGTCTGCTCCAGGTGTTCGGCGGCGTGGAGGTGGATCCGTAGGCCCAGGTCCCGGGCCAGCTCCGCGACCCGGACCAGATCCGCGTCCTCGACGGTGTACGGCGCGTGCGGGCCCAGCGACGCGGTGACCCGCCCGTCGCCGGCGCCGTGCAGGGCGGCGGCGGTCCCGGCGCTCTCCTCCAGGGCCGCGCGGCCCTGACTGCTGAAGTAGGTCGGCGCGATGTCGGCCCGGATACCGGTCCGTACGACGGCGGCGGCGATCCGCTCGGCGTGGAAGTAGTGTTCGGCGAACGTGGTCACCCCGCTGAGCAGCATCTCCGCACAGGCCAGCTCCGCGCCGAGGCCGATGTCGGCGGGGGTGAGGTTGACCTCCATGGGCCATACCCGCTCGTTGAACCAGGCTTCGACACTCACGTCCTCGGCGGCGCCGCGCATCAGTGTCATCGGGCCGTGTGTGTGGGCGTTCACCAGCCCGGGTACGGCGATCAGTCCCGTGCCGTCCACAGTCTCCGCTCCGGCTGCCTGCGGCCCGGAGCCCGCCGGGCCCAGCCAGGCGATCACTCCGTCCTCGACCAGGATGTCCTGGTCGGTCTCCACTCGGCAGGGGCCCTGCTCGGGCACCAGAAGCACCGAGCAGGATGTCACGATCAGTCGGCGCGTCATGTGGATCCTTCCGTTCGAACCGGACGTTAAGGATCCAAAACGTTTTGCACAACCCCTGGTCATGCCGGGTCCCTCAGCCTGCGGGCAGCTCTCGGGAACGGTGCGGCGTGGCGCGGTGCGCCGCCGTGGGGGCCGAAACCGCGGCTTCAGTCCGCGTCGGCGACGACCGAACCGACGCGTTCGGCCAGGGTCGGGTCGCGGCGGACCAGGAGGGCCGCGTAGCCGACGGCGGCGAGCAGGGCGGCCAGCGCCGCGTAGGGGAACCAGTTGTACGGTCCGGGCTGGCCCGGCTTGGCGAGGTAGTACAGCGGGACCAGGATGGCCAGGGTGCCGAGCGCGGGCAGCACCAGGTGCCGGACCAGCCGGAACTCCTGCGGCCGGTACCTGCGGTAGTACAGCGGCAGGGCGATGTTGGAGGCGAGGTAGACCAGCAGGATCAGGATGGTGCCGAGGGTCGAGGACTCGGTGAAGAAGACCACCGGGTTCATCGAGCCGCCGGCTGACCCCAGCAGGTGGCCCAGCCCCCATCCGCCGATGATCAGCAGAGCGGTCGCGGCGAAGGTGATGATCGCGTTGTTCGGTGTGCGGCGGGTGGGGTGTACGTAGCCGAAGAAGGACGGGAGCAGTCCCTCGCGTCCGGCGTTGAACACCAGGCGGGCCTGGGAGTTGATGCCGGCGATCAGCACGCCGAGCGTGGAGGTCAGACCGCCCAGATAGGTGAGGAACGCCAGCGCGCCGAGGGTGTGTTGGGCCACCTCGACGAAAGGGATCGGAGAGGCGCCGAGTCTGGTCACGTCGTAGCCGAAGCCGGTCACCGTGGCGTAGGCGAAGAGAACGTAACTCACCGTCATGATCGCGATGGAGGAGAACACCGCGCGGCCGACGTTGCGCCGCGGATTCTCCGTCTCCTCGGCGAGCGCGGCCGAGTTCTCCCAGCCGACGAACAGGTACACCGCCAGCGGGAAACCCGCCGCCAGCCCCTTGAAGCCGTGGCTGATGTGGCTGGGCAGGAACGGATCGAGGGAAAGACCGCCGCGGTGTTCCACCAGCGCCGCGACCGAGACGACGACCAGGACCAGCATTTCCACGCCGAAGAAGTAGCCGGCCCACTTGGTGGAGACCACCACCCCGCGCAGCATCAACCCCACGGCCAGCCCGGTGAGCAGCAGCGTCCAGATGATCCACGGCAGGTCCACGCCGGTGTAGTGGTACAGGGTGATCTGCACGAACCCGCCGGAGATGGCGATGACGGAGGCCATCGCGATGATGTAGCCCAGCCCCGCCAGCAGCGCGGTGGTCACCGCGCTGACCGGCCCGAAGGTCTTGCCCACGAAGGTGGTGAAACTGCCCGCCGAGGGATGCGCCCGGGAGAACTCCGCCAGCGTGTTGCCGAGCAGTGCGACCGCGATGCCCGCGGCGACGATGGTCAGGGGTGACGCCACGCCCGCGGTGGTGGACAGGAAGGCGAAACCGAAGAAGAAGCTCATGGCCGGGCCGACGTTGGCCATCGTGGCGGCGGCGATGTCGGCCATGCCGAGGACGCTGCCGCGCAGCCGCTGCGGCGCGCCGCTGACGGGGCCCGGCGGGGACAGCGGGCCTGCTCCGGGGTCGGGCATGGCGCAACTCCTTGTGCGGTGGTGGCCTGATGGGTGCGCGGGGTCTCGATCGTCGGGCCGGCACCACCGGGCGTCAGCGGTGTCGGGAACGCTGGTGTGCCTTCACTGCCTGCACGGCCGGATCGGTCGCACCCCGGCCCAGTTCGGCGAGCAGTTCGGCGTGGCAGTGGTTCTGCGCCCGTACCACCGCGGGGTCCGGCGCGGGCAGCAGCAGGCAGAGCCGGCCGAGCAGATCGGCGGCGAACTCGCGCATTCCGACACCACCGAGCGTCTCCGCGAGGTCCAGGTGGAAGCGGGCCTCCAACTCGGCCAGGCGTGCCGGGTCTTCGGTCAGTTCCATCTCCTCGACCAGCGCCCCGAGCCCCTCCAGTCGTTCGGCCGGGACCTCTCCCGAACTGTGCGCCACGAGGCCGCATTCGAGCAGCAGATGGAAGGCGTCCAGCGAAGCGGCCTCCTCGGCGTCGTGCATGACGGCGACGACGGTGTCCCAGTCCTGTGCGACGAAGGTTCCGCCCGCCCGTCCGCGTCGGCGGTCGAGCAGGCCGTCCTGGCACATGCCCTCCAGCGCGCGGCGGACGGTGATCTCGCTGATCCCCAGTTCCTCGGCGAGGACCCCGGCATCGGGGAGCCGGTCTCCTGGCTGCACGGAGCGCAGGCGCACCCGCAGCGCGATTCTCGACCGGACGAGGTCGGATCCGCTCTGGCCCCCGCCGGGCAGCGCGCGGGCGTGTCCCACGCCGGTGACCGACGTCGTCCGGGCCGGGCCTGGCTGGTTGTAAGGCCCGAACTTGCCCGCTGCATTCACCACGACGCCACCCTAACGGCCTGCTGCTCGCGGTCGCGGCCCGCGACAGACGCGGACCGGCGCGTCAGGTCGGGGTCCGGCACGTGATCTCGACCGGCCGGACCGGCCGCTGTGGCGCGCGGGCGGTCTCACGCCGGTCGGTGTCCCGCGCCGATTTCTCGACGTCCGCCCCACCGGGAGGCGGGCTCGCGCAGGACCGGGGTGAGTGGGAGGGGCCGCCGGTGGTTCCCGTGACGGTGCCACGGTGTGATGCATAGGGGCTCCCAGGGGGCGAAGAACGTCGGAGGAGGCTCTCCGAAGCAGCCCGCAACAGGCGGGCCTTGGCACGGCGCGGGTGTCGCGCCGGGAGTGGCGGGCCGCGATGCAGGAAAAATTAGAGCAAGGTGAACAGTTAAACAAGACCTTGCTGCGGCCAGTCCGTAAGCGGGAGACAGGGTCGGGTCGGCGGCCGGGCCGCCATGGCTCTGAGCAGGCGATTCGCGTCTCGACGGGCGCGTCTTCGGGGTGCGTCGACGGGGCGTGAGGGTGCGTCTGTGGGGCGTGGGTGCCCCGGGAGGCGGCGCGCGGATGCCGTCGGCCGGACGACCGGGCCCCTTGTTTTTTTTGATCGCCGTGAACTATTTTCCTGAGCGTCACCGGGCAACCGATGCGGCAGATACCGGCCGACGACTGTGATCCACCATGCCCTCCCCGCGACCGTGATCGCCACCCCCGGCCCCGTCCCTGACCCGGCACCCCGCACGCCACGCCCGGCGGAATCCATACGGCCACCTCCGTCCGATCTCGCCGGAACCGTCCCCATTCCCGCCAGTCCCCTGGATGTCGAGATGACAACACGTCCCCCTGCCCCCGCCCCCGACACCGTCACCACCACCGAAAGCACCCCATCAGGATCCGGCCTGCAGGCCGGCTTGAAGAACCGTCATCTGTCGATGATCGCGATCGGCGGTGTGATCGGAGCAGGCCTGTTCGTCGGCTCCGGCTCGGGCATCGCCGCCGCAGGGCCCGGCATCCTCGTGTCGTACGCACTCGTGGGCGCCCTGGTCGTGCTCGTGATGCGCATGCTGGGTGAGATGGCCGCCGCGAACCCGACCTCCGGTTCCTTCTCCGCCTACGCCGACCGCGCGCTCGGCCGCTGGGCCGGGTTCTCCATCGGCTGGCTGTACTGGTTCTTCTGGGTCGTGGTGCTCGCCGTGGAGGCGACCGCCGGCGCGAAGATCCTCGAAGGCTGGATCCCGGGCGTGCCGCAGTGGGCCTGGGCCCTGATCGTGATGATCGTGCTGACCGTCTCCAACCTCGCCTCGGTCGCCTCCTACGGCGAGTTCGAGTTCTGGTTCGCCGGGATCAAGGTCGTCGCGATCGCCGCGTTCATCGGGGTCGGCCTCCTGGCGGTCTTCGGGATCCTGCCGGGCACGCACAGCGACACCGCAGGGCTGTCCAACCTCACCGCGCACGGCGGCTTCCTGCCCAACGGACCCGGCAAAATCCTCACCGGCGTGCTGATGGTGGTCTTCTCCTTCATGGGCAGCGAGATCGTCACGCTGGCGGCCGGGGAGTCCGAGGACCCCCAGCGCGCGGTCACCAAGGCCACCAACAGCGTCATCTGGCGGATCGGCGTGTTCTACCTCGGCTCGATCTTCATCGTGCTGACCCTGCTGCCCTGGAACTCCCCAGCCATCACCAAGGACGGCTCGTATGTCGCCGCCCTGGACTCCCTGGGTATCGCGCACGCCGGGCAGGTCATGAACTTCATCGTTCTCACCTCCGTGCTGTCCTGCCTGAACTCCGGCCTCTACACCGCCTCCCGCATGGCCTTCTCCCTCGGCCGCCGCGGCGACGCCCCCGCCGCCTTCGGTCAGACCAAGCGCCAGGGCGTGCCGCAGACCGCGATCCTCGCCTCGGTCGTCTTCGGCTTCGTCGCGGTGTTCTTCAACTACGCCTGGCCCGACACCGTCTTCCTGTTCCTGCTCAACTCCTCCGGCGCCATCGCCCTGTTCGTCTGGCTGGTCATCTGCTTCTCGCAGCTGCGCATGCGCCGGATCATCCAGGCAGAGGCACCAGAGAAACTGGTCGTGCGGATGTGGCTCTTCCCGTACCTCACCTGGGCGACCATCGCGCTGATCGTGTTCGTCCTCGGCTACATGCTCACCGATACCGCGTCCGGTGGCGGCCGGGACCAGGTGGTGCTGTCCACAGCGGTCGCGCTCGGGGTGGTGGGCATCGCGGTGCTGCGGCAGCGGCTGACCGCCAAGCGCGCGATCTCCGCGGCGTAGGCGAGGGGCAGGGCCCCATGCGCTGGACCTGAAGCGGCTGGTGTCGCAGCTCTCCTGCCGCGACACCAGCCGTTCGCAGCACCGAACCGAGTCGGACGGGACGGGAGTTGCGGAAAACGCTTTGGATTCTTACGACCTCGGGGGAAATTGAGGTCGGGACGTGCTGGCCTGGCGGTTCGGCTGATGTGATCAGCGGGCGCCGTTGCGGACGAGGATGAGTGCGGTGCTCGCCCGGCGCCGGGCGGGCCGCTGTGCGGAGCGGTCGGAGACCAGGCCAGTGATCGCCAGGAGCGGCCGGCAGCTCAGCGTAGGTGGATCCAGTACTGGCGGGAGAATCACAGAACGCCAGCAACTCGTCGATGTCATCGGCGATCTTTTTGACGGCCCCTCAGCCAGGGCTTACCAGAACCCGAGACCCCGTCGCCGACGGCGAAGACGGGAGCGCACGCCCGCGGGTCATGTCCCGCGGGGTGGTGTGGTCACGGCAGCTGTTTCGGTTCCGGTTGTGGGGTGATCTCGGGTTCGGTTGGCGTGGGAAACATCCAGTGGAACAACGAAACTGCTCGCGCCCTTCCGACGGCACCCACCGTGACCGTTCAACCGAACGATTGAACCCGGAGACAGCCTTCGGATGACGCGGAACAACGCGGTTCATCGGCAGGATTGGTGCGCCGCCTCGTACGGAATCTGGCGGCGGAACCAGCAGGAGGACCCCCACGATGCCCAGTAACTTCAGCAGGCGGCGGCTGCTCACCACCGGAGCCGGTGTCGCTCTCGGCGGTGCCGCCGCGGCCGTCGCGACCGACGCTCAGGCGGCTGACCCCGTCGGCGCCCCGCTGGCGGGTGTCCGCGAGGAGAATCGCTCCCTCGACGAGCTCTACGAGGCTGCCATCGCCGAAGGCGGCAAGCTCGTCCTTTACCAGGGCGGGGACGTCGACGCCCAGGCAGCCGGGCTACGGACCGACTGGGCCGCCCGCTTCCCGAAGATCCCGCTGACGGTCTCCGTGGACTACAGCAAGTACCACGACGTCCGCGTGGACAACCAGCTCGCGACCGACACCCTGGTCCCCGACGTCGTCCAGTTGCAGACGCTCCAGGACTTCACCCGCTGGAAGCGCGAGGGCAAACTGCTGCGCTACAAGCCCGCAGGCTTCTCACAGATCCACAAGGGCTTCAAGGACCCGGACGGCGCGTGGACGGCGCTGTTCGTCATCGCCTTCAGCTTCATGTACGACATCCAGGCGGCCGGGGCGAACGCGCCCAGGACGCCACTGGACCTGCTCGACGAAACCTGGAAGGGCGCCATCGCCTCCTCCTACCCGAACGACGACGACGCGGTGCTGTACCTCTACTCCCTTTACCAGCAGAAGTACGGCTGGGACTGGGTGGCGAAGTTCGCCGCGCAGCAGCCCCAGTTCGCCCGGGGCACGAACACCCCGGGCGCCGCGGTCAACGGCAAGACGAAGACCATCGGAGTCGGCGCGGGGGGCAGTGCGGTCTCCACGTCGACAACGGTGAAGTGGGTCCTACCGACCGGCGACCATCCCTTCATGGCCTGGGGGCAACGGGCCGCGATCCTGAAGAAGGCGGCGCACCCTGCCGCCGCCAAGCTGTACGTGAACTGGCAGCTCTCCGAGGAGCGCCAGGCGGCCAGCCGCAACGGCTGGTCGGTGCGGACGGACGTCACGCCGTACGCCGGCCTGAAGCCGGTGTGGGAGTTCCCGAACGCCCACGTCGACGGCTTCCCCAGGTTCATGGAGGACCGCGCCGCGGCCGAGCGGCTGCGGCAGACGTTCTCCCTCTACTTCGGCGAGGTCAAGGGCGACCCGTCGCCGGGCTGGCCCGGTCTGCACCCGGGGAGCTGACGTCAGCGCGGGCACGGCACCACCGGGGCGTTTACCGCGATCAAACAGGTCACGGCTTACGGCGTGGTCCGCGATTGAGGCCCCGACGTGTTGGTCTGGCGGGTTGGCTGGTAGTTGATCAGAAGGCGTCTCGCCGGGCGAGTACCAGTGCGGTGCTCAGCTCGCCGCGGGTTGGCCGGTGAACGGAGCGGTCCGATACCAGCGAGGCGATCGCGCAGTGGGTTTCGGCGTAGTCCTCGCGTCGGGTGGTGTGGCGCTGGAGCGGGCGCCACTGCCGCAGTTCGGCCTTGGTGTGCTCGACGCAGATCCGGGCCGAGGACTGCCGTCGGCGACGGCGAGACGGCCTATGCCCGGCAGCTGCTGCATCACCTTCGACCGGACTGCTGGTGCTCTGGGACAAGGGCTTCGACAGCAACAAGTTCCTCGCCGCCGTGTCCGACACCGACGCCAGGTTCCTGGGTCGCCTCCGCTCCAGGCGACGTCCCCCGGCCCTGTCCCACCTGGTCGACGGCTCGTATCTGTCCGTCATCGGCACCACCCCGGTCCGCATCGTGGAAGCGCAGATCGGCGTCACCTGCCAGGACGGCACCCTGTTCACGGGCACCTATCGGCTGGCCACGACGCTGACCGACGCCCGACGCTACCCGGCCAAGACCCTCGTCACGCTCTACCACCAGCGGTGGGAGCACGAGTCGGCGTACTACGTGCTGCGGCACACCCTTCAGCAAGGCCGACATCTGCGCTCACTTGACTTCCTCCCCCTCGTGAACGAGGGGGATTCCTACGGCTCGCGCCGTGGGGTTTTCTGCTTCACCGCCGACTGCCCCGTCCGGGAGGACTCCCGTTGAGGTCTTACACCGGCTCCACAGACAGACACCGCCAGCCCGGCGGCCAGAATGTTCTTCGCCGCGTTCACGTCCCGGTCATGGACCGCGCCGCATTCACACGTCCACGTACGGACGTTGAGAGGCAGCTTCGCCCGGATCGTGCCGCAGGCACCGCACAGTTTCGAGCTGGGGAAGAAGCGGTCGACGACCACCAGTTCCCGCCCGTACCAGGCGCTCTTGTACTCCAGCATCGTCCGCATGTCGCTCCACGCCGCATCCGAGACGGCCCGGGCGAGCTTGTGGTTCCTGACCATGTTGCGGACGGTCAGGTCCTCGATCACGACCGTTTGGTTCTCACGGACGAGACGGGTGGTCAGCTTATGCAGGAAGTCCCGGCGCCGGTCGGTGATCCGGGCGTGGACACGGGCGACCTTACAGCGGGCCTTGGCCCGGTTGGTCCCGTCGCCCTTGGCCTTGCGGGACAGTTCCCGCTGGGCCCTGGCAAGGCGGGCCCGGTCCCTGCGCTCGTGCTTCGGGTTGGTGATCTTCTCGCCGGTGGAGAGCGTCGCCAGGGACGTGATGCCCAGGTCGATGCCGACCGCGTTCGTGGTGCGCGGGGCCGGGGTGATCGTGTCGTCGCAGAGCATCGACACGAACCAGCCCGGCCGCATCCTGGGACACGGTCACCGTGGACGGCTGCGCACCCTCGGGAAGCGGCCTCGACCACACGATGTCCAGGGGCTCGGCCATCTTGGCGAGCGTCAGTTCGCCTTGACGGAAGCGGAAGCCGCTGGTGGTGTACTCCGCGCTCCTGCGGGACTTCTTCTTCGACTTGAAGCGCGGGTACTTCGCCCGCTTGCCGAAGAGGTTGGTGAACGCCACCTGCAAGTGCCGCAGCGCCTGCTGGAGCGGAACCGACGACACCTCGCCCAGGTACGCCAGTTCCTCGGTCTTCTTCCACGCGGTCAGCATCGCGGAGGTCTGGTTGTCGTTGATCCGCTCCTGCCACGTCCACGCCCGGGTACGGGCATCGAGCGCCATGTTGTAGACCTTCCGCACACAACCGAAGGTGCGCGACAGCTCAGCCGCCTGCGCATCCGTCGGATGGAAGCGGTACTTGAACGCCCGCTTCACGTGGTTCCCGGTCACGCTCACAAACTAGCCCACTACTGGTTAGGTCCAAATCCGCAAACCAGAACACTGTGATCCGCCCTGACGGCAAATCACAGCTCCCTGCCCTGCTCCGCAGGCGCCCGATTCCTCCCCGGCCTGAAGGCCCGGGATTCCTCGGACGCAACCGATGACGAGGGAGTCCAACTCTGTGTTCAACCCCTGACGTTGGACTCCCTCCTTCCTGCCCCGCGGGTGATTCTCTGGAAGGTTCAGCGTATGGAGCTCGATGGCGCCTGCGGACTCAGGCGCCCACGGTCCCGTCGACACCTTCACGTAGAAAGTCCGCATGCCCGTTGTGGCGCCCGTACTCCAGGAGCACGTGCACCATCACCATCCGCAGCGACACCTCCTCGCCCCATCGTGGCTGGTACCCGGCCTGGTCCAGGGACTCCGCCTTTCGCTCGATACGGCGCGAGTTCTCCACCTCGGCATCCCAAGCTCCGAACGCCTCGTCCCTGGTCGACGCGCTCGCGTCGTACGCCGCCTGGAAGTCGATCTTGTCGGACCAGACCATGGGTGCGTCATGGTCCTCGAACACTCGACGGAACCAAGCACGCTCCACCTCCGCCATGTGCCGCACCAGACCGAGTAGCGAAAGCGTGGACGGCGGCATTGACTGCTGTCGCAGCTCCTCGTCGGTGAGCCCTTCGCACTTCATGGCGAGGGTTGCGCGGTGGTAGTCGAGGAAAGCCCGCAGCATGTCGCGTTCGCTGCCAAAACTGGGCGGTCCTATGCGGTTGTCGCTGGTCACTGGTTTTGCTCCTCATCCGTGCCTGCGTTGAGGGCCAGTATCTACTCCCGTCGACTGTCCCAGACGAGGGCCGTCAACCGGACCTGATTGTTCCCCCGGAGGCCGCCGACCACAGGAACCAGAAAGGCTCATTGGTTTCCGCAGCCGCAACTACCCCTCGGAACCGATCATTTAGTCGAGCAGGCCGAGCTGTGTGTCCGGGCGGCAGTGCGGGCAGGCGACGATACCGTCGGTCAGGGCCCGCAGCGCGGCATCCCGCGCCACGCCCTTCGATCGTTTGCCCGCCATGTGGCAGTCACCCGCGTGCACGTACACGGGCGGGGCGTGATGGCCGATGCTCTGCTCGATCAGCCAGCTGGGCACCGGCGGCCGCGCCTCCACACCGCGCCGGCGCTCCGCCTCACGGCGCTCCTCCTCGACGATCCACCGCCGGGTACAGGCCAGATCCCGCTCCTGAACGCGCTCCAGGAAACGGAGCAGTACCAGTCTCGACGGACTTGAATCGTGCACACGTTCGATTATAGGGGCTACCCTGACCTGCGCATCCCAGGGGCTCAGGAGACAGCGTGGACCACTTGGCTTCCTCCCCCCGCCTTTAGGCGGGGGGAGGAAGTCAATCCATGCCGCCCCACCGTCGAGCAGGCGTTGAACGCCTGACTGCCCCCCCTCGGGCCGGTCCATGGCCTCCCCCGGAGCCGAACTGTCCGGGCTCCGTGAGGAGGGAGACAAAACTCCGACGGGAACCCACACCCTTGTCAGGGGCATGGCCCTCTTCTACAGTCCCCGGATACGGAGATTGTGGGAGCGCTCCCATAGGTGAGGTGTTCCAGCGCTCACTCCCCTCCCTCCGAGAGGACTCCCATACGAACGTCACGGCGCCCCGTCACGAAGAAGGCGGATCCCTCCATGCAGCTTCTTTCGACCCCCCGCTCGCCGGCCCGAAGGCGCACCGCCACGTTGCTGGCAGCGCTCTGCTGCGCCGCGTTACCCGTCGTGGCCGTGGCGGCTCAGCCGCCCGCGGCGAGTGCCGCCGCAACTGAGGTCCTGGGCAACGCGACCCACTTCGCCGGGCTCGGCAGCCCCTACGGCGGCTGCGGTCTGCCGCAGCGCGAACTGGACAGCCAGGACTTCGTGGCGCTCAACGTGTTCAACACGCCCGGCGACTACTCGAGCACCTACCCCCGCCCGGTCCCGGACTCAAGCGCATCGGTCAAGGGCGTCTTCGACAACGGCCGCAACTGCGGCCGCTGGGTCAAGGTCACCATCGGGGACTACTGCACCGGCACCAACGACGGCGCCCCGGGCCGGCCCTTCTGCCGCAACGGCTCCTGGGTGGCCGACAGGTACAACGGGGCCACCATGACCATGCTCGTCGCGGACAGCTGCGCCGATTCCAACGCCTGGTGCCGGGACGACCCCAACCACCTCGACCTGGCAACCGACTCTCTCAACCGCTTCCGGATCGGCGGCACCCCCGTGGGGACGATGTACCCGGACCACTGGAACAACCGTCATGTCTCCTGGAGCTTCGTCCCGGCCCCTGACTACAGCGGCGACATCCGTATCGGCTTCCTCAGGGGAGCCCAGCGGTACTGGCCCGCCATCGCCGTCTCCCATCTGCCCGACGGCATCCACGGCGTCCAGTACCTGGCGAACGGCACCTGGACCGACGCCGCGATGAACAGCGACATGGGGCAGTCCTACGTCATCGGCGCGACGACCTCCGACCAAAGCAGCTTCACCATACGGATCCGCGACGCAGCCGACGCCTGGCTGGGCGGCGGCCGTACGTACTCCTTCTCGCTGCCGTCAGGCTGCGCGGGAGGCTGCGCGCAGGACTACACCGTCGTCCCCTACACCACCGACAGCTCTGGAGGGACACCACCTCCCACTCCCGCGCCGAGCCCCTCCGGCGACACCGCCTGCACGGCGGAGTGGAAGCTGACCGGCTCATGGCAGGGCGGGTACCAGGCCGATGTCACGGTCACCAACACCGGGTCCCGGCCGGCCACCGACTGGTCGGTGCACCACACCCTGCCGGACGGTGTGAGCGTGGCGAACCGCTGGAACGCGGTGCTGGATCCGTCCCGCCCCGCCACCACCGTTCACAACGCCTCCTACAACGGCTCGCTGGCACCGGGCGCGTCGACGACCTGGGGGATGACGCTCAGCGGCGACGACCGAGACCTCGGCACACTCTCCTGCACCGCGTCCTGACTCCCGGAGATTGATCATGGCCATGACTTCATTACGCGTGCGCCGCCACCGCCTGCCGCTCTGGGCATTGGTGCTGACCGTGGTGGCGGTGGCCCTTCCTGCCATCGCGACGTCGCGCGCTCAGGGCGCGGCGACGGGCTGCACGGTCACGTACACCACGAACGAGTGGTCCGGCGGCTTCACCGCCCAGATCCGCGTCACGAATCTCGGCGCCGCCCTGAACGGCTGGCGGCTGGAGTGGACCTACGGCGGCGACCAGCAGGTCACGTCCGCCTGGAACGCGCAGGTCACCCAGTCGGGCAGCGCGGTGGCCGCTGTGAACGTCGCGCACAATGCCGTGCTCGCCGCCGGCGGATCCGTGGACTTCGGGCTCCAGGGCACCTGGCGCACCGCCGACCCGGCTCCCACCGCCTTTGCCCTCAACGGCACGCCGTGCGGCGGAACCGCGAGTCCCACCCCGACGGCGACCGCCTCACCGACAGCGACCGCGACAGCCACGGCGTCGGCCGAATGCGCCGGGGCGACGATCTGCTCCGACTTCGAGGACCAGACCGGTACCGTGCCTTCGGGCCCCTGGCAGACCACGGCACCCGACTGCCAGGGCACGGGGAAGGTCAGCGTCGACACGTCCGTCGTCTACAGCGGCACCAGGTCGCTGCGCGTCGACGGCGGCGCAGGCTACTGCAACCACGTCTTCGCAGCCTCCACCCGCGATCTGTCCTCCGTCGGGCCCGTGGTGTACGTACGTATGCGGGTCCGGCACACCACCGCCCTGCCCACCGACCACGTCACCTTCGTATCCATGCCGGACGCCTCACAGGGCGGCAGGGCGCTGCGCGTCGGCGGGCAGAACGGCGCGCTGCAGTGGAACCGTGAGAGTGACGACGCGACGCTGCCGGAACAGAGCCCGGCGGGGGCCGCGCTCAGCACGCCGCTGCCGACCGGCCGGTGGCTGTGCCTGCGGTTCCAGATCGACACCACCGCCCAGTCCATGCGCACGTGGGTCGACGACCAGGAGGTCGCCGGCCTGCATGTGGACGGGGTGGCGACCCAGAACGTCGACGGGCAGTGGCTCGTCCGTAGGACCCCTCCCCGCCCCACCGGCCTGCGCCTGGGGTGGGAGAGCTACGGCACCGGGGACGACACTCTCTGGTTCGACGACGTGGCCCTGGGCTCCTCACCGATCGGCTGCTGACGCCCGCGTGGGATCCGTCGGGAAGACAGGATTTGAACGCGCGACAGTTGTTGATTCCTTGATCCGTACGGCACGCAGTCCCCGCCTGGTGGACCGGTCAGCTGCAGGCCCTCGGCCTGGGCCCCGCTCACCAGTTCGTCGATCAGCTGGGTATCGAGCTCATCGATCCCTTACGGCAACGAGGAGATCAAGTGAAACGTCGTCACGCCTTAGTGGCCACCGGCGCCGCCGGTGCACTGATCCTGGGTGGCCTTGCCTTCGCCACCCTGCCCGCATCGGCAGCCGCCACCGGCTGCTCGATCGCGTACAAGGTGCAGAGCGAATGGCCGGGAGGGTTCACCGCGAACCTGGCCATCACCAATCTCGGCTCCCCCGTGCGAGGGTGGACCGCGACGTTCGACTTCCCGAACTCCGACCAGAAGGTCACCAACGGCTGGAGTGCCACGTGGACACAGTCCGGAGCCCGCGTGTCCGCCACCAGCCTCGACTGGAACGGAGCGCTGGATACGGGCACGTCGGTTTCCATCGGGTTCACCGGTGCGTGGAAGGGCGTCAATCCAAAACCCGCATCGGTTGCGCTCAACGGCGTGACCTGTACCGGCTCGGTGACATCCCCGTCCCCCAGCCCCACCGCCACTCCGACCAGTGGTCCCAGTGATCCGGCCCCGGAGCTGAAGGTCTCCGGCAACAAGATCGTCACCGCGAGCGGCAAGCAGTACCGGCTGCTGGGTGTGGACCGCTCCAGCGGTGAATACGCTTGTGTGCAGGGCAAGGGGCTATGGGACAGCGGCCCGGTCGACCAGGCGTCCGTCGACGCGATGAAGACCTGGAACATCCACGCGGTACGCGTGCCGTTGAACGAGGAATGCTGGCTCGGCATCAACGGCTCGCCCAATGGAGCCACGTACCAGCAGGGCGTCAAGGACTACGTCAACCTGCTGGTGGCCAACGGCATCACCCCGATCCTCGACCTGCACTGGACCCGGGGTGCCTACACCAACGGGCCGGACTGGCACTGCAAGGACGCCACCGCGACCTGCCAGAAACCGATGCCGGACGCGCAGTACGCCCCCCAGTTCTGGACCGGTGTCGCCAACGCGTTCAAGGGCAACGACGCCGTCGTCTTCGATCTGTTCAACGAGCCGTACCCGGAGATCGCCAGCAACTGGGACAAGACCCTCGGCTGGACGTGCTGGCGAGACGGCGGCACCTGCACCGGCCTTCCCTATGAAACCGCCGGCATGCAGGACCTGGTCGACGCTGTCCGGGCCACCGGCGCGACCAACGTCCTCATGCTGGGTGGCCTGGAGTGGGCCAACGACATGCGGGAGTGGCTGACGTACAAGCCGACCGACCCACTGAACAACCTCGCCGCGTCCTGGCACTCCTACAGCTTCAACGCCTGCGCGACCGAATCCTGCTGGGACAGCCAGGTCGCGCCGCTCGCGCAACAAGTGCCGGTCGTCATCGGTGAGTTCGGCCAGGACAACTGCGGCTTCGACTACATGCAGCGGCTGGTGGACTGGGCCGACGCGCACAGCATGGGTTATCTCGCGTGGACGTGGAACCCGTGGGGCTGCAGCACCGGCGCCGTACTCATCAAGGACTGGGCCGGAACCCCGGAGCCTGGCGTCGGCGAGGGTCTGAAGGCCCACCTGATCAGCCAGGACCCCTACACGACCCCGTAACCGCGCACCCAGCGGCTGCTCAGCCGCGTACGACGCCGCCCCGGCCGGATGCCCCAACGGCACAACTCGGCCCGGGCGGCTTTCGACCACCACGAGTGTGAGTGTGGCGAGGTGCTCGAACCGCAGCCCACAGGGGAGTCGCCGGCTTCCGGACTCCAGGTGTGAAACCGGTCGGCGGTCGGCATCGGAGCGTCCCGCACCAGCCGGATGCCCATTCGCCCTTGTCCGACAGGATTCCTCGTGCGTGCAGGCGGAGGATCTGCTTGACAGTGCAGGTCAGGAGCGCTTGGCGACCGGCTACGGCCACCCGTGACGGCATCGTCAAGGTCAACCCCGCCCGGGCGCCCGGCTGGCGACCTCGATGTCCGGGTGCGCGCGTAGTCAGGTAATCGTTGGGTCGGCGTCCCGAGTGTCCCAGGCGCCGACGGGCAGGCAGGTTTCTGCCTCGGCAGCGTGCCCCATTCGGGTCTCAGCACCGCGTACCCACCGAGTCAGCCGGCGGAGCGCGAAATGCACACAGAAGTACCCGGGCCCGGTCCACCACACTGTGACGGGTTGTCATAACGGTCGGCTGCCCGGAGTCGACCGCACAGTCCAGGTGTCGCCGCCTGCGAGGAGCACGGCGAGGTCGCCCTTGCCCTGTTGGTCAACAGCGGTGTCGAGCTGTTCGGCCATCTCAATGTCGTAGACCGGGCGGTGGACCGAGCGCAGCACGCCGATGGGGGTGTGGTGGAGGGTGTCCGGATCGGCGAGGCGGGAGAGCGCGAAGGCCGTGGTCGGGGACGTCGCGTGGGTGTCGTGGATCAGGATCTGCGCCTCGTTGTCCGGTGTGACGTCGACGATCTTCAGGTCGCCGGTGGCCGGGTCCCGAACGACGCCCTTGGCGCCCCGTTCGTCCGCAAGAGGCGTGCCGAAGCGGATCGGTTCACCGTGCTGGAGGCGGATGACGGCCTCCTGGGCCTGCGCCTTGTCCTTAAGGACCTCGAAGGCGCCGTCGTTGAAGATGTTGCAGTTCTGGTAGATCTCCACCAGAGCAGTGCCAGGGTGGTCGGCGGCCTGCCGCAAGACGTCGGTGAGGTGTTTGCGGTCGGAGTCGACGGTGCGCGCGACGAAGGAGGCCTCGGCGCCCAGAGCGAGGGAGACGGGGTTGAAAGGGGCGTCGAGGGAACCCATCGGCGTCGACTTGGTGACCTTGCCGACCTCCGAGGTCGGCGAGTACTGGCCCTTGGTCAGGCCGTAGATCCGGTTGTTGAAGAGCAGGATCTTCAGGTTCACGTTCCGGCGCAGGGCGTGGATGAGGTGGTTGCCGCCGATCGAGAGCGCATCCCCGTCGCCCGTCACCACCCACACGCTCAAGTCCCGCCTGGACGTGGCGAGTCCGGTCGCGATCGCCGGCGCGCGGCCGTGGATCGAGTGCATGCCGTACGTGTCCATGTAGTACGGGAAGCGCGACGAGCAGCCGATGCCGGAGACGAAGACGATGTTCTCCTTGGCCAGGCCCAGTTCCGGCATGAAGCCCTGCACCGCGGCCAGGATCGCGTAGTCACCGCAGCCGGGGCACCAGCGCACCTCCTGATCGGACTTGAAGTCCTTCATGGACTGCTTGCCGTCGGACTTCGGCACCAGGGACAGTGCGACGGTCGTCGGGGCCTCGGTAGCGGTGTCAGCCATGGTGGATGGCCTCCTTGAGAGCCGTGGCGAGGTGCTCTGCTTTGAACGGCATGCCGTTGACCTGTGTGTGGGAGTGGGCGCCGACCAGGTACTTGGCGCGGATGAGCATGGCGAGCTGGCCCAGGTTCATCTCGGGGATGATCACCTTGTCGAAGGCGGTGAGGATCTCACCGAGGTTGGCCGGAAACGGGTTGAGGTGCCGCAGGTGGGCCTGCGCGACCTTCTGGCCTGCGGCGCGGACGCGGCGGACGGCGGCGATGATGGGGCCGTAGGTGGAACCCCAGCCCAGAACCAGCAGCTTCGCTCCATCACCTTCGGCGGCGCCGGGGTCGTCGACTTCGAGGTCCGGGACGTCGATGCCGTCGATCTTGGCCTGGCGGGTGCGGACCATGAAGTCGTGGTTGGCCGGGTCGTAGGAGATGTTGCCCGAGCCGTCGGCCTTCTCGATGCCGCCGATACGGTGCTCCAGGCCCGGCGTGCCCGGGATCGCCCACGGGCGGGCCAGGGTCTGCGGGTCACGCTTGTACGGCCAGAAGACCTCGCTGCCGTCCTCCAGGGTGTGATTGGGATGGGAGGCGAACTGCACTCGCAGGTCGGGCAGTTCATCGGGCTCTGGGATCCGCCAGGGCTCGGAGCCGTTGGCGAGATAGCCGTCCGACAGCAGCAGGACCGGGGTGCGATAGGTCAGCGCGATCCGGGCGGCGTCCAGCGCGGCGGTGAAGCAGTCCGCCGGGGTGGCCGGGGCGATCACCGCAACCGGTGCCTCGCCGTTGCGGCCGAACATTGCCTGCAGCAGGTCCGCCTGCTCGGTCTTGGTCGGCAGCCCGGTCGACGGGCCGCCGCGCTGGATGTCGATGACCAGCAGCGGCAGCTCCAGTGAGACCGCCAGGCCGATGGCCTCCGACTTCAGCGCGATACCCGGACCCGAGGTCGTCGTCACGCCGAGCGAGCCGCCGAAGGCCGCGCCCAGCGCGGCGCCGATGCCGGCGATCTCGTCCTCGGCCTGGAAGGTGCGGACACCGAAGTTCTTGTGCTTGGACAACTCATGCAGGATGTCGGAGGCCGGCGTGATCGGGTACGACCCGAGGAACAGCGGCAGATCGGCCCGCCGACCGGCCGCCACCAGACCGTACGACAGTGCCAGATTGCCGGAGATGGAACGGTACGTGCCAGGCGGGAACGCCTTCGCGGCCGGAGCTACCTCGTACGAGACCGTGAAGTCCTCGGTCGTCTCGCCGAAGTTCCATCCCGCCCGGAAGGCGGCGATGTTCGCCGCGGCGATGTCCGGCTTCTTGGCGAACTTGCTCCGCAGGAAGGCTTCCGTGCCCTCGGTGGGCCGGTGGTACATCCACGAGAGCAGACCCAGCGCGAACATGTTCTTCGACCGGTCGGCGTCCTTGCGGGACAGCCCGAACTCCTTCAGCGCCTCCACTGTCAGCGTCCCCAGCGGTACCGGGTGCACGCTGTAGCCGTCCAGGGAGCCGTCCTCGAGCGGGCTTGCCTGGTATCCGACCTTGGTCAGCGCGCGCTTGGTGAACTCGTCGGTGTTGACGATGATCTCCGCGCCGCGCGGCACATCCGGCAGGTTCGCCTTCAAGGCGGCCGGGTTCATCGCGACCAGGACGTTCGGTGCGTCGCCCGGCGTGAGGATGTCGTGATCGGCGAAGTGCACCTGGAAGGAGGACACTCCCGGCAGCGTGCCTGCCGGCGCTCGGATCTCCGCGGGGAAGTTCGGCAGCGTGGACAGGTCATTGCCGAACGACGCGGTCTCCGACGTAAAGCGATCGCCCGTCAGCTGCATGCCGTCCCCGGAGTCCCCCGCGAACCGGATGATCACCCGGTCCAGACGGCGGACCTCCTTCGTGGGAGGCACCTCGGTCTCGGTCTCGGTCTCGGCGGACAGGCTGGTCTGGACAAGCATGGGAAAGCTCCTGTCAATCCTTGATCTCGCAGATCGCGGCGCCGGAGGGCGCCGTGCGCGGCCGCAACCCGCGAGCCAGGGGATCGTGGCGGGGGCGGGCGGATCCCTGTCGGCGTCCCGGCCGTTGGTTGCCGCCGCGGTGCCGGCGACCGGCCGGGCGCGGCCGATACATGGGCCGGGACCCGCCCTGCCGCACCGCGCGAGGTTTCCGTGCCGCGGGGCAGACGTGCATGGTGCCCCAAACTCTCGGCACGAGAGCCTCGTTGCTGCCCGTACGGACGGCGGCCGGGGCCGGGACGCCCCGACGCCGCCCCGGTGCCGTGCCGGTGTGATGACGGTCGCCGACCTGCTCGCCGACCGTGCGTCGGCCCTGGCGAGGACCCTGCGCGCGGCCGACTGCAGGCCCGGGCTCGCCCACGATCATCCGCGTCGTACGGACGCCGAGGTGTCTGCGTTCCGGCCGACCGGACCCACCCGAGCGCGCCTCTTGCTGATGCAGCGTCAGCTGACCCGCGGAGCGGCCTCCGAGAGATCCGCCTCCACCGCCGGGGCAGTAGCAAGCGCAGGGGTCGGCCGAGGCTGCCTCTTCAGGCCGAGTCCGATGAAGGCGCCGGCGAGCGTCCCCACAGTGGCGACCCACCCTGCCATTCGGAGCCCGCCGACCAGCGCGTGAGGGCCAGGGTTGTGGCCGGCGGAGGAGTTCGCCACCGCGACCAGGGCCGCGAGGCCGAGGGCGCCGCCGATCTGACGGCATGTGGAGGCGAGCGCCGAGGCGACGCCCTGCTGGGCCGGCTCGGCCCCTGATGACGCCACGGCGACGTAGAGCGACGGAAAGGCGAAGCCGCCACCGGCGCCCCAGATCACGACCCCCGGCAGCAGCGTCCAGTAGGAGCCGTGCGCGAACATGCCGGCGACGATCGCGGCCAGCCCGACTGCGGTGAGCAACGTGCCCCCGAAGAGCGTCGTCCGAACGCCGAGCCACCCCAGCACCCGCGCGTTGAGCTTCATCGACACCGCCATGCAGGCCACGGTCGGTGGCAGGAACGCCAGCCCTGCGGCGAGCGGTGCGTAGTCGAGCACCGTCTGCAGGTAGGTGGTGAGCAGGTAGTACGTGCCGCTCGCGGAGGCCTGGAAGACGATCAACGCCAGCATGGCGACGGTGAGGCCCCGCAGGCCGAACAGCTTCAGCGGTACCAGGGGGTCGGCGGAGCGCTTCTCGATGAGGACGAAGACTGCCAGCAGCAGCACGCCGACTGCCAGGGAGCCAGCACCCTCGATCGAGCCCCAGCCCCTGTCCGGGCCGCTCACGAGACCGAACACCAACAGCGTCGAACCGATCGTGGCGACCACAGCCCCGATTGCGTCAAAGCTTCGACCGCCATCGAAGGAGCGGTCCGCGGGCAGGATCCGAGTGGCGGCGAAGGCGGCGCCCAGCGCGAGCGGGACGTTCACGAAGAAGACCCAGCTCCAGCCGAAGGCGCTGGTCAGTACCCCGCCGAGCAGCGAGCCGGCAGCCAGGCCCGCACTGCCCATGGCGCCCCACACGGAAGTGGCCCGATTGCGCTCCGAACCCGCGGCGAAGGTGGTGAAGATGAGCATCAGCGTCGCCGGCGTGAGCAGCGCACCGCCCACGCCCTGTGCCGCGCGGGCGGCCACCAGCAGCCCGGCGTTCTGCGCGAGTCCGCCGGTGAGCGAGGAGAGCGCGTAGATCACCAGGCCGATGACCAGCATGCGGCGCGGGCCGAGCCGATCGACCGCGCGACCTCCGAACAGCAGCAGTCCGCCGAGCGCGACCGCGTAGGCGCTGACGACCCACTGCAGCGCCTGGGCAGAGAAGCCGAGCTGGCGACCGATGTCCGGCAACGCTACATAGACGATGTTGAAGTCGATGGTGACGATGAACTGGACGAACGCCAGGAGGGCGAGTGTGTACCCGGCCCACCGTGGCGATCGGGCGTCTGAGATGGCCATGGTGTGGCTTCTTCCATAGGGATGAGCGGGACAGCGGCCGCCCGAGGCGGGCTCTCACAGAATAATCCCTTCGCGAAGGTATGTAAATCTGGGACGGAAACACGATGGGTCAACCTCACACAGCTGTCAGGGAGTTGAGACTCCGCCACGGCGACGGCGGTGCGAAGCAGCGGGCACCCCTCGACGATCACACAGACCGCGCGTCGAAGTACGCCGGGAGGCGCAGCAGCACCGGGGTGCCGTGACGGCCGCGCCACCCTGAGACGGCGGCATGGGGCGGGACCGTTGGCGCGGTGCATCGACAGGTGGACGGTGGGGGAAGACCTGCGCGGATCACGGTTCAGACCCGTGGATGCCGTCCCGGTCGGACACTGGAAGTGCATTGCCAGGTGGTGTCTCTCGGGTGCTTGCGCTGTTCGGCGAGGAACAGAGGGACGGCGGGCCCGTCGACGCGCCGCGGACGGCTCCGGCGGCCGCCAACCCCCTGCTCCCCCGGTGCACGTCGGCGCCCTTGTGCAGGCGAGGGCGGTCCTCATCCACACAGCGGCCGACACTCCCCTGCGGCGCCCGCGGCACAAGGCGGCGCCGGCAGTCGCAGTGCCTGCAGGCTCGGCACGGCCCGGTGGTCGCTCGACACTGCACTCCGCCACAGTCACATACCTCTGCGAAGGTATGTGATCCTGGCGGTAGGCCAGGTCGCTCAGTGCGCCAGTGGCCGCTCCCGGTGGTGGACGACCCGCGTACCGCACTGCGCCTGCTACGGCGTGCCCCACTTCCCGGCCGGACGAACTGCCGAGCACTCACCCGGCCCCCGCTCGCCGGCCAAAGACCCGCACTCCATACGGATCCCGTGCTTTCGATCGGAGCCTGATGAAATTCGGAAACGACCTTCGGATCAAGACCGTGACCTCGTGGTTTCCACCGGACCGCGAGCATGTCGAGGACGCCGTGGCGGCCGGGAAGCTGACCGGCTCGGACGCGGAGCGGCTCGGCGTCAGCCACCTGCCGGTCTCGGCCACCTTGTCCGCTCCCGAGATGGCGGTAACGGCCGCCCGCGACGCGATGAGCCGGGCGGGCTGGAGCCCCTCCAAGGTGGGCCTCGTGCTGCACACCTGGATCTACCACCAAGGGCACGACATGTGGTCGCCACCGCACTTCGTGGCGAACGAGGTGGGCAATCCCGAGGCCCAGTCCTACGGCGTCCAGCAGGGCTGCAACGGCGGTGCACTCGCCCTCCAGCTGGCCGCGATGCACCTGACCGCCGACCGCCACCTCGGCGCCGCGCTCGTCACCACCGGCGACCGCTTCGAACCCCCCGGTATGGACCGCTGGACCTCCGACTACGGCCTCGGCTTCGGTGACGCGGGGACGGCGGCGCTGCTTCACCGCGGCGACGCGGAACCCGACGACTACGCGCTCGTGTCCATGGCCACCGCGACCGACGCCCAGTTCGAGCTGATGATGCGGCACGGCGACGACTTCAGCCCCGCGCCCTTGTGGCACGACGGCTTCATCGACCTGCGCCGTCCCAAGAAGTCCTATCTGGCGGAGTACGGCAAGAAGAAGTTCGAGACTGTCGCCGGCCGGAATATCCGCAAGGTGATCGCGGACAGCCTGCACGACGCGGGACTGCGGCCCGACGACCCGCGGATCAAGTACATCGCGCTGCCGCGGCTCGGGGCGAGCCTGCTTGACTCCATATACGGCCCGGTGATCAATGAGCTGCTCAAGGCCGAGGCGCTGCGGTTCGGCGCGGCCACCGGCCACCTGGGGTGCGGGGACTTCCTCGCCAACCTGGCCGACCTGCGTGATCACGCGTCGCTCCAGCCGGGCGATATCGCCTTGGTGATCGGCGGTGGAGCGGCCTGGACCTGGGCCTGCGCCGTCGTCCAGGTACCGCAGGAACACGCTACGGCGAGGGACCTCTGATGGGCTTCGGATTCCTCGGCCTCGGCGACCACGTGCCACCGCTCTCTTGAAAGCCCTCGTTCTTGATCATCCTGGTTCGGCGGGGCTGTGGCGTACACCGGAAGCGATACGTGAGCCCGTGCGGAGTGCGACACGACAGGCAGTACGCCGACAACCGTGGCCCGGTGATGGACATCGCGGCGATGCTCAGCGCGCCCTTGAGTCACACCTCGCCGGGCCGGATGGTGCCGTGGCGTTGCTTGCGACGGACTCGTGGTTGCCCCGGCACATCCCGGTCCACGAGGCGAGGTGGCCCGCGGCGGGGAAGCGGCTCACGTCCGGGCCGATCTCCGCCGGCACCACCTCGGCCGCAGACAGCACTGGCCCTGGGGTGGGGACCAACGGCTCGATCCGGCGGCGGTAGGGCGCAGGCCGCCGGTCGATCTCCGCGCTCAGCCCCTCGATCCGGGCCGTGGCCCGGTCCACCGCCTCGAGCATGACCCTGACCTTGAAGAAGCAGGCCGGCGCCTTGTCGAGCACCGGGATCTTCCCGCGCAGCGTGCCCGGCGCCGATTGGGAGAAGACGTCGGGGTCGCGCTCGCCCGCCACCAGGGCGACGAGCGCGCGTCGGGCGGAGACCATGGCTCAAAGAACATACCTTCGGTAAGGTATTTGACGTCGCCCAGAAATGACTCCCGGTGTGCAACTGGGGATGTCCCGCATTTGCACAGCAGCCGGTAGGCCACCCACGGCGCACGCGACTCCGCACAGGCCGCAGGACCGCACTCCGCCGGAGCTATATACCTCCGCGAAGGTATATAGCTCTGTCGGGAAGCCACCTCAGGGCGCCGGTGTCAGCTCCCCGTTGGTGGACGACCGCGTGCCGCGCTACGCCCGGCACGAAGTGCTCGTCTCCCCCGGCCACACCCGAAACGCCGGCCCCCGCCCGGCATCCGCTCACCTGCCGGAGAACCGCTCCCCACAGATCCCAAGCTTTCGAAGGAACCTGATGAAATTCGGAAACGACCTTCGGATCAAGACCGCGACCTCGTGGTTTCCACCGGATCACGAGACCGTCGAGGACGCCATTGCGGCGGGCAAGCTGGACGCCCCGGACGCAGACAAGATCGGAGTCACTCAGCTGCCGGTCTCGACCCAGTGGTCCGGTCCCGAGATGGCGGTAGCGGCCGCCCGTGACGCGATGAGCCGGGCGGGCTGGAGCCCCTCCAAGGTGGGCCTCGTGCTGCACACCTGGATCTACCACCAAGGGCATGACATGTGGTCGCCACCGCACTTCGTGGCGAACGAGGTGGGCAATCCCGAGGCCCAGTCCTACGGCGTCCAGCAGGGCTGCAACGGCGGCGCGCTCGCCCTCCAGCTGGCCGCGATGCACCTGACCGCCGACCGCCACCTCGGCGCCGCGCTCGTCACCACCGGCGACCGCTTCGAACCCCCCGGTATGGACCGCTGGACCTCCGACTACGGCCTCGGCTTCGGTGACGCGGGGACGGCGGCGCTGCTTCACCGCGGCGACGCGGAACCCGACGACTACGCGCTCGTGTCCATGGCCACCGCGACCGACGCCCAGTTCGAGCTGATGATGCGGCACGGCGACGACTTCAGCCCCGCGCCCTTGTGGCACGACGGCTTCATCGACCTGCGCCGTCCCAAGAAGTCCTATCTGGCGGAGTACGGCAAGAAGAAGTTCGAGACTGTCGCCGGCCGGAATATCCGCAAGGTGATCGCGGACAGCCTGCACGACGCGGGACTGCGGCCCGACGACCCGCGGATCAAGTACATCGCGCTGCCGCGGCTCGGGGCGAGCCTGCTTGACTCCATATACGGCCCGGTGATCAATGAGCTGCTCAAGGCCGAGGCGCTGCGGTTCGGCGCGGCCACCGGCCACCTGGGGTGCGGGGACTTCCTCGCCAACCTGGCCGACCTGCGTGATCACGCGTCGCTCCAGCCGGGCGATATCGCCTTGGTGATCGGCGGTGGAGCGGCCTGGACCTGGGCCTGCGCCGTCGTCCAGGTACCGCAGGAACACGCTACGGCGAGGGACCTCTGATGGGCTTCGGATTCCTCGGCCTCGGCGACCACGTGCCACCGCTCTCTTGAAAGCCCTCGTTCTTGATCATCCTGGTTCGGCGGGGCTGTGGCGTACACCGGAAGCGATACGTGAGCCCGTGCGGAGTGCGACACGACAGGCAGTACGCCGACAACCGTGGCCCGGTGATGGACATCGCGGCGATGCTCAGCGCGCCCTTGAGTCACACCTCGCCGGGCCGGATGGTGCCGTGGCGTTGCTTGCGACGGACTCGTGGTTGCCCCGGCACATCCCGGTCCACGAGGCGAGGTGGCCCGCGGCGGGGAAGCGGCTCACGTCCGGGCCGATCTCCGCCGGCACCACCTCGGCCGCAGACAGCACTGGCCCTGGGGTGGGGACCAACGGCTCGATCCGGCGGCGGTAGGGCGCAGGCCGCCGGTCGATCTCCGCGCTCAGCCCCTCGATCCGGGCCGTGGCCCGGTCCACCGCCTCGAGCATGACCCTGACCTTGAAGAAGCAGGCCGGCGCCTTGTCGAGCACCGGGATCTTCCCGCGCAGCGTGCCCGGCGCCGATTGGGAGAAGACGTCGGGGTCGCGCTCGCCCGCCACCAGGGCGACGAGCGCGCGTCGGGCGGAGACCATGGCTCAAAGAACATACCTTCGGTAAGGTATTTGACGTCGCCCAGAAATGACTCCCGGTGTGCAACTGGGGATGTCCCGCATTTGCACAGCAGCCGGTAGGCCACCCACGGCGCACGCGACTCCGCACAGGCCGCAGGACCGCACTCCGCCGGAGCTATATACCTCCGCGAAGGTATATAGCTCTGTCGGGAAGCCACCTCAGGGCGCCGGTGTCAGCTCCCCGTTGGTGGACGACCGCGTGCCGCGCTACGCCCGGCACGAAGTGCTCGTCTCCCCCGGCCACACCCGAAACGCCGGCCCCCGCCCGGCATCCGCTCACCTGCCGGAGAACCGCTCCCCACAGATCCCAAGCTTTCGAAGGAACCTGATGAAATTCGGAAACGACCTTCGGATCAAGACCGCGACCTCGTGGTTTCCACCGGATCACGAGACCGTCGAGGACGCCATTGCGGCGGGCAAGCTGGACGCCCCGGACGCAGACAAGATCGGAGTCACTCAGCTGCCGGTCTCGACCCAGTGGTCCGGTCCCGAGATGGCGGTAGCGGCCGCCCGTGACGCGATGAGCCGGGCGGGCTGGAGCCCCTCCAAGGTGGGCCTCGTGCTGCACACCTGGATCTACCACCAAGGGCATGACATGTGGTCGCCACCGCACTTCGTGGCGAACGAGGTGGGCAATCCCGAGGCCCAGTCCTACGGCGTCCAGCAGGGCTGCAACGGCGGCGCGCTCGCCCTCCAGCTGGCCGCGATGCACCTGACCGCCGACCGCCACCTCGGCGCCGCGCTCGTCACCACCGGCGACCGCTTCGAACCCCCCGGTTTCCGCCGTTGGGCCTGCGACTACGGCCTCGGCTACGGCGACGCGGGGACGGCGGCGCTGCTTCACCGCGGCGACGCGGAACCCGACGACTACGCGCTCGTGTCCATGGCCACCGCGACCGACGCCGGTCTCGAGCTGATGCTCCGGCACGGCGACGACTTCAGCCCCGCACCCCTGTCACACAACGAGTACATCGACCTGCGCCGTCCCAAGAAGTCCTACATGGCGGAGCACGGCAAGGAGCGGTTCAGTCAGATAGCCGGCCGGCTGATCCGCAAGGTGATCGTGGACAGCGTGCACGACGCGGGGCTGCAGCCCGACGACCCGCGGATCAAGTACATCGCGCTGCCGCGGCTCGGAGTGAGCGTGCTGGACTCCATCTACACGCCGGTACTGGACGACGTGTTGAAGGCCGAGGCGCTGCGGTTCGGCGCGGCCACCGGCCACCTGGGGTGCGGGGACTTCCTCGCGAACCTGGCCGACCTGCGTGATCACGCGTCGCTCCAGCCGGGCGATATCGCCTTGGTGATCGGCGGTGGAGCGGCCTGGACCTGGGCCTGCGCCGTCGTCCAGGTACCGCAGGAACACGCTACGGCGAGGGACCTCTGATGGGCTTCGGATTCCTCGGCCTCGGCGGCCACGTGCCACCGCTGGTCATCGACAACGCACAGGTCGCCGAGTGGACGGGCGCGGAAGAAAGCTGGATCGTCGAGCGGACCGGCATCCGGGAGCGCAGGTACCGGGAGCCCGGCACCGTCACCTCCGACCTGGCGCTGCACGCCGCGCGCGAGGCGCTGGGCGCACTGCCGGAGGCAGCGGCCCGGCTCGGTGTGATGATCGTGGCCACGTCGACCCCCGACCAGCCGCAGCCCTCCACCGGGGCGATCCTGCAGGACAAGCTCGGCCTGACCGAAGTTCCCGCGTTCGACGTCAATGCGGTGTGCTCCGGCTTCCTCTACGCACTGGCGGTCGCCGACTCGATGCTGTCGGCGCGGCTGGCCGGGCAGGGCGGCGACCACGCCCTGGTGGTCGGCACCGACATCTACTCCTCGCTGATGAACCGCTCCGACCGGCGCACCGTCAGCCTCTTCGGCGACGGGGCCGGCGCGGTGCTGCTCGGTCCGGTGCCCGACGGGTACGGCGTGCTGGGCTGGCGGCTGGTCGCCCACGGCGAGCACCACGACCTGGTAGAGGTGCCCGCCGGTGGTACCCGCACGCCGCTGGATGCCCGCAGCCGGGAGGCCGGCGAGCACCTGTTCCGCATGCGGGGCCGCGAGGTGCGCGAGTACGCGCTCGGCGTGCTGCCCAAGGTGGTCGGCGAGGCGCTCGACTCGGCCGGGGTCCGGCTGGAGAACGTGGACCGCTTCATCCTGCACCAGGCCAACACCCGCCTGGTGGAAGCGTGCGCGCGTGAACTGGGCGTCGCCCCCGACCGGGTGCCACTGACCGCACCACAGTTCGGCAACACCGCCACGGCCTCCATCCCGCTCACCCTCCGCGCGGAGAACGAACTCCGGCCGTTCCGGCGGGGCGAGCGCCTGGTGCTGGCCGGAGTGGGCGGCGGTATGACGGCGGGGGCCGTGGTCGTCCGCTGGTACTGAGCCGGCCGGACACCTACTGAAAACCGTGCAAACACCATGGAAGGGGACAGACATGCCGACGGCAACCGCGGCGGGGCACCGCAGCTACGAACTGTGGGATCCGATGCCTGACGAGGTACGGGAGGGCGCCAGGCGGTTCGCCAGCGTACAGGCGCTCAACGAGCTGGTGGGCGTGCTGCAGTACGTCGAGTGGCTGGACCGCGCACCCAGCCACACCAGGCGCCAGATGCTCATGGCCAAGATCCAGGACGAGGTCGGCCACGGGCATGCGGTCGCGCGCGTCGCCGAAGACCTGGGCATGCCGCGCGAACAGATCCTCCTCGACTACCTCGAGGGCCGTACCAGGCTGCACAACATCTTCCACTTCTCCTTCGCCACCTGGGAGGAGCTCGGCACCGGGCTGCTCCTGACGAACTCGGCCGCGATCTGCCAGTTCCAGTCCCTGGCGAAGGGCGTGTACCTGCCGTACGCCCGGGCGCTGCGCAAGGTCGAGCGCGAGGAGTCCTTCCACTACCAGCACGCCCTGGATCTGACCCACGAGGTCATGACGCATGGTGACGCCGAGCAGCGCCGCCGGGTGCAGGAGGCGTTCGAGCTGTGGCTGCCCCGCATCCTGGTCTACCTCGGGCCGCCCGACACCGACACCCTGCATGCCAACCGCATGTGGCAGGTCGGCCTGAAGCCGGACAGCAACGACGCGGTGCGCCAGGCCTGGCTGAACAAGATCATTCCGGTCTTCCGGAAGCTGGGCGTGCACGTGGACCCCGCGCTGGTCCGTCAGGCGCCCTCGGGCGAGTGGGAGTTCGCGATGCCCGGCTGGGCCGAGGTGAAGAAGTTGATCGCAAACGGCGGACCGTCATCGCAGCGGCGGCTGGACTGGGTGCGCGACTCCCTGGACCGCAACGCGCGGTACCGGCGGGCGCTGAAGGGGGTGGCGTAGATGCCTCATGTCCCGACCGACACCGACGTCTACGAGGTGTTCGCGCAGAGCGGCTCCAGCACGGCGCTCAACCATGTCGGCTCCCTCGTCTCGCCGTGCCGGGACGCCGCCTGGCACCTGGCCAAGGAGACCTACGGGCGCCGCGACGACCTCGCCAAGCTCTGGGTGGTCCGTCGCACCGACATGATCGTCTCCAGCGCGGGGGATCGTGACCTCCTCGCCGCCAAGACCCGGATGCCGCACCGCCAACCCGGCTTCCCCACCACACGCCGCCGCGACCGCTCTGTCCTGCCTGCCGGCGCCCCCGCGCCGGAGGACCGCGACATCGGCCTGTCCGAGCGCCGCGACGATACGCGGGGGGTCGGCGAGCCCGGGCTCCGGGACCTGTGGCTGGCGCTTGCCGACGACCTGTTCGTCCTGGGCAACCGGTTGGGCGACCGCATCTGCGACTACATCGACCTGGAGGAGGCGCTGGCGGTCGGCTCGATCGGACAGGAAGCGCTGGCGCATGCAGGGACGATCCTGATGCGGTACGGCTTCGACCAGGCCGCTGTCGACGCCCGGTTCTTCGATCGGGAGCAGGCGCAGTGGCAGGTCTCGCGCGCCATCGAGCGGCTCACCGACTGGCCGTCCACCGTGGCATGCGGCCTCGTCTTCGCCGCGGCCGTCACCGTACTCGCCGAGCAGACCGCAGGAGCCGAGCCCGGCGCCACGCAGCTGCCCGCGATCACCGCCATCCGCAGTGAGCAGCTGGTCCATCTGGACCACTGGCGGCGGTGGGCGCGGGCGCTGACCGCCTGGCCCGAGACCCGGGCGGAGTTCACACGTGCCTACGCCGAAGTGACCGAGTGCGCCGCCGACATGTTCGGCGCCCGGCTGCAGGGGGTTGCGACCGACACGCTGTCCGGCGATTCGGCTCTGGCCGTCACGCTGCACGAGCGTCTCGCCGCGCTGGTCAGCGACAACGGCGGACCCGGATCGCGGCTGCCGGACCGCCCGCTGGCGCGGACCGCGGGGCTGGGCGGGAACGCACTGGCCCACTCCCTCGCCCGCGGCAGCGCGGTCCGCCGCGAGTACACCCCGGGGGTGTTCAATTGAACGCCGATCAGCTCGCCGACGTGGTCGCCGGCATATCCGATCCGGAGATCGACGTCAGCTTGCGCGACCTCGGGGTGCTGCGCTCGGTGTCGCTGGCCGGCGACCGGATCCAGGTCCACCTGACCCCCACCCGGCTCGGCTGCCCCGCCCTCGGCGAGATCGCCCGGCGGGTGCGGTCAGCGCTCGCCGACGCGGCCCCGGGACACGAGAGCGAGATCGTGTGGGAGCGCGGCGCGTGGCAGCCGACAGCGGTGACCCCGGTCGGCCGGGACGCCCTGCGCATGGCCGGATACCAGGTGGCGGGCGCCGCCCCCCGGTGTCCGTACTGCGGCGGGGAGGACGTCGTGCGGGCCGGCCGCTTCGGCGGGGCGGTGTGCAAGGTGCCTTACGACTGCCGTGGTTGCGGCTCGCTCTTCGATGTGATCGGCACAGCCGGCTGCTCCGCCGGCCTCCCCTTCACCGACTCCGACCAAGGAGGACCACGATGAGGCTCAGAGGAAAGACCGCCGTGATAACCGGGGGCTCTCGGGGCCTTGGCCGGGCGATCGCGGAACGCTACCTGCAGGAGGGGGCGCGGGTGGTCTGCGCCGCCCGCAACCCCTACGACATCAAGGAGGTCCTCGACCTCGCGCCCGACCGCAGCGCCTACATCCCGGTCGACGTCACCAGCGACGGCTCGGTCAAGGCGCTGATGGCCCGGACCACCGAGCTCTTCGGCGGTCTCGACATCCTGGTCGCCAACGCCGGCGTGAGCCGGGACGGGCGGGTGGACCGGCTGGCGGTCGACGACTGGCAGGACATGGTGGCCACCAACCTGACCGGGGTCTTCCTCTGCACCAGGGCCGCCGTCCCCTACCTGGAGCGCAGCCCGGCCGGCCGGATCGTCAACGTCTCTTCCAGCATGGCGACCCGGGTCGCCGTCGGGGCCTCCGGGTACTGCGCCACCAAGGCTGCGGTGGAGATGTTCACCCGGGTCAGCGCGATCGAGCTCGCCCCACGCGGCATCCTGGTCAACTCCCTGGCCCCGGGAATCCTCGACGAGGGGATGGGCCAGCAGCTCACTGCCAACGACCGGGTCTGGTCGCGCTACAAGACCAGGCTGGCGCTCGGCCGGCCCGGCTATGCCGACGAGGCCGCCGACGCGGCGGTCTTCCTGGCCGGCGCCGAGTCCAGCTACGTCAACGGCCACGTCCTGGAAGTGAATGGAGGCCTGTTGTGGGCATGACTCTCCCTGAGGTGGAGCGCCCCGTCGTACGGCTGGACGTCGACGGAGCGGTGGGCGTCATCCGACTCAGCCGACCGCCGCTCAACGTGCTCGACCGTGCCGCGCAGGTCGCGCTGCACCGCGCCGCCGAGCAGGCCGCAGCCGACGACCAGGTCCGCTCGGTCGTCCTGCACGGCGGGCCCAGGGCCTTCTCGGCGGGGGCCGACATCAAGGAAATGGCCGCGATGACGCATGCCGAGATGGTCCGGCACGCGGCCGTGCTCCAGGCGGCCTTCGACGCGGTCGCCGCCATCCCCAAGCCGGTCGTGGCCGCGATCAACGGGCCCGCACTCGGCGGCGGCTGCGAGCTGGCCCTCTCCGCCGACGTGCGCATCTGCGGTACCGAGGCGCGGCTCGGGCTCCCCGAGATCCTGCTTGGCGTCATCCCCGGGGCGGGCGGCACCCAGCGGCTGCCCAGGCTGATCGGCTCGGCCAGGGCCAAGGAGCTGATCTTCACCGGGCGCCAGGTCAGTGCGGCCGAGGCACTGGAACTTGGCCTGGTGGACCTCGTCAAGCCCACCGACCAGGTGCTGGACAGCGCACTGCAATGGGCGCGGCGCTTCGAGGCAGGCCCGGCACTGGCCCTGCACGCCGCGAAGACCGCCATCGACCGGGGCCTGGCTACCGACCTGGCCGCCGGACTGGCGATCGAACAGACGGCGTTCGCCGGGCTGTTCGGCACCGCGGATCGAACGGCCGGCATGCAGCGGTTCATCGCTGACGGCCCGGGCCACGCAGACTTCACCGGGAGGTAACCACCATGCGTACAGCGACCGAGGAGTTTCGACGCGCCCGCGACCACCTGCTGTCCTCCTACGGGGACCTCCCGCGCGCCCGGGCCTTTCCCAGGCCCGTGATCGGGGAGACATTCAACTGGGTCGCGGACTGGTTCGACGCCATCGCAGAAGGGAACCACGCCACCGCGCTGCGCGTGGTCGACCTGGACAAGCAGGGTGCGCTCGTCGCCGACACCGCACTGAGCTTCGCCGAGCTGGCTGAGCGCTCCCAGCGGGTCGCCCAATGGCTGCGGTCGGCCGGCGTACGGCGCGGGGACCGCATCTTGCTGATGCTCGGCAACCGGGTGGAACTGTGGGAGTCCGTGCTGGCCGCGTTCCGGCTGGGCTGCACGGTGATCCCCACGGCCGTCCAGCTCACGCCCGCCGACCTGGCCGATCGGCTGGAACGCGGTGGGGTGGCACACGTCATCGCCGAGACCGACCTCACCCCCAAGCTGGAGGAGCTGAACGGCGGATGGACACGCATCGCCGTCGGGCCCCCGGTGCCGGGCTGGCGGGACTACCAGCAGGCCTATGCCGCCGACCCGCTCCGGGAGGCCGTGCGGACCGGGCCCGAGGACCTGTCGCTCATCTACTTCACTTCGGGCACGACTTCCCTCCCCAAGATGGTCGGGCACACGAGCGTCAGCTACCCGGTCGGCCACCTGTCCACCATGTACTGGCTCGGCCTGCGCCCCGGCGACGTGCACCTCAACATCTCCTCGCCCGGTTGGGGGAAATGGGCCTGGAGCAACCTGTTCTCCCCCTGGAACGCAGAGGCGACGGTCATGGTCGTCAACCAGCCGAGGTTCGCCGCCCGCCCGCTGCTGGAGATGATGTCGCGCTGCGCGGTGACCTCCTTCTGCGCGCCGGCCACCGTCTGGCGGAGCCTGCTGAGGGAGGACCTCACGCGGTTGCCGATGTCGCTGCGCGAGGCGGTGGCCGCCGGGGAGCCGTTGGACTGGGAGGTGGTGCGCCGAGTCCGCGAGGCATGGGGCATCACCGTACGGGACGGCTACGGACAGACCGAGACCACCGCCTCGATCGGGAATCCGCCGGGGATGCCGAACGGCGACGGGACACTGGGCTGGGCGATGCCGGGCTACGAGGTGACGCTGCTGGATCCGCACACCGGCGCACCCATCCAGGGCGACGCCGCGGAGGGCGAGATCTGCCTGCCGCTGGCTGCCCGTCCGCTCGGCCTGATGGTCGGGTACCTGGGCGACGCCGAGGCGACCGCACGCAGCATGCGCGACGGCTACTACCACACCGGCGACTTCGCCACCCGTGACACCGACGGCCGCTTCACCTTCCTGGGACGCGGCGACGACGTCTTCAAGGCATCCGACTATCGGATATCCCCCTTCGAGCTGGAGAGCGTGCTGTTGCAGCACCCGGCCGTCCAGGACGCCGCCGTGGTGCCCTCGCCCGAACCACTGCGCCTGGCCGTGCCCAAGGCGTACGTGACGCTCGCCGCCGGCTACCTGCCGGAAGCCCAGATCGCACGGCACATCCTCGCGCACGCCCGCGAACACCTCGCGCCCTACAAGCGCATCCGCCGCATCGAGTTCGCCGATCTGCCCAAGACCACCGTCTCCGGCAAGACCCAGCGCGCCGAGCTGCGCAAGCGTGAGGCGCAGCGGGCATCGCGGTCAGCGCAGGAATGGTGGGAGGAGGACTTCCAGAACTAAGAAGACATCTCATTTGGCGTGTTCGATAGTCTGCGGTCGTGGACATCGTGGAGCGTCTGGTGCCGGATGAGCTGTGGGAGCTGTTCGAGCGGGTGGTGCCACCCGCTCCGACGCGGCCCCAGGGTGGTGGCCGTCGGCGGTACGGGAATCGAGAGGTGCTGGCCGCGATTGTGTTCGTGGCCACGTCAGGGTGTACGTGGAAGCAGTTGCCTCCGTCGTTCGGCCCGTCGGGGCCGACCGCGCACCGCCGGTTCAGCGAGTGGAGCCGGGCCCGGGTCTGGGCCAGGCTGCACCGCCTGGTGCTCGACGAGCTCGGCGCGCGTGGAGACCTGGACTGGTCGCGGTGTGCGATTGACTCGGTGAACATGCGGGCCCTGAAAGGGGGGACCTGACAGGTCCGAATCCTGTAGATCGGGGCAAGAAGGGCTCGAAAATCCACCTGATCACCGAGCGGACCGGTCTGCCCGTCTCCGTCGGCATCTCGGGCGCCAACCTCCACGACAGTCAGGCCCTTCAGCCGCTCGTGCGGGGGATCCCGCCGATCCGCTCCCGCCGTGGTCCCCGTCGGCGCAAGCCCGCCAAACTCCACGCCGACAAGGGCTATGACTACGACTACCTGCGCCGATGGTTACGTGAGCGGGGCATCACCCATCGCATCGCACGCAAGGGCATCGAGACCTCGCAACGACTGGGCCGCCACCGTTGGAAAATAGAGCGCACCATGGCCTGGCTCGCCGGATGCCGGCGCCTCCATCGCCGCTACGAGCGCAAGGCGGAACACTTCCTGGCCTTCACGGCCATCGCCTGCGCCCTCATTTGCTACCGCCGACTTGCCAAATGAGACGACTTCTAAAGGGCTGTCCCGCAACTCCTCGTGGATCAGCGCGGCGAGGTGCCGTGGCTGTCGTCGTGCGCCCGCCGGGGAACACGGGACAGCCCTTGGTCTGCCGCTTCAATTCACCTCGGCGAGCGGGCTCTGCCCCTGGCGGACCTCCCACGCGGCACAGCTCGCCCGCCCAGCCGGATCCACCGGCCAACCATCCTCGGAGCCGAAGTGAATTCCGTCATCATAAGCAGGGGCCAGCGCAGAAGAGCCGTGCTGAGCAGCCTCATCGGGAACAGCATCGAATTCTACGAATTCCTCATCTACGGTTCTTTTTCATCCCTCTACTTCAACAAGCTGTTCTTTCCTTCGTTCGACCCCACCACCGGCACCCTGCTGTCTCTGACAACGTTCGCGGTTGCCTTTGTGGGCAGACCGCTCGGCGCCTTTGTCTTCGGGCACTGCGGCGATCGGATCGGCCGCAAGGCGACACTGGTCACCACGCTTATCGTGATGGGTGGCGCGACAGTCCTGATCGGCCTGCTGCCCACCTACAAGACGATCGGCATCGCCGCCCCGATACTGCTGACGATCCTCCGCTTCATCCAGGGGTGCTCAGTCGGCGGGGAGTCCAGCGGTGGATTCCTGATGGCACTGGAGAGCGCCCAGCCGAACAGGCGGGGCCTCCTCACCGCCATCGTCGGCACCGGCAACGCCTGGGGACTACTGCTGGCCAACGGCGTCCTCCTCCTCACCACCCTGCTTCCGGAACGTCAGGTGCTGGCCTGGGGATGGCGACTGCCGTTCCTCTTCAGTGCCGTACTCGTGGGCGTCGCGCTCCACGTCCGACTGCGGCTCGCGGAAACCCCCGAGTTCCAGCGGTCGAAGGCCGAGGGCGCGGTCAGGACCATCCCGGCGTTCGACGTCCTGTCGCGGTACGGCCTGGTCACCCTGTGCGCGTCGCTGTCGGCGCTTCCCCTGTTCCTGGTGTTCTACCTCGGGTCGGTCTTCTCGCTCAAATACGGTGCCAGCATCGGCGTGAGCCAGTCCGCCATGCTGATGCTGCTCGTCGGATCCTGCGCCTTCCTGATCCTCGCCATGCCGTTCTTCGGCTGGCTGGGCGACCGGTTCAACCGCAAGTCGGTATTCATCGGCGGCATCGTCGCCATGACGGCGGCCCCGTTCGCCTGGTTCCCGCTGCTCGACAGCAAGTCCTTCCCGCTGATGGCACTCGGCTTCCTGCTGCTCTTCGCCGGGTTCGCCGCGAACTACGGCGTCCAAGGGGCGCTCTTTCCGCTGCTTTTCCCCACGGTCCTGCGGTATTCCGGAATGTCCATCAGCTACAACGTGGGCGGCCTGCTCGGCGGCGCCGTCAGCCCGCTCATCGCCACCTCCCTGCTCAGCAAGTACCACAGCTGGACGCCCATCGCCCTGTACATGACGGCGGCCGGCGTGATCGGCCTGGTGGCATCGCTGTTCCTGCGAGAGCGCCCCGCCGACTCACCCGTGCAACACCCCGCCACCGCACTGGCGGTGGCCGCGCCCGCCGACGTCGCCACCGCCACCGCCAGGAGCTGAGAGGCACCGGCGCACCTCCCCGTTCGATCTCCAGTGAGGAAATCCCCCATGCCATCCCTGTCCACCACCAGTTGCCCCGTTCTCGATCCCACCGGCCGGGCGATGCACGCCGAGGCCACCTCGCTGCGCGAAGCACCGGCCGTGCTCGTGGAACTTCCGGGACCCGTCCGCGCCTGGGCGGTCACCCGGCACAGCGTCATCCAGTCGCTGACCAACGACCCGCGCGTCTCGCGCGACATACGCCGGCACTGGCCCGACCTGGACCACATGCCCGACGGCTGGCCGCTCGCCGCCCTCGCCCTGCAGCAGAGCTTCTTCAACTTCTACGGCGACGAGCACCGCAGGTCCCGGCGCCGCGTCGCCCCCACGTTCTCACCGCGGCAGGTCGAGCGCATGCGCCCGCAGGTCCAGACGACCGCCGACCGTCTGATCGACGCGCTGGCCGCACTACCCCCGGGATCGGTCGCCGACATCCGCCAGACCCTGGCTCTGCCGCTGACCATCACCGTCATCTGCGACCTCTTCGGCGTCCCCGACCACCTGCGCACCAAGATCGGCACAGGGATCGACGCAGTGCTGAACTCCTCGCTCGGACCGAAGGAGGCGCTGGCCGCCAACAACAACCTGTACGAGCACCTCGGCGAACTACTGCGGTACAAGCAGGAGCACCCGGCCGCCGACCTGACCAGCGACCTGCTGCTGCCTTCCGACCCCGGCCAGGAGCCGATGTCGCAGGACGTGCTGCTCGGCACCCTGTTCCTCATGATCGGCGCCGGGTACGAGACCACCGTCAACCTCATCACCAGCGCCGTCCAGGCCGTGCTCAACCACCCCGAGACCCTCACCCGGATCCAGGAGGGGAGCATCGGCTGGCAGGACGTCATCGAGGAGACGCTGCGCCTCGAGGGACCGATCATGCACATACCGATGCGCTGCGCCCTGGAGGACATCGACCTGGGTGAAGGCGTCGTCATCCGCAAAGGCGATGCGATCACCGTCGCCTTCGCCGCCGCCGGACGCGACCCGGAGCTGCACCCGCAGTGCCCGGAGCGCTTCGACCCCACCCGGTCCAGCAAGGAACATCTCGCGTTCGGTCACGGACCGCACTTCTGCCTCGGCGCGCACCTCGCCCGCCTCGAAGCGGACGTCGCCCTGAGCACGCTCTTCAGCCGGCTGCCGGATCTCGCCCTGGCGCACCCCGGCCGGCAGCCCGCACGCGTGGAGTCCTTCATCATCAACGGCCCCCTGGGCCTGGAGGTCGTCCCCCGCCCGGCCTGACCTGCCCGCACTACACCGCGCCGCCGGCGTCCGCCTCGAGTACCTGGGGCAGCGTCGGCGGCGCTGCCATGTCACCGGCCGGGATCAGATCCCGGCCGGCGCCGTTCACCGGTCCTGTCCGGCACGGCCACCGACGTGGTGGGGACGCAGGGCTCGGCCGACAGCACACGACACACCAACGACGAGGCAGGGCGAGACAGGCGCGCAGCAGGGCGGGGGACGCAGCACGATCGGGGCGGAGTCGACGCAGCGGCGCCCGGCGGGAGGAGCCGCCGGGCGCCGCTGCTTGCGTCGTACTGGTGTTGCCGAAACCGGCGGGTGGTCAGCCCCAGAGCCGGCCGAGCGCCGCCGGCGAGCGGTGGCGCAGCGTGTTGTCCAGATGGATGCCGCGGGCGACCCGCTCGGCCTGGATCCGAGTGGAGGCGATGAGCAGCGGCATCACCGAGCCGCCCTCGGGCAGGCCCGCGTAGTACAGCCCCGGCAGGGTGCCGGCCCCCGCGTGATGCACCGGCATGCCGCTCTCGTTGAGGGCGCTACGGGGCAGAATGCCGTAGTCGGGCACGAATCCCGTGGCCCAGACGATCGTCGTGATGTCCTGGGCGGCCAGGTCCAGTGTGTCCCCGTAGTCCGCGAACTGTGAGGGGTCGAAGGAGGGCAGGGGCGTGGGCTCGGGCACGACCAGGCCGTGCCGCTCTATCGCGGTGTCGATGGCCCTGAGGAGTTCACTCTCGGCGCGGGCCGCGTCCCGCGCGATCGCGCGCACGTTGTTCTCGAGCAGCAGGCTGCCGCCCCGCACACCGCGGACGGTGCCGACGAGAGTGACACCCTTGCGGGCCAGCACACCGAGGCTGAGGTCGCGGCCGCCGGCCTTGCCACTGAGCACCGACACGCCCGGCAAGACCGGCGAGTCGCCCTGCCCGCCGGACGCGGACTCCAAATTGCCCTCCAGCGGCAGCAGTTGCAGCCAGTCCAGGACCTGGGCACCCCGATAGCGGCGCGGCGAGGTTTTGTGCCGGCCAACGGCCAGGTACACCTGTCGGCCGGCGTCGCTCAGGTCCTCGGCGATCTGCTGGCCGCTGTTGCCCGAGCCCACCACGAGCACCGCGCCGGGCGGCAGGGACTGCGGGTCGCGGTAGTAGCGCGTGTGCAGTTGGGTGATGGACGGGTCGATGCGGGCGGTCAGCTCGGGCAGGCGCGGCGAGGAGTAGCCGCCGAGGGCGGCGACGACGTTGCGGGCCTCGACGCTCTGGCCGTTCTCCAGGTGGAGCCGGAAGCGTGCGTCGGGGTGGGCGGAGACGTCGACGGGTGCCTCGACCGACCGTACGGGCGAGTGCTCGCGCACGTCGATCCCCGCCTCGGCCACGTAGCGCCGCAGTCGCGAGGCGACCTCGCGGGCCGGCATGTACCCCTCGGGGTCGTCGCCGTCGTAGGGCATGCCGGGGAAGGTGACGGTCCGGTTGGGCGTGTTGACGCGCAGGCTCTCCCAGCGCTCCTTCGCCCAGGCCTGGCCGATCTCCCCCCGCTCGAAGACCACCGCCCGGTAGCCGAGCCGGGCAAGTGAGCCCGCGACCGAGCACCCTTGCTGGCCCCCTCCGACGACGGCGGTCTCGACGAACTCGGTCATCATCGCTGCGCTCCTGGTCCGCTGGGGAAATGATGTCTGCTCACGCACTGGTGCGTCATGACTCGGTTCACCCGCCGGTGGCGTCGGCCCAGGGCAGCACGACCGTCTTGCCGGTGGCCTGGTCGGCCTCCATGCGGCGGTGGGCGGCCACGATGTCGTCCAGGGCGAAGACTCGGTCGAGGTTGGGGCGATAGACACCCGCCTCGACCTCGTCGACGATCCGCTGCAACAGCCCCTGGCCGGTGCTGCCCTTGAGGGTGTCGCTGTGAAAGGCGGTGAGCCTGGTCCCGGTAGGGATCATGGCGATCGGTTCGAAGTCGGGGATCAGCCAGCCGCTGAGCGAACCCGCCACGCACACCGTCCCGCCGCGGCGCACCAGGCGCAGCGAGTCCAGGACGGTGCTGGTCCCCACGAGGTCCAGGACGTGGTCCGGGCCCTCGGGCCACAGCGCGTGCACTGCGTCTTCCAGCGGCCGGGCGTCGTCCAGCAGGACGTGGTCGACGCCGGCCGCCTTCAGAGCGTCGGCCTTGCCCCGGTTGCGGGTGGTGGCCGCGGTCTCGATGCCGTGGGCGGTGGCGATCTGCGCCGCCGCCAGCCCCACCGAGGAGGTCCCGCCGCGGATCAGCAGCCGTCCGCCGCCCTCGGGTGCGATGCCCAGGGCGTCCAGGGAGCCGCGCGCGGTCAGGTAGGTCTCGGGCAGCGCGGCCAGGACCTCCCACGGAAGGGTGGTGGTCACCGGCATCAGGAGGGCGTTCGGCAGCAGCGCGTACTGCGCGTAGCCGCCGTCGAACTGTCGGCCCATCTCCCCCATCACCGCCGCCACCGTCGTCCCGACCGGCAGCAGGGGGTCGGTGGAGTCGGCCACGACACCCACGCACTCGATACCCAGCACGCGGGGGAAGGTGACGCTCGGAGAGTGTCCCTGACGGGTTCTCAGCTCGGAGCGGTTCAGGCCCGCGCCGTGCACGCGTACCAGGCTCCAGCCGTCGCGGACCTCGGGGACGGGCAGGTCGCGGATCTGCAGGACCTCGGGACCGCCCGCCCGAACGCAGACCGCCGCGCGCATCGTCGTAGGCACAGGCAACCACCTTGCGGGTGTCGGGAGGTCGGTCAGGCTTCGTCGACGACGTCGAGGGACGGCGCCCAGCGGGGGATCGCCTCGCGGCCGGAGGGCAGGCGCAGGCTGCGGCTGAAGCTGTACTCCTGCAGCGTCTCCAGGGCGTGTTCACGGCCGTATCCGCTGGCGCCGACACCGCCGAACGGTGTGCCGGTGAACGCGCGGTTGTAGTGGTTGACGAAGACGACGCCGGCCCGCAGCTCGCGGCTGACCCGCAGGGCGCGCTCGGAGTCGCGGGTGAACACGCCGGCCACCAGGCCGAACTCGGTGCCGTTGGCGATGCGGACGGCCTCGGCCTCGTCGTGGAAGGGGATCAGGCACACGACGGGCCCGAAGATCTCCTCCTGTGCAATCCGCATGTCGGGGGTGACGCCGGTCAACAGGGTCGGCGGCACGTAGTAGCCATCCGCCAGTTCCGGGTCGGTGGGCAGGGGTGCCTGCGCGGCAATGGTGGCGCCCTCGCCGACACCGATGTCCAGGTAGTCCAGCACTCGCCGGCGCTGCGCGGGGCTCACCAGCGGGCCGACGTGGGTGCCCGGGTCGGAGCCTGCGCCGACCTTCAACCGCCCGACTGCGGACGCGAGGCGGCGGGCCACCTCGTCGTGCAGGTCGGCGTGGACCAGGACCCTTGAGGAGGCGGTGCACGCCTCGCCCTGGTTGAAATAGCCGCCCTCGACTGCCCAGGGCAGAGCGGACTCCAGATCCGCGTCGTCGAAGATGATCAGGGCGTTCTTGCCGCCGAGTTCCAGCAGCGTCGGCGTCAGGTTGTCGGCGGCCGTCTTGACCACGGCCTGGCCCGTGGTGGGCGCACCGGTGAAGGAGATCTTGCCGACCAGCTTGTGGCCGGCCAGGTGGGCGCCGACCTCGCCGCCGCCGGGCACAATGTGCACGACGTCGTCCGGCAGCACCGACTGGACCAGCTCGGCGATGCGCAGCACCGACAGCGGCGCCTGCTCCGGCGGCTTCATGACCACGGCGTTGCCTGCCGCCAGGGCGGGGGCGAGCTTGCCCGCGGTGTGCAGCGGGGGCCAGTTGAACGGCACGATCGCGCCCACCACACCGAACGGCTCGCGCACCGTGACATCGAGCATGCTGCCCGCGTCGCGGGCCTGGCCGGGCATCGCCTCGCACAAGCCGGCGAACATCTCGAAGATGGTGACCGCGCCCTCCAGGTCGAACTGGCGGGCCTGGGTGAGCGGCTTGCCGTTGTCGCTGGACTCCAGCGCGGCGATCTCGTCGGCGTGCTCGCGGATCACCTGGGCGACCTTCCACAGCCAGCGGCCCCGCTCGCGCGGGGTGCGGGCCTTCCACGCGTGATGGGCCTCGTGGGCGGTCCTGACCGCCTGGTCCACCCGGTCGGCGTCGGCACCCTGAATGACGGTCAGGGGCCGGCCGGTCGCCGGGTCGTCCACCGTGAACCGATCGGCCTCGTTCTCGGACGACCAACGGGTACGCAGGACTTGTACGGCTTCGAGGGTCGTGGACACGGAATCCTCCTGATAGTGCGCCGGGCATCCCCGGCTTCGGCTGGTGATGGGGCTCAGGTGCGCGGGGCGAGTCGTTCGCACAGCACCGAGGCGATCCGCTCGGCGACCACGATGGTGGGAACGTTCGTGGCCACCCGGGGCATCGCCGGGAACACCGAGGCATCCGCGACGGTCAGTGCCTCGACGCCGCGCACGGCGCCGTCGGCGTCGACCACGGCGCTCGTATCGTCGGGCCGGCCCATGCGCATCGTGGCGCTGGCGTGGTTGTAGTGCGCCGGCGCGCGGCGCACGGCGTCGGCCAGTTCCCGGTCACTGATGTCCGGGCCCGGCACCCGCTCGTCGGCCAGCAGGTCGGCCAGCGGGCGGGTTCGGGCCAGACGGCGGGCCAGACGGACCCCGTCGGCGACTAGCTCGGCGTCAGCGGCGGCACTGTACAGCCCGAGGTCGATCGTCGGCGCGTCCTGGGGATCGCGCGAGGACAGACGTACGCTTCCGCGGGAGCGGGGCTGGACGCAGGAGACGAAGAAGACCATGTCCCAGCCGGTGGGATGGTTCTCGGTCCGCGGCACGAACTGCTCGGGCAGGCTGCCGGCCGGCACCGCCGCCGAGGGCAGGATCTGCACGTCGAAGTCGGGCTCGTCCGGCCCGGCGGCGACGCTGAGGACGCTGCCGAATACCGACCGGGCCTCGGCCTGGGGCGGCTTGGCCGCGTGGACGTTCCAGTAGGCGGGGTGCTCGGTGAGGTTGCGTCCCACCCCAGGAAGGTCGGCCACCACCTCGATGCCGAGGGCCGTCAGATCGCCGCGGTCGCCGATGCCCGAACGCAGGGCGATGGCGGGCGAGTTGTAGGCACCGGCGCTGAGCACGACGTGCCGGGCGGGGATCTCCTCCCCGGTGGCCAGCCGTACGCCCCGGGCCCGGGTGCCGAGCAACAGCACCCGGTCGACCAGCGTCTCGCCGCGCACCTGGAGGTTGGGCCGGTCGCGGACGGGGTTGAGGTAGCCGATGGCGGTGCTCAGCCGGATGCCGTCGGCTGCGCTGAGCGGGGTGCGGGCGAAGCCCGGCGCGCCGGGCGCGTTGAAGTCGGCGACCTCCGGGTGCCCGAGGCGCATGCCGGCCTGCTGTGCGGCGACGGCGTGCTGTCCGAGGTCCTCGGGGGCGGCCAGCGTCATGCGGTAGGGGCCGCCCAGACCGTGGTACTTCTCCTCGCCGTATGGGTAGTGCTCCATCTGCTGGTAGAGGGGGAGCATCTGCACGTAGCCCCAGGCGGGGTCGGCCGCGGCGGCCCACGCGTCGTGGTCTGCGGGGCGGGCCCGCATGGCGACGCAGACGTTGACGGCGGAGCTGCCGCCGATGACCCGGCCCCGCGGCACGGGCACCTCGTTGCCGAACGCGTCCGAAAGAGAGCGGTAGCCCCAGTCGTAGGTGTACGGGGCGTAGGTCGCGTCCTTGATGTCTGCCGGTGTGTCGTCGGTGGTGGCGAAGTCGGGGCCCGCCTCCAGGAGCAGGACCGAGCGCCGCGGGTCGGCGCTGAGCCGGTTGGCGAGGACGCAGCCAGCAGATCCGCCGCCGATCACGATCACGTCGTAGGTCATGGCGGCCGCCTACACGGGCCGGGGCCGGACGGCGACGGGTCGCGAGTCAAGCGCTGGTGCCATCATGATGCGGCCTCTCGCAAGGGTGGGACGTTCCAATGGAGGTGCAGTTCTTCGAATCCGCGTGCGATGACGAGGCGTTCGCGGGTGCGGGATTCGGCGGGGCCCAGGCGGAGTTCGGGGAGCCGGTCGAAGAGCAGCGGGATGGCGATGCGCAGCTGCAGTCGTGCCAGGGAGGCGCCGAGGCAGGCGTGGACGCCGCGGCCGAAGGCCATTTGGTGTCGGCGGGGCCTGCCGCTGAGGGCGAACTCGTCCGGGTGGTCGAAGACGCAGCTGTCGCGGTTGGCGGAGCCCCAGTGGACCATCACGCGGTCGCCGGGAACGAGGTGCCTGCCGCCGAGTTCCGTCTCCCGTGTGACGGTGCGGAACAGGCCTTGCACCGGGGACTCGAAGCGCAGGATCTCCTCGACCATTTCCTCGGCGGATGCCTCGCCGGCGCGCAGGGCCGCGAGCTGGTGGGGGCTTTGCAGCAGGGTGACCAGGCCGTTGCCGATGGCGCGGGTGACCGTGACGTGCCCGGCGATGATCAGGTTCATCACGATGCGCATCAGTTCCACGTCGTCGAGCCCGTGCTCGAGGCCGTACTGCGCCAGCGAGGAGATGAGCGAGTCCTCGCCGGCCCGGTCGGTGTCCTCCAGCCGCCCCATCACGTAGTGCTGCATGGTGACGACGTCGCGGGCCCACTCGACGCGCTCGGTCGGCTCACCGGTGCCGACGGACAGCTTCAGCCAATTGGAGCTCCACTGCCGCAGGAGCGGCACGTCCTGGGGCGGCACACCCAGGATCCGCGCCATGACCATCAGCGGCAGGGGCCAGGCGTAGCCCTCGATGATGTCGGCCCGGCCGTCCGCGGCGAACCGGGCGATCAGCTCCTCGGCGGTGTCCCGGACGAAGGGCTCCAGCGCCGCCACGCGCCGCGGCGTGAAGACGCGGTTGACCGCCACGCGCAGGCGGGTGTGCTCCTCGCCGTCGCTCTCGGTCAGGTTCGGCGTCAGCGCCCAGCCTTCGGCCAGGACCTGCTTGACCTCGTCGGACTCGGGTCCCGCGGTGATCCGTACCGCGCTCTCGGAGGAGAACGTCTCGGGGTCGTGGACGACGCGCGCCACGTCCTCGTGGCGGGTGAGGATCCAGATGTCCCGGTCCTGGTCGTGGAGCACCGGGCACTGCGCGCGCATCTGCGCGTAGACGGGGTAGGGGTCGGCCAGTTGCTCGTTGGAGGTGGGGTCGAAGGTCGGCGTGGCGGTCATCGAAGGCCCTCCGGCCCTGGCCTGGCGGCCGGGCCGTCCGGACGGCCGGGGTCGAGTCGGATCACGGACATCGGTGTTCTCCCTCGTGGTGTGGGGGCCGGGCTCACTCGGCGGCGGCCAGGGCGGGCACCGCGACGTCGAATTGCCCGCATCCGGCGGCCAGCGGCCAGGCGGTGCCGGCGTGGTCCGGGTCCGCCTGGTGGAGCAGGGGCGTCACCGGCTCGGACAGGAAGGTGTCGTGGACGATCTGGGTGGCCGCGGCCAGGTCGCTGCGACCGGTCAGCACGCTGAGCCGGTTGGAGGTGACGTGCAGGTCGGTGCGCGCGGCGCCGACCGAGCGCAGGGCTTCCAGCAGCCGCAGCGGTGCGTACGGCCGTCGGCCGATGCCCAGGCCGACGACGGAGAGCCGGGCCAGGTTCGACGTCCAGTGCGCCTCGTCCAGGCGGATCCCGCGGTCGGTGTCGGCCAGCAGTTCCCGCATCTCCTCGACGCTGTCCTCGGGCAGGGTGAGCGCGATGTCGCCGGCGTCCTCGGTGCCGAGGTTGCCGTAGCGACGCAGCTCGACCTCGGTCTCGCGGGCGACCAGTTCGCCGAGCAGGCGCAGGACGTGGTCGGAGGTGATCCGCCGCAGTACACAGCGCACCAGGCCGGAGCGGCCCGCGACCCCGGCGATCGGGCGGAGGCGACGGGCGGGCGTCCAGGACTCCCCCGAGGCCGCCCCGGCGGCGCGTCGGCCGTCGCCCACCCAGGTCTGCGGACCGATCGCGGCACGGTTGGAGCGCACCTTCAGATCGACGCCGTGGGTGCGGGCGTAGTCGACGGAGTCGGAGGCGAGCACCTTGGCACCGCTGACGGCCAGTTCGGCCATCTCCTCGTAGAGCAGGGCGGTGTGGCGACGGGCGCCGGTGACCGTGCGGGGGTCTGCGGTGTAGACGCCGGCGACGTCGGTGACGATCTCGCAGTGGTCCGCGCCGAGGGCCGCGGCCAGGGCGACGCCGGTGGTGTCGGAGCCGCCGCGGCCCAGGGTGGTGCGGGCCCCGGTGGTCAGGGACTCCCCCTGGAAGCCGGCGACGACGGGGACGGCGCCGCGGGCGAGCTCCTCTCGGAGCCTGCGCGGGTCCACCGCCACGATCGCGGCCCGGCCGTGCCGGTGGTCGGTGCGGATGCCCGCCTCGGGACCGCTGAACGAACGGCTCGCGACACCCTGGTGGTTGAGCGCCAGGGAGACCAGTCCGGCGGATGCGGCCTCGCCAGTGCACAGCAGGGCGTCGAGTTCGCGTGCGTCGGGGCGGGCGGTCACCGCGGATGCCAGCCGGAGCAGCTCGTCGGTGGCCCCGCCCATGGCGGACACGACCACGACGACCTGGTTCCCGTCCTCGTGTGCCGCCCGGATCTGCCGTGCAGCTTCGATGACCTTGTCAGGTGTGGCGACCGACGTTCCGCCGTATTTCTGCACTATGAGCGCCATCTCACGCACTCTCTTCCTTCAAATCCGTGGAACGTGGAGGACGTTGCCCGAGCGCCGCGGTGACCGCCGGGTCCCGCAGGCGGTCACGTGACCGGCGCGGGCTCTACTGCTCGTGGAGGAACTCCCGGATCGCGTAGCCGACGTGGCGCTGGTCGGTCATGGTGTGGCCGAGGATGACGTCGCCGGGGCGCAGTTCGGTGAAGTTGTGCACGCTGCCGCCGGGGCCGAGCGCGCGGACGTGCCAGTCGTCCTGACCGACCATGTCCACGAGCTGGCCGCTGCGGGTGCGGGCCTCGATCCGCAGCATCGGGCGGGACTCCATCTTGATCCGGCCCACGACCACCGTGCGTACGCTGCCGTCGGTGCTGACGGCGAGGATCTCCGAGCCGCAGTGCAGCTCGGACAGGTACTGGGTGCGGTTGCCGGGCGTCAGCGTGTAGGAGGACAGCGCGGCCGCGTTCACCCGGAACGGGCGGGTGGGCATGTACGGCAGCGGGTGGGTCTCGCTGCTGACGAGGACCAGGCCGGTGGAGTACGACCCGACCAGGATGCCCTCGTTGGGCCGCAGGTGGGAGCAGGTGTCGACGCAGACCCGGTCGCCAAGGCCGAGGTGGGTGAGCTGGACGATCTCCAGCTCCTCCATCTCCAGCGAGGCGGCCTCGCCGCGGGTGACCTGCATCAGCTCGGTGGCGTCGCCGACGCGCTTGGGTGCCAGGAGCACCGCGTCCGAGCCGCGCTCCAGCACACCGAGGGTGGTGGCGGCGTCTTCGACGTCCTCGACGACGGTGACGATGGAGCCCTTGGCCTTGTCGGCGGCGGCCAGCAGGATCTCCAGCGGGATCTTGCTGGGGTCCTGGCGGAACTCGACGAGGGTCAGCTCCGCCTCGTTGGCGATCCGGCAGGCGAGGTCGAGGCTCTGCTCGTCCAGCACCTTGATCAGGACGCCGGAGCGCAGGCCGGGGCGCAGGCCTTCGAACTTCTCGGCGATGCTGTGGTCTGCGATCAGGACGTCGACCACGTCGACGAGCTGGTCGATCAGGGTGGTGGGTGTCTCGCCGGTGACGACGGCGGCCTTCTGCACGTTGGGCGGGACCTTGCCGGCCAGTTCGGGGTCGTCCAGCACGACGGTCTCGATGCCGATGTGGGTGCTTTCCTCGACGATGGCGGTGGCGAGTTCGGCAGCGGTGCCGCGGAGGTCGATCCATGCGGATTTCATGTTCGCACCTTTGATTGTGGGTGGCTTGCCTGTCGTGGTCGCGCCTGGCTGTCGGTGACGGGTCGTCACGGCGTGCGGTGGAGGGGGCCGGGCGGGTTGGCCCGGGGCAGGGGTCAGACGGTTGCCTCGGACAGTTCCTGGCCCAGGGCGGCCAGGGCTGCGAGCGACCGGGGTCCGGCGTGGACGCGGCGGGCCACCGAGCGGGCCAGGCCGCCGGGGTCCGGCGCCTGGAAGACGTTGCGTCCGACGGCGACGCCGAGCACGCCGGACTCCATCGTGCTGTCGATGAGGTCGAGGAACTTCCCGGTGTCCTCCAGCACGCCGCCGCCGGCGGTGACGACCGGGATCGGGCTGGCCGCGACGACCTCGCGCATCGTCAGTGGTGAGCCGGTGTACGGCAGCTTCACGATGTCGGCTCCGAGGTCCGCCGCGACGTTGGCGGCGTGCGCCAGCAGGACGGGGTCGGCCGGGTCGGTGATGCGGGGGCCGCGTGGGTAGACCATCGCGAGCAGCGGCAGGCCGAAGCGGGCGCACTGGCCGGCGACCGCGCCGAGGTCGGTGAGCTGGGCGGCCTCGGTGCTGGATCCCAGGTTGATGTGCACGCTGACGCCGTCGGCGCCCAGGGCGACCGCCTCTTCCACGGCACCCACCAGGATCTTCGCGTCCTTGTCCGGCGCGAGCTGGGTACTGCCGTTGAGATGGACGATCAGTGCCAGCCGCCCGAGCGCGTCGGTCGGCAGGAACCGGACGCGCCCCTTGTGGACGATGATCCCGTCCACCTCGTTGGCGGCCATCTCCTCGACGAGTCCGGCGAATCCGGCGGCGGAAGCCACCGGGCCGTCGGCCAGCGAGTGGTCGAGCGGAACCAGGAACGTCGTCCCGGAAGCCGAATGGACAATTCGCTGAACGCGACGGTCCTTTCCGGTCCAGCCGTATGCATCGGTCATTTTATCAACACCCCGTCCCAAACCCAGATGACCAGATCAGTTGTCCGGTGCGCATTCGAAGCGCTTTCTGTGGAAGTTTTTCTTTGGTTTTTCCGGTGTTGCCTCAATGACCAAACCAAAGAATTAGCCGGACCGTCAAGCCTCGCGATTTTCTCGCCTTTCGGTGTTTACCGTGGACTGGCTCTGCCCGGGCGGCGCCGCCCGGCGCTGCGACAGGCGTGTGGCAAGGTCCTGCCACGCCTGCACGCTCGCCTGGGCGAGTTCCGCGACGAAGTCGAGGCAGTGGTCGGGCAGGTCAAGGACGAGTCCCTCCTGCGCCTGCGGGTCGATGGCAGCCACCGCGAGGATGCTGAGCAGCAGGCGGCCGGACTGGTTGAAACGCAAGGAGGGGTCGGTACGCAGGGAACGCAGCAGCGCGGTGGACCGGTCGAGCTTGCCCGACCCCGAGGGCGCGCCCTGCGCACGCGGCGCCTCCGCCCTGCGCGCGGGCGGGACGCGCCGCTGGTCGGGGATCACTGCCCGGCTCTCCCGGTGGAGCTGGTCGCGCACGTCGCGGACGGTGCCCGGGGACACGCCTGCGACCGCGCTCACCGCCCGCAGGGAGGAGGTGGGTTCGCGCCGGAGCATCTCCTTGGCGCGCTCGCGCCCGGCGGCGGTGCTGACCGGTCGGACGCGGCCGTCCCTGCCGAGCCTGGTCTGCCCGCCGGGCCGCCCGATCGCCTCACGCAGGGCAGCGATCGTCTTGGGCGAGAGCCCGACGGACGACGCTATGGCGCGGTTGGACCAGCCCTCCTGCTCGCACAGGATGCGGGTGCCGGCCGCCTTGCGGTCGGCCAGCGACAACGGCAGTCCGTGCCGCACGTTCAGCCGCACTGCCAGGACGAAGGCGCTCGCGTCGTCGCCGTCGAACCAGTGCGCCCGGATCGTCTCTTCACCTCGTAACTGGGCTGCGCGGACCCGGTGCGCACCGTCGATGACCCGGTGGGTGCCTCGCTGCACGACGATGGGCGGCAGGTCGGCCTGCGATTCCGCCAGGACCCGTATGTGCTCGCCGTTCTCCCCCGCGGAGCGCGGCGAGTGGGACAGGTCCAGCGCCGCGATCGGAATCCATTCCGTGTCCGTACCGGTGTCCGATCCGGCGTATCGCGCCTCGGCGTCCACACGATCCGGTGGGTGCACGCGCGCGTCCCGTCGTTGGAGCACTGCTTTGCTGTCCGCCACGTTCGACCACTCCTCAGCCACACCTGCCGCTGCCGGTCAGGGGCCGCGGAGTCTGTGCACGCTCCGACGGACCCACGATAAGAATACCTCCGCCAAGGTATTTTTTTGCAAGCGTGCTGGAGCGCCCAGTGCCGTGTGCAACCGGGGACTTCCCCGGTTGCACACCGATGACCGCGGACTCGGGCCGCCCCGGGGACCACACCCGCTCGGGGACAAAGAGGACGGAGGGCCGCCGTGGAGGGGACCTCTTCGTCGGCAGGTTCCCCTCCCCGACCACGGTCGCCGGACGGAGCGCAGTCCGGGCGGCCCGCGGTGCGGTGACGCGACCACGCGGTGCCGGATGCCGGATGCCGGATGCCGGATGCCGGGCGCGGAATTCCCGTGCAAATCCGCGCACCCCTCCCGCAAGCGGAATGCATATCAGAGTCGCAGGCACAATTCCCTGCCCTCCCCCGCCGCCCCTGGCGCCCATTTCCTTCCGCGCAGTAGCCTGACCTCGCCTGGGGCACCGGCGTTCTCCGCTCCAATGCGCCGGCCCGGCCCGCGGCAGCCTCCTTCGGCCTTAGGCCGGGTTCATGTGCCGGAAAGAATTCGCGGTCACAGAAAGGCGTGGTCATGGTTAATGATTCACCGGGCGCCACCACGCGCGCTTCCGTGAGCAAAAGCCGGAAGCAGCGTATTGCCGAGTTGTTCCGGGCCGAGCCGGAGCTCGCCGACAGCATGCCTGCGGCCGGCGTCTTCGCGGAGACCGCCGGACGCGGGCCGCGCCTGTCCGAGATCGTCAGGCGGACCCTTGCGGCCTACGCCGACCGGCCCGCGCTCGGCGAGCGGGCCAGGCAGTACGTCAACGCGGACGGCCGCGTCAGCGTCCGGCTGCTGCCCCGGTTCAAGACCGTCTCGTACGGCGAGCTGTGGTCGCGGCTGAGCGCGGTCGCCGCCGACTGGTACCACCACCCGCAACACCCGCTGCGCGAAGGCGACTTCGTCGCGATCCTGGGCTTCGCCGGCACCGACTACACCACGGTCGATCTGGCGTGCGGCCAGGTCGGGGCGGTCGCCGTGCCCCTGCACACCAACGCCTCGGTCGACCACATCCGCCACCTGGTGACGGAGGCCGCCCCGCGTGTCTTCGCCACGAGCACCGACCGGCTGGCGACTGTGCTCGACGCGCTGGCCGGGCAGACCTGCGTGCACCGGATCCTCGTCTTCGACCACCACCCCGAACTCCCCGAGCACCGCGAGGCGCTGGCGGCCGCCGCCCGGCTGCTGGCCTCGACGGGTGCACCGATGTCGCTGGAGCTGCTGTCCGACGTCGTCGGCCGCACCGACTCGCTGCCGCCGGTGCCCGAACTGCCGCCGGACAGCAGCGCCGACGGCGCGCTGTCGGCCTTGATCTACACCTCCGGCAGCACCGGCACGCCCAAGGGCGTGATGTTCCCGGAGTCGACGGTGTCCCTCATGTGGCGCCCGCCCGCGGGGCCCGAAAACCAATACCCGTTGATCACGGCCAACTTCCTACCGCAGAGCCACCTGGTCGCCAGGAGGCTGGTGATCAAGACGCTGGCCACCGGCGGCACCGCGCACTTCGTGGCCGACAGCGACCTGTCCACCCTCCTGGACGACCTGGCGCTGATCCGGCCGACCGAGATCGCCATGGTGCCGCGGGTCTGCGAGCTGCTCTTCGAGAGCTACCACGCCCAGCTCAACCAGCGCGCGGCGCGCGGCGAGCTGCGCGACACCGACCACGCCGAGGTGATCGCGCACCTGCGCGACCACGTGCTGGGAGGGCGTGTCATCCACGCTCCCTGCGGATCCGCGCCGCTCGCCCCGGAACTGGCCGCGTTCCTCCGCAACGCCCTCGACGTCCCCCTCCTGGACAGCTACGGCACGACGGAGACCGGGCTGGTCATGCTGGACCACCGTGTGCAGAGCCCCCCGGTCGTGGACTACAAACTCGTGGACGTGCCCGAACTGGGGTACTCCACCGCCGACTCCCCCTACCCGCGCGGCGAACTGCTGGTCAGAACCGCGCTCATCACCCCCGGTTACTACCGGCGCGCCCAGGACACCGCCGAGGTGTTCGACCAGGACGGCTACTACCGCACCGGCGACATCATGGCCGAGACCGCACCCGGCGAACTGATCTACCTCGACCGCCGCAAGAACGTCCTCAAGCTCTCCCAGGGCGAGTTCGTCGCCCTGTCCAAGGTGGAGGCGGCGCTCGTCGCCAGCCCGCTGGTGCGGCAGATCTTCGTGTACGGCAACAGCTCCCGTTCCTACCTGCTCGCCGTGGTGGTGCCCACCCCCGAGGCGATCGCGCAGTCCGGCGACGAGGCGGCGCTGAAGGCGGCGGTCAGCAGGTCGCTGCAGAGCGTCGCCACGCAGGCCGGCCTGGCGCCGTACGAGGTCCCGCGCGATCTGATCGTCGAGCCCGTGCCGTTCAGCCAGGACAACGGTCTGCTGACCGACTCGACCAAGCAGCTGCGCCCGCGGCTGAAGGAGCGGTACGGCGAACGGCTGGAACAGCGCTACGCCGAACTCGCCGAGGGCCAGGCCGCGGAGCTGCGCGCGGTGTGGCAGGACCACGACCGCCCGGTGGCCGAGAGGGTCGCCCGCGCCGCGCAGGCGCTGCTGCCCGGGCTCGACATCGAGCCGGGCCCGGAACAGCGCTTCACCGATCTGGGCGGGGACTCACTGTCGGCACTGTCGTTCGCGAACCTGCTGCGGGAGATCTTCGGCATCGAGGTCTCGGTCGGAACCGTCCTGGGACCGGCCAACACCCTCGGCGAGATCACCGCCCATGTGGAGCGACTGTGCGGCGCCGCCGCGGCCCGGCGGGCCACCTTCGCCGCCGTCCACGGCGAGCACACCGCCTCGGTACGGGCCGGGGACCTCACTTTGGACAAGTTCATCGACGCCGCGACCCTCACCGCGAGCACGGAACTGCCCCAACCGGTCGGCGAACCGCGCACGGTGCTGCTCACCGGGGCCAACGGCTACCTCGGCCGCCTGCTGTGCCTGGAGTGGCTGCAGCGGCTGGCCCCGGTGGGCGGCACTCTGGTCTGCCTGGTGCGCGCCGCCGACGACAGCGCCGCCCGCCTACGCCTGGAGGAGTCCCTGGACAGCGGGGACACCGCGCTCAAGACCCGCTTCGCCGAACTGACGGCGGGCGGCGCGCTGCGTGTGCTGGCCGGCGACATCGGCGCGCCGCACCTGGGCCTTGGCAAGCAGGACTGGCAGCACCTGACCGCGACGGTGGACCTCATCGTGCACCCCGCGGCACTGGTCAACCACGTGCTGCCCTACCGGCAGTTGTTCGAGCCCAACGTGGTCGGCACCGCCGAGGTCGTCCACGCCGCCCTGACCACCCGGCTGAAGCCGGTCGTGTTCGTGTCCAGTGTGGCCGTGGCCGCCCACGGCGCGGCCACGGCAGATGAGGACAGCGACATCAGGGACGACAGCCCGGCACGTGCGCTCGACGACCGGCACGCGGGCGGCTACGCCACCAGCAAGTGGGCGGGCGAGGTGCTGCTGCGCGAGGCCCACGACCTGTGCGGGCTGCCAGTGACCGTGTTCCGCTCCGGCATGATCCTGGCGCACGCCCGGTACGCCGGGCAGCTCAATGTGCCCGACACCTTCACCCGCCTGCTGCTGAGCCTGATCGCCACGGGGACCGCGCCCGAGTCGTTCTACGACGGCGCGCAGGACGGCCGGCGCCCGCGGGCGCACTACGACGGGCTGCCGGGGGACTTCGTCGCCGCCGCGGTGGCCGCCCTGGGCTTCCGCACCGACGGATACCGGACGTTCAACGTGGTCAACCCGCACGACGACGGAATCTCGCTCGACACCGTGGTCGACTGGCTGGCCGACAGCGGAATCAACGTCCGCCGGGTCGGCGGCCACCGGCAGTGGCGCGAGCAGTTCGAGTCCGCGCTGCAGTCTCTGCCCTTGGCGCAGCGCCCGTACTCCCTGCTGCCGCTGATAGCCGCCTGGCGGGAACCGCTCGTCCCTCGTGCGACGTCGGCGCTGCCCGCCGACCGGTTCCGCGCAGCGGTGCGCGCCGTCGGTATCGGCACCGAGCAGGACATCCCGCACCTGTCCCGGCCGCTGATCGAGAAGTACGTGGCGGACCTACGGCTCCTGGGCCTGCTCTAGGGCACCGGCCGCACCCTTGTCGCCCGGGCCCGGTCGGCCCGGCGACGGGTCTCGGCCCTCACACCCATGTCCATGTCTTCCCGGAGCGCGAGGGTGGCGGGATATCGCCTCTTGCTCCGGTCGTGCGTGGATAAAATCATGTGTACGCGGTCGACATCGGGGTTCGTTCCCCTCAAAACATACCTTCACAAAGGTTTCTTCCCTGGAAGGGGGGATCCGTGTGACTCAGGAGCGTGCGGTCCGCACCCGGGAGCAGGTGCTCGACGCCGCGGCGCAGGAGTTCGCGGCGCACGGCTACCTGGGCACGACACTGCTCGACGTGATCCAGCGCACCGATATGACCAAGGGCGCGCTGTACGGGCATTTCTCCTCGAAGGAGGAGCTCGCGGCGGCGTTGATCGAGGAGGCCGGAGGCGAGCTGAGCACGCGCGCGCAACGGGCCGGCGAGCCGGACGCGGCGGCGGTGTGCACATTGCGGGAGACCGTGCTCGACCTCGCCCGACATCTGCGCCAGGACACGCGGGCCCGGTCCGCGCTGCGGCTCGCCGTGGAGAGCCCTCATCTGGACCGGCACGACCTCGGGCTGGTGCAGCGGATCTGCCTGTCGCTGACCCGCGCCGTCGAGGAGGCGCAGGCCGGTGACGGGAACAGCGGCGGATACCCCCCGGAGGCCGTGGCCCGCCTGCTGGTGTCGGTCTTCTTCGGGGTTCCTCATCCCGTGCCGCGTGACGACGCCGACGCCGCGCGGCGGTTCGACGACCTGTGGGCGGCCGTGTCCGGGCCACCGAAGGACGGATGGGCCGACGCCGTCCCGCAAGAACGCTGAAGCGCCGCTCCGACCCCGGCCGGCCGCGCGGCTCCGGTGGAGGCCGGCAGATCCGGTCGAGGACGCACAACCCTCTGTACGGCCGGTCAGGCGCCGTCCCGGACAGGGACGACGCCGGCCACCGGGCCGGGTGAGAGCAGGACCGGGACGTCGAGCGCGGCGTGCGGGTGCAGCATCCGCGCCTGCGGCAGCCGTGCCGTCAGTTCCGCCGAGCCGCCCACGATGACGGGGTGCCCCACCTCCGCCAGCATCGGCAGATCGGAGAGGTGGTCCCCGTACGCATAACACCGCTCCGGGTCCACGACCGGACAACGCCGCAGCGCGTCCCGCACCGCCGCACGCTTCGCCTCTCCGATACAGGGATCGCCCACGAGGTGGCCGGTCAGCACTCCGTCACGCACCCCGGGGACCGAGCACAGCAGGCGGGCTGCCCCCACTTCGGCGGCGATGGGCGCCAGGACCGCAGGGAACGATCCGGACACCAGGATCACGGTGTCCCCCGCGTCGCGGTGCAGTTCCAGCGCCCGGCGGGTAGCGGCCAGGTAGAAGCCGGGAACCCCCAACCGCTCGGCATACCAGGCCTGGGCCAGCTCCGCGACGCGGGCGGCGGGCTCGCCCGCCCAACTGCGGTAGTACAGGCGGTTCATGGCTTCCCTGGGAGCGCCGGCGGACGTCCGCTCGGACAGGTCCTGTCGGACGTCGGCCGCGACGCGGGCGCCTCGCGTTCCACGGGTGGCGCGGAAGTAGTACGCGAGGAAGTCGAACGTCGACTTCACGGAAATGAGCGTCTCGTCGACGTCGCAGAACACCAGGCGGGCCGGCCGACTCACCGCGGCTCCCACGGCGTCGGCGCCGACCACTCGCCCTCGCCCCAGGCGGCGTACGCGCCGGCCGAGGCGTCCAGCCGCAGGACGCCGTGCGCCGCCACCGTGTGCGTGTCCCGCCAGGCCCGCTGGACCTCGCTGGTGTCGTCCCGGGCGTGGACACCGCCCGTCCTGAACAGCCGCTCGACGGCCTCCACCAGCAACTCGGCCGCCACTGCGGCGTCGCGCCGGTTGACCGCCTCGACGCGTGGCGCGGTGGGCTCGGCTTCGGCGCCGACCGCGGCCCGGTCCAGCAGCAGGGCCACGGCGTCGATCTCGGCGCCGGAGCGCGCCAGCACCCGCTGGACGGCTGCGTCGCCCAGGGCCGCCGGGCGCCCGGCGGGCGAGGTCGCCGCCCAGCGGGTCCAGGACCGCAGAGCGAGCCGGGCCGCACCGAGCGCCGGCGCGCAGAGCATCGGGCCGCCGGCCACCAGCGCGGACGCCTGGCGTGCCGGAGAGGCGCCGGGCACGACCACGGCGGCGAGCATGTCGCCCAGCGGGCAGGCACGCCGGTCGGGGACGAACACGCCACGTACGTCGACGGAGTTGCTGCCGGTGCCGCGCAGCCCGGTGCTGCGCCAGGTGTCGCGCACGATCACCTCGGAGCGCGGCACCGCCAGGACCCACGGCCCGGCTGGCGCGGGACCGGCGGGGGTGACTCCGGCCGCGACGGGGATGTCGTCGACCGGGGCCGCGAGCAGGACCCAGTGGGAGAAGTCCACGCCGCTGACACAGTCCCACCGGCCGTCCAGCAGCCAGCCGCCCGGTACCGGTCGGGCCGTTCCGGCGGGCGGGGCCAAGGCCGCGGCGATCAGCGTGTCGGGGCCCCTCCCCCACATCTCCCGTTGCCCTTCTTCGGGCAGCCTGGCGGCGTACCGCCCGTGCGCGGCCCAGAGCATGCCGCACCATGCGGCCGAGGGGCACTGTCCGGCGACCAGCGCCGTGGCGGTGATCAGGTCGGCGAAGCCGCCTTCCCTGCCGCCCCATCGGCGGGGCACGAAGTGACGTGCGAAACCGGCCTCTTTGAGCGCGGTCACGACCGCAGGAGCCAGCCTCCTGTCCCGGTCCGCCGCCGAGGCGGCCCGCCCTGCTGCCCGGGCGGCCCGCAGTACGGCGTCCTCGCAGAGGGTGCCGCCCGTTCGTTCCGGCAGGGAAAGGCCGGATCGCTGCTTTTCTTGCGGCTCAGCATGATCGAGCATGATTGAGCTCCTTGTCGAGCCGGACGAGGGCTGGTAAAAATACTTTCTCAACGGTTTCTTACTTGGAGGTGCGGATGCCGCGAGAGCAGGAACGCTCCCGGCGCACGTACGCGTTGGCGCACTTCCTGACGCGCCGGACACAGGCGCCCGCGAAGTCCGCCCTCCTGATCGATGACGCTTCACATTCGGACGTCAGCCGGCCACCGCGGTCCGCCCAACTGCCAGGGCGTGGTGAGCCGTTGACTCCCCTGCACATCGAAGACCGCGGCCTCGGTCGAGACAGGCCCGCCGGCCTGTGCTCATCGCTACACCCCCGCGCCGGAACCGATCGCGGAACGGGAGAAGGCGGCCTTCTCGGACGCTGCGAGCAGGCCTCGGGGCAGCCACTCCATGGCGACCGTGGCGACGGTGGTCTCCCCCTGTGCGGCCGTGATGCGCAGTCTCGTGACGTCCGACGCGGGCACCGGCGGCTGCAAGTCGGCACACAGCCGCACCGGTTCGTCGAGGTCGGCGAAGGCGGGGCAGTCCATCCGGACGGCGCGCAGCACCGCTCCCGCGGGAGCATCCCGGCGGTGGAACAGGCGGTGGCCCAGCTGACGGGCGCCTTCCAGGGTGACCATCAGCGGTATGTGGTCTCCGGGGTGATCGAAGAGCACGGCGTGATGCAGATCGACCAGCAGCCGCCACTCCCCCGCCTCCGTGCGGCCCAGCACACTGTCCTTGGCCCGCAGGCGCCCGACATCGGCCGCCGGCAGGCGAGTTGCGGCGCCGTGCCCGACGCGGGCGGCCTTGTCACGGCCCTGCTCCTCCGTCCCCCGCCAGCGCAACCGCCGGTAGAGCCGCTCGTCGACGGCGTAGACACTCAGCCCGGCCCGGGCGCAGTCACGCCCGGCCACGGACACCACTGCGTCCACCTGCATGCCGAAGTGCCGCGGCGGCCTGTGCGCCACCCACGACCACTGCACGTCCAGAGTGACGTGCAACGGAGTGTCGCCCACCACAAGGGCCTCGTGGTCGGTGATCTCGAAGTGGGTGTCGCTGCCCACGAAACGGTGCCCCAGCGGGATCCCGCAGTACTCGTGCGCCAGATAGACCAAGGCCTGGCGCACGGTCTCGGTCAGCAGCAGCGGATCGGACACACCCTGATCGTCGGGGTAGTACAGCGCGTGGTCCCGAGGCCACTGGGCTCCCACGAGGAACCGGTCCTTGCCCACTTGCATGGCGTCTGTGATGAAGACCTCCGCGACCGCGGCCCGATGGACCAGTTGCCGGGAGACGGGTTGAAGAAACTTCAGAGAGGCATCCGCTACTGCCGTGCCCGGTTCGCCTGGGACCCTGGTCGACAGTTCGTACAACTGGTCCATGGTCTCTCCCCCATGTGGGTTCGGGAATACCGTGGTGGCGCGATGTGAAAATATACCTTCGCAGAGGTATCTTGCAAGGGAACCAAGTCGTGCGGGGCATGCGCACCAGGCACCGCCGAAGGGTACGGAAGAGGAATCATGAGCAAGCAGCTCCGGACAGCCGCCGGCACCAAGGCCTCCCCTCGGGAACTCAAGCAGGAACGGGCCAGCCAAACCCGCAGGCAGCTCCTCAACGCCGCCTCCACTGCCTTCGCCGAAAAGGGATTCCCCGCCGTCACGCTCCAGGACATCGCCGACCTCGCCGAGGTGACCAAGGGGGCCGTCTACTTCCACTTCTTGAACAAAGAGGCCGTGGCCGTCGCGGTCACCGAGGAGTTCTACACACAGCTGCCCGCCATCGGCGAAGCGGTCACGGCCAGGCAACTCCCGCCGCTCGACGCGGTCGCCGAGCTCCTTCTGCAGACCGCCATCGCCCTGCGGGACAACCCGGTGATGCAGGCCGGCGCCCGGCTGCAGATCGAGCGGAACCTCGTCAACGCCGACATGCCTACGCCGTTCAGCGAGTTCACCCAGCTCATCACCGAACTACTCGCACAGGCCCAGGACGAGGGCACGCTTCGGACCACCACCGACATCACCTCCATGGCCCGGGTCGTCGTCGCCGCGTTCTTCGGCAGCCAGCACATCTCCTGGGTCCAGCACAACCGTGAAGATCTCACACAGCGCGTACAAGAGATCATCGACGTCATCCTCCCGCACCACACGTGACATTCGCGCCCTCCCGGCCACCCACCGCCACACAAGAGGAGAGCCCTGCCCATGCCTGCCCTCGCCCTCCCGGTCGTCCCCCTCGGCACCAACGGACCGTCAGTAGGCGCCCAAGGCCTGGGCTGCATGGGCTTCAGCGAGTTCTACGGCCCCAGCGCACCGGCCCAGGCGCAGGAGACCCTGCAGGCCGCCCTCGAGGCGGGCGTCACCATGTTCGACACCGCCGACCTGTACGGACACGGCGAGAACGAGGTACTCCTCGGCCCCTTCGTCCGCGCCCACCGCGAACAGGCCTTCCTCGCCACGAAGTTCGGCATCGTGCGTCGGCCGGGCCAGCGGACCTGGACCCAGGTCCGCGGCGACCGCGCCTACGTCCGACAGTGCGTCGACGCAAGCCTCAAGCGTCTCGGCATCGACACGATCGACCTGTACTACGCGCACCGTCGCGACCCTTCGGTCCCCCTGGAGGAAACCGTCGGCGCGATGGCGGAGCTCGTCCAGGAGGGCAAGATCCATCACTTGGGGCTCTGCGAGGTGACCGGTCCCGAACTGCGCGCGGCCCACGCCGTCCACCCGATCACCGCCTTGCAGTCCGAGTGGTCGGTCTTCAGCCGCGACGTCGAGACATCGGCGGTCCCCACCGCCGCGGAACTCGGCGTGGCGTTCGTCGCGTACTCGCCCCTCGGCCGTGGCCTGCTCACCGGCGCGCTCCCTGACAGCAGCGAACTGAGCCCGGGCGACGCCCGGTTGACGATGCCCCGGTTCACCGGCGAGGACGCACGCACCAACTACACGCTCCTCGAAACCGTCCGCGCGATCGCCGCGGACCACGCCGCAACCCCCGCCCAGATCGCGCTGGCCTGGCTGCACCGACAGTCCCGCGTCCACGGCCTCACCGTCGTGCCCATACCCGGCTCCCGCAGATCCTCCCGGCTGCGGGAAAACACCTCGGCGACGGCACTCACCCTGTCCGCGGCCGAACTCTCCGCGCTCGAACCACTGGCGGCACAGGTGGCCGGCACCCGCTACGCGGACATGAGCACCACCGCGACCGCCCGCGAGTGATCCCCGCAGCCCGACGTCGGCGTGCTGAGCGCCTGCTCCCGACAGGACCGCGCACCAGCGTCACGCACCCCCACCCGTCGGCGACAGCGCCCCGAGGACTGCCGCAAGACCACTCGGATCGCGGCGTGCGATGTTGTGGCCGACGGGAATCTCATGCACCCGCCAATCCGAGTCGCGGCGCGGCCGTTCGGCCACGTCCACGAATGGGCTGCCCGGCCACGCCCCACCGCTGATGAACGTGCGGCCGACCGCGTATCCGCCACCGTCGTGCAGCCTGAGCGACTGAAGGAAGCTCGGCAGCGGGTGCGGGCGCGCACGCGGGTCGATCACGGAAGGGATCGCCACCCAGCAGCCGTCGCCGCGGGCGCCGGCCATGAACAGGTACCGAAACTGGTCACTGGTCAGCGACCAGCACGAATCACTGGCCACCCGTGGCGGAGACGTGCGAGGCGTCACCGAGGCGGTGTCCTCCACCAGCCGCATGGCCGCGCCCCGCGCCTCATCGGAGTCGGCCGCCACCGGGATGGCGACACGCCCCGGGGTCCCGGCCGGAACGCCCTGCTCCCGGCTCGCCTACGTGTGCGCCTGCGGCGCGGCCGTCAGGTCTGCGAAGTCGGCCAGCATGGCGGACGTGTTCGGCGTGATCCCGGTGAACTCACGGAAGGAGTACGCCGCTTGGTGCACGAGCATGCCGCCCCCGTGCTGCACCCGGCACCCGTGGATGCGTGCAGCGTGCAGCAGGGGCGTTTCAAGGGGGCGGTACACCAGGTCCACGACCCACAGTCCGCCGTGCAGCATGTCGGCCGGCAGCGGAAGGCCCGGATGCGTGGTCATCCCGATCGGTGACGCGTTCACCAGTCCGTCCGCGTCGGCAAGTTCCGGGCCGAGTGCCTCCAGAGGCACGGCTTTGGCGCGTTCCGCGCCGGACTCCTTGTTCAGCGTCTTGACCAGCGCATGGGCCCGCTCCGCTACGGCATCCACGATCGAGAGCCGGGCCACGCCCAGATCGAGCAGGGCGTGGGCGACGGCGGAGCCGGCACCCCCGGCGCCGAGTTGCACCACGTGCCGCAGCGGCGCACCGGGCAACCCCTGCACGAATGCCGCGCGGAATCCGGTGATGTCGGTGTTGTGCCCCATGGCCCGCCCGTCGGAGGTGAACACGATGGTGTTGACCGCACCCAGCCGCACCGCGGTCTCCGACAGTTCGTCGAGGTGAGGCACGATGAGCTGCTTGCACGGATGCGTGACATTCAGGCCGTTGAAGCCGCAGGAGCCGGCGGCCCGGACCAGTCGCCAGGAGTCCTCGGGCCGCATGCCCAGATCGTTCAGGTCCACCAGACGGTAGAGGTGGCGCACGCCTTGGCGGTCCGCCTCGCGCTCATGGAGCTCGGGGCTGAGCGAGTGGCCGATGCCCGATCCGATGAGACCGACTAGGTACGAGTCCTGGGCCACGACAGCTCCACGAGAGTAATGTACGAACCAGTTCGTTATAAATATCAGCGTGGATGTGTCCCGGGGAACCCTGTGGGGGGACAGAAGTGTCGGTTGCCGAGCTGCCAGCATCCTGCCGAGTCCGCGACGCGGTCCGCACCAGAGCGGACATCCTCGACGCGGCCACTGCGGAGTTCGTGCGGGCCGGGTTCACCGGAGCCCGCATGGACGACATCGCCAACCACACCCGGACCACCAAGCGGATGATCTACTACTACTTCGAGAGCAAGGAGCGGCTGTTCACGGAGGTCCTGAAGCGGGCCTACAGCGAGATCCGCAGATCCGAACAAGTCCTGGACCTCAGCGAGTTGGGCCCTGTGGGCGCGATCCGGCGCCTCGCGGACCTGACCTTCGACCATCACGAGGCCCACCCGGACTTCATCAGGCTCGTCTGCATCGAGAACATCCACGAGGCGGAGCACCTGGTCGGCGCGGCCAAGCAGCTCTCCGCGCTCAACGCACCGGTGCTGGCGGTCATCGAGCGGATCCTGCTCGCCGGCCGTGAGTGCGGCCTGTTCCGCAGCGACGTGAACGCGGTGAGTCTGCACGCGCTGATCAGTTCGTTCTGCTTCTTCAGGGTCGCGAACCGGCACACGTTCGCCACCCTGTTCGGGGTCGACCTGCTCGACGCGGGCGACCGTGAACGTCATCGCGCGATGCTCGGCGACATGGTCGTCGCCTACCTCACAGCCCCAGGTACACCTCCCTGACCCGAGGGTCGTGGCTGAGCTCGGCGGAGGTGCCGTTCATGGCCACCTCGCCGTTCTCCATGACCAGGCAGTGGCTGGTGGCACCGAAGGTCAGCTTGGCGTTCTGCTCGACCAGCAGCAGACTCAGCCCCTCCTCACGCAGCTTCAGCAGGACGTCCAAAATGCTCCCGACCAGCTTCGGCGACAGCCCCATGGAGGGTTCGTCGAGGACCAGCAACCGGGGGCGGGCCATCAGGGCCCGCCCGATGGCGAGCATCTGCTGCTGCCCGCCCGAGAGGGCGCCGGCCAGCCGGTCGCCCATCTCGCCGAGCACGGGGAACAACTCGTAGACCTCGTCGAGCTGTTGGCGGCTCTCCTGGTCCCAGGCCCGTGAGTACGCTCCGAGCAGCAGGTTCTTCCGCACCGGCAGCCCGGGGAAGACGTGCCGCCCCTCGGGAACGTAGCCGATGCCGTGTCGCACCATGTCGCGGGCCTTGACCCGGGTCAGGTCCCGCTCCCCCAGGGTGATGCTCCCACCGCTGCGGGGCACGAGCCCCATCAGTGCCTTCAGGGTGGAGGTCTTGCCGGCTCCGTTGGCGCCGATGATGCCCACGGACTCGCCGGGCGCGACGGTGAACCCGATGGAGCGCACCGCGCAGACACCTCCGTAGTGGACGCTCAGATCGCGCACCGTGAGCTTCTCGGCGGTGCGGGTCTCGACGGTCTTCACGAGGTGGCCTCCTTCGGCCGGGGGGCCGACTCGGTTGTGTCCCGGCCGAGTTGGGAAAGCTCGGAGTCGCCCAGATACGCCTCGATGACTTCCGGGGAGGCCACGACCTCGCTCGGTGTCCCCTCGGCGATGACCTTCCCGCTGGAGAGTACGGTCACCTTCTCGCACAGGGACATCACGAGCCCCATGTTGTGTTCGATGAGCACCACGGTCGTTCCACTGTCTCGGATGGACCGCACGATCCGGATGAGCTGCTGGACCTCCTCACCGTTCAGACCGGCCGCTGGCTCGTCCAGCAGTAGCAGCCGGGGCCCGGCTGCCATGGCGCGGGCGATCTCGATGCGCCGCTGGATGCCGTACGGCAGCGAGGTCGGGGCGGCGTCCGCGAAGTCGGCGAGGCCGTAGCGGTCGAGGATCTCTCCGGCCCGTTCGCGCAGTTGCCGTTCGTGGCGGATCACGCCGGGCTGCCACACCGCGTACTGCCACATGGCGTGGGTGTGGGTGCGGTCCAGGGCGACGAGGATGTTCTCACGGACCGTCAACTGGCCGAACAGACGCAGGTTCTGGAAGGTGCGAGCCATGCCCGCGAGAGAGAGGCGATAGGTGCGGGCCGTCGTGATGCCCGCACCCGCGAAGCTCACGTCGCCCGCCGTGGCACGGTAGAAGCCGCTGATGACGTTGAACAGGGTCGTCTTTCCTGAGCCGTTGGGCCCGACGATGCCGCGAATCTCGCCCGCTTCCACGTGCAGTGAGACGCCGTCCAGTGCACGCAGGCCACGGAAGTCCTTGCTGACCGCATCGATCGTCAACAGCTTTTCCGGATGCGGAGGTTGAGGCGTGGGGTCGTACGGGACGAACGGTCGTAGCTCCGCGCGCGCCACGCTGCGGCCGCGTCGGCGTTCATACAGGTCGCGCAGCCTGACGGGCACGCCTGCCAGTCCGGTCGGCGCGAAGACGACCATGAGGACCACAACGACGCCGTAGCCGAGCTGGGCGTACGTCGAGAAGTCCGAGAGCCACTCCCGGATGAGCGTGAGCCCGATCGCGCCCACCACACAGCCGACCAGGGAGCGCCGGCCGCCGATGATGACCATGGCCAGCAGGATGAACATGTTGCCGATGGAGAAGGTCTCGGGGGCGACGTAGCGGATGAGTCCGGCGTAAAGGACCCCGGCGGCCCCGCCGTACAGGCTGGCCAGCAGGAACGCCGTCATCCTCAGCAGCGGGATCTCCGCGCCCATCGCCCCGGCGGCGAGGGCGTCGTCGCGCATCGCGCGCAGGCGGCGGCCGAGCGAGGTGTGGACGACGAAGAGACCGAAGACGAGCCCGGCCCCGAACACGACGGCTTCCAGGTAGTAGTAGAGGTACTCGCTGGAGAGGTCGATGCCGGGCAGGGACGGCACCGGAACTCCGGAGATGCCGTCCGCACCGCCGCTGATGTCCGCGTTGGTGATCCAGTTGATGAAGCCGAGCGCCAGGCCGAGGGTGACGATGCCCAGGTAGTGGGACTGCATGCGCAGGGCGGGGATGCCGACCAGCAGCCCGGCGGCGACCGTGGCGAACACCGCGAGGACGGAGGCCGCCCAGAAGCCATAGCCATTGTGGGTCGTGAGGATCGCGACCACATACGCGCCGACGCCGAAGAAGGCGACCTGGGCGAGGTTGATCTGGCCGGAGACGCCCATGGCCAAACCCATGCCGAGCGCGAGCAGGGCGTAGATGAGGGCGATGTCGACGACATGGATGCTGTAGCCGCCCAGACCGTAGGGCAGGGCCCAGGCCGCGACCAGTACCGCGCCCACGATGGCGATTCGGGACTTCACGCGCGGCTCACCGTCCTCTCGCCGAAGATGCCCGTCGGGCGGATCATGATCGCCGCGGTGAAGACGAGGAAGGTCACCAGGACCGAGTAGCCCTGGAAGTGGCCCGCGGCGTACGAGTCGAGGACACCGATGGCGACACCGCCGACCACGGCGCCGGGGATGGAGCCGAAGCCGCCGAGCATGGCCGCGGCGAAGCCCTTGATGCCCAGGGCACCGCCGAGCGAGGCGTCGACGTAGAGCATGGGACCGACCAGGCCGCCGGCGAGAGCGGCGAGGCCCGCGCCGATGGCGAAGGCCAGGGCGTTGCTGCGGCCGACGTCGATGCCGACGGCGGTGGCCGCTTCGTGGTCCATGGCCACCGCCTGCATGGCGGCCCCGCGTTTGGTGCGGGAGAGGAAGAAGGCGAGAGCGACGACCGCGATCGCAGTGACGCCCATGACCAGGAGGTCGTACGTCCGCACGCGGACCCCGAAGATGTCCAGCGGGGCGGCACGCAGCGGGGACGGTACCGCGCGGCCGGTCGTCCCCCAGATGAGGATGGCCACGGCCTGCAGGACGATGCCGAAGCCGATCGTGCCGATCAGCATCAGGTCGAAGTCCTTGTTCTCCAGCGGCCGCAGTGCGCGTTCGATGACCAGGCCGATCGCCCCGGTGATCACGATGGCCGCCGCCATGGCCACGACGAAGGGGAGGTGGGCGGTGAGGTAGAAGGTGGAGGCGGCGTACGCGCCGATCATCGCGATGTCCGCGTGGGCGAAGTTGACCAGTCCCATGGTGCGATACACCAGGGAGAAGCCCATCGCGACCAGGGCGTAGACGGCCCCGAGGCTGAGGCCGCCGACAAGGGTCTGGAAGGTTTCCTGCACGTCCGTCTCACTTCTGCGCGACGAGCTTGCCGTCTTGGATGACACCGATGCTGGTCTGGGTGATCCCGACGCCGTCGGCGCCGTAGGAGAACCGTCCGAGGAGCCCGTCGTACTGGGTGGCGCGGATCGCGTCGGCCAGTTCCTTGCCGGTGGCGACACCGCTGCTCTTGAGCGCGGTGAGCAGGATGTTCGTGCCGTCGTAGGCCTTGGCTCCGTGGAGTTCGGCGTCCTCGCCGTAGGCGGCCTTGTAGGCGGCGGCGAACTTCTGGGCGGCGGGGCTGGTGTCGTTGCCGAGGTAGGGCGAGCTGACGATGGTGCCCTCGACGGCCGCCTTGCCGGCCGTGTCGATGAAGACCGGGGTGCCCTGCGGGGCCGCGCCCGCGAACGGGGCGGTGATGCCGAGGTCACGGGCCTGCTTGACGATGAGCCCGGCTTCCACCTCCTCCGAGCCGATGAAGATCACCTGCGGCTTCTTGGAGCGGATGGTGCTCAGGGCGGCGCTGAAGTCCTTCTGGTCGGTGGTCACGACCTGGTCGGTGACCGGGGTGATGCCGAGGTCCTTCGCGGCCTTGGAGAACGCGTCGTGCTCGCCCTTGCCGAACGAACCGTTGTTGGTGATCACCGCGATCTTCTTGAAGCCCTTGTCCTGGACCAGGTACTTCGCCAACGTCGTGTCGTACGTGGTGCTGGTGGGCCCGTTGAGGAAGAGGAACTCGCTCTTCTGCTCCACCAGCGCGTCGGCCTGGCCCGAGGTGATGTTGGGGATCTTCGCCTGCTTCAGCGCCGGGGCCATGGCGATGGTGACCGCGCTCTCCGCTGTACCGATCATGGCGATGTACTTCTCGCCGGCGATCTTCCGGGCCAGGTTGGTCCCGATGGTCGGGTCGCCCTGGTCGTCGAAGGACTTGATCTGGATCTTGCGGCCGTCGATGCCGCCCTTCTTGTTCCACTCGTCGACGGCGAGCTTGGCGCCCTTCCACTCCCAGTCGCCCAGCGACGAGAGCTGGCCGCTGCGGGCGTCGACGACGGCGATCTTGATGGGGCCCGAGTCGGACCCCGCGTCGTCGCTGCCGGAGTCTCCTGGTGCACTGCACGCGGCCAGTGCGACGAGCGTGACGAACAGGGGGGCCACAGGCCTGAGGGAGCGGTTCATGGTGGTCACCTCATGGAGGACGAGGAGTGGGTGAGGGGCATGGCGGCCGTACCTCTGGCCCGGTGGGGGCGGATCAGGTGGTGTCGGCAGGGAAGTTGCCTGCGTAGATGTCCTTGATGTTCCAGTGCCCCGGGGTGGGCACCGGCTCGTTCACCATCGGTACGTCGATCACGGCGGGCCGGCGCCGGGCGATCGCATCCGCCAGGGCCTTGCCGAGATCGGCGGGGGTGGCGACGACGTGGCCGTCGGCGCCGCAGGCCTCGGCGTAGCGGGCGAAGTCCGGGCTGTACGGGCGGCCTTCGGGGTCGGTGAACTCGCAGCCGTACGACCGTCCGAAGGCGCCGGCCTGGAGGTCGGCGATGGTGCCGTGGGCGCGGTTGTTCATCACCACGAAGATGACGGGGGCTCCCTGCTCCACCGCCATGGGCAGCGCGGGGAGTTGGGCGCTCATCCCGCCGTCACCGATCAACGCCACGACGACGCGGTCGGGTTGGGCGATCTGGACGCCGACGGCGGCGGCCGGGCCGAAGCCCATGGTGGAAGCGCCGCCGGGGGTGATGAAGCGGCCCTGGTCGGGGAGTTCGTAGCACTGGGCGACGCCGTTCTTGTTCCAGCCGACGTCGGTGACGAGGACGGCGTCCTCGGGAAGGGCGTCGCGCAGGTCGGCGAGGATGCGCTGAGGGCGGAGCGGGAAGTCGTCGCTGCGGCCGGCCTCCCGCGCCTCGTCGAAGACCGTGCGGCGGGCGACGGCAATGCTTTCGCGCAGTCCGGGGCGTGTGAGCGGGGTGCTCCGCCGCGCGCGGACGGCGGCCGTGATCGCCTCGAGGGCGAGCCCCGCGTCCGCCACCACCCCTGTCTCCACCGGGTAGTTGCGGCCGATCTCGGCCAGGTCGAGGTCGATCTGGATCAGCCGGCTGGGCGGGAAGTTCCAGGTGTACGCGCTCTCCCAGGAGCTGGCGTCCGTCTCGGCGAAGCGGGTGCCCACGGCGAGGACGACGTCCGCGCCCTTGGTGTGCTCGTGGGTGCTCTGCACACCCCAGAACCCCGGCATGCCCAGCAGCAGGGGGTGCCGGTCCGGCAGCACGCCCTTGCCCATGAGGGAGTGGGCGAGCGGGATGTCGAGGTGTTCGGCCAGGTCGAGGAGGGCGGTGCGGGCGCGGGGGTCGCGGATGCCGCCGCCGAAGTACACCAGGGGACGCTCCGCCGCCAGGAGCGATTCGGCGATGCGGCCGGCTGTGGGTTCGTCCAGGCCGGGGCGGCCCAGGTGGACAGGCAGGGGATGGTCGTAGGGCTGCACCCGGCGGTTGAAGAGGTCCATGGGGACGTTGACGAGGACGGCTCCAGGCCGGCCGCTGGTCGCGGTCCAGAAGGCGCGCTCGGTGGCCCTGCCCAGGTCCTGGACGCGCTGGACGTGCCAGGTGCGCTTGGTGAAGGGGCGGTAGATGGCGCTCTGGTCGGCGTCGGCGTGGAGGTTGACCTCCTGGTGCGGATGGCGGCCGTGGTAGTACGAGGGGATGTCGCCGCTGATCACGACGAGCGGTATGGAGTCGAGGGCGGCGGTGGCGACGCCGGTGACGGCGTTCATCATGCCGGGGCCGACGTGGGTGAGCAGGACTCCGGGGCGGCCGGTGGCCCGGGCGTAGCCGTCGGCCGCGTGGGCGGCGGCCTGTTCGTGGCGGGCGATGACGAACTCGACGGGGCTCGGGCCGAGGGCGTCGAGGAGGGCGATGTTGGTGTGGCCGCAGGTGCCGAAGACGTACTCGACGCCGTAGGACCGGAGTTGGGTGACGAGGGCCTCGGCCGCGGTCACGGTGGTCACGGGGTCTCCTTCGGCAGCTCGCGCAGGTCGCCCCAGGGGGACAGGCCGCGCAGCACGAGGGTTTTGACGACGGTGTAGTCGTCGATGAGCCAGCGGGGTGCCTCGCGGCCGAAGCCGGAGTCCTTCACCCCGCCGAACGGGACATGATCCAGGCGGAAGTTGGAGGAACCGTTCACGATCAGCCCGCCCACCTCCAGACGCCGCCAGGCGGTCACGATGCGGGTGATGTCGTGGGTGAACAGGCCCGCCTGGAGGCCGTACCGGCTGGCGTTGCACTCGTCGAGCACGGCGTCGAAGTCGTCGTAGGGCATGACGGCGACGAGCGCGCCGAACACCTCGTGCACGACGACCGAGGCGGTGCGCGGCGGGTCGGCGACGATGGTGGGGGCGGCGGTGGCGCCGTCCCGCGTGCCTCCGCGGACGACCGTCGCGCCCAGCCGTGCGGCCTCCTTGGACCACTCCACCACACGCTCGGCGGCCACCTCGTCGACCATCGAGCCGACGTCGGTGGTGTCGTCGAAGGGGTCGCCGACGACGAGCGCGTCGACGGCGGCGGTGAACGCGTCGAGGAATGCCGGGTAGTTGGCGCGGTGCACGTAGACGCGCTGGACGGAGATGCAGCTCTGGCCGGAGTTGCTGTAGCCGGTTCGGGCACAGACGGCAGCCGCATGCGACGGGTCGGCGTCCTCGCAGACGATCGTGGCCGCGTTGCCGCCGAGTTCGAGGGCGAGGCGTTTGGCTCCGGCGGCGCGGGCCACGGCGTTCCCAGTGGCGGCGCTGCCGGTGAAGCTGATGACGTCCACCTCGTCGGCGGCGCAGAGCGCGGCGCCGGTCTCGCCGCCGCCGTGCAGGAGTTGGACCGCCTGGTGGGGCAGGCCGCTGTCGAGGAGGAGGGCGATCACGGCGGCGGAGGCGGCCGGGGCTTGTGGTGGTGCTTTGACGAGGGTGGTGTTGCCGGCCGCGAAGGACGCTCCGAGTTTGTGGGCGAGGAGGTTGGCCGGGGCGTTGAACGGGGTGATGGCCAGCGCCACTCCGGCCGGGGCGCGGTAGGTGAGGGCGGTGTTGCCGATGCCGGTCGGCCAGCCGGCGGACGGCAGGTTCTCGCCGTCGATGCGGCGGGCCTCGGCCGCGCAGACGGCGAGTGTGGAGGCCACGCGGTCGATCTCGGTGCGGCTGTCCTTGAGGGGTTTGCCGAGTTCGAGGGCGAGGAGGCGGGCGAGTCGGTCGCGGTGGGCCGTGGCCGTCCGGGAGGCCGTCTCCAGGATCTCCGCGCGGGCGGCCGGTGCCAGCGAGGCGATCTGCGGGGCGTAGCCGCGGGCCCGGGTGAGGGCGTGGTCGAGCTCGGCGGCGGTCGCCGTGGGGGCCCGGCTGACCGTGCGCCGCAGGTAGGGGCCGGTGCGGTCGAGGGGCGGGCCCTCGCCGCCCCAGGAACCCGAGACGAAGGAGGGCACGTCGACGGGGTCGCTTCCGTCGGCGGCTTTGAGAAGGTCTTGCAGCATTACCCCTCCAGAGAAACCATCAGGTGGTTTTCATGGACTGCTGTGCGGGTTGGCGTGTAACGTACGGGCGGCCGGGAGGCCGTGACAAGAGGCCGGGCACAAGGAAGTTGAGGCCGTCGGTTCGCCCCGGGCCCTGGACTGGTGGAAGCTGTCGCCCCAGGTGCCGGTGCCCGTTCGCCGGGCGGTACCGGCTTGTTCGCCGACTCGCGAAGGAGACCCCCGTGGACGCGGACCAAGGCCAGGGCGGAGTGCGGAGTGTGCGCCGGGCTCTGGACATCCTGTCGCTGCTGACCGAGGATCAACCCGCCGTCCCGCTCCGGGACATGGTCGAGGCCACCGGCCTTCCCAAGACGACCGTGGTGCGCCTCGTGCAGACCCTGGAGCAGTACGGACTGCTGTGGGCCACACCGGGCGGTTACACCGCCGGACCCGGCCTGTGGCGCTGGGCCCATCTGGCGCATACCAGCTGGGAGTTGCCCCCCGACACCCAGAAGCTGCTGCGCGAACTCGCCGAACGCCGGGGCGAGACCGCGAACCTGATGATCCGCCGTGACATCCACCGGGTGTGCGTCGCCCAGCAGGAGAGCCCCCAGCCACTGCGGCATGTGGTGCGGGTCGGCGACGAACTGCCCCTGTGGGCGGGAGCCTCGTCCAAGGTGCTCCTGGTCGGGGCGACCGACGGCCTGCTGCAACGGGTCGCCGCCGACTCCCCGCACGGAGTGGCGCACATCGAGCAGTTGCGGCACTGGGCCGAGGAGGCCGAGACGCGCGGCTACGCCGTCAGCCACGGCGAGCGCGACGTCGGCCTCACCGCCGTCGCCGTACCCATCCGCACGCACTCGGGCGTGGTGGTCGCCTCGCTCTCGCTCAGCGGCCCGAGCGCCCGCATCCCCGACCGGCTCACCGGGGAGTTCGCCGAGGACCTGGCCCAAGTGGCGGCACGCATCGCGTCACAGGGATTCGACCATCCCCTGGGGCCGCCCGCCTGACACAGTCGCCGGCGCCGCTCTGCCGGCGCCCGGAAGGAGACGTCACATGCACGTCCGCCCGCTTGACGGAATCCGCGTCCTCGATCTGACGAACGTCCTGGCCGGCCCCTATTGCAGCTACCAGTTGATGTTGCTGGGCGCCGAAGTGGTCAAGATCGAACGCCCCGGCCAGGGCGACCTGGCCCGCAGCCTGGGCCCCGATCCCTCCCTCAACCGGGACGGGGTCGGGGCCTCCTTCCTAGCCCAGAACGCCGGCAAGAAGTCCCTGGAGCTGGACCTCAAGGACATGGCCGACCGGACCCTGTTCGAAGATCTGCTCGCGGGCGCCGATGTCCTGCTGGAGAACTTCCGGGCGGGCGTGCTGGCCCGGATGGGCTACGACTCCGAGCACCTCGCCGCGCTCAACGAACGCCTCGTCTACTGCTCCATCTCCGGCTTCGGCCACACCGGCCCGATGAGCGACGTACCGGCGTACGACCAGATCATCCAGGGGCTGACCGGCATGATGAGCGTCACCGGCACGCCCGAGACGGCACCGCAGCGCGTCGGTTTCCCCGTCTGCGACACGACCGGCGGGCTGATGGCGGCGCTCGCCATCAGCGCAGCCCTGCTGCAACGCGAGCGCACCGGGCGGGGCACCAGGCTGGATGTCTCCATGCTGGAGGCGTCGCTGTCCGCCATGGGCTGGGCCGTGTCCAACTACCTGGTCAGCGGGGTGGCACCCGAGCCACTCGGCGACCAGAACGCAACGGCCGCGCCTTCCGGCACCTTTCACGCCCTCGACGGGCCGCTCAACATCGCCGCCAACCAGCAACGCCAGTTCGAGACGCTCTGCCGGCTGGTGGGCGCGGAGGAACTCGTCTCGGATCCCCGCTTCAGGGAGCGCGAGCAACGCAAGCTGCACCGCGGCGAGTTGAACGCCGCCCTAAACGACGCCCTGGCCACGCGCCCGGCCGCGGACTGGGAGCGCGAGCTGAACGCCGCCGGGGTGCCCGCCGCACGTGTGCTCACGGTGCCGCAGGCCCTCGGGCAACCACAGTTGGAACACCGGCGGTTCGTGACCGAGCTGGAGCACCCCGGGCGGGCGGGACACAAGCTCAGGGTCATGGGCAACGGCGTGCTCCTCGACGGCGAAGCCCTCACGCCTCCCTCTCCCCCGCCCCTGCTCGGCCAGCACAACCACGAGCGGGAGCAGCTCGCCCGCCGATGGACCACCGAGGAGGCGGCCGCGTCATGACCGCGTCCCAGGACGAGGCGGCTCTCTGGTGGGCCACCGCCGTCAGCCACATCGAGCCGGGGAGCATCGAGCTGCGCGACCGGCCCGTCCAGGAGCTCATCGGCACCACGGGCCTGGTCGACGTCATCTGGCTCCTGCTGCGCGGCGATCTGCCGACGCCCCGTCAGTCCGCGCTGCTCGAGGCCGCATTGGTCGCCGGCGTCGACCACGGCCCGCAGGCCCCCTCGATCGCCGCCGCCCGCATGGCCGCCACCTGCGGAGTCGGCCTCAACAACGCCGTCGCCACCGGCGTCAACCTGCTCGGCGACTCGCACGGCGGGGCCGGACAGCAGTGCGTGGAGATGCTCGACGACATCCGGGCCCGGCACGACGCGGGCGCGCACTGGCCTGACGCGGCCCGCGAGGTGACGGCGGACTGGCAGAGCCGCTCACGCTATCTGCCCGGTTTCGGCCACCGTTTCCACCCCGTGGACCCGCGCCGCGACCCGTTGTTGGACCTCGTTCACGAGGCGGTGGCCGACGGCGTGGTGAAAGGCGAGTTCCTACAGGCTGCCCTCGCCGTGGAGGAGTTGCTACGGCTGCGCCGCGCCGGCGCACGTCCCGTACCGATGAACATCGACGGAGCCACCGCCGTCATCTACGCCGAACTGGGCTTTCCCGCGCCGCTCGCACGCGGCCTGTTCGTGCTCAGCCGGAGCGTGGGAGTGCTCGCCCACGCCTGGGAGGAGACCGGTCAGGGGCGCCGCAACAAGGGCCCCATCCCCCGCAGCATCATGCCGGCACGGCTGCCGGCTTCCGAAGACATCTGAACGATCGACGCCCCGACTCTTGTCACACACGTGACGCCTGCCTAACGTAGCTAACTGCCAATCGGGCAACCATCATACGGGTTTCAGAAACCGTACAGCGGACCAAGATCCGCACCAATGCCACTCCCTCCCCCTCTCAGTCCAGCGGCCCCCATGCCGTACGGACTGGTCAGGTTCATGCCACGAAGAAGTGAGGGATCATGGACAGACGCAGCTTTCTCACCTCGGCGGCCGCCGGCACCGCGACGACGGCAGGCGTGCTCGCCGCTCCCCCCGCGCAGGCCGCCGAAGCTCTGGCCCGCCCGGTACCGGCCCAGGCACACCCGGCCACGGGCCGTAACTTCCCCAAGGCCGGCGGCAACCTCGGCAACCACAACTACTCGTCCCTCAAGCGCATCACCACCGACAACGTCCGCCAGCTGGGCGGCACTTGGCACATCAACCTGGAGAACGGCTCCACCAGCAGCTCCCAGCAGTGCGCGGTCATCGCGCAGGACGGCGTGCTCTACCTCGCCACCACCCAGCAGAATGTCTTCGCCATCGACGGCCGGACCGGCCAGGTCCGCTGGAAGACGAACGTCGGCACCGACACCACCAACATGCGCGGCATCGCCCTGGGCGAAGGCCTGGCCTTCACCATCTCCGGCTCCAACCTGGTGTACGCCCTCGACCAGAAGACCGGCGCCGTCGCCTGGACCCGCGAACTGCTGGTCGAGGACCAGGGCGACCCGGGCTGCGACCCCGAAAGCGGGCAGTGCGGGGGCAGCAAGGGCGGACTGGCCGGCGCCGTCGTGTACTGGGACGGACTCATCTACATCGGCACCGAGGGCAGTACGGCCGGGGCCCGGGGGCGCGGTTACGCACTCAAGGCCTCCACCGGCGAGCTCGTCTGGACCTTCTGGGGCACCCCCGGCCCCGGCGAGTACGGCCACGACACCTGGGAGGGCGACACCTGGAAGACGGGCGGTGCCGTCTGCTGGATCCACCCCGCCGTCGACCCTGAACTCGGCCTGGTCTACTGGGCGTTCGGCAATCCCTATCCCCGCACCGATGGCTCCACCCGCGGCGGTGACAACCTGTTCGCCAACTGCCTCGTCGCCCTCGACGCCAAGTCGGGCGAACGGCGCTGGCACTTCCAGTCCGTCCACCACGACATCTGGGACTACGACAACGTCATGCCGCCCGTCCTCGCCGACCTGCTGATCAAGGGCAAGAAGCGCAAGGTCGTCGTCTACGGCAGCAAGACCTGCATGTACTACATCCTCGACCGCGCCACCGGTGAACCCGTGCACGGCATCGAGGAACGCCCGGTCCCCCAACACGCGGCGCAGAAGACCGCACCGACCCAGCCCTTCCCCGGCGGCGAACCGTTCGTCGAGACCGAACCCCGCCTGGACAAGGCCACCCGCCCGGTGCCCTTCTACCCGACCGGCGGCATCTACGAGGTTCACTGGGACCGCGCCACCATCATCTTCCCCGGCGCGGGCGGTGGCGCCGACTGGGCCTTCCCCTCCTTCAGCCACCGCACAGGCCTGGTCTACGTCGGCTACGGGCTGATCAACTCCGCCTACTCCAACACCCACGGCGGCCGCGTCAACACCGCCCGCCCGCTGGGCGAGTACTTCGCCGGAGGGCTCGCGGCCGTCGACCCGCGCACCAACACCGTGGCCTGGCGGCAAGAGGGCGACTGGTCGCTGGCCCACGGCAACGGCATCCTGAGCACCGCGGGCGGCCTCCTCTTCCAGGGCCGCCCGGACGGGGTGCTCACCGCCCTCGACGACCGGGACGGGCGCCGGCTGTGGAGCTGGCAGTGCGGGGCCGGGGTCAACACGAGCCCGCTGACGTACGAGATCGACGGCGAGCAGTACGTCGCCGTCCTGGCAGGCGGCAACGGGCTGCCGTACCCGGACGTCCCCAAGGGCGACCACCTGTGGGCGTTCAAGCTGGGGGGCACCGTCGGACCGGCCACGGCTCCCACTCCCCCGTCCCGCCGCAACCAGATCCGCGCGGTCGCCGTCACCGGCGCCGTCGCGAACAACACCGTGACTCTGGGCCGCACTTGGGACAGTTCCAAGAACGCGCCGGGAGCGACGGAGAACCTGGTCGCCCAGAACGCCATGGCCCCGCAGCACCTGACCGTCGCCAAGGGCACCACGGTCACCTTCACCAACCCGTCGGACAACAAGTCCGCCCACGGTGCCGTGGCCTTCTTCGAGGCCGAGTTCGACACGGGCCTGCTCATGCCGGGCCAGTCGTACACGCACACCTTCGACACGGCCGGCGAGTTCTTCTACAACGACCCGATCGCCCCGCAGAGCACCGGCAAGATCGTCGTCCAGTGAACCGGAGGGCAGCAAACATGCAGCGCTTCAAGCCGATCCACGCGGCGCTGGCCGCCGCTGCGGCCGCAGTCGCCCTGCTCCTGACCAGCACCCTGAGCATGGCCCAGGGCCGACTCGGCGTGGGCGCCCAGGAGCTCGGCGATCCCGACTACGGCGTATGCCGGGGTGTCGACGCCCGCTGCTATCACGACTGGGGCAACTTCGACGCCTCCCAGGGCCACAAGATCCTCCTCTACACCCGCACCGCCGGCCCCCGGCACGCCAACCTCGGCCCCGCCCTGGGCATGGGCCTCAACCCGACCTTGACCGCCTCGAACGTCGTCCAGAACGCAGTCGTCAAGCTCGGCGCGGACAACGGCTTCCAGGTCGACTACACCGAGGACGTCTCCCAACTCTCCTCCCCCGCGGCTCTGTTCCGGTACAACGCGGTCGCCTTCTTCTCCACCAGCCGCGACACCCTCGACGACGCCGCACAGACCTCCCTGCGCCAGTACGTCCGCGGCGGCGGAGGCTTCGTCGGCATCCACAACGCCTTCGGCACCGAGTACAACTGGCCCTGGTACGAAGGTCTGCTGGGCGGCGCCAACTTCTACGACCACGGTCCCGAGCAGTCCGGCACCGTGCTCACCGTGAACCGCAAGGACACCTCCACCAAGGATCTGCCCCGCACCTGGACCTTCACCGACGAGTGGTACAACCTCGTCCCCGCGCCCAGCCGGGTGCGGGTGCTCGCCGAGGTCGACGAGAGCACCCTGGCCAAGGGAGTGGCCGGCAACTACCACCACCCCGGTCACGGAGACGACCATCCCGTCGCCTGGTGCCAGTACTACGACGGCGGGCGGGCCTGGCTCACCACGCTGGGCCACGACGCCAAGGACTTCACCACCGACGGCTCCTACCCCGGCGCCGCCGAGTTCCAGAAGCTCATCCTCGGCGGCATCGAGTCCGCCATGGGCAAGAAGCCGTTCTGCAAGTAACCCACGGCACCAGAAGGGGAGTTCTACTACGGCGCCACGCTCATCCCGGACCTCGACCCCGCAACACACGCCCCGCTCCATGCATGCGGCCACCACCGCACAAGACACGACACGTCGCTTCTCATAGCTGCAGTGGGAGCGGGCCGCTCTGGGGAAGCCCAGCTCCTACCGCAGCGAGCTGAACAAGCCCTCCCGCGACGGTCTCCCGCACGAAGGTGACCGATCTTCCCCTGCATGGCCATCATCGCGGTCCACTCCGGGGTGGTGAACCGCTCGAGCTCGAAGTACGCGGGCGAGAACAACGCCAGCAGCCAGCCCCGCTCGAGCGCGGCGTTCATCTTCAGGATGAAGTTGTCACCTCCACCCCAGTCCCAATAGTCCAACTCCACCTGCAGGCCCGCGTCCAGGAGCTGCCAGGCGATCCACTCCGCCCACGCCCGATCCGCACCCGCATGACTGATAAACCACACCTGGTCCGACGTGCCGTCAGACGCCCCCGCACCCCTCATAGGGTCCCCTGCACCGTGCCGCCGTACGCCACCAACCAGCCTATGACCAGCGGCCCTTGACCGGCCCCACGTTCACCCGCATCCATTCCGGGCCGTCGGGCAGGGCCCGGGTGGGTCCGCGGCGCACGCCGTCGACGCGAACCCGCTGTCCTGCCCCACGAAACAGCACCTCGACAGAGCTGCGCCCGCCAAGACGGGGGAGCCTGGCGGGCGCACCAACAGTGTGGCATGCGAGGGCCGGATGTTCGCCAGGAACGAGGAACGCAGGCGCGCCGAGGCCGAGAAACGCCGGTCGACGCCCGAGTACAGCCAGAAGGAAATGCGCGCGTGCCGGAGGTGGGGCCGCGCGGCCGGCCCCACGGCCAACGCGGCCACCGCCTCCGGCGCCCAGCCGCCGACTCCTTGCCGGCGGTCGAACTGCCGAACGGCTGCGACACCACCGACCGGCGGCGTTCGAGACGGCTGGATGGATCGGTGGAACCTGGCCCCCTCCTGGCGCATGCTGCTGGCAGCGACGTGCTGTCAGTCGTCGTGGCAGGCGCCGAGTCAGCCGTTCTGCGTCTGCGCACCCGCGCATTCGTCGCCGAGTGACGGACATCCGGGTGTGCACCCCGTCGGATTGTCGATGTAACGACAAAACCGGCCCCTGCCGAATAGGCTCGGCCAATCTGTCACCGACAAGCCCATGGGGGTCTCGTGACACAACGCCCGCTCGCCGGATCATTCAGAGGGTTACGCCGTATCGCGGTTCTCACCGTACTCACCCTGACCGTCCCGCTGACGGCCACCACCGCCGAGGCACACAGCAGCGTGGAGGCCACCCCGGGCAATCCCGTCATCGCCTGGAACATCCACGCCCAGACCGCCATCTACGACACCGCCAAGCAGTCGCCCACCACCAGCACTCGCAGCTTCGCCATCGTGCAGGGCGCCGTGTACGACGCGGTCAACGCCGTCGCCGGCCGTCCGTACGAGCCCCTGGTCAGCGCGCCCCGCAGCCGCCCCGGGGACTCCACCGCCGCCGCGGTGGCCGCGGCCGCCCACGACACGCTGCTGTGGCTCTTCCCCACGCAGGCCCAGTCGCTGAACGCCCGCTACGACGAGGCGCTGGCCGCGATCCCCGACGGCCGCGCCGAGGACGGCGGGGTGGCCGTCGGCAGGGCCGCCGCCGCGGCGATGACCGAGAGCCGCCATGACGACGGATTCGACCCCACCGCGCCGTGGACCGTCGGCACCGAGCCGGGCGAATACCGGCTCACCCCACCCGGCTACGTCAACGTCGGCGCCTGGGTGCCGAACCTGAAGCCGTTCGTCGTCCCCGACTCCGGCGCCTACCGGGTCAAGCCCCCGCCCGCCCTGACCGGCGCCGCTTGGGCCCGCGACCTGAACGAGGTCAAGAGCCTTGGCGCGGCCACCAGCACCGTCCGCACCCAGGACCAGACCGAGGCGGCGATCTGGTGGGACGACCCCCGCATGGTCGAATGGTCGATCACCCGGCAACTCGCCGGCGCGCACCACCTCAGCAGCCTCCGGACGGCCCGGCTGCTCGCCATGGTGTACGTGGCCTCCGCCGACACTCTCATCGCCTGCTACACGGCCAAGGCACACTGGAACTTCTGGCGCCCAGTGACGGCCATTCCGCTCGCCGGCACCGACGGCACCGCAGCCACCGATCCCGACCCGGACTGGACGCCGCTGCGGAACACCGCCCCGTCGCCGGAGTACCCGTCGGGCCACGCCTGCTTCACCACGGCGGTCATGACGGCCCTGGGGTCGTTCTTCGGCCGTGACGACCTCACGTTCGCCGCGTACAGCCCCGCCTCCGGCACGACCCGCCACTACGACAGCCTTCGGGCGGCGACAGCCGAACTCCTGGAGGCGCGCATCTGGGCCGGCGTGCACTACCGCTTCGCCTCCGAGCACGGGCACCGGCTCGGGCTGGCGGTCACCCGCGACGTCCTCAACCGCGCCTTCCAACGGCGCTGACACGGCCGTTTCTTCCACCACCGCCGGGAGGGCAGCTCGGGACAGCACCGACACCAGGACGGCAACCGAATCCAAGCTCAGCGGGGACGGACCGCGGAGAGGATGACTGGTCTCCGGCCAGGACATGGTGGTTGTCGCGGGCAGGGTGCAACACTGAGCATCCCACGGAGTTCCTCGTGCGACAGAAAGATCTTGGTCGATCTCCTGACTACGGGGAACTCCGCTGCCACGTGAGACTTTCGCCGGACAACCACCCACATCGGGGCAGAGTTCACACAGCCAGAGCCCCTACAAACTCGCCCCCCAACGCCCGCCACCTGCGGTAACACGCCAAGTAGCCCGCATTGCTTGTCAGACAGCGATGCCAGCCGACCTCCAGGCCCCGATCGGCTCGCCGTACGCCGTGCGGAAGCCGCTCTGGTGAAGGTCGCCGACGGGGCGCAGCCGATGCCCGGTGCGGCGGATGTGGTCGCAATTCTCGCCGCCAGGGTGCCGGTCGCGGTGGCTGGCAACGGGCCTCGCGTTCTCCTGGGACAAGTCACTGGCGCACGGTGGCCTCTCCCGGTGGCTGCCGATTACGGTCTCGGGCGACGACGTCGCCACGCCCAAGCCGCACCCCGCCTGCTACCTCGCCGCCTGCGCGGCACTCGGCATCGAGCCCGGCAGCGCCCTGGCTGTCGAGGACTCCCCGGTCGGCGCCCGTGCAGCCCATGCCGCCGGGATGACCGTGCTCGGCGTGGGCACCCTGGCCCTCGGGCGTACGTGCACGCTCACGTACCCGCCCTCGACGATGCGGCGCTGCGCCGCTGGCTCGCTGGTTGGTGAGCGGCAGCGCCCAGACGTGCCAGGGCGCAGAAAGCGAACACGCCGCGAGCCGACTGGAGTTGCGGGCACGGCACGTTGACTGCAGCGGCTCTGATTACAGTTCCCGCCCAGGAAAACGGGTCCTTGGGCGTGCTCTGCTCGCCCGCGCGCAGACCGTCGCCGCGCGCATCGCCGCCCTCACTCACACCCCGGCCACAGCCCCGCCAGCTGATCACCGGCAGTCGGCGGGCATCGGCCGACCACAGTGCCGTGCGCTCCCGCCGGCGCCCAGAAGCCGCCGTTCTCGTCGTATCCGAGCAGGAGAACGCGATGGTCAACGTCGAGGAGGATGGCGCGGGCGGCCTCCCTCATCGGCGGAGTGGAGGTGGTCATGCCCCGAGAGCGCCCGCACGTTCGACCTGCCCGCCGTGCGGGAGGCCGCGGCGCAAACCGTGGATACGCTGTTCGCGTACGTGGAGCACATCATCCGGGTGCACCCCTTGGCCGAGGGCATAGGCATCGCCGCCCCGCGGATAGGCATGGGCCGCGCGGCCGCCGTCGTCCAGCCCCCGGCGAAAGGATCGGCGCCATCGTGCTGCACAACCCCCGCGTCACCGCCGCGCGCACGGACTGGGTGTCGATGATCAGGCCGGAACGCACCGCGCCTCACAGCCGACCTGATCCGAACGACGGGCCCTGACGTCCGGGCGCCCCCGCGCGCAATCCGTCCATGACGAGATCCAGCAGGCGGGTCGCCTGTGGCTGCCAGTTCTCGTGGGGAGCGAGCTGCCACAGGCCGGCGATGGCCAGCATGAAGTCGTCGGTCGTGACGCCGGGACGGATCGTGCCCGCCTCCTCGCAGGCACGGAGCAGGAGGTCGGCCGCGTCGATCACCGGGGTGTGGCCCGGCTTCGCCGCCTTCCCCGACGAGGTGTTCAGGGCCTGGCGGATCGCATCCCCCAGGCCGGCCTTGGTCATCGCGAACCGGGCGAGGTGGTCCATCCACGCGCGCAGCGCACGGTCGGGTTCCCCGCTCTCCAGCAGCACGGACGCGGTGTCGGCGACCTGCTGCACCTCGTGGCGGTAGATCTCGAGTACGAGCGCCTCGCGGTTGGGGAAGTTCCGGTAGAACGTGCCCTGGCCGACGCCCGCCTTCTTCGCGATCGCGCTCAGCGGGGTGTCGGCTGCCCGGGAAAGCTCGGCGAGGGCCACTTCCAGGATGCGTTCGCGGTTGCGCTGCGCGTCCGAGCGCAGGTGCGGGTCGTTCTTCTGCCCCACTCGTCCTCCTCGCCTGCTCGTGTCCGAAAAACGGCCCTTGAGAAACGGACAGTTGTCCACTACGTTCGGACCGGGAGCGGACAGTTGTCCGCTTGAGCTCACTCTAGCGTCGGATTGACGCCCCGACGTGTCCGGGATACGCGAAAGAAGGCTGAACATGGTCCCAGCCCCCTCGTCGACGTCCAGCGACATCACCCTGAACATCAACGGCGAGAAGCACACCCTCCCCGTCGACCACCGCACCACCCTGCTCGACGCCCTGCGCGAGCGCCTCGACCTGACCGGTACCAAGAAGGGCTGCGACCAGGGGCAGTGCGGCGCCTGCACGGTACTGCTCGACGGGCGCCGGGCGGTGTCCTGTCTGCAACTCGCCGTGGCCGCCGAAGGACGCGAGATCACCACCATCGAGGGCATGGCCGAGGGTGACCGACTGCACCCGGTGCAGCAGGCGTTCCTCGACCTGGACGGCTACCAGTGCGGCTACTGCACCCCCGGCCAGATCTGCTCGGCGATCGCGGTGATCGAGGAACACGCGGCCGGCTGGCCCAGCGCCGTCACCGACGACGTCCGCCCCGAGGCCGGACCGCCACCCCTGAGCACCGAGGAGATCCGGGAACGGATGAGCGGGAACCTGTGCCGCTGCGGCGCGTACGTGTCGATCGTCCAGGCCGTGGCCCGGGCAGCGGAAGCGAAAACCGAGGAGGCGGCAGCGTGAGGGAGTTCGCATACGACCGGGCCCTCGACGTCTCCGGCGCCCTCGCCCTGCTCGACGCCGACCCCGACGCCCGCTTCCTGGGCGGCGGCACCAACCTCGTCGACCTGATGAAGACCGGCGTCGAGCGGCCCTCCCGCCTGGTCGACGTCCGCGAACTGCCACTGGACGGCATCGAGGTGACGGCGGACGGCGGCCTTCGGATCGGCGCGACCGTCACCAACAGCGACCTCGCCGCCCACCCCGAAGTCCGGCGCCGCTACCCGGCGTTGGCCCAGGCCGTGCTGGCCGGCGCATCCGGTCAGCTGCGCAACATGGCGACCGTGGGCGGCAACCTGCTCCAGCGCACCCGCTGCGGCTACTTCGCCGACGTGACCAAGGCCTGCAACAAGCGTGTGCCTGGCAGCGGTTGCCCCGCGATCGAGGGCGAGCACCACAACCACGCCATCCTGGGCGCCTCCGAGCACTGCGTGGCAACCCACCCCTCGGACATGGGCGTCGCGCTGACCGCCTTCGACGCGGTCGTCTCGTACGAAACCGCCGAGGGGCCGGGAGAGTTGCCCCTCGCCGAGTTCTACCTGCCGGTCGGCGACACCCCGCACCGCGAGACCGCCCTGCCGCCGGGCGCGCTGATCACCGGCGTCACCCTGCCGCCCGCTCCGGTGGCCGCCCGCTCCCGCTACCGCAAGGTGCGCGAGCGTGCCTCGTACGCCTTCGCCATCGGCTCGATCGCCGCCGCGCTCGACGTCCAGGACGGCGTCGTACGCGAAGTGCGCCTCGCCTTCGGGGCGGTCGCCTCCCGGCCCTGGCGGGCGACGGCGGCCGAACACGTCCTGACCGGGGCGCCCGCCGACGCCGGGGCCTTCGCCGCCGCCGCGGACGCCGAACTCGCCGCGGCGAAGCCGCTGCCGCACAACGCATACAAGGTGACCCTCATGCGCAACCTCGTCGTGGCCGTGCTGACCGAACTGGCAGAGGAGGCCGCCCGATGACCACCGCCCCCACGGCACGCGAGAACGCCGTCGGCACCGCGCACACCCGCGTCGAGGGCCGCGACAAGGTCACCGGCGCCGCACGGTACGCCGGCGAGATCCCGTTCGCCGACCTCGCGCACGGCTGGCTGGTGCTGTCCACGGTCGCCCGCGGCCGCGTCCGCTCCATCGACACCGCCGACGTCCTCGCCATGCCTGGCGTGATCGCCGTCCTGCACCACGGCAACGCCCCGCGGGTCGAGACCGGGTACGTCGGTCTGCTGGGCGTCCCGGACCCGACCGCGGCCGTCTTCCAGCACGACCGGGTGCCGCACGCGGGCTGGCCCGTGGCGCTGGTCGTCGCCGAAACCTCCGAACAGGCCCGGGAAGCCGCCGAAGCGCTGGTCGTGCACTACGAACAGGAGCCGCACGACGTCGACTTCACCGGCGAGCACCCCGACGCGTACCCGGTCGACAGCCACGGTCCGGCGGTGATCGAGAAGGGCGACCTGGAGGCCGAACTCGCCGCGTCCGCGGTCGTCGTGGACGCCGAGTACACCACCCCGGAAGAGCATCACAACCCGATGGAGCCGCACGCGGCGACGGCCCGCTGGGACGGTGGCCGGCTCGAACTCGTCGACTCCAACCAGGGCACCTTCTGGGTCGCGAGCGAACTCGCGAAGATATTCTCGCTCGACCCGGCCTCGGTCCGGGTGCGTTCCGAGCATGTCGGCGGCGGCTTCGGCAGCAAGGGGGTCCGTGCCCACCAGGTGGCCGCTGTGATGGCCGCGACCGAACTGCACCGCCCGGTACGGGTGGTCATGACCCGTCGGCAGATGTTCTCGCTCGCCGGCTACCGCAGCCCCACCCGGCAACGCCTGCGGCTCGGCGCCGACGCCGACGGCCGGCTGCGCGCGCTGGAGCACCGTTCCCTGAGCGCCACCTCCACCGTGCACGAGTTCATCGAGTCGGCCGCCGGCCCGGCCCGGACCATGTACGGCGCCGACGCCCACCACACCGCCAACCGGCTCGTACGACTGGACGTGCCGACCCCGACCTGGATGCGCGCGCCGGGCGAGGCGCCGGGGTCGTTCGCACTGGAGTCGGCGTTCGACGAACTCGCCGAGAAGTGCGGCCTGGACCCGATCGAACTGCGCGCCCGCAACGAGCCCGCGACAGGCCCTGTGTCCGGACTGCCGTTCAGCGGACGCAACCTGATCGCCTGCTTCCGGGAAGGCGCAGGCAGGTTCGGCTGGGCCGACCGCGACCCGCGCCCCGGCCTGCGCCGCGAGGGACGCTGGCTGCTCGGCACCGGCACGGCCGCCGCCTCCTTCCCGGCCGGCGCCGCGCCCTCCACGGCGGCGGTGACGGCGGAGGCGGACGGCACGTTCACCGTGCGGATCAACGCCGCCGACATCGGCACCGGCGCGCGGACCGCGATGACGCTGGTCGCCGCCGACGCCCTGCGGACCGCGCCCGAACAGGTCCGCGTACACATCGGCGACAGCGACCTCGGATTCGCGTTCATCGCCGGCGGCTCGATGGGCACCCGCTCCTGGGCGTGGGCGGTCACGATCGCCGCAGAGGAACTGCGGGCACGGCTCGCCCTCGGCGCCGGCATCCCGCCGGAGGGGATCACCGTACGGTCGGACAGCACCGAGGCCATCGGCGCCCTCACCCAGAAGGAACGGCACTCCTTCGGCGCCCAGTTCGCCGAGGTCGCCGTGGACCCGGCCACCGGTGAAGTCCGCGTGCGCCGCATGCTCGGCATCTTCGCGGCCGGCCGGATCGTCAACCCGCTCACCGCCCGCAACCAGTTCGTCGGCGGCATGACCTGGGGCATCTCCATGGCCCTGCACGAGGAGGCGGTCCGCGACCGGGCCCTGGGCAGCCACTACGGCGCCGACCTCGCCGGCTACCACGTCGCCGCCCACGCCGACGTCCCGGCCATCGAGGCGGACTGGATCGACGACCCGGACCCCGAGGACCCGGTGGGCATCAAGGGCATCGGCGAGATCGGCATCGTGGGCGCGGCGGCGGCCGTCGCCAACGCGGTCTGGCACGCGACCGGCGTACGCCACCGGGACCTGCCGATCCGCCCCGACCGGGTCCTGACGGCAGGCGTCCATGCTTGACCTCGCCGAGGAACTGCACCGCTGGACGGAGGAGGGGCGCGCGTTCGCCGTCGCCACCGTCGTGGCCGTCGGCGGCAGCGCCCCGCGCGGACCCGGCGCCGCCCTCGCCGTCGACAGCGAGGGCACGGTCATCGGCTCGGTCTCCGGCGGCTGCGTGGAGGGAGCGGTGTACGACCTCTGCCTCCAGGCGCTGCAGGACGGTGAGACGGTCGTCGAACGGTTCGGCTACAGCGACGAGGACGCCTTCGCGGTCGGGCTGACCTGCGGGGGGATCATCGACATCATGGTCACCCCGGCCGGCGGGGACGCGCCCGTGCGGCCGGTGCTCCGGTCGGCCCTGTCGGCCGCCGCCCGGGACAAGCCGGCAGCCCTCGTCCGCGTCGTACGCGGCCCCGCCGAACTCCTCGGCACGGCACTGCTCGTGCGGCCGGGCGAAGCGAGGCGGGGGTCTCCCCGGGCGGAGTCCGGGGCAGGCTCGTACGAAGGCGGTCTCGGCGGGCAGGCGGAGCTGGACCGTACGGCGGCCGGCGAAGCCCGCGCCCTGCTGGACGCCGGCCGCACCGGCACGGTCGAACTGTCGGCGGACGGCTCGCGCTGCCCCGGCGGACTGACTTTGCTCGTCGAGTCGAGTGTGCCGCCGCCCCGCATGATCGTCTTCGGGGCGATCGACTTCGCTGCGGCACTCGTACGGATGGGCAAGTTCCTCGGCTACCACGTGACCGTATGCGACGCCCGCCCCGTCTTCGCCACCAGAACCCGCTTCCCCGAAGCCGACGACGTCGTCGTCGACTGGCCGCACCGCTATCTGCGAGGCACCGCGACCGACGAGCGCACGGTGCTGTGCGTGCTCACCCACGACGCCAAGTTCGACGTGCCCCTGCTGGAAGCGGCCCTGCGGATACCGGCCGCCTACGTCGGCGCGTTGGGCTCACGGCGTACACACGCCGACCGTGAGCGACGGTTGCGCGAAGTGGGCCTGAGCGACGGGGAGTTGTCCCGACTGCGGGCGCCGATCGGCCTCGATCTCGGTGCCCGCACACCCGAGGAGACCGCCCTGTCCATCGCCGCGGAGATCGTCGCCACCCGGCGGGGCGGGACGGGCACACCCCTGACCGGGTCCGGTAGGCCGATCCACCACGAGGAAACGGACAACGCGGGGACCGGCCCCGGCCCCTGGGCGCGGAGCAGCGTACCGACGCGATCGTCCGTGCCGAGCCTGCGGTAGTTGGTGGCCATGCGCCGTGACGTGCGGGTGGACCGTACGGTCCAGCCGCCCTGACGGCGGCGCCGGTGGCGGTCGCCACCGGGGCGTCGGTGACAATCTGCCATCACACGCAAGGCGCGGGCCGAATCGCAGGCAATCCGGCCGCGGTTGCCGTCGATGTACAGCGCCGTACCCGGATCCAGCACTTCGCGCGACGCACGGCGGACGTCTTCGACACGTGACACGTCCTGGATGTACGGCTGCACGCCAACGGGCTGGTGTCGCCGCTCACCTCCGACACCGCGAACCTGACGGGCATCGCCCCAACCCACGGGGTACTGCTCGGGCATCACGACGTGGCCGGGGCAACCACAAGTACGACAGCTCGGACGAGCAGAAGACGCAGGAGATCTACTCCCTGATCGACCGCCATATGCGGGAAGCCGTCCGGCACTGAGGAAAGGGCGGTCGCCGGCCGTCCCCACGACAGCCGGCGACATCCGATCTCCGTGTTCTTGTCAGACGAGGGGCGGGCGGGGTGATCTCGAACTTCTCGGCGTTCTCCATGAGTTCGCGCCATACCTTGGGCGCCACGGGAGTACCGTGCTCGGCCCGTTCCACCGCCACGGCGGCACTGCGCTCGCCCGGGTAGTACACGCCGTCGGCGCCGTCGGCGACCGGCAGACCCTTAAGCGTGGACAGCGTGGACAGCGTGGCCTCGACGCCCTCGGCGAAGCCCTGCGTACCGCCGAAGGCGGTCGGGTCGAGGGCGATGAGCAGGGCGTGCTGGCGGTGCTTGCGGCCCCCCGGGTCCCCCGAGTGGAACGCGGCGAAGATCGGCGCGCCGACCAGGACGCTGGTGAGCAGTTCGAAGGCCAGCGACATGCCGGACCCCTTGGCGCCGCCCAGCGGCAGCGCCATGACCGCCTTCTCGGGGTCGGTGGTGGGGGTGCCGTCCTCGGTGGCGGCCGCGCCCTCGGGCAGCGGGGTGCCGCTGGCCTTCGCCTGGCGGATCTTGCCCGGCGCGATGGTGGCGGTGGCCATGTCCAGGAGCAGCAGGGCGTGAGCGGACGCTGTATCCGTCGGTACGGCGAGGGCGAGAGGGCTGGTCGACGGCGAAGCCCAGCCTGGTGGCGCCGCTTTCGTTAACCAGCCCGTCTCGTCGCCGGACAGGGTGAAGTAGTCCACCACCCCGTCCGGACCCAGATCCCGCCCCGCTGACAGCCGCTTTCGTCACCCCCGTCCCCCGCGTTCGGGCTGAACGGTATGCGCGCCGGTGTATAGCGGGGACGGATATCGGCGAAGGACTCCCTTCGGAAGGAGGACCTGGTGGATGGGCCGCTACCGAAAAACTGTCATAGGCATCAGCTGTGGTCGAAGGCCGCCGCGGTGGCCACGCACGAGAGCGATGTGCTCGACGAGGTCACCGAAGGCAGGCTGCGGACCAGGAACCTGCGGAACCGTCAACGCCCTGACGGACCAGACGGTCCTCGAGCCGGTGATCGCCGGTGTGACCGCGGGCTCAAAAGGCGCGGGCACAGTGTCGCCGGTCGGGCGCCTGAAGGGTGAGTGCGGCTGCCGCATGGACAGGCGTGACCGTGGGCCTCAAGCCGCTTCGCGGAAGGGGTAGTCGGTGTAGCCCTCGGCGCCCGGCCCATAGAACAGTTCCGGCCGCGGCTCGTTCTCCGGGTGGCCACCCTGCCAGCGCTCGACCAGGTCGGGGTTGGCGATGAGGGCCCGGCCCACGACCACGGCGTCGGCGTAGTCGGCCTCGATCTGCTGGAGCGCCTGCTCGCGGGTGGTCTGCCCCCCGAAGGGGCCGCTGTTGACGATCAGCTTGCCGCCGAAGCGCCGCCGCAGCTCCTGTACCAGCTCGCCGCCCGGCTCGGCGTGCAGTACGGAGAGGTAGGCCAGGCCCAGCGGGCGCAGTTGGTCGAGCAGGGTGCCGTAGGTGGCCAGGACGTCGTCCCGGTCGGTCTCGAAGACGTCCCCGAGGTCGACCTCCGGCGAGATCCGCAGCCCGACCCGCTCGGCACCGACAGCCTGGGCGACCGCCGTAACGACCTCCACCACGAAGCGGGCGCGGTTCTGCGGCGAGCCGCCGTATCCATCGGTGCGCTGGTTGGCAGCCGGGGAGAGGAACTCCTGGAGCAGGTAGCCATTGGCGCCGTGGATTTCCACGCCGTCCGCTCCCGCCTCGATGGCCCGGCGGGCCGCGGCGACGAAGTCCTCCACGGCTGCCCGGATCTCTGCGGTGGTCATCGCTTCCGGTACGGGGTAGGGCTGCTCGCCCTTCTCGGTGAACGTCTTGTTGTCGATGGCGATCGCGCTGGGGGCGAGGATGCGGCGGCCACCGTTGATGTCGGGGTGGGTGCCGCGGCCGGCATGCATGATCTGCAGGACGATGCGGCCGCCCTCAGCGTGCACCGCCTCGAACACCCGCTGCCAGCCGGCCGCCTGCTCGTCGGTGGCGATGCCCGGCTCACCGACATACCCCTGCGACGCGTGGTCGGGGTAGGTGCCTTCGGTGATGATCATTCCGACGCTCGCCCGCTGCCGGTAGTACTCGACCATGAGGTCCCCGGGGATGCCGGAGGAACCGGCCCGGACCCGGGTCAGCGGCGCCATGACGATGCGGTTGGCGAGCTCGATCTTCCCGAGAGAGACGGGGGAGAAAAGTGACGGAACAGGCGAAACTTCTGAAGTGTTGACAGGCATGAGTTTCCTTCTGCAATAGGGAGGGGAACGGGATGAAGGTCTGTGAGGCAGGGGGTCCACGCTGTCCCGCCGGGGGCGCGGATGCGGCCCTCGGGCAAGCGCGGGCCCGTTGACGGTGACGCGGTTCCGGGACCGCGATGGGGTGTGGGTGGCGCTGGCCGCGAACGCGGCGAGAGCCGCATGCCGTCGGCGTCGGTGTCGACGCCGACCAAGGGCAACTGCCCGCCGGAGTAGGGGTGTTCGCTCCTTGCGCACGATCCGCAGCCAGCAAGGTGACGGAGTCATGTGCGCCGCCGCCGCAGTGGGTACGGATCGGTGTGGGCAGGCCGCGCCGCGACCGACTCCCTCGATGCACCCCCGCACAGAGGACCGATACACGGCTTCAGGCGATTGCGGCGGTGGCGGTAGCGGGAACAGCGATCCTCGTTCTCGCCGGCGTCAGGCACTTCCGCCGACCGGTCACTCGTCGGACAGCCTGCTTCACGAAGGCGCGGGCTTAGCTGAGCGGGACGTCCGCGACGCCCTTGAGGTGACTGAACGTCTCGAGGGAGTACCGGCCGTGGTATCGACCCATGCCGCTTTCGCCGACGCCACCGAAGGGCAGGCCGGTCATGAGCAGTTGCATCACCGGCTGGCCCCAGGCGACGCCGCCGGAGGACGTCTCGTTCAGGAGACGCGACTTGGTGGCCTCGGACTCGGTGAAGGCGTAGAGGGCGAGGGGCTTGTCGCGTTCGTTGATGAAGGCGATGGCGGCATCGAGGTCTTCGACTTCGACGACGGCGAGGATCGGGCCGAAGATCTCTTCCTGCATGACCGGCGATGCGGGGTCGACATCGGTGAGCACGGTCGGGGCGATGAACAGGTCGTCACGGTCGTGCTGACCTCCCACCGCCGCCCGGCCGGAGTCCAGCAGACGCGTGAGCCGGTCGAAGTGCCGCTCGTTGATGATCCGGCCGAAGTCGGCTGAGGTCTGCGGGGTGGTGCCGAACTGGGCTTCGACGGCCGTGCGCAGGGCGGGGACCAGTGCGGCGGCGGTGGCAGGGTCGGCCAGTACGTAGTCGGGGGCAATGCACTGCTGGCCCGCATTGCCGAACTTGGCGCCGATCAGCCGCTTGGCGGTCTCGTCCACGTCGGCGTCGGGCGCCACGTAGACCGGTGACTTGCCTCCGAGTTCCAGCGTGACGGGGGTGAGGTTCTTGGCGGCTGCGGCCATGACGATCCGGCCGACGGTGCCGTTGCCGGTGTAGAAGATCTGGTCGAAACGCTGCGCCAGGAGGGCCGTGGTCTCCTCGGCACCTCCTTCGACGACGGTGAGCACGTCGGCGTCGAAGTACTCACGCAGGAGGCGTGAAGCGACCGCCGATGTGTGCACCGAGATCTCGCTCGGCTTGGCCACCACGGTGTTTCCGGCGGCCAGTGCGCCGATGATGGGGTCGATGAGAAGGTGCAGCGGGAAATTCCACGGGGCGATCACCAGGACGACCCCGAGCGGGTCGTACGTGGTGTAGGCCGTTGTGGTGGGGCCGAAGTGGGCAGGAACGTCCACCGGGCGGGGCTGAAGCCAGCTCTCGAGATTCGCCAGCGTCTCGTCGATGTCGGCGACAGTGAAGTCGATCTCCTGCGTCTTCGCCTCGGCGGCGTTCTTCCGCAGATCCGCCCAGAGCGCTTCGATCAGCTCCTGCTCGTTCTCGACCAGCAGTGCCCGCAGCCGCTGCAGCTGGCTGACGCGCCAGTCCAGTCCGCGGGTGACGCCGGTGTTGAACGTCGCACGAAGGCGGCCGACCACCTCCGCGGCCGTTTCGCTCTGGCGGGTCCTCGAATCGGTCGCCTGTGTTGTGGTCATGGGGTGTGTGCTCCGCTCTTGATGCACGCCACGCCGTCAAAGGCGTTGAGGGCATGCCGTGGTACCGGTGATGGGCAACCCGGTGGATGACGGATGAAGGGTCAATCCGTGCCTTCACTGTAACCTATGTACGCGCCGACGCGAACATAGGGCAGGGGTTATTCTTTCCTCATGGCCAGTCGCACCTCATCACCCCTCGTCCACCCCGACATGGACGACCTCGACCTCTTCAAAATCATGAGCGCGCTGACCGACGAGACCCGGCTCACCATCGTCGTCACCCTCTCCGTCTCCCCCGGTCTGGCTTGCAGCGGCTTCACGCAGGACGTCACCGCGTCCGTACTCACCCGCCACTTTCGCGTCCTGCGCGAGGCCGGTCTCATCCGGCAGCACGATGTCGGCACCCGCCGTTTCAACACTCTGCGCAAGGAAGATCTGGACCAGCGGTTCCCCGGACTGCTCGACCTCGTCCTCAAGGAGAGCGTCGGCCGCGTGGAGCCCTACGTGAACGCCGAGTGCGCCTGACCCTCCGGGCGCCCCTCCGCGGCCGCGACGAACCGGGCCCACCGCAGCCAGGGGGTGTCCGGCTGGCTTCGATCACGTCGAACGACACCCCGGCACAAGGTCGACCAAGTCACGGCCGAGTCGGCGAGGTCAGCCTCCCGCCCCGCCGTACCCCTGCACGGACCGGCCACTGACCGCCTCTACGCACATGCGGATTGGACCGGGTCGACTCCATCGGCACGAAGACCTGCTCTCGTAGCAGGTGGCGCGGCACTTTCGGGGACGGCGAGCCGAGCGGGGCGGCGACACCCGTCAACCCCACCGCCTGGTACTCCAGTGCGGTTTCGTGATCTATCCACCAGGTTCGTCGACGGACCGCTGTTGGTAGTGGCTGCGTCGGGCTGCGGCCTGGTGGCGTCGGCGCCAGGTGGACCAGTGCAGCAGTCTGTCGGCAGTACAGGCCGGTGGGACGAAGACGGCAGCGAGCAGGTGGCGGTTCTCTGGGACGCTCAGCCTGATCGGGTCGTGGCCGCGGGCGGGATGGAGCGGGTCGGCAGGCCGGGTGGGGTTCGCGTCGGCGGCCAGGAAGGCGAGGGCGAGCATGATGTGCCGGTGCCATGAGGTCCAGTGCCTGACCTGGTACCGATCCAGGCCGACCTGGATGCTGGCGGCCTGGAGGCACACATCCAGCTCGGTGCCCCGTAGTCCTGATCTGGGGCATCTCAACGTCCACTGGACCGCCGTGATACGGGAGTACGCGGCCGCGCATGACTGGCTCACCATCGTTCAACTGCCCTCCTACGCACCGGACGTCAATCCGGTGGAGGGCATCTGGTCGCTGTTATGGCGCGGCCCGCTGGCCAACACCGTCTTCCCGATGACGAGCATCTCCAACGCACCCTGCGTCGGAGCCTGCGCCATGTCCAGCTCCGGCCCGACTCTTCCACGGCTGGCTTGCCGGCACCGGCCTCACCCTCACCCTCACCCGACAACAACCCGACGAGCTCAGCAACTCAGTCATCACAACCCGATGTTGGACACCCTCTATGTGTTCGTGAACCCCACAATCGGAACTGCTCGTCTAGGCCGAAACGGCTACTTGCCTTCGGCTTCGCGGGAGACGGGGGCCCACTCGGCCCACGGTGTTCGAGGCCGAGGCCGAGGCCGCGGCGAAGATCGGCGCCGAGTGGAACGAGCACCCGCACCAACTACCGCAACGGGCACCGCGACAAGACGCTCACCACCCAGGCCGGCGACCTCGACCTGGCCATCCCCCAACTGCGGTCCGGCAGTTTCTCGCGGACCAGCCTCCCCCACCCAGGACAGTGATCGGCTCACTCAGGCACCCCAGTGCCGGAATAAGCCGTCCCAGGCCGCATACTCGGTGATCGCTGGTGCCGTATGCCGCACCGGTGGCTATGTGAGTGTTGAAGCAGGGAAGGACAACGGGGACATGAGTGAGGCAAGCCGCCCGGTCATGCCGGAGACGGTGGACAGTCCCGCCTCGCGGGCGGAGCCGACCGGCAGAACGGCGCGGTGGCTGTTGCGTCATCGGGTGCAGCCGGTGGGGCCGGCGGCCGGTGCGCATCATGCCGATGCCGAGGCGCATGCCTGGTGGAAGGTGATGTGTCTGACAGGAGTCGACTACTTCTCCAGCCTCGCCTACGTACCGGCGATCGCTGCCTTGGCCGCAGGAGCCGTATCCCCCCTGGCGACGCTGCTGATCGTGGCGCTGACCCTGCTGGGGATGCTGCCGATGTACCGCAGGGTGGCCAAGGAGAGCCCGCACGGTGCGGGGTCGGTGGCGATGCTGGAGGACCTGCTGCCGTTCTGGTGGGGCAAGCTGTTCGTGCTGGTCCTGCTCGGTTTCGTGGCCACCTCGTGGATCATCACGATCACCCTGTCCACGGCGGACGCCTCGGTTCACGTGGTCGAAAACCCCTTCTTTCCCACGGCCCTGCATGGCCATGAGGTCGCGTTGACCGTGGCGCTGCTGCTGATTCTGGGCGGGGTCTTCCTGCTCGGATTCAGCGAAGCGGTCAAGGTGGCCATCCCCCTGGTGACCGTCTTCCTCGCCCTCAACGCCGTCGTCATCGGCGTCGGCGTGGCGCACGTGCTCACCAACCCCGAGGCCTGGTCGGCGTGGACCGATGCCCTCACCGACCTGGGCGGCTTCGGGGATCTGATCGGCCCGGCGCTGCTGGCCTTCCCGCTGCTGGTGCTGGGTCTGTCCGGCTTCGAAACCGGGGTGAGCATGATGCCGCTGGTGGCAGCCGACGGCGCCGACGACGAAGAGCGGTTGAAGGCCCGCATCCACAACACCCGCAAGCTGCTCACCGTCGCGGGGCTCATCATGAGCGTCTACCTGCTCTCCGCCAGCTTCGTCACCACGGTCCTCATCCCCAAGGACGAGTTCGAGCCCGGCGGCGCCGCCAACGGCCGGGCGCTGGCCTGGCTGGCCCACGAGCATGTCGGCGAGGCGTTCGGCACCGTCTACGACATCAGCACCATCCTCATCCTGTGGTTCGCCGGTGCCTCCGCCATGGCCGGGCTGATCAACATCGTGCCCCGCTACCTGCCCGACTACGGCATGGCACCCGAATGGGGCCGCGCTGTCCGCCCGGTCGTCCTCGTCTACACCGCCCTGTGCATCGCCATCACGATCGCCTTCGACGCCAATGTCGACAAGCAGGCCGGCGCCTACGCCACCGGCATCCTGGCGATGATGGTCTCCGGCGCCTTCGCCGTCACCATGTCCGTCGCACGCGACCGCCGCCGGACAGCGACCGTCGGTTTCGCCCTGCTCACAGCAGTCCTGCTCTACGCGCTGGTGGCCAACATCGTCGACAAGCCCGACGGCATCGCCATCTCCGGCTTCTTCATCCTCGGCATCATCCTCGTGTCGCTGGTCTCCCGCGTCTCGCGCACCACCGAACTGCGCGCGGACCGCATCGTCTTCGACGAGACCGCACGCCGGTTCATCGCCGACACCGTTCCTGTGGACTGAGCGGGAGTGAGCCCGTTCAGCCGCGCGCCCCGAACGGTCTTGGGCGAGCTGGTCCCCGGCGTACTCGACCCCGGGTGGCGACACGCATCCTGTGCGTGGTCCGGGCCCGGGAGGCCAGTTCCCTGCGCGACCTGGCCAGTTGGGCACGGCCAGAGGCGGCGGGGAGGCCCAGACCCATCCTCTGGTGGAGCAGGGGCCCCGCACGCTGACGCCGTACCCGGTGTCCCAGGTCGCACGATCACGTTAGCCCGATCAGCCCAGCACTCCGCAAGCCCGCCAGCAGACGATCACCCGATCGAGCTAACTCGACCTCGTACGCACTCCCTGGCGAGCAGTTATCAACCCTCGCCCACGACGACTCCATCAACATCATCGCCAACCGGCGCCAGACCGGCGACGAAGCCGAGTACAGCGGCAAGGAACGCGAACAGCGCGGCACCAACCCGGTACCGGGCCTCGCCGACGTGCTCTTCCTGGAAATCGACGTCGTCGACCCCTCCGACTTCAGCGAGACCCTCACCGTCCACGGCGTCGAAGTCGACGGGTACCGCGTCCTGCGCGCCCAGGCCCCGGCCGCGCCCAACGCCATCGCCGCCATCCTCCTGGCTCTGCGGGATGCCACCGGGGTGCGTCCGCACTGCTACTTCGCCTGGGCCGAGGGAAGCCCCGTGGTGCACATGTTCCGCTACTTCCTCCTCGGCCGCGGCGACACCGCCCCGGTCACCCGCGAGATCATCCGCAGCAACGAACCCGACCCCGACCGCCGGCCCGGCATCCACGTCGGCGGCTGAGCGGCGGGCTCGCCGCATGGCCTCTGATCGTGGCCGGCCTCGTCGAGGACGTGGCCGGCCACGATGGTCATGTCTACGCCGGCGGCGTGACGGTGGTGTGGGTGACGGGCAATTCAGGGACCGGCAAGTCCTCGGTCTGCGGGGTGTTGCGAGGACGTGGCTATGTCGCGCTCGACGCCGATGAGGACGGCTTCTGTCACTGGATCGACCGAGCCACGGGCGAGGTCGTGACGGATTCGCCGTATCCGGTTCCCTAACCGGAGTTGATCAAGAGCAGCAGGCCACCCCCGGGCCACATCTCCTGTTCGGCCACAAGGCCGGTGAGACACCTGCCGACTTCGGCCAAGACAGCGGCACGGTCGGTGGGCCCGAAGAAAGACGATGAAGTCGTCTGCTGCGGCCTCGTAGACCCGTACGCGGCTGTGCGGGCCGGTAGAGGACGCTTCGCGGATACGTACCGGCACCACACCCCGAGCAACGGCACCCCTGCGCAACCTCGCCATCGGACTCATACGCCAAGCAGGCTGGACCAACATCGCCGCCGCAGCCGATCACTACCGGTCACGCCCGCAGCACGCGACCGCCATGCTCCGACTCACAGCGTGAGAACGCATCGCCCCTGCGGGAAACAGAGCAAACCGAACCTCGTGGCAGCCATCACGAACAGCAAAGCTGCATAAACGCCAAGCTTAGAGAGAAGAGCCCTTATCGTTCCGAGAGTTCGTCGATTCCCCGCCCGACCCCCGCGGTGCGAACCGGCCAGGCTGGTCCTCGATCAGCCAGCCCCGCTCCACCAGCCGCTTCAACTTCCCCCGCGTCCCCTCGATCTTCACGGTCACCGTGGGCAGCCCGATCCGGGCACGATCTGCCTGGCCTGCATCGGCCCGGACGCGTCCGCGATCACCTCCACGATGTCCTGGTACACGTCCGGCAGGACATCTCTCGTGAGACCTTCCCGCCAGTGCGGCACCATGATCGCCCCCACCACCCGCACTTCGGGCTCCACCTGCGTCTGTGGCGCCACCGGCTCCCGCAACGGCGCAGTCTCGGCCACGTCCTGCCCGGACAGCTCGGCGAGCACCTCGGCCACCGTCTCGCGCGTCACCCGCAGCCGCGACGCCTCCCGCTCGCCCTCAAGACGCGCGGTCAACTCGGCGATATCTGCCTCGAGTTCCTCCACCCGCCCACGGGCCGCCACCTCCCGCGCCTCCAACTCCTCGATCAACGACACCATCGACCCCCTACTCCACCCGCCACAGTAGAAAGACGCCTACCCCACCCACACCGTCAACCAGCGTTCTCCCAGCTCAGAGCTACCCTGGGAGAGAGCCACACCCAACGCGGTTCGGCGCCACCCCGGTGAGCCGCAGCCCCGCAGGCGGCCGGTAGTGTTGGCCGGTGATCACCAACCCGAAACTCCAGCTGACCATCGACTGTGCCGAGCCGGAGCGACTCGCGGCGTTCTGGTCCGCAGCACTGGGCTACGAAGTCGAGCCGCCACCAGCGCCCTTCGCCAGCTGGCGCGCGTACTGGTTGGACCAGGGCTTGCCAGAGGAGGAGCTAGGCACGGGTGACTGCAGTGACTCCGTCGTCGATCCACAGGGCGTCGGACCGCGGATTTGGTTCCAGCAGGTGCCCGAGCCGAAGGCCACCAAGAACCGGCTCCACCTCGACCTCGGCGTGAGCGGTGGGCGCGGCGTCCCGTTCGCAACCCGTAAGGAGCGTGTCCTTGCCAAGGTGGCGCAACTGGAGAGCGCTGGTGCGTCCCGGCTACGCGTCGAGGAATCGGAGCAATCGGGCTCCTGCTTCGTCGTCATGCAGGATCCGGAGGGCAACGAGTTCTGCGTTCACTGAGCTCAGCGCCGGCGGTCCCCTTCGCGGCGCGTTTCAGCACCGACCCTGCTCAGCCCTTCCCCCCCCAGAAGAGCTACACCCGTCGGCGATGGACCAGCCGACGACTTTGTCGCGAAGCAGTCCAGCACAGTCGCGAGATAGAGGAACTTGCCGCCTGCGAGCGGGAGATACGTGATGTCGCCCATGTACTTCCGTCCCGGCCCGGAGGCCGTGAAGTCCCGCTGGAACAGGTCCGGGACCCGTGAGGTGGCCGGGTCCGGGCGGTGGTGCGGACACGTCTGGGGGAGGCCCCACGGGTCCTCCCCTCTCAGCGTGAAGACCGTGACTGCCGGGGAAGTGGGAAGTCATGGCGGAGAAGCGACGGACGTTTGATCCGGAGTTCCGTGAGGGTGCGGTAAGGATCGTGGCGGAGACCTGGAAGCCGAATCGCCGAGGTCACCAAGGACCTGGGCATCAGCGAGAGCACGCTGACCAGCCGTCTGGCGCGGGTGGCGGATCTGGGGAGAGTGGAGTGCGACGTCGTTGTGCGGCTCCTGGTGAGGGGAAGGACTGGGCTCCGTACGGCCCCGGGGCTGTGCGGAGCCGGCCGGTCAGCTGCCGTCTCGGCGTGCGTATGCCTGGGCGAGGAGGAGGTAGCTGCTGGCGGTCCAGGTGTAGGCGCGGTCGCGCAGGCCTGTGCCGGTGAGGGCGTCGAAGTTCTCGGCGAAGCCGTGGGTCTCGCACAGGGCGCGGAAGCGGGCGCTGATGTCGTCGGCCAGTCGGTCGTGGCCGGCGCGGCGCAGGCCGTCCTCGACGAGGACGGTGGCGGGGGCCCAGATCGGGCCGCGCCAGTAGCCGTCGGCCAGGTAGTGCGGTGAGGTGGGCTGTTCGGTGGCCAGGCCGTACGGCGTGAGGTGGGCCTTGATGCGGTCGGCGAGCGTACTGGCGATGTCGGCGGGCAGGTGCTCGCCCAGTGCGATGGGCATCAGGTCGAGGAGGCTGGCGCTGCTCCAGGTCTCCGCGGAGCCGGCCGAGCGGGCGACGAACCTGTCTTCGGTCCAGAGCTGGTCGAGTAGCGCGGTCTGCATCTCCTCGGCCGCGGCGTGCCACCGGCTCGCTTCGTCCGGCCTGTTCAACTCCTTCGCCACTTCGGCGAGTTCGTGCATCTGGAGGGTGAGGAAGGCGGCCAGGTCGGCGGTGACGACCACGCGTGCGGGGTCGAAGGTGGTGGCGTTGTCCCAGCCGCTGTCGTTGCCGTGCTGGTAGTGGGGCAGGTCGGCGCCGGGGGCGCGGCGGGCGGTGAGCCAGAAGCCGGTCCAGCGTTCCAACCGCTCGTACGCCTCGGTCAGTTCGGCCCGGTCGAGTGGTATGGGCAGCATGCGGCGCAGGTGGCCGAAGGCCCAGCCGTGGATGGGCGGCTTGACGAAGTTGTAGAGGACCTCGGAGTGGGTGACCGAGTCCGGCAGGGCGCCGCTCTCGTCCTGGTGGTCGAAGGGCAGGTGGAACTGGTCGCGGGCCAGTTCGGGGCAACCGGAAGCGAGGGCAAGGGCGTTGAAGCAGTGGTCCCAGCTCCAGACCTTGTCCATCCAGTGCTTGGACATCAGCACGCCGGGCCGGGTGACCAGGCCCTTTGCCGCCACGGTCGCCGACCATACGACGTAGGCGGCGAGTTCGGCGGCCGGGGTGGCGGCCGAACGCCAGGGCGCCACCGCGTCGGCGAAGGCGGCGAAGGCGGCCTGCGCGGCCGCCACGACCTCGTCGAAGGATGCCGAGGGATCGTAGCGCGGGCGGGCGGTGTCGAGTTCCTCGATCGCGATCTCCCAGACGCCGTCCGCCTGCGCGGTCATGACGACCCCGCGCTCGGCACCGCCCAGGGCCTGGGTTCCGGCCGTGCGGGCGATCGTGCCGGACAGCACGGTGACGCGGTAACGTCGTCCGGTCTCGTAGGAGGTGAACACGTGCGCGTTCGCCGCCGGGTCGTGGAAGAAGTACGTCCCGCTGAACGGGGTCAGGACGTGCGCGGCGGCGAAGACGCCGAGGTCCAGGCCGCTCCCCCGCAGCCGTACGGTGTCCGGCGTCTCGTAGGCGAGGTCGACGCGTCCGCTCTGGGCTGTCCAGCTCAGGAGGCCCGGTGTCGCCTCGACGCGGGTCTCCGCGCGGGCGGCCGAAGTCGTGTGCAGGGGGGCCAGTCGCAGGACGGCGTGCATGCCGTTCTGGTGCGAGACGAGGTGGAGGTCCTCGGCGTAGGTCTTCTCCGCGATCACGGGCGAGATGTCGAACCAGGATCCGTAGGTGCTGAACGGGATGTCGTGGACGGAGAAGGCCGGGCCGGCAGGGGCGGCGGTCATGGGGCGTGACTCGTTTCTCGAGCAGGGGGTGGGGGCTCAGTCCTTCACGGCACCGGCGGTCACGCCGGCGGCGACGTAGCGCTGGGCGAGGACGAGGATGACCGCGGCCGGCAGGGAGGCCATCACCGCGGTGGCCATGATGGCGTTCCACTCCTGGTTGTTGTTGCCGATGTAGTGGTAGATGCCGAGCGTGATCGGTTCGTGGGCGCCGCCGTTGACCAGGGTGCTGGCGAAGATGAAGTCGGACCAGGACCACAGGAAGGCGAACAGGGACACCGTGACGACGGCGTTGCGGCTGATCGGCAGGACGATGGACCAGAAGGTGCGCAGGGCCTGGGCCCCGTCCACCTGCGCGGCTTGGAGCAGCTCGCCCGGAATGCCGGACATGAAGGCGGTGAAGATCAGGACCGCGAAGGGGACGGCCAGGGTGGAGTCGGCGACGATCAGGCCGGGGACGGACTGGAGGAGGCCGAGCTGGAGGTAGATGGCGTAGAAGCCCATCGCCATGATGATGCCGGGGATCATCTGGGCGGCCAGCAGGACGAAGCTCAGGATGCCGCCGCCCCGTGGGCGGAGCTTGGCCAGGGCGTAGCCGGCGGGGGCGGACAGGGCCACGGTCAGGACGACGGTGCCCAGGCCGATGACGAGACTGGTGCCGAGGTAGGGCAGTTGCTCGTCGAGGACGGTGCGGTAGCCGGCGAGGGTGCCGTGGGTGGGGAACAGGTCCGGCGGGCTCTTGCGCATGTCCTGGTCACGGGTGAAGGACACGTTGATCATCCAGTAGACCGGGAAGAGCATGATCGCGGTCAGCAGGACGCCGATCGTGGTCTTCCCCCACGTACGGCTGCGGGTTCGGCTCATGACAGCGCCTGCTTTCTCTGCGCCCGGACATAGACCAGGCCGAAGACCAGGGCGGCGACCACGAGCAGGTTGCCTACTGCCGCTCCGGGGCCGAAGGCGGGCAGAAGGTTGCCGAAGCCGAGCTGGTAGGACCAGGTGGCGAAGGTGGTGGAGGAGTCGGCCGGGCCGCCTTTGGTCATGATCCAGATGATGTCGAAGACCTTGAGGGTGTAGATCAGCCCCAGCAGCAGGGTGATCGCGGACACCGGGCGCAACAACGGGAAGGTGATCCGCCAGAACCGCTGCCAGGCGTTCGCCCCGTCGATGGCCGCCGCCTCGTACAGCGAGGTCGGGATGGACTGGAGGCCGCTGTAGAGCACGACCAGGTTGAAGGGGACGCCGATCCAGATGTTCGCGATGATCACCGAGGTCAGTGACCAGGACGGGGAGGTCAGCCAGTTCACCGGGTCGAACCCGAGGCCGCTCAACAGGGCGTTGACGATGCCGGAGTCGCTGTTGAGCATCCACGACCAGGTCGAGGCCGAGACGATCAGCGGCAGCAGCCACGGGACCAGGAACAGGGCGCGGAGTGTGGCCGAGAGCCGGAAGTTCTGGTGGAAGAAGACCGCGAGGGCGAGCCCGATGGCGTACTGGAAGATCAGGCATACGGCGGTGAACACCACGGTGTGCAGCAGGGCCGGTGCGAAGGTCGGGTCGTCGAGGATCTTGCGGTAGTTGTCCAGGCCCGTGAACGGCGCGTCGCCCTGGACGAAGGAGCGGACGGTGTAGTTGCGCAGGCTCAGGTCGAGGTTGCGGTAGAGCGGATAGGCGTAGAAGAGGGCGAGGTAGAGGGTCACCGGGGCGAGGAAGCCCCAGGCGGCCCACTGGGTGGAGGCGGGACGGCGGCGCGTGCCGCTGCCGTCCGGTGGCGGGGCGGCGGCCGCCCCACCCTTTCGGACGCCCTCGGTCCGGTGGTCCGGGAGCTGTGTCGTGTGATTCATCAACGGCCCTTGTGGTCGGGCTACTTGGCGGCGGACTGGGCCTCGGACAGCGCGTCCTTGGGCGACTTGGAGCCACTGAGGGTGGACTGGACGGCCTTCCACAGCTGCTCGGAGATCTTGGGGTACTTGGTGCCCAGGTCGTCGCTGGTGCGTCCCTTGGCGGCCTTGACCGCGTCGACCCAAGGCTTCAGGTCGGCGTTCGCAGCCACCTGCTTGTCCTGGACCTCGCTGGTGGGTGCCACGTAGGACAGGGTGGTGTCGGTGTTGTAGAGGTTGTCGCCGCTGGTCAGGCAGGTGACCAGCTTCTGGGAGGTGGCGTAGCGGCCACTGTCGTCCTGGACCGGGATGGTGACGAACTCACCGCCGGTGGGGGCCGCCGCGCTGCCGCCCGCGGCGGCGGGGATGGGCAGCACGCCGAAGTCGAATCCGGCCTTCTTGGCGCCGGCGAGCTGCCAGGTGCCGTTCTCGGCGAAGGCGTAGTCGCCGGTCGCGAACTCCTGCCAGCTGGTGGTCTGGGTGTTGTTGAGGACAGAGTTGGGGGCGTAGCCGTCCGACAGCCAGTCCTTCCAGAGCGTCAGTGCCGACACGGCCTGCGCGGAGTCGAGTTCGGTGAGCTTGGCGTCCGCGCCCCAGAACCAGGGCAGGAACTGGAAGCTGCCCTCCTCGGTGCCGATGGCGGAGAAGGTGATGCCCTTCTTGCCGGCCTTCTTCACCTTCGCCAGGGCGGCCGTCAGCGACGGCCAGTCCTTGATCGAGGCGACGTCGACGCCGGCCGCCTTCAGGACGTCCTTGTTGTAGTAGAGGGCGAGGGTGTTGGCGCCGATCGGGGTGCCGTAGGTCTTGCCGCCGGACTGGCCGGCCGCGAGCAGGTTGGGGTCGACCTTGGAGGTGTCCAGCTTGTTGTCGTCGGTCGTGGTGAGCACGCCTGCCTCGGCCATGGTCGACACCACCGGGTTGTCGACGATGAGGACGTCCGGGGAGTTGCCCTGCTGCGCCGCCAGCAGGGTCTTGTTGCCCAAGTCGCTGGTGTCGAAGGCGGTCCGCTTGACCTTCACGCCGGCCTCGGTGCCGCACTGGTCCAGCAGCTTCGCCCAAGCCGAGGTCTTGTCGAACTGCGGGTAGGGGTCCCAGAGGGTGTACGTGCCGCTGCCGGCGTCCTTGGTGTCGCTGCTTCCGGAGCCGGAGGAGCAGGCGGTGGCGGTGACGGCCACGGCGAGGGCGGTCACGGCCGCGGCGGTCAGACGGCGCTGTCTGGAGAAGCTGTTCATCGCGAGGATTCCTTTGTTCTGGGCATGCGGGTGCCGAGGACATGGGGGTGTCGAGGGCAAAGGGGTGCTTAGGGCACGGGGTGGTGGCAAAAAGCGGCCACGGTGAGCGGTCCAGGCGCCCGGTGAGTGAGGTGAAGTGGGGTGAGGTGAACTGTGCGGGTGTGGTCAGGAGGCGGTGCCCGGCCCGGTGCTGGCCCGCAGGGAAATGGGCGGTGTCAGGAGATGGTGCCGGGGCGGCGCGTCGGGACGGTCGAGCCGCTCCACCAGCAGGTCGACGGCGAGCCTGCCCATCTCCTCCGCCGGTACGTCCGCTGCGGTGAGCTGCGGGGTCACCGTCTCGGCCCACCGGCCGGCGACGACTCCGGTGACGGAGAAGTCGCGCGGCACATGGCGGCCCGCCCGCGCGAGCCCCCGGTACAGCCCGCCGAGGGCGGCTTCGTTCAGGGTGACCAGCGCCGTGGTGGCGGGGTCGTCGTGCAGGATGCGTTCCACGCAGGTCTGACCGGAGGCGGCGTCGTCCCCGCAGCAGTACGTCCGGACGGTGAGCCCGCGTTCGGCGGCGGCCTTGGTGAAGCCGTCCAGGCCGCGGTGCGCGGACTCGTACCCGGCCCGCAGCAGCTGCTCGGGGCGGTTGACGAAGGCGATCCGGCGATGGCCGAGATCCGCCAGGTGGTGCACACACGCCGCCGTCAGTGCGGTGTGGTCCAGGCCGACCCACCAGCTGCCCTCCGGGTGGGCGGTGCGGCCGATGGCGACGGAGGGGAAGTCCAGCTCGGCCAGGTGGTCGGCCCGGTCGTCCTCGAGCCTGATCTCCATCAGGATCGCGCCGTCGACCCTCCGCTCCCCCAGCAGCCGTTGGAACGAGCGATCACTGTCCACACCGCTCGGGGAGAGCAGCACGTCGTAGTCGTAGGCTGCCGCGGCCTCCACCACACTGCCGATGAAGTCCAGCTGCATCCCCGTGTAGTGGTTCCCGGCCGGGGGGAACACCAGGCCGATCGTACTGGTCCGCCCGTTGGCCAGGGCACGCGCACTGGCGTTGGGCCGGTAGCCCAGTTCGTCGATGACCTCCTGGATCTTCCGTCGGGTGTCGTCCGAGACCGGGCGCTTGCCGCTCAGCGCGTACGAAACGGTGCTCCGCGAGACACCGGCCCGCCGGGCGATCTCACCGATGTTCACGGGTGGCTCCTTGCTCGAACCGGTTCGGCTCCTCGGTGGAGACCGTACTCGCCGGTCGTGAGAGTAGAGGGTGGAACGTCTGGCGAAAGCCGATCGTCGAACCGGTTCGCGTGAAGTGAAGGTAGGAACAAGCCGAACGCCTGTCAACACCCCCGACAGCACTTTCCTGTCCGCCAGAAAGCCCGGATTTCTTCGGGCCTGGGGGATTGCTGGCCAGGATTCCCGGTGCTAGCTTCCCCGAACCGGTTCGATGAAGTGATCCTTCCGACGACCCCACGCCGGTTCCACGCCTTCCTTGGGAGGCACAGAGGCCGCCACCCCCTGTCCACCTAGTGAGTCCCCCACTGCCCCCGTTCCATGATCGAACCGGTTCGACGCACCCGACACTCCAGGATTGAGGACGCAATCCATGCCACCCGCTGACAGATCAGCCCGGCGCCGGGCTCCGGCCGCCGTGGCACTGGCCCTCGGCGCCGGCCTGCTGGCCGCGCCCGCCGCACCCGCGCAGGCGGCCGAGACGCCGCAACCCATCGCCCGCTACACCTTCGACGTGGACGATCTCGCCTCCGGGAAGATCACCGACACGTCCGGGAACGGCCTGACGGCAACCCTGGTGAACGGCTCCACCGCCCAGTCCGTCGACGGCGCGACCGGCGGCAAGGCGCTCGCTCTGCCCGGCGGCGCACCCGACTCCAACGGCGCCTACGTCCGCCTCCCCCGCGAAGTGCTCGGCGACGCGGCCGACTTGACGGTCTCCGCCCGCGTGAAGTGGAGCGGCGACAAGTCGTCCTGGCAGCGGATCTTCGATCTGGGCACCAACACCACCAAGTACCTCTTCGCCACCCCGTACAACGGCAACGGACTGCTCCAGACGTCCGTGACCACCGGCGGAGGGGGTGCGGAGGCACAGGTCCGCGGCTACGCGCCACTCCCCGCCGACCAGTGGCGGACCGTCACCGTCACCCTCGACACCGCCGCCAAGCGGCTCACCACCTACCTCGACGGCGTGGCGGTCTCCTCCACCGCGACCAGCATCAAGGCCAAGGACGTACTGGACGCTTCGGCCACCGCCGCCGGGTACATCGGCAAGTCATTCTGGCCGGACCCGCTGCTCAAGGGCGCGGTCGACGACTTCGCCGTCTGGCACGCCGCGCTCAGCCCCGAGCAGGTGGCCGGCACCGTCGGAACCGTACCGACCCTTCAGGAGCTGTCGAAGACGTCCTTCGAGGTCCGTACGACGACCGGAACCGCCCCGTCCCTGCCCGCCGCCGTCCGCGCCTCCTTCTCCGACGGTTACGACCGCGACGCGCCGGTCACCTGGGACGCCGTACCGTCCGACGAGTACGCCCGGCCGGGCACGTTCACCGTGGCCGGAACCGCGGCCGGGCGCGCGGTGAAGGCCACCGTCACCGTGGTCCGCGAGGGAGCCCTGACCGTCGACCTCGCCTCGGACACCGGCGCGTTCCACGGCGGCGCCTCCGGCACGCTCTACGGCGTGTACGGACCGGACGTCCCCACCAACAACCTCATCGAGGGCATGGGCCTGCGCACCGTCTCCACAAAGGCCCAGGACGGTCCGCAGCACCCGGGCGCCGACGCACTGGAGGTGGTGCAGCCGCTGGCCGACTCCACCGACGGGGACGTCTACATCTACATGACGGACATCCACCGCGGCTTCCCGTACGAGTGGCCCGGCGACACCCCCGCGCAGAAGCTGAAGCTGTACGAGGAGAAGATCGCCAAGCAGGTCGACCAGGTGCTGAAACTGCCCAAGCAGTACCAGGACAACATCGTCTTCGTGCCGTTCAACGAGCCCGAGGGCAACATGTTCGGCACCGGCGACTGGAGCTACAACAAGGTCAGTTGGCTCAACGACCCCGACGACTTCTTCGCCGCCTGGGACTCCGCGTACAAGCTCATCAAGGGCAAGATGCCGGACGCCCGCATCGCCGGCCCCAACACCAGCGTCCTGTACGACCAGGTGAAGGGCTTCCTCACCCACTCCCTGGCCGCCGGCACCCTCCCGGACGTCATCACCTGGCACGAGCTGAGCCACCCGGAGGCGGTGCGCCAGAGCGTCGCCAAGTACCGGACGTGGGAGAAGGACCTGTTCAAGGGGACCTCCCGCGTGGGCACCCAACTCCCCATCAACATCAATGAGTACGCCTTCAACTACCACACCTCCGTACCCGGCCAGATGATCCAGTGGGTGTCCGCGATCGAGGAGTCCAAGGTGGACGCCGACATCGCGTACTGGAACATCGACGGCAACCTCTCCGACTCCGCGGTGCAGTCCAACCGCGGCAACGGCCAGTGGTGGCTGCTGAATTCCTACGCCTCGATGAGCGGGCACACGGTCGCGGTGAACCCGCCGTTCCCCGGCCAGAACTACACCATGCAGGGTGTCGCCACCCTCGACGAGAAGAAGAAGCAGACACGCCTGATCTTCGGTGGCTCCACCGGCAAGGGCCACATCACCTTCGCCAACGTCCCGAAGAAGGTCTTCGGCAAGAGCGTGCACGCCTGGGTCCGCGAGATCGACTGGAGCGGCCAGATCGGCGACAACTCCGGCCCGAAACTGCTCACGGAGACGAACCTCAAGGTCGGCGCCGACGGTACGGTCAACGTCGACTTCGGCGACGGCACGCTGCCGACACTGAAGGAGTCGTCGGCGTACGAGATAGTCCTGACCCCGGCCGGGGAGGCGAAGGGCACGCAGATCGCGCCCGTGCGCTGGCAGGGTTCGTACGAGGCCGAGGACGCGGCGCACACCGGGTCCGGCTACTCCAAGAACGGTCCGGAGGGCTCGACGAGTGACGTGTCGAAGTTCTACACCTCTGGCGGCTACGACGTGGGCGGCCTGCGCACCGGCTCCGACGTCACGCTCGACTTCACCGTGGACGTCCCCGAGGACGGCACCTACGACCTGAGTGTCTTCGCCAACTCCCTCAACACCTTCGACAAGGTGAAGGAGCAGGGCCCCACCAACGTCTTCCTCCGGGTCGACGGCTCCGCCGACACCGAGCAGGAGTTGTCCATGCCGCTCGGCTACAAGTGGGTGGTGTGGGACCACACCGACACCAAGGTGAAGCTGACCAAGGGCAAGCACACCCTGACGCTCGCCGCGAAGAGTCTGGACGGCAAGCGGGTCACGAAGGGCGACGCCATCGTGGACCGGCTCACGCTGTCCCTGCCGAGCGCGGCTGCCAGCACCCAGGTGTACGAGGGTGAGTTGGCCTGGGTCGGCGGCGGTGCCCGGCCCGTGTACGACCTGCCGAAGCGGGCGGCCACCGGATCGGGCGCGGCCCGGCTCGCGAAGGGCCAGACGGCCACGTTCTGGGTCTACTCCCCCGCCGACCGCGAGGCCACCCTCGACATCGACACCCTCGGCGGGGCGAACGGCCGGGTCTCGGTCAACGGACACGAGGTGCTACGGCTGTCCAAGGACCGGCGTGCCGTGGCGGTCTCCCTCTCGGGCGGCGTCAACAAGGTGACAGTGACCGGTGGTTCGGCCCCGACGCTCGTCGACCGGCTCACGGTCACACCCACCGAGGGCGCGCTGCCGGTGCGCACATACGAGGCACAGGACGCTGCGCTCGTCGGCACAGCGAAGCTCGCGCCACTGTCGCTCGCCACCCACGGTACGGCGATCACCGGCATCGGCGGCGACCCGGGCAACGGCAACACGGCGACGTTCACGGTCGCCGCGGACAAGCCCGGTCTGTACGCGCTGCGCATCCGCTACTCCAACCCCGAGCAGTCCGAGGCCACCCACTACAACCCGGACCCGCTCGCCCGGCACGCGGACATCTCCGTCAACGGCGGCGCGATCCAGCGGGTCGGCTTCCCGCACACCTTCCACCAGAACGACTTCTGGGAGCTGACCGTCCCCGTCCAGCTGAAGAAGGGGCAGAACACGATCTCTTTCCGGTCCGAGGAACTGCCGAACTTCGACGGCAAGACGTACGCCTCGGACACCTTCCCCGGCGTGCTGCTGCGCTCGCGCTACGCCCCGCTGATCGACCGGATCGCCGTGGCGCCGTACGCACGGGAGGTGCGCTGAGGATATGACCACCGGCGGCGACGCGAGGCGCACAACGCCTGGGTAGCGGGGCGCTCTCTTCCCCATGCCCCGCTCCACAGGTACGCGCGCTTCGCCGCCGGTGCGCACATCAGACGCCCGGTTCGGCCTTCGTCGGCGGAACCGGGCGTCCGCCATGGCCGGACCGGACGCGGCCCGTCGTCCCCGGATCAGCACGCCGGAGCCAAGGCTCCGGCGTGCCCGCGCATCGTCTGCGCGACCCCTCCACACAAGTGGGCCTGGCCGGTGAAGCAGTCGACGCATCGGCTCTGCGTACCCGGATGCCGCACCACACTTGGCCTCCGTCCACCGACTGGCGGCGAACTCACGGCAGTCTCCTGTTGACTTCCTCTCCCGCCTAAAGGCGGGGGATTCCAGCGGTCGCCCGCTGGGGTTCCTGCTTCAGCTGAAGAACGGCAGGCTCGCGCGTGTGTATGCGGCGCCTGTCGGCTCGGGACACCGTGGCCGGGTACGCGCTCGACACCCGGCACGGCACAGACACATCCCGGTCCTGACGCAGGTCGGGCAGATTCGAGCGACCCGGGGCACCAGTCTCGGCGGGGCTCCTCTCCATCCGGGGAGCGCTTGGCCAGCCAGTCGACGTCTGCCGGTGCGGATCGGCAGCCGCATGGCCGCGAGCTGGGCATGGGGTTCCTCCTGCATCAGCCCTCACGGGGGATCCGGCGGTCACTGCGCGGGGGGCGCTCCAACTCGCTCGTGCGCACAGATCCTGGATCCTCCGTGGCTGGCACCACCAAGTACCACCGGGTGTCCACCGAGCTGAGCCGGAGCGCCGGATTGCCTCACCCATGACGGTCCTCCGCCCGGGCGGTGGGACATAGGCCCCTGATCGCGGAGTGTCCCGGAAGCAGTTCCAGCTTGACCTTGCGCTCTGAAACCGATCGGTTTACTCTGATGGAAACCGATCGGTTTCTCATTCTGTGGAGGCAATCATGACCGCTCTGAAGGGCGCAAACGTCTTCGTCACCGGTGGCAGCCGGGGCATCGGCAAGGCGCTGGTGGAAGAGCTGTACACGCGCGGCGCCGGCAAGGTCTACGCCACGGCCCGCGACCCGCGCACCGTGACGCACCCCGACGCCGTCCCGGTAGCCCTGGAGGTCACCGACCCCGCCTCCGTGGCCGCGGCCGCCGCCCAGGCACAGGATGTCACCGTGCTGATCAACAACGCGGGTGCCGCGGTCGGCGCCTCCTTCCTCGACTCCCCGGTCGACGACGTGCGCCGGGAGTTCGAGACCAACTTCTACGGCCCCCTGCTGCTCACCCGGGCCTTCGTCCCGGTCATCGAGCGCAACGGCGGCGGCCACATCCTCAACGTGCACTCCGTGCTCTCCTGGCTGGCCCTCGGCAACTCCTACAGCGCCTCCAAGGCCGCCCTGTGGTCGCAGACCAACTCCCTGCGCCTGGAGCTCCAGCCCCGTGGCATCGCCGTCACCGGACTGCACGTCGGATACGTCGACACGGACCTGGCGGCGGGCGTCGACGCACCCAAGTCCGACCCTCGTGACGTCGCCGCCCTCGCCCTCGACGGGGTCGAGACGGGCGCGTACGAGGTGCTCGCCGACGACATCACGCGCCAGGTCAAGGCGGGCCTGGCCGGCGACCTGGCCGGCCTGTACCCCCAACTGGCCAAGTAATCCCTTCACTTATCAGGAGTCGACAAGATGCCCAGCCCCAGCCAGGACCCCCGTCCCACGATTCACGTCCCGGGGACCACCAGTCACACCATCACCCCGCGGGCAGGACACCGCAGCGACGAGGGGACCCTGCGCTACCTCAAGGCGGGCAGCGGCGCGCCCCTGGTCCTGCTGCACACGGTGCGCACCCAGGCCGAGCACTTCCGGCTCCTCATCCCGCTCATCGCGGACCGGTACACCGTGTACGCCCTCGATCTGCCGGGGATGGGCTACTCCGAGATCGTGCCCGGTGCGTCGTACGACGAGCACGCCATGCGCACGGGCGTCGAGCGGCTCCTCACCGAACTCGACCTGCACGACGTGACGTTGGTCGGGGAGTCCATGGGCGCGGTGCTCGCCCTCACCACCGCGGCCGATCTCCCCGACCGCGTCCGACGCGTCGTCGCGGTGAACACGTACGACTTCCCCGGCGGGATCGCCCGCTCCAGCCTCCTCGCCCGCGTGGTGATCAGCGGTGTCCTCACACCCGGGGTGGGCACGGTGGTCGCCGGGGTGGAGCCCAAGCCCGTCGTCCGCAGGATCCTGCAGGGCGGGCTGGTCGACAAGAGCGCACTGCGCGAGGACTACGTGGACGAGCTGCTCCAGGTGGGCCGCCGCCCCGGCTACCCGATCGTCGCCCGGGGCGTGTACCAGAGCATGCCCAGTCTCATCGCGGCCCGCTCGCGCTACCCCGAGGTGAAGGCTCCCATCCACCTCGTCTACGGCGAGAAGGACTGGTCCCGGCCCTCGGACCGGCAGGCCAACAAGCAGCTGCTGCCCGCCGCCGACTTCACGCAGGTGCCGAAGGCCGGCCACTTCATCGCCCTGGAACGGCCCGAAGTGCTGGCCGACCTGCTCAACGCGGTGGCGTAAGCGACCCGAGACCGCCGTGGTCACCCTCTTTCGGGGGTGCCGCGTGAGTGGAGACCCGATCAACCGTGTCTCGCAAAGACGTCGTGGCAGGCAAAGAAGGAGCACATGACGGAGATACAGATCGAGTTCGACGTACCCGCGGAGATGTGTGACGGCACGGTGCCGCGCGCGGATGTCTGCCGGCCCGGCGCAGCGGACCGTGGCCGGTCCCCTGCTGAGCAGGCTGGCGTGCGGGAAGCAGATGCCCTGGCGGTCGCACCTCGATCCCCTGGCGGCGGCTCGGCGTGGCTTCATCGTCGTGCTCCAGGACACCCGCGGCCGGTTCGCCTCCGAAGGCGAGCGGGAGCCGTGGACGCACGAGGAGAGCGACGGGTACGACACCGTACGGTGGGCTGTCGCCCTTCCCGGCGCGAACGGGTCCGTCGGCATGAACGGCGCCAGCCATTTCGGCAACACGCAGTGGATGGCGGCGCTGTCCAAGCCGCCGGAGCTGAAGGCGATCGCGCCGATGGTCACGTGGTCCGATCCGGACGGCGGACTGTGGACGCGCGGCGGCGCCATCGAGCTCGGCATCACCGCCGACTGGACCCTCTTGATGGGCGCCGATGCGCTGATGCGCCGACACGGCACCGCCCAACCAGTGCGCCGACGCGGATCCCGCCGTCGGGTGGTGATGACGGTCCTGGCGCTCAGCGGTCTGCGGGACTCATCACCGGACATGTCGAAGTCGTCCGCGCCCGCGGAAGCCACGGCACCACCGGATCTTCCACCAGAAGCAACGCACACGGCTCTACCTCCGCTGTGACCAGCACACCTACGGACCCATGTCCTGACTAGCGGTCTCACTCAGGAAGAGCTACACCCGAAGAGGAAAGCCAGAGCGCTTGGCCTGTCGCAGCCGAGTGCCACGGCCCAGATCTTGTGACTGTTGATCGGATCGCCCTCAGTCGGAGTGCGTCTCCTGGACCACGTATCCGCGGCGCTTGTCCACCACGTTGCGCAGTGGCCGGCCCTCGAGGTGCCGGGTGAGGTTGTCGAGGAACACCTCGACGAGCGCCTCCCGCTCGCTGGTGGTCTCGCCCGCCGTGTGCGGGGAGATCATCACGCCGGGCATGTCCCACAGAGGCGATTCGGCAGGCAGCGGTTCCTGGGCGAACACGTCAAGGGCCGCGCCGCCGAGCCGTCCGGAGGCGAGGTGGTCGACCAGCGCCTCCTCGTCGACGAGTCCGCCCCGGCCTACGTTGATCAGGCGTGCCCCCGGCTTCATGGCGGCGAGCACGGGGGCGTCGACCATGCCCCGGGTGCCCTGGGTGAGGGGTGCGGCCAGGACGACGTAGTCCGCTTCCGTCAGGGCGGAGCGCAGGGTCGTCGCACCGTGGACCGTGCCGAAGTCGGGGTCGTCCGTGCGGGCCTTGCGGCCCGCGCCGCACACCCGCATCCCGACGGCGCGCAGCAGCCGGGCGATGGCCCGGCCGATCGGCCCCGTGCCCCAGACCAGCACGGTGCGGCCGGTGATGCTGTCACTTGGTCGCGGACGCCACTCGCGGCGCTGCTGGTGCTCCCAGGTGCCGGGGAAGTCCTTGGCGAGGGCGAGGATCAGGCCGAGGACGTACTCGGCGGTCGGCTGGTCGTACACGCCGCGGGCGTTGGTCAGGACGACGCCGGGATCGTCCACCAGGGCGGGGAACAGGAAGGAGTCCACGCCCGCGGAGGATGCATGAACCCAGCGGGGTGCCTTTTCCGGGTTGTCGGGCCAGGCCTCGCGGATGGCCGGGGTGATGGTCACCCACGCCAGGAGGGCGTCGGCACCGGGGAGGAGGTAGGGCAGTTCCTCCTCGGTGGCGTAGACGGTGTCCGCGAGGCCTTCGATGAGTGCGGTGGCGGGTGGCCGGTTGCCCCGGTAGAGGACGACGAGTCGGTCGGACATGTCAGGCTCCGACGGGGACGGCTATGTACTTGTACTCCAGGAACTCGTCGATGCCGACGCGTCCACCTTCGCGGCCCAGACCGGACTGCTTGACGCCGCCGAAGGGCGCGGCGGGGTTGGAGACCAGTCCGGTGTTGACGCCGATCATGCCGCTTTCGAGGCGTTCACTGACGCGCAGGGCCCGGTCGAGGTTCTGGGTGAACAGGTAGGCGGCCAGGCCGAATTCGGTGTCGTTGGCGGCCGCTATGGCCTCGTCCTCGGTCTCGAAGGTACGGATCGCGGCGACCGGGCCGAAGATCTCCGTGTCGATGATCGCCGACTCGGGGGCGATGCCCGTGAGGACGGTGGGCGGGTAGAAGCAGCCCGGCCCCTCGGGCAGTTCACCGCCGGTCAGGACGGTGGCGCCGCGCTTGACGGCGTCCCGCACCAGGTCGTGGGCCTTGCTGCGGCCGACGATGTCGATGAGAGGGCCGACGTCGCTGCCGGGTTCGGTGCCGTCGCCGACCTTCAGGGCGGCCATGCGGGCGGCGAGGCGGGTGGCGAACTCATCGGCGACGGAGGTGTGGACGTAGATGCGGTTGGCTGCGCAGCAGGATTCGCCCATGTTGCGCATCTTGGCGACCATGGTGCCTTCGATGGCGACGTCGAGGTCGGCGTCGTCGAAGACGATGAGGGGGGCGTTGCCGCCCAGTTCCATGGAGGTGCGGATGACGGTGTCGGCGCACTGGGCCAGCAGGATCCGGCCGACCTGGGTGGAGCCGGTGAAGGAGAGTTTGCGGATCTGCCCGCCGCGCAGGAGGGGTTCGACGACGCCGGCGGCGTCGGTGGTGGTGACGATGTTGAGCACACCGGCCGGTAGACCCGCTTCGGTGAGGATCTCCGCCAGGGCGAGGCTGGTCAGGGGGGTCTGGGGGGCGGGTTTGAGGACGATGGTGCAGCCGGCGGCGATGGCGGGCCCGATCTTGCGGGTGCCCATGGCCAGGGGGAAGTTCCAGGGGGTGATGAGCAGGCAGGGGCCGACGGGCTGGCGGGTGACCAGCAGGCGGTTCCTGCCGTCGGGGGCGGTGGTCAGCCCGCCGTCGATACGGACGGCCTCCTCGGAGAACCAGCGGAAGAACTCCGCGCCGTAGGCGACTTCGGCACGCGCCTCGGCCAGGGGTTTGCCCATCTCCAGAGTCATCAGCAGCGCGAGGTCCTCGGTGCGCGCGATGATGATGTCGTAGGCGCGGCGCAGGATCTCGCTGCGCACCCGGGGCGGAGTGGCGGCCCAGGAGGCCTGCGCGGCGACCGCCGCCTCGACGGCACGCCGGCCGTCGGCGGGAGAGGCGTCGGCGACCTGGCACAGTGCCTCGCCGGTGGCCGGGTTGTCGACGGACAGGGTCCGGCCGGACTCGGCGTCCTGCCAGCCACCGCCGATGAAGAGCTGCTTGGGAACATCACGGACGACAGTCATCGTGGGTATCTCCTTGGATGTGTGGTGAGGGGCTGCCGACCGGTCAGCGGATGCGGTCCAGCGTCTTGTAGTAGGCGCCCGCGAAGGGCAGGAACCAGGCGGTGCCGTTGTAGAAGGGGATGCGGGGCGGGGCCAGGTCGCGGACCGGGCTGACCTCGGGGTGGCCGTCCATCACCTCGGCCATGACCTGCCCCATGTGCGTGGCCATCTGCACCCCGTGGCCCGCGTATCCCATGGAGTAGTAGACGCCGTCATCGCTCTGCCCGGCGTGCACGATGCGGTCCATCGCGAATCCGACGGAGCCGCCCCACACGTACTCGACCTTCGTCCGGGCGAGTTGGGGGAAGATCTCGCACATCTCACGGAACAGGACGGCCCCGCTCTTCTTGTCCGAGGTGGGGTCGGACGGTGCGAAACGGGCACGGCCGCCGAACAGCAGCCGGTTGTCCGGGGTGAGCCGGAAGTAGTGGCAGACCTGGTTGGAGTCGACGATGAGGCGGGCCTTGGGGATGATGTCCCGGGCGAGGTCCTCGCCGAGCGGCTCGGTCACGACGATGAAGCTGCCCAGGCAGACCTGTCGGCGGCGCAGCCACGGGAAGTTCTTGTCGGTGTAGGCGTCGGTGGCCATCATGACCTGCCCGGCGCGGATCACACCGCGCTCGGTACTGACCTCGAACCGGCCCGCGGCGGTACGCCGTACGCCGATGGCCGCGTTGCGCTCGTGGATCTCGACACCGGCGCGCTCGCACGCCTCGGCCATGCCGCGCACGAAGCGGCCGACGTGCAGTGCGGCGCTGAACGGGTCGAGCAGGCCGCCGTGGTAGGCATCGGATCCGATCTCGGACCGCAGCTCGGACTTGCCGATCAGAGTCGTCTCGTGCCCGAAGTACTTGGCCAGGTCGCGCTGTTGGGCCTTCTTGCTCTCGAAGTGGGCGGGGCGGGACGCGACGCCCAGGCGTCCGACGCGGCGGAACTGGCAGTCGATGGACTCCTCTTTCACGAGCCGCTCGACGGTGTCCACGGCCTCGCCGTAGGAGTTGTAGATCTCGCGGGCCCGCTCCAGTCCGTACCGGCGGATGGCCTGGCCCACGCCGATCGTGAAACCCAGGTTGGCCATGCCGCCGTTGCGCGCGGAGGCACCGGAGCCGATCTGGCTCTTCTCGACGAGGGTGACGCGGGCGCCCTTGCGGGCGGAGTGGAGGGCGGTGGACAGACCCGTCAGGCCGGCGCCGACGACCACCAGGTCGGTGTCCTCGGTCAGTGGCTTGCCGGACCGGTCGGGAAACGCCCCGGCGGTTTCTACCCAGTACGGGATCGTCTTCATAACGGGTCTCCTGCGGGAATGTGTTCGGGGAGGGCGCGGCCGGGCACCACCAGGGGCGGTCCGGCCGACGGCGCTGTCAGCGGTAGGGCGGCCCGTGCCGGTGCGAGGCTCAGGTGAGGGGTTCGACGGGCAGGACGTTCTGGCCGCCTCGGTGGCCGCCGAGTTTGCGGACGAGGGCGACCAGGGCGAGGGCGAGGATGGCCAGGGCGATGAGGACGGCGCTGACGGCGGTGACGGTCGGGTCGACGTCGAACTGCAGCGCGTTGAAGACCAGGACCGGCAGGGTGCGGGTGTCTGGGGTCGACATGAACTGGGCGATGAAGAACTCGTCGAAGCTGGTGATGAACGAGAACACCGCGGCGGCGATCAACCCGGGTGTGGCCAGGGGGAAGGTGATGCGCCGGGCGATGGTGAGCCGGCTGGCGCCCATGCTGGCCGCCGCGTCCTCCAGCCGCTCGTCGATGCCCCGCAGCGTGGAGATCATGATGAGGATGGCGATGGGTGCGGCGAGCACGGTGTGGCCGAGGGCGATGGCCAGCGGGCTGCCGAGCATGCCGGCCGGTTCGAAGAAGAGAAACAGGCCGAGCGCGATGACCACCTGCGGGATGAGCAGCGGGGCCAGGACCAGCCCGTACACCGCCGTGTGCAGGGGCAGTCGGCCGCGGGCCAGGGCGGTGGCGGCGGTGGCCCCCAGGATGAGGGAGAACACGGTGGTGAGGGAGGCGATGAGGCTGGACAGGGCGATGGAGGTGGCCCAGTTGCCGCCGGGCGCGGCCATCTGCTCGTACCAGTGGGTGCTGTACTCCTTCGGCGGGAAGGTGCCGATGCCGTCGGCGCCGAAGGAGGTGACCAGGATGATGACGATGGGCATCGCCAGGAACAGCAGGATCGCGGTGGCGCTCAGGGCGCGGCCGATGTGTCCGGCCCGGGTGGCGGGCAGTTCCATCATGAGCTGCTCCTTCGTGCGTGTGCCTTCTTGCGGCGGAGCTTGGCCAGGCCGAGCACGCCCAGGCCGGCGAAGGTGAGCAGGAGCAGGATGACGCCGAAGGCGGCGGCGGAGTTCCACTGGTCCTGCTTCATCACCTGCTGGTCGATGAGCGCGGCGACGACGGTCTGCTTGTTGCCGCCCATCAGAGCTGGAGTGATGTAGTAGCCCAGGCACAGGATGAAGCTGAGCAGCCCCGCGGTGCCGAGCCCGGGCGCGACCAGCGGCAGGTAGATCCTGCGGAAGATGGTGAACCGGCTCGCACCGAAGCCTGCCGCTGCGGCCAGGAGCCGGCCGTCGACGCCCCGCATCACGCCCTGCAGGACCAGGACGGTGTAGGGCAGCATCACCGAGGTGGTGCCGATGACCACGCCGGTCTCGTTGTAGAGCAGGGAGTAGGGGGCGCCGGGGGCGTGCACGGAGGTGGCCAGGGTGTTGATGAGGCCGTGTTCACCGAGCATGATGATCCAGCCGTACGTGCGTACCAGGGCGCTGATGAAGTGCGGCACCACCACGATCAGCATCGCCAGTGCGGCGAAGACGGGCCGCATCCGGGCGATGGCGTGCGCCAGGACGAAACCCACCAGGAGACTGAGCACCGCGGTCTCCGCGGAGATCCGCAGGGTGGAGAGCAGCACGGAGAAGTTCACGCCGCTGAGGGCGTCGGCGTACCAGTGCAGGGTGAAACCGCCGCTGTCACCCTCGAGGCTGAGGGAGAGCACCCCGATGATCGGGTAGACGAACAGCACCAGCAGGAACACCGTGACGGGGACGGCGTTGACCAGGGCGATCCGGGAGCGGTGCCCGCGCATCGCGGACGTTTTCACACGCACCTTGCCGGGTGCGAGAGCGGTGCCGGCCATGGCTCACCCCCCGTCCGTCACGTCGAAGACGCTGACGTCGTCCCGGTCGGCGGTGACACACACCCGCTCGCCGGGACGCGGCGGGACGGCGGCGGTCTCGATCCGCAGCGGCTGCGTCCCCGGAGCGGCACCGTCCAGGCGGACGGTGATCCGGGTCAGCGAGCCGACGTAGACGGCCGTCTCGACCGTGCCGGAACAGCAGCCCTCCTCCGCACCGACCAGGCGCAGCTTGCCCGGCCGCACCGCGGCGCGCACGCTCTGTCCGGGCACGCAGGGGTGAGCGCGGGCCGTGAGCACGCCGCCGGTGTCGAGGCGCACGCGGGTGCAGTCGTCTGCTCCACCGTCCTCGACCTTGCCGGTGAGGAAGTTGGCGGCGCCGAGGAAGTCGGCGACGAAGGGCGTGCGAGGGCGTTCGAACAGGCCGCGGGGGGTGTCGAACTGCTCAATGCGGCCGTCCTTCATGATGGCGATCCGGTCCGACAGGACCAGCGCCTCCTCCTGATCGTGCGTCACATAAATGACGGTCAGGCCGAGTTCGCGCTGGATGGACTTGATCTCGGTCTGCATCTGGTCGCGGAGCCTCTTGTCCAGCGCACCCAGCGGTTCGTCCATCAGCACGATCGGCGGGCGGTAGACCAGGACCCGGCACAGGGCGACGCGCTGCTGCTGACCGCCGGAGAGCTCACGGGGCTTGCGGCCGGCGAACTTCGACAGCCCCGCCGCCACCAGGGTCTCCCCCACCCGGCGGCGGATCTCCGCCTTGTCCACCCCGCGCAGTTGCAGGGGGAAGGCGACGTTCTCGGCGACGGTCATGTGCGGGAAGAGCAGGTACTGCTGGAAGACGAAACCGAAGTCCCGCTTGCCCGGATTGAGTTTGGTGATGTCCCGGCCGTCCACTGCGACTGAGCCGGAGTCGGGCTCGGTGAACCCGGCCAGCATCATCAGCGTGGTCGTCTTGCCGGAACCGGAGGAGCCGAGGAAGGTGACGAACTCACCCGCCGCGATCTCCATGTCCACACCGTCCACCACCGTCGTCCCGCCGTAGGACTTCCGCAGCCCCGTCACGGACAGCGACCTGCCCGTCGGTGAGGAGGAGTGAGGGGCCAGGGCGGCGGCGAAGTCGTCGGCGGACAGCTTCGCGGCGGTCGGGCTCTGGGTCCGCTCAGGCATCGGCCCACTCCTGCCAGCGCTTGGTGACGGCGTCACGGTTCTTGTCCCACCAGGCGGCATCCGCGTCGAACCCGGTCTTGAGGTTCTGCGGCGAGGTCGGCAGCGTGGCGAGGACGTCCTCCGAGAGCAGCTTGGTCGCCGCCGGGACGACCGGGCCGCCGGTGGGGCTGAGCTTGGCGAACGCCGCCTGCACCTCGGGACGCAGCGAGAAGTCGATCAGCTGGTAGGCCGCGTCCGTGTTGTCCGCGCCCTTCGGGATGCCCCAGCCGTTGGTCATCCTGCGGGCGCCGTTCCACTGGTAGGCGACCGGCTGCCCCTGCTTGATCAGCTCGTCCGCGCGGCCGCCCCACAGGGAGGTCATGACGACTTCCTTGCGGCCGAGCAGGACGGCCGGCAGGGCGCCGGTGTTCCAGAACTTCTTCACCTCGCCGCGGATCCGCGACATCGACGCGAACGCCCGGTCCACATCCAGCGGATACAGCCTGTCCAGCGGCACACCGTCGGCCAGCAGCGCGAACTCCAGCTCCGGCAGGTCGGCCTCCGCGCTCTGCAGCGAACGGGGGCCGCTGAAGGAATGCGTGTTCCAGAAGTCGGCCCAGCTCTTCGGGGCGCGCTTCAGGCTGTCCGTGCGGTAGGCCATCACGCTCGCCCACACGTTCTTGCCGACCGCGTGCGCCGGCAGGTTGTGCTCCGCGATCCCGGCGCCCTTGACACTCTTCAGCCGGTCCTGGTCCACCGGCTCCAGACACTCCAGCCCCGCCATCTTCTGGAAGTTCAGCAGTGTGTTGTCCATCAGGTCCACCTGCGGACGGCCCTGCTTGACCTGGGCGATGATCTGCGCCGACTGGTAGTTGACCGTCGTGACCGTGATGCCGGTCTCCTTGGCGAACGGCTCGTAGATCGCCTCGGTCAGGGCGTCGTTGTAGGCGCCACCGCTGTTGCTGACGACGAGCCGTTTCTTGGAGCCGCCCGAGCCGCGGCTTTCGCTGCTGCCCATGAGGGTGCCGCAGCCGGTCACCACGGTGGCGGCGGCCAGCGCGCCTGTGGTGCGGAGTACGGTTCTGCGGCCTATCCGGTTGGCTTCCATCGGGCGCCTCCTGGTGAGGGTGTGGATTCGGGGGAACGGAAAACGCTGGGGTGGGGGGCCTTCGGGGCTGTGCGTGCGGGACGGTGTGCGTCGTGATTCAGATGCCGAGCATGGTGTTGAGCTCGTCCAGGGACTTCACCGGCACGTAGTCGTAGCCGTGGGTGACCGGGTCGCAGCCCCGGTCCAGGAGGATGAGGTTGCGGAAGCCCATGTCGTGCATCGGCATCAGGTCGTAGCGGGTGTGCGAGGAGACGTGCACGAAGTCCTCGGGGGACGCGTCGAGCTGGTCGAGCATGTACTCGAACGCGGCGTACCGGGGCTTGTAGTAGCCGGCCTGCTCCGCGGTGAAGACCGCGTGGAAGTCCGCCCCGAGCCGGGGCACGCTCTCCTCCAGGTAGGAGTCCCCTGCGTTGGAGAAGATCACCAGCTTGTAGTGCTCGCCCATCTTCTTCAGCGGTTCCGGCACGTCGGCGTGCGGGCCCCAGCTGCGCACGCCGTCGGCGAACCGCTTGCCCGCGTCCGGCGCCGCCTTCACACCCCACTTGCGGCAGACCCTCTCGAAGGAGTCCTGCAGCACCTGCTCGTAGGGGTAGTACTCGCCGCGGACCTGGTCGTAGCGGTAGCCGCGGAACTCCCGGACGAACTGGTCCCAGTGCTCCGTGGGGATCTGGTCGCCGACGAGCTCACGCGTGATGGGGGTCATGGGCCACTCGATCAACGTGCCGTAGCAGTCGAACGAGACGTACTTCGGCCGGAACTGAAACGACGGAATGGGCATGGAAGAACTCCAGTTCTTTGCTGCAGGAACAGGCTGTGATTCAGCATTTGTCACTACTTTTCCGGCACACCTGTGACGGACTTCCCCCATGGGGGAGGCGAGGTGGCTTCGGGTCAGACGGCGCCGGCTGCGGCCGGTGCCAGGAAGTCGACGGGATGGTCGGTGGTGCCGTCCAGGGCGAGGTCGGCGGCGATCTCGCCCATGGCGGGCGCCAGTTTGAAGCCGCTGCCGGAGAAGCCGGCCATGACGATGATGTCGTCCTCGCCGGGGAGGCGGCCGACGAGCGGGTTTCCGGTGTCGGTGTAGCCCTCCATGTAGGCCGACATCCTGATGGGGTCGGGGTTCAGGTCGGGCATCAGCTCGCCGATGAACTCGCGCATGGTGGCGAGTTCCTCCGGGCGGACCGTGCGGTCGAGCCGTTCGGGGTCGGCCACCGGCAGATGGCGCGCGGAGTGGAGGCCCAGCTGGAAGGAGAGGCCGAGCTTGACGGACATGCCGTCGGGCGACGGGAGTCCGTAGCAGTCGTGGGGTGTGCTGCGTACGAAGGCGGGGGCGCCGCCCGCGAACCAGTCGTGGCGGGTGGGGAGGTGCCAGGAGCTGATCAGCCGGCGGACGTCGACCGCCCGCGGCAGGTCCGGGAGCAGGGTGTTGATCCAGGGGCCCACGGTGACCACCGCGGTGTCCACGTGTTCCGTGCCCTGGTCGGTGACGATGTGCACCCCGCCGCCTGCCGCGGGCGCGATCTCCCGCACCGGGGTGTAGCGGTGCAGTCGGGCGCCCAGTTGCTCGGCACGGGTGGCGGCGGCCTGGATCGACGCCTCGGGCCTGAGGACTGCGCCCATCCGGTCGAGGACGGCGGTGTGCCCGTCCGGGAGGTGGTGCTGCGGGTAGCGGCGGGCGAGTTCCTCCCGGTCCAGTACCTCGTGATCCAGCCGGTGGGTGGAGCCGGCCGCGAGCAGGAGGCTCATGGAGGGCGACGCGGTGTCGCCCATCACCAGGCATCCGCTGCGGCGTCGCAGAGAGAATCCGGTCTCGCCCTGGAGGCGGTCCCACATCCGGTCGGCGAGCCGCAGCAGCGGAATGTAGCGGGGTTCGCCGAGGTGGACGGCCCGGAAGATGCGGGTCTCGCCCCCGGCCGCACCGCGGTCGTGACCCGGCGCGTACCGGTCGTAGCCGATGACCTCGGCTCCGCGGGCGGCCAGTCGCCACATGGCCTGGCTGCCCATGCTGCCGGCACCGATCACGGCGACGCGCTTCGGGATGCTCATGAGGTCGCTCCTTTCGATGGTGTGGTCCGGGTGGCATTGGGCCCCAGCACGGTGCGGACATCGTGGGGACTCTTCCGGTTCGGGTCCCACTGGGGATGGCGTTCACTTTCGGCCCGGGGGAACCTGCAGGTCAACCCACACTGTGTTCCACCGTGGGGCCTTCTCGAGACGGTCTGTCACTGCGGACGGCCGGGCCGCACAAAATGCCGGTCCCCTCTTGTCACGGTGAGTGGCCGGTGCGAGGGTGACCCCGATCCCCTCGGATGAAAGCACCCCCTATGCCGCCCAGACGTCCCGCAAACGGGCACTTCCCCACGATCACGGAAGTACTGCGCCTGCCCGTGCTCGCCGAAGGGATGCCGCGCGTGCTGGCCGGTGAGTCACAGCTGGACAGGGCGGTGCGCTGGGTGCATGTCACCGAGCTGCTCAATCCCGCCGATTTCCTGGAGGGCGGCGAGCTGGTGCTGACCACCGGCATGCCGTATCCCGAGGACGCCTCCGAGCTGCGAGGCTACGTCGACCAGCTCGCCGACGTGGGCGCGGCCGGTCTGATCGTGGAGCTCGGTTACCGGTACCGGAAGGTGCCCGGCGAACTGGTGGCGGCGTGCCGTGCCCGTGACGTGCCGCTGGTCGAACTGGCCCGGGGCGTCCGGTTCATCGACGTCACGCAGACGGTGCACGCGCTCATCCTTGACGCCCAGGGGGCCCTGCTGCGGCGCGGGAGGGACATCCAGGACGTCTTCACCGCCCTGACGCTGCGGGGCGCGGACCCCGAGGAACTGGTGCACACCACCGCGGAGCTCACCGGCGCCCCGGTGGTGCTGGAGGACCTCACCCACCGGGTCCTGATGTGCGAGCTGCTCGGCCGGCCGTACGAGCCAGTGGTGTCGGCCTGGTCGCGGCGTTCGCGGGCCGCCCCGACGCCGGAGAGGATCACGCCGAGCGGCCCGGAGGGGTGGCTGATCGCGCCGGTGCAGGACCACCGGGGGCTGTGGGGGCGGCTGGTCCTGCTGGAGGGCCGGCTGAACGCCGAACCCGACCCGGAACACGTCCTGGTGCTGGAGCGTGCGGCGGTCGCGCTGACCATGGCGCGTCTGGCCGGGCCGGCCTGGTGGGAGCGCCGGGCCCACCGCTCCGTACTGCGGGACCTGTACGAACGGCGGTTCCGCTCCCCCGCGGACGCGCGCGCCCGCGCCGAGGCACTGGGGCTCCCGGCCCTCGGGCACCGGCTCTTCGCCGTCGTCATCCGCCACACGTACACCGGCACCGAGGGTGAGCACCTCGACGAACGGATCGCGAAGGCGCTGGCACAGACCGGCGTCCGCGCCCTGGTCGGCGAGACGGCCCCGGGCCGGATCGGCGTACTTCTGGCACTGGCACAGGCGAGCGCCTGGCAGCCGGTCGCCGAGCGGATCGGCCGTCTGACCCGGGAGGAGCTCGGACCGGAAGCCGTCGTCGCCGTCGGCCCCGGGGTGACCGACCTCGCCGGGATCGCCCGGTCATGGCAGGAGGCGGAGCAGACGGCCGAGGCCATCACACCGGCCTCCCCGGAGCGGTGGTTCTACGTCCCCGCCGACGTCCGGCTGCCGGAGTTGCTGGGCGTCCTGCGCGAGGACACCCGCCTTCAGCGGTTCGCGGAACGGCAACTGACCCGCCTCATCGAGCACGACGACCGCAACAGCGGCGATCTGCTCCCGGCACTGCGCGCCTATCTGGCGGCGGCCGGGAACAAGTCGGTCGCTGCGAAACGCGCCGGCATGTCCCGGCAGGCGTACTACCAGCGCCTCCACACCATCGAGCGGCTCCTCGGCTGCGACCTGGAATCAGGTCTGCAGCGCACGTCCCTGCACGTCGCGGTGCTGGTCCTGGACGCGCAGGAAGCAGCTGTTCCCGACGTATGACGGGCACGCCGGCCGGCACGCGAAGCAGCCTCGCGGCGGCCGGATGGGGGAGCCGATCAGTGACACCCGGTCACCGGCGCCGCGTGCGCCCACCCTTGCCCGTGGAACGCCCGCGCCCGCGAAGCCCGCCGTGGCGAACGGCTGACGTATGCCAGGCCCGGGCAGCGAGGTGCCTGAGTTCCTCAAGTCCGGCCCGGTCCGGGTGCGCGGAGGCCAGCGCGGCGGCGACCGCGTCTCTGGCCTCGGAACCCTGGGCACGCAGCGCCTCCTCGGCGCCGCTTGATCCGCCGGCCAGCTCCACGAGCTGGAGCAGGCTCTCGGCCAACACCAGCAGATGTTCGGCGTCGGTCATGTCCGCGGGGGACAGCAGTTCACGGTGTGTCAGCGCGCTCAGCGCGAGCGGTGCCAATACGGCGTCGCCGCGCAGCACACGCAGCAGCCGCTCGCCCTCACCGTCGGGCAACGCCGCCGCCAGCACGTCGAGCATCGCCTGTGCACGCGTACGGAAGGCCGTACCCGCCATGGTCCGTACGGCATCGGTCAGTTGCCGCAGTGCGACATCCCTCTCCCCGCGGGCCGAGATCCAGCCGCCCAGTTCCATACGGGCGGCATCCGGGTCGTAGTCCTCCGCCAGCACCCCCAGCAGACCGGCCGCCGACGCCTGGACCAGCTCACCGACCAGAGGTGCGTCCCGGCCGGCCGCCAGCAGCCGCTGCCGTACAGCCTGGGTGCCCAGCTCGGTGAGGCGGATGAGTTCGACAGGCCCGGCGGTCAGCTCCTCGCGCAGGCGACGGTCACGCTCCCGAGCCGCCGCCGGATCCGCTGCCGTCCCCGTGATTCCTAGCAACTCCCCAAGCTCCTGCGGCATGCCCGCGGGCAGTTCAGGTCCGGAATCTTCGAGATCGGAGAGATCGGCCTCCAGGAACACCGGGTCGACCATCCCCTGCTCACGCTCGACCGCACCCAGGTCCACCAGCGCCTCGAGCACCGAGCGCAGGTCCCGGTCGGCGTGCTCGAACCACATCCTGTGCTGGAGGTCCGGGCCGGCGTCCAGATGGAAGCGGGCCCGGTAACCCAGGTGCACGGAATCACGCAGCCGAGGCCAGGGCATCGGGTACGGCAGGCTGTAGAGCGTGTTCAGCACGTCCTCCAGCATCTCGTCGTAGATGTCGAAGAGCATCGACTCGACATGCCAGCCGCTGCGCGCCCCGATCAGAGCCTGCCGCAGTTCGAAGAGTGCGTCGAAGGCGCGGGACCAGAGCTGAAGCGGGTCGGCCAGCACCGGCCGGGCCTTGGCCACCGCGTACAACCGGCCCTTGGCCACCCGGACCAGCCGCGCCTTCTTCGCCCACTCCACCAGCAGTCCCAGCCGCGGCAGGTCGGTCGAAGAGCGCACCCCCTCGGTCCTGTCGCCGGTGCCCAGCACGTCCACCAGCTCGCGGGCGTCGGCCATCCGCAGCCGCCCCGCGGCCGTCACCACCCGCCCCTCGCGCCCCACCCACTCCGCAAGCCCCCGCAACTGCGCCACAATCGTCGACGCCTCGGCCCGTCGTCGCAGCTCCCCGTCCGAAGGCAACACCACAGGCAGCTGCGGCTCGCCCCGGGCCCCGTCGGCCAACCCTCGGCCGTTCAACCGGCGGTCCATGATGGCGTCAAGGGTCCGCTGGTCGAAGGCGACGTCCCCGCGCTGAGCGCGCTCCGCGAACCGCTGAAAAGCCGCCCCGTCCATGACGTCCACGCCCTGCTCGGCAGCGGTCACCGCCCAGAACTTCGCCAGACCCCAGCGGGTACGGTCCGCCATCGCCATCGGATACCGCTCCGCGGCCGCGTCCACCGCGCCGAGGGAGTCATCAAGCGCGGGACCGCGTGGGTCCGCCAACCGCACGGCGTGCAGAAAGCGCAGCAGGGTACGCAACGTGCCCGGACCGTCGCCGCGTTCCTCCCCGGGAAGCTCGGTGAGCTGTTGGGGAAGCCAGGACAGCAGCAACTCCTCCACATGCCGCGGCTCCCACAACCCGAGCCGACCGTCGGCGGTCGCCCGGTGCCGGTAGTCCAGCGCCACCTCCACCAGGAACCCGTCCACCGGTAGCCCCTGCTCCCCCGCCCACCGGACCAACCGGTCGATCAACAGCCCGCACGCCGCCTCGAACTCCTCCTCGGCCCCGGCTTCGCACCGCATCCGCATGAAAATCCACCCCGCCCGTCCGCAGCTCTGCTCGCCTCGCCACGCTACCGCCGAACCGCGGCGCACCGCTCTCGGCCGAGGATCAGCGGCCTGCCGCCGACAGGTCCCGTTGGCTGCCCGCACCCGCACTCACCCGGACCGTCCGGCGACGGATCGCTCATCGTCGTACGAGCCCGCGGCACAGGACCGCTTGAGAACGGCAGGCCGTCCCGGCCGAGTTGGATCGGCGCCGGTCCTGAGTACTCTCCCTGTGCGGCAGTCTCGGCGGACATCTCACGCGGGCCTGTCGGCCAGTGCGGCAACCCGGGCCCACGAGAGTCACTCCCCGTGGTAGAGGCGGGCAAATCGATCAGTTGGATCGTGGGGTCGTCCTTCGCGAGGCGACGCAGTTCACCGGTGAAGCCGGTGCCGCTGAAGCAGTGCAGTCGTGTTGTCTCGGTGGCCGCATCGCTCCTGTCCAGGAGAGAGCGGATATGCCGGAGGCGCTACAGGTGGCCGGCCTTCGCCCCTGATGCGCGGACGCCACCCGGCCGTTGTGCAGCTGGCAACCAGGTACGGAGTGCGGGTCGGTGTTCCGCGAGGTTGCCCCGTGGTGCCGCACGCTGACCTGTCCTGCGTTCGGGCGCTACCGAGCCGTGCGGTTTCGCCGGATGGCCGGATCCGCGTCGGGGTCGTCGGACAGGGCGATGCCGGCGGTGATGCGTTTGCCGACCGGCTCGCGGTGCGCCGCGAAACTCTGGGCGACGGCCATGACGATCTCCAGGCCCTGCTGGCCCACCCGGCCGGATTCCGCAGCCCGCGCCAGGGGCAGGGACGGGCCGCTGTCCCACACGGTCTCTTCCAGCCTGGCACCGGCAACACGAAGCTCCAGCAGGGCAGGCCCAGGGGCGTACTTGGGGGCGTTGGTGACCAGTTCACTGACCACCAGCTGCGGAACGTCCATGGCACGCGCCGAGACCGGCAGGCCGTGATCGGCCCGCATGCGGCTCAGAACAGTCGGCCAGCAGATCGCGCGCCTGAGCGATGCAGGAGAAGTCCCCCCGCAAGGGCTGCGGCCGTCTGCAGCGCAGTCGTGCCTCCCGTCGCATCGCCCTCACCCTGAGGCATCTGACCTGCTGCCACGACCGAGAGGAGGTCGGGGAGTACGCGCCGGGCAGCCGACGCCTGGCCCTGTCCGCCGGAAACGCACTGCTCTTCCCGCGCCGGCGCAGGACGGCCGGTGCCTGCGGCTCGGCTCGGCGCAAGGCGGCGTACAACGCCGGCCAGGCACTCATCAGCGCCGCAAGCAGAGCAGCAGCAGAAAGGATCAACAACATGACGTGAGCCCACGCCGGTTGGCTAGAGATGGCGGCCGTGGTGGCCAGTACGCAACAGCAGCAACGCTGCTGCCATGAGCAGACGCTGGTGCGGTCGTTGCTGTCTCATGCGCTGCCATCCGGGCCGTGACGGGATTGCCATCCTCATCATGATCGACGCCTTCATACCGTAAGACACCGGTAGACGGCTTTTGCCGACCCCTTGTGAATGGCTGGTGATACAACCGCTGGATCTCGCCCTGACACCTGCCTGCCTGCCCAGCGCGCCGGCCGGCCCGACAGGGCACCAGCGGCTCGGGCTCCCTCCAGCTGTGCCGCTTCGGCTACCCGCCTGTACTTGGCACGCCTCTGCCCGCCCACCATCGGGCTCTCCACCCGGACCCGCGTCGAAGAGCTCTGCGAAACCGCGACCGCTGCCAGGCCACACAGCGGCCAGAAGAAAGACGAGAAGGCGGCGATCGACCTCCCCAGGCTTCCCGCCGCACACTCGTCAGCCTCCGGCACATTCCCCCGAACGCGCGTTCCATGCCGGAAGCCTTAGCAGGTCCACTGCCGTGCGCGGCGCCACCGCGCACGGCATGCGCACTCCGCCGTCCGGCCCCATCCTGGTAGACGGCACCATCGGCTGCACAGGCCGACCATCCCCTCCGGGAGGTCCTGTGATCCTGCTCGCCCTGCTCGTGCCCGCCCTGATGCTGGCCCTCCTCTTCGCCATGGACGCGCTGGAGAATCTCCTCTTCCCCCGCCCCACAGCGACACACGACGTGACAGTAGCCACCGACGCGTCCAGCCGTGACAACCAACAAGAGGTGATCCAGCCACCCGCCACTCAGCTCCAGGTAGGTTTGGTCCCCGGTCCGTCGACCACCGAGGCCGACATCGTGCGCGACGGTCTGACGTGGGCGTCGGTCGGGGTGGAGGGAGTGGCACCTCGCCGGCGGCCTACCTCACCCTGAACACGCACATCAGCCACACCACTCAAGTGCGACCACACACCCTCGACGGGGTTGAGTTCGGGTGCGTACGGAGGCAGTTGGCAGACGGTCAGCCATAATCGGGCGGCGATCAGCTCGTGCAGCCTTCACCAGCTCACCGCGTTGGTGACGACGCGACTGAAACGGATACAGTACCGCCCCCGCCTCATCGAAGATCTCATCGCCAAGACCGGGCTCGACCGGACCGTGTTCAAACCGTCGGTCGGGTCTCGTGTGGACGAGGCCCGACCGATGGTTTCTCGATTCCCCTTTACGGCGCGATATTGAAGGTCTGGGTGAGCTTTGTGCCGGGAGGCCGCTTGATGGTGAGGGTCGTGCTGTACGAGTCCTCTTCACACTCGACCTTTGCGGTGGCCTTGGTGCCCGCGCCCGAGGGGATCTTCTTGAAGGTGATCTTGTAGATTCCGTCGTCCTCCACCCGCGGCTGGGCGTCGACGCCGACTTCACCGTTCTTCGCCGTTATCGTCACCTGGAGCGGAGCGGTATCGTCCTCGCAATCCTGGACCGTGCCCGTGACCACGACCCTCGGCTTCGCCGGATCTGCTCCTGCCTGGCTCGCTCCCGCGATCGTGGCCACCCCTGTCAGAGGGAGCACTGCCGCGAGGGCAACAATGACGCGCTTGCGCATGACTTCTCCTAGGTGTGAGACCCAGCTGCAGAGGCTGCGAATGGCGGCGAAATGCTGCGACGAGAATGCAGCGAATTCCTATGGAGTCATCACCGCTCCACATTCTCGGAGTGAATGCAGATTCGCCGGTTCGGTTCGCTGTTCCGGTTGATGCAGCGACCGGACTTTCTGTACAAAGATCTGGCATCGGCCGGTGTGGGTCAAGGGGAACGATTACCCACGACTGCAGGGCAGAACTACCCACAGCCGCCTGCTCGGAACGCCTCTATCTCTGCTCTGTGAGGCCGTTTTCGACCGCGAGTCGGGTGAGGTCGGAGCGGCGGCGGGAACCTGTCTTCTCGCCGATTCGGTCGAGGTGGGACTGGACCGTGTGCTTGCTGATGCTCAGCTGGGCGGCGATCTCGTGGTCGGTGGCGCCGTTGGCGAGGAGCTGCAAGATCTCCTGCTCCCGGTCCGTGAAGTGTGGGGAGCGTCTGAGCAGGTCGCCGACGGGCGCGCACACGTAACTGCGGCCCGAGCCCACGACCCGGATCGCCGTCAGTACCTCTTCCGCCTCGGCCTGGCGGCTGAGGTAACCGCTAGCACCCGCCCGGATCACCCGGACCGCGTCGATCTGCGGAGAGGACGACACGACGATGACGGCGTGCCCCCGCTCTCGCAGCTCCGCCACGGCCGCGACGAGCCGCGGGGCGGACTGCTGCACGTCCACCAGGACCACCTCGGCGCCGCGCAGGGTGCCGTCCGCACTCTCGATGGAAGGCGCGGCGGCGACCAGATGAAGGTCGGGAGCCGTGCCGATCAGCTGGGAGACGCCATGCCGGAAGACGGGGCAGTCGCCGACGACCGCGATACGCACTGCCACCTCGGCGCCAGCGCCCATGGACATCTCCGATCTCGCCTCACTGCCTAGCCCTCAGCCTCGGCGGACCGGGAGCCAGCAGCGCGTCGGACTAGCCCGTTCGAGGTCGGGGCCGAAACCCGCCGCCGATACGTACGAAGCCCCCTGCTCGCCTCGGAACGCAGCCCCAGCGGCCAGCGGCAGTACCCGGACAGCGCGGTCGACCGCGTCCAGCTGATCCAGCAGTTGTACGCCGCCGGGCTGCCGAGCAAGTCGATCGCGGATCTGCTGCTGTGTGTCGTGAACGGTGAGGCCACGCCAGAGCTGATCGACCGGCTTTCGGCGGAACGGGATCGCATCGATAGCCGGATCGGCGATCTGGTGGGCGCCCGGAACAGGCTGGGCGCCGTGATTGCCGCCGCCACCGCGAACTGGCGAACAGGCCAACACTGCCGACTCCAGTAACCAGCATGCCAGGCTCTGCGGGTGGGGACGGAGATGCCCAGCAATCGCCGATTGATGAGCAAGATCGGTAAGGAGCGGCGCGCGGCTGGATCGGCGCCGGATCATGCACTTGACTTCCTCCCCCTCGTGAACGAGGGGGATTCCTACGGCTCGCGCCGTGGCGTTTTCTGCTTCACCGCCGACTGCCCCGTCCGGGAGGACTCCCGTTGAGGTCTTACACCGGCTCCACAGACAGACACCGCCAGCCCGGCGGCCAGAATGTTCTTCGCCGCGTTCACGTCCCGGTCATGGACCGCGCCGCATTCACACGTCCACGTGCGGACGTTGAGCGGCAGCTTCGCCCGGATCGTGCCGCAGACACCGCACAGTTTCGAGCTGGGGAAGAAGCGATCGACGACCACCAGTTCCCGTCCCTACCAGGCGCTCTTGTACTCCAGCATCGTCCGCATGTCGCTCCACGCCGCATCCGGCAGCAAACACCACCTGATCTGCGACGGACGCGGAACTCCGCTCAAGGTCATCACTACCGCAGCCAACGTCAACGACGTCACCCAAACCCCGCCCTGGTCGACGGCATCCCACCCGCCGCCGGCCGCCCCGGCCGTCCTCGCATGCGCCCAGAGGCCCTGCTCGGAGACAAGGGCTACGACTCCAATCCGAACCGCGAAGAACTCCGCAAGCGGCGGATCCTGCCTGTATCTCCCGCAAGGGCGCCCCGAACATCCAGGGCATGGGCAAGCTCCGTTACGTCGCGGAGCAGACCTTCGCCCTGCTCCACCACTTCAAACCACTCGCCGTTCGATGGGAACGCCGCACCGAACTCCACGACGCCTTCGTCTCTCTGGCCTGCAGTCTGATCTGCTGGCGACTCCTCAAAAGGACCCGCTCATGATCGTGTTACGAGCTCATACTCCTACGGACTCAAGAGCCCTTGTGCATCGCCGGTGTGCGCCAAATGCGGTCCGGCCACCTGCGGAAGTGCTCGACGCACAGCAACCCAAGATTCGCTGCCGCACCCGCACCGACTATGGCTGCAGCAGGCGCCAGGAGACCGGAAAGCGCGTAACAGCCGATCCATGCCCCGAGGAACGCCCCGCAGACCGCGGCCACCAACCCTGCGCGCCGCATCTGGGATGAGCGCTCATTACGGGTCCAGGCCAGATAGGCGCCGAGGCCTACCATCAGGCCCGTCCCGGGCACGATCACGCTCGCGCTGGCCACGAAGTCATCGGGACCTACCGTCCAGATCAGCAGAACCCCCAGCAGCCATCCGCCAAGGCCAAGCGGGATCACGGTCCCGGTTCGTACCCAGACACTCGCGCGGGGACCGAAGCCGCCGCGCCTGCGCGACCAGCGTGCGATCACGGCAAGCAGAGCGAGGCCGAGGGTTGCGCCTGCCAGGGTGGCTCCGATCAGTAGCTTGGCCACCGTGGACATGCTCCACGGGACGGCCTCGAAGTTGACGGGCCTCCTGTCGAACTGGGACCTGTCCGCCCTGCCGGTGTCGAAGAAGGTGGTCAGTAGACGTTTTCCGGCTTCGGGACGGTGCTCCCAGAAGTCGGCGGTGTGGCCCAGCCCGGGCAGGATCACCTGCTGTCCCCGGGACAGGGCGGGCAGCAGTTCGTCGGTGGCCAGTTGCGCCGGGGTGGAGAAGTCGACCTCACCGCTGACGAGGAGGGTTTCGACGCCACTGGGCCGCATCTGGCGATACTTGGCGTTGTCGGGGCTGTCCGGCCATACCGTGGACAGACCGGACTCGCCGGCCCACAGGAAGTCGGTTGAGGCGTTGCCCAGGGTCGAGCCCGGATCGCCACCGCTGTCGTAGTAGCGCTGTGCTGCTGGTCCATCGATCATGGCGAAGGAAGCGAACTCGCCCCAGACGATGGCATCCGGCAGTGTGAGGTCACCGAGGACAGAGATGGCCCACAAGGCGCCGGTGTCCCGGCTGAGGTAGGCGTCGATGACGGTCGGAGCGTTGTTCGGTGCCGAGGCCGGACCGTTGCGATGCATGGCGTACTGGCTCAGAACCCGGACGTTGGTGTCCTTGATGCGGAAGGGCCCCCAGCGTTCAGGGATCTCGCCGGCGGTCTTCCGGATCGATTCGGCGAGGTCGGATGTACGCGCGGCGCAGGCGTCGTCGTCGCACAGCCGTGTGTACTGGGCGAACTGCGCATCGGTGATGCGCGGGTCCCAGACGAAGTGTCCGGGAGTATTGACCGACACCATCGCGGAGCGGTGCAGCACCGCCGGGTGCCGCCAGGAGTAGATCATGGCGGTGCGTGTTCCAGCACTGGAGCTGAGGAGGTTGATCTGTGAGTAGCCCAGGGCGGTACGGGCCGCTTCCAGATCCTCCACCCGCTGGAGAGCGGAGTAGCCGGTGAGGTCGATCCCGTCGTCGGTGAGACGGTCCGCACACAGTTCGAACGCTTTGGTCGTGGCAGGCAGTGTCTTCGATCCCGCGATTCCGTCGGCGGACTGCATGACCGCGGTGACCTCGGGGCAGTCCAGACGGCGCGATCCATCGATGCCCCGGTAACCGACCAGGACCACATCGTGTTGGCCGGTGAGCCGGCTTGCCTGCGGGAAGTCCATGTTCGTTCCTCCGGGGCCGCCGCCCAGTCGGAAGATCGGTTCCGCGGGATCTGCGGAAGTGGCCCGGACGCGAGTGACGGGAAGTGCTATCAGCTCGGACTTGGGGTCGCGCCGGTTCTCCGGGACGGCGAGTGTGCCGCAGTCGGCGGCGACGGTTCCGGCTTCGGTGTCGTAGTCGCAGGGGCGCATGGTGAGCGACCCGGAGGCGGCCCCCTCGGGTACGGACAGGAGATGTTCTGGCCGCAGCGCCAAGTAGCAGAGCAACACCAGGAGTCCGCCGGTGACCACGAAGGCGAGCAGGGGCCGCCATGACTTGAGAAGTGTCATTTCGTTTCCGTATAAGTGCGCGCGGGCTCGAGCTTTCCCCAGGGGAATGTACGACGGGCATTGGCGTGTGGGGTCGTCTCGGGTGGTTCGGACCGTCGGGGAGCCCTGTCAGCCTCGCTCCCACAGCGGCAACCGGAACATGGCGTAGGTGAACTTGCCGCTGATACGTCCTGCGGTGTCGAAGTGGAACACGTCCACGCCGTGCCACTGCATGCGGCCGCCGTAGCGCGCACGGGCGAACAGGCGCAGTGGCAACGGCACATGACGGCCGGACTCTCCGCTCATGTCGAGCCGGCAGGCCCAGCGGATCGTGGCGCGCCGGTTCGGCTCGTCGACGATCTTGTCGTACACGGCGAAGTGCATGGTGCCGTAGCGCCCGGCGAAGTGCGGCTCGAACTCTTTGCGGATCGCCGCGATGCCACGTCGCTCCGGAAGGTGGCCGGGCAGGTACACGGCGTCGTCGACGAAGAAGGACATGACCTTGTCGAGATCGGGGCTCGGCTCATTGAAGGCGGCAACGAAGTCGTCAATGGTCTGACTGAGGTTGGTCGAGGTGGCGGAGATGGTCTTTCACTCCCGGAAGCGCGATGGGTTGTCGGATGCCGAGACATTAACAGAACACCCGTCCCTTAACAAGAGATGGGTGTTCTGTTAGATCTGGACTAGGATGAACGGTCATGTCAGCGCCATTCCAGCGGGCTCGACGCCCTGATCAGAAGGACCAGCGCCGCGAGGCCATCCTCACCGCCGCTCGGGAGCTCGCCGAGCGCTCCGGCGTGGCCAGGGTCAGCCTGCAGGACATCGCCACCGCGGTCGGACTCGCCAAGTCCAACGTGCTGCGCTACTTCGGCACGCGTGAGGAGATCTACCTGCATCTGCTGATGAGCGCGGGTTCCGAGTGGGCGAGCGTGGTCAGTGCCCGGTTGCAGGAAGTGAGTGGGACCGAGGCAACAGCCGGCGTTCTCGCGGATGCCTTCGTGGACCGGCCGCTCTACTGTGATTTGACCACGCACGCGGAGACGATGCTCGAGCACAATGTGTCCGTGGAGGTGCTAAAGGTCTTCAAGAGGTGGGCCATCGACACCTACTGGGCGATCGGCCAGCGCATCTCCGCCGCCTGCCCGGAACTGACCCCCGCCGATGGCGCCGCACTCGTGATGACAGCCAGCGCTTTCGTCGCGAAGCTGTTTCCCATCACGCGACCGCCTGAGGCGCTGCGTGAACTGTACGCGCGCGAGCCGGAAATCGCGGGGGCGTTCCCGCCGTTTCGCCCCACACTGAAACGCATGGTGGCGGCCACTGCAGCCGGCCTGCCTCTGGTGCGACAGTAGACGACTGAAAGGGTGTCAACAGGCGGTGAATGAGATCCGGTTGCGGCTGTGAGGTCCGCGAGCCGGGACCGCGAACGGCAGCTGGCTGCGCAAGACGATCCTGCCCCTACTTCGAACAGGCCCAGCACACCAACCTGAACCTTCCCCTTGATCGTGAACACCTGGAGACTGGGACGTGAGTTCCAGAGGAAGTAGTGCCAGGTGGGAAGTAAGAGCAACCGCAGCAGGCGGTACACGGAGGAGTTCAAACGGGACGCAGTCGCTCTCGTGCGTTCCTCCGGGAAGACCGTCACCGAGGTGGCCCGGCAGGGAGGGGCTGAGTGCTTCAGCAGCACACAGCCGCCGCGGTTTCCTGCGGCGGCTGTGCTTCCTGCTGGGAGGACGGTGTCACCGGCCGGCGGTCGCCGCCATGTGCAGCAGCCGTTCGGTGATCTCCCGGTACTGCATGAGCGCGACCCGTAGTTCCTCGGTCTGCGCTTCGGTGTCCTGGCCCTGCCAGCCCGATCGCAGGACGCGCCGCTGCTCTGTGAGGGTGTTCGTGAAGTGGGTGGCGACTTCGTCGAAGACGCTGTCGGCTTCCTCCACGGCCTGGCGTGGGCTGTCGACGAAGGTGTTGAGGGCCTGTTGGAGGCGCAGGTTGAGCTTGTCCCGTTCGCCCTGCGGGAGCATCTCCGGCGTCGGCTTGCGATCGGGGCTGGAGCGGCCGGCGTCGGCGCCGTTGGTGGCGGGTTCACGCGGGTCGTGAGCAGGATTGGTGACAGGCGCCTGCGGGGTCCGCTGGCTCTGCGGCACCTGCGGGTTGCGCGGCGCCGAGGGATCCGGGCTTCCGGGCTGGGATTGCCGTGCGTGTTCGGCGTTCTGCGACATCAGGTGTTGTTTCCCTTCACGTGGGGTCGGTTCAGTGCCCATGGCGCGTGGCCGTTGCCGTCGCGGGACTGAGGAGTCTGCGAGCTGCCCTGGTCCGGGTCGGCAGGTTGTTCGGCGACCAGTGCCTCGAAGAGGCTTCGGGCTTCGACCATGGCCTCCCGCATCTCCTCGGTGCCGCTCTGTCCGCGGGCGGCCGTGTGCATGCTGCGGTAGCCGTGGACATGGGCGGGGTGGTGGACGGAAAGGGCGGCGAACTGCTCCTCGAACTGCTCGCCGTCGGGGAAGCCGCGGTCCCTCGCCAGGCCGGCAAGGAGTGCGTCCGCCTCGATGACGGCCTTCTGCGGTGATTCGACGAACCGCTCCTGGACGTCGGCCCACTGAGCCCGGTACTGCGCGCGGGCCTCGGGCGACAGCAGCCGCTCATCGAGGGAGCCATGCTGCTTGACGCGCTCGCCGAGTTCCTGCTCGGCCGCCTTGGTGTCGCCACCGTGGTCGGCGACGGCACGGTCGTACTCGGGTCCGAAGCGGTGTTTGAGCCCGCGTCCTCCGCCGGCCCGGATGCGCCCACGTCCGACGACGAAGAGGACGACGGCCGCGATAACGATCACGGCGATGATCACGATGGTGAGCATGGCGGCCTTCTCTGGCTCTCGGCTCGTGGAGTGTTCGGCTTCATTGCCACTCCCGTCATTTCCTGTGAGCTGATTCCGCGTTGGCCTGCCGGGTGGCGGCCACGCGACGTGGGCACCACCCGGGGCATTTGTGGTCAGTGCTTGAAGGCGTCCTTGGCCTTGTCACCGGACTGCTTGAGGTTTCCGGAGACCCGGTCAGTCCTGCCTTCGCGCTGCAGTCGCCGGTTGCGGGTGGCCCGGCCGACACGTTCGGTGAACCGGCCCTTGAATGCCTGGGTCTTGTGCCTGATCGTCTGTCCGAGGCTCATGGCTGTCCTCTGCTCGTTCTGGATGGGCTCTCGCGCGTGATCGCCGTACAGGCCACCGTCCCGGAGGGCGGGAGAGCGCCTGGTGTGTGGGCTATCCGCGACTGCGGCTGTACCGGCGGCCGCCGCTACGGCGTCCACCGCCGCGTCCGCCACTGCCGCGCCCGCGCATGGCGAAGCCGACGATCCAGACGACGAGGAGTACGGCGGCGACCCACCAGAGGGCCTGCATGGTGAAGCCGAACCCGAACACCACCAGGATCAGCAGAAGGAGAAGAATCCAAAGCATTGCCGGGCCTCCAGATCGCGGGAAGTTCCTGAGTTCCGCGGGGTCCGGGCGAAGCGGGAAGGTGGAATGCGCCGACCGAATGATCCGGAGTGGCATAGCCCTACGCCGTGCTGTCAGTCAACGCCCGGCAACCTCCCTTGTCAACATGGTGTCGGCACAGGGGAGTTCTGCGAGCGGGGCAGGGGCCGCCGGGACGAACGGAGCCTTTGCAGGAGGGTCGACCGGCTCGGCCGGCGCCGCCGGCAGGATGCGGTCTTCCCACCAGGACAGGCCCATGACGGTGGCGAGCAGAACGAAGGGGACAGAAGCCGGAACGATCAGTACGTACATGCGTACCGCCTGCGGTGGCTGCGTGCGACGCGGCGGGCAGCGGAGGGGGATGCCCGCATGGGGCGCATCGGTGCGGCGCCGGGATCGAGTGGCGACGGCGGGGGCGGCCCGTTGGGGGCGGGGCGGTTCCGGCACTGATGCGCGGGGTGCGCCCTCGAAGGAGCGCGAGAGGTGTTCGACGCTGCCGGGGGCTCGGGCCGTACCGCACACGCTAGCCCTGACCGCACTCCCCGGACAGACGGCAAGTGGCCATCTGTCCAGGCGGAAGACCGTTACCTGGGGCGCTATCCGCAGTCTCTGGGCAGAGCTACGCTGTTCGAACAGGCCCCGGCCCCCGGCAGCGACGCTTTGTTCCGTTCCGGGAGGCCCGCCGTGTTCGTTCTGCTTCTCGTCCTGATCTTGATTCTGTTCGGCAGCGGCTTCCTCAATCCCCTCTGGTGGTGGGCCGCGGCGGTGCTCGTCTTCGGTGCCACGCGGCACGGCCGGGACCGTCAGGAGCGCTGGGACCGTCGCTACAGCCATCGGCACCGGGCGCGCTGGAGGCGCGAGGACCGCCGGGACTACGAACGCCACGGGTGACCGATGAAGTTGCACCCGAACATCCAGAGGTTCCGGGACGGCTTCCGCCCAGCCGGACGCACCGAAATCGTCGAGAGGTAGTGCCATGTACCGCACAACCATGCTTCCGGAGAACTGGTGGGATCTGAGGACCGAGGCCGAGGCGGGGAATGCCGCGACTCAGGATGTCGTGGCGCTGCGCGCCGAGATCGAACAGCTGCAGCGGGCGCTGGCCGGCCGTATGGTCATCGATCAGGCCTGCGGCATGGTGATGGCCCTGGCTCCCTGCCGCCGCGGGCCGGCCAGGAACCTGCTGATGGACATGGCACGAGAGTGCAACACCAAGCTTCCGGACGTGGCTGCAGCCGTGGTCGCCGCCTGGGAGGGGGCGCCGCTCTCGCGGCTGATGCAGAGGGCACTGCGGCATGCACTGCGGCGGCTCTACGCAGAAGACCGGGGGTGCGACTCGCGATCGGCAGATGAGCTGTCCGGAAGGGGAGGTCCGTGATCCACGCAGCCGATGTCCGTGAGTGGCGCAACTGCGACGTCGTCGACAGGGAAGGTCACAGGGTCGGTGTGCTCGAAACAGTCCATGTCCTGACCGCTGATGGACACGATGACTGCCTGGAGAAGGACTTCGTTGTGAGGTATGCACCATGCACCAGCTGACCACCCCCCGCGAGGACCAGCCGTTGTTCACGGCTGTGACGTCGTTGGGGGACGCGGACCTAGCTGTCGAGGTTCTCGAACTACGCGTCAAAAATGAGCAGTTGAGCCAGGCGCTGGTGAGTCGTGCGGTGATCGACCAGGCCCGCGGCATGGTGATGGTCCTGGCGCCGTGTTCCAGTGAGCGAGCCTGGGACCTGCTCGTGGAGGTGTCGCAGCGCTGCAACGTCAAACTCCGCGACGTGGCTGCGGCCCTGGCCGCCACCACGAAGGGCCAGGAACTGCCCGAGGCGATACGGCGCGAGTGGCGTCGCGCGCTGCGGCGCCTTCACGCGCTGGAGCGGCGGTGACCGGATCATGCGTTCACGGCTGTCGGTGATGGCGCCCCATGTGATGGGCGGCCTGGATACCGAAGGAGTCTTCCGGTGCCGGGTGTTCCGTGATTCGCCGGCCGGGCGGGGATGGCGGCGGAGCCGAGAGATCGAACTCGGGCCGAGGGCGCTGGGCTTTGCGGCGCTCGGCTTCCTCACGCTGGTGCCCCTGCTGATCGTCGTCTCCGCAGCCGATCCGGAGCAAGGGCGAGGATTCGCGCAGTGGCTGGGGGACGGGCTCGGTGTGTCGAGTGCCGCCAGGGAGGAGGTGGGGAAGCTGTTCCCGCGGCCGGGCCAGGTGCTGCAGACCACGACTGCTTTCGGCCTTGCCGCTCTCGCTGTCTTCGGGCTGAGTTTCGGGGCGGCGGTGCAGACCGGCTACGAGAAGGTCTGGGAGCTGCCTCCGGCCCGCTGGTACGCGAGATGGCGGCACGTGCTGTGGCTCGCCGTGCTCGTCGGGTCCCTCTACCTGACCGCCACCACCACCCTGTGGCGGCATTCACCGGTCGGCACGCTGGCCGCGACACTGAGCGCCATCCTGTTCTTCTGGTGGTCTCAGCGGATGCTGCTGGGCGGGCGGATCGCCTGGAGCGCCCTGCTGCCGGGCGCGGTGGTATCGGCGCTCGGGCTGCTCGGTCTTCGGGTCTTCTCCCGTCTCGTCTTCTCACCGCTGATCGCGTCCAGTGCCGTCGCCTACGGTCCCTTCGGAACCGTTCTGGTCGTCCAGTCCTGGCTGGTCGGTGTGGGCGTCGTCGTCTACGGCGGTGCGCTGGCGGGCCGCCTGCTGTACGAGGAACTCCCCCGCGCGGCACAGGCGGTGAAACAGCGGGCTCGGCGGCAACGATCCTGAAGGCCAGGACAACTCCCCTTCCTTCTTCACGCTCGGCATGCCGAGCGGTACGCCGCGCAGTCGGAGGCCGGTGCGGCACAGGGCTCGGCCCTCCAGGCCCATGCCGGACGACGAACTATGAACCATTCTGTCCCGTCCAGGCTGCGCTCGTCCGCTGCGCACATCAAATGCCCGGCCCGGGGCACTTGGGGGCAGTGGACGCGTATCGCGCGTCCACACTATGGGGAGGACATCGTGACCTCGTCCAACACGCAAGGGCGCGGCCAGGCCGTGAAGTCCGCGGCCCGCACCACCCAGAACGAGACGCTGACCGCCGCGGGGCGAGCGGGCTTTGTCGCACGGGGTGTGGTGTACGTCCTGATCGGCGCCCTCGCTCTTCAGATCGCCCTCAGCAGCAGCGACGGCGAGTCGGCCGACCGGCAGGGCGCCCTGGCCCAGGTCGCGGAGCAGCCGTTCGGGAAGGTGATGCTGTGGGCGATGGTGGTCGGCTTCGCCTCCATGGCGCTGTGGCGGGGAGCCCGCGCAGTCCTCACCAGGGGATCTCAGCGGAAGGCCGGTTCGCGCGTGCTTGACGGCGGGCGGGCGGTCTTCTACGCCTTCGTCTGCTGGACCACCGCGGTGTACGCCGCCGGCGGCGGCCAGGGCTCCAGCGGAAACGCGCAGTCGCAGGACTGGACGGCATCGGTGCTCAAACTGTCGTACGGCCAAGTGCTGGTGGGAGCCGGGGGCTGCCTCCTGACCGGCATCGGTGTGGTACTCGCCGTCCGGGCGGCCATGCGGAGCTTCCTGAAGCAGTTGGATACCGGCAGCATGAGCCACCGTACGAAGCAGGTCGTCACAGCTCTGGGCGTGGGTGGAGGCGTGGCACGGGGCGTGGTGTTCGCCGCGGCTGGGATCTTCGTCCTGGTGGCAGCCGTCCGCTTCGACCCGGACGAGGCCAAGGGCGTGGACGCGACGCTCCGCAGCTTCACGCAGACACCGGTGGGACCATGGCTCCTGGTCGCCGTCGCGATCGGGCTGATCCTCTTCGGCGTCTTCTCCTTCGCCTCCGCTCGGTGGCGCCGCCTGTAACGGTGATACAAGCCTGATCTGCCGGCTCCTCGCCAGGCTCGCCTTTGGGCCGGGCCGTCGCCACGCACTGGTCAACACATCAGCGACGAACCGTCCTTCCGTCTCCGAGCCGCATGTGGAGCGGCGGTCCGCCCTCCACCACCACGCGTCAGCGGGCCGGGCGTCGGCGCATGCGCGATACCGAGCGCACGAGCAGGTACAGCACGGCGGCGACGAGGAGCAGCACGCCGGTGGAAACCAGATACAGCAGGCCGTCGACGACAGCGCCGATGACGATCAGCGCGATGGCGCAGATGAGCAGAACCAGGAAGAAGACCATGGCACTACGCCTCCTGGGGTGGTGGCGGATGGGCGGACCAGAGGCCGTCCACCCAGTAGTGCCGGTGTCCTCCGGTCTCGCCCATACCTCAGCTTCAGGGTAGACGCAACCCGTGGCAGTGGCCTGCCGGGCAGAACGGTTCTACCGTGGGGAGAGGAAGCAGATCCCAGGAGCGCGCCATGATCATCCTCGGACTCGTCATCCTCGTCGCTGCGGTGGTCATCGCTGTCGCCGGCGTTCTTTCCAACAGTGGCGGCGCCCACGAGTTCACCGGCGGATTCTCTGTCTTCGGTGTCGACGTCACCGGCTCCACCGGCACCCTCTTCCTCTGCGGCATCGTCGTCGGGACGGCGGCGTTGCTCGGGTTGAGCCTGATCCTGGCCAGTACACGCCGTACCACCCGCCGCCGCACGGCACATCGCGGGCCCCAACCGTCCCGGCGCGGGGCTGTTGCGGCCGAACGAGAACCCGGTGGCCTGACCAGCGAACGCGACACCTCCCGCGGGCAGATGGTGCAGGCGGAGAGGGAGGTCGAAGACCGGGCCGACCTGGTCGAACGCCCCTGTCACAAGCAGGACTGGTTCCGCCGCCGGGCCGCTCCCCCGCTGACGATCTCGCAGGCGACCGTGCCCGCACCGGACGACCAGACGCCGCTGTGGTCATGAGCGGTCGGCTGCGACACAGACCTCGATGGACCTGCCGGGCACGGTGACGATGGGTACGCAGAGAGCGGGTGTTCCTCATGGACTGGCTGAGAAGGCTGCCCGTGATTGGAAAGCTGATGCGGACGCACGCCTGGCGGGCGTTCGAGCGGCTGGATGCCGTCCACTGGGCCCGGCTCGCCGCGGCCATCACCTTCACCAGTTTCGTCGCGCTCTTTCCGTTGATCACCGTGGGTGCGGCGATCGGTGCCAAGCTGCTGAGCGAGGGCCAGCTGGGGAAGCTCCAGGACAAGATCGCCGACCAGGCGCCGGGACTCTCCGACCTGCTGGACCTGGACAGTCTCGTCGCGCATGCCGGATCCGTCGGACTGATCGCGGGCGCGCTGCTGCTCGTGATCGGCATCAACTGGGTCGGCGCCCTGCGCGGCAGCCTGCGTGCGGTGTGGGAGAAGGAGCAGGACCCGGGCAATCCGTTCCTGCTCAAGTTCAAAGACTCCAAGGTGCTGGTCGGCCTCGGCGTGGTCGGGCTGGTCGCGATCGGCAGTTCGGTGTTTGCCAACAGTGCCGTCGGCTGGGCCGCCGACAAGGCCGGGATCGAGGGCGGGGCGGGACGGGCCCTGCTGTTCTTCGCCGGCCTGGCCATCGCCCTGGTCGTCGACTTCCTGTTGCTGGTCTACCTGCTCACCCGGCTACCGCGGGTACATCCCGGTCGGCGTGCGGTCGTGGTCGCCGGGCTGATCGGTGCGGTGGGCTTCGAACTGCTCAAGTGGTTGCTGACCGGCTACCTGCAGGGCGTTGCGGGGAAGAGCATGTACGGCGCCTTCGCCGTTCCGGTGGCCGTCGCACTGTGGATCAACCTCATGGCCAGGCTGCTGCTGTACTGCGCCGCATGGACAGCAACGGCGGCGGGAACGGCGGTGCAGTCCGCCGAGACAGCCGAGGGCGAGAGCCCGGAGCCCGGGATCAGCCCCGCAGCCGACGGCGCACCACGGCGTGCGTCAGTCGGCAGCGGCGCACCAGCAGCACCGCACCTCCAGAAGCACGGGCCCTGATCTGGGCGTGATTCCTCGTGCTCGGGCAGCTGCGTGCGGTCACCGCTTCGGCGACGGTGTCAGGCCACCAGGCCGGGGAGGGGTTCGGAGGCGTCGATGAAGGCACGGGCCACCTCGGACAGGCGGCGGTTGTGGGAGCGGGCGTACCCGCGCAGCGCAGTGAACGCCTGTTCCATGTCGATGTTCTGGCGTTCGGCGAGTTTCCCCTTGGCCTGCTCGATCAGTACGCGGCTGTTCAATGCCGTCTGGAGTTGTTCGTTGAGGACGGTGCTGCGGTGGGTGGAGCGTTGTTGCAGGAGGCTGATGGTGGCGACGTCGGCCAGGGCCTGGCCGATGAGCGTGCCGGCCGGGTCGAGGGGGCCGGGGGTGGCGTGGAAGAGGTTCAGGGCGCCGACGGTCTCGTCCCGCAGGCGCATGGGCAGGGCCTGGACGGCGCCGAAGCCGATGCGGTGGGCCGCTGTGGCGAAGTGCGGCCAACGGTCGACCTCGCGGGTCAGGTCGGGGACGATCACCGCTGTTCCGGTGCGGTAGCACTCCAGGCAGGGGCCTTCGTCGTTCTGGAGCTGGAAGAGTTCCAGCAGGCGTACCTGTTCGTCGGAGGCGGCCATCACGCGGAGTTTGCCGTCGCGGTCGGCGAGCAGCACCCCGGCGGCGCTCGCGTCGAGCATGCTCACGCAGCGGTCGGTGAGCAGGCGCAGGAAGTCGATCAGGTCGAAGTCGGCGACCAGGTTGTCTGCCAGCTCGACGAAGGTCTTGGCCAGGAGCTGCTGATTCATCGTGTCACCCTCGATTGAGACTAGTCCCGCCAGGAGGGGGCGGGAAGCGCAGCACGCTTATCGTCCGGAACCGGTGCGTCAGACGTCATCGTCCGTCCGTTTCGGTTCCGTGTCGGGGGAGAAGCGGAGCCGGTGGGCCACCACGTCGGCGGCTACGTCGGCGAGTCGGCGTCCCTGGGTATAGGCGTAGGCGCGCAGCCGGACGAAGGCTTCGTCGATGCCGACTTCGAGCTGGACGGTGAGGATGCCGGTGGCCTGGTCGATCTCCGCCCGGTATCCGCCCAGGTCCTCGAAGCCCCGGTCTGCCAATGCTCCGTCGACCGGCGCGCCCGTCTCATCGATCCGGGCATCGAGCAGGAGCAGCGTGGCGAGATCGGCGAACGCCAGCGCGTCGGCCAGTTCCTCCGCGTCCAGCACGGTGGGCACGTCGGCGTACAGGTCCAGGACTCCCGGGCTGATCGCCCCGATCTGCAGGGGGAGCGCGAAGACTGCGCGTGCCCCGGCGTCCAGGGCGGCATCGGCGAACACGGTCCAGCGGTCCTGCAGCTCACCGGTGAGCAGATCGGGTGTCAAGACCGCGGAACCCTGCGTGAACGCGTCCACGCAGGGTCCCTCGCCCAAGGTGAGCTGCAGCTCTTCCAGTTGCTCGCTGATGGTGTCGGTGCTGCACAGCGGATGACTCGCCGCGGTCCGGGACATCGCCGATACCCCGGCTCCGCCGACCGGGAGGGCGGCCACGACCGCGGTGCACACGTCCACGACACCGGGCCGGGCGCCGCGTCGGGCCGCCTGCTCGGCAACCAGCACCTGGATCCGGGCCGAGCGGCTGTCGGACCTCATCCGGGCCACCGTGTCCATGCATCGTGGACCAGGCCCTCCAGTCGCGCCGTGGTGCGTTCCCCGAGGGGCAGTACCAGCGCTCGGAACATGGTCGGGCCCGCCGGCCGCCACACCTCTCCCAGGTCCAGCCATCCCCAGGAGCGGAGTGAGGCAAGGGTCGGGTGATCGTTCTGATCCACCAAGGTGGCGCCGAGGGATGCCTGGTGGTCGCTCAGCAGCCGCTCCTGCAAACGGCGGGCCATGTCCTGGTCCAGTTCGTGTGGCTGGACCAGGATGCCGGTGATCGCGAAGACGCCGCCGGAGGCGGTGAGTTGCTCGATGCTCTGCGGCAGTGCTCCGTCGAACCCGAGCCACCAGAAGCCGTCGCTGCTCACCGGGAACCCGAAGGCGCATCCCACCAGGTGGTCCGTCTCCGCGATCACCATGGCGAACCCCGGCCGCCGGATGTCACCGGTGAGACGGTTCAGGAAGTCCTGGCGGCTGCGGCTGCGGTACGCCTCAGGGACGGACGTCTCTCCGGAGTCGATGTACAGATCCGCCAGCTCCGCGCCCAAGCCCTGCGCCAGCCAGCGGTTCACGCGGCGCAACCGCACCGCGTCCATGGTGGACGGCTCGCCTGCACGGGGCTTGTGCAGCTGCCCCTGCCTGGGCTGGGCCATCACCGCACACCGCCCGACGCGACAGCCACCAGCGGAATACTCCGGTCCGGCAGGGCCGGAGCGACCGGGTCAGGGACGTCCCCGAGAGACGGTGACAGATGCCCGAGCGGAAGGCCCAGAAGCAGGAACCCGCAGCCGGTGAGCTCGAAAATCCGCCCCAGTGACGGTGGCGGATTGTGCAGTCGTACGGTCCCGCCGGCCTCCCTGGTCCGCTGCGCGGCGTAGAGGAAGGCGTTGAGGCCGCTGCAGTCGCAGAAGGTCACGGGGGTGAGGTCGAGATCGATGATGCGGATGCCGTCGCTCAGGCATCGTGCCAGTGTCGCGCGCAGCAGCGGTGCCGATTCCAGGCCGATCTCACCGGCGAGGGTGATCAGTGTCCGGTGCCTTTGGTCATGACGGTGGATGGTGAGCTGTGGGACAGGCATGACGCCTCGGTTCAGAGACCATCCGGCAGCGAGATGGGGACACCGGGTTTCCCAGCCCCCTTGGCGCGCTGTCGGCAGGGGCGTACGTTCGGCGGAGACGGAACGAGGGCCGGTCCGAGGACCTGTGCAACAGGACAGGGGACCCACCCGGTTCTCTCCAGGGATGCGCCGGGTGACGGACGAAAGGTCCACTCCCTGCGTCATCTGTGTCGTGAAACGACAAGCCGCCGAGGTCTGGGACGCCTGTATAGCAGCATAGCCCTGGCCCAGTGCGACAGACGCTCCGAGGCCGTCCCATCTCAGGATGCGGACCGTGTCAACCCGTGGCGGCGCGCTCATGTCCGTTGCCCCGCACGGTACTTGGTCCCACAACGTCAAGCCACGGCCCACGGCCGCTCAGGTGTGACAGACCGTCGGCTGTCCGACGGAGGTTGTCGACGGACGGGCCATTCCGGCTCTGCCGGCGATCCTGGATGTTGCTGGTGATCTTCAGGTGGTCAAGATCCGGCAGAGTAGCCGGAATTGGCCGACCCGCCTGATCCGGCCTGGTGGTGAACTGCCCGGTGGGATGCATCCGCTGAGTCTGATGATGTCGGCTCGACGATCGGTTTGCCGGTCTCCGTCATGATCCAACTCGGCTGCTCGGTCGAGGAATCATGGGAAATCCTCGTCGAGGTGTCCCAGCGCAGCAACACCCGGGTGCGCGTCGTGGCCGAGCAGATGATCGCGGCCGTGACGACAAAGAACCCTTTCCCGACAGTCTGCGGGATCACCTGGTCACCGCGACGAAGCGAAGGTCAGTGCTCGAACATAGGCCCGGCCTGACAGGGTAGACGCGCTGCACCGGCCGGGGAAGGACCGTGACCCGGGGAGGTCAAACGGTCCTTCCCCGTTCTCAAGACTGCAGGAGAACGTCTCGGTTCGGACCAGCCGCCATGGTGCCCGCTGAACTCCCCCTGCCGGCCGCCACCGACCTCCAGACGCACAAGCAGACGACGTTTCATTTGGTGATGTGCGGCGGAACGGGCGTCGTAGTCCGGGCAACGCGAGGCATCGGTAACGGGCGGGAGAGTGATGGCTGGCCTTGCAGCAGCGAAACGGGGCAGCAGCACTGCATGACGCCGCAACCGCGTTTCACGCTGGCCGCGACCACCCTTGATGCACCAGACGCCCACGAGTTGGCGCAGTTCTATCAGGGCCTGCTCGGGTGGCCGATGCGGAAGGAGGAACCCGGCTGGGTTGAGATCGCTCCGCCCGACGGCAGTGCCGGGCTGTCGTTCCAGACAGAGCCACTCTTCACCCGCCCGCGGTGGCCTTCCACACGGTCCGAGCAGCAGATGATGATGCATCTCGACATCGCGGTGCACGATCTTTCATCAGCCGTCGAGCATGCTCTTGTCCTGGGGGCGACATTGACGGACTTCCAGCCTCAGGATGATGTACGCGTCCTGTGCGACCCGGCGGGCCACCCGTTCTGCCTCTTCGTGCCCACCGGCTCGAGCGCCTGACATGGTGCGCACGCCCCTACGTGCCGCCCTCCCCTAGACCTTCGCCGCTCAAGTTCACCGCATCCGGCCGGACCGTCGCCTGCGACAGATCGGGGGGCAAACGGCCCGCCAGAACATCTGGGCTGCGTCCGTGCCCGGCCTGCACGGCCGCGACCGCCTGCTCGTACGAAGCAGAGGCCAGATGTTCCTGCAGATGCGCGGGCATCGGCTCCTGGCGAGCCGTCGCCATCACGGCCTCCGCCACATCACGCAGCTTGGCGTTGGAGTGCTGGGACACCCTGACCAAGACCTCCCAGGCTTCCTCAGGAGTGCACGACCAGCCCGCCATCAATATCCCGCATGCGATGTCGATGACCGGGCGCGTACTCATCGCATGCCTGAGCTGCTCAATTTCCTTTTGCAGCGACTCTGCCTCGGCCTGCTCCAGCAACGGCGGCTCAGCGATATCACGGGCGTCTTCTCGGGGTTCTACCTCCTGCGGACCGCTACCGGACGTCTCAGCTCCAGTGCGGCCACGCCGAAGACCTGGGCGTTGGGGAGGTCGCATAACACGCGCATTCCCGACAGCACCCGCCCCACACATCCGAGCATCCTCCGCCTCACCCGCCCGCAACAGCTCACGCGCTTCCGCCCAGGCACAGACTGAAACCGGGATGATCACCTGCCGGAGCAGGGCAGTGGCCGGCCCTGCTGGAACAGGCGCGGATGGTCATAGTGGCCGTGGCTGCGGTGACGGTGCTGGTCGCGCTGTTGCTGACGTCTGGGTGACCTGCTGCCCTTGGCCGCTGGAGTCGCCGTCAACTCCCCGTTTCCGTAACGGGCTTCGTCGTCTTGCAGGACACGGGGCGATCGTGGTGGGAGGCTTCCGGTAACTGGGCCCGAGGGCCGGCTCCCCCTGGCCTTGGGTCCTCGCGCGTGGCGCCCACCGGCGCCGAAGCCGCGGGAGGTGCCCCGGTCGCCTGTGGGCAGGGGCTGGAGCCGTGTTGTCGGCGATGCGGCTCCAGCTGGCCTGAGTGGTCCCACTGTGCTGCTTGAAGGGTAGTAAGCAGCGCTGGTTGATCGGAAGCGCAGCGTTGGGGCAGGCGGCCTGCAGGAGGAGACGGGACTGGACGCGTCGCAGATTGAGGCGCGGACCGTCGTCCAGGCCGGGCGCCGTGCAGCCAAACTGCCAGCAGAGCAGCGTGCGGACCTCGATGCCCTCGGCATGCACTCTGGTAGAGGGGCTTCCCGGTCCACACACCGCTCGCGTCGAAAGCGCGGAATCGGTGCGCACCGTGGAGAACCGACGTTCGGGGAAACAGGGGCCGATACGGGCTCGGGCGGTGGACGACACCGACCATGTCTGCGTCTTTGCCGTCCAGCTGGTCGCGGCCCGAGCCGATGCGCGCCATGCCGGTCCTCGATCCGACGTTGCCTGTCCGGAGTTGGTGTTTCCCGGTGAGGGTCAGTCGTGGAAGGTGGCATGACGGCATGGGACGACGGCGAGCCTTTGGTGGCCTTCGCCCGGCTGACGGATGAGTACCGGCTCAGCGGCGAGGGTGACGACAGCGCCACTCACGCGGCGAGGTCACGCGACGCGAGGACGACGCTGTGACGTGTGTGGACGGGCTGGCTCAGTGGATGGGCCGGGTGCGGGTGGTCATAGTGCCGGTGGCGGTGCTCGTCGTGGCCTCCGCGCTGACCGTGGCGATGTGGTGACTGCGCATCAGATGCGCCGGAGTACGGCAGGACGGGATCAGTCGTAGGCGTGCCCGCACAGGAACGGACGCACCGCTCCCTAGAGAAACGGGGCTGGCTGCTGCGGGCGAAGGACGGACGGTTCAAGCACCATCTGGGAGTGGTGGTCGAGGCGGCGATCGTGGTCGCGGTTGAGGTGGCGTGAGCGGGAGAGCCGGCTCAGCGTGCGCTCCACCACCCACCTGGGGGCCAGTACGACAAATTCGCGTTGCCCGTCGGAGCGGCGCACGACCTCGATCCGGACTCCGTGGCGGGCGAACGCCATCGCCAGCGCCGGACCCTGGTAGGCACTGTCGACCCACACCAGCTTCAACAGCCGGCCCGGCTGGTCCATGAACGTCTCCAGCAGCGCGGGGCGGCCTTGGAGTCGTGCAGTGCACATCGGCCGTGGTCACGAAATCCGGTTTGCCACAACGCACTCAGCCCGGCTGGGCGGACCTCAGCGCCGCCAGCAGCGAACGAGCGTCCCGGACCGTGGGGTGGCCGTCACCGAGACGTACGGCGGCCTCGTCCACGACGCGTTCGGCGTAGGCCGTTCCGCTTGTCCCGTCGCAGCCGAGCATGGCGTGGGAGACCTTGAGGCGCAGGGCCAGGGGGTGGTCCTCGCCGAGCCGGGAGCGCGCCTCCGCGGCGAAGGCGCCGCATTCCCGGCGTACCTGGTCGGTCGACTTCGAGCCGCCTTCGCGTTCCCAGGCGAGGACTTGGGCTTCGAGGTCCCGGGCCGCGGTGTCGGGGGTGCGGGCCTCGGGTGGTGTGTCACTGGTGTCGCCGCCCGTCGCCGGCCGTGCGGCGACCGTGGTGTCGTCCAGCCCCTCGAGCCGAGTGTGGACGAGCGTCTCGAAGCGGCGGGTGGCCGGGAGAGCCGCGTGCTCGCGGATGAGGGTCGTTGCCTCGGCGGGCAGGGGCGGCGGGGCGCAGCGTTCCGCCTCCGGTCCGAGGGGTGCGCCCGCAGGGCCGGCCGCGAGGGCCGCGGCGACCTCGGCGGGGGTCGGCCGCCGGGCCGGATCGGTCTGCAGACACGACCGCACCACCTGCTCCAGTTCGGCGGGCAGACCCTCCAGGTCGGGCGTGCCGTCGCAGATGTTGCTCATCACGGCGAGAACCTTCCTGCCCCAGGGAAGGCGCCCCAGGGCGAGGCGGGCGAGGAGCGTGCCGAGGGAGAACACGTCGCTGGCCGGGGTGAACTGCTGGTGCTCCCGGATCTGTTCCGGCGAGGCGTAGGCGTACGTTCCGGCGAACCCGCTCCGGGGCTCGGTCAACCGTTCAATCTGCGCGATACCAAAGTCGATGACGCGGGGGCCGTCCTCGGTCAGCAGCACGTTCGCGGGTTTGAGGTCGAGATGCACGATGCCCTCGGCGTGAATGGCGCTGAGCGCGGAGGCAATGCCCGCACCGATGCCGCGGACGGTGGCGGTATCCAGGGCGCCGCACCGCTCGGCCACCTCCTGCAGCGAGGGCGCGGCCACGAACGGCACGGCCATCCAGGGGGTCTCGCCGCTGGTGTCGGCGGCGATCACGGGCACGGTGAACCGGCCGCTGACCCGCCGGGCCGCCTGCACCTCGTGCGTGAACCCATCCCGGATCGAGGAGTCGGCCGCGTACTCCGCGTGCAGGGTCTTGACCGCCACCATGACGCCGTCCGGATCCTGGCAGAGGTAGACGCGACCGAACCCGCCCTCCCCGACACGCTCCAGGACCTCGTAGGGACCGAAGGCCGCCGGATCCTCCATCGTCCGCGCGGACGTGGCCCGCGCCACCTGCCGCCACTCCCCCAGGGCCTCGGCTTCGGCATGGACGTCCGTGGGACCACCCTGGGCACGCGCGGGGGCGGGTTCCGGCCCCGCCGGCTCGTCGTCCACCACGACGAGCGACACCGAATGCGCCGTGCCGTCCCGGAAGGAGTAAGCCTGCACGTTGACATTGCCGGCGCCCTCACTGGAGACGTAGACGCCGAGCAGCCCCAGCCGCTCGCACAGAGCGATCTCCTCGGGTATCGGCCGGCGGTCCGCACGGGCGAAATAGAAGGCACGGGCCTCGCATCCCTGGTCGGCCACGTGCTGGATCACGGTGCGCCACTGCGCGACGCTGACCCGGTGCGGTCGCGTGTCATCGGTATCACCGCTGACCGGGAAGACCTGGGCGATATGCCGGGCGCGGGCTTCGCGTGCCAGCAACCCGAAGGCCGTGGCGGGTGCCGCCTCCACCTGCCTGGCGAGCAGGGTTCCCGCCGTGTCGCCGATGTGCAATTCCGTCGTCCCGGCTGCCCGAGCGAGTCCATCGCGTTGCTGGGACAGCGTGTCGTACTCGGGAGAACCCGGGCCCTCCCCGCGTAGCTCCATGCACGCGAGCACTTTCCCGAAACAGACAACGGCTTCGGCCAGGCCTTCTGGGTCATCCGTCTGCATGGCCACCTTCGCCTGCGACACCAGCGCGCCGAGCGTCCGGTCACTGCCCGCACCGTACAACTCCTCACATTTCTCCGCTATTTGACCGTACATGCGGGTGGCCCTCCGCAGGTCACCGCTCCGCTCGATCTCCGCGACCGCCGCGACGAGCCCCTCCAGGCTGTCGTGTCCCCGCTCATGACCGAAGGGCAGCCCGCCGGCGAGTTCGGCATAACGCTGCCGGGCGATACCGGTGAGCCGGTGCTGCGAACCGAGTTCACCTTCGGCGGTCTTCAGCATCCGAGTGAAGGTGCGCAGCGCAGCCGCGTTGTCGCCGGCCTGCTGCTGCCAGTGGCCCATGTCGCAGAGCAGGTTGAGCGCGGCCTCGGTACGGCCCTCCTGCTCGGCCGAGCGGTGCATCTCCTCGTAACGGAGTACGGCTTCCTCGGCCCGCCCTGCCCGGCCATGCCAGTGGGCGAGCTGGTGGCGGGCCAGGCCGGTGTCCTGATGCCGGGGCCCCTGGAGCCGCTCACGGTCGGAGAGGAGCTGCGCGAACAGCTGCACCGCGCCCTCCGGGTCGCCCGACTCCCCTGTCCAGTGGGCGAGTTGATGCCGCAGGGCCAGGGTGTCGGGGTCGTCGGGCCCGGGCGCGGCCGTCGCACGAACGACCAGTTCGCGGTACCGCTTCACCGCCTTGCCGGGCCTGCCCTGCCGACCGTCCTGCTCGGCCGAGGCACTGCCCTCCCGCAACCGCGCGACCACCTCGGCCGCCGACTCACCGGACTCCGGAGTGCCGTTCCGTCGCTTGCCGATCCAACGCATACAGACCCCCGGAGCTGTCGATCGGCCGACATCCCGCCCTGCAGGCAGACCGGATGAAGAGCCCGTACACGGCAAAGTACCGTTCCCACATAGGGAGCGGGAGTGGGTCGTAGATCCATTCCTGTTCACTGCGCCTGCCTCGAACGGTGTTGGGCGGACTGGGTTGCCGCGTTCGCGTCCACGGCGGCGGGGCCGGTCGGCTTCCGGGGGGTGGGTGGGTGAAGAGGGCTTTGAACTGGTCCATCGGCTGGCGGGCGAGGGCGGTGCGGCATTCGGGGCAGTGCCAGCCGTCCTCGGGCGGGGCATACGGGTAGCTCAGGCCGGGCGCGCTGGTGAAGGGCCGGCCGCATCGCTCGCAGGGAACAGGCAGCGGCACGGGAGGAGTTGCCACGGCCATCCGCTCGCGATCCTGCGCCAGCCATTGAGCCTGCTGCTGGCGCTCTTGTTCCAGTTGCTCATCACGCTGACGGCTCTGCTCCATGTCGCGCTGACACCAGGCGTCGACATCGTCGGGGTTGGCCAGGGCGGTGGTGAGGGTTTCCCACTGGCGGTGACCGCATTCACCTCGATGACCCGCTGACTGAGCCGACCGATCCGCCAGGCCCTCCCGGCTCCACCCTCGCGGGCGGCGCGCCCTCTCGACCTGAAGGACCTGCTCAGGCACGGGTCCCGCCACTCAGTTACGCTCAGTAGTGGGCGGTCGGCTTCCCCGACCTCGCCCTGAAGGCTCCCAGCCCCTGAGCCGCGTGACCGTCCCGCCCGAGGCCAACTGGAGCCGCATCGCTGACATCGCGGCCCCAGCCCCTGCCCTCCGGCGGCGGGGCCAGGCCCGCGGCGCCGCGTCGAAGGGCACCCGCGCGAGGACACGACCGAAGGGGAGCGTCAGGTCCTCGCGCGAGGCGGTCGCCGCCCTCGCCGACGGGTGGCCGCCGCCGCACTCAGCCGCCCCAGGCGCGGCTTCAACCCCTGTGTCCTGAACCGATGTACGCCACATCCGAGCCGGCCCGGACGCCCTTCTACGCCCGGCACGACTCGGCACCAGGAGACGGGCAGGGAAGTGCCCGCGCGGGGCCCGCAGGCCCGAGGCACCTACCGGGCGGCTGTGCCGTCCTTGCGCACCAGCCGGTCGTGAGCCTCTTCGAGCCGGTCCGTGATCTGCTCGACGCCGATGGCGTCAAGGCCCTTCTGCCGTCCCGTCACGGCAGCCTTCGCCGCCGACGACGCGGAGGCGAACAGGGCCCAGGAGTCGGCCGTGTAGTCCGCCCGCTCCGGACGTCCGATCTTCTCCAGGGCGTCCCGGATCGGTGTCGTGTCCACGGGGCGGTCCACGTCCCCGGAGAGGGCGTTGAACGCGTCGAGAACGATCTTTCCGGACTTGAGGACGAACCTCGCCGTGTGCGCGCCGTCGGGCAGACCGCGGAGCGCGTACGTCGCGAGGCGCTTGTCGGTCGCGGCCGTCTTCGCGTCCCGCGCGATCAGCTTTCCGTCGACGTAGACGTCGAGGACGGCGGTGCCGTCGTTGCCACCGATGATGTCGATGCCCGTGCCGGCGAACGGAACGGTGAACGACGAGCCGGCGGTCGTGCCGGTCGACGTCGACCGGTACCAGTCCATCGCGTCGCCGAGGGAGGCTTTGCGGCTCCACGTGCCGTCGTAGGTGACCGAGCTGTCCATGTTGTCGAGCTGCGCGCGGGCGTAGGGCGTGTACCCGTCGATCTTCTCGACCTTCAGGTTGTCGAACGCCGTCTTGTGGAAGTCGGATCCGAGCTTGACGCGTCCTTCGGTCTGCGGAGTCGGGTCCTGGTACGTGGACACGGCCTTGCCGTCGATGTAGGCCGTGATCGTCGCGCCCTTCGCCTCGACGGCGAGGCGGTAGCCGTCGGATGCCGCGACCGTTCCCGACTTGACGGCCGTGCCGTATTCGTAGAACGTCCAGGCGCCGGTCGGTGCGATGCGCACGTTGTAGGCGGCGTCGCTGATCGCCATGCCCTTCTGCTGACGGACGCCCAGGGCGGCGAGTCCGCCCTCCGGGTCGGGGAACGAGACATCGACCGTGGCCCGGTAGTTCTCCCAGCGGAAGTCGCCGACCGACGTGTTCGGGGTGTTGCGGTTCCAGGCGCCGGTGTCCTTCATGGACTGGTCCATGTACTGGTACAGGACGTTGTCGCCGTCGGCGTCCTCACCGACCTCCCAGGCGCCGGTCTGGTCGACCATGTAGCGAGGCTGGTTGCCGCGCGACCTGAGGTAGGGCTGGGACGTCTTGTGCGCGCCGTCACCGGTGCCGACCTGGACCCCGCTCTCCTCCTCGTACCCGAAGTCGTCGGCGTACAGGAACTTGTCGCGGGTGTTGTGCTTCTTGCCGGTCGCGTCGGTGTCCAGCACCGTGCGGTCCCAAGACTCGGGCAGGCGTTCCTTCGTCGCCTTGTCGTGGCTCCTGTCGAGCGTCGTCAAGGTCACGATCGACCTCGGCTTGACCGTGTAGGTGTAGTACCCGGCGCCGCCGGGCCGGATCTCGTCGACGAGGTGCTTGAAGTTCGCGTCGTAGGGCCGGCCCGCGTCCGGTCCGCGGGTTTCCCAGATCTCCATGGTCGGGTCGGAGCCGAGTCGCATGTTCTCGGCCTTGATCCGGTAAGTCTTGGGCTGGTCGCTGTCGTTGACGACGATCGTGGAGAAGTCCTTCTTACGGGGGTCCGCGAGCGTCATGTAACTCGGGGCCCCGTTCGAGCCGTCGAGGTTCTCGGTGCCGCTCACTCCGCTGTAACTGGCCTCCGGCACGGCGCGCCAGATGCCCGCCGTGTTCGTGTCGTTCTCCCAGCCGGTCTTGGCGAACTGGGTGAAGTGCTGCATCACGTAGAGGGCCGCGTCGTAGTGGAGGTGGCCCGACCACGGGTCACGCGCGCTGACGAGTTCCTTGTGGCTGTACTGCGCGCCTTCGTAGAAGGAACCGATCGCCGGCTGGAAGATGTAGTGCGTCCGCTTCGAGTTGGCGTAGCCCTTGACGGAGCGGTTCGCGAGATCGAGGGCGCTCTGGACGCCGCCGATACCGGTGCTCGTTCCGTTCGGGCCCTCGGTGTTGTTGACGCGGTAGTCGGTGTAGCCGAAGGAGCCGACTCCCTCGCTGTACCAGACCTCCTTGTCCTCGCCGTACTTGTTCTCACCGGTCGCCAGCCTGGTGTACGGCAGGTTGGTGTCGCTGCCGACGGGCCCGTCCTTCCGGTCATCAGTGGTGTAGTGGTAGCCGACCGCGTCGACCATGCCGAAGAGTTCCGCGTCGCTGAGCATCGACGGCCCCATATTCAGGGTGGTGTTCTCGTCGGCGGCGGTGATCTTTATGCTGCGGTAGGCCTTCTCGGCCTGCTCCCGCTTTTTCGCCGGGATGCCGTAGCGGGGGTCAGCGAAGTCCGTGTCGGCCAGAATCGCCTTCTTGTACCACTTGATGAAGGCCTCGTCCGGATCCCGCGTCTCGTTCGTGTCCGGGTTCACGTAGTCGACCATGTACCCGTATTTCTCGTACGCGTCGAGAATCGTCTCCTTGTACCACTTGTACATCTCGTCGGAGCCGGTGCCCTTGTTCCATTCGTTCTGGACCCATCGGGGCATGACCCAGCGGAGAATCGAGACCTTGAGCTTCGGGTTGACCGTCTTGGCGTCCGCTGCCAGTTGGAAGCCCGGGGAGCGCGACGCATCGGCGAGTTCGTCCGCCGTGCGCATGGTCGCCGGATCGGAACCGGTCGACGTGTTCGTGTCCGAACCCATCTCGACCTTGACATGGTTGATCAGGGGGTTCTTCCCACCGAACAGCACGCGGATGAGTTCCCAGTACCGGCCGGGATGCTCCGCCTTGTAGTCCATCAGCAGATTGCTCGTGCTGTTGCAGCTGAGCACGCCGAGGCCCTTGTAGGTCAAACCGTTCACGTTGTCGGCGCGCACGTCGTCCCCGTTGACCACGACCTCCACGGGATCGTCCGCGGTGTGGGCGGCGGGGGCGGTGATCACTCCGGCCGCGAGTGCCATGGTGGTTGCCGCGGCAAGCGCCATCCAGCCGAGCCTTCGCTGTGGACCCATTCCGCTTCGACTCCTTGTTCTCGCAGGGGCGTACCGACGCCAGACGTTCGAGATTCCGAAAGGTGTCCGCGATTCCGGGAGGACCGTAGGTGGTAAGCGATTTCTACGTCAATCCCTGTGCACGTCGTGCCAATTGAGGCCCCTGGGCGTCCTCACCGGCTGGAAAACGTCCGGATGCCGAGGCGGCCGTCGTGGGACACCGCGTTCGCGGCGGTGCGGGATGATCAGGCCGGTGCCCGGTTGGTGTCCCCTGGAGGCACATGGCCTCCGCACAACAAAGATCCCCCGAGCCCATGACCTGGGGGATTCCTGCTGGAGGGGTGACGAGAATCGACTCGCGCTCGCAGCCCGGGAAGCGACGCCAAGTGCGGGGCCACTCGATTGCTGACCTGCATGGATTCCCGCGGTCGGTGACGGCGGGAGGGCCTGTTCGCACCGCAGTGCACCGCGGGTGTCCGTTCTCACGGGCACGCCGTAGGTACAACTTCGCGGCACGGTGGGCGGAAGCACGCGTCAGCGGCCTCTGCGCCTGTCCGACTGGTTCGGATGTCCAAGTCGGGGGTGCTTGCGAGCGCACAGCCCTGCCGGTGTCGGAATCGCCGAACGGACACAACAGCGCCTTCCTGACCCCATGCCGGACAGGATCTCGACGCCAGGCTGACCGGCAGTGCCAAGGCGACGCAAGCAAGGTGGATGAAATCTGTCCGTAAGTGGTCGGAGAACGGCGATCTCCTCGACGATCGCACCTTCGGATCCTGAGCTGGAGTTTCCTTGTCGGTCCCCGAATCCTGGTGGGAGTTCGACGTCCGCCCCAAGGGACGGGAGTTGCGGGTCGGCTACGGTCAGAACCCGGCCACCTCTATCTGCGCCGTGCGGCCTCTTTGCGAGCAGGGCGTCTTGGCCCCGACCTTCCCGGGCTCGATGGTGCTCGGGTCGACGGCTTCTCCGGGCGCGCCGAACCTGGTAGTCGCCGGTGGGGTCGCTGTCGCGGTCGTGCGGCAGAAATCGCTCAGCTGAGTCAACTAGCCTGTCCGGCTGCGGTACATACGAGCGGGGCGAGGCGCCGGAGACAGAGCTGACGGAGAGGCATTTCCGGCCGTAAGACAGGGGAGCCGACGTCGGGGTGACGCTCTGTGCGGGTGCCGAAGGCCGGGAGGGTGTACCGCCGTGTCAGCGCGGCACTTCCACCTCGATGCCGCCGAGAGCGTAGTTCCAGCGCGGGTCGAGCCGGGAGCCGCTCTTGCGGGCGCCCTTCAGGTTCTTCACAAAGGCCCTGCGCTGGGCCGGGGTCGCCGAGCGCCAACGCAGTTCGAGGACGGGGCGCACCGGAGGGATGAGTTCGCGCATCCGCTGGTCGTACCTGGCGAGACTCGCCTCATAGTCGAACGGCCGGTAGACCAGGTCGAGGTCGATCGACGGTGCCGTGCCGCCCGCCTCGTGGTGACAGGAACCCAGCCAGTTGGCGAGGTAGTCCAGCCCGATCCGCACGTCGGAGGAGATCTGGTCCTGCCACTTGCCGAGGTAGGGCGCGTTCACCGCCTCCGCGGTCACCTCTTCCGGCATCACGATCAGACCGCGCACGGAGGTCCCTGACAGGGCGACGTGGATGCGCGGCCAGTGCCCGCCGGCCTCGATCCGGAAAGAGGGGAAGTGGCCCGCCATGCCCATCCCCGTCCGCAGCTGGGCCCAGCCCATCGCGTCGTGCGGGGGCCGCTCCGGCGAGTAGGGCCCGCTGGTGCGGTGCCCGAGGTCGCCCTCCCGCATCATGAACACGGCTTCGAACACATCACCGCGCAAGGCCATGCTCACTGGGAAGTACGCCCCGACCTCCGCCATGAACGCCTTGCCGGTGATCAGGGCGCCGATGCTGGACCGGTCCGCAATCATCGTCGTCTCCTCCATCCCCTCCGTGTCGGCCTGGGCGGTACCGGCCCGGGCAGACTGTCCAGTTCGGCCTGGACGGCGAGGGTGTCCGTATGGTGCTCGCCCAGACGCAGCCGCCGCTTCGCCAGCACTTCGCGCAGGGCCTGCGCCGCGTCACTGTGCCGTCCGCGCCGGCGGTGCACACGGGCCAGCCCCACCCGGACCTCCAGGGTCTGGAGGTCGTCGGGGCCGAGGCGCCTCACGAGCTGTGGCACCAGCATGTCGTACAACCGCTCGGCCTCGTCCAGTTCGCCCTTGTCGGTGAGCAGCAACGCGAGTGCCGTGATCGCCTCCAGGGTGGCCGGATGGTCCGGCCCCAGGTCCCGTTCGCGTTCCGCGGTCACCGCCCGGATCAGGGCCAGGGCTTCCGTCTGCCGGCGCAGATCGATCAGTACCGCGGCCCAGCCGAGCATCGCGCGCTGAGTCTCGACGTGCCCGGCGTCCCACAGGTGGGAGCGCACGTCGACGACGAGCTGCCAGGTCCGCTCGGCCGCGACCGGATCGCCCTCGCTGTGCAGGAGGGGGGCGGCCTCGGCGAGCGTGACGAGGTCGTCCTGGAGCACGGCGGCGAAGTAGTTGGCCCAGAAGGACTCAAACCGGTTGAGTTCTTCCTCCGGTCTCAGCAACAGCGTGAGCGCCTCGGCCGTGCCCGGTGTCTCGTCGGGCTCCCGGCTCGCCAGGTCCTGGGCCACGGAGTGCATGTAGAGGCGGTAGCCCGTGTCGTTGCGGGAGAGAACCTTGTCCAGTTCGGCGGCGAGTTCCAGGGTGCGGGTGACAGCGTGCCGCTGCCGCTCGCCGATGCGGGCCATCGCCTCGATGAGCGCCGGGCGGCTGTCGTCACGGGACGGCAGCTCGACGGCGACCTCGGCCCGCAGTTCCTCGATCACGGGCTCGGACTCCGCGCGCAACACCCCGGTCGCGGAGCCGAAGTCGTACTCCCAGTCCAGGGCCCAGGTCAGCAGGCGGCCGCGTTCGTCGCCGGCCAGGAGCAGGGCGCCGTCGGGGGCCAACTCAACGTCGGTGACCGCGGCCGAGAAGCCGGTGAAGGCCCGCAGTTCCCGGCCGCTCGTCAGGTCCCACAGGCGTGCCTGGCGGTCCTCGCCGCCGGACGCCGCGAGGAGGAAGTCCGGCGTGACGGCGAGGCTGCGCACGGCGGCGGTGTGTCCGGTGAGCACATGGACGCAGCGGGCGGCGGCGACGTCCCACAGCCGGACGGTGCCGTCGGCGGAGCAGGACAGCAGGTACCGGCCGTCCGGGCCGGGCAGGACGTCGACCACGGCGTCGGTGTGTCCGGTGAGCACCGCCTCGCACTGCCCTTCGGCGGTCCGCCAGACGCGTACGGTCGCGTCGGCGCCGCCGGTGACGACGTAGCGGCCGTCCTCGCTCAGCCGTGCGGCGCCGATCCACTCCTCGTGCCCGCCCAGCACCCACCGCAGTTCGCCTGTGCGCAGGTCCCAGATCTTCACGGTGACGTCCTGGCCGCGGGAGAGCCCGTAGCGGTGGTCGGCGCTGACGGCCACGTCCAGCACGGCTCCGGGGTGGGCCTCCCAGCGTCCGAGGGACCGGCCGCTGGGGATGTCCCAGGCGGCGACGACACCGTCGGCGGTCCCGGAGAGGGCCACGTGGCCGTCCTCGCTGACCGCGACGTAGTACACGTCGTCGCGGGGGCTGGTGAACAGCTGGACGATGCGCCGGTCGCGGGGCTGCCAGGCGACGACCCGGCCGTCCTCGCCCCCGGACACCGCGAGCCGGCCGTCGGCGGTCATCGCCAGGGCGCTGAGGTGGCCGGTGTGCAGGCTGAGCGTGTGCAGCAGCTGCCCGGTCTCCACGTCGAAGACCCAGGCTTCGGAGTTCCCTGCGCGGGCGAGCGCGGTGGGGCTGCGCCCGCTGAGTTCCAGGGCCCAGGACCGGTCGTCGTCGGGGGTGATCCGGCCCGCGGACCAGGCGTCGACGAGTGCGGTACGGCGGCCGAGGGCACCGAGTCGGCGCCACAGGCGTACGGGCTCGGTGTGGCGCCGGTGGCCGGGCAGTGCGCGGGCGGCGCGGATCAGTTCGGCCGCCTCCTCCAGCCGTCCGGCTGCGCCGTGCGTGGCCGCGTGGTCCAGCAGTTCGGCTGCTCGGGCGGCAGCGGCGGTGACGTCCCCGGCCTGGTGGGGGCGGACATAGCTCCAGGGGGCCGGTGGTCCGGCGGGCGGCAGGTGCCATGCGCGCACGGTCTTGCCCTCGGCGGTGAGGGCGCGGTGCCCGGTCGCGCTCAGCGCGACCTCCTTGGTGTCGGGTCTGGCGTCCAGGGAGAGGCGGCAGCGGCCCGTGGCGAGGTCCCACACCCGCGATGGCTCGGCGCGTCCGCCGCTGGAGAAGCCGACCGTGCCGTCCGAGTTCAGGGCTGTCCGGCCGTATTCGGTCTTGAGTACCCGTGAGGCATCACCGGAGCCGAGGTCGGCCAGTCGGACGTGGGCGCTCCCGCCGGTGACCACGACGAGTCGGCCGTCGTCGGTGAACTGCACGCTCAGGCAGGCGTGGTCGAACCGGTGGACCAGTGCGCCCGTGCGGACGTCGTACACCGAGCTGGTCCGGCGTGTGTGGTCGACGGCGCAGCACAGGGTGCCCCGGGCCCCCAGGAAGTCGGCCTTGCTCTCGAACTGCCGGACCTCCACGGGTTCGCCCGTCTCCAGGTCCCAGGTGACGACCTCTCCCTCGTACCCGCTGGTGACCGCGTGCCGCTGATCCTGCGTCAGCGCGACCGCGAGCACCCAGCTGGGGTGGCCGGGGAGTTCGAACCCGGTGGCGGCGTCGAGGTCGAGCACCAGCGCGCGCCGGGTGCCGCCGCCGACGACCAGGACGCGTCCGTCGTCGCGGACCGCGAGTGTCGAGGCGCGGTAGTTCTCCAAGTGCAGTTCCTGGCGGCACTCCCCCGTGGCCAGGTCCCAGATCCGCAGCCCGCCGGAACCGTCCGCCGAGATTCCGGTCGTGCCGTCCGGGGTCAGGGCGAGGGCGGTGATCCAGTCGTCGTGTTCCCCGGGCAGCACAGACTGGGCCGGGGCGGGCACGTCCTGCACCGAGGCAAGAGCGGCGGCGATCTGCGGGTCGTCGGGCATCCGTGCCGACGCGTCCCGCAGCAGTTCGGCCGCGGCAGGCGCGTCGCCCCGCTCCCGGTGCACCAGCGCCAGCAGGTACGTGCCGTCGTCGGGGTCGCCGAACCGCACGGATTCCAGCTCGTCCACCAGTTCGGCGTCGGTGATCACACCCGTCCGCCAGCGGTGCAGTCCGCGGTTGTAGCGGGCGTGCGGGTGGTGGGGATCCGCCCGCAGGGCGCGGGTCCACAGCTCCTCGGCGCTATCGCGGCGGCCGAGGTCCAGCATCGACAGCGCGTGGTTGGAGAGGCTGTCGGCGAGCAGGGTGGCCGCGGACGGTGCACGGCGGGGGTAGGGGCCGACCTCGCGCCGGTGCACCTCGACCAGCCGCTCGGCGAGCGGGCCGAGCCGCGAGGGGCGTGCGGCGGGGTCCTCCGCGAAGCACTCGCGCAGTACGTCCAGCATCTCGACCGGCACCCGCTGGATCGCGCCCGGCGTCTGGGACCGGGTGTAGTCCTCGAAGGCGTCGCCCGCGGTGGTCCCGTCCCGTACCGGCGGCCTACCCAGGAGCATTTCGAACACGGTGACGGCCCAGGACCAGACGTCCGTGGCCGGGGAGAGCCCGGACGGCGACCGTGCCTGCTCGGGCGAGCAGTACGCTGGGTCCAGGCCGCCCCGGCTGACGAACGGCTCCGCGTCCCCGGCCGTGCGGGCCCGCGCCAGGCCGAAGTCGGTGACCTTCACCGTGCCGTCCCGGGTCAGCATCACGTTGGCGGGCTTGACGTCCTGGTGCACGACGTCGTTCTCGTGCGCGTGGTCCAGGCCCCAGGCGGACTGGATCGCGACGTCCAGCAGCGTCGCGAGGGAATCGTCGCCGTAAAAGGTCCGGTTGCGGACGGCTTCCGCGAGGCTGCCGCCGTCGGCCCACTCGGCGAAGACCCTGGGCACGTCCTCCAGGGTGCGCACGTAGACGCAGTTGGCGATGTGCGGGTGCAGGCCCAGCCCCACCCACACCTCCGCCTCCCGCTCGAAGTCCCCGATTCCGTCCGGCGAGCGGACGACGGCCGGGCGCGGGGTCTTCACCGCCAGGTCGATGTCCCAACCGCGGTGGTGGACCCGGTGCACCAGTCCGAGGCCCCCGGTGCGCACCACGTCCAGGACCTCGTACAGGTCCAGGATCACGTCGCCGCGGCGCCAGGTGACCATCGCCGTCAGTCCACCACGGCGGCGTACAAGGGTGTTCCAAGCAGCACCGACCTACCGGTACCGTCCGGGCTCTCGCCGTGCAGCAGCCGCTTCGCCACGAACTCGACCTTCTGCGCCGGCCAGCGCAGTCGCGCAACAGCCCGCTCAACGCGGCCCAGCGCCGCGCGATCGACGTGGTCGAGGTCGCCGTCCACCGCGTCGGCGACGTACTCGTCCTCCAGATCGGAGGTGATCCCGAGGCCGTCGAGCATGGAGGACATCATCGAGCGCCCCACACCGTGCGCCTCGGCGTCCGGCACCCAGTCGTACACGTGCCGGTACGAGCCGCCCAGGGCGACGACGGTGTCCTCGCTGCGCCCGCCGAAGAACACCAGGGAGGACGCAGGGTCGTCGCGGAACGCGCCCCAGCGCATCCGCAGCGAGCCCCAGAAGTACTGGCCCGGTGCGTCCACCGTACCGAGGTCACCGTGGTCGCGGAGGTACCGGACGACCGCCTCGAGACGGGTGATCCGGTCGTTCGGCGGACCCTCGGTGGTGCGCTTCGCCGACAGCACGGAGAGGTTCACGCCCACCTCCGTCTGACGCTTGGCCCCGAACCCGGGGTCGATCTGCGGCAACAGCATGTCGACCTTGCTGTCGGAGATGTACACGTAGTAGCTCAGCGACACTGCCGGATCCTCCCAGGCCTCGACCCTCCCAGCCTATCGATCACGGCCCGGAGTGGGCCATGGGAAGCGCGGGCGAAGGGAGTTGAGCGGAGCGGCGACGGCGGCCACGTCGCCCAGGCGGTTGCAGTGCGGCGGGGTCCGGAATCAAGACCGGAAGTGGGGGCACGCCCGGCACAGCAGAACCTGCGCGAACGAGCGGAACAGATCGCCGCCACCGTGGAGCCGAGTCGGCCACGCACTCCCCCGAGCAGTTCGTCGGCTACGGCGTCGATCATCGGTACGGCGGCTTGGACGCGCTGCGCGTTGAAAAATCCAGCCGCAAACGGCGGTCATCACTCCTTGGATGGTGATCTTCCTGGGCTGGGCGGCTCGTACACTGACGAAAATGGAGGACCACACGGCCACCGGGATCGGTGCACGTCCGGCGCCCGTCTTGCGGCAGTACGTCAACTCGTATGTCGGCTTCGACCTCCGCGGGTTCCCGACGGGGGTGCACTGCGGCCCGCCGGGCCGCGCGCTCACCGCGGTGATCAGCCTGTCAGATCCCTTGGAGGTGGCGGCGGGCGTTGACGACGGGTCACCGGTCACCCGATTCGGCAGCGTGGCCGGCGGTCTGATGTGCCGGTCCGTCGCGATTCACCACGACGGACGCCAGCAAGGTGTTCGGGTATCGCTGACACCGCTCGGGGCCCGGGCCATCTACGGCATGCCCGCCGCCGAACTCGCCCACCGACTGGTCCCACTTGACGAGCTTCTCGGAGCGCTTGCCGTCGAGTTGGTCGACCGGCTCCGAACGGCGACAACATGGGCGGCGCGGTTCACCGCGCTGGACGAATTGCTCCTGCGAGCTGTCGGCCGCGGCGCCTGCGACGACCATGTGCGCTGGGCGCGCCCCGAGGTAGCCGAGGCGTGGCGCCGCCTCGTCGCCGCGCGGGGTTGCGTCCAGGTCGGTGCGGTCGCCGCGGAACTCGGCTGGAGCCGTCGGTACCTCACCGAGCGATTTCGCGGTGAGGTGGGCCTGTCGCCGAAGACCTTCGCCCGCGTCTTGCGCTTCGAGCACGCGCACGAACTGGCGGCGGCGCAGGACCCGCTCCCGTGGGGCGATGTGGCAACCGTCTCTGGCTACGCCGACCAGGCCCATCTCGTTCGGGACTGGCGCGAGTTCACGGGCCGGTCGCCGACGGCCTGGCGTCGCAGCGAAGTCCTCCTCGGAGCCGGGTAGCCGCCGACCCTCTGCCCGTCGCGTCGGCTTCTCTTCCCTTTTCTTCAAGACCACCCGATCGCTGTCATGGACGATCGTCGGCATGAGACTGGTCAACCACGAACCCAATGCCATGGACCTGCGGACCACCCCCGTGCACCTCGGACTGGGATCGAGAGCGAAACCCGTCGAGGGCTTCACCTGGGACCCGGAGGTGCTCCAGGCCTACAGCGCCGCGGTCGCGGCAGACGGCGCCGAGGGCCGGATGGTGATGATCTTCGACGGCGACGGGCCCGGCGACCATTGGGAGAGCCACCCCGCAGGCGACGAACTGGTCGTATGCCTCAGCGGGTCCGTGACGGTCACCCGCGACGTGGACGGGGTGCCCGACCGCGTTCTGCTCGGGCCGGGCGAGGCCACCATCAACCCGGCCGGGGTATGGCACGTGGTCGACATGGAGGGGCCGACGTCCATCCTGGCCATCACTGCGACCCTCGGCACCGACCACCGTCCTCGGACCGGCACCCGCCCGACCGAACGCATCGGCACGCCCACCCCGCAGGAAGCGCCGTGACGACACGCATCGCGTGCCTCGGCGACAGCCTCACCCGCGCGCAGTTCAGCGTCGACTACCTGGATCGTCTCGGACGACGCCACCCTCCCGGTGACGTGCAGCTTGCCCGTTTCGGCGCCAACGGCGACTTCGCCTACAACCTCTTGCAGCGCCTCGATGCTGTCGTCACGAACCCACCCGATGTGATCACCGTGTTGATCGGGACCAACGACGCCCGAGCGAGCCTTGCCGGCTACCCCGTCGAGCAGGCCATGAAGCGCAAACAGCTCCCCGCTCGCCCGTCGGCCGGCTGGTTCCAACAGTGCCTGGCAGCCGTCGTCGCACGGCTGCGAGCGGAGACCGACGCAACGATCGGTCTGCTGTCGATCCCGGTACTGGGCCAACAACTCGACGGAGCAGCGGCACAGGCATCGCAGGCATACAGCCGGATGATCGCCGAGGTCGCCGCCACCAACGAGGTGGCCTACCTTCCGCTCCACGAACGCCAGATGGAGGAACTGCGCCAAGCGGACCCGCCGCCGATTTCATACCGGGAGGTGACGCCCGCAGCCGTCGTCGGCGTCCTCGTCCAGCACGCAGTGCTGCGCCGCAGCCTCGACACGATCTCGCGGCGGAGAGGTCTCGTGCTCACGACCGACCACATCCACCAAAACAGCCGCGGCGCCACCCTTATCGCTGAGGTCATCGACGCCACTCTGCTGACCCAGAGCGCGTAACTGGTGCCGGCGCCCGGCCAGTCGGATCGGATGCCATCTACCGCGCGGAGGTGGCATCCGATCCAGGCGGTCAACGCCTACGACATCCGGCTCGTCTGGCTGCGTGACCACCGCGAGGGCACCTGGGTCACGGTCCCGTGGCGGATGCTGTCGTCGACTGCGACCCCATTCGGCGGGCCGGTGGCTCTGTCGATGACGAGGGGCTCTGGTCCACTTCGTGTGGTCCGGTGACGCTCGGCCACGCCAATAGAACCCGCTTGCGTAGAAGTTCGAATCCTGCGCGGCCGAACATCTGACGCTTGAGCATCTTGATCCTGTTGACATGGCCCTCCACGACGCCGGAGTTCCAGGCGAGGGTGAGGCCGGCGGTGACGGCGTCAAGGTCGCGCAGGAGGTACTGAGCGAACTGGCGGAGGCTGAGCAGTTCGGCGGTGGCGCTGGCTGCTTCGCTCCATTCGGGGAGTCGGTCGCCTTGCAGGTGGGTGAGCATGTGGGCGAGGGAGCGCACGTGTTCGGCGAGTGCTGTCAGTTCGGGGCAGTTGGCCAAGGGGGCTTTGCTCGCGGCCTGGCTCGCCGAGCGGCCCGGCATCGAGATCATTTGCCGTGACCGGGCCCCCTTCTTTGCCGAAGGCGCCACCTGCGGCGCCCCGCAGGACCTTCAGGTCGCCGTGCCACCATCCACGCTCGCCTCGGACTCTGATCATTCGTCGCCAACGCCCGCAGGAGAGCCGCCAAACTGAGCCCCGAACGCCGTGAGTCTCTCAATGCGTTGGGGATGCGCTGGTAGATCTCTTGCCGTGTACGGCTGAAGAGGGCTTTGAGCAGGCGAAGTACGTCGAAACTGTGCACCAATCTGGTTGCGGTGCCCAGACTGCATGCGTGACGCGGTGTTCACACGGGATGATCACCTGGTTCTGTACGCCTGCTTGGCTTCTGCCTGCACTTCGGGGGACCGCATGTACCGCTTCACCCGCCACACCGGCCGTGCTCTGACTGCCGTCGCGCTGATTACCGGCATGGCATCGGCCTGCTCTGACTCGCCTACGCCGTCCAAGGCTCCCCAGTCCCAGAGGGCGGCGAGCTCCACCGCGTCACCCACCGCGCAGCCGTCCTCCCCGTCCGGCCGGGAGCAGCTGGACAAGGAAGCCCGCGACCTGCTCAATATGACGGATCGCCTGGAGTCGGATGAGGAGGGCTTGGTCTCGTCCGGCTCCCTCGCGGTGCCCGGAGAGAACCTGGACAAGACCATCAAGACCGGCACCGCCCTGCGGGTGGAGGTGGCCTGCGCAGGGGAGGGTACGGTCACCTTCACGGTCGCCTCGGGCACCGCCAAGACAGCCAAGCGCGTCGACTGCACGCAGCCGATGACGAACGGGTTCGACTTCACCACGGCCGGGCCGGGCCTCACGATCCAGGCGGACTCACCCGAGGAAGACAGGGTGGGCACCGCCTACATGGTGAGCCACATCTCCTGACTGTCCAGCTGACGGCCCTGGTCGCCCTGGTCTCGGCTCGCCGCCGCCTTCCTCTCCGAGCGGGTGGTTCCCGCCGGAGATATGACGTGGCTTGTCGACCAGGTCCGGCTGGGCAAGGACGGGGCAGCCTTTCGGTCCGGCCCAAAGCCCCAGCCGAACTGGCCTACTGGCTGAATCGCAGGGCGATTGACCGGCATCCGCCACGCTCTAGGATCCCAAGGAGCGCCCAGGCTTCTGTGCCGGGAGCCGGCCGACCCCAGCCCCCGGGCCCGGAAGTCAACTGAGCCCGCTGGGAAACCGGAGCCCGCCTCCCGCGAACGGTCTGCGGCCCCGATCCCTCGTCCTTTGGCCCGCCGGGGCGAACTCCCGCACGCTCCCACGGTCATGAGGACGATCCCGCGCGGGCCTCGCGTCTGGGGACGACGCGAGGCCCGCACCAACGGGCGCTGCCCTCGGACGCAGGCGGCGGCCGCCCCACTCAACCTTCAACTACCCGGCCCCGCAACCGACGCACCCGCGATCCAGGCCATTCCCGCGTGCCGATCACACCCGGGCATCATCCGCCCGCACCAGCCCGACAGGACATCCAGCGCGCCAGCCACAGCTTCCGGAAGCCGTCACCGCGCCGCACACCGCCGCCCCGGCCGAGCGCGGCACTCCATCCACGGCCATCCTCCACCCGCGCAGGGCGGACGCCGGCGCGCGAGTACTACGCGCCGTGCGTGCGCACACTGCGCTCGCCACTCCACATGGCCCGGATGACGGTGATCGCCTCTTCAAGTGCGTCGACGGCCTCTCTCGGCCTGCGACGGGAGCCGCCCATGGCCTCGATGGCTTCCCAGAAGGCGCCGGCACCCCGGCCGAGCTGGACCCGGGAGCCGGTCAGTCTGTCCAAGGTCGCCACAGCCTTCGCCAGCACGGCTGGCGGACGTAACGGCAGGGAGCTGACCGTCGGGACGAGCGTGACATGTCGCGTCCGCGCAGCCAGGAAGGTGAGCAGTGTCCAGGTGTCGTCGAACGCCGCTCGGTACGGGTGGTCCTGGATGGTGAGAAGGCCAAGGCCGAGACTGTCGATGAGTAGTGCCTGCTCACTGGAGCGGCCGACGGGGAGGGCATTTGGCTCTACGCCGTTGGTCGCATCTCGGGAGCGGGAAAGGAAACTGGCCCGTCGTCGCCTCAGAGGCCGCGCCCTCGAGACCGGGCGGCAGCCAGGCGGCGGCTGTTAGTGATGGATCCGAACAATCGGGCCCTGACTGTCCAGCTCAGCGGGAATTTCACCCTGTCGACCGGTACCGGGCTTGCCGGCCCTGCGAGTCACAGGAACTCGCTCCGATAGGTCGAGGCCAACTCGGCCGCGCGGCGGCGGCGCTCCGCGAGCTCGCCCTGCGACAGCTGTGGCGGCGGCGCGTCCTTGCCCGCGACGACATCGCCGATGCGCGTGAAGTACTCGTCCTGGCCGGCCGGGGTGCACATGCACAGCATGCGGGCCGGCGCACCCGAGGCGTTGCGGAAGTTGTGCGGGGCGTTGGCCGGGATGTTCACTGTGGACCCGGCCCGCACCGTGTGCTTCTCGCCGCGGAAGGTGAACTCGATCTCGCCCTCGAGGACCGTGAACATCTCCTCGAAGTCGTGCCGGTGCGGCGGCGGACCACCGCCGTCGGGCACGAGCATGTCGATCAGGCAGTACCGGCCGTCGGTCTGCTCGCCGGTGACGAGCATGGCGTACGTGTTGCCCACCAAAGAGATGTACGTCGTACCGGGATCGTCGGGGTCCGCCACGGTCAGCGAACGGGACAGGTCGTCATCAGGAATCATCGAAATCGTCTCCTTCAAAGGTCAGTCAGGTGAGGATCAAGTGCCGTCGGCTGGCATGCAGGCCGGCAGTCTCCCGGCCATCGATGCGCACGCTGCCCGACGTGGGAGTCCGGCCCGGCCGCGCGGTGCTTCAGTCTGTTCTTGCCGGTGTCCGAGGGGCCCCATCGCGGAGGGCTACGGAGCGAGGGCCTGCCTGTGTGGCGGGCTTGCATACCCCTGCTGCGGCACAGGGTGAGGGCGCTCGGTGCCGGCTCAGATCGACTTCAGGACCCGGACGCGGTCGGCGATGGCGCGGCGGGCGACATCGGAGGTGAAGGCGATGGAGTCGAACTCGTGCGGGGCGCCGGGGTGCAGGTGGAATTCGACCGGCACGCCGGCGCGGCTGAGCTTGGTGGCGTAAGCGGTGTCTTCGTCGCGGAAGACGTCGAGCTGGCCGACCTCGATGTAGGCCGGCGGCAGTCCGGTCGCGTCCTCGAGCCGGGCCGGGGCCGCCGCGGCCGGGACGTCGGGCCCGCCGGCGGCCTCGCCGAGCAGGGCCGGCCAGGCGGTGAGGCTGTCGTCGTAGGACCACAGCGCGTAGGGCGCGATGTGTGGATCGGGGGTGGTGGTGCGGTCGTCGAGCATCGGCATGAGCAGGATCTGGCGGGCGATCTTCGGGCCGCCGCGCTCGCGGGCGAGGATCGTCAGTCCCGCGGCCATGCCGCCGCCCGCGCTGTCACCCATCACACCGATCCGGTCCGGGTCGATGCCGAGTTCGGCGGCGTGTGCGTGCAGCCAGCGCAGTGCGGTGTAGGCGTCCTCGAGCGGGGTCGGGAAGGGGTGCTCGGGGGCGCGGCGGTACTGGACTGACAGCATCGGCACGCCGCTGGCGGAGACGTAGCGGGAGACCGGGCCGTCGAACAGGTCGATGTGGCCGAAGATGTATCCGCCGCCGTGGAAGAACAGCACGGCCGGGCCCGGCGCCGCGCCGTCCTTGGTGTACCAGCGCATGGTGATCCGCGCGCCGTCGCCTGCGGTCGTGTGGTGCTCGCTGGTCTGCACGTCGGCCGGGATCGGCTGGGCCGTTCCCGCGGCGCCGATGATCGGCTCCCACATGGCGCGCCGCGCCGCGATGTCCCCCACTGCCGGTGGTGTTGCGTCCGCCATCGCGCCGGCCATCGGGGCCAGCGCCTCGGCGACTTCGGGATCCAGACTGAGTGCCATGGCCTTTTCCTTTCGGTGGAGGATCGGCGTCAGACGGCGGGCGGAACGACGATGACCTTGCCGTGCACGGTGCCTTCGGCGGCCCGGGCGTGGAGCGCCGGCAGGTCGGCCAGCGGCAGCCGCTCGGCGACGTCGACGCGCAGCTCGCCGCGGTCCGTCAGCGCCACGAGTTGGGCCAGCTGGTCGGCGTCGCTGCGGACGAACAGGTCGATGCCCTGCACGTCGCGCTCCTCGTCGCTGGGGACGGGCATCCATACCGTGGTGTTCACGACGACCCCGCCGGAACGGACCAGCGTGACGAGCGCGGCCAGTTCGTCCGGGGCGACCGGTGCAAGGTTGAGTGCGAGGTCGACCGGTTCGGTCACCGCGGCGGTCACGCTGGTGGTGGTGTGGTCGATGACTTCGTCGGCGCCGGCCGATGTGACCGCCTCGCTGCTGCGCGGACTGGCTGTGGCGATGACGTGGGCGCCGGCGTTCTTGGCCAGTTGTACGGCGTAGCCGCCGACCGCTCCACCGGCTCCGTTGATCAGCACGCGTTGCCCGGCCGTCAGCTTGCCGTGGTCGAACAGGGCCTGCCACGCGGTCAGGCCCACCACCGGGAGTGCGGCGGCGTCGGCCAGGGGGATGGTCTTGGGGGCCGGGGCCAGGACCTCGGCCGGCGCGAGAACGTAATCCGCCGCGGCTCCGTTGCCGTCCATCGGCAGGAAGCCGACGACGTCGTCACCGACCGCTGTGCCGTCCACGCCCTCGCCCAGCGCCTCGACCGTTCCGGCGACGTCGATGCCGGGAGTGTGCGGCAGCACCACCGGTATGGGGCCGCGCATGAAGCCACCGCGGATGTTGCCGTCGACAGGGTTGAACGACGTCGCGGCGACGCGGATCAGGACCTCACCGGCCCCGGGGACGGGCTGCTCCACGTCCTCGTAGCGCAGGACGTCGGGATCGCCGTACTCGTGGAAACGCACTGCCTTCATGGGGGTTCTCACCTTCACTGCGATGGGAGTTGCTTCGAATTCGAAGCAACTGTTGATGACAGTACATCTGCTTCGAATTCGAAGCAAGTGGTGTCGGTCACTGCCGGCGAGAGCGCATCGCCGTGGCGAGCTCGACGGCGGCTCGGTCGATGCAGGCGCGCAGCCGCCCCGCGTCGCTGCCAACCGTGGTCTGCCAGTCGGCGGGGCCCGCGACGACGACCGTGGGCACCGGTTCGGCGTGCACGCCGGCCAGACGCGTGCGCATCACCTGCGCGAGGTCGGGCGGCCGCCGGTGGCAGCCGCTGTTGAGCGCCAGCAGCACCGGCATGCCGGAGAGGACTTTGTCCCCGAGGACGGCGAAGAACGAGTCGAACACCTTGCTCGGGGATGCGGCGAGCACCGGGGTCGCCACCACCAGCCCGTCCGCTGTCACGACCGCCGCGATCGCCTCCCGCAGGTCCAGGCTGGCGCGGCCCTGGGCGGAGAACTGGGCGAGGTCGGCCGCCAGCCGGTGCAGCTCCAGCACCTCCACCTCGGCGCGCGCACCCCCGGCCGCCAGTGACCGGCACACCGCCTCCGCAACCCAGTCCGCGAGGAGGCGAGTCGAGCACCCGTAACCGACGCCGGCGCACAGGACCGCCAGGGACACCGGCCTCCACGCGGCGGCGCTCATCCCGGCATCGTGTTCATGGCTTCTGCGCTGCGGCCGGGCTGTCGTGCCGCCACCGGGGAGGGCCGAGAACGACATTGCGCGAGGCAGGGGATGCTCAAGGCCGGTCCTCGGGATACGTGGGCGGCGGCGCCGTCCTTCTGCTCGTAACCCTGTGCCGCGGCCCTGTCCGAACTCCATGTTCTGCGGTGCTCAGTCGGGCCCGACACTGCCCACACCGTGTGCCCACTAGGTCACCACATCGGGCCGGGCGACCCTCGCGCCCCTCCGATCCACCTGCCCGGGCTGGCACCGGAACTCACGCAGGAGTTCAGTTCCAGCCCCGCCCGGGATGGCTGGACGGCGCCACGCCACACGCTTCGAATTCGAAGCAGTAGACTGCGGTCATGCCTGATTCACCGCCGTCACTCGACCCCGTACAGCTCGGCGCCTACTTCGACCTCATCGAGGTGACCAGCCTGCTCCGGCACGCGGTCGAGCAGCAGCTGCGCGAGGCCGGCGATCTCAGCTACGTGCAGTTCCAGCTGCTGGCCCGCCTCGGGGACTCTCCGACGGGCAGTCACCGCATGACCGACCTGGCCGACGGCGTCGTCTACAGCCGCAGCGGCCTGACCTACCAGGTGGATCTGCTCCAGAAGGAGGGCCTGGTCGTCCGCGCTCCCTCACCGGACGACGAACGGAGCATCACCGTCACCCTCACCGACGCCGGACGTGAGCTGCTCGCGAAGGTGCTGCCGGGCCACATCGAAGTGGTCAGCGGCCTGCTGTTCGAACCGCTTTCGCGCGACGACGTCGAAGCTCTCGCCGGCCTGCTGGCGCCGGTGCGCGACCACATGCGCTCGATGCCGTCCCGCTCGGCCGCGCCTCGCCGCCGCAAAGGCGGAGCATAAGGACTCGACCCAGGCCACGCAGAAAGGGCAACGACACGTCCCGCTCGACGCCGCGCCAAGGAGAAGTGACGAGCGCGCCGAGGACAGGGACTGGGGCGCGTAACACCCGGACGACACCGAATCGATGCAGCACACATCCGAGCAGCGCCCCCTGCCCCGGGGTGCTCCCCCGCGCTCGGTACCACTACTTAGAAAGCGCTTCATCACACCGATCTTCGACGGCAGAATGGGCCTGGCGAAAGGAGCTTGGATTGGCAGCGGCGGGACTGGCGGACCGACTGGCCGCGGCACGAGCCGAAGCGCTGGTGGGCAGGGAGCCGGAGCGGGCGGTGCTCGACCTGATGCTGTCGGGCGCGGCGCACGCTCCGCTCGTCGCCTACCTGCACGGCCCCGGCGGCATCGGCAAGTCCTCGCTCGTGCGCTACGCCGCCCGGCAGGCGGAACTCGCCGGCCGCCGCGTGGTGCATGTGGACGCCCGGTTCCTCGACGCCGACCCGCGCAGGCTGGAGGAGGCCGCCGCCCCGGCGTGCGCCGAACCAGGCGCGGTGCTGCTCATCGACACCTTCGAACAGTGCCAGCCCCTCGAGACGTGGCTGCGCGAGACCTTCCTGCTGCGGCTCGCCGACCAGGCGATCGTGGTGGTGGCCGGCAGGACCGCCCCCGACGCCGAATGGTCGCTGGACCCCGGGTGGGCGCAACTGTTCACCGCACTGCCCGTACGGCCGCTCGATCCCGCCGAGTCCGACGCCCTGCTCGCCGCCCGGGGGGTCCCCGCCGAGCAGCGCGGCGCCTTCGTCGCCTTCGCGGGAGGCAGCCCGCTCGCCCTCTCACTGGCCGCCTCCGTGCCCCCGGCCGCACCCGGCGCGCCGTGGTACCCCACCGGCGACACCCTGACGACCTTGGTCGAGCGGCTGGTCGGCGACCTGCCCAGCGTCCTCCATCGACGTGCCCTCGAAGTCGTCGCACAGACCTATGTCACCCGCGAGCCCCTGCTGCGCGCGGTACTGGGTGACGAGGACACCAATACGGTGTTCCCCTGGCTGCGCCAGCTGCCCTACATCGAGGTCACACCGGAAGGGCTGCACCCGCACGACGCGGTGCGGGCGACCCTCGAGGCCGACCTGCGCTGGCGGGACCCCGAGCGCTACGACGACATCCGCGCCCGCATCTCCCTCGCCGGCCTGGAGGCCGTTCGCTCCGCCACCGCCGACGACGCGCTCTTACGAGTCACGGAATGGATGTTCCTCTTCCGCGACCAGGGCGGCCCGGAGAACCTGTACAACTACCGGACGCACCCTCACATCGAGGACACTCCGCTCCGGCCCGCCGACGTACCCGCCGTGCTGCGCATGGCCGAGGAGGCCGAGGGCCCGGCATCGGCAGCCGCGGTCGCGCACTGGCTGCGCCGCCAGCCGGACGCCTTCCGCGTCCACCGCTACACCGGCTCCACCACACCTGTTTCGTTCATGGCCATCCTGCGGCTGGACGCACCGCTGCCCGAGGACCTCGCCGAGGACCCGGTCATCGCAGCGGTCTGGGACCTCGTGGAGACGGCCGCACCCCTGGGACCGGGCGAGCACCTGGGCATCCGCCGCTTCGCGGTGCAGCCCGGCGGGGGCCAGCGGCCCTCGCCCCTGATGGAACTCATCAGCCGGCGCACCCTCGCCGAGGAGATGAGGATCCACGGACGCGCGGTCACCTTCACCGTCTTCGAAGACGCCGGCCTGTGGGGGCGCTACCTCGCCGAGGCCGGGATGCCGGAGGTCGCGGCCGTGGACGTCGGCGGCCTGCGACAGCATGTCTTCGGTCGGGACTGGCGACGGCAAGCGGTGGAACAGTGGGTGCAAAACCGGGCGCGCACCGCGGTCACGCCCCTGGCGACATGGCCCGCAATCGCCTCCGCGAGCGGCCCGGGCGACCAGCTGCCGCGCGCCGCGTTCGAGGAAGCCGTACTCGAGGCGCTGCGCACCTGGCACACCCCGCGCGAATTCGCGACCAGCGTCCTGCTGCACTCCCATCTCGTGGCGCCGGGCTCATCCGACCCGGCCGCGGTCCTGCGCGGCGCCATCACCACCGCACTCGACGCGATACAGATTGACCCGGCGGGCGTCAAAGCCCACGAGGCCCTCACCGCCGCCTACATCTCGGCCTCCCGCACCCACAGGGCCGCCGCCCGACGACTCGGGGTGCCCTACGGCACCTACCGGCGCCACCTCGCCCTGGCCAAGGAACGCCTCATCGAACAACTGCTGCGCCAGCCGGCCACGAGATCCACACCGACCGCGCCGCACTCGATACCGGAGGAGTGAGGCCAGCGCGGTATCGCAGGGCAACGACCTCCGCGAGAAGCGCGTACTGCCACTCGTTGAGCCGAGTGCCGCGGTCGTGGACTCACAGTCGGTGAAGGCGGGCGCCACCGCCACCCACGCCTCGCGGGAGTTCGCCCCGCCCGCGTCTAAGCGGCGGCCGACGCAGCGGTACGAGCCGCTCGCATCGCGGCCTTGTCGATCTTGCCCAGCGCGTTCTTGGGGGTGGCCTCCACGACGGCGTACGAGGTCGGCCGCTTGTACCCGCTGAGACTGCGCGCACAGAGTGCCTACAGCAATGCCGGATCGACCGTCAGACCCGGCCGTGGCTGCACTTCGGCGACGATGGCTTCTCCCCATTTCTCGTCGGGGACGCCGATCACAGCGGTCTCGAGGACCGACGGGTCACCGGCCGGCACGCCCGCTGTCCATCCTCGACGCGCGGAACTGCCCGCCATGCGGAATCGTGCGAGCGCCGAAGGGACGGCTCGGGCCGATGAGTTCCGGGGCCCGGTGGGGTCTACCTCTGCACGAGCGAAAGCTGCACACGAGTTCTGTGAGGGACCATGACCACCCACGCACTACCACCCGTCGTCGACGCCGCATCGTGGGAGCGCCAACTCGAGGCGCTGCGTGCCCGGGAGAAGGCCGCGACGCGGGAGCTTGACGCCATCGCCGCCGAGCGTCGTCGCCTGCCGATGGTCGAGATGCCCGACTACACCCTGCAGGGCGAGGACGGCCCCGTTCGGCTGGCGGACGTCTTCGAAGGCAAGAGGCAACTGATCGTCTACAACCACATGTGGTTCGCCGGCAAGGACTGGCAGTGCCCGGGCTGCACAGGGTTCACCTCGCAGTACACCCGCCTGGAGTTCCTGGACAACTACGATGCGCGATTCGTCATCGTCACCCAGGGCCCGATCAAAGAGGCACTCGCCTACCGGCAGCGGGTCGGCAACCAGATGACGTGGTACTCCACTGCCAACAGCTCCTTCGGGGCCGACGTCGGTGCACCGCCCGACGCAGGATTCGCGGTCAACGTGTTCCTGCGCGACGGCGACACCGTCTATCGCACCTGGCACACCAACGGCCGGGGCACCGAACAGCTCAGCCACACCTTCCCGCTGATCGACGTCCTGCCGTACGGACGGCAGGAGGAGTGGCAGGACTCGCCCGAGGGCTGGCCCCAGTCGCCCACCTACAGCCGGTGGGCGACGTCCAAAGACATCGCTGCGCTCTATGGCCCGGGCTCCGGCAGCTGAACGACCTGCATCACGGCCGGTGAGCGGGTGAACTCGGCTGCGGCGGCCGTTATCGTGCTACGGCACCGCTGGCCTCGCCCAAGCCCAGCAACTCGCCGCGCTCGCCCGCGGCGACGACGGCCGCCAGCTGGACGCCGAGGACGCGCTCGTGGCTGTCTTCGCCGACCCCGTTCTCTCAAGGTGAGTTGACGCAGCCCGCCGGACGGGCCCGGTGCACAACCGGGCCCATCCGGAAGCCGGACCCTAGTACCAGCCGGTGCAGGTGATCGCCGTGTTGTACCCGGAGTCCCCGCAGGCCCGCATGAGGTAGCCGTTGGCGTCGTTCCAGGCTTCGGTGTGCACGCTGGTTCCCGCGTCGATCTGGCGCCAGCCCAGCTGCGGCTGCCAGGTCCTGCCGCCGTCGTTGCTGCGGTCGACCCAGACGTGCATGCCGACGGAGCCGTTGGTGACCCGGCCCCAGGCACAGGTGTTGTTCCCGGAGCCGTTGTACCTCAGCTCGAAGAGCTGACCCCTGGCTCCGACCGCCGAGCGAGCGGTCCCGGTCACCGGGCTGGTGCTGCAGCCTTCCGCGGCAGTGGCGGTCGTGGCTGCTCCGGACATGGCCAGCAATCCCGTGGTCATGGCCAGCGCCGGGACAGTGGCCGCGACCTTCGTGTTCATGCGCATGTGGCGTGTTCCCCCTTGGGAGCCTCGAGGCTCTCGTGGTCGGTTTCGGCTTGATCGAGCTGTCGCTGCACCTCCTCGGCCTCCTGGTCACGGCCCTGCCGCCGGTACAGGTCGCGGGCTTCGCGCCACACCTCTCGGGCCTGGTCGTGCCGGCAGAGGGCGGCGTACGGATGACCGAGCCGCTCGAGCGTGTCGGCGGCCTCGTAGAAGTTGTCGAGGTCGCGGTACAGGCTGATGGCCTGGCGGTAGTGCTCGACGGCGTCGAGGTGGCGGCCGCTGTGGTGGTCGATGTAGCCGAGGCTGTCCAGGGTCTGCGCCTGCCCGTTCACGTCCTGGTGGTGCCGGTACAGGGCGAGGGCGGCCTGGCAGTGCCGACGGGCGGTGTCGTCGGCTTCGCCGAGGAGCGCGGTGTACCAGCCCACGGCGTTGAGTGCGTTGGCCTCCGCGATCGGCTGGTCGAGGCCGCGGTAGAGATCCAGTGCGCGCCTGGCGTGCTCCAGCGCCCGACGGCCGTCCGGCCAGATCGACGCAAGCGTGTAGTGCGCCTGGGCCTGGAGGGCGCGATCGTTTTGCTGCTCGCTCAGGGCGAGGGCCTGGTTCAGGGCGTCGATCGCCTCCTGGTGATGTCCGAGCACGACGTGCGCGCGGCCGAGGAGCCGGTGGGTGAGGATCTGGGCGCCGGGATCGGGCAACCGGGCCGCGGAGTCGACCGCGATCCGCCACACGGCGAGCTGGTCCTGGCGGTGTCCTCGCCGGTAGTGGTAGTCGTTCAGCGTCCAGGCCAGCTGCCATGCCGTACGGTGCCACGCGTGCCTGACGGCGGTGCGTTGTGCGGCGAGCAGGTTGCGGTGCTCGGTGTCGAACCAGTCCATCGCCGCCGGGATGTCGGGCAGCGCCGGAGGTAGGCAGGCGGGGTCCAACGGTCCGAGCTCGATGGGCTCGCGGTGGGAGTCCAGGAGTCGGGCGGCGGCATGCGCGGTGTGCGTGTAGTAGGCGAGGGCCCGCCGCAGCGCCGTGCTCCGTGTGTCGTCGGACGGGGCGTGGGCAGTGGTGGCGTAGCGCCGGATCAGGTCGTGCATGCGGTAGCGGCCGGCTGCGTCCCGGCTGATGAGCGAGGCCTGTTCCAGCCTGCGCAGTACGGTCCTGGTCCGGCTCAGGTCGCGGCCGGTGAGGCTGGCGGCGGCCCGTAGGCTCGTGTCGGGTCCGGGGGCGATCGCGAGCAGCCCGAACACCTCGGCCTCCCCGTCATCGCAGTAGAGCAACTGCGGCTCGTGCGGTCAACCGAGTTGAGCAGTCGACCACGCAAAGCCCTCGGCCGTGCCCGCTGCGTGCCCGTATGACAGGTGCGTCGCGGTCTCACGGCGAACACCGGGGAACCGAGCCGACGACCAGGCGCCTGCTGAAACCCCCTCTCCCGCAGCTACGCGAGGCAATCGGCCCTGGAACACCTCAGCTTCCCAAGCCAAGAGCGCGAGTTCGATTCTCGTCACCCGCTCTAGTAGGGCTTGGTCATCTTCACTTGTGCGTGCGTGTCTGATGCTGCGTGTGTGTCGTTGGAGTGGTGTGACACCTGAGGAGATGGCCTCGGTCCGGGGGGACTTGGAGGCGTTCGCGGCGGAGTTGTTCGACGGGTTCTTCCGTGCGGATCAACGGCGGTGGGGGCAGGCGTATGTGCGCGGGCTGCTGCTGGACGGGCAGCGCAAGTCGGTGGAGCCGATGGCGGCCCGGCTGGGTGAGGACGGCAACCGGCAGGCGCTGGCGCACTTCATCACCTCCAGCCCGTGGGATCCCGCGCACGTGCGGGCCCGGCTGGCCTGGAGGATGCACGAGGCGATCGGCCCCGAGGCGTTGATCGTGGACGACACCGGCTTTTTGAAGGACGGGGATGCTTCGGCGTGTGTGTCGAGGCAGTACACCGGCACCGCGGGCAAGGTCACCAACTGCCAGGTGGGCGTCTCGCTGCACCTGGCCAACGACCGTGCCTCCGCCGCGATCGACTGGCGGCTGTTCCTGCCCGCATCCTGGGATCCCGACGCGCCGGAGGCCGACCCGGACAAGATCGCCCGCCGCGGCCGGTGCGGGATCCCCGACGGGGTGGGGCATGTGGAGAAGTGGCAGCTGGCCCTGGACATGATCGACGAGACCCGGTCGTGGGGCATCGACGTCCCTTTGGTCGTCGCGGACGCCGGATACGGCGATGCCGCCGCCTTCCGGCTGGGCCTGGAGGAACGCAAGCAGCCCTACGCGGTGGGGATTTCTTCCCGCCATACCGCCCAGCCCGCCGACGCCCAACCCGTCCAGCCCGACTGTGCGGGCACCGGCCGGCCACCCAAAATGCAGTACCCCGAGCCTGCGCAGAGCATGAAAGACCTGGTCATCGCGGCCGGGAGAACGGCCGCGAGACCGGTGTCGTGGCGGGAAGGCTCCCGGCCGGGCAAGGGGGTCAGTGGCTTCAAGCGTATGTATTCGCGGTTCGTCGCCCTGCGGATCCGCCCGGCCGGCCGCGCCATCCGCAAGGCCACCGACGATCCTGAACTGCCCGTGCGGTGGCTGCTGGCGGAATGGCCCGCGACCGAGCCCGAGCCGGTCCAGTTCTGGCTCTCCAACCTGCCCTCCGGCATGCCACTGGCCACGCTGGTGCGGCTGGCCAAGCTCCGCTGGCGCATCGAGCACGACTACCGCGAGATGAAACAGGCCCTGGGACTGGCCCACTTCGAAGGCCGCACCTGGAGCGGATGGCACCACCACGTCACCCTCGTCTCCGCCGCCCACGCCTTCTGCACCCTGCAACGACTGGCACCAGACCCAAAAGACGCCACGCAGGCCTGAGCCTCTACCAAGTGGTCCGCGACCTGCAGACTCTCCTCGCCACCTGGACCGGCGCCTGCCCCACCTGCCACCGCGACATACCCACACCACTACGAACCTGACCAAGCCCTACTAGAATTCGCCCCCAGGCCAGCGGCCTGGGGGTGGTTTGTTGTCCAGACCAATCCGAGGGGAGAGTCGCCAGGCACGTCACGTACGTCATCACCGAGCACGCACGCTCCGCGCCGATGGACCAAACCCGCCAGCTGCCGCGGACCGGCCTGCTCGGTCATCATCGTCACCGCTTCGTCCGGAGCAGGAGGTCGACCTCCTGCTCCTGGTCTCCCGACGCCGTGCCCCGTTCGTCCGCGGTGAACGCGGCACCCAGTGCTTCGACCTCCTGATGGTGGGTGGGACGGTCGTTCATCAGGGTCCAGCCGAGCCATCCGGCAAGGCCGTTGTGCACGGCCTGGCACCACACCGCCACCAACGCGCCCTTGACGCCCCTCGGCATACGCTCCGACACCTGGGGCGTGAGTGACCATGAGGTCCTCCCGCTCTCCCCTCCGAACCTGAGCGCGCCCCAGCTTCCCGGGGCCTTTCCGGGACCCCTCCCGACGCTGTGCCGGTAGGCATTGCCCGACAGACTCGTGAAGGGGGAAGGGCATGGTGCGAGCACGCTCGGGGGCGTCCCCGGCCGTCGTGGCCCTGGTCGCCGTACCGGTGTCGGCGTGTGGTGCGGCGGCGCCGCAGACGTCGCGGAAGGAATTGTTCCAGGAGTACGTCAATCCGACCCACGTGAAGAACGACTGGTCGGGCGGCGAGGGCGGGGCGAGTGCGGATTTGACTGCGAACTTCGCCTCTCGCGGCACGCCGTTCGAACGCTCAGTTCTGGTCAAGCGTCGCAACGGGTCGCTGGAGCTGATCACGCTGCTCCTCCCGGACGACGTGACCCTCGTGCCGGCCGACATCACCTCCGTGCCGGGTGAGGGAAAGGTCGTCGCGGTGCTGGTGCTCGGAACCGCGATCGGCGCGCGGGCGGCCCGTCGGCGCACAGCGGAGGTACGCCCATGACCGGCTCGCCGAACGAACCGGGCGCGGCGGAACTCCTGCCCGAGGAGCCCGAGGAGCCCGAGGAGGAGGAAGAGGTAGAGGCGGATGCCCGCAGGCCCCGGGTGATCACCGTGGCGTTCTGGCTGTTGATCACGTCCGCGGTGCTCTGGGTGTTGGTCAGCGGGAGCGTCGGCCTGGCCGAGCAGCAGGGGACCGTTGCGATCTTCTGCTTCTACATCTGGGCCGCCGCACGCATCCGTCGCGGCCGGTGGACAGCCAGGATCGTCGGCACGGCCGCTGCCGTGTGGCTCCTCGTCGTACCGGGGTCCCTGGCGTGGGGCTTCATGGACCCGGAGAATCCGTACGGGCGGGAGTACGCCGTGTTGGCCGTCGTGGCGGTGGTTCTGACCGGCACCGGCGTGGCCCTGCTCTACGGTCGTCGCGGCAACACGTATTTCCGTCGACGGCCATGGTGACGGCGTCAGGCGGCGTCGATCAGTGCCAGGTCCATCGGTACGAGCGTGGTCGATGCCAGCAGGGCCCGGATCAGGTGGTCGTTGAGCGCGTTGCCCACCGGCTCGCCGAGCTCCTCGCGGGTCAGCCAGGGCACCCCGTCGCGGGACAGCCGGGTGCGCACGCCGTTGACCAGGTGCTCGACGCGCTTGTCCGTCCAGCCGGCACCGGGCTGCACCTCGGCGAGTTCGGCGGCGGTCTGCCGCCAGGTCAGCGGCTGCGGCCGGGGTTCGTGCAGCAGGTAGCGCCGGCCGAGGACGATGAGGGCGAGCTTCTCCTGTTCGGTGAGCGCCCATACCCGGGGCGGGCGGGTGACGTCCTCGTGCCGGGGCGGCGGCCGGTCGCCCCCGGGGCCGGTGACGAAGACCTCCAGCAGGTGCTCGCGCCCGCGGGAACCGCCGACGAACAGCGGGCTGTAGCCGGTGTCGAGCGGCAGTGGCTCCTCGTCCCGGAACAGCAGCCGGGTCCCCGGACAACGGATCGGCAGCCGCCCGGAGTTGCTCACCCACCAGCGGCCGTCCCGGTGCGTGAGCGTGCCCTGGTGGCGACTGACCTGGGGGTCGTCCTCCCCGAGGCAGACATGCACCTCGGGGCGGTTGCGGCCGAACAGCACCTCGCGGCCCTCCCCCGGCCCCAACGTCATACCGCCGGTCAGCGCGAGCGCGAAGACGGTGCCGGGCAGCGGTGCGGACGCGCCACGGGCGAGGCTCCCATGGGTGGCGGTCAACCGCCTGGCGCCTGTGCCGTGGGGAGTTCCCAGCTCCGTCATGTCACGCCTCCGGCAGTCGCTTCGCGATGTTCCGCACGACGACGGCCGCGAACTCCGTCGCGCTGTCGCACAGTTGCCGGTCCGGCTGCGGGGCGTACACGGTCAGCTGGACCAGTTCGGTCGTGCGGCCGCCAGCGGAGTCCGTGTACGTACGGTGCGGTGTCCGTACGGTGCAGCTGTCGTCCTCGGCCTCGTCCGCCACGTAGTAGCTCCGCGTCCCGGCGACGTCCACCGCCGTTCCGTCGTCGGCGTCCAGCGAGTTGTCCCGGCTGAACTGGATCTCGACCTCGCGCTTGCCGTCGTCGCTGGACCAGTCGCAACTCCAGGAACCGAAGCCGCGGTCCCGGTTGTCCGCGTCGACGCCGGGCAGCCGCTTGAGCGCGGTGGCGTCGAGCAGGGTGCAGGTGTCCAGCCGGGCAAGGGAGTTCGCGGCCGGCGACGACGAACGCCGGGGCACCGGGCCGTCGGCCAGCACGCCGACCACGCGGTCGGTGGCGGCGTCGGCCATCTGGCACGGGTCGGGCGCCAGTTCGCCGAGCTGTTTCCCGATGACGCGGATCTGCTTGCCGTCGGCGGTCAGGACGGCCCGCTCGCAGGCCCTCCCTTTCCGTTTGAGGGTCACGACCGTGAGGCCGCCGGCGAGGTGGGTGGATTCGATGTCGTCGAAGTGGTCCCGGTCCGAGTCGAGGTTGACCTGGACGTCCGCGTTGTCGTCACCGCTGTTGTTGCGCACCAGGACGTCGCAGCGGTCGAACTCCTCGTGGTCCGGGTCGAGTACGGTGCCGCCGAAGCGGCTCAGCGAGGCGGCGTCGAGCAGCCCGCAAGGGTCCGCCGTACGCTCGTCGCCGATGGCACCGGCCGGCGCCGTGGCCGAGGGTTTCGCGTCGGTCGCGCCCGTACGGCCGCCCTCGTCGCCCTCGTTCTTCGAGGCCCACGGGCCGAAGACGACCAGCCCGGCCGTGATCGCGCCCGCCGCGGCCAGCGCCACCGCCGTGATGGCCAACCGGCGTCGGCGTAGGGACTGTTGCGGCTGCGGCACGAAGGGCGTGGAGCCCTGCGCTCGGCGGACGAGTCGCCGCAGCCGGAGGGTTGGGGACGTGAAGTCCCGCATACGGCTGTCGTGCAACTGCTCCGCTATGTGCGGGGGCGGCGGCGCGGCGCGCGTCAGCAGCCTCTGCGCCTTGGCGGCGTCGGGCCGGCGCCGGGGCTCCACCTCCAGCAGGGCGGTGAGCGGCCCCTCCAGCGGGCCGGCCCGGTGCGCGGGCTCGATGTGTCCCTCGACGGCCCGGGCCAGGTAGGCCATGGGGTGTTCGACCTCGCCGTACGGCGACCGGCCCTCGACCGCCATGAACAGGGAGGCGCCCAGGGAGAACACGTCGGACTTCTCGCCCGCGGGCTGCCCCTTGGCCAACTCGGGGGCCAGATACCGGGGTTTGCCTGGCACACTGCTCGTCCCGCTGTGTGTGACGTCGCTCCACAGGGCCCGCGAGATCCCGAAGTCGGTCAGTCTCGCGACGCCTTCGTCGGTGACGAGGATGTTCTCCGGTGTCACATCGCCGTGCACCACGCCCTCGTGGTGGGACTTCGCCAGCGCGGCCGCGATCTGGCAGCCGATCGATCCGGCCGCCTCGGGCGTGAGCGGACCGCTCTGAGTCAGGATCTGCGCGAGGCTGCGCGAGGGGACGTACTCCATGATGATCCAGCAGGTGGCGCCCTCGTCGACGAAGTCGAAGACGCCCACGATGTTCGGGTGGTGCAGCCGCCCGGCGTTGCGCGCCTCGCCCATGAGCCGTCGCGTGGCCCGATCGTCGTCCAGGCGTGCGCACTTGACCGCGACCCGCCGTTCGAGCCGCTCGTCCCAGGCCAGCCAGACGACGCCCATCCCGCCGCTGCCGATGGGCTCCCGCAAGAGGTACCGGCCGGCGATCTTGTCCCCGGCCTCCGGCGTCACCAGCACCGCCCCGCCCCTCGCCCCACCGCCAATGGTCCTGCCAGACCACGGAGTGTACTCAGCACGCACCTGGCGGTGATCCCTTTCACCGGACTTCGCGCGGACCCGCCCAGATCCCCCACAGCACGGCCAGTTCACGGTCCGCCCGGGACCCCTCCCGGGAACGGCGCCGCACCATGCGGGCACCGGACCTGTTCGTGATCGAGACCGGGGGAGATCAAGATGAGCGACCCGACGTACGCCCTGCCCACCATGCCGAGTGCCGCGCCCGACGAGCCCAGGGCACCCGACCCGGTGGCCGTCGCCCTGGGCAATGCCTCGCTGCTCGGCGTCGGCTATCTGATGCTGCGGCGACGCCGGCTCGCCCTCGCCGCCGTGGCCGGCAGCGCCGTACTCGTCCTCAGGCTCGTCACGACCGCCTCGCCGTCGTACGAGGTGGCCGTGCTCGTATGGTGGGCGGCCGTGGTCGTCCACGGGTGGTTCCTGGCGCGCGGAGGCGGCGGCCGGGGCACCACGCGCAGACAGCGCCTGGTCGCGCTCGGCATCACGCTGCCGGTGCTGCTGGTGGTGGGGCTGTTGCGCTTCGACGCGTTCAGGATCGGCCGGAGCGTCACCGAGGCACGCGAAAGCGGCGACTGCGCACGGGTGTCGACCGCCCAGGACAGCGTGTGGATCGGGCACCGCGTCGCCGACGCCCCGCTCACCGCCCGCGGGGACGAGGCCGTAGCGGCGTGCGACCGGCTGCGGACGGCCCGGGCCGAGCTGAGCACGGCGCTGACCGGGAACACCGAGGCCCTGGCGGACGGCTTCGGCACACTCGCCTCGGTGCTGGCAAAGGGCGGCAACGACAAGGCGGTCGAAGCGACCTTGAACGGATTCCTCGGCAGGCTGCCCGCCAAGAACCCCTGCGACACCGCCGCCGTCACCGACTGGCTCAGCGACCGGGGCCGCAGCCACGACGTACTGGACCGGGCCGCCGACACGGCCGCGCTGACCGCGCCCGCGGCACTCGTCGGATGCGGTGACGACCTCCTGGCGGACGACAGTTGGGAGGAGGCGCGCACGTACTACGAGCGGCTGCTCGACCGGTATCCCGGCAGCGGCCTCGCGGACCGGGCCCGGAAGGGAGCCAGGAAGGCCACCCTGAGCATCGAGTTGGCGAACGTCAGCAACCTGCTCTCCGGAGAGACCGGCACACAACCCGAGTACTGCGCCGCCCCGGCGAAGTACAGCGGCGCCAAGCCCATGGGCAAGGGCACCAATCCCGCGCTGTTCTACGCCTCCGACGAGGACGGCACCGCCTCCGGCTACCCGAAGCAGTTCCCCGGCTCCTGGAAGGCGGACGATGCCGCCGACGCGGTGCTGGTGGTCTGCATGGGCGAGGACACCTTCGGGGATTCCGTCGAGACCTGCCCGTACCGGAGCGAGTCCTCCGGTGCCGTCGGGGACGTGAGCTTCCACAAGATCGAGATCCCGGTGAAGGTCTACGAGCTGCGCACCGGCAGGCTGGTCGCCGACCGCAAGATCCAGATCAGCGGTACAAGCTGCCCCTCGACCATCTTCACCGCGGAGAGCACGGTCTCGATGTACGTCGACCCGTCCAAGTCCGATGTGCGGTCCGCCTTCCGCCCGCTGGTCGTCCGGTGAGCGGCGGCGCGGACCGTGGCTTCGGCCGGGTCATCGCCGGACGGTACCGGCTCCAGGAGCGGCTGGGTTCCGGCGGTGGCGGACACGTGTGGCTGGCCGAGGACGAGGACCTCAAGGTCCGGGTGGCGGTCAAGGAGATCGCCGTTCCGCACGAGTCGGACGGACCCGGCGACGACCCCGTCCACCGCGGGCGCAGGGAGGCGCTGAAGGCGGCGCAGCTGCGCGAGCACCCGAACGTGATCACCGTGTACGACGTGGTGGAGGACGACGACCGCCCGTGGATCGTGATGGAGTACCTGCCCGGCACCCGGGATCTGCGGGCCGTGGTGGAGGACCGCGGGCCGCTGCCGAGCGAGGATGTGGCCGGGATCGGGGCGGCCACCCTCGACGCGCTGTCCGCCGGGCACCGGCTCGGCATCATCCACCGGGACGTGAAGCCCTCCAACGTCCTGTTGGCGCCGGACCCGTCCGGCGCCGCCGATCGACGGGTCCTGCTCACGGACTACGGCATCTCGCTGTGGCCCCGGGAGACCCGGGTCACCCGGAGCGGCATGGTGGTGGGCACCCCGGGCTACCTGGCGCCGGAACGACTGTCCGGCGGCGAAGCGACGGAAGCGACCGACCTGTTCTCGATCGGTGCCACTCTCTACTTCGCCGTCGAGGGCGCCTCCCCCTTCGAGCGGGACACGCTCGACGCCTCCCTCATGGCGGCGCTGACCGCGGAACCCGCCGTACCGCAGCGGGCGAGCGACCCGCTGATGCGCGTGATCATGGGACTGCTGGCCAAGGATCCGGCGGAGCGTATGCGGGTGGAGCGAGCGCGTGAGCTTCTCGCGGAGGCCGGGGGAACCGGGACCCCTCGTACGCCGCTGCCCCCGCTTCCCGGAACCGCCCGGGAGAGGACCGGTTCCAGCGCCGGTTCCACCGCCGCGGCCGGCTCCAGGAGCGCGTCGGGGAGCGTCTCGGGCGCTGCTCGCCGGGCGCCCGGCCTGCGAACGTCCGTACTGCTGACGCTCGTTGCCGTACTGGTGGGGGGCGGCGGATTCGCTCTGGGCGCCGCCACGTACCCGGCGGAGAAGGCCGGGGTGAAGGGGCCGGAGGCCGGCACGAAGGTGGTCGCGAGCCCTTCCCCGACCGTGACCCGGAACACGTACCCGTACGGCCGGCGGGCGGGGCTGCGCGAGGAGCTCACACCGGGACGGTGCGTCGACGCCGACGGGAAGGACGGGCAGTTCAAGGAGCTGCGCAAGGTGAAGCTCGTCGACTGCTACGACGACAATCCCGACGGCCAGGTCATCACGACCGTCGCAGCCGGCGGCGCGCGGGCGGTGCGGGACGAGTGCACCCGGCGCACCGCCAAGCTGCGGGCGACCATGGCCGACCCGGTGCTGTACGTCCTCACGCCCGGGACCGGGCAGAGCGAGCCGCCGCCCTCGGCCTGCCTGCTCTTCCTGAAGAACGCCACCGCGGGCGGCCCGCTCGGCGACTTCCGCAAGTTCGGCAACGAGGTGTACGTCACGCAACTGGGCCCGGGTGACTGCATCGACACGCGGGAGGACGAGGACGACACGTCCACCGAGACCCTGGTGGACTGCGGCGGACCGCACGACCAGCAGATGGTGGGCTGGACCCGGGCCTCGGGCGACGGCTCGGCGGACAGTGTCGACGCGGGAGACCTCTGCGACGAGAAGTACGGCGTCAACTGGGCCCGTGGCCAGGGACACGAGATGTGGGGCTGGTACTCCTCGGACGAGGAGTGGGACGCCGGGTTCCGGTGGGTGCTGTGCGGCGTGGCCCGGGAGGACGGGAAGAAACTCCCCGGAGGAACGCTGAAGTCGGCGTACTGACTTGCCCGCAGGGACACCGTCGCCATCGACGCCGCGTGACGGGGCACGGGGCCGGAACTCTTCCAACCGGCCCCGACCGCTCAAGGCTGCTGCCCGACATCCTTCACCGAGGTCGGCCCCAATTGCTTGGCGCTGGCGTACTCCGGCATCGTCATGGGCTTGTCGAACAGGAAGAACGACTGGTTCGTGCCGACCGTGAACTCCATGTACGCGCCCGTCGTGGCATCGAAACCGTAGTAAGCGTTGCAGGTGGAACCCGACGTGTACGTGCCGTCCATGCCGGGCTGTGCGAGGACCGCGACGCCGTTGGAGGAGGACTCCACCCTCTCCGTCGGAGTGAGCATCTTGCAGCGCGGCACCGGCAGGCCCTTCATGATGAAGTACCCGTACTCGCCATTGGCGTTCTGAATGTAGACGTACGAGAGTTTGCCCCGCTTCCCCCACGTCTTGATCCACTGGTTGATCGCTTCGCGGGTCGGCGAGTACTCCATGCGGCCCGCCGGCTGCTGGGCCACGAGGTGGTCGTAGTTGTCCTGCTTGGCCTTGTTCTCCTTGTCCTGGCCGGAGTCGGTGCAGGACGTCAGGGCAAGGCCCACAACGAGCGCGGCAACGGTGGCCGGGGCCATGCGTGCGAACTTCTTCATGCGGTGCTGCCCTCTTCCCGGGAGGAGACGGGGATCAGTCGGTACACGTGGTGCGCTCGGCGGTGGCATCCAGCCGGTACGGCAGATCCTTGTCGCGGAAGGGTGCGCGGTGCTCCTGGGCGGCCTTCGAGTTGTAGGTATTGACCGACTCGATCCGCGTGGCCTTCAGCGCGGTGATCGACTGGTCGATCTGCGTCGTGCGAGTTTCCGAAGCGACCTCCCGTTCCTCCTGGAGCGCCTGGATCGTCCCTTCGGCGTTCTGCACGGCCTCGCACAGATCGAAGAACTCCTCGTACGTGGTCTGACGGAACTCGCCCGAGCCGACGGTGTTCTCGCGCTTGTCCGCCTCACCGCGGAACGGGGCGGTGATCCACTCCGCACCGCCGAAGGCGAACACCCCGATCACGTACAACACCGCCAGGCCGACGACCCCGCTGACGGCCCAAGCCGCCAACCGTGCACCCTCGCGTACCTGCCCCACGGTCATCCCCCTTCGCCGGTATCTCCAGCACGCACCGCATCCGTAATGAAGACCGGCTTGCGCGTCCCGGACTCGAATCGTTGGTTGCACGCGAGGCACTTGACTCCGGTGGAGGCCGGTCGTGGGTGCTGCCCGCAGTTGATGTCGGATGCTAGGACGAGCGTCCGGGACCGGTCCCCGATCCGCTCCATGTGATCTCGCAAACCAGTGCGGGGACCGGCATCCACGTGCAGTCGCGACGCCCTCCTCAGTCGACCTACGCGTCGACGAGCCCCGAGCACGGGAAGGGCGGCGCGGTCACGGCACTCGTCCACCTCACGGCGTCGGGCCACGGCGTGCCCTACAGGGCGAACCCGTGGCCAGCCTCACAGGGGCCAGGATTGCGAGGGAATCGGAAAAAAACGTACCTTGACCGCCTGCTGTCCGGGTTCATCAGGTGAAAGGTACTTCCGGTGGGACGTCGCGAAAAGCCGGTCGACCCGGACGCCGGTCCCGTACAACGGCTCGCGCACGACCTCCGTGTCCTGCGGGAGAAGGCGGGGAAGCCGCCGTACAGGGAGATGGCCGAGCGGTCGGGATACTCGCTCACCGCGATGTCCCAGGCGGCGGCCGGAGATCGGCTGCCCTCACCGGCGGTGGTGCGGGCGTACGCCGAGGCGCTGGATGCCGACCCGGACGAATGGGAACGGCGCTGGCGGGAGGCGGACGCCGAGGTCCGGGCGCCCACGCCGGACGAGAGGCCGCCGTACCGGGGACTGGCCCGCTTCGAGCCGAACGACAGCGACCTGTTCTTCGGCCGGGAGGCTCTCGTCACCGACCTGATGGAGTTGGTGCGCGAGCACCGGTTCGCGGCGGTGTTCGGGGCATCCGGCAGTGGCAAGTCCTCGCTGCTGCGGGCCGGGCTGATTCCGAGACTGCGGCAGGCGGAAGGTGCCGAGCGGCCGGCGGTGATCCGTGTGCTCACCCCCGGTGAGCGGCCGGCCCGCACGCACGAGAAGGCGTTCCTCCCCCGTGACGGCGACGGGGAGACCTGGCTGATCGTCGATCAGTTCGAGGAGCTGTTCACCCTGTGCCACGACCGTGCGGAACGGGACCGGTTCCTGGATCTGCTGCTCACGGCCCGCAGGCCGGAGAGCCGACTGCGCGTGCTGGTCGCGGTCCGCGGCGACTTCTACGGCCACTGCGCCGATCACCGTGAGCTGGCGGAGACCGTCTGCCGGGCCGCTCTGCTGGTCGGGCCGATGAGCCGGGACGAGCTGCGCGAGGTGATCACCGGCCCGGCCGCCTCCGTCGGCCTGAACGTGGAGCGCGCTCTCACCGCCCGCGTCCTCGACGAGGTCGGGGACCAGCCGGGCGCGCTGCCCATGCTCTCCCACGCGCTACTGGAGACCTGGCACCGCCGCCGCGGTCGGTTGCTGACCCTGGCTGCCTACGAGGAGACGGGCGGCGCACGCGGCGCGATCTCCGCCACCGCGGAGGAGGCGTACGGGGGGCTGTCGGCGGAGCAGGGCAGGGCTGCCCGGCGCATCCTGCTGCGGCTCATCACGCCCGGCGACAGCACGGCCGACACCCGTCGTCCGGCGTCCCGCGCCGAGCTGGGCAACGGTGTGCACGACGTACTGGAACGTCTCGTCGCCGCCCGTCTGGTCACCCTGGACGGCGACACGGTGGAACTGGCGCACGAGGCGCTGATCACCGGCTGGCCGCGGCTGGCCGGCTGGATCGAGGAGGGCCGGGAGCGGCTGCGCGAGCAGCGTCGGCTCGGTGAGGCGGCGCACGGCTGGGAGGAGCTGGCACACGACCCCGGCGCACTGTACCGGGGCACGCGGCTGGCCCGGGCCGAGGAACTGTTCGCCCGGCAGGAGAACGACGACCAGCGGGGGCGAGAAGACGATCTGACCGGGCTGGAACGAGCCTTCCTCACCGCTTCCCTCGCCGCCCGGGACGCCGAGCGGGAGGCCGCGACCCGCTCCGCGCGGCGGACACGTTCCCTGACCGTCGGCCTGTCCGTGTTCCTCGTGCTGGCGCTGGCCGCCGGCCTGGTCGCCTGGCAGCGCAATGAGGTGAGCCAGGAGGAGGCCGCCAAGGCCACCGCCCGCCGCCTGGCCACCGTGGCCGGCAGTCTGCGCTCCACCGATCCCCGTACCGCCGCCCTGCTCGGGGTGGCGGCATGGAAGACCGCCCCGCTCACCGAGTCCCGCTCAGCGCTGCTGGGTGCCCTGGCGCAGCCGGAACGGGACGCCTTCACCGATCCCCAGGCGGGCAAGGGCGTCCGGCGTTTCCTCTCCGACGGCGGCCGGACGCTGGTCAGCGTCGAGGGCTCCGCGGTGACCGCCCGAAACGTGTCCGACCACAAGGTCACCGCCGCTTACCGCCTGCCGAGCGGCACCGAGGTGGGCGACGTCGGGCCCGGCTCCCGGTACCTCGACGTCATCGGGCCGGACGCGGGCGAGAAGTTGTGGAACCTTCCGCGGGGCAGGTCCGAAGCCGAACTGGGCGACGCGTCGCTGCAGGGCAGCGCGCCCGACGGGAGCGCTTATCTCGTCGCGCCGCCGGACGGTCCGGGCACATTCCGGCTACGCCGGACGAACGACGGCAAGGTCCTCTTCACCATCCACCTCGGGCGCCCGCTCGCCTCGGCGGCCGTCGGCCCCGGTGGACGCCTGCTCGCCCTCTGTCCCGCCGAAGGGCCGCTCCAGCTGTGGGACACCGCCGGCCGCAAGCGGCTGCCGGGGGCCTGGGAGAAGGCGGACAGGACCGTGTGCGGCACCGGCTCCGGCGCGGACGGCGGCGCACGCCTGCTGCGGTTCAGCGCGGACGGCAGACGGCTGGCCGCCGCCTCCGGCACCAGGGCCCTGGCCTGGGACATCCGCAGCGGACGCACGCTCGCCGACTTCGCCGGTGACGGGATCACCGGCTTCACCCAGGCCGCTCTCTCGCGCGACGGCGAGTTCCTCGCCACGGCGGACGACCACGAACTCGCCGTGTGGCGACTGGCCACCGGCGGTACGCAGGTGTTCCACCGGCAGCTGTCCAAGGACGAGGCCGTCGGGCTGACCTGGGACCCGGGCACGCCTCGCCTCCTGCGCTACCTGGACGGTGCCACGGTCCACACCTTCGACCTGACCGACCGTCTCACCCCGCCATGGCAGAGCACTCCGGCCGACGCGAGCGCGCTCAGCCCGGACGGCACCGCCCTGGCCATCGTCACCGGGTCCGGCGGCGGCTACCGTTTCGAGCTGCGTTCGACGCTCCCCCACTCCCGGCTTCGCTCGAGCGGGGGAACCCCCATGGGCGCGGTCCTCGCCCGCGCAGCGCTCGGCACACTGCCGAGCTTGTCCGATACGGACGTCCCCCTGCTGGCCTTCAGCCCGGACGGGGGATCGCTGGCCGTCGCCGACACCGTGTCCTCGCACGGCTCCCTGCGGCTGCGCTTCACCGTGTGGGACGTCAGGGCGCACCGGGTGCGTACGGTCCTCGACACGTCCGGCGCCGCCGACCGCCCGGTCACCGCCCTGGCCCTGGGTCCCGGCGGCCGCACGCTGCTGGCGGCCCGCTCCGCCCCCGACGTCTACACCACGGAGGTCTGGGACACCCGCGACCACCGGCGGTCGGGGACCGTGCGCGGTCTGTCCGGGGCGGCTCTGGCCGTGCGACCCGACGGGGATCTGCTCGTGACCTCCGACGACCAGTACGCCGATCCGAGGGCCGGGAAGGTCTCCGGGCGCGCGCTCGCCGACGGCCGCCAGGTGACCGCGCTGGCGTTCAGTCCCGACGGCACCCGGCTCGCCGTCGGCGACTCCACCGGGCACGTCACCCTGTGGGACGGCGATGTCCGTCACCGTGCGGGTGCGCTGACCGGCACCTCCGACACGGCCTCCCAGGGCGAGCCGGAGGCGGTGGGGGCGCTCGCCTTCTCCTCGGACGGCGGCACGCTGGCGGTGGGCGGCGCGTACGGGACCCTGCGGCTGTGGGACACCGCGACCCAGCAGCCGCTCGGGACGGACCTGCCCACGCCCGGCGACCGGATCCGCACCCTCGCCTTCGCCGAGGACGGCGGCACGGTCTACGTCGGCGGCCCCGACGTACTGCTCCAGCGTTTCCCCATCGCCCCGGACCGGGCCGTCCGCACCATCTGCGCCCGGACCGGTGGCGGGCTGACCGAGGCGCAGTGGCGGACCTACGTCCCTGACGCGCCGTACGAGAACGTGTGCGCCAAAAGCGACTGAATCCACCGAAACCACACGAACCAACCGGGGACCGGATTGTTCAGGGTGGCCCCGCGGGTCGCTGAAAAACGCCTCCGACCTGGACGATCAGTGACCAGAACGACCGCGGCGTCCCGTCGGCGGCGTCCGCACATCCTCTCAGTCAGGTTCTGGTCTCATGCGCACTCACGTCCTCGTCCCCTCGCTCCTCCTGCTCGGCTCCCTCTCCCTCACGGCGGCCTGCTCGTCCGGATCGGACGGCTCCTCGGGTGTGGCGGGCGCCGACGGCCGACACGGATCCGCCGCCACTCCCTCACCGGTCCGCAGCATCGATCCTTCCAAGATCGAGGACCTGCGGATCGTCAGCGACAACAGCGAGCAGAGTTCCTGCCCCTTCGCCGCGAGCTATCCGGACGTGCCCGGTGCGGAGGCGATGACGGCCACGATGAAGAAGGACGTGGAGGAGCGCCTGTCCGGCTTCCGCTCGGACACGTGCGGGGGCGGTTCGGACAGCCCGGAGGGCCGCGAGCTCAACATCAGCCATCAGTTCCTGGTCGCCTCCGGCGACCTCCTCGGTGTCCGGCTCACCACGCTGGACCACGCCGCCGCCGGGTCGGGGCTGTCGAGCAGGACGTACTGGTACGACGGCCAGGCCGGCGCGTACCGCACGGCCCTCGGGCTCGTCGCCGGAAACTCCCGGGAAGCCTTCCTCGCCGCCCTGAAGGACCGGCTCAAGGGGCGCGAAGGCGTCGACACCGCTGCCCTCGACGACACCTTCTCCGACCCGGCCTCCCGCACCACCGTCCTGGACGACATGGCCTTCACCGCCGACGGCGGACTACGGGTGACCTTCGACCGCGGTGACGTGGGCGTCCCGGCGGCCGGGGCCTACACGGTGGTCCTCTCCAGGGGGACGGTCACCCCCTGGCTGTCCGCGTTCGGAAGGCGTGTCCAGCGGCAGACGGTGACGCCCAGCCGTTCGCTCGACCTGGGCGCGACCCACACCTCCACGCCGACCGCCGCCGCCCCCACCGCCTCCGGCGACGACGACACCGACTGCAAGAAGGTCACGTGCATCGCGCTGACCTTCGACGACGGTCCGGCGGCGCCGGAGACCGCGACCCTGCTGACCTACCTGGCGCAGTACAGGGCGCGCGCCACCTTCTTCACCGTCGGCCAGAACGTCGCCGCCCACCCCGACCTGGTCCGCGCCGAGGCCCGCGCGGGACACGAGGTCGGCAACCACTCCTGGAACCACCCCGATCTCACCAAGCTCACCCCCGAGCAGGTCGCCTCCCAGCTGAGCCGCACCAGCGCCGCCATCAAGGCCGCCACCGGCAAGGCCCCCACCCTCTTCCGCCCGCCCTACGGCGCCGTCAACGCCCAGGTGAAGGCCGCGACCACGCTCTCCCCCGTGCTGTGGGACGTGGACACCGAGGACTGGAAGTACCGCGACGCAGGCAAGGTCGCCCAGACCGTCATCAGCAAGGCCGGCCGCAACGATGTCGTCCTGATGCACGACATCCACCCCACCTCGGTCGCCGCGGTCCCGCAGATCCTGCGCACGCTGACCGCCCGCGGCTACCACTTCGTCACCGTCAGCCACCTGCGCGCCACTCTCTGAGCACACAACGCACTCACCCTCGTACGCCCGGCTCCCCGTACCCGGGGGGGCCGACTCTCCACCCGAACGGAACACCCATGCCCCAGCACGCCCGCCGACACCTGACCCGACGCACCGTCCTGCGCAGAACCGCCGTCGGCGGCCTCGCCCTCGCCGGGGGCGCCGCGATCGCCGGACCGCTCGTCTCGGGCGCCGACGCGGCCACCTCGGCCTTCGGCTACCGCGACGACGGGAACGCGTACGTGGTCGGTACCGGCGCCGACCTGGTCTTCAAGGTCGACCACCGCAACGGCGACCTGACCTCGCTGGTGTACAAGGGCACCGAGTACCAGGGCTACGGCGGCAAGAACTCGCACGTCGAGACGGGCCTCGGCACGTCGTCCGTGAGCATCCGCAGGACCGGCGACACGATCCTGATCACGGTCGTGCACGGCACGATGCACCACTACTACGCCGCCCGGCGCGGCGAGAACAACGTCTACATGTGGACGAACAAGGCGGACGCCTCCATCACCGCCACCCGCTACATCGTCCGCGTCCGGCCCGGTCTGTTCCCCAACAACCTCCCCGACTCCTGGGACGCCCGCACCGACACCGTGATCGAGGCACAGGACGTCCGCCGCAAGCCGAACGGCACCACCCGCTCCAAGCACTACTCCAACCAGCGCGTCATCGACTACGACCACGTCGGCTGGAGCGACGGCAAGGTCGGCATGTGGATGGTGCGCAGCAACCACGAGAAGGCGTCCGGCGGCCCCTTCTACCGCTCGCTCATGCGCCACCACTACGAGGACGGCGCCGGCCTGTACGAGATCCTCTACTACGGCGAGAACCAGACCGAGCCGATGCGCTTCGGCCTGCAGGGCCCGTACGTCCTGGCCTTCACCGACGGCGGGGCGCCTGCTGCCTCGCTGCGCCACGACCGTGTCGACACCTCCTGGGTCGACGGCCTGGGCCTGGCCGGCTGGGTCGGCCGCAGCGGTCGCGGCCGGGTCGCGGGGGTCGGCATCGCCGGGCGGGACAAGGCGTACGCCTACACCGTCGGCTTCGCCAACGCCGACGCGCAGTACTGGACCGAGGCCGACCCGGCCACCGGGCGTTTCCTGTCCCCGTACATGCTGCCCGGCACCTACACGCTCACCGTCTACAAGGAAGAACTGGCGGTGCACACCACGCGTGTCACCGTCACCGCCGGGCGGACGACCCGGCTGCACACCCTGACGATCGGCGCCGACCCGAGCAGGAACCCGGCGATCTGGCGCATCGGCGACTTCAGCGGCACACCGCGCGGCTTCAAGAACGCCTCGCTGATGACCACCATGCACCCCTCCGACGCCCGGGCCAGGCCCTGGACCGGCACCTACACCGTGGGTACCTCGCGGACCGACGACTTCCCCTGCTACCAGTGGGCGGACATCAACAACCGCCAGAAGATCCGCTTCAGGCTCACCGCCCAGCAGCTGGCCTCGGGCCACACCCTCAACATCGCCATCACCACGGCGTTCGCGAACGGCAGGCCGCGGGTCCGCGTCAACGACTGGGTCTCGGCCGTCCCCGCGCCCGCCAAGGAGCCGACGACCCGGTCACTGACCGTGGGCTCCTACCGGGGCAACAACCACACCTACAGCTACGCCGTCCCGGCCAGCGCCTGGATCAAGTCCCCGGACGCCTACCAGGAGTTGACTCTCGACATCGTCAGCGGATCCGGCGGCAGTGCCTACCTCAGCCCCGGCGTGTCGTACGACGTGATCGAGCTCCTGCCCTGAGTGACCCAGGGCGGCAGGAACTCCGCTCATCAGCACCTCTATTGACGATTCATCAGATTCTGGCACGGAGCCGGACACCGAAGGAGTATGCGTTGCTGCCCAACTCAGCCAGGTGGGGGATTCTCCCCGCCGTCGCAGGCGTGGTGACCGTCGCGGTCGCCGTGTCGGGGCCGGTCGCCGAGGCCGCCGGCCCGGCCGCGACGTCGGCCCAGCAGCATGCGGGGACAGGGAAGGAGGCGGCCAGAACGGTCACCCTCATCACCGGAGACCGGGTCACCCTGCGCACCCGGGCCGGCGGCGGCACCCCCTCCGTGTCCGTGCTGCCCGGCAAGGGCCGGGAGGGCATGGGCTTCCGCGTGGAGCACGCCCGTCGTGCCGGGAAGCAGCACATCAGCGTGGTCCCCGCCGACGCCGAACGCCTGCTGTCCGCCGGTACGTTGGACACGCGGCTGTTCGACGTCACGGAGCTGGTCCGCATCGGCCGGGACGACGCGCACTCGCGCTCACTGCCGTTGATCGTCGCCGGGCGGCGCGGCCGGGCACCCGCTCTCTCCGCCCTCACCGCTCACGGCGCCGGCCTCGGCCGCACCCTGAGCGCCCTGAACGGCAGCACGCTCACCCAGCCCAAGGACGGCACCGGCGGCCTGTGGCAGTCGCTGCTGGGGGGCGCGTTGTCCGACCGCGTCAGCAAGCTCTGGCTGGACGGCAGGGCGAAGGTCCTGGACGACGAGAGCAACAAGATCATCGGTGCCCCCACCGCCTGGAAGTCCGGTATCACCGGCAAGAACGTCCTGATCGCCGACCTGGACACCGGTATCGACGCCGGCCACCCGGACTTCAAGGGCCGGATCGCCGGCACCAAGGACTTCACCGGCACCGGCATGAAGGACGGTTTCGGCCACGGCACCCCACACCGCCTCCACCATCGCCGGCACGGGCGCGGCCTCCCACGGCACGTACGCGGGAGTCGCGCCGGGCGCCAGGCTGCTCATCGGCAAGGTCTGCGACGACAACGGCGAGTGCCCCGACAGCGAGATCATCGCCGGCATGGAGTGGGCCGCGGCCCAGCACGCCGTCGCCGTCAACCTGAGCCTCGGCGACACGGCCACCGACGGCACCGACCCGGTGTCCACCGCCCTGAACCGGATCACCGCGCAGACCGGCACCCTGTTCGTGGTGGCCGCGGGCAACGAGGGCGGACCGACGGGCAACGGCGTCGACGGCACCGTGGAGAGCCCCGGCAGCGCGGATGCCGCGTTCACCGTCGGCAGCAGCACCAAGCGCGACACCCTCAGCGACTTCTCCAGCCAGGGCCCCCGGCTCGGCGACGACGCCGTCAAACCCGACCTGGTGGCGCCGGGCGAGGACATCATCGGCGCCCGCGCCGACGGCACCAACATGGACACCCCGACGCCCAACCCGCGCTACGAGCAGGCGTCCGGCACCTCCATGGCCACCCCGCACGTCACCGGCGCGGTGGCCCTGCTCGCCCAGGCCCACCCCACCTGGAAGGCCGCCGACTTCAAGCAGGCCCTCACCTCCTCCACGCACGGCCTGAAGAACCTGACCGCCTTCCAGCAGGGCTCCGGCCGCCTCGACGTCGTGCGCGCGCTGACGCAGAAGGTGTACGCCACCTCCGGAGCCGCGAACCTGGGCCTGTTCGCCTGGCCGCACGCCGGCACCACCACCGCCCGGCAGGTCACCTACCGCAACGACGGCGACGAACCGGTCACCCTCAAGCTCGCCCTGGACGTGTACGGCCCCGGCGGCAAGCCGGCCCCGGCGGGCATCCTCTCCCTGGGCGCCACCACGCTCACCGTCCCCGCCCACGGCACCGCGACCGCGACCGTCACCGGCCGCACCACGAAGGCCCAGGTCGGCCGCTTCGGCGGCGGCGTGGTCGCCACCGCCGGGACCACCACGGTACGTACCGCGGTCGGCCTCTTCGCCGAACCCGCACGCCACACACTGACCATCACCGGCCTCAACCACGAGGGCAGGCCCGCCGCGGGCACGCTGCTGACGGTCTTCGGCCCGCGCACCGGCATCCAGCAGGAGGTCAAACTGGGCCCCGACGGCACGGTCCGGCTGCGGCTGCCCGAGGACGACTACGACATCGTCGGCCTCGACGACAGCCTCGCCAAGACCGACAGTTCCGGAACCACCACCGGCCCCCGGACCCTGCTCACCGCCACCGGCGTACGCACCGACCAGGACCGCTCCGTGACCCTCGACGGCCGCACGGCAGGCAAGGTCGGAGCCCGCACCGACCACCGGGACGCCACCGCCATCTCCACCACGGCCACCGTCGAACTGGACCCCGTGCGGGGAGACGGCGTCTACGCCCTCACCGTTGTCGCCGGACGCAAGGCCACCCTGTACGCCACCCCCACCGCACAGGCCACCGGCCACCGCGTCACCTACGCCGCCTCCACCACCCTCACGGGCGCGGACGCGGGCCACGCCTACCGCTACTCCCTGCGCACCTCCCACAACGGGGGCGTCCCCGCAGGCACCTACCCCGTCGTCCACAACCGGCAACTGGCCACCGTGCACGCCACCTACGCCTCCCAGGGCGGCAGGCGGGCGGTGGCCGTGCGCTCCGACGAGCCCTCGACCAGCGACTACCAGATGCCGTTCATTCCGACCCTGCGCACGACGCTGCCGAGCCGGGTGACCGAGTACTACTCTCCCGGACTCACCTGGACCCACACCCTGGACCTCTTCGGCAGCACGCAGAGCCTGCCCGACGGCAGCCTCCCCGACCACGACACGACCACCGCGGTCCGCCGCTACCAGGCCGGCCACACCTACCGCACCGACTGGAACCGGGCTCCTGTCGGCCCCGCCGTCTACAGCCCCACCCGGGAAGGCAACGACCTGCACCTGGACCTCGCGCCCTACGCGGCCGCCGGCACCGGGCAGCAGTCCGACGAGTCCTACGCGACCGGGGAAATGGACGGAGAGGTGGTGCTCTCGTCCGGCGGACGGGTGATCGACCGATCCAGCCCCTTCCTGGTCGACATCACCACACCCACCGCCGGCAAGCGCCGCTACACCCTCACCGCGCACACCACCCGCACGGCGGACTGGACGGCACTGGGCACCCGCTCCTCGGTCACCTGGGGCTTCACCTCCGCACGCCCACGCGGCTCGGCGTCCTCGGTCCTGCCGCTGCTCACCGTGCGCGCCGGCGGAACGGTCGACCTCACCGACGCAGCCCCCGCCGGCCGCGCCTTCCGCCTCCCCCTCACCGTGCGGCGCCCCGCGGGCGCCGAGCGGACGCCCGTGACCCGGCTGACCCTCCAGGTCTCCTACGACGACGGCCGCACCTGGAAGACCGTCCACGTCACCCGCCACGGCACCACGGCCGACGCCCTGCTCCACCACCCGGGCCACGCCGGTTACGCCTCCTTGCGCATCGCCGCCGCGGACAAGGCGGGCAACACCGTCAACCAGACCGTCATACGGGCCTACCGCATCGCCACGGCCCACTGACCCACCCTCGCCGGGCACCGGCGAAAGCTCCCGGTTCCGGACGCCCGGAGCCGGGAGCCGGGAGCTTCCAGTGGGCCGTCGGAGACGCGACGAGCACGTACGCATTGATTGCGCGACGGCCTGGGTCTCCAGCCCGACACTCAGGCGGGACAGGGTCCACTTCAGTGCGGCTTCGTTGATCTTCGGGTGGATCACCTCGGCGGCGGTCTTGGGAGGGGTCATGTCACGACTGCAAGGCGCCGAAGGGGACAGCAGCGCCATTACTAGGCCTTCCGGGCCAGCCCGGCCGCGATGAGATATTCCCAGACCGTGAGTTCTCTCCTTTGACCGATGTCCCGTGGGCTATCGGTCTCATCGGGACGCCACAAGGACGCGGGAACGATCCCTGGGTCGAGGATCTCCAGGCCGTCCAGCAGGGAGGCGATCTCCGCTTCGGTGCGCCACCGACCGCGGCCGAACGTCTGCTGGAGGACCGCCTCGGCCTCCACGGTCTCCGGGTTGTTGCCCGAGCGGAAGTGGCTGATGAAGAAGTAGCTTCCCGAGGGTACGTGCTGGCGCCAGTAGCGGACGATACCGGCCGGGTCCTCGTCATCGTTGACGTGATGGAGGATGGCGCTGAGGATGACAGCCACCGGTCGAGCGAAGTCGATGAGTTCGGCGGTATCCGGGTGAGTGCAGATGCCTTCGGGATCACGCACATCGCCCGGGACGACGCGGGTGCGTTCGTTGCTCTCCAGCAGTGCCCGGCCATGAACCAGGACTTGGGGATCGTTGTCGACGTAGACCACCCGGGACTCGGGGGCGTGCCGTTGCGCGACTTGGTGAACGTTGTCTGCCGTCGGCAGGCCACTGCCCAGGTCGACGAACTGACGAATGCCGGTGGTCCTCGCGATCTCTCTGACCGCCCGGGTCAGGGCCGCGCGGTTGGCAAAGGCAATGGCCACCGAGCCGGGCAGGTCACGCTTGAACACGTCGCCGATCTCACGGTCCACGGCGTAGTTGTCCTTGCCACCGAGCAGGTAGTCGTAGACGCGGGCGATGCTGGGCTTGGTCGGGTCGATGGGAGAACCTTCGTACGTCATGGCGGTCATTCTTCCCGTCAACATCACCTGCGCACCCCCGTTTTGAGTTCCTCCAGTCACTCAAGCCAGCTCCAGGCGGGGTGCCAACAAGCTCAGGTGCACACGCTGTGTCTCAACGACGGGCTTCTTGACCCGAGGGCATCAGCCTCAGCCGTATTTCAGGCCGGCGGCCCAACCCGTTCCCGGCAGGGACACCCACCTTCGAACTCCGGGCAGTGAACCCATCCGACGTCATGGGCGCGGCAGGCTCTCGCCACCGGATCCGTGTAGTGCATCTTGGGCCAGCAGCATCCAGCGTGCGGCATGAGCTGACCGCCCACCCGGCATTCCAGATCCGCCCGCGGTGCGGCCGGGAGCGAACCGCCCGATCCTGCGCGCTTTTCCCCCGATATGACGGCCCGGGGCACCCGGTGGATCACCTCGCCGAGGTACATCGGGGGTTCGATCGGCGGGGCGGCCATGGGCATCCAAGTGACGAAGACGTCGACGGGCCACTCCTTGCCCAGCCCGGCGGAAGAGGCCGGGGGTGGGCATGCCGGAGGCGACGACCCGGCAGTCCGGATACCGGCTCTCGAAGGCGCCGATTGGCTCCAGGCGCGGCTTCTCGGTCACCGTGGTGGAGAACCCGGCCCGCAGCACACCACCGCCGACGGATCCGGCGCAGCGGAAGTCCTCCAGCGTGTGTTCGATCTGGATGTACGCGGACCGCAGCCCGGCGTAGAGCCGGGTGCCCTGCCGGGTCAGCCGGACCATCCGGCTGCTGTGCGCGAACAGCAGCGTCCCGGCCCGGCGTTCCGCGGCCCGTACGAGGGTGCTGACGCGTGAGGTGGACAGCCGCACCCGGTCGGTGACCCGTCCGTCGGCCACCGCCAGAAAGGCCTCGATGTCGCTCGTCTCGCGCAGGCTGACGGGAGCGCTCCACGCAGGGAGAGATGCCGAACAACGCACCGGCCCCAGGTCCATGACCTGGGGCCGGTGGGTGGGGGCGGGACTCGGACGTCGGTGCGGCCGGGGCTCGCAGGCTCAGACGAAGGCGCTCTGGCCGGTGATCGACTTGCCGACAATGAGGGTGTTCATCTCGCGGGTGCCCTCGAAGGAGTAGATCGCTTCGGCATCGACGAAGAAGCGGGCGATGTCGTGGTCGAGGAGGATGCCGTTGCCGCCGAAGATCTCGCGGCTGCGGGCCACGACCTCCCGCATCCGCGCGGTGACGAACGCCCTGGCCAGGGCGGAGTGTTCGTCGCGGAAGATGCCTGCGTCCTGGAGGCGGGCGAGCTGGACGAGCATGCCCCAGGAGGCGGTGATGTCGCCCAGGCTCCTGACCAGCAGGTCCTGCACGAGCTGGAAGCCGCCTATGGGGCGGCCGAACTGGCGGCGCTCCCGGGCGTAGTCCAGGGCCAGTCCGTAGGCACCGATCATCACGCCGAGCGCCTGCCAGGCCACTCCGGAGCTGGTGACCGCCACCTTGTTTCGCGCCCTTCTGGTGGCCGATGGCCCGCCGATGCGGTGACTATCAACGTGCTTTGCTCGGTCGAAGCCGCAGATCAGCGGATTCCGGCGGTGGCAACTACCGTGCTTCGGCCCATGTGTGATGCCTCCCGAAGTGGTGTGCCAACGCTGCTCGAACTCAAAAACAGACCGGCATCGCAAATTCGGTCACAAGGTGGCGCCCACCGTCACCTCGAAACGACTCCCGCGCTGAGATGCAAAGCCAGTGGAGGCAGGTGGCGTAGCCGACCCGGAGGTCGACCACGCCGACAGCCGTCAGGTCAGGGGCACAGGCCCTTGTCGGAGTTGTAGTAGATGTCGATCGAACCGCTCCAGGTCATGCACAGGCCCGGCTTGGGCAGGTCCTTGTACACCGGGCCGGCGAAGGTCGTGTAGGAGCCGGCGTCCGTCGCCGGGGTGCTGCTGGTCGGCCAGGTGTCCAGGGTGACCTCCATGAACACCCGGGCGCCGGGCTTGCTGCGCACCGTGACGGCGCACCACTGCTTGTCCGCGGAGCTGTAGGCCACGTAGGTGGTGGCGGCCACGGTGGTCTGCGAGGACTTGATCGGAGTCGAGGTGAAGACCTCGTACCCGGTGCCGCACGCCCCGTTGTACGCGCCGGTAGTGGCGGCCGAAGCCGGGGCGGTCGCGGCGAGCGTGCCGCCGATGACCAGGACGGCGAGAGCGCCAGCGGTGGCTGCCTTGCGACGGATCGACTTCATGATGTTCCCCCTGTTGGTGTGACGGCCGGTCGTTGCCGTCCACGCAGAGTGAGACCGGACAGGCCCACTGACAGTTGTGGGCCTTCTTGTCGCAGTCCTGTCACCGCTGTCACAAGGGCCGTTACAACCACCAAAGCCACCAACCGCTCGGCTCGCCCGGGGCACGCCGCTGCCCCAAGTCGACGGCAGCGGGGGAGAGTTGGGGTCTTCCGGTTCCGAAGGGCTGCCGCGGTGAAGCGCGTCATTTCTCGGCCGGGGTGGGGGCTCGGGGAAGGCGTAGCTGGAAGCATGCTCCGAGGGTCCGGGGGGTGAGGGTGAGGGTGCCTCGGTGGCGGTGGGCCAGGTCGCGGGCGATGGCGAGGCCCAGACCGGTGCCGCCCTGGTCGCGGGAGCGGGCGTCGTCGAGCCGGACGAAGCGTTCGAAGATGCGCTCGGCGTCCTCGGCGGGCACGCCCGGTCCGTCGTCGTGCACCGTAAGGACGATCCAGGCGTCCTGGTTTCGGATGGTGATCTGGATGCGGTGTGTGGCGTGGCGGGCGGCGTTGTCGATGAGGTTGCGCAGTAGCCGTTCGTATTCGTCGGGGTTTCCGTGTGCGTGTGCGGGGGTCACGCTGTCGCAGGTGAGGGTCAACGGTCGTTCGTTGAGGGGGTATTGCTCGGTCAGCCGGGAGGCGAGGGCTGTCAGGTCGACGGTTTCGGGGCTGGTTGAGGGGGTGCGGGTGTCGAGGCGGGCGAGGAGCAGCAGGTCTTCGGCGAGGGCTTGGAGGCGGCGGGTCTGTCGTGCGGCGGTGGTGGCCGCGGCAGGCCAGTCGGTGCGTTCCGGGTAGGCGAGCGCGACTTCCAAGCTGGCCAGCAGTGTGGTGAGGGGGCTGCGTAGTTCGTGGGCGGCGTCCGCGACGAAGCGGCGTTGCTGGGCGGCGGCGTCGTCGAGGCGTTGGAGGGTGCTGTTGATGGTGGTGGCCAGGGCGGTGATCTCGTGTCCCGTGGCGGGGACGGTGACGCGTTCGCGGGGGTCGCTCGCGGTGACCGAAGCGGTGAGGACGCGGATGGCTTCGACCGGCCGCAGCGCGATGCGGACGGTGACGTAGGCGATGGCGGCGATCAGCACGAGGCCGACGAGACCGGCCCGCAGCAGCAGGTCGTCGGTGGTGCTGACGATCTCCTCGGCTGTGTCCGGAAGCACCACCACATAGGCCCGCAGCGTGGCGCCGGCGGTGACGCCCAGGGTGGCGGCCTTGTCCTTGCCCAGTTCACCGACCCAGATGTCGTTGTACAAGACCGAGTAGGTCTTGCCCGCCATGTCGTATCCGTACTCGGAGTGGTAGTCGCGACGGTCCGGTATGCGGAGGGGCCGCATCGTGTAGCCCCCGCCGTCATCCGGGGTCGGGGCGGAGAGCGCGGGTGGGGCGGGCAGCACATGGCGGGCGCGGGAATCGAAGTCCTGCATGGCTCCGCCGGAGGCGACAGCGGTGGATCGTCCGGTCGCGACGACCTCGTACGGCGCGGCGCTTCTGGGACCGGGAACCGAACCGTCCCTCAACTGATCGACGAGAGCGGCGAGAGTCCGCTCGGCTCGTTCTTCGGCGATGGTCATGCTCTCGCGGTAGACCTCCTGGTGCACCCACCAGCCGATGCCGGCCAGGACGACGGCGGCGGCCAAGGCGGCGGCCAGGGCCGTGCGGACGCGCACCGAACGCGGCCACCAGCGGCGTCGCGGCTCAGTCGCGTTCACGGTCGTCCACCAGCCGGTAGCCGGTACCCCGTACGGTCTGCAGGGATTGCCGGTGGAACGCGGCGTCCACCTTCTTGCGCAGCGCGCTGACGCGCGCCTCCACCAGGTTGGGATCCCAGGCTTCGTCGGGCCACGCGTGATAGAGCAGATCCGTTTTGGAGACCGCCTGGCCCGCCCGGCGGGCCAGCAGCTCCAGCACGGCGAACTCCCGGGGCGTGAGTTCCACCCGGACCCCGGCCCGGCGGCAGACCCGGCCCGCGACGTCCAACGAGAGATCGCCCACGGCAAGAACAGGCGGGGCGACCGTGGCGGCCCGTCTGACCAGGGCCCGCAGCCGCGCGACGAGCACCATGTAGGAGAAGGGTTTGGCCAGGTAGTCGTCGGCCCCGGTGTCCAGGGCCTCTGCCTGATCCCAGTCCCCGTCCTTGGCGGTGAGTACCAGGATGGGAGTCGCGTTGCCCTCCCGGCGCAACTGGGCGCAGACCTTGTAGCCGTTGAGTCCGGGCAGCATCAAATCCAGTACGACAAGGGCGTATTCGCCGGTCCGGGCCATCCACAGCCCCTGCCGGCCGTCATGGGCGAGGTCGACGTTGTAACCCTCGGCGGTCAGACCGGTGTGCAGGGTGTGGGCAAGGTCCACCTCGTCTTCGACCACCAGAATGCGCATGCGGTGCAGCCTCGCACAGCGCCGACCCGCCTTCCTGACCGGCCGGTCAGGTTGGATCAGCAACCGGTCAACGAGGTCCGGGCACGGTGGCGGAATGTCTTCGCCACTGCTGAAAGGCCCTGTCACCGATGTCCGTTGATGAACGCGCGCCCGCCGTGGCCAGGACGGTTTCCCCTCCCGTACCCGCCCGTCGACCATCACCGAGCCCGGGCAAAGCCGTTGTCGTCATCGCGCCCTTGTCGCTGACCATCGCTCTGGGGCTCTGGGGTATCCGGAGACAGAACAAGGAAGGCCGTCCCGGCGACGGGCTGCTCTATCTCACCGGCCAGCACCCGATCTTGACCGCAGCCAACCCCGAGGACACCCGTTTCCTGACAGACCTCTCCCTGGCACAGGACCCCGCCTCGTCGAACACACTGGCAGGTGTCGAGCTTCCCGCCCAGGAAATAGCGGCACGCATACTGGAATTCGACCGGATCGTCGCGGTCCGCGCGACGGCTGCGCACTCGCCGACCAACCCGCGGGAGGAAGCGAAAACAAGCACCTTGCGGCGCCACTTCCGCGAGTACCGAACAACCCACGCCAACGGGGCGCGCATCTCCGTCTATGTCCGAGAGCACGGTCATGTCCCGCGGGGGGACTCCGTTGGCGAAATCGGCGGTGTCTGTGCGGGGCTCAGGCGGCTGAAGCGGGAGGTGCGGGAGCTGGCAAGTGAGGTCACGGTCAGTCAGGCATCGGTTCGGACAAGGTTGAGAGCGGCAGCGGTGAGCACGTGTTGAAGGCGCGTCTTGTCCAGGCCGATGTAGCGGCTTCTGTGCAGGCCGCAGCGGCGTACCCCTTGGGCGATGGTGCTTTCGACGCCGGCGCGGGTGGCGTAGTGCCGCTGCCATTGGCCGTTCCTGGAGTCGCACCGGGCGCGGATCGCTTCGCTTCGTGCTCCACCCGTGGGGCCAGGGCGAGTTTACGTGGCTCGGTCGTCGAGCGGGTGCATCAGGACGCCCGGGGCCGGCGGGCACCCGACCGGGTGCGGACGCTGCTGGCGACGCTGCAGCGCCGCGCAGGCACCGAGTCCCCGACGGTGATGCGCAAGCTGGTGCGAGAGCTCCTGGTTCGGCCAGCCTGGCGGCCGCCTCCGCTTGCAGCTGTTCCGCGTAGGCGTGCTGTTGGTCGGCGAGGTACCCGGCCGCCACGCCGACAAGGGTGATCTCCGTGGCGGTGCGGTCGTCGCTCGCGGTCGCGTTGACACGCGCCAGCAGCTGGCGGACCTGCTGGAAGTCGCTCCAGGCGGGGGCATCCTCCAGGCGGGAGAAGAGCCCTCGCCGCATCTGGGTCTGGTCCTCCAGCCAGCGTTCCGCGTCTACGGCGGCAAAGGTCGCCCAGGGCCATGTCAGCCGCCGGCGCTTTCCTTCGTGTTGTAGTCCAGCGCTTCGTTCAACCAGAAGTTGAATGCCTGGTCCGATGCAGTGCCGCCATCGTCGACAACGATCCAGCCCTTACTCATCTTGCGGCCACGCATCTCCGGCCAGCTGGCACCTTCGCGCTCGAGCAAGGCCTCGATTCTGCCGGGATCGCAGCGGACCATGAGCTGGCCGCCGGCGTTCGCGGTAGCGACGATCTTGCCGTTGACCATGAAGCTGAGTCCGCCGAACATGCGCACCTCGCGCACCTGCGTCACTCCCGCAAGGGCTTCACGAATGCGGTCTGCGAGCTCCCTGTCGTACGCCATGAGTCACCGTCCTCCTAGCCAGCCTCGCAACGGGCCGGCGTCGGTTCGCCGCTCCATGCAGCGGCCAAGCCGCCATCGTAGGTAGGGACGTCGCCCCCGCCCATCAACTTGAGAACAAGGACACCACTGGTCTCGGCATAGCCCCAGCTCGCCTGGCCCGGGCCAATGAAAAGGGATCCCGCCAGTTCGTCGACGTCGAAGGCGCGGGCGATCGGAACGTCCGTCGAGAGCAGACGGAAGGGACCGCAATCTCACAACGCCGCGGCCCCGCGCCGCTCTTCCAGAACCGCCCGCATCGACGGCATGCGCCACCCCTCACCCTCCCGACCGGCACGAGTCGAGACTTCCGTGACGGCGCCAGCCCCATGTCTGACCAGCGAAACCCGCACATGCGGTGCGGAAAGAGATCGAGCAGCGCGAAGACCAGTGGAAGCACGCCCTGCTCGGCGATTGATCTCGTCTCCGACCTCCGGCCATGAATGATGATCTTTCGCTGATGTCACTGGTCGACAGGGCATACCCCCAGCTCACAGGGCTTTTCCTGTCGGCGACATCACGCACGAAAGCTCAGTCACGGCGTCGCGCAGCAGATCCCGCAGTTTCAGTGCCGCTGGTAGCGGGACAGCAGGCAGCGCCACATGGACGGTCCGGCGCAGGGCTGGGTCGGTGAGCCTGCACAGGACGAGTTCGTCGGGGACCGCCCAGGCGGCCAGCGAGGGGACCAGCGCCACCCCCAGCCCGGCGGCCACGTAGCCGAACTTCCCGGACCACTCCGCGATCCGGATGATCTTCCTGGGGGTGAAGGCCGCCCTGGCGAAGGCGTCGGCGAGCATCGTGGGGCGGTCACCGTACGCGTTCTGGAGCCAGGCTTCATCGCGTAGTTCACGCAGGTCGATCGTCCCGGCTCCGGCCAGGCGGTGCCCCCGTGGGAGAGCGACGAACAACTCGTCCTCGCACAACGCGGTCGTCGTGACACCGTCGGCCGACGGCAGACCGGACGGGTAGTCGCTGACGATGGCGAGGTCCAGCACCCCGTCCGCGAGGCGCGCCATCAGCGTGTCGGTCGGTCCCTCGACCGCGACGACCTCGACATCCGGCCTGGCGTCCTGGAGTGTCCGCAGGGCGGTGGGCACCAGCGAGATGTTGGCGGTGGCGAACGCGCCGATGTGCAGCAGCCCGCCATGGCCGGCGTGCAGCACGGCCAGTTCCCGCTCCGCCCGCGACAGCCGGTCGAGCACCTCCAGGGCGTGCCGGTGCAGGGTACGGCCTGCGGGATTCAGCCGTACGCCGCGAGGGAGCCGTTCCAACAGGGTCCCGCCCGCCTGCTGTTCCAGCGTGGCGATCCGCCGGGACACCGCGGACTGCGTGTAGTTGAGCCGGGCCGCCGCTTTCGTGAACGATCCGGTCTCGGCCACGGTGACGAGCAGCCGCAGCGCGTCGATGTCGAACACGTTCCTCCCTCCTCCGAGGCTCTCACCATCTTGCCCCAATGCATTCCTCAGGCGCATGGATCCCATGCAATCCAGTAGCTGGTGGAATGCCATGCCTCGCCCTAACGTCGTTCACGCGGCGGTGCTTTGAGGGGGACGAGCGCCGCCGCTCTCCAATGACCCACGAGATCCGAGGGAGAAGTATGTTGGTGCGAAAGGGAGTTGAGATGGGGCGGGACCGATGACCCGCGGGGCCGCGCTCGCGTTGCCGGCGATCCTGGCCGATCTGAAGGACCTCGTACTCTGCGAGTCCTTCTCCGCGGATCACGCGGCAGTGGCGCGCAGCGCCGAGGTGGTCGGCGCCCTGGGGGCCAGGCTGTTGGGGGCCGGGCCGGAGGTGATCGTGATCGACGGTGTGACCCACCTGCGGTGGAGCTTCGGCACTCCGCGGGTCCTGCTGGTGGGACACCACGACACGGTGTGGTCCATGGGCTCGCTGCAGAACCACCCCTGGTCGGTGGCCGACGGGATCGCCCGCGGCCCCGGGGTCCTGGACATGAAGGCGGGCCTGGTGCAGATGTTCCACGCGCTGGCCTCCCTGCCCTCCCCGGAGGGGGTGTGCGTGGTGATCAACGGGGACGAGGAAGTCGGCTCCGCGACCTCCCGGCAGCTGATCGAGGAATCCGTGCGGGGGTGCGCGGCCGCCTTGGTGCTGGAGGCGTCCGCGGACGAGGACGGCGCGCTCAAGACCGCCCGCAAGGGCACTTCGCGGTACGAGGTCGTCGTGCACGGCCGTGCCGCACACGCGGGCTTGGAACCGCACAAGGGGGTCAACGCCGCTATCGAGGCCGCTCACCAGGTCCTGGCCGTCGCCGACCTCGCAGGCTCAATGGGCGCCACCGAAGCCCCCTGCCCCGCCCTGGGGGCGCCGACCATCACGCCCACCCTGCTGACGGCCGGCACCACTCTCAACACAGTGCCCGGGCTGGCGAAGGTGTCGGTGGATGTGCGCGTGCCGACCCTGGCGGCGCAAGACCGGATAGACACGTTCATGCGGGGGCTCGTCGCCCGGCTGCCCGGAGCCCGACTGGAGGTACTGGGCGGCAGGAGAAGGCCGCCGATGGAACCGGAGTCCTCCGCCGAACTGTTCGCCCTCGCCTCCCGAATCGCCGCGGAATTGGGCCAGGAACCACTGCGGGGGATCGCCGTCGGCGGCGCCTCGGACGGCAACTACACCGCGGCGGCTGGCTGTCCAACGCTGGACGGCCTGGGCGCCGTAGGCGGTGGCGCGCACGCGGACACCGAGTACGTCGAGATCGCCCAGATGATCCCCCGCGCTCGTCTGCTCGCTCGACTCATTGACCACGTGACCAGCTGAAGCGGCCTTGACGAGTGTCGCTCCGAAACGAAACCGAGGCCCCTGTATGAGCGTGCCGGGTTCCCCGACCCCTGAAGTCGCCCAACTGGCTTCCCGTAGAGGCTTCGGCCGACTCGAGCACACCTTCCTGCCGAGGAAGGACGTCAACGTGCAGGAGAAGTACCGGGGACTGTTCATCGCCGCTTCCCTGACCGGCATCGCCTCCCTGGCGACCGGAGGCATCCTGTTGTGGGTCTGCATAAGCTGGTGGGTGGGGTGGTACCCCCTGTTCTTCTCCGCGCTGAGCACAGGTGCCCTGCTCAACAGCCCCAACTTCCGGAAGAAACTCGGCAGTCAACGCCTGCACCTCTTCGAGAGGGGTCTGCTCGTGGATAAGGGCACCGGGAAGTTGTTCGCGGTTCGCTGGGACCAGGCGGTCCATTACCAGGAAACCGTCCAGGAAGTGATCATCTACAAGGGCACGAAGACCCCTCTCAACACCACGCACACCTCCACCCTGGTAGCGCCCAACGGCACCAGAGCGCAGATCTCGTCCCGCTTCGCCGACTTCGGGACCTGGCTGCCCCTGATCTCCGAGGCCGTCGCCCGCGCCCAGGCCCAGAAGGTGTGGGAGGCGGTCCATGAGGGTCACAAGGTGAGCCACGGCCCGTTCAGCGTGGACGCCGCCGGTATCTCCACCGAACGCGAAGGGGTCCTGCCCTGGTCGGCCGTCGCAACGATCGATGTGGGCGGGGGCTTCGTGGCCGTCCGGCAGCACGGACAGCCCAAGGCCTGGGCGCTCGCCAAGGTCGAGACCGTGCCGAACCTCCTCGTCTTCCTGACCGTCACCTCGAACCTCTACGGGTGACGCGCACGCTCGCGCAGGAACGGCTGGGCGAAGACCGCCGTAACCTCCTGGTCGAAGTCGCCGTTGAGGGGCCCCGAAGTTTCCGGACAGGCATCCAATAGGGTTGTCCTGAACAAGGAAACGAGGAAGAAGTGGCGCCACCCAGTAAGTACTCGCCGGAGTTCCGCGAGGAAGCCGTCCAGATCGCGTTGAGGTCAAGCAAGACGATCTCCGAAGTCGCCCGGGAGCTTGACCTGAACTCGGAAACGCTACGCGGCTGGGTGAAGAAGCATCAGAAGCAGCGGGAACCGGCTCCCGATGCAGAGCTTTCGGTGAACGAGCGGGCGCGTCTGAAGGAACTTGAACGACGCAACCGCGAGCTGGAGATGGAAAATTCCTTCCTGAAAAAAGCCGCAGCGTACTTCGCGAAGGATCCCCGGTAGCAAGCAAGTACGAGTTCATCGACGAGATGCGGCTCGACACCGAGGAGTACGCATACAGCGTCGAGTTCATGTGCGGCCGGCTCGGCGTATCCAGATCCGGCTACTACGACTGGCGCTCCCGCCCCGAATCCGCGACGGCCCAGCGGCGAGAAGAACTGAAACTGCTCGTAGAGAAAGCCTTCGACGTGTCCGACAGCACCTATGGTCACCGGCGCATCCAGGCCCAGCTGGACCGCTGGGGAGTGACCGCGGGCATGGAGCTCATCCGCCGCATCATGCGCGAACTGGGCCTGGTGCCCTGCCAGCCGCGGCCGAAGAGGTTCAACCTCACCCAGGCCGCGGCCGGCCAGGTACCGGACCTGGTCGGCCGCGACTTCACTGCAGATACGCCCGGCGAAAAGCTCGTCGGTGACATCACTTACATCGCGACCGGGGAAGGCTGGCTGTACCTCGCAACGGTCATCGACTGCTGCACGAAGGAAGTCATCGGTTACGCCATGGACGACCACTACCAAACCCCGCTGATATCCAGGGCGATCCGCAACGCGGCACGTAATAGGAACCTCTCGGACGGCGCGATATTTCACTCCGACCGCGGAAGCAACTACATGTCGGCTGATTTCGGGAAGACGCTCGATCGGTTCGGGCTTCGCAGATCTTCCGGTCGCACCGGGATCTGTTTCGACAATGCCATGGCCGAATCGTTTTTCGGCGCCCTGAAGAACGAGCGCGTATCAAGGGTGACTTACCTGACCCGCGAGGCCGCCCGGCAGGACATCACTCGCTACATCGAATTCTGGTACAATCGCAAACGCCTCCACTCGGCTGTGGGTTACCGCCCTCCACGCGAAGTCCACGCCGAGTACGAGAAGTTGCGAATCGCCGCGTGAAATAGACGGTCAGACGTCTGTCCGGAAAACGCGAGGCCCCTCACCGTAGAGCAGGCACGGCAGCTCAAGCCGTGGCTCGTAGACGGCATGTTCGCGCATGGTGACGGAGTCCCACCTTCGATTGGCGGTCGGCAGAGCTGAGGTTGCGGGACATCTCGCGGCCCAAGTCCGCCGCCACGCCGCTGAGCAGGGGTACACGTTCGCCGGACCTGCGGTCGTTCACCTTGCGCAGACCGGTGACGCCGACGTCGGTCACTTCCGTGTCCGAAGCCGCATCGCCCCCTTCACGTCGTAGCAGCGGACCTCGTACAGGCGGTAGTTGCCGGCGAACCGGTAGGGCAGGGCGAGCGACTGGGCCAGCATGCACACCCCGATTTCCGAGCCCGCGCCGCCCTTCGCCCTGGTGTCGGACCTGTCCGGGGCTGATCAGCGCCAGGCGGCACCGTGGTGGTGGGGTCGCTGGCCCAGGAGCCGTCACCGTGAGACGGCCCAGAGCCAGGAGGTATACCAACTCTCCATCAGGGCCAGGGCGCCGCCGGATAGTGCCGTGTGTCAGGTGCGCCCATCAGCCTGCCCCATTCGAGCGGTTCAGCCAGGCTGGTTTTTCTTGATGTTTCCGATGTAGAGGTAGGTACCATCCAACGGTCGGCATGTGCACTCCTTTGGTAGGGGGCTGACCGCGGTGGAGGCGATCTGCCCCACACTCCACGAGATGGCGTAGCAGCCGGCTGCGGCTCCCAGCGTCGCGGACGCGGATGCGCCGCAGGCCTCCGGCCAGGCCGCTGGCCACCACGTCGGCGACATCGCCCCACAGGGCCCTGGCGTCTCTCTGGCACAGAGCACGGCACCCGTCACGAAGTCCCCGGCCGAGCCCAGAGTGCCCGCTTTGGAGGTAGGGGTTTTCCTTCAGGCCGGAGGGGTCGGGCTGAGTGGAGCGACCGTGACGTCGTAGTTGCGGGCCTTCAGGTGCTACAGGCCGGTGGGCTCCTGGTAATTTCCGGCGAATCGGAAGGGCTGGGCGACCGGCTCAGATGACTGGGCCAGAATGCGCACACCACGGGGCTGTAGCCGTAGGTGTCGACCTTGTTGCCGTCCGCGGCGGCGAGACCGACCACGCTGCCGATCGCGTCGGTGACGTAGAAATACGTTTTGCCCCCGGTCGTCATGGAGTTCAAGGTGCCCCCGGGCTCGCGGTTGAAGCCTCTGTCCACGTCGGCCGTGGTCTTGGCTGAGAGGCCGAGAGGAGCGTTGCGGAAGAGGGTGTCGCCAAGGCGGATACGTTTAGATCAGGGCTGCTCGTCGTCTGCCCTGGCCGGGTGGTTGCCGGGGCCGTTGCCGTACCCGGTCAGAGGGGTCGGGGAGAGATCGGTGGGTTCCTCACCGACCTCCAGCAGCGTGTTCGCGGCGCCCACAATCAGTGGGTCGGGCTTGCCCACGGCCGGGTAATCCTTGGTGGGATAGTCGCAACGGTCGAGGAGGCTGCGCATCGCTTCGAGCCTGCCGCGCCGTTTGTCGTTGTTCTTCACCACGGTCCACGGGGCGTGTGGAGTGTCTGTCGCCCGGAACATGTCGACCTTGGCCGCGGTGTACTCGTCCCACAGGTCGAGCGAGACGAGATCCGTGGGGGAAAGCTTCCAGCGGCGTACGGGGTCGACCGTGCGAATCGCGAAACGGGTGCGCTGCTCGGCCTGGGACACCGAGAACCAGAACTTCACCAACAGGATGCCGTCCCTGGTCAGCATCTCCTCGAACAACGGGGCCTGCTCCAGGAAGGTGCGGTACTCCGCCTCGGTACAAAAGCCCATCACCCGCTCGACGCCGGCCCGGTTGTACCAGGAGCGGTCGAAGAAGACGATCTCACCGCGGGACGGCAGGTGTGCCACATAGCGCTGGAAGTACCACTGACCCGCTTCCCGCTCGGTCGGCTTCTCCAGCGCCACGACGCGGGCGCCTCGCGGGTTGAGCCGCTCGGTGAACCGCTTGATCGTGCCACCTTTGCCGGCCGCGTCACGGCCCTCACAGAGCACGACCACCCGCTGACCGGTCTCCTTCACCCAGCGCTGCATCTTCAGCAGCTCGACCTGCAGAACGCGCTTGGTCCTCTCGTACTCGGACCGCTTCACCTTCCGGTCGTACGGGTAATTCTCCAGCCACGTGTCCACCACACTTCCGTCCGCGTCCAGGAGGATCGGTTTCTCCGGCCGGCGTTCGTCCACACGGAGGCCGTCGAGCAGGTCCGCCTCGACCGGGGCCCCGTCGTCCTCGTACGGCCGGGCCTCGTCGTCGTGCTCCGACATCACCAATCTCCTGATCACCCTCATGCGCCGACGCGGACGTGCCCGCACGAGACCGGGGCCCTCCCCGCCTCCGACCGGTACCGCCGCCGGACGACCGCCGCCAAGGACAGCACCCCTCTCAGAACGGAAGGCGGCCTCGCGCCCGTCGGCCGGCGGAACCGCTGCGACCGACCGCGCGGGAGCTGGAGCTGAAGGGTTTGCTCAGCAGCCGCCCCAGGCCCCCGGGCGCCTTGGATCCGGCCCGCGAGCCAGCCCCGAGACCACGCTGGGCACCGTTCTGCGGATGCCGGGAAAGACGCGGCACGAGGAAGGCGAGCACGGCCAGGAGGACACATACGGCGATGACAACGGCGATGACCATGAAAGGCTCCCGGGTTCGCTGGTACGTTCGCTTTTCTCCACTTCTGCTGGACCGCGTGCCCCGTCTACCCGCAGTCACGCTGGATTCGAGCGACCCATCCGGTGCGTGTCCAGCAGGTCCGGCATTCGGCACCCATGGCATCGCTCACCGCCGCTCAGTCGCGTCACGGCGATCCTGGCGACAACCCGACGGGGCTCAATCGCCGGACGTCTGCCCCCGGCGCGGCAGCTGGGGTGACCTCGCGGCCGCGGCCTCCGCCCTCGCTCACTGCAGCGGCAGCCTGCTTCTCGGCCTCGTCGGCGGCCGCCGCGCCGTCGAGTGAAGCCGACGAGCCTGTATTGAGCTCTGGAACCCGGTTTTCGTCCGACGTGTCGTCGCCGGTGGGTGCCTCCGCGGGTTGCACGGGTGGGGCAGGGCCGACTGTCGATCGGTCAGTCAGCCTCCGTCCGCGGCACCTTCCACGCTCACGGGGACCCGCCACACCAGCCGGGCGCCGCCGCCCTCCGGCCGTTCGTCGAGTGTCAGCGTTCCGCCGAGGGTGACGGCCCGCTCCTCGATGTTCTTCAGCCCGCTGCGCCCGACGTCATCCGGCACCCCGCAGCCGTCGTCCGCCACCGTGAGCGTCAACTCGCCCCTGGCGAACTGAAGCCGGACGTCCACCGCCTTTGCGCCGGAGTGCCGGGCCGCGTTACTGAGGGCCTCGCTGAGCACCGCGACCGCATGGTCGGCGATGTCGCCGGGGACATCGGTCTCGACGAGCCCCTCGATGCGCAGTGCGGGCGGGAATCCGAGTGACGTGGCCGAGGCCCTCACCGCCTCGGCCACCCGCCCGCGCAGGCCGTCGCTCTCCCGCCCGACCCCGCTGTGGGTGCGCAGTCCGAAGATCGTAGACCGAATGATCTTGATGGTGTCGTCGAGGTCGTCGACGGTGCGGGTCAGCCGCTCCATGCCCTCGGGGTGCTCCATGAAGCGCTGGGTGCTCTGCAGAGTCATGCCGGCTGCGAACAGCCGCTGGATGGCGAGATCATGGAGGTCGCGGGCGATGCGGTCACGGTCCTGGAACAGCGTGAGCTGTTCCGCGTCCCGCCGCCGCTCGGCCAGCTCCAGGGCCAGCGCCGCCTGGTCGGCGAACCCGAGCAGCGGCCCGGTGTCCACGTCGCCGAACGGCGTACCGGCCGGCACGCGCCCCAGCAGCAGCACGCCCCGCGTCTTGCCGCTGGCGCCGAGCGGCACCGCGACCACGGGTCCGAGCCCGGCCCACTGGCCTTCGTCCTCGCCCGTGCGTGCATCGTGCTCGATGTCGGCGCTGACCACCGGCGCCGCCGCACCGAGTGCCGCTCCGACGAAACCGTCCCGCGCGGACAACACCAGAGCGCTGCGTTCCTCTCGGCCCAGGCCGACCGCCAGGGCCGGCCGCAGCGTCTCCTCGCCCGGTACGTGTTCCGCGATCAGCCCCATGTCGGCGGAGACGATCTTCCGGGCCTCGTCGACGATCAGTTCCAGGACGTCCGCGCTCGGCGCACCGGTCAGGAGCATGCTGGTGACCTTGCCGCTGGCCCGCTGCCAGCGTTCGCGCAGCATCGTCTCCTCGTACAACCGTGCGTTCTCGATGGCCACTCCGGCGGCCACCGCCAGCGTCGACAGGACCGACTCGTCCTCCACGTCGAATTCCCTGGCACTGCGCTTCTCGGTGAGGTAGAGGTTCCCGAAGACCTTGTCACGCACCCGGATCGGTACGCCGAGGAAGGAGTGCATCGGCGGATGGTTGGCCGGGAAGCCGTACGACGCGGGATGTTCCGACAGCTCCGGCAGCCGCAGTGGTACCGGGTGCCGGATCAGCTCTCCGAGGAGCCCGTGCCCGCTGGGCAGCGCCCCGATCTCCGAATGCCCCTCTTCGCCGATGCCGACGGTCAGGAACTCGAACAGCTTCTGGTCACCGCCGATCACGCCCAGCGCTCCGTACTCGGCGTCCACCAGCACCACTGCGGCCTCGACGATACTGCGCAGCACCTGCGGCAGGTCGAGTTCCCGGCCGACCGAGAGGACGGCCTCCAGCAGGCTGTGCAGGCGGTCCCGGGTACCGCGTACCGCGTCGATGCGCACCTGCAGCTCGCCCAGCAGCTCGTCGAGCCGCAGCTTGGGCACATGTTCATCGGAACCGCCGTGTCGATCCCCGCTCATGACTACCTCCGACCGACGCAGCAGACAAGGCGGCTCGAACCCGTTCCCCTGTCTTCACCGTACTGTCCGGGGGCCTCGTCCTCCCGGTCAAACGGGCGAAGACAGGTCGGCATCCCGGCGGCGCGGACCGCTCCCTCAAGCACAGTGCCGGCTCCGGAACGGACCCCGTCGCTGCCCGCTCCCGCACGCCCGTCCGACGGCGTTTGGGTCACAGCCCGCACCTCGATCCACGCGTTCACCACGCAGACCGCGGCCGCCGTGGTTGTCCCCCTGCCGGACGACCGTGGCGCTGCCCTCGGCTGCACCGGCCACCACCCTGACCGCGCTGATCCGTGCTCGCCCGCAGGGCGTCGTACCGGCGGAGCCGACGTATACAGCGCCAAGGGGCGCGCTCACCGACAAGACGGCGGACGGGGAGTGGAGGAGGCCCGCATGGTTCCGCTCCCTCGTGACACGCCCGCGAGTTCACTGCCGATCCGAGTGGCCCACGCCTCGATCTCCGTGAAGTCGCGGAAGTCTCCGCCCTTGCCGGAGGAGACGATCTTCCGGGCGACGAATCCCTTCGCTTCCTCATCGAGGCAGCCGCCGAAGGTGGCGTGTTCCCACGCGTCGAGCCGGACCATGGCCCGCTTCACTCCGGGTACGGGCGGGATGTTCCGCTCCGAGGCTGAGGGGTCGAGCGGTCCGCTGCTGAACATCCACAGCGGGCGTCCGGCCAGTGCGCGGCTGTGGCGGCGGACGAAGCGGCGGGCGTGCTTCTGCCAGCGCCCGGCGTACACCCCACCTCCGACCACCACGCCCTCGTACGACGCCACGCTCGCCACGGACTGTGCGGGCAGAACATCGACCGTCAGCCCGGCCTTGCGCAGGACCTCGGCCACGGCCTCGGCGATCTGCGCGGTCGATCCGTTCGTCGTTCCGTAGGCGACCAACACACTGCTGGGCATGGCGGTCCGCCTCCTCTCATAGGTTGTGCCGCTCAGAGCGGCCCGTAGAGGGCAAGCGCCTCGGCCTGCCGGACCATCCGTGATCGGGGAGCCGTACACAGCACGGACGACCTCGGTGGTCATCACGGTGGCGACCTTGTTGTGCTGCGTGTCTGTTCCTCCTCAGCGCAGTCGGCGCAGATAGGGGTCCTGAGCCCGGCGCGGCAGCAGGCGGACTCGTGCGTCGAGCACGGTGATCGCACCGGGCGTCGCGAGGACGGGGTTGAAGTCGGCCTCGGCGAGCTGCGGCAGGTCGCCCGCCATGCGGGACAGGCGCAGCAGCAGTTGTTCCAGACCCTGGAGGTCGACGGGTCCGCTGCCGTACGCGCCGAACAGGAGCGGTGCGCAGCGCGGTGCGGTGATGAGGTCGTGCACGTCGTGGTCGGTCAGCGGGGCGAGGCGGGCGGCGTGGTCGGCCAGGACCTCGGTCGCGGTGCCGCCGAGTCCGAACAGTACGAGCGGGCCGAAGACCTCGTCCTGGACGACTCCCGCGAACAGTTCGGTGCCGCGGGCGGCGAGCGGCTGGACGACCACGCCGGTCATCAGGCCGGCGAACCGTGTCTCGAAGTCCCGGAAGGCGGAGCGTACTTGGGAGTCGCCCTGGAGGTCGAGGTGCACAGCGTGCTGTTCGCTCTTGCGGAGCTGGCCGGGCCAGTGGGCCTTCATGACCACCCGGCCGTCGGGGCCGCGCAGCCGTTCGGCCGCGATGACGGCGTCGTCCTCCGTCTGCGCCCAGGACCACGGGAGCTGGGGAATGCCGTAGCAGGTGAGGAGTTCGGCGCAGGTGCGCGGGTCGAGCCAGGCACCGTCCGGGTGGGCGGCGAGGTACGTCTCGGCGACCGTGCGGGCCCGGGCCGTGTCGACCTGTGCGAGCTCTGGGATGGTGCCCGCCGTCCGACTCAACCAGGCCGCGCGATGAGCGGCGTGGGCCAGCGCACGTGCTGCCGCGCCGGGTTCGGCGTACGAGGGGATCGCGCCGCCCTCCGTGGCCGGCAGCAGCCTGACGGGCAGGTCCTGCTCCAGGCGGACGACGGCGACCGGAAGGTCGCGGTGTGCGGGGCCGCGGGTGAGGGCCCGCACGAGGTCGTCGCCGGTCGCGGCCGCGACGGCCGTGGGGACGAGGGCCACCAGGACGGCGTCGATACCCGGGTGCCGCATGATCCGGTCCACGCAGTCCCCGAGCTGCTCCTCCGTGACGGCGGCGGTGACGTCGACGGGGTTGCCGACGGTGGCACCGTCGGGCAGTACGGCAGACAGGCTTTCGACCACCGAGGGTGTCAGCGCCGCAAGCGACAGCCCCGCTTCCGCGCAGGCGTCCGTGGCCAGGACACCCGCGCCGCCCGCATTGGTGACGATCGCGACGCGGGGGCCGGCCGGCAGCGGCTGGGAGTGCAACAGGGCGGCGGTTTCGAGGAGCTCACCCACCGAGCGGGTGGCGGTGATGCCGGCCTGGGTGAACAGCGCCTGCCGGGTCATGGTCGGGTTCGCGGCGGCCGCGGTGTGCGAGGCGGCGGCGCGACGGCCGGCCTCGGTGCGGCCCGCGTCGACCGTCAGCACGGGCATGCGGCGGGTCACGCGCCGGGCGGTACGGGAGAACGCGCGCGGGTTGCCGAAGGACTCCAGGTGCAGCAGGGCGAGTTCGGTGCGACCGTCGCTCTCCCACCACTGGAGCATGTCGTTGCCGCTGACGTCGTACTTGTCGCCGAGCGAGGCGAAGGACGAGACACCGATGCCGAGCCGGGACAGCCCGTCGAGCAGGGCGATGCCGACGCCGCCGGACTGCACGGCGACGCCCGCCGTGCCGGGGCGCGGATGGTCCGCCGCGAAGGTGGCGTCGAGGGAGAGCGCCGGGTCGGTGTTGGTGATGCCGAGGCAGTTGGGTCCGACGAGCCGCATGCCGTAAGTGCGGCAGGCGGCCATGAGGGTTTCCGCCTGCCGGCTGTCGAGGCCGGCCGAGACCACGAGCAGTGCCCGTACTCCGGCCTTCCCGCACTCCTCCGCGGTGTCGGCGAGGGCTGCCGCGGGCACCGCGAGGACCGCGAGATCCGGGACCTTGGGCAGCGCGCTGACCGACGGACAGGACGGCACGCCGAGGATCGACGTGGCAAGGGGATTCACCGCGAAGAGCCGCCGGGTGAAGCCGCCCTCGTGCAGATGGTGCAGGAGAGCCCGCCCCACCGATCCGGGCCTGCGACCGGCACCGACCACCGCGATCGCGTCCGGTCGCAGCAGTGGCTCCAGGCTGGCCACGTCGGCGGCCCGACCGCGTGCCTCGACGGCCGAGAGATAGGCGTCGTCCTCGTCCAGTTCGATCGCGCAGCGCACCTCCGGACCCTCGAAACGGCGTGCGGTGCGCAGACCCAGGTCGGCGAAGAGCCGAAGCACTTCGTGGTTCTCGGAGAGCGCGTCGGCCGTGAACGTGGTGATGCCGTCCGCACGCGCGGCGGAGACCAGATGCTCGACCAGGAGCGTGCCGACGCCCCGGTGGTGCCGTCCGTCGGCCACCGCGATGGAGATCTCGGCCGAGGCCGCATCCTCGCCGGCCTCGTACTCGGCCAGGCCGGTCACCTGCCCCTGCGACTCGGCCATCAGCGCCCGGTATCCGGGGCGCGGCGGCGCACACGCCCGGTCGGCGGCCATCGCTGCGGAACGCCGGCTCGCCGCGAAGAACCGCAGCCGCAGATTCTCCGCGGACATCTCCTCGTAGAGCCCTCGCAGTCGCTCGTGATCACCCGGCCGCACAGCACGTATGCACACGGTGGTGCCGTCCGAGAGCAGGGCATGGACCGTGGGTCGGCTGAGCGTGTCATACGTCATCGTGGGTCTCCTCCAAGCCTTCTGGCACTTCGAGCATCCAGCGGATGGGGCGGTGGCCGCATGGGCTGTCCGGGGGTGCTTTGGGGGCCGACCGGCCCTGGAGCCCGGTCCCGCACGCGCGGCGGACCCCGGCCTGCACCCGGCGGACATCGAGGGCGCGGGCCTGGGCCCGGGCGGGGGGCGCCGGTTTGGAGGTCGGCGTCGTTTGTCGTCGGCCGCCAGCGCCGTGCGGTCCAGGAGCCGGTTGGTGTAGCCCCACTCGTCGTCGTGCCAGCCGAAGTCCTTGCCCAGATTGCCGTGCGCCTGTGTCAGGGCCGGGTCGAAGACGCAGGAAGCTGGGTCACCGATGACGTCGCGGGAGCGACGTCATCGGTGACCGCTTCCGGCACGTTCGAGGGCCGCGCGGAGGTAGGTGCGGCCGAAGCCGTTGATGCCGACGCGTACGGACATGGCGTTGAACTCCTTCGCGCTGTAGGGGTGTTCAGGCCGTCCAGGTCCAGTCGGTGACCTCGGGCAGGTCGGTGCCGTGCTCGCGGATCCAGGCGTGGTGGCGGGTGCGGGCGTCGGCCATCTCCTGCCGTACGGCGGCGGCGCGGACAGCGAGTCCGGGGACGCGGTCGATGACGTCCATGACAAGCCGGTAGCGGTCCATGTCGTTACGGACGACCATGTCGAACGGTGTGGTCGTGGTGCCCATCTCCTTGTAGCCGCGGACGTGGAGGTTGGCGTGGCCGGTGCGACGGTAGGCGAGCCGGTGGATCAGCCAGGGGTAGCCGTGGTACGCCAAGATCACCGGCTTGTCGGTGGTGAACAGGCCGTCGTACTCGAAGTCGCCCATCCCGTGCGGGTGTTCCTCGCGCGGCAGCAGCCGGGCCAGGTCGACCACATTGACGACCCGGACGGCGAGTTCCGGCAGATGGCGCCGCAGCAGATCGGAGGCGGCCAGGATCTCCAGCGTCGGTACGTCTCCCGCGCAGGCCAGCACCACGTCGGGCTCACCGCTGTTCTCGCTGCCCGCCCAGTCCCAGATCCCGGCACCGCGGGCACAGTGTGCGCGGGCCTCTTCCATGGACAGCCAGTCGAAACAGGGCTGCTTGCCCGCCACGATCACGTTGACGTAGTCGCGGCTGCGCAGGACGTGATCCGCCACGGACAGCAGGGTGTTGGCGTCCGGCGGCAGGTAGACCCGTACGACCTCGGGGCTCTTGCTGAGGACGTGGTCGATGAACCCGGGGTCCTGGTGCGAGAAGCCGTTGTGGTCCTGACGCCAGACATGCGACGTCAGAAGGTAGTTGAGGGAGGCGACCGGAGCCCGCCACGGCAACCCCCTCGATGTCTTGAGCCACTTGATGTGTTGGTTGACCATCGAGTCGACGATGTGCACGAACGCCTCGTAGCAGGAGAACAGTCCGTGCCGTCCGGTGAGGAGATAGCCCTCCAGCCAGCCCTGGCAGAGGTGTTCGGAGAGGATCTCCATCACCCGGCCGTGCCGGTCCAGGTGTTCGTCCACCTGGAGAATCTGGGCCTGCCAGGCCTTGCCGCTGGCGTTGAAGACGGCGCCCAGCCGGTTGGACGCGGTCTCGTCCGGGCCCACCAGGCGGAAGTCGCGCCGTTCCGATGTGTCCCGCATGACCCCTTCGAGGAGGTCACCGAGGACCCGAGTGGGCTCGTGCAGGGTGACGCCCGGCTTGTCGACGGGGACGGCGAAGCGGTCCAGGGACGGCATGGGCAGGTCGCGCACGAGCAGGCCGCCGTTGGCGTGCGGGGTGGCGCCGAGCCGCCGGGACCCCTCGGGGACACAGGCGAGGACGTCGGCGGCGGGCCGCCCGTCGGCGCCGAACAGCTCCTCAGGACGGTACGAGCGCAGCCAGCTCTCCAACTGCCGCAGGTGCTGGGGGTTTTCGCGTACGCCGGACAGCGGGACCTGGTGGGCACGCCAGGTGCCCTCGACCGGGACGTCGTCGACCTCGGCGGGTCCCGTCCAGCCCTTCGGGGTGCGCAGCACGATCATGGGCCAGTGCGCGCGCTCGGTCACGCCGTCCTCGCGGGCCGTGCGCTGCATCAGGGCGATGCGGTCCAGTGCCCGGTCGAAGGCGTCGGCCATGGCGCGGTGTACCTGGTGCGGGTCGTCGCTGGTGACATGGATCGGCTCGTGGCCGTAGCCGCGCAGCAGCTCGTCGAGTTCCGGCTCCGGGAGCCTGGACAGCACGGTCGGGTTGGCGATCTTGTAGCCGTTGAGGTGCAGGATCGGCAGGACCGCGCCGTCGTGCACCGGGTCGAGGAACTTGTTGGAGTGCCAGGACGCGGCCAGTGGCCCGGTCTCCGCCTCACCGTCACCGATCACACAGGCGACCAGCAGGTCCGGGTTGTCGAAGGCGGCGCCGTAGGCGTGCGCGAGTGAGTAGCCGAGCTCGCCGCCCTCGTGGATCGATCCGGGTGTCTCGGGCGCGACATGGCTGGGGACTCCGCCGGGGAACGAGAACTGCCGGAAGAGCCGGTCCATGCCCGCCGCGTCCCGCGAGATGTCCGGGTAGGTCTCGCTGTAGCTGCCCTCCAGCCAGGAGTTCGCGAGCACCGCCGGGCCGCCGTGGCCGGGACCCCATACGCACAGCGCGTCGAGACCGCGGGCCTTGATCACCCGGTTGAGGTGCGTGTACACGAGGTTGAGACCCGGCGAGGTGCCCCAGTGGCCGAGCAGCCGCGGCTTGATGTGGGCGGCGGCGAGGGGTTCGGTCAGCAGTGGGTTGGCCATCAGATAGATCTGGCCGACGGCCAGGTAGTTGGCGGCTCGCCAGTGGGCGTCCAGGGTGCGCAGTTCCTCGTCGGTCAGCGCGGTGCTGTTCCGGTGTTCGACCTTGGGCATGGTGACTCCGTAACTCGTCGAAGCAAGTCGGGCTTCAGGAAGAGGCGTGAACCGGGGGCGTCCCCTCGTCGTGGTGTTCGAGGGACGCCACGTTGGAACGCGTCTCGGAGCACGTGAACCCGCGCGTCGCGCACACAGTGGCGCTCTGCGCCGGTCATGCCCGTTGGGGTACGACGGCCACCGGGCAGGCGGCGTGGTGCAGGACCGCGTGGGCGACCCGGCCGAGCTGGAGCCCGAAGTGGCCGTGGCGCCGCTGGGCACCGACGACAAGCAGCCCGGCGTCAGCCGACGCGTCGAGCAGCACCGTACGTGCGGGGCCTTCGGCGGTACGCCGGTGCAGTTCCACACCCTCCGGGACATCCCGCAGCGCCGCGTCCAGGGTATGAACGGCCCGCTCCTCGTGCAGCCGGGCGGGTTCGCCGGCCATCAAAGGGTGGTCGGTGGTCTCGTACCCGGGGCACCGCCAGGCGCGTACGGCCTCCAGGGGCACCCGGCGCTGCGCCGCTTCCCGGAAGGCGAAGCGCACGGCCGCCGAGTTCTCCGGCTCCTCGCCGACCCCCAGCACGACGCGCCCGCGCCTCGCGGAGTCCGCCCGGTTGTCGTGGCTGCCGCGCAGCACGATCACTGGGCAGTCGGCGCGGGCGGCGACCGCGAGACTGACCGAGCCGAGCACCAGCTCGGCGATGCCTCCGCGGCCGCGCGAGCCCAGGACCAGCGCCGAAGCGGTACGGCCCTCACGCAGCAGAGCAGGCACCGGCTCTTCGGGCAGTACCTCGGTGGAGATCTTCACGTCCGCCTCGCGGCGGTGGGCGTGCTTCGCGGCGGCCTCGACGATGGTGTCGGCCAGCACCTGCTCCGAGGACCTGCCAAGACCCGTGGCGAGCGCGGCACCCTCGTAGCGCTCCCACAGCGAGGCGTACACCAGCCGCAGCGGCACCCCGCGCAGGGCGGCCTCGTCGGCCGCCCAGTCCACGGCGCGCAGACTCGGCTCGGAACCGTCGACGCCCACGACCAGGGGGAGTTCCGTCGTCCTCACCTTCCCGCAGCCATGTCGAAGACGATCCGCGCCTTGATCTCGCCGCGCAGCACGTCGTCGATGGACTCATTGACGCCGGCGAGCGGCCGTGCCTCGTAGATGACCCTGGTGCGGCCTGCCGCGTGGAGCTGGAAGACCTCGGCCAGGTCCTGCCGGGTGCCCACGATGGAACCGATCACCGAAGTGCCGTTCAGCACCGTGTCGAAGATCGGGACCTGGATCGTGCCGTGCGTCGGCAGCGCCACCATCACGAGCTTCCCGCCGCGCCGCAGCCCGGCGTACGCCGCCGAGAACGCCGCCTCGTTCACCGCGAGCGCGACGGCGGCATGTGCACCGCCGTACCGTCGCAGCACCTCTCCCGGGTCCTGCTTGCGGGCGTCGATGACGAGGTCGGCCCCGAGTTCCGCGGCGAGTTCGAGCTTCTCGTCGGTGACGTCGATCGCGGCGACGGTCGCCCCGGCGATCTTCGCGTACTGCACCGCCAGGTGGCCCAGTCCTCCGACACCGGAGATGGCCACGAGCTGGGTCGGCTTGACGTCGGCGACCTTGAGGGCCTTGTACGTGGTGACGCCGGCGCAGCTCAGTGGGGCGGCCTCCAGGGCGCTGATGCCCTGGGGCACCGGCTGGGCGAAGTCGGCCCAGGCCAGCATCTTCTCGGCGTACCCGCCGTCGCACCCGTATCCGGTGTTGATCTGCTGCTCGCACAGCGTCTCCCAGCCGGACAGGCAGTGCTCGCACCGCCCGCAGGCCTTCCCCAACCACGGCACGGCGACCCGCTGCCCGAGGGCCAGACGGGTGACGCCGTCACCGAGCTTCTCGACGAGGCCGACGCCCTCGTGGCCAGGGACGAACGGCGGGTTCGGCTTGACGGGCCAGTCCCCGTGGGCAGCGTGGATGTCGGTGTGGCACAGCCCGGAGGCCTCGACCCGGATACGGACCTGTCCGGGGCCGGGCTCGGGATCGGGGCGCTCCTCGATGACCAGGGGCTCGCCGAAGGCTCGTACGACTGCTGCCTTCATCGATTCTCTCCTCCTCGGGACAGGTCAGCCGTGCGGGACGACGGCGACGGGGGCGGTGGAGTGGTGCAGTACGGCGTGCGTGATCGGGCCGATGCGCACGCCGAGCGGCCTGCGGCGGATACGGCGGCCCACGACGATCAGGGAGGCCTCACGCGAGGCGTCGACCAGGTGAATGGCGGCAGTTCCGTAGCGGGACTCCTCGACGACCTCGACGGCGGGGAACTTCTGCCGCCACGGGCGCAGGAGATCGGTCAGGGCGGAGGCCTGCTGCCCGGACAGCTCGGTATGGAGTTCGAGGTCGGAGGAGAGACCGTAGGCGTAGTAGGGCGGCGGGTTCCAGCCGTGGACGACCCGCAGGGAGGTGACGCGGCGGACGGCCGCGTCGAAGGCGAACTCGACGAGCGAGGGGTCCGGGTCATCGGTGTCCAGACCCAGGACCACGGGCCGGTAGGGGGCCGCGGCGGACGGGATGCCCGTCGGGTCCATCAGGTGCTCGTCGGCGGCCTGTTCACCAGCCCGTACGAGGACCACGGGCCGCTCGGCGTGCGCCACGACGGCGAGGCCGACCGAGCCCACCAGGAACCCGCCGACCCCGCTCAGCCCGCGCGAGCCCAGGACGAGCAGCGCGGCGTCCTCGGCCACGTGCGCCAGGACCTCGCCGGGCCGGCCGGGGAGCTGCTCCGCGGTGATCTCGACACCGGGGTGCCGCAGCCTCAGTCCCTCTGCGGACTCACGGCGGATCCTCCCCCAGCCTTCGGCCGGGGGTGCACCCGTCTCGCTCAGCTCGCTCCCGTGCTGCAGGGGGTCGGCGCCGAGGAGCGGTTCCCGCGCCGTCGGTGCGGGAACCGGCTCCCCGACGTTGACGAGCTTGAGTGGCAGGCCGCGCAGCTTGGCCTCCCTGGCCGCCCATTCGGCGGCGGCGCGGCTCTCCGGTGAGCCGTCGAGGCCCACAGTAACGGTGCGGCGCATGGTCACCACCTCCTGTATCGGGATCGCACGATCCCGATTCCAGACTGGTGTCGATCGAGTCCGTGGCGCAGGGGCCGCAGGTCCCGGGCAGGGGCCCGATCGGCCCCTGCCCGGGACCTGCGGGCGGTCAGCGCAGCCAGCCGATTGGGTGAGGACGAGCGGAAACCTGGCCCAGAACCTGCCGACGCCCCAGGACGGCGCAGATGAGGTGATAGTCGGCAAACGGGTAGCTTCTTGCCGATCTCGCAGTTGGTAAGCCCATCCCCGATGAGTGCGAGGATGCCCCGCTTGCGGGGTGACAGGCCCGCCAGTTCGGGTGCGAGCGCCGGTCCCTCGGCGGGTCCGCGCGCAGGGAGCGCATCCGTACCACTCTCACGGGACGACTTCACCGGAATCCTGACCGCCGTCGAGCGGACGCACGAGAGCAACCCCATGCTGGGGCCGCGCGGAGTGCACCTGGGACTCGTTGTCCCGGGGCTGGCTGTTCTGGACCATCCGCAGGCCGCCGTTCGGCATGATCGCGCGCTTCCGCGAGGCATCGGTCTGCGGGCCGACGATCAACTCCCGCTCGCGGTCGATGTATCCGCGCGCGTGCGAGGTGATCGTCGATGGGGTCGCGGTGTCGACGTCGAGGATGCCCCTGCACCGCTCTTCCGGGAACAGGGACTGACCTTCTCCTACACGGCCCGGGTGCGGCCCGTCGGACCCGCTAGGAAAGCAGAATCGCCCTCGTACGGAGTGTAGTTGGCCTGGACGAAGTCTCGTACGTCGACATTCCCCCAGCTCGCTCGGATCGTGCCACCGTGTCCCGGCGAAGCCACGCCATGCCTCGGGCCCCCGCGTTCCGGCCATCACTGTCGCTGTCATCGCCGGGTCGCCCTTGCCTCGCACAGGAATGTCTCCGCACCGCCCGGCCCTCCCCGCACGCCCCCTCGCGTCACGAGGATCGAAGCGACGGGCAGATCCGGCCGGACCAGCGCGCCCGACCTTCCGTGAACGATCTCGTGCGCCGCGCCCAGGGCACCGATCGCGGCCGCCCCGCCGGTCCCCTCGACGAATCGTGCGACAGCCTCGGGTCCGGGGCCCCGTCGAACCGTCGAGGAAGCCGCCCCCGCGCACTTCGGCGGGGGTGGCATCGAGGGCGAGCCGCTGATCCGGCCTGCGGCAGGGGGGTGTCCGGACTCTGGGTCGTACACCCGGGTACCCATATGAGGTTTTCCTCCCTATCTGTTCACGTGGGAGACCTAACGGCACCCGGAAGAGAGCCGACCCTGCGGCGAGTAGCTGGTGTCGCCGTCGCAGGGGGTGAACAGCACCCACAGCCCCGAACTCAGACGGGCGGCGATGGAGCGCTCGGGGAAGCCGAGTGTTCGGGAGACGGTGGCGCAGGAGTGGTCACCGATGAGGTGGAGAGCAAGCTCGATGCGGTCGAGCGGGGAGGATGCGCTGTCGGGACAGCGGTCTCTGGCCGCGGGCAGGTGTGCGGGAGCTGGACGTGGGGGTGCTGGGTGAGGAGCAGGGACAGCGAAGCCGGGGCCCTCCTCCTTGCCGAAGACCGCGGGAGAGTCGGCGGGGTCGGTGAGTACCTCGGACAGGGCCGCCTCCACAACGCCCGGGTCGTCCGTCATGAGGGTGGACAGGGCGTGGATGGCCATCAGGTGACGGTCGCACCAGGCAACGACCGAGCGTCGGCGTGCGAGGAGCCGTTCGACCTGGGGGTTATGGGGTTCCGCATCGACGGTTCGGGTCCCGGTCGGTGCGGTCACCACCGTGGGCCCCAGGAACCGGGCTCGGAGCCCGGGTGCACTGGCCGAAGCCTCTGGGGAGGACCCGTACGTGGCACCGGATCGTTGCCGGGGTCGCCTGCCCCGGTGATCAGGACCCGGCCATCAGCGCCGTGCCAATGCCCTGTCAGCATCTGAGAGGTGGGCATGGTGTCTCCCGTCCGGAAGAGGTCGGCACGGCGCCGTTGTGCGAGGCAGGACGTACGTGTCTCCTCGAGGGGAAGACTGGAGAACGGTCCTTTCTGATGCCTCAGGACACGGTCATGGACGCCCGGCGCGGTGCCGTGTGTCTCTGAATGCGGCCGTACGGCGGGAGAGTTCGAGTATCGGGCCGGCGGCCGCGGGGGAAGCATCGGGCGACCGCACAGGGGCCGCCCGGGTGCATCCGTGTCAACTGGTAGTAAGCGCCGGGGTCCAGGACGTCTGGTCGCCAGCGTAGCCCCGTTCGGACCAGGCACAAGGGGACCACCGTCCCGTGTTGCCATGGCGGTGACCCGCCAGGACAGGTCCTGGCGGGTCACCGCCATGGCGACACGGTTGATCAGACGGTCTTGGCTGCCCCGTTCAGTTCCGGGTCCGGGCCGGTCGTGGTCCGGTCGGCGGGCGGCGGCGCGGTGGCCGGGGCGGCTGCTGCTGTCTCGCGGGCGAGGAAGGAGCCGAGTTCGCCGATGGTGCTCATGAGGGGGGCGGGGAATACGACGGTGGTGTTCTTGTCCACGCCGATCTCCACCAGGCTCTGGAGGTTGCGGAGTTGGAGTGCGAGCGGGTGGTTCATCATGATGTCCGAGGCGTCGCCGAGTGCCGCGGCGGCCAGTGATTCGCCTTCGGCGTTGATGATTTTGGCGCGCTTCTCGCGCTCGGCCTCGGCCTGGCGGGCCATCGCCCGCTTCATGCTGTCGGGGAGCTGGATGTCCTTGAGCTCCACCAAGGTGACCTCCACACCCCATTCGGCAGTCGTGACGTCGAGGATCTCGCGGATGCCGAGGTTGATGCGGTCGGTCTCCGAGAGTGTCTCGTCGAGGGTGTGCTGGCCGACGACCTTGCGCAGGGTGGTCTGGGCGATCTGGTTGATCGCCGTGTGAACGTTCTCGATCGCGATGACCGATTTCACCGCGTCCACGACCCGGAAGTAGGCGACCGCCGACACATCGACGCTCACATTGTCGCGGGTGATGATGCCTTGGGACTGGATCGGCATCGTCACGATCCGCAGCGACACCCGGTGCAGGACATCCACGACCGGGACGATGACCCGCAGCCCCGGTTCCCGTGATCCGACGAGTCGGCCGAACCTGAACAGCACTCCTTGTTCGTACTGCTTGACGATCTTGACGGCCATGGCGAGTGCCACCAAGGCCAAGAGGATCGCAATGACCAGAAGGAAGATCAGAGCTTCCATGGTGCTGCTCCTCAGAATGAGGACCACGTCGTTGCCACGCGAGGTCCCGGGGTGCGTCGGCGGAGCACGGGAATGGCCCCGGCTCCGTCCGCAGGGCTGTCGGTGCGGCCTGGTGTGACCTTGGCGCAACGAGCCGCCCTGCCGCGTATCCAGCATCGTCCGGTGTCCCCGCACACGGCAGGGGCCGAACGACCCCACCTCCTGCCCCAGGCGGTTAGCCCGCCCGGAACGGGCAGGCGGCGGGGTCCCGTCCGGCATCCGGCCCTCTTCGGGGCAGGGACGTTCGGCCCCTGTGACGGGACCTGTGGGCACCTGTGGTCCGGCCGGCCCGGGCGGGACATTGAACGCAGGACGACGCCGGCGAGCGGACAGATACCGCGGTACGCCCACCAGAGCCCAGACAGGGATGAACATCATGGCAGTACACGAAACTCCCGGCCCGCACGCGGGTTTCCACCTCCCGTCGCGACGCCGGGCCGGGACGGCCCAGAGGCCCGGCGAGACCACGACCGGCACAACAACGACGGCCACAGCGGCCCGCGCCCAGGTCTTCCCGGGGCTGCGGATCGTGACCGGGTTCGTCTTCCTGTGGGCCTTCCTCGACAAGACCTTCGGCTGGGGCTACGCCACCGCGTCCGGCAAGGGCTGGGCCGACGGCGGCTCACCCACCAAGGGCTTCCTCAGCGGCGTCGCCGCCGGACCCATGGAGTCCACCTTCCACTCCTGGGCCGGAGCGGGCTGGGTGAACTGGCTGTTCATGCTCGGTCTGCTCGGCGTCGGCCTCGCCCTGGTCAGCGGCATCGCACTGCGGCTCGCCGCGGTCGCCGGCACCGCCCTGATGGCGTTCATGTGGATCGCCGAGTGGCCGCCCGCCAAACACCTGTCCGATGGCTCGCCAAGCATGTCCAGCAACCCGCTCATCGACTACCACGTCGTGTACGCCGTCGTCCTGATCGCCCTCGCGGTCGCGGGCGCAGGCACTACCTGGGGACTCGGCAGGATCTGGGCCGGCCTCCCCGTCGTCCGCGACCACGCCTGGCTCCGCTGACCCCGGCCCGTACACACTGCCCGCCGCGAGGTGCTCCTGGAGCACCGCCGCGGCCTCGTCCGGTACGTCACCGCAGCGGGCCAGGACCGCCTCGGGCGCGCCTTTGGCGACGAGCGGGCGGCTGCCGTCTGGACGCTCGACGAGCGCGGAGCCCCATGGCGCGCTGCCGGCGGGGGCGTGCGTTCGGCGGAGGCGGAGCGTCGGCCGGCCCGGCAGCCTGTGCGACAGGACAGCGGACCCGCTCAGATCCTTTCAAGGATGCGCCGGGTGACGGACGAGAGCCCGCACCCCGCAGCCATCTGTGTCGAGCAACGACAACCGCCGGGGTCTGGGACATCCGTATCGCAGCGTAGTCCTCAACCCGGCCCGACGGACGGTCCGAAGCCGTCCGCTTCTCGTTCCCGGGCGACCCCTGGACATGATGCCGCGCGGGTATGTCCGGTGTCCCGCGCGGTACTTGGGCAGCCAGCGCGAAACACTGTGACCGACGGCAGCCCGGGTACGACGGTCCGCGGTCCATGCACCACCTGAGGCCGCCTGCCGATGCCAGGTGGCAAGTGGACATCGCTGCGGCGCAGTTGGGCCATGGTGGTCTCCAGCGCGCCGGCCAGTCCGATCGGGAAGCCTGTGCCCGGGGACGCGGTCGGCCGCTCCTCCACGTACCGCAGGTGATCCGTTGCCGCGCCCGCCCGCTCGGCTCTCCGCGCGGGCGGTGCCGAATCCGGTCAGCCCCGCGGCGAGTGCCGCTGCCAGACCGGGCCAGGACGGCGGCGAGTCTCCAGGACGGCCCGCACGAACGGCACGTACAGGGCGGCGGCTCCCAGCCCCACCGCGGCCAACACTGCCCACGAGAGGAAGGGGTTCTCACGGGTGAACAACCGCTCCCGCAGCCCCAGTACAACGCCGAGCTGGGCGGCCAGCAACGCGAGGAACAGCGTGGTCTGCCAGGGCTGCCCGGTGTGCCGGGCGAGACAGGACCTGAAGGGATCTGGCACGACTGGACTCTCTGTCCAACGCCTCGAAGGAATGGCGACCGCGAGAGCATGGCGACGGTGGCCTGCGTCTTCGACACTGTCCCGGCTCCGCGCCGGCCGCACGACATCGTGCATCCGCCCGGCGGACGCAGCGAAAGCCGGGTTCCGAGGACGGGCCCGAAAGCGGAGCCCAAACACCCCACGGCGCGAGCCGTAGGAATCCCCCTCGTTCACGAGGAGGAGGAAGTCAAGACGATTCACGCACGACGAGCTCAGTGGGAAGCGTGACGCGCCGACGCGGCCTCTCAGGATCCCCGATCTCCTCCAGAAGGATGCGTCCGATCATGGCGCCGATCTCCTCGACGGGCTGACGCACGGTGCTGAGGGGCGGATTGGTGTGCCGGGCGATGATGGAGTCGTCGAATCCGACCACGGCCACGTCGTCGGGGACACTCCTCCCCTGCCTGCGCAGCTCCGCCAGAGCCCCGGCCGCCATGACGTCCGAGGCGACGAACAAGGCGTCGAGCTCGGGTACCCGTTCAAGGAGTGAACGCATCGCCGCCGCGCCGCCCTCCTCGGTGAAGTCGGCCGAGGCCGCGAGTCGGTCCGTGGCCTGGTGGCCCGCCTTCTCGAGGGCCTCACGCCAGCCCTGGAGCCTGCTGCGCGCTACGTCCATGTCAAGCGGTCCACTGATGGTGGCGACGGTGCGCCGGCCCCGCGCGAGGAGGTGGTTGACGGCCGTCGCGGCTCCACCCGTGTTGTCGGAGTGCACGTGGCTGAGCGACTCGTCGGGGGAACGGCGTCCGGCGAGCACCGTGGGCAGCCCCATGTCCTCGAGCAGCCCCGGCAGCGGGTCGTGCTCGTGCACCGAGACCAGGAGCACGCCGTCGACACGCCGTTCCGCGACGGACTCGGTGAGCTGGTCCCGCTCGGCCTGGTCGCGGACAAGCACCAGTTGGAGCTGTGTGCGGGTCTCCGCGAGGGCGGTGCTGACACCGCGGATGACCGCCGAGAAGTAGGGCTCGGAGCCGAGTCTGCTCTCCGACTCGGGGATCACCAGGGCCACGGAGTTCGTCCGGCTCGTCACCAGTCCTCGGGCAACCGAGTTCGGGACGTAGTTGAGTTCGGCGATGGCGGCGAGCACGGCGGCCCTCGCCTTCTCACTGACGAGCTCGGAGCCGTTGATGACTCGTGAAACCGTGGTGCGTCCGACACCGGCGCGCGCGGCCACGGTAATGATGGTCGGGCGTTGCCTTTCCCCCATGACGCCTCCCTCGCTCGGCGATGCCTGGACGGCTTTCACCTGCGCATTGTGCCAGATCTGAGGAGAGCGCCCGCGCGGCCCGGGTGCGGGCTCGCGACATCTTTCGGCAACGAAGTGGATTCAACTTCTTGACAGACGCCTTTCGTGGCGGCCAGGCTGCGGGCTCTTGGGTGGGTACGTTCCCACCGTCTATTGGGAACGTACCCACCGGACAAATCATGCCTGCGGAGCGGACCGCGGGGCGCGAACTCCGGTGCGTCAGCGCCGCCGCTAGGAGGACTGAATGGACAAGTTCCGAAGGACATTGCGTACGAAAGTCGTGACCGCTGTGTCCCTCGCGTCGGCTCTCGGCCTGGTCGTGGGCTGCGGGGGCAGCGACGGAGGGACCGGTGGGGGCAAGAAGGACGGCAAGGTCACCATCACCATGGGGCTCTTCGGCGTCATGGGCTTCAAGGAGACCGGTCTGCTCGACAAGTACATGAAGGAACACCCGAACGTCATCATCAAGGCGGACGTCGCGGGCGACGAACAGACCTACTACACCGCCCTGCAGACCCACTTGGCCGCAGGCAGCGGACTCAAGGACATCCAGGGCATAGAAATTGGTCGGGCCAAGGAACTGTCCGACACCCAGAAGGACAAGTTCGTCGATCTGGCCGGCGTGGCCGGGACAGACCACTTCCTTCCGTGGAAACAGAGCCAGGTCACCGCCGCCGACAAGAAGGTCATCGGCCTCGGCACCGACATCGGCCCGATGGCGGTCTGCTACCGCAAGGACCTCTTCGAGCAGGCCGGCCTGCCCACCGACCGCGACGAGGTCGCCAAACTGTGGGAGGGCGACTGGTCGAAGTACGTCGACGCGGGCAAGCGGTTCAAGCAGGACTCGAAGGACGACAAGGTCGCCTTCATGGACAGCTCCAGCGGGCTGTTCAACGCCATGATCTACGGCAACTCCCAGCAGTTCTACGACAAGCAGGGCAAGCTGATCTACGCCACCAACCCTGTCGTGAAGGACGCGTGGAAGCTGGCCTCCGAAGCGGCCACGTCCGATCTGACCGCCAAACTCCGCCAGTTCCAGCCCGGTTGGGACCCTGGCCTGGCCAACAGCACCTTCGCCAGCACCGTCTGCCCGGCATGGATGCTCGCGCACATCAGCGAGAAGGCGGGACCGAAGAACAAGGGCAAGTGGGACGTCGCCAAGGCACCCAAGGGCGCCAACTGGGGCGGATCGTTCCTCGGCGTGATGGAGAAGAGCCCCGTCAAGAAGGAGGCGCAGGACCTCGTCGCCTGGCTCACCGCCCCCGAGCAGCAGGCCTACCTCTTCGAGAAGATCGGCAACTTCCCTTCGTCGCAGACCGCGTTGGAGATGCCCGAAGTCGTCGATGCCACGTCGGACTACTTCAATGGTGCGCCCATCGGAAAGATCTTCGGCGCCGCGGCCCAGGAGATCCCCGACGAGCAGGTGCTCGGCCGTAAGGACGGCACCATCAAGGACATCTTCTCGCAGGGTCTGACCTTGATCGAGGCGCAGAACAAGAGCCCGAACGAGGCCTGGGAGACCACTGACGAGCGCATCGAGAAGGCCGCCGGCTGACCTGGGGCCCTTGCCCGCCGCCGCCCGGCGCCCTACGCACGGCCCCTACGGGTCGCCGGGCCCCTGCCCGCCTCTCCCCCTCCAGGAAGGACGCCTTCCGGTGGCCATCTCCACCTCGACACCCCCCGACGGTGCGCCCGGCATCGGCGCGGAGCGTCAGCGGCGCCGTACGCTGCTGCACCGCCTCGACGTCCGGGGTGCCCCGTACGCCTTCGTCGCCCCGTTCTTCATCGTGTTCGCCGCCTTCAGCTTCTACCCGCTCATCTACACCTCGTGGATCTCGCTGCACCGCGTCGAACTGTCGACCCTGAACCTCATGGAGTGGGTCGGCTTCGACAACTACACGGCGCTGTGGGACGACGACCGATTCTGGAACGCGCTCCTCAACACCTTCACCATCGGTGTCCTGTCGACCGTGCCCCAGCTGCTGATGGCGCTCGGACTGGCGCACCTGCTCAACTACCAGCTGCGCGGCTCCACCTTCTTCCGCGTCGCCGCCCTGACGCCGTACGCCACGTCGGTCGGTGCCGCGGCCCTCGTGTTCACGATGCTCTTCGAACGTGACTTCGGCATGATCAACTGGATGTTGAGCCTCGTCGGTGTCGACAACCTCGACTGGGAGAACAACAAGTGGGCCGCGCAGACGGCGATTTCCTCCATCGTGATCTGGCGCTGGACGGGCTATAACGCGCTGCTCTACCTCGCGGCGATGCAGGCGATCCCGCGCGACCGCTACGAGGCCGCGGCCATCGACGGCGCCTCGCGGTGGCAACAGTTCCTGAAGGTCACCGTTCCCGGCATCCGTTCCACCATCGTGTTCACCATCGTCCTGTCCACGATCGGCGCCACGCAGCTCTTCGGTGAGCCCTTGATCTTCGGCCAGGGTCCGAACGGCATCACGGGGGGTGCCGACAACCAGTACCAGACGCTGGGTCTGCTGCTGTACGAGGAGGGCTGGAAGAACTACCAGATGGGCCGGGCCGCCACGGTCGCCTGGGCGATGTTCCTGCTGCTCATTGTCGTGTTCGTCGTCCAACGAATCGTCAAGCGCGTCATCACGCGCAGGACCTGACCGGAGATCTCCATGACCACAGACAGCATCCCGGTCCAGGCGACGGACGCACGCCCCGGGACCGCTCGGAAAACCCGCAAGGCCACCCCGTCCGGTGAACGGCGCCGCCGACTGTTCCGGCACCCGGGTGCCGGACGTCAGCACCACGCGGGTCCCGTCGCCTACATCCTGCTGGGGATCGCGGCGCTGTTCTCACTGTTCCCGCTGTACTGGACGATGGTGGCGGCCTCGACCGACAACACGCGCGTCACCCAGACGCCTCCGCCATTCCTGCCGGGACCCCATCTCCTGGAGAACCTCGGCAAGGCCTGGCAGGACGCCGCGCTGGGCAAGGCCATGCTCAACAGCCTGATCGTGGCCGGCGTGATCGCCCTGTCCACGGTCCTGTTCGCCACCCTCGCCGGCTTCGCGTTCGCCAAACTCCGCTTCAAGGGCCGCAACATCCTGCTGATGCTCGTGATCGGCACGATGATGGTGCCGCCGCAACTGGGCGTCGTACCGCTGTTCATGATGATGACGGAACTGGGCTGGGGCCAGAAGCTGCCCGCCGTCATCTTCCCCACCCTCGTCAGCGCCGTCGGCGTGTTCTTCATGCGGCAGTACCTGGCCGAAGCACTGCCCGACGAACTCGTCGAGGCCGGACGGGTCGACGGTGCGCACTCCCTGCGCATCTTCTGGAGCATCGTGCTGCCGATTGCCCGACCTCCCATGGCCGTGCTTTTCATGATCACGTTCGTGCACGCCTGGAACGACTTCTTCTGGCCCTTCATCGTGCTCGACATGACCAATCCGACAGTGCCCGTCGCCCTCACCCAGCTCAGCGCGGGATACGTGCGCGACCAGTCGCTGATCATGGCGGGCGCGCTGCTCGGCACCCTACCTCTGCTCGCCCTCTTCATCGTCTTCGGCCGTCAGATCGTCGGCGGAATCATGCAGGGGGCGGTCAAGGGGTGAATGCCGTGCCGACCCCCGCTGCCGCGGCCCCTCCACGCCCCCACCTCGCTTCGCCTCCCCCTCCCCGCACGTCACCTGGAAGGACCCACGTGAGCACCGCAACCCGACGCGTCGCGCCCGCCCCGGAGAACATCGCCGTCCGCACCTTTCCGCAGGGATTCATCTGGGGCACTGCGACCGCCGCGTACCAGATCGAGGGTGCCGCCTCCGCGGACGGACGCACTCCTTCGATCTGGGACACCTACTCGCGCATGCCCGGCAGGGTGCGCAACGGTGACACCGGTGACGTCGCCACCGACCACTACCACCGCTGGCGCGAGGACGTCGAGATCATGGCCGACCTCGGAGTGAGCGCCTACCGGTTCTCCCTGTCGTGGTCGCGCGTGCAGCCGACCGGCCGCGGCCCGGCCGTCGAAAAGGGGCTCGATTTCTATCGCGCCCTGACCGACGCACTGCTGGAAAAGGGCATAGAACCGGTCGTCACGCTGTACCACTGGGACCTGCCGCAGGAGTTGGAGGACGCCGGCGGCTGGCCGGAGCGCGCCACCGCCGACCGGTTCGCCGACTACGCGGCCCTGGCGGCACATGCGCTGGGCGACCGGGTGAAGACCTGGATCACCCTCAACGAGCCCTGGTGCAGCGCCTTCCTCGGATACGGCTCAGGTGTCCATGCGCCCGGGCGCACCGACCCGGCCGCGGCCCTGCGCGCGGCGCACCATCTCAACCTCGCCCACGGCAAGGCCGTACAGGCCCTGCGCGCCGAACTGCCCGCCCGCGCACAGGCGTCCATCACGCTCAATATTCATCACGTCCGCTCCCTGACCGAGGCAGCCGAGGACCTCGACGCAGCCCGGCGGATCGACGCACTGGCCAACCGTGTCTTCACCGGCCCGCTGCTGGAAGGTCAATACCCCCAGGACCTCCTCCAGGACACGGCGCATCTGACCGACTGGGCCTTCGTACGGGACGGCGACACCGCCACCATCCACCAGCCGCTGGACTTCCTGGGCGTCAACTACTACACACCCACACTCGTTTCCGCCGCCCGGGGCGAGGCCAGCCATGGATCCGACGGCCATGGGATGAGCGAGCACAGCCCCTGGCCGGGCGCCGACAACGTCGCCTTCCACCGGCCGCCGGGCAGCACCACTGCCATGGGATGGGCGGTCGACCCCAGCGGTCTCTACGACCTGCTGACGCGTCTCAAGGCAGACTTCCCCGCGATGCCTCTGGTGATCACCGAGAACGGGGCCGCGTTCGACGACTACGTGAACCCGGAAGGCGAGGTGGCCGACCCCGAACGCATCGCCTACCTCCACGGCCACCTGTCAGCCGTGCACCGGGCGCTCGTGGCCGGCGTCGACGTCCGGGGCTACTTCCTGTGGTCTCTGCTGGACAACTTCGAGTGGGGTTACGGCTACAGCAAGCGCTTCGGTGCCGTCTACGTCGACTATCCGACCGGCAAGCGCATCCCCAAGTCCAGCGCGCGGTGGTACACCGACGTGGTCCGCACCCACAGCCTGCCGCAGGAGAGCGGCGGGAACCGGTGAGCGCGGGGAGAGCCGCCTGGCCGCCCGATGCGCTGAAGGCCTCGCCACCGGTGCCATGGCGACGGGTTCGCGTCGGACCTGATTCGGTCAGCGGCATCTCCCCCAGCGGCGGCTCAGCATTCCGTTCGTGGTCGTGGTCGGTTCTCCGGCCGCACCGGCCGGCCGCGCAGCGCGAGCGCCCGGCCGCCGAACGACGCGCCACTGCCACTCCGGCCGGGCCGGCCAGAGCTTCGTCGCGCCGGCGGCGGAACTCAACCACGAATGCAAATTGCGGTGGACGCAGAAGAGCATCTGGCCCTCCAGTTCGGGACACCTGCCGACGTGGTCGACGGGACGCTGCGCGCAAGGCTGCGCGATCGATTCGGCCCGAAGCCACTTGGCGACCTTGGCGGTGACGAACAGCCGCGGTGCCCCGCCTTGCGCACGCGCGCCTACTACGAGTCGGCGGGCTGCACAGTGGGAGGCCAGCCCACGAAGGACGGCGGCTCGGGCAGCCCGTACACGGGGACACGGCGGGAGAAGCGCCTCCCTTGACGGCGGCCCCGACGGCACCCGGACGAGGGCCTGCGCCTCGGCATCGAAGCCGTCAGGTGCGGGTCAGGTCTGCCGGGTCACCCAGGCGGAACACGTGCCCGCCGTGATCAGCTTCGTCGACCAGTGACCAAGGCAGGCGCGGAAGCGGATCGTGTCGTTCGAGCCGTCGGGGAAGTCCTTGTTCTTGTAGCGGACGGCACCGGCGCCGTCCGCGTTGAAGACGGCGCCATAGCGCACAGTGCGGCCCTGGGCGTCACGGATCGCCCAGTCCACAACGGCGGAGGAGCCGTCCGCCTTCCCGTCGTGGAGATAGAACCAGTCCCCCAGTTGCGAGTAGCAGACGGTGGCGTTCCAGCCGACACTGGCAGACTCTCCGCTGCTGGCGCATTCCCAACTATCGACGCTGGCAGGGCCGTTGACGTCCGTGGCGCGCTCGGTTTCAGCGGTGACGGCAGATGCCTGGGTGACGGCGAGGAGGACGGCGGCGGAGAGGGTGCCCGCGAGGGTGCCTATCCGCTTGATGGAGCGGCTCTTGATCACAAAGTTCCTTCTGTGAGCTGTATCCGACCGAACTTTGGCATGAGCATGAGACTAGCAAGAACGATCACGCACCGCGTCGCCTGGATCATGCCCCCAGAACCTCCGTCACGGGCAGGCACTCGGCGAGCAGGTCGACGACGTCGCGCCAGGCTCGCTGCGCGTGCTGCGGGTGGTAGCCGACGCCGGGGACCGTGGGGTGGTCGACCGGCGGGTGGTGGAAGGCGTGCAAGGCGCCGCCGTAGACCGTGAGGCGCCAGTCGACGCCTGCGGCCTGCATCTCGGCGGTGAACGCGTTCCGTTGTGCGGGCGGCATGATCGGGTCTTCCGACCCGACCCCGGCCCACACCGGGCAGCGGATGCGTGCTGCCTCGCCGGGTCGGCCCGTGGTAGTTGCGTTGATGGTGCCGATCGCGCGCAGGTTGACGCCGTCGCGCCCGAGTTCCAGCCCGATGGCGCCTCCGGTGCCGTAGCCGACGGCGGCGATCCGGTCGGGGTCGGTCCGCGGTTCGGTGCGTAACACGTCGAGTGCCGCATGGCCGATGGCTCGCATCCGGTCGGGATCAGCGAGCAGCGGCAGGCAGCGGGCCAGCATCTCCTGGGGGTCGCTCAAATAGCGCCCGCCGTGGAGGTCGAAGGCCAGCGCTATGTATCCCCGTTCGGCGAGAGCATCGGCCCGGCGGCGCTCGACGTCGCTGAGCCCCGTGCCCTCTGGTCCGAGCAGCACGGCGGGCCGGCGGTCGACACCGGCCGGGAGCGCGAGGTGCCCGATCATCGTCAGACCGTCGGCCGGGTACTCGACCGTACGCGTCGTAATCGTCGTCATGAGACGGGACTGTAGTGATCGTCGAGCCCGGTCCGGCCGCCGTTCTGCCGCTGGCAGAGCAGCGCTCCTTTCGTGTGGGGTAGGGCTCGCGGGAGCAGTTGTCGGTGCACCTGGTCCTGCCCGACGTTGTCGCCGAAGTCGCCGTGGACGTCGCCCGGGACAGTGCCGATTGCTGGCGCCATCCAGTCCGGCTCACGCGTATCCGCACCTACATGGGACCGGGCGAGGCGCCGCTGTTCGGGGCGGCTTCCTAGCGGGTGAGTCGGCAGGTGTTCCAGTTGCGTCCGTCGCGGACCAGGGCGCCACTGCGTTCCAGGTTCCGCAGGTGGTAGACCACCGATGCCGGGCTGCGCAGTCCCAGGGCCGCTCCCAGCTCGCGTACCGACAGTGCTTCGCCGCGGTCGAGGATCGAGCGGCGGATCTGGGACAGGACCTGCTCCTCGCGCACCGTGAAGTGCTCCGGCCGGCGGTTCACCGGGCACTCTCCAGGGTCCGCAGCTGTCGCGCCTGGCGGCGCAGTTCCGCGCGGGCCGCCGGCACCGCGGCCGTGCGCGTCCAGTACGGGTGCCGGCGCAGCCTCACCGACAGCGCGTACAGGCGGCGGCGCAGGGCCGTCGTACGGGCCGGGCGGGGTGCGGCGAGCGCGTCGTAGGTGCGGTACCAGGCTGCTTGCAGGCACACCAAGTCGTCAGGAAGGTCGGGGAGGTCTACGCGTTCCACCCCCCTATTGAGACACCTGTTCGATTTTTTGCGCAAGCGACACCCCGGGGGCCGGGTGCGCCGATGTTCTGCGTCAGTGGAGGTTGGGCGTGCGCTTGCTTGCCATCGCCAGAGCGGGCCCTGCTGGGAAAGACCCTCCGCACAGAACGCCTGCGATCCTTGTCGTGAGGCAAATGACAGAGTCACCGTCCGTTTCAGTTGCCCGACGAACATGACGGCATGGCGCATGATCAACACCCCGTGCTCCATGGCAATCTGCGGCCCAGCAGGATGACTCGGAGCCGGAGGTACACCGCTCGTGGCGGCGAACAGCAACCCCACCATCAGGAGACGCCGTCTGGGAGCCCAGCTTCGCCGGCTTCGCCTGGCCAGTGGACTGAAGAGCACAGAGGTTGCCGAGCTACTCATGGTGTCCCAGTCCAAGATCAGCCACCTGGAGAACGGCAACCGCGCCATCAGCCGTCGCGACGTACGCGACCTGTGCGAGATCTACAAAGTGACGGACCAGCAAGTCATCGATTCCCTGATGCAGATGGCCAAGGAATCCGGGCAACAGGGCTGGTGGCACGCCTACGGCGACATCCCCCAGAGCATCTATATCGCCCTGGAGACGGACGCTACCTCCCTCCATACCTACGAGTCCATGACGATCCCCTCTCTGCTGCAGACCCCCGCCTACGCTCACGCGGTCATCAAGGAAACGATCCCCCCACTCACTGCCGAAGAAGCCGGCGCGCGCCTGAAGGTGCGGCTGCGCCGACAGCACCGGATCTACAACCCGTCCCGCCCGCTGCGCCTGTGGGTCGTCCTGGACGAAACGTCACTGCGTCGCGTCGTCGGCAGCCCGGACCTCATGCGGGAACAGCTCGAGCACCTGAACGCGCTCGGAGCCGAGCCTCACATCATGGTGCAGGTCCTCCCTTACACGGCGGGCGCCCATCCGGGCCTGTCAGGACAGTTCTCCATCCTGCGGTTCGCCGACAGTTCTGCGGCGGCGGTGCATCTGGAGCGGTTCACCAGCGACCTCTACCTGGAGAAGCCCTCCGATGTGCAGCATTACAGCGTGCTGCATGACCACCTCCAGGCCCAGGCGCTCAGCCCCGACAGCAGCCGCGACTTCATCACCGACGTCACCAAGATGTACATCGACGCGGCAAGCCACCCTGAGTGCGGCGACGGTCGATGAGCGCACGATCCGCACCCGCATGGCTGATGAACCATCGCCGGTCAGACGCACCGTCAGATGCCTTGCCGGACGCCCCGTTCACGCTCATCGTGTCCCCGCAACCACTCTCCCGTGCTGCGTTCCAGCGTAGGGGTGGAAGCCAACCGGGACCTGGTCTTCGCGATGCCCTCCGCCCAGCGCGCGGGCGAGCTTCCCCGCAGCACCGGTTCCGCCGCAGCGGCACACGTCCGACCGCAGGGCCTTCAGTGGCTCGACGGTGCGGGCTGTGACGGCACGAGTGCCGGCTCTCCGCGCGACGGGGCCCCGTGCCCCAGGCGTCTGGCCGCCTTCTGATGCGCTGCCACAGTCGTCCCAGCGACCGGTAGAAGCGGTCCGGCAGGAACACGGCGTCCGCGATGATCATCGCGCCGGAGAAGAGTGGCAGGCCCATGAGGACGGCGATGCCCAGGTGCATGCCCAACAGCATGGTCAGGACCGGGTACTTGAGCCGCCCGAACAGAACGAACGGGAAGGCGACCTGCAGCAGCACCGTCAGGTAGCAGGCGATGGCGATCAGTACGTCGTGCTCGTCCGCGATGAGGGAGAGCTCGGGCCAGGGCCGGAACAGGTCGAGGTTCAGGACGTAGTGGAGAGCGGTGCCGTTGCCCCAGGTGCCGCCCTGCACCTTGTAGAGGCCCGCGGATCCGTAGAGGAAGCAGACCTGGGCCGCGATGACGAACATGCCGCAGTTGTGCAGCACGGACGTCAGGGTCCGGCGGGTCTCGCGGAGCCCGGCCGCAGCCCCAGCCACCGGCGGGCGCGTGGTTTTCGCTGTGGAGGCTCGGAGCCGGGTTCCGCGCGCGTCCAGGGACCAGCGTCGGCCGCATGCGGTGAAGGCCAGGTACACGGCCATCAGGAGGACGAGGTTGTCTCCTCCGTCGGTCATGAAGATGGCCCTGGAATGGAACGAGGCCACCACGACCGCGAACAGCACGGACACCGCTCTGGTCCGCCAACCCACCATGAACAGCGCGGAGGTGACGAGTGCCAGCACGTAGCAGCTCTCGAAGTACGCCCGGCTGTCGGACAGGGTGAGGATGCTGGCCCACCCCGTCTGGTCGAACAGCTGCCTGGCCAGCTCGGGCGTCCACGGTGAGCCGGGACCCCAGATCTGGTCACGGTGCGGAAACTCACGCAGCAGGAAGACGAGATAGAGCAGGCCGTATCCGATCCGCAGGACCGCGGCGGCGTACAGCGAGACCGGCCGGCCGGTCACGACGGTGAGCAACGCACCGATCCGCTCGGATACATGGCGCGGCGCGCGCGCCTCCGCCTCAGGAGTGCGCCGACACAGCGGGAGCGACCGCTCAGTTTCCATGGGAGTCCACCTTCCACCAGGGCAAGTACCACGTTTCGGCAGGCTTCGGTACCGCGGCGGACGCGTCGGGGCCGCTCGCTGCGGCAGGCGCGGCGATGGGCATGGTGATCACCCGCAGTTGGACGGACTCGAAGGTGCCGCCGCGGTGGTCGGCGATGCGATCCGTCGCGATGTTGGTCAGGTACCGCTGCACCATCAGCGCCCGCTCCGAGCGGGGCTGGTCGTCGCCACCATGGGTTTCGACGTACGCACTCCACGCCCGCCGCAGCATGTTCTGCGCCGTATGGCTCGGAAAGGCGTTGTGCTTGACCGCGGAGTTGTCGACGGCGGTCAGGTCGAACCAGCCGCTCACCCGGACTGTGCCGTCCGGGGCGGTGTGCACGGTCCGCGCCGAGATCTGCCGGTTGACCGACTCGGGGTCCGGGGCGAAGAGTCTCCAGTTCTGCTCGAACAGGGGGAAGACCCACACATTGACCTGCCGGCTGTACTGCTGGGAGAGCAGGTTGGCGGGTGCCACGTGCAGGAACACGAGGAGGACGTGGACCAGGGCCGTCGCCAGACACAGGGCCACTGCGGCACTCGTCACCGCTCTCAGGAGGATGGGCGGAGACTGCGAAGAATCTTGCAGCACAGGGACTCCCCCTCCCCGGACCGTCTCCCTTGTCGGCTCGGGCCCCACGGGCCTTTCCGTCCTGGCTTCTCTCACGGCTGCTCCTGAGATCTCGTCGGCGGCGCGCGACGGAACTGCCATGATCCGGCGCGCGCCGACGGCCTCGTCAGACTTCCCGTGGTGATCTCCGTGGCCACTGCCGTAGCCCTCGGGCTTCCCGCCCTGGCCGTGGTCGTCGGGCTTCCCGCCGTGGTCGTGGCCGTTTCCACCTGCCGTCCCACCGGTCTGGCCACCTGTCGCACCGCCGACGGCGCCGCCACTGGTGGCGCCCGCCACGAGGCCGCCCAGCACGCCACCGGTGGTTCCACCGGACGTCAGAACGCCGCCCAGAACACCACCGGTTCCACCACCCGTCGGCACACCGCCGATGACGCCGACCGTGGTGCCACCTGACGTGGCACCGGCGATCACGCCACCCGTGATCAAGCCACCGGTCGTGCCACCGGTGCCCCCGGCCGCGCACGGCCCCCAGGAAGATCCTGTTGGTGTCCAGCGTCACGGCGCCGTTACCGGTGCCGCCTGCATCGGCCAGCAGTCGGCCGTTGATGGTCGCTCCCGTGGTGGCACTGATCGACTCGCTGGCCAGGATGGTGCCCACGAACGAGGTGTTGGTACCGAGCGTGGCCGAACTGCCCACCTGCCAGAACACGTTGCACGGCGATGCGCCGTTGACGAAGCTCACCGTGCTGTTCTCGGCTGCCGTCGTCAGAGTCGAACCGATCTGGAACACCCAGACGGCATTGGGGTTGCCCTGGGCGTCCAGGGTGAGCGTGCCGGTGATCTCCGCGCTGCTGTTCGCCCTGTAGAGGCCCGGCGTCAGCACCTGGCCGCCGAACTCGTGGGGAGCGTCGTTGTACACCACGGGGTCCAGCGACTGTCCGGCGGCCTGGTTGTACGCCGTGGTCAGCTGGGTCTTGGCCAGGCCCGCGTGGGCATCGGCCCTGTGCAGAGTCCCCGGCGGGGTCACAATGCCGGGCAGGAACCCGGTGATGGCCGAACCGGGGCTCACACCGACGTTGAGACCTTCGACCACCGTGGGGCCGGTGTTGGTGACCGTCGCACCACCCAGTACGCCGTAAGCGGCAAGCGTCGTACCGATTGGCACAGGGGTGGCGATGGCATTTGCGCGTGTCGGCGTCAGCGCCAGGGTTTCGGCGTAGTCGCATGACGTCCGGTTCGTGATCATCCGAGTCCGAGGAGTGCGGGGGGGGCGGCGAGGGTCGCGGCGTAGGTCGGCCGCGATGTTCTTCACTCCGGCCGCGCGGAGGACTTTGATGGTGAGGTTGCGCCAAGTGCCCATCGCGCGGGGGTGTTGCCGGTCCACAGTTGGGAGGCGTCCTCGGCGAAGGTGGTGTCGCGGATCTGGGCTGTCAACTTCCGGAGCGCCGAGCTGATAAGCCGCCAGGACCGGGCCCACACGAGAACGCTGAAGCCGTGGGTTCTCACCCAGCAATTCCGCATCTCGGGGGAACCACAATCACAGGCAGCCAGGGGTGTGTACGCACCCGGACACGTGGGCGAGATTCTCTTTTCCAAGTCGCCCCGCAAGTGCGTGAAGCAAACGGGTGAATATATGAGAACGAAATGGCCACTGCCGCGTTAGATAGATGTCCCTGGACAAACCCTGGCAGCTACTACACGGAGGCCCACATGCGGCTTGGCATGAAGACCACCCTACTCGGTGCAGTAATCGGCGCGCTGAGCGTCTCCGCCGTGGGCAGCGCCCATGCCGAGGATCTCCCCCCCGGGCGCAATCACGACTCCCGTCCCGCGCACGCCGGAGAGTCCCACGACAGCCACTCCGACGATTCGCTCTATGTCACGAAGTATCACCGCAAGAAGTATTTCAGCAGGGTCGAAGAAACCAGCAGGCCCGCCCCCGTCGCCGAAGTACCAGTACCAGCGGATGCTCTGTGCAGCCAATCCGTCACTACCACTGGCGGTGACGCGACAACTGGTGATGCGGCCGCTACGGGCGGGGCAGCCACCACAACCGCTACGCAAGCCCAGACCTGCAACATTACGGTGAATCTGGCGCCGGTCGGTTCGGGCGAGTCAAATCAAATCAGGACGGAGACCCGCACGACAAGCTTCATCGAAGAGGACCGCACGAAGATCCGTCACTGAAATTACTCGCAGGGCTGTGCCGGTGAATGTGCACCGGCTTGTAGCAAGGGTTCTGCGTAATTGCACGATGTCTGGTTCGTGATCCGCAACTGCGCCGAAGCCTTCGTCGTAAGGGCTTGGACCTCAGTGCTTCGGCGTAGTCGCGTGACGCCAGGTTCGTGGCGCTCTGCCAGCTCATCGGCCCTCTCGTAATGGCAGGCACGGCTTCCAAGATCATGGAGTCCTACCTTTCTTGATGTGGGTCTGAGCTGGTCATTCGTAAGATCGGCGGGGCCCAGGGGTTCCGGGTATGGCTGTCATGGAGTCGCCGCTGGATGGCTCAGAGAACTTGGCCGCCCGGAACCCCGCGACGACTCGACCGCTAATTGGGAGACGCGACGCGATCGCTTTGTAGGACAACGTCGGCGAGGTCGTCTGCTGGGTTGGTGTACGACGAGCTGACGGAGGTGGCTGTGCCCGAGATCTGGGCCGGAGTGGACATCGGCAAGGAACATCACCACTGCGTGGTGATCGACGCCCAGGGCAAGCGACTGCTGTCGCGTCGGATTCCGAACGACGAGGCTGAACTGCTCCAGCTCATCGCTGACGTACTGGAGCTGTCGCGGGATGTGCTGTGGGCGGTGGACATCAACCACGGCGGGGCCGCGCTCCTGCTCGGTCTGCTGGTCAGCCACGACCAGCGCATCACCTACATCACCGGCCTAGCCATCCACCGCGCCTCGGCCGGCTACCGAGGCCAGGCCAAGACCGACGCGAAGGACGCCTTCGTCATCGCCGACCAGGCGCGCATGCGCACCGACCTCGGTGTCCTGCGGCCCGGCGACGAAATATCGGTCGACCTGCGCACTCTGGTTACCCGCCGCACCGATTTGGTCTGCGACCGGACCCGGCAGATTAACCGGCTGCGCGCCCAACTCCTGGAAATCTTCCCTGCGTTGGAACGCGCATTGGACTTGACGAAGAAGGGGCCGGTCCTGTTGTTGACCGGTTACCAGACCCCGGCCGCGATCCGTCGCGCTGGTGCTTCCCGGATCGCGACGTGGCTGAAGAACCGCAAGGTCCGCAACAGCGCGGCCCTGGCCCGGACCGTCGTGGAGGCCGCCGAGGCCCAGTTCACCGCACTGCCCGGCCAGAAACTCGCGGCCATCATGGTGGCCCGTCTGGCGAAGGGGGTGATGGCCCTCGATGAGGAGATCGCCGAGCTCGAAGCCCTGATCGAGGCCCGGTTTCTCGAGCACCCGCACGCCGAGGTGATCCAGAGCCTGCCCGGCATGGGCACCATGCTGAGCGCGGAGTTCCTCGCTGCGACCGGTGGCGACATGGATACCTTCGGCACGGCCGACCGCCTGGCCGGCTACGCCGGCCTCGCACCCGTCCCCCGCGACTCCGGACGCGTCAGCGGCAACCTCCACCGTCCACGCCGCTACCACCGCGGCCTGCTCCGCGCCTTCTACCTCTCGGCCTTCGCCAGCCTGCGGAACTGTCCGGCCTCGAAGCAGTTTTACGAGCGCAAGCGGGCCGAGGGCAAGGGGCACAAGCAGGCGCTGCTGGCGCTCGCCCGTCGCCGGGCCAACGTCCTGTGGGCCATGATTCGCGACGGAGCGTGCTACCAAGCCACACCACCAGTCACGGCAGCGGCTTGACAACGTCATTGGGAAGTTCTCTACGCCCCGTGATCCGAGTGGAAGACCGTGCCTGTCAACGCATCATCGCCGATCCCGCCTGCCCTTGACCAACTGCGCGAGAATCCGCAGGCCGGACCCGAGGAGGCCCCGGGCCTGCTGGAGCGGCTGGCCGAGGTGCCGGACCCGCGTGATCCACGCGGGGTGCGCCACCACTTGACGGTCGTGCTCGCACTCACCGCGTGCGCGGTGCTGGCTGGGGCGACATCGCTGCTGGCGGTCGGCGAGTGGATCACCGACGCCCCGGACCAGACCGGACGCGCTGACGTCGCACGGTATCCGTAACCTTCGGGCAGGACTACGCTGTGGGGTGAGGCCCCAGTCCCCGGTATCGAAGCTGTGTTCCGCTCCCGGGAAGGCCCCTGTGTTCCTCCTGCTGCTCATCGTCATCGCGGTCCTGTTCGGCTTCGGCTTCCTCAATCCCATCTGGTGGGTGGCCGGGGCCGTGCTGGTCTACGGCGTCACCCGCCACGCCCGCGATCGCGGCGGAGGACGGACCCGTAACGGCGGTGCCGAGCTCGGGGACTACCGGGAGTACCGGGAGCGCCGGGATCGCAGGGAACGCTGGGACCGGCGTTACAGCCGCCAAAACCGTGCGCGTCGGCGGCGCGAGGATCGCCGGGACCACGAACACCACGGGTGACCCTTGAAGTGGACCGGCAGCCACGGCTTCGGGGACGACTCACGCCAGGCCGGATACGGCCTAATCGCCAAGAGGTGCATGCCATGCAACGCACGACCGTGATCCAACAGGAGCGGTGGGAACTACGGGCCGAGGCCACATGGGGCAACGCACCCGCACAGCAGGATGTCGTCGCACTGCGCGCCGAGAACAATCAGCTGCGGCGGGCGCTGGCCAGCCGCGCGGTCATCGACCAGGCCCGCGGCATGATGATGATCCTCACCCCCTGCCACCGCGGAGCGGCCAGGAAGCTGCTGGTGGATGTCTCCCGGCAATGCGACGCCCGCCTTCCGGAGGTGGCCGCGGCACTGGTCGCCGCCTGGGAGGGCAAGGCGCTCCCAGAACACCTGCAGAAGGCGATGCGTCGTACGGTGCGGCGCTTTAACGCGGATACCCAGGGGTGCGACTCACGGCCGTCGAGCGGGTCGTCCAGGAGGAAGAGGCCGTGATTCACGCAGCCGATGTCCGGGAATGGCGTAATCGCGACGTCGTCGACACCGAGTCGCACAAGATCGGTGTCCTGGAGGCCGTGTATGTGGACACCACCACCGACGAGCCGGCCATGGCCACGGTACGAACCGGACTGCCGACCCGGCACCGGCTGGTCTTCGTCCCCCTCGATGACGCGATCGCCGGGCCCGACTATCTCAAAGTCGGCTATGTCAGGAAGCTGGTGAAGCAGGCCCCTTCGATCGGCACCGACGACGTCCTGCCCGCCGAGCAGGAGGAAGCGATCTTCAAGCACTACGGACTGCCGTACGAGCCCGGTACGGCCGGCGAACGGCAACTGGCGCGCCGCTGACCAAGACTGCCCGGTGTGGTAGGCACCGTGCACCAGGTGGCCGCGCCCGGTGAAGAACGGCGACTGCTGAGAGCTGTGCCTGCAGCAGAGGCGAGACCTTACCGACGGAGGCTCCCGAACTACGCGCCAGGAACGAGTAGTTGGGACGGGCCCGGGCCGGCCGGGCGGTGATCGACCATGCACGCGGCATGGTGATGGCCCTGGCACCCCGTCCCAGCGACCGGGGCGAACATCGCGGCACTGATCCTGTGCATCGTCCTCTACCTGTTCGACGCCAACACCGCATCCAGCACGGTCTCCTGAACCCACGACGTTGCGGACTGGCTCTCGGGCTGTCGCACAAGCGGGCGGGGATCAGCCATGGGCATGTGATGTGTCGGCGTCGGAGTCCGCGTCTCCGCAGCAGGCGCAGTGGGAGCGCGCCCGGAGTGCCAGCCATGGTGGCCGCGGCGAGGTCAGCCGCTGGGACGCCTGGGACTCTCCCGTCGGCGGCGACGCCCCGGACCCAGCGCTCACGTTCGGCCTCGGCCTGCTTGGACATGGAGCGCATCACCGACTCCGAAAGGGCGATGTCCTTGATCTCGACCCGCTTCACGCGCAGTCCCCACGGCTCCCCGGTGCGGCGGCCATCACCTTCTTGAGCTCCGCGTTGATGTGGTCGCAGTCGGACAGGAGCGTGCCCAGATCCGCCCTGCCGATGACGGCACGAAGCGAGGTCTGGGCGGATCTGAGGGAGGGCACCGCGGTAGTCCCGCACGTTCACCAGGGTCTTGACCGGGCCGATGCCCGGGAAGCAGGCCACCGCATCGACCGTGCACGTCAGGTTGCCGGCACGGGGTACCGGGTCTGTTGTCCGTGGCGCGGCCGGGTTCCCGGGCTGCTGTTGAGGCTCTGCTGTATCGGCCCGGCTCAGCCGGGCGAACTCTGCGGCACGTCGCTCCGATCGGCCCGGGCGATGCCGGTGGCGGCCAGGATCCGCTCGGCCGAGGCGGCGTTGTCGTCCTGTACGGCCATGACCATCGCAGCGTGCGCGGGGCCGATACCGGTCCCCGACGGGATCACAAGGAACAGGAAGTGATCCTGGTCGCCACGAGTGACGATCATGGTGTTGTCGCCCACGGCGGACCAGTCGATGCGCACCATGTGCCCGTCGACGAACAGATGACCTGGGGACCCGTCCCAGTCGCCCGCGTCGAGGCCCACGCGGGCGAGGGGACCCAGACGAGCCGTTAGCGCGGTGAGGAGACCCGACAGCTCGCTCGTGAGGTCGCGGGTCCGCGGCCACCACGCTCCGTCGAAGGTCCCTGTGCGCCTGGCTGTCGTCTCCATCCGCAGGACCGCGGTGCCGGGAAGCACCGGCTCACTGCTGGTGTCCGCCAGAAGCCTGACGGGGTGCGTGGCGGGGAGCATGGCTACTCACTTCCCCGCCGTCCGGGTCCGGCGATGCGGCCGGAGCCTTCCACGTCCCCCGTCGCGGCGATGGCCGGCGCCGCTCCCGGCACGACCGCGAGGCTTCTGCGGGGCCGACGGCGCCGGCCCCCGGACAGTCGACCGGGAGCGGCCGTAAGGGAAAACGGCGATGCGCTCGTCGTGCTGGGTGTTGAGCCGATGGATCAGGAGCACACCCACGGCGACCATCGCCAGGAGCATCACCGCGGTCACGAAGGTCTCCATGGCGCCCTCACATCCCCTGTGCCGGATGCGGTGCCGGCAGGGTGACTGCCGGGATGCCGAGTATCGGAGCGGTGACTGCCGGGATCCGTGGACGTGAGATCGGACCGGGGGCCTCACGGCCTCCTTCGGCGTCCCAGACGGCGTCCACGGCCCGGTTGATACCGGACACGGTGCGCAGGCGCGCAGCCTCGTCCATCAATCGGCCCGTGGGCGACATGCGCAGTGGGGCGCTGGCGGCAGCCATCAACCAGGCTGCCGAGACGGGAGTCCTCTGCGGGTCGAACACGGCAGTCGATGAGGCGCCGTCCGGCAAAACCGGAGCCGAACCGGTGAGAGCCGACGGCATGCGGATAAACGGAGAAGGGGGCCGGCCTTCGAGGGCCGACGCGTACGAAACGGTCGCAGTCATAATGCGAACCCTGCTCCGGGTCGGTCGGACCGGCCCGACGTGATCAATCGCCGAAAACGACACAAGCATGGCGGCCGGTGCACGAAATACCCTCGGTAACACCAGGCTACTCCTCCAGCCCGCCGTACGCGTCGACCGGTCCGAAACGGCCCGTGGACGAACAGATCCGGCGGACCGTTCCACGGACGCGATCCATGCGAGTGTGAGGAGTGCACAGGCCGCCGCCGAACACCCGGCCACCGATCGACTGTCGCGGTCGGCCGTCTGTGACAGTGAGGAGCGCGCCATAGGCGCGAACACGGCCGAGACCGCGTTACCCGACACCCTTCAAGAGCTGACAGACCATCTGACGGTCACTACGCCGGCCTGCTGACGCCCGCAGTCGTGCGGGCGTGTGGTGCAGGACTGCTACCAGCCGCTCAGCAACCGCGGTGTCCAGGATGGCGTAACGACGCACCGCGGCGATCCGCCGCGTCTCCTGCTCCGGAGACAGCTCCACCGCTCCTCCACGCCTCGGTACGCGTCGTGTCCGGCCGGTGCGGACGGCTATTCGGGCCGTTGGGTCCGGTCGTTGTGAGCGAGGCCGTCCGGATGATTCTCCGTGCGCTCTCCGAGAGGAAGAACCAGTACCCGCAGGGCCGTTGGGCCGGGCAGGCGGTGGATCCGCCCCGCCTCCTGCCACCCCCGGTCCTTGAGGGCGGCACAGGTAGTACGGGCGGCCTGATACACCAAGGTCACGCCGAGCGAGGAGTGATGATCGGCGAGCAGACGCTCCTGGAGCCGGCGGGCGAGCCCGTGGGCGTGCTGGTGCGGATGGACGACGGTTTCGAGGATCGCGAAGACATGCCCGGACGCGGTCAGTTGCTCCAGGTTCTGCGGCATCGGCCCGTCGAACCCCTCCCACCAGGAGCCGTCGCGCGGCACGGGGATTCCTGAGACGCAGCCGGTCAAGCCCTCCGCCTCGGCGACCAGCATGTCGAACCCCGGCAGTTGCACGTCGCGCTCCAGCCGGTGCAGGAACTCCTGCCGGCCGCGGAACTCCTCGCCGGGCGGGGTGGCGGACGACTCCACGTACAGATCCGCCAGGTTCTCCCGCATCCCCTCGGCCTGCCAGCGGTTCAGCCGGCGCAGCCGCACCGAGTCCAGGAAGGGACGCTCTGAGCCTTCGGGGTCGTGCGGATGCCGCGGGCTGCTCATGGGGCGCCTCGGTTCAAAAGACCAGGAGATGTACGGGAGTGCCATCGTGACCGACGGATGGCGCGGCGCCTGGGTCCGGGACGTCTGTACAGCAGCATAGCCCCGGATCAGCACCGCGCCGGGGCCCGTTGGGGGCACGGGGCAACTGGGGCGCGGGTAGCTGGACGACGAGTGTGCCGACCGGGTGTCGCCGCTCACGCCGTCTGCCCCGTACGCCCTTCGTGGGCAGCCGAGGTCGTGCCGCGGCGGAAGCCTGTTGAAAAACGGGCTGTCCGGGAGGCCGTCCGCGGGGCTTCAGACGCGCGTCCGGGCGCATGGGTGGCGCTGCGAACGGCCCTGTTCCGCTTCGCCGGTATCTGCTCTAGGCTCCACGCTGGGAAGACGGCACCGCAACCGTGTCAGGTACCGGCAGTTCTTCCCCTCCAGGCTCCCTGCCCCCGAGTCGGAATATCGAGGCCCGGCCGGAGCCGCATCGGTGCAGTGCGCGGCTCCAGCCTCCGTCCTCCCGGCATTTTCCAGACGGGGTGTTCCCACCAGTCCCGCCGCCGCGGAGGTCAGCGCGGGGACACGGTGGAGGGGGGCCTCCCATCCTCGCGCCCCGTACGGCCGCCGCCGCGGTGCGGCGGCGGCCGTACGGACCGCGAACCCCGATGCGGGGGCCGGGTCAGGACCCCAGGCCGGGGAAGGGTTCGGAGTCGTCGATGAAGGCGCGGGCAAGGTCAGAGAGGCGGCGGTTGTGGGCGCGGGCGTAACCACGCAGCGCGGTGAACGCCCGTTCCATGTCGATGCCCTGGCGTTCGGCGAGTTTGCCCTTGGCCTGTTCGATCAGTACGCGGCTGTTCAGTGCGGTCTGCAGCTGCTCGTTGAGGACGTTGCTGCGCTGGGCGGTGCGTTGTTGCAGGAGGCTGATGGTGGCAACGTCGGCCAGGGTCTGGGCGACGTCCGGGGAACCCGGCGAGCAGCAGCGCAGCTACCCGGTTCACATGTGGGGCGGGGCGTCCACCGACAAGGGTGGATGCTCGCATTCGTGGCCGCCGCACTCTATCCGCATCACCGAGACGTCGACCGAGGTGATCTTCAGCCCGACGAACCTCCTGCTTACCGGGCTTGCTTTCCTCGCTGTGCACTCGGCCGGCGTGGGGTCCGGCTCGTCCACCCGAAGAAGCGGGCGTCGGCGCTGAGGACGTGATGCGCTCCGTCCGTGCCGGCGATCCGAACAGGGAGCGAGCCGGATTGCCCATCAGCGGAGCCGAGTTGCGCCCGGATCAGGGCGATCGCCGCCTCGGTCAGTGACTGTCCCGATACCGCGAAGGATCGATGAGGCGGAGCCCTTGCCCCTGCCCGCCGCGCGACGAAGCACGCGATCCTCGCTGGTCTGCGGCGATGCCGGTGACCAGCGATGCTCACCCCGTATTCGACGACGACTTGGAGGCCGATCGCGATCTGCTTCTCACCGGCCTTGGCCTTGACACCGCACCCTGCGCTGGCCTCGCCCGGGACCCGGTCGCGCACCGCGCCCATGGTCCGAGTGAACCCGCCGCCCAGTGCGTGGATTCCGGGGACCTTCCGTGCGGCGATCCTGGCGACCTTCTCCACCACCCCGTCCGCGATGGTCGCCCGGCCCCGGGTCCCCGGCGGTCCCTGAGGCCCGGAGCATCGTGCCCACGGCAATGCTCGGCTCACCGGGATCGGGCTTCTGCAGAGTTGAGCCGTTCGGCTCCGTCACACGAAGCCACCTCCTCAGGACCTTTGGCGCCGCCCGCATCCTGGGACTGGCGGCTTCGGGCCGTCTGCCGCATGAGGTTGGGGACTATGCTGCTGTACGGACGTCCCAGACCCCGGCGGCTTGTCGTTGCTCGATACCGATGGCTGTGGGGAGCGGATCTTTTGTCCGTCACCCGGCGCATCCCTGGAGGGAACTGGGTAGGTCCGCTGTCCTGTTCGCACAGGCTGCAGGCCCGGCCGATGCTTCGCCTCCACCGAACGTACGCCGCTGCCAGGAGCGCGCCAGGAAGGCCGGCAATGCCGGCGTCACCGCGTGCGCTGCCCAATGGTCTTGTGAACCGAGGCGTCATGCCCTTCCCACAGCTCACCGTCTACCGCCGTGATCGACAAAACCGGGCGCTGATCACCCTGGCCGGTGAAATCGACCTGGAATCGGCCCTGCTGGTGCGCACTTCACTGGCGCGGTGCCTGCACGACGGCATCCGCACTGTCGATGTCGACCTGACCCCCGTCACCTTCTGCGACTGCAGTGGCCTCAACGTCTTCCTGGACGCCGCGCAGAAGACCGCCGAGGCCGGCGGAACCCTGCGACTGCACCACCCGCCACCGATACTGGGCCGGATACTCGACCTCACCGACTGCGGGTTCCTGCTCCTTGGCCCGCCGCTCGGGAATCTGGCACCTCGTCTCGGGGATGTCCCGGTCCCGACCGCCCAAGCCCCGCCGTACCGGCCCGTTCCCCTGGCCTCCGTCCTCTCAGGTGATGCGCGGTGACGGCCCGATCGGAGCGGGGGCGGCAACAAGAGCCCCGTGGCAGCGAGTCGGCCACCATGGACGCGATCCTGCTACGTCGGGTGAACCGCTGGCGGGCACAGGTTGTGAGCGGGGAGCTCGCGGATCTGTACGTGGACTCCCGCGAGACGTCTCCACGTGAGGCGTACCGCCCTCCCGGCCGCCTGGACTTCCTGAACCGTCTCACCGCCGAGATCCGGCGGCCGGGGTTCGCCATGGTGATCGCGGAGAGGGACGGCCTGGTGGGATGCGCGTTCGGGTTCCCGGTGCGCAGTGACGGCGTCTGGTGGCCCGGGTTCGACGGGGCGCTGCCACGGGGCATCGTTCGACTCACCAAGCCGCACGGAGTCTTCGCGATCACCGACATCCTGGTTCGCCCGCACCCGCGGGACAAGCACGTGGCCCGCCGGTTGCAGGAACGCCTGCTGAACGACCAGCATGCGGCGCTCGGCGCCACCCTGGTGGACCGGTTCGATCACCCGGCCCTCGCCGCGCTCCGTTCCAGGGAATGGCTGGACGTGGGAGAGATCTGGAGTCCCGTCAGCGCCACACTGCTCCGAGTGCTGGTCCTTCCGGTCGGGGAGCGAACCGCGACGCGACCGGCAGGCCTCGCGCACGATGCCTGGACGCGGTGGCCCGGATGAGGTCCGACAGCCGCTCGGCGCGGATTCAGACGCTGGTCGCCGCGCAGGCGGTACGACGCGGTGGCCGGGTCGGCGTGATGGACGTGTGCACCGCGGCCGTGGCCGCGCTCCCGGTCGGCGGGGCCGGACTGTCGGCGATGTCCCGGACCACGGCGAGTCATCCGCTGTGCAGCACCGACGACATCAGCGAACGACTGGAGGAGCTGCAGCTCACGCTGGGCGAGGGGCCCTGCGTGGACGCCTTCACCCACGGCTCGGCCGTCCTGACGCCCGATCTGCTGACCAGTGCGCTGCAGGACCGCTGGACCGTGTTCGCGGACGCGGCCCTGGAAGCCGGGGCACGCGCCGTCTTCGCGCTCCCCCTGCAGATGGGGGCGATCAGCCCGGGAGTCCTGGACCTGTACGCCGACGTGCCGACCGTGCTGGACGCCGAGGAACTGGCCGACGCACTCGCCTTCGCCGATCTCGCGACGCTACTGCTGCTCGACGCGCGGATCGAGGAGACGGGCGCGCCGATTGGCGGGGCATCGGCAGATCGCGGGTTCGAGGACCTGGGCGCGTACCGGGCGGAGATCGACCAGGCGACCGGCATCCTCACCGTCCAGCTCGGCGTCGGCATCGACGAAGCCTTCGTCCGGCTGCGCGCCCACGCCTTCATGCAGGGACGCCGACTCGCCGACGTGGCCGCCGACGTGGTGGCCCACCGGCTCCGCTTCTCCTCGGACACGGAGCCCGGACCGGTCGACGAGGAGCCCTGATGCACTGGTGCCATCCGACGAACGCGCCGTACTTCCCGCCCCTCCCCGGCGGGCATAGTCTCCATCGAGGGTGACACGATGAATCAGCAGCTCCTGGCCAAGACCTTCGTCGAGCTGGCGGACAACCTGGTCGCCGACTTCGATCTGATCGACTTCCTGCGCCTGCTCACCGACCGCTGCGTAGGACTGCTCGGCGCGAGTGCCGCCGGTGTGCTGCTCGCGGACCGCGACGGCGAACTGCGCGTGATGGCCGCCTCCGACGAACAGGTACGCCTGCTGGAACTCTTCCAGCTCCAGAACGACCAGGGCCCCTGCCTGGAGTGCTTCCGCACCGGCACCCCCGTGATCGTCCCCGACCTGACCCGGGAGGTCGACCGCTGGCCGCGCTTCGTCACAGCGGCCCACCGGGGCGGCTTCGGGGCGGTCCAGGCGCTGCCCATGCGCCTGCGGGACGAGGTCGTCGGCGCCCTGAACCTCTTCCGTGCCGCCCCCGGGCCCTTCGACCCGGCGGGCACACTCGTCGCCCAGGCCCTGGCCGACGTCGCCACCATCAGCCTCCTGCAACAACGCACCGCCCAGCGCAGCAACGTCCTCAACGAGCAGCTGCAGACCGCACTGAACAGCCGCGTACTGATCGAACAGGCCAAGGGCAAACTCGCCGAACGCCAGGGCATCGACATGGAACGGGCGTTCACCGCGCTGCGTGGTTACGCCCGCGCCCACAACCGCCGCCTCTCTGACCTTGCCCGCGCCTTCATCGACGACTCCGAACCCTTCCCCGGCCTGGGGTCCTGACTCTGTCACCGAGGCAGTGGCTCGCCAGGCGGCCGGCCTGGATGGTCAGTGAGCGGCCCGGTGGTGGAACCAGTGGTGCTTGTGGCGGGGGTGTTCGGCCGGTCCGGCAGGGTCTTCGTCGGCCCTCTCCGTCTGCGCCGGCTGAGCGCGGGCGGAGTCGCGTTCGTCGATCAGAACGTCCCGTTCCTGTTCGGCTGCGGCTGTCTCGAGCCGATTCTGTTTGAGCTCACGACGTGCCCTGCGGCCGCGGCGAGCGGTGCGACGGGTACCGGTCAGGAGCAGGCTCAGCCCGAGCAGAGCCGCCGCCCCGACGACGATGCCGTAGAGGAAAAGGGTGCCGGTGGAGCCGGTGACGTCGACTCCGAAGACGGAGAATCCGCCGGTGAACTCGTGGGCGCTGCCACTGTTGGAAAGAACGCCGGCAACCCCGATGACCACCGCGGCGACGAGAATGACGAGTCCAAGGATGATCATGATGTGCTCCTGGGATCTGCTTCCTCTCATCACGGTAGAGCCGTTCTGCCCGACAGGCCACCGCCAGAGGTTGCGTCCACGCTGAAGTTGAGGTAAGAGCGACCTTTCGCCGCCGAAGAAGTCTTCCGGGGCTGCGATATCACCGACAGCGCAGTGGCGACCCAGGCCTCAGCCACATCGCGGAGTTTGACATTGCAGTGCTGCGACACGTCCACGAGCAGGCCCCAGGCTTGCTCACAGGAACACGGCGCCAGGACCATCACCATGGCGCGCGCCTGGTCGACCACCGCACGGCTTTCCAGCGACAGCTACAACTGCCCGTTTCTGGCGGGTAGTTCGACGACCTCGGCCAGCAAAGCCGCATCGCCCGGCGCGGGCACAGCCGTCAGCCGAGGCTGCTTTCACGGCGTGTTCGGCTGGTGCACGGTGCGTACCTCACAACACAGCCCTCACAAACAGTCCTCGCGTCCATGAGCGGTCAGTGGCGCGCCAGTTGCCGTTCGCCGGCCACATCGGGCCGGTAGGCCGGCCAAGACACCGATCTTGTGCGACTCGGAGTCGACGACATCGCGGTCGCGCCATTCCCGGACGTCGCCAGCGTCAATCACGGCCTGCCCCTTCCGGACGGCTCAGCCGCCGGTGCCGAGTCGCACCCTCGATCCTCCGCGTAAAGCCGGCGCAGCGCATGCCGCAGCGCCCGCTGCATCAGCTGCGAGAGAGGCTCACCTTCCCAGGCGGCGATCATGGCCGCAGACACGTCCGGAAGGCTGGCGTTGCACTGCCGCGAGATGTCCACCAGCAGGTTCCTGGCCGGCCCACGGCGGGAGGGGGCCAGGATCATCACCATGCCGCACGCCTGATCGATAACCATACGGCCTGCCAGTGCCCGCCGCAGCTGATCGATCTCGGCGCGCAGCGCCACGGCATCCTGGTCGGCCACTTTCTCCGCCCAGTCCTCGGCCGCCTCATCCCACCAGTTCTCCGGGAGCAAGGTTGTGCGATGCATGACATCTACCTCTCCACGATCTCCACGCGTTCGGGGTGGCTGAGGCCGCCCCGGAACCTCTGGGTGTCGGACCGCCTCATCGCTCACCCACTCCGCTCCTGGTCCCGACGGTCCTCGCGGCGCCAACGCGCCCGATTCCGTCGGCTGTAGCGGCGGTCCCAGCGGTCCTGACGATCCCGACGGTGCTCGTAGTCCCGGTAGTCCCCGAGGTCGGAACCGTCGCCGCGGATCCAGCCTCCCCCGCGATCGCGGCCGTGCCGGGTGGCACTGAAGACCAGTACGGCTGCGGCTACCCACCACACGGGGCTGAGGAAGCCGAGGCCGAACAGGACCACGATGAGGATGAGAAGCAGAACGAACACGGCGGGCCTCCCCAGAGCGGAACAGATCATCACTGCCGGGGGCCGGGGCCTGTACGAAGAGAGTAGTCCTCCCCAGAGGTTGCGGACAGCGGCCCACGTCAGCGACTTCCGCCGTAATCGGATGGCCACTTGCCGTCTGTCCTGGGAGCGCGACGAGGGCTAGCGTGCGCGGTACGGCCCGAGCCCCCGGCAGCGTCGATCACCTCTCGCGCTCCTTCGAGGGCGCATCCTGCGCATCAGTGCCGGAACCTGCCGCGTCACAAGGAAGGCCGTTCCCGCACACGCCCCGCGTCACGCGATCCCGGCGAAGCTCTGATGCGCCCCATGCGGGCACCGTCCATGCGCTGTCCGCGGTGTCGCACGTATCCACCGACAGGCGATACGCATGTACGCGCTGATCGTTCCGGCCTCGACCCCCTTCGTCCTACTCGCCATCGTGATGGCCCTGTCCTGGTGGGAGGACCGCATCCTGCCGTCGGCCGAGCCGGCCGAAGCCCTCGCCGAGGCTCAGGTCACCCCGGCGGCCCCTGCCCAGCCCCTTGAACTCACCCGTGCAGACACCGCGTTGACAACGGAGGATGCCGGGCCTGTACGTGAGCTCATCGACGAGCGGCTCCTCCTCGAAGCCCGGCGCCCGGTGGGGCGCCCGGACGGTGGCCGTCCGCCTCGGCTTCTCAGGAAGCCATCAGTGCCGCCAGGGCGCGGTCCATTGCGGCGTTGAACTCTTCCGGCGTCAGCGGCAGACGGGACTTGACGTCCCGACTCCACTGGTCGGCGAGGACCTCGGCGGAGCCCGCCTCGACACCGTCGAGCGCCGCGTCGGCCAGGTCCGACGGAGCCATCTTGTCCACGGACCAGCCCGCCGTCATGTCGGTGTCGGCCAGGCCGAGGTGTACCGCTGTGACAAGCGTGCCCTGCTCGGCGAGCTCCAGGCGGACGCCGTTGGTCATGGCCCAGGCGGCGGCCTTGGTCAGGTGGTAGGCATTGGCGCCCCTGCCCCCGAACCACGACATGGCGGAGAGGACGTTGACGATCGCTCCCCCGCCGTTCCTGGCGAGCGCCGGCGCGAACTCCCGGATCACTGCCAGGTGACCGAACATGTTGGTCTCCAGCTCGTGCCGCACCGCGTCCAGCGAACCGGTCACCAGGTCGGTCCCTGTACTGATTCCCGCGTTGTTGATGAGGAGCGAGACGTCCGGGGCGGCCGCGGCGGCAGCCCTCACGGATGCGGGATCGGTGATGTCGAGGGGCAGCACCTCGACCCCGGGCAGGTCCACGGTCTCCGGTCGGCGGGCCGTCGCGTAGACCGTGCGGGCGCCCCGTTCGAGCAGCCGCTGGGCGAAGGCGCGGCCCAGGCCGCGGTTGGCTCCGGTGACAAGGGCGACGCAGTTGTTGATATCCATGGCCAGTACGCTAAAACCTGACGCTAGCGTCAGAGGCAAGTGCTGATCGTCCCAGCCAGCGGTGAGAGGAATCACCTTGACCGTCACAGCGGCCGCATCCGAACGGTTGATCCGCATCGGCGAGGTGGCACGAGGTGCCGGCGTCTCAGTGCGCGCCGTGCGCTACTACGAGCAGCAAGGGCTGCTCATCGCCGAGCGCAGCCCGTCCGGCCAGCGCCTGTACCGGCAGGACGCCATCGCCCTGGTCCGCTTCTTCCAGCAGATGTTCGCCGCCGGCCTCACCAGCCGAAGGATCAGCGAACTCCTGCCGTGCTGGGACGCCGGGCACACCGACGCCCAGCAACGGGCCATGCTGCGAGCCGAGCGCGAGCGCATCCAAGCCAAGATCGACGACCTGCAGGCCACCCTGGACCACCTCGACCAGGTCATCGCGATCACGGACACACACCCGTAGACGCGATCGACCAGACGCCTCATGTGGAGGGATCTCCCGGTTGTGTTGTTCGGTCGTGTCGGGCGCTGCCTTTCGCGGCCTTGACCGGGGCAGCCCGCCGCGGCGCGCGCGGAGGAGGTTGCGCGCGCCACGGCTGGGACGAGGCTGACAGGCCGGAGAATTGATGGGCAGCCCGTCTCATCAGGCAATCAGCCAAGGGACGGCTCAGGGCGTCAGTCCCCGCACACCTTCCGGTATGCCGCGTCCGGCACATACGTGCGCCACTGCGCCCGCGTCAGCTGTTGCCCGCCCACCCGGGCGCACACCCGCTCGGCCACTCGCTCGGGGCCGACGACGTACCGCTGGAGCGGCACATGGGTCCCCGCCGCGTACACCGTGCCACTGTCCTCGCTGAACGCCACCGAGACGATCTCCTCGCCCGGCGTCGGCAGGGGGTCGCCGAGCGGCTGCTGGGTGGCGACGTCCCACAGCTGGAGCGTGCCCGAGCTGCCGCCCACGGCAAGTGTGCGGCCGTCGGGGCTCAACGTCAGCGCGCTGACACCCTCGGGGATGTCGCCGAGCCGGGCCGGGAAGACGTTGCGCAGGACCCCGCGCTTGTGCCGCACGTCCCCGTCCCACAGCGCGACCCGTCCGGTCCCGTCGCCCCACCGCCAGCCGTGAGCCGTCCGCGCTGAAGGTGATGGCGCCGATCTGGTCGCCCTGGACGAGGTCCTTTCCGGTCACCGATCCGTTCGGGAGGCGGGCGACGCGGTTGTCGCCGACCAGCAGTCCATCGTCGGGGCGGACGGCAAGGTTGTCGCTGCCCAGGCCGGTCACCACGGAACGGCGGCGGTGGCTTTCCGTGTCCCACACCTCGTCGCGCGATTCTCCGACAGCGGGCGTACGCGCGGCGTACAGGGTGCGGCCGCCGGAGCCCAGGGCGAGGTCGATGACCGCCCCGGCCGAGTCGGCGGTGGCCAGGTCCAGGGTGTCCCGGACCCTGTTGTGGCGCAGGTCCCAGATTGTGATCCGCTGTGGGGCCGCCTCTCGGCCCGTCGCCGAGACGCCGTAGGCGAGCAACCCGCCGTCCGGGCTGAACGCCGTCAGAGCCTGGGTGTCGCCGAGTACGACCTGGTCTGTGCCCGGCTGAGCGGCGGGCACCGGCGGCGACGGCAGCGTCCGTACGACATGGCCGTCGCGGGTGTCGCGCAGCTGGAAGCGGTAGCCGTTGTCCGTGACTTCGGCGGTGGCGAGGGCGCGGCCGTCCGGGGCGAGGCGGACGTCGGACAGGGCACTGTCGTCGTGCCAGGCCGGCGTCACCGCCGTCGCCACGTCGAGCGAGTGGACCGTACCGGCCTCCAGGTAGCGCAGGACGGGGTGTTCGGGGTCCCAGGCGAGGCCGCCGTACGCGTACTGGTTGTTGAGGGAATGCCGGTAGACCGGGGCGTCGGGGTACGACAGCCGCCACACCTTGATCTCCGTACGGTCGGCCGCCGCCAGGAATTTGCCGTCCTTGCTGAAGGAGGTGTACTCGACGCCCGGGGCCGTGAGATCGGCCAGCAGCCGCCCGGTGCCGGTGTCCCAGACGCGGATGCCGGACGCGGAGACGGCGGCCATCCGCTGCCCGGCGCCCATGATCAGCGATGAGTCGTTGTCGGCGCAGACATTCTGGTCCTGCGTCCACTCGCCGGGCAGCGGCCGGTGGTGGGCGGTGTCCCACACCTGTGGTGGCTTTGTGCCCTGGTCGCCCGTGGGGCAGATGGCGACCGTGCGGGCGTCGGGGGCCATGTCCGTGCGGTCGGCCGCCGGGCTCTCGAACATCGACTTGCCGTCGGTGACGGAGCGCACGCGAGCGCGTTCGCCTTCGTGGCCGGTCACCAGATAGGCGTGGTCCCCGATGACGACTTCGGAGCGCGGCGGCCACGGCCCACCGCCGGTCCAGCGTCCTGTGGCCGTGTCCCACAGCCGGATGCCGTCCGCTGCGCTCACCGCCATGACCTTGGCGTCCGGAGAGACCGCCACCACGTCGTGGTCGTCGGCCGGCAGCCGGCCCGAGCCGGTGCGGCGGGGCGTGGCCACGTCGTAGGTCCGCCAGGTGCGGTCCTCGATGTTCAGCAGCGTGCGGCCGGAGGCCGTGAGGTAGCGGAAAGGGGTCTCGCCGGGGTCGGGGTCGGAGAAGATGTCCTGTTCGGGCTGGGCGAGGGCGCCGAGCAGGGCCCGGCAGGACTCGGGGAGCGGGGAGACGCGCCAGGCGGCGACGCCCAGCAGCATCGCGGCGCGCGGGTCGGTGGTGCGCAGCGAGTCGGCGACGGCGGCGATGCAGCGGGCAGCGGTGTCGGTGCGCTGCCGCTCGTTGTCGCGGTGCTGGCTCCACGCGGCCAGGCTCACCACGAGCGCCACCGCCAGGACGGCGGACAGGGCGGTGACCAGTGCCCGGGATCTTCGGGCGGTCCGCGCGGCGGTCCGCTGCTCGGCCTCCGAGGCCTCCAGCGCGGCGACGAGGAACCCCCGCTCCGACACAGTGAGCGTGCCGTCGTCGTCCCCGAACAGCTCCTCGGCCCGCGCCAGCGTGCTGCCCCGGTACAGCCCGCCCGGGTCGCGATCGTGCTCCAGCCAGGCGCGGGCGGCCTCGGTCAGGCGCCGGTGGTGGCGCAGCCGTTCGCGGTCCTCGTCCAGCCAGCCGGACAGGCGAGGCCAGCAGGTGATCAGGGCCTCGTGGGCGAGCTGGACGCCGTCCTCGTCGGCGGTGAGCAGGCGGGCGCGCGCCAGCCGCTCGACCACCTCCGGCACGTCGGAACCGGTCCACTCCGCCAGGTCGGCGCGGGTCAGCGGACGCCGGGTGTCGGGGGTGCCCTGGCCCGGCTCGACCAGCCGCAGCAGCAGATGGCGGGCCGTGCGCGCCTGGTCCTCGGTCAGCTGCTCGTACACCTCCTCCGCCGTCGCCGCGATCGCGCCGCGTACCCCGCCGGCCGCCTGGTACGCGGCCAGGGTGAGCACCCGGCCCTTGCGTCGCCGCCAGGTCTCCAACAGCGCGTGCGAGAGCATGGGCAGTCCGCCGGGCTGGTCGACGACCTCGCCGACGATCCGCGCCGCCAGCTCCCTCTCCACCAGCAGCCCGGCGGCCTGCGCCGGCTTGGTCACCGCCTCGCGCAGCTCGTCCGCCGTCATCGGCCCGAGCAGCAGCCCGGCGCCGGAGACCGCGTCGGCCAGGCCCCGGTGCTCGGAGCAGCGGGCGTAGAAGCCGGCCCGTACGGTGATCAGGACGCGCAGTCGGCTGCCCGGGTATCGGGCGGCGAGCAGCAGGTCGATGAAGCGAGCCCGTTCCTCGCGGTCCCGGCACAGGGTGAAGGCCTCCTCGAACTGGTCGACCACGACCCAGCTCTCCGGCTCGTCCTCGGCGGGGGTCAGCAGGTGTCCGTACGTCTCGGCCGGCCGCGCTCCCGGGGTGAGCACCCGCAGCACCGCCGGCCGGATCCCACGGGCGATCTCCTCGCGCAGGGCGGGGATCAGCCCGACCCGCAGCAGCGAGGACTTGCCGCTGCCGGACGCCCCGAACAGCACCGCGAACCGGTGGTCGCACACCAGACGGTGCAGTTCCTCGGCCATCCGGTCCCGGCCGAAGAAGAGGTGCCGGTCGCCGGGCTCGAAGCGGGCCAGGCCCCGGTACGGCGGTGCGGTGTCCGCCGACTCCTGGCGCACCGCCTCGGCGACCTCCGCGTCCGCCTCCTTCCAGCGGGGCTCCCACTCCGCGGGGTCGCCGCCGCAGGCCTTGACGTAGCCCTGGACGACGGCGAGGGACGGCAGCCGTTCGCCGGCCGCGGCCTGGGACAGCGTTGTCGCGGAGAACCCGGCCGCCTCGGCCATGCGCCGGTACGAGGGGGTGCCTGCGCACGTACCTCCACACAGCCGACGAAACCGACGTCCAAGCGGTGACCATACGTCGCGGAACCTTTCGCCCGAGCACGCCCTCGGCGACGTGCAGGCAAACGAAAGGCAACAGGACGCGCAGCACCGGACAACTCACCACTGATCATGGGCTTTGATTGTCCTGACAAAGGAGACGAGTCAATCAATTCTCCGGTTCCAGGAGTCGGTCGCGGAGGTCGGCTGTCGCGCGGCGGCCGTAAAACGCGAGGTGAACGGCACAGAAACGAGTCAGCGGCGGTCATGACGCCCGGGCGAACAGCCCCCCAAAACGCCGAGAGGAATTTGATTGCCCTGATCAGAAGGGCTGCCGAACAACTTTCCGCTCTCCAGTCTCGATCTCGCACCGCCGGATTCCCGGCAGACCGAGCATGGAGGAGACCCTCGTGTCGCAGGCAGTCAAGACCAAGGGCAAGACCAACAGGACGTCCCGTCTGGGCAAGGCCGCCCTCGTCCTGGGCAGCGTCGCCGCGCTGACCGTCGGCGTGACCGACAGCGCCAACGCCGCCCTGCTGAAGCCCTTCAGCTACATGGGCGACGGCGCCGTGAAGCAGGAGATGTTCCAGCCGTTCTTCGACTACGACGAGGACGGCTGCTACCCCGCGGCCGCCGTCGACGCGAGCGGCAGACTCAACGGCGGCCTCGACCACACCGGGTCACTCGGCGGCGGATGCAAGAGCAACCACCTCGGCCAGGCCAACACCTACTCGCGGTCCAAGTGCGACAAGGGCTCCGGCTGGTGCGGCATCGTCTACACCCTGTACTTCGAGAAGGACCAGGGCGTCGCCGGCCCCGGCGACAGGTTCGGGCACCGGCACGACTTCGAGGCCGCTGTGGTCTGGTACCACGGCAATGACGAGTGGCCCAGCTACGTGTCCGTCTCCGCCCACGGCAACTACACCACCCAGCGGTTCAACGACGTGGAGCGGGAGGGCAAGCGCTTCAAGGTCGTCTACCACAAGGACGACAGCACCCTGGCCGGCCCCTTCGGAACACACGCCTTCCGCTTCGCCAAGGCGGGAGAGCGGGCGGAGGCGTGGGGCAACGGGAGCTGGGACCGCCCGGCCCTGGTCCCCTACGACACCCTGTGGAGCAAGAACCGGACGGCCTGGAACGCGCTGGCGGGCTCCAGCTGGGACAAGGCCAACTTCCCCCTGCAGGACAAGGACGACCACTTCCGCACCACCCTGAACAGGGCCAAGCCGTCCGGCATCAGCTTCAACGCCTGGAGCTGACACCCGGCGCCCACAGCCGCCCCCGGCGGGGACACTCCCCCCTGTCCCCGCCGGGGGCTTCCCCATGCCCACCGGCTCATTCACACCCGGCTTGACCCTGCTGTCAGTGCGATGACCTAGCCTGCGAAAGACGGACCCTGGCTGCGGAGATGTGTCGTCTCCAGAGTCGCTCGGGCTGCGTTCAGCGCCGGCTGGGTCTGTTGCGCGACGCGGTGGAAGGTTTCTTGGGCGGGGCGGGCCGGCCAGGCCGGGGGAAGGTGGCGGGCCGGGAGTCTCGGGTCCGTGCGGATGGTCCGGAGCCAGTCGCTCACCAGGCGGAGGCGGGTGCCGATCGGGTCGTGGTCGGTGCCGTTTCCCAGGTGGGCGCTCCAGCGCTTGTCGAAGGTGACATAGCGGGCGGCGATGGACTCCAGGTCCCAGGTGTCGCAGATCATCTGCTCGATGTCGGTCACCTCGGCGGCCTGGGCGTGGAAGATCTTGACGTGGGCCGTGAGACCGAGGTCGGTGACCACCCCGGACACGTCCACGTGACCGGGGGCGATCCACAGGCCGCTGTACAGCGCGCCGAATCCGGACCAGGTGAGCCGTGAGCGCAGGTCGTGGCGCTGGCGTTTCCAGGAGTCGGGCAGGGAGAAGCCGAGCAGGGTCCAGGAGCCGTCCCAGTCGTCGTTGACGGCGCCCTGCTTCCAGATGCGGGTGCGGCCGTCGATCAGGACGCGGCCGGCCTGCGGGGTCAGGCCGAAGAACATCTTGCGGCCCTCGCGCTGACGCTGGAGCAGGCCTCGGTTGACCATGCGGGTGAGGGTGGAGCGTACGGCCTGCTCGCCCACGCCCACGCGGCCCAGGACGTCGATGATGCTGCCCGAGTAGACGCCCAGGTCCCCCTCCTCCAGGACGTGGTTGCCGAAGAAGGTGAGCATGAGCGACTGCGGGCGCGGCTGCGGCCCCTCCGCGGTGTCCAGGATGTCCTCGTCCTCCACGGGGGCAAGGGTACGACCGCCCGCCGACTGTGCGGCAGGAGGTCGTACGAGGTCACCGGCGGTCGGCGGGGTGGGCAAGGTCGTAGGGGCGGAGGTAGGGGGTGGGACGGTACGTGATGTAACGGGCGGGGGTGGTGGGGTCGGCCGCTGTGGCGCGGGCGTTGAGGGACGCCGGGTCGGTGCCGTGCCAGTTGCCGGTGGTCAGGCGGTCCTCCAGGGTGTGGAGGGCGGCCAGTTGTTCGGCGGGGCTGAAGGTGCAGTGGCCGGCGTTGTCGACGTAGGCCTGGCGGAGGAGGGAGGCGGAGCCGGCGGCCGTCACCGCGCGGCGCAGGGCGCTCTCGGTCTGGACGGGGACCAGGGGGTCGCCGATGGTGTGGATGGAGAGCTGGGGCTTGGCCAGCTTGCCGGTGAAGCTGCTGGTGGTGCTCATCCAGGCCACGGCGTTCGGGTCCGCCTTGATGCGCGGTGCGCGGTTGAGGGCGGCGAGGTCCTTGTTCAAGGAGAGGCCGGCCTTCTTGTAGAGCTCGGTGACCTCCTTGCGGACGGAGGACTTCCCGAGCAGCCGGGCGTAGTCGATGCCGGTGTTCCAGGACATGTTGCCGCCCGCCCGGACCTCGGCCTCCTGGCGCCGGTTGAAGGCGGCGATCTTCAGCAGGCCCTTGACGGCGTCGTACTGGTTGGCCTGCTGGGCTTCCCAGTCGTTCGCGGCGGGGCGGGTCTGGGTGGGCGCGTTCCAGACCGGGATGTTGTGCAGGGCCGCGGCGAGGGCGATACGGGCCCGGCCCTCGGCCGTGGACTGGGCGGAGTCGACCTTGGCGGTGAGGTGTTCGCCGCGTCGGTGGCGGCCTGCTGGGTCGGGAGGTTCACCAGGGGGACGTCGGAACCCAGGAGCGTCTTGAGGGCGAACACCGGGTCGAGGGTGTTGTTCCAGTTGGCGACGCCGCCATGGACCAGACCGCACATGGAGAGGGAGCCGTCGATCTCCTCCGGGTGGCGCTCGGCTATCGCGGTGGTGACCAGGCCGCCGTACGACCGTCCCCACGCGATGGTGCGGGAGGCCTGGCCGAAGCGGTCGGTGAAGGCAGTCAGGGTGGCCATCTGGTCGGGAACCGCGTCCGTCACCGCCCAGCCGGTGCTGGCGTACGAGGAGCCGATGAGGGCGTAACCCTGCTGGAGCAGAAGCGCCTTGGTGGGGGCATCCGGGGCGTCCTGGGCGGGGTTGGCCGGGCCTGCGTTGTAGCCGTGGCTGAAGAGGAGGACGGTGCCGTTCCATGTGGTGGGGACGTCCATCATGTACGTGGCCCCGGAGGGGAGTTGGCCGTCCACATGGGTGGTGCCCGCGTCGGCCGCCGTGGCGGCGGGTGCGGTGGTGAGGGTGAGCAGCAGGGCCGCCGTGCAGGCGATGCGGGTGCGGTGCCTCATGCGGTGATCTCCTCTGTGTGGGGGGTGGTGGGGAGTTCGGGGGCGGGGTCTTCGCCGAGTGAGGTACGGCTGGTCTCGCGGACGAACCACACCGTCAGCGCGGTGATCAGCGAGCCGCCGCACAGTAGGAGGGCGACGGGGGTGCCGTTGCCGCTGCTCGCGACCAGGCTGCCGGCGACCAACGGGGAGAAGCCGGCGCCCACGAGGGTCGCGCCCTGGTAGCCGAGGGAGGCGCCGGTGTAGCGGACCTTGGTGCCGAACATCTCGCTGAACAGGGCGCCCAGCGGGCCGTACATCAGCGACTGGGAGATGCCGTGGCCGATGACGACGCCCAGGATCAGGGCTCCCGACGACCTGGAGTCGACCAGCGCGAGGACGGGGAAGGCGGTGGCCGCGGACAGGATCGCGCCGGTGAGGACGACCGGGCGGCGGCCGATCCGGTCGGAGAGCGCGGACGCGCAGGGCAGGACCACCAGGGCGACCGCGGCCGAGACGGTGAGCGCGGTGAGCACCTGCGGGCGGGGATAGCCGATGCCGGTGGCGTACGCGATCAGATAACTGGTCAGCAGGGACTGGGCGGTGAAGGCGCCGATGCCGACACCGCAGGCCAGCAGCACGGGCTTCGGGCGGCGCAGGACGTCGAGGATGGGGAGCCTCGACTCGGCGCGGTCCTTCTTCACCTCGGCGAACAGCGGACTCTCGACCACCTTGAGGCGGACGAACAGGCCGACGCCGAGCAGCAGGACGCTCAGCAGGAACGGCACGCGCCAGCCCCAGGCCGCGAACTGGTCCTTGGGGAGGGTGGAGACCAGGGCGACCACGGAGGCGGAGATCAGGGAGCCGAGCGGGGCTCCCATCTGCGTGAAGCTCGACCACAGGCCGCGGCGGCGCTCGCCCGCGTGCTCCACGACCATCAGGGTCGCGCCGCCCCACTCACCGCCGATGGCGATGCCCTGCACCACGCGCAGGGTGATCAGCAGGACCGGGGCCCAGACACCGGCGGTGTCGTACGTGGGCAGCACGCCGATGAGGAAGCTGGCACCGCCCATCAGGCCCATCGTGAGCAGCAGCATGTTCTTGCGGCCGAGGCGGTCGCCGAAGTGGCCGAAGACGATGCCGCCGATCGGCCGGGCCACATAGCCGGCTGCGAAGGTGCCGAACGCGGCGATCGTGCCCACCGCGGGGTCGGCGCCGGGGAAGAACAGTTCGCCGAACACGAGTGCGGCGACAGTGCCGTAGACGAGGAAGTCGTAGAACTCGACGGCGGTGCCGAGCATGCCGGAGAGGGCGACTCGGCGGAGTTGGCGGGTGCGTTCTGACGCGGTGGGGGCCGGGGGCATCGCGCTCTCCCTTGAGCGGAGGAAGGACACCATGAAATTAGGCTGCCTGGTGACTACCGTCAAGAAAGTGCACAACATTAGCGAGAACATACGGGGGAACATGACGCGCGTCACTGGAACTCGCCGATAACCACAGGCAGTTGCGTGGGTGACCACAGAAGTGCGAACCCGGATACGCGCCAGGGATCCGGACGCCTTCGCCGAGCTCTATGACGAGTGCGCTCGCGCGGTGTACAACCACGCCTTCCGGCTGACCGCCAGGGCAGTGCGCCACGGCGACGCCCGCCGCCGCGACCGAGGGCGTCATGTCGGCGACCTTCATGGAGGCCTGACGGCCGGGCGTCGATCGAAACCGACGGCGTTCGCTGCGGCCCTGGCTGCTCGGCATCGCCACGAACGTCTCCCGCTCCCACCGGCGCGGCGGCCGGGGCGGATGTCGCGGAGGTCGCCGACCACGCGGAGGCCGCTCGACTTCCTGCTCATGGCCCGACCGGGCCCGTCGGCAGCGCGGGTGAGCGTCCAGTCGGTGGAACGCCGGCGGTTCAACGACGAAGAGCCGGACGTATGCTCGCGGCCTCAGCGCCAGTCGGGTACGCCGGAGACGGGCGGCAGGCGGGTTTCGATCTTCGCTCGTATCTCCTGCATCACGGAGACGATGCGGGCCTCGTGTTCCCTGGTCAACCGGGCCACCGGCACCGAGCAACTGATGGCGTCGGTGGCCGGCGTGTCGTACCGCAGGGCGAAGCCGAAGCCCGCGATACCGGGCACCGTCTCCTCGCGGTCGATGGAGTAGCCGCGCTCGCGCACCTGGGACAGGTCGGCGAGCAGTGCGCCACGGTCGGTGTGCGTGTTCTTCGTGAGAGTGGTCAACAGCCCGTCCGTGAAGGGCAGTTCGTCGTCGGCACGCTCGGCGAGCAACGCCTTGCCCAGCGCGCCCGCATGCGCCGGGACGCGACGGCCGACCCGGCTGATGGTGCGCAGGTACTCGTGGGACTCGCGGGTGGCGAGGTAGACGACGTCCGTGCCGTCGAGTCGTGCCATGTGGATCGTCTCACCGAGCGCGTCCGACGCCTCGTCGAGGTACGGGCGGACCAGACGGATGCGCCGGTCGCCGTCGAGGTAGCTGGTGCCGGTGAGCAGCGCGCGGATACCGATGCCGTAGAGGGAGCCGGTGGCATCGGTGCGGACCCAGCCGTATTCGACGAGGGTCTGGAGCAGCTGGTACATGCTGCTGCGCGGCACACCGAGCTCCTCCGCGAGCTGATCCAGGCGCGAGGGCTGCTCACCCCGCTCGGCGAGGAGTTCCAGCAGCACGACGGTCCGGGCCGCTGACTTCACCCCGCGAACGCCTCTCGTCTCTGACATGCGCTCATCGTAAATCCGCGGCTATTCGTGTCCGCTCACCCATTGACCCATCGGGTTCATGGTTCTAGCCTCCATCTGCATACATAGACAGCATCTGCATACAGGGACAGGCGACGGGCATGACAGCAATCAGCACCGAGGCAGCAGGGGTCGTCCAGCGGCTCCGTGAGGGAATGGCGAGCGGGGTACTGTCCTTCCCCCTCACGAGCTTCCGGGACGACGGCCGCCTCGACCTGGACGCCTACCGGGCATACCTGGCCGACCGGTTGGACAGCGCACCCGGCGCGGTGTTCCCGGCCTGCGGGACTGGGGAGTTCTTCTCGCTGGACGAAGACGAGTACCGGGCCGTCGTGCGGACCACGGTCGAGATCGCCGACGGGCGGCTGCCGGTGGTCGCGGGCATCGGCTACGGCTGGGCACAGGCGCTGCGCTTCGCCCGTATCGCGGAGGAAGCCGGTGCGGACGCCGCGCTGGTACTCCCCCACTACCTGGTCGGTGCCCCACAGGACGGTCTGGTGGAGCAGCTGCGCCACATCGCCGACGGCACCCGGCTGCCACTCATCGCGTACCAGCGCGGTCAGGTCGCCTTCACCGCCGACAGTCTGCGCCGGATCGCACAAATCCCCACCGTCGTCGGTCTCAAGGACGGACACTGCGACCTCGACCGGCTCCAGCGCCTCACACTGGCCGCGCCCGACGGCTTCCTCTTCTTCAACGGCGCCTCTACCGCCGAGATCCAGGCCCGTGCCTACGCCACCGTCGGCGTGCCCGCCTACTCGTCGGCCGTCCACGCCTTCGCACCCGAGATCGCGAACGCCTTCTTCGCCGCTCTGCGGGACGGGGACGACGCGGGCGTGACCAGACTCCTGCGCGAGTTCTACGTCCCGCTGGTCGAACTGCGCGACCGGGTGCCGGGTTACGCCGTCTCCCTGGTCAAGGCCGCCGCCCGGCTGCGTGGCCTCCCGGTCGGCCCGGTGCGCGCCCCGCTCACCGACCCTGGCCCGGTCGACCTTGCCGATCTGGAGAAGGTGCTGGACCACGGTCTGAGCCTGGTCGGCGCCGTACGACGACCTGCTTGACGAACCCGGTCACCTCGCGTGCCCGCCCCCCGGCTCTGCCACGCGCCAAGTGCCCTCTGCCTTCCGAGACGTGCGGCCGTTCTCGCCGTACGCCGATCGGGCCGCCCCGAGCCGACGGGGCGTCCGACTGCCCACTCAACAGTTCAAAGGGGAACTGTCATGCCCATACTCGTAGTCGGGATCAGTGTTCTGATTCTGCTGCTCCTCATGACCAAGCTGAAAGTCAACGGCTTCGCGGCCCTCCTGCTCGTGGCGGTGGGCGTAGCACTGGTCCGGGGAATCCCGGTGGCGACCATCCCGGACGTCCTCTCCGAAGGCATCGGGGGCCAGATCGGCGACACCATGCTCACCATCGGACTAGGTGCCATGGTCGGCCGCATCATGGGGGACTCGGGCGCCGCTCAGCGTATAGCCGGCAAGCTCCTGGACGCTTTCGGCCCCCGTGGGGTTCAGGTGGCCATGGTGGTCACATCCATGCTGATCGGCGTGACCATGTTCTACGAGGTCGCGTTCGTCATCGTGGTGCCCATAGCCTTCACCCTGGTCAGGGTCACCGGAACGAAGCTGCTGTGGGTCGGCCTGCCGATGTCCATCGCCCTGTCCACCATGCACAGCTTCCTGCCGCCGCACCCCGGCCCCACCGCGGTCGCCGCGACCTTCCACGCCTCCGTCGGGCTCACGTTGTTCTACGGCCTGTTCATAGCCGTTCCCGCCGGTGCGCTCATCGCCCTGACCTGGCCTCGTCTTCCGTTCATCAAGGCGATGGACCCTTCCATCCCCAAGGGACTGGTCAGCGAGCGCGAGTTCACCGACGAGGAGATGCCCGGGCTGGGGTGGTCGCTGTTCGTGGCGCTCTTCCCCGTGGTGCTGATCGTGGCCGCCGCCGTGACCGACATGGCCACCTCCACCGAGAGTCCGCTCCTGCACACCGTCGCCTTCATCGGCTCGGCCCCGATCGCGTTGCTGCTGACCCTTTGCCTGGCGGCATGGGCGTTCGGACCGCGGATCGGCCGCAGCCTGGACGACGTCAGCGCCTCCTGCACCTCAGCGGCCAAGGCGATGGCAATGATCCTTCTGGTGATCGGCGCCGGCGGGGCCTTCAAGAACGTCCTCGTCGAAGGCGGGATCTCCGACTACATCAAGGACGCCACGGACGGCTGGTCCATCTCACCGATCATCCTTGCCTGGCTCGTCGCCGTCATCCTCCGCATTGCGCTCGGCTCGGCGACGGTCGCCGTCGTCACGGCCTCCGGCGTAGTGCTGCCGCTCCTGGCGGGCAGCGGGGTCCACCCGGAGATCATGGTGCTCGCCGTCGCCTGCGGTTCCATCGCGTGCTCCCACGTCAACGACCCTGGATTCTGGCTGTTCAAGGAGTACTTCAACCTCTCCGTCGTCGAGGCGATCAAGGTCCGCACCACCTACACGACGGTGCTCGCCGTTCTCGGCCTGGGCGGCGTCCTGGCGGCCGAGTGGGCCCTCGACATCCTCAGCCTCTGAACCGGAACCCCCTGAACCGGAACCCCCTGAACCGGAAACCTCTGAACCGGAAACCTCTGATCACCCGCACCGTCTCACCCGCAGAAGGACACCCCCCGATGAGTATCGGACAGCCGACCGTCACGGCGTTCTCCGTCTACCCGGTCGCAGGCCGGGACAGCATGGAGCTGAACCTCTCCGGCGCCCACGGCCCCTACTTCACCCGCAACGTCGTCGTCCTCACCGACTCCGAGGGACGCACCGGACTGGGCGAAGTACCCGGTGGAGAGAAGATCACGCAGACGCTGCGCGACGCCGAACCACTGGTCGTCGGGGCGAAGGTGGGCGACTACAAGCGCGTCCTGCGCGAAATCGGCGACCGGTTCGCCGACCGCGACACCGGCGGACGGGGCGCCCAGACCTTCGACCTGCGCACCACCGTCCACACGGTCACCGCCGTCGAGTCCGCCCTGCTCGACCTGCTCGGGCAGCACCTCGACGTGCCCGTCGCGGCGCTCCTGGGCGACGGCCAACAGCGGGATTCCGTACGGGTGCTGGGCTACCTCTTCTACGTGGGTAACCCAGACCGGACCGACCTGGAGTACGTCCGGGAACCCGACTCCCCCGTCGAGTGGTACCGGGTCCGGCACGAGGAGGCCCTGACGCCCGAGGCGATCGTCCGTCAGGCCGAGGCGGCCTACGGCCACTACGGATTCCGGGACTTCAAGCTCAAGGGGGGCGTCCTCAACGGCGCCGAGGAGGTCGCGGCCGTACGAGCTCTCAAGGACCGCTTCCCCGAGGCCCGCATCACCCTCGACCCGAACGGCGCGTGGTCACTGAGCGAGGCGATCGAACTGTGCAGGCCGCTGGTCGGCACGCTCGCCTACGCCGAGGACCCCTGCGGAGCCGAGGACGGCTACTCCGGACGGGAGATCCTCGCCGAGTTCCGCCGCGCCACCGGCCTTCCCACCGCGACCAACATGATCGCCACCGACTGGCGTCAGATGACCCACGCCCTGGCCCTCCAGTCGGTCTCCATCCCGCTGGCCGACCCACACTTCTGGACCATGCAGGGCTCTGTCCGGGTGGCACAGCTGTGCAACGCGATGGGACTGACCTGGGGCTGCCACTCCAACAACCACTTCGACATCTCCCTGGCCATGGTGACCCACTGCGGCGCCGCGGCCCCCGGCGAGTACAACGCCCTGGACACCCACTGGATATGGCAGGAAGGGCTGGAACGCCTCACCACCGCCCCACCGCTCATCACCGGTGGTGAGATCGCGGTCCCGGACGCGCCGGGGCTGGGCGTCCACCTCGACATGGACCGGCTCCTCGCAGCCCACGATCTCTACCAGGAAAAGGGGTTGGGGGCCCGCGACGATGCCGTCACGATGCAATACCTCATTAGTGACTGGAAGTTCGACAGCAGGCGCCCCTGCCTGGTTCGGTAGGCGACCGTCCGTGGACCTGCCTTCGTTCGGTCCTGGTGAGAGCACCGTCCTCTAACGGAGCGGCATCGCAGATCAGGGGCGATGGCAAGGGCCATCCCGTCCATTGCGGCGGTGTGCAGGGGGGCCGTCCGGGCCGCGGTGCGCTTGAGAGGCACCCGTCGATGCTTTGATTCCGGCACTCCCGCCTGTCACACGGCCGCTCCGAAGGAGCCGGTTCCGGTGCGGTGGCTGACGGCAGCGGCCGGCGTAGGGACGGTGGCCGGACCTCTCGTCAGCGTCTCCGACGGCACCTCCCGGGCCCGGAGGCCAGCAGCCCTCTTTCAGGACCGCGAAGAAAGTGACGGGGCGCCGCAGGGCCTGGCGGGAGGGGTGACCGACTCGCAGCCCGTCGAGGCGTACGCGCGTCGTCGGCTCCGCCAGCGACACACCTGCGCCTGCGGACGATCGTCCACTCCCGTCCTGCCGCCGCCCGAGGGCGAGTTCGGCCCGGATGCGGCCGACCTCCTCACCCGGTTCTTCCACCCGACGGCCAACGGCAGCCCAAAGCGGCGGGCGGTCTCAACCTTCCGGAGCGGGCCCCGCCAGGCTCGGCCTCCGACCGTCACTCCAGGTGAGTCGTCGCCCACTCCGGATCCCGCCTGCCGTCCGGCCTCACCGATCTCGCCGATGTCACTGGCCTGACCCGCGCGTTCGCAGACGCCACCGCGCCGGCTGCGATCGTGTGGCAGGACCCCCCTGTCCCATGTGGCGGCGGTAAATCTGGCGGTGATGCTCGCCGACGATGGCGAGCCGATGAGTCTGCGCCATGACGCCGACCTTGCTGGTGGCTTCCCCTTCCACGAGGACGTCGCCATGGCGCTGCCCCATCCCCAAGCCGGGATCGCCGGCGCCCAAGCCGTGCCAGCGCGCCGTGGCTGGGACGTACGACTCGGCAACGCGGTACCGGAGCTGCAAGCCGAGGAAGGCTGACCGTCCAGCGATGCCTCCTGCGTCCCGGACGGTCTTTCCCCACCGTCAGGACACCCACTCGGGGCCGAAGCGGTGGGCGGCCGTGCCGGCTCGCCGCTCGACCACCTGGGCAATCGCCTGGTCCTGCAGAAGGCCGCGCTGTTCGTCATCGGCCCGATCGGTAACCGGGCGCCGCCGACACGCGCCCGATGATCCGCCGGACACACTGCCTGGCCCCGGTTGAGCCGTGTGTAAGAGCCGGTGTGAATGAGCCGGTGGGCATGGGGAAGCCCCCGGCGGGACAGGGGGGAGCGTCCCCGCCGGGGGCGGCTGTGGGCGCCGGGTGTCAGCTCCAGGCGTTGAAGCTGATGCCGGACGGCTTGGCCCTGGTCGGGTGAACTGGACGCTCTGCATGAGCGGTTCGTGCACATGTTCAACCGGGAGGAGCCGCGTCAGTCGACGCTGGCGTATATGCGGGGGCCGGTTGCGCCACTGAAGCGGAAGAACGGCTGGACGCTGGCGGAGGAAGCCGGGCACGCGGGTCCCGATCGCATCCACCGGCCGCTGAACCGGATCGAGTGGGACGCCGACGGAACTTGATCAGACCCTGACAGACACCGAGGAATTCAGCGGGCGGACAACAGGTCCAGTACGGACTCGCCGCCGGCGATCACGGATACATGTCACAGCAGGGCAACAGACTCGCCGGAACGGGCTGAAAAGAATTGATGGGGGAACTCGGCCTTCTGCGGCACCGATGGATGCCGCTCCCCGGAGGAAAGAGAAAATCGTGTACATAGGCCTGGGTACCGTCGTCGTTGTCATTATCATCATCGTTGTCATCATGATTCTGCGCCGTCGCTGACCAATCCCCCGAAGGCCGGGCGATCAGCCACGACCACAGCCCGCCCCGGATTCCCTTGCCAGGCTCCCCGGGCGGGCATGGTCACGATCAGCGAGACGGCGGTTGTCGAAGACGACGAGTTCGACCAGCAGGGACGGGCGCACGGCTTTCGACCCCGTCGTAGAGGTCGCGTTGGATGGGCTCTCGCGGCGAAGGCGGCCTCCGCCTCGCGGCGGCACTCGACCGATCATGGATGCCATGATCTGCAGTGCGCTGCGGCAGCGGCCTCCTGGAGGCGATGCCTCCGCGTGTACTTGTCGCCGACGTCCAGCGTGCGGGCCCGCCGCGGGTCCTGGGTGACGCCGGCGGGGCAGGTGTCCGTGTGGCAGTGCTGGGCCTGGATGCAGCCGACCGCGAACGTCATGGCGTGGGCCGCGTTGCCGTGGTCGGCGCCCTGGATCAGGCGTTTGACGAGGTCCGTCCCAGTGACAATCTTGCCGCTGGCGCCGATCCGGATCCGATCCCGCAGGTCCGCGCCGACCAGAGCGTTGTGCACGGTCATCAGAACTTCCCTGAGCGGTATGCCGACGTGGCCGGCGCATTCGAGCGGTGTGGTGCCTGTGCCGCCCTCCGCGCCGTCGACGAAGATGAAGTCGGGTGCGGTGCCCTCCTCGATCATCGCCTTGCACACGACGAGGAACTGGCGCCGTGAACCGGGGGACAGCTTGAAGCCGGTCGGCTCGACGCCGGACAGCTCCCGCATCCGTGCGATGAAACAGACCAGTTCACGAGGCGTGGAGAACGCCCGGTGGCAGGGCGGCGAGACCACCGTCCGTCCCTCGATGACGTCCTGCACCCGGGCGATCTCCGCGTTCACCTTGGCCCCCGCAGTACACCCCCGATACCGGGCTTGGCGCCCAGCGACAGCTTCAAAGACACGCGCCTGACGCTCTCGCCCGACGCCTTCTCGACGAACTCCCCGCCATCGAAGTCCTCGTCCCGGGTCCGGCAGCCGAAGTAGCCGGCACCGATCTCCCGGACCAGGTCACCACACGGACGCAGGTGGTACTCCGACAGTCGGCCCTCGCCGCTGCCGTGCGCGAAACCGCCTGCCGCGGCACCCTGGTTGAGCGCCAGAACGGTATTGGCCGACAACGAGCCGAAACTCATCGCGGAGACGTTCAGCAGTGCCATGTCGTAGAGCCGGGTGCAGTCCGAACCCCCGATCCGTACGCGTGGCGGAGTACTGCCGCAACTCGGGACGGCTGCGCTGCAGCAGGAAGCGGGCGTGCCCGATCACCGGATCGTTGCGCAGCACCGAGTGCTGCCGCTGGATCAGGTCCTACACCCCGATCACGCCGATCACGGCCGGAGGCACTGCTGCCATCCACCAACAGGGCGGCGCCCGGGACCACCGCGACGATTCCGGTTCTCTGGTCGGCCCGCGAGTGGCCCGCCTGGCCCGTTTCGTGCGGACCAGGGCCGGGCCGGAAAAACTCGCATGTTATACGGCAAGGTGGGTACCGTTGATTTTCTAAAGGTGAGTGAAAAGTGGACCGACGCGACTGTGTTGATTCTGGTACTTCTTGCCGCCTGATATTTTCCAATACTCGAAATGAGAAATTGTGTGGGACGCGAAACGATGGGCACTCGCCCTACCGAGGGGCGCCCACCGAAATATCGGACAGGCCTCCTCGGTATTCATGCGCTACAAGGGGAGGTTTGTATGACGGACAACATGTGGGGTTACCCGGCCGAGTCGGGCCACCAGACGGGGACGGACCTGACCGGATTCAAGGTCGAGGCGAGTGACGGTTCGATCGGCAAGGTCGACAAGCACTCGGAGGACGTCGGGGCCGCGTACATCGTGGTCGACACCGGAGTGTGGATCTTCGGCAAGACGGTTCTTCTCCCTGCCGGTGTCATCTCGTCCATCGACGTCGCGGGGCAGAAGATCCACGTAGGCCGGACCAAGGACGAGATCAAGAACTCCCCCGAGTTCGACAAGGACAAGCACATCGGCGACCCCGGCTACCACGAGCAGGTCGGCGGATATTACGGAGACCACCGAGCCTGACCGTCACTCCGCGGCACACAGGGGCGGGCACCGGTGTTCTGCCGGTGTCCGCCCTTCGCTGTGCCCGGGCTTCCCGCCGACATCGCCGCCGGCCCTCGGGATGTTGTCGGATAATCCGCGGTGCCCGTGCCGTCGTACGGAGATCAGCAGCACCTGCACGCGTCCGCGGCTACTCCTCAACACGCCCTCAAGGCCATCGCCGTGAAACATCGAACACCTCAGCGGTCAGCCAGCGACTGGGGAAGCCTCTCCGCCGAGACCGCCGACCGCTTTCCCGACCTTCCTGGATCAGACCGAGATCCCCCGGTCAAAATCCTGGCGAACCTCGGCAGCCGAGCCCGACCATCCAAGATCCCCAACAGCGTCAAGCTGAGCCTGGTGCCTAACCTCGGCCGTTCACCTGACCCTCTGATCTTGGTTCATTCCCGGGACAACAGGGCGGCCGTTCTTCACGCTTCGAGGTGTTGAGCAACAGTTGCGTGAAGGAACGGCCGCTGGAAGCGCCTCGATGGCCAGTGGCTTGCCGGGACTTCCCGGTGCGCTGCTCGCGGGCCGGGTACGGGGAAGGCGTGAGATCCCCCGCTGGGTGACCGCCGGCCCGGTCGGCATCCACGGCAGATGAGCAGGGGACCCCGACGAGCTTGCGTGACGCCGCGACTGACACCCAGGGAGAGAAGCGCTTCGACGCACACCTTTCGAACTCGATTGAGGTTCCATGCGGATCAGCCCGTTCTCTCCGTCGTCAGGTTGCGCTAGGCTCCCGCAACCGTATCGAAGCGCTTCGACGATGACGCCTTCGACATGGGGAAGGGACTTTCGACTCAATGGAGAGTTCTATGCCGAGTTCAACCGGTTTCACTCGCCGCCAGGTCATGACGACCTCCGCGGCCCTCGCCGTCACGGCGTTGGCCATCCCGACGGCCGCCCAGGCCGCTGCCCGATCCACTTCTTCCGCCGCGTCGGCGTCCGCGCTGGACGTAGTCGCAAACATGCAGCCCGGCTGGAATCTGGGCAACAGCTTCGAGGCCATCGGCGCCGACGAGACGGCGTGGGGCAACCCGCGGGTGACCCAGGCGTTTTTCCGCAGGCTGAAGGCGCAGGGCTTCAGAAGCATCCGGATACCGGTGACCTGGGGCCAGCACGAGGGCCCGGCTCCGACCTATACCCTCGACCCGGTGTTCCTGGCCAGGATCAAGCAGGTGGTCGACTGGGCCCTGGCCGACGGTTTCTACGTTCTGATCAACATGCACGGCGACGCGTGGCAGTGGGTGCCGAACATGCCGACCCAGCATGACGCGGTCCTGGCCCAGTACACGGCCACCTGGCAGCAGATCGCGGCCACCTTCCGGGACGAGCCACGCCGACTGCTTTTCGAGAGCATCAACGAGCCCTTCTTCACCGGCAGCTCCGGCGATCAGCAGAACGCCGTTCTGATGAACGAGCTCAACACGACATTCCACTCCGTCGTGCGCGCGACCGGCGGAGGCAATGCCGACCGCCTGCTCGTCATGCCGACCCTCGGGGACACCCCGGATCAGCCCAAGATCGACACCCTGCTCGCCACCTTCTCCGCGCTCGACGACCCCAACCTCGTGGCCTCGATCCACTACTACAGCTTCTGGCCCTTCAGCGTGAACCTCGCCGGCTACACGACCTTCAACGCGGCCACCCAGCAGGACCTGACCGACACGTTCGACCTGCTGCACAGGGCCTTCGTGGCCAAGGGGATCCCGGTCGTCGTCGGTGAGTACGGGCTGCTCGGCTGGGACTCCGGCCCCGGCACGGTCGAACAGGGCGAGACGCTCAAGTACCTTGAGTATCTCGGCTACTACGCGCGCCACCGGGGCTTGACCACGATGCTGTGGGACAACGGCAGTCGCTTCAACCGCCGCACCCTGCAATGGAACGACCCGAGTCTCTATGCGCAGATACGTTCCAGCTGGACCGGGCGCTCCGGCACCGCGTCCACCGATCAGCTCTTCGTGCCCAAGGGCAAGACCCCGACGGACGCGACGATCACGCTGAACCTCAACGGCACCAGGCTGCTGAGGATCGATGTCGGCACCCGCCCCCTGATCCGGGGCGTGGACTACACCGTCAGCGGCAACACGCTGACGATCGCAGCGGCGACGCTCAGCCGGCTGACCGCATCACAGGAGTACGGCACGAATGCCGTCCTGTCCCTCCGGTTCACGGAAGGAATTCCTTGGGCGGTCAACGTCATCACCTATGACAAGCCGGTACTGACGAGCGCGACGGGTACGACAGCCTCGCTGGTGATACCCACAGCGTTCAACGGAGACAAGTTGGCGACCATGGAAGCCGTCTACGCCGACGGCACCGCCGCCGGTCCGCAGTCCTGGACGACGTACCAACAGTTCAACGTGGCCTTCACACCGGACTACACCGCAGGCACGATCACCTTGCCGACCGCGTTCTTCGACGGTGTCACCGACAACACCACCGTGACCCTCACCTTCCACTTCTGGAGCGGGGCGATCTTGACCTACACGCTGACCAGGTCCGGCACCGCGGTCACGGGCGCCTCTGTCTGAAAAACGGATCCATCAGTCATGAGGCGACATCACACGTGGTGAGTCCGGCACGTCTCTTGTAGCAGGTCAGGGCGGCGGCGAGGCCAAGGAAGACGAGGAGGTGGCTGCCTTTTCGTTCGTACCGAGTGGTGAGGCGGCGGAGCCGAACAGCCAGGAGACCGCTCGATCTCCCAGCGGTGCCGCCAGAGCTGTTCGGAGGACTCGAGCGATCCGGGCGACGTGCCGCGTTCCCGCAGCCAGGAAAGGATGTCGGCGGAGTGGTAAATCCGCGTTCGTCCGCTTGCCTGCCTCCTGGGCTCGCGCGTCCGCCTGGATGCAGGCGAGTCCCTCGACGGACAGCCGCGGGTCGTCCTTCGGGGCCGCCGTGAAACTTCGACCAGATCGGGCCGGGACCGGAGCAGCGCGGGTCAGGAGCGGCAAGGTGCCCTGGTGGTGCTTCGTATGACGAGGTGTGGTGTGACGACGACTTCTCGTTCGTCGTCCGCCGCCCCACCCTCCAGCCGGGCGACGGCCCGGCTCACAGCCTGGCGCGCCTGCTGGCGCGCTTCTTGCCCGACCGTGGTGAGTTGGACATGGGCGAGGCGGGCGAGGTGGCTGTCGTCGAATCCGACGACCGAGATCTCGTCGGGCACAGGGATACGGGCGCGCAGGAAGGTGTCGAGGACGCCGATGGCGCAGTGGTCGTTGAAGGCGAGGACGGCGGTGGGGCGGGCCGCCTCGGCGAGGAGTGTTCGTGCGGCTGCCGCGCCATGGTCCTCGGTCAGCCCGCCCGGCACGAGGCGGACGCGGTCGGTGAGGCCGTGGTGCTGCATGGCCGACTTGTAGCCGCGGCGCCGGTCGGCCGCGCCCGGCGCCCTGCCCCCGTCGATGTGGGCGATGTCGCGGTGGCCCAGTGCCACGAGGTGGTCGACCGCCTGGCGGGCGCCCTCGTCGTCGGCCGCGCGGACGACGTCGACGCCGTCGGGTAGCGGACGCAGCCGGCGGGCCACGGAGACGACGGGAAGCTGCGCCGCGAGTTCTGCCAGCCGGGCCGCCGGGGCATGGGGGCTGAGCAGGATCAGCGCCTCGCAGCGGTCGGCGAGCAGCATCTCCACCGCCTCCTGTTCGCTGCGGCTCGCAGCGACGGCGCTGAGCGCGATCTGGTAGCCGGCCGCCCCCGCCGCGGCGTAGAGCGCCTCAACCATGTCGGCGTGGAAGGGCTGTCGCAGGTCGAACTGCACTCCCACCAGGTGTGAGCGGCTGCTGCGCAGGAGGCGGGCCCTGCTGTCCGGCCGGTAGCCGATCTCCTGCGCGGCCCGCAGCACCCGCTCGCGACTTGCCGCGCTGGGCCCCTTTGCACCGCGCATGACCATGGAGGCAAGCGGCACGGAGACACCTGCCCGCGCCGCGAGGTCGCTGAGCGTCGGCCGCTTTCCGTCCGGGACGGCAGAGCGCGATGGCACCGTCGGCCTTCCTGATCGAGGGGCTTCTTCGAGGTGATCGTAGACCGGGCCAAGCAGGACACACACTGATCAGCGTTGTTACAACGTTATAAATCAAATGTCCGCACAAAGTCTTGACAGTCCGCCCGGCGCCTGGCGTACTGCTCCTGTTCTCTTAGAACGTTATAAGTCTGGAGCTGCGATGTACACGTTGGCGGTCTGTGCCGAGATGGTCTACCGCGACCTGCCGATCGAGGAGCGGGCCCGGCGCATCCACGAGGCCGGCTTCCAAGTGGAGATCTGGGACTGGACCCGGCACGACCTGAGCGCACTGGCCCAGACCCCCGCCGAGTTCTCCTCGATGACCGGCTACATCCGCGGCACCCTGACCGACCCGGACGGCGCAGCCGAACTCCTGCGCACAGCCGAGGAGTCGATCAAGGCCGCCGAGCATCTCGGCTGCCCCCGGCTCAACCTGCACGGCACCGGTCTGGACAGCGAGGGCCTGCCCGTGGTGCCGGTGACCGGCGAGGCCACCGGCGACATGTGGATCACCGCCCACCGCACGCTCACCCGCCTGGCCGAACTGGGTGAGAGCGCGGGCGTCACCTTCACCTTGGAGAACCTCAACACCGCCGTCGACCACCCCGGCGTCCCGTTCGCGCGGGCCGCCGACACCTACGCCCTGGTCGCGGCAGTGGATCGGCCCGGTCTGCGGATGAATCTGGACCTGTACCACGCCCAGATCGGCGAGGGAAACCTCATCGAACTGATCCGCCGCGCGCACGGCGCCGGCCTGATCGGAGAGATCCAGGTCGCCGACGTGCCCGGCCGCTGCGAACCCGGCACCGGAGAGATCAACTATCCGGCCGTCGCCCGCGCCCTCACCGACCTCGGCTACGACGGCACGGTCGCCCTGGAGGCATGGCCATCCGGCGACAGTCACACCGCCATGGAGCGGTTCCGCGCCGCGTTCACCCTCTGATCCCACCCCGAGTCACACAGCAGGCCACCCAATGGCTCCCCGCCCGACCCGCAACGGGATGTGTTTGCGTCCCGCCGGTGGATCACCCTTTCCCGCAAGTCAGCACAGTGAGGTGCCGAAATGAACCGCTCGCTTTCCTCCCGCTCCCGCAGATTCACCGTCTTGGTGGCCGTGGCCGCCAGTACAGTCCTGGCACTCGCCGGCTGCTCCAGCAGCTCGGGTGGCAAGAAGTCGGAGGAGAGCGCCGGTGGCGTCTCCGCAGGCAAGGCCAACACGCCCCGCATGACCATCGCGATGATCACGCACGCCGTCCCCGGTGACACGTTCTGGGACACCATCCGCAAGGGCGCCCAGGCCGCGGCCGCCAAGGACAACGTCAAGCTGATCTACTCCTCCGACCCGAACGGAGGCAACCAGGCCAACCTGGTGCAGAACGCGATCGACCAGAAGGTCGACGGCATCGCCGTCACCCTCGCCAAGCCCGATGCCATGAAGGGCACCGTGGCCAAGGCAGTACAGGCCGGTATACCCGTGGTCGGCTTCAACTCCGGTGTGGACGACTGGCAGAAGCAGGGCCTGCTCCAGTACTTCGGCCAGGACGAGACCGTCGCAGGCGAGGCGGTCGGCAAGAAGCTGAGTTCCCTCGGCGCCAAGAACGTCGCCTGTGTCATTCAGGAACAGGGCCAGGTCGCCCTCGAGGCACGCTGCGCGGGCGTCAAGAAGGGCTTCTCGGGCACGACGGAAAACCTGTTCGTCAACGGCGCCGACACGCCGTCCGTGCAGTCGACCATCACCGCCAAGCTCAAGCAGGACCCCTCCATCGACTACGTCGTCACTCTCGCCGCCCCGATCGCGCTGACCGCCACGCAGGCGGTGTCCGACGGCGACAGCAAGGCCAAGGTCGCCACCTTCGACCTCAACAAGGAACTCGTGAAGGCGATCCAGAACGGCAGCATCCAGTTCGCCGTCGACCAGCAGCCCTACCTGCAGGGCTACCTGGCGGTCGACTCCCTCTGGCTCTACAAGAACAACGGCAACTACAGCGGCGGTGGCGTGGCACCCGTGCTGACCGGCCCGGCCTTCGTCGACAAGTCCAATGTCGCCGCCGTCGCCACGTTCGCCGCCAAGGGAACACGGTGACGCGTACGACCCGGGTCACGGCCGGACCCATGTGGGTTCGGCCGGCCCACTACTGACCGTCACCGCCGCCCCCCACCCCCAGGCAAGGAACCAGATGACCTACCGCACCTCCCTTGGAGTCGCCGTGATCGGCGCCGGCCGCATGGGAGCCGACCACGTACGCCGGATCAGCGAGGTGACCAGCGGCGCCCATGTGACCGCCGTCGTCGACGTCGACATCGATCGCGCCAAGACGGTCGCCGCCGACGTCGAAGGATGCGCGGCCTACGGCGACGTCGCCGAAGCGATGGCCTCACCCGACGTTGACGCGGTGCTGCTCGCCTCCCCGGGCGTCGCCCACGAGGCGGCACTGCTCACCGCGTTCGAGCACGACCTGCCCGTCCTGTGCGAGAAGCCCCTCACCCCCGACGCCGCCTCCGCCCTGCGCGTGCTGGAGGCCGAGCAGCGGCTCGGGCACCGCCGGGTGCAGGTGGGCTTCATGCGCCGTTACGACCACGAGTACATCAAGCTCAAAGCGTTGCTGGACAGTGGGGAACTGGGCCGGCCGCTGATGCTGCACAACCGGCACCGCAACCCGTCCTGCCCGCCGGACTTCACCAGCGCCATGCTCATCAACGACTCCGTGACCCACGAGATGGACATCACCCGCTGGCTGCTCGGCCAGGAGATCACGTCTGTCACGGTGCTGCGGCCGCGGCCCTCCGGCAACGCGCCCGAAGGGCTGGCCGATCCGCAGTTCGTCGTCTTCGAAACCGACGGCGGCGCCCTGGTCGACGTCGAGATCTACGTCAACGCCCGCTACGGCTACCAGGTCCAGGCCGAGGCGGTGTGCGAGCACGGCATCGCCCGCATCGGCGACCGGCACGACATGCTCGTCAGCACCGGCGGACGCTGGGGCGGCACGGTCACCCCCGGCTTCGTCGAGCGGTTCGAGGAAGCGTACGACCGCGAGGTCCAGGCATGGATCGACGCCACCCGGCGCGGCGAGGTCACCGGCCCCAGCGCCTGGGACGGCTACGCCGTGGCCGCGGTCTGCGAGGCGGGCATCCGCGCCCAGACCGAGGGCCGCCGCGTCGAGGTGGAACTCGCCGACCGCCCAGCCCTCTACATCTGACCCCCACCGCCGGCACACCGAACCAGCTGGGAACGGCCGCTCCCCACCCGACCACACCCCGGACGGGACGCATCTTGACTTCCTCCTGCTCGTGAACGAGGGGATTCCTACGGCTCGCGCCGTGGGGTTTTCTGCTTCATCGCCGACTGCCCATCACTCGGATGGAGCGGTACTTGAACGCCCGCTTCACAGGGTGCACGGCCACGCCCACAAACCAGCCAGACCCGCAGGTGGGGATCAAACGTGCCGGTCAGGACACTGTGATCCGCCCTGACGGCGCATCCCACCTCTATGCCCTGCTCCGCAGGAGTTTCGCTTCCTCCCCCGGGTGAAGCCGGGGGTATCCACGAAAGGATTCCGATGAAGATCGGTCTGAACACCGACAGCGTCGGGCACCTCACGCTCGACGAGACCCTGGACCTGGCCGGCGAACTCGGCCTGGACCACGTGGAGTTCGCCACCGGCGCCTGGTCCACCGCCCCGCACATCGACATCGACCGGCTTCTCGACAGCGACGGCGCGCGCCGTGAACTGCTGGCCAAGGTCGCCGACCGAGGGCTCACGATCAGCGCCCTCACCTGCTCAGGCAACCCTCTGCACCCCGGGCCCAGCGGCCGCGAGCACGACCAGGTCGCGCGCAGGACGATCGCTCTCGCCCCGCTCCTCGGCGTCGACCGCGTGGTGATGATGTCCGGGCTGCCGGGCGGGCCGGGCGACGCCAACCCCAACTGGATCACGGTCTCCTGGCCGCCGGAGACGACACAGATCCTCGAGTGGCAATGGACCGAGGTCGTACTCCCGTACTGGCGAGACCTCGTCGCCCACTCCCGTGACCGGGGCGTACCCAAGCTCGCTCTGGAGATGCATGCCCACCAGGCGGTCTACAACGTCCCCACCCTCCTGCGCCTGCGTGAGGAGGTCGGGCCCGTGGTCGGTGCCAACTTCGACCCCAGTCACCTGATGTGGATGGGTGCCGACCCGCTGGCCGCCATCGAGGCCCTGGGTGAGGCGATCTACCACGTGCACGCCAAGGACACCCGGCTGGAACCCTCCCGCCAGGCCCTGACCAGCAGGCTGGAGACCCTCCCGGTCATGGCCGCCAAGGAACGCTCCTGGAACTACGTCACCCTCGGCTACGGCCACGACGACGCGTTCTGGCGTGCTTTCTGCCTCGCCCTGCGCCGAGCCGGCTACGACGACGTCCTGAGCATCGAGCACGAGGACGTTCTTGTTGCCCCCGTCGAGGGCGTCACCAAAACCGTCGACCTCCTACGTCGCGTCGCCCTGCGCGAACCCAGCTCCTACAAGCCCCAGGAGATCTGAGCCCGGTTCCACCGGCTTGATTCCCGGTTGATCGTTTCGGGCATGGGGTGGCCGCTGGTCTGCCCAGCTCTTCCACTTTGTCCACAGGTCTCGGGCCCTTTCGGGCAGGTCGCTCAGGGAGCGTCAGAGAGCGGCGGTGCATGCACCGTGCTGAACAGCTGGGTGAAGTCCTCGCTCCAGGGCCAGCGTTCGGGCAGGTGCAGGGTGAGGCGGCAGGCGGAGCCGGCCAGGCGGGCGGGCACGTTGATCAGGCGGTCACGGATGGTGGCGGTGGTCGCCCTGGCATGCAACACGGAGGCCAGGGCGCCGGCGGCGCGGGTCAGGTTGTGTGACAGGGCCGCCAGGGCGAGCCACGCGGCATTGGCCTGGAAATGACCGGACGGCGCGTGGGCGAAGCCGCTGTTCTTGACATCGGCGACCACCTGCTCGACGACATCGTGCCGGCGGTGATCACGCTCGGCATCCCTCAAGGCGAGCGGGGAGTCGGTGAACGCTGCGTGGTAGCGCCAGGCGTCGAAGAGCGTGCCCTTCGGCCAGCCGCGCCACCGGCTCCAGCCCGCCGTACGCGATCAGGTCGCAGGTCGCAAGGCACTTCTTTGTTTCTGGAAGAACCATCCACCGGCATCAAGCCGGTGGATCCGGGCTGAGTGGACGTCAAGTCCGATCGGCGTTGCCCCGCGCCCATGACCACCGCGTCGAAGTCCGTCGCCGTGGTCACTGTTCGGCGGCCTCTCGGGCGACCAGCTCCACCCCTCACCGGTCGTCGGACTATGCCCGGCCGAGGAGCGGCTGCGGTTCCTCGTCGGCGGGAATGCGATGGAGTCCCTTGCGGTCGTAGAACCGGGTCACGCCGAAGCCGAAGAGGCCGGCGACCGCGAGTCCCACACCCAGCATCACCCAGCCCCGGGTCAGACCCGCGTCGGCCTGGGCGTCGTAGTAGAGGATGGAGCGGACGGCGCCCGTGATCTGGCGCAGGGGCTCGAACTCGCCGAGGGCGCGGTAGAAACCGGGGAGCGCTTGGAGGGGGACCGTGGCGCCGGACGTCGGTACCGCCATGGCGATGTAGAAGATCGTGATGAACAGCATCCCCGGCGTGCCGAACACAGCGAGCAGTCCGAGCCCGCCGATGCCTACAACCGCGATCGTGCACACGGAGAAGAGCCACAGCAGGGGCAGGTGAGAGGCGTCCATGCCCATGATGCCCACCGCACCGGCCAGGGCCAGGCTGCCCATGAGCAGGGACAGACCGATCATGAGCGTGCTGCTGATGGCCAGGGTCTGGACGCGAGTCGCGCGCAGCAGCGGGTTGTGGACCCGCAGCGGGCCCATGTCGCTGTGGGTGTAGCCGAGGGCGTGGTCCACCTGGCCGCTGATGACGTTGGCGGCGAGCATGCCGCAGACGACGAGGACGAGGGAGTAGTAGAAGGCACTCAGACCGAGGCCGCTGTGCGAGTCGAGTGGATGCCCGTCCTCGATCTGCACCACGGCCGGGTCGGCCAGCAGCAGGCGCGCGGCAGCGGGCAGTTGGTCCTGCGCGGCCTCGGCCTGAGCGGTCAGCTGTTCACCCACCTGCGCGGAGGCCGACTGCGCGGCCTGCCGCGCCATGCTGGACCCCACGCTGCCGGCGGACTGGTTGGTCAGCACGGTGAGTGTCGGGCGGACGGGCTTGCCGGCCGCCCCGGGGCCGGTGAGGGCGGCGACAGTGGCGGTGAAGTCGCGGGGCACGACGAGCGCGCCGAACAGCTTGCCCTTGCCCAGTTCCTCCCTCATCTCCTCCTCGTCCATCACCTTCCAGTCGATCCTGTCTCCGCCCTGGGACGACTTCTTGATCGACTGGGTGATCTGTGCGCCGAGGTCGGTCTGCTTGCCACCGACCTTCGCCCCCTCATCGGCGCTGACCAGGCCGACGGGCAGCTTGTGCAGGTGACCGGCAGGGTCGATGTTGGCGCCGACGTAGAACACCGTGAACAGCAGTGCCACGAAGCCCACGATCACACCGTTGACGGTCCACAGACGCTTCGCGCGCAGGACGCGGAAGGGGTGGGCATTACTCATTTCCAGCTCCGGAACGAGGAAGAGAGAAGTGCAGCAGGAGGAGCCGCCGGCGTCGTCGCGGGCGGATCCTCATACGGCTGAGGAGGTGTCCCCGGCGGACGCAGCCACCGGAAGCAGCGCCGGCCGCTTGGCCTGGCGGCCGTCGCCGGAGGAGCGGCCACGCAGGCGGCGGCCGAGCCAAGGGCCGAGGAAGGTGCCGGCCCAGCGCACTTCGGCGCCCACGGTCCTCCAGACAGAGATGTCCGTCCCCTCGGCCGGAAGGGGAAGGGTCCACTTGTCGTCGCTGCCCGGCAGACCGAGCGCCTGGGCCACGGCAGCCGCGATGCGCGCGTGCCCCAGCGGGCCGGCGTGCAGCCGGTCAGCACTCCACAACCGCGGATCGGTCGCCGCCGCGTGCGCGGCCGTCTCCGCCACCACCACACCGTGGCGGTCGGCGGCCTCCCGGATGCGTGCGTTGAGTGCGAGAACACGGTGACCGATCGGGCGGGCCAACGGCGTGATACGGCCGACATCGGGAAACATGAGGGTCGCGACGGTGGCGCCCTGCGCCGTGAGGGCGGCGAACATCGCCTCAACATGGTCGGCCACCTCGTCGAGGTCGCAGCCCGGGCGCAACACGTCGTTGACCCCAGCCACCACGGTGGCGAGGTCGGGCCGCATCGCGAGAGCCGGAGCCAGCTGCTCGGCGCGCACCTGACCGGCCTTACGGCCGCGCACCGCGAGGTTGGCGTAGCGCAGGCCGGGGCTGTGGCGTGGTCGCCGACCGTGACCTGACGCGGCACGCCGGACGTCCCCGGAGCAGGCGGGCCGCTCGTACCCCCTTGGCCAGGCCCCCGGTGCCGTACTCGCCCAGATGGCCGCCACCTCCGTATCCGGCCGCGGCATCGCAGGCCGATCGGGCAGAACGTGGTCGGTCTGCTGACCGAGGACTGGTGGAGGTCATCGCCTCCGCCGCAGGATGCCTGCCCCCTTCGACCGAGCCGACATGGCTGCTTCGGCGCCCTTGCCCGCCGGAGCAACGGATCGGCCGGCTCTCCCCTCGCTCCGGTCAGGCCGGAGGCACCACGGGCAGGACGATGCGGGACGGTCGGGCGGGGTCGTGGAAGACCTGCTGGCGGGCGGTTCGGACCGTGGTCGCGCTCTCTTCGGGTTCGCCGGTGTTGAGGTTGCGGTCCCAGCGGGGGAAGTTGCTGGAGGTGACCTGGAGGCGTATGCGGTGCCCTGCCCGGAAGACGATGCTGGTCGACCACAGGTCCACGTTGTGCTCGGCGGGCTCGCCCGGTGTCGCTTCCCGTACCCTCACGATGCCGTCGGTCACATTGCGCGAGACGCCGTTCTCGTCGACGTCGCACAGGCGGGCCACCCAGTCGGTCGAGGGGCCGTCGGTGGCGGCGAAGAGCACCGCCCGGACCCGGCCGGTCACTTCCAGGTCCTCGGCGAGTGGTTCGCTGGTGAAGACCAGGACGTCCTCGCGCGCTTCCACGGCAGCCTGGTCCAGCGGTCCGGGACGGAAGTCCTCGGTCATCAGGAGCGCGCCGCCGGTGGTGGGCACCGGGTCCATCGGGTCGTAGGTGAACTGATCGGCCTGCTCGGCGACGGACGGCGGCTCGGGGGTCAGTCGTCCGTCGGCGCGCAGGTGGAAGTCGGTGTCCACGGCCCGCGACAGGGGCCATTCCGTCTCCTCGCGCCACTGGTTGGTCCCCATCACGAACAGCAACACCGTGCCCGTGTCCGGCTCCAGCGCCGCCCCCTCGCCGAGCGTGCGCGCGAACCAGTCGAACTGCAGGTCGTGCACGCGTCCCCGCATGCCCATGAACTCGGAGTGCGCAGCGAATCCGAAGTTGACGTCACCGACCACGTGCTGCCAGTTGGTGTGGGTCCACGGGCCCATGATCAACGTGGCGGACCGGCCGGCGCGGCGCATGGCGATGAAGTTGTCGAGCGTGCCCTGGGTGAAGATGTCGTACCAGCCGCCGAGTTGGAAGGTGGGCAGGTCGACCTCGTCGTGGCGGCCCGCGACGGTACAGGACCGCGCCCACTCGGGCTCCCGCCGGGAACGCTCGTAGCCCAGCTCGGGCAGATCGTGCCGGGCGAACGCGGGAAACCGCCCGGCGGGCAGTTCCCCGTAACCGCCGCACGCCAGACCGTCCAGATCCCGTACGAGTCCGGTGACGCCGCTCACGAGTCCGTCGAGGTCGGTGCGGTGACGGCGCATCAGGGTGTCGGCGCCGTGCATCAGCGTCCAGGGCGCGGTGATGCCGAGCTCGATCGCACCGCCGCGCGTCCACAGACCGTCATCCGGGTCCGACCAGGTGATCATCGGGGCGATGGCCTTCAGCTCCGGCGGCTTCGACAGTGCCGCCATCCACTGGGTGTTGCCGAAGTAGCTGCCGCCGATCATGCCGACGGAACCGTTCGAGCCGGGCAGCGCGGCGGCCCACCGCACGGTGTCGTAGCCGTCGCTCCCCTCGTACGTCCACGGCTCCCACTCGCCCTCGGAGGCGAACCGACCCCGGGTGTCCTGGATGACCACCATGAAGCCACGCCTGGCCGCGGCCAGCGGATCGAGTACGACGCCCATCATCGGGGTCTGCTTGCCATACGGCAGCCGGGCCAGCAACACGGGCCACGGCCCCGTATCTCCGGGCCGCTAGACATCCGCGCGCAGCACGGTGCCGTCACGCATCTCCGCCGGAACATCGAACTCGATCCGTATCTCCGCCACGCGCTGCTCCTTTGCATGCCACGGCGCTGTCAGACACATGGTCGAGCGTGGTCCCCGTCCCGCACTACACCCGAACGGGGGTGACTACAGCGCTTTCGGGGCGGTCACGCCACCGCGTTCAGCAGGTCGGCCAGAAGGTCGGGCCGTTCCAAGGCGATGAAGTGGCCTGCTCCCGGCACCTGCGTGAAGTCGGCGGCCGGCAGCAGCTCCTTGTCGGCTTGCCGGTCCGAGGGCCGCGACCAGTCCTTCTCGCCGTAGACGAGGTGGACGGGTGCCTTGACCTCGGGGTAGCGCGAGCGGGCGGCGATGAGGCTGGGCATGCTCTGGTACACGGCCCGGGCGACGGTCGAGTAGCCGGGGCGGCTGCCCACCTGGAGGAGTTCATCGAGGTAGTCCTCCCGCAGCGCGGTCTTGTCGACCAGCCCGCCCCGCAGGATCCTGCGGACGACGGGCTTGGGCTCCACCCCGGCGACCACCGCGCCTACCCCCGGAGTGAGGACACCGCTGACCACCACACGGGCGAGCAGACTGGAGCGGGCGATCCCGCCGGGGAAGTCGTACGCGTTCACCGCGACGACGCGCCGGACCCGCTCGGGCAGGTCGGCCGCGGTGGTCAGGGCGAGCACCGCCCCCATGGACTCGCCGACCAGGGTCACGTCGTGGAGGTCGAGTTCGGTCAGGAGCCGCTTGACGCCCGCACGCATGGCCGGCTCGTCGTACGACGCACCGGGCACGATCTCGGAGTAGCCCATCCCCGGCAGATCGAGGGCATACACGGTGTACTGGTCCGCGATCAGCGGGATGAGGGAGCGGAAGTGCTCGGCCTGAGTGCGGACGGTGTGCAGCAGGACCACGGGAGCGCCGGTGCCCGCTCTGAGGTAGCGCAGGGTCCCCTCGTCGCTGCGGTGTCCTGCGCGCGGGGCGATGGTGTGGCTGGTGGTTCCCGGGATGTGAATCGTGGGACGTGACTCTGTGCTCGGCATCTCGCTGGCTTCCCTTTGTGTGACCTGAACTGCTGCAGACGGTGGTTCGGACAGGGCCCGCCCGAAGGAGACGTGGCCACGGACCAGCCCTTGGATTCATTGAGAAACCGACCGGTTTCCAACATCGTAAACCGATCGGTTTCCGAGCGCAAGGCTGAGGTTGCCATCCGCAGCGACAGGGTCAGCGCACAGGAGACACGCGAGCATGTCATCCGCACAGCGGTCGCCGATTCCACACTCAAGGGCCACTACGCCACACCCAAACGCTCCAGCAGCAGGGGATGAGCCCCGGGAAGCCGCGCACCTGCCGCTGGGCGCTGACGTCGACGAGCCGACGGCCTTCCTGGCGCGCGGCACGCCCGTCAACACCCTTACGGCCACCCGCCCCCCTCGATCGCGGGGCATCAGAGACGGGAGCCATCGACCTGGGGAGGCCACACGGTCACGGCGCCTGCCCGAAAAGGGGATGCGTCAGTGCATGCCTGCCGCATCGAGCAGGGTGGTCACGGTGGGCGTGACGAGCCCGGTCAGCTTGTCGGCTCCGATCCCCGCGCGGGCGCTGGCGCCGTCGAAGACCAGGCTGAGCTGCCGGGCCAGCAGGTCGGGATGGCGTGCCCCGCCCCGTTCGGCCTCGGAACGGAAGAAGGCGGCCAGATTCTCCTTGACCCGGTGGGCCACCTGGCTTGCCGGGTGGCTCTGGTCCTTGAGCTCGATCTGGGCAGCCAGGTACCGGCAGCCTTGGAAGTCGGGCGCACCCGCCTGCTCCTCCAACTGGTCGAAGACATGCAGGATCCGCTCGCGGGGTGAACGGCCGTCGTCCGCCCGGGGCAGGAACCCGGCCGCGAAGGCAGAGGCGCGCTCCCCCAGGCTCGCCGCCAGCAGTTCGTCCTTGCTCTCGAACAGCTGGTACAGGGAACGCTTCGACACCCCCGCCGCCTTGCACAGCGCCTCGACGCCGATGCCGACGCCGTCTCGGTAGGTGAGCGTGGCCGCTGCCTCCAGCAGCCGCTCTCTGGTACTTGGCTTCACTACGGTGGTCATACCGCGAGGTTAACTCGATATGGACAAAACGAAAACCGATCGGTTTACGACGCTTCGCCGGGCGCTCTCGCGCCGCCCACGGGCCGGGGCGGGCAGGTGAGTGCGGTTCCGCTACACCGGGGCGGCGGTCTTCTGTGAGGCTTCGTCCGGGCGGGGACACGGTGCAGCCCCTGGCGGCCGCCCGTCGCCCCCGAAGCCGGAGAGTGCGGCCGTGATGAGGCCGACGGTCATCGTCACCCCGCCCCTGGCCGACGGACCTCCCTTGGGCCGGATAAGTACAGTGCCCGGGCGATGAAAGGAACAGTCCCCGGCCGGACAGGTGGGGGTGTGGAATCCATGCTGGAGCAGGAACGTGCCCAGGCCCGAGAAGCCCGCTTCGATGCGTTGGCGCGCGCGGTGGCAACGCCGCTGCACCGATATCTGCTGCGCCGGGCGGACGCCGACGCGGCAGATGACATCCTCGCGGAGACGATGCGCGTGCTCTGGCGCCGTCTCGAGGACGTGCCCGGGCTCGGGAGGGGCCCCGTGACCGACCCCGACACCATGCTGCCCTGGTGTTACGGCCTCGCACGCGGCTGCCTGTCCAACGCCCGGCGGGCGGACGGGCGCGTCGGCTCCGGCTGGTGGAGCGGCTGACACGTACCGCACCGCCGCCGAAGCCCGGGGAAGCCGACCACCCCGAACTGCACGCCGCACTCGGCACACTCGGCGCCCTGGACCGTGAGGTGGTGCTGCTCTGGGCATGGGAGGGGCTGACCCCGCGCGAGATCGCGGAAGTGACCGGACTGACCCCCAACGCCGTCAGCATCCGCCTGCACAGAGCAAAGAAGAAACTCGCCGCTCTGCTCGACCGAAAGAATGACGACATGGCCGGACATGAGATGGGTGAAGGAAGGAGCAACCGGTGAACGACGAAGAACTGCTGGCCCGGATGAGGGCCATCGACCCGGCGCGGACCTCTGATGCTCCCCAGCCCGACATCGACCGTCTCCTGGAGGCCACCATGACCGCCGACACCACAGTCCGCACCTCCCCCCGCACATCGGACCGCCCCCGCCGCCCCCTGCTGCTGGCCGGCAGCAGCCGCCGCTGTGCTCACGGCGGGAGCCGGCATCACCTGGGGAGTCACGGCGACCCGCGACACTCCTCCGGCCGTGGCCGCCCCGCTGGTCCTGACCGTTCAGCAGGACACAAGCGGCGGCCTGGAAACAGCGTGCGCCGAGCTCGACGTCACCACTCTGCGCCAGTACACGACCGCCTTCGAGGGCACCGCGACCTCCGTCGACGGCGACCAGATCACTCTCCGAGTGGACCACTGGTACCGCGGCGAAGACGCCTCCACCGTCCGGCTCGACAACACCCACGCAGGACAACTGGAGTCATTCGGCCAGGAGTTCGCTGTCGGCCAGACCTACCTCGTCTACGCCAGGGACGGCAAGGTCCCGGCGTGCTACGGCGATGCCGAGGCCACCCCGAAGCTGCGGAGCCTCTACGAGCGAGCGTACGGGCAGTGAGCCCACAAGCTCGGCGGCTGTTCCGTCTCGCTAGGTCCGCCGTTGCCTCGATGCGAGATCCAGCGGGAACCGGTCGGTGAACGCGTTACCGCTCGCATCGCCCTGCCCGACGACCTGGGCGGGGACGTCACCGGACACCGCCCCCTGTAGCAGCCGGCGCTCCCCCTCGGCCCCCGCCTTCACTGACGGCCTGATGAGAAGCGGCGCGCTACAGGGGGTGATACCGGTGGGACAGAGGTCGGGGCGGGCGCGGTGCTGGCGCGACCACGGTGCAGCTGACCGAGATCGCTGCTTCGAACGGGACGGCGCTGCGCGCCGGCACAGACATCATTGCTTTCTCCGCCCGTATCGGCCGGTATGGGCGGCGGGAGACTTACGGCTGGTCCGTCAGGCGCAGGTATGGCTTCACCGTTCGATATCCGGGAAACCGAATGGCTGCCTCTTCGTCACTTACGGCAGGGGTGATGACGACCTCCTGGCCGGGCTGCCAGTCCGCAGGCGTGGCCAGTTGGTGCTGAGCCGTAAGCTGCAGAGAGTCCAGCACTCGAAGAATCTCTGCGAAGTTCCGCCCCGTGCTGGCCGGATATGTCATGGTCAGCTTGATCTTCTTGTCGGGACCGATGACGAAGACGGTGCGCACCGTCGCTGTGTCGGATGCGTTCGGGTGGATCATCCCGTAGAGGCCCGCAACGGACCGGTCACTGTCGGCGATCATAGGGAAGTTGACCTGGGCGCCCTGCGTCTCGGCGATGTCGTTCGCCCAAGTGCGGTGATCCTTGGCGGAGTCGACCGACACTGCAGCGATCTTCGTGTCACGCCTGGCAAATTCGGGTTCAAGCCGGGCGGCCGCTCCGAGCTCCGTGGTGCAGACCGGAGTGAAGTCGGCGGGATGGGAGAACAATATTCCCCAACTCTCGCCGAGCCATTCGTGAAAACGCAGTTCACCGGTGGCGGACTCTGCCGTGAAATCAGGGGCGAGGTCACCTATTTGGAGCGTCATTTCAGCATTCTCCTTCAATCAGAGTGGCGTGCGGGAAAGGTAATGCGCGGCGAAGGGCCGCTGAAGCACCTGAAGACCGAAACCGACGTGACGGCGCACAGCACTGCTCCCCAAGCCTCGGTGGCGACGCGGACCGTGGCGAGCCGGCCCTGTCGCTCCGGCGGTCAAGCTTCGAGCACTACGGCGAGTCCCTGGCCGACGCCGATGCAGATGGCGGCGACGCCGATACCGCCGCCGCGTGCGGCAAGTGCGTGTGCGAGGTGTCCGACGATGCGTCCTCCGGAGGCGCCGAGGGGGTGGCCGATGGCGATGGCACCGCCGTCGACGTTGACCTTCTGGGGATCGAGTTCGGGCCAGAGCCGCATGCAGGCGATGCTCTGGGCGGCGTATGCCTCGTTGAGTTCGACGAGGTCGACGTCCGACCAGGTTCTGCCGGCGCGGGCGAGTGCGCGGTTGGCTGCCTCCACCGGGGCGATGCCGAAGACGTCCGGGTCGTTGCCGGCCACTCCTCGCCCGGTGATGCGGGCCAAGGGTTGCCCTCCGGGCAGGGCGTTCTCGGCTCCGAGCAGTACTGCGGAGGCACCGTCGTTGAGGGGAGAGGAGTTGCCCGCTGTGACGCTTCCGTTCGCGAGGAACGCCGGCTTGAGCGCGGCAAGGGCAGCCATGCTCGTGTCGTCGCGGATGCCCTCGTCGCGGTCGAGGTCGACACCGGGCATACCGATGATCTCTGCCGCGTAGGCGCCGTCGGCGAATGCGCGTGCCGCGTTCTGATGGCTGCGCAGGGCGAAGGCGTCCTGCTCCTCGCGGGAGACGGCGAAGCGTTCCGCGAGGATCTCGGCTGTCTGTCCCAGGGGGATGGTCCACTGCTCGGGCATGCGGGGGTTCACGAGCCGCCATCCCAGGGTGGTGGAGACCATGGTCGCGTTGCCTGCCGGGTAGGCTCGGTCCGGCTTGGGCACGACCCACGGTGCGCGGCTCATCGACTCGACGCCGCCGGCGAGCACGAGCGTTGTGTCACCGGCTTCGATGGCGCGGCTGCCCTGGATGACCGCCTCGACTCCGGAGCCGCACAGGCGGTTGACGGTCACGCCGGGTGTACTGGTGGGGAACCCTGCCAGCAGTGCGCCCATGCGGGCCACATTGCGATTGTCCTCGCCGGCGCCGTTGGCGTTGCCGAACACGATGTCGTCGATCCGCTCCGGGTCCAGGTCCGGCTGCCGCTCGACGATGGCGCTCATGACATGTGCGGCGAGGTCGTCCGGGCGTACGCCCGCCAGTGCTTTGCCGTACTTTCCGAAAGGGGTTCGTAGCGCGTCGTATACGAAGCTAGCGGTCATGACCTCGTCCGTTTTCGTTCATGGCGTCGAGTGGCGGAATTGTGCTGGCGTCTTGTCAGGAACCGTCGGCAAGGGGGACTACTCGTCCATCCCTGAGGTGCAGTCCGGTGGCCGCGGTGAGCGCGTCGATCGTCGCGGCGCCGAACAACTCACGCACCGCAAAGCCGGCGGGGGTGATGTCGAATACCGCGTGGTCGGTGTAGACGCGGGACACGCAGCCCACGCCGGTGAGGGGGTAGGTGCACTGTGGGACGAGCTTTGGTGTGCCGTCCCGGGTGAGCAGATCAGTCATCACCCACACCGACTTGGCACCGATCGCCAGGTCCATCGCCCCGCCGACCGCGGGTATGGCGTCGGCGGCGCCGGTGTGCCAGTTGGCCAGGTCGCCGTGCTCGGAGATCTGGAACGCCCCGAGCACGCAGATGTCCAGGTGCCCTCCGCGCATCATGGCGAACGAGTCGGCGTGGTGGAAATAGGAGGCTCCGGGCCGCTCGGTCACCGGCTGCTTCCCCGCGTTGATGAGATCCGGATCGATGTGGCCCGGCACTGGTGCCGGTCCCATCGCCAGCATGCCGTTCTCGGTGTGCAGGACGACTTCCACATCTTCGGGGATGGCATCGGCCACGAGCGTCGGCGCACCGATCCCCAGGTTCACGACGGAGCCCTCGGGAATGTCCAGCGCGATGCGGGCGGCGAGTTCGCGGCGGGAAAGGCCGGAGCTGAGAACGGTCATCGGTTTTCGTCCCGTGAATCGAAGGTGCTCGCGTTCGGGTTGCCCTCCGCGTCCGCGGCGCCGACGAAGGCGCCCTTACGCAGCCATGTCCGCTCTCCGACACCGACCACCCGATCGACGAAGATCCCCGGCGTGACAACGGTCTCGGGATCGATCGCACCCAACTGCACGACGCGGTCCACCTGTACGACGGTGCTCTGCGCGGCGGCAGCCATGATCGGTCCGAAGTTCCGCGCGGTCTTGCGGTACACCACGTTGCCCCAGCGGTCGGCCAGATGGCCGCTCACCAGCGCGTAGTCGGCGTGCAGAGGGTGTTCCAGCACGTGGTCGCGCCCGCCGATGACCCGATGCTCCTTGCCGGCGGCCAGCGGGGTGCCGAAGCCCGTGGGAGTGAAGAACGCGCCGATTCCCGCGCCTGCGGCTCGGATGCGTTCAGCCAGTGTCCCCTGCGGGGCGAGTTCGAGCTCGATCTTCCCCGCCCGGTAGAGGCGGTCGAAGACGTAGGAGTCACTCTGACGCGGGAACGAGCAGATGATCTTGCGGACGCGGCCTGCGGCGAGCAGAGCGGCCAGGCCCGTGTTTCCGTTGCCTGCGTTGTTGTTGATGACCACGAGTTCGCGGGCGCCCTGCTCGAGAAGGGCGTCGATCAACTCCACGGGCTGACCGGCTCTGCCGAAACCACCGATCGTGATCGTTGCCCCGTCCTCGATGCCCGCCACGGCCTCGGCGACGCTCGGACAGACCTTCGAGATCAAGTGACATCACCCTTTCGCGAAGCGGCCTCAACGCCGCCCTGCCAGCGGTAACAGTACATCGGGAGCAGCGATTCGTACATAGTCAAAAGACTAATGCCTATGTACCCAACAGGTCAGCCACGGGCTGTGCCGCACTTCCGCTGGGCAACTGGGCCATGCGTCGAAGGGGTCGCCCGGGGGCCGGGCAGCCGCTTTCGTCCGCCCGTAGTCCCGGGCCAGGCGGTGCAGCGGCCATCCGGCGGGCGGCAGCGGGGGCGTGCCTCATGTGCCCGGAGGAAGTGTCCACAGGAGGAGTCCGGCCGCCGGACCGCGAGCTGCGAAGAGCCACTGGACGCCATGGAAGCATTCGACGGCCGTGGCCCCTGTGGGTTGCCGAGGACAGCGCCGAGCCGGCGGAGGCTAGTTGGTCGCGAGCTGAGAGCTAACGGCGCAGGCAGCGCTGGGCGGCGGCTCGGGCCAGGTGCCGATGGCAACCGGCCGCCGGTCCACCGGAATTCCGGCAGAAGCGGGGCTAGTTGACGCAGGAGAGACCAGGGCGGCGAAGGCTGCCTGCAGAGCCCGCCCCGCGATCAGCGACGCCCGCGTTCGGTGCGAGGCCGCGCGGCGCGCAAGCGGGAGACGGCCTGCGTGACGAAGCGGCAGCCGGCGAGCACCCCGCGAACTGCGCCGGGCAGATCACACCGTACGGCGAGGCTGCCCAGCGTGCCGCGACGGGAGGCGTCAGCCACGCTTCGGGTCAGTTGCCTCGGCTGCTGCCGGACTGACTCGGTCTCTGTGCCTGAGCATCTTCGGCAGCGCCCGCACCGCGCGCGACGGCGTCCGCTTGCGGATGCCGTCGCATCACCGCGCCGAGGAGAGCCCGCGTTCCTTCAGGCGGGCCCGATAGGCCCGTACGTTCTGGGTGTTGCCGCAGGTGGTGACGTCGTGCCAGAGACGCGAGCAGTTCTTGGAGCGGTCGTAGAACGCGCCGCGGCAGCGCGGGTTCGCACACACCTTCAGTCGCCGCATCGTGTCGGCATAGGTGGCGGCGGCCAGTTGGATCATGACGTACGAGCGGAGAAGTTCGACACCCTTGCCGCGAGCGTGCAGCCGCGCGCCTCCGGGGTCCAGACTGACGGCTGCCGTCGTCTCGATCGACGGGGCGGCGACGGCGGCGGCAGGTTCGTCGGCATGCCCGGTGGCCAGCGCGGCACGGAGGTCGTCGCGCAGCGATCGGAGGCGCCCAAGGCCCCGCGCATCGAGGGGGCTGGGAGCGGAAGGAGCGCTGGAGTCGATACTGCTCAGCGTTGTGAGTGAGGACCGGAGCCATTGCTCCGCCGCATCGACGGACTCCAGAAGGTCAGGCTGACGTGGCTTGCCCAGGCTCGCTGTGTTCAAGAGGTCCTGTACGAATCCCAGGCCGCCTGGGGCGTTGTGTTCGACTTCCTCGTAGCGAGCCGAGGCCGGCCATTGGACCGCCGCACTCATCGTGTCCTCCTGGTGCCGTCAGGGTGCTTGCATCGCCTCTGTAAGAGCCTATCGCTTTCACCTGTGACCCATGGCCAGACCGCACGAGCGGGGCCGCCGGCATGACGGCCCCGCGAGGCGACCTACTCCCCCCTATTCCCCGGTGAAGTCGACGGTGGGTCGGGGCTGTCCGGCCTTGTAGGCCGCCACAGCCGACGCAAGAGCGACGGTCACGTCCTTGGACTCGAACAAGGGGATGGCGATGTCGAACATCGAGTCGTCGGCGGCCTTCACGCCACCAGCTTCCCACATCCGCAGCAGCGCCTTGTGCGCGGCGTGCGCCCGGGTGGGCCCTGCGGCCACCTTGCGGGCGAACGCCCGGGCGGCTTCAAGGACTTCGGCATCGGGCAGAACGTGGTTGACGACTCCGGCCTGCGCCATGGTGGCAGCGGGAACCTGTTCCGAGGTCAGTGCCCATTCGTAGGCCCTGGCACGGCCCGCACGAGCGGCCGATCGGTAGATGCCGCCAAGCAGGGTGACGATGCCCAGCGTCTGCTCGGGGTGCCCGAACCGGGCCCCCTCGCCGGCGAAGATCACGTCGGAGCGCAGCGCGAGTTCGAAGCCCCCGCCGAAGCACAGGCCGTTCACCACTGCGATCACTGGCACGGGCATCTGCTCGAAGCGGTTGAAGGCGAACATGTAGCGCTCGAACAGCATCCGCAGCTGCCGCACGTCGAGGTCAGGCCACGTGACGATGTCCCCGCCGAAGCAGAAGTCAGGCCCTTCGGCCCGCAGGAGGATCGCCCGCGCCCCCGATGACTCCGCCTTCTCGACCGCGGCGAGCAGTTCCTCGGCCATCTGTTCGTCGATACGGTTCTGCGGCGGGTTGTCCAGGACGATCTCGGCGACGTGGTCGTTGATGCCGAACCCAAGATGGCTCATCGGTCTTCCATTTCTTTCCTGCGGACACGGTTGCTGAAGGTGGCCGCACGGGACAGACGGGGCTACTGGGCTACGCGCCCTGAGCGGGCTGCGGGTCGCCCGCATAGAAGTGATCGGGCGGGACGATGCCGTCCAGCCGGTCGCGGACCGTGGCGGAGAATCGCAGGACTGCTCCGAGCGGGCGATGGTGAATCGCCGCCCGGACGACGTCGCCGTCTGCGTTCTTCTCCAGCAGCGTGACACCGCAGAACGCCACTCCGCCGAACGCCGTCGCCTTCCACTGCAGGTAGGTCGTGGTGGCGTCGGAGGCCTCGGCCGTGAACTCCAGCGACTCGTAGATGGTGCTCGCGGCCGCGAGAGCGGAGGCGACGAGCGCCCGACCGGCGATCGGCCGGGCAAGGATGCTGGCCTCCAGCACGACGTCCTCGGCGAAGCCCTGGGCGAAGGTGTTCTCGGAGTGCTCCGAGAACCCGCTGCGCCAGCCCGAGGCCGCATCGCCGGCATTCAGGTTCTGGAGGAAGCCGAGGACTTCGCGGGCCAGGGCGTGGGGGTACTCCACGTGCAGCCAGTGCCCACCGCCGGGAACCGTCGCCTGACGCGCAGCAGGGAAACGAGGCGCGATGGCGCCGGCGACGACTTCCTCGGTGACGAAGCCGTCGCTGTCGCCGCGGACGATGAGGACGGGGCCCAAGTACGCGCTCTGTTCCGGTGCCTCCTCGACACCGTTGTTCCAGATGTCGACGTACCGTGCGACCACGGGCGGGGCAACCAGCAGGCCGCTGCGGCTCAGCGCGTCCAGTGCCTCCTTGTCGAGCGCCGGCGAGAGCTGGGTGCGAACGGCACGCTGGGCCTCCGCGTTCCCGCCGAGTACCCGGAACGGCACGACGGCTTCCTCGGGCAGACGGGTGCCCCCGAGCGGGACCGGCGTGAGCAGAACCAGTCCGGCGACGCGCCCGGGCCGGGCGGCGGCCGCGAGTTCGGCAACCTGGGAGCCCATGCTCTGGCCCACCACCACGACGGGTCCCTCGATGTCGTCGACGGCGGATGCGACCTCGTCGGCGAACAGGGCCAGACTCAGCTTCTCCGTGTCCTCGGCACAGGACGCACGGGTCCCGGAACCCGGAAGGTCGATACGCGCCGTCGCCACGGCCCCCTGCAGGGCTTCGACGAAGCCGTCCCAGACGGTGGCATCGTCCAGGAATCCGTGGACGAGCAGCAGTGTCGGCGCCTGCGGGAGCGCCTCGCCACCGCCGGTACCTGCCGGGTCGGCGCGAACAAGGTCTCTGGTCATTTCGATTCCGTCCTCGTTGATCCGGAAGGGGACCATTCCGCCGTGTCGATGGGTGAGAAGTCCGTCGGACGTTCATCGAGCCGCGCGCTGCGCGTCACGCGCAGACGCTCGACGAGCTCCTCGGGAAGGGGGGTGGTGAAGATGTTGTCGACGAGCGAGTACTCGGCGGCCAGACGCCCAACGGCACCCAGGGCACCGATGTCGATGCGCCCGCCGGGCAGGTAGAGGTCGTCGCGCACGTGGAAGCGCTCCACGCGCCCCCAGACCACGTGGTCCGGCATCGGGGGCATGGGGATGATCCGATCGACCACGCACTCCATGGAAATGGGGGCGTCGGCGATCCGGGGCGCCGCGACGACCTCGCACTTGCCCTTCTCCAGGCCGAGTGCCTCGAATTCGTCGACCTCCGGGTCGAACTCGAAGGCGGAGCGGTGCACCTCGTCGGCGTGACCGATCGACGCCATGTTCACCACGAACTCACCGGTGTCCCGGATGTTGACGAACGTGTCCTTCAGGGTGACCTCGTCGGAGCGGGGCTGAAGGGAGATCGACACGATCGGGGGAAGGCGGCCGACGACGGTGAAGAAGGACACCGGGGCCACGTTGCCGATGCCCGCGGTCGACCGGGTGCTGACCCAGGCGATCGCGCGCGGCAGCACGCTGCCGATGAGAAGTTTGTAGCTCGACCTGGCGTCGAGCGATGCCGTATCGATGATCATTTGCACTCTCCGTTGAACGCCTCATCCGAAGGGCTGCCGGTCTCGGCCTGCTCTCGGCGCCCGCGACGATGGCCGGCTCGATTCCCGGTCGGTACCGGGTGGGGATAGCCCCGGGGAAGCACGGGGCGAGAGGGACGACCTCTGATGCGTACAGGAGCGTAGCGCTTACATGTGTGACAACGCCAGATGTGCACCACCTGAGAAATGACAGAGTCATACCGTTGTCACCTGTGTACCGGGCTGTTAGGGTCCGCCGCTATGAGAGCAACAACGCTTCCAGGTCTCACCGGGGAACCGGCACTGGAGATGCGTCACGCCGCGCCACTGAGACCCGCGGCCCCCGGAACACCCCAGTTGCTGTTCGTACACGGTCTGGGCTACGCCGCTTGGGTCTGGGAGGACTGGATGGCCGCGGCGGCCGCGGCCGGACACGACAGCTGGGCGGTCTCCCTGCGCGGCCACGGCGGCAGCGGCGGCACCGCCGCCCGCTCCGCGCTGAGCGACTACGAGGCCGACGTCGTCCGCGCCGCACGCTCGCTCCCGGGGCCCGTCGTGCTGATCGGGCACTCCATGGGCGCGCTCGTCGTCCAACGCGCTGCCGCGGCGGCGAACGCCGCTGCCATGATCCTGGTCGCTCCGCTGCCCCCACGTCCCGCGGTGCACACGATTCTGGCGGTACTGCGCCGGCAACCGTGGCAAGTGCCTCGCTACATAGCCGGCAGGCCGATCAAGCTCGGTCCCCACATCCTCTACGCCCACCCGGACGACCCGGCGACGGCCGAGGCGAGCAAGCGCCTGACCCCCGACTCCCCGTTCGTCCAGTACCAGTTCCTCTTCCACCGGCCGACGGGCGTGCCGCCGCTGCCGGTCCTGGTGGTCGCCGCCGCGAAGGACCGGCTCGTGCCCCTCGTCTCCGTACGGGCCACTGCGCGGCGCTACGGGGCGCGACTCCGGAAGATCGCCGCCGTCGGACACACCATGATGCTCGACCCGGAACGGTCCGAGGGCTGGAAGCAGATCGAGTCCTGGCTCGCCGACGGCCCCCCGACGGCAGCCCACCCCACCGGCCCGCCACCCACCCGGCGCGGCAGGAGTGACAGTAAGGAAAAGAGGAACCATGGTTGACAGGCGAGACGTGGCCTTCACCGCCGACGGCGGAGTGACCCTGCGCGGCTGGTATTTCGTACCCGAAGGCGAAGGCCCGCATCCGGCGATCTCCATGGCTCACGGCTACGCGGGCGTCAAGGAACACGCCCTGGAGGGCTTCGCCCGGCGGTTCGCCGAGGCGGGCTTCGCCGTACTCCTCCACGACCACCGCACGTTCGGCGCCAGCGACGGCGAGCCACGTCAGGACGTCAATCCGTGGGTGCAGGCCGAGGACTGGCGTCGGGCGATCTCCTTCCTGGAGGCGCAGCCCGAGGTCGATCCGGACCGGCTCGGTGTCTGGGGAAGCAGTTACGCCGGCGGGCACGCCATCGTGCTCGGCGCCACGGACCGGCGCCTGAAGGCCGTCGTCGCGCAGGTCCCGAACATCAGCGGCTTCCGGCAGGGGCTGCGGCGGGTGCCTCCGCATCTCGTTCCCGCCCTCGAGGAGGGGCTCGCGGAGGAGGAGCGCAGCGCCGCTCGCGGGGAACCGCTCCAGTACCAGCAGATCGTCAGCAGCGATCCGGCGGTCCGCGCGTCCTACTACTCCGGCGACGCGGTCGACTTCTATCTCCAGGAGCTGCCGGAGGGAGTCTGGGAGAACCGGGTGACCGTACGGTCCACGCGCATGGCGCGCATGTACGAGCCCGGGTCGTTCATCCGCAGGGTGTCCCCCACGCCTTTGCTGATGATCGTGGCCAAGGACGACTACCTGACGGTGACCGACGTCGCTCTCGAGGCCTACGAGGACGCACTCGAACCCAAGAAGCTGGTCCTCATCCCCGGTGGCCATTTCGACCCGTACCGCGCCCAGTTCGAGCGCGCATGCTCGGAAGCACTCGACTGGTTCCAGAAGTATCTGCAGGCATAGAACGAGTGCGCCCCGACACGGCCGCCTCGACCGCGGGGCACGGGCCCCATGACAACTAAACGATAGGAGTCGGCCTTGGCCGGTAAGAAGGACCTTCGATACGCAGTCCACATCTCACCCTCGATCCCCACAGAGATCAGTGATCTGCCGCCCGGTGTGGAGCGGCGGATGTGGTCGCCCACCTCCTCGACACTCGTCTACGGCGAGCGGGACGCGGTACTCGTCGACCCGGTCATGACGGTCCAGCAAGCCGTCGCGCTCGCCGAATGGGTGGAAACGTACGACCGGAATCTGACGACGGTCTACGTCACTCACGGACATGGAGATCATTGGTTCGGGCTGGCGACCCTTCTCGAGCGCTTCCCGACCGCTCGAGCGGTCGCCACGCCGGCGGTCGTCGAACACATGGCGAAGCAGATGGAGCCGAGCTTCGTCGAGAGCTTCTGGAACGCAAGGTTCCCGGGCCAGATCCCGGAGCGCCTCGTGGCAGCCGACCCGATGAAGGACCAGGTGCTCGAACTCGAGGGACGAGAGTTGACGGTCGTGCCGCTCGGTCACACCGACACCGACGACACGACCGCGCTGCACGTCCCGTCCATCGGGCTCGTGGTCGCCGGGGATGCCGCCTACAACGACGTGCACCTGTATCTCGCCGAGTCGCCGAGCGAGGGCCGCAAAGCGTGGAAGGAGGCGCTCGGCGTGATTGCCGGCCTCGGAGCCGACCATGTCGTGGCGGGGCACAAGCGTCCCGGCCGGCCTGACTCGCCGGGCATCCTCGCCGAGACCCGCGCCTACATCGATGGCTTCGAGGACTGCGTCGCGCGCACCGCCTCCACTGAGGAGCTCTACCAAGCGATGTTGGAGATCCATCCGGACCGGGTCAACCCGGGCGCCCTGTGGGGCTCGGCCCGTTCGGTGAAGGGCTGACGCGACACGCCTTCTTCGGCCCCGCGCCACCGTGGCCTGCACCATGCGTCCGGCTGACAGCCGATCACCGACCCGTGGCACACACCGGGCCGCACTGTTCAGGCGGCCGACACTTCCGGAGGCCCCACGACGGCTGGCCAGGCGAAGTCCGCCGACCTCGAAGGCCGGCCAGCGGGCGAGCCATGCCAAGGCGGTCTGCTGTGTCGGTGAGGGTGGTGGAGGAGCGCCGTCGCCACTGCCACGGGCCTTGGGAAAACTTCATGCCCGACTTTGCCCACGCCGCCCGGGGGGCCTCAAGGCTCACGCTGTTGCCCCGTCACCGCAGCGAGCCAAGGGCGACGGGTGAGCGGTTCACCCGCCGTGGGTGTGGTGCGACGTATCGCCCCTCTGATCCTCTGCGGCCTGGTCCTTTCGGCCACGGTGGAAAGGTGTGGCGACGTCCTGGCGACGGCGGCAGTTGGGATGCGGCGGTCCCAAGGACGCGCTGCGGACGCCTCACGGCACCGGGGTTCCGGTTTCGCAAATCGGCGAGGAAAGAGGGGTATCCATGCGCCTGTTGCGCACACAGGAAGGCAGGAAAGGCAGCCGTCCCTCGGCGGCCTTCAGCTGCGGCAGTGCGGACAGCAGCCGCCCAGGCCGAGCGTTGTTGATGGGGTTGTGGTTCAGCGCGGCGTACATCGCGCCGTGCCGGCGCCGGTGCTCGACCACGAGCGTGTCAGGTCCATCAACGAGGTCACCGGCCCGTCTGCGTACGACAGCGCGTCCGCCAGCTCGAAGAGTGCTTCGCCCCCTGCGGTCAGGCATGCGTACACGACATCCCCGGAAGTGCGACGCCAGGCGAACGCGTCTCGCCTGACGTCCAGTTGCAGCACACTCACGTCCACGGCCCTCGTGCTGGTCCCACGTGTGTCTTGATCCGGAACGCAGGATCAGGCGAAGGCCGCCCCGGTATGCGGGGATTGCCCCGTCCGAGCGAACGCGTGCGAGACGCGCACGACAGCACGAGGTTAAGAGATCAAGCTCAGCTCTTGGTCAGGGTGCGGCCGAGAAGCGGCAACAGGCTGTCCCAGTGACGCTGCAGTGCGGCGGGGTTGAAGGCATCGGTGTCGGACATGGTGAAGCCGTGGACGGTGCCGGGGTAGATCTCGGAGGTGTAGCCGACACCCGCCGCGTCCAGGGCCTTGTTGAGCTCGCCGAGGGCCGCGGGCGTCAAGTCGCTCTCGGCGTGGCCGAAGTGGACCTCGGCGGTGAGCTTGGAGAGGCTGTCGGGTCCGTCGGCTCCCACCGGGCCGTGGAATGCGGCGAGGGCGGCCACTTGGCCGGGGTGGGCCGCGGCCGTGCGCGTCGCCGCGAGGCCGCCGATGCAGTAGCCGGTCACCGCAAACGGTCCGGCGCTGACCTCGGGCTGAGCAGTAAGGAACGTGAGATAGGCGTCAGCGTCGCTCAGGACACGTTCTGCGGTGTGCGCCTCGATCAAGGGCATCAGCTGAGCGAAGACCGCCGACCGGACCTCTTCTCCGATGTGCTCGGGAAGTTCGATCACCGGTGCCCGGCCGTGCCGGTAAAAGAGGTTGGGGACGAGCACGTAGTACCCGTGCCCGGCCAGCTCCCGGGCCATCTCCCGCAGCACGGGCCGAATCCCGAAGCCGTCCGCGTACATCAGCACCCCTGGGTGCCGACCGCCACCGTCGGGAAGGGCAGCGAACGCGTCGGCATGGCCGTCCGCGGTGGGAATCTGGAGCATCTTGATGGGCATGAATTCTCCTGTCGTGGTTGACGTATCGAGCCTGTGATCAACACGACGGAGGCGGAGCTCGCGCCACAGCGCAAGATCCTCGATCGAACAGCGGGCCCGCACTGGCCCGTACGGCGCTCAGAGGAGCACCGGGTCACCGATCTGTGAGTGGCGCAATGCCGTCCCGGTAGTCATAGCTGCACAACGTAGCCCACCGGACGAAGCAGATGCCAGACCACCGGGCCACAGTGCGGTTCGCGAGATCGATGACGATGAGGGCCGGCGGTTGCTGCGAACTGTCCGCTGCGGCACGGGGGCGGTGGTGACCTGGCGTCGGGCCCAGATGGTGGGGCTGTCGGCGCAGGGCATGGCCGTGGCGAAGATCGCCACGGTCACGCTCACCCAGCACGGACCTGGTCCGGGACCGACGGCTTCGCTTCGCGTTACCCGAAGTCAGCCGACCGAACCCGGCCTGCCCTTCTCGACCTGGAGCCCGGTTAAATTGGCCGACTGCCTGTCGCCGAGGGGGCCGTCGGCGACATCAGCCAGGCTGACCACGCGACGGCAGCGATGGGGTCGACGAGCCGGGCCTGGTTGGTCCGCGTGGGGCGGACGAAGGGCAGGTGTGTGGGCAGGGTGAGCCACTACTGCCGGGCGGGCTCGTGCAGGGCGGCGAGCCGGGAGCGATGTTGGTAGTCGCGGCGCGCGAACTGGACGTCGTCGAGTGTGCAGGAGAGCCCTGAACTGGTAGGTCACGTCGTGCGCATGTCCGCGACATGGAGAACAGCGCTACTGACCGCCGTTCCGTCAGCGCGCCCGTCATCAGCGGCGCAACGGGCATGTCGGGGCCAGTCGTACGCGTCCCAGCTGCAGGAATGACCTCCGGGCGGGCCATTCAGGCAGCCAGAGGCGTGTGTCAGGGCTGGCCGTCGGGGAGACCCACTCCGCCCAGGACGGCGACGTCCGTGCGGTGCGGTGGGGCCGACAGCACTCGAGGACTTCTGCGGGGCCGGGGCCTTCGGCGGCCGTCGGAGCGGCAAGGGTGGATCGGGCGCTGGTGTCGTCCCGCCAGACCTCGGTGACGTGCACCGTATCCGGGTCTGCCGTGACCTGGCTGATCAGGTAGAACTCGCGGCCAGGAAAGCCGTGCAGCCTTTCCGCGACCTCAGCAGGACAGCGGCGAGTTCGTCGTCCTTGCCCGGATGCGCGGTCATGATCACCAGCTGCCGGTCATGTTCAGACCAGAGTGGTGATGCAGAACGGGTGGCCGGCGGGGTCCAGCAGAACCCGCCACCGGTCGGGCTGGGGCTGGGTCGGGGGCTCGACAGCGCCCAGGGCCAGCAGGTGAGCCTGCGCGGACTCCAGGTCGTCGACGCCCAGTTCGATGTGTGCCTGCTTCTCCTGGGACGGGTCCGGCCAGGTGGGACGCCTGTAGTCGGTCAGCCGGTTGAACCCCAGTCCGGCAGCGCCCTCCTGGCCGAGCAGGATGAAGTCGTCGCTGGAGTAGGCGACGGGCAGGGCGAGGGCCTCCCCGTAGAAGCGGGCCATTTCGGCGGGATCCGGGCAGTCGAAGGTGACGGCCGCGTAGCGGATCGCGGGTGCGGATGTTTTTCCAGTGCTCATGAGGATGACGCTATGACGGGACCAGGACAGATTCGGTCCTGGTCATGCGGGTGAGGTTCCCCCGTCGTGCGGGAACCGCTGATCAGCTGGTCAGCAGGGGTTGACGGGTGTTCAGATTCGTTGGTTCGGCCGTCGCCTGCTCGGCGTAGTACTTCTCCTCGAACTCGATCGGGCTGAGGAAGCCGAGCCGCTCCTGGATGCGGCGGGAGTTATAGAAGCCGTCGATGTACTCGAAGAGCGCGAGATTCGCCTCGGCCCTCGTGGTGAAAGTGCGGCCACGGAGACCCTCGGTTTTGATGAGCATCCAGAGGTTCTCCGCGAGGGCGTTATCGTACGAGTCCCCGACGGAGCCCATGGATGCCTCAACTCCCGCTCGCATCAGCCGAGTTGTGAGCTTGATGGACGTGTACTGACAGCCGTGGTCGGCGTGATGGATGAGCTTGCCCGGCTCGACCTCGCGGGACGCGCGCGTACTCCAGCGTGGTCAGGACCAGGTCGGCGTCCGCGCGGTCGGAGGTCTCCCACGCGACCACCCGGCGGGAGAAGGCGTCCCTGATCGCGGAGAGCCACAACGGTCCCTCGCCGGTGGAGACCTTCGTGAGGTCGGTGACCCACAACCGGTTCGGCGCCGGTGCGGTGAAGTCCCGGTTGACCAGGTCCGGGGCGAGGCTGGCCTTGGGATCGCGGCGCGTGAAGCCCTTGCGCCGCGGGCTGATCCCCGCGATGTCGGCCTCGCGCATCAGGCGCTCGACCCGCTTGCGGCCCACGCAGACGCCCTCGCGTTTGAGGACGGCGTGCACGCGCGGCGAGCCGTAATTGCCGCCGGACTCCGCGTGGATCTCCTTGATCCGCTCGGTCAGTTCGACGTCGCGGCGCCGCCGTTCGCACGGCTCCTTCTCCGCGCGGCGCCAGCGGTAGTAGGTGGAGGAGGCGATGTGCAGTTCCCGCAGGACGCACTCGACTCCCAGGCGGGGATGCTCGTCAACGAGCGCCGTCACCTGGGCCGGGTCGGGTCGAGTTGCGCCGCGAAAAAAGCCGAGGCCGTCCGCAGGACGTCGTTTGCCCGCTTGAGCTGGACGTTCTCCTTGCGCAGGGCCGCGAGCTCGGCGCGTTCGTCGGTGGTGAGACGGTCGTCGCGTTCGCCGGCGTCCGCCTCGGCCTGGCGGATCCAGCCGGGCAGGGCCTCGGGGTGCACGCCGAGGTCGACGGCCAGCTTCTTGATCTGCGGCTTCGGCTCGGTGGTGCGGTACATCCGTACCGCACGCTCACGCAACTCGAGCGAGTATTTCCGGGGTGCAGCCATGGTCACAGGTCCTCTCATGAGTCCCATCTGACCCGCTGTCAACTTCCTCCGCATCTCGGGGGAACCTCAGGGACACTTCAGATGTGATCAGCACATCCGCCCGTCTCCTGCGACTGGTCTCGCTCCTGTCCGCACGGCCGTCGTGGACCTGCGGCGAGCTGGCCGACCACATGGCAGTCACCGAACGCACGGTGCGACGGGACGTCGCCAGGCTCCGGGAACTCGGCTACGGAGTTGAGTCCGACCCCGGGCCATGGGGCGGTTACCGCCTCCGCGCCGGAGCCCGGGTGCCGCCGTTGATCCTCGATGACGAGGAGGCACTCGCCGTGGCCGTCGGGCTACGCGAGGCCGCGCTCAGCGGCGTTCTCGGCGGCAACCAGGCCGCGCTGTCGGCACTGCTGAAACTGCGTCAGGTTCTGCCGCGCCGGATCGCGGACCGGCTGGGCGAGATGGACGCCACCTTTGTTCACACCACAAGGCCCGACGCGCCGCAGATCGCACCCGGCATACTGCTGGAATTGGCCGGCGCGTGTCGCCGGGGCGAGCGGTGCCGCCTGTCGTACCGCGATCGGGAGGGGAGCGCCACGGTCCGGGATGTCGACCCGTACCGCTTGGTGCACACGGGACGCCGTTGGTACTTCGTCGCCCGGGACGTGACGCGGGACGAGTGGCGTACCTTCCGGGCCGACAGGGTTGGTCAGATACAGCCGACCGGGCGCCCGGTGGAGCTCATCGACCAACCCGATCCGGCCGTGCTTGTTTCCCACTCCATCGCGGCCGGGACCTACCCGCTCTACGTGACGATCCGCCTCCCGCTGCCCATGGACCAGGCGCTGCGGCTGATCCCACAGACGGTAGGCACCCATCGCCCGGAAGGTCCTGACGCCACGGTCGTCGACATCGGCGGCCCCGACGCGGACGGGCTCGCCAGGTACCTCCTCAGCCTGGCCACACCACTGCGGGTCCTGTCACCGGACGACGTACGGGAAGCTCTGCTGCGCCGAACCCGGGAACTGACCGAGGACAACGTGAACGACCAGTCCCGGTAGAGAGGCGTTACGCAAGGCAGTCCCCAGCAGCGAGGCCAGGCGCAGGCCAGGGCCGGCTCCGCCGCCCCGTTGACACTGCTCCCCCGATGCTCCGCCGGGTCCAAATGACCGTCTCCGCCCCACGCTTGGAAGGCAGGACAAACTCAGCCAAAGCGGCGTCCTGGTTCCCGCTGGACCGACCGGGCCGGGACAGTAATCGGGCCGATCGCATCCCGCTGCAGCGCGTCGCGCACGGTCGCGGGTCCCTCCCCGGATTCACAGGGCGTGGTGCAGCCAGCGCTGGAGGACGGTGCTGACGTCTGCCGGCAGGGCACTGAGCTGGTCAATGACCGCGCGGTCTTCCGGCATCGGGGGGATACCGGCGGCGGTGAGCGTCGCATTCAGGGCAAGACGCCGCTCATCGCGCGGGTCGAGGATCCCGTTGAGGCGTTCGGCAGGGTTGGGCGGCGGCAGGAAGTAGTCCAGGTCGTCACAGGCCTGGTCGGCAGCCGGCCAGATGTTGTCATGGGTGTCCGGAGCGGCGTAGGGATCGGCGTAGGCGCAGGAACTGAGGTTTTCATTGTTCCAGGGGGTCATCTCTGTCTCCCAGCGGTGTTGTGCGGACTACTGGTCCAGAGCTCCGCGAGACCTGCTTCGGTTGCGGCTGCGGCCCGACATCACACTGCTGGCGTCTTCGGCGGCTGATCACCTCGTGTGACCAGCCGCCGGGTCTGGGCCACGCTTTCGGTGGCGCGGGTGCCTCCCGTATGCCGCGTGGGAGGAGGCTGTGTGCAGAGGGAGCTGAAGGACGGACTGGACGACAGTGGCATCTCCTACCTCTGGGGCTGCCTAGTAGGACTCCGTTAGGTTGCTCTGGCTCTTGGGTTTGGGCTGGTGGTGGCTGTTTGGGGCAGGGGGCGGTGGCAGGTGGTGCAGGTGCCGGTCCAGCAGTTCAGCAGGTCCTGGATGGTGTCGAGGATCTGGTAGAGGGTGAGTCCGCTGTATCGGCTTTTGGGGCCAGACGCTGTTCGGTGAGGAATGCATGGGCGGCGGTGACCAGGGTGACGTGGTGGTGCCACCCGGTCCAGGAGCGTCCCTCGAAGTGGTCCAGGCCGAGGCCGTGTTTGAGTTCGCGGTAGTCGTGCTCGATGCGCCAGCGGATCTTGGCCAGGCGGACCAGTTCGGTGAGCGGGGTGTCCTCGGGCAGGCTGGACAGCCAGTAGCCGGTGGGTGCTTCGGCGCCGTCGGGCCACTCGGCCAGCAGTGTCACTTCGGGCAGGACACCGTCCCAGCTGCCCGGGTCGGTGGCGGCGGCCTGAGCCAGGCGGCGGGATCGGACCCCAGCCGGCCGCACCCGCAGTGCCAGGAAGCGTGAGCACATCGGCCCGCGGGAGCCTTCCCGCCAGGTCACCTCGGTGAACGCCCCCCGACCGTGGTCGTCCGCCAGCGCGGCCACCGCCGACGGCCTGTCGCGGTAGCGGGGCTGGGGCTTGCGGCCGTTGCCGGACCAGGCCGGGGCCGTGGGCAGCGCATCATGCGGGTGGACGGTCACGTCCGAGCGGATCGCCACCACGTAGTCGATGCTGCGATGTTCCAGTCCGTCGCGGAAGTCGGCGTTCTGTCCGTAGCCGGCGTCGGCCACCACAACCGGAGGCACCAGACCCCATCCGGCCAGTTCATCGATGGTGTCCAGGGCCAAGCGCCACTTCTCCCGGTGCCCGATCTCCTCAGGGATCACGGTCTTGCGCCGGCGGACCGGATCGTCCGCCCACTCCCGGGGCACGAACAGCCGCCACTGCAGCGGACAGGACGCGGTGTCGGAGACCGCGTGCACGCTCACCGCGACCTGGCAGTTGGCCTGCTTGCCCAAGGCTCCGCAGTACTGATGGGCGACCGCCACCGACATCCGGCCATCCTTGGGGAACGACACATCGTCGACCGCCCACGCGTCCGGGCCGATCCGGGGCACCATTCGCCGGGCGATCCGCCGCTGCACCGGCATCGGATCCCAGGTCGACTGGTTCACGAACTGCTGCAGGTTCTGCTCGTTGCCGTCCGGCAGCCGCTCCGCCATGGCCTGGATGGACTTGCGGCGACCGTCCACCATCAGTCCCCGCAGATAGCAGTCGCTTTTGGCCCTCTGGTCCTTGCGTGGCACCGAGGCGAACACATCAGCGACGAATAACGCCAACTTCGCCCGAGCCCGGTTCACTTCATGTGCGTCCACACCTTCAGAGTTCCCCCAAACAGGACCGACAGGCAGACGTAACGGAGTCCTACTAGTGCCGCATCAAGCAACGTTGGCCCTGTCGACGACTGCGCGTAGGCGCCGGTCGTCGGCATGGCGGTTTCGCCAGATGATGTAGCGGCGGATCATGCTGCCTTGTTCCTTGTGGTCGGCGTGGTCGGTGCCGTCGAGGGTGAAGTAGCGCAGGGCGGTGAACTGGGCCTCGATGCGGTTGAGCCACGAGGAGTTCGTCGGGGTGTAGGCGATCTCGACGTTGTTCGCCGCCGCCCAGTTGCCGACCCGCTGACACTTCTTCGTTGTCAGACGCGGGGAAAAGTTGTCGCAGACGATCGCGATGCGGACACCGACTGGGTAGAGGGTGCGCAGGTAGCGGCAGAACTCCAGGAACTGGGTGCGTCGCTTGATGGGCTTGATGTGGCCGTAGAGCTTGTCCTTGGCCAGGTCCAGGGCGGCGAACAGGTGCCGCACCCCGCCGTAGCGATTGTAGGTCGCCCGCCGACGCCGACGTGGTTCACGGTCGGGGGTTTTGTGCCTGCCGCCGCGTTCGGCCCACTGCCGTCCGGGGTGCGGCATCAGGTTGAGCGGCCCGAACTCGTCCAGACAGAAGACGACTTCGGGCTCGCCGTCCTCGGCTATGACCTCGCCGTCGGCGATCGCGTAGAGGTGCTCGACGCGGGCTTTCTTGGCCGCGTAGTCCGGGTCACGGGAAGTCTTCCACGTCTTCAGGCGTTGAAAGGAGACGCCTTCCTCGCGGAGCAGGATGCGCAGGCCCTCGTGGCTGATGTCGTCGACCACCCCCTCGGCGACCAGGAAGTCCGCCAGCTTGGTCAGACTCCAGGTCGAGAACGGCAGGTCGTGCTCGGTCGGCTTCGACTTCGCGATCTTCTTGATCTCGCGCCGCTCGGGCAGCGTGAACGTCCTGGGCCGACCGCCGGAGTACTTCGGATACAAGGACCCGAAGCCGTCGGCGTTGAAGTTGTGGATCACGTCCCGGACCCGGTCGGGGCTGGTGAACGACACCGCGGCGATCCGCGCCACCGGCATGCCCTGCGCTGACAGCAGCACCATCTGCGCACGCCGCCAGGTCACCACCGACCCCCGTGCCTCTGCGGATGATCCGCAACAGGCGCTGCCCCTCGTCGCCATCGATCTCGCGGACCTGTACTGGTTCTGCCACCCGCACAGCCTTGGCAATACCGCGCCGTCCGGACCAGCGTCCGGACGGCGTGTCACGTCACCTCAGGACGCGATGGCAAACGCCGTGGTCGCTTGCGTGAGGTCGGTGAGGAACTGAGCGCGGTCGAAGCCCTCGTTTTCGACCGTGCCCGGCGGAGGCGTATTCATGAAGCTGAAGTGACCGGCCCCCGGCACGACGCGAAGGTCGACCTGGGCTGGCGCGCTCTTCAAGCGGATGGCCTGCTCGACGGGCGTGACGGTGTCCATCTCCCCCGCATAGACGAGCATCGGCGCTGTCATCGCGTCCAAGGCACCCGGAGCGGCAAACCAGCCGGCAGCGGGCGCGTACAAGACGAGACGGCCGACGCGTGGCTCGCGTGGGACATCCAGCGGCTTGCCGTCCCGCCCCCAGGGCGTCGCACCGGCGAGACAGAGGCCAGCCCATCCACCGATCGAGTGGCCGACCACCACAACAGCCGCGTCCGGAGACGCCCATCGGTGGAGTGCCTCGACCAGCCCGACCGGGCGTGCAAGCAGCTCAGCGGTGGTCGCCTCCCGCGCGACGAAACGCTCGAAGTAAGGCGCAATGACCTGGCAGCCATGGGCTGCCAGATGCTCCAGGAGGGGTCGGTAACGCTCCGGATCGCCGCCTGCTCCAGCAGCGAAGAGCACGACACGCTCATGGTTCGTGGGACCAAGCGTCAGTGCTTGCATCTCGCTCCTTCACCACAGCGCCGTTCCCCGAAGACGGCCCGCGGGTCACTCCATGCTCTGTTATGGCCTCAGATTAGCGCGCAGACTGGTCTGGTCGATGGTGTCGGTCGACAATCAGAGCATTCTGCAGGTGCTCGCGGACCGGCGTCGCTTCCACCAGGGGCCGCTGACCTGCCAGGAGATAGCCGCGTGGTCCGGCATGAACCTGATGGCGGCCGAGGCAGAGGCGCTGCAGTCGAAGGCCAATCGGCTGATCGCGCGCGGCATTCAACGCCCGGGTCAACTCGCGGTTGACTCCCGTGCGGTCTCCAAGTCCTCCAGTTCGTCCAGCTTCAGCTTCACATCCGCGTTGTCCTGTTCGAGCCGGACGATCCACTGCTGAAACCGCCCCTCGATCCCCGCCTCACGCTCCGGCTTGGAGACGGAGGCCCGTCAGAGTCAGCTCCAGGGCGGAGCGGAACTGGTCGACGTCGTCGTGGCCGTCGAACTCGTCGACGATCTCGTGGACGAAGGGGAATTCCTGTGGGTCGAGTTCCCTCCAGTCCTGGGCGACGCGGTGGAGGTATTCGTCACGGTCCACGGCACCGTCGAGCATCTCTTGGGTCGGTTCCTGTCCGAGGTCGACGGCGGAGCCGACGACGACTCCCACGATGGCGGACACGGCGTGGAACCGCTGGGGCGCGGTGAGGTTCAGGCGGAGAGTCTGCTGACCGAGCTTCTCGTACAGCCCCAAGGTGTTGTTCTGGATGCTGGTGTTGCGCATGAAGTAGGAGCTCAGCCAGGGACGTTGCACGATCGCGTCGAACAACGTGATGGCCATGGCGCGGAGATCACCGATCGGGTCGTCGCTGAGGGGGATCTTCTCGACGTCGGCGAGGACGGGGCCCATGGCGTGGTCGGCAGCCCGGTCTAGAAGTTCGTCCTTGTTGGCGACGTACCAGTAGATGCTGGCGACGCCGCCGCCGAGGCGCTGTGCGAGCGCCCGGAAGGTCAGAGCCGGGGCTCCTGCCTCGTCGAGCAGGGCCACTGCCTCGGCGAGGACGGACTCCATGGAGTGCGAAGCCCGTCGGCGTCCCCCGCCGGAGCGGTTCTGCTGGCGTGTCACGGCTTGATCCCTTCGCGTCTTGCACCGTATCGAACGTTGTTCTATCGTACCGCATCGAACCATGTTCGATAGCCGAACGCCGTTCGATTGGAGAACCGTCATGACCACCGCAACGCTGCACACCCCCGCACGCACCTATCCATCCCTGCGTGCGGCCTGGATTCCCCTCGCCGCCCTCTGCCTGGCCTTCTTCGTCGAAATGGCCGACAACACACTCCTGTCGATCGCCCTGCCCACCATCGGCCGTGACCTCGGCAGCGGGACGACCGCCTTGCAATGGGTCACCGGCGCCTACTCGCTGACCTTCGGCGGACTGCTGCTCACCGCCGGATCCATGGCCGACCGGCTCGGCCGACGCCGGGTCCTGCTCATCGGGCTCGCCGTGTTCGGCTCGCTCAGCCTGTGCGTCGTCCTCGTCACCACAGCCGGCCAGCTCATCGCCCTGCGAGCCGCACTCGGCATATCCGCTGCGGCAATGGCCCCGATCACGAACTCACTGGTCTTCCGCCTGTTCGACGACAAGGCCCTGCGGATGCGCGCCATGACGGTGATGATCATCGTCGGCATGTCCGGGTTCGTGCTCGGACCGCTGCTCGGCGGCACCGCCCTGGCTCATGTCCGCTGGGAGTGGCTCCTCGTCGTGAACGCCCCCATCGCCGTGATCGCATGCATCGGCGTTCGACTCGGCGTCCCCAGCGACCGGCCCGAAGACCTCACCAAGGACACCCTCGACGTCCCCGGCGCCGTCCTCAGCGTCGCTGCTATCGGCCTCGCCTGCTACTCGCTGACCAGCGGTGTCGAGCATGGATGGCTCTCGGCCATCACCCTCACGTCAATCGCCGGCGCCATCCTGGCGGCGGTCGTGTTCGTCCGGCACGAGCGGCGCAGCAAGGCCCCCATGCTCGACCTGAATCTCTTCTCCGACGGCACGGTCCGCGGCGCCGCCATCGCGCAGATCGGCACGTCCATCGCGATGGCCAGCGTGATGTTCGGGCTGATCCTCCACTTCCAGTACGCCTACGGGTGGAGCCCGGTGCGGGCCGGCCTCGCCAACCTGCCGATCATTGTGACGATGCTGACCGCCACGCCCCTGTCCGAGTGGCTCGCACGCCGGTTCGGCCACCGCATCGCCTGCCTGGTGGGCGCCGCCTGCCTGGCCGGATCGCTGGCGGGCCTGTCCTGGGCCGTCGACCACGGCTACGCCGCCATCGCATCCTGCATGGTTCTCATGACCGTGGGACTGCGCACCGTGATGACGATCTGCGCGGTCGCACTCGTCGACGCGATGCCGAGCAACCGCACCTCCATCGGCGCCGCCCTCAACGACACCGCCCAGGAAGTCGGCTCCAGCGTCGGCACCGCCGTCGTCGGCACCTTGATCGCCGCCCTCGTCACCACCCAGCTCCCCGACGGGACTTGGAGCAGCGGCCTCATCGCGTCGTTCTTCCACGGCGAGCGGGTCACCTACGCGCTCCTCGCCGTCGTCGTAGGACTGATCGCCACGGTCGGCGCGCTGAGCCTGACCGACTCCCACACCGTCGAGGAGCGCACCACTGAGGAAGCTGCCCACTGACTTCCTCGGGTCGTTGTCGGCTGCTGAGTGAGGGTCTGTCTGGAGCCGGCCAAGCAGCCGTCGATGAGGTCAGGCTGGAGCCGGATATGACGTAAGCCTCGGCGGAGGGTTCGTTCGAGGTGCTCGTCGTCGGTGAAGACGGTGTTGGTCGGCGGCCCGCGCCGTCTCACTCGTCTGCGCGCGGTCCGGCGGCACGAACCGGACCCAGGCGCAGTGGCGCACCTACATCCCCGACGCGCCGTACCACCGCCTGTGCCCCTGGCGGTACCGGGATGGTGACGGCGCCCTCATAGGAGACACCTCACCCGCTACCGCTCCGCCGACCCGATCGGCCGCAGCGTCCTGCGTTCTCTCTTAACTCCACAGCGCGGCCGATGAGTTTTTGGCTCCCGGCCGGTCCAAGCTGGTGACACCTAACGAAAGGACACCGCCATGTCGGAGCTTCTCGTCGACTTCATCACCTCCCTCGACGGCCACGCATCGGGAGAGGGGTGGCCCGGTTTCTGGGGCCTGGAGGGCCCGGAGTACCTCGGATGGCTCGGCGAGCAGCCCGAGGCCACCTACCTGATGGGAGCGAACACCTACCGCCTGATGTCGGGCTTCGCCGCAGGCGAGGTCCCGAATGGCCAAGACGAGTTCAGGCCCGAAGAAGAAGCATCCGTCGACGAGCTCACGCAAGCGGCCAAGGTGGTGTTCTCCTCCTCACTCAAGGAGCCACTGACGTGGGCCAACTCCACGCTCGTCCGCGGCGACGCCGTCGAGGCGGTCCGCGCCATGAAGTCGAATGGCTCGGGGCTTCTCAGCACGATCGGCAGCCTCACCCTGTGCCGGTCCCTGCTGCGCGCCGGACTCGTCGACCGCTTCCGGGTCGTGATGTTCCCGGTGATCACCGGAGCCACGGGCGAAGAACGCATCTACGACGGTTATCCGGACGTTGCCCTCGAGATGATCGAACACCGCACCTTCGACGGCCGCATCCAGCTGGTCGAGTACAAGCCCCGCGTGCTCGAGCACCCGCCGCTCGGCACCTCTGCGTGACGTCGCCCCGTCCGCCGGTCTGGACGGCCGCCAGGCCCCCGCCGACGGCTTCGGTCGCTGGGCCCTCACACGCGCTCTTCACTCCCCTCCCCCTTTGACCGAGCCGCTTCTGTCCTCGCTTTCTCGTCGATTCCCCCTCCCGTCCCGAAACTCTGCGCCTGCCCATGAACGGAGGGAGGAAGGCGCCGACACCGAGCCTGCGGACGCCGCTGGCGGCGACGGGTCCGAAGGCTCGCTGTCGATGTGCACGGTGTCCTCCAAACCGATCACCGCCAGGTCATCGGCGTAGAAACCCCGGATGAGGGCCCGGGCCGACAGCTACAAGTAGCTCATTCCGTCCGCCTTGTCGCTCTTCACCCAGCCGCTGGCGACCCAAGTGCCGGGGTTGAGACTGCCGATGGGGGTCCCGGTACTGTCCCCGCGCGGTCAGGCAGGCGAAGAAGTCTTCCCACAAGCGTGACGCCTCCGCGAACGGCTCCCGGTCGGCATCGTGATGAGCAGACTCATTCCCCCACGGCCTTCGTACTGGTCAAGTGCCTCTTTGGTCAGAGCACATGATCAGACGGAGGCCGTGTACGCGTCCCCGGAACCCTCGTACGAGCAAGTGCGTTCCCTTGGCAGTTCGAGGGCAGGAGGAGGCCCTGGGTGCTCAGCTCGGCCACGACTCGGTCTCGGCCTGGTGAACCGTGATGCAGCGCGCGGAGTGACGTACGAGCGTGTGGCCATGCCCTTCGAGCCGAGTTCGCGTACACCGCGCTTGCCGGGGAACGATTGCCGCCCGGGAAAGCCTTCAGACTCGCGAGGCGACGGGTTCACGGGTGGCTGCATAAGCCTGATCGTGCTGCTCATAGAAATCCCGGTCGCCATCCTGCTGGGGCTGTCGCTGGCCATCCGTGGATGGGGCCGCCCAGAGGACCAAAGCGGGGCACCCACGATGGACTGGGTCCCGGTCCTCTGGCTCGGCGGGTTCACACTGGGCGTGCTCATAATCGCCATAGTCTTCCTGCTCTCGGCACACCCCTACGCTGGAGCGGTCCAACTGCTCATAGCGGCCATAGCGCTGAGCTTCACGATGACGGCCTGCCACGAGGAGTATGAGCGCGCCCATCCGCCTCCGTTGCCAACGTGCCCGACAAGGGCCGGGACGCCCTGTACGTCACCGGACTCCGCAACCGACCGATAGGACCAACGGCTGGACTCCGCAGTCCAGGGCGGACAGCTACCGCAGCTTCCTCGGGCCGGCATACACACGCAGGCCAACCGATCGCCCAGTCACGGACGACCATAAAGAGCAAGTTCAGAAGCCGTGCACAAACTCCCGCTGGGACGTCGTGTGACCCGTACCCGGGAACATCACGCTCCGCCCCCCCAGCGTGGCGAAGCGCCCCTGCAGTGGCGCCATGAACATGCGCCGGAAGAGCGAGATCTGGTCCTTGAAGCTGGTGAAGCGGCCGGACTAGACGTCCCTGTCTAACTCGAGCGCGGCCGGCGCATCCAGCAGTCTCCTGCGCGGCAGCGGCAACAATCTCGTCGGGCACGCCGACCTGTTCCCCGCGGGACTCGTTGTCGCGGGGATCGTCGGCGCCACGGCGGCGACGTCGGTCGCGGCCACCGTCGCCGCCATGAAGGTCAAGAGCCGGTTCGACGACCGCAAGGCGAAGCTGCGCACCGAGGACGCCACTGACGTTGCCGAAGAGACGCCACAGAACACCCCGGACGCGGCCATGGTCGAGGCGTCAGACGTGTCCGTGACCCCTCCGATCCCTGTGCGACCGTCAGGCAAAGCGCCGGCGCGGCCCGTTGCAGATCCGCATGCCGCACAGGCCCGCGCCGTAAGGCGGCCTCCTTGCTTGCCCAGGCAGATGCACCAATTGGTCTGCGCGATGACAAGTCACCAGCACCGGTCAGAGACGACCATGCTCCGGAACGAGCGTCTCGCACCGGTCACACAGCACAAGGTGAACCCGCCGACTCTCACGCAGTGAGCCATCGGCACCACAGCGCTCACAGATGCCCTCGCTGCGGTCAGCGAACGCATCAGTGACAGCATGGAGGCGCGAGTGCTCCGCATCTGTCCAGATTCCGCCAGGCTTCCACGGCCGCGGGAACGCCTGGAACGCCAGAGCCCCCATTTTCTGCTTCACGGCCAGGAGCTCGTACTCCGAGAACTCCGCGACCACCGCGTGATGGCACTCAAGCACCAACTGCCGCCAGCCAGGACCCACGTCGACGCCATAGGAAGGGTTTCGCAGGTGCTGCCTTATCGGCTCCGGCACATCGCCTGGAGCCGAGGAAGTCTCCATCATGCAGGCCCCTCCTCGCGCAGCAACGGACCTCGATGCTAGGTCCATGGCTTGCCGACGTGATCCATGAGGGAAGCCCTATTGTTGCGGGTCAGGACGTTGATGACAGCGCATAGTGGTGGGCAAGATCGGCGGCAAGGTCACGAAGGTGAGCCCGGGCTTCGGTGGGGCCGTGCACAGTGATGGCGCTCCCGAACGGCAGTAGTGCTCGCACGTCCTCGAGATGCAGGAAGCGGATCGTCACCTTGCGGCCGGTGGCGGATTCTTCATGGTCGTCCTGGACGAGTCGTTGGCCAAAGATCCGTTGCACTCGCTCGATCTGGGTCTGGTCGATGGTGGCGCTGACCTCTATCGCGTGGTTGTGTTCCCACTGAGCAGTGAGCGCCGCAGCGACGGTGGCCAGGGTTTGGTTCTCGCGGATCCGTCGTGGCCGGTCGACTTCTTTCCACGTCGTGATCCGTTCGAGTCGATACATCCGTGGCACTCGGGCACAGTCGGCGACGAGATACCAGATGCCGGCCTTGGCCAACAGCCCGTAGGGATCCACGACCAGGTCGCGTGGGCACGACTCGCGTGCGCTGTCGTACGCGACCCGTAGCCGGCGACCTCGCCGCACTGCGCCGATCAGCGAAGCCGGAGTCGTGCCGAAAGCTCGTGCCTGACGCCAGGACGGCTGTCCACGTGCACGACGTCGGTGAGCGGCAGGAGCTCATCAACTCGGCGTGGCTGTACAGCGGCGATCTTGGAGAGCGCGCGCCGGCTTTCGACCGATGCATCGAGCTCCGCACGTTGCTTCTCATCCAGCCCGGTGAGCGACAGATGATCACGCTCGTCCGGTGTGAGTCGCGTGAGGTCGAGCCCGGACCCGGGCAGCATGGTCACTCCTCCGAGGCGGCCCCGCTGCGCGGTCACCGGCAGACCGGCGTCGCGCAGCCAGTTCAGGTCCCGGGTGATGGTTCGAAGGGACACCCCGAGCGCTGAGGCAAGTTCCTGTGTAGTCACGGCATCCCTCGATTCGAGGAGCAGCATCAGGCTGAAGAAGCGATCTGGGGTCACCCACCGATCTTTTCAAGAATTGCGACAGGATGCGGCGCATATCCCGGTCAGGCTGGCGGATGCGTACCTACAAGCTGCCTGTTCGCCGTGGATGCACGCACCCCCCGATCCGGAAAGGTGCTCGCGATGAGTGCCCACACGACCGACGCCGAATCACCGGTGGCGTACCCCCAGGGTCTGCCGAGTACGACGCGCACCGTGCCGGCTTCCAGTTGCGGGAGCGACATCAGCCGGCCCACGTGGTGGCGGCACGGGCCGCCGGCGACGTCGTGGCGGCCGTCGGCACGCCGCGGAGTCATCTATGCCGATCGCGGTCCAGGCCACGGGACATGGCCTCGCCAACCCGCTCGCCGGTGAAGGTGTATTGGTGTCGACGCGAAGGATGGACAGTGTCGATGTCGACCCCGGTGAACGCCATCGCCGCGTCGGCGCCAGGGCGAGGCGGGTCGGTTCGCTCCATCATTTCGGTTCGTCATCTCGGTGGGGCGCTGTCCACTCCGCCGAGGGTGCCGAACGCAGTCAGCCACCGCGAGGCGATGTACCTGCTGTGTGTTGTAGGTGTGGTAGCCCCGACAACCAAGTCGAACGCACAAGTGCGCGGGCGCTGCACGATGAACTGTTGGCCGGCTGGTCCGGGACCGCCATAGACAGCTCGCCGAACTTCACTTTCGGACGACCCGACCAACGCGCCGCGGCAGAACTGTTCGACGCCGAGCGTCGTGACCGATTGCTGCAGCTGGCCCGTAAGTACGACCCCGCCGGACTGTTGCACCCCAGCTTCGTCATCGCCTGAGCACCTCCTACGAAAGGTTGACCGATGCGTCTGGTCGGCCGCAGACCGGGCCGGAGGCCTGCCTCGCCGGCCCGACGCCCCCTCTACAGTGAAGACAAGGAGATGACCATCGACACGAACCCCACCGCCCAACTGCTCGATGGCGATCGCCCAGCTGTCTTCGCCGTGTGGGGTGCCTCGCCGGCCGCGATCGCGTACACCGCGCTCGGGGAGCGGGCCGCCTGCTTCGGGATCTGCCTGGCCCCTGAGGAAGCCCGCTAAGCAGTCTCGTCGGGCACAATTCCTGCAGCCAGACCGAGGGGTAGGCCCTGTACGACAACTATCCGAGCTTCCCCGGGGTCGAGAACGTCTGCCTGGAGCACAGCTACGTACTGGACATCACGGTCCAGCCGGCTGTTCTGCTCCTCAGGCTCGATCTGCTCCTGCTGCCCGGTCACCCGCAATACCGGGCTCCCTGCCGGGAGAGCGTGCCTGCTTCCGGCAAGCCACGATCACTTTCTCATCCGTGCGTGACCTGCACCGGACGGGCCAGGGCGTCATCAAGCCTGCCGTGGACGCTAGCGGCACCGTCGACTTCGGATCCGTCGACTCGCTGACCAGAGACGACACCAACTATCAGCTGCTGGGCGACTGGGGCGAGATCAACCTGCAGTCAGACAACACACCATCCTTGTCCATCGATCCCACCCCCTTCACCTGGTCCAATCCAACCGTCCGGGACGCTCTCGCGGCAGGCTGGACATCAACCGAGACCCGCGTCCGGGCCAAAGCGGGCGGCAGACCGGTGTAGATCGCCGGGATGTCCAGCCAACTCCTCGGCAAGCGCGCCCAGTTCACTGCGGCAAGCCACGTGCCGCTCCAGATACTGCAGCCACCGTCGGGCCAGTTGATGTGTTGATGTTCAGAGAGAGTGGAACTTGCCCGACGGGATGGGGACCATGACCGCAGGCTCGTAGTTGCGACCGTGCCTACTTGCGCACGCGGAAGCGCAGCATGGTGACCCCGCCCGACTGGACGTTGCTGAACGGTTCCAGGTCGATCCGGTCGAGGCCCGGCGGCGCGAAGCGGACGCCATCGCCCAGCAGCACCGGCAGCACGTACACCAGGATCTCGTCGACGAGGCCGCGCTGCAGGCACTGGGCGGCCACGTCGGCGCCGAGGATCTCCAGGTTCTTGTCGTCGGCGGCGCGGCGCGCCGTGGCCACGGCTTCCTCGATGTCGCAGGTGAGGAAGGTGACGTTGGGGTCCGGCTCGTCGGGCGGGCGGTGGGTGAGGACGAACTGCGCTCCGCCGTCGTAGCCGGTGTTCTCGTCGGCCATGCGCTTGCCGACCTCGTACGTACCCCGGCCGATGAGCATGGCGCCCGTGGCCGCCATGACCTCCGGGAACGTCGCCGACGTCATGTGCTCGAAGATCCAGTCCATCGCGTGGCCGGGACCGGCGATGAACCCATCGAGAGACATCACCCTGTTCACGACGACCTTGCCGGTGCTCGCATCCGTCATGCGTCTTCTCCCAGCGATGGAGGGGCGGGATCGCATCATAGGTCGGTGAGCAACATCTTCTTCGGCGGTAGCCACGAGCTGGACCCGTCCAATGGCGCCACCACGGTGTTCATCGACGTGCTGATGCCGGCCGTGTCCGATCTCGCCTCCGAGGACTGGGACTTCCGCTTCGCGGCCCTGCCGACCCTGCAGGACCGCAACGTCATAGGGCGCGGTGCCGTCGGGTTCGACCTGGCGGAGTTCGACTGGGGTGCGACGAAGCGGGAACGCGCCCGCGCGAAGGACTTCGTGCTGCGTGCCACAGCACTCGCAGCGGCTCCAAGCCGAGCCGACGGACTCCGCGCCCGAGCCCGTACTCGCCGGCGTCGCCACCGGAGCCCCACGCGGGTTCGGAGGGCCGCAGCGCCCCCTACGCCTTCACCGACCTCCACGCTTCTGGTGTCACGCCAGCGCCAGCACCTGCCCAGCAGGTCCCCGGGGAAGAAACGAGGACTGTCCAGGCTCAAGCAGCGCCTCGCACGGGGCGGGGCCGGACCATGGGAGGCCTCTCTGGAGGGTTGTCGAGAAGTTCAAGAAGGGCGCGTCCGGGCCCTGCGCGCCGGCGCGCTCGCCTCCCGCGGAGCTCTCGAACGCGGTCGGCGGCGCGGTCGCTGTCCACGCCCATCGCGATCAGAGCGGCGCTCGCGGTGCGCGTGCCGTCATCGACCCAGGTCCCGGCGTTCACGCACTCCAGGAGCCCCAGCAGGTGCCCCTTCAGCGCTCGGCTCAGAGGACCGGACGGAACGCTGGTGTGGAAGACCCCCTGTCGCTGCCCTTGGGCGATGATCGCTGCCGCCGTCTCACGCGCAGGGGCATGCCCGCGTCACACTCCGCTGTAATTCAGATGCTCGACCGGGAGCCGCCCCGCTACAGTGGGCCCTGTTCAGGTGCGCAGGCTGCGGCTACTTCTCTTCCAAAGAATCCGTACCGCCGCCGACTTCGATCTCTGGACACTCAAGGCCTCGAGCCGCCCGCCACGGGGGAAACCGGCGGGCGGCCTCGTCATGTCGCCACAGCAACCGGCACCGCTGTCGGCGTACGGACTGCTCGCACCGGCGTCTGGCCGGCGCACTACAGCACCGGCACATCTGCACAACGCCCTCCTGCCCATAGCCAGGTGCCACTCGGGGCTGTCGCGGAGATCCCCCACGCCCCGAACCATCTGGAGCGACGCCATCTCCCTCGGCCTGGTCACTTCTCTGCCCTATGGGTGTTCGCCGAATTGGAGAAGCCCGGCGAGGGAGAAACACAGGGCGCCGGTGAGGGTTCCCCAGTTGGCGATGTCGGCGTTGACCAGGCTGTCGGTGGCGGGGCGAGTGTAGGCAGCGAGCGCGGAAATCATGAAGAGGGCGGAGCCGAACTGGTTCACGGCGACGATCCGCCAGCCGAGGCTGCGCGGGCGGAGACAGGGCCGACCGTGGCAGATCTCGACGAAGCCCAAGTGGCCGGAGACCAGGAACAGGGCGCAGCCGATCACATCGGGCACCCAGATCAGCCGGTTGACCTGCTGGACGTTCAGACCCTGCAGGAAGGAATCCAGCAAGTTGACGGCGAAGACAAGTGTGCCCGCGAAAAGGACGAACGTGCTCAGCCAGTCCACCCGCATCGGCTCGTAACTCCACCACCGCCAGCCGCCGGTGACCAGTCGGCCTTCGCCGCCGCCTTCGTGGCGGGGCGCGTTGATCACCTGGAGCAGTGACACGTACCCGCCGGTGCTGAAGAACAGGCCGCCCGCGAAGTAGATCGAGGCGCACTCGGTGGCGGCGCCGGAGCCGAACTGAGCGACGGCCGCACCGGCGGCGAAGAGCGCCCCGCCGATGACGAAAGCGATCGCCGCGATGACGTTGAGTCGGTTCAGGCGGGCGATCGCAACGGCGTCCGCGCGGATGGGCCGAGCGGCCGCGGCACCGTGGGAACGCAGGGCGAGTACGCCGCGTCGGCGAGCCAGCCGTGACTCCCACACGGCGGTGCCGCCGCCGGGAGGGCGCCAGGTGAGCCGGGTGGTGAACGGTCCCGCGCCATCGGCGCGCTGCTCAGGCTGTGCCACAGGTCCAGCCGAGAACGTCAGGCGCGACCGGAGGAGAGGCGAAAAAACGCCTTCCTGGCCAGCCGTCGCCGCGGCCTGCGGGGGTGTGGCATGGCGCCTCGCCAGTCCGGTCTCGGCGGCGGGTTGCGGAGCGTGGTCGGTTCATGCGGGCGGGATGGCGGCGATATCGCCCTCTTCCCCGGGGCTGATGGGCGGGCGTCGTGTGGTGCCGCGCCACGTGTTGCGGACCAGGGTTGACCCGTTCCACGAGGGCAGGACAGGGCCGAGGTACTGCCACGGGGCCGGCAGGCAGGCGGCTGCGTTGACTCCTGCGGCGGAGGGGTGGTCGAAGAAGACGACGATGACGACTGTGAGCAGGATGCCGACCGAGCCGCTCAGGCCCATTGGGGTCCGTACTCCGGTCTGTGCATCGGCCGGAGAAGCCTCCTGCGTCGCTCATGGCATCCCCCCGGTCACTGGGCGCTTGGAGCGCCTCACTTCATGCGCCCCGGAACACGCAGCGACTCTCCCAGATGAAGTCGAGCAAAACGATCATTTCATGCACGTTTTATCCATATCGGTTCGGGTAGCGACGCGACCGCCGTGGCACGCGAGGCGCATGAGCCAGACAGGGACCTGCGACGTCCCCGCAGGCGGTGCCGAGAGACTTGTGGCCAGTGGTTGTGCTCGTGCGTGACGAGTGGATAGAGGTCGGCGGGCTGCGAAAAACGAAGCCACTTCCGCTCAACACACGAAAGCCATGAACGGGCCAGACATCCTTCGACCTTCTCCGAACCCGCATCCTGATTGGCCAGCAAGCGTGATCTCAAAATGCCGAAGCCCGCGGCCCCGAGCAGTTTTACAGTCAGACGCCGTGAGTACGGACCCGTGGCCGTGGAACGCGGCTTGCCCGGGACTTGTCGAGCGCCCTACTCGAGGGGCTGCAGCCTTGGGTGGCAGACGGCCACCAGGCAGGGGCCACTTGGGGCAGCTGGGCTGAGATCGCGGGACTGGACCCAGCAACTGCTCCGGAGCAGTACATTGGCCGGCTCACATGGTCGTCCCTGGCGCAGCCGGCACTTCTGCATCAGCAACTCGTGCCCGCCGAATGGCCCCGGAGCTTGTCGCAGCGGTAGGTCCACCCCCGCACGAACTGGAAGCAAGCGACCACGTTGTCCAGTGGAAGACCGGAGACCTGCATTACCAGTACGAGTCCTTGACGGCTGGATCCATCCTGGGCCCCAGGTCTCACTGTCCACACGTATTTGCCGCCATGAAGGCTCTGGCGGATCGTTTCGGTGAGGACGCTGTCCGACTCGTCGTGGCATTCGACTGACCAAAACTCATCAGCTGGTCGACCACGGAACTGCGGCCAAAGCCAGATTTCACAGAGCGCCATCAGCCGCAGCCGACCACGACATGCCCGAGCCGAAGGGCTGGAACGACGACCGCACCGCCGTCCGCTTCCTGTGAGAGGACACCGCCCCGCACCGGGCGGCCTACCTGCTGCTCCTGGAGAAACTCGCCCACGACGACCACGGCTCCGGCCAGCCCTCCGAGGTCGAGGACCAGGCCAGCGCCGCCTCCCGGGGCAAGGACGGTGACGACACCCCGCCGACCGAGCCGCACCGGCTAGACCACGGCGGAGATCGGTCGCGCTGCCTCACTCGGGCCTAGGCTGACCCAGGTGACAGGGTCCCCAGGGTTCGATGTGCTGCTGAACCGGCTGGCAAAGCACCACGGGCTGTGCGCTGATGACCTGTCCCGCTTGTCCTCTGTCCCGGCGGCTGAGGTGCGGGCGGTGTTGGACGGCGCACCGCCCGGCGCGTCGTTGCTGCGACGACTCGCCCCTGTTTTCCAGCTGGAGGCCGAGGACCTGTACGTCATTGCCGCAGCGGCTTTGCCGTTGGAGATGACGCCCCTGGACCCGCGGGCCGGAACGACTGTGGCTCGCCTCGCTTGGCACGCAGCTCGGTTGCCGAGGGATCAACGGTACCAATTGCGTCGGCTCGCGCAGTCGCTCCCGCAGGAGCGCCGCACCCAGCCGGACCCGGAACCGCGCGCGCATCTGCAGTACCCGCCGGGTCCTGGCGGACTCCTCATGCGCCTGCTCGCCAACCGGAACCTGGGATGGTTGGCGGGAGCACAGACATTCCTGACCTTGACCGGCCGGTACTGGTCTGCGGCAACGTACGGGCAGGTCGGCCACGGCTGCATAGAGCTGACACCCGATCTCCTGGCCGACTACGCCATCGTGCTCGGCATCCGTGCCGACGACCTAGCCGCACTGACCGGCGTCAAGCTGCAAGACCGCACGGCGCCCCCCTCGGAGGTCGCCGTCGACGTAACCGGCCTCATCTGGGACGTCCGCCGCCTCACACTGGACCAGATACAGCACCTGCGCGACACCGCGAAGAGCACGAGTTGATCCAGGCGACTACAACTGATACCAGTCGTCGCCACCTTCGCGAAGCGAGCGCATGAGGTAGTCCCGCAGGTCGCCGGCCACCCACCGCCTGCTGTCGCTCTCGTGCTCCCACACGAAGATGTCGGGACGCTGCGGTCTCTGCACGAAAGCGAAATGATCACCACCCCCGTTGTCTCCGAAGAACAACAGGGCATCAAACGACATATACAACTGGGCAAAGGACGGGTCGGACCAGAAGAGACGGTTCCGCTCGACGATCTGGTCGAGTGCCCAGACGGTATCGACCGCGGTTGGTCCGATCACCCCGTTGCTCTCCAGGAGCATGTGCTGCAGCTCTGCAGGAAGGTCACGGCCCAACCGCCGCTCGGCCTCGGCGAGTTGGGCGTCATGAACTGGCTCCCGGAAGCCGACACCAGGAAAGATCTGCAGGGCCGTCTGTCTCCACATGATCAGAATCGTAGTGACCCGATTCGCTGACTACACACTGAGCCCGGCCAAGCAGAACTCGCCGTCCGGGTAACGACACCACGGCCCGCCACCAGGTCAACCACACCCAAGGCGAACACGCCCGCCAGCTGCGCGAGGCCCACGAACAGCAACTCCGCAGTTTCCCAGGGCCGCTCGAGCCGACGGGACAGCGGATCAATCACGGGGCCGCCGCACCGACCACCACGGCCAGCCAGGAAAAGCACCAGGCGAGCCATGAGGGCATCTCCTCCGACTCGAGCAACGCCACCACCGCAGCAACCGCTCCCAGTGCCACGACCGGAGCAGCCACCCGTCGCGCCCTGACCCGAAAGACTTGCGCCGTCTTCCGCCCCCGTCCCCGGCCACGAACATCTCAGCGTAGAGCCGACGAACCGCACCAGGGACTCCATGAGGAGCGACCCAGAACGCGGCGCGAGCTGTATGGGGCAGGCGAACCCGCGCCCGGGCCAAAGCAGGCGACGGACCGGTGCGATCAGAGCAGGCGCAGGACGCCGACGACCTTGCCGAGGATCTGCGCCTGGTCGCCCGGGATCGGCGCATAGGCGGGATTGCGGGGCATGAGCCACACCCGCCCGTCCTCTTCTCGCCGACGCAGCACCTTGACGGTGGCCTCGTCGTCCAGCAGCGCGGCGACGATGTCGCCGTGGTCGGCGCTGTCCTGACGCCTGACGGTCACGATGTCGCCGTCGCAGATCGCCGCGTCGACCATGGAGTCCCCGGACACCGTCAGGGCGAACAGGTCGCCGTCGCCCACGACTTGGCGGGGCAGGGAGTAAACGTCCTCGATCATCTCCTCGGCGAGCAGCGGGGCGCCGGCGGCGATCCGGCCGACGAGTGGTACGTCGACGGGCGCCTCACCGCGGTTGCCCAGGTCGGGTGCCCACGAGGGCCTGACCCGGTAGGCGCGAGGACGGTGCGGGTCGCGGTAGAGGACACCTTTGCTCTCGAGCGCCATCAGCTGGTGGGCGACCGAGGAGGTGCTGGCGAGATCCACGGCTGCGCCGATTTCCCGCATCGACGGCGGATAGCCCCGCCGGTCGACAGACTCCGTGATGTAGCGGACGATCGCGGCCTGGCGCTCCGTCAACTCGCCCGCTGCGGTCCGCGGGCCCGGAGGGCGGCCTCGACGAGCGTGGCTGGTGGCATCCATCCGGGGCACCTCCATACAAGATCAGCAGAACGCGACCTTAACCCGCCACCCCTTACAAATGGAACACTCTTTCGACTTCTGGGCGGAATGACCGCAGGCCTCGCGCGCCGACCACGCCCTGCGGCACACTGCGGCACACTGCGCGGCGAGGATGAGCGCTCTGCGCTGCGCTCCCCGCCTGCCGACGAGTGGCTCCTCATCGTCTCCTGTGCGACCGGGCACGTCGTCGAGAGCGGCGCTTCTCATGCAGTCCGGTATGAGCGCGTTCAGCGGCGCGTTGGCGGCGATCGTCGTCACCGTCTCCGGTAGAACCAACTTCCCTCGTAGTCGCGGTCAACGGTCTCCTGCGACTCGCAGGTGAACCCGCGATAGAGCTCAGCCATATCGTGCTCAGCGACAACTCTGCGCACTCGGCCGTCAACAGTTGCGTCCTGCTGGCCGGCATCGCGTTCCCGTCTGTTGGGACGCCGAGCCACACCGCGAAATAGAAGGGTTCACTGAAGGCGACGACGAACTCCACGAGAATCACGCCCTCAGCGGCGAACTCACGGAGCAGCCCCTCCCTCACGCCCTCGATGCGTTCCCAGTCCGGCTGCGGCTGCTTTTGCTCCCACAGCCTGCGGCCCCGCTGCTTGCTCATGGCCAGTGCCCCTCCCCCGTTGTCGCCCTGAGCCCACCTGCCTCGGCATCAGCCCGTCGTCCACGGCGGGGGCAGGACAATCCCTGGCGGGAGCAAGTCGGCAGCGTAGACCTCAAGAACGCGTTCAGCCAGCTGGAGAGCGCGTCCCGAAGCGCAGTGCGATGGAACGCGCCGCGGCCCCGGAGGGGTCACTTCGGGGCCGCGTCTGCGCTGTGTGGGAGTGAAGGGCGGTCGCCTACGCGGCGAAAGGCAATGCAAGGCTTCAGCCGAACGATCGTCCCTGCATGCGATAGGTGAGGCCCGGGGACACAGTCACCTTCACTCCCACACCCCTCCCAACACCACGTCCCCGACGCGCATTCCCAGCTGCGCTGAAGGCCGCAGCAGACGCTGGCTCGCGGAACCGGGTACCGCGTCGGAGGTATGCGGCACACAGGTGTCGGCACGGCTGGTGGGGCGAACTCGCCACGGACCGGCGGAAGTGCACGGCATGGGCCGGCGAGAGCGGCAACATGCCAGGCGCCCGCCGCGGCCGCACCAGCTCCGGGTGTTGCACCCCCTTCTTCACCTCAGCCAACACGCGGCAGCGTCCCTGAATGATCGATTCCAAGGGATGCCTGCAGGGTGGTCGGCGGCCGAAGCCACTGCGAGACTCTCAGGCGGCGAGCTGCTGGCTTTGGCTGTCGAGGTGGCAGCGGGCGGTCAGGCGTCAGGATCGACTTCGGGGTGCGTGAACCGCACGGGCTTGCCTAGCGACCGGGCGTAGGCGATTTCGGCTCGGGTGCTGTCTCCGATGTAGTCGCCGACTACGAGAACCTCATCAGCGAGCCGGATCTTCGCCCGGTGCAGATGGTCGAGTCGAACCTTCAGCGACTCGGCCTCGACAGGATCGGACCCAAGTTCGTGCGGCGACTTCATGTCACAGCCCGGCTTGACGACAATCTTCCCGGCTTTGGTCTCCCGCAGATCGGCCTCGGTCATCTCGGTCATGAAGCGGGTGGAGCCGCAGATCACGACGATACGCGGGAGGCTCAACAGCTTCTTCGCCTCGGTGAGCTTCTCCTCAGGGGTGAGTAGGTGCGGATGTGACACTGGTTTCTCCTGGTGGTGTGGGCCAAGGGGTGCCTGCGGAGACGAGTCGGCCGACAGGGACGCGATCGTCGCCGTCCACCATGATGGCGCGGGCAGCTTTCCTCCGCGGCGGGGAGGTCGTCAGCTCCTCCAGAGTGGCAACGTGCCGTGGTCGTACAGGTCACGGACGGTGGCCATGCGGGCGTCCAGCGACCCCTGCCGGTCGGTGGCTGAGTGGCGGCTAGCGCCTGGTCCACGCCGAGCACCAGGACCACGGGCCCGGCGGTCGCCGTGGCGGTGAGCAGCGTGCGGCGGTGCATCGGGTCCTCCTAGGCGTGCGGACTGGCCGTCACTTTAGAGTCCGCGGATGCCGACGGGACCGGTGGTGAAGGGGCTCTGGCACGACGCCGCCGACTGCGGCCCGTGGTCGGGCCCAAGCATTGTCCGGGTGAGATTCCCCGAATCGGCCGCACGGCCGGCCGTCGCCACCAGGATGAGGCGGTGACGAGTACCGCAGACCTCTGGCACCACTACGGTCGCGTCCGCGCCGAACGCGACCGCGCCGTCCCACAGACCTTCCACTGGGTCTGGAGCCAAGACGGCGGTCCCGGCCCGGAGGTCCTCGGCATTCTGACGGGCCGCATCGTCGGCGACCTGGGTGCCGGATCTGCCCGCCACGCCGCCCATCTGGCGGTCCACCACTCCCCCGCCCGCATCGTCGCCGTCGACGGCTCACCCGCCCAGTACGACATGGCCGCCACGCTGTTCGGCCACCTCGCACCGCGCCTGCGCATCGTCTCAGCCGACGCCGTACGCCATCTGACAGCGCGTCCTGACACCTGCGACGTGCTGTGGCGTCTGCGGCGCCGTCGATTTCACCGACCCGCGCTCGCTACTGCCGGCGACAGCAGCCGCTCTGCGCCCGGGTGGCCGTTTTGTGTTCTCCACCCTGGCGCACTATCTGAGCGGCCTGCCCGCGCAGCCGGACGCCGTGGCTGCCGACATCCCGGCGCGAACACCCGAGGGCAAGGAGACCACGATGCGCCGCTGGGTGCTCCAGGAGCACGTGTGGGTGAAGGTCCTGGACGAGACCGGATTCACCGGCATCAACGTTGACCTACTGCCCTCGCCGACCGCCGGGCCTCGTTGCGCCGCCACCCTCCTGGTAACAGCCCATCGCACGTCCTGAGCGCTGACGTCGCCCGGCAGACCTACGCCCTTGCGCGCGGCTGCCGGACGCGGCCAGCGGGCCGCACCGGGTGTGAGCAGCCTGTCAGCGGACTGACGATGGCCTGCCTCCCGATCTTGTTCAAGCGTGGCCAAAGCCTGTGCCGTACGGGCCCGGGAACAAAAATCAGCGCGCGTGCAGTGCCTCGCTGGCACCAGGGACGTAGTGCGTCACAGCGTCGGCGACATCCCTACAGGGCCGGAGCCTGGCCCAGGACCGTGAGCCGAGAAAGCCGCAGGGCCCGTCCGCGCTTGCGGACAGGCCCCACACTCGAGCGCCGGGCAGGCCTTGCACCTGCATCTCCCCGCAGGAAGCGGGACGTCTTTCCTTGGACCACCAACGCAACACCAGCCAGCCTGAGTTGCGGCCACCAGCTCGTGATCAAGTCTAGCGCGGCGAAACCCCCGCCCTCCACTCAAGGCCCAACCACTACCTCGCGTACAGGAACACCGGATCCGGAGATACGCACACGGCCCTGTTCCGTTACAGGAGGGTGCCGTCGAGCTGGGGTGCGGGCAGCCGGCTGATCGCCCGGGGCCAGCGATACGGCGATCTGGGCGAAGCGGGCGTCGTCGTCGGTGAGATGACCAACGCGATGGTGTTGAAGGCGGCGTGGGTGAGTTCGGAGTGGCCGTCTTCGCTGTGGTCGGCGCGGTCCACGACCCGCAGCGCAGCATGGACCAGGCGAAGGCGACCACGTCGGAGTTGGTCATGCCGAAAGGGTGGGCGACGAGCGCGGCCTTGCTCTTTGCCGGGGGTGCGCGGGTCGCGGCGGGGCCCCCTACCGTGCGCAGGGCCGGCGGTTCGGGTGGCCGGCGGCCGGAGGGGTGCGCAAGCGTAGGCGCTCGCCCTGGGGGCCGAACATGATCAGGTACTCAACAGGCCCGCCGATGCCGACGTTCGCTACCCCGTGCGGGGTGTGGGTGTCGAACTCGGTGGCGTCCCCGGCAGTCAGGATGAGGTCGTGGTCGCCGAGTGCGAGCCACAGCCGCCCGTACAGCACGCACAGCCACTCATAGCCCTCGTGCGAGACCTGCCGCGGCCGCGCGGGCGGGTCCTCGAGCGCGGGCAGGATGTGCTTGTGGGCGTGCAGGCCGCCGACGTACCGGGTCAACGGCAGCACCGCCTTGTCGTCGCCGAAGCTCAGCGGTGCCGTGGCGCGCGGCTCGGCCGCGGGAGCGGATCCGGTGCCGGCCAGTTCGTCCAGGGTGAGGCCGTACTCCTTCGACAGCCGCAGCAGCATCTCCAGGGTGGGCTTGCGTCGACCGGTCTCGATCCGGGACAGCGTGCTGGTGGAGATGCCGGTCGCGCAGCTGGCGCCGGCGAGCGTCGTGCCGTGGTGCTCGCGCGCGGCCCGCAACCGGGGCCCCATCGCGGCCAGCGTGCTGTCTACGTCGTCGACTGCCACCTTCTCCGCTCCTTCGCGTCGTGCTTGCCGTGCCGCTTCACCTGCTCTGTTCTGCGCGAGTTTGCCAGTTTGGCAAGGCTGATCGCGTCGGGCGGGTGCCGCGCCGCATGATCGATGGGTAGCTGCGTCCGCCCGCGAATCGAGGAGTCGCCCATGCAGCCCGAGCCGATTGCCGAGCTTTGGCACCGCACCGTCGCAGCCCCGGCCGGGCGCCTGCACCTGGTCGAGCAGGGCACCGGCCCGCTGGTCCTGCTTGTGCACGGCTTCCCCGAGTCCTGGTACTCCTGGCGCCGCCAGCTCCCGGCTCTTGCCGCGGCCGGCTACCGGGCGGTGGCGATCGACGTGCGCGGCTACGGCCGCTCCTCCAAGCCGGAAGCGCCCGACGCCTACCGGATGCTCGACCTGGTGGAGGACAACATCGCCGTCGTGCGCGCCCTCGGCGAGGAGAACGCGGTGGTCGTCGGCCACGACTGGGGCGCCAACATCGCCGCCGCCTGTGCCCTTCTGCACCCCGAGGTCTTCAGCGCCGTCGGCTTGCTGAGCGTTCCCTACGCGCCGCCCGGCGGCCCCCGCCCCTCCGACATCTTCGGCCAGATCGGCGGCCCCGAGCAGGAGTTCTACGTCTCCTACTTCCAGGAACCCGGCCGCGCCGAGGCGGAGATCGAGCCCGATGTCCGGGGCTGGCTTGCGGGCTTCTACGCGGCCCTGTCCGCCGACACCATGCCCGGCCAGGGCGCGCTTGACCCGCACTTCGTCACCCGCGGCGGCGGCCGGCTGCGCGACCGCTTCCCCACGGGGGACCTCCCGGCCTGGCTGAGCGAGGACGACCTCGACGTCTACGCCGGGGAGTTCGAACGCACAGGGATCACCGGCGCACTCAACCGCTACCGCAACATGGACCGGGACTGGGAAGACCTCGCCCCGCACCGCGGAGCCCCGATCAAGCAGCCGTCCCTGTTCATCGGCGGCGCCCTGGACGCCTCCACCACCTGGATGGCCGACGCCATCGACACCTACCCCACCACCCTCCCCGGCCTGTCGGCCTCCCACCTCCTGGACAACTGCGGCCACTGGATCCAGCAGGAGCGCCCCGACGAGGTCAACCACCTGCTGACCGACTGGCTCGCCACCCTCCAGGGCTGAACCAGCCCGGCTGCCCCGGGCAGCCTGGCGGGTCGTTCGAGCTGGGCGGCGGGATACGGCGCATGGCGGTCTGCTCGGTGAGGCCGAACACCCGCATCAGCCGGAGCGGGTCGGCGCTTTCGGCTGCGTCGTTGAGGATGCGGTCTTGTCGCAGGCCGCTCAGTGGCAGCCCGCGGGGAAAGGCTCCGCTCAGGGTGCCGATGTTCACGGCCGGGCGGTCGGGCTCGGCTCTCCTGGCAGACCAGCAGGGGGCGAACCAGGCCGGCCAGCGGTGGTGGCGGTAGGTGTCGGCGTACGGGCTGCCTGGCTCTGGCCGCGGTTGCGTGATGGCTACGTCACGTCCCTCCAACCCTGATCGGCGTGACTGGCCGGATGACCGCCCAGCCCTGCATGGCCGGCAGTCGGCGGCATCGGGAAGTCGACACTGGCCGGGCGCTGGGCAGGCGAGCGGCCGTGTACAACCCCGTGTGGTGGATCACGGCTGAGTCGCCGAGCAAGTTACGGCCACGGCAGGCAAGCACCCCCTCTAGCCCTAACCGCGGGTCCCTCGTGGGGTCATGGCCCAGCGGATGGTTCGGGTCAGGGCCTGGCCGGTGGGCCGCACGGCGAGGTCGTCCAGCAGGGGCAGGCGCGGCAGCCACAGCATGTCGCGGGCCCAGGAAGGGAGGAGAGCTACGGCGCTGGCGGCGAGGCCGCCGTAGAACGGGCGCACCACGAGGGGCAGTGGGGGCCGGAGGAGGAGGAATCGGGCGGCGGCTCGGGCTTGCGGGGTGGCGTGCAGTTCGGGGAGATAGGCGGCCAGGCTCTCCGACAGTTCGCGGCGGTCGCGGGGTGGCGCGATGACGCCCAGCGCCTCGGCGACGCGTGCGGTGTCCGCGACGTAGGCGTCGTAGCCGGCTGGGTCCAGCGGGTGGGCTCCGTACCGTTCGTGGGCGCGCAGGAAGCTGTCCGTCTCGGCGGCGTGAACCCAGGCGAGCAGGTGCGGATCGGCCGCGTGGTACGGCATTCCGTCGGTGGTCGTCCCGCGGATGCGGTCGTGGATGCCGCGGACGTGGTCGACGGCCCGCTGGGCGTCCTCTGCGGTGCCGTAGGTCGTCACGGCCAGGAAGGTGCTGGTGCGCTGGAGGCGGCCCCATGGGTCGCCGCGGTAGCCGGAGTGCCCGGCCACCGCCGCCATGGCGAGGGGGTGCAGGGACTGCAGGAGAAGTGCGCTGAGCCCGCCGATGAACATGGAGGCGTCACCGTGGACGGTGCGGATCGGGCGGTCGGGGGCGAACCAGCGCGGGCCCGGGGTGTCATGGATGCGGGCGCGGTTGGCCGGTCCGTCGGGGCCCGCGACGCGGCGGAACAGGGCCTGGCCCAACTGTTCACGGACTGTCGTCAGCATGGTCGGCCTCCCCTCTTCTGCTGCTTTCCAGTGTGCGCGTGCCCGTGCATGGGTTACCGGCCGGCGGGCGCCTGCTGCGGCTCACGGTTCGATGCCGGCCACACATAGGGCAGATCAGCTGGTGCGTCGGGAAACAGAGCGGCGTACACCTCCGGTTCCTTACGGACCAGTGCCGAGCGGTGGCTTTCGTGGAAGGCCTCGTCGCCGAGCCAGGGCGGCAGTTCGCCGGCGGCGGCCAGCTGCGACTGCTCGCGCACCGCGACACCGGGCCGGTGCGCGGCCAGGCCGGCGACGAGCGAGGCGGCACAGCTGTCCTGGTGTCCCTGTGCGCGCCAGACCCGGCAGATCTCCAGGCCGTACCGTACGAGTGCCTCCTCATACCCGGTCCACATCCGTACGGCCGGGTGTCTGCGCCAGCCGTATCCGGGGACGGTCAGGCCGCGCAGCACCTGCAGGGCCTCGACCCGCTGTTTGCCCAGCCGGCGCCGGTCCAGCAGCAGGGCCGTCTCCCGGAAGTCGGGGTGGGGCAGGAAGGTCTGCATGGCTCACCTGCTCAGTTCTTGCGCCGCCCGCGGGCCGCGCGGTCGGCGAGGCCGCCTGCGCCGAGGGGGCCGGTGTATTCGACGGGCTTCTCGGCCTCCAGACGGGGCAGCGCGCGGCGTCAGACCCGCAGTACCAGGGGTGGCAGGGCCGCGCGCACCGGTTGGGCCAGCCGTAGCCAGGGCGGCGCGTACACGGTCGTACGGCGCCGCTCCAGACCCGTCACCAGGCGTGCGGCGACCGTGTCCACCGGGTAGACGCGGCGGGCCGGCGGGGGCATGTGGGTGCGCAGTTCGCGCAGCACCGCATACCGGTCGGCGTCGCGGATCATGTCGGTGTCGGTCCAGTTGAGGTATCCGATGCCCACGGCGACGCCCCGGTGCGCCACCTCCGCCCGCAGGGCGTGCGCGAAGGCTTCGACTCCGGCCTTGGATGCGCAGTAGGCGCTCATCAGCGGAGCGGCGCCCAGCGATGCCAGCGAGGCGATCTGGAGGAAATAGCCTGCCGTGTCGAGGAGGTCCGGCAGGAACGCCCGGGCCGTGTGGGCGCTGCCGGTGAGGTTGACGTCGATGACGCGGCTCCAGGCAGCCGGATCCGAGGCGAGGAACGGGCCCCCTTCCGCGATGCCCGCGTTCGCCACGACGGAGGGCGGGCCGAGATGGGCTCGCACGGCGGCGGCCGCCGCGTCGAGCGCGGCCGGGCCGGTGACGTCGACCTCGATGGCCAGTGCCGGGCCCGGCAGGGACGCGGCCATGGTGTCCAGGGCGGCCTTCTCGTGGCCGAGCAGCGCGACCCGGGCGCCGGGCCGGCGATCTCGCGGGCCATGGCCGCGCCCAGACCGCGGGCTGCTCCGGTGACGGCGACTGTCCGGCCGGCGAGGGGGCTGCTGCGCACGGGCTGGCCTTCCTTCCGTTGGACTGTGCCTCCTGTCGGATACTTCCGTGGCGACGGGGTGTGCGGATGCGCGTCAGGTTTCCGGGCTCGGTGGGCACGCGGCGTGGTGGGGGTGGCCGGGGGTGCGGCGCTCTTCCTTCATCTGCGCCTCGTACAGGTGGTCGCGGCCCTGTGCGAGCTCCGCCACCACGGTCGACTCCAGCTGCTGGAAGGGGCGGTAGTAGGTGGCGTTGTAGGCCTCGACGATCTGGAAGGTCCAGTGCCCGGGGATGACGTTGCGTCCCAGGATCTCCGCGCGGATCTTCTCGGCCCATTCGGGGTGGCCGGCTTCGCGCAGCAGCCGGACGGCACGGTCCAGCTCCAGGTCGGCGCCGCCGGTCAGCTGGTGGAACGCGTACAGACTGCCTCTGGCCCGCTCGGTCGTCTCCAGGGCCTTGGACAGCGCGCCGAGGGCCTCGACGGTCTTGTCGTCGACCCCGGGCGGCCGCCGGTGGTCACAGTCGGGGCCGTTCGGGCTTTCGGGGCGGTCGGGGGTTTCCTGGACGTGGTTCACGGGTTCTCCTTGGCGTCAGCGGCGGGCCACCGGCGCGGTCGCGGCGGGTCAGCAGCCGTTGGGCGCGGGCCAGACCGGGTGGCCGGTGGCGGCGCAGTGTGGCCCGGGCGGCGTTGGCGCCCGGTGCGCCGTGGACGCCGCCGCCCGTGTGGGCCCCGGAGGAGGCCAGGAAGAGGCCGGGGACGGCGGTCTCGGGGCGCCCGGTGCCGGGGGCGGGGCGGAAGACGAGCTGCTGGTGGAGCGCGGCCGTGCCTCCGTTGATGGCGCCGCCGTGCAGATTGGCGTCGAGGGACTCCGGGGTGGGGGGCGCCAGGATGCGGCGGGCGCGGATCAGGGAGCGGAAGCCGGGCGCGAAGCGTTCCACCTGGCGTTCGACCCGGTCGGCCATGAGTTCCTGGTCCTTGGTGTCCCAGCGGCCGGTGATGCCCTCGTCGCCGGCGTCAGCGCCGATCTCGTGGGGGAGGTGGGTGTAGGCCCAGGCCGATTCGGTGCCCTGCGGGGAGCGGGTGGCATCCGCGGTGGTCATCTGGCCGAACAGCAGGAAGGGCCGGTCCGGTATCTCGCGCATGGCGATCTGCGCGGCGAAACGAGTGAGCTCGTCCACGCCGTCGGCGAGATGTACGGTGCCCGCCCGGGGCGCCCTGCTCGGCCTGCCAGGGCACCGGGCCGTCCAGCGCCCAGTCCACCTTGAAGGTGGCGAAGTCCCACTGGAAGCGGCGCAGGTCATCCTGAAGCTGCGCGGGCAGGTGCTCGGGGTCGAGGAGATCGCCGTACAGGGCGGGCACCGACACGTCCGCCAGCACCGCCCGGCGAGCCACCACCGCGTCACCGGCCGCCGTCCGCACGCCGACGGCCCGCCCGCCACGGACGACGATCCGCTCGACGCGCTGCCCGCAGCGGATCTGCCCGCCCTGAGCCTCCAGGCGCCGCGCCAGGGTCTCGGTCAGGGCGCCGGAACCGCCGACCGGGACGGGGAAGCCGTACGTCTGTCCCAGCATGCCCATCAGCCAGCCGAAGCCGCCGCGGCCCGCCGACTCGGGGGCGAGATCGGCGTGCAGGGCGTTGCCGGCCAGCAGCAGCCGGCTGCCCTGGCCGCGGAACTCCTCCTCGCCCATGCGGCGCACCGGCAGGACCAGGGTGCGTGCCAGGCGCAGTCCGCCCGCGACCCGCAGCCGCCGGGCCAGCCGCGCCGTCGCGCGCACGGGCGGGAAGGGCGTGAACAGGGCGTCCAGGATGTCGGGCCGCAGAGATTCCCAGTCGTGCAGTCGCCGCCAGGCGGCCCCGTCGCCCGGTGCGAAGGCGTCGAGGGACGCGGCGGTGGTGTCGATGTCACGGTCCAGGAGGGCGCAGCTGCCGTCGGTGAGCGGGTGGGCGAGCACGCTGGGCGCGTGGCTCCAGCGCAGCCCGTACCGGTCCAGGCGCAGCGCGGTCAGGACCGGAAAGGCGGCTGCGAGCGGGTTGAAGGCGCTGAAGACGTCGCTGACGTAGGCGGGATCGACGCCGTGGTCGTGGCGAACGGCGCCGCCCGGCTCCGGCTGCTCCTCCAGCACCTCGACGCTCCATTCGGCGTCCGCGAGCAGGTTGGCGGCGACCAGGCCGTTGGGGCCCGCTCCGATCACCACGGCGTCAGGCATGCCCGGCTCCCGCCACACCCTGCACCGACGCCTGCCGCGGAGCCTCCCGGGCCTGGCGCACCTCGTTCTCGCACAGCCGGGCGAGGCGGGCCAGCATGGTGCGGTGGCGCATCTGGACCAGCGCTTCGAAGCCGATGTTGTGCAGCCGGCCGCCCGGCGCCCTGCAGGGGGTGCTCGTCCACGATCACCAGGCAGTGCTCGCCCCACGGCCGCAGTTCGATCGCGATGCGTGCGGTGCCCAGCGGTCCGGCGTGGGCCTCCAGCTCCAGGGCCACGCCTTCCTCGCAGCGGCGCACGACCGTCTCGTTGACCAGCTTGAGCGGGCCGAGCGGGACCTGGAAGCGAATCGCCGCGTCCTGGTGGGGCCACTGCCCGCGAACCGGCTCAGAGTGGGAGCCGCCGCGCACCGAAGGCGCAGCCCAGCTGCAGCTTCTGTCCGTCATCGGCACCCAGGACACGATTCCCCGCGCGCACGAACTCGGACGTCCGCAGGCTGAGTCCGACCAGCCTAGGAGTATCGCGGCCACCTTGCGCTGCTACATCGGACGTGCGGCGGGGCTACCGTCGATGGCATGGACAGCGACAACCTTCTGGGGCGGTTTCTGCGAGCTCGACGCGGCCTTGTGCGGCCCGAGGACCAGGGCATGCCCGTTTTCGGCCACCGCCGTGTGGCGGGCCTGCGCCGGGAGGAAGTGGCCATGCTGTCCGGGCTGAGCACCGACTACTACGTGCGCCTGGAACAGGGGCGCGAGAGGAACCCGTCGGTGCAGGTGGTCGACGCGCTGGCGCGCACGCTGATGCTGGACGACGAAGCGATCGCCCATCTGCATCAGCTGGCCCGGCCCGTGCCGGGACGCTCCCGCAGGAGAACCCGGCGCCAGCGGGTCAGTCCCTCTCTGCTGCAGATGATGAACGGCTGGACCGACACACCTGCCGTGATCCTGGGGCATTGTATGGACGTACTGGCCCACAACGCCCTGGGCGGCGCCCTGTTCGCGGGCCACACCTATAGCGGCGACCTGATGCGGCTCGTCTTCCTCGACCCCGACGCCCGGGACTTCTACCCGGACTGGGACCGGGTCGCCGCCAACACGGTCGGCGGCCTGCGCGAGGCGGCGGGAACCGACTACGACGACCCGCAGTTGATCGAGCTGGTGGGCGAACTGTCGCTCAAGAGCGGCGAGTTCCGCAGGTTGTGGGCGCGTCATGACATCCGCCAGAAGAGGCACGAGACGAAACGCTTCCGGCATCCGCTAGTTGGCGAACTCACCCTGACCTACGAGTCGTTGACCATCAACAGCGCGCCCGGGCAGCAACTGGTCGTCTACCAGGCCGAGCCCGCCGGCCCCTCCGCTCACGCGCTGTCGCTGCTCGGCAGTCTCACGGCGACGGAGACGGCGCGGGCTGCGGATTCCGCGCAGCAGGACGTCACCACAGACTGACCGACCGCACCCCGACCGCCATTCCTGGGAGTTCGCCGCGCCCATACGCCGCGGTGCCTCACTCAACCACGCACGTCACGACGGAACGTATCCCCCATGTCTGCAGATGCTACGCCCGTCTGGTTCATCACCGGCTGCTCGACCGGACTCGGCCGCTCCCTGGCCGACGCGGTCCTCGACCGGGGCTGGCGAGCGGTGGTCACCGCCCGCGACCCGCGTTCCATAGCCGACATCGTCGCCCGCCACGAGGACCGAGCGCTGGACCTCGCCCTCGATGTCACCGACGCCCAACAGATCGACCAGGCCGTCGCGGCAGCGCAGGAGACCTTCGGCCATATCGACGTACTCGTCAACAACGCGGGCTACGGCTACCTCGCCGCTCTCGAGGAGGGCGAGGACAACGAGATCCGCGCCCTGTTCGACACGAACGTCTTCGGTCTCGTGGACGTCACGCGCAGTGTCCTGCCGGGCATGCGCGCCCGCCGCCACGGCCATATCGTCAACGTCTCCTCACTCGGCGGCCTGGCCGCCTTCGGCGCCACGGGTTACTACCACGCCACCAAATTCGCCGTCGAAGGACTCTCCGAATCGCTCGCGGCCGAGGTGTCACCGCTGGGCATCAACGTGACGATCGTCGAGCCCGGAGCCTTCCGCACCAACTGGTCCGGCCCCTCCATGCGCCAGTCGGCCACGCGGATCGACGACTACGCGGACACCGCCGGCGCCCGCCGCAAGAGCACCCTGGACACCTACGGGCACCAGCCCGGCGACCCGGACCGCGCCGCCGCAGCCATCATCGAAGCGGTGCAGTCTGAAAACCCACCGCTGCGCCTGCTGTTGGGCAAGGTCGCCCTCGATGTGGCCCTGGCCCGGCTCGAAACCCTCCAGACCAACTTCACCGCCTGGCGCGACGTCACCCTCAGCGCCGACTTCCCCGGCGAGCGCACCACCGTCTGACACGAACGACCCCACCCTGGACACCCCATGCCCATCCTGGCGATCATCGGAGCAGGACCGAACCTCGGTCTGGCCACTGCCGCCAGATTCGGAGCGGAAGGCTTCGATGTAGGCCTGGTCGCACGCAACCACGACAAGCTGCGGACCATGCAGGACACACTGGCGAGCACATCCGCCCGCGCAGGGCGGCGAATCCGTCCGGGTCACGCCAGCGCAGATCGGCCGCCGGCAACTCCGCCGCCCGCCCGACGAAAGCGCGGCCTCCGCGCGCGACCCCAAGGTCACCCAGAGAGCGGCCGGGCCGCCGACTGCCGCGCCGCTACGGCCGTTGCCGCGCGGGCCGGATGACCATCTCATTGACGTCGACATCGGCGGGCTGGCTGATCGCGTAGGAGATCGCACGGGCAATGGCATCGGGCGGGATCGCAGCCGAGCGGTAGGCCTTCATCGCCGCCGCGGCTCCTGGTTCGGTGATGGTGTCGGCCAGTTCGGTCTCGACGACGCCGGGTGAGACGGTCGTGACTCGGATGCACGGCTCGGCCTCCTGCCGCAGGCCTTCGGTGATCGCCCAGGCCGCGTACTTCGTGGCGCAGTACACCGCGGCCGTGGGAACCACGGAGTAGGCACCGATCGACGCGATGGTGATGAAGTGCCCGCTGTTCTGCCGCTGGAAGTGCGGCATGGCCGCGGCGATGCCGTGCAGCAGGCCCTTGACGTTGACGTCGATCATCCGGTCCCACTCGTCCACCAGCAGTGAGTCGAGGCGCGACAGCGGCATCACACCGGCGTTGTTGACGATCACGTCGATGTGCCCCTGAGCGGCAACCGTCTCGTCGACGAACCTGGCCACGTCGGCCCGGTCGGTGACGTCTAGACGGCGTACGTCGATGCTGCCGCCGTCAGCTCGGATGCTCTTGGCCAGGCCGGTCAGCCGATCCTCCCGACGCCCACCGGCAACGACATGGTGTCCTTCGGCGGCGAGCCGCCTGACGATGCCTTCGCCGATGCCGCTCGTGGCACCCGTGACGAGTACAACTTTGCGGCCGCCCTGCTCTGTGGTCCGAGACGTTGTCCGTGTCACGGCTTCCTCCTGGTTCAGTCAGGGCGCCCAGGCCCCGTCGACGGTTCGTTCACCTGCGAACTTGCCGTGTTCTCGAGGGCGGAAGAAGGTCAGGATCTTCCTAGGAGTGCCGCACCCACCACGTGGCGTCGGCTCACGAAGTCAGGTCCGGCCTGACGGCCTGCCTCACCCCTCAAGCACGGATTTGCCCGCCGCCCGGCCCATGGCCTGTCGACAAGTGCCGAGGACTGCCCGTCCCCGGGGCAGCGGTTCACGGCACCCATCCACTAGCGCGTGTACATGGTCGGCTGGGCGGCAACCTCTCCTTCATCTCCAACGCGACCATCTACTTCCACAGCAGATACACGGGCGCCGAACTCACCATGCAGACGGCGATCGCGTAGAGGTGTTCGACGCGGGCCATGGAGGCTGCGCAGTCGGGGTCGCACTCGCCGCCATGTTCGCCACCTCCCTCGTCGGCGCCGCTGCCTACGCGCTGCTCTCCCTCGTCAGCTCCGGAGACGTCGCCCCCGACTGGTGGCTCGGACTCGCCTGCGGCACCGGCGGACTGATCGGCGGCCACTTGGGCGGCCGCCTCCAACCCCGTCTGCCCGGGCAGGCCCTACGATTCCTGCTCGGCGCCCTCGCCCCAGCTCTCGGCGCCATGTACACCGTCCAGGCCCTGAACTCCCGTTCGCCCTACGCCGCGAGGACGATCCCGCACGGGGAGACCAGCGTCCGTGGGGAGACGCGGATCCTCGCGCCTGAAGCCACAGTGCTCGCCGCCCCAGGGCGGCTGTCACCACCTCTCGCACTGCCCCAGCCTCTGATGCCTTCGCCGTCCTGGTGGAGGGCGATACTCCGGATGTCCGATGGCCATGACAGCCCGGAACACCCTGTCCCTGCTCGCCCATCGGGCAGGGAGTGCTCTCACCCCCTGGGGCATGATGACGGTGGGCAGTCACCACCGCCGTCATGGCCTTTGCAGCAGAACACCCGAAAATATTGCGGTTTGTTGCGAATGCGTGTGTGAGGCATGCGAACCCCGGCTACCCGTACGCCATGGTGCGGACTGTGAAACGGCATGGAAGGCACGGCGGGCACGCGGTGACCGGCCAGGAGGCCGGGACCGGGCGGGTGCCTGAGGCCGGGCCGGATGCGCAGGTGGAGCGGCAGGCGCCGGATACTCCGACGGATCTGTCCAAGCACTCCTGGGGGGCGGTGCTGAAGGGCACCGTGAAGGAGTTCAAGAAGGATGAGCTGACCGACCGGGCGGCGGCCCTGACCTACTACGGGATCCTGGCGCTGTTCCCGGCGCTGCTGGCGCTGATCTCGCTGCTGGGAATCGTCGGGCAGTCGGCGACGCAGCAGGTGCTGGACAACATCCAAAAGCTCGCCCCGGGAGCGGCGCGAGACGTCCTCAGCAGCGCCGTCAGGCAGATGCAGGGCAACGCCGGGATCGGTTCGATCATGGCGATCGTGGGTCTGGTGCTCGCGGTGTGGTCGGCGTCGGGCTATGTCGCGGCGTTCATCCGCAGCGCGAACGCCGTCTACGACATCCCGGAAGGCCGCCCGGTGTGGAAGGTTCTGCCCGTGCGCGTCGGCGTGACGGTGGTCCTGATGGTCCTCGCGGTGATCAGTGCGGTGATCGTCGTGTTCACCGGCGGCCTGGCCCGCCAGGTGGGCACCGCCCTCGGGGTCGGCGACACGTTCTTGACAGTGTGGTCGATCGCGAAGTGGCCGGTGCTGATCCTCCTGGTCACAGTCATGATCGCGATCCTGTACTGGGCGACGCCGAACGCGCGGGCGCGCGGCTTCCGCTGGATCACGCCGGGCAGTTTCCTGGCCCTGGTGATCTGGATGATCGCCTCGGCCGGGTTCGCCCTGTACGTGGCGAGCTTCGCCTCCTACAACAAGACCTACGGCACCTTCGCCGGCGTGATCATTTTTCTGGTGTGGCTGTGGATCACCAACCTGGCGATCCTGCTCGGCCTGGAGCTCGACGCCGAAATGCACCGCCAGCGGGCCGTCGCAGGCGGCCATCCGGCCGGACAGGAGCCCTACGTGCAGCCGCGGGACACCCGCAAGTGGGACGAGGAGGACCACCGCCGCCTCGACTGAGGCGCCGGGACCGGCGCGGACCCAGGCCTTCGCCCGGGAGCCGCGCCGGCCTAGGTGATGGCGGCCGAACTGATCACCTGCCATTTACTGGATCCGCTCACGAAGCCGCCGCCTCTCGGAGCAGCCTGCCACCCTCCGCGTACCGCCTTACACCGGCCTATCGCGGGGATCACCACCCGTCACCACCCCCGACAACGCCCCGAGGAAGTCAGTAGGCTTCCCTCGCACGGACACGACGGGGGTTAACTGCATGAAGTCGGAAGAGGCACCACGGTGGGCGTCGGCCCTCGACAAGGTCGTGGTCTACGCGCAAGGTGCACTGTGCAGCCGTCTGGCGCGGGGCACGGTGCCGTCCGGCGGCCGGGTGCTGGTGACGGGACTGCCCCGCTCCCTGGACGCCGGCTCGGTCCGCGCCCGCGTCGTGGGCGACTCCGGTGCACAGGTCACCGAGGTGCGCGTGGAGGTGAGCGCCGAGCCGACCGGTCCGGGGCCCTCGGACGGCTTGCGGCAGACCATGAAACAGGTTCACGACGCGTGCGCCGCGGCCCGCGGACGGCGCGACCGGCTCCTCCAGCGGATCAAGGAGATGACCGATCTCCACCCTGTCCCCCCGGCCCGAAAGCGTGAGGATCCGCACCGCCGCACCCCTGCCGAGGCTTGGCTGACGCTCGCGGACTTCGTCGATGAGCGGCTGACGGGCCTGCACGACCGCCTCGCCGCACAGGAGGAGGAGCTGCTCCGCCTCGAGCACGATCTCGCCATCGCCGAGGACCGCTGGAACCGGTCCTCCACCGACACACCGTCAGCACAGCTGCAGACCACGGTCTGCGCGGCCCTGAGCCTCGACGGAACCGGCGAGGTGCAGCTGGAGATCGAGTACGCGGTCCCGGGCGCCGTGTGGGTACCGGCCTACCGGCTTTCCTACCGTCAGGGTGACGGCAGCGGCGCCCTCGTACTGCGCGCCTCCGTGGCCCAACGCACCGGCGAGGACTGGACCGGGGTGCGCATCGCCCTGGCCACCGCCGACCTCAAGCGCCGCACGGAGGTGCCGCGGCTGCGCTCGCTGCGGATCGGACGCCGTCAGCCCGCCCCCGAACCGGCCGGGTGGCGTGAACCCCCGGCCGGTCTCGCCGACCTCTTCACCCCCTACGACGCGGCGGGCCCACGCCAGACTCCGACCGCCCTACCAGTAGCCGTGGGGTCCGCTCCCCCGCCCGCCACCGGCGCCCCCGTACCTCCTCCTCCCGTCCCCCTGCCCCCGGCCGCACCGGCCTACGGCGGCCCACCACCCGCGCCCGCGGCCCCTGGCGGCCTGGAAGCGATGCCCGTCTTCGCACAAGCCGACGCGATGCCCGCCTTCGCACCAGCGGAACGGCCCCGCCCCGGCAGACCTCCGCGCGGCAGCGCACCCGCAGCTGCTCCGGCCGCACGACGGGCAGCACCGTCGGGTCCCCTCCCACCCGCGCCGGCAGCCGGTCCTCCGCAACCCAGCGGCGCCGAACTCGACTACGCCGCGCTCGTCCTCAACGGTCCCGACGAGCCCGCCGGCCGCAGGGGCCGGCTGTTCCCCTCCGCAGCCTTCGACCCGGTCGCGGTCGAACACCGCCGACGGGCCGAAGCGGTGGCCGCACTGCCCCTGCCCGGCCACGCCGCGCGGCCCCGTGCATCAGCGGGATCCTTCGACCACCGCTACGACGCCGTCGCCCGCGCCGACATTCCCTCGGACGGCACCTGGCACACCGTCACCGTGACCGAGATCCCGGTCGGTCTGCGCACCGAGTACGTCTGTGTGCCGTCGGTGGAGCAGCGGGTGTACCAGACCCTGGTGCTGTCGAACGCGACCGACCAGGCTCTGCTCGCCGGTCCCGTGGAGGTCGGCGTCGACGACGACTTCGTTCTGACCGCCGCCCTGCCCACCCTCGCCCCGGGCGGCGTCCGCCGGATGGGGCTCGGACCGGCGGAAGGCATCCAGGTCACCCGGCGCACGAGCCTGCAGGAGTCGACGGCAGGGCTGCGCAACAACATCACCGTGCTCGACCACGGCGTCCACGTGGAGCTGGCCAACCGTCTCACCAGACCCGTCACCGTCGAGGTCCGCGAACAAGTACCGGTCACCTCCGAAGCCGACGTACGGATCGAGGAACGGGCCGACTGGGCGGTTCCCCCGGACGACGAGGGGCCCGATCACCTCGGCCCGGGCACCCGCGTGTGGCGCGTAGACCTGCCCGCCGGAGCCACCGCCGCCCGCCACGGCGGCTACGAGATCCGCATCCCGGCCGCGAAGGCCCTGGTCGGCGGCAACCGCAGGAGCTGACAGATCATGTCCACGGACCTCGAGCCGATCCCCCTTCCCGTCACCGCCGTCACCTGTCTGGAAGACCGCGCCCAGATCGAGCGATCCGCCACGCTCGACCTGCGGGCCGGCGTCCAGCGACTGCGCCTCGGGCCGATCAGCGCCCTGGCGGTCGACCGCACCCTCCACGCCGAGCTGACCGGCGACCACCGGGCGACCGTCCTCGACGCCAGGATCGTCCGCACATGGACGCCGCGAGAGCCGTTGCCCGGCGCCGACGACTCGGCTCTGCGCCTGCGCGTCCACGACATCACAGAAGAACAGACCGCGCTGGAACGGCGACGTGACCGACTGCGCGCCCGCCTCGACCTCCTCGGCCGCCTCACCACAGACCTGCTGCGGGAGATCGGTGAAGGCACCGGACACGGAGAGACCGACACCGCACGCTGGAGCGCCGAACTGGACCGGGTCGACGAGGAGCGCGACGCCCACGGCGAACACCTACGGGCTACCGAGGCCCGGCTCAAGGTCCTCACCACCGAACTCCAAGCGGCCGAACGCGCCGTCGAGCTCTCCGAACAGCGTCCCACCGAACTGGTCGGTCACGTCGAACTGACCGTGGAAGCCGCCGTCGCCGGCCCTGCCCGGCTGCGGCTGACCCACCTCACCGCGTGTGCGCTGTGGCGCCCCGCCTACCGGGCCGTGCTCGACGGGGACTCGCTCACCCTGGAAAGCGACGCGATGGTCTGGCAGCGCACCGGCGAGGACTGGTCCGACGTACGCCTGACCCTGTCGACGGCCCGCACGGCACTGTCCACCGAACCACCCCGTCTCGACGAAGACCGCCTGACGCTCACGGACCGCTCCCCCGAGGAGCGCCGCACGGTCGCCGTCGAACTGCGCGACGAGGAGATCGCGGAGCTGGGCCCGGCGCCGGTGCTCGGCCTGCCCGGAGTGGACGACGGCGGCAGCACGCGGGTCCTGCGCTCCCCCGCCCCCGTCTCCGTCCCCGCGGACGGCCACGCCCACCGGGTGCCTCTCTCCACGACCACCACGGCCGTCAGCAGCGAATACACCTGCTCCCCGGAGCTGTCCCCCCTCGTCGCCCATGTGGTGCGCTGCGACAACCCGACCGGTCACGCGCTCCTGGCAGGCCCGGTGGACCTCGTCGGCGTCGGCGGGTTCGGCGGCCGCGCAACGCTCGACTTCACCGCTCCCGGCGCACCCCTCGAGCTCGCTTTCGGCAGCCACGACGACTATCGAGTGCTCCGCGACACGGAGGAGTACCGCGACACCACAACCATGACCCAGCGCACCACCGTCACTCGCACGGTGCGCCTGCACCTGTCCCGTTTCTCCGCCCCCGGGGAACAAGGCGAGCAGGTGGTGGCACTGCGGGAACGCATCCCGGTCTCCGAGGTCTCCGCGGTGGAAGTGAGGCTGCGCAAGGAGGCCTGTTCCCCCGCCCCCGACACGGTCGACGCCGAGGGCATCGCCCGCTGGGACGTAGCCCTGCCGCCGAACGGGCGCCGCACCGTCACCCTCGTCTACGAACTCTCGGCGAGCGGCAAGGTCACCGGTCTCTGAGCCTGATCCACGAGGAGCTCCAACGCCCTCAACCTCACCCGTGCCTGGAACTGCCTCTTCCTGGGGGTCTCCGTCGCGGCGGAGGTGGGAGCGCGTGCCGGGCGGGGGTGGGAATACACGTTGCGTCGTCGTAGGGGCTCCCGGAAATCCCGGAGACGCTGCGCGAGCTCTCCTTGGGGCCGATGTGAAGCCCGGGGAACTGGTACGGCAGGCCCAGGGCCTCACCCTCGTCGAGCTGGGGAAGCTGACCCCCTACCCCGGGGTCCAGCGGTCCCGGTACGAGCGGGGCATCTCCCCGATGACAGCGATTGAGCATTCTCACGCAGGTTGCTCCATTCTGGAGGCCCCGACCAGCGAGACGGAGGCAGCGATGATCGCGAGGGTGGCCGTGTGGGAACCGATGCCGACTGACGACCGGGACTGGGTGCTGGATGCTGCAGCCGCCGTGCCCGGCGTCCATGGCGCGTATCACCTTGTCGATCCCGCGACTGGCAACGGACTGTCCGTCGCCTTCTTCGAGGACGAAGCCGCAGCTCACGCCGCACACAAGGCAATCGAGAAGCGCGCCGAGGAAATCGGCTGGAACAAGGCCCCGCACCCGGCGCCCGTCTCCCAGACGAACTATCAGGTCGTCCGGCACGCGTAGCGCGGCCCGAGGAAGCACGAAAGCTCAGGATCCGATCACACGCCGCTCAGCCCTCGACGGCACAGGACACTCTCGAAGACACAGAACAAGCTCAGCGCGTCGACAAACGGCTGGGCCGGCGTGCCCGGCCCGATCCGGCGGCCTGCTGCAGCCATTCCTGGGCAACCGAGGACACCTCCTTGTATGCCACACCTGCTCCGGCATCCCACTGCGACACAGGCATTCTCAGGGCAGCACCATCACAAAGCGGAGGACGCCAGCCACCAGTCGGTACAAGACGGTTCGTGCTCGCAACGCCGACGGTGGGCCGGTCAGGTCACATTGCCGTCACCGAGGGCCTGGTAGATGGCGGTGGTACAGGACGCGGCCCACTGCGAGCCGAGAATGCCAACCGCCCGGCAGCCGTGCCTGCCTTTGCCTCATCCCCGGACAACCAACCGTCAGCATCACGAGATACCCGATCGCCCATCGAACCGGATGCTCCCAGGAGAACGACGGAGCTACGCGGACACCTCAACCACGTGCTTGCCCACGCCGCCGCCGCGCTCGAATGACTGATGCGCCGCGGCGATGTCTGCGAGCGAGTACACGCTGTCGACCACCGGGCGCAGTGCTCCAGAAGTGACGTGATCCGCCAGATCACGCAGCATGGCGGTCTCGGGATTGGCGCTGAAGGTGCGGATGCGGCGGGCACCGTACACGCTCGACGCCGCGATCGCGGCCAGGGCGCCGGCCGACAGCCCGACGGTGACCATCCGGCCGCCCTTGGTCAACCGGCGTCGGTAGCACTTCAGTTCTGAGCCGACCGTGTCGACGATGACGTCGAAGGGTCCGATCTGGTCCGAGGTGGTGGAGCCGTAGTCGAGGACCTCGTCGGCACCGAGGTCGGTGAGCACTTGGGCGTGGCGGTCGCGGGCCAGCGCGGTGACGTGGCAGCCCAGCGCGTGTGCCAGTTGCACGGCGGCTGTGCCGACTCCGCCCGCCGCGCCCCGGACCAGGACCCGCTCCCCGCTCACGACGTGCACGGTGTCCCGCAGCGCGATCAGCGCCGTCGCGCCCGCGACGACCAGGGAGGCCGCGTCAACCGGCGAGATGCTCGCCGGGGCGGGCACGATGCGGTCCGCAGGGACCACCACGTACTCGGCCGCCCCACCGGTGGTGTGCCGCTGCCGGGGATGCACCATGCCCCACACCCGCTCCCCGACCCGGTAGTCCTTGACATCGGCGCCGGTCGCGGCGACGACACCCGCGAAGTCCAGCCCCACACCGATCGGGAAGCGGCGTCCCGACACGATTTTCAACTCTCCGGCGCGGACCAGCACGTCGTGGCCGTTCACGCTGGAAGCCTCGACCGACACCAGTACCTCTCCCGCACCGGAATGACGACGACGCGGACCCGGCCGAGCCGCGCGTCAGCCCATTCCCCCACCGCTCCACCCCGGACTGAGCTGGACCTTCCCCCCTCGCCCTCCCCTGGCACCCGGCCGGGGTTGACCCTCTTGGCTATTGGCATTAGCTTTTAGCTAATCAGATTAGCTAACCGTTGTTGCATTTAAACGAGCAGGAGATGTCATGGCTGAGTTCGTCTCCGTCCCGGGCGGCACCATCGCCTACGAGGTCGCCGGAGAAGGGCCGCTGATCGTCCTGGCCCACGGCATGGGGGACAGCCGCGCGGCGTACAGGTCCGTCCTGCCGCGTCTGGTGGCGGCGGGGTATCGGGTGGCCGCGGTCGACCTGCGGGGCTGCGGCGAGTCGAGCGTGCAATGGCCTTCCTACTCGCGCACCGACATCGCGGGCGATCTACTCGCGGTGATCCGCCACATCGACAGCGGCCCGGCCGTCCTGGTCGGCCACTCGATCTCCGGCGGCGCCGCCACCATCGCGGCCGCCCAGGATTCCGGTCTGGTCAGGGGCATCATCGAGCTGGGCCCCTTCACGCGCGCGCAGTCGATCAGGCTCGGCGACTTCCGCTCGAAGAGCTACCGCAAGGGTGCCTTCCGGCTGCTCGGCGCCGGCCTGTTCGGCAGCGTGAAATTGTGGTCCCGCTATCTCGACCATGCCTACCCGGGGCGAAAGCCGGCCGACTGGACCGACCGGCTTGCCCGCATCGAGGCGATGCTGGGCGAGCCCGGACGGATGCGGGCGCTGCAGAAGATGGGGCAGTCGGCGCCGACCGACGCCGGCGCCCAGTTGGGCAACGTACGGTGCCCTGCCCTGATCGTGCAGGGCTCGCTCGACCCCGACTGGGTCGATCCGCGCGCCGAGGGCGAGGCGATCGTGGCTGCCATGCCGGCCGGTGTCGGAGAGCTCGCGGTGGTCGAGGGAGCCGGCCACTACCCGCACGACCAGTACCCCGAGGAGACGGTTTCCCTGATGCTGGCCTTCCTGGAAGCACACGCCCGTGCCTAGGGCGGGCCTCGATACCAACTCCGTCGTCGCGGCAGGAGCGGAGCTCGCCGACGAGATCGGTTTGGCGGGCCTGACCATGGGTCTGCTGGCCGACAGGCTCGGCGTACGGCCACCGTCCCTCTACAAGCACGTCGGCTCCCTGCACGAACTGCGGCACGGCATCTCCGTCCAGGCCAAGCGCGAATTCGCCCATCAGCTGGCCCGGGAGTCCGTCGGCCGTTCCGGCCCTGACGCGGTCCGGGCGTTCGCCGACAGCTACCGCCACTGGGCCCTGGAGCATCCCGGCCGCTACGCCGCCACCCTCCCCGCTCCAGCGGCCGATGACGAGGAGGACCGCCGCGTCAGCGAAGCGGCGGTGCAGGTTCTGCTCGACGTCCTCGCCGGTTTCGGCCTGCCCGACGCCCGCGTAGTCGACTCCGCACGGGCAATGCGATCAGCACTTCACGGGTTCGTCACCCTTGAAGGCGCCGACGGCTTCAAAATGGCCCGCGACGTCACGCGGAGTTTCCACTTCCTCATCGACACCCTGATCGCTGGCTTCCAGGCCGACCCTCGTGACCACGCCTCCGAAGGATGACGTGACCGCCCCCGATCCCCCTATCCACCCCACAGCCACCTGTGAGACTCCGTCCGAGGCGGCAGGACACACTGGTCACCACAGCCGTGGGGGCGCTGTCCGCCACGATCGGGGTCCTGGTCGGGGGCATCGTCACGCACCGGGCCCAGGACCGTCAGTGGCTGCGGGACAAGCAGTTGCTCGCCGATCAGGAACTGATCAGCCACTACGCCAAGTTCACGATGGTCATCAGCCGCGCCCATGCCGATCGACAGGGATGGGACTACGACTGGAGCGAGTGGAGTGCGGCCCTGACCCGTGCCAGCTTGGTCGCTCCCGCGGCCGTCGCGGCGGAGATCGACAACTTCGGCAGGGCCATCGGCGCCTTCCTGGACCAGGTGGCGCGTGACCCGGTACGCGACCCGGCACGTGATCCGCTGAGCCAGGAAGAGTTCGCCCAGGCCAGCAGGGCGCCCGCCCAGGCACAGGTGCAGTTGGTCAACGCCATACGCCGGTCACTGAGCAAAGATCAAAAGGCACTGCCCTTCTGGACAGGCGGCTCCCTCGCGGGCAGCCCCGACGGCACCCGATAGACGAGGCACCGCCGAAAGCCCGTCCAGCGCCCACGAGCAATCGCGGCCAAACGGGCCGATCTCGCCTCGAGCTGGCTTACCCGCTGCACTCCACCCGACGGGCCAGGCTTCCGATCTGACATAAAGTGCCTGATCACATAGGGGGTGCGGGTGTTATCGTCCCTCGCATGGCTGAACTGATCGCTCCCACTGGACGGCTGCATTCCTCGTGGCTCACGGCGCGTGACGAGTGGCAGCCTGGTGCTCACCAGGACGGGGCCGGCCTGCGGCTGGTTGGTGACGATGATCTGGACAGCCCGGAAGGGTTCGCCTCATGGGTCGAGCGACTGCGGCAGCAATCGGACCGGTCGCTGCCTGTCGGGGAAGGGCGCGTCCACGCCACTCACTGGTGGATCGTCGACGGCGAGACGTACCTCGGGGCCATCGACCTTCGGCACTATCTGAACGCCCTTCTGTTGGAAGGCGGCGGACACATCGGCTACAGCGTGCGGCCTTCTGCCAGGAGACGCGGACTGGCCACGTGGGCGCTGGGAGCGGTTCTGCTCAAGGCACCGGCGCTCGGTCTGGACCGGGTCCTCCTCACCTGTGACGATGGCAACGTCGGCTCCGCGCGCACCATCGAAAGCAATGGTGGCGTCCTCGAAGATGTGCGCAGCACCGAAATCGGGGTCAAGCGCCGCTACTGGGTCACTCTCGATGACGCTGGTCACAGCCATTCATTGATGGCCGCGTCAAGGGCGGTTGCCTCGTAGCGGACTGCTCCCGGTAGTCCGTCCCTCGTGGCCACGGCGCGGCGCCTTTTGAGGCGATTGATGCCGCACTCGACGGCGTGCCGAGCCAGGAAGTCATGTGGGTCGAACTGCGGCCAGGCTGCCTGTCGTTCGGTAACTGTGGCTCTGGCACGGCCCGTTGCTCGTCCGACAGATCTCCACTCGCCACCGGCCCCGCGCTTGCAGCGCACTGATGCCGGGCTCGTCAGGTGATCGCGCACTGCCTTCGCCCTGGCGAATGATCACGACTCCGCACCCCCTGGCAGGATCCGTTTGACCGGCAGCGCTCCGGCATCCGGCACGGCGCGTGCGAGACAGCGTCTGCCCAGGCCGCGTTCACGTCGGTCGGGCAGCGGTGAGGTGCCGCCCCGGTGCGCGCATCGTCGATCTGGCGGTGCACGGTGGACAGCCGGCTGCGGCGACACGATCCTTGAGCGTCCGGTTCGAGGCAAGGCGCTGCGCGATGGTGCCGCGATGGGGCCGCCTATTCGCGGGGCCGGGGCGTGGGCAGAGTGGCCGGCTCGGCTGTCGGCGCGTCGAGTGCCTGGCGAGCTGTTGCGACGCGTTCGTGCAGACGTCGGGTGCAGCGGCTTGTTCCTGTGGCTGGGGGTTGCTGCTTCGAGTTCGCGGGCTTCGCCGAGGGCGTTGATGACGATGCCGATGAGAGGTTGAGCCAGGCTGACGGCCTTCGAAAGGAGATACCTCGCTGCGGCGGGTAAAGCAGGGGCACGGTCATCGGGTGAGCCTGGCGCCCCGAATAGGATCAGCGGCGATGGGGCAGTCTGACTGCCGGGAGCCATGGGCGAGGGGAATGGTATGGGGCAGGTGTTCTTCCGCAAGCTGAGCCGGTGGCAGGCTGACGGTGACCGGGAAAAGCTGGCGGACCTGTACGTGGCTGCCTACGAGGAACCCCCGGGTGAGGAGTACCGCAATCGCGAACGGTTCCTGGCCAGACTCGCGGAGGATGTCCAACGTCAGGGCTTCGGCATGGTGGCGGCTGACGATGAGGAAGGCGATGACGACGAACCCGCGGGGGTGACGTATGGCTATCCGCTGCACCGTGACGGCTCGTGGTGGCGGGGATTCGTCGGCGTCGTTCCCGACGCGGTCGAGGAACTCACCGCCTCCGGCAAGGCGTTCGTCATAGCCGAGCTGATGGTGCTGCCGGAGCACCGTCGCCGCGGGATCGGCGGTCGCCTTCAGGAACTGCTGCTCTCCGCCAGCCACGCGGAACTGGCGGTCATCCTGGTCGACCCCGCCAACACGGTGGCGCAGGCCGCCCTTCGGGCATGGGGTTGGGATGGGCTCGGCGAACTCCGCCCTGGCACCGGGGATTCCGTACGTCACGTGCTCACCAGGGCTCTGCCGGGCTGAGCACCAGAGGCGTGCCGGGGCACATCCAGCTCTTTCGCCGGCTGGCCTGTGTACAGGCTCCCTCTCACAAACACTGCGCTCCATAGGTGCGTGGATCGTGGCGCCGGGCACGAGCTGGAGTAGGGGGCGGCAACACAATGGCCGAGGAATGTCGGCGGTCCGGCACGTTCACCGGACCGCGCAATGTTCATGACGCGGGCGATCAGACGGCGGATGTCGGCGCTGTTGCCGGCGCCATACTCATGCCAACTTCTCGGACACGGTGGCCGTGGTCTCGATCCGTCTGTGGCTCCGCAGGAAGTGAAACGCCCCGCTCAGAGGTCTGATGCATCCGGGTAGTGACGACGTAGCTCGGTGACTATGCGCTCGTCGAGAGCCCGGACGTCCCACAACGAGCTGTCTACTTCGGTCAGGACGACCTCCGCCTTGTCCCCAGCGAACCCGCGTGCTTCGGCGTCGATCAACTGAAGGAACGGGGTCGTCAGCGACAACAGCGTCAACGTGTCCATGCCGCCGATGGCAGACAGTCTCTCCAGCTCGGCACAGCGAGGATCGACGATCTCGTCGAATTCGACGCGCCATGTCAGGTCCAGGCCGAAGCTGCCGAGGCGAACCAGGAGTTCAGCCAGGGTCACGTAGTGCTTTCCCTGCCAGGCGGGGAACGTGATCCCCTTCATCCCCGCCTCTGCTTCAGCCGTATCGCGTGACAAGCGGCCCCCTTCGTTCAGCATCGCACACCAAGGCACGGCCCTGCCCGGCTCACACCACCCATCGGACAGCTCCTAGCGGCCCGACAGGCCCTGGACGAACTGCATCACCGACACGAGCGCCAACCGACAGGGTAGCCAGGCGAGTTGACCACGGTGTGGGAACAGATCCACGAAGTCCTTGTCGGCGAAGAGCGGCCCGATCACTGCCCCTCACCCGGCAGACGTGGACAGCGGCACCCCGATCACCCCACGCTCGCGCCCTCACGCCGTTCCCGGCCATCATCCCGCCCCGCAAGGTCATTTTGCGACCACGACCGAATTCGCCAACGGTGTCCCCAGCGGGACACCATCCACGAGCACGACGCGACGGGGCCGCGCGATCTGTGGTCTCCCTGCGCATCTGGCTCGCTCGCCACGGCCAGTAGGACGCGGCGGCGGCCGACTTCGGTGTCCAGCGCCACACCTTGTGCTACCTCATCCGCTGCGTCGAAACCCTCCTGAGCCGCTCTTTGGACGACCCGCAGGTCCGGGTGGAACTGTGGCCGGCGGTGAGAGCACAGCTGTGGTCTGAGGGCGGATCAGCTCCACTGCTGGTCCTGGTTGAGGGTGCAGGTCCACAGGATCGGCTGGACGCCGCTGGCAGTTTGGGAGTTGGGAACGGCGAGGCACCAGTCGCCGTACGGGTGACGCAGGCGGCCAATACTGTCGTAGATCCAGAGGAATTCGGAGCCGGAACCGCAGGAGTACTGGAAGGTCGCGATGCGGTCGGCGTTGCCGGCGCCGAGGCATCTGCCGGTTGCCTTGTTGACAAGCCAGACCTCATTGTCCCCCTGGTCCTTGTCACGCAGCTCCCAGCGCTGATCGTCGTTGTCGTTGCACGTCCACTGGACGGCCGCGACGCCGAAGCTGTCGTCGGAACCGGGAATGGCCAGGCACTTGAGGGTCTTGTCGTTGCGCAGCTCCACGTACGTGGCGGCCTGCGAGTACACAGGTTGTTGCCTCTTCGTCTCCTCAAGTCGGTTTCCATGGCCCGGGACCGGATCGCCCGTTCGACCAGGAGCAGGGCTGGCCGCAGGCACTTGTCGTGGGCCAGGCGCTGGGGCAGGCAGGGTAACAGGGCATGCAGACCGCGCTTCCCGAACTCATCGGCCCCCTACGGCATTTGGTGTTGGCTCCTGCAGTCCGTCAGGCGTGTGCGTCGAGGCGGCACACTGATCTCGCTGAGTCAGGTGTCATAGCGCTCAGGCTTGGGAGTGCGCGCGACGAAGCGAGTGGCAGCGTCCTGGGCGGCGGGCCGGCCGTTGATAACGACACCGGCGATGGGCATCTCGACGTCGTGACTCCGGGCCAGATCCAGGATGGCTTGGGTGGACTTGACGCCCTCGACTGTCTAGCCGGTGGCAGTGGCGGCTTCGGCGGCGGTCGTGCCGCGGCCGAGGTGGGCGCCGAAGGTGCGGTTGCGGGAGAGCGGGGAAGAGTGAGCACCGGATTCATCCGCGAACCCAGGGGCACATTGAATTCCATGACGACTGGGGCGAAGTCCTACTACTACCCCACCGACGCCGCCGGCAACGTCCTGGGCCCGGTCGACGACGCGGGCAAGCGCACCCGCATCTGCGCCTACGACCCCAAACTCGGCCGCTTCACCCAGCCCGCCCCGTCGGGACAGGAGACCAACCCCCACCTGTACGCGGGCAGCGTCTTCATCAGCAACAGAGACCCCACCGGGCTGCTGTCGCTGCGGATCAGGGCACGACGTGACAGGCCTCAACCCCGGCTCTCCTACCTGGAGTTGAGATGAGGGAAACGGGAACCAGTGTCGCTGCCGTTATCACCGGGGGCGGTCCTTGGAGCAGTTGGGTTTTCGGAGTCGTGGTGGTCCTCGTGTTCGTCGTCTGTGCGGTCGTCTGGCGGAGCCGCAGCAGGTAAGAGAGACCGGACATCACGAGCTGGCACCAGGGAAGTGACCATGAGGAATGTGTCTTCTCGCAAAGTGGCGGGGGCTGCCAAACTCCTCAACGTTGTCTTCACCGTCGCAGTCGCCACTCTTCTTCGCGTCAATCGGCCATTACCTTGCTCTCCTCGCCATTCGCTTGCGGCAGCGGCTGAGAAAGGAACTGGAGCGCGATGCGACGTAGGAGGACGTCGATGGATGATGCGATTAGGGGAACGCGGAATTTTGCCGCGATTGCGCTCCTGGGAGGACTCTTCGCGTGCATGGCAGGGGTTGTCACCGGTGACACGGTGCCGATCGTGCTCGGAGCAGTTGGCGCAGCATGCGGCGCGGTTCTGGCGGTCTTTGCCTTCCTCGCCCACCGCAAGACCCGCTCCTGAACCCCAAGGGGGCCGGAGCCTGTCGGACTGTTCGTCGCGGCCGTCATCTTCGTCGGCATCATGTACGCCAAACGTCGTTGCTGAATAGGAGAACGGACATGACCGCTGTCGTGGGTACTCTCATCGCTCTCTTCGGACTGGCCACGGCATTCAAGGGACCGCGTATGGCATCCACGCTCAGCGGCCGGTCCAACGGGCGATTCGAAACGTCCAACGCGCTCGCCTTTCGCCTGATCGGGACGGTCCTGGCCGTCCTCGGGCTGCTTTATGCGACCGGCGTGGTGGGTTGAGGATCACAAGGAGAAATTTCGTCGCAGGACGGGAGGTTGCATGACCAGCGCGACAACTGAACTGATGGCTCGCGGCGCCTCCGGACCGGCGCTTCCCACCTGGTTGTGGATTGTCATCGTGATTTCTTTCATCGGGCTGGCCGCCTACGGAATTTCTCGAAAGAGGCAGGGATGATATGTGGAATATCGTTCCGCACCGTTCGGCGGCCTGGTCGAGCAGGGCGGTGCCAGGGGTGTTGTCGTGGGCGGATGCAGCCGGCACCACGACACCAATGACCGGTCCCAGGACGTCCACGGCCAGTCCGCGCTTGCGCCCCGACGCCTTCTTGCCAGCGTGCCGCCCCGTCGTGGTCTTCGGGGCACCCGCGGCCGCGCGCACGGACTGGGTATCGAAGATCACGAGAGGCGGGTCCTCTCATCACCGGGCTTTCACCGACCAGGACGGCAGTTCGGCAGCTCGTCCTATAGTGGGCGATCCTCTGACAGGTCGTAGAGGTTGCCGCGCTGGACCACGCACAGCGCCCAGATGATGAAGGCCGAGATGGCGATCATCACGACCGACCACACCGGGTAGTACGGAAGGGAGAGGAAGTTGGCGATGATGACGAGTCCGGCGATGGCCACGCCGAGGACGCGGGCCCAGGTCGCGGTCCGCAGCAGCCCGATGCTGACGAGCACGGCCACCACGCCCAGAGCGAGGTGGATCCAGCCCCAGCCGGTCAGGTCGAACTCGAACACGTAATTGCGCGTGGTGAGGAAGATGTCGTCCTCGGCGATGGCCATGATGCCCCGGAAGAGGTCGAGCAGGCCGACGAGGAAAAGCATCACGGCCGCGAAGGCTGTCAGGCCGGTTGCCCATTCCTGCTTCGCCGTGCGTGCCGGCCGGGTGTGTGTGGCGGTCATCTTGAGCCTCGTTTCGTGTGATCCGGATGCTCAGGGATGGGCGGTCCGGGAGGTGGAGCCCGCGGGTTCCGTCGGGCCGTGGCCGGCGAGGACCAGTTCCTTCGCCCTGCGGAACTCCTCGTCCGTGATGTCGCCGTGGGAGCGGATCTCGGACAGCCTGGCGAGTTCGTCGACGCTGCTGGTCCGGCCGCCGGCCGAGGTCTGCCTGATGTAGCTGTTGAACTCCTCCTGCTGCGCACGCGCTTGCGCCACCTCGCGGCGGCCCATGTTCTTGCCGCGGGCGATCACGTAGATGAAGACGCCCAGGAAGGGCAGCAGGATGGTGAGCACCAGCCATCCGGCCTTCGCCCAGCCGCTCATGGTGTCGTCACGGAAGATGTCGGTGATGATCCGGAAGAGCAGGACGAACCACATGATCCACAGGAAGAACAGGAGCATGCTCCAGAAAACGCTCAGCAGGGGATAGTCGTACGCCAGGTACGTCTGCGCGCTCATGTCTCTCCTCCGTCCCGGGCGTCCGCCCGGCCGCCGTTGCCTGCTGTGTTCAGCGTGCGCAGGACAAGGACCGCTGCGCCTCACCCGACGCGGGTGAGCCTGCGGCAGCTCCGCAGCCCCGGTTGACGCGCTCCGGGGGCCCGGTCAGGGGGCGACGTGCCCACCGCCGCGGGGTGCGCAGGCCCAGGGGGCCGAACTCGTCCGGGCTGCGCTCCATCGCTGCGGGCACCAGAATGCGGGCGCCCCGGCTCAGCACGACCGTACCGGTGTCGGCCAGGAGCGCTCCCGGCACCAGGCTCCACCGGCCGATCCGGCCGCACAGCAGCAAATGCTGGGACCACCACAACAGGGTCGCCGAGAGGGACAGCACCATGCCGGTGACGGCAGGCACCGGGGTACGCGGCAGGTGCCAGCACCGCTCGCACACTGCCTGAAGCGCTCGGCTGAACGCCGTGGTCGACACCGGCGTTCACCGGGGTACGCGGCAGGTGCCAGCACCGCTCGCACACTGCCTGAAGCGCTCGGCTGAACGCCGTGGTCGACACCGGCGTCACCATGACACCCGCGCCTCCGGTGGTCTTCCGTGTGGTGCCAGTCGTGGAGAGACATCTCGCAGTTCGTCGAGGGTGTCGCCCCGCACTCCCAGAACCGCCCGCAGAGAGTCTGCAGTCGTTCGCTCCCGGCTAGTCCTCCACGACATCGAGTGCCGACAGACCGGCCAGCAGCCGAGCCGCGGCCCGCGCGACCGTGCGGCCGCGGGTTGTCTGCCCGGGCCCCGGTTTCCGATCATGGCTCACGGGGCCGCCCGTTCCGCCGCCTGGTCCCCCGCATGACCGGCCGGTCCGGCGGCCGCCGCGAGGATTGCCAGGATGAGCAGGACGGCCAGGCCGATGCCGAGAACGAGCACCACTCCCCCGACCGTGGGGTGGTTCCAGAGCACCAGGGCGAGCGCTCCGGCCGCGATGACGGCACCGGTGGTCCATGCCCGGTTGTCTGTCAGCCAGCGGCCGGTGGCCCCGGTGCGCAGTCCGGCGTGGCGCAGCCCCCGGCCGGCGGCCGCCGTTCCCCGGTCCGTCACCGTGCGGAGGGCGCGGGCGGGGCGTCCGGGACCGTACAGATAGGCGGCCAGCGCCGTAATCACTGCCAGGACCAGCAGGGTGCGCGCGCTGTCGCGCAGGAAGCGGACGAACGTGTCGTAGATCGCCGCGGCCGCGTCGGTGGGGAGTGCCGTGGGCGGGACCGAGTCCAGGTAGACCCTTCTGGCGACGACGAGCGCGACGAGCAGCACCCCCATCATCACGCCCGCACCGATCGCGGTGATCATCACCATCACCCGGTGTGCCGGATTGGTCCAGACGGCGAGCGCGGCGAGCGCGAGGGTCAGGACGGGCAGCCAGGTACCGAGGATGTCCAGCAGCCGCATGGTGTCCTGTGCTTTGCCCAGTTCCTCGGCCTGGAAGAGCGTGATGGTCCGGTCCGTGTCCGGGATGGCGGCTGCCTTGTCGAAGCCCGCGTCGACGAGCCGCTCCCGTACTTCGTTGATGACCTCTCCCACGTCCAGTTGGACCGTGTCGCCCTCGGCGCGCACGGCACCTTCGCGTTGGCCGGTGAGCATGTTCACCACCGCGGTGTGCGAGCGCCAGTTGGCGCCCTCCCGCGCCTGCTGGAAGGCGTCGCCGGTGATCACGCGGGTGATGGTGCGGTCGACGACGCTTCTGACCGCGCTGCGCAGCGGCCCTTCGAGGGATTCTGCGCCCGCCACGACGCGCGGTGACGCTCCGGACTGCTGGAGCGCCTTGCTGAGCGAGTCCGTCACCGCCGCGACGTCGACGTTGTCGACGACGCGGTTCGTGAGCTTGTTGATCACGACCTCCTGCACGGCCGGCTCGGACGCCAGCGGAGCGACGGTCTCGACGTACCGGTCGGTGTCGGAGACCGTGTCCTGGACCCAGGCCGCGGCGACGGCCAGGGGCGCGAGCAGCAGGGCCAGCAGGAGCAGGACCGCGGAGCCGACCTGGCGCAACCGCCGGTGGCGTGTCGCCGCGTGCCGGCGCAGTCGCTCGTATTCCGCTCGTTCCTCGGTGCTCATGACCTGTTCCTGGTGGGAGGCTCCGCCGGGATCCGGCGGGTCCGGGGTGGCGGCCGGGTTCATGGATGCTCCCTTTCCGTGGGTGCGCCGCCCCGGCCGCGACCGTCGCCGCTCGGGGTGACACAGCGGGAAAGACCGTGCGGGGCCGGTGCGTCTGTCACGCCCGCCGGAGCGGCGGGCAAGGTGTCAGGCGCTCCCGGCGGGGGCGCGCGGTCCTGCCGCCGAGGTCTTTGCGAGCGCGGCCCGCCACGCGAAAGCGACCAGCGCCTCGGCGAGGCCGAGCAGGACGAGCCACAGGCCGAGCAGCCGCGTCAGGGCGCGGGCCGACTCGGCAGGCAGGGCGAGCACCACGATCCCCGCGACGATCCCGAGCACCCCGACGAGCATGACGACGCCACGGTGCGGCAGGTCCTGGACGGCCACGGCCGTGTAGAGGGTGAGGATGCCGGACACGAGCCAGACACCCCCGGTGATCAATGACAGCGCGGCGATCGTCTGCAGCGGGTTCCGCAGGCACAGCACCCCGGCAAGGACGTACAGCACGGCCAGGAGCAGGCCCGGCAGCCGTTCGTCCGTCGCCCGCGCGAAGACGCCCACGAACCGGAACGCCCCGGTCACCAACAGGTACAGGCCGATGAGGACCGCCAGGACGTGCAGGGTCGCGTCCGGCCAGACGAGTATCAGCAGGCCCGGCACCAATGTCGCCAGGGCCGCGCCCAAGATCCAGGTCCAGGAACGGCCGAGCCGCCCGAGTACGTCCGCGGAGTCGCCCATCGGATCGGGGGCCGCGCCGTCGGGCCTGTGTTCCTGCCGGGCGTGTGATGCCGGGCCATGCGGCATGGACATGGCTCCTCCTCACGTGATCAGCCGTCGCCTCCGCGAGCTGACGAGGCGGGGGGAGGGCAGTGTGCGTGCGCCTGACCGCTTCAGGGTCAGGCTGCTGCTCGGTGACCGGCTCACCCACCACGGGTGAGCCATCGACGCCGCCACGGCGGTGAGGTGGAGGACCCCGGCGCCCGGCCAACACCTTCTGGCCGGCCTGAACGGCCCGAGCCCGGCCCGGACGGACCGCGCCCGGGCCGGGCCGGCCGCGTCGGCGGCTCCGCCCTCGCCGGTAGGCGGCGATCGTCGCCGTCGCCCGCACCGTTTTCCTCGCGGTCGGCTTGGTCGACCGCGAACTACCTCCCGCCTCCGGACGAGCACCGTACGGCTGGAGCGTCGGCTCTGCTCCTGGGCGGCCTGCTGACGGTGCTGCTGGTATTCGCGTGAGAGGTGCGGGCCATCGCGCGCTCACCGAGTTCCCCCAGTCCTACGGCGACCAGAACGAGCGTGACTTCACGGCGCTGAAAGCCGCCCACAACGGCGGCCGGATCAAGGCGGCGCGGCTCTGAGGACGGCGCCCCGGCCCCGTCACTCCGGCAGTGGGCGCATCTCCAATACCCGCAGTCCCAGTGACTGGCAGCGGGCCAGCAGCCCGTACAGGTGCGCTTCGTCCACGACCGGTCCGAACAGGATGGTCTGGCCGGACATCACCACATGACCAAGTTCCGGAAACGCCTTGGCCATCGTTTCCGACAGGTGTCCCTCGACTCGGATCTCGTAGCGCACGAACGGTCCTTCCTGGACTGTCTCGAACAGCTGGACGGCGCCCCTTCCCTACCGATCGTCGGCCTATGTGCTGCTTGGGGCCTCACCCGGTACAGGTGAGCGTCGCCCGGCGACCGGAAGCCGGGGCTCAATGCTTCAGAAAGATCTTGAAGGAAATGATCAGCAGACCGAGCAGCAGGTTGACCGATGCCGTGACGACCATGAGCCGGGGCGAAGCGCCGACGCGGCGTGCCGCAGCCACGGACCAGCCCACCTGGCCGGCCACAGCGACACAGAGAGCCAGCCAGAGGGAACCTCGCACGTCCAGACCGAAGAGCGGACCGGCAAGCACCGCGGCGGCCGGCGGGATGGCCGCCTTGACGATCGGCCACTCCTCACAACACACGTTCCATACGACCCGACGGTCCGGAGCCTGTTGCGCCAGGCGCGCCCCGAAGAGCTGGGCATGCACGTGCCCGATCCAGAACACCACGCCGGTGAGCAGCAGCAACAACACCAACTCGGCGCGGGGGAACGAGCCCAGGGAACCGGCGCCGACCACCACGGAGGCCGCCAGCATGGATCCGTAGACGCCACCCGTGTAGTCCGCGCGAGCCCGGCGCTCAGCACGGTGCTCCCGCCGGGCCGGGCCGGTCGTGACTCTCATCCTGGACACCGGTGACTCCCTCCGGACTCAGCGCGTCTCTCCGGCCGCACCGGCCGGAACATCGGTGTCCGGCTGCCGCTGACGGCTTTGCCGGGCGGTCGGCAGGTTCGGCGTGACCAGGAGACTGGCGAGAGCGATCCCACCGGTGGCCAGGACCGCCGCCTTCAGGCCGTCCAGCTGCGCGGAGGCGTAGGAGTCCGCGACGGCGTCAACCTGGGACGGCGGCAGCCCGGCACGCTCGGCCGCCGAACGCACCTGATCGGTGGGGACGAAGGTGACCCCGGCCTCAAGAGCGACACCGACCTCGTCACGGGTCTGTTCGGACAGCCGCGGATCATCCGTCACCTGCGAGGTGAAGGCCTGCGCCAGCGCACCGATCAGGATCGACCCGATGAGCGCGGTGCCCAGCGCGGAACCCAGATTCTGTGCCGTGAACTGGAGCCCTCCCGCCTCACTGCGTTCCTCCTCGCCGACGCCCGACTGGACGACGTTGCCCAGTTGTGAGGCGAGCAGGCCCACGCCCACGCCCAGCAGGGCCATCGCTCCGGCGAACTGCCCGTCGTCGATGACCGGGTCGATGGTGGCCAGCAGCCACACGATGGCCGCCGTCAGGGTCGCCAGCGCCAGCCGGACCACCCGGCGCGCGCCCCACACCCGGCCCAGCGAGGACGCCGACAGGGAGGTCACCAGCATGGTGGCGGACACCGGGAGCAGACGCAGCCCCGTCTCGAACGCGTCGAACCCCTGCACCACCTGCAAGTACAGCGGGATCGTGAAGAACAGCCCCAGCAGGATGAGGTTCTGGCTCAGCAGGGTCATCAGCCCGGACCGCAACACGGGCCTGCCCAGCAGGGAAAGATGCATAAGGGGGTCGGCCCCGTGCAGCTCCCGCCGCCGCTCCCACCACCGGAAGACGGCCAGGACGGCCACTCCCAGGCCGACGACGAACAGCGTCGGGGCGAAACCGAGGACGGTGAAGGGCGGGTTGCGCGGCTGCACCCATCCCCAGGTGCTGCTCTGCAGGACCCCGAGCACACCCAGCCCCAGCCCGGTCGCGGAGAGCATCGCCCCGACCCAGTCCATCCGGGGGCGCGGCCCGGTCGGGGCGGAAGGCGCGATCACCCCGCGGCACAGCAGGACGGCCACGACGACCACGACCTCGCCGGCGAAGACCAGCCGCCAGGTGAGGTACGTCGTCACCCAGCCGCCCAGGAGCGGACCGACCGCGATCCCGGCGCCGGCGAGCCCGCCGATGACCGCGTAGGCGATGGCCCGGTCCCGCCCGCGGTACGACTCCGCGACGAGGGCGGCCATGGCCGGCAGCACCATGGCCGCCCCGAGCCCCTCGATCACCGACCAGCCCAGCGTGAGCACCCACAGCGTGGGCGCCACCGCGGTCAGAGCCGACCCCACACCGTAGACGGCCAGCCCCGCAAGGAACATGCGGCGGCGCCCCAGGATGTCCCCGAACCTGCCACCGATGATCATGAACGCGGCCATGACCAGCGCGTACAGGGTGATGACGGCCTGGATGGCGGTGACCTCTGTGTCGAAGTCCTCGACCAACTGGCTGATGGACACGTTCATGACGGAGGTGTCCAGAACCATCAGGAACTGGGCCGTACCGAGGACGATCAGAGCCCGCCAGTGCTTCACGCTGTCCACCTCGCCGGGTAGGTCCCAAGTGATGCTTCAGCGAGCGGTGTCCATCTGCTCGTCGAGGGAGAGAGCGGCCGTGATCAGCGCGAGATGAGTGAAAGCCTGCGGGAAGTTGCCAAGTTGCTCTCCCGTGGGACCTATTTCCTCCGCGAACAGACCGCCGTGATTGGCGTACGTGAGCATCTTGTCGAAGGCGTACCGGGCCTGCCCGAGCCGTCCCGCCCGCGCGAGCGCGTCCACGTGCAGGAAGCTGCACAGCGAGAACGTGCCCTCGCTGCCGCGCAGGCCGTCCGGGGACGCCTCGGGGTCGTAGCGGTAGACGAGGCTGTCGGAGACGAGTTCCTGGCCCATCGCGTCCAAAGTGGACAGCCAGCGCGGATCGTCCGGCGCGATGAATCCGACGGAGGGCATGAGCAGCAGGGACGCGTCGAGGGTGACGTCGTCGTAGTGCTGGACGAAGGCCTGGCGCCCGGGGCTCCAGCCCCGCTCCATCACCTGGCGCAGGATGTCGTCCCGTGCCGCGCTCCATCCCGCGATGTCTGCGGGACGGGCGAAGTCGCGGGCCATCCGGATGCCCCGGTCGAAGGCCGCCCAGCACATCAGCCGGCTGTAGGTGAAGTCCTTCTGCCCGCCCCGCGTCTCCCAGATTCCCTCGTCGGGCCGGTCCCACGCTTTGACCAGCCAGTCGAGCACCCCGGCAAGGGACTGCCAGCCGTCGTACGGTGGGATCTCGGCGGCGTCCTCGACCGCCTGGGACAGGGCGAGGGCCGCCTCTCCGTAGATGTCGAGCTGGAGCTGGCTCGCCGCGCCGTTGCCCAAGCGCACCGGTGCGGATCCTTGGTAGCCCTCCAGGTGGTCGAGGACCTCTTCCGGCAGGTTCGGGTCGCCGTCGATCCGGTACATGATCTGCAGGGGTTCACCACTGACCGTACTGTTCGCCTTCAGCCGGTCACCCAGCCAGCGGCGGAAGGCGTGCGCCTCCTCGCGATAGCCGAGCCCGAGCAGCGCACCGACCGACATCGAGCCGTCCCGGACCCACGTGTAGCGGTAGTCCCAGTTGCGTCCGCCGCCGATCTGCTCCGGCAGCCCCATAGTGGGGGCCGCGACGGGCGCTCCGGTGGGCGCGTAGGTGAGCAGCTTGAGCGTGATGGCCGCGCGGTTCACCATGTCCTGCCAGCGTCCCCGGTACCGGCTGCGGCGGACCCACGCGTGCCAGAAGTCCCGGGTCTGCTCGAACAGCGTCACCACGTCCGCCCGGCTCAGCGGTGGCTGCGGGGCATCGGGCGAGTCCTCGATCGTCAGGACGACGGCGGCGAAGTCGTCCGGCCCCAGGAATACTTCGCCCCGGGCGTCATCGCCCTCCCCGGTCCATATCACCGGGCCGACCGTCTGCAGCGTGGCCCGGACGGCGCGCCCGTCGAAACGGACGGCGTCCTCGGCGAGATCGAGCCGGTGGCCGGCACGGCCGTAGTCGAAGCGAGGGCGGCACTGAAGGGTGAAGCGGACCCGGCCGCGCGTCACGCGCAGCATGCGGACCAGCCGATGCCGCCCCGCCGCCCGCTCCGGGTTCTCCACCGGCATGAAGTCGACCACCTCACCCACGCCTTCCTCCGCGAGGAAGCGCGTCACCAGCACAGCGGTGTCCTGCAGGTACAACTGGATCGGAGGCCGTGGAGTGTCGGCCCAGATGCTGAAGTGGCCGCCGCGGTCGTGGTCGAGCAGCGAGGCGAACACGCTGGGCGAGTCGAACCTGGGCGCGCACAGCCAGTCGACCGTGCCGTCGGAGGAGACCAGTGCGGCGGTCTGCAAGTCACCGACCATCCCGTGATCGGCGATCGGAGGATAGCGTCGCATGATCGGTGCTCCTTCCGGCGCCACGTCCCGGTCGCCATGGAGCGCCCGGTGTATGCCCACCATGGCCACGTCGGACCGTGTCGGCCTCCCCCGCTGCGGGTGAGTCCTCCCGAGGACTGCCGCCCTCCGGCCACGGCTCGCGCCCGCGGATGCAGCGGCCCGGTGTGCGGAGGACGCTGGAAGGACGTCTGGGCGCGCGGCGGTGGTGCGCCGGGGCGAGCGCGGGACGGTATCGGGAGGCGATCTTCATGGCACACGACGCGGCCGGCCGGGTGGCGGGCGAGACGGCCCTCGCGATGCTGGACGCGTTGTTCGAGCAGTCACCGATCGGGCTGCATCTGCTGGACACCACGTTGCGGGTGATACGGGTCAACACCGCGACCCCCGCCATGCGGTCTCTGGCCACGGACGAGCTGACAGGACGCCCGGCCCGCGAGGTCTACGACATGGTCGATGCCGATGTCGAGGCACTTCTGAACGAGGTCCTGGACACCGGCGTGCCGGTGCTGGGACGCATCGTCCGTGCCCGCGTCGATGGGGATCCGCGGAACTACGAGGTGACCGCGCAACGCCTGCACAGTGCTCGCGGACAGGTGCTCGGTGTGGCGGTCGCCGTGGTCGACGTCACCGAACGCGAGCGGGCCCGGGCCCGTGCCGACGTGCTCGACGCCGTACGAAGGGGCGTGGGCCTCACACTCGATCCCACGGTGACCGGGGACGAGTTCGTGACCGCCGTGGTCCCCGCTTTCGCTGATGTCGCGGTCGTGGAGGTAGTGGACGCCGTGATCCGCGGCAACGACCCGCCACTGGCCCCACCACCGCCGGGCACACCCCTGATGCGCACCGCCTTCCGCAGCAGCCGCACGCACCCACCCCAAGCCCCTTTGGTGGGGAACGTATCCGGCCTGCCCATCCCCACGCCCTTCACCCAGGCCCTCGCCGACCTGCGTCCCGGCGTGGTCCCCCTGGATGCCGCCGCCCCGTGGCTCTCCGTCGATCCCGCGCGTGCGGAGACGATCCGCTCGACGCAGGCCCACTCCCTCCTCGTCGTCCCCCTGGCGCTGCGCGACGCGGCCCTCGGCCTGGTCAGTCTGTATCGCGCCGGACAGTCTCCCGCCTTCGACGCCGGCGACCAGGAACTGGCGGTCGAACTGGCCGCCCACACGGCCCTCTGCATCGACAACGCGCGCCGCTACGCACGCGAGCACACCGTCGCGGCAACGGTGCAGCGGCAGTTGTTGCCCCGCCGCCCGGAAACCCACGCCTGGCTCGAGGCCGCCTACCTCTCCCTCACGGGCGAAAACCCCGGCGCCTGGTACGACACGATCGCCCTCTCCAGCGCCCGCACCGCCCTGGTCGTCGGCAACGTGTCCGGACGCGGACTCAACGCCGCCGCGACCATGGGCCAGTTGCGCACCGCCGTACGCTCGTTGGCGGCGTTCGACCTGCCCCCCGAGGAGCTCATGGAACGGATGCACGCCACCGCCGGTCAGCTGGCCGCCGAACGCGCCAACCTCCCCCTTGCGGATCCGCTGCGCCGCGAAGCACTCACCGCCGACTGCGTGTACGCGGTCCACGACCCCCTCACCGGCACCTGTACCCTGGCCGCGGCCGGCGGTCTCACCCCGCTCGTCGTGCGCCCCGACGCCACCGTCGCCGTCCCCGCCACAACGGCCGGGCCTCGCCTGGGCACAGCGCAGGAGGCGCCCTTCGCGGCCGGCGAGGTGGAAGTGCCGGACGGCAGCGTGCTGGTCTTCACCAGTGATCCGGTTCTCACGTCGTACCTGGCAGAAGTCGCAGGGCCGCTCCCCTTGACGCCCTACCTCCGCGATCGCACGCTCCAGGACCTGTGCGACGCACTCGTGTACGCGCTTCCGACGGACTTGGGCATCGGCGATGCGGCCGTGCTCCTCGCGCGCACCCGGTCGTTTCCACCCGACCGATGCGCTGTGTGGCAGCTCGACCCGGATCCCGCGGCCGTCGCCGTCGCCCGACGCCGTACCCGCGAACGGCTCGCCGCGTGGGACGTGGACGACGAGACTGCGGACGACACGCAGCTCATCATCAGCGAACTCGTCACCAATGCCGTGCGGTACGGCAGCCCTCCCATCGAGCTCCGCCTGATCCATGACCGCAGCCTGACGTGCGAGGTACGGGACGCCGGCTCGGCCTCCCCCCACCTGCGGCACGCCGGCGCAGCGGAGGAGGGCGGACGCGGCCTGTTCATCGCCGCCCGGCTCGCCCAGGCGTGGGGCACGCGGTACACGGCTCAGGGCAAAACGATCTGGACTGAGCAGACGCTGCCGCCCGCTCCCTGAAGGGTCACAAGAGGCGCAGCTCGCGTGCGCGGCGCACCGCGTCGCCTCGCCGGTTCACCGCAAGCTTCCGGAACACGCTCTTGAGGTGGGTCTTCACCGTGTTCACCGACACGTACAGATCAGCGGCGATCTCCTCCGTCGACATCATCCCGGCCAGCCGCTCCAGGACATCCCGCTCGCGTCCGCTCAGCTCCGCCGCGACGAGCGGCGAGGACGGCGACTCCGCGCCGGACCGCCCGCCCCTTCGCGCGGGGGCCGGACCGGGCGTGAGCCAGCCCACTGCCAGCTCATGCAGAGAGGCCGTCGCCAGAAGAGGCCGGATCCACGCTCCGGCATCGAGGAACGGACGCCTCAGCCGCTCACGCCGGGCGTCGAGGAGCGCCTGGGCCAGGAGTCTGCGGACGGTGGCGGTGTCTCCCGCCCACTCCGCGGCCTGAGCCCTCACCAGCGCCGCCCGCACCGTCACCGCAGGACCTGTCCCGCCCTGGCTGCGGATGCTGTCGAGCAGGTCGACGGCCGCCTCGCAACGCCCTGCGGCGAGCTGGAGCCCCGCGGCCTCCACGGCGCACGCCGGCTGGTCGCCGGACACCTGCTCGAGGACCGCGCTGGCTTCGTCCGGCCGTCCTTCGGCCAGGTGGGCGGCGGAGACGACGAGTACTTCATGGCTTGCCGCCCAGGGTGATGCCACGGCGGTGGAGACGGCCGGGTTCGCCGCCTCGACGGCAGCTCGCACCTTGCCCCGGACCAGCAGCAGACGAGCGGTGACGAGCGCCTGTCCCCCCGTCAGCACCGGATCACGCGCTCCCGAGGGGAGGTCCACCTCGTCGAGAAGGGCTTGGGCCCGGGCCAATTCATGGCGCTCGACGGCCACGGCGGCCAGGACCAGCCGTTCGATGCCGGAGCCGGACGACTGGGGCAGGCCGATCCGCTCCGCCTCGGACATCGCCGCCAGGGCCTTGCGTTCCGCCCGGCCGAGCCAGCCGTTCAGGTAGTCCAGCAGGGCCAGGTGCCCCATCGACTCTTTCCGGGGCAGCACGGTGCAGGCTCCGTCGTCGGTACCGGCCACGACGGTCAGGGCAGCGCGCGCGTCATCGAAACGTCCGGCCCACAGGCGCACCGAGCCCAGATGGGTCAGCAGCAGAGCGTGGAGTTCGGGATGCTTGTCCAAGAGGTGCCCGGGGACTTCCCGCAGCAGCTCGTCGGCCGCCGCGGCGGCCTTCTCGGCCTGCGGAGGACACCCGGCGAACCGGGCCGCCAAAGCCTCCAGCAGCGCGCAGCTCAGCCGGGCGGCCGCGAGGCTGCCCGGGTCGTCGGCCAGGTGCTCCTCAGCGCGGCGCAGGCGGGCCAGACCGCGGTCGAGGTCACGCCGGGACAGGTCGTGCGCCGCGCGTACGAGGTCCGTCGCAGGACTCCTGGCCTCGGGCCCCATGAAGGAGAACAACTGGGTCAGGTCATCCGAGCGCAGACCGGTGAAGAGCTGCCCGATCGCCAGGTCGTCGATCAGCGCACCGGCGGCGAAATTCCAGTCTCCCGCGGCGGCGCCGTGGGCGAGTGTCTCCGTCAGGAAGCCGTGCCGGCGCAGCCACCGCGCGCCCCGCCGGTGCAGTTCCGGCTCCACCCCGGGCAGGCGCACCCGCAGGTGGGCCCGGAGTATCTCCCCGAACAGCGGGTGCAGTTGGTACCACGTATGCCCGAGGTGCTCGACGAAAGCGTTGTCGCGATGCAGCCCGGCGAGGATGGGCTCGGCATCGGCACGGAGGGTCAGCGCGTTGGCCAGGTCCGGGCAGAAACGCTCCAGGACGCTCACCCGCAGCAGAAGGTCCTGTGTCTCGTCCGGCTGTCCCTTGAGAACCTCGGCCAGCAGGAAATCCGCGACCGTACTGCGGTCCGCTTCGAACTCCTTCAGGTAGAGCTCCGGGTCGGCGCTCTCCCGAGCAGCCAGAGCGGACAGGCGCAAGCCGGCGGCCCAGCCCCGGAGTCGGTCCACCAGGGCACCCGCGGCGTGGAGCGGAAGGCGCAGACCGTGCAGCTCCAGCAGTGCGACGGCCTCCTCGGCCGTGAAGGCCAGCTCAGCGCCGCGGATCTCCGTCAGCTCGCCGGCCGCGCGGTAACGGTGCAGCGGAAGCAGCGGCTCGGTGCGGGTGACAAGGACGAGATGCAGGCCGCCCCCCGCGTGGTGCAGGACGAACTCCAGCTGCTCCGCAACCTCCGGGGCGGTCACGCGATCGTATTCGTCGAGCACCAGGACCACGGGCCGGTTGCGATCGTTCAGCTCGGCGGCGAGGGCCGCCAGCAGCTTTTGGTCCACCCCAGCCGCGTCCGCGGGGGTCCCGACCGCCTCGGACACCGGTGCACCGCAGGCGCGCAGTGCCTGAAGGACGTAGGCCCAGAAGACCCCCGGACGCCGGTCCCCCACTTCGACAGTGAGCCAGGCGACCGGCGGACGCAATCCGGCAGCCCAGTCGGCGACCAGCAGGGTTTTACCGGCCCCGGCCGCACCGTTGACCAGTGTCAGCGGAGTCCGCAGAGCCTGGTCGAGGTGCTGGAGCAGCCGCTGCCGCCGAAGGAAGGTCACGGGCCTCGCGGGGAGGGCGAACCGGGTACGCAGGAGCGGGTTTCCCAGGGGATCGGCGCACTGAACGGCCGGAACGGTCGGCCCCTGCACGTTGTCGTGGGTCCCGGCCATCAAGCTCACCACCCCTTCCGCCAAGGTCTCGCCACCGGGCCGATGGCCCGTTCACCGGCCTGCTGGTCAGCTTCAGACCGATGCGCCTTGCAGAGAGGGCCGGAAGGCATGGAGCGCGTCTCCACCTGGCTGAATGATGCCGAAACTGCTCTCCGGCACCTCGTTCCAGGCGCCGGAGAGGGCGCCCAGCGGTTCGGAGACGACCAGGCGAGTCTCATCGGAGATGTCCCGCAGGAACGCGGCATCAGGGTGGAGCGCACGCAGGGCGTCCACCTTGGTGCTGAAGTACAACGACCGCGAGCGGCCCTCACTGGAGTAGCGAAAGGCCCATACACGTTCCCCGTCGGCCACCGCGAGGGTCATCTGCAGCGGGTGACGGATGCCGTGCGCGTGCCCCACCTTCTCGACCAGGGCGGCCATACGCGCCACGGCATCGGGAGGGTTCTCCGCCAGGCCGAACGTGAGGGCCAGGAAGAACATCAGCTCGGAGTCGGTGGAACCCTCGATATCGGGATACAGGGCCGGGTCGACGGCCAGCGCGAGATCACGCCGGAGCCGGTCGAACCCGCTGATCGCCCCGTTGTGCATCCACATCCAGCGACCGCTCCGGAAGGGGTGGCAGTTGGTCTGCTGCACGGCAGTCCCGGTCGAGGCCCTGACGTGCGCGAAGAACAGACCCGAGCGAACGTGGTGGGCGACCTCCGACAGATTGCGGTTGCTCCAAGCCGGACCGACATCCCGCAGCACCGCCGGAGTGTCCGTGTCCCGCGCGTACCAGCCGACGCCGAAACCATCGCCGTTGGTCGTCTCCACCCCCATACGGGAGTGCAGGCTCTGGTCGATCAAGGAGTGTTCCGGCTTGAACAGGACTTGGCTGAGAAGGACGGGCGTACCGGAGTAGGCGATCCAGCGGCACATTTCGGCTCCCCCGTTTCTTGTATCGGAGGTATCGAGTGATGGTTCATGCAGCCCGCTCACGGTCGGTGCGGTCGCCGTGCTCCGCTGCCGGTACCCGTTTTGCGACGAGGACGGGTACCAGCCCGAGACAGATCGAGAGAGCAGGTCAGGGCTTGCTCCGGGTCTGGGCTTCCGTCTCGGCCATTGCCTCGGCCTCGGCCTCGGCCAGCGCGATGGTGATGCCGAGTGCCTCGGTGATGTGAGTCGCGGCCGACATGACACGTGCGGTGCCGACGACTGGCGCGATGGCAACGAGAACGTCCTGCAATACCTCGGGGGTCAGGTCGGCCTTGAGGGCAGGGTCGACATACGCGAGGTAGGAGATGGCCGGGGCGTCCATGGCCGCGAGCGCGGCCAGGCGGGTGAGAATGAACGTTTTCTCGTCCAGGCCACATCGCTCGATCGAGTCGACCGTCATGGCAACGAGCGTGTCGAGAACGGGAGTGTCTGACTGCATGGCCATCCCGAGGCCGCCTTCCGGTGGTGTTCGGAGCCGACACACTCCTCGCCCCTCAGCCACGGGCCCCTCCCGCGCCAGCCGTTTACTCATCCACGGTAGGAGCGGCGAGAGCCAACCGCATGTCGGACCGAGCAGGCGATCGAGCCATCCTCCGCCCGGCCACAGCCTCGGAGCTCATTCTCATTCCGCACCTCGTGTGCGGATTCCGCTGGTCAGGTACGGGATCGCAGCTGCCACGGAAGGCTTGCCTCCTTGCCGGTCGCGATGTCGCGGGATGGCGGATGCCGTCGATGTGCGTCGTGTGGGAAACACGTGGGAGCGATGCTCTGGCGTTGATCGGCTGGTCTGCGCAGGCACCGCTGACTTTGTCGGGCGCGCTCCTGCACAGCTGGGAGGACCGCTTCGGCGCCCAGGTCGTCGCGGTGTTCGGCCAGTGGGGCGCATCTCTTGTCGAAGGACAGCACCACGGCCCCGCCGGGTGGGTTGAGGCACACGTCGCAGATGCCGGCAGCTCGCTGCCAGAAGTCCGGCGTGTCCCGACGGGTGAGCCAGCCCCGCGGCCGGTGGGGTTCGAGGTCCAAGTCCGCCAGGATCCGACCGGCCTGGGACGGCGAGATCGCGGCGAAGGCCATCCCCGCCACCTCCACGGCGATCCCGCGATGGGACCAGGACGACTCCGGATGCGCGGGCGCGCCGGTGGCTGCGGCCACCACGCGGACGCGCACCTGGGACCCGTAGGTACGAGGCCCACCCAACCGTTTCGCGTCGTGGAGAGTGGCCAGGCCACCGGAGACGAAGCGGCCCCGCCCCGAGCGCACCGTGTTGACGCTGGCCTTCGGCTCACGTGCGATCGCGGCGTTGGCCAGTCCGTCGGCCGCCGCGAGGACGATCTTCGCCCGCAGTGCCTGCCGCACCTGCGCGGTCACGGACGCTGCCAGCCGTCGCAGACGCGCTCGCACCGGCTCGGCAAGTGCCACCACAACTGCCGCCGGAGCCGCGTTGGTGGCACAAGGCATGGGACTTTCCTGGCCGCCCGGCTCCTTGCCCCGGGGACTACGCAAGGGCCGCTGCGAGCGGGGAACGGGGCTCGCGGCCCAGCAGTTGTCGCAGGTCACCACCGGTGTGGCACATGAATCCGGCAGCGATGGCGGAGTAGGTGCCCACCAGCATCGGCACCTGGAACGGCTCGGCGCCGGAAGCGGAGAGGCGGGAGCGGGCCTGGGCGAGTGTCTCCGGCTCGTAGGCGACGTGCGGCCCGTGGGCGTGCGCCAGATCAGTGCCGCCGATGGCCTGCTCACCGACGAGTTCATAGATGCGCCCCGCATGAGCGGCAGCTTCCACCGTCACTCGTACCGCGGCGTCGGCCAGATCCGCACGTGCCACGGCCGCCAGTCGGCCCTCGCCGAGTGGGGCAGTGATCCGCCCGTCCTCCGACGGCGCCGCCAGCCAGGCCAACAACTCGGCGTAGAGGCCATTGCGCAGGATCGTCCAGCCCATGGTGCTCTGCTGGAGACGACGCTCGGTCCAGCGGTGCGGCAGGGCGTAGGGAAGGTGGTCGCCATCGGCGGTCAAGCTCGTATAGACGACATGTCCCACACCGGCTTCCTGGGCCGCGTCGATAGCCCTGCCGTGCCGGGCCATGACGGTGTCATCCTCGCCGTAGCCTGCCGAGATCATCAGCAGCACGTCCACGCCCTGGAAGCCCGTGATCAGCGTGTCGGGATCGTCGAAGTCGATGCGGCGGACAGGCAGCGGAGCCTCGAATCGCTGAGGTTCGCGCGTTCCGAGGACGGTGTCGTCGCGGTCGGCCAGCCGTTCGGCGATCAGTGCGCCCAGGGCGCCCGTGGCTCCAGTAACCAGGATCATGAAGGTCTTCCCGTTCCGGTAGGTTCTCTGCGGTAACCGGGATCATCCTGCGGGTTTGCGTCAGGGCGCGTAAGGAGGCACTTCAATGTCAGTGGGGCACACGGAGGTAACCACCGAGCCCGTCGTCAGCTGCGGGGACGAGCACGAGGACTGCGGGATCCGCGAGGTGCTCGACCGGATCGGGGACAAATGGTCGGTCCTGGTGGTGGTCGAACTGGCCCAGGGCGTACGCCGTTTCCGGCAGCTGCAACGCGCCGTACCCGGTATCTCACAGCGGATGCTGACGCTCACCGTGCGTCGGCTGGAACGGGACGGGCTTATCACCCGGACCGTGTATCCGACCGTGCCTCCGCAGGTCGAGTACGAGCTCACAGCGATGGGCCACAGCCTCACACATCTGGTGAAAGCCCTCGCCGACTGGTCGTCAGAACACCGTGGCGTCATCTCTCGAGCACGCCAGGAATGGGATGCCGAACATCCCGACTCCGGAATCCGCTGAACAAAAGGCCCCAGTTACCGGCTGAAGAACCGCCTCAACGCCATCGAGCGAGACAACGACGTGGCCTGACCGGCTGCGATCAAGACAACGGGTTCTCTCCCGGCGGGATGAAGGCGTCGGCGCCCTCGGCATCCTCGACATGCCCTGGGCATCGACCGTGATGGCCGTCGCCCGCCCCTGCGACGTGATGAGCCAGGCCAGCACCTCGGGAAGCGGCCCATGGGTAGTCTCTTGAAGCGGGTCTCGGGAATCCGCTGGAACGAACTCCGTGACGCACAGCAGGCGTCGGCTGGAACCATCCCCCTCTGTTGTCCCGCCACCGCCATCAGCGCCAGACCGCGAGGGCATTCGCGTCATGTGACGCGCGGATGGTGAGTCAGCGACCGGGTCACTTCACGATGGGCCGCACGAGCCACCTCGAACTCTTCAGTGTGTTCGTCGAGTTCGCCCTGCTTGTTCGACAACTGCCGTTCCAGCTCACGACAAAGGGCCGACCACGCCGCGCCGAACGACGTAGGGGGGCGCTTCACGACGACGGCCTACAGCGTCGCTCCGCGGGCAGGGAAAGCGCCACCTTGCCCGTGGCGCGGCCCGCGAGAAGGTGTCGGACGGCTGCGGCAGTCTCGGCGAGCGGATAGACGCGGTCCACGACGGGGCTGAGCGTGCCCGCGTCGATGAGAACGGTCAGGTCGCGCAGCCCATCGGCGTGCTCCGAGGAAATGAAGGTGCCCAGACGTTGGCCGGTGAACGGGGAGAGCATCTGCGCGCGGAGCTGCCGGTCGGTGCCGCCGAGCCAGAGGCCGTTCGTCTCGCCGCCGGTGATGACCAGCCTGCCGCGGGGCGTGAGGGCGCGGCGCAGATCCCTCAGACCGCGGTTGCCCGCGATGTCGATGATGGCGTCGTAGCGGCGCGGGCCGGCAAGGAAGTCCTCGCGGGTGTAGTCGATCACGTCGTCGGCGCCCAGCGCCCTTACAGCGTCGAGTTTGGGGGTGCTCGCGACGGCCGTGACCCGGGCGCCGAAGGTGTGGGCGAGTTGGACGGCGAAGGTGCCTACGCCGCCGGCGGCTCCCGTGATCAGGACCTGCTGGCCCTCCTGCACATTGGCCTTGTCGCGAATCGCCTGGAGTGCGGTGAGCGCGCTGACGGGTACCGTCGCCGCTTCCTCGAAGGTGAGTCCGGTCGGTTTGGGCGCGATCCTGTCGGGACGGGTGGCGGCGTACTCGGCGAACGCCGCCACTGCCGTGCCGTAGACCTCATCGCCGGGCGCGAAGGCGGTCACGTCGGTACCGACCGCCTCGACGATCCCGGCGATGTTGCGGCCGGGGTTGGGGAGCTTCGGCCTGCGCAGCCCGCTCACGGGCCGGATCGCGTACGGCAGACCGGCCATCATGTGCCAGGTGCCCCGGTCCACGCTGGATGCGCGTACACGGACCAACACCTCGGCCCGCCCGATGCTGGGCCTGGGCAGCCGCGCCGTGCGCAGTACGGCTTCCGGCTCGGCACCGTAACGCTCCTGTACGACGGCCGCCATCATGTTGGTCGCACTGCTGGTTGCGATCGGCTCGCTCATCGTCACTGCTTCCCGTTGAGTCTTCCGCGCGTTCACGGCGCAGTCAGACTTACGCCGTAAGTACAACACTTACGGCGTAAGCTCGTCAACGCAGGAAGACGATGTGAGGGAGTGATGTCCACCGTGACCCGACGTACCGTCCGGCAGCCTGCCCGCGAGACGCTCAGCCGGCAGCGGGTGCTGCATGTCGCCGTCGAGCTCGCCGACGCCGGTGGCCTGGAGACGCTCAGCATGCGCAAGCTCGGCCAGGCCGTCGGCGTCGAGGCAATGTCCTTGTACAACCATGTGACCAACAAGGAAGACCTGATCGACGGCATGGTTGACCTGGTCTTCGGCGAAGTCGAACTGCCGGCGCCGGGGGACGGCTGGCGACAGGCGATGCGTCAGCGGGCCGTCTCCATGCGCCTCGCGCTGACCCGCCACCGCTGGGCCATCGGGCTCATGGCGTCACGTTCCACTCCAGGCCCGGCCACTCTTCGTCATCACGACGCCGTTCTCGGCTGCCTGCGTCAGGGAGGGTTCTCCCTCACTCTGACTGCCCACGCCGTCTCGGTGCTCGACAGCTACATCTACGGGTTCGCCCTGCAGGAGAAAGCCTTGCCCTTCGACTCCCCGGAGGAGACCGCCGAACTGGCGGACTCCATCATGAGCGGTTTCGGCGATGGCGAGTACCCGCACCTGACCGAGATCGCCACCGCTCACGTCATGCGTCCCGGGTACGACTACGGCGACGAGTTCGAATTCGGACTGGACCTCATCCTCGACGGCCTCCAGCAAGCGGCGGGCTGACGAGCTGGCGGCGTACCCGCAGCACCCGGCGCGTTGTCATGTCGAACTGATGGGCCTGATGAGCCCGATGATGCCAGCGCACTGGGCCGCGGCGGTGGTCGTGGAGGTGAGCCATCTGGGCTTCGTGCGTGGCACCCGGGCTCTCGCTCCAGCGTATGGTTCCGCGGGACGCCGGCGTGATCGTGCAAGTCGGCTCCCCCTCGGTCACGCCGAGCTCCGGCGCACATCGGCACGGCCGGGTGGGTGTCACTGTGGTGCAGATGCCGGCGTTCCACACTCCGCAGTTCTCCTGGCTCTTGACCCGTTTGTCGAAGCGCCCCAGCCCGTACCGCCCGTCGTGTACAAGCCGCAGGTGGCCGTGAGAGCCGTAGGCAACGCGGCGGGCCATCCGCTCCGCAAGCAGCACTGCGTAGGCGCCTCCACGGCCGCGACCATCCTCGCGAACAAACTGTCGCCCCCGTGCCGCTCGTGTCAGCCGCCGTGACGGAATCGGCGGCGGTGGGTGGGGGCGCGGCGATTCGGCGCACGCGGCGACGATAGCCCGGCACGGGGGCCGCTCAGTTCGCTGGGTGGCCCGGGGTGATGTCGTGGGTGTCGTTCAACGTCAGCACGGGGGTGCGGCTGCCCGTGAGTCTGTCCGCCGCCTCCGGCGCGAGCAGGAAACCGACGTGGTCGCCGCCGTCGATCCGGTTCTCCACGCGACCGACAAACCAGGCGGGAGCCTCGTCCAGGATCGGCAGACCGCCTGGCTCCGCGTGCCACGGGACCTCGGTGAACTTGTCGGTGTGGTCGCCGGTCTCACCGCCGAAGAGCCGGGCCAGCCGGTCCTGGTCGCGGCGCAGAAGATGGACCGCGAGTCGGTCGGCGCGCTCGGCCACCCGGTAGGTCCGGTTGGCTCTGGACAGCCAGACCATGAACCGGGCGGGCTGAATCGAGCACTGCGAGGCGAATCCGACCAGGCATCCGGCCTTTTCCCCGTCGGCCTCCACGGTCACGACGTACATCGGGTAGTCGAGCAGATCGGTGAAAGGATCGAGATCGGTCATGGTATTCGGCTCCCGCCTCAAGAGATCGGATATGGGTCAAGCATTCACCAGTACCGTTCCCCGCACCGCTGCGGTGTGCCGGCGTTCCGCTGATCTCCTCGGTCACCTCAATGCCTGTGTCTTCACCCGCCAAGAGCCATGGGCAGCCGAGGCGCGGGCGGGCGCCGCTGGGCCGGGGGCCGTCGGTGAGGTGGACTACAGCACCGGAATGGAGCTCCTGACGGCCGCGACGGGCGCGTGGTCCGCGGCCGCGTCACGGCCTGGGTCTGCCCGCAGGAGGACGAACTCAGCCTCGATGGTCGTCTCCAGGATGTGCTCGCGTCCACGGGCCCACCGCCGACCTTGGTGACCGGCCCTGCCTACCTGCGCCCGGGCTCTGGCCTGGCAGGTGGTTTCGTTTGGATCACTGAAAGCGCAGGCGTCCAGTGGCTCCATGGGCGGCTGCGATGTCAGTGCCACGGTCTACGGTGCGATCATGTCGTTGCCCTGCCCAACGGTCTGCCTATGGGCCGGTTCGTATCCTGTGGTCCCGTAGAGGTGCCGGTCTCTGACGAGTTCCCTCAGGCGCCCCACGGCGCACACGGCTCAGGCAAGCCCCAAGGGCTTCGCGGGTAGAGCAGATTCGTGAGGCCCGTTGCCACTGCCACCGTGGTGCTGGCGACTGCGGGTGCAGGTCGCCGGAGTGAGCGTCGTGGACCTCCACCCGCGGCTGGAGGCGGTATCGGCGGCCCCGGGCCAGTCGGGCCTGGCTGAGGTGGAGCTACGGCCGGTGTCGGTGGGCGCGGAGGCGCAGCCGCTGCGGGCGTCGGGCAAGACGGTGGCCGTCGTGGGCGCAGATTTCAGGTATCGAGCGATCACGAACCGAGGAAGACCGAACCTGACGCCCACTCAAAGCTGTCGAGAACGGCTGGAGAAGTGGCCGCCCGCCACCAGCGGTCACCGTCTTCCCGGTCCCGGGAGCGGTACCGGCCGCTTCGCCCCGGCGCAGGACATCACGTTCCCCGCCCAGACGTCCGGCTACACCGGACACCACACCCTGTTCGTCATCTGGCAGGCCTCGCACCTGGACCAGGCCTACATGTGGTGCAGCGACGTCAACTTCGGCTGATCCGGCCAGCACCGCACACGGCACCGGCCTCTGCCGGACACCCGTAACCCGCCGCCCGGCCGACCGAGCTCCGTCGGGGTGAGAGACCCATCTGGTCACCCTGCCCCGACAGGGCTTGCCGCGCTCCTGGCCTCGCGTTGGACCAGAGCCTGAGTCGTGATCGTGCTGCACCCCCTGTCGAGGTGCAGCACCACAACCGTCGGGTAAGGCGTCGTAACGTCAGCCGTACAGCGCCACGCGCGGTTGGACGGTACCCACGGCACCAGGGGTTATCACCGAGACCCGGTACCGCTCCGTGAGCGTCTCGCCCGGACGAAGGGTGCGCTGCACACTCACGAGATCGGTGAACAGCGTGCCGGTCTGGCTCGCGACGGGTACCGCTTCGCGAGAGCCGTCGGCGTTGCGCCGCTCGACCTGGATGTCAGTAGGCGCCAGGAAGGGGCCCGCATCAGGGGACTCCACGAGAATTTGCGGAGCCACAACCTGGTCCACGGATGAGTCATTGCGGTAGGACAGGACGAACGTGTGCGACTTCCCCGAGGCCGGGAGAGCTCTCGTGGGGAGGTTCACGAAGTCGACGGGAAACAGGGCCGCCGTCTCGTCGCCCTCAGCGGCAGTTGCCGCCGCAGCTGTGCTCGCCATGGCGGTGCCCGCACCGGCCACGCCCACGAGCGCGGTGGCGAGGGCCAAGGCCGCCGCTGCCAGGCGGTAGTTGGTCAATGACACGCAATGCTCCTCTTGCTACAAAGTGTTGGCTCGCTGGTCCACTGACAAGGCCTGCCGGGATTCGCCAGCGCATGGACGAATGCCCCACCAACCACCGGCACAGAAAGCGCTCTCAGCAATTACACATGCTACTCCCACATCCTCACCTGCCTTTCCCTCTTGAGGACCCTTGCATTTCCCAAAGGAAAGTCATTGCACCGCATACCACTGCCCATGGACGTATTTCGAAGGGGCTCGGTTGACCAGGAACTCGGGGAGTTCATGTGAAGAATTGGTGCATGCAAAGCTTCTGTCGCGGATGGCATCGCAGTCCAAGGGAGTTTCGGCACTGACCGAGATGGATTTTCGTGTCGTTGGAGCTGTTCATCAAGGAAGTCATGCCGACGTTCCAGTGAATCAAGGCTGTCCTCAGCGATGCGCAGGAGGCGGAAGCCGTGCAGCCAGGAGGCCGTAGCCGCGGTCGGCCAGCAGCGCGTCCGGCGCCGGCGCGGTCCGCCGACCAGCCCTGCAACCCCCGGAACCAGTCAAGCTCGTTCCTCGACCGCAGTTCCCCCCGTACTTGGTGGAGCGGATCCCAGACGCCGACTTCACTCCAGGCAGCCCGTCAGCGCCAGCAGGTCATGTGTCGACCGTGGTCCACTGCCGTCGCCCCAAGTACTCGTTACCGATCGCCCGTCACCTCGGCTCCCGGGTACCGTCGTACTCCGCGTCCGGCGTTTCGGGCTCGAGGAGCCGGGCCCTGTCCAGGGTGAGCCCCACCTCAGCGCCCCCTCCCGGCCGCGTACGCGCGAAGACCGTGCCGCCGTGGGCCTCGGCGACGTCGCGGACGATGGCCAGGCCGAGCCCGGAGCCAGGCAGGGAACGGGCGGTGTCGGCACGGTAGAACCGGTCGAACACGCGAAGGGCGTCGGTGGCGTCGATGCCCGATCCGCGGTCGCGGACGGTGACCCGGCCCTGCCTTATGTGCAGCTCGATGAGGTCGTCGCCGTCGGCGTCGAACTTGGCGGCGTTGTCCAGCAGGTTGCCTACGGCCACCGGACAGGCCGGGGCCTGCGACCTCCACCACAGCTTCGCTGAATGGGAGAGACGTGACGGGTGTCGCGGCCACGTGCCGCAGAGGCCGCTCAGAGGTGGTTGTCGAGGAACTTCCGTACCTCGGCGATGGTCATAGGCCCCGTGGCGTGCGCCACCGCCTCCCCCTCCTTCAGCAGGACGCAGGACGGGGCTCCGGTGATCCCGTATCGCTCGGTTGCGGCCGGACAACGCGTGATGTCGGTGCGGACGGCCGTCAGGCGGCCCGTGTAGTCGTCGGCGATGCCACCCACGACGAGGTCCATCACCCGGCAGGGCTCGATTGCCTTGGGCCATGTCCCGGTGAAGTATGCGAGGACCGGGACTTTGCTCATCCCGAGGATGAAATTGAACTCCGCGTCCTCACGGGGTCGGTGAACCCGCTGCGCCATGGAAGCTCCTGCCCTCACGTTCCGTCATTCCCTCCCCATCATCTCTCGCGCGGTGTGCCGGGCCGGCCCGGTCGGTCACCCAGCTGCAGCCCGCCGCGCGCCCGTGGGCAGCTCATGTCAGGACAGCGCCCTCCACGACAGCATCAAAGCCGTTCTCCAGGGCACAGCGGTCCAGATCAGCGACCAGATGCTCGACGAGCGGGCCGGTGCGCTTCATCCACCGGATCCAACGGCCGAAGAACGCGTCAGCTGACCCCGAGACCGACCGCCAGCGTCAGTTCGAGGACCCGGTGTGGCGATGCGAGATCCGGAAACAGCTCCCGCAGCTGCGACATCCGGTACCGGACCGTCTGGGGATGGACGAACAGCGCCGCCGCCACCTCCTCCCGCCTGCCCTGGTGCAGCAGCCACGCCCGCAGCGTCTCCTCCAGCCGCCGTGCGGTCGCGGCAGGCAGGGTCCGCAGCGGTGCGAGGGCTCGGGCTCGCAGGTCTGCGAACGCGTCCGCGTCGGCGCTCAGCACGAGCTCGGGCAGGTGGTCCTCGGTGTCGCGAATGTCGGAGGAGAGCAGGCGCGCGCGTACGGCTCGTGCGTAGGAGGCGGATGTACGAGTCCATGGCCGGGGTGGGCCGACCACGGCGGTGCGGTCGGTCAGCTGCCGTAGGAGATGTGATCGGTCGGCGTCGGGGACGAGCAGCACACCGGTGGCGTCCGGCAGATCGTCGAGGACGAGGGTGTTCGGGTCGAGCGCGCGGTAGGCGGGCCGGGCCTGGGCGGCGGGCAGCAGGACCGCGGTCAGCGAAACCGGAGGCTGCCACCCGGCCCGTTGGACAGAGGCCAGCAGCACGTCCGGGCTCGCGCCGGCGAGGAGGTCGCGGGCCAGGTGTTCCAGGTGGCGCTCCTGGTCCCTGCCCCGGGCGGCCAGTTCGTCGGCGTGGCCTGCGGCGCTCGCGGCGGAGAGCTCGTCGATGTAGGCGAAGGTCAGCTCGGCGAACTTGGCGACCTCGGCGGCGGGCAGGCCTGCGGGTACGGCACCCGCTGCCAGGCATCGCCAGGCCACGCGGGCGCCGACGCGGTAGGCGCTGAGCAGGGCGTCCATCGAACGGCCGTCGCGCACTTCGCCGCGGCCCAGTTCGTAGGCCGCGTCACCGGCGTCGCCGCCGGTGGCGTTCCCGCTCGCGAGGTCCAGGTAGTGTCCCAGGGCGGTGCGGACGGCTCGGCGGATGGTGGCGCCCATGTGGCCCGACAGGGCGTTGGCGTAGGGAGGGACCTCGTCGATGATCGCCTGGACGACCTCGTCGGCGGTGCTCTTCAGCGCGGCCCGAAGTGCGGTGACCGTCGTCTCGTCCAGGGCCAGTTCGCTGGCCCTTTGGGTTGCATGGCTCACGTTTCTATTCCCTGCGAACAATTCAGTCAGCCAGATTTACGTCCTACGGTCAGGACTTTACGCCTTGAGGCGCAGCAAGCTGGAGTCATGACGAGTACAGCCCTCCGCAGCAGGGCGTGGAAACTGCTGGAGATGGTCACGACGCCGCTGCTGCCGTCGGACTACCTCGACCTGGTCAGTCCGCTGCGTGCGGGCGCTGACCTGCGTGGGCGCATCGAGGCCGTGCACGCCGAGACGGGTGACGCCGCGACGATCGTGATCAGGCCGGGACGGGGCTGGCGCGGCCACACCGCCGGTCAGTACGTGCGGATCGGGGTCGACGTCGACGGGGTCCGCCTGTGGCGTGCCTACTCCCTCACCTCGCCGACCAACCGCCAGGACGGCCGCGTCACGATCACCGTGAAGGCGATCCCGGACGGCAAGGTCAGCAACCACCTGGTCCGCAGAGCGAAACCGGGCACGCTGATCCACCTCGACCACCCGACCGGCGACTTCGTGCTGCCGCAGACCAAGCCCGCCAAGGTGCTCTACCTGACGGCCGGCAGCGGCATCACGCCCGTGATGGGGATGCTGCGCGACACCGAGTTCGACGACGTCGTCATGGTCCACTGTGCGCCACAGCCGCACGACGTGATCTTCCGCAACGAACTGCACGACCTGGTCGCGGACAAGAAGCTGCGGCTCACCGAGGTACACACCGACACCGACGGCATCCTCGACATCGCCCGACTCGACGAACTCGTGCCCGACTGGGCCGAGCGCGAGACCTGGGCCTGCGGGCCCGCGGGCCTGCTCGACGCCGCAGAAAAGCACTGGAGCGAGCACGGCGTCCACGAGCGCCTGCACACCGAACGTTTCCGCCCCAGCATCGTGGTCACCGGCGACGGCGGCGAGGTCACGTTCAGCGCCACCGGCAAGACCGTCGACGCGGACGGCGCCACGCCGTTGCTGGACGTCGGCGAGGGGGCCGGCGTGCTCATGCCCTCCGGGTGCCGCATGGGCATCTGCTTCGGCTGCGTCACACCGCTCAAGGCGGGCGCTGTCCGCGACCTGCGCACCGGCGAGATCACCGAGGCCGAACCGGGCGTCCTCATCCAGACCTGCGTGTCCGCCGCGGCGGGCCCCTGCGACATCGAACGGTAGGAGCACCGTGACCGCCATCGACCCCACCGCCCACCTGACCGCCGAGCAGATCGAAGAGCTCGGCCGCGAGCTGGACGCGATCCGCGACGAGGTGATCGCCGACCGCGGCGAGAAAGACGCCGCCTACATCCGTAAGGTCATCTCGGCGCAGCGCACGCTCGAGCTGGTCAGCAGGGGCGTGCTGCTGTTCTCCATCTTCCCGCCCGCGTGGGTGCTCGGCACCGCCGGCCTGTCCGTGGCGAAGATCATGGACAACATGGAGATCGGCCACAACATCCTGCACGGCCAGTGGGACTGGATGCGGGACCCGAAGATCCACTCCACCACCTGGGAATGGGATCACGTCTCGCCGGCCGACCAGTGGAAGCACTCGCACAACGAGCTGCACCACACGTACACCAACGTGATCGGCAAGGACAACGACCTCGGCTACGGCATCATGCGCGTCGACGAGGACCAGAAGTGGCACCCCTTCCACCTCGGCCAGCCGCTGTGGAACTTCCTCAACGCCTGCTTCTTCGAGTACGGCATCGCCGCGTACGACCTGGAGCTCGGCAAGAACCTGAACAAGCGCCGCCGCAAGAACCCGGAGTTCCGCGCGCGGGCCAAGGCCGTGGGCCGCAAGATCCGCAAGCAGGTGCTCAAGGACTACGTGATCCACCCGCTGCTGTCGGGCCCCTCGTTCCTCCCCACGCTCGCCGCCACGTTCACCGCGAACCTGGTCCGCAACGTCTGGTCCCACTCGGTGATCATGTGCGGGCACTTCCCCGAGGGCGTACAGGTCTTCGAGCGGCGCTCCATCAAGGGCGAGACACGCGGCCAGTGGTACCTGCGCCAGATGATGGGCTCGGCGAACATCAGCGGCAGCAAGGCCATGCACTTCATGACCGGCAACCTCTCGCACCAGATCGAGCACCACCTGTTCCCGGACCTGCCCAGCAACCGGTACGCCGAGGTCGCGGTGAAGGTACGCGCACTGTTCGAGAAGTACGAGCTGGACTACGTCACCGGCCCGCTACCCAAGCAGGTGTTCTCCGCGTGGCACAGGGTCGTCCGGCTCTCCCTGCCGAACAAGCCGAACAAGCCGAACAACAAGCCCACGGTCAAGACACCGGACCGCGAGCCGGAACTCGTCGCCGTCTGATTCCCGGAATCGGTCCAGACCTCTCAGCCGTCCCGGCGCCACCGCCAGCTCCGGTGGGATCCGTTACGGACGGTGGGCGACCGCGGCATCAGACCGCACGGCACGGGATCCAGGGCAGCCGGCGTCCGGCCTCGCTGCCGCCTGGACGTGCGCCAGAAGCTCAACACAGCCCCCGGCGAGGTGCTGTACTGCGCTGACCAGCCATGGTCGGGCCAGTAGCCGGGGGCGCACGCGCACTTGGATCGCCGACCGCACTGCTGCCAAGGTGAGCGGGTGCGCCGACCGCGAGTGCAGCACTACTGGGCCCGCGTCGACGGAGACCAGGGCCCGCCGCCCGTCCCCTCTCCGGGGCACGAGCCTGGCGGCAGGCTTCGCTTCCGGAGACCGAATCCGGGAACAGCCATCTGCCGGACACGACGGCACCGGACGGCGAGCTCATCGTGGGAAGGCGGGCCGGCTCGCGTTCGAGCGTCCCAGCCGCGCCTGCACCGCCGCGGTGCAGCCGCGGCCCGCGCTGCCGTCGCGCTCCCACCCACCTGATCGCGTTCGGCCAACTGCGCCTGAACGGCCAGGACCTCACCGGCCGCCCCTTCAGCGAACGCTACGCCGCCCTGCAGGCGTGGGTCCTCAAGCACGGCCCGGCGCCGCCTCGGTCACTGTGCCCGACCCCCCACCGCCCCGGAGCAGGCGGCCGCGCGGCTCGCCGACCACACCACCGACGGCATCGAAAGCCCAGCTCGACACCGTTTGTGAGAACGACGGTCAGGGTGACGTGTGGGGCATTTCCCGGCCGGGCGCGGCTACGGGCGCGGTCATGTCGAGCAGCGTCATGGCGTCGTGGTCGGGTGTGCCGGGTTCGGCGGTGTAGACGCCGATGCGCTGACCGGGAGTTCCTTCCAGATGCATGGACTGGGAGGTGAGCGTGACCGTGCCGACGCGGGGATGCTGAAAGGTCTTCTGCGCGGGCTTGCGGCCGGTGACCTCGTAACGCTCCCACAGCCGGGCGAAGTCGGGGCTCTTGAGCAGCAGCTCGCCGACGAGGTTGGTCAGGTCAGGCGCGTCGGGGGCAGTGCCGGCGACAGCGCGCAGCCGGGCGACGCAACCCCTGATCTGGCGGTCCCAGTCGCCGAAGAGATCCCGCGCGGCCGGGTGCAGGAAGAGGTAACGGGCCAGGTTGCGATGCTTGGCCGGCCAGTCCTCCAGGCCCGCGTACAGGGCGAGGCCGCCCGGGTTCCAGGCCAGCATCTCCATGCTGCGACTGATGACGTAGACCGGGTTGGGCCGCAGCGACTCCAGCAGCAGCTTCAGGTGGGGGCGCACGGTGCGGCTCGGGGCCGGCGGCGGCTCGGGAGCGTAGCGGGCCGCACGGGTGGCGAGTTCACGCAGGTGCTGGTGCTCCTGGTCGTCCATGTGCAGAGCGCGGGCGAGCGAGTCGAGGACTGCGGGACTGGGGCGGGTCTCCTTGCCGCGTTCCAGGCGCACGTAGTAGTCGATGCTGATCCCGGCGAGGGTGGCCAGCTCCTCGCGGCGCAGGCCGGGGGTGCGGCGAATGCCGGCGCCGACGGTGAGGCCGACCTGTTCGGGATTGGTCTGGGTGCGGCGGGCGCGCAGGAAGCGGCCCAGCTCGGCGCCCTCGCTGTGCGCGCTCGTCGATGCCATGACTCCCAGTCTCACCCGCCGGGCACCCGGTTCGCGGGCGGGAGGGGGGCCCTGTCGTTACCCCCGAAGAGCCCGCCCTGCCACAGCGGAGCAATCCGGGCGAAGGTGAATGAGGAAGACGCCGGCCCCCTCGGCGGCCGCCCGGGCTTCGACCGGCACGACCTCTGCCGGACCGGGTGAGAGCGAGAGGCCAGGCAACACCATGATCGGAAGAGGGCGAGATGCGGTACATCAAGCTGCGTGACCTGGAAGTTTCCCGGATCGGGCTGGGCGCGATGGGCATGTCCCACGGCTACACCGGCTCCGGCACCGACGACGCGGAGTCGATCAGGACCGTGCACCGGGCGCTGGAGCTGGGCGTCACCTTCATCGACACCGCCGAGATCTACGGCCCCTACACCAACGAGGAACTGCTCGGGCGAGCCCTGAAGGGCCGCCGGGACAAGGTGGTGCTGGCCACCAAGTTCGGCCTGGTCTCGCACACCGGCGAGGGCGCCTGGAACCTGGACTCCAGCCCGGCCAACATCCGCACCGCGGTCGAGGGCTCCCTGAAGCGGCTGGGGACCGACCACATCGACCTGTACTACCAGCACCGGGTGGACCCGAACACGCCGATCGAGGAGACCGCCGGCGTCGTGGGCGAGCTGATCGCCGAGGGCAAGGTCCGCGCCTTCGGCCTCTCCGAGGCGGGCCCGGACACGATCCGCCGCGCCCACGCCGTGCAGCCGGTCACCGCGGTGCAGTCCGAGTACTCCCTGTTCACCCGCGGCATCGAGGACCGTGTCCTGCCCGTCCTGCGGGAGCTGAACATCGGTCTCGTGCCGTTCTCCCCGCTCGGCCGCGGCTTCCTGACCGGCGCCGTCCGCTCCACCGACCAGTTCGACGAGAACGACTTCCGCCGCGACAACCCGCGCTTCACCGGCGAGAACTTCCGGCACAACCTGGCGCTCGCTGACGAGGTCAAGGCCCTGGCCGACGAGGCCGGTGCCACGCCCGGTCAGGTGGCGCTGGCCTGGCTGCTCGCTCAGGGCGACGACATCGCCCCCATCCCCGGCACCAAGCGCGTCAGCCGGGTCGAGGAGAACGCCGCAGCCGATGCCGTCACGCTGACCGTCGAGCAGCTCGACACGCTGACCAGCCTGCCGCCCGCCGCCGGCGACACCCACACCGAGGCCCAGGCGCAGATGCTCGAACGCTGACCCGCCCCGGCCCGCCGCGCTACGCGTGGCGACCCCGCCCCTCGTTTTGGAGAAACACCTTTCATGCGTGCAGCAGTGATGTACGGAGCCGGAGACGTCCGCGTCGAGGACCGGCCCGACCCGAAAATCGTCCAGCCGACCGACGCGGTGGTGCGCACGCTGGCCGCGTGTGTGTGCGGCAGCGACCTGTGGCCCTACCAGTCGATGTCCGTCACCGACGCCGGCCGCCCCATGGGCCACGAGTTCCTCGGCCTCGTGGAGGAGACCGGCGCGGACGTGACCGGCCTCAAGGCCGGTGATCTGGTCGTCGCCCCGTTCACCTACAGCGACAACACCTGCGACTACTGCGCCAAGGGCCTGCACATCTCGTGCCGCAACGGCGGCCGGTACGGCTTCGGCGGCGTGGACGGCGGGCAGGGCGAAGCCGTCCGCGTCCCGTACGCGGACGGCACCCTGGTGAAGCTGCCGGTGGCCGCCGACTCCGCGCTGCTGCCGTCGCTGCTGGCGCTCTCCGACGTGATGACCACCGGCCACCACGGCGCCGTCACCGCAGGGCTCGGCCGCGGCGACACGGTGCTGGTCGTCGGGGACGGCGCGGTCGGCCTGTGCGCCGTGATCGCCGCCAAGCGGCTCGGCGCCGGGCGGATCGTGCTCGCCGGCCGCCACGAAGCCCGCACCAGCCTGGGCCGCGAGTTCGGCGCCACCGACGTGGTCGCCGAGCGCGGCGAGGAGGGCATCGCCCGCATCCGCGAGCTGACCGGTGGCGTGGACAAGGTGATCGAGGCGGTCGGCACCCGCCAGGCCCTCGACACCGCGCTCGGGGCGGTCCTGGACGGCGGCACCATCAGCCGCCTGGGCGTCCCCCAGTACGAGCAGGGACCGATCGGCCCGGCCGAGTTCCTGCGCAACATCACCCTGACCGGCGGCGCCAGCCCCGCCCGCGCCTACATCGAGCAGCTGCTGCCTGACGTCCTGGACGGCACCATCACCCCCGGCCGCGTCTTCGACCAGGCATTCACCCTCGACCGGACACCGGACGCCTACCGGGCCATGACCGACCGCCAGGTCCTCAAGGCCCTCATCCGCCCCTGACCACCGGCCCCCGCCCTCGAGCGAAGGACTTCCCGCTCATGCAGACCGTCACCCTCAACAACGGCGTCGAGATGCCGATCCTCGGCTTCGGCGTCTACCAGATCCCCGCCCAGGACACCGAGCGCGCCGTCTCCGAGGCACTGGCCGCCGGCTACCGCCTGCTGGACACCGCCGCCGCCTACGGCAACGAGGAAGCCGTCGGCCGCGCCATCAAGTCCAGCGGCATCCCGCGCGAGGAACTGTTCGTCACCACCAAGCTGTGGGTCCAGGACGCCCCCGCCGAGGACAACACCCGCCGCGCGTTCGAGACGTCCCTCAATAAGCTGGGCCTGGACCATCTCGACCTGTACCTAATGCACCAGCCCTTCGGCGACGTCTACGGCCAGTGGCGCGCCATGGAGGCCGTCACCCACGAAGGCCTGACGAAGGCGATCGGGGTCGCCAACTTCTACCCCGACCGGCTGATCGACCTGATCATCAACAACGAGATCACCCCGCAGGTCAACCAGATCGAGACTCACCCCTTCTTCCAGCGCGCCGACTACCAGGACCTCATGCGCGACCACGGGGTGCAGATCCAGTCCTGGGGCGGCTTCGCCGAAGGCAGGAACGACCTGTTCACCAACCCGCTGCTCACCGAGATCGGGAAGGCATACGACAAGTCCGTCGCCCAGGTCGTCCTGCGCTGGCTCACCCAGCGCGGCGTCGTCGCCATCCCCAAGTCCGTACGTGCCGAGCGCATGGCCCAGAACATCGACGTCTTCGACTTCGAGCTCACCGACGAGCAGATGATCCAGATCGCCACCCTCGACACCAGCAGCTCCCTGTTCTTCGACCACCACGACCCCGAAATGGTCACCTGGCTCGCAGGACGCCGCCTGGACAGCTGAACGCCTCACTCACTGCCCCTCGCCGACTGCGGGTGCCCTGAAGCGAATGCCCGAGGCACCCGCCCGGCTTCCATCGTTCACCGGGAGCCGACCACCATGATCACGCCGCAGCACCACGGCGCCCCGTTCTGCGCGGCGCGCTGCTCGCCCGGGCGAGAACTACTACTACGGCGGCCGTACCAACCTGGCGATCGGCAACACCAAGGCTCTCGCCGAGAAGGTCGCCAGCCGCATCATCTGCGACACCCACCGCGTCCAAGCCGCCGCCCCCTACCCGCACGACTACGACGCGACGGTCCAGCGCAACGCCGTCGGCGGGGACGGCGGCACAGAAGCTGGAGCGGCGAGGTCACCGGAGTGCTGGTGCCCCGGCGACTTTGCTGCTCGGCCGCTCCGATGCCAACGCACAAGTGCGACTGATCGGCCGCACCACGCCGCTGCGTACGGCGGACCGTCGTGACCTCGACCGGCAACTGATCCCGATCCCGCCACGAGACCGGCTCAGCTGTAGAAGTTCTTCTGCCAGCGGTGCCTGGCCAGCAGCGCAACCTGCTCGGGGGAAAGCGGCGATTCCTCGGCCACCGCCGCGTTGCGTTCCACGTTCGTCAACGACCGCATCCCGACGATCACGGTGGAGACCGCCGGCCCGGCGAGCGCGAACCGCAGGGCGGTGGACGGGAGTTCCTCGACGGCGATTCCCAGATCGGCAAGGAGGGCATCCACCCGCTTCTCGACCTGGGCGGGCCGGTCCTCCCGGAAGTACCAGTTGCGCCAGTCCCCCTCGGGGAAGGTGACCCCCGAGCGGACCGAGCCCGTCAGAGCGCCCTCGTCGAGGACGACTCGCCCGACCACGCCCACGCCGTAGTCCTCGCAGGCCGGCAACAGGGCGTCGGCCGGGGCCTGTTCGAAGATGTTGTAGATGACCTGGACCGTGTCCAGCACCCCGGTCCGCAGCACGTTGAGGACATTGTCGGGCTGGTGGTCCTTGACGGAGATCCCGAAGAACCTGATCTTGCCCTCCTGTTTGAGGGCGTCAACGGTCTCCAGGAGGTCGCCGCGGCCGGTCCACTCGTCCTCCCAGGTATGCAGCTGGAGCAGGTCGACATGGTCCCGGTCCAGTTCGCGCAGACTGGTCTCCAGGCTCTCGCGCAGGTGCGAGCCGGGGAACGTCTCCGTGACGTCGAGTCCGCTGGACTCCAGCGGTACCGGGACACGGGGCCCGGCCTTCGTCGCGACGTACACGCCGTCGCCGCCGCCCGGGAGCTCCTTGAGCGCACGGCCGACGACGCGTTCGCTGCGGTCGTACCCTCGGGCGGTGTCTATGAAGTTGACGCCCAGGTCGAGGGCTCGGTGCAGGGCGCGGACGCCGGAGTCGTCGTCGGCGCCGACCCACGCCCCCTGGCCCAATCCCCAGGCACCGTAACCAATTTCGGACACGGTCAGTCCGGTTCGGCCGAGTTCGCGATAACGCATGTGGTGTTCAAGTTCCTTTGCTGTTGGTGGCGACGGACGGAGGCGGTGCACCGGCCGTCCGGGACTCAGGATGCAGATCGAGCCGTACGGCCTCGTCGCGGTCGCAATGCAGCCTGCCGTCGACTGGCCTCAGACACCGCTCGCCTCCTATCGCCCAGCTGATCAGCAGCGGTCTCAGCAGCCCTGACGGCGCAAAGACACCGGCAGCGATCAGCCAGTCGGTGAACGTACCGGAGGCACCACGCCCGTGACCAGGACAAGCCCGGCCATCGACCGCAACCCGCTGCCGACGGCACTTGCCATCCGCGGCCACGGGCACCCGTTGGGCGGACTGCGCCGCGGCGAGGTCCTCGGCCTCCGGCTGGGCGATCCCGCCGGGAGAGCGCCGCGTCTTCATCAGCGAGGGCGGAACTCGCGGATGCGACCAGGTTCTACCAGGAACGGTGCCCACCAACACTTCGCTTCGCCGCTGCCGCGACCTGCAATCCAGGCGCGGAGATGGCCATGCCGCACCAATCGCGCTGTTGCCGAACGGGTGACGGCTGCACGGAGTCGGTAGGACTCGTCTCGGGCATGCCGGGTTCCGTGTCCAACTACTCGCTCACGGTGTTCGTCTTGCGCATCTGGCCGGCGAGGCAGTACGGCTGGCAGCCGAGATGCCGAAGTGCCGAGACAGGGGCGACCTGGAAGCGAGAGGCGGGCAAGCCCGCGTCGCGTTGGAAGCCTTCGTCGCAAAGGCAGCCGACGTCATCACGAGCACAGGTCAGCCACGCCATCACACCTTTCAACGGCCCCTCGATATTGGCCACTTGGCCCTACCTGGTCGAGCAGCTACGCATGACGCCTCGAAGCGGCCCAACCCCCGCTCGCCTGCAGGTACGGCCATGAGGCGGGGCCACTGCAGACCGTCATCAAACCCCTACAGGCGTCGGCGGTGGCCAAATCTCACTTTCGTTCAGGTGAGTTGATCGCGACAAGTTCGACTTCGAAACCGTCGTCGTTCTCCAGGTAGGCGGCGTAGTGCCGGCCGCCGCCGGCGTAGGGATGCCGCTCGGGAAACATCAGGTGCCAGCCGTGCTGGACGGCGTTGGCGACCAGCTTCTCGACCGTGGCGGCGTCTTCGACGTGGAAGGCCAGGTGGTTCAGCCCTGGGCGCAGGCGATCGTGGTCTTCGGCGGTGAGAGCCGACGACTGCTCGATGACCAGGTAGGTCGCCCCGAGCCGCCAGCTGCGTCCGCCTTGCCAGCTCTGGAAGAGGGCATACCCCAGCGCTTCCAGCAGCCAGCCGAGAGAAGCGAGCGCGCGATGAATGTCCGGCACCCACAGCTCAAGGTGATGCAGCATGCCGTGCGACGGCCGGCTCATACAGCGATCACCTCAGGACGCTCGCGGTTTACGGGCTACCTCAGCCAGCTTCACGGGGAGATCAACAGTCGTGCTACGTACACGACCGCACGAAGTGAACCAGAGCCCGACTTCGGACAGCAATTGTCGATCGCCAAGCGGTGCAATGTCGATGTGAACTGACACCCCCCGGCGGCTGGGTTGATGTCTTTCCTATCTATTCGTTGATGTTGGGGTTGCTGCGCAGGATGTCCTCGGTGGTCCGCCAGAGCCGGGGCAGGAACCGGGTCACCTCGTCGGCCCGGTGGATGAGGTCATGGGTGGAGCTGATACCGAGATCGGTGACGGCTGCCTGGAAGGCTGGGGCGAGGGCTTCGTGCAGCTGAGGGGCGTCGGCCGCCAGGATGGTGTGACAGCGGGCGAAAGTCGCGATGATCCAGAAGACAGCCTCCTGGTGGTCGCCTGAGTCGATGAGCCTCTGACTTCCGTCAATCGCGATCGGCCGCGCGGTGGGCGTGATGTCGCTGCTGAAAAAGAACGGGGTCTTCGCCACTTGGACGGTGGCGTCGAACGTCGCGGCGAGTTCACGCAGATGGTGCTGGACGCGCGGCGCGGTCAGATGGGAGCAGCCGAGAAGGTTCAAAAGTTCCGGGTAGAGGCTGAGGTGGCCGTAACCGGTGAGGACCTCACGAGCAGCCAGGTAGCGCAGGCGGATGGTGGGGTTGCGCAGGGCGGCAACCAGGAGGACGTGGCAGGTCACGCCGGTGGGGAACAGCCAAGCGAGCACCTGCTCGTGGAACGGCGCCGAGGTGTCGATCGCGGCGAGGCGGGTTTCGATCCGATGGCGGGCATCCTGGCACCTGCGGCCGACCGAGATCCGGTCGGCGAAGTGGCACGAGATGTGTGCGTGCAGTTTGTGCAGTTCGCCCGTGGGGTCATCGATGATCGCGCCAGTGCGGAAACTGCCGGCCAGGTGGTAGGACGCCAGGACGTCGTCGGCGGAAGCAAGTTCGGTCCAGGGCAGGTAGCTGACTTCCAGCAGGGCGTCCTGGAAGCGAAGTTTCCCTGGCTTGGCCGGTAGGTCCTCCTGGGCGGTGACAACGAAGATGTCGACGTCGGAGGAGGGCGACAGCTCCGCGTCATCCGGCAGCCCGACGGTCGAGCCGCTGAAGTACGCCCCTCGGAAGCCGGCATCGGGTTGGGCGTATTGCGCAACCCATTGGATCGCAGCGGAACGTGCCAGTCCGACCTTCACAGCCGCATCTCCCCGGTGACGTGTGCAAGATCTTTCATTGTTCCAGTAGCTGAGGTCGAAGTGATGAGCTCTGACCGTCTCGTCAACGCGGCCACCGAGCCGAACCGAGCGTTCTTCGACAACTTGGGACTGCCGGCCAGCTGACTCCGTTCATGATCATCACTGGCGATCTCATCGCCCATTGCTGAGCACGACACAGCTCCGCGACGCAGGCCGAATTCCCCGGCGGCTCTGTGAGACCAGGCCGGGCCCTTGTGCTGGCCAGCCAGCTGTCCGCCGCCAAGGACTGGTTGGCCGGGTGCCGTCCGACCCGCAGCGGACGAACCAGCGCGCGAACCTCATAGGCCGTCTGATACGCGGCGAGCCGGGATGCGGTTCTGGTGGTGGAAGGGGCCGGCCATCCCCTCACCGTCCTTGCCCCGGGGCTGGTCGCTGCCCGAGCCGATGCGCGCCGTACTGGCAACACCCCGGCGCTGCTCGCGGGGTGGGCGGTGCTGGTGAAACGGGACGGCTACCGGGCACTGGCCGGTCGGTGGGCCGAGGGCCGCGTCTCCGTACGGAGTCGTCACGGCAGCAATCTGGCCCGGGTGTTCCCGGAATCGAGGACGCCTTCCGCCGACCGCCCGCCGATACGCTCTACGATCCATGGCACGGCACCGTGTTTGAGGAACAACGTCTCCCACTTGTCGACGCCGATGCTTCCCGGCTCGTGCGGGAGTCTGAGCTTTCGACAGCGATCTCCTGGAAGGCAGCCTCACATGACTACCCTGCTCGACTTGCTCGAAGCGCACGTCGGTGCCGGTACGTTGCCGGGAGCGGTTGGCCTCGTGGCCCGGGGCGACCAGGTCGAGGTGGTGGCCGTCGGCGCGCAGGACGCCGGTGACGGCACCCCGATGGCGAGGGACTCCATCTTCCGTGTCGCCTCGATCACCAAGTCCGTCACCGCCGCCGCACTGCTGATCCTCGTGGAGGAGGGCACGGTCGCGCTGGACGACCCGATCGGCATGTGGCTGCCGGAAGTGGCGAAGCCGATGGCCGTGCGCACGCCGGCGAGCCCGGTAGACGATGTTGTGCCGGCCGACCGGCCCATCACCGTGTTCGACGTGCTGGCCTCCCAGGCCGGGTACGGATTCCCCTCCGACTTCACCCTGCCGGCGGTGCAGGAGTTGTTCACGGTGCAAAAGGACGGCCGGGTGCCGAGCAACTTCCCACCAGCCGACGAGTGGATGGCGGCGCTCGGCCGCATCCCGCTGCTCTACCAGCCGGGCGCTGCCTGGTTGTACGACACCTGCTCCGTACTGCAGGGGGTGCTGATTTCGCGGGCCACCGGGCAGCCGCTGCCTACGTTCCTGGCAGAGCGGATCTTCAGGCCGCTGGGCATGGTGGACACGGGTTTCGAGGTGCCGGCCGCGAAGCGGGACCGGTTCACCAGCTTCTACCGGCCAAGCGACGACGGCAGCCTGGAGCTCGCCGACGGCCCGGACGGCGAATGGAGCAGCCCGCCCGCGCTGCCGCTCGGCAACGGCGGGCTGGCCTCGACGGCCGACGACTGGCTGGCCTTCTGCCGGATGCTGCTGGCCGGTGGGGTGGCGGCCGACGGCCACCGGGTACTGTCGGCCGACTCGGTACGCATGATGACCAGTGACCATACGAATCCGGCGCAGCGCAACATCGGCCGACTGTTCCTGGAGGGCCAAGGCTGGGGCTTCGGTGGTTCGGTCGACATCGAGCGGACCAACCCGTGGAATGTCCCCGGCCGCTACGGCTGGGTCGGAGGCACGGGCACAGCGGCGCACATCATCCCGGCCACGGGTACGGTCACCATCCTGCTGACTCAGGTGGCAGCGATGGGTCCGACGCCGGCACCGGTAATCAGGGAGTTCTGGCGGTACGCGGCGGACGCCTGACACGCAGCTCAGAAATCGGAGCGGTCACGCCCGACCAGCGCACCCAAGCAAGATCGTGTTACGAGCCCTTCAATGAGGATCGATGCCGGGCGGAGTTTTACGGCCTGCAACTGCGCACGGCGAACGGGCCTGCCCGGAGACTAGAGATACCCGGGTTCTCCCGTGGCGACGAACCGGGCCAGGGACTGCTCCAACAACTGCAGGAAGTCGCGCAGATCGTCCGCCACTCTGTCGAGTTCAGCGTCATCCAGCGAGGCTGCCCGCGTCCGGTGGACCGAGCCTTCAGGGCCCACGACGTAGGACAGGCCGCCTCCGTTCGATCCGATCACCAGTCCGCACGGCTCTTGGCGTTCACCCGCCCGGACGGCTCCGTAAACCGCGAAGTGCTCAAGGACGTCACGCGGCGGATGGATGAAGTAGCCGTTGCCGACGTCCTCCCAGGAGACTTCGCCGATGCTGCCGTAGAAGGTGACCAGGTCTGCGGACGCCCGGGCTTCGCTGCCCAGAACACGCACCGTCTCTTGATCGCCGTGGTCGGCCAGGCGCATCTGGTTGGTTCCGGGCGGGAATCCGTGCCTGCTCTCGAACTCCTCCGTCATCTCGCCCAGCACGCCCGAGACCGCACGCGCCCACGAAGACAGCCAGGCTGACGACAACGAACGCTCACTCACGAGACCAGATCCTGCCAGGAGTTGCAGACATCCGTCCCCGTGGAAGAGCTGGACCCGGGCGCGAGGGCACCTGGACCCGGCGTCTGCCCGCTGCGTAACACCGTCATGTGGCTGCGAGGAGGATGGCGGTGTAGTGGGCGGTGAAGGCGGCGATGGTCAGGGTGTGGAAGACCTCGTGGAAGCCGAACCAGGCCGGTGAGGGGTCCGGGCGCTTGAGTCCGTAGACGACGGCGCCCGCGGTGTAGAGCAGCCCGCCGGCGGTGACGAGTACGACGACCGCGGTGCCGCCGGTGCGGGCGAAGTCGGGCAGGTTGAAGACGGCCACCCAGCCCAGCGCGATGTAGCACGGGGTGTACAGCCAGCGGGGAGCCCCGATCCACAGGATGCGGAAGGCGATGCCGGCCAGGGCGCCCGCCCACACCACGCTCAACAGCACCAGCCGCCGGCTCCCGGGCAGCAGCAGTACCGCCAGCGGGGTGTAGGTGCCGGCGATGATCAGGAAGATGTTGGCGTGGTCCAGCCGCCGTAGCACCGCCTCCCCGCGCGGGCCCCACGTGCCGCGGTGGTAGACCGCGCTGGTACCGAACAGCAGACAGGCCGACAGCGCGTACACCGAGCAGGCCGCCACTGACGCGCCGGTGCGCGAAACGGCGATCAGGACGATGCCCCCGGCCAACGCCAGGGGGAACACGCCGGCGTGCAGCCAGCCGCGCATCCGCGGCTTCAGCGCAGCCGCCGCCCGCTCCACCCCGCCTTCCAGCCGGCTGGCGCTCTGACCGGCGGCCGGCTGATCGGTCGCGTCGGCAGGCGCGGCAGGCGCGGGGGTGGGCAGGGTGTCGGGCGGGGTGGCGGGGCGGGAGTCGAAGTCCCGTCGGTGTACCGGCGGCTGGGCATCGTCGGCGATCATGCGCTCATATTCCTGATGTGGGCGGGAGAGTGCGGTCTGGTGCTGTCGCCGTGGAGTGCGGGTCAGGTGTTGGCCGGGTGCCGGGGTGCGGTGCGGCGGTATTCGGCGTTGATGCGCTGGGCTTCTTCGAGCTGGTCTTCGAGGATGATGATGCGGCAGGCGGCCTCGATGGGGGTTCCCTGGTCGACAAGTTCGCGGGCGCGTGCGGCGATGCGCAGCTGGTAGCGGGAGTAGCGGCGGTGTCCGCCCGCGGAGCGCAGCGGGGTGATGAGGCGGGCGTCTCCGATGGCGCGCAGGAAGCCCTGGGTGGTGCCGAGCATGTCGGCCGCCCGGCCCATGGTGTAGGCGGGGTAGTCGTCATCGTCGAGACGGCGGTAGGAGTCGTCTGCTGTCATCTGACCTCTCTGGACCACGTGGAGGGCCCTGGCGCCGTACGGCGCCAGGGCCCGAAGGAACTGCTACACCATCTGCCGGCCCTGTTGCTGCGCCGGCCTTGTGTCACCGCACACCCGGCCGAGCTGGGGCCGGGAATGCTGGGATCGCGGTTGCCTGACCGGAGACCACCTCACTATCGATGTCCTGCGGTACCCGGACTCACAAGCCGTCCGGGCGATCCTGATGGCGACCAATTCCTCCGTTCTTTCCCTCTGGGATCAATCACTTACTCAGGGGACTGCGTACTACTGGGTGATGCGACCTGCTCAGCGGCCTGTGACAGCGCCGCGCTTCGGCAGCCAGCCCCGTTCGCCTGTCCTGCGTCTGCTCTGGCTTGGAACCCCACTGCCGAACCTCCCGGTGCGCGCGCCCGCAGCCGACGCCTTCACCGAGGTGCTGCTCACTGACTTCACTGCTGGGTACTGCTCACGGCGGCCCCTGATCACTGCGGGCCACCCGGTCCGGTCGTCAGTCCCGTCACCGTCCTGCAAAAACCCTGGCTTCGGAACTCCACCACCGCACCGCCCTGCGCACTGCAACTACGTACTGCTGCCTGGCAGTTCGTGTCTGCCAGGCCCTGCTGTCCCTCTGGGCTACGAGAGAAACCATAGACAGATCCACCACCGAATGTCTACTCCAGCCAGAACAGATTTCTTTGAACTCTACGGCGAGATAAACGACCGGGCGCGGCGGGGCAGGAGCAAGGCGCCACTACGGCCTCCCCCGGTCGTCGCTCCGGCGGGCCCGGACGGCCTTCGCGCCCGCAGCACCGCAGCCCGCTTGCTCATCCCATCCGGGGAAGCTCCGGTGAGGTGGTGTCGGAGGCTCGTCTGGGCAAGGCCGCGCCAGCGGGATCTGCGCGGGTCGCAGCGCCCGGCTCCCTGGGCGATGACAGGTGCCTTCGCCCCCGGCCCAGTTCTCGTCGCGGCCCTTCAAGCGTCGGTCTGCTGCCTGGTGCGGGCCGCCTGGACGGCTTCGTGCTCGGGGCGGTGGCGCAGGGTCACCTCGCGGCGGCCTTCGACGAGCTGATACGCGGTGACGCAGGTGGGGGGAGGTGCGGCAGTCGGCCGGGCTGGAGCGCACTCGGATCACCGCCAGGCCCCGCTGCGAATGCCGGTGGTCCGCTGTGTGCTGGTGACGCCGCTGGCAGGTCACCCGCTCGCCCTCCCAGTCGACGGCGAAGGAGTCCTGCCCGAACGGGGCGTCGCTCTGGGCCGTGGTGTTGCCGGCCATCTGGCCGGCTTCGAGTACCGGACGCCGGCGGAGGACTTCACCCACGCAACGAGCGGACTGCCGCACGGGCCGCCGCGTGGTGCTCACCGAGGCCGGAGGGGCCCTGCTGCCGCGGGCCAGGGCACTGCTCGTCGGAGACCGACGAGGTCGCTGCGGCTACGGGCCTGACGACCGGGCGTGTGCCCGTCGGGACAATCCAGACCCTCACCTGCGTGGACCTGCCCGCGGAGGTGGCGCTGTTCCACCGACGCCGGCCCGGAATCCAGGTGTCGGTGCCCGACGCACCGGTCGACGAACTCTACGCAGGACCGCGTGCCGACGAGCTGGACCTGGCCTACCTCTCCCCCGATGCCGCCGAGCTTCCCGACGGGTTGGTCGAGTTCGCCTCCTGGCGCGAGGAGCCGGTACTCATCACGGCACCCGGGCACCGCCTCGCACGAGCAGGCCGCACCCTCATCCGGGATCTCGCGCACGAGTCCTTCATCGACTTCCGCGCGGGCACGGGCTTGGAGATCGCGGTACGTAGGCTGGCCGCACACTGCGGGCTGGGGCGCCGGATCACCTGTGACGTGACTGAGATCGGCGTGCGCGTCGCCCTGGTCCGGGCCGGCATCGGGATCGCCTTCGCGCTCCGGCGCATCGGCGAGGAGGCGGGAGTGCCGTGCGTTGTGCCAGGCGGACGAGCAGTGCGTAATCGCCCACCGCCAGTGCGCCGCCTCCCTCGACGACGACCAGACGATGCCGTGGGACTGTCCGCCGAGCCGCCGGTGAATGAGGGAAGCGGGCCGCGAGCGCCGGAACTGCGCAGCGGCATCGAGGATGTCGTCCTCGAAGAGCCCGCTTGACTCGTCCCTTATCCGGCTCGGCCGCACCGCGAGGCAGACAGCCTGCGAAGACTGCTGGGCGGTCAATTCTCCAGCGACCCAACGCCGTCAGACCCAGGGCAGCCCACCGCCACCGAACCCGGCACGGTTCACTGAGAGAGCTGTCACGCAACCAGCTTGATCGAGTTGTACGGCGTCAGTGATCCATGGAACGCCTGGCCTGCAGGAATGGTGACCGTGCAATTTGTGCCGTTGTAACCAAGGCACAGCAGAGCACGGGCTCCCCCGGTCTGGTTGTTCCATACGGTGTGATCGCCGAACTCATTCACAAAGTTGTACGAGCCGTAATAGTAGTAGCGGTGTTCGGATGCCATGCCGACTGGGATCAAAGCCTCGTAGACGCAGACGTTTCCAGGCCGGCAGTCGTCGGTCGCAGGCCCGGGGTTTGGGTCGATCCACATGGCTGTGGCAGGAGACGCAAGCAGCACCGAAGCAGCCAGAGCAGCTCCGACGGCTACTGAGGCGGTGGAAAATCGCACTCTAAAGCGTGCAGCAAGGCCCGTTGACTTCATTCTGATCCCCCGTGTCGCCCGATCCAGTATGGGCCGAACCTAGGCCCGCCGGTCGGGGACCTCAACACTCATTCCAGCCAACTCGATCATGCTTTCTACCCGTGGACACCCGAAGCTTCTTCGCCGCTGCCTGGAAGTCGGGGCCGAAGACGCCGCAGATCGTCCCCTGATTGTGGCCCTGGTACGGGAGGAGACAGTGCGCTTCCTTGCCGACGGCGGCCGAGTTGGTACTGGTCCATCAATCTGCCTTGATGTATTTTCGACGTATGGGATCCCGATCCACGGATGCGGCCGCAGCGCCGCCGGAGTTCGTCCGGCTGGCTGCGCATCCGCTGCGCTGGCGGCTGCTGACCGAACTCGGCGACGGCGACCTGCGGGTCCGTGAACTGGTGGAACGCGTCGGGGAGCCGCAGAACCTGGTCTCGTATCACCTGCGGCTGCTACGCGGCGGCGGTCTGGTCACGGCCAGGCGCAGCAGCTTCGACGGGCGGGACAGCTACTACCGCTTGGACCTGGAGCGTTGCGCCGAGGCGCTGGCGGCCAGCGGTGCCGCCCTGCACCCGGCGTTGCGCCAGCTCCCCTCCCCACCGGGTCATCCGGTCGTCCGCTCGCGAACGCGACGTGTTGCAGTGCTCTTCGTGTGCACCGGCAACAGTGCCCGCTCGCCGATCGCCGCAGCCCTGCTGCACCACCACACCGCCGGCCGTATATCTGCGGCCAGCGCCGGCACCAGTCCCAAGCCCCAGGTACACCCACACACTGTCCAGGTGCTGCGCGAGTCGTTCGGCATCGACCTGCCCGGTCGCCGCACCCAGCACGTGGACGACCTGGTCGGCCGCCGCTTCGACCACGTGATCACCTTGTGCGACAAAGCCCGTGCAGTCTGCCCGGAGTTCGGCTCACGGCGCATCCACTGGAGCATGGCCGACCCGGGCGCCGGCGGTGACACCGGCCAGGCCGGATATGCGGCCTTTCAGCACACGGCGGCAGACATCGACACCCGCATCAAGCACCTGATGCCGGTCCTGAACACCCCCGAGACCGTTGCGAGGTCCGAGCCATGACCACTCACGACGAATACGTCAGTGTTCGCTACCTCGTCGATGACGTGCAGGCCGCCATCGACTTCTACACCGCCCACCTCGGGTTCACGCTGCACTCCAGCGCCGTCCCCGCCTTCGCCGACGTGGTCCGTGGCCGGCTGCGGCTGCTGTTGTCGGGCGCGGCGAGTTCGGGCGCCCGCGTCACCCCGAAGGAACTTGCCGTCGCGGGCGGCAATCGCATCCACCTCACATACGAAGACCTCGATGCAGAGATCGCTCGGCTGCGCAGCGCCGGTCTCTCCTTCCGCAGCGAGGTTGTCTCCGGTCCCGGCGGACGCCAGATCCTGCTGGCCGACCCGGCGGGCAACCTCATCGAGCTGTTCCAGCTCGCCGGCCGGCCCACCTCGCCGGCCAGTCCTGACCGGTCGCGACGCTGACCGCTCCTTCCCTTCGTCCGCCGCGGTGCCTCCGTCGGGCACCCTCAGCACGGACGTCCACACGCGTGACGCCCCGGACGGGATGTCCGGGGCGTCGGGCCGCGGTGGCCGCTTTCCTTACACCGCGGCGATGCCCTCCATACCGGACTCGGCGAAGGCGGGCAGTCCCGTGACGGTGGTGACCTTGACCAGAGATCCGTCGTGTCCGATGCGGAAACCGTCGACCGTGCCGGAGACCGCGTTCTGCACGTAGAGGAACTTCTCGTCGTCAGTCACCGCCAGGTCGATGACCCCCTGCGACTTGGCCGACGGGGGCGCGGCGACCCCGACGTCGTTGGTGAGCGCGAGCCTGCCGCGGGAGTCGGTGCGGTAGCCGGTGACGGTCGAGTTACCGGTGTTGCCGCCGAAGAAGAAGTCTCCGGCACGCTCCAGCCAACACAGCGTGTCCTGACCGTTGGCCAGCGGCCGCTGGACCGCCTTGAGTCGTCCGTCGGCACGCACCTTGTACGTGCTGACCGTCGACTTCTCGGCCTCGGCCACCAGCATCCGCCCACTCCCGTCGAAGGTGATCGCGAACGGCACACCGCCGGCGGAGTCATTGACCGTCGCCCGGTGCGCGGGGCGTCCGTCGCGCCGCATCGGAAAGACCTCGATGGTGTTCGCGGACTTCGTGGTCACCGCCAGGGCCCGGCCGTCCGGGGTGAAGGCGGCCTGGCCGGGCGACCTGCTGAACAACGGCACCTTGTCATTGTCCGGCCCAGGGAGCGGTGCGAGCCATCGAGCGGCTTGAGCCCCTTGGCCGTGACCCTGTAGCCCTGGAGGCTGCCTTCACCGCCCGCGTTCATGACGTAGGCGAGGCTGCCGTGCACCGTGACGGAGGACGGGAAGTCCCCGCCGGAATCCAGAACCTGGCGGTGCGTCAGCTTCTGCCCGTGGACACCTGGAAGGAGGTCACGGTGCCGCTGCCCGCGTTGACCGCCAGCAGCAGCCCTGAGAGATCGTCGTAGACCAGGGAGCCCTGAGAGGCGAGGGAGTCGGTGGGGGCATCGACCTGGTCGCCCCCCGAGCCGCCGGTGGCGTAGTCGCCGGCCGCGCTCAGAGCGCCGTTCTTGCCGCGCTTGAAGACGTGGATGGAGTTGCCGTCGAGTTCGTTGCTTTGGACGAACACAGTGCACGGTCGAGCGGTTTGATCACTCGATCGTGAGTTCTTCCGCCGGCGCCCCCGGTCGGACGCGATGCTCGGAAGGGCGGTGTGCGCCCAGGACTGCCGGGATGTACGACGGGTGAGGGAGATCGCGTGACGCAAGGAGCGGGACGGCGCGCAGGCTTGGACGGGCAGGCACTGTTACTGGCTGCCGGACTGGCCGATCTGGCGGTGAGCACGGTGGGTTCGGTCCTGGGGACAGCGCGTGGGCTGCTGCGCCGGTCGGACGCCGCGGAGTTGGCCGCGGACGCCGAGAACGAACTCGCCACGCGGGGACGTCTGGTACTGGACCGGTACGCGGCCGTGCCCCCGGCCCACTTGGAGATCCTCGCCCGGCGCGCCCTGGCCCGGAAGGCCGCCGGTGGCGTCTGAGCGGTGGGAATGGGCCGCCTTCAAGGCCCGAGTGGACGCGGTGCTGCGGCAGTTCGTCGCCCGGGAGGCCGACGAGTTCGCGGCGTTCGATCCGATGCTCGGCACGGTCGCCGAGAGGCTGGAGGCGGCGGTCGCGGACGGCAAGCGGCTGCGGGCGGCGTTCTGCTATTGGGGCTGGCGTGCGGTGGGACAACCGGACAGTGACGCGCTGGTGCGGGCGGCGGCCTCCATGGAGTTGGTGCATGCCGCGGCGGTTGTGCACGACGACCTCATCGACGACAGTCCGCTGCGGCACGGGCGACCCACAACCCATGTCGCCCTGCGCGGGGCTGTAGCGGCGCGTCCGGACGCGGACACCGCCGCGCGGTCGCTGGCGATGCTGGTGGGGGACCTGCTGATGGCGCTGGCCGGGCAGTTGTTCGCCACCAGCGGTCTGCCCGCCGCGTATCTCACCCGAGCCCGCCCGTTGTGGGCGGTGATGGCCCGTGAGCTGATCGCGGGAGAGTGTCTGGAGATCCTGCGCACCGGATCGGGTCCGGACACCGAGGCGTCACTGAAGGTGATCCGGTACAAGACGGCCAAGTACACCGTCGAACAGCCCCTGTTGATCGGTGGCGCGCTGGCCGGGGCGGGCACCCGGCTGCGCGAGGGCTACTCCGCATACGGGCTGCCGCTGGGCGAGGCGTTCCAGCTCCGGGACGATCTGCTCGGGCTGTTCGGAGACCCCGCGCACACGGGCAAGGCCAATGCCGACGATGTACGCGGTCGTCGGCCCACGGCACTGCTGGCGGAGACCTGGCGCCTCGCCGACGACTCGGAGCGCGACCTGTTGAACTCCCTGCTGGGCCGGGACGACCTGGACGGGGACGGGCTGGACACGGTGCGCGACGTGATGCGCCGGCTGAGGGCGCCCGACCGCGTCGAGGACATGATCAGGGCGCGGGTCGAGGAGGCTCTCGGTGCCCTCCACGAACTGGATCTACCAGCGCACGCCGCCGCCGGACTGACCGCGCTGGCGCATTCCGCGGCGGTACGCCTGTCCTGACCCGGCATCCGGGTCAGGCATGCCCGCGCCGCCCTCTCCCGGGCTGCCGGCCCTGCCGCCCGTCGCGGACGATCCCGACGAAGACAAGGAACCCCGCCATGACCCACACCGACGCATCACTGGACGCCCTGCGGCAGACCGGAGACGAACTCGCCGACAGAACCGTCGCCGAGCTCTTCGAACGCGGGGAGGTGGGCAAGTTCAACACCCTGATGCGCTACGTCTCCACCGCCGGCGCGCCCCTGCCGGACGGACTGCCCGACGTCGCACGCGAGTACCTGGAAGCCACCCGCACCCCGCCGGCCTGGGTGGACTGGGCGGAGATGGAGAAGGCCCGGCTGTTCTTCATCGACAACAACGTGCACATCTCCACCGCGTTGTCCTTCGCCTCCATGCCCGCCTGCTACCTCGTCCCGCACGTGGCGAAGCTGCTGTCGGTCTCCCACGGCCTGAAGTACCCGTCCAAACGGATGGCGGAGACCGGCCAGTTCACCGTCCATCTGATGCAGCCTGACGCGTTCGAGGCCGGCAGCCGCTTCATCCCGGCCGCCCAGAAGGTCCGCCTCCTGCACGCCTCCATCCGCCACCACCTCACCCGCGAGAACCGCTGGGACACCGCGACCGACGGAACGCCGATCTGCCAGGAGGACATGATCGGCGGGCAGATGTTCTTCTCCCTGCTCGTCCTGGACAGCCTCCACCGCCTGGGAATCCACATGTCGACCGAGGGCGCGGAAGCCTACTACTACGCCTGGCGCGTCGTCGGCGCCATGCTCGGCGTAGACCAGGATGCCGTTCCCCAGACCCTCGACGACGCCCGCCAGTTCCTCGACCTGTACATGCTCCGGCACATGGGGCCCTCCGAGGAGGCCACCCATCTGACCCGACAGCTGATCGACCTCTACGAGGAGGTGGTACCCGGCACCTTCTTCGACCCGATCGTCTCCGCCCTCATCCGCCACCTCGTCGGCGACACCTGCGCCGACTGGCTCCACGTCCCGCGCACGTCATGGGACACCCTCGTCAAGGCCGTACCCCATCTCCTCGGCATCCTGGAGACCATCGAGGACCGCTCCCCGCTCGGCGCCTGGGCACTGGACCGCCTCGGCCACCTCACCACGGTCCTTGAGCTGTCCTCCCTCACCCGGGGACGCGTCATGCACTACGCGATCCCCGAAACACTCAAGGAGGACTACGGCATCACCAGCGCTGTGCCCCGTACCCACCGGTGGATCCCGCCGGCAGCCACCGTATGACGATCCGCGCGCAAGCACGTCGGCACCTTCACTGCGTGGACGAGTACGGGCGACGGACGGTTGCCGTGCTCACGGCACACCCGTCTGCTCGGCTCGGTCCAGAAGGGCGTTGAGCTGATCCAGCGCGATGGGGCCCCCACGCCTCACGCTGGGCGGGCTCTACCCATCGCACAGTGATTCGATACCGGGGGACGGGCCCCAGGCAAAGCTGAGCCGCCATGGGAAGCCTGACCAGTCCGGTGACGGCGCAGAGGTCCAGCGGCGGGTGTCGAGGACTCGGACCGGTAGGAGCGAGTGACCAGCCCGATGGCCGAGGGGAAGCGAGCGGACTCCGCCCGCCGCCCTCGAACGCGTCCTCCAGGTCCTTGATGCGGCCCTGCGCAGCGGTCACGACATCAGCGTGTCCGGGTTCGCCCGAACCGCCGTGTCGACCGCACCTTCCTCTATCGCCATCGTGACCTGCTCGAACGCGTCCACGCCGCGGCAATGGCTCGGGCAGAACCGCGGCCGGGAGCAGCTCCTCGCTCCAGACCGATCTGGTCAACGCCCTGGAACACGACATCTGCCTGACCACGCGCGTCCGGCAATTGGAAAAGCACCTGTCCGAGGAGCTGGGCAGGACGGTCTGGGCCGTGCCCGGGCTCGGCGCCCCAGCCGACCCTCGACCGGCTTCAGTGCCGCATCACCCAACCGGAACAGCAACTCACCGACACACAACGCCAATTGGACGAACGAACCGACGAGCTGGACGCAGCCCGCGCCGTCAACCGTGAGCTGACGAGGGCACTGGACCACGCGCTGGAGGGAGCAGGCCCTCCTGCAGCCCGAAGGCCCCCCGCCCTCGATCAGGATGAGCAGACCGACCGCGATCAGCAACAACGGCAGCCGAATACGGCCCCAGCCTGAGAGCCTGGCGATGACCGGACGGGTGGCGAAGAACCTTCCCGCCGACAACCCCGAAATCAGAATCAGAAAGACCACGGCATAGACGCTCAGCCCGCCGACGCCAGCGGTGGCGAACACGGGGACGTAGACACCCATGTTGTCACCACCGTCGGCGAAGATGACCCCGGCGACCTCCCATGCGCTCGAGCCGCCCTCCTTCGCCTCCTCCTCATCCGCGAATGCGCCGGGCGATCCCGGTCGCCCTGCCCATCAGCCATTCGAGCGGCCCCCGCCTGGAAGAAGCGGGACCAGATGGTGGCGAGGACGGTGACGGACGCGATGAAGCCGAGCAGGACGCACAGGGACGCGATGGTCTGGTCTTCTGTGTTCAGGAGCCAGATGGCGACGATGTGGTAGACGTACGCCGTCAGTGACATCGAGCCGACCGCGATGACGGGCCTGGCCAGGCGGCACAGCCGGGGGAAGGCGCCCATGGCGACCAGCCACGCGGTGATCACCACGATCGCCACACCCGTGGCGGCCACAATGGACAGGGTCGCCTCGCTGTGCGGGGCGGAGGCCAGCATCCCGGCGGGGGCGTCGCCGAAGATGCCGATGCTGTCGGGCGATACGGATGACACCGACGACATGCCCGGCCCCTCTTCGGCTTTCCGGACGGCTTCGGCGGCACCGGGTACGAGGCGCAGTGCCAGCCAGGAGCCGCCATAGCCGGTGGCGGCGAGGGCAACGCCGGTGAGGGCAAGGCGTATGCGTACGGCGGTGGCGGCCAGGTCGCAGCGGGCGACCGCTATACCGGCGATGACGAACGGGACCCAGGTCAGGGCCGGATAGCCGCCGGTGAAGAACAGCGAGACGGGGCCATCGGCCTCGCCGTAGGAGAGGAAGACGCGGCCGCCGACCACTGGCTTCAGCGCGTACAACAACTGCGGGCCCACCAGGGCCCAGCCCACCGCGATCAGCGCCAACGGCATGGCGGCCAGCCGGTACAGCGGGAGCACGAGCAGGAAGAACAGCCCGTGGAAGGCGAGGCGCGGCACGACCGGGGTGCCGGTCAAAGTCAGGGCGGTGCCCAGGGCCATCAGGATCACGGCCCGGATGATCACCTTGGCGACGGCCTGGCGGCCATCCAACCCGGCCTTCGGTGTGCGGCGTCCGGCGATGAGGGCGACCGAGAAGCCGGCCAGGACGGCGAACAGAGCGGAGGAACGGCCCTGCGCCAGCTCCACCAGGTAACCGATGACACCGTCCTGGCCCGGGGCGGGGCCGACGTGAACCGCGTACATGCCGAGTGCGCAGTCCACCGGCGGCTCGCCCTCTCCCACAGAGGGGCCGGGCATCCGGTAGTCCTGCCTCGGACTGGCCGCGCGCACCGCCCGCGCCCAGTCTGACGACCTCTACGACCCGTCAGCGAACGACAGGGCCGGTCCCTGATCATCACCAGCAACCGGGCGCCCAGCGGCTGGCATCCCCTCTTCCTCAGCCCCGTTGCGCCGAGTCGCTGCTGGGCCGGCTGATCAACGCAAGCCACCAGGTCATCATGAACGGTCCCACCCAGCGACCCAACATGCATCTCGGAAGGGGAAGTTAGTCTCACAACGCCAACATCAAGGAGGTTCGGATGCTGCAAGGAGTACTGATCGCCGAAAGCCTACGAGTCGGGGCCCAGCTGACTGGGATCCCTCTGCAGATCACCAAATTGTCGCGGGTCGAGATGACGGACCCCGGGGATCATCAGCCACGGCACTGGACACTCCTGGAATTTTCCGCCGAGGAGTCCGCCGCCCAGCGGCTCGCGGATCAGCTCTCTTCCTGCCTCGCCTCATCTGGGGGTTGGTACGCCGACTTCCACACCGCTGACGATACGTTCGTGATCTTTGCCAACAAGGTCTTCCGGTACCCCCGCGGGCAAGCCGAGGGCCGCAGCGAAGCACAGCAATATGGACGCTCCGTCGGCGTCCCCGAGCCGCAGCTGGACTGGCAGGTCTGACCTAGGTCCGCGAGAGCGGGGCCGACTCCAGGCCCCTCAGCCTGGAGAAATTCGAGACCACGCTCAATGAGTCGATCAACGATGCCGGTTGGGGGTGTTCCTGAGGATCCTGCACGCCAAGGCTCAAAGCGCCGGACGGCAAGTGATCGCCGTGGACCCCCGCAACACCTCCCGCACCTGCCCCGAATGCGGACACACCGCCAAGGAGAACCGGCCCACACAGGAAAAGTTCCACTGCCTCGCCTGCGGCCACACCGCATACGCCGACACGGTCGGGGCGATCAACGTTCTACGGGCCGGGCTGGTCCGTCGCAACGCCAGCCCGGCGTAACGAGAAGCCCCCGGCTTCAGCCGGGGAGGAGTCACTCTCAACCACGCGGAGCTGACCATGCCGCGGCTGGTCCCGGCGCAAGCCAACTCTCGGGGCCACTTCAGGGCTCTGGCAGCGATCACGGGGAGCCGTCACGGTCGTTGACCTGAAACCCACGCTCGAGAACGACCGGCACCGACGGGCGGGTCTCTCAACGGAAGATGTCGGCGTTCTCCGCGGCCCACTGCTGGAACGGTCTCGCCGGGAACCCGGTGAGCCGTGCCACCGTGTCGCGCACCATCAACAGCTCGTCATTGACGTCGCCGCCCGTGACGTCGAGCACCGCCTCCGCCGCCTCGGCCCCGAAGACCGCGGCCATCTGGGCGTGAGCCTCCTGCCGGCTGATCTCCTGGAAGGGCACGTCCCGACCGAGTGCTGCGGCGATGGCCTCGACCTGCTGCCGGGGCGTCACCGGCTCCGGGCCGGTCAGGGCATACGTCCTTCCATGGTGACCGGGCTCGGTCAGCGCCACCCGCGCCACCGAGGCGATGTCCGCGGGGTGGATCGTGGGCAACCCGGTATCCGCGTACGGCGCACGCACCCCCGCGCCAGCGCGGATCGACGTCGCCCACATCGAAGCGTTCGAGGCGAACTGCGTCGGCCGCAAAATCGTCCAGGCCATACCGCTGTCCTGCAACAGCCGCTCCACCGTCAGGTTCTCGCCGGCCGGACCCAGGCGCGGATGGGTCTGGACCGTGATGGACGACACCAGCACCACATGCGCCACACCCGCCAGCCTGGCGGCATCCAGGATGTCGGCATCCGAGCCCAGGCGCGACACGAGGAACAGCGAGCGAACCCCGTCCAGAGCGGACTTCAATGACTCCGGGTCCGCGAAATCACCCTCAACGACCTCGGCCCCTTCGGGGAACGCGGCCCGTGCGGCGTCGCGGGTGAATCCTCTCAGCGGCCCCGCACCACCTCCACCCAACTCCCCCAGCAGCGCACTTCCTATGTTCCCGGTGGCACCGGTCACGAGGATCATCAGCGCGTCCTCCTGTCATCAGACGATCAACTCGAAGACACGCTAAAAACTCAACCGCACTTCAGGTCAAGGAAAACTCCCCAGCCCTCCCCCACCGCCAGCAATACCCCCGAACACCCCGGCACTTCACGCCGGAGACTGCTCCCCTCTGAACTTGTTCCTCAAGGTCTGAGCCTGGTGAGTCCTTCGGGGAAGGGGCGTCCGTCTCTCCTACTACAGTCCGGTTCGTGACCGATGCTGCCCTCCGCACTGCTGCGGATGACGATGCGCTTCTGGATAGGCTGCGCGCCCACGCAGCGGGCGCGGCGGATGGTGTCCCGCCAAGTGGTGTAGAGGACCTAGCCATTTGAGCCCGAATGCAGCTCACCACCACCTGGCGCACGAGCGCCAGGATCCGCTCCCGATGCTGCTCTCGGCGGTTGACGCCGATCCGCGGCAACGCTTCCGGGGCACCGGACCATGCCCTGCGGAGTCCCGAACTCCGCACCTCTACCCCACTGCGCGGGACACGATCGCGCGGCGGGCGTGGTGCCCTCCGCTGGCTGTCTCCCGGACGAGCTCTTTCCGCCACTCGCGATGGCCGAGGTCGAGTGGCGGAACGCAAGCTCGGGTATCGGCTGCCCTCGCCGCTCCGCTCCGCTCCGGCGCATCTACACCGAAATCGGTGACGGGGGGTTCGGGCCCGAAGGCGGCCTGGCCTCGCTGACGCCGCACCGAATTCCGCACTGGAATGCAGCGACTTGCCTTGCGCAACAACCATCCACGCCGAGCGCCCGGGACGGAGGCCGGCGGCGTCGTGGTTCTTCCTGACGGACGTCGGCTGCACCATGGTGATGTGGAAAGCCCCGAACCCGCCCTCGCTGCCTCGGATCTGCACGTGGTGATGTGCTGTGCGATGTGCACTATTACCTGTACGCGGTGCTGAGCTGCACTGTTCGTTGGGGAATCGAACCCCCGCGTTGCTCTTCACGCGCCAGGAGTGGGCTGGAAACCGCCAGCCCTCGGTGTGTGCACGCCTCCGAAGCAGCTACCTGCTCCACACATTCCAGCTTGCTGGACTCCTCAGTCCAGCAAGTCGACCTCCCAGTTCGTACGCTGGATCCGCACGTCGACCTCGCGGATCTCCCGGGCGACGGCATCCGCCTGACCGCGCAGTTCCGCGACCGGAAGCGCTGAAAGCATCATCAGCTCGGACCGGAGCTGTCGGCCATATCCCCGCTCTCCCGTACCCGCCGCCGCGTCCGCCGCCGCGGTGAGCACAGAGTGACGCAAGCGCAGGACGTCCCGGCGTGCGAGGGCATCGGTGAGCGTGCCGTCCGCACCCATCTCCACAGCGGCATTGGTCCGGTTGATCCGCCGGATCAACGTTTCCAGAGCCTCCAGCACCTCACCGGCCTCAGCCAGCAGCTGAGCTGCATCCTCGGCGGGCGTCTCCCCTTCCTGGTACCGCGCACTGCTGACGACGCGCGCTCTCAGCTGTTCTACACGGCGCGTCGCCTCCGCACGTTCTGCCAGCGCCTCAGCAAGCTTCACCGTCTTCACCTCCCCCTCCATGAGCCCGCACGAGTATACGAGTGCGAACCGGCTCATACGCATCTGGGTTTCGATCCGCCACAGCTCTGACCAGCCACGGGAGTGAGAGCGGACAGCCACTCAGAGCGCCGGGGAAAGGAATCCGACAGCGCAGCGAGAACGACTGGAGACGGCCGTGGTCCGCCCCACCGCGGCCGCAAGCACCTCCGCGCCTTCAACGTCGTGGCTGTCGAACAGCCGGCCACGGCCAGGCGACTTCCCCGCCGAGCTCACGTCGCGATCGGTCGGTACTGCAGAGCCTCATCGACGATCTGCGGCCATCAGAACTCTGCGAACGATCTCAATCCCATGGTCGTGACCGGTCATCGCGTTGAAGGCGCTGACGTCACCGGTCACTACGCGCCCCACCCACAGCCGCGCCCCGGAAGTGGGGCAGAGCCAGCGGGACGTAACCGCCGCCAGTGGCCATGCGCCCGCGGAGGAAGGGGGAATCGTCCCAGACGCGGACGGCGCTCCCGTGCGGCGCGGGCGCTCCCACTCGTGCAGCGTTGGCGTTGCGCCCGTGTGCCAACTTTGCGCTCCAACTGCTCCGCAGAACGATCCTGCTCCTATGACACACGGCGGCCCGGACGGGCCCTACTCAGACCGGAGTTGAGTACGTCTGCTCATACCCCAAGCCCGGCGCGCGGCCAGTATTGGTGCAACGGCGCAGCCCAGAGCGTCGGTTCACCGCACCGGATTTCGAATAGGGGAATTCCTCATGTCTCGACGTGTCGTTCTGTCCGTAGCCGCTGGTGTCGTCGTCCTCGGAGGTGCCGGAGCCTACGCCCTCGCCTACGCCGGAGAGCAGCCTCCCGCCATCGCGCACAGCGCCGCCCGGTACACCACCCCCGCCGAGGACCGCAGCGGCTCGTTGACCTTCACCACCGACGTCACGGCCTCCTCCGGCGTCAAGGACGTGAAGGTCCTGGCCTGGCCGGCGAACTCGTCCTTCGCCAAGCAGGGGCTGACCGCCAAGGACATGGCCGCCGTCGAGTCGGCCCACTGCAAGTCCTCCGGTGGGGACACCGTGCGCTGCACCTACAAGGTCGCCGTCACTCGCGAGGAAGCCGACGCGTCCCCGCGTGGTTTGTGGCACGTCGCCGTCCTGGCCACCGCCAAGGACGGCGACACGACGCTGGACACCAAGGCGGCCGACTTCAACGTCGGCTGATCCCGACGCGGACGTCTTGGCTTTTCGCTGCCTCCCGCTGACACGGCCTCAGCCCCCGTGACAGGGTGCGGTGATCGGATTCGGCAGACGAAGGGGCTTCCGTGGAAGTACAGATGTGGGACGCGCTGGTCAAGGTGGCGAAGAGCGCCTACGCCGCCGGCCTGGGCGAGGGGGCGGTGCCGCGCCCGCTCATCATGCCGCTCGTCGGCGGCGAGCTGGTCGGGATGATCTGGGCCCGCCCTCTCAAGGTCGGCGAAGACGCACTCACCGGGATCGCGCAGCTCTCGAACATCGCCGCGGCAGCCCGCGCGGACGAGGTCGTTCTCACGTGGGAGACCCACGACGTCGCCACTGCCTGCGAGCTGCCCATCGTCGGCCCGGCCCCGTGCCTGAACATGGTCCTCGCCACCCCCGACCAGCATGTGCTGCACCAGTTCCCCTACACCGAACAGCTTCTGTCCCGCAGCCCCGAGGGCTGGGCATCAGTCGCTCCCGACTGGCTGCCGACCCCCGCACCGCAGCCCGGTGCCGAGCTCGTGCCACCGATTCAAGCCGCAGTGAACTACGCCTTCACTCCGATCGAGCTGAACCACCCCGACCCGTTCGGCGTCACCGTCGTACTGATGGAAGAGGACGGCTACCGGGTACGCCTGACCGAAGCGTTCACCCGCTGATCAGGCGCAGCATCACAACGGCACTGCCGTGGAGCAGATGATCAATTGGGGCCAGATCCCGGCACCGTCCACGGCTTCGCCATGTCCGACACCCATGGCTTGAACTCCGTCGCGCTGCGGCTTCACAGGACCGAGTGCGCCCAGCAATCCAGGTCCGTGTAGAGTACACGCCCGTGAACTGCCGTCACGGGCCCCTTAATTCGGTGGCAGTATCCGGCTGGCCTTGGACAATGCCATCCATGCATATCCGAGCCGTGCGCCTGGACGAACTGACCGCCCTCCAGGACATCGAGAGGGCCGCCGGCGAGTGCTTCCGGGATATCGGCATGCCGGAGATTGCCGACGACGAGCCGCTCACGGTCAGTGAGCTTGTCCGTTACCACCACGCCAGGATGGCCTGGGTCGCGGCCACCGACGCCGACACCCCGGTCGCCTATCTGATCGCCGACCGCGTCGACGGGAACCTCCACATCGAGCAGGTTTCGGTACACCCGGACAGCGCGCGCCGCGGCATCGGACGGCTGCTGCTGGACCATCTGGCAGCCCAGGCCACGAGCCAGGGAGCGCCCGCACTGACCCTCACCACGTTCACCGAGGTCCCGTGGAACGCCCCCTACTACGCGCGCTTGGGATTCCGGATCCTGGACGACAGCAGGCACACTCCCGGTCTGCGGGAGATCCGTCGGCGCGAAGCGGCGCACGGCCTGGACCGGTGGCCGCGGGCCTGCATGCGCCGGGAGCTGTGACACATCGGTGCCGCCACGGTGCACGGTGGCTGTCCGGGCTGCGCGCGACCACCAAGCTGTGCGGATCATCCGTCGGGGCAGCGGTTCACCCACAGTGGCACCACCCACGCCGACCACAAAGTGCAAGTCAGCATGATCCGCCAGTACACCCTCTGGCGGATCCGTCACGCCGACGACCTGCGTCTACGCGTCGTCGTCGACAGGACCAACGTTGTCTGACGCGGCACCAGCCACCCGATGGCTTGCCCGCTGCCTTTTCCGCTCCATCCAGTAGCCGACCGCGGTTGCGCCCAGGAGACAGAGTCCCGCGAAAACCCCGCTGAAGAGCCAGCTGACCGGGGTGCCTTTGGCGCTTTCCACACCCCAGAAGAAGACCCACAGCACGCCCCATCCCAGGCACAGGTATGCAAGGGTTCGTCCGAGCCCGCCGGGAGTCGGACGGTGTGCGGGCGGACGGGGGACGGGGGTGTGGCCGACGCGCTCGTACTGGAATTGCGTCAGGCGCTCCAGCCGTAGGCACAGCGCGAAGAACAGCGTCAGGCCGGTGCCCAAGGACCGCCTGCAAGAACCGCGTTCCGTCGGTGAATGCCCCGAAGGTCATGCCGGCCAGCACTGCGAGCGGAACCGCCAGGACAGCCGCGGAGCGCAGCGGGTGGCTGGCGACGCGAACCGCGAGAGGCGGCAGGATTGCCGTCGCTGCACGGTCAACCGGCAGCGTCCTCCCAAACGGCCCGGATTCGGGGCAGTCAGCGTCCGCACGCCGCCACGGACGCCTGACGCCGACGCCCGCTGCACCGGCAGCGGGGTTTGGCACGCACGACCGCAGCGGTGACAGGGGTACTACGGATGGCCGGTCACACAGGGCTGCTACGTCCGCGGTGTGATGCCCAAGGAGCGGATGAGCTGGGTCAGTTCTTCGCGGAACAGCTTCTCCGGGCTGAGGGCCTGGGTCTGCAGGTGGCCGTAGATCTCCAGTGACACCAGGCCATACAGATGGCTCCAGATGCGCAGGGCCAGGGCCACGGCGGCCGGCGGCAGTTCGGGGAAGGCCGGGCGGACCTTGTCCAATAGGCCCGGGTCGAAGTCGGACCACTCGAAGCCGCTGTCCATGTAACGGAGTTCGGCCTGCGGCCAGGCAGCGGCTGCGAGAGCGGTGATCCCGGTGCAGACGCGGTGGGCGGCGTCCGGGGCGGCACCACCTTCGGGGGGCCGGTAGCCGGGGACGGGATCGCCGTAGATGAGGCGGAATCCCTCCGGGTTGGTCAGCGCCCAGTCCCTGAAGGCGCAGGCCCACGCCTGGATCCGGGCGGCCGGGTCGTGCGCGGGGGTGGCCTCCCATGCGGTGTCCACCGTGTCGGCAAGCGAGGTGTAGACGCTGTTGATCAGCGTGGTGACCAAGTCGTCGCGAGTGGCGAAGTATCCGTAGATGGCGTTGGCCGTCATGCCCATCTCGCGGGCGATGGCCCGCAGCGTGATGGCGTCGGGCCCGCCCGACGCCATCAGCTCCAGCGCGACCCTCTTGATCTCGGCAGTCGTCTCCGCGCGCAGCCGCTCGCGGCGCCCCTTAGTGCTTCCCACGCTTCCCATGACCCCTCACTTTACAGCGTCACAATATTGAGCCCTGTATTTTTACTTCACGCCGTATAGTTTCTTCATGCCGTGCGAAAGCAGACGGCGCTACCCAGGGGAGAGCTATGCGCATCGGAGTCATCGGGGCCACGGGCACCATCGGCAGTCGCGTCGTCACCGAGGCCCTCGGCCGGGGCCACCAGGTCATGGCCTTCAGTCGCGACGCCACCCGGATCAAGGAACACCGGAAAGACATCACCTGGAAGAGCATCGACGTCCTTGATGCCGACGCAGTCTCCGCCGCCATACCCGGCCTCGACGTGCTGATCAGCGGATTCCAGCCCGGAAACGCCGCCGAGGACATCGCTGACACCGTGGCCCGCTCGATCGCCGATCCCACGGTCTACGTCACCGCCGCACGAGCACTCCTCAAGGCGCTGGAGAGCCACCCCCGGACCCGACTCATCGTCATCGGCGGCGCCGGCAGCCTGGAGATCGAGCCCGGAGTCGTACGAGCCGACTCCGACGAACTCCTGCACGAAGCCCTCGACGCGATCGGCTTGCCACGGGAGTACGCTGCCGCGGTGCGCGGTCACCGGGACGCCCTGAACGTCCTGCGCACCTCCAACCGGCTTTGGACCTACTTCAGCCCCGCGGAGGACATCTCACCCGGTGAACGTACGGGCCGATTCCGAGTCGGCGGCGACCAGCCGGTCCTCGACGCGGACGGACGCAGCCGCATCTCCGCGGAGGACGCGGCCATCGCCCTCCTCGACGAGGCGGAACTGCCTCGCTTCGTCCAACGCCGCTTCACTGTCGGCTACTGAGCACGCCGGCGAACCGATCTCCAGTCGCCGGGCGGCGCTGACGGTGTGTCGCTGCATCTACTGAGGCCGTTGCCCACGGAAGCGGCTCCGATGTTCCGCGTCGGAAGTTCGCCCACCTCCGACGCGGAATATCGAGGCTCCCCGAGGTTTGTCCGCGCCCCGGTGCGCGCGTTGGGCTGTGGCTCCCGTGTCGGCTCACAACCGGTACAGCGGTGCCGGTGCGCCGCCGGAGGGTGACGCTGTTCTGAGCTGGCCGAAGCCGGAGGGCGCCGGCGAGAGGCGTTGGGCGAAGCGGCGCAGGCGGTAGGCCATGGAGTTGCCGCGGCTGTCGTGTTCGGTGGCGGTGGCGGTCTTCCAGCAGACGGCTGCGGCGTTCTCGAAGAAGGTGTGTGCGGTGGTGGGTTCGTGGTCGGCGGCGGTGACCTGGACCAGGAGGTGTTCGGGGCCGCGGGGGGTGGCCTTGGTGGGGATGTGCTTGCGGCCCTCGTTGGGGTCGAGCCGGTTGGGCAGGTCATCGGCCGGCGATGACGTGTTCGTGGGCGCGGTTTGTACGGGGGCCGGCTGGAAGTGGTCGCGGGTGCCGGTGGTGGCCGCGACGACGATTTCGAGCTGTTCGGCGAAGTAGGTGCCGGGCAGGGGGATTTCGAGGTCGGGGTGGCGGGTGTAGCCGCCGGCGACGGCGGAGGCGACGAACTCGATGACGGCGCGGGCAGCCGGGGTGTGGCGTCGGGTGGGCAGGGTGCGGGTGAGCTGGGCCAGGACGCGCAGGACGGTGGCCAGGCTGGTGTCGGCGTTCATCGACTGCAGGGCCGGCGCGTACTCGGGCGCATCGGTGTTGTCTTGGTCGGCGGTGTAGGCGTCGGCTTGGGCGTGCCAGAGGGCGGCGGCGTGGGTTTCGCCGTGGGCGAGGTGTTGGAGGTGGAGGCAGTAGGAGGCGGGAGCGTCTTCGGCGCCGGCGGCGTACTGCCACCAGAAGCGGGCGCCGATGTCGATGCCGGCCAGGTGCAGGGCGCAGCCCAGGATGCGGGCGGTGGGGGGCTGGGGGATCTGATCGGTGAGGAAGTCGGCGAGCTGGTCGGGGGTGCAGTGGCTGACGACCGTTTCACACAGGGCGTCAAGACTGTGGGCGGCGCCGGTGTCGGTCGTGTCGTTGGCCCGGTGCTGCCCCAGCAGGAGGTCGTCGTCGACAGATTCGTCGTGAGGCACGATGTCGGCGGGGACGTGCGGGTCACGCAGCAGTAGCGACTGGGCGAGGAGGTCGTCGATGGTGCTCATGACGGCGGGATCACTCCTGGGGTTCGGTGTCGGGGAAGAGCTGCTTGAGGGCCCAGCGGGCGTGGTGGTCCAGGGTGTGGACCAGGGCCGGGGGCAGGCCGACAACGGCGGGAATGGCGTCGGGGTCGATACCGCACAGGTAGCGCAGGACGGTGACGTCCATCTGGTCGTCGGGCAGCTGGGCGATCGCGTCGAAGAAGCGGGCCAGGACGTCTATGCGGGCCAGGCGCTCGATCAGGTGAGGGGCCTGGGCCTGGTGGGCGGTGGAAAACGCTGCGGCGCGCAGGTCGTAATGGCCGGCGGGCCGCTGGGCGGCGCGGGACAGGACGGTGGCGCGCAGCAGCTGCCAGGCGTGGCGGGGCGTGTCCGGGCTGGAGGTGGCGTCGTCCCAGGTCAGCCACAGCAGGTCGAAGACCTCTCCGACCGCGTGCCGGGCGCGGGGCAGGGACTGCAGGAAGGCCTGGGCGTAGGCGTTGTAGGGCACGACCATCGCCTGGTAGAGCGCCACGTGCGCGAGGGGCCGTTCGTCGGTATCGGCGGGCGGGACGGCCTGGAGGCGGTCGTCGATCCAGGACGGCTTCTTGTCCGCCTCGATCGCGGCGACCTTCCACAGCCGGCGCAGCGGGCCGACGGGTAAGTCCAGGGCGCGGACCACGCTGTAGGTGATCTCCCAGGTGGGGTAGAGGCCTTTGCCGCGCATCAGTTCCGACAGGCGGGTCTTGGAGAACCCGGACCGGCCGACGAGGTCGTCCAGGGTCAGGCCACTGGCGGTGAAGCGGCTGCGGACCGGCTCCAGCCAGGTGCGGTGCGCGAGACCGGCACTCGCACAGATCGGCTCCGGCGGGCGGCCGCGGCGATGGGGAGGATCAGCGGGCCGCTCCGGTATAGGGGACGTTGTCACTGGGGCGGCTCCTGACTTCCCGTCGGCCCCGCGGCCGGCGCAGGCGCCGGTACGGCGGTCGGTGCGGCGGCCGCCGCGGTGGCCCGGCTGTCCGGACCGCCGATTGCGGAGACGATCTGTTGGACGAGGAGCCCCAGCGTGGGCAACAGCGCGATCAGCGCGGTGAGTTGGCCCAGCACGGTCATCACCGTGCTCCATGCGAGGACCGCCGCGAGAACGAGGACGGTCATCACCTGCTTGCCTGTCATGGCACCTTCCCTGGGAGGACATACCAGTGTCTGGAAAGGCCCCTCCGAGGCGGTGCTCACGCGCCCCGGAGAGGTTGCACGACAGCATGCTGTGTGAGACGGCCGCCACTCAACGTGATCATGGGATTGCGGAACAATGTTGCCGAGTGAACACATCGTCACCAGGCGACCGCACGGCGTCGATGACACCCCGTCAGCCCCCGGCATACCAGGGCGCGTTATCGCAACGGCACCCAAACTGTCACCAGATCATGCCTGAATGAACCCTTTTGATGGCGAACCCGTACTTCCCCTTGCGACACCCACCGGAAGGCGGACCATAAAGACGGACGCCCCCCGGCGTCGCACCTTCCATGTCTGGAAGGCCGCGCGGCCCCCTCGTGCTCAAGAACCACCGGAGGGGAAACCGCCCCGCTTCCGCCCAGCCGCCCACGCGCTGGGCGGAAGCGGACCCGCCAAGACCACGCCTTTCGCCAGAGGGCGCTCGTCGCGGTCTCCTCGGGCTTCGATGTCCTCGGCGGTCTGCTGTTGAGTGCGAAAGCCCCGGTCTACCGTGCCCATTGGCTCGTCGTCTCCGAGAAGGAACGCGGGAAGGGCGCCGGTCGTGCGCTGATGACGGAGGCGATACGTAAGTTCGTGCAGGGGCCCGGGCAGCATTGAGTCAGCCTGCGGCGGCCCTTGAGAGGGACGTGAACGCCCTTGCCCGCCGCAGAGTCAGCGCCCTGTGGGCCCTGATCCGGGACGGCCGCTTCTACGAAGTCGCTCCGCCCGGCCCCACCGCCTCGTCGTGTCGATCACCGGATCGCCACAACCAGCGCAAGGCATCGGGGAGCAGGACGCCACCGTGGTTGGGACTGTGGCCGCCGTCCCCCAGGACGAGGCGGAAGTCGTAGCCGGCCTCTGCGAGCGCTGCCGCGACGCGCAAGTTGTCGGCGAGCCAGTTGGCCTCGGACTCGTTCCAGCGCAGGTCACGATGGCCCGCCTGCAGGAAGATCCGCAGCGGCTTGCGGGGGACGCGGGCGATGGCGTCGGGGTACGGGTTGCCGTCCGGCATCTGCGCGAAGCTGGACAGGTACCCGATGACGCGGCGGAACCTGTCCGGGCGCAGCCACGCCGCGGTGAAGGCGCAGTTGCCGCCGCTGCTGCCACCGCAGATGCCCCACCGATCGGGGTCCTCGGCGATCGCGTAGTGCTTCCTGACCTCGGGGATGATCTCGTTCAGGAGGAAGCGGACATACGAATCGTCGTAGGCGTCGTACTCGGTGTTGCGGTTCTTCGCATTCCCGGCGTCGGGAAAGACGCCAGGGTCGACGAACACGCCGATGGTGACCGGGATGTCGCCGCGATGGACGAGGTTGTCCAGGACTATCGCGCCGCGGACCTCGCCCCCGGGGTCCAGGTACCACCAACCGTCCTGGAACACCATCAGCGACGCCGGCTCGGCAGGGTCGTACCGCGCGGGCACATGGACCCAGAACTTCCGTGACGTGCCCGGGTAGACCGCGCTGTCGTTCCAGTCGAACGCGGTCGTCTCCCCGGCGGGCACGTCCGGCTGAAGAGCCGAGTCGGGGCCGTGGGCGTAGCGAACGTCCGACTGGTCAACCGGAATGGGCTGGTAGGGCACCTCGATCGTCACCCGGGCCAATCTAGGAGAGATCGCGACCGTCTCGAAGGGGTTTTGCTCATGCCTCTCGCGCTGGCTGGGTGCGAACCAGCCATCTTCTTGTTGCGAACCTGCCATCACGGCCACGGGCGTTCTGGCGCGCCTACGCTCGGTTCCATCGGCGTGATCCACTCAGATCTCTGCAGGTGTGCCGTGGTGCCGGGCCGATCGTGGCTCGAACAGGAGCGGGCGGGAGGGAGTTGGCGATGACCGCTGCCCGTCCGGACCGAGCCGGTGGCCGGGACCCGGGCATCATCGCGGTACTCGGTGCGTTCGTCCTCAACGGCGCGCTGCTTGGCTCGTGGGCCCCTCGGGTGCCGGCGCTGGCCGAGCAGATCGGTGCGGAGGAAGGCGCGCTGGGGTTGTCCCTGCTCGGTGCCAGCGTAGGCATGATCGCCGCTTCGCTTCTCGCCGGGCGGCTGTGCGCGGTGTTCGGCGCTCGCCTCGTGATGACGGTGGCCGGCGTTGCCGGGTCCGCGATGCTTCCGGCTGGGGCTGGCGAGGTCGCCCACGACGCTCGGTCTGCTGCTGATCGTTCTCGGCGCGATGGTCGGTGTGATGGACGTGGCGATGAACGTGGCCGGCGTGACAGCGACCCGGCGGACCGGCCGGGCGATCATGCCGCTGTTCCACGCGGCTTTCAGTGTCGGCACGCTGGCCGGCTCGGTCGGCGCGGCGGTCGCAGCCGGTCAAGGGCTGGCGCCGACCGGTCATTTCGTGATCGTCGCGGTGATCTGCGGCGGCGTCACCGTCGGTATCGCCCGCTGGATACCCGTCGAGGAACTCCTCAAGGTTCCCGCCAGGAACGGGCGCGCCGGGAGAGCGCCGTTCAGACGACCGGTGCTGTGGCTGCTCGGCGGCGTGGCCTTGTGCGCCTCGATGGCCGAAGGAGCGACCGCGGACTGGTCGGCACTGTTCGGTGTGCAGGAGCGCGGGCTCAGCGAAGCCACCGGCGCCCTGATCTACGCGTGCTTCTCGATCACCATGGCGTGCACCCGCCTGTGCGGTGAGGTGATCCAGCGTCGCTGGGGCGCACCGAAGATGCTCATCGGGGGTGCGGTGATCGGTGGGCTGGGGCTGGCCAGCGCGGTCATCGCGCCGTCGCCGGCCCTCACCTTCGCCGGCTTCGCTGTCGCTGGTGTCGGTCTGGCGTACGCGTCCCCCGTCGTCATGGAGTTGAGCGGCGCGGCCGGACGCCGGGCCGACGGGGGCGGCGGTGAGCGCGAAGTCGCGTTCGCGACAACCATCGCCTACAGCGGCTTCCTGCTCGGCCCTCCGATGGTGGGCGGCATCGCCGAACTGACCAGCCTGCCCGTCGCGCTCGGCGCTGTCGCGGTACTCGTGTTGCTGATCGGCCCGCTGACCCTGGCCGCGGGCACCTTCCGGCGCCGGGAGTTGTCCTCGGCCAAGGAGTCGACGAGCTCCGGCACGGTATACCCCTCCCCGTAGACGACGCGGTCGATCAGCTCCGCCCGCCCGGGCCGGGGTTGCGTCGCCGGAACCTCATGAGCCGAGCCACGTTTCCTATGTTCTGTACATCCTGTACGTTTCTCGGGAAGTGCAATGCCCCCTGCCATAGCCGCTGCTCGAAGCCGTGCGCATGCCTGACGTACCAGGTGCCGGACCCGGGCCTGGCCTCCTTCCCGAAGGAACAGCCTTGTTCAGAGTGTTGCGGATCCGGAACTACCGGCTTCTCGCGTCCGGTCAACTGCTGTCCAGCCTCGGCGACTGGTTTCTGCTCCTCGCGGTCCCGTACTACGTCCTGGAGTTGACCGGCTCCGCCATGGCGTCGGGTTTCTCGCTGGCCGCGGGAACGGTCCCGGCGCTGGTCCTCGGCCCACTCGCCGGGGCGCTCGTCGACCGCTGGAACCGGCTGCATGTCATGATCGCCTCGGACCTGATGCGCATGGTGGCGGTCTCGCTGATGCTGTGGGCGGACCGTCCGGACGAAGTGTGGCTGATCTACGTCGCGTTGGTTGTGGAATCGGCCCTGAGCCAGCTGTTCTCCCCTGCCTCCTCCGCTCTTCTCCCGCAACTGGTCGGCCGCGAGGGTGACCTCCATGCGGCGAACTCCCTGAGCGCCCTGATCGTCGGTTCCATCCGACTCATCGGCGGCCCGCTGGGCGGGGTCGTGTACGGCAGCCTGGGTTTCACGGCAGTCGCGGCCATAGACGCGATCAGCTACGCGTGTTCGGCACTGTGCCTCGCGATGGTCCGCTACCGGCCACCGACGACCACGCGCCGAAGCCCCGAGGCGGCGCACGGACAGGTACGCAGGCTTGTCGCCGAGATCCATGAGGGAGTCGCACAGATACGCCACAGCCCGTGGCTGACGGCGCTCGCGGCAGCCGGTGCTCTCTTCGCGGTCGCCACGTCCGCCGTGAACGTAGGCCTCATCCCGTACATGGACCGGGTCCTGCACGCCTCACCGCAGACCCTCGGTCTGCTCTTCGGGGCTTTCGGTGCGGGGTTCCTGCTCGGGGTGCCGCTCAACCGCGCCCTCACTCGGAAGCTCTCCGACCGCACGGTGCTGGTGGGTTCTCTCACAGCGCTCGCTGTGGCGTTCGCGGCGACGTTCAACACCCCTGTGATCGGGTGGAGCGCCGTACTGTTCTTCACCATCGGGGCGCCCATGGTCTGCTTCGGCATCACGAGCGGGACGTTCGTCGCACGTCACACCCCTGACGCCGTACTGGGCAGAGTCAGCGCCACCAACGGATTTCTCCAGGCGGCAGCCTCCCTGTCGGGCATGCTGGCCGGCTCACTGCTGAGTGAGGCGCTGGGCGTCGTGACGATGATGAACCTGTGCTGCGTCACCGTGGCGCTGGCCGCCGCAACGATGCTGTTCATGCCGCGACGCCAACCCCCTGTCCCCGAGGATGCCCCCCTCAAGGAAGCGGCCTGACGGTGAGCGTCGGGGCGGCTCGTGGTCGGCATCCTCTCCGTCGTGCTGGGGAGCACCGGCCGGTGTCAACTGACGTACGACCACTGTGGCACCAGCTCCGTCCCCCACCATGCGAAGACGTCGACGGCGAGGGACCTCACGAACGTGCGGGACTTGGCCGAGGCCCAGACCACCGTGGGCCTGACCCCAGCACCGTCTCCGACGAGGGGCGCCGTGCGTCGTCCGACTCGGTGCCCCGCAGTCCCTCGTCGGTCTTTGCGCTATGACCAGGGCAGAACCAGGGCGCTCCAGGCGACGACCGGGCCGAGGGCGACGATGCCGCCGGTGTAGCCGATGACCTGGCGGTAGAAGCGGCGGGTGTCCACCCCACGGGCGTTGCTGAGGACGAGTGCCCCGTTGGTCGAGAAGGGAGAGGTGTCGACGATCGTCGTGGAGACGGCGAGCGCGGCGATGAGTCCGGCGGCGCTGAGGTGGCTGGAAAGCAGCAGCGGTACGGCGATGGGGATGATCGCTGTGAGGATCGCGGTGGAGGAGGCGAAGGCGGAGGTGATGGCGACGGTGAAGCACAGCAGCAGGGCGACGACGACCGGGGCGCCGAGTCCCGCGGCGTGTGCGGAGATCTCCTCGATGACGCCGGCCCTCTCCAGCATCGCGATGTACGTCATCATGCCCGCGACCAGAAGGAGGGTGGACCAGCTGACGCCGTCCACGGCCTTCTCCTGCCGCTTCATGTCCACCAGGGCCAGCAGCGCGCCGGCAGCCAGTGCGAGGAATCCGATCTCCAGGTGGAAGCCGAGCGCGCCGACGACGAGGGCCATCAGGCAGGCGAGGGTGAGCCACTGGCGCCAGTCGGGCTTGCCGGAGACGGCGAGGTCCTCGTCGTCGGCTGTCTCCGCCGCGCCCTCGGCCAGCGGTGCGGGACGCTTGGCGAGGAGGGCGTAGGTGAGGATCGAGAGCACCAGGTTGATCAGGAAGCTGGCGCTGAACAGCGTCATGGCGGAGACATGCAGATCGGCCTGGTCGACGAGGCCGAGGACGAGGGCGCCGGAGACGGCCAGGGGGGAGAACGCGCCGGCGTGTCCGCCACTGATCACCATCATGCCGACGACCAGCGGGTTGAGCTGGTAGCGGTAGGCGAAGTTCATGCCGATCGGCGCGAGGATCGCGACCGCGGCCGGGGTGAACGTACCGAACGCCGTCAGCAGGGCGGCCACCAGGAACAGCACCCAGGGGATCAGCGCGACCTTGCCGCGTACCAGCCGTACCCCGGCGGCGACGAGCCAGTCGATGGTGCCGTTGCGGCGGGCGACGGAGAACAGGTACGTGACCCCGACGATGGTGACGAAGAGCTTCGCCGGGAACCCCTCGAAGATCTCGTCCTCGGTGAGGCCGAGTGAGGCGGTCCCGACCGTGAAGGTGGCGACGAAGGCGAGGATGCCCAGGTTGATCGGCAGCACGGTGCCGACCACGAACATCACCAACAGGGCGCCTATGGAGATCACTTCAGCAGACATCTTTGTCCTTGGTGCGGTGGGGAGGGGGTGGCGCGCTCCGAGGGCGCGAGGGTGTTCCGGTCCGGATGGCGGGGAGCCGACGTGACCGAGGTGTGGTGCGTCGCGGTTCAGGCGGCTTGCGTGCCTGTTTCCGGTACGTAGATGCGGGCGTCGGCGAGCAGACGAGCGGCACGCTGCACGGTGACCCGGTGCGGCAGGCCCTCCCTCATCTCGGTGCAGCGGACCGCGACGACGCCGGCGGGCGTGCCGAGGCGCAGCCATGCATCGGTCGGGCCGCCCGAGGTCCGGGAGACCACGGACCCCTCCACCAGTCCGGCCGCCGCGACGGCGACGGCAGAGGTCAGGCCGATCGCGGGATGCGGGGCGTTCATGGTGAGCATGCGCACCGACACGTCGTAGTCCTCGGCACCGATCCGTTCACCGAGGGTGGTGGTGTACGGCACCGGCGGGCCGACCAGGCCCACCTTGGGCACCGCGTCGCCAGGTTCCCCGCCCGGCTGGAGCAGCCCCATCAGAGGTGCGGCGGTATGGCGAACGGTGCGCAGCCAAGGGACGTCCGCGCTCATCCGCTCCAGTGACTCGGCACCGGTGCGCCCGGCACTGACGGCGTCGACGAGGACGACCGGAGCTCCTGCGGCCACCATGCTCACGCGCACCGGCTCGGCGGCGCCGACCCGCAGGTCCTGGGCGCTCTGACCGGTGGGAAGCAGAAGGGCGGTGGTAGCGGCGGGGTCGCGGAAGGTGAGGCCGACCGCGACCCCGCCGGCACGTGTGCCGGGTACCGTCTGGCGGCCGAAGTGGCGCACCACGCCTCCGGAGGTGTCGACGATCCCTTCGAGGACCGCGCCGGTATTGGTGTTGCGCATCACCACGCGCGTCCCGTCGCCGGTGACCGGTACCAGGCCCTTGGCGACCGCGTACAGGGCGACGCCGGTGGCGCAGTTGCCGCAGTTGCTCGTCCACTCCACCGAGCCCGTCCCGATGCCGACTTGAGCGAACAGGTAGTCGACGTCGATGCCGGGCTCGGGTGAGGCGCTGACCACGGCCGCTTTCGAGGTGGTGGGGGTCGCGCCGCCCACCCCGTCCAACTCCACGGGGTCGGTGGCGCCGTACGCGGCGACGAGCAGCCTTTCGAGGGCGACACGGTCGGCAGGGACATCGACCTGGTTGAACAGCCAGCACTTGCTTGTGCCGCCACGCACCAGGGTCGCGGGAATGTGCACGTCTGAGGCTCTTCCTGGATCAACGGAGGGAGGGAAAGGGCCGAGGCGGCGGATGCCGGCGCATTGCGAGACGGTGCACCGCTCGGCGATTGCGGAGACCTTCGCAGAGGCGCGACTTCGGAACAATCGCAGTTCGCTTCACCTGGGTTTAGCTCAGCTAAAGTCGTCGCCATGCTCAACGTCCGCCGCCTGCTGCTGCTCGCCGAGGCCGCCGAACGCGGTTCCCTCACCGCCGCGGCGGAGGCCCTCGGCATGACCACCTCCGCTGCCTCCCAGCAGATGTCCCTGCTCGAGCAGGAGGCGGGCCAGCCCCTCATCGAGCGGCTGCCACGCGGTATCCGCCCCACCCCGGCGGGAGCCGCGCTGGCCGAACGCGGTCATGCCATCCGCCGGGAGCTCCGTGCCGCCCAGGCCGACCTGGACTCCTTCACCGCCCTCGACCAGGGCACCTTGCGCCTCGGCTCCTTCCCCACGGCGAGCGCGTCCCTCCTGCCGCTGGCGCTCACGCGTTTCCGGCGTCGCCATTCCGGCATCCGCATCGAGGTACGCGCCGGAGTCCTCGCGGAACTCAGGGAGATGCTGCACACCGGCGAGGTGGACCAAGGGCTGCTCTGGGACTACGAATGGAACCGCCTCGACGATCCGGCGCTGGTCCTCACCCACCTGCTGGACGACCCGACGGTGCTGGTCGTCCCCGCCGACTCGCCCCTGCGCACACATCCCTCCGTGCGCCTCGGCGATCTCGCCGACCAGGAGTGGATCATCCGCGCCGACAATCACCCGGTCGCCGACGTCCTGCGCCGAAGCTGTCGCCAGGCGGGATTCGAGCCGCGTATCGCCTACTCTTCGCACGACTACCAGGAGGCGCAGGCCATGGTCGCCGCCGGTCTCGGTATCGCGCTCGCACCGCGCCTGGCCCTCACCAGCCGACGCAGCGACGTACGCCTCCTGCCGTTCGCCTCCGACGTCCCGGCCCCCACCCGCCGCATCCTCCTCGCCCGCGCCGCGGCACGCCCCGCCACCCCACCCGTCCAGGCGATGGCCCGCGTCCTGCGCACGGTGGCGCAGCGATTCACCGCACCAGACCTGCATCGGGCCCAACTGGGGGCGGTCCGGCGGGGCTGACGGTTCGGCCACGGGCGGTCCCCCGCGCTTCGGTGCGCAGCACACGGGCGGGCTCGCCCACCGGCGAGCCCGCCCTGGCGGCTCCCTGCCGGAGCCGGAGCCGTGTCGTGCCGTCAGCGCTGCAGGGTCAGCAGACCGGGGCGGTAGGGCAGGAGGCCGTAGTCGCCGCCCGAGCTGGGGCTGCGTCCCTGGTAGAGCAACTGCAGGTTGCAGGGATCGACGGTCATGGTCTGGTCGGGGCTGGTGCGGATCAGTTCGCCGTGGCTGATGTCGTTGGTCCAGGTGGCGCCGCTGTTGGCCTTGCCGGCGAAGGGATTGCTCTCGGTCGCCGCCTGGGGTGTCCAGGTGCCGTTGAGGCTGGTGGCCGTGAAGGAGCGGAAGTATCGGCCTTGCGAGCCGATCGCCTCGACGATCATGAGGTAGCGGTTCTGGCCCTGCAGCTTGTAGACCTGCGGGGCTTCGAACAGGTTGTTCGTCGTATCGCTCATGATCGTCGTGTACGACGAGCCGAAGTTGCCCGGGAAGTTCCCGATCGGCATGCTGGCCCGGTAGATCTTGCCGTTGTCACCGGCGAAGAACAGGTACATGTTCGTGCCGTCGGCGATGAGCGTCTGGTCGATGGGTCCGGTTCCGGAGCCGGTGATGCTTCCGGTGAAGAGCGTCTGCTGGGATGACCAGCCATTCGGGTTGGTGGGGTCGCTCGACGTCCGGTAGGAGAAGGCGGTCCCGCCCCACTGGTAGGCGAGCACCCAGATGTTCTTCGGCGCGAAGTAGAAGAGCGTGGGCGCGACGGTGGAGGATGACATCGTGTTCTGACTGGCGGAGGCCATCTCCGACCAGTTGGTGAACAGGCCGAAGTTCATCGAACCCCAACTCGTCCCCGTGTCGTGCGTCGTCGCATAGACGAGTTGCCTGCCGTTGTAGGGGACGACGGTGAAGTCCTTGAGCGAGACCCACCCGGACTTGGGCTGGGCCAGCGCGCCCGTCGATGTCCAGCGGTACGTCGACGGAAGATCGCACGTGCCAGGGGTGTCGGCGCCGACCTTGACGAGCTGCCACTGCTGGTTGGTGCCGCCCCAGTCGTCGTACTGGACGATGTTCGCGTTGTCGGCGGTCGAGGCGCCCTGTACTTCGAGGGCCTTGTTGCTGTGGCGCGAGATGAGCCTCACGTAGCCGTCCGAGCTGTCGGCCAGCCGCCACTGCTGGTTGGTGGCGTTGAGGTCGGCCCACTGGACGATCGAACCGCCGTTCGCGGTGGACCAGTTGTAGAGGTCAAGCACCTTGCCCGAGTGGCGGGACTTGATGCGGTAGTAGCCGCCCCCGGAATCGACGAACTGCCACTGCTGCTGGGCCTGATCGTTCCTGGACCACTGGGTGATGCGGGCGCCGTCGCTGGTCGCCAGGTTGTAGACGTCCAGGGCTTTGCCACTGTTGCGGTTGACCAGCACATACGAGGCGTTGGGGTCTACGCTCGCCGCGCTGGCGGGCTGGGCACCGAGGAAGGTGGCCACGAGCAGCAAGGGCGCGAGGACGGCGAGTAAGCGTCTGAGACGGACCGGGGACGGTTGGCGAAACCACATCAACGGGTCTCCTTTGGGGGCGGGGTGAGTTGACCCCGATGAAGCGTAGAGGGGACGTGTAGGGGCCAGAGGCATCTCGAAAGTTTCGAAGAATTCCCGGATGCTTCGACGCCACAAGCTAGGAATGTGACGCGCTCCGGTCAAGGCCTGTCGCCGATCTGTCTACAAACAGCGCCTCCCTCCCTGGAGCTTGACAAGCTGTCACGCCGATCAGAACAGCTCCGGGTTGCGCGAGACGGCTTGCCAGTTCACGGCACGATTTCCGAATGTTTCGGACGCAGAACCGAAATTTCTTCTGCGGAGAGTATTGACGGTCCATCATCAATGCCTCAATCATCCCTTCAATCACCCCCCACCCGAGAAACCGGCTGCAGTTCGGGATATCGACCATCGATGGTCCTGGGCCATCTGTGCTGCACGACAGATCCGCGCGCCACAGCACCTGCGCCACCCCGTCACGTTCCGGTGAGGTTCGCACCAACGCATCTTGGCTCTTCGCACAGTCGGAGAGGTACGCGATGGCGCGTGACGGTCCCCCGATCGAGCCGCGATGGAGCACCCCCATGCCTGTGTCGAAACACCGCCGCCCCGCCGCACGGCGCCCGACAACCGACCGGGCGCCGCCCGTGCCGGCCGAGATCTTGGGTTCCGGCCGCCCCGCCCCTCTGCCCGGTGGGAGCGGACGACACATTCCCCTGCGCTTCAGTCCTTCCGTGATTTCTCCCTTGGAGGCACAGTCATGGGCTCGTACGCCCTTCCCAGACCCGCTATCCGCCAGAAGATCCGCGGCCTGCTGCTGGCGCTCATCGCCGGCGTCCTAGGAACGGTCGCCGCACTGGCCGCGCCACCGCCCGCACACGCCGCCGAGAGCACGCTGGGCGCCGCGGCGGCGCAGAGCGGGCGCTACTTCGGCACCGCCATCGCCTCGGGCAGGCTGGGCGACTCCGCGTACACGACGATCGCGGGCCGTGAGTTCAACATGGTGACGCCCGAGAACGAGATGAAGATCGACGCCACCGAACCGCAGCGGGGCCAGTTCAACTTCACCGCCGGTGACCGCGTCTACAACTGGGCGGTGCAGAACGGCAAGCAGGTGCGCGGCCACACCCTGGCCTGGCACTCCCAGCAGCCCGGCTGGATGCAGAGCCTCAGCGGCAGCACCCTGCGGCAGGCGATGATCGGCCACATCAACGGGGTGATGGCTCACTACAAGGGCAAGATCGCCCAGTGGGACGTTGTGAACGAGGCCTTCGCCGACGGCAGTTCGGGAGCCCGGCGCGACTCCAACCTGCAGCGCACCGGCAACGACTGGATCGAGGTCGCCTTCCGCACCGCGCGCGCCGCCGACCCGGCCGCCAAGCTCTGCTACAACGACTACAACGTCGAGAACTGGACCTGGGCCAAGACCCAGGCCATGTACGCCATGGTCCGGGACTTCAAGCAGCGCGGCGTGCCGATCGACTGCGTCGGCTTCCAGTCGCACTTCAACAGCGGCAGCCCCTACAACAGCAACTTCCGCGCCACCCTGCAGAACTTCGCCGCCCTCGGCGTCGACGTGGCCATCACCGAACTCGACATCCAGGGCGCCTCGGCCACGACCTACGCCAACGTGACCAACGACTGCCTGGCCGTCCCGCGCTGCCTCGGCATCACCGTCTGGGGTGTGCGCGACACCGACTCCTGGCGAGCGCAGGACACACCGCTGCTGTTCAACGGCGACGGCAGCAAGAAGGCCGCCTACACCGCCGTCCTCAACGCACTCAACGGCGGCACCACCACGCCCCCTTCGGGTTCCGGACAGATCAAGGGCGCCGGGTCGGGCCGCTGCCTGGACGTGCCCAGCAGCAGCACCACCGACGGCACCCAGCTCCAGCTGTGGGACTGCAACAACGGCACCAACCAGCAGTGGACCTACACCGCCGCCGGTGAACTCAGGGTCTACGGCAACAAGTGCCTGGACGCCGGCGGCACCGCCAACGGCAGCAAGGTCCAGATCTACAGCTGCTGGGGCGCCGACAACCAGAAATGGCGCCTCAACTCCGACGGATCCATCGTCGGCGTCCAGTCCGGCCTCTGCCTCGACGCCGTCGCGGCCGGCACCGCCAACGGCACCCTGATCCAGCTCTACTCCTGCTCGAACGGCAGCAACCAACGCTGGACCCGCACCTGATGGGACCTGCCATCAACGAAGGAGTGAATCGATGAAGACCTACGGTGCGGCTCTCGCCCCTCCACCGAGACATCGCTGGTGGTCCCGGATCGCCGCCGTGGTGGCGGCGGCCCTCGCCATCGGCATGCTCGCCGTGGTGAACCCGGCACCCGCCGAGGCGGCGACGGTGGACACCAATGCCTGGTACGTCCTGGTCAACCGCAACAGCGGCAAGGCGCTGGACGTCTCCGACACGTCCACCGCCGACGGCGCGCGGGTCAGCCAGTGGACGCGCCACGACGGAGCCAACCAGCAGTGGCAGTTCGTGGACTCCGGCGGCGGCTTCTACCGGCTCAAGGCGCGGCATTCGGGCAAGGTCCTCGACGTGGCAGGCGCCTCGACCGCGGACGGTGCCGCGATCCAGCAGTGGGCCGACCAGAACGGGGCCAACCAGCAGTTCCGCCTGGCGGACTCTGACGCGGGTCACGTCCGGCTGATCAACCGCACCAGCGGCAAGGCGGTGGAGGTGCAGGGTGCCTCCACCGCCGACGGCGGCAACGTCGTCCAGTACTCCGACTGGGGCGGCGCCAACCAGCAGTGGCAGATGATCAAGCTGTCGTCCGGTGGCGGTGACGGCGGCGGATGCGGCACCGCCCCGACTCTGACGAGCGGTACGCACACGATCCAGAGCGGCGGCAAGAGCCGCAGCTTCATCCTCAGGGTTCCCGCCAACTACGACAACAGCCACCGCTACCGGCTGATCTTCGCGTTCCACTGGCGCGGCGGAACCGCCGGCGAGGTCGCCTCTGGCGGCACGAGCGGGACCGCCTGGTCCTACTACGGCCAACAGGAACAGTCCAACAACAGCGCCATCCTCGTCGCCCCCCAGGGCCTCGGCAACGGCTGGGCCAACTCGGGCGGTGAGGACGTCACCTTCGTCGACGACATGATCCGGCGCATCGAGGGCGGCCTCTGTGTCAACCCGGCACAGCGCTTCGCCACGGGATTCAGCTGGGGCGGCGGTATGAGCTACGCACTCGCATGCAGCCGTGCCAACGTCTTCAGGGCCGTCGCGGTCATGTCCGGCGCCCAGATCAGCGGGTGCAGCGGCGGCACCCAGCCCATCGCCTACTTCGGGATCCACGGCATCAGCGACAACGTCCTCAACATCGGGCAAGGACGGTCCCTGCGCGACAAGTTCGTCGCCAACAACGGCTGCACTGCCCAAAGCCCGCGCGAGCCCGCGCCGGGCAGCCGAACCCACATCACCACCACCTACTCGGGCTGCCGTGCCGGATACCCGGTCCAATGGGCCGCGTTCGACGGAGGCCACATACCCGGTCCGGTCGACGGCTCGTCCGGCGAAAGCGGCGTCACCACCTGGACCAAGGCAGAGATCTGGAGGTTCTTCGCACAGTTCCAGTGACAGGCCCGCGCCTGACGCTGCTCACGTACGGCGTCCCAATGCGCCCGGTCGTCCCCCGACCGGGCACCCGAGGCGAAGGCGCGTTCCTCCACCTCGGCGTGGGTCACGGCCCACGCCGAGGTGGAGGAACATCACCCGGTGGTAATCGTCGTAGTCGGGCGTCGATGACGAGGCTGCGAAGAAGTCGTCGCCCGCGTTGACAGCCGCCGCGAACTGTTCCCGGCTGGACACCGGTCCCTGCGGGAGGGAGCCGCGCGCGGCCGGACGCCGCCGGAGTATCAACCACAGCCAGCCGCCAAGCCCGTCCGCCCAGACGGGGCTTGCGGTCTAAAACCGATCGGTTTACGATACTGGAAACCGATCGGTATTCGTCGCGGAGGCGGGCAAGTGCCGACCGATCAGCGGGGTAGGGACGACTTCCCCGCACCCGCCTAGAGCAGCAACACCAGTTTCCTGAGACCTAAGAGGATATTGACCATGCCTGCGAATTCACAGAAGAAGAAGTTTTACGCCCTGAATATGTTCGACGTGGTCGACGTGGAGAAGTACCTTGCGTATTTCAGCCGCTTGCCAGAGGTAGCTCCGCAATACGGTGGTCGCATGGTGGCGTTTGGCCGGTTCCGAGACAGCGTAGCCGGTGAACTCGCGCCGCGGCAGGTTCTGTTTGTCGTTGAATGGGAGTCCGAAGAGGCCTTCAAGAGCTTCCGGGACGATCCGGACCTGGCCGACTTGCATCCGCTGCGGGAGAGCGGCGCGGCGTCCTATGTCTGGCAGACGTTCGATGGTCTCGATATGAGTGACCCCGCCGACGTTTCGCTCGACGACGTCTTGGCAGTGCTCAAGCCGTGAGACCCGCGCTCCGGAGCCGGAACCGGACGCGCGAGCAGCACCTACTGAGCCGCTTCGGCGATCCAATGGGCGCTACGAAGTTCCGCCTCCTGCCGGGAGGCCGCTTGGCGGCCGGACCGGAGGCGCAACATCCTCGGAGATGTGAGCAGCGTGCGCCCGGGCCCAAAGTGGGGGCGATCAGTCGCAGGTGGCGGTGAAGCGATCCGATTGCCGCGCGCCGATTTTCCGCGCTGCCGCAGATCCGAGAGTGCAGTGCACCCTTTGCCGGTGTTCATCCGATTGCAGTATCGGCGGCAGGGCAGCTCGCGACGCGCCTCACCACCTCTGAAGATGCAGGTCGCCGCTCCCTGAGCCCTGTTCCAGGGGTGGGGCCCCGGCGTCCCGCCCCAGGGCATCTCTCGTCAAGGCAAGCGGCGGCACTGTTTGATCGAATCATGACGAAGCGCGATGATTCAGCTCTTTTCGGGAACCGCTTCTTGACCGTGCCCGCTCCCTCGGAGACCTTCCCCGAGGAGGGCATGGCCGCGACGGACGCGATGAGGCTCGTGGATGTGGATCTCGCCATGGAAGGCGACCCACAGCGCAACCTCGCCACGTTCGTCACCACGTGGATGGAGCCGGAGGCGCAACGGCTGATCGCCGAGAACCTCCACCGCAATTTCATCGACCACGCGGAGTACCCCATTTCCGCCGAGATCGAGCAGCGGTGCGTCCGCATGCTCGCCGACCTCTTCCACGCGCCGGGCCGGACGACCGGGTGCCGCACCCAGGGCTCGTCCGAGGCGATCATGCTCGGGGCGCTGTCGCTGAAGTGGAAGTGGCGCCAGCGCCGCCAGGCGGCCGGCCTGTCAGCCGACCGGCCCAATCTGGTCTTCGGCGGGGACGTCCACGTCGTGTGGGAGAAGTTCTGCCGCTATTTCGACGTCGAGCCGCGAATCGTGCCGCTCGCGGAGGGCAAGTACACGATCGGCCCTGAGGACGTGGAGCCCCACCTCGACGAGAACACGATCGGCGTCGTCGCCGTCCTGGGCACCACGTTCACCGGCCACAGGGACGATGTCGTCGGGATCGACAAGCTCCTGCGGGACGTCCGCAAAAAGCGGGACCTCGACATCCCGATCCACGTCGACGGCGCCAGCGGCGCATTCGTATGGCCCTTCCTCTACCCCGACTCGAAATGGGACTTCCAGCTCGAACAGGTCCGTTCGATCAACGTCTCCGGACACAAATACGGCCTGGTCTACCCCGGCATCGGATGGCTGGTCTTCCGTGAGGAGGCCGACCTGGCCAAGGACCTCGTGTTCTACGAGAACTACCTGGGCAAGACCGACGCGACGTTCACACTGAACTTCTCCACCGGTGCGTCGATGATGCTCGCGCAGTACTACAACTTCGTGCGGCTCGGTCGCCAGGGCTACACCTACGTCATGAAGATCATGCAGGACAACGCCCGCGCCCTGGCGGACAACCTGCGCAGCAGTGGCCGCTTCGAAGTGATCGGCAGCGACCTCGAGCGGCTGCCACTGGTCGCCTTCCGTCTCGCCGGCCAGCACGCCTACGACGAGTCCGACATCGCCTGGCAACTCTCGGCCGAGCGCGGCTGGATGGTTCCGGCATACACGCTCCCGCCCAACGCCGAGAAGGTGAAGATCCTGCGCGCCCTGGTCAAGGAGACCCTGAGCCGCGAGCAGGTCGACCGCCTCAGCCAGGACATCGAGGACGCGTGCCGCACGTTGGACGACAAGGGCGCGGCGCACGGGATCGAGCGAGAGCAGGTCAAGCGCGGCACCGGCTACTGACGCACTTCCGGCTCGACGCCCACCCGACGCGATAGCCGGCCTTCGTGCTACCCGGCATCAGCGCAACAGGCCGAAACGGCCTGCCAGTCGCACTGATGACCCGTCATGAAATGCCGAGGCACTAACGAGTCGCCTGTTGTCGCTCGCACCTCTCCGCGGAACGCATGGAGGGGCCCGGGTGCTGTACTGGCACCCGGGCCCCGGAGGAACTGCTACACCATCTGCCGGCCCTGCTACTGCGCCGGCCTTCTGTTTCCGCACATCCACCTGGAAGGGGGGTGATGCGGGGATCGCGGTTGCGTGACCGGAGACCACCTCACTATCGATGTCCTGCGGTACCCGGGCTCTGCCATTCCGCCCGGGCGATCCTGATGGCGCGGGGCTCCTCCGTTCTTCCCTCTTGATCAACTACTTACCGAAGGGGGACAGCGTTGTGCTGGTACTGCGTGGTGCTCTGTCCTGCTGGTGATGCGAACTACTGGTGGCCTGAGTAAGCGCCACTCTTCGGCAGCCAGCCCCGTCGCCCGTACTGCATCTGCTCTGGCTTAGAACCCCACTGCCGAACCTCCCGGTGCGCGCGCCCGCAGCCGACGCCTTCACCGAGGTGCTGCTCACTTGCCTTCGCTGCTGAGTACTGCGAACTGCACTATCAGGTACTGCACTTGCGTGAACTGCGGTCCTGCTCGCGGCGGCCCCTGAGCACTGCGGGCCACCCGGTCCGGTCGTCAGCCCCGTCACCGTCCTGCAACAACCCTGGCTTCGGAACTCCACCACCGCACCGTCCTGCGTACTGCACCAGCGGGTACTGCTGCCCGGCAGTTCATCCCTGCCGGGCCCTGCTTGATCTCGGCTACGAGAGAAACCATAACCACCACGCCACCCAATGTCTACTGTTGTCGATGTAGATTTCTGCATGTTCAGTAGCGAGACAATCGGCCTCGAGCAGTGAGGGAGGGTGGGAGCAAGGCGTTCATCGCCTGGTCTCTGGGCTGTCTGCCGGGGCGCAAGACTGGTACCGGCGATGGCAGCCGATGCCGTCGACACCGTGAACCTGATCGTCACGCTCCCGAGCTGAACGGCGGAACAGGAGGCTGCGGCCGGCCCGTGGTCAACCGACTCGCCCGCCCCATCGCGGTCACCCACAGGGCATGCGGCGGTAAAACCGTGAGCGCGAGTCTCGCCCGGTAGCACCCACCGCTGAAGCAACTGGAGCATCGGCGAATACACTTCGCCCATGTCGAAGCATGATGAGTTGCTCGTCTCCATCGCCGCCCTGGTGGAGTCCGGGCAGAGCAATCAGATGTCCCTGACCGTCGTCACCGGTGGAGCTGTCATCACCGGTCGGCTGGCTCCCGAATCAGCGTGGCGCCAGCGTGTCTCGGAGGTCCTGACGGACTCCACCCATCTCGGAGAGTTCTCCGTCATCTTCGATACCGCCGCGGAGAAGAACGGGCCACCCACGCATCTGCACTTCCACGTCGCCCGCATCCTGCAGGGCACGGTGGGGATCCCGGAGACCGGCGGGATGTACCGCGTCGCGATCGAGGACATCAACGCCTGGACCGTGGGCGACTTCAGCTATTCCGATCACTGAGCAACCAGAACGCAGGGATTGAACAGCAGTGTGGGGCCGACCGGCGTGCGCCGGTCGGCCCCACACTGCTGTTCAATCCCTGCGTGCGCTTGTCTCCCCGGTCAGACGGATACGGGGGTACCGAGCATCGCGGAAGCTTCCTGAACGGCGTCCAGGGCGCGGACGGGTGCGGCCTTGGGGAGAGTGCGGCACGTGAAGCCGAGCTGGGCCATGGCGCGGAGGACTTCGGCGGCGGTGAAGTCACGGCGGTCCTGACGGGTGATGACCTGGCCGACCTGCTTGACGGGGTAGTGGCGGCGGCCGACGATCACAGATTCGCCGGTGCCCGGCTCGGGCTTGATGCCCTTCATCGATTCCAGCACGCCGCTCTTGGTGAGCTCGAAGGGGAAGCGGGCGATGACGCAGCGCATGTGGCCTCACAGGGAGAAGAGGGGGGACGGTACGACCAGGGTGAGACGGTTCAGCGGGAGAGGGCGAGGACACCCAGGGCGCGGCCTTGCTCGTCGACCACCGGCACGGCACCGAGCCGGAGGAAGCGCATCGTGTGCTCGGCTTCGGCCGCAGCGGTCACGGGCGAGACGGAGGACCCGGGGTCACCGAGGATGTCGCGCAGGCGGACGCGTTCCGTGGAGGCGGAGCTGTCGCGGACGGCGGTGAGTTCGGTCTGGGTGACAAGGCCAGTGCACTGACCGTCCTGGTCGCAGACGAGCAGCCGACCCGTGCGGGCGGCGGACATGACGGACAGCGCCACCTCGACGCTCATGTCGTCACAGACCTGCGGTCCGCCCGTCTCCATGACCTCAACCACCATCGCACGCGTGGGCTCAGCGCTCGCCGGGAGGGACTGCATCTGGATCAGCGTCACAAGGTGCCTCCTGCAGAGATGCGTCAGTTTCGATCGGTCCCAACGGCCGACAAGGCTCAGCGCGCTGTCCGGCGGTGCGGGCTGTGCCATCCGAAGCGGCTGCCGCCGTTTCCGGGGTCAGCACTGCCGGTACGGGTACGGGCAAAACGATCGTTCGTGCAGGTGCGGCCCATGCGGAACCTTCCCCAATACGGCACATATCAGAGGAACCCCCGCAGCAATAGGCACCGCAGAGAATTACTGGTACGGCCGACAGTGAAAGAAAGCAGCTCCGGTATTCCTCCGCGTTGTCGCGCAGATGAACCGCTGCGGAAATGCGTGCAGCTGAGGCCCGCACCCCGAAGGATGCGGGCCCCAGCTACGAAATGTGCGGCGTCAGCGTCAGGCGGGAACGATGTTCTCGGCCTGCGGGCCCTTCTGGCCCTGCGTGACGTCGAAGCTGACCTTCTGGCCTTCCTGAAGCTCGCGGAAGCCTTGGGCGGCGATGTTCGAGTAGTGGGCGAACACGTCAGCGCCGCCACCGTCCTGCTCGATGAAGCCGAAGCCCTTTTCCGCGTTGAACCACTTCACGGTACCAGTAGCCATGTCATATCTCCTTTGGGGCAGTACATCGGAATCCGCACTGCGCGGACACCGTGTCGCCGCGATGATTACCCCGTCCGGAATGACCGGAAATACAAAAGTGCTCCCGCTCGGTACGAACCGAGGGGCGCACTTGGAGTTCTGGGAACCACAACTGCAACAACTGAGATCGACAGTAGCACGCCACAACGGCCTGCGTACGTCGAGCAATTCCGCTCCGGCCGCAGCTGCAATAACTCTCACCGCACGGCCCGTAAGAACTCTCCCCTCGCCGGCACAGATATTGGTGCACAGCGCGACGAAGGAAGCCTCAGTCTCGGCCCGGCCCGACGTTCAGGACGACTGATCTTTCCCGCAACGTCGCCCTCAGCATCGTGGCCTCTGCGAGGGCGGCGTTGCGATGTCGGACGCGGCCGCGTATTCGGAGGAGATCCGGTAGAAGCCGGGTTCGTGGACGGTGAGGCGAGTGAACTCGCCCTGTTGCCGCAGGCATCCGCCGTTGTCGGCGTGGAGCCAAGGTGAGTAGGCGATCCGTACGGTCACCGAACCCGGCCTCGGCAGGTGGACGACGATGTACGCCTCCGATGCGCTGACAACCTCCGCGGGTCCGGTCACGAGCGGCACCGCGTCCCGTACCCGGTACAAACGCCAGTGCGCGTCGCTCCACACCGGTTCCAGCCAGGCCGGTTCTGCGCGCACCAGGCGCGCCTCCGCAGCCCCGTAGCGGTCGGGCTCGGCGTCGGAGACGGCCACGTAGCCGACGGCCCACCGGTTCAGCCAAGCCCGGTAGGTCGTGGCGGTAAGGGTGCCGTCGTAGAAGAGCCGACCGCGTTCCATGTCCAGCTGCGTGTTCCAGCCACGGGCCATGTTGACGTGCGAGGAGAGCAGGGCGGCCTCGCGGTGGTCCTCGGCCGGGACGACCTCGACCCGTGAGCGGTTCGCGTCCAGCCGGTCGAGCGTGCGGACGAGCCCGTGGGTGTCGGCCCACGCGGGGACCGCGCCCGAGCTCTGCAGGAAGGAGACCGGCGTGCCCGATCCCAGCCAGAACAAGGAACCGACCAACGCCAGGGCGAGAGCCCCGCGTTGACAGCGGGCAGGCCGCTCCACGCCGAGCAGGCCGGCCAGCAGTACGGCGGGAGCGAACAGCAGCGCCAGACGCTCGACGTTCGAGCCGATGGGGGAAGGGGTGACATAGGTGAGGCCGACGCCCGCCGCGTACACGGCGCCGCCGCAGCGGACGACCTGCCAGCCACGTGGTGCGCACGTCGCCACCGCGAGCCCCAGCAGCGCGGGCCACCAGATCCGCCCCGCGGCCATCGGCTGCTCGCCGTCGAACGGAAACAGCAAGGTGGTCGCCCCGACGACCACGAACGGCGGGATCGTGAGCACGGCGGCCCGCCCCCAGTCGCGGACAAGGCCGTAGGCCGCACCGGCGACGACCAGGAACAGCCCTGCCACCGGGCTGGCCATGGTCGCCAGCATGGCGTACCCGGCGGCCAGCGCCAGACGCCGTTCGCCGACCAGCAGCACACACGCGGCGAGCGCGAAGGCGACCCCCAGGGCGAATGTCACCCGGCCCGCCGCGATGTCCACCCACAGCCCGAACGCGGCCAGCAGCGCCGGTGCCTGCGGACGCCGTATCCCGGATCGCACGAACAGCACCGCGGCCAGCCATCCGGCTGCCAGTCCGGAGGCCACGGCGATCGTCCGCACGCCGAAGAAGCCCATCAGATACGGCGAGAGCAGGCTGTAGTTCGCGGTGTGCAATCCGCCGAACCAGAACAGTCCGTACGCCGAGTCGCCGTGCTCGGCGGCGAAGCGCGCCCAGGTGTCCTGGGCCGCGAGGTCTCCGCCGCCGTTGGCGCGGAAGAACGCCCACACGAGATACAGCGGGAGCATGGTCGCCGTGGCGAGCAGCGGTACGCGATGACGGCGCAGCCGGCCGGCGAGCCATCGGTGGCCTCTCGGTCGCCGGGCAGGGGCGCCGCTGCGGGCGTCGGTGGGCGTGTCGACAGCAACTGTCATGGGGGCGTCTCCGTTCGGCGATGGGCAACTCGACGGCGACACGCGGGCGGGCGGGGTGAGGGAAGGGGTGGAGGCGTGGTCTCGGCGGGATCGGCACCGCGAGTGCCGTGCGGGATGTCACCGGCCGTCATCCGAATTCTTCGCTGGAGCCCCTGTCGCGGACATCAGCCGTTCGACCGAGCCGTCGGCGCGAAAGCCACGCGGGAACCGGCAATACGGCCGATGCGTGGGCGGCTCGGGAGGAGGCGGCGAGGGGAAGACGGCTCGGGCCGCGCGGTGTGACGGGCGGTCCTGGGAGGCCTGCCCGTCAGTGGCGATGAGGGAGTCACCCCCTGCTCAGTGCTGCCGCTTGCCGTGGTAGCGCTCGGCGAGGCGGGCAAGTGCGACGGCGGCGAGGAGGAGGCCGAAGTCGCGCAGCGCGATGACTGGAGCCTGTCGCCTGATCGACCGGCTCCCGTCCGTACCCACGATGAGAGTCCACGAACGAGAGAACCCCAGCCGACGCGCGGCTGGGGTTCTCACCGTGGATCAGGCGGGTCAGCGCTGCAGAGTGAGGAGGCCCGGCCGGTACGGCAGTTGCAGGTAGCCGGTGTTCGGCGGTGTGCTGGTGGCGTAGCCCTGGTAGAGGAACTGCAGGTTGCAGGGGTCGATGGTCATGGTCTGGTCGGGGTTGTTGCGGACCAGGTCACCGTGGCTGATGCCGTTGGTCCAGGTGGCACCGCTGTTGGCCTTGCCCGCGAAGGGGTTGCTTTCGGTGGCGGCCTGTGGCGTCCACGAACCGTTCAGGCTGGAGGCTGTGAACGAGCGGAAGAAGCGATCCTCATTGGCGCCCCGAGCCTCAACGATCATGAGGTACTGGTTCTGGCCCTGGACCTTGTAGACCTCCGGCGCCTCGAACAGGTTCTTCACCGTGTCGCTCATGACCGTCGTGTATGCCGAGCCGAAGCTGGCCGGGAAGTTCCCCAGCGGCATGGTCGACCTGTAGATCTTGCCGTTGTCATCGGCGAAGAACAGGTACATGTTCTGGTCGTCGGCGATCATGGTCGGGTCGATCGGAGTGCCTCCCGAGCCTTCGGGGAGGCTGCCGGTGAACAGCGGCTGCGGGGCGGACCAGCCGTTGGGGTTGGTGGGGTCGCTGGACGTGCGGTAGGCGAAGGGCCAGTTGGTACCCCACCCATTCGAGGCCAGCACCCAGATGTTCTTGGTTGAGAGGTAGAACAGTTTGGGCGCCACCGTGAGCTGGTTCATTCCGGTCTGGGTGGCCGTCGCCATGTCCGACCAGTTCGTGAAGGGACTGAACCCCATCGAGCCCCACGACGATCCGTTGGAGGTGGTCCCGTAGACCAGGTGCTTGCCGTTGTACGTCACGGTGGTGAAGTCCTTCAGCGCGACCTGCCCGTTCGCCGGCTGCGCCAGTGGACCCGTCGAGGTCCACCGGTAGGTCGACGGAAGAGCACACGTGCCGCCCGACCCGGACAGGCCGGTCCACTTCTGGTTGGTGCCGCCGTGGCACGACCAGAGCTGCACCGCCGTGCCGTTGGCCGTACCGCCGCCCGAGACGTCCAGGCACAGCCCGGACTGCACGCCGACGATCGTGCCGTCGGAGTTCACCCGCCACTGCTGGTTCGCGCCGCCGTTGCAGGTGTAGATCCGCACCGGGGTCCCGGACGTGGCGCCGCCCGGGACGTCCAGGCACTTGTTGCCGTACACGGTCAGTTGATTGCTGTCCGTCGACGTCCACTGCTGGTTGGTTCCGCCGTGGCAGTCCCAGATATGCACGTTCGCGCCATCGGCCTGGCTGAAGCCCGCCACGTCGAGACACCGGCCGGAAGCAACACCGCGCAAGTCGCCAGTGGTGGCCGCCTGAGCCGGGCCGGCAACAAGCAGGGCCGCCAACGCGGCCAGGGCCGCAACCGCGGCGGCGAGCGCCGCAGACGGATGTCTGCGGCTGAAAAAACTACGTCTGCGCATAAGGACCTCGTCATCCTTGAGCAAGCGGCTCCGGTTCACCCGTCTGGGGCTGTCCCGATGATGTCGGTGCGAGCGGCCCTAAATGTTCGACATTTCGAACAAGGGTCGACGTGTCGATCAGGATCATAGGGTTCCGATGATCAGCGTCAATACCTCTCGCATAATTCGCGAGACGGAACATCCGCAGGACCGGGCAGCCTCAAGTTCCTTTGCTGTACAGGACTTTGGCGTGAAACGCTCAGCGTCACGCCCCCGCTGCCGTCCCGAAGGGAAGCAGCTCGCCGGATCGCAGATGTCCCCGCAGCCACTGCTCGGTGTTGCTCACGTGCAGCAGCGCGGCGGCCTGGCTGAGGGCGGAGTCACGGGCGGACAGGGCGTGGAAGATCGCCTCGTGCTCGGCGAGAGTGCGGCCCGCGGCCTTGTCGTCGACCAGACCGCGCCAGATGCGGGCGCGCAGGGTGCGGCCGGAGATCCCTTCCAGGAGGGTGAGGAGGGTCTCGTTGCCCGTGGCCGATACGACGGCGCGGTGGAAGGCGGCGTCGTGGGCGTTGAGCTGTTCGACGTCGTCGCGAGCCTCGCGCATGGCGTCCAAGTGCCGCTGCACCTCGGCCAGTTGGGCGTCGGAAATGCGGGTGGCGGCAAGTGCCGTGGCCATGGGTTCGAGGAGCCGCCGTACCTCCATGAGGTCCTGCAGGGCGACCGAGTCGCCCTGGAGCAGTTCCACCGCGCCGCCGAGCCCCTCCAGCAGCAGACTCGGCTGAAGGCTGGTCACATACGTGCCGTCGCCCCGCCGGACCTCCAGGACCCGGGCGACGGCGAGCGCCTTGACCGCTTCGCGGGCGAGATTACGGGAAAGTCCCAGCTGAGCGGCCAGGTCCGGCTCCGGCGGCAGCTTCGACCCCGGAGGCAGGGCACCGGTCTGGATCAGCTCACGGATCTCCTCAATGGCCTTGTCCGTCAGAGACACCGCTCATCCCTCCCCCACCGTGCCCCGCGAGCACGTTCAACCTGATCAGCACCTGAGCCCGGCGGTCGTCCCAGTGACCACGGCGGCCCAATGCCGACAGTAGCGTTCATGATAAGGCGATGCGTGTGCCGGAAGGCGATCACGGCGGGCGGGGGTGCCGTGCGCCGCACAGACCGCAGCGAGGGCCCGAGCCTGTCCGCCACCTCGTCAGCCTCAACGGGCCGGCCCACCGCCAAAACATGCCATGTTTACACGGCCGCAATGCACGCCATACAGGAGTAACTCCGACAACTACCCCGACACCAGGGGCACTTTCATCCCTGCACACTGGTTGACATCCCCTGGCGGCATGGCCCACCTTCATGCGTGGCCCTGCATTCCCCCTGCCCCCCTCCGTATCAGGGATGTGTCCATGCCGAGCTCGATCAACAGACGCCAGCTCCTGGCCTCCGCGACCTGCGTGGCCACGGCGGCCGTCGCCGGAGGCGTGGTCGGTGCCGGTGCCGCCCAGGCGGCTCCCCGCGCGTACACGCCGGACTGGGACTCGGTCGACCAGCACCCGCCGGCTCCGGAGTGGTTCCAGGACGCCAAGTTCGGGATCTACTTCCACTGGGGCGCCTTCAGTGTTCCCGCCTACGACAACGAGTGGTACCCGCGCAACATGTACCAGGCCGGCAGCAACGCGAACCGGCACCACATCGCGACCTACGGCCAGCCGTCGGCATGGCCGTACCACTACTTCATCGACGGGGCGAAGGACCTCGCGGGCAACACCGTGAAGTTCGCACCGAAACTGAAATCAGCCGGCGGGAAGTTCGACCCCGATGAGTGGGTTCAGCTGTTCGTCGACGCCGGCGCCAGGTTCGCCGGCCCGGTCGCCGAACACCACGACGGCTTCTCCATGTGGGACAGCCAGGTCAACGAGTGGAACTCGGTGAACAAGGGCCCAGGTCTCGACCTGCTGCGTCTGTTCTCCACGGCCATCCGCGCCAAGGGTCTCAAGCTGCTGGTGGCCATGCACCACGCGTACAACTTCACCGGTTTCTACGAACACGCCCCCGCCCAGACGGACGCCAGCCTCAAGAAGCTCTACGGGCAGCTGGGTTCGACCGCGGAGAACCAGCTCTGGTACGACAAGCTCAAAGAGGTCATCGACCGCGCTCAGCCCGACATCCTGTGGCAGGACTTCAACCTGGACGCCGTCGACGAGCGACAGCGCCTGAACTTCCTGGCGTACTACTACAACCAGGCCGACAGCTGGGGCCGTGAAGTCGTCGCCACCTACAAGGACGGCATGCACGCCAAGGGCGCGGTCTTCGACTACGAACGCGGCGGCCCGGCCGATCTCACTTACCCGTACTGGCTGACCGACGACAGCATCTCGAGCAGCAGTTGGTGCTACACACAGGGCATCGGCTACTACAGCGTCCAGCAGATGCTGCACTCGTTCCTCGACCGGGTCAGCAAGAACGGCAACGTGCTGCTGAACATCGCGCCGATGGCCGACGGCACCATCCCCCAGTCCCAGAAGGACATCCTGCTCGGTATCGGCGACCACCTGAGACGCTTCGGCGAGTCGGTGTACGCGACCCGGGCCTGGGCGGCGTACGGCGAGGGCCCGACGAAGATGGGCGGCGGCTCCTTCACCAGCCCGACCGCCGGCACACCGCAGGACATCCGCTTCACCCGCACCAAGACCGACGACGTCCTGTACGCGACCGTCCTGGGCTGGCCCGGCAGCTCGCTGACCATCAAGACCCTCGCCTCGTACCGGATCGATCTCTCGTCGCTGACGTCGGTGAAGCTCCTCGGCCCCACCTCGGGCACCTACATCGATCTGCCCGCACCGACGCAGAGCGCCTCCGGCCTCACCGTCACCCTGCCGTCCTCGGCGCCGTACAGCGCGGGCGCCTTCGTCCTGAAGCTGACCTTCTCCGGCACGATCCCGGCCCTGCGGCCGCTCGTCGGCGCCACCGCCTTCACGGACGTCAACTACACCGGAAACGCTGCCGTTCTCGCCCTCGGCGACTACACCGCGGCCGACCTGACGGCAGTCGGGCCGGGCCCGCGCACCCTCTCCTCCCTCCGACCGGCCCCGGGCTACCAGGTGATCGGCTACTCCGGGGACACCTATACCGGCACCGCCTGGACCTTCACCGCCGATAACCCCGACCTCCGGGCCACCGGCAACAACGACCTGATCACCTCGCTCAAAGTCCAGTTCAACCCGGCGACGTACTTCCGGATCACCAACGCCACCAACGGACTCGCCCTGGACAGCGGTGGCGACGTGGCCTCCGGCTCCAACCTCAAGCAATGGACCTCGGGCGACAGCACCAACCTGCAGTGGCAGGCGGTCGCGGTCGCCGGCGGCTACTACAAGCTGGTCAACCGCACCAACGGCATGGTCGCCGACGGCTGGGGAGCCACCGCCGATGGCTCGCCCGCCCGGCAGGCCCCCTGGAACGGCGGCACCAACCAGCAGTGGACGATCACCCACCGCGGCGGCGGCCGGTACTCCATCGCCAACCGCACCACCGGACTGGTCCTCGACGGAGGCGGCAACGTCAGCTCCGGCTCCGTCACCAAGCAGTGGAGCTACGACACCAGCACCAACCTGCTGTGGACCTTCACCGCGCTGTGACCCACCGAGCCCGCTGCCGCTGACGGGTCGCCACACACCCTGGCCGTGCGAACCGCACCCGCGCCGGTTGCCCGACGATCGGCTTCGGCGCCATGCCGCAGAAAAGCAGCCGCTCTCCATGGATGCCCGCGCCATGGATCGTGGCGCGTGGCGGACTCACGCGCATGGAAGGGCGCCGAACCGTGCCCCGGATGCGCTTCGTCGCCGCCTCGCGCGTACCGGCCGCGAACGCTGACAACGCACCCTCTCGCAGAGGGACCTTCGACAGCGATGTCGACCAATGGCCGGAAATCTCAACGTGATTGTGCCTGCCGCAGCGGGGCGTGCCGGGGGTAGACCGTCCACATTCAGCGAAAGCATGACGAGTGAAGAGAGGTGACATGTATACGACATTCAACGCGTCGTCGTGGGGACGCGGGAGAAGTGCGGGGGCGCTGGCCGCGGTGACCGCCTTGCTGGCGGCGCTGGTGACGGGACTCGGCGCCACAGGGACGGCACGGGCGGCAAGCGTGGACGGCGTCAAGGTCGGGCAGTTCGCCGACTGGGACGGAGCCGACCAACAGGGGCAACTGATCCGCGCGACAGGGGTGCTGGCTCGCGTGCACACCGCGGGGCGGGTCAAGGACGCCGGAAACATGGTGCAGTACAGCTGGCCCGGCGTGTACTTCGAGGGCCGCGTCCGCGGCACCGGCGTGGGCATCGTGCTCAACGACTCGGCCGCCGACTACGACGTCCAGATCGACGGAGCCACCGCCGCCACGCTCGTCACGCCCGGCAACACCACTCACTGGATCAACGGCCTGTCGAACAGGACACACACCGTCCGGCTCGTGAAGCGCAACGACACTCCTTGGGACACCAGCGCCTTCGGAGGCTTCGTCGCCGCGCCCGGCGGTGCCGTACTGAGCAAACCGGCCGCCCGCAACCGCCAGATCGAGTTCATCGGCGACTCCCTCACGGTGGGCTACGGCAACCTCTCGACCTCGCGCACCTGCACCTCGGACCAGCTCAGGCGGAACACCAACTCCGATGTGAGCTACGGCGCCCTCACCGCCCGGCGGCTGAACGCCGACTACCAGATCAACGGCTACTCGGGCCTCGGCATGGTGCGCAACTACAACGGAGGCCGTTCGGACGTCACGTACCGGACCTTCTACGACCGTGCCCTGCTCAACGTGCCGGGCGACGTCTGGCAGAACCCGGGCACCTGGCGCCCCCAGGTCGTGGTGATCAACCTTGGCACCAACGACTTCTCGACCGCCCTCAACCCCGGTGAGCCGTGGACACCGGAGAGCCTCGCCGCCGACTACCGCAGCGCCTACGGCAACTTCATCCAGAAACTGCGCACGCGCTACGGGGCCGGCACGACCATCGTGGCCGTGGGCGCCGGCCAGTACGCCGCCCATGTCCAGCAGGTGGTCAAGGGGCGCAACGACGCCGGCGACAGCCGGGTCCGCTACTGGTTGCTCGACGACTCAGGCCTGGACTTCCTCGGCTGCGACTGGCACTACTCGGCTCGCGACGACCGGCTCATCGCCGACCGGCTCACCTCGTACCTCGGAGGTCTGCCGACAGGCTGGTGAAGGCCACCGCCCGCCCACGAGCACCACGGATCCGGCCACGGGAAAGCGCTGCGGCCGGACTTCCGACGGAACCGCGTTCAGCCCCGTTGATCGAGCAATCACTCGCAGAAGAGGACAGCCTGCATGAGAAGACCTTGGCTTCTCCCCCTGATCGCACTTGTCGCTGCCGCGCTCGGCATGATGGCGGCCGGTGTGACACCTGCTTCCGCCGCCTCGACCACGCCTTTGCGGGTCATGCCGTTGGGCGACTCGATAACCTGGGGGGTGGGAAGCAGTACGGGCAACGGCTACCGGGCTCCGTTATGGAACAAGCTTGCGGCAGACGGCCATCCGCTGGACTTCGTGGGCACGGGGCGGGCCGGTTCGATGTCCGACCCCGACAACGAAGGACACTCCGGATACAAGATCCATCAGATCGCCGCGCTGGCTGACGCCTCGCTGACCCGCTACCGGCCCAACGTCGTGGCGCTGATGATCGGCACCAACGACCTCAACGAGAGCTACCAGGTCTCCACCGCCACCGCCCGGCTGAAGTCGCTGGTCAACCAGATCACCGCCGCTGCCCCCGACGCAACCGTCCTCGTGGCCTCGCTCGTCGTGTCCACCAGCGGCTCGGAAGAGCAGTACCGCGCCGCGTACAACCAGGCCATCCCCCAGATCGTGAGCGAGGCCCAGGCCGCGGGCAAGCGCGTCGCATACGTGGACATGCGCAGCCTGACCACGGCCGACCTGGCCGACGCCCTGCATCCCAACGACTCGGGCTACCAGAAGATGGCAGACGCCTTCCACCGGGGCGTCCAGTCCGCGGACAACGCCGGATGGCTGAGGAACCCCGCCCCCGCCCCCGCACGCGTGCAGTCCGACTTGGGCGCCAAGTGCCTGGACGTCAACGGCGCCGGCACCGCCGACGGGACCGCCGTTCAGATCTGGAGCTGCGGCGGTGGTGCCAACCAGCTCTGGTCCGCCTACACCGACGGCACCCTGCGCTCCATGGGCAAGTGCCTCGACGCCGCCGGCGGGGGTACCGCCAACGGGACCAAGGTGCAGATCTGGGCCTGCCACGGCGGCGCGCAGCAGGTCTGGCAGCCCTACAACGGCGGCTACCGCAACCCCGCCTCCGGCCGCTGCCTCGATATTCCAGGCTACTCCACGACCGACGGCACACAGCTCCACCTGTGGGACTGCCACGGCGGCTCCAACCAGAAGTGGACCGCTCTCACTGCCGGATGACCCGTCCTCCCGGGACCCGAGCCCTCTCCGGGCTCGGGTTCCTTGACGATGGCGCCAACTGGCGACCTGACGCGGGAGGTTGGGGAAGCTCAGTGGGGACTGCCCGTCGACGAGTTGTCGTAGGTGCCGTTGGGCTTGGCACGGTAGGGGTAGTGGCCGAGTTTCCGGCCGCGTCGCACTCGGCGGCCGGCACGCAGCAGCACGGTGACGATGATCAAGATCAGCAGCGTGACCCCGCTGCCGGCGAGTATCAGTGCCGTCTCCATCGGCTGAGTGTATGAGACAAGGGACAGAGGGTCAGCCGAGATACAGCCCGAAGGGCAGCCAGTGGCATCACCGAACTCGTATGATCTCGCGGTGAAAATCTGGACGGAACGCCCTGCCAAGGCCGAGGCCGAAGTGGTCGTTCGCCGCTACTTCAACCTGCTCCGAGCCGGGAGGATCGCTGAGGCCGAACAACTCATCGATCACTACCCGGTCCGGCATGTGCTCAAGTCGCTGTGGACCGGTTCCGTCGAAGCGAGCGCCGATGAGGACGAGGCGAGCGGCAGCCTCGCTGCCGACGAGTGGAGGCAGGACCTGTCCTGGCTCGGCGAACTCGATCTCGCGGACTTCCACTGGGGTCACACCGGCAGCCATGTCAACGTTGAGATCACCTACCACGCGCAGGTAATCGAGGTGGCATTGGGCTTCTGGGTCAGGCCCACCGACGCCGGCTGGGTCGTCACGGGGCCGGCCACGTACTGGTAGGACACGGAAGAGCAGCACGATCCAGGTGTCAGCGCAATTCTCCCGCTGGCGAACCGTCACAAGCTGTCGATCAAGGACCCGACCGGCCCGAGCACCCCGCCCCCGCCCACCGGCCACTGGTTGGCGTTCGACGACCTGCGGTGGGATGGCGGCTTGATCGCGGAAGTCGAGGCGGAGCTGACTCTGAAGGCCGCATTCGAAGCGCTTCGACGATGCATCCTTCCTCAGAGACTGTCAACGGGCCCTATAGAGGAAAGCGTCTCGCGGTAGGACCCCTTGATTCATACGAAACTCGTCCGTTACCTTGCGCTGGGAGTGAAGCGCTTCGACAGTGCCGTAGGAAGGCCGCCGCCGTCCGTCAGCGGGCCTGCGGCCCTGTGCCCGGAGCAGCTCGCCGAGCCACACGCACCCGCGCCCACCACCGTCTTCGGCCCCGCAGAGGAACTGGGCCGCGTCGCGGCCCAGCAGATGATCGACTGGCCGAACGCCGCCCTACCAGGCGAACGGCCCGAGGACGAACGAGTACCGCTGTCACTGGCCCTGACGGCTCGACAGAGCACGACTCGACTTCCCGTACCCGAGGAACCCTCATGACGACTCGCCACCGACCGCCCGGGTGGCCTGGCCTTGGGCGGGGACTACAACCCCGAGCAGTGGGACGAGCCGGTGGCCACCCCGGGGGCCACGGCCTGGGCCACGAGGCGGTGGCGGGGGTGAAGCGTCGCCGTCGCGCGGTTTCCGGGGCGGCGCCGAGGCCCCACCTGCGGGACACCGCCGCATCTGTCGACCTGCTCTACCCCTCGGCCAGCCGGGCCGTTCCCGCCTGGAGTCCCGACACGGCCGAGCTGAGCCTGACCCTGCCCACCGCGCCGTCCGCCGTCCTGCTCCGCGTCACCCCCACCGGCCCCGGCGCTCCCTGACCCACCGCCCGCGACACGAACCGAACCGACGAGAGGACCTCGGGTGCCCCCTCTGCACCAGCCGCACGAACGCCCCACGAACCCCGTGATCCCTGGCTTCCACCCCGACCCCAGCGTCTGCCGCGTCGGCGACGACTACTACCTCGCCTGCTCCAGCTTCGAGTACTTCCCCGGCGTACCCCTCTTCCACAGCCGTGACCTGGTGCACTGGACACCGATCGGGCACGCCCTGGACCGGCCGGAGCAACTGCCTCTGGCGGAGGCTTCGTCCTCGGGCGGGATCTACGCCCCTACCCTGCGCCACCACGACGGCCGCTTCTGGCTGATGGTCACCAACTGCAGCGAGGGCGGCGGCAATCTGATCGTCACGGCCACCGACCCCGCCGGACCGTGGTCGGACCCCGTCTGGGCGCCCGGTGTCCCCGGCATCGACCCCGACCTGGTCTGGGACGAGGACGGCACCTGCTGGTGCACGGTCGCCGGAGTCTCACAGGTCCGTATCGACCCGTCCACCGGACAGACGTACGGCACACCGCACAGCCTCTGGTCCGGCAGGCCCGGCACCAAAGCACCGGAGGCCCCGCACCTGTACCGGATCGGCGAGTACTGGTACCTGCTCATCGCCGAGGGCGGCACCGAGCGCTGCCACGGCGTCTCGATCGCCCGCGGCCGTACGCCCGCCGGTCCGTTCGAGCCGTGTCCGGACAACCCGATCCTCACTCACCGCGGCACCGACCACCCCGTCCAGAACACCGGGCACGCCGACCTGGTCCAGGGCCCCGACGGCTCCTGGTGGATGGTGCTGCTCGGCGTCCGCCCGGGCGGCGGCACGCCGGGCTGGCACGTTCTCGGGCGGGAGACCTTCCTGGCCCCCGTGACCTGGGTGGACGACTGGCCGGTCGTCGGCGAGGTCGCCCTGGATTTGCCCGAGCTTCCGTGGCCGCTTTATCCCGGCCCTGTCGAGGAGCAGCGGGACGACTTCGAGCTCGCCGGACTGCGACCGTCCTGGATCTCCGTGCGCGACCGGCCCGCCGAACACTGCACCACCAAGGCGCGTCCCGGTTGGCTGACGCTCCGGGCACGGGGCAGTTCCCTGGACGAACCCGACGTGGTGTTCACCGGCAGGCGCCAGCAGCACCCGGCGTGCCGGGCACGCACGCTGGTCGATGCCGCGGAGGGCAGCGGCGGCCTCGCCGTCCGGCTCGACGAGCGGCACCACTACGCGATCGAGGTGTCCGGCACGCAGGTCCACGTGACCGCGCGCGTCGGCTCGTTGCGGACAGTCGTCGCCACGCACCCCGTGCCCGCCGGGCCGGTGATCCTCGGCGTCACGATCACGGCCCCGCCGCCTCCGCACGGACCGTGCACCGGACCCGACGTCGTCTCCCTCGGTGTCGAGCAGCCCGACTGCACGTTCACCGAACTCGCGGCCCTCGACGGCCGCTACCTGTCGACCGAGGTCGCCGGCGGCTTCACCGGCCGGGTCATCGGCATGTACGCCGCGCAGGACACCGTCCACTTCGACTGGTTCGACTACGCGCCCCTCAAGGGCTGAACCGCCGCACAGACACGACCGAAAGGAACGACGCGTGAAGCCGATACGGCAACCCGCACACCACCGCGGCCGCGGCCCAGGCGCCCTGGCGGCTCTGCTGCTGAGCCTGGTCGTCATGTTGGGGCTGACCGGCGGCACCGCGCTGGCCGCGCCCGACGGCACGGACAAGGCGTCGGCGTCGGCGATCAGAGTTCCGGCTTCCGCCATGGAGGCCGTCGCGAAGATGCAGCCCAGCTGGAACCTGGGCAACACCCTGGACGCGATACCCAATGAGGATTCCTGGGGCAATGGGCAGACCAGCAAAGCGACGTTCGAGAAGATCGCCAAGGACGGGTTCCGCAGCGTCCGCATCCCGGTGACCTGGAGCGATCACCAGTCCGCCACCGCGCCGTACACCGTCGACGCCACCTACATGGCCCGCGTCAAGCAGCTCGCCGACTGGGCGCAGGACAGCGGCCTGTACGTCGTGCTCAACGTCCACCACGACTCGTGGATGTGGGTCTCGAAGATGTCCACCGACCACGACAACGTGGTCGCCCGCTTCAACGCCACCTGGAAGCAGATCGCCGCGGCGTTCCGCAACGAGCCGCGCTCCCTGCTCTTCGAGGGCATCAACGAGCCGCAGTTCGACAACGCCACGCCCGCGCAGAAGACCGAGTTCCTGAGCGAACTCCAGCTCTCCTTCCACTCGATCGTCCGCTCCTCGGGCGGCGGGAACGCGAACCGTATGTTGTCGCTGACCACGCAGTTCGGCAGTAGCGACCAGGCCCTCATGGATGACCTGTTCAAGACGATCTCCTCGCTGAACGACCGTCAGCTCGTGGCGCAGGTGCACTTCTACAGCTGGTACCCGTTCAGCGTGAACGTCGCGGGCGGCACTCGCTACGACGACGTCGCGCAGAAGAACCTGGAGGACTCGTTCGCCGCCATGCACCGCACCTTCGTCGCCGAGGGCATCCCGCTCTACATCGGCGAGTACGGTCTGCTCGAGTACCCCAATCACTTCCACCCCTCCCGCGTCGAGCGCGGCGAGGCGCTGAAGTACTACGAGCACGTGGGCTACGGAGCGCGCAGGTACGGCCTCACCACCGCCCTGTGGGACCCGTTCTCGTACCTGAACCGCGACACCCTCGAGTGGCGTGACCCGGCCCTGTTCGCCGCTATCAAGTCGAGCTGGACCACCCGCTCGGGCACGGCCTCCTTCGACAAGGTCTTCGTGCCGAAGTCCAGTCCGGTCGCCGCCCAGTCGCTCACCCTCAGCCTCAACGGCACGTCCTTCCGTGGGGTGTGGCAGGGCGAGACCCGACTGCTCCCGGGACGGGACTACACCGTCTCCGGCAGCACGCTGACCTTCACCGCCAAGGCGCTGACCCGCCTGGTCGGCAACCGCGCATACGGCGTCAACTCGACGCTCCAGGCCCGGTTCACCCGTGGGGTGCCCTGGAGCATCGACATCGTCACCAACGACGTTCCGGTGCTGTCGGACGCCACCGGGACGCCGGAATCGTTCACGGTTCCCTCCCAGTACCGGGGCAACGACCTGGCGACGATGCACGCCACGTACGCCGACGGCGGCAACGCGGGCCCGACCGACTGGACGCCGTACCAGGAGTTCAACAAGGCGTTCTCGCCCGACTACGCGAACGGGACGATCATCCTGACGCCCGAGTTCCTCAAGACGCTCCGCGACGGGGAACCGGCGACGCTGGTCTTCCACTTCTACAGCGGCGCCAAGGTCACCTACCACGTCACCAGGTCCGGAAGCTCGGTCACCGGCACAGTCTCCTGACCGGCCACCCCTTTCAGCCTGGCCGCCCGCTCCCCCGGGCGGCCGGGCCGGCGCTTACCAGTCCCCGGACGCCTCCCCGGTGTGCCGGAAGGTGTGGATGGGGTCAGCCTGGATACGCGGACCCAAGAGCCTGGATCCATCCGGAAGGTATGTGCGCCATGGGAAGCCAGAACGACGATGTCATGGGTGACGAGGTCTACCAGCCCCAAGGCACCGACGACCGTGAGGACGAGGGCGCCCTGGATCCGGAGGACACGCTCAGTGACCGGGGCAGCGACCCCTACGACGAAGGCTGGTCGCCCCCGGAGCGTCCGCTCGCCGTGGATCATCAGGGCACCACCGGTCGTGAGCAGCTCGAGGGCGAGAGTCTGGACCAGAGGCTGGCCGAGGAGCGTACGGATCCGGCGCTGGAGGAGCCAGGCGCGGACGATCTCGTAGGGGACCTGTCGGGCGGGCAGGGGGATCCGCTGGACGCGGAGGTGGGTGCGGACCGGGCGGGCCGCCTCGTGGCTCCGGACGAAGGCGCGCGCGAGGACGCCGAGAAGGACATGATCGCCGACGACATCGGCATCGGCGGCGGCGCGGCCTCCGCGGAAGAGGCCGCCGTCCACCGTGTCCCGGACGAGGACGACATCTTGCCGTAGCTCTCGTGCCCCCCTTTTCCGAACGCCGTGTCCCCACGGCCTTTACGTACGGGAGGTCTCTATGGATTCCGACGCCGCGCGCGCTACCTCCGCCTCACCCGGCAGCCACCACTCGGACGTCACTCTGCGGGTGAACGGCAAGCCGCACACGCTCACCGTCGACCACCGTTCCGTTCTGCTGGACGTGCTGCGTGAGGACCTCGACCTCATCGGCGCCAAAAAGGGCTGTGACCACGGCCAGTGCGGCGCCTGCACGGTCCTGGTCGACGGCCGCCGTGCCAACAGCTGCCTGCTGCCCGCCGTCGCCCTCGACGGCGGCGACATCACGACCGTCGAAGGAGTCTCGGGGGACGGCGAGGACCTCCATCCGCTCCAGCGCGCCTTCCTGGACCGCGACGCCTTTCAGTGCGGCTACTGCACCCCGGGACAGATCTGCAGTGCCCTGGGCGCGGTCGCCGAGGCGGCGGCCGGCCATCCCTCCCACGTCACCGACCCCGCCGTCCCCTCCGGGCAGCCCGTACCGCTGGGCGCGGACGAGATCCGTGAGCGGCTCAGCGGCAACCTCTGCCGCTGCGGCGCCTACCCGCACATCGTCGAAGCCGTCCAGGACGTGATCTCGTGAAGCCCTTCGGATACATCCGCGCGGGCAGCGCCGAGGAGGCGGCCGACGCCTACGCCTCGCATCCCGGCGCGCGGTATCTCGGCGGCGGCACCAATCTCGTCGATCTGATGAAGCTCGGCGTGGAAGAGCCGACCACCCTCGTCGACGTCAGCCGGCTGCCCCTGGACTCGGTGGAGGCGCTGCCCGACGGCGGGCTGCGGATCGGGGCCACCGTCCGCAACAGCGACCTCGCGGCCCACCCTCTGGTCCGTGACCGCTACCCGGTGCTCTCACAGGCGCTGCTCGCAGGCGCCTCCGGACAACTGCGCAACATCGCCACCACGGGCGGCAACCTTCTCCAGCGCACCCGCTGCCCCTATTTCCAGGACACCGGCAAACCCTGCAACAAACGCGAGCCCGGCAGCGGCTGCGGCGCCCGGGACGGCGTCCATCGCGACCACGCGGTGCTCGGGCATTCGCCGCAGTGCGTCGCCACGCATCCCTCCGACATGGCCGTGGCCCTGTCCGCCCTCGACGCACGCGTCGAGTTGTACGGGACCGACGGCGAACGCTCCGTGCCCGCCGCCGAGTTCCATCGGCTGCCCGGTGACCACCCTGAGCGTGACACCGAGATCCGCCCCGGCGAACTCATCACCGCGGTCGTCCTGCCGGCCGCCGCGGCCGGGCTGCCGTCGCTCTATCGCAAGGCCCGCGACCGCGCCTCGTACGCCTTCGCCCTCGCCTCCGTCGCCGTGGTCCTGCACACCGGCGACGGCGTCGTCCAGCACGCCGGGATCGCTTTCGGCGCGCTGGCCCACCGGCCCTGGCGCGCCCGGCGCGCGGAGGAAGCCCTGCTGGGCGCCGCTCCCACGATGGCCGCCTTCGAGCGTGCCGTGGACCTCGAACTCGCCGCCGCCCAGCCCCTGCGCGACAACGCGTACAAAGTGCGTCTGGCCCGCAATCTCGCCCTCGACGTCCTGACCAGGCTGGCGCCGCCGACCGACACCTGACAGCCGACTCGCCACTGGCAGCCCCAGGAGGACTCCATGGCCGACACCGACACCGCGCTGGGCGCGCCCGCCGAGCGGCGGGAGGGCCGTGACAAGGTCACCGGCATGGCCCGTTATGCCGCCGAACACACCGTCTCCGGCCGGGTCCACGCGTGGCCCGTGGCTGCCGCCGTCGCAAGTGGTGCGGTCCGCGCGATCGACACCGGCGAGGCCCTGCGGCTCCCCGGGGTCCTGACCGTACTCACCCACGAGAACGCTCCCCAACTCGCCGACCCCGACGACCCCACCCTCGCCGTCCTGCAGAACTCCCGGGTACCGTACCGCGGTTGGCCGGTCGCCCTGGTCGTCGCCGAGACGCTGGAAGCGGCCCGGTCCGGTGCCGCGGCGGTGCGTGTCGAGTACGCCGCAGGGGACCATGACGTGACGCTCACCGAGAACCATCCGGGAGCGTACGTCCCCGACGAGGCCAACGGCGGCTACCCGGCACAGCGGGAACAGGGCGATCCCGAGGGCGCGTTCGCGTCCGCCGCGGTCCGCGTCGACGCCGGCTACCGGGTGCCGCCGCTGCACAACCACCCCATGGAACCGCACGCGGCCACCGCCCGCTGGGACGACGGCCGGCTCGTCGTGCACGACTCGAGCCAGGGTGCCACGGTCGTACGAGCCACACTCGCCGCGCTGTTCCGGCTTCCCGAGGACCGGGTCACCGTCATGTCCGAGCATGTCGGCGGCGGCTTCGGGTCCAAGGGGACCCCACGCCCCCACGTGGTGCTCGCCGCGATGGCGGCACGGCAGACCGGACGCCCTGTCACCGTCGCCCTGCCCCGCCGCCTCCTGCCCGCCCTCGTCGGCCATCGCGCGCCCACCCTGCACCGCCTCCGCCTCGGCGCCACCGAACAGGGCTCCCTCACCTCGCTCCGGCACGAGGTCACCACCCACACATCCCGCATCAAGGAGTTCGTCGAACAGGCAGCCGTGCCCGCCCGCATCATGTACGCCGCGCCGAACAGCCGCACCGGCCACCGCGTCGTACCGCTGGACGTTCCCAGCCCTTCCTGGATGCGTGCGCCCGGCGAGGCACCGGGCATGTACGCCCTGGAGTCGGCCATGGACGAACTCGCCGTGGCACTCGGGATGGACCCCGTCGAGCTGCGCATCGCGAACGAGCCGGACACCGAACCGGACAGCGGCAAACCGTTCAGCAGCCGGCATCTCGTCGAGTGTCTGCGTGAGGGCGCCCGGCGCTTCGACTGGTCGCAGCGGGATCCGCGGCCGGGCACCCGTTCCGCGGGTCCCCTGCTGCTGGGATCGGGGGTGGCGGCCGCGATGTATCCCGTGCTGATCCAGCCCTCCACCGCGACCGCTCAGGCGCGGCCGGACGGAAGCTTCGTCGTACGGGTCAACGCGACCGACATCGGCACCGGTGCCCGCACGGTCCTCGCGCAGGTCGCCGCCGATGCCCTTGGCGTCCCGCTGGAGCGGGTCCGTACCGAGATCGGGAACAGTGACCTGCCGTCGGCTTCACTGGCCGGCGGTTCCTCGGGTACCGCGTCATGGGGATGGGCGGTCCACCAGGCGTGCACACGGTTGCGCGCGGCTCTCGCGGAACACACGGGACCCCTGCCCGAGCCGGGTCTCACCGCGAGCGCCGACACAGAAGGCAGCGCGGATGCCGACAGCGACTACTCGCGGCACGCCTTCGGCGCCCACTTCGCCGAGGTCACCGTCGACACGGTCACCGGGGAGGTCCGGGTCCGCCGCCTGTTGGGCGTGTACGCGGCGGGGCGCATACTCAACGCCCGTACCGCCCGCTCTCAGTTCATCGGCGGCATGACGATGGGCTTGGGCATGGCCCTGACCGAGGGCAGCACCATGGACGCCGCGTTCGGGGACTTCACCGAGGCGGACCTGGCCGCCTACCACGTACCCGCCCATGCCGACGTGCCCGCCGTCGAGGCCCACTGGATCGACGAGGACGACCCCCATCTCAATCCGATGGGCAGCAAGGGCATCGGCGAGATCGGGATCGTGGGCACGGCCGCGGCCATCGGCAACGCCGTCCACCACGCCACCGGCGTCCGGTACCGCGAACTGCCCCTGACGCCGGACCGCGTGCTGGCCGGTCTCCCGTAGTTCCGTTCATTGCGCGGTGAGCGGAGATACGCGTTCGCGTACGACGTGGCGCAGGGACGTCAGCGGGGGGCACCCGGCCGCTACGAGCTCCTCGTCGGAGCGTGGAACCGGCATCCGGGGGCCAATGTCACCGCTCCCGCGCTGCGGATCCCGGTGCGGCGGCGAGGACGCGGACATCCCAGGCACCGAGCCGCACGGGCGTACCGGCCGGGAGCACGCTGCCGTCCAGGGCGTCGGTCAGGTCCACCGGGGCCTGGGCGGTGGCCGGCTGCCAGTTCCAGTTGTGCACGACATGGACGCGCCGGCCATCGGGGGCGGTGCCGGTGGCGACGGTGACCGAGTCCGGCAGGTCCTGCCAGCCGCTGCGCGGGGAGGGCGCGAGCCATGCGGCGAGCGCGCGGGCCAGGCTGCGGCCGGGCACGGTGCCCACGCATGTGACGCGGCCCGCGCCGTGGCGGCGGGTGGTGACGGCGGGCCAGCGCCCGAAGTGCGGGTGGTCGTACTCGGCCAGCACGTCGGCGTCCTCGACGGCCAGGCCCTCCACCCAACGGGTGGCCACCGCGTCTCCCGGCAGCTGGAGCGGGCTGTCCGGTGCGGTGCGCAGCGGCAGGTCGGCGTGCAGGTTGCTGAACTCGTCGTACCGGACGCCCGCGGCCCGCACCAGTCGCGCCGGTGTCACCTCGTGGCGGGCCCGCGCCTCATGGTCGCCGTAGCCGGTGCGGGGACCGAGGACGAGGTGGCCGCCCGCCTCCGCGTAGGCGCCGAGCCAGTCCAGCGTCCCGTCGTCGGCCACGTACAGCCCCGGCGCGATGAGCACGGCGTGCCGCTCGGCTGCCAACTCCGGTGCGACGCCAGGTCGTTCACCGCTCGGGTCGTGCAACTGACGGGTGTGCAGGATGCGTACCTGCCGTCCCGCCTCGAACGCACCCCGGTAGAACGGTTCGAAGATCCCCTCGTACGCGTGCGCGTCCGGACCACCGTCCGGGTCCGCCAGCGGCGGGTACCTGCGCATCAGCCACTTGCTCGGCGCCGAGTACACCATCGCGATATCCGCGTCCGGTGCGAGCCCGGCGACCAGGTCTCCGACACGCTCGAACTCGGCGCCCAGCCGGGCGAGTTCGCGGTAGACACGCCCCGGCCGTCCGCTGTGCGGGAGGACTCCGCCCCAGTACGTCTCGGTGCCGAAGTGCAGCGTGTGCCAGTGCCAGTACTCGATCATGCGGGCTCCGCGCGCGACCAGGGCCCACGCGGCCTGCCGCCACTGCCCGTCGAAGGCGGGACGGTTGTCCGAAGTTCCGCCGATGGCCTGGGCGTTGGTCTCCGTGATCAGGAACGGCTCCTGGCGCGAGGAGTAGATCCGGTCGGCGCTGTGGTGCAGCGCCCACGCCCCGTACGCCATCCACTGCCCCGGCAGCTTCTCGTACGGCGGCTCCGGCATGGTGAGGCTGTCCTGCATGTCGTAGTACGGGTTGCCCGCGGTGACGTCCAGGCTGTCGGTGAGCTCGTCGTCCTCCAGGCCGGGAGAGCCGTAGGCGAGGCACGTGGTGACGAACTGGCCGGGCCGCGCGTACTCGCGCACGATGTCGGCCTGCCACGTGATGAACTCGGTGGTCTGCCGCGCCTCGAACGCCTGCCAGGCCAGGTCGTACTGGGGCTGGGCATTGCCCTCCGGCTTCCACAGGTCCGCCCAGGTGCTCAGCCGGTGCGACCAGTACGTCAGCCCCCACTCGCGGTTGAGGTTCTCGACATCGCCGTAGCGCTGCCGCAGATCGTCCACGAACCGCTGGAAGACGCCGTGGTTGTGCGCGATCCGCGTGCCGGGCTCGTTGTCCACCTGGAAGCCGATGACGGCGGGGTGCGAGGCGTACCGGGCGACGATCCGGCGGATCATGCGCTCCGCGTGGAAGCGGAACGCGGGGTGGGTGTAGTCCACCTCCTGACGGCCGCCCCACGCGGCGCGGCGCCCGGCGGCGTCCTCAGCGGCGATCTCCGGGTACTGCCGGGCGAGCCAGGGCGGCACCGCGTACGTCGGAGTGCCGAGGACGACGGAGATGCCGCGTTCGTGGGCGCCGTCGAGGACGGGTTGCAGCCAGTCCAGTTCGAACCGGCCGTTCTCCGGTTCCCAGGTGGACCAGACCGACTCACCGACGCGGATGACGGTGAACTTCGCCTCCGCCATGAGATCGAGGTCGGCCTTGAGCCGCTCGTAGGGCTGGTACTCGTGGTAGTAGGCGGCGCCGAACAGGACGCGCGCGGGCAGATCAGCAGCAGTCATGCGAAGCCCTTGGGAGACGTGGGAATCCCGGCGGCCGGGACGAGGACGCAGAGCAGTCGAAGCGCTTCAATCGATGATGAAAGCTAGTGAGGAATTTCGGACGAAACAAGGGGACGTAGTCGAGGAATCCCTCTTCCTTGGCAGGGCATTGACATGACATCTTGGACGGTGACAGCGTCGAAGCGCTTCACCAACTGACCCTTCTCCTTCTTGTGGAGGTGTCCCTTCGTGGGTGCTTTCCTCCCCGCCGGCTTCCGTTTCGGAGCCGCGACCGCCGCCTACCAGATCGAGGGGGCCCACGACCAGGACGGCCGCGGCCCTTCCATCTGGGACACCTTCAGCCACACCCCCGGCCGCACCCTCGGCGGCGCCACCGGCGACACCGCCTGCGACCACTACCACCGCTACCGCGAGGACATCGGCCTGCTGCGCGGGCTGGGCGTGGACGGCTACCGGTTCTCGATCGCCTGGCCCCGCCTGTTGCCCGAGGGCACCGGGCCGGTCAACGCCAAGGGCCTGGATTTCTACGACCGGCTGATCGACGAGCTGCTGGCCGCCGGTGTCGCACCCGCCGTCACCCTCTATCACTGGGACCTGCCCCAGGCCCTGGAAGACCGCGGTGGCTGGCGCGTCAGGCAGACCGCCGAGGCCTTCGCGCAGTACGCGGCCCTCGCCGCCGAGCGTTACGGGGACCGGGTGGAACGCTGGATCACCCTCAACGAGCCCTACTGCTCCGCCTTCGTCGGCTACGCCGAGGGACGGCACGCACCCGGCGCCCAAGAGGGCCGCGGCGCGCTGGCCGCCGCTCACCACCTGCTGGTCGCCCACGGCCTCGCCGTACCCGCGCTGCGCGCCGCGGGCGCACGGGAGATCGGCATCACCCTCAACCTCGACCGCATCCACGCCGCCTCCGACCGCCCCGAGGACCGCGCCGCCCTGCGCCGCGCCGAGACCCTGCACAACGACATCTGGACGGAACCGCTCCTCGCCGGCCGCTACCCCCTCCATGAGGCCGAGACCTGGGCCGGGCTCGCCGACGGCCCCTGGCGGCTGCCCGGCGACCTGGACCTGATCGGCGCCCCGCTCGACTTCCTGGGCATCAACTTCTACCGGCCCCTCACCGTGACCGACGCGCCCCATCAGGTGGCCGACCCCGAGCAGCGCACCGCCGTGGACGTGGGCGTCGCCGAACTGGACCCGTACGGCACCCGGCACACCACCATGGGCTGGCCGGTCGTGCCGTCCGCGTTCACGGAACTGCTCCGTGACCTCGACGCCCGCTACCCGCACCTGCCGCCGATCTGGATCACCGAGAACGGCTCCGCGGAGGCCGACACGGTCTCACCCGACGGCCACGTCCACGACCCCGACCGCATCCGCTACCTGACCGACCACCTCGCCGCCGTGGCCGGCGCCATCGCCGCCGGCGTCGACGTACGCGGCTACTACACCTGGTCGCTGCTCGACAACTTCGAGTGGGCGCGCGGCTACGACCAGCGCTTCGGCCTGGTCCACATCGACTACGACACCCAGGACCGCACCCCCAAGGACAGCTACCACTGGTACCGGGGCCTGATCACCGCGCACCGCGCGCGGACGGAGGAAGCTGCCCGATGAAGTTCACGGACGGTTACTGGCTGATGCGTCCGGGCTGCACCGCCCGCTATGCGGCCGAGGTCGCCGACGTCCGCGCCGACGACCACCGGCTGACCCTGTACGCACCCGTCAAGCACGTGAGCCGGCGCGGGCAGACCCTCAACAGCCCGCTGCTGACCGTGGAGTGCTGGTCCCCGGCCGAGGGGATCATCGGCGTACGGACCACCCACCATGCCGGATCGGTGCGCCGGGGACCGGAGTTCGCGCTGTCCGGTGCCGATGCGGAGGCCGGCAAGGTGCACCAGGACGGCGCGGTACTGGAGCTGACGTCCGGTGAACTGACGCTGCGGGTGGACACGGAGCAGCCGTGGCGGCTGGAGTTCACCGCCGGCGGACGCGTCCTGACGTCCGCCGGTGAGCGCGGCACCGGTTTCGTCACCGACGCCGAGGGCCGTCACCACATGGTCGGCCAACTCGCCCTGGACGTGGGGGAACTGGTCTACGGGCTGGGTGAGCGATTCACCCCGTTCGTCAAGAACGGGCAGACGGTGGACATCTGGCAGGCCGACGGCGGCACCAGCAGCGAACAGGCGTACAAGAACATCCCCTTCCATCTGACCAACCGTGGGTACGGCGTCTTCGTGAACCACCCCGGCAAGGTCAGTTACGAGGTCGGCTCGGAGAGCGTCGGACAGGTCCAGTTCAGCGTCGAGGACCAGTCGCTGGAGTACTTCATCGTCTACGGTCCGACGCCGAAGCAGGTCCTGGAGCGCTACACCACGCTCACCGGCCGCCCGGCGCTGCCGCCCGCCTGGGCCCTGGGCCTGTGGCTGACCACGTCGTTCACGACCGACTACGACGAGGCCACGGTGGGCCGTTTCATCGACGGCATGGCCGAGCGCGGCATCCCCCTGAGCGTCTTCCACTTCGACTGCTTCTGGATGCGCGGCTACCAGTGGTGCGACTTCGCCTGGGACTCCGACACCTTCCCCGACCCGGCCGGCATGCTGAGCAGGCTCCGGCAGCAGGGGCTGCGGGTCTCCGTCTGGATCAATCCGTACATCGCGCAGAAGTCGGCGCTGTTCGAGGAGGGCATGCGCGAGGGCTACCTGGTCCGGCGCCCGGACGGCAGCGTGTGGCAGTGGGATCTGTGGCAGCCCGGCATGGCCCTGGTGGACTTCACCAACCCGGCCGCGCGCGACTGGTACACCGGCAAACTGAAGACACTGCTCGACCAGGGCGTGGACTGCTTCAAGACCGACTTCGGCGAGCGCATCCCCACCGACGTCGTCTGGCACGACGGCTCCGACCCCGAGCGGATGCACAACTACTACACCCACCTCTTCAACGAGGCCGTCTTCGAACTGCTGCGCGCCGAGCGGGGCGAGGGCGAGGCGCTGCTGTTCGCCCGCTCCGCCACGGCGGGCGGCCAGCAGTACCCGGTCCACTGGGGCGGCGACTGCGAGTCCCACTTCAGAGCCATGGCCGAGTCGCTGCGCGGCGGACTTTCTCTCGGTCTGTCCGGCTTCGGTTTCTGGAGCCATGACATCGGCGGCTTCGAGGGCACCCCGACCCCGGCCGTGTTCAAGCGCTGGGTGCAGTTCGGGCTGCTCTCCTCGCACAGCCGTCTGCACGGCAGCAAGTCGTACCGCGTGCCGTGGGACTACGGCGAGGAAGCCGTCGACGTCACCCGCGAGTTCACCCTGCTCAAGCACCGCCTCGCCCCGTACCTCCAGCGCGCCGCGCAGCAGGCGCACACCACCGGTGTCCCGGTGATGCGCGCCATGGTGCTGGAGTTCCCCGACGACCCGGCCGCCGCCTCCGTCGACCGGCAGTACATGCTCGGCGACGATCTGCTCGTCGCCCCGGTCTTCACCGACGACGGCACCGTCGAGTACTACGTGCCCGAAGGCACCTGGACCAATGTGCTGACGGGCACTCAGGTCACCGGCCCCCGCTGGGCCCGTGAGCAGCACGACTTCCACACCCTGCCGCTGCTGGCCCGCCCGGACTCGGTCATCGCGCTGGGCGCCGACGACCAGCATCCGGTCTCCGCCTGGGCGGACGGCGTCGAGCTGCGCGTGCATGCCTTCGCCGACGGCGCCGAGCAGACCGTGGTGATCCCCAGCACCGACGGCCCCGGTGAAACGGCGCGCTTCCACCTGCGCCGCCGGGGCGACCGCCTGCACGTGAGCACCGACAGCCCGCACGCGTGGCAGCTGCGGATCGGTGGCCCGAGCGCCACCGCGCACTCCTGGCCCGCCGGCACACGGGAGGCGGAGTTGCCGTATCCGGCCTGACCTCGACTGACAGGACGCAACGCCCTCGATCCCTACCGTTGCAGCTGCTTGAGCAGCTTGCGGGTGCTGGAAGAGGGGGTCGCGTCGATCTGGGCCAGTGCTGTCTCGCAGCCCTGGAAGGCCGTGAGGACTCCGTCGTCGTCGCCCAGCGCGTTCGCCGCACGCATCCATATGCGCCAGGCCACCTCGCGGAACGGGTCGATCGCGGTTGCCTGTTCGCACAGGCGGACGGCGTCGCCGTACTGGTGCAGTTGCAGAGCGAGGTCGGCCGCCGACGAGAGGGCGTCGGCGGCTTGCCGCGACAGTGCCCGACGCCGCTCTTCGACCCACTGCGAGGTGCGGTCCGGTAGGTAGTCGCCTTCGTTGCGGGCAAGCACTGCCTCGATTGCCGCCAGCCTTGCCCGGCCGGCCAGCCGGTAGGTATGCGCGAGGTCGGCATCCATCAGCAGCGACTGACACCCTCGTGCCAACTCGGCGGCGAGGGACAGCCTGTTGTCGCGGGCGAACAGGGCCTCCAGGGTGCGGGGGCGATCGGCGGCGTGGCCGGGTCTGCTGCTCAGGTACGAGAGCAGTTCCAGGCGCTTGCTGATGCGCAGGCGGGCCTCGACGCCGTCGACGATCAGGGCGTGGCGCCCGAACTCGGTGACCGTCACCGCCGTGGCAGCGGAGACGGGGGCGCCGACCGCGAGACTGTCCAGCCACGCGTCTGCGGGTGACGGCGGGCCCGGGGCGGCCGCGCTGTGCCGGTGGAACAGGATGGACATGCATCCCGTGGTGGTGTCGACCGCGACCGGCGTGTAGCGCCGGAAGGCGGTCGGAATGCGGGACGCAGCCCCTGGACCGCGGGTCTTGTCGGCGGAGGCACGCCCAGCTGCCGGCCCTGCCCAGGGCCGGCACAGCGTGACCTTTCGTTGGGTGTAGTGGAGTTCGCCCGCCGGAGCCGATGGCCTGGCCCTCTGGGCATTTCGGTCGGGTGTCAGTGGTGTCTGGGACTGTGTACGTTGTGGATGAACTCGTGGAACATGTCGATGCTCAGGACCGGGTGCTGGGAGTGGTCAGCCGGACGGAGGCCGTCCGGGAGGGCTGGCTGCATCGGGTGGGCGTGGTGGTGTGCCGCGATGGGCAAGGTCGCTTTCTCGTCCATCGGCGTGCCGAGCAGCTGTCCCGTTTCCCAGGGCACTACGAGCTCGGTGTCGGGGGCGCTGCGGGAGTCGGCGAGTCCTATGAGCAGGCGGCTGCCCGCGAGCTCAGTGAGGAACTGGGGGTGCGGGCGACAGTGTGCCTTCGGTTCACGTTCCTCAACCGGGGTGGACTCAGCCCTCACTGGCTCGGGGTGTGCGATGCCGTCCTTCCAGAGATCGGCGCCCCCGATCCGGGAGAAGTGGCCTGGCATGGGTGGCTGACCGAGTCCGAGCTGCGGCGGGCTCTGCGGCAGTGGACTTGCACTCCCGATAGCCACGAGATTTTCGGTCGGTATCTTGCAAGTGGGCGGTGACCGTTTCGCGGTCGCCTGTCTGAAAGTCTGATGCAGCGTCAGGAAGTGTGCACGGCGGCCCTTTCGCCACTCCCCTCCCCTTCAGGGCCCCGAGTACAGTGGGCCGACCATGCCCGGGCTCTTCGGAATCAACCACCTGACACTGTCCACCACCGACCTCGACCGGCTCGTGGCGTACTACACGCAGCTGCTCGGCGCGGTGCTTGCCTTCGAACGCGCCGCGACCTCTTCTGATCCACGCATCGCGGTTCTCGATGTGGGCGGAGACGACCATCTCATGATCGTCGAGACCGCCACCGTCCCCGCGACCGGTCTCGACCCCCTCCAGAAGGCAGGATGGGGGCTGCGCGTGGGATCCTACGAGTGCCTGTGTGAGGTCCACGCGCACATCCTGGCTGCCGGGTGGCCGGTCGGGCCGATCGAGACACTGCCCACCCAGTGGACAATGACGGCCCGGGACCCCGACGGACGTCCCGTGGACATCCGGGCCCACCGCCCGCGCACCCCGTCACCACAGCCCACCGGCTGACCACACATCCCAGCAGCACCGCGCCTCTGGCACAGCGCCGGAGGCGCGTCCAACCCAGCGCATGCCCCCTGTTGGGGCAAGGTTCCCATCGGTCGCAGGGCTCGCCGGCCGGCCTCGCAGGCAGCCGACATGCGTTCGCGGAGCACGGATACGACCACGGTTTCTCGGAGCCCGTGCGCCAAGTCGGCCGCACCCCCGCTGCCGGCCGGACGGTCATCGCGTAGCGCCAAAGCGGCTGCACCGCCACAGGTCACACGGCGTCCCGGAGCCGTCACCCACTCGATGTCGTTTCCGTCCAAGACGCCCGTCCCCGCCGTGATCTAACCTCATCCCGGAAGCTCGGCCTGTGATGAGGAGACAGCAGATGCGTACCTTGGTCTACACCGGATTCATGTCGCTCGACGGCGTTCTGGACTCGCCCGGTGGGCCCCAGGAAGGGCACCGCAGTGGTGGCTGGGTGGTGAAGGATCTGGAGTTCGTCCCCGAGGCCTGGTCGCTGAAGGGCGAGGAGCTTTCCGACACGACGGCGCTGATGTTCGGCCGCCGCAGTTATGAGGCCTTCGCGTCGGTCTGGCCCGCCTCGGAGGACCACGCCTCCTACAAGGAGCTGCCCAAGTACGTGGTGTCGAGCACGCTGTCGGACGACGCTCTCGTCGATGGGTGGGGGCCGACGACGATCCTGCGCACGACGGAGGACATCCAGAAGCTCAAGGAGAGCGAGGGCGGCTCCATCTACATCCACGGAAGCGCGGAACTGGCGCGCCGACTGTCGGAGGCGGGCCTGATCGACCAGTACAACCTGCTCGTTTTCCCGGTCTTGCTCGGTGCCGGCAAGAGCCTGTTCCACCGGGCCGACCGTGACAAGCAGATGCTGTCGCTGCGGGAGTCGGAGAGCTACTCCAACGGGATCATGAAGCTGATCTACGACGTCAAGCGCTGATCCAGGTCGAGCGCGATCGCCCCGCCGATGCCGTCCCGCAGCTGTCCGACGGTGCGTCCTACGTAGGTGCGCAGCGCTCTGGCGAGGTGCGGCTCGTCGAAGTATTCGAGCTTGGCGACGACGTCGGCGGCCGTATCGCCGGCCGCCAGCAGCTCCGCCGCCGTCCGGGCCCGCTCGATCTGCCGGACGGCGCCCCGCGTCAGGCCGGTCGCGGCTCGGAAACGGCGTTCGACGGTCCGTCCCGACACGGCCGGCTCGTGGCCTCGCAGGACATCGGCGACGAGTGGGTCACGCACCACGATCCCGGACTTGACCAGTCGCTCCACCAAGGCCTCGGCGTCATCGGCGCCCGGGGTCTCCCAGCGCGCGCCGTCCAGCCGGAACGTCCGATGTGTGGTGTCGGGGAGCTCGACGCCGCCGTCTACCAGCTCCGGCGTGGGCAGGACCCGCAGCGAGGTGCCCACGGCGAAATCGATGCCGGTGAAGGCAGCGCCTTCCGGGACCGGTGCCGTGCTGGTCCGGGTCTCGGGGCCGGTGACGGCCGCGTAGGGCCGGCCGTCCTGCTCCCAGAACACCAGCCCCCAGCGCACCCCGGCAACGGATGCCATCGCCGTGACCTGCTCGCTGGTGCAGGTCCATACGCTGTCGACCCACGGCGAGTTGGACCGACGTATCTCGAAGGGCAGCTCCACGGGCGCAGAATACGCCGCGCGGGGCTGTGGGCACCGGTCGTCAGTGTTCGTGACAGGCCTCGCGGACACCTCCGTCGGAGGGACCAGCGGCGATCGCTCGCCTTCGCCGGCAAAACTCCGAGACCGTCAGCGTACGAGCGCGGCCCGGCCATGGCGAGGGCATCCATCCTGCCCTCGCGCGCCGCAGGGGGCGCACCGCTCGCTCGCCTCGCAGCGGATCCGTTCACGAACTGTCGCCGCTCGGCGGTCAACCCGGAGCTGTGCGCGTAAGCGCCTGCGGGCGCTGAAGTGGCTTTCTGATCACGCGGACGAGGCGAGTTGTTCGCGTACCCATGCGGGATCGGGGTTGGTGTGTGGCTGGCCCGCCACGACGACGGTCGGCACGGTCTCGTTGCCGTTGTTGGCCGCCCTCACCGCTGCGGCTCCTGCCGGGTCGCGCCAGATGTTGACCCAGTGCAACTGGCGGGCGCTGCGGCCCAGCCGGATACGCAGTCGCATGCAGTACGTGCAGCCTGGCCGCCAGAAGACGACCGGCCGGCCGTCGACCGCGCTGCGGCGTTGTGCCTCCCGCGCACCGATCGACCTCGGGAAGATCAGGGGCGAGTTGACACCGGCGAGCACGAGGAACGCCAGCAGGAGGGCTGAGACTGTGCCAGGGCTCCCCTCGGAGATCAGGTCAGTCGCGACGGCTGAGCCGCAGAGCACAAGCAGCATCGGCAGGATCCAAGCGCGCATCATGGTGACGCACGCTATCGATGAGTCGAAACGCTCCTCGCATCAGGGCGCTCACCTGGGTGTTCGACGGACGCTGAGGCGGCCTTCGTCTGATCATGTGCTCCGGCCGAGGACACACATGACCACGACGAAGGCCGTCCGCAGGCTGACGGCCGCCATGGCGCGCGGTGTCAGTGGTCCGCGCAGCAAGGGGTCGGTTCCGGTACCTCGAACGGGACGAGGGCTCCCCAGCCGTCGGCATGGCCGTCAGTACGAGCTCGCTGCCCGCCCATTGCGGGCGCATGTGGTCGCGCGTCACCAGCAACGTGCCGGGGGCGGGTGGGCCGTGGACGTCCAGTACCGTCACGCGGTCGATCGCGGAGCGCAAGAGCAGCTCCGTGACCGTCAGCGTGCCGGTGAGGGCGGCGGCCCCGGGGCAGAGCACCGCACGGCCACCGGGTCGGGCACACCGTCCTGCACCTCGTGGCCCCGGTCCGTGAGCCGCTCCTTGACGGTGCGCAGGAGCGGCTCGGACGGCACGGCGAGAGAGGGCGACGCGCGGGCGGTCTCCCCGCACCGGTGTGTGCAGCCGAACGCGCCTTCACTCAGGGCGAGTTCGGCGGCCAGTTCCTGGAGCAGGTGATCGGCCGCGCGCAGATCGCGGACCCCGGGGTCCACTGTGAGGGCGTACTGCGTCACGAGGGCAGGACCCAGCTCGGGTTGGAGTAGAACCACAGGTCGAGCCACGGGTCGGCGTCGCCCACGACGTCGATGCATAGGCCGGTTGACCGGTGCGTGCGCGATCGCAAAACAACCACGGAGGCCGACGATCACCCTGGGAAGGCTGGAGCTAGATTCTTCGCATGCCTTCGCATCTCAGCCACGGTGCTTCCGGAGCCCTCCGACGCTTTGCCGGGTGGCTCGCCCGGGGGTCGGTGGGCCACCCGATGCTGGAAGGGATCGAGTACTGGGAAGACTTGCGTGAGTCGCCCTCCCAGATGGAGATCTGCGTCGCCATCTTCGCCAACGTCCTCGAACTGGATGAGCGGGGAGAACCGGTCAACGAGAAGTACGCGGAGCGCCGGGCCGCAGCCTGGCTCTACCTGTACTGCACCGGCGAGCTGCCACCAGGGGAACCGGACATCGAACCGTGGGAATGCCACCTTCATTGACCGCAGCCCGGCGCGCGTCTCGCCTGGCTCGAGCTTCGCCCCCACCGTGATGGGTGCCGGGAATGAACGCCGACCTTGATTGTTGAAAGCGGTATGAAAAAGATCGGATTCCTGTCCTTCGGACACTGGACGCCATCGCCGCACTCGCAGACGCGCTCCGCGGCGGATGCGCTCCTCCAGGCGATCGACCTCGCAGTCGCCGCGGAGGAGCTGGGCGCCGACGGCGCGTACTTCCGGGTCCATCACTTCGCGCGGCAGTACGCCTCACCGTTCCCACTGCTCGCTGCCATCGGCGCGCGTACCAGCCGGATCGAGATCGGCACCGGCGTGATCGACATGCGCTACGAGAACCCGCTGTACATGGCCGAGGACGCGGGCGCCGCGGACCTCATCTCCGGTGGCCGGCTCCAGCTCGGCCTCAGCCGGGGATCCCCGGAGCAGGTCATCGACGGCTGGCGCCACTTCGGGCATGTGCCGTCCGAGGGGATGACCGACGCCGACATGGCACGCGCCCACACCGAGCGCCTCCTCGATGTACTCAACGGCGAGGGGTTCGCGCAGCCCAACCCCAACCCGATGTTCTCCAACCCGCCGGGGCTGCTGCGCATCGAGCCGCACTCCGAGGGCCTCAGGGACCGTATCTGGTGGGGATCGAGCTCGAACGCCACCGCGGCGTGGGCAGCCACACTCGGGATGAACCTGCAGAGCTCCACCCTCAAGGACGACGAGAGCGGCGAACCGCTGCACGTCCAGCAGCGCAAGCAGATCGAGGCCTACCACGACGCCTGGCAAAAGGCGGGTCACACCCGCCGACCGCGGGTCTCGGTCAGCCGCAGCATCTTCGCCCTGGTCGACGACCGCGACCGCGCCTACTTCGGCCGCGAGTCCAACTCGAAGGACCAGATCGGCTACATCGACGCCGACACCCGCGCCATCTTCGGCCGCTCCTACGCCGCCGAGCCCGACATGCTGGTCAAGCAGCTCGCCGAGGACGAAGCGGTCGCCGCCGCCGACACGCTGCTCCTGACCGTGCCCAACCAGCTCGGAGTCGCCTACAACGCCCACGTGATCGAGAGCATCCTCAGGCACGTCGCTCCCGCACTGGGCTGGCGCTGACCACAACGACAGGGCGCGCTACGGGACGGGGCGCCGGCCGGTGCCGTCGTACGGGCTCATGCACCACGCGCCCGAACGTCTCGTCCACCGGCCTGGTCGCCTGCCGTCCCCGAAGGACCTGAACGGGCGGCTCACGCAGACCACGGCGCGCGGTGCCGGGGACGGCCTGGGTATTGGTCCGGGGTTGCGTTTCGGCGCCCAGGCTCTCCCACTTGGCCACCTTGCGCAGGGCGACGCCGAGGTGTTCGGCGCAGGCTCGGGAGCTCATGCGCAGTGCGGCACGCAGCGGCAAGGAGAGTTGATGTTGAGGCGCTGTCACTGGTTTTGCGGTGCTTGCTTCACCAGTCACTTTCCAGCCCCCGGCGCCAGCTGATCGCGTTCGTGGAGCACGATCAGAGCGTGGCGAACCCCAGCACCAGCGGCACCACGGCAAGGAGCATGATGGCGCCCGGGGTGGCGCTCCCCTTCTTGTCGCCTCCGCGGAGGTGTGTGATCACGGCTCCCAGGAAGTACAGGACGACGGCGACGATGGCATAGGCGATGAACACGGAGAGCTCCGTAGGGAGAAGGGGGCCGTCGGTCGGTCCACAAATTCAGGCGGCAGGCGACGAGCCGCGGTCATGTGAACTGCCTCGTGTCGGGGCATTGTTGTGAGCAAGGGCGAGGTGATCCTGGTGATGCCAGCGCGGCCGCAGCCATTCGCACCGGGGGCGGGACTGATCCCGACCGGGATGGTCTTCACCGGAGTTCCGCTGGGCCGGGATCGTCGACTTCAGCATCCCCGACATGGAACACAAGTCACCGGCTGAAGCGATCAGTTGTGCCGCTCGGTGTCTATCAGTGCGAGGGCGTTGCGGATGCCTTGTTCGAGGAGTTGGTCGGCGAGTTGGCGGTCGGTCAGGGCGCGGGAGAGTTGGAGGGTTCCGGCCATCATGGCGAGGAGGCTGAGTGACGTCAGGCGTGCCGAGGGTGGATCCTGGGGGGCCAGGCGGGCGGCGAAGCCGTCGATGAGGACGAGGGCGCCGTGGGTGTAGGCCTGTCGGGTGGGGTCGGTGGCGCGGGCGATCTCGTCGAGGAGGGCGGCGTTGGGGCAGCCGTCCTCGATGGTGTCGCGCTGCTGGGGGGAGAAGTACCAGCGGATGATCTGTTCGAGGCCGGCACGGCCGGGTGCGGCCTGGGCGACGATGGTCGCGTGCTGGGCGCGCATCTGGTCGGCGATGGCGGTGGCGACGAGGTGGTCCTTGGAGTCGAAGTAGGCGTAGAAGGTGCCGCCGGTCAGGCCCGCGTCCTTCATGAGGGTGGCGACCCCGGAGCCGTCGATGCCGTCCCGTTTGAGTCGGCGGCCCGCCGTCGCGATGATCCGCTGCCGTGTCTCCTGCTTGTGTTCCTTCGCGTACCGCACTTGTGTGTTCCTCCGTCGCAGCCGGGACCTGCGCCCCGGCTGCCGCTGGCCAGGTCAGTGTGCCGCGCCGGCAAGGAGAGCGGGAACGTTGATCCTGGCGGTTTGCAGCTTCGGGTCATGGGGCTCGGGGACCCCACCGTCGGTGATGAGAGCTGGTCGCCGCGGACCGCGGTCGCGGAGGGTGAGGCGAGGCCGTCCGTGCTGGTCAGGGCCGCCTTGTGGGTGCCGTTGGGGTAGATGACCACGACCCGGTCCCGGCCGTTGGCGCAGCTTGGGCTTCCCTGTCGGTGGCCGCGGTGGCAATCGCTTTGGCGACGAGGGCGGGGCCCTCGCCGGCCTTCACCGCCTCCGCGATCACCTCGTGGATGACGCGCCGTCACTTTCGGACGGGGTTCGGGCAGGTGAGAGGTGAGGGTCAGTTCGGCATCCGGTTGAACCTGCGGACAATGCGGTCGAAGACCCGGGCCGGAAGGACGCGGTGGAACACGCTGATGCTCGCGGCCGTAGAGCCGGCGGTGCGCCGCAGCTTCGGGTTCCGGTCGGTGGCCGCCGCGACGATCACCTTGGCCACGGTGGCGGGATCGTCGCCGCCGCTGGTGTTCTTCGCCAGCACCTCGTCGAAGGTGCGCCGTCCCGACGCGTAGAGCGGCAATGGGGTGTCGCCCTGCACGCTGTGGTCCCCGAACGGGGTGTTGATCGGGCCGGGCTCGACGAGCAGGATCCGCACGCCGTGCTCGCGGACCTCGTGGTCCAGCGAGCCGGAGTAGCCCTCGACCGCGTGCTTGGTCGAGGTGTAGATGGCCATGAACGGGCTGGGGACGAACCCGCTGAGGGAGGAGACGTTGATGACGCGTCCGCGCCGTTGAGCGCGCATGTGCGGCAGGACCGCCTTGGTCATCCGCATGATGCCGTAGACGTTGACGTCGAAGACCTCCTGCGTCCGGGCGACGGAGAACTCCTCGGCCGCGCCGTTGGCGCCGACGCCGGCATTGTTGACCAGGACGTCGATGCGCCCGAACCGGTCGATCACCTGCTTGACCACGGAGGCGACCGATTCGTCGCTGGTCACGTCCAGGTCGAGGTAGGTCACCCCGGCGGGCGCGGTGACTCGCGCGGTGTTGCGAGCGGTTCCGATCACCTCGAAGCCCTTCGCGGCGAAGGCGCGGGCCGTCTCCTTGCCGATCCCCGATGAGGCACCTGTCACGAGTGCCACCGGCCGAGTTGTCGCCATCACTGTCTCCCCTGCTTTGAATTACGTTCGTATGTCTTACGTTCGTACGACCATAGAGTGGTCGTCGGTCAATGGCAAGTGGTCACGCCCAGCGATCAGAGAAAAATCTGAGGGAGAGGGGGCGAGCTATGCCGGAGCACCGGTCTCGGCCGGTGAACGGCGTGGGTGCACGGCGTGCCGACGTGTGGGGTGCTGCGCTTTGATGTTCCGTCCGTCGTCGAGGGCCCCAGGGACCTGCGCATGTCGGCGGGCACGGTCCGTACATGGCGGTGCGACGCGGCACAACGTGCTGACGCGACCGGCGCTCGGCAGGGCGGTGGCGCGCGGTCCCGGTTTCGGGTCCGTGGCCGCGGGGGCGATCACGGCGTCCGGCACAACGATCTGCGCCACTGTGCTGCCGACGCTCCCAACCCCGGACCGCCGTCGCTATGTCGTTCTCCTGCGGTGGACTTCCTTGAGGCCATCGGCGGAACTTCCGCGGCGCAGCCCCGGGCATCTCGGGCACGTCGCGCGCGCCACACCGCGACCACTGCTGAAGGCTTTGGCGTCACCCCAGCGGATGGAACTTCGGTCAGGACTCTGGTCGCACAGCCGGCCTCACCCGCTGTCGGTCGCAGCCTTGTCAAAAGCCGGCCCATGCGGGCGCTCGCCGTGTGGCAGACCGTCGACGACCAGGTCGTAGGACTGCTCGACCGCATCGTTGACCAGCTGCTTCGTGATGCCCCGCCCGGGCCCCAGCGAGACCCAGTGCCTCTTGTCGAGATAGCGGCCCGGGGTGATCGAGGCGTAGCCGCGTTCCAGTGCCCGCGCGTGCTCGGGCTCGCACTTGACCGTGATGATCTGTTCGTCCGGGTCATCGGTGACGATCAGGAACACCTTGCCCGCGACCTTGTACACGTCGAGTCCCGGGGTGAAGGGGCGGCCGTGGCTGACGTCGGGCAGGGCGAGGGCCGCCTGTCGGGCGGTGTCCTGGAGGCGGTCACCGGCCGCGCTCACCGGGCCATCCGTGCGCTGGTGCCGTAGGTGTGCGGGTCGACGGGCCGCTCGGCTTTGGGCAGGTGTGCGACGACGAGCAGGTAGGAGTCGGTGACGAGCTCCCTGACGAGCTTCTGGTCGACGCCCGTCCCGCCCTCCAGCGTGATCCAGTGCCTCTTGTTCATGTGGTAGCCGGGGGTGATTTGGCTGTACTGCTCCCGCAGGGCGTGGGCCTCGCCGGGGTCCGCCTTGAGGATCACGACGGAGCGCCCGGGCACCTCGGTCATCAGCATGAACACTTTGCCTCCCACCTTGAAAACCTCCCAGTCCGGGCCGAAGGGATGTTCCAGCTCGGTTCGGGGAAGCCCCTCCGCGCACTCGGCGGCGAACGTCTGCAGGGTCGTTCCGTTCATGAGTGTTTCCTTTCTCGGGCGGTGGCGGGCAGAGGCGTCGGCCATGGGCGCGGACGGCACCCTCCATCCTTTCCAGCGATACGGGCGAAACGGCGGGTAAACTGCGGACACGTGATGGTCAGTAAGCGACACTCCAGGCAGTCTGCCCGCGTCGGACGCAGCGGGCAGGCCGTTGAGGCAGCAGTTCCGCTGTACGGCTTCCAGCCCCCGGTCGGCACTCCGTACGGCCTTGAGGTGAGCACCGTCGAGGACTTCTTCGCCGAGCACGACGACTGGCCGTGGAACCCGCCCCGTCCGGGCCGTGCCACCTTCCACTACCTGATCCTCGTCACCGAGGGCGAGCTGCTCCACGACGTCGACCACGTCACGCGGACCGTCGCCTGCGGCCAGTGGCTGTGGGTCCGTCCCGGGCATGCGCAGTGCTGGCATCCGCCGGGTGCCGTACGCGGCTTGTTCATCCTGTTCGAGCCGGACGTGCTGACGTCCGATGCCGCCCGTCTGCTGGCCCCGCTCACCGCGCACGAGGCCCCTGCCGTACTGAGCCCGCACCCCGATGACGCGGCCTGGTTGCGGCAGACGGCGCTCCAACTCCTGGACGAACACCGTGCATTGGGGCGGCGCCGGCTCGATGTCCACCACGCCCTGCGGCGCAGTCTGCTCGAATCGCTGCTGCTGCGCCTTGCCAACTCCCCGGATGTCACCCTTACCGGCGCGGCTGCGGACGGCACGGGCCGCCGCGACACTTACGCACGGTTCGTGGACGCCCTGGAGCTGCACTTCCGGGAGCTTCACCGGGCTGCGGACTATGCCGAGTTGCTCGGATGTTCGGTTCGTACCCTCAGCCGCGCGGCCCGGGACGCCGTCGGCAAGGGGGTGCGTGAGGTCATCGACGAGCGGCGGCTGCTCGAAGCGCGGCGTCTGCTGGGAGGTGCCGGTTGGGACGCCCGGGCTGTGGCCGTGCATCTCGGGTTCACCGATCCCGCGAACTTCGGTCGCTTCTTCCGTGGCCATACCGGTCTCACCCCGGCCGCCTTCGCGGCCGGCGAAGGCGGGATCGGCATGTGAGGCGGGCGCGGCACAAGCTTGCGCTTCCGGGGCCAGGCGATGCTCGGGCTGCCGAGGACGAGCGAGAACTTGCCCGAGCCGCAGACGCCGGCGGTCGCAGCGAGCTTGCCCGGGGGTTTCCCGGTCAGGACGCGATCGCGTCTGTCGCGGTCTGTGCGAACGCCCAGTTGGAGTGCACGATGCGCCACTCGCCGTCGATCAGCCGGTACGCCTCGGTGGCGTTCCAGGCGCGCAGCTGCCGCTCGTTGCCGTTGTCGTCGAGGACGTAGGTGTCCAGGTTGTAGGCCAGGACCGCGAAGTCACCGCCGTCGCTGACGTGCACAACCGGGTTCAGGTACTCGTTGCGCACGATGTGCGGGTTGGAGTAGATCGCCTCGATGTGGGCGATGGTCGCGTCACGGCCGACGATCAGGTCCTTTTCGATCGGGTCGAAGTAGCTGATGTCCTCGGCGTAGTTGTCGAGGTAGCCGCGGTTGTCGCCGACGCTCCACCGCTCGTTGAAGGACTTCTCCAGTTCCAGGATGGTCTTGCTGATTTCTTCCTTGTTGACGCCCATGACGGTTCCCTTTCGTGCGTGCCGCGGTCGGCCGACTCCGACCGGCGGCGGAGGGGTGTGGTTCTCAGTGGGTGGGTGTGTTTCTCAGTCGCCGAGCAGCACCACGTGCTTGCCCGGCGTCGTGCCGGCCTCGACGTCGGCCTGGGCATCGCGAACCTGCTCCAGGCCGTGGTAGACCTTCGCGACCGGGGTCTTGAGCCGTCCGGCGGCGATGTCTTGCAGGTGCTGCTGGAACACCTGCGGGGGCAGGTCGGCGGCCCCGCCCGCGTAGCTGGTCAGCCGCACCCCGCTGGGGATCATGAACGGGGTGAAGTCGGGGATCGTCCACTGGCCTGCCAGGGCTCCGGTGAAGCAGACGGTGCCGTGGCGGCGGACGGTGCGGAAGGTGTCGGCGAGAACCGAGCAGCCCACCAGTTCCAGTGCGGCGTCGACGCCGTCCGGCATCAGCTCCCGCACCTGGTCGGCGATGGTGCCGTTGTCGACCAGCGGATGGTCGACGCCGATGGCCCGCAGTTCCCCGGCCCGGTCCGGGCTGCGGGTGGTGGACAGCACGGTGGCTCCGAGGTCCTTCGCGATCGTGGCCGCGCTCAGTCCGACCGTGGAGGTGCCGCCGCGGATCAGCAGCGTCTGCCCCGCCTGCAGACCGAGGCCCGCGGCGAGGGAGCCGTAGGCGGTCTGGAACATCTCCGGCAGCGCGCCGACCACTTCCCACGGGAGGCCCGTCTCGAACGGGATGACCTGCCTCGCGGGGACGGTCACGTACTGCGCGTACGCGCCGTCGAAGGACCGGCCCATGCCGCCCATCATCGTCGCCACCTGCTGCCCCGGCCGCAGCCCGCTGCCCTCGTCGGCCTGATCGACCACACCGACGCCCTCGATGCCGGGGATCCTCGGATAGGTGACCTCCGCGTCCGACTCACCCTTTCGGGTGGTGACCTCGGACTCGTTGACGCCGAACGCCTTCACCTTGATGCGCACCCATCCGGGCTGCGGCTCGGGCATCGGCACCGTGGTGATCTGAAGGGCATCCAGGCCGCCGGGCCGAGTGACGACGACCGCTCGCATCGTCGCGGAGACGGCGCCCGCAGACGCTGCACGCTTGTCCATGCCAGTTCCTTACCTATCGAGTACGACCCGCAGGGTCGCCATCGCCACGTTGCGGCCCGCCCGCGGGCGGTCGCCGCAGCACCTCTTCGATCTTCTGTCGACATTCGGCGAATCGCTCAGTCAGTTGCGGACATCTGAACGTCAATGGAAGACACCCAGTGAAGTCGGCTCCGCAGGGCTTCGGGCCCCTCATACCGGCTGGGGAAGCCCGCGAACCGCCCCGTCAACCGTTCGACTCGGCCGGAACGGTTGACGGGGCGGTTCGCGATCAGGAGGGACAGGCTCAAGGCGTCCCGGTCAGGCCGCCGGGCGGAGAGGGATGGGACGGGCCTTTCACCGGTGCCGTGTCGTGACCAGCTCGTCGGTGTACCGGGCGAGGGCGTCCTCGGCCGTGGGGACGGGACCGAACAGCTGCTCCTGGCGGCGGGGATCGGCGACGTAGCGGCCCGTGTCGAACCAGGCGAACATCGCGGCCATGTCCTTGACCAGCGGCATGAAGCGGCCTGCGACGGCTCCTGCGGCGCGGGCGACGACGGAGGGGACGGCCCACACCTTGATCTTCTTTCCGGCCCGGTCGCCCATGAGGTCGGCCATCTCGCGCATGCTGACCGGACGGTCCCAGCCGATGTCGATGCGCTCACCGTTGTCCGCCTCGGCATCGACGGCGGCCGCCAGATAGGCCGCGAGGTCGGAGGTGTGGACGAAGGTCAGCGGGACGCTGCTCTTGCCGATCCACGTCAGGCGGCCCTTGTCGATGGGGTCGCCCGCCATGGTCGCGATCTGGTCGAGGAAGGCCCCCGGGCGCAGTGCGACGAACGGGACGCCGAGCTGTTCGAGCTTGTCCTCGGCGATCTTCTTGTGCCAGAAGTGCGGGACCTGGGGCGTCTGGTCGCTGGTGAGGATGCTGGTCAGAACGAACCGCCGGATACCGGCGCGGTGGGCGGCCTCGGCGAGGTTGGCGTTGCCGACGGTGTCGATGTCGTGCGCGTTCTTGCCGCCGCGGGTGTAGCCGGCGGCGGTGGTGATCACGGCGTCGGCGCCGTTCATGGCGGCGACGAGCGAGTCGAGGTCGAGCATGTCGCCGCGGGCGATCTCGACACCCCGGCTATCGAGCCTGCTCGCGTCGGTGGTCGGCCGGACGAGGGCGCGGACGTTCTTGCCGCGCTTGAGCAGTTCGTCGACGACCTTGCCGCCGAGGGAGCCGGTCGCGCCGACGACGAGGACGGGGAGGGTAGTGGCCATGGAGGTCTCACTTTCCATCAGGTCAGTGGTGGGGGGATGGGAGGCGGGTCAGTGGCGGCCGCCGACATGAGCGCCGTCGGCCTGTAGGAGCTTGTGGAGTCCACGGTGATCCGGACGCGGATGCTGCGGCCGCCCTCGATGTGCAGCTTGGCCGGCGACGGGGACGGGGACGGGCTCGCTTGGCCCGGCAGCCCCGGAGCCCGGCTCCGTTCGGCACGGGCCTTCGCGCAGCTGAGTGCGCTGCAGCGCTGTAGGTGATACGGATGAAGGACTCCGGCTGCTGCGCCGGCAGGTCCCGCGCGGAGGCCATCTCCGCATTTGAGCCCATACCGACCTGCGTACGTGATGCCAGCTCCGGGAGCTTGCGACGCAAGCCGTTCGCTCTATGGGGAGTCAGCCGAAGAACTTTTCCAGTTCGGCCACCAGTGCCTCCGGCTGCTCCTCCGCGACGAAGTGGCCGCTGTCCTCGATGCCGCTGTAGCGGATGTCGTTGGCCTTGCCTTCCATCATCGGCCGCATGAAGTCGGCGCCCTGATTGGCAATAGCCAAGACGGGCATCTCCAGCGGGGGATACGAGTCGTTGTCGACCACATCCTGGTGGAAGGTCTGGAATACGCCGAACCCCGCACTCAGCGCCTCGGGCGTGTCGTACGCCTGCGCGTAGATGGCCCGGCTCTCCTCGCCGATCCGTTCCGGGTGGAGCGCGAGGTGCTCGGCCGACCAGTCGATCACGTGCCGAAACCGGCCCGCGAGAAGCTTGGCGGGCAGCCCCTCGACCTGGCTCAACGGGTATATCCACAGGTTCAGATCACCGGGCCCGGGGAACGGCTTGGCGAAGTCCTGGAACATCTGCGAAAAGGGTGCGCCTTCCCACAGTGCGAGCTTCTTGGTGGCCTGCGGATAGTTGGCGGCGAAGCTGTAGGCGACCATCGCACCGATGTCGGCACCAGCGATGTTCACCTGCTCGTAGCCCAGGCCGCGGACCAGTTCGTAGACGTCCTTTGCCATGTTCTTCTTGTCGTAGCCGCCCTCGGGCTTGTCCGAGTCTCCCTGACCTCGGTAGTCCACGGCGATGACGCGGAAGTGTTCGGCCAAGGGGGTCATGATCTTGTGGAGGCCGTGCCAGGTTCGCGGAAACCCGTCCATGAGGACCAGCGGCTCGCCTTCGCCGCCGATGACGTAGTGGAGCCGGGTGCCGTTCACATCGGCATAACGGTCTTCGAATCCTTCAAACATGTGTGGCTCCTACTCGGGGCTCGGACTGATCACTTCTGCGGTGGGAGCTCCCGCTGTGCGGGGCGGCGCATGCGGGATGGGCGCCGCCGAGATCCGAGATCCAACCGTTGATGCGTCAACACCCCTCCCGCCGGTTCAAGACTTGACGCACGAGAGGCAGGGCTTGGTCAGGTTCGGATTTCGCGGCGATGTGTTCGAGCCGCTCGCGAGGGCGGATCAGCGTCGACGGGGTGGGGGCGCGCCTACGGCGCCTACCGTCGGATGGGCAGTGGGGAACTACGCGACGACGTCCGCGAAGTCGTCAACGGCCTCGGCCTGCCTCATCCCCCGCCCCGCGCCCAGCGGCCTGCGCCCAGCTCCGTGAGATGCCTTGTCAGGACCTCTTGAGCCAGCGTTGCAGCGCCTCGGGCACGTTCGTCGGATGTGAGCTGAAGCTCAACCGTATGTTGGGCTGGAGGTCGATGAGCACGTTGACGATCCGTTCGAACAGAACGGTGTATTCGGGAACATTCTTGATGCCGCCACCGATGAGCACCACGCCGAACGCATGCCCGTCGAACAGTCGGCGCAGCTCGGCCTCAGCCTCGTCGGGGTCCAGGCTGACATAACCTTCCTCGGCGTCGACTCCGGTGGCCTGGATCGCAGCCCAGGTGCGCTTCCTCAAGGCGACCAGCTCCTCGAGCGTCGCCACCCCCGGCGGGAAATCGTCCGGCGAAAGCGCGGCAGGGGTGATGCCGAGGATCAGCACGCGCTGATTGATCGGAGGCTTCACTTGAGAGTTCTTGTGGGACATGGGGTCGTTCCTCCAAGGCAGTACGGCCCCCTCTGAGGGCGCACCATGGAGGTCTCCTCAGTTCTGTGGGGGAAGTCAAGATAAAGTGTGGCTGGCCACATGACTAACGTAGCAGCAATCGTGTGGCTAGCCAAGTATTGATGGGTGCGGGAGCCCTTCGCAGCTCGCGCGCGCACGCCCAGGACCGAGTGGCCTTGTTGTGGTCGATGGTGGTGGTGGGCTTCCGACGTCTGCGAGGCACGGCTCGTGGAGGCAGGGTGGTGAGCGTGGGGGCGCAGAGAGCCGCACGACAAGATCTCCACGACCTGGTGGGCGAGCTGTCCACGCGCAGCGACGCCTTCCGCACCCGCTGGGGCTCCCACAACGTCCGCCGTCACGGCACCGGCGTCAAGCGCTTCCATCACGCAATCGTCGGCGAGCTCACCCTGGCCTGGCACGGCTCGGCCGTGGACGACGAACCCGGTCTCACCCTCCTCATCCACACCGCCGAACCCGGCGCCCGGAAGAGGTCTTGGGGGCAGCCGGTCTCGCTTATTGCGCGGGTCTGGTCACCGGTTCGCAACGGACGGCGTCAGGGTGATCGAAAGCGCCACGGTGTGGCTGAATATGGTCTCTCCAGCTCACGCGGCTACGCAGGCAGCCGCTGCCACCACCATGGGGGACACATCATGATGATCACGCATCGCCGCAGACGGATCGCGTTCCGGACGCTCGCCCTGAGTGCATGGGCAGTTGGCGTCCTGGCGCTCGCCGCCTGCTCCCCCACGTCCTCGGATGCGGAGGGTACGGCGGCGGCCGCCACTCCCTCACCGGCCAAGGGGGAGAACAGCACCGGGGCGACCTCGTCCGCCACAGCGCTGCCCGCCGGGAAGGTCTCGTCGTCGCCCGACGGCAAGGTGCCCTCTCCCTCGGCATCCGCGGCATCACCGACGGCATCGGCCGTGGGCTCGCCGATTGCTGCCGGGACCGGTGGCGAAGACGACGGCTGCGACCACAAGATGCCCATCTCGCCCGACGAGATCGCCGTCTACCGCTACACGCCCGAGGGCGGGTCCTTGAGCCTGATCATCCGGCACGGCAACTGGGGCTGCGGCACACCGGATTCCGACGGCGCGCCGTTCGAGACAGTCGGCAAGGAAACCTATCTGCCCCTGGATCAGGCGGCGTACATCACCGTCACCAACCCCATCGTGGCGAGCACCGAGAACCAGCCCATCGGTGTCCAGGAGTTCCTGGACTGGCTGGAAGCACACCCCGACAGCGGCCTGGTTTTCGAGTACCACCTCGGCGCGGACGGCGCCATCGACCACCTTGAGCAGATCTTCACCCCCTGACGCGGACGGTCTCCTACCCGCACACCCGCCGCCGGGGCCGAAGAGACACTCTCCCGCTGCGGTACGGCACAGGGCCCTCGGTGCGCTGCCGGCGGCAGGTCCTCGCCCGAACAGCGGAGACGGCGCGTGGCTTCCGATCCGTATCGCTCCAGCAGTCCCGCCAGGCCACCGCGGTACGGGACTTCCAGTGGATCACGTCCCGGACCCGGTCGTCGCTGGAACGACACCTCGGCGATCTTCGCCACGGGCATGCCCTGCGCGGACAGCAGGACCATTTGGGGCCGCAGCCAGGTCACCACCGACCCGGTGCCCCGGTGGATGATCCGAAGCAGCCGTCTGCCTTCGTCATCGTCGATCTCACGCACTCGCACTCGCTCCCCACCTGAGCCCCGTGTCCGTCAGCCGTGACTGGTGTCGATGACGCAGAAGCGGTTGCCCTCCGGATCGGCGAGCACGACAAAGTCGGCGTCGTCCGGATAGAAGTCCCAGTCGACGCGTTCAGCGCCCAGGGAGATCAGTCGTGCCACTTCGGCTTCCTGATCGGCGGCGTCGCCTGCATAAAGGTCGAGGTGGACTCTCGGGTGTTCCTGCACGGGCGTCGTACTGAGGTCGAGAGCCAGTGCGGCGCCGGAGCCGTCGGCCGGCACCAGTACCACCCAGTCATCCTTCACCTCACCATCGCGAGGGACGTAGCCCAGTGCCCGACTCCAGAACTCCGCGGCCCGCCGTACATCGGTGGCCCCCATCACGATCGTTCCGATGCTCAGCATCCGCCGATTCTCGCAGACCCCCAGGCAGACCCAGGGCGTGAGTCGCGTCCCCAACTACGAGGCGAACGTTGCCTGATACGGCACCGACTGTCATTTGAAAGCTCAACTGTGTACCGCTTCAGTGAAATCCGGGTCAGCAGCGGAAGCAGAGTGCTACACATCGGAACGATCCGATCTGAACAACGCACTGTGACCGTCTCGTTGTGGAGAGTGTCGAACGCGAGGCGGATCCGAGCCGATAGGACGACCGTGTCGCACACCCCCACTGCCACGGGCCGAAGATTCCATGCCCGCAACTTGCGTGTGGCCCAAAAGCTTCAGGCCATCCTGCTGATCCCTGTGCTCGTCGCCCTCGTCCTCGGCGGCGTGCGCGTCAAACGCTCCGTCGACACCTGGCAGACGGCCAAGGACGCGGTCCGTGTGGCGGAACTGGTCCAGGCGGCGAACACCTACGCCAGCGACGCCATCAACGAACGCGATGTCTCCGTCATCCCGTTGGTGAAAGGCGAGCGCGACTCGGACACCGTCGCCAAGGCCCGGCAGATCACCGACCAGGACGCAAAGAGGTTCGACGAGGCGGTCGCCCGCATGCCGAGAACCGCCAGCCTCGAGCGCCGGGTCCAACTCGTCCGCGCGGGCGAGAAGCGCCTCGCCGCGGTACGCGCCAACGCCTTCACCGCCAACCTGACCGGCGTGCAGACCGAGGAGAGCTACCACGCCGTCCAGCACCCGCTGATGGAAATCTCCAACGAACTGGGCTTCGGCATCAGCAGCCAGGCCACCTTCGGCCGCACCCTGTACGCCATCTCACTCACCCAGGCGGCCGAGTCACTGATCCGCGCCATCGGCACGCACCTCCTCGTCGAGGACCGCAGCAAGCTCGCCCCGGGTGAACTCCAGTCCCAGCTCGCCTCGTTCAGCTCCTACGTCTACCTCGAGCAGGTCGCGCTGCAGGAGTACGCCGGCTTCGCCGGCACCGACGACGTGGCCCGGTTGCGCAAGGCGCTCGCGAACGCGGAGGTGAAGGGGCGGCAGCAGATCGCAGAGGCCCGGACGCAGGCCGAGGCCGCCGGGCGAACCTTCGTCCCCCCGCCACGTCTGGACACCATGACCAGCGCCATCGCCTCCGGCGCGACCGCCACACAACTCACCGAACGCGGCATCACGCCCGCGACGTTCTTCGCCGCCTCCACCCTCAGCTTCGACGCCTACCGCAGCGTCGAGGTGTACCTCACCGGCACCGCGCTGTCCGAAGCCCACGACATCGCCGACGACGCCCGCAACGACGCCATCGTCAACGCAGCGCTCGTGCTCACCTCCATCCTCGTCGCCTTCCTCCTCGCGAACTGGGTGGCCCGCACGATGAGCACCAGCATGCGCCGCCTCAGCACCTCCGCCCACGCCATCGCCGCACAGCGGCTGCCGGCCCGGCTGACCCAGCTCACCCGCACCATCCCGGGCCGAGTCGACTCCGACGTCGAACCCATCCCTATCACCACCACGGACGAGATCGGCGAAGTCGCCCGCGCCTTCGACCACGTCCACCGCGAAGCCGTCCGGCTCGCCGCTCAACAGGCCCTGCTGCGCGCCAACATCAACACCATCCTCGGCAACCTGGCGCGCCGCAGCCAGCCCCTCATCGAGCGCCAGCTCGCCATGATCTCCGACCTGGAGGGCAGAGAAGCCGACCCCGACCAGCTGGAGTACCTCTTCCACCTCGACCACCTCGCCACACGGGTGCGCCGCAACGGCGAAAACCTCCTGGTGCTCAGCGGCGAGAACCCCGCCCAGCAGTGGGACCAGCCCATGCCTCTCGTCGACGTCGTCCGCGCCGCGGTCTCGGAAGTGGAGCAGTACGAGCGCATCCAGCTCTCCGGCATCCCGGAAGCCCAGATCGACGGCCGCGCCATCAACGACCTGGTCCACCTGCTCGCCGAACTCCTGGAGAACGCCGCGGCCTTCTCCTCCCCGCACGTCCCGGTCCACATCACCGCCGCACGGCTGCCCGACGGCCGGACCATCCTCGAGATACACGACCAGGGAATAGGCCTGCCCCACGACGAACTCGCGGACATCAACCGCATCCTCGCCGACCCGCCCACCGTCGACGCCGCGCTCTCCCAGCGCATGGGCCTTTTCGTGGTGGGCCGACTGGCCGACCGACACGGCATCCGCGTTCAGCTACGCCCCTCCCACGAGCAACAGGGGACCACTGCGCTGGTGATGCTGCCCCGAACGATCACCCATCGACCGGCGAAGGAGGAGCCCGACGCCGACACCATGGCCCTGGTCGCATTCGTGGACAGTTCCTTCACCAAGAACGCCCCGCACACCAACGAAACGTGGGACAACCGGCCGTCCTGACGCAGGATGTCCGGTCAAGAAGCCCGAGCGGCGCGGCCGGAACGGTGCCGTGCGCTCGAAACAGCCGCCGCCGACGGACTACGTCAGGACGAGAGGCACGGTGATGGTGAGGTGTTCGTCGGTGGTCGGCCGCGCGGTGGCAAGAGCGTTCATTCGAGCTGCGAGGTGGCCGATCACGCGGCTGGTCAGCTCCTCGTCCCACTGCGCTGTGCCTTCCGGCGGCAGGAACATCTCCTTCTCGGCGGGTGGGTTGTCACCGAAATAGCGCGCGGTGTCCATGTTGACGACCCAACAGGCCAGTGCGATCTTCACCTGCCCGGGTGCCGCCCACTGCGCCCGAACGTGGGCGCACATGCTGAAGTCGTCCCCACCGAATGAGACCGTCGTGGAGAACGACCTGCCACGGGGGTATCGCCGTAGCAGCTGGAGTACTGCAGGTTCTACAACGGCTCGCGCCATAGGTTCCGTAAACACCGTCCGCCCCCCTGTCGAGCCTGGCCTTCAGCATCCCAGACGGGGCCTGCGACGGACAGATCGCCACCTGGCCGGCAAGGGCGGGGCCGGTCATCGGCACGCCAGAGGAGCAGTGGCCACGGTTCTTCTTTTTCCATGTCGCAGTACGAGTCCTTGAACCCCTGGACTTTGTAGAGACGGTGGATGCGCCAAGTGCCTTGTCCCTAGGATGTATTGCCTGATGCACCGGTCAGCTCGGTGCGGTACACGACTGGGGAGACGATGGAGTCCGGGAAGCGGTTGTCCACCAAGATCGACGCCACGGTTCCGACGGCCGCGCGCATGTACGACCACTACTTGGGCGGCAAGGACAACTACGCGGTCGACCGTGCCGCCTGCGAGGAACTGGACAAGGTGGTGCCCAGCACCCGGGCGCTGGCGCTGAACAACCGGCGCTTCCTTCAGCGGGTGGTGGGGACGCTGGCACAGGAGTACGGCATCCGGCAGTTCCTGGACCACGGGTCCGGCCTGCCGACGCAGAACAACGTGCACCAGGTGGCCCAGCGCATCGATCCGACCTCGCGCGTCGTGTACGCGGACAACGATCCGATGGTCCTGGTGCACGGCCGGGCCCTGCTGGACCAGAACGACCGCACGGCCGTGATCCAGGCCGACCTGCGCGACACCGACGGGATCTTCTCCCACCCCGACACCCAGCGGCTGATCGACTTCTCGCAGCCGGTGGGCGTGCTGTTCAACTCGGTGTTCCACTGCATTCCGGACAGCGACACTGAAGGCCCGCTCGCGGTGGTGAAGCGGGTGACCGAGCGGCTCGTGCCCGGCAGTTGCCTGGTGATGTGCCAACTGGTCAGCGAGGACCCCAAGGTGCGGGAGTTCGTCACCGACTTCATGGACAAGGCCACGCAGGGGCACTGGGGTCGGGTGCGCGAGGAGAAGGACGTCGCGCAGTGGTTCGAAGGGCTGGAGATCCTCGAGCCCGGACTGGTGGAGGTGTCCACCTGGCGGCCCGACACCGAGGTGGCGCCGCGTCAGCTGACCCAGGAATGGATCGAGTTCGGCGGGTGCGGCCGCATCCTGTGACGGAGCGGCACCGGCTCACTGGCCCCCGTAGCGCTGCTTGACGGTCTCGCGCAGACGGTCAAGGGAGTCTCGGGGGCTGAGCGCGTCGTCGGCCAGTTGGTCGAGCGCTACGCGGTACTGCTCGGTCTCGTCACGGTCCTCCAGGAACGTGGCGCTCCTGATGTGCTCCAGGTAGACGATGTCCGGGAGATCGAGGCCGCCGAAGCGCAGGTACGTGACCGGAATGGCCGGCGCGGACGCGTTGGTCGCGTCCAGGGGGACGATCTGCACGACGATGCGCGTCTGCTCGGCCATGGTGATGAGGTGTTCCAGCTGTTCGCGCATGATCTCGCGGCTGCCCAGGACCCGCAGCAGCACCGACTCGTCGACGATCGCCCACAGCTGTGGCGCGTCCGGCCGCCCCAGCAGTTCCGCCCGCTTCATGCGCAGCTCCACGCGGCGGTTCACCTCGCGGCTCGGGGCCGCGGGCAGGCCACGCTCCACGACGGCGCGCGTGTAGGCCGGCGTCTGCAGCAGTCCGGGAACGTACTGAATCTCGAACGTACGGATGAAATCGGCCGCTTCTTGCAGCCCGACGAGTCGGTCGAACCATTCCGGCATCAACCGTTTGTCGAAACGCTGCCACCACCCGGGCTCACCGGCCCGCCGCAGCAGTTGCAGCAGGACGGACGCCTCGTACTCCTCCGTCTTGTAGAAGTCCAACAGCGCGCGGACATCGTCCTCGGTGGGTGGACGGCGACCCTTCCCCGCCTCGATGCGGGACAGCTTCGCCGGGCTGAACCCCACGGCCCGCGCCGCCTGCTCCTGCGCCATGCCCGCGTCCTCGCGCAGGCCCGCCAGCTGCACGCCGACCAGCATCTTCAGCAAGGTCGGCGCGGGCTCGGTGCGCTGCAGGTACGGCTCGAGACGGGAGACGCGCGGCGACTCGGAGGGCATCCTGACTCCCGGTGGGCAGAAGGCAACAGCCCGCATTATCGCACCGGTTGGCCGCTGTGCGCATGTCCGGGCCCGTGCCGGGTACGGACGGCACGCATCACCTTTCACATCAGGTCGTCGAACTCGCCGTCCTTCACACCGGCCAGGAAGGCCGCGACCTCGGCGGACGTGTAGATCAGCGCGGGACCGTGCGGATCACGAGAGTTGCGCATCGCCACGCCTCCCCCGGTCAGGGACGCCACCTCGACGCAGTTGCCTTCGGCGTTGCTGTGGCGGCTCTTGGTCCAGCGGACCTCCAGTGAACTCGCTTGCACCCCATTCGGAACTGATGGCACCGCAGTCTCCTCGCGCATGACTGTCTCGATCCACGCCTGCAATTTCTCGTGAAATTGCACGGACTGGCTGTCGACGTGGATAATAACCCTGTCGCCAACATCCGTGCTGGCGCCTAGATCTGACGTCCTGACGCCACCTCAGGAGATGCCGTGTCGCAACCCGCGCGCCCCGCACCCTGGCCTGGCCCGGCCGTGCTCCCGGCACAGCGGGCCGCGGCCCTCGCCCCCGCCTCGCGCCCCACCGGCAGAAGCGCCGCCCTGCGCCTGCCCGGCAGCAGCGAGGGATGCGCACAGGCGCGCGAGTTCACCGAACGCATCCTGGGCGAGTGGGAGTTGGGGCAGTGCCGGGACGACGCTCTGACCGTCGTCTCCGAACTCGCCGCCAATGCTGTACTGCACGGCCGAAGGAGCGACACCCTCGACGACACCGAGTCCGAGGTGTGGCTACGTCTCACGCGCCGCACGGCCCACCTGGTGTGCGCCGTGACCGACCAGGGCGACGGACTTCCGCACACGGCGCACGCGCCGAACGTGCTCAGCGAACACGGCCGAGGCCTGTTCATCGTCGAGGCCCTCGCGCAGCACTGGGGCTGGACCCGCCACGCACCCCGGTACAAGACCGTCTGGGCCATGCTGCCCACAGGGGCGCGCCGGGCATGAAGCCGCGTACCGAGCTCCGAAACGGTCAGGGAGCCGTGCCGCAGCCGCAGCAGACCACCACGCTCCGCGACGTCGGTCTCGTCTCCTGGGGCGACATCGAGGACTCGTCGGGATCCGCCGCCGCCATCCCCTACCTGCTCGCCGCCATCGCCTCGGGCGACAAGTCCGCCTCGCAGAACGCGCTGGACCGATTGCGGCACCGGATCTGCCGGCACGGCTTCGTCGTCGGACAGGCAACGGCCATCACGGTCCCCTTCCTGTGGGACCTGGCCCAGCGCCCGCAGACGTCGTGCCGCGTGCAGATCCTGGGCCTGCTGCGGAACATCGCCGGCGCCCACCAATGGGAGACCACGGCCGCCGCCTTCCCGAAGCTCCGACGCCGCCACGGTGACCATGTCGAGTGGGAGTCGGCCGCCCGCCGGGCCGTGCACGCCCAGCGCGGCATCATCCCGCGTCTCCTGGCCGAGCAGGACAACGAACTCGTGGACGCGACCGAGGCCCTCGCCTGCACACTGACCGAGTGCGGCCCACGATGACTCAGACGATGCGGGCAGCAGCCCCGTCGTAGATGCCGCTGAGCTCCGAATCGGTGCGCGTGAGGACTTGCGCGATCTCCGTAGACCCGCGAAATCGAGTACTGCACGCCGTTTTAAGCCGTGCGCTCGGCCGTCAAAAATGTTGCATAGTCGATGACTGCCGGCGTCTTCACAGCACCTGCGTAGACGAGCCCGGCCACGGTGACTCCGGCCGGCTGATACAGATAGGGCCCGTCGCTACGGGGGAAAGCCGAGCCCGGACCCACGGTGCAAGAGCCTCCCCGGTGGCGCAGCCCGTCCAGGTGAAGGGCCAGCCCGCAACGAGCGGCATCCGAGCCGGCTACAGACCGCCTTTCCACCACGCCGGGATTCACGGTCCCCGGAGTTCGCAGTGGAAAGCCCGCCCGCTGGACCCACGACGATGTCGCCGGCCACAGCAGCCCACCGAACCACCGCGCAGCCGTCCCCGGCGGCGCTGGTGACCATTCGGACCTCAGCGCTGACCTTCGGGATCGTGTCCTTGAAGATGTTCCCGCACGCAGCGCCCGGTCCGATGCCGGACATATCGCTGCTCATGCCGAGGATCTCGCAGTCAGACCCGCGGTTCGGCCCGTGGCCGGGATCTCCCACAGCTTATTCGAGTGGTCGAGAATTGGTGTCGCGACTGGGGAGAAGAAGCTCCGCACGATGTAGTCGCAGTTTCCACGGGTCAGCGACGACGACATCGCCATCTATCTCGTCGTAGCGCGAGGATACTTCCGATCTGGGCGGCACTCTCCATAGAGCGAGAGACGCTCGCTGTACGCGGATTTACCGTTCGTTTCGCTGCGATATCCCCGAGGTGGATCTCGCCGACTTGGGACCGGTTCAGGCGTTGAGATAGGGCACGGCGACGGACCGCGTCAAAAACGCCTTGGGGTCTTGCAGGTGTGCAAGTCACGGCCGCGCGGCGGTCGGGTTCACTCAGGTGAGGAGTTTCGCGAGGGTGGGCCATCTCGGTGGGTGGGTCGATCACCGGCTGGATGAGGAGTTCGTCGATGCCGGCGTGTTCCAGGGTGGCGATGCGGGCGAGGAGGTCGTCGCGGGTGCCGACCAGGGCCAGGGCGTTCATGAGCGAGGGCAGGACGAGGTCCCGGTCCTGCGGTGCGATGCGTCCGAGGTAGTTGGGGTAGAGCCTGGTGTGCCGGTCCGGCGCGGTAGCGGTGGTGCCGCGCCGGTCGAGGAGGAGCCGCACCGCCTCGCGTTCTCCGGGGCCGAGTCGGTCGGCGAAGGCGGGTGTGTCGGCGGCCGTGTCCGCGGCGTAGGCCAGCAGCGACAGGACGAGTGGCCCGTTGCATCCCGGGCCGCGTCGCTGTGGTGGTCCTCGTTCTCGTCGAGCAGGTGGAGCGAGGTGACCACGTAGGAGTCCGCCTGGGAGCCCGTTGGGGCGTCGGGGTCGCGGGGCGCGCCCCGGGCGGCGTGGCGGCGGGTGTCACGCAGCGCCTGCCAGGCGGTGGGGTCCAGCAGTCCGAAGGAGATGAGGCCGGTGCCGCGACGGCCGGCGACGGCGGCGGCCTGCGGCCCGAGCGCGGCCACGACGAACTCGATCGGGTCGGCGGTGTTCACGTGCGCCCCGGCGTGCAGGAACCGGATGTCGCGCACCCGGTCACCTTCGCGGTACTCGGTCGAACGTCCGGCGCACAGGTCCTGCAGTGCGGCAGTGAAGTTCTCCAGCTGAGCCGCCGTGGTCGGCCGCATGCCCAGGGTGCGCCGGGCAGTGTTTCCGGTGCCGACTCCGCAGATGATCCGGCCCGGTGCCAGGGCGTTGAGGCTGTCGAGCCCGCACGCGGCGGCCGGCGCCGAACGCAGCGCCGGTGAGGTCACGCCGATGCCGAGCCTGATGCGGCTGGTGGCCTTCGCGCACAGGCTCAAAGCGACGAAGGCGTCGCCCTGGACCATCGGGGTGTCATTGACCCAGAAACTGTGCAAGCCCAACTCCTCGGCCTGCACGGCCAGATCCTCCACACCGGGCTGCGCGGCGACGACGAGGCCTGCACGCATCAGAACCTCCACGGTGTGCTGCGGATCGATTCGAACCTGCTCAGCATGGCAGGTGCCCGCGTAGGGCCGTTGGGGCGTCGCGCGATCTGGTTGCGTCGAAAGCCCGCCTCGTCCCCGAAACAGATCGAGGCGGACCAGCCATTCCGGCGCAGCAGCTGCCACACGCCCTGGATCGTGTACTCCCGCGCGATGGCACCGGTTCGGCCCCCTGCGTGAACCGCATGATCCCCTCGTACCGCATGGATCAAGGAACGTCAGGAGCCTGCGGACACCACGAGTTCAACCTGAGGAACTCCAGTTTCCCTTTCTTGTTGTTCTGATCTCGAATTCGGAAGATTTAATCGGTCGGTCGAGAATCAGTAACATTCATGGTGGGATCTGGATTCGCGGCGCTACGATGCGTGAGCCGATATGCGTGCACGGGGAATCGGGGGAATCATGCGTGCGGTGCGATCAAAGGTGCTCTGTCTGCCTATAGTCGGCGTGATGCTGCTGTGCCTGGCGGGGGCGGCGGGGTGTGAGGATTCCGATGCGTCGGTCTCCTTCACTCCGACATTCTCGCCGGTGACATTCACACTGGATTCATCAGGCAAGATCACCTTTAGCGTAGGTCGATCTTTTGTGACTCCGATCGGGGTTTTTTCGGTGAACGCGGGCGTTGAACACCAGTTCATAATCAGCCCCGAAGGGTATCTCACCGCAATCTTCCGGTACGTCAGTTCGAAACAGGGCCTGGTCGAGGCCGCTTATCTGGTGCGGACGGACCGCCGGGTCGAACCGACACTCGACGGCCAGGAACTCGCGGTGGCACGGGGCGGCGAGCTCCGGATCGACATGACGGATGCCGAGCCGGGCAGCAGGCTGACGATCTCCGACATACCGCAGGACAAGCCGGTACCGAGCGCGTCGGCGTCCTCCTGCGCGGACTCCGGCGATATCGCTCTCGTCCTGCCGGAGGTGTCCGCCGGGGACTCCGTGACGGACACCGTGGCCAAGCTGTCGTCCGCCTGCCTGCAGGTGCAGTACGCCTCCGAGGGGGCGGACGTGTCGGAGGGTACGGTCACCCGCGTTGTCGTTCCCACGACTGTCCCGGACGGTTCGGTGCAGCTGCCTCCGGCCGGGGAAGGGTCTCCCGGGCCCGGCGACAAGGTCACCGCGAGCGGGCGGCAAGCGGCGACGATCTACGTCGCGGCCCCCGCCGAGGGGGCTTCCCCGACGGAGACCAGCCCGTCCCCGTCCGAGGACCAGGAGCCCACCCCTTCACCGACGGACCCCTCACCCACAGGCACCACCACCGTCTACGGCGAGGCGTCCGCCCCGGTCCGCTCCGAGCCGAACACGGCCGGCAGCGTGCTCAGTACGATCACTGTCGGCGGCGACTACCCGGCGCTCTGCTCGCGTCAGGGCGAAGAGGTCACCGCCCATGGCAAGACGAGCGCGATCTGGGTCCAACTTGCACTCCAGAGCGGCGACACAGGCTGGGTCACGGCCACGGCCCTCAGCGGCGAACCGGAGACCATCGTGCCCACGCCGTGCGGAACGGAACCCAGCGACTGAGCTCTCCGGTCTTCACCTCGTGCAGCAGGTCCGCGAGGGCGTGGAGTGAGGTCCTGGCTATCTCGTGGAGCTGGTCACTCTCACGGAGGTGGATGCGCTTCGGGGCGGATGCCGGGACGCGTTGCGCCTTCTTCCCACGCGCGCCGGCAGTGCCGCACCGACCGCGCCGTCACCCGCAACTCCCGCACAGCGGCCTCGGTTTGGTCTCCCTGCGTGAACCGCTCGGCAGCCTCCAACCGCAGCCGACTCCACTTCTCCTGCTCCCCGCGCTTCAGCGCGCCTCCCTGCAAGCTCGACCTGAGTAATCACGCACGCAACTCTCCAACAGCCCCGGGATCTCAGTGAGTTCGCCAGGGCCTCTCGCAGTTCAGGCCACAGCAGAATCCGGGCATGCGCGACGGATCACGCCAAAGCCATGGCCGGGCCTCTGGTACGACGACCGCTCCGTCCGCCATCCAGCACCGCAAGAGGCATGATTCAAGGCACAGAGCATCAGGAGGAGCAGCGTGACCAACACCAGCGACACCCGCCCGGCAGGCGATGAAGCGCAAGCGGCTCGACCGAGTCGACTGCACCGGCTGATGCGCTACATCCCCCTGGTTGCACCCGTCCTGCTGTGGGCTGTGCCCTGCTGGGTGCTGCTGTACTCCGGGCAGCACTGGCCGCTGCCCGTCACTCTGGTCGGCACCGCCCTGTTCGTCCTCGGTCTGATCGGTATGCCGCTCGCGATGATGCGCGGCCATGGCCGGCGCCAACAGGACTGGGCGGCGATCATAGGTGACACCCTGCTGGGCAGCAGTTGGGTCCTGTTCACCTGGTCCGTTCTGCTCGGCGTCCTGCTCCGGCTGGCCCTGACCGTGGCCGGCGTCGGGGACGGACAGGATCGGGCCCGCATCGTGACGTGGACCGTCCTCGGTGTGGCCGTCGTACTCCTTGCCTGGGGGTACGCCGAGGCCCGTCGCGTACCCCGCGTACGTGAACTGGACGTGCGGCTTCCGCGCCTGGGAGCCGGACTGGACGGAACCCGTGTCGCTCTCATCACCGACACGCACTACGGCCCCCTCGACCGCGCCCGCTGGTCGGCACGGGTCTGCGAGGTCGTGAACACATTGGAGGCCGATCTCGTCTGCCACACCGGCGACATCGCGGACGGCACGGCTGACCGCCGCCGCGCCCAAGCTGCCCCGCTCGCCACCGTGCAGGCCACCAGGGCCCGGGTCTACGTCACCGGCAATCACGAGTACTACAGCGAGGCACAGGGCTGGGTCGACCTGATGGACGAGTTGGGCTGGGAACCGCTGCGCAACCGCCATCTGCTGCTCGAACGTGGCGGCGACACCCTCGTGGTCGCCGGCGTGGACGACGTCACCGCCGAATCCTCCGGCCTGGCCGGCCACCGCGCCCACCTCGCCGGGGCCCTGGACGGCTCCGATCCCGATCTCCCCGTTCTGCTCCTGGCGCACCAGCCGAAGTTCGTCGACCGGGCGGCAGACGCGGGCATCGACCTGCAACTCTCCGGCCACACCCACGGCGGCCAGATCTGGCCCTTCCACCACCTGGTCCGTATCGACCAGCCCGCCGTCGCCGGCCTCAGCCACCACGGCACGCGCACCCTCCTCTACACCAGCCGCGGCACCGGCTTCTGGGGCCCGCCGTTCCGCATCTTCGCCCCCAGCGAGATCACCCTGCTCGTGCTCCGCTCCCCTCAGCAGCCCACCGCTCCTTAGCACCGGGCTTCCGGCGGGAGCGCGGCCCGGGCGTCGAGGACGAGCCACGGTCCCTGGCGGACCAGGCACTGGCGGCAAGGGCCGGCCATCGTGAAGTCTGGCCGCACATGCCTGACAGCGGGCTCCTCCCACCAGGGTGTCGACACGACGACGGAGGCAGCAGTCGATGGACCGAGCCGACGACGCACGCAAGATTCGCAGAGATCGCACCGAGCCCGTCTGCCCGATCGACCGCGGGGACGACGGCACGTGGCAGGTACGCGGCTATCACGCCGCACGCGCCGTTCTGCGCAGCACCGACACCGTGCAGGCGGGCCTCGGGATCGAGACCGTGGAGAAGCTGCCCGCTCGGATCCGGCGGCCCGTGCTGTACCGCGACGGGCTTGAGCACCGCGAACACCGCCGTCAGACCGCCCGCTACTTCACACCCCGCCGCGTGGACGAGCACTACCGGGAACTGACCGAGCGCATCGCGCGCCGGCACCTCGACACCCTGCAGAGCGCGGGTGAGGCGTGGCTGGAGGACCTCACCTTCGGCGTCTCGATCGATGTGGCGTGCGAGGTGATCGGCCTGACCCGTAGCAGACGCGGGATCCAGCGTCGGCTGGAGCGCTTCTTCCCCGAGAAATTCGGCAGACCCGGGCTGACGAGTTGGCACGGGATCTACTGGTTGTTCCGCCAGAACAGCAACTGGCTGCGGATCTACCTCGCCGACGTCCGCCCAGCCGTGCGCGCCCACCGCAAACGGCCCGCGGACAACCTGATCTCGCACCTGATCGCCGAGGGCTGTTCCCCTGCCGAGATCCTCGGCGAGTGCCTCACCTACGCCGCCGCCGGCATGGTCACCACGCGGGAGTTCATCAGCGTCGCCGCATGGCATCTGTTCACCGACGCCGCGCTGCGCGAGCGCTACACGACCGGGAGCGAGAGCGAACGCCTGGCGGTGATTCACGAACTCCTGCGCCTGGAGCCCGCGGTCGCCCGCCTCAAGCGGAGGACCACCGGCGCCCTGAGTCTGCCGAGCACCGACGGGCCGGTCACCGTGCCCGGCGACGCGCTCGTCGAGATCTTCGTGGACGAGGCGAACACCGACCCGGAGGCCGTGGGCGACACCCCCACAGCGGTCCGGCCCGGCAGGCCGACGACGACCGGCCGATACGCGACCGCCCTGTCCTTCGGCGACGGACCGCACCGCTGCCCCGGTGCCGACATCGCGTTGATGGAGGCCAACGTCTTCCTCGGTCACCTTTTCGCCCTTGAGGGCATCCGCATGCTCACTCCGCCCCGCGTCACGTTCCAGGACGAGATCGGGGGCTATGTGATCCGCGGACTCCGTGTGGCTGTCGACCGGCGGTGAGACCACTCCAGCGCTGGCTGCTGTCCTCCAGGAGCCGCTGCGGGAGCTGCTGAAGCAGTTATGCGGAGGCCGAGCCGGGCTGTGCCCAATCCCCTCCTGCCTTCCAAGTGAAGTCCGCTGCGGTTGCGTCCAGGGAAGTGGTGTACGGGTTCGACCTGATCCGAGGGTTTGGATGAACGGCCACCGACTGATCTTCGAAGTGCCGAAGCCTCGAAGGAGATCAGCACGACGACCGCGCCTGACAATTTGCCAGCCGACGCATAGGAGCGAGACACCCGGACCGGGAGGTGCTGGCCGCAGTCTGGTTCGTGGCCAGCGCCTTCGGATGCACGGCCGCCAGGCGCCTACGACGACCTGCGCCGCCGGGGTATCGAATCCTCGACTCGCCTGGGGCGACACCGGTGGAGTGTCGAGCGAACCGCGAGCCGACTGGGCGGCTTCCGCCACCCGCATCGCCGCAACCCTCATCCGCTACCGCCGGCGGTCCGCCAGACAGCTGCACTCGACGTTCCCGTCAGCGCCACTCGGGGGGAATGTTGGCGAGCTGCTTCACCAGGTCCCAGTCGGCCGGCCGGAACTTCGGGTCGTGCCACAAGACTCCGCTGGCAACCCAGTATCCGCGCAGCTCACGGACCTGTGACACGTTGTCGTCGCCGATACCGGATTCGTTGTAGCAGCAAGGACAGATGACGTACTGCGGCGCTCCGTATTCGTTGAACACCGCGTCGCCATCGTCGTATCCGCAGATCCGGCAGGCGGTCTCGATCTTGTCGTCCATAGTCATCTCGACCGCAGCCTAGCCGCCAACGTCAACGCCAATACGGGCCACGACGTTGGCGACTCCCTCGGTAGCCTGCTATTCCGTGGACCGTGCGTCCCGCGTGGGTGAGTATCGCGTCATGGAACGGGTCGTTGACCTTGATCGGGCCGCCGCCGAAATCACCGAGCGTCGGCGAGGCTGGGAACGTGCCGGCCTGATCGTGGAAGCCGTGACCTGGCGGGATGAGGCAGCGTCATGGCCGCAGGTCCTGGAGACGGAGCGGGGCCGGGTTCAGGATCCCGATTCGATCGGTGTGCTGATCTCAGATCCCAACGAGGCCGAGCTCGGCGTCGTCCTGTTCCGAGGGGGCTGGGCGGACGTTGACGCTCTCACACTCGCCGGGGATGTTGTGGCCGAAGCTCCGACAGTGGACTCACCGATGCGGTTCGGCGTGCTGCGCGACCACTGCGTGATCCGTACTTTCGGTGTCCAGGCAACGTAGGCGGTCACCTCCGCGCGTGCCGGTGCGCGTCGGCAAGTCCTCACCACCCCCCGTTCGTCACGTACACCACGTACGGAATCAGGAGTGCCGGCAGGGTCAACAGGCGTGGTGTGAGGGGGCGGCCGCGATACAGGGGGCGGAGGACGTCGAAGAGGAGGAGCAGGAGGAGGACCAGAGTGCCGAAAAGGATCATGGCGATCAGCACGAAGCCGCCGTTCTCGATCTGGTCGTAGGTGCAGCCGTCCAGGTCCCGGCGGTCCAGGTCGTCGTACTCGCAGTGGCCGTAGGCGAAATACCAGCGCGCGCAGAGGATGGCGAGGGCCGCGGGGACACCTATCAGGAGATGGACCAGCAGCGGCGACACACAGCCGCGCAGGGCGGGAAGGACGGTACGCATCCGGTCACCTCACCAGGGCAGGGTCGACCGGAGTATGACGGAAGCCACTCTTCCGGCCACAGGGCCGTCACAGCCGCCTCAACGTTGACGCTCGCCGAGCCCGAGCCGCGCAGCCCGCGCTCGCCGTCCTGGACCTGGCGCTCCTCAGCCGCGCCGCACGGAGAACATGCGCACCGCCACAGCCGGCGCCGGCCCGGCCGCGATGAAGCCAACGGCGAGCCGGCAAGGCAGTTTGCGTGTGCACGCCCAGCAGTTGAGGCCGGCCGCAGTGGGGGCATACGTCTTCAGGACCGTGCTGCCGCGCCGCCACCAGGTCGTGCGTGGTTCCCGGCAGTGCGGGTGAGACTCACAGCAGCGATCGCGTCCCGTTCTGTTGCAGCAGGGACGCCCCCAAGGGTGTCAGGGCGTGCAACATGGTGTTGGCGTGGCGGTGGCTGGTGATCAGGCCGGCGTCGCGCAGGACCGTCGTGTGGTGGCTCGCGGTCGTGGGGGTGACACCGGCGTGCCGGGCGGCCTCGGTGGTGGTGGCGCCGGTGGCCGCGGCGCGCAGGATGCCGGTGCGGGTGATGCCGAGCAGGGCGTGCAGCGGTAGGTGGCCGTCGGCGCCCTGGGGGGCGGCGGGCGAGTGGTGGAGGGGGTAGAGCAGTACGGGAGGCAGGTCGGGGTCGGCCAGGGAGACCGGGGTGTTCCAGCAGAAGTACGAGGGGATGAGGAGCAGCCCGCGGCCGTTGAGGTGGATGTCGCACTCTGTCGGGTAGTTGCCGAGTTCCAGGACGGGCGGGCGCCACCGGATCGAGGGCGCCAGGGTGTTCAGCACGCCTTCGATTCCCGTACCGCACAGCGTGCGGGTCTGGCGGGTGCGCTCGGCGTGCAGACGTTCGTGGATGCGCTCCTCGAACGGGGTGATCACGGCGTGGTGGTAGGCGCGTAACGCACGGACAAGCTGCTCTCGCATCGGGCCGTCGGTGAGTTTGCGAGTCCAGGCAGGAGCGCCGACGATCTCCCGGAGCTTGGTGACTTCCCGGGCGACCTGGCGGTCCGGTGCGGCCAGGATGGATTCGAGCCCGGCGTCGAGGCCCGCGGCGCCGTCTGCCGGGGTGAGGAAGTCCGGGAAGTAGCTCGCCCGCGGGAAGAGTGGCAGCAGCACGGTCCGTACCGCGCGGTCGAGTCCGGTGGTGCTCAGCGCGGAGCGCGCGGTGCGGTACCAGGGCGCATAGGCCCACCGCCCTTCATGGGTCTGGAAGCGGTGCAGGCTCGCTGCGATCTCCCACAGCGGGTGCGGTGCGGTGGCGATCCTGAGTCTGGTCAGGTCCTCAGGTGTGAAATGAAAGCGGAGCAACGTGTTCCCCCAGTGCTCAGGTCCCTCATCTGCGATGTTTCAGCAGGGTCGCATGAGCATGACAGCAGCGGTCATGGCCCGGGAACATGAGTTCGCGCCAACCGGGACGTGCGCCGCAGGGCCCTCGTCCGGCTCTGGCTTCCATCTAGGAGGAGAAGTGATGGGACGAATTCTCGCGGGCAGACGGCTGTCGAAGGTGGCGGCGACAGGTGTCCTCGCCGTACTGGTCTCGACTCTCGCGACGCCGTCAGCGCAGGCGCTCGGCAACAACCGGGCGGTGAGCCGCTCCTGCGGGACGAACTACGTCTCCAGCGGGTTCACCGGCAGCTACAACTGGGCCCAGACCCGCAAGCAGAGCGGCGACTGCAGCGGCCGGCTGAGCTCGGCCATCGAGTACGGCACCGGCTGGTGGACACCTCGCGCCTACGGGTCGAGCGAGAACGCCTACACCTCGCACACCTCCTCCACCAGGGCCGCCAACGGGCTGCACTGGGGCTGCGACTCGTGCAACGTGACCAGGAGTTAGCAGGTGCGCTTCCGCTTCCTCGCCACCGCGCTGCTGACGGCAGCCGCGGTGGCGGCCTGCGCCCCCGGCACCGACAGCGGTGCACAAGGAGCGAACGAGGACGTGTCCCTTCCGGGCCAGCAGTGGGCACTACGGGACGACCGGGTGACAGCGGGCGAGTACCGCACCGCGATCACACGCTTCCTCGCCTGCGTCGAGGACAGCGGCTACCGCACCGGTGCTCCGGTGACCAGCCCGATCGACGGACTGAGCCTGCTGTACGACATCACACCGTCGGGAGACCCCGCGACGTACAACGACCGGGTCCAACGCTGCAACCTCGGCCATCTGTCGATGATCGAGCCCACCTACGTGGAGCAGCACCGCAAGGTCATGGACCAGCCGCTGAAACGAGCCGTCGGCGAGTGCCTCGAGGGCCGTGGGGTGCGCGTCTCGGGCACCGAGCAGAACGCCACGGACTTCGCCGTCACCGCCCGCGACGAGCCGGTCGTCGTGGAGTGTGTGACGGAGACAAGGCAGCAGCTCTACCCCGACCTGCCCGACTTCGCCGTCGTACGCATCTGAGCCCTGCGGGGACTGCCCAGACAAGACGTGAAGCTCCGCGACGCGACCGCCGACCGGCGGCAGGTTGTGGGGAGAGGACGAGGAGGCGCGCATGCGATCGACGGCCCGTGATACGGCACGGTGCCGACGCTGACCCTCGGCGCACTGGTCACGTCGCGGCTGGAAATCGGCACGCTCGTGGCCGGCCCGAACTTCCGCCACCCGGTGTCCTTCTCCCGCGACCTGATCGGCCTCGGCGAGATCAGCGAAGGGCGGCTCACTCTGGCGTCGGCGCGGAGAGCGGGTACGACGTCGACGTTTTCGGGACGGGGGCGCCGAAGAGCCGGGTTCGCAGGTTGGGCGAGTTCGTCGGGCTGCTCGATCGGCTCCTCCGCGAGGACCATGTCTCCTTCCAGGGTGACTACTACTCCGCCGTCGACGCTCGTACGGTGCCCGGGTGCCGGCAGCGGCCGCGGCTGCCGTTCATCGTGGCGGCCAACGGTCCCGGGGCAGCGTCCGTCGCGGCGCGGTACGGACAGGGGTGGGTGACGGTCGGCGGGATGGCGGAGCGGCTCGACGCGTGGTGGGGCCTTGTCGCGGAGGCGAGCGACCGCATGACGGCTGCCCTTGCGACGCACGGACGCGAGGCCGACCCGGAGTGCCCGACGGATGCTCCAGACCGATGCCGCACCGGTGCTCAGTGTCCAGTCGGCCGACTGCTTCGACGATTTCCTGGGCCGGGCCGATGAGCTGGGGTTCACCGATGTCGTCGTCCCGTGGCCGCGTGCGCAGGGTCCCTTCTCCGCACCGCGGTGGGTGGTCGACCGGATCACCGCGGACGTTCTTCCCCGGTGGCGGACTTCGGGAGACGACTGACCGTCACCAACGACCCGCGACGCCGCCGGTGCGGCCTTGCTGTGGCAGGCTCAGGGGCAAGCCCGCGGATCCGTCCGGGGGTTCCGTCTCGGCCCGCATCGCAGCAACTGGAGCCATCAGCATGAACAGCGATCACCGTCCCTTCCGTCTGCTCGTCACGGGTGGTGGGACCGGCGGTCACACGTATCCGGCCCTTACCGCCGTGCGGACGCTTCAGGCCCGTCTTGCGGCACAGGGTGGCCGCTTGGAAGTCCTGTGGGTGGGAGAGGCGGACAGCCTGGAGTCGCGGGTTGCGGCGGCCGAGGGCATCGGCTTCGAGTCGGTGGCGGTGGGCAAGATCCGGCGGTCGAAGAACCCGATCAAGATGGTGTCCCCGGCGAACATCGCGGACATGAGCCGTGTTCCGCTCGGTGTGCTCCAGGCCCGCAAAGCGATCAACCGTTTCGGTCCGGATGTGGTGCTGGCGACGGGCGGCTACGTGGCCGTCCCGGTCGGGGTGGCCGCGACCCGTTTGTGCCGCGTCCCGCTGGTCGTGCACGAGCAGACCGTGCGACTGGGGCTGGCCAACCGGACCCTGGCCGCAGCGGCGACGCGGGTCGCTGTGTCCTCACCGTCCACACTGCCGCTCCTGCCCGAGAGCGTGCGCGCCGCCGCGGTGGTGACAGGCAACCCGGTGCGACCGGAGGTGTTCACCGGACAGGCCCAGAAAGCGCTCGACGCCCTGGGGCTGCAGGGGTTCGACCCGCGTCTGCCCACCGTCTACGTGACCGGCGGCGCGCAGGGGTCCCAGCAGGTCAACACTCTGGTGCGTGACGTGCTGCCGTGGCTGGTGGAGCACGCCAACGTGATCCACCAGTGCGGGCGGGACAACGTCGAGGAGCTGCGCCGGCAGACCGGGCATCTGCCCGCGTGGGGTGCGGCGCGCTATCACCTGACCGGGTACGTGGGGGCCGAGCTGCCCGACGTGCTGGCGCTGGCGGACGTGGTGATCTCCCGCAGCGGCGCGGGGACGATCGCCGAGCTGACCGCGCTGGGCAAACCGGCCGTGTTCGTCCCGCTCGCCACCTCGGCCGGCAACGAACAGGCCCACAACGCACGCCACCTGGCCGACAACGGAGCCGCCGTCGCACTGATCGACGACGTGTCTGCCCAGCGGCTACAGGACGCCGTGGCACCGCTGTTGACGGACCCGGCACAGCGCGCGGCCATGGCGGAGCGGGCCCGTGCGCACGGTCGCCCCGATGCCGCTGAGCGCCTGGTCGATGTGCTGCTCGCCGCGGCCGGGAGGTAGACCCCGAGCCGCAGGTGGTCACGGAGGTGTCGGCGTGTGCCGTCCTCAATGAGGGCGGCGCACACGGCGGTGGAGTTGCAACAAGAGCGAACCGGCGCCGAAGCCGCGTCAGTTGCGGCTCAGTGTCCGCGTCACGCCCGCCACGACCGTCGTCGTCAGGATCCAGCCGACCGCGATCAGCCCGTACGCGAGCCCTTGTACGGTCCCCTCATCCCAGTGCCAGCCGTCCCGCTGGCCGAGCCCGCCGACCGGCACCATCAGATCGAGGGCGTACGCGACGGGGTTGAACGGTGCGCCCTCGCCCTTCTTGTTCGGTACGGGATTGTGCGCGGCGAAGACGACCGAGCCGAGCAGTGTGAGCACCGCCAGCCAGATCCCGGCGATCCATGGCCGGTACCCGTACCCCACGGTCGCGTCGAGCAGCCAGCCCCAGGCCCGGCCGGCCGAGCCGAGCGTCGCCCGGCGCTGTCGCTCCCGCACCAGGAGTACGCGGCGCGCCTCGTCCTCGTGCCCGGAGCGCCGGTAGTACGAGGCGAGTTGTTCGTAGGGCTGCGGCGCGTAGACCGGTTGGTGGCGCAGCCACGCGAGCCGGTTCGTCACGTCCTCGCGGCGTGTGCCCGCGGTCTCGCCGAGCCAGTCGTAGGTAAATCCGTCGAGGCCGAGCGTTTTGGGCCAGGTGCGAGGGTCGTCCTGGAGCCGGCTCGCGTGTGCGTTGCGCAGGTTCACGCCGCCCGTGGGTGGTTGGGCGAACAGCAGGTCGAGCGCCTCGGTCCGCATGCCCACGCACATCAACGAAGAGCCTGACCCGGTGAGTTCGGCATCCCGCAGAGAGACCAGGTCATCCACTTGTGCGCCGCGCAGGCGTATCCGGCCGTCGGCCCGCAGGCCCTGGAGCCGCACGTTCGATGTCTTCACGGCGTCTCCGTGAAAGGCGAGCGTGTCCGCCGCCCCGACACTGATCCGCGCCCCGCGCATCCACAGCCCTCCCGGCAACTCGGCTCCTGGGAAGCCGACTTCGCCTTCCGCGTGGAAGCCGTCCTCGCAGAAGACGCCACCACGGGCGACGAGCCCGCCCCCCTCCAGGGCGACCCGCCCCGGTGCGACCAGATGGGCACCGTCGAGCCGTACCCCGCCGGCGATGTCGGCGTGCACCAGGTCCACGGCGCTCTCGGTCCCGTCGCGCTCGCCGATGACCGACCGGCGCAGGTCAAGCCGCCCACCGAACCGGGTGGTCGACGCCCTCAGCCCGGGCAGTGTGCAGCCGACGACGGTCACGGCGAGCGTCGTCGCGCCCTCCAGGCTGACGGCCTCGTCGAACAGGCACGCCTCGAACCGCACGGCTCGCCGGATCTCGGCTCCGTCGAGCCGTAGCATCCCCCTGACGCGGGCGTCGCGCAGGACATACGGCTCCGATCCCGAGCCCTCGTCGAGGATCTCTCGCCTGACACGCTCGGCGTCGACGCTTCGCTCAGGGGCGGGCGACATGGGGCGCCGTGGAGCCGGTGCGGGTGGCGGGGGAAAAGGTCAGGGTGCGGCTGGAGCCGAGGGCGGGCCTGGGGTCGCGGAGGCTCATGGCGGTGACGAGGCCGCGCAGTTGTGCTGCGGTGTTCATAAGGCTCCTTGCACTCCTCCAGCGGGCGCGCGTCCTGATCGTGGACAACGCCGGTGACCGCTGAGCATTCCACACACGGGGTGCGAGCCAGTCGCGGGGCCGGTCCGCCAAGTCGGGGCGGTTGGATGCGGCCGAGGGAGCCGAGGCTCACGGCAGGTGGGCGGCCGCCCCGCCGAGCAGGCGACCGAAGCGTGGTCAGGGTTGATCGCCGATGGCTCGGTAGGCCGCGATGTACAGGGTGTGGCACAGGTCGATCAGTTCTTCGACGGTGGCGTTCTGGTGGCCGAGTGTCCAGTCCACAAGGAGTTCGTTGACTCCGCCGACCGGGCTCATCGCGGTCATGGTGAGCCTGCTGGAGGAGGCTTCCGGAACAGGGGGCGGTACCTGTAGAGGCATGTCGGGCTTCGCGCTGTTGGCCTCGAATCCGGTCCTGGTGTAGGCGGGTTCGACGAGGAGCGACCGGACGCCGTACTGCCGTACCTCGTGGTCCAGCGACTGGGAGTAGCCCTCGATCGCGTGCTTGGAGGCGCCGTAGACCGCCATGTAGGGAGCGGGGATGAACCCCTGTACGGCCGAGAGGTTGATGTTGCGCCCGCGTCCCTGGGCGCGCATGTGCGGCAGGACCTCCTTCACCATGCGCATGACCCCGGAGTTTCCTCAGCCGTGCCGATCGAGCCGATGCCGGCCTTGCTGACCAGGACGTCGATCCGCCCGTACCGGTCGATCACCTGCTGGACCAGGGCGGTGACCGACTTGTCACTGACCACGTCGAGGTCGAAGACGTCACGCCCGGGAGTGGGGTGACGCGTGAGGTGTCCCGGCCCGTGCCGGCCACCTCGAAAACCCGCCGCGACCAGCGCGAGCGCGGTCTCCTTGCCGATGCCGGAGGGCGCGCCCGTCACCAGCGCCGTCGGCCGCACAAGCGGAAGCAGGAAACTGGTCCCGGACACGCCTCCGGGCCTCGCCTCCAGGTCGGGCTGACGGGACACGGACGCTCGAGCCCGGCTTCAGCGCGGCGTTCCGTACCCGTGAATCCCCGGGATGGCGAGTTGTCCGCCCGTCTGTCCTGCCTGGTCGATGTCGGCGTCGTCCAGGCTGAGTTGAAGCTTGAGACCGAGTTTGCCGATCGTTTCGTAGAGCCACTCCGGGACGGTGTCCGGGGTGAGATGCACGCGGAGGACGGGCGGTGCGGGAAGGTTTTCGACGCCGGAGACGGTACCTGTCAGGCTTTCCACGTACATGGTGATCTCGTCGCCCTCGAGGGTGGACGTGGAGCCGGGCGCTCCGTCGATGTGCTGGATCTGCGGGCCGACGGGCACCGCCATCTTCAGGTCGCGGATCGTGACAGCCGCCGCGGAGAACTTGAGTACCCGCTTCGGTCCGGCGGCCGTGTTCACGGTCACCACTCCCTGGAAGACGAGGTCGTGCAGGTCGAGGCGGCTCCCCCGCATGTTCCAGGCCTCGGCGGAGAATCGGCCGGCCTGATGCTCCTCGGGGGCTTTTCATGTCACTGATGTCGCAGGTGCGAGCGGTTTCCCGGGCGGGCTCCGGTCGGGGCGACGGGTGGCCGGGGGCAGGCGATGGGGGCGTCGTGGGCAGCCGGGGCCCGGACGGTGCTGTGGCCTCTGGCGTCGATGCGGCCGGGCTTGGTGAGGGGCTCGCGAGGGGTGAGGGGCTCGCGTCAGGTGACGGGCTTTGCTGCTCGGCGTCGTCGCGGAGGAGCGAACCGAGGATGTCCGTAAGGCTTGTTGTGGCGGAGGTCGCACTGGGTGAGGGGGTGGGAGTGGCGGGCGGTGCCGGGGGCGGGGCCGCTCCCTCGTCGTCCGGGTGCTGCGGCGGCTTGGCGTGCTCTCCGCTCGGGTGAGGGCTGGACGTGCGGGGATCAGCGGACGGGGTGGCGCTTGCGGGAGCGCTCGTCGCCGAAGGTGATGTGCCGTCGGGACGGGCACAGTCGACACCGCGGCTTCCCGGCCCGCCCGGCCCCTCTTCGGAAACGGAGAGCGCCGCGGTGGCGCTCGTGTCGACGGACTCGGGCAGACGTTGACTGCCCAGGATGAGGGCGGTCGGCAGCGCGGTCAGCGCGAGAGCCCTCCCGACCGGCAGACGCAGGCGCGTCAGCGCGGACGTACGGGGGCCGGCGTGTCGGCCTCTCGGCAGTCGAACGAGGCGGGCTTCCGCGGCCTCGCCGCGAGTGTCGGGCGACTGGTCGCTCACTCCCCCTCTCCTCCCGCCCGGCCGACGACGGCTGACGGCCCCTCAGCGCCGTCGGGTATGGGCGCCGGGCCCCCGTTCACCGGGCCCCACGCCAGAGCCAGGAGTCCTCCCGTCGCCGCGAGCAGCGTGCCGACGAAGAATCCGCCGAAATTGGAGATGGGAAGCGACAGCACGCCGAGGAACACCGCGACGCAGCCGGCGAAGAACCTGATGATCGGCTGGAACCAGAGGAGGCCGCCAAGGACGATCAGCGTCAGGCCGATGACCAGGGACCCGGCCCCCGCGGTGGTGGACATCGCCACGGACAAGGCGCCCAGGGACAGATTGAAATAGGGGAAGTAGATGATGGGCGCAGCGGCAAGGAGCACCAACAGTCCCGCCCAGAACGGGCGGGTGCGCCGCCAGGCCCGGAAGTCCTGGCGGGCGCGGGTGAAGCCGCTGACACGGTGGGGGTGAGCGGGTGCGCCGGCACTCGTCATGTGGCAGCTCCCAATTCTTGAGCGAGTCATGGGTCCGTGGGGGGATGAGGACGCCGACGCCCCGGACCGTCGCCGGCAGCGCTTCCGCGCGCTTTTCCATGCGCCGGCGACGACGGGGGGCCGGCCGAGGTCAGAAGCAGTCGTGCCGGCCGGCCGCGATGTTCATGTGCAGGCCTGCCAGTTCGAACGTTCCGGCGGTCGTGGCCCAGACCTTCTGGTGGGCGTCGATGATCTCGACCTTGTCGGCCTGCTGGGCGTAGCCGTTGGGGTCGACCTTGTCCTTCGGGTTGACCTGACCCTTGGTCATGGAGCCGGTGGCGACGCCGATGTCGACGTTGGTGAAGGTGCCCTTCTTGGCCTGGAGGTCGGTCATGTCGATGTACAGGTCCTTGGCCTTGACCGGCGTACCCGACCCGCCGGCCTTGAGCGTCATCGTGTAGGTCCCCAGTACGGGAATGTCCACCGGCACGGACTGGCACATGTCGGTGACCGTCGCGTCCTTGATGGACGAGACGGAGACGGGCACGTGCTTGCCGTTCTTGGCGACGTCGACTGTGGCGTAGTTGCCGAATCCGGTGCCGCTCAACTTGCCGGCCGAGACCTGGAAGTCGGAACCGGAGATGCTGAACGAAGCGGCCAGCGCGCCCTGAGCCATGGAGACGGCGACCGCGGCCGTGGCGGCCACCGTCGGCACCGCACCGATGGCGAAGCGCTTCCAGTGGGTCTTGCCGATTCGCTGGGACATGGTGTGGTTCTCCGTTGTCGAGGCGTACGAGACGACCGGACCCAGAACTGGCTGGGCGGGCCCGGGGCAGGGGGAAGAACTGCGGCCGGGTGCGGCCGCGTCGGTGCGGGCGACTTCCACGGGAGCACGTTTGTCCATGCGCACGGAGCAGCGGGCACACCGCAGAGGCACTCGATAGTGTCGCTACCGAGCGCCTGATAGTGGCACTATCGAGTCGGGTGGGGCAACCCCCGGTAACGCGATACTGGTGGGACAGTTGAGCGTGAGGGAGCGCATGAGGATTTCAGAGCTCAGCCGACGGTCCGGGGTACCGGCGGCGACCATCAAGTACTACCGCCGGGAAGGGCTGCTCCCCGAGGGCCGCGCGCTCAACCCGACCACGGTCGAATACGACGAGGAGCACCTCCAGCGGCTCCGCCTGATCCGTTCCCTCATCCAGCTCGGCGGGCTCTCCGTCGCCCGGACCCGTGAAGTGCTCGAAGCCGTCGACCGCCCGCTGGACGCGTTCGAGACCCTGGGCGTCGTCCACCACGCGCTGCCCGTTCCGTCCGCGGAGACGGAGGACCCGACCGGGAAGCGTGGCGAGGACGGCGAGGACGGCACCGGTCCGGACAGCGCCGCCGGCGAGGTGGCACCGGCCGGAGCCGCCGCGAGGGTCGAGGCTCTCATCGAGAACATGGGCTGGCAGATCTCCGACGCGTCGCCGCACCGCCCGGCTCTCGCCGAAAGCCTCGCGGCACTCAGCCGCCTCGGCACCGACTACACGGCCGACGACCTCGTCCCTTATGCACGGCTCGCCACCTCCACCGCGGACCTGGACTTCGCGCAGTTCGACGGGATCGAGGACCGCATCGCCCTCGCCGAGCGAGCGGTGGTCCTCACCGTGCTGTTCGAGCCGGTCGTCAGGCTGCTGCGACGGCTGGCCCAGGAGGACGCGAACCACCGTCGCCACCAGCGCCGGGCGGGCGGGCGGGGTGAGCAGCCGACGGAGTGAACCGTCGGTGGGGTGGCCAGACGGCAGGACACCGGCATGTACTCCCGCTCACGCCATGAAGACGCAGCAGGGGCCGAAGTGCCGCGTGGGGAAGGCACTTCGGCCCCTTGCCGGGTTCAGGCCCCGACCGGGTTTCGGACTCCGACAGGGGTCAGACCCCGACAGGGACCGGCTTGTCGGCCTCTGCCGGGAGGTCGCCCTCCTTGATGCCGAACCGGTCGTAGAAGCGGGCGAGCGGGCCCGGAGCCCACCAGGCCGCCCTGCCCAGCAGCCTCATGACGGCCGTTCCCAGCAGGACCCGCACCACCAGCACGTCCGCCAGGACCGCGAACACCATGCCGACGCCGAAGAGCTTGATGGTCAGCACATCGCTCATCCCGATCGCCGCGAGCGGCACACACATCAGCACCGCGGCGCTCACGACCAGGCGGCCGATGGACTGCAGCCCGGTCGCCACGGCCTCCGTGCTGTCGCCCTGCTTGTCGTACTGCTCCCGCATCCGGGACACCAGGAACACCTCGTAGTCCATGGAGAGTCCGAAGATCAGCGCGAACAGCATGATCGGCATGTTGGGCTCGATGTTGCCCGTCGGGTCGAAGCCGAGCAGGTGGTGCAGATGACCGTCCTGGAAGATCCAGACCAGGACACCGAAGGTCGCGGTCAGCGACAGCATGTTCATCGCGATCGCCTTCAGCGGCAGCAGCACCGAGCCGAACGCGAGGAACAGCAGGATGTACGTCATCACCGCGATGTAGAGCAGCATCCACGGCAGGGTCTCGCCGAGCGCGTCCAGGGTGTCGTCGTACACCGCCGACTCGCCGCCGAAGTACGCCCGGGCGCCCGGCGGTTCGGGGACGTCCTTGAGCCGGTTCACCAGGTCGCGCGCGTGGGTCGAGACGGGATTGCCGTCGAAGGTGACCGACACCCGGGCCGTGGTTCCCTCCATGCCGCTGATCCGGGCGCCCGTGGCGCCCTCGGTGGCGCCGAGCCGCTCGGCGTACGCCTTCAGTGCCGCGCCCTGCTCCTTCGAGGTCCCGTCGGACTTCAGGACGAGCAGCGAGTCGATGGACTTCACCGCGTCGCCGTCGAAGTCGTGCTCCATGGCGTTGAAGACCTGGCGGCCCTCGGAAGTGCTCGGCAGCTGCTGCGCGTTGATGGAACCGAACTCGATCCTGGAGAACGGCAGGGCGAGCGTCAGCAGCAGGCCCACCGCGCCCACCACCACGAACCACCGCCGCCGCATCAGGCCGTGCCCGAACCGGTACCAGGCACCCTCACCTGCCGCCGTCGGAGGAGTGGCCTTCCTGCGACGCAGCGGGAAGGCGTTGACCTTCGGTCCCATGACGGCGAGCAGCGCGGGCAGCGCGACCAGTGAGAAGAGCACCGCCAGCAGGACCGCTGCCACACCGCCGTACGACATCGACTTCAGGAAGGTCGACGGGAAGAGGGTCAGGCCGGCCAGCGCCGCCGCGACCGTGGTGCCGGAGACCATCACGGTGCGGCCGGCCGTGGCGAGGGTGCGCCCGATCGCCTCTTCGCCGGTGTGGCCGGCCGCCAGTTCCTCGCGGTAGCGGCTCACGATCAGCAGGCCGTAGTCGATGGCGACCGCGAGACCCAGAATCGTGACCAGGCTCATGGAGAACACGGAGACGTCGGTGATGTTGGCGATGGTCCGCAGGACGGCCATCGAGCCGAGGATGGAGAGCACGCCGACGATCAGCGGGAGGAAGGCCGCGGCCAGACCGCCGAACACGACCAGAAGGAGCAGGAAGAGCACGGGGGCCGAGATGATTTCCGCGGTTCTCAGGTCATGTTCGATCTTCGCGCTGGCCTGGTGGCCGGTGGGCACCGTTCCGCCTTGGAGGGTCTGCAGACCGGGTGCCGGGATCTTGTCCTTGACCGCCTCGTACGCGTCCTCCTTGGCCTTCTCGGTGCTGCCGTGGAGGTTCAGGGCGACGTAGGTGGCGTGCCGGCCATGACTGACCTGCGCCGGCATCTTGGTGGTCCAGAAGTCCAGGTAGCCGGTCACCTCCGACGTCGGCAGCGACTCCAGCTGCCGGACGACCGCCTGCCGGAAGGACGGGTCGTCGACGGTGCGGTCCTTGTCGCGGTAGACGATCACCGCGTCGGGTGTCCGCTGCGGGAACGCCTTCTCGGCGATGTGCGCCGCCCGCACGCTGTCCGAGCCGGGGTCCTGGAAGCCGAGCGGTGTCAGGGAGCCGAAGACTCCGGCGCCGTAGGCCCCGGACAGGACGGCGAACAGCACGGTCAGCATCAGCAGGGGCTTTCGCCTGCGGTGGAGCAGACGCCCGAATCTTTCAAACATGGAGACTCCTGGATAAGTGGGAAGTTGCTGTCAGCCGTTGCTGGGGCCGGCCTTCGACCAGCAGGCCGGGCTGCTGCTTCTGGAGGAAGTGACCGGCGTCGTAGGCGGCCTTCTCCTCACGGCTGAGGACAGGGGCGGTCTGGTAGCCAGGCACCGGTTCAGGCCGCGTGGGACTCGTACGCAGGCCCTCACGTCAGGTGCGCTTTCGATGTCCGCCCAAGGAACCATAACAGTGTTTTGATTGCTCGCCTCAAGCCCGGCAGGCGCTTCGAAGCCACCAAGGGAGGGAGCATTCATAACGGTGTTGTAATACGCTGGCACCATGGCCAAGCCCAAGACACATGACGAAGCGCTCCGGCTCAAGCTCCTGCACCGCGCGGCGGCCACGGTCTTCGAGCGGGGCACGGCCGCGCTGAGCCTGCGACAGCTCGCCGCCGACGCGAAGACCTCGACCACGGCGGTCTACTCGCTCTTCGGCAGCAAGGCCGGGCTGCTCAGCAGCCTGTACCAGGAGGCCGTGCGGCTCTTCGTCGAGCGCCTGGCCACCGTCCGCCCGTCGGACGACCCGGCCGGCGACGTGATCCGGATCGGGCTGGCCTATCGCGAGTACGCCGTCGCCAACCCGCACCTCTACGCGATCCTCTTCTCCGACCGCAGCGCCCAGTGCCCGTCCGACGCGGACAGGCCGCGCGAGGTCGTCGAGACGTACCGGCCCCTCGTCGACGCCGTGCACCGCGGACAGCTCGCCGGGCAGTTCGGGCCCACGTCCGACCCCGAGGTCGTCGCACTGTCGGTCTGGGGAACGGCCCACGGCCTGGTGTCCCTGGTGCTGTCCGGGAACGAGCCGCCGGAGCTCGCGGTCGCCGACTGCTACGAGCAGGCGCTGCGGGCGTTGGTAACGGGATGGCGGGACAGCGAGGAGCCGGTTGCCGGGTTCGCAGGTTCGGGCTCCCGCACCCCAGGTGCCGGCGCGAGTGACATTCGCCCCGCAAGCACATAAGGCGGGCACACCGCGCCCATCACCGGCTCCCCAGAACGCACGCGGCGCCACGCCCCCAACACGCAGGGACTCTCGCAGCTCGGGCTTGCGCGCGGAAACCGATCAGTTTACGGTGGTGAAACTGATCGGTTTCTCGCTGTGAGGGCGAGTCTCGACCCCCAATCCCCAGGAGTACGGATGACTGCCGCGCGCGACGCCGACGGGCAACCGACGACCCCGGCTCCCCGGCTTCCGGCGAAGTTGGCCGCCCACCCGTCGGTACAGGCTGTACTGGCCCGGCGCAGGGCCGGTGCCGCGGTGAGTCCGCCGGGGGTGATCGACGCGGAATGGCTGCGCGAGCTGTGCCTGGCGGCCGGCGCGGACGATGCTGCGGCGGTGAGCCTCGACCACCCCGACCTGGCCGGTGAGCGCGAGCACGTACAGTCCGCGCTGCCCGGCACCCGCACCCTGATCGCGATGGCGATCCGAATGAACCGCGACAACTGCCGCTCCCCCGCCCGAAGCGTGGCCAACCAGGAGTTCCACCAGAGCGACGAGAAGGCCAACCACGCCGCGCGCGGTGTCACCCAGGCACTCCAGGACGCCGGCTACCGGGCCCTCAATCCTTCGGTCGGCTTCCCCCAGGAGATGGACCGATTCCCCGGGCGCATCTGGGTGGTGGCGCACAAGACGGTCGCGGTGGCCGCGGGGCTCGGTGTGATGGGCCTGCATCGCAATGTCATCCACCCGAAGTTCGGCAGCTTCGTCCTGCTGGCCACCGTCCTGGTGGACGCCGAGGTGAGCACGTACGGGCAGCAGCTGGACTACAACCCCTGCATCGACTGCAAGTTGTGCGTCGCCGCCTGCCCGGTCGGCGCCATCGCCAAGGACGGCGCCTTCGACGCCCTGGCCTGCACCACGCACAACTACCGGGAGTTCATGAGCGGGTTCACCGACTGGGCGCAGACGGTGGCCGACAGCGAGGACGCCGCCGACTACCGCTCCCGGGTCACCGACTCCGAGAGCGCCTCCATGTGGCAGAGCCTGTCCTCACCCCCTGGCTACAAGTCCGGCTACTGCCTCGCCGTCTGCCCCGCCGGCGAGGACGTGCTGGGCCCCTACCTGGACGACCGCAAGTCGTTCATGGACACCGTGCTGCGACCGCTCCAGGACAAGAACGAAACCCTGTACGTCCTGCCGGGCTCCCACGCGCAGGAGTACGCCCGGCGCCGCTTCCCGCACAAGCCCGTCAAGGAAGTGACCGGCGGCTGGCAGCCCCCGGCGAAGCCTTCCGCGTCCACCGACCGAGAGACACGTACGTCATGAGTGGCATTCACCCCTTCCGCGTCCTGCGCGCCAAGCCCCTGTGGATCGCGAACGGCGTCATCACGGGCGTGCTCGCCCTGCTGTTCGCCGTGTTCTACGTCGGCGCGAACATCGACCCGGTCGATCACATGACCAAGTTGCCCGTCGGCCTGGTCAACGCCGACAAGGGAGCCGTCGTCGGCGGCAAGCAGGTCAGCCTCGGGGACCGGATCACCGAGTCGATCAAGAAGTCGACCGCGAGCGGGGACAAGATCGACTGGAAGGTGATGGACGAGAAGGAGATGAAGGACGAACTCGGCGAGGGCAAGCTGTACGGCGCGCTCGTCGTCCCGGCCGAATTCACCTCGTCCGCCACCGCGTTGACCGGCCCCGGGACCACCGGGACCCCCGTCCGTCCGACGCTGACGGTGCTGACCAACCAGTCCGCCGGCAGCGTGGGATCGAGCCTGGCCCGGGCGGCGACGACGCAGGCGGCCGAGAACGCCTCGCTCCAGGTGGGCAGGGAACTGACCGCCCAGAGCGGGACCGTGCAGGCAAAACTGCCCGCGGCGGCACAACTCCTCCTTGCCGATCCGGCCGCGGTCACCGTCAAGGACGGCCATCGGCTCGACTCGCACAGCGGCCTGGGCCTGACGGCGTTCTATTACGCGCTCGTCCTCGTGGTCTGCGGCATGCTCTCCGCCAATGTCATCAGCGGCCAGGTCGACCACGCCCTCGGCTACACCCACAACGACATGGGCCCGCTGCGCCTGCACCGCCCGCTGATCCGGGCGACCCGGGTGCAGACCCTCGCCATCAGCAGCACCCTCATGGCTGTTCTGTCCCTGCTGATGGCCACCCTGGTCATGGTGGGTGCGGTCGGCCTCATGGGGATGGACGCCGCCCATCTGCCGCTGCTGTGGCTGTACTCGGTGTGCGCCATCGCGGTCTCCGGGATCGGTGCGCTCACCCTCCTGGCCGTCTTCGGTACGCCGGGCATGCTGGTGGTCACGCTGGTCTTCATCGGGATGGCGGTGCCGACGGCCGGCGCCACCACTCCGCTCCAGGCGCTGCCCGGCTTCTACCGCTTCCTCGCGGAGTTCGAGCCGCTGCGACAGATCACCGGTGGCATCCGTTCGATCCTCTATTACGACGCCCAGGGTGACGCGGGGCTGACGCGGGGCTGGGTGATGATGGCCGCCGGTCTCGTGACGGCCGCACTGTTCGGCTTCGGCGCGCTGAGGTGGTACGACCGCAAGGGGCTGCACCGCATCCCGGCCGAGACGAAGCCCGAGAAGGCCGCCGTCCCCGCGTAGCCGACGCGACGCACCGAGGAAGCGGCCGCTACTGGGAATGGGACCGATGCGCGTCGCCCCGTAGGCACGGGACGCGCGCGCATCCTCGAGGCTCGGCGACGGCCCTTCCCCCGGGGCCGTCGCCGAGCCGCCTCTCGTTGGCCCACAGGTGTCCGCACGGTCTCGACGGCCTACCCGACACCGCAAGTAAACCGATCGGTCTCAAATCCCGTCGATTCGAGTTAACCTCGTGACATGACCACCGAAGTGAAGCCAAGCCCCAGAGCGCGGCTGCTGGAAGCAGCGGCCACGCTCACCTACCGAGACGGTGTCGGCATCGGCGTCGAGGCGCTGTGCAAGGCGGCGGGAGTGTCGAAGCGCTCCATGTACCAGCTGTTCGAGAGCAAGGACGAACTGCTGGCGGCGAGCCTGAAGGAGCGCGCCTCCGCCTTCGTTGCCGAGCTGCTGCCGATGGCGGACGACGACCGCTCACCCCGCGAGCGGATTCTGCACGTCTTCGGCCGGATGGAGGCGCAGGCGGGCGAGCCCGACTTCCGGGGCTGCCGATACCTGGCCGTTCAGGTCGAGCTCAAGAATCAGGCCCACCCCGCGAGCCAGGTGGCCCACCAGATCAAGGCGAACCTGACGGCCTTTTTCCGTTCCGAGGCCGAACAGGGTGGCGCGAGCGATCCCGACCTGCTGGCCCGCCAGCTCATCCTCGTCTTCGACGGCGCCAGCGCTCGCGCGGGAATCCAGGCCGACGACCTGACCGGGCTCATCGCTCCCACCGTGACCACCCTGCTCGACGCGGCACACATGCGCTGAGGCGCCCCGCACCCCGTCCTGGAGCAGGCTCGACGGCCGAAGCGCTCAGCGGGTAGAAGCCCTTGAGCGCGAACTCGGCGATCGCGGCGCGGATGACGGGCTTGCACATGGAAACCGACCGGTTTACAGTGAGGGGAAACCGATCAGTTTTGCACCAGTCAGGAATTCATCATGGCGACGAACCGGCCAGTGGCACTCGTGACCGGCGCTTCCTCCGGCATCGGCAAGGAAACCGCTCTCGCGCTGGCCGCATCGGGTTTCACCGTGGTGGGCACAAGCCGTGACACCTCACGCGTCGCCCCGCTCGACGGCGTGACATTCGTCGGCCTCGACGTGGCCGAGGACACCTCGGTCACCGCCGCGGTCCAGGAAGTGAGCGAGCGGTTCGGACGGATCGACGTCCTGGTCAACAGCGCCGGCGTCGGCTCGATGGGCGCGTCCGAGGAAACCTCCCTCGAACAAGTCCAGGCCCTCTTCGACACCAACGTCTTCGGGGTCATGCGCATGGTGAACGAGGTCCTGCCGCACATGCGCGCGCAGCGACGCGGTCGCATCATCAACATCTCGTCCGTCCTCGGGTTCCTGCCCCAGCCCTACATGGCCGCCTACGCCGCCTCCAAGCACGCGATCGAGGGCTACACCGAGTCCCTGGACCACGAGGTCCGAGACCACGGCATCCGGGCACTCATCGTGCAACCCGCCTACACCAGGACCGGATTCGAGGCCAACAGCGCCAAGCCCGACATCCCCCTGCACGCCTACGCGAAGCAGCGCCTCGCCGTCGACCGCCTGATGGCGGACGCGGTCAGGGACGGCGACGCCCCCACCGTCGTCGCCAAGGCGATCGTCGCGGCAGCGACCGACGCCAAACCGAAACTGCGCTACACCGCCGGCCCCATGGCCGGACGCGCACGCATACTGCGCCGCGTCGCTCCCGCCCAGGTCTTCGACAAGCAGATCCGCAAGATGAACCAGCTGGCCGGCTGACGTCCGCCGACATCCAGGACCCCGCAGGACGAAGGCCGACCCCCGCGACATCGCCGTAGCCGCATTTGAGGGCATCGAGGCAGGGGCCCACGAGGTGCTGACCGACGACACCACCCGCTGGGTCAATTCCCAGCTGTCCGCTGGCCTGGAAGCGATGTACGCCCAGCTGAAGTCGTAGCGCACGCGTCGGCGGCGTCGCCACTTCCCCGGCTGGTCCCTGCCCCGGTCAGATCTTCCAGGAGCGCAGTTGGTCCGCGACCTCGGGAACGCGCAGGCGGGTGTCGCGGATCTTCCGCACGAGCTCGGACAGGGCGCCGTACGGCGGGTCGATGCCCTCGCCGGACTGGCTCATGTACTGGGCTGTGACGAACGCGGCGTACAGGCCGTTGCGGTACGGGAGGGGCTCGAGGCGGACGATGGTGTGCATGAGCGCAGCGGCGCGCCATGCGGCGTCCGGGTCGGCGGCCTGAAGGGTGGGCAGCTTGGTCTTGTGCCGGGCGACGGCGGCGACCAGCGCGGAGTAGTCCGCTACGGACATGTCCTCGTCGTTGCCGAGGGCGGCCTCCTGGACATCGAGGAGCCAGGAGACGTCGATGTACAGGTGGATCAGGCGGCTGTGGCTCCGCCCGGGCGCTCGGCGGGCGGCACGTCGTCGGGGAAGGCGTCGTCGAACTCCCCGCGCAGCCGATCGGCCCAGTGGCTCGCGCCCGTGATGAACTGCCTGCGCTGCATCTCACGGACACCGAGGTCGTGCAGGTACTGCTTGAGGCTCTTGCCGTCGGCGGCCGCGGCCGCGCGGACTCCTTCGAGCTCCTCGTCGGTGAACGACACGTTCAGGGATGGCATACACCCGATGGTACCTAGTAGGTGCCTGCCGTGCGAGACATTCGGCGCCCAGGATGCCGCTCGCCATCTACGTCTGCGGGGCCAGGGTGCGCAGGACGCAGAACTCGTTGCCCTCGGGGTCTGCCATGACCACCCAGTTTCGGTCCGGGCCCTGGCCCACATCCGTCTTGGTGGCGCCGAGGCCGAGCAATCGGGTCACCTCGTCCTCGGTGCTGCCGTCGATCGGACTGACGTCGAGGTGAAGGCGGTTCTTCACGGTCCTGCTCTCGGGCACCTGGATGAACACGAGGGTGGGCGGCATCTGGCGGGCCCGGACATCCTCGACGGTCGGCTCCCAGGATCCGATCTCCACCTTGCCCTCGCCCCGGTCGATCACCTTGAAGTCCAGGACCTCGCACCAGAAGCCCGCGAGGCGCTCCGGATCGTGGCAGTCAACGACCAACTCGGTGAACCTACTTGTCATGCCTCTCCCCGATCGTGCGGACGGGCTCACAGTATTGGCCCGTGCCGCTCATCAGATACGCGAGAAGGCCGCAACTCTCTTTGTCCGGCAGCGAGTCCCGCCCGGATATGCTGCCGCTTCGGTTTTGGGGAGCGGGGGGAAACCATGATCGGTAGCAGTGACGCCGTCAGTCAGATCCCGGTGCCGCCGCGTTTGGGCGCTGTCGTCGATGTGGCGCCCGTGCGTGGCAGCGATCGGCCCATCTGGCTGACGTTGAGCGAGGACGGCATGGTCAGCCGGTGGGACGTGGCCAGCGGTGATCAAGAGGCCCTCGCGGCCACCGAGGTTCCGGAGGAAGATCGCGAGGCATGGGGTGACTGGGTGCTCCGCAGGCACCTGCACGCCTCCCACGACGGCATGTTCGCCGCGGTGGTCAATGACTTCGGCCGCTATGGCGAGGTGGTCGACCTCCAAACCGGCGATTGGACCCTGGAACTGGACAACCATGGTGACAACCAGGGCGACAACGAGGACACAGTGCCGTTCTCACTGGAGTTCGCGCAGAGTCGCGGGCGTTGTGTGGTGATCCACCGCACGGGCTGGAACCGCCTGGATGTGTCGGACGCGCAAACGGGGGCGTTGCTGACCGACCGCTCGATCCCGGCGCCGGAACACGAACTCGACTACTTCCACGGCGCGCTGTACGTGAGCCCTGATGGGAAGCGGATCCTGGACGACGGCTGGGTGTGGCATCCCGCCGGGATCCCTGTGGTGTGGGATTTCGACTCCTGGATCGAAGGCAATGTCTGGGAATCCGAGGACGGTCCGAGCCGGCTCGATGTCTGCGACCGGGGCGACGCCTGGAACCATGGCATGACCTGGATCGATTCGGCCCGGGTCGCCGTCGTGGGTATCAGGGATGTCGACGGTGAGGTGCCGTCCGGGGCACGGATCTTCGATACGAGTCGAGCCGTTCAGAGTGGACCGCGCGACCCGCTGGCCGTGGAACTGCTTGCGTTCGAGGGCCCGGCCGGCCGCTTGTTCAGCGACGGTACTCACCTGTTCAGTAGTGGTGACACCGATCTGTCGATATGGGATCCGGCCGAGGGGAAGCTCCTGGGCACCGTTCCCGACTTCTCCCCCACGCATTACCACCCGGGTGCCCGGCAGTTCCTGCGGCTCGACGACGGCGTGGTCCGTCTCTGGACTGCCTGACCGGTAGCGGGGCGCCGATGGTGGCGCCCCGCTGCGGTGTCGTCGCGTTGGATCAGTCGGTCGGTGTCAGGGCGACCTCGGCGCTGCCCGAGAGGGACGGCAGGCCGTCGGGGGGCGAGTCCGTGTAGGTGGCGTTGAAGACCGCCTTGAGGTTGTCCGAACCGGAGTGACCGCCGTCCACGAAGGTCACGAACGATCCGGAGCAGCCGTTGCTCGTGGAGAGCGGGTGGCCGTGCGAGTCGTGGCCGAGGATGAACGAGACGCTGACCCTGGCGCAGTCCACCGGCTGGTCGTCGGTGACGGTGACCTGCCAGGTGACCGTGTCGCCCCAGTGGAACGGCGTGCCGCCGTGCGGGGCCGGGTCGGTGGTGAGCGAGACGGTGGGCGCTTTGTTGCCGACCACGACGGAAACGGAGGCGGAGGCCGAACGCCCGGTGCTGTCGGTGACCTTCAGCGTGGCGTCGTAGACGGCGTTGTCGGTGAAGGTGTGCTTCGGGTTGGCCTCCCTGGAGTCCACGGTGCCGTTGGCGTCGAAGTCCCAGGCGTAGCGCAGGGCGTCACCGTCGGCGTCCTTGGTGCCGGCGCTGGAGAACTGGACCGTCAGCGGGCTGGTGCCGTTGACCACGTCCGCGGCGACCTTGGGCTCCGGGGTGCGGTTGCCCCGCGTGAAGTCGATGCGGGAGAGCTGGGCCTCGGGCAGTTCCGCGAAGTAACCGGTGCCGTACTCCAGGACGTACAGCGCGCCGTCGGGGCCGAACTCGGCGTCGATCGGTCCGTCCGTCGTGATCGAGGGGATCGCGTCCTCGATCTTCAGAACCTCGTTCTTCTTGCCGAGGGTGATGGCCTTCATCTGGTCGCGGGTCCACTCGTAGAAGAGCGGCTTGCCGTCGAAGTACCGGGGCCAGCGGTTCTGGGCCTTGTTGTGCTGGTCATAGCTGTACACCGGGCCGCCCATGGGGCCGATGCCGCCCGTGCCGAGCTCGGGGAACTCCGCGGAGGCTCCGTAGCCGTAGACGATCTCCGCGTCGGTGACCGGGGGCAGCTCGCTGCGGCCGGTGTTGTGGCGCGAGTCGTTGACCGGCTTGGCGCAGTTGAAGGCGCCGCTGGAGGTCTGGGTGGCGAAGTCGTAGTCCTGGTACGGCATGTCCTGGGTCACGCAGAACGGCCAGCCGTAGTTGGCGGGGCGGTCGATGACCATCCAGCGTCCCTGGCCGGCGGGGCCGCGGCCCGGGTTGGCGGTGTTGGCGTCGGGCGAGTAGTCGCCGACGTAGACCTCGCCGGTCTTGTCGTCCACTGCGAAGCGGAACGGGTTGCGCAGGCCCATGGCGTAGATCTCGGGGCGGGTCTTCGCGGTGCCGGGCGCGAAGAGGTTGCCCTTCGGTATGGCGTAGCCGCCGTTGGGCTTGGTCTTGATGCGCAGGACCTTGCCGCGCAGGTCGTTGGTGTTGCCCGCGGTGCGCCGCGCGTCGTAGGCGGGGTTGCGGTCGGCGCGGTCGTCGAGCGGGGCGTAGCCGTCGGAGGAGAACGGGTTGGAGTCGTCGCCGGTGGAGAGGAAGAGGTTGCCCTTGTTGTCGAAGTCGATCTTGCCGCCGACGTGGCAGCAGATGCCGCGGTCGGCGGGCACGTCGAGGATCTTCTGCTCGCTGGCGTAGACGAGCTTGTTGCCCACGAGCTTGAACCGTGACAGCCGGGTCACGCCCTTGTACTTGGCGAATTCCTGGGCCGTGCCGAACTGCGGGGCGTCGCCTTCGTTGACGCCCGGGGTGGCCGGGTCGTCCATGGGGGTGTCCAGGCGGGGCGAGTAGTAGAGGTAGACCCAGCGGTTCTTGGCGAAGCCGGGGTCGACGGCGATGCCCTGCACGCCTTCCTCGTCGTGCTGGTAGAGCCCGGCGGGGCTCTTCTTCATGTCGGCGGCGAGGAAGTTCACGCCGCTCTTGGGGTCGTGGATGCGGACCTCTCCGGTGCGCGCGGTGTGCAGCACCCGCCGGTCGGGCAGGACGGCCAGGGCCATGGGCTCGCCCGGGCGGTCGTTGAGGGTGACCTTCTGGAAGTCCGACGAAGCCGGCGGTGCGGGGTCCGGTTTGGCGGCCTGTGCCGGGGTGAGCGGCAGGAGCCCGACGGCTCCGGCCAGCGCAGCCGCCCCCGCGAGGGTGACGATCCGTCTGTTGCGCACTCAGAACTCCTTTGGTCTGGCCGGCGGGTGAAAAGCCAGGCGAAATGCGTGAGTTGGACGCTAGGGCGCACACTTTCAACTCGTCAAGGACAAAGTTTCAACCTTTTCGAGGAAAGTTCGTCTTGGGTTGCGGGTCCTTTCGGGCAGGCCCGGGGGCCCGCCCGACGTCAAGGCGCCCGGGCGGGCGCTACGGGTGACGCTGCGTCAGTTGCAGGGGCGCAGGGCCGCGAGGTTGCCGTAGCCGATGCGGGCGAACTCCAGGGACTGGCCGGGAACCGTCGCGCTCGGTGCGTTGTCCTGCTCGACCATCGGGTTGTGGTAGTTCTTCGCACCGACCCGGGTGAAGAACTTCCGGTAGTCGATGTCGCCCGTGCCGAACGGCACCATGTCGTAGCCCATACCGCTCTGGAGGTTGACGACGCCGTCCTTGGCGTGGAAGAGCGGGAAGCGCTGGGTGTTGCGGACCACGAGTGCGGCCGGGTCGAAGACGTCCTTGCGCTGCGAACCGTCGTGGGCGGTGTACGTGTGGAACTTGTACTGGGCCACGTGTGCCCAGAAGACGTCCAGCTCCAGATAGACGCTCTTGCGGTCCGTCGTCTTCAGGAAGTACTCCAGCTTGCGGATGCCGGAGCTGCGGGTCGGCCGGCCCTGGGCGTCGAGGGGGCCGCCGTCGAGCAGGAAGTCGTAGGCGCTGTCGTGGTTGTGGGTGTAGAGCTTGATGCCCTCGCGGCGGGCGATGGCGCCCAGGGTGTTCCACTTCTGCGCGGCGGCGTCCCAGTCGGCCCGGTAGGGGGTGTTGACGGGGTCGGCGCCGGTGCCCATGTGCTCCATGCCGAGGATGTTGGATATCTCCAGCCAGCGCTTGAAGGTGTCCAGGTCGGCCGTCGTCAGGGGCCAGGACGGCGGGATGAAGCCGTGGCTGCCCTGCGCCCGCAGCCCGTACTCGTCGAGCCAGGAGCGCAGCAGCTTCGCGCCCTGGACGGTGCCCAGATCGGCGCCGCCGGGCGCGTTGGCGTGCTGGCCGTATCCGGCGAACTCCACCTGGCGGTAGCCGAAGCGCGACAGCTGCTTGAACACCTCACGGAAACCGGAGGGCAGGTCGGAGGCCAGCGGGTCGCGGCCGACCGCGTCACGGACGGTGTAGAGGATGATGCCGCGCTTGTGCGGCGGGACCAGAGCGGAACGGCCCCGGTCATCGCCGGCGGCTGCGGATCTGTCCTGTGCCAGGGCGGGCGCGGCGCCGAAGACCGGGGCGGCGATCGCCGCGCCGGTGACGGCCGTGCAGGTGGTGAGGAAACGGCGGCGGCTGACGCCGAGTGTGCGGCGCAGGGCGTCGCTGGTGACGGCTTCGTCGTTGAACGCGGTCACAGGGGTTCTCTCTTTCGTTGTCGCGGTGCTGCGGATGCCTGACGTCGCCGTCCCGGGCGAAGCCGGCGAGCCGCAGGAGAAGGGACTTCACTTCGGTGGCCGCGACGCGGCCGGACACTGTGCGGGGGGTGGGGACAAGGACGAGCGGACTTTCGTCGTCGCTCGCGGGAGGCGGCCGTGGCTGGCGCTCGGGCGTGAAGGGTCATGGGGGACGACGGCGAGCAGGTGGCGCATGCGGGGCTTCTCGCGGGCCGGCGCCTTGGGATGGAAGGGAGCGGATCACTGGGCCTCCCGCAGGCGGTCGGCGAAGGACAGCAGTGCGGTGAACTGCTCCGAGAGCCCGGCCGGGCCCGCGTCGGGGTCCTTGAAGTAGAAGCCCAGTTCCGGCAGCGGTCCGGACAGGCCCGCCTCGTGGGCGCGGGCGACCAGGCGGGCCAGGTCCAGCACGAGCGGTGCGGCCAGGGCCGAGTCGCAGCCCTGCCAGATGGTCTGGAGGATCATGCGCGAGCCGAGGAAGCCTTCGAAGGCGATGTGATCCCAGGCGGTCTTCCAGTCGCCGAGCACCGGCACGTCGTCGATGTGCACCTCACCCTGCGGTGTGTGCCCGAGGGTTTCGGCGAGGACGCGTTCCTTGCCGGCGTTCTTCGCCGCGGCCGCGCCCGGGTCGGCGAGCGCCGCGCCGTCGCCTCCGCCCAGCAGGTTGGTGCCGGACCAGGCCCGCACGGGCAGGGCGCGCTGGACGAACATCGGGGCGAGCACGGCCCGCAGCAGCGTCTGGCCCGTCTTGCCGTCACGGCCCGCGTGCGGAAGCCCGCCTGCCGCGGCGGCTTTTGTGAGGGCCGGGGTGCGCAGCCCGGTGGACGGTGTGAAGTTGACGTAGGGGCAGCCGGTCCGCACGGCGGCGGCCGCGTAGAGGGAGCTGGGCGGCAGTCGGACGGCGTCGGGTGCGGGCAACGGCTCCGTGGAGGAGACGTTGACGACGACCACCCGTGCCAGTGCGTTGCGCTCGCGGAAGGAGGTGAGGTCGGCGGCGAAGTCCGTGATGAGTTCCTCGTCGCCGCGCGGGTCGTTCGGGAGCGGGCCGCCCGGCCGTATCTCCTCGTCCGCGGCCTGGAGTTCGGCGCGCACGGCGGGGGCGAGGCCGTGCGGGAGGACGCCCGCCTCGGTGAGGTGTTCGGCCCGCTTGGGCAGCGGGCAGTGGGTGGTGTCGTGGCCGCCGAACACGAGTGAGGTCAGGGGCGGCACGCCGGAGCCGTCGAACGGCGGCGTCTCGGTGACCATGCCGGTCGGCGGATGCAGTGTGGCGGCGACCGCCGCGCATCCGGCGACGGCCGTGGTGGCGACCGATCCGCGGGCTCCGACGAACCAGACGCCGGTGCGTGCGGTCGGCCCGCCGGTCTGGGGCTCCGATGCTGTCCCGTCGTTGTTCACGGGCTGCCTCCCTGCCATGTCGAGGTACCGATGTGGTGTGGAGGACGGTGGGTCGGGGGCCCGGGGGCCTGCCCGTCCACCGTCGGCATTGGGGCGGCTTCGGCCGCGGCCCAGGAGGACTCCTCCGTGTTCCGCGCGGTTACGGCGTGCGCGGGGGCGGCAAGGGGCCGCCGGTGAGAACTGCGGGATACCTGAGGGCTCGTCACCCTGCGCCGTGCAGGGGCGTCCTCCGGGGCCGGTCGCACGAACCGTGCGCCGTGCGACCTGAATGCGGCGTCAGTTTCGAACCACTGTGTGGTGCTTGTGCACGAAGGGACCGTAGCCCCGTTCGTCCTCGACCGGAACCCTTTGCGCACCGAAGCAGCGAACTTTTTCCTTGATCAGGACAAAGTGGGGTCGGGGCAGCCCGGACCGGCCCGGCGGCTCTCCCGCCACCGGGCACCGACCCGGCCGGCTCTCCCCAGGTCACGGGAGGCGGACCCGGTTCGCCGACGCCCCAACTACGCGTGAGCGGAACCGATATGCGCCAGGAACGCTAGTTGTCGCCGCCCGCGAAGGCGGCATCGAAGGACGCCGAAGGCGGGTCGAAGTCGAACCGCTTCAGATGGGCGAGCGCACGCGGCGCGCCGACGAGGCGGTCCATGCCGGCGTCCTCCCACTCCACGGAAACCGGCCCGCCGTAACCGATCGAACGCAGCATCCGGAACACGTCCTCCCACGGCACGTCGCCGTGCCCGGCGGAGACGAAGTCCCAGCCCCGCCGCGGGTCTCCCCAGGGCAGATGGGAGCCGAGCCGGCCGTTGCGCCCGTCCAGACGCCTGCGAGCCTCCTTGCAGTCGACGTGATAGATCCGGTCCCGGAAGTCGTAGAGGAAGCCGACCGGGTCCAGGTCCTGCCAGACGAAGTGGCTGGGGTCGAAGTTGAGGCCGAAGGCCGGCCGGTGGTCCACCGCCTCCAACGCCCGTTGCGTGGTCCAGTAGTCGTAGGCGATCTCGCTCGGATGGACCTCGTGGGCGAAGCGGACACCCTCGCTGTCGCACAGGTCCAGGATCGGGTTCCAGCGCTCGGTGAAGTCCTCGTAACCGCGCTCGATCATCCGCTCCGGTACCGGCGGGAACATCGCCACCAGATGCCAGATCGACGATCCGGTGAACCCGACGACCGTATCGACGCCGAAGGCGGCCGCGGCCCGCACCGTGTCCTTGATCTCGGCCGCGGCCCGTCGGCGTACCCCCTCCGGCTCCCCGTCGCCCCAGATCCGGGCGGGCAGGATGCCCTGGTGCCGTTCGTCGATGGGGTGGTCACACACGGCCTGGCCGACGAGATGGTTGGAGATCGCCCAGCACTTGAGGCCGTACTTCTCCAGCAGGGCGTGCCGTCCGGTCAGGTAGGACGGATCGGCAAGCGCCTTGTCGACCTCGAAGTGGTCGCCCCAGCAGGCGAGTTCGAGGCCGTCGTAGCCGAACTCGGCGGCCAGTCGGCACACTTCCTCCAGCGGCAGATCGGCCCACTGACCGGTGAACAGGGTGAACGGGCGTGGCATGGTGCCTCCGAGCGGGAATCCTGGCGGCTCTCTAAGCGGCCTTGGCGAAGTCGAGTGCGGCACCGCGCCCCGTAAGGGGCGCGGGGAACTGCGCGAACAGCCCCCACCGGCCCGCGGTTTCCGTACTGCCCTTCCAGCGCAGCGCTTAGCGGACTTCGGCCTCGACGGCCTGGACGGGGGTGTAGACGGAGTTCTTCTGCGCGCTCTCCTCCACCGCGGCGAGCACCCGCTGCACCTGCAGCCCGTCGGCGAACGACGGCACCGGGTCCGTCCCCGACGCGATCGCCTCGACCAGGTCACGGGCCTGGTGGACGAAGGTGTGCTCGTAGCCGAGCGCATGGCCCGGCGGCCACCAGCCCTCCAGGTAGGGGTGCTCGGCCTCGGTGACGACGATCCTGCGGAACCCCGCCGTGGCGGCGGGCTCCCGGTGGTCGTGGAAGGACAGTTCGTTGAGCCGCTCGAGGTCGAAGGCGAGCGAACCGGACTCGCCGTTGATCTCCAGCCGCAGGGCGTTCTTGCGCCCCGACGCCATCCGGGACGCCTCGAACGTGGCGAGCGCCCCCGAGGCGAGCCGCCCGGTGAACACGGCGGCGTCGTCGACCGTCACCGGAGCGCGCTGGGCGCCGCCGGAAGCGGACAGGCCCGAGGAGGCGCCGTCGAGACGGGGGCGCTCCTTGACGAAGGTTGCCATCTGGGCGGAGACGCCGACCAGCGGCTCACCCACCAGGTACTGCGCGAGGTCGACGATGTGCGCGCCGAGGTCACCGAGCGCCCCCGACCCCGCGTGCTCCCGCTGCAGCCGCCAGGTCAGCGGGAAGTCGGGATCGACCAGCCAGTCCTGGAGGTAACTGACCCGCACGTGGCGCAGCGTGCCGAGCCTGCCGTCGGCGATGAGCCGGCGGGCGAAGGCGAGGGCGGGCGCCCGCCGGTAGTTGAAGCCCACCATGGCCAACTGCCCGCGCCCGCGAGCCTCTTCGGCGGCCGCGGCCATGGCCTCCGCCTCGGCGACCGAATTGGCCAGCGGCTTCTCGCACAGCACGTGCTTGCCCGCCGCCAGCGCCGCGATCGCGATCTCCGCGTGGCTGTCGCCCGGTGTGCAGATGTCGACGAGCTGTACGTCATCGCGGGCGATGAGGGCACGCCAGTCGGTCTCCGCCGCGGCCCAGCCGTGCTTGTCGGCCGCCGCCCGCACGGCGTGCGCGTCGCGGCCGGCGATCGCGGCCATGACCGGCCGCAGCGACAGGTCGAACACGCGCCCGACGGTGCGCCAGCCTTGTGAGTGCGCGGCCCCCATGAACGCGTAGCCGACCATGCCCACGCCGAGTGCCGGCGGTGCGGTCCGACTGTCCCTCTGTTCCATACGGATTCCTCCTCGTCGGAGTGTCACTGACTCATCACTGTGTTCGCGGGGCGCACGGCCCGGCCCGGTCAGATGAAGCCGGTCGGCAGGTACTGGTCGACGTTGTCCTCGGTGACCACGGCCGAGTACAGGGTCAGCGAGGACGGGATCTCGAACTCGGCGAGGCCGCCGACGCCCTTGCCCTGGCCGAGCGCCCGGGCGAGATCGATGGCGGAGGCGGCCATCGTCGGCGGGTACAGGACGGTCGCCTTGAGCACGCTGTCGCCGGCCTTGATGGCGTCCATCGCGGACTTGGCACCCGCGCCGCCGACCATCAGAAAGTCGTCGCGGCCGGCCTGCTCGATGGCGCGCAGCGCGCCGACGCCCTGGTCGTCGTCGTGGTTCCACAGCGCGTCGAACTTCGACTGGGCCTGGAGCAGTTGCGCCATCTTCGCCTGCCCGGACTCCACCGTGAAGTCGGCCGCCTGGCGAGCCACCTTCTTGATGTTGGGGTAGTTCTTCAGGGCGTCGTCGAAGCCCTTGGTGCGCTGCTGGGTCAGCTCCAGGTTGTCCAGGCCGGCGAGTTCGACGACCTTGGCGTTCTTCGTGTCCTTGAGCTGTTCGCCGATGTAGTGGCCGGCGTTGAGGCCCATGCCGTAGTTGTCGCCGCCGATCCAGCACCGGTAGGCCTGCGGGGAGGCGAAGACGCGGTCCAGGTTGATGACGGGTATGCCCGCCCGCATGGCCTGCAGGCCGACCTGGGTGAGTGCCTTGCCGTCGGCCGGCAGGATCACCAGGACGTCGACCTTCTTGTTGATCAGGGTCTGGATCTGGCCGATCTGCTGGGCGGTGTCGTTGGACCCCTCAGTGATCTCCAGCGTGACGTCGGAGTACTTCTTCGCACGCGACTTGGCGTTGTCATTGATGGCGTTGAGCCAACCGTGGTCGGCCTGCGGTCCGGCGAAGCCGATGGTGACGGCCTTGCCCGGCTTGTCGTCGGCGACCGGGGCGGCGTTGTCCGCGGCCGGTTCCTGGTCCTTGGGCTCATTGCTGGTGCAGGCCGTCAGCAACGCGCCGGCGGAAACGGCTGCGGTGCCGAACAGCAGCGCTCTGCGGCTGGTGGCGGGGGTTCTTGCCATGGCGGATCGACCCTTCGACTGGGCGGTGTACGTCGGTTGGGGAAGCCGGGGTGCCGGACGGCGGGGTCAGGGGCCGCCGTCCGGCGGTGTGCGGTACGGCGTCAGGTGTCGCCGTGCAGCGAGCGGCGCTGGACCAGGACGGCGGCGACGATGATGGCGCCCTTCGCGATCTGCTGGACAGCGGTCTCGAGGTTGTTCAGGGCGAAGATGTTGGTGATCGTGGTGAAGATCAGGACACCGAGGACGGAACCGATGATGGTGCCGCGGCCGCCGCTGAGCAGGGTGCCGCCGATGATCGCCGCGGCGATGGCGTCCAGCTCGTAGAGGTTGCCGTTGGTGTTCTGGCCCGAACCGGCGAGCACGATCAGCATGAACGCGGCGATACCGCAGCACAGTCCGGACAGCAGGTACAGGTACAGGCGCTGGCGGCGGACGTCGATGCCGGCGAGGCGGGCGGCCTCCGCGTTGCCGCCGACCGCGATCGTGCGGCGGCCGAAGGTGGTGCGGTTGAGCAGCAGCCAGCCGATGACGGTGACCGCGCCGAAGATCAGGACAAGGGGCGGGATGCCGAGGACGTAGGCGTCCCTGCCACCGAGATCGAGCACCGAGTCCACGCTCACGACCTGGGTGCTGCCGTCCGTGATCTGCAACGCCAATCCACGGGCCGAGGCGAGCATGGCCAGCGTCGCGATGAACGGGACCATCCTGCCGTAGGCGATCAGCAGACCGTTCACGAGGCCGCAGCCCACACCGACGATCACCGCGGTGAAGAGGATGCCGGCGAACCCGAACTCCTGGGTCGCCACGGTCGTCGCCCACACCGAGGCGAGAGCCACCATCGCGCCGACCGACAGGTCGATCCCGCCGCTGGTGATGACGAAGGTCATGCCGACGGTGACGACGCCGATCACGGACGCCTGGGTCAGGACGAGCTGCAGATTGCTCGTCGCCAGGAACTCGTCCGGTGCGGTGATCCCGCCGACCGCGACGAGGACGGCGAGGACGCCGAGCAGGGACAGCGTGCGCACGTCCCACCGCAGCACGGGGCGACGTGAACTGCCCTGATCCCCCGCGGACTTGGCGTCGGACGTCGGCGTTTGCTTCTGCGCCGCGGTGGCCGGTTGCGTCATGGCGTCGGGCTCCCTTCCATCACAAGATCGAGTACACGGTGCTCGTCGAGCTCCCGGGCGTCCGCGGTGTGCACGACGCTGCCTTCACGCAGCACCAGCACCCGGTCGGCGAGACCCAGGACCTCAGGCACCTCACTGGACACGAGAAGTACGGCCAGGCCCTCGTCGGCCAGCCGGCGAATCACGGCGTAGAGCTCCGCCCGGGCGCCGATGTCGACACCCCTGGTCGGCTCGTCCAGCAGCAGCACCTTGCAGCCCCGCAGCAGCCAGCGTGCGAGGACCGCCTTCTGCTGGTTGCCGCCGGACAGGGTCCTGATCGCGGCATCGGGATTGTCCGGGCGCAGAGACAGTTCCCGAACCGCCTGGTGGGTCGCGGCCCGCTCGGTCCGCCGGTCGATCCAGCCCGCGCGGGCGAACCTGGACAGGGTGGAGACCGAGACGTTGCTGCTGACGGACTCCAGCATCAGCAGGCCCTGCGCCTTGCGCTCCTCGGGCGCCAGGCCGATACCGGCGCGGACGGCCGCGCGGACGCTTCCCGGGCGCAGAGGTGTGCCCTCGACGAGGACCCGGCCGCCGTCAGGCCTGCGAGCCCCGTAGATCGTCTCCAGGATCTCGCTGCGGCCGGATCCGACGAGCCCGGCCAGACCGACGATCTCACCGGGCCGCAGCTCCAGATCGACGGGCGCGAACTCCCCTCGCCGGGTGAGCCCCTCGACCGCCAGCACCGGATCCTTCCCCGCGGCGAACCCGGTGTCGGGGCGCTCGGGGAAGACGTACTCCACATTCCGGCCGGTCATCAGGGACACGACCTCCTGGGTCGGCGTCGACTCGGCGGGCAGACCGCCCGCGACCGACCGGCCCTCCTTCAGGACCGTGACCCGGTCGCCGATGCGCCGGATCTCCTCGAGGCGGTGGGAGATGTAGATGACGGCGACCCCCTCAGCCGTCAGATCACCCACGATCCGAAAGAGGTTGTCCACCTCCTCGGGGTCGAGCGCCGCGGACGGCTCGTCCATCACGATCAACCGGACCTCGTGGGACAGCGCGCGGGCCATGGAGACGATCTGCTGCTGCGCCGCGGACAGGTCACCGACGAGTCGCGAGGGGGCGATCTCCGAGTGCCCCAATCGTTCCAGCAACTCCGCGGTCGCGGTACGGGCGGCGGAGCCGCGCACGACGAACCCGGCGGAGGTCGGCTCGTGCCCGAGGAAGACGTTCTCCGCGACGGACAGCCCCTCGATCAGGTCGAGTTCCTGGTAGATGGTGGCGATACCCAGGCGCATGGCGGCGATCGGCGACCCCAGGGTCACGGCCTCGCCCCGCCAGGTGATCTCACCGCTGTCGGGCTGGTGTGCTCCGGCGAGCACTTTGATCAAAGTGGACTTGCCGGCTCCGTTCTGGCCGAGCAGGCAGTGGACTTCGCCGGCCTGGACCTCGAGATCCACACCGTCCAGGGCGCGAACACCCGGGAACGACTTGGTGATACCGGACATGGTGAGCAGGGGCGATGGTGGTGCCATGAGGAATCCCCTCGGCGGGTACGGGCCGTGAACGAGCGGAGCCGGACAGGGTGGTTCGGGTACGTGGACAGCTCTGGGAAGCCCGGGGCGGCGTGCCGCCGGGGCGCAGGGGCTGAGCAGGGCACGGCAGGCCCAATGGCCTGGGAACTGTGGGGTGTTGGGGGCCGGCCGTCGGCGCTTCAAGCGATGGATACGGCAGGGCTTTGGTGGTGCGGTGGTGTTGCCGTGGTGCTACGGGTCTCGCGATGGCGCCTTGGGGTCACCGAGGCGCGATGGTTGTCGGGCGACGCCAGTGGGGTTGCCGTGACGTCGTAGCGAGGCCGCGGGGTGCAGTGGCGTGAGTGGTGATCCGGTGCAGACCGGGTCGAGCAGCGGTCAGGCGGGCGAGAAGACGTGGTCGCTGATGAGCCGGGCCGCGCCGATCGCTCCGGCTGCCGGTCCCAACTCCCCCAGCACGATCGGCAGATTACGCGTGGCGAGCGGCAACGACTGCCGGTACACCTGGGTCCGAACGCTGGCCAGCAACGTGTGCCCGAGCCCGGTCACACCGCCGCCGATCACCACCAGCCCCGGATTGAAGAAACTGACAAGCCCGGCGATGACCTGCCCCAGACGCTTCCCGCCCTCCCGAATCAGCTCCAGGGACACCGCGTCCCCTGCCGCCGCCGCAGCCGACACGTCCTCGGCCGTCAGACGCCCGGCCGTCTCCAGCCGGGCGGCAAGCTGCGCGGAGCGGCCCTCACGTGCGGCCTGCTCAGCGTCACCGGCCAACGCGGCCCCGCTGAAGTGGGCTTCCAGGCAGCCCCGGTTGCCGCAGGCGCAGGGGCGGCCACCGGGCACGGCCTGGATGTGCCCGATGTCGCCCGCACTGCCCGTCGCACCGCGGTAGACCTCACCGCCGACGACGATGCCGCACCCGATACCGGTGCCGATCTTGACGCAGAGGAAGTCGCCCACGGAACGCGCGACGCCCGCGTGCTGCTCCCCCATCGCCATCAGGTTCACGTCGTTGTCGACCATGACCGGGCAGCCCAGGTCCTGGCTCAGCGCCTCCCGGACCGGGAACCCGTCCCAACCCGGCATGATCGGCGGAGCCACCGGCACACCTTCGGGAAAACGGACCGGCCCCGGCACGCCGATGCCGGCACCGTCGAACCCCTCCGCGAGCCCCGTCGCCCTCAACTTCGCGGCCATGGACAGGACTTGCTCGAAGACCGCGACCGGGCCCACGCGCACGTCCATCGGTTGATTCAGATGCCCCAGAACCTCCAACTCCGCATTCGTCACAGCGACGTCGATGGACGTGGCACCGATATCGACACCGAGAAAACGCAGCGTCGGCGCGAGCCGGATGTTGTGCGACCGCCGACCGCCCCGGGACGGTGCCAGCCCGTCCGCGGCAACCAGCCCCGTCTCCAGCAGCCGATCCACTTCGACGGCCAGCTTCGAGCGGGACAGGTCCACCAGATCACCGAGCTGGGCACGAGAGTTGGACCCGTTGTCACGCAGTAGACGAAGCAGCCGCGCCTGATGCGCGTTCTCAGGTCGAGCAGTCATCCGTCGCACGATCCCTCCCCTCCCCTCACCCATGGCCGAGGTTCCAGGCGCCGGTCCGCACCGACTGCGCCGTCAGGCCGTTGCAGAGGAACGTAACAACGATTTTCCAGACTGGGAAGTACTTACGCTGGAGTAGGGCGCTTCTTTTTCCACACTCAGGACAAAGTCTGGATGGGTGAGGTTCCGCGGGAGCAGACGGCCTGGCTACCGGGACAGATTCAGGTCGGCCCACTGCAGGTTCGTGGCGTCCAGGCACGGCCACGGTCTCCGGCGCGAGGCCGTGGCGCTCGCGCCGGCCCAATAGCTGATGTCGGGCTGGTCCTTCTCCTTCCGGATCGCGCTACCGGAGAGGGTGCGGTGTCGGCGGTGAGGGAGAGGGCGCCATCGCGAGTTGCACGACACAACCTTGACAGTTGCATCGCGCAACTCAATGATGGCGCCATGTCGGCACAGGACGAACCCCTCGACGTGATCCACGAGGCGATCATCCTGTTCTCCCGTAACGCCAAGGTGCGCGAGAACAGGATGTACGACGACCTGTCCTTCGTCGCCTACACGATGCTGTCGTACGTGGGGTCCTCCCCCCAGCCGACCGCCTCCGATCTGGCGGAGCGATACGGCCTGGAGAAGTCCACCGTCAGCCGTCAGTTGTCCACGCTCGAAGACGACGGCCTTCTACGACGGGTGACCCACCCGTCGCGGCCCAGGACCAAGTTGCTGGAACTCACCGACACCGGTCTCGCCTGCCTGGCCCGCGTCAGGCAGCACCAGCGCGAGGGCCTCGAGGAGCGGCTCGGCCGATGGCCGGACGAGGACGTCGAGACGTTCGGCCGTCTGCTCTGGCGGTTCGTCACGGAACTCGACTGAGGCCGCCTGGGCCGGCCCGCCCGACGGAAGAGGACCGGGCCGCCATCAGCCACCGCGACAAGGACACGAACGGAGACCGCATGCGACACGGCGTACACATCAACTGGTCCGCCCGACACCAGGACCCTGCAGGGTCCGCGCCGACGCCGGAACGGTGGTGAGTGCCATGCTCTACGCCGAGGACCTTCACCCCGGGACCCTGTTCGAGCTGGGCAGCACCAAGGTGTCCAGGGAGGAGATCCTCGACTTCGGCCGCCGCTTCGACCCTCTCCCCCTGCACACGAACGAGGACGCTGCGGCCGCGAGCCGCTTCGGGGGCCTCATCGCCAGCGGTTTCCACACCGCCGCGCTGCTTCAACGCCTCGTGGTGGACGCGGTGTTGTCGCGCGCCGCCCTCATCGCCGGCCGAGAACTCGGACCCGTGCGCATGCGGGCGCCGGTCAGGCCCGGCGACGTACTGCACGGCTCCATGGAGATCATGGAGGTCCGCCCCCGCGACGACGGCACAGCCGTGGTCCGCAGCCGGGGCACCCTCACCAACGACTCCGGCACCGTCGTCATGGAGGTCCAAGGCGAGACGCTCTGGGAACAGAGGCCTGCGGGCGAGAGCGCGAGCGGCGCGGTCTGACGCATCGTGGGGGGAGGACTTCCCGCCACCGTGCCGCCCCGGCCAGGCTCCGGCGGCCTCAGCGCAGAGTGAAGAAGATCATGGGGTTGTCCCTGGTGTCCCGGAGAGGGTGGCCCAGGGCAAGGGACCGTTTCACGTCGTTCAGGCGGTCGTGGGTCTCGGGGGCATGCACCCGCGAGGCGGTGGAACAGGCGTTCTCCCGGTCGGCGAGCCGGCACAGGACGACCGCGCCCTCGGCGAACGGCAGCAGGCGGCGGCCGTGGAAGACGTCATGGGCGCACACCGGGATGCCCGGCCGCGGCTTTCACGCTCTACAACTGCGGGAGCACCTCACCGGCGATGAGTTCCAGGTGGTCGAGGTCATCGAAGTCGATCAGCCGCAGATGGATACGGGTCGTGCCGATCGCGGCGAACTCACCGAGCCGTTCGACGAGTTGGGCCGGGGATCCGACCACCGCATCCTCCGGCGGCAACGCGCTCTTGGCGCGGAGCGGGGCGGCCCTCCGTCGCACTTCCGCGTCCGTACGACCGATGGCCGCCACGACACCGGCCGACAGCACCAGTGGTGGCCGACCGGCGCCGACCCGACCGGTCCGGTCACACGCCTCGGCAACCCGTCGGTACGCCCGGGCCGTCTCCGCCACCGACTTGAAGGGCATGTTGAACTCGTCGGCGTACCGGGCCGCCAGCTCCGGGGTGCGCTTGGGGCCGCGGCCCCCCACGATGATGGGCGGCCCCGGCACCTGCACAGGCTTCGGGAGGGCGGGCGCGTCGACGAGCTGGTAGTGGTCGCCGCGATAGCTGAAGCTCTCGCCGACCGGTGTCCGCCACAGGCCGGTGATCACCGCCAGCTGCTCCTCCAGCCGATCGAAGCGCTCCGGGGCGGGCGGGAACGGGATGCCGTACGAGGTGTGTTCCCGTTCGTACCATCCCGCGCCGAGCCCCAGTTCGACCCGCCCCCCGCTCATCCGGTCCACCTGCGCCACCATCACGGCGAGCGGCCCCGGCAGCCGGAAGGTGGCCGAGGTGACCAGGGTGCCCAGCCGGATCCTGGAGGTCTCCCGGGCGAGCGCGCCGAGCGTGAGCCAGGCGTCGGTGGGGCCGGGCAGGCCGGGATCGGCACCCATCGTCTGATAGTGATCGGCCCTGAAGAAGCCCTCGAATCCGCCGGCCTCGACGAGTTGTGCGAAGCGCCGCTGATCCTCGTAGTCGGCGCCGCGGTGCGGCTCGGTGAAGACGCAGATCCGCAGGCTCATCGCCGCTCCGTTTCGGCCGTCCCGGACAGGTTCCGTTCCATCAGCAGTTCGTGCAGATCGGCGCTGCACCGGGCCACTTCGCCCAGGTGCGCGGTTCGGCCCAGCGTCCTCGGCCGGGGTATGGCGATGTCGACGATCTTGCGGATCCGGCCCGGGCGCGGGGTGAGCACCACCACCCGGTCGGCGAGCAGCACGGCCTCGTCTATCGAGTGGGTGACGAAGACGACGGTGGAGGAGTTCTCGAGGTGGATGCGTTGCAGCTCCACGGCGAGGTCCGCGCGGGTCAGTGCGTCGAGTGCGGAGAACGGCTCGTCCATGAGCAGCACCCGCGGCTCGCCCATCAGCGATCGGCACAGCGCGACACGCTGCTGCATACCGCCGGACAGTTCGTGCGGCCGGTGCTTCTCGAAGCCGTTCAGTCCGGCCGTCTCCAGCAGCCGGTACGCCCGCTCGCGGTGCTTCGCCTTGTTCCAGCCGAAGATCTCCACGGGCAGCAGGACATTGTCGAGGACGGACCGCCAGGGCAGCAGGGCCGGCCGCTGGAACAGCATGGCGACATCGCGCCGGGCTCCCGTGACCCGCTCGCCGCCGATGGTGATCTCGCCCTCGGTGACCGGCAGGAGACCGGCGATCAGCCGGAGCAGCGTGGACTTGCCGCACCCGGACCGGCCCACCACCGCCACGAACTCGCTCTCGGCGATGTGAAGGCCGATGTCCTGGAGCGCCGCCGTCGAGCCGGACCGGCTGGTGAAGCTCCGGGACACACCGGTGAGTCTGATCATCCGGCGGTCTCCCCATCCACGGGCAATCGTCGTGCCGGCCGGGTCCTGTCGCCCGATCAGGCTACCCGCAGCAGGCCGATCGGCGGTACCTGTCGTCCGGTCGATGCATGCCTCAATGACATACACCTGGCCCACAACTACCCATCCCTCGTACGCTGTTGCCTGCACCACGTGTCATGCCCTCGGCAGCTCTGTGCCGCCGTTCCGTCTCGTCTGTCTCGACGCCCCTCCGCCGGCGCGTTCGGCGGCCGGAAAGGACAACACTGTGCGCATGATCCGGTTCGCCCGTACGGTCACCGCGGCAGCCCTGACCACCGCGCTGGCGCTGATGGCGGGCTGCGGCGGCTCGGATTCCGACGCGGACGCCGGTGACGACGGCAAGGCGCTGAAGAAGGTGACCTACCTGACCTCCTTCGGCAGCTTCGGCCGGGACTCGTACGCCTGGGTCGCGAAGGACAAGGGGTTCTTCGAAGAGGCCGGCTTCGACGTGAGGATCAGGCCGGGGCAGGGCACCGGCGGCGTGATCCCGGCCGTCGTGAGCGGCCAGGCGCAGTTCGGCCCGATCGACCTGACGGGAGGTCTGCTGCACATGGGCAACGGCCAGGCGAAGGACTTCGTCGCGGTGGCCGCCATCCAGCAGCACACCATGGCCGCGATCGCCACCACCGAGGGCAACGGCATCGCCACACCGAAGGACCTCGAAGGCAAACGGCTCGCCGACACGCCCGGCTCTGTCGTACGCAACCTCTTCCCGACGTACGCCCGGCTGGCCGGGGTGGACGCCGACAAGGTGACCTGGGTCAACGGCGAGGCGCAGACCCTGATGGGCACGCTCGCCGGCGGCTCGGTGGACGGTATCGGCCAGTTCGTGGTGGGCAAGCCGACCATCGAGGCGGTGACGAAGAAGAAGGCCGTGCTGCTGCCGTACAGCGACGTGATCCCCGACCTGTACGGGAACGTACTGATCACGTCCAAGAAGATCGCCGAGCAGGATCCGGAGATGGTGCGGCGGTTCACCGCCGCGCTGCTCAAGGGCCTGGAGTACAGCCTCGCCCACTCGAAGGAAGCCTCCGAGATCCTGAAGCGGAACGTGGACACCACGAATCCGGCCGCTGCGGCAGCCGAGTTGGAGTTGATGGCCGCGTACGTCACCCCGAAGGACGGTTCCGGCACGACGATCGGAACGCTGGACTCCGGGCGGGTGGCGAGGAGCATCAAGATTCTGGAGGACGCGGGCGCGCTGCCGAAGGGGATGACCCCTGAGCAGATCATCGACTTCGGCCTGGTGCCGAAGGCCTGAGCCCGTGCCACGAGTCGGTCCACGTCGCGGGGCGGGCGTCGGCGTCGGGCTGCTGCCGGTGGCCGGGCTGCTGGTCGCGCTCGGCGTGTGGTGGCTTCTCACGTCGGTGCTGGAGGTGATCCACCCGGCGGTACTGCCTCCGCCGGGTGCTGTGCTCTCGGCGTTCATCGCGACCCCGGTCCGGTTTCTGGAACACACCGGCGACACCACGGTGGAGACGGTGGTCGGGTTCGTTCTGTCCAGCGCCTGCGGAGTGCTGATCGGACTGTCGCTGGCCGCCTCGCGGGTACTGGAGCGCATGTTCACGCCGCTGCTGGTCGCCGTCAACGCGGTTCCGAAGATCGCGCTCGGGCCGCTGTTGGTGGGGGCGCTCGGATGGGGGCAGAAGCCGGTCCTGACCATGGTCTTCCTGCTCTGCTTCTTCCCGATCGTGCTGTCCACCGCGACCGGCCTGACCTCGACCCCGGCGGACCTGGCCGAGTTGGCGCGCTCGCTGGATGCCTCTCGCTGGCAGGCATTCCGGAAGGTCCGCTTTCCCGCCGCGCTGCCGCAGATCTTCGTCGGGTTGAAGGTGGCCATGCCGCTCGCCGCGATCGGTGCGGTCATCGGCGAGTTCCAGGCCGGTGAGGCGGGGCTGGGCTATCTGATCGTGCAAGCCGGCGGGGTGGGCGACACCGCCACCGCCTGGGCCGCGATCATCCTGATCGGGTTGATGAGCATCCTTCTCTACTTTGCCTTGGTGTTGTTGGAACGGTTCGCACTGCCCTGGGTCAGGGACACGACCTGGCACGAATGACGTACGGGACTTTGTCGTCCTGCCGGAGAAATGCCGCGAGGCTCACCAGAGCGTCTGATAGTTTCCCATCCCAATCTTCGAATACGGGTGCGACTACCGCCGGTAACATTCTATCGCCCGCACGGTTTTGAAAATCGGTCAGAGAGAGCGCTTGTCTCGCCCGACTCGCGTATGCGAAGGTGAGCCTCGCTTGAGAGAGTCCCGGCCCTGACCAGGCAAAAAGGCACCCTCAAGGTATGAACCAATCACCCAGCGCTTTCCGACGGAACGTCATTTCGCATGCCGTCCTGCCACGAAAAGGAAAGGGTTCCGTGCAGGTTTCCCACCCCCCACGCCCGCCGTACCCGCCCCGCCCCGGACTGCCCCTCGGGGAGCCGGATCCGGACCTCGTCGCCCAACTGGGCGGCGACGTCGACGAACGACACCACGCGACAGCCGTGTTGCTGGCCCGCCACTGGCTCGCCGCGCGCGACTACGCACTCCTGTGCCTGGCCTCCGCCACTCCCACCGCCCAGTTCGTGGCCGCCAGCGCGTTCCAGCGGCTGCTGGGCCGACTCGCGGGCGGCACTCCCGCCGCGGCGCTACGTCCGCAACTGCTGGTGACGGTCCGCGAGACCGTCCGCGCCTGGGCCGCGAACGACAAGACATGCGCGGCCCTGCCAGAACTGCGCAAACCGACCGGTGGCCGCGGTCTGCACACGGCCAGGCCGGAAGCCCCCGCCAACCGGAAACTCGCCGAACGCGCCTTCGTGGCCTTGTCGGATTTCTCCCAATGCCTTCTGTGGCACACGGAGGTCGAGGCGGAACCCATCGAGATACCCGCCGGCTTGCTGGGTATGGAAACCGTTGCCGCGAAAACTGCCTTGAGTAAGGCCCGTGAACAATTCCGGACCGGTCTGGTGCGCGCTCACACGCAATTCGCCCCGTCCGAGGAGTGCCGGTTCTACAGCAGCCTTATCGACGTCCCCATTCGACGGGGCGCCACACTGCTCCCGGATGTCCAACAGCATCTGACGCAGTGTCCGCATTGCCAATCCACCGCCGAGCAACTCGAATACTGCGAAGGCCGATTGGGGCTTCTGCTGGCCGATTCCGTGCTCGGCTGGGGAGGGCGGCGTTACCTCGCCACGCGCCCCGGCCGCAGTGCTCCCGGAGCATGGCAGTCCGCACCGGAGCGCGAGCAGGCACCTCCGGTCACCGTCGGACGCCATCGCACCACGGCCGAGAGAAGGTATCGCGCGTTCGCCGCCGCGGCCGTGGCCTCTCTCGCTCTCCTGGCGGCCGTACTTGCAGCCCAGAACTGGTCCGACGACAACGACCCGCCCGCGTCGGACACACCGGCCTGGGGGGCTCCCGCCAACGGCATCCCGAGCCCCGGCTCCACCGGACGGACCGGCGCCGCCTCCTCCACCTCACCGGGTACCTCCGGCACGTCCGTCGAGGGCAGGCTGCACAACCTGGCCACCGGAGAGTGCCTGACCGTCGACAGCCGGGCCTCGGTCGGCGCGGCCGTCGCGCTGGCAACGTGTTCGTCGGCCGGGTCCGAGCGGTGGTCCTACGAGTTCGACGGCCTGCTCCGCAGCGGCCCCGACCCCTCCCTCTACCTGGCCGCCGACCCGCAGACTCTCGACGTCCGACTCTCGCTGTGCGTCGCGCCCACCGGCGAGGTGACGTACGTCCTCACGAGCCACGGAGAGCTCCTGCTGCGCCGCCGTCAGGATCTTGCTCTGGCGCCGGACCGGGATGGCAAGCTCTCCGAGGTGGTCGTGGCCGACCGCGACGCATCCGGCGGCCAACGCTGGGCGCTCGAGACCACAGATGCCAACGCTGCCCCCAAGTCCCATACGTAGAAGCACGGTTGGAGGGGGCGGCGGGACAGGGGGGCGACGGTATCGCGTGAATCCGTGCGGTGCGGTGAATGACCCCCGGCGGAGATCCGAACCGCCCATGTACGGCCGGCGACTCCTGTGAAAGAACGCCCGAAGTCTCGACAGACCCCGGGTAACCGGGGGTAACTTCAGCCCCGTCCTCGCCGCAACCGCTTTCTCTCCCCAGGAGCCACCCCCTCATGCGCAGACTCCTCGCCTGTCTGACGACGGCGGCCGCCGTTCTCGGCGGGCTCACCGCGGCCGCCCCCTCCGCGGCGGCCGCCGACTCCGGCACCTTCAGCGTCCTCAGCTACAACGTGGCCGGCCTGCCCGAGGCCATCTCCAGCGCCCCGACGCCCCGTGAGTCGGCCACCACGGCGATCGGCGGGCGGACAGCGCCGTACGACATCGTCCACGCCCAGGAGGACTTCAACTACCACGCCTACCTCTACGCGGCCGACACCGCCCACGCCCACCGCACCGCCACCAGCGGCGGCGCCGCCATCGGCAGCGGCCTCAACACCCTCTCGAAGATCCCCTACGACGAGGACGACTTCGAGCGGGTGCGCTGGAACACCTGCACCTACGGCTCGGGTGACTGCCTGACCCCCAAGGGCTTCACCTTCATGCGCGAGCGGCTCGCCGAGGGGGTGTACGTCGACTTCTACAACCTGCACACCAACGCGGGCACCAACGCCGACGACCTCGCCGCCCGCGCCGACAACCTCAGCCAGCTCACCGCCTTCATCGCCACTCACTCCGCCGGCAACGCGGTCGTGGTCATGGGCGACACCAACACCCGCTACACCCGCTCCGGCGACACCATCGCCGAGTTCGCCGCTGCCAACGGCCTCACCGACACCTGGGTCCAGCTGATCCGCGGCGGCAGCGCGCCCGCCAAGGGCAGCGACGCGCTGGTCTGCGACCAGACCGGGACCACCGTCCCCAACACCTGCGAGGTCGTCGACAAGATCCTCTACCGGGGCAGCAAGCTGGTCTCGCTCAACGCCACGTCGTACAACAACGAGCACTCCAAGTTCCTCACCGGCGACGGCCTGATGCTCTCCGACCACGACCCGATCACCGCCGGCTTCAGCTGGTCGCGCAACACCGCCTTCCAGCTCAGCGACCAGTTCGGCGGCCCGCACGGCGACTACTACAACGACATCGGCAGCGTGCCCGCCGGCGCCCGCGCCACCACCATCGCCCTGCGCGCCGGGTCCCGGGTCGACCAGGTGAGCCTGACCCTGGCGAACGGCACCACACTCACGCACGGCGGCACCGGCGGCACCGCGTCCTCCCTGACGCTCGGCAGCGGGGAGTACGTGACGACGGCGTACCTGTGCCAGGGTCAGAAGGACGACCACACGCGGATCTTCTACGCCAAGTTCACGACCAACCTCGCCCGCACCCTGGCCGGTGGCACCACCACCTCCGACTGCGTGACGCGCACCGCGCCGTCCGGTTGGCAGCTCGCCGGCTTCCACGGCCGGGCCGGTGACGAGGTCGACAAGGTCGGTTTTCTCTACACCCAGCGCTGATCCGCTTCCCGCCCCGGGGCGCGTCGCTCCCGCCCCGGGGCGCACAGGAAACACAAAGGCACGTCAGGACGATTGACGGACGCATGTCCAACCCCTACGTTCTGATCGATTTTCCGAACCACGTTCGAAATACCGGCCATTTCAGGTGCCCCCGCACGCCACCCTGGAGCCCAAGTGAGCAAGAACCCCCACCTGTCCCGTCGCGCTCTGCTCGGTATGACAGCCGCCGTCCCCGTCGCCCTGACCCTCGGCACGGGCACCGCCCACGCCGCCGACTCGGCCTACGCGATGGTCTACTTCACCGAGTCGACGAACCTCGGCGACGGCACCGACTACGGCCTGCACCTGGCCGTCAGCCCCGACGGACTCAACTGGACGCCGCTCAACCAGAACAACCCCCTGGCCACCCCCACCGCCGGCGCACAGGGCCTGCGCGACCCGTTCCTGATGCGCAAGCAGGACGGCACGTTCGTGGTGCTCGCCACCGACCTCAAGGGCACCGACTGGAACTACAACAGCCAGTACATCCACGTCTGGGACTCCGCCGACCTGCGCACCCTCACCGGCTACCGGCGCCTGAAGCTGCACGACATGACCACCCACAGCTGGGCTCCCGAAGCGTTCTGGGACGCCGGCCGCGGTCAGTACGCGGTCATCTACTCCTCCGTGAACAGCAGCGGCCACAACGTCATCATGGTCAACTACACCAGCGACTTCGTCACCGCCTCGGCCCCGCAGGTGTTCTTCGACCCCGGCTACGACGTCATCGACGGCGACATGGCGGTCGGCGTGGACGGCTACAACTACCTCTACTTCAAGAAGAACCAGACGCTGGTGAGCGCCCGGTCCACCTCCCTGAACCCGGGCAGCTTCACCGAGTACAGCGCCGGTGTGGCCCACGGCGGCACCGAGGCCCCCACGGTGGTCAAGTCCCTCTCCTCCGGCACCTGGTGGCTGTGGGGCGACACCTACACGCCCAACGGTGTCTTCTACGCCTGGCAGTCGAGCAGCCTCGCCTCCGGCACCTGGACCGCCCTGGACCAGAAGACCTACACCCAGCCGGTCAACTCCAAGCACTGCGGCATCACCACGATCACCACGACCGAGTACAACAACCTGCTCGCCAAGTGGGGCGCCCCGGCCTGGAACCGGCTCAAGTCCTACAACTATCCGGGCCGTTACGTCCGCCACTCCAACTACGCGGCCCGCATCGACGAGTACCCGGTCGAGCCCTACAAGGACTCCCTGTGGACTCTGGTCCCCGGGCTCGCCGACAGCTCCGGGGTCTCCTTCCGGTCGGTCAACTACCCCACCCGCTACCTGCGGCACTACAACTACGCGCTCCAACTGGACGCGAACGACGGCACCTCGACGTTCGCCGCGGACGCGACGTTCTACCGCACGGCGGGCCTCGCGGACGCGAGTTGGGCCTCCTTCCGGTCGTACAACAACCCGACGCGCTACATCCGCCACGCGAACTACGTCCTGCGCATCGACCCCATCTCCACGACCACGGAGCGGCAGGACGCGACCTTCCGCGTCGGGTACTGACATGGAGGACGCCCGCGTGTCGAACGCCTCCGCCCCCGGCTGGGCCGGACGCGTCACCGTGCGCGTGTCCTCGCCCTCGCTCTCGCCGTGTCCGGCCTGACGGCCCTGGCCGACCACGAACCATCGGCACCTCTGACCGCCGAGCCGGCGGCGGTCAGCACCGCACAGGCCGCCGTCACCTCGCCGTCGATGGGCTGGGCGTCCTGGAGCAGCTTCGCCAGCAGCATCGATTCCGATGTCGTCAAGGAGCAGACGGACGCTCTGGCCTACTCCGGGATGGCGGCGGCCGGCTGTCAGTACGGGGACTGCACCGGCGGCACCAACCAGAAGTGGACCGTACACTCCGACGGCACGATCACCAACGACCGCTCGGGACTGTGCCTCGACGCCGAGGAAGCGGCGACCGCCAACGGCACCAAGCTGGTCCTGTGGACCTGCAACGGCCAGACCAACCAGCGGTGCGCCCTCAACTGACCTGACCCGCACCGCCTGCACCGCCCGTCGCCGGGCCGGCCCTCGAGCCGGTCCCGGCGGCGGGCGGTGTCGTCCGCCGGGCGGGACCGCCGGCCGTCAGCGCACCGGTGGGCCGGGCCAGATGGCCGAGGCGTCGTCGCGGTCCATGTCGGGCAGGCGGATCGGGCGGACGGGGACGGTGCGGGTGCGGCCCTCCGACACGACCGTCCACGTGGCGGGACGGCCCGAGTAGCACAGGGTGGTGAGCACGAAGACGCCGTCGGCGTAGACCTCGACGTATTCGCCGATGGTGAGGATGCGCAGAGTGGCGGCGGGTTCGGTCAGTATCGTCTCGCCGAGCCGGTCCCCGTGGGGGCCGGTGACCCAGAGGTTCTTGCCGTCGCAGCCGACGAGCAGGGCCGGGCTCTCGCCGTCGGCGATGTCGGTGCGCAGGGCGATCTCCACGCGGCCGGTGAGGGTGACGTCGCCGACCGCGTGCAGGGCGGGCTGTTCGGTCTCCTCGCCGAGCCAGGCGTTCAGGCCGGGCCACCATTCCAGACGAGGTGACTGGTCCGGGGCGGTCACCAGGAGTTTGGGCTGGGCGAGCATGCCGCGGCAGCGTTCGCCGGAGTCGGTGAGGTTCACGCGCCGGGGCGTGGTGTGCAGCACGACGCGGGAGCCGTCGGGAGCGGCGATGACGCGCGGGGCGTAGGAGCCGGTCGGGCCGAGCGGGCCGCGGCGGGTCCACGGCCCCCTCAACCGCGGCGCGGTCCACGCCTCGAAGCCGCGTGTGGCGCCGACGGACCCGAGCAGCAGCCAGCTGCCGTCGTCGAGCCGCTCCAGGACCGGGCATTCCAGCTCGTCGACGTCGCCCGGTGAGACGAGCGGCGGGTGGACGGTCCAGTGCTCCAGGTCCTCGGAGGTGGCCCAGGCGACGCAGCCGCCGGACTCGACGGGCAGGGAGGCGTCGGCGGCGCAGACCACCATGACCCAGCCGTCGGACTCGTCGTCGCGGACGACGAACGGGTCGCGCCAGCCCATGTGTTCGCCGGTGCGATACCAGCGCGCGTCCGCCTCGACGACGGACCCGGTGCCGTGCCGGCGCCAGCCGGTGCCGTCGGTGCGGTCGGAGTAGGCGAGACCGACCGACTGCAACGGCCAGCCGTCTGGAGTGAGGCCGGAGACGCCGGTGTAGAACATGGCCATTCCGTCCCCGTACCGGACGGGGTGCATGGTCCATACGGCCTGCTGGTCGAAGCGGCCGGGCAGGCCGTTGCCGAACACGGTGCCCTCCGGCTTCCAGCGCACCAGGTCGGTGGAGGTGGCCCGGCCGTAGGACGTCTCCATTCTCAGGTGGTCGAACTCGGCCGTCCACGGGCCCTGCAGATGCAGCACGGCGTAGGTGCCGGCGTCGTCCCGGAGCAGGGCGAAGTCGTTCACACAGAGGCCGGGTGGGGCGTATCGCATGCGCAGTTCCTGTCGGCTCGCAGCGCTCAAACGCGTGCGCTGACCACGGATCTCGAAGGTCTCGCTTAAGAATCGGCCCAAGTAAAACCCAACGCAAACGCTTGCGCAACAACGATGCCGGGTCTACGGTCGCGTCACCCACAGATCACACCGATGTGAACCAACGGGAGAAGAGCGCTGTGACCGTCAGCATCACCGATGTCGCCCGCGCCGCCGGCGTCTCGGCGTCCACCGTGTCCCGCGCACTGCGCGGTCAGCCGGGCGTCTCCGACGAGGTCCGCGCCCAGATCACAGCCGTCGCCGCACAACTCGGCTACACGGCATCCCGTTCGGCCTCCAGCCTGGCCAGCGGACGCACCTACACCATCGGCGTCGTCGTCCCCTACATCGGCCGCTGGTTCTTCGGCACCGTGCTCGACGCCGCCGAGAAAGTGTTCAGCGCCGCCGGCTACGACGTGTTGCTCTACAACCTGAACTCACCGGAGGCACGCAAACGCTTCTTCACCAAGCTGCCGGTGCGCAAGCGCGTGGACGCCGTCCTCTCCCTGCTCATCCCCGACCTGGACGAGGAATCCGCACTGCGCTCCCTCGGCGTTCCGCTGGCCACCACCGTCGGCGGCCCCCGGGACGGCTTCACGGTGGTCGGCATCGACGACCACAGCGGTGCCACCAGCGCCGTACGGCATCTGGTCAACCTCGGCCACCGGCGCATCGGCATGATCTCCGGGGCGAGTGAGCCGCTGCACTGGACCACTCCGATCGACCGCCGTCAGGCCTACCTGGACGTGCTGGCCGAGGCCGGTATCGCCCACGAGCCGGCGCTGGAGGCGGACGGCGGCTACACCGTCGACGGCGGCGAGCGGGCCATGACCGAGCTCCTCGCCGTCTCCCGCCCTCCGACGGCGGTGTTCGCGCAGTCCGACGAAATGGCGATGGGTGCGCTGCGCGCCCTGCGCCGGCACCGCCTGAAGGTGCCGGACGACGTGTCCGTCGTCGGTTTCGACGACCACGAACTCGCCGAGGTCATCGGGCTGACCACCGTCGCCCAGCCGGTGCCGGAACAGGGCGCCGAGGCCGCCCGGCTGCTGCTACGCCGGCTGGAGGAACCGGATGCCGAGCCGGTCGGCCAGGTGCGGATGCCCATCCGCCTGGTGCTGCGGGAGACCACGGCTCCGCCGAGCCCGCACAGATCCTCGTGACTCCCCGCTCCCCGTCGAGCCACCGCCTTTCGAACCCACCTCCCCACACCCCTAATCGTCGAGTACCAGAACCCTCACCCAGCTCGGAGGCACCGTCCATGAACGCCGGAAGCAGAAGGTTCCGCCGCACGCTCTGTTCGAGTCTGACCCTCGCCCTGCCCCTGGCCGCGCTGGCCGCCTGTGGTGGAGGCGGCGGCAGCGACGCCTCCGCCGAGGCGGGCAGCGGCAAGGGCACGATCAGCGTCTGGGCCCACCAGGGGCAGGCGGGCGAGACCGCCGCGCTGCAGAACACGGTGAAGACCTTCAACTCCTCACAGAGCGACATCAAGGTCGAGCTGAAGCTCATCCCCGAGAACGACTACACCAAGACCATCACCGCCACCGGCGCCTCCGAGCTGCCGGACGTGATGGAGTTCGACGGCCCGACGATGGCGAGCTTCGTCTACAACAAAAAGCTCGCGCAGATCGACTCGTATGTGTCCGCGAAGACGATGTCCAACGCCACCGACGCGATCAAGGCGCAGGGCGAGATCGACGGCAAGCACTACGGCCTGGGCATGTTCGACTCCGGCCTCGGCGTGTGGGGCAACAAGAAGCTGCTGGACGCGGCCGGCGTCAAGTACCCGACGAGCGCGGACGACGCCTGGACGGCCGCGGAGTTCGACGCGGCACTCAAGGCACTCAAGGCCAAGGACGCCGACGGCAAGGTCCTCGACGTCTCCGAGCAGTACGGCCTGGCCACCGAGTGGGGCACCTACGGCTTCTCCCCCATCGTCTGGTCGGCCGGCGGCGCCCTGCTGAAGGACGGCAAGGCCGAGGGCGCCCTCGACAGCCCCAAAGTGGTCTCGGCGATGAAGACCTTCCAGTCCTGGAAGACGTACGTCGACCCCAACACCGACGGCAATGCCTTCGCCAAGGGCAAGGTGGCGCTGAGCTGGGTCGGCAACTGGACCTACCCCGGCTACGACAAGGCCCTCGGCGACGACCTCGTCGTCCTGCCGCTGCCCGACTTCGGCAACGGCCCCAAGACCGGCCAGGGATCGTGGGCCTGGGGCATCGGCGCGGACACCAAGAACGCCAAGGCCGCGGGCGCCTTCCTGGACCACCTCCTGAGCGACGACAGCGTCGGCGCGATGACGAAGGCCAACGGCTCGGTCCCGGGCACCGAGTCCGCGCTCGCCAAGAGCGCGCTGTACAAGCAGGGCGGCCCGCTGCAGCTCTTCGCCGACCAGCTCGCCAAGCCGTGCGGTGACCGCGACATCGACACGTCCTGCGTCGCCGTCACCCGCCCCGTGACGGCCGGATACCCCACGGTCACCGCCAAGTTCTCCCAGGCCCTCAACGCGATCTACGGCGGTGCGGACCCGAAGGAAGCCCTGGAGAAGGCGGCCCGCTCCATCGACCAGGACTTCTCCGACAACGCCGGCTACGAGATCCCGTAGGCCCCCGCCGGGAAAAGGACCCACACCCGTGAAAACCGTGGAACCCGCGCACTCCGCGGCACCCGGCCGCTCCGAGCAGCCCTCCCCCGCCCCGTCCGGCAAGCCCCCGAAAGCCGGGCGCAAGAACCAGGACCGGGTGCACGCCCTGCTCATGGTCGCCCCGGCCGTCGGCGGACTGATCGCCTTCGTCGGCATCCCCTTCGGCTACGCCGTCGTGCTCTCCTTCTACAACGTGCGGCTCGGCTCCCCGCTGGAACCGTCGTTCTTCGGCCTGGAGCACTACCGGCGCCTGTTCACCGACCCCGACCAGTCCGGCCCGTTCCTGCGGGCGCTGCTGAACAACCTGACCTTCGCCGCGGTCGTCGTACCGCTCCAGACCGGTCTCGCCCTCGGCCTGGCGATCCTCCTCAACCGCAAGCTCAAGGCCATCGGCCTGTTCCGGTCCCTGTTCTTCATGCCGGTGGTCTTCCCGATGGCCCTGGTCGCCGTGATCTGGCGGCTGATCCTGGCCCGCAGCGAGCAGGGCATGCTCAACTCCCTGCTGGACGCTGTGAGTCTCGGCAACTGGGGCGCGTTCGACTGGCTCGGCGACACGGCCACCGCGATGGCCTCGATCGTCGTGCTGTCGGTGTGGCAGGGCGTCGGCTTCCAGATGGTCATCCTGCTGGCCGGCCTGCAGCAGATTCCCGGTGAGCTGTACGAGGCCTCCGAGTTGGACCGCGCGAGCCGCCGGCAGCAGTTCCGCCATGTCACGCTGCCCGGCATCCGCGGCACGCTGGTCTTCGTCGCGCTGCTGACCTCCGTGATGTCCTTCCGGATCTTTGACCAGGTGTACATCCTCATCCGCGGCGGCGGCCTGGACGAGGACGCCACCCGCACGGTCATGTACCAGGCCGTCACCACCGCCTTCGACCAGAACAACATCGGTCAGGCGTCCGCGATCACCGTCGTCTTCTTCCTGATCGTCCTCGTCCTGACGATCGTCCAGCGCCGCGTCGTCCGGCCCGACAACGAGGACTGACCTCCATGGCCATGACCCGCACCCCCGTCCGCCGCATCCTCGACTACAGCGTCCTGAGCGTCCTGGCGTTCGTCTTCGTCCTGCCCGTCCTCTATCTCTTCCTGGGCAGCCTCAAGCCGTCCGACGAGGTACTGAACGGACTGTCCGGCTTCCTGCCCACCCATCTGACCTTCGACAACTACTCCGCCGTCCTCGACAGCCTGAACTCCGACAGCACCGGCTACTTCTGGCAGTTCATGGGCGTGTCGGTACTGGTGGCGTTCGTGGTGGTGACGGGCGGGCTGTTCGTCAACTCGATGGCGGCGTACGGCCTGTCCCGCCTGAAGTGGCGCGGCCGGGAAGCGGTCTTCACCCTCGTCCTGCTGCTGATGCTCATCCCGTTCGAGTCGGTGGCCGTCCCGCTCTTCTACATGTTCAACGGGCAGCGCAACACGCTCTACATCCAGGCGGTGCCCTTCATCGCCAACGCCTTCGCCATCTACCAGTTCCACACGTTCTTCCGGAAGATCCCCACGAGCATCGAGGAAGCCGCCCGGCTGGACGGCGCGGGCCCCTGGCGCACCTTCTTCGCGATCATCGTGCCGATGTCCAGGCCCGTGTTCGCCTCCGTCGCGATCCTGACCTTCCTCATCCAGTGGGGCTCCTTCCTGTGGCCGGTCCTGATGGTCTCCGACCCCTCGGTGCGCCCCCTCCCCCTGGAGATCAGCGTCTTCCAGGGCCAACAGCCCCCGGACTGGGGCCAGATCCTCGCCTTCGGCGTCCTGCTGGTCCTGCCCGTACTGGTGGTCTTCGCCTTCTTCCAGCGCTGGTTCGTCCAAGGCGTGGCCAGCTCCGCCGTCAAGGGCTGAGAGCTGGGGCGCCGGCCGTTTCCGCGGCTGAAGTCGCGATGAGAGCAACCTGTCAACGAGCACAGGATATTTCCCGTATACGGGCGCCCGCCGCCCAATTGAGACAGGCCTGAAGGCTCGCGCGTTGAGCTGTCAACAATATTGCTGATAGTTCTCTCATCCAGCGCGCGCGTGTTCTGGACGTCGCCGTCCGCAGAGTCGGCGACGTCCCCGCCTTTCCTTCAGGGAGTGTTCGTGAGCAAAGACAGAACACGTCGGGCCCGTAGCCGACGGACGTGGCGAGGTATAGCGGGCGTGGCCGCCGGTGTCGTCCTCGTCGGCGGCGGATTCGTGGCGGCCAACGCCGCGACGAGTTCGAGCGACGCCAAGAAGGCCGGGGTCCACTATCCGGTCGACAAGAAGGCCAACGGTGTCGCGGCCGTGGTCAGCGCGGCCAACGCGTTCCTGAACACGCTGGACTCCGACCAGCAGGCGGAGACGGTCCTGGACCACTCCCAGGCGAACGCGACCGCGTGGTCGAACCTGCCGTGCGGCTCGTCCTGCCGGGTCGGCATCCAGACGGGCTCGCTGAGCGACGACCAGCTGGCCGCGCTGAAGAACGTGCTGAAGGTGGCCCTGGGGACCGGCGAGGGTACCGGCTACGAGCACGTCCTTGAGACCCTCCTGGCCGACGACCAGCTGGCCTCGGCGGAGGGCTCGGGCTCCGGGCCCGCCGCGCCGTCGGGCAGCGCGTCGAGCGACACCTCCGCCTCGGCCGACCCCTCGGTCTCCACCTCGGCGGACCCGAGCGCCACAGTCAGCGGCGCCCCGACGGGCGCCCCGCCGTCCGGCGGAACCGGCGGCGGTGGCGGTGGCGGGTACGGCAGCGGCATCTACTTCCTGGCCTTCCTGGGCACCCCGTCGGTCGACGGCACCTGGCAGCTGCAGTTCGGCGGCCACCACCTCGCCGTGAACGTCACCTACAAGAAGGGCAAGGTGGCCGGCGCCAGCCCGTTCTTCACCGGCGTAGAGCCCGCCAGCTGGACCACGGACGACGGCACCACGTACGAGCCGATGGCGAAGTTCCGCAACGGCATACTCGCCCTGACCGGCAGCCTGAGCACCGAACAGCTGGCCAAGGCCAAGCTGTCCGAGTCCTTCAGCGACGTCCTGCTCGGCCCGAGCGAGGACGGCCAGTTCCCGGAGACCAAGGAGGGCATCAAGGCCAGCGAGCTGTCACCCAAGCAGCAGAAGCTGGTCCTGGCGGCGATCCACCCATGGGTCGCGGGCGTGGACGACGCCACCGCCAAACAGCTCATGAAGACGTACGCGCGTGAGCTGAGCAAGACCTATGTCAGCTACTCCGGCGGCACCGCCCTGGACACCCAGGGCGACTACGTCCGCATCGACGGCCCCAGCGTCTGGATCGAGTTCGTCTGCCAGGACGGCGTTGTCTACCGGGACAAGATCCACTACCACACCGTGTACCGGGACCACACCCGCGACTACGGCAGCGAGTTCTCCTTCTCATGACCCAACCGCGAAACTGGCTGACCGCAGCACTGACACGTCTGGTGGCCGGGATCGCGATCGTGGTACCGGCGGCGCTCCTCCTCGGGGCGTCGCCGGCCGCCGCGCATCCGATGCCGCACTCCGTGGTGGAACTCGACGTGTACCAGGCGTCGGTGAGCGCACGGCTGGAACTGCCGGCCGACGACTTCTCCCGGGCCAGCGGGATCGACCTGAGCGACACCACCCAGGCCACGCTGTCCCAACGGGCCAAGGCCATCCGGACCTACCTCGGCAAGCACATCAACCCGACCGGCACCGGGGGCAAGGCCTGGCAGGTCAGTGTCGGCGACCTGAGTCTCAGCAGCACCGAGCAGACCTCCACCGGCCCCTACCGCGAGCTGGTCGCCGAGGCCGTCCTCACGCCACCGGCCGGCGCCGACGTACGCCACTTCACCTTCGACTACGACGTCATCGTCCATCAAGTCATCACGCACACAGTCCTGGTGAGTGTGCGTCAGGACTGGGCCAGCGGACAGGTCGACGACGCGGGCACCACCCAGGTCGGCACCATCCGGGTCGACACCCGGACCATGAAGGTCCCGGCCCTGAAGGTCGACCTCGAGGAAGGCAGCGCCTGGCGCGGCTTCCTCGCCATGGTGAAGCTGGGCGGCGACCACATCCTCACCGGCACCGACCACCTTCTCTTCCTGCTGATCCTGCTCCTGCCCGCACCCCTCGCGGCCACCGCAGGACGATGGGCCGGGCTGGTCGGCGCGCGCTCCGCCCTGGGCCGTATCGGCCGCATCACGCTCGCCTTCACCGCCGGGCACTCCGTCGCGCTGGCCGCGACCGCACTCGGCCACCTGGACATCCCGGGCCGGCCCGTCGAGGCGTTCATCGCTCTGAGCATCCTCATCGGCGCCGTCCACGCGATCCGCCCGCTGTTCCCAGGCCGCGAAGCGCTCGTGGCAGGGCTCTTCGGGCTCGGTCACGGCATGGCGTTCTCCTTCGTCCTGGCCGAGATGCACCTGTCCACCGGACAGCTCGTGACCAGCCTCCTCGGCTTCAACCTCGGCATCGAGCTGGTCCAGCTCCTGCTGGTCTGCCTCGCCCTGCCCTCGCTGCTGGTCCTCGCACGCCTGCGCATCCAGCCCGTACTGCGGCTGGCCGGCGCCACGCTCACCGGCACGGCGGCACTCGGCTGGCTGGCCGACCGCCTCGGCCTGCCCAACCCCGTCGCCCGGGCAGCCGACAGCGCCGGATCCCACACCTCCGCGATGCTGGCCACCCTCGCGGTGACCGCACTCGCCGCCACCGCCTGGACCCTGACCACCCGCCGGCACGCACGGCACGGACCGGCCGGGACCCCGACGACGGCATGTCCCGAGGGCGATGGGCGTGCGCTGCGAGCGCACGCCCCCTGAATGTCCCGAGCGCCCGGAGGCGAGTCGGCAACTCCGGTGTTGTCGCTGTGCCGGGTCCCTACTGTTGTGGCAGCCGTGAAAGGGAAGGACACGCTCTCCTTCCTGACGACCTGACATGGCATCACTCATCAGTCATCTCATCGCTCGAGTGCCGGAACGGTCTCCCGGCCGTACGACGGCAGTCGACGGCCCGAGACCGGTTCCCGGCCCGGAGCACGGACGTTCGGGGGGACAGAAATGGATCTCGACAAGAAGACGGACAGCGACAGGGACGAGCGACGTCGACGACGTCGCTGGGGCGTCATCCCACGCTGGCTGGAGGTCCTTGCGATCTGCATGGCGACCGTGGCGGCCGGCTTCTTCGGCGGCAGGGTCACGGTGGTTCAGGCCGACGCCCCCACGCCGACCGCCACCATCACGGCGACGGTCACGGCGACACCGGAACCCAAAGTGAGCGCCAACGCCGAGACGGATCCACCGACCGACGACGCGACCACGCCCGAACCGAGCACACCCGAGAACGCCTCCAGCGTCTACCTCGCGGACCTCGAACCGGTAGAGGGGGACCGAAGCGTCCAGCCCATCACCGTCCACGGCCGGCACTACGCCAAGAGCATCACCCTGACTTGCAGCAGCAGCGGCACCAGCGTCGTCTACAGCACCAGCGGATACACACGGCTCCAGGCACAGGCCGCCATCGTGGCCGACTCGCCCAACGCGATCGGTTCCATGGGGACCATCAAAGTCACCAACGCGGCCGGAGACCCGATCGGCAAGGACGCCACCATCCAGTCCAGCAAGGCCACCGAACTCTCGGTCGACGTCACCGATCAGGACCAGATCCAGATCGCCTGCGTGATGACGAAGTCGGGCGACGAGGACGACTGGTACTTCTACGGCGGCCTGGGCGATGCCACGCTGTCGTGAACAGCCCGGAACGAAAGAGACTCGATGAGGCCACCGGCGTCCGGAGCGGACATCGTCGTCTTCAGCGCGCTCGGCAAGGAGTCGGCCGCGGTGATGGATCACCTCAAAGGACCACTTACCGAACACGAGGTCCGCGGAGCCCTGTTCGAACTCGGCGAATTCACCGGCGAACACGCCACCTGGCGCGTGGCATGCCATGAGACGGGAGAGGGAAACGCCGCCGCAGCAGCCCTCGTCGAACGGGCCGTGACGGAGTTCGAGCCTCACCACATCTTCTTCGTGGGCATCGCGGGCGGTCTCAAGGACGTGCAGCTGTGCGACGTCGTCGCCGCCCGCCACATCTACGACTACGAGAGAGGCAAGGACGAGGAGGAGGGCTTCCAGGCCCGTATCACCACCCATCTGTCGTCCTTCGCCCTCGTCCAGCGTGCCCAGTCGGTCGCCCGCTCGGAAACCTGGCGGGACCGCATCAGGTCCCCGCTGCCCGACCGCACCCCGAAGGCCTACGTCAAGCCCCTCGCCGCCGGCTCGAAGGTGGTGGCCAGTGAGCGCTCCGCCACGGCTCGGCTGCTCGCCCGGCACTGCGGTGACGCGCTCGCGGTGGAAATGGAGGGATACGGCTTCCTGCAGGCCGCGTACGTCAACGCGGGCGTCGGCGCACTCATCGTCCGGGGGATCTCCGACCTGCTGTCCGACAAGGGCGAGGACAACGACGACGTCTGGCAGCCGGCTGCCTCCAGGTGCGCCGCGGCCTTCACCTTCGAGGTGCTGTCCAAGCTGTCCGCTCCCCCGAAACGGCGACGGGGACTGGGGAATTTCGTCGGCGAGTTACGCCGGACGCGGCAGCCCGGCGGGCAGGCGACGATCGGGTTCGGGCCGGATCACTCGGCGGTCGTCATCGGCGGGGACGGATCGATCGAGCGGTGGGACCTGAAGTCGGGCGAGGCTCTGCCCGGTGCCCCGGGCGAAGCCGAACTGCGCCTCGGCCACCAGGCCATCGCCTCCCCGTACCGCCACAGTGTCGCCGTCGCCCGCCGCACGCGACTGGAACTCGTCCACTTCGTGGCCACGTCCGGCGAACACCGGCGGCGTACCGCGCCCCTGGCCCAGGACGAGTTCCTGGTCACCAGTGGCGGCACCGTTCTGGCCACCCATGACGGCCGCCGCCTGGCCGTGCGCGACTTCGAGGACGGCCGGACTCTCCGCGAAGTGCCCTGCCCCCAAGGTCTCGCGGCATCCGCCATCAGTAGCGACGCCTCGGTTGTCGCCATGGCCACCTCGAACAAGGTCCACGTCCACCAGCGGCATCGTGTATCGGTCGAACTGGACATCCGCAACCGGCTGGAGATTCTCAAACCGGGCTGCTGGCTGAGCGTCTCCCCCTCCGGGAGGTACGTCGCGTGCGCCACCTTCCGCGAACTACGGGTCTGGCAGACGGCTGATCAAACCATTGTTGCACCGGGAGTTCAGCAGGCAGGAGAGCGTCGACAGCCTCGGGGCCCAAGGCATGCGCCTGCTCTGCACCGACGAGGGGAAGGTGCTGTGGCTCCGTCGGGGCCTGCTGTCCCAGGTGACCCACCAGCCCGAGATCCGCCATCTCGAACAGGCCGGCCGTTACGACGACTTCACCGTCCACCCCGACGGAGACCTGCTGGCGGCCGTCAGCGGCACCAGCCTCGTACGGACCTGGGAATGGAACGGCTGAGGCCGACCGACCCGAACCCCTCAACGGGTGGGCACTAAGCGGGTGTTCGGACGTAGGTTGTGCCATGAATGACCCGCACCTCGGCCGAAGGACTGACGCGACTCATGACTGACCCTGTGACGACGCCCGAACCAGCGGAGCACCAGAAGATCGACACCTCTGTGCCGCACTCGGCCCGCATCTGGAACTACTGGCTGGGCGGCAAGGACAACTACCCCGTGGACGAGGCGGCCGGCGACGCCTACACCGCCGTCTTCCCCGGAATCGTCACCATCGCCCGCAGCAGCCGCGCCTTCCTGCGCCGCAACATCACGTACCTGGTCTCCGAGGCGGGGATCCGTCAGTTCCTGGACGTCGGCACCGGCCTTCCGACCGCCCAGAACACCCATGAGGTCGCCCAGCAGATCGCCCCCGAGGCACGGATCGTCTACGTCGACAACGACCCCATGGTCCTGGGCCACGCGCGTGCCCTGCTCTATTCCACCCGCGAGGGCGCGACCGCCTACATCGACTCCGACGTCACGGATCCGGACCGCATCCTCGCCGCGGCCGCGAAGACGCTGGACTTCGGTCGGCCCACCGCGCTCATCCTCAGCAACATCCTGGGACACGTCGCCGACCACGATCAGGCCCGCTCCATCGTCACCCGGCTCATGGACGCCCTGCCCTCGGGGAGTTACCTCTCCATCAACGACGGCTCACGCGGCGTGGACCCGGTCTTCGAGCAGGCCCAGGACGCGTACAACGACAGCGGGGCGGTGCCGTACAACCTGCGCACTGTTGAGGAGATCACCGCGTTCTTCGACGGCTTGGAACTGGTCGAGCCGGGCGTCGTCTCGGTCACGCAGTGGCGTCCGGAGCCTGGTTCCACCAGCGCGGACGTCATCGCCGAGCACGGCGGTCTTGCCCGGAAGCCGTAAGCGGCGACCGTAGCGGTCGTCGCGGCGTGACCCAGGTCCCGCGATGAAGCCGATCGTGCGGGCCGGCAACCAGGAGGTACCCCCCTGTCGCCGTCCCGCACGTTGCCGTAGCCCATTCCGGCGATCTGGTCAGCACCTGCCGTCCGACACCAGCAGACCCTTGCCGGCACCAGCCGTCCGGCTCACGATGTTCGGCACGCAGGCGGCCGCGTCGAGGCTGTGGGCGTAGGGGATGCTCACCGTGGTGTTGGACTTCGGGTCGGGGCCGGCGGGATGGTTCTCCGTACCGGGGCTGGACCAAGTCACGTTGTCGTAGATGTTGCCGCTGACCTGCCAGTATCCGGCCGCGTCGGTGTAGAAGGTGCCGAGGACGTCCTTGGAGTCCTCGAAGTAGTTGTTGTCCACCTTGGCCTTGGCGCCGGCCCGGGAGTTGATGCCGGACTCGTTGAGTTTCACGTAGTGGTTGTTGTACATGTGGGCTGTGCCGCCACGCAGCAGAGGGGTGCGCGAGTCGATGTTCTCGTACCGGTTGTGGTGGTAGGTGATGAAGCTGTTCGAGACGTCGCTCTCACTCGATCCGACGAGGCCACCGCGGCCGGAGTTGCGCAGGATGCTGTAGGAGAGCGTCACGTACTGGGTGTTGTCCTTCATGTCGAAGAGACCGTCGAACCCCTGTGCCTCCCCGCCCGATGCCTCCAGGGTGGTGTGATCGACCCAGACGTTGCGGACGTTGCGCTCCATGCCGATGGCGTCACCGCCGTTGGACGTGGGCGAGCCCGACTTCTTGACGTTCCGGATGGTCACGTTCTGAATGATGATGTTGCGGGCGTCGCGCAGGTGGATGCCCAACTGGTCGAAGACAGCGCCGCTACCGACCCCGATGATCGTGACGTTACTGACCTCCTTGAGCTCGATCACGCCGGCGGCGGTGTTGCAGCTGGCGCCCGACACCTTGGTGGTGTTGCCGTGGTTGATGGTCCCCTGCACCTCGATGGTGATCGGGGTGCTGCTGCTGGCCCGGCCGCACAGGGCCGCGTGGATCGCGGTTCCCGTGGTGGCCCGTACGGTCGCCCCGCCCGCGCCGCCGGTGGTCCCGCCGTTCTGGGTCGCGTAACCGCTGGCGCTACCGGTCGCCGCCGATGCCTCGGGTATCGACAGAACCGCACCGGTCGCGGCCGTAATAGCCATCGTGGCCAGCGCCGCATGGAGTCGCAGTGAGAGTGGTCGCTTCATCCTCGTCTCCTCGTCTTCTCGTTCGTCCTCGAATGTCGGGGCGTTGCTTGCGTCGGCATGGCCGGCCGGACAGGCGCACGAGTTGATCCCCTGTGGGTAAGCGCTTTCTCGGACCGTAGGGACCTGTCACGACCGCGTCAATACTGTTGTACGGATTTTGTTCACGTAGGTGAACTCCTAGTGAGCGCGACACTTTGGTCGATACACCCCGAGCCTGGCGGACGGCATCCCTGAAGAACTCGTCCAGCCCGCATTACTGAGGATTCAACCCAGAGCACCTGCCACGCTCCGGCGCGCCGACGATCACCACGCTTGATTCACGGATGCAGACAACGATCATGTGCAGATACCTTGACGCGACTCCGACACGCTTCTTAACTTCTCCGGAAAGCGCTTTCCCGCCACCCGTTCAAGGCCTCGCTCTGGAGACGAATCCATGCGCCTGAAGCACGTCGCCGCGTCGACCGCCCTCTCCGGACTGCTGGCCGGCTTCCTCACCTTGGGCTCCGCCGGCGGTGCGCACGCCGCGACCGACCTGTATGTGGCGCCGAACGGCAGCGACAGCAACGCGGGGACACTCTCCGCCCCGTTGAAGACCATCCAGCGCGCCGTGGATCTGGCGCAGGCGGGGACCACCATCCAGGTCCGGGGCGGGACATACGCACCGAGCACGAACCTTCAGTTACTCAAGAGCGGCACGGCGAGCCAGCCCATCACCCTGCGCAGCTACAACGGCGAGCGCGTGATCATCGACGGCGAGAACATGCCGTACACCCCGGGAGCGGTGGATTCGAGCATCCCCCGTTCCGAGCGTGGTGCCGTTCACATCGAGGGAGAGTACTGGCGGCTGGTCGGCCTGGAGATCATCCACGGCCCCTACGGCGTGTTCGGCGTGGACACCAGCGGCAACGTCTTCGACCGCGTCGTCACCCGGGACAACTACGAGTCCGGGTTCCACCTCCAGGGCGCTTCCAGCAACAACCAGATCCTGAACCTGGACAGTTACGGAAACCGCGACCCTCGCAAGAACGGTGAGAGCGCCGACGGGCTCGCCATCAAGGAGGGCACCGGCAGCGGCAACGTGTTGCGTGGCGCCCGGCTGTGGAACAACGCCGATGACGGCCTGGACTTCTGGATGTTCGACAACTCGCCCATCCTCGTGGAGAACACGCTCGCGTGGGGCAACGGGTACAACCGGTGGAACCTGCCTGACTACCAGGGCGACGGCAACGGCTTCAAGATGGGCGGCAACGGTGTGGCCGCCAACCACACCGTCCGCAACAGCATGGCGTGGGACAACTCCGCCGGCGGCCTCGTCGACAACAACAACCCGGGCAAGATGACGATCGAACGCTGCACCGCGTGGGACAACGTGAAGACCGGCTTCACCTTCAACCGGTCCTCCAGCACGCTGACGAAGAACCTCGCGGTGGCCAACGGCACGGACGTATCGCTGGGATCGAACTCCACGGGCAGCGGCAACTCCTGGAACCTCGGCGGCAGTTGGCCCCTCGCCAGCACCAACGCGAGCACGATCACGGGTCCCCGGGCGGCCGACGGCTCCATCCCGACCTCCACGTTCCTGCGCCCCAGCAACGGCGCGGACGTCGGGGCACGGTTCTGAGCGAGCACGCCCGAAAACCCGTCAAGAACCTGCCGGAGCGACGGCGCTCGCGTTGGCCGAGGCGGCAGCGACAGACATGACGCGCGTTCAACCGCGTCTCAGTCATGAACGGGAACCCGTGCCGGATCCTCGACCAGCACTGCCGCACGGGAACCCCGCGGGACAGCCAAGAGGGGCACCGGATCAACCGGCGCCCCTCTTCCGCGCACCCGCCGCTTCAGGACTGGAAAGGCAGTTCGCCCGAGAAGGCGGCGGCCATCCGCAGCCAGGGTGCCGCCTCGTCGCTACGCCCCTGACGCTCCAGGGTGCGGCCCAGCATCAGGTGGGCGTAGTGCTCCACCGGATCGCGGTCGATGACCTGACGCAACTGCTCCTCGGCACGCCCCAGTTGGGCCGAGTGGTAGTACGCGCGGGCCAACAGCAGCCGAGGACCGGTCTGCTCCGGAACCTCCTCGACGACGATGGCGAGGAGACGGGCGGCGCCGATGTAGTCCCGGGCCTCGAAAAGCAGTTGGGCCCTCTCCCAGCGCTCCAGGACGCTCTCTTCGTGCGGCACGCCGACGCCGTTGTCGAACAGGTGCAGCGCGCTGGCCCAGCGGTCGGGCGCGACTCCGTCCTGCGCGGGATAGTCGTTGAAGCTGTCGATGCTGTCGGCCATCACTCTTGCCTTCCTGTCGGCTCGTGGACGAGGTCGGTGCCGCGGGCGGTGAGCAGCGACGCGTGGGTGGGGGCGTCGGGCACATCGGCCGGCCGGCCCACGGCGAACTCCTTGCGCAGCACCGGGACCACCTCCGCACCCAGCATGTCGATCTGCTCCAGCGCCGCCTTGAGCGGGACTCCGCCGCCGTCCACTATGAACAGTTGGCGCTGGTAGTCACCGGCGTAGTCGCGGAAGGACAGCGTCTTCTCGATGACCTGCTCCGGGGTGCCGACCGTGAGCGGGGTCTGCTCCATGTACTCCTCCATGGGCATCCCGCCGCCCATCACAGGTGAGCGGTCGAAGACCGGGCGGAACTCGCGTATGGCGTCCTGGGAGTTGCGGCGCATGTAGACCTGGCCGCCGAGTCCCACGATCGCCTGCTCCGCACTGCCGTGTCCGTAGTGCGCGTACCGCTGCCGGTACAGGTCGATCATCTTCCTGGTGTGCTCCTTCGGCCAGAAGATGTTGTTGTGGAAGAAGCCGTCGCCGTAGTACGCGGCCTGCTCGGCGATCTCGGGCGAGCGGATGGAGCCGTGCCAGACGAAGGGCGGTACGCCGTCCAGGGGGCGGGGGGTGGAGGTGAAGCCCTGGAGCGGCGTACGGAACTTCCCCTCCCAGTTCACGACGTCCTCGCGCCACAGGCGGCGCAGCAGGGCGTAGTTCTCGATGGCGAGGCCGATGCCGTCGCGGATGTCCTTGCCGAACCACGGATAGACCGGGCCGGTGTTGCCGCGGCCCATCATCAGGTCCACCCGGCCGTCTGCCAGGTGCTGGAGCATCGCGAAGTCCTCGGCGATCTTCACCGGGTCGTTCGTGGTGATCAGCGTGGTGGAGGTCGAGAGGATGAGCCTCTCGGTCTGCGCGGCGACGTAGCCGAGCATCGTGGTCGGCGACGAGGGCACGAACGGCGGGTTGTGGTGCTCGCCGGTCGCGAAGACGTCGAGCCCGACCTCCTCGGCCTTCAGCGCGATGGCGACCATGGCCTTGATGCGCTCGCGTTCGGTCGGCGTCCGGCCCGTGGCCGGGTCCGTGGCGACGTCACCAACGGTGAAGATGCCGAACTGCATCGTGATCAACCTCTCATCATGTTGATACATCAACCAAGACACCTTAACGCACCCCCGCGTATCCGTATTCCGGCCGCACCCGTCAGCCGCCCCTGTCGGCGCCCCGCTCGCGGTCGTCACCTAGTTGACACATCATCCGCGTCTCCCTATGTTCCTCGTGACGAACCTGTTGACGAAGCAACCAAGAGGCCACGCCCCCGCCGGGGCACGGCCATCACCGGAGGGAACCACCCCCATGTACATCACCGCTGCGGTCCTCAGCGTGCTGCTCGCCCTTGTGGCACTGGCCGCCGGCACGCCGAAGGCAATGCTGAAGGGCGACGTGTCCGCGGGGCTCCAGTCCCACATGGGCCTGAGCGCTGGGCTGGTCCGCTTCATTGGACTGGCCGAGGCCGCCGCGGCCGTGGGCCTGGTCGTGGGGCTCTTCTGGCAGCCTCTGGGCATCGCCGCCGCCGTCGGCTTCGGGATCACGATGATCGGCGCGGTGGGCTTCCACACCAAGGCCGGCGACTACGCCGATCCCGCCACGCGCGGAAACGCCATGGCCCCCATCATCCTCGCGCTGGTTTCCGCGGCGACCGCCGTCACCCTCGTCCTGGCTATGTGAGCCCGACCCCGAGGCACCGGTCCGGCGGCCCCCGCAGCGGTCGGACAGCGCCTACCGGTCGACCATCACCCAAGCGCCGACCTACCACTCCGAGGAGCGGCTCTGGCCCCAGAAGCGGGCGCGGCCTGTCCCGTCCTGACTGTTTCCGTACGGGTGTCTGTGCGCGGGCCGTCAGTCGGCGGAGTCGGGGCGTTTGTTGCGCAGGGCCGACCACCGGTCCAGTCGGCGGCGGATGTGCTCCTCGTAGCCGCTCCCCGTGGGATGGTAGAAGGTCTCGCGGTCCATGCCCTCGGGGAAGTAGTCGGCGCCGGAGAACCCCTCCGGAGTGTCTGGGTCGTACTGGTAACCCTCGCCGTAACCGATGTCCTTCATGAGCCGGGTCGGCGCGTTGAGGATGTGGAGTGGCGGCATCAGGGAGCCGGTCCGGCGGGCACGCTGCTGTGCGGCGCCGAACGCCCGGTAGACTGCGATGGACTTGGGGGCGGTCGCCAGATGGACCACGGCCTGCGCGATGGCCAGCTCGCCTTCGGGTGAGCCGAGACGCTCGTACACGTCCCAGGCCGCCAGGGCCTGTTGTACCGCCTGGGGATCGGCCATTGCGATGTCCTCGTTGGCGAAGCGTATGAGTCGGCGGGCGATGTACAGGGGGTCTTCGCCGCCGTCGAGCATGCGGGCGAGCCAGTACAGGGCCGCGTCGGGGTCGGAGCCGCGCATCGACTTGTGCAGCGCCGAAATCAGGTTGTAGTGACCCTCCTGGGCCTTGTCGTACAGCGGAGCCCGCCGCTGGATCTGCTGGGCGAGAGCGGAGGTGTCCAGCGGCGGTGTGCCCTCGGGCAGCGCCTGGAGCTGCTCGGCCATGTTGAGCAGGAACCGGCCGTCGCCGTCCGCCATGGCCATCAGGGCCAGGCGGGCCTCGTCGTCCAGCGGCAGTTCGCGCCCGGACAGCTCCTCGGCGCGTGCGATCAGGGTGCCCAGGGCCGTGTCGTCGAGGCGTTTGAGGACGAAGACCCGGCAGCGGGAGAGCAGGGCCCCGTTCAGCTCGAAGCTGGGGTTCTCGGTCGTGGCCCCGACGAGGGTGACCGTGCCGTCCTCCACGTAGGGCAGGAAGCTGTCCTGCTGGGCGCGGTTGAACCGGTGGACCTCGTCGACGAACAGCAGCGTTCCCTGGCCGATCTCGTGCCTGCGCCGGGCCGCCTCGAAGACCTTCCTCAGATCCGCGACACCGGAGAACGTGGCCGACAGCGGCTCGAAGGCCAGCTCGGTCCGCTGCGCCAGGAGCCGGGCGATGGTGGTCTTCCCGCATCCGGGCGGCCCCCAGAGGATCGCCGACACCAACCGCCCCTGCTCCACCATGCGCCCGAGGGGGGCGTCGGGCGCGAGCAGGTGTTCCTGGCCGACGACGTCCTCCAGGGTGCGCGGCCGCAGCCGGTCGGCCAGCGGGCGCTGTGTGTCCTCGTCGAACAGGGGCAGTGCTTGTGCTTCGTGCTTCATGGACGGGTCCTTGGCTCCTGGCTGGCCTCGCGGTGGATGTGGCGAGCGGCCGGGTGTTCGTCAGTCGGCGCCGCCACCGTGGGCGACGACCTTGGTGGGGTGCAGGCGGACGACCAGCTCACCGGGACCGGCATTGCGCCTGCCGAACCCCTCGGCCTTGTCCGCGCCCCGACCGGCGGGCCACAGGACAAGGGGCCGTTCCTGCATGATCAGCGCGTGCGCCGGCACCGGCAACACGACGATGGTGAGCCCTGCGCTCACCATCCTCTCCTCGCGGACGACGATCCGCTCCGCAAACTGCGGACACATGATGGTCGACAGACGACACGCGTCGGGAACGGAACGGAGTTCCTAGAGCCGTGGCCCCGAACCGGTGTCGCGAGCACGGTTGTGCCGTCGCGGCCACCGGCCGGGCTCAGGATGTCCCACGGTTCTCAGGCACGCCAGTGCACTTTGAAGACCCAGGCGTGCTGTCCCGCCCTGCGTGCGGCTTCGGGGACGTCGATCACCAGCGCCCCGTTGCTGACGGTCCACGTCAGGGGTCGGCCGTGGCCGAGCATCGTCACCCTGTCGCCGGCCCGGATCGGGATCGGTGCTTCGACGGTGAGTTTGGCGCCCGGCCTCGCCAGGGAGTGGATGTAGAAGGCCTCGTCCGGGCGGACGGTGAACCGCAGGTCCTCGCCCAGTTCGGCCATCCGGGACCAGTACGTGGTGTCGTAGATCGCCTCTCCGTTGGTACGCAGCCAGCGGCCTGTCTCACGCAGTCGGGTCTGCATGATCTCGGGGATGGTGCCGTCGGCACGCGGGCCGATGTCGAGAAGGAAGTTGCCGTTCTTGGAGACGATGTCGACGAGGCTGTGCACGACCTCCTCGGTCGTCATGTAGGCGTCGTCCGGGGTCGCCTTGTTGTACCCGTAGCTGAACGGGTCCAGTCCGCGGCTGGACTCCCACTTGGCGACGACCGTGTTGTCGTACGTCGTGTATTCGGGGGTCGTGAAGTCGTGGAAGCCGATGCCCGAACGGTCGTTGACGGTGACCTCGATGGGCCGCGCGCGGTTCTTCGCGTGGTTGAAGTACTCGGCCAGGACGTGAAGGCTGTCGTTGGCGCCGCCGATGTCGCACCAGATGAGCTCCGGGTCGTAGCCCTGGATCAGCTCCAGCATCTGCGGGGCCTGGTAGTCCTTCACGAAGTCCTTGCCCCCGGTGTAACCCGTGTACGGCTCCGGCTCCTGGGTGTACGGATTACGTGGGGCGTGACCCATCCACGGGTTGTCCGGGTTGAACCACTCGGGCATGGAGAAGTAGAGCCCGCGGTGGAGTTCGGGGGTGTAGCGGCGGGAGGCGTCGAAGAGTTCCTTGATGAGATCCCGTTTCGGGCCCATCTTCACGGAGTTGCGGTCGGAGACCTTCGTGTCCCACAGGGCGAAGCCTTCATGGTGCTTCGAGGTCAGCACGTGATACTCCGCGCCCGCGTCCCGGAACAGTTCGACCCAGGCGCGCGGATCGAACTTCTCCGCCGTGAACATCGGGATGAAGTCGTCGTAGGAGAAGTTCTCGCCGTACGTCTCGCGGTGGTACCCGTAGACGGCGTTCGCCGGGTCCTGCATGTGGTTCCAGTACCACTCGGCGTACTGCTTGCCGACCGGCGACCAGGCCGGCACCGAGTAGACGCCCCAGTGGATGAAGATGCCGAACTTGGCGCCCTGGAACCAGTACGGCGCTTGGTGGCCGGAGAGCGAGGACGCGGTGGGCTGGTAGTCGGCGACGCCGAGGGTCAACCGGCCTTCCTGCGCGGCGACTTGGGTTCCGCGTCCAGTGACGGTCACCGAGCCGTCGCGGACCGTGCCGGGGGCGGTGCCCGCGCGGTTGCGGATGCCCACGCGGACACGGGCCTGCTCACCGGGGTCCAGACGGCGGACACGGGCGGCCTCGACGGTCCGGGCTCCCGGAACCTCGACGCCCACCGACACGCCGTCCGCGGCCAAGACGGAGACCGTCCCCGCGTTGATGACGGTGGCTTCGATGCTCTGGGCGCCGGACGAGTCCAGCAGCGAGTTCGTGGACCGGGCCCCGCGCAGGGCCAGCGCGCGCCCCTGGGCGGCAGGCTGCACGGACAGCGCGAACACATGGAGCGACGCCTTGTTCGCCTGCGCCGGGTTCGTCACCGGGAGCGTGATCGCTACGGCGTCGCGCTGCGGGTCGATCCACAACTCTGACGTGCCGATGCCAACACGGTGTTCGTCCTTGGTGCCGTCCGGTGTGTAGCGGTACGGCACCGACAGTGATCCACCCGTCGCGTACCAGTCGGATCCGCCGAGGGGGGCGGTCGTGGTCGAGCCGTCCGCGTAGTGGACCGTGGCCTTGCCGGAGGCGTTGCCGTAGCTGCCCGCGGTGAGGAAGAGAGCCGAGAGGTAGCGGCCTTTGGGCAGTTCCACGCGCTGGCCGAGCGCGACGACATTGTTCTTCCCGCCCGTGTCCGAGGCCGGGAAGATAAAAGGCACACCATCGACTTCGACCCGGCCTGCGGGAAGTTCCTCGCCCGGGAACGTGTAGCCCGAGCCGTCGAAGTCGCCGCCCCGCGCGGAGGCGGTGTCGATGCCGTCGTTGTCGTAGAGGGAGTCAGGGGAACGGGGACGGGGTCGGGGACGGGAGCCCACGGCCCGGCATATTCGGCCAGTGGTTCGACGGCGAGTGGTTCGACAGCGTGTGCGGCGGTGGCTGAGGCAAGAGGAAGGGCCGCAGCGGCGGCGACTCCGGCCGCGGCGCCCAGGACCTGACGTCTCGGATACGTACCCATGAGCGGCTCCAATTCATCGGATGTCTGATGATTGAATGGACTCACCAAGCTGTCAACTGCCCCGACAGAGCCAAAGATTGAGATATAGGTCGGATGAAAAATTTGACTGCCAGCCTCGTCCCGCCAACGCGTCGAGCGGTTCGGCGGTCATGACGATCACCTGCGCGGTCTGCCCGCAGTCCGACCCAAGGGCCACGCAGGCGTATCACAGATCCGAAGTTGTTGCGTCAACTACAATGCCGTGATCATAGAGCGAAGGCCACAGCAAGCAGACAACGAGCGGGAGACATGCGGATATTCATCGACAAACAGAGCCCCAAAGCCTTCCACGCCCTGCGGCAGACCGCGGAAGCGGTGCGGACGGTTGCCGCCGAAGCGGGGCTCGACCGCACCGCTGTGGAACTGATCAACCTCCGCGTGTCGCAGATCAACGGCTGCGCCTACTGCCTCGACACCCACACCAGGGCAGCCCTGCGCGCGGGTGAGTCGACGCAGCGGCTGGGAGTGCTGGCCGCCTGGCGGGACACCGAGGTGTTCTCCCCCACGGAGCGCGCGGCCCTTGCGCTGGCCGAGGCCACGACCGACCCCACCGATGCCGTCGCACAGGAAACCGCTTACGAGGCCGCTCGACAGGTACTCACCGACGACCAGATCTCCGCTGCGATCTGGGTGGCGGTCACCATCAACGCGTTCAACCGGGTCTCGATCATGAGCAAGCACCCGGTACGGGCGAATCGAGATGCTCCGGGAGGGAAGAGCGGCGCCCCACTGTCCGATGGGTGATGCGGCCCCCGTGATCTGACCCGGGTACGGGAGATCAACCCGGCGCTGAAGGCCCTGCGGTGAGCGGGCAGCTCGACGGCAAGGTCACCGTCTCCTTGGCCGAGGGCCTGCCGTCGGGTAGGACGCGGCGTGCCAACGCCGACGCCAGTGAACTCTCGGTCGAAGTCGCCGTAGTACTGGAACATCTTGCCGAGCTCCTCGGCCAACGGAATCTCGAGGGTACGGAAGTAGTCGTTGGGCACGGACTGGAAGCGCACCGGCTCGCCCAGCGCCCCCGCCGGCTTCTCCGCGTACTGCGCACCGGTCAGATGGTCGCCGACCAGACCGACCGTCCGGCCGATGAAGCCCGCACCGCCCTTGAGAATGGCGAAGGCCGTCCGGTCGATGTCCGCCACGTCCACCCCGGACAGGAGCTTGCCGTCCCCCAGGGGCAGGGTCAGCGTCAGTACGCCTTCCTCGCCGCGCTGGGGGCCGAGGCCCTGCAGGAAGCCCTGGAAATAGAAGGTCGTATTGAGGAAAGTGGTCGGCACTCCGGCCTGGCTGAACAGCTCATTGCCCTCACCCTTGACGTCGAATGCGGCACGTTGTACTTCCCCTGCAACACCGACATACGGCTGTCCTCCAGCGGCAGCAGCACGCGGGTGTCCTCCAGCGTCGACCAGACCACGTGCCGCAGTCCGGTGGCCGCGGCGGCTTGCGCCAGATCAGAAGGGGTTGTTGTTGATACATCAACAATACTGCCGCAGCCCAGTTGATGCATCAACCCAGGGAGCAGGTTCGCATCGTCACGGCGTCAGGGTGGGTCCATCTCCAGTCGACCGAGGATGCGTTCACAGAGAACGGTGAGCGTGTCGAGCTCTTCGGGGCTGAGGGGATCGATGACCAGTCTGCGCACAGTGGCGACGTGGTGGGGGGCGGCCGTCTCGATGGCCGCGCGGCCATCGGGGGTGACGACCACATGGACACCGCGCCCATCCTTGGGGCAGAGCTCCTGGGTCACCAGGCCGCGCTTGGCCATGCGGCGGAGGTGGTGGGACATACGGCTCCGCTCCCACTCCACCGTGTTGGCCAGGTCCTGGAAGTGCCGCAGACCGTCGGGCGCGTCGGTGAGGGCCACAAGAACGACGTAATCCGCCATGGACAGATTGCCGCAGCCCTGCAGTGCGCGCGCCGCGCCACAGCGCACCGGACCACATCGGTTCAGTCCCTCGATCCAGAAGGGTGCCGCCATGACAACCGCCCCTGCCGCGCCTCCCGTTGTCCCTCTCGTCCCTCCGAAACTGATCGCTACGGACCTTGACGGCACGCTCCTCCGCAGCGACGGAACGCTGTCGGACCGACCCGGGCCACCCTGACGGCAGCCGAGCAGTCCGGGATCCGCGTAGTGCTGGTCACGGGCCGCCCGCCGCGCTCCGTGCCGGAGTTGCCGGCCACCATCGCACCGCATTTCGTCATCGCCGCCAACGGCGCGGCCGTCTACGCCCCTGACGGAACCCTGGCGCACGCGTCCCCGATCCGGCCCCCGGCGGCCATCCGGCTCATCTCGCGCGCGCAGGACGCTGCCCGGCACCGCTTTCGCCGTCGAGTACGACGGGCACTTCGGCCACGAACCGGCCTACCCGACCTCGTCGTTCGGGGAAGAGACCGCCGATCCGGTCGGCACCGCCGGGGAACTCCTCACCCGCATCCCAGGCAGGCCGGTGCTGAAGATCCTCGCCCACCACCCGGCCCTACCCCTCGACGACTTCTACGAGCGGGCTCGGAGCACCGCGGGCAGCAACGCCGAGACCACCTACTCCACCGGCCTGTCCCTGGTGGAGTTCAGCGCCCCCCTCGTCACCAAGGCCACCACCCTGCTCGCACCCATCCGGACGTCCTGCGGGCCGCACATCATCGCGCCCCTCCCGCTGACCCCTCGTCCTCGCGGTAGAGGTTGACTCATCGGCTCCCCTTGGGTATTTTTGTTGATTAATCAACTATAAAGTGATCGCGGACTTTCCCGGATTCCAAGGAGGAACAAGTGACGGTCAAGGTGATCGACCAACCTGAGGCGCGCCGATACGAAGCCACGGTGGACGGGCAGTCGGAAGTCGCGGGTTTCTCGCAGTACATCCGGACACCGGAACTGATCGCCTTCCTGCACACGGAGGTGCGGCCGGAGTTCGAGGGCCGTGGGGTCGGTTCGGCGCTGGCTCGGACCTCTCTCGACGAGGCACGCGCCGCGGGGCTGAGGGTCCTTGCCACGTGTCCCTTCTACGCGGCCTGGATCGGCCGCCACCCGGAGTACGCCGACCTGCTGTACCAGGCCCGGAGCAAGGTCAGCGACTGAGGGAGATCGGCATGAGCGGCACACCCCCGAAGAAGGCCTACAAGGCGCCGGAGATCACCGTGACCTTCGAGTCGCGGCGTTGCCTGCACGCCGCCCGGTGTCTCAACGGCTTGCCCGAGGTCTTCGACGTGAACGCGCGTCCGTGGATCCGGCCCGACGGCGCCCCGGCCGACCAACTGGCAGAGGTGGTGCGCCGCTGCCCCTCGGGGGCGCTGCGATACGAACTGCCGGATGGCGGGAGCGAGACTCCGGACCGGCCCACCCGCATCACCCGGACTCCTGACGGACAGCTGGTCGTGCGTGGCGACCTGTCGCTGGACACGCAGGAAGGGACGCACAGCGAGACCAGGGCCGTGCTGTGCGGCTGTGGGACCAGTCAGATGCAGCCGTACTGCGACCACTCCGGCCCCTGCGGCCGGTAGCAACGGCGGTGGCGAAGGAACCGACCACGAACTGGTCGGCCCGCTGATCACTGCCGAGCCCGTACGCGGTGGCCTGCGTGAGAAGTGGCGTGGCGGCCGCCATCGCCAAGGCGGTGTCGCCACCGGCCGCCGGGTGCGTGAACTGCCCGTCACGGCAGATGCGCTGCTCTGACGCCCCGCGCTCCGGAACCGAGGTCGCGCGCGGGTCGTGGGGTGTCCCGGTCCGACGCGGCCTCGGCTTCTTACGGAGTCGTGACGTGCGGGCGCTGTCCCGCTCTTCCGCGTTCCGCCGGGCCTAGCGTGGCCGTATGCGTGTACTGGTCACCGGCGGTGCCGGGTTCATCGGGTCCCATGTCGTCGAGGCGCTGGCGGCGCGCGGGCACGAGCCGATCGTGTACGACGTCCGGGCCGATCCCGGCGCCGACGTCCGCGATCCGCCTGCAGTCGCCCGCGCGCTCGCCGGTGTGGACGCCGTCTGCCATCAGGCGGCCATGGTCGGGCTCGGCAACGGGGTCGCCGACGCGGCACAGTACGTGGCGCACAACGACCTCGGTACCGTCGTGCTGTTCGCCGCCATGGCCGAGGCCGGCATCGGGCGTCTTGTGCTCGCCGGGTCGATGGTGGTCTACGGGGAGGGGCGCTACGAGTGCCCGCGGCACGGTGTCGTACGGCCCGGACCGCGTGCCGTCGCCGTCCTGGACGCCGGGCGGTTCGAGCCGCCGTGTCCGGTGTGCGGGGCGGACCTCTCCCCCGGTCTGGTCGGCGAGGACACCGCGACCGATCCGCGGAACGTGTACGCGACGACCAAGCTCGCCCAGGAGCACCTGGCCGCCGCCTGGGCCCGCTGCACCGGCGGTTCGGCGGTGTCGTTGCGCTATCACAACGTGTACGGGCCGGGCATGCCCAGGGATACGCCGTACGCCGGGGTGGCCTCGTTCTTCCGGTCCGCGCTCGCCCGCGGTGAGGGACCGCGAGTGTTCGAGGACGGGGCGCAGCGCCGGGACTTCGTGCATGTGCGGGACGTGGCGGCGGCCAACGTGGCGGCGCTGCAGGCGTCGCCGGCCGCGGGTGTGCTGACGGCGTACAACACGGGCAGCGGTGACCCGCACACCGTGGGCGAGATGGCGCGGGCCCTGGCCGCCGCGTACGGCGGGCCCGAGCCGGTCGTCACGGGCGAGTACCGGCTCGGGGACGTACGGCACATCACCGCCGACTCCGCGCGGCTGCGGGCCGATCTGGGGTGGAAGCCGGAGGTCGGGTTCGCGGACGGTATGGCGGAGTTCGCGCGGGCCGGGATGCGCACCGTGTAGAACTGCGGTGCCACAGACCGGTGGTGCTGCCCGCATCAGGAAGCGGCGGCGGGCAGCACCACCTCGAAGCGGCAGCCGCCGGGGATGTTGCGTACGGTGGCCCGCCCCTGGTGCGCCTCGACGATCCCCCGGACGATGGCGAGCCCGAGGCCCGCTCCGGCCGGCGGCGTGCGGGCGTGCGTGCCGCGCCAGCCGGTGTCGAAGACGCGGGAGAGGTCCTCGTCGGGGATACCGCCGCAGCCGTCCGTCACCGACACCACCACTCCCTCGGGCGAGCGCTCGGCGGCGACGGCGACCGTGCCGTCGGCCGGGGTCCGGCGAATGGCGTTGACCAGCAGGTTGCCCAGGACCCGGCTCATCTCCTTGGCGTCCACCTCGACCGGCAGCATCTCGACATGGCCGCCCACCAGCCGCACCCCGTACTCCCGGGCGAGCGGGTCGGCTCCCGCCAGCGCGTCGCCGATCAGGTCGTAGAGCGAGATGCGGGCGTAGGACAGCGGCAGCGTGCCGGCGTGGATGCGGGAGAGTTCGAAGAGGTCGCCGACCATGTCGTTGAGGCGTTCCACCTCGGTGCGCATCTGCCGGAGGTAGCGGGTGGGGTCGGCGGCGACGCCGTCCTCCAGCGCCTCCGACATGGCGCGCAGACCGGCCAGCGGAGTACGCAGATCGTGCGAGATCCAGGCGACGAGTTCGCGCCGGGACGCCTCCAACGCCCTTTCCCGTTCGCGGGATTCGGCGAGTCTGGCGCTGGTGGCCGCCAACTCCCGGCTCAGGTGTTCCAGTTCGGCGGTCGCGGGGACGTCGGGAGCGGCGAAGTCCCCGCCGTCGCCGAAGGAGCGTGCCGCCACGGCGAGTTCACGGCTGCGCGCGACCACCCAGCGGCCCAGGAGGAGCGCGGTGGCCAGCGAGACCACGGCCGCCATCGCGACGACCGTCGTGACGACGGTCAGGTCGTGCGGGGACAGGAACATCGCCCAGGCCACGGCGAGCGTGCCCGCCAGCATCGCGACGATCCCGACGGCCGCCACCACGGCCAGGGACGCGGTCAGTGAGCGGCGCCGGACCACGCGCAGTACGGCCGCTCCGGCCAGCCCGGTGGCGGCGGCGCCGGCGAAGGCGTACAGGGCTATCAGCAGCGTGTCGTTCACGATCCGCTCTCCTCTCCCGTGGATCCCGTGGGATCGAAGCGGTAGCCCACGCCCCAGACCGTCTGGATCAGGCGGGGGCGGGCCGGGTCGTCCTCGACCTTGCCGCGCAGGCGGCGGACGTGGACGGTGACGGTCGACAGATCGCCGAAGTCCCAGCCCCACACCTCCCGCATCAGGTCCTCGCGGCTGAACGCCCGTCCCGGATACCGCAGGAAGTAGGAGAGCAGGTCGAACTCACGCAGGGTGAGGGCGAGTTCGGTGTCGTTCTTGGCCGCCCGGCGGGCCGCGGGGTCGACGGTCAGGCCCGCCGCGCCCAGCCGTGCGCCGGGGGTGGCGGGCCTGCTGCGACGCAGTACCGACTCCACGCGCAGCACCAGTTCGCGGGGGCTGAACGGCTTGGTGACGTAGTCGTCGGCGCCCACTTCCAGGCCCAGGATGCGGTCGTCCTCGTCGCCTCGGGCGGTGAGCATGATGACCGGGACCGGCCCCTGGCCGCGCATCCGGCGGCAGACCTCCAGGCCGTCCATGCCGGGCAGCATGAGATCGAGCACGACCAGGTCGGGCCAGTGCGCGGCGGCACGGTCGAGGGCCGTCGGACCGTCGTCGGCGCGGTCGACGACATAGCCGGCGCGGTCCAGGTATCCGGCGACGACCTCGGCGACGGTGGGGTCGTCGTCGACCACGAGGATCCGCGTGGGACCGCTCGCGCTCTCTTCGTGCTGGTAGGGCTGCTGCATGCCCCCAGCCTGGCACCACGCCGCCGCCGTTGAGGTGCCCGGGCGCTCCCCAGGCTTCGATGTCCGCGTTTCGTAAGGAGCGGGTGTCCGTTATGCCTGATTCTCGTTCGTAGGGTGAAACGGTGACAACGACACCTTCCGACGTCGACGTGGTGCTGCCCTGTCTGAACGAGGCCAAGGCCCTGCCCTGGGTGCTCGAACGGATCCCGCCGGGCTGGCGCGCCCTCGTCGTCGACAACGGTTCCACCGACGGCTCCGCCCACATCGCCGACGCCCTCGGCGCGACCGTCGTGCACGAGCCGCGCCGGGGCTTCGGCGCTGCCTGCCACGCCGGGCTCGTCGCCGCCGCCGCCGACGTGGTGTGCTTCTGCGACTGCGACGCCTCCCTGGACCCCTCGCTCCTCGTGCCCTTCGTCGGGGAGATCCTCAACGGCGAGGCCGACCTGGTCCTCGGCCGGCGCCGTCCGCAGGGCCGGGGCGCGTGGCCCCCGCACGCCCGCGCCGGCAACCTCGCGCTCGCCCGCATGCTGCGCCGCCGCACCGGGCTGCGTCTGCACGACCTCGGCCCGCTGCGCGCCGCCCGCCGGAAGCCGCTGCTCGACCTCGATCTCACCGACCGGCGCAGCGGCTACCCGCTCCAGATGGTCGTCCGCGCCGCCGACGCCGGCTGGCGGATCACCGAACACGACGTGCCCTACCTGCCGCGCACCGGGGCCTCGAAGGTGACGGGCACCTGGCGCGGCACCTGGCAGGCCGTGCGGGACATGAGCCGGGTGCTGGCCGACGGGAGGGCCGCACGGTGACCACACTTCTCGTCATCGCCAAGGAACCCCTGCCGGGGCGGGTGAAGACCCGGCTGACCCCGCCGTTCACGCCGCGCCAGGCGGCGGCACTGGCCGAGGCGTCTCTCGCGGACACCCTGCGCGCCGTGGCGGCCACGCCCGCTTCCCGCCGCCTTCTCGTCCTCGACGGGAGGCCCGGACCCTGGCTGCCGCCCGGCTTCGAGGTCGTACGGCAGTGCGCGGGCCCTCTGGACGAGCGGCTGGCGGACGCCTTCGCGCACTGTGCGGGTCCGGCCCTGCTCATCGGCATGGACACGCCCCAGGTGACCCCCGCGCTGCTCGCCGCGGACTTCGCCGACTGCGACGCCCTGTTCGGTCCGGCCGAGGACGGCGGCTTCTGGGCGCTGGGACTGGCCGAGCCCGACCCCGACCTGCTGCGGGGCGTGCCTATGTCGACCCCGGTGACCGGGGCGGTGCAGCGCGAGCGGCTCATCGCGGCCGGACTGCGGGTACGGGACCTGCCCCGGCTGCGGGACGTGGACACCGCCGCCGACGCCGAGGCGGTCGCCGCCCTGGCCCCGCACGGACGGTTCGCGGCGCGGCTGGCCCGGTGCGCGCCGGCCGCTGCGGGGCCCGGGTCACCATCAGGTACCGGGTCCGCCGCGCGTTCGGCCACCCGCCGATGAGCAGCCCGCCCGTCACGCCTCGCGCCTGGGCGAGTGCCGATCCCTACGCCGCGGCCCTGCGCACCGGGCGCGGCCCGCTGTTCCTGCGCCGCGACGACGGCTGGCTGCTGCCGCTGGAGGTGGAACGCTGGTGCGCCCGCGCCGATGAGGTGGACCGGGACGTGCTCGACCGGTGCGAGGGCAACGTGCTGGACGTGGGCTGCGGCCCCGGACGGCTGGTGGCGGAACTCGCCGGCCGGGGCCGGACCGTCCTCGGCATCGACGTCAGCCAGGCCGCGGTCGAGCACACCGTGCGCCTCGGAGGTCAGGCACTGCGGCGCTCGGTCTTCGAGCCGCTGCCCGGCGAGGGCCGTTGGGACACCGTCCTGCTCATGGACGGCAACGTCGGTATCGGCGGTGACCCACGCGCCCTACTGGACCGCGTGGCCGCCCTTCTCAGCCCCGGCGGCCTGCTGATCGCGGAGACCGCACCGGTGGAGGTCGACGAGCGTGTGCAGGTGGCGGTAGTCGGCCTCATCGACAGCGGTGAGGCCGACCTCCCCTTCCCCTGGGCCCGGGTCGGCACGCGGGCCCTGCTCGCGCACGCGCAGGGCTGGCGGCCTTCCGGTCAGTGGACCGCGGGCGGACGATGCTTCGCGGCGCTGCGCAGCCGTAGCGCCAACAACAGCGCCGACCCTGCGAACAGCACGGCGGTGATCAGCAGCCAACGCGCCGCGAAGCCATCCGGCGACAGACCGGTGGCGGATCGGTAACGCCGGTCCACCATCCCGCTGATCAGCGGGAACCACACCAGCAGAAGCAGCGCGGACAGCGCGGCCGGCACCCGCACGTACATCACCCACTCGCGGCGGCCGGCCGCGCCGAGCCCGCGGACCACGACCCGGTCGAGCACCGCGTACACCGGAAGCAGCACCAGGTCGTGCAGCAGGGCCGCTCCCACCAACCACAGCGCCACACCGAACCGGTCGCCGTCGAGGAGCCGCACACCCGCATAGGCGGCGAGTGCGAACGAGCAAGCGAGCAGCAGGAGTTGAAAGGGACTTCCGACAGGAATCCGCGGTCGGCGCATCACAGGTCTCCGAAGGTCAGCCGGGCCACCCACTTGGTGTTCAGGACACCGGGCGCGGCGGGCACGATGATCCGGGCCGGGTGGCCGTGGTCGGGGGACAGCTCCTCGCCGTTGACGTACAGGGCGAGCAGGGACCGCGGATCGGCCACCTGGTTGGCGCGCAGGGCAGCCTTGCGGAACGATCCGCGCTGCTGGAGGGATTCGACGAAGACGTCCGGCGGGTCGTCCTCGTAACCGACGAGCGCCGCCAGGTCGCGCAGTCGCACCCCGCGCCACCACTGGTCCGAGGTCGACCAGCCCTCCACGCAGGCGATGGGCAACGCGGCGCTGTGCAGGGGCAGTTCGGCGAGCTGTGCCCGGCTGAGGCGGACGGTGCCGGTGCGCCCGGTGACGACGAGCCGCCACGCGTCCTCGCCCGTCTGTGCCGGGCTGATCCCGGCGTACGCGGCGGTCTTGTTGATCTGGAAGCCGTTCGGGCCGCTGCCGGGCTCGCCGGCGCCGTGCGGTGCGAGCAGGGCGGTGCGCCGCAGCGGTCCGTCGAAGCTCTGCCCCACCGTCGTGGCGAACAGCAGCAGCGAGCCGCCCCCGACGAACCACAGGGCGCCCCGCCGGGAGACGGTCGGCTCGTTGGGGCGCGGGGAGACCAGGTCATTGCGCTCCTCCCGCAGCTGCCGCAGATTCCGCAGCGCCATCGGCAGCTTCAGCACCGCGTGCGCGGTGAACGCGGCGAAGAACACCCAGGCGCCGTAGAAGTGCAGCCGATAGAAGGAGCCGGGGAAGACGTAGTCGAGCTGGACGTTGAGCACGCCCGTCACGAACTCGAACAGCCCTCCCCCGACCAGGAGCAGCAGCGAGATCCGTTCCAGGGCGTGGGTGAGGGAACGGGCGGGCGGCAGGGTGAACAGCCTGGGCACCACCGACCACAGCTTGGCCAGCAGTACGGGGATCAGGGTGACGCCGAGGGTGACATGGACGCCCTGGTTGAGCCGGTACAGCCAGTGCGGGCCGGTCGGCCAGGAGAAGAGGTAGAAGCCGAGGAGCCCCTTGTCCGGGGTCTTGTCGTTCACCGGCGACAGGTCCGGGTTGTAGGCGGCGTAGGAGACCAGTCCCGTCACGAACAGCACCGTGATGCCGACGAGCAGGACCAGACCCAGCACCGAGGTGAACCAGGGGCCGCGCAGCGCACTGCGCCAGAAACCGGGCGAGGACGGCAGCCGTGGGTCCGCTCGCAGGGAAAGGCGTGGGATGTCGGGGTCGCGCATGGCCCGACCGTAGGCCCGCGACGCCCCAGGAAAGGGTGCGCAACCCATGACGAAACGCTGACGTCCGGCCCGGGAGACGGCAAACGGCCGACCGGCGCGCCTAGCGTTCCCCGCGTGACCCGCTCCCCTCGCCGTGACCTGTACGCCGCCGGGGCCGCCGCAGCGCTGGTGACCGCCGCCGTGCTCATCGGCCGGTACATCCAGCACATGCACCACACCCTGTTCGTCGACTGGCCCCCGCTCCTGGCGTTCTGGGACCCCCACCTGGGTCCCGGCACCCCGGCCGCCGTCCTCGTGGCGACCGCGACTGTGGTGTACGGCCCCGCTCTCGCCGCCCGGCTCCCCTTCCGTGCCCTGCTCACGCTGGCCTGGGCCACGGCCATGGCGTGGATCTGGTCCCTCGCCCTGATCGACGGCTGGCACCGGGGCGTAGCGCGCAGGCTCACCACGCGCTACGAGTACCTCCAGGTCATCGACCGCTTCCACGACATCCACGCCGCCCTGCGGGACTTCACCCACCACATCCTGCTCGGCTCCCCCGACCACTGGCCCGCCCACGTCGCCGGCCATCCGCCCGGCGCGACGCTCACCTTCGTCCTGCTGGACCGGATCGGGCTGCGGGGCGGCGGCTGGGCCGGGGCGTGGTGCATCACGGTCGGGGCGGCCGCCTGCGTGGCCGTACTGGTCACGATCCGCGCGCTGGCCGACGAACGGCGGGCGCGGCACGCCGCACCGTTCCTGGTCCTGGCGCCGGCCGCCGTGTGGATGGGCACCTCGGCCGACGCGTACTTCGCGGCGGTGGCCGCGTGGGCGGTGGCGCTGCTGGCCCTGGCGGTCACCCGGCGGTCTTGGGGGTGGGCGTGGGGCTCGGGGCTGCTGTTCGGCCTGACCTGCTATCTGTCCTACGGTCTGACGCTCGTCGCGCTGATCGGGGCCGCGGTGCTGGTGCTCGGCAGACGGGAACTGCGGGAGCGCCCGGCCGTGCTGGTGCCGCTGCTCGTCGGAGCGGCCGTGGTGCCGACGGCGTTCACGTTCGCCGGGTTCGACTGGTGGGAGGCGTACCACCTGCTGGTCACGCGCTACTACCAGGGCGCGGGCGGCATCCGCCCCTACGGCTACTGGGTGTGGGCCAACCTGGCGTGCGCGGTGCTGATCACCGGCCTGGCGACGGCGGCGGGCCTGCGGCGGACGGGCGCGCTCCTGCTGCGACACCGCACCGGCAGCCGTGCCGACGTCCGCCTCGGCGTTCTCGTGGCCGCCGCGCTCGCCGCGCTGCTGGCCGCCGACCTGTCCGGCATGAGCAAGGCGGAGACGGAACGCATCTGGCTGCCCTTCGCGCTGTGGCTGTACCCGGCGTGCGCCTTCCTCCCCCACCCCCGTGCCTGGCTCGCCGCCCAGGCGCTGCTCGCCCTGCTCCTCAACCATCTGCTGCGCACCGGCTGGTGACCCCCGCGCAGACGCCCGGAGGTGGCACCGGGCGTTGTCAGTGCCGGGTGACACCATCCGGACATGAGTGGTGAGGCTTTCAACTGGCACGAGTTCCTGGGACGTTGGCAGGAGGAGTGGGTCCCGCGCGACGACCTGGACGAGGAAGAGGACGAGGACGACGGACAGACCGCGGGCCTGGGCCGGCCCGGGGCGGACGAGGCGGTGATCGCCGCGGCCGAGGAGCGGCTGGGGCGGCGACTGCCGGCCTCCTACCGGGAGTTCCTGGCCGTGAGCGACGGGTGGCACGTCGACCAGACGGCCGGGGTCTATCAGCTCGGCGGCGCCGCGGACATCGACTGGTTCCGCGACCCGTACGACATGACCCCGCTGTACGAGGAGAACCTCGGCGACAACCCGCGCGAGGAGGACGTCCTGCTGGCCGGGATGTGGCAACGAGCACTCCGGCTGGAGACGGACTCCGACATGTCGCACGCGCTGCTCGACCCGGGCGACACCGACCAGGACGGCGAGTGGGCGCTCTATCTCTACAAGGGCTGGGGCGGTGAACTGCCGGACCGCTACCCGTCGTTCCGCGCGTACATGGAAGCCATGTACCGCGGCTTCCACGCCGACCGGGCGCACAGATCCGACTTCGTGAACGCGACCACGCGCGTCCGGGACGCCCACGTGAAGGACGCTGTCCTGCTGGCCCTGCAGGGACGGTACGAGGTGGCACTGTCCCTGCTCGAGGAGGCACGGTCCTTCGGGCGGCCGGGCAGCGCCGTCCTGCTGAACCAGCTCCGGCATCTGCTGGCTCCGCGCAGCCCCCGAGATTACGGCAACCTGGTCGACGACCCGCGCTATGTGGCTGAGATCCTGCCCGTGGAGGCCATGACGCCGGCACGCGGCGAATGGCGGCTGGGCGGCGACGACCACTGGCTCGGAATGATGGCCGCGCGCGGGGCGGCCCGCGAGACCGCCCAGGCCGTACTGGGCGCGCTGCGGGACGGCACCCATCACTACGCGCCTCCCGGTCCCTGGGGGCAGGCCGTCGCCGAGGCCCGGGAAGCGGCCCGCTGGGGAGCGACCGACGCCGCGTGGCGGATGCTGCGGGACGCGCTTCCGCAGTGGGAGACACCCGGGCCCTCGCTGCTCGCCCCGATCGGCCTGCTCGCCGATCCGGTCCTGGGTCCGCTGGTCACACCGGAGCGTGGGCGGGAAATCCTCGCGACACCGCGGTCCGGGCAGACGGGACCGGTTCCGGAGCCGGTCGCCGATCTCGACCCGCCGGGTCTCGCGTGGCTGACGGGGACCACGGCGAACCGGCAGTCGCTGGACGGATACCGCTGTGTCTGGGTCGAGGGGATCGACCCTGCCGGCCTGCCCGCCCTGATCGGCGAGGAAGGCGCCGAACTGAGCGGGCCCACGGATCCGCGCAGGGCGGCCTGGCAGGCACGCAAGCCCCATGAGCGGGAAGGCGTGGAACTCTGGGAGGACCGGCCCGTGGTCGCCGCCGGCCGCACCGCCGAAGCGTGGGCCTTCGCCTTCGACGGCCACTCCCACCACCATCTGACCAAGCTGTTCCTGTCCCCCGCCCGACGGGCCTCCTCGGCCGGCCGCGCCGTGGTGGTGTGGCGCGACCCGAGGATCTCGTCCCCGGGTGAGCGCTCAGCCGCGTTTCATCTGTCGGTGTCCGAACAGGGCGAGGAGCTCTACGCGTTCACCGTGCGGGGCACGGAGATCGAGCACTCCGGGGCGATACCCGACGCGCTGGATCCCGCACGGCTGTTCCGCCCGGACGACACCGAGCTGGACTGCGAACTGCGTGCGCTGGAAGCCCTGCACACCGAACTCGGGCTCTCACTGCCCCGATTCGCGCTGACCCAAGGAAGTCTTCACACCTTCACGACCTGCTCCTGGACCCGGGCGCCACGCACGGGCGAGGGATTCTCGTACGTCAGGATCGGAGGGCTCGGGCACTGACCGCGGGCTGACGTAGTCGCGCGGGCCGCTTCCGCCAGGGCGGTTCGGCCCTGCTTCCCGCCCGCACGGCCCATAGGACCCTCGGCGGGCCCGGAAGACCATGCCGGAGATGACGTGGGCCGGCCACCGCACGCCCCTGCGGGGTCGCCCACGTCAGTGACACGCAACAAGGCGAGACGTATCGTCTTGTCATTCTCGTCGTCGCGCCGTACCGTCCTGCACATGGGTTCCCTGTGAGACAGCCGGCGCCAACCGCGTAGAGCACTGCTCCGCGATTGCGCGCCTCGCGTGCAGCCATCCACCCCGATCCCGCCCCGGGCTCAAACCCGCGCGGCCAGGAGGGACCCCTCGTGCACACCTCACAACTCACCCTTCACCACGCGCTACCCCGGCCGCACCGTCCTCGACCAGGTCACCGCGCTGCGAACAGCCGCTCAGCACGGTCACACCACATGCCTTCCCACGGATTAGACGGGCTTGATTCGCATTTATCGCGTCATCCATCGACGCACCCGTGTGCCGCATTCCAACATCGCTCTCTACACGTTCGGAGAAATCGTTGGACAGGGAATGAATTGCCGGCCTGCATCGATCCCGGGGGCCGCAGTTCCCTGTTCCAGGTGAACGCCGGGAGAAACAGAGCTGAGTGCCCGCCTTGGCAGTGGATAAACCAAGGAAATCGACCGTGTGTTCCTGTAATCGCCGGGCACTAGAAGCTACGGAGGTTGATAACTATGGTTCCCCTGCTTCTCGTTCTTCTGCTGGCTCTGGTCCTCTTCGGTGCGGGTTTCGCCCTGAAGGCACTGTGGTGGATCGCGGTCATCGTGCTGGCCGTCTGGCTGCTGGGCTTCGTCATGCGCTCCGCGGACACAGGTGGCCGCAGGGGCCGCTGGTATCGCTGGTAACCCACCGCTCAACACCGTGCCGGTGGGCTCCGGATGTCTCCGGAGCCCACCGGCACGTTCCTTGAGACGCTCAGTTTCAGGATGCCTTTCAGTCGGCGGGCTTCTCGAACCCGGTGGTCACCCGTGCCCCTCGGAAAAGCACCGGTAGCCACAGGAGGCATGCCAGCAGCGGGACCACGGCGTAGGTGGCCATGCCCACACTGGAGCCCAGCCCGTCCATGAGCGTGCCGAGAATGAGATAGCCGATGCCGATGAGTGCCGACTCCACGAAGGCAATCATCGACAGCAGGCTCGCCCGGTAGCGCGACGGCACGGCCTCGTTGAACACGTTGTCCACGATCACGGCGGTGATCTCGGGAATCCCGACCAAGGCCAGAAACGCGGCGACAGTCACCCAGACAAGGCCGAGGCCGCTCAGCCCAAGTGCCGCGGCGAGCATCAGGAGGGACACCGGGACGATGACCCGATACCCGAGGCGCCGGTCCGCCCGGTCCGACAGCAGCGGAGTGAGCCCGCCGACGAAGAATCCCGCCGATATGACCACGCTGACCCAGGCGGTGCCCGCTCCCTGATCGGAGAGGGTCTTCTGCGTGAAAATGATGTACGGCGTCAACGTCGCATGCATCAATCCGGACACCACGACAAGCGTCACGAGCGCCGGCGTGGCGACCCGAAGCATCGCCCGCCATGCCGAGGCGTCGCCGTGCCCCTCGGCCCCCTCCCGCTCGTCCACCGCGTCGGCGCCCCGGATCTCGGGCACCCGTGACATCAGCACCACCACGGCCAGGGCGAGGCACGCCGCCGAACCGGCGTAGACAACTCCCCAGGAAACCTGCTGCAGTTGGCCGCCGAGGACGATGGCGGCTCCCGAGGTGACCGTCCCGAGCATGGTGAACCGGGACCTGATCTTCACATAGCCGGCCGTTGCACCACGACGCACGAGCAGGTCGTACAGCAGGGCGGTGTCCGAGCCGGACACACATGCCATGCCCACGCCCTGCCCGATGAACAGCGCCAGGAACACCCAGTAGTGGGAGAACGCCGCCTGGCCGAGCAGACATCCGGCCATCAGCACCTGGCCGATCACGACGCTGGCACGCCTGCCGATTCGGTCGGCGATGACTCCCGTCGGCAACTCCGCGACTCCGCTGACCAGGTAGAGCAGTGTCTGCAGTAGGGCCACCTGCCCTGCGGAGAAGCCTCGCTGATAAAGGAAGAGGACGAATACGCCGCGCTGGAACAGCGTGTTGGCGAGCACGGCGTATACGTAGAACGGGCGCGTGACACTCCGTGCAGCATTGTCGACCGCAGCCGGCTCCTCGACCAACCGAGTCAGCACCGGCTACCAACCGCCGAATCTCCAGCCTGGTGCACGTGGCTCATCGACGCCCGCCGAACTCCCAGTCGTGGACCTCGATGGCCGCGTACCGCTCCGGAGTCAGGACGGCGCGTGCCGTGTCCGGATCCGGGGCCATGAGCAGCACCGCCGTACCCAGCCAGGTGTCGCCGTCGTCGGACAGCAACGGCCCGTACGCGACCAGCTGATCCCGGTCCGGCGGCAGGGCGAGATCGGCGGCCGGGCCCTCGCCGAGGCCGATCACCAGGTACCGGTTGCCATCGGTCCGGTCACCGGAGAACTCCCACATGGTGCGCCCCAGCACGTTGCGCCACCGGCGCAGCAGCACGTCCCGGTACGCACCGGCCTGGTAGTTGGGCTCGTCGAAGGCGAACGCGCGGGCGGCGGCGGGATCGGGCAGGTCCACGATGTGCACGCTGCCGGTAAGTGTTTCACCGTCATCGGCGAAGGTCGGACCGCGAGCGATCAGCTCCTTCGCGTACCGGTCCATGTAGGACCAGTGCTCCTCCAGCAACTCCTCGCGCAACGCTAGGGAGCCGGGCCGGTCACGGTGGTAGCAGAAGAACTCCATGACCGCAGACCCTTCCCCATCAAGGGGACCATCTCAACTGGCTTTGGCGACCATGGCTTCGCGCGCAGTCGGCGCAGGGCTGGCGATGGACACTTCTGGGTGACTGACCACGCGGAAGGCGAGTAGCGGCCGTCGTCCGTCGGAAGGAATGGGGAGAGGAACCGGTCCGGCACGAGGGAGGCGCTCATGGTTGTGTCTGGCGGAGGCGGCCCGATCGCCCAGGAGCCGCGCCGGTTCTACGACGGTGGCATCGACGGTTCGGCGGGACAGCCGGAAGTCCCGCCCGACCCCGGCTCCGATGCCCGTATCGAGCTCGAGCGGGTCGTCGTGGGCCGCCACGAGTACTTCATGATGCAGCGCCGTATCGCGTACCGGGACCGGCACCTGGGCGAGCTCCTGGTGCCGCGGGAGACCGGTACTTTCCGCACCGACCTGGCCTCGGTTCCCGCGTTTCTCACCTGGCTCGTGCCGAAGACCGGCGAGCATCTCCCGGCCACGTTGCTGCACGACGGACTGAGCCACCCGGAGGGTGTCCCGGAGTACACCTCGACCGACGGCAAGGTCGTGCGGCGTGCGGAAGCCGACCGCGTACTGCGCGATGCGCTGGCGGACGCCGGCACCGCGCTGATCCGGCGGTGGCTGATCTGGTCGGCGGTGGCGATGGCGACCATGTGGCGCGGCGAGGGAACGGACTGGCCGAGGTGGCTCCAGTGGCGCTACCGCCTGATCGTGGGCCTGACCGGCCTGGGAATCCTGCTGCTCGGCACCTGGGCGACCATCGACCTCCTCGACGTCGAGATCTCCTGGCTCGGCGACCTGTGGTGGATGGGGAACCGGCCGTGGTGGGAGGAACTCGTCGGCGGGCTGACGGCGGCGATCGTGTTCTCGATGGGCTGGGCGGTGACCTGGGGACGCTTCTGGCGGGCCGGCGTGGTCATCGGGATGAGCCTGGCGGTCCTGTTGCACGTCACGGCCGTCCTGCTCCTCATCTCCGCGATGTACCAGATGGCGGAGCGCTTCACGAAGAAGGCTCCGAAGACGGCGGGCACGCTGGCATGCCTCGGGCTGCTGGCGGCACTGGCCGGCTTCATCGCGGTGCTGGCGACTCCATGAGGCAAGACCCACGGGGCAGTTCACCACGTCACGGGCATGAACTCGGGCAGGGTGAGGGCGGAATGGGCCGGTCGCCCCTCTCCGGAAGGCATGACGCTGAGACTGCGCAGCATGTCGTTGGCCTGTTTCAGTAGAACTACGCAATCCACTACGGCCTTTCACCGCAAGAGGCACGTGGCGCGCGCGAGTGGCGGCGGCGTGTGTGACGCTGTGGCAGGCAGCATGGTCGATTGCTTGTGAGCACACGGCTCCGTTCCCGAAGCAGGCGGGGGAACTCATGGGAAGCGTACGCACGTTGATACCGGCCATGGCCGTGGCAGCGCTGCTCTCAGTCTCGGGATGTTCGGAGGACAAGCCGACCGCCCAGGAGGCCCGAACCGCTTCCCCGTCCGAGCTCGCTCGCTACACGGCCGCTCCCGACTCGACCACTCCGACGCCGAGCCCGACGAAGACCGCGCCCACGGAGTGCGTGAAGACCAGTGGCATGAGCGTCGAAGAACTGACCGACTATCTCAAGGAACTGCCCAGCAGCAGCGGCGCATACCAGTCCAGGGGCTTGACCCTGGACTCCTCCGGCCTGAACTTCACCCCGGAGGAGATCCAGAGGCCCTGCAAGGCGGTAAAGGTCAAGTTCGCCCGCTACTGGGTCGAGGTCGAGAAGACGCGGGAGGAGACCACCGTCACCCCAGCCCACTACGAGTACCAGTACACGCCGATCAGCGTCGTCTCCGTCAAGGTCGGCCCGCGTGACGGCAGAGTCCCCGACACCGCGCCGCCGGGGGGCTCCGACTGCCAGGGCTCGCTCTCGGTGGTCTACGTCGGCGAGGACATTCCGCAGAGCCGGCTCCCCTTCGACCTGGAGCTGACCTATGCGACAGCCCCCGCCCCGATCGAGGTCGCCGGAGACGGAGTGCTCTCCGCGCTCTACGTCTCGCCCATGAGCGTGGTGTCCTGCTGACAAGGCGGTGACGGCGAAGATCAGGTGGGCCCGATCGGCCCGTTCGCCGTGTCGCGCAGCTCGAGCCTGGTCTGGAGGACGGCGAGGGCGGCTCGCGAAGTGACGCCGGTCTTGCGGTAGATGCGGCTGAGGTGCGACTCGACCGTGCGGGGGCTGAGGAAGAGACGGGCGGCGATGGCCGGGGTGGTCAGGCCGTCGGCGACCAGCGCGGCTATCTCGCGTTCGCGGGCGGACAGCCCCGGCACCGGGGCCGGAGGCTGGGCCGGGGGCGCGGCGTGCACGAGGGGGTGGATCGCGTCGGCCAGGCCTGTCAGTTGACGTGCGCCGCCGGCCTCGGCGAGCTGTCGGGCCCGTGTCCACATGGCGCGGGCGCGGTCCGGATTGCCGACGGCGGTCAGAGGTGCGCCGAGCAGCAGGCTGAACGCTTCCCACAGCACCGCTCCCCCACGGGCCGTCCTGTCCACGGCCTCCTCGAACAGCTCGGCGGCCACTGCCGTGTCACCGGCGGCGGAACGACAATGGGCGGTGCTGCGCAGCGCCGAGGCCTGCTGCGACGGCAGGTCCAGCTCTTCCGCCTCCTTGCGGGCCCGGTCCGCCCAGGTCGCGGCGGCATCCGTGTCGCCGGTCAGGATGGCGGAGGTGACGAGGGTCTCCAGGATGAGCGGACGCATGGACGGGTGGAGCGCGTTCAGGTTCTCGCCTCCGCCACGCAGGACCGCGGCCCGGGCGCGCTGCGCGTCACCTGCGTGCATCGCCGCCTGGCCGAGCACGCACCAGGCGATGGACGCCCACCAGTTGGTACGCGCACCTGCTGCGGCGACGGCTTCCTCGGCCACCACCAGTGCGCCCTGGCCGCCCGGTGGGAGGGCGAACATCTGGGCGTACGCCTTGTTGGCGAGGACGAAGGCCAGCAGTTCGTCGCTGCCGATGCCACGGGCGATCGTCTCGGCCTCGTCCGCGAGTTCCATGGCCGTCTCCAGCCGCAGGGTCTGGATATGGACGTACGCCTTGCACAGCAGCAGGTGCGGCAGGACGTAGAGCTGGCCGCCGCGCCGGGCGATGGCCAGGCCGCGATCGGCGTGCCGTTCGGCGTCGGCGAACCGCTCCAGGAACGCCTCGGCCCAGCCGAGCCTGGCCAGCGGCTCGCACAGACCCGCGAGGTCGTGATCGGTAAGGGCGTCGACCAGCGCGGCGGCCCGGTCGCTCGCCTCCCGCGCGGCGCCCATGTTGCCTTCGTAGGTCTCCCCGAGGGCCGCGATCGCGAGGGCGCCCGCCTGGGCGACCTCGTCGCCCAGCGACCGGGCCAGGTCGAGAGTGCGTGCCACGTCGGCACGCACCTGGGGGTAGGCGGTGGCATGCGGGGCTGACGATCCGAGTTCCAGACCGAGTTCCACCGCGTCGGCGTCGGAGGGGCCCGGTGTCCGGGCGAGCTCGCGGCGCAGCAGAGCAACCGCCTCTGCGTACCGCCCGAGGTGACGCTCCATCACCGCGCACAGTGTCACCGCGGAGGCGCGCACGCTTCGTGGCGCCCCCGCCTCGTCGGGGGGTGACATGGCGATCACCTCGTGCAGGAGGTCCCGGCTCTCCCGCAGCCCTCCGCACACACCCAGGGCACGGGCCCGCCGCAGCATCAGATCGCGGCGCAGCGTGGCGTGTTGGGGCTGGTCGGGCAGGTGGATGAGGGCGACGCCGAGCCAATGGGCGCTGCTCGCGGGTGCGGTGGCGGCGGAGCGCTCGGCCGCTTCGGACAGTACGGCGACGGCGTGCGGGTCCCAGCCGGTCAGTGACTGCTCCACGTGGTGGGCGCGTTCGCCGGCGGGGGCTCCCGCGGCGGCCAGCGCGTCCGCGGCGAGGCGGTGCATGCGTACGCGTTCCAGGGGGCGGGTGCTCTCGTGCACGACGGCCCGTAACACCGGATGGCGCAGTGCCCACCGTCCGCCCGGCCCGGGACGCAGGAGATCACGGTCGGTCAGTGCTCCGAGGTCCGCGGTGACCTCGGTCTCGTCCCGGCCGGTCACCACGCTCAGCAGGGCGGTGCTGCCACGGTCGCCCAGGACGGCCACCGCCTCGGCGGTCCGGCGCTGTGCCGGGGTCAGCGGGGTCAGTTCGTCCAGCAGGACGGAGCCGAGCCCGGCCGAGTGCGGTGGGGCGTCCTGCCCGGCATTGCGTCCCGCTTGTCCGGCTTGCAGGAGGGCGAGGAAGTACAGCGGATTGCCGTCGCTGGCGGCGTACAGCTCGGCGGCCCGGCCAGGCTGCGTGCCGGGTGCCAGGCCGGGGGCCAGGATCTCGACGCACGCCTGCTCGGCGAGGGGTCCGAGGTTCAGCCGCAGCACCGTACCCAGGTCGATGCCCCGGGTGAGCGCGGCGTCCAGGGAGGCCGTGGTCTGACGGTCGCGACGGGCCACGACGATCACGACGGGGGCGTTCGGGGGATGGCGGACGACGTGGTCGAGGAGTTCCAGGGATGCCGGGTCCGCCCAGTGCAGATCGTCCAGCGCCACAACGAGCCCGGTGCCGGGGCCGGACCGCGCGATGCGTACGAGCAGCTTCGCGATGGAGCGTTGCAGCCCGAACCGGTCGCCGCGCGCGTCCTCGGCACCCGGATCCGTCAACTCCATGTCGTGGTCGGCGAGTGCGTCGCTGAACGGCCGGTACGGGATGTGCTGTTCGTATTCGCTGGCCCGGCCGCGCAGTACCGTCATCCCCCGGGCCTGCGCCCGTCGGCAGAACTCGGCCATCAACCGGCTCTTGCCGATGCCCGCGGTCCCGGCGAGGTCCACGACGGAGCAACCGCCGTCCTCGCCGAGTGTCCGGTCGAGCACCGAGTCCAGAAATTCCAGCTCTGCCGCCCGGCTCACCAGCGGAGTCACATCGCCACCTAACTCCCCATGGCCACGCGGCCGTCGGGGACGTTTCCGTGACGATCTTACGTAATCCATGCCCGGTGCAGCCAAGCCGACCGGACGGAGCCGGGGCGACGCCGCCTTCCGTGTGACGATCCCCTGTTCAGCGAGATCGCCCACCCCCCGACCGGCTCAGCCTCAGTTCGAACAAGGCGCCTCCCCCGGGAGCGTCAGTGACGGTCAACGTGCCTCCGTGGCGTACGGCGATGTCCTTCGCGATGGCGAGGCCCAGGCCGGCGCCGCCGTCGTCTCGGGCTCGGGACTCGTCGAGCCGGACGAAACGCTCGAAGATGCGGTCGCGGTCGGCGAGGGGGACGCCCGAGCCGTCGTCGGCGACCTGGAGGACCACCTGGTCGCCCGCCGTGCGCAGGGTGACGGCGACGCGATCGCGGGCGTGCCGACTCGCGTTGTCCAGGAGATTGCCGAGGACACGGCAGATCTGGCTGCGGGAGCCGTGCACCTCCACGGACGGGACGCTGTCGAGGGTCACTCCGTCCCGGGAGGCCACTTCCTGCGCCACGACCCTCGCCAGGTCGAAGCGGGCGTCCGGTGGGGGCCGCTCTCCCGCGTCCAGGCGGGCGAGCAGCAACAGGTCGGCAGCGAGGCTCTGCAGTCGTACGGTGTCCTCGACAGCCCCGTCCAGGTCCAGCAACTCCGGGTGCGCGGCGCCCACTTCGAGCTGGGTGCGCAAGGACGCGATGGGGCTGCGCAACTCGTGCGAGGCATCGGCGACGAAGGCGCGCTGCCGTGCGACCGAGGTCTCCAGGGCGGCGAGGGTCTCGTTCGTCGTGATGGCCAGACGGGCGATCTCGTCGTGGGTGCCCGGCTCGGGGACCCGCCGTGACAGGTCCTCGGAGGCCATGATGGCGGCCATCTCGGCGCGGATGCCCTCGACCGGGCGCAGCGCCCGTCTGGTGACGACGTACGTCACCCCGCTGACGGTCAGCAGCAGCAGGGGCAGCCCGATAAGCATCGTCGTCAGCGCGACGTCGACGGCGTCCTCCTCGATGGACAGCGGAGCGCCGGCGTAGACGGTGAGCGGGACACCTCCCGGCGTGATCACGTCGACCGCGGCGAACCGGTACTTCGCCGTCATGCCCTCGACGGTCGCGGTGCCCTCGCCGTACCAGGTCTCGTCGGTGATCTTCCCGGTGGTGAGCGCGTCGTTGTCCTCCGTGTCCCGATCGCCCTCCGCCCTGTCGTCGGCGTCGTCGTTGGTCTCGGAGTTCAGCCGGTCCGAGGCGGCGGCGGTCACGTTCATGCCCTCGACGTCCTCGCCGACCGCGACGGGCTTCTCGTCCCGGTCCAGGACCTCGACGGGGTTCTCGTCGCCGTCCGGCAGGTTCAGCTGGTCGTACGCGAACCCGTTCGCCAGCGCCGAGGCGGCGTTACGAGCGACGGCGTCGGCCTCGGCGTCCGCCTTGTCGGTGAGGGTGAACCGCAGCGAGAGGACTACGGCGGTGCCCGCCGCGACCAGGGCTATGGCGACGACGACCGTCGCGGCGAGGGTGGCCCGCGCCCGCACGGAGCGGAGACGGCGCTTCACGGGCGGGCCTCCAGCCGGTATCCGGCCCCGCGTACCGTCTTGATGAGCGCCGGGCCGAGCTTGCGGCGCAGCGTGCTGATGTAGACCTCGACGATGTTCGGGTCGCCGTCGTACGCGAAGTCCCAGACGTGCTCCAGGATGTCGGACTTCGACACGACCTCACCTGCTCTCATCACGAGCTGCTCGAGGACGGAGAACTCCTTGGTGGTCAGGGTGATCTCGTCCTCGGCGAGGAACACCCGCCGGGCCGCGGTGTCGACCTTCAGATCGCCGACCGTATGCACGGGTGAGGCTCCGCCCGCGGGCCCGCGCCGTCTGAGCAGCGCCTTCACCCGGGCGACGAGGACGACGTAGGAGAACGGCTTGGTGAGGTAGTCGTCGGCACCCGTGTCCAGGCCCTCCGCCTCGTCGTACTCGCCGTCCTTGGCGGTGAGCATCAGGATCGGCACGTCATGGCCGGCGGCGCGCAGGGCGGCGCAGACCCGGTAGCCGTTCATGCCGGGCAGCATGATGTCGAGGATCACCAGGTCGTAGGCCCCCTCGCTCGCCCGGTGCAGGCCCTCGGTTCCGTCGTGGACGACGTCCACGGCATACCCCTCGGCCGTCAGGCCCTTGGCCAGCGACAGCGCGAGCCGCTTCTCATCTTCCACGATCAACAGACGCATGCGCTCAGCTTGGCAAACCGAACCTGAAGCGGCCTTCAGGGGGCTTCAGCTCTGCTTCAGTGTCGGTCGGCCAGATTGAGTCCCGTCGACAGCGGACGAGGAGGACCAGCCGACTGCGGTCGGCAAAGCCCTCTGTCATTCGTTGCAGCCGTTCGCATTCTGGAGGAACCCATGAAGCGCAACACCGTCATCGCCGCCGTCGCGGCCGTCGCTCTGGTCGGCGGCGGCACCGCGGCCGCCATCGCGGTCTCGGGTGACGACGAAGGGCCGGCGAAGAAGACCGTGGCGGTGACGAACGACGCCGACGACACCGATGGCACCGCCCAGGACGGGGACCGGTCCGCCCGCCCCACGGACGGGTCCGCCGAGGACAAGGCCCAGGACTCCGCCGCGGCGAAGGCCGGACAGATCACGGCCGCGGACGCGATCAGGGCGGCGCTGCGGCACACGAGCGGTACGGCGGTCTCGGCCGACCTGGACGACGAGGGCACGGCCCATGTGTGGGAGGTCGATGTGCTGGCAGGCGGCGGTACCTGGCACAGCGTCCAGGTGGCCCCGGCCGACGGCAAGGTCCTCGGCTCGCACACCGAGAAGGACGAAGACGGTGACGACGCCGCCGAGACCGCGCAGATCCGTGCCGCCCTGAAGGGCACCTCGGTCAGCGCTGCGGAGGCCGCCGAGGCCGCCGCCGCCAAGGGCACGGTGACCTCCGTCGACCTGGACGAGGAGAGCAGGGATCCTGCCTGGGACGCCGACACCACCGCCCCCGACGGCACCGGCAGCGAATGGCGCGTGAACCCCGACTCCGGCAAGGTCACCGCCGACCGCTCGAACGACTGACCAAGGCGCACACCATCAAGGCCCAGAGCCTGACCGCCCCGGCCGACGACCGGTTCCCGGCCTGCGCGGAGGCTGCCTTGGCGACCAGGCGCCTTCGCCATTCCTGAGGGCGCTTCATCTCGTAGTCGCCGAGGTTCTCGTCGACCCCGGCGAGGAAAGCGCCGCTCGACCCGCCGGGTGCCGCCCGTCAGACCCAGTCGAGGGCGGCCGGTTCCCGCATGAAGCTGACGAACACCGAGTCGTCGTCGTCCGGGCGGGCAGGGTCGTGGAGCACCTGCACCGCGCCACCCTGGACGAGCACGGACGCGTCGCTGTACTTGCGCGTCACCCAGCGGCGCGTGCCGGCGGCGTCGACGTAGGTGACCGTGGCGGTGGCCCCCGCGACGTGCCGCCCACCGGAGTCGTCGCTGGAGTGGTGGATGCGCAGCTCGCTGATGGTCCCGGTGGTCCGCATCCCCTCGGTCAGCAGCCGGTCCCGGGTGGCGGCGCTCGCGGCACTGCGGCGCTGGGCGCGGACGGCCGACCACACCAGCAGCATCGAGAGCATGACCAGGAGGCCGGGCAGCCAGAGGTCGGCGTAGTAGAGGATCCACTGCCCCCAGCCCCACGGCTCCGGCGGCTCGTAGTCCGTCACCACCCAGCCGACGCGGTCCGCCTCCACCCAGCCGCGCGACGCAAAGGCGACGCCCAGGGCGAAGACGGCGACGCCGATCGCCAGTGCCCATCCACCGCCGCCCCGTGCGGCCCGGTAGCCGTCGAGATGATGGGCGCCCACCGGCAGCCCCAGGCCCACCAGGAGCATCCCCGCGACCATCCCGACGACCACGAGCGGGACCGAGACACCGGAGACGTGGGTGCCCGACGGCGCGTTGAGGGAGATCGCGCGCAGCGCGTCGAACCACAGGGCGACGGGCAGAGCGAGCACGAAGGCGCCCGCGGCACCGAGGACGAACCAGAGCACGCCCATACGCAGAGCCGCCGGATTGCCCACCTGACGATCACGCTTCTGGCGCCGGCGCACTGACGGGTCCACGGTGTCCATGGCGCCTCCTGAGGTGCAGGTCGGCGCGGTCGCCGGGGAATCATCGTACTGAACCGACCGGGTGATGCCGGGGCGTGCGGCCGGCTGACCCCCTACTTCACCGACCCGGCCATCACCCCCTGGACGAAGTGCCGCTGGAAGGCGAAGAACACGACCACCGGCACGATCAGGGACAGGAAGGCGCCGGGCGCCAGGACGTCGATGTTGCTGCCGAACTGCCGTATCTGCGACTGCAGTTCCACGGTCAGAGGCTGCGCCGAGCTGTCCGCGAAGAGGAGCGCCACCAGCATGTCGTTCCACACCCACAGGAACTGGAAGATGGCGAGGCTCGCGAGGGCGGGCCGCCCCACCGGCAGGACGAGCCGGATGAAGATGCGCCACTCGCTGCCTCCGTCCATGCGGGCGGCCTCCAGCATCTCCCGCGGTATCTCGGCGAAGTAGTTGCGCAGCAGGAAGATCGCGAAGGGCAGGCCGTAGGAGACGTGGAAGAGGACGACGCCGGGGATGGTGCCGAACAGCCCCAGCTGGCCGAAGAGTTTGGCCACGGGCAGCAGGCCGATCTGCACCGGCACCACCAGCAGGGCGACGACGAGCAGGAAGAGTGCGTCGCGGCCGGGGAAGTCGAGCCACGCGAAGGCGTATCCGGCGAGCGCGGCGATCACCACGACGAGCATCGTCGTCGGCACCGAGATCAGCACGGTGTTCCAGAACGCCCGCGTGATCCCGGAGTTCTCCAGCAGCGCCGCGTAGTTGTCGAAGGACAGCTGCCCCGGGCTGGTGAACGTCGTCCACCAGCCGCCCTTGGCCGTGTCCTGCGTGGACCGCAGGGACGACAGGAGCAGTCCGGCGAGCGGGGTGAGCCAGATCAGTCCGACGACCACGAGGACGGCCTGGACCACGCTGTTGGCGAACCGGCGCCGGAGCGCACTGAGGTTCATCGCTGACTCCCTCGGAAGCGGCGGACGTTGAAGATCATGGCGGGGATCACCAGGAGCAACAGCAGGACACCGAGGGCACTGCCGAGACCCTGGTCGTTGCCGCCGCCGAAGGACACGAGCCACATCTGGGTGGCCAGCACGGTGGCGTCCTCCTGCACGGGTCCTGGCGCGATGATGTAGACGAGGTCGAACACCTTCATCACGTTGATGACGAGGGTCACGAAGACCACAGTCAGCACGGGCGCGAGCAGGGGCACGGTGATCCGCCGGAAGATCTGCCACTCGTTGGCGCCGTCCATCCGGGCGGCCTCCAGCGCGTCCCGGGGCAGCGTCGACAGGCCGGCGCCGATGAGGACCATCGCGAAGCCGGTCCAGATCCACAGGTAGGCGCCGATGATCGCCGGGGTGACGAGCGCCGGGCCCAGCCAGGAGACGCCTTCGTAGGGCGGGGCGAAGTTGGAGCCGGGGAGCGTGACGGTGTAAGAGCCCGCGTCCAGGCCCGTGAAGCGGAAGGAGCCGTCGGCGGCGGTGGTCGTGCTCGCGATCGTCTTCCCGTCGCGCACTGCCTCCACCCGCATCTGCGGCAGTCCGCTCTCCCGGGGGTCGACCACCCCTTGCCTGCCTCCCCCGCCGCGCGTGAAGTCCAGATAGACGACGCCGCGCAGTTCGTCCGCGCCCGCCCGGCGGGCGGCGGCCTCCTGGGCGGGCCGCGCGTCCTGGGGCAGTTCCTTGGGCGCCACGCCGACCAGGCCGAGAGAGAGCGTGTCGCCCGGTGCCACGCTCGTGCTGGTGCGGTACGAGCCGTCGGCGCCCTGGGTCAGGCCCTGCCCGTCGCGGGCGCGGGCGGTCGGGTAGGAGGAGGTGCCCTGGAAGGCGTCGTGGATGCCGACCACCGCCGCGTTCAGGACGCCCTTGTCCGGGTCCTCGTCGTAGGCGAGGCGGAAGATGATGCCGGCCGCCAGGAAGGAGACGGCCATGGGCATGAACAGCAGCAGCTTGAACGCCGTGGCCCAGCGGACCTTCTCCACGAGTACGGCGAGGATCAGTCCCAGGCCCGTCAGCAGGGCGGGGGCCACGACCACCCAGATGATCGTGTTGCGGAGTGCTGTGAGGGTGGCCGGGTCGCGGAACATCCCGGTGTAGTTGTCACCGCCCACGAAGCGGGTCCCGGAGGCGTCGAAGAAGCTGCGGCCGACCGTGAACAACACCGGGTAGAGGACGAGAGCGCCGAGCAGGAGCAGGGCCGGGAGGACGAAGAGGAGGGCGACGGTCCGCCCCCGCCGCCGGGCGCGCCGCTTGTGGGCGACGGTTCCGGCGGCGGGGGGACCGCCCACCTTCGTGAGTGTGGCGGTCATCGCGATCAGTCCTTGTAGGCCTTGGCCGCGGCGGTCTCCAGCTGTGCCGCGGTCGCCTTGGGGTCGGACGGGTCGCGCAGGAAATCCTGGAGGATCTTCCACTCGCCCGCGCCCTTGGTCCCGCCGAACGCGGCCGGTGCCTGGTCGGACATGTCGAAGCGGACCGAATCCCCGGCGGCTATGAGGGACTTGGCGGTCGTGCGGGTGACGTCGTCGCCGTAGGAGGCGAGGTCGAGCCCCTTGTTCGGGGAGAGGAAGCCGCCCGTCTTCGCCCACACGGCGGCGGCCTCGGGGGTCGCCAGGTACTCCAGGAGGGCCATGCCGGCCTTGGTGTTCTTGCCGTCCTTGAGGACGACGGCCGCGTCACCGCCGCTGACCACGGGCGCCTCGCCGGCGCCGACGGGCGGGAAGGGGAAGAAGTTCGCGTCCTCGCCGATCTTCCTGCCGAACTGGTCCTTGGCGACACCGGCGACGAAGTCGCCCTCGTAGACCATGCCGGCCGCGGGTTCGGGTCCGAAGACCTTCTCGACGGAGCCCGGGAAGTCGGTGTTGAGGGCGCCCTGCTGTCCGCCCGCCAGGAGCTGCTTGTCCTTGAAGAGCTTGCCGAGCGTGGTGAGCGCGTCGATGACGCTCCGGTCGGTCCACTTCAGCCGGTGCGCCGCGAGGGCGTCGTACTTCTCGGGGCCGGCCTGGGAGAGGTAGACGTTCTCGAACCAGTCGGTGAGCGTCCAGCCGTCCTGGCCCGCGACGGAGAAGGCGGCGAGGCCCGAGTCGGAGACGGTCCGTCCGGCCTTCAGCATCTCGTCGTACGTCTTCGGCGGCTGGACGCCCGCCTCATCGAGGGCGTCGGGGCTGTACCAGACGGTCGACTTGTGGGCAGCCTTGAAGTACAGGCCGTAGAGGGTGCCGTCGACGCTGCCGTAGTCCTTCCACACGCTCGCGTAGTTGGCGTCGACGGACTTGCGGGTGGCCGGGGACAGCGGCTTGAGCCAGCCCTTCTGGGCGAACTGCTGGAGCACGCCGACCTGCGGGACCATCACCACGTCGGGGGCGTTGCCGCCTTCGATCTTGCTGCCGACGACGGTGGAGACGTTGTCGCCGGTGGAGACGAACTGGGTCTTGGCGCCGGTCTTCTCGGTGAAGGCGTCCAGCACCTTCTGGAAGTTCTTCTGTTCGCTGCCGGACCAGACTCCGGCCACGGAGACCGTCTGGCCGCTGAACGCCTGGTCGCCGCCGCCGGCGGAGACGGGACCGCCACCGCAGGCGGTGGAGCCGAGCGCCAGGACGAGTGCGGTGCAGCCGGTGAGCAGGGCGGTACGTCGTCGCATCATCGTTGATGTCCCTTCGGGGAAGGTGATTGCCGGGGTGGGGAGGTGTGGGGGTCAGGAATCGGTGTCGGCGCCGATCCACCAGGCGGCCGTGGAGCCGGGGAGCACCCCGGCCGGGCAGGGGCCGCTGGACAGCAGGGGGGTGCCGGAGACGGGCGCCGGCGTGGGCGCCGTACCGAAGTTGACGGCGCAGACGAGGCCGTCGCCGCGGACGAAGCCGAGGACGCCGGGCTGGGTGACCAGCCAGCGCATCTCGCCCTCGCCCAACTGGGGCAGTGCGGAGCGCAGTTGGAGGCCGTCGCGGTACAGGTGCCAGAAGGAGCGGGTGTCGGCGAGGGCCCGGTCGGTGGCGTACTCGGCGAAGTAGTCCGGCTGCGGCAGCCAGGGCTTGACGTGCTCGACGCCCGAGGTGAAGCCGAAGGGCGAGGCCTGCCCGGACCAGGGCAGGGGTACCCGGCAGCCGTCGCGGATGCGGGCGCGGCTGCCGGTGCGGTGGAAGATCGGGTCGGTGAGCACGTCGTCCGGCAGGTCGACGACCTCGGGCAGTCCCAGCTCCTCGCCCTGGTAGATGTACGCGCCGCCGGGCAGTGCGAGCATCAGCAGGGCGGCGGCACGGGCGCGGGCGGCGCCGAGCCCGCTGCCCTCGGGGGCCGGTTCGCCGTAGCGGGTCACGGTGCGGACCTGATCGTGGTTGTTGAGGACCCAGGTGACAGTCGAACCCGTTCCCGCGATGTCCTGCATGGCCTCGGAGATGACCTTGCGGAAGGCGTCAGCGTCCCAGGAGGCGCTCAACAGGTCGAAGAAGAAGGCCTGGTGCAGCTCGTCGGGGCGTACGTACTTCGCGTGTTCCCGGGCTGTGGGGACCGAGACCTCGCCGACCAGGAGCCGCTCGCGACCGTCGCGCGCCGCGTACTCCTCGCACACCGCGCGCCAGCGGCGCCACACTCCGTGCACCTCCGGCTGGTTCCAGGCGAGAGGGTTGACGGAGTCACGCGTACGGGCGTCGGCCTCGGGGTCGGGCGAGTCGGGCAGTTCGGGGTGTTTGAAGAGCCCGGCGGCGACGTCGATGCGGAAGCCGTCCACACCCCGGTCGAGCCAGAAGCGCAGGACGCGGTCGAACTCGGCACCGACTTCGGGGTCGCGCCAGTTCCAGTCGGGCTGTTCGGGGGTGAACATGTGCAGGTACCACTGGCCCGGGCGGCCGTCCGGCTCCGTGACCCGGGACCATGCGGGGCCGCCGAACATGGCGTGCCAGTTGTTGGGCGGCTCGGTCCCGTCGGGTCCCTGGCCGTCGGCGAAGTGGAAGCGGGCCCGGGCCGGGCTGCCCGCCTCGGAGGCCAGTGCCTCGCGGAACCACGGGTGGTCGCTGGAGCAGTGGTTGGGAACGATGTCGAGCAGCACCCTGATGCCCAGCCGCCGGGCCGCCGCCATCAGCAGGTCGAACTCGGCGAGGTCCCCGAAGAGCGGGTCGACGTCGCAGTAGTCGGCGACGTCGTAGCCGTGGTCGTGCTGCGGTGAGGGGTAGAAGGGGCTCAGCCAGATCCCGTCGACTCCCAGCTTCTTCAGGTACGGCAGCCCCGCGCGGACTCCGGCGAGATCGCCGACGCCGTCGCCGGTGCTGTCCAGGAAGCTGCGGACGTACACCTGGTAGATCACTGCATCACGCCACCATTGCGGCGTGTCGATGTGCTTGGAGCTCACCCCATGGACCTGTCTGTGCGGGCTGACTGTTATGCATGCATGTTAGGTATCTGTTTCAGGCGGGTGTCAATGAACTCGTAGCAGCTATCGAGACAACAGGGCTCTATATACGGATAAATGGTCCCCAAGCGACAGAGAGTGAGACCATGGCGTTACCTAACATGTAGGTAGGAGGGAGGGAGGGCGGGAGAGCTCTCAGCCGCGGCGGGCGATCTCCGCCAGTTCCCTGGCCAGCCGTCGCACGGCCGCCGCGGGAGTCGTGTGCCCGGTCATCGCGTCGTGGACGACCGCCTGCACCACCAGGCTGACCTGGTCGTAGCGGGGGCTCTTCGGGCGCGGCGCGGCCGTGAGGACACTGGCGCGCAGGGTCGGCAGGTACGGGAACTTCCGCACCAGGTCCGGATCCTCGTACAGATCCGCACGTACGGGAGGCAGCGCACCCTTCAGGAGGACCTGCCGCTGGACTCCCTCACCGGTGAGGTAGGCGATCAGGCGCGCGGCGGTCTCCGGATGCGCGGCATGGGTCGTGACGGCCAGGTTGGAGCCGCCGAGCACACTGGTTCCGGGCCCGTCGGGACCCGGCAGAGGCACGGCGCCGACCTTGCCGGCGACCGCGGAACCCGCGGCGGACGCGCTGACGTACGCGTAGGGCCAGTTCCGCAGAAAGAGCAGCCGCCCGTCCTGGAACGCCCGCCTGGACTCCTCCTCCGTGTACGTCAGCGCCTCCTTGGGCACCCAGCCCTCCCGGACGCCGCGGGCGAGGAACCCGATACCCTCCCGGGCAGCCGAGCCGACGGTGACACGGTCGCCCTCGTCACCGAGGATCGTGCCCCCCGCCGAGTACACGGCCTCGGCCGCGTTGACGGTGAGTCCCTCGTAGGGCAGGAACTGGCCCGCGTAGCCGTCGAGTCCGTGCCTGGGCGCGATCGTCTTCGCGTCGCGCTCCAGCTCGGCCCAGGTACGGGGCGCCGGGACGCCCTCCGCGGCGAGGATGTCCTTGCGGTAGAGAAGCAGGCCCGCATTGGTGACGTACGGGACGGCGTACAGCTGTCCGTCGTACGTCGCCGTGTCCACGACCGGCGGGAGGAAACTGCCCAGCGGGAAACGGTCGCGCGGCAGCGGGCGGATCCAGTCGGCGGCGGCGAACTCCGAGGTCCAGGCGACGTCGATGTTGAGAACGTCGAAGCGGCCGTGGTCCCCGTCGCGCAGGTCGGTGATCATCTGGGCGCGGGTCTCGTCCGGGGAGTCCGGCAGTTCGACAAGGGTGACCCGCTCTGATGGATGGGCGCGGTTCCAGCCCTGGAGGAGCGAGCCGAGGTAGCCGGTCAGGTCGCCGCCCGTGGCCAGAGTCAGTGGTCCACGGCCCTGGGACCCCCCGTCGGCACGGGCACCGCTCCCGCCGTAACCGGCCAGGACCACCGCGAGGACGAGAAGGCCCCTACCGGCGGCGCGTATCCACCGCATAGGTTCCTCCCTGTACACCGGCGCTGGGCTCCCTCGCCCGGAATCAGTGGCCATGTATACCCGTTAGGTATGGGCGATACTAGGGCCTGGACCACACTACGAGGCTGCGAGGAGGACAGCACGAGTGCGCCTGCCCCTCCTGGCACTGCTGGCACGCGGCCCGGCCCATGGCTACGAGCTCAAGCAGGACCTTGAGCAACTGCTGGGTGCCGCGTACCCTCAGCCGAACATCGGCCAGATCTACGTGACCCTCGGCCGCCTCGAGAAGTCGGGACTGATCGAGGGCGAAGAGGTCGAGCAGTCGAGTCGGCCCAACAAGAAGATCTACCGCCTCACCGACGCCGGGCAGGAGACGCTGCTCGCCTGGTACGAGGACACGGCCGACGAACCGCGGGTGCGGGACGAGTTCTTCATGAAGTTCGCGCTCGCCCCGCAGACCGGTCTCGCCGACCAGATAGACCTGATCAACAAGCAGCGACGCCACTACCTGAACACCATGCGCAACCTGTCGAAGCTCGTCACGGCCGAGAACCGGGACAACCGGATCGCCCATCTGTTGGTCGAAGGCGCCATGCTGCACCTCCAGGCCGACCTCGACTGGCTGGAGCGTTGCCAGGAGGAACTGGAGGAGCCGGAATGAGCGACACCCCCACTCCTGTGCTGCGCGCCGAAGGCCTCGTCAAGACCCACCACGGCGAGGGTGCGCCCGCGCACGCCGTACGCGGAGTGGATCTGTGTGTGCGGCAGGGCGAATTCGTCGCCGTCACCGGTCCTTCCGGCGCCGGCAAGTCAACCCTGCTGCATCTGCTCGGCGGACTCCAGCGACCGGACAGCGGCAGCATCTGGCTGAACGGCGAGCGCGCGGACGCCTACAGCGAGGCGCGGTGGGCCGTGCAACGCCGGCGTCGGATCGGCATCGTCTTCCAGTTCTTCAACCTGGTCTCCAACCTGTCGGTCGCGGACAACGTCGAGCTGCCCGCGCTGCTGGCCGGGGTCTCCCCCAAGCAGGCGCGCGCGGAGCGGGACGAGCTGCTGACCGAGCTGGGTCTCACGGGCAAGGAGCGGAGCATGCCGGGCGAGCTGTCCGGCGGCGAGCAGCAGCGGGTGGCGCTGGCCCGGGCGCTGGTCAACCATCCGCCGCTGCTGCTCGCCGACGAGCCCGCGGGCAGCCTGGACAGCAAGGGCACCCGCGAGGTGATGCGGCTGCTGTCCCGTTTCCACCAGCGCGGCCAGACCATCCTCCTGGTCACGCACGACGCACGGCTGGCGAGCGCAGCGGACCGGGTGATCAGCTTCTTCGACGGCCGGATAGCCGACGACGCACGGCTGGACGGCACGCCGTCGCCGAGCACGGACGCCTCCGCCGTGCTCCAGCTGAAGGACTGACCGATGCGAGCCACCTTGCGCTGGGCGCATTCGGACCTGCGGACGCATCGCGGCGAGGCACTGTTCCTGGTACTCGCCACCGTCGGCATCGTCACCTCCCTGCTGCTGGCGGCGGCGCTCTTCGGCTACGCGACCAACCCTTGGCAGCGGGTCTTCACGCAGTCCCGGGGCGCACATGTGTGGATCCACACGGAACCCTCCGCCAAGGTGTCCGATCTCGCCCGGTTGGACGGCGTCGAGGCCGTCGCGGGCCCCTATCCCACGGCTTCCGCCACCGTCACCTCCCGTGGCTCCCGCGCCTCCGTCGAACTGCGCGGCACGACCGAACAGCCCGCGATCGGCCGCCCGTTGCTGACCTCGGGTCGCTGGCTGGACCCGGCGACACCCGACGGCGTGGTGCTGGAGAAGAGCCTCGCGCGGGCGCTGCTGGCCGAGCCGGGAGACGCGCTGACACTGTCCGGCGGCGCCGGCCCGCTGACCGTCCTGGGCATCGCCGACAGTGCCGAGCCGCAGTACCGCCGAGGCGAGCGGTCGGGGGTGGTCTGGGCGCTCCCGTCCGCCGTACCGCACGCCGGCTCCGAGGGCCAGGTGATCGGACTGCGCCTGACCGACCCCGAGGACACCGACTACGCCGTCCAGCGCGCCGTCACCGTGCTCGGTGCCGGTGCCGTCGGCGAGGTCTCCACCTGGCGGCAGGCCCAGTCCGAGGCACAGGGCGACGATCGGCTGCTCGGCCAGATACTGGGCCTGTTCGGCCTCGGCGCGCTGGTCGCAGCCGGTCTCGCCGTGCACGGGGCCATCGGCACCCGCATCCGAGGCCATCTGCGGGACATATCGGTCCTCAAGGCGATCGGTTTCACACCGGGCCAGGTGGTCCGTGTCTTCCTGCTCCAGCACCTCGCGTACGCACTGCTGGGTGCCGTGGCCGCGGCGACGCTCACGCAGGCACTGGGCAGCCGGATGCCCGGGCGCCTCGGCGACGCGGTCGCCATGTGGCAGGGGCTGCCGGGGCATGCCGTGACACTGGTCGCGGTGCCGGTGGGCGTGGTGCTCTTCATCGCGGCGACCACCGGGCTCGCGGCCTGGCGGGCAGGACGGGTGCCACCGGTCCCGGTGCCGCGGACCGCCGCACCGGCCGCCGGACGCCTGTCGGGCCCCGCGCGCCGCGCCCTCGGCCTGCGGCTGCCGCCCGCGCTGGTCCTCGGCTGGCACAAGGCGTTCACGCGCCGCGCGCGCTCACTGGCCACGATCGCCCGTCTCGCCCTGCCGCTGCTGCTGATCGTGGTGGCGATGAGCGCGTGGACGACCATCGACCGCTTCCACAGCAGACCGGAGCAGATGGGGCTGGCGGCCGCCCTCACCGTCCGTGCCGACGACGCGTTGAGCGACCCGGCCACTCGCACACTCCTCGCCCGCAGTCCCGAGGTCGCCGCCGTCTATCCGGGCGTCGAGGTGGCGGCCCTGGTACCGGGCCAGACGGCCACGATCGCCCTGCGCGGCCTCGGCACCCGTGAGGATCCGTACCCCTACACGCTGGCCGAGGGACGTCTCGCCCACGGTTTTGACGAGGCGGTCGCCGGGCAGGGACTGCTGGATCTGCTGGACGTACGTGTCGGCGACTGGGTGCGCATGACCGTGTCCGGCCGACCCCAGATCCTGCACATCGTGGGCCGCAGCATCGAACCCGAGAACGCCGGCCGGGTCATCTCCACCTCGCTCGACACCTTGCAGGAGAACGACCCGACGCTCAGGCCGATGCTCTACCAGATCCGGCTGCGGGCCGGTGCCGAGCCGCACCAGGTCGCCACCGACCTGGCGGCCTCGGCCGGTCGCGGACAACTGGACGTGCATGTCGTGGCGAACCCCGCCGACGGTCTGCCGCCGCTGCGCGCCGTCGTGGTCGGTCTGCTCGGCGTCCTCGCCCTCATCGGACTCGTCGATCTGCTGACCGCGATCGGCGGCAGTGTCCGCGAGGGGGAACGGGACCTGCTCGCGCTGAAGGCGATCGGACTGTCACCCCGGCAGATCACCGCGATCACCGTCACGGCCACCGGTTGCACCGCGCTCGCCGCGGTGGTGGTCGCCACGGCGGTCGGGCTCCCCCTTGCGCACTGGTTGATCGACGCCCAGGGCCGATCGAGCGGGATCGGGGCCGGGATCGCGCACGGCCCCTCCCTCATCATGCTGTCGGCGTTCGGCGCGGCCGCGGTCCTGGGCGCCCTGGCGCTGGCGGTGTTGCCGGCCGCCCGCGCCTCCCGCCGCCGGTTCGCGGACACGCTGAGCGGCGTGGCGTAAGAACCTCGGCACATCCCTCTCGGAGACCCGAACGGGCAGCACGCCCCGGGGGCGTCATGGCGAAGGGTCCACCACGGCCGAGCTCAACCGGAGGAGCACGGCGGTGTTCTCCCGCGGCAGCGAGACGGTGAGCTGCCCCGCGTCCGCGTCCCACTTCACGGCGGCATCGGCAGTCGTGGGGTACAGCACCGTGGGCTGTACGTGAGCGCCTCGCAGATGCGGGATGGTGAGGGTGCGGTCGGTGTCGGCGGACGGGTCGGGTGTTCCGGCGTCGCCCGGTGCCCTTCTCCAGACCGTGAGGAACGTGGCGCCCTGACCTCGTAGTCCGTGGGCGAGCCATGCGTCCTCCCAGGCGGGAAGCCCCACAGGCCAGAACGGACGCGCGCCGCCGAGCTCCGGCCGGAGCTCCTTGTAGACGGAGATCGCCGAGCGGACGAGGCCGGCCTGCTCTTCGCTCATCAGATTGATGAAGCCGGACAGGTGGACGCGGCCGAGCAGCGCCCCGGTGAGGGTGAAGGCGATCTCGTCGAGGGTGTGGTCCGGCTGGGGGTAGGCCCAGACCGCGGCCTGCTCCGGTAGCACGGCGGTGGCGGCCGCGGCGGCGATGGGCGGGTAGCGCAGGAGGTCCTGCTGGTCGCTGGTGGACTGCAGCTGGGCCACGGCCAACTGCGCGTAGTCCATGCGCAGGCCGCCCGACCCGCAGTTCTCCAGGACGAGATCGGGGTGCCGGTCGAGGAGCGCGGCCATCCAGTCGAGGTGGGCGCGGTGATGCCCGAGCAGACCGGCGCCCGGGCTCTCGGAGCCGTTCTCCGTGCCGGGGCCGATGTTGATGTTGTAGTCGAGCTTCAGGTACCCGACGCCCCACTCGCCGACCAGCCGGTCCACGACCTCGTCGAGGTGGGCGCGGGCGGCCGGGTGACGCAGGTCCAGGTGGTGGCGCCCGTGTTCGGTGACGCGCAGACCACCGCGCCGGAAGAACGCCTCGGGCGGCAGCGTGCCGGCCAGGGGACTGCGTACCCCGACGACTTCGGGTTCGAGCCAGAGTCCCGGGGTCATCCCGTGCGCTCTGATGGCGTCCAGGACCTCCGGCAGACCGCCCGGGAAGCGGCGGGCGGCGGGCTCCCAGGCGCCGACGGCGTCCCACCAGCCCTGGGCGTCGTCGTCGTACCAGCCCGCGTCGATCACGAACACCTCGGCACCGGCCGCGCCCGCCGCCTCGATCAGCGGCAGGAGCCGTTCCGTGGTGGGGTCGCCCATCAGGGTGTTCATGTAGTCGTTGTAGATCACCGGCAGCGCGAGGCGGTCGGGGTGATCGCGGCGGATGCTGCGGCGGTAGTCGGTCAGTTCGCCGAAGGCCGCGTCCAGTCCGCCGCTCTCCGTGTGGACCAGGACGGCCGGGACGGTGTGGAACTCCTCGCCGGGGGCGAGGGTGTGGTGCCACTGGTGGTGGGCGTCGTCGGGGCCGAACAGTGCCACGTAGGCGGCGCCTTCGCGCTCGCCGGTCTCGAAGCGCCAGCCCGCGCTGGACTCGATCTGCCACAGCCAGGCGCGGCCCGCGCTGTCGGTGAGGCCGGCCACGGGGAGGTGGCGGCCGGTGGACCAGCTTCCCTGCGAGTACCGCTCGAAGCAGCCCCGGCCTTCGTGGCCGTGGGCGGACCGGCTCAGCGGGACCACCCGATTGCGGAAGGCGTCCTGGCGCCAACGGCATTCGGCGAGCCAGTCGTTGTCCGCCCAGTGCAGGGTCAGGTCGCCGAGACCGCCGTCCACGTCGACGATGCCGCCGAGGGTCAGTGTGGAGACGCTCTCCAGGCGGAGCGCTGTGCCGCCCTCGTTGGCCAGGCGCACCCGGGCCCGCAGGAAACCGCTGCCCGGACGTGCCTCCAGGGTGACGTCGGCGGTCAGACCGGTCGTGGAGTCCGCGAGCCGGATCGTCGTACGCTCCCGGCCGCCGTCCTGGACCGTCTCATGGCTCAGGTAGCTCAGACGGTCACCGATCGCCGTCTCGATGAAGCGTTCTCCCGACCACATGCGTCCGTGGCCGGTGGCGGTGACCTCGACCAGGGGGACCAGGCCGGCCCAGTCCTGGCCCGGTCTGCCCAGTCGCACCGCGCCGGTCGCGTCCATGACGGCGTGCAGGCCGAGTTCCGGATGCGACCAGAGCCGGGACACCTCGGCAGCTTCGACGGCAGCGGTCAACGCGATTCCCCTTCCGGGATGGTTCGGTCCTGCGGCTGGTTCTCGTGGAGCTGATCTGCGAATTCACCCTCGGGGCGGTGAGGATGGGCCGCGCCGCCGAATGTACCGGGGTGATAACCCCCCGGTTACGGTCTCTTGACGCCCACGTTGTGACCGCTCACAATCCTCGCATGTCTGTGACCGGTCACACAAGGTCGGGCGGCCGCGCCGAGCCCCCGCAGGGGCAGCAGAAGGCTGCCAGCATTCGCGATGTCGCCCAGGCGGCGGGCGTCTCCTACCAGACCGTTTCGAGGGTCATCAACGGCCATCCGAACGTCCGGGAAGAGACGCGTCGGCGGGTGCAGGAAGCCATCACCGCCCTGGGCTTCCGGCGCAACGCCACCGCGTTCGCGCTGGCCAGCGGCGTGACCCGGTCGGTCACGGTCCTCACGTCGAACACGCTTCTCTACGGCTACGCAGCGACCCTGCAGGGCCTGGAGGAGGCGTCCCGCGCCGCGGGCTACACCCTCGGCGTACGGGTGCTGACCCCGGAGGACGACCTGGACCGCACGATCGCCTCGGCCGCCGACGCCGGCGGCGGACTGGTGGTCATCGGCTTCGACCGGCTCGGCGCAGCGGCCCTGGAGCGGGTACCGGCCCACGTGCCGTGCGCGGCGGTGGTGGAAGCACCGCCCCAGGGGCAGTCACCCGGACTTCCCGCCGTGTGGGCCGACGACCGCGAGGCGGCCCGTGCCGCCACCGAGCACCTCCTCGCACTCGGGCACGACACCGTCCACTACGTGGCGATCCCCGCCTCGACCGGAACCCCGGGCTCGGTGGGACCGCGCGCGGAAGGCTGGCGCCAGGCCCTGGAAGCGGCCGGCGTCACCGCCCCCGAGCCGTCCGGCAAGGGGTGGGACTCCCAGGCCGGATACGAGGCCGGGCAGAAGCTCGCCCAGAACCAGAACGTCACCGCGATCCTCTGCGGCAACGACGACCTGGCGCTCGGTGTCCTGAGGGCCCTGCACCACGCGGGCCGGCGGGTCCCCGAGGACGTCAGCGTCATCGGCTTCGACGACGCCCCGCACTCCGCGTTCGTCACACCGTCCCTCACCACGGTCCGCATGGACTTCCAGGGGCTGGGCCGCACCGCCTTCGGACTGCTGCACGCCCGGCTCGACACCGAACAGCAGGCACCCGCGCCGGTGCCGGCAAAACCCGCCCTCGTCCTCCGGGAGAGCTCGGGTTCCCGAGAGACGTAAGCCCCACGGAAGCCCCCGCCCGCCGTCTGCCCAGGTCACGCCCCGCAGCCTTCCCCCGCCTGGGCAGCACCGCACCGCCTCCCTCCCCTTACGACCAAGGATCCCGCCATGAGAAGAGCCCTCTCCGTCCTTGTCACCGCCTGTCTGCTCGGGCTGACCGCCACCGCCTGCAGCGACAGCACCGCCGGCGGCACCGGCACCGCGCCCGAGGGGACGGTCGACCCCACCGCGAACCTCAAGGGCGTCGAACTCACCATGTGGACGGCCCAGAACAGCGTCGGACAGCCCAAGCAGGCCATCGAGGCGTTCGAGAAGGCCACCGGCGCCAAGATCAACACCGAGGTGATCCCCGACCCCTACGAGTCGAACGTCCCGACCAAGCTCGCCTCGGGCGTCAAGCCGGACCTGATGTTCTGGCAGCCCACGGGCAGCACACTGCCGTTCATCCAGCCGCAGCAGAACCTGCTCCAGCTCGACAACGAGGACTGGGTCTCCAAGCTCGGCAAGACGGAGAAGGGCCTCGGCCAGGTCGACGGCCACCGCTACGCCGCCATCGTCACCAGCCCCGCGGTCCTCGGCATCTACTACAACAAGGACGTCTTCAAGAAGGCCGGCATCACCTCGATGCCCAAGAGCTACGACGAACTCCTCGCCACCGCCCGGACCATCAAGTCCAAGACGGGCACCGCCCCGTTCTTCGAGGTCGGCGGCGACAAGTGGCCCCTCCAGTGGCAGGTCCAGGTGCAGATGACGGACCTGCCCCAGACGTTCTGGGACAACCTCAACAAGAACAAGGACAGCTGGACCAACAAGGCCATCGTCGACGCCATCACCAAGTACAAGACGAAGGTCCTCGACGGCGGCCTGGCGCAGAAGAACTACAAGACCGCCACGTTCGTCGACCAGGGCAAGGCGATCATGGACGGCAGCGCCGCGATGGCCCTCAACGTCACCTCGCTCCAGTCCCAGATACAGGCCACCTCCAGCACGGAGGAGATGGACAAGAAGCTGGGCTGGTTCCCCATCGCCAACAGCGCCGCCGGCGCCGAGTACTCGCCCGACCAGACCAACGGCGTCGTCGCCTTCAAGACCGGCGACACCAAGCGCCAGAACGCCGCCCGGCAGTTCCTGTCCTACTGGCTCGGCCAGGACTACCCGGACTACATCAAGGCGAACAAGCTCGTGTCGGTGCAGCCGTCGGTGCCCAACCCCGACGGTCTGCCGCAGACCGCGATCGCCCAGGCCGAGGCGTTGTCCACGGCCACCGGCGTCTTCCAGGTCAGGGCACTCACCGCGCCCGACATGCACCTCGCCCTCGCCGACATGATCTACGGCAAGAAGACCCCCAAGCAGGTCGCCCAGGCCGCCCAGGACCAGTTCCAGCAGGTCCTCAAGGCGCGCGGTGTCGCCGGCTTCTGACCGGCGTCCCTTCGCCAGCCCGTTCCCCGGGCCGCCCGTCGGCGGCGCGCCCGGGGCCCCGTAACCGGAGGTAGGAAAGTGGTGGACACCGCCGCCAGGGGCGTCGTCGAGCCCCCGCGCGCGAAGGACCGGAGCGGCCCGCCCCGTCGCGGCCGGCGTGAGCGCACCCGGAAGAAGGCCAACCAGCCGTGGTGGTTCGCGCTTCCCGCGCTCGCCGTGTTCGGCGTGTTCTTCCTGCTGCCGAACCTGCTGAACTTCGTCTATCCGTTCACCGACTGGTCGGCGTTCCACCCGCAGATCAGCTTCGTGGGCCTGGACAACCTCAAGACCATCCTCGACGACGGATCGATGCTGCGGGACATCCGCATCACCCTGGTGTACGCGGTCCTCGTGGCCCTCTTCCAGAACGGCTTCGGTCTCGGCCTCGCCCTCCTGCTGGAGCGGGACACCCGTTTCAACCGCTTCTTCCGCGCGGTCTTCTTCCTGCCCGTGCTGATCTCCGCCCTGGCCGTCGGCTACATCTTCAAGGCCCTGCTGGAGCAGGACGGGGCGCTCAACGGCGTGCTGTCCTCCCTCGTGGGACACCAGGTCGACACCCCCTGGCTGGGATCGACCACGTGGACGCTGGTCGTGGTGACCCTCATCCACGGCTGGAAGTGGATGGGCCTGGCCATGCTCATCTATCTGGCGGGCCTGAAGAGCATGCCCGACGACGTGCTGGAGGCCGCCCGCATCGACGGGGCCGGCGCCTGGCGCACCTTCTGGTCGATCCGGTTCCCGCTGCTGGCACCCGCGGTGACGTTCAACGTGACCACCGCGCTGATCGGCTCCATGAACACCTTCGACATCGTCCAGGCCACCACCGCGGGCGGCCCCGGCAGCGAGACCGAGGTGTTCAACATCTACATGTTCCGCATCTTCGGCCAGGGTCTGTACGCCCAGGCGTCCGCGATGAGCCTGGTCCTCTTCCTCATCGTCGTCGTCCTCGCCGTACCCGTCATCGTCGGCCTGCGGCGCAGGGAGAACAACCAGTGACCACCATGCCCGCGCCCGCCCCGGTACGCCGACGCCCCGTGCGGTGGGTCCAGCCCTTCGTCACCCTGGTCGTCGCGGCCGTCACCATCGGCATCCCGCTCTGGCTGGTCGCGGTGACCTCAGTGAAGCCGCAGGCCGAGGCGATCAAACCCAACCTCTCCCTGCCGCAGCACATGCAGGCCGCCGAGAACTACCGGCAGACCTTCGACGAGGGCAAGATCGTCCAGGGGTTCGTCAACAGCGTGCTGGTCGTCGTCCCCTCCGTCGTCCTCGTCCTGCTGCTGGGCGCCGGCGCCGCATGGGTCTTCGCCCGTCGCAAGGGGCGCCTGGTCGGGACGCTGTACGCGCTGAGCATCAGCGGCCTGCTGCTCCCGCCCGCCGTCATCACCATCGTGATGGAGCTGCGCCAACTCGGCCTGGCGGGCACCCAGCTCGGCATGATCGCCGTCTACACGGGGATGTACCTCTCCACGTCGATCTTCTTCATGACCGGCTTCATCCGAAACCTCCCGGAGGAACTGGAGGAGGCCGCGCGCATGGACGGCGCGAGCCCTGCCCGGGTCTTCTTCCAGGTGATCCTGCCGCTGCTGCGCCCGGTCATCGCCACCGCGACGATCATGGTGATGCTCTTCGCCTGGAGCGACATCTTCTACGCCTTCTTCGTGCTGGGCGGCGGGGACAAGGCCACGCTCCCGCTCAACCTCTACCAGGTCGCCAACGCCCAGCTGTACCTGAACAACTGGCACCTCGTCTTCGCCTACGTCGTGATGATGAGCCTGCCCATGGTGGCGGTCTTCGTCATCGCCCAGCGCCGGATCGTCGCCGGCATCACCAGCGGCGCCGTCAAGTAGCCCCGCTCCCCCGATCTCCGGGGCGTGACTCCCCGCACGCCCCGGCCCCCACATCCGGGTCACCCGGTCCCCCGGGTTCCCGGGCCCACTCACGATCCCCCTGCAACGACGCGGGAGGCGGAGGACACACATGCCGCGAACCGAGCACGGATCACGCCACACCGCGCGCCTCATGGGGGCGATCGCCTTCACCGCCGCGCTGATCGGCACAGCCGTGACCATCCCGTCCGCCCAGGCGGCCACCGCGCAGCTCACCGTCGACCTGGGCAGAACCACCGGCGACGTGATGCACGGAGCCAACGGAACGCTGTACGGGCTCAGTGACGACGGCGTCCCCGGTGACGAGCTGGTCGCACCGCTGCACATGACCACCGTCATCCAGAAGGCCCCCGACGGTGCCCAGCACCCCAACGGCGACGCTCTCGCGATCAAGAAGGGCTACGACCGCAACGGCGGCGGCGAGGTCCACATCTACATGCAGGACGTCTACGCACAGTGGCCGTACGAGAACCTCGGTCTGAGCGACTACCTGACCAAGGTCGACACCATGGTCCGCAAGGTCGCGGCACGCCCCGACGCGGAAGATTTCGTGTGGGTGCCCTTCAACGAGCCCAACGGCAACTGGTATCCGGATCTGGGCAGTTCCGACAGCGCCAAGTACGCGAGCGCCCTGAGCAAGTTCCAGAGCGACTGGACCACCGTCTACAAAAAGATCCGCTCGATCATCCCCGACGCCCGGATAGCCGGCCCCAACGAGACCCACTACGACGCCAAGCTCATGGGCGACTTCTACCCCTGGGCCAAGGCCAACGGGGTGCTCCCGGACATCACGACCTGGCACGAACTGGGCCCGGACTCCCTCAAGGACTTCGAGTCCCACCTCGCCGACTACCGGGCCATCGAGAAGAAGGCCCGGATCAGCGAGCGGCCGGTCAGCATCAACGAGTACGGCAACCGGCGTGACCAGTCCGTGCCCGGACAGATGGTCCAGTGGATGTCGATGTTCGAGCGCAACAAGGTCTACGCCGACCAGGCGTACTGGAACATCGCCGGAAACCTCAACGACAACGCCGCCCAGACCAACATCCCCAACGGCACCTGGTGGCTGCTGCGCTGGTACGCGGGCCTGACCGGCAAGACCGTCAAGCTCGACCCGCCGCATCCCAACACCATCGACACCGTTCAGGGCATCGCCTCACTGGACCCCGCCCGCAAGCAGGCCCAGGTACTGCTCGGCGGCACCTCCGGCGACGTGAACACCATGATCCGCAACGTCCCCGCGCGCTTCGGCAAGAAGGTCAACGTCACCGTCGAGCGCATCGGCTGGAGCGGCTACGAGGGCGCCGCCGCGCCCAGCGTGGTGTCCCGCACCACCACCAAGGTCGCCGCGAACGGCAGCATCAACGTGCCGCTGACCGGCCTTGACGCCATGTCGGCCTACCGCGTCACCATTAACCCGGCCGGCAGCGGCTCGCCCACCGCGGAGAGCCTGCCCTGGTCCACGTCGTACGAGGCGGAGAACGCCACGATCACCGGCGGCACGGTCTACTCCCAGGGCTCGGTGACCAACCCCTACGGCTTCGCCACCTCGGGCACCAAGGACGTCGGCAGCCTGAACCAGTCCGACAGCAAGGCCGCCTTCACCGTCGACGTCCCGAAGACCGGCACGTACGACCTGGACGTCTTCTACGGCAACCAGTCCGGCGGGCCCGCCACCCAGACCCTCACGGTCGACGGCGGCCCGCCCCGGACCCTCACCTACGGGTCCACCCTGAACTGGACCTACCGCGCCACGGCGAGCACACCGGTGTCCCTGACGGCCGGCACGCACACCCTGACCCTGTCCAAGGGCACGAACGAGGTCACCCTCGACAAGATCGACCTCACCGCGTCCAGGACCCCGGACGCCGTCTACCCCGCGGCCTACGCCGACATCAGCGGCTCCCCGTCGTACGACTACAGCGCCTCCGGCATCAGCGGCGCCGGCGCCCTGGTGCTGGACCGCCGCGACAAGGCCGCCCTCGACGTCTACGCCCCGGCCGACGGCTACTACACCGTGCACGCCCACTACGCCGCCACCGGCGACGCCACCCTGAGCATGGACGGCGCCGACGCCGCCGTCCTCCCCTCCACCCGGGGCCGCGCGACCGACAAGGCCCTGCGGCTGTACCTGTCGGCGGGCAACAACCGCATCACCGCCGCCGCCCCGGGCAACGGCAGTCTCACCCTGCGCGACCTGCGCGTCACCGGTGAGGTCAGCACCTCGGGGACCGAGACCTACGAGGCCGAGGACGCCACCCCCGCCGGCACCGCGTCGGTCTCCGGCAACTCCTGGGCCTCCGGCGACAAATACGTCGGCCACATCGGCCTGGGAGCCGCCAACACCCTCACCTTCAAGGTGAACGCCCCCTCGGCCGGGCGCTATGTGATGAACGTGCGCTACGCCAACAACGAGACCGCCGGGTCCGGGAACTACAACACCAACGTCGTCTCCCGGGCCGCGGACATCACCGTCAACGACACGTCCCGGACGGTCATGTTCCGCAACTCCTACAGCTGGTCCAACTTCTGGGACCTGCCGGTCCCGGTCACCCTCAAGGCCGGCGTCAACACCATCTCCTTCGCCAACTCCACTGCCTACGCACCGGACATCGACAAGGTGACCGTCGCCCCGCTGAACGGCTGACGGCACCGCCGGTTGTCGTCGGGGGGCGGTCATGCCACGCCCCCCGGCCTAGGAAACGCCGTCGAGCGGCCGGAGAAAACGGCGTTCGTACCGCTTGATGCAACGCGTGCGACGAGCCAGTTCGAACGCCTCCTGGCACTCCGGATCGGACACGCTGTCCGTGCGGTACTGCTCGTAGGCGGCGAGGCTGGGAAACGAGAAGAGGGCGTAGGCGATGTCGCTGTCGCCCTCGCTCGGCAGGAAGTAGCCGTGGTGCGTCCCGCCGAAACGGTCGACGAGCCGGACCCAACGACGGCCGTATTCCTCGAAGTCCTCCAACTTGTCCGCGTCGATCTCGTACTTCAGGTGAATGGTGATCATCCGTACATGATGCAGCGAGTCGATGCGGGCTCGAAGGGCGGCTGCCGCGGGCCCGGTTCATAATTCGCTTGCTCTGGCCACAGGTCAACGCTGCACTGATCCCGGCACCACGACTCGTGGTGCCGGTATTGCGAGGAGGCAGCGGCGCCGATGGAGATTCGTTCCACGACCGATGAGGATTTCGACGTCTTCGTCGACACACTCTATGCCGCGTTCGGGAGCTTCCCGGAGACCCCGGTCGAGGGCGGCGGGCTCTGGTGGTCGGCGCTCGAGACAGACCGCTGCCTGCTCGCCCGGACGGCGGACGGGCGGCCTGTCGGCACCGCCGCCACGCACTCCTTCGAGCTCACCCTGCCCGGCGAGACCCTCGTCCCGGCCCCCGGAGTGACCGCCGTCGGCGTCCTGCCCTCGCACCGGCGCCAGGGCGTGCTCAACGCGATGATGCGGCATCACCTCGCCGAGCTGCGGGACGGCGCGGAGTTCCTCTCCGTGCTGCTGTGCTCCGAGGCCACCATCTACGGCAGATTCGGCTACGGACCGGCGACGTACACGGGGCAGCTGACGGTGGAGCGGCACCGGGCCGCCCTCGCGCTCCCCCGGGCGCGCGGAGCGGCCGAGGCCCGGACGGTCGGCTCGGTCGAGGTGCTGCGGCGTGCCGAGTGCGGCGAGATCCTGGAAGAGGTCTACGACCGGTACCGCCGCGCCCAGCCCGGCGCGCTGTCCCGGCCGCACCGCTGGTGGGCCCTGCGCGCGGGGCAGCCCCCGATCTCGCCGGCGCCACGCTACGTCGCCGTTCACCGGGACGCCGACGGCGTCCCGGACGGGTACGCCAGCTACTTGATCGACTCCGGCACCCTGACCGTCGACGAGACCATCACCACCGACGACGCCGTCTTCACGGCCCTGGCCCGGTTCGTTCTCGAACACGACCTGGTCTCTCGGGTCGTGTTCAAGCACGTCCCGCCCGAGCACCCGCTGCGCTGGCAGCTCGCGGACTTCCGCGCCGGCCAGGTGAGCGGCCAGATGGACTGGCTCTGGGTGCGGATCCTGGACGTCCCGGCCGCTCTGACCGCGCGCGGCTGGTTCACGGACGGCGAACTCGTCCTCGACGTCGCCGACCCGTTCCTCGGCGAGCACGGCCGCTACCTGCTGACCGTCCGGGACGGCAAGGCCGACTGCGTCCCCACGGACCGCAAGGCAGACCTGTCCCTGGACATCAGGGACCTGGGCTCGATCTACCTCGGCGGCACCGCCCCGAGCACGCTCGTGCGTGCCGGACACATACAGGCCCACCACCCGGGCGCAGCCACCCTCGCCGACACCCTCTTCCGCACCGAGCGCTCCCCGCACTGCCTGCACTGGTTCTGACCGCGCTCGCAGACCCTGCCTACGTCTCGTCGGTCCAAGAAAAGCGAACCAGCCCCCCGGGCCCCACCGCGACGTGCCGCGGGGGCCCGGAGGCACAACATCCGCACGGCAGCGTCCTATTCGGTGCGCAGCGCGGTGGCGGTTCGGGCCCGGGCGGCCCACCCGGCGGGCAGGAGGGCGCCCAGGGTGGCGATGAACAGGCCGCCGAGGGTGAGCGGGAGCAGTTCGGCCGCGTGGTAGACGGCGGTGACGGACCCGGGGAGGCGCAGCCCCACACTGTCGCCCATCGCGGGGATGACCCAGCCGTGCAGGGCCACACCGAGGGGTACGCCCAGTGCGCCCGCGGCCAGTCCGGTCACGACGACAGAGGTGAGGACCATCGCGACGGTCTGCCGCGGGGTCATGCCGAGCGCTTTGTGGACGCCGATCTCGCGGACGCGTTCGCGGGTGTCGAGGAGCACGCCGTTCAGTACGCCGAGCGCGGCGACGGCGACGAGCATCAGGGTGAGGATCGCGGACAGCGCGTTGAGCGTGCCGACCATGTCGCTGCCGGAGTTGAGCCCGCCGGCCCGCGCTGTGGCGCCGAGTGGTGTCAGGTTCTTGTTGAGGGTGTCGGCGTAGGCGGGGACGTCGGTGCCCGAGGTGACCGCGATGTGATGGCTCGTCTCCGTCAGGTCGGGATGCGCGTCCTTGAGCGTCGAGGCGTCGGTGAAGACCTGCATGCCGTCGTTGCGGGTGTCGAAGACCTCGCCGACGATCCGGACCGTGACCGGCCGGGCCAGGCCGTTGAGGGTGACGGTGTCGCCGATACGGGTGCTGGTGGCGGTCAGGAAGGGGGTGGGGGCCACGGCCTCGCCGGTGCGTTCGATCCAGCGGCCCGCAACCATCGTGTAGCCGCCCCAGGAGGCGTCGCCGGTGAAGGAGTTCACCTCGATGGTCCCGGTCAGACCGGACACCGTCGCCCGTACCCGCGTAGCCCCGTAGTACTTCCCGGTCCCGGGTGCGGCCTCGATGGCCGCGGCGACCGCGGCGGGATCGACTGCGGGCTGCGGCTCGGAACCGGGGCTCCGGGGTCCGAAGTCCGGCACGGGCGCGGGGACGACGACATCGGCCGCGTTGTGGGCCCTTGCCGTCATCACCTGGCCGAGCGAGGCGCCCATCCCCACGGTGAACGTGACGGCGATGGCGCCGAACAGGATGGCGGTGCCCATGGCAAGCGCGCGGGCTGGCCGTGCGAAGGGCCGGGCCAGCCCCAGGGCGACGGGGTGCGGCAGCGGCAGCCGTCCGGCGAGACGGGCCGCCCACCGGCCGCGCCCCGCCGAAGCGGTACGCCCGACGGCGAGCGCGTCGGCGGTTCGCAAACGACCGGCCCGCAGGGCACTCGCCCAGGCGGTCGCCGCCACCAGACCGAGCACCCCCGCGATCACCGTCAGGTCGACCCAGGGGGCGACGGCCAGGGACGAGGTGCTGTAGACGTCCTGCGCCTCGGCCAGTACGGGGACGGCGAGGAGATGCCCGGCGAGGACTCCGAGGCTCGCGCCCACGGCGGCCGGGATCAGCGCCTGGCCGACGTAGGCCCGTACGACCTGGGCCGGAGTGAAGCCGACGGCTTTGAGGACCCCGATACGGCGCGTTCCCGTGCCGACGGCCGACGCGACGACGTTGCCGACGATGAGCACCGACATGACCAGGCCCAGGGCGCCGAAGGCCATGAGGAAGGGGACGTAGAGGGCGGTGTCGCGCTCGACTGTCTTCTTGACGGTGAGCCAGGACTGTTCGCCGACGACGGCTCCCCGCGGCAGGGACCAGGTCACGGCCTTGCCGCCCGCGGTGATCTGCGCGGCGGTGCCGGCGTCGGTGAAGCGGTAGAGCATCTGGTGGCCGCCGCTGCCGGGCGCGGTCAGCGCCGGCATCTGGGACGGCAGCACCCAGGCGTCGGCGGTCTGCGTGACCGAGCGGGCCGCACCGACCACCGTCAGCGTCGGATCGCCGGGCAGGCCGGGGAAGGTGACCTTCATGCCCAGGGTCGCGAGGAGCGCCGAGTCGGCGGACACCACGATCTCACCGGAGCGCGTGGGCCAGCGTCCATCGAGCAGTGTCAGCTCGTCCACGTCGCGGCCGGGACCGTCCCGGCCGACCACGGTCATCGGCCAGCCGGGCCCGCCCATGCCGTCCGACCGCGGGGTGAGTGTCGCCGTGGGGAACGGGCCGGCAGCGTCGCTCACCCCTTCCGCGTTCTTGGACGCCGAGAGCTGTCCGGCGCCGACCGTGTCCGCGTCGAACTGCAGGGACAGATGCGCCCCGTGCCGGCGCGCGAACGCGTCATCGAAGGGAGCGCCCGAGACCACCAGCAAGGTTCCGCCGAGGACGGAGGCGGCCACCGCCATCATCGTGGCGAGCCCGATCACCAGCGTCTGCACCCGGCGTCGTGCGACCCCCGAGCGCACCACCTTGCCGAGCCCACTCATCGGACGGCCTGCGGGGTGACGGCCTGCGACCCGGTGTCCTGTGTGATCCGGCCGTCGGCGATGTGAACCGTGCGGTTCGTGCAGGACCGGGCCAGAGCGAGGTCGTGGGTGACCACGACGAGGGTCTGGCCCTCGGCGTTGAGGTCGGTGAGCAGCTCGCTGACGTCCTGTCCGGCGGCCGTGTCCAGGGCTCCGGTCGGTTCGTCGGCCAGGAGCAGCGCGGGCCGGTTCATCAACGCCCGGGCGACCGCGACGCGTTGCCGTTCGCCGCCGGACAGCCGTCCCGGGTAGGCGCGGGCGTGCCGGTCGATGCCCAGCAGTTCCAGGAGCTCTGCCGCCCGGCGGCCCGCCTCGCCCCGTGCCATGCCGGTGAGGCGCGCGGGCAGCTCGACGTTGTCGGTGACGGTCAGGTCGTCGAGCAGGTTGAAGAACTGGAAGACCATGCCGATCCTCGAGCGCCGGTAGAGCGCCGCACCGGCTTCACCGAGCCGGTCCACCCGCACCCCGTCCACGGTGACGGTCCCGGCATCGGGCCGGTCCAGGCCCGCGATCAGATTGAGCAGCGTGGACTTGCCGCTGCCGGACGGGCCCAGGATCGCGACGGCCTCGCCGGGTCGCACGGTCAGCGACGCCTCGTGCAGAGCGGGCGGGCCGTCGTCGTAGCGGCGGCTCACCTCGCGCAGTTCGATCACCGGCATGGTCATGAAAGGCTCCTCGGGTAAGGGCAGTTGGCTGCGTGAACGCTAGGAGCGGGCCCGGTCGGCACGCGTCGCCCGCTCGAACCCCTTGCGGTACCGAGCTGGGATGAGCCCCACGGACGTCATCCCTGCGATGTAGGCGGGTGATGTATCCGGCACGGCGGAAATGACCACGGGGGCGGACTCCGCGAGTCCGCGCGGCGGCGAGAATGATCCGGTGACGGACGTACGTACGACGCTGGAGCGGATGCGGGAAGCCGGCCGCCGGACGGTCCGCGACGCCAGGGTTCCGAGCGGTCCGCCGCTGCGGCCCACCCCGCGCGCCTGGCAGTTCGACGCGCTGGTGGCTCTGCTGATCGGCATCTCCACCGTCTACTACGGCCTCGACAACGTCGACGTCGTCGTGGTGCGGGAGATCGCACCCGGCGTGGCGTACACCGTGGTGCGCCCGTCCGGCCCCGGCGGGCTGGCCTTCATGGTGACCCTCGCGGTCGTCGCCTCGGGCGCCCTGGCCCTGCGCCGCCGCTATCCGCTCGCCGTGCTGTGCGTCGTGACGGCGGCGACCCTGGCGACACCGCAGAGCGTGCTGCGGCTGACCTTCTACGCGTTCATCATCGCCGTCTACAGCGCCGCCGTGTACAGCCCGTACCGGGTGGTGACCCTGGCGGCGCTGCCGGTGTCGGTCGTCCTGGTCGGCACCTCGGGGGACTCGGTGACACCGATCGTCCCCAACGACTACATCGTCCTGCTGATCCTGGCCCCGATGGCCGTGGCCGCCATCGGCCTGCGCACCTGGAAACTCCGGACCGACGAGGGCCGTACCCGGATCTCCACCCTGGAAGGGGAACGGGCCGAGGAACTGCGCCGGGCCGTCGAGCACGAGCGGGCCAGGATCGCCCGCGAACTGCACGACGTCGTCACGCACAACGTCAGCGTGATGATCATCCAGGCGGGTGCCGCCCGCAAGATCATGAGCACCTCTCCCGAGGAGGCCGGCGAGGCACTGCTCGCCGTCGAGGCGGGTGGGCGGGCGGCCATGACCGAACTGCGCCACGTCATGGGACTGCTCACCATGGCCGACGAGGAGGAGACGTCCAACGCTGCGGACCTGGCCGGCACGGCGCAGGAGCTGACCCCGCAACCCGGCCTGGACCAGCTGGAATCGCTGGTGGGGCGGGTGCGGGACACCGGACTGCCCGTCGACCTGACCGTGACCGGGCCGCCCCGCCCTCTCCCGCCCGGCCTCGAACTCGCCGCCTATCGCGTGGTCCAGGAAGCCCTCACCAACACCGTGAAGCACGCGTCCGGCGCCAGAGCCGCCGTGACCGTCGACTACGGCCCGGACCGGCTCCGGGTCGAAGTCACCGACACCGGTGGCCACTCGCGCGGGGCCGTCGGAAGCGGCCGGGGGCTGATCGGTCTGCGCGAGCGCCTAGCCGTCCACGACGGAACCCTCAACACCGGCCGACGCCTGACCGGCGGCTACCGTGTGGAAGCCCTGATCCCCCTGGAGGGACCGTGACCGAGCCGCTGCGCGTGCTCCTCGCCGACGACCAGACCCTGGTCCGCACCGGGTTCCGGCTGATCCTCCGCGCCGACGGCATCGACGTCGTCGCCGAGGCGACCAACGGGGGCGAAGCCGTGGAGGCGGTCCGCCGTACCCGGCCCGACGTGGTCCTGATGGACATCCGGATGCCCGAGATGGACGGCCTGGAGGCCACCCGCCGCATCCTCACCGGGGCCGCCGACACGCCCCGAGTCATCATCCTCACCACGTTCGACCTCGACCGCTACGTCTACGCCGCCCTGTCCGCCGGAGCCAGCGGCTTCCTCCTCAAGGACGTCACCCCCGAGCAGTTGACCGCGGCGGTCCGCACGGTCCGTACCGGCGACGCCCTCCTCGCACCCACCATCACCCGCCGTCTCGTGCAGCGGTTCGCACACCGGGGCAGCGACACCGCCACCCTCCACCGGGACCTCGCCTCGCTCACCCCACGCGAGCTGGAAGTCCTCGGCCTGCTGGCCCGGGGGCTGAGCAACGCCGAACTCGCCACCCGCCTCCATCTGGCCGAGGCGACCGTCAAGACACACGTCGCCCGCATCCTCGCCAAGCTCGGACTCCGTGACCGTGTCCAGGCCGTCATCGTCGCCTACGAGACAGGGCTGGTCAGCGTCGGCGCGGGCGGGGCCGCCCAGCAGCCGACCGAGCAGACGTAGAACGAAGCCGAGACCGGGCACGGACAGGCGAACCCTGCGTCCGACAGTCTCCGCACGTCCTCGAGGAAGCGCCAACCGCCTGGACGGCACACCGAGTTGGTGGAGTCCCGCCCCGGTTGTCGGACAATTCCCTGCCCGGCCTGGGAGATTCGGGGATCCTGTGGCAGTGACCGAGAATCTGAGCGACAACACTCCGGACCATGAGGTCAAGGCGCTGCTCCGAGTCCTGCACGGGCAACGGCGCCACGTGGTGGACATCCTCGACGGGCTCGACGCGCAGGATCTACGACGGCCCGTGCTGCCGTCCGGATGGCACTGCCTGGGGCTGGTCCAGCACCTCACGCTGGACGTCGAGCGGTTCTGGTTCCGCGCGGTCGTCGCCGGGGACCAGCAGGTCATCCGCGGCCTGACGAGCGACGACGAGGCCTGGAAGGTGTCCCCGGAAGTCCCGGCCGTCGACGTGCTCGACCGATACCGGCAAGAGGCGGCACTCGCCGATGACGTCATCACCGCCACCCCAGCCGACGCCGCGCCGGCCTGGTGGCCCCACGACCTGTTCGGCGAACCACACCTGCACACCCTGCGCGACGTGCTGCTGCACGTCATCACCGAGACCGCGTGCCACGCCGGGCACCTCGACGCGGCCCGGGAGCTGATCGACGGCCGCCGCTGGCTGGTCCTGACCTGAGAGCCCCGATCCGGCCCGGCGACCCCGCGGCAGTCGTCCGGCCGGCCAGTTCTGCCATCAAGTGGTGCGCCTGGAACGCGATGTCGGTGCGCTACCAGCCCATGTCCTTGGCCACCTCTTCCTGTGCTTGGGCGATCTCTTCCTCGGTGGACTCGATGACGTCCACTTCTTCCAAACGCGTCAGCAGGTCCGCGAGAGCCTGCTTCTGAGCCGGGTGCGTGATCGGCACGGTGTTGAGGTCGGTGCTCATCAGCCAGTCGAAGAGGACGATGGCATCGGAGCGCCACAGACGGAGATCGACGGTCGGCGTGGACCCCCACGGGAACCCAGTTTCCATGGGGGCAGCATGCCAGGTCAGCGGCGCGCCGATCGAACACCTGTACCGTATGCGCGTTATGCTGCGTTCATGGTGATTTACCCAGATCACCCGGAACGAGACCCTGCCCGATGACCACCGCTCCCCCGCCGCCGACCTCCGAGCCGGACCCGTCCGCGCTTGTCTGCTCCGGCGACCGCGTCGGCCTGTGCGCCGGCTGCCACCGCAGAACCCACCGGTACGGCAGCGGCGGTGAGCCACTTTGCCAGTGGTGCATGGCCACGGCGAAGAAGCAGTGGGACTCACACGTGCGCTACACCAGCACGCGCGGCTGATCACCCCGCCCAGCCGACCAGCGCGCCACGGTCTCGCGCTCGCCAGCGACCCCCGTGCGCGGGCTCGGGGAACGTCACGTTGGGCCCCGTGAAGTGGCCCGGCGATCTCGTGGGGCAGACGATGGAAACCGGCAAAAGCCGTGAACTGTCACATGCCGCTGGAAGGGGCTTGACCGCATGAGTGCCGACGTGTCACAGGCGAAGGACCCCTCACCGCGACGCCGAATCGCGGCCCCGGTCGTCGGGCTCGTGCTGGCAGCCGTGAGTGCCGCGGCGCTCGTCTCATGCAGTACCGACAGCGACGGCGACGACTCCTCCTCGTTCACCCCTACTCCTACGGCGGCCGACACGGCGTCGTTCTCCGGCACATCGCCGTCCGCCCTCGCCTCGATCGGGGAGTCCGTGAAGGCGTCCGCCAAGGAGGCGGCCTCGGCTGCGGCCTCCTCCGCCTCCGCTCGGGCGTCCGCGTTCGAGGCATCGGTGTCCGCCGAGACCGTACGCGCCAACGAGGCGGCGCAGAAAGAGCTCGCGGACGTCGAGGGCCGGGGCAACGCGACGGCCGACGTCTCGATGACCGGCCTGCCGCGCGCGGAGACGGGCGGCCTGCTCGCCCTCGTCGTGAACATCACCAACCGGACCGACGAGACCGCGTCGTACGCCGTCCAGGTCGACTTCCGGGACCCGGATGGCAAGGTGGTCGAGACCCGTTTCGTAGGCGCGCAGGACCTGAAGCCGGGCGACAGGGCGCAGCCGCTGGCCATCAGCCGCAAGCCCGCCGAGCCGAAACTGACGGCCGAGATCGCCAAGGCCCAGCGTTACTGAGCCGGACCCCTTGCGGTCAGGACCCGGCCTGAAGCCGGGCCGCCGGTGATCGACCGCATGGTTCACCAGGTGCGGACATCGTCCGATGCCCAGCCTCACGCGGCCCTCTCACGATGAGCTCGTGTAGCGAGCGGTGACCGCGGCGGCGCGGTTGCGCAGCGCGGCGCGCAACGACTGCGGGGCCAGGGCTTCCGCGTCCGTGCTGAGCTGCCACAGCGCCCATTCGGCGTGCTCCGCATCCTGGAAGGTCACCTCCAGCCGCAGCCAGCCGTCCGCGTCGGGTTCTTCGGCCCGTACGGCCAGCGCGCTGTCCAGCAGGTCCTCCCGCCGCGCCGGAGCCACTCGTACCCGCACGGTGAGGTGATCGCCGCCGGAGAGAAACTGCGCGGAGCGTTCCCGCCAGATCCGGTCCAGATCGACCCGAGATGGCCGCTGCGCCGTTTCGGGGAGTTCCTCGGCCGCCAGCACCCGCGACAGCCGATAGGTGCGGTCCGCGCCGGATCTCGTGGCCAGCAAATAGCTCCGCTCGCGTACGGTGACCAGGCCGATCGGGTCCACCGTGCGCCACTGTGCGGTCTGGCCCGAGGCCGCGTAGTGGATACGCAACTTGTGCCCGGCCAGCACCGCGCGCCGGACCTCGATCATCGTGGTGCCGGGCACCTCATCGGTGACCAGCCGGCGTGACAGCAGGTCGGTCTCCGGGTCGACGAGAAAACGCTGCGCCGCGTCGCTCGCGGTGGTCCGGTGGCTTTCGGGCAGCGCGTCGACCACCTTCCGCATGGCCGAAGCGAGCGCCGAGCCGAGGCCGAACACCTGCTCGCCACGCCCCGATCCGGCGGTCAGCAGGGCAAGCGCCTCGTCGTGGTTCAGTCCGGTGAGCTCGGTCCGGAAACCGGGCAGCAGCGCGAAACCGCCGTGCCGGCCGCGCTCGGCGTAGACCGGGACTCCGGCCGCGGACAGTGCCTCGATGTCGCGCAGCACCGTGCGGGTGGACACCTCCAGCTCGCGAGCCAGGGTGTCCGCCGTCAGCCGACCGCGCTGGCGCAGCAGGAGAACCAGTGAGACCAGCCGGTCGGCACGCATACGAGAACGCTAGCTGAATACATGACTGAGGGTGTCGTGATTTGTTGCGAGGCTCGTTGACGCGACGTCAGGGCTGCCGGCTACCGAGTCGCAAGCGGACGAGACGGACGCATTCGCGATGCATCGAATGGAGCTGAAGTGGCAGTGGAACGTACAGCGGTCAACCCGGTGACGTGGTCGGTGGAGATGGGGTTCAACCAGGGCGAGGTCGTCTCCGGGCACACGCGGACCTTGTACATCTCGGGGCAGACCGCGATGAGCGGCGACGGCAAGCCCCAGCATGACGGTGACATGGCGGCGCAGTTGGCGCTGAGCATCGACAATCTGGAGGCCGTACTCGGCGAGGCCGGCATGTCTCTCGCGAACCTCGTCCGGCTCAACGTCTACACGACCGACGTCGATCTGCTCTTCCCGCACTACGGCGTGCTGGCGGCGCGGTTGGGTGCCGCCGGGGTGGCGCCGACCACCACGATGCTCGGGGTGACGCGACTGGCGATCCCTGGCCAGCTGGTCGAGCTCGAAGGGACGGCCGTCGCGTGATGTGAACTCGCCGTTCCTGTCCAGCCGGGACCGGAGAAGCACCCGAGGGCGGCCGAGTTCACAACGGTCCGGCCGTTCCTCGCTTGACCGTTGGATAGGGTCTGGCGGGGGGTGCGGGCATGAGTTTTCGGTTGGCGGCGTATGCCGTGTGCATCCAGGACGGGCGGGTGCTGCTCGCCCGTCACGTGCCGCCGGAGGGCGGGAGTAGCTGGACGCTTCCGGGCGGCAGGGTCGAGCACGGGGAGGATCCGTTCGATGCGGTGGTCCGGGAGGTCGCCGAGGAGACTGGATACGCCGGGGTGGTGGATCGCCTGCTGGGTGTGGACTCACGGGTGATCCCCGCGGCCTCCGCGCGTGCGGGAGTCGAGCACCAGAATGTCGGTGTCTTCTACCGGGTCCGTATCACTGGCGGTCGGCTACGGCCCGAGCCGAACGGCGAGATCGTCGAGTCGGTCTGGACGCCGTTCGCCGATGTGGCTGCCATGCGCCGGTCATCGCTGGTCGACATCGGCCTCGCCCTGGCCCAGACCCTTCCGGCAAGCGGCCACGTCGCACCTGTCCCGGTCGGCGGTCTGATCCAGCACTGAGTCATCTCCAGTGTCTGCCCGGCCTGTTGTCCCCGACAGTCCTGTGGGGCACTGCGCCTAGACTGTGCCCATGATCTGTCGTGTGTGGCGTGGCTGGACCACAAGGGCGAACGCCGACGCGTACGAGCGCATCGTCCGGGGGCAGGTCATCCCCGGGATCGAGGCCCGGCGCATCCCGGGTTTCCAGTCGATCGATCTGATGCGGCGTGAGCGCGAGAACGACGTCGAGTTCCTGACTTTGATGTGGTTCGACGACCTGGCCTCGGTGCAGGCGTTCATGGGCGAGGACTACGAGCAGGCACACGTGCCGGAGGCCGCCCAGGCCGTGCTCTCCGACTTCGACGAGCGGTCGGCCCACTTCGAGGTACTCGACCGACGCCAACAGTCAAACTGAGCAAACCTGCGAACTGTTCGGCAGGACTGCGCACCGACCGCCCACCACGTGGCGCAGGTAAGGGATTTCGTACGCCGATCTTGACCCGCCAGGGAATCCAGGCTTAACGTTCCCGCGTTTACGGTCGATTGAAACGTTTCATTCCCTGGGGGCGTACCCATGCAGAAGCCCATCCCGCAGCGTGGCGGGATATCCCGGCGCGCGGTCCTCGCCGCCTCCCTCGCCACAGGCGCCGCCACGGCGCTCACCGCGACGGGCGCCGCGAGCGCCGGTGCCGTTCCTCTGACCGGCCGTCACCCCCTGTCGGGCGACTGGTTCGCCGCTCCCCCGCGCTCGGTGCGCCCCAAGTTCCGCTGGTGGTGGCCGGACGGACTCGTCGACCCGGTGGAGATCGCCCGCGAGATCGACCAGATCGCCGACGCCGGCTTCGGCGGCGCCGAGGTCTCCGCCGTCCACCACAGCATCAAGGACAAGTCCGTCCTCGACACCGCGCACCACGGCTGGGGCAGCGCTCCCTGGCGTGAGGGCGTCGAGGCCGCCCTGCGCCAGGCCGCCCGCCGCGGCCTGACCGTCGACCTCACCCTCGGCCCCAGCTGGCCTGTCGCCGTACCCGGCGTCACCCCCGACGACGAGTCGGCCGCCCAGGAACTCGCCTACGGGCGCGTCACCGTGACCGGCGGCACCACCTACCAGGGCCCGGTGCCCGAGCCCGTGCGCGTGGCCGCCGGCGCGGTCACCCGGCGCACCCTGCTCGCCGTCCAGGCGGCCCGCGTCGAGCCTGCCAACGCCACCCGCAAGGAGACCGGTCTCGATCTCGCGAGCGTCCAGGACCTCACCGCCACCGTCGAGGACGGCGCACTGCGCTGGACCGCTCCCGCCGGCGGCGACTGGGTGCTGATCTCCTACTGGCAGCGCGGCACCGCCCAGCAACCCGAGTCGGGCCCGCACTCCGCCCCGGCCGCCTATGTCGTCGACCACTTCAGCCCGGCCGGCACCGCCGCCGTCACCGGCTTCTGGGACCACTCGGTTCTGACCGGCACGATGCGCCGACTCCTCAGAGCCGCGGGCGGCGCCTTCTTCGAGGACTCCATCGAGCTGGAGACCGACTCCCTCGTGTGGACCTCGGCGCTGCCCGACGCCTTCGAAGAGCGCTGGGGCCGCTCGCTGCTGCCGTACCTGCCGGCGCTCGTCCTGGACAAGAACAACCAGGTCTTCGCCTTCGATGCGCAGATCACCCGGCAGATCCGGCACGACTTCTGGGAGACGGTCTCCCATCTGTTCAACACGCACCACGTCACCGCTCTGAGGGACTGGGCCCACTCCCTCGGCATGGAGCTGCGCGCCCAGCCCTACGGGCTGCAGACCGACGCCATCGCCTCCGCCGCGCTCCTCGACATCGCGGAGGGAGAGTCGCTCGGCTTCAAGAACCTGGACGACTACCGCTGTCTGGCGGGCGGCCGGGACATGGCCGGGCACACCGTGCTGTCCTGCGAGTCGGGCGCCTACAACGGCTCGGCGTACAGCACGACGTGGGACCGGTTCCTGCGCACCATGGGCGGTGCGTACGCCGCCGGCGTCAACCAGACGGTCGTGCACGGTTTCTCGTACGCGACCGCCCCCGGCGTGAGCTGGCCCGGCTTCGCCGCCTTCAGCCCCTACAACGGCGCGCCCGGCTACGGTGAGTCGTGGGGTCCCAGACAGCCCACCTGGCGGCACGCCGAGGACATCGCCGGATATCTCGGGCGCGTGCACCAGGTTCTCCAGGCGGGTACGGCACGAGCGGACGTCGCCGTCTTCCGCCAGACCGGCTACACCGCCACCGGCATCGGCGCCTCCTGGTTCACCGCGACGGGCGTCCCGCTCGGCTGGACCCACCAGTTCCTCAGCGGTCCCCTGCTCGACCTGCCCGCCGCCCGCGTCTCGGACGGCCGCCTGGCACCCGAAGGCCCCGCGTACAAGGCGCTGTTCGTCGAGGGCGACTTCTTCTACGGTTCCACTGCGACCCTCGCCCTCGCCGACGCCCGGAAGCTGCTGGGCCTGGCCCGGGCCGGACTGCCCATGGTCCTGCTCGGTTCCTTCGACCAGGCCCTGACCCCCGGCGTTCCCGGTGAGAACGAGACGGAGCAACTGCGCGGGGTCCTCGCGAGCCTCCTCGCCCTTCCCCACGTCAAGGCCGTCACCGACAAGAGCGCCGTCGGCGACGCACTCGCCGTCCTCGGCATCGCCCCCGACGCCCGCTACGCCGCCTCCTCCACTCTCCTCAACGCCCACCGCGTCATCGGCGACACCGACCTGTACTACCTGTGCAACGGCAAGCACGCCGAGACGGTCAAGCCGCCGGTCGCGGCCATCGACCACGACGTCACCCTGCACCGCACCCGGCGCGGCACGACCATCCCCTACCTCCTCGACCCGTGGACGGGAGAAGCGACCCGCATCGGCCGCTACACCGAGGACGGCGACACCCTCACCGTGCGCGTCACCCTGGAACCCGGTCAGGCCACCGTCATCGCCCTGGGCGGACCCGGCCTGTTCGGGGACCGCAACGGCGACCGGCAACACGCCGTGGACAGCACCGCCGACCGCGTGCTGTTCACCGACCGCGGCCTGGTCGTACGCGCCACGAGCGGCGGCACGTACACCACCCGGCTCTCCCGCGGCCGTACGGTCACCACCACGCTGCCCGCGGTACCGGGCCCGACGACACTGGAGCGCTGGCGGCTCGACGTTCAGGACTGGCAGCCTGGCACCCAGGCGACCGACACCGACATCGTCCGCCGCCGCCTCACCCTGGACGCCCTGCTGCCCTGGTCGCAGATCCCCGAGCTCGCCGACTCCGCGGGCACAGGCCGCTACCGCACCACCGTCTCCCTGCCCGCCGACTGGACCTCGGCGCACGGCGCCCACCTCGAACTCGGCACCGTCAGCGACACCTTCCGGGTCACGGTCAACGGCACACGGCTGGCCCCCTGCGACCGGCTCCACCCGGTCGTCGACCTCGGCGGACACCTGCGCCCCGGCAGCAACGTGATCGAGGTGGAGGTGGCGACGCCCCTCATCAACCGCCTCCGCGTCAGCCAGCCCTCCGTCTTCGGCACGGCCACCCGCCAGGCATACGGCCTCTCCGGCCCTGTCCGCCTGGTGCCGTACGCCCAGTCTCCGGTGAGGTGACGGCGGCCGCCCGCCGGCCGGCCGACCACACCGGTCAGGATTCGAGAAGCGATGGCCGGCGAGGTTCCCTAGCGTGAAGGACATGAAAGCCCCGGGCAGCAGGATGCGTACGACACCACGCACCAGGTCGGACCAGAAGTTGCCGAGTTCACCGGTCCGGGAGCGCGCGAACCCTCGTACAAGAGCCACCGCCACCGCGATACCGACAGCGGCGGAGACGAAGTTCTGCACGGCCAGTCCGGCGGTCTGTACGACGTGGCCCATGGACTGCTCGCCGTAGTAGGACTGCCAGTTGGTGTTCGTGACGAACGAGACCGCCGTGTTGAACGCCTGGTCCGGGTCGATCGACGCGAAGCCCAGCGAACCGGGCAGGACGCCCTGGAGCCGCTGGAGGAGGTACAGGAACAGGACGCTCACGGCCGAGAAGGCGAGCGCTCCGCGCAGGTAGGCGGGCCAGCGCATCTCGGTGGTCGGGTCGGCACCGATGCCTTTGTAGATCCACTTCTCGACGCGCCAGTGCCGGTCGGAGGTGTAGACCTTGGCCATGTAGTTGCCGAGGGGGGTGGACGAGCGCCAGCGCGCCTATGAGGGCGAGCAGTTGCAGGACCCCGGCGAGTACGGGACCCATCTGTGTCTCAGAACCTCTCCGGAAAAATCAGGGCGAGGACGAGATAGCCCAGCAGGGCGACGGCCACGACGAGGCCGACGATGTTCTCGGCGGTCACAGCTTCGTCACCCCCTTGGCGACGCGAGCCACCAGCGCGAGACCCGCGATCGTGACGATGACGAAGGCCAGATCGGCCATCGCGAACTCCGAAACTCCCGGAGTGAGGTTCGTGGGAAAGGGACAGCTAGAGGAAAGCGCCTCTTTCGCCGGATCGGTCGTTCGTTGACGGCTCCCTGACGGCGGTGCCCACGGCTTTGACGGACCTCTTACGGCCGGGATCAGAGCGCCTCAATCCTTCGGGGCAGGGGTCTCGGGGAGAAGGCCGAGGGATGCGTGGGTGGCGGCCCGCGTCAACGCCGGACGGCTCAGGACGTCCGTACTGTCGACGAACTGATCGACGGCCCCGATCATGGGCAGGCAGCGGACCTCCGGGGCGGTGACGCGGGCCATCAGCGCCGCGGTGAAGCGTTCGGCGTGCAGCACCTGGAAGGGCCTGCTGTGGTAGTGCCGCGTGGCGGGATCGACCGGGTCGGTCAGGCCGAGATCGTTGTGCGCGGCCGCGACCGTCTCGTAGGCGCGGGCCAGGTGCTGCTCGCGGGTGTGCCAGTCGGCGGCGGTGAGTGCCGCGGTCAGGACCGGAGTGAGGACGGATGCCTGCGGGATGCGGGAAAAGGCGCTGCCGAGCCATTTGCTGTACGGCGGGTAGCGGCGCTCCATCAGCAGGCACAGCCGCATCAGATCGCGCACCAGGCGGGCCGCGACGACAGCGGAACCGAGTTCGTCTCCCACCTCCCCGCAACGGCCGACGAAGGCTTCCTCCTGGGAGATCCGCTGCCACTGGCAGGCCAGGAGGTACCGCCACAGATCGTGGGGATACCAGGCGAGACGGGCGCGGGCCGGAGCGAGTCGGCCCAGTCCGTCGTGGAAGACGGCACCGGCCGTGACCTCGGCGAGGCGCTGGGTGGGGGCGGCCAGCCAGTCGGCGACGGTGACGTCCCGGCACGGGTCGAAGCCCAGGAGGTCGGTGAACCAGGCGCCAGGGTCGGCCACTTGGACTCGGTGGTGGACGGGGCCGTCCGTTGTCCGCATGACCCCGATGCCCGCCTCGCCGGTGGAGGCGAAGTGTGTCGGATAGCCGTGGAAGGTCTTCGGCAGGCGTTCGCCGAGTAGTGCGTTGATCCTCGGGCCATGGCGGGTGACGTCCTGCGGGTGGAGGAAGAGCTGCAGGCGAGGCCCCCACTCGTGGTCGGCGGAACGGACGGTGTCGAACCCGAGGACTTCCGATCCGCTGCCCAGACGGGCAGCGGAATGCGCCAGCCCGTCAGCGGCTTCGTCCAGCACCGCCTCGAAGTAGAACCGACGCGACAGTTCCAGCCCGGGAATGAAGGACGCCGTGGTCATGCGGGGAGCCTGCCGCACCGGCGTCCGGCCGGTCGACAGCTTTTCCCTCCGGCGGCTGTCAGCGGGGCAGAGGCCTCAAGATCTGTCCCTGCATGTCTCCCGTGACCGCCGGCGCAGCAGCACTACGTGTCCCATCAGCTTGCCTTTCAGACCGAGCGTGAACTCGTCGTCGGAAGGGAGGCGAGCGGCGTCAGCTGACCGCCGGCCGCGCAGCAGATCACCGCGTCCACCGTGCCGACGGTCGCGAACAGGGCGTCGATGGAGACCGGTGTTTCCAGGTCGACCCGTGTGCCGCTGTTGCGCGACGCCCGTATCACCTCATGCTCGGGCTCCAGCCTTTCAGCGACCGCTCGGCCGATGGTGCCGGTCGCTCCGATCACCAAGGTCTTCATACTGCTTCCTTCCGTCGGCGTCGCAGTGCCTGCCCGGAAGCCCGTCTCGCCGATGCGGTGGGTGCGGGACTGTCCGGTCACGTGATCAACAATCCCGGCAGTCCGTTGCGGTCGTCCAATACCTGCTTCCATGACCAGGCGGCATGGACATCGGCCCTGATGGCCGGACTCGCCGGCGCGCACACCCTGGTGGCGTCGGGAACGAGGGAAGGACCGGGCCCCTGGCTGCTTCACCAGGGGCCCGGTCCCTATTGCGGAGGTCGAGCGGCACGTCGCTTCAGGACGGCGTCAGCGCAGGACATCGTCCACGCCCTCGCCGGCCCTCACTCACGCGCGGCTCGGCGCGGCATTCAGTACTGCTCGGTCTCCACGAAACCCGCGTCCGCGTCGTCGTCCGCGCCGAAGGCGGCGGCGGTCGGGTCGAATCCGGGCGGGCTGTCCTTCAGACCCAGGCCCAGACCGGCCAGCTTCGCCTTGACCTCGTCGATGGACTTCGCACCGAAGTTACGGATGTCCAGGAGGTCGGCCTCCGAGCGCGCCAGGAGCTCGCCCACGGAGTGGACGCCCTCACGCTTGAGGCAGTTGTACGACCGAACGGTGAGCTCCAGCTCCTCGATCGGCAGCGCCAGATCAGCGGCCAGGGCGGCGTCCGTGGGCGACGGGCCCATGTCGATGCCCTCGGCGTCGATGTTCAGCTCACGGGCGAGCCCGAACAGCTCGACCAGCGTCTTACCGGCCGACGCCATGGCGTCACGCGGACGCATCGCCTGCTTGGTCTCGACATCGACGATCAGCTTGTCGAAGTCGGTCCGCTGCTCGACACGGGTCGCCTCGACCTTGTACGTCACCTTCAGAACCGGCGAGTAGATGGAGTCGACCGGAATACGGCCGATCTCCTGGCCCACCTGCTTGTTCTGCACGGCCGAGACATAACCACGGCCACGCTCGACCGTCAGCTCCATCTCCAGCTTGCCCTTGCCGTTCAGCGTGGCCAGGACCAGGTCGGGGTTGTGCACCTCGACACCGGCCGGAGGCGCGATGTCGGCGGCGGTGACCAGACCCGGACCCTGCTTGCGCAGGTACATCACGACCGGCTCGTCGTGCTCCGAGGAGACGACCAGCTGCTTGATGTTGAGGATCAGGTCGGTGACGTCCTCCTTGACGCCCGGCACGGTGGTGAACTCGTGCAGAACGCCATCGACGCGGATGCTGGTGACAGCAGCGCCGGGGATCGACGACAGCAGGGTACGGCGAAGAGAGTTGCCGAGGGTGTAACCGAAGCCCGGCTCCAGCGGCTCGATCACGAACCGGGAACGGAACTCGTCGACGACCTCTTCGGTCAGAGACGGACGCTGAGCAATGAGCACGAGGTGTGTCCTCCAAGGTTTGACGCCCGCTATGTGACGCCGTAGACCCTCGAAAGGGTACGGGCGATACGGCCGTCGAAGACACCGAACCTGCCGACTCCGCCTGTCCACCAGCCAGTCGGCGGCCCTGATCCACCTGCCGTGGAGCCCGGCCATCAGCGGCTTCTGCCCCGGAGAGTCAACGCGAAGCCGTATCTCATGCAGCTAGAACGGGTTAGTCCGTCTCGTGTGTCGAGAGCCGAGAGGAAGTCGTCTGTATTTTTCATCACACTGCCCGACAGTCCCCTGCCCGCAGGTGGCGCACCCCCGAGGGCGCACCACCCGAGGGCAGGCGACGACGTGGATCACGGGAACGAGGTCACCTTCGACGGCACGGTGTCCGTCCCCGAGGTCGGGGCGCCGGTGTCGTTGATGACATGGGCGTACTGGCCCTTGCCTCCCAGGGAGATCACCTGGAGGTGGTGCATCCTGACGCCCGCTTTGACCGGGACCTGGAAGCCGTGGTGCTGCACGATCGAGGGATCGGAGGTGTAGTTGCAGTAGCTGCCCAGGCCCCACGCTTCGTGCACGGCCACCGTGTCGGCGACCTTGTAGGCAGCCCAGCCGACCACGCCGTCGTGTGTGATGGCGGCGGCGTTGGGCGCGTCGTACGCCTTCTCGTTCTGGAAGAAGATCGTGCGCCCCCGCTCACCGCTCCATACGACGTCGTACTTGTTGAAGTGCTCCACGAACAGGCCGGTGGCCAGGACGTCGTCGCCGTTGACGCGCAGTCCGTAGTCGGCGCGGTTGGTCTCCCAGCCGACGCCTTCGCCGTGGTCGGCGCGCCAGATCCAGGTGTGGTCGATGACGACGTCGTCGCTGTTGACCACGACGGAGTCCGTGGCCAGGCCGGGGCCGGCGCCGCCGATGCGGATGAACACGTCCTGCATGGTCGTCGGGTTGGCGGAGTGGTCCGCGCCCGCGCCTGCGGGGCCGATCTGGAGCAGGGTGTCGGAGCGGGTGGCGCCGGCGTCGATGAGGAAGCCGGCCAGCCGTACGCCGTCGACGTCCGCGACGTGCAGGGCGTCGATGCCGCCGTCGGGCACGATGGTCGCCAGGCCGAGCCCGAGCACCACGGTGTCGGCGCGGGTGACGTTGATCGTCTGGTCCAGGTGGTAGACGCCGGGTGTGAACAGCAGGTTCAGACCCTGGGCCAGTGCGGTGTTGATGGTGGCGGCCGTCGCGCCGGGCTTGACGACGTAGAACTGGCTGAGCGGCAGCGACGTCCCGGCGTTGGCGGGCCAGGACACACCGCGGGCGTTGGTGCGCTTGGCGGGGACGAAGACCTTGTAGTCGTTGCCGTCGAGGTACAGGAACGGCTTCTCGCGGGAGACCGGGGTGGTGTCCAGCGTGGTGTACGGCCCGGTCTCGAAGTTGCTCGCCGGGGCGCCCTGGACGCCGGTGAACGTCATGTTCCACACGCCGTTGGTCCAGCCGCCCACGGAGCTGTCCCGGGTGTACCACTGCTGCTGCGAGTACGGACCGACCGTGCCGTCGATCTTGGAGTCGGCTATGTAGCCGCCGGAGGCCCATCCGTAGCCGTTGGGGGCGAGGTTGAGGCCGCCCTTGACGTGGATACGGCGGAACGGCGCGGCCTGGGCGACGGCCCAGCGGTCCGTGCCGTTGGACGGCGTGATCGCAAGGTTCTCCGCCGAACGCCAGAAGTTCTGGGTGGCGTTGCCGTTGAACCAGCCCGCGTCCACGGTGATGTCGCCGTTGATCTGGGTGTCGTCGGGGTTGATTCCGAGGCCGGAGACGGAGGTGTAGAAGCCGAGTTGGGCGTTGATGCCGTTGTAGGTTCCCGGCTTGAGCAGGAACTGGTAGCGCCCGGCGCCGAACTGGGCGGACTCCTGCTGGGCGAAGACCTGGTCGAACTTCTGCTGGAGGTTCGGTGTGGAGGGGTCGACGACGATCACGTTCGGGCCGAGGTCACCGCCGCCCTGGACCGGGCCTCCGGTGCCGCCGGACGTCGTATGGACGGCGACCCCCCACAGCGAGTATCCGTAGACCGTTCCGCGAGCCGTCCCCAGGACGCGGACATAGCGGCCCGTGCCGCTCACGTCGTAGGAGGCGCGGCCGCCGGTGGCGCCGGTGACGGTCTTGAGGGTGCTCCAGTTCTGGCCGTCGGCGGAGGCCTGGAGCTGGAAGTCCTTGCCGTACGCGGCTTCCCAGTTCAGGTCGATTTTGCAGACGTCCTGGGAGGAGCCCAGGTCGACGCGCAGCCACTGCGGGTCCGCGGCCTGGCTGGACCAGCGGGTGGAGTCGTTGCCGTCGACCGCGGCGGATGCGGGTGTGCCGGCGTTTTCCGTCGAGGACGCCGAAGCGGTCCTGCCCTGCGCCGAATCGGCGGTCGAGCAGGTGCCGGGCTGAGATGGCCCGGTGGTGCCGAACACCTGGAACTCCCACACGGAGTAGCCCCATGCCGTCGCGCGGTGGACGCCCTGCAGACGTACGTACCGGCCCTGGCCGGAGACGGCGAGCGTGTCGGTGCCGCCGTCCGAGCCGGTGACCGTGCGCAGATCGGTCCAGGTGCTGCCGTCGGACGACGACTGGATCTTGTAGTCCTTGCCGTAGGCCGTCTCCCAGTTGACGACGACCTGGCTGATCGTGGCGCCGGTTCCGAGGTCGACCTGGATCCACTGGTCGTCGGTGGCGGCCGAGGACCACCGGGTGCCGGTGTCGCCGTCGACCGCGTAGGCCGCGGGGGTGCCCGCGTTCTCGTTGGAGGATGCCGTTGCCGTTCTGCCCTGGGACAGGTTGGCGTCGGCGGCCGCGGCCGCCGGTGGCTGGATGGTGGGCAGGGTGATCAGCGCTGCCGTGGCGGCGAGCGCGACACCCAAGGATCTGAGTCTCATGGAGGTCCCTGCGGGTGCGTCGGGAAAGGACATGAGGGCGCGCCGACGGCGGATGTGGCCGTACGCCAAGGCCACTGCCGCGACGCTTAGTTCACGTCTTGATTTAACTGATGAGTTACAACTCTCGGCAAGCCTTCGAAAGTTGAAATCTTTCCGGGCCCGTCTCTGCCATATCCCTTGACAGGTTGACGACACACCGGCATCGGCTCCGGCACCGGATTCCTCGCGCACGGCTATGGGAAGTTCTGGGGTGCCTCGTTACCCTCCGCCCATGATTCCCACGGTGGTCTGGGGCACGGGCAACGTCGGGCGCGCCGCCGTTCGGGCCGTCGCGGCGCACCCGGAGCTCAGCCTTGTGGCCGTGCTGGTGTCCAGCCCCGCCAAGGTCGGCAAGGACGCGGGCGAGCTCAGCGGACTCGGCGGCGCCTCGGGGTGACGGCAACGGACGATGTGGCCGCGGCACTCTCCCGAGCCCCTCGCGCCGTCGCGTACGCGGCTTCCGGGGGTGTGCGCCCGGACGGTGCGATCGAGGACGTCAGCCGTGCGCTGCGCGCGGGCGCGGTGGTGGTCACGCCGTCCTTGTACGGCATGTACGACTGCACGCACGCGCCTGCCGAGATCCGCGACGTGCTGCTGGAGTCCATGGAGGCCGGGGGCTCCATCACGTCCTGGGGCTCGACACGGCCTGCACGCTGCCGTCCGTAAAGCATCCCTGACGACTGTGGCCTCAGCTCTGGCAGCGGTCGCCGGCAGCACTCAGTCGAGGACTGCGGTGGCTTCGATCGCGACCAGATGTTCGGGGACGTCCAGGGCCGCCACGCCGATCAGTGTGGCCGGCGGCACCGGAGTGAGTCCCAGCTTCGCGGTCGCCCGGGAGATTCCCTCCAGGAGGAGGGGCATCTTGTCGACGGTCCAGTCGACGACGTAGAAGGTCAGTTTCGCCACGTCGTCGAAGGAACCGCCGGCCTCGCCCAGTGCGGTGGCGACGTTGAGGTAGCACTGCTCCACCTGCGCGGCGAGGTCTCCCCCGCCGACCGTGATCCCTTCCGCGTCCCAGGAAACCTGGCCTGCGACAAAGACCAGCCTCGTGCCGGACGCGATCGCCACCTGCCGGTAGACATCGATCTTCGGCAGCCCCTCGGGGTTCCTCAGCGTGATGGCCACGGTGTCCGTCTCCTTGTCCAGGCTTCTGTGAGCCCGTGTCCGTCAGACCGATGCGGTCTCTTGTGGTTACTGAGGAACCGTAGGAGAGTGAGCGGTGACATGGAAGAACGCACTTTTCAGTGACTGGGGAACCTCATGGTGACCAAGCGGCTCAGCGGCTCGACCGATGACGCCAACCTGCGTCTCGCCGACTCCCTGGCGCGGGAGATCTTCTCCGACGTCGCCAACAAGTGGGCACTCTTGATCATCGAAGCACTGGGGGAAGGCACCCTGCGCTTCAGCGAGCTGCGCGGCCGGGTCGACGGCATCAGCCACAAGATGCTCACCCAGAACCTGCGCATGCTGGAGCGCAACGGCCTGGCCGAGCGAACCGTCCACCCCACCGTCCCGCCCCGTGTCGAGTACACCCTCACCGAAGCGGGCCACGGACTGCGGGCGACGGTCGACGGCATGTGCGAGTGGACCTACCGCTACTTCCGGCACATCGAGTCCGCCCGGCAGCGCTTCGAAAGCTGAGGGCCGGTGTCCCAGTGATGAGTTTTCGCGACCGCACCCGTCACACCTACGTCAGGACATGACGAGGCGGAAGGATGACGTGATGAGTGCGGACACGCGGCTGGAGGAGCCGGGCGGAAGCGGGCTGGGCGAGGTCGACGAGCCGGCGTTCGCGGGGCTGGCGGAGCGGCACCGGCGGGAGCTGCACGTGCACTGCTACCGGATGCTCGGGTCGTTCGAGGACGCCGAGGACACCGTGCAGGAGACGTTCCTGCGTGCCTGGCGGCGGCGGGAGACCTTCGAGGGACGGTCGACGTTCCGGGCCTGGCTGTACCGGATCGCCACCAACGCCTGCCTGGACCTGCTCGCCAAGCGCCGCCCGGAGCCCGCGACCGGCGGCGAGGTGCTGTGGCTGCAGCCCTACCCGGACCGACTGCTCGACGAACTGCCCGCGGGCGACATGGACGAGCCGGAGAGCCTCGCCGTCGCGCGGGAGACGATCGAACTGGCGTACCTGGTCGCGGTCCAGCACCTCGCCCCGCGCCCACGTGCCGTGCTGATCCTGCGGGACGTCCTCGGCTGGCCCGCGAAGGACGTCGCGGAGATCCTCGGGGACTCCGTCAACTCCGTGAACAGCGCGCTCCAGCGAGCCCGTGCCGGCATGCGGGAACACCTGCCCGCCGAGCGGCAGGACTGGACCGGCGGCGAACAGGACGCCGCAACGCGCGAGCTGGTGCGCCGCTTCACCGACGCCAGCGTGGCCACGGACATCCCGACGCTCGCCGCACTGCTGCGGGACGACGTCCGCTGCTCGATGCCGCCCACGCCGGGCCTGTACGTCGGCCGCGACGCGGTGGTGAACGACTGGGTCGAGGACGGCTTCGAGGGCATGACGGGCCTGCGCGGCGTCCCCACCTCCGTGAACCGGCAGCCCGCCGTCGCCTTCTACCTCTGGCAGGAGCGGGAGGGCGCGTACCTGCCGCTGACGCTCGACGTCCTGCGCATCACCGGCGGGGCGATCACCGAGATCGTCACGTTCCACGACGACCAGTTCCCGCGGCTCGGGCTGCCGGAACGTCTGCCTGCGGACGGTACGGAGTAATCCCGGTGCGGACGCTCACGCTCACGCTGCGCGGTGGCGCGCGTGTCGCGGTGGTCGCGGCGCAGTGGTACGACGCGTTCGGCGTCGTCACCCGCGGGCGGGTACAGCTGGAGCTGCGCGACGGCGAGCCCGGGCCGGTACTGGGACGCGATGCCGGGTTCTGGCTCCGCGGCACCGGCGTCCGGGCCCTGCGAAACCCCGGCCGTCGCACGGCCAGGGTGCGCGTCCTCACCCCGGGGCCAGGGCCGTCGTATGCCGGTCGACACCCTCGTACGCCGGCTACCGAACGATGGAGGAGCGGGATGAACACCATGGATGACGCCGGGGTCGTCGCAGGCCCGGCGGCGGGCCCCACCCGCCGCACCCACCGACTCGCCAGGCTCGCGGGCACCGGCCTCCTTGCCACGCTCGCGGCGATGGCGGCCACCACCCTGGGCGCGGCGCTGGCCCGGGCAGCCGGTGTCGACTTCGAGGTTCCCGAGGGCGGCGAGAGCATCCCGTTGCCCGGGTTCGCCGTGGTGACCGGCTTCTTCTCGGTCCTGGGCATCGTCATCGCCGCCGCTCTTCTGCACTGGAGCACCCGCCCCGCCGAGCGATTCGTGTGGACGGCAGTGTCAGTGACCGCGCTCTCGTGGGTCCCGCCCCTCCTCTGCGGGGCAGACACCGCCACCATCACCGCCCTCCTCGGGCTCCACCTCGTCCCGGCGGCGGTGATGATCCCCGTTCTGGCGCACAGCCTCCGGGAGTTACTCCTGGCGTGAGGTGCCGAACTCTCCAGCAGCACCAGGCAGCAATGCCGCAAGGCGGGTGGCGGTCTTCTCCCCCGCTCGCTGCTTGACCAAGCCCTCTTTGGCAGCCGCGCGGAGCCTCACCGCCGAGCTGTCCTCCCCGCCCTTTGTCACCAACACCGTGACCACCACGGGATTCAGGCCGCCAAGACCACCACCGACGACGGCACGCAGCATCTCCTGGTCCCTGCCGTCCTCGACGCGCATGGACACCACCGGCCGGTCTCCCCCTCCGAGCACGGCGGCGACGCGGTCCACGGCATCGCCGAACGGCAAGGGGATGACGAGGTCGATCTCGTGAACGTTCTTCCCCATCAGCTTGGCCACAAGTCCGGTCAGGCGACCGCTGCCCCCGCCCGCGGCACCCAGTGCGGCAAGCTCGTCCGCCAGAATCTGGTCCTCGCCCTGGTCCACACGCCCCGCCCTTCCCTGCCGGACCGGTCCACGGAATCAGCCACACGCCGTTGAGCGGGAGCACGCTTCCAGGTTCAGGAGCAGGGTAGCTTCGCGACGCCCCGCGGGCCGGCGGTCCCGTCAGAGGAGTTGATAGCCGCGCATGTTGCTGAGCAGCAGGTAGCAGTTCTGGAGGGAGCCTGACGTGTCGCCCAAGGAGCGGTAGATGCCCCACTTCGGGCGGACACGGTCGGCGAGGAAGGTGTCGATGCCGGTGCGGGACTTGTCGATGACGGTGGTCGAGCCGTTCTTGAGGATCCAGCGCAGGGAACCCGCCGAGCCGTTGCCGACCTTGATCTGGAAGTCGACGTCGATCCATCTGTCGTGGAGCGGCTCCAGGTCAGTACGGCCGATGAGGATGTCGTCGGTGAACTGCTTCAACTCGATGGTCTGGACGCCGTTCACGCGGCGCAGCGACTGAACGACGACGGGCGAGGAGCCGGTGCCTGGCTGCTTCATCTGCATGATGTGGGTGAAGCTGGTGGTCGCCTTCAGGGAACTCGGTATGTACATCGAGTACGTGACCCGCCAGGTCTGACCCTCGGTCCACTTGAGGTAGTTGCCGCCGCTGCCGTTGCGCAGGCCGGTGACCTCGTGGCGCTGACGGTCGGTGGAGGTGTCCCGGTCGACGGTGTGCATGTTGAAGCGCCAGTTGTCGCCGGTGGCGTAGATGTGCGGCGCGGCGGACGTGTGCGAGTCGGCGCGGTCGTCCTCGATGGTCTCGAAGGCGCCCAGTCCGTCACCGCTCGCCGACGGGGACCACTTCAGCTGCCAGGAGGCGGCGTGCGCGGTGGAGGCGGGCAGACCGACCGTTGCGGCGGCCGCACCGCCGAGCGCGGCGCCGAGAAGGTTTCTGCGCGTGGTGCTCATGACCGTTCACCTCGTCGTGAGTGGGGGGTGGACGTGCGGAGCCATGGCGGGGGACGCGAGCAGCGGGTTCATGGATCTGACCCATGTTCACTCACGCATCTGCCGGCGGAGTACAGAGTGGCGTCCCGACCATGCCGGGTCAATGGTCCAGACCGATAAGCCCGAGCCCCGGGAAGGATTCCGGCCAGAGCGCGACCAGCCAGGACGCGCTGGCGAACGAGCCTTCACAGAGGGCGAGCCCAGTTCGGGTATCGCGACGTCTCAGGTGACCTCGCGGATCTGTCACCGCGGCGGCCTCCGACTCGTGCCAGGATGCGGCAATGGTGTGGCTGAAAAGACGTGGGACGTGGACGCTCAGGCTCGTGACCGCGGTGAGTGCGGTGGTCGCGGTGGCCGCCTGCGGTGCGGCAGGCATGGACGACGGGGGCTCCGGGGACTCCGGGGGCCGTGAGGCGAAGTACAAGCGGGTCATCGAGGACCCTCACCCGCAGCCCGCCGACGTCCTCGAGGCGGCCGGCGCGCCCACCGGCGTGGCCCGCGCGGACGACGGTTCGCTGCTCCTGTCGTACGACGTCCTCAACGTCGAGGACGACGAGGGGCCGGCCGCCTTCGCCTGGCGCATCGTCGGACCAGACGGCCGTACGGTCGCCGAGCACGCGGAGCACGGGAACGCGGAGGCGACGCGGACCGCGTTCAAGGGAGTGAGCGGGGGCTTCGTGCGAGTGCCGTCCGGAGAGGGGGCGGACGGAGCGTACTTGCTCGACGTAGGCGGCAAGCGGCACAAGGTCGCCGTCACCGACACGCCGATGCGCACCCGGCCCGGCGACATCCTGCTCGCCGAGCTGGAGCCCACCCTCGTCTACCGCCCGGCCACGCGGACCGTGGCGCCCCCGGCCGGGGTGCCGGACGACGCCATCCTCCACGCCGTCGACGAGCGGGGCACGGTCTGGAGCCTGGAACAGTTCCTCACCGACGAGCCCAACCGTGTCGTATGGCAGCGCGACGGTCGCACCCTCGGCTCCAGGGCTGTCCCGAAGGCGTACTCCGACGCGGGAGGCATCCTCGTCGCAAAGGGCGGCACCGCGGCGCTGTCCCTCACCCGGAGTGAGGACGTGCGCGGCCTGCTGGTGACGACGGACGACGGCGGACACTGGCAGACGGTCCTCGACGGTGGCATCCCCTGGAAGGCCCTGAAGGGCGGCTCGGTGTCGCTGGTCCTGGAGCTGCTCACGGACGGGCGGCTGCTCGTCGGCGAGGAAGGCGGCCGCTACTGGCTCGCCGACGACCGCACCAACCGCGCCTTCCACGAGCTGAAGACACCGGCACGATTCACATCGTTCGCCGTCGACGGCACGACGCTCTACGGCATCGCTGACGCGACGACGTCGACGTACGGCCTGGTCAAGGGCGAAGGGCTGTGGATCTCGCACGACGGCGGTCGCGCATGGAAGCAGCACAAGCAGCGCCGGTAGCAGCACGGCGGGCCGCCCGAGAGCCGTCCTGGCAAGATGGCGCTATGGAACGCGTGCTTGGTATCGGTGGCTACTTCATGCGGGCCGCTGACCCCGCGGCCCTGAGTGCGTGGTACCGCGATTGTCTGGGCCTTGACGCCGACGAGCACGGCATGTGGCGTCAGGACGCCGGGGTGACGGTGTTCGCCACGTTCGAGTCCGGGACCGAGCACTTCGGGTCCCGTGCGCAGCGAACCATGCTCAACTTCCGGGTCCGCGACCTGGATGCGATGCTCGCGCAGTTGCGCGCCAAGGGGGCCGATGTGGCCGAAGAGACCCAGGACATGGAGGGCGTCGGTCGATTCGGCTGGGTCACCGATCCCGAGGGCAACCGGGTCGAGCTGTGGCAGCCCGCCTGACCTCGTCGTCAGACAGGCGGGCATGCCTGCTAGTGCCGCGGCAGGCAACGTTTGCCCGTCAAGGAGCGGCGTCGTGGGGGTCCCTCCCGCCCGAGCCGTGCGAAGCGCGGTTCGAGGGTGGGGGAGCGTGCTCTCGGCGTGCCGGCCGGAAGCCCTCGTACTGGACGTACTTGGGCTTTCGGCCGGTGCGGCGAGTGGGGGCCCCTCCCACGCCCTCAAGGCAGTGGGGGAGCGTGCCGGGCGTCGCGACGGGGCAAACGTTGCCTGCCGCGGCACTAGCCCGGGCCCGCTGCGCTCAGCCACTCGCCGCCTGCCGTACCGCCCGCGGTGAGGCGCCCAGTTCCTTGCGGCAGGTCTTGTTGAACGCCTGGAGGTCGGAGATGCCGACCGCGGCCGCGATCGCCGGGATGGCCAGGGTCGAGGCGATCAGGAGGTGTCGGGCGCGCTCCATGCGCCGGTGTCTGATGTAGCCGACGACGGTGGACCCGGTGTCCTCGCGGAACAGTCGGGTGAGGTGGGTGTGGGAGACGCCCGCGGCGCGGGCGATGGCGGGGATGTTCAGGGGACCGGCCAGGTGTTCCTCGATGTGGGCCATGGCCGTGCGCAGGGCGGGGTGCCGGGGGCCTGGGCTGCTGTCCGCGGAGCCGGTCAGGGTGGTCGTGCGCCACAACACCGTCCACAGCTCCGCGGAGGCGCGCGACGGGGACTGTGTGCTCGCCGCGACCGTCCGTCTCAGCAGCCCGCTCAGCGCGGCCGCCTCCGCACCGGCATCCTGCATCGCCGGGAGGCGGCGCCGCTCTCCGTCGCCGGGCAGCCGGAAGTGGGCGTAGAGGTGCTCGCAGCGCGGGGCGTCGTAGTGGAAGTGGACCTCGGTGTCGGGTGGCACCAGGCTCACGTGGCCAGGTCGGATCGGGTGCGAGACGCCGCCGAACTCCAGCGTGCCGGAGTAGCTGTACAGATGGAGCTGCCACAGCCTGGGCAGCCGGAAGACCTCGTGCGGGCCGGCCGAGCCGTGTACGCCCACGCCCGCGTTCGCCACGTGGGGCGGTTGATCGAGGGCGAGTTCCACCTGTTGCTGCATGGTGGAAAATTACCAGTGGTCGCTGATTACAGCCCACGACAGGGGCGGCGGCCACTTTTACGGTCGTCGTATGTCAACCACACGACAGCTGTTGAACTCCGTCGAGGTGGCGCGGTTCGTGGCTCACGGTTTCCTGCGCCTGGACGGCATCGTGCCCCGTGAGATGAACGAGGAGGCGCTCGGCGTCTTCGCCACCGGGCTGCCCGCCGTGCCGTACGGCACTACGGTGCCGAAGGCGTTCCCCGAGGGCTCCTTCACCCGGCGGCTCGTCGAACTCCCCGCTGTGGCAGGAGCGTTGGAGAGTCTGGTGGGATCGGACCCGAGCGTCGACCATCACTTCGTGCACACCCGCGAACCCCACGAGGGCAGCGCGCAGCCACTGCACGCCGACGCCCTCATCGATGTGCGGCCCGACGCGTTCGACGTGCAGCTCATGTACTACCCGCAGGAGGTCACCGCGGACATGGGCGGCACGCTCGTCGTACCGGGCAGCCATCTGCGCCGTACCAACGAGTCCGACACCGGCCGTTACCAGAACCTGCTCGGCCAGACCCGGCTGACCTGTGCGGCGGGCACCGTCATGCTGGTGCATCACGGCATCTGGCACGGCGGGCGTCGCAACGACAGCGACACCGTCCGCCACATGTACAAGATCCGCTTCAACCCGACCGTGCCCCAAGTTCGGCTGTGGGACGTCTCGGATCTGCACTCCCCCGCCGTGTCCTCCGAACTGGGGCGCACCTTCCCCTGGTACGAACCGGCCACCGGCCGACTGGAGATCCACAACCGGATCCAGCTGTGGCGCACCCTGACCGGCGACCCGGGCTTCGACATCGACCACTGGGCCACCCGTATCTCCAACCGGCCCGCTCTGAGGAGCCAGGCATGACCATCACCGCCAGCGAGACGACCGGCACCGCCGCACACACCACGCGTCAGCAGGTGCTCGTCCTGTACCTGGCCACCTCCGCCCTCGACTCGCACGTGGTCGGCTGGGCCCGCTACGACGGCACCGGCACCACCTCTCCCACCACCGGTGACAGCGACGAACCCCCGTACCGCACAGGCGTCGCCGCCCTGCGCGACGGCTGGCGACTCTTCCAGGCCGCCCAGCTCATCCCGCCGTATCCGGGGGCGGAGCACGAAACGTCCTTCCTCAAGCACGAGTTCTTCTTCGAGAAGCTCGTCGGCCTGTGAGATGACGATCGGGCGGGTTCGCCTCAGTGATCCACTACCGCCTCGGGATGATCGGCGAGGTACTCCCGCACCACCGATTCGAAGCTCGCGTCGGGCAGCAGGCCCAGGTCCGCCGCGCGGCGGTTGTCGAAGACCGCGGGCCAGGAACCGACGACGGCCTCCACGGCCGGATCTGGTGCGAGGGTCACAAGATCGGCGGCCGGAGCGCCCGCCACTCTCCGCAGTGTGGCGAGCATGTCGGCCACCGAGACGGTCAGACCGGGCACGTTGACCGGCGTCGCCCCCTCCACTTGTCCTGGCCCGCTGCCGCGCTCGGCTTCTGCGATGCGGAGCACGGCCTCGATCGTGCTCCGCGGCGAGGCCAGGGCCACCTTCAGCCCGGGGGCGACGGGACAGACGGTCGGCCGTCCGGCGAGCGGCTCGCGGATGATGGCGGAGACGAACCCGGAAGCGGCCGCGTTCGGCCTGCCCGGCCGGACCGCGACGGTCATCAACCGGGCCACGCGCCCGTCGACGAAACCGCGGCGGGTCATGTCCGCGATGAGGTGCTCGCACATCAACTTCTGTGTGCCATAGCTCGATTGTGGTGCCGGCAAGGTCGCCTCGCTGACCATCGGCGGGAACCCTCCCGTCGGCAGAGGGCCGTAGACGGCGAGGCTGCCGGCGAACAGCACCCGCGCCACCGGGCCGCCGCTCGCCGACTGCTCCCGCGCGGCCTGCAGCAGCGCACGGGTGGCGTCCACGTTGACGCGCATCCCGAGGTCGAAGTCGGCTTCGCACTCGGCGGACACCGCCGCCGCGAGGTGGAGCACCACGTCCACCGGCTCCGCGAACACCTCGCCGAGGTGGTCGACCAGGTCGCCGTCGACCGTCCGCACCAGCGGGTCCGTGGCCGATGGACCATCCGGCCAGGCAACACGATCGACCAGCACCAGCCGGGTGACCGGTTCCGCGGCGAACGACCGCTTCCGCAGGAGTTCCCTCACCAGCAGGCGTCCCAGGAACCCGGACGCCCCCGTCACGACGACCCTCACCCGCCACTCCCCCTCACCAGACAACCGGCACGTCTCACGATGGCGCACCGGGCCGCTTCGCGACACCGCACCCCGTCTGCTTTCGTGCACGGACATCTGGCCGACCGGCGGTCGATGAGCCGGCAGCACACGCCCCCGCAGCGAACCGACGCGGCCGTACGCAGCCCGCTCCGCACGGCTGGGGGCGATCCGCACCACACTTCGCTGGTGCGCCACGCGCCGCTGACGTGCCACGTTGTCATGCGTCCCAGCGACCCGCGCGGCGCCGAACGGGTGGACTTGCACGGAGGGCGGCCACGCGCAGGACCGGCTCCGAGGCAGCGGGTGGTGACGTGGCTGTCCCGACCCTGACCTGGAAGAGGCACCGAGTCGTGAAACGTACCTCCGCCCGCCGTGTCGTCGCCGCAGCGTTGCTCGTGGCGTCCGTGCTGGCCCCGATGGCGGCCGCTCCCGCCACGGCGGCACAGTCCGTCGCTTCCCACCCGTCCCGGCCGGACGACTGCCCGGCGCACGAACTCGACCCTGAGCTGGCCTCACGGCTGGACAAGGCCATCGAGAAGGTCCGTCAGCAGGCCGGCATCCCCGGCGTGGTCGCCGGGCTGTGGATGCCGGGCAAGGGCAGCTACGTCCGTGCGACCGGCGTCGCCGACACCGCCACCCGCAAGCCGATGACCTCCGATGTCTTCGTCCGGATCGGCAGCGAGACCAAGACCTTCACCGTCACCGCGCTACTCGAGCTCGTCGACGACGGTCTGGTCGGGCTCGACGACCCGATCTCCAAGTACATCCACGGCGTACCCAAGGGGCACCGGATCACGTTGCGCCATCTCGCCGAGATGCGCAGCGGCCTCTTCCCCTACACCGAGGACGCCGACTTCGTGCACGATCTGCTGAGCAACCCCAAGCGCTCGTTCACCCCGCGGGAAGTGCTGGCGTACGGCTTCAAGCACAAGAACACCTTCGCGCCCGGCAAGCAGTTCGAGTACTCCAACACCAACCTCATCCTGCTCGGCCTCGTGGTCGAGAAGATGAGCGGGCACCGCCTCGACGAGTTCATCGAGAAGCGGGTGCTGCGTCCCGCCCGTCTGTCCCACACGCTGTTCCCGCGGGGCTTCGAGTTCCCTCGACCGCACCCCCGCGGCTACACCAACCAGACGCTGACCGGTGAGGTCGCCGACAGCACGAACTGGAACCCGAGCTGGGCCTGGGCGGCCGGAGCGATGATCTCCGATCTGCACGACCTGCGTCGCTGGGCGAAGATCGTCGCCACGGGCACGCTGCTGCGGCCGCAGACCCAGGAGCAGCGGCTCAAGATGCTGCCCACCGGCCATCCCGGCACCAGCTACGGCCTGGGCATCTTCAACAGCGACGGCTGGATCGGGCACAACGGCTCCATCCCCGGATACCAGACCGTGACCGTCTACCTGCCCTCGAAGAAGGCCACTTTGGTGTTGATGCTCAACACCGACATCTCGTACCAGGGCCAGGAGCCGTCCTCGCTGCTCGCCCGGGCGATCACCGAGATCGTGACGCCGGACAACGTCTACGACCGGCCGCTCCCCACGAGCTAGTGCCGCGGCAGGCAACGTTTGCCCGTCAAGGAGCGGCGTCGTGGGGGTCCCTCCCGCCCGAGCCGTGCGAAGCGCGGTTCGAGGGTGGGGGAGCGTGCTCTCGGCGTGCCGGCCGGAAGCCCTCGTACTGGACGTACTTGGGCTTTCGGCCGGTGCGGCGAGTGGGGGCCCCTCCCACGCCCTCAAGGCAGTGGGGGAGCGTGCCGGGCGTCGCGACGGGGCAAACGTTGCCTGCCGCGGCACTAGCGCCGGCAGTTGCCGCACAGGTCCCCTTCGTCTCCGGTCGGCATCATCTGGTGGGGTGCAGCGGTTCGGGCGGGGCGTCGATCTGCTGCAGCTCTGCCAGGAGCTGGTTCCGGCCGGTGAGGAGTTCGGTGAGGATACGGCGGGCGGCGCGCAGGAGGTCGGCGACGTCGCCGTCGGCGAGGGCGTAGCGGACGGTGGAGCCCTCCCGTATGGACACGACGATGCCGGAGCGACGCAGAACGGCCAGTTGCTGCGAGAGGCTGGACGGCTCGATCTCGATGTCGGCGAGCAGGTCCCGGACGGACACCGGGCCGTCCTGGAGCAGTTCCAGCACCCGGATGCGTACGGGGTGACCGAGCATGCGGAAGAACTCCGCCTTGACTTGGTAGGGGGGCCTGCATGTCTGCTCGCTCCTGGTCGGGTGGGGGCGACGGGGCTGCCGGGATGCGGCGGCGTCCAGGGACGCCGCCGCACCGCTTGCCGCCCTCGGATGCCGATCCTTCACGCCCCGGGCCCGCCACGACCGCGCATGGGAACCATGCTCATGTGGTGACTTGAAGAAGTCTTCACATGATGGGCAGACGTGGCCCAGGGTCTTCGGCCGCGCTAGATCTCGATCGCCTCCTCCACCCGCTTGAGCTGATGGCGGGCCATCGCCAGGTTCGAGCGGGCCTTGTCCAGGACGAGGTACAGAAACAATCCGTTGCCGGTGCGACCGGTGACCAGGCGGATCAGGTGGTACTGGGAGTCCAGCGTGATCAGGATGTCCTCGATCCGGCGGTTGAGGCCCAGTTGCTCCATCGTGCGCACCTTGGCCCGGATCACGTCCGTGTTGCCGGCCGCCGCGACCGTCAGGTCCAGGTCCTTGCCCCCGCCCAGTGTGCCCAGCGCCATTCCGCTGGTGTAGTCGACGACGGCGGCTCCCAAAGAGCCCTCGACCCCGGCCATCATCTCCTTCAGGGCCACTTCCACACTCGCCACAACGCCTCCCCTTGCATGCCGTTGACTGCGGCGGACCGACGCTCCCGACCCGCCTCGGTCTCCGGACCGTACGCACGCCGTCCGCACACCACGGCCGAGTCTTTGAGACTGTCCTGTGCCGACCGGACAACGGCATGCCCGGACCGTTCGGCAGACCGGAAGTGCCGTGACCGGCCATGAAGTTGACGCCCCGCCCCGCTCGGCGGGCGTCGCCCGGCGAGCGGGGCGCCGGATCACAGAGGACGACGGTTCTGTCAGGGATCTGCCAGAGTTCGGTCGTGCGAGGTCGAGGCGGGTTTCCCGGGCGGAGAGAACACTTGGTCATAGATGTGAGCAGACGGGCGTATCGAGGGCAACGCTGGGCGGCGAGGGTGGCATTGGCCGCTGCCGCCCTCGCGGTCCTGGTGCCTCTCGGCTACGACGGCCTGGCCGGCGTGCTGCTTCTGGTGTGCGGCGCTGCCGGCCTGGCGGTCGCCTCGGCTGCGGCGTGGTGGACGCTGACCCTGCGGGGACCGTTGCGCTGGGCGGCGGGCGTGCTGGTCCTGGCCGTCCCCGCCGCGATCGTCGCCCTGTTCGCCGCCACCCTCCTCTGGGCCCTGCCGGTGTCCTTGGCGCTGTGGGGCGTTGCCGTGTGGAGCGGCCGGTATGCGTTGCGCGGCACCGGAAGCCATCGGGTGCGGAGCAAGGAGTACCGCACGCCCCCGCCGCAACGGCCGTTCCTGATCATGAATCCGCGGTCGGGCGGCGGCAAGGTGGACCGCTTCGGGCTCAAGGAGAAGGCCGAGCGGCTCGGCGCTCGAGTCGTCCTGCTGGACCCGGACGAACAACAGGACATCACGGCGCTGGCCCGGGCCGCCGTCGCGGAGGGTGCGGATCTGCTCGGTGCCGCGGGCGGCGACGGAACCCAGGCCCTGGTCGCGGCCGTCGCCGCCGAGCACGGCATACCGTTTCTCGTGATCAGCGCCGGCACCCGCAACCACTTCGCCCTGGACCTCGGTCTCGACCGCGACGACCCCGGCGCCTGCCTCGACGCGCTCAGCGACGGTGTCGAACTCCGCGTCGACCTCGGCTTCGCCGGTGACCATCCCTTCGTCAACAACGCCTCGTTTGGGGCCTATGCGGCGATCGTGCAGAGTCCCTCCTATCGCGGCGACAAGATCGGCACGAGCCTGGACCTGCTGCCCGACCTGCTCACCGGTCAGCAAGGCGCCCGGCTCACCGCAAAGGCGGGAGACACCACCCTCGACTCCCCCCAGGCGGTGCTGGTGAGCAACAACCCCTATCGGACCGGCGATCCCTTCGGGTTCGGCCGTCGTGACCGGCTCGACACCGGAGCACTGGGGGTCCTCGGCGTACGAGTGGACGGCGCGGCCGACGCCGCCGCGCTGCTGCTCGACCCGGAACCGGCCGCGCTCACCGTCCTGACCGTCCGCGAGGTCGTCGTCGAAGCCGACGCAGCGGAGGTGCAGGTGGGTCTCGACGGCGAGGCCCTCGTCCTTCCCTCACCGGTCCACTGCCGCATAGCGGCCGGCGCTCTCACCGTCCGCGTCCCTCGGAAGCGGCCGGGGGTGGTTCAACGTCAACCACGCCTGGACTGGCGCCGGTTGAGGAAGCTGGCGGCGACAGTCAGCCGTACGGCTGCCCCACGGCGTATGTGAGGGTCACCGCTGAGCCGGCAGAGCTGCCGGCTGCCGACTCGTACGTCCGCGGAAGTCGTGCGTCATGGCTCCGAGGTCTCGGATTCGAGTGAAGTTCGCGTCGCCGGCCCGTAGACGCCCGGCTCGTCCTCGACCACCACACGAGTCAACTGGTAGGCGCGGACCGCGTTCTCGACCTCACGGTCGTAGACGCCGTCGGCCTCTCCGGCGAAGAAGCCGGTCTGCCGCAGGCGGAGTTGGAGCTCGATCACCTCGGGTCCCCGGTCGCCGAGGCGGAGCACGGGGGCCTCCCCTTGCGAGGGGCTCGATGTAGGGCTGCCCGTGGCGGTGGCGCTGGACGAGGTCGGGCTGGGGGTGGTGCCGGTCGGAGGGAGGGGACCTGCGGTCGTGGTCGTGTCCGGTGAGGGAGTAGCGGACGGGGACGGTTGCGCCGAGGTCATCGACGCGGACGGGTCCGGGGACGAGGGATCGATGGCCGTGGACTGTTCGTCCGGCAGGCCCGCGCGCACGCCGCCGGACAAGGAGCCGTCCCGATCAGGACTGTCGTACCAGAAGAATCCGCCGACCAGGCATCCCGTCAGCAGGCCGGCCGCCGCGGCCCCCATCCCGGTGCCCAGCGCGATCCGACGCCTGCGCGGGGAGTTCTGGGTGTTGTCGTCCGAGCGAGGCACGTCCGGAGTATGGACGGGCAGTGAGATCGGGTCTTCCCGGCCTTGCCGGTCACCGGCCGGTTGGTCCGCGGGTTCCGTCTCGGATTCCTCCGACGTCGCGTAGACGTCAGGCGATGTGGTGTCGTCGCCTATCGCCACGAAGGGCCGTATCCGCACCGGATCGAAGTCCTCGGCAGCCTCGGCCTCTGCCATGCGGGTCGCACGATGGGCGTCGGCTGCGCGGCGAGCACAGGAACAGGCCAGGCTGCCGTCCGCGGGTCGAGGTGTACCGCACTCCGCGCAGGCGGGACCCGTCGGCTGACTCACACACGCTCCCTCTCCGTATGACCTCCATATTTTAGACATGAACAACACGCGTGAGCTCCGCAAGAAGTCCAAAAATGGAATCCACGTGTCCGGACCGTCGAGAATCGGCCGTGCGCGCTGTTGGGGCGGGTGAGGGCGCGTCAGCTGCCCGTTCAGACGAGCAGGTGTCCCCGGCCTGGCCTGGGAGGACTTGCGGATCCGCAGGATGCTCCAGTTGGCAGGCCGATTCCTCGCCATGCTCGAGCAAGCCCGCGAGGATCGTGGTCTGCCGGTTCCGAACACCCAGGGATCCGACCGGCTCGGCGCCAGGGCCGACAACTCAGAGGGAGCCGCACAGGATCCCGGTCAGCGAGTCGTCCGTGCCGACGAACGGACTCGGTGGCATCGCCCTTCGCGTCACACGCGTCGCGCCCAGGGGCGACCCGACCCCAGGGATCAAAGGGATTCCAGCCAGGCCGCCGTGTCATCGGGATGACCGAAGCGGAGGACGTCGAGATGGGCGAAGCGGGGGTCGCGGACGCGGCTTCCGATCTCGCGGCGGCGGGCCCCGTGTTGGGACCAGGCCCACCACGCCGGGTGTTCCCGGCTCAGCCAGCCGGTCCAGGTTTCCCTGTTCCCGCCGAAGAGGGCCTCGCGGGTGACGGTGCGCCGGATGGAGCGGCTCAGGACGCGGGGCATGATGACGTGTCTGGGGTAGTCCAGCCAGATCACGGTGTCGGCCCGGTCCCACAGCAGGTCACGGACGTCCGGGTACCCGACGGAGTCGACGATCCAGCGAGGCTCGGCGGTGAGCTTGGATACGTCTTCGGTCAGCTTGTCATTGACGGCCCAGTTGGGGCCGTTGAAGTACAGCGCGTCCATCTCGTGGTACGGCAGGACCAGACGACTGCCCAGGGTTTGGGCGAGCGTGGATTTACCCACACCGGTTACACCCGCCACCAAGATCCGTTCCACGGGTGCACTCTATGCCCGGCGCCCCGGCGCGGTCCCCCGACCTCCCTGCCCTGGGAGCACCTTGTTAGCGTCAGCCGCATGAACGGTTCCCAGCCCCCGGGCCAGAGCGCGCGATGAGCGTCGTCGAGTCCTGCCCGCTCGGCGCCGAGACCACGCTGGCCGAGCTCGCCCGGGATCCACATCCGCGCCTGGCACTGCTGCGGGCGAGGGAACCCGTGTCGTGGGTGCCCGAGTTGGGCGGCTGGCTGGTGACCCGGCGTGATCTCGCGTTGAGCGTGATGCGGGATGCCGAGACCTTCACCGTCGATGACCCCCGGTTCTCCACCGCGCAAGTGGTCGGCCCCAGCATGCTGTCCCTCGACGGTGACCGGCACGCCCGGCACCGCGAGCCCTTCATCGCGCCCTTCCGCCCCCGGGCCGTGCGTGAGGGCTTCGCCGCGTTCATCGAGCGGGAGACCGACACGCTCATCAGCGCCCTCGAACCGGCGGGAGCGGCCGAACTGCGGCGCTCCTTCGCCGGACCCCTCGCGGTCGCGGTGGTGACCGAGGCGCTGGGGCTGGCCGGCACCACCGTGGACACGGTGCTCTCCTGGTACGACGCCATCGTGCGGTCGGTCTCGGACATCACGGCTGGCCTGGAGGCGGGAGCGGCGGGCGTCACGGCGTACGCGCAGCTGCGCTCAGCGGTGGAAGCCACCGTCGCCGACCGGAACACGTCCTCCCTCCTCTCGGCAGCCGCCGGGCAGCTGACCGTGCCCGAGGTGGCGTCCAATGCCGCGGTGCTGATGTTCGGAGGCATCGAGACCACCGAGGCGATGATCACCAACGCGCTGTTGCACCTGCTGCGGCACCCCGACCAACTCGCCCTGGTCCGTGCCGACGCCGGTCTGCTGGACGGCGCGATCGAGGAATCCCTGCGCCTCGAACCCGGCGCGGCCGTCGTGGACCGCTACGCCACCCGCAACATCGTGCTCGGCCCGGCCACCATCCGCCGTGGTGACCTCGTCACCGTCTCCCTCACCGGTGCCAACCGCGACCCGGCCGTCTTTGCCGACCCCGACCGGTTCGACGTCCGCCGGGAGAACGCGCGTCTCCAACTGGCCTTCGCACACGGCCCGCACTACTGCCTCGCCGCCCACCTAGCGCGCCTGGAAACCCGTATCGCCCTCCAGCACCTGCTCCAACGCCTCCCCGAGCTGCGCCTCGACCCCGACCACACCGTGGCCCCGTACGGCCTGGTCTTCCGCAAGCCGACCGCGCTGCACGTGCGGTGGGGACGAGCGGCCTGAGCGGCCCGCACCGGGCTTTCGGGCGAGCAGGACGCAATACGGATCTGCCTCGCCGCGCCGCCTGAGCGCTCTGGTGGAAGTGCGGTGATGGACCTGCGGGCCGGTGGGGGCTGGTCGCGCAGTTCCCCGCGCCCCTGACGGGGCGCGGTCCGCACCGGACGTCCTATCGCGCGGTCTCCCGGCAGCCGGTCTCAGTTGACCGCGTGTCCGGGTAGCGGGCCTGTTCCACCGGGGTGAGGGTGCGGTCGACGGCCTCGCAGATGGTGCGGATCGCGTGGGTTACGTCGGGCAGGTCGACGTTCCACAGCCCGACGGAGCTGCCCGTGCCGATGGCCAGGGTCCGTCCGTCCGGGCTGAAGGTCACTGTTCCGGGCGAGCGGGCCGACAGGGTGGTTCGGTTCTGGCTGGTGGCGAGGTCCCACAGCTGGACTCCTCTTACGGTGCTCGCGGCCAGGGTGCGTGCATCGGGAGTGAAAGCCAGGGACGACACCTGGGCGCTGACGCTGAAGGCGTCTTCGAGCTGACCGGTGCGCGTGTCCCACGTCTTCACAAGGCCGCTGCTGCCGCTCGCGGTGGCCAGGGCGTGCCCGTCCGGGCTGAACGCGAGTGTCAGCAGGCTCCGGAGGCCCGGGTCGATGGTGCGCTCTGTGCGGCCGGTCGCGGCATCGAGCAGCGTGATCTGGTCGCCGCCCGTCTCGATGTCCACGACGGCGAGTGTGTGACCGTCCGGGGCGAATGCCATCGCCCTCACGGATCCGTCGGGGCTGGTGTGGACGGTGCGCAGTTCACCCGTGGACAGGTGCCAGATGCGCACCGACCCCTTCTCGCCGACGATGGCGAGCCGTGTCCCGTCGGGACTGAAGACCGCTGTGAGAATGCCGCCCACGTCACGGCTTTGGCGCAGGCTGCCCGTGGCGACATCCCGGACCTCGATGACCCTGCGGTTGACGGCCCCGGCGGTCAGGGCTCGCCCGGTCGGGCTGAATCCCACGGCCACGGGGCGGGAACCCGTGACGGGCGGTCGCTGTCCCCGAGGTGCCGGGTCCGTATTGGGTGCCCGGGTGGCTTCGAGTTCGCCGGTCCTGGCATCCCAGAGCTGTACCGACCCACGGCCGAGCGGCGGTTGCCGGACCGTGGTCACCGTACGTCCGTCGGGACTGAACTCCATGTCGGTGATGTACGTGCCGGATGGGCCGGACAGCGTGGTCCGCGGGTGATCAGCAAACAGGCGGTGCACGCGGATGGTGGGGCTCGTATTGCCGCTGGTGAACAGGGTGCGACCGTCCGCGCTGAGGGCCACGCTCCTGACTCCCCTTCCAGGGAGGCCGGCCGTGACGGTGGTCCGCGCCGTACCGGAGGCGGTGTCCCAGAGCCGCACCGTGTCTCCTGGGCCCGGGATGGCGAGGGTGCGCCCGTCGGCGGCGAAGGCCATCCCGTGCGACCCGGTGGGAGTGTCCTTGATGGTGCGCCGGACGATGCCGGTGGCCGTCTCCCGCAGTTGCACCGAACCGTCGGTGCGGACGACCGCGTACGTCTGACCGTCCGGGCTCAAGGCCGCCTCGCTGCCCCTGATGTGGCTGTCACGGGAGGTTCGGGTCCGGCCGGTCGTCAGGTCCCACACCCGCACCCCTCCAGTGGGGCTCACTGCGGCGACGGTGTGTCCGCCAGGGCCGAAGCCGACCGCCTGCGGGTCGGGGTGGTGGGTGAACCTGTGGCGTGTACGGCCGGTGGCCACGTCCCAGACCCGTACGGCGCTCGGGGAGGAGGCGGCCACGGCCCGACCGTCAGGACTGAAGGCCAACCCGCGAACCGAACCGTCGGGAACGGAAAGGGCCCTCATCTTCCTGCCGCCGGCCGGATCCCACAGGGTCACCTTCGTTCCGGTGCCACCGGAAGTGGCGACGGCCAGGATGCGTCCGTCAGGGCTGAACACCGCGGCCTGGCTGTCTTCGTTGCTGCTGGTGTGGCCGGTGAAGGTGTCTCGGAGTTGGCCTGCGGGAACGTTCCAGATCCGTATTTTGCCGTCTCTGCTGGAGGTGGCAAGTGTCTTTCCGTCCGGGCTGAGGGCGATGGCGTCCACGGGCTCGGTGCCACCGGTCAGGCGCTTGCGCAGGGGGAGCGCCGCGGCGGCGTAGAGGGCGGCGGTGGCTTCGCGGGTCGGGCTGGTTCGGTAGGCGTGCACGGCGAGCAGTGCGGCGAGGTCGGGGTCGGAGTCCAGCAACGCGCTGGACTGGGCGGCCAGTTGCCGGGACTGGGCCGTGTGCTGGGCGGTGACCGCGCTCTGCCACTGCCCCACGGCCAGGCCTGCGGCGACGAGGGCCAGGCACAGGGCGGCGGTGACCGCGGTGAGCACCAGCCGGTATCGGCGGCGGCCCTTCTGCTCATGGCCACGGCTGGCGTGAAGGAAGGCGTGTTCTACGTCGGTCAGGTCCTCGCGCGCTGTGCCACCGAAGTGTTCCAGGGCCGCGGTGAGCCTGCTGCCCCGGCTCAGGGCGCCCTTCTCGCGGCCCAAGTCCTGCCAGGCGTGGGCCGCTTCGGTCAGGTGCCGGTGCACACGCAGGCGTTCACGGTCCTCCTCGATCCACCCGCGCAGCCGGGGCCACGACGTGATCAGGGCCTCGTGGGCCATCTCGACCGTGTCGCCGTCCAGGGTGAGCAGCCGCGCCCCGGCGAGCGCCTCCACCACCGTGGCGGTGTCGTCCCGGCCGGTGCCGGGCAGTTCCGCGCGCTGGACCGGACAGCGGGTGTCGGGGGTGCCGTCACCGGGGGCGACCGTGCGCAGCAGTACCCGGCGGGCGGCGGTCGCCTGGCTTTCGGTGAACCGGTCGTAGATCTGCTCGGCGGTCTTGGCGATCGCCCCGTCCAGGCATCCGACCGCCTCGTACCCCGCCATGGTCAGCGTCTTGCCGCGGCGGCGGCGCCAGGTCTCCAGCAACGCGTGCGACAGCAGCGGCAACCCGCCCGGCGCGTCGGCGACCTCCTTGACCAGCCGCGCGGTGAGGGCGCGTTCCACGGTCAGCCCGGCGGCCGCGGCCGGCTTGACGACGGCGTCGCGCAGCTCCGTCTGACTCATCGCGCCGGCCAGCAGGTTGGCGTCGCGCAGTGCGTCGGCCAGGTCGCGGTGCTCGGCGCAGCGTCCGTAGAAGTCGCCGCGGACCGCCAAGAGCACCCGCAGGCGGCTGTCGGGGTGCCGGGCTGTCAGCAACAGGTCGATGAAGCGGGCGCGTTCGGCCATGTCGTGGCAGAGGGTGAAGACCTCCTCGAACTGGTCGACGATCACGAACGTATCCGCTTTCGCGCTGCCGTCGCTGGCCGATGCGGGGACGAGGAGGGGTGCGTGGCTGCGGGCGGGGTGTTCGCCAGGGGTCAGGATGCGGATCGCGGCCGGGCGCAGGTCCGGCTCCTGAGTGCGCCGGAGAGCGGGTATCAGGCCGGCCCGCAGCAGGGAGGACTTGCCGCTGCCAGAGGGGCCGAAGACCGCGGCGAACCGTCGGCCGCGCAGCAGCTCGACCAGGTCGGCGGTGAGCTGGTCCCGGCCGAAGAACAGGCCGCTGTCCCCGGTCTCGAACCGTGCCAGGCCCCGGTACGGCGTGAGTGATCCGTCGTCGTCCCCGTGGCCGTGACCGGACGACTCCTCCACCGCCTCCTTCCACCGGGTCTCCCATTCCGCCACGTCGCCGCCGCACGCCACCGCATAGGCCAGGGCCACCGGCAGCGTCGGCAACTGCTCGCCCGCCGCCGCCTGCGACAGCGTGGTCACCGAGTAGCCCGCCCGCCGCGCCAGCGCCCGGTAGGTGATCCCGTCCGCCTCCGCCCTCAGCTTGCGTAACTCGAACGCGAACCGCTGCACCGGACCCGCCGCCGGATCCAACGGCACCTCACGACGCCCCGCCACACCTTCACCCCGTTTTTCATTGTTCGGTCGCCAGAACGGTACTGCCGAACAATGCTCCGGCCGCTGGAGTCAGTGCTGTGAGCGGCGCGGGGGCAGTGCCCAAGAACCGACTCCGAGACGGCCGGTGAGGCGATCGCCGCGTGAGCCTCCGGACCAGGCTCGTGCCGCCTTTCGCCGCCGTACGACAAGCCCGACGCCCACCTCATCGAAGAGGACTTCGCCCACGCATGGAATCCCGACCCCTCGCCCCTGCCTCGCGATTACCGACCACCGTCAAGGCAGTCGGTCCGTCGCGGTTGGGCTGGCTGGACGCGTTGCGCGGCATCGCCGCACTCGTCGTCGTGTTCGACCACTCCTCGTACACCTTCATGGCCGACTTCCGGCGGGAGTTGATGCCGCAGTTCAACACGAGCCGCTACGCCATCATGGTGTTCTTCCTGGTCAGCGGTTACGTCATCCCCGCTTCGCTGGAACGCCGGGGCTGCGTCCGGACGTTCTGGGTCGGGCGGATCTTCCGTGTGTACCCGCTGGCGGCGGCTGTCATCACCATGCTCCTCGCCGCCAACTTCCTTGGCATCGCGGAGATCCGTGACTTCGACCGGCAGAGCGCCGCCACCGTGATCGTCGCCCACGCCACCATGCTCCAGGAGTTGCTGGGCACACCCAATCTCCTGCTCGTCCTGTGGACGCTCTCCTACGAGATGTCCTTCTACCTCCTCGTCGTCGCTCTGTTCACGGTCCGCCTCCATCAGCGGTCCGCGGCGATCGCAACCGTCCTGGCCGCGCTCGCCGCGATCAGCGTGACGGCAGGGGTGGTACTGCCGGCCTCTGCCCTGTCCGGCCTGGTCGGCACCGGTCCGCTGATCGCGTCAGCCGCAGTCGCCATGGCGGTCGCGATCAGCTGCGCGAGCGCCGGGTCACCCGTACTCCGGGGATTCGGGGGCGTGTTGGGCGGGCTGCTGGCGCTCGTGCTGGTCCTGTTCAACGGCACGGTCCCGCAGTGGGAGGGTCTGGTGATCCTCGCCGTGATGTTCCTCGGCACCGCCGTCTACCGTGCCGAGAACGGTCAGAGCACCTGGTCCGGTACGGCCGCTACCACTGTCGTCGTGGCCGCCTGTGCCGTGGGGAGCGCGTTCTGGTACGGCGACGGTGCCCACTTCGTACGGCGTGGCTGGATCGTCGCGTTCCTGATGGCCGTGCTCACCTTCGGCACCGGGCTGCTGTTGCGGCGCCGGCACATACCGCGGGTGCTGACCGGGCTGGGCACGATCAGTTACTCGGTCTATCTGGTGCATCCGGTGCTGCTGGCGGCGATCGACGGCACGATCGGCCGACGGCGCCAGGACAGTCTTCTGCTCGAAGTGGCGTTCTTCACCGTGCTGTTGCCGTTGTGCCTGCTGACCTACCGCTGCATCGAAGCGCCCGGCCAGAGGTGGGGCCGAAAGTCTTTGCGCGGGCCGCTCTCCGGATGATGGAGTGACACGGTGATCGACCACGGTGAGGCGGCGACGGTCCGACCATTGACCCTGGCCTGGGTGAGCCGGCAACTCGGCGCCGGCGAACGGATCGTCGGAACCGAGGTGCTGCACGGCGGGATCACCGCCGAAATGCGCCGGCTGACCATCGGCACGCGGGACGGAGCCACCCGCGACCTGGTCCTGCGAACCTTCGTCGACCCGTACTTCGTGGAACACGCCGAGGACCTGCTCAACCGCGAGGCCGACGTCCTCACCCGGCTCGCGGGGACCGGCGTGCCCGCTCCCGGACCGGTCGCGGCTGATCCGACCGCCACGCACTGCGAGTATCCGTCGCTCCTCATGACACATCTGGCGGGCCGGACCGTCCTCGCCGACGAGGGAGTGGAGGCACGGGTCCCCCTGCTGGCCCGTCAGCTCGTGGCGATCCACGCGTTGCGGCCCGCCGAACGCCCCCAGGAGTACAAGGCGTGGACGACCGCCGACGCCGTCGTCCCTCCGGACGGCGCCGATGCGGCGGCATGGGCCGCGGCGACCCGTGCGATCCGCGAGCCCGCGCCGCCCTATGAAGGGCGGTTCCTGCACCGGGACTTCCATCCCGGCAATGTGCTGTTCGACGTACCGCCGCCACCCGACCACCCGGCAAGCCTCCGGATCAGTGGCGTCGTCGACTGGGTGCAGACCTCCTGGGGCCCGGCGGACCTCGACGTGGCGCACTGCTCCACCAATCTCGCGCTGCTGCACGGCCCGGTGTGGGGTGCGCGGTTCGCCGAGGCGTACGAGGAGGCCGGCGGGGTGCTGGCCGCGACCCCGAGCGAGCGGTTGTACTGGCGGCTGCTGGACGCGCTGGCCTTCGCGCCGGGCGCCGAATCGGTCGGGCGGCCGTGGCGGGAGGCGGGGAGGACGGAGCTGACGACACGGGCCGTCGAGATGCGCCTCGATGCCTACGTCACCGCTCTGATGGACACGCTGGCCTGAGCTCGATCTGATGACCGCGCGAGGACGAGTCGTCAGCCGAAGAGGTGCCGGTGGTCTTGGCTCCATACCGACTTGCGTCCGAGATCCAGCAGGTAATCCCCGGCCACCCAGGTCGCCTGGGGTTCGTGCCCGGCTTCGGCCAGTAGGCGTACCCGTTCGATGGTGTCCTGCTGTTCGCGGATGACAGCGTCAACGACGCCGTCGGTAGAGGAAAGACCGTAGGCCGTGCAAAACACTTCCAGGCGTCGGCGGCGGTCGGGAGGCTGCGGGTAGTGCAGCCGGCGCGTGCACTCGGCGTCGTCCCGAAACGGGGCGACGTACTGCAATGCGTAGGCGATGTCGTGCAGCCGCGCTGCCGGGAGGCGTGAAGCTGGTGGTGGCGTCGTGGTAGTCGCGCAGCAGGCGGGCGAAGGCGGACAGGCCGTTGTCGTCCACGACTTTGGCCCACCCCGGCGGCCCCGACTCGCCGTCGATGTAGCTGAGGACCTCACGGCCTTCCTCGTCGAACCCCAGGACGCGCGGAGCACAGGGGAAGCCCACTGCCTCAAGATGCCGCAGCAGCGTGCGCACCGTCTCGGTCCAGGGCTGCACGGGGCGGCGCACTGTGTCGCCGATCCGCACGACCTGCCGGTGAGCGTGGTCCTGCAGCACATGCTCGTTCGTCACGACATGAGGCTGTCCGCGTCTCCGACGGGACGACTCGCGGACCTGCGCCCTGAGCCATGGGGCAACGCCGAGGTCACCGTTCCCGAATGCGCCACCACCACCAGCGCCCCGCCGTCCATTCGCTCATCCAACCGGGGTCCGGAACGGTACGCCGTTCGAACTCCACGTCGATCCGCTCCACCAAGCGGCCCAGATCTGCTCGGGCTCCTGCGGGCAGGTACAGCAGAGCCACTTCGAGATCGTCTCGGCCGTCCTCGATCTCGATGCCGGGGCTGTCGCCGGGACCGGACAGATATCGTCCCGGCTCTTTGAAGGCCCACTCGAACCGACTGAGGGCGACAGCGACTGCGTCGGGCCAGAGATGGGCGGCCTCAACGCGTCGTACCGCTGCCCGGGTTCGGGCTGATACGCCGGGGATCCGACGGACCGGAATGTGTTTCGGTGGCCGCCACCGCTCTGCGCGGACGGCCTTCGGGCGCCTACGCGGCATTGCCCTTTCTGATCAGAGTCATGTCCGCATTCTGCCACGGCCCACGCCTTCAGAGAGGGGCGAGGGGCCCGGCCCTCGCAGCCCGGAACAGCCCTGCCGTGTCGACGAGTTGGCCCAACGTACGGAAGCAGTGCTCCCCTTGGCATCAGGGACAAGCCCACGGGATGATCACCTCATGGCGGATGTGATCTTCTTCGATCTGGACGGCACCCTGGTCGATCATCGAAGCGCGGTCTGGGAAACGATCGGCCGGCTCGTCCGGGCCGCGCCGAACGCGACGGCTCCACCGGAGGAGCTGGCGGCGTCGTGGTGGACGCTGGAGGCACGCCACATGCGGGAATACCTTGCCGGTCAGTGCTCCTTCGCCGAGCACCACCGGCGCAGGGTCCGCTCCTTCCTGCCGATGCTCGGCGAGCCGGTTCCGGAGAGTCCCGGCCTGCTGGACGCCTGGATCTCCGAGCGTTACCTCACGGTGTTCGAGGAGGCGTGGCAGTGCTATCCCGATGTCCAGCCATGCCTGGAGACCCTGAAACAGCTCCCCGGGGGACCGCGTCTGGCTGTTCTCACCAACGGGGATCCCGACCAACAGCGCGCCAAGCTCGCCCGGTTCGGTCTCCTGGACTATTTCGAAGCCGTCCTGACCCCGACCGAGCTCGGTGCGGCCAAGCCTGTCGCCTACGCCGCCGCCTGCCGGTGGATGCGTACGGACCCCGTCCAGGCGGTCAACGTGGGCGACATGCTGGAAAGCGACGTGAACGCGGCCGCCCTCGCCGGACTCACCGGCGTCTGGCTGGACCGCGGCATCGACTTCGTCACCGGTGGACCGTCGCCGACGGCCGACGAGACGGTTCACCGCATCGAAAAGCTCACCGATCTCCCCGACCTCTTGACCCGTACGAACGCCTGACCGGCGCTCACGGCTGCCGCCGTGCCCCTGTCCGGGATGAGCCGAAAAACGTGCGGGGCCTGTCCGCATTTGCGGACAGGCCCCGTATTGAGCGCCGGGCAGGCCTTGCACCTGCATCTCCCCGCAGGAAGCGGGGCGTCTTTCCTTGGACCACCAACGCACTGCCTGTCGACCAGAGTTGTGGCGACCGGCTCGTGATCAACTCTATCGTATGTCCGGGGCGGTGTTCACCACGCGCCCCGAAACCGAAGTGCGTTCGGCCGCAGTGACGGCCGACGGCACCGACGAGCACTACGACGCCGAGGACCTCGCCGAGGAACTGGGCGATCCTCGCCTGGAGTTGTCCCAGGACTCGGTGGGAGTGTGGTCGCGCGGCGAACTGATCGGTTACGCCAAGGCGACGGGGCTGCCGGACGCGACCGACGGGTGCACGTCGAGGGGGCGGTACGCCCCGACGCACGCGGCCAGGGCGTGGGTGCCAACCTGGTGAGATGGCAGGTGGCCCAGGCGGCACAGCTGCATCGCGAGCGGTTTCCCGATCTGCCGGGCGAGGCACACATCCCGATCCACGCGCCGAACACCGCCAAACGGGGCCTGTATCAGGGAGCCGGGTTCCAGGCGCGACGCTGGTTCTTCGACATGCGTCGGCCGCTGGAGGCCGACGAGATCCCGGTGACGGCCCCGGCGGGCGGGCTGCGCGTCGTCCCCTTCACCGCGGCGTACGACGAGGCGACCCGGTTGGCGCACAACGAAGCGTTCCGCGACCACTGGGGTCACACCCCGAGCAGCGCGGACCATTGGCGTCACGGCACCACCGGCGCCCGGTCGTCGTTCCGGCCTGACATGTCGTTCCTGGCGCTGGACGGGGACGAGGTCGCCGGGTACCTGATCAGCCACGAGTACGACGCCGACACCGCGATGACCGGCATCCGCGAGTGCTGGATCGCCCGGCTCGGCACCCGCCCGCCCTGGCGTGGCAGCGGCGTGGCCACCGCGCTGCTCACCACCTGCCTGCGGGCCGGCCAGGAGCGAGGCTTTCACCGAGCCGGTCTGAATGTGGACAGCGCCAAGGCCACCGGTGCGCTGAGCCTGTCCGAGCGGTGCGGGTTCCGCACTCGGCACACATGGATCGGCTACGTGCGGCCGCTCCAGCGGCAGGCGCGACCACCCAAGGGGTCACAACAGGCCGAGGTCGCGGGCGCGCAGTGCGGCCTGGGTGCGGTCGCGCAGGGCGAGGCGGCTGAGGATGCGGGAGACGTGGTTCTTCACCGTGCCTTCGCTGAGGTACAGCTGCGCGGCGATCTCCCGGTTGGTGCGGCCGCGCGCCACGAGCCGCAGGATGTCGATCTCGCGCGGGCTGAGGGCGGGAGCGGCGGCGGGCGGCTCGGGAGCGGCATGGGGCAGGGCGGCCGCGAGCCGGGCGGCCACCGAGGAGTCGAGCTGAGTGACTCCGGCGTGCGCCAGGCGGACCGCCTGCGCGAGTTCCTCGGCCGGCAGGTCCTTGAGGAGATAGCCGCTGGCTCCGGCGCGCAGCGCCTGGACGACGTACTCCTCGTCGTCGAACGTCGTCAGCATCACGACCCGGCACTCCGGTGCCCGGCCGCGCAGCACGGCGACGGCCTCCACGCCGTCCAGTTCCGGCATCCGTACGTCCATCAGGACGACGTCGGGTTCCAGTTCCACCGCCTTCTCCACGGCCTCCCGCCCGTTGATCGCCGTACCGACGACGCTGATGCCCGGCCGGATCGAGAGCAGTGCGGCGATGCCGTCCCGGATCAGCTGCTGATCGTCCACCACCAGCACCCGTACCGCCGTCGGCTCCTGGCTCACCGCTCGCCTTCCCGCCGCGGGACGACGACGGTGAGCCGTGTGCCCTCGCCCGGTTTGCTGTCGATGTCGACGCTCCCCGCAACCAGGTGCACCCGTTCGCGCATGCCGGTCAGGCCGAATCCTGCCGTTGCCCGGTCCGGTGTGAAGCCGCAGCCGTCGTCGGTCACCGCCAGCCGTGCGGTGTCCTCGGTCAGCCGGACCGCGACGGACACCCGCGAGGCCCGCGCGTGACGCAGCGCGTTGGTCAGCCCCTCCTGGGCGGCCCGGTACAACGCGGTCAGTGCGGCCGTGCCGTAACCGTCCTCCTCCCCCGTCACCTCCACGCTGACGCGCGGCCCCGCACCGCCTTCACGCGCCCATCCCGCGAGCGTGGCCGACAGCGACGGGCGCGCGTCGTCGCGCAGCGCGCGCACCGACTGCCTCACGTCGCCGAGGGCCAGCTTCACCGACTGTCTGGCCTCGGCCATGGCCCGTCCGGCCGCGTCCGGGTCCAGGGCACGGAACTCGGACGCGATCTCCAACTGCACCGAGATCGCGGTGAGATGGTGGCCGAGGCTGTCGTGGATGTCGCGGGCCAGCCGGTTGCGTTCGGTCGCCGCGGACAGCTCCGCGACGCGCGCGGCGTACTCCTGCAGTTCTCTCCGGGCGCGTTGCTCGCCGACGGCGACGGCGGCCATTGAGATCGCCAGCACCAGGCCGACCGCGACCATCAGCAGGTCGGACACGTACTCCATGTCGCGATACCAGGCGGGGGCTGTCAGCAGAAAGCCGGTGAGCAGTCCGGCCAGGCACAGCGCCCCCAGAACGAGCGCCGTCGTACGGCCGAACGCGAAGTAGGCGGTGAACGGCAGGAGCACGAACAGCACTTGGGCCAGTTCCGAGGCATCCGCGGCGACCACGGCGCCTGTCAGCCCGCACCGCGCGAGCAGCAGCGGCACCTGCGGCAGGTTCCGCCGTCGCCCCACCAAGTCCAGCGCGCACAGGGCGGCGAGCCCGGCGACGAAGCCGGCCGTGCGCCAGGACAACAGTCCGGGGCCGGCGCCCAGATCCGCCGCCAGGTAGTAGATGCCGCCGACGAAGACCGCGCCGTACAGCAGCGGTGACACCCACGGCACGGGCACATACGCCGACATGCACACCCCCACCCCCGACGCCACCGCCCAGGCTAGGCCGGACGCGCGGGCCAGGCGACACCGACGGGAGAACTCCGGCCGGGAGCCGAGAAGTATGGACGAACGGCACATGCCGAACGGCACTCCACCGACCGCGGACGCCGATGACCTCCAGCCGCGGATGTCGCCGCTCGGCACCTGCCCGGACCGGCTGCGCGCTTCCTACGGTTTCGGCCTGACCTGCCCTTCGACACACCGGAGTTGGCTCTCATGTCCGCAGCGTTCGCCTCTGTGCCCGCCCCCGCCCGGCTCCCCCGCTTCGGCGCCCTGTGCGGGGTGCTGTCCGGCCTGCTCATCGCACTGCCCGCCGTCGCCGAGGCATTCACCGGCGAAACCGCCGCCACCAGCCTCCTCCTCGCCCTCTCCCCCGCGTTGGCCCTGCCGTGCCTCACCGCACTCCACCGGTGGCAGAGCCCTGCCACCGGCCGCTTCGGAGAGACCGCCTACCTGGTGAACCTCATCGGGCTCGGCCTGTTCGGCGGGGCGGCGTTCGCCGCGAACCTGGTGCTCTACTACCTGGACGACGACGTCATCGAAGCGGAACTGACGGGCCCCACCATTCCCGCCCTCCTCGGTTCAGCGTTCGTCTTCGCTGTGGGCTGCGCGCTGTTCGGGGCGGCGCTGATCCGTGCCCGGATGCTCCCGAAGGTTCCGGCGTGGGGGTACGCCGTCGCACTGCCCCTGTTCGCGTTCTTGATCGCGCTGCCCGATTCCGTGCTGACGAGCGCCCTGCACATCGTCGTCGGCGTCGTCCTGGTATGGCTCTCGACCGCCCTGTGGCGATCCGCTTCCTCGAACGACCGGACCGCTGCCTCGGCGTTCACCAGCTGATGCGGGCCGCCACCGGCAGATGGTCGCTGCCGGTGGCCGGCAGGACCCACGAGCTGTCCGGCTCCACGCCGCGGACCAGGATCTGGTCGATCCGCGCCACCGGGAACTGCGCCGGCCAGGTGAAGCCGAAGCCGTCCCCGGCCGTGTCCTGTGCCGAGTGCAGCTGCGAGGTGATGCCGGAGAGCGCGCGGTCGTCCATCGTGCCGTTCAGGTCGCCGAGCAGCACCACGCGCTCGTTCCGCTCGGCGGCGACGGCCTTGGCGAGGGCCCGCGCGTTCCTGTCCCGCGAGCCGGTCCAGAAGCCTGTCCTGGGAGTCACGCGTACGGAACCCAGGTGGGCGACGTACACGGCGAGGGGCCCGTTGCCCGTGGCGACCGTGGCGCGCAGTGCCCGGTTGTAGGCCAGCTTGACGTCGGCCGGCTTGGTCGCCCCCAGCGGCCCGGCGTCCATCTCGGTGTCGACCGGCCGGATGTCCGACAGCGGCAGCTTGCTCCACAGCCCGACCGTGCCCTGGACCGTGTGGTACGGGTACGCCTTCGCCAGCCCCTTCTCGTACACGCCCCGGTCCTGCGCGGTCAGCTCCTCCAGCGCCAGCACGTCCGCACCCGAGGCGGCCAGGTCGCGGGCGGTGCCGGCCGGGTCGGGGTTGTCGGCGCCGACGTTGTGGCCGGCCACGGTGAGGTCACCCCCCGCATGGGACTTGTCGCCGAGGAGCCCGCCGAAGAGGTTCAGCCAGACCATGACCGGCAGCAGCAGCGCGACCACGGCCGAGGCGGAGCGGCGCCACAGGGCCGCGGCCAGCAGCACCGGGATGAACAGGCCGAACCACGGCAGGAACGTCTCCACCAGACTGCCGAGACTCCCGGTCCGGTTCGGGATCTTCGCGTGCAGCAGCATGAGCAGGCCCAGCAGCAGCGCCGGCGCCGCGAGCACCAGGCCGCGCTTCCACGGCTCCGGCCGGGAGCCGATGCGGAGCGCCCGGTGGAGGGCCGCGTGCCAAGTCCCGGCGCCGGGTTCCTGTCGGATACCCGCGGGCCGGGTACCGGCGTCGGCTTCCTGGCTGCCGACGCCGTCCTGTGCCGGCTGCGCGGTGTCCGCCTGCGCCATCGTCGTCTGTCCTCGCTCACTGCTGGTCACTGCTGCATCCTGGGGTCCTGGGTGGGGTCGGCATACATGCGGGGGCAATCCCGGTCGATCGCCTCGGTACGCAGTTCGTAATGCCAGGGTTCGTTCTCGTAGATCTGGCACAGCCCGTACGCGGCGCCGTGCGTGGACAGCCACGCCGTCGCATCGGAGCGGCCGATGTCGACCGCGTCCCCCGACACGTGGGGAGACGTCGCCGCGGTGGCCACCCATCGGGCGGCTTCGTCCTCGGATCCGTACTCGGAGACCGCCTCACGAAGAAGCTGGTCCTGGTACTCGGGGGAACGCCAGCCGCTGTTGACGTAGAACGCCACGCCGTCGTCGGCGGCAGCCGTCGCAGCCTCACGGAGGGCCTCGAGCAGATCCGGATCGACGTGGGTCACGGCCGGAAGCGCGTCATCGAAGACCGTCACGCCGTCGGGGACGACACCACCGGCCTCGCCGAGCGCACCACGGTCCTCACCGCGATGAGGGCTCGTGAGTGATGCGGTGGAGGGGGGTAAGGAGGGCCAGGAGGACGAGGACTTCGTCACCTGGTGGCCGAGGGCCGCGGTGAGCCCCGCCAAGGCGACGAACAGGCCGACGGCAAGGAGCCATCGCAGCCGGTGGGTCGGTGTTCGTGCCGATGGTGGCGTTCGCGTCATACCGACAGTCAAGGCAGCGTGGTGTTGTCGGCGCGTATGCGGTTTTCGATATGCCGACGATAGGCGCCGACTCGTAGCCTCGGAGCATGCGTGTGCTGATTGTCGAGGACGAGCCCTATCTGGCCGAAGCCATCCGCGACGGCCTACGTCTGGAAGCGATCGCGGCCGACCTCGCAGGCGACGGCGACACCGCACTGGAACTGCTGAGCGTCAACACCTACGACATCGCCGTGCTGGACCGCGACATCCCCGGACCGTCCGGTGACGAGATCGCCAAACGCATCGTCGCCTCCGCCAGCGGCATGCCCATCCTCATGCTCACCGCGGCCGACCGGCTCGACGACAAGGCCTCCGGCTTCGAACTCGGCGCCGACGACTACCTCACCAAGCCCTTCGCCCTCCAGGAACTCGCGCTCAGGCTCAGAGCACTGGACCGCAGACGTGCCCACAACAGGCCCCCCGTGCAGGAGATCGCGGGGCTGCGGCTCAACGCGTTCCGCCGAGAGGTCTACCGCGACGGCCGCTATGTCGCGCTGACCAGGAAGCAGTTCGCGGTGCTCGAAGTCCTCGTCGCCGCCGACGGCGGTGTCGTCAGCGCCGAAGAGCTCCTGGAACGCGCGTGGGACGAGAACGCCGACCCGTTCACCAACGCCGTGCGCATCACCGTCTCGGCACTGCGCAAGCGTCTCGGCGAACCCTGGATCATCGCCACCGTGCCAGGCGTCGGCTACCGCATCGACACCCAACCAGAGACCGGCCCAGAGGCCGGACCCGAGGGGCGAGACCATGGATAGAGCGCCCGGTGTGAGCGTCCGCCTCAAGCTCACCCTCAGCTACGCCGGATTCCTCATGGTCGCCGGCGCCCTGCTGCTCGCGGCGGTGTGGGTCTTCCTCCTCCGCTACGTCCCCGACCGCGCGATGCTCTACAACCCCGACGACCGGCCCACGGGTGGTGTCTTTCCCATCCGGTCGGTCCTTTTGCACGTCTTCGCTCCGAGGGCGGTCGCGGTGCTGGCGTTCCTGCTGGTGTTCGGTCTCGTGGGAGGGTGGCTGCTCGCCGGCCGGATGCTCGCCCCGCTGACCCGCATCACCGAGGCGACCCGCCTGGCCTCGACCGGATCACTCGCCCACCGGGTCCGGCTGCCGGGCCGTAAGGACGAGTTCCGCGAGCTCGCCGACGCCTTCGACACCATGCTCGCCCGCCTCGAGGAACACATCGCCGAACAGCGCAGATTCGCGGCCAACGCCTCTCACGAGTTGCGCACCCCGCTCGCGATCTCGAAGTCGCTTCTCGACGTGGCCCGCACCGATCCGACCCACGACACCGGCGAGATCATCGAGCGTCTCCACGCCGTCAACACCCGAGCGATCGACCTCACCGAGGCGCTGCTCCTGCTCAGCCGCGCCGGCCAGCGCTCCTTCACCCGAGAACAGGTCGACCTGTCCCTCCTGGCGGAAGAAGCCACCGAGACACTCCTGCCCCTGGCGGAAAAGCTCGGCGTCTCCATCGAGACCTCCGGCGACATCGCCCCCACCGACGGCTCACACGCGCTGCTGCTGCAGCTGAGCACGAACCTCGTCCACAACGCGATCGTCCACAACCTGCCTGGGCAGGGCACCGTGTCGGTGAACACCAGCGTCCGCACCAAGACCGTGGTGCTCACGGTCGAGAACACCGGCGAGAAACTCACCCCACACTCGGTCTCCACGTTCACCGCACCGTTCCAGCGCGGCACCGAGCGCATCCACACCGACCACGCGGGCGTCGGCCTCGGCCTGGCCATCGTCAACACCATCACCCAGGCACACGACGGCACACTGACCCTCACCCCGCGCTCCGCGGGCGGCATCAGCGTCAGCGTGGAACTGCCCCGGTCTCCCGGCACGCTGACCGGTGACGCTTCAGCGAACTGACGCGCCGGTCTTCCCTGAGCGTCGCGCCTGGTCAGAGCCCCCGCCTCCCGGCAGACCGTGCCGTGCCGGAAGCCGCGTTCCAGGGTGTGAGACGCCCCGCCACGCCGCTGTCGGCGCCCGTTGCTCGCCGCCACGGCCCCTGTCCTGTCGGCGGCCCGGTCCCGACCGAACGTTACGGATACGTTCCGAGCTCTTGACGGCCACCGTATGACTGCGTAGACATGACCGCGCAGTCAGACATACGGCGTCTGTCGGAAGCGGGCTCGATCGTGCGGCCATCGGGAGACGTCATGACGCGAGGTACTGGACGGGACGGAAGCCCCGGCGCGCCGCGCAGTGTGGACGTGGCCCGGGTGGCCGGGGTCTCGCAGAAGACGGTGTCGAGGGTCTTCAACGACGAGCCGTACGTCTCCGCCGACGTACGCCGGCGCGTCCTCGACGCCGCCGAACAGCTCGGCTACCGGCGCAACAACGCCGCCCGGGCGCTGGCCTCCGGGCGGACCCGCTCGATCGGCGTGGTGACCTTGGGCACGGCCCTGTACGGTCCCGCCTCACTGCTCATGGGTGTGGAGCGGGTCGTCCGGGACACGGGCTACGCGCTCCGCGTGGTCAACACGATGGAGGGCGACCCGGCGGGCCTCGCCGGCGCCGTCGGCTCGCTCCTCGACCAGGGTGTGGACGGCATCGTCATCTCCGAGCCGATCGACGAGCCGGGCGGCGAAGCCGAACCCCTGCGCGTGGACGTGCCGGTGCTGGTTCTCGGCGCACCGCAGCCCTTCGCGGCCTCCACGGTGTTGTTCGGGGGACGGGGCGCCGACCGGATGGCACGGGCGGTCGTCGAGCATCTGCTGGACCTGGGACACGCGACGGTCCATCACCTCGCCGGCCCTCAGCGGTGGTACGCCGCCAAGGACCGTCTCGAGGGATGGCGGTCGGCTCTGGCCGCACACGGCAGGGACGAGCCGCCGGTCATCGAGGGCGACTGGTCGGCCGCCTCCGGCTACGCGGCGGGCCGGGAGCTGGCCGCCGACCCCGAGGTGACGGCGGTGTTCGCCGCCAACGACGACATGGCCATCGGCCTGATCCGGGCTCTGGCGGAAGCCGGCCGGAGGGTGCCGCAGGACGTCAGCGTCGTCGGCTTCGACGACATCCCGGTCGCCGCCTATGTGACTCCTCCCCTGACCACGGTGCGACAGCCGTTCGACACGGTGGCGCAGGAGGGCCTCAAGCGACTCGTGCACGCCATCGACAACCCGCAGGCACAGGCTCTGCCGGCGAGCGATCCGCCGGTCGACCTCATCGTGCGTGCTTCGACCCAGCCCCCGCCGCCCCGGACACCGCCGGGACGCCGACGACATAGCGTCTCCCGATCCCCTGGAGAGGTGCCCCCTCACCGGCTCCCTGAGAAAGACCCGTCCACCCGCCGCTGAACGGCGCCGATCAGTTCGGGCTCCAGAGCCCGCACCCGGCGCATGAGCCCAGGGCCTGGCGGCCGCACCGGCCGTAGCTCAGTCCCTGCCCAGCCCGACCGCGTCCCCGCCACGGCGGACGACCCCGCCACCCGGACGACGTACGCATTCCCTTCGCCCAGCGGCTCTCGAGCCGTATGGCGGCCCGCGCCACCGCGCTTGCCGAACCCGTCGGCTTCGACGTCCAGATCGTCGCGCCCACGCTCGCTGTCCCTGCGCCATCCACCTTCCGCACGCCCTCCCCCGGCGTGCCGTCCCTTCGCCATCGGCGGGAGTTCACCATGCCCACATCCGGATCCTTCGCCAGCCCCTCCTCCATGAACCGTCGTCTGTTCCTCACCGCGACGGGCGCCCTGTCGCTCGGCGCCGCCCTCACGGCGTGCGGCGGCGGTGACTCCGGCGGATCCTCCGCGGCCGCGAAGCCGGTCAGCCAGGCCGACATCGACAAGGCGATGAAGACACCGACCGAGCTGACGTTCTGGACCTGGGTCCCGAACATCGCCAAGGAGGTCGCCCTCTTCGAGAAGAAGTACCCGGCCGTCAAGATCAAGATCGTCAACGCCGGTCAGGGCACCCCGCAGTACACCAAGTTGCGTACAGCGCTGAAGGCCGGAAGCGGCGCTCCGGACATGGTGCAGATCGAATACCAGGCCATCCCGACCTTCACGATCACCAACAGCCTCCTGGACCTGCGTCCTTACGGCGCCTCCGCCCTCAAGAACCAGTTCGTCGACTGGACTTGGGGCCAGGTCAGCGGCAGCGACGGCGAGGTCTGGGCGATCCCCCAGGACACCGGCCCGATGGGCATGCTGTACCGCAAGGACATCTTCGACAAGCACGGCATCGAAGTCCCCGGGACCTGGGACGAGTTCGCCGCGGCGGCCCGCAAGCTCCACAAGGCCGACCCCGACGTCTACCTCACCAACCTCGCGGCGAACCAGCCCGCCGCCTGGCACGGTCTGCAGTGGCAGGCGGGCGCCAAGCCCTATGTGACCTCCGGCAAGAGCGACATCGCCATCAGCGTCGACGACGCCGTCTCCCGCAAGCTCGGCGAGTACTGGGGCGGGCTCGCCAAGGAGGGCGTCATCGGCGTCGAGCCGGACTTCACCGACGGCTGGTACGCGGCCCTCAACAAGGGCAAGTACGCCACCTGGCTCACCGCGGCCTGGGGGCCGGTCTTCCTCTCCGGTTCCGCCAAGGCCACCGCGGGGAAGTGGCGGGCGGCCCCGCTGCCGCAGTGGGACGCCGCCAAGCCCAGTTCGGGCAACTGGGGCGGCTCGACCACCGCGGTCATCCGCTCGACCAAGAACCCCATCGCGGCAGCCGAGTTCGCGAAGTTCCTCAACTCCGACCCGGCCAGCGCCCGGATGTTCGCCACCGAGCAGTTCTTCTTCCCGGCGACCAAGGCCCTGCTCACGGACGCCGAGTTCGTCGGCCAGGCACCGTCGTTCTACGGCGGCCAGAAGGTCAACCAGCTGTTCGCCGACATCAGTTCCACGGTCAACTCCTCCTTCCAGTGGCCGCCGTTCCTCGACCAGGCGGCCACCGACTGGACAGAGACGGTCGGCAAGTCCCTCGCCGACAAGACCGACACCGTCCGCGCGCTCGGCACGTGGCAGTCGCGACTGACGACGTACGCCAAGGGCCAGGGCTTCACCGTCAAGGGGAGCTGAGATGGCTGCTACCACCGCGGCCCCCGCCAAGGGCAAGCGCCGTGCGGCAGGGCCGCTGTTCGTCGCACCGTTCATGGTGCTCTTCCTCCTGCTCTTCCTCGCCCCGCTCGGCTACGCCGCCTACCTCAGCCTCTTCCAGGAACGCCTCATCGGCGGCACGGCCTTCGTCGGACTGGACAACTACGTCAAGGCCGTCCAAGACCCGCAGCTCATCCATGGCGTCGGACGCGTCGCGCTGTTCTTCGTGATCCAGGTCCCGGTGATGCTGCTGCTCGCCCTGCTGTTCGCCCTCGCGCTGGACAGCGGGCTGCTGCGGCTGGCCCGGGTGATCCGGCTGGGCATCTTCGTGCCGTACGCGGTGCCCAGCGTGGTCGCGGCCCTCATGTGGGGCTATCTGTACGGCCCGGACTTCGGCCCGTTCGCCCAGCTGAGCCGGGACCTGGACCTGCCGGTCCCGCACTTCCTCAGCGAGGGCTGGATGCTCGGCAGCCTCGCGAACATCGTGACCTGGGAGTTCGTCGGCTACAACATGATCATCCTGTATGCCGCCCTGCGCACCATCCCCACCGAGCTCTACGAAGCGGCGGCCATGGACGGCGCCGGCGCCTGGCGCATCGCCTGGTCCGTCAAACTCCCCGCGCTCAAGCCGGCGCTGATGCTCACCCTGCTGTTCTCCGTCATCGGCAGCTTCCAGCTCTTCAACGAACCGAACCTGCTGATGAAGGTCGCCCCGGACGTCATCAGCAGCTCCTACACCGCCAACCTCTACGCCTACTCCCTCGCCTTCACCGGCCAGCAGGTCAACTACGCGGCCACGGTGTCCTTCCTTCTCGGCCTCGTCATCGTGATCGCCTCCTACGCCATCCTGCTCACCGCGAACCGCAGGAGGACCCCGTGACGACCACCACAGCCCCGCCCCCGGGGACCACGAGCACCCCGCCCAAGGGCCGGAAGCCCGCGACGCGCGGCCGGCACGCGCCGTCCTCCGGGCGCCGCAGCACCCCGCTGACGATCGCCATGCTGGCCGCCCTGGCCTACTTCCTCCTCCCCCTGTTCTGGCTGCTGATCGCCTCGACCAAGAGCACCCAGGACCTGTTCAACAGCTTCGGCCTGTGGTTCTCGGACGCCCCGCAACTGCTGGCGAACGTCAAAGCGACCTTCACCCAGGACGACGGGGTCTTCCTGCACTGGCTCCTCAACACGGTGATGTACGCCGTGGTGAGCTCCGTCGGTGCCGCCCTGCTCGCGGCCGCGGCCGGGTACGGCTTCGCCAAGTTCCGTTTCCGCGGCGACCGGTTCGGCTTCAACCTGGTCCTCGGCGCCGTCATGGTCCCGACCACCGCCCTGGCGATCCCGACCTACCTGCTCTTCGCGGAGGCGGGCCTGGTCAACACCCCCTGGGCGATCATCCTGCCCTCCCTGGTCAACCCGTTCGGCCTCTACCTCATGCGCGTCTACGCCCAGGACGCCGTACCGGACAGCATCCTTGAGGCCGCCCGCATCGACGGCGCCGGGGAAGCCCGGATCTTCTTCACCATCGCCCTGCGGCTGCTCGCGCCGGGCCTGGTGACCGTCCTGCTGTTCACGCTGGTGGCGACCTGGAACAACTACTTCCTGCCGCTGATCATGCTCAACGACCCGGACCTGTACCCGATCACGGTCGGCCTGTCCTCCTGGGCCGCCCAGGCCCAGAACGGCGGGGCCGGCTCCAGCAGCGACATGCTCGCGCTCGTCGTGACCGGCTCCCTGATCTCGATCCTGCCCCTCGTCGTGGCCTTCCTGCTCCTCCAGCGGTACTGGCAGAGCGGCCTGGCCGCCGGCGGCGTCAAGCAGTAGGGCACGCAGCCCTCGCACCACTCCCCCCTTCCCCGGAGGTTTCCTTCATGGCGGCTCTGCCTGCCCGCGTCCTCTTCGGCGCCGCTTACTACCACGAGTACCAGCCTTACGAGCGCCCCGACCAACGTCTCAAGACCGACCTGGACCTGATGTCCGAGGCGCATGTCACCGTCATCCGGGTCGGCGAGTCGGTGTGGTCGACCTGGGAGCCGGAGAACGGACGGTTCGACCTCGACTGGCTCCAGCCGGTCCTCGACGGCGCTCACGAGCGGGGCATCTCCGTCGTCCTCGGCACCCCGACGTACGCCGTCCCGCCGTGGCTCGCCCGTCAGTACCCCGAGATCACCGGCGAGCGGCGCACCGGCGAGCGCATCGGCTGGGGTGCCCGCCAGGAGGTCGACTTCACCCACCCCGCGTTCCGCTTCCACGCCGAGCGGATCATCCGCAAGATCGTCGCCCGGTACGTCGACCACCCCGCGGTCATCGGCTTCCAGGTCGACAACGAACCCGGCCTGGAGCTCTTCCACAACCACGGCGTCTTCCAGCGCTTCACCGACCACCTGCGCGCCAAGTACGGCGACGTCGAGACCCTCAACCGCGAGTGGGGACTGGTCTATTGGTCGCACCGGCTGTCGACCTGGGCCGACCTGTGGACCCCGGACGGCAACGCCCAGCCCCAGTACGACGTCGCCTGGCGGGAGTTCCAGGCCCGGCAGGTCACCGAGTTCATCGGCTGGCAGGCCGACCTCGTCCGCGAGTACGCCAGGCCCGAGCAGTTCGTCACCACCTGCATCTCCTACAAGCGTCCCGGGGTGGAGGACGACGAGCTGACCGACCGGCTCGACGTCGCCACCGGCAACGCGTACTACGGCATGCAGGACGATCTGCTGCTGCCCGACCCCACGCCCGACGGTCTCGAGCAAGGCTGGCAGACCACCGGCGTCTGGGCGCTGTACCAGACCGCGGACTGGATGTTCTCCTCCCGCCAGGAGCCCTTCCTGGTCACCGAGACCAACGCCGGCTCGATCGGCATGCCGTGGGACAACCGCCCCGCCTACGACGGCCAGTGGCGCCAGGCCGCCTGGGCGCTGGTCGGGCGCGGAGCCCGGATGATCGAGTACTGGCACTGGCACACACTGCACTTCGGCGCGGAGACCTACTGGGGCGGCATCCTGCCCCACACCGGGCAGCCCGGCCGCACCTACGCGGAACTGGCCAAGCTGGGCGCGGAGTTCGACGCCGCGGGCCCGCTGGTGGCCGGGCTCGAACCGGACGCCGACATCACGATGGTGTACTCGACGCCGAGCAAGTGGCTGATGGAGAAGTACCCGCCGCTGGCCAAGCCGGACGGCGAGCCCGACCCGACCGCCTACCACCGCATCTTCGACCCCTTCTACCGCGGCGCCTTCGACGCCGGCCGCCAGGTCCGCATGGTCCACGCCCGCCAGCTGCACGACCCGCGCGGTGAACGGGAGGGAATGACGCCGCAGGACGCCGCCCGGCGCCACCCCGTCCTCGTGGTCCCGGCGCTGTACATCGCCGCCGACTCGACCCTCGACTGGCTGGCCGCCTACTCGGAAGCCGGCGGCCACCTGGTCCTCGGCCCACGCACCGGCTACGCCGACCACGAGGCGCGAGCCCGGCACGAGCCGGCGCCCGGACGGCTGGTCGACGCCGCGGGCGTCCAGTACGACGAGTTCAGCAACCTCGTACAGGACGTACCCGTGCGCTCGGCGTCCGGCGGACCGCTCGACCTGCCCGAGGGCGCGACGGCGACCCACTGGGCGGAGGGCCTGACCGTCACCGACGCCGACGTCCTCGTCGAGTACGACCACCCGCACTTCGGCCGCTGGCCCGCCGTCACCACCCGCCGCCACGGCGCCGGCCGCGTCACCACCGTCGGCACCGTCCCCGGCCGCGACCTCGCCCGGGCACTGGCCGCCTGGATGACACCGGCCTCCCACGGCGCGTGGCCGGACCTCCCGGAGTCCGTCACCGCCACGACCGGCACCTCACCCGACGGACGCCGCGTCCACATCGTCCACAACTGGAGCTGGGAGCCTGCCCGCGTCCAGACACCGGTGGCCCTCTCCGACGCGCTGACCGGCGCCTCCGTCCCCGCGGGCACGGCACTGGAGCTCGGCGCCTGGGACGTCCGCGTACTCGTCGCCTGATCCGACCCCTTACCGGCACCACCGTGGCCATCCCCCAGGAGGGGCAATGCACACAAGAAGAGCAGGAAAAGCGCTGGGAACCTTCGTCGCGGCATCAGCGATGCTGGCGATACCCGCCTCCAGTGCGCAGGCGTACAACCCGACGGGCGGGATCCTCTACCAGCTCGGCAGCGAACCGTGTCTGAAGGGGCGGGGCAACTGCGCGGTCTACCCGAAGTCGGCGCAGCTGCCGAGCGGGCGTCTGGTCGCGTCGTTCGAGAAGTCCACGGTCGTGTCGGCGACGGGCAGCGCCGACAGACAGACCCTCCCCGTGTACAAGAGCGACGACCACGGCACGTCGTGGCAGCCGCTGTCGGAGGTCAAGGCTCCCGCGTACCTCTCCAGCGACCCCAAGTACGCGAAGTACACGAGCAATTGGACGAACCCGTACCTCTACACGCTGCCGCAGGACGTCGGCAACCTGAAGCAGGGCACGCTGCTTCTCGCGAGCGTCGTCTCCGGTGACGACTACTACTACAAGGAGCACAAGGCGGCCGACCCGAACTGGACGCCGTCCAACGACGGAGACCGCAAGGACCTGGCGATAGCCCTGTACTCCAGCACCGATGAGGGTGCGACGTGGAAGGTCCTCAACATCGTCGCGACCGGCGGCTGGCAGGGCGGCAGCGCGGGCGCGACCGGGAAGAACATCGCCGCCGCGAACACGAACAAGCAGGTGGATCCCCTGTGGGAGCCGTACCTGATGGTCTACAAGGGCCAACTCGTCTGCTACTACTCCGACGAGAACGACTACACCGGCTTCAACGCGAGCACCGGCGTCCCGACGCTGGACCCCGCCAACGACACCGCCACGGACTCCCTGGGCCAGATCCTCGCCCACAAGACCTGGGACGGACATAGTGCGCAGTGGAGCGCACCCGTCGTCGACGTCGCCGGACTGACCCAGAACATGGGAGGCGGCAAGACGGAGATCGGCGGCGGGCGGCCGGGCATGGCGAACGTCGTGCGCACCACGGACGGCAAGTGGATGCTCCCCTTCGAGTACTGGGGCGGCGGAGCCAACACCAGGTACGTGGTCGCCGACAACCCGTTGCAGTTCTACCGCGGTTCGGCCACCGGCACGGACGTCGCCTCCCTGCCGGTCCACTCCAGCTCCCGTCCGCTCGCCGGAAACGGCAGTCCGGTGATCATCAGGCTGCCCGGCGGGCGCCTGGTCTACAACGCGGCCGCCAGCGGCAACGTCTGGGTCAACGAGAGCGGACGCAGCGACGGCACGTGGAAGGAGTACCAGACGACCTCACCGGCCGCTTACAGCCGCAACCTCCAGTACGTCGACGGCACCGGCCGCATCGCGATCCTCAACAACCAGGGCCCCTCGACGATCGCCTACGCCGAGGTCGACCTCGGCCGATCAGCCGGCGCGTACTACCAGTTGGTCAACCGCAAGACCGACCAGGTGATCGGTACCGGGAACAACACCAACGACGCGAACCTCGGCAACGCCGACGTCCCCGACGTCGTCCTGGAGGACCCCGGCGCCGCGGCGAACCCGGACACCCAGTACTGGCACGTGGTGACCGAACCGAACGGCGGCACGACCCTGCTCAACAAGTCGGGCGGCCGCGCGGCGGCCATCTGGACGGGCAACGCGACAGCCGGCCAACGGATCGGCCAATGGGTCGACAACAGCGCCACCGGCAGCTGGAACCTGATCAAGACCAGCGACGGGTTCTACAAACTGCAGTCGGTCAAGGACACGAGCCTCTACCTGACCGGCGCCTCCGACGGAGCACCTCTGACCTTGCAGAACGCGACCACGGACGGCTCGCAGGACTGGGAGCTCGTCCAGTAGGCAGGCCACCGCCGGCCCGGCGCGAGAGGCAGGTGAAAACCGCCTTTCGCACCGGGCCGGCGACAGCTAGCGTCTGGGTGCAGCGAGTCGCCCACGAGGAGTTGAGAGATGGTCGGTCTTCCGAGCGCGCGTTGACGTCGTAGGCCGTGACCGGCCCGTCATCGCGTGCTGCCCTTGATGTTGCGGCACAGCGAGCCTTCTCCTGCCTGGACCGTCGGCGCACCTGCCGGGTGCCCGGTGGCAGGCCTCGTTGTCGGCAACCCGAGGGATCCCCGTGCCGTCCGCCTCCTCCGCTGTATCCGATTCCGGTCGACCCGTGCCGTCCAGCCTGTGGCGGGACAGCGACTTCCGCAGACTCTGGGTGGGGCAGACCGCCTCCCAACTCGGGGAACAAGCAGGCCTGGTGGTCCTTCCGCTCTTCGCCGTCCTGACCCTGCATGCCGGTGCGACCGAGCTGGGCGCCCTGCGTGCCATGGGGCAGGCGCCGATCCTGTTGCTCTCGCTGTTCGTCGGCGCCTGGGTGGACCGGTGGCGCACTCGCACGGTGATGGTGCTGACGGACGTGGGCCGGACCCTTGCCCTGGGTGCCGCCGCCGTGGCCGGCCTCTTCGGCTGGCTCGGCCTGCCCGCGCTGTTCGTGATCGCTTTCGCCGTCGGGGCCCTGTCCGTGTTCTTCGACGTGGCGTACCAGGCGTGTCTCGTACGGCTGGTGCGACGCGATCAACTGGTGTGCGGAAACAGCTCCCTTGAGGGCAGCCGGTCCGCGGCGCAGATCGGCGGTCCCGCCCTGGGTGGTGCGTTGGTGTCCCTGCTGTCGGCGCCGATCGCCGCCGTCTCCAGCGCGCTGTTCTTCACGCTGTCGTTCCTGTCCATCCGGCGAATCCGTCGAGTCGAATCGGCCCCGGAGGACCGGGAACGTCCCTCGCGGGTCTGGCGGCGGATCCACGAAGGTCTACGTTTTGTCGTCAATGACAGCGCACTGCGGACCGTGTGCCTGGCCTCGGCCGCCTTCCAGTTCTCGTTCGCGGCCGTGATGACCGTCTATCTGCTCTTCCTGCCGCGGGAGTTGCACCTGTCCGGCGCCGCCGTCGGGCTGGCCCTCGCGGCGACCGGGCCGGGTGCGCTTCTGGGCTCCGTCCTGGCCGCCCGTCTGCCGAACCGGTTCGGGTACGGCCCGGTACTCGTGGCCGCGGCGGCACTCGGCGACGGCGTGTTCTTGTGTGTACCCGCGCTCCACGGCTCCCCTACGGTGACCGTTCCCGCGCTCCTCGCGGTCAACTTCGCGTTCGGGGTCGGCAGCCAGTTGGTGAATGTGGCGGTCATGGCCGTCCGGCAGACGGTCACACCGGACGGGATGCAAGGCCGCGCCGCCGCGACGATCACGTTCGTCGGCATGGGATTCTCCCCGCTCGGTTCGCTGCTCGGCGGATTCCTCGCGGAGGCTTGGGGGCTGCGTACCAGTCTCCTGGCGACGGCCACAGGCATGCTGCTGTCCCCGGCGGTGATGGCTCTGTCCCCGCTCGTACGCCTCGGACGGACGCTCCCGGCCCCGCAGAACGCGCCGCTGACGGCCGACCGTGCGAAGGGCGACTCGGGGTGATGGCCTGGTCAGCCGGCTTGGAGCCAGAAGTGCAGCAGGCCGGTGTCACCGGCCGGGGCAGGCTTGCCATCGGGATCGGTGACCGCGGTCACCGTCAGGCCGGCCGTCGTGGTGTACCAGTGCAAGATCCACGGGCGTTCCACGACACTGCTGTCCGAACGATGGTGGCGTTCGTAGCGCAGAAGCGTCGTCTGTGTCCGAGCTGTCTCGTCGCAACCGTGCGGACGCGGCCGATCTGTTCGGCCGGTGTCGGTGCGGGGGTGAACAGAGGAACCAGGACGGTGCCACCCTCCGCCAGGTGAGCGCGGATGCCGCGCAAGGCGGCCAGTGCCACATCGTCGTCGGGGAGCAGGGTGAAGGTCGGTCCGGCGAGGAAGATCGCTCGGTAGCGGCGGGGCAGTTGAAAAGCCTCCATCCGCTGGTGGAACACGGTCGTACGGATGCCTTCCTCGTCGGCCCGGCGACGCAGGCGGTCAAGCATGTCCGCGGAAGAGTCGACGCCGTCGACTTCCAGACCGCGGCGGCGCAGTTCGAGCAGAGGGTCACCGTCGCCGCACCCCAGCTCCAGTGCCGGCATGCCGGCCCGCTGAACGAAGGCCGCATAGGGCTCAGGGTCCGTCCTGGGAGAAGGACTTCAGCGGTCCGTAGAGCTCTGCGACGAGCCAGCTCCCGGCTCCGCATCAAGGGCACGGGAAGCACGTTGACAGGTGTCTGTCGACATGTTGCTATGAGGCGCTGCTCAGTCGGATCTGCGTCGCGTCGCATACCGCTCGGGCACCGGGTGGACGGACAACAGAGCGGGGGCAGTGCCCCTCAAGTACAGAGCGAGGAACCATGCCGCAGCGCGCTGCGACCATCGTCGGCGGCGGCATCGGCGGGCTCGCGGCAGCCATCGCCCTGCATCGCCGGGGCTGGCATGTCGAGGTGCTGGAACGGGCTCCGGAGTTCGCCGAGATCGGCGCCGGCATCTCCCTGTGGCCGAACGCGCTGCGCGCACTCGAGGCCCTCGGCCTGGCCGACGCCGTCCGGGCACTGGGCGCCGTAGAGGCCGCGGGCGGCGTACGCGACCGCCGGGGCCGGTGGCTCTCCCGCACGGACAACGCGGAACTGGCACGCCGCTTCGGCCACCCCCTGACGGTCCTGCACCGCGCCGACCTGCTGCGGGCGCTCACCCAGGCGCTGCCCGCCGACAGTCTGCGGCCGGGCAGCGAGGTGTCCGCGGTCCATGACGACGGCCACCGCCCGGTCGTAGCTCACGGTGGGGGTCAGTCCCGGCCCGACCTCGTCATCGGCGCCGACGGGCTGCGCAGTGTGGTCCGGCGCGCCCTGTGGCCCGACACGGCCGGACCCAGGTACGCCGGTTACACCGCCTGGCGCATGGTCACCGAGCCCCTCCCCCAGCCGCCCGCCGAGGGCGCGGCGACCTGGGGCCGCGGGGAGAGGTTCGGCTACACCGCGCTGCCGGGCGGGCGGATGTACTGCTTCGCGACCGCGTCGCTCCCGGCCGGAGCGGCCTCCGCCTCCTCCGAGTACGCCGAGTTGCTGCGCCGGTTCGGCTCCTGGCCGGATCCCGTCCCCGCCCTGCTGGCCGCCGTCCCCGCGGACGCGGTGCTCCGCCACGACCTGTACGACCTGCCGCCCCTGCCCTCCTTCGTCCACGGCCGCACCGCGCTGCTGGGCGACGCGGCCCATGCGATGACCCCCAATCTGGGCCAGGGCGCCTGCCAGGCACTGGAGGACGCGGTCACCCTCGCCCACTGCCTCGACAGCACCCCGGACGTCACCGCCGCGCTCCGCTCGTACGATCTGCTGCGCCGCCCGCGTACGCAGGCCATCACCCGCCGCTCCGCCCGGCTCGGTGTGCTGGGCCAACTGTCGTGGCCGCCTGCGGTGTTGCTGCGCGACACCGCCGCCCGGCTGACACCGACGCGAGCGACGCTGCGTTCCATGACGCCGGTGCTCGGCTGGACCGCACCCGATGGCCCGACCGCGACACAGAGCGAGACCCACTGATGCCGGACTGGACCTATCACCCGCTGCGCCAGGCGGCCGCCGCCGTCCTCGGCCGACGCCGTTCCCAGCGCACCGCACTGGGACTGCTCGCCGGGATCGGCTCCCGCCCCGCCGGCGCGCGACTCATCGCCCGCGGGTTCGGCCACCGCCATCCGCCGCGGCACCTCGCGGGCGACGTCGTCGGCGTCCCCGTGACCGTCCGACTCGGCCTCTCCGTCCTGCCCTCCGTCGCCCGCCAAGCGGTACACGCCATGCCCCCGCTCGGGGCCGGTGTCGTCGAGGTGGGGCCCGTCTCGGCGGCCGACGTGGAGACGGTACGCAAAGCCGCTGCCGGGCGCACGATCCCGCTGGTCGTCCGCGCCGCCGACCCCGAGGTCGAGGCCGCCCTCAAGCCCCATGTCGACGGGTTCACCCGCGACGACGACCCCCACCTGGTCCACGTGTCCGACCCGTCGGTCACCGCCGCGGCCGCCGCGCTCGAGGAACCGGGCACCGTCGTGCTCGCCCGGCCCGGGGTGCTCGTCGAGTCCGGGCCCGGCTGGTTCGCCCGGGTCACCGAGGCGGCCACACCGACCGCGCCCGCCCCACGGCTACGGGATGTCGGCCTCGATCCCCGCCGCTGGCCCGCCTGGTGGTGGGCGCTGCTCGTCGGGCTCGGGATGACGGGCGCCGGACTCGGGGCCGCGGCGATCACCCTCGGGCCGGTGCTGCTCTGGTACGACCGCGACTACCTCGGCATGACGTTGCACGACCTGCATGCCGCCAACCACCACCTCGTGCACTTCCTCCAGCACGACCGGATCACCATGGCCGGCACGATGGTGGCGATCGGCGCCCTCTACACCGGCCTCGCCGTGGGCGGCATCAGACGCGGCTGGCCCTGGGCCCGCGAGGTGTACCTGCTCTCGGGCGCCATCGGCTTCCCCACTCTGTTCTACTTCCTGGCCACCGGCTTCGTGGAACCCCTGCACACGGCCACCGCCCTCGTCCTGTTCCCGATGTTCGTGGCCGGGATCCGCCCGACCCCGCACGCACCCCGCTGGCGCCCGGCCCCCGAGGGACCGGAGCCGGAGCGCCGACGGGCGCTGACCGGCCAGCTGCTCCTGATCGTCACGGGAGCCGGGCTGTTCGTCGGCGGAGCCGTGATCTCCGTGGTCGGCCTGACCGGCGTCTTCGTGCCCACCGACCTGACCTTCCTGGGCACCAGCGCGCAGACGCTGGAAGCAGTCAATCCGCGGCTCGTGCCGTTCATCGCCCACGACCGCGCGGGGTTCGGCGGCGCCCTGATGTCCGCGGCCGTGGCGATCCTCCTGCTCAGCGCGTGGGGCTGGCGGCGCGGTGAGGCCTGGGTGTTCTGGACCCTGGCCGCGGCGGCGACCGCCGGCTTCCTGCCCGCCGTCGTGGTCCACGGAGTGATCCACTACACCGACTTCACCCACCTCGTACCGGTCTACATCGGCATCGCCCTGACCAGCACCGGCCTACTGCTCGCGCGCCCCTACCTCTGCGCCAAGACGCCGACCCCGCCAGGCGACTGACGGGCAGCCCCGGAGAGAAACCGGAGCGGCACACGTCACGCAGCGGGACGGCACTTGGGCAAGAGGACAGTCACCGTGGCGACCTCGGCAGGCGGCTCACGAGGTCTGCTTGTGCTGAGTGAACGCGGCGATCAGGCCCTGGGCCGTGTTGTTCTCGGAGTCGATGTGGTGGACTTCGGCTCCTTCGAACATGGCCACCTCGGCGCTGCGTACGAACATGGCCAGTTCGTACTCGCTGAGCGCGGCCTCGATGTCGTCGGGGTGCGTGGCGAGGGCCTTGCCGAGTTCGGCGCCGTCGAGCATGGCCAGGTTGGCTCCTTCGCCGTTCGGGGCCGCGAGGTGGGCGGCGTCACCGAGGAGGGTCACCCCCGGCACCCGCTCCCACCGGTGTTCGGCCGGCAGGGTGCAGTGGGGCCGCAGGACCGGTGCGGTGTCGCCGTCGGTGATCAGCGCGGTCAGTTCGGGCGCCCAGCCATCGAACTCCTGGGCGATCCGTGCGGCGGCCGCGGCGGCATCGGTGAAGTCGATGCCGGCGAACCACTCCTGCGGCCTGCTCAGCGCCACATAGGTGTGCAGAGTGTCGCCGCTTTCCCGGTGGCCGAAGATCTCCTTGCCCGGCGAAGGCGCCATCATCGAACCACCACCGACCGCTTTCGCGCAGGCGGGGTGGCGGGTGTCGGCGTCGAACAGATAGGTCTCGACGAACGATGTCCCGACGTACTCGGGTGTGGCACTGGAGAGCAGCGGCCTCACCCGCGACCACGCACCGTCCGCGCCGACCAGCAGACTGGTGACGACGGTGGTGCCGTCGGCGAACGACACCTCGTAGCGTCCCTCGCCGAGGGCACGGGTGCCGCTCGCCTTGTGCCCCCACCGGACGATGCCGGCCGGGAGTGAGTCGAGCAGGATCTGCCGCAGTTCGCTGCGCTGGACCTCGGGGCGTCCGCCGGTGCCGTCGTCGCCCTCCTCGAACAGGACGGTCCCGTCCCGGTCGAGCACGCGCATCGCCTGGCGGCCCTCCAGGATGATGGCCCGGAACTCGTCCATCAGACCGGCCGCCTCCAGGGCGAGCTGCCCGTTGTAGTCGTGGATGTCGAGCATCCCGCCCTGCATACGCGCCGACGGGGAGGACTCCGCCTCGTAGACCGAGACCGGGATGCCGTGAACATGCAGGACACGGGCCAGCGTGAGTCCCCCGAGTCCGGCGCCGATGATCGTGACGGGTGTGCGCATGGTGGCTCCTTGGGGATCGGGCCGCCCGGTGGTCTCCGGCCGGCCTCCTCCCGAAAGATCCCAACGCGTGCCGACAAGCCACCGACATCGCACCAACAGCCCCCGACAACCGACCGACACCACGGCTCGGCCGCCCGACAAGAAGCCACAGGGGCACCGGCCGGTCCGACAGCCGCACACAGGTCTGGCCCGCCGCTACGGGGGAGAGCGACGGGCCAGCATCTCCACAGTGCCACAGCCGGGCACGAGATGTGCGGCGTCACGGGAAAGCGGCGTGACGCAAGGTGGCCCAGAAGGCCGAAAACACACAGAGCCTGTCCCGCATGTACGACGGGACAGGCTCTGCTTCTGAGCGCCGGGCAGGCCTTGCACCTGCATCTCCCCGCAGGAAGCGGGGCGTCTTTCCTTGGACCACCAACGCGCGACCGGAGACCAGCAGTTCTGGCGACCAGCTCAAGATCAAGCATAGCGGATGCGCGACGGCCGGCAGACACGGGCGACCGCGCGAAGCGGTCAGTTCTCTGCCGGGTTCACGTCCGTCACTTTGCCCCTGGTATCGGTCTGCAGGTATCCAGTACGGCTGTACTTGTCCGAGAGGTAGACGGACAGCCCGAACGAAGGGTTGAAGGCGTTGGGCTGGCGGACCAGCACATAGCGGGTCTCGGGATTCTTGACGTTCAGCTTCTTCTCCGCCTCTGCCAAGAGAGCGGGGACCCTGTCCCAGTTGAAGTCTTCGGCGGCGAAAGGCTTGTAGCCGCTGATCAGTGTGCCGTCGATGATGCCCTTCTTCGCGCCCGTGCCCGGACGGTAGTCGTACGACTCGTATGCGGTGTCACTGCCGTTGACCATCACCTGGGCCAGCACGTAGTCGTCGTAGACGGAGAAGCTGCCGAACCTCTTCCGGCCGCTCTCCTTCTCCAACGCCTTGATGGCGATGCGGATGTTGGCGGGGGTGAGCATGCTCCCCGTCGCGGTCTCCTGCGAATCCGAGCCGGCGGAGGGTGAGCCCGATGTAGGCGTCGAGACGGACGTGGGTGTCGAGGACGACGTGGACGCCGACGGGCCTCCCGTGTTCAGGTCGGCGGAGCCGCCGTCCAGGGGCAGCAGCCACCACAGCAGGGCTACGGCGCCGATGAGCGAGGTTCCCGACAGGCTCAGCAGCAAGGGGCGGCCCGGGGTGCGTCGCCGTGGCGCTCGGGTGGGGGCGGTCACCGATTGAGGTGCCGTCGGTGGTGTCGGCCCTGGGATCGGGTTGACCGGTGGATGGCCGAATGCGGCGGGACTGGCAGGTGCGCCGGGGTACCAAGGCCCCGTGGGCGCGGACGGTGCGGGCAGCGGGTAGGAGGTGGGTTGGTCGCGCGGGGGCGTCGGGTCGATCGTCGGCTCCGACTCGATCACGGCGAGTCTGCGGTCCAGGACGGCGGCGGATGCGCGCGCTGCGGGGTCCCGTACCAGCACGCTCATCAGGACGTCACCGAGGAGGCCGGCGCGTACCGGTGGCGGCACGTCCTCGTGGAGGACTGCGGCGAGGGTGGCCAGGGTGCTGCCCCGGCGCAGCGGGTGGTGGCCCTCCACCGCGTTGTAGAGCATCATCGCCAGGGACCACAGGTCGGACGCGGGTCCGCCCTCGTGGCCCGAGATGCGTTCCGGCGCCATGAAGTCGGGGGTGCCGATCATGGAGCCGGTGGCGGTGAGGCTGGTCGTCTCACGGATCGCGGCGATGCCGAAGTCGGTGAGGACGGGGCGCCCGTCCGGCCGTAGCAGCACATTGGCGGGCTTGACGTCCCGGTGCTGGATTCCGGCGTCGTGCGCGGCGGTCAGTGCGGCCAGTACCCCGCGGCCGATCCGTGCCGCCTCGGCCGGGGGCATCGGCCCCTGGGCCAGCCGGTCGGCGAGCGAGCCGCCGCTGACCAGCTCCATCACGATCCACGGGTAGGTGCCCTCGCCGCCGTCGACGATGTGGTGGATGGTGACGACGTTGGGATGGTCGATGCGGGCCAGGGCCCTGGCTTCGCGCAGCACGCGCTCACGCAGCATGCGTGCGGCCTCGGGGTCGTACTCGGCGAGGTCGCGGTCCGGCGGGCGGACCTCCTTGATCGCCACCAGTCTGTGCAGGACCAGGTCTCTGGCCCGCCAGACCATTCCCATCCCGCCGCCGCCGAGGCGGCCCTCCAACTCGAAGCGCCCGTCGACAACTCGTCTGCCGGGACCTCCGTCTGCCTCGTTCATGGGCGGGAGCTTAGTTGGAGCCACCGACATCGTTCGACGGCCCCCGAGGCGCCGGTCCGGTGCTGTGCGATCAGCGTGCCCAACGGCCTCCGGACGGGCCCCGTTGGCCTCTCAGCCGAACCGCAGGATGCGCGGGGCGAAGGCGCCCTCGGGACCGTCGGCGCGGCCGACCGACCACACCGTCGACGTGCCCGGCACCGGTGCCAGCCGTAGCGTCCTGGAGTCTCCCTCCCCGGCCACCGCCGGTTCGCTGTACTCGGTGAACGACTGTCCGTTCCAGGCGAGGAAGTCCGGTCCGGGGACCCACGGTGGCGTGCTGCCCGGCGGGCCCCACTTCTGCGAGCGGGCCACCGCGACCCAGCCCAGCTCGCCGGACGTGGTGGGCGCCAGTGACGTGATGCCGCCGAAGTCGGTGGGCACGGTCACGTGGCTCCACTCGTGTCCGTCGAAGCGGACGAGCAGCGGCGGGATCGGCCGGCCCACCGGACCTCCGACGAACCCGGCCGTGCCGCCCGCCCACACCTCCGTGGGCGAGACCGCCAGCACGCTGCCCACGGCCGAGCGCGGGAACCCGTCCACGACGGTCTGTTCCCACGTCTGCCCGTCCCAGTGCGACACCGCCGCACCCGAGACGGTCTCGCCCGCGGCCCAGACGTTGTCGGCCGCCAGGATGTGCAGGCCGTACACGGCCCCCGAGGGCGCCGGCACGTCCAGCCAACCGCGGCCGTCCCAGCGCAGCAGTACCTGGGCGCCGTCCCGTGAGCCGATCAGCCAGGTCTCGCCGCCACCGGAGACGACTCGGGTCAGCAGGACCCCGCGCGGCGACCGGGTCTCGCGCCAGGCAGTACCGTCGTAGCGCAGCAGGTGCGCGCCGCCGGCCGAGTCGCGGCCGACCGCCCAGACGGTGGTGGGTGAGGTCGCGGCGACGGACAGCAGTTCTCCCTGCCAGCCGATCCCGGGCAGGTTCTGGCGCTGCCAGGTTGTTCCGTCCCAGCGCAGCACCAGCGGGAAGCCCGGCGCCTCGCGGCCGACGGCGTCGGCACCGACCACCCAGGCCTGGTCCGGCCCGAGTGCCACGGCCTCGTTGAGTCCGGTCTGTGGGTGTACCTGTGCCGGGACGGGAACGTGTTGCCAGGACTGGGTGCCCGCCGCGGCCGTGGTCATGAAGGTGATGATGGTCAGGGCGACGGCGAGGGCCGCGACGAGAAGTCTGCGTGCCATGGTCAGCCTCCCAGCCGCTCGCTCATCAGGTTCGGTTTGGAGCCGTAGATCTCGACGGTCCCGAAGGACAGCAGTGAGGACCCGACCCTCGTCAGTTCACGCGGTTTGACGTCGATCGCGTTCGTGCGCTCCGGACCGTAGGAGAAGGTGGTGCGGGTGCCGTCCACCCGTGCGTACTTCGACTGGAACGCACGGTCGCTGCGCACCGGCAGCCACAGGGCGCCGTCCGGGCCGCGCGTCATGCCCTCGGTGTACGTGTCGCCCAGCGAGGGGTAAGTGGTCCGCCAGGAACGCCCGTTGAAGGTCATCAGGTAGGTGCGGGGCACGCCGTCGATGTACTGGCTGCCGCCGATCGTGGCCCGGCCGGACGGTTCGAGCAGGATCGTGTGCACGTTGCTGTTCGGCGGCAGCGGCACCTCGGCGTCCCGCCACACCGTGCCGTCCCAACGCAGCACGGTGGTCCCGGTGTTGGTGTTCGCCCAGGCCCAGGCGTCGGTGGCCGTACGCGCGGTGACGCCCATCAGGTAGATCACGCCGTCCGGGGTGGACTGCGTGGTCCAACGGGAGCCGTCGTAGTGCAACACCTTCAGCCCGGTGTCGTCTTCACCGACGACCCACGCGGCACCCGGTACGGCGGTGAAGTCCTGGTAGGTCCACAGGGTCTGCGGCAGCGGTACGGCACTCCATCCTGACGTCGACCGGCGCAGGATCTCCCCCGCCCCCGCGCGGTTGTGGAAGATCCACACCTCGTCGCCGACGAACTGCACCTTGCCGAGCCAGCCCAGCTCGTCGGCGCCGGGGAAGGTGGTGTCCCGGTTCCATGCCGTGCCGTCCCAGCGGTACAGCATCGGCCGCAGTCCGTCGGCGGCGTGCTCGTACCCGGTGGCCCATGCCTCGCCCGCCCCGCGGGCGGCGAGATCGGACACGGTCACCGGCGGGGCCGCCGCCGGCACCGGCAGCGCCGACCAGCTCGGTTTCGCAGCAGCGGCGGGCGGCGCGGCCGTGGCCGGTGACACGACCGTGGCGCACGCGATCACAAGGCAGACGATGACTGTGCGGAGACCGTTCACGAGACCCCCCAGTACGCGACGGTCGCACACGGTATTGGCGTTCACGCACCGGGAACAGACGGCATTCGGCCATCACGGTTCCCTCTGGAGGACGTCCGTGTCGCGGGGCTTCTGGAGTCACGAGCAGGGTTTCGTCGGGCGGGGTCCTCCTTCCTGCGCGCCGTGCCGAGTTGCAAGCGTTTTCACTCCAAGGTCGCGCGGACGGTCGGGAGATGACGACCGACCTGAACTCCATAGATGGAGTCATGCGTTTTTCCTTGACGCGTACGCATCACGATGCTTCCATCGCCACCGTGTAAACGCTTCAACTCCGGACGGCCCGTTGGCGATCGATCGACGCGAAGGTCACGCCGACGAGGCGGTCACGAGCGCGGCCGAGTCAGGTCCGATGGACCGCACCACGAACACAACCGCGAGCAACCCAAGGAGACCGTCGTGCACTTAACGCATCGGTGGCGAGCCGCCCACCGGCTCCCCGTCACCGTCTCAGCGGTCCTGGCCGTCTGCGCCACACTGGCCGCCGCCCCGGGAAGCGTCGCCTCGCCCGACCCGGCCGCGGCCGGGGATGTGACGATCCAGGCCGCGCGCGTGATGGAGAACCTCGGACGCGGGGTCGTGGCGGTGCGCTCCGGCAGCAGCCAAGTCCTGGTCTCCTGGCGGCTGCTGGGCCTGGACCCGCAGGGCATCGGCTTCAATGTGTACCGGTCCACCGGTGGCGGCGCGTACGCCAAGGTCAACACCGCCGTCCTGACGGGTGGGACCAACTACACGGATTCCACGGCCGACTTGACGCGGTCCAACAGCTATCGCGTGGCCGCGGTCGTGGGTGGTCAGGAACAGGCGCCCAGCGCAGCCTTCACTTTGACGGCCAATCATGCGACGGAACCCGTGGTCCGTGTGCCGCTGCGCTCCGGTGGTCCGGTGAAGTTCGTCTGGGTCGGCGACCTCGACGGCGACGGCGAGTACGACTACCTGGTGGACCGGCAGACCTCGCCCCAGAAGCTCGAGGCGTACAGCAGTGCCGGCGACTTCCTCTGGGACGTCGACATGGGGCCGAACAGCCAGAACCAGGACAACATCGAACCGGGGTCGTCCGCGATCGACGTAGGCCACTGGGACGGCGTCACGGTCTACGACTTCGACAGCGACGGCCGAGCGGAGGTCGCCCTCAAGATCGCCGACGGTGTCAGGTTCGGCGACGGAGCGACCTGGACGCACGCGGACGACGCGCGGCAGTTCATGGCCATCCTCGACGGCCGGACCGGAGCACTGCGCAACTGGTCCGCGGTACCCACCACTTACCTGAGCGACGGCCCGATGGGGGCGCGTCTGGGCGTGGCGTACCTCAACGGCACCACGCCGAGTCTGGTCGCCTACATGAAGAACCGGCGCGACGACGGCGCGTTCAACCTGATGATGGCCGCCTGGAAATTCACCGGCAGTGCGCTCAGGCAGGAATGGACGTGGCTGCGCGGCAGCCAGAACACACCCGACGGACACAACAGCCGCGCCCTCGACGTCAACGGCGACGGGACCGACGAGGTCGCCGAGATCGGGTTCGTCCTCAACGGCGACGGCACCCTGCGCTACTCCATGGGCCCCCAGGGCATCGTCCACGGAGACCGCTTCCACATCGCCGACATGGACCCCGGCCGCCCGGGCCTCGAGGGCTACGGCGTCCAGCAGGACAACCCCAGCGGCCTCCTCGAGTACTACTACGACGCCTCGACCGGCTCCATCATCTGGAAGCACAACGGCGGCCCCGCCGACGTCGGGCGCGGCATGGCCGCCGACGTCGACTCACGCTTTCCCGGCATGGAGGTCTGGTCCTTCTCGGGCCTGTACAACGCCCCCTCCAACCAGCTCACCGAACCGAACACCTCCCTACGGCCGTGGCCGCAACTGGGACTGTGGTGGGACGGCGACCTCACCACGGAGCTCCTCAACGACGGCAAGATCGAAAAATGGAACCCGCTCAACCCGGCGTCGACCGGCAGCCTCCCGCGCCTGGTCAGCACCTGGAACTACGGCGCCGTCACAGCCGCCCAGGGCGGCCCCACCCTCGTCGGTGACATCCTCGGCGACTGGCGCGAGGAGGCCGTCTACACCAACGCCTCCTACAACGAACTGATCATCTTCACCACGAACCAACCGACCACCACCCGCCTCTACACACCGGCCCACAACCCCGCCTACCGCAACGCCATGACCTTCAAGGGCTACATGCAGTCCCACCACGTCGACTACTTCCTCGGAGCCGGCATGTCCGCGGCGCCTCGGCCGAATATCGCCTATGCGGGTAGCGCTGCCGCGGGCGCGGCGGAAGCACGGGGCAGCGCGAACGGCTCGGGCGGCTAGAAACTGGTCTCCTTGAAGGGGCGGCCGGTTGATCGGAGACGGCTGGGCTGCCCGGTGAGGCATCGCTGGTGCGGCGATGCGGCACGGGACCGGATCGGCCTGCTGATGCCGCCTGATCCGGTTCGCGGAGGCTGGTGGTTCGACCACCGCTCTCGAAGTAACTTGGGGTGGGGTGCTGCGTAGGGCCAGTGCGCGCCTCACCCGCGCTGATGGCTGCCTGCCGCCGCGCTTGTCGGCCGGTGTGCGTGGGCGCTGTCACGCGGTTGGACACTCAACCCTGCCTACAGGTCCATGGCGGCATCGTCCCGTTCCCCGATGTCTGCGCTGGAGTTGAGCGGGGCCTCAATGAGGTCTCGCAGTTGTTCAGCATCCACACCGGCCCCCTCGGCTCGGCCGGGTTGTGACACCAACACGTTTTCCAGCCGTGGTGGTGAACTTTGGAGGCACGAACAGGGACGTTCTCCCTGCGTTTATGGACGGTCGGCTGTCAGCGCCGGCACGGTCTTGGGTCGCGCCTGAACGGCCCTGAACGGCCTCAATGAGACGGACGGTGGGGCCATGCTCGGTAGCCTCTCCGCTTTTGAAGGGGAAACCACGGCGCTGGTCCGCAAGGGATCATGACGGATCGTTGTCAACGGCACGGTCTACCGCCGGCGGCTGCGGGGCAGGCCGACGCACCTTCAAGGGCTGGCCTGGTCGCCGTGCACGAATCTGGCACACAGCCTCTGCGTCCCGAACTACAGGCGGGGCGGTTGCTGAGGTCTGCTGTGCCGCTGAACTGGCAGGCGAGGTTGGCCGCTGCGGCCGTCACGTGATCTTGGACGGACCTATGAGCTTGAACCGTCCGCTGGAGTGCAGCAGCAACAAGACTGCGACGCCTGTCAGTGCTCTGAGGAAGGGGCTGCCGCTGGACTGGCGTGCTACCCGGCTGATCCCCCTCCAAGGCTCGAACCCGCGCGACACTGCCGCACCACGCGTATAGCCGCGACGCCACAGATCATCAGGAAGAGCAATGCGCCTCCGCCCGACATCACCGCCAGTACGGCTGCCCCGCCACCCCCGACATCATCTTCACGGCCGACGACTTGTGGATCGTCCGCCAGGTACCGGACGGTCAGTGTGCTGCCGACAGAGCTCTTGCCGCCGCCGCTGCCTACCGGAAGATCCGCCACCACAGTCCGTCCATCGGCCTCGAACTTGACCCGGCATTGGCCCGCCATGCACGAGCCGCTCGTATGCAACGTCGCACGAGCCTGCTCGCCGTCTCGGAGAGAGCGTAGATGCTGGGCCGCCGGAAGCATCACCAGCGCCGACAGCGCAGCCAGCAGCAGCGCGAGCACCAGCGACGCCAGTAGGGACGCGCGAGGCCCCAAGCCGCCGTTCTGCTGGTACGCATTGGAGGCACCCGCGTTCGATATACCGTTCAGGACTGTCACCGCCCCTTCCAGTTGGCGTCGAGGCGGTGCGCCACGTCTCGCACGTGGAGTGCACCTCGTAGCCGTGTTGGGAAACAGAGTAGAAATTCTGCCGAGGTGGCGTCAGGTACTGATTCGGCACATCGGACACGGCCTGGCTGCCTGCTGTCGGCAACGAAGGTCGGCTGAGCGACTTTGGCCGGGACGCCGCATCGCCTCCGGGATCGTTCAGCGCGGCGTGATCCCGGCCGGCGTGACCGCCACCCCGCTCGCACACCGACCCTGATCTTCTGCCCGGAGCCGGGTCGCGAGGGCATTGTCAGTGGTGGCAGGCAGGATGATGGGCATGACGACACCCGTTGCACAGATCGTGGATGCCGCCGCCTACGCGCAGGCGGTCGAGGATGCGGTGAAGGCCGCGGCCGCCTACTACGAGGGCGGCACCTCAGCCCTGGACGACGACACCTACGACCGGTTGGTGCGCGGTATCGCGGCGTGGGAGGCCGAGCATCCCGATGAGGTGCTGTCCGACTCTCCGACGGGCAAGGTGGCCGGCGGGGCCGTGGAGGGGGATGTTCCGCACACGGTGGCGATGCTGAGTCTGGACAACGTGTTCTCGCCGGAGGAGTTCACCACCTGGACCGCCTCGCTGGCCCGGCGCATCGGCCACGACGTCACCTGCTTCAGTGTCGAGCCGAAGCTCGACGGGCTGGCGATCGCCGCACGCTATACCCACGGCCGTCTGAGACAGCTGATCACGCGCGGGGACGGCACCGCCGGGGAGGACGTCTCGCACGCGATCGGCACCATCGAGGGGCTCCCGGAGGAGCTGTCCGAGCCGGTCACCGTGGAGGTGCGCGGCGAGGTCCTCATGACCACGGCGCAGTTCGAGCACGCCAACGAGGTGCGCACCGCGCACGGCGGGCAGCCGTTCGCCAATCCGCGCAATGCCGCGGCGGGCACTCTGCGCGCCAAGGAGCGTGCCTACACCGTGCCGATGACCTTCTTCGGTTACGGCCTGCTCCCCCTGCCCGACACCCCACCGGCATTGGCGGAACAACTCGGCGAGAGCGCCCACAGCGGCCTGATGGCACAGGCCGGCGGGCTCGGCGTGAACACCACTGCGACGACCGCCGTGCCCGGCAGCACCGCCGACACCGTCGAGGAGGTCCTGGCGCGGGTGCAGGAGATCGCGGCACTGCGTGCGGAGCTGCCCTTCGGGATCGACGGGGTCGTCATCAAGGCCGACCTGGCCATCGACCAGCAGACCGCCGGATCCGGGACACGCGCCCCGCGCTGGGCGATCGCCTACAAGCTCCCCGCCGTGGAGAAGGTCACCCGGCTGCTCGAAGTCGAGTGGAACGTGGGCCGCACCGGCATCATCGCGCCCCGCGCGGTCCTGCAACCGGTGGAGATCGACGGCTCGACCATCACCTACGCCACCCTGCACAACCCCGCCGACATCACCCGCCGCGACCTGCGCCTGGGCGACCACGTCATGGTCTACCGCGCCGGCGACGTCATCCCCCGCATCGAAGCCCCCGTCGCCCACCTGCGCACCGGCGACGAACAGCCGATCGTCTTCCCCGAAGTGTGCCCGCGCTGCGGCTCCGCCATCGACACCAGCGAACAGCGCTGGCGCTGCGAGAACGGCCGCAACTGCCACCTGGTCGCATCCCTGTCCTACGCCGCCGGCCGCGACCAACTCGACATCGAAGGCCTCGGCCACACCCGCGTCGTCCAGCTCGTCGACGCCGGCCTGGTCGCCGACCTCGCCGACCTGTTCACCCTCACCCGAGACCAACTCCTGGCCCTGGAACGGATGGGCGACACCAGCACCGACAACCTCCTTGCCGCGCTGGCCACGGCCAAGAACCAGCCGCTGTCGCGTGTGCTCTGCGCGCTCGGAGTACGCGGCACCGGCCGGTCCATGTCCCGCCGTATCGCCCGCTACTTCGCCACCATGGACAACATCCGGGCCGCCGACGCCGAAGCGATGCAGCGGGTCGACGGCATCGGCACCGAGAAGGCCCCCTCCATCGTCGCCGAACTCGCCGAACTCGCCCCGCTCATCGACAAACTCGCCGCGGCCGGGGTGAACATGACCGAACCGGGCGCCACCCCGCCCGTCCCGGCGGACGACAACACCGCGGACACCGACGGTGAAGCGCAAGGAGCGGAACTGCCGCTGGCAGGGATGGCCGTCGTGGTCACCGGCTCCATGACCGGCGCACTGGAGAAGCTCTCCCGCAACGAGATGAACGAACTCATCGAACGCGCCGGCGGCCGTGCCTCCTCCAGCGTCTCCAAGAAGACCACCCTGGTCGTCGCCGGAGACGGCGCCGGCTCCAAGCGAGCCAAAGCCGAAGACCTCGGCATCCGCCTGGCCACCCCGGACGAATTCGCCACGCTCATCGCCGACTTCCTCAACTGACCGACACCTGGAGCCGCGGCCGACCTCCCCCCTCCAGCCGCGGCGCCGCCCACTGTCGGCAACACCACCAGCCACGTCCCTCCTCACGTCCAAAGCGCCTCTGGTGAGCGGCAAGGGAAGCTGCGAGATACAGGGCGTTCTGCCGGGGCCGGGCCTGCACCAGGTGCCGTCATACCGGCGTGTCAGAGGCACCAAGTAGCCTCGGGAACCATGGGCATTGAGATCGACGTAGTGGTGGGTTACCCGATCAACGATGAGGTGGAGCGGGTGCTCGGGTTGGCCGAGGCGGTCGATGAGCCCATCACTGTCACGTTCATGTGGGAGGGGCGGGAAAAGGCGGAACGCGCGGTGCTGGTGCCCGCGGCCACGTTGGCGCTCTGGGAGCACTGGGCCCCCACGGCGTACCCGACGAGTGGCACTGGGGAAGTGGACCAGGTTGTGGCGGAGGAGCCGGAACTGGCCCACCCGGCGGAGTTCGGCGCGTTCACTCTCTTTCGTCGTCGCGTGGGCGGGCGCACGGCGGTTGCCCGTAAAGGCGTGGTGGTCGCCGAGCTCCTGGACCCCGACGAGGCGCACTGGCTCCAGGAGAAGGCCCGTAATGTCCGCCAAGGGTTCATGGATCCGAAGCAGAAAGCGGCGTTCGAGGAGTTCCTGGCCCGACAGGCATCCCTCGATGATCAGTGAGGCGCCCTCGCCCTCGAACGCGGTCCGGCGGGAGCCGGGTGCGATCCTGCCGGTATGAACGATCTCGGTGACGCGCACCTACGTACCTGGACGCTGCGCTTGATGACTCTCCTCGCAGCCGACACCCAGGATCAGCTTGCCTGGATGGGCGAACGTGAGCTGGAGACGGAGGACATCGTCGAAGAGGTGGAGCTCCTCTGCCGCGTCTCCGAAGGGCTGGCAGAGCGCGGAGTCTTCGAACCCCAGGAGCTGCTGGATCTTCGGGCCGTCGGCCGTCGCCTCGGCAAGATCGATGCCACCTGCCGCACCGGCCTCTGGGCCGACGCCCTGGGCACAGATGCGGCGACAGATCCTGCGTGGGGCGAGATACGTCTTCTCGCCCGCCAGTTCCTCCTCACGGCGCTGGGCGACTGGCGTCAGCCGATGCCACGTCCCGTGCACCCGCACACAGGCCACCACTGAGTGACACATGGGCGAACAGATGAAACGAACACTTGTTCCCCATCGCGGCTGAAGGCGACCGCCGTGATGCCCGGGGCCCGGACCAGCGGGCCGCTGGGCGTCCGCTGGTAAAATGGGGGCACGCTTCGACATCGCCGGGGCCCGTGCCAAGGGGTACGGGCCCCGGACCGTTCCGGGGCGCCACTTCAGGAAGGTTCCCCTCATGAACGCGAAGCCGTCGACCCGTGGACGCTCCCGTGCCGGTACACCGCAGCGGGCGACAGGGGTGCAGGGCGACCTTTCGACGCCGAAGACGGTGTCGCCGGGCCTGCCCGCGGCCGCGTCCTTCGACGCGCTCGAGCTGCCGCCGGAGCTGAGGGAGGCGATGACGGGCCTCGGGGTGACGGAACCGTTCCCGATTCAGGCAGCCACTTTGCCCAACGCGCTGGCCGGCCGCGATGTCCTCGGCCGGGCACAGACCGGCTCCGGCAAGACGCTGGCCTTCGGGCTGGCGCTCCTCGTCCGGACCGCGGGCCTGCGAGCGGAGTCGAAGCGCCCGCTCGCGCTGGTCCTGGTGCCGACCCGGGAACTCGCGCAACAGGTGAGCGACGCGCTGACTCCGTACGCGCAGACCCTCGAGGTGCGACTGACGACGGCGGTCGGCGGGCTGTCGATCAACCGGCAGCAGGCCGCGTTGCGGACCGGAGCCGAGGTGGTCGTCGCGACGCCAGGGCGACTGGCCGACCTCGTGTCACGCCGGGACTGCCTCCTGAATCATGTGCGGATCACCGTGCTGGACGAGGCGGACCAGATGTGCGACCTGGGCTTCCTGCCGCAGGTCACGGAAATCCTGGACCAGATGCCCACCGACGGGCAGCGCCTGCTCTTCTCCGCCACGCTCGACCGCAACGTCGACCAGCTGGTGCGCGACTACCTCCACGACCCGGTCCTCGCATCCGTCGACCCGGCGGCAGCCTCGGTCACCACGATGGAACACCACCAGCTCAACATCCACCCCGCCGACAAGTACGCGACCGCGACCGAGATCGCCGCGCGGGACGGCCGGGTCCTGATGTTCCTGGACACCAAGGCCGCCGTGGACCAGTTCACCCGTCACCTCCGGGCCAGCGGCGTACGGGCCGGAGCCCTGCACAGCGGAAAGTCGCAACCTCAGCGCATGCACACCCTGGGCCAGTTCAAGAACGGCGAGATCACCGTGCTGGTGGCCACCAACGTCGCCGCCCGAGGCATTCACATCGACACGCTCGACCTCGTCGTCAACGTCGATCCGCCCGCCGACGGCAAGGACTACCTGCACCGCGGCGGACGCACGGCACGCGCCGGGGAGTCCGGGACCGTGGTCACCCTGGTCACACCCAACCAACGACGTGATGTGAACCGGATGATGTCCGAGGCCGGGATCCGGCCGACGGTCACTCAGGTGCGCTCCGGCGAGGCGCAACTGACCGCCATCACCGGTGCGAAGCGCCCGCCGACGGCCACGAAGTCCACCACCGGCAACATCCCCTTCCGCGGCATCGGCGACCGTACGGGCCGCCCCGCGAAGGAGTCCCGCAAAGCCGCCGAGGCCCGCAAGGCCGCGGAAGCCCGCGCGGCGGCCCGGGTGCGCAAGAGCCGCTGACGGCGGTTTGGTTGCTCGGGCGCTGAACGTCGTACGCACTACGTGCGCTGCGGAGCGGACCCGCGGTCGATACGAAACTGCTCAGCGGTCGGCGGCGCGTGAACGTCTGCGTCGCCGCAGCGGTGCTGTCCCCCACACCGTCAGCCCGACGAGGGAAACGATCAACGCCCCTCCGATGACGATGGGGACGGACGCTATCAAAGCGGAGTTCAGCAGGAGCTCCGCCCAGGTCGGCTCCTCACCCATCGTGCTCCCACCCTGTGCCATACACGCCAGGACGCCGCCGGGAGTCGATCAGTTCCAGGTGTCCGGCACGGCCTACGCCAGTGAAGGGCCGAGTTTCTACGGCGCGGTGGTGACCTGCGGTTCGGGGCCGAGGCCGAGGAAGTCTCCGAGGGCCGGGTGCGGTTGCGCGGCGGTGCGGAGGTGACAGGTCGGTACGTCGCCGGCTGCGGCGGACACGCGCCGGGCGTTGGCGGCCCGGGGTGTGCGGACGGATCGGTGGGATCACGGAGTGTCCTGGCTGGCGGTGCTGGTCCAGGCTCCGCCCAGCCTGGCGGCCGTCGGATACGCCCTGCACGAGCGAGGGTTCGCGGGGCACATGGCCCGTGCGGAATCCGTCACCCGGTATTACCTCCAGTGCCCGCGCGGAACCGTTTCCGCCGACTGGAGCGAGGAACGGATCTGGGCCGAGCTCGCGAGGCGGATGCGGACGACCGAGTTCGGGCCGCTGCACGGGGGCGCCGTCCTGGAGAAGGCGGTCGTCGACCTGCGTTCCGACGTGCTGGAGAGCCCGGGTGCTGGGCGGCTGTGGCTGGCCGGTGACGCCGCCGGGCTCATCAGTCCGTCGGCGGCCAACGGGGCCAACCTCGCCGTTCTCCAGGCCGAGTTGCTCGCCCGGGGACTGCACCAGGCACTGACGCGCGGGGACGAGAACGGCCTGTCCCGGTACGCCGCGGACTGTCTGCCGCGGGTCTGGCGGGCGCATGAGTTCTCGCACTGGATGAGCACGCTCCTGCACGGTCCGGCCGACGGCGGTGCCGAGGCCCGCTACGGGCGGGCGCTCCAGTACGCCCGACTGGACAGTCTGCGTACCTCCCGCGCGCATCAGGACTTCTCTTCATGAACCTCCCTGTCGCACAGGCCTGCCTGTCCGCCTCCGATCTGAAGCGAATTGAGCACGCGGCCGCCCATGTCCGCAACTACGACACCGAGCAGGGTTCTCGCCGGACTCCTGCCCGGCCTCACGGCCGAGGAGCGGGGCGACGTCTGCCGCCACCTCGTCTGCCGGTCGCGCCGAGCGGGGTGGTCCGCGAGCGTCTGGTCCGCCGCTACGGCGCGCTCGTCGGCGACGCCCGGGTCGGCATCGTGCATGTACCCGTCGACGGGCGCAGCGTGGAGATCTTCGCGCTGCCCGTACCGCCGGACTCCCCGAGGCAGGCTGTCGCCGACGACGAACGCTCCGCCGAGCACGAGGTGCACCACGCGTTCGCGGTCACCGCGCCGGGGGCGGTGGTGCCGGCCGGGCTGCGGACGCTGCACCAGGAGAGGGGCGGCGCGGTACCGGACGTGGTGGGTACAACGGCCATGAGAACGTGACCGTCCTGTACTTCCGCACCAGGCAGCACCGCCGCTTCGAACTCCGGCTGCCCGGCCGTCACGAGCCGCTGCCGGACCCCTCGGTCTCGTTGCTCGGCGTGATGACCGGCGCCTGGGCCACCCAGGCCGTCGCCGCCATGGCAGAGCTCGGGATCGCCGACCGCCTCGCCGACCGGCCGGAGCTCGGCGCCGACGCCCTCGCGGAACTCACCGGCACCGACCCGGACGCGCTGCGCCGACTGCTGCGCTATCTCAGCGCGCTGGGCCTGCTCACTTCCGCCGCCGACACGTATCACCCGACCGCCCTCGGCCAACCCCTGTGCACCACAACCGAGTTCTCGCTGCGGTCGCTGGCCCAGCTCTACGGCGGCCCGTTCTACGACTCCTTCGCCGGACTGACGTACTCCGTACGCACCGGGCGCGAGTCCTTCGCCCACCGGTACGGGCAGCACCACTTCACCTGCTTCGCCGAACGGCCCGAACTGGGCACCCTGTTCAACCGGGCGATGGCCGCGAGCGCGGAGATGTTCACGCCGGTTCCGGCCCTGGCGGACTTCTCCGGTGCGCGGCGCGTCGTCGACGTCGGCGGCGGAAACGGCGCCCTGCTCACGCGAGTCCTGCGGACACACGGGCATCTGGAGGGCGTACGCGGTCGGGCTCGACCGGCGGTGCTCCTTCGTCGTCGGGGACTTCACGGTGGCGGTGCCGGAGGGGGGCGACGTCTCTCTGCTGTCCCGGGTGCTGCACGACTGGGACGACGAGCGGTGCCTGACCATTCTCCGGCGGTGCGCGCGGGCGATGCGAGCAGGAACCGAACTCCTCGTAGTGGAGCGGCTGCTGGCGGAAGCGGGCTTCGAGGGTGACGGCTTGCCATGGTCTGCCCCTGGGGGGGCTCTCTGATCCACGCCGTGAGAAGTGCCGTGATGTGACGTCTTCCTGCATTTGGTTCCGGCTGCTGCTCGCCGTGTTGTCCGTGAACTCCCCCGGAATTGTCCTTGATCGGTAACAGGCGCATCCCGGAGGCGCCGGCCGTCGTCCTGCCTGGTGTGTCGCACGGCGACGCAGGATCGGCGAGGAACTGTTGGAAGGCGGGGCGGACATGGCGCAGCACGGCGGCGGGCGGGGCTGGTACGGCAAGGTCGTCGGAGCTGCTCTCGGTGTGACGGTGCTGGCCGCCGGTGCCTCGGCGTGGTCGGCGCAAGCCGGCGCCGTGGACGGCTCGTCCCCGCGGGCGGAGAGTTCCGCCACGCCGGGCAGTGTCAAGCCCGTGTCGGTGACCATCGCGCACGCCTCGGACAAGGGCGCGCGCGGCGTCAACATCACCATCGACGACGGCCCCGACCCCGTGTGGACCCCTCAGATGCTCGACGTACTGCGGGAGTACGGGGTGAAGGCCACGTTCTGCATGGTCGGTACCCAGGCGCAGGCCCATCCGGACCTCGTGAAGCAGGTGGTCGCGGCCGGGCACCGGCTGTGCGACCACTCGGTGGCGCACGACACCACCATGGACACCAAGACCCAGGCGTACCAGTCGCAGCAGATCCTCGACGCCGAACGGATGATCACCGAGGCGTCCGGGGGCGTACGGCCGATGTACTACCGGGCCCCCGGTGGCGCGTTCACGCCCTACAGCCGCAAGCTCGCCGCCTCCCGGGGCATGCGCCCGCTGGGCTGGAACGTGGACACCAAGGACTTCGAACGGCCGGGCGCCGACGCCATCGTCGCCACCGTCCAGCGGGAGCTGCCCAACGGACCGACGCTCCTCTTCCACGACGCGGGCGGCGACCGTTCCCAGACCGTAGAGGCGCTGCGCCGGATCCTGCCCTGGCTCAAGACCCAGGGCTACTCCTTCGGCTTCCCGGTGCGCTGAGCCCCGGCAGCTGTGAAACGGTTCGGGCCCGCGAGCTTGGCTCGCGGGCCCGAAACGCTGCCTTCAGAACTAGGCGGGGGTGATGTTCTCCGCCTGCGGGCCCTTCTGGCCCTGGGTGATGTCGAACGTCACCGCCTGGCCTTCCTGGAGCTCACGGAAGCCGGAGGCGTTGATGTTGGAGTAGTGAGCGAAGACGTCCGGTCCGCCGCCGTCCTGGGCGATGAAGCCGAAGCCCTTCTCCGCGTTGAACCACTTGACGGTTCCGCTGGCCATGCTGGTACCTCTCAATAGACGTCAGAACCGCACCGCGCGGTCCTGAAGGTGCTCGCCCTGGTCCGGTACTGCACAGCAAAGCGCCCGCGCCTAAGCGCGGGCAGGTACTGCGAACCACGACAGCTGGCAGTGACGCTACACCGCGGAAAGGACGATCACCAGAGAGCAACAACCTCGAACCACACCAAGCTGGTTGGAAAAATGTCTCAAGGGCTTCGTTCTGCCGCATTCCACGGTGCGGGATTGTTCAAAATGGTACGGAAAGGCCGGCCTCTCGCTGCCTGAGCAGCGCTCTTCCCATGCACTCCGCGACCGAGGCTCCATCGGCTCTCATGCCTTCGAGCAGCGGCCCACCACTCGCGGCAAAGGTCCACGCCGGTCGGCCTTCCTGCAGTCGCTCCGCGTCGACCCGGATCATCGCCCCCACGCCCTGCTCGCCGAGCCATTCCAGAATGAGCAGCGTCACGTCTTCTACGCCGTCGTTCGGATCCAGCTTCGGCCACCGTCCCTTCGCCCTGGTCATGGTCATGGTCATGGTCATGGTCCGAAGCCTACGCAGTGGCTGTCAGCGGCTGGGGAGTCCCTACACATCGGCATCGGACCCGGTCCTCAGATACCGACCCCAGATCTGGGCCTTGCGGTAGGGGCCGTCCCCGTCGCTGTCGTACTGCGGGGTGTCGAAGGTGACCCAGTACAGCAACTCGCCACTGGGTGCCTGGGCATGTTCGTTGGGCTCGGGCGCGCGGGTGGCGTCGATCGTTCCGGGAAACTCGGCCTGCCAGGGGCCGTCCCAGTCCGATGCGCGAACCACCGTGACCCGGCTGCGGGGCGGCAATGCACCTGTCGGCCATGTCTGACCCACATCGGCAGGAGCGGGATCGGAAGCTTCTTTCATGCCCCCCACCCTGCCCGCACCGTCTCGGAGACGCCACAGGACAGTCACGCCTCGACACCCTGCATCCAAGGTCTGCCTCAAGGCACGCGAGACGTCTCGATCCGGTCCTACTCGGTCCCCCGGATATCAGCGAGGCTTTCCCTGCTCATGCCCGCGTCTTCACGCAACGGCCTTCGCGCGGAACTGTGATGACGGGTGCGGTGCCCAGGTGCCGTCGCCCACCGCACGGGCCAGAGGTCAGGAGAGGTATGTCTGTGATTGCCAAGGCGCCCGGATGCCCAGCACACCGTGGACAGCTCAGGACCGTACGCAGCTTCGCGCTGGGGACCGCGCTCACCCTGATCGCGTTCGCTCCGTCCGCGGCCGCGACCGAGCCGGACAGTTCGGTCGGCGATGACGCCATCTCGTGGACCACGCAGTACGTGGCACCCGGAGTCGAGGTCCGTACCGGGGTGTTGAGCGCCCCGGAGGCCGTCGGCGTCTGGACGGTCACGGTCCATGCGCCCGCGGCCAACCGCCTGACCGGGGCGGCCACATGGGCGCCGCTCGGTGACCGGTCCTGGGCCGACACCACCGCCGAGAAGTTGCGGGCGGACGGATTCGCGCCGCGCCTGGAGCGGGTGACCTGGGACGCGTATGCGGACACACCGCACGGCACGATGGGGTGGCAGGTCAGGGTCGGGCAGTACGGCACCCAGGCCGAGGCCCGTACGCTCAACTCGGCGGTGTCGGCGGCCGGTTTCCGTACGTCCGTGGAGTGGACGGGGTACGACGGGCGGCAGCGCGCCGACGCGGAGCGCATCCACGTCGCCGTGATCGATCCGGGCCGACTGCGGGGCACCGTCGAGGTCAGCGACGGCGGCAATACGGCCGATCGCGAGAAGACCTCGGCGGTGGCCGCTCGCCTGGGGTCCCTGGTGGGTGTCAACGGCGGATTCTTCATCACTTCCGATGCGGACGGCGTACAGGGCACGACCGCCGGACTGTCGGTGGTGGACGGCGAGTTGCAGTCGATGGCGGTCGGCTCGCGCGCCGCGCTGGTCCTCGAGGACGGAGGTCGGCACGTACGTGTCGCGGATCTGTCCACCACCGTCACCGTGCGCGCCGGTTCCGCCTCCCACGCGGTGCAGGGAATCAACCGGGTGCCGGGCAAGGTGCGCAACTGCGGCCGTCCCGGCGCCGTACCCACCGAACTGCCCCGGCAGGACCTCACGTGTTCCCTGCCGGACGACCTGGTGAAGTTCACCGAGCCGTTCGGGGCGCCGCTGCCCACGGGCGCCGGTGTCCAGGTCGTGCTGGACGAGCACGATGTCGTCGTCTCCCGTGGCGACCGGGGCGGCTCCGTGCCCGCCGAGGGCTCCGTCCTCCAGGGCACCGGGGCAGCAGCAGCCTGGCTCACCGAGCACGCCGAGGTGGGCCGAGGGCTGCACCTGCGCGAGATCGTGCGGGACGCCGAGGGACGGCAGTTGCGCCTCGGTCCCGACGACGACGTCGTCAGCGCGGCACCCACCCTCGTCGAGAACGGCCGCATCCACATCGACGCCGCCACCGAGGGCACGCTGGACCCGCTCGACCTCTCCTTCGGGTTCGCCTGGTCCAACGTCCGCCAGCCCCGCACCCTGGCCGGCATCGACCGGCGCGGCAGGCTGCTGCTGGCGACCGTCGACGGACGGCAGCCCGGCGTCAGCGAAGGTTTCACACTCGCCGAAGCCGCGCGGTTCATGCGCACCCTGGGCGCCGTCCAGGCCCTCAATCTCGACGGCGGCGGCTCCAGCGCGATGGCCGTCCACGGGGCTCTGGTCAATGTGCCGTCGGACGCAACCGGTGAGCGAGCCGTCGGCGACACCGTCCAGATCCTGCCGCGTGCGACTGAGTCCGCTTCCACTGAAACCGAGGTGCCCTGACCGGCATCGGTCGGGTAGCGTGCGGGCCATGTCGAGTCCTGAGTCAGACAAGGTGGGGGCTTTCGGTCACGCCGTCAGCCCCCTGAACCACTGAGCTCATAGCCCTGCCGTCGCACCGCGTCCCGCGGTGGGACGCGAGCGCTCCTGAGGGCCGGCCGCGGTGACGAGATGCCCCTCTCGTGCTTGTCCTCACCTCGGAGCCACTCGATGCCACTCCCCCTGCCTCTCCCCCTGTATCTGCTTGCCGTGGCGGTCTTCGCCATGGGCACCTCGGAGTTCATGCTCGCCGGCCTCTTGCCGGACATCGCGTCGGATCTCGATGTCACCGTCGCCACGGCAGGCGTACTCACCTCCGCCTTCGCCATCGGCATGGTCGTCGGCGCCCCTCTTGTCGCCGCGCTCGCCCGCAACTGGCCCAGGCGCTCCACTCTTCTCGGCTTCATCCTCACCTTCGCGGCAGCTCACGCCGTGGGCGCCGTGACCACGAACTTCCCGGTCCTGTTCGCCACCCGGGTCGTCGCCGCGCTCGCGAACGCAGGGTTCCTTGCCGTCGCGCTGACGACTGCCGCCACGCTCGTCCCACCCGACAAGAAGGGGCGTGCACTGGCCGTGCTGCTGTCGGGCACGACGGTGGCCACGATCGCAGGTGTCCCTGGTGGGTCGGTACTCGGCGCGTTGCTCGGCTGGCGAGCCACGTTCTGGGCGGTCGCCGCCCTCTGCCTGCCCGCAGCCATCGGCATCCTGAAAGGGACCCCAAGGGGACGAGGGAACGATGGGGCGAGCGGCGGCCCAGTCTTGCGTACGGAACTCGCCCTCCTCGCACAGCCGAGGTTGCTTCTGGTGATGCTGCTCGGCGCACTGGTGAACGCGGCGACCTTCGCCGGCTTCACCTTCCTGGCACCCGTCGTGACCGACACCGCCGGGCTGAGTGAACTGTGGGTCTCCGTCGCCCTGGTCCTCTTCGGCCTCGGCTCCTTCGCCGGGGTCACCGTCGCCGGCCGTCTGTCCGACCAGCAGCCCGGCTCGATCATCGCGGTCGGTGGTCCGCTGCTGCTCATCGGCTGGCCTGCCCTGGCGGTACTGGCCGACGAGCCGGTCGCCCTGCTCACGCTCGTGTTCGTGCAGGGCGCCTTGTCGTTCGCGCTGGGCAGCACTCTGATCACACGGGTCCTCTACGAGGCTGCGGGAGCCCCCACCATGGCCGGCTCGTACGCGACGGCGGCCCTCAACGTCGGCGCCACCGCCGGACCCCTCATCGCCGCATCCACTCTCAGCAGTCCGGCCGGGGCTCTCGGGCCGCCGTGGTCGAGCGGGCTCATGGTCGCTGTTGCGCTGCTGATCGCGTTCCCCTTGCGCGGGGTGATCGCGGCCGGCCGGAACACCGACCGGAGGACCGAGGCGCTCCAGTGACGCATGCGAGCGCCTCCTTGGCCTCGATCACTCGATCACTCGATCACTCGATCAGGCCAATGGTGGCGCCCAGGGCAGGGGAACGGTTCAAGAGCGATGAGTCTCGCCGTGATCGCCGGTCTCCATCCCCGACACACGATCAATCGCACCCCGCACTCAAGGAGAGCATCGTGACCGCTACCTACACCTTCGACGTCTTTTCCAGCCTCGACGGCTACGGCGCCGCCGGCGGCAACTGGACCGGCTACTGGGGCAAGCAGGGCCCCGAGCTCCTCGACCACCGCCTCGCCCTGTACAGCGAGGAGCAGCGGATGGTGTTCGGAGCGAACACGTATCGGGCGTTCGCGCGCATGCTGGCCGCGAGCACCGAGGAGTCCGATGTGCGTGACCCATGGGTCACGCGAATGAGGAGCCTGCCGACCACGGTGGTGTCGACCACCCTGGAAGGCCCCCTCGACTGGCCGGACGCGAATGTCGTGAGCGGTGACGCCGTCGACGTCGTCGCCCGGCTCAAGGAAGAGTCCGAGGTGCAGTTGCGCTCGCACGGCAGCCTGTCGATGAACCGGGCCCTGATGGCCGCCGGTCTCGTCGACCGTGTCCAGGTGACCCTCTTCCCCGTGATCACCGGTCAGACCGGGGCGGACCCGATCTTCCAGGGGGCGGCCGACTTCGACCTCGAACTCATCGAGCACCGGACGCTCGACGGCCACATCCAAGAGCTCGTCTACCGGCCCACCTTGCATGTCTGAGCCCATACCCTTGAGCCGCGGTTGAGGCGGGCACGTGGTGACGGGTGGCCCAGGCCTTGAACGGCGTTTCGAGCACCGCATAACGTCAGGGCGGTGGGGACATCACACCGACCCGCCGCCCGGGTCATCTGTCTGGACGCCGCCCATCGCGTGCTTCTTCTGCGCTGGCGTGATCCGTTCGACGGGAGACTTCTCTGGGAGCTGCCCGGTGGCGGCATCGAGCCGGGCGAGAGCCCACTGGCGGCGGCGCGTCGCGAACTGGCCGAGGAAACCGGCCTCGACCCGGCTGCCGTGCTTGATCTGTCGGTGGCGGTCGCCCGTGATGTGCGGTGGAACGGCAAGCGGTACACCGGCACGGAACTCTTCTTTCTCGCGCAGTATGCCGAGGAGCGGCCACCACTCGTGCGGACCGGTCTGCTCCCCGATGAGGAGGCCAGTCTGGACACTCATGCCTGGATCGCGTGGTCGGATCTGGACTCGCACCCGGAGCCGGTGGAGCCGCCGCAGTTGTTGTCCGTGCTCGGCGACTTGATGCCGGAGGGCCCGTGGCGTGAGTCGGTCGAGGGCCCGCGACGGGACACCGGTTGACCGTACGGTCCGGTAATCGTTGGGTGGGCCTGCGGGGTTCCTCGTATGTTGGCGCCATGACGGACGAGGGAGAGCCGACGCTCTTTGTGAACCGCTGGGGCGACACTTCGACGCCGGGCCGAGGCGGGCCGGGGCCCTCCACGGACCGTTGCTCGTGCTTCGACGGCTCCAAGCCTCACCCGCGCGCCAGAGTCGGGTTTCACGGCGAACGTCAGGACACCTCCGCCCCGGGCTGGCGGCACTTGCTGGAGCTCATCGACGAGGCCGCCGCAGACGGGCGCGAAGAGTTCCGCCCCCTGGTCGAACTCAGCCCCGAGGAGCGACGGCAGGTCGTCACCCTGCCGCCGAGCATCGCCACGCTCACCGAGGTCAAGCACCTCATGCTCTACGGCAGCAACCTGGTGCGGATTCCGCCCGAGATCGGGGCCATGACCGGCCTGGAGGAGTTCACCCCGTACACCTCTTACCGGCTGCACTGGTTCCCGTACGAGATCACCCGGTGCCGCAGGCTCGTCTCCAGCACGGTCAGCACCCGCGCACTGTTCGGCAACTACAAACTGCGGCCGCCTTTCCCCCGTCTGCAGCCATCCCAGGACTCCGTCACGGAGCTCGATACGGCCGACCTCGACCCCAAGCGGTGGGGAACCACCGCCGTGCACCACTGCAGTGTCTGCGAACGGCCGATCGAACAGAGCGGCCTCCATCAGGTCTGGATCTCCCTTCGCGTGGCCACGGACGTGCTGCCCCTCCTGGTCAATGCCTGCTCGTCCGCGTGTGTGGCCGCCCTGCCCGATGGCGCCGAGGACTACATTCGCGCACCCCACAAGGGGGGCCGTGTGGATCAACCACCCTCCGACTGGGACTGACGCGCGAAGGCGCCCCCGACGGAGCCCCGACACCCCCGTCACCTATCAAGATGCTGTGAGTTTCCGATGCGGTTGAACAGACGGGACTCGCCATCCGTATGGGGCCGGGGGGCTTTATATGCCGGGACGGACGACAGGCGCAGGAGTACTTCCGTGGGACGCAGTAATCGCAGACGCCCAACAGGTGCACGACGTGCGACCTTTGCAGCCGTAGCTCTGATGTTGGGGGGTGGTGGCCTGGTGGCGGTGAATGTGTACGCCTCCGCGACCGAAGGCAGCCCCGACACGAGCCAGACGACCGACGGTGGTTGGCAGGCGGGCACGATCGACTGCCCCGACGTGGGCGACACCTTGACGAACGTGCCGGATGACGCGAGGGAAGAGGTCGACAAAGAGCTCGCCCAGCTGGACCAGCAGATAGCCGAGGCGTACCAGAAGTTGCAGGACCCTGCGGTGCGGGGTGACGAGGCCGCCGCGAGCGGCATCATGGATCCGCTGGCGGAGAACCGGGCCGCGACGATCGAACGCATCGCCGCCGCTCTCGAACGCTCCGGGGAGCGCCCCGAGGGCCTCGACGAGCTGGCGGCGTGCACGCTTCGTCAGGCCGACGATCAGGCCGACGGGCAGGACGGATCCCAGGACGGCCAGAACGGCGAGGGCGATCAGGGTCAAGAAGGCGGCCAGGAGCAGGACGGTCAGGATCAGGGCGGCCAGCAGCAGGGCAACGGCGGCCAGTCCGGCAACGGTCCCGTCGCCGCCGACTTCGCCGACATCACCACCGCACCGCCCGCCGCACAGGCCCCGAACGCCGGAGCCGACGCCTCCCGCGGCACCTTCGCCACGAGCTGCGGCGTGAACGCGAACGGCCTGTTCAACTCGGACAACGTGATCGTGGCGCCCGGCGTGTCCAACGGCGCCCACCACTTCCACGACTACATCGGCAATCAGGCCAACAACGCCTTCGCCGACGACAACGAACTGGCCAACGGCGGCACCAGCTGCGTCGACCAGGGCGACAAGTCCTCCTACTACTGGCCGGTCCTGCGTCTGCAGAACGGCACGCAGGAGCAGGACGCGGGTGCTCCCGGCGGCGGCATCGAGGGCAACGCGGGTGAGATCGTCACGCCCAAGGACGTCACCCTCACCTTCGTCGGCAGCCCGAGCAGCAAGGTCACGGCCATGCCGCGGCTGCTGCGCATCATCACCGGCGACGCCAAGGCGTTCGTCAACGGCACCACCAACGCCAACGCGTCCTGGAGCTGCACCGGTTTCGAGGACCGCCAGTTGAAGGACAAGTACCCGGTGTGCCCCCAGGGCAGTGACGTGGTCCGCACCTTCAAGTTCCAGAGCTGCTGGGACGGTCGCAACATCGACAGCGCCAACCACCGCACCCATGTGGCGTTCGCCCAGGCCGACGGCTCCTGCCCGGCCGGTTTCCAGGCCATCCCGCAGTTGGTTCAGCGCATCGTCTACGACGTCGACGCGCCGAGCCTGCAGGATGGCGGCCGCACCGTTCCGCTCTTCGCCGTGGACGCGTTCCCGGAACAGCTGCACAAGCCCGTCACCGACCACGGTGACTTCATCAACGTCTTCGACGAGGGCCTGATGCGGGAGATGGTCGGCTGCATCAACGACGGCCGCCAGTGCGGAGCGGGCGCGGACGAAGAGCCCGGCAACGGCGGCGGTGGCGGCGACGGCGACGGCGACGGCGACAACGGCAACGGCAACGGCAACGGCAACGGCAACGGCTCCGACGACGGCTCCGACAACGGGGCGAGCCAGGATCCGGGGTCCGGTTCCGACAACGGTTCCGAGAACCCCGGCGGATCCGACGACGAGCCGCAGGAAGAGCCGACGCCGACCGCCGACGTACCGAGCGGTGACGCGAGCACCGCGCCGGCGGACGACGAGCCCAAGACGTACACCTCGCCCTCGGCCGCCGAGAAGCCCGTCACGCAGTCCCCCGAGGCCACGTCGTACCCCCGCAACGACAGCACGCCGAGCCCGTCCGAGAGCGACTCGACCGGCGTCGTGGCGCAGCCTCCGGCCGATGCCCAGCCCGCTCCGCAGGGCGGCAACGGCAGCCTCGCCGAGACCGGCACGCAGTTGTGGCCGGCCGCCGCCGGAGCGGTCCTGCTCATCTCCGGTTTCGTTCTCCTGCGCCGCACCAGGCGCCGTTACATGTGACACCGCGGCCCGGTTGGTTCGTGGCGGCATGACACACCGTCACGAACCGGGCCCCGCCCGCACAGCACTTCAGACGCACCTTCATGCACGTGCGAACTGGCTGAAACAGCGCGCTCCCGTCCACGACTGTGCAGCTCAGCGCCCACCGTGCGGGCCTCTGACGTACGCGATCGCCGCCCTTTCCGCAGACGACCTCCGAGACCCGGCATCGGCTCGGGGAGCCGATTGTCAGTGATCGCCGCTAACGTTCCTCACATCGTCGCACTGGCGCCGGGAAGCCCCCGGCTGAACTGTGCTTTCTTCTTGCTGTCTTGGTGCGGAAGGCGGGGACTCGTGGGTTGGCTCTCGGCGGGTGACGGGTATGAAGTCGCCCTGGTGGAAGGACGGGTGGCAGCGCGTGCCACCTCGGGCCGGTCGGCGGGGCGGCAGTTGAAATCACTGCCGCGTGCGCTGCGCGACCACCCGGAGGTGGACCGGCTGCGGCGCTTCGCCGAATGGCTGGATCGGCACGCCGCGGCATGTGTCGCACAGGTCGACTCCTGGATGGTGTCGTCGCTGCCCGTGCCCACCGGCCTGCTGGCCCGGGTGTGGCCGGACGAGGCCTGGCAGGCCGCGCTGCGTGACATGGCCGTGGTGGGCGACGACCCGGAGGAGGTCGGATTCCTGCGGGGGGCCACCGAGGACGGCGAGCTGCGGGTGGTGAACCTGGACGGCGAGACGGTACGGCTGTCGCCGCGCACGGTCACCCTGCCGCACCCGGTGCTGCTCCCGGACCTCGACGACATCCGGGAGTTCGCGGCGGAGCTGGGCATCGTCCAGCGCGTCGAGCAGATCCACCGGGCGACCTGGCAACGGCCCGACGACCTCGACCCCAAGGCCACCGAGATACGGGAGTTCACGGGCGGCTCGTTCCGGTCCCGCTTCGCCCTCGCCGCTCGGGCGAGTTCGCTGGGCTACCGCGTCTCCGGGGGCTACTCCACCGCTCGGGTCCGCGACGGCGGGCGCACCGTGGAGGCCTCCGTGTGGATCGGTGAGCCGTACTGGGAGGACACGGTGGAGACCGGCAGCCTCACCTGGCAGGACCAGGACGGGCGCGCCCTGCCGCTGCGGGAGGTGGGACCGGTGGCCTGGTCCGAGGGGATGCGGATGGCCGCGGCTCTCTATGCCGGGCGTGTGATCGAGGAAGGCAAGAACGGATGAGCGGGGGGACGCAGGTGTCGTACGAGGAACTGCTGACGGCGGGCGCGGTGCTGCCGCCGGACACCGAGGGGGGCGGTGAGCGCGCGGTGCCGCTGACGGCCCGCGCCTATCGCCATCCGGGCCTCGACGACCGCGTGGTGGTGCGGCTGGTCGCCGGTGAGCTCGGGGCGGCCGAGGATCTCGCCGCCGGGTTCCTCGGCATGGAGCCGGACGGCGAGCCGGCCGTCGTGGGGCTGGGGCTGCGCCAGTCGTTGGGCTTTCCCGAGTGGGTGCTCGTGCACCACCCCGAGGACGGCCACCACGCTTTGGGGGTCGTACCGGATCTGGAGCGGGCGGCGCGACAGGCGAAGTCCCGTCCGAAGGCCGCCCTGGACGCCTATCTGGAACTCGGTCAGCGGCTGGCCGCCTCGGTCCCGCATTTCCTGCCGACGTTCTACGAGCAGGCAGGACGGGTGTTCCTGGCCGAGGAGAACGCCACCTACGCCGCCCAGTTGTTCACCCGCGCCCGCAAGGCCGAGGCGGAGCACGGGCTGACGGTGGAGGAGGAGCGTCTGGACGCGGTGTTCCTGGAGTTCGCGCTGGCCGGCGCCCTGCCGGTCAAGGTGCTGTCCGCGTACGGCAAGGAGCTGGCCGCCCGGGTACCGGCCGATGAGGCGCTGCGCCGCTTCACCCGGCTGTGCCTGCGCCGCACGGCGGGCGGTCTGCCGCCGTCCGCGCAGATGGCGAACGACCTGCGCAAGCTCGCCCGTGCCGCGGGCCAGGACGCCGACCGCGCCGAGCAGGACTATCTGGCCGAGCTGCTCGGCCTGCCGGCGACGCTGCGTGCCGCGGCCGGCTGGTGGAAGGGCCACCACGCCGCCCTGGTGGCGCTGGCCGAACGGGACCGGCGGGTGCGCGGCATCCTCCTGGACATGCTCCCCGCCAGTGCCGACAGCGCGATGCCCGCGATGTGGCTGGAGGTGCTGAAGGCGTCCGGCGCGACGGCGGGGTTGTGGGACGTCTCCCTACCCGCGGAGGAGCGCCCGGGCAGCGGCACGGCGGGCTGGCTGGAGCGCTTCCTGGCGTTTCGGGAGCGGGCCCGCTCCTGGCGCGCCTCCACCCGGATGCCCGAGCTGTACCCGCTGGTGGAGCGGATGGCGCCCAGCCTTCGTGCCGAACTCGCCGCGTCCGGCGGCGCGTTGAAGGTGGTGCACGACATCGACCTGATCGATCTGCTGCTGTCCCTGGACGTGCCGGTGGCCACCCCGGGCAAGGACGAGGCCCTGCCGCTGACGGCATGGGCCATGGGCGAGGGGCAGCGGGATCTGGTGCTGTTCGGCGCCGACACCCGTTTCCGGGACGCCTTCCTGCGGGGAGCGGAGCGCTTCCACAACAACGACCAGGGGCTGCGGGCCATCCGTCTGCTGGCGGTGTCGCCCGGCGCCCGCCCCTGGCTGGCGGAGTGGGTCGGCACGGTCGTGCGACGGTTCACCGCGGTCGGGCTGCCCGGCCTGCCCAACGCGCTGAGCCGGCTCGGCTGGCTCCCCGCCGAGGCACTGGCGCTCGCCGAGGACGACGTCCGCGCCGCGGTCGGCACCGACCTCGCACCCGTGCTGGCGCGCACCCTGCGCGCCGGGCTCTTCGACGAACTGGGCTGGCCGGCCTGGGAGGAGGCGACCGCCGCCCTCGTCCCCAAGGACCGGGTCGAGGACATCATCGTCGCCGACGCCTGGCCCCACCTCGTCGTCGCGGGCAACGCCCAGGCGCGGGTCATCGGCGCCGACGGCACCCTGCTCACCCACGACCTGCGACTGCCCGCGAACGACGTGTCGGGCGACCCGGGGTTCCATCATGTGGACGGCGAACTGCTCGTCTACTGGAACTCCCGCAAGGACGGCCTGCGCGGCTACTGGCACCCCCGTGCCGACCGCGTCGAGTCCCTCAAGGGACCGCACGCCACCCGGGGCACCGAGATGGACTGGTACCGGGCCGACTTCCCGATCACCCTGCCCCTGCCGGACGGCGGCCGGACCACCGGACGCGGCGTCCTGCACGCCGGGGACACCACCCTGCCCGAGGAGCGGCCGCTGCTCTTCGACGGCTCCTCCTACTGGGTGTGGCACGCGGACTCCGAGGACCGCGAGGCGCACGGCTGGTACGAGTACGACCCGGCCACGAACGAGCGCGGCCGCATGAGCCGCCCCGCCTTCCTGGCCGACGCCCTGCGCGACGCCCCGGAGGGCAGCAGCTTCGCGGGCGGCCGGCTGCGCCCTTCCCCCACCGCCGACACCACCTCGGCCTGCGCTCCCGTGGACGGCCTGGTCGGCCTGCGGCTGATGGAACTGCCCGACGGCTCACGGCGGGCCGAGAACCTCGCCGGACACACCGTCACCCTGCCCGCCGAGGCCGGCAAACCGAGCGCGCTCGTCGTCTTCCCGGGCGCCGAGCGGGCCACTGCCGTCGTACGCAACAACTGGCAGCTCGAACTGGTCGACGCGGACGGCACCGTCACCGCCTCGGCCAAGACCGACCGAGCCCCCGGCGACTTCGGCGAGGGCACCCTGCTGCTGCCGCCCGTGCAGTACTGGGAGTGCCTGACACCGCGTGACCCGGAAGGGTCCAAGGCGCTGCGGAACATCGACCGGGACACGGCTGCGGCGCTGCTGGCCGCCGCGGCGAGCGCCGACAAGGAGGCGCTGGCCGACGCGATCGGCACCCTCCTTCCGGTCACCCACCAAGCCCTCGTGACGGGCATCGCCGGCGTCGCCCGCTACGCCGCGGCACAGCAGGCCGTCCTGGACGCCGCGGCCGCTCGGCTCACCCGCGCCCTCGAAGGCGGACTGGAGGACGAGGGACCTGCCGGACCGGCGGACAGCATCCTCTCGGCGGCGACGAGCGGACTCGGCACCTCCAGGGGCTACTGGTGGAACGGCGACGACGAGGCCGACACCGTCTTCCGCTCCCTGCGTGTCCTCGCCCGGGCCGCCGGGCTCGGCGGGACGGCCCTGCCCGACCGGCCGGACGTCCGGCTCCACCTCGACGGTCACCCGCTGCCCGTCGGACAGCCGGACCTGGAGTCGCTGCTCGATCGAGCGGCCGCCCTGGCCTACCGGGCGGCATCCGGCACCACCACCGAGGAGCACCGCGAGGTGCTGCGCACGCTGCTCGCCGAGTTCGACCGCCTCGGGCTGGGCCCCGCCGCGTCCGCCCACTGGCGCAAGATGAGCCTGCACGTGCCGGCGGCCCCGCTGCGCACGCCCGCGGGCCAATGGCGCGACGGCTCGTGGAACGGGCTGCTCCCGCTGGCCGACGGCGCGTTCCTTGCCGTCACCGGACGCCGACTGCTGGAGGACGACGGCGGTACGTTCACCGGCTACTTCCACGACCCGTCCGGACGGTTCGAGACGCCGCAGCCCTACAAGGTGCTGACGTCGGAGCCGCTCGGCGAGGACCCCGACACGGGACGGCTGGGCAGGTTCCTCGCCGAGCTGGCCGAGCGCGGACCGGCCCCCTGGTTTCCGGAGGCCGCCGAGGAGTTCGCCCGCCTCACCGGGGTGACCGAGACGATGGCCCGGCTGATCGTCGCCGGTCTGCCGGGGATCGACGTCTACGAGCGGAGCTTCCTGAGCACCGAGGCGCGCACCCTCATCGGGGTGAAGGTCGCCCCGGCGGCGGTCGCCAAGGACGAGCTGAGCGCCGTCGACAGCACGGTGCGTGGCGCGGTCGTGGGCGCGCTCGTGCCCACCGAGCCCGCCCGGCTGTGGACCGAGGGCCCGGACGTGGCCGCGGCCGCCGCGGTGTGGAACGCCACGGTCGGCAAGCGGGTCGCCGTGCCCGAGGAGCTGCTCGGTGATGCGGGCCGCACCTTCAGGCACGCGTCCTGGCCGGTCCGGCAGGCGCTGCCCCAACTGCTGGACCCGGCCGGCTCTCCCCGGCTCAGCCGGGACCTTGAGTGGGCGGTCAAGGGCGACCGGGTCCGGCCCGTCGGTGACGACGCGGACGGGTTCACGGCGGAGACGCTGGTCGGCGCGGTCGGTCTCACGGCCTGGCTGGCCCACCGGCTGCCCGCCGGCGACCCGGTGCGGGCCGCACTGCCCCCGGCCCTCACCGCCGTGCGGGAACGCCTCGCCCACCCCGGGCTGATGCTCGACCTGGGGCGCTACATCAGCCTCCCCGACTTCCGGAAGACCGCCGGTGCCCCCACGGAGACCGGTCCGGGCTTCGAACGGTACGGCGCCGTGGTCCTGGCCACCCAGGACGACCAGCCCGCTCCGGGTGTGCGGGTCGCTCTCCTCGACGAGGCGGGCCAGGACCCGTACCTGCCTGCGGTGCGCGTCGACAACCAGCGGCCCTACACCGCCGAAGTGGCCCTGCGTCTGGTCCGCGACCAGCGGTTCGCGGCCCTGCTCGCGGACCCCGGGGAGCCGCTCGCGGGCGACCGGGGCAAGGACGGCTCCTGGTGGCCGCAGGACCCGAGCCGTTCGGTGCCCGACCTGGTGACCGAGGCGGCCAAGGAGTACGGCCTCGGCGAGGACGCCGCCACGCTCTATCTGATGCTGCTCGCCATGCCCGACCCGACCGACCGGATGACGGCCCGGTGGACTGGCTGGAAGCCGGCCCGGCTCAAGGCGGCACGCGCCGAACTGGCCGCCACCGACCTGGTGGTCGAGGCCAGCCGGACCCGCGCCGGACGCTCGCTCTTCCTGCCGGGCGGCTGGGTCTCGCAGTCGTCGCCGCGCGTTCCGCTGGAGCGCTGGAAGCTGCCGCTGTTCGCCGACGTGACCGACGAGCACGCGCCGTTCGGCGTGATCGTGCCGTTCGAGCCGGCCTCGGAGCTCTACCGCAGGGCGTGGCTGCGCGTACGGGACGGCGACGCTCCCCGGTTCGAGGAGCTGAAGGTGCGGCGGACCCGCCGCCGCTGACGCGACGCGGCCCGGGGCGCCGCCGAGCGGCGGCGCCCCGATCCCCCCACCTCTGTCTCCCCCCACGCCCCGACACAGACCGATCCACCGAGCAAGGACATCCATGCCCCTCACCGACACGGTGTCGGCCCTCCCGGCCCGGCAGACCCTGCCCGCCGAAGAGCGCTTCGCCACCGAACTCGCCTTTCTCGCCGCCCACGACGACGGCCCCCGTCCGCCCGGCTGGCTGCTGACACCCCGCGCCGTGATCACCTTCGTCTGCGGCAGCGGCGGCGAGGCGCTCAAGCTGCCCGAGCCGCCCGGTGCGCTGCCGGACGAACTGGTCATCGCCCCCAAGTTCGTCGGCGAACGCGCCCTGGTGGAGCGGTGCGTGGTCACCCTCGCCGGAGAACGCGGACTGCTGCTCGTCGGCGAACCGGGCACCGCCAAGTCGATGCTGTCCGAGCTGCTGTCGGCAGCCGTCTGCGGCACCAGCGCCCTCACCGTGCAGGGCACCGCGGGCACCACCGAGGACGCCCTGCGCTACGGCTGGAACTACGCCCTCCTCCTCGCCCAGGGCCCCTCCCCGCAGGCCCTGGTGGACTCACCGGTCCTCGCCGCGATGCGCGCCGGGAGGGTGGCCCGTATCGAGGAGATCACCCGCTGTCTGCCCGAGGTGCAGGACGCCCTGGTGTCGCTCCTTTCCGACCGGCGGATGAGCGTGCCCGAACTGTCCGGCACCGACGACGCACAGGTCGCCGCCGCGCCCGGGTTCACGGTCATCGCCACCGCCAACCTCCGCGACCGCGGAGTGTCGGAGATGTCCGCCGCTCTCAAGCGCCGCTTCAACTTCGAGACCGTGCACCCGATCGCCGACGTCGAGGCCGAGACCGCCCTCGTCAAACGGCAGGCCACGGCGGCCGTCGAGCGGGCGGGCGCGGCCTTCGGCGTCGATGACGCGGTCCTCGACGTCCTGCTGACCGTCTTTCGCGACCTGCGGGCCGGACGCTCGGCCGAGGGCTGGGACGTGGAGCGCCCGGGGACGGTGATGTCCACCGCCGAGGCGGTGCAGGTCGCCGTCTCCCTGGGGGTCGCCGCCGCCTACCTCCCCGGCGGCGACTCGCTGGACCTCGTCCCCGGCCATCTGCTGGGCGTGGTCCGCAAGGACGACCCGGCCGACCACGCGCGTCTCCTCGGCTACTGGGACGGCCCGGTGCGCCGCCGCGCCGAGGACGGTTCGGCGACCTGGCGTCGCCTGTGGGACCTGCGGGAGAACCTGCGGTGACCCTCGTTCAGGAACCGAGGGCGGCCCTCGCCGCCCTCGCCGACTCCGTGGTGCCGTACCTGCTGGGCGTACGGCACCACAGCCCGGCGCTCGCCGCCGCCGTCCCCGCCCTGCTGGACGCCTCTGGCGCCGAGGTCGTCTGCGTGGAGCTGCCCACCGACTTCCAGCCCTGGCTGACCCATCTCGGCGCGCCGGGCACCCTCGCCCCGGTCGCCCTGGCCGGGGCCGGCGAGGGCGACCGGCTGGGCTTCTACCCCTTCGCCGACTTCTCGCCCGAACTCGCCGCCATCCGCTGGGCACGCGAGCGCGGCGCCGAGGTCGTCTGCTGCGACCTGCCGATGTCCGATCCGCGCTGGAGTGCCGAAGCCGGGGACTGTCGGGTACCGGCGGCCGAGGCGCCCACGGCGTTTGCGGCCGCGCTCACCGCGGCCGGCACGGGCCGCGACGGCGACGACATGTGGGACCGCAGTGTCGAGGTCCTCGCCCCGGGCTGCGCCCCCGAGGCCGTACGCCGGGCCGCCCTGGGGGTCGGTTGGGCGCTGCGCCGCGACGCCGAGTCGGCGGGCGGGGTCCCCGCGGTGGACCTGGCACGCGAGGCGCACATGCGTGAGGCGATCGCCCGCGCCACGGCCGGCGGACGCCGCGTCGCGGCCGTCGTCGGAGCCTTCCACGCACCGGCGTTGACCGAAGAGGCCCCGACGCCCACTGCGGCGCCGGTGTCCTCGGGCGGGCGACCGGCCGTCGTCACCTCCCTCGTGCCGTACGCCTTCGATCTGCTGGACTCCCGTTCCGGCTATCCGGCCGGCATCCGCGACCCGCGCTGGCAGCAGGCCGTGTTCACGGCCGGCGGCGATCCAGAGCGGCTGCACGACGCCGCGGCACGGGCGATCACCGACGTCTGCCGTGAGCTGCGCGCGGCCGGACACGTCGCCGGTACCGGCGAGGCCCGCGAGACACTGCGCGTGGCGTGCGACCTGGCGCGGCTGCGGGGTCTGTCGGCTCCTGGGCGCGGCGAGGTGCTGGAGGCGCTGACGACCGTGATGGGCCAGGGTGAGCCGCTCGGCCGCGGTCGGGCCCTGGCGCGGGCGTTGGAGGTCGTCCTGGTCGGCACCGACCGCGGCCGCATCGCCCCGGGCACGCCCCGCTCCGGGCTCGGCCCGTCCGTCGAGGCGGAGCTCGCCGCGCTGCGCCTGCCGGGACCCGACGATCCCGCGGGGCGTGAACTGCGGCTCGACCCGCTGCGCTCGGCACTCGACGGCCGCCGCGAGATCCTGCTGCAGCGTCTCACCGTGTGCGGAGCGGGGTACGGCGAGCCGGTCCAGGTGGCGGGTACGGGGGATGCGGCCGCGCTCACCACGCGGTGGCGCCTGTCGTGGACCCCGGCCGTGCCGGTCCGGCTCGATCTGGCCGGCGTCCGGGGCGTCACGGCGGCGCTGGCCGCCGAGGGCACCCTGCGGGAGGCCTTCCGCAGGGAGTCGGCGGACGGCGGGCCCACCAGCGCCCTCGTCCTGGCGGCACTCCGCGGCGCCGCCCGGTGCGATCTGGCGGAGCTGGTCGCCGAGCGGCTGGCCGACGCCGCCGAGGTGCTCCCCGCCTGCGCCACCCTCCCCGAACTCCTCAGCGCCCTCGACCTGTCGGAGGCGCTGCGGCGAGGCCATCTGCCCGGCACCACACCCGAGAGCCGGCAGACGGCCGCCGAACTCGCCGCCGAACTGCTGGAGTCGGCCGTGCGGTCCCTGCCGGGACTGGCGGGCAGCGACGACCCGCAGGACGCGGACGCGCTCGTGGCGCTCGCCTCCCGAGCGGGCGAACACCGCCTCGGCCTGCGGATGGACGGCGCGTTGGACGACCTCGCGCGCACCGGCTCCCCGCTCGTCCAGGGCGCCGCGCTCGCCGCCCGGGTCATGCTCGACCTCAACGACACCGACACCCTCGGCTCCCGTGCCGCGGGCTGGATCGACACCGCCACCGGGCCCGACGAGCGGCATGCGCTGAGCCGACGCCTCACCGGTCTGCTCAGCGGGGCCGCTCCCCTGCTCCAGTCGGCGCCGACCGCGTTGGACCCGCTGCTCGACCGCATCGACGCACTCACCGACCAGGGGTTCCTCGACCGGCTGCCCGCCCTGCGCGGCGGTTTCGACGCGCTCAGCCCGGCGGGCCGCGGCCGTCTGCTGGACACGGTGACCGAGCGTCTCGGCGACCGGCTCGACCTGTCGCTCGGCGCCTCGCCACAGCTGCTCGCGCTGTGGACGGCCGCCGACGCGGCGGGCCGGGCGGCGGTCGACGCGCTCCGGCCACCGCTGGGGACGGCTCTCGCCCCGGCCGAGAGCACTCCGCCTTCGAACGCCGCGGTCACCGCCAAGGCCCCCGACGCGCCCGCGTCCCGCCCTGAAGCACGACAGGGCGCCACCCTGCACCTCACGCCGACCGACCGCTGGCGACTGCTCCTCGGCCGGGAGAGCGACAAGCTGCCGCAGGGCGCCCGCCGTTACGCGCACGCGCTCGACGAGTTGTACGGCACCGGCCGTGGCGAGGGCTCCGCCGACCTCGGCCGCGAGGGCGGTCCCGGCGGTGGTCGGGAGGCCTCCTTCCCGACCGCCCGTGAGTGGGCCGAGGAACTCGACGCGCTGTTCGGCACCGACGTCCGCGAGGAGGTGCTGGCCCGGGCCGCCGACCAGGGCCGCAGCGATGTCCTGGCCGAGCTCGACCCGAAGGCGGTCCGCCCGTCGGTCGAGCTGCTGTCGTCCGTGCTGTCCCTGGCCGGCGGGATGCCGGAGCAGCAACTGGCCCGGTTGCGCCCGCTGGTGCGCCGTCTGGTCGACGAACTGGCCAAGGAGTTGGCCACCCGGCTGCGTCCCGCGCTGACCGGGCTGGCCACACCACGCCCGACCCACCGGCCCGGAGGCCGGATCGACCTGCCGCGCACCCTGCGAGCCAACCTCGCCCACACCCGCAGGACCGACGACGGTCGCACCCTGGTCGTCCCGGAGCGGCCGGTGTTCAGCACCCGCTCGCGCAGGGAGGCGGACTGGCGGCTGATCCTGGTCGTCGACGTGTCCGGGTCGATGGAGGCGTCCGTCATCTGGTCGGCGCTGACCGCGGCCGTGCTGGGCGGAGTGCCCACGCTGAGCACGCACTTCCTCGCCTTCTCCACGGAGGTGATCGACCTGACGGAGCGCGTCGACGATCCGCTGTCGCTGCTCCTGGAGGTGCGGGTCGGCGGCGGCACGCACATCGCGGCGGGGCTGGCCCAGGCCCGTTCCCTGGTGACCGTCCCCAGCCGGACCCTCGTGGTGGTGGTCAGCGACTTCGAGGAGGGGTATCCGCTCGGCGGCCTCCTCGGCGAGGTACGCGACCTCGCGAGCTCCGGCGTCCATCTGATGGGCTGCGCCGCCCTGGACGACACCGGCAGCCCGCGCTACTCGGTCCCCGTGGCGCAGCAACTCGTCGCGGCCGGGATGCCGGTCGCCGCCCTCAGTCCCCTCGCTCTCGCCCGCTGGGTGGGCGACCGCCTCCGCGGAGAGACCCGATGAACACCGAACTGCCCCCCGTGGCACCCGAGGTGGTCGCCGCCGCCGTCGAGCAACTGACGTCCCGGCTGCGCAAGAAACTGGACGCCGCGATCGAGACGTACGCGACGCTGCCCGTCACCGCCGACGGCCCCGTACGGCGGGTGCGATGCGGTGAGGACGCCGAGGTCACCCTCACGCCCGGGCCGTCCGGCGCGGTCACGGAGGACGGTCAGGCACAGTGCAGCTGTCTGCTCGCGCCCCGGTGTCTGCATCGCGCGGCCGTGCTCGGCGCCGCTCCGGTGGCCGACGCGGACACGGTGGCCGTGACGCCGGAACCGGTGTCCGGCGGGGCCGACGTCAAGACGACCCCGCCTGACGAAGGTGCCGGGACAGCGGACACCCGTGCGGCGGATGCGCCGCCGGTGGGACCGACCGACGCCCAGGTGTCAGCCGCGACAGGCCTTTGGGACGCCGCCGCCGCGGTGCTGGCCGCCGGGGTGCCCGGCGCGGGTGCCGTACCGCAGGCCGAGTTGCTGCGGGCCGCGCACACGGCCCGGCTCGCGGGACTGCACCGTCCCGAGGCGGCCGCCCTGCGGGTGGTGCGCGCCCTGCGTGCGGCCCGCGCCCGTCACGACGGTCATCGGCTGGCCGACCTGGTGGCCGCCCTGCGTGAACTGCTCCTCACCAGCGGCCTGTTGGCGGCGTCCGACCCCGACCCGGCCCTGGTCGGCACGGCCCGGCGCGGCTACCGTCCGGGGGGCGGCCTGCGTGTCCACGGGGTGTGCCGGGAGCCGGTGATCTCCGCCACCGGCTATGGCGGGGTCGTCACACATGTGCTGTCCGACGAGGGGCGCTGGTTCTCCGTGGCTGACGTCAGACCCGGTGGCCCGGCCCGGGCGCGGGGTGCCGCCACGGCCACCGTCGCGCTCGGCTCCGGCAGCCTAGATCACGCGCAGCTCTCCCGGGGCGGGTTGCTGATCTCCGGTGCGACGCTCTCACCGGACGGCCGCCTCGGCGCCGGGAAGGGCGTACGGGCCACCCCGGTCACGGGTCTCTCGTGGACGTCGGGCCCGCTCGCCCGGCTGTTCTCCCGCCCGTTGGCCGAGGCCGCGGCGACACGGTTCACCGGCGCCGACACGACCGAGCCGGAACAGGCCGGACAGACGGCCGACGAACTCATCGGCTGTGACGTGGTCATCGTGGGAGCGGCCGAAGACCAGCTGTTCGCCCGGGAGTTGCCCGCACAGGAGGGGGACGGTGAGGGTCTGCTGATCCGGCTGGTGCCGTCCAGCAGCCACCCCGACCTGGCGCATACGGCCAACTTCCGCAAGCTGGCCTCGCGGCCGGGCTTGCGGTTGCGCGTCGTCGGGCGTCTCGACCCGGCCCGTGCCGCGACACTGCGGCCACTGGCGGTCGGCCCTGTGCCGGACGGCACAGCGACCCTGCGTCTGCCGACCGAGTGGGCGGGACACGCTGATCTGGGCTACGACCGCCTCGAGGGCGCGCATTTCCCGTCGGCCGATGAACTGCCATCGGTGGAGACCTTGTCCGCGTTCCCACCGGATCCGGTGGCCGAAGCGCCCCTGTGGCGGCTGCGACGGCTGGTCGAGGTCGCCGTCTCCGGGGGTCGGCGGACCGCCGCCGAGCCCGCACGCGACGGCGACCGGGCGTCAGGAACCGCGGCCCTTCGGCGTAGCGGCTTCCGGGCCGCGGCCGACCTGGCGGACGCGCTCGCGGCGGAGGCCGACCGCCGTGGCCGCGATGTGTTCGGCCGGACCCGGCAAGCCGATCCGAGCGGATACGCACGGGTGTGGCTCGCCGCGGCCGTCTACCTGTCCGGCACCGAACGGGCCCTGGTCGAGGCGACTTGGCGGCCACCGGCTGCCGCATGACCACCAGTCCGTTCACTCCGGCCGGAGCGCGGGCCCCGCGAACCGCGGACGTGACCCACGCCACACTGCGGAAGTGCATAGCGGGGCGGGGCCCAGCGTCTTGTTAAGGGTGACAGCGGCGGAAGCCGGCGTGTTCGGCAGGGGGTTGGGGGGCGACGTTGACGGGGCAGCAGCGGGCCGTTGAGTTCGACCGGTTCGTGGCTGCCCGGTGGTCGGCCTTGCTCCACCTGGCGCGGCTGCTCACCGGCGGAGACCGGCACCGGGCCGAGGACCTGCTGCAGGAGGCGCTGGTCAAACTGTGGTTCGCCTGGCCGAAGGTGGCCGACCAGGCGCCCGAGGCCTATGTGCGCAAGGTCCTGGCCCGTGCCGCGGCACGCTCGGCACGGCGTCGATGGTGGGGCGAGCACCCCGTCGACCAGCTGCCCGACCCGCCCGGAGCGGGAGACGAGACGGCCGCGGTGGACGAACGGACCCGGCTGGAGGCCATGTTGGCGTTGCTGCCGGCACGGCAGCGGGCCGCGGTGGTGCTGCGCTACTACCAGGACCTGCCCGAGCGGGATGTCGCGGAAGTGCTCGGGTGTCCGGTGGGGACCGCCCGTTCACTGACGGCGCGCGGGGTCGCGCGGCTGCGGCGGCTTCTGGCCGAGGCAGTCGAGCCGGTCGAGTGAAGGAGGAACAGTGGATCACTTCGAGCAGGAGCTGACACGCATGATGCGTGACGGCCACACGGACAGGCCCTACGAGGACCGGCACCGATACCGGCTGCAAGCCGGCGTCCGCGCCCGGCAGCGGGCCCGGGCCGCCTGGATGGCCACCGCATCCGTGCTGACCATCGCCGGACTCGGCATCGGACTGCTGCTCCTGGCGAGCTCCGTCGCCCAGGGCGGACCCCACACGAGGCAGCCCCGCCCCGTCACCTCCGCCGAGTCGATCCCGACGCCGTCGACGGTCCTCCCCGCCTCCACGGCCCAGGTAGGGGCAGGTTCGAGCGGCCCCGCTCGCTGAGGGCCGAGCCGGTGTGACCACCACCGCCCGCCAGGCGGTTGACGCCCGCTCCTCCCGCTCTCCACGAACAGAAAGCTCACCAGGTGTTCCACGAGAACGCGCCCACGTCCGTCGACATGCCCCGAACCGATCGGGCCGATCACCGGCCGGCCTCCTGGGAGCAGCGGCTGCGCGCCTTCGGATACACGGAACGCCGGCACACGTCCGTGCGCGACCGCCTGGTCGTGCCCTTTCCCGAACCCGGGTCAGGGCCGTGGCGCAGGCTGGGGCTGTCGCCCACGGCGGCGTTCCGGCTGGCCCGCTGGTCGGAGTGGGGCGGACCCCTGCTGGTGGCGCTCCTTTCCGGGCTGCCGCGCTTTTGGCGTCTGGGCAGCCCGCGCGAGGTCGTGTTCGACGAGACGTACTACGCCAAGGACGCCTGGTCCGTGCTCCGGCTGGGCTACGAGGGCACCTGGCCGGACCGTAAGATCGCCGACCCGCAGATCCTGGCCCATCCCCAGGTGATATCGCTCTCCGACACCGGGTCCTTCGTCGCGCACCCGCCGACGGGCAAGTGGGTGATCGCCCTCGGCGAGTGGATGTTCGGTCTCACCCCGTTCGGCTGGCGCTTCATGACGGCGGTCCTCGGCACGCTGTCGGTGCTGATGCTGTGCCGCATCGGGCGCCGGCTGTTCCGTTCGACGCTGCTGGGGTGCCTGGCCGGGGCGCTGATGGCGGTGGACGGTCTGCACTACGTCATGAGCCGCACCGCGCTGCTCGACCTCGTCGTCATGTTCTTCGTCCTGGCGGCGTTCGGCTGTCTGCTCATCGACCGGGACCACGCACGGGCCCGGCTCGCGGCAGCCCTGCCCGTCCCCGAGGACGGCCGGGTGCGCCCGGACGGACACACCGGTGACCGTGCCGGAACGGGAGTGCGTCCCTGGCGGATCGCGGCCGGCCTCTGCCTGGGACTGGCGGCCTCCACCAAATGGAACGGCCTGTACTTCCTCGCCTTCTTCGTGGTCCTCACCCTGCTGTGGGACGTCGGGGCCCGCCGTGTGGCCGGGGCGCGCCGCCCGTATCGCGCGGTGCTGCGCAAGGACCTCGGCCGGTCGGTGCTGTCCCTCGTGCCGGTCGCCGTCGTGACGTATCTGGTGACATGGACCGGCTGGTTCCTGTCCGACGACGGCTACGGACGCCACTGGGCGGACGGCCGCGGCGGCACATGGTCGTGGATCCCGGCTCCGCTGCGCAGCCTGTGGCACTACGAGTACGGGGTGTACCAGTTCAACGTGGGGCTGCACACGCCCCACAAGTTCGAGTCGAACCCCTGGAGTTGGCTGGTCCTCGGCCGCCCGGTGCTGTTCCACTACGAGTCGCCGAAACCCGGGACGGAAGGCTGCCGCACAGCCACCGACTGCACGCAGACCATCCTCGCCCTGGGGACGCCCCTCCTGTGGTGGTCGGCGTGCTGCGCCCTGGTGTACCTGCTCTACCGATGGGCGCTGCGCCGCGACTGGCGCTCCGGTGCCGTCCTGTGCGCGGTGGGTGCCGGTTATCTGCCCTGGTTCCTGTACCAGGACCGCACGATCTTCTCCTTCTACGCGGTCGCCTTCGTGCCGTACCTGTGTCTGGCCGTCACGATGATGCTGGGAGCCCTGCTGGGTCCGCCGGGAGCGACCGGTGAGCGCCGCACAGTGGGGGCGGTGGCCGCAGGTGTGCTCGTGCTGCTCATCGTCTGGAACTTCATCTACTTCTTCCCCGCCTACACCGGGCAGACGATTCCGTACGCGGACTGGCGCGCCAGGATGTGGCTCGACAGCTGGATCTGAGTCGCGTGATGTGGGTCACTCGCCGGGTGCTGCGGGTCGGGCGTGCTCGATCATGATCCGAATGGACGCCCACTTTCTTGGCATCACCGAGCTGGTCGAGGCACCGTCCGTGGCGGTCGTGGTCGACGTCATGCGGGCCTTCACCGTGGCCGCCTGGGCCTTTGGCCAAGGGGCCGAGAAGATCGTTCTGGCTGAGTCGCTGGACGAAGCCCTGGCCCTCAAGGCCCGCCACCCGGACTGGGTGGCGCTCAAGGACGGTCCGCCCGCACCCGGCTTCGACACCGTCAACTCGCCGGGCATGCTGCGTTCCATGGACCTCGGCGGCCGGACCGTCGTACAGAAGACCACGGCGGGGACGGTCGGCGCCCTCGCGGTCAAGGACGCGTCACTGGTGCTGTGCGCAAGCTTCGTGGTGGCGGAGGCAACGGCTCGGCTCCTTCTTACCCGCAAGAGTGACAGCGTCACCTTCGTCGTCACCGGCGAGGGTGGACAGGCCGACGAGGATCTGGCGTGCGCCCAGTACATCGCCCGGAGGGCCACCGAGGCAGGAACCGATGCCGCCGACTTCCTCCGCCGCGCCGCCGAGTCCCGCGCGGCAGCCGAACTGACACAAGGGGTGCGTCAAGGAGTCCACCCCGATGACGTCGCGCTCTGTCTCGAACTCGACCGCTTCCCCTTTGCCATGGTGGCGGCCGTCGAAAACTCCCTGATGGTCCTTCGCCCGGACCTCGTGCCTTCGCCGGGCGACGACACCTCGATCTGATCGCCGACACGGCCCAGGTGGGCCGTTCCCCGGGCCCCGTGGCCTGTTCGCTCCTATCGTGGAAGGGCACAGTGACGCTCGGCGCCGAGGCAGGCAGCAAATGGCGGAGGAACCTCAGATCGACTATGCGGCGGTATTCAGGGCTCTGCCCGGCATGGTGGCACTGCTCACCCCCGAGCTGGTGTACGTGGACGCCAACGAGGACTTCCTCCGGCTGGCCGGACGCACCCGCGAGCAGCTGCTGGGCCACTACATCTTCGACGTCTTCCCCGAGAACCCGAACGACGCCGCCGCGGCCGGTATGCGCGAGACCCGGGAGTCGATGCTGCGCACCGCCGCCACCGGCGAACGCGACACCATGGCGCTGCTCCGCTACGACATCGAGGACCCCGCGCACCCCGGCCGGTGGGAGGAGCACTACTGGAGCCCGGTCAACGCTCCCGTCCACGGCCCCGACGGGCAGGTCACGCTGATCGTGCACCGGGTGGAAGAGGTCACCGAACTCATCCACGCCTTCGGCGGCCCGGGCGGCGACCGGCGGTCCCGGGTGCTCGAGGCCGAGCTGTACACCCGCGCGCGGGAACTTCAGCAGGTCAACGAACGCCTGCGCCAGGCACACGACCGCGAGCGTGAGGTCGCCCTGGCCCTGCAGGCGGCCATGCTGCCCAACCCCAGACCCCTCGCACACCGCAAAGCGGCTGTCCGCTACCGGCCCGCCATCGGCGCCCTGAACGTGTGCGGCGACTGGTACGACGTGGTCGAGCTGCCCGGCGAGGGCCTCGCGGTGGCGGTGGGTGACGTCGTCGGTCACGGCCTGGCGGCCGCCTGCGCCATGGGACAACTGCGCAGCGCCCTGAGCGCGGCCACACGCGTCGCCGACGGCCCGGCACAGGCCCTGGAGGCCCTCGACATGTACGCCCGCTCCGTCGACGGCGCCGAATCGACCACAGCGGCGACGACCTTCATCGACTGGGACGACCACACCATCACCTACAGCTGCGCCGGGCACCCGCCGCCCGCCCTGCTCCACCCCGACGGCACCGTGTCCTTCCTCGACGGGGCCACCGACCCGCCACTCGCCGCCCGCCCCCGCTCCGCCCCGCGCCCCCAGGCCCAGACGCCCTTCGCCGAGGGCGCCACCCTGGTCCTCTACACCGACGGCCTGGTCGAACGCCGCACCGACGACATCGACGCCGGGCTGGCCCGCCTCGCCGACTCCCTCACCCACCATCAGCACGCCGCCCCCGAGGCCCTGGCCGACGCCCTCCTCACCGATCTGCTCCCCCAGACCGGCAACACGGACGACACCGCCCTCATCGTCCTACGGCTGTGACCCGTCCCCTGGCCCCGCCTCAGCACTCGATGACGTTGACGGCGAGGCCACCGCGGGCGGTCTCCTTGTACTTGACCTTCATGTCGGCGCCGGTCTCCTTCATGGTCTTGATGACCTTGTCGAGGGAGACGTGGTGCCGGCCGTCGCCCCGCAGGGCCATCCGCGCGGCGGTCACGGCCTTCACCGCGGCCATGCCGTTGCGTTCGATACAGGGGATCTGGACGAGGCCGCCGACCGGGTCGCAGGTCAGCCCGAGGTTGTGTTCCATGCCGATCTCGGCGGCGTTCTCGACCTGTTCCGGGGAGCCGCCCAGCACCTCGGCGAGACCGCCCGCGGCCATCGAGCAGGCGGAGCCGACCTCGCCCTGGCAGCCGACCTCGGCGCCGGAGATGGAGGCGTTCTCCTTGAAGAGCATGCCGATCGCCCCGGCGGCGAGCATGAAGCGGACGATGCCGTCCTCGTCGGCGCCCGGCACGAAGTTGAGGTAGTAGTGCAGAACGGCGGGGATGATGCCCGCCGCGCCGTTCGTCGGCGCGGTGACGACCCGTCCGCCCGCCGCGTTCTCCTCGTTCACCGCCATCGCGTAGAGCGTGATCCACTCCATCGCGCGCGCCAACGGATCGCCCTCGCTGCGCAGTTGACGAGCCGCCGCCGCAGCCCGCCGACGCACCTTCAGGCCACCGGGCAGGATGCCTTCGCAGGACATCCCACGCGACACACACCCTTCCATCACCCGCCAGATCGCCAGCAGGCCCGCGCGGATCTCCTCCTCGGTGCGCCAGGCGCGCTCGTTCTCCAGCATCAGCGCGGAGATCGACAGCCCCGTCTCCCTGGTCAGCCGCAGCAGTTCGTCACCCGTGCGGAACGGATGGGCCTGCGCGGTGTCGTCGACCTTGATCCGGTCCGCCCCGACGGCGTCCTCGTCGACCACGAAGCCGCCGCCCACCGAGTAGTACGTCTTCTCCAGCAGCGGGACCCCGTCGGCGTCGTACGCGAAGAGGGTCATGCCGTTGGCGTGGTACGGCAGCGAGCGCCGACGGTGCAGGACCAGCTGGGTCGAGGCGTCGAAGTCGATCTCGTGGGCCGGGCCGATCTCGGCACCGAGCAGACGGATGCGCCCGCTGCCGCGGATCCGCTCGACGTCCAGGTCTGCCTGGGCGACGTCGACCGTGTGCGGCTCGTTGCCCTCCAGGCCCAGCAGCACCGCCTTGGGGGTGCCGTGGCCGTGGCCGGTGGCACCGAGGGAGCCGAACAGCTCCGCCCGCACCGCAGCGGCCGGGGCGAGCAGGCCGTCCGTCTTCAGCCGGGCGGCGAACATCGCGGCGGCGCGCATCGGTCCGACGGTGTGCGAGCTGGACGGGCCGATGCCTATGGAGAACAGGTCGAAGACGCTGATTGCCACGCTGTACTCCATGGGGTGAAGCGCGAGGGGCGTGCCCCTGCGGGAGGTGGTCGGTTACAGGCCGGGGTACAGCGGGTGCTTGTCGGCGAGCGTCTTGACCCGGGCCTTGAGGTCGTCGACGTTGTAGGACGGCTTCAGTGCGGAGGCGATCACGTCGGCGACCTCGGTGAAGTCGTCGGCGGTGAAGCCGCGGGTGGCCAGGGCCGGGGTGCCGATCCGCAGGCCCGAGGTGACCATCGGGGGACGCGGGTCGTTGGGGACGGCGTTGCGGTTGACGGTGATGCCGACCTCGTGGAGACGGTCCTCGGCCTGCTGCCCGTCCAGCTCGGACTCACGCAGGTCGACCAGGATCAGGTGGACGTCGGTGCCGCCGGACAGCACGTTCACGCCGGCCGCGCGGGCGTCCGGGGCCGTCAGCCGCTCGGCGAGGATCCGCGCTCCCTCCACCGTACGCGCCTGGCGCTCCTTGAACTCCTCGGAGGCGGCGACCTTGAAGGAGACCGCCTTGGCCGCGATCACATGCTCCAGTGGACCGCCCTGGAAGCCGGGGAAGACGGACGAGTTGAGCTTCTTCGCGAACGCCTGCCTGGCGAGGATGATCCCGCCGCGCGGCCCGCCCAGGGTCTTGTGCGTGGTGGAGGTGACGACATCGGCGTACTCGACCGGGTTGGGGTGCAGACCGGCCGCGACCAGTCCGGCGAAGTGTGCCATGTCCACCCACAGGAAGGCCTCGACCTCGTCGGCGATCCGGCGGAACTCGGCGAAGTCCAGCTGGCGCGGGTAGGCGGACCAGCCGGCGATGATGACCTTGGGGCGGTGTTCCTTGGCGAGGCGTTCGACCTCGGCCATGTCGACTAGCCCGGCGTCGTCCACGTGGTAGGCGACCACGTTGAACTGCTTGCCGGAGAAGTTCAGCCGCATGCCGTGGGTGAGGTGGCCGCCGTGGGCCAGGTCCAGGCCCAGGATGGTGTCGCCGGGCTGGGCGAGCGCGAACAGTGCGGCCTGGTTGGCGGAGGCACCCGAGTGCGGCTGGACGTTGGCGTACTCGGCGCCGAACAGGGCCTTGACCCGGTCGATGGCGATCTGCTCGGCGACATCCACGTGCTCGCAGCCGCCGTAGTAGCGGCGGCCGGGGTAGCCCTCGGCGTACTTGTTGGTCAGGACCGAGCCCTGGGCCTCCATCACCGCGACCGGCGCGAAGTTCTCGGAGGCGATCATCTCCAGGGTGGACTGCTGACGGTCCAGCTCGGCATCGACCGCCGCGGCGATCTCCGGGTCCACCTCGTGCAGGGGCTGGTTCAAGAGGGTCATCGACGGTCTCCTTGGATGTGGGCGCTCCTCAGAGCGCGACCGCGGCGGCGGGGACGAGCGTGCGGCGGAGCCGGTTGAAGAACTTGGGCTGGTTGAGGGAGAGCACCGCGACGGGGGTGCCCTCGCGCCGGTAGACGGCGGTGAAGGAACGGCTGTCGACGTCGCCTTCGACGACTTCCGGCTCGGCTCCGGGGCCGACGTGTCCGGCGAGCTGGATGCGCACCTGGTACTGATCGGACCAGAAGTACGGCGCGGTGAGCGGCGCCGGGACCGACTCTCCGCGGAGCAGTGTCCGAGCGGCGGTCCTCGCCTGCTCGATGGCGTTGCTCCAGTGCTCGACGCGGGCATGGCGCCCGGTGAACGGGCTGGGACAGCGGGCGACATCACCTACGGCGACCACGCCCGGGACACCGGTCGCACAACCGGCGTCGCACACCACACCGTCGTCCGCCCGCACGCCGGATCCCGCAAGCCAGTCGGTGGCGGGCCTGACACCCACGCCCACCACGACGATGTCGGCGGGCAGCACTCGCCCGTCCGCCAGCCGTACGCCGGTCACCCGGTTCTCGCCGACGAGTCCCGCCACTCCGGTTCCCCTCAGCAGGCGGACGCCGTGATCGGTGTGGAGCGAGGCGCACACCAGCCCCATCTCCCGCCCCAGTTGGCGTTCCAGCGGTACGTCGAGTGCCTCCACGACGGTGACGTCGAGCCCGAGTCCGCGGGCGGTGGAGGCCACCTCGGCACCGATGAAGCCGGCGCCGATGACGACGAGCCCGGGCCGGCCGTCCAGCAGTTCGGCGCGCAGGGCCTGGGCGTCGTCGAGGGTACGCAGGGTGTGGACACCGGCCGGCCCGTCCGTACCGGGGAGCATCCGGGCACTGGCGCCGGTCGCGACGACGACCCCGCCGGTGCGGACGTGCCGTCCCCCGGCCAGGGTGACGGTCCTGGCCACCGGATCCAGCCGCACCGCGCGCTCGCCGAGGAGCCACTGCACGTCCAACGCCTCGTACTCATCGGCGTCACCGAGCGCGAGCGCGTCGACGTCGAGGTCCCCCTTGAGGAAGTCCTTCGACAGCGGCGGGCGGTCGTAGGGAGTGTGGTGCTCCTCCCCCACGACGACGATCTCGCCGTCGTAGCCCTCCGCGCGCAGCGCACGGACCGTGCTCAGACCTGCCAGCGACGCTCCGACGACGGTGATGCTCCTCATGTGCGGGCTCCAGACGGAGAGTTGTCTCATATAGCACAACGACACTCGTTATGCGCAACATGGTTTCCGTGCGGCACGGGGATTGTCAAGGGAGGAGTCGTCCATCAATTTCTGATTACGCGCAATGTTGCGTACCCCGCAACGCATGCCGGAGGGATCAGCCCACGGGCTGTGCGTCGATCCGGTCCTGTACCCAGGTGTGGAACGCGCCGATGTGGTGCTCGCTGGGGACCAGGACGCCACCCTTTGCGTAGACCCGCGAGCTCATTCCCGGCTGGGTACGTTCGCAGGCGTCGAAGTCCTGCTGGTTCACGCGGTGGAACAACTCGACCGACCGGCTGACGTCCTTGCCGCTCTCGATGACGTGCGAGAGGTAGAGCCAGTCGCACTCGACGATCGTGCGGTCGACGGACACCGGATACATCCGGTGGAAGATCACATGGTCGGGGACCAGGTTGATGAACACCTGCGGCCTGACGGTGATCGCGTAGTAGCGCCGGTCCTGGTCCTCGGCCACCCCCGGAATGCGGTCCAGACCCTCCGAGCCGTCCACGGTGAAGCCCTGGACCTCCTCACCGAACTCGGCGCCGTGGCCCACGTAGTACTGCGCCGCGTAGCCGTCCGCGAACTCCGGGAGCACCTCGGTGAGTTCGGGGTGGATGGTCGCGCAGTGGTAGCACTCCATGAAGTTCTCGATGATGAGCTTCCAGTTGGCCTTCACGTCATAGACGATGCGCTTGCCGACCGACAGATTGTCGATGTCGTAGCGCTCGATCGACTCCACGTCGCCGAGGCGGGAGACGACCTCACCGATGACGTCCTCCTCGAAGGACGGCGGGTTCTCCGCCAGGCACACCCACACATAGCCCAGCCATTCCCGCACGTGGAGGTTGACCAGGCCGTACTCGGTCCGGTCGATGTCCGGCATCTTGGTCAGGTTGGGCGCCGCGACGAGCTTGCCGTCGAGCCCGTACGTCCAGGCGTGATACGGACACTGGAAGGCCCGCTTGACCTCGCCGGACTCCTCCGTGCACAGCTTGGCGCCACGGTGCCGGCAGACATTCAGGAAGGCCTTGACCGAGCTGTCCCGGGAGCGGGTGATCAGCACGCTCTCCCGTCCGACCTGGTAGGTGCGAAAGCTCCCGGGCTTGGCCAGTTCCGAGGCTCGGGCCACGCAGAACCACATAGCCTCGAAGATCCGTTCCTGTTCCAGGGCGAAGATCCCGGGGTCGGCGTAGTGCCCCCCTGGCAGGGTGGCGATCAGGCTCGGGGGCAGGCCCTCTTGGGTCACTGTCGGTCTCCTCATCGAGGGGCGGCCGAGTCGAGGCCGAACCAATTCTGGGTTGCGCATAGGGCAACAGCATCCGCCATATGGAACGAACGCCCAAACTGTCCCGCCGTCGACACCCACTGTCAAGAGGTCGGCGGATCGGACCTACCCTCCACACGCCACCCCTTGACCGGCACGGCATCGACGTTGGAGCATGTTGCGTATAGCTCTACTTGTTGCGTAATACGCAGCTAGACATTCGGAGGATGGCATGTCCCCTCGACCGCAGCCCGGCCGCGAGTTCGTCCTCACCCTGTCCTGTCCCGACCAGGCCGGAATCGTCCACGCCGTGACCACGTTCCTCGTGCGTCACTCCGGCAACATCCTGGAGAGCCAGCAGTTCGACGACCGGTTGCAGAACCGCTTCTTCATGCGGGTGCACTTCGATGTCTCGGATCCCGCGGTCTCGTTGGAGGAGCTGCGCACGGGGTTCGGTCCGGTCAGCCAGGCGTACGCGATCAGCTGGCGGCTGCAGGACGCCTCCACGCCGACGCGCACCCTGATCATGGTGTCGAAGTTCGGACACTGCCTGAACGACCTGCTCTTCCGCAGATCCACGGGCGCCCTCAACATCGAGATCCCGGCGATCGTCTCCAACCACCGCGAGTTCGAGCCGCTGGCGCGCACCTACGGCATCCCCTTCCACCACATCCCGGTGACGAAGGAGACCAAGGCGGAGGCCGAGGCGCGGCTGCTGGGTCTCGTCGACGAACTGGACGTCGACCTCGTGGTCCTCGCCCGCTACATGCAGATCCTCTCCGACGACCTGTGCAAGCAACTCGACGGACGGGCGATCAACATCCACCACTCGTTCCTGCCGAGCTTCAAGGGAGCCCGGCCGTACGTCCAGGCCCACCAGCGCGGCGTGAAGCTCGTCGGGGCGACAGCACACTACGTCACGCCCGACCTCGACGAGGGCCCGATCATCGAGCAGGACGTCGTCCGCGTGGACCACTCGCGCACCCCCGACGAACTGGTCGCCCTCGGCCGCGATGTCGAGGCCCAGGCACTCTCCCGCGCGGTGAAATGGCACAGCGAGAACCGTGTGCTGATCAACGGCCACTGCACGGTCGTCCTGCGCTGACAGATGACGGACAGCACCGGGTCCGCAGCGCTCAACAGCCCGCTGACCGGGCCGGCATCGGGCGCACCGTCGAATTCCACGCCACAGGTCTGACAGCGGACCCGTGATTATAGTTGCGCCATGAGCAACCACACGGCAGAGGGCGAGACAGCAGGGTCCGCGGTGAACGGGGTGCAGTCCGTCGACCGTGCCGTCAGCGTCCTGGAGATCCTCGCCCTGCGCGGCGAGGCGGGCGTCAGCGAGGTCGCCGCGCAGATCGACGTCCACAAGTCGACCGCCTTCCGCCTGCTCGGGGCGCTGGAGGCGCGCGGTCTGGTCGAGCAGACCGCCGAGCGCGGCAAGTACCGGCTCGGTTTCGGCATTGTGCGGCTGGCCGGCGCCGTCACGGGCCGTCTCGACGTGACACAGCAGGGCCGGCAGGTGTGCAAGCGGCTCAGCGAACAGGTCGGCGAGACCGTCAACATCGCGGTCCTCCAGGAGCATTACGCGGTCAACCTGTACCAGGTACGCGGTCCGGGCGCCGTCGGCACCCACAACTGGGTCGGGCAGCTCACCCCGGTGCACGCCACGTCGAGCGGCAAGATCCTGCTGGCCCACCTGCCGGCGAAGGAGCGCGCCGACGTGCTCGCGGCGTCCGGGCTGCAGAAGCTGACGTCGCGCACCCTGACCACCGAGGCGGCACTGGAGAAGGACCTCGCGGTGGCCCGGGAGCGCGGCTACGCGGTAAACCCTGGAGGAACTCGAGATCGGACTGCACGCCGTGGCGGCCCCGATCCGCACCCATGACGGCGAGGTCATCGCCGCCCTCAGCGCCTCCGGACCCGCGTACCGCCTCACCGAGGAGCGCGTCCACGAGCTCGTACCCACGCTCCTTCAGGGCGCGCAGGAGATCAGCCACCGGATGGGCTACCTGGGCTGACCCCAGCTCCTCCCCGACCGGTGGGCTGGGGTCCGGCGTTCGCTCAGACGTACTCCGTCGCCGCGTCCAGCAGCCAGTCGGTCAGATAACCGGCGAAGGACGACCGCACCAGGACCCAGAAACCGGCCCTGGAATCGGCCCGGGCGACCACGATGACCTGCGTACGGCCCAGGGTGGTCTGGGCGCAGCGTCCGGAGCCGAAACTCCGCGGATGCAGGTCCAGTGCGCAGCCGTGCGCCAGCAGATCGTGGGCACGGGGGCCCGCCACGAGCAGCGTGGTGCGCTGTGCGGAGACGTCGGTGACGGAGACGTGTTCGTCTCCCGCGGCCGTGCGGATCCGGCTCTCCAGCTCCCCCTCGCTTCCGGGCGGGCCCACCAGCAGCCATTCGTCCGGGCCGAGCCACAGCACAGTCAACTCCCCGGCCCGGACAACGGTGTTCGGCTGGAGGGGCAGTTGCAGGTCCAGCGCGAGCCCGACGGCTTCCGCCGCCGTTCCCTTGGCGTCCAGGCGCACATTGAGCTGGGCGAGGAAGGGGAGTTCAGCCAGGCGGACCGCACCCCCGGAGGTGCGGGTGGCGGCGGCCAGTCGGCCCGCGGCCTGTGCCAGGGGGCTGCGGGGCGGGGCGGTCAGTGCGGTGTCAGCCATCGCGGCGGGCTCCCTCGGGGTCGTAGAGGACGGGGCTTGCGACGGTCACCGGGACCAGCCGGTCGCCCACGGGGGCGTAGAGCCGCTCACCGATGCGCTCGCGGCCGCCCTTGATCAGGGCGAGCGCGAAGGTCCGGCCCAGCGCCGCGCTGCGGTAGCTGGAGGTGACGTGGCCGAGCATCGGGACGGGCGGTGCCGGAAGGACACGGTCGGCGACCAGGTGGGTGCCTTCCGGGAGGAAGGTCCCGGGGTCCTCGGGGAGGAGGCCGACCAGGTGCTTGCGGTCGGCGCGGACGGTGTCGGCGCGGGCGAAGGAACGCTTGCCGATGAAGTCGGGCTTCTTCTTCGACACGGCCCAACTCATGCCCAGATCCTGCGGGGTGACCGTGCCGTCGGTGTCCTGGCCGATGATGGGGTAGCCCTTCTCGGCGCGCAGGACATGCATGGTCTCGGTGCCGTACGGGGTGATGCCGTACGGCGCGCCGGCCTCGTACAGCGCCTCCCACAGGGCGCGGGCCTGCCACGGTGACACGTTGATCTCGTAGGCCAGTTCGCCGGAGAAGCTGATCCGGCAGACCCTGGCGTCGATGCCCGCGACGGTCGTCCCGCGCCACGCCATGAACGGGAAGTCGTCGTTGCCGACGGCGAGTTCGGGCGCGAGTGAGCCGAGGACGTCGCGGGAGCGGGGGCCGACCAGGGCGACGGTGGCCCACTGCTCGGTCACGGACGTGCAGTGGACCTTCAGTTCGGGCCACTCGGTCTGCAGCCACTCCTCCATCCAGTCCAGTACGGCGGCGGCGTTACCGGTCGTGGTGGTGACCAGGAAGCGGTCCTGGGCCAGTCGGATGACGGTGCCGTCGTCGAAGACCATGCCGTCCGGGCGGCACATGACGCCGTAGCGGATCATGCCGACCTTCAGGGTGCTGATCATGTTGGTGTAGAGCAGGTCGAGGAAGAGACCGGCGTCCGGGCCCTGGACGTCGATCTTGCCGAGGGTGGAGGCGTCCATGAAGCCGACGCTCTCCCGGGTGGCGGCGCACTCGCGCAGCACGGCGGTCTCCATGTCCTCGCCGCTGCGCGGGTAGTACCAAGGGCGCTTCCACTGGCCGACGTTCTCGAACAGGGCGCCGTGGTCGACGTGCCACTCGTGGATGGCGGTGGTGCGGACCGGGTCGCTCAGGACACCACGGTCGCGGCCGGCGAGCGCCGCGAAGGAGACCGGTGTGTACGGCGGCCGGAACGTGGTCGTGCCGAGTGCCGAGACGTCCACGCCGAGAAGTTCGGAGACCACACCGCTGGCCAGGACGCCGGACGTCTTGCCCTGGTCGTTGGCGGTGCCGGCGGTGGTGTAGCGCTTGGTGTGCTCGACCGAACGCATTCCGGCGCCGGCCGCCCGGGCCAGGTCGTCGACGGTGACGTCGCGTTGGAGGTCCACGAAGCGGTGGGGGCCGGAGGTGCCGGGGACGACGTACACGTGCATCGGGGGCGTCGGTCGCGGCTGTGCGGCCACCGCCGGGAGGCGGGGTGCCTGCGGGGTGTAGCCCTCGGACTCGATCGCCCGAGCACCGGCGGCGCTGCCGTGGGCCAGGACCTCGGCCGTGGCCAGGACGCCGTTCGCGCTGCCCACGACCTCGACCGCCTGCCGGCAGGTGTCGGGCACGAAGGAGCCGAGCGTCTCGTCGTAGCGGAGTCTTCCGCCTGCCTGGCTGTACAGGTGCGCGACCGGGTTCCAACCGCCGGAGACCAGCAGCAGGTCGGCGGCGAACTGGCGCTGTCCCGCGGAGTCCCCGTACGGGGCGACGGTCACCGCGGTCAGGCGGGGGGCGCCCTCCGTGCCGGTGACCGCGTGGCCGGTCAGCACCTCGATGCCGGCCTGGCGGGCGCGCTGCGCCCACTCCCCCGGTTCGGGGCGGGTGTCGACGACGGCGGTGATGTCCACGCCCGCCGCCTTCAGGTCCAACGCGGCCGCGTAGGCGCTGTCGTTGGTGGTGAAGACGACCGCGCGGCGGCCGGGGAGGGCCCCGTGGCGGTTGACGTGGGTGCGGGCCGCAGAGGCCAGCATCACTCCGGGGCGGTCGTTGTCCGCGAAGGCCAGTGAGCGTTCGTGGGCGCCGGTGGCGAGGACGACGCGGCGGGCGCGGATGCGCCAGACGCGTTCGCGGGAGACATTGTCGGGGGCTGCCGCGCCGAGGTGGTTGGTGCGGCGTTCCACGGCGAGGAGGTGGTTGTCGTCGTAGTAGCCGAAGACGGTGGTACGGCGCAGGACGCGGACCTCGGGTGCGGCGTCGAGGAGTTCGGCGGCCTCTGAGACCCAGTCGAGGTGTTCGCCGCTGCCCAGGAGGCTGCCGCCCGGCTCCGGCTGGTCGTCGGCGAGGATGACACGGGCGCCGCTCCTCGCCGCCGCGGCGGCTGCCGCGAGGCCGGCCGGGCCGGCGCCGACGACCAGGAGGTCGCAGTGGGCGTGCACGGCGTCGTAGCGGGCGGGGTCCGGGTCCGTGGCGAGGCGGCCCTGGCCGGGGAGGCTGGTCGCGACGAGGCCGTCGTAGAGCTCGACGGTGGTGGCGGGGAGCATCGGCTCGGGGAAGGGAGCCTCGATCTGGATGACCGCGTTGGGTTCTTCCACGCCGGCCGAGAAGATGCCTCGGGGGCGGCCGAGCTTGATGCTGGTGCCGGCCTGGATGACGCCGTTGGCGAGGAGGGCGGAGGCGAGGGTGTCGCCCTTGTAGCCCTGGTATTCGGTGCCGTCGAAGGTGAAGGTGAGGGGGGTGTCTCGGTGGATTCGGCCGCGGGTGGGGTGACGGAACGGTTGGCTTTCTTCGCCCCCGCCGCCCTTACCCTCCCCCAGAGGGGGGACCCCCACCATCCCCAGGGGCTCCGCCCCTTCGACCCCGCCAGGGGCTCCGCCCCTGGACCCCGTCGGCCCTGAAGGGGCCTCGTCCTCAAGCGCCGGACGGGCTGACTGCACTGGGCGGGGCTCAACAGGCGCCGGGCGTTCCTCTCCCGACCTGTACACCGTCAGGATCTCGTTCGTCGACGTGTCCCGTATCGCGTTGAACCACTTGCGGCAGCCCGCCGCGTGGCTCCAGCGTTCGGCGAAGGGGCCCTTGGTGTTGTCGCGGAAGAAGAGGTAGCGGGCCCACTCCTCGTCGGTGAGGGTCGACGGGGTCTCGGGGTACGGGACGTGGGCCTGGCCGCCGTAGTGGAACTCGGCCTCGTCGCGGGGCCCGCACCACGGGCAGGGGATGAGCAGCATGGATCGGCTCCCAGTATCCAGTGGTCCTAGTGGGCCACCGCGGCCGCGCCGTGCTCGTCGACGAGCGCGCCGGTGGTGAAACGGTCGAGCGAGAAGGGGGCGTTCAACGGATGCGGTGTGTCGTGGGCGATCGTGTGGGCATAGACCCAGCCGACACCCGGGGTGGCCTTGAAACCGCCCGTGCCCCAGCCGCAGTTGAGGTAGAGGTTGTCGACCGGGCTGAGGCCGATGATGGGTGAGGCGTCGGGGCTGACGTCGACGATGCCGCCCCAGGTGCGCAGGACGTGGGCGCGGGCGAAGACCGGGAAGAGTTCCAGGGCGGCCGCCATCTGTTCCTCGATGATGTGGAACGCGCCGCGCTGCGTGTAGGAGTTGTACGCGTCGATGCCCGCGCCCATCACCAGCTCGCCCTTGTGGGCCTGGCTGACGTAGACGTGGACCGCGTTGGACATGACCACCGTGGGGTGGACGGGTTCCAGCAGTTCCGACACCAGGGCCTGCAACGGGTGGCTCTGGACCGGGAGTTCGATGCCGGCCATCGCCGCGAGGACCGAGGTGTGGCCCGCCGAGCAGAGGGCGACCTTGCCCGCGGCGATCGGGCCCAGGTTGGTCTGGACCCCGACGACCCGGCCGCCGACCACGTCCAGGCCGGTCACCTCACAGTTCTGGATGATGTCGATCCCTGCCGCGTCCGCCGAGCGGGCCAGGCCCCAGGCCACGTGGTCGTGCTTGGCGATGCCCGCCCGGGGCTGGTAGGTGGCGCCCAGGACCGGATAGCGCACGTCCGGGGAGATGTTGACGATCGGGCAGACTTCCTTGACGCCGTCCGCGTCGAGCCATTCCGCGTCCACGCCGTTCAGGCGGTTCGCCTCCACTCGGCGCACGCTGTCGCGGACGTCCTGGAGGCTGTGGGCGAGGTTCAGCACACCGCGCTGGGAGAAGAGGATCGGGTAGTCCAGCTCCTCCGCCAGGCCCTCCCACAGCTTGAGCGCGTGCTCGTAGATGCCGGCGCTCTCGTCCCACAGGTAGTTGGAGCGGATGATCGTGGTGTTGCGGGCCATGTTGCCGCCCGCCAGCCAGCCCTTCTCCAGCACGGCGACGTTGGTGATGCCGTGGTTCTTCGCCAGGTAGTGGGCGGTGGCCAGGCCGTGGCCGCCACCGCCGACGACGATCACGTCGTAGGAGCGCTTGGGTTCGGGGTTGCGCCAGAGGAAGTCCGGGTGCTCCGGGAGTTCGGCGCCGGGGGTGCGGGGGCTCATCGGACGGCTCCGTCCTCGGGAAGGGACAGGTTCATACGGTGTTCGCGTTCCTCTCGGCGGCCTCGACGACGTTGGCCAGCAGCATCGCCCTCGTCATGGGGCCGACCCCGCCGGGCATGGGTGCGACCCATCCGGCGATCTCCGCCGCGTCCGGGTGGATGTCGCCGACCAGACCGCTGTCGGTGCGGGTGATGCCGACGTCCAGGACCGCCGCGCCGGGGCGCAGCATGTCCTTGGTGATCAGCCCGGGTGAGCCGGCCGCCGCGATGACGATGTCCGCCTCGCGTACGTGCCAGGCCAGGCCCTTGGTTCCGGTGTGGCACAGGGTCACGGTGGCGTTCTCGGAGCGGCGGGTGAGCAGCAGGCCGATCGGGCGGCCGACCGTGATGCCCCGGCCGATCACGCACACCCGGGCTCCGGCCAGCGGTACGTCGTAACGGCGCAGGAGTTCGACGATGCCGCGTGGGGTGCAGGGCAGCGGGGCTGACACGCCCAGGACGAGTCGGCCGAGGTTGACGGGGTGCAGGCCGTCGGCGTCCTTGGCCGGGTCCATGCGTTCCAGTACGGCGTTGGCGTCCAGGTGCTTGGGGAGCGGGAGTTGGACGATGTAGCCGGTGCAGGCCGGGTCGGCGTTGAGTTCGTCGATGACGTCCTCGACCTGCTTCTGGGTGGCGTCGGCGGGCAGTTCGCGGCGGAAGGAGGCGATACCGACCTGCGCGCAGTCGCGGTGCTTGCCGGCGACGTAGGCGTGGCTGCCCGGGTCGTCGCCGACCAGGACGGTGCCGAGGCCCGGCGGGCGCTCGCCGCCTGCGGTCAACTTGGCGACGCGCTCGGCGAGTTCGCGACGGATGTCGGCGGCCGTGGCTTTGCCGTCGAGCAGCTGTGCAGTCACCGGCTGTGCTCCTTCTGTCGAAGCCGACGCGGCAGGTCAGCCACGGAGGCGGGACATGGTGGGGTCGAACAGGGGCTCCTCGGCGACGACGGCCTCGACGCGCTGGTCGAAGTAGCCGATGTGCACGGTGGTGCCCGGGGCGGCGAGTTCGGCGGGCAGCCAGGCGTAGGCGATGCCCTTGCCGATCGTGTAGCCGTAGGAGGCGCTGGTGACGTAGCCGACCGCGCGGTCCCCGTCGTACACCGGCTCCTTGCCGAGGACGACCGCCTGCGGGTCGTCGACGGTGAGGCAGGTCAGCTTGCGCCGCACGTTCTCCTTGCGGCGCTCCAGGGCCTCCTTGCCGATGAAGTCGCCCTTGTCGGGCTTGACGGCGAAGCCGACGCCGGCCTCGTAGGCGTCGTGCTCGTAGGTCATGTCGGTGCCGAAGGAGCGGTAGCCCTTCTCCAGGCGGAGGCTGTTGAAGGCGCCGCGGCCCGCGATGATCCCGCCGAGGGGCCTGGCGGCCTGCCAGAGGGTGTCCCAGAGTTTCTGGCCCTGGTCTGCGGTGGTGTAGAGCTCCCAGCCGAGTTCGCCGACGTAGGACAGGCGCATCGCGGTGACCGGGACGCTGCCGATGTAGGCGCGCTTGGCGCGGAAGTACTTCAGGCCGTCGTTGCTGAAGTCCTCGTCCGTCAAGGGCTGGAGGACCTTGCGGGCCAGTGGGCCCCACAGGCCGATGCAGCAGGTGCCGGGGGTGATGTCGCGGACCTGGACGGTGCCGTCGGCGGGGAGGCGGCGGGTGAGCCAGTCGAGGTCGAGGTTGCCGTTGGCGCCGACCTGGAAGAGGTCGCGGGCGAGGCGGGCAACGGTGATGTCGCTGCGGATGCCGCCGTCGTGGTCCAGCACCAGGGTGTACGTCACCGAGCCGACCGACTTGGCGACCTTGCCGGTGACCAGCCGCTCCAGGAAGTCCGCGGCACCGGGTCCGGCGACCTCCAGGCGCTTGAGGGCCGTCATGTCGTACATCGCGACGGTCTCGCGGGTCACCTGGGCTTCGGCGCCGACGATGGGCGACCAGTACCGCGCGGCCCAGTCGTTGGGCGTGGGGATGGAACGGCCCTCGACCAGGCCCGCGTTGGCCTCGTACCACTGGGGGCGCTCCCAGCCGTTCGCCTCCAGGAAGAAGGCGCCGTGCTCCTCCTGGCGGGCGTAGAAGGGGCTCTTGCGGATCGGGCGCGGGTGGCCGGAGGGCTGGAGGGGGTGGAGGATGTCGTAGACCTCGACGAAGTTCTGGCAGTCGCGGGCCAGGACGTACTCCGGGGCGAGCTGGTGCGGCTCGAAGCGGTTGACGTCGCACTCGTGCAGGTCGAAGGACGAGCAGTGGCCGTCCACCAGCCATTCGGCCATCGCCCGGCCGACGCCCGCGGAGTGGGTGACCCAGACCGCCTCGGCGACCCAGAAGCCCTTGACGTCCTGGGACTCGCCGAGCAGCGGGAAGTTGTCGGTGGTGAAGGAGAAGAGGCCGTTGATGCCCTCCTCGACCTTGGCGTCCTTCGTCACGGGGAGCAAGGACTGGGTCTCGGTCCAGGCCGGCTCGAAGTCCTCCTCGGTGAACTTCAGGACGGACGGCATGTCGTCGGCCTCGTCGACGGAGAGGATGTCGTCGGCCGTGATGGGCATCGGGCGGTGGCCGTAGTAGCCGATACCGATGGCGTCGAAGCGGTCGCGGTAGTAGAGGTCGGCGTCCTGGTGGCGCAGGATCGGGCGGACCGCCTCCTCGGTCTGGCCGGCGAGCGCCGGTACCGGGCCGGTCCAGGCGAGCTGGTGGGCGAGCGGGGTCAGCGGGAGGTTCATGCCGGCCATGCGGGCGATCTTCGGGCCCCAGATGCCGGCGCAGCACACGACGATGTCGGCGGGGATCTCGCCCTGGTCGGTGAGGACGCCGGTGACGCGGCCCTCGCTCTGCCGGACGTCGAGGACCTCGTGGCGGGCCAGGAAGCGTACGCCGCGTTCGGTGGCCCGGCGGATCTGCGCCTCGACGGCGAGGACGGCCTTGGCGAGGCCGTCCGTCGGGACCAGCAGACCGCCGAGGACCTTGTCCCGGTTGACCAGGGGGTGCTGCTCGACGCACTCGTCGGCGCTCAGCAGCCTGCTCTCGACGCCCCAGGCGGTGATCCAGCCGTGCCGGCGCCGCAGTTCCACCAGGCGCTCGGGGGTGGTCGCCACCTCCAGGCCGCCGACCTGGAGGAAGCAGGTCTTGCCGTCCACGTCGAGGGAGCAGAACTTCTCGACGGTGTAGCGGGCCAGCTCGGTCATGGTCTTGGAGGAGTTCGTCTGGAAGACCAGCCCCGGGGCGTGCGAGGAGGAACCGCCGGTGGCGGGCAGCGGGCCCTGGTCGACCACGGTCACCTCGGTCCAGCCGCGCGCGGAGATCTCGTCCGCGAGGGCCGCTCCCACGACGCCCGCTCCGATGATGACCACTCGGGGTCCCGCCATCGCCGCACCTCCGGATTGTTGACCAGCCGAGCCGATCGAGTTGCTGTCTGCGCAACGTGACTCAGGTTGCGCAACTCAATGTGCCTTCCGTGCAGGTGGGTGTCAAGGGGGCCGGGACCTCGGAAAACAGGGCGTGACACGGCAATGCCCGGTGGACGGTGCGCGCGGGGTGCGCACCGTCCACCGGGCATGTCCGACCGGTCTTCGACTCCTGGTCCGCCGGGGCTACTTGAGCCAGGCGTCCACCTTGTCGCGGTTGGCCTCGACCCACTTCTTGGCGGCCGCCTCGGGGGTCATCTTGTCGACCGCGATGTACTTCGCCACGACGTTCTGGTCGTCGTTGGTCCAGTTGAAGTTCTTCACCAGGTCATAGGCGGGGCTGCCGGACTTGGCGAACTTCGCACTGACGATCTTGTCCAGGTCGTATACGGGGTAGTCGCAGGCGACCTTCTCCGCGTCGGCGTCGCAGCCGTCCTTGTACGCGGGCAGTTCGACCTTCTTCAGCGGCACCTCGGACAGGAACCACTGCGGCTCGTAGAAGTAGCCGATCACCCATTCCTTGTTCTTCTCCGCATTGCGGAAGGCCTGGATGAGCGCGGTCTCGCTGCCCGCGTACACCACCTTGAAGTCCAGCTTCAGGTTCTTCACCAGGGCCTCGTCGTTGGTGACGTACGACGGGTCGCCGTCGAGGAGCTGGCCCTTGCCACCCGACTCGGAGGTCTTGAACTTCGACGCGTACTTGTTGAGGTTCTTGGAGTCGAGGATGTCGGGGTGCGCCTTGGCCAGCCACGGCGGCACGTACCAGCCGATGATGCCCTTGTTGCCGGTCGAGCCGGCCTCCACGGCGGTCTTCTGGTCGGTGATGTACTTCTTCTTCAGGTCGGGGTGGCCCCAGTTCTCCAGGACGGTGTCGACCTCACCGGTCCCGAAGCCCTGCCAGGCGATCTCTTCCTTCAGGTCCTTCGAGTTGACCTTGCAGCCGAGGTCGTTCTGCGCGACGTAGGCGACGACGGCCGCGTCCGCCTCGTAGCCCACCCACGGGTTGACCGCGAGGTTGAAGGTGCCGCACTTGCCCGACTCACCGGCCGCCGCGGAGTCGTCGCCGACCTTCGCGCCGCCGCAGGCCGTGAGGGTGAGGCCGAGTATCGCCACGCCGGCCGCGCCGGCCCGCCAATGTCTTGCCATGGTGTGGTGCTCCTTATGCGGAGGTGCGGCGAGCCGCTGCCTGAGTGATCCGGTCGAACATGACACCGAGAAGGACGATGGCGAGCCCCGCGGCGAGCCCCTTCCCGTACAGCTGTTGCTGTGAGAATCCGGCCACGACGTCGTAGCCGAGGGCGCCCGCGCCCACCAGGCCGCCCACCACGACCATCGACAGCACGTAGATCAGGCCCTGGTTGGTCGCGAGGGTCAGGGCGCTGCGTGCCATCGGCAGCTGGACCTTGGTGATGATCTGCCAGGTGTTGCACCCGGCGGAGGTGGCCGCCTCCACGGTGGTGGCGGGCACGTTCCGCACGCCGTCCGCGATGATCTTCATGGCGACGGGGGCGGCGTAGACGACGGCCGCGACGATCGCGGTGAAGCGGGTCGCGCCGAACAGGGCGAGGAACGGGACGAGATAGACGAACGGCGGCATGACCTGTGCCGCGTCCAGCGTGGGCCGCAGCAGCCGGTCCGCCAGGGCACTGCGTCCCATCCAGACGCCGAAGCAGATGCCGAGGAGCATCACGAGCACCGTGGCCACGGCGGTCGACGCGAGGGTCGTCATGCTGTCCGACCACACCCCGGTGCCGACGAGCAGCCCTACACACACCGCCGTGGTGATGCCGGCCCGCCATCCGCCGAGGACGACGCCGATCCCGATCAGGGCGGCTCCGACGAGCCACCACGGGGAGTCGGTGAGCAGCGACTGGAACGGGTTGAGCAGGCCGTTGGTGATGGCGTCCCGGAACGCGTTGGTCATACCCGACAGGTTGTCCTGCGCCCAGGTGGTCACGGTGTCCGCGCCGCTGCGGATGGCCCGGCCCGTGCCTCCCTCGCCGGGGAACTCCGCCGCCCACAGATAGGTGTGCGAGAGATAGATCAGGACCGCCGTGACCGCCGCGCCCGCGCCCAGCAGCGGGCGCCGCCAGGCCAGGAAGCGGTTCTTCGAGCGCCGCGCCGCCTCCGCGCGGGTGCTCGCCGCGGTGGTGACGCGGTCCAGCACGATCGCCAGGACGACGATGGCCAGGCCCGCGTTGAAGGCGGTCCCGACATCCAGCGACTGGAGTGCCTGCAGGACGGTCTTGCCGAGGCCGGGCGCGTCGATCAGGGCGGCGATGGTCACCATGGCCAGGGCGGCCATGATGGTCTGGTTCACGCCCATCACCACGGTCCGCTTGGACATCGGCAACAGCACCTTCGTCAGGGACTGCCGTCGGGTGGCGCCGAGCGAGTCGGCCGCCTCGACCGTGGTGTGCGGCACGGAGCGGATGGCGTGCGCGGTGATGCGGATCGTCGGCGGCGCCGCGTAGATCAGCGTGGCGATCGTGGCCGAGGCCGGGCCGATCTGGAAGAACAGGGTCAGCGGGGCCAGGTAGACGAGGGTCGGCATCGTCTGCATGAGGTCCAGGAAGGGCGTGACGATCCGGTCGAACCGGTCGGACAGCCCTGCCCACACGCCCAGCGGGATCGCGAACAGCAGCGCCACGAAGACCGCGGAGACGGTGAGCGCCAGGGTGTCCATGCTCTCCTGCCACAGGCCCTGCAGGCCCAGGAAGGTGAAGCCGGCCACCACAAGGAGCGCGACCCGCCAGTTGCCGACGGCCCAGGAGCCGAAGCCCACGATGCCGACGACGCCGAGCCAGCCGATCTGCGGGACGGGCCGGTCGCCGGTCGGCTGGGAGATCAGCTCCTGCACGAAGGTCACCACGTTGCCGATGACCAGGCGGATCTCGTTGAAGAAGTACAGGAAGAGCGGGTTGGAGTTGCGGTTCGCGCCGATGGAGTCGTTGACGTCGTTGAACCACCGGTGCAGATCGGTCAGGTCGGCCGCTGCCAGCGTGAGGGTCTGCTTGCCGCGCAGTACGGCGAAGAGCACCAGCCAGACGACGAGGATCGCGGCGATCACCATGGACCGGCTGACCCTGCGCACGGGTTTGACGGGCGCCGGCTCCTCCGCGGCCCCGGTCTTCTCCGGTTTCTCCATGACGACGGTCATTACGCGCCGCCTTCCTGCCCGGCGACCACCGCGAGGATCTCCTCGTCGCCGACGATGCCGAGCAGCTTGCCGTTCTCCACGACCTTGACCGGCTTGTCGGCCGCGAGCACCGCCCGGGTGGCCTCCTTGACCACGACGTCCGGACCCAGTTCGGGTCCGTCCAGTTCGTCGCCGTCCGCCGGCGGGCGCATGATCCACCGCAGGGTGAGCACATCGCCGCGCGGTACGTCCTTCACGAACTCGCGCACGTAGTCGTCGGCGGGGGCGCCGACGAGTTCGTCGCCGGTGCCGCACTGGACCATCTTGCCGTCGCGCATGATAAGGATGCGGTCGCCCAGCTTGAGGGCCTCGGAGAGGTCGTGGGTGATGAACACCATCGTCTTGCCGACCTCGTGGTGCAGCCGGATGACCTCGTTCTGCATGTCACGGCGGATCAGCGGGTCGAGCGCGGAGAACGGCTCGTCGAAGAAGAGGACGTCGGGGTCGCCCGCCAACGCCCGGGCCAGGCCCACGCGTTGCTGCATACCGCCGGAGAGCTGGTCGGGGTAGGAGTTCTCGTAGCCCGAGAGGCCGACGAGCTCGACGACCTCCAGGGCCCGCTTGTTCCGCTCGGCCCTGCTCATGCCGCGGATCTCCAGGCCGAACGACACGTTGTCGACGACGCGACGATGGGGCAGCAGACCGAAGTGCTGGAAGACCATGGAGAACTTGCGGCGCCGCAGATCGCGCAGCCGCCGGTCGTCGGCCTTGCGGATGTCCTCGCCCTCGAAGACGATCTCGCCGGCGGTGGGTTCGATCAGCCGGGTGAGACATCGCACCAGCGTGGACTTGCCGGAGCCCGACAGACCCATGACGACGAACACCTCACCGGGCGAGACGTCGAAGTGGACGTCGCGTACGGCGGCGGTGCACCCGGTGCGGTCCATGAGTTCGCGGCGGGTCAGGCCGCGCAGCTCCTCGGAGTCCGGCACCTGGTCCGCCTTCGGCCCGAACACCTTCCACAGCCGGCGCACGGATATGACCGGGGTGGAGCCCGAGTCCTGGGGCGTGCCGCGCCGCGGTGGCACCTCGGTCTGTGTGGTCACGTTCGACCTTCTTTCGGCGTTCAGCCGCTGAACCAGCGCTGCGGACGGGGTTGGATGTTCTGCCAGATGTGCTTGGGCTCTCGGTACTCGTTCAGGCCGGTCGGTCCCAGTTCCCGGCCCACGCCCGAGTGTCCGAAGCCACCCCATTCCGCTTGCGGCACATAGGGGTGGTAGTCGTTGATCCACACCGTGCCGTGCCGCAGCCGCCGGGCGACCCGCTGGGCCTTGCCGGCGTCCTGTGTCCACACGGCTCCGGCGAGTCCGTACTCGGTGTCGTTGGCGATGCGTACGGCGTCGTCCTCGTCGGTGAACCGCTCCACGGTGAGCACGGGTCCGAAGGACTCCTCGTGCACCACCCGCATGTCCTGCCGGCACTCGTCGAGCACGGTCGGCGGGTAGTAGTGGCCGTCCGCGAGGGCCGGGTCGTCGGGGCGCGCACCGCCGCAGCGCAGTACGGCGCCCTCGGCGAGGCCCGCGGCGACGTACGCCTCGACCTTCTCCAGGTGCTGCGCGGAGATCAGCGCACCGGTCTCCGCATGGGAGTCGAAGGGCCCGCCGAGGCGGATCAGACGGGCGCGGCGCACGACCTCGTCGACGAAGGCGTCGTGCAGGGAGTCCTCGACGATCAGCCGGGCGCCGGCCGAGCAGACCTGCCCGGAGTGCAGGAAGACGGCCGTGAGGGCGAAGTCGACGGCCGTTTCGAAGTCTGCGTCGGCGAAGACCACGTTGGGGTTCTTGCCGCCGAGTTCCAGCGCCACCTTCTTCACGCCCGCCGCGGCGGTCGCCATGATGCGCTTGCCGGTCTCCAGGCCTCCGGTGAAGGAGACCATGTCGACGGCCGGGTGCTCGGAGAGCGGTGCGCCCACCTCGGGGCCGGTGCCCAGGACGAGATTGGCGGCGCCGGCCGGGATGCCGGCCTCCTCGAGCGCCTTCATCAGCAGGATCGAGGTGGAGGGGGTGAGTTCGCTGGGCTTGAGGACGATCGTGTTGCCGGCCAGCAGAGCCGGGGCGACCTTCCAACTGGCTTGCAGCAAAGGGTAGTTCCACGGAGTGATCAGACCACACACGCCGACCGGCTCGTACACGACACGACTGACGGCGTCGTCGCGGCCGGTGTCGATCGCGCGGCCGGTGTCGGTGCCGCCGAGCCCGCCGTAGTAGCGGAAGCAGGAGACGACGTCGGCGATGTCGTACTCGCTCTCCACCAGGCGCTTGCCGGTGTCCAGCGACTCGGCGCGCGCGAACTCCTTGGCGTCGCGCTCGAGGATGTCGGCGGTACGCAGCAGCAGCGCGCCGCGCTCGCGTTCGGGGGTGCCGGGCCAGGGGCCTTCGTCGAAGGCGCGGCGGGCGGCGACGATCGCCGCTTCGGTGTCGGGGCGTGTCCCTTCCGAGACGGTCGCCGCGAGCGAGCCGTCAGCGGGACATCGGATCTCCCGGTGCCCGCCGGCCACCGGATCCCGCCATTCGCCAGCCACATACAGGTCTGCCACGCGCCGAGCCTTTCAACGGAAATTCGTTGCGCATCATGCACCCAATTGCTTGTGGTGGAACACAGTGGCGAATGTCCGGACAGACGTCAAGGGGTTCGCCGATGCCGTTCTCACCTTGAGACCACTTGCCCGACCACCCTTGACCGCGGGCCGCACCGAGCCGACCATGTTGCGTATCGCTCACCTTGTTGTGCAATACGCACCAACGGAGGCCGCACATGTCCCCTCGCCCACAACCAGGCCGTGAGTACGTCCTCACCCTCTCGTGTCCCGACAGCGCCGGGCTGGTCCACGCCGTGAGCGGCTTTCTCGTCAGGAACTCAGGAAACATCCTGGAAAGCCAGCAGTTCGACAACCGACTTCAGGGCCGGTTCTTCATGAGGGTCCACTTCGACGTTTCCGATCCGAACGCCGATCTGGAACATCTGCGTTACCGGTTCGGTCCGGTCGCCCAGGCCTACGGGATCACCTGGACGCTGAGCGACGCCTCGACCCCGACCCGGACGCTGATCATGGTGTCCAAGTTCGGCCACTGCCTCAACGACCTGCTGTTCCGCAAGCGCACCGGCTCCCTCAACATCGAGATCCCCGCGATCGTCTCCAATCACCGGGACTTCGAGGGGCTCGCGGAGACCTACGGCATCCCCTTCCACCACGTCCCGGTCACCCGGGACACCAAGGACCAGGCCGAGGCGCGCCTGCTGGAGCTGGTGCGCGACCTGGACATCGACCTGGTCGTGCTGGCCCGGTACATGCAGATCCTCTCCGACGACCTGTGCAAGCAGCTCGAGGGCCGCGCCATCAACATCCATCACTCCTTCCTCCCCAGTTTCAAGGGGGCCCGACCCTACGACCAGGCCTACCAGCGCGGAGTGAAGCTGGTCGGCGCGACGGCGCACTATGTGACCCCGGACCTGGACGAGGGCCAGATCATCGAGCAGGACGTGATCCGGGTGGACCACTCACTGGACCCCGGCGACCTGGTCACGGTCGGACGCGACGTGGAGGCACAGGTCCTCGCGCACGCGGTGAAGTGGCACAGCGAGAGCCGGGTGATGGTGGACGACAACCGCACGGTGGTCTTCCGCTGAGCGACACCGATAAAGGGGCGGGGCCGGATTACGGCCCCGCCCCCTTCGTATGCGAGTCGGTCAGCCGTCCAGCCGGTCGCGCAGCTCGCGACGCCACCGCTCCGTCTCGGCGATCTGGTTGAACGTGAACAGGTGCAGCCCGGCCACACCCGCCGAGGGCGCGGTGAGGGCCTGTTCGGCCCGGGTCAGCAGCCGTTCGGGCGCGTATCCGCCGGGTGCCGCGAACCGCACGAACCACGAAGGGTGCTTCGTCAGGAAGCGTGTCGACTCCCCCACTCCGATCTTCGTCGCCATGGCCAGCAGCTTGGCCCGCTGCACCGGCCCGGCGACGCCCACGTGCACCGGCAGGGTGACGTCGCGGCGCCGCAGCCGGACGATCCACTCCCCCAGGACCCGCGGATCGAAGCAGAGGTTGCTCACGACGTACGTGGCGTGCTCGCGCTTGTCCCACATCGACTGGATGGTGATGTCGTCGTGGATGAGGGGATGGCTCTCGGGATAGCCGGTGACGCCGACCCGTGCGAACGGGCTGCCCAGCTCGCCCAGGGCGCGCAGCACCGGCAGCGCGCCCTCGTAGGCGCCGGCGGGCGGATCGGCGTCCCCCGCGGGGACGAAGACGTCGTCGACGCCGGACTCACGGAGCCGGTCGGACACCTCTTTGAGATGGACCTCGTCGCGCAGCAGCCGCGCGGGCACGTGCGGGACCACCCGGTGGCCGTGCGCCGCGAGCCGCTCGGTCAGGGCGAGGGTCGGTTCCAGGCCCTTGACCGGCGACGCCGTCACGGTGACGACGACGTCGCGCGGCACATGGGCGAGCACCTTGTCCTCGGTCGCCCCGGCGGGCAGCACCTCGTAGCGGACGCTGTCCAGCAGCGCCCGTAGCCCTGTGGCGGCCAACGTCTATCCCGCCTGCTTCTGGGCGTCGCGGTGGCGGTAGAACACGGCCTTCGAGGGCGCGAGCGGTTCCTTGCCGAGGATCAGGTCGGCGGCCTTCTCCGCGACCATCATCACGGGGGCGTAGATGTTGCCGTTGGTGACGTACGGCATCACCGACGCGTCGACGACCCGCAGGCCCTCCACCCCGTGCACGCGCATGCTGGCGGGGTCGACGACGGACATCTCGTCGGTGCCCATCTTGCAGGTGCAGGACGGGTGCAGCGCGGTCTCGCCGTCCTTGGCGACCCAGGCGAGGATCTCCTCGTCGCTCTCCACCGACGGCCCGGGAGAGACCTCGCCGTCGTTGAAGGGGGCGAGCGCGGGCTGGTTGAGCAGCTTGCGGGCCACCCGGATCGCCTCGACCCATTCGCGGCGGTCCTGCTCGGTGGAGAGGTAGTTGAAGCGCAGGGCCGGGTGTTCGCGCGGGTCCTTGCTCTTGATCTTCACCGAGCCGATGGCGTCGGAGTACATGGGTCCGACGTGCACCTGGTAGCCGTGGCCGCCCGCGGGCACGGAGCCGTCGTAGCGGACCGCGATCGGCAGGAAGTGGAACATCAGATTGGGGTAGTCCACGTCGTCGTTGCTGCGGGCGAAGCCGCCGGCCTCGAAGTGGTTGGTGGCGGCCGGGCCCTTGCGGAAGAGCCACTGCAGGCCGATGAAGGGGGCGCGCCACTTCGCCAGGTAGGGCTGCATGGAGACAGGTTGTTTGCAGGCGTACTGGATGTACACCTCCAGGTGGTCCTGCATGTTCTCGCCGACACCGGGGAGGTCGTGGACGACGTCGATGCCGAGGGCGCGCAGCTCCTCGGCGTTGCCGATGCCGGAGAGCTGGAGCAGTTGCGGGGAGTTGATGGCGCCGCCGCACAGGATGACTTCCCTGGCGCGGACCTGCTGGGGGGCGCCCTTGCCGCGCTGGTACTCGACGCCGACGGCCTTCTTGCCCTCGAAGAGGACGCGGGTGACCAGGGCGCGGGTCTTGACGGTGAGGTTGGGGCGCTTGCGCACCGGCTTGAGGTACGCCTTGGAGGCCGACAGCCGGCGTCCGCGGTGGACGTTGCGGTCGAACTTGGCGAAGCCTTCCTGCCGGTAGCCGTTGACGTCGTCCGTGGGGGCGTAGCCGGCCTCCTCGGTGGCCTTCTGGAAGGCGGTGAAGAGCGGGTTGGTGGCGGGGCCGCGTTCGAGGACGAGGGGGCCGTCGTGGCCGCGGAACTCGTCGTCCGGGTCGGCGGCGAGACAGTTCTCCATCCGCCGGAAGTACGGCAGGCAGTGCGCGTAGTCCCAGGACTCCATGCCGGGGTCGGCCGCCCAGCGTTCGTAGTCCAGGGGGTTGCCGCGCTGGAAGATCATGCCGTTGATGCTGCTGGAGCCGCCCAGGACCTTGCCGCGGGCGTGGTAGACGCGGCGGCCGCCCATGTGGGGCTCGGGCTCGGACTCGTACTTCCAGTCGTAGAACCGGCTGCCGATGGGATACGTCAGCGCCGCGGGCATCTGGATGAAGACGTCCCACGGGTAGTCGGACCGGCCGGCCTCCAGTACCAGTACCCGGTTCGCCGGGTCCGCGGAGAGCCTGTTCGCCAGTGCGCTGCCGGCCGATCCGCCGCCGACGATGACGAAGTCGTATTGCAGGGGAGCCATGGTGCCTCGTCTCGCTCGCGCCGTAGATATGCGAGGCATGCTAGCGCCGTAGCGCTATACGCACCAGGTTGCGAACGGCGCAACTTCGGGGACCTTGTTTCAGTACCGTTACTTGCAGTCGTGTTGTTTACTACGCGTATAGTTTCACTGTGAGCAACTACAGCACTGACACAGAAACGTCGAATTCACAAGTCGGCGGCGTGCAGTCCGTGGACCGCGCCATCAGCGTCCTGGAGATCCTCGCTCAGCGTGGCGAGGCGGGCGTCAGTGAGGTGGCGGGCGAGATCGACGTCCACAAGTCCACCGCGTTCCGCCTGCTCGGCGCCCTGGAGGCGCGCGGTCTGGTGGAGCAGGCGGGCGAGCGGGGCAAGTACCGTCTCGGCTTCGGCATCGTGCGGCTGGCCGGCGCGGTGACCGGGCGTATCGACATCACCCAGCAGGGCCGCCCGGTCTGCGAGCGTCTCGCGGAGGAGATCGGCGAGACCGTCAACATCGCGGTCATGCAGGAGCACTACGCGATCAACCTGTACCAGGTGCGCGGTCCGGGGGCCGTCACCGCGCACAACTGGGTCGGCCAACTGACCCCGCTGCACGCCACGTCCAGCGGCAAGATCCTGCTGGCGCACATGCCGGCCAAGGAGCGCGCGACGCTGCTGAGCGAGACCGGCATGAAGAAGGTCACCGCGCGGACCATCACCGCGAAGACGAAGCTCGAGAAGAACCTCGCCGACGCCCGGGAGCGCGGCTACGCCTTCACCCTCGAGGAGCTGGAGATCGGCCTGCACGCCATGGCCGCCCCGGTCCGCAACCGCGACGGCGAGGTCATCGCCGCACTCAGCGCCTCCGGACCCGCGTACCGCTTCACCGAGGAGCGTCTGCACGAGCTCTCCCCGGTGCTCCTCAAGGGCGCCGAGGAGATCAGTCACCGGATGGGTTACCTGGGCTGAGTCACCCTAGGGGTGCGCCCAGACGCTCGTTCACCCAGTCGTGGAAGGCACCGATGTGGTGCTCACTGGGTACCAGGACGCCTCCCTTGGCGTACATCCGGGAGCTCATCCCGGGCTGTGTGCGTTCGCACGCGTCGAAGTCCTGCCGGTTGACCCGGTCGAAGAGCTCCACGGACCGGCTGACGTCCTTGCCGCTCTCGATGACGTGCGGGAGGTAGAGCCAGTCGCACTCGACGATCGTGCGGTCGACGGACACCGGATACATCCGGTGGAAGATCACATGGTCGGGGACCAGGTTGATGAACACCTGCGGCCTGACGGTGATCGCGTAGTAGCGCCGGTCCTGGTCCTCGGCCACCCCCGGAATGCGGTCCAGACCCTCCGAGCCGTCCACGGTGAAGCCCTGGACCTCCTCACCGAACTCGGCGCCGTGGCCCACGTAGTACTGCGCCGCGTAGCCGTCCGCGAACTCCGGGAGCACCTCGGTGAGTTCGGGGTGGATGGTCGCGCAGTGGTAGCACTCCATGAAGTTCTCGATGATGAGCTTCCAGTTGGCCTTCACGTCATAGACGATGCGCTTGCCGACCGACAGGTTGTCGATGTCGTAGCGCTCGATCGACTCCACGTCGCCGAGGCGGGAGACGACCTCACCGATGACGTCCTCCTCGAAGGACGGCGGGTTCTCCGCCAGGCACACCCACACATAGCCCAGCCATTCCCGCACGGCCACGCTCACCAGGCCGTACTCGGTGCGGCCGACGTCGGGCATCTTGGTCAGGTTGGGCGCCGCGACGAGCTTGCCGTCGAGGCCGTAGGTCCAGGCGTGGTACGGGCACTGGAAGGCCCGCTTGACCTCGCCGGACTCCTCCGTGCACAGCTTGGCGCCGCGGTGCCGGCAGACGTTGAAGTAGGCGCGGACGGAGTGGTCACGCGCCCGGGTGACGAGGATGCTCTCGCGGCCGACGTCGACGGTGCGGAAGGCGCCGGGCCTGGCCAGTTCGGAGGCGCGCGCGACGCAGAACCACATGGTCTCGAATATGCGCTCCTGCTCCTGCGCGAAGATCTGCGGATCCGTGTAGGAGGAGCCGGGGAGGGTGGCGATCAGGCTGTCCGGCAGACCGGTCGAGGTCACAGGGCACTCCTCGGGAAACGTCAGGGAGGGGTCATTCACGCGCCGGGAAGAGCGACTCCGGACGGTGTTCTGTATGGAGCAACGCTGCGTGCCATATGCAACCGCAGCATGGGATGCCTGAGAGGCGGTGTCAAGAGCCCGCGGCGGCGAGCTGCTTGCGCCAGCGCGTGAACAGCCGCGGCTGGTTCATACCGAGTACGGCGACCGGATCTCCGGCGCGCCGGTAGACGGCCAGCACGTCACGGTCGTCCGCGGTGCCCGCCTCTATGGTCACGCTGTCGGCGGCGGCCGCGTGCCCGACGAACTGGATCTTCACGCCGTACTGGTCGGACCAGAAATACGGCGGCCGGGGCACACCCGGTTCCAGCGCGCCGCCCGCCAGCAAGGTGGCGATCGCGGCGTCGGGCCGCTCCCGGGCGCCGGTCCAGTGCTCGACACGGCGGTGGAAGCCCGCGCGCGGGTCGTACCAGTTGGCGCAGTCACCGACCGCGACCACCCCGGCCAGCGTGGTGCGGCCGTCGGCCCCGCACTTGACGCCGTTGTCGAGTTCGACGCCCGATCCCGCCAGCCAGTCGACGCACGGACGTGCGCCCACGCCGACGACGACGATGTCGGCCGGGACGCTGCGGCCGTCCTCGAGCAGGACGGCGTCGACCCGGCTCTCCCCGCTCAGCCCTTTGACCCCCACGCCGCACAGCAGCCGTACGCCGTGGTCGGCGTGGAGGGCGGAGACGACGGCCCCCATGGTCTCCCCGAGCGGCGCCGCCAGCGGCGTCGGAGCCACCTCGACGACGGTCACGTGCAGACCGAGCGCGTACGCCGTGGAGGCGACCTCGGCGCCGATGAAGCCGCCGCCGATCACCACCAGCCGTCCACCGCGGGCCAGTTCGTCCCGCAGGGTGCGGGCGTCGTCCAGGGTCCGCAGGGTGTGCACTCCCGCCAGCCCCTCGGAGCCGGGGAGGGTGCGGGCCGCGGCGCCGGTCGCGATGACGATGCCGTCGGCGCGCACCTCACGTCCGTCGGCGAGCCGGACCGCGCGGTCCGTACGGTCGAGTCCGACGGCGCGGGTACCGAGCAGCCACTCCGCCCGCAGGTCCTCGTCACCGGCCTCCAGGGAGAGTTCGGTCTCGCCGAGGGTGCCGGCCAGGAACTCCTTGGAGAGCGGGGGCCGGTCGTAGGGCCGGTGGAGCTCGTCCCCGATGACGACGAGCCGTCCGTCGTAGCCCTGCTTGCGCAGTGAGCGCGCCGCCGACAGACCGGCCAGCGAGGCGCCGACCACGGCGACGGTCCTCACGCGGGACCCCCGGCGAGCCGGGCGGATATGCAGGGCGGGAGGTTGGGCGCCGCCGTGGACACCCGGACATAGACCATGCCGTCCTCGACGAAGACCTCGTGCGTCCGGACCGGCAGCTTGGCCGGCGGGGCGTCGACCGCGCCGGTCCTCAGGTCGAACTTCGAGGCGTGCAGCGGGCATTCCACCTCGCAGCCCTCCAGCCAGCCGTCGGCGAGCGAGGCGTCCTGGTGGGTGCAGGTGTCGTCGATGGCGTAGAGCTCGCCGTCGTCGGTGTGGAACACCGAGACCGGCGGGTCTGTGTCGAGCCGGTGGGCCTCACCTCGCGGGAGATCCGCGAGACGGCACGCGGGAATCATCATGACACCTCGGTGCGTATAGCGAAACGGATTGCGGTAAGCGCAACATCAGTCTGGGGTCGGCCAGAAACCTTGTCAAGGCATTCAGAGAGCACTGTGAGCCGATCGGTTTGTTGCGCACAACAGAACTAAGTCCACATAGAACAACAGCAGCCCGCCGTATCGGCTCACGACAACCGCGAGCCGATACGGCGGGTATGTACGGGTATATAGGGGACGTCCGCGGGCGTCAGAAACCGCGGTCGATCCACTCCTGCACATGCGGAGCCTCGGCGGCGACGGTGGTCGCGTCCCCGTGCCCGGTGTGCACGACGGTCTCGCCGGGCAGCGTGAGCAGCCGGTCCCGGATCGAGTCGACGATGGTCGGGAAGTGGCTGTACGACCGTCCCGTCGCCCCGGGTCCACCGGCGAACAGCGTGTCGCCGCTGAACAGCGCCGTCAGGGCGGGGGCGTGGAGGCAGACCGCACCTGGGGCGTGCCCGGGGGTGTGCAGCACGGTCAGTTCGACGCCGGCCACCGCGAGGACCCAGCCATCGGCCAGTTCACCGTCGGGCGAGCGGTCGGGGTGGGTCTGCTTCCACAGCGGCAGGTCGTCCGGGTGGAGCAGGATCGGGGCGCCGGTGCGCTGCGCGAGTGCGGGCGCCGCGTCGATGTGGTCGTTGTGGGCGTGGGTGCACACGATCGCCCGCACGGTGCGTCCGCCGACGGCCGCCGCGATGGCCTCGGCGTCGTGCGCGGCGTCGATGACGATCACCTCGTCGTCGTCGCCGACGATCCACACGTTGTTGTCGACGTCCCAGGTGCCGCCGTCCAGCGAGAACGTGCCCGAGGTGACGAGGTGTTCGATGCGGGCGGCCATCAGAACACCACCACCGAGCGCAGGACGTCGCCGCCGTGCATCCGCTCGAAGGCCTTCTCCACCTCGTCGAGGGCTATGGTCTCCGTGACGAAGGCGTCCAGGTTCAGGCGGCCCTGAAGATAGAGGTCGACGAGCATCGGGAAGTCCCGCGAGGGCAGGCAGTCGCCGTACCAGGAGGACTTCAGCGAACCGCCGCGACCGAAAACGTCCAGGAGGGGGAGTTCGAGCTTCATCTCCGGCGTGGGCACGCCGACGAGCACGACCGTTCCGGCGAGGTCACGGGCGTAGAAGGCCTGCCGGTACGTCTCGGGGCGGCCGACCGCCTCGATGACGACGTCGGCGCCGAAGCCGCCGGTCAGCTCACGGATCGCCTCGACCGCGTCGGCGTTCCTGGAGTTGACGGTGTGGGTCGCGCCCAGCTTCTTGGCGGTCTCCAGCTTGTTGTCGTCGATGTCGACGGCGATGATCCGCGATGCGCCCGCGAGGCCGGCCCCCACGACCGCCGCGTCCCCGACGCCCCCGCAGCCGATCACCGCGACCGTGTCACCGCGTCCGACGTTGCCGGTGTTGATGGCGGCGCCGATGCCCGCCATCACCCCGCACCCCAGCAGGCCCACGGCCGCCGCCGACGCTGCGGGGTCGACCTTCGTGCACTGCCCCGCCGCCACCAGCGTCTTCTCCGCGAAGGCGCCGATACCCAGCGCCGGCGACAGCTCGGTGCCGTCGAGCAAGGTCATCTTCTGCTTCGCGTTGTGGGTGTCGAAGCAGTACCACGGCCGTCCTCGCAGACACGCCCGGCACTGACCGCACACCGCGCGCCAGTTGAGGATCACGAAGTCACCGGGGGCTACATCGGTGACGCCCTCCCCCACCGCCTCCACGACGCCCGCCGCCTCATGGCCCAGCAGGAAGGGGAAGTCGTCGTTGATGCCGCCCTCGCGATAGTGCAGATCGGTGTGGCAGACCCCGCAGGCCTCGACCTTCACCAGCGCCTCGCCCGGCCCCGGGTCGGGCACGATGATCGTCTCCAGGCTGACGGGGGCGCCCTTGCCCCGCGCGACGACAGCACGCACCTGGTGCGTCATGGCCACTCCTCGGCTGGTCGAGACTCGAATCAGATGTTGCTCATTACGGCACGCATCTCATGTGTCGCAACACAGCATCATGCAGCGCCGAGCGGCGGTCAAGGCACACGACGGGGGGTTCTGACGGCTGTACGGCTCCACTGCCGAGCAGCGCGAACGCCGAGGATGGTGAGGTTCTGCGGGTCGGTGAGTCCGTCGTGGCACCCGGCCTGCCGCCGACGAGCAGCGGCAGACCGGGGACCCGTCGACTTCCGCTTGCGGCTATGCGGCCGAGCCGAAGTCCTGCGTCCAGTAGTAGCCCGGCTGGGCCAGACCGATACCGATCTCCTTGAAGCCGCAGTTGAGGATGTTGGCCCGGTGACCGGAGCTGTTCATCCAGCCGTCCATGACGCTCTCGGGGGCGTTGTACCCGTAGGCGACGTTCTCGCCCGCCGACCTGAACTTGTACCCGACGCGGGCGAGCCGATCGGTCATGGACGACCCGTCGGAACCGGTGTGGGACATGTTCTGGTGATCGGCCATGTCCTGACTGTGGTCCTGAGCGGCCTTGGTGAGTTTGGCGTTCTCGGTCAGCGGCGCGCAACCGGCCTTTTCGCGCTCGGCGTTGACGAGGACCAGCACACGCTCGGTGGGTCCGGGATCGGCACTGCTGACGGACGGACCTGGGGCGCCGCTGGAGCTTGTGGCCTGCGGAGAGGCCGAAGGCGAGGTGGACTCGTCGGGCGCGTCGGAGGCAGGCGGGGCGGACGGACTGCCGGCCGCCGAGGGCGACGCGCTCGGCGCGGCACTGAAGGGAGAGGCACTCGGGGTGCCGGACGGAGCAGCTGTGGCGGAGGTGCCCGAGGCGGTCGCGGACGCGACCGGTGACGCCGAGGGCGTCGGATCGGCCACGGGATCGGACTTGCCCCCTCCCCACCAGGGGAACGAGACGACACGCCAGCCTCCCAGCCCGCTGCCGCTCGCCTGGGCGACGGAAGGAATACCCACGGCGCCCACAACCACCACGGCGACCGCGGCACCGGCTATTTTCTGGCGTTTCGATTTCTGACGGTGCTTGCTCATGCGTGGCCTCATTCGGTGATCCGGAATTCTGCGTCATAAAACGGCATCCCGCATCGCAAGCGGGTGCATTCAGCCGCTCGCCTCGGCCCTGGCGAGCCCGGTCATTATGGGGATCGTCCAGCACACCGGGCAACGAACGCCTGTGCCGTTGCCGGGCGTTGACGCGATGAGTCCTCGGCAGACGAGGCACCGCCGTACGCACGCCCCCTGCCACGCCCGACCAGCCCGAAAGGGCTCCTCCGCAACCGCGATCACCGACATAACGAGCAGTCGAATGAGCCGTTCACGGCGACAACTCCCGATTCGGCTTCAAAAGAGCACAGTTATTACCTTCGGTAACACGTCAATTGATGCCATAGAGCGCAATTCCGTCGTGACACGCATCACGTTAATTCGATGTGTGAGACCGACGGCAACCTGGCGGCGTCCAGTGGCGACCAGGAGGCACCCAGGTCAGTTCTTCTTCAGCTCCTCGGCGAGCATCACAAGGATGCCGCTGGGCCCTCGGAGGTAGGTGAGCTTGTACATGTCCTCATAGGTCGCCACACCGCGAAGCGGACGGCATCCGTGCTTCGCGGCCGCCTCGAGGGCTTTGTCGATGTCGTCGACCGAGAAGGCGACGCGATGCATGCCGATCTCGTTGGGAAGCGTGGGCTCCGTCTCGATCGCTTCGGGGTGGATGTACTCGAAGAGCTCGAGGCGACCTTGGCCGTCCGGCGTCTGGAGCATCGCGATGTTGGCGTGGTTGCGGTCAAGTCCCACGGCGGTGTCGGTCCACTCACCACTGACCGTGTCACGGCCGATGACCGTGAGGCCGAGGTCGGTGAAAAAGGCGATCGTCGCTTCGAGGTCGCGAACGGCGATGCCGACGTTCTCAAGTTTGATGCCCATGCGCCGCATGCTACCGAGCCGGGCCGAAGCCCACTCCGTGACCGCCGCCGTAAGAGGGCGAGGCCGGCCGGATCGCTCTGTCCTCTCGGACTCGCTGCGGGTCCCTGACATCTGTCAGGGACCACTGGGTCCGGCTGCCCTCTACGTTGCTGGACGCACCACCTCTGTCAGTCCGCCACAGCCCGATCCCGCAGAGGCCCCTCCGCTCGACACCCACAGGAGCAACGCGACCCATGCGTCCCCGGCGCCCTCTCCTCGCTACGGTCGGCACCATGACCCTGGTGCCGGCCTCCGTCCTCGCCTCCGGCACGGCCCAGGCGGCCTCGTCCGCCACGTCCGCCGTCGCTCCGACGATCTCGGCTCGACCATCGGGCGCCCGCTGGAGCCGGCGCCGTGGGCGCCGCTGTACGGCATGCTCACCGACCGCTTCGGCGTCACCTGGGTCCTGGACGTCACCGCCCCGTACCACGGCTGAGCCCGACCGACCCCGTCCGGGCCGCCCCTGCCACCTGGGCGGCCCGGACGCGTCACGTCAGGTTCAGGTCGGAGTGCAGCACGTAATGGTCGGAGTACGAGCTGCGTTCCACACTGTGCCTGAGCGGGGTGATGCCTCGCAGGAAGACGTAGTCGAACTTGCTCTGCCACTCGGTGGTCGGCTTGCAGACGCCGACCGAGGCGGGACGGCACTGCGGGTCGGTGTCTGTGGCCAGCGCCCATATCGGGGACAGCTCGGGAGCGTCCGGCACGGCGTTGAAGTCGCCGAGCACGATGGCGCGGTCATGGCGGGCGATTTCCTTGGCGAGTACGCGGGCCTGCTCCGCCCGGACCTCTTCCTGCCGACGTTCGGCGAAGTGCGTGTTGAAGACCCGGAGGGACTGGCCGCCCACCTTGGTCGTGACGGCCATGTAGCCGCGGTCCTCGGACCCACCGTCCGGGTACTCCACATTGACGCGGTCGGTCATCGGTGCCGCCGACAGCAGCGCCTGACCGTAGCCGCCCGGATTCCAGGGCGCTCCCCCGCAACGGCCCCAGTTCTTCAGAACCGACCCGTACTCGACGTGGTAGACCAGCCCGAAAAGGCTCTCCAGATAGTCGCGGATCTTCTTCACGTCAGGCGCGCACGCCTCCTGCACGGCGATGACCTGCGGCGCGTACTCCGCGATCTCCGCCGCCCGGTCGACATTGCTCGCCTCGCACGGGTTGCACAGATTCCACGTCATGACCCGGTTGGGAACGACCTCCTTGACCGCGCCAGTGGGCTCCGCCCTGCCGGAGAGAGCACCGCCCAGTGCACCGGAGCCGACGAGCGCCATGCACGCGACGATCACCGCGCCCGCGAACAACCCCGCGCGCCTACCGAACACCACGGCCTCCCCAATATCGACACACAGGGCATCCGACGTCCTGTACTACGTATGTACGAGGTTATGGGACCCGGTTGCCGCCCACGCATTCACGGCTGATCTCAAGGTGGTCCGTCAGACCGTTCAGGCGCAGCCTGACGAGGTCACAATTCCGTTGCCGGGCACCGGCCGTCTTCGGTCCAATACCTCCATGACTCATGACGGCCCCACGGACCATCTGGAGCAGAACCGGCGGTACTGGGATGACCAGGCGGCCGCCTGGCACGGCCCGCTCGCCCGTGATCACTGGGCGCAGGTGGAACCACGCTGGGGATTGTGGGGGACCCCGGAGTCACAGGTCTCCGTGCTTCCCCCCGACCTCGCCGGGATGCGCACCATCGAGTTGGGCTGCGGTACCGCCTACGTGTCCGCCTGGCTGGCCGGAGCAGGTGCCCATCCGGTCGGGATCGACCTCTCCGAGCAGCAGCTCAACACTGCTCGGGCCATGCAGGCGGAGTTCGGCATCGACTTTCCCCTTGTCCTCGGCAATGCCGAGGAGGTGCCTTACGAGGACGACTCGTTCGACCTGGCGATCAGCGAATACGGCGCCTCGCTGTGGTGCGACCCCTATCGCTGGATCCCGGAGGCAGCCCGGCTTCTCGTTCCCGGGGGCCGGCTGGTGTTCCTGCGCTACTCGCCCCTGTTCGCGCTGTGTGCGGGGCCCGAGGGAGCGGCGTCCACCACCTTGTCCCGCCCGCAATTCGGCCTGACCCGATTGAACGGAGGGGATCATGTGCAGTTCGTCCTGCCGCACGGCGAGACACTTCGCCTGCTCCGGTCCTGCGGGTTCGTCGTCGAGGACCTGATAGAGATTCAGGCACCCCGGCCTGCGCAGCGGGAGTACTCGGAAGTGTCCGCCGACTGGGCCCGGCAATGGCCCAGCGAAGAGGTCTGGAAAGCACGGCTGGCGGACTGATAGTGGTGGTGCGGCCCCGTCATCCAGTCGGTCCGTCAGGAGGCCGGCCTCGAAGGCGTCTCGGTGTCCCAGACGGAAGCGCCGTCACACGGTTCGTCTGGCCCCGTAGTAGCCGTGGCTCATCCGGAACCTCATGGCGTCGGTGCCGTCTGCCTGGATGTGCTTGATCAGCATCGACCTCAGCGGTTTGGGCAGTCCCCTCCCGTGTGCTTCGGTCCACTTGGTGGAGCCGAAGAGTTCGGCCGCCCCGTCGAACCGGTCCGGGCTCGAAGGCCGCGTGGCCGCCGCGGCGAGGACGAGGGCGGGATCCTCGCCCAGGAGCTGCTCCTGCACGGCCATGTCGTACCACTGGAGGCCGCCGGTGTACTCCCTGGAGGGAACTCCGGCCCAGGCCAGGAGGACACGGACCCGCTCGATCCCGTCGGGGTAGCGCTGTCGGCTGAGAGCGGCGAGCCGGGCCTTGGCGTCTCGCAGCCGGCGTGACCAGGCCATGTGGTCGCGCCCCGGTGGGTGTGCCACGTCCGCGGCCGCGTCGGACAGCCCGGCGGGCGCGGCCCGGACCCAGCGCGTCCGGCGCCGGTCGGCTTCGGCCTCCTGTGCGGCCAGCTCCGACTGGACCTCCCGCGAGCGGGTCAGACCTCGCTCCGCGAGCCACTCGGTGAGTGCCGGTCCGTCCCGCAGGTCGGCGTCGCAGTCACCGAGCCCGCGGAGACCGGACTGGTGGTGCAGCACCCAACAGGCGATCAGCTCGCCGTTCACGTCGTGCACCATGACCGTCGGCCAGCCCATGCATCGGCACCGGTCACCCGTGCCGCCGTCCACAATCGCCAACAGCCGGGCCAGGTCGGCGATCTCGGCGCCGCTGACCACGGTCCGTGCCACGTCGGCGCGGTCGACCGCGTCCCGCGGTCCCTCAACGATCACGACGTGCCCGGCACGGTTCAGCACCTCCCTCAGACGAGCCGTCGTCGGGTCGCCCTCGGCCATGCCCGCCGTTCCCTCGTAGATCACGCCCGCGAGGATATCGGCAGCCTCTCGGCACCTCGCCCGGTCAGATCCCCCGGCGCCGGTCCCCGTGGCGACCGGACGGACATCACGGGCCGTTGCTCACCGGTGCCAGAGCCGCCAGTCCGCCCGCGAGCAGCATCAGCACGAGCAGCCATGCGCGCAGACGTCCGTTCAGTTTCTCCCTCACTCCGCCCCTCCTCTTCGGGCCGCGCCCCGGGTCGAGAGCAGCTCGGACCCTCCCTCGTGCTCCAGCCCACCCCCTCGACACCTCGACCGCTCAGATCCCCGGCGCCAGTCCCCGTGGCGACCGGACGGACATCACCCGCCGTTGCTCACCGGTGCCAGAGCCGCCAGTCCGCCCGCGAGCAGCATCAGCACGAGCAGCCATGCGCGCAGACGTCCGTTCAGTTTCCGCATCGCTCCGGCACCCTTCTCTTCTCCCCCGTGCTTCAGCCAACCTAGCGCCGTGCTCAGGGCGTGGACAGGTCGATGGCTCGGTCGATGTCCCGCGGCCGCAGCACGCGGAGAATGCCTTCCAGGAGGTAGTAGTCGGCGTAGGGAAGGGAGATCTCGATCCCGTCCTCGGCGGGCCGGTTGCGGGTGCAGCGGGCCACGGCCGCGTCGGCGCGGGTCGACTTCTGCGTCAGGCAGGTCTGGGACAGGGCGGTGAGCAGGCGTAGCGCCGCGTCGCGATAGGACAGTGTGCCGGTGGCCGTGGCGAGGTCGAGGAGGCCGCAGGCCATGATCGCTCCGGCCGAGGCGTCCTTGATGTCGTGGGGCTGTTGGGGTGCTCGGTAGTCCCATACCGGGATGTGGTCCGGGGTCAGCGCGGCCAGTGCGTAGTCGGCGAGGCTGCGGGCGGTGGACAGGAAGTCGGGGTTTCCGGTCCGGCGGTACATCGTGGTGAATCCGTAGAGGCCCCAGGCCTGTCCGCGTGACCAGCAGGACGTGGGGCTGTAGCCCTGCACGGTGTCCGGGCCGATCGGGGTGCCGGTGTTCGGGTCGAAGTCGTAGACGTGCGGGGTCGATCCGTCCGCGCGCGGGAAGAACCGTCGCGTGGTCTTCGCATGTTCCACGGCGATGTCCAGGTACTTCTGGTCGCCGGTCTGCCGGCTCGCGAACGCCAGCAGGTCCAGGTTCATCATCGTGTCGATGATGACCCGGCCCGCGTTCTTCTGATCGGTCAGTGCGCCCCATGCACGGATGAAGTGGCCGCGCGGGTTGTACCGCTGGATCAGTGAATCGGCCGCCTGCACGGCACCGGTGCGCCAGGCGTCGTCGCCGGTCAGCCGCCAGGCGGTGACCCAGGACGGGTAGAAGAGGAAACCGAGGTCGTGGGTACCGGTGTCGTACTGGCGAGGAGCCAGCTTCCGTGCGGATGCCAGGGCCCAGGTGCGGAAGTCGTCGTCCTGGCTGTGGAGCCATGCCATCCACAGGGTTCCGGGCCAGAACCCGCCCACCCAGTCGCCGTTCTGGGAGTAGACCCATTTCTCGAACCTGGTTCCGACCGGGAACGCCGTCACGTTCGGCGCGACGGTGCGTAGTTTCTCAACGACATAGTCGGCCGCCGAGCGCAGTGCGTGCGGGGTCGGTGCCGGTAACGGGCTTTCGGTCGCGGCCACGGGTGGTGTCGAGGTGGCGAACGACGTCGCGGCACCGGCCGCTGTCGTCAGCACGGTACGCCGGGAAACGCTCATCTCTGTGCCTCCAGCGGGGAGTTGAGGGCTAGTGCCGCGGCAGGCAACGTTTGCCCCGTCGCGACGCCCGGCACGCTCCCCCACTGCCTTGAGGGCGTGGGAGGGGCCCCCACTCGCCGCACCGGCCGAAAGCCCAAGTACGTCCAGTACGAGGGCTTCCGGCCGGCACGCCGAGAGCACGCACCGGACGCCGCTCCTTGACGGGCAAACGTTGCCTGCCGCGGCACTAGCGGTGACAGGTGGAGATGCCCGGAGTCCACCGGCAGGCGATGCCGGCGAAGCCGCCGTTGTCGGTGACGTCGATGTCGAGCGTCTCGCCGCCGCGCAGGACCTGCCGGTCCTGGACGAGTCCGCCGGTGCCGTCGCGGATCGTCTCGACCAGCCATCGTCCGGCGCCGATCGTGAGCGGTACTTCGGCGGTGCGGGCGGTACCGGCGTACACCCCGCCCAGGAACCAGCGGTCGCCGTCGCGGCGGGCGAGAACGGCTTCCTGGCCGGGGTGCCCGGCGAGCAGTCGGGTGTCGTCCCAGGCGGCGGGGAGTTGGTCGTAGAAGTCGCGGGCGAGGGGTCGTTCGTCGTACGACTGGGGTGTGCCGGCGTACATCTGCAGGCCCGACTCGTAGACGACGGCGAGTCCGGTCTCGGCCGCGTCGGAGTTGGGGCGCAGGCCGACGCGCTGGAAGGCGCCGGGGGTGAAGTCCATGGAGCCGATGATGTTGCGGGTGAAGGGCAGGGTGGTGAGGTGGGCGGCGGTGTTGGTGCGCTTCTCCTCGCCCGCGACGCCTTCCAGGGTCATGACCTGGGGCCAGGTGCGTTGCATGCCCTTGGGGATGGTGGAGCCGTGGAAGTCGACCATGAGGTGGTGGGCGGCGGTCTCCGCGAGGATGGCGTCGTACCACTGGAGCATGGACTGCGCCTCGGAGTTCATGAAGTCGATCTTGACTCCCTTGACTCCCCAGCGCTCCAGCGTGGGCAGCCACTGGGCGCGTTCCTCGGGGGTGTCGAGGTCGCGTTGGTGGATCCAGACGATGATGCCGACGCCCTTCGCCCGCGCGTGGTCGACGAGGTCGGGCATCCAGCTGTTGGTCTGCCAGTTCGGGTCGGTGGTGTCCCACTCGTCGGACTTGAAGTACCAGCCCGCGTCGACGGCTTCGTAGGGCCAGCCTCGTTCGGCGGCGTAGTCGACGTAGGCCTTCTGTGCGGTGAGGCTCTGGCCGGCGGTGCGGCCGCCTGCGAGCCAGGTCCACAGGACGGTGCCGGGTCGGATCCAGCCGGGGTCGGGCACCTTGGAGGCGGGTGCCAGGTCGTCGGTGAAGGTGGAGCGGGTGACGGTGGCGAGGTCGCCGGTGACCATGGCACGCCAGGGGGTGGCAAGGGGGCCGGTGGTCCGGACCCGGTCGTCGGCGAGCTTGATCCGGTAGGTTCCGGTGCCTTGGTCGTGGGCGAGACGGGCGCCCGAGTAGGTGCCGGTGAGGTCGGACTCGGCGAGGAGCGTGTAGCCGCCGTCCGTGGCGAACAGGGCCTGAGGCGAGTAGTCGCCGGTGGGGGCCGTCGCCGCGGTGTACTGGGCGAACTGGCCTTCGTTGTCGACCCGGTAGGTGCTGAGCCACGCGGTCGCGTCCTGCGGAAGGCGGAAGGCGGAGGTCTCGGCGAGGACGTCACCGAGGCCGGCGGGCAGGACGTACCGATAGGCGACGCCGTCGGCGGAGGCGCGGACGACGAGGTCGAGCCGGGCGCCCGTGGGTGTGGCGAACGAGAGGCGAGTTTCGTTCATGAGGGCCCGACGCTCCAGCCGCTTGCCGGACTTGGTCCGGTACCGCTCGTCCACGAGGCGGTCCTTGCGGTGCAAGAAGCTCAAGTCCTTGGAGAGGTCGGCCTGTTCGGTGACGATACCGACGGGCGACGGCTCGATGACGGTACGGCGGTCGCGGGTCACGGAGAGGCTGACCGTGCCGGTCGTGTCGTCCAGGGATATCCGCGCGTGGGGTGCGTGCGTCGCGGTCCGCCCCGGGCCGGACACGGTCCAGGTGTGCTCGCGTTGTCCGGCCCGCGCGGGAACGGTCGTGAGAAGGGTGGCCACCAGGCCGGCGCACAGCGCGGCAGCCGCGGTCCTGATCGGAACCGCCATGAGAATCCTCCCTGTTGACGAGGTGAGGCGGGGTGAGGTGGGCGTGTGCGGCTACGGCAGTCCCCAGGCCGGGCCCGGTTCGCTGATGGCGACGGGTGCGATGACGAGGTCGGGGCGGCGGCCGGCGTGGACGAGTACCTCGCGGTCCTTGGGCAGGTCGATGGCGAGGGTGCCATCGCCCAGGTCCTCGGTGTGGGCGGGGGTGCCGTCGTCGAGGAGCACGGTGAGGGTTCCGGTAAGGCCGTGGCGGAGCTTGAGCGGCTCGCCTGCCAGGCTCTTGATCCGGATGAACCGAGTGGTGCCGGCCTTGCGAACCGCGCTGACCAGAAAGGCGCCTTGGGTGCGGAAGTCGTGCAGGGTGAGGTCCTGCCAGGTGGACGGGACGGCAGGGAAGACGCGGATGACGCCGCCCCAGCTCTGGCAGAACATGTCGTGCAGGGACTGCGAGGCGGACAGCGGCGTCTCGATCACCGGACCGGCCTCGGTGTAGTGCGTGTTGGGGCGGCAGGGGTAGCGGGTGCCGGCGTCGAAGAACTTGCGCAGGTAGGCGATCGCGGTGTCGCCGTCGCCGGTCATGGCGTAGATCGACGCGGCGCCTGTGTAGCTGTAGCCGCGGTGGGCTCCGGCCAGCGCGTGCCAGCGGACCACCGACTTCGTGATGAGGTCCCGGTGTTCGGGCCGGTCCCAGTTGACGAGGTACAGCGGGTACACCATCAGCAGGTGCGAGTAGTGGCGGTGGGACTGGGCGTACGGGGTGTCGGCACCGATCATGAAGCCGTTGCCGTCGACCGGGTACGGCGTGAGCCGGGCCAGCACCTCCTGCCAGCGCGGTGTCAACTCGTCGTCGATACCGAGCAGTTCGGCGGACTCGATGAGCGTCTGGCAACCCCAGCGGATGAGCGCCAGGTCGTAGTTGGTGTCCTGCGGCGGCACCACGGGGTATTCGGGCGAGAGGGTGCTCGGCAGGTGGAGCTTGCCGTCGCTGCCCGGGGTGAGGAAGTGCAGGTAGTAGTTGATGGCCCGGCGCAGCACCGGGTAGATCGTGTCGCGCAGCAGCGAGGCGTCCATGGTGTGCCGGTACGACAGCCAGACGTTGTGCAGCGCCCAGGTCAGATCGCCGGTCTCGGCACCGGTGCCCGGCATGCCCACACCGCGGTTGGCGAACATGTCGGAGCTGCGGCCGACGCCGGAGCTGTCGGAGCGGTAGGCGGCGGGCACGTTGGCGATGAGCTGTTCCTGGCTCTGGCGCAACGTCGTGGCGAGCGCGTCGAGTTCCAGGTGGTTGGAGCCGTGGATGAGCCAGTACTCCAGTTGGACGTTGAGGTTCCACCAGACCGCGGGCCACGGTGTCGGCTCCAGCCATGGACCTGAGGTGGCCATGACGGGGCCGCCCGCGCGGCTGGAGCAGGCGACTTTGTAGAGCTGGATCCAGTGGAAGCTCTGCAACCGCTGATCGGGGAACGAGACGAAGCTCTTCCGGTAGAACGCGTGCCACCAGCGGATGTGCCGTCGCCTGAGGACGTCGTAGGACGGGGCGCGCCGGAGGTTGCGCAGCGAGTCGGCCTCGGCGGCCGTGTTGGAGGGGAAGCTGTGGCCGACGCTGAGCAGCAGGTCGTCTCCGGTGCGGCGGTAGGAGGTCGCGGTCCGGCCGCCGCCGGTGAGGGGCTGGAGCGTCTGTTCGGTGCCGTCGGTGGTGGTCCGGGTGGTCCAGGGCGGGTTGGGGATGTAGCCGGCGGGCGGGGCCTCCTGGATCTTCCGGGGGCTGACGGCCTCCTCGGGGTGGAAGGTCCAGGTGGGCTCTTCGTCGCCGTCGGACGTCACACGGACGGCGAGGACCTCGTCGTGGATGAGGGCGGAGAGGGTAAGGGTGCCTGCGGTGGTGGTGATCGTTCCGGTCAGTTCGGCGTTCCACAGGCTCAGTCGCCAGTCGACGGCGGTGATGGTGCCGACCGGTTCGAGGGTGAGCCGGCCGACCGGCAGGCGGGCGGTGCCCCAGCCGCTGCCGAACTCGGGCCGGTGGTCCTGGACGCGGCCGTGCTGGACGGTGAAGCGGATGTGCTGGGTGTTCGGCTCCTGGTAGACCATGGTGCCGAGCAGGCCGTCGCCGAGGAAGGGGCCCTCGTACCAGAGGGTGGGCAGCTTGCTCCAGAGCAGGTCCTGACCGCGCAGGAAGCCTTCCCAGGCGCGGTCGGTGGTCATGGTGTCGCGGAGTTTCCAGGGGCGGCGTTCCTGCTCGGTGGCCAGGCCGTCATCGCCCGACTGCTCTGCCGGTAAGGGCCGTTGGGGCTGTTCGGCGTGGGCCGTCCCGGGCAGGGCCGCGGCTGCCGCGCCGCCCAGGGCCGTGCCGAGTACGGCTCTGCGGGGCATGGGTGAGGTCTTCCCCGACTGCGAGGTCATCGTCGTCCTCCGGGTCTGAAGGGATCATCGATACATCGGGTGTATCGGGGAACGTAGGCATGCGCCATGCAACTGTCAAGAACCTTTACAGTGCCAGGATTCGGCCATCACTGAAGCAGACAGAGGGAGATGAGCTTCAAGGTGGGCCTGAGCTGCCCCGATGCGCCGCCAACTCATCCGATGTATCGGTGCCTAAGCCCGTACTCGGCCGTGCCGGATCACTTCACGAACCGGTGCTTCAGACGGGTCGCGAGCGGGGTGTCGACGACCCGGGCCACTTCGAGGCTCCGCCGACCTGACTCCAACCCGCCGAAGAGCCGCAGCCCGTCGCCCAGGAGCGCCGGCACGACGTGCAGTTGGAGCTCGTCGACGAGACCCGCCTCGAGGTACTGCCGCACCGTGCTCGCACCGCCCGCGAATTCGACGTTCGTCTCCCCCGCGGCGGCCTTCGCCTGCTGGAGGGCGCTGTGGATGCCTTCGCCGACGAACGTGAAGGTGGTGCCGCCCTCCTTGACCGGGGTCGGCCGGGGCCGGTGCGTCAGGACGAACACCGGCGCCCTGAAGGGCGGGTTGTCGCCCCAGCACTCCTCGCCGGTGTCGTACATCGTCCGCCCCATGACCACCGATCCGGTGGCGTCGCGGGCGGGCCGCGCTGTCAGACCCTCATGCCACCGTGGAGGCAGGACGAGGGGAAGGGAGGGCCCCGTCATGGCCGATGTCGACGCACAGTTCCTGCGCAGCCTGTTCGACGAGGAAGGCAGCCTGCACACCGCGGGTCGCACCGCCCTGTATCGGCTGTACGGGCCCGAGGGCCTGCTCTACGTCGGGATCACGATCTGCCCGCTCACCCGGATACGCACCCACCTGCGCGAACAGCCCTGGAGATCACTCGTCATCGCCATCCGGATCGACTATCCCGACGACCCGGAGGCAGCCGAGCGCCAGGCCGTCCGCGACGAGCACCCTCGGTACAACGTCGTCTTCAACGCGCCCGCCCCTCCCCCACCCGCCGACCCTGCCTCACGCCTGAGAACCCAACTGGCCGTAGAAGAACGGCGGCTGGTGGAACTCAACGCCACCGTGCCCGAGTCCTCCACCCACCTGCGCCTGCTCACCCGGGCCATCACCACGAAGAGAACGAGAATCGCGAAACTCACCGAGGCCATCCAAGAAGCGGCGGGCGCGACCGCTCCTGTCCCACCGGAGTCCCGAAAGCGACGCTGATGACCGGATCGGTCCGCTGCCGGACCCGATACGGCCTGTCGTCGGCACACCCGCGCGGATCAGGCTTGGTGCATGACCCGAGCATTGATCGTCATCGACGTCCAGGAGTCCTTCCGCGCCCGCCCACTGTGGGAGACCATTTCCGACCCGAAGATCGCCGACAAGGTGAACCGCCTGGTCCGGCTCGCCCGCCGGGCCGGGGACCAGGTGGTGTGGGTGCTGCACTCCGAGCCCGGCACCGGCGGCGTCTTCGACCCCGCCCTGGGCCAGGTGCGGCTGCTGGAGGAAGTCGAGCCGCCCATGGGCGACGAGCCCCTGATCCACAAAACCTCGCACAACGCCTTCACCACCACCAACCTGCAGCAACGCCTCACCGAGCGCGGCATCCACGAGCTCACCCTGTGCGGCATCCGCACCGAACAGTGCGTGGAGACCACCGCCCGCCTCGCGAGCGACCTCGGGTACCAGGTCACCTTCGTCGTCGACGCGACCGCCACCAACCCCGTCCCGCACCGCGACGCCCCCGAGGACCAGAGCGTGGCCGCACTGCTCGCCGACCCCCGTACCCTGCCCGCCGAGGAGGTCATCCGCCGTACCGAATACGCCCTCGCCGGACGGTTCGCCACCATCGCCACGGTCGACGAACTGGAAGCCGCGGCCGGCCTTCCGGCATGATGACCGAATCGTGAGCCACGTCGTCTTCTTCCTGGTGCCCGGAGTCCATCTGCTGGACCTGGCCGGCCCCGCGCAGGTCTTCTCCACGGCCGCCGATTTCGGGCACCCCTACACCCTCACCTATGTCGCCGAGCAGCCACAGGTGCCCACCGCCCAGGGGCTGCCGCTGGTGGCCGGCCTCGACTGGCCCGCGCTCGGACCCGAGGACCTGATCGTGGTGCCCGGCTGGCGTGCCGTCACCCTGGCGGACTCGCCCGCCATCGGCGAGGCCTCCCTCCAGGTCCTGCGAGACCACCACGCCAAGGGCGGGACGGTGGCCAGCGTCTGCGCGGGGGCGGAGGCGCTCGGGCGGGCCGGGCTGCTCAAGGGCCGGCGCTGCACCACCCATCACGACGTGCAGGACGAACTGACCGTACGCCACCCCGGCGCGCTCATCGTCCGCGACGTCCTGTTCACCTCCGACGACCGCGTGATCACCTCGGCCGGCATCGCCAGTGGCATCGACCTGGCCCTGCATCTGGTAGCCGGCCGGCACGGCCCCGCCGTCGCCGCGCAGGTCGCCCGGGACATGGTCGTCTACGCCCGCCGCAACGGCCATGAGCCGCAGTCCAGCGCGATGTTCCGGCACCGCTCCCACCTCGACGACACCGTGCACCACGCCCAGGACCTCATCGACACCCGCTTCGACGAGCCACTGCCCCTGCCCTCCCTGGCCACGGCCGTCGGCGTCAGCGAACGCACCCTCACCCGCCTCTTCACCCGCGCCACCGGCCTCACCCCCCTCCGCTACCAGCAGACCCTCCGCCTCGAACGCGCCCAGCACCTCATCAGCCACGGCGCCACCGTCGACGCGGCCGCCCGCTCGGTCGGCTTCACGGACCCCCGCATGCTGCGACGCCTTCGCGCCCGTACGGACTGAGTCAGGTCCGGGGGACGTCCTTGATGAACACGATCCCGTCCGTCGAGGTCAGGTGCGCCGGGTCGAACGAGGCGTAGCCGTAGTACGGGGACACCCGGTGAGCGGGCCGGGTGTCGGCGAGGGTGGTGGCCAGGCGGGCGGAGTCGATGACGCAGCGGTCCTCGGGGAGCGCGTACAGGAGCCCTTCGACGGTGTCCGGCGGCGGGGTGGTAACGCCCTGGTGCCGGATCGTGCCGAGGGCCGTGGCCAGGAAGCCGTACTCCTCGCCCAGGCGGGCGCTCACGATCGCGCCGGCACTCCACCACTCCAGCAGGGGGTGGTCCCACATGCGCATCGAGCTCTTCTCCCGCTGGAGATGGGCGTTGTGGGCGAAGACCAGCAGCGGGGTGCGCTCGGCGAGGGGGAGCAGATTGTCGGCCATCATCGAGTCCCGCAGGCCCAGCAGCCGGGTCATGCGGCCCGGTGAGGTGTCGGCCATCCAGAAGTGGTAGCGCAGCAGGCCGGTGGCGGTACGCCCGTACAGGCGCGCCCGGTCCCAGTCGTCCCGCGAGGTCGCCTGGATCAGGTGCGGGGTGTGCGCGTCGAGCAGTGCCACGAGGTCGTCGGCGAGCAGCCGCAGTCGACAGGCTTCGGCCGACTGCCCCACGGACCGGGCCGGGTCCGTCATCGCGGCGGGGTCCGTCCATGGGTCGTCGGCCCCGAGGAGGCGGTCGAGTGTGTCCGCGGTGCACGGGAGCTGGTCCGCGTCGATCTGGGCCGACAGGTAGCCGTGCAGTGCGGTGACGGCCTGCCGGGGGCTTTCGGCGCCGGTGATCTCCAGCGGGCCGTCGAAGCCGGCGAAGCGCAGCCGCTCGGACGGGGGCCGGCCGTCGTTGTGGGCGCGCATCCAGCGCACGAGTTCGCGGTTGGCCGCGGAGGCGCCGAAGCCGTGGCTGAACCCGTGCTCCATGACCTCGTCGAGGGTGCCCCTGCCCGTGGTGACGTACTCGTCCACGACCAGACCTCTCAGGCAGTCGCTCTCGATCGCGATCGTCCGGTAGCCCTCCTCTTCGACAAGCTGCTGGAAGACGTCGTTGCGCAGATCGAGCAGAACATCCTCACCATGGGTCGGCTCCCCCAGGGCGAGCAGCCGCGGCCGGCCCGGGAGCAGCCCCATGACGGCGGCGGCCTCGACGGCATGGACGGTGTCCTTGAAGTCAGTAGCCATGCCTTCAACGCTATCGTTGAACCTTCGTTTGAAACTTTTGCTCGATATCAGCAGGATCATGGGACGAAACCTTCAAAACGGCGAGCGGCTCAGGCCGGTCGACCTGGCCCGCGGGCACGGTCTGTCCACACAGGCGGTCAGGAACTACGAGGAGGCGGGCATCCTTCCGCCCGCCGGTCGCACTGCGCACGGCTACCGCACCTACACCCCGCTGCACGCGCGGGCTCTGAAGGCGTTCCTCGCCCTGGTGCCCGGGCACGGCCACCAGACGGCGACGGCGATCATGCGGGCCGTGAACGAGGACGCGACCGAGGAGGCGATGCGCCTCATCGACGAGAGTCACGCCCAGCTCCTCGACGACCGGCGCACCCTCCGGGCCGTGGAGCGTGCCCTGCGCGACCTGGAGCCCCTGCCCGAGCCCCACGAAGCGGCCCGGTCCGCCGGTGGGTTCATCGGGCCGCTGGCGGGCCGGCTCGGCATCCGGCCCGCGACCCTGCGCAAATGGGAGCGCGCCGGGCTGGTACGCCCGCGCCGCGATCCACGGACCGGGTATCGCGTCTACGACGAGACCGACGTACGGGACGCCCGGCTCGCCCACCAACTCCGGCGCGGCGGCTACCTGCTGGAGCAGATCGCCCCGCTGATCGCCCAGGTACGGGCGGCCGGCGGACCGGAGCCGCTGGAGGCCACCCTGCGCGACTGGCACGGCCGGCTGTCCGAACGCGGGCGGGCCATGCTGACCGGGGCCGCGGAGCTGGAGGCGTACCTCCGCGAACGCGGATAGCGTCCGCCCCTCCTCTCCGGCCTTTGACAGTCCCGGGAGAGCCCGGCTAGCTTCAATCGACGAAGTCAGCAGGGAGGACGCCGGAACATGGGACGCATACGCACCTACGAGTGGGACGACCCCGCGATCACCGCCGCCGCCGTGGGGCGCGCCTCAGGCCTGGAGTTCCTGCGCGAGGTGCGGGCCGGCCGCCTGCCCGCGGCTCCCGTCGCAGCGACCCTCGACTTCACCCTCGACGAGGTGGACGAGGGCAGGGCCGAGTTCTCGTTCACCCCGGGCGAGGAGCACTACAACCCCATCGGCAGCGTGCACGGCGGCGTCTACGCCACCCTGCTCGACTCGGCGGCAGGGTGCGCCGTGCAGTCCACGCTCCCGGTCGGCATGGGGTACACCTCGCTCGACCTGACCGTGAAGTTCCTCAAGCGGATCACCGCCGACACGGGCCGGGTCCGGGCCATCGGCACGGTCGTCAGCCGAGGCCGGCAGACCGCGCTCGCCGAGGCCAGGCTGATCGACACCGAGGAGCGCCTGCTGGCCCACGCCACGAGCAGCTGCATGCTCTTCCCCATGCCCGCCGACTAACGTGCTGCGCCATGCTGTTGGAGGAAGGCCGAGAGAGCGGCCGTGAGTTCTGCAGGCGCGTCTTCCTGGACCAGGTGGCCCGCGCCGGCCAACGGTTCCAGACGTGCGCCGGGGATACGAGCGGCGAGCTCGCGTCCCATCTCCGGGGGGATCCAGGTGTCGTCCTCGCCCCAGCAGATCAGCGTGGGGATCGTGATGTCGGCGTACCGGTCCTGGATCTCGTCGGTGTGGCGCTGGGTCGCCTGGGCGATCTGCCGGTAGAAGGCCGCCTGACCGGAGTCGCCGAGCCACGGCCGGACCAGTCGGTCGAGGACGGCCGGGTGCAGGCCGGGGCTGCTGGCCGAGCTGACGTATTCACGTACCAGGGCCCGGTGGAGTGCGGGCGGCAGTTGTTCGAAGACCGCCGGGTGTTCGCCGACGAGCCGGAAGAACGGTGAGCCCCATGGGGCGAGTGCGACCGGGTCGACCAGGGCGAGCGCCCGGTAGCGGGCTCCGTGCAGCAGATGCGCTCGCAGACTGACGGCACCGCCGAAGTCATGGGCGACCACGAGGGGTTCGTCGAGGCCCCAGTGTGCGAGGAGTTCGGCGAAGACCCTGCCCTGTGCGGCCAGGGAGACGTCCTGACCGGTGGACTTCTCCGAGGCGCCGTAGCCGGGCATGTCCCACACGAACGCCTGGTGGTCGCGGGCCAGCGCGCGGGCCACGGAGCGCCAGACGTACGACGAGAAGGGCGTGCCGTGCAGCAGCACCACCGGGTCCCGGCCGGGTGGGCCGAGGCTGCCCCAGCGCACCTCCCCCGACGTGCTGCGGAACGTCTCGGCCAACTCCCAGTCACTCACGAGTGCTGCTCCTCTCCCACAGCACGGTCAAGGGCGGAGCCGTCACATGTATTCCGCCGGGTCCGTCAGATATTGCCGTGCGATCCGCCGGGTGGCGGGAGACGCTGACGCGGTGACTCAGGTTCAGGAGATCGTGGGGCTGGTCGGCCGTGTGCTGGGCGACAATGCCATCGGCGCCTACCTCCACGGCTCCTCCGTGCTCGGCGGGCTCCGGCCGGCCAGCGACGTGGACGTACTGGTCGTCTCCCGGCGGCGCATGGACGCGCGGGATCCACGGGCCCTCCTCGACGGACTGCTGCGGATCTCCGGCTCCGGCACCAAGGCCCGCCCCATCGAGCTCACCGTGGTCGTCCAGTCCGAGGTGCGGCCATGGCGGTACCCGCCGACCGTCGATTTCCTCTACGGCGAGTGGCTGCGGGCGGAGTACGAGGCCGGGCAGGTCCCCCAGCCGGAGCCGACGCCCGATCTGGCCCTGCTGATCACCATGGTGCTCACCGGCGACCGCCCGCTCACCGGCCCGAGCCCGGCGAGGATCCTCGACCCGGTCCCGCGGGCCGACCTGGTCCGGGCGAGCGTGGCGGGTCTCCCCGGCCTGCTCGACGACCTGGACAGCGACACCCGCAACGTTCTGCTGACCTTCGCCCGCATCTGGACCACGCTCGCCACCGGCCGGATCACGTCGAAGGACGCCGCCGCCGACTGGGCCCTCGCCCGGCTCCCGCCCGAGCATCGCGCCGTCCTCGAACACGCCAGGCAGCTCTACCTCAACTGCCCCTACTCCGAGGAGCGTTGGAGTGACGCGTTGCGGGCGCAGGTGCGTCCGCACGTGGACCGCGTGCTCGCCGAGATCTACCGGCTGTCGGACGAGGCCGCACGGTGACCGACCGGGGTGAGCCGCACTCAGTCACGGCGGGCGTTCAGGGCGTCCACGGCGGCGCGGGCGTCGCCGATCGTCGTGTAGTCGATCGCGATGAAGTTCACGGGCCTGCCCCGCTCCCGTTCGCAGAGCTGGACGCGGTCCAGCACGTACTGGCGGGCGTTGACCTTGCCCGCGTCCAGACGGCTGCCGCCGTTGGCGGTGATGAAGTGGTTGAGGAGGAACAGGCGTTTGCCGGTGCCGCCGCGGTGGGGCACGCAGCTCATCTCATCGGGGCTGCGGAACGCGAACGGCGTCTCCATGCCGTAGCGGTAGAAGTTGCGGTACCAGGCCCGCGGGCCGTCCGCCTGTTCGGCGAAGACGACCAGCCGGCGGCCGCTGCCGATCATGTCGCCCAGCGTCGGCCAGGGCTCCGCGGGATCCGGGTCCGGTGTGTAGACCTCCCGGCCGGCCGCGCTGGTGCGGTCCGTATGTCAGCCGGTCCGTGGTGGTGCGCCGGCGGGGTCCTGGAGGTGCTGGAAGAACTCCTCCAGCAGGGCGATGAGGCCTTCGACGGCACGGGTGTGCTGGTCCTGCGACCACGGCGCGTCCGGGCGGCCCTCGGGGAAGACGATCAGGACGACCTGCGCCCACCAGACGAGGTTCTCGCCCACCCCGTACGTGTCCGCGAGCCACTCCCGAAGACCGTCCAGCACCACTCCGCCGCAGCCCTGGTCGTAGCCGTTGAGATACGCCGTCACCCCCTCGTAGGTGATGCGGCCGACGTGCATCCCCGTCCGGTCCCTGAAGCTCTCCCAGAACCTCTGGTGCGAGTCGACCGGTCGGTGCCTGAACCGGCGCCAGGCGGCCGGGATGTGGGAGAGGTCGGTGCCGATGCCCCAGGTGGAGAACGACACCACGTCCGTACCGACGCCGAGTGCCGTCAGGAGAATGCCGGTGCGGGCGGCCGGGTCGACGGGGCCGGACTTCCTGACCCAGACATACGTTCCCGGCGGATCACCTTGGTGATGGGTGACGACGAAGTCCGTTCCGTCGAGGATGAAGAACGCGGCGCGCACGGCTCCGTTTCCGTCCCATGACTCCTCGATGGTCAGGCTCAGTCGGCGCGCCACCTCGTCGAGGTCCAGGGAGAGCAGGGCCATGGATACCAGCGGGCCGGTCGTGGCCTGGAACATGGAGCACTGCACCGCCGGCTCGGTTGCGGAGTCGTTCGTGGCGTCCGGGATCACAGGTCGGCCTCCGTGAGGATGCGGTGCATACGGGCGGGACGCAGTGCCGGGTTGGCCGCGGCGTCGTCGGCCACGGTCGGGTCGGGGTCCGACAACAGTCGGTCCAGCAGTGCGTCCGTGATGTTGGGGTGACGGGCGACGCCGCGGCGCAGGAAGGGTTCCTCGGCTGCGGCGAGTCGTTGGAGGGCCGGTACGGGCAGCTCGGGGTCCTGGAGGGCGACGTAACGCACATTCGGGGCCGGTTCGTCGACGAACGTACGCAGCGTGTGGCGGGGGAAGTTGGGGTGTTCGACGAGCAGGGGCCGGTGGTGGAAGACGTCGCCGTGGACGCGTACCAGCCGTTCCAGGACGTCCGGTGGTGCGTCCCGGCGGCGGGCGGCGGTGCGGCGGACCGACAACTCCGGGTCGCTGTCCAGCTGTTGCCACGCCTCCTCGGGCAGGTCGCGGCTGCCGGCGAGTACGCGCCGGAATACCGTGTGCGGACTGTCGAGATAGCTCAGACGCTCGTCGAGGGGCGCTTCGCGCATCCAGTCCGGTTCGGTGAAGTTCCAGCTCAATGCCACCTTCGCGTCGATGTCGCCGTCCGCACGCCGGGCTTCCACGAGAGCGTACAGCCGGTCGCGCGTGGCGTCGTCGACATGGCGGCTCTGTGCCACCGCGACCCGCACCAACGGGTCGTCGACATCCAGGAGTTGGGCCGCCATGTCGGCGGTGAGATGGGGGTTGGCGGCCACGGCCCGCTGGATGTCCTCGTCGCCGGTGCGCATGAGCTCGGTGAACTGGTCCCAGGTGAGCGGGATGTACCACGCCACGTTGGCCCGCGTGGCGGGGTCGGCGAGACAGCGGTCCCGCCACTCGGCCGGCACGCCCGGTTGCTTGTGCTGGGTGGCCGCCGCACGCACTTCTGGATCCGGGTCGGCGAGCAGTGCCGTCTGCACCTCGGCCGGCCGGTCGTACCAGGACCCCGCGACCGCGGCGCGCAGCCTGGGGTCGGGCGACAGGGCCAGCGATGTGCGGGACTGGCCGTAGACCTCCTCCAGATCGGCAAGAACGGCCGTCGAGCCACGCTCCACCAGATGCCGGATGAAGTCCGCCCGGGCGTCGCGGATCGCCGGATCGGGGTGCGTGGCGATCCTGCGGCGCATGGCCGGGGAGATCCGTTCCGCGCGAAGGCCGGCGAAGACGTCACCGTCGTCGTGCGCCAGCAGCGCCTCGACCACGGCATCCGGCAGCGGCTCCCGGCGCCGTGCCATCCCGTGCCGGCCGGCCCGGTGTGCCGCGATCCGCACGAGGATGTCCTCGGGGGCTGCCGGATTCCGGGCCAGCCCGGACAGGCACGGATGGTGCAGGTTCGTCATGCCCTCAACATATTCGGCGCACGCGGCCGCTTCTTCGCCGCCCTCGCGGGTAGGGCTGCCGCGGCGCGACGGGGTGTCGCGGCTTTCGTGCCGCGGTCGGTCCGGTCAGTCGGTGGGCGCGCCGTTCAGGACGTCCACCCTGCCGGTGTCCAGCGAGTAGTAGGCGCTCACCACGGCCAGCTCGCCCTCTTCGGCGAGCGGCGACAGGGAGGTGTTGGAGCGCAGCGCGGCGGCGGTCTGTCCGGCGTGGACGCGGATCATGGCGTCGACCGGGTCGGCGGCCTTCTGCGCGACGGTCGCCTCGTACGCGGTGCGCAGGGACTCGGAGATCGACTGGAGGTTTCCGGGCAGCGTCGTGCGGTCGTGCATCGCCTTGTACGCCGCCTTGATGGCTCCGCAGCGCTGGTGGCCCAGGACGACGATCAGCGGGGTGCCCGCGGTGAGGGGTCCGTACTCGACGGATCCGGTGACGACCGGTGCGACCACGTGTCCGCCGGTGCGTATGACGAACAGATCGCCTATGCCGGTGTCGAAGACGAGCTCCGGCGGCACCCGGGAGTCGATGCAGGACAGGACGACGGCGTACGGCTTCTGCTCCTCGGCGACGGCCTCGCGGCGGCGGGGGTCCTGGTCGGGGTGGAGCAGCGCGCCCTTCACCCAGCGCCGGTTCCCCTGCATCAGCCGGGTGAAGGCACCCGAGGGTGAGTCCGGCCGTGCGCTCGCGGACGGTGACGGAATGGATGCCGCACCCGCGGCTCCGACCCGTGCGGTCGGCTCGGCACCGCTGGACGACGAACAACCGGTCAACAGGGCGGCGGTGGCCGCCAGTCCGCCGGTGACGATGGTTCTGCGCTGCGGATTTCCGGTGATGCCCATGATGTCTGTTCCCCTCCGGCCTGCACGCACGGTGCGCCCTTGATGCGTGGGCGTCGTACCGAGGCGTATGAGACTGCTGTGACGTGCTGTCACTCTCGCCGGAGGTCGGCAAGGGGAGATCCAGCGCTGATGCAGCGCACGGAAAGCGTTCGTCCAAGACGCGAAGGGCATCGGCGCCGTCATGGTCTGAACACGGAGCGCTTCCTATCCGTAACGGTTCAAAGGAACCGTGATCGGGTCCCGCACGCATGCAGCCAGGAACGGCCCGACACGTTCAGCCGGGCACGGTCGCGGGCCACCCGTCGTCGAGAGGTCGGTAGTCGCGTGAGCAAAGCAAGGCGAGCAGCGCCCCGCAAGGCAGCTGCGGGAGCTCCCGCGGCTCAGCCGACTCCACCGCCTCAACGGCCTGAGCAGCCGAAAGCGACCGGGCGCAAAAAGGGCATCTCCTTCACCCACAACTGGCGGGTGGCACGGCGACTGCGGGCCATCCTGCTGATCCCGGTCGTGGTCACGCTCGTGCTCGGCGGATTCAGGGTGACGCGCGCCGTGGACACCTGGCAGAGCGCCGACGACGCGGTCCGGGTCGCGGAGTTGGTGCAGGCGGCGAACAAGTACGCCAGTGACGCGATCAACGAGCGTGATCTGTCGGTCGTCCCGTTGCTGCGGGGCGACACCGACTCGAGTGTCGTCGCCAAGGCGCGCAAGATCACCGATCAGGACAGGGCCGCGTTCGACAAGACGGTGGAGCGGATGCCCCGAACCGAGCGTCTGCTGAGAAGGGTCGAGGTCGTCCAGAGCGGCGGCAAGCAACTCGCCGGCATCCGAGACGCGGCGTTCACGTCCGCGCTGCCCGGGGTGCAGACCGAGGAGAAGTACCACCTGATCCAGCACCCGCTGATGGAACTCTCCAACGAGCTCGGCTTCGGCAGCAGCAACCAGGCCAGCTTCGGCCGCGCCCTGTACGCCATCTCGCTCACACAGGCCGCCGAGTCCCTGACCCGGGCCATCGGCACGCACATCCTGGCCGAGGACCGCAGCAAGCTCAAGGAGGGTGAACTCGCCACCCAGCTCGCCTCGTTCCGCTCCTACGCCTATCTCCAGCAGGTCGCGCTGGTGGAGTTCGACGGCGCCGCCACGAGCCAGGACACGACGCGGCTGAAGAAGGCGCTGGCGGCCGCGAAGACCAAGGGCGAGCAGCAGGTCACCCAGGCCGCGGCGCGTGCCGACGCGGCCGGCGAGGACTACGTCGTCCCGCCGGCCATGACGACGATGATCAGTGAGATCGCGTCGGGGAAGTCGGCCGCGGACCTCGCGGAGCAGGGCATCACCACCGACTCCTTCTTCGCCGCCTCCACGCTCTCCTTCGACGCGTACCGCCAGGTCGAGGTCTATCTCAGCGACACCGCGCTCGCCAACGCGAAGGACATCGCCGACAGCGCGCGCCGGGACGCCATCGTCCTGTCGGCCGTGGTCCTCGGCGCCGTGCTCGCCGCGTTCCTGATCGCCGCCGGGGTGGCCCGCTCGATGAGCCGCCGGATGAGTGTCCTGCGCGGCTCGGCGTTCCAGATCGCCGAGCAGCGGCTGCCGGCCCTGCTCTCCCAGCTCAACCGTGCCACTCCCGGCCGGGTCGACACCCGGGTGGCGCCGATCCCGATCACCTCGACCGACGAGATCGGCGAGGTCGCCCGGGCCTTCGACCAGGTGCACCGTGAGGCGGTGCGGCTGGCCGCCGAGCAGGCGGCGCTGCGGGGCAACATCAACGCGATCTTCACCAACCTGTCGCGCCGCAGCCAGTCGCTCGTCGAGGGTCAACTGGCCCTGATCACCGACCTGGAGAACAACGAGGCCGACCCGGACCAGCTGGACAACCTCTTCCGCCTGGACCATCTGGCCACCCGTATGCGCCGCAACGGCGAGAACCTCCTGGTCCTCGCCGGCGAGGAGTCCAACCACCACGGGATGCCGCAACTCGCGCTGATCGACGTGCTGCGGGCGGCCGCCTCGGAGGTGGAGCAGTACGAGCGCATCGAGCTCTCGGGCGTCCCGGAGGCCGAGATCCACGGCCGCGCCGTGAGCGACCTCGTACATCTGCTGGCCGAACTCCTGGAGAACGCCACCGCGTTCTCCACACCGCAGATGAAGGTGTATGTCACCGCGGGCCGGCTTCCCGACGGGCGGATCATGGTGGAGATCCATGACAGCGGCATCGGTCTGACCGCCGAGGACTTCGCCGCCATCAACCACAAGCTCGCCCATCCGCCGACCGTCGACGCCAACATCTCCCGGCAGATGGGTCTGTTCGTGGTCGGCCGACTCGCCGACCGGCACGGCATCCGTGTCCAGTTGCGGCCGTCGCGACAGCAGTCGGGCACGACGTCGCTGATCATGCTGCCGCACACGATCACCTACGCGGCGGCGCATGAGGTTCCCGTCGACTCGGCCGCGGGCTCCCCCTATCCCCTGGAGAACGCACCGCACTTCGCGGGTCCCGACGGGAGCATCGTGGAGTCGTTCTCCCAGGGCGGTCAGAGGGCCCACGCGGCTCGGGACCAGTCGGGCACGGACGCGATGAGCCGCTACCTCTACCGCGAGGAGCGGCGCCGCCTCACGGAACATGACGAGCACGAGGACGTTCCTCGGTAGGCAGCCGGCGAGCCCCCGGGGTGCGACGCCGTCTGCCCAACAGGGTGCCGCACTCCGGCCGGTGGACCCATCAGAGCAATGTTCGACCTGTCGGACATTGTTCGAAACCTCTTGACGCTGCACCACACCCCGTTTGACACTCTCGCAACACGACGTCACACAGCCGAAACGCCAGGGTGTCCACCGCCGAGGCCACCCCCGTCGACGGCCTGCTCCGCCACGCCTTTTTCCCTCCCCCGTCAGCCATGCCTCAGCAGGGAAACCCCACATGACGTACTTCGCACGTCCGCGCACCCGCGCGAGACGCCGGACGGGCCGATTCGCCGGCCTGACCGTCGCAGCGCTGTTCCTCGGCCTCACCGCACCGCTCCTCCCCGCGCAGGCGGCCGACACCGCGGACGTCACCGACGGACTGGCTCTCTGGTACAAGCTCGACGCCTCCTCCGGCACCACCGTCACCGACGCCTCCGGCAACGGCCGGGACGGCACGGTCAACGGGACCGCCGGCTGGACGGGCACCGGCCAGGGCCTCGCCTTCAACGGCTCGGACACCTACATCAAGGTGCCGAACGACGTCATGAAGGGCATGGACTCGATCAGCGTCTCCATGGACGTGCTGATGGACGAGTCGCAGAGCACCCCGTACTTCATCTACGGCTTCGGCAACACCACCAGCGGCGCCGGCAACGGCTACCTCTTCGCCACCGGCAACTCGCTGCGCACCGCCATCGCGTCCGGCAACTGGTCGACGGAGCAGAACACCCGCCCCACCGACTCGCACAACCTGACCCGCTCGGTGTGGAAGCAGCTCACCTACACCCAGACCGGCACCACGGCCGTGCTGTACGAGGACGGCGTGGAGGTCGGCCGCAACACCTCGGTCACCACCACCCCGGGCTCCATCGGCTCGGGCACCACGACCGCCAACTACATAGGCAAGTCGGTCTACACCAGCGACAAGCTCTTCAAGGGCAAGATCCGTGACTTCCGGGTCTACGACCGCGCACTCGCCGGCTCCGAAGTCGAGCAGCTCTCGCTCCCCGTCGCCGAACAGGGCGTCGCCGCCGACAAGGCGGCCCTCACCCTGGGCGACACCAGCGCGGTGACCGCCGATCTGACCCTGCCCAAGACGGGCACCGCCGGCGGCTCCTCCATCACCTGGGAGAGCGACAACACCGACGTCGTCTCCGGCTCCGGCGCGGTGACCCGCCCCGCCTCCGGTCAGCCGGACGGCCACGCCACGCTGACCGCGACCCTGAAGAAGGGCAGCTTCAGCGCCACCAAGACCTTCGAGGTCACGGTCCTGCCCGCCGTCGACGACACGACCGCCGTCCAGCAGGCCGCCGAGGCACTGACCGTGCACAACCTCGACGACGTCCGCGGCAACCTCACCTTCCCGGCCGAGGGCGACCTCGGCACCAAGGTCTCCTGGTCCTCCGCGAACACGGACGTCGTCTCCGCCGAGGGCGTGGTCCACCGGCCCGCGCACGGCGACGGCACCACGACCGTCGAGCTGACCGCCACCGTCACCAAGGGCGACGCGAAGACGACCCGCACCTTCACCGCGAAGGTGCCGGAACTGCCCGAGAAGGAAGCCCTCAAGGGCTACATGTTCAGCTACTTCACCGGCGAGGGCACCTCGGACGGCGAGCAGCTCTACGCCGCACTCAGCAAGGGCAACGACCCGCTGAAGTGGCGGGAGTTGAACGACGGCAAGCCGGTCCTGACCTCCACGCTCGGCGAGAAGGGCCTGCGCGACCCGTTCATCATCCGCTCCCCCGAGGGCGACAAGTTCTACCAGATCGCCACCGACCTGCGGATCTACGGCAACGGCGACTGGGACGCCTCCCAGCGCACCGGCAGCAAGTCCATCATGGTCTGGGAGTCCACCGACCTGGTGAACTGGACCAACCAGCGCCTGGTGAAGGTCTCCCCCGACGCGGCCGGCAACACCTGGGCCCCGGAGGCGTACTACGACGAGAAGCTCGGCGAGTACGTCGTCTTCTGGGCCTCCAAGCTGTACGACAACGAGGCCCACTCAGGCGACACGTACAACCGCATGATGTACGCGACGACCCGTGACTTCTACACCTTCAGCGAGCCCAAGGTCTGGGTCGACCGCGGCTACTCGGTCATCGACTCCACGGTCATCCAGCACGACGGCACGTACTTCCGCCTCTCCAAGGACGAGCGGAACAACACCTCCTCCACGCCCAACAGCAAGTTCATCTTCGAGGAGAAGAGCGACACGCTCCGCAACCTCTCCTGGACCGCCGTCGCCGAGGGCATCGGCAAGGGCGAGATGAGCGCGGCCGAGGGCCCGTTGGTGTTCAAGTCGAACACCGAGGAGAAGTGGTACGCGTTCCTCGACGAGTTCGGCGGACGCGGCTACATCCCCTTCGAGACGACCGACCTGGCCTCCGGCGCCTGGAAGCCGTCCACCGGCTACGACCTGCCCTCCAAGCCCCGGCACGGCACGGTGCTGCCGGTCACCCAGGCCGAGTACGACCGGCTCCTCAAGACGTACCAGCCGGACCAGATCATCACGGGCGTCGAGGACGTCAAGGTCGAGACGCGCATCGGTGACGCCCCGGTCCTGCCCGCCACCGTCATCGCCGAGTCCGCGGGCGGCGTGAAGCGTCCCGTCGCCGTCACCTGGGAGGACGTGGCCGCATCGCAGTACGCGCAGGCCGGCACCTTCACGGTGAAGGGCGACCTGGCGGGCGACTCCGCGATCGGCGTCAGCGCCGAGGTCACCGTCTCCGCCGAGGGCCCGGACGTCCCGGCCGACCTGCTCCTGCACTACGACTTCGACGAGAGCGGCGGCAGCATCGCCCGCGACTCCAGCGGCCACGGCTACCACGGCACCTACGTCCGTACGCCCGACTTCGGCACCGGTGTCGAGGGCGGCTCGTTCAAGATGTCCGGCGGCGACAGCGGCTCCAGCTCGCCGTACGTCAAGATCCCGGGCGGCGTGCTGAAGGACACGAACAGCGTCACCGTCTCCACGTACGTCAAGTGGAAGGGCGGCGACAACTTCCAGTGGCTGTTCGGACTCGGCCCGGACAGCAACAAGTACCTGTTCGCCACCCCGTCCAACGGCAGCGGCAAACTGTTCTCCGCGATCACCAAGGCCACCTGGTCCGGCGAGAAGCAGATGATCGGCGGCTCCCGGCTCACGGCCGGCGAGTGGCAGCACCTCACGGTCACCCTGGACGGCGCGACCGGGACGGCGATCCTCTACGTGGACGGCGCCGAGGCGGCCCGGGTCAACGGGGTCACTGTCAAGCCGTCCGAGCTGTACGACTCGGCGAAGGACTACTCCGGCTACATCGGCAAGTCCCTCTACTCCCCCGACCCGTACTTCGGCGGCGAGGTCGACGACTTCCGGATCTACAACCGGGCCCTGACGCCCGCCGAGATCCTGGAACTCAGCGGCAACACGACCGGGATCGCCGCGGCGACCCACCCGGCGCTCAAGACCGACGCGATCATCACCGACAAGGACAGCAAGATCGTCCTGCCGCTCACCCCGGGCAGCGATGTCACCGCTCTGGCACCGCAGTTCACCCTCGCCCACGGTGCGACCATCAGCCCCGCCTCCGGCACCCTGCACGACTTCACGAAGCCGGTGACGTACGAGGTAACCGGCTCGGACGGCAAGAAGCGCACCTGGACGGTCTCGGCGGCGATCATGAAGAGCCCGGTCCTGCCCGGTCTCAACGCCGACCCGAACGTGGTCCGCTTCGGCGACACCTTCTACATCTACCCGACCACCGACGGCTTCGACGGCTGGAGCGGTACGCAGTTCAAGGCGTACTCCTCCAAGGACCTGGTCCACTGGACCGACCACGGCGTCATCCTGGACCTGGGTCCGGACGTCTCCTGGGCGGACAGCAGGGCCTGGGCGCCGGCCATGGAGGAGCGGAACGGCAAGTACTACTTCTACTTCTGCGCCGACGCGAACATCGGTGTCGCGGTCTCCGACTCACCCACCGGCCCGTTCACGGACGCGCTCGGCAAGCCGCTGCTGAAGGCCGGTGCCTACACGGGCCAGATGATCGACCCGGCCGTCTTCACCGACGACGACGGCACGTCGTACCTGTACTGGGGCAACGGCCGCGCCTATGTCGTCCCGCTCAACGACGACATGGTCTCCTTCGACGCCTCGAAGGTCACCAACATCACGCCGAGCAACTACAACGAGGGCTCCTTCGTCATCAAGCGCAAGGGCACCTACTACTTCATGTGGTCGGAGAACGACACACGTGACGAGAACTACCAGGTCGCCTACGCCACCGGCCCCTCGCCCACCGGTCCCTGGACCAAGCAGGGCGTGATCCTGGAGAAGGACCTCTCGCTCGGCATCAAGGGCCCCGGCCACCACTCGGTGGTCCACGTCCCGGGCACCGACGACTGGTACATCGTCTACCACCGCTTCGCCATCCCCGGCGGTGACGGCATGCACCGCGAAACCACCATCGACAAGATGGAGTTCGACGCCGACGGCCTGATCAAGAAGGTCGTCCCCACCCTGGAGAGCATCGACCCGGTCACCATCGCCCGGGCCGGCGCGGACGCCTCCGGCAAGGAAGGCGACAAGATCCAGCTCAACGGCACGGTGTCCGGCGCGGGCACCGCCAAGTGGACCGCCGAGGCGGGGGCGCCCTGCACCTTCGCCGACGCCGGTGCCGCCCGTACGACGCTCACCTGCACCGACAACGGCACGTTCAAGGTGACGCTGACCGGCGGCCGCAGCAGCGACACGGCGACCGTCGAGGTCGCCAACTCGGCACCGGCCCTCACCTCCGCCGCGGGGCCGAAGTCCCCGGTGTCGGTGGGCAAGCAGGCGGTCGTCACGGCCGGGTTCACCGACCCGGGCACCCGTGACACCCACACCTGCACGGTCGACTGGAAGGACGGCACCGTGCCGACGGCCGGCACGGTCACCGCGTCCGGCTGCCGGGCGGAACACACCTACCGCAAGGCCGGTATCCGCAACCCGGTGATCACCGTCACCGACGACGACGGCGCCTCGGACAGCAGGACGCTCCCCGAGCTGATCGTCTACGACCGAGCCGCCGGACCCGCGTTCGGCACCGGCCTCTTCACCTCGCCGGCCGGGGCCTACCCCGCCAAGCCGACACTGACCGGCAAGGCCGCCTTCTTCTTCACCGCCTTCTACACGAATCTGACCTCCGTCCCCGTCGGGCAGATGTCCCTCGACTTCGGCCCGGCCAAGCTGAAGTTCCGTTCCACCGGCTCCGACTGGCTCGTGGTCACCGGCTCCCAGGCCGTCTACCAGGGCACCGGCACGGTCAACGGCACCGACGGCTACGCCTTCCGCGTCACCGCCACCGATACCCCGGACAGCTTCCACGTCAGGATCTGGAAGAAGTCCGGTGGTGACGTCGTCTACGACAACGTCACCAGCTCGAAGATCACCGGATTGATCACCATCGGCGACCGTCGGGAGTGAACACCCCGGCCGGGCGTACCGGTCACGCCGTCCCCCCACACTCGACGGCCAACCCCCCACAGGAGGACCTCATATGAGCCCACGTCAGGACAAGGAGCACAGTCCTCGAACGGCCATACCCTGGCGCACCACACTGGCCGTCACCGCGCTCGCCGCGGCCCTGCTCGCGGGGCCCGGCGTCGCGCAGGCCGCGCCGAAGGCAGCGCCCGTCCCACAGGAGCAGGTGGCGGCGGCCACCATCACCTGGACCCTGGAACGGGCGAGCAATCCCACGGCGGACCAGCAGACGGCGTACAACCTCATCACGGCGGCCATGAACGCGGCCGTGGCGCGCTACAACAACCTCAGCGACCTGGGGAAGAGCATCACCGTGCGCTACGACCCGGGCGTGCCCACCGCCGACGGCAACATCAACGGCACCATCCGCTTCGGCAACCGCAGCTACATGACCGAGAGGACGGCCCTGCACGAGATCGCCCACACCATCGGGGTGGGAACGAGCTCGGGCTGGTCCGCTCTCGGCGGCAGCGGCACCTGGACCGGCGCGCAGGCCACGGCACTGGTCCGGCAGTTCGACGGCTCCGGCGCCAAACTGTCCACGGGCGGTGGCCACTTCTGGCCCTACGGACTGAACTACGAGAACGAGATGTCCGGTACGGCGGCCGACCGCCATGTGCAGATCGTCGCCGCCATGGTGCGTGACGGGCTGTAATCCACGACCGGGAATGCCTGGGGTGTCGAACCCCCCAGGCATTCCCTTATTTCTGGCGGAGTCGGTCGGCGAGGTCGCTCAAGTCGGCGGCGTGCACGTCGAATCGGTCCGAGGCAGTGGGCGGGTCGCCGGCCGGGCGGGGCACATAGGCGGTGCTCAGGCCGAGGCTCTGCGCTCCGCGCAGGTCCCAGGCATGGGCGGCGACCATCAGCAGCCGCTCCGGTGGTAGCCCGGAGACGGTGACAGCCAGTCGGTAGACGGCCGGGTCCGGCTTGTAGGTCCGGGCGTCCTCGGCGGACAGGGCCTGATGCCAGCGCAGTCCGGCGTGGAAGCGTTGATGCCCAGGAGCGCCGTCCGGCTCGCGTTGGAGAGTCCGATCAGCGGGAACCGTTCGGCGAGCCGGGCGAGCCCCGCGACGGTGTCGGGCCAGGGCGGGAGCCGGCGACCCGACAGGGACAGCGCCGTCACCGCCGCGGGGTCGTCGACTCCGGCGGCGTCGGCGACCACGCGGGCGGCTTCCAGGTCCAGTACGTCGGTGGGGACATAAGCCCGGACACCATCGAGGATGCGGCGCTGCTCGGTCTCGATGTGCCGCTGCCACAACGACAGGAGCTCCTCGATTCCGGGGTCGTCGAGCTTCGGGGCGAACGCACGGATACCGGCGCGCAGACCGGCGGGTTCGTCGACGAGGGTGCCGAGCACGTCGAACACGATGGCGTCGATCTCCGGCTCTGCCATGGGGAGGTCTCCTGGACGAAGCTGGGACGGGTGAGCGCTCGTGGGGACAACGCGACGAGCGGCCACCCCGATTCCCGAACCGGCTACGCGCTTCGAGGCTGCGCGTAGCCCCGCCTGGAGGATGAGGGAAGAGAGCGGGTCCGCGTGGTGAAGTGTGGGCCTCTGACAACTCCGACAGCAGGGAGCGTTCCTTCCGATGACCACACAGCCCGCACGGCCTGAGCGCAGCGGTCCCGAGACCGCCTCGGTGGTGGATGTCTCGCCGTTCAAGGCTTCTCTCGTCAAAGCTGTGTTCAGGGACGTGACCCCGATGCACGTCTCCCGGTCGGCCGCGTGGGCCGCCGCGTCGGTGACGCGGACAGTGCTGGCGGAGATCATCGACGGCGCGAGGAGAGCGGCGGCGGCGGAGGCCCGGAAGAAGCTGATCCCCGGGGACCTTCTCGCGGCGATCGACCGGAACGTCGAGCTCGAGGTGGGGACCAAGTGGTACGACCACAGCCCGACGTTTCGAGGCCTGACCGGTGTCCTGTACGACGCCGAGGGCGTCATCGTGTCTTCTCGCAAGCGCAGCAGGTCGCGCAAACCGAGTGCTGTGGTCGGTGCCCACAGGTTCGAGGCCGGGGTCAAGAAGCTGCTGCGGAGCCGGCGGGCGACGGCCGTCCCGGCGATGGTCCGCGACCTGGACGGAATCGCGAGCGTGCTCCTGACGGACCTCGCCCTGGACGCGGTCAGGGTGGTCCGCGAGGGCGGGGTCCAACGTTTCGGCACGGTCACCCTGGAGATGTCGGGCGAACCGGCCCCTCCCCCGTTCCACAAGGATCCCCTCCGGGCCCTGTCCACCCGCAGGGGGGACGGGCGGACCATCGGCAGGGAAGACATCCTGGCCGCCACCACGATGCAGTTGTTCGGCGGCAACCTCAGGCAGCGAGCCCTCACCGAGGCACGCCGGGCGGCACAGACCACTTCGGCCGGCTGAGCGGTGCGCGGTCACTGATCTCCCGGTGACGATGCCGGTGGGCCGCCCGCTCCGGCATCGGGCTCCGGGAGGCATGGCAAGATCCGCAAGCATGAGCAGCATCGAACAAGCGGATCGCCCCGTCGCCCTGGTCACCGGCTCCACCTCGGGCATCGGGGAGGCCGTCGCGCGCAGACTGGCGGCCGACGGGACGCGTGTCGTCGTGCACTCGCGGCGCAGCGTGGACGCGGGCAGGGCGCTGGCGGCGGAACTCGACGGCGCGTATGTGCGGGCCGACCTCGCGGTCGAGGACGAGGCGCGCGCCCTGGTGGAGGAGACGCTGGGCCGCTACGGCCGGCTGGACGTCCTGGTCAACAACGCCGGCATCAGCTGGCCCATCCCCCACCACGACCTCGCCGCGGCGACACCGGCGGACTGGCGGCAACTGCTGGAGGTCAACCTGATCGCCCCCTGGGTGCTCTGCACCGCCGCCCTTCCCGCGCTGCGCCGGTCCCCCACCGGCGGCTCCGTCGTCAACATCACCAGCCACGCCGGGGTGCGCCCCAAGGGCTCGTCGGTGCCCTACGCGGCGAGCAAGGCCGCGCTCAACCACGTCACCCGGCTCCTCGCGGCCGCCCTCGCACCCGATGTACGCGTCAACGCCATCGCCCCGGGCCTGGTCGACACCCCCATGACCAAGGACTGGACGCAGGCCCACGAACTGTGGCGCGACCGCGCCCCCATGGGCCGCCCGGCCCGGCCCTCCGACGTGGCCGACCTCGTGGCCTCGGTCATCGCCAGCACCTACCTCACCGGCGAGGTCATCGTCCTGGACGGCGGACTCAACCTCACCTGAGCGGTCGCACCTGCTTCCCTGCGCTCCGCGGCGGCCGGCGGCACAGTGGACCTATGGACGCAGACGACAGGAACCTGCTCGCCCGGGGACGCGTGGCGACCCGGCTGCCCGCCCAGGATTTGGAGCGGGCCCGGCGTTTCTATGCCGAGAAGCTCGGGCTGGAGCCCGTCGACGAACGGCCCGGCGGGCTGCTGTACCGGTGCTCGGGCTCGGACTTCGCCCTCTTCGCCTTCACGGGAGCCTCGGCCGGCACCTTCACGCAGATGGGCTGGGAGGTCGACGACATCGAGGCCGTCGTGGCGGAGCTCAAGCGGCGCGGCGTGGTGTTCGAGGACGTCGATGTGCCCGGTCTGCGCACGAAGGACTCCATCGCGGACGTCGAGGGCAACTATCCCAGCAAGGGTGCCCGGGGCGAGCGCGCCGCCTGGTTCCGGGACAGCGAGGGAAACCTGCTGGGCGTCGGTGAGCCCGTCGTCTGAGGGACGGTCCTCGCAGCCGGTGCGTGTCCGGCCGCTTTCCGGGTCTACAGGAGGACGACACATCCTCGTCGTTCCAGCTCGGCGAGGAGCGACGCGGGAGGTTCGCACGCGTTCCAGCGCAGGTCCAGCTTCTCCAGGGCGGGCATCTCCAGCACCCGGTGCGGCAGTTGGACCAGTCGGTTGCTGCGCAGGTCGAGGTGGCGGAGGCGGGGCAGTGCGGTGAGGGGCTCCGGGAGTTCGGCGAAGGCGTTCTCGCGCAGGTCCAGGTGGCGCAGTTCGTGGAGGTCGGCCACGGTCGGCGGCAGGCTTTCGAGTGCGTTGCCCCGGAGCCAGAGTTCGCGCAGGCCGCGCAGGTCGCCGAGGCTGTCGGGCAGGGCGGTCAACTGGTTGTGCTGGGACCGCAGTTCGATCAGCCCGGCCATCAGGCCGATGGTTTCCGGCAGCGCGGTCAGCTGGTTCTCCCCGACGTTGAGGTAGCGCAGTCGGGTCAGGTTGCCCAGGGACTGCGGGAGTTCGACCAGCTCGTTGTCGTGCAGATAGAGGCAGCCGTCGAGGGCGGTCAGGTCTCCGAGCGTCCCGGGCACGGCCGGGAGGAGGTTGTGGCCGAGGTCCAGTGTGGTCAGTCGGTGCAGCCGGCCGATCGCGGCGGGGAGCTCCGTGAGTCCGTTGTCCGCGAGGATCAGCACCTGGAGTTCGGTCCTGTCCCACACCGACTCGGGTACTTCTCCCAGCTGTTGACGCCAGAGGTTCAGGACGTGCGGCACGATGTGTTCTTCCTTCCGGTGTACCAACGGTGCAGAGCCAGTCTCGATCATTCGCGGCTTCTGCCCGTTACTCTTCCGGCGTGTATGCGTACGAGGAACTCACGTCGGCGGAGCGGCAGTTGTGGGACGCGTATCCCACGGGCCGTTCGGTGGACTTCCGTACGGGTGCGGCGGAGGACGACCCCGGCAACGGGGGCGACTGGGGCGACGAGCGGACCGTGCGAGCCGGTGTGGTGGCCGCCCTGCTCCTCGGCGCGAACCCGGCCCGGCCGGGAGGGGTGCCCGCACTGCGGCTCGCGGGCGCGCGGATCAGTGGGGGCCTGGAGCTCGGCGGGGCCGAGATCGGGCATGTCATGCGGTTCGAGGGGTGCTGGTTCGAGCAGGGCGCCGGACTGTACGGCGCGACCACCCGGACGATCCAGATCAAGGGCAGCAGACTGCCGGGGCTCGACCTCAGCATGGCCAGGGTGGAGGGCAGGGTCGCTCTGCGGCACACGGTGGTCAGCGGAGCCGTGAAGCTGCTGAACGCGCGCGTGACCGGTGAGCTGGTACTCAGCCACGCGGCCCTCTCACATCCCGACGGCTGGGCCCTGTACGCCGGCGGGCTCGTCATGGAAGGCGGGCTGTTCTGCCGTACCGCCACCGTGCACGGCGGCGTGCGACTCGTGGGCGCCCAACTGCTCGGCGGCCTGCACATGGAGCGGACGCGGCTGCACCATCCCGGGGGTGTGGCGCTCCTCGCCGACCACGCGGTGGTGAGCAGCATGGCGCTGTCCGAGGGGTTCACGGCCGAGGGGACGGTCAGCCTGCGGGGCACGCAGATCACCGACCAGGTGAGCTTCGACGCCGCCGTGCTGCGGGCCGACGGCACGGCCCTCGACTGTGCCCGTATGCAGGCGGGAATCGTCGTCTTCACCCCGGCCCGGGCGCCGTCCGGCATGGTGGATCTCGAGGACGCCCGGGCCGTCGCCCTCCACGACCGGGAGGGTGTCTGGCCGGAGCGCGTACGGCTGCAGGGCTTCACCTATGGCTCCCTGCACGAGAGCAGCGAGCTCCAGGCGTCGTCCGTGGAGCGTCGTGTGGCGTGGGTGCGACGCCATCCGGGGTACGCGGCCCAGCCGTACGAGCAACTGGCGTCCTGGTACCGGCAGATCGGCCATGACGACGACGCCCGGCGCGTACTGCTGGCCAAGCAGCGCCATCGCAGAAGAACCCTGTCACTGCCCGCCCGGCTGTGGGGCCACCTTCTGGAGGCCACCGTCGGCTACGGCTACCGCCCGTGGCGTGCGGGCGGGTGGCTCGCGGCGCTGATCCTGCTCGGCAGCACGGTCTTCGCCTCCCACACCCCCACGGCGACCGAGCCCGGCCAGGTGCCCCCGTTCAACCCCTTGGTCTACACGCTCGACCTGCTGATTCCCATCGGGGGTCTCGGCCAGCGCACGTCCTGGTACTGGGAGGGCGGTACGGCCGCCTGGCTGTCGTACGCCTTGATCGCGGCGGGCTGGATCCTCACGACGGCGGTACTCGCCGGCATCACCCGGACCCTGAACCGGAACTGATTGCACCCTCCCTCCCCGACATCGCAACCGATGGTTGCGCTAGGGCGTCTTCGGTCGTACTCTGATACGCAACCGATGGTTGCAAAAGGGAGCCGGGTATGGAGTACGGAAGCATCGAGCGCGACCTTCACGTCGACGCGTCGCCCGACGTGGTCTTCGAGGTCGTCAGCCGACCGGAACACATGCGGGAGTGGTGGCCGGACGACGCCCGGTTCGAGCCCGCCGAAGGGGCACCGGGAGAGCTCTTCTGGCGTGACAAGGCCACGGGCGAGACCAAGACCGTCGCGTTCACGGTGGTCGAGGTCGACCCGCCCAAACGGTTCTCGTTCCGGTGGTGCCACACCGGTGCCGAACGCGGCGGTGACTCCCTGCTGGTCACCTTCGATCTCGTGCCGACGCAGACGGGGACCCTGGTGCGGATGACCGAGACCGGGTTCCGCGAGATGGGCTGGGAGATCGCCGTACTCGAGGAGCAGTACCGCGATCACGTGAGCGGCTGGGACCACTACATCCCCCGGCTGGGCGCCTACGCCGCGCGGCTGGCGTCGACCCGATGAGCACGCCGGTCGACGACGACCTGTGGTCCGCGATCGGCGACCCGACCCGGCGCACCATGATCGACCTGCTCCTCGCGTCCGGACCGGGGACCGCGACCTCGCTCAGCGCGAGCCTTCCCGTCACCCGGCAGGCCGTCTCGAAGCATCTCGCCGTTCTCGACCGGGTCGGGCTGGTCCACGCCGAACCGGCCGGACGGGAGCGGCGCTACCGCGTCGACGAGGCCCAACTCGCCCGCGCGGTCGCGCAACTGGCCGCGGTCGGCGCCACCTGGGACGCCCGGCTCCGCCGTATCAAGCACTTCGCCGAAACGATCGAACGAAGCCGCACCACTACGGAAGGAACATGACCATGGTCGACATCCTGCACCGCATCGGCGCCGTCGCGCCGCTGGACGAGGTCTACCGGGCGCTCGCGACACCCGAGGGCCTCGCCGGCTGGTGGACGACCGACACCACGGGCAAGAGCGAGGTCGGCGGCCGACTGGCGTTCCGCTTCGGCGACGTCGGCGGTTTCGACATGGAGATCCTGGAACTCGACCCCGCCGGCCATGTCCGGTGGCGCGTCACGGACGGCCCCGCGGAATGGATCGGCACCGAGATCGACTGGACCCTCAGCCGGACCGACGACTACACGATCGTCCTGTTCAAGCACGAGGGCTGGCGCGAGCCGGTCGAGTTCATGCACCACTGCAGTACGAAGTGGGCGCTCTTCCTGATGAGCCTCAAGGAGTACGCCGAGACGGGCCACGGCAGCCCGGCACCTGCCGATGTCCGGATCAGCGACTGGCACTAGAGGGGCGCTGAGCGCCGAATCCGCGTTGAGCGGGAGTCCGGTCCGTCTTACGGTGGCTCGGTGAGTGATGTGGAGCACGACGTCTACTGCACCGAAATCGGCTCCCGGGCCGACGAGTTGCGCGCGGCTGTGCGGTCCGCCGAGGCGGGGCCGGCCGCGACGCCCGTCCCCAGCTGTCCCGGGTGGAGTCTCACCCAGCTCGCCCGGCATGTCGGGGGAACCCATCGGTGGGCGGCGCGGATCGTCCGTGGCCGGGCCACCGGTCCCGTCGCCCACGACATGGTGGACGATGTCTACTCGCCCGGTCCCGAGTCCGCCGCCGACCTGGACGCCTGGCTCGCCGAGGGGGCGGCGGAGCTGACGGGTGCCCTGCGCGAGGCCGGTCCCGATGCTCCGGTGTGGACCGTCGCGCCGAGTGGTGTCGCGGGTTTCTGGGCCCGGCGGATGGCCCATGAGACGACCTTGCACGCCGCCGACGCCGCCTTCGTCACGGGCGCCCCCTTCGCCGTACGGGAGGAGCTGGCGCGGGACGCCCTGGACGAGTGGATGGGGTTCGGCGCGCTGCCCCGGGTGCTGGAGGCCGCCGGGCCCGACGCCCCGCCGCTCACCGGACCCGGCCGCACCCTGCACCTGCACGCCACCGACGCGCCTCACGCCGAATGGCTGGTGGACCTCACGGGCGTGCCGATCACCTGGAGCCACATCCACGCGAAGGCCTCGGTGGCGGTACGCGCCCCGCTCACCGACCTCGTTCTGCTGCTCTACGGCCGCCGCACCCCGGCCGACCCGTCGGTCGAGGTGTTCGGGGACGGCGATCTGCTGTCCCTGTGGCTGGAGCGCTCCGGCTTCTGGCTCCGCAAATAGGTCAGGGCGCCGGGATCCCGAACTCCACCCACAGCGGGAAGTGGTCCGAGATGTGCCAGGACAGCTCGCCCAGCATCCGGTCGCCGCGCAGCTCGGGCACGAAGTCGAGGTGCCCTCCGGCCAGGGCTTCCAGTGTCAGCACCGGTCGGCGCTTCTGCCCCTTGGTGAACCACGCGATCTGGTCGTAGAAGTGTTCGGCGCCCGGGTCGTCGAAGATCGTGCGCGGCAGGCCGTCCAAGGAGGGGGCGGGGACCAGGCCGGTGGAGGTGAAGGCCTGGAAGAGAGGGTCGCCGGCGCGGTCGATGTTGAAGTCTCCCAGCGCGATGAGGTTGTGGTCCCAGCCGAACTCCTGTTCCGCCCAGGAGGCCAGCCACCGCGCGATCGCCCGCAGTTCCGGTGCCCGATCGGTAGCCTTGTCGCCGTACAGGACGTGCAGGGTGACCAGGGTGAACGTCTGGCCCTGGGAGAGGAAGCTGACCGCGTAGGGCGTACGGGCGAACTGTTTCTCCAGATCGGTCGCGGGAACGCCCGCGTCCTCCTCGATGGGCACCACCAGCTCGCAGGCCAGTCCTGACGGCTTCACCCTGCGGGTGTCGAACAGGAACGCCAGCCGTTCGCTGTTGCCCGCGCTGCCCCGTGTCACATCGGTGAGGATGAACGCCCAGTCGTCGCCGAGGACCTTCAGCAGATAGCGCAGGGAACGCAGGTTGCCGCGCACCTCCTGCACCGCCACGACGTCGAACCGGCGGACGACCGACGCGATCAGGTGGATGTCGGTGAAGTTCCGCTTCGGCGAGGCGCCCTCCGGGGTGGTCCAGGCCTTGGTGAGGTCGGAGAAGGCGCGCAGGTTCCAGGTCGCGATCAGCAGGTTGGTCCCGTCGTCCTTCGCCGGTACCGCTCCGTCGAGGAACGCGTCCCAGCGTTCGACCCGTTCGAGCACCCGTTGGGGCGGCGCCAGGATGTCGGCTTCGGCGGGCACAGATCCTCCTCGACGCTGGGAGCAGAGCGTTTCGAGCCTGCGAGATCGCGCACCGGGGAGCAAGAGGCCGTTGCGGTGACGCGCCTCGTCCGGCCGAACCCGGCGAGCGGCGGGTCCGGGCTTCTCCTTGGCCGGGCCGACCCCGTTCGAGGTGTGGTCCGGCGGTTTCATAGGGTCGGGGCATGGTGAGCGAATTCAGCGAGGCGTTCCTGCTCGAGGCCGAACGACATGCCGCGTGGGGCGCGGCCCAGCTCGATGCGCTGGGCGCGTTCCTGCCCGAGGGGCCGTGGACCGCCGATCTGCCCTCCTGCCTGTATCGGCAGGGGGAGCTGGAGCTGCGGGTGGCGGTGCTGGGCACGTACGACATGGAGCAGCGGTCCTGGATGTGGGGCTGGGCCAATCCTGGTCTGCGGGGCACCGAGGTGGTGGCGCTGACCGGCGCGGTCCGGCGGTACGGGCGGGTGCACGGGATCACCGAACTGACCGAGGACATCGTGCCGTTGTCCGGGTTCGCCGATCCTCGGCGGGCCGCCGAGATGCTCGCCTTCACGGGGATGGGGGTGGCCGAGGCGCCCGGGTACATCGGCGTTCCGGCGGGACCGGCCACTCAGGTCTACTTCCTGCCCGACGACGCCCGGGTCCCCCGTGCCGGCCTGGACCCGGTCACGCTGCCCCGGACGCTGCTCACCGGAGCGGGGCTGATCGGGTACTCGGCCCGGGAGGTCGTCGGCGGCTACTTCGATCACCACGGTGTGCCCCGGAGTTCCGAGGGCGACCGGACCGTCGCGGACCTGGGCGCCGGCAACGCGGTCGAGGTGGGCTTCGACGCGGTGGGGCGGATCTCGGGGGTGCAGGTGAAGGTTCTGCCCTGAGCGGCCGGGGGCGGTCAGCACAGGCGTAGCCCGCCCGGATGCTCGTCCTCGATGATCCCGACCAGCCAGTCGAAGACGGTGGGCCCGCGCCCGGCGCGGGCCTGAGCCAGTTCCGCGCTCACGGAGGGCCGGTTCGTCGGGTGGCAGCGCGCGAGCCGGATGTCGAGCTGCCGTGCGGTCTCGGGGTGGCCGAGGTGACGGCGGGACGCCTCGTGGTCACGCCACTCGATCACGTAGTCGCCGTCCTCCGGCGTGCCGTAGCCGCCTCGGAGGCAGTCGGCGAAGGCATCGAGGTTGCGGCCGAAGTATCCGTCGTCGCCGATGCTCTCCCCGACAACGCGCCAGAAGTTCTCCAGCGTGGTGATCTGCGAGCCGTCCAGTACGTAGGTGGTTGTCACGCCCCGGACAATACGTGCCGTTCGGTGAGCGCCCTCGTGGGACGCATCGACTGCGAACCCTCGGGAGCGGCAGGCAAGATGGCCTCATGACCAAAACATCCGGATCGTCGACACAGCGCACCGACTCGAACTCCTTGTTGTCCCTGTGGTCGCAGGACTCGGTGCTGTCGATCGGATCCGTGGGGTCTGTGCTGTCCATCGGGTCGGTCGGCTCGGCCTTGTCCGTCGGATCGATCGGGAGCGCGCTGTCCGTGGGATCGATCGGGTCGGCGCTGTCGCTGGTCTCGTTCGGGTCATGGCTGAGCACGGGATCGTGTCTGTCCGCGCAGTCGCGGTGGTCGGTGCTGTCCTGGCGTTCGTCACGCACCTTCCGCTCTGCCGGCGTACTGGGGTTGGTGGGCGTGGCCGCACTGTTGGCGGCTCAGCGGTCGCGGCACGGCGAGCGGTCGTGACAGAGGAGTCCGCCGCCGGGGGTCTCAGGACGTCAGTTCCGTCTGTGCCGCTCCCGTGGAGACGGGGTTGTGGCGGATGTACCACTCCGTCGACAGCAGCAGTTCACGGTCGGCTGCCGGGAGGGCGGCGATCAGGCCCGGGGCAGCCCCTCGGGTCACCTCGGTGCGGTGGGCGAGGACGGCGGCGATCTTCTGCTCCAGCCAAGGGCGGACATCGACCGCCGCGGTGACGCGCTCGTCGGGAACGGTGTACATGGCCTTGCCCGTCGGGGCCCAGTGGTCGCCCCACACCGCCATGGCGGAGTGCGGATGCGTGGCCATGTACATGGCTCTCGTGTGCCAGGGCTCGCCGGCGTCGGGGTAGAGGCGTTCGAGGCCGGCCGCCTCGAGCGCGAGTGCCGTGACCCGGTGGGTGTGGACATGGTCGGGATGGCCCGTCAGGCCGCCGTAGGCATCGTGGGTGATGACGATGTCCGGTCGGAACTCCCGGATGTGGGCGACCAGTTGACCCACCAGGTCGTCGAGTGGCGCATCGCAGAACCGTGGGCTGCCCGGGGCCGAGTGAGGAGCACGCGCGTCGGCGTGGCCGAGCATCCGCGGGGCGCCCGCACCGAGGATGCGCAGCGCCTCGGCCAACTCCGCTGCGCGCGGGGTGTCTTCCGCCCAGGTCGCCGTGACGACTGCGGTGCGCGCGCCGGCGGACGCGTGGCGGGCGAGTACTCCGCCCGCCGACAGGGACTCGTCGTCGGGGTGGGCGAAGACGGCGAGCAGGCTCGGCACGGGCACGGTGATCACCTTCCGAGGCGAGTGGTCGGTCGGATCGGGGACGGTGCGACTCGGTTCCTCCCCTGTCACCCTGCGCTCCTCCCGACGCCCGCCACGGCCCGCTCGCCGCTCACGGTGGGGACAGCTTCGCACATCAACTTCCTTGCTCGTGGCCCCAGTTCCGGTCGCCGTTAGCGCTACGGGCGCAGCTCGACGGTGATGTGCGGCGACAGGGCGCGCAGGAAGTCGGGGGCGTCGAAGATCTCGCCGGCGGAGGCGACCCCGACCGTCCTGGTCCGGCCGGTGAGGATGCGGTGGACCGCCTCGACGGCGAGCGGTGCGGTGACGGCGTAGATGTCCCGGCCGCGGGCGACGGCGCGCCGTTCGGTGCCGCCGGAGCGGACGACGGCGTCGACGAGGAAGGTCTGGTCGGAGCGCCCGTCGTCGGTCACGGTGGGCGCCGGTGTGTCGGAGGCGGCGAGTTCCCTGGCCGCCTCGGTCGCCATGTGGGTGCTGACCTCGGGGATGGACAGATGGCTGGGGATGGTGACGACGTCGGCCATCGTGAACTCCCCCATGACGTCCCGGATGCCCATCGGCTCGGGGAAGTGCCACTTCAGAACCGTCGGCTGGTCGTCGTGGTACGCCAGCCGCCCCTTCGTGTAGCGCACGCGCTGCCCGCCGCGTCGGCCGTGGGAGACCTCGCCCGCGGCCCGGGTCCCGGCGGTGGGGTGCCAGCTGCTCAGCCCGTAGGCGATGTGCGCCTCGTCGGCCGTCGTCCAGTCGCCCATCGCGGCGGTGGCCAGGAGGTCGCCGAGGCCGCCGTAGAACGCCATCGCGGGGACGATCACGGCTCTCGCCGCCCGGGCCCGGTCCGCGAAGACAGTGAAGGTGTCGACGTTGGCCTCGATCTCGGCGGCCACGTCCACGTAGGGGATCCCGGCGCGCAGGGCCGCCTCGATCACGGGGGCCGCGGTGGTCGCGAAGGGACCCGCGCTGTTGATCACGGCGTCCGCGCCGACCAGGGCGCGGTCGAGGGCGGCGGTGTCGTCGACGGAGGCGGGCCGGACGTCGAGGCCGGGGAAGGAGGCGGCCAGCTGGCGCAGCTTGTCGGCGTCACGGCCGGAGAGCACGGGGACGAACCCGCGCTCCAGCAGGTGTGCGACCACGAAGCGTCCGGTGTGCCCGTACGCGCCGTACACCGTGACCGTCTGTCCCGATCCCATGAGATCTCCCCTGTGTGCGACTGATCAACGGTGTGCGCTGATCGACTGAGACCATCCTGCCGAGTTCGTACGCCCTTGCGTGAGTGTCCGGAACGACGTGCCCCGTACACTTTCGGACATGGCCTCTCTCGCGCTCGCCGTCACCGACGGAATGCTGCACTTCGAACTGTCCATGGCCTACGAGGTGTTCGCAGCCGCCCCGGTCGGCGTGACCGTCCCCTGGTACGACGTCACCGTCTGCGGTTCCGCCGCCGTGCGGGTGGGCCGGTTCCGCCTCGAGCCCGATCAGGGGCTCGACGGGCTCCGGCATGCCGACACCGTGATCGTGCCGGGCTGGGCGGACGTCGACGTGGACCCGCCCGCCGAGCTGGTCGCCGCGGTGCGCGCGGCCCATGAGGCGGGCGCCCGGGTGGCGTCCCTGTGCACGGGGGCGTTCGTGCTGGCCGCCGCCGGTCTGCTGGACGGGAAGCAGGCGACCACGCACTGGGCGCACACCGACGTGCTGGCCGCCCGGCATCCGCACATCGACGTGGATCCGGACGTGCTCTACGTCGACAACGGCAGCGTGCTCACCTCCGCGGGCAAGGCCGCCGCGATGGACCTGTGTCTGCACCTCGTCCGGCAGGACCACGGCTCGGCCGTCGCCAACGCCGTCGCCCGCCGCTTGGTGGTGCCACCGCACCGGGCGGGCGGCCAGGCACAGTTCGTCGCCGCCCCGGTGCCGACCCGCGACGACCATCCGCTCGGCGCGCTGCTCCCCTGGGTCCTCGAGCGGCTCGACCGGCCGCTGACCGTGGAGGACCTGGCCCGTCAGGCCCGGATGAGCTCACGCCACCTGGGCCGCCGGTTCAGGGAGACGACCGGCACCACCCCGCTTCAGTGGCTGCTCACCCAACGCATCCGCCGCGCCCAGGAGTTGCTGGAGGCCACCGACGACAGCGTCGACGCCATCGCGACAGCCACCGGCATGGGCACCGCCACGACCCTGCGCCGCCACTTCAACCGCACGGTCGGCGTGCCCCCGGACAGCTATCGCCGCACCTTCCGCGCTCGCTCAATGTGACTCACGGCTGACCTCGGACCCGCTGGAGCCGACGAGGAAGTCGAGGTCGGCCCCGGTGTCGGCCTGCAGGACGTGGTCGACGTAGAGCCGCTCCCAGCCGCGTCGGGGAGCGGCGAAGCCGTCGACCGTGGCCTGGTCGGGCGTGCGGTGGGCGAGTTCGTCGTGCGGTACGTCGACGTCGATACGGCGGGCCTCGACGTCGAGGGTGATGAAGTCGCCCGTGCGCACCAGCCCCAGCGGACCGCCCGCCGCGGCTTCGGGGGCCACGTGCAGGACCACCGTGCCGTACGCCGTGCCGCTCATCCGGCCGTCGCAGACGCGGACCATGTCACGGACCCCCTGTTCGAGGAGTTTCTTCGGCAGCGGCATGTTGGAGACCTCGGGCATCCCCGGGTAGCCCTTGGGTCCGCAGCCGCGCAGGACCAGGACGGAGTCGGCATCGACGTCCAGGTCGGGGTCGTCGACACGGGCGTGGAAGTCCTCGATGGAGTCGAAGACGACCGCGCGGCCACGATGGCGCAGCAGGTGCGGGGAGGCGGCGGCCGGTTTGACGAGGGCGCCGTCCGGGGCGAGATTGCCGCGCAGGACGGCGATACCGCCCTCGGCGACAAGGGGTTCGGCGCGGGGGCGGATGACGTCGGCGTCCCAGACGGTGGCGTCGTCGAGGAAGCCGACCAGGGGTTCGCCGGTGACGGTCAGCGCGTCGGGGTCGAGCAGGTCGCGGACTTCGCGCAGGACCGCGAGGAGTCCCCCGGCGCGGTGGAGGTCCTCCATGAGGAAGCGGCCGGCGGGCTGGAGGTCCACCAGGACGGGGACGCGCGAGCCGATGCGATCGAAGTCGTCGAGGGTCAGGTCGATGCCCAACCGGCCCGCGATCGCGAGGAGATGGACGACCGCGTTGGTCGAGCCCCCCACCGCGGCCAGCGCCACGATCGCGTTGTGGAAGGACCCCTTGGTCAGGAAGGTGCCCGGCCGCCGGTCGGCGGCGACCATGTCCACCGCCAGCCGCCCGGTGTGGTGCGCGGCCTCCAGGAGACGGCTGTCGGGGGCCGGGGTGCCGGCCACGCCGGGCAGTACCGTGCCCAGCGCCTCGGCGACCAGCGCCATCGTCGACGCGGTGCCCATGGTGTTGCAGTGCCCGCGGCTGCGGATCATCGAGGACTCGGAGCGGACGAACTGCTCCTGGGAGAGCGTGCCCGCCCGGACCTCCTCCGACAGCCGCCACACCCCGGTGCCGCAGCCCAGCAGGCCGCCGCGGAAGGTGCCGTTGAGCATCGGGCCGCCGGGGACCACGACCGCGGGCAGGTCCACCGAGGCGGCGGCCATGAGCAGCGACGGAATCGTCTTGTCGCAGCCGCCCAACAGGACGACGCCGTCCAGGGGGTTGGCCCGCAGCATCTCCTCCGTGGCCATCGCGGCCATGTTGCGCCAGAGCATCGCGGTCGGCCGCACGTTCGTCTCGCCGAGCGACACGACCGGCAGGTCCAGCGGGATGCCGCCCGCCTCGTAGACGCCGTTGCGCACCGAGGCGGCGACCTCGTCGAGGTGTGCGTTGCAGGGGGTCAGGTCCGAGGCGGTGTTGGCGATGGCGATCTGGGGCCGCCCGGTGAACGCGTCGGCGGGCACGCCCCGGCGCATCCACGCCCGGTGGATGTAACCGTTGCGGTCCTGACCCGCGTACCACTGTGCGCTGCGGAGCCTCACCATGGGGTCCCTTCCAATAGTCGGTACGTCGGTCTACTGTTCGGAACGCGATGAAGCCTACGCAGACGGACGACGGACCGACAGACCCCGGCACGGACGGCGCGACCGGCGTCGACGGCGGCCGGCTCGTGGGTTCGGACCGGGTGCTCGCGGTCCTCAAGGAGCTCGCCCGCCATCCCGGCGGCGTGGGGCTGGAGGAGCTGACCCGGGTGATGGGGAGCCCCAAGCCGACCGTGCACCGAGCGCTGGGGGCGCTGCGGCGGGCCGGGCTGGCCGACCAGGACGCGCGCGGCCGTTATGTGCTGGGGGACGAGTTCCTGCGGATGGCGTTCGCCCACCACGAGGCACGGCCCGATCATGTCCGGGTCCGGCCCGTGCTCGACGCGCTGGCAGGCCGGTTCGGTGAGACGGCGCACTACGCGGTGCTCGACGGCCATGAGGTCGTCTACCGCGCCAAGTTCGACCCGCCCACCGGTGCCGTACGGCTCACGTCGACGATCGGCGGGCGCAACCCCGCCCACACCACCGCCGTCGGAAAGCTGCTGCTCGCGCGGGAGTTGACGTCCCTGGAGGAGGTCGAGGCATGGGCCGGGGCCCCGGGCGGCCTGAATCGCCGTACGCCACGGAGTCTGTGCGCGGCGGCCGATCTGCACCGTGAGCTCGCGGCCACGCGGGAGCGCGGGTACGGCGTCGACGACCAGGAGAACGAGACCGGGGTCAACTGCCTTGCCCTGCCGGTCTATCTCACCTCCCCGACGGCCCCCTCCGGAGCCGTGAGCATCAGCGCGCTCGCCTACCGGACGCCGCTCGCCTCCCTCGTCGACGCGCTCGACGAGATCCGTGCCCTGCTGAACGAGCCGAACGGCTGAAGCCCCCTCACCCCCTGGAGACAGCCCCGTGTACCTCATGCGCATCGGTGCCCCCGGCGCCGAGAAGCCCGTCGCCCGCGTAGACGACGACACGTACGTCGACCTCTCCGATGTCGTCACCGACTTCGACGAGGCGTTCTTCGGTTCGGGCGGCCTGGACCGCGTCCGTCCCGTCGTGGCCGAGCGGACGGCGGCGGGGCGGGTGTCCCGCTTCGCCGGGGAGCGGGTCGGCGCCCCCCTCGCACGTCCGCACCAGATCCTGTGCATCGGGCTCAACTACCGTGACCACGCCGCCGAGAGCGGCATGGCCGTGCCCGACGAGCCGATCCTGTTCACCAAGTCGCCCAACACGCTGATCGGCCCCCACGACGACGTGCGCATCCCGCGCGGTTCCTCCAAGACCGACTGGGAGGTGGAGCTCGGCATCGTGATCGGCCGGCGCGTCGGCTACCTGGATTCGGTGGCGGAGGCCCGCGACGCCATCGCCGGGTATGTGGTCGTCAACGACGTCAGCGAGCGCGGCTTCCAGCTGGAGCGCGGCGGGCAGTGGGCCAAGGGCAAGTCCGCGGAGACCTTCAACCCGGCGGGGCCGTGGCTGGCCACGGCCGACGAGATCGACGACGTCCTCGCACTGGACATGTGGCTGGACGTCAACGGGGTACGGCGGCAGACCGGCAACACCAAGACGATGATCTTCGACCCGTACTTCATCGTGCACTACCTCAGCCAGTTCCTCGTCCTGGAACCCGGCGACCTCATCAACACCGGCACCCCGCCCGGCGTCGGCATGGGACTCACCCCGCCCGTGTATCTCCAGCCGGGTGACGTGATGGAGCTGGGCATCAAGCAGCTCGGCACACAGCGCCAGCACGTGCTCGGGCCCCGGTGAGCGGCTCTCGATGCGCGCTTTCGTACTGACCGGCCCCGGCACCTACGAGGTCCAGGACCTCCCGGCGCCGGTGGCCGGACCCGGTGAGGTCGTCGTCGACGTCGAGCGGGTCGGCGTGTGCGGCACCGACGTGGAGTTCTTCACCGGCGAGATGGCCTATCTCCATCAGGGACACGCCGCCTACCCGATGCGCCTCGGCCACGAGTGGTCCGGCCGGGTCACGGCACTCGGCGACGGCGTCGACCCCGGCCGGCTCGGACGCCGGGTCATGGGCGACACGATGCTCGGCTGCGGCACCTGCCGTCGCTGTCTGCTGGGCCGCGGGCATGTCTGCGAGAAGCGCCAGGAGGTGGGTATCCGCGGGGCCCGGGCGGGGGCGCTGGCGGAACAACTCGCCGTCCCCGCCTCCTCGTTGCACACCCTGCCCGACTCCGTCGACGCCGTACTCGGAGCGCTCGTGGAGCCGGGCGGGAACGCCCTGCGCGCCGCACGGGCCGCCGCGCCGCGTCCCGGTGACCGGGCCCTCGTGCTGGGCCCGGGGACGATCGGCCTGCTGGTCGCGATGTTCCTGCGGGCCGCCGGTGCCGAGGTGCACCTGATGGGGGTCACCGACAGCTCCCTCGCCTTCGCCCGCGACCTGGGCTTCGCGCACGTATGGACGGAAGGGAACCTGCCGGACCTGCCGTTCGACTCGGTCGTGGACGCCTCGACCGCCCCTCATCTCCCCAACCGTGCCCTGGAGTTGGTCGAGCCGGCGGGCCGTGTCGTCTACATCGGGCTGGCCGGCGAACCCGCCCGCCTCGACCATCGCACGCTCCTCCTCAAGGACGTGACGGCCGTGGGCGTGCTGTCCGCCTCCCCGGGGCTCGACGCGACGATCAAGGCCTACGCCGAGGGGTCGGTGGACCCCAGACCGCTGGTCGCCGCCACCGTGGGGCTCGACGAGGTCGGCCCGGTGCTCGCCGGTGAGCGTCCGGCGGGCGCCGGGCCGGGTCCGAAGATCCACGTCGACCCGCACCAATGACTCGCTCGGCGTGAACATCCCGGCGTCGTGAGGGGCCGCACCCACCGCGGGTGCGGCCCCTCACTGTGCGCGGCGGACGGTCGACGGAGCCCTTCCGACGCCTTCCGTCAACGGCGCAGCTTCACCTTGCTGAGCGCGGCGACACCGAGAGCCGCGAGCGCTATCTGGATGAGCCATTCGACCCAGTCGACGCCGTCGGTGTCGGCGACGTCCAGGCCCGAGGCGATGCCGGTTCCGATGAACGCGGCGACGATACCGATCGCGATCGTCCACAGCACACCGATGCGCTGACGGCCAGGAATGACGAGCCGTCCGAGCACACCGATCACTATGCCGATCACGATCGCGCTGATGACACCTGATATCTCCATGAGCGGTATGCCCCCTCACTCGTTGGTGACATACGAGTGCCCGTTCGAGCCGATGCCACGCAGATCCGTTTCACGGCTTCGAAATCGGCTGCGGGCAGGGCCGGTCAAGGCATACCGTCCCGCTGTGCGTTGATCTCCCGGGCGGCGGCCGAGTGCCGCCGTGGACGGTACGGGCGCCCCGGCTGCGGGGCCGCCCCCACAGCCATGCCACCGGCCTCCTGGAGATCACCCATGCCTGCTCCGCGCCCCCTCACCTACGACTCCTTCGTGCAGCTCGCCCTCGCCGACCCCGCCGTCGTCGGCCTGGTCCTCAAAGGCTCCCGCGCCCATGAGGGTATGGTCACCGAGCACTCCGACCACGACCTGTACGTCGTTCTCGCCGACGGCGCGACCACGGATCTCACCCGGTTCCAGGGCCACCGCACCGCCGGGCTCGATCTCGTCGTCATCCCGCTCACCGAGTTCCGCACGGCCGGCATGCCCGGCTTCGAGCGCTACGCCCTCGCCCGCGCCCAGGTCGTGCTCGACCGGCTCGACGGCGGCATCGCGGCGATCCTGGCCGCCAAGGCACTCCTGGACGCCGACGAGGCGTACCGGGACGCGGGCGGCTGGCTCGACGCCTACGCCAACTCCCTCTACCGGTCCCTCAAGAACACGCGCGACGGCCATGGGCTCGCCGCCCGGCTCGACGCCGCCGACAGCGTGCGGTTCCTGCTGGAACTGCTCTTCGCCCTCGACCGCCGCCCCCGTCCCTACAACAAGTACCTGGAGTGGGAACTCGCCCGCCGTCCGCTGCCCGGCTGGGACACCGGCCCGCTCCTCGACGCCGTGGACCGCGTCGCGCGGACCGGCGACGCGGCCCTGCAACGCCGTCTCTTCACCCGCGTCGAGTCGGCGGCCCGGCAGGCCGGGCACGGGGCGGTGCTGGACGCCTGGGGAGCGGACCTGGACCTGATGCGCCCGAGGTGACCGGCCGGTCACCGGCTCACTCGTTGTGCAGCACCTCCGCGATCGCGAGGCCCGCGAGGGCGAGGCCCGTCAGGACCGGGGTGTGCCAGACGTCGGTCATGTACGAGGGCGCCGCGCGGGATCAGACCGGGCGGCGCCGGTACGGGCGGGACTTCCGGCCGGTAAGCCCCGTGTCATCGACGGGCGGCCCGTACGAGGGCATCGAAGAGGCCCTGTTGGGCGGGGTCCTCGTGGGCGACGTCCTCGGGGTGCCACTGGACGGCGGTGAACCAGCCCTGGGCGCAGGGGAGTTCGAGGCCTTCCACGGTGCCGTCGGCGGCGCGTGCCGTGACCGCCAGTCCCGCACCGAGGCGGTCGACGCGCTGGTGGTGGAAGCGGGACGCCTCGACCTTCTCCACCCCTGTGGCCCGTTCCAGCAGGGTGCCCCGCTGAAGGGCCACCGGGTGCACGACGTGCCGGTGTTCGCCGCCGGGGCCGCCCATGTCCTGCTCCAGGGCGACGTCGACGACCTGGAGGCCGCAGCAGCGACGGGCAGGACCTGGTGTCGAAGCTCGTCAACACGGTCCCGCTCGACGGAATCTCCCTGTCCGCGCAGGACTTCGACAACTACTTCCTGCTCCTGGTGGTGGCCGGCAACGAGACCACCCGGCACACCATCTCCCACTCCATGCCGGCCCTGCCGCAACACCCGGAGCAGCTCGCGAAGTTGAAGGACGACCCGTCCCTGATCCCCACGGCGGTCGAGGAGTTCCTGCGCTGGGCCTCCCCGGTCTATCACTTCCGCCGCACCGCGACCCGGGACGTCGAACTCGGCGGCAAGCGGATCAAGGAGGGCGACCAGGTCGTCATGTGGTACGCCTCCGGCAACCGCGACGAGGCGGTCTTCGCCGATCCCTACGCCCTCGACGTCACCCGGCAGCACAACGACCATGTCACCTTCGGCAAGGGCAGCCCCCACCTGTGCCGGGGCAACCTGCTCGCCCGCACCGAGATCCGCATCATGTTCGAGGAGCTCATCCCGAGGATCGCCGGCATCAACCTCAACTGCCGGTCGAGTTCACCCTGGCCTGACCCACCCGGCCGGCACCGTGCCCGCCGTCAGGAAGAACGTGACGGCGTAGGTGAAGCAACCCGTGCGCGCGGCCTCGTCGAACTGGACCACGAACCGGTCCGCGTCCGCCGCGTCGAGGTGGCCGCGGGCCGCGGCCGTGTGCGCCCACGTGCGCAGGCCCATGACGTGGTCGACCGCCGACGGATCGCGGACGACCAGCGTGCGGGCCTCCACCGTGATGTCGTCGAGGCCACGCGCCGCGAGAAGGCCGCCGTGCCGGTGGGCCAGAGTGCCGTTGCGCAGCAGCACGTCGGCGCGGAAGCGCAGCACCCGCCGGGCGAGGTCCTGGTCGTCGATGTCGAGGACCTGGGTGTCGTAGTCGGGGTCCGCCAGCGCGACCCGGCCACCGGGGCGGACCACCCTCAGCAGCTCGTCCAGCACCCGGCCGGGCTCGGCGACATGCTGCACGACCCGGTCGGCCCAGGCCCCGTCGAACCGCCCTGCGCCGAACGGCAGCCGGTGGCCGTCCGCGACGCAGGCCTGCGCCAGCCCTCGCGCGCGGGCCTGCGCGGCCATCGTCAAGGAGCTGTCGACCGCGACGACTTCGGCCCCCCAACGCGAGCGCAGCGCCTGCGCGGCATCCCCCGTACCCGCTCCGACCTCCAGGAACACTCCGCCCGCCGCGGGGCGCAGCAACTCCTGCAACCGCTGCTTGTAGGCGGCGTAGAACGGCTCCGCGGCCACCCGGTCCAGGACCTGCACCCAGTCACCGGGCCGGGCCTGCGAGTCCACCGACGTGAAGCCATGAGCACCACCGGAATCGTCCATGCGAGCACGCTAATCCCCTGGGCAGTGCCCGCTGACGGACTCGCAGGAACACATGGTCCCCCGCGGGATTTGTGCGGGACCGCTCGTCAGTCGCCCGTCGTCACCGCCGCGTCGAGGAGGGGGCCGAGTTCCCGGGCCACGGTCGTCAGGGCGCGGACGTCCCGTTCGGCCCGGGCGATGAGGAGGGCTCCTTCCAGGCTGCTGATCATGAGCGTGGCGAGGTCCCCGGCCCGTTGTCGTGGTACGCCCATGTCGGACAGCGCCTGTGCCACCGGTCCGGTCCAGGTGGCGAACGCGGCGGACGCGGCCTCCCGCGTGGAGGCGGTGGACTCCGCGCAGTCGATCGTGGCGGCGGCGACGGGACAGCCGCCCGCGAAGCCGTCGGCCTCGTATTCGTCGGTCCATTGCCGCACCATCTCGGCGAACAGCGCGCTGGGCGTCGGCTCGTCCAGGGCTGCCAGGAAACGGGCGACGCGTCTGCCCGCGTACCGGCCCGCCCAGCCGACCGCCTCGTTGACCAGTTGTTCCTTGCCGCCCGGGAAGTAGTGCTGGAGCGAGCCGCGCGGCGCGCCGGCGTGGGCGGCGACCTCGCGCATACCGGTGGCGGCGACCCCGCCGCGCCGGATGAGCTGCGCCGCGCTGAAGACCATCCGCTCGCGCGGTCCTCGTTCGGACATCGTCGTCGGTCTCCTCTTCGTCGCGCGCTTCGACGCTCACCCTATGACCGCTGTCATAACGACGGCTACTATGACCGCTGTCATAGCAGGATTCCGCGCGGCCCGGCTTCGGTGGGGGCCGGGAAAGGCGGCGCATCGTGCACGTCGGTTTCGTCGGCCTCGGGCTCATGGGGCAGCCCATGGCGCTGAACCTCGTCCGCGCCGGGACTCCGCTCGTCGTCTGGAACCGCACGCCCGGGCGTTGCGCACCCCTGCGCGCCGCCGGAGCGGAGGTCGCGGCGAGCGCGACCGAGGTCTTCGACCGGGCGGAGACCGTGATCCTGATGCTGGCCGACGAGGCCGCCATGGACGCGGTCCTGGGACGCGGCACCCCGGACTTCGCCGCGCGCGTCGCCGGGCACACCGTGGTCCACATGGGCACCACCTCGGCCGAGTACTCGCACGGCCTGGAGGACGACGTCCGAGCCGCGGGCGGCCGCTACGTCGAGGCGCCGGTATCCGGCTCCCGTGCCCCGGCCGAGCAGGGCGAGCTGGTCGGGATGCTGGCCGGTGACGACGCCGCCGTGGCGGCCGTACGTCCCCTGCTGGCACCCCTGTGCCGGGAGACGTTCGCGTGCGGTGCCGTACCGGGCGCGCTGCTGATGAAGTTCTCGGTGAACCTGTTCCTGATCACCCTGGTCACCGGGCTGACCGAGGCGTTCCACTTCGCCGACCGGCACGGACTCGACCAGCGTCTGCTCCGGGACGTGCTGGACGCGGGCCCGATGGCCAGCGCCGTCTCCCGCATGAAGGCACCCAAGCTGCTGGCCCGCGACTTCGCCGCCCAGGCGGCCGCCGCGGACGTGCTGAAGAACAACCTGCTGATCGCGGAGGCCGCCCGCAAGGCCGACATCGCCTCCCCGCTCCTCGACGTCTGCCACACCCTCTTCGGCGAGACGGTCGACCAGGGCCACGGCGGTCAGGACATGGTGGCCGTCCTGCACGCGCTCGAGACCCGCACCGCCCAGTCTGTCCCCGGGAACCGGGGGCCGGGGCACAAGCGTGGTGATGAGGGAGTGGAGGGCGGGCCCTGACTCTCCACCGGAGCGAATGAGGACGACCCATGAGTGACAAGGCCCGGATCCTGTTCGAAGCCCTCGACCTCGACCGGAACGGGACCCTGACCCGGCAGGAGGTCATCATCGCCCTGCGGTCGAAGGGGCCGACGCTCGCCGCGTCGGGGGCCCTGCCGCCCTGGGCCGTGGGAGACGCCGACGCCTCCTCCGCACTGTTCGACGCCGCCGACCAGAACGGCGACGCCGTACTGACGCTGGAGGAGTTCGCGGCCGTGGTGGACCGTCGTTTCGGCTGGCGCTGACCCCGCCCTACGAAGCCGTGTGCGGCTTCACCAGACCGCTCTGATAGGCGATGACGACGAGTTGCGCGCGGTCGCGGGCGTGCAGTTTGGTCATGGCCCGCTGGATGTGGCTGCGTACGGTCAGCGGGCTCAGGACGAGCCGTTCGGCGATCTCGGCATTGGATCTGCCGTAGGCGGCCAGGGCCGTGACCTCGCGTTCGCGGTCGGTCAGGGCTTTGACGGCGTCGGGGAGGGCGAGGAAGCCGTCGGTGTCGGGGGTGGCCAGGAAGCGGGTGACGAGGGCCCGGGTGGCGGCGGGCGACAGAAGGGCGTCACCGGCCGCCACGGTACGGATGCTCCACAACAGCTCCTCGGGGCGCACCCCCTTGCCCAGGAAGCCGCTCGCGCCCGCGCGCAGGGCCTTGGCCACGTTCTCGTCGTTCTCGAACGTGGTGAGGATCAGGATGTGGGTGTCCGCCAGCTCGGGCCGGGAGCAGATGGCGGCGGTGGCCGCCACCCCGTCGAGGTTCGGCATACGGATGTCCATGATGACCACGCCGGGCCGGTGCTCGGCGGTGAGGTCGACGGCTTCCTGACCGTCGGCGGCCTCAGCGACCACGGTCAGGTCCTCCACCGAGTCGATGAGGATCCGGAAGGTGGCCCGGAGCAGGGCCTGGTCGTCGGCGAGCAGGACTCGGATGGTCATGTGGCGGGGCTCTCGTCGTGGGTGTGCGGCGGCGGGGTGTCGTGGGAGTCCGGCGGCAGGGCACCGTGGTGGTGGAGCGGCAGGGTGCAGGCGACCTCGAAGCCGCCGTGCGGACGCCGGCCGGCGTGGAAGGTGCCGCCCACGGCCGCAGCACGCTCGCGCATACCGAGCAGGCCGAAGCCGCCCCCGGTGGTGGCGGAGGCCACGGGGCGGTCCGGGGTGGTGTCGTTGGTGACGGTGAGGGTCAAGTAGTGGGGTGTGTAGGCGAGTCGGACCTGAGCGGTGCGGGTGGCTGCGTGCTTGGTGACGTTGGTGAGCGCTTCCTGGACGATCCGGTAGGCCGTCAGGTCGAGCACGGGCGGCAGCGGTCGCCGCTGTCCATCGACGGTGACCGTCACCTCCAGGCCGACCATCGAGCAGGTGTCGACCAGCTCGGGCAGCCGGTCCAGTCCCGGCGCGGGAGTCAGGTCGGAGGTGTCGTTGTCCTGGCGCAACAGCCCTACGGCGGCCTTGAGTTCGCGCAGCGCGGCGGCGGTGGTCTCCGGCAGTTTCGCGAGGATGTCGAAGGCCTGCTCCGGGTGCGTGCGCGCGAGGTGCGCCGCGGTGCCGGCCTGGGCGTCGGCCAGGGTCAGGTGGTGGGCGACCACGTCGTGCAACTCCCGTGCGATGCGCATGCGTTCCTGGATCACGCGGTGCCGTGCCTCCTCCTCGCGCTCGCGGACGGCGTGCTCGGCGCGGGCCACCGCGTACTGCCGGCGCACCCGGACATAGGCGCCGAGGGCCGCAGACAGCAGCACCATGGCCACCGGGTTGACGGTTCCGAGGATCGGTGAGTCACGGAACGACGGAACGAGCAGGCCGGTGACGACCAGGCCCGCGGCAGCGGTGAGCGCGCTGTTCCAGCTGGTGCGGCGCGGCGTCCGCACACTGGTGAAGTACTGCGCGACCAGGAGCGGGACCATCACTCCGGCGGTCAGGAGGTAGCCCAGCGCACCCAGGACGATGGTGCACAGCGTCGTCGCGGCGAGTACCCCCACGGGGCGCTCACGGCGCCAGGGCAGCGCGGCGCAGGCCACGGCGGCGAGCGCGATACCGGACCACAGGGGCGGTGTCCCGGACATCACCGCCCGGGCGGCGACGACACTGGCGACGGTGAGGGCGAACAGCAGCACCAGCGTGGTGGCCTCGACGGCTTGGGGACGGGTCGCCGCCCGCCGCTGCCAGCTGTTGCTCATCGCGCTCCGAGAAAGGTTCGAGGACAGTCATGCTCACACACCACGGACCGCGGTGCCGTCTCGCACAAGGGCGCCGCGGTCCGTCGTACGAGATTCAGATCCGGGCCGGTTCCTGCGGCACCGGCTCGCCGGCCTCGTGCCTCTTCGGCCTGCCGAGTCCGGCGCCCTCCACGTCGACGCGGGGCAGCAGCCGGTCGAGGCGTGCCGGCAGCCACCACGCCTTGTCGCCGAGCAGGGCGAGCACCGCGGGCACGATCGCCATGCGGACGACGAACGCGTCGAACAGCACCGCGACGGCGAGCCCGAAGCCCATGGTCTTGATCATCGACTCCTGGGCGCCGATGAAGCCGGAGAACACCGCGATCATGATGACCGCCGCGGCGGCGACGACCCGGGCACTGTGCCGGAAGCCCGTCACGATCGCCTGGGCGGGCCGGTCCCCGTGGACGTACGCCTCCCGCATCCGCGAGACGAGGAAGACCTCGTAGTCCATCGCCAGGCCGAACACGATGCCCACCAGGAAGATCGGCATCAGGCTCATGATGGGACCTGACTGCTCCACCCCGAGCAGTTCCGCGCCCCAGCCCCACTGGAAGACCGCCACGACCGCGCCGAGCGCGGCCAGCACCGACAGCAGGAACCCGAGTGCGGCCTTGAGGGGCACGAGCACGGAGCGGAAGACGACCAGCAGCAGGATCAGCGCCAGCACGATGATGACGGCCAGATAGGGCACGAGCGCGCCCTGGAGGGCCTGGGCGACGTCGATGTTCATCGCGGTGTTGCCGGTGACCTCGAACGTCGCCCCCGTCTCCCGCTCCAGGTCCGGGCGCTCGGAACGGATCGACTGGACGAGGTCCTTGGTCCTCTCGTCGTTCGGACCGGTGGCCGGCACCGCGGAGAGCAGGGCGGCGTCTCCCGTCTTGTTGAACTGCGCGGGAGAGACGGACACGACCCCGCCGGTCGCGCCGATCTCCTCGGCGATGTCGCTCACGGCTGCCTTGGGTTCGGCGACACCCTTCACATCCACCACGATCGTCAGCGGCCCGTTGAAACCGGCACCGAAACCGTCCGCGAGCGCGTCGTAGGCACGCCGTTCCGTCGAGGAGACAGGCTTGGACTCGTCCCCCGGCATGCCCAGTTCCAGCTGTGCGGCGGGCAGCGCCAGCACACCCAGACCGGCGACGCACGTCACCAGCACGGCCACGGGGCGACGCAGCACGAACCGCGCCCACCGGGATCCGCCGTTGCCCTCCGTCGACGCGGCCGCGGCGCCGTTCTTGCGGGTACGGCGGGGCAGTACGGCGTCGGGCCACATGCCCAGCAGCGCGGGGACCAGGGTGAGCGCGATCAGCACGGCGACGACCACCGCACCCGCGGCGCACAGCCCCATCTTGGCCAGCATCGGAACGCCTATGACGGTCAGGCCGGCCAGGGCGATGACGACCGTGAGACCGGCGAACACCACGGCGGAGCCGGCCGTACCGACGGCGAGGCCGGTCGCCTCCCGCGGCTCGTGTCCGTTGGCGCGCTCCTCCCGGTAGCGGGAGACCACGAAGAGGGCGTAGTCGATACCGACCGCCAGGCCGAGCATCGTGGCGAGCGTGCCGGTGGTCATGGAGAGACCGAAGACGCTGCCCAGGGCCATGATGGCGGCCATGCTGACGCCCACGCCGACGATGGCGGTGAGCAGCGGAAGGCCGGCCGCCGCGAGGGAGCCGAAGGTGATCAGCAGGACGACCGCGGCGAGGGCGATACCGATGGCCTCGGAGGCGCCGCCCGCCCCGGGCTGCGTGGCCAGTGCGGTGCCTCCGGCCTCGACCGTGAGGCCGGAGTCGCGGGCCTCGTCGATGGCCTTCTCCAGCGCGGCCTTGTCGGCGTCGGTGAGATCGGCTGCCTTCACCTTGTACTCCACCGTGGCGTAGGCGGTGGAGCCGTCCTTGCTCACCGCGCCCGCCGTGAACGGGCTGGTGGCGCCGGCGACCTGGGGCTCGTCGGCGGCCTCGGCGACGAGCGACTCGATGGCGGCGCGATGGCCGGCCGCCGTCACCTTCTCCCCGTCGGCTGCGGTGAACACGATCCGCGCATCGGCCCCATTGGCGTCCCCGCCGGGGAAACGCTCCCCGATCAGGTCGAAGGCCTTCTGCGCCTCGATGCCCGGCATGAAGGACGTGCCGTCGTCGGAGGCGGCGGGCGCCTTGGCGGCGCCCAGGCCGAGGGCGCCGAGGACCACGGCCCACAACAGCGCCACGAGCAGGCGCCGCCGGAAGGCGGCCCGGCCCATCCGATACAGGAAGGTAGCCACGAGAAACGGATCTCCAGGTCTGGGTTCGGGTAGATCACCAGCCTGGTCTGACAGGGGCACCGAGACATCGTGCTGGTGCTGGCACTCCCCCTTGGTGGCCCTGCACGAGGCGGGGCGCCCGTCTCCTCCTCAAGGACGAGCGCCGACTGCTGCGTGCGGAGGACGCGGGCCGGGGATGCCGGACCGCGACCGTCGTCAGCGCGACCGCGCACCCACAGCGAGGAGTCCCCCGGTACTCGGGCCTGGCCCTAGGGTGGTGGACCCGTGCCCGCACGAGAACTCACGGAGAACACACCATGCTCCCGATGGACCAGCTCCGGGCACGACTGCGGGAACACGACGACCCCGGTCACCTGGAACGCCCCGCGGACTTCGACCGGGACACTTCACGGCGCTGTTTCGCCCGGCTGCTGAGCGCCCTCGAGGAACGCTTCGGGCCGTCCTGCTCAAGCGGCCTGGGTCAGGACAGCAGTTTCTACGGCGTCATCGATGTCCCGGCGGGCGCGACAGGCGTCGACCGGCCCATGGGGGTCGCGATGAGCAACTTCGGCACCTACTTCGTCACCGCGTTCATGAGGGTTGATGAGGGCTCCCCCGGTGGAGAGGCATGCCCGCCCGAGGAGTTCGTGACGTGGCTCGACGGCGTCTGTACGGCCATGGGGTGCACCTTCATCCCGACCGGGCTGCTTCGTGAACCGTACGAGGGGCCGTCGGTCCTGGCGGCGGCGGGAGACCTGGAACTGGCGGCGGTGCTCGTGGCCGCCGGCCTGGCCGAGGCCGAGGACGACGACGAGGAGCTGGGCAAGTCGGACTGGCACGACCGGTACTTCGACTACATGTGAGGCATCTGCGGCTCCGTCGCTCGCGCGTCTTCGCCTCGGCCGTCCCGAACAGGCAAAGGGAGATGTCCGCCCCGGGGAAGACCCGCTCCCGGGCGGTGGTCTTCCCTGTCGGCCACCCGCATCGACGCAAGGGAGCCGATCATGGCCGAAGCAATCCGGCGGACAGGGGCGGACACCGTCGCGTCCAGCGCCGGGCGGCCCTCCGCCAACCGACCGAAGCAGACGGGATCACCCCGACCTCTACTCGGGCAGCCGCTCCAGCGCCGCCGAGATCCCCGAGCGGCCCACCACATCCATCAGCGCCTGTCCGATCACGGAGACGGGCTCGCGGGCCGGGAGCACCAGGCCGATCTGCTCGGAGCGGACGGGCCGGACCAGCGGGACGGCGCGCATGCCCGCGGGGACGCCGAAGACATGGAGCCAGGCGTACGGGACGATGCTCGCCCATTGTCCGGCCCTGACCTGGGCGAACAGGGAGGCGATCGAGTCGGTCTCCACGCGCGGGGTGACGGAGACACCGACGGTCGCGAACACGGCGTCGAGGATCTGGCGGCCCTGCATCCTCGGGTCGAGCAGGCACAGGGGGTACTGGGCCGCCTCCTCCCAGGAGATGTCCACGGGGCCGGTGTCCGGGGCGGTCCGCTGGGTCAGAAGGACGTGGCGTTCCCGGTACAGCGGGACGAACTTGAAGTCGTGGTCCGCGACCGAGCTCTGGTAGGTCACGGCGGCGTCGAGTTCGTAGGCGCGCAGCCGGGTCACGATGTCCTCGGCCCGCAGGTCGGCGAAGACCTGGACGGTCGCCAGCGGGTTGGCGGCGCAGAACGGCTGGGTCAGCAGCCCCACCGCCGTGGAGGCCGTGGGTACGGTCCCGATCCGCAGGCGGCCGCTGAGTCCGGCCCGCAGCGCCTGGATCTCGTTCCGCATGGCGTCCCGGTCGGCGAGGATCCGCTGGGCCCACAGGACGACCCGCTCGCCCTCCGGAGTGAGCCCGTCGAACCGGCGTCCACGCTGGACCAGGGGGATGCCGAGCTCCTCCTCCAGCTTCCGGATGCCCTCGGACAGGGCCGGCTGGGAGACGTAGCAGGCCTGCGCCGCCTTGGCGAAGTGGCGGACCCGGGCGAGGGCGACGAGGTACTCGAGTTGACGGAGCAGCACCCCTCAATGATCCACCGCACGGGGATCCCGGGCCGACAGCTGTGCGGGTGTCATCGGTACGGCCTATCACGCGATAACAACTACCGCTTTGACCTGGACCGATGCGCTGGCGAAGAGTGAAGAGGAGACCAGCTGGGAGAGGGCGTGGTGCTCGATGCGGGACATCGGCGAACCGGATGAGAGCGAGCTGTCGGTGACGGCTCCCAAGACCTGGGCCGCGGGCACTCCAGGCGTCGTGCACGCCCTGCAGTACGCGCTGGGCCAGACCTCGCCGAAACGCACCGCGCTCACCCTGCTCAACCTCAACCAGACGAAGGGCATCGACTGCCCGGGCTGTGCCTGGCCGGAGCCCGCGCCGGGCGAGCGGCACCTCAACGAGTACTGCGAGAACGGCGCCAAGCACATCAGTGACGAGGCCACGTCCCGGCGGGTGACCGCCGAGTTCTTCCAGCAGCACTCCGTCGACGAGCTGAGCCGTAAGTCGGACTACTGGCTCAACCAGCAGGGCCGGCTGACCGAGCCGATGGTGCTGCGCGAGGGCGCGGACCACTACGAGCCCATCGGCTGGGACGAGGCACTCGAGCTCCTCGCCCACGAGCTGCGCGCCCTGGACCACCCGGACGAGGCGCTGTTCTACACCTCGGGGCGGCTGGCCAACGAGCCGGCGTTCCTGCTCCAGCTGTTCGCCCGGGCCTTCGGCACCAACAATCTGCCGGACTGCTCCAACATGTGCCACGAGTCCAGCGGATCGGCGCTGAACGAGACCCTGGGCATCGGCAAGGGCAGCGTCACGCTCGACGACCTGTACAACGCCGACCTCGTCTTCGTCGTGGGACAGAACCCCGGCACCAACCATCCGCGGATGCTGTCCGCGCTGGAGGAGACCAAGCGCCGCGGCGGCAGTGTCGTCGCCGTCAATCCGCTGCCCGAGGCCGGGCTCATGCGCTTCAAGAACCCCCAGAAGGCGCGCGGCGTCATCGGCCGGGGCACGGCCATCGCCGACCAGTTCCTGCAGATCCGTCCCGGTGGCGATCTGGCCCTCTTCCAGGCGCTGAACCTGATGCTGATCGAGGCCGAGGACAAGGAGCCGGGCACCGTCCTGGACCGGGAGTTCATCGACGCGCACACCACCGGCTACGAGGCCTTCGCCGAGCATCTGCGCGCCACGACGTCATGGGACGAGGTCCTGGAGGCCACGGGGCTGAGCCAGGACGAGATCGAGCAGGTGCACGCACGGGTCCTGGAGAGCCGTGGCGTCATCGTCTGCTGGGCCATGGGCCTGACGCAGCACAAGCACGGTGTGCCCACCATCAGGGAGGTCGTCAACTTCCTTCTGCTGCGCGGCAACGTCGGCCGCCCGGGCGCGGGGGTGTGCCCGGTCCGCGGGCACAGCAACGTGCAGGGCGACCGCACGATGGGCATCTGGGAGCGCATGCCCCAGTCGTTCCTGGACCGCCTCGGCGACGAGTTCCGCTTCACCGCGCCGACGGCGCACGGTCTGGACTCCGTCGACTCCATCCGGGCCATGCTCGACGGACGGGCCAAGGTCTTCCTCGGGGTGGCGGGCAACTTCGTGCGGGCCACGCCCGACAGCGACGTCACCGAGCGCGCCATGCGCAACTGCCGTCTGACCGCGCACATCTCGACGAAGCTCAACCGCTCCCACACGGTGTGCGGGCGTACGGCGCTCATCCTGCCCACGCTCGGCCGCAGCGACCGGGACGTCCAGGCGGGCGGGGAGCAGTTCATGACGGTCGAGGACTCCATGAGCGAGGTCCACGCCACCCGCGGCCGGCTCGCCCCCGCGTCCGCGCGGCTGCTGAGCGAGGTCTCCATCATCAGCCGCCTCGCCCGCAAGGTCCTGGGCTCCGCACCCGAGATCCCCTGGGAGGACTTCGAGGCCGACTACGGTCTCGTCCGCGACCGCATCTCCCGGGTCGTCGAAGGCTTCGAGGACTTCGACGAGCGGGTACGGCGCCCCGGCGGTTTCCGGCTGCCCAACCCGGTCAACGACAAGGTGTTCCGGACACCCAGCGGGAAGGCCGTGTTCAGCGTCAACGACTTCACGATGCTCCGGGCCCCGAAGGGCCATCTGATCCTGCAGACCCTGCGCTCGCACGACCAGTGGAACACCGTCCCCTACGCGATGGACGACCGCTACCGGGGCATCAAGGGCGGCCGCCGCGTCGTCCTCGTGAACTCCGCCGACCTCGCCGACCTCGACATCCCGGACGGCGGCCTCGTCGATCTGGTCGGCGTCTGGTCCGACGGCTCGGAGCGCCGCGCGGACGCCTTCCGTGTCGTCGCCTACCCCACTCCCCCGGGTTCGGCCGCCGCGTACTACCCGGAGACCAATGTGCTGGTGCCGCTCGACAGCGTCGCGGACATCAGCAACACACCGACGTCGAAGAGCGTGATCGTCCGCCTGGAACGACGGCAGACTTCGGCGTCGTAGCCTCGGGCCGAGTTGCCTCTACGACGGTGACCGGCCGCGGAGGTCCGCTGTGCTCGCTCGTGTCCCCGTGCCGGGACGGGGTCAGCCGACCGGCGCGGTGCGGATGGCCGCGATGTCGAACTGGAGGCGGACCTTCTCGCTCACCATGGCGCCGCCCTCGGCCAGTTTGGAGTCGTAGTTCAGGCCCCATTCGGTGCGGTTGATGGTGGTGGTGCCGTCGAAACCGGCCCGCTGGTAGCCGAAGGGGTCGGTGACATGGCCTATGTAGGTGAGCTCCAGGACCACGGGGCGGGTGCGGGCCTTGATGGTGAGGTCGCCGGTCATGCGGTAGACATCGTTGCCGACCATCTCCACGGCGGTGCTCGCGAAGCGCATGCGCGGGTAGTTGCGGGCGTCGAGGAAGTCACGGCCCACGAGGTGGGCGTCGCGCTGTTCCACGCCGGTGTCGACGCTGGCGGTCGACAGCACGATCTCCGCCTGCGAGCGGGACGGATCGCGGCCGTCGAAGTACAGGCGGCTCTGGTACTCCGCGAAGGATCCGCGGACCGTGGTCACCATCGCGTGCCGTACGGAGAAGCCGATCCTGCTGTGGGCGGGGTCGATGACCCATTCGCCGGTCAGGGGCGCCAGCGCCGGGTCCGGGAGGAGCGCGGTGCCGCCAGCCGGTGACATGGTGGGGGGCTGGGGTGTGACGGTCTGCTCCGTGCGGCGGAACGAAGTGTCACGGCTGAACAATTTCATGATTCACCTAGTTACTGCACGGGAGTTGTCGCCGCAAGCCCTGACCATCGATGAACAGAAACTCCACAAATTCCCCATGTCATCGTCCAGTTCACTCCTGGTCCGCTCCGACGAGGGTGCGGACCTCGAAGTCCTCGTAGCTTTCGGGCGATTGCGGTCTGCTCAGCACCGAACCCAGCCAGCCGAGGAGGAATCCGGCCGGAATGGAGACAATGCCGGGATTCTGCAGGGGAAACAGGGCGAAATCGGCGGACGGGTAGAGCGAGGAGGGAGTGGAGGAGACCACCGGCGAGAAGACCACGAGCAGGACGGAGCTCAACAGGCCGCCGCAGAGGCTGAGCAGGGCGCCCTGAGCCGTGAACCGCCGCCAGAACAGGGTGTAGACGAGTGTCGGCAAGAGGGCGGAGGCGGCGATCGCGAAGGCCAGGAACGCCAGTGTCGCCGTGTTCGCGCCCCAGGAGATCAGCGCGAGCAGCATGCCCAGGACACCGATGACGGCCGCCGCGAGACGGGCCACGGCCAGTTCCTCGGTCTCCTTCGCCCGGCCCTTGCGGATCACCTCGCCGTAGAGGTCGTGGGCGAGGGAGGAGGCCGCGGCCAGGGTGAGGCCGGCGGCGACGGCGAGGAGGGTGACGAAGGCCAGGCAGGACAGCAGGGCGGTCAGGATGCCCCCGCCGAGGTCCTGGGCCAGCAGCAGGACGGCGGCGTCGCCCTTGCGGTCGGTCCGCGCGATGGTGTCGCGGCCCACGATGGCGGTGGCGCCCAGCCCGAGGATGCCCGCGGCCAGACAGACGAGGCTGACCAGGCCCATGGCCCACACGACCGAGGAGCGCAGCACGCCGACCTGCTTCGGGGCGAGGAGCCGCATCATCACGTGCGGAAGCGCGGCGAGGCCGAGCACGATGGCCAACTGGAGGCTGAAGAAGTCCAGTTTGCTGGTGGTGCTGCCGCCGTAGCGCAGCCCGGGTTCGAGGAACCGCTGGCCCCGACCGCTGTTGTCCGCGGCGGCGGCCAGCAGGGCGTCGATGTTCCAGTCGAAGCGGTGCAGCACCATCACGGCGGTCACGGTGACCCCGCAGATCAGCATCACGGCCTTGACGACCTGGATGAAGGTGGCGCCGGGCATGCCGCCGATGGCGGCGTACACGATGACGATGGTGCCGATGACGACCACGCACAGAGTGCGGGTGGTGGCGCTGGGCTCGCCGGTGAACTGGGTCAACAGCGCCACGCTGCCGACGAGTTGGGCGACCAGATAGAGGGTCGCGATGGCGAGGGTGCAGACGGCCAGGGCGAGGCGTACCGGTCGCTGCATGCGGGGCAGACGGTAGGACAGGGTGTCGCCCAGGGTGAACCTGCCGGCGTTGCGCAGGGGTTCGGCGATGAGCAGCAGGACCATCATCCAGGCGACGGCGGTGCCGCACAGATACAGCAGTCCGTCGTAGCCGGTCAGGGCGACCAGGCCGGTGCTGCCCAGCAGGGTCGCGGCCGACAGGTAGTCGCCGCACATGGCCAGCCCGTTGCGCAGCGGCGACATCATGCGGTTGCCGAGGTAGAACTCGCTGATCTCGTCGCCCTGCGGTGCGGTCAGCAACGCGGTGAAGAGCGTGACGACGACCACGGACAGGAAGAGCACGAGCGTCAGTTGCAGGCTGAAGCGGTCCGCGACCGCGGCGCCGGTCGTCACCATCGGCGGTGGCCCCCCTCACGGGGAGCGGCGCTCAGTCGCGCCCGCGCCCGCCCCGCGGCCTCCTGGTGGCGGGCGAGCCTGCGCAGACCTCGGACGACGGGTGTGATGTGGGTGCGGTGGTGCACGAGGTAGCGCCGCACGATGACGCCCATCAGCACGAACTGCCCGAGCCCCAGGGCCAGTCCCACGGTGAGGTGGCCGCCGAGGGTGCGGTTCATCAGAGCGGGACCGAAGCTGGACAGCAGGACGTACGCCAGGAACCCGCCGACGGCGACGGCCGTGGCCCGGACTCCGAACCGGCGGTGGGTGTGGCGGAGTGTCCGATAGGCGGGATCCTGCGCCACCGGCGACCGCTCCGTGGATTCATGGGGAGTTTCGGAGTTCGGCGGCGGCGCGCCGAACGGCAGGGAGTGCCGTGACACAATGCACCTTCTTCGCTGCTTTGCGCGGAGGCAGGCCAGAGCCACGCTCTGTGCGGACTTCGTGGGGAATTCGTGCACCAGAAATTCGCGTGACGCGAATTGTCACAACGGGGTCGGGACGGGGATTCTCGCAGCGGACACGTTGAACTATCAACGGGCCGAACAAGGCCGGTTCCCGCCCTGACTCATTCCACGCTCCGGCGACTGCGACGACTCCCGCACAGCCTGCGGAAAGGGCTCTCCTGAGATCAGGTCTACACCTTCTCTCGAGCCAGGTTGTCTCAAATGCAGTGCACAGCGAGATAGTTGCCGAAGCCGCCGCACCAAGAACGGCACCAGGGAAGACCAAGATCCGCCCAAGATCACGTCACGCTTTCCCCGCGCTTCGCCATGGTTTGGCAACGCGACGGACCAGCCCCGGACTCGGACATACGTTCGTCGCCGTGAACTCTCAAGACACTCCCCACAGAGCCGGGCGCCGCGCACTTCTGCGCGCCGGGCTCACCGGTGCCGCGGCTCTCGGCACCGGCCTCACGCTCAGCGCTACCCCCGCCTCGGCGACCCCCGCCGGTGCACGTCCTCGACCCGGCACTCCCGACGAGGCGCTGCGGGAACTCGCGGCGGGCAATCTGCGCTGGCGCACCTACCGCGAGCGGCACCCCGACGAATCACCCGCCGTCCGTCAGGCCCTGGCGACGGGACAGCACCCCTTCGCCCTCGTCCTCGGGTGCATCGACTCCCGGGTGCCCCCGGAGCTCGTCTTCGACCAGGGCCTCGGCGATCTGATGACGGTACGCAGCGGTGGTGAGGTGCTGGACGAGGCCGTGCTCGGCAGTGTCGCGTACGGCGTGCTCGAACTCGGCATCCCGCTGGTGCTGGTCCTGGGGCACCAGTCCTGCGGCGCCGTGAAGGCCGCCGTCGAGACCGACGTCTCCGGCGCGCAACTGCCGGCCCACATCCAGTACCTGGCCGACCAGATACGACCGAACATAGACCGCACCAAGGACGGCGCCGCCCGCGTCGACGCGACCATCGACGCCAACATCCGGGCCATCCGCTCCCGCATCGCCGCGGAGCCCGACCTGGCCGCGAAGGTGGCCGCCGGTGAACTGGCCGTCGTAGGGGCCCGCTACGAGCTGACCACCCAGCTCGTGCACCGCCTCTCCTGAACCGAGTGAGCCGATGGCGGGTGCGGCCCCGGGAAGGCTTCCGGGACCGCCCCCGCCATCCCCCTTGTGCGGGCTCAGCGGGTCGGCGTCACGAGGACAGCCACGCGGTGGCGTTCAGCGCGAGCGCCGCGTTGGTGGCGCCGGTGTCGTTCCAGCCGTCGTAGAGCGTGTTGCCGGACTGGCCGGTGCCGTCGTCGATCGGAGAGCTGTCGCCCCAGAAGGCGATCTTTCCGCTGCCGAAGGTGCTGGTCGCGAAGAAGGCTCCGGTATTGCCGGAGTAACCGCTGCGGTAGAGAAGCCCCTTGACGGCCGAGTTGTCGGCGGGCTTGAGGGTGGCCGTCGTACCGCTGGCGATCAGGCTCTTGGTGACGGTTCCGAAGGAGCCGTGCAGCACCGGGTCGGTGCTGTCGCTGATCGCCGCGGGGTAGCCGGAGCTGATGCTGAGCGAGTCGATGGACAGGCCGAACGGGTCGGTGGAGTCGACGCTGTTGTTCGTCATCAGGTCGTTGAGGATTTCGACCGCGTCCTCGCCGTCGTTGTTGCGGTCGGCGCCGGTGTGGTCGGAGATCATGAACAGGCCGCCGCCGTTCTTCACGAAGTTCATGATCGCCGTCTTCTCGGCGGTCGTGAACAGTGTGTTGGGCTCCGGCAGGACGAGGGTGTCGAAGTTCGACAGGTCGGTCGCCGAGGAGCCGCCGTAGGTGAGGCCGGCGCCCGACGGCAGGGTGTCCAGCGCGTAGTCGCCGGTCTGCTGGAGCGCCACTCCCCACGAGGACAGCGCGCCCGTCCAGTCCGTCTCGCCGGAGGGCGAGGAGTCCTCGCCGGTCGGGTCGGGCTGGCTGGTGGAGACGATCCAGTCGGCGTTGCCGGCCGTCTCGGCGTGCGCGTTGTCGAACAGGATGCGGTGGGTGGTGGCGGCGGCCGCCGGACCGGCGGTGGAAGCCTGGACCGCGGCGCCGGTGGCGAGCAGTCCGAACACGGTGACGGCGGTGGTGAATCTGCGGGGGGAGTTGCCGAGGCCGAGCATGCGGTGAACCTCCAGGGTGGGGGGAGCGGGAGGCGGTGCGGGCGCCGAATCTGCGCGCGTAGAACGGCAGTTGCGCGACCGCCGCTCGACACAAGGCTGGACGCTACACACAAGATCCAGAGGGGCGGCAGGGCCTGCTGGGGGTTCACGTAGAGCTCTTACTCGGGAGGCTTCCCCGCGCACTACGTCGATGCGGGGCCGCCCCCGAGCCCGATCTCGTTGCCGTCCGGGTCGTGGTAGGTGATCTTGCGGACGCCGTTGGAGTACGTCTCGCGCTTCGTGGGTTCCAGGCCCCGGTCGGCGATGGCGGCGACGCGGGTGTCGAGGTCGTCGACGAAGAGGGTGTGGAGGGCGTTGCCGGCGCGGGCGGGGAGGTGCTCGACGTAGATGTAGCGGTGTTCCGCCAGCTCCCAGACGGCTTCCGTGTCGTTCGGGAAGAACGCCGGTGCGGTGCCGAAGAGTTGTTCGTACCAGGCCAGGGCCGCCGTGTAGTCGCTGACCGGAATGCCTGCGAAGAGGTCGAGGGAAATCCGCCCATGCTAGGCGTTCGCGCCCCACGCGGCCCTCGCCACGGCCGTTCCCGCCCGCAGCGCGGCCACGGGATCGGCCGCCTCGTCCAACTCGATCAGTACCGTGCCGGCACCCGGCGTGCGGGACATCGCCGCGGCCCAGCCCGGCCAGTCCACGATGCCGTTGCCGAGTTCGGTCATGTACGGCTGCTGTTGGGCGTAGATGGTGTCGTCGACGGTGAGGTGGACGTCGATCGGGCGTACCGCGTCCTTCCAGTGGGCCAGCGCGATCCGCGGGGCGTGCCGGCGGGCGGCGGCCACCGGGTCGCCGCCGCCGAGAGCGATGTGGCAGGAGTCGGGGCACAGCCACACGTAGCGCGGGTCGGTCAGGGCCATGAACAGGTCGATGTCCCGCTCGTACCACAGCGTGCTGTGGGACTCGGTGTGGAAGGCGAGCTTCACGCCGTACCGGGCGACGGCCTCGCCGACGACATGCGCGATGTCGGCCATGCGGGTCATGTAGGCGGCGTCGACGAAGAACGGCGGCCGCGTCCCGTACGTCGTCCGCATCGGCAGCCCGGCGACGAGGAGTTCACCGCCGGCCTCGGCGAGGAAGGCCGCCCGGCGTTCGGCGTCGGCGACGATCGCCTCCAGGTTGTCGCCGTGCCGCCAGTCGGGGGCGTCGCTGCCCGCGATGAACGCGCTCACGACGGACAGGCCCCGGGCCGCGAGCTCGCCGCGGAACACGCGGGCGCTGCCGAAGGCGCGCAGGGCGGAGTCGATGTCGCCGGGGGCGAAGGTCAGCTCGATGCCGGTGACACCGGCGTCGGCCAGGGCGTCCATGACCCGGGCCCAGAAGAGCTCCGGGTGTGCCAGGGCCCATTCGCGTACGGCGTCCGCCGAGGCGAGTTGCCAGAAGTCGGGGTGGTAGAAGGTGATGATGTCGGTGGCGAAACGCGGCATCGTCATTCGGCACCTCCGCGGGCGTTGTAGACGACGCCGTCGCCCTCGTCGACCGCCTTGCGGTAGGCGCGGAACACGGCGAGAGCCTCGTCGCGGAGCACATCACCCACGACCTCGATGCCGCGTGCCGCGAACTGCTGGGCCCAGTCCGCGCCGAGCGGGCCCTCGTCGAAGGTGGTGATCTCCTCCAGTTCCGGGCCCTCACCGGCGACGACGAGTCCGCGCACGCCGGACCACATGGTGGCGCCGTAACACTGGATGCAGGGACGCCAGTTGACGACCAGCTCATGGGCGGGGAGCCCCTCGCCGCCGAGGTCCCAGCCGCCGGTCGCCGTCTGGGCGAGGCCGAGCGCGAGGACCTCGGCGTGGGCGCTGGAGACGCCGGAGGCGAGGACGACGTTCACGCCGACGGAGACGATCCGGCCGGTGTCCCGTTCGGCGACAAGGGCGGCGAACGGGCCGCCGTTGCCCTCGCGCCAGTTGCGGTCGGCCAGGCGGTGGACCAGGCGCATCCGCTCGTCGCGGCCGGGGACGACGGCGGGCACGTCGGCCAGTTCTTCGTCGATCCAGTCCGGCAGGGCCAGGTGGAACTGCTTGGCGATGTCGATCACGGTGGGGCTTCCTGTCAGTGGGCGGCGAGTGCGGTGTTGCGTACGGCCACGGCGCGGGCGGCCCGGATGGCGGTCACCGCGCCGGTCAGGGTGACGTTGGCGGCCATCGCGGTGGGGATGACGCCGTTGCCGGCGAGGTACAGGTTGTCGTAGCCCCACACCCTGCCGTCCGGGTCGCACACGCTGGTGCCGTCGTCGGCGGTGCCGGAACGGACGGTACCGGTCTGGTGCAGGGACGAGCCGGGCGGGAGCAGCGCGCTCTCGGTCGCCGGGTCGAAGGGGCCGAACTCCTCGGCCAGCGACCGGACTTCGGCCAGGGCCCGGTCGATCAGGGTGCGGTCGGCGTCGGAGTAGCCGAACTCGACGGTGATCCGGGGCATTCCGGCGAGGTCGGTCTCGGTGTCGGAGAACACGAGCCGGTTCTCGGGGCGGGACTCGACGGGGGCGTACAGCGACAGGCCCACGGAGTGGGCGAGGGCGCGGCCGCCGTCGTCGACGTATGTGCGGTTCATGATCTGGCCGTGGAACGGCTGGGCCGACCCGTTGTGCGGCAGCCAGAGCGAGTCGGTGCTGAACTCGCCGGGGCGCGGCAGGGGAAGGGTGTCGAGGTCGATGCCGAACCGGTCGAGGTCGAGCAGGACACGGGCGGTGATGAACGCGTGCTCGTTGAGGCGGCGGCCGAGCGCGGGGGGCCGGATGCCCGAGGCGAACAGCAGTTGCGGGGTGCGCAGGGCATCGGCGCACACCACCACGGTGTCGGCGTGGAGTTCGGACGCGGCGCCGTCGGCGACGCGGCGCAGCCGGGCGCCGGTGACCCGGCCGTCCGTGACGAGGAGGGCGGTCGCGAGCGTGCCGGTCAGCAGGGTGAAGGCGCGGTCGCCACCGGTCGCGAGGGCGGGGAAGATCGTCCCGGGAGCCGTGCGGGGCATGGGGCCCGATGCGGTCGGGGTGACGGCCATGGGCATCGGCTGTGGTCGCCGGTCGTGCGGTCCCACGCCGTCGAAGCGTCGGCGCAGGATGTCGAGGACCCGGCTGCCGACCTCGGTCGGGCCGATCGCGGCGGGCGTGACGGCGAGGATCCGGCGCGCGGTGTCCAGGTCCGTCGCCCAGCCGACCGGGTCACCGAAGTCGAACACCTCGTCCCCGGCGGGCCAGGGCGTCGCGGCGGTCCAGTGGACACCCATGCCGCCCGCGTTCCACGCGAGCGCCGCCTGGGGCATCGCCTCGGTGTCCTCGCCGAAGGCCAGGGCGTGGAACATGCCGGGCGTCAGACCGGCGAGGCTGCCCGCGACCTCGCGCACCACCTCGGCGCCGGTGTACATGCCCTGGATACCGGTGGCGACGCGTTCGTTGTACCGGGCCCACAGGTCCGGGTCGTCGAGGTCGTGCAGGTGCAGGCCGGGAGCCGCGCCGATCGTGCTGCCGCCGTCCACCATGGTGATGCGCAGCGCCGGATCGCTGTCGCGCAGTTGGCGGGCCACGACGGATCCCATGATGCCGCTGCCCACGACGAGGACGTCGGTGCGGGGGGTGTCGGTCAAGGTGAGACTCCATGTGTTGTGCCACGGGTGCGGGTGGGGGGCGAGCTGTGGGGGGGGCGGGTCAGGCGCGCGGGACGAGCGGGCCGAACAGTTCGGTGTCCATACGGTCGAGGGCCAGTTTCACGGCGCCGACCAGGGCCGCGTCACGGCCCAGGACGGTGGCGCGCAGTTCGATCTCGGGGGCGCGGGCGTCGCGCATCGCCTCCCGCACCCGGGGCAGCAGCACGTCGGCCGCGTCCTCCAGACCGCCGCCGAGCACGATGAGCGAGGGGGCGACCGTCCACGACAGGATGGTGAGGATCGAGGCCATGTTCTCCACGAACTCGTCGACCTCCACGAGCGCGGACGCCTCACCCGCCCTGGCGGCCTCGCAGCGGGCCAGGGCGACCGCCCGCTGTGCCGGTTCGGGTGAACTCAGCCAGGCCACCGGGTGGTTCTCGACCGAGGCCGTCGGTATCGACCGCGCCTCGACGATCTCACCCGCCGCACCGTCGAGACCGCGGTGCACGGCGCCCCGTATGAGGATGCCGAGACCGGTGCGGTTGCCGAGGATCGCCCAGACGACGTTGTCGTGGTCGCCGGCCACACCCCGCCAACGCTCCGCGAGCGCACCGAGGTTGGTGTCGTTGTCCGCGAACCACGGCATCGGGATACGCCGTTGGAGCTCCTCGGGCAGGTGCACACCTTCCCAGAGCTTCGTGTGCACCAGCCGCCGTACGACTCCCTCGTCGTCGATGGCGCCACCACCCGCGACCGCTCCGGCGCGCAGCCGGTCCACCGACCCGCCCGCGTCGTCGAGTGCCCGAAGGACCAGCGCCGCCGCGTCGTCGAGCGTGGTCTGCGGGTCCTGGTAGGCGCGCAGGGGCCCCTCGGCCCGGCCGAGAATGCGTCCGCGCACATCCGCGACGACCGCGGACGCGCCCGAGGTGGTGATGCAGACGGCCGCCAACAGGGCGTGCTCGGCGCGCAGTTCGTACCGCCGGGCGGGACGCCCCGCAGAGCCGCTGATCGGCAGCCGGTCCAGCTCCGCCACCCAGCCGGCCTCGACGAGCGAGTCCAGGATGAGTTCGATGGTACGGCGGGACAGACCGGCCTGACCGGCCAGCGCGGTCAGCGTCGTCGGCCCGGCCGACACCGCCAGCGCACGCAGGACGACCGAGGTGTTGACGCGTCGGACGGCGCTCTGGTTCATCCCGGACATCAGCACGTTCCCGCCGCCTCGGGCAGCGGCCGTACGACGGGATCGAACGCGCCCGTGGTGTCGGCCACCAGCGGTGCACCGCTACGGCCGTACTCGCGCGCCGGGTCTCCGAGCACCCCGATCGCGCGAGCCCAGTCCGGTCCCTCGCCGTGGAGGAACGCGACCAGGTCGGCGTGCATCGAAGTGGCCAGCTCCCGGGGCGGTTCGGTGCCGAGGGCCTCGGCGATCCCGCCCGCGTCGAGTACGTCGAAGAAGTACGGGATGTCGACGCAGTGCGCGGCACCGCCGAGCACGGGCGAGGGCCATTCGAAGGAGTACAGCCAGGTGCCGGCGCGGGCGGCGCGACGGGAGGCCGCGGCCCGCGGACAGGCGGCGCGGAACAGGGTGTCGGTGCGGCGGGTGCCCGCCGCACGGGCTCCGTGCACGGGACCCGGGCCGCTGTCGAACTCGTCCCCCGTCGCGCCGAGCAGCAGAGGTACGTCGTGCCCGTGCACGGCGAGACCCTCCGCGACCGGCACCGGGAGGATGTCGTCGCCGACGAACGGGCCCAGCACGAGCGCGTCGTCGCCTCCTTCGTCCCGCTGGTCGAGGACGGCCCGCTGGAGGTCCGCCACGCCGCGGGTGCCGAATCCGGCTCGCGTCGCGGGCACACCGAGCCGCTCCCCGAGCCGTCCCAGGAACGCGCGTACCGCTCGTGGTTCGAAGAACCCGCCGGACATACTGACCGCCCGCTGGAAGCGGCCGCGGCCGGCCGGCGACGAGAGCAGCGCGAGCACCGCCGCGCCCCCGGCCGACTGCCCGGCGACGGTCACCCGGTCCGGATCACCGCCGAAGGCGGCGATGTTCTCCCGCACCCAGTCGAGGGCGAGCAGCAGGTCCCGCAGCCCCAGGTTGGTGGGGACGTCGTCCAGGACGGCGAATCCGTCGACGCCGAGCCGGTAGCCGACGGTGACGCAGACGACGCCGTCGCGGGCGAAGGAGCGGCCGTCGTACCAGGGGCTTGCCGGACTCCCCGCGAGGAACCCGCCCCCGTGGATCCACACCATGACCGGGAAGGGCCCGCGGTCGTCGTCCGCCGGCGGGGCCACGACGCCGAGGTTCAGCACGTCGTCTCCCGGCACCGACGGCTCGGGCACGGTGGTCGTGGCGAACAGCGGCACGCGCTGGGCGGTCGGACCGTGCCGGGAGGCGTCGTACGGCTCCCGGAACCGGCCGCGCGCGACGGGTGCGGCGAACCGACGTGCGCCCGTGGGTGGTTGGGCGTAGGGGATGCCGAGGAAGCGGCGTACCTGACGGTGGCGGCGACCGGTGATCGTGCCGGCGGGAGCGTGCACGGTGACCGGCTCGCCCGGCGCCGCAAGGGAGTTCATCACGCTCACCGCATTCCCGTGCCCGAGATGCCCTGCACGAAGTAGCGCTGGAGGAACAGGAAGAGCAGGAGCACCGGCAGCATCACGACGATCGCACCGGCGAGGAGCAGGCCGTAGTCCTTGACGTTGTCGGCCGCCTGGCTGGTGGCGGCGAGGCCCACCGGCAGGGTGTAGCTGTCCATGCTCTGGGCGACGATGAGCGGCCAGATGAAGTTGTTCCACGAGGCGAGGAACGACATGATCGTGATCGTCGCGACGGCGGGGCCGGACAGCGGGAGGAAGATCCTGAAGAAGATCCGGAACTCGCCCGCACCGTCGATCCGGGCCGCTTCGAGGAGTTCGTCGGGGATCGACATCGCGTACTGCCGCATGATGAAGACGGACAGCGGCATCGCCACGCCGGGCAGCGCGATCCCGGTGAGGGTGTCCGCGAGACCGAGGTCGACGGTGATCACGAACTGGGTGACGAACACCGCGGTGAACGGCACCATCATCGCCGCCATGACCGCGCCGAACGCGAGCCTCTTGCCCGCGAAGTCGAGCTTGGCGAGCGCGTAGCCGGCGGCCGACGCCGCGACGATGTTGCCGGCCACGACGATGGCCGCGACCACGACGCTGTTGACCATGAACTGGCCGAAACCCTCGGTGCGGAACAGCCGCAGGAAGTTGTCGAAGGTGACGTGGTGCGGGAGCCAGGCGCCGGGGTCGGAGCGGATCTCGTCGAGGCTGCGCAGCGAGCCGCTGAGCACCCAGAAGAAGGGCAGCGTCGTGAGCAGCGCGCACAGCACCAGCGCGCCGTACAGCAGTGGCCGGGCCACGGGCCGGCGGCGTGGGGCGAGCAGGTCGGTGGTGGTGGAAGTGTTCCGCAACGCGGCGAGAGCGGTCATGTGCGGGGCCTCAGCAGTCGGAACTGGACAAGACTCACCAGGGCCACCAGGACGAGCATCACGAAGGACGCGGCCGAGGACATCCCGAACTCGCCGGCCCCGAACTGGTGGTAGGTGTACAGCGCCACGGACTCGGTGGAGCCGAGCGGGCCGCCGTCCGTGAGCAGATAGGGCTCGTCGAAGACCTGGAGGTAGAAGACGGTCAGCAGCACCGACACCATCAAGGTGGTGGGCAGCAGCAGCGGCAGGGTGATGTGCCGCAGCTGCCGCCACTTTCCCGCCCCGTCGAGGGAGGCGGCCTCGTACACGTCGTCCGGGATGGCCTGCAGACCGGCGAGGAACAGCACCATCGCGGTGCCGAAGTTGCGCCAGACGCCGAGCAGGATGACCACGGGCATGGCGAGGTTCGGGTCGTCCAGCCAGTTCGGTCCGGCGAGCCCGACGGCACCGAGCCCTCTGTTGACGGTGCCGTCGGCGTAGAAGGCGTACTGCCAGATCAGGGCGACCGCCACGACGTTGGTGACGACCGGCGCGAAGAAGAGCGTGCGGAAGGTGCCGCGCAGTCGGCGGATGCCGGAGTTCAGCGCCACGGCCAGGGCGAAGCCGATCGCCATGGTCAGCGGCACGCCGACGGCCACGAACAGGGCGGTGTTCAGGATGTCGCGCAGAAAGCTGTCGTCCTGGAACAGCCGGACGAAGTTGTCCAGGCCGGTGAAGTCGACCGCGAACGGATGCCTGAGGTCGGTGCCCCGCAAATCGGTGAGGCTGAAGCCGAGCGCGGCGACGGTCGGGATGGCCGTGTAGACCAGGAACACCACGGCGAACGGCGCGAGGAACAGCCAGGCGACGGCGGTACGACGGGCGCGCCGCCGGGGGCGCGCCACAGAGGTGGTGGTCATGGGCGGCTCACTTCGCGCCCGTGCCGAGGCTGTCGGCGTACGACTGGATGTCCGCGGCGGCCTTCTCCGCGGTCGACGTGCCCCTGGCGACGGCCTCCATCTCCTTGCCGATCCGGGTCGCGACCTGCTGCCAGGTGCTGACCTGCGGGAACGTCCGGGTGTTCTTGAGCTGCGTGAGGAAGGCGCCGAGGAGCGGCTGCCCCTTGATCGCGGGGTCGTCCCAGGCGGAGACCACCGCGGGCAGCGAGCTGTACGCCTTGTACTGCGCGATCTGGGTGCTCGGCTGCGCTATGTGCCGGACGAGCTTCCACGAGGCGTCCGCGTTGCCGCTGTCCGCGAGGACGCCCCAGCTGCCGCCTGCGGAGAAGGAGACGCTGCCCGAGGACCCGGCCGGCAGGGGGGCGGTGGCGACGTGGGACGCGGTCCAGCCGTCCTTCTTCGCGGCGGTGTCGAGCTGGCCGACCACCCACGGGCCGGTGATCATCGTGGCGGTCTTCCCGCTGACGAAGTACGGCTGCGCGTCGAGGAAGGTGGGCGTGGCGGTGTCGGCGACGCCCGAGGTGAAGAACGACGCGTTGTACTTGAGCGCGTCGATCATCGCCGGGGTGTCGAGTGTCCACTTCCCGCCGGAGGAGAGCAGCGAGCCGCCCGCCTGCCATGCGTACATCGCGACGTCCTGGCCGTTGAAGATGTCCCACCCGATGTCGGCCGCGAGGCCGTGCTTGGCACCGGCCCTCTGGAGAGCCCTGAAGAACGGCACCATCTCGTCCCACGTGGCCGGCGCCTCGACGCCCGCCTTCTTGGCCAGATCGGAGCGGTACACGAGGGCGTACGTGTAGGCGTACCAGGGCACCGTGTAGGCCACGCCGTCGACGACGCCCGCGTCCCAGAGGCTCTTGAAGAAGCTGTTCGGGTCGACGAGGCCGCCCGGCACCGGCTGGAGGATCGACGGGTCGAGGAACTGGGCCTGCGACTCGGGGAAGAACTGGGCGATGTCGGGCCCCTTGCCCGCCGCGACCGCCGACTGCAGCTTGGTGTAGTAATCGGCGTTCGGGATCAGCGTGAACTTCACGGTGACGTCGGGATTGGCGCTCTTGAACGGCTTGATGACCTTGTCGAGCACATCGGCGTCGCCCTGCGCGGCCCAGACCGTGACGGTTCCGGTGGCCGGCGAGTCCCCGATGGGCGAGGCGGAGGACTTCGCGGCGGTGGCGCCGTCCTCGCGTCCGCAGCCGGTGAGGCCGAGGGTGCCGAGGACGGCCATGCCGGCGGTCAGCTTCAGGGCACCGCGTCTGGAGAGGTTGGGCACCTTGGGCTCCTGGAATTTCAGGGGAAAGTAGCGTTTTCGGTCCGGCGGACCCGATGACGAAGCTACGAGGCATGCATTTCGGCCATATGCACGGAGCCGTCGCGAATAATTTCGGAACTTGTAGCGAAATCGAGGTGGCGCCATTCGTTCTGGCGCCGTCTCCGGAGGACGCTCCGGATCAGGACGGGATCAGAAGCGGAGCGCGCCCGGCGTCAGGCCTTCGCCGTGTGCTCCAGGATCGCCGCGGCGAGCGGGGCGTGGACCTGGGGCGGAAGGGCGTGGCCCATCCCGGGGATCTCGACGAGACGGGCGCCGCGGATCACCTGGGCGAGGTGGTGGGCGTGCGGGGGCGGGGCGACGGGTTCGGCCGGGGCGGAGATGACCAGGGTGGGTACGTCGGTGCGGGCGAGTGGTGCGGTGCGGTCCATGCCGGAGGTGTCGGCACGGGCGTGCGCGGTGCTGGTGGCGTGGTGCCCGGTGTGCTCGATGATCGTCCGTTCCCGTGCGCGGGCGTATGCGGCGTCGAAGGGCAGCTGGTCACCGCCCAGTACCTGCCAGTGCTCGACCCGGCGCGCCAACTCGGCCTCCGGGCCCCGGTCCTCCACCGGGCGGGACCACAGCTCCAGGAGATGCGGGGCGACTCCGGGAAGCCGCTCCGGCGGGGTGCGGGTTCCGTCCGGACTCACGTAGGGGAGGGTGCTGAGGGCGGCGGTTCCGATCAGTGTGGCGCTGAGCAGCCGGTCGGGGTGGTCGGCGACAAGGAGTTGGGTGAGCATGCCGCCCAGTGACATTCCGACGACGTGGGCACGTTCGACACCGAGCCGGTCCAGGATGGTGACGGCGTCTTCCGCGAGTCGGGTCAGCGGATAGGGCTGCTCGTCGAACCGCCAGGTGGAGCGCCCGGTGTCCCGGTGGTCGTAGCGGATGACGTGATGGCGGGTGCCGAGCGTGTCGACCAGCTCGTCGGGCCACCCCAGCCCCGACGCCTGCGCGCCCATGATCATCAGCAGCGGGGCGCCCCGACCGCGCCGCGGTCCTCCACCCACAGGCGCACACCGGGGGCCACGTCGACCATGCGTTCCATGTCCGCGCTCCTCCGCATCCACCAAACAAGACGATACGTACCGTATCGCATAGCTCAACACGATGCTTCCCGCCGACCAGGTTTGCCGATCGCCGCCGCCCGTCCGTAAGTTGACCCGATGGGCCTTTTCGACAAGCTGACCGGCACGCGCCACCCCGACCGCGGCATCGCATCGCGTTCCGCCGAGGAGGTCCGGGCCGCGCTGCTCGCCGTCAACAGGCCCGACGCGCCGTACGTCGTGCGCAATGCTCGGCCCGACGAGCGCGCCGACCTGGTCGCGGAGTGGCGGATCGAGGAACCCGCCTGGCACACCTTCTTCGCCCGCACCCAGCTCACGTCGACCCTCCGGACGCGGATGCGCCTGGTCCCGGCCGATCAGGAGGTGCGGGCGGTCGACGAGCAGTGGCAGGTCACCTGGGTCGGGGAAACGCCCCGGCTGGCCATCTCGCGCGAGTACTCGCGTGGGCAGGTCTCCATGGTCAGTCGGCAATGGACGTACGAGCGCGGGGACGACGGCCGGAGGCACAAGACGGAGGTGTTCCGCTTCGATCCCGCGGAACTCAAGGACCCACTGCGCGCGGCGGTCCTCGGCGCGGGATGGACATGGCGCGGCGTGGTCTTCAAGCTGTGACGCGCTGACCAGGCCGAGGCGTCCGTCTCATTTGCCGACCGGCCTGCGCGCCGAGCAACCCATGGCCCAAGATGAGCAGGTCATGCACCAACCCGCCACGCACCGTCCAGCGCCCCTGCCCGTTCTGCGGGCCGCGGTGTTCGCCGTCGTCGGCACGGTGCTGGGGGTGAGCGCCCACCATCTGGCCGCCGAGGGCGCCGTACCGTGGGCGCGGGGTTCGGCCGTGGCCGCCGCGCTGTTCGGTCTGGGGCTGGTCGGCGTACGCCGTCCCCGGCGCATGGGAACGGTCGTGGCCTGCAGTGTCGTAGGCCAGTCCGGGCTGCACCTGTGGCTGACCCTCGGCGCGCACGCACAGCCGCCCGCCCACCAGCACGGTCACCACATGCGGGGCGCCCACCCGGCCTCGTACGACTCCGTGGCGATGGCGGCGGCCCACGCCGTGGCCGCCGTGCTCGTCGCGGTGCTGCTGCACCGCGCGGACGCGGCGTGCTGGACCGTCGCGCGTGGCGTGGCCGCGGTGTTCGACGCGGCGCGTGCCCATGTCGCCGCGGCGCGCGCGTTGTTCACACGGCCCCGGACGGCGGTGCGGAACCGGCCGCCGGTGCTCGTGCCGATGGAGACCGGATGGTCCGCGGCCACCGGTCCGGTGCTCGCGTATGCGGTGGTGCGTCGCGGTCCTCCCGCGTCCGGGTCGGCCGAAGCCAACTGACCCAGCCGGGAGGCCTGTTCAGGCCGCCCCGGCGCACCCCCCTGCCTGGAGACACCCATGTCCCGCACCACCCGCCGCCTCGCCGTCGCCACCGCGGCCGCAGCAACCGCCGTCCTGCTCAGCGCCGTTCCGGCCGCCGCCCATGTGGAGATCGAGGCCGAGAACGCACAGGCCCTCGCCCAGGACGTCGAGCTCACCTTCACCGCCGAGTCGGAGTCGGCGACCGCCGGCATCACCCAGCTCCGGGTGATCCTGCCCAAGGGCATCGCCCCGACCGACGTGACGTACGAGGACGGCCCCGAGGGCTGGAAGTTCGCCACCACGGACGACGGTTACACCGTCAAGGGTCCGGCCGTGAAGGTCGGTGGCGACGCCGAGCACTCGGTCGTCGTACGGCAGCTGCCCGACGCGAAGGAGCTGGCGTTCAAGACGCTCCAGACCTACAGCGACGGCAAGGTCGACCGCTGGATCGAACTGGGCGAGTCCGACGACGGGCACGGTCACGGGCACGGCAACGAGGCCCCGGTCCTCGAACTGAAGGCGGCAGCGCCGGGCGCGACCACGGTGAGCCCCACCCCCAGCGCGTCGCCGACTCCGACGCCGACGCCCACCGCCACGGAGACCGGCGTCTCCCCCACCCCGCAGACCGCCGACACCGAACAAGACGAGGACAGCGGTCTGCCCACGGGCGCGTGGATCGGTATCGCGGCGGCGGTTCTGCTCGTGGCCGGGGCGGTCGTTCTCGTCGTACGGCGACGGGGCGGCGCTCAGCAGTAGTCCGGCGGCACTCCCCAAGGGCCCTCGCACCCACGGCGGTTCGCGGTGCGGGGGCCCTGCCTCAGAAGTTCTTGACGAGCAACGTCGCCAGCCACAACGCGACCACCACCGCGGCGAGCACTCCGACCACCTGGACGGCCCGGACAGGAATCCTGCGCATCGCGTCCACCCTCTCCTCGACTCCTGACGCAGTCCTACCCCGGGCACTGGCCGACGGCACGGTTCACCGCGACGATCCGAGGGAATCCCGACCAATCGGCGGTCAAGGAGAGCCCCTGTGAAGGCCATCGTCCAGAACGCCTACGGCTCCACCGACACACTGCACCTGCGGGACATCGACCGTCCCGTCCCCCGCGCCGACGAGGTGCTCGTCGAGGTGCGGGCCGCCGGCGTCGACCCGAGCGTCTGGCACCTGATGACCGGACGGCCCTACATCGCCCGGCTCAGTCCACAGCTCGGACTGCGCCGCCCCGCCCACACCGTGCGCGGCTGGGACGCCGCCGGACGTGTCGAGGCCGTGGGCGCCGAGGTGACCGGCTTCAAGCCCGACGACGAGGTCTTCGGCCAGTGCGACGGCTCCTTCGCCGAGTACGCGCGCGGCAAGGCCGGACAGCTCGCCGCCAAGCCCGCGAGCCTCTCCTTCGAGCAGGCCGCCGTCCTGCCCGTCTCCGGCGTCACCGCCCTCCAGGCCCTCGCCGTGGCGCGCCCCCGGCCGGGACAGAAAGTCCTCGTCATCGGCGCGTCGGGCGGGGTGGGGAACGTACGCCGTCCAGCTCGCGGCGCACTACGGCGCCCAGGTCACCGGCGTCTGCGGCCCCACCGCGGGTGACCTGGTCCGCTCGCTCGGCGCCACCGACGTCATCGACCACACCCACGAGGACATCACCGACCGGCCCGTCCGCTACGACCTGATCGTCGACGCCGCCGGCAACCGTTCCCTGACCCGGCTGCGCCGTATCCTCGCCCCGCGCGGCACCGCCGTCTTCGTCGGCGGCGAGGACGCGGGCCCCGTGCTCGGCGGCCTGGACCGGTGGGTCCGCGGACTGGTCCTCTCCGCCTTCGTGGGCCAGCGCCTGCGCCCGCTGTTCGCGGTCACCCGGCAGCAGGACCTCCTCACGCTCAAGGCCCTCGTCGAGGCGGGCGCGATCACTCCGGTCATCGACCGCGCCTATCCCCTGGCCGAGGCGGCCGACGCCGTACGCCACCTGGAGAAGGGGCATCCGCGGGGCAAGTTGGTCGTCACGGTCTGAGGCGGCGTGCGGCCGCTGGGGCATCAGTCGGTGCGCGCGCCCTGCTGACCGTCGGGGGATTCCACCCGGGCGAGCCAGGTCGTGAGGAGCGTTTCGAGGGTCGCGGCCTCGCCGGGTGTCAGCAGGTCCAGGAGTCGGCGTTCGTTGCGCATGTGGTCGGTGAAGGCCCGGTCGATCAGGTCGCGGCCGGGCCTGGTGAGGGCGACGATTCGGCCCCGCTGGTCGTCGTCGGCGCGTCGGCGGGTGACCAGTCCGGCACGCTCCAGGCGGTCGATCCGCTTCGTCATCGCGCCGGTGGTGACCATGGTGTGGGCGGCGAGCTCGCCGGGTGCCCGTTCGTAGGGCTCGCCCGCGCGGCGCAGGGCGCACAGGACGTCGAACTCCCCCTCGCTCAGGCCGTAGTCGCCGTAGACGAGGCAGAGCTCCTCGGTCAGCCGGTCGGCCAGGCGGTGCAGTCGGCCGATCACTCCTTGCGGGGTGACGTCGACGTCGGGCCGTTCACGACGCCAGTCGGCCTGGATGCGGGCCACGCGGTCGAGTTCTTCCATGGGGTCACAATACCTTCCCGGGAAGGTATATTAGCTTCCATGGAAGCTAATGCGCGCTGGGTGGCGCTGACCGCGGTCGCGCCGGTGGCCTGGGGGACCAGCTACTTCGTCACGCACGAGTACCTCCCCGCCGACAGTCCGCTGTACGGGGCCGCTCTGCGGGCGCTTCCCGCCGGGCTCGTCCTGCTCGCGCTGTGCCGCAAGCTGCCGCGCGGCGCGTGGTGGTGGCGGTCGGCGGTGCTGGGGCTGCTCAATATGAGCGTGTTCTTCGTGCTCGTCTATGTCGCTTCCCAGCTGCTTCCGACGAGCATCGCCTCGACCGTCATGGCGATGTCCCCGCTGACGATGATGCTCATCGCCTGGCCCCTGGTCGCCGAGCGGCCCGGCCTCGCGCACCTGACCGGCGCGGCGGTCGGGCTCGGCGGCGTGTGTCTGATGCTGCTCACCGGGGAGGGCGGGGTGAACGTGCCGGGCGTCCTCGCCTCGGCCGGGGCGATGCTGGTCTCGGCCTTCGGTCACATCCTGACCAAGCGGTGGAACGCCGGTACGGACCTGCTCGCCTCCACCGCCTGGCAGCTGACCGCCGGAGCGGTGTTCCTGCTGCCGGTCGCCGCGGCCGTGGAGGGTCCGCCACCCACGCTCTCCCCGTCGGCGCTCCTCGCCTTCGGCTATGTCTCCCTGGTCGCCACCGCGCTGGCCTTCACCGTCTGGTTCGCCGGACTGCGCCATCTGCCCGCGGCGACCGTGGGCCTGATCGGGCTGCTCAACCCGGTGACCGGTGTGCTGCTCGGCACGGCCGTCGCGGGCGAGGCGATGACGGGCCGGCAACTGTGCGGGCTGGCGCTCGTGCTGATCGGCGTGGTCCTCGGCAGGCCCGCGCGCCCGGCTCGACGGAACTCCCGTCCGCGAGCCCTCACGCCTCCCGCACCCGAGCCCTCCGCCTGCGATCGCCGGTGAAACCGGTGCAAGGTGGAGGGGTGACCGAACGACGCTTCGACGTATGGGCGGCCGGGGACGCGTACGAGCGGTACATGGGCCGCTGGAGCCGACTCGTGGCCGACGAGTTCGTGGCGTGGCTCCCCTGCCCGCCCGGCGCACGGTGGCTGGACATCGGATGCGGCTCGGGCGCCCTGACGTCCACGGTGGCCGCCCGCTGCCGGCCCCGGACGCTGCTCGGTCTTGACGGGTCCGCCGGGTTCGTCACCACGGCCCGTGCCTCGACCCCCGAACCGGCCCGCTTCGCGGTGGCGGACGCCCGGGCCCTGCCGGTGCGGGACGCGGTCTTCGACGTGGCCGTCAGCGGACTGGTCCTCAACTTCCTCCCCACGCCCGGTGTCGCGGTCGCCGAGGCGGTGCGCGCGGTGCGGCCCGGCGGCCTGGTCGCCGCCTATGTGTGGGACTACGCCGAGGGCATGGAGTTCCTGCGCCACTTCTGGGCTGCCGCGACAACCGTGGACCCATCGGCGGCCGCCCACGACGAGAGCCGCCGCTTCCCGCTCTGCGATCCGACCGCACTGCGCGACCTGTGGGACGAGGCGGGGCTGACCCGGGTGACGGTCGCACCGATCGACATCGCCACCCTCTTCCCCCACTTCGACGACCTGTGGTCCCCGTTCCGCTCCGGCCAGGGCCCCGCCCCCGGTTACGTCGCCACCCTCTCACCGGCCACCCGACAACGGCTGCGTCGGACGCTGCGCGACCGAGTGCCGGCGGGGGCCGACGGCACGATCGCGCTGAGGGCCCGCGCGTGGGCCGTTCGGGGCCACAGGCGAGACCGCTGACGGCGCCTGTGGTCACCGCGGCACGGACACGCCCTGTTTCTGGCGGAGCTCTACCGTGACGCCACGGCGCTCGAGGAGTTGGACGATCTCCTCGAAGTAGGTGAACCCCTCGCCGGACGCGTCGTTGGCGAAGGCCTGCCGTGCGATGTGGGAGTCGTGCCAGACCAGGGTGAAGGGCGCGGCTATGCCGAACCCGCCGCCCAGACAGTCCCTGAACGCGTTCCACTCCCGCCCGAAGTAACGGCCCGGACCCACCAGCGCCTCGGCCATCGCGCAGTGCAGGCCCGGTTCGTCGGTGACGAACCTGCCGTCGAGACGGTGGACGCCACCGGAGCGGTCGGGGCGCCGCTCGCCGACACCGGTGGCCGTGAGTTCGAGCCACTCGTACCGGCCCTCGGTGGTGTACGGAGCCCATTGATTACGGACCGTCGGAGCGCCCCGGTACCAGGTCTCCCAGACCGGGCGGGCCACCAGCGGGCGCTGGTCACCGCCGCCGGTGAGCGTGATGTCGAGGAGGTCGGCACCGAGCACGGACGGGCGTGCCTTCTCGATCCGCAGATACACGTTGTGGCGGTACATCACCCGGCCGTGGCGGTCCAGCGCCCACAGCCCCACCCAGTCCCTGTCCCACTTCCGCCGTCGACCCAGCACCGTGCGCAACGGCTCGGCGGGCTCGCAGCCGACGAGGTGCATGGGGACCGTCCCCCGGCCGTAACGGGAGGCGAACAGTCCCTCCACGTCCAGGCACTGCCCGGCGGGCGCGGCCCCCGCGGTGGTTCCCGCGAACACCTTGAACACCGGCTGGGCCGGCCGCGTGTGCTCCCAGGCGTGTTCCTCTTCGACGCCCGCGCCCACGACGACATCCACCAGTGCCGGATCGCTCCGATTGGGCCGGTGCGCCAGGACGACGGTGTCGACCAGGGTCCACCACTGCAACGGCTGTTCCTCGTCCCAGACCTCGACGCACAGGTCACCCAGCAGCCCGGTGCCCGCGCCGTCCGGCAACAAGGCGTCCCGCAAGGGGCCTTCGGGAGTGCAGCCCCGCAGCGTCAGTACCTCGCGCGGCGGCGGCACCTTGTCGACGAACAGGCCCTCGACACCGGCACACCGTCCCCAGTACTGCTCCTCGCCGTCCGCGTCCTCCTGAACCAGCAGATACCTGACCGGGACATCACGTTCCCAAACCGCATGCTCCGCGCCCTGCACCCATCCCCCGCACTCGAACCGCCCGCACCTGAACCACGCTCGGGATCAGGCCCCCAGAAGCGTGTCACCCGAGCGCGGTTCACGCCTCTCAATTCATTACCGGTACCGGCGGCGGCCACGGGAGAATCGCGCCATGGGGATCGATCTGGAGTTGCACAACGGACGTCCGCACCGGCCCGAGCGGCATCAGAAACCCGAGAGGCAGAGGCCGACGCTGATCCGTCAGTCCTACGAGCATGGCGAGGCGCTCGCCGGACTGATCTCCGAGCTGCCCGTCAACACCTCGGGCAAGCTCTGGATGGTCGACCCGTACAACGACACCCTCTTCAACGAGCAGGTGGCCGAGGCCGCCCTCCGGGAGATCCCCGATCTGCTGAGCCGCTGCACGGACGACGCACAGACCGCGGCGGTCCGGGACCTCGCCGCGTTCCTGGAGGCCTGCGCCACGACTCCCGGCAGCTGCCTCGTGTTCGTCGGAGACTGAGCGGTCTCGCTCATACATCGCTGCTCCTACGTCACCGCTCATACGTCGCCGAGGAACCCCGGATCGGCCGGGCCCAGCTGCCGGGCGAAGTCGGCGGCCACTCCGAGGACTTCGCGCATCGGCACGGCCCGCCAGCTGTTCGCGGCGAGATCGGCGTGGGCCTCCTCGGTCCACAGGAACGGGAAGACGCTGATGCCCTGCGAGAGGTCCAGCGCGGCGGCCTCCGCACGCCAGCCGGGCCGGCGCAGCCCGTCGTAGAACGTCTCCAGGCGGCCGGACAACAGCCAGTGCACCCATGAGGAGTGGCCCATGTCCATCGCCTCCCAGGCCAGGGTGTCGGGCGCGAAGTAGGTCATGCGGCCCGGGGAACCGGGGCGCCCGGACCCGGCGGGATCATGGCCGTTCAGGGCGAACACGCCGCCCAGCGCGTCCTGTCCCACGACGAGTCCGGCCTCGGGAAACCAGTCCGGGTCGAACACGTCGGGGAAGCGGTTGACCTGGGCCAGGCTCGGCAGGCCGCCGCTCGCCCCGGAGCCGCCGCCGAAGACCCGTACCCATCCGTCGTCGAGGACCAGTCCGCCGCAGTTCCAGGCCAGGGCGCCGAGCGTGGAGCGCGCGGTGACCTGCATCTGCAGCACGCTCCGACGCCCCTCGGCCGGGTCGGCGGCGAGCACCCGCACCGGGACGGCACCGGCCGTGAACGCCTCCTGGAGTTCCGGCCAGGCCGGGTCGTCCACCTGTGTGAGTTCGTCGATCTCCCGCATCCGAGGATGATCGCAGCCCATGGAGGGGCGAGGTCTAGGGGGCCGCGGCCTCCAGGTCGGCGACGGTGCCCGACATGATCGTCCGGACGTGTTCGGTGATGTGCTCCAGCGGCCAGTCCCACCAGGCCACCGCCAGCAGCCGGGCGATGTCCTCGTCGCTGTAGCGGGTGCGGATGAGGCGGGCCGGGTTGCCGCCGACGATCCCGTAGTCGGGGACGTCGGAGGTGACCACGGCGCCGGTGCCGATGATGGCGCCGTGACCGATCCGTACGCCGGGCATCACCGTCGTTCCGTGGCCGAACCAGACGTCGTTGCCCACGACCGTGTCACCCCTGTTCGGCAGTCCGGTGAGCAGGTCGAAGTGCTCGGACCAGGAGCCGCCCATGGTCGGGAAGGGGAATGTCGAGGGGCCGTCCATACGGTGGTTGGCACCGTTCATGATGAACCGCACCCCCGTGCCCAGCGCACAGAACCTGCCGATCACCAGCTTCTCCGGCCCGTAGTGGTAGAGCACGTTCCGCGTCTCGAAGGCGGTGGGGTCCTCCGGGTCGTCGTAGTACGAGAACTCCCCCACCTCGATGAGCGGCGACTTCACCAACGGCTTGAGCAGCACCACGCGCGGCTGCTCGGGCATCGGATGAAGGACCGTGGGGTCGGCGGGTACGGGCATGGTGGGGTTTCCTTGCTGATCCGGGTGCCGGGGGTCGCGCACCACGATCGCAGTGGGCCGGGCCCGGCGACACCCCATTACCGCCGCGCCGCGGTGGCCGTCTCGCCCGGATCGGCGCAACAGGTGCTGCCCTGCTGCTTGGCCAGGGAGTCGGCGTCGGCCTTGACGACGTACACCTCCCACGGCTCCTGGCCGGGGCCGCGGACCCAGACCTTGTCCTGGAGGGCGTAGCAGCAGGTGGTGTCGTTCTCGACGTCGGTGGCCAGGCCTTCTCCGCTCAGCCGCGCGGTGGCGGCGTGGACCGCCTCGGTGCTGTCGACCTCGACGCCGAGGTGGTCCATGCGGGTCGTCTCGCCTGCGCTGCCTTCGATGAGGACGAGCTTGAGCGGTGGCTCGGTGATGGCGAAGTTGGCGTAGCCGTCGCGGAGTTTGGCGGGTTCGGTGCCGAAGAGCTTGCTGTAGAAGGCGATGGACGCGTCGAGATCCGGGACGCGCAGGGCGAGTTGTACGCGGGATGTCATGGCGAACCTCCTGGAGTGGGTGCGGGGTTCAGCAGCCGCCGGGCCTGGCGGCCGGGGCGGCGGTGCCGATCTGGAGCGTGGTGGGGGCGGCGCAGCATCCGCCGCCGGACTGTTCGGCGTTCTCCGGCTCGTCGAACAGGCCCGCGCCGCCGCAGACTCCGGTCTCCGGCAGGGTCAACTCGACGCGCTCGGCGGCCTCTTGGTCCCCGGCGATCGCGGCGGTGACGGAACGGACCTGCTCGTAGCCGGTCATGGCGAGGAAGGTGGGGGCGCGGCCGTAGGACTTCATGCCGACCAGGTAGACGTCCCGCTCGGGGTGGGAGAGCTCGTTGACGCCGTGCGGGTAGACCGTGCCGCAGGAGTGGACGTTGGGGTCGATCAACGGGGCGAGGGCCGTCGGGGCCTGGAGGCGTTCGTCGAGGCCGAGGCGGAGCTCGGAGAGGAAGGAGAGGTCGGGGCGGAGGCCGGTGAGGACGATGACCTCGTCGATGGGGTCCGTGCGGCGGCCGTCGTCGGACTCGAGGACCAGTCGGTCGCCGTCATAGGAGACGGCCCGGGTGCGGAATCCGGTGATCGCGCTCGCGTGACCGGCCTCGACGGCCGCCTTGGCGCGCAGGCCCAGGGCTCCGCGTGCGGGAGTTGGTCGGCCTCGCCGCCGCCGTACGTGGTCGCGCCGATGCCCCGGCGCAGGACCCACACCGCATGCGTGCCGGGGGCCTCGGCGGCCAGCTCGGCGAGGAGGGCGAGGGCGGTGAACGCGGAGGCGCCGGAGCCGATCACGGCGGTGCGCCTGCCCGCGTAACGGGCGCGTACGGCCGGGTCGTCGACGTCGGGGACGCGGTAGGAGACGCGGTCGGCGGCCGCCTTCTCCCCGAGCGCGGCCAGGCCGTCCGCGCCCATCGGGCTCGGCGTCGACCAGGTACCGGACGCGTCGATGACGGCGCGGGCGGTGAGGCGTTCCTCACGGCCGTCCGAGGTCTCGATGTGCACGGTGAAGGGCTGCTCGTCGCGGCCCGAGTCGACGATGCGGTCACGGCCGGCGCGGGCGACGCCGGTCACCCGGACGCCGTAGCGGACCGTGTCGCCGAGGACGTCGGCGAGCGGCTGGAGGTACCGCTCGGCCCAGTCGCCGCCGGTCGGGTAGACGGCGGCGTCGGGGCGGACCCAGCCGGTCGGGGCCAGCAGCTTCTCCGCGGCCGGGTCGACGAGCTCGGCCCACGTGGAGAACAGGCGGACGTGCGACCACTCCCGGACAGCGCTGCCCGCGGTCGGGCCGGCCTCCAAGACCAGGGGGTCGAGGCCGCGCTCGACCAGGTGGGCGGCGGCGGCCAGGCCGATGGGTCCGGCGCCGATGACCACGACGGGCAGACGGTCGATGGCGGAGGCGTTCACGAGCGATCCCCTTTATTTCGACGTTCATCGATATAGAAGTCAGCTTGGCCCCTGATTCGACAAGTGTCAACATAGACGCATGTCGAACACCGAGGCGCTGCCCCTGCTCGAGCCCGAGACCTCCGCCACCGCCGCACCGTGCTGCCCGCCCCTGACCGAGCGGCCCCTGACCGCGGAGGAGGCCGAGCGGACCGCCACGATGTTCAAGGCCCTCGGCGACCCGGTACGCCTGCGGCTGTTCTCGCTGATCGCCTCGCACGCGGGCGGCGAGGCGTGTGTGTGCGACATCTCCGACGTCGGTGTCTCCCAGCCGACCGTCTCCCACCACCTGAAGAAGCTCAAGGAGGCCGGCCTGCTCACCTCCGAGCGGCGCGGCACCTGGGTGTACTACCGGGTCGAGCCGTCCGTGGTCGCCGCGATGGGACAGATGCTGCGCACCTTCGGGTGACTGCCCGACGGACCACCCGCGCACGAAGGTCGGCGCCACCAGGGCCGGTTCAGCGCGCCCAGTGCGGCGCCCAGGTCTCCGCGTCGGGGCGACCCGGCCCCGCGCTGTCGAGGTAGGTACGGAGCCTCGCGAGGGCGGGGTGGGGGTTGTCGGACCGCCAGATCAGTGAGTGCGGGTAGACCGGCACCGGGTCGCGCAGCGTGATGCGGCGCAGGTCCTGGTCGGTGGGCCAGACCATGCGGGTCTGTTCGCCGACCAGGGTGGCCAGCTGCGGGGAGTCGGCGATCGTGTCCAGGAGGGGATCGGTGCCGAAGTCGGGTCCGGTCGCCTCGATGGTGAGACCGAACTCCGTGGCGAACTCGTCGTAGTACGCCGCCCATTCGGTACCGGCGACCAGGCCCGGCATCCAGATCCGGTGCCCGGCGAGCTGGGCAGGGGTGACGGCGCGGGCCGTGGCCAGGGCGTGCTGCGGCCCGGTCAGCAGCTGGACGGGCTCGTCGTGGACCCGCGCCGCGGCGATGCCGTCGGGGAGCCGGCGGGCGGGGACGGTGACGGCACGGAAGGAGGCGTCGATCGTGCCGGAGCGGATGGCAGCCACTGCCTCCTTGGCGTCGAAGAGGGTCACCACGTCGAGTTCGACCTGGGGGCACGCGCGGTGGAAGCCGCGTAGCAGTGCGGCCGGGCCCAGCCGGCGGCCGATCACGTCCACGCGCAGAGCACGGGAGCCGGGCCGCACGGAGGCCATGGCTCGCTCCGCGGTGTCGAGCAGCGCCCGGGCGTGCGGCAGGAACGCCTGACCGTCGATGGTGAGCCGCACCCCGCGCGGGGTGCGCGTGAACAGGCGTACGGCGAGCTCCTTCTCGAGCGCGGCGACACGCTTGGAGACCGCCTGCTGGGTGACCGACAGGGTCGTGGCGGCGTCCTGGAGCCGTCCCGTCTCCGCGGCCGTCACGAACGTCCGCACGGCATCGAGGTCCATGGCCGCCATCGTAAAGGCACAACTCTTGGTTGTGTCCGAGCCGCTCGGGGGTTGTTTGATCTCTGGATCCGTCGACCGCTTGGATGTCCGAGGACCAGGGAGAGAGGCGGCGGCATGGGGCGGGCGTTCGGGTGGTTGTGGGCGGCGTACGGCGTCAGTGCGCTCGGCACCGCGCTGGCCCTCCACGCCTTTCCGCTGATCGCGATCCTCGTGCTGCACGCAGGTCCGGCCCAGGTGTCCGCGCTGGCAGCGGCGGGGCTCGCGGTCGGGGCGGTGGTTGCGGTGCCGCTCGGGCCGTGGGTGGAGTTCCGCCGTAAGCGGCCGGTGATGATGGCCATGGATCTCGCCCGGTGCGCACTGCTGCTGAGCGTCCCCGTCGCGTACGCCTTCGGTCGCCTCAGCTTCGCACAACTTCTGGTTGTGTCGGTGCTCGTCGCCGCGGCCGACATCACCTTCACCGCCGCTTCCGGCGCCTGCCTCAAGGCGTTGGTGCCGCCGGAGGATCTGCTGACCGCCAACGGACGGTTCGAGGCCACGATGTGGACCACCACCATGATCGGGCCGCCCCTCGGCGGCGCGGCGATCGGGCTGCTCGGCCCCGTGGTGACCGTCGTCGCCGACGCCGTCAGCTATCTGCTCTCGGCGGTCGGGATCCGTGCCATGGGCGGGAAGAACGAGGTCCGCCCGATACGGCCCGCGACGGGAAACCGGCTCAGGGGCCGTGACCTGCTCGACGGCTGGCGCTTCATCCTCACCGATCCGGTGCTGCGCCCGCTGTTCCTCAACGCCGTCCTCGTCAACGGGCTGATCATGGTGGCCGCCCCGCTGCTCTCCGTCCTCATGCTCGGCGGCCTCCATTTCGCACCCTGGCAGTACAGCCTCGCCTTCGCGGTGCCGTGCGTCGGCGGACTGATCGGCGCTCGGCTGTCCCGGCGGCTCGTCGCACGGTTCGGCCGGCGCGAGGTCCTCGTGACCGCCGGGGCCCTGCGGGTGTGCTGGCCGCTGGGGCTGGCCTTCGTCGGTCCCGGTGTGCCCGGACTCCTGCTGGTCATGGTCGTCGAGCTCGGGCTCATCACCTGCATCGGCGTCTTCAACCCGGTACTGGCCACCTACCGGCTCGAACACACCCCGCCCGACCGTGTCGCCCGCACGCTCTCCGCCTGGTCCATCAGCGCCAAACTGACCATCGCCGCCCTGACCGCGCTCTGGGGTCTGCTGGCCACCCTCACCACCACCCGCACCGCCATCGCCGTGGCCGGACTCCTCCTCCTCGCCACGCCGCTCCTGCTCGGCAGGCGCGCACTGCGGTCGGCCTGACGCGGCAGCGGATCACCTCCGGGGCGTAGGCGCTGCCCCGGCCCTCCCCGCAGACCCGCTCCTCACAGCCGTACGACGATCAGGGCCGTGTCGTCCGTGGCCCCCTCCGGCGGGAGGAGTTCCTCCAGGACCGCGTCCGCCAGCGTCTCCGGATCTGCGTCCCGGTGGCGGGTGAGGGAGTCCGCCAGGCGTTCCAGACCGATCTCGATGTCCTCGCGGCGGCGTTCCACCAGGCCGTCGGTGTAGAGCACCAGGGTGGCGCCGTCGGTGAAGGAGGTCGTCGCCTGCGGTCGCGGTACCGGGTCGGGGCTGGCGTCCAGCGGCGGGTCCGTGGCCGCGTCGAGGAACTCGACCTTGCCGTCGGCGTGGACCAGGGCCGGCGGAGGATGCCCCGCACTGCTGTACGTGACGGTGCGGGCGTCGAAGTCGATGAACGTGATGACCACCGTGGCGGACTCCGCACCGGCCACCACATGCGCGTAGCGCCCCAGGACGTCGAGGGCCTGTGCGGGACCCCCGGCCACCCGCGAGGCGGCGCTCAGCGCGCTGCGCAGCTGACCCATCGCGCAGGCCGCCGCGAGCCCGTGGCCGACGACGTCACCGACCGCGACACCGATGCGGTCGCCGCCGACCAGGTCCACGAGGTCGTACCAGTCGCCGCACACGTTCAGCGCGCTGACCGCCGGCCGGTAGCGGACGGCGACCCTGTGGTCCCCCTTCAGGCGGGGTGTCGGCAGCATGGCCTCCTGGAGCGCCAGCGCGACCTCCCGCTCACGGGCGTGGGCCTTTCTGAGGCGCTCGTTGACCTCCTGCAACTCCCGGGCCCGGATGTACAGTTCGGCCTCCAGCGCCCGGGCCCGGGTGCCGACGGCTCCGCCGCGGTCGCGGATGAACTCGGTGACCTCCTCCACCCGGAGCACGAGGAGCGCGACCTCGCCGTCGGGGCCCAGCACGGGGGCGTTGACCGGGCTCCAGTAGTGCTCCTCCCAGCGCCCCGGCAGCTCCAGGGACCGGACGTCGTAACGCTGCACGGCCATGGTGTCGCGCTCGCCGGTGGTCAGGACACGCTGCAGGGAGGCGGCGAGATTGCGCATGCCGGAGGCGCCCGGGTCCTCCGGGTTGTCCGGGAAGACGTCGAAGAGGTAGTGGCCGACCAGCTGCTCCCGGCTGCGGCCGGACATACGGACGAAGTCCTCGTTGGCGTCCACGTACACCAGACCGGGGTTCAGGACCGCCACCATGCCGGGCAGGGCCTGGAACACCGCCGCGTAGTCGATCCCCGCGTCCGCCATGGCACTGCCGCCTCGCTGCCGATATTGCATCACTTCCCACGATATGAGGCGACGGAGTCCGGCGGGCGGTTCTCGCAGATCACGGGCGCCGTAATTGGGTTGCCCCGGCCCCGTCCCCACGGGCTAGATTCCGCGCATGGCAGACATTCGGGGCTCGTACGACGATCTGTTCACCGCCGTGCCGAACGCGCTGGCCGGTTTCCTCGACGCCGGGGACGTCGGCGGCTCGGCCGCGGTCTTCGTGGACGGTGAGCCCGTGGTGGACGTCTGGGGCGGCTTCGCGGACGCCGGCCGCACGGCGGCGTGGGAGCGGGACACCGTCACCAACGTCTGGTCGGTCACCAAGACGATGACGGCACTGTCCGCGCTGGTGCTGGCGGACCGGGGCGATCTCGACCTGGACGCGCCGGTCGCCCGGTACTGGCCGGAGTTCGCCGCGGCGGGCAAGGAGAAGGTGCTCGTACGGCATCTCCTCTCGCACACCGCCGGTCTGCCGGACTACGACGGGCCGGTGGAGGAGCTGTACGACTGGGCGGCGGTCACCGCCCGGCTGGCCGCGCTGGCGCCGCAGTGGGAGCCCGGGACCGCGGCCGGGTACCACTCGCTGACGCAGGGGTTCCTCGTCGGCGAGGTCGTCCGCCGGATCACGGGCCGGACGCCGGGCGCGTTCTTCGCCGAGGAGGTGGCCGGGCCGCTCGGCGCCGACTTCCTGATGGGGCTGTCCGCCGGGCACGACCACCGCGTCGCGCTCGCCGTACCGCCGCCCGGCCAGGACGAGGACTACGTCGCCGGGGCCGCGGGTCAGGACCCGACCCCCTCCACGGCCACCGGGATCCGGCTCCGGGACGGCAACAGCGTGTCCTGGCGCCGGGCCCAGATCCCCGCGGCGAGCGGCTTCGGCAACGCCCGCTCGGTCGCCCTCGTCCAGTCGGCGATGGCCTGCGCGGGCTCGGTGGGCGGGGTCCGGCTGCTGTCCCCGGCGGGCTGCGCACGGGCCTGGGAGGAGCAGTACAGCGGCGAGGACCGCATCCTGGGCATGCCGATGAGCTGGGGCCTCGGCTACGGCCGCTTCGGCACCACGTACGGCTGGGGCGGCTGGGGCGGCTCACTCGTCATGATCGATCCGGACGCCCGCATGACAGTGGCGTACGTGACGAACCAGATGCGCGAGCCGGGGACGGACCAGCGGGGCCTGGAACTGGTGATGGCGGCCTACGAGGGGTTGCAGGGGCTTGCCGGCTGAGCCCGGCGCCGGGGGGTGCAGCGCGGGGCGCCGGGGGCGCGGGACCGGGCCAGGCTGGGCACCGGTACGGCCCGGTGCCGGCCCGGTGCCGGTGCCGGTGCCGGGACGAGTACAGGATGCCGGACCGGGTCCGCGGCGCGGGGGCACAGAGCCGAGACCCGGGGCACGGAAGCCCACGGGGCTCGAGTCCAGGGCCGGGTCCGGGTGCCGGGCCCAGTCCGCGGCGCGGGCACACAAAGCCGAGACCTGGGGCACGGAAGCCCACGGGCCCGAGACCGGGGCGCGAGTCCAGGGACGGGCACAGGGACGGGCCCGGGTGCCGGACCGAGTCCGCGGCGCGGGCACACAAAGCCGAGACCTGGGGCGTGGGAGCGTACGGGCCCGAGACCGGGATACGCGGCGCCCGCTCCTCATCAGGCCCTCACCGTCTGACCGAGGGCCCGGGGGCCGGCAAGTGTCCTGCGCGCGGCGTGCTGCCGCGGAGGGCGCCCCGCCGAAGGTCCGTGCCTGCGCCTCGCACCCGGGGCTTCGGGCCGTCCGACCTTGCGGGGCACCGAACGCCCCGCCCGACTTCCCTCACATCTGTCCCACGCGGATGCGCCGCAGGCCCCTCGTGGCGCATTCTTGCTGTGTGTCGCCCGTGGGACGGTGCAAGGACAAGGCAGGCCGATGACCGGGAGCGGCGAGGACGCGCACCGGACGCCGGGACGGCTGGCCGCGCTGCTGATCGACGCCTCGACGGAGGCGATCGGCGCGGGCGGTGGTCACGCCGGCGGCGTCTACCTGCGTTCGAGCACCCCCGGAATGCTGCGTCTGGCGGTGCTCGCCGGGCTCCCGGGACCGTTGTTCCGGCCGTGGTGGCGGCTGCACGCCGACCGTCCGTTCCCCGTCGCCGACGCCTACCGGCTCGGGGTGCAGGTCGTGCTGCCGAACGCCACGGAGACCATGCGCCGCTACCCTCAGTTCGCGGCCGGTCTGCCGTTCCAGTTCGGATCGCTGTACGTACCGGTCGTGGGGAGGTCCGCGACCTTCGGCGTGCTGACCGTGCTGCGTCCTTCCGTCGCGGACGCCACCGAGGTGCTGGCCGAGCGGGAACGGGTGGCGCGGGTGGCGGAGGATCTGGCCCGCCGCCTTGAGGAGCTGCGGGACACCGAGCCGGTCGCCTGGGACGGTGAGCCCTTGTGCGTGCGGCCGCCGACCGCGCAGGTGTCGGCGGGACGGCTCGGACGGTTCGCGTGGGATCCGGCGACCGGCGTGGTCACCGCGGACGCGCATCTGCACGCCCTGCTGGGCGTGGCTCCCACGGAGTTCGGCGGCACGATCGAGGCGCTGGCCCGGGCCGTGGCCCCCGACGACACCCGGCGTGTGCTCGCCGCACTGCGGGAGGCCGCCGCGAGCACACCGTCGCTGCCGCTGTATCTGCGGGCCACGGACGGCGGGCTGCGGCTCATGGAGTTCTGGACCCCCGAGGTCTCCTCCGCCGCGTCCGGCGCGCGGCCCGTCAGGGGTTTCGTCCTCGATCCCGGGCCCGGTTCCGCGGCCGACGCCGCCGATCTGCTGCCGGAGGGTGTGTTCTGCCTGGACCGGCTGGGGCTGGTCACCTACGCGAATCCCCGCGCCGCCCAGCTGCTGCACCGGCCGCGGGACGTACTCCTGGGCAGCCCGCTGTGGGACGGCGTGCCCTGGCTGGCCCAGCCCGACTTCGAGGACCATCTGCGCAGCGCCCTGCTGTCACCCGAGCCGGTGCATCTGCATGTGCGGCGGCCGCCCGGCGCGGACGCCGCCTACGAGGGCGACTGGCTCGCGCTGTCCGTCTACCCCGGCCCGGACGTGCTGACCTGCACGGTCCAGCCGACGAGCCGGATGCCGGACTCCGCCGACACCTCCGAGGCCGCCCAGACCGGTACGTCGTCGCTGGCGCCGCTGTACCGCCCGATCGTGCTGGCCATCGCACTGACCGAGGCGGTCACCGCCCGTCAGGTGTCGGCCGTGGTCATGAAGGAGCTGCTGCCCGTGTTCGGGGGTCGTCGGCTGGCGATCTACCTCCTCCAGGACCGGCATCTGTACCTGGCGTGGGAGTCCGGTTTCCCGCCGGGGTTCCTCGCCCCGTTCGACGGCGTGGGGCTCGACGAGCATCTGCCCGGCGTCGAGACGCTCACCAGCGGCAAGCCGCTGTTCTTCGACTCGATGCAGCAACTCACCGACGCCTACCCCGGCATCCCGCTGGACGCGACGGAGGGCGCCCGTGCCTTCCTGCCGCTGATCGCCTCGGGGCGTCCGGTCGGCTCCTGCATCCTGGGCTTCGACCGCCCCCGCACCTTCACCGGCGAGGAACGCTCGGTCCTCACCGCGCTCGCCGGGCTGATCGCCCACGCCATGGACAAGGCACGGCGCTACGAGAGCGAGGCCGCCCTCGCCCGCGGTCTCCAACAGGCTCTGCTCCCCCGCCGTCTGACGGACCATCCGCTGGTGGAGACGGCGGGCCGCTATCTGCCGGGCACCCAGGGCATGGAGGTGGGCGGGGACTGGTACGACGTCGTCGAGGCGGGCGACGGTCTGGCCCTGGTCATCGGGGACGTCCAGGGACACGGTGTGCAGGCCGCCGCGACGATGGGCCAACTGCGCAGCGCGGTGCGGGCGTTCGCGCTCGGCGACCGGCCGCCCGACGAGGTGATGAGCGGCACGAACCATCTGCTCATCGACCTCGACCCCGGCCAGTTCGCCAGTTGCTGCTACATCCGTCTGGACCCGGTCACCGGGCTCGCCCGGGTGGCCCGCGCGGGACACCCGCCGCCCCTCCTGCGCAACGCCGACGGCAGCACCCGCGTCCTCGACCTGCCCGGCGGCGTCGTGCTCGGTGTGGACCCGGGCGCCCGTTACCCGGTCACGGAGTTGCGGATCGAGCCGGGCGCCGTCCTGGCGCTCTACACCGACGGTCTGGTCGAGCGGCCGGGCATCGACATCGACGACGGCATCAGCGCGCTGCGCGTGGCCCTCGCCCGGGCCGGGGCCCCCACGGCACGTCTGGCGGGTGTGGCGGACTGGCTCACCGCGGCGGCCCGGCAGGCCGTCGACCGGCCCGACGACATCGCGCTGTTGCTCGCCACTCGCAGGCGGCAGCGGTGAGCAGCGGTAGCCGTTCTGTCACGGTGTGTGACGCCTCTCGCCTCACGGGGCCGTGCAGTGTAGACATGGCACATGGCCCGACTCTCGCAGCGTGACGCAGGCCGGTCGCGGCGCGGGCGAGTCGCCGAAGCCCGGTCGGCACTGGGCGGGCGCAGCGTAGCCGGACAGGTGTTCGTATCGCAGGTCGTGATCGTGCTGCTGCTGGTCGTGGCCGCGGTGGTGGCGCTGGTGCTGCAGGTGCGGCACGACAGCACGACCGAGGCCCGCAACCGTTCGGTCGCGGTCGCCGAGGCGTTCGCCAACGCGCCGGGCACCCGCGAAGCCCTCGACGCCCCCGATCCCACGGCGGTCCTGCAGCCGCGGGCCGAGGCGGCGCGCAAGGCTACCGGCGTGGACTTCATCGTGGTCCTGAACACCGACGGGATCCGCTACACGCATCCCAAGCCGGACCGCATCGGGAAGAAGTTCGTCGGCACCCTGGCGCCCGCACTGGCGGGGAAGGTCGTGACCGAGGAGGTCGACGGGACCATCGGCCGGCTGGTGCAGGCCGTCGTACCGATCAGGGCGCCCGACGGGAAGGTCGTGGGGCTGGTGTCGGCCGGCATCACCACCGAGCACGTGGGCGGTACCGCGGACGAGCAGATGCCGCTCCTGCTGGGCGCCGCGGCGGGCGGCCTCGCCCTGGCCACGGCGGGCACGGCCCTGGTCAGCAGGCGGCTGCGGCGCCAGACGCACGGTCTGGGACCGCACGAGATGACCAAGATGTACGAGCATCACGACGCCGTGCTGCATGCCGTGCGCGAGGGCGTGCTCATCGTGAGCGGCGAGGGCGTGCTGCTGCTCGCCAACGACGAGGCCGAGCGGCTGCTCCATCTGCCCGCCGACGCCGAGGGCCGGCATGTCCTCGAACTCGGCCTTCCGGCGGACACCGCCGACCTGCTGGCCTCGGGGCGGGTCGCCACGGACGAGGTGCACCTGGTCGGCGACCGGCTGCTGGCCGTCAACCAGCGGCTCACGGACCTGGAGGGCGGCCCGGCCGGCAGCGTGGCGACACTGCGCGACTCGACGGAACTGCGGGCCCTGTCCGGCCGGGCCGAGACGGCACGGGAGCGCCTGAACATGCTGTACGACGCCGGGGTGGGCATCGGCACCAGCCTGGACGTGACCCGGACCGCCGAGGAACTGGCCGAGCTGGCCGTGCCCCGGTTCGCGGACTTCGTCACCGTGGACCTGTTCGACGCCGTACTGAGCGGCGGGCAGCCGGACTCGGGCACCGATCTGCGCCGCACGGCGTTCAGCGGGATCCGCAAGGACGCGCCGCTCCACTCGGTGGGCGACCGGATGCGGCTGGTCGCGTCCTCGCCGCAGATCCGCGCGCTGCACTCCGGGCAGGCCGTCCTCGAAGCGCGTCTGGCCGAGTCCCCGGGCTGGCGGGCCCAGGACCTCGAACGGACCGCGCAGGTCCTGGAGTTCGGCATCCACTCGCTGATCGCGGTGCCGCTGCGCGCGGGCGCCCTGGTCCTGGGTGTGGTCAACTTCTGGCGCTCGGAGAAGCCGGAGCCCTTCGACACCGACGAACTCGCCCTGGCGGAGGAGCTGGTGGCCCGGGCCGCGGTCTCCATCGACAACGCCCGCCGCTACACCCGCGAGCACACCATGGCGGTGACGCTGCAACGCAGTCTGCTGCCGCGCAACCTGCCCGAGCAGAACGCCCTCGACATCGCCTACCGCTACCTGCCCGCGCAGGCGGGGGTGGGCGGTGACTGGTTCGACGTCCTGCCGCTGTCCGGCGCGCGCGTGGCGCTGATCGTCGGGGACGTCGTCGGCCACGGACTGTACGCGGCGGCGACGATGGGCCGGCTGCGTACCGCGGTCCACAACTTCTCCGCCCTCGACCTGCCGCCCGACGAACTGCTGGTCCTGCTGGACGAACTGGTCAGCCGCATCGACCAGGACGAGACCCAGGACGGCGACAGCGCCCCGGTCACCGGAGCGACCTGTCTGTACGCCGTCTACGACCCGGTCTCCCGGATCTGCACCGTCGCCCGCGCCGGACACCCGCCGCCCGCCCTGATCCACCCGGACGGCAGCGTGGAGTTCCCGGACGTGCCCGCGGGTCCCCCGCTGGGTCTCGGCGGCCTGCCGTTCGAGACGGCCGACCTCGAACTGGCCGAGGGCAGCCGCCTCGTGCTCTACACGGACGGGCTGGTCGAGGACCGGGAGCGGGACATCGACGTAGGTCTGGAACTCCTGCGGACCGCCCTGGAGCGGGCCGGTGACTCGCCGGAGGACACCTGCCGGACCGTGCTCGACTCCCGGCTCACCTCCCGGGCCGTCGACGACATCGCCCTGATCGTGGCCCGCACCCGGGCGCTCGGCGCGGACCAGGTCGCCGAGTGGGACGTGCCGTCCGACCCGGTGGCCGTCGCACAGGTGCGCGCCGATGTCACCCGGCAGTTGTCCCGATGGGGGCTGGAGGAGCTGGAGTTCGCCACCGAGCTGATCCTGAGCGAGCTGGTGACCAACGCGATCCGGTACGGCGGCGAGCCCATCCGCGTGCGGGTGCTGCGCGCCCGCAGCCTGATCTGCGAGGTCTTCGACAGCAGCAGCACCTCGCCCCATCTGCGGTACGCGGCGATGACGGACGAGGGCGGTCGCGGCCTGTTCCTCGTCGCGCAGCTCGCCGAGCGCTGGGGCACGCGGTACACACCCGAGGGCAAGGTCATCTGGGCGGAGCAGCCGCTGCCGTAACCGGCACACCTTGTTCATAGGTACGAACCTTTGACGCGACGGGTTCTCATTGTGTCGTGGCTCTGATAGTAAACCTTCCTATCAGTTCACGTACGGCCAACTCCCCACCCCCCACCTCCCTTTGGAGCCGCCGTGAAACACCCCACGCACGCGTCGCGCCGCACCGTCCTCACCCTGATCGGCGCGTCCCTCGCGACAGCACCCCTGCTCACCTCCCGAGCCGCCGCGGCCCGCACGACCGCGACGGGACTCGACGACCCGGCGAAGAAGGAGATCGCCATGCAGCTGGTGTCGAGCGCGGAGAACTCCTCGCTCGACTGGAAGGCGCAGTACCGGTACATCGAGGACATCGGCGACGGCCGCGGCTACACCGCCGGAATCATCGGCTTCTGCTCCGGCACCGGCGACATGCTCGACCTCGTCGAGCTCTACGCCGACCGCCGCCCCGGCAACGTCCTCGCCCCCTACCTGCCGGCGCTCCGCCGGGTCGACGGCACGGACTCGCACGCCGGACTCGACCCGAACTTCCCCCGGGACTGGCGCCGCGCCGCCCAGGACCAGGCGTTCCGGCAGGCGCAGAACGACGAGCGCGACCGCGTGTACTTCAACCCGGCCGTGCGCCAAGGCAAGGCCGACGGGCTGCGCGTGCTGGGCCAGTTCGCCTATTACGACGCCATCGTGATGCACGGCGACGGCACCGACCCGACCAGCTTCCGCAACATCCGGGGGCGCGCCCTGAATCAGGCCAGGCCCCCGGCCCAGGGCGGCGACGAGGTCACCTACCTGCACGCCTTCCTGGACGCGCGGGTGTGGGCCATGAAGCAGGAGGAGGCCCACAGCGACACCAGCCGTGTCGACACGGCCCAGCGGGTCTTCCTGCGCGCGGGCAACCTCGACCTGAACCCGCCGCTGGACTGGAAGGTGTACGGGGACAGTTACCACATCGGCTGATCGTCCCGGAGCACCGCGGTCCGGCTACGGGCGCTGACCGATGCGGTCCACGACGCCCAACTCCTCCCGGGCACGCATCTCGTGGTACCAGTCGCGATGCTTGAACTTCCCGTCGACGACGTCCGCGGTGCTCCCCTTCAGACGCAGCCCCAGGTACGTGTAGTCCGTCGCGTCGAAGATGAACGCGAAGTCGAACTCCGGGTAGGAGACGGCCACTCCCTTGCGGCCGAGGCCGTCCACCGCCTTGCGATCGATCCGGATGCCGGGGATCCGGGCGACCGCCTCGAACGTGGCCGCCTCCAGCCCGGGCGGCATGATCCGCGGGACCACGAAGAACTGGACGGCGTTGGCGAACGCCATCCTGTCGATGTCGCCCTGACTCATCGGCGCCTCGCGGGCCTTGTCCGATCCCACCGACCACTTCACCGACGTGTCGTCGGCGCCCAAGCCCATCCGCAACCTGTCCAGGAGCTTGTCCGGGTCCGTCGGCCACTTGGCCAGCTTGGCGTACTCGGTCGGCGGCCACATCACCTCGTGCTTGCCGAGCGGCGGATCGCGGTGGATCTTGCCGTACTCCTGACGCCGGGAGGGCTTGGAGCCGTCCACGGACATCCAGCTCTCGTCCGTCCAGGTCCGGTGCTTCCCGCCCTTCACATAGGTCCGGGTGATGAACATCTTGGTGTACACGTACTGGTCGTCGCGCGGAACCGGCGTCCCGGCGCTGTCGGCACGGGATCGCGCCGCGGCCTTGTGCAGCAGCTCGGCCGCGCTGAGCGTCGCCATCCGCGAGGCATCCGCGCCCCCGCCTCCGTCGTGCCGGCCGGCCACGACCACGCCACCGGCGACCGCCGCCGTGGCGGTCCCCACCACCGCGACCCTGAGCATCAGCCGCCGGGACAGCGCGCCCGGGCGGCCGTCCCGGACGATTTCGCGCCGCAGCCGGGCGCGGGCGGCGAAACGGGCGTCGTCGGTGAGCGGGGCCACATCGGCCTCGAACTCGCGCACCACAGTGAGGTCATCCACGATCGGTCTCCTCGTTCTCCTCGTGAAGGGCTGTGGGGTCCGCCCCGCCCAGTGCGTCGCGCAGCCTGGTCCGCGCCCGGTTGAGCCGTGAGCGCACCGTGCCCACGGGGATGCCGAGGGCCTCCGCGGCCTCGGCGTAGTCGAGATCGCCCCAGGCGATCACCAGCAGCACGTCCCGGTACCGCGCGGGCAACTTCGCGAGCGCACCCGCCAGTTGAGCGCGGGAGTGCTCGGCACCGACCCTCGCCACGACCCGGTCGGCCAGCGCCTCGCCGCCGTCACCGGCCCCCGTCGAGGCGACGCGCGAGAACGCCCTCAACCGCCGCGCCTCGGCGCGCCGGTGCTGGCCGACGAGGTTGGTGACGATCCCGTAGAGCCACGGGCGGGCCTGCGGCCGTGACAGGTCGTAGCGGTGGCGCTGCTGGAACGCGATGACGAAGGTCTCGGCCATCAGGTCGTCGGCCGCCTCGACGCCGAGGCGTCGGGCCGCGTAGCGGTGGATGTCGTCGGCGTATCGGTGGAAGAGGATCTCGAAGGCGTCGGGCTCCTCCTGCGAACGCTCGACGACCGAGGCGTCGGACTCGACGCCGTCGCGGGGAACGACGTCGGGAAGGTCTGCGACGCTCGGATCGCCTGTCGATTGCATGCGGTTCCCTCGAAGTCATGGGCATGGTCGACTGCTGTTGGCCGATGCCCGCGATCGAGTTCCCGTCCGGCATGGGAGAGTGCTCACACAGCCCGTCGAGGTCATAAAGTAGCCTTATGAGCTCATAGATCGGACCCGCGTACCAGCTTAGGCTTGCCTTAGTTTAGGCTTCCCGACGAGATCGCTTTGTCGCCACTCGAAGGGAACCTGATCATGCCCCGCCCCCTGCGGGTAGCCATCGTCGGCGCCGGCCCGGCCGGCATCTACGCCGCCGACGCTCTGCTCAAGTCCGACGTGGCCACCGAGCCCGGTGTTTCCATCGACATCTTCGAGCGGATGCCCGCCCCGTTCGGGCTGATCCGGTACGGCGTCGCTCCCGACCACCCCCGCATCAAGGGCATCATCAAGGCCCTGCACCAGGTTCTCGACAAGCCGCAGGTCCGTCTCTTCGGCAACGTGGACTACGGCACCGACATCCACCTGGACGACCTGCGCGCGTTCTACGACGGCGTGATCTTCTCGACCGGCGCCATGGCGGACCGCGAGCTGAGGATCCCCGGTGTCGAGCTCGACGGCTCCTACGGCGCCGCCGACTTCGCCTCCTGGTACGACGGCCACCCGGACGTGCCGCGCACCTGGCCGCTGGAGGCCGAGAAGGTCGCCGTCCTGGGCGTGGGCAACGTGGCGCTCGACATCTCCCGCATCCTCGCGAAGACGGCCGACGAGCTGCTGCCGACCGAGATCCCGCCGAACGTCTACGAGGGCCTCAAGGCGAACAAGGCCGTCGAGATCCACGTCTTCGGCCGCCGTGGCCCGGCGCAGGCGAAGTTCAGCCCGATGGAGCTGCGCGAGCTGGACCACTCCCCCAACATCGAGGTCATCGTCAACCCCGAGGACATCGACTACGACGAGGGCTCGATCGCCGAGCGGCGGGGCAACAAGCAGGTCGACATGGTCGCCAAGACCCTGGAGAACTGGGCCATCCGCGACATCGGCGACCGCCCGCACAAGCTCTTCCTGCACTTCTTCGAGTCTCCGACGGAGATACTCGGCGAGGACGGCAAGGTCGTCGGTCTGCGCACCGAGCGCACCGAGCTGGACGGCACCGGCAACGTCAAGGGCACCGGGCAGTTCACCGACTGGGACGTCAACGCGGTCTACCGCGCGGTCGGTTACCTCTCCGACAAGCTGCCCAAGCTGCCCTGGGACATCGGCTCGGGCACCGTCCCGGACGAGGGCGGCCGCGTCATCCAGGAGAGCGGCGCGCACCTTCAGTCCGTGTACGTCACCGGCTGGATCCGGCGCGGTCCGGTGGGCCTCATCGGCCACACCAAGGGCGACGCCAACGAGACCGTGGCGAACCTGCTGGACGACTTCGCGAACGACCGTCTGCAGACGCCGGCCTCTCCCGAGCCGGAGGCCGTGGAGGCGTTCCTCGCCGAGCGCGAGCTCCGTGTCACCACCTGGGAGGGCTGGTACAAGCTGGACGCCGCCGAGAAGGCGCTGGGCGAGCCGCAGGGCCGCGAGCGGGTGAAGCTCGTCGAGCGTGAGGACATGCTCAAGGCGAGCGGCGCGTAAGCGAGTTGTTCCGTACGACGTGACGGGGCCGGGGGGCGCCCCCCGGCCCCGTCACGCGTCTCAGTGCTCCACGGTGACGACGATCTTCCCGACCTGCGAGCCCGCCTCCATGTACCGGTGCGCCTCGGCGATCTCGTCCAGGGCGAAGACGCGGTCCACGACGGGTGCGAAGACACCTGTGCTCAGACCGGCGGTGACGAACGCCTCGGCGCGGCGCAGCCGTTCGGGGTCCCGTGTCGTCTCGGGGAGGGTGTAGGTGCGCATGTTCAGCGCGGGCATGCCGAGGTCGAACCCGGGATACGGCGTAGGCTCTCCGCTCAGTGCGCCGTACAGGAACAGTGTGCCGCCGGGGGCGACCACCCGGGCCAGGTCCACCACGCCCGGACCGGCGACGGCGTCGAAGACGAACTCGGCGCCGCGCCCCGCCGTCAGCTCCAGCACCCGGCCGACGACGTCGTCCTCCGCGGTCACGATCACCTCGGCCGCACCCGCCTTCAGCAGCGCCTCCCTCTTGGCCCGGGTGCGGGTGGTGGCGACGGGGACCGCGCCGACGCTGCGGGCGACCTGGATGGCGGCCAGGCCCACGCTGCTGGACGCGGCCGTCAGGACGACGGTGTCCCCGGCCCGCGCCCCGCCGACCTCGACCAGCGCGCCGTAGGCCGTCATGTACGGCATCCACACCGCGGCCCCGGCGATGGCGTCGAGCCCGTCGGGGCGGCGCAGTACCGCCCTGGCGGGGACGACGGCGCGCTCGGCGTAGACCCCGAAGTCGTTCATGGAGAACGCCGGCACCACACTGACCTGTTGGCCGATCGCGAACCCCGTCACGTCCGCGCCGACCGCCTCGACGATGCCCGCGGCCTCGATGCCGAGCCGGGCGGGGAGCCGGGCAGGTTCGATGTACTGGCCGCTGCGGAACAGCACTTCGGCCCGGTTGAGACCGATGGCGTCCACGCGGATCAGCAGCTCGCCGGCGCCGGGTTCGCCGACCGGCACATCCTCCAGCCGCAGCACCTCGGGCCCGCCGAGTTCATGGAACCGCACGGTTCTGGTCATGACGCATTCCCCCTGAAGCCTGAAGTTCGATGATTATCGTAGTTCGACAGTCACCGTACTTCAATGGCCCCTAGAGACGGTCGAGTTCTCCCGTCGTACGTCCCAGGCAGGCGACCGGGCCGCCCAGGTTGGGGACGTCGATCTCATGGAAGCCGAGGCGGTCGTAGAAGGCGCGGGCCGGGACGTTGGCCGTCGCCATCACCAGATGCACGGCCGGCACCCCGCGGTCCCGCAGGGCCCGCAGGAAGGTCCGCATCAGCTCTCGGCCGTGACCGCGGCCCTGCCACTCGGGGAGCAGGTCGATGTGCAGGTGGGCGGGGTAGGCGGCGAGTTCGGGGACGACCATGCGCTCGGGGTGGTGCAGCAGCGGGATCATCGCCTCGTCGGGGGTGGCGGGCGGGCCGCCGCGTTCCGGGTAGCGGTCGGCGACCAGAGGGAGCCACTTCTCGCGGAAGTCGTCGGCGAAGCGGGCCGTGTCGGCGGTGCCGAGGATGTAGCCGACCGCCCGCCCTTGCCCGTCGTCCAGCACGAACACGAGGTCCGGTTCCAGTTCGGCGTAGGGAGTCGCGAAGATCACCGGAAGGATTCCGGGGTCCGCGTACACGGGGCGGCTGTCCAGGCCGTTGTGCGCGGTGCGAATGCAGATGCCCTCGAGGGCGGCTCGGTCCTCGGGACGGTACGAGCGGATCACGGCTGACGAAGTCATCGCAGCATCCTGCATAGTTGGGAGCGCTCCCACAACCCCATGGACGGAAGATCACCTGTTAGCGTCCTGCGGTGTTCTCCCTCCATGAGCCTGCCCTCTTCACGCGTCTTCGTGCCGCGCGACGGGTACTCGTCGCCGGTGCGGGCGGCGGTTTCGACATCTATGCCGGTCTTCCGCTGGCCCTCGCGCTGAGGGCGGCCGGAAAGGAAGTACATCTGGCCAACCTGTCGTTCTCGGACCTGTACGGCCTCGACACGGACGTGTGGCTGGACGTGGACGTCGCCGCCGTGCGCCCCGACACCGCCGCCCGCGGCGACTACTTCCCCGAGCGCTCCCTCGCCCAGTGGCTGGACCGCCAGGGCCTGCCCGCGACGGTGTACGCCTTCCCGCGCACCGGCGTAAAGCCGCTCCGGGCCGCCTACCGCACGCTCCTCGACCACCTCGGCCCGGTGGACGCGATCGTGCTGGTGGACGGCGGGACCGACATCCTGCTGCGGGGCGACGAGCACGGGCTCGGCACCCCGGAGGAGGACATGGCGAGCCTGGCCGCGGTGGCGGGGCTGGAGGACATACCCGAACGATTCGTGGCGTGCCTCGGGTTCGGGGTGGACGCCTACCACGGCGTCAACCACTCCCTGGTCCTGGAGAACCTGGCCGCGCTGGACCGCGAGGGTGGCTATCTGGGCGCGTTCTCCCTGCCGCGCGAAAGCCGCGAAGGCGCCCTCTACCTCGACGCGGTGGCCCATGCCCAGGAGTGCACCCCGGAGCATCCGAGCATCGTCAACGGCTCCGTCGCCGCGGCCGTGCGCGGCGACTTCGGAGACGTCCGCTTCACCGACCGGACCCGCAACAGCGAGCTGTTCATCAATCCGCTCATGGCCCTGTACTTCTGCGTCGACGCCCCGGCTCTCGCCCGCCGCAACCTCTACCTGGACCGGCTCGAGGACACCGCGCTGATGCGCCAGATCAGTTCCGTCATCGCGGAGTTCCGTGACGAACTGCCACGGCAGCGGCCGCCACGCGCGTACCCGCACTGAAGGTCACGTTTCGGGGAATCCGCCGTGATCGCACGGCAAGGCTGTATACGCTCCAGGTTCTTCTTCACTGAACCTTTACAAGGGGGGCCTTGTCATGCGTATACGCCTTGCCGCCACGACCGCCGCCGCCGCGGGCACACTGATCGCGCTCACTGCCGTACCGGCCCAGGCCACCGAGTACACGTCCGCGCTGAAGATCCGCGGTGTCCAGTACGACGCGCCCGGCAGCGACTCCAACAACTGCTCCACGGGGAACACCAAGGACGAGTATCTGACCGTCAAGAACTACTCGTCGAGCAGGACCGTGAACCTGAAGGGCTACGTCGTCGAGGACGCGGTCGGCAACTTCTTCGAGTTCACCGCGAACCACTACCTCCAGCCCGGTGACTACGTGAAGCTCCGCGGCGGCAACGGCTCCGACTCCGACGCCAAGAACGTCGTGTACCGCGACAACTGCAACTTCATATGGAACAACGACAAGGACACGATCTACCTGTACAAGCCCTCCGGCAGCCGGGCCGACGTGCACTCCTACACCAAGAGCGGCTCCGACCCGGACCGGAACGGCTACATCAAGTTCCACAGCTGAGGTCGCGCCTGGCCAGCACCCCCAGCACCACGACCAGCAGAGCGAGGGCGGCCGCCTGGGCGACCGCCCCGACGAGGAACACGGCGGGCAGGGGGAAGCCGAGCCACGGGAACAGTGCCGCCACCCGCACCGCGAGGATCAGCAGGCCCAGTACGGCCAGGGCCAGGGCACTGCTCCCGGCGCCCGGTTCCGCGCGGCGGGCACCCAGCAGCAGCCAGCCCAGGACGGCGAGCACGAAGCAGGTCGCGGGCGCCCAGGCGATGTCGGCCATGGCGGGCAGGACGGCGACAGAGGCGCCCGTGACGACGCAGCAGGCCAGGAAGGCGAGGCCGGGGGCATCGCCGGGCAGCGTGGCCTGCGGCGCGTCGCGGTGGTACGCGGCGCACACGGCGAGGGCCGGCAGCCAGGCGAACAGCGCGTTGGCGGTGGCGAACCACGGGTCGGACGCCGACCAGTCGCTCACCAGCGGCGCGATCAGCGGCCACAGCGAGGGCAGCGCGGCCAGCAGAACGGCGGCCCGGGCGAGGCGCCGGCGGTCGTGGACGAGGGCGAAGAACCCGACCGTCCACAGCAACGGCAGCACCCAGCCGGCGATGGTGACGACGGTCTCCGTCGGGCCGCCACCGGTGAAGCCCGTCAGGAACATGTCCCATTCACGCGCGCCGCGGGAGGCCGACCAGGTCACCCGCAGGATCTCGTCGGAGACGACGGCGGCGGCCTGGAGCAGTACGGCGTACAGCGCGAAACGCCGGACGGCGGCGCCGAGCAGGGCGTAGCGCCGGGGCGCGCCGACGGTGGCCAGCCTGCTGCGCACGGCGAGGGCGGCGATGCTGGCCACCTCCCCGAGCGTGGGCCTGCTCTGGTCCTGGGTGTCGCGGTCGACGTCCCACAGATAGACCTCGACCATCTCCTCCTCCCGGTCCCTGCGGTAGTAGGCGGGGAGCAGCCGCAGCACGGTGCGGTAGCGCGCTTCGAGCAGGGTCGTCATGCGAGGCCTCCCGCGAGTCCCGGTCCGGTGACGGGCGGGGTGCCGGTGGCCTTGCGGCCGTCGGCGATCCGCTGCTTGGCGGCGCTGGCGCCCGCGGCCATCCGCTCCGCCTCGGCGTCGAGGGCTCGCATGCCCTCGTCGGTGAGGCGGTAGTAGCGCCGGAGGCGGCCGTCGTGGACCTCCTCGCGGTCCAGCACGATCAGAGCGTCCGCGGTCAGCCGGTCCAGCACGCCGTACAGCGTGCCGACCCGCATCTGCACCGCTCCGGCGGAGAGTTCCTCGACCTCGCGCAGGATGCCGTAACCGTGCCGCGGTTCGTCCGCCAGGGCGGTGAGGACGAAGAACGCCGCCTGTGTCATGTTCCTCGATGCCATGGAACAGAATATATCGGCTCCCGATATATTCTGCGACACGCGGACGCCCGCGGCGGTGAAGGTCTTGTCGAGGCGGGCTGTCTGGTCGGCCGGGTTGGTGGAGTCCTGGTCGGCGTGGCCGAAGTAGAGCTCGGCGGTGATGCGGTCGGCGGGGAGGTGAGGGCTGTCCGGGGCGTCGGTGGCGAGGAGCGCGCCGTGGAAGCCGGCCGCCGCGGCGACCCGGTCGGGGTGGGTGCCGGCGGTGCGCAGGGCGAGCCCCGCGCCCATGCAGTCGCCGCTGGACACCGACCTTGCCGTCGGTGGCCAGCGGTGACCGGGCGAGCCAGTCGAGATAGAAGGTCGGGTCCCGCATGGCCCCATCCGGGGTGAGGCTGAGGGCGGCGGGGCGGAGGCTCGCCATGATCTCCGACCCCCGGCACGGCCCGGCACCACCACCGGCCAGCCTCGACCCGGCGCCACCACCAGCCGTCACCCGACCGCCGTCACCGACCCCCGGCACCAGACCAGCGTCACTGACTCGCCGTGACCACCGGCCGTCACCCACACGTCGTCACCACAAGGCCCTCCCACCAGCCGTCACCCGACCGCCGTCACCAGCCGTCCCCCACCCCCGGCACCGCCCGCCATCGCCGACCCGCCGTGACCACCGACCGTCACCCACACGTCGTCACCACAAGGCCCTCCCACCAGCCGTCACCCGACCGCCGTCACCAGCCGTCCCCCACCCCCGGCACCGCCCGCCATCGCCGACCCGCCGTGACCACTGGCCGTCACCCGACCGCCGTCACCACCAGCCGTCACCCGACCAGCGTCGCCCAGGCGCCGCCCGCCGTCACCAACCACCGCCGCCCGCCCGCCCGTTCACTCACCCGCCGTGCCAGTGATACCGGCGTTCGGGGCGGCCCGCGTGGCCATAGCGCAGGGACACCGCCGCCCGGCCTGTGACGGTGAGGTGTTCGAGGTAGCGGCGGGCGCTGACCCGGGAGATGCCGACCCGTTCCGCGCACTCCGCGGCGGACAGGGTTCCGTCGACCGCGCGCAGCGCGCGTTCGACCAGCTCCGAGGTCTCCACGCTCATGCCCTTCGGCAGCGTGGGCGCCACCGTCGGCGCGGCTACCCGGCCCAGCGCCCGGTCCACGTCGGCCTGTCCGCTCACCGTCCCGGCGCACAGGTCGCCGCGCCGGGCGCTGTAGCGTTCCAGCCGGTCCTTGAGCTCCTCGGCGTCGAACGGTTTCAGCAGATAGTCCACGACGCCCTGGCGTACGGCACGGCGCACCGCCTCCGCCTCGCGGGCGGCGCTGATCACCATCACGTCGCAGTCGTGACCGGCGGTCCGCAGCCGGGGGACGACGTCCAAGCCGAAGATGTCGGGCAGATAGAGGTCGAGCAGCACCAGGTCGGGCTCCAGCTCGGCGACGGCGGTGAGAGCCTGTTCCCCGCAGTTCGCCGTGCCGACGACCCGGAAGCCCTCGACGCTGTCGACGAATCCACGGTGGATGCGCGCCACCATGAAGTCGTCCTCGACCACGAGTACGTCGATCACCGGATCTCCTCCGTCTCCCGCTCGGCCGGCCGGCCCACGGACATCCGAGCCGTGAACACCGCGCCCGTCTCCGTGTTGGTCACCGACACCTCGCCGCCCCTGCGCGTACAGACCAGCCGGGTGAGGGCCAGGCCGATGCCCCGGACACCGCCCTGCGCGGCCTTCGTGGTGAAGCCGTGGGAAAAGACCTCCTGGGCGAGCTCGGGAGCCACACCCGGGCCCGAGTCACGGACCACGATCTCCACGCAGGAGGCGTCCTGGCTCAGCTCGACCTCCACCCAGGCGCCGTCGGCACGTTCCGAGGCCGCCGCCGCGTCGAGGGCATTGTCGACGAGGTTGCCGAGCACGGTGGCCACGTCCGCGGAGTCCATCGGCTCCAACCGGTCCAGGGCCGTGCGTTCGGAGATCCGCAGCTGTACCCGGCGCTCCGCCGCCAGCGCGGACTTGGCCATCAGCAGCGCGGCGACGGCCCGGTCCCGGACCCGGCTGGTGAGGGTCAGATCGAGCGACTCGCGGTGCTTGCGCAGGGCGCGGACATACCGTACGACCTCGTCGTGCTCGCCGATCTGGATCAGCCCGGAGATGGTGTGCAGCTGGTTGGAGAACTCGTGCGCCTGGGCGCGCAGCAGCTCGGTGCTGCTGCGGAAGGACCCCAACTCCCGCTCCATCCGAGCCAGTTCGGTGCGGTCACGGAGCGTCGTCACGGAGCCGAGGCGTCGGCCGTCCTTGGTGACCTCCATACGGTTCATCACCAGCACCCGGCCCCGCCGCACGACCACCTCGTCGCGCTGCCCGGCGCCGCGGTCACCACCGGTCCCGGCCAGGACGTCGTAGAGCCTGCCCTCGATCCCCAGATCGGCCAGGCTCATCCCGACGCAGTTCTCGGGCAGGTCCAGCAGAGCGCGGCCGACCTCGTTGACCAGCGTGAGCCGCAGCCGCGGGTCGAGGGCGACCACTCCTTCGGCGAGCCCGAACAGCATGGCCTCACGATGCTCGGCGAGACCGGCGATCTCGCGGGGTTCCAGGCCGAGGGTCTGCCGTTTGATGCGGCGGGCCAGCAGCCAGGACCCGGCCACACCGAGCACGCTCGCGGTGCCGAGGTAGGCGAGCAGATAGGAGGACGCCCCGCTCAGGCGCTGCCAGACCGACGGTGAGGCCCGTCCGATCATGACCGTGCCGATGTGCTCGCCGACATGGTCGACGTGCTCGGCGAGCACCGGCGCCTGGGCGACCAGTTCTCGGCCCCCGGCCACCGCGAGCTCTCCCGACCAGCCGCGGGCCCGCGCGACGTTCGCTCCTTCGACCGGGAGCCGGGTGCCGACCAGGGTGGGGTTGGTGGCGGCCACGATCTCGCCGTCCGCGTCGGCGACGGTGACCGAGGTGACGTTCGACCGGGTCCGCGTGGTCTGCAGCAGCGGCGCCAGCACTTCACCGGGCGCGGGCAGCACGAGCTGGGTGCGCAGCAGGGGGTTGCCGGCCATCTCCTCGGCGAGTGCGGTCACCCGGCGGCCCTCGACCCGGTCGAACGTGGCCTCGGACTGCGCCAGCGAGACGGCGGCCACCGCGACCAGCACGACCACCACGATGGCGAGCTGAAGCACCAGCAGCTCACCGGCGAGCGTGGGGCGGCGCGATCTCACGACCACTATGAACTCAACCTTCAATGGTCACACAAGGCAGACGGGGTGTTCGAGAATCCGCACAATCATGGCGCCGGACCAGCCCGAGCGAAAGAGATGAGCCATGAGAACTCGCAGAGCCGCACTTCTCGGCGCTCTTGCCACTGTGTCGATGATCGCCGTGAGCGCCTGCGGTGCGACCGCGGAGAAGGAGGACTCGGGGAGCGGCGGGTCCAAGCCCGCCACCGGTCTGCGCCTGATGGTGCCCAACACCCCGGGCAGCGGGTACGACGTGACCGCCCGGACCGTCGCCCAGGTGATGCAGGACTCCGAGGTGGCCTCCGGGGTCCAGGTGTACAACCTGCCCGGCGCGGGCGGCACCGTGGGGCTCCAGCGCCTGGTCAACGAGAAGGGCAACGGCAAGCTGGCCATGCAGATGGGCCTGGGTGTCGTGGGTGCCGCGTACACCTCGAAGTCGAAGGCGACGCTCACCGACACGACACCGCTCGCCAAGCTGATCGAGGAGGCCGGCGCGATCGTCGTGTCGAAGGACTCCCCGTACAAGACGATCGACGACCTCGTGACGGCCTGGAAGAAGAACCCCAAGAAGGTGGCCGTGGGCGGCGGTTCGTCGCCGGGCGGTCCTGACCATCTGCTGCCGATGCAGCTCGCGAAGGCGGTCGGCATCGAGCCGAAGGACGTCAACTACGTCTCGTACGACGGCGGCGGCGAGCTCCTGCCCGCGATCCTCGGCAACAAGATCGCCTTCGGTGCCAGCGGGTTCGGCGAGTTCCTCGACCAGATCGAGGCCGGGCAGGTGCGGGTCCTGGCGGTCACCAGCGAGGAGCCGATCGCGGCTGTCGAGGACGCGCCCACCCTCAAGGGTTCCGGGATCGACCTGGTCTTCACCAACTGGCGCGGCTTCGTGGCCCCTCCGGGGATCACCGACGCACAGAAGACGTCCTGGATCGACGCCCTGACCACGATGCACGAGTCGAAGGAGTGGAAGGCCGAGCTGACCAAGCGCGGCTGGACCGACGCCTTCGTCACCGGTGACGAGTTCGGCACCTATCTGAAGGACCAGGACAAGTCCGTCGCCGGTCTGCTGGCAGAGCTCGGGCTGGCATGAGCTCCCAGGTGACGGACGAACACACCGTGGCGGACGCCCGTCCGCCACGGGACGGGGACCGCGCCCAGTACGGAGTGTGCGCGTTCCTCGTCCTGCTGGGCGCCGCGGTGATCGTGGACGGGCTGGGGATCCCGCACATCACCAGCGGCACCGACCCGGTCGGACCGCGCGCGGTGCCGGTGATCCTCGGCGTGCTGCTCCTGGTGGCCGCGGCGGTGTACGCGGTCGACGTGGCCCGCGGCGGTCGCGGTGAGCCGGAGGCCGGGGAGGACGTCGACCTGTCCCGGGGCAGCGACTGGCGCACGGTGCTGCTGCTGATCACCGCGTTCGTGGTGAACGCGGTGCTGATCGAGCGGCTCGGCTGGGTGATCAGCGGCGCGCTGCTGTTCTGGGGGACGGCGTTCGCGCTCGGCAACCGGCACTACGTACGCGATCTGCTGATCGCGGTGACGCTGTCCCTCACCACGTTCTACGCCTTCGCGATCGGGCTCGGTGTGAACCTCCCGGCCGGTGTGCTGCAAGGGATCCTGTAGATGGACAACCTCGACAACCTCATGCAGGGCTTCGCGGACGTCGTCGCCCCGATGAACCTGCTGCTGGCGCTCATCGGTGTCGTCATCGGCACCGCGGTGGGCGTGCTGCCGGGGATCGGCCCGGCGATGACGGTGGCCCTGCTGCTGCCGGTCACCTATGGCATGGAGCCGGTGCAGGCGTTCATCATGTTCGCCGGCATCTTCTACGGCGGGATGTACGGCGGGTCGACCACCTCGATCCTGCTCAACACCCCCGGCGAGTCGTCCTCGGTGGTGACGGCCATCGAGGGCAACAGGATGGCCAAGGCGGGGCGGGCCGCACAGGCGCTCGCGACCGCCGCGATCGGTTCCTTCGTGGCGGGCACCATCGGGACCCTGCTGCTGGTTCTGGTCACCCCGTTCGTGGTCGACTTCGCGGTCAGTCTGGGCGCGCCGGACTACTTCGCCCTGATGCTGCTGTCATTCATCGCGGTCACCTCCGTGCTGGGCGCCTCCCGGATCCGGGGGCTGATCTCGCTGCTGCTGGGTCTGACGATCGGCCTGGTCGGCATCGACGCGGTCTCCGGACAGCAGCGGCTCACCCTGGGCATCCCCCAACTCGCGGACGGCATCGACGTGGTCGTCGTCGCGGTCGGCATCTTCGCCGTCGGCGAGGCGATGTGGGTGGCCGCGCATCTGCGGCGCAAGCCCGCCGAGATCATCCCGGTCGGCACACCGTGGATGGGGAAGCAGGACTTCAAGCGGTCCTGGAAGCCCTGGCTGCGGGGCACGGCGCTCGGCTTCCCGTTCGGCGCGCTGCCGGCCGGCGGCGCGGAGATCCCGACCTTCCTGTCGTACGCGACGGAAAAGCGGCTGACCAAACACCCCGAGGAGTTCGGCAAGGGGGCCATCGAGGGGGTGGCCGGTCCGGAGGCCGCGAACAACGCCTCCGCCGCCGGCACCCTGGTCCCCATGCTGGCCATCGGCCTGCCGACGAACGCCACCGCCGCCGTCATGCTGGCCGCCTTCCAGTCGTACGGCATCCAGCCCGGCCCTCTCCTCTTCGAGCGTGAGGCGAGCCTGGTGTGGGTGCTGATCGCCAGCCTCTTCGTCGGCAACCTGCTGCTGCTCGTGCTCAACCTGCCGCTGGCGCCCGCCTGGGCGAAGCTGCTGCAGATTCCGCGCCCCTATCTGTACGCCGGGATCCTGTTCTTCGCGTCGATGGGCGCCTACGCCGTCAACGCCCAGCCCCTGGACCTGTTCCTGCTGTTGCTCCTCGGGCTCCTCGGCTTCGGGATGCGACGGTTCGGACTGCCGGTGCTGCCCCTCATCGTCGGCGTCATCCTCGGCCCGCGGGCCGAACTGCAGGGGCGGCGCTCCCTGCAACTGTCCGGCGGCGAACTGTCGGGACTGGTGGGCGGGCCGGTCTCCTACGCCGTGTACACGACGATCGTCCTGGTGCTCGCCTGGCCGCTGGTCCGGCGATTCGTCGTGCGTCCCCTGCGTGAGCGAAGTGCCTGAGAGGAAGAGCAGACATGACCGTACTGGTCGGATACGTACCCTCACCCGAGGGTGAGGCCGCGCTAGGGGCAGGGATCGACGAGGCCCGGCTGCGCGGCGAGAAGCTGATGGTGGTGAACACCTCGCGCGGTGACGCCTATGTGGACCCGCGGTTCGCGCAGGAGCCGGAGCTGGCCCATGTCCGGGAGGATCTCGCCGCGCTCGGCGTCGAGTTCGACATCCGTCAGGTGCTGGGCGGGGGCGACGCCGCCGAGGAGATCATCGAGCTGGCGGAGCAGGCGGACGTGTCCCTGGTGGTGATCGGGCTGCGGCGGCGCAGCGCGGTCGGCAAGCTGATCACGGGCTCGGCCGCACAGCAGATCCTGCTCGGCACCGACTGCCCGGTCCTCGCCGTGAAGGCCGCGGTGTAGCCGTCGCGCACGTCGGTGGGAACAGGGTCCGCCCCAATGCGGATGGTGGGCGGACCCTGTTCGTCCCAGACATTGTGGTGCGCGGCTCGCGTCGCGGACATGGGTGAACCGTGGTCACGCGAAGTGGATCGCGCACACCCCGGGTGCGCGGTTCGCACCGGGGCGGTGGCGGGATACCGACCCCGCCCGACCGCCGCGGACCGGCGGTGACGATACTGGTGGTCGCACGGAACCCCGCCCCACAGATGGACTCATGCAGACCTCCCCCGCAGCCCTTCCCCCCACCGTGTGGCCGGCCCGCGGCCGCCACGTCGGATCCGCCGCCGCGGACGTGCTCCGCGTCAACCTCCGGCAGCTCAAGGACGGCGCGGTCGTCGACGACTTCCTGGAGCTCAAGGAGGAGCAGGTCTTCGAGGCCCGCTGGCGGGTCGACGGCGAGGTGACCGTACGGGCCCGGCTGACGCTCGGGTCCGACGGGGAGTGGGTCCTGGTCGCGGAGGCGGAACAGCCGTGGAAGGTGGCGTGGGCCTCCCCGGTCGGCATGTTCTGGCCGCTGGAGCCGGACGCGGGCTGGGACCACGACACCGTCGCCGGACTGCGCTTCCGGGACGTCAACCGGCTGCCCGAGGACGACAAGGAGTTGCGGCGACTGCTGCGGGACTGCGTGCGCGACTCCTGGGCGCTGCACATCGTCGTCCACGAGGCCATGACCCCCGACGAGGGCGGTCGCCGGCCGCTGACCGGGCATCTGCCGCCGAGTCTGCGTCACCGCGTGGTGGAGCACCGGGCCGCGCCGCATCAGCTGCGGGCCGTCAACTGGGCGCTGAAGGAGTTCGACGTCCAGGTCCCGCGCGGCGGAGCCGTCGTACTGTCCCCGCTGCCGCTCGACCGCGACACCGGCGCCGACGACTTCTCCGTCCGCAGTGTCTTCCTGGACGGCACCCCGCCCACGGAACTCATCGACGCCGTGACCCGCTTCGCCGGGCTGCCGAGGCCGCTGCCGGAGGGGGCCGAGGAGGCTCTCACCGCGCTGCGCGAGCAGTGGCGGCTGACGACCGCCGAGGAGGAGCTGGTCCGCCAGCGCGAGCTGGTCGCCATGTACGCCGAGGCGCTCGAGGCGATGACGAACTCCCGCGACCTGTACCGGGAGGCCGCCGAGCGCGCCAACGAGGCGCTGGCCGCCTACCGCGAGGCGGGCGCCGAGGCGCCGAGACCACCCGCCGAACAGCCTGGCTCGCCGTTGCAGCAGCTGACCCGGACCCTGGAACGCTTCAAGCCCCGTCGGCCCCCGCGGGACGAGAACGGCGCCGGATAGCCGCCGCGGGCGCCGCGGTCACGACGGCATCCTGGTCACCGTCGGCCGCAGCGCCCGCCGCGTGATCAGTCCGCCAGCAGACGGTCCGCCGCGCTCCGCCCCGGTGTGTGCGAGGCCAGCCGGACGACCAGGGCGGCCAGTGCCGCGAGTGCCGCGCAGACGGCGGCGAGGCCGGCGATCCAGGCCGGTGCGAGCGTGAGGTCGAGGGCCGCGGACAGCCGGCCCGAGTCGAAGCGGCTCGCGTACAGCTGGGCCGCGGCCAGTACCGGCACCGCCGGACGCACGGCCACCAGCAGACCGAGCAGCAGGCACAGCCCGGCCAGGCCGAGGACGAGGCCGTAGCGGCGCAGGGACACCCCGTCCTGGTGCACCGGGACACGGGCCGCGGCGCAGAGGAGAAGGGCCACCGCGGTGAGGCGGGCGGGCCAGACGGGAGGTCGGGCGGGCCGGCGGCGCACGAGGCCGGGGCAGGCCGCCGGGTCCCGGTGCCGGCCGGCGTCGTCCACGGGCGCCACCGCTTCCTCGACGGACCGGCCGGTGGCGGCCGCCCTGACCGCCTCCTGCCCGCGGTGCGGCTCGAGCGGTGCCTGTTGCAGCAGGGCCATCAGCCGGGTCACGTCCTCGACCGGGCGGGTCTCGGCCGCGGCACGGATCGCCTCGTCCGCGCTCGCCACGTCCCGCGGCGGCCGGGTGAGCAGGACGCACAGCCGGGTGACGTCGTCCGCGGACCGGTTCACACCGACCGCGCGGAGCGCGTCGACGGTAGCCCGTGCGTACAGGGGAGAGTGTTCGAGCAGCGTGATGAGCTGGGCCACTTCTTCCAGCGGCCGGTCGGCCACGGCGGCACGCACCAGGCCGTCCACCGGACCGCCGTAGGCCGAACCGCTTCCCCCGACGGCAACGAGGCAGTGGTCATGCGCGGCTCTCCAAGCGAGGGGATACGGCCGCTGTTGCTTTCCCGACGCGCGACACGCGACCTTACGGTGACCATTACCGGGCGTCCGCGCCAAGGGCGCCCCTCGGGTGCGCCACAGGTATGACTCGCGCTTCGACGCCCTCACCCCGCCACTCCCACTGGTGTTCGAGTGCACCGGTTTGGCCCTCGCAGGCAATACCGGCGCCCCGAGCGGGAATCCGATAATTCGCGCGCGCTTCGCGGGGCGCCCCGGAACGAGGAGGGCCCGTTGGACATCACCACCCGATGGATCGCTGTCGCCGTGCTCCTCGCGGCGGCCGTCCTCGCCGTCGCCGTCGCGGTGTTCGTACGACTGGTCCGGGCCCGGCGGGGTCTGCGGCAGGCCGGACTGCCGACCGGCCCGCGGTGGGTCTTCTGGGGAGCTCTCGCGTACTTCTTCCTGCCGGCCGACCTGGTGCCCGACCCCGTGTACCTCGACGACATCGGTGTCCTGCTGCTCGCGTTGCGCACGATGCGCAGGCACTCGGGCAGTGAACCTGCCTGACTTCACCCACGTCTCCCCCATTGTCCGGACCACGAACCGCCAACAACTACGCAGCGTAAGGAAACCAATCACCCGTTCGATTCGTATAAGTCTCAGGAAGCCGACGGGAGTCGGCGGCCCGGGCGACGGCGCAAGGTGACCATCGCTGGATCGGCGCAGGACCCACGAGGGAGAGACGATGCAACCGTTCGCGCTCAACTACGCACGTCCGGCAGCGGAGTCGGAGGTCACCGCTCCGTACGCGTACGACACCGGACTGCAGTTGAACGTGCTCTCGGACGGGCGGATCGCCGCCCACGACCACGCGCTGCTGAGAGAGTTCGGGACCACGACCTCAACGGCGGGGTCGAAGACGCACTTCGACGACTGAACACGGGCCGACACTGATGACCGTGTTGATCCTGACCTGTGAAGCGGACGTCACCGCCGACATGGTGGTCGTCCACCTCCATACGACAGGCGTTCCGGTGGTCCGTCTCGACCCCGCCGACCTGACCGAGGGGGTGGCGCTGTCGGGCGAGTACATGCACGGCTCCTTCCGGGGCCATCTGTCGGCGGGGGGCCGGCTGGTGAGCATCAACGGGCTGCGGTCCGTCTGGGTGCGCCGGCCGGGCACCGCGGCCGCCCGGGCCGCGGAGCCGTCCGGGTGGCTGACCGAGGAGTCGTCACAGGCGCTGTACGGGATGCTGCGCAGTTCGGGGGCGCGCTGGATGAACCACCCCGACGCCTCCCGCCGGGCCCGGCACAAGCCCTGGCAGCTGCGGCACGCGCAGCGCTGCGGGCTGCCCGTGCCGGCCACGCTGATCACGACCTTTCCGCAGGCCGCCCGCGAGTTCTCCGCGCGCTATCCGGACCTGGTGGTCAAACCGGTCTCCGGGGCGCATCCGCAGGACCCGCCGAGGGCGGTGCCGACCAGCCGGGTCACGCCGGACACGGACTTCTCCGCCGTCGCGTTCGGCCCCACGCTGCTGCAGCGGCGGGTCGCCAAGCGGGCGGACATACGGCTCACGGTGGTGGGCGAGACGATGCTGGCCGCGCGCAAGACGACCGCGGAGGACGACGAGGTGGACGTCCGTTTCGCCTCCGCCGCCTCTCCGTGGCGTCCCACCGACGTGCCGCCACGGGTCGCCGAAGCGGTGCGCGCGTACATGCGCGACGCCGAACTGGCTTACGGCGCCTTCGATTTCGCCGAGGACGCCGACGGGACGTGGTGGTTCCTGGAGTGCAATCAGTCGGGGCAGTTCGGCTTTGTCGAGGTGGAGACCGGTCAGCCGATCGCCCGCTCGATCGCCGAGTGGCTGGCCCGGCCCGTGCCGGACGGTGCGGGGCTCGTCAACGGCAGGGACACCGTGGTCCCCTGAGCCTCACCTCTGCCCGGGTCCGGGCAGGGCCGCCCGCTGCCACTGCGGCGCGGGCGGAGCGGAGGAGGGCAGTTCTCCGTAGTGGGAGCGGTCCATGGAGCGGAGAGGCTGCATGACGAACTCCAGTTCCCTGCTGACTCGCTCGGCCTCCCTGCGAACCTGAGTGGGAACGTCGCCGCGCTCCGCGATGAGCCGGTCATAGATGGGGGAATCCTGGAACACCCGTCAACGTGCCTTTCGTGTGACGGCCCATATGTATGGGCGCAGCTGCCGAGTCTAGGCGCCCCTGCACCCTGCGGGGTGAATTCCACCGTTCGACTTGACTCAGGCTCCCGTCGTGGAACCGGGGCGGACGATCATCAGAACGGTGACCGTGGCCCACAGCAGGTTGAAGATGCCGGTGAACATGGCGAGTTGGACCGTGTGGGCGCGCTCGACCGGCTGCCGGGCGCCCAGCTCTTCGAGAAGCTCCTCCTGACGGGGCAGCACGAAGGCGACCAGGACGCCGGCGGCCACGGCGGTCAGAGTGATGGAGGTGACGAGCCAGGCGTCCCCCAGGACACCCATCGCGAGGGCGGTGGCGAGGCCGAACACGGGCACGGCCAGACCGAAGCGGGCGTAGACGCGGCAGATGCGGTGCAGCAGGGCGACGGTGTCCGCCGCCGTCCCGGAGGGATCCGCGCGGCGCACGGCGGGCGGGAACATGCTGGCCGCGACGGTCACGGGCCCAATGGCGACGATGGCGGCCAGGACATGGAGGGACAGCAGGAACTTCGTCATGGGTGGCGTCCAGGGTGATTCGGAAGTGTGCGGCCGCCCACGCTAGGGATCTCCGTACCGGACCGCCCAGAGGCTGAAACGACAGCTTCCGACGGATTCCCGCCAACCGCTCCGACCTGGTTCTCTTGCTTCGACCCCGCATAGTGGGGCTGGCGGGAATCCGCCTATCGTGTCGTTCATGCACACGGTGGCGATCCTGGCTCTCGACCAGGTGGTGCCGTTCGACATGGCGGCGCCCATGCAGGTCTTCGACTGGACGCGGCTGCCCGACGGCCGCCCTCCCTACCGGATCCGGCTGTGCGCCGCGTCACCGGAGGTACGGGCCGACGGCGGCTTCTCACTGCGCGTCGAGCACGGGCTGGAGACGCTGGCGGACGCGGACACGATCGTCGTGCCGGGCTGCTCCCCGGCGGCCGGACCCACGCCCGCGCCCGTTCTGGAGGCGCTGCGCCAGGCGGCCGCGGCGGGCACCCGGATCGCCTCGGTGTGTGTGGGTGCCTTCGTGCTGGCCGAGGCCGGGCTGCTGGACGGGCTGCGCGCCACCACGCACTGGGTTGCCGCGCAGGAGCTGGCGCGCCGCTTTCCGGACGTACGGGTGGAGCCGGACGTCCTCTATGTCGACAACGGGCAGATCCTCACCTCGGCCGGTGCCGCCGCGGGCCTCGACATGTGTCTGCACATGATCCGCCGCGACTTCGGCTCGGCGGTCGCGGCGCACTCCGCCCGGATGTCCGTCATGCCTCTCGAAAGGGAGGGCGGACAGGCCCAGTTCATCGTCCATGACCATCCGCCCGTGCCGCGCGGCTCGACCCTCGAACCGGTCCTGGAGTGGATCGAGGACAATCTGGCCCGCGAGATCACCCTGGGCGCGCTGGCGTCCCGTTCGGGGATGAGCGAGCGGACCTTCAGCCGCCGCTTCCGCGAGCAGACGGGCACCACACCGCTGCAGTGGCTGCTGCGGGCGCGGGTGCGGCGCGCCCAGTACCTGCTGGAGAACAGCGACCACACGATCGAACGGATCGCGCAGCAGGCGGGGTTCGGTTCACCGACCGCGTTCCGCGAGCGGTTCCGCCGGGTGGTCGGCACCAGCCCGCAGGGCTATCGCTCGGCTTTCCACGGGAAGCCGGGTTCCCCGGCAGCGCGCGTCTGAGCCTGCGGACCTGGTGCCGACGAGGTCTCACACGGCCAACAGGCCGCCGCGTCCCGCCGGTTCCCCCGTCGTGGACGCCGTCCGGCCTACGCCGAGGAGGAGGGCGTCCGCCTTCGCGACCGCCTCGCGGATGCCGGTGGTGCCCATCATGACGCAGAGTGTGTAGCTGACATCCTCCAACTCCCTTGTCGTCGCGGGGTTGCCCCGCTCCGCGTCGGCGATCCGCAGCGATGCGTACCGCGTCAGCAGTTCTCTGACGACCTTCGGATCCGGAACGAGCACGGAGAGCCCCTTTCTCGATTTTCCGCTGCGTATGCCCGGGCAGGGGGAGGCCAACCTCATCTCCCGCTCTCCGACTCGCGATTGACGGGATCCTGTCGCCGAGCACCCGACTGACGCTCGAATCCCGCCGGTGCGAAACCCACAGGAGTGACGTTTCGGCGGGTACGGCGCCGACCCGCTTCCCCCGGGGCCGCCGGCAGTTGAACAGGGGGCAGCCCCTCAGCACGGACGCACGAACGGTGTACACCCATGAACTGCCCCCAGCGCCTGCTCCGCGCGCTCTACGTCAGCACGAGCTCCGGACTCGCCCTGACCACGGTCCACGAGTTCCGTCACGGCCCCTGGTGGGCCGCGGGTCTCTTCGCCGCCGCGAGCCTCGTCCCCCTGGTAGCCGTCGTCCGCGAGGCCGACCCGCGTACGCCGGTGGCCGAACGGCGACTGCGGAGCCTCGGGCCCGGTACGGACGACGACGTCGTGCGCACCGAGCTCGACGCCGCGTGCTGTGAACGCTGGTGGACGAGCTGCGGGACCGAGCACGACGCGGCCTGCCCGCACCGCGTCCCACGGAGCAGCGCCGTCTGACGGGTGCGGTGCCCTCAGGCGGCCTGCCCGCTGTGCAGCGCCCTGTACGCCCCTCCCCGGCGCAGGAGTTCGTCGTGCGTGCCGATCTCCTGGATTCGGCCGTCGCCCATGACCACGATCCGGTCGGCGCCCCGCACGGTGGACAGCCGGTGCGCCACCACGAATGTGGTCCGTCCGCGCAGCAGCCGGGCGAGCGCCTGCTGCACCAGCGCCTCGGAGCGGGTGTCGAGGGCGGAGGTCGCCTCGTCGAGCACCAGCACCCTGGGGTTCCTGATCAGGGCGCGGGCGATGGCGAGGCGCTGGCGCTGCCCACCGGACAGCCGGGCGCCCCGCTCGCCGACGAGGGTGTCCAGGCCCTGCGGCAACTGCTCCACGAACTCCAGCGCGTTGGCGTCCCGCAGCGCCGCGCGCACCGCCTGCTCGTCGGCCTCGTCCTCCATGCCGTAGGCGACGTTCTCGCGGATCGTGCCGTCGAAGAGGATCGACTCCTGCGGCACGACCGAGACGAACCGCCGGTAGGTGCGCAGGTCGAGGCTGTTCATGTCGGTGCCGTCGAGCAGCAGCCGGCCCGAGGTCGGGCGGATGAAACCGATGACGAGGTTGAGGACGGTGGACTTGCCCGCCCCGGACGCGCCGACGAGGGCGATGGTCTCCCCCGGCCGCACGGAGAGGGTGAAGTCGTGCACGGCGGGCCGCTCGCCGTCCCCGTAGACGTGGCCGACCTGCTCGAAGGCCACGGCCCCGCGCACCTCGGAGACCTCCGACCTGCCCTCGTTGTCCTCCAGTTCGGGCGCCTGGAGGACCTCGCCGACCGAGCGGACGGACTCCAGGCCCTTGGTGATGACCGGGGCGAGACCCGCCAGCGTGGTCGTGGAGTTGGTGAGCGTGGTCAGGAAGGCGCTGAGCATGACGACGTCGCCGGCGGTGACACCCCAGACGTCGTAGTACGACACCAGCGCCGCACCGGCGAGGACCAGCACGCCGACCACGTTGAGCACCACCCAGGCCAGCGAGCCGAAGCGGCCGTTGACGAGGTCGAGGCGCATCCCGGAGGTGAGCAGCCGGTGCAGGGTGCCGTCCATGCGGCGCAGCGCCTTGCCCTCCAGGCCGTGGGCGCGGGTGACCGGGATGAGCCGGGTCATCTCGGTCACCCGGGAGGACAGGGTCTCGACCTCGTGCCGGAAGTGCTCGTTGTGGGTGCGCAGCCGGGCGCGGAGGCGGGCCACGACGAGGGCGGCGGCGGGCACGACGACGAGGAAGACCGGCAGGAACTCCGGTGTGCGGATGCCGATGATGACGAGGCCGCCGATGAGCACGGTGCCCGCCCCGAGCCCGGTCTCCGCGGTCTGCTGCACCATCTGCTCCACGGTCTCCACGTCCCGCACCACCTTGGCCTGGAGCACACCGGCGCTGACGCGGGAGTGGTAGCCGATGGACAGCTGCTGCATCCGGATGCAGAGCGCGGAGCGCAGGGAGGTGCCCATGCGGCGCACACTGCCGTACAGGAGACGGACGTAGAGGATGTGCAGGGGGTAGTTGACGAGCAGGATCAGCAGGATGATCCCGGTGCTGAGCCAGAGTTCGGTGATCGCCCGGTGCTCGACGACGGTGTCGATGATGGACGCGGTGATCAGCGGCAGCAGCCAGACGGGGCTGTGCTTGACCGTGAAGATGCCGACCGCTGCGGCCAGGCGCTTGCGGTCGGCACGGAACAGATAGGCGAGGGTACGGACGGGGTGCTCGCCCCGGTAGCGGTGGTCGAGCGGTCTCTCCAACGGCGAGGCCATTGGTGGCGGTTCCTTCCGGGCGGTCGGATCATGGGGCTTTCAGCAAGCGCTTTCTCCCCGGGGTGTGCCGGATTACACCGCATCCAGCACGGCGATCTCGTCCGCCGTCAGGACCAGGTCGGCCGCGGCGACCGAGTCGCGGATCGTCTCCGGGCGGCTGGCGCCCGGGATCGGTACGACGACCGGCGACTTGGCGAGCATCCAGGCCAGGCACACACGCTGCGGGCTCACCCCGTGCTCCTCGGCGATCCGGGCGAACGGCGCGTAGGCGGAGCCCAGTTCACCGGCCCGGGAGATGCCGCCGAGGGGGCTCCAGGGCAGGAACGCGATGCCGAGCTCGTCGCACAGGCGCAGCTCGGGCTCGCTGGAGCGGAAGGCCGGGGAGAACTGGTTCTGCACGGAGACGAGTCGTCCGCCGAGGATGTCCTGGGCCTGCCGGATCTGCTCCGGGTTCGCGTTGGAGATGCCCGCCAGGCGGATCTTGCCCTCGTCCAGCAGGTCCCGCACGGCGCCTACCGAGTCCTCGTACGGCACGCGCGGGTCGGGGCGGTGGAACTGGTAGAGCGCGATGGCCTCCACACCGAGCCGGCGCAGGGACGCCTCACAGGCCTCCTTGAGGTACCGCGGGCTGCCGTCCAGGGTCCAGCTCCCGTCACCGGGACGCAGATGGCCGCCCTTGGTGGCGACCAGAACATCGGCGCCCCGGTCGTGGGAGGCGAGGGCCTTGGCGATCAGGGACTCGTTGTGGCCGACCTCGTCGGCGTCGCGGTGATAGGCGTCCGCGGTGTCGATCAGCGTCACGCCCGCGTCGAGGGCGGCGTGCAGCGTGGCGAGCGAACGGGCCTCGTCCGGCCGTCCCTCGATCGACATGGGCATCCCGCCCAGACCGATCGCACTGACCTCGACATCACCGATGCGTCGCGTGTGCATGGGCTCGTGACCTCTTCCGGGCTGTCGCGGGACGATGGGCACCGGCAAGCGGTTTCACCGCACCGGTCGCACACCAGCCTGAACCCGCCCCGGCCCGCAGGTCCAATAGAAGAACCCGAACGTATTCAGCAGCGCGAGGACTGAATCACCGCAGGCGTTCCGCCTGCCCGGCGCCCCGGAACACGGCGAGGGCGGGCGCGTCGAAACCCGTGGCAAGCTGCCGCACGGCTGGTCCAAGGTCGCTCAGGCTCGCCGTTCTCCTCCGTCAGCCAGTGCTCGTACGCGGTGACCTCGTGTGGGGCGACTTCGAGGGGCAACCGGTCAGGCTGGAGGAGCTGTTGGCGGCGACCGATCCGGCCGCCCCGCCCGGACTCCCGCCACTCTGCCCGTCACCGACTGCCCCGTCCTGTGTCCGCACCCACGCCACGCCCACGCCCCCTCATGCATCGGGCGGACCCCGGCCACGCCACCGCTCGCAACCGGGCCGACTCCGACGTATCCGGACGCTCCGGTGCCAGGCCCGGACATGTCATCGATCTTTCCCCGCATTCCGGTTGCGCGGCCCTCAGGTACGTGTGGCACTCTCGGGCTGGACCTTCGGGGTGTGGAAAGGCGGGGCCATGCGCATCGGACTGCTCGGCACGGGCTCATGGGCCGAGGGGGCGCACGCGCCCGCCCTGAGCTCACACCGCGAGCTGGATTTCGTCGGGGTGTGGGGCCGCCGTCCGGAAGCGGCCAAGGAGTTGGCGGGCCGCTTCGGCACACGGGCCTACGACGACGTCGACGCGCTGTTCGCCGACGTGGACGCCGTCGCGGTGGCACTGCCGCCCGCCGTCCAGGCCGGTCTGGCGGTGCGGGCGGCGCGGGCGGGCTGCCATCTGCTGCTGGACAAGCCGCTCGCGCCGACGGTCGAGGAGGGCCGGGCCGTGGTGGCGGCGGTCCAGGAGGCGCAAGTCGCCTCGGTCGTCTTCTTCACGACCCGGTTCCAGAGCGTGACCGAGGCGTGGATCACCGAACAGGCCGCCGTCGAGGGCTGGTTCACCGCGCGGGCCGAGTGGCTCGGCGCGGTGTTCACCACGGACAGTCCGTTCGGCGCCTCGCCGTGGCGGCGGGAGAAGGGCGCGCTGTGGGACGTGGGACCCCACGCCCTGTCGGTGCTGCTGCCGGTCCTGGGCGACGTACGGCAGGTGGCCGCCGCGGTGCACGGTCCCGCGGACACCGTGCACCTGGTCCTCCACCACACCGGCGGCGCGTCCAGCACGCTGACGCTGAGCCTGACGGCGCCGCCCGCGGCGGCGGGTGCGTCGGTCGAACTGCGCGGCGAGGGCGGGGTGACGCTCCTCCCCCGCAGCCCGGACGGTGCGGTGCCCGCGCTCGAACGGGCCGCGGACGCGCTGCTCGCCGCCGCTCGCAGCGGCCGTCCGCATCCGTGTGACGCCACGTTCGGGTTGCGGGTCACGGAGATCCTGGCGACGGCGGAGGCCCTGCTGGGTGGCTGACGCCGCTCACCACTCCCCCTCGACCGCCTCCGTCAGCCGGGAGACGGCGGCCGGATCCGGCAGGCTCGCCAGCGTGTCGACGACCTTCCCGCTCGCGAACTCGCGTTGTGCGGTGGTGGCGTCCGGATCGATCGCGCCCTCGGCCTGCACCTTGACGAAGTTCAGATCCGTCGCGAACAGCATCGAGAACGCGTCCGGGCTCCTGACCGTCGCACGGCCGCCGGCGTCCACGTACGCCCGCACGAGCCGGCGCGCGGATCCGGCGGTGAAGTCGTTGCCGCCCGCCCATGCGTACAGGACACGGGCGAGTTCGCGGTCCGCCGCGATGGGTCCGGCGTTGTCCCAGTCCAGGAGGGTCGGGCCGGCCGGGCCGACCAGGACGTTCTGCGGCTGCATGTCGAGATGCGACACCACCAGGTCACCCGGGTCGGACGGGGAGACGTACCGCGCGAGTTCGGGCGCCGTGGTGTCGATGAACCGGCCGAGCTCGTCGGCCCATGGCATTCCGGCCCGGCGGACCTCCTTGTGGAGCTCCGTCCAGTCGGTGTCCCGGGGGCACTCCTCGTACCAGACGTTCGGGGTCCCGGTCGCGCCCCGGCCCGCCCGGTGGAGGAGGGCCAGGGTCCGGCCGCACCAGCTCAGGATGTCCGGGTCGGTGGGGTCCGCCTGCGTTCCGGTGACCCAGTCGTAGAGCTTCACGGCGGACCCGTCGAGCTGCGAGACGTGCGTGCCGTCGCGGTTGGGCAGGAGCCGTGGTGCGGAGATCCCCAGACCTTCGGTGGCGTCGCGCAGGGCGATCTCGTACCGGAACTGCTCCTCGCTGCCGCCGAAGATCAGTTCCTTCACCGCCCACGAGGTGCCGTTCCCGGTCAGCTTCCAGATCTGCCCCAGGGCGCCGCGGGTGACCGGCGTCATCGTCCAGGGCCCGGCACCCAGTGCGTAGGTGTCTGCGATCAAGTCCGCGGCGCTCTGCATACAGCTCTCCTCCATACGTCTCGGCCACCCAAGATCGCAGGGAGGGCACCTACTCGTCGAAGGGTTTGTCGCTCCAGCGGAACCAGGCCCGGTCGCCCTCGATGTGCAGGAGGAACTCGGGTACCGGGCCGTCCGGCGAGGTCAGGGACACGCGTCGCCGGATCTCGTCGTAGACCCGCTCCCATTCCGCTCCCAGGTCCTCGGTCAGGGCGAGTTCGCGGACGAACAGCTCCCGCAGGGCGTCGAAGGCCGGAGCGGCCGTGAAGCGGCCCGACAGCCAGGGGAAGTCGGCCTCGTCGATCAGGATCTCCCCGACCGGGACGTCGCCGCTGTGCAGATGCCACACCTGGCCGTCGAACCCCACTACGCCTCCGTCACCCGGTGCCGACTCTCGTGGACACCTTGCCATCCGGCACTGACAGCGGCGCCCTGGCCTACCGCGCGTCCGCCGGCAGATGGAAGTTGACGCGTTCGCGTGTGACCGGGTAGCCGGCCTTGGCGAAGTGCGCGGCCATCGGGACATTGCCCTGGTCCGTCGCGGCGACGATGAACTCGGCGCCCTGCGCGACGAGGTGGTGGGTGCACTCGGTCAGCAGGTCGTAGGCGTAGCCGTGTCCGCGCTGTCCGGGCACGACGCCGATGAAGCCGACGATCGGGGCCTGGTGGTTGCGGGCCGGGATGTGGATCCCCGCCAGCTCTCCTTCCGGCGTGTGCGCGACCTGCCACCACTCGCGCGGCGACGGGCACCAGCGGAAGAAGTCGAGCTCTTCCTGCGCCGCCTTGTCGACGCCGCCCTCTTCGACGGCCTTCAGCGCGTGGGCGTCCAGGGTGGCGGAGTGGATGCGGCGCAGCGCGTCGAAGAAGACGGCGTCGTCCGGTTCGGCGCTGAAGACCAGACGTCCGGGCCGTTCGGGCAACCCGCACGCGGGGGTCCAGCGGTAGTTGAAGCGTTCGACCAGAAGCTCGTATCCGGCTGCCCGTGCGGCGGTGAAGCGGGCCCCGACCGCGATGCGCAGGGCCGGGTCCTCGCGCCAGCCGGGCGGCAGGCTGAAGTCGATGTCGACCTGCCAGGGCGCCGAGCGCAGGAGTTCCGCGGCCGCCTCCGTCTCACCGTCGGCCATGTCGAGCCGGTCGACGCAGAGCGGTTCGGTGTCGTCGGGGCCGCCCCACCAGGCGGCCCTGGCGACGATCCGGCCGTCGCGCAGCGCCACGCGCTGCCAGTCGGGGCGGTGCCGGGTCAACGGGTGCGCGGCGCGCACCCCGAGCGGGTCGGGCAGGGAGTCGAACTCATGGGCGGTGCTGTCGTCGAGCTGGCGGATGACCGTTCCGGTCATGGATTCCTCCGGGATGCTGCGTGGAGCGCTCCCGGGAAGCTCAGAGACGCACGCCGGGGGCGACGGAAAGGGAGCGCGGGATGTCGGTGTACTGCACGGCACTCGCCTCCTTCCGTCGGTCTCGGGGCGTGACGCGCTCACGCTAGAAGCTCCCGCGGGCGGCGTCCAGCGAATTTCCCCGGCGTGCGCGGCGCACCGGGTCGGAGGACCGTAGAGGCGTGGGAAAGGCGCAGGTCACACGGGACCACCGGGACCGGCGCGGCTGGTTGCACGGCGCACCGCCGCCCGGCTGGGTACGTGTGCTGCCGCCCGCCCTGCTCGCGGGGGTGTGCGCGGTGACCCTGGCCAGCCCCGGCCCCCTCGACATCGGCTTCCTGCTGGGGGCCATCCCGCCGCTGGCCGTGCTGTCCTACGGCCCCGCGGGCACCGCGCTGCTCGGCGCCCTCGTCGTGAGCGTGCTGGTCGTCCCGGCGTTCCGGCTCAACGACCCCGGCACCACCGATCTGCTGACCGTCTCCTTCGTCGCCGCGCTGAGTGTGCTGGTGTCCTACGTACGGAGCAGGCGCGACGCCCAGCTGGTCACCGAACGGGCGGTCGCCGAGGCCGCCCAGCGGGCCGTGGTGCCGCCGTTGCCGGAGCGGGTGGGGCCGGTGGGGTGTGCGGGGCTGTATCGGGCGGCGCAGCGCGGCACGCTCGTCGGCGGTGACTTCTTCGACGTACGGCGAGGCCCGCACGGTGTGCGTGCGGTGATGGGCGATGTGCAGGGGCACGGGCTGTCGGCCGTCGCGACGGTCGCCTCCCTGCTGGGCGCGTTCCGGGAGGCGGTGCTGGACGAGCCGGACCCGGAATCGGTGGCGGCCCGGCTCGACCGCAGGCTGGTGGTGGACTCCGCGGACGTGCCGCACGCCGAGCTGTTCGCCACGGCCGTGGTGCTGGAGTTCTCCGCCGACGCGCGGGCCGTGCGCATCGTCGTGTGCGGGCATCCGGCGCCGCTGCTGCTGCGTGAGGGGCGGGTGGCGGAGCTGGAGGTGACGGCGGGTGTGCCGCTGGGGCTGGGGCTGTCCGGGGCCGGCCCGGCGGTGGGGGTCACGGTGCCGTTGCGCGCCGGTGACCGGCTCTTCCTCGCGTCCGACGGTGTCTCCGAGGCCAGGGGTGCCGACGGTGCCTTCTATCCGTTGCTCGACCGGCTCACCGGGTTCGCCGATGACGATCCCGCGGTCATGGTGCGGCATGTGTGGCGCGATCTGAGGGGGTACGGCGGCACCGTCCTGGACGATGTGACGATGCTCGTCCTCAGTCCTGCCTGACCGGTTCGTGCTCCCCTTCGGCGTCGATGTGCGGCAGGATCCGGTCCAGCCACCTCGGGGTCCACCAGGCGTGCCGGCCCAGCAGCGTCATGACCGCCGGAACCATGAGCAGCCGGACGATGGTCGCGTCGATCAGCACGCTCACGGCGAGCCCCAGGCCGAGCATCTTGACCACGATGTTGTCGCTGACGATGAACGCCGCGAAGACGCTCACCATGATCAGCGCCGCGCAGGTGATGACCCTCGCGGTGATCTCCAGCGCGTGGGCGACCGACGCCTTGGCGTCCCCGGTGCGCAGCCAGGCCTCGTGCACCCGGGACAGCAGGAAGATCTCGTAGTCCATGCTCAGCCCGAAGATGATCGCGAACATCATCATCGGGACATAGCTCTCGATGGGCACCTTGCCGGAGACCCCCAGCGCGGGACCGCCCCAGCCCCACTGGAAGACGGCGACGACGACCCCGTAGGAAGCGGCGATCGACAGGACGTTGAGGACGGCCGCCTTGATCGCGACGAGCAGGCCGCGGAAGACCGCGAGGATGATCAGGAAGGCCAGGGCGACCACAACGCCGATGATGAGGGGCAGCCGGCTGGAGACGATGTCGCGGAAGTCGACCTGGGCCGCGGTCGTGCCGGTGACATAGCCCTGGGCGTCGGTGCCGGACACCGCGGCGGGCAGGGTGTCGTCGATCAGGCGGTTGGTCAGGTCCGTGGTGGCGGCGCTCTGCGGGGAGGTCTTCGAGTAGACCGTGCCGATCAGGACCTCGCCGTCCTTGGTGGTCGTCAGCGGGGTGACGGTGGCCGCGCCGGCGACGCCGTCGAGGGTCTTCTGGGCCTGTGAGGTGAGGGCGGAGCGGCTGGAGTCCGATACGGAGGTCTGGTCGATGACGACGGTGAGCGGGCCGTTGGAGCCGGGGCCGAACGCGTCGGTCATCAGGTCGTAGGCGCGCCGGTCGGTGAAGGAGGTGGGGTCGGCGCCGTCGCCGATGTGGCCGAGCTGGATGGAGAACACCGGGATGGCGAGGACGGCGACGGCTGCCACGCCCGCGGCCAGATAGCGCAGCGGGTGGTGTTCCACGCGGAGCGCGTAACGGTGCCAGGTGCCGTGCGGCTCGGCGCCTTCCCCGGCGTCGGTCTCGGCGACGGGGTGGCGCACCCGGTAGCGGTCGATACGGGTGCCGATCAGCCCGAGCAGGGCCGGGACCAGGGTGAGTGCGCCGAGCACGGCGGAGACGACCGTCACAGCGGCGGCGAGACCGAGTTTGCCGATGAACGGAACACCGGAGGCGGACAGGCCCGCGAGCGCGACGATGACCGTGCAGCCGGAGACGAGCACGGCACGGCCGCTGGTCGCGGTGGCCCGGCCCGCGGCGGTGACCGGGTCGGCGCCGTTCATCAGGTGCTGGCGATGACGGGTGATCAGGAACAGGGCGTAGTCGATGCCGACGCCCAGTCCGATCATCGTGGCCAGGGTCGGCGAGACGGTCGCGAAGGTGAACGCGGCGGCCAGCAGTCCGAGGCAGGCGAGCCCGCCGATCACACTGATCAACGCGGTCAGCAGCGGCAGACCCGCGGCGATCACGCTGCCGAAGCCGACGAGCAGGACGGCGATCGCCACCGCGAAACCGATCAACTCGCTCACCCGGTCGTCGGCGGCGGGCCGCGCCAGCTCGCCGAGCGGTCCGCCGTACTCGACGTCGGCGCCGGCCGACCGCAGCGGCTGCACCGATGCGTCCACCCCGTGCAGGTACTCGTCGCCCAGGGTGGAGGGCTGTACGTCGAAGCGGACGGTGACGTACGCCGTCTTCGCGTCGGAGGAGAGCGGTCCGACGGGCGAGGCGGTGGCGGTCAGCGGGTTCTGGACGGCCAGGACGTGCGGGAGTTTCTGGAGGTCGCCGACGGACGTCGACATCTGGGAGTCCAGCGAGGTGAGGGCCTTGTCGCCGTCGTGCACGACGATCTGGCTGCTGTAGCCGCCCGCCGCCGGGTCGTGCTTCTTCAGGACGTCCAGGCCCTGTTGGGACTGCACGTCGGGCAGGGAGAAGTTGTCCTCGTACTCCCCGCCGACGGACCGGTTCAGGACCTGGAGAGCGACCAGCGCGACCAGCCAGGCCACGATGACGATCACGAAGTGCCGGGCGCACCACTGGCCCAGCCGTCGCAATGCCCCGACGGCGACGGTCCCCTCGTGCCCTGCGGTACCTCGGGTGGGTGACATGTCCTGGACCTTTGTTCGTTCCCCCCATTACACGCCCGCGCGATCTCCTCGGCATCCCGGGTGCGGCCGCTCCGGATGCACGCGGCGCTCCCGGGGTGAATGGTGATATCGGACCCGATGACGACCCGAGGAGCAGAGATCATGCCGACGTCACAGCCCGACGCGTCCGGTCCGTCCGAGGACCGCGCCACCCCGGACGCCCTGCTCCACACCCGCACCGGCACCGAGGTGTCGCCCGAGGACCTGGTGCTCGCCGCAGGCAGGGACCTCACCCCGCGCAACCTGGAGTGGGCCAGGCGCAAGCTGGAGGCCGAGGGACCGGCCGCCATGGAGAAGCTGCTGCCCTAGCGCCTGTCCGGCGGAGCGGCCCTGGCTCCGCCACCGTCAGGGGCCCGGTGCCTTCGGCCGGGCCCGTCAGGCCGGTGCGTCCACGTCCAGACAGAGCACCGGAACCCGCTGGACCAGGTTGCCGGCGAACCCGCCCCGGTTCGACGACCGGTCCAGCGGCTGGCTGTGCCCCTCGGCGTCGGTGGCCCGCACACTCAGCAGATACTCACCGGGCGTCGCCGTCCAGGCGAGACGCCAGCGCCGCCACGCCCAGCCGGTGCCCGTCGTCCGGCTGCACCACCGTCCGGGGCCCGGTGCCTTCGGCCGGGCCCGTCAGGCCGGTGCGTCCTCGTCCAGACAGAGCACCGGAACCCGCTGGACCAAGTTGCCGGCGAACCCACCCCGGTTCCACGACCGGTCCAGCGGCTGCCTGTGCCCCTCGGCGTCGGTGGCCCGCACACTCAGCAGATACTCACCGGGCGTCGCCGTCCAGGCGAGACGCCGGCGCCGCCACGCCCAGCGGTGCCCGTCGTCCGGCTGCACCACCGTCCGGGGCCCGGTGCCTTCGGCCGGGCCCGTCAGGCCGGTGCGTCCACGTCCAGACAGAGCACCGGAACCCGCTGGACCAAGTTGCCGGCGAACCCGCCCCGGTTCCACGACTGGTCCAGCGGCTGGCTGTGCCCCTCGGCGTCGGTGGCCCGCACACTCAGCAGGTGCTCGCCGGGCGTCGCCGTCCAGGCGAGACGCCAGCGGCGCCACGCCCAGCGGTGCCCGTCGTCCGGCTCCAGTACGGTCTCGTGCCAGGTGTGTCCGGCGTCCGCGCTCACCTCGACCCGGGTCACCGGCGCCCGCCCGGACCAGGCCCGCCCCTCCAGCGGGACCTCGCCCGGCCGCACCACCCGGGTCCGTGACATGAAGTCCGGGAAGCCCGGCGGCAGCAGCAGAGCGCGCGGCGCGATACGGGTGACGGGCTCGCCCGGGTCCTCGGGGCGTTCCCGCAGGCGGTAGGCGACGGTCTGCTGGAACCCGGTGAACGGCTCGTCGACGACGCTCACGTCGCGCAGCCACTTCACGTGGGCCATGCCGTACCAGCCGGGCACCACCAGCCGCAGCGGATGCCCGTGCTGCGGCGGCAGCGGGGCGCCGTTCATCGCGTACGCCACCAGCACCTCGGGCTCGCCGCCCGTGGCGTCCTCGACGGACAGGGAGCGCTGGTAGTCCTGCTCGACCCCGCGCTCCACCCCGTGATCGGCGCCGGTGAAGACCACGTCGACGGCACCGGGCTCGATGCCGGCCTCCGCCAGCAGCAGCCGCAGCGGCACGCCGGTCCACTCGGCGGTGCCGACCGCTTCGACGAGCCAGGGCTGGCTCACCGGCCGGGGCGTCAGCAGGGCCCGCCCGTTGCCGGCGCACTCCAGCGTCACGCGGGTGGTGACCTGGGGGAACGCCCGCAGGCCGGCCAGGTCCAGGCGCAGCGGGCGGCGGACCAGGCCGCCGAGAGTGAGCTGCCACGCGGTGGCGTCGGGGATGTAGGGGATGTCGTAGTGCGTCAGCACGTAGTGCAGGCCCGGCGGGGTGAGGTCATGGCGCAGGGCTTCCAGGGGCAGTCCGTGGTTGCGGGTGGCGAGGGCGAGTTCGTCCGGGCCGATGCCCTCGTCGGGGGCGGCCAGCCGGGCGGGTGCACTCACGTCACCGAGTCGATGGCCCATGACACCAGTGTCGCGCCGCGAGCCAACCCTTGCACGCTGCTTGCCGGTTCACCCTTACGAACCGGGCCCTCGAACTGCCAGACTGCGGAAGGTGCCCGACTTCGACATGCTTGTCATCGGATCAGGTCCGGGTGGCCAGAAGGCCGCCATCGCCGCGGCCAAGCTGGGCCGCCGAGTGGCCGTCATCGACCGCCCCGACATGGTCGGCGGGGTCTCCATCCACACCGGCACCATTCCCTCCAAGACGCTGCGCGAGGCGGTGCTCTACCTCACCGGTCTCACCCAGCGCGACCTGTACGGGCAGAGCTACCGGCTGAAGGAGGACATCACCGTCGCCGACCTGACCGCCCGCACCCAGCACGTGGTGGGCCGGGAGGTCGACGTCATCCGCAGCCAGCTCTCCCGCAACCACGTCGCCCTCTACGCCGGAACCGGCCGTTTCGTCGACTCCCACACCGTCGCCCTGCGCGAGGTGACCGGCCATGAACGGCTGATCAGCGCCGAGCACATCGTCATCGCCACCGGCACCCGGCCCGCCCGGCCGGACACGGTCGAGTTCGACGAGCGGACGATCCTGGATTCGGACAACGTCCTCGCCCTGGAACACGTTCCGCGGTCCATGGTCATCGTCGGCGCGGGTGTCATCGGCATGGAGTACGCGTCCATGTTCGCCGCGCTCGGCAGCAAGATCACCGTGGTCGAGAAACGGGCCGGGATGCTCGACATGTGCGACGTCGAGGTGATCGAGTCGCTCAAGTACCACCTGCGGGACCTCGCCGTGACGTTCCGGTTCGGGGAGACGGTGGCCGCGGTCGAGCGGCACCCCCGGGGCACGCTCACCATTCTGGAGAGCGGCAAGAAGATCCCCGCCGACGCGGTGATGTACTCGGCGGGACGGCAGGGGCTCACCGACGACCTCGATCTCGACAAGGCGGGGCTGGCGGCGGACCGCCGGGGCAGGATCACGGTCGACGAGCACTACCGCACCAAGGTGCCGCACATCTACGCCGTCGGCGACGTCATCGGCTTCCCGGCGCTGGCCGCGACCTCGATGGAGCAGGGCCGGTCGGCGGCCTACCACGCCTGCGGGGAGGCCGTCGGGCGGATGCACCACCTCCAGCCGATCGGCATCTACACCATCCCGGAGATCAGCTTCGTGGGCCGGACGGAGGATCAACTCACCGAGGACAGTGTCCCGTTCGAGGTCGGCATCTCCCGCTACCGCGAACTGGCCCGCGGACAGATCATCGGCGACTCGCACGGCATGCTGAAACTGCTGGTCTCCCCCGAGGACCGCACGCTGCTCGGCGTGCACTGCTTCGGCACCGGCGCCACCGAGCTCATCCACATCGGCCAGTCCGTGATGGGCTGCGGCGGCACGGTCGACTATCTCGTCGACGCGGTGTTCAACTACCCGACGCTCGCGGAGTCCTACAAGGTCGCCGCCCTCGACGCCACGAACAAACTCCGCCAGATCGACCGGATCGGGGACTGAGGGAACCCGGCGCTCAGAGGCTGTCCGTCGGTTCCGGTGGCCTGGTGCACGTCATCGGCTCCCGCACCACGGTTCTCCGTCATGGGGCCTCGTCAAGGCCCCTGACCTGCGGCGGAGTTGGAAGCGGGAGGTTACCCTCCGGTCAATCTTGAAAGGGGATCCGGTAGGGCTATCATCACTCGCACACACGGTGTGTGACCGTCTGCCGACGCGACGCTGAACGGTGTCCGCCGCCCCCCATTGTGCCGCCGCCGGCCGAAGCCATCCCTCTTCGGTCCGAGGCGGGTTCCACCCCCCACCCCCCTACGCCGTCGAGGCCTGGTCGCCCTCGCGTCGTGCACGACGGAAAGCAGCTTCAGCATGAGCAACAGCAGGGGCAGAGGGTTGCAGGCAGGCGCCCTCGGCATGTTCGACACGGTGGTGATGGCGGTCGCGGGAAGCGCCCCGGCCTACTCGATCGCCGCCACCACCGCCGTCCTCGTCGGCGCGGTGGGTCTCGCCAGCCCGGCCGCACTCCTGTACTGCGCGATCCCGATGCTGGGCATCGCGCTGGCGTTCAGCTATCTCAGCCGCATCGACGTGAACGCGGGCGCCAGTTACTCATGGGTGGGGCGAACTCTCCACCCGTTCCTGGGCTTTCTCAGCGGCTGGGCGCTGGTGGTCTCGGCGACCATCTTCATGGTGGCCGGTTCACTGCCGGCCGGTTCGATGACGCTCGCCCTGTTCGACGAGGGCCTCGCCGACGACACCGCGCTGTCCACACTCGTCGGCGCCGCCTGGTTCGTGGTCATGCTGCTGGTCGTGCTCGGTGGCGCCCGGCTCACCGTCCGCGCCCAGCTCCTCATGTCCGGCGTCGAGCTCGTGATACTGGCCCTGTTCGCGGTCCTGGCCTTCTTCCACACGGACAACGCCCGTGCCTTCGACTGGGCCTGGTTCGGCTTCGGCCAGTTCGACGGCATGGCCGGCTTCGCGTCCGGTGCGCTGATCGCCGCGTTCTACTACTGGGGCTGGGACGTGACCAGCAACCTCAGCGAGGAGACCCGCAACAGCCGCCGTACGACCGGACTCGCGGGCCTGATCGGGGTCGGCGTCGTCTTCCTGCTGTTCGAGGTGTTCACCATCGCGGTGAACGTCGTGCTGTCCTCGGCACAGGTCCGGGAGAACGAGGCCAACGTGCTCGCGGTGCTGGGCGAGGAGATCTGGCCGGGCTGGGGCGGCAAACTCCTGATCGTCGCGGTGATGCTGTCCACCATCGCCACGCTGGAGACCACGCTGATCCAGGTCACCCGCTCGCTGTTCGCGATGGGCCGCGACCGTACGATGCCGTCCGCGCTGGGCAGGGTGCACCGCGAGTGGAACACGCCCTGGGTCGCCATCGTCGTGGTCGGCGCGGTGGCGCTGGTGATGTTCATCGCCTCCAACGCGCTCGGCTCGGTGGGCGACATCCTCTCCGACGCGATCTCGGCGATCGGTCTGCAGATCGCCGTCTACTACGGTCTGGCGGGCCTCGCGGCCGTGGTCGCCTACCGCAAGATGCTGCTGAAGTCCGCCGCCAACTTCTTCTTCGGCGGCCTGTGGCCGCTGCTGGGCGCCCTGTTCATGTTCTGGATCTTCATCGAGTCGCTGGGCGAGCTCAGCCGGACCGCCGTCACGATCGGCATCGGCGGACTCGCCGCCGGGCTGGTCCCGATGCTCTGGTACTGGAGGAAGGGCAGCGACTACTACCGGCCCGCCGCACTGGACGCCACCCACACCATCGAGGCGGACTATGTCCCCGCCGGCGCCGTGCCCGCGCAGTCCCGTGCCCACGAGGGTCTCTCCACCGACTTCTGAGGGGTGTGGCGATGACGCGGGATCGCTTCGCTCCCGACTTCGACCCCGACTGCGGGGACGTACCCCTCACCACGGCCCGCCAGGACATCGTCATCGGACGCTGGCAGGGTCTGAGGGAACTGCTGCGGGCGACCGGACCCGACTGGCCGGTCCGCGGCCACCGGGTCCGGCTGCTCGCCCAGGTCTGCGCGGGCAGTTCGACGGCGGAGTCATGGCTGGCCGCCGAACCGCACAGCGCCGACGCGCTGGTGCTGCGGGCGGCGACCGAGACGGCCCGGGCGTTCAACCTGGCTATCGCCGCGGGCCGCGGGGTGCCGATCGACCAGCACCGCGTCGACACCGCGGTGATGGCGAGCCTCCAGGCCGCCGACGCGTATCCGGAGGACCCCACCCCGTGGATCTCCCTGATCTCCGTGGCACGGCTGTACCCGGCGGGTGTCCGGAGGCAGGAACTGGCACGCTGGTGGGACGAGTTGCATCAGCGCGACCCCTACAGCGTGGAGGGTCACCTCCAGGTGCTGCACTACTACTCGGCCCGCTGGCACGGCACCCACGGCCTGATGTACGACTTCGCCCGCGACGCGGCCGGAGTGGCGCCGCCGGGCTGCGCGCTGCCGGTGCTGGTGCAGTACGCCCGGGTCGAGGAGTACCGGTTCGCGCTGGACGCGGCCAAGGGCCGGCAGTCCGCGGTGGCGCTCGCCCAGCACTGGAGCAACGACGGTGCCGTCAGCGACGTACGCCGCACCGGGCAGCGCTGGATCGCCGGCCGGCCCGAGGCCCCGGTCGCCCCCGCCGAGCTGCGTGACCTCAACTACCTGACGCACGCGGCCTGTCACGCGGGCCTCGCGGAGGTCGCGGGCCCGCTGTTCCGGATGCTGGGGCGGCGGGCCACCCGCACTCCCTGGTCCTACACCGGGGAGCCGGACAAGCAGATCGCCAAGTGGCGCAAGGAGGTGGGGCTGCGCGCCTGACGCGCTCGCCCCGGGTCCGGTCGCGGCCGGGGCGGTGTGTCAGGGCGTGGCGTTCGGGCCGTCCGGACGGCTGCTGCGCCGCTCGACCATCTCCCGGGTGAGCTGCTCCGTCTCCGATTCCGGCAGCCGCTCGAAGCCGTCCTCGGTGATGACCGAGACGATCGGGAAGATCCGCCGGTTGAGGTCGGGGCCGCCGGTCGCGGAGTCGTCGTCCGCCGCGTCCCACAGAGCCTGGAGGGCGGCGAGCGCGGCGTCGCTCCGGGACATGCCCTGCTGGAACAGCTTCTTCAGCGCGCCGCGGGCGTAGGGCGAGCCGGAGCCCTCGGCGTGGAAGTCCCTCTTCTCGTACAGGCCGCCGGCGATGTCGAAGCTGAAGATGCGTCCCTTCTCGCCGTCGTCGGCCGTGTGGTCGTAGCCGGTGAGGAGGGGGACGACGGCGAGGCCCTGCATGGCCTGGCCGAGGTTCTGCCGGATCATGTTCGCCAGGCGCCGGGCCTTGGCGTTGAGGGACATCGGCGCGCCCTCGATCTTCTCGAAGTGCGTGAGCTCGACCTGGTACAGCTTCACCATGTCCAGGGCGAGACCGACGGTGCCCGCGAAGGCGACGGCGGTGTGGTCGTCGGCCGGATGCACCTTCTCCAGGTCGCGCTGGGCGATGAGGTTGCCCATCGTGGCCCTGCGGTCGCCTGCGAGCAGCACGCCGTCGCGGTAGGTGAGGGCCAGCACGGTGGTGCCGTGCGGGAACTGGCCGGGGGCGGCACGCACTCCGTCGGGGAAGGGTCTGCGGGAGGGCAGCAGGGCAGGCCGGTGGGAGCGGAGGAACTCGGTGAAGGACGCGCTTCCCGGAGTGAAGAACTCCTCCCCCAGCCGTCCGCCGTGCTCGCTCTCCGTCATGACGCCCCCCTCGTGTCCCCGGTCCGCCATCCGAGTCCTACCAGAAGCGAACGGACGGGAAACACCCGCCCGGGATCACAACTCACGCCCGGGACGCACCTGTTGTGCTCACAGGGCCTTGCTTCGCACCAGCACGCCGAGCACCACCAGGCCCGGCACCAGCGGCAGCCACACGGTCAGGAGCCGGTAGCCGAGTACGGCGGAGGCGGCCGCGGTGGCCGGGGCGCCCGCGGTGGTGAGGGCGAAGGCCAGGGCGGCGTCGAGCGAACCGAGGCCGCCGGGGGTGGGCAGCAGGGCGGCGGCACTGCTGGCGGCCAGATACAGCAGCGCCACCCGGGCCGGCGGCAGGGGGAGCGCGACGGCCTGTGTGACGGCGATCAGGACGAGGGCGTGCAGGGCGGCGAAGGCCAGCGAACCGCCCCACAGTGCGGCTGCCCGGGGCGGGTTGGCGTGCACGGCCCGGATGTCGGCGGCGACGGCGGCCAGGGCGCGTCGGCACCGCGGCCACGCCAGCACGCCGGCCACGCAGACCGCGGCGGCGAGGAGGGCGACGAGGATGGCTCCGGACAGCTGCGGGAACCGCAGTACGCCCGGGCAGGCCAGCGCGAGCGCCACGACCAGGACGACCCGCACCACCGCGGCGGCGGTGCCCTTGACGGCGAGAGCGGTCGCCGCGCGGCCGGCCGACAGCCCGCAGCGCATGAGGAAGCGCAGGTTGACCGCGCCCGCGCCGAGCCCGGCGGGCAGCAGATGGTTGGCGGCGGAGGCGGCGAACTGCGCTGCCACGAGCCGTCCTTGGGGCAGGCGCCGGACGACCGCGCCCTGCTGCGCGAGCGCCGCGCAGACCCAGGTCGCGGCGGCGGCCGTGCCGGCCACCAGCAGCCAGCCCTGGTCGGCGACGGCGAGCCGCACGGCCCCGCGCTCGAGGACCGGCCAGTGCCGCTGGGCGAGGCAGACCGTACCCACCAGGACGACGAGGGTGAGTGCGCTGTGCCAGTAGACGCGTCTTCGGCTCGGGGCGACGACGACCGGTTCGGACGTCATGGGCCTCCGTCCTCCCCCGCGGGCCCGATCCGCACCTGGAGCCCGTCGATCCGGTACGCGGTCCAGTCGCGGGCGTACCCGGCCGGGCCGCGTTGCGCCGGGACGAGGTGGGCGACCGGGATCCGGCGGGCGGTGTCCTTGATCTCCGCCGCCGTGGAGTTGGCGTTGGAGCCGCTGACCGCCGCGGAGGAGCACCCGGCGTAGTAGGCGATGGGGAGCGCCTCTTCTCCGGTGAGCAGACAGGGCGGCCGGACGCCCAGGCGGTGCAGGTCGGCCGCGGTGCGCTCCCAGGCCTGCCGGTCGGCGGTGCTGCGGCTGACGGTGTGGTCCAGGACCGCGTACTGCACGGCCAGGTGCCCGGCCAGCCCGAGCGCGATCAGAGTCGTGGCCACCGGTCGCCACTTGCCGCCCGGTGCGGTGACCAGGTGGAGCAGCCCGTCGGCGACCGGGATGGCCAGCAGCGCGTAGGCGGGCAGGAGGAAGCGGGGGGCCGCGTATCCGATCAGGAACAGATACGGGAAGGCCGCCGACGCGGCGCAGGCCAGCGTGACGAGCGTGCGTGCGGTGCGCCCGGCCCGGACGGCGACGACGAGGCCGAGGAGGGCGAGCAGCGGAAGGACGTACCACCACAGGGTGATCGCGGGGTGGGGCATCGAGCCCGTGCACGGCCGGCACAGGGTGCGCCCGACGAGGCTGCGCATCTGGTCGTCGACGGCGAAATTCCAGCCGAGTCCGCCCTGGATGCGGGAGCCGTCGTGCAGTCGCTGCTCCAGACCGCCGTAGCTGAGATAGGCCTCCACCACCCACTGGGCGGCGCCGAGGGCGGCTCCCGTGAGGAGGGCGGCGAGCGGGCGCCAGTGGCGTTGCGCCACCGTGAGGGCGAGCAGGGGCAGGGTCACCCAGACGGCGTCGGTGGGCCGCATGAGCGCCATGAGGGCGGCACCCGCCGCGACACCCCACAGGTTGGCCGGGGCGCGCAGGAAGGAGCCGACGCAGACCAGCGCGCCGATCGCCACCCAGTAGTTGGGCATGGCCTGGGGGCCGTAGTAGACCGTCACCCACAGGGAGGCGAAGAGCGCCCCGGCGCCGGCGAGGACACGGGCCGGGAAGACCCCGCGCCAGACGCGCAGGGCGAGATAGAGGCCGATGCCCGACAGCACGGCCAGGTAGACGCGCAGCAGTGAGGTGGACGTCGACCAGGAGGCGATGGGCGACACCAGCAGCGAGATGCCCCGCGCGCGTGGCGCGCTGAAGTAGGAGGGTGGCGCCTGGGCACTGACCTGGCTGACGTACACGGTCTCGTCCCAGCCGAGGCCCATCCATGGGCGTACGAGTACCAACTGGGCGAGGACGAAGGCACCGGCCACCAGGGCGAGCAGAACGTCACCGCGCCTGCGCCAGACCGTACCGGGCACGGTCGCCGTGTCGCGCCGTCGCACACCGACGAGCGTCGAGTTCGCGCCGTGCACCATCGTCCACCCCTTCACCCCTACGCGTCGCAGGGTTTCCGAGACCCCAAGACCATGCGCTGGGGAAATAGAGAAAACACGGACAAAATAACCCGAGTCCTGTCGATGCACAGCGCAAAGTTCGGCCAGGTGCCCGATATTTCGTCCGATTATCGGCGCAACCGTCGCGTCAGTCGTGCGGGAACGAGTGGTGCTCGTGGGCGACGAGCCAGCGGCCGTCCTGTTTACGCAGCCCGAACGTCAGGCGCAGGCGGAGGCCGGGGTGTTCGGCGAGTTCCTCGGGGGTCGCGCAGCGCAGGAGGGCGTGGGCGTAGGCGACCTCGGAGCCGGCGGTGACGTCGAGGGACTCGATGTCGAAGCAGGCGCCCTGGGCCTGCCAGGCGAAGAAGGGCGGCCAGGCGGCACTGTAGGCGGCCAGTCCGTGGATGCCGTGGTGGGGCGGCGGGACGTCGTACATGACGATGTCCTCGGCGTGGTCGGCCAGTACACCGCCGAGGTCGCCCCGGTGGACGGCGTCGGCCCAGTTCGTGATCAGCGTGCGGATCTGTGCGGCGTCGTCGGGCACGGTGGCGGCTCCCTCCTGTGTCCCCTCGCCATCCTCCCCGTCGCCCTGGGTCCCCGCGCGGCGATGGGTGACACACTCTGCGGTGTGCCGCTGACATTCGACGACCTGCTCATCCGCGCCCGGGCCCTCGCGCGGGGCGACCGGCGCGCGATCCTCGGCATCGCGGGCAGCCCCGGCGCGGGCAAGACGACACTCGCCCAGGCCCTGGTGCGGGAACTCGACGCGGGCGGGGAGCCCTGGGTGGCGCACGTCCCCATGGACGGCTTCCACCTCGCCGACGTGGAACTGGACCGGCTCGGACTCCGTGACCGCAAGGGCGCGCCGGACACCTTCGACGCGGCGGGATACGCGGCGCTGCTGCGGCGGCTGCGCGCGCGGGACGAGGAGGACGGTGCCGTCGTGTACGCGCCCGGCTTCGAGCGGGTGCTGGAGCAGCCGATCGCGGGCGCCGTGCCGGTTCCGCCGACGGCCCGCCTGGTGGTGACCGAGGGCAACTACCTGCTGCTGGACACGGGCGCCTGGGTGCGGGTGCGGCAGCAGCTGGACGAGGTGTGGTTCTGCGAGCTGGACGAACAGGAGCGGATCCGGCGGCTGGTCGCCCGGCACGAGGAGTTCGGCAAGGGGCACGAGGAGGCCGTGGCCTGGGTGCAGCGCACGGACCAGCGCAACGCCGAGCTGGTCGCGGCCACCCGGGACCGGGCGGATCTGATCGTGCCGGCCATGACGCCAAAGGGCCGTCAGGCGGTGTCGTAGTCCTGCCGGGCCCGCTCGACGGCGTCGAGGTGGTCGGCGGACCACTCGGCGAGGTGCGCGAAGAGCGGGGCGAGGCTGCGGCCCAGCTCGCTGATCTCGTACTCGACCCTGGGCGGAACCTCGGGGTGATACGTGCGCACGACCAGCCCGTCCCGCTCCAACTGCCGCAGCCGCTGGGTGAGGACCTTCGGGGTGATCTTCGTGATGCGCCGCTCCAGCTCGACGAAACGCTGCCGCCCGTGCGCGTGCAGACTCCACAGGATCGGGGTGGTCCAGCGGCTGAACACGATGTCCACGACCGGGCCTATGGGACAGGCGAGTGCGGGGTCGGTCGTCGTCTCGACCTTCATGCGCATCCCTCCGGGATAGCCACTTTCCTCTAGGTACCTACTATATCCACGCTGTTAGCGTCCCTTCATCGGCAACAACGCCGGTTTCACAAGGGAGTTGTTCATGATCGTGGTGACGGGGGCGACGGGCAACGTCGGCCGGGAGCTCGTTCGGGCGCTGGCGGAATCCGGTGCCGAGGCAATCGCGACATCTCGGCGGATCACGGCCGCCGACGTTCCGGACGGCGTACGACACCGGCCGGCGGACCTGGTCGACGCGGAGAGCCTGCGCCCCGTGTTCGACGGCGCGGACGCCCTGTTCCTGCAGAACGGGGGTCCCAGCGCCCATCTGCTCGACGTCCCGCACCTCTTGGACGTCGCCAAGGCCGGCGGGGTGGAGCGGGTTGTCCTGTTGTCGTCGCAGGGGGTCGTGACCCGCCCGGAGTCCGACTCGCACGGACGCGTCGGGCGGGGCCTCGAGGAGGCCGTACGGCAGTCGGGCCTGGACTGGACGTTCCTGCGCCCGGGCGGCTTCCACTCCAACGCCTTCGCCTGGGCCGGGTCCGTACGCGCACAGCGCACCGTGGCCGCGCCGTTCGGGGACGTCGGACTGCCCACGGTCGACCCGGCCGACATCGCGGCGGTGGCCGCGGTGACACTGTGCTCGGCCGAACACGCCGGGAAGGTCTACGAGTTGACCGGCCCCGCCCGTGTCACTCCCCGACAGCAGGCCGCGGCCCTCGGCAAGGCACTGGGCGAGCCGGTCGGGTTCGTCGAGTGGAGCCGGGACGAGGCCCGCGCACAGATGCTGGGGTTCATGCCCGAGCCCGTGGTGGACACCACCCTCGCCATCCTGGGCGCCCCGACCCCCGCCGAACAGCGCGTCAGTCCCGACGTCGAGCGCGTCACCGGCCGCGCGCCGGGCACGTTCGCCGACTGGGCGCGACGGCACGCCGCCATGTTCCGGTAGGACTTACCGCATGGGGTTGGACATCACCGTGCTCGCCGTCGACTGGGAGCATCTCGAAGCCACACCGTTCGAGGAACGGCTCGGGCTGCTGGAGGGCGCCGCGCTTCCCGAGGACGAGATCGACTGGCACGCGGAACCGCGGAAGGGCTGGGTGTTCCCGGCGGCGTCGGACGTGCCGTGGTGCGGCCGCTACGAGTTCCACAGCACCACCGGCTCGTACAAGCCGCACTTCTGGGCGGGACACGCCTGGGAGGACGTACGGGACTTCGCCGGCCCAGCGCTGCGGGAGCAACTGAACGGGTTCCTGAGCCCGTTGCTCTGGGACGAGGACGAGACCGGCCTCTTCCCGGCCGACCCCGAACCTTGGCGCCCCAGGCTGCTGCTCGCCTGTCCCCCGCCAGCCGTCTCCGCGCTGACCGTCCACTGGGCCCTGGCGGAACCGCTGCTGGAGAGCCTGCGCGAACCGTTCGCCGTGCACGCCGCGTCTCCGGGCCGGTGGATCGAGGACTTCGACGAGTTCTCGGTGCTGCTGCGCGAGTGGGCGGTCGTGGTGGGCGAGGCCGACCGGCGGGGCTGGGGACTGGTCGGCCTGCCCCAGTGATTCAGCGGTGCAGGGTCAGCTCCGGTTCGCCGTGGGCGTCGCCCGCGATGTCACCGATCACGGCGGTGAACGCCTCGGTCCGGACCGTCAGGCCCTCGGCGCCCTGTTCGGCCGTCACCGTGAACGTGCCGCCGGGGCCGTAGCGCACCGCGAAGACATGCAGGTCCTCGGGGGCGTCCGGGACCGGGTCGGCCTCCAGGGCCGTCGAGGAGACCAGATGGCTCCAGCCCTCGTCCGGGTTGCCGTAGCCGCGGGGGTCGGCGGCCAGCGCGAAGGCGGCCTGCTGCTGGGTGGCCTCCGAACGGGCGTCGAAGTGGACGGCGCCCTCCGACTCCGGGTGGGTGAGCCGGAGTTCGCCGACGGAGGCGACCCGGGCCTCGGCGGTCCGGCGGACCCGGTCGTCGTCGTCCGCGGCGTACGGCATCCCGGCGAGCAGATACGGCGTGCCGGGGAGGCGTTCCACTGCGACCGTCACCCACAGGCTCGTGCCGTCGGTGACGTACAGGGACCGCACGTGCCGCAGGACGTGGTCGCGGCCGACGACCGGCTTGGTGACCAGCTTGGCCACCAGACCCTCGGCACGGACGTCACGGACCCGGACCTCGCCCATCGGGCGGCAGAACACGAAGCCGTCGACGACCGGACCGTACCCGTGCTGACGGTCGACGGCGGCGGGCAGACAGTACGTGCCGTCGGCCTCGATGACCGACGGCGTCATGTGGCTGTCGAAGGCCACCGACACGGTTCCCGCCCGGAGTTGATGACGGGCGGGCGCGGCCGACGGCGTACGGTGCCAGCGCGTGGTGTCCTCGATCTGCCAGACCAGCATCCACGCGAAGTGCCCGTCGACCCCGCCGTCCGCCTTCACCGCATGCCGGGCCCAGCGGCTGTCGCCCCGGTAGCGGCCCAGGTCGGAGCCGATCCGGGCGCCGAAGTAGCGCAGGCCCAGCACCGACTCGAACGCGGAGTGCTGCTCGCTGTAGCGGGGCCCGCCGTTGTCGAAGCCGCCGTTGGTCAGGCGGGCGTCGATGTAGCGGGCGAGGGCGTCGCCGTCCTCCGCGAAGATCTCCTCGCCGCTGACCCGATGGGCCTGGGCGAGGAAGGACAGCGAGATCGGGCCGTAGTTGTTGTCGTAGGCGCCACCGTGCTCGGGGGGCAGCAGGGCGCCGCGGTCACGGACCCGGTGGGCGCGGATCCCGTCGACGTACAGCTCCACGGCGCGCCCGCGGACCGACTCCCGTTCCGGGGACGGCAGATGGCGCGACAACATCAGCCCGCCCACGACGCAGCCGATCGCCTGGTTGCCCGCCTCCTGCGGGTTGAAGAACGTCGCCTCGGTCAGCCAGCGCCAGTAGCCGCGCGCCACCTCGACCAGTTCGACGCGCTGCGCGTCGTCGACGAGACCGTCCGCCGTGTCCAGCACGTTGACCGCCTGGAGCAGCGCCCACACCGTGCTGGGCCAGTCGCCGATGGGGTGCGCGCCGACCGCGAGGGTGTAACGGGCGTACGGCAGACCGGAGTTGCGGGCCCGCAGATTCGGGTAGCCGGGGTTGTCCTCGACGTACACCCGCTCCCGCAGATGGAAGGCGAGGCTGCGGCGGACCGCCTCCGGCAGCCTCGGGTCCTTCGTGCGCTGCCAGGCGAACGCGAGGAGCGAGGTGATGCCGAGGGAGGTGTCGCCGATGTCGTCGACACAGTCGGGGTGTTCGAGGTTGCCCTCCGGCGTGAGCCGGGCCAGGGCCTGCTCGACGACGTCGGCGAGGACGGCGTCGTACGCCTCCGGGGTGTCCGGGAGGTCGTGCAGCGGGCCGCGCTGGTGGAGGAGGTGCACGGGTGGATCAGCCCTTCATGCCGGAGATGGCCATGGCGTGGGTCGCCGGGTCACACGGGAGGTGCGGGCCGGCGAGCGCGCAGTGCGACGGTCAGCGTGTGCGGGCCGAGTCCACCGATGTAGACACGGTTCCCGGTCGTCTCATCGGTGCCGCCGACCACGGTGTAGTCCTGGCCCGGGTCGTACCGTAGTACGTCGCTCCGGTCCGGCCCGGCCAAGGGTTCGCCCGCCTCGACGTCGGCCTCGACCCGGATCTCGTCGTCGCCGACCCGGTAGGTCAGCGGCCCGGTCGTCAGGCACCAGCGTCCGTCGCCGATCGGTACGGCGCCCTCGGGCACGCCACCCGGCCGGAAGGTCAGTTCAAGGGCCCAGGGCACCGGTGGGCCGCTGATGTCGATCCGCAGGTCGGCCCCGTCCTCCCGCAGGTCGACCTCGACTCGGGTCGCGTGGGAGACCTCGTCCTGAGGGCGGTCGGGGAAGGCCATCGCCGCGGAGAAGCGGCCCTCGTCCACCAGGCGGTAGGCGCCGTCGTCGCGCCTCAGGTCCTTCGGGAGCGGCTGGTAGTAGGCGGTTGTGAGGGTTTGGGTGAGCCGGTACCGGTTGTCGGCGAGCTGTTCCATGTCGGCGGCACGGAACGGGCCCAGGTCGAAGAACACCCGCGAGAGGCGGACCGCGTCGAGGACGGCGGCACCGGCGAACAGCCGCAGGAAGGTGGGGTTGCAGGCGAGGCCCGAGCGGATGCGCCGGTGCTCGGGCACGTCGGAGCCGCCCGTACACGACGGTGTGCGCGGTGGCCGAGACGTGTGCGGCGAGGCGTGCGGTGGTGAGATACCGGTCGCGCGGGAGCTTCTCCGCGTCCGGGGCCGGCAGGGCTCGGCACAGGTCAGGGGTGAGGAGGGTCTCGGCGAGCAGGTCGGGGTCGTCGATGCCGTCGGCGGCCGCCAGGCGGGCCGCGCGGGCGAAGTCGCCCCGGCCGGTGCGGATCGCCAGCAGCCGGTAGTGCGGCAGGTAGGGCCACAGCGCGAACGAAAGCCTCTGGTCCTGGCGACGCGAGTGGACGGTCTCCACCGTGCCGTCCGGTCTGATCAGGTCCAGGGTCGCGGCGAGGTTGCGTTCGACGGCGTCCAGCAGGTCGGTACGCCCGAGCACCTCGGCCAGCAACAGCAGCGCCGGGTTGGTCACGATGGACGCGTAGACGGCGCTGCGTTCCGAGTACAGGCCCTCCGCGTCGATGTCGACGCCCTCGGCGAGCCACTCCTCGACGCGGGCGAGCAGCCGGTCGTCCGGGAAGGACCGGTGCAGCCGGGCCAGCGCCGCGGACAGCTCCCAGCGGTGGTTCGGGGTGTGCACTCCACCGGTGAGGAGACTTCCGGTGGCGGCGCCGGCGATCTCGGCGAGCGCCGCCGTGACATCGCGCAGTTCCGGACCCGCGCCGGCGGCGAGGACGTGCGCGTCGCACACGTCGTTGACGGTGAAGGCGGAGTCCGGCGGTGACTGGACGTTGTCGCCGCCCGCGAAGAGGCCGGTGCTGGTCTGCGCGGCCCGCAGGGCACGGAGGTGGGTGGTCGTCGCGGCGACGGCCCAGCCGCTGCCGTGCAGTGCCGAGTCCGGGGAGCGATAGGCCGCGATCAGGGTCTTCGCCCGGCGGGCCAGGACGCGGTGGGTCACGCCGATGGGTTCCACGTCCGGGCCGGCCGCCAGCGGGCCGGCCGCCAGCGGTGCGGCCTGCCGGTCGGCCGCGCGGGCCACCGCGCGGCCGAACTCGTGGTCGAGCGAGACGGGCAAGGTCAGTCCTTCAGGCCGGCGTTGATGTCGGCGTTCATGACGTACTTCTGGAACACCAGGAAGACGACGATCAGCGGGATCATGGAGATGACCGAACCGCCCAGCAGCACCGACCAGTTGATGTTCTGCGCACCGACGAGGCTCTGGATGCCGATCTGCACGGTGAACTTATCGGGGTCGTTCAGCATCAGCAGCGGCCAGATGTAGTCGTTCCACCGCCACTGGAACGACAGGATGGCGAGCGTCAGCATGATGGGCCGGGAGAGCGGCACCATGATCCTCAGGAAGATCGACAGCTCACGCGCGCCGTCGATGCGGGCGGCCTCGATGAGCTCGTCGGGGACCGTCAGGAAGAACTGGCGGAACATGAAGCAGCCGGTCGCGGTGAGCAGGGCCGGGAGGATGATGCCGGAGAGCGAGTTGTAGAAGCCGAGGTCGCGGACCACCAGGAACAGCGGGGCGAGCATGACCTCGGCCGGCAGCATCGTGGTGGCCAGGATGCAGAGGAAGAAGGCCTTGAGCCATTTGTTGTCGTACTTGGCCAGCGCGTAGCCGGTGCAGCAGCTGACTCCCACGGTGAGGATCGTCGCGATCACACACACGAGGGTCGTGTTGATGAAGTACTGGGCGAAGTTGGCGCTTGCCCACGCTTCCTTGTAACCCGACACGGTGGGGTTGTCCGGGAACACCGTCAGCGGAAGGGAGAACAGGTCTCCCGCCGGCTTGAAGGAGCTGAGGACGAACCACAGCACCGGAATCCCGTAGAGGCCCGCCAGGACCCACAGCAGAGTCGTCGGGGCAATCGCGCGCCGAAGCCCGCCGGTTGCCGAGCCACGGGGCCTCTTCTTGGAGACGGCCCGTACGGAGTCGGCGTCGATCTTACGCGGCATGTCTGTGGTTGTCATCGGTTCTCCACCCGCCGGTTGACCATCATCTGGATGGCCGCGACGCCCATCAGGATGAGCATGAGCACGAACGACGCGGCGCTCGCGTAGCCGATCTGGCCGGACTTGAAGCCGGTCTGGTAGATGTACTGGACCAGCAGGTTGTTCGACGTTCCGGGTCCGCCGTTGTTGAGGGAGGCGAACACCGCGTATTCCTTCATCGCGTGGATCGTGTTGAGCAGGATGACGATGAAGGACGTGGGGGCGATGCTCGGCAGGGTGATACTGAAGAACTGGCGCCACGGACCGGCGCCGTCGAGCGCCGCCGCCTCGTAGTACGACGTCGGTACGTTCTTGATCGCCGCGATGAACAGCAGCATCGAGAAGCCCGTCCAGGCCCAGGCCGCCGCCACCACGACCACGATCAGCGACAGGTCCGCGTTCGACTGCCACGGAACGGCGCTTCCGCCGACCTTCTCGATGAGGTAGTTGACCAGTCCGAAGTTCTCACCGAACAGCCACCGCCACAGGACACCCACGATGATGGGCGACAGCAGCCACGGGATGAAGAAGAAGATGCGGGCGACCGACGCGCCCTTGGCGTGCTTGCTCACCAGCAGGTTGGCGATGAGCAGCGAGAGCACGAAGTTCAGTGGGACGAAGAGCACGGTGTACAGCAGCGTGCGAGTCAGCGCGTCGTAGAACGTGGAGTCCCCGGCCAGGTTCTGGTAGTTGTCCAGTCCGATGAACTGGAACGCCCCCACACCCGTGTAGTTCGTGAAGGAGTAGACCAGCCCGATCACCGCCGGCCAGACGAAGAACAGCGCGAACAGCACGACATTGGCCGCGATGAGGACGAGCGGCGCGACGGTGTACTTGCTGCGGCTCCTGGGCGGGCTCACGGACACGTCCGAGGCGCGTTTTGTCATCTTCCTGACTCCGTGCTGGTGGATTGGATTGCGGCGGGCCCATGCCATGAGCCCGGCATCAGGTGGGCGTCCAGGGCCGGGCGGCGGGATCGACACACCGCCGCCCGGCCCTGTGGCCCACGATCAGCCGCCGACCTGCTGGTTGTAACCGGCCACGATGTTCTCCAGGGCCTTGTCGGCCGACTGCTCGCCGTTGATCGCCTTGCCGAGCTCCGCCTTGGTCGGGTCGTCGGCGAGGCTCTTGCCCTTCAGCACCCAGTTCGTCTGGGCCTTGTTGAAGTAGCCGGAGATCGGGTCGTAGAGCGGGATGGACTCGTTGTAGAGCTTGAACGCCGCCTGCGCCGCCTCGGACTTGAAGGGGTACGTCGGGTTCAGACCGGTCTCGACGGGCAGGAACCCGGACGCCTCGCACAGCGCCTGGTAGTGGGCCGGCTCGTACAGCCAGGACAGGAACTTCGTCGCGGCCTTGGCCGCGTCGGCGTTGTTGTTGAAGCCCACCGTCATGCCGCCGCTGTTGACGTCACTGGCCTGCACCGGCTGGGCGGGCGTCGGGACGCTCGCCCACTCGAACTTCGTGATGCTCTCCGCGAAGGAGGCAACCTGCCACACGCCGGACCAGTAGGCGACGACGTCACCGCTCTGGAACATGGCTGACGGGTCGGCGCCGCTGGTCCACACCGACTTCGGCATGACCTTGTCGTCGTTCCATCCGACGAAGGTGTTCACGGCCTTCTTGGTCGCCGCGTCCACCGAGAACTTGCCGGAGTCGTCGGCGTGGACGTACTGCCCGCCCTTCTCGTACACCATGGCGCGCAGCCGGGACGGCGACTGGTCGAAGGTCAGGGAGTACTTGGCGTCGGTCTTCTCCCGGACCTCGTTCGCCGCCTTGATGAACTCGTCCCACGTCCAGGTCTTGTCGGGCGAGGTCGGGTAGTCGACGCCGGCCTTCTCGAAGAGCGACTTGTTGATGAACATGCCGGACGCGGTGACGTCCGAGGGGATGGACAGCACCTTCCCGGACGAGTCCTTGGCGACGAAGTTGGCGTTGATCTTGTTGGTCTTGTTGTTGGCGATGGAGCTGAGGTCGATCAGCTTGTTCGACCAGATCGGGTCCAGCGCCGGTACGGCCGCCACGTCGGGCAGCGAGTTCGCCTGCGCGGAGTTGCGCAGCTTCGTCGTGTAGCCGTCGTAGGGGATGTTGACGAGCTTGACCTTGACGCCGGTTTCCTTCTCGTACTGCGCCACCATCTTCTTCCAGCCCGCGTCCTGCCCCGGAACCGTGGAGATCCAGAACGTCAGCGACTTGGAGGTACCGCCCGAGTCGGAGCCCCCTCCGCAGGCGGAGAGCAGCAGGGCGCCGGCCGAGGCAACGGCAGCGAGGGGAACCATGCGGCGCATGCCGCGGCCGAGTCGGCTGGAGCGCCGTACACCTACATTGGTCATCTTCGATCCCTTTTTCGTCGCAGGGGACGGAGCACGGCGCCGATCATGGCGGCACGGGTGCATTTTGCAGGAGAAGTCGCTTTCCGGGGGCGCGGCCTCGCCCGGCCGCGTCATCCTGACGGGCGAGGATCCCCGGCCTTCACGGCCGTCACCGCACGGGCACGCCCTCGTGCGGTTGCCGTACGTCGAGTACGGGCGGGACGCTCGCTCCAAGTCGGCGTCCCGGCCGACTTAGAAAGCGCTTGTCCGGACATTGGCAGACCGAGCCGGAACCCGTCAATCCTTGGCCCGCGCCACATCGGTCACGGTTTGGACTCCCCGGGCCACGGCAAGCCGGGAAGCACCCACGACGGTGCCGAGATCACCCACCGTGCTGCTGACCACCTCGGTGGGCCAGCTCAGCCGCGCCATCTCCGCCCGCACCCCCGCCAGCAGCTGGGGATCGGCGCCGGTGCTGCCGCCCAGCACGATCAGTCCGGGGTCCAGTACGGCGGTCACCGCGGCGGCCAGGCGGCCGATGTCGGCGGCGTGCCGGTCCACGACCGTACGGGCCGCCGCCCGGCCCTGCTGGGCCAGTGCGAAGAGCTCGTCCGGCGTGCGCGGGCACGGCCCGTCGGCCTCCGGCCAGGCGTCGGCGGCCCGGCGTACCAGCGAGCGGGCGCCGATGTACTCCTCCAGGGCCTCCTGACGCGGCTCCACGCCCTCGTCCCAGGGGTAGGGCAGCCGGGCGAGCTCACCGGCGGCCCCGTTGGCCCCGCGCAGCACCTGGCCCCCGACGACGATGCCGAGACCGATACCGACGCCGATCCGCAGATAGCCGAAGGAGGCGCGGCCCCGGGCGGCGCCTTCGTGCAGCTCGGCCAGCGCGGCGCAATTGACGTTGTTCTCGAGATGGACCGGGACGCCCTTCGGCAGCGCGACGGCCATGGCGTCGAAGACCGGCCCGGCCTTGGCGGTGGCGGGACGGGCTCCCGCGCCGTCCTGGTCCGCGGTGACGTCACCGACGGCGACGACGATGGAGCGCAGCGGAGCACCGTCGGGCAGCGCGAAGACGGCCTCGCGCACGACATCCGCGGCCTCGTCCCGGGAGCCGGTGGCCTGGGCCAGCAGGGTGCCGTCCAGGGCGCAGCCGCGCACCCGGGTCAGGGCGGGGCCGAGGTCGACGGCGAGCACCGCTCCGGCGGCCGATCCCAGACCGTATACGGCGGCGGAGCGCCCGGTGGCGCCGGAGGCGGTGCCGGAGTGGGCGGCGAGGCGGGCGCTCTCGAGTTCCGCGACGGCGGAGGACACCGTCGGCTTCGACAGGCCCGCCAGGCTCGCGAGCTGCGGGCGGGTAGCCGTGCCGGCCTGTGCCAGCACGGCGAATACAGCGCTGGCGCTCTCGGTCAGACGGGGGGCTTCCGCCACGTCGTGTTCCACAGTTCTCCCACGGAGGTCGAGCGCCGCGCCCCCGGGTCGAAGCGTCTTCACGGGGTGCGGCGATGGGATGCCATGACGTCACGCGTTCCCGCCCCGCAGCGGCCCTGCGGTGGTCGAGTGCGCGATTTCTCTTGACGCACTGTACTTCGTTAGTTAACTTCCTAACGAACGTCACGGTACTCGCCTGCCGTGGTCCGTCAGAGGCCCGTCCCGGGGCTTCCCTAGTGCTTCAACTGCCATTCCTCCGGCACGGTTTCGCCCGCCGTCGCATGCTTCAGCGCACCGACGAAAGAGGATCCGTGCAGGACGCCACACCCTCTGGCCCGCTCGTGGTCGGTATCGACGTGGGCGGCACCAAGACGCATTTGCGCGCCTTCGCGGGCGACACCCCGGTCGCCGACCACGTCCGCTCCAGCAGCGGCTGGCGGCCGCACGACCCCGTGACCGCCGCCGACTGGCTCGCCGCGCTGGCCGCCGACGCCCTGCCGACGGGCGCCCGCCCGTCCGCTCTGGCGGTCGGCGGACATGCCTGCGAGACCCCTCGCCAGTGCGCTCAGATCCGCACCGCCCTGCAACTCCACTTCGACGCGCCCGCGCTGGTCGTGGGCGACGCCGAACTCCTCGTGCCCGCGGCGGGCCTGGACAAGGGGGTCGGCCTGGTGGCCGGTACCGGTTCGGTCGCGGTGGGCCGCTTCCCCGACGGGCGCCCGGCTCAGGTCGGCGGCTGGGGTGCGGTCCTCGGCGACGAGGGCGGCGCCGCCGGTCTCGTCCGTGAGGCCGCACGCGCCGTCTGGGCAGCCCATGACCGCGGCGAGGAGCCCGACGCGCTCGCGCGCGGCCTCGTCGCCTCCCTCGGGGTCGCCGAAGTCCCCGCGATCGGGGCGGCGATGGAAGCCGCCAAGGACATCTCCGCCGAGTGGGGCCGGCACGCCCCGGCCGTGTTCGCCGCCGCCGAGGCGGGCTCACCGCTCGCCCTCGCGGTCATCGAGGAGGGCGGCCGGTCGCTGGCCGCGCTCGTCGGACGGCTCGCCGCACGCGGAGTCACGGTGGACGACGTGGTGATCGCGGGCAGCACCGTCCTCGCCCAGCCCGTCCTCTACGACGCCTTCACCTCCGCCCTCTCGGACAGGGTGCCCGCAGCCAGGCCACAGCCCCTGCGGGTACCGCCGGTCCAGGGGGCGGTGGCGCTGGCGCGTTCACTCCTGTGACACCCGCCGGACGCCGGGCCCACCCCCGTCCGCCACGACTCGCCCGTAGATCTTCGCTCGTAAGCCTCATGGGGCACCTCGCGGCCCGCTTCTCCTCCCGCGCCCCACGGGCTGTCATCGCACGACTCCCCCGGCCGCACGGCCGAAGAACTCAAGAGAGGCAGCAGCATGCCGTCATCCGCCGGGCCCCGCTCCACGTCGTCGGTCAGTGAACTCGCCGTGAACAGAAGGGGGTTCCTTCGGACCTCCCTCGGTGTCTCGGCCGGCGTCCTGGCCGCGCCCACCTTCGCTTCGTGGCTCGGGGCCGCGGACGCGAAAGCCGCCACCGGTGCCGCCGCGTTCGTCGACGACTACAAGACCAACATCACGGCGAACCAGACCGCCGAGACCAACGCGGTGCTGCGGATCCTCGGCGGCTTCGCCGAGATCTGGAAGACCGGCGCCGCCTGGAACACCGGCACGCCGCTGCTGCCCGAGATCCTGCGCGCCAACATGCGCTACTGCGCCCGCCTCACGCAGGCGCGCACCGAGGCGCAGGCCAAGGAGGCGTTCGTCTACGACCGCCAGCACCAGAGCTACGCGATGATCGGCGCGCTCGGTCCGCTCGCCGACCTGTACCGGTCGGGCGCCAAGGCGGTCACGTCGATCACCAGCGCGCCGGACACCACACCCGCGACCACCATCAGCGACGCCGTCCCGGCCGGTGCGCCCTCGGGGTCCGCGATCGGCGCCGGCTCGTACACCTCGGACCTCGGCCTGGTCGCCAAGCTGGTCGACACCGTGCGCGGCCCGTTCGCCTCCGGCAACCCGGCCAAGTTCGCCTTCCAGTACCCGCGTCCGTGGCGCATGAACGAGGACAGCGAGGTCGTCGACACCGGGAGGACCGACGCGCTCGGCTTCCCCGTGTACGACTCGGACGTGGTCGTCGTGACCCAGCTGCTGCGTCAGCGCGGCACCAACGCGGCCGAGGACGGCGGCTTCCCCAGCGGCCACACCAACGCCTTCCACCTGGCGGCGCTGGCGTTCGCGTACGCCGTTCCCGAGCGGTTCCAGGAGCTGGTGACCCGCGCCTTCGAGCTCAGCCACACCCGGATCATGTCGGGCATGCACTCCACGGTCGACGTCCTCGGCGGCCGCGTCATGGCCACCGCCCTGGCCGCCGCCGCCCTCGCCGACCCGGCCAACGCCGACCTCAAGGCGGCAGCCCGCGCCCAGGCCCTCGCCTACTTCGAGGCGCGGACCGGCTCGACGGCGGACACGCTCTTCGCCTACGCCCACTCCGACGCCTCGGACGCGTACGCCGACCGCGACGACAACGCCTGCCTGGTCGGGCCCAAGCTGACGTACGTCCTCACCCGTCGGGGCCGCAGCACACCGCTGACCGTGCCGAAGGGCGCCGAGGTGCTGCTGGAGACGCGTCTGCCGTACCTGGACGCCGAGCAGCGGCGCGAGGTGCTGCGCACGACCGCGCTGCCCTCCGGGTACGTCCTGCTGGACGGCTTCGAGCAGTGGGGCCGGCTCAACCTGTTCGCCGCGGCGGACGGTTACGGCTCCTTCGACATCGACGTGAGCGTCGCGCTCGACGCCTCGGCCGGTGGCTTCGGCGGGGCCGACACCTGGCGCAACGACATCGACGGCGACGGCTCGCTGACCAAGCGCGGCACCGGCACCCTCACCCTGACCGGCCACAACCGGTACACGGGTGGCACCGTGGTGCGCGAGGGCGTCCTGTCCGCCGCCTCGGCGCACGCCCTCGGCCACGGCGACGTACGGGTGTCGGGCGGCACGCTGCGGGTGGCCACCAAGTCGTCGGTGCAGATCCACGGGACGTACGCCCAGGAGTCCTCGACGCTCGACGTGACGCTGCGTTCGGGCCGCGGTCCCGCCCTGGAGGTGACGCGGCGCGCGGTGCTCGGCGCGGGCAGCGTGCTGTCGCTGCGGCTCGACGCCGACAAGCCGCCGGCGGCCGGGAGCGTGGTGCGCGTGCTCGACGCCGCGGGACTGCGCGGCCGGTTCGACCAGGTGGAGCTGAACTCCGACACGCTGCGGGCCGTACCCGTCTACACGGCGGAAGGTCTGTCGGTACGACTCCTGAAGCGGTGACCCCCTGAGGGGCGGGAGCTGATGCAGAGTAGGCGCATGAGGCGTCTCCGCATCGCTCCCGCCCCCTCGCGGCCCACGTCATCGCGGGGCGGATGATGGCGCGCGAACTGCACCCGGTCCTCGAACCGCAGACGCCCCCCGACGTACCCGCCCCGCGGCCGGCGGGACGGTCCGGCAGGCCCTGGCTCGTGCCGCTCCTCGTCGTGCTGCTGCTCGCCCAGATGGCCTTCGCCATGGTGACCACCGCCGTGCAGCAGACGCCGACCATCGACGAGCCCGTGTACGTGGGCACCGCCGCCGACTCCTTGCACGCCCACGAGATCCGCTACAACCCCGAACACCCGCCTCTGGGAAAGCTCGTCATAGCGGTCGGGGTGGCCCTCGCCGATCCGCGCTACGACCCCTCCTTCAGCGGCGATCAGGGGCAGGTCGGGCGGCATCTGCTGTACGAGTCCGGCAACGACCCCTGGCAGGTGATGCTGTGGGCCCGGCTGCCGGTGATCGTGCTGACGCTGGCGTTCGGGCTGGTGGTCCTCGCCTTCGCCCGTGAACTCGCCGGCCCTGCGGGCGGGTTGGTGGCGCTCGCCCTGTACGCCTTCTCCCCCGACGTGATCGCGCACGGCTCGCTGGCCACCCTCGACGTGCCCACGGCCGGCTTCCTGCTGACGTCGGTGTGGCTGCTGTGGCGGGCGCGCCTGCGGCCGCGGCTGTACGTGCCGCTCGCCGGGCTTGCCGCCGGGGCGGCGCTGGCGACGAAGATGAGCGCACTGGCAGCCGTTCCGGTGCTGCTGGCACTGGCCGCCTGGTCGGTGTGGCGCCACGACTCCCACGACCGTCGCAGGGCGCTCGCGCGGGCGACCGCTGCGGCGGGTGTCGTGGCGGTGGCCGCGATCGCCGTCGTATGGCTCTCCTATCTGGTGGTGGATCCGCGGCTGCGCTGGAGTCCGCAGCAGCATGTGCCCGCCGTGCACGGTCTGCGGGCGCTGCTCGTCGATCTGATGCCGTTCCCGGAGGCCTACCGGGACGGGATGCGGGTGCAGTTCGGCTTCGAGAACCATCCGTGGCAGGGGTTCCTGTTCGGGCGGCTCTACACCGGCTCCCTCTGGTACTACCTGCCGGCCGCGCTGCTGGTGAAGACCCCGCTCGGCATGCTCGCCCTGTGGGCCGCCGGCGCCGTCGCCCTCGTGGCGGTACGGCGGCTGCGGCCCGCGGCGCCCTATCTGCTGGCCCCCACCGTCGTGCTGCTCGCCGCGGCCATGACCGGTTCCCGGGACTTCGGCACCCGGTACGCCCTGTTCGTGCCGATGTTCCTGGCGGTGGCGGCGGCCGGTGTGCTCGCGGTGCGACGGCGGTGGGCCGTGGTCGCGGCGGCGGCGCTGGTGCTGTTCGTCGCGGTCAGCTCGGTGCGTACGTTCCCCTACTATCTGCCGTACTCCAACGAGGCGTTCGGCGGACCGGCGAACACGCGTCTGCGGCTGCACGACTCCAACGTGGACTGGGGCCAGGATCTGGGCCGCCTCGCCGACCGGCTGCGCGAGCGGTATCCGGCGGAGACGATCTGGCTCGTCTACAAGGGCAGTGGTGTGCCGTCGTACTACGGCATCGACGCATCCGATCCGCGCCGGGTCCCCCCGGAGGACGTGCACGGACTGCTGGTGGTGTCCGACTCCTCGGTCGCCAAGGCCACGGGCCGACTGGCCGAGTTGATCGACAGCAGCCGCTCGATCGATCAAGTCGGTCACTCGATCACGATCTATCGACGGTGACCGCACAACCCCTGGTCACAACAGTGTGTGGGCTATGTTGAGGCACTGTGGAAGACAAAGGAGGCGCACCCGTGCCATCGCCGCAGCAGGCACGCGCACAGGCATCCGCGATCACCTCGGGCAAGTCGGTTCCGGAGGCCGAGGCCTCCCCGACCTCCCAGCTCAGGGCCCTCTTCGACCGGCCCCGGCTCTCCCCGGGGCAGCGCCGTATCGCCCAGTACCTGATCGAGCACATCACCGAGGCGGCCTTCCTTTCGATCACCGATCTCGCCGAGCGGGTGGGCGTGAGCCAGCCCTCGGTGACACGGTTCGCCGCGGCGGTGGGCTTCAGCGGTTACCCCGCGCTGCGGGAGAAGCTCCAGTCCATCGCCCTCGGCACCCTGGCGGGGGGTCCGGCGGCGGCCGACGAGAACAGCGGCAACGAGTTGCAGGCCGCGGTCGACGCCGAGATCGAGAACCTGGAGAACCTGCGGCGCGACTTCGCCGACCCCGACCAGCTCATCGACCTGGGCCGCAAGCTGTCGCAGTCGACCCCGCTGACCGTGCTCGGGGTGCGCATCTCGGTGTCGCTGGCGGAGTACTTCGCCTACGCCGCACGCCGCGTCCATCCCGACGTACGGCTGGTGACCCTGGGCGGCAGCGTCGCCTACGACGCGCTCCTGCAGTCGCGCGAGGCGGGCGGCACCTGGGTGCTGGCGTTCTCCATGCCCCGGCATGCGCAGGAGACCCTCACGGCCGTGCGGGTCGCGCGCAGCGCGGGGCTGCGCGTCGCCCTCATCACGGACCTGGCACTCGGCCCGGTCGCCGACGAGGCGGACATCGTCTTCGCCACCGGCACCGGCTCCCGCCTGGTCTTCGACTCCTACGCCGCCCCCGGGGTGATGGCCGCCGCACTGCTCCAGGCCATGACCGACGCCGACCCCGAGCGGACCCAGGCCCGCCTCGAGGAGTACGAGCAGATCTCCGACCAGCACCAGTTCTTCCTGCGCGACTGACACGGCGGCCCGACACCGCCCCTCCCGGCCCTCTCCGGCCACACCCGACGAACCAGATCACCAAGGGATCAATCGCCTTATTTCACGCATGAATGTTTTCATACGTCTTGCAAACCGGACGGCATATATAAATACTGCTCACGGATCGCCCCCGGCCGCTCTCGGGGCGCGTTCCGCACCCCCGTCCCCACCCTTCGCAACAGCCCGCAGAAAGCCGACGGTCCGCCCATGCGCACGCCGCACCATCCGCCGCGCAGGCGCCGTCTGCCGTCCGGGCCCCTGCGCGAACACCCGAAGCCGCCGCCACCTACCCGCGACGGCGCCTCGGGTGTTCGGACGGGCATCGCCTCGGCGAGCGCCCGCGGCGGCCCCGGCCATCCCCTAGGCCGGGGCCGCCCATACCCGTCGGACCACCCCCTCCTGACGCCGCACACCCGGAAGAGACGGCCATGACTCCCATGACTCTGACGACCACGCGCATCAGCCCGGACTGGCCCTGCCAGGTCAAGACTCCCGGCAGCTACGACTGGGAGCGCTCGGCGGCGAAGTGGCTGCGCGAACTGGTGCCGGCCCGCTACGCCAGCTATCCGGCGCTGATCCGCCACCCCGTGCTGCTGGCCCGGCACGCGCACATCCAGGTCCAGCAGGAGATCCGGGTCGCCCGCACCGCCCTCCAGACCGCCCGCGCCGACCTTCCGGGGCTCGGGCTGCCCGAGTCGGTCATCGAACACACGATCAAGCTGTACGCGGCCGAAGTCCTTCAGCTGCAGCACATCGCCCGCAGCGTACGGGCGGTTTCCCAGGCTCTCGTCGAGCACAGCGCCGGACGTTGACCAGGGCGCACTTTCGAGTGAAACCGGTCCTGACAAGGCGGCGATCGCACCGGGCTGCGTATGCGATGCTCGTCGCGTGACGAGCGAGCCCGCCAGCCCAGCGGAGTCCGGCGCCCCCGACACGGTCGCGCTGGCCAAGATCGTCGCCCGCCAGCGTGCCGAGATGGACCGGCTGCGCGACCAGGCGGCGACCTCGGCTGTCGTGGAACGGGCCAAGGGCGCCCTGATGGCACTGACCGGGTGCTCCCCGGACGCCGCCGGCGAGGAGTTGGTGCAGCGCGCGAAGGCGGCACGCCACACGCTGCTGGAGGAGTGCTGGATCACCCTCGGCGGCCTGGTCCCGCCGGACCCGACCGCCGCCGCGGACACACCGGGACAGGACGCCGTCATCCACGCCTTCCGGGACCCGGCGGCCGACGACGCCCTCGACCTCGGCCGCCTCGGCCGGGCCCTCGCCGGCATCGGCACCCCACAGGATCTCGCCCGGTGCCTGCTCGAACATCTGACGGCCGGCACGGAGTCGGACGCGGTGATGATCTTCGCCCGGCTGCCCGCCGGGGCGCTCGAACTGGTCGGGCACGCCGGCATCGACGAGACCCTGGCCGCCCAGTGGCGCCAGGTGCCGCCGCTGAGCGGGATCGCCGCGCTCGACGCGCTGCGCACCGGGGAACCGCGCTGGCTTGAGGACATCGAGACCGACCGCGAGCGGTACCTGCTCATCGGAGATCCTCCCGAACGCTGGCTCTCCTGTGCCTGGATCCCCGTGATCACCAGGGATCGGGCCGACGTCTGCATCGGGGTCCTGCGCACCCGCGGCGCAGAGTTCACCCCGGCCGTCCGGGAGCATCTGCTCGCCGTCGCGCGGCTGTGCGCCGGCCGGCTGCGCGCGTTCGAACCACGCCGGGGACCGTCCACCGACGCCGCCGTGGACGCCGTACAGACGGTGTTCGACGCGCTGCCGGGCTCGACCATGCTGCTCACCCCGCTGCGTGCCCCGTCCGGTGAGGTCGAGGACTACCGCATCGAGGCCGCGACCGAGGAGACGTTCGACGCCCTCGGCCGTACCGGGCGGGACCTGCTCGGTCTGCGACTGCTGGAGTGCTTCCCCACGCTCGCCGGTGACCCGCTGTGGGAGGGGTGCCGGCACACGCTGGCCACCGGAGAGGCGTACGACGGAGCGCCGTTCGCACAACAGGAGGTGGTGGCGGGCGTCGCGGAGTTGTCCACCTACACCGTGCGGGTCACCCGGCTGGGCGGCGGACTGGCCGTCAGCTGGCTGCGGCACGACTCCTCCGACCGGCAGGAGCAGCGGCTGGCCGACGTCCAGCGGCTGGGGAACCTCGGCTGGGCGAACTGGAACCTGATCACGCATGACGTCAGCTGGTCGTCGCAGGTCTACACCGTGCTCGACCGGGAGCCCGCGGCCGGTCCGGTGCGCCTGACCGCACTGCGCGACCTCGCGGTGCCCGAGGACGCACCCGCCCTGACCCAGGCCGTCGGCGAACTCATGCGCCGGGGCCGGCCGTGCGCCATGCCGTTCCGGATCAGGGCCGCGGACGGGATCCGGCATCTGCGGCTCGTCGCCGAGGCGGTCACCGACGTCCACGGCACGCCCGTCGAGGTGCACGGCTTCGTCCAGGACCTGACCGCACAGCGCAGCGCCGAACTGGCCCTCGTCGAGAGCGAGCAGGCGATCGTGACCCAGCACGACGTCCTGCGCGCCGAACGCACGCTGGCCGCCCGGCTCCAGCACGCCCTGCTGCCCCTGCCGACCCGGCCCGTACAGCCGGCCGGGCTGCAGGTCGAAGTCGCCTATCTGCCCGCCCAGTCCGGGATCCATGTCGGCGGCGACTGGTTCAGCGCCATAGAACTTCCCGACGGCGACGCCCTGTTCGTCGTCGGTGACGTCGCCGGACACGGCATCGACGCCGTCGCCACGATGGCCCAGCTCCGCTTCACCGCCAAGGGCATGGTCATCACGGGCTCTTCGCTGACCGGTGCGCTCACCCGGCTCAACACCCTGCTGCTGCACTCCCGCGACACCCACGGCACGGCCACCCTGATCCTGGCCCGCTACACCCCCGACCAGCACCGCCTGGTGTGGGCGCAGGCCGGGCATCCGGCGCCGCTCCTGCTGCGCGCCGGCGAGGCCCGCTATCTGGACCGGCCCGGCGGCATGCTCCTCGGGGCGAGCTCCGCACCGCACTTCCAGGAGGCCGAGTGCGTGCTCGAACCGGGCGACCGGCTGCTGCTGTACACGGACGGTCTGGTCGAGCGGCCCTCGGAGGGCATCGACCGGGGCTTCACGCGGCTCGCCGAGGCCTTGGTGACCCACCAGGGCGATGAGTCCGGCTCCCTGGGGTCGGTGCTGGCGGACCTGCTGGACGGTGATCGGCGGGACGACGTGTGTGTCGTCGACATCCGGGTGCCGTTGGCCGACCTCTAGCACCGCTTCCGTTTTCACTCGTCGCCGCGATGACGCCAGCACCACAACGCGCCCACGACGAGGGCCAGCAGGAAGACGGCGGGCAGTACGAGGCCCGGGATGCGGGAGACGCTCATCGGCATGGCTTTCGGCTCGGACGGGTGCGTCCATCGTGAGGCCCGTCGCCGCAGGGTCCCGAGCTCTTTCCCCTTGTGTTACCCGCCGTTCGAGAGGTCAGCCCGTACGAGACTCCAGTGCGAGCCGGGTGTCATCGCCGTACACGCCGGTCTCGTCGCCCCGGATGCCGTACCAGACCTGGAAGCGGGCCACGGCCTCGGTGAGGACGGCATCGTAGGTCCCGCTGGTGGAGCCGTTCTCGTAGACGTTCGGGATACGCAGCAGGCGTTGCTGAAGGTCGGTCACCTCGGGGCCGCTGGCACCTTCGCGCAGGGTGCCGGGCCCGTCGGGGTCGGTGACGGCCGGGGTGGTCGCGGCGGAGGGAGTCGGTGTGGCGGACGGCGGGGGCGCCGCGGTGGCGTCGCCGCGGCCCGGCAGCAGGAGGGCGCAGCCGAAGCCGATGAGCGCCGCCGCGCTCACGCCGACCACGATGGCGGCGCGCCGCAGGCCGGGGCCGAAGCCGAAGGGGCGGGCGCCGTCGCCGGCGGGGACGGGCGGCAGTTCCTGTGTCTCGTCCTCGGTGCCGGACAGCCGTCGCGGCATCACCACGGACTCGTAGCGGGTGCTCTCCTGCGGCGGTTCCCTGAAGAGTTCCGCCAGGGCGTCGGTGCGACGGGGGCGCAGCACCCGGATCGGTTCCAGGGGCAGGGGGTCCCGCGGCTGACCGCGCTCGGGGGGTGTCGGCATCTCGCTCTCCTTCCGTCCCGTACCCAGGGGCCGGGTCCGTCCCCTCGCGGAGTGATACGCGGCCACGGCCCGGTGAGTTCAGCGGATCCACCCACCGACAAACGATCGATACGCTCAGCTTGGTGTGAGCTATTGAGCGTTTGATCGATACTGTGCTAGAAACCGCCGTCATGACGACTCGTTGGTCACGCCGCGGCTTTCTGGCCGCAAGCACCGGTACCGCTGTCGCTGTCGGGCTCCCGGCCCAGTCGAGCGCAACCCCCGCGTCCGTCCTCCAGGCAGCGGAGGCGGACGAGTTCACGACGCTGCGGGCGAAGTGGCGCACCCTGCTCCTCGGCGAGGGGTTCAGTCCCACCGCCGAGCCGTTCAGAAGCCGGCTCACCGAACTGGGTACCACCGCGGCCCAGTTGCAGGCCTCCATGGCGCCGGTGCCCGGTTCACTGTGGCCGGATCTGGTGTACGCCGACCCGGAGCCCGACACCGACCAGGAGTCGTACGGCTACTCGGGCAACATGAACGCGAGTTACAACCGACTGAGCACGCTCGCGCAGGCGTACCGCCAGCAAGGCACGGGGCTGACCGGCGACACGACGCTGAGGACCGCCGTCCTCACCGGCCTCGACCACCTGCACTCCGACGTCTACAACGCCGGACGGACCCGCTACGGCAACTGGTACAGCTGGCAGATCGGCGCACCGCAGGCCCTGCTCGACGTGTGCGTGCTGATGTACGACCAGCTCTCGGCGACACAGATCGCCGACTACGTCGCCGCCGTGGACCACTTCGTGCCCGACTCGGCCGTCGCGAGCTACACCGGCACCAGCACCGGGGCCAACCGCGTCGACCTGTGCCGGGTGCTGGCGCTGCGCGGCATCGTCGGCGGTTCGTCCGCGAAGGTCGCGCTGGCCCGCGACGCCCTCTCCCCCGTCTTCCCGTACGTGAGCGGCGGCGACGGTCTCTACACCGACGGCTCGTTCATCCAGCACACGACCGTGCCGTACACCGGCTCGTACGGTTCGGTCATGCTCGGCGGCCTCGGGATGCTGTTCGCGCTGCTCACCGGTTCGAGCTGGGCGGTCACCGACACGAACCGGCAGATCGTGTTCGACGCCGTGGAGAACGCGTGGGCGCCCTTCCTCTACAACGGACTCGTGATGGACGGGGTGTCCGGCCGGGCGATCAGCCGGGGCCTGTCCGCGTCCGACCCGAAGCAGATACAGCAGGACGATCACCTGCGCGGTCATCCGATCCTCGCGTCGATCGTGCTCCTCGGACAGGGCGCGAGCAGCACCGAGAACGCCCGCTGGCGCGGCCTGGTCAAGGGCTGGATGCAGCGGGACTACTACAGCCCGCCGATGAGCAACCCCTCCCTCGGCCTGACGAGCCTGGCCCGGCTCAAGGACGTCCTGGACGACACGTCCGTCACCGCGCTCGCCGAGCCGACCGCCCACCGCCTGTTCACCAACATGGCGCGGGCCACCCACCGCAGACCCGGCTGGGCCGCGTCGATCAGCATGGCCGACCGGCGCATCACCCACTACGAGACCGGCAACGGCGAGAACCTGCGCGGCTGGCACACCGGTTCCGGAATGCTCTACTGGTGGGGCGACACCTACGCCAACGGCCAGTACAGCGACGCCTTCTGGCCCACCGTCGACCCGTACCGGCTGCCCGGCACGACCGCCTCGCGCCGGGTGCTCGCGGACGCGGCCGGCGGCGACTGGGGCGCCTCCCTGCCGGACGTGAACTGGGTGGGCGGCGCAACGGACGGACAGCGGGCCGCGATCGGCCAGTACCTCAAGGGACTTCAGTCCACGCTCCTGGCGAAGAAGTCGTGGTTCTGTCTGGACGACTCGATCCTGTGTCTCGGTGCCGGCATCAGGTGCACCGACGGCACGACCGTGGAGTCGACGATCGAGAACCGCAACCTCGGCCCCACCGGCGGCCACTCCTTCACCGTCGACGGCATCGTCAAGCCGGTCGCCTATCCCTGGTCCGAGACGCTCACCGGCGCGACCTGGGCGCACCTCGGCGGCATGGGCGGCTATGTCTTCCCCGGCGGCGCGACCGTCCGGGCGCTGCGCGACGCGCGCGAGGGCACCTGGAGCGCCGTCAACAAGGGCGGCTCCACGACGGTCCTCCACCGCAGGTACCTGACGGTGTACGTCGACCACGGCACCGACCCGACGAACGGCACCTACGCCTGTCTCCTCATGCCGGGCGCCACGGCCGCCCAGACCCGGGCGCGGGCCGCCGCCACGACCTGGCTCACCGTCCTCGCCAACACCGACGACCAGCAGGGCGTGTCCGTTCCCTCGCTGGGCTTCACCGGCGTCAACTTCTGGTCCGGCGGCACGGCCGGAAGCCTCGTCGCGAGCGATCCGTGCTCCGTGATGATCACCGAGAGGAGCGACGGCACCGCGGTGATCTGCGTCAGCGATCCGAAGCGGATGAACACGAGCCTGACCCTCACCTGGAACCGGGCGGTGTCCGCGGTGGTGTCGAAGCCGTCCACGGTGACCTCGGCGACCACGGGATCCGCGCTTCAGCTGGTCTTCGGGGACATGACCACGTCGGCCGGTGCCACGCAGAAGATCACCGTCAGGCTGGGGTGACTCCTCACGCCCCGAGGAACCGGTGCAGGGACGCCTTCATCGCCGCCACGAAGGCGTCCCTGCCGCCGTCGCCCAGCGCGTCCAGGGACAGATAGGGGTTCAGGTCCTCCAGCTCGACCAACAGCAGCTCGCCTCCGGGCGCACGGCAGGCGTCGACGCGCTGGATGCCGTGGCCGATGGCGTTCCAGTCGATGAACCGGCGGGCGAACACGAGGTCGTCGTCGGTGGGTTCGTACGGTTCCAGCTGCCAGCGCCGGTCAGGGTGCGGCGCGTACAACGCGTACTGGAAGTCGTGGTCGACGAAGTAGAAGGACACCTCGTAGGCGAAGTCGATGCACGGCTGGACCAGAACGCCCTCGCCGACGAGGTCGCGCACACGGTCGCCGGTCACGATCTCCAGGCCCATCGAGTCGGCACCGAGCTTCGGCTTGACGACGTACCGGTCCGTCCGCGGCAGCCGGTGCAGGTCGTCGACGTCGTCGACCGTGGGGATCACCGGGTAGCCCGCCGCGCTCAGGTCGAGCAGATACTGCTTGCCCGCCATGTCGGCCTTGCCGGACAAGGGGTTGTAGACGCGGGCCCCGGTCGCGGTCGCCCGCTCGCGGAAGGCGTCGTAGGCGTCCTGGTAGGTGAGGACGGGCCCGCTGTTGCGGACGACGACGGCGTCGAAGGCCTCCATCAACGCCGCCGCGTCCCGCGGGTCGCACAGGGCGAGCTCGAAGTCCTCGCGCAGTCGTGAGGTGAGGAAGATGTCCTCGTCGCAGTACCGGCGCCCGCGAGCCTCGTAGGCCAGGTCGGTGACGTACAGGATGCGGGGCATGCGGGTCTCCTCGGCGGTTACAGCGAGGGGTGATCGTATGCGGCACGTCTTGGTCGCACCAAATTCCGGCCTGCGGGATCCCGCGAGGTCCGTGCGCTCCGCGCGGTCACAGTCCCGCCGTCCACAGTTCCCCGGGGCCGATTCCCTTCAGGTCGGGGAGCACGGTCCGCCGGGGCGCGGGATCGATCGACGCGTACGAGGGGACGGCGAGCACCCGGCACCCCGCCGCCTCGGCCGCCCTCACGCCGGTGGGTGAGTCCTCCACCGCGAGGCAGGCCGCCGGGTCGACGCCGAGCGCACGGGCCGCCGCGCGATAGGGGTCCGAGGCGGGCTTGGTGCGGGGCGTCTCGCCTTCGGCGACCGTCGTACGGAAGCGGTGGGCGCCCAGCACGTCGAGGGCCGCGTCCACGACGGGGCGCGAGGAGGCGGAGACCAGGGCCGCGGGGATGCCGGACTCCGCGAGGAGGTCCAGGAGGTCGAGGGCTCCCGGCAGCGGGGTGGCCTCCTGCCGGACGGCCGCCAGGAAGCGCGCCTCCAGGTCGGCGGCGAGGGTCCGCGGGTCGGCGCCGGTGCGTGTGTGCAGGTGGGCGGCGGTGTCGGCGACCGAGCGGCCCAGGACGTGGGTCACGTCGACGTCGGGTGCGGTCTCGCGGACCGTGCGCAGCCACAGCGACTCGGTGTCGACGAGGGTGCCGTCCATGTCGAGGAGAACGGCGTGCGGGCGGGCGGCGAAGGGGCGGCCGTCCAGCGACCAGTGCCGGTCCGGATGACGGCCCACGGAGACCAGCGCCTGGGCCGCGACATCCACATGGCGCACGACGGGTGGCGGCGCGCCGATGCCCGGGCCGGCCGCGATCAGCCACGCCGTGCGCTCCTCGGTCGTACGGCCGCCGTGGCCGCCCGCGTCGGCATGGCCGTGGTCGGTGACGACGAGGACGGTCCAGCGCTCGTCGGCGTACGAAGGCCGGGAACGCACCGCCGCCAGCAGTCGGCCGAGGCGGTCGTCGGCCTGCCGTATCGAGGTCTCGTACTCCTCGCCGCAGCCCAGGAAGTGCGCCGTCTCGTCGGGCGCGCCGAGGTAGACGAACGACGCCCGCATGTCCTCCTCGCCGAGCACGCGCGCGGCCGCCGTGGTGATCTGCTCGTCGCACTCCTCCCAGGCCGGCGGGGTGTCCTCGGCCGGCGCGATGTAGACGGACCGGGACGGGGCCCGGAAGAGCGGGCCGCCGCTGCGGACCTGCATCAGGGGCTGCCAGCCGGCGGCCACGAACGTGCGGCTGCCGTCCTTCTCGGCGAGGCGGGTGGCGAAGTCGGGGAAGACGTCGAGCCGGTGGCCGGTGAAGTTGTTGCTCCACACCCCGTGCTTGGCCACCGACACGCCGGTGACGACGGTCGCCCAGCACGGGCCCGACATGGTCGGGGTGTCCGCGTCCACCTCGACGGGGGTCAGGAAGCCGTCGGCCGCCAGAGCGTCGAGGTGCGGGGTGGGCAGGCGCCGCAGTACGTCGAGGCGTACGCCGTCGATACCGACGACCAGAACACGATCCTGCACGGGATGTCCCTTCGGGTGTGGGGTGTTCAGGCCGAGCGCGACAGTTCCTCGGACCCGACCTCGTGGGCGAACGGCAAGCCTTGCGCGTACCGGGAGACCTCGTCGATGGCCCAGTCGGTCATCCGGTGCAGCTCGTTGCCGAGCGAGCCGGCCATGTGCGGGGTGAGCAGCACGTTGGGCAGCGTGTACAGGGGCGAGTCGGCGGGCGGCACGTCCGGTTCCGTGACGTCGAGGACGGCGTGGACCCGGCCGGTGACCAGGTGCTCGGTGAGGGCGGCGGTGTCGACGAGGGAGCCCCGCGCGGTGTTGATCAGCGTGGCGCCGTCCCTGAGCAGTGCGATGCGGCGGGAGTCGAACATGTGCCGCGTCTCGGGGAGTTGGGGCGCGTGGATGGAGACCACGTCGCTGCGGCTGACGAGTTCGTCGAGACCGACCGGCTCCACTCCGAGGGCGCGGGCCCGCTGTTCGTCGACGTACGGGTCGTGCAGGAGTACGTCGAGGTCGTGCGGGCGCAGCAGCTCGATGACCCGGCGTCCGATGCGGGAGGCGCCGACGATACCGACCGTGCGGTGGTAGTTGCCGTGACCGCTGAAGTACGGCAGCAGGTCGGGCCGGGCGCGGGCGGTGGCGTAGCCGCGGGCCACCTCCAGGACGCGCTTGTTCGCGAACAGGATGGCGGCCAGGGTGAATTCGGCCACCGGCAGGGCGTTGGCGGCGGCCGCGGAGGAGACCGCGATGCCGCGTCGCCAGACGGCGTCGGTGACGTGGTGCTTGACCGAGCCGGCCGCGTGCACGACCGCACGCAGCCGTGGCAGCCGGTGCAGGGCCTCCTCGGTGAGCTCCGGTGCGCCCCAGTGGGTGAAGAGGACCTCGGCCACGGCGAGTTGACGGGCGTCGGCGGTGGTGAGGTCGGTGACGACCGTGGCCGTGTCGACGCGGGCGACGGAGGGGAGCCGGTCGAGGCCGCCTTCGGTCAGGAGCCGCTGGTGGATGGTGGCGCCCATGGCGAGCAGGGTGAGCGGGCGGGGCAGCGCGGCCGACGGGTGGATGCTGTTCAGGAGGGTGCCTTCCGGGGCGGGCGGCCTCACTTGACGGCGCCGGCGGTCAGGCCGGAGCGCCAGAAGCGCTGCAGGCAGACGAACGCGACGATCAGCGGGGCGACGGCGACGAGGGAGCCCGTGATGACGAGCGAGTAGAACTCGGGCTGCTGCGCGGTGGTGCTGTTCCACATGAACAGACCCAGGTTGACCGGGTAGAGCTTGTCGTCGTTGAGCATGACGAGGGCACCGAAGAAGTTGTTCCAGCTCGCGGTGAACGAGAACAGGAAGATCGTCATGAAGCCCGGGGCCAGCATGGGCAGGGAGATCCGCGCGAACATGCCCAGTTCGCCGGCTCCGTCGACCCGGGCCGCCTCCAGGACCTCGTTCGGTACGTAGCCCTCCGAGAAGACGCGGGCGAGATAGACACCGAAGGGGTTGACGAGGGCGGGCAGGAGCAGCGCCCAGTACGTGTTGACGACGCCCGCCTTGGTGGCGAGGAGGTACATCGGCAGCTGGATGACCGTGGTGGGGACGAGGACGCCGCCGAGCACCAGGCCGAAGAGCTTCTCCTTGCCCTTGAAGTCGTACTTGTCGAAGGCGTAGCCGGTGGCGACGCACAGGAACGTGGAAGCGGCGGAACCGACCACGGAGTAGAGGACGCTGTTGCCGAACCAGCGCAGATAGATGCCGTCGTTGAAGGTGAAGAGGCGCTCGAGGTTCGCGAAGAGGTTGAAGTCGCCGAACGCGAAGCCGGAGGTGGCGAAGAGGTCGCGGTGGTTCTTGGTGGCGGCGAACAGCAGCCAGCTGACCGGCATGAGCGTGTAGAACGCGGCGACGAGCAGGATGCCGTTGACGGCGCCCCTGGACAGGAGGGTGCCCGCGGAGCTGCGGCGGCGAGCGTGCGCGGGGGTGCGGGGGCCGGCCTCCTGCCGGGTGGCGGGTGCGGTGTCGTGGGTGAGGGTGCTCATGACGTGGCCGCCTTCCACCGGTTACCGAGCCGGGTGACGAGGTAGGAGAGGGCCACGCCGAGCGCGGCGAGCATCAGGGACGCGGCGGCGGCCAGACCGTAGTCGTGCTGGACGAAGCCCGCCTTCCAGATGAAGAGGGTGGGCGACCACTCCGTGTCGATGGAGGGCGCGCCCCGCTGGCCCAGGAGTTTCGGCTCGGTGAAGATCTGGATCGCGCCGACGCAGGTGAACAGAACGGTCATGACGACCGCGGAGGCGATCATCGGCACCTTGATCTGGAGCGCGGTGCGGAGGGCGCCGGCTCCGTCCACGACGGCCGCCTCGATCACTTCGCGCGGAACGGCCTGGAGGGCGGCGTAGAAGATGACCATGTTGTAGCCCATCCACTGCCATGCGCACAGGTTGACCATCGACGCGAGCACATGGTCGTTGCTGTAGAAGTCCCAGGAACCACCGAGCGCGCCGATCCCGTCGATCACCGGGCTCAGACCCGGGGTGTACAGATAGATCCAGATGATCGAAGCGATCAGTCCGGGGATGGCGTGCGGCAGGAACAGGGCGAGTTGGAAGAAGCGCTTGGCGCGGGCGAGGGCGGAGTCGACGAGGAGTGCGAGGGCCAGCGAGCCGCCGATCATCACCGGGATGTAGAGGGCGCAGTAGAGCGCGATGTGCGCGAAGCCGCTCCGGAACCCGGCGTCGCCCAGGGCGTTGGCGTAGTTGGCGAAGCCGGCGAAGACGCGCTCGGTGCCGCCGAAGCCGAGTCCCGAGGACCGCTCCTGGAACAGGCTCATCCACACCGCGTAGCCGATGGGCGCCGCCATCACCGCGGCGAACAGGACGAAGAACGGAACGATGAAGAGCGCGGCGGTACGACGCTGACTCCGGCGCAGCTTCGAGACGCCCGGCGACCGGCCCGGGGGCCGACGCACGGCCGACCGGCTCGCGGTTCGGGCGGAGGAGAGTGCCACGGGGGCTCCTTGACGGCGGGGTGGGTGGGGCTTATGCGAGGGGGGCGCGGACGAGAGGCCTGGCGGAGCGAGTACGGCCGGTCGGCCGGGACCGACGGTTGACCGGAGCGGGGCTTGAGGGCGGGGCTTGCGGGCGGCGCCGGTGCTGGAGGCGGCGAGGCCGGTGGGCCGGGGTGTAGTAGGTGCCGGAGGCGACCGGGTCGGTGGAGGCAGTGCCTGGAACGACCAGGCCGGTGCCGGAGGATGTAGTCAGTGCAGAGGGCGGCGAGCCGGTACAGCTGAGTGCCTGGAGTGACCGGGCCCGTGGCCAGACGGTGTAGTCGGTGCCGGAGGCGAACGGGCCGGTGCAGCCCAGCGCCTGAAGTGGCCGGGCCCGTGGCCGGAGGCTGCGGTCGGTACTGAAGCCGACCGGGCCGGTGCAGCTGAGTGCCTGGAGTGACCGGGCCCGTGGCCAGACGGTGTAGTCGGTGCCGGAGGGGAACGGGTCGGTGCAGTCACTGCCTGGAGTGGCCGGTGGGTGCAGTCGGTGCCGTACGTGGCGGGGCCGTGGCGCGGGTTTGGGTGCGGCTCCATGCCTGATGGGGTGCGTGAGGTGGGGAGGGGCGGGCGTTTCGGTCCAGGTGGGTCCGGTCCGTCGCGCGGTGCGTCCGGTGGGCCTGTCCCGGGCGGGACGGCTGCTGACGCGGTCGCCGTCGCCCCGGTCCGCTACTTCGCGAGCTTGAGGCCGCGTTCCGTGATGCCGGACTCCGCCTTCTCCTGGCCCGCGTCGACGCCCGCCGTGAAGCCGGACTTGGCGGTGGCGTCCTGGACGGCGGTGTAGACGTCCATCTGGTTCGGGCCCCAGGTCCAGCCGGGCACGATGGTGTCGACCTGCTCGGAGGCGAGCGCGTAGAGGTCCTGGCCGTTCAGGTACGCGGTGTCGAACTTGGCGGCCGCCACCTCACGCATCTCCGGGTTGGCCGGGAGGGCGCTGCTGGGTGATTCCAGGTCGGCGAGCCGGGCCTCGACGCCGGCCTTGTCGGTGGTGAGCCAGGTGATGAACTCGGCCGCGGCCTCGGCTTGGTCGCTGCCCTTGAGGACACCGTAGGAGGTGCCGCCGTAGTTGCCGCTGGCGGCGGTGCCCCAGTTGGGCATCGGCGCGGCGGCCCACTTGCCGGAGAGGTCGGGCATCGAGGTCTTCATGCCGCCCGCGGACCAGGAGGCGCCGAGGAAGGAGAGGGTCTTGCCGGAAGCGCGGGCCTTGGTCTCCTCGGGGCTCCAGCCGGTGAAGGTCTGGACGAGGTCGTCCTTGACCAGACCGTCCCAGTAGGCGGCGACCTTCTTGGTGTCGGCGTCGTTCACGCCGGCCTTCCACGCGTCGCCCTCGGTGGCGAACCACTTGCCGCCGGCCTGCCAGGACAGCGCGGCCAGCAGTGCCGGGTCGCTCTTGGGCATGGAGGCCAGGCGGACGTTCTTGTCCTCCTCCTTGACCTTCTCCGCGACCGTCTTGAACTCGTCCCAGGTCTTGGGCACTTCGATGCCGTACTTCTCGAAGAGGTCGGTCCGGTAGTAGTACAGCTGCGGCCCCGCGTCGTACGGGACGGTCCAGGTCTTGCCGCCGAAGGTCACGAGACTCTGGATGGACTCCGGGAACTTCGACTTGACCGTTTCACCGGCGTATTCGGTCAGATCGATCAGGTTCCCCTGGCTCGCGAACTCGGGGACCATCTGGTACTCGATCGTGGCCACGTCGGGCGCGTTGCCCGCCTTCACCGCGTTGGCCATCTTGCTGTAGCCCTCGGTGCCGCTCGGTATCTCGGTGAACTTGACCCGGATGTCCTTGTGGGTCCTGTTGAACGCCTCGACGGTCGACTTGGCGCCGAGTGTCCAGGTCCAGTAGTCCAGGGTGACCGGCTTGCCGTCGGACGCGGAGTCGGACGTGTCACCGTCGCCGCCGCAGGCGGTGGCGAACAGGCCCAGGGCTGCGACGGCGGCGGCTGCGGTGCGGAACGAACGTGAAGTGCGCGTCATGTACGTCTCCTACGAGACCTCGTACGGAAAGAGGCGGTCGGAGGACATCTTTTGTGCGCACACGATCGGAGTCAAGAGCGTTCGCGCAAGACAATCAAAATGATCGCACAACGCTCATCGATCGATCAGTCAGCTTCAACCCGCCGAGGAATCGCCACCGCAAGAGGAGCGAATCCTCAACTCCGGGAGCAGATCGAGGTGTTGACGCGGACCCGGCTGCTGACCGCTCCTGCGCTCCGCGAGCCGCTGGAGCAGCAGCCGAGCGGCCAGTTCCCCCACCGAGCGCTTGGGGGGCGCGACGGCGGTGAGCGGCACGTCGGAGAGGCCGGCCACCTCGTCGTCGTAGGCGATCAGCGCCAGGTCGTCCGGGACGCGGATGCCGCACGCCTGGAGTCGGGGCACGAGCACGATCGCGTCCTCGTCGCTGTGCACCAGTGCCGCGGTGACACCGCGCTTCTTCACCGCTTCGACCAGGTAATCGACGCTCGCCTCGTAGTCGCCGTGCTCACGCACGCTCGGGGCGGCCGTGTCGACGTCGAGCCCCAGGGACTGCACCGCCGCCCGGAAGCCCGCCGAGATCTGCACGGCGTGCGGGCCGTCCTGCAACACGGCGGTGACCTTGCGGTGTCCGAGCGAGGCGAAGTGACTCACGGCGACCGCGGCCCCGTGCGCCCGGTCGGTGCGCACCCGGTCGAGCACCGCCGCCGGGTTCGCGGGCGGCGCGGAGCGCTCCACCAGAACGGCCGGTACACCGCGTTCCAGCAGCCACTTCTCCTGGCCGTCGACGGGTACCCCGCCGAACCAGCTGGGCGCGACCAGCAGCCCCTCGGCTCCGCCCGCCACCAGGTGCTCGGCCTGGACGGCGTCCTCGGCGTCGACGTATCCGGTCACCCCGAGCACGAGCCGTGCTCCCTGCGCGGCGACGGCCTCCCGGGCGCCGCGGACGATGTCGGCGAAGATGTAGTTCGTGGTCGGAACGATCATTCCGACCACGACGCCCTCAGCACCCTCCGCCCGCTCCCGTACCTCGACCGCCCCCTCCCCCGGCCACACCACCGCACCGTGCAGCCGCTGCACCCGGCCCTGCGCCGCCAGCGCCTCCACGTCGCGCCGCAGGGTGACCGCCGAGACCCCGAGTTCGGCGGCGAGTTCGGCGACCCGGAGGCTGCCCCGCTGCCGGACCAGTTCGAGTACCCGTTCATGGCGCTGGTCGACGTGCAGTCTCATGGAATCCCCCTGGGGCGAGGCCGGACGGACGATCTACGGACCCACGCGGAGCGTGATCCCGAATCGCTCACTCTACGCCCACAATCGTATCGATCACTTCTGATCAATACGGTCGATCGTCCCTGCCTTGCGGCACTCAGTTCCCCAGGAGAGTGCACTGAGTGCTGTCCATGCCGCTCCGGTGCTACGTTCCCGTCCATGAGCGAGAAGACGGAAGCGGCCCCCACCAAGCCGCCCATGCGGGACGCCCTGATCGCGGCCGCTTTCCAGCTGTTCACGGAACGGGGGTACGAGCAGACCACGGTCGACGACATCGTGACGCTCGCCGGGGTCGGGCGACGGTCGTTCTTCCGCTACTTCCCCTCCAAGGAGGACGTGGTCTTCCCCGACCACGAGGGCTGCCTGGCCGACGTGACGGCCTTCCTCGCCGCCGGCGACGACGCGGACGAGCCGGTGCAGCGGGTCTGCGACGCGGTCCGGTTGGTGCTGCGGATGTACACCGAGAACCCGGCCTTCTCGGTGCAGCGCTATCGGCTCACCAAGCAGGTCCCCGGGCTGCGCGCCTACGAGCTCTCCGTGGTGTGGCGGTACGAGCGTGCCTTCGCCGAGTACCTCCGCGGGCGGCTCGCCGGGCGGCGCGACGGGGCCCTCCAGGCCGACGTGGCCGCGGCTGCCGTCGCCGCGGCGCACAACAACGCCCTGCGTTCCTGGCTGCGCTCGGACGGCGAGGGCGATGTGGGCACGGAGATGGACCACGCGCTCGGGTACGTCCGCTCCGCGTTCGGCGCGCCACCCTCCGACGCCGAGCGCACCGAGGACGTCGTGGTCCTCGTCTCCCGGCGCGGGGCGCCCCTGTGGCGGGTCGTCCAGGAGATCGAGGCGACGCTCGGCGAGGACTGATCCCCGGCCGACCCCCCGAAGGAACCGCCGAAAAATTCAGGGTACGCAGTACCTTTACGGGTGGCACTCAGTGCCATACATTGTTGGCGTGCACGGTGGCACAGCTAACCGGGCATGTGGGATTCCGCCCGAACGCAGGGAGTTGACCAGCGTGTACCACCACTCAGCCAGCGTTGTCCGTCAGGGATCCGGCTCCGCAGCGGGCCTGCTCGAAGCCCCGGCCCCGGCATCCGACGCCATGCAGTTCCAGCGCTGCACCTGGTGCGGCACCGCGATGTACCACCGGCTGCTGTGTCCGGTCTGCCAGGGCAGCGACCTGCGCACGGAGCGCAGCGAGGGCGTCGGGATCGTCCGTCACTCCTCGGTGGTGCACCGCAACACCCCCGCCGCGCGCAATGTGTCCATGATCGAGATGGCCGAGGGGTTCGTCGTACGTGGCCGGGTCATGGGCCCGCTCATCGGCATCCACAGCGGGGACCGGGTTCGGCTGTCCGCGGCCAAGGACCCGGTGCGCGGCGAGCCCGTCTTCCAGCTGATCGACGAGCCCTACCGCGCCTGGAGCTGACGGGCCGGGCCGCTCCGCCGTTCCCGGTCGGATCTCCTGGTCAACCGACCCACCCGACCCACCAGACCACCCCGCGCAGCAGCTCAGTCGTCCCACACCCCACGGATCAGCGCCCGCACGGCCACGGGCCGCCCCGTCTCGAAGCACCGGTTGGCGGCGAGCCCGACGGCCAGTGCGAGGGCCCCGTCGCGCTCCGTGGCCGTCGGATGCGCCCCCTCCCCCGGCACCGTGTCCGCGTCCACGGGGCCGAAGAGCGCGTCCAGCATCCGCGGGTCTCCCCCACCGTGCGCCTCGTGCGCGGTGACCAGCGGTACCTCGACCGGCGGCTCCCACAGCGGCCGCAGGACGAGCCGCGCACCCCCGACGTGCTCCGCGGCCGCGTCCCCGTGCACCGCTCCGGTGCCGGAGGTGATCCGCGTCGACGGCCGCTGCCAGCGGCTCTCCTCGACCTCGAGTTCCAGCCGCCCGGCGCTGCCGTTGAACATGACCCGGTAGCCCTCCCACGGGGAGTAGGCGGTGAGGTGGTACGTCATCGTCGCGCCCCGCGTGTAGCGGATCAGGACCGCCATGTCGTCCTCGATGGTGACGGGCTCGCCGAAGACGTTGCGGTCCCGGACGTAGCCGTCGTCCTGCTCGGCGTCCAGGTAGAGGGCGCGCAGGGTGTCGTCGGCCGCCAGGTCCAGGGCGAAAGGGTCGCCGGCGGCCGGGGCGGCGCCATGGGCCCGCTCGTAGTCGCGGCGCAGCCCGTGGCGCTCGCCCGCCGCACTGCCGTAGAAGGCGAGTCGTCCGTAGCCGAAGACCTCGTGCGGTACGTCGGCGAGCCACCAGTTGACCAGGTCGAAGTGATGGCTCGACTTGTGCACCATCAGCCCGCCGCTGCTGGGCTTGTCCCGGTGCCAGCGGCGGAAGTAGTCGGCGCCGTGGCGGGTGTCGAGGAGCCACTCGAAATGGACGGAGACGACCTCGCCGATCGCGCCCTCGGCGAGCAGGGCGCGCACCTTCTCGTGCACGGGGTTGAACCGGTAGTTGAAGGCGACGGTCAGGGAGTTGCCGGTCTCCCGGACGGTGTCCAGGATGCGGGCGCAGCGGTCCGCGTCGACGGTCATCGGTTTCTCGGTGACCACGCGGCAGCCCGCTTTCAGGGCGGGGACGATGTAGTGGTCGTGGGCCGCGTCGACGGTGGTGACGACGACCTCGTCGATGTCCTCTTTCGCCAGCAGGTCGGTGAAGCGCTCGGGTTCCCACTGGGTGGCGGCGCTTTCGCCGGCCTCGGCCAGCAGCCGGTTGTGGAAGGCCATCCGGGTCGGGCTGGGATCGCACAGGGCGGCGACCCGGTGGCCCGGGCGGGCGGCGAGGCCCCGGGTGTACAGCTGGGCGCGGTGACCGGTGCCGACGACTGCCGCGCGGAGAAAGGGAGTTCGGCTCATTGTGGGGGCCTATCCCGTCGTACGGCGCGCCAGTCCTGTGTGCGCTCCGCTGGCTTGATCACATCCCTCGGCCCCCACTCGTCCCTCCTCACAGACAACCCACAGACGCTTCTCGCCCGTCCTTTGTGACGCGAGAGGCTTTCCGGGACCGACGGGACGTCTGCGCTCTGGGTTTTGAGGAGTGAACCTTGATCCGTGCCCGGCGAATATGTGTGACCGCCGTGGCGGTGCTGGCGGCCCTGGCGGGCTCGCCCGGACCGGTACAGGCTCAACAGCCGCCCGATACGGGGACGTTGAGTGCGAGTGACGAGAACGGACTGCCGCCGGGATGGCGGATCGACGGCGAAGGAGCGGCCCGCGAGCTCGTCTGGCGCGCTCCCCAGCCCGTACCCATGGGGGACGCGCGCGTCGAGTTCCGGGCCGGGGAGCGGCTGCTCGGCGTGCCGCAGCCGGCGAAGGACGGCCGGACCTTCCGGCTGAACCTCGCGGAAGCCACCACCAGCGGGCTGACGTCCCTTCAGGTGACGGCCGGGGGACGGCGATTGGACGCCTCCGACGACGACCGGGGCAAGGCCTCCCGGGTCACTCCGAAGCAGTCCGCCGCGCTGCCCGCGAACTCCGTCGACCCCGGGAAGCCCGGGTCCTACCGCACGGTCAGCGGGGAGTACGAGCTCGACCCGGTACGCCTGCCGGGCTACGAGACCCCGATCGAGATGCGCGCCGAGGTCGTGGCCCCCAAGGGCGCCACGGGCGCCCGTCCGCTCGCGCTCTTCCTGCACGGCCGCCACTCCACCTGCTACAAGCCGGGCGCCGAGGACGACGTGACCGGTGACTGGCCCTGCCCGGACGGCTACAAGTCGATCCCCAGCTACCGGGGTTACGAGCGCGACCAGCAACTCCTCGCCTCCCAGGGCTATGTGACGGTGTCGATCTCGGCGAACGGCATCAACGCCCAGGACGCGGGGGCCGATGACGCCGGCGCCCAGGCGCGCTCCTCGCTGGTGCGGCAGCACCTCGCCCACTGGGCCGACTGGACCGCCCGGCCGGGCACCGCCCCGGCCGCCGTGCGCCAGGGCGCGAAGGCCGATCTCTCCCGCGTCCTGCTCGTCGGGCACTCCCGCGGCGGCGAGGGCGTCAACCGGGCCGCCATGGACAGCCTCTATCCGCCGCCCGCGGCCCAGGACGGCTACCGGGGCCCGGTGCGCTGGAAGGTGCGCGGCACCGTGCTCATCGGACCGACGATCTTCGGCCAGAATCCGGTGGCGGACGTGCCGTCCGTGACGCTGCTGCCGGGCTGCGACGGCGATGTGTCGGACCTCCAGGGCGAGGTCTACACCGACGGGACGCGCGGGATCAGCCGGGGCGGCGCCCTGCACAGCGCGGTCTACATGGTCGGCGCCAACCACAACTACTTCAACAGCGAGTGGACCCCGGGCCAGGCCGAGGCGCCCGCCTGGGACGACTTCTGGAAGGACGAGGAGCGGCCCGACCCGGTGTGCGAGCCGGGCACCGCGACCAGGCTGACCGCCGACCAGCAGCACAAGGCGGGCGCCACCTACATCGCGACCGCCGCCCGGCTGTTCCTCTCCGGGGACGACCGGGTGCGCCCGCTGCTCGACGGCTCCGGCAAGCGGGCTCCGTCCGCCGACCCGGCCCGGGTGCTGACCCACGCGGTCGGCGGTCGGCGCGCCGGCGGCTTCCTGCCCGACGGTCCGGTGAAGGTGACCGGCGCCCGGCTGTGCGAGGCGATCGATCCCGACCCCGCCGTGTCCTGTCTGCCTCCGGAGACGGTGGGCTCCTCGCCGCACTTCGCCTGGTGGGAGACCGGACGGGAGACCGGCCGCCGCGCGGTCGACCTGAAGTGGTCGGCGCCCGGTACGGCGGCGCGGATCACCCCGGCGAAGCCGCTGTCGCTGGCCGGTTCGAAGAAGCTCGCGCTGCGGGTCTTCGTCCCGCCGAACACCACCGGCACCAAGCTCGACGTGTCCGTCACCGACACCGCCGGCCGCAGGGCCGACCTCGGCCGCGTCCAGGTGGACGGCCTGCCGGGCTCGGATCGCACCTCCTCCTACTGGGCGCGCGAGGTACGCGTGCCGCTGACCGCCGCCACCCGGGCGGGGCTCGACCTCAAGCACGTCAAGTCCCTTGAGGTCACCCCGCGTTCGGGCTCCGGACAGGCCTGGCTGATGGACGCCTGGGGCTGGGCCCCCGGCACCCCGGCGGTCAAGGCGGCGGCACTTCCGCGCGTCGACGTCGGCCGCACGGTCGTCAAGGAGGGCGACTCGGGCACGGTCACCTACCGGATCCCGGTGCGGGTCTCCGGGCACGGCAGCGGCCAGGTCCGGGTGTACGTCCTCGACCCGGACTCGGGTGCCGCCACGGAGAAGCTGGTCACGGTGAAGCCGGGCAGCAATCCCGTCGACGTGCCGGTCGAGGTCAAGGGCGACACCACCTTCGGCTACGACGTGCAGCACGACATCGCGGTGAAGGCGGTGCGGGGCGCCGTCGTGGGAGCCCACCGCGGCGGGATCACCGTCGAGAACGACGACCCCGAGCCGGTGATCACCCTGACCCCGGTCGCCGACCGGGTGCGCGAGGGCGAGACGCTCAAGTGGCGGTTGTCGCTGGCCGAGCCCGCGGCCGTGGACATCTGGCAGCCGGTGCGGGTGCTGCCGGTCACGGACGGGGCCGAGCTGTCCACGAAGGACGTGGACCCGCAGTGGCTGATGGACTACGCCGGTGACGTGCCGGATCCGGAGCGGCCGCTGTCCCGGGCGAACCTGTGGGTGTGGACCAACATCCCGGCCGGGAGCACGAGCGCCGACTTCGATGTCGTGACGATCCAGGACCAGTTGGCCGAGCCGACCGAGTCGCTGCGCCTCGCGCTCACCGACGACGACGCCGAGCCGCTGCCGGACCGTCCGGTGCTGACAGGCACGGTGCTGGACGCCTCATAGCCGACCCGCGTACAACGCCAGGGGGCACGGACCGGCCGGTCCGTGCCCCCTGGCCGTGTTCCGCGTCCGTCACAACGTGACGCGGATGCCGACCGTGCCGTTCACGCCCCGGCGCAGCCGGCTGCCGAGGAGGCTGAGCCGGCCGGTGATGCCGTACTTGCGGGCGATGAGCCTGCGGTAGTGGGCAGTGGTCTCGGCGTCGCAGATCGCGGCGGTGGCCCGCACCGGGTCGCCGGTCGGATTGCCGCGCAGGTCGCAGGGGCCGACGAGGACGTCGGCGCGGGCCCGGATCCGCTTGACCTTCCAGGAGTCGGCGACCGTCCACACGCCGAGGGCGTCCCCGTCGCGCACCACCCATACCGGGGTGGGAACCGGGCTGCCGTTCTTGCGGTAGCTCGTGATCAGCAGGTACTTCCCGGCACCGAGCCGGTCCAGCGGCGTGTCGCTCATGGCGGGGAGTCTAGGCAGAGATCATCGGGCCGGTGCTTCCCGGGGCGCGAACAATTCGGTTCACCTCTGGTTTCGTCCGGGGGATGCTGGTGGTGACGCACCGGACAGGGGGCTTCTCAGTGACCTGGAAACCTGGAGACGGCGCACGCGGCACGCTGGAGGTCGTGTGCGACGAGTCGGGGTCGGACGGGGAGAACCTCACCGGCGGCAACACCGACGTGTTCGCGCACGGCAGTGTGTCCATGCCGACGGAGGTCGCCGCCGCGTACGTCCAGGAGGTCCGGGACCGGATCCGCTCGCCCGCCACCGAGTACAAGGCCAACCATCTGCTGCGGGAGAAGCACCGGGACGTCCTGGAGTGGCTGCTCTCGCCCTCGGGCCCGCTCGACGGGCACGCCCATGTCCACCTCACCGAGAAGGCGTACTTCGTCGTGGACCGGACCGTCGACCTGCTGCTCGGCGACGAGGCGGAGGCGCTCGCCCTGTACCGGCTGGGGCGGCGGGAGTTCGGCGAGGAGCGGTGGCGGGACTTCCTCGACGCGGCCAACCGGCTGCTTCGGGTACGGGTCAACGGGGAGGCGGAGGGTCCCGTCGACGGGTTCTTCCGCACGGTGGACGACCTGCGGCGCGCGCATCCCGGCAGGGAGATCCTGGAGCGGCTCGCGGCGGCCCGGCCCCGCGCCGACGCCTACCGGGCGCGCCTGCTCGAAGGGCCGCCCGTGATCCCCGTACTCAATCCGCTGCTGCCCGCCATCGTGCACACGGTCGCGCACTGGAGCACCGGCGGGCGGACCGTGCGGGTGGTGCACGACCGGCAGAACATGCTCACCGAGCAGCGCATCGCGTGGATCGAGGAGCAGGCGGCGCGGGCCGGGATCGGGTTCGCCGGTCTGGAGCTGGCGCAGGCGCGCTGGGACCCGCGGATCCTGCTGGCCGACTTCCTCGCCGGGATCGCCCGCAAGCTGGCGTCCGACGAACTGAACGGGCGCGCGGACCCGGCGCTCATCGCGCTGCTGCGCCCCTTCGTGGGTACGACGTCGGTGTGGGGGGACGCGCGCAGCCGGGCCTCGCTCGCGGAAAACGCGGAAAGTGCCGCAGCCCTCTGACCAAACATCAACACTGCCGTCTAGATTGCTGGTTGACGTCGTAAGCCATGTACTCCACCAGGCATTCCAGGAGACCCGAGCCCTGTGACGGACGCCGAGGACCTCGCCGCGACCCTGCGCCGGCGGATCAACACGCTGCAGCCGCACACGGCGCGGATCTGGAACTACTGGCTGGGCGGCGGGGACTACTACGAGGTCGATCGCGCGGCGGGTGACCGGATCCGTGAACTGCACCCGGACATCGGCGAGTACGCGCGCGCCGACCGGTTGTTCCTGGGGCGCGCGGTGCGGCATCTGGTCGCGGAGGCCGGGATCCGCCAGTTCCTCGACATCGGCACCGGGCTCCCCACCGCGGACAATACGCACGAGGTGGCCCAGCGCCTCGCCCCGGCGTCACGGGTCGTCTACGTCGACAACGACCCGCTGGTCCTGGCCCACGCCCGTGCCCTGCTCACCAGCACTTCTCAGGGGGCGACCGACCATCTCGACGAGGACCTGCGCAATGTGGAGCAGATCCTCCAACGGGCCGCCGTCACCCTGGACTTCACGCGCCCGGTGGCCCTGCTGCTGCTCGGCGTGGTCATCTTCATCGACGACGAGGAGGACCCTTACGGCATCGTGCGCCGGCTCATGCACGCGTTGCCGTCCGGCAGCCATCTCGTGCTGTCGCACACCGTCGTCCACCCGTCGATGCCGGACGTCGACGAGGCCGTGCGGTTCTGGAACGCGCACGGCACGCCCCGGCTGACCCAGCGCCCGCCCGAGGCGGTGGCCCGGTTCTTCGACGGGCTCGACCTGCTGGAGCCGGGGGTGGTGTCGTGCTCGCGCTGGCGTCCCGAGCGCACGAACGGTGCCGAGCCGCGGCAGGTGGCTCTGTACGGCGGAGTGGGGCGCAAGAGGTGAACGCGGGCGCCCCGGGCCGCGTATGACAGGGAGGTGCTCGACTACCGGAGCGCCACGCGGTGTTGATGCCGTGCTGTTCGGGGTTCGGGAGCCATGCATGAGGCACGCACGACGACGGATGGTCCGGCGAGTGACACGGCTGGCCGCCGTCGGCGGACTCCTGCTCGGATCGGTCATGGTCACGCGCGCCATGGCGAGCGAGCCCTCGGACGCCTCCGCCCTGCCGCGTACGACCGCGCAGTCGGCCTCCGCCACCGGCTCCGACCTGGTGTCGCGGCTCGGCACGTCCCGTACGGCTGGCTCCTGGATCGACTCCGAGGGCCGGCCGGTCGTCGCCGTCACCGACAAGGACACGGCCGCCCAGGTACGCAAGGCGGGCGCCACCGCGAAGGTGGTGCGGCACAGCATGGACGACCTCAAGTCGGCGACGGGCACGCTGCGTTCGGCGCCCCGGGTGGCCGGGACGTCCTGGGCCGTGGACTACCGGACCAACGAGGTGGTGGTACGGGCCGACAGCACCGTCTCGGCCGCCGACTGGTCCCGGATGACCGAACTGGCCGAGAACATCGGCGGCTTCGTCCGCATGGAACGCACCGAGGGGACCTTCACGACCCGTGTCAACGGGGCGCAGCCGATCCTGTCGACCGGCGGGCGCTGCTCGGCGGGATTCAACGTGACCAACGGGCAGAGCGACTTCATCCTCACCGCCGGGCACTGCGGCCCCACGGGCTCCGTCTGGTTCGCGGACAACCGGGGCCGGACGCAGATCGGCAAGACCATCGAGCAGAACTTCCCCGGCGCCGACTTCTCCCTCGTCCAGTACGACGGCGGACGGGCGGGGGACGGCGCCGACGTCGTGGCGATCGGCAACGGCAACGGGGTGCGGATCACGGGCGCCGCCGATCCGACGGTGGGGCAGCGGGTGTTCCGCAGCGGCAGTACGAGCGGACTGCGCGACGGTACGGTCACGGCGCTGAACGCGACGGTGAACTACCCCGAGGGCACGGTCACCGGGCTGATCGAGACGAACGTGTGCGCCGAACCCGGGGACAGCGGTGGGCCGATGTTCTCCGAGGGGATCGCGCTCGGTGTGACGTCCGGCGGCAGCGGTGACTGCACGACGGGCGGGACGACGTTCTTCCAGCCGGTGACGAAGGCGATGAGTGACCTCGGGGTCCAGATGATCGTGTCGCAGCAGCAGGCGGGGGCCGGGCAGCAGGGTGCCTCGCCGGCGCCGTCCGCGGCGGCCACGCAGGGCGCGATCGCCCCCGGCGCGGCCTCGCCGGGTTCCTCGGCTCCCGCTTCGGGCGTCGGCACGACCACGCAGACGCTGCTGGCCCGGCTCACGGACACCCGGAACATCGGTCCGGGACTGCTGGTGATCGGGGGCAGCATGATCGCGCTGGTGGCGACGCGGTTCATCCGCGCCGAGCAGGACCGCAAGGCGTATCAGCGGTACTACTCGGCGACCTGGGGCTGAGATGACGTGAGGTGATGGCTGCCCCGGCGTCGGCCGCCGGGGCGGGGAAAGCGGGGCATGGAAAAGGCACCCGAGCGAGCGGGTGCCCTCGATGATCTGCCGAGTGGAGGCGTGAGACCTACTGCGGGGCCGCGGCGGCCCACTCCAGGACGAGCCGCCGGTACTCTTCGCGCTGCTCGCCGCTCAGTGTCCCGCCCGACCGGAGCCACAGGGCCCTGATCTCCTCGTTGACCTCGTCAGCCGTTCTATCGAAGGCGGATTCAACAGTGGTGGACATGATGTGAAGCATACGGCTCCGGAGGTGAAGGCCGCGTGAGTAAGTACGAGTAATTCGGGCATTTCGGACCGTGTTGCTGATCACGTGCATCTGGCAGGCCAGGTGGGGCAGTTCGGACACCCCGACCGTGGCGGAACTCATGCTTCCGCCGTGCCCAGCACCAGTACCTGGATCGCCAGGACGGCCGCTCCGCGGGCCCAGTCGTGAAAGTCGGACACCTTGGTCTCCAGGTCGACAGGGGCGGCCAGCGGGTGCCGTCCGGCCCGGACGGCCTCGGCCACGGACTTCCCGGCGATGTCCATCAGGCCGACCCCTTCGCCGGCGAGCAGGATCTTCTGCGGCATCGCGAAGTTGGAGATCTGCGCGACCAGGGTGCCGAGAGCGCGCGCGGCCTCGTCGATGACCCGGGCGGGCATGGGCTCGCCCGCGGCGGCGAGGGTGAGGATCTCCTCGTAGCTGTGGTCGCGGCCGGTGGCGGCGTGCACCTGGTAGCGGATATTGGGGATGGTCAGCAGCGAGACGGCACTGCCGCGTTCACCCTCGGGGGTGAGCGGGCCGTTGGGGTTGACGATCCAGTGCCGCCCGAAGCCGCGGTCCTCCTCGGCGTAGGGCACCCGGCGTCCGCCCAGCACCAGGCCGTAGCCGAGGCCGGCGCCGATGGTGAGGACGACGAAGCGCTCGAGTCCGCGGCCGGCGCCGAACCAGGTCTCGGCCTCGACCAGGGCGGCCACGTCGTTCTCCAGCACGACCGGCAGCCCCGTGCGCTCCTCGACCAGTTCGGCGAGCGGGACGTCCCGCCAGTGCAGGAACGGGGACTCCCCCACGACGGCACGCCGCCGGACCAGGCCGCCCACCCCGATGCCGATGCCGGCGAGACGTGAGCCGTGCACACGGGCGAGCTCGGCGGTCATCTCCGCGAGCAGGTCGGCGACTTCGGCCGGCTCATGGGTGGTCAGAGGGCGGTCGTGGCGGGCCACGATGTCGCTTCGGAGGGTGGTGACCACGCCGTAGACCATGTCGTCGGTGATCTTGAAGCCGATGAACGAACGGGATTCGACGACCACGTCCAGCGGCTGCGAGGGGCGACCGGTACGCACCTCGGCGGAAGCTCCCGCTTCGGGGACCTCGATCAGCAGGCCCGACTCGATGAGGGGTTTGGTGAGCCGGGTGAGGCTGCCCGCGGACAGGTCGAGGCGCCGGGCGAGCTCGGTGCGCGACAGCGGTCCGTGGACGAGCACCTCGATCGCCACCGAGCGTTCACCGGGGCTCAGTGGATGCCAGCTGGCGGCTACTGCGGTCATGCAGGTCAGTCTCCCCCATCAGGTTTCTTTCGTGATGAAACCAATATGACCACTCTACGTCACTCAAGGTGGCCTGGAAAAGATGTTTGCACGCCTCTTGACGTCTGGATTCTTTCGCCACAAAAGTAAGTGGCCCGAGGACGAGCCGCCGCAGACGAGGGAGTCTCCCGATGACCATCGCCTCCAGCAGCCCCCCGTCGCGTCTGCCCCTGGGCAGCGCCGAGGAGGCAGCGACGAAACCGAGGACGCGCAAGGCGCGGGCCCGCGAGGGCGGGGGCGACGGACGGCTCGCCGCGGTGTTCATCGCACCGGCCCTGCTGGGCTTCCTGGTCTTCCTGCTCTGGCCGACGCTGCGGGGCATCTACCTGAGCTTCACCCGCTTCAACCTGCTGACCCCCGCGGAGTGGGTGGGCCTCGACAACTACACGCGGATGGTCCACGACCCCATCTTCTGGGACTCGTTGAAGGTGACCGTCGAGTACGTGTTCATCAACATCGGCATCCAGACGGTCTCGGCACTCGCGATAGCCGTCCTCCTGCAGCGGCTCACCCAGTCGGCGATGCTGCGCGGGATCGTCCTCACGCCGTATCTGATGTCCAACGTGGTCGCGGGCATCGTCTGGCTGTGGATCCTGGACACCCAGCTCGGCATCGGCAACGAGATCATCGCGGGGCTCGGCTTCGACCGCATCCCGTTCCTGGCCGACGAGACCTGGGCGATCCCGACGATCGCCCTGATCAACGTGTGGCGGCACGTCGGGTACACCGCGCTGCTGCTGTTCGCGGGCCTCCAGGCCATTCCCAACGACATGTACGAGGCCGCCAAGGTGGACGGCGCGAGCGAGTGGCGGATGTTCTGGCGGATCACCATGCCGCTGCTGCGGCCGGTCCTGGCGGTCGTGCTGATCATGACCGTGATCGGGTCGTTCCAGGTGTTCGACACGGTCGCCGTGACGACCAACGGCGGTCCGGCGAACGCCACCAACGTGCTCCAGTTCTACATCTACGGCGCCGCGTTCGGCCGCTTCCAGTTCGGCTACGCCTCCGCGATGTCGGTGGCCCTGCTGGTCGTCCTCAGCGCGATCACCTTCCTGCAGTACCGGCTCACCCGGGCCGGCCAGACGGATCTCGGCTGAGAGAGGAGACACCGACATGGCTGCTGTGACCGCGCCGACCGCACCTGCGGCGCCCCGTACCCGTCCCGCCCGACGCCGCCCCTCCCCGGGACGGGTCGTGGCCTGGGTGGCGATGGCCGCGATGATCCTCGTGACCCTGCTGCCGTTCTACTGGATCCTGCGCACCGCGCTGTCCTCGAACACCGCCCTCGCGGCCCACCCCGGCGACCCGCTGCCGGTGGACTTCACCACCGGCGGCTTCGAGCGGGCGCTGGGCCTCCAGTCCACCGAGGAGGCGATCGCCCAGGGCGGCTCCGGCGGCGGACTGAAGTTCTGGCGCTATCTGATCAACTCGGTCGTCGTCTCGACCCTGATCACCGTCTGCCAGATCTTCTTCTCCGCCATGGCCGCCTACGCCTTCGCCCGGCTGCGGTGGCGCGGACGGGACAAGGTGTTCGGCCTGTTCCTGGCCGGCCTGATGGTCCCGGCCATCTTCACCCTGCTGCCGAACTTCGTGCTCATCAAGCAACTCGGCCTGGTCGACAACCTGTTGGGCATCGCCCTGCCGACGATGTTCATGACGCCGTTCGCGGTGTTCTTCCTGCGCCAGTTCTTCATGAACGTGCCCCGGGAGGTCGAGGAGGCCGCCCTGCTCGACGGCGCGGGCAAGATCCGGATCTTCTTCAGGGTGATGCTGCCGATGGCGTCCACACCGATCCTCACCCTCGGGGTGCTGACGTACATCACCTCCTGGAACGACTACTTCTGGCCGCTGATGGTGTCCTACAGCGACAGCTCGCGCGTGCTCACCGTGGCCCTCGCCATCTTCCGGGCGCAGACCCCGCAGACCGGCTACGACTGGTCCGGCCTGATGGCGGCCACGCTCATCGCCGCCCTCCCGATGCTGGTCCTCTTCGGTGCCTTCGCGCGCCGCATCGTCAGCACCATCAGCTTCACCGGCGTCAAGTAAGGGGACCGGAATGCGAATTCGTACCGTAGCGGCGGCGACCGGAGCCCTGGCCCTGACCCTGGTGTCCGGGTGCGCGCAGGGCGGCGCGGCCGGGTCGGGCGCGAACAGCGTGACGTACTGGCTGTGGGACGCCAACCAGCTGCCCGCCTACCAGGCCTGTGCGAAGGGCTTCGAGAAGGAGAACCCCGGCCTCGACGTCAAGATCACACAGATGGGCTGGGCCGACTACTGGACCAAGCTCACCGCGAGCTTCATCGCCGGCACGGAGCCGGACGTGTTCACCGACCACATCCAGAAGTTCGGCCAGTTCGCCGACCTCAAGGTGCTCGAACCGCTGGACGACCTCGGCATCGACGACTCCTCCTACCAGGCGGGCCTGGGCGCCAACTGGACGGGCCAGGACGGCCATCGCTACGGAGCGCCCAAGGACTGGGACACCGTGGCGCTCTTCTACAACCAGAAGATGGTCAAGGACGCCGGGCTCACGGCCGACGAGCTCAACACCCTCGCCTGGAACCCGCGGGACGGCGGCACCTTCGAGAAGACGATCGCCCACCTGACCGTCGACAAGAACGGCAAACGCGGCGACGAACCCGGCTTCGACAAGAACAACGTCAAGGTGTACGGCCTCGCCACGGGCGGCGCGGGCGACGGCGACGGGCAGACCACCTGGAGCCCGTTCGTCGAATCGGCGGGCTGGCACTACACGGACAAGGCGCGCTGGGGCACCAAGTACCGGTACGACAGCAAGACCTTCCAGTCGGTGATCGACTGGTACTTCGGCCTGGCGAAGAAGGGCTACCTCGCCCCCTTCACCGACTACACCGACGGCGCCAACCCGGCCAACGCCCAGGTCGCCTCGGGCCGGGCGGCGGCCTCCTTCGACGGCGCCTGGATGATCTCGACGTACTACGGCACCAAGGGCCTGAAGGTCGGCACCGCCCCCACGCCGACCGGCCCGAGCGGCAAGCGGGCCACGATGATGAACGGCCTCGCCGACTCGGTCACCAAGAACGCCCGCAACAAGGACGGCGCGAAGAAGTGGGTGCGGTACCTGGCCTCCGACGCCTGCCAGAAGACCGTCGGCGGCTACGGCATCGTCTTCCCGGCCACCCCGTCGGGCACCGAGGCCGCCGTGGCCGCGTACAAGAAGAAGGGCATCGACGTGTCCGCCTTCACCGAACCGGTCACCGACAAGAAGGACTCCAGGACCTTCTCCTTCCCGATCACCGACTACGCGGCGGACGTCTACGCCCTGATGCGCCCGGCCATGCAGGACGTCTTCGCCAACGGGGCCCCCGTGAGCGGCCTGACCGAAACCAATGACCAGATCAACTTCATCCTCGGCCAGTGAAAGGCACTTACTCCATGACGTTCTCCCTCGGCATCGTCGGCGCCGGGCAGTTCTCGGGCCAGTTCGCGAAACTGTTCCTGGCCCATCCCGGCGTCAGCGACGTCTACGTCACCGATCTCCTCCCGGAAAGGGCCGAGCAACTCGCCGCCGCCGAAGGCCTGTCGGGCACCTTCCCCTCGTACGAGGCGATGCTGGAGTCGAAGGCGGTCGACGCGGTCGCGATCTTCACCCAGCGCTGGACCCACGGCCCGCTCGTGGTGCAGGGCCTCGACGCCGGCAAGCACGTGTACTCCGCGGTGCCCATGGCCATCACCACGCAGGAGATCGCGGCGATCATCGACGCGGTCCGGGCGACCGGACTGACGTACATGATGGGCGAGACCAGCCAGTACAACCCGGCGACCGTGCACGCCCGCAACCAGATCGCGGAGGGCTCCTTCGGACGGCTCTTCTACGCCGAGGGCGACTACGTCCACGACATGGACCTGGGGTTCTACGAGGCGTACCAGTACAGCGGCGGCGAGAACTGGAAGGCGACCGCCAGCTATCCCCCGCTGCTGTACCCGACGCACTCGGTGGGCGGTGTGCTCGGCGCCTGGCAGACGCACGCGGTGAGCGTGTCGGCGATCGGGGTGACCGACGACCGGGGCGACGGCGTCTTCGACAAGGAGGTCAGCCAGTTCGGCAACGACATCTCCAACGCCACCGCGCTGTTCGAGGTGGCGGGCGGCGGATCGTTCCGCACCAACGAGTTCCGGCGGGTGGGCTACCCCTCCCACATCCGTGAATCCCGTTTCCGCTTCTTCGGCACGGAGGGAAGCATGGAGCAACTCGCCACCTTCGCGCTGTGGCAGGACAAGAACGGGGTGAAGGACATCAGCGAACTGCTGGAACCCAAGCCCACCCTGTCCCCTGACGACCCGTCGCTCCAGCACATCGCACCGGACCTGCGGGCCGCCTTCACCTCCGGCTCGGCCCCCGTGCACGACCGGTCCCGGCTGCCCCGGGAGTTCGACAACCTGCACAACGGGCACGAGGGCAGCCACCACTTCCTCGTGGACGACTTCGTCACCGCGGTCAACACCCGCGCCCTGCCCTCGGTGAACGCGTGGGTGGCCGCCCGCTACACCCTGCCGGGCATCGTCGCGCACGACTCCGCGCGGCAGGGCGGGACGCGGCTGGAGATCCCGGACTTCGGGGACGCGCCCCGGTGACGCGTTGACGGCGAGCCGGGCGCCGACTGTCAGGTGCCCGGCTTGCGCCCGTACACGAAGACGTCGTCGCCCTTCTTCAGCAGCGACCAGTACTTCTTGGCGGTCGTCTTGGTCATGTTGACGCAGCCGTGGGAGCCCGGCGGGTTCCACATGCTGAGGTTGACCGAGTGGAAGGCCTGGCCGCCGTCGAAGAACTGGCTGTAGGGCATGGGCACGTCATAGATGTTCGAGACGTGGTCGATGTCGCGCCAGTAGATCTTCTTCAGACCGGTGCGGGTCTCGTAGCCGTTGCGGCCGGTGCGGACGGGCACCGGACCGTACACGAGGTCGTCCCCGTCCTGGATCCAGCTCAGCTGGAGCGTCAGGTTGACGCAGGCGATACGGCCCTTGTTCACCGGGCACTTGCCGTCCTTGTTGGGCTTGTTCCCGACGGCCTTCTGCTTGTTCATCAGGTCCATCACGCCCCAGGTGACGGCGCCCGCGTAGCCGGCGTTCGGCGTGATGCCGTGCTTGGTCTGGAAGGACTGGATGGCCTTGCAGTCGGCGGCGGACTGCTTGCCGTCGACGGGGCGGCCGAGGAACTTCTCGACCTGCTTCTGGTACGGCCCGGTCTGTGTGGTGCACGCGGTGGCCGCCTGTGCGGGCGCGGTGCCCAGCGTGAGGGTGAGCGGTGCGATCAGTCCGGTGATTCCGAGGGCGATGGCCCCTCGTCTGCGTATGTCCCCCATGGCGGGCCCCTCCGTTGGGCTGTGATGTCCTGTGATCTGCCTGCTAGACAGATGCGCGGGGGCGTCGGTTGTACGCCGGGTCAGGCTGTGACGAAACGGTGAACTTCCGGATCGGCACAGCGGCGCAGCAGGTGGACCGCACGGCTGAGGACGTCCGGCGTCGCCGTGAACGGCAGGCGCAGGTGGTGGGTGAGCGTGGCGCGGTCGGCGGCGAAGTGCGGGCCGGGCGTCACGGCGAGGCCCAGCCGGGCGGCCCGGGCCGCGAGGTCCGTCGCGGACGTGGTCGGGCCGAGGTGCGGCCACAGCGACAGACCGCCCTGCGGGAGGGTGTACGTCCATCCCGTGCCGTCGAGGAGTCCGGCGAGGTGGTCGCGCTGGGCGCGCAGTCTGGCCCGGCGGTCGGCGAGCATCTCGTCCAGTCCGTCGCCGAGCAGTTCCGCGGCGATGAGCTGTTCCAGGGGTGGTGGCGACAGCTGTGCCTGGAGGGGGCTCCGGCGCAGCCGGCGTACGAGGTCGGCGGTGGCGCGGATCCAGCCGACCCGCAGCCCGCTCCACACGGTCTTGCTCGCCGAGCCGATCTGGATCACCCGGGGCCCCGCCAGATGCGGTTCGGTGCCGGGCTCGGCCCTCAGATCGAGGTCGCGCATGGTCTCGTCGGCGATGACCGTGAGCGGGAGGCCGGCGATCCCGGCGCGGGTCGCGGCGTCCATGTGGGTGCCGGTGGGGTTCTGGAAGTCGGGGATCAGATAGGCGAGCCGGAGGCCGCGGGTGCGTACGACGCTCGTGAGGTGGGCGGTGTCCCAGCCGGCGTCCGACGTCACGGGGACGGGGAGGAGACGCGCCTTGCGGGCGCGCAGGACCGCCAGGGCGCCCGGGTAGGACGGGCTCTCCACCGCGACGGGGCGTCTGCGGTCGGTGTGGAGGTGGTCGAGGAGCAGGGTGAGGGCGGCCTGGGCGCCGGAGGTGACGAGGATCTGTTCGGGACGGGTGGCGAGGCCCTCGCGGGTGTACCGGTCGGCCAGGAGTTCACGCAGGCGCGGCAACCCGGCGGTGGCGATGCCGGAGTCCACGAGGAGGGCCGCGCTGCGTTCGGCGGCCCGGGCGAGGGCGGCGAGATAGGCCTCGTGGGGTGCGGCGGTGAGGGCGAGGGTGAGGTCGAGGTCCGCGTCACCCGCTCCGCCGCGGTCCAGGGACCAGGGCGTGGTGCGTTCGGTGAGGCGGGCGGGGAGCCGGACCAGGCTGCCGCTGCCGTGCCGGGTGTGCAGCCAGCCGTCGTCCCGCAGCAGGGCGAGGGCGGCGACGACCGTGCCGCGGCTGATGTCGAGGACGCGGGCGAGTTCCCGCTCGGAGGGCAGTCTGGTCCCGGCGGGCAGCCGGCCGTCGACGACCGCCTCGCGTACGGCCGCCGCCAGCGTCCGGGCCAGTGGGCCGCGCCGGTCGCGCCAGGTGCCGAGGGCGGCGGCGAATCCCGTGGTCATCGGTCCAGTTTGCCCCAAGTGGACCAGGCCGTGGACGGCGGCTCCCTCCTACGCTGCCCCTCATGCACCGAACTCTCGCCGACGATCTCTCCCGGCTCCCCGAACTCCTCCAGTCCGCCCGCGACCTCGCCGCCCGTGAGCTGACCGGTCTGTCCGAGCGGCCGGTCGTCCACCTCGGCAAGGCGCCCGACCACGCGGCCCTGCCGACCGGGGGTGCCGGGGCCGAGGGCGCTCTCGCGCGGTTCGCCGAGCGGTGGGCGCCCGGCTTCTCGGGCTCGGCGGGGCCGCGCTACCTCGGCTTCGTCACGGGCGGCGCGACGCCCGCCTCCCTCGCCGGGGACTGGCTGACCGGCGTGTACGACCAGAACGGCTCGGGGGCGGCGGGGTCCTGGGCGACCGCCCTGGAACGGGAGACGGTGGACTGGCTGCGCGAGCTGTTCGGGCTGGGCGAGGCACACAGCGGGGCGTTCGTCACGGGGGCCACCGCGTCCAACACCGTCGGGCTCGCCATCGCCCGCGAGTGGCTGGGCGAGCGGCTCGGCGTGTCCGTGTCGCGCGACGGGGCGGCCGCCCTCGGCCCGGTCCACGTGCTGTCCGGCAGCCCGCACGCCAGCATCGGCAAGGCCCTGTCCGTGCTCGGCATCGGCCGCGACCGGCTGCGGTCCGTGCCGGTGCTGTCCGGCAACCGGGAGGCCGTCGACGTCGCCGCGCTGGACTCCGCGCTGTCCGCGCTGGACGGCCGCCCCGCGATCGTGGTGGCCAACGCCGGCACCGTGAACACCGTCGACTTCGACGATCTGCGGGCCATCGCCGCGCTCCGGGAACGGCACGACTTCTGGCTGCACGTGGACGCCGCGTTCGGCGGCTTCGCCGCGCTCTCCCCGTCGTACGCCGGTCTCGTGGACGGTCTCGACGCCGCCGACTCGGTCTGTGTCGACCTGCACAAGTGGCTCAACGTGCCCTATGACGCGGCCGTCCAGTTCACCCGCCGCCGGGATCTTCAGGTGGCGGTCTTCCACAACGCGTCGCCCTACCTCGGACTCCCGGCCGGCGAGCCCGACTTCGTGCATCTCACGCCCGAGAACTCCCGGCGGCTGCGGGCCCTTCCGGCGTGGTTCTCGCTCATGGCGTACGGCCGTGACGGGCATCGCGAGATCGTCGAGCGGAACGTGGCACTGGCCCGGGAGCTCGGCGAGCGCGTCGCCGCGACGGACGGGCTGCGGCTGCTCGCCCCGGTCCGGCTGAACGTCGTCTGCTTCACCCTGGCCGACGATCCGACCCCGGAGCGGGTCGACGCGCTGGCGCGGGCCGTGGCGGCCACCGGCGAGGCGTTCGTGACGCCGACCGTGTACGACGGGACTCCCGGGCTGCGGGCGGCGTTCAGCAACTGGCGTACGTCCGCCGCGGACGTGGACCGGATCAGCGCGGCTGTGGCGCGGGCGCTGTGACCGGGGTGTACCGCGGGAGTTCGCGCCGGGTGCGGACCGGGGAGAGGAAGACCGGCAGGAAGGCCGCCGTCATCAGCGCCCCGCCCACCCACAACGTGGCGCGTACGCCGACCAGTTCGCCGAGCACGCCCGCCACGGCGGCGCCGATCGCGAGCGCTCCGGTCAGGACGAAGCGGTAGGTGGCGTTCATACGGCCGAGGAGTCCGTCCGACGTCATCCGCTGGCGCAGGCTGACGCCGAGGACGTTGTCCGTGCCGGTCTTGAACAGGACCAGGGTCCATCCCAGGCCGGCGATCCACAGCCACGGGCCGCGGTCGATGAGCGGCACGAGCAGGGCGGCGGGCGCCAGGATCGCGCCGACCACTCCGAGGGTACGTCCGTGTCCCAGGCGGGCGGCGAGAGGGCGGGCACAGCGGGCGCCGAGCAGCAGGCCCAGTCCGCCCGCGGCCCAGAAGAGGCCCAACGCGCTGGCGGGGAGGCCGAGTTCGCGGACGAACAGGAGGGGGAGCAGCGTGTTGACGATCTGCATGCCCAGGTTGATGAGGGCGGCGGTGAGGGCGAGGGCGCGCAGTTCCGGGTTGCGGAAGACGTGCCGGAGGCCTTCGGCGATCTCCGCCGTCAGTGTGGTCTTCCGGTCCCGGCTTCGGGGTCTCTCCTCGCCCCGGATCATGGTGAGTTGGAGGGCGGAGGCCAGATAGGTGACCGCGGCGCACACGACGGCCACCGGAGCGGTCAGGAACTGGACCAGGGCGCCGCCCGCGCCGCGGCCCGCGACATTGCCCACCGCCTGCAGGCCGACCAGGGCGGCGTTGGCGGGTACGAGAGCGTCGCGGCCGACCAGGCTTGGCAGGGTGCTCTGGGAGGCGACGTCGAAGAAGACGGTCGCGGCGCCGTTCAGCAGGACGACGGCGTACAGCTGGCCGAGCGTGAGGGTGTCCGTCCACCAGGCGAGCGGGACGGAGGCGTACAGGACCGCGCGGGCCAGGTCCGCCACGATCAGCACCCGGCGGTGCCGCATCCGGTCCACCCAGGCCCCGGCGGGCAGCCCGAGGAGCAGGAACGCCAGCGTGCTGAGGGCGGCCAGCGCACCGACCTGTCCGGGCCCGGCGTCCAGTGCGGTGACGGCGAGCAGCGGGACGGCGACGTAGCTGACGTTCGTTCCGAGCTGACTGAGGGTGCTCGCGGCGAAGAGGACGCGGAAGTCGGCGGTACGCCAAGGGGAGCGAGGCAGGGTGTCGGGCACACGAGAACGCTGCCCGACACCGTCCGGGAAGGACAAGTGAAAAGATCTACAGCAAGTGTTAAGCGTTCCTACGCAGTTGACGGAAGCCGGAGTCGACCGCGGTGATCCCGCCGTCGACGGGCAGGGTGACTCCGGTGATCCAGGACGCGTCGCGGGAGGCGAGGAAGAGGATGGCGGCAGCGATGTCCTCGGGTTCGCCGACGCGGCCCAGGGGATACAGCTCGCGCGCTCTTGCCAGGTCCTCCTCGCGGCCCTCCCAGGCGGTCGTGCGGACGGTGCCGGGGGCGACGAGGTTGACGCGGACGCCACGGGGGGCGGCATGTCCGGCGAGGGTGCGGGTCAGGGAGCCGAGGCCGGCTTTGGCGGCGCTGTAGGCGTGGTTGCCGAAGTCGGTCAGGCCGTTGACGGAGCCGACGTTGACGATCGCGCCGCGTCCGGAGGCAGCCAGGTGCGGGAGGGCGGCCCGGCAGCAGCGGTAGGCGCCGGTGAGGGTGATGTCGAGGTCGCGTGTCCACTCGTCGTCCGGTTCGTCCTCGAAGAGGGGGGCGTCCGGGGTGCAGTGACAGGCGTTGTTGACCAGGACGTCCAGCGAACCGTAGACGCCGACGGCATGCTCGACGGCCGCCTCCGCGTCGGCCCGCTCCCCCACGTCGCACCCGAACGCCCTGGCCACCAGACCCTCTTCGCGCAGGGCCGCCGCCGTCTGCTCGGCCGCGGGCACGTCGATGTCGGTCACCAGCACCCGCGCCCCCTCCTGCGCGAACCGGCGCGCGGTCGCGGCGCCGATGCCGCGCGCCGCGCCGGTGATGAGAACCCCGTACCCCTCGAAGCGTGTTGTGTCCGTCATGGGTTCGCACCGTAGCGCCCTGTCGATCAACCGGGCAGATACCGTGCGCCCATGTCCGCGTTCGTACAGCAACTGCCCGCGCTCATCGGTGTCGTGATCGGAGCGCTCGGCTCCTACCTGGCGGTCGTCCGCAGCGACGGTGCCCGCTTCCGCCGTGAGCAGACGGCCCGCTGGGAGGAGCGTCGGCTCGCGGTGTACTCCGACTACGCGCGCACGCTGAAGCGGACCGTCACCCTGACCTACCGGGTGGCGGCCCACTTCGGCAACGACCCGCATCCGCATCCCCTCTCCCCCGAGGAGGCCGCGCCCCAGCTGGCCGAGGCCACACTCGCCCGGGACCCGTCCGGGGAGGCGCTGCTCATGCTGGGGAGTCCGGAGGCGGTGGAGAAGGCGCGGGTCTGGGTCTCGGTGGTGATGGAGATGGAGCGGTTCCTGCGGGACGAGACGCGTGATCCCGCGGCGTGGCAGGCGTTGATGGAGCGGCAGCGTGCAGGGCGCGCCGACTACTACACGGCCGTACGCGACGACCTGGCGCTGCCACCGGGCCACTCGGCGCGCTGGCAGCTGCCGTCGGTCCAGCAGCCCTGATCTCAGCGGTAGCCGGTGGTGTCCGCCGGCTTGCCCGCGTCCTGGACCTCGACGAGATAGCGCCAGGCGTCCGGGCGGCTGCCGTCGAGGTCGGTGAAGCCGTAGGTCCGGGCCAGGCCGCCGCTGGAGAGGGACTGGCCGTTGAAGCGGGCCACGTCGGGGTCGGCGGCGAGGGCGGCGACGGCGCGGCCCACGTAGCGCGGGGTCTCCGAGATGGCGAAGTGGGGGACGCGGTCGAGGGCGTCGCGCCAGTTGTCCTCGCCCACCCCGTAGTGCTCCAGCATCATCTCCGACCGGAGCCAGCCCGGGGTCAGCGCGACGGCGGTGGCTCCGCGCGGGCCGAGTTCATGGCCGAGGGCGAAGCCCATCCGCAGGACGGATGTCTTGGCGAGGTCGTAGAAGAAGGTGTTGCGGTAGGTCGCGCCGTTGTACTCGGCGGTGCCGTCCGTCATCTCGACGACCAGTCCCCCGGGGTTGCGCAGCAGCAGCGGCAGGGCGTGGTGGCTGGTGATCGCGTGGGTCTCGACCGCGAGCCGCAGCAGCCTGAGCCCGTTGTCGAGGTCGTGCTCCCAGACGGGGCTCTCCCACTCGAAGAGCTTCTCGCCGCCCCAGATGTTGTTGACGAGGACGTCGAGACGGCCCTCGGCGTCCGCGATCCGGTCGACGAGGGTGCGGACCTGCGCCGGGTCGAGGTGGTCGGCGGGTACGGCGATGCCCGCGCCGCCGGCCTCGTTCACCAGGTCGGCGGTGTCCTCGATGGTCTCGGGGCGGTCGTACTCCGAGCGCCGGTCCCGCGTGCTGCGCCCCGTCACATAGACGGTGGCGCCGGCCGCCCCGAGCTCCACGGCGATCCCTCGCCCGGCTCCTCGGGTCGCTCCGGCGACCAGTGCGACCTTGCCCTTCAGCGGCTGTGACATGTCCGGCCTCCCGTGTTTTCGTGGTCGATTCCACGGTGCCGGGTAAGCCGGACATCTTCTGTCACCTTTTTCGCCGGGTCACCCGGATCTTCCCGGGCGTCACCCGGCCGCGCGGCTTCACGGCGACATGCGGCGCCGCGACCTGGTCAGTGGCCGCGCGCGATCCACTCCTCCAGGTGCGGGGCCTCCGCGCCGATGGTCGTGGCGTCACCGTGGCCGGTGAGGACCTTCGTCTCCGGCGGCAGGCCGAGCAGCCGATCGCGGATCGAGTCGACGATCGTGGGGAAGTGCGAGAAGGAGCGGCCGGTGGCACCGGGGCCGCCCTGGAAGAGGGTGTCGCCGGTGAACACCGCCGCCAGGCCGGGGTCGTAGAGGCAGACCGCGCCGGGGGCGTGGCCCGGGGTGTGCAGCACCCGCAGGTCGGCGCCGGCCGCCTCGATCACCTGGCCGTCCTGGAGGTGGGCGTCGGGCTCGCGGTCGGGGTGGGTCTGCTTCCACAGCGGCAGATCGTCGGGGTGCAGCCAGATGGTGGCACCGGTGAGGTCGGCCAGGGCGGGCGCGGCGTCGATGTGGTCGTTGTGCGCGTGTGTGCACACGATGGCGGTCACCCGGCGCTCCCCCACGGCGGCGGCGATCGCCTCGGCGTCGTGCGCGGCGTCGATGACGATCACCTCGTGGTCGTCGCCGACGATCCACACGTTGTTGTCGACGTCCCAGGTACCGCCGTCGAGGCTGAACTGTCCGGACGTCACGAGGCGTTCGATGCGGGCGGTCATCAGAACACCACCACCGAACGCAGGACGTCGCCGCCGTGCATCCGCTCGAAGGCCTTCTCGACCTCGTCGAGCCGGATCGTCTCGGTCACGAACGCCCCGAGGTCCAGGCGGCCTTGCAGGTGGAGGTCGATCAGCATCGGGAAGTCGCGGGAGGGCAGGCAGTCGCCGTACCAGGAGGACTTCAGCGAACCGCCGCGGCCGAAGACATCCAGCAGTGGCAGCTCCAGCTTCATCTCCGGGGTGGGCACACCCACCAGGACGACGGTGCCGGCGAGGTCGCGGGCGTAGAAGGCCTGCTTGTACGTCTCGGAACGGCCTACCGCCTCGATGACGACGTCGGCGCCGAAGCCGCCCGTCAGCTCGCGGATCGCCTCGACCGGGTCGGAGTTCTTGGAGTTCACGGTGTGAGTGGCGCCCATCGAACGTGCCGTGTCCAGCTTGCGGTCGTCGATGTCGACGGCGATGATCCGCGCCGCACCCGCCAGCCGGGAACCGGCGATCGCCGCGTCCCCGACGCCTCCGCAGCCGATCACCGCGACGGTGTCCCCCCGGCCCACATTGCCGGTGTTGATGGCCGCGCCGATCCCGGCCATCACCCCGCACCCCAGCAGCCCGGCCACCTGCGGCGCCACGCTCGGGTCCACCTTGGTGCACTGTCCGGCCGCGACCAGCGTCTTCTCCGCGAACGCCCCGATTCCCAGCGCGGGCGAGAGCTCCTGTCCGGTCGCGGCGAGCGTCATCTTCTGCGAGGCGTTGTGGGTGTTGAAGCAGTACCACGGGCGCCCCCGCAGACAGGCCCGGCAATTCCCGCACACGGCCCGCCAGTTGAGGATGACGAAGTCACCGGGGGCGACATCGGTGACGCCCTCGCCGACCGCCTCCACGACACCCGCCGCCTCATGGCCGAGCAGGAACGGGAAGTCGTCCGAGATCCCGCCCTGCTTGTAGTGCAGGTCGGTATGACACACGCCGCAGGCCTGCACCTGGACGACCGCTTCCCCCGGGCCGGGGTCGGGCACCAGGATCGTCTCCACCCGGACCGGCTCGTCCTTGCCCGGTGCGATCACGCCGCGAACTTCCTGCGCCATGGTGGTGAACCTTTCCTTCCGCCGGTGTCCGTCCCCTCGACCCTACGTGCAACTGATCAGTAGCGGCACGGGAGCGGATCCGTCAGCGCAGGAAGCCCCGGACGGCCCGGCCCAGTGCCTCCTCGTCCCGGGCGTCCGCACCGCCCAGGGCCAGCAGCCGGTGCGGCACATGGACACAGGGCCAGGCGCACGGCGGACACGTCGTCGACATGGGCGGGCTCGACGAGGTGCGCTGTGTGCCGGGCGACCGGACGCTGGTCGCCGGGGCGGGCGCGACCTGGGGCGAGGTCGTGCGGGCCGCGCTCGCCGAGGGGCCGGCGCCGCCGGTGCTCCCCGACCATCTGGGCGCCGGCGTCGGCGGGGTGCTGAGCACGGGCGGGTTCGGCGGGTCGAGCCACCGTCGCGGGCTGGTCGCCGACTGGGTGCGGGAGCTGGAGGTGGTCACCGGCGCCGGCGAGCGGCTGACCTGTTCGCCCGAGCGGCATCCGGACCTGTTCGGCGCGGTCCTGGCGGGACTCGGCCAGTGTGCCCTGATCGTGCGGGCCACCCTCCGGCTGGTGCCCGCGCCGGTACGCGTCCGCCGCTACCGCCTCTTTCACGAGGATCCCGCCGGGTTCTTCACGGACCAGCGCAGGCTGGCCCGCGACGGCCGGTTCAGCCATGTCGCGGGCCAGGCACGCCCGGCGCTCGGCGGCACCTGGCGGTACATGATCGAGGCGGTGACTCCGCACGACGGTGGACTCCCCCGCGCCGACGGCCTGTTGACCGGAGACCACCTGCCGACCGGAGACGACCTGCTGATCGGTGACCTGGACCACGACCGGGACACCGAGGAGATCGAGGATCTGTCGTACGCCGGGTATCTGCACCGCCTCGACCGCGACGAACGGCTGCTGCGCGCCACGGGCGAGTGGGACCGCCCGCATCCCTGGCTCACGCTGCTGCTCCCTGAGACGGCGGCCGCGGCCTTCGTCCCGGCGGTGCTGGCCGAGGCCGGCCAGCAGGGTCTCAGGTGCTGCGGCGTGGTGCAGTTGCGTCCGCTCCGCGGGAGTGTGCTCCGGGCGCCGCTGCTGCGCAGGCCGCCCGGCGAACTCCTGTGCCTGCTCTCCCTGATGCGCACCGCACCGCCCACCGATCCGGGCACCGTACAGCGCATGGTGGCCGCCAATCGCGGCCTGTACGAGCGGGCCAGAGCCGTGGGCGGGGTCCTCCATCCCGTCAGCGCGCTGCCGATGACGTCCGAGGACTGGCGGGTCTATTTCGGCCCCGACTGGGGCGGGCTTCGCCCGTGTCAAGGAGCGGTACGACCCGCGACACATCCTGACCAGGGGGTACGGACTGTGGGCGTGAGTGCCGTCACCGTCTTCTGCGGTGCGTCCGCCGGACACCGCTCCGCCCCTCTGCACGCCGCTGCCGACCTGGGCCGCGCCCTGGGCAAGGCCGGGATACGACTGGTCTACGGCGGCGCCCGCACCGGTCTGATGGGCGCCGTCGCGGACGGGGCGCTGGGCGCGGGCGGCTCCGTGACCGGGGTCGTACCGCGCGCGATGCTGCCGTACGAGATCACCCACACCGGGCTCACCGAGCTCGAAGTGGTCGCGGACCTCCACGAACGCAAGGCGCGGATGGCCGAGTCGGGTGACGCGTTCGTGGCGCTGCCGGGCGGTCTGGGCACGGCGGAGGAGCTTCTCGAGGCGTTGTCCTGGGCCCAGTTGGGCCTGCACCGCAAACCGTGTCTCCTGCTCGATCCGTCCGGTTTCTACCGTCCGCTGCTGTCCTTCCTGGAGCACGCCGGGGACGAGGGGTTCCTGCGTCCCGGGGATCTGGAGCGGATCGTGGTGTGCCGGTCGGCCGAGGAGGTGCTCGCGCGGCTGGCGGACCCGCCGATGGCCGACGTCCCGGTGCGGGTGCCGCGCGGCCGGACCGCGTTCCTGTTCTCGGCGGCCGGTTCGCAGCAGCCGCGGATGGGGCGCGAACTCCACGCCACGTCACCGGTGTTCGCCGAGACCCTCGACGAGGTGTGCGGCCTGCTCACCCCCTACCTGGACCTGCCCCTGCGGGACGTGATGTTCGCCCCGGCCGGGACGCGCACCGCGGCGCTGCTGGACCGGGTCGCGTACGGCCTTCCGGCGATCTTCGCGCTCCAGGTCGCCCAGTACCGGCTGCTGGAGAGCCAGGGGCTGCGCCCCGACGTGCTGTTCGGGTACTCGACCGGGCACATGGCGGCGGCCCACGCGGCGGGGGTGTTCTCGCTGGCCGACGCCTGTCGTGCGGTCGGCACGCTGTCGCGGCTGGTGCGGACCCTGCCGGAGGGTGGCTGCATGGCCGCGGTGGAGGCGGGGCCGCAGGAGCTGCGCCTGGGGCCGGGCGCGGTGGTCGCGGCGGTCAACGGGCCCCGGTCCGTCGTCGTGGCCGGGGATCGCGAGGCGGTGACGGCGGTGTGCGCGCGGTGGTCGGCCCGCGGCCGTCGCACCCATGTGCTGCGCGTGGCCGCGGCTCCCCACTCCCCGCTCTTCGAGCCCCTGCTCGCCGACTACCACCGCGTCCTGCTCACGATGGAGCTCCATGTCCCCCGTATCCCGCTGCTGTCCGACACCACCGCCGAGCCGGTCACCAGGGCGGCCACCGAACCCGGCTACTGGGTACGCGCCCTGCGCCGACCCGTCCGCTTCGCGGACGCGGTCGCCCGGCTGCACGCCGAGGGCACGACCACCTACGTCGAGCTGGGCCCGGGCGAGGTCCTGACCGGCATGCTCGACGCCTGTCTGCCCCGCGGGGCCGGCCGTCCCCTGCTCCTCTCCGTGCCACGGAATTGGCGAGCCCTGCGCAAGGAGACGGACGTAGCCTGAAGGCTCCGCCCGACCCGCAAGGAGCGCCGTGAGCATCGCCGCGACCGAGCAATCCCCGCCCACCTGGCGGCTGCTCCTCGGATACGTCCGACCCCACCGCTGGGCCCTGCTGGCGGGCGCCCTGCTCTCGCTGGTCACGGGCGCCACCGGACTGCTGCTGCCGCTCGTGGCACGGGAGTTGATCGACGACCTCTCCCACGACCGCACCATCACGGGCGCGTTGCTCGTCATGTCCGGCCTGGTGGTGGCCAACGCGGCGGTGGGCGGGCTGGGTTCGTACGTGCTGCGGCGCACCGCCGAGTCGGTCGTGCTCGGTGCGCGGCGCTCGCTGTCGTCGTACCTGCTGCGGCTGCGCATCACGGCCGTGGACCGCAGCGAACCGGGCGACCTGATGGCCCGCATCACCTCGGACACCACGCTGCTGCGCGAGGTCACCACCGACTCCCTGGTCGGCCTCGGCACCGGCGGGCTCACGCTGGTGGCGACGGTGGTCATGATGGGGCTGGTCGATCCGGTGCTGCTGGCTGTCACCCTGGCCGTCATCGCGGGCGCGGGCACGATCCTCGGGGTGATCGTGCCGCGCATCAACAAGGCCAGCAGGCAGGCTCAGGACGCGGTCGGCGTGATGGGGGCCGCGCTGGAGCGGATACTCGGCGCGCTGCGCACGGTGAAGGCGTCCGGCGCGGAACACCGGGAGGAACGTACGCTGCACGCGGCCGCCGAGGAGTCGTGGCGGCAGAGCGTGCGGGCCGCCAAGTGGTCGGCGGCCGCGGGCAACACGGCGGGGCTGGCGATGCAGATCGCCTTCATCACGGTGCTCGCGGTGGGCGGGGCGCGGGTGGCGACCGGGTCGATCGACGTCGGCACGCTGGTGGCGTTCCTGCTGTACGTCTTCTATCTGATGTCGCCGATCCAGCAGGTCGTCGGCGCGATCACCCAGTACCAGACGGGCGCCGCGGCCCTCGCCCGGATCCAGGAGGCCCTGCGGCTGCCCGCCGAACCCGCCGGTGCGCCCGCCCCGTTGCCCGCGGCCGGCGCGGAGCCCGCCGCCGTCGGCTTCACCGAGGTACGGTTCCGCTACGCCGACGACCTCCCCTACGTCCACCACGGAGTGACCTTCTCCGTGCCCGCCCAGGGCATGACGGCGTTCGTCGGTCCGTCCGGTGCCGGGAAGACGACGGTCTTCTCCCTCATCGAGCGGTTCTACGACCCGGAGTCCGGGACGATCACGCTGGACGACCGCGACCTCGCCGACTGGGAGTTGCCGCAGCTGCGTTCGGCGATCGGCTATGTCGAGCAGGACGCGCCGGTGCTGTCGGGTTCGCTGCGCGACAATCTGCTGCTGGGCAACCCGGACGCGGACGACGCGGCATTGGCACGGGTCCTGAAGACAACCCGTCTGGACGGCCTGGTGGCCCGTCTGCCCGGCGGAGTCGACACGCTCGTCGGTCACCGCGGCACCAGGCTCTCGGGCGGCGAACGCCAGCGCGTCGCCATCGCCCGCGCCCTGCTGCGCCGGCCCCGTCTGCTCCTCCTCGACGAGGCCACCTCGCAGCTGGACGCCGTGAACGAGGCCGCGCTGCGCGACACGGTCGCCGATGTCGCCCGGACGACGACCGTGCTGGTCGTCGCCCACCGGCTGTCCACGGTGACGATGGCCGACCGGATCGTGGTCATGGACGCGGGGCGGGTGCGGGCGGTGGGGACACATCGGGAACTGGTGGCCGCGGACCCGCTGTACGCGGAGCTGGCGGCCACGCAGTTCCTGGCGACGGCGGGCTGAACGGGCCTGCCGCGCAGGGGGTCTGGCAGGATCCTCGGATGATCCCGCGCCGTCCCACGCACCTTCTGTTCGATTTCTTCGGCACGCTCGTCGACTATTCGCCGAGCCGGACGGAACAGGGCTATCAGCGCTCCCACGCGTTGCTGCGCGAGTTCGGCGGGGAGTGGGGTTACGAGCGGTTCCTCGACGCCTGGTCCGCCGCCTCCGCCCGGTTCGACCAGGACAGTGCGGTCGACGACCGCGAGTTCTCCATGACCGACGTCGCGACCGCGTTCCTGCGCGAGGCACTGCCGCAGAAACCGTCGCCCGGACAGGTGGAGGCGTTCGTCGCGGCCTACCTCGCCGAGTGGAGTGCCGCGGTGCGCCACCCCGCCGGAGTCGACGTCCTGCTCAAGGCGTTGAGCTCGGAGTTCCGGCTGGCGGTGGTGTCGAACACGCACAGCCCGACCATGGTGCCCGAGCAACTGGCCGCGATGGGAGTCCTCGACGCCATGGACGCCGTCGTCCTCTCCGTGGACGTGGGCCGGCGCAAGCCCCACCCGGACATCTATCGGGCGGCGATGCGTCACCTCGGCGTCCCCGCCCAGGACGTGTGGTTCATCGGCGATTCCTACGAGGCCGACTACGCCGGTCCGCGCCGCATGGGCATGGAGGCGCTCCTGATCGATCCGCGGGACACGGCGTCCGTCCCGCCTCGTCATCGGCTGGACACGGTCTTCGACCTGCCGGACCGCCTCGACCGTGTGGCCCGTTGACCCCTCACCGCGACAAGCCGGACGGCTATGAGGTCTCCAGTCTCCGCAGCCGCTCCGCGTCACCGGTGCGCGGGCATGTGGAGCAGGCCTCGGCCGGGCGGATCGCGTAGAACATGCAGCAGCCGGTGCGGGTGCGGGTTGCGTGGCGGGTGCCGTCGTCGCCCACCAGATGGCGGAAGTCGGCGCCGCTGGGATAGGGGGGCACGGGGATCGGCAGCACCTCGGTGGCGGCCCTGATCGCGGCGCCCTCCTGGCCCAGCATCCGGCCCAGGTACCAGAGGGCGGAGACGAGGTCGTCGGAGACCATCCCCCACAGGGCGCGTGACCGGCGGCGCGCGACAGGGCCGAGGGCGGCGAGCAGGGGGCGCATGTGCTCGGCGAGGGACATGCGCAACTGGGCGCGCAACTGGTCCTCCTGAGGGAGCATCAGGACGCCGGGGAGCGCGGCCACGGGGTCGCCGGGCAGACAGGCGAGTTCGGTGCCGGGTGTGATCTCGTACGTCCCCGAGGCGAGGTCGAGACGCAGGTCCTCGGGGCGGATGCGGGGCACCCTCCGCTCGAGGTACCAGGTGCCGCCCATGAGCACACCGACGGACCAGGCGTAGCCGTGCAGGGCGCGGGAGGCGGCGACGTCCGGGCGTACGGCGACTCCGTAGCGGTCACGGATGCGGGCCGCCTCGGCTTCGACGAACGCGTCCAGCACGGACCGGTCCGACGCCAACCGGTCGGCCGTCACGCCCACGCCGCCACTGTCGGCGACTCTCGCGTCCAGCGCTTCGCAGATGCCGGCCAGCCGTCGGTAGACGTCACCGAGGGCTCGGGAGACGGCACCGTCCGGCGTGGTCTTGAGGGCCAGGGACATCGACGTGCTCCAGGTGCGGGGGTTTTCAGGAGATGACTGGTAGGCAAGGCTTACCTTAGCTTGATCAAGGGAGCCACACGTCGAGCCAACTCAAAGGAATTGCACAGCCAGTTGAAAACTAAAGCAAGCCTCACCTAAGCTCACGCCTCGTGACTGCGACCCATCGGGGCGCACCCCCCACAGGTGTGTCCTTTCGTGCCTTCAGGCACATACCGCTCTTCCTCACCGGCCTCGCGGCCCTGACCCTCTGCACCGCCCTGAGCCTCGCCCTCGGCGCCCGCTCGATCCCCCTGTCCACCGTGACCGACGCTCTGTTCGGCCACGCCCACGGGCGCGACGCCCTCGTCGTGACCGGGCTGCGGCTCCCGCGCACCGTCATCGGCCTCGCGGTCGGTGCCGCGCTCGGTGCCGCCGGGGCCGTCGCCCAGGGCATCACCCGCAACCCGCTCGCCTCCCCCACCACCCTCGGCATCAACGCGGGCGCGGGCTTCGCGGTCGTCGTCGCGATCTACGCCCTGAAGCTCAACGACCCGGTGGAGTACGTGTGGTTCGCGTTCGCCGGAGCCGCGGCCGCCGCGGTCTTCGCACAGGCGCTGGCCCGCCGCGCCGGGGACATCGATCCCGTACGGCTCGCCCTCGGCGGCACCGTGCTCCAACTCGTGCTGCTGTCCTGGACGTCCGCGGTCATGCTGCTGAACCAGCGCACGCTCGACGAGGCCCGCTTCTGGCTCGCCGGCTCCCTGTCCGGACGCCCCCTCGACACCCTGTGGCCGGTCCTGCCGACCCTGCTGCTCGGCATCGTCATCGCGCTGGCCGTCGCCCCCGCCCTCAACGCCCTTGCCCTGGGCGACGATTCGGCGCAGGCCCTCGGCGTCCCGGTGACCCGCATCCGGTTGGCCGGCGGCATCGCGGTCGTCCTGCTCGCCGGTTCGGCGGTCGCGGTCGCCGGACCGATCGCCTTCATCGGGCTCGCGGCGCCCCATCTCGTACGCCCGCTGCTCGGCGGCGACCACCGACTGCTGGTGCCCGGCTGTCTGGTCGCCGGTCCACTGCTGCTGCTCGCCGCCGATGTGCTCGGCCGCATGGTGATCCGTCCCTCGGAACTGGAGGTCGGCATCGTGACCGCGTTCCTGGGCGCCCCCCTGCTGGCGCTGCTGGCCCGGAAGGTGGCGACCCGGTGAACCGGTCCAGGACCCGTGTGCGCGTTCTCGTCTTCGCCGTCTCCGGTCTCGTCGCGCTGTCCGTGCTGCTCACCGTCTCCCTGACGACCGGTGAGATGCGGATCCCCGCCGCCACGGCGCTGCGTGCCCTGGCCGGGTTCGGCGACGCGGGAGACGTCCTCGTGGTGCAGGAGTTCCGGGCGCCCCGGTCGGTGGCGGCCATCGTCGGCGGCGCCGGGCTCGGCGTGGCGGGCTGCGTGCTGCAACGGCTGTTCCGCAACCCCCTGGCCTCCCCGGACGTCATGGGGGTGACCGGCGGGGCCTCGCTCGGCGCGGTCGCGCTGATCGCCGCCGGGGCCTCCCAGACGCTGGTCCCGCTCGGAGCACTCGGCGGAGGTCTTCTCGCGGCCCTGCTGCTGGGCGTGTTCGCCTGGGGATCCGGGCTCGCCGTCACCCGCCTGGTGCTCACCGGGCTCGCCGTCCAGGCGGGGCTCGCCGCCGCCGTGAACCTGATGATCGTGCGCTTCCCGGCCGAACTGGCCGGATCGGCGCTGCAGTGGACCACGGGTTCGGTGTACGGGCGGACGTGGACGGAGGTGTGGGGAGCGGGCGGCGCCATGGTGCTCGCGCTCTCCGCCGCCTTCGTACTGCACCGCCGGCTGGCCGTGCTCGACCTCGGGGACGACTCCGCGGGCGCCCTGGGCCTCAACACCTCCACCGCACGCCTCCACCTGCTCGTCCTCGCGGTCGTGCTGGCCTCGCTCGCCGCCGCGCTCGCCGGTCCGGTGACGTTCGTGGCGCTCGCGGTGCCGCACATCGTGCGGTTCGTCACCGGGCCGCCCACCGCCGTCTCGCTCGCGCTGGCCGGCCTCACCGGGGCGGTGCTGCTGCTCGCCTCCGACCTGGTGGTGCAGCACCTGCTGCCGATCGAAGGGCTGCCGGTGGGCGCGGTCACCGCCACGCTCGGCGCGCCCTGGCTGCTGGTGCTGATGTTCCGGCAGAGCTCGCCCGTGAAGAGGAGCCACGCATGACCGGCGTACAGAAGACGGCCCAGGACCCGCTCAAGACCGCCGTACAGGAGCCGCGCATGACCACCGCCAACCAGCTCTCGACGCAGCGCCTCGACCTCCGGTACGGCGACCGGCTGGTCGTCGGCGGCCTCGACCTCACCCTTCCCGGCGGAGCCGTCACCGCCATCGTCGGCCCCAACGCCTGCGGCAAGTCCACCCTGTTGCGCGGACTGAGCCGGCTGCTGGCCCCGGCCGCCGGCACCGTCACCCTCGACGGCTCCGACATCCACCGCATGCCCGCGAAGTCCCTGGCCCTGCGCATGGGTCTGCTGCCGCAGCAGCCGGTCACACCCGAGGCGATCACCGTCGAGGCGCTCGTACGGCTGGGCCGCTATCCGCATCAGCGGCTGCTGAGCCCCTGGTCGGCCGCCGATCAGCAGGCGGTGGACGAGGCGCTGGAGCGCACCGGGACCACGTCCCTGCGCGATCAGCCGGTGGACCAGCTCTCCGGCGGTCAGCGGCAACGCGCCTGGATCGCCCTGGCGTTGGCCCAGGACACCGAGCTGCTGCTGCTCGACGAGCCCACGACCTTCCTCGATCTGCGGCACCAGCTCGACGTACTCGACCTGGTGGCCGCCCTGCACGCCGAGGCGGGCCGCACCGTGGTGATGGTGCTGCACGACCTCGGACAGGCCGCCCGCTACGCGGACCACATGGTGGTCCTCAAGGACGGCCGGCTCGCCGCCGCCGGAGCCCCGGCGGACGTCCTCGACGCGGAGCTGGTGAAGTCCGTGTTCGACGTGGCCTGCCGGGTCATCCCCGACCCGGAGACCGGCACCCCGCTGGTGGTCCCGAGAAGCAGCGCGGTGCGGCGCTCCGCCGCCACCGCCTGATCCACTCCTACAGGAAGAACCAACCCCCCATGTCCCACCGCTCCGCCATGCCCGGAATCCGCCGGATTCTGGCCTCCCTGCTGACCGTGACACTCGGTACCGCCGTACTGGTCGCCTGCGGCTCGGAATCCGAGGACTCCGCCTCCGCGAAGCCCGCCGCCGATGCGGGCGGCGCCTTCCCGCGCACCCTCAAGACCGCCATGGGCGACGTCAAGATCCCCTCCCAGCCGAAGCGCGTCGTCGTGCTCGACACCGGCGAGCTGGACGACGTGACGCTGCTCGGCATCGACCCGGTCGGTGCGGTCGCCCCGCACTTCAAGACGGAGGGCGGCTTCCCGACGTACCTGAAGGGCGAGTTGAAGAACACCGCCGATGTCGGCCCGCTCCTGGAGCCCAACCTGGAGAAGATCGCCTCGCTCAAGCCCGATCTGATCCTGTCCTCCAAGGTCCGGCACGAGAAGGTCTACGACAAGCTCAGCGCCATCGCCCCGACCGTCTTCACCGAGACCACGGGCGGTGTCTGGAAGGAGAACCTGAAGGTCCACGCCGAGGCGTTGGGTCTGGAGAAGGAGGCCACGGACAAGTTGACGGAATACGAGACGCGGGCCAAGGCGCTGGGTGAGGCCATCAGGAAGAAGGACGGCGGCACCATGCCGACCGCGTCCGTGGTCCGCTTCATCGCCGGTCCGACCCGTCTGTACCAGTCCAACTCCTACAGCGGTGTGGTCCTGAACGACATCGGCTTCAAGAGGCCCTCCTCGCAGGTCTCGAACGACCCCGAGGTCACCATGAAGGACGTCAGCCCCGAGCAGATCGACCAGGCCGACGCCGACCTGGTCTTCGTCACCTCCGCGGACGTGGACGACAAGACGCAGAAGAAGCAGGTCACGTCGAACCCGGTGTGGAAGTCCCTGCCCGCCGTGCAGGACGGCAAGGTCTTCGAGGTCCCGGACGAGACGTGGATGTCCGGCATCGGTGTCCAGGCCGCCGAGCAGATGCTCGCGGACGTGGCCAAGGCCACCGGTGTGCCACTTCCCGCCAAGTAACTCCCGCTGGACCGGGGCGGGCCGCAGCCATGGCCCCGGCCCGCCCCTTCAACCCCCCACCCGCTAGCGGAAGTTCACAGCACCCATGCGTCTGTACCTGCTCGCCCTCAACCCGACCGACTCCGTCACCGAAGGCTTTCTGCCCGCGGCCGCCCGCCTGGGACTGGACGTCACCGTCCTCACCGACCAGCCCGACGCCCACCGCGCGAGCTACCCGGACATCGAGATCCTTCCGTGCGACGTCCGCGACTTCCGGGCCGTCGTCACCCGTATCTCCACCCACCACCGCCCCGACGCGGTCTTCACCAACAGCGACCATCTCCAGACCCAAGCCGCCCTGGCCGCCGCCTACTTCGGGCTCCCCGGCAAGGACTGGCGGGCGACCCTGCGCTGCAAGGACAAGGCCGAGATGCGCCGCCGCCTCGCCGACGCGGGCCTGGACACGGTCTGGTCGACCGAGCTCACCGGACCGACCGCCCTGCCGGACGCCCCGTACCCCTGTGTCGTCAAGCCGCGCGAGGGTGTGGCCAGCGAGGACGTCGTCCTCGTCGACACCGCCGAGGATCTGGTGACCCGGTCCAAGGAGATCTTCGACCGGCGCCCCGGCACCGTCCTGGTCGTCGAGGAGTACCTCCCCGGCGAGCTCCACACCCTGGAGACGCTGGGCGACGGGAAGACCCGGCACGTCCTGGGCGGCTTCCACACCGAGCTGTCGCCGCCGCCGTACTTCATCGAGGAACGCCTCACCTTCGTACCGGCCCACCCCGAGCCGGTCGTCGAGCAGGTCCTCGCCCAACTGGACGCGCTCGGCGTCGGGTTCGGCGCCTGTCACACCGAGTTCGTGGTGCACGAGGGCCGGGCGAGGCTCATCGAGGTCAACTACCGTGCCATCGGCGACCAGTGCGACCTGCTGCTGGCCCGGCTGCTGGAGATCCCGCTCTTCGAGCACATCCTCCAAGCCCACCTGGGTGAGCCGCTCCCCGCGGACCTGGGCGCCCGCCGCGACGGCGCCGCCCGCCTGGACTACCCCTGCGCCGAGCGCCCCGGCTCCCTCACCGACGCCCCCACGGCCACAGAACTCACCCTCGACGGCGTCCACTTGACGTACCGACCGCTGCGCGCGACGGGCGAGCGGCACGCGCTGTACGGCACCAACCGCGACTACCTCGGCGTACTGCGCGCCACGGGCACCGACCAGCCGACGGTGGACCGGGTGGCGGCGGACTTCCTGGCCGGTCTGCGCTGGGATATCCAGCCGTGACGCCCGCGACGAGGGCGACGACCGCGACGACCGACACCTGCGAGGAGGAACTGCTCACGCGCGTGCTCAGCGCCCTGCTCCGCGAGGACGTGGTGGGGCTGCGCACCGGCAGCACGCCCCTGCACCGGCCGGACGGCCCCTGGCTGCGGCTGCCGGCCGAGGGCGACGCACTGCTCCTGCCCGTCGTCGAGGACGGCTTCCAGTGCGAGTACGCCGCCCGGCTGCCCCTGCTCGTCCGTGAGTCGGACGGCGCCGAGCTCACCTCCTACGACACCGTCCTGGCCGCCCTGCGCACACTCGCCGACCCCGAGGACCGAGGCGGGTACGACGCCTTCGCCGAGGAGTGCCGGCAGACCCTGGCCACCCTGCGACTGCACACGGCCACCCGGACCGAGGTCGAGGGGAGGCTCGGCAGTGACTCGGCGCGGTGGCCCTCGCTGGCGTACGACACCCTCGCCGCCCGGCTCGACCATCCGGTCTACCCGACCGCGCGCGGCCGCTCCGGCCTCAGCGAGCTGCAACTTCAGGCCTACGCACCGGAGTTCCACCCGCGTTTCGCGCTGCGCTGGATCGCCCTGCGCCGGGAGACCGTCACCCTGACCGGCACGCTCCCCGACTTCTGGCCCACACCCCGGCAGCTCGGTCTCGCCGGGTCGGAGGGCACGCATGTGGTCCTGCCGGTGCATCCGTTGACGGTCGACGCCCTGCTCGACGCCGGGCTCCCGGACGGAGCGGTGTTCGCCGAGCGGGCCCATCTGGAGGTCGTACCGACGCTGTCGATGCGCACGGTGGCCGTGAACCCGTCGGTGCATCTCAAACTCCCGCTGGCCACGGCGACGCTGGGACTGCGCAACAAGCGGACCGTCAAGCCCGGCACGCTCGTGGACGGCGCTGCCGGACAGCGGCTGCTGGAGGCCGTGATCGCCCGGGAGCCCCGGTTCCACGGCACGATCCTGCACGCGGACGAGGCGACGTACGCCCATGCCGGGCACGAGATGCTGGCCGTCCTGTGCCGGCGCTTCCCGGCCGACCTGGACGGCGCCGAGGTGGTACCGCTGGCCGCCCTGCTCGCCAACGCCCCGGACGGGCGGCTGGTCGTGGACCACCTGGCCGACCGGTTCTACGGCGGCGACCCGCTGGCCCTGCTGGACGCCTTCCTGACCCTGCTGTTCGACTGGCAGACCACACTGTTCGGGTACGGCATCGGTCTGGAGTCGCATCAGCAGAACATCTCGCTGGTCCTGCGGCCCGGCAGTCTGCGGCTGCTGTTCAAGGACAACGACGGGCCCCGCGTCAACACGCAGCGGCTCGGCGCGGTGCTTCCCGGCCCGTGGGGCTTCGACGACGCACGGACCTATGTCTCCGGGGACGGGCCGGTCGCCGACCTGTTCGCCACCATCACGGTCCATCTGTGCGCGGGCGCCTACGTGTTCGGCCTCCCCCGGCACCGGCGGGCTCTGCTCGATCTCGTACGCGACCGGCTGGCCGAAGCCGTGGACCGGCTCGGCGGGGACGCGGCCGCCGTCCTGCGCGAGCGGGTGCTGGACGCGCCACGGCTGCCGGTGAAGGCGATGGTCACGGCCGGCTCACTGCTGTCCAAGGAGCGGTCCGGCGCGGCCGACATCAACAAGCACTACACGACCGGACCCAACTACCTGCTGCGACAAGGGGGTTCGGCATGAGCGCCGGGGCCCTGCGGATCCCGCGGTCCACCTCCGGGCGCGGTCAGGTGCACGCGGTGGCCGCCTGCTATTTCGTGGCGTCCTTCGCGGCCCTGGGCCTGCCGCCGTACCTCACCGAGATCCTGCCGGGGCTGGGCGACCGCGACGCCCGCTGGGCGGGCGTGCTCTATGTCGTCCCGACCGTGTTCGGGGGCATCGCGGCCCCGATGTGGGGACGGCTCGCCGACCGCTACGGCCGCAAACGGCTGCTGCTGCGCGCCCAGTTGGGGCTCGCCGTGGCGTTCCTGCTCGCCGGGTGGGCCGACTCGCTGGCCACTTTCACGGTCGCGCTCGTCCTCCAGGGGGTCCTGGGCGGCACCTTCGCCGCCTCCAACGGCTATCTGGGCGCGGCCCTGGAGGGCCCGGCCCTGTCCAAGGCGCTCACCCTGATGCAGGGCAGCGCCCGGGCGGCCCTGGTCTTCGCCCCGATCGTGGTCGGCGCGCTGTCCGGCTGGCTGTCACCGCACCGCCAGTACGCGCTCCTCGCCGTACTCCCCCTCACGGCCGCGCTGCTGCTGGCCGCCCTGCCCGAACCGGCGCCGGCCGCCCGCACCACGAGCCAGACCGCCACCGCGGACCACACACCCCCGGTGATGTCGCTCAAGGCGCTCTACGCACTCGAGTTCGCCTTCGTCTTCTCCACCGTCATCTCCTTCCCCTACCTCATCGCCCTGGTCGACGACCGGCTGCCGGGCACCTCCCCGACCCTGTCCGGGGTGCTCTTCGCCCTCCCCCACCTGTGCTACCTGGTGGCGGCGCTGGCCGTGCACTCCAGGTTCCGCAGCCGTCCCAAGACCGGGATCGTGCTCGGCTTCGTCCTCATCGCCCTCGGTCTCGCCGGACACGGCGTCGTCGACTCGCTGCCCGCGCTGATCGCCGTACGGCTGCTGCTCGGTGCGGGCCTCACGCTCGGCCTGGTGTGTCTGCAGGTGCTCGCGGCGGACTGCGCCCAGGGCCGGGCGCCCGGCGGGCTGTTCGGCTCGCTGGAGTTCTTCTCCAAGGCCGGCGCGGTCGCCGCCGGTCTCGCCGCGGCCGCCGGCAGCGTCCGCTTCGGCCCCGCCGCCCCGGTGCTGACCGGTGCCGCCGCTGCCGCCGTCACCGCCGTGGCGACCCTCCTCCCCTCCATGACCCCCCGCTGGAGCCGCTGATGCCCTCCCTCGCCGTACCCCAGACTTCGTCCGGGGGTACCCCCATCTCGCTTCGCTCCCCCGCGCGCACCGACCTGCCCACCGCCGACGACGTGGTGGCCCACACGCTGCTGAACTGTCTGCTGCGCGAGGTCTCCGGGCCCGAGCACCAGAGCGTGGTCACCGACGGCCGGCTCCTCCTGCGGCTGCCCCGCCGCGGTGTGCTGCTCCGCGTGCCCCTGCGCCGCACCTCACTGCTCGGCGCGCACCGGTTCACCGGCCTCGTGCAGGAGCAGCGCGACGGCGACTGGGCGGAGCTGGACTGGCGCCGCCTCGCGCAGTACACGCACGACGAGCTGTCGCTGCGGACCGGTGTGCGCAACGAGGAGTTCCTGGAGCAGATCGCCTCCAGCCACGAGGCCGTGACGACCGCTCTCACCGCGACCGGCGCCTCGCGGAACAGCGACCCGTACCTGGCCTCCGAGCAGTCCCTGTTCTTCGGCCACCGCTTCCATCCCACCCCCAAGGCCCGCACCGGCGACCCGTGCGCCTGGTCGGCGTACGCGCCGGAGGCGGGGGCCGCTTTCCCGCTGCGGCACCTCGCGGTACGGGAACATCTGATCGCCGAGGAGGCCGCCGAGCCGTCGGCCACCGCCGCCCTGGACCGGCTGCGAGCCGATGTCCCGGCCGGATACCGTCTGCTGCCCGCCCACCCCTGGCAGTACGACACACTCCGCGACCACCCGGTGCTGAGCGCGGCGCTCGCGAGCGGCGATGTCCTCGACCTCGGTCCGGGCGGGCAGCCCTTCGCGGCGACGGCGTCCGTGCGCACGCTCTACGACGGAGCGACCTTCCTCAAGTTCAGCCTGAACGTGCGGATCACCAACTGCCTGCGTAAGAACAGCAGTTACGAGCTGTCCGGTGCCGTCGCCCTGACCCGTGTCCTGGCCCCGGCCCTGGCCGACCTCGCCGAACGCTTCCCCGGCAGCGCGGTGCTGCGCGAGCCCGCCTACCGCACGCTCGCCCTGCCAGGACCCGACGGCAGTCCGGATCAGGCGCTGTTCGAGGGCTTCGGCGTGATCGTCCGCGAAGGGCTGCCCGAGAGGCTCGCGCCCGGCACCACCGCCCTGCTGGCCGCCGCCGTCGCCGACGAGTACCCGAGCAGCGGCGCCCACATCTCCCGTCTGCTCGACGGGGCCGGCGCACCGGCGGCCCTCGACTGGTGGTCGGCGTACCTCGATCTGCTCGTCCCGCCGGTCCTGGCCGCCTACTTCGACCACGGTCTGGTCCTCGAACCCCACCTCCAGAACGTCCTGGTGTGCGTGGACGGCGACGGCATGCCCGCCCAGGTGCTCTTCCGTGATCTGGAGGGCACCAAGCTCGTCCCCGAGCACCACGCCGACACCCTCGCGGCGCTGCCGCCCGAGGTCGCGGGTCCGATGACGTACGACGCGCAGCGCGGCTGGGACCGGGTCGTCTACTGCCTCCTGGTCAACCACATCGCGGAGCTGCTCGCGGCCCTGGCCGATCTGCACCCCGAGACGGAGGCCGAGCTGTGGGGCCGGGTCCGCTCGACGCTCCGGTCGTACGCCGACCGGAGCGGCTGCCCGCCCCGCCTCTCCGCCCTGCTCGCCGGTGTACCGCTGCCCGCGAAGGCGAACCTGCTCACTCGCTGGGAGCGCAAGGCCGACCGCGAGGCCGGTTACGTCCGTCTGCCGTCCCCGCTCGCCGAGGACATCCTGACCGGGAGCACCCGATGACGCCTGCCGTCCACGACCGCTCCCTCGCCCTCACGTCGGCCGAACTACCCGCGTACCTCTACGACTTGGTGGCGCTGCGGACACACGCGGCTGCCGTTCGGTCCGCTTTCCCCGAGCGGGTCGAGCTGTACTACGCCGCCAAGGCCAACCCCGAGCCGGAGATCCTCGCCGCGCTCGGTCCGTACGTGGACGGCTACGAGGTCTCCTCGGGTGGTGAACTCGCCCATGTGGCCAAGGCGGTGCCGGGGCGTCCGCTGGCTTTCGGCGGCCCCGGCAAGACGCCGGACGAGGTGACGGCCGCTCTGGAGCAGGGGGTCGAGCGCTTCCACGTCGAGAGCGTGTACGAGCTGCGGATGCTGGGCGAGCTGGCGCGGCGGGCAGGGCGGCGGGTCGCGGTGCTGGCGCGGGTCAACCTCGCCCTGTCCGACGGTTCGCTGGCGGGCAGTTCACTGGCGATGGGCGGGCGTCCGACCCCGTTCGGCATGGACCCGGAGCAGGCGCTGGAGGTGGTCCGCGCGCTCACGGACGGCACCTACCCGAACCTCGAACTGCGGGGCGTCCACGCTCACTTGGCCAGCGGTCTCGAAGCCCCGGAGCAGCTCGCGGTGGCCGAGGCGATCGTGGCCTGGGCCACCGGGCTCGGGGTCCCGGTCGCGGAGGTCAATGTCGGCGGCGGTATGCACGTCGACTACGCGGACCCGGACCGACGCTTCGACTGGGCCGCGTACGGCGAGGGGCTCGCCCGACTCACCGCGGCGCACCCGGGGTTGACGCTGCGCATCGAGCCGGGGCGGGCGCTGACGGCGTACTGCGGCTGGTACGCCACGGAGGTGCTGGACGTGAAGCGCAGCCACGGCGAGGAGTTCGGCGTGGTCCGGGGCGGCACCCACCATCTGCGGACCCCGGCGACGAAGGGCCACGACCAGCCCTGCTCGGTGCTGACGGTGGACGGCTGGCCGCACCCGTGGCCACGACCGGCGGCAGAGGACGAACACGTCACGCTGGCAGGGCAGTTGTGCACGCCGAAGGACGTCCTCGCCCGCCGGGTCCCCGCAGCGGGGCTGCGGGCCGGCGACCGGGTGGTGTTCGCGCTGGCGGGTGCCTACGCGTGGAACATCTCCCACCACGACTTCCTGATGCACCCGCGGCCCGGCTTCCACTTCCTGGATGCCGGGCCGGAGGTCACCACAGGCCCCTAGAAGGGGTAGTGCGCCTGCTGGGTGGCGATGGTCACCCAGCGGGTGTTGGAGAAGGCCTCGATGCCCCAGCGTCCGCCGAAGCGGCCGTATCCGGAGGCCTTGAAGCCACCGAAGGGGGCCTGCGGCTCGTCGGCCACCGACTGGTCGTTGATGTGCACGATGCCGGTTCGGACACCGCGGGCGACGGCCAGTCCGTGGGTGGCGTTCTCGGTGATGATGCCGCAGGTCAGACCGTTCTCCGTGTCGTTGGCGACGGCCACGGCGGTGTCGTCGTCGGAGAACGTCTCGACCACGCACACCGGCCCGAAGGCCTCGGCGTGGTAGATCTCGGCGTCCTTCGGCACATCGGTGAGCACGGTCGCCGGGTGCACCGCTCCGTCGGGCTTCCCGCCGCCGGTGAGGACCTTCGCGCCCTTGGCGACGGCGTCCTCGACCAGAGCGGCCACGCGCTGCGCGGCGGAGGCGGCGACGAGCGGGCCGACCACGGTGTGCGGGTGGTTCGGGTCACCGGCCTGGAGCGAGGCCGTCTTGGCGGTGAACTTCCGGGTGAACTCCTCGGCCAGCGACTCGTGGACGAGGATCCGGTCGCCGGACATGCAGATCTGTCCGGCGTTCATGAACACGCTGAAGGTGACGGCGTCCACGGCGTAGTCGACGTCCGCGTCGTCGAGCACGATGACGGAGTTCTTGCCGCCCAACTCCAGTACGGCGGGCTTGAGATGACGGGCCGCGTGCTCGCCGATGATCCGGCCCACGTTGGTGGAGCCGGTGAAGTTCACCGCGCGGACGCGCTCGTCGGCGATCAGCGCCTCGGCGATCTCGGCCGCGTCCTCTCGGGCGTTGGTGACGACGTTGAGCACCCCGTCCGGCAGCCCGGCCTCGCGCAGCACGTCGGCCACGAACAGGGCGCAGGCGATCGGCGCGTCCTCGCTCGCCTTGACGACGACGGTGTTGCCGGCGGCCAGCGGCGCCGCGACCGCCCGTACGCCGAGGATGACGGGAGCGTTCCACGGCGCGAACGCCGCGACGACGCCGACCGGTTCGCGGACCGCGAGGCCCAGCGCGCCCTGCTCCTGGGCGGTGAGAACCTCGCCGCGCGGGGCCGTCACGGCGGCGGCGGCCTCGCGCAGCATGTTCGCGGCGAGGTAGACGTTGAAGTGCGCCCACGGCCGGGTTCCGCCTGCCTCGTGGGCCATCAGTTCGGCGACCTGGTCGCCCTTGCCGTCGAGGAGGTCGGCGGCCTTCAGCAGGATCGCGCGCCGGGCGAACGGGGCCAGCGCGGCCCACTCGGGGAACGCCGCCTCGGCCGCGTCCACGGCCCGCCGTACGTCCTCGGTGCCCGCGGCCGCGACGGTCGCATACACCTCGCCCGTGTAGGGGTTGACGTCCTCCGCCCTACGGCCGGAGGCGGCGGGCTCGTCCTTGCCGCCGATGAACAGTTCGCGGGTGATGGGCATGATGCGGACCTCTTTGTTCGCCACGTGAACCAAGATTCATTTCTAAGCGCATGCTCTGTTCACCCGGCAACAATGTCAAGGGCCGCCCGGCTGTGCTGGCTTTCTGTGGCCGGGCGGCCCTCGGTGCGGTCGTACGCGTGTCGATCAGTACTGGATGCCTGGCAGCAGCTGGGTGACGGGGGCGGCCAGGTCGGTCACCTGGGTCAGCTCCTGGAGGTCGTTGAGCTTGTTCAGCTCCGCCGGCTGCGCGGAGGGCCGCGGGAGCGCGTCCTTGTACTCGGCGGGCAGGTCGCTCACGGTGAGCGAGTCGAGCGTGGCCATCGGGCTCAGGGGGGCGGCGCCCTTGTCCTCGGGGGCCGCGCTAGCCAGCGGGGCGGCGAGACCGGTGACACCGACGGCGAGACCGACGACGGCGGCGATACGCCGAGTGGAGATCATGTTTTCAGCAACGTCGGCGGTGCCCGCGCCGGGCACGGGCACCGGGCGTCGCTCGCCCGTCAGGCGGAGTGTCGCCGTTGCGCTTGCCGAGCCCGGCGGGGCGGAGGAGTCTCGAAGGAGAGGCCCTCGCGGCCCGCTCCCGTTCGACCGCGGGCCTCACCGGAGGTCAATCATGGGCACCGCGTTCAACACCGAGACACTGCGCCGGAGCATCGAAGGAAACACGGCGGCGAATCTGCTGTCGCTCTACGCGGACGACGCGGAACTGCGCGTCGTGGACCGCAACACCCAGCCCAGCAGCCCGAGGGTCCTGCACGGCCGTGACGAGATCGGCGAACTCCTCGAGGACGTCTACAGCCGCGACATGACGCACAAGCTGGAGCACTGCGTCATGGACGGCGAAACCGCCGCCTTCAGCGAGTCCTGCCGCTACTCGGACGGGGTGCGTGTCCTGTCCGAGTCGATGATCACGCTGCGCGACGGCAAGATCGCCGAACAGATCATGATCCAGGCATGGGACGAGTAAGGAGACGCCTGCCGAAGGTCCAGATCACGACTCGGCTGACCTGGACCTTCGCGGTGCGTGCCCGTCCGGTCCGCTCTCCGCGGCCACGACCAGTTTCCGCAACAGGTCGGCTAGCGTCCGTTGCTCTTCTGCGGTCAGTGCTGCGAGCAGCGCGACCTCGTCCGCTTCCTCCGCCGCCGCATGCTGTTCGAAGGCGGCGTATCCGGCGTCGGTGAGCCGGACCAGCACCCTTCGCCGGTCGGCACTCTCGTGCGTGCGGCCGATCAGCCCGGCCTCCTCCAGCGGCGCCAGCCGCGCCGACAGGGCGCCCCGGGTCAGCCCGAGCCGGTCGGCGAGCTCCGAGGGGCTCGCTGTGTAGGGCGGACCGTGCCGGCGCAGCGTCAGCAGCACCTTGTACTGCCAGTGCCGCAGCCCGTCGGAGTCGAGGGCGTCGCGACGCGCCTGGGACGCGTGCCGGGCGAGTTTCGCCAGCCGCACATAGATCGCTTCCTTGACCGGGTCCATCCAGGCGAGTTCCTTCGACCACTGCGCGACGTGCCGGTCGACCGAGTCCTGCGTCAACTGCTCCGCGCAGTGATTTTCTTGTGGATGGTTTTCCATCTCACTACCTTCCCCTGTCATGACGAACACCACGAGCACATTCGTCGAACTCGACGAACTCCTCGCCTCCGCACGGGACTTGTCGCTGGCGGGACGGTGGGACCGGGCGCTGCGCCTGTTGGACGCGACGACGTGCGACGCTCCCGAGGACCGCGCCCGCCTCGCCCTGGCGGCGGCCGAAGTCGCCCTGGAGAGCGACTGGTTCGGCGGTACGCGGCTCACCTCCGCCCGCATCGAGCAGGCGGAGAAGGAATCACCGGGCGACGACTGGGACCTGGACTTCGTACGGCTGCGCCATGACTATCTGCGGCTGTTCCGCCCCGACGGCACGTCCCGGCACGGCGCCGAGGGCAAGGACCCGGCGGCACTCGTGGCGATCCGGCGCCGCGGGCACGACCTGCGCGAGGCCGCCCCCGACGAGGTGCGGCGGGGCTGGGCCTCGATGTACCTGGGGCTGATCGCCGACAACCTCTTCGGCGAGCGCGGCGCGGCGCCCGCCCACTACGAGGCCGCCCTGCGAGCCGGGGGCTCGGGCGACGACCTGCTGGTCCGCGAGGCGCTGCGGCACCTCGGTGACCACGACCACGACGCCGGCGACCACGAGCGGGCCCTGGAGCGCTGGGAGCGGGCCACCGCACTGGGCGCACGCGCGGGCATGATCCCCGGGGTGCTCACCCAGCAGATGCTGCTGGCGGTGCTGGCCCGCGACACGGGTGACGAGGGCGGCGCGACCGCGCTGGCGAAGGAGATCGCCCGCTGGGCCGAGGCGATCGGCGCCGGCCACCTTCACGCCCAGGCGACCGGGTTCCTCGCCGGAGCCGACCCGACGGCGCCACCGCAGGAGAGCGGGTCCTGACCGTCGTAGGGCGTAAGGGGCCCCGGCCGAAGCACCGGCTCGGTTAGGCTGCTGGCGGGCCGTGACTGGCGCTGAGGTGGAGCACCACCGGGGAGCGGTCCCGCAGAACCTGATGCCGTGCGCCTGGGCGAACCGACTACCAGCCCAGGAGTGGATCATGTCTCAGGCCCGGCTCATTGACGGCACGGCGCTCGCCCGGCGGATCGTGGAGGAGACCGGCAAGCGCGCCGCCGACCTCACCGAACGCACCGGCGGCACACCGTGTCTCGCGACCGTACTGGTCGGCGAGGACCCCGCCTCCGTGACGTACGTCCGGATGAAGCAGAACCGCTGCCGCAAGGCCGGTATCGCCTCCCGGCATGTGGAGCTGCCCGCGGCGACCACGACCGGGGAACTGGTGGGCACGCTCGAGGCGCTCTCCGCCGATCCCGCCGTGCACGGCATCCTGCTCCAGCATCCGATGGGCGAGCACATCGACGAGCGGGCCGCGTTCGAAGCGATCGCGCCCGAGAAGGACGTCGACGGCGTCACCTTCGCCTCGTTCGCGTCGATGAGCTTCGGCCTGCCGGGCTTTGTGTCGTGCACGCCCGGCGGGATCATGCGGCTGCTCGACGAGTACGGCGTCGACCCGTCCGGCAAGCGGGCCGTGGTCGTCGGCCGCAGCGCGATCCTCGGCAAGCCGGCCGGGATGCTGCTGCTCGCGCGCGACGCGACGGTGACGTACTGCCACTCACGGACGGCGGACCTGTCCGCGGCCGTCCGCGAGGCGGACATCGTCGTCGCCGCCGTGGGCCGGGCGCGGCTCATCAAGGGCCAGGACATCAAGCCCGGCGCCGTCGTGCTCGACGCCGGCTACAACGAGGGGAACGTCGGCGACGTCGACTTCGACTCCGCCGTGGAGCGGGCCTCGCTGATCACCCCGGTGCCGGGCGGCGTCGGTCCGATGACGATCGCCACGCTGCTGGAGCAGACGGTCGACGCGGCGGCCCGGCAGCTCGGGGTCTGAATCAGCGCGTCCAGGCGCTGTAGTCCATGACGTCTCCGGCCTTGACGCCGTACTCGGGATCCGCCTTCGTGAAGGTGGTCTCCAGGCCGAGTACGGCGCCGGTGGCCGGGTCCATGATCAGCATCCGGCGGGTGGCCGACTGCTGGTACACATACGCCTGTCCGCGCCGCCCGAGCCGGTCGGTGACCTGTCCGACTGGCTTGAGCCCCTTGGCGTCCGCCAGCGTCTCGGCCACCGTCGCGGACTCACGGGCACCGAGGTGCCAGGTGTCGAGGAGCACCCGGACGCCGTCGAGGAGCTGCCCGGTGTCCAGTGCGGTGTCGGTGTACGTGGCTTCCTGGAGGTAGGCGCGCAGGCGGGCGACGTCGTGCGGGGGCCGCGACTGCGGCGGGGCGTCGCTCCAACTGGGCGGATAGGTCTGCGTGGTGCGGTCGTGGCCGTCGTCGACGATCACCGTGTGACTGTCGTCGGCGTTCCACCGCACGATGCGCTCCTCCGGGTAGGTGATCGGAGGCTTGTCCTCGCTCATGCCGAGGCTCCACGACTTCACATGAGTGCCCTTGCGGAGCCCGGGCGAACTGTCGGCCGCCCGCGCCCGCGCCGCCAGGGTCTGAAGGGATACGGGAGTGGAGTCGGCCCGCACCACGAGCGGCCGGGGCGCGGCGACCGCCGGCGCGGTGGTCTGGTCGGTGAACAGCAGGGCCGCGACCAGCGCGCCGACGACGGCCGTGGCCGCCAGGCCCCAGAGCAGCCGGGGGCGGCGGGAGGTCCGTTGCTGCATGAGCCGGTTCAGCCGCCGCTCGGCGTGGTGGTCGAGAGGGCCGTCGCCGAAGTGGGGGCCGTCGGTCGGCACCGGGTTGGCGCGGCGCAGGAGGTCGAGTTCGTCAGCCATGGCCGTTCTCCTTCAGGGCGGCGGCGGTCGTGGGGCCCAGGCGGTCGATCTCGGCTCTCAGCCGGCGCCGGGCGCGGTGCAGCCGCATCGACGCGGCCCGCCGACCGCAGCCGAGGGCGACCGCCACCTCGTCGGTGTCCAGTTCCTCCCAGGCCGTGAGCCGCAGCACCTCCTGGTCGGCCGGGGAGAGCCGGTCCAGCGCGTCGTGCACCCAGGCGCCGGGGCTCTCCGCGTCGGGGCCGGCCTCGATGTGCCGCCCGTGTGCCGTGTCGTCGTTGCCCAGCCGGTCCACCAGTCGCCGTCGGCGCCCCTGTCCGCGCACCGCGTTGGCCAGGCAGTTCCGTGCCACTCCGTACAGCCAGGGCAGGGGGGAGTCCGGGAGGTCGGTCCGGCGGCGCCAGGCGACGGTGAAGACCTCCGCCACCACTTCCTCCACGTCACTCATGCGCCCGTCCAGTCGCCGCGCGACATAGCGGCTGACCGCCCAGTAGTGCTCGCGATAGGCAGCGGCGAAGTTGTCGTCGTCGCTCATGTTCCGTTCGTGTCCGGCACCCTCGGGATCGTCACAGCCGTTTCCGTGATTCTCGTCGCGTCCCTGAAGTGTGACGTCCGGGCCGGGCGCGGACACAGGCGGGGCATGAGGCACCTGAAGTGGCTGACGACCACGGATCACAAGACGATCGGGACGCTGTATCTGGTCACGTCGTTCGCGTTCTTCTGCATCGGTGGTCTGCTGGCGCTGTTCATGCGCGCCGAGCTGGCCCGTCCCGGTCTGCAGATCATGTCGAACGAGCAGTTCAACCAGGCGTTCACGATGCACGGCACGATCATGCTGCTGATGTTCGCGACGCCGCTGTTCGCCGGCTTCGCGAACTGGATCATGCCGCTGCAGATCGGCGCGCCGGACGTGGCCTTCCCCCGGCTGAACATGTTCGCCTACTGGCTGTACCTGTTCGGCTCGCTCATCGCGGTCGGTGGCTTCCTCACCCCGCAGGGCGCGGCCGACTTCGGCTGGTTCGCCTACAGCCCGCTGTCCGACGCGGTCCGCAGCCCCGGCATCGGCGCCGACCTGTGGATCATGGGTCTGGCCTTCTCCGGCTTCGGCACCATCCTCGGCTCGGTCAACTTCATCACCACGATCATCTGCATGCGCGCACCCGGCATGACCATGTTCCGCATGCCGATCTTCGTGTGGAACGTGCTGCTGACCGCGGTGCTGGTCCTGCTGGCCTTCCCGGTCCTGGCGGCCGCGCTGTTCGCCCTGGAGGCGGACCGCAAGTTCGGTGCGCATGTCTTCGACTCCGCCAACGGCGGGGCCTTGCTGTGGCAACACCTCTTCTGGTTCTTCGGCCATCCAGAGGTGTACATCATCGCGTTGCCGTTCTTCGGCATCATCTCCGAGGTCATCCCGGTCTTCTCCCGTAAGCCGATGTTCGGCTACATGGGTCTGGTGGCCGCGACGATCTCGATCGCCGGTCTGTCCGTGACGGTGTGGGCGCACCACATGTACGTCACCGGCGGCGTGCTCCTGCCGTTCTTCTCCTTCATGACGTTCCTCATCGCCGTGCCAACGGGCGTGAAGTTCTTCAACTGGATCGGAACGATGTGGAAGGGCTCGCTGTCCTTCGAGACACCGATGCTCTGGGCGACGGGTTTCCTGGTCACCTTCGTCTTCGGCGGCCTGACCGGCGTGATGCTCGCCTCGCCACCGATCGACTTCGCGGTCTCCGACTCCTATTTCGTGGTGGCGCACTTCCACTACGTGGTGTTCGGCACCGTCGTCTTCGCGATGTTCTCCGGCTTTCACTTCTGGTGGCCCAAGTTCACCGGCAAGATGCTCGACGAGCGCCTCGGCAAGATCACCTTCTGGACGCTGTTCATCGGCTTCCATGGCACCTTCCTGGTCCAGCACTGGCTGGGCGTGAACGGTATGCAGCGCCGGATTCCGGACTATCTCGCGGTCGAGGGACTCACCCCGCTCAACACACTGTCGAGCATCTTCTCCTTCGTGCTCGGCGCCTCGCTGCTCCCCTTCTTCTACAACGTGTGGAAGACGGCCAAGTACGGCAGGAAGGTCGAGAGCGACGACCCGTGGGGCTACGGCCGCTCGCTCGAGTGGGCGACGTCCTGCCCGCCCCCGCGGCACAACTTCCTCACCCTGCCGCGGATCCGCAGCGAATCCCCGGCGTTCGACCTGCACCACACCACCGAGCAGCAGAGGGAGTTGACCGCTCTGTGAGCAAGTTCCTGGCCGACGTCGAGGGCCATCTGCTGCTCGCCGCCACCCGCGAGGAGGGCCGCACGGCCGCCCAGCGCTTCACCGCCCCACTGCCCTGGCTCACGGACACCCAACGGGCCGAGGTGGAGCGGCGGTTCGAGGCCGAGTACCTGGCACTCGCCCGTGACTCCTGGCAGCACACCGCGGTGCGCGCCGAAAGGCTCCGGGACGAGTACGAGGCGAAGTACCGCGAGCTGCGGCGCAGACTGCTGGCGGGCTGGCTGCTGGGTTGTGCCGGGCTCGTCGGTGTCCTGGCGCTGTGTGCCGTTCCGCAGCTCCGGCCTTGACCTCGAGCAAAGTTGAGGTTCTACGGTCGTCACATGGCGATCAAGGAGTACTCGCAGGAGGAACTGGCCGCTCAGCCGATCGGGGCGTGGAGCGGTGAGGTGTACCGCCGGGTGGTGGGAGGAATCCGCGCACAGCTGGCCGTGGAGAACCTGACGCAGCCCCACTGGTGGACGCTCAACCACGCCGCCGGGGATCCCGGACGGTGGACCCGTGCGGCGCTCGTCGAGCGGCTGGCTCCGTACGACGACCAGGGCATCGACTTCGACGGCGTCTTCGACGACCTGGTCGCCCGCGGCTGGCTCACGGAGGAGCCGGACGGCATGCGGCTGACCGAGGCGGGTGAAGCGGGGCGCGTCCGTGCCCGGGAGCGCAACCTGCGGGTCCACGAGAGGACGCACGACGGGATCGACCCGGCCGACTACGCGGTGACGGTCGATGTCCTGCGCCGGATGGTCGCGAACCTCGGCGGCGAGGGGAACCTCCCTGACTGACCGGCTCGCGCCATTGAGTGGAGGGCGAGGCCGTGCCGGACACGGCCTCGCCCAGGCGTGGGTTCGCCTCCGCTAGTTCAGCGTCCACTTCTGGTTGTCACCGGTGCCGCAGGACCACAGCACCAGCTGGCTGCCGTTGGCCGTCTGGTTGTTGTAGGCGTCCAGGCAGAGTCCGGAGTGGACATTGGTGAGGGTGCCGTCGGTGTTGACGTTCCACTTCTGGTTGTTCTGACCGTTGCAGTCCCAGATCACGGCCTTGGTGCCATTGGCCGTGCCCTGGTTGTAGGCGTCCAGGCACTTGTTGCCGTACACCACGAGTTCCTTGCGGGAGGTGTACGTCCAGGCCTGGTTCTGGCCGCCGTTGCAGTCCCAGAGCTGGGCCTGGGTGCCGTTGGTGAGGGTGTTGTCGTTGATGTCGGCGCAGCGGCCCGACTGGGTGCCGACGACCAGGCTGCCGTTGGCGCCGGGCAGCGGTCTGACCGTGATGTCGGCGAGGGTCGGGGCGCCGGTGAAGGTCAGCGTGTTCGAGGAGCCCTTGGAGAGGGCGACCTGGACGCTGATGGTGCCCTGGCTGGAGCCCGTGGGCGGGAAGGAGACCGCCGTCGGACCCTGGCCGTTGACCTTGAGGGTGGCCTTGCGGGCGGTCGAGGTGGTGTTGGTGTAGGCGACGTCGACGGTCTTCAGGCCGGTGTTCCCGGCGACCACGCCGGAGAAGCTCGACGTGCCGGTGTAGGTGCTGCCCGCGGCCTCGGTGCCGCCCTTGACGGTGAGCATCACCGAGCCGCCCGCCGGGACGCTGGTGGTGTAGCTCGTGCCGTACGAGCCCATGTTCTGCTGCGTCCACAGATCACGGACGGTCGCGTTGGCGTTGGTCAGGCCGAGGTCGGACCAGCGGACGGTGATGTTCTGGGCGGTGGAGGTGCGGTTGAGCAGGACGGCCGCGCGGTTGCCGGCGCCGGACAGGACCTTGCCGTACACCTGCAGTCCGCTGGTGTCCTCGGCGACCTTGACGCCCTGGAGGCCGCGCGCGTCCTGGTCGACGGCGATGACCTCGGGGTTCTTGAGGATGTTCGCGGTCTCGGTGGTCATGGTGGCGAGGTTGTTGCCGGCGAGGAGCGGGGCGCCGGAGATCGCCCACAGGTTCATGTGGGTGCGGTTCTGGGCGGCGGTGAAGCCGTCCATGCCGACCATCAGCATGTCGGGGTCGTTGTAGTAGCCGGTGTGCTGGGCCGTGGGGTGCAGGTTCCGGTCGTAGTTGGTCAGCAGGTTGGTCATGGACGGCTTGTTGCCGTACAGGATGATGTCGTCGTTCGTCCGCCACATCGCGCCCTGGCCCGGAGCCCAGTTCCACGGGTTCTGCCGGCCCCAGTTGCACAGCGACAGGGTCATCGGGCGGCCGGTCGTGGCCGTGGCCTTCGTGATCGCGTCGCTGATGGCCTGGTACGTCGTCTTCGCGTCGAGACCCTCGGCGTCGCCGCCGCACCAGTCGACCTTCACGAAGTCGAAGCCCCACTGCGAGAACTGGAGCATGTCCTGCTCGTAGTGGCCCTCACTGCCGGAGCCGGGCGCGGCGGGGCGGCCGGTCGGGTAGTAGTAGCCGCAGCCGTCCTTGCCGGCGTCGGTGTAGATGCCGGCCTTGAGGCCCTTGCTGTGGATGTAGTCGGCGATGGCCTTCATGCCACCGGGCCACTCCGCCTCGTCGATGGTGATGTTGCCGGCGCTGTCACGGGTGCCCTGCCACCAGCCCTCGTCGATGTTGATGTACTGGTAGCCCGCCGCCGGCAGCCCCGAGGCGACGAACGCGTCGACCTGCTGCTTGATCACGCTGTAGTCGATCTTCGCGGCGAAGCTGTTCCAGGAGGCCCAGCCCATCGGGGCGGCGGGCACGGATATCTGCCGGCTGGTCGCCGCCCGCGCCTGGTCCGGCTGCGCGAACAGCAGGGCGGCGGTGGCGGTCAGGGCGAGGACGAGGGCGCGTACGGCGGCGGCTCTGAGGCGGCGTACGGAACACGGTGGGGGGTACATGCGGCTCCTTCGTGCGGGGAAACACTCAAGGGTGACAACGATATTTCGAACAGAGATCGATGTTTCGAACGTGTCGCGCGCCGAAAGTAGAGCCACGGGAGGGGGAAGTCAACGGATGTGGCAGGCGTGAAGTAGCCGGTCCCCTTGGGTCGTTCACCCGTCGGGGCAAGCCGCCGCGCCATACTGACCGTTGTGCGCGTAGCGATCATGACGGCGGGATCCCGGGGCGACGTCGCCCCCTTCACCGGACTGGGGCACGGCCTCGTGCGGGCCGGACACGAGGTCACCCTGGTCACGCACGGCTCCTTCGAGCCGTTGGTGGCGGGGTCGGGGGTCGGATTCCATGCCCTGCCGCTCGATCCCCGGGCGGAGCTGGAGTCCTCACGCGGGCGGGCGCTGCACGACAGTGCGACGGGCACCGGGAAGCTGCTGCGGGTGGTGCGCATGGCGCGGACCCTGGCCCAGGAGGTGGCCGACGACGTGCTGGCGGCCGCGCGGGGCAGCGACGTGCTGCTGCTGTCCGGCTCGCTCGCACCGCTGGGGCACACCGTCGCCGAGGGTCTGTCGCTGCCCAGCATGGGCGTCTATCTCCAACCCATCGCCCCCACCCGCGAGTTCGGCCCTCCCCTCCTCGGCGGCCGCTCCTGGGGAGCCGCCGGCAACCGGCTCGCCGGGCACGGCGTGGGCCTGGCCGTGGAGCAGGTCTTCGCCGCGACCGTCCCGGCGGTGCGCGAACGGCTGGGGATGCCCCGCGTCCGCACCACGGCGGCGCTGCGGGCCCGGGAGCGGCAGGCGTGGCCGGTGCACCACGGCTTCAGCCCGCTGGTGGTGGCCAGGCCACGCGACTGGCGGGCGGGGCTGGACGTGACCGGCTACTGGTGGCCGTACGACGTGCGCAGCGAACTTCCGCCCGAGGTGCGGGACTTCCTCGACGCGGGCGAACCTCCGGTGTTCGTCGGTCTGGGCAGCGCGACGGTCCCGGACCCCGGACGGCTCAGCGCCGACATCGTGCGCGCGCTGCGCCGGGCCGGGCTGCGCGGGGTGATCCAGCAGGGCTGGGGCGGGCTCGCGGCCGACGGCGATGACATGCTGACCGTCGGCGAGGTCGCCCACTCGGCGCTCTTCCCGCACATGGCGGCGCTCGTCCACCACGCGGGCGCGGGCACGACCGCCGCGGGGCTGCGGGCCGGGGTGCCCGCCGTACCGGTGCCGGTCCAGTTCGACGCGGGTTTCTGGTCCGCGCGGCTGGTCGCGCTGGGCGTGGCACCGCGTGCGGTACCGCTGCGGGGACTGAACACGGACACGCTGGCCTCGGCGCTGACGCGGGTCACCCGTGATCCGGGCTACCGGGAGCGGGCGCGGGCGCTGGGGGCGCGGATTCGCGAGGAGGACGGGGTCGGGCCGGTGGTGGAAGCGGTCAACAGACTCACGCGCTGAACGGCGGTGTGACTACGCCGCGCGGGCGCGACCAGCCGTCACCGGCCCGCGGATCACCACTCGACCGGCCGCAGAATCGCCAACAACTGCCGCACCAGCTCCGCCACCACCTCGTCCAGCGTCGCGTCCACCCATCCGGCACTCCAGTCGTGCAACAGACCGTTGACCGCGCCGATGAACGCCGCGGCCGGAATCCGATAGTCCCGCGGCACCGCCTCACCCCGCGCGACGGCCGCGTTCGCCTCGGCACACAGCAGGTCGATCCACCCGGCGCGGCGGGCGAGGCGCTGCTCCTCCAGACGCGGACTGACGCCGATGATCTCGACGAACGTGATGCGGACACGGCGAGGATCACCGGTGACGTTCGCGGCGTACGCACGGAAGATCGCCGCCACTCGTTCGGCGAGCGGCAGCGACTCCGCGTCGGCCACCGCCGTCAGGACCGCCTCCTCAGCCCAGCCGTTGACCTGGAGGTGGAGGGCGGCGAGGACATCCTCGAGGGCGCGGAACTCCTCGTAGAACTGCCGGGTCGACAGGCCCGCGGCCTCGCTGAGCGCGGCGACCGTGGTGTTGCGGTAGCCGGGGGTGTCGCCGAACAACTGCAGGGCCGCGTCCAGAAAACGCCCGCGCCGCAGCGCCTGCCGTTCTTCGGCCGTCTTGCCGCCGTAGCGGCCGGTCGGCGCCTTGAGCCTGCCCGCCACGGTCACCTCCGTTGATCGTCCTTCGACGCGCCAATTTTTATCGTGTCCGCGGTCTTGTGGACAGGGCGCCCCTTCCTTACTTTTCAGTAAGTTGATTCTGAAAGCGTCTGTGTTCAGATTCACCAGCTTCGCCTTGGCATGTCCTACTCATGAACCCCACTCAGAGGAGAGAGCCGTCATGCCCGCTTTCAGAGCCAGGCACCTTGGCGCTCTGGCCGCCGCCGTCGCCCTGACCGTCACCGCCCCGGCGACCGCCGCCACCGCCGCGGACGCCGCCGCCCTGCGCGAGGTGCTGTTCGTCGGCAACAACTGGGACGGCACCGCCGACGTCCTCCGGTCCACGGGCGATCTCGCGAAGATCGGCCGCATCAACGTCATCCCCGACAAGGACGCGCGGATGGCGGAGATCACCGCCGATCCGATCAAGTGGATCTACTTCATGGCGATCCGCAACGGTGTCGGCGAGGGCCACGACCAGTTTGTCGACGACATGTACACCACACCGGACGGCGCGTCGGTCGTCGTCTCCCGGCCGAGCTTCGCCGACGTGGTGTCGATCAACCTGTCCACCGGGGCCATCAACTGGCGGTTCCCCGTGTCGGGTTACCGCTCGGACCACATGGCGGTCTCCCCCGACGGCACCCGGGTGGCGGTGTCCGCCTCGACCTCGAACACCGTGCACGTGCTCGACATCAACACCGGCAAGCAGCTCGGCAAGTTCACCACCGGCGACAAGCCGCACGAGAACATCTTCACCAAGGACGGCAAGTACATCTACAACATGGCGATCGGTGACGTGAACACCAGCACCGACGCCGCGTGGCTGGACTGGACGAAGGGCGACCGGCGCATCACGGTCGTCGACGCCACGACGTACCAGCAGGTCAAGGTCATCGACATGCGGCCGAAGCTGGACGCGATCGGTCTCACCGACTACTCCGACGCGGTCCGCCCGGCCGTGTTCTCCCCGGACGAGTCCAAGCTGTACTTCCAGGTGTCGTTCTTCAACGGCTTCTTCGAGTACGACCTCGCCACCGACAAGATCACCCGGACCAAGACCCTCCCGAAGAACCCGGCGACCAGCGACGACCGCACCACGTTCGTCAACGACTCCCGCCACCACGGCATGTCGATGAGCCCCGACGGCACCAAGCTGTGCATCGCCGGGACCATGGACGACTACGCGACCGTCGTCAACCGCACGACGCTCCAGGAGGGCCCGCTCGTCACCGCTTCCAAGCCCTACTGGGCCACGGTCAGCGGCGACGGCAAGCTCTGCGTGGTCTCCGAGAGCGGCACCGACCAGGTCACGGCCATCGACTTCGCCACCGGCCAAAAGACGGTGTCCGTTCCGGTCGGCGACCACCCCCAACGCGTCCGTCTGGGCCATGTCGCGCCGAACTGGACGAGCCCGGCCTCCTGATGAGGCTCAGCCCGTCGCCCGTTCCACGGCCTTGACCACCGCGCCCGCCCCGTCCTCGGCGGCCATGAGCCGCGCGGCGGTCACGGCCGCACGGCTGTAGGACTGCTGCCGTACGACACGGCCGAGCGCGTCGGCGAGCGTCTCGGCCGTGAGCGACCTGAACGGGATCGGGTCGCCGGCGGCCCCGAGTGCGGCCAGCCGACCCGCCCAGAACGGCTGGTCCGCCGCCACCGGCACGGGCACCGCGGGTACCCCGGCGCGCAGTCCGGCCGCCGACGTGCCCGCTCCGGCGTGGTGGACCACGGCGGCGACCCGGGGGAACAGCAGCGCGTGCGGTACGTCCCCGACGGTCAGGACGTCGTCGCCGTCGGCCGCGAGTCCGGCCGCGCCGGTCTGCAGGATCCCGCGCAGCCCGGCCCGCCGCAGGGCCCGTACGGCGATGTCGCCGAGCCGCTCCCCCTGCCCGGCCGCCATGCTGCCGAACCCGATGAACACCGGCCGCGCTCCGGCCGCGAGGAAATCCTCCACTTCCGCGGTCAGCCGCCGGGCCTCGTCGACGTACGGCCACCAGGTGCCCACGACCTCCAGCCCCGGCCGCCAGTCGGAGGGGCGCGGCACGAGTGCCGTGCTGAAGCCGTGCAGGACGGGCCAGTCCGCCTGCTCCTGTCGGCGGCGCATCGCCCGCGGCGTGAGCGGGGGCAGGCCGAGGCTCCGGCGGAGGTCCGCGACCGCTCCCGTGTAGAGACGGTCGGCCATGCGCAGCGCGAAGCGCCCGGCCGTACGGTTGCCGGGGCGGCCCAGTGAGCGGGCCGCGGTGACCACGGGTGGGAAGTCGCCGGTCGGGGCGGCGGGCACGAGGTACGCGCCGATCGCCGGGGTGCCGGTGGCCTCGGCCAGGTGCCAGCCGAGGGGAGCCGTGGTCGTCGACAGCAGGAGCAGATCCGTCCCCCGGTCCATCGCGGTGGCGAATCCCTGACCGAGTTCGGTGACGAACTCGGCCGCCGTGCGCATCAGTTCACGCTTGGTCGCCGCCCCACCGCCCTCCGCGCGGGCGGGAAGACCACGGAACTCCAGCCCCGCCTCCCGCGCCAGGGGCGCGAAGGCGTCCGGTGCGGCGAGGGCGACCTCGTGCCCGGCTCTCAGGAGCGCGTTGCCGAGTCCCGTGTACGGCGCCACGTCACCGCGCGATCCGGCCGCGGCGATCAGGATCCTCATCTCTCTTCCTCCGGGGAGTCGTTGCGGGCCGCGTTGGCGTGCACGGCCTTGCCCAGGTAGGGGGCGAGGCCGGGCCGTTGCTGCGACGGGGGCACGACGAGGGCGAAGGCGCGCGGGTCGGCCACGAAGTCGTCCGCGATCCGCCGGTGCATGGCGGGCGGACAGGTGGTGAACCAGCGGGTGATGTGCCGGCGGTGCTCCTCGGCGAGGTCCATGGCCGCCTCGCCGTCGCTGGGCTCCCCCGCGTCGAAGGCCGCGAGCAGCCGCGTGCGCCACTCGCCGGCCTCCGCCATGAGCTGCCGCCAGTCCTCCTTGGTGTGCGCGGCCGCCCGTGCCATCGACTCGCGCTGCCCCTGCGAGTCGCCCCACTTCAGCTGCCGTTCGGTGGCATAGCTGAGGTCGAAGCCGATCTCGCCGAAGACCTCGAAGCGTTCCTGCGGGGTGAGGGTCACGCCGGTCTGCTGGACCTCGATGGCCCGCTCGGCGACCTCGCAGAGCCGCTGGAGCCGGGCGATCTCCTCGCTCAACTGCCGTTGCCGGGCCCGAAGCCGGTCCAGGGCGTTGGCCTGCGGATCCTTGAGGATGGCGGCGATCTCGTCGAGGGAGAAACCGAGTTCGCGGTAGAAGAGGATCTGCTGGAGCCGGGCCAGGTCCGTCTCGTCGTAGAGGCGGTACCCGGCCCGGCTGCGGCTGCTGGGCGTGAGCAGGCCGGTCCGGTCGTAGTGATGGAGCGTGCGCACCGTCACCGCGGCCCAGGACGCGACCTGCCGCACGGAGTAGCTCATTCACCTGCCCTTTCGTCGGGGTCCAGCCTCAACCCTGACGTAAGGAGAGGGTCAAGCGAACTTCGACGCCATCCAGGCCGCCAGCTCGGACTTGGCCGCGTTCAGCACGGTGGCGGAGGGCGAGGCGGCCCCGTTGGTGACGAGCGCGTAGTGCGGGGTGGCGCTGTCGGTGTCGGTGAGCAGGAGGCGGCGGCTTCCGGTGCCGCCCGGTTCGGCGGTCGTGCCGACCGGGGTGGCCGAGGTGTACGCCGGCGGGGCGTACGCCGTACCGAGGTCGGAGACCACGGTGGTGGAGGCGTTCGGGAAGGACGCCGGGAGGTGCAGTTCGGTCGGTGCCGAGCCGCTGCCCGAGCGCCACACCAGCAGGGAGTACTGGCCGGAGCCGACCAGCGAGGACACGTTCGGCAGGCTGCTCGGGACCGGGTTCCAGGTCAGGGTCGTGGAGCCGTCGCGGGAACGGTCCTCGTAGGTGAAGGCGAGGGTGCTGCCCGAAGTGGCGCTCGGGTAGACGCGGTCGAGGAGCCGGGCGTCCTGTCGCAGGACCGCCTTGCCGGAGTCGTCGAGGCGTACGGCGGACAGGTCCTCGTCGTTCCAGGCGTCCCCGGTGGTGAGCACCTTGTCGGGGTTGCCGTTCATGAGCTCGCTGTGGCGGCCGTTGTGGATGTCCCACTGCCACTGCGAGCCGGACAGCACCGGGCCGGACGTGGCGGGCGTGGTCCACCAGTTGGCGCCCTTCACCCGGGAGTCCAGGGCCTGGTACATCGCCTTGAGGACGGTCGGGGCCTTGCCGGCGGTGGAGCCGTTCAGGGGGTGGCCGAACTCGCTGACGATGGCCGTGGTGCCGAGCGCCGAGGCCCGGTCGCGGACCGTGGCGAAGTCGCTCACGTACTGGCCGTCCGAGGCGTTGCCCCACATGAGGACGCCGGAGATGGCCTTCTGGTCGTAGAAGTGGGTGTTGAAGACGTACCGGGAGCCGATGGCGCCCGCGTCGAGCAGGCCGCCCTCCTCCTTGCTGACGTTGCCGTTCCAGAACAGGTTCGGCTCGACGAAGGCGGGCTTGTCCGTCCAGCCGGCCGCGTCCATCCGGGCCCGGAACTTCACGTAGAAGGGCCACAGCAGATCGCGTTCCCAGGTGCGGCTGGCCTGGCCGGAGTCGTAGGTGCCGGCGTAGGGCTCGTTGTAGGGGTCGAAGCCGAGGACGCCCGTGAACTGCTCCGCGGACAGGTTCTGCTTGATGTACGCCATGGTCTTCTGGGCCGTGGTGAGGAAGGAGTCCTGAAGGCCGTGGGCGTTGTGCCAGAAGTCGTACTGGGCGGCCTTCACCGCGCCGTTCTGGGTGATGTTCTGGCCCCAGAGGAAGCAGATCCCGCAGGATTCGTCCGGGTAGTTGCCGAGGTCCACCGCCCATTGCGGGGCGCCGTCGCCCGTGTACCAGCTGTCCGAGTCGAAGAGGTAGCGGGAGTAGAGGTCCTGGTGGAAGTCCGGGTAGACACGGATGCCCGCGTCCAGGAAGGCGCCCAGCTGTGCGGTGGCGGCGGCCAGGTAGGCCGTGTCCAGCTGACCGCGCACGGGCTCGGCGTAGGCCCAGGAGAGCAGGAAGCGGACCGAGTTGCCGCCGCCGAGGGCTCTCAGCGCGGTCGCCGACTTCTTTGCGTCGGCCACGGAGGCGAAGGGCAGGCCGTGGTTCTCGTCGAGCTTGGTCTCGCCGGAGACGTTGTAACCGCGGAGAACCACCTCGCGGCCTTGGCCGTCGACGAAGCGGCCGTTCGACACGGTGAGCGCCGTGCCGTCGAACCAGAGGGAATTGGGGACGGCGGCGGTGGCGGGCCCGGCGCCCGCCACCGTCAGGGATCCGAAGAGGACAACCAGAACCGTCAGCAAACGCAACCGGATATTCGGCATGTTCACTACAGTCGGGTGATTTCCGGACACCGTCAACACTTCTGACTAATGAGTAAGTGTCAGCTTTTCTTCACACGTTCCTTCTCAGCCACCTCAACCGCCGACTCGACGCGTCACGTTCAACAGGTACTCCTTGCGGTTCAGCGGGTTGTGATCGGTGCGCGGACGGCTCGGTACGTCACCGCGCACGACGGGCGCGTAGTGGTCGAACCCGCTCTCCAACTCGCCTTCTCCCCGCGTGAGTCCGGGCAGCCGCTGCTCCAGCGCGTGCACACGGGCGGCCGGCACCGCACCCTCCAGGACGCAGCTCTCCCCGCGCGTCTCGGTGGTCTGCGGCACGGCCTGGAGCGCGGCCAGCACCGGCAGCAGGGCGCCCAGGGTGCCGGCCGGGGCCTCGATCCGGAAGCGGTGCATCGGCTCGTACACCTGGCTCCCGGCCCTGCGCAGCGCCTCGGTCAGCACCAGCGGTGTCAGGCCCCGGAAGTCGGCCCCGGTGGTGGACATGCTCTTGTCGAAGCCCTGGTGGGCGTGGCTCTGGCGGGGCCAGTAGCCGGAGTGGGTCATCGTGACCGTGCAGTCGGTGACCTGCCAGCCGTTGAGGCCCTGGCCGAGGGTCTCGCGGACCGTGTCCTCGACGGCCTTGAAGAAGGCGTACGGCATGGCACCCAGCTCCACCTCCAGCCGGAAGGCGATGCCGGTTCCGGGCGGGGCGGGGTCGACGCGCAGGCCGACGGTCGCGAGGAACGGGTTGGCGTCCTTCTTGATGAACTCGGCGGCGGCCCCCGTGCCCGTCGGCCTCTCGATGCAGAGCGGCGTGGTCTCCCGGAAGCCGACCGCGAGCCCGAACTCCTCCGCCAGAGTGGCTTGAATGACCTCTTTCTGGACCTCCCCGTACAGGGAGACGGAGGTCTCCTGGCGTACCTCGTCGTGGCGCAGCCCGATCAACGGGTCCTGTTCGGCGAGTTGACCGAGCGCGAGGTGCAGGGCCCTGCGGTCCGTGTCCGGGCCCGGCACGACCACGGTCTCCAGGGTCGGCGGGGCGAAGAAGTGCCCGTGCGCCTTGCGGGGTTCGCCGATGGCGTCGCCGATCCGCACCTCGGCGAGACCCCAGAGTCTCGCGATCCGCCCCGCGGGGACGGCGTCCCCACGGATGTCCGTGCCGTGGTCGAAGACGCTCACCGCGGTGACCCGGCCCTCGTCGCGGGCGTCGCCGGTCCGGGTGTCGCCGAAGGGGACCCGGTCGCGGGTGCGCAGCGTTCCGGAGAACATCCGCGCGTAGGCGACCTTCTCCCCCGCCGGGCCCCGCTCGACCTTGAACACGGTGCCGGAGACCGGACCCTCGGGGTCGCCGTCGGCGCGGGGCAGCAACTCCTTGATCCCCGCGATGAGTTCGGGGACGCCCGCACCGGTGGCCGCCGAGCCGAAGAACACCGGGTGGACGAGGGCCTCGCGGGTCCGTGCGACGAGGGTCGCGCGCACCCGGTCCTCGGAGAGCGTCCCCTCGACATAGGCCGCGAGCAGCTCGTCGTCGTGGTCCGCGAGGACGTCGACGGGAACCCGGCCCGGGGCGAACGCGGCCTTGCGGGTGCCGAGCCCGACGGCCCGCCCCATCGGTACGACCGCGGGCGTGAGCCGCTCGCGGAGCGCGCGCAGGACACCGTCGTACCGCGCGCCGCGACGGTCGATCTTGTTGACGAAGATCAGCGCGGGGATCCTCAGCCGCTGGAGGGTGCGCATCAGGACGCGGGTCTGCGCCTGGACGCCCTCGACGGCCGAGACCACCAGCACGGCGCCGTCGAGGACGCCGAGCACCCGTTCCACCTCGGCGATGAAGTCCGGGTGGCCGGGGGTGTCGATGAGATTGACGGTGACGTCGTCGACCGCGAACGAGACGACGGCGGACTTGATGGTGATGCCGCGCTGCCGCTCCAGCGCGAGGGAGTCGGTGCGGGTGCTGCCGGCGTCGACGCTGCCGATCTCGTCGATGACTCCGACGGAGTGCAGCAGCCGCTCGGTGAGGCTGGTCTTACCGGCGTCTACGTGGGCGAGGATCCCGAGGTTGAGCAAGTGCACGGAGCGTCATGTCCTTCGAAGAGGGGGTCATTCCTTCTTGGGTGGACATGCGTGCTCCTCGCATTACCGCGCTCCTCCATTGATCGCCTACCGGTCCCTCGCAGTGCAGCAGATCCGCGCACCGGGCGCCAACGAATTAACGGTCAACAAAGCCGCGTCCCAGCCCTCGCCCCCTCCCCCGGCCGGTCCTAGAGTGACGCCCATCACGGTCAGGTGGCCGATTTCCCCCGCCACCCCCTGCTATCCCCTCGCACGGTTCCCTGGGAGGGCACATGACCCGTATCTCGGTGAAGGTGGACGGCACGAACTACCAGGACGAGGTCGAACCCCGTCTCCTGCTGATCCACTACCTGCGTGACCGACTGGGCCTGACCGGCACCCCGTGGGCTGCGACACCTCCAACTGCGGGGCCTGCACGGTCGACCTGGACGGTGCGAGCGTCAAGAGCTGCTCGGTCCTCGCCGTCCAGGCGGACGGGAGCGAAGTGACCACCGTCGAGGGCCTGACGTCGAACGGGGAGTGGACCGGGCTCCAGCGGGCCTTCCACGAGCGGCACGCACTCCAGTGCGGCTACTGCACTCCGGGCATGCTCATGGCGGCGCGGGATCTGCTGCGGGACAACCCGCACCCCACCTCCGACGAGGTGCGCCACGCCCTGGAGGGCAATCTCTGCCGCTGCACCGGCTACCAGAACATCGTGCGCGCCGTGCTCGACGCCTCCGAACAGGAGGTACGGACATGAGCGAGACCGCAGAGCGCGAGGTCGGCCGCTCGCGCCCCCGCAAGGAGGACGCACGCCTGCTCACCGGGCAGACCAACTGGACCGACAACATCAAGCGGCTCGCTCGCCATCGACGCCGCGCTGCTCGGCTTCGCCCGTGCCCTGCGCGCGGCGGGCGTCGACGCGAGCGCCGACCGGCTGCACGCCTTTGTGCGGGCGGTGGACGAGGTGGGCCCCCCGCTGCGGGTGGACGTGTACTGGGCGGGCCGGCTGACTCTGTGCGGGGACCCGGACGACCTGGAGCGCTACGAGCGGGCGTTCGCCGCGTACTTCGGCACCGGTGAGACGGACCGGAGGGCGGTGTCCGTACCTCCGCCGTCCCGTCCGCGTCTGATCGTGCGGGATGCCCGGGAACCTCGTACGGCCGCTTCGGACGAGCGCGAAGGACCGCCCACCGCCTCCCTCGCCGGCTCCGCCGAGGTCCTGCGCCACCGCGATGTCGCGGAACTGACCGGCGCCGATCATGCGCAACTGCGCCGCCTGCTGGCCGCGTTCGCCCTGCACGGCGAGTCCCGGCGCAGTGCGCGGCGGCGGCCGGCCCGGCGCGGCGAGGTCGATCCGCACCGGACGGTGCGGGAGCTGCTGCGCCGCGGCGGAGAGCCCGGGCGGCTGCGCCGGCACGCGCGGACCGAGCGGCCTCGGCGGGTCGTGCTGCTGGTGGACGTCAGCGGCTCCATGGCGCCGTACGCCGACGCGCTGCTGCGGTTCGCGCACGCGGCGGCCCGGGGTCCGCGCACCGAGGTGTTCACGATCGGCACCCGGCTGACCCGGGTGACCCGGGTGACCCGGGTGACCCGGGTGACCCGGGAACTCTCCCACCGCGACCCCGACCTGGCGATGAGGGCGGTCGCGGCGGCCGTGCCCGACTGGCGCGGGGGTACCCGGCTGGGGGTGCTGCTGCGCGAGTTCCTGAACCGCTGGGGGCAGCGCGGGATGGCACGCGGCGCGGTCGTGGTGGTGCTGTCGGACGGCTGGGAGCGTGGCGATCCGGAGGTGCTGGCGGCACAGATGCGACGCTTGCGGCGGCTGGCCCACCGGGTGATCTGGGCCGATCCGCGCAAGGCACGCCCTGGGTACGCGCCTCTGGCGGCCGGTATGGCGGCGGCGCTGCCGAACGTGGACGCGTTCGCCGACGGGCACAGCCTGGCCGCGCTGGAGAGCCTGGCGGCGGTGGTGAGAGGAGCGGTCGTGCGTGAGATTCTCCCGGCGCTGAGCGCCTGGTACGCGGCGGGAGTGCCGTTCGGCCTGGCGACCGTCGTCGCCGTGAGCCGCAGCGCGCCGCGCGACCCCGGTGCGGCGATGGCCGTGGGGCCCGGGGACGAGGTCGTCGGCAGCGTGTCCGGCGGCTGTGTGGAGGGGGCGGTGTTCGAGCTCGCGCAGGAGGTGGTGGCGAGCGGCGAGGCGCGGTTGCAGACCTTCGGGTACAGCGACGAGGACGCGTTCGCGGTGGGGCTGACCTGCGGCGGGGAGATCACCCTGCTGGTGCGTCCCGTCCGCCGGGCCACCGACCCGGCCTTCGGCGAGGTCGCCGAGTCGGTGGCGGCGGGCCGCCCGGTGACCGTGGCGACGGTGACCGACGGACCGGCGCCGCGCGGGGCGACCCTCGCGGTGTGGCCGGACCGGGTCGCCGGGAGCCTCGGCACCGACGGCCTGGACGTGGCGGTCACCGCCGACGCACGCGGCGAACTCGCCCTGGGAGCAACAGGGTTGCGTCATTACGGCCCGCGCGGCGAGCGCCGCGAGGACGCGGTCACCGTCTTCCTGCACTCCTTCGCGCCTCCCCCACGCATGCTGGTCTTCGGCGCGATCGACTACGCCGCCGCGGTCGCTCGTATCGGTGACTTCCTCGGCTACCGGGTCACCGTGTGCGACGCCCGCCCGGTCTTCGCCACCCCCAAACGCTTCCCGCAGGGCGTGGAAGTGGTCGTGGACTGGCCGCACCGCTATCTCCGGGGCACGGACACCGACGGGCGCACGGTGATCTGCGTCCTCACCCACGACCCCAAGTTCGACGTCCCGCTCCTGGAGGAGGCGCTGCGCCGGCCCGCCGCCTACATCGGGGCGATGGGCAGCCGCCGTACGCACGACGACCGGATGAAGCGGCTGGTCGAGGCCGGGCTCACGGACCGTGAACTGGCCCGCCTCCGCTCCCCGGTCGGGCTCGACCTCGGCGCCCGCACACCGGAGGAGGTGGCCGTGTCCGTCGCCGCCGAGATCGTCGCACTGAGGTGGGGCGGCACGGGAGCCCCGCTGACCGCGACCGCGGGAGCCATCCATCCCCATTGACGGAGGAAGTCATGGAACTGCACCACGAATTCACCGTGCCCGTCCCGGTCGAGGAGGCCTGGGGGGGCGCTCCTGGACATCGAGCGCGTCGCGCCGTGCATGCCGGGGGCGACCGTGCAGGACTACGACGGCAAGACGGTGAACGGCTCGGTGAGGGTCAAGGTCGGCCCGATCACGGTGACGTACCAGGGCACCGCCGTCTTCGAGGAACAGGACGAGGACGCCCGTCGCATCGTCCTCATCGCGAGTGGCCGCGAGACCCGCGGCCAGGGCACCGCCCGCGCGACCGTCACCGGCACGCTCACGGAACAGGACGGCGGTACGGCCGTGTCGGTGCGCACCGATCTGACGGTCACCGGGCGTCCGGCGCAGTTCGGACGCGGGGTGATGGCGGAGGTGGGCGACCGGATCATCGGCCGGTTCACACAGAACCTGGCCGAGCAACTGGGCGACGAGCCGCAGGAGACACCGCCGGTGGCGGACGAACCACTGGACCTGTTCCGCACGGCCGGGGTGCCGGTAGCCAAGCGCGCGGCGGCCGCCGCCGCCGCCGTGGTGGTCGCGCTGGTGGTGGTGCTACGGCGGTGGCGGCGCCGCTAGGCCTGGTCCCGGCGGTGGTCCGCGATCACCTGTTCAAGGTGGCCGAGGGCCCTGGTGACGCGGGCCGGGTCCTGCTGGAAGTACGGGTCGTCGGGCACCGGGAGCGAGCCCGCGACGGCCCAGCCGCGCGCGCGGGCCCACGTGGCGTCATCGGCGCCGACCTTCTCACGGAAGGCGTCCCGGGCCTGCGGGGACAGGAAGTTGTAGGCGGGCAGCAGGTCGACCGCCGGGTCGGCGACGGCCAGTGTCCCGAAGTCGTCCCCCAGTTCTCGGCTTCGCTCGAACCGGGAGGTGCCCCCATCGGCACTCAGCCTGCCGTCCCGGCTCAGCAGATTGCCGATCGCGAGGTCGCCGTGGATCCACACCGGCTCCTTCTCCCAGGCGGGCGCCGCGAGAGCCGCCTCTCACACCCGCGTCACCGCGTCCACGTCGACGAGCCCCGTGCCGCGCAGGGCCTTGAGCTTGGGCCGCACCCGCGCCTCGGCGGCGATCGAGTCACGCGGATCGCCCAGGGGCACCCCGCGGAAGGCGTTGTTCTGCTCGGGTCCGGGTCCGCCCGTCGGGTCGATGTCCTGGAGGGCGTTGACGAACCCGGCGAGGTCGAGGGCGGCCCGGACCGGGTCGGTCAGTCCCTCGGTGGTCACGGTCTCGCCGTCCAGCCAGCGGTACACCGACCACGGGTACGGGTAGCCCTCGCCGGGCGCGCCCATCGCGAGCGGTTCGGACACGGCCAGCGGGAGCCGCGGGGCCAGCCGGGGCAGCCGGCGGTGCTCGCGGTGCACCTGGCCCGCCTGGGGTCCCCCGCTCGAAAGAAGAAGTTGAGAGTGGGGGAGGGCGTAGCGGGCAGCCGTACCGACAGGTCGTCGCCGAGCCGGAAGGTCGCGTTGTCCATGCCGGACTGCTGAACCGGGGCGAGGGGGAGGTCGGCCCATTGCGGGAACTGCGTGGTGAGCAGACGGCGTACGAGCGCGGTGTCGATCAGCACGTCCTCCATCTCAGCGGGGCGACGCCTCCGGCGTCCGACGAATCAGGGGGTTGGGACCGGCGCCGACGGGTAGCCGCTGTCTTCTCAGGCCGTCCGCGGCGGCAGTTCGTGCAGTCGTACGTCCATGAGCCGGCCGTCGTCGACGGTCGCCGTCATGTACGTGCAGTGCGGCTGACGGCGGCGGTCCGTCGGGGAGCCCGGGTTGAGCAGGCGCAGACCGGTGGGGGCGGTGGTGTCCCAGGGGATGTGACTGTGCCCGAAGACGAGCACGTCGAGGTCGGGGAAGCGCGCGGCACAGCGTGCCTCGCGGCCCTGGGCGGGGCCGGTCTCGTGGACCACCCCCCAGCGCAGACCGCCCAGTTCGGCGTACGCGACCTCCGGCAGCCGGGCGCGCAACTGCGGTCCGTCGTTGTTGCCGTACACACCGACCAGGCGCCTGCTGAGGCGCTCCAGCAGATCGAGGGTCGCGGTGTCGACCCAGTCGCCGGCGTGCAACACGACGTCGGCGCACGGGAGTTCGGCCAGCAGGGGGGCCGGCAGCACCTTCGCCCGCTTCGGGAGATGCGTGTCGGACATGAGGAGCAGACGCACGCGGTCAGACTATCGGTGGGAGATCGTCAACGTTCACCTGATCGGTATGCGATCCAGGCGGTGGCCGAAGCGAGAACCGTGGTGTCGTCGGGTTAGCATCTGGCCACAAGCACCGCACCATGACAGAAACGACAAGCGACCCAAGGGGGACCGAGCCTCATGCCGGTCAAGGTCAGCGTCGTCGTCCCCGTGTACAACCCCGGGGTGTACATCGAGGACTGCATCGCATCTCTGAAGAGGCAGTCGCTGCCTCCCGACGAGTTCGAAGTGGTCTTCGTCGACGACGGTTCCACCGACGGAACACCAGCCCGGCTCGATGAGCTCGCTGCCGAGGATACCCGCGTACATGTCATCCACCAGGAGAACTCCGGGTGGTCGGGCAAGCCCCGCAATGTGGGGATCGAGGCGTCCCGGGGCGAGTACGTCATGTTCGTCGACAACGACGACTACCTCGGCGACGAGGCCCTCGAGCGGATGTACGACTACGGCGTGGCCAACGGCGCCGATGTGATCGTGGGGAAGATGGCCGGCAAGGGACGTCCCGTCCCCGTCGAGCTGTTCCGCCGCAACCACCCGCGCGCGTCCGTCGAGAACGCTCCGCTCATCGACAGCCTCACCCCGCACAAGATGTTCCGCCGGGCCTTCCTCGACGACATCGGACTGCGCTTCCCCGAGGGCCGGCGGCGCCTCGAGGACCACGTCTTCATCGCCGAGGCGTATCTGCGCGCGGACAACGTCTCCGTGCTCAGTGACTACGTGTGCTACTACCACGTGCGCCGCGACGACGCCTCCAACGCCGGCTTCCAGCAGTTCGAACCGGCGGGGTACTTCAAGAACCTGCGCGAGGCCCTCGACGTCGTCGAGACGTACACCAAGCCGGGAGACCTGCGGGACCGTCTCTTCCGCCGCTGGCTGCGCAACGAGATGGTCGAGCGGATGCGCGGCAAGCGCCTGCTGGCGGTGCCCGAGGACTACCGCCGGGCTCTGTTCACGGAGATCCACGCCACCGTCACCGAGCGCTTCGGTCCCGGCGTCGCGGCGGGGCTCCCGCCGACACAGCGGGTCGTGGCCGAACTGATCGCCGCGGACCGCTACGCCGATGTCGTCGCCTTCGCCGAGTGGGAGGCCGGCATCGCCCTCCGGGCCGTCCCGGAGGGCGTCGAGTGGCAGGACGGCACGCTGCGGGTCGCTCTGCGCACCGAGTTCACCTCGGGCGGCGAGCCGATGCTCTTCCCCGCCCAGGGCGTCCCCGCGACGGGCGGTCCGCCGCTGGACGCCGCCGAGGCCATCGCGTGGGTGTCCGCCGACTCCGTCGCGCGTTTCGGCACGGCGAGCGGCGACCTGCTGCTGCGCGAGCGCGCCAGCTCCGCGCAGCACTTCCAGTCGGTGCAGGTCACCCGGGAGACGGTGCCGGAAGGCGACGGCGAGCGGGTGCGGCTGGTGCTGCGGGCGACGGCGACGGTCGACCCGGCCACCGCGGCGGGCGGCGCGCCCCCGGCCGGCGGACTGTGGGACGCCTTCGTCCGCGTCCGCCTCGGCGGCTGGACCAAGGAGTGCCGGCTGGGCCCCGCCCCGGCGCACGACCGGCCCGCACCGCAGGCGGCCCTCGCGGGCGGCCGTACGGTCCTGCCGTACTGGACCAACCCCCACGGCAACCTCGCCCTCGCCGTGGACCGCGCGCCCGAACGGCTCGGCCTGGACCGTGCCACGCCCGGAACCGTCACCGTCTCCGACGACCACATCCAGGTGCCTCTGCCGCTGCATGTGCCCGGTGAGCGCAAGGTCGTGCTGCGGCTCGGCTCCGGGAGCATCGTGGACGTGCCCGGCACCCTCTCCCCCGCCGCGGACGGCTCGGGATCGGTGCTGGAGGCCGAGCTGCCCCTGGCCGAACTCAGGGCCTCCACCTGGCGGGTCGCGCTGAGTCCCGTCCCGGAGGCGGCCGAACCGCGTTTCCTCGTCCTGCCGTTCGCCCTGCGCGTCACCGGCGAGACGGTCCGCGCGGTGCGCGCGCCCAACCCCGGTGGCCTGGAGCGGCTGGCCCGCCGCGTCCGCCGCAAGCTCGGCAGGGTGCTGCGCGGTGCGACATCCCGGATCAAGAACGGCAGGAGGTAGCGGCGTGCGACCGCTGGGCATAGAGGGCGCCTGGGTACTGGAGCCCAAGGTCTTCCCGGACGAGCGGGGCAGTTTCCACGAGTGGTACCGCGGCGAGGAGTTCCGCGAGGCCACCGGGTACGACCTGTCGCTGGCACAGGCGAACTGCTCGGTCTCCAAGCGGGGTGTGCTGCGCGGAGTGCACTTCGCGGACGTGCCGCCCGGTCAGGCCAAGTACGTCACCTGCGTGCGCGGCGCCGTCCTGGACGTGGTGGTGGACATCCGCGTCGGCTCGCCCACCTTCGGCAGCTGGGAGGCGGTGCGGCTCGACGACGACACGCGGCACGCCGTGTTCCTCGCGGAGGGGCTCGGGCACGCGTTCATGGCACTGACCGACGACGCCACCGTGGTGTACCTGTGCTCGACGGGATATGCGCCGGGGCGTGAGCACGGGGTGCACCCGCTGGACCCGCAGCTGGCCATCGCCTGGCCCGAGGGGATCGCGCCGGTGCTGTCGGAGAAGGACGACCAAGCGCCGTCGCTGGCCGAGGCGGAGCGGTCCGGACTGCTTCCGTCGTACGAGGAGTGCTCCGCCTACTACGAGCGGCTGCGCGCGGGGCGGCCCGGCGACTGACGGCGCTTCGCCGAGGCATGACAGCAGTGGACCCCGTCCTTCGGATCGAAGGACGGGGTCCACTGCTGTCATGCCTCGGGCACGGCCTCGCGTCCTACGAGGTCTTCGTCGCCTTGGGAGCGGTGGGGGTGCCGTAGCGGGCCTTGAGGGCCTGGCGCTTGTTGCTGCCCTCCGCGTTCACGCCCTTCTCGATGATCACGAGGTTGTGGAAGAAGTGCACGCCCACGATGTTGCGGTCGGTGTAGGTGGGCTTGTAGTCCTCGTCCACGAACTCCTCGTAGTTCAGCCCGTCCGTCAGCCGCTTGAGCAGGCCCATGCTGGTGTCCGGGGAGTCGAGGTCCTCGCTGCCCATCCACTCGGGCCAGTAAGAGCTCTGGGTGTCCTCGACCACGTAGATGCCGCCGTCGGCGAGCAGCGGGAACAGGGTCTTGAACGTGGTGATGACATGCGGGCTGCGGTGGCTGCCGTCGTCGATGATGACGTCGAGCTTGCCGATCTTCCCGGCGATGGACAGCAGCGAGTCGGGGTCGGACTGGTCGCCGATGTAGGTCGTGATCCGGTCCTCGTCGACGAACGACTTGTCCTGGATGTCCACGCCGTGGATCTGCGCGTTGGGGAAGAAGGCCTTCCACATCCGCAGCGACGCACCGCCCTGACCGGCTCGGGCGTAGCCGCCGATGCCGATCTCCAGGAGGTTGAACTCCTTGTTCTTCAGGTGCTGGAGGTAGCGCTGGTAGTGCTTCGCGTACTTGTGGGCGCCCCACTTGTCGGTCTTGTAGTGCGCGGCCAGCTTGCACAGGTCGTCGGAGATCGCGGCGACACCCGTGAGGGCCTTCGGCTTGGGCTTCGGCTGAGGGCCGACCGTCCGCTGCTTGACCTTGCGCAGCGTCTCCCAGCCACGCTCACCGACGACGGGTTTGACGGCCTTCTTCACGGCCGACTTGATCGACATGCTCCGGAATCTCCCTCTGTGATGGTCACGCCAGGGACGGAAAGGCCGCTGCCAGCGCCTCCCGCCAGTCTCGGATGGGGGTGAGGCCGGCCTGCTCCCAGCGCGCATGACCCAGCGCGCTGTACGCGGGGCGGGGTGCGGGCCTCGGGTAGGCGGCACTGCCCACCGGCCGCACCCGGCCGGGGTCGGCACCGAGGTGCCGGAACACCTCTTGGGCCAGTCCGTACCAGGTGGTCTCGCCGGAGCTGGTGGCGTGGAAGACACCGCTCGCGTTCTGGCCGATGCGGGGGCCGAGGTCGGCGATGCGGGTCGCCACGTCAGCGCTCCACGTGGGCTGCCCGCGCTGGTCGTCGACGACGTCGACGGTGTCGCGGGAGGCCTCCAGCGCGATCATGGTGCTGACGAAGTTGCGGCCGTGGGCGCCGTAGAGCCAGGCGGTGCGCAGCACGGCGCCGGACTCGGGGAGCTCCTCCAGCACGGCCTGTTCCCCGGCCAGTTTGGTGCGGCCGTAGGCGGTGCGCGGAGCGGTCGGATGGTCCTCGGGGTACGGGGCGCTGCGGGCGTCGCCGGCGAAGACGTAGTCGGTGGAGACGTGAACCAGGCGCGCTCCCCGGGCGGCGCAGGCGCGGGCGAGGTTCCGCGGCCCATCGCCGTTGATCAGCAGCGCCTGCTTCTCGTCGGTCTCGGCGTCGTCGACGGCGGTGTAGGCGGCGCAGTTGACCACGAGGTCGGGGCGCTGCCCGGCGAGGACGGCGTCGACGGCGTCGGGGTCGGTGATGTCGAGCCCGGCGTGGTCCAGGGCCGTCACCTGCTCGCCGCGGCGCGTCAGTTCGTCGACCGTGTCCTGGCCGAGCATCCCGCCGGCCCCGGTGACCAGCCACTTCATGCGTGCTCCTGGGCGACGCGCCGCTTCAGCGGCTCCCACCAGGAACGGTTCTCCCGGTACCAGGCGACGGTCTCGGCGAGGCCGGTGGCGAAGTCGTGGCGCGGCTGGTAGCCGAGCTCGGTGTGGATCTTGGTCCAGTCGACGGAGTAGCGCAGGTCGTGGCCCTTGCGGTCCTCGACGTACTCGACCATGTCCCAGTCGGCGCCGCTCGCTTCGAGGAGCAGTCCGGTCAGTTCCTTGTTGCTGAGTTCGGTGCCGCCGCCGATGTTGTAGACCTCGCCGGCCCGGCCCCCGGTGCGCACCAGGTCGACGCCCTGACAGTGGTCGTCGACGTGCAGCCAGTCGCGGACGTTGCGGCCGTCGCCGTAGAGGGGGACCTTCAGGCCGTCGAGAAGGTTGGTGATGAAGAGCGGGATGACCTTCTCGGGGAACTGGTGGTGACCGTAGTTGTTGGAGCAGCGGGTGACGCGGACGTCCATGCCGTGGGTGCGGTGGTAGGCCAGGGCGAGCAGGTCGGAGGAGGCCTTGGAGGCCGAGTACGGCGAGTTGGGCTGCAGCGGGTGGGTCTCGGGCCAGGAGCCGTGCTCGATGGAGCCGTAGACCTCGTCGGTGGAGACATGCACGAACGGGCCGGTGCCGTGCCGCAGGGCCGCGTCCAGCAGGGTCTGGGTGCCGACCACGTTGGTCATCACGAAGTCGGTCGCCCCGGCGATCGAGCGGTCCACATGGGACTCCGCCGCGAAGTGCACGACCTGGTCCGCGTCGGCCATGAGCTTGTCGACCAGCTCGGCGTCACGGATGTCGCCCTGGACGAACTCCAGGCGCGGATGGTCCAGTTCGAGGTTGTCCAGGGTGCCCGCGTAGGTCAGCTTGTCCAGCACGGTGATCCGCGGCGCGTCGGGGGTCTCCGAGGCGAGGAGTCTGCGCACGTACTGGGAGCCGATGAAGCCGGCGGCGCCGGTGACGAGGAGATTCATGAATGGATCTGCACCTTGCTGTGGTCTCCGAGCACGAGGCGGTGGGCAGTGGGCATACCGGCCGTCGGGGTCACCTCGACATGACGGCCGATGAGGGAGGACTCTATACGCCCGACGCCCTGGATCGAGGAGTCCCGCAGCACGATCGAGAACTCCAACTCACTGTCCTCGATCCGGCAGTTCTCGGAGACGGAGGTGAAGGGGCCCACGTAGGAGTCGCTGACGACCGTCCCGGCGCCGATGATCACGGGTCCCACGACACGGGAGCCGGTGACCCGCGCGCCCTCCTCGACGACCACCCGGCCGACGAGCTCGGACCGTTCGTCGACCTCGCCGTCGATGCGGTGCTCGATGGTCTCCAGGACCGTCCGGTTCACCTCCAGCATGTCGACGACGTTGCCGGTGTCCTTCCAGTAGCCCTTGATGACCGTGGAATGGACGTCGGCGTGGAGGTCGATCAGGTGCTGGATGGCGTGGGTGATCTCCAACTCGCCGCGCCAGGAGGGTTCGATGGCGCGGACCGCCTCGTGGATCGCGGGCGTGAAGAGGTAGACGCCGACCAGGGCGAGGTCGCTCTTGGGGCTTTCGGGCTTCTCCTCCAGGCCGATCACCTGACCCGCGGAGTCGAGTTCGGCGACGCCGAAGGAGCGCGGGTCGGGCACATGGGTGAGGAGGATCTGGGCGGCGGGCCGGTTGACGCGGAACTCGTCGACCAGTTCGGAGATGCCGCCGACGATGAAGTTGTCGCCGAGGTACATCACGAAGTCGTCGTCACCGAGGAAGTCCCGCGCGATCAGCACCGCGTGGGCCAGCCCGAGCGGGCGGTCCTGGGGGATGTAGGTGATCTCCAGGCCGAACTTCGAGCCGTCTCCGACGGCTTCCTCGATCTCCGCGGCGGTGTCGCCGACGATCACCCCGACTTCGGTGATCCCGGCGGCCGCGATCGACTCCAGGCCGTAGAAGAGGACGGGTTTGTTGGCCACGGGAACGAGTTGCTTGGCCGATGTGTGGGTGATCGGCCGCAATCGCGTACCGGCGCCACCAGACAGGACAAGAGCCTTCATTTGGTTCACCTTAGTCTGGTTCGCCGGTAACGGACCGTTCGCGCTGTGGCTTGGGTGTGCCGAAAGCCCGTGGTGACACGGGTGTATTCGATCAACTCGCCATGTGTTCGATCAGTTCCCGGTGCACTCGTACGAGTGGTCAGCCCCAGGCGTCAGTCCTCACCCCTGACGATGTTGCCGTCCGCGGCCGGGCGCACGGGGTACGTGCCGTCGGAATCCACGACGGCCGGCACCCAGGTCCGCACGACGGTCCGGCCTCGCAGCCGGCGGGCCCTGGCCCAGCCCGTCTCGGGCCGGCGGGCGACGGGTTTCTCAAGAATGTGCGCGGTCACGGCGGTTCATCTTCCTTCTGCTGTACGGCTGCACGGCGTTGTCGGCCACCGGGTACCCGTCGGCGCCGGCCGGCACTCACCGTTCCAGTGAGATCTCGCTCCACACCTGCTTGCCCCCGCTGACCGGCAGCGTCCCCCAGACGTCCGACACGGCCTCGACGAGGAGGATGCCGCGCCCGCCGGTGGCCTCCCAGCCGATACGCGTCGCCCTCGCGGGGGTCCGCGGCGAGGAGTCGGCGACGGCGACGCGCAGCCGGTCGTTGACGAGGGTGAGTTCGAGACGGACCTGGCCGTCGGTGTGCACGAGGGCGTTGGTGACGAGCTCGGACACGACGAGCAGCACGGTGTCCAGGGCGTCGTCGGACACGCCCCAGGTACGCATGGTGCGCCGGGTGAAGCGCCGGGCGTGTCCGACGGCCTGAGGGACGCGCCACACCGTCCAGCTCTCGCGCTGCGGACGGGTGGCCATGCCGTCGTAGCGCATGAGGAGCAGGGCGACGTCGTCGCTGCGGCGGGCGTTGCCGAGCAGGGCGTCGGCGACGAGGCCCAGGTGGGCGGGGTCGGAGGCGGACAGTCCCTGGGCGAAGCGGTCCATGCCCTCGTCGATGTCGGAGTCGACGGACTCCACGAGGCCGTCGGTGGTCAGGGCGATCAGGGTGCCGGGCCGGAGTCTGAGCGGGGTCATCGGGAAGTCCGCCTGCATGACCACACCCAGGGGCGGGCCCCCTTCGGCCTCGACGATCTCGGTACCGCCGTCCGGGTGACGCAGCACCGGCGGCAGGTGTCCGGCGCGCACGTACCAGGCGGAGCCCTCCTCCAGGTCGACGTCGACATAGCAGCAGGTGGCGAAGAGGTCGGTCTCCATGTCCATGAGGAGCCGGTTGGCATGGGAGACGACGACGTCCGGGGGGTGTCCCTCGACGGCGTAGGCCCGCAGGGCGGTGCGCATCTGGCCCATCAGGGTGGCGGCGGCGGCGCTGTGGCCCTGGACGTCGCCGATGACGAGGGCGACGTGGTTGTCGGGCAGCGGGATCACGTCGTACCAGTCGCCGCCCAGCTCGAGCCCCGCGGTGCTGGGCAGATAGCGGGCGACGGCGACCGCGCCGGGCAGTTTGGGCAGGCGGCGCGGCAGCAGCTGGCGCTGGAGCATGCCGACGAGTTCGTGTTCGGCGTCGAAGGCGTGGGCGCGCATCAGCGCCTGGCCCGCGAGGCCGGCGGAGGCGGTGAGCAGGGCGCGTTCGTCGGGGCCGAAGTCGTGCGGGGTGTCCCAGCCGATCAGACAGGCCCCGACCATGCGGCCCCCGCCGGGCAGCGGCAGCACGGCGAGGCCGCCGGGGCCGACCTCGGCGAGGGCGGGTTCCAGGGCCGTGCCGGCGGGCCAGATGTGGGCGCGGCCCTCGCTCAGGGCCGCGGCGAGGGTGGGCATGGCGCGTACCGGCGCGTCGGGCCACTCGGTGCGCCACTCCAGGCGCCACAGCTCGGGCCAGGACTCCGCCTCGGGCGGGTCCAGGACGGTGACGATGAGCCGGTCGCCCTCCAGCTCGGCGAGCGCGATGCGGTCGGCCTGGAGGGGCTTGCGCAGGGCGGCGACCACGGCCTGGCTGACGTCACGGACGGTGCCGGCGGCGGCCAGGGCGGCGGCCAGGCGCTGGACGCGGGCCACGTCGGTGACGTCGGAACGCAGCGTGGAGGCGTCGGCGACGGTGCCCACCAGACGGGCGGGCCGGCCCTCGCCGCCCGGCAGGAGGCGGCCGCGCAGTCTGAGCCACTTGGGTGGGCCGGTGGGCTGGAGGACCCGGAACTCCAGCTCGCGCTCGCCGATGGACATGTGGTCGGCCTCGACGACCGACATCAGGGAGGGCAGGTCCTCGGGCACGGTCAGCGCCAGCAGGGTCTCGACCCGGCCGTCGAAGTCCTCGCGGCCCATGCGGAACAGTTCCAGGATGTCGACGCCGACCTCGACGCGTCCGGTGTCCATGGCGAGGGTGAAGGCGTTGGCGGGCAGCTCCTCGCCCTCGGCGGGCCGGGCCGGAGCGGAGTAGGCCACCGCGTCGGCGATGAGTTCCAGGCATGCGCGGTCGTCGGCGTCGAAGCCTTCGGGGTGCTCGCTCACCGCGACCAGACAGCCCCCGCCGCCGTCCCCGCGGGCGGGCAGGGCCGCGAGGCAGAAGTCCCCCGCCGGGGTGCGCCGCGACTCGGCGGCCTCGGCGAGCTCTTCGGGGCCGAGCCAGGCGGCCTTGCCGGTGCGGTGGACGTCGGCCACCGGGGACCTTCCGGAGGCGGGATAGCCGTCGCGCACGCCGTACAGGGTCCGCGGCACTCCGACCGACTCCGCCAGGCACAGCAGCTCGCCGTCCAGGCTCGGCCTGTACACGCCGGCGAAGGAGGCCCTGGCGAAGACGAGCACCTGCTCCAGGACGCGCCGCAGCCGCTCGGGTGAGCCCGGATCGGCCGTGACCGCTTTGAGGGCGATTTCGGCACGCGGGGTTCCCGTTCTGCGTCCCGCAGCGCCCTCACTGACCACGTCCGCCATTACAGCGCTTATGAGACACCCGCGCAGCCCCTGTGACCGTTCCGCGGAGTTCCCGCGGTGGCTCTGGCGTGGTCACGCTCGAAACCCACCGAACAAGTCTTGACCCATGCGTTTCGCACGGTGAGCTCGTGACAGGCATGACTGTCCGTGCCCGCCGTCCCCGCAGGAAGCTCGATGCCGGGCCACGGAGGGGGTCGTATGGACAAGCGGTACGAGGTGTACGCGCTCGCCGACCGGCACTTCTACGAGACACCGGACCGGCTGTCCGCGGGGGTGACCGAGGCGGCGCCCCAGTACGAGACGGCGCGCCGCGAGGTGCCCGGCGGCTGGGACGCCTCGCGGATCGGCGACTGGCTGGCGCTGACACCGCTCGGCCCGGACGGCGCCCCCGCGCCGGGGCCGGCCCAGGGCTGGAAGATCCACGCCTCGGCCACCCGGGCGAACGCCGAGCGGATCGCGGCGATCGTGTGGGACTACTGCGTGCCGCGGCGGATCGCATTCAAGTTCGTCCCGGGACCGCATCTGCTGCACCTGCGCAACACCAAGTACGCGGGCCGCGACACCAGCGGCAAGTTCGTCACGATCTACCCGGCCGACGAGGAGCAGCTGCACACCGTCCTGCGTGAGCTGGGCAAGCTCCTCGAAGGCTTCGAGGGGCCCTACATCCTCACCGATCTGCGCTGGTACGACGGCCCGCTCTATGTCCGCTACGGCGCGTTCGCCCGCACCTTCGTGGTCGACGAGCGGGGTTCGCTGGTGCCCGCGGTGCGGGACGGTGCGGGGAAGCTGATCCCCGACCGGCGGGCGCCGTCCTTCCAGGTGCCCGAGTGGGTGACGTTGCCGGCGTTCCTGGAGCCGCATCTGGCGGCGCGGAACACGACGACGGTCGGCGACCTGCCGTACCGGATCGAGAAGGCGCTGCACTTCTCGAACGGCGGCGGGGTGTACGCGGGCACCGACACCCGGGACGGCAGCAAGGTCGTCCTCAAGGAGGGGCGGCCGCACGCGGGGCTGGCCGCGGACGGGGCGGACGCGATCTCGAGGCTGGAGCGGGAGAAGTACGCCCTGGAACAGGTGGCGGGGACGGGTGTGGTGCCGGAGGTGCGGGACTGGTTCACGCTCGGCGACCACCGGTTCCTCGTCATGGACTTCCTGGAAGGGCGCCCGCTGAACTCGTTCTTCGCGGAGCGGCACCCGCTGCTCACCCCGGATCCGGATCCGAAGGCCGTGGCGGACTACACGGCGTGGGCGGTGCGCGTCCACGGGGCCGTGGAGCGGGCGGTGGCGGCGGTGCACGCGCGCGGGATCGTCTTCAACGACCTGCACGTCTTCAACATCATGGTCGGCCCGGACGAGGAGTCGGTGTCCCTGCTCGACTTCGAGGCGGCCGCGCCCGTCAGCGAGAACGGCCGCCAGGTGGTCGCCCACCCCGGATTCTTCGCTCCGCCGGACCGTACCGGCATCGACGTCGACCGGTACGCGCTGGCGTGTCTGCGGCTCGCGCTGTTCCTGCCGGTCACCACGCTGTTCGTGGTCGACCGCGGCAAGGCGGCCCATCTGGCGGAGGTGATCTCCCGTCAGTTCCCGGACGTACCGCGCGAGTTCCTCGACGAGGCGGTCGCGGAGATCACCCGGGAGACGCCGGTGCCCGCCCCGTCCTACGTGGAGCCCGGCGACTGGCCGTTCAGCCGCGACTCGATGGTCAAGGCGATCCTCGCCTCGGCCACCCCAGAGCGCGAGGACCGGCTCTTTCCCCGGCGACATCGCGCAGTTCTCCGACGGCGGCGGCCTGGGCCTCGCGCACGGCGCGGCCGGGGTGCTGTACGCGCTCGACGCGATCGGCGCCGAGCGGTACGAGGAGGGCGAACGCTGGCTCCTGGCCCGCACCGCGCCGCCGCCCAGGGGCACACCGCTGGGCCTCTACGACGGGCTCGCGGGCGTCGCCCACGTCCTGGACCGGCTCGGGCACCGGCAGCGCGCCCTCGACCTGACCGACTCGATCCTCGCCGAGCGCTGGCAGAACCTCTCCTCCGACCTGCACGGCGGGCTGGCCGGACTCGGCCTGGTGCTGGGCGAGTTGGCCCGCACGACCGGCGAGGCGGAGCTGCGGGACCGGGCCGCGGAGACCGCCGACATCCTCGTACGTCGTCTCGCGGAGCCGCCCCCGGACACGCCCCGGCGGCGACGGGCCGGGCTGCTGCGGGGTGCGAGCGGCGCCGCGCTGTTCCTGCTGCGGCAGTACGAACGCACCGGTGAGCAGCGGTTGTTGGCGGCAGCCGAGGTGGCGCTGCGGCGTGACCTGGAGTGCTGCGCGACCCGCGAGGGCGGTGCGATGGAGGTCGACGAGGGCTGGCGCACGCTGCCGTATCTCGGCGACGGCAGTGCGGGCATCGGGATGGTCCTGGACGACTACCTCGCCCACGCCGACGGCCCCGGCGAGGAGTTCGTCCACGCCCGGGACGGCATCCTGACGGCCGCCACCTGCCGCTTCTATGTGCAACCCGGCCTCTTCCAGGGCCGTGCCGGACTGATCCTGCACCTCGCCCGCACCGGCGACACTCGGCTCGCCGGGCAGATCGCCGGGCTCGGCTGGTTCGCGATGGACTACCAGGGCCAACTGGCCTTCCCCGGACACCAGATGATGCGGCTGTCGATGGACCTGGGCACCGGAACGGCAGGGTGCCTGCTCGCGCTCGGCGCGGCCCTCGACAGCGGTACGCACACGCACCTGCCGTTCCTGCCGCCGCTCGGGCGGCCCCCACAGCACGGTCCCGCGAACTGACGGAGCCGTGACCCAACCCCGTCCCCACGGGTGGACGACACCGATGGAAGGAAGCGACATGGCACTTCTCGACCTGCAGACGATGGAGTCCGACGAGCTCACCGGCGGCGGCAACAGCACCCTCAGCCTGCTGTCCTGCGTCAGCGCCGCGAGCATCACGCTCTGTCTCTGACGAGCACCCTGCGTATCCAGGCTCCGGGCGGCCGCTCCCGCGAGGGAGAGGCCGCCCGGAGCCCCGCACATCGAGGGGTGACATGGCTGAGAACGTCGGCACGCTGCACGGGCCGTTCGGTCCGGCCCCCGCCCGCTGGCTGGCCCTGTGCCTGGCGAGCACGGCGGCGACCGGCGCCGCTCTGCTGCTGCCCGCCGCACTGGGCCGCACCCTGGACCTGCTCCTCGCGCACGACCCGGCGACCCGCTGGGTGCTGTACTGCGCCGCACTCGTCCTGCTGATCGCTCTCCTCGACGCCTGCGAGACCGTGCTCGGCGGCACGGTCGACGCCCGCACCACCGCCTGGCTGCGCCGGCGCCTCACCGCTCATGTCCTGGCCGTCGGACCGCGCGCCGCCGCCCGCTTCGGGCCCGGCGATCTCGTCGCCCGGCTCGTCGGCAACGCCGCGCAGGCCGGTACCGCGCCGACTTCCCGCGCCGCCCTGTTCTCCGCGCTGGCCGGACCGGTCGGCGGCCTGGTCACCCTCGCTCTGATCGATCCGTGGCTCGCGGCCGTATGGCTGGCCGGAGCACCGGTCCTGGCGCTGCTGCTGCGCGCCTTCGCCCGCGACACCCGGGAATGCGTGACGCGCTACCAGGAGGCGCAGGGGCGGATCGCGGCGGCGCTCTCCGAGGCCGTCGGCGGACACCGCACGATCGCGGCGGCCGGGACGGCGGACCGCGAGACGGCGCGGATCCTGCGACCGCTGCCCGAACTCTCCTCGGCCGGGCATCGCATGTGGCGGGTGCAGGGCCGGGCGGCCGGCCAGTCCGTCGCCGTGGCACCGCTGCTCCAGCTCGGCGTCGTCGCGGTGGCCGGTGTCCTGCTCGCCCGGCACCGGCTGACGGTGGGCGAGGTGCTGGCGGCCTCGCGCTACGCGGTGCTCGCGACCGGCGTCGGCGCCCTGGTGGGACAGCTCGCGAGCCTGGCCCGCGCCCGGGCCGCCGCCGGACGGCTCACCGAGGTACTCGCGGAGCCCGCCGCCGTGCACGGCGAACGCCGACTGCCCTCCGGACCCGGCCGGTTGGAGTTGCGCGGTGTCACCGCCCGGCGCGGCGGACGGGCCGTGCTCGACGGCGTGGACCTCGTCGTGCCCGGCGGCACGACCCTCGCCGTGGTCGGCCGGTCCGGCGCGGGCAAGTCGCTGCTGGCGGCGCTCGCCGGACGCCTCGCCGACCCGGACGCCGGGGAGGTCCTGCTCGACGGGGTGCCGCTGCGCGAGCTGACCCGTGACGAGCTGCGCCGGGCGATCGGCCACGCCTTCGAACGACCCGCCCTCTTGGGCGGCACCCTGGCGCAGGAGATCGGCCTCGGCCTCACCTCCCCCTCCCCCGCCCGGATCCGGGAAGCGGCCCGCGCGGCCCACGCCGACGACTTCGTGAGCCGGCTGCCCGCCGGGTACGCGACCCGCTGCGCCGACGCCCCGCGCTCCGGCGGCGAGTCCCAACGCCTGGGCCTCGCCCGGGCGTTCGCCCACGGCGGCCGCCTCCTCGTCCTCGACGACGCCCTGTCCAGCCTCGACACGGTGACGGAGGCCCGGATCACCGAGTCCCTGGTGGGCGCCGGCACGGACGGCACCCGGCTGCTGATCGCCCACCGAGCGTCGACGGCGGCCCGCGCGGACGCGGTGGCCTGGCTGGACGCGGGACGGATCCGGGCGGTCGGACCGCACGAGGAGTTGTGGCGGATGCCGGGGTACCGGGCGGTGTTCGCGGGCGGGGAGGGGGCGTGACGGGCGGGGGCGCCGGAGCGCCGCCGGCACAGAGGGTTCTCCGTCCCGGTCTGCGTTTCCTGGGGGAGCGGTGGCGGGTCGTGCTGCGGCTCGGGGCCTGGTCCGTGCTGGAGACCGGGCAGACCTTCCTCACCGGGTACGCGCCCGCCCGCGCCCTGGACGAGGGGTTCCTGGCGGGACGGGTGGGCACGGGACTCGTGTGGCTGGGCGTGGCCGGGATCGGTGTCCTCGTCGGGGCGTACGGCACGGTGCGGGTGTACGCCGCGGTCGCCGCGCTCGTCGAACCGCTCAGGGACCGGCTGGTGGCGCGGGTCGTCGCGCGCGGGGTCCGGGAGGGGGATGCCGGGGCGCTGTCCGGGCTCACCCAGCAGGCCGAGATCGCGCGGGACACGTTCGCCGGCCTGGTGATGGTGTCGCGTTCGTTCGTGTTCACCGCGGTGGGCGCCCTCGTCGGCCTGTTCTCGCTCGCCCCGCTGCTCCTCGTGGTCGTCGGGATGCCGCTTCTCGCCGGGGTGGCGCTGTTCGCGGCGACGCTGCGGCCGCTGGCCCGCCGTCAGGAGGCGTTCCTCGTCGCCGACGAGGCGTTGGCGGAGCGGCTCGGTGCCGTCTGCCCGGGGCTGCGGGACATCACGGCGGCCGGTGCGGAGGAGCAGGTCGCCGACGGCACCGGGGACCGGGTCGACGCCGAACTGCGGGCCGCGAGTTCCCTGGCCCGCTGGAGCGTGCTGCGCGTGGTGTCCCTCGCGATCGGCGGCCAGTTGCCGATCGTGCTGCTGCTCGCCACCGCGCCCTGGCTGCTCCGCAACGGCGTCACCACGGGCGCCCTGGTCGGCGCCCTCGCCTACGTCACCCAGTCGCTGCTGCCCGCTCTGAGCAACCTGGTGCACGGGCTGGGGACGAGCGGATCGCGGCTGGTGGTCGTGGTGCGGCGGCTGGTCCGCAACAGCACGCGGGAGACCGGTGCGACGGCGGGCAGTGCGCGCGAGCCGTCCGAGGGGCCGCCGCGGACCGGCGGCGCGCTGCCCGCCCGGCTCCCCCGCCCCTCCGGCAACCCGCCCGAAGCCCCCGCCCTCTCCGTCACCTCGCTCACCTTCGCCTACGGCCCCGCCGCCGCCCCCGTCGTCCAGGACCTCCACCTCACCCTCGCCCCCGGCACCCACCTCGCCGTCGTGGGCCCGAGCGGCATCGGGAAGTCCACGCTCACCGCACTGGTCGCCGGGCTGCTGGAGCCCGCAAAGGGCTCGGTCCGGGTGTGCGGGCACCCCGTGCCCGGGGCGGAGGCGGCCGCGTGCCGGGTGCTCATCCCGCAGCAGGCGTACGTCCACACCGGCACCCTCGCCGAGAATCTCGGGCACCTGCGACCGGACCCCGTGCCCGAGGAGGAACTGCTCGCCGCGGCCGGGGCGGTGGGACTCCTGCCGTTGCTCGAGACGCTCGGCGGACCGCGGGCGACGGTCGACCCGACCGCGCTCTCCGCGGGCGAGCGGCAGCTCGTGGCGCTGACCCGCGCCTATCTGTCGTACGCCCCGCTCGTCCTGCTCGACGAGGCGACCTGCCATCTGGACCCGGAGGCCGAGGAGCGTACGGAGCGGGCCTTCGCCGAGCGGCCCGGCGGCACCCTGGTGGTCGTGGCGCACCGCATGAGTTCGGCCCGTCGCGCGGACCGGGTCCTGGTCATGGACGGGCGGGAGACGGCGTACGGGACGCATGACGAGCTCATGCGGTGCTCGGCGCTCTACCGGGATCTCGTCGGCAGTTGGACGCCCGTGCCGTCAGAGCCAGCCCTCGCCCTGGGAGATCCGGATCGCGTCGACGCGGTTGCGGGCCCCGGTCTTGCGGGTGATGGCCGCCATGTAGTTGCGCACCGTCCCGTGGGACAGATGCAGGCTCCCCGCGATCTCCGCGATGGAGGCCCCCTCGGCGGCCAGCCCTAACACGCTCAACTCCCGTCTGGTCAGCGGCATTTCGGCGGCCCTGAAGAAGCCGAAGCCCAGCGAGTCGTCGACGAATCGTTTCCCTTCGGCAACGCGCCGGATACCGCGCACCAGGTGTTCCGGTGAGCCCTCCTTGTCGACATAGCCGAGCGCTCCGGCCTCGGCCGCGCGTTTCAGCAGCCCCGGCCGGTTGGCGCTGGCCAGGACCAGGAGGCGGGGCGGCGGCGCCTCGGACTGGCGGGCGCCCAGGTCGCGCAGTGGGGGTATGCCGTAGCTGTCCGAGCACTCCAGGTCGGCCGCGCACACGTCCGGCGCCACGGTTCGCAGCCGGCTCGGTGCGCTGCGCCACGGGGCGTCGAACACCCCGAGGTCCGGCTCCCGGCGCAGCCACTCCGCCAGAACCGATCTGACCAGACACTCGTCGTGCACCAGAAGAACCCGGATCAACTGACGGTCCCTTCGACTCACTGTGCGCCGGTTCCATGGGGTGAGGAGCGCGTGCCCCATTGTTCGCGCCCCGCACCTTTCCCGGGCGCGAAGAACCGGCCAACAGGGTGCGTGGGGGCGCACTCCTGGAGCCCGTACGCCGCCGCGCGCTTCGGCTGTGGGGGCATGGGAAGGGGCCGAGGGGGTAGATGCCGGCGTTCGCCGTCGTGCCGGGACGCACGAACGGTCCGACCCTCCCGCCGGAGGGCCGGACCGTGTCCGTGGAGTGCTGGTCGGGCGTTGTGGGGCGGTGGGTCAGTGGGTCTCGGTCAGACCGGAGGAGCCGTCCTCCGCACCCGCGCCGGCTTCCTCGCCGCCGACCTCCTGGCCGCCGACCTCTTCGCCGCCGACCTCTTCGCCGCCCGCCTCTTCGCCACCGGCCTCCTGGCCGCCGACCGCTTCGCCGCCGACCTCTTCACCGGCACCGGCTTCCTCGCCCGCGCCCGCGCCCGCGCCCGCTTCCTCGCCCGCACCGGCCTCGTCACCGGCACCGGCACCGGCCTCGTCACCCGCGCCGGCCTCGCCGCCGCCCGCCGCGTCGCCCGCGCCGAGGGTCGCGCCGACCGCCTCCAGGGCGGTGGTGACCGGCTGGAAGAAGGTCTCGCCGCCGACCGTGCAGTCGCCGCTGCCGCCGGAGGTCAGGCCGATGGCCAGGCCGTCCTGGGTGAACAGCGAGCCGCCGCTGTCGCCGGGTTCGGCGCAGACGTTGGTCTGGATGAGCCCGGTGACGGTGCCCTCCGGGTAGTTCACGGTGGCGTCGAGTCCGAGGACCTGGCCGTCGTTGAGCCCGGTGGTGCTGCCCATCCGGAACACCTGGAGGCCGACCTCGGCGTCCGCGGCCTGGGAGATCGCGACGGTCTGGTCACCGACGTTGACCTCGCTCGGCGCAACGGTCGCCGGGTCGTCGTACTTGACGAGTGCGAAGTCGCCGTCACCGGGGAACGTGGCCTGGTCGACGGTGGCGATCGGCGCGCCGCCGTCCGCGTCGGACCACTCCGCCGCCGCGACCCCGCAGTGACCGGCGGTCAGGAAGGCCGGGGTGCCGTCGCCCGCGGTGACGTTGAACCCCGCCGAGCAGCGGGCGCCGCCGGCGAAGATGGCGTCGCCGCCGGAGAGGAACGTCTTGAAGGTGCCGGCCGACTTCTTGATGGTCGCCATGCCGGAGCCGAGGGTCTGGACGGTCGACTCCAGCTGGTCCCACTTGCCGCCGGTGACCGTGCTGTCGGCGGTGACGAGGATCTTGTTCGTCCGGGGGTCCACGGCCCAGGCCGTGCCCGGGATGGTCGCGTCGGACTTCAGCGTCTGCGCGCCGGCGGCCAGTTCGGCGAGGCTGTTGTCGACCTCGCGTATCTCCGCGCCGGCCTTCTTCGCCTGGACGATCACATTGTTGTTGTCGCCCGGGATGACGTTGACGACGAGCTGCTGCTGGTCCGTGTCGTAGTACGAACCGGCGAACGACTCGCCGAGCAGGTCGGCGAGCTGCGAGGCGAGATCCGAGGCGTCCGATGCCTTGAGGGTCTGGGGTGCTGCGGTCTGGCCCGAGGAGCCGTCCTGGTTGGCGTTCGCCTGCGGCAGGAGTATTGCGGCTGCTCCGAGCGCCACCACGCCGCCCGCTGCTATCGCGGCCTTGCGCTTCGGAATTCGCTTGTGACTCAAACTACTCGACCTCCTGAAGGACGGGGTCAGTGCCGCCGGTCGTCGGCGGCTTGTCGGGGCGCCTGGATGGCAGTGGGTACGCAGGAGTCACGTGGGGCGTTCAATTCCGTTTGCAGGCAATCTCTTTACACAATCGCGAATCGGCCAGGGTCCGCGTCCGGCGGGCGGGGAGCGGGAACAATCCCTTATATGACGATGACCACCGCCGAAGCCGACAAGATCCTCGCCGACAACTTCGCCCCCTGGGTCCTTGAGCTGGGCCTGTCGGTCGAGGCCCTGGACGACCACCGCGCCACCCTGCGTCTGCCCTGGTCGGACCGTCTGTCGCGGGAGGGCGGGGCCCTGTCGGGACAGGCGCTGATGGCCGCCGCCGACACGGCCACGGTGATCGCGATCTCGGGGGCGCGCGGCGCCTACGGACCGATGACGACGGTGCAGCAGTCGACGTCGTTCCAGCGTGCGGTGGCCGGTTCGGATGTCCTGATCGAGGCGGTCGTCACCAAGCTGGGCCGGCGTATGGCGTTCGCCGACATCACGATGACCGACGCGGAGTCGGGCGAACTCGCGGCCCGTGCGAGCACGGTGTACGCACTGCTGGGCTGACACGGTCCGCGACGGGTCGGCGACGGTCCGTTCCGAACTCCGCGCTGAATCCTGGCTTCAGGGAATCTGCACATCCCATACTCACCGAAGTCACCGGGCGCGGTGGTTCTGCACAAGCCCGCGCGGCCCCGTACGTCATTGGGGCGGGAGTGTCGGATTCGCTTCCCGGGCCGCAAGGACGCGTATGAACGGAACGCACGCCAGGTGTGAAGAAGTCGCCACCGCGCCGTGCGCACTCCTGCACGGTTCGGTGCTTGTGGGGCTCAAGTTGCCTGGTGAGGCCATGGGTTGATTGGAAGGGCACGGCCGCCGCGTGCTTTGATCCATCGCACCGCAGGAGCCGCACAGGGCTTCGGAAACGGGCGCTGGGCGCCTGCGGTCGCGGCCGTCCCCAGAGGGGTCACCGCTCCCCCTTGTGAATATCCATATGAAGGGAAGTTCCATCATGAACTCCACCCCCCAGGTTGAGACCGTCGAGATCTCCGACGCCGAGCTCGACAACGTCTCCGGCGGCCTGCAGCTGAACGCCCTGGGCACCGTCACCGGCCTGGTGGACGGCGTCGCCCCGGTTTCCGGCCTGGTCGACACGGGCGTCGGCACCGTCGAGGGTGTCACCGGCCTCTCCGTGGCCCCGGTCACGAACCTGGTCGCCGGTCTCTGATCGCACCTTGTGTCGTGAGTCCCGGAGCCGTTTCCCGGTTCCGGGACTCACGGATGCCATAAAGCAACCGGCTCCCAGGGGCCGGTCCCCTGTTGTTTTCAGGTGAGGGAAAGTTCCGTGCAGTTCCGCCAACAGGCCCTCGCCAAGCTCCAGTCACCGGAGGAGCTCGACCTCCCGGTGCGTTTCGCCCGCCCCCAGGGCTGGCTCGCGCTCTCCGTGACCGTGGTCGTCATGGCCGCCGCGTCCGTGTGGGCGGTGACCGGATCGGTCGCCTCCACCGTGAGCGCGTCCGCGATCCTCACCCACGGGCAGGGCAGTTACATCCTGCAAAGCCCTGTCGCGGGCCAGGTCACCGCGGTCCTCGCCAAGGAGGGCGAGCAGCTGCCGGCCAACTCCCCCGTGCTGAAGGTCCGTACGTCCCAGGGCGACTCCGTCGTCCGCTCGGTCGCCGCGGGGCGGGTCACCGCGCTGGCCGCGACCATCGGGCAGATCATCCAGACAGGGGCGAACGTCGCCGCGGTGGAGAAGGTCGCGCACTCCAAGGACCCCCTCTACGCCACCGTGTACGTGCCCGCCGAGAACGCGGCCTCCATCCCCGCGCACGCCGCCGTGGACCTGACCGTCTCCTCGGTGCCCACTCAGGAGTACGGCGTGCTGCGCGGCCATGTGAAGTCGGTGGACCGCTCCGCGCAGTCGGCGCAGCAGATCTCCGCGTTCCTCGGGGACAGCCAGCTCGGCGAGCAGTTCACCAAGGACGGCAGGCCGGTGGCCGTCCTGGTGAAGCTGGACAAGGCCTCCGGCACCAAGAGCGGCTACAAGTGGTCCTCCAAGGACGGGCCGCCCTTCACCCTGACCTCCATGACCGTGGCCACGGGTTCGATCCGGCTGGCCGACCAGCGCCCCGTCGATTGGCTGCTGCCGTGAGCACCGCACAGGACACCCGCAGCAGACGCCGCGCCACCCCGCCGCCCAAACGGCCCATCCCCAAGGGCAGGGCGAAGACCGTCCGCACGCCCACCGTCCTCCAGATGGAGGCCGTGGAGTGCGGTGCCGCCTCGCTGGCGATGGTGCTGGGCCACTTCGGCAAGCATGTCCCGCTGGAGGAGCTGCGCATCGCGTGCGGTGTCTCGCGCGACGGCTCCCGCGCGAGCAACCTCCTCAAGGCGGCCCGCAGTTACGGTCTGACCGCCAAGGGCATGCAGATGGACACGGCCGCCCTCGCCGAGGTGAGGACGCCGGCCGTGCTGTTCTGGGAGTTCAACCACTACGTCGTCTACGACGGCATGGGCCGCCGCTTCGGCCGCCGCGGGGTGTTCATCAACGACCCCGGCAAGGGCCGTCGGTTCGTGCCCATGGAGGACTTCGACTCCAGCTTCACCGGTGTCGTCCTGGTGATGGAGCCGGGCGACGACTTCACCAGGGGCGGGCGCAAACCGGGGGTGCTCGGCGCGATGCCGGCCCGGCTGCGCGGCACCGCGGGCACGATGCCCGCCGCGGTGCTGTCCAGCCTGCTCCTGGTGCTGGTCGGCGCGGCGGTGCCCGCGCTGAGCCGTACCTATATCGACATGTTCCTGATCGGGGGGCAGGCCTCCCTGCTCGGCGTGCTGTTCGCGTCGATGGGGACGTGTGTGCTGCTCACCCTCGTGCTCACCTGGCTGCAACAGGCGAACCTGCTGCGCGGCCGCATCATCTCCTCCACGCTCTCCAGCGCCCGCTTCCTGCGCCATCTGCTGCGGCTGCCGGTGACGTTCTTCTCCCAGCGCAGCCCGGCCGACCTGGTGCAGCGCCTCCAGTCCAACGACGCCGTGTCCGAGACGCTGGCCCGCGATCTCGCGGCGGCGGGCGTGGACGCGGTGGTGGTCGTGCTCTACGCCCTGCTGCTCTACACCTACGATCCGCAGCTCACGTTCGTCGGCATCGGCGTCGCCCTGCTGAACATCGTCGCCATGCGGGTCGTCATCCGGCTGCGGGCCACCCGTACGGCGAAACTCCGCGCGGACAGCGCCCGGCTCACCAACACCGCCTACACCGGCCTGCAGTTGATCGAGACGATGAAGGCGACCGGCGGCGAGGACGGCTACTTCCGCAAGTGGGCCGGGCAGCACGCCACCACGCTGGAGGAGCAGCAGCGGCTCGGCGTGCCGAGCGCCTGGCTGGGTGTGGTCGCCCCGACGCTGGCCTCGCTCAACAGCGCGCTGATCCTGTGGATCGGCGGCATGCGCGCGGTGGAGGGCGGTATCTCGGTCGGTCTGCTGGTGGCGTTCCAGGCGCTGGTCACCCGCTTCACCGCCCCGATCACCCGGCTCAACGGAGTGGCCGGGCGCATCCAGGACTTCGCGGCGGACGTGGCCCGTCTGAAGGACGTGGAGAACTTCCAGGCGGACCCGCTCTACGGCCGCCAGGGCGCCGGCGACTCCACGCGCCGCCTGCACGGCCATGTCGAGCTGCAGAACATCACCTTCGGCTACAACCCGCTCGACAAACCCCTGCTGACCGGCTTCGACCTGACCGTCGGCCCGGGCCAGCAGGTCGCCCTCGTCGGCGGTTCGGGCAGCGGCAAGTCCACGGTCTCCCGGCTGATATCGGGCCTCTACACGGCCTGGGAGGGTGTCATCCGCATCGACGGACAGCGCCTGGAGGACATCCCGCGCGGGGCGCTCGCCTCCTCCGTCTCCTTCGTCGACCAGGACGTCTTCCTCTTCGAGGGCTCGATCCGCGACAACGTGGCGCTGTGGGACCCGTCCATCCCGGACGAGGCGGTGGTGGACGCGCTGCGGGACGCGGCGCTGTACGACGTGGTGATGCGCCGCCCCGGCGGCATCCAGAGCCGGGTCGAGCAGGACGGGCGCAACTTCTCCGGCGGCCAGCGCCAACGCCTGGAGATCGCCAGGGCGTTGGTCCGCCGCCCCAGCATTCTGGTGCTGGACGAGGTGACGAGCGCGCTGGACGCGGAGACCGAACAGATCGTGATGGACAACCTCCGCAGGCGCGGCTGTGCGTGTGTGGTGATCGCCCACCGGCTCAGCACCGTGCGCGACAGCGACGAGATCGTCGTGCTCCAGCACGGCACGATCGTGGAACGCGGGCGGCACGAGGAGCTGGTGGCGCGCGGCGGTGCGTACGCGGCGCTGGTCAGGGAGCGATGAGATGACGACCGCACACGAAGGGGACGTCGTCCTCACCGCGCTCGGCGCCATGGGCACCCCCATCGACTGCTCGGGGTTCAACCGCCTCGACCTCGAAGGCCCGCAGGTGCTGTGGCTGGTCGCGTCCGGAGCCGTGGACCTGTTCGCGGTGGACGTCGAACAGCAGGGCCACTGGCACCACTTGGGCCGCCTGGAGGCGGGCTCCCTGATCCTCGGCCCCGGCCCCGGTCCTCAGCACACCTTGGTCGCCCGCCCGCTCAGGGACTGCGTGGTCCACCGCATCGGACTGCGGGAGCTGTACCAGCCCGCGAACACCCAGACCTGGTCCTACGACGAGTACGGCAACCCCCAGTACGTACCGCCGACGACGAGCCCGCTGGAGTACGCCCTGGCCCTCGGCGTCGGCCGCAGCCTCTCGATCCTCTTCCAGGCGCCGATGGCCAACGAGCGGGCCGCCGAAGATGGGGGTGCCCCCGTGCGAGCGTATTCGAGCATGGGTGACGACGACGTGTTCTGGATGCAGGTGCCGCCGGGCAGCGTGCAGTACGGATCGCTCTACGGCGCCGACGCGGCCGCCGATCTGCTGATGGATCCCGCCGTCTGGCAGAGCATGGTCGACCAGCAGTACCGGCTGCTGACCACGCTGGACCGCTGGATCGAGCAGCTGGAACGCACCCACGAGAACCGGACGGCCGAGGGCATCAAGGCCGGTGAGGCGGTCCGCGCCCAGGCCGACCGGACCCTGCTCGCGTCGATCGGCAAGTCCTCGGGCCGGCGCACGACGCCCGCCGACGCGGACGCCTCCTACGCGGCGTGCAGACTGGTCGCCCAGGCCGCCGGGATCACGCTCGCCGACCCGGCGCAGAGCGGTACCGGCAGCGACCGTCTCGACCCGGTCGAACAGATCGCGCTCGCCTCCCGCATACGGGCCCGGGCCGTGCGTCTGGACGGCAGCTGGTGGCGGGACAACGTCGGCCCGCTGGTGGGCCATCGCGCGCTGTCCGGCGCGCCGGTCGCGCTGCTGTGGCGGCGCGGCGGCTATGTGGCGGTGCATCCGGCGACGGGCCGTGAGACGCCGGTCGAGAAGGCCAACGCGGAGGAGTTCGAGCCGCGGGCCGTCATGTTCTACCGGTCGCTGCCCGAGCGGCGGCTCACTCCGCTCAGACTGTTGCGGTTCAGCATGCAGGGCATGAGCGGGGACCTGACGAACCTCCTGCTCAGCGGGCTCGTCACGGTCGCGATCGGGGCGATCGTGCCGATCGCCACCGGCAAGATCCTGGGCGAGTTCGTACCGAAGGCGCAGACGAACCTGATCGTGCAGGTCTGTCTCGCGGTGATGATCAGCAGCTTCGTCGCGGCCGCGTTCATGCTGCTGCAGAACCTGACCATCCTGCGTCTGGAGGGCCGTATCGAGGCGACCCTCCAACCGGCGGTCTGGGACCGGCTGCTGCGACTGCCGACGAAGTTCTTCACCGAGCGGTCCACCGGTGAGCTGGCGAGCGCGGCGATGGGGATCAGCTCGATCCGCCGGCTGCTGGCGGGGGTGGGGCCGGTCGTCGCCCAGTCGGTGACCGTGGGTGCGATGAACCTGGGGCTGCTGTTCTGGTACAGCGCCTCGATGGCGATGGCGGCGATCGGCATGCTCGTGGTGATCGCCGGGGTGTTCCTGGGGCTCGGGCTGTGGCAGGTGCGCTGGCAGCGACGCCTGGTGGTGCTCGGCAACAAGCTGAACAACCAGGCCTTCCAGACCCTGCGCGGTCTGCCCAAGCTGCGGGTCGCGGCCGCCGAGAACTACGCGTACGCGGCCTGGGCCTCGCAGTTCGCGCGCAGCCGGGAGCTCCAGCAGAAGGTGGGGCGGATCAAGAACCTCACCACGGTGATGGGCGCCGTCTATCTGCCCGTCTGCACCCTGCTGATGTTCATGCTGCTCGCCGGACCGGCGCGCGGCTCGATGTCGGCGGCGGCGTTCCTCACCTTCAACACCTCGGTGACGATGGTGCTGACCTCCGTCACCCAGCTGACCGGCTCCTTCGTCTCGGCGGTGGGCGCGCTGCCGCTGTTCGAGGAGATCAAGCCGGTCCTCGACGCCGCCCCCGAGGTGCGCACGGCCACCACCCGGCCGGGTCCGCTGTCCGGCGGGATCGAGGCGCGCAGGCTGTCCTTCCGCTACTCCGACGACGGCCCGCTCGTGCTGGACGACGTGTCGTTCGAGGTGCGCCCCGGCGAGTTCGTGGCGGTCGTCGGCCCCAGCGGCTGCGGCAAGTCGACGCTGCTCCGGCTGCTGATCGGCTTCGATCCGCCGGTCTCGGGCAGTGTGCTGTACGACGGTCAGGACCTGGCGGCGCTCGATCAGTCGGCGGTGCGCCGGCAGTGCGGGGTGGTGCTTCAGCACGCCCAGCCGTTCAACGGCTCGATCATGGACGTCATCTGCGGGACCGAGCCGTTCACGCCGGAGGAAGTCATGGTGGCGGCCGAGATGGCGGGGCTCGCGGAGGACATCAAGCGGATGCCGATGGGGCTCCACACGATCGTCTCCGGCAGCGGTGCGGTCTCCGGCGGCCAGCGCCAACGGCTCATGATCGCGCAGGCGTTGATCCGCCGGCCGCGCATCCTGTTCTTCGACGAGGCGACCAGCGCCCTCGACAACGAGACACAGCGCAGGGTGATCGAGTCCACCAAGGCCCTCAACGCCACCCGGATCGTCATCGCGCACCGCCTCTCGACGGTGCTGGACGCCGACCGTGTGATCGTGATGGAGGACGGGAAGGTCGCCCAGCAGGGGCCGCCCGCGCAGTTGCTCGCGGACACGGGCGGGCGACTGCACGAGCTGGTGCGCCGGCAGCTGGCGTGAGGGGTCAGTCCAGGCCCGGGACGGGGGCGCCGGAGGGGACACCGGCGGCCACATAGCCGTCGTAGAACTCCTTCCAGGGGGCCTGACCCCTGGTGGGCGACCCGTTGGCGTATGTCTCCAGGGCGGCCAGGCAGACCTCCCACCCGGCGCCGTTGCGGGCCGCGGTGTTCGCCTCGCTCAGCACGTTGGTGAGCGTGAAGCGGGTGCGCTCGCCGTCCAACGCCTCCAGGTCGAAGTGGAGTTCGTCGCCGCCCCACTCGAAGGACAGGTGCCGGGGCGCGTCGACGGCCAGGACCCGGCCCTTGGAGTCCGCCATGTTCGGGTCGCCGCTGAAGGTGATCTCCCCGCCGGGGCGCGGGTCGATCTCGGCGCGGGACGGGAACCAGTGGGCGAGTTCGTCGGCGTCGGTCACGAACTGCCAGACGCGCTCGACGGGGTGGTCGTATGTGCGGCTGAAGCGGACGGCCGGGCGACCGTCGTCCAGGGTCAGATAGGTGCCGGTGAGGTCTGCGGACATGGGGGATCAGTCCTTCGGAGAGGGTTCCTCGGGGTCGTCCGGCGCGGTCTCGTCGAGGCGGCGGCCCAGGGTGTCCAGGCTGGTGTTCCACAGCCTGCGGTAGGGGGCCAGCCAGGCGTCGAGTGCGGCGATCGGGGCCGGGTCGAGGGCGTAGACACGGCGTTGCGCGTCCTGGCGGACCCGGACCAGGCCCGCTTGCCTGAGCACCTTCAGATGCTTCGAGGTGCTCGGCTGGCTCAGACCGCATTCCTCCACGATCTCCCCGACGGGCCGCGGCCGCTCCAGGAGCAGCGCGACGATGGTCCGCCGGTGGGGGTCGGCGAGGGCGGCCCAGAGCGCGGCGTCGGACATGGCTCCAATATGCCTCTGCGGTTATATGCCAGTCAAGGCATACTGGGCTCGGGTGACCGGTCGTCCGTACACACCCAGATGGCCAGTGCCCGCGGCGTTCCGTCGCGAACCGGCGGCCCGCAGGGAGTCGGGGTGCAGTGCGGCGAGAGTCAGCCCGATGATCGCGCCCCCGCTGCTTCCGAACACCAGCGCCTGCCCGCCGGCCAGGCCGTCGATCAGGGCGCGGGCGCCGGACGCCTGCCGCGCGAGATCCATCGGCACGCCGGGGCGACCGTCGACCTCGAATGTGGCGCTGATCACAATCAACCGCCCCCCTCATCGAAACTTTGCCGTTTCGCTAAAAGTGCTCTAGCCTCAAGGTGTACGAAACAGTTTCGTTTACGACCTCGTAAAGTCCGAACGACTTCCCTGGAGTGGTTCCGCCATGTCCCAGAAGACCCTGACCGAGAACGCCGCGGCAGGCGGTCTCGACGCGTCGCCCGAGGCCTCCTCCAAGCGGTGGTGGATCCTCGCGGTCGTCGCCCTCGCGCAGCTGATGGTGGTCCTCGACGCGACCATCGTGAACATCGCCCTTCCCTCGGCCCAGGCCGACCTCGGATTCTCCGACGGCAACCGGCAGTGGATCGTCACCGCGTACGCGCTCGCCTTCGCCTCCCTCCTGCTGCTCGGCGGCCGAATCGCCGACCTCTTCGGCCGCAAGCCGGCCTTCCTGATCGGTGTCGTCGGTTTCGCCGCGGTCTCCGCGCTCGGCGGTGCCGCCACCAACTTCGAGATGCTGGTCACCGCCCGTGCCCTCCAGGGCGCCTTCGGCGCACTGCTCGCGCCCGCCGCGCTCTCGCTCCTGAACACGACGTTCACCGACGCCAAGGAGCGCGCCAAGGCGTTCAGCGTCTACGGCGCCATCGCCGGCGCGGGTGGCGCGGTGGGTCTGCTGCTCGGCGGCATCCTGACCGACGCCCTCGACTGGCGCTGGACCCTCTACGTCAACGTCGTCATCGCCGTGGTCGCCTTCGTCGGCGGCTGGTTCCTGCTCAGCAACCACCGTGACGCCGCCAACTCCAAGCTGGACGTGCCCGGCACGATCCTCGTCGCCGCCGGTCTGTTCGCCGTGGTCTACGGCTTCTCCAACGCCGAGACGCACGACTGGAGCTCGCCCGAGACCTGGGGCTTCCTGATCGCCGGCGGTGTGCTGCTGGCTGCCTTCACCTGGTGGCAGACCAAGGCCGCGCACCCGCTGCTGCCGCTGCGCATCCTGCTCGACCGCAACCGCGCGGCCTCCTTCTTCGCGGTGCTGATCTCCGGCGCGGGCATGTTCGGCGTCTTCCTCTTCCTCACCTACTACCTCCAGCTCAACCTGGGATTCAGCCCGACCAAGACCGGTGTGGCGTTCCTGCCCATGGTCGCCGCGCTGATGGTGATGGCTCAGCTCGGCACGACCGTGCTGGTGCCGCGGATCGGCCCGAAGACCGTCGTCCCGCTGGGCTTCGCGATCTCCGTGGTCGGCATGGCCTGGCTGACCGGGATCGGCAACGACACCGCCTACCTCACCGCCGTGCTGCCCCAGCTGATCATCATCGGCGCCGGTCTCGGCCTGGTCATGCCGGCGGCGATGCAGCTGGCCACCGGCGGAGTGGCGGCCGAGGACGCGGGCGTCGCCTCCGCCACGGTCAACGCCATGCAGCAGGTGGGCGGTTCGATCGGTACGGCGCTGCTGAACACGCTGGCCGCGAGCGCCGCGACCGACTACCTGGCCGGCAAGGACGCGAGCAGCAAGCTGGTCCAGGCGCAGGCGACGATCGAGAGCTACACCACCGCCTTCTGGTGGTCGGCGGGCTTCTTCGCCGCCGGTGCGCTGATCGCCTTCCTGCTCTACCGGCGCGGGGTTCCGGAGCAGGACGCGGACGCCGCACCCGTCGTCCACATGTGACCGCCACCTGAACCGAGGGGCCGCCGTCTGCAGGGAGACGGCGGCCCCTCCTCGCTGTCATGGTGGCGGCATGCGCACACCGGCGGCGGCCCTCGGCAGCACGGTCTTCTTCGCGCTCGCGCCCGGCACGGTGGCCGGGCTGCTGCCGTGGTGGCTGACCGACTGGCGGTCCGGCGACTGGTGGCTGCCCGTCCGTCTGCTCGGTCTGCTCCCGCTCCTCGCGGGCGCGGCCGTTCTCTCGGCCGCCTTCGTGCGGTTCGTGCGCGAGGGCCTGGGCACTCCGGCGCCGGTCGCGCCGACCGAGCACCTGGTCGTGGGCGGGCTGTACCGGCATGTGCGCAATCCGATGTACGTCGCCGTGGTCGCGGCGATCGGCGGCCAGGGTCTGCTGCTCGCCCGGCCGGTGCTGTTCGGCTACGGCGCCGGTGCCTGGGCGCTGATGTGGGCGTTCGCACGGTGGTACGAGGAGCCCGCGCTCGCCGGCCGGTTCGGCGCACAGTACGCGCGTTACCGCGGTGCCGTGCCTGGCTGGTTGCCCCGGCTCACACCCTGGCACGGTGAGTGACGCCCTCAAACGGGTACTCAGGCACTCATGCGACTCAGCGTGATGGATGTGGGCTCGAACACGGTCCGGTTGGTGGTGGCCGACGCGGAGGGCGGGGTGCCACTGCCTGTGCACACCGCGAAGTGGCGCCTGAGACTCTCCGAACAGGTCAGTCCCGGTGGCCCGTTGCCCGAGGAGGCCGTCGAACGGCTCGTGGTGGCGGTGGCCGAGGCGAGCAGGACCGCGGCGAAGTGGGGCGCGGCGCCCCCGCAGGCCTTCGCGACCGCCGTGGTACGCAATGCCTCCAACCGCAGTGAGGTACTGCGCGAGGTGCGCTCGCGCACCGGAGTCGGGCTCTACACCCTGCCGGGCGAGGTGGAGGCCGAGCTCACGTTCCTCGGGGCGCGGCGCTGGATGGGCTGGCGTTCGGGTCCGCTGGCCCTGCTCGACATCGGCGGCGGCTCGCTCGAAGTGGCCTTCGGGCGAGGCCGGTTGCCGGACTTCGTGGCCTCGCTGCCGCTGGGCGCGGGACGGCTGACCCATGAGTTCTTCGAGGGCCAGGACCAGCCGACGCCGGACCTGGTGCGGGCGCTGCGCCGCCGGGTCCGCCACCAGCTGCGGGACGTCGCGGCCCGGATCCGCTGGGAGGGGCCGCACACCGCGGTGGTCACCTCCCGCACCTTCCAGCAGCTGGGGCGACTGTGCGGGGCCCCGCCCGGACGGCACGGGCCCTTCACGGAACGCCGGTTGCACCGCTCGGACCTGCGGGAGGCGATCGTCCGCCTCGCCGCACTCCCCGCCACCGAACGCTCCCGGCTGCCCGGCATCTCCGCGCCGCGCGCCGCCCAGAGCCTCGCCGGCGCGGTGGTCGGGCACACGGCGATGAAGCTGACCGGCATCAAGACGGTCACCCTGTGTCCATGGGCGATCCGTGAGGGCGTCCTGCTGCGCCGTATCGAGGACGGCCCCTCCTGGTGGACGGAGGTCAGCCGCCTCGAGGAGGAGGGCGCACCCCAGGGACCCATGCCCCTGCGCATCGCAGCCGCGCGGAACTGACCAAGGCGAAGACCGCCGCGAAAGGAGACACCATGTCCGAGTCCGACGACAGGAAGCGCCCCGAGACCGCTCTGGAGGAAGTCCTCCAGGAAGCCGAGAAGGCCGAGCGGCGCACCTCGGACTCCGAGGAGCAGCGACGGCGCCGGGGTGAGGCGGGCGACGCCATCACGCCCAACACCCGCGCCCAGGAGGAGTCCACCGGCGACTGACGGCACCGCACGGACGGCGGGCCCGACGGGACTCACGGTGCCCGCGCCACGCCGTACGGGAGAGCGGCCGCGACACAACCCCAGGCCAGCTCCCCACGGACGGATGACCTCGTGCCGCCCGGGTACCCGGGGCGCATGGCACAGGACCCCCAAGGACCACGGCTGCCCCCCGCCCGCGGGCCGGTGTCCGCAGCCGTGTCGGAGTATCTGCTGGACGCCGGACCCCTGCCGGGCGACGCCGACGTGGCCCGCGCGCCCGTCTACGGCGACGACCTCCAGCTCGCCCTCTACCTCTGCTACGAGCTGCACTACCGGGGCTTCGCGGGCGTCTGCCCGGACTCCGAGTGGGATCCGGCCCTGCTGCGCACCCGGGCCGCACTGGAACACCGCTTCCTGACGGCACTGCGCGCCGACACGCCGGTGCACGACAGCGTCGAGGACGCCCTGGGGGAACTCCTCGTCGAGCCCGTCGACGGCACGGGCACCAGTCACTACCTGCGCGACGAGGGCGAACTGTGGCAGCTGCGCGAGTACGCGGCCCAGCGCTCCCTGTACCACCTCAAGGAGGCCGACCCCCATGCCTGGGTGCTGCCGCGGCTGTGGGGACGGGCCAAGGCGGGCATGGCGGCGGTGGAGTTCGACGAGTACGGCGGCGGCCGCCCCGACCGGGTGCACGCACAGCTGTTCGCGGATCTGATGACGGACCTGGGCCTGGCGACGGCGTACGGGCACTACCTGGACGCCGCCTGCGCGGAGGTCCTGGCGACGGTGAACCTCATGTCCCTCTTCGGTCTGCACCGAGCCCTGCGGGGCGCCCTCGTGGGCCACTTCGCGGCGGTGGAGGTCTCCTCCTCGCCGGGTTCCCGGCGACTGGCCGAGGCCATGCACCGCACGGGCGCCGGGGCGGCCGCCGAGCACTTCTACGACGAGCATGTCGAGGCCGACGCGGTCCACGAGCAGGTCGTCCGCCACGAGGTCATCGGCGGGCTGCTCGCCGAGGAGCCGCATCTGGCGTCCGACGTGGCCTTCGGCGTCGACGCCACCGGGCACCTCGAGGACCGTTTCGCCGGCCACCTCCTGGCCGCCTGGCACTCGGGCCGGTCGTCCCTGCGGGCACCACTCGATTCCGAAACCTCCCGTATCTCCTGAATGCTGGGGTACCCGAGCCGCATGACGCCGGTTCCACGGGGTGTCGACGACGAGGAAATGGTGATGGTCCGTGCCGAAGTCACCCGCTGACCCGCCCTGCCGCGTCCGGCTGGAACGCCGTGGTCCGCTACTGATGGACGGCCCCGTCGAGGTGGAGCTGGAGGACGGGACCACGGTCTCCTCCGACCGTTTCCGCGTCGCCCTGTGCACCTGCCGCCGCAGCCGTCGCTATCCCTGGTGCGACACCAGCCACCGTGAGCGGTCCTAGGCTCCGCCCCGCGGGTCACCGGCCGGGCACCAATGCCCTTGCCACACCACCCAGGTCCGCCCCTCGGAGCCGCGATGGATCCGCAGTCCGTCGACCACGCCCAGCAGAGGCAGCCTCGTCGCTCCGTCGTGGCGGACCCGGTCCGGGGGGATCAGCACGTCGTCCGTGCCCGCCACCCTGAGGCCGCCGCTGTCCGCCGTCAGGAGGATCCGGCAGACGTCCGCCGTCGTCCGGGCCAGCAGACAGCTGCTCACCCGCCGGCCGGCGTCGAGCAGGGAGGCCAGGAACCACGCCGGTGCCTCGACGACCCGGTGACCGCGGCCGTCGCCGCCCCTGCCGCCACCTCGCCGCCACGACGGGCGAAGTGCGCCGTGAACTCCATCTCCAGCGCGGGTTCCGGCAGCCCGAACCGGGTGAGCAGCGGAGGCTCGCCGGAGGACGTGTGTACCGGCGAACCCACGTTACGGCCGGCGACAACCGCTTGAACAGGGCACCGATTTGCAGAAAAGTCGACTGAAAGTCAATGACCACTCGCGAAATTCACCATGTCGAGTGAACCAGATCTCGTGCCGGGTTTCTCAGGGATGTCCCGCACCCCACCGGGGTAGCTACCGAGATCGAATACCCGCCCCTGCCGAGGTGGAGCCGACATGACACCGGAGTCCGGCGGATCCGGGCCCCCGGCCGCGAACCCGTACGCCCGCACCTACCGTCGCGACCCCTTCACGGTGGTCGAGGCCGCGGGCGAGATCGACATGGCGACCGCGGGTTCCCTGGCCGAGCATCTGGACGCGGCGACCGCGGGCACGCGACCGGACGTCCTGGTCGACCTGCGCACGGTCGACTTCTTCGACTGTTCCGGCCTGCGGGTTCTGTGCCGGGCGGACTCCCGGGCGCGGGAGCACGGCGGGCGACTGCGCATCGTCTCGCGGAGTGAGCGCATCCGGCGACTCCTGCGCGCCTCGGGGTTACTGGGCCGCTTTCCGCCGCTGCCGGAGCTGCCGGAGCGGCGGGGCTGATCCGAAGGCCGACCGGGCGGCCCCACTCCGCCCGGCCGGCCCCCGTACGAGATCGCGAGGGATCCCCGCGTCAGGACTCGCGCTCCCCAGCCACGAGCCGCTGTCGGTGCGGGTCCCTGCGACCCCGGTCTCTAGAACGCGAAGAGGCTGGTCCCGTGGGTGCTCTTCACGCACTCGTTGGCGAAGGTCCGCTCGTAGGAGACGCGCTTGCCCTGCCAGACACCGTCGACGGTGACGACCACCGGGTCGTACTGCTTGGTGCACAGCACGTCGCCCCGGCCCGTCAGTGCGTCGAAGTCCCCGTCGGCGCCGCGCAGTTCGGCACAGGCGAGGGCTGCCGCGGGATGGCTTCCGGAGGGCGTGGGGGCGCAGGTCAGGGTGACCGCGCGGGCCGGGGTGGCGAGGGCGGCGCTCTCACCGTGTCCGACGGTGAGCACCAGGGCCGAGGGGGCGTAGAGCGAGGCGGGGGCGGCGAGCGAGGTCCCGGTGAGGGGGCCGCAGACGGCGGTGGCCGTCAGAGCGAGGGTCGCTGCCCAGCGCGCGGTGTTCCGCATTGTGTGCATCCTTCCGCTGATACGGGGGTGGTACCGGGCCCGGCGCGATCGGTGCCGGACCGGCGAGCGGGAGTCTGCCGAGTCCGCGCCCGAATCTCACATCGACCCCACGGGTTTCAGTAACCTTGCGTGTTGAATCAGTGGCGTGAAGTCACGTAATTCGAACGCGCCGGCGCCGGAACCATGGGGTTCTTGATCGTCTCGACCGACCGAATGGCCGGTTCACCCCGCCTCCGCAATAGGCCTGAAACATTCCGGTTGAGCTCTCGGCGGACCCTCCGCACACCCCTTGCGTTCACGTTCCAGTCGCGTAATCGTCATTACATGATTACGACAGAGCAGCGAGAGAAGCTGCGCGGCTGGTTCGCCGGCCGCCTGCCCGACGACCTCTTCGAGGAACTGGCCGAGCTGACGGTCGACCGCGAGGAGATCACCGTGATCGGCCGCATCCCCGCGCCCCGGCTCGCCGAGGGCGCCTCGGCCACCGAACGGGAGGCCGCCGTGCAGAGCCGCGTACAGGAGTTCCGGGAGCGCACCCGGCAGGCCCGGATCGAGGTGGCCGTCGAGGCCGAGCACCGGTTCCGCAGGAAGGTCTCCTGGGGTGTGGAGTGCGACGGGGAGCGCACCCTGTTCACCCATGTGTCCGCACCCGTCATGACCCGGCTGCGCCAGCCCGAGCGCCAGGTCCTCGACACCCTCATCGCGGGCGGGGTGGCGCGCAGCCGCAGCGACGCGCTCGCCTGGTGCGTGCGCCTGGTCCAGAAGCACACCGACGACTGGCTCGCCGAACTGCGGGACTCACTCGAACACGTCCAGCGAGTACGGGCCCAGGGCCCCGACGCCGAAGCGGAGGACACGCCCCCGGACACCGAGTGATGGATGTTTCGTACAGTCACGGGACGAAAGATGGATGAACCGTCCTCTGGTGTGGCTCCTGACCCCGGCCTTACCGTCGGCAGACCCCCGAGAGGACGGCATCCCCTCGCCCGCCCACCCCCGCCGAGGCGAGCGCCGGCCCCTCACCCCGACCCGCTCGCGTCACGACGCGCTCCACCGCCGGTCCCCTCGCTGGAGCCCCCTTGTCCCCGCAGCCCGACCCCTCCCCCGCGCCGTCCCTGACCGAGGTCGAGACCCACGGCGTCGACCGCATTCCCGACGCCGAGCGCACCGCGACCCCGCTGGACCTGTTCCGGCTCGCCTTCGGCGGCGCCAACACGTTCTCCACCTGTGTGCTGGGCGCCTTCCCGATCCTGTTCGGCCTCTCCTTCTGGCAGGGCCTGGCGGCCACGCTGCTCGGGGTCGTGGCGGGTGCGCTGATCCTGTGCCCGATGGCGGTGTTCGGTCCGGTCAACGGCACCAACAACGCCGTGTCCTCGTCCGCGCACCTCGGTGTGCACGGCCGGGTGATCGGCTCGTTCCTGTCGCTGCTGACCGCGGTCGCGTTCTTCTCCATCTCGGTGTGGAGCTCCGGGGACGCCCTGGTCGGCGGCGCCCACCGGCTCTTCGGCCTGCCGCGCGGCGACCTGTCGTACGTCGTGGCGTACGCGCTGTTCGCCTCTCTGGTCCTCGCGGTGTGCGTGTACGGCTTCCGGTTCATGCTGTTCGTCAACAAGGTCGCGGTGGCCGCGGCGAGCCTGCTGTTCCTGCTCGGCGCGATCGCGTTCGCCGGCGACTTCGACCCGTCGTACGCGGGCGTCTTCACGGACTCGGCGGACGCGGCCACCGACGCGCTGTTCTGGCCGTCCTTCATCGGCGCGGCGCTGATCGTGCTCTCGAACCCCGTGTCGTTCGGCGCGTTCCTCGGCGACTGGTCGCGCTACATCCCGGCGAGCACCCCACGCCGCAAGGTCATCGGCGCCGCCTTCCTGTCGCAGATCGCCACGCTGCTGCCGTTCCTCTTCGGCCTGTCGACCGCCAGCATCATCGCCGCCAAGGCGCCGGACTACGTCGACCCCGCGGCCCCCGACTTCGTGGGCGGCCTGCTGGCGATCTCGCCGGGCTGGTTCTTCCTGCCGGTGTGTCTGATCGCGCTGATCGGCGGCATGTCGACGGGCACGACCGCGCTGTACGGGACCGGCCTGGACTTCTCCTCCGTGTTCCCCCGGCTGAGCCGCGTGCAGGCGACGCTCTTCGTCGGCGTGCTGTCGATCGCGTTCATCTTCATCGGCCGGTTCGGCCTGGACCTCGTGCAGTCGATCTCGACCTTCGCCACGATGATCATCACCTGCACCACACCGTGGATGGTCGTGATGATGCTGGGCTTCTGGACCCGCCGCGGCTGGTACGACCCCGACGCCCTCCAGGTCTTCAACCGCCGCCAGCGCGGCGGCCGCTACTGGTTCGCGCACGGCTGGAACTGGCGGGGCATGACCGCCTGGTGGGTGGCGGCGGTGATCGGGGTGCTGTTCACCAACATCCCGGGCCAGTTCGTCGGTCCGCTGGGCGAGCTCGCGGGCGGCGTCGACATCGGTCTGCCGCTGTCCCTGGTCGTGGCCGCGGCGCTGTTCCTGTCGCTGCTGCGGCTCTTCCCCGAGCCCCGGGCGGTGTACGGGCCCGAGGGCGCGCGGCTGGCCCGCACCGTCGACGTGCCGGTGCCGCCGATCACGGGACCGGGCGCGGAGTCCGGCGAGCCGGAGCCCGTCGCGGTGGCGAACGGCGGCTGACCCCGGTGTTCTGACCGGCGTTTACTCGCCAGTATCGTCGGAGCGCAACCCGTTCTCAGCGACGAGAGGCGGAACGTACGGATGGCGAAGCACTGGGCCGACTTCCAGTACGAGATCTATCTGAACGGCATGTCGGGCGCCGTACCCCGGTTGCCCACCGATCTGACCCGGCTGGAGGAGCTCACCGAGCAGCGCCTCGGCCCCGGTCCGGTCGGGTACGTGGCGGGCAGCGCCGGCGACGGGAGCACCGCCCGGGCCAACCGGGCCGCGCTCCAGCGGCGCCGGATCGTGCCGCGGATGCTGCGGGACGTGCACGAACGGGATCTGTCGGTCGAGGTGCTGGGCCGCGCCCTGCCCGCCCCGCTGGCCCTGGCACCGGTCGGCGTGCTGTCGATCATGCACCCGGGCGCCGAGTCCGCCGCCGCCCGGGCCGCCGCGGCACAGGGCGTGCCGTACATCCTGTCCTCGGCGTCCAGCACCCCGATGGAGCAGGTCGCCGAGGCGATGGGGGACGCCGAGCGCTGGTTCCAGCTGTACTGGCCGAAGGACCCCCAGGTGGCCCTCAGCTTCCTCGACCGGGCGAGGGCCGCCGGGTTCACCGCGCTCGTCGTCACGCTGGACACCCCGCTGCTGGCCTGGCGGCCGCGCGACCTCGACCAGGCCTATCTGCCGTTCCTGCACGGGGTGGGCACCGCCAACTACTTCTCCGACCCGGCATTCCAGGCGGGCCTGGCCAAGCCGGTGGCCGAGGATCCGAACGCGGCCGTGATGCACTTCGTCGGCATGTTCGCGGACCCCGGCAAGACCTGGCCGGACCTGGCCCTCCTGCGGGAGCACTGGGACGGGCCGATCGTCCTCAAGGGCGTCCTGCACCCGGACGACGCACGGGCGGCCGCGGACGCCGGGATGGACGGGGTGGTGGTGTCCAACCACGGCGGCCGGCAGGTGGCCGGTTCCGTGGCGGCGGCCGATGCGCTGCCACGGGTCGCGGAGGCGGTCGGCGACCGGCTGACGGTGCTCTTCGACAGCGGGATCCGCACCGGCGACGACGTCTTCAAGGCGCTCGCGCTGGGGGCGCAGGCGGTGCTCGTCGGGCGGCCGTACGTGTACGGCCTGGGCCTGGACGGACAGCCCGGCGTGGAGCACGTGATCCGCTGTCTGCTCGCCGAGCTGGACCTCACCCTCGCCCTGTCCGGGCACGCCTCTCCCAGCACCGTGGGACCCGCCGACCTGATCGAGGACCCCGTATGACGACCCCGAAGAACGTGCTCGCCGTCGTCGCGCCCCATGTCGGCGGGCGCACCTCCGGCGCCGGGCTCGCCACGCTCTTCCCGGGCGAGGCGAACGTGACCGTCGTGGAGAGGACCGCCGAGAACCCGCGGGCGCTGCGCGCGGCGCATGTGATCATCACGGCGCTCTCCCCCGTGACGGCCGAACACCTCGCCGCCGCGCCCGAGCTGGAGCTGGTGCAGTGCGCCAGCCACGGCTTCGACTACGTCGACGTGGAGGCGGCGCGGGCCCGCGCGGTGGACGTCTGCACCATCGGCTCCAGCGGCGCCGAGGCGCAGAACGTGGCCGAGCAGACCTTCGCCCTCATGCTCGCGCTCGCCAAGCAACTCGTCCCGGCGCACACCGCGCTCGTCGAGGCCGACTGGGCGCTGCCCCGGCTGCAGCGGTCCCTGACCGAACTGTCCGGGAAGACCCTCGGCATCGTGGGGCTGGGGCAGATCGGGCGGGAGGTCGCGCGGCGCGCGGTCGCGTTCGACATGAGCGTCGTCTACGCCGGGCGGCGCCGACTTCCGCAGGAGACCGAGGCACAGCTGGGCGGGGCCCGTCATGTCCCCCTCGACGAACTGCTGCGCACGTCGGACTACGTCTCCCTGCACGTGGCGCTGACCGAGGAGACCCGGCAGCTCCTCGACGCAGGCCGGCTCGCGCTCCTGAAGCCCACCGCGTTCGTGATCAACACGGCGCGGGGCGCCCTGATCGACCAGGACGCCCTCGCCGACGCCCTGGAGAAGGGCGCCCTGGCCGGGGCGGGCATCGACGTCTTCGACCCCGAACCGCCCACGCCGGCGCTGCGGTTGCTGCGGGCCCCGGGCGTGGTGCTGTCGCCGCACGTCGGGGGTGTCACCCGGGAGACGCTGGTGCGGATCGCCCTGGCCGCCGTCCAGAACGTGGCCGGCCATCTGGCGGGCGACCCGCCCCGCGACGTCGTGAACTAGTGCCGCGGCAGGCAACGTTTGCCCGTCAAGGAGCGGCGTCCGGTGCGTGCTCTCGGCGTGCCGGCCGGAAGCCCTCGTACTGGACGTACTTGGGCTTTCGGCCGGTGCGGCGAGAGTGCGTGCCGGGCGTCGCGACGGGGCAAACGTTGCCTGCCGCGGCACTAGACGGGTCCCCCGACCGCCCGGGCGGAGGGGGTGCCGGTGCCCGGGACCGAGAGCGCCCCGGCGGTCGGCGCCACCGGGTCGGTCACCCAGCGCTGCCCGCCGGAACCGTCACGCACCTTGACGACGATGTCGGCGTCCGCCGTCCCGGTGGTGGAGGTGAGGGCGAGCTGTTCGTCCCAGCGAGTGAGCAACTCGCCCTGCACGGTGATGTCGTAGCGCACGTCGTCCGCGCGCTCGCTCTTCTCGTCCGCGCACGTCCCGAGGATCACCACACCGGCGTCCACGTGCGAGTCGAGGCAGAGGTCGGGGTTCGCGGCGCTGTGCAGCAGTCCGTCGTCGTCGTACGTCCACTTCTGGCTCTCCGCGTCCGAACAGGTCTCCAGCTCGGTGGCCGCGCCCTTCTTCACCTCGCCCCGGATGTCGAGGCAGAGGTCGGCGGCGACGTTGCGCAGTCTGGACTGCTGCGGAATCAGGGGGAGTTGGGCCGTGCCCGGCGGGGAGGAGGACACTCCGCCCGAGGCCGACGCGCGGCCCCCGGAGGCGCTGGTGGAAGCGGCCGGCTCGGCGCCGCCGTCGTCCGACCACAGGTTCGCGGCCAGCACGCTGGCGAGCAGTCCGGCGGAGGCCAGGCCCACCCCGGTGAGCAGCACCCGTGAGGGCCGCGGCCCTTCCGGGGGGCGGCGGCCGGGAGACGGGACCCGGGACAGGAGGCCACGGCGTCCACCACCGTGCCGGGCGCCGCCACGACCGCGCGGGCCGGGATCGGTACGTCCCGGGCGGGACTCGAGGTAGCGGCGGGCGCCCCAGCCGAGCACCGCCTCGGCGAGCAGCGTGCCCAGGCCGCCCTCGAAATGGCTCAGTTGCTCGGCGGCGAAACGGCAGTAGCGGCACTCGATCAGATGCTGCTGGACATCCGGCAGCAAGGCTCCGCCCCGGCGTATCGGGACGTCGAGGAGACGGTTGTAGAACCGGCAGTCCTTGGTCGGCGCGAGTTCCCGATGGGCATGTACACAACCCTCGCGGAATTTGTCCCGCGCCTGTTCGAGAGCGGCCGACGCGGTGGTGATGTCCATGCCGAGCAGACCGGCGGGGACGGCAATCGGTTCGGCCTCGACCTCGGTGTGCCAGAGCAGACAGCGGGCGAGTCCGGGCAGAACCTGGAAAGAACGCTCGGCCAGTTTCCGGTTTTCGGGCGTCATGGACTTCGCCGCCCGCATACCGCGGCCGCCGGCCGGTTTCCCGAGGTCCGGCAGAACACCGGATATCCGGTCCTCGGCCGACCACTCACGGACGGTGTCGCGGACGCGCACCAGAAGCCTCGGGCGCAGGGCGGCGGCCTGCTCGCCGAGTGCCAGCCGGTCCAGGACCTGGTGGAAGGCGGCCGCGGTCACCATGGAGGCGACGTCCGACCGGGAGGCGAGACAGATGACGGCGTATTCGTGGGCGGCCGGCCAGTGCCGCGCCATCAACAGCGCGGCCGACTGGGCCGCCTCGCCGTCCGGACGACCCCTGAGCAGGGAGGCGAGGTCGTCGTCGGATTCCCCCGTAACGCCGCCTGGCGGCGGGTAAGGAGGGCGAGAGGGGTGGGGGGTGGGCACTGAGCGGATTCCTTCCCACGCGCGGGTGACTCTGAGAAGTTCTGCTCGCCGAAAAAGTCGGGGATTGGTGCATACCTTTTTGGCGAGGCGCGGGGAGTGCGAATTCACCAACGACCCGTCCGCCCGGGTTCCCCACCGGACGAAAGAAGACCCGGCCATTACCCCCCGCACGGGTAGTTCACCCTTGCACAACACTGTCCTGACCAACAAGGCACTCGGGCAACATACGTACCGTTGAAGGAAAGTCAGAAACGGCCGCCACGCTGGTCGTCCTTGTGAGTTCACGGCATTTCAGGCGCCCCGTGTGAAACACGCGCACGCGCCGGAGCGACGCGCACGCTCCCGGCGCGCGCCACCCCGTAGTGCACTGGTACCGGCCCCTCGGAGGCCACGCGCAAGACGGCGGCTCTCCTGCGCGAAACGGCCGCCGACCCCGATCCTCCCGCCCTCGGTCGGCGGCCCCGAGGGCGGGCCGGGTCGGTCCCGCCCAGGGCGCGGGCGCCGGCCGGGCCCTATATCTGCCAGGAGCGCAGCCGGTCGGCCGCGCCGTACACATCGGTCTTGCCGGAGATCAGGTCGCGGGCGAGGTCGACGAGGGCGCCGTAGGGCGGGTCGATGCCGGCGCCGCTGACGAACATGTAGGCCACCGCCGTCGCACAGGCGAAACGGGCGTTGGCCGACGGCAGGGGCTTGAGCAGGGCGAGCGTGTGCAGCAGGGCGGCGGCCCGCCAGGCAGGGTCGGAGTCCACGCCGAGGCGGGGCGGGTCGACACGGTGGCGGGCGACGGCTGCCACCAGGGCCGAGAAGTCGTTGACCGTGGGCTGGTCGGGCAGGACCTCTTCGTGACGCTGGAGCAGCCAGGGCACGTCGATGTGGATGACAGGAGCCATCGGTCAGACGACCCGTCCCTCGCCCGTGACCGCCGGTTCGTCGTCGGGGAACGCCGCGGCGAACTCGTCCGCGTGGGACGCGAAGAACCGCCGGAAGGCCTCCGCACCCTCCTGGAGCGCGCGATGCCGTGCGATGTCGGCCGCGGCCGCCTCCCGTACGAGGGCCTTCATCGACGTACCGCGCTCCTTGGCGATCTGCCGCAGGTCCTCTAGCTCACGGTCACTGAACTCCACGTTGAGAGCTGGCATGTCCTTCACGGTACCGCTGCGGTACTTACTCGTAAATACTCCCTGCTCAGAGCAAGCACACAGGGGTACCGCGAGCCTCGAGCTCCCTGTCCGATTCCCGCCGGCGCCCTCGCCGGTCGCGCAGCAGACTCGTAGCGGAAGGGAAGGGAACGGACCCATGACGACGTACACGACGACCCCGACGCTCACACAGGCCCGCCGGCGCGTCGCCCGGACCGACTGGGACGCGCTGGCCGCCGCACTGGACGAGCACGGCAGCGCACCCACGGAGCAGTTGCTGACGCCCGCCGAGTGCTCCGAACTGGCCGCGCTGTACGAGAAGCCGGAGCTGTTCCGCACCACCGTCGACCTGGCCCGGCATCGCTTCGGTTCGGGCGAGTACCGGTACTTCACCCACGACCTGCCCGCCCCGGTGGCCGCCCTGCGGGCCGCGCTCTATCCGCGCCTGCTGCCCGTCGCCCGCGACTGGGCGGCCCGGCTCGGCCGCCCGGCACCGTGGCCGGACTCCCTGGAGGAGTGGCTGGAGCGGTGTCACGCGGCCGGGCAGGACCGGGCGGCGCAGATCCTGCTGCGCTACGGGGAGGGCGACTGGAACGCCCTGCACCGTGATGTGTTCGGTGAGCTGGTCTTCCCGCTCCAGGTGGTGGTCGGACTCGACGCTTACGGCACGGACTACACGGGCGGTGAGTTCCTGATGGTCGAGCAGCGGCCCAGGGCCCAGTCACGGGGCACGGCCGGCGTGCTGCGGCAGGGCCACGGTCTGGTGTTCACCACCCGGGACCGTCCGGTACGCACCCGGCGCGGCTGGTCGGCCGGGGCGATGCGGCACGGCGTGAGCACGGTGCGCTCGGGCCGGCGCCACGCGCTGGGGCTCGTCTTCCACGACGCGTCCTGAACGCAAGGGGCTCCATGACCTCGTGAGAGTGTCATGGAGCCCGGCGAGCTGTTTCCGCGCTACGTCTGGTCGGCCACGAAGGACGCCATCCGGGTCAGGGCGGAGTTCCAGTTGATGGTGTGCTCATTGGTCGACCAGGACTGGATGTCGTCGATGTAGCAGAACTGACCGACGCAGCCCTGGAGTTTGCTCGATGCGTAGGGGTCCTGGATGCTCGAGTTCGGTCCGCCGGCCAGGGTTCCCCTCGGCGGGTTCGGCTGGCTCGGGTCGAGCTGGTGGGCGTACCAACGGGCGTGCTGGTTGTGGGAGTTCACCTCTCCGTAGCCCGTCACGTACGACATGTTCAGCGCGTTGCGGCCGAAGATGTAGTCCATGGACTGCACGGCGCCGTCACGGTACTTGGAGCCGCCGGTGATGTCGTACGCGGTGGCGATGACGATGCCGTTGTGCAGGATCTGGTGGTTGGAGCCCCAGTCGTAGAGGTTGTCCGCGGGGGCGTACGGCATGCCGTACGGCTGTGCCTTGAGCGTCGCGAGGTAACCGTCCGCACCCTTGACCACCGACTGGCGCACCTTGTCCCGGCCGGGCAGCTTGTTCGGCACGGTGGCCAGGTCCAGGCGGGCGGCCGCGCCGGTGCGGGCCCAGTCGTAGCCGAGGGGGCCGAAGAGGTCGGCGGTGTGGACGGGCGAGGCCAGCACGTGGTCCGCGAAGGTCTTCTCCCCCGTGGTGAGATACAGCTCGGCCGCCGCCCAGTAGAACTCGTCGGTCACGTCGCTGTCGGGGTAGGCGCCGCCACCGGTGCCGTCATTGGGGTCGGCGTAGATGTCCGGGTGCGCGAGGGCCGCGGTCCAGGCCTTGCGGGCGGCGGTGAGGGCCTTGGACGCGAACGCCTTGTCGTAGGGCCGGTAGAGGCGGGCCGCCTGTGCGGCCGTCGCCGCCAGGTTCAGGGTCGCCGCGGTGTTCGCCTGGTGCAGTTCGCGCTTCTGCGGGTCCTCGCTCGGCAGCAGCGGCAGGCCCGTCCACGCCTCGTCGTGGACCTTGTGATGGGCCATCCCGGCCAGCGGCTGACCGGCGGGCACCTGCATCTTCAGCAGGAACTCCAGCTCCCAGCGGCTCTCGTCGAGGATGTCCGGCACCTTGTTGCCGCTCTCCGGGATGGCGAGCGTGCCGTCGCCGAGCTTCGCGGGCTGTCCGGTGCGGGCGTGCAGGGAACGCTCGTAGGTGCTCAGCAGCTCCCAGGTGGAGATGCCGCCGTTGACGACGTACTTGCCGTGGTCGCCGGCGTCGTACCAGCCGCCGGTGACGTCGAGGGTGTAGTCGCAGACGCCCGGCTGGCAGGGCACGTTGCCGTCGCCCTGGTTGGGCGCGACGTCGACGTGGCCGGCCGCGCGGCCGTAGCCCGGGCGCAGGTCGTCACGGATCGCGATGCCGCTGCGCTGGGTGTAGTAGTACTTCGCAGCGTCCGTGCGGAGCTGCTCGTAGGCGCTCGTGCCGATGTCGAAGGGGCGGCTGGTCTCGCCGTCGGCGACCAGGGTGAAGTCCTTGCCCTGCTTCTTGTAGGAACCGAAGTCGATGGAGTGGACGTTCTGGGCGGACGAGGCGTCCGTACCGCGAGGCGTGGTGGATCCCTGGGCGACCACACGGCCCGCGGCGTTCTTCAGCTGCCAGGGCAGCTTCGCGGTCGCGTCGGTGACCAGCGTGGCGTTCTTCGGACCGGAGGGCAGATAGGCGACCTGGTTGACGCGCACCCGTGGCCCGGTGTCCGGCTCGTACACCTCGGGCGGCACGCCGCCCAGGAGTGAGGCGTTGTCGACGCAGAACCGCCAGGGGTCCGCGCTGCCGCCGAGCTGGAAGCCGACCTGGGCCTGGGTGGCATCGACGGGTGAGGTGAAGGTGTACGCGTAGGAGTCGCCCGACACGCTCAGCTGGGGGCTGACCTCGAAGTAGGTGTCGTACGGGGCGACCTGGAGGCCCACGATCGCGCGGACGACGTGGTCCGCGGGCGAACCGTTCGCGGTGAAACTGAACTTGTACGACTCCCCCTTCACCAGGGTGACGTCGTTCTGGCCGACGGCCGCGTCCCAGCGGTTGGTGGTGCCGCCCGGCACGTCCGCGCACAGCTGTCCGTCGGACAGGCCGGCGGTGACGTTGCTGGACGCCCACCACGGCTCGGTGGTGGTGTCGAAAGTGCCGTTCTTGAGCTGCTCGACCTCCTCGGCGGCGGCCGTGGACACCGGGGAGGCGACAAGTGCCGCTCCCAGCAGGGCCGTCAGGGACAACAGGGCGGTGCTGCGTCTTTTCACGTCCGGGCTCCTCGGTGAGCTGCGGGTGCGGTCGATATGGGAGCGCTCCCAAAAGACGGTCGACGGTCATGCTTGTTGCAGGCATGACACCGCGTCAACGGTCTGGACAGCACCGAAACGATCCGCTGGGGCGGTGATTTCCGCTGCGGCGCCATCGTGGCTGGTCGCGCCCGCGCGGCGGAGCCACATGGTCGATACGGCCCCGCGCCCCTCGGGGTGTTGCCGGAACCGCCTGTCCAGACCGTGACGTGGGCTCAGGTGGCGGGTATCTCCAGCTTGCTGATGCGCATCGCTCCGCGGGCCTCCCCCGGGTGGGTGCTGGTCAGGGTCAGCCTAAGCCTGGAGCCCTGGATCGCCGCGAAGGTGATCAGCGTGGGTTCGTCCGAGGTCGTGGCCCACCCCATGGCCGCACCCTCGGCCCTCACATAGCGCTCACCGTCCCACACCTCGACCTCGATGGAGGCGGGCAGGGCGTGCGTGGCGCTCAAGGTGAAGGAGACCTCGACGCGGTCGAAGGTCCGGGTGCGGCCGAAGTCCACGGAGACCCAGTCCTCGGCCCTGGCCCCGTTGAAGAGCGGCAGAAGGGCCGTGGCGGCCTTGCTGAAGGCGTTGGACCAGCCGGTGGCCGCGTCGCCGTCGAGCATGGCGGCGGGCAGGGTGTCGGGGCGGCCGGAGTAACTGGCGTCCGCGTAGGGGTAGTTCGGCGGTGCCGGGTGGTCGGGGGCGAACTCGGCCGCCGGGGTGGCCGAGGCCGACCGGGCCGGCCTGGCGCGCAGGTTCGCGGTGCCCGCCTTGAGGCCCTCCGCGCGGGCGGTCACCTTCAGCGCGCCCGGCTCCGTGCCCGCCCGCACGATCGCGAGCGCCTTGCCGCAGAAGGCGGTCCGGGTGCTGGCCTGGTAGCGCTCGGCGCTCTCCTCGCGCCCGTTGTCGAGTCCGGCGAGGGAGCCGCCTTTCACCTCGAAGGTGATCAGGTTCTCCGCGTCGGGTACGACCACTCCGCGGGCGTCGACGATCTCCGCGGTCACGAAGACCAGCGACCGCCCGTCCGCCGAAAGCGTCTTGCGGTCCGCTGTCAGCCGTACGGCACGCGCCGGGCCCGCCGTGCGCAGCACATCGGTGGCGACGACCTTGCCGCCGCGGCGGGCCACCGCCTTCAACTCCCCCGGCCGGTACGGCACTTTCCAGGTCAGATGGAGCTTGCCCGCGCTGCCGTCGGGGCTCGTGTAACTGCCGGGGTAGGGGCCGTCGGTGAAGGTCTTGTCGTCGCCGGTGGCCTCGGTGGTCTCCAGGTACTCCCGGCCGTCGACGGTCTTCTTGGTGTCGAAGGTCCGGGTGCCGAGGGACTTCCCGTTGAGGAACAGCTCGACGGTGGCGATGTTGGAGTACGCCCACACCTCGACCGTGTCACCCTCCGCGTGGTTCCAGGTCATCGGCAGCAGATGGACCATCGGTTCACTGGTCCACTGGCTCCGGAAGAGGTAGTACATGTCCTTCGGGAAGCCGGCCGTGTCGACCGCTCCGAAGAAGGAGGCCTTGACCGGGAACACGTCGTACGGCGTGGGTTCGCCGATGTAGTCGATGCCCGACCACAGGAACTGCCCCGCGAACCACTTGCGGTCCCGGTCCTTCTTGTGCCCGTACTCGCCGCTCATGGTCCAGGAGGCGAGGTTGTTGTCGTACGAGGAGACGGCCCGTCTGCCCGGGGTGTGGTTCTCGCCGGTGTTGAGGTGTTCGGGCTCCTGGTAGACGCCGCGGGTCGAGGTCTCGGAGGACGACTCGGACTCGAAGAGGAACAGATGCGGGTACGCCTCGTGCAACTGGTCCACCGACTTGGCCGTGTTGTAGTTGAGGCCGAGGCCGTCCAGCTTGGCCAGCATCAGATCGGCCGCCGAGCCCTTGGCGGGCAGCCGCCGGTACTTGTCGGAGCCGATGATCAGCGGGCGGGTGTCGTCGACGGCCCTGATGGCGTCGATGATCCGGTCGGCCATGGCGAGTCCGGCGGTGGAGGTGGAGTCGGGGATCTCGTTGCCGATCGACCACAGCAGCACGGCGGGCGAGTTGCGGGCCGCGAGCACCATCTCGGTCGCGTCCTTCTCGCACCACTCGTCGAAGAACCGGCCGTAGTCGTAGCGCGTCTTGCCGGTCTTCCAGCAGTCGAACGCCTCCACCAGCATCACGATGCCGAGCTCCTCGCAGACCCGGATCATCTCCGGCGAGGGCGGGTTGTGGGAGGTGCGGAACGCGTTGACGCCCATCGACTTCATGAGGGTCATCTGCCGTCGGATCGCGTCGATGCTGACGGCGGCGCCGAGTGCGCCGAGGTCGTGGTGGAGGTCGACGCCCTTGAACTTGGCGTGGGTGCCGTTGAGGTGGAAGCCCTCGTCGGGGTCGATGCGGAAGGTGCGGATGCCGAAGGGTGTGCGGTAGGTGTCGACGGTCCGGCCGGCCACACGGAGTTCGGTCAGCAGGGTGTAGCGGTGGGGGTCGCCGAAGTCCCACAGCCTGGGCTCGGGGACGGTGAGTTCATGGATCTCCGTCGCCTGCTCGGTGATGTCCGCCGTGGTCGCCCTGCGGGCCACCGTCCGGCCGCGCGCGTCCTTGACCGTCGACCTGATCTCGACCTGCCTCGCGGCGCCCGACTCGTTCGCCACGGAGGTCTCCACCCGGACCACCGCCCGTTCCCCGGTGACGTCCGGCGTGGTGACGTAGGTGCCCCAGCGCTTCACATGCACCGGCTCGGTCACCACGAGGCGGGCCTCGCGGTAGATGCCGCTGCCCGAGTACCAGCGGCTGCTGGGCAGCCGGTTCTGCACCTTGACCGCGATCACGTTCTCGGTGGTGCCGTCGGTGTGCAGCAGGTCGGTGACGTCGAAGGCGAAGCCGGTGTAGCCGTAGGGGTGGCGACCGGCCTCGGTGCCGTTGCAGTAGACGTACGCGTCCATGTAGACGCCGTCGAACTCCACCGAGATCCGCTTACCGGCGTAGGCGGGCGGCAGGGTGAAGGCGAGGCGGTACCAGCCGAGGCCGCCCGGGAAGAAGCCGGTGCCGCTGGTGGTGCCGTTCTGTGTGGTGGGGGCGAGTTCGATGCTCCAGTCGTGCGGCACGGCGACCTGGCGCCAGGCCGAGTCGTCGTAGGCGGGGTCGGCGGCGCCGGCGTAGGCGCCGGTCGGATCGGTGATCCCGCCCGGGTTGACCAGCGCGAAGCGCCAGCCGTCGCGCAGGGCGACCGTGCCGCGGCCCGAGGCGCCCCCGGCGGCGGCCTCGGCGACCAGTGCCGCCGAGGGGCTCAGGAACGCTCCGGCCGCGGGCGCGGCGGCGGAGGCGATCAGGACAGATCTGCGAGTGACCGTCATGGCGTGCGGCTCTCCCTCATCAGGGCCCAGAAGTACTCACAACTGATCGTGAACACACAGATTCTGACGCCGCGCCACACGGGACCGTCAAGGGTGCGCCCACACACGGCTGCCCCGCGCGTCACAACGGCCGGATGTCCGCCTTGCCCGCGCCCCCGGGTACGCAGGGGGTTCCCGTCCGCGCGCGAGCGTGACGGACTAGTCTGGAACTCAAGTGACGCACCTGTTCACTGTGAGTGTCCGCGATGGAGTGGCGACGATGAGCCCGGACTACCCGTTCGACGATGCCGCGACGGCACGGGCTGTCATCGACGACCTCGGCACGGTCCGGGAGTGGAACGGCGGCGCCGAGCGACTGCTGGGCCGCCCCGCTTCCGAGGTCGTAGGTCACCCCGCCGCGAATCTGCTGGTCAGCGACGGTCCGGACACGATGTTCACGCCCGGGGGCCCCCGCTGGGACGGCACCGTCACGCTCCGCCACCGCGACGGCGGCACCGTGTCGGTGTGGCTGCTCGCCCACCACAGCCGCTCGCGGGACGGCAGCCCGGGTCACTGGCTCGTGGTCACCCCGCTGGAGGTCACCGCCTCCCCGGACGGCCCTCTCGCCACGGCGGCGCTCGTCCAGTCGCCCTGTGCCGTCGCGGTCTACGACGAGCGGCGCGGCTGCGCCGGGTCAACGACGCCATGGCCGAGGTGATCGGACTGCCCGAGGAGCGCATCCGGGGCCTCAGACTGTCGGAGATCGGCGGCAAACCGGAGAGCGCGGAGCTCGAGCGGCATCTGCTGCGGGTGCTCGCCTCGGGCCGCGCCGAGGACGTCCAGACGTACATGCGGACCGGCGGGGAGCGGTCCGCGCACGCGTGGCTGGCCCGGATGGCCCCGGTCACCGACGCCGAGGGGCGGGTGCGGGGGGTGTGCCTGGCGGCGCACGACTTCACCGAGAACTACCTCGCCCGGGAGCGGCTCCAGCTGGTCAACGAGGCGAGCGTGCGCATCGGCTCCACTCTCGACGTCACCCGGACCGCGCAGGAGCTCGCCGACGTCTGTGTGCCCGCGCTCGCCGACTTCGTCAGCATCGACCTGCTGGACCCGCAGGAGAACGGCGATCCGCCGCCAGTGCTCACCGCACCGGTCGGGCTGCGCCGCGCCGCGCACCAGTCGGTCAACCCCGGCACCCCCGAGGCCGTCGTCAAGCCCGGACAGCTGGAGTCCTATCCGGCCACCTCACCGCAGGCCGACTCGCTGGTGGCGGGCGGCACCAGCGTCGCCACCGTGGCGTCCGGGGAGCTCGACCAGTGGCTGTCCTGGGACCCGGCGCGCAGTGAGCGGGTCCAGGAGTACGGCATTCACTCGACGATGTCCGTGCCGATCCAGGCCCGCGGGCTGACCCTCGGAGTCGCGGTGCTGACACGGTTCCGGCGGCCGGACCCGTTCACGCCCGACGACGTGCTGCTGGCCGAGGAGGTGACGGCCCGCGCGGCCGTCTGCATCGACAACGCCCGCCGTTTCTCCCGCGAGCGGGAGACCACCCTCGCCCTGCAGCGCAGTCTGCTGCCCCGCAAGCTGCCGCGCACCGCCGCCGTGGACGCGGCCTCGCGCTATCTCCCGGCGGCGCGGGCCGGGGTCGGCGGCGACTGGTTCGACGTGATCCCGCTGTCCGGGATGCGGGTCGCGATGGTCGTCGGGGACGTGGTCGGCCACGGCATCCAGGCCTCGGCCACGATGGGCCGGCTGCGCACCGCCGTACGCACGCTGGCCGACATCGACCTCGCCCCCGACGAACTGCTCACCCACCTCGACGACCTCGTCGTCCGACTGTCCGCGGAGGCCGGCGGCGAGGGCAGCCCCGGCGAGGTCGGCGCCACCTGTCTGTACGCGGTCTACGACCCGGTGTCGCGGCGCTGCACACTGGCCCGCGCCGGACATCCCGCGCCGGTGATGATCACGCCGGGCGGTGCACCTCGGCTGGTCGACCTGCCCTCCGGCCCGCCGCTGGGCGTGGGCGGGCTGCCCTTCGAGTCCGCCGAGCTGGAGTTGCGCGAGGGCACGGTGCTGTCGTTCTTCACCGACGGCCTGATCGAGTCCCGTGAGCGGGACGCCGACGCCGGTCACGCACTGCTGCGCGAGGCCCTGTCGGTGTCCTCGGAGTCACTGGAGGAGACCTGCGACCGGGTTCTGCACACCCTGCTCCCGGCGGGCGGCTCCGCCGACGACGTGGCGCTGCTGCTGGCCCGCACCCGAGGGCTGCCCGCCGCCCAGGTCGCGACCTGGCACATCCCCGCCGACCCGGCGCTCGTCGGCCCGATCCGCAAGCAGGTCGTCGACCAGCTGGGCACCTGGGACCTCCTGGAGGCGTCGTTCACCGCGGAGCTGGTCGTGAGCGAGCTCGTCACCAACGCCATCCGCTACGGCGCGCGCCCCATCCGGCTGCGGCTCATCCACGACGAGACCACGCTGATCTGCGAGGTGTCGGACACCAACCACACGGCCCCGCATCTGCGGCGCGCCAAGACCTGGGACGAGGGCGGCCGCGGACTGCTCCTGGTCGCCCAGCTCACCCAGCGCTGGGGCAGCCGGCACACCACCGAGGGCAAGACCATCTGGGCCGAGATCGCTCGGCTCGACGAGGACGGCTGACGGACGCCCGCGCAACCCTCAGCCCCCGTCCGTCAAACAGCTGCGACCCTCGAACGTGCCGATTTCTCAGGCCAGTTGGAGCAGCACATCCTGCACCGGCTCCTCGGCGTCCGCACGGCAGGGCAGGCATGATGGTCGTATGCACTCCGTCGAGCGCATCGGCCGCTACCGGATCCAACGCCCCCTGGGCACCGGCGCGTTCGGGACCGTGTGGCTCGCGCACGACGACACACTCGACGTGCCGGTCGCCGTGAAGATCCTCGCCGACAACTGGTCGCACCGACCGGACATCCGCGAGCGCTTCCTGTCCGAGGCCCGGTTGCTGCGCCGGGCCGGTTCGCCGCGGGTGGTGCAGGTCTACGACATCGGCGAACTGCCCGACGACAGACCGTACTTGGTGATGGAGTACGCCGACGGCGGCACCCTCGCCGACCTGCTCCACGACGGTCCGCTCCCCGTGCCCGAGGCGCTGCGGTTCACCGCGCTGGCGGCCCGTGCCGCGGCCACGCTGCACGAGGTGGGGATCGTGCACCAGGACATCAAGCCGACCAACCTGCTGCTGCGCACCGGCCCGGACGGCGTCCTGGAGGTCGTGCTCGCCGACCTCGGGCCGGCCAGGACGCTCGCCGAGGCGTCCGGGCTCACCACGGCCGCCGGTGCGGCGGGCTACCGGCCGCCCGAGCAGGCCGAGCCGGGTGCGGGCATCGACGCGCGGGCCGACGTGTACAGCCTGGGCGCGGTCGGCTACCACCTGGTCACCGGCAGCGTGCCGGGCCCGCCGGGGAAGGTCGTACGGCCGGACCGGCTGCGTCCGGGCCTGGATCCCGGCGTGCGGCGGGCCCTGATGCGGGCGCTGCGGACCGACCGGAAGCGCCGCCGGCCCGACGCGCGGGCCTTCGCCGAGGAACTGGAGCGGCTGGCGACGGGCCCGAAGCCCCGGCGGCGGCGCCACCGGCTGCTCGGTCTGGCGGCCGGGGCGGCCGTGGCCGGTATGGCCTTCACACAGATGGACCACGGGCCGGCGCCGACCGAGCTGCGGATCGAGGACACCACCGGCCGGGTCGCGGCCGTGGTGCCCGCCACGTGGGCCGGTCAGGTGCGTGGCTGGGGATGGGATCCGCGCGTGCTGGGGCTGCCCGCCGGTCATCAGCCGGGTTTCGCCGTCGCGGACGATCTGGCGCGGTGGCAGGATCTCGGCGCGGACGTCGACGGAATGTTCGTCGGCAGGGTCGGGCGGGGCGAGATCACGGCCCTGGTGAACGCCCTCGCCCATCCCGCCTGTCACTACGACGGGGCCCGCGACCACACCCTGCCCGTGTGGCACGGCCGGGTCCGCACATGGAGCGACTGTCCGGGCGGCGGCTCCGTCGTCGAGGCCGGGCTGACTCCCCCGGACGGCAGCGGGCAGCCGCAGCTGTACGTGCAGATCCGGCAGCAGGGCGAGCCGAAGGGCATCCGGCGTGTCCTCGGCTCGGTCCGGGTCGGGGGCTGAACGCGCGAACTTTTCCGGCCGCGGCCGCATCGGACCTTCATGACGGGGCACACCGCGCCATACGAGGAGTGTGAAGAGTCATGGTGAACACCTACCGGTCGGTTCTGTTCGTGAGTGCGGCCGCGCTGCTGGGCCTGCTGACCGCCTGTGGTGACGGCGGCGACTCCGCGTCCGCGCCGCGGACACTGCCGGGCACGGCCGCCCCGGCCACCACCGACGGAACGACGGCCGCGTCCTCGGCGGAGCCGACCACCACAGCCGCGACACCCTCCCCCGTCGGCAGCACGCCAGGCAAGCCCGGCAAAAGTGCCCGCTGTCACACCTACGAGCTGGAGGCCACGCTCGGCCGCAACGACCCGGGGGCGGGGCAGGAGAACTTCCCCGTGATCCTGACGAACACCTCGTCCCGTACCTGCACCCTCCACGGCTATCCGGGTGCCGCGTTCGTCGACGCCTCCGGCAGGCAGCTGGGGCCGGACCCGAAGCGCACCCCCGGCACACCGGCCACCGTGAAGCTGGCGCCGGGGCAGAACGCGTGGTCGGGGATCACGTTCTCCAACCCGGAGATCAGCGGGGCCCGTACCGCCGACCCGGACGCGCTGCTGGTGACCCCGCCGGACGAGCGGGACCCGCTGAAGGTGTCGTGGTCGGCCGGTGAGGTGCCGGTGTCCGGCAACGAGTCCACGGTGTCCATCACGGCGTTCGACCGGGGGCCCGGCACCTGACCCGGTAAGGGGGCTCTTACCCGGGCCTGTTCTCATGGACGGGCACGGCTCGACCACGCTCTAAGGATCACCGCTGAACACCCCGCTCGCCGAAACCCTGTCCATAGCGCTGCTCGTCGCCGTACTCGCCTGGGCCGTCGTTCGCCCAAAAGGCCTGCCGGAGGCGGTGCTCGCGGTCCCGGCGGCAGGCCTGGTGATCGCCACCGGGGCGATCTCCCCGGACCACGCGTGGGCGGAGGTCGAGCGGCTCGGACCGGTGGTCGGCTTCCTGGCCGCGGTGCTGGTCCTCGCCCACTTCTGCGATGTCGAGGGGCTCTTCCGGGCCTGCGGGGCGTGGATGGCCCGCAGCTCCGCGGGGCGCCCGGGCCGGCTGCTGACCGCGGTGTTCGCGCTCGCGTCGGCGATCACGGCCGTGCTCAGTCTGGACGCCACGGTGGTGCTGCTGACGCCGGTCGTGCTGGCCACCGCGGCCCGCAGCGGTGTCCGGGCCAAACCGCACCTCTATGCCTGCGCGCACCTGTCGAACACGGCGTCGCTGCTGCTGCCGGTGTCCAACCTGACCAACCTGTTGGCGTTCGCGGCGAGCGGCCTGAGTTTCACCCGGTTCGCGGCGCTGATGGCGCTGCCCTGGCTGGTTGCGATCGGCGCCGAGTATCTGGTGTTCCGGCGCTTCTTCGAGGACGACCTCAAGGCCCCCGCGGCCCGCTCCGACACCGCGGAGACGCCCGCGCTGCCGGTGTTCGCGCTCGTCACCGTGGGCTGCACGCTGGCGGGGTTCGTCGTGGCGTCGGCGATCGGCATCGACCCGGCGTGGGTGGCCCTGGTGGGCGCGCTGGTGCTGGCGGGGCGTGCGCTCGTCCGTCGGCAGGCCACCCCGCTCACGGTGATGCGGTCCGCCGCTCCGGGGTTCCTGGCGTTCGTGCTGGCGCTCGGCGTCGTCGTGCGCGCGGTCGTCGACAACGGGCTCGCCGACGCGCTGCGGCACGTCCTGCCCGAGGGCTCGGGACTGGTGGCGCTGCTCGGGATCGCCGCCCTGGCCGCCGTCCTGGCGAACCTGATCAACAACCTGCCCGCGGTCCTGGTCCTGCTGCCGCTGACCGCCACGGCCGGTCCCGGGGCGGTACTCGCGGTGCTGATCGGGGTGAACATCGGCCCGAACCTGACGTACGCCGGATCGCTCGCCACCCTGCTGTGGCGGCGGATCGTGCAGCGGCACGGGCACGAGGTCGGACTCGGGGAGTTCACCCGGCTCGGTCTGCTCGCCGTCCCGGCCGCGCTGGTGCCGGCCACGCTGGCCCTGTGGGTGTCGCTCCAGGTCGTCGGGGTGTGAGCCGGGCGGTCAGCGCGGGCCGCCGTACCCGCCGTACCCGTAGCCGTACCCGTAGCCGTACCCGTAGCCGCCGCCGTATCCGCTGCCGTACTGGCCGTCCCAGGAGCAGTAGTACCCGTAGCAGGGCATGCCGCTGGGGTACGACGGGCTCGTCGGGGTCGGCTGTGCGGTCGACGGGCTCGGGGACGGTGTCGGTGAGGCCTTCTTCTTCGTCGGCGTGGGTGTGGGGGTGGGGATCGCGACGGGGGTCTTCCGAGCGATGTCGCTCTGCGCGTCCCAGTTGACCACCTCCATCTGGGGGTCGGTCTTGGAGGTGTCGAACACCCAGCGCTGAACGGCGAGGTCGGCACGGGACTTGAGGACCACGGCGCCCGTGCCGTCGGTGGCGGCGGGTGTCAGGGCCAGGTCCTGGTCCCAGCGCGGCACCAGGTTGCCCTGGAGGGTGAAGTCGTAGCGGATGTTCTTGGACTCCGCCTTGTCGGTGCCGGAGCACGGGGCCAGCCGCACCGAGTAGCCGAGGTGGGAGTCCAGGCACAGGTCCGGGTCCGCGACGCTGCTCAGCGTGCCGTCCGTCTCGTACGTCCACTGCTGGTCGGTCTTCGAGGAGCACTTGGTGACCTCGGTCTCCGCGTCCTTGACGGCCTTCTTGCCGACGACGCCGATGCACAGTCCGGAGTCGACGTTGTGCAGCCTGCCGCGCAGTGTGCCCTCCACGTCCTTGCCGGAGCCGACCCACGAGGAGTCGGAGGAGGACTTGCCCGCTCCGGTGCCGGGCGTCTCGGAGGCCTGGGTGCCGCCGGCCGAGGTGGTGCCGTCCCCGCCACTGAGGACCGACCACAGGACCAGGGGCAGGACGACCAGCCCGCTGACGGTGAGGACCGCGGCGGCGAGGTTGCGGCGCCGGGCGGCGGCGCGGCGGGCTTCCTTGCGTGCCGTGCGCGAGGGGCAGGCTCCGCGGACCGCGCGCGGGCCGGCGGGGGCCACGTCGAAGAAGGGCTCGCCCGGCACTACGGGCGGGGCCTGCGGCCGCTCGGGCGCTTGAGCCGGCGCGTCCCGCACGGCGGTGCGGGATTCCGCGTAGGCGCGGCCGCCCCACCCGAGGACCGCTTCCGCCAGGACGACGCCGAGGCCGTTGTTGAACTGCTGGAGCTGGTCGGCGGTGTCGCGGCAGTGCTTGCAGCGGTCCAGGTGTGCGCGCAGATCGGGGTCGACGTCGACACCACCGCGCCGGTAGGTGACGTCCAGCATCCTGACGTAGCTGCGGCACTCCTGTTCCGGGGCGAGTTCGCGGTGCACATGGAGGCACTCCTCGCGCAACCGCTCCTGGGCCCGGCGCAGTTCGACGCCGGCGTCCTCCTCGTCCAGCCCCAGCAGGGAGGCCGGAACGGACAGCGGCTCGGCCTCGACCTCGCTGTGCCACAGCAGGCAGCGGGCCGACTGGGGCAGCCGCTGGAACGCGCCGGACAGCAGCCGTCGCTCCGCGGGCGGCAGCAGACGGGCCGCGGCGCGGTCCCCGTCCCCGGTCCCGGAGCGCAGTTCGGGGTGGAGCTGTTCGCGTCGGTGGTCGCCGTCCCACTCCGCGGCGATCCGGCGCACGGTGACGAGCAGTTGGGGACGCCAGGCGGCCGTCGGCCCGTTCTGCCGCAGGGTTTCACCGAAGAGCCGGGTGAAAGCCGCGGTCGTGAGCATTCCGGCGGACCGCGCACTGTCGGTGCACAGCCGGGCATAGGCGAAGGCCGCCTCCCAGTGGCGGTCGAGGAGTTCACCGACGGGATGGAGCGCGGGCGCGGCCCCGGTCCACTTCTTCAGCTCAGCGCTGAGTTGTTCGTCCGTGGCGTCGGCATTCACGGCTGCATTCCTCTCGGGGGCATACAAAACTAAGTCCATACCAAGGGGTATGCGGTCCCGACGACGACAGCTCTTGTGAAGCGTGGGGGACGTACGGGAGCGGTCAAGGCGGGCGGATTCTAATGTCTGCACGCCGACAAGGCATAACCTTTGCACAGGTCAGCGAGATGTAACAAGAGATCATTCAGTTTTGTGCATTGTGTGCGCGACCAGCCCTATTGACGGCTCGTCAATACTTGGAACCGATCCATGACGCCGTATCGACGCCGTTATGGAGAACGATTTTCACCAGGCGTCGGCCCAAACCATTGAACGGCCACCCCACCCCGCGTACGGCCGGTCTACGCACGTCACGCTCCAACCATTGGGCCGCCCGCCCGGTACGTGCCGGGCGTCATACCGAATCGCTCCCGAAAGACCCGGTGGAAATGGAAGGGGCTCACGAAGCCCGATGCCGCCGCGACCCGTTCGACGGGCAGGCCGGTGCCTTCGAGGAGCCGCGCGGCGTGCCGCAGCCGTGCCTCGCGCAGCGCTCGCATCGGGGACTCGCCGACCTGGCGGGTGAACAGGTGCGCCAGCCGGGAGGGCGACAGCGAGACGTGCGCGGCCAGCGAGTCCACGGTGTGCGCGGCACCCGGGTCGGCGGCGAGGAGCTCCTGGACCCGGCGGACCCGGGGGTCGAGGCCTGGTGCGGGCGTCGGCTCCCGCGCGCCGGCGGCCATGAGCAGGACGACCTCCTCCAGGGCGCACAGCGCGAGCTCACGGGCGGCGGTGTCGTGCGCCACGGCGATCCGGTCGTCCGGCACGGCCGCCGGCTTCACCGCACCCGGCCGGCGGGCGTCGACGAACATCCGGCGGAACGCCGCCTCGACCCGGTCCCGCGGCGTGGCCGGGGTCGAGGTGACGACATACACCCCGTCGCCGGCGCCGTACGGGATCAGCCAGGGCAGCCACGACGGCCGGGCCTGGCAGTGCACCCACCAGAACCGCCAGTGCCGCGCGCCCGGTCCGACGCCGTAGCCGTGCGGCACACCCGGCGCGAGCACGACCAGGTCCCCTGCCGCGGCCTGTGCGGTGGTCACGCCCTGCCGCAGCCTCCCCTGGCCTCCCGTGGTCCAGGTGAACAGCCAACTGGCCGATCCCCGCGGCCGGTTGATGTCATAGCCCCGCGCCTCGTCGAAACGGCCGAGCATCACGAGGCCCGGCGGCGGCGCGGGGACGTCCGGCGCAGCAGTCTCAGGCAGTCCGTCGGCGGTCACGGGCATCCTCCCGGGATGTGGGCCGACCTAGCGTGACATGCGGAGGACACCCGAGCGAGGAGTGGACGCATGACCGTCACAGGCAGCACCCCCGTCCTGACCGAGGCCGGACTGCGGCAGTTCCGGGAGGACGGGTTCACCGTCGTACGGGGACTGTTCGGATACGACGAGATCGACCGGCTGTGCGGCGAGTTCGCGGCGCTGCACGCGGCCGGGGCGGTGCCGGGGCACTTCGAACCGCGGGGCGGCACGGATCCGCTGGGTGTGTACCCGCGGGTGATGCAGCCGCACGAGATCAACGCGCGCGCCCGGGACGTGCTGCTCGACGCGCGGTTGCGGGAGGTCCTGGAGACGCTGTTCGACGAGGAGGTGCTGGCCGCGCAGAGCATGTTCTACTTCAAGCCGCCGGGGGCACGGGGGCAGGCGCTGCACCAGGACAACTTCTATCTGCGGGTCGAGCCGGGGACGTGTGTCGCGGCGTGGGTGGCGTGCGATGTCATCGACCGGGAGAACGGGGGGCTCGAAGTCGTGCCCGGAACGCACCGGATGGACCTGTTCTGCCCCGAGGAGGCGGACGAGGGGGTGTCGTTCGCGCGCGAGTACGTGCCGCCGCCGGCGGGACTGGCGGCGGTGCCGGTCGACATGGCGCCGGGGGATGTTCTGTTCTTCAACGGGAGCCTGGTGCACGGGTCGCAGCCGAATCGCAGTGACGGGCGTTTTCGGCGGTCGTTCATCGGCCACTACGTGGGGCGGTCGGCCGAGCGGATCGGGGGGTACTACCGGACGCTGTCGATGCGGGGTGACCGCGTCGCTTTGGCGGAGAGTGAGGGTGCGGGCCCTTGCGGTACGGAGTTCGCACCGCAGGGGCCGCACTAGGTCATATCGCGGCTGCGGGTCGTGTGGGCTGGTCGCGCCCACGCGGCGGTAGCCGCACATCGTTACAGCCCCGCGCCCCTTGGGTGCGTTCAGTGGCCGGAGATCGGACGGGCCGTGTAGGGGCTCTCCAGTTCCTCTATCTCCTTCTCGCTCAGTTCCAGTTCCACCGCCGCCACCGCGTCCTCGATGTGGTGCGGTTTGGCGGCGCCCACGATCGGTGCCGCCACCGTGTTCTGGTGCAGGAGCCAGGAGAGGGCCACCTGGGCGCGGGGGACGCCTCGGTCGGTCGCGATGCGGGTGACCGCCTCGACGATGGTGCGGTCGCCCTCCAGGTAGAGGCGGCCGCCGAAGTTGTCGCCCGCGCTGCGTTCGGTGACGGTGCCCCAGTCGCGGGTCAGCCGACCGCGGGCGAGGGGGCTCCAGGGCAGCGCGCTCACACCCTGATCCGCGCACAGGGGCAGCATCTCGCGCTCCTCCTCGCGGTAGAGGAGGTTGTAGTGGTTCTGCATGGACACGAATGTGGTCCAGCCGTGCCGCTCGGCCGTGTACTGCATCTTGGAGAATTGCCAGGCGTACATCGAACTCGCCCCGATGTAGCGCACCTTGCCCGCCTTGACCAGGTCGTGCAGGGCCTCCATCGTCTCCTCGACGGGGGTGTGGGGGTCGTAGCGGTGGATCTGGTAGAGGTCGACGTAGTCGGTGCCGAGACGGCTCAGACTGTGGTCGATCTCCGCCATGATCGCCTTACGGGACAGTCCGGCGGCGTTCGGCCCCGTGCGCATCGGGCCGTTCACCTTGGTCGCCAGGACGATCTCGTCACGGTTCGCGAAGTCCCGCAGCGCCCTGCCGACGATCTCCTCGCTGGTGCCGTCGGAGTACACGTTGGCCGTGTCGAAGAAGTTGATGCCGGCTTCCAGCGCCTGGCGGATCAGCGGCCTCGACGCCTCCTCGTCGAGGGTCCACTCGTGGACGCCGCGGTCGGGCAGGCCGTAGGTCATGCACCCCAGACAGATCCGCGACACGTCCAGGCCGGTCGAACCGAGCTTCACGTACTGCATCGTTGCTGCTCCCGCCTTCCGGATGGTCATGAAGGGGAGCGTACGACGTGAGGTGCGCGCGGGGCCCGGGCGTCAGCCGACGGCTCACCGTCTGAGCAGATCCAGCGCCTGCTTCCACGGGAACTCCGCTCCCGGCTCCCCCGCGAAGGGCGGGCCGAACCGCACGCCCATCCCCCGCAGCCGTATCAGGCTGTCCCGGTAGGCGGGATGGGCGGCCAACGCGTCGGCCACGCACGGCAGTACGGCGATGGGGACGCCGAGGCCCGACGCCTCGCACAGGGTGCCCACGGCGAGGGTGTCGCCCAGTCCCGCCGCCCATTTGTTGACGGTGTTGAAGGTGGCGGGCGCGACCACCACGGCGTCCGGCGGCGGGAAGGGGCGCGGGCCGGCGGGGCTGCGCCAGGCGGAGCGGATCGGACGGCCGGCCTGGGCCTCGACGGCGGCGGTGTCGAAGAAGCCGTTCATCGCGACGGGGGTGGCGATGACTCCGACCTCCCAGCCCTCTTCCTGGGCGGCGGTGATGAGTTCGCCGACGCCCGCGGCGATCCCGGCGGCGCAGACGACGACGTAGAGGAAGGGTTTCTCGGCCTGTTCGGTCACCCGCCGACCCTACTGAAGCGGGAAGGTCTCCCCGCGCTCGGTCTCGGGCCGCGGTCCGAGGACGCGGCGGTCCTTCTCCTCGATCGGTACGTCGTTGATGCTGGCCTCGCGCCGGGTCATCAGCCCGTGGTCGTCGAACTCCCAGAGCTCGTTGCCGTACGCGCGCCACCACTGGCCCTCGGCGTCCCGGCACTCGTACTGGAAGCGGACGGCGATGCGGTTGCCGTCGAAGGCCCACAGGTCCTTGCGCAGTGCGTAGTCCCGCTCGCGCGCCCACTTCGCGGTGAGGAACTCGACGATCTCCGCGCGGCCGGTGACGAAGGTGTCGCGGTTGCGCCACACCGAGTCCTCGGAGTACGCGAGCGCAACCTTGTGCGGGTCCCGGGTGTTCCAGGCGTCCTCGGCGGCCTGCACCTTCCGCGCCGCGCTCTCACGGGTGAAGGGCGGCAGGGGTGGACGGTCGGTCATGTCATCCTCCGTGGCCGAAAAGGGAGAACGTGCGTTCTCCCGCATGGCTGCTACCGTAGGAGAACGCACGTTCTCACGTCAAGGAGTGACCCGGCATGGACAGCGCGACCGCCCGGGAGCAGGCACTGGACGCCGCCGAGGAGCTGTTCTACGGCCGGGGCATCCAGTCCGTCGGCATGGACGACATCCGCGGCGCGTCGGGGGTCTCGCTCAAGCGGCTGTACCAACTCTTCCCCGCGAAGGAGCAGTTGGTGGAGGCGTACCTGGAACGCCGTGACGTGCGGTGGCGGGGGCGGCTCGCGCGGTACGTGGAGCGCGCCGAGGACCGCCGGGAACGGGTCCTCGCCGTCTTCGACTGGCTGGAGCGGTGGTTCGGGGAGGACGGGTTCCGCGGGTGCGCGTGGATCAATTCCTACGGAGAACTGGGCGCGACGTCGAGCCGGGTGACGGCCCAGGTGCGGGCGCACAAAGGGGCGTTCCGCGCCTACCTCGCCGCTCTCGTGGCGGACGCCGGGCTCCCGGACGCCCTGACAGGCCAGCTGTTCCTGCTGGCCGAGGGGGCGATGGTCACGGCCGGCATCACCCGGAGCACCGAGCCGGCCAGGGAGGCGCGGGAGGCGGCCCGGTCACTGATGGACCTCGCCCGGCCGTGACGGTCGCCTCCGCGGGGATCCCCCGTTGCGGGTGATCAGTCGGACGTCGTGATGGCCCCGACGGGGCAGGCCCTGGCCGCCTCGCGCACCATCGGGTCGCCGGCGCCGTCCTCCCGGCCGGGCAGCAGTTCGCTGAATCCGTCGTCGTCCTGGGTGAACACGCCCGGGGCGGCCAGGGCGCACTGGCCGGCCCCGATGCAGACGTCCTTGTCGATGTCGATGTGCATGGGCGGAGCCTCTTACCAGGTCACGGGGAGTTCCAGCATCCCCTGGATGGTGTCGCCGGGCTTGAAGGGGATCTCGTCCGCCGGGGCGGCCAGGCGCAGCGTGGGCAGCCGCTCCAGGAGGGTGCGCAGGGCGATCTCCATCTCCGCGCGGGCCAGGTTCTGCCCCAGGCACTGGTGGATGCCGAAGCCGAACCCGATGTGATGGCGGGCGGAACGGTGCCAGTCGAGGCTGTCCGGTGCGGGATAGACGTTCTCGTCGCGGTTGATGACCGAGGTCGAGAACACCACTCCGTCGCCGGACCGGATCGTCACCCCGTCGAGTTCGATGTCCTCGACCGCCATGCGCAGGAGGCCGTCCGCGATCGACAGCAGTCGCATCAACTCCTCGACAGCGGCGGGCAGGAGAGCCGGATCGGCCCGCAACTCGGTCAGCCGGTCGCGGTGTTGCAGGAGGGTGTAGGTGCCGAGCGAGATCATGTTCGCGGTGGTCTCGTGCCCGGCGACGAGCAGGATGGTCGCCAGGGCGATCAGTTCCCCCCGGTCCACGGCGCCCTCGTGGACGAGTTCGTCCAGCACGCCGTCGCCGGGCTCGCGGTCCCGCCGCTTGCGGTCGATCAGCTCCTCGAAGTACGCGTCCAGCCGGTCGCGCGCGTCCCGGGTGTCGGCGGCCGTCGGTCCGCGCAGCAGCCGGCGCGACTGCCCCTCGAAGAAGTCGTGATCGGCGTACGGGACACCGAGGAGGGCGCAGATCACCGTCGAGGGCACGGGCAGTGCGAAGGCACTCACCAGCTCGGCGGGCGGCCCCTGTTCGATCATCGCGTCGAGTCGCTCGTCCACGATCCGCTGGATCTGCGGACGCAGTCCCGCGGCGCGTTTGAGCGTGAAGCTGGGGATCATCCTGCGGCGCTGGGCCTGGTGTTCGGGATCGTCGTAGCCCAGCAGCGCGGCCTTCCGGTCCTTGACCGCCGCGAAGCGTTCGGTGGGGGCCGGGAAGTCGGGGTGGGTGCGGTCGGTGGACAGCCGCCGGTCGGCGAGCAGGTCGCGGGCGAGTGCGTGTCCGGTCACCAACCAGGCGGGACGGCCGTCGTAGAGCCGGATCCGGGTCAGTGGGCGGGAAGCGCGCAGAGGGGCGTAGGCGGCGGGCGGGTGGTAGGGGCACGTCCGGTCCTGGGGGAAGGCGACGGGTTCCGTTTCCGTCATGGAAGACCTCGCAGACGAAGGGTGCCTTGCACGTCCTCTCATTGGATGCCCCAGGCATCTAGTTGTGGGACGGCAAGTTCGGCCAGATCCCCCGGATGCGCGATCTGGCCGGGGATCGCCCTCGTAATTCGGTTGTCGCCGGCCCCCGACCGCCCGCAGACTCCGGCCATGCCCACCTTCGATGTCCTTCTGCCGCTGACCGCCGCCGTTCCTCCGGTGCGGTTCCAGCAGCAGTCCGGCCGACCGTGGGGACCGACGCTTCCCACGTCGTGACCGCCGCGCTCGTCGCGGGGCTGCTCGCGGGATACGGCATCGCCGTGCCCGTCGGCGCGGTCGCGACCTACCTCGTCTCCCTCACCGCCCGTACCTCGCTGCGCACCGGGGTCTGTGCCGCTCTCGGCGTCGCGACCGCCGACGGGCTCTACGCCCTGCTGGCCACGGTCGGGGGCGCCGCCCTCGCCGCCGCCCTGCGCCCGGCGCTCGGGCCGCTGCGCTGGGCCTCCGCCCTGCTGCTGCTCGCGTTGGCGGTACGGGGTGCGGTCATCGCCGTACGGCAGTACCGCGGCCGTCGGCTCACCACGCGCACCGACCCGGCTCCCCCGAGCCCCGCGCGGGCGTATCTGGCGCTGCTCGGGATCACCCTGCTCAACCCGACCACCGTGATCTACTTCGCGGCCCTGGTCCTCGGCACCCCCACCACCGACGCGGTCCGCCCCCTGGAACAGGGCGTGTTCGTCGCGGCGGCCTTCCTCGCCTCCGCGAGCTGGCAGCTGCTGCTGGCCGGGGGTGGCGCACTGCTCGGCAGGGTGCTGACCGGCAGACGGGGGCGGCTGGTGACGGCCGTGGTCTCGAGCGGCGTGATCATGGGGCTGGCCGTGCGGATGATGCTGCCGTCGTGACCGTCACGCTGCGAAGGCGCGGGCGACGGCGAGGCTGTCCTCGTAGACATGGTGACGGACGATCAGCCCGTCCTCGACGGTCAGGTGCAGGGCGAACCTGGCGCGATAGGGACGCCCCGTCGCCCGGGCGGTCTGCCGGATCTCGCCGAGGACCACCGCGTCGGCGCCGTCGACGAGGATGCGCTCGATCTCGGTGGCCGCCTGAGCCGGGAGGTGATGGGTCGCCAGTTCGCGGTAGTGGGCGGCGGCGTCCGCCCGGCTGGAGCGGGGCCGGATCCACGGGGTGGCGGGGCTGCCGTGCTCGTCCTGCGGCCAGTTCAGCTTCCAGTCGCCCTGATCGGCGTAGAGCTCGGCGATCCGCTCCGGGTCGCCCGCGCCGATGCGCCGCAGCAGTTCCTCGGTCACGGCACGGGTCGTCGTCGCGGTGGTGGCGGTGGTGGTCATCGGTGTTCCTCTCCTTCGTCCGGGTCTCACTGTGCCCGCGGGGACCGGCCGTGCGCGATTACCTCCGAGGTCATGAAGCCCGATCGAACCCGAATCTCCGGAACGGATGAATCCCCGGGGCTCCGGTGTTGAGGCACGATGGCAGTCAGCAAGCCGTAGGACACGACGACGATGGGACGGATGCCATGCCTCTCGAGGGCGAGTACGAACCCAGTCCTACCGGGTGGGTGCGCGAGCAGGTGGAGCTGTACGAAAGCTCCGGCGGCACCAAGGGCACCACTCTGCAGGACACGGGAATGCCCGTCATCATCCTCACCACCCTGGGTGCCAGGAGCGGCAAGATCCGCAAGACTCCGCTGATGCGGGTCGAGCACGACGGGCGGTACGCCGCCGTCGCCTCCCTGGGCGGGGCACCCAAGCACCCGGTCTGGTACCACAACGTCAAGGCCGATCCCCGGGTGGAGCTCCAGGACGGGCCGGAGAAGCGGGACATGACCGCCCGCGAGGTCACCGGCGCCGAGAAGGCCGAGTGGTGGGAGCGCGCGGTGGCGGCCTATCCGCCGTACGCCGACTACCAGAAGAACACGGACCGGGAGATCCCGGTCTTCGTGCTCGAACCGGCCGACACGGACTGATCCGGACGTGCGTCCCCGCCCTCGGACAAAAATCTTGCGCGGGTACGCATGAAGCTCCACCCGCCGGGCACCTGAGCCTCAGGCCCCGCCGCGTTCCCCCGTCGCGGCGGGGCTTTCTCGTGCCTCCCGGGCGGGCCGGTCGGTGATGTCCAGGAAGATCTGGTCCGTCTCGGGGAAGGTCGCGGCGACCGACCGCTTGATACGGACGGCGACCTCCTCGACCCGTTCGCTGTCGAGCCCCGGCATCAGGTCGACCCGGGCGGCCACCAGGCAGGACTCCAGCCCCGTCTGCATCGTGAACAGCGCTTCCACGCTGTCGATCTCGGGCTGCGCGGCCAGCAGGGACCGGATCCGGTCGCTGGTCCGCGGGTCGGCGGCGGCGCCGATCAGCTGGTCGCGTGCGTCGCGGCCGAGCCGGTAGGCGACGAAGACGAGCAGCGCCCCGATCGCCAGCGACGCGGACGCCTCCCACACGACCTCACCGGTGATCATGTGCAGGGCCATGCCCGCCATGGCGAGAGTGACGCCGAGCACCGCCGTGCCGTCCTCGGCGATCACCGTGCGCAGGGCCGGGTCGCGCAGGCCGCCCCCGGTGCCGCCCTGCCGGTGCACCTGATACAGGGCCCGCACCAGGGAGGCGCCTTCGGCGAGGAGGGCGACCCCGAGCACGATCAGGCCCGCGACGTAGCCGCTGAGCTCCTCCTCGGCGCCGCCGCGCAGGGCCTCGAAGCCCTGGAAGAAGGAGAAGCAGCCGCCCATGACGAAGATGCCGACGGCGGCGAGCAGCGACCAGAAGTAGCGCTCCTTGCCGTAGCCGAAGGGGTGGCGCCGGTCGGCGGGGCGGCGGCTGCGGCGCAGCGCGGCGAGGAGGAAGACCTCGTTGAGGCTGTCGGCCACGGAGTGGGCCGCCTCCGACAGCAGGGCCGGCGAGTGCGCGATCAGGCCGCCGACGGCCTTGGCGACCGCGATCACCAGGTTGGCGAGCAGCGCGACCAGCACGGTGACCCGTGTCCGCCGGTCGGCCTTGGTTGCGGAGTTTTCGGTGGATGTCCCGCTCACCTTCGCCGACTGCCCCCGGCAGGGCGGCTCACACGCCGAAATCTGGGAACGCGGTGGGAGGAGTGCCCGCAAGGCAGGAGGCAGCATGAGCGGCAACCGCGCGTACGGCAGCAAGACGTTCAAGCGGTCCAAGGCCCATTTCACCGACCGCGTCACCGCGGACGGCCGTGACGGATGGCCCGTGGAGGCGGGCCGCTACCGGCTGGTCGTCAGCCGGGCCTGTCCGTGGGCGAGCCGGTCCCTGGTGGCGCGGCGGCTGCTCGGTCTGGAGGACGCCCTGTCACTGGCCGTCGCGGACCCGATCCAGGACGACCGCAGCTGGCGCTTCACCCTCGATCCGGACGACCGCGACCCGGTCCTCGGCATCCGCTTCCTGAGCGAGGCCTACGACCGGCGTGAGCCCGGCCACCCCGGCGGGGTGAGCGTGCCCGCGATCGTGGACGTGCCGAGCGGCAAGCTGGTCACCAACGACTACCAGCAGATCACCCTGGACCTCGCCACCGAGTGGACGGCCCTGCACCGCGACGGTGCTCCGGACCTGTACCCGAGGGCGCTGCGCGACGAGATCGACAGCGTGATGGCGGACGTCTACGAGGACGTGAACAACGGTGTGTACCGGGCGGGGTTCGCCACGGAACAGAAGGAGTACGAGGAAGCCTGCGCGGGCGTCTTCAGGCGCCTGGAGCTGCTGACGCCGCGGCTGGCCCGGCAGCGCTATCTGGTCGGTGACACGATCACGGAGGCGGACATCCGGCTGTTCACCACGCTGGTCCGTTTCGACGCCGTCTATCACGGTCACTTCAAGTGCAACCGCTGGAAGCTGACGGAGAACCAGGTGTTGTGGGGTTACGTCCGCGACCTCTACCAGACGCCGGGCTTCGGTGACACGGTCGACTTCGACCACATCAAACGGCACTACTACCAGGTGCACTCCGGAATCAACCCGACCGGCATCGTGCCGCTCGGGCCGGACACGGAGGGCTGGCTGACCGCGCATCACCGCGAGGAGTTGGGCGGCCGGCCGTTCGGCGACGGGACACCGCCGGACCCGGTGCCGGACGACACTGACCGGCCCTGACCGGCACTGACCGGCACTGACCGACACGAACGCAGGAGACATACATGGCCAAGAAGAAGAAGTTGAAGCTCCCCCTCTTCTACAAGCCCGTCGGGTTCGCGCTGGGCTGGTCGAGCGGTGCGCTGGCGGGCCTCGCCTTCCAGAAGACGTGGAAGGCGATACGCCACGAGGACGACGCTCCCGACGCGCTGGACCGGGATCGGGGCTGGGGAGAGATCCTGGTGGCCGCGGCCGTCCAGGGCGCCATCTTCGCGGTGGTGCGCAGCGCGGTGGACCGCACGGGAGCGAAGGCCATCGAGCGGTCCACCGGGGTCTGGCCGACCGACGACAAGGGCGGCCGGGACTGACGTCAGCCTGATTTGGGCGCCGTCGGCGGGACACAGCGCAGGGTGAAGGAGTGTCCCGCCGGGTCGGCGTACCCGCGCTCCTCATGCGGGCCGGAGGCGTCCTTCGTTTCCAGGGGCCGCCCGCCGAGCCCGACGATCTTGCGCTCGGCCTCGTCCAGGTCCTCGACGACGAAGTCGAGGTGGACCTGGAGGGAGTTCTCGGGGCGCGGCCAGCTCGGCGGCGTCGCGTTCATGTCCCGGCGGAACGCCAGCCGGGTCCCTCCGGCGCCCAGGATCTCCACGCGGTTGGCGCTCTCGTGGGTCTCCTCGGCCTCCAGCAGTTCCTTGTAGAACCCGGCGAGCTTCTCCGGTTCGGCGCAGTCGAGCACCACGAGGCCTGCTTTGACCAGTGCCATGTCTCCTCCGAACGGTCCGGGGCGCGAAACGTTCCTGTCCCGCCGCCCTCCACCTCCCGGATATCCCGAACCGCCCGGTTCAGTCGGCGACCAGCCACTTGCCGTCCCGCATCAGCTCGCGTCCGGCGAGCTCGTTGACCTCGCGCCAGGCCTGCACCCTGGTCGGCCGGACCCTGAAGTACAGGTAGGGCGTGGCGAGTTCCCGCGGCTCGAAGCCGGTGGCGGCCGCGAAGCGGTCGGCTTCCTCCTCACCCAGCTCGGCGGCGGTGAACGTCTCGACCGTCCCCTCGATCATCACGACGTCCCGGGTCGGCCCGAGGCCGAGGCGGGTCCTGCCCGTCGCCTTCAGGTTCCGGCCGGTGGGACTGGTGGCCGGAGTGGCCAGGAGCAGGGTCGAACCGTCCCAGCAGAAGGACAGCGGCACGAGGAACGGCACTCCCCCTTCGGCGTTCGCGGTGGCGACCCACACGTCCTCGTCGTGCTCCAGGCGGTTCAGGGTGTCCTGCTTGCGCTGCTCGGCGGGGCGCGCGGGCGGGTTCGTCATGGGTGAACGCTCTCCTGTCGGGGCGGTGTTGACGGACGTACCCAGTGTGGCTCGAGGGGCCTCGCGCTAGTCGCCGATCTCCGCGAGTCGGGCCGCCGCCGCGCTCAGCAGCATGTCCAGTGCGGCCGGGTAGGAGCTGCGCGGCATGTCGGTCACGAGGTGGCGGGCGGTCGCGGCGATGTGCGGGTGGGTGTCGGGGGGCAGCTTGGCGTACGTCGTCCGCCACACGGTCGCTTCCGCGTCCCGGGCCGGCTTCGGCAGCGCGGTGCTCGCCGAGTCGAGGGCGGCGAAGGCGAGGGACTGGTCGACGAAGGCGTGGTAGATCCGCACCGCGTCGGCGTCGGGGAAGCCCGCGTCGCGCAGCACGCCGAGGATGGTCTCCACCGCCTGGATCTCGTGACCGCGGCCGGTGACCCGGTGCGAGCTGAGCACCGCCGCGCGGGGGTGGGCGAGCGCGCCCGCGTGCATACGCAGGCCGAGGTCGCGCAGGTCGGCGCGCCAGTCGCCGGTCGGGCGCCAGATGCGCAGGGTCCGGCCGATGAGTTCGTCGGCGACGGCGAGCATCAGGTCGTCGGTGTGCCGGAAGTAGCGGTACAGCGAGCTGGGGTCGGCGCCGAGGGCGTGGCCGAGGCGGCGCACCGAGAGGGCGTCGGCGCCGTGCTCCTCGATCAGCCTGAGCGCCGTCTCGACGATCAGCTCCTCGGACAGGACGACGCCCTGTTTGGTGGGGCGCCTTCGCCGCCGGGCGGTGGGCGGGACGACGCGGTCGCTCATGGGTGCCTCCGTGGGCCGTGGTCGCCGGCTCGTGGCCGCACCTTATGACAACACCGTTGACCTGTTAAGCCCCGGGACAGTTTCATGTCGGCTCACCGGGGCCTGTCAGGCCCCCCGGTGCGAGCGGAGAACCGGCCATGCCCGACCACGCCCCCTCCACAGGGCCCACCCTGCGCAAGTCCCTCGGCGTCCTCGACGGCGTCGCCATCGCCGCCTCCAGCACGGCCGCGACCACCAGCATCGGCATCGGGCTCGGTGTCACGGCCGGGGTCGTCGGACTGCATCTGCCGGCGATCATGCTGCTGGCGTTCCTGCCGGTCCTCGGTATCGCCGGCGCCTACTCCCGGCTCAACCGTGTCGAGCCCAACGCGGGCAACGGCTATGTGTGGGTGGGCCGTTCGCTCAGCCCCTGGCTCGGCTTCATGGTCGGCTGGGTGAACATCGTGGCGACGGTGGCCTTCCTCGCCTACACCACCGCCGTCACCGGCTCGGCACTGATCCAACTGGCGGGCGACGCCGGACTGCACCGCCTGGGCGGCCTCGCACTGGACCCGGGTTCGACCGCGCAGACGACCGCGCTGGGCGTGTTCGTCCTGGTCGCGGTCACCCTGACCGCCGTCACGGGGGTGCGGACGGCCGCCCGGCTGCAGGGCGGACTGCTGGTCTTCGAGTACGTCGTCCTGCTGGGCTTCTGCGGATACGGCATCGTCACCGGCCCGCACCCCTTCAGCCTGAGCTGGTTCGACCCGTTCGCGATCCCGTCGGCGACCGCGCTGGCCCAGGGCATGCTGCTGTCGGTGTTCTGCTACTGGGGCTTCGAGAGCGCGTTCAGTGTGTCGGAGGAGGTGCGCGACCCACGGGACGCGTCCCGCGCCGGCCTCACCACCCTGGGGACCATGCTGGTGCTGTTCCTGCTCGGTTCGGTCGCTTTCCAACGGGTGCTGTCCGAACAGGAGTTGGCTGGGCACGGGGCCGAGGGGCTGGCGTACTTCGGCGACCGGCTCGCCTCGCAGCCGCTGGCCGCGCTGCCCCTGGTGGCGCTCATGTTCTCGGCGGTGGCCTCGCTTCAGGCCGGGGTGATCCCGACGGCTCGGGGGATGTTCGCGATGAGCCGGGACCGTACCCTCGGCCCGGTGTGGTCCAAGGTCAGCTCCCGGTACGGCACTCCGGCCACCGGGACCGTGCTGATCGGCGCCCTGGCGGCGGGGGTCGCGGCCCTCGCCCTGGTCATCCCGCGGCTCGCGGACATGATCATGGCGACGGTGAGCGCGGTCGGCATCGTGGTCGCCCTGTCGTACGCCCTGACGGCCCTCGCGGCGGCGGTGCGCTTCCGCTCGCTGCTGCGCGAGGACTGGAAGCAGGGCGTCCGGGCCGTGGTGCTGCCCACCCTGAGCGCGCTGGCCCTGCTCGGCCTCGGCGGCTATCTCGGCTGGTCCTTCTACACCTCCACCGATCACTTCGAACTCAGCGCGGACAACGGCTGGTTCCTGCTCAGCACTCCCCTGGCGATGATCGCGTCGGGCTTCGTGGCCGCCGCGTGGGCCAGGTGGGTGCGGCGCTCGCCGTACTTCCGTACGGGCTCAGGTACGGATGCGGATGCGCCGCAGCTGCTGAGCACTTCGCTGGAGGCGCGGTGACTCGTCTGCGGGCCGGTGGGGGCTTGCCGCGCCCACGCGGCGGAGCCGCATATCGATACAGCCCAGCGCCCCTGCAAGGGCGCTGCCGTACCCGGCATCGGACTCCGCCCGGTCCGCTCGGTCACACCCAACCGACCTCACAGGAACGGAACATGCACGCAGACCTCATCTTCACCGGCGGCCCCGTCCTCACCCCCGAGGGCCGCACCGCGACCGCCGTGGCCGTCACCGGCGACCGCATCACCGCCGTAGGACACGACGAAGTCCTGGAGCTCAGCGGGCCCCGCACCGAAGTGGTCGATCTGGCGGGGCGGTTGCTGCTGCCCGGCTTCCAGGACGCGCACATCCACCCGGTCCCGGCCGGCCTCGAACTCACCCAGTGCGACCTGACCCGGGCAAAGACGGCGAAGGAGACCGTGGCCGCCGTGCGCGCGTACGCCTCCGCGCATCCGGAGCGGGAGTGGATCACCGGCGGCGGCTGGTCGATGGAGGCCTTCGAGGGCGGTACGCCGACGAAGGAACTGCTGGACTCCGTCGTCCCCGACCGGCCGGTCTATCTGCCCAACCGGGACCATCACGGCGCCTGGGTCAACAGCCGCGCCCTCGAACTCGCCGGCATCACGCGGGACACGCCCGATCCCGCCGACGGACGGATCGAGCGGGACGCCTCGGGCTCGGGCGAGCCGAGCGGCACGCTCCAGGAAGGCGCGATGCAGCTCGTCGGGCGCCTCACTCCCCAGGCCACACCGGCCGACCGGCTCGCCGCCCTGCTGCACGCCCAGCGCCATCTGCACTCCCTCGGCATCACGGCCTGGCAGGACGCGCTCGTCGGAACCTTCCTCGGCATGGACGACCCCTCCGACGCGTATCTGACGGCCGCCCGGGACGGTTCGCTCACCGCGCGTGTCGTCGGCTCCCTGTGGTGGGACCGCGAGCGCGGGGCCGAGCAGATCCCCGAACTCGTGGAGCTGCGGGCCGCGTTGAGCCACGGCCGGTTCCGGGTGGGCACGGTCAAGCTGATGCTGGACGGGGTCGCCGAGACCGGGACGGCCGCGCTGCTCGACCCGTATCTGGACAAGTGCGGCTGCGCCACCGCCAACCGGGGCACGAGCTTCATCGACCCCGCACAACTGCCCAAGTACGTCACCGAGTTGGACGCCCTCGGCTTCCAGTGCCATTTCCACGCCCTGGGCGACCGGGCCGTACGCGACGCCCTGGACGCGATCGAGGCCGCCCGCACCACCAACGGACCGAGCGACACCCGCCCCCACCTGGCACACCTTCAGGTCGTGCACCCCGACGACGTGCCGCGTTTCGCCCGGCTCGGCGCCACCGCCAACATCCAGCCCCTGTGGGCGGCCCACGAACCCCAGATGGACGAGCTCACCATTCCCTTCCTGGGTCCCGAACGGGCCTCGTGGCAGTACCCGTTCGGCGCGCTGCTGCGCTCCGGTGCCCGGCTCGCCGCGGGCAGCGACTGGCCGGTCAGCAGCCCCGATCCGCTGGAGGGGATCCATGTCGCGGTCAACCGCGTGGCCCCGGACGGCGAAGGCGCTCGGGTGTTCCTGCCCGCCGAACGCATCGGTCTCACCGAGGCGTTGACCGCCTACACCGCGGGCTCGGCGTATGTGAACCACCTCGACGAATCCGGCCGGGTGCGGGCGGGGGCGCTGGCGGATCTGGTGGTCCTGGACCGGGACCCGTTCGATCGTCCGCTTGAGGAGGTCGCGGGGACGAGGGTGGCGCTCACCTTTGTGGGAGGGGTGGGAGTGTACGCAGCTCAAGAGGCCTGAGCAGTAACGGAGATCACCGCCGGGTCATGGCGTAGATCATTTACTCTCTGGGGAGCCTCGTTCCGCTTCTCGGTTCAACTTCCGTACCGGGAGGCCCAGTTCGAGCGCGTGGGCGGTTCCCCTGCCGCCCACGTCCGCAGGGGCGGGGGCTCTGCGCGCCGTCTCCCGAAAGGAACCGCATGCCTCAGGACGCCACCCTCGGTCTCCCCTTCGACACCCCCGCCCAGGTCCGGTCCGCGGAGGCGGGCGACACCCTGGCCCGCCTCCTGGAGAAGTGGATCAAGGGGAGTACGGAACAGTCCCGGAAGTCCCAGAACGCCGCACGGCAGCGGCTCGACGCACTCGGGTCCCGCCACTTGGGCACCACGCTCCACCTGGAGGGAGCCCTCCAGCAGGCGCAGCCCGCGTTCCTTCCGCCCGACGAGGAGGGCCACCTCAGGCTGAGGCGCCTCGACACCGGCCTGCGCGTGATCGAAGCGGCCTTCCCCCAGGTCGGCACCGACATCGAACTCTGCCGACTGACCTGCGCGATGCTGGAAGGGGCCTGGCGGAGCCGGGCGCTCACCCCGCCGCGCGAGGAGGAGCGGACGGCCGTCTGCACCTGCCCGCTGTGCCGTCGGATACCCACGCCCCCCGCCCGCACGCTGGACGACTACCGCTGGCGGCAGAGCGCCGGCCGGCCCCTCACCGTGAAGACCTGGCCACACCGCCGGGAACTCGACAGCGTCCTCACCGGTGGCTGGTCCTGGACCCGGCAGCTGAACGACCTCGAACGAGACCTCGGCCACCGCCACCGCTTCGAGGACGACATCCTCGTCTTCCACGAGTACAAACGCGTGATCGACACCATCGACACCACGCGCCTCACCCGACACGTCGAAGGCCGCCTGGCCGAGAACTTCAGCACCAACAGCGCACGAGCCCTGGTCAGCGGAGTCTTCTCGGCCCACAAACGATCCGTCGACGAGTACTGGCTCCAGCAGCACGCCTTGGGCCGCGTCACGCTCCCCCAGACCAACCCACTGACCCAGAGCGCCTACTCGGTCCTGCAGATGCTGGACTGCCTGTTCTGGCACGTCGCACCCGACAGCGAACTCTGGCAGGAGGAGAACCTCGCCTCCCTGCTGCTGTGCCGCGTCATCGACGACATGACCGACGTACGGGCCGACGCCCTCACCGGCGAGATCAGCAACTTCTGGCTCGCCGACATGCCCGCCCACACCAAGGCCCTCTACGCGGCCTGCGCCATCGCCCTCGTCAAGTACGGCTGCATGCCCGAGGCGCATGAACCGATGTGGAACACCTGGCTGATGACCACCACCATCGTCTGGATGGGACTCACCGGCCGCCACGCCCTGTGGTTCGACGGCATCACCCAGGGCCTCCCCCCGGCCGAGGCGTGCCCCCTGTGCGACCTGCAGCCCAACGCGTGCACCGGCATCCTCACCGACGGCACCACCCTCACCCTGGCCCCGCGGCCCACCGCACCGGCACTGAGCACCCGGACCGCCGAGCTCTCCGCACGCTGCCGAGACCGGTACCCCGGTACCTGGCCCCTCTTCGACGCCGAGCTCCATGCCTTCGAAGCGCTGCACGGCCCCTGGTACGGCGACGTCGACAGCACCTGGGAGATCTTGCGCCGCACCTACATCGCCGCCGTGGAGGCATCCAGAGCAGCACCGTCCACGGCCCGCGCCCGTGAAGTCCAGCAGGACTCCGGCGTGGTCGGATCGGAGAGGTTCCACACCCTGCACGACCCTCGGACCGGGAGGGAGGACACCGCACTGCTCGCCTACATGTTCGCCGGCGCCCACCCGCATTTCCTCTGGAACGCCACCGGATACCGTCCCACCGGCGTCGAGGGCGACTGGCTCGACGGCTGACGCCTCGATCCTGTTCCTCCAGACGCGGTACTGCCCGGCCGGAAACCGGCCGGGCAGCGGTCCCCGGTGGGCCCTAGACGGCGAACTCGACCGGCAGACTGTCCAGCCGGAACTCCCAAGTGGAGGCGGTCGAGCTGAGCTCCTCCGGCGCCACGGCCAGGCACAGGCCCGTCAGCCGGTGCAGCAGGACGTTCACGCCGACCTCGATGATGGACTGGCCGATGCTCTGCCCGGGGCACTCGTGCGGACCGGCGCTGAAGGCCAGGTGCGACTGGTTGCCCTGGACCGCCACGCCCTCGTCGGGCCGGATCTCGGGGTCGGCGTTGCCCGGGGCGAGGCCGAGGAGCAGCAGGTCGCCCTCCTGGATGCCGTGCCCGCCGAGCTCCAGCTCAGTGGTGGCGAACCGCCCCGGCAGGACGGCCAGCGGTGGGCTGTTCCACATGACCTCCTCCACCACGGCGGACACGTTCAGCTGACCGCTGATCAGCCCGGACAGCCGCGCCGTGTCCGTCAGGACCAGCTGCAGCACCCGGGCCAGCAGGTTGCTGGTCGTGGTGTGGGCGGCGATCAGCACCAACCGCAGATGGCTGACGACCTCGTCCTCGTCCAGCGCCGCCGGATGCTCCAGCAGGGCGGTGGTGAAGTCAGCGCCCGGTTCGGACCGCTTGCGCCGGGCGAGTTCGCCCAGGATCTGCATGATGCGCTCGTTGTGCACGAGGGCGCCCTCGCCGCCCTTGAAGACCTGGGCGCACGACTCGATCAGGCGGAGCCCGTCCGCCTTGGGCAGCCCCAGGATCCGGGTGAGCACGAGCATCGGCAGGTGCTCGGCGTAGTCGGCCACCAGGTCGGCGCGCCCGGCGGCGGCGAACATGTCGATCTGTCTGTTCGCGAAGTACGTGGCATGCCGCCGGATGCCACGGCTCGAGGCGGCCAGCAGTCCGTCGGTGACCGCGCCGCGCAGCCTGCGGTGCGGCTCTCCGTCCTGGGAGACACAGTCGGGCCGCCAGCCCAGCATCGGCACCAGCGGAGAGGTCTCCGCTATCCGGCCCTCCCGCCAGTCCCGCCAGATGCGGGCGTCCCGGCTGAACTGACGAGGGTTGTCCAGCACCCGCCGGTTGTCGCGGTAACCGAGCACCAGCCAGGCGGGGACATCGCCCTCCAGCAGCACCGGTGCGACGGAGCCGTGCTCCTTGCGCAGCCGCTCGTAGACGGCCTGCGGGTCGGTGGCCGTGTCCGGACCGTACAGCCGCGTGAGTTCTGCCCCGCCGTGCGCGACGGGGCACCCGCGGGGCGCGTCGGGACCGGGTGGAGTCTGCTCGTTCATCGGGGCTCCAGGGCGACGGCGAAGCGGTCCTTCACATGACGTATCAGGGCGACCAGGACATCACGGCTGGAGCCCCGGTCCCGGGCGTCGCAGGCCACGACCGGGATGTGCGGGGGGATGTCCAGGGCGTCCCGGATCTCCTCGACCGGATAGTGCCGGGAGTCCGGGAAGACGTTCAGGGCGACGACGAAGGGGACGTTCTGCCGCTCCATCTCCTCGATCGCCCGGAAGCTGGAGGACAGACGCCGGGTGTCGACCAGGACGACCGCGCCGAGCGCTCCCTTGAACAGGCCGTTCCACAGGAACCAGAACCGCTCCTGGCCCGGGGTGCCGAACAGGTACAGCATCAGGCTGTCGTTGAGGCGGATCTTGCCGAAGTCCAGGCTGACGGTGGTCTCCGTCTTGTCGGCGACCCCGACGAGGCGGTCGTCGCCGGCGCTGGCCTCGGTGAGGGTCTCCTCGGTGGTCAGTGGCCTGATGTCGCTCACCGAGCCGACCAGCGTGGTCTTCCCGGTGCCGAAGCCACCGGCGATCATCACCTTGACCGAGCGGGTCTCCCCGTCGTCCGGCCGGCCGAGCCGGTCAAAGCCGTTCAAGTCCACTGAGTACCTCCTCAAGGAGCGCGAGGTCGGGCCCGCGACGGGCGTCGTGCGCCGGGACGGGGTCACGGGCTTCCACGCGGTCCGCCTCGAGCAGGTCCGTCAGCAGCACCGCGAGAATGTTGAAGGGCAGTCCCAGGTGGGCGCCGAGTTCCGCCACCGACAGCGGCTCGCGGCAGCGCCGGAGGATCTCCTCGTGTTCGTGCTGCAGCCCCGGAACAGGGGCGGTGCGGGAGACGATGAGGGTCGCCACGTCAAGGCTCGACGCCAACCCGGCCGGCCCGCTGCGTCCCCCGGTGAGGACGTAGTAACGCTCGAGACCGGACGGGTCCGTGGGCCCGGAACGAGCACTCATCCAGAGTGCTCCTCCAGGCGCGGAGAGGTGCCGAGGAGCTCGCCCATCCTGCGGGCCAGGTCCCTCATCTGGTGCCCGAGCAGTCCCTGGTCGAGGCCTTCACGGGCGAGCACACCGAGATACGTCTCCACCCCCGCGCGGACAACGAAGAGGTGACCGCCGTCGACCTCGATCATCGCCAGCCGCAACTGTCCCCGCTGTCCGCCGGGCCGGACGAACTGCTCCGCGACCGGCTGGGCCAGCGCCTGCAGACCCGCCACCACCGCCGCGAAGCGGTCCACGTCGTCGGGGTCCTCGGCGCCGAAGGAGGTGATGGCCTTGCCGTCGCTGGAGGCCACCAGGGCGAAGCGGATCTCCGGGATGGACTCCACGAGGTCCCGGAGCGCCCAGCTCACGTCGGTTCCCTGTTGCGTCATGTGGACTTGTCGCTCTCTTCAGTGCGGTGCTCGGTGGACTCGCGGCCGTCGGGCCGGCCGGCCGCCTCCTGGGACTCCCGTCCGGCGGTGGCGAACGCGGCGAGGCCGACGAACGACGCGTCCGGAGGGACGGCGAAGACGCCCGCCCCCGTGGTCGCCTCGGTGCGCTCGGCCGTCGGCTGCCGCTGTTCCTCACCGCGCCTGCTGCGGCGCCGGGGCAGTCCGCCCGGTGTGGTGTCCGCCGCTTCCTCGGCCGGTGCCTGCGGGGCCGCTGCCCTGGCGGGGGCGGCGGGCTGCGCCACCGGTGCCGCCGCGGGCAGCGGGCTGAAGTACTTGTGCGGGACCACGACGACCACCGAGGTGCCGAGCCAGGGCGAGTCCGCGAAGGTGACGCGGATGCCGTAGCGGCGGGCCAGGATGCCGACGACCCTGAGGCCGATGGTGGCGTCCTCGGTGATGCCGCCGAGACCCGGTCCGGCCCCGGTGCCGGTCAGCGCCTGCTCGGCCTCGAGCTTCTTCTGCTCGCTCAGCCCCTTGCCGGAGTCCTGGATCTCGATGCCGACGCCGTTGGGCACTTCCTTGCCGGAGACGATCACCGGTTCGGTGGGCGGCGAGTAGCGGGCCGCGTTGTCCAGGAGGTGCGCGAAGATCAGCGTGAGGTGGTCCACCAGACCGCCGTCGACGCCGAGTTCGGGCAGATGGCGTACGTCGACCCGCTGGAACTCCTTGATCCGGCCGATGCCGCCGCGGACCACACTGAGCAGCCGCTGGGGCTCCTGCCACTGCCGGCCGGGCCGGTCCGAGCCGCCCAGCACACCGATGCTGGCGGCGAGACAGTCGGCGGGGCCGATCTCCTGGTCCAGCTCCATCAGACCGCGTGCCACGGAGGGCAGTCGGCCGTGCTCGCCCTGCATCTCGTGCAGACGGCCACGGAGCTTGCTGGTCAGCACATGGATACGGTTGCCGATGCTGATCACGGCCTGCTCGGCGGAGGTCGAGCGGTCGAACTCCCGCTCGACACCGATCAGCGAGGTCCTCATGACCTTGCGGAGCTCGGCCTGGAGCTCGGCGCTCACCTTGGCGCACTGTTCGGTGGCCGGCAGCAGATCGTCGATGGCGTCGCCGGCCCGCAACTGCGCGAGCGCCTGCGGGAGTTGCTCGTCGGCGAGCCGGGCGACCGCGGACAGCTGGTGCGCCAGCTGCTCCTCCCAGATCTCGGCCCGGTCGGCGAGCTGGGACTCGTACGAGGCCGCCTGGTCGGTCAGCCGCTGCTCGTAGGCACGCGCCTGCTCGGCGAGCTGGGACTCATAGACGGCGGACTGCTCGGCCAGCCGGTGGTCCTGGGCGGTGTACTCGGCGGCGAACTTCCGCTCCAGGGCGGCCACATGCTGCTGCCACTGCTGGGAGTGCTCGGCCTGCGAGGTGCGGAAGGATCCCTCGGCCCGCCGCAACTCCTCGCGGGTGCGGACCAGGAGGCGGACGCACACGGAGCTCGCCGCCGTCGCCGCGGCCCCGGCGACGGCCGCGGTGATGCCCTCCGAGCTCATGAACGTGGCGGCAACCGTCCCGCCTCCCAAGGCCAGCGGCATCAGCCACCAGCCGTACCAGGCGACAGGGGCCCGCGCCGCCGGTGGCGGAGTGGCGAGTTCCATCTGCATCCTTCGAAGCAACACAATCGAACAACGGGGGGGTGTGCAAGGGGAATCGCACCGAGTGGGACGCGTCGCGCGACGACCGATGGTGAGCTGGTCAACTCGCGGCGTCAGAGGGGAGCTTATCGGGTTTGGACCCGAAAAGATCAACCTCACGACCCGGGCGGAGGTGAGGGTTCCGTCACGCTCAGCCAGCAACCACACATCGACAAATGCCCATACTGACCAGCACAGTTGTGAATCGGACGGGGGTCGGCGGCGCCGCGCCCTCCGGAGGAGGGCGCGGCAGCGGGTCAGCCGGTGAGGACGACGAGCTGCTGGGTGGCCCGGGTCATCGCCACGTAGTGGTCGACCGCACCCTCGACGCCCTGGCCGAACTTCTCCGGGTCGACCAGGACGACCAGGTCGAACTCGAGCCCCTTCGACAGCTCCGGGGTCAGCGACCGCACCCTCGACGTCGCGCGGAACGCGGGGTCCCCGATGACACAGGCGATGCCGTCGGCGTGCGCGGCGAGCCAGGTGTCCAGGACCGACTCCAGCTCCGTGACCGCTCCGTGGACGACCGGGACACCGCTGCTGCGGATGGAGGTCGGCACGTTGGCGTCCGGGAGCGCGGCCCGGATGACCGGCTCGGCCTCCGCCATGATCTCCTCCGGCGTCCGGTAGTTGATGCTCAGGGAGGCCATCTCGATCCGGTCGAGCCCGACCCGCTCCAGCCGTTCCTGCCACGACTCCGTGAACCCGTGCCTGGCCTGCGCGCGGTCCCCGACGATGGTGAAACTCCGCGACGGGCACCGCAGCAGCAGCATCTGCCACTCGGCGTCGGTCAGCTCCTGGGCCTCGTCCACGACGATGTGCGCGAACGGGCCCGCGAGCAGGTCCGGGTCGGCGACGGCCAGTTCGGACTCGTCGACCAGGCTGACCTTGGCGTCCTCGCCGCGCAACATCGTCACCAGGCCTTCGCCGTCGTCCCCGTCGGCGCCCGAGTTGGAGACGGCCTCGATCAGCGTGTCGACGACCCGCGTCATCTGCTCCCGCTGGGCGGCGAGGGCGGCCTTGTGCCGGACCTGGCGCCGGGCCGTCTCCGGGTCGCCGAGCCGCTGCCGGGCCGCGTCCAGGAGCGGCAGGTCGGACACCGTCCAGGCCTGGGCCTCCGCGCGCTGGAGCGTGCGCACCTCGTCGGGGGTGAGCCAGGGGGCACACATCCGCAGGTAGGCGGGTACCGTCCACAGGTCTCCGACGAGGTCGGTCGCTTCGAGCAGCGGCCAGGCGCGGTCGAAGGCGGTGCGCAGCTCCCTGTTCTGCCGCAGCGACTTGCGCAGCAGATCGGGCGACACGTCGCCCTCGTGCTTGTCCATCAGGATGGTGAGCAGTTCCTCCCAGACCTGGTCGCGCGCCTCGTTGTGCGCGGTGCCGGGTTCCGCCGCGTCGAAGGCCACCGCCCACTCACCGGCGCTCAGCGGGATGTCGGACCAGTGGGTGGTGACCGTCATCCCCTTGGCGGGCGGCTCCTCGTAGAACCTGACGGCCTTCTCGATCGCCCCCACCAGTGCCGCGGACGACTTCAGCCGGGCCACCTCCGGGTCGGCCTCGATGCCAGCTGCGGCTCCTTCGGCGACGAGGTCCCGCAGGATGCAGGTCTGCACGCCCTCCTCGCCGAGGCTCGGCAGGACGTCCGAGACGTACGACAGATACGGCCGGTGCGGGCCGACGAAGAGCACGCCGCCGCGACGGTGACCGAGGCGGGGGTCGGAGTGGAGGAGGTAGGCGGAGCGGTGCAGGGCGACGACGGTCTTGCCGGTGCCCGGACCGCCGTCGACGACGAGTGCGCCGCGCGAGCTCGCGCGGATGATGGCGTCCTGGTCGGCCTGGATGGTGCCCAGGACGTCCCGCATCCGGGGCGAGCGGTTGCTGCCCAGGCTGGCGATGAAGGCGGACTGGTCGTCGAGCGCGGCGTGGTGCTCCAGCCCGTCGGCCGTGAACACCTCGTCCCAGTAGTCGCTGATCCGGCCGCCGGTCCAGCGGTACCTGCGGCGGCTGGTCAGCCCCATCGGGTTGCCGTGGGTGGCGCCGAAGAACGGCTCGGCGGCGGGCGAGCGCCAGTCGACCAGCAGTCGGCGGCCGGAGCTGTCGGTCAGGCCCAGCCGTCCGATGTAGAGGGGCTCGGGGTCGTCGGCGGAGACCATGTGTCCCAGGCACAGGTCGAGCCCGAACCGGCGCAGGGTGCGCAGGCGGGCGGTCAGCCGGTGGATCTCGGTGTCCCGGTCCATCGCGTGCCGGCCCATGCCGCCGGGTGCCCTGCGCGCGGCGTCGAGTTGCCCGGAAACCTCGGCGATGGACTGCTCGAGGCACTCGGCGAGGGCCGCGAAGTGCTGCTCGTCGCCGGCGATCAGCGCCGGGTCGGCCTTGGACGAGAGACGGTCGGGGAGGTCGAACGCGCTGGTGGGCAGGGTGTTCAAGTAATCAGCTCCGATATGAGGTCGCGTGCGGCCATGGCGCGCGGCTGGGTGTGCGAGGGCGACTCGACGGACCGGGGTCGAGCCGGGCGACGCGCCGTCGCCGTGGTCGGCGCGTCGCCGGAGGTGTGCGTGCCGGCCCGGGGTCACACGTGGATCACCCGGACGCGGTGGTCCTCTCCTGACCGACGATGTCGAGGATGTGCTTCGCGGCCACCGTCGCCCCGTCGGTACGGACGGCGTCGGCCACGGCCCTCGCCCGCTCGCGGGTCTCGGCGGCCAGGGCGGTGCCGAGCGCGGCCGACAGGGACTCGACGGTCGGCGTCGGCCCCTCGTGGGCCGCGCCGATGCCCAGCTCAGCCACCCGCCCGGCCCAGTATGGCTGGTCCGCGAGCTGGGGCACGACGACCTGGGGCACGCCGGCCCGGGCAGCCGTCGTGGTGGTCCCCGCGCCGCCGTGGTGCACGACGGCGGCGAGGCGGCCGAACAGCGCCTGGTGGTTGACCTCGCCGACGGCGAAGCAGTCGTCCCGGTCGTCGATGAGAGCCAGGTCGGCCCAGCCCCGCCCGACCAGCACGCGGCGGCCGTGCGCGCGCACCGCCTCCACGGCCACCCGGGCGACATCCGTCCCGCCCATGGGCATGCTGCCGAAGCCGACGTAGACCGGCGGTTCGCCGGCTTCCAGGAACGCCGTCAGCTCGTCCGGCAGCGGGCGGTCGTCCGGCAGGATCCAGGCGCCGGTCTGCACCACGTCGAGCGCCGTGGGCTCCTGCCACGGTGCCAGGACCGGGTCCGCTGCCAGGAAGGGCCGGCCGGTGAGGACGTAGCCGCGGAAGTCGTCCACCGGCGGCAGCCCGAGGGACGCCCGGTGGAGGTTGAGCCCCGTGCCGAACGCCTCGTTCATGAACTGCGCGTCCAGGTCGTGCAGCTCCGGGATGTCGGTCACCTCCGGCGGGAACGTCTGCCCCGGGCGGGTGAGCGGCCGGAGGTACGTCGACGGCAGGTAGCCCGGGAAGAAGGCCACGAAGGCGTAGGGGACGCCCGCCCGCTCCGCCGCCAGTCGCGCACCGGCCGCGGCCGGGAGCAGGCCGGTCGCCACCACCGCGTCACATCCGTCGGCCGCTGCACCGACCGCCTCGTACTGTGCGGCGAGTATCGCGGCCGCACGCTGCGGCAGGCCCCCCGGCAGCGGCGACGCCGTCCCCGTCACCACCGCGCGCACCGGGTCGGCCGCCGGCACCAACTCCACGCCGACCCGGTCCAGCAGCTTCGCGAACTCCTCGTCCGCCGGCGCGCACACCCGTACCTCCGCGCCGAGCGCCCGCAGCTCCACGGCGAGCGCCGCCATCGGCTGGACGTCCCCGCGCGACCCGTACGTCGACAACAGAACTCGCACGTCGTGACTCCCCGTTCTCCGCGTCTTCCGGCTTCGAGCGGAGATTCTGCGGTACCACCGGGGCCTTGCCGCAAGCCCCCCGGTGCGCTATATGTTGAACATGGCAAGGAGGGCTCAGTCCCCTTGCCCTTTCTTTTTGTCGCCTCCGAGCGCCTGCCGCAGGGTCACCAACTGCGGTGCGAAACCGCCCCGTTCGTAGAAGCGGATCGCGTCCGTATTGGCCGCGTACGCCGTCACCTCGGCCTCCTCGGCGCCCTGTGCCCGCGCCCAGTCGAGGAACTCCGTCACCAGAGCGGCCCCGGCCCGGGCCCGCCGGTGCTCGGGCCGGACGTACATGCTGACCAGGGTCGCGGACTTGACCAGCCGCCTGGCCGTGGCCTCGGTGACCGAACCCGTCAGGTGTCCCACCACCCGCCCTTGATGGTCCACGACGAGCACGAGGCGCTCCGGGTCCTCCAGCGCGGCCGCGAACGACGCCGCCCCGTGCTCGTGCGGCCAGTGGACGTTGATGGTCGCGTCCCGGGTGCCGCCGTCCTCCGCGAAGAGCCGCGCGCTGGAGGCGACCAGTCCCGGTATGTCCTCCGCGCGGGCGCGCCGCACCGTCACGTCCTGATCAGTCATGCCCGGAGGGTATCGGGAGCCACTGACATCCTGGACATGTGTCCAGCTATAGTGGGCACCTGTCCAAGACACTGAGGGAGATCATGGAAGCGGTAGCGAACGTGCTGGTGGCCCTGGTGGCCGTGCTGCACGCGTACATCCTGGTGATGGAGATGTTCCTGTGGCAGAAGAAGCCGGGGATGTCCTTCCACGGCTTCGACCGCGAGATGGCCAGGGCCACCGCGCCGATGGCCGCCAACCAGGGCCTCTACAACGGCTTTCTCGCCGCGGGCCTGGTGTGGGGTCTGATCGCCGCCGACCCGACCGGCTTCCGCGCCCAGGTGTTCTTCCTGTCCTGCGTCGTCGTCGCGGGCGTGTACGGCGCGGTCACCGCCAACATCCGCATCCTCGCCGCGCAGGCCCTGCCCGGTGCGCTCGCCCTGGGCGCGGTCCTGCTGGCCCGATGACCCGCACCGCACCCGAGGACCCCCGCGCGGCGCGCACCCGGGCGAAGCTGCGCGAAGCGCTGCTCGCGGAGTGCGCCGAGCGCCCCCTCGCGGAAGTCGGCGTGGCCGCGCTGGTACGCCGGGCGGGGGTCGGACGGGCCACCTTCTACGTCCACTACGACGGCCTGGAGGCGCTGGCCGTCGACGCCTGCGCGGACGTCGTACGCGAGGCCGTGGAGGCGTTGCACGCCTGGCGCGGACGGCCCGACCCGGTGCACGCACCGCCCGCGCTGCCGGCGTTCTTCGCCTCGCTCGCCCCCCATACCGCGCTGTACCGGGCCCTGCTCAGCCCGGGCGGCGGCGGCCCGCTGGGGCGGGTCCTCCACCGCGACCTGCGGGCCTACAGTCTCCGCGAGCGCGAACTCGCGGGTGCCGCCGACGCCCCGCTGGTGGCCTCGGCGGTCGCCGCGACATTCGCGGGCGTGCTGGGCGACTGGCTGCACGGCCTGCTGGCGGGCGACCCGCAGGACATCGCCGACCAGGTCTGGCAGTTGCTGGTCGCCCTGCACGCCAGCCGGTGACGCCTCACGCGCAGCCCATGCCCTGCTTGACCCGCGGCCAGGCCTCCACACCGTCGGAGGTGCGGACGTACGCCGTCTCCTTGTCGTCCGTCAGCCACAGCTTCCAGTCCCGCAGGCGGTATCCGGTGTCCTTGGCGTCCGCCGGCATGGTGACGTCGCCCCGGTAGGGGGTCTCCAGCATCTCGTCGCCGAGCACGCCGTCCGGATCACGGGCGTACAGGACACTGTCCTTGCCCTCGCCCGTGCCCAGGAAGTGCGCCTTCTGCCAGTCGCAGTGGGCGGAGCCGACCGAGCTGCTGATGACGGTGATCGGCACCCGCTTGCCGTTCCGGTCGGTCCAGACCTCGTAGTCCCTGGAGTCGGTCCAGCTCGCCGGGAACTCCGCCGGGTCGCAGGAAGCGCTGGTCTCCGGGCCCCAACCGGGCCGGTTCTTGCGGTCCTTGGCGACGATCACCGCCACCTTGGTCCGGCCGTCCACGTCGTAGGAGAAGAGGACACGGCCGCCCTCCTCGCGCTCCACCCGGTAGCCCTCGAGCGGTACGTCGGGCTGCTCGATCTCGAAGTACGCCTCGAGCCCGCCCTCCGGCGTCCGGCCTCCGTCGCCCTTGCTCCACGGTTCGCTGCCGCCGGCCGTGAAGATCTCCCCGTCGCACTCCAGGGCCCGGGCCGCCGCACCCGTGTCGACGAGGTCGGCGCGGTCGTCCTTCTCCTCGTCCCACGCCTTGCCGTGGATGTACATCGGTCCGCTGTAGGGCGTGGGCGGTGCCGCGCCCTCGACGACCATGTCCTCCTCGGTCCCGCTCCCGCACCCCGCGGCGGACACCGCCATCAGTGCCGTCAGTGCCGTCAGTGCCACCAATCCTCTGCGCATCCCCACCCCTGTTCACCGACCGCAGTCCTGATCCTCAGACGTGGCAGGGGCGGGAAACGTTCGGTTCAGCGGGCGGTCGTCTGGAACGTCCGCCGGTAGGCCTGCGGCGACACCCCGATCGCGGCGTGCAGATGCTGGCGCAGCGAGGCGCCGGTGGCGAAGCCGACGTGGCCGGCGATCTGGTCCACCGGCAGGTCGCTGGACTCCAGCAGGTGCCGGGCCCGGGCGACCCGCTGCTGGATCAGCCAGCGGCCGGGGCTGAGACCGACCTCGTCGTGGAAGCGGCGGGCGAAGGTGCGCAGGCTCATCCGGGCGTGGGCGGCGAGGTCGGTGAGGGTCAGCGGTTCGTCGAGGCGCGCGAGCGCCCACGCCCGGGTGGCGGCGGTGCTCGTCGCCCCGAGTTCCGGCACGGGCTGCTCGATGTACTGCGCCTGACCGCCGTCCCGGAACGGCGGGACCACACAGCAGCGGGCGACGAAGTTGGCCAGTTCGCTGCCATGGTCCCGGCGCACGATGTGCAGACACACATCCACCCCCGAGGCCGCACCGGACGAGGTGAGCACCATGCCGTCGTCGACGAAGAGCACCCCGGGGTCGAGGGCGATCTGCGGGAACATGCCGCGGAACCGGTCGGCCAGGTGCCAGTGGGTGGTCGCCGTGCGGCCGTCGAGATATCCGGCCGCCGCCAGCACGAACGCGCCGGTGCAGATGGAGACCAGACGTGCGTCGGCGGGGATCATCGCGAGCGCGGCGCTGACCTCGTCGGGCAGCTCGGCGGTGACACGCGCGGGGTCGATGGGCGGGATCACCACGGTGTCCGCCGTCCTCAGGATCTCCGGGCCGTGCTCGACGCCGATCGTGAAGTCGGCGTTGGTGTGCACGGGTCGCCCGTCGACGGTGCAGGTCAGCACCTCGTAACGGCCCTGGGCAGCGCCGAAGATCCGGGCGGGGATACCCAGCTCGAAGGGGTAGACGCCCTCCAGGGCCAGAACCACGACTCGCTCGACCCGCTGTATGTCACGCATGGCACGATCCTATCGAAGGTTGGCAATCATGCCATTTTCCTGCGGGCCGGACCTCGGCAGGCTTGATCACCATGAGCACTGTGAAGACGACGATGCGAGCTGTCAGCCAGGACGTCCTCGGCGGTCCCGAGGTCCTGAAGGAAGTGGAAGTGGAACGCCCCGAGCCACGGGCGAACGAGGTGCTGATCCGGGTGCGGGCCGCCGGAGTCAATCCCACCGACTGGAAGCACCGCGCCGCCGGCATCTTCCTGGGCGAGCCCCCGTTCGTCCTGGGCTGGGACGTCTCCGGCGTGGTCGAGGCGGTCGGGTTCGGCGTCGCCTTCGCGCCGGGTGACGAGGTCTTCGGGATGCTGCCCTACCCGTACGGAGTGGGCTCGCACGCCGAGTACGTCATCGCCCCGGCCCGCGCCCTGACGCACAAGCCCTCCGCGATCGACCATGTCCAGGCCGCAGCCCTTCCGCTGGTGTCGCTGACCGCCTGGCAGGCGCTGGTGGAACACGCCGATCTGCGGCCGGGTCAGCGAGTGCTGATCCACGCGGCGGCCGGCGGTGTGGGGCATGTGGCCGTTCAGATCGCGAAGGCGCGCGGGGCCCATGTGATCGGCACGGCGAGTGCGGGCAAGCACGAGTTCCTGCGCGGGATCGGCGTGGACGAGACGATCGACTACCGGGAGACGGACTTCACCGAGGCCGTGAAGGACGTCGACGTCGTGCTGGACACGATCGGCGGCGACAACACCCTGCGCTCGCTGCGCGTCCTGCGCCCGGGCGGACTCGCCGTCTCGATCCTTCCGGTCGCCCAGGACGAGTACGCGAAGGAGGCGGAGCGGCTCGGCGTACGAGCGGTGTGGATGCTCGTCGACGCCGACCGGGCCGGCATGGAGGCGATCGCGGAGCTGGTGGAGGCGGGGAAGCTGCGCCCCGCGATCGCCGGCACCTTCCCGCTGGCCGAGGCCGCCGAGGCACACAGGCTCGGCGACACCGGCCGGACCACGGGAAAGCTGGTTCTGACGGTGGACTGACCGGGGTCAGAACGTCAGTACGGGCTTGATCGCCTTGCCCGCGCCCATGTCCCGCACCGCCTGGTCGATGTCCGCGAACGGATAGGTGCTGATCAGGCGGTCCAGCGGGAGCCGCCCCGCCTTCACCAGGTCGACCAGGGCGGGGATGAAGGACTGCGTCTCGGCGTCGCCGAGGGTGAGGCCGACGATCCGCTTGCCGCCGAGCAGCCCGTTGACGTCGAGGGCGACCTCGCTGCCGAACGGCGGGGCGCCGACGACGACCAGGGTGCCGCGGGCTCCGAGCGCGTCGACGCCCTGCCGCAGCACGGTGACGTTGCCGGTGGTCTCCACGACGCCGTCCGCCCCCTGTCCCCCGGTGATCGCGGCGAGGGCCTCCACGAGGTCCGCCTCACCCGCGTTGATCGTGTGGGTGGCGCCCAACTCCCTTGCCAGGGAGAGGCGTTCACCGACACGGTCGACGGCGACGATCGTGGTGGCGGGGGTGAGGGCGGCGGCCATGACGGCGGACAGGCCGACCGCCCCGGCGCCGAGGACCACGATCGTGCTGCCTGTGACCGGCTTCAGCACGTTCCACACGGCGCCGACACCGGTCTGTACGCCGCAGCCCAGCGGGGCGATCGACTCCAGCGGCACGTCGGGGTCGACCTTGACGAGGCTGCGCTCGTCGACCAGCGCTCTCTCGGCGAAGGAGGACTGGCCGAAGAAGTGGCCGCCGAGCGCCTCGCCGTCCCGGCTGATGGTGCTGCTGCCGTCGGCCCGGCGGCCGCCGATGAGGTTCAGCGGCAGCCAGGTCGCGCAGTACGCCGGGTGGCCGCCGTTGCAGTTGCCGCACTCGCCGCAGGACGTGAACGACAGCACGACGTGGTCGCCGGGCTCGATGCCGGTGACGGCCGGGCCGACGGCCTCGACGACACCGGCGCCTTCGTGACCGAGGACGCCGGGCAGCGGGAAGGGCAGCCCGCCGCTCGCCACACCGAGGTCCGTGTGGCACAGACCGGTGGCGACCATGCGGACGACGGCCTCGTGCGGCCCGGGCTCGTCCAGTTGGACGTCGGCGAGGGTGAACGGTGCTCCGCCGGACTCGACGACGGCGGCGCGGGTGGTGATGGGCATCGCGGTAACTCCCTTTGGTTTCAGGCGCGTTCAGTCGAGCGAGACGACGACGGACTTGGTCCTGGTGTAGGCGGCGAGTGCCTCGGGGCCGTACTCACGCCCGAATCCGGAGTCCTTGACGCCGCCGAAGGGGATCGCGGGGTCGAGCATCGCCCAGTCGTTGACCCAGACGATGCCCGCCTGGAGCTTGTCGGCGATGCGGTGGGCGCGGGCGAGGTTGGACGTCTGGAGGCCCGAAGCCAGGCCGTACGGCGTGGAGTTGGCGAGCCGGATCGCCTCCTCCTCGGAGTCGAAGGGCTGCACGGTGAGGACCGGGCCGAAGATCTCCTCCTGGATCACCCGGGAGTCGTTCGGCAGGTCGGCGATGACCGTGGGCTTGTAGTAGAAGCCGCCGTCCAGATCGAGGCGTTCGCCGCCGCAGACGATGCGGGCGCCCTCCTTGCGGGCCAGCTCGACGTACTCCTCGACCTTCTTGAGATGCTTCTCCCCCGCCATCGGCCCGATGACGGTCTCCGGCAGCCGGGGGTCGCCGAGCGGGACGCCGGGCACGGCCTGTTCCAGGATGCCCAGCAGGGTGGCGTAGACCGAGCGGGCCACCAGCAGCCGCGGGCCGCCCATGCAGAACTGGCCGGAGTTGAAGACGAAGCCCTTGATGATCGCGCCGACGGCCTTCTCCAGCTCGGCGTCCTCGAAGACGATGTGGGCCGCGTTGCCGCCCAGCTCCATGGTCACCGGCTTGAGGGCCTCGCCGGCGACGCTCGCGGCGTGCCGGCCGACCGCGGTGGAGCCGGTGAAGGCGATCTTGTCGACGCCACTGTGCCGCAGCAGCGCCTCGCCCGCGACCGGGCCCGCGCCGGTCACGACGTTGACCACACCGTCGGGGACCCCCGCCCGCTGGAACAGTCTGGCCATGTAGAGGGCGCTGAGCGGGGTCTCGTCGGCCGGCTTGTGCACGATCGTGTTGCCCGCCGCCAGGGCCGGGGCGATCTTCGAGCCGGCCAGGATCAGCGGGAAGTTGAAGGGAGTGATCGCGGCGACCACGCCGAGCGGCTCGCGCCGGGTGTAGGCGAGGGCGTTCATGGGGGTGTCGCGGTTGGCGCCGTGCAGGGTGTGGGCGAGGGCGGCGAAGTGCTCGTAGTCGTTGGCCGCGTTCGTCACGTCGACGGCGTGCGCCAGCGTGATCGGCTTGCCGACGTCGAGACTCTCCAGGCGGGCTATCTCGTCGGCGTTCTCGCGGATCAGCTCCGCGACGCGGTGCAGGATGCGACCGCGCTCCCGGCCGCTCAGACCGGACCAGGAGCCGCCGTCGAAGGCCTCCCGTGCGGCGCGCACGGCCGCGTCCACGTCGGCGGCGCCCGCCTCCGCGACGGTGGTGACGACGGCGCCCCGGGACGGGTCGACCACCTCGGTGCGCGCTCCGTCCGCGGCCTCGCGCCACTGTCCCCCGATGAACAGCCGCCCGGGTTCGATCTCGAAGGTGGTCATCACCGCTCCTCAGCTCCATTGCCAAGATTTCAACAAACAGGTTTCCTGTTGGTTCGCAGTCTCATTACGGACAGGATTCCTGTCAATGCTCTAGGCTGAACTCATGCTCGAGACCCAGGCGACCAAGGCGGCCCCGTCACTGCTCTACATGGTCAAACAAGTGGAACTCGTCGTCCGTTCCCACCTTGACGAGCTGGTCAAGCCGTCCGGGATCACGGCGTTGCAGTACACCGCCCTGACGGTCCTGGAGCGGCACGACGGGCTGTCGGCGGCACAGCTGGCCCGCGACTCGTTCGTCACCGCCCAGTCCATCGCCGATCTCGTACGGTCGCTGGAGAACCGCGGACTGGTGCGCCGGGAGCGCAATCCGCGCAACCGCCGGGAGCTGCTGATCCTGCTCACCGACGCCGGCCGCGAGCTCCTCGCCCGGCACGAGGAGCCCGTGCGGGAGCTGGAGGAGCGGATGGTCCGCGATCTCACCACGCACCAGACCGAGCAGTTCCGTCAGTCGCTGACCAGGGCCTGGCACGCCTTGTCGTAAGGCCTCGTCTCAATTCGCAGACATATGTCAATCGAACATGCTCAAATTCACTCCATCGAGGGTAACTTGCAGTGCGGGGCAAGGATTTGCGCTCACTCGGGACCCGGGGACATGGCTGCGCTCGTACGTTCGCTGCACGACGTCACCCCGGCCCCCGGTGACCTGCGAACCCGCGGCTTGAGGAGCTGGTTGGAGGCGATGTCGTCGTGCAGCAGGAACCTGCACCGCTGAGCCGGCATCTGCGTATCCACCAGGACCGCGGACACACCGTGCTGGAGTTCCGCGGCGAGATCGACATCGCGGCGGCGCTGGAGATCGTCCCGTACCTGGACCGGGTGACCGGGCGCGACGGCTCCCGGATCGTGATCGACCTCGGACAGGTCGAGTTCTTCGACTGCTCCGGACTGCGCCTGCTCTACCGCGCCCGCACCCGGGTCCTCGACCACGACGGCCGGTTACACCTGGTCTGCACCGATCCCCTCACCCTGCGCATCATGCGGGTCACCGGCCTGCACCGGCTGCTGCCCGCGCACCCGACGCTGGACGCGGCCCTGGGACAGTCCGAGGCCACGTCCGGCTCGCTGTGAAGGCCTCTACTTGAGGATCTTGGTGACCTGACCGGCGCCCACGGTCCGCCCGCCCTCACGGATGGCGAACTTCAGCCCCTCCTCCATGGCGATGGGCTGGATCAGCTGCACGAGCATCGTCGTGTTGTCGCCCGGCATGACCATCTCGGTGCCCTTGGGCAGGGTCACCACACCGGTGACGTCCGTCGTGCGGAAGTAGAACTGCGGACGGTAGTTGTCGAAGAACGGCGTGTGCCGGCCGCCCTCGTCCTTGGACAGGACGTACGCGCGCGCCTCGAACTCCTTGTGCGGGGTGACCGTGCCCGGCTGGATCACGACCTGTCCGCGCTCGACGTCCTCCCGTTTGACTCCGCGCAGCAGCAAGCCCACGTTCTCCCCCGCCCGGCCCTCGTCGAGGAGCTTGCGGAACATCTCGATGCCGGTGACGGTGGTCCTCGTCTTCTCCTCGTGGATGCCGATGATCTCGACCTCCTTGTTGACGTGCAGAACCCCGCGCTCGATCCGGCCGGTGACGACCGTGCCGCGTCCGGTGATCGTGAAGACGTCCTCGATCGGCATCAGGAACGGCTTGTCCACGTCGCGCTGCGGCTCGGGGACCGCCGAGTCGACCGCGTCCAGCAGATCGAGCACCGACCGGGCCCACCGCTCGTCGCCCTCCAGCGCCTTCAGCGCCGACACCTGGATCACGGGCACGTCGTCGCCGGGGAACTCGTACTCGGTGAGCAGCTCGCGCACCTCCAGCTCGACGAGCTCGAGGATCTCCTCGTCGTCCACCATGTCCGTCTTGTTGAGGGCGACGACGATGTACGGCACGCCGACCTGCCGGGCGAGCAAGACGTGCTCCTTGGTCTGCGGCATCGGCCCGTCGGTGGCCGCGACGACCAGGATCGCGCCGTCCATCTGGGCCGCGCCGGTGATCATGTTCTTGATGTAGTCGGCGTGACCCGGGCAGTCGACGTGCGCGTAGTGCCGGTGCTCGGTCTGGTACTCGACGTGCGCGATCGAGATGGTGATGCCGCGCTGCCGCTCCTCGGGCGCCTTGTCGATCTGGTCGAAGGGCGTGAACGGGTTCAGGTCCGGATACCTGTCGTGCAGCACCTTCGTGATGGCCGCGGTGAGCGTGGTCTTGCCGTGGTCGATGTGCCCGATGGTGCCGATGTTCACATGCGGCTTGGTCCGCTCGAACTTCGCCTTCGCCACTGGGGCCTCCAGGTCACCTGAGTGATGCCGGGCGTCACCCGGCTACCCCTCCATGTCTATTCGCTCCGCGGCGCGTCGAACAGGGCACTGACGGACTCGCCGTTGTGAATGCGCCGCACGGCCTCGGCGAGCGCGGGGGCGATGGACAGGATCCGCAGCTTCTCCGTGCGCTCCTCCTCGGGCACCGGCACGGTGTTGGTGCAGACGATCTCCAGGATGTCGGGCTGCTCGCCGATCCGCTTGAGCGCGCCCGCCGCGAACAGACCGTGCGTGCAGGCGACCCGGATCGAGCGCGGCTTCAACTCCCGCAGCCGTTCCAGGAGTTCCAGGACGGTGCTGCCCTTGGCGATCTCGTCGTCCAGCACGATGACATCCCGGTCGGTGACCTCGCCGATGACGGAGTTGATGCTGACCCGGTCGTCCGCGAACCGCTGCTTGGCGCCGGCCGCCACCTGCGCGCCGATCAGCCGGGCGAACGCGGCGGCCTCCTTGACGTTGCCGAGGTCCGGGGAGACGACGGTGGTGCGGGAGAGGTCGTACTGCTGGAAGTGCGCGGCCAGTTCGCGCAGCGCGTGCAGATGGTCGACCGGGACCGAGAAGAACCCGTGCACCTGCGGCGAGTGCAGCGTCATGGCGAGGACACGGCTCGCGCCGGCCGACACCAGCAGGTCCGCGACGAGCCGCCCGCCCAGCGAGATACGGGGCTCGTCCTTCTTGTCGGAGCGGGCATAGGAGTAGTGCGGCATGACGACGGTGATCCGGCGGGCCGAGGCCCCGCGCGCCGCGTCGCACATCAGCAGCAGCTCGACGAGGTTCTCCTGGACCGGCTTGACCAGCGGCTGGATGAGGAAGACATCCCGCTCCCGGCAGTTGGCCTGGAGCTGCACCTCCAGACAGTCGTTGGCGAACCGGCTGACCCGCGTGGGGCTCAGCGGCACCCCCAGGTGTGCGCAGACCTCCGCCGCCAGCTCGGGGTGGGCACTACCGCTGAACACGGCGATGTCTCGCACGATCCACTCCTAGCATGATCATTTCGGGCTGCCGGAGCCATGCTACTGACCGGGAAATTCGGTTGCGGCGCCGCACCCGGCTCAGGCCATGATGACCACGTCCGCATTCCCTCACGTCAGGACCACCCGCATGCGCCGACTCCTCGGAATCCACCAGCCCTCCCACAGGCCCACGGTTCTCGAGGACGCGACCCCGTATGCACACCCTGAACATCGGAATTCTGGCCCACGTCGACGCCGGTAAGACCAGCCTCACCGAGCGGCTGCTGTTCGACCACGGCACGATCGACCGGCTCGGCAGCGTCGACGCCGGTGACACCCGAACGGACGACGGCGCCATCGAGCGGCGGCGCGGGATCACCATCCGCTCCGCGGTCGCCGCGTTCACCGTCGGCGACACACAGATCAACCTCATCGACACCCCCGGGCACTCGGACTTCATCGCCGAGGTCGAGCGTGCCCTGGAGGTCCTGGACGGGGCGGTCCTGGTGCTGTCCGCCGTGGAGGGCGTCCAGGCGCAGACCCGCGTGCTGATGCGCACCCTGCGCCGGCTGCGGCTGCCCACGCTCGTCTTCGTCAACAAGATCGACCGGCCGGGGGCCCGCGCCGAGGGCCTGCTCCAGGACATCCGCCGCAAGCTGACCCCGCATGTCGCGCCGATCGGCGCGGTCCGGGGACTCGGCACGCCGGACGCCCACGTGACACCCCTGCGCTACGGCGACGACCTGGCCGAATCCCTCGCCGACATCGACCCGGACCTCCTCGCGGCCGTCGTGGACGGCCCCGCGCCGACACCGGACGACCTGCACAAGGCCCTCGCCGCCCACACCGCCGACGGCTCCTTCCACCCCGTCCTCTTCGGCTCGGCCCTCGGCGGCCAGGGGGTGTCCGACCTGGTCGAGAGCGTGGTCCGACTGATCCCGCCCGCACCGACGACCGGAAGCACCACCCCTCGCGGCACGGTGTTCGCCGTCCGGCCGGGACCGGGCGGCGAGCGCACGGCGTATCTCCGGCTCTACGACGGTGAGGTGACGGAGCGTCAACGGCTGACGTTCCGGCGGCGCGACGCCGACGGCGGGACCCGTGAGGTGTCCGGCCGGGTGACGCACCTCGACGTGACCGGCGGCGGCAGCGGCCCGCTCACCGCCGGGAACATCGCGGCGCTCACGGGTCTCGCGGGTGTCCGCGTCGGCGACCGGCTCGGCGAACTCACCGACCGGGCTCCGCAGTTCGCACCCCCGACCCTGGAGACCGTGGTCAGCGCCCGGCGCCCCGAGCAGGCCGCCCGACTGCGCTCCGCGCTCCTCACCCTCGCCGACCAGGACCCGCTCATCCACGCCCGTCCGACGGAGGCCGGCGCCACCGCGCTCCTGCTGTACGGCGAGGTCCAGATGGAGGTCCTGGCCGCGACCCTCGCCCAGGACTTCGGCGTCGAGGCCGACTTCGCACCCGGGCGGGTCCGGTTCCTGGAGCGGCCGCGCGGGGTCGGCGAGGCCGTCGAGGAGCGGCCGTGGCACGACGGCACCCGCTTCTGGGCGACGATCGGGCTGCGGGTGGAGCCGGGACCGCGGGGTTCCGGCCGGGTGTTCACGTACGAGACGGAACTCGGCGCACTCCCCCGGGCGTTCCACTCGGCCATCGAGGAGACGGTCCACACCAGCATGCGGACCGGGCTCTTCGGGGCAGCCGTGACGGACTACCGGGTGACCCTCGTCCGGTCCGGCTTCGTCGCGCCGCTGAGCACGGCCGCGGACTTCCGCGGACTGACCCCGTACGTGCTGCGCCGGGCCCTGGAGCGGGCGCGGACCCGGCTGTACGAGCCGTACCACGCCTTCGAGACGGAGGTACCGCTGGACGCGCTGGCCCCGGTCACCGCCCATCTCGCCGCGCTCGGCGCCGAGTTCACCGGCACCACGGGCGGGAGCACGTCGTGGGTGATCACGGGCGAGATCGCGGCCCGGCGGGTGCGCGAGGCCGAGCTGCGACTGCCGGGGCTGACGCACGGGGAGGGGGTGTGGTGGTCGCGCCCCTCCGGTGACCGCGAACTGCGGTCCCATCAGGGCGCGTTGTCACCATGAAGCCTCCCGGTCACCACGACACGGGCAGATGCAGCGGACTGCGTGTCATCTGCCCCACCCGCCATTCGATCGTCTCCGGGGTGAACTCGGCCCGGAGCCCCGGGAAGCGCACAGCCAACTGGTGCAGGGCGAGCTCGAGTTCGAGACGGGCGAGCCAGGCGCCGAGGCAGTGGTGAGGACCGGCGCCGAAGGTGATGCTCGGCGCGGTCAGGGGTGCGCAGAGGTCGGGCGGGCCCGGCGGGAAGACATCGGGGTCACGGCTCGCGGTGTTGGTCTGGAGGGCGACCACACCGCCCGCGGGGATCAGCACCCCGCCGACCTCGACGTCCTCGACCGCGCGCCGGATCAGACCCGGCAGCACCCTTCCCTCGCTGAGCGGGACGGTGCGCAGCAGCTGTTCGGCCGCGACCGCCGCGGACTCCTCGTCGCGGGCGAGCAGCGGCCAGCCGTCCCCTCCATCCGTGAGGAGGTAGACGAGGGCGTTGCCCAGCGAGGTCATGGTGGTCTCGTGTCCGGCCACGACCAGCCCGCAGACCAGGGTGATCAGCCGCCGTTCCTCGATCCCCAGCTCGTCGCCGGCCGCCACGAGGCCGCTCACCAGGTCGTCGCCCGGTTGCTTGCGCCGCTCGGCGATCAGCCCGGCGGCGAACATGCCGAACTCCGTCATCGCCTCGACCACTTCGCCCGCCTGGTGTGCGCCGCCGGACAGGGCGTGGTCGGCCCAGTGCCGGATCCGTTCGCGGTCCACGTGGTCCAGGCCCATCAGCCGGCAGATCACCGACACGGGCAGCGGCCGGGTGAATCCCTCGATGATGTCGGCTGGTTGCGGCTGTGCGGCGAAGTCGTCGAGGAGCGCGGCGACCACCGAGCCCACCCAGGGCCGCCAGCGGGCGATGGCCCGCGGGGTGAACGCCCGCTGCACGGTGCCGCGGAGCAGCTGGTGGGCGGGGCCGTCCTGGTTGATCAGGCCGCCCGGGTCGTCCAGCAGGTTGGGGACGACGAGCAGGGGCGGGGCGTTCGGGGCGTGCAGGGAGCTCCGGTCGAACCGCGGGTCCATGAGCACCTGACGCACCTCGGCGTACCGGGTCACGAGCCACACCGGGGTGCCGGTCGCGAGGGTGCCGAGGCGGGGCGGCCCGTGCTCGGGGAGGCTGATGCGGTGCATGGGGCAGAGCGGCCGGGTTGTGCTGTCCGGACTCATTCGGGTCTCCAGAAGCGCCGGTTCGGAAGGCTTCCCACGCTAGTGCGCCGTCCGTGCCTCCGTCAGCGGTGGCAATCGGCCAACGCTTCGGTCTGACAAGGGTTTTGGAGGGAATTCGAACAGTAGGAAGGAGGGCCGTCGCATGACGACTCCCATCAGGCGCATGTCCAAGCGCATGCCCGGCTGGGCGAAGTTGGTGAGCGCCGTCGTACTGGTGCTCATCGTGTTCTTCGCCGGTATCCGGCTGAGCGTGCTCCCGGGCCTCAAGGACCTGTTCGGCACCGAGACGCATGACCGTTCGGGCCCCGCACTGCTGGAGTCCATCCAGGACCTCAGCCGCTACGACGCCGCCTCCGGCAACTTCCAGGTGGTCGTGGACCTGGAGAAGGACGCCAAGTACCTGCCCGACGCGATCCGCGGCACCCGCACCCTGTACGTCGGGGCGGGCACCGTCGACGCGTATGTCGACCTCGGCAAGGTCGCCAAGGACGACGTGACGGTCAACGAGGACCGCACGACGGCCACGCTGCACCTGCCGCACGCGCAGCTGGGCAAGCCCGCCCTGGACACCGACCGCTCCTACGCGGTGTCCAAGCAGCGGGGTCTCCTGGACCGGCTGGGCGACCTGTTCTCGGACAACCCGAACGGCGAACAGGCCGTGCAGAAGCTGGCGACGAAGCACATCGGTGACGCGGCGAAGGACAGCGGGCTGACCAAACGCGCCGAGGCCAACACCACCGACATGCTCGAAGGCCTGCTGACCTCCCTCGGCTTCAAGGAGGTGCGCGTGTCGTTCGGGACCTGACCAGCTCCTTCGCGACCTGATCAGGAGGTCAGGATCCCCGGCAGGGCCAGGGCGCCGAGCAGCCCGGCGCCGACCAGCAACCAGGCCACGTAGTCCCCGATGTGCCCGGACTGCAGGCGCCGCAGCGACAGTGCCCGGCCCGGTGCGGCGAGCAGCCTCGGGCGGGTGACCGCCACGGCGGCGAGGCCCACGGCCAGCGCCGTCGAAACGAGTCCGAGCAGCACCCCGGCCGGCGTCCAGTGCACGGAGGCGACGACGACACCCCCGGACCCGGCTTCGTTCACGGCGTGGGCCACCACGTCGGCGAAGCCGGGTGCCACCCCGACGGCGAGCGCCCCGGCGAGCAGTACCGCCGGGACCACCGTCATGGTGTCCGGCACCCGGCGCAGTCGTTGCCCGGTCTCGGGCCGCTCCCCGGCACCGGTCGTCTCGTACGCGCCGTCCTCGTCCGGCTTCGGGCCGAGTCCGAGGAACACGTGCGCGGCGACCCGCAGCACCGCACCGGCCGTCACCGCGCTCGTGACGACGTACAGCACGGTCAGCGGACCTCCCGCGGCCTCCTCGGTGACGGCCTTTCCGAGGGCCGTGCCGAAGGGCGGCAGCCCGGCGAGACCGAGCGCACCGACGGTGAACAGCACGGCGACACCCCGCAGTCGGCGTGCCTTCCCGTGCAGCGCGTGCTCGTCGACGCTGCCGCAGCGGTCGAGGAGGATACCGGCGCAGGCGAACAGGGCCGCCTTCACTCCGGCGTGGCCCAGCAGATACAGGGCGACCCCGTCGTCGGCCTCGGGCTTGAGGACGCCGACGCCGATGAGGAACAGTCCGGTATGGGCGACGGTCGAGTAGGCGAGCAGCCGTTTGATGTGCCGTTGGTACCAGCACATGACCGCGCCGATCGCCGCCGTCAGCACGCCGAGCACGACGAGCAGCCGTGTCAGGTCGGCGGCCGGGACGCCGCCGGGTCCGGAGAAGACGGTGTTGTAGACCCGCCAGACGCCGTACGTGCCGAGTTCGACCATGACACCCGACAGCAGCATGCACACCGGAGTCGGGGCGACGGCGTGCGCGTCCGGCAGCCAGAAGTGGAAGGGTACGGCGGCGGCCTTCACCAGGAGCCCGGTCAGGACCAGGACGAAGGCGGCGAGGACGAGCGCGTCGGGAGGTCCGTGCGCGTCGAGCCCCCGGCCGATCTGTGTCATCGCCAACTGGCCGGTGCGCGCGTACAGCAGGGCGATGCCCATGAGCATGGCGTACGCGCCGAGCGAGGTGACGACGGCGAAGGTCAGGGCGCCCTGCACCGCCTTGGCCTCCTCGACGCGGGTGCCGGTCAGGGCGTACGCCACGACGCTCATCAGCTCGAACCAGACGAACGCGTTGAACAGGTCGCCCGCGATCGCGAACCCGCACATGCCGCCCTGGAAGAGCAGCATCAGCCCGGGAAAGGAGCCGGCGTTGCGGCGCGGCGGTTCGTCGAAGTAGTGCCAGGAGTAGACCAGGGCCGCGAGGGTCAGCAGCGAGGCGAGGGCGGCCATGGCGAGTCCCGGGCCGTCCCCGATCAGGACGATGCCGACGCTCTCGCCGTTCACGGGGACCCAGCCGCCGGCCCACTCGACCATGGGCGGCGAGGAGTTGAGGAGCAGCACGATCGCCAGTCCGGCGGTACCGGCGCAGACGGCGCAGCCCGTGGACTCCGCGACCACCCGGGGCAGCCGGCGGCCCCCGGTGACCAGCAGAGCGGCCCCGAGCAGCGGGACGGCGACGAGGAGGGGCAGCAGATCGTTCATCAGCCGCGCAGCTCCGAGAGTTCGTCCGGGTCGATCGTGCCGTGCCGCTTGGAGACCTGCACGACGAGCGCGAGGAGCAGGGCGGTGACGGTGGCGCCGACCACGACGTCGGTGAGGGCCAGCGCCTGGACGACGGGATCGACGACGGGCCGGGAGCCGGGCTCCAGATCGGAGAAGACGGGTGCGGTGGAGTCGTCGCGGTAGCCGACGGCCAGCAGCAGGACGTAGGTGGCGGACTGGCACACGGACAGACAGCCGACGGCGTGGATCAGATTACGGCTGGTGGCAAGGCCGTAGCAGCCCACCAGGAAGATCCATACCGCGACCAGGTACGGAAGGACGTCCATCATGTCCCCTCTCCCTCCCCCTTCTCGATCTCGACGGCCTGGTCCAGGAAGCGCGCCAGGAGCACCACGACCGCGCAGGCGACCTCCATGCCGATGGCCGCGTTGAGCAGCGGGACCAGGCCCGCGGAGGACAGTGTGTTGAAGGTGCCGTACGGCAGCAGGGTGTTGGCGAGGAACGCGCTCGCGCCGATCAGGCCCGCGATGCCGGTGACGAGGTAGGCGGAGACGGCGAGGGCGTCGCCGACCTCGTACAGACCGACCGGGCGGATACGTTCCAGGGCGCGGTAGTCGGCGCCCAGGTAGAGCAGGTGCAGGGAGGTCGCCGCGACGACCCCGCCCTGGAAGCCGCCGCCGGGGCTGAGCTGGCCGTGGGCGATGACGTAGAGGCCGGTGAGCAGGGCGACGGGCAGGACGACCAGGGCGTACCGGCGCACGGGCAGGGCCACGGGCTCGGGTTCGGGGCGGCCGCGGTGTTCGTCGCGGGTCTGCCGCAGCAGGACGACACAGCCGAGGACGGCCGCGAACAGGATGCTCATCTCGCCGAGGGTGTCGAAGGCCCGCTGGTCGAAGTTGACGGAGGAGATGGTGTTGGCGGTGTGCCGGGCGAGCGAGACCTGTACGGCCCGGTCGCCGTAAGGGTGCCGGTCGCCGCCGAAGGCGGGCAGTTCGAGACAGGCGGCGCCGAGCAGCGCGGCGAGCCCCGCGGTGCCGACGGCCACGAGCCCCAGCCGGGTGCGCCGGTTCACTCCTGGCGTCCCTTCCGCCGCGCGCGCCGCCTGACCTTGTGCACGGCGAGCAGTAGCAGCAGCGGGGTCAGCGCGGAGCCCACCGCGAGTTGCGAGAGTCCGACGTCGGGTGCCTGGAGCACGGTGAACAGCACGGCCAGCACCACTCCGAGGACGGACAGGACGAGGGCCTGGCGTACGGGGTCGCGGACCGCCACGGCCGTGGTGGCGGTCGCGGCGACGAGCAGCAGGCCACAGGCCGGCACGGCATCGATGACGGCGTCAGCCACGGCGCACCCCGCCGAATCCGCCGGACAGCGCGCGGGAGGCGACGATGTTGCCGCCGATCAGCAGCGCGCCGGTGGCCAGGAGCTTCGCCATGGCCCGGCTCGGCCCTTCGGCCACGCAGAGCGCCAGGACGACCGCGGCGCCGAACCCGGCCGCCGCCCAGGTGAGTCCCCAGGCGCGCGGCGGGTCGTCGGCCAGTTCGTCGGCGAGCAGCCGGGCGAAGACGAGGGTGCCGACCGGGCCGAGCAGGGCGAGGACCAGGGCGAGATCGACGTAGGACGGGCGGTCGTAGCCCTGCGCGAGCAGCAGGAGGGCCGGGCAGGCCAGGGCGGTGGACAGGTTCTGGGCCACGACCCGGCGGCGCAGCGGTCCGGTGGCGACGCCCCACACGGTCGCCCCGACGCCCGCGCCGAGGGCGACGGTCGCGACGAAGGTCCAGCCGTTCACCGGGGGGTCACCACGCGCCGTGCGGCGGTCGCCGCGAGCGCTGCCACGGCCGCGGCAGCCGCTCCGACCACGAACTCCAGGGTGTCGACCGCGCTGACGAGGACCAGCCACAGCACGGTGAGCGCGGCCCACCAGGCCAGGATCTCGGCCGCGGTGAGCAGTGTCGTACGCCAGTCCATGCGCCACCTCCTCGGGCCCCGCCGTCACCGAAATGATCCCTGGTGCGGCTTTCACGCCATCCAAACACCGTGGCGGGGGCGGGCGATGGCGGCGCGCGCGGGTCCGTCCCGGAGTGCCCCGCCCGCACGAAGGGAAACTGCGGGTGCTCCCGACCCGCCGGGGCGCGGCCGCATTGTCGGCTCGATCGCGGGTAATCGCCTTACGTCGCAGGGAAGTTGAAGACTGGAGGACCGCATGGCCCGTACAGCCTTACGTCCGCGTTCCGCGTTCCGCCTGCGCACCGGCAAGACCGGGACCGCCAAGACCGGGACCGCCGAGCCGGAGTCCGCCAAGTCCGGGACCGGTCCGAAGAAGAGGGCCCCCAAGAAGAGTGCCCCGAAGGAGAGGACTCCCAAGGAGAGGACCGCTCCGGAGGAGAAGCGCAGCTTCCTCGCCCTCGTCCGCCGTTTCGTGGCGATGGTGGCCGCGTTCGCGTTCATGGTGGCGTTCGCCGTCGTGCTGGCCCGGCTGACTCTGGAGCCCTCGCCCGCGTCGGAGGCACTCACCCACACCAATCTGCACCCGGGCCGTTCCCTGCGGGCCTACCTCGATCAGCCGGAACTGCGGGACGCCGGCAAGCAGATCGGCGGCAACCTGTTGCTGGGCATTCCCTTCGGTGTGCTGGTCCCCGTGGTCGCCCCGCGTACCCGTGGCGTGCTGCGCGTGCTCCTGCTGACGGCTGTCGTGATGCTGCTGGTGGAGTTCGCCCAGGGGGCAATGATCACCGGGCGGGCCTTCGACATCGACGACGTCATCCTCAACACCGCCGGGGCACTGATCGGCTACGTCCTGCTGGGGCGGCGGCTGAGCCGGGCGGTGCACCGCTGACGTCAGCGGACGGACAACTGGACGATGGCCGCCGTACCCACCACCACGATCAGTCCGCGCAGCACCGCCGGGTGGAGACGGCGGCCCGCGGCCGCTCCGGCCTGCCCGCCCACGGCGGAGCCGACCGCGAGCAAGGCGACGGCTGTCCAGTCGAAGTCGGCGACGACGAGGAAGAAGAGCGCGGCGACGGTGTTGACGACGGCGACGAGGACGTTCTTGACGGCGTTGAGGCGCTGCAGGCCGTCGTCGAGGCGCAGTCCCATCAGGGAGACGTAGATGATCCCCTGGGCGGCGGAGAAGTAGCCGCCGTAGACGCTGGCCAGCGTCAGTCCGACGATCAGCGGCGGGCCGCCGTCGGCGGGCGCGGTGCGGCCTTCGCGGGTCCGGCGCTCGCGCAGTCGCCGGCCGATGAGCGGCTGGAGGACGACCAGCACCAGCGCGAGGCCCACCAGGACCGGCACGATCCGCTCGAACGCCGAGGCGGGCAGGGCGAGCAGGAGCGTGGCGCCCGTCAGGCCGCCCACCAGGGCACCGGCGCTCCACGTGAGGATGCGTCGGCGCTGGCCCGCCAGTTCCCGCCGGTATCCGACGGCCGCGCTGATCGAACCGGGGATCAGGCCGAGGGCGTTGGCGACCGCGGCCGTGACCGGTGGCAGGCCGACGGCGAGCAGCACCGGAAAGCTGATCAGCGTCCCGGACCCGACGGCCGCGTTGACGGCACCGGCACCGAGGCCCGCGGCGAGGACGGCGAGCAGCTCTCCTAGATCTTCCATGGGGGGAGCTTAGAAACCGAACGCTTCGGCGAGGACCGAAACGTCCCGCACACCTCGACGGGCCCTGGTTCCTAGCGCCGGGTCCAGGTGAACTTGTCCCCGCCCACCCAACGGACCACGTCCGGGTCGTCGAGGTCGTGGACCGTGATGCCCCATGCGGCGGCGGCCTGCAGGACATCGGTGACGGCTTTCGCCTCACCGACCACCTCTCCGTCGATCTCCACGATCCGGAACGGCGGGGTACCGGGTTGCACCCCGAGCACCAGGATTCGCGGATTCGAGATGTACGGGCTCGCGATTTCGGTCATGCAATAGAGCGTAGAACGCATTACGCAAGAGGGATATGAGGGGACAAAGGCACCCACATGTCCGCCGTGCGAGCCCCGCACGGCTGGGGAACCCTGGAGGAGGAGGTGGCGATGGACCCCGTCGAGGCACTGGACCGGATCGCCTTCCTGCTGGAGCGGTCCCTGGCGCCGACGTACCGCGTACGCGCCTTCCGTACGGCCGCCCGGGTGCTGGCGGCACTGCCCGAGGGGGAGGTGCGCGAGCGTGCGGAGGCCGGGACGCTGGAGTCGCTCAAGGGGGTCGGGCCGAAGACGGCGAACGTGGTGCGTGAGGCGCTCGCCGGGGAGGTGCCGGGGTATCTGGAGAAGCTGGAGCGGGAGGCTCCCGCCGGGCCGGCCGTGCGGGGCGGTCAGCGGCTGCGGGCGCTGCTGCGGGGCGACTGCCATCTGCACTCCGACTGGTCGGACGGTGGCAGCCCCATCGAGGAGATGGGCCGGACGGCGGCCGAACTCGGGCACGAGTGGGCGGTGCTGACCGACCACTCCCCGCGACTGACCGTGGCCCGCGGCCTGTCCCCCGAGCGGCTGCGCGAGCAGCTGGACGTGGTCGCGGAACTGAACGCCGGCTGGGCGCCCTTCCGGCTGCTCACCGGCATCGAGTGCGACATCCTCGACGACGGTTCCCTCGACCAGGAGGAGGAGCTGCTCCAGCGGCTCGACGTCGTGGTGGTCTCCGTGCACTCCAAGCTGCGCATGGACGCCCGCTCGATGACCCGCCGCATGGTGGCCGCCGTACGCAATCCGCACGCGGACGTCCTCGGTCACTGCACCGGACGGCTGGTCACCGGCAAGGGCCGGCCCGAGTCGGAGTTCGACGCCGAGGAGGTGTTCGCCGCGTGCGCCGAGTCGGGCACCGCCGTGGAGATCAACAGCCGGCCCGAGCGGCTCGACCCGCCCCGGCGGCTGCTGCGGCAGGCCGTGGCGGCGGGCGTGCTGTTCTCCGTCGACACCGACGCGCACGCGCCCGGCCAGCTCGACTGGCAGATCCTCGGCTGCGCCCGGGCCGAGGAGTGCGGGGTCCCCGACGAGCGGGTGATCACCGCCTGGTCCCTGGAGGAACTGCTGGCCTGGACCCGGGAACGCCGGGTGCCCGCCGGAGTGACAGGCCCCTGACGTGGTACTCGTGCGCCGCGGTGTGCGGTGCGGTGCGAGGAGGACGGGATATGGAACGCGCGGCGGTGTTCGACGTCGACGGAACACTGGTCGACACCAACCATCTTCATGTGGCGACCTGGTGGGAGGCGTTCCGCCAAGCGGGTCATCACGTGCCCATGCATGCCATCCACCGGGCGGTGGGCCTCGGGTCCGAGGACCTCGTCGCCCATCTGATCGGCGAGCACCGGGCGGAGCGGGAGGCGGATGCGCTGAGCTCCGCGCACAAGGTTCTCTACGGCCAGTACTTCGACCGGCTGCCCGCGCTGCGTGACGCGGGGCGGCTGCTGCGGCGCCTGGACCACGAGGGCTGGGCGGTGGTGCTGGCGACCTCGGCGGGCGGTGCGGAGCTGTCCGCGCTGCGCCGCGCCATCGGCGCCGACGACGCCATCACCGCCACCGCGAGCGCCGACGACGTCAGCGAGGGCAAGCCCGCGCCGGAGCCCGTCGAACACGCCCTGGAACTGGCGGGCGTGCCGCCCGAGCGGGCGCTGTTCGTCGGCGACACGGTGTGGGACATGAAGGCGGGCAGCCGGGCCGGGGTGTGCTGCGTGGCCGTGCTGTGCGGCGGCATCCCGCGCGCGGACCTGGTGGAGGCGGGAGCGGAGGCGGTCTACGACGACCCCGCCCAGTTGCTCGCGTCCCTCGCGGACAGTCCGTTCGCCCGGCTGCCGTCCGAGCGGTGACGCGGATCACGCCATAACGCGACAGGCCGGGGAACACCCAAAGCTGGTTGCCCGTTGAACCACACGTGGGTGCGGATGGGACAGTGTCCCCGGGCCTCACCTTTTGCCCACAGGGACGATCGTTCGGCTGAAGCCCTGTGGAGCCTTTCGCCGAGAGGCGACCGCCATCCGCGCCCACATCAGAGCCGCCCCGACCGTGATTCCCCCGTCCGGTCGGGGCTTTCTTCTGCCCGGGCTCTTTCCCGGCAGGCTCCGCTTGACTTCGAGAGCACTCCAATTCGTAGCGTTCCCGGCATGAGCACTGCACAGCACAAGATCGGATCGGGCTTCGACGCCCGCAGCACCGCCGACGACGTTCTCGCCGGCCTCGACCTCACCGGCAAGCTCGCGGTCGTCACCGGCGGCTACTCGGGACTCGGCCTGGAGACCACGCGTGCGCTCACCAAGGCGGGCGCCCGGGTCGTCGTACCGGCCCGCCGTCCCGCGGTCGCCCGGGAGGCCGTGGCGGGCATCGACGGCGTCGAGGTGGACGAACTGGACCTCGGCGACCTGGACAGCGTGCGCGCCTTCGCCGAGCGGTTCCTCGCCTCGGACCGCCGTATCGACTTCATGATCGACAACGCCGGCATCATGGCCTGCCCGGAGACGCGGGTCGGCCCCGGCTGGGAGGCGCAGTTCGCCACCAACCACCTCGGTCACTTCGCGCTGGTCAACCGGCTGTGGCCGGCGATCGCCCCCGGTGCCCGGGTCGTCTCCGTCTCGTCCCGCGCCCACCACTTCTCGGGCATGCGCTGGGACGACGTCCAGTGGACGCGGGACTACGACAAGTGGCAGGCCTACGGACAGGCCAAGACGGCGAACGTCCTGTTCGCCGTCCACCTGGACCGGCTCGGCCGGGAATCCGGTGTCCGCGCCTTCTCGCTGCACCCCGGCGGCATCTTCACCCCGCTGCAACGGCACATCCCCAAGGCCGAGATGGTCGAGCGCGGCTGGATCGACGAGGACGGCGCCTTCCTCAACCCCGAGGGCTTCAAGACCCCGGAGCAGGGCGCGGCCACCCAGGTGTGGGCGGCGACCTCACCTCAGCTCGACGGCCTCGGCGGCGTCTATCTGGAGGACTGCGACATCGCCGAGCCCGCTGTCGACGGGGACCAGGGCAGCGGGGTCAGGGCCTGGGCGACCGACCCGGAGCAGGCCGCCCGGCTGTGGGAGCTGTCGGCGGAACTGACCGGCGTGAACGCGTTCCACGCCTGACCCGGGCGCTACCCGACCCGGCAGTGGACGCCCTGCTCGCGACGTCGGGCGCTGCCGGCGAGAGCCACCAGACCGCCCACGATCCCGTGGGCGGTCTGCGCGTCGAAGACCTCGCCGTCCCGCGCCCGCAGGTCCACCCACGAGGCGGCGACGTCACGGAGCCGGGACTCCCCGGCCGCGGCGAGCGCGGCGCACAGCCGGGGCGAGAGCGCGCACACAAGGCACTCGTCCTCGTCCCGGTCGGCGTCCGTACGGGGTTCCCCGGCCTCCACGAGGTCCGCGAACGTGCCGCCGACGAGGAGGCATTCCCACTCGACCACGGCCTCCTCGACGTCGAAGTTGCCGAGGGGGAGCGACTCGTGGGCGGGCCCCGGCCGGGCCCGCAGCGGCATGGCGGCCGACGTGTCGTCCGGCGCCACGAAGAAGTCGATCACGGTGCTCACCGTCAGTCGTCCCCCTCCCCCGCGGCCGTGGGGTCGATGTCCTCGCCGACGGTGTACGTCTCCTTGACCTTCACGTCGGAGACCCCGCGGCCCTCCGGGAAGACCCGGCGCCAGTCGCCGATGACGTGCAACTCGTCGGTGCCCATGGCGCGGACGACCATGAGGCCCTCCTCGTGGGCCTTGTAGGCCTTCATCCAGAGGTTGGCGAAGGCCTGGGAGCGGATGAGGTGCATCCAGTCGGGGCGGTAGAGCTCCCGGTTGTAGTTGGACTCGCCCATGGTGGAGACGAACTTGGAGTACATCGCCTTCACGTACTCCAGCGTCACCTCGTCGTCCTCGGCGATCGCCCGGTCCCGGGCGTCCTTCAGCGCGACGCGGAACTTCTCCAGGAGGCTCTCGGTCGCGCCCGAGGTGAACGACTCGTGGATCTCCGGCGGGTCGCACAGCCCGTACTTGGGACCCGACAGGCGCAGCAGCAGGCGCAGGGTCGGTTCGGTGACCCAGAGCGGTCCCGGCTCGTCGCGGTTGCCGATCGGGTTGGGCAGGTGGGCGTCGTGGTCCCACTCGGAGGGGGTGATCAGATGGACGCCGGCCCGTCGGCGGTCGTGGTCGAAGCCGGTGGAGTGTTCCAACTGGCCGATCGGCAGGTGGGTCTTGAGCGCCGACAGGTAGGCGCCGTTGATGTCGAGGGCGGTCACCTCGTGGGCGCCGGAGGGGAGTTCGGTCCGCGCCCACTTGGGGCGGGCCTCCCAGATCCGGTCCGCGCCGCGGGCGGACTGCTTGCGCAGCACGTCCGGGATCCAGGGGTGCGCCACGACGTCGTAACGACCGCCCTTGCGGGTCTCGTCCAGCAGCGCCATGGCGTCCGGGATGGCCCGCTTGACCAGGGCCGCGGTCGCCGCCTCCAGGTCGCCGCTGTGCTTCTCCAGGGCGGCGGCCACCGCGGCACCGATCAGGTCGGGGTCCTGCGAGGCGGTCTGCATACGGCGTCCGACGGGGACGACGCGGACCGGACCGGCGGCACGGTCGCGCCGCGCGGGGGCCGGTTTGCGGCTCTCGGCCGAGGTCGGCTCCTCGCGCCCGGACGGAGCGGCAGGCGACGCCACGGGTTCCGGCGTCGGCGTGCCGCAGTCGGCGGGGTCCAGGTGCTGGGGGAAGCCCGCGACCTGATGCCGGGCGGGCATACCGCACAGGACGCAGGGCCGGGGAGCCGACAGGGCCTCGACCTCGTCCGGCTCACCCGTCTCGCCGGTCCCGTCACGGGACTCGTCGGCCTCGTCGGCGTCGGTCTCCGGCTCTACGACGTGCTCGGCGCCCGGCGGCCCGGCCGCCTCCCCCGTCTCCGCCGCCAGTTTGGCCTGCGCCCCCTCCAGGAAGTAGGCGTACTTCTCGCGCACGGCCCCGCCCGGGTCCCGCCCCGCTTCCCAGCCGCCGACGGTGGAGGGGCTGACGCCGAGCGCCTGGGCCACCTGGGAACGGGAGAGGTTGAGGCTCTCCCGCAGCTCGCGCCGCACGTCGGCCGGTGGCAGCGGCACCTCCTGGCGGGCGCCCGCCAGGAGTGCGTCGATCGCCTCGAAGTCCGTCATCGGGTCACCGCCGTCGGTCCCGCGGTCCGGCGCCGCCGCACGGGCAGCGTCTCGCAGGCCCGGGTCGGCCCGGCGAGCAGATCGAGCACATCGATGCCGAAGTGCGCGGCGAGCGCGTCGCAGTCGGCCAGGCTCCAGGCGGCGCTGCCCGACTGACGGCGGCTCACCTGCGCCTGGCTCACCCCGAGCGCGACGGCGACCTCCGCCTGCGACTCACCCGTGGCGTGCATCAGCGCGGCGACCGAAGACCTCACACGTTCTCCCAAGGACAGTCCCACCCCACCAACCCTACCCGGCCTCATGCGTCAACCGTATGAACCATACCGGGAGCGCAAGAAGGCGTTGCATCCGCTGCGCCCGGGTACTCGGTCCGCCCCGTCGCTGGGCAAACCCGAGAGGAGCCGGACGTGAGCAGGATCGTTGTCACGGGCGCCACCGGAAACGTCGGCACGAGTGTGGTGCGTCTGCTGTCGGAGGATCCGGAGGTCGACTCCGTGCTGGGGCTGGCGCGCCGGATCCCCGACTGGTCGCCGCCGAAGACGGACTGGTCGGCGGTGGACCTGTCGTCGCAGCAGGCTGATCTGGAGAAGGAGTTCGCGGGCGCGGACGCGGTGGTGCACCTGGCCTGGGCGTTCCAGCCGACGCACGATCCGGCGGCGACCTGGCGGACGAACGTGCTGGGCTCCATCCGGGTCTTCGAGGCGGTGGCCGCCGCCGGGGTGCCCGCGCTGGTGCACGCGTCGTCGGTCGGCGCCTACTCGCCGGGGCCGAAGGACGAGGCCGTGGACGAGTCGTGGCCCACGCACGGCTGGCCGGATGCCGCGTACTGCCGGGAGAAGGCGTATCTGGAGCGGGCCCTGGACACCTTCGAGCGTGATCACGCCGAGGTGCGGGTGGTGCGAATGCGGCCGGCGTTCCTGTTCAAGCGGGAGTCGGCGAGCGAGCAGCGCCGGATCTTCGGCGGCCGCTTCCTGCCGGGCCCGCTGGCCCGTCCGGAGCTCATGCCGTTCCTGCCCGACATCCCCGGGCTGCGGGTCCAGGCCCTGCACACGGACGACGCGGCCAAGGCGTACCGCCTCGCGGTCCACTGCGATCTGCGCGGTGCCTTCAACCTGGCGGCCGAGCCACCGGTCGACGCGGAGCTGCTCGGCGAGATGCTCGGCGTCGACCGGCGGGTCCGGCTGCCCCGCACCGCGGCCCGCTCGGCACTCGCCGCCGCCTGGGGCCTCCATCTCCTCCCGGCCTCCCCGCACCTCTTCGACGCGGTCCTGCGCCTCCCCCTGATGGACTGCACCCGCGCCCGTACGGAACTGCGCTGGAACCCCGAGCACACGGCGAACGAGGTGCTGGAGGAGTTCCTCAAGGGCCTCCAGCAGGGCGCGGGAGCGAGCACGGAACCGCTGCGGGGACGGAAGGTGGGCTGAGACAGACCGACGCCTGTGCCGTCCAGGGACGGCACAGGCGTATGTGCGGGCGGTCGAGGAGGCGGCGCACGGCCGGAGTCAGCCGGTCAGCCGGTGGGCTCCTGCGGTACCGGTTGCTCGGAGTGGGCGCCCGCCTGGCGCGGTGCGCCCTGGCGGCCGGTGCCCGCCTCGTCGGTTTCGGGGACCTCGGCGTCGGATTCCTGCCTGTCGGCCGCCTCGGGATCCGCGTCCCAGGGGTCCTCGCCCTCGCCCGCCTGCTGGTCCGGCATGTCCCGCGGTACGGGCTCGTCTTCGGGGCGTTTGCCGTCGTAGTCGGCCATGGCGTCCTCCCTTCGCGTGGTCCGGGCGACTCGCGGGTACCTCCGCCCCCACCGGCGAAACCTCAGTGCGGAGCCCGTTCCTCCAGCGCGGTGCGCCAGGCCGGGTGCGGTCCTTCGGGCGCGGGCGCGGGGCGGCGGCCGCCGCGGGCGAAGAAGTCGGCCAGCGGCAGGATCGCGGCGCCGACGGTGACCGCGTCGGGGCCGAGCCGGCCGAGGTCGATGGTGACCTTCTCGGCCGGGTGGCGCAGGGCGTAGGAGGAGGCGTGGCGGCGTACGGCGGGCAGGAAGCGGGTGCCCAGCTGGAGGCCGGCCCAGCCGCCGATGAGGATGCGCTCGGGCTGGAAGAGGTTGATGAGGTCGGAGAGGCCGGCGCCCAGGTACTCGGCGGTCTCCTCCAGCACGGCCAGTGCCACCGGGTCGGGCGCACCGCCCTCGGCCGGGTACGCGGCGGCCAGCATCGCGGTCAGCGCGGTCTCCTCGTCGGCGCCCTCGGGCGGGTGTCCGCCCTCCTCGCGCCAGCGGTCGAGCAGCGACTCGGCGCCCGCGTACGCCTCCAGGCAGCCCAGCGCACCGCACCGGCAGCGGCGTCCCCTGACCCGTACCGTCAGATGACCCCATTCGACCGCCCGCCCGTTGTCCACCTCGGGGGTGACGAGACACGCGCCGACGCCGGAGCCGAAGAGGACGACGACCGCGTTGTGCGCACCGCGCCCGCCGCCGAACCACATCTCGGCCTGGCCCAGCGTCTTGGCGCCGTTGTCGATGAAGTACCGGACGGTGTCGGGCAGCCGGGAGGTGGAGCGGAGCAGTTCCTCCAGCGGGACCGCGTCCCAGCCGATCGTCTGCCCGTGGACGACGGCGCCCCGGTCCGGGGTGTGCTCGACGATGCCGGGGACGCCGATGCCGACGCCGAGGAGGTGGTCGGGGGCGATGCCGGCGGTGTCGAGCACCTCGGCGACGCCGTCGCGGATGTGGCCGACGATGACCTCGACGTCGTAGCCCTGCCGCGTCAACGGGCGTTCGGCGCGGGCGAGTTCGGCGAGGGTCAGGTCGAACAGCTCGATCCGCACCCGGGTCTCGCCGACGTCGACACCGATCATGTGGCCGCTGCCGGGCGCCACCCGCAGCAGGGTGCGGGGGCGGCCGCCGTCGGAGTCGACGCTGCCGGCCTCCTCCAGCAGGCCGTCGGCGACCAGGTCGGCGACGACGTTGCTCACCGAGCCGGAGCTCAGACCCGTGGCCGGGCCGAGCTCGAAGCGGCTGAGAGGGCCGTCGAAGTAGAGCCTTTGCAGCACGGCCGTGCGGTTGGCCCGCCTCAGATCGCGTACCGTGCGCCCGTTCCGCCCTGCCATGTATGGCCCCCTTCGAACCCTGTCCGACCTGCAACATACCGCTGCGGGAGCACTTTCCACGACCCCTTAATTCACGATGTGAACTATGAGAGCTCCGCGATCTCGCTCAATGCGGCGAGCAGTTCCGGTGCAACCGCTTCCTGTCGCCACCGCCGATCGCCTTCGCTCATCTCCCTGGGAACCGTCTCGGCGAGCATGATCAGGTGGAGATAGGCACGGTAGAGCGCGTACCGGAGGCGGGCCGCCACGTCGAACTCGACGCGGCCGCCCTCCTCCCGGTAGCCGGCCAGAAAGGCCTCGTCGGTCCTGATGTCGCCCAGCAGCGCGAGGGAGACGAAGTCGGCGAGGGGGTCGCCCCAGAACATGCGCTCGCCGTCGATGAGCCCGCCGATCCGGGCACCCTCCGCCGCGCGCTCCACCAGGATGTTGCCGGTCCACAGGTCGAAGTGGACGAGGCGCGGGACGGTCACCTCGTCGAGCGCGCCGTACGCGGGGCGGAGCGCGTCCGCCACCTCGTCGGCGGGGCGGGGCAGTTCGGCTCCGTAGCGGCGGGCGTCGTCGAGGACCGCGTCGAGCATGCCCGTGAACGCGGTCCGCCAGTCGGGGGCGAGCGGCCCGAGGGCGCCCGACGGGTAGCCGAAGGCGGGGCCGGTCACACGGTGGAGGCGGGCCACCTGGCGGCCCAACTCCGTACGCAGGTCCGTCTGTTCGGCGCCGGTGAGCCGGCCGTCCCAGGGGTCGCCGGGGACGGCCGTCATCAGCAGATCCTCCCGCCCGAGGATCACGACCCGGGGCGCCGGCACGTCCACCTCGGCGGCCCCGCGGTAGAACTCGGCCTCCGCCACGAGGAGTCGGCGTTCGTGGCTCAGTCCGGGGACGGTCTCGGCGGGCGGCACCTTCAGCACATAGCGGCTGCCGTCGGCGAGGACGAGTTCCTCGACCGTGTTGTAGGTGCCGCCGGTCAGCGGGCGCAGGTCGACGAGGTGTCCGGGTGGCAGGCCCGCCTCCTCCAGGATGCGCCGAGCTCGTGCCCAGGAGTCCACCACCGTGCGCCCGCCTCTCCCCTTCGCCAGGCTTCGGTCAGCCCGCCGCGTACACGTCCTCGACGTAGCGCCCGTCCGCGATCAGCCCGTCGAGCCATTCCCCGGCGGCTGCCTCGTCGGCGTCCGCCGTGTGCTTCCGGTACAGCGTACGGAACGCCTCCCGGACACCCGGCGCCATCCGTGAGCCGTCGCCGCAGACGTACACCCGGGCTCCCGCGGCGAGCAGGCCCCAGACCTCCTCGGCCTCGGCGGCGATGCGGTGCTGCACGAAGCGCACCTCGCCCTGCGGGGCGGCGCTGAAGGCGGGGCGCAGGGAGACGGCTCCGGCGGTCTCGGCCGCGCGCAGTTCCTCGGCGTGCAGGAAGTCGGCGTCGGGTGCGTCGCAGCCGAAGTAGCAGAGGGCTGGGGCGAGTTCGGCGCCCGAGGCGAGCGCGGCCGTACGGTCGGCGATCGCACCGCGGAACGGGGCGAGCCCGGTGCCCGTGGCGATCATGACGACGGGAGCGCAGTCGTCGACACGGAAGGCCTCGGGACAGGGCTGGACGCGGGCGTGCACGGTGTCGCCGGGTTCGACGGCGGCGAGGTACCCGGATCCGGTGCCCGGTTCTCGCCCCTGCCCGAGCGGGCGGGGGCGGCCAGCAGGGGACCATCAGGTCCGCGTACCGGGCGTCGGCCGCGGGCGAGGAGGAGACGGAGTAGTGGCGCGGGCGCGGCGGGGTGAGGCTGCGCGACCGGGATGTGCTGGAGTTGTTCCGGCCGCAGGAGGCGACGCAGGTGGAACGGATCGCCGAGGCGCTGCGGCTACGCCACCGGTCGCGCTACCAGGTGTCGGTGTGCTGGCGGGCGCCCGGCGGCGTGGAGCGGAGCTGACGGCGGACCCGGTGAGCGACAGCGTGGACGAGACACCCACGCTGCTGGTGATGCTGCGGATGCTGGGTGAGCGTGAGCGGCCCGCGGTGGACCCGGTGCGGGTGACGCCGGTGGAGGCCCGGATCCTGGCGCTGCTCGCGGGCGGGGCCACCACGGCCAGGGCCGCCCGGGAGACCGGGCTCACCTCGGACGGCGTCACCTATCACTGCGGCGGCTGTCCGCGAGGTGGGGTGCGGGCAACCGTACGGAACTGGTCGCCCGGGCCTATGCGCTGGGGGTGCTGACGCCCGGGGTGTGGCCGCCGACGCCCGCGCAGGCCGTGCCCGCGCCTTCGGGGGCTCCGAAGCGGGCGAGGGTGTGCCAGACCATCTTCAGATCCTGGAGTGCGTACCGGCCCGTCCGGGCGGCGTCCCCGATGATCCGCGGGTCGATCCGGCCGTCCTCGGCGATCCGGGCGCCCAGTTCGGCGTACTCCTCACCGCGGTAGTCCGCGTGCCGGCGCAGTCCCTCCACGGTGATCCGGTACCCGGGATGCCACTCGATGGGGCAGGGCAGCTGCCGCGCCGCCGCCTCGACGGGGGTGCCGCGATAGCAGGCGTCCAGCACGAGCGCCGCCACGTCCGTGGCGAGGGAGACGCCCCCGTGGACCTGTGCCTCGATGTAGTCGTTGAGGGCGTCCTGCTGGTCCGCCTCCGCCAGCGCGACCAGCGACATGCCGGCGGCGACACCGAAGTGGGCCGGCTCGGCGGCGCTGTCGGGGTAGCAGAAGGTGGCCCGGGACAGGGCCGCACCGGTCAGCCGGACGTGCGAGGAGCCGAAGCGCGGGGCGGCGCCGACCACCTGGCGCCGGAAGTCCAGCGCGCCGTACACGGGCCGGTCGTCCGCGGCGGCCTCGTCGTAGGCGCCGCCGAAGATCCGGCTCTCCCAGCGCCAGCGGTCGCCGCCGGGGTGCGCGGTGAGGCCGCCGTTGCTGGTGCCGGTCACGAACTGCGACCGGTAGGCGCCGTCCCGCGCCAGCGCCTCCAGGATGCCCACGCCGCCGGTCATCCGGTCGGGGTGGAAGTTGAGCGTGATGCGTACGTCCGGGGCGACGGGCGGCCCCGCCGACCGCTGCGCCACGTACCGCAGCGCCGCCCTCGCCCGTGCTGAGCGGACGTTCTCGAAATTCACTGGCTCCTCCTCGCCGGGGCCGTCTATCCTGGCTGAACCTAGGGGTACTAGTTTTTTTACCCTCAGGTTTCGGCAACAACATGACGCCCCCAGGAGGCTCCCCCATGAGATCACTGACCGAGCACGACATTCGCGACTCTTTTGTGAACTGTTCCAAGGGGGAGGCCAAGCGCGTGGCCGTGCCGCGCGATCTCGACGAACGCCCCTGGGACGATCTCGACTTCCTCGGCTGGCGAGATCCCGGGGCACCCGACCGCAGCTATCTGGTCACCGAGCGGGGCGGCCGCCTCGTCGGGCTGACGCTGCGCCTGACCTCCGGACACCGGGGCTTCCTGCACCGCAGTATGTGTTCGCTGTGCCTGACGACCCATCCGGGCGGCGGCGTCTCTCTCATGACGGCGCGCAAGGCGGGTGCGGCCGGGCGGGAGGGCAATTCCGTCGGTCTGTACATGTGCACGGACCTGGCCTGTTCCCTCTACGTCCGCGGCAGGAAGGCCCCGCGGAGCACCCTGCGGATCGAGGAGAGTCTGACGCTGGAGGAGCAGATCGCCCGCACGACGGGCAATCTGTCCGCCTTCATCGACAAGGTCCACTCCTGACTCAGTCCACGGCGAGCACGATCTTGCCCCGGTTCCCGCGCCGCTCCAGCTGCTCGTGGGCGGCGCGCGCCCGCGCGAGCGGCAGCACGGTCTCCACCGGTACGCGATAGGCGCCGGCGGCGACCCGCTCGGCCAGTTCACGCAGGTCGGCGCGGGCGTCCCAGCCGTGGCGCTGGCGGTTGGTGAGCTGGAAGCCGAGGATGGCCACGTTCTTCGGGTAGAAGTCGCGGGTGTCGATGGTGCTGGGCGCCAGGGCGACGTTGGCGAGCGCCACGACCCGGCCGCCGTGTCCGACCTGGCGCAGGCTCCGTGCGAAGGCGGCGCCGCCGACGATGTCGAGGACGACGTCGGCGCCGCGCCCGTCGGTGAGCCGCAGCACCTCCTCGACCTCGGCCTCGTCGGGGTAGGCGGAGGTGTCGAGGGTGGTGTGGGCGCCGAACTCCCCCGCCCAGGCCGCCTTCTGCGCCGACCCGGCGAGGGCGATGACGCGGGCCCCGGTCTCGGCGGCGATCTGCACGGCCGCGGTGCCCACCCCGCTCGCGGCGGCCTTCACCACCACGGTGTCCTCCTTGGTGACCTTGGCGAGATGCCGTACGCAGTACCAGGCGGAGAGCCAGGCGATGGGCAGCGTCGCCGCCTCGGTCAGTTCCACCCCGTCCGGCAGGGCGACCACCTGAGTGACGGGCACCGCCGCCAACTCGGCGTAGAAGCCGGGTGACTTCACCCCGTCCAGCGCGACCACCCGCTGCCCGACCGCGAAGTCGCTCACCCCCTCCCCCACCGCGGCGACGACACCGGCCGCCTCGGCGCCCGGGATCAGCGGGGGCCGCCCGACCCGGTGGTAGACGCCGGCCCTCAGCAGGGCGTCCGCCCGGTTCACACCGGCCGCGGCGACCCGCACGAGCACCTCCCCCGGGCCCGCCACCGGATCCGGCACCTCGGCCTCCACCAACACCTCGGGTCCGCCGAACTCCTCGATCCGCACCGCGCGCATACCCCACCCGCTCTCGTCGTGACTGACACCGCTTGAACAGGTGTCACTCTGCGACACCTGTTCAAGCGGTGTCAAGAGACGTGTGCGGCAGGTAAGCTCGCCCTCATGACCAGCACCGACCCCGCGCTCGCCTTTCCGTTCGTCGGCGGCCGCCCCTGTCTGGACTTCGTGGCCACGCTCGGCAAGCGGCACGCCACGCCCAAGGAGCGGCTGCCGGACCCCGCCGCGCTGGCCCGCTGGCTGACGGAGGCGGAACTGACCGTGGGCGAGGAGCCGGCGCATGTCACCGCGCGGGATCTCGCCGACGCGCGCGTGCTGCGCGAGGCCGTCAACCGGCTCGTACGAGCCGCGATGGCCGGGCGGGAGCCGGAGGCGGCCGATGTCGCACTGGTCAACGACGCGGCGGCCAAGCCCGACCTGGCACCCCAGTTCGGCGAGACACGCTGGACGGCCCGGCATCCGGCACGGGCCGCCCTGTCGACGGTGGCCCGGGACGCCGTACTGCTGGCGGGCGGGCCCCTGATCGAGCGGGTCAAGGAGTGCGGGAACCCGGACTGTTCCCTGCTGTTCCTCGACGACTCCCAGGCCCGGCGCCGCCGCTGGTGCTCGATGGACCGCTGCGGCAACCTCGCGAAGGTCTCCGGTTACCGCTCCCGCAGCCGGGCCGCCACCACCCGGTGAAGGCGACCCCCTTCCGTCACGGAGTGCGCGGACCCTCCGGCCGCCACTGGGGATCGCGGCCGAGGAAGGCGAGCAGCGCGTCGGCCCTGCCGGCGCCGTCCGGGACCTTCCGGGCGGGTGCGAACACCCGGTAGGAGTCCCGGAGGTGGTCCACGAGCCGTTCCGCGAGCGGCCAGATCCCCTCGGCCAGTTCCTCCGTCAGCGGCGCGTCCTGGCCGGTCGCGACCGCGATGTCCCAGGCGTGCACGGCCGCGTCCATCGCGGCCGCCGCGGCGGCCATCGGCAGCGGCAGCGGTCCGAGCGGGGTCGGCACCTCGTCCGCGTCGGGGGGCAGCCCGGCGTACGCGTCCGCCACCAGGCGCAGCACCTCCTCCAGCTCCGCCGACGGGTCCGCGGAGAGTGCGTCGGCCGGGGCGAAGGGGTCGGAGTCCGGACGGCCACCGGTGATCGCGAGGCCATAGCCCTGCTGGTCGATGCGGGCGTGGTTGAGAACCTGCCGGGCCGTCCACTCGGTGCACGGCGTCGGCGCTCCCCACGCCGTTTCCGGCACGTCCGCGACCACTTTGCGCAGGTAGTCGTGCGCTTCCGTGAGAACCTCGGGGTCCCGGGTGTCCGTCATCACTGCTCTCCCCACTTGTGTCGGCGGGTTTGTACGAACAATCTAGGCGTCGTTGCGGACAGTTACGGTCCGCAATGTGTGAACGCGGCCAATTGTGGAAGAGGAACAGCCTGAGGATGCGAGATGTACGTGAGTGGATGGCGTCCCTGGTGCGCTTCGTGAAGCGACGCAGGGACCCGGTGGTCGTACAGACGCTGCGGTCGGCGGCCGCCGCGACGATCGCCTACGTCATCGCGCTGCGCCTGAGTCCCGAGGCCGCCCCGCTCACGGCGCCCCTGACCGCGCTGCTGGTCGTCCAGGTGACTCTCTACGCGACGCTCACCAACGGCGTCCGCCGGGTGAACGCCGTGGTGGCCGGTGTCCTCGTCGCCATCGCCTTCAGCCTGCTGGTGGGGCTCACCTGGTGGAGCCTGGGCCTGCTGATCCTGGCCTCGCTCGGGGTCGGGCATCTGGTCAAGGTCAACGAGTACGTGCCCGAGGTGGCGATCAGCGCGATGCTGGTCCTCGGCGTCACGACCGTCGGGGACACCGCGTGGGCGCGGGTGCTGGAGACGCTGATCGGCGCGGTCGTCGGGCTCGGCTGCAATCTGCTGTTCGCGCCGCCGGTGTGGGTGGACGAGGCGGGCGAGTCGATCGAGGGACTCGCCCGCCGGGTGCGGCAGTTGATGCTGAGCATGGGCGAGGAGGCCGCGGGCCGTACGCCGGTCGAGCACGCCACCGAGCGGCTGCACGAGGCGCGGCGCCTGGACCACGACATCGTCGAGGTGGACGCGGCCCTCAAGCAGGCCGAGGACAGTCTGCGGCTCAATCCGCGCGTCCGCGAGGGTCTGCTGCACCGGGTGGTACTGCGCACCGGTCTGGACACGCTGGAGATCTGCACGGTCGTCCTGCGGGTGCTCGCGCGCACCCTGACCGACCTCGCCAAGGAACGTGAGTCCGAGCGGCTGTTCGCACGGCAGGCGGGCGCCGCCGTGGAGCAGTTGCTGTCGGAGATCGCCGACGCCGTGGTGAGCTTCGCGGTGCTGGTCACCACCGACGTCTCCCGTAGCGCCGAGTCGGCGGAGGAGCGGCTCGCCTCCCAGCTCCGGCACGCCGCGGCCACCCGCGACAAGCTCGCCCAGCTGCTCCTGGAAGAGGTCCAGCGCGACGCCCGGCAGTGGCAGCTGCACGGCGCCGTACTCACGGAGGTCAACCGCATCCTCGACGAGCTGGACACCGAGCACCGCTCGCGCCGGCTCCTGGAGGAGCTGGACCGCACCTCCCAGGAGCAGCGCGAGCGGATGCCGCGGCTGACCCGGCTTCAGGAGCGGCTGCGCAGGAACCGTCCCGCCCTCGCCCGTCGTTCTAGGTGACGTAGTCACCAGGGCTGACCAAGGGGGCGGGCAGGATGACCGGCGTACGCATCGACGGGAACACGCTGAGGCTGCCCGGCGGGGTGGCGGTGCGGTTCATCCGCACCCTGCGCCTGCCGGAGACGGGCACGCATCCGCTGCCACCGGGGCTCGGGGAGTTCCCGCTGCGCCGGGTCGCCGACCACGCGGACCGGGTGCCCGAGGCATGGCGGGCGCGCGGCGGGGTGATGCTGCCCGTGTATCTGCGCGAGGCGATGTGGCTGAGCTTCGGCGGCACCACCGAGCCGGCCGCGCTCCAGGTCGGGGCGGGCAAGGTGTGCGCGGTCTCGGGCAAGCCGTGGAGCGACCGGCTCTCGCGCAAGCCGCAGAACTACGTCGTACTGCCCCGGCAGCCGTGGCTGGACGGCATCAACTCCGGCACGGGGACGGTCAAGCAGTTCGTGGCGGTGCCGCTCGGCCTGGGTGCGACCGTCGAGGGGCAGGTCACCGGCGAGGAGGTGTGGGGCGGCGTACAGCTGCAGTCGTTCCCGCTCAAGGACGAGCCGCTCGCGCGGTGGCGCGCGTCACGGGAGCGGGAGCGCACCACCAGGGCGCCGATGCACGCTCTCTCCTTCGGGGCCGCCCCGCAGATGATGGCCGCTCCGGCGCCGGCCGCCGCGGCCGGTATGGGTCTCGGTGTGGGCGGTTCGATGCGCCAGGAGGTCTACAAGGACGACCGTCCGGTGTCCGACTGGGCCGAGCGGCCCGGCGGCCGGGTCTTCGTGCATCTGGTGACGCCTCCGCAGTGGCGTCGCATCACCGGCGAGGAGCCCCCGCCGTCGCCCGTGGACCGCTCGGCGTACACGCAGGCGGGGCTGCCCTGGTACGACTACTACGACCAGGACGCGGAGGATCTCGCCCCCGCGGACACCCTGGAGGGGGTGAAGCCGGTCGGCGACTGGCTCGGCGACGATCACGAACCCTGGCAGGCACCGCACCCTTCGCAGGTGCTGCCGCTCAAGGACGCGCCGGGCACGCCGGTGCAGGACGGCGACTGGTAGAGCCGTTTGCACGTGCGGGGTGGTCCACGTCAAGGTGGTGACGGCTGAGGCAACCGACCATCCGAGGTGCGTGCATGGGCAGGGGCGACTGGAGCAGGCGGCGATTCGTCGCCGCCCTCGCGGGGACGGGAGCCGCGGCGGCGGGCTGCGGCGAGTCGCCGGGCCGTGCTGCGTCGGCGCCTACGACGTCCGCCACGGCCTCGGCGCCCAAGGCGCCCGGGACTGCTGAGGCAGCCACCCCCAGCGCCGCACCGACGCCGACTGGTCCCCGCCCCCTCCACCTCGGCACGTACACCTCCGTCGAGGGCGGCGGCACCGGCATCGGCTTCGCCACCTACGACCCGGCGACGGGCGAGGTGACCGTCGGCAGGCCGCTCACCGGTGTCGGCGACCCGTCGTATCTCGCCGTGCATCCCGACGGCCGCACGCTCTACGCGGTGAACGAGCGGGAGCAGGGGGCCGTGACCGCCGTACGGCTGTCCGACCGCACGGTGCTGGGCAGCCGGGGCACGGGCGGCGGTGCGCCCTGTCATGTGTCGGTGCATCCGGGCGGGCGCTGGCTGCTGAGCGCCAACTACGGCTCGGGCAGCGTGGCGGTGCACCCGATCGACGCTTCGGGGGCGATCGGCGAGCGCGCCGACCTCGTCACCCATTCCGCCCCGGAGCCCGGGCCCGGCCAGGACGGCCCGCATGCCCATCAGATCGTGACGAGTCCCGACGGCGGCCATGTCCTCGCCGTCGACCTGGGCACGGACACCGTCTACACCTATCGGCTCGACGAGCGGACCGGGAAGCTCACCGAGGTCGCGCGGGCGCACACCCGGCCGGGCGCCGGACCGCGCCATCTGACCTTCCACCCCGAGGGCCGGTACGCCTATCTGGCCAACGAGGCCGACAACACGGTCGCCGTCTGCGCCTACGACACGAGGACCGGACGCCTCACGATCGGTGCGGCACAGTCCACGGGGACGGGGCCGGGCACCAGTTACCCGGCACAGCTCCTGGTGACGCCGAACGGGTCGTACGCCTATCTCGCCAACCGGGGCCACAACAGCCTCACGCGCTACGCGGTCGAGGCGGACGGCGCCCGGCTCAGGCTGCTGGACACCGTGCCGGTGTCCGGGGACTTCCCGCGGCAGATCGCCTTCTCGCCGGACGGAGCGCTGCTGTTCGCGGCGAACCAGCGCTCCAGCACGGTGAGCGTGTTCCGGGTGGACGAGGACAACGGTGAACTGCGGCTCGCGGGAAAGCCGTTCGCGTCACCCGTCGCCGTCTGTGCGCTGCCGCTGTAGGGCGCGCGGGCAGGAGGCGGAGGCGGCCTGGGTGAGCAGGACGTGCATCCGCTCGGTGAGCTGCGCGACGTCGTCGGCGGGACGGTGGAACGGCAGGCGTACGTCGCCCTGGGCGCGGGTGCGCTCGATGCGCAGCGTCAGTCCGTGCCGGTCGACGGCGATCGGCTGGACCTTCACCGCGCCGTGCAGGCTGTCGGGCTCGACGAGCCGGGTGAGCCGCTCGACTGCGTCGGAGTGGCAGTCGGCGAGGTGGGTCAGCAGCCGGGCCTCGGCCGTGGCGAGGGGGTCGGGTGCGGCGGCGGCGAACTCGTCGAGGTCGACGACCACGGCACCGGACGGCTCGCGCAGCACCACCCGCGTCGCCCGGAACACCAGGTCGCCGTCCTCGGGGACGAACCAGCCGGCGAGCCAGAGGCGGGCCCGGATACGGTTGCGCACGGGGACGGGCGAGACGTCGGCGAACTCCAGCACGGCGGACGGCTCGCCGCGAGGCGCGCAGATCGCGGCCGCGAGCAGGGCACTGTCCTCCGGCACCTGAAGCCGCACCCGGCCGTCCTCGGTCACGGTGTGCGCGCCGACGAACTCCTCTCGGCCGCCGTCCGCGGTCACCGCGCAGGACCACGCGGTGTCGAGCACCGAGCGCGCCCGCTCCGCCGCGGCGGGCGCGGCCGCCCAGCTGTGTTCACCCATCCCAGCACCCATCCCGGAACCTCCTCTTAGGTAAGCCTTGCCTAACCTATCCGAGAGCGGGGTGTACGCCAACCGGCGACCTGAACCTTTGCGGGTCCTTTTCCGCGTACGCGGGTGCGGTCAGGGCGCGACGACACCCAAGAGGGCCCGTGCGCACAGGTCCCGCACCTGTTCGCGCGAGAGGTCCGAACCCCTCAGCCACTCCAGACAGACGGCGGTGGTGAAGGCCAGCCAGCCGCGCACGGCGAGCCTGGTGTCGGGCCGCGTCTCGAGGACCGCACCGAACTCCGGGTCCGCGGCCAGCGCGGCCAGGATCTGCCGCTCCTGCGCGGCGAGTGCCCGCTGGTAGACCTTGCGCACGGCCTGATCCCCGGCCGCGTCGGCCCGGTGGAAGGCACGGTAACCGTGCGCGTGGGCCTCGACGTATTCCAGGAACGTGTCGAGTCCGGCCGTCAGTTGTTCGCGCGCCGGGACGCCGGGCACGGCCGCGGTCATCCGCAGCATCCGCAGGCTCTCCCGCTCGACGACCGCCGCGAAGAAGTCCCGCTTGGTCGGGAAGTAGTGGTACAGCAGCCCGCGCGAGACCCCGGCGATCTCGGCGACGCGCTCGATCCACACCTCGTCGTACGGGCTCTCCGAGAACAGTCGCGCGCCGACGGCGAGGAGCTCCTCACGGCGCTCCTCGGTGCTGAGGCGACGGCGTGTGCGTGCGCCCTGCTCGGCGGCCATGGCAGCACTTTACTTGACGCCGGTTCAACAACGGGATCAGACTGAGCACGCTATTGAACTCACGTACAACACGCTCGATCCGCCGGTGCTTCAAGGGAGATGGCGTCATGGCGAGGACGACGACCGGGACCGCTGCGCCCAGGGGGTTCCGCAGCGCGGAGCACGGCTGGCCCGAGCTGCACCGCATCCCGCACCCGCCGCGCCGCCTCCCCCTCCTCGGCGACGTACTCGGCGCCAACCGGAGCACACCGTTGCAGGACTCCCTCAAGTTCGGCCGCATGCTGGGGCCGATCTACCGGCGCAAGGCCTTCAACCGGGAGTTCGTGTTCGTGTGGGGCACCGAACTCGCGGCCGACCTCGCCGACGAGACGCGCTTCGCCAAGCACGTGGGGCTCGGCATCGCCAATCTGCGGCCGGTCGCCGGGGACGGGCTGTTCACGGCGTACAACCACGAGCCGAACTGGCAGCTGGCACACGATGTGCTGGCACCGGGCTTCAGCCGTGAGGCGATGGCGGCCTACCACCCGATGATGCTGGCCGTGGCCGAGCGGCTGACCGACCACTGGGACCGGGAGACGGCTGCGGACCGCGCGGTGGACGTTCCCGGGGACATGACCAAGCTGACGCTGGAGACGATCGCCCGGACCGGGTTCGGGCACGACTTCGGTTCCTTCGAGCGGGACCGGCCGCATCCGTTCATCACGGCGATGGTCGGCACGCTGACGTACGCGCAGCGACTCAACACGGTGCCCTGGCCGGGGTTGTTGCGGGAAGCGGCGCGGCGCAACGAGGCCGACATGGCCTATCTGAACCGGACGGTCGACGAACTGGTCCAGGAGCGTCGTACGGCGAGCGGAGGCGGGGACGGGGACCTGCTGGACCGGATGCTGGAGACGGCCCATCCGGAGACCGGGGAGCGGCTGTCGGCGCAGAACGTCCGGCGCCAGGTGATCACCTTCCTGGTGGCCGGTCACGAGACCACCTCGGGTGCGCTCTCCTTCGCCCTGCACTACCTCTCCCGGCACCCGGACGTCGCGGCACGCGCGCGTGCCGAGGTGGACCGCGTGTGGGGCGACACGGCCGTCCCCGGCTACGACCAGGTGGCCAAGCTGCGCTACGTACGCCGGGTGCTGGACGAGTCGCTGCGGCTGTGGCCCACGGCGCCCGCCTTCGCCCGCGAGGCGCTCGAGGACACGGTGCTCGCCGGGCGGCATCCGATGCGGCGGGGTGCGTGGACGCTGGTCCTCACGCCGATGCTGCACCGCGATCCCGAGGTGTGGGGTGCGGACGCCGAGCGGTTCGACCCGGACCGGTTCGACCCGAAGGCCGTACGGACCCGGGCCCCGCACGCCTTCAAGCCGTGGGGCACGGGCGCCCGGGCGTGCATCGGCCGGCAGTTCGCGCTGCACGAGGCCACGTTGGTGCTGGGTCTGCTGCTGCGCCGGTACGAGCTGGGGGCCGACCCGGACTATCGGCTGCGGGTGACGGAGCGGCTGACGTTGATGCCGGAGGGGCTGCGGCTGCGGCTGAAGCGGCGGCAGGGTTCCGCCACGGCCCGCCCCGCGACGGCGCCGGCGGCCGACGAGGAGGCACCGGTCTCAGAGCCGCGGTGCCCAGTGCACGGGGCGGGTGACTGAGCCGGGAAGCCTCGTGCCCGCGCTGCCCCTGGCCGCGTTCAGCTGCGGCTGGGTCAGGAAGAACGCGTCGGTCAGGTCGGCGTCCGTGAGGTCGGTGTCGCGCAGGTCGGCACCGATCAGGTCCGCGCCGCGCAGATCGGCGCCGGTGAGGTCGGCGGCGATGAGGTAGGCGCCACGGAGGTCGGCACCGCGCAGGTCGGCGCCCTTGAGGCGGGCGCCCATCAGGTCGGCGCCCCGGCGGTCCTTCTTCTTGCCGCGGGTGACCGCGCGGACCAGTTCGCTGGTCCTCAGCAGGAGCACGTTGACGTGCTGACGGTGCGCGGCCACGTCCAACGCGCCCAGTTCCTCGGGGGGTTGCAGCGTGAGCTGCTCCGTCCGCTCCAGCATGCGGCGCAGGTCGGCGTGGACCGGGCGGGCGGCGGGCAGGGTGAGGGCCTCGGTGAGGTACCAGAGCAGCTCGTGCAGCTGGCGGACGACCGGGAACAGGTCGAACATGCGGCGGGCGTCCTCGCGCGGGACCGTGCGCCAGTCCCGGCCGCCGAAGGTGACCTGGGAGACCTTCTGTCCGGCGCCGAAGCAGTCGTAGACCGTACAGCCGGTGAAGCCCTTCTGCCGCAGCCGGTCGTGGATCCCGCAGCGGTGGTCGTCCTGGAGGTTCGAGCAGGGCGTGCCGGCCGGCTTGTCCACGGCGAAGTCCCTCGACGCCGTGAAGGGCAGGGCGACGCAGCACAGCCCGAAACAGCTCGCACAGTCGCCGCGCAGGTCGGCGGGGCCGACTATGTGATCTTGCATGTTTCCAGCATACGGAACGAACCTCACCGATGAATTTCTCGCCCTGTGGGGGTCTCTACATACAAGAGAAAACAAAGTCGGCTACCACTGAGAAGCAGGCCGACGGAACCAGGAGAACCACCCGCCCAAAACCGTGGAGAGACGTCATGTGCAGCCACCAGCCCGCGTGCCCCACCGCCGACAGCACGAACCACCACGCCGCGATCATCGTGTCGTCCCACCCGGAACAGGGCTGGCACCTGCTGTGCAACGGCACGATCGTCTTCGACGACACCGGTGAACTCCTCCCGGACGGCCGGGTGGTGAGCCCGCGGCGTGCGGTCGGGACGCTGGTCGTGGCCGCCTGACTTCGCCTCTTACCGACTGAACAGTTCGAACGTCACGGCCGGCTTTCCGCCGAACCGCTCCCCCGTCGCCGTGGCATTGCCCATCAGGAAGCCGCGGGCATACGTCTCCGGGTCCTCGCTCGTCAACGCCTCGATGTACGTGCGGTGTTCGAGCAGTGAGCGCACCGCGCGCTCCAGACCGGCCGACGCGTCCGCCGCGTGGGTGGGGGTCGACGAACCCGCGACGGCCACCCAGCGGACGCCGTTCCACGGCTCCAGTCCCTGTTCCAGCAGCTCCGGGAAGATCCAGCGGTTGCCGGCGTCGGCGGCCGCGTCCAGGGTCGCGCGGCCCACCGCGACATGGTCCGGGGTGTTCCAGGCGACGCCGCCCCAGGTGTCGCGGTGGTTGAGGGTGATCAGCAGTTCCGGACGGTGGCGGCGGATCGCGGCGGCGATGTCGCGGCGCAGGGCGGGGCCGTACTCGATCACACCGTCCTTGTGGTCGAGGAACTCCACCGTCGACACCCCGACGACCGCCGCACTGGCCCGCTGCTCCCGCTCACGCAGCGGACCGCACTTGTCGGGCTCCAGGGTGTCGATGCCTGCCTCGCCGCGGGTCGCGAGGACGTAGGCGACCTCTCGGCCACCGTCGGTCCAGGCGGCGATCGCGGCCGAGCAGCCGTACTCCAGGTCGTCCGGGTGGGCCACGACCGCGAGGGCGCGCTCCCAGTCCTCGGGCATGGGCAGAAGCTGAGTGGGCGTCGGCTCTGTCATGCTCCGAGATTAATCCGCGCCCCCGGCGTCACGCCTCGTCGCGTGCGAGCGCCAGCAGCCGGTCCAGGACGCGGGGGCCGCCGGCCCGGACGCCGTCGTGCTCGAACTCGTCGGTGATCCAGGTGCGCAGGCCGCGGATCGAGCGGGCGGTGCCCAGGGAGTGCGCGGTGTCGACGTACATGTCGTCGTGGTAGACGGCCGCGGCGACCGGGACCTCGTTGGCGGCGAGCCGGGCACTGTCGTACAGCGGCGTCCAGTCGGTGCGGGCGGCGAGGAGTTCGGCGGTCTCGCGCAGCGGGCGCAGCGCCGGGTCGGTCTCGAACATCCAGGGGTGAATGGACTCGCCGGTGAACAGCAGCGGTCCGTCGCCCGCGAGCGCCTTGGCGGCGTCGAACTGCGGGAACTCGGTGCGCACGCGCTCGGCCGACCAGTTCGTGGGCCGGGCGTCCTGGCCGTAGGTCGCCTCGTGGACGAGGGCGTAGAGCGGGTGGCCCGCGTACGAGAGGAGGCTCTGGACCTCTTCCTGGAAGGCGTCGGAGAGCGCCGGGCCGTTCGGGGTGCGGACGAAGGCTTCTTCCAGGAGGAAGTGCAGCCGGTGGCTGCCCTCGCCGCCGCCGAGGAGGATGCCGAGGGACTGGAAGGCCTCGACGGTGAGGCGGTAGCCGTTCGGCAGGGTCACCTCGTGGTGGAGGAGATGGTCGGCGATACGGCGGGCGCGTTCGACGTCCTGCGGGTAACGGGCGTAGTGCGCGGCGACCTTGCGCTCGATGCGCGGGTGGGCGGCGCGGTAGACGTCGTCGGCGTGGGCGTCGAGGGAGGGCAGGCCACCGGTGATCACCGCGGCGGCGAGGCCTTCGGGGGCGGTGGAGAGGTAGTTCACCGCGCAGAAGCCGCCGAAGCTCTGGCCGAGGACGGTCCAGGGGGCGCCGCCGGTGAGCCGGGGGCGGATCGCCTCGCAGTCGCGGACGATCGAGTCGGCGCGGAAGTGCGTGAGGTAGTCGGCCTGCTCGGCAGGGCCGCCGCGCAGCGGGAGCGTCTGGCGGTTGGCGGGTGTGGAGTGGCCGGTGCCGCGCTGGTCCAGGAGCAGGACACGGAACTCCTTGAGGGCACGGCCCAGCCAGGCGGGCCTGCCGACGAAGCGGTTCGCGCCGAAGCCGGGTCCGCCCTGGAGGTAGACCAGCCACGGCAGGTTCTGCTGCGCCTTCTCCCCGGCGACCACCTCACGGGCGTAGAGCTCGATCGTCTCCCCCGTGGGGTCGTTGTGGTCGAGCGGCACGGTGAAACGGCGGTCGGTGAGGACGACGCCGGGCTGGCGGTAGGTCGCGGTCAACAGGGCTCCCGGGACGGACGGACTACTTCAGGCACGTCCCAGTTCAGCACATGTCCGTCCGATATCCGATCCCCGGGATCATGAAATCGTACGGACCGGTGGATCAGCGGGCGGAGAGACTCGAGCGCCGTACGACCAGTTCGGGCTGGAGCACCACCCGCCGGTGTTCGTGCCGGCGCGTCACGGTCTCCGTCTCCGTCTCCTCCAGCAGCAGTTCCGCGGCCAGGGCGCCCATGGTGACGGCGGGCTGGCGGACCGAGGTCAGGGGAACGGCCGCGGCGGCGGCGAACTCGATGTCGTCGTAGCCGACGATGGCGAGGTCGTCGGGGACGTTTATCCCGGCCGCGTACATCGCCTGGAGCACACCGAGGGCCAGCAGGTCGTTGGCGCAGAAGACGGCGGTGGGGCGGTCGGCGAGGCCGAGGAGGCGGGCGCCGGCGTCCCGTCCCGCGGCGACGTCGAGGCGTTCGGTGGGCAGTTCGCGCAGCACGCCGGGGGCGAGGCCGGCCTCGGCGAGCGCGTTGAGGGCGCCGGTGCGACGGTCGCGGACCTGGTTGAAGCCGGGCGGGCCGCTGACGTACGCGATGGAGCGGTGTCCGGCGTCGATGAGATGGCGTACGGCGAGGGCGCCGCCCGCGACGTCGTCGACGGAGACGGAGCACTCCGTGGTCCCCTCGGCGACGCGGTCGACGAGGACGAAGGGGATGCCGTGGCGCCGGAAGCTCTCGATGTTGCGGCCGGTCGCGTCGGCGGGGGTGAGCAGGACGCCCCGGACCCGCTGTTCGGCGAAGAGCGAGAGGTACTCGGCCTCCTCGCCGGGGCTCTGCGCGCTGTTGCAGACCATCACGCCGAGCCCGGCGTCACGGGCGGCCCGTTCGGCGCCGCGCGCGACGTCCACGAAGAACGGGTTGCCCATGTCGAGGACGAGCAGCCCCATGATCCGGCTGCGGCCCGCGCGCAGTTGGCGTGCGGACTCGCTGCGGACGTAACCGAGCCGGTCGATCGCGGACAGGACCCGGGCCCGGGTCTCGGTGGCGACGGAGTCCGGACGATTGATCACGTTCGACACCGTGCCCACCGAGACTCCGGCGGCACGGGCGACGTCCTTGATACCCACCGACTGGGCCATCGGGCAGGGACCTCCAGGTGAACAAGGAGCGGCGGGCAGGTCTTCACATTACCGGCACGCCGCTCCAGGACGACTTCGGTCAGGCGGGAAGCGCGAAGTCGACGACGTGCAGTGCCGAGGGCGTGGTTCCGCTGGACTTCTCCTGGTACATGACGGACAGGACGTTGTCGGCCTTGATCCGCATCTCGTCGATCACGACCTCGCCGAACGCGTTGAGGCCGCTGCCGTCGAAGAGGATCTTCCAGTCGGTGTATCCGGAGGCCGCGGAGGCGCCGGCGATCCGGCCGAACGGGAAGACCGCGTAGGCGTTGTCGTACTTGTCCAGGACGAGTCTGGTGCGCTGGCTGGAGCCGAGCACCACCGGTATCTCGGTCTTCTGCCAGGTGCCCGACGCGTTCTTGCGGACGTGGAACGCCCGGCCGTTCGCGGTCCGGTCGGACACGTAGTTGGTGGTGCACTGACCGAAGCGCCCGGGCACGTAGCTGATGATCGCGTGCGGCCGGCCGGCGGAGTCGGTGGCCTGGCTCTCCTGGTTCATCAGGGAGTGGTCCGGGTTGAGCGCGTCGATGACGAGGCCGGAGTCGGTGACGGCGACCTTGTCGGAGCCGCCGGTGGTGCCGACGACGGTGCCCGCGTTGTTGCGCCAGGTGCGGCCGCGGTCGTCGGAGTAGACGTAGCCGGTGTCGTGGTTGGTGATGCCGCCGCTGGAGCACATCACGGCGCCGTTCTGCTCGCGCCAGGTGAAGAAGGAGTGCAGCCGGCCGTTGACGTCGTAGTCGATGCCGTGCAGGTACATGTTGCGGGCCGTGGAGGAGCCGTGCTCGCTGGTGTAGGTGCCGGTGGAGCTGGACCACTCGCCGAGGTTCGTCCAGGTCGAACCGTCGTACTCGGCAAGGGCGTTGCGGCCGTTGCCGGATATGGCGACGCGGTAGCTGAGCTGGAGCTTGCCGTCGGGGGTGGAGATGAACTGCGGGTAGGTGAACTGCGAGGTGAGGGCGAGGCCGTCGAGGGTGGACTGCGGCGCGCCGAACCGGCTCGCGGTCCAGCTCAGTCCGGACGGGTTGTCCATGAGCCCGGCCACCGACTTGACGTAGGTGAAGCCGTCGCTGTGGGAGTCCATGTTGAGGTGGAGGCGGCCGTCGATCTTGGAGACGCCCATGGAGATGACGTTGTGGGAGTCGCTGGCCTTGAGGGTGTGACCGACCTGGACCGTGGACCAGGTGGTGCCGCCGAGGACGCGGCGTCCGACGACGGCGTTCTTGTCGGCGGTGTACCAGACGGCGTACTGGTAGCCCTTGTAGGTCAACAGACCGTTCTTCTGGAACGAGTTGTTGTTGACGAGGCCGTCGTAGGAGACGAAGAAGACGGCCTGGCTGTCGAGCGTGGTGGTGCCGGTCCGGGTGACGGAGGGGCCGGGGTCGGCGGCGCGGGCGGTGCCGGCGCCGAGGGCGGGGGTCATCACGGCACCGGCGAGGGCGGCGCCCAGCAGCGTACGTCTCTTCATCTCGGGGGACTCCATTGTCGGCGAGCGGGAAGCGCGGATGGGATCAGGCGAGGTGGAACACTTCGGTGAGCGGTTTCATCGCCTCGTCGGGGCGGGTTCCGTCGAGGGATTCGAAGAACGGGGCCATCTCGGCCTGCCAGCGGGCGTTGACCTCGGCGGCCGCCATGCCGTCGAGGGCGGCCTGGAAGTCCTCGGTCTCCAGGTAGCCGACCAGCAGGCCGTCGTCTCTGAGGAAGAGCGAGTAGTTGTGCCAGCCGGTGGCCGAGAGCGCTTCGAGCATCTCCGGCCACACGGCGGCGTGCCGTTCGCGGTACTCGGCGAGCTTGTCCTGACGGACCTTGAGCAGGAAACAGACGCGCTGCATGAAGTACCAGCTCCCAGCGGGACAGAGGGGACTAGAAGTTGAACTGGTCGATGTTCTTGGCGTTGAACACGGTCGGCTTGCCGAGGTTGATCACGCCGTCCTTGCCGATGGCGTAGGTGGTGCCGCCGGCCTTGAAGGTCTCGCCTTCCTTACCGGTGATCTGACCCGAGACCAGCGCCACGGCCGTCTGCGCGGCCAGCGCGCCGAGCTTCGAGGGGTCCCACAGCTCGAACGCCTCGACGGTGCCGTTCTTGACGTACTTGCGCATGTCGTTGGGGGTGCCGAGGCCGGTCAGCTTGACCTTGCCCTTGTACTTGGAGCCCGACAGGTACTGGGCCGCCGCCTTGATGCCGACGGTGGTCGGGGAGATGATCCCCTTCAGGTTCGGGTACTCCTGGAGCAGGCCCTGGGTCTGCTGGAAGGACTGCTGGGCGTCGTCGTTGCCGTACGCGGTCTTGACGAGCTTGATGTCCTTGTACTTGGGGTCCTTCAGCTCGTCCTTCATGAAGTCGATCCAGGTGTTCTGGTTCGTCGCCGTCTGCGCGGCGGACAGGATCGCGATCTCGCCCTTGTAGTCGATCTGTTCGGCGAGCAGCTGCACCTCGGTGCGGCCGAGGTCCTCGGCGGAGGCCTGCGAGACGAAGGCGTTGCGGCAGTCGGCCTTGGTGTCGGAGTCGTAGGTGACGACCTTGATGTCGTTCTTCATGGCCTGCTTGGTCGCGGTGCACAGGGCGCCCGGGTCCTGCGCGGAGATGGCCATCGCGTCGACCTGCTGCTGGGTGAGCGTGTTGACGTAGCTCACCTGGCCGGCGGTGTCGGTGGCGTTGGACGGGCCGACCTCCTTGTAGCTGGAGCCCAGCTCCTTCAGGGCCGCCTCGCCGCCCTTGTCCGCGGAGGTGAAGTAGGGGTTGTTGACCTGCTTGGGCAGGAAGCCGACGGTCAGGCCCTTCTTGGTGGCCGCGTTCGGGTCCGCCTTGGCGGTGGAGGCGGCCGAGGCACCCTCGTCCGCGACGTCCTTCTTGGTGGTGCCACCACAGGCAGTCAGGGCCAGGGCGAGGGAGGTACCGGCGGCGAGGGCCGCACAGCTACGGCGGAGGGAAGACTTGCGCATGGCGTGGAGTCCTTTGAACGAGGGTGAAGTGGACGCGCCCCAAAGGGGCGCGGGGAACTGCGCGACCAGCCACTGACGGCCGGCAGCTTTCGAACGGCGCTACGACGTAAGCCTTTGCGCCCTCGCGATGGAGATTTGCCGTGCAACACGAGGCCCCAGTACGGACAGCACCAGCAGGACACCGGTAACGACGATCTGCGACTGCGCGGAGACGTCCTGGAGGCTCATCACGTTCTGAAGCGCCCCGAGCAGGAAGACCCCCGCGATCGCGCCGCCCAGCGTCCCCTTGCCGCCGTCGAAGTCGATGCCGCCGAGCAGCACCGCCGCGATGACGGACAGTTCGAGCCCGGTCGCGTTGTCATAGCGGGCGCTCGCGTAGTGGAACGCCCAGAAGATCCCGGTGAGCGAGGCCATCAGGCCGGTCACCGTGAACAGGATCAGCTTCTGCCGCCTGACCCGGATGCCGGCGAACCGTGCGGCCTCCTCGCTCGCGCCGATAGCGAACGTGGACCGTCCGAACGGGGTGGCGTGCAGGACGACCAGGGCGATCGCGAACAGCACGAGGAAGGGCAGGAAGGCGTACGGGATGAAGGTGTCCCCGATGCGTCCGGACGCGAAGTCCAGGTACTGGGTGGGGAAGTCGGTCACCGCGTCGGAGCCGAGCACGATCTGTGCGATGCCCCGGTAGGCGGCGAGGGTGCCGATGGTGACGGCGAGGGAGGGCAGCCCGAGCCGGGTGACGAGCAGGCCGTTGACGAGGCCGCAGACCACACCGAGCAGCAGGCAGATCGGGATGATCGTCTCGATCGTCATGCCCTGGTTCCACAGGGCGCCCATCACGGCGCCGGAGAGACCGGCGGTGGAGGCGACCGAGAGATCGATCTCGCCCGAGACGACCAGGAGGGTCATCGGCAGGGCGATCAGGGCGATCGGAAGGGTGCTGCCGATCAGGAACGACAGGTTGAAGGCGTTTCCGAAACCGTCGACCGTTCCGAAGGACAGCAGGAGCACGACGATCAGGACGGCGCCGACGATCGTGTCCCACCGGATCGCGCGGCTGAGGGACTCAGGCATGGCGGGCGTTCCTCTTCTTCAGGGCCGAGGCCACGCGCAGCGCGACGACCCGGTCGACCGCGATGGCGAGGATGAGCAGGATGCCGTTGATGGCGAGCACCCACACGGAGCTGACGCCGAGGGCGGGCAGCACGCTGTTGATGGAGGTCAGCAGCAGGGCGCCGAGGGCGGCGCCGTAGACGCTGCCGGAGCCGCCGGTGAAGACGACGCCGCCGACCACGACCGCGCTGACGACGGTGAGTTCGTAGCCGTTGCCGGTGCCGGAGTCGACGTTGCCGAACCGGGCCAGGTACATCGCGCCGGCGAGTCCGGCGAGGGCCCCGCAGAAGGTGTACGCGGCGAGGATCCGCTTGCGGACGGGGATGCCGGCGAGCCGGGCGGCCTCGGGGTTGGAGCCGAGGGCGTACAGCTCACGGCCGCTGCCGAAGTGCTTGAGGTAGTACGCGGTGGCCACCAGCACCGCCAGCGCGATGAGCGCCAGGTAGGGCACCGCGGAGATGCCGCCGGAGCCGAAGTCGATGAATCCGTCGGGAAGGTTGGCCGCCGTGATCTGGCGCGAGCCGACCCAGATGGAGTCGATGCCGCGGATGATGTAGAGCGTGCCGAGGGTGACGACGAGCGCGGGCACCTGACCGAGGCTGACGAGCAGTCCGTTGACCAGTCCGCAGCCGATGCCGAGCAGGACCGCGAGCGCGATCGCCACGACGGAGTTGCCGCCGCCCTGGAGATACGTACCGGCGGCGAAGGCGCTGATGCCGAGGATGGAGCCGACGGACAGGTCGACGTTGCGGGTGATGACGACGAGCGACTGGCCGGTGGCGACCAGCACCAGGATGGTCGCGTTGAGCAGGAGGTCCTTGATGCCCTGCTCGGACAGGAACTCGCTGTTGCCGGCCTGGGTGACGCCGATCATCACCAGGAAGACGACCAGGATGGCGAGTTCGCGCATCTTGAAGACACGGTCGACCAGTCGGGTGCCGCTGGACTTGGACACCTCGGCGACGGGGGTCTTGTCGGTGGTGGTCACCGTCATGCGGCGGCCCTCCCCGTGGCTGCGGCCATCACGGTTTCCTCGGTGGCTTCGGAGCGCGGGATCTCGGCGGTGAGGCGGCCCTCGTGCATCACCAGCACGCGGTCGGCCATGCCGAGGATCTCGGGCAGGTCGGAGGAGATCATCAGGACGGCCACCCCGTCGGCGGCCAGTTCGCTGAGCAGCCGGTGCACCTCGGCCTTGGTGCCGACGTCGATGCCGCGGGTGGGCTCGTCGACGATCAGCACCTTGGGGCCGGTGGCCAGCCACTTGGCGAGGACGACCTTCTGCTGGTTGCCGCCGGACAGGGTGTTGACCGTGTCGGCGATGCGGGCGTACTTCACCTGGAGCTTGACCGCCCAGTCGAGGGAGCGGCTGCGCTCGGCGCCGCGGTCCATCAGGCCGGCCTTCACGGTCGTACGGAGTCCGGTGAGGCCGATGTTGCGCTCGATGGACATGTCCATCACCAGGCCCTGGGCCCGCCGGTCCTCGGGGACGAGGGCGAGCCCGGAGGCCATGGCGGTGGAGGGGGCGCCGTTCGTCAGGGCCTTGCCGTCGACGTCGACCTCCCCCGCGTCCCAGCGGTCGATGCCGAAGACCGCCCGGGCGACCTCGGTGCGGCCGGCGCCGACGAGTCCGGCGAGGCCGACGATCTCACCGCGCCGGACGTCGAAGGAGACGTCGGTGAAGACACCCTCCCGGGTCAGCCGGCGCACGCTGAGCGCCACCTCGCCCGCCTCGACGTCCTGCTTGGGGTAGAGCTCGTCGAGGTCGCGGCCGACCATCCGGCGGACCAGGTCGTCCTCGGTCATGCCCTCGATCGGCTCGCTGGCGATCCAGGCGCCGTCTCGTAGCGTGGTCACCCGCCGGCAGATCTGGAAGATCTCCTCGAGCCGGTGGGAGATGAACAGCACCGCGGCGCCCTGTTCGCGCAGGGTGCGGACGACGCCGAAGAGCCGGGCGACCTCGCTGCCGGTCAGGGCCGCGGTCGGTTCGTCCATGATCAGGACGCGGGCGTCGAAGGAGAGCGCCTTGGCGATCTCCACGATCTGCTGGTCCGCGATGGACAGGCCGCGCGCGGGGCGGTCGGGGTCGAGTTGGACGCCGAGCCGCTGCATCAGGGCGGCTGTCGCCGCGTGGGTGGCCTTGTGGTCGATGCGGCCGAGAGCGCGCCGGGGCTGGCGGCCCATGAAGATGTTCTCGGCGATCGAGAGGTCGGGGAAGAGGGTGGGCTCCTGGTAGATCACGGCGATGCCGGCGTCGCGGGCGTCGCCGGGGCCGTGGAAGACGACGGGCGCGCCGTCGAGCAGCACCTGACCGGCGTCCGGTCGGTGCACCCCCACGAGGGTCTTGATGAGGGTCGACTTGCCCGCGCCGTTCTCGCCGGCGAGTGCGTGCACTTCGCCGGGGAACAGCTCCAGGGACACGTCCCGCAGGGCGCGTACGGCGCCGAAGGACTTCGAGATGTCCTTGAGCGCCAGCACCGGGGCGGGACCCGCGTCGGACGGGTGGGTCATGAGGGGCTCCTCGACGACGCCCGGGCCCTGCCTCACGGCGTCGTGAAAGGTTTCAACTTGGTTGCCGGGACGTTAGGCATGCAGTGCATGTCACGTCAATGGGTTCGTGTCGAAAAACTTTCGATGCCTATAGGTCACAGCCGGGTCACAAGCAACGGGCTTGGTCGCAGGGGTTGACACCTTTGCGGGCGGCTCATAACTTCCCCTCTTGAATCGTTTCATACAGAAGCTCTCTCGGAACGTTTCTTGGAACCTTTCAAGAACCCTCCGACCCGACGTCACAGGAGCCCCGAAGTGACCGAGCTCGCCGCGGTGAAGGCCGCGCTCAAGACACAGGCAGTCGAGACGCCGTCGTGGGCGTACGGGAACTCGGGAACCCGCTTCAAGGTGTTCGCGCAACAGGGTGTTCCGCGTACCCCGCAGGAGAAGCTGGACGACGCCGCCCAGGTGCACGCCCTCACGGGCGTCGCGCCGACCGTCGCCCTGCACATTCCGTGGGACAAGGTCGACGACTACGCGGCGCTGGCCAAGCACGCGCAGGACCGCGGGGTGAAGCTCGGCGCGATCAACTCCAACACCTTCCAGGACGACGACTACAAGCTCGGCAGCATCTGCCACCCCGAGGCCGCGGTGCGGCGCAAGGCGGTGGATCACCTGCTGGAGTGCGTCGACATCATGGACGCCACCGGCTCCGCCGATCTGAAGCTGTGGTTCGCCGACGGTACGAACTATCCCGGGCAGGACGACATCCGGGCCCGCCAGGACCGGCTGGCCGAGGGCCTCGCCGAGGTGTACGAGCGGCTCGGGGACGGGCAGCGGATGCTGCTGGAGTACAAGTTCTTCGAGCCGGCCTTCTACACCACCGACGTGCCGGACTGGGGGACGGCGTACGCCCACTGCCTGAAGCTGGGACCCAAGGCGCAGGTCGTGGTCGACACCGGGCATCACGCTCCCGGGACCAACATCGAGTTCATCGTCGCGACGCTGCTCAGGGAGGGGAAGCTCGGCGCGTTCGACTTCAATTCCCGGTTCTACGCGGATGACGACCTCATGGTGGGTGCGGCTGATCCGTTCCAGCTGTTCCGGATCATGTACGAGGTGATCCGTGGCGGCGGCTTCACGCCGGACGTGGCGTTCATGCTCGATCAGTGCCACAACATCGAGGCGAAGATTCCCGCAATCATCCGTTCGGTGATGAATGTGCAGGAGGCGACGGCCAAGGCGCTGCTCGTCGACGGGGCGGCGCTGGCCGCTGCGCAGGCGGCGGGGGACGTTCTCGCGGCGAACGCCGTGATCATGGACGCGTACAACACGGACGTGCGGCCGCTGCTGCGGGAGGTGCGCGAGGAGATGGGGCTGGATGCCGATCCCATCGCTGCGTATGCGCGGTCCGGGTGGGCTCAGAAGATCGTTGCCGAGCGTGTTGGTGGGGAGCAGGCCGGTTGGGGCGCGTAAGCGTCTGCCGGGTTCTGTCGTCTGCGGGGTGCGGGCCGGTTGTGGCTGGTCGCGCAGTTCCCCGCGCCCCTAGGTAAGTGCACTTGCCCTCTCTCTTGTAAGGACTGGAAGTCATGGCCACCCATCCCGAAGCTGCTGCCCTCCTCGGCCGGTCTCATCGGCTCGGTGCTGATCCCCGCAACACCAACTACGCCGGTGGTAACGCGTCCGCGAAGGGCACTGACACCGATCCCGTCACCGGGGGTGATGTGGAGTTGATGTGGGTCAAGGGGTCCGGTGGGGATCTCGGGACGCTGACCGAGGGTGGGCTGGCCGTGCTGCGGCTGGACCGGATGCGGGCGCTGGTGGATGTGTATCCCGGCGTCGAGCGCGAGGACGAGATGGTCGCCGCCTTCGACTACTGCCTGCACGGCAAGGGCGGTGCGGCTCCGTCGATCGACACCGCCATGCACGGGCTGGTCGAGGCGGCGCATGTCGATCATCTGCATCCCGACTCCGGGATCGCGCTGGCCTGTGCCGCCGACGGGGAGAAGCTGACCGCCGAGTGTTTCGGGGACACCGTGGTGTGGGTGCCGTGGCGCCGGCCCGGGTTCCAGCTCGGGTTGGACATCGCCGCGGTCAAGGAGGCCAACCCGCAGGCGATCGGGTGCATTCTCGGCGGGCACGGGATCACCGCCTGGGGGGACACCTCCGAGGAGTGCGAGCGGAACTCGCTGCACATCATCCGGACCGCTGAGGCGTTCCTGGAGGAGCGTGGCAAGGCCGAGCCCTTCGGGCCGGTGATCGAGGGCTACGGCGCGCTGGAGGCCTCGGAGCGGCGCGAGCGGGCCGCCGCCCTGGCGCCGTATGTGCGTGCCCTCGCTTCCCAGGACAGGCCGCAGGTCGGACACTTCACCGACTCCGACGTGGTGCTCGACTTCCTGGCCTCCGCCGAGCACCCCCGGCTCGCCGCGCTCGGGACGTCCTGCCCGGACCACTTCCTGCGGACCAAGGTGGCGCCGCTGGTTCTCGACCTGCCGCCGGCCGCGCCGCTGGACCAGGCCGTCGCCCGGCTGAAGGAGCTGCACGCCTCCTACCGCGAGGAGTACGCCGCCTACTACGAGCGCAACGCCCTGCCCGGCTCCCCCGCGATGCGCGGCGCGGACCCGGCGATCGTGCTGATCCCGGGCGTGGGCATGTTCTCCTTCGGCAAGGACAAGCAGACCGCGCGGGTGGCCGGAGAGTTCTACGTCAACGCCATCAACGTGATGCGCGGCGCGGAGGCCGTTTCCACGTACGCGCCCATCGAGGAGTCCGAGAAGTTCCGTATCGAGTACTGGGCACTGGAGGAGGCCAAGCTTCAGCGGATGCCGAAGCCCAAGCCGCTCGCGACGCGGGTCGCCCTGGTGACGGGTGCGGGCAGCGGGATCGGCAAGGCGATCGCGCATCGGCTCGTCTCCGAGGGCGCCTGCGTGGTCATCGCCGATCTCAACGGTGACAACGCCGCCGCGGTCGCCGAGGAGCTCGGTGGCCCCGACAAGGCCGTCGCCGTGACCGTGGACGTGACCTCCGAGGAGCAGATCGCCGAGGCCTTCAAGGCCGCCGCGCTCGCCTTCGGCGGAGTGGACCTCGTCGTCAACAACGCCGGGATCTCCATCTCCAAGCCGCTCCTGGAGACATCGGCCAAGGACTGGGACCTCCAGCACGACATCATGGCCCGGGGTTCGTTCCTCGTCTCGCGCGAGGCCGCCCGGGTGATGATCGCGCAGGAGCTGGGCGGCGACATCGTCTACATCGCCTCCAAGAACGCCGTCTTCGCCGGCCCCAACAACATCGCCTACTCCGCCACCAAGGCCGACCAGGCCCACCAGGTGCGACTCCTCGCCGCCGAGCTGGGCGAGCACGGCATCCGGGTCAACGGGATCAACCCGGACGGCGTGGTGCGCGGTTCCGGGATCTTCGCCGCCGGCTGGGGCGCTCAGCGCGCCGCCGTGTACGGCGTGGAGGAGGAGAAGCTGGGCGAGTTCTACGCGCAGCGGACCATCCTCAAGCGCGAGGTGCTGCCCGAGCATGTCGCCAACGCCGTCTTCGCCCTGACCGGCGGCGAGTTGACCCACACCACCGGTCTGCACATCCCGGTCGACGCCGGCGTCGCGGCCGCCTTCCTGCGGTGACGGGCGTGAAGTCGTACGCCGCGGTCGACCTCGGCGCGTCCAGCGGACGTGTCATGGTCGGCCGCGTCGGACCGGACAGCCTGGAGCTGGCCGAGGCGCACCGCTTCCCGAACCGGCCGGTGCGCACTCCGGAAGGGCTGCGCTGGGACATTCTCTCGCTCTACGGCGGTGTCCTGGACGGACTCCGGGCGGCGGGGCAGGTCGACTCGGTCGGCATCGACAGCTGGGCCGTGGACTACGGGCTCCTCGACACGGACGGGGCGCTGCTCGGCAACCCCGTGCACTACCGGGACTCCCGGACCGACGGCGTCGCCGAGAAGGTCTGGGCGACCGTGCCGGCCGAGGAGCTGTACGCGGCCACCGGGTTGCAGTACGCGCCCTTCAACACGCTGTACCAGCTCACGGCGGCCCGCTCGTCGGCTCAACTGGCGCAGGCCGCGCGGCTGTTGCTCATCCCGGACCTCCTCACGTACTGGCTGACCGGCGAGCAGGGCACCGAGCTCACCAACGCCTCGACGACCCAGCTGATCGATCCCCGGACGCGCGAGTGGTCGTACGACATCGCCGCGCGGCTCGGGATCGACCTGGACCTCTTCGCGCCGCTGCGGCAGCCCGGCGATCCGGCCGGTGTGCTGCGGCCCGAGGTGCTGGAGGAGACCGGGCTCGCCGGGCCCGTGCCGGTGACGGCCGTCGGTTCGCACGACACCGCCTCCGCGGTGGCCGCCGTACCGGCCGGGGGCGAGCGGTTCGCCTACATCTGCACCGGCACCTGGTCGCTGGCGGGCCTCGAACTGGACGCGCCCGTGCTGACCGAGGAGAGCCGGGCCGCCAACTTCACCAACGAGCTGGGGCTGGACGGCACGGTCCGGTATCTGCGGAACATCATGGGGCTGTGGCTGCTCCAGGAGTGCGTACGGGCCTGGGGCGAGCCGGAGTTGGGGGCGCTGCTCCTCGACGCGGCGAAGGTGCCTGCGCTGCGGTCGGTCGTGGACGCGGGGGACGCGGCGTTCCTGGCGCCGGGGCGGATGCCGGAGCGGATCGCCGAGGCATGCCGTGCCTCGGGGCAGCCGGTGCCCGCCTCGCCTGCCGAGATCACGCGCTGCATCCTCGACTCGCTGGCTCTCGCCCACCGCAGGGCGATCGCCGACGCACAGCGGCTCGCCGGGCATCCGGTCGACGTCGTGCACGTCGTGGGCGGCGGCACCCGCAACGCGCTGCTGTGCCAGCTGACCGCCGACGCCTGCGGGCTGCCGGTGGTCGCGGGCCCGACGGAGGCGGCGGCCCTCGGGAACGTCCTGGTCCAGGCCCGGGCCCACGGGCTCGTCGGCGACCTCACGGACGGACGGCGGCTGCTCACCCGTACGCAGCCGCTGACCCGGTACGAGCCCCAGGGGGACACCGCCCCGTGGCGCGAGGCGGAGGCCCGGCTCGCCGACCGGTGAGCGGGGGTCTCCCCCGAACCCCCCAGCCGCACTACTCCCCCACTACGCTGAACGCGTGTGGGAGGGGCCCCCACACTCATCCGATGATCAATCCCAAGGAGCCGCGATGCGTGTCGCCCTGTTCCTGACCTGTGTCAACGACACGCTCTATCCGGACACCGGTCGCGCCGTGGTGAAACTGCTGACCAGGCTGGGCGTCGAGGTCGACTTCCCGATGGCCCAGACCTGCTGCGGACAGGCGCACTACAACACCGGCTACCGCCATGAGGCGGAGCCGATGGCCCGGCATTTCTCCGATGTCTTCGGGGAGTACGAGGCGATCGTGACGCCGTCCGGATCGTGCGGGGCGATGGTGCGGGAGCTGTATCCGCGGATGGGTGAGCGGGCCCGGGCCGAGGGGCGCGGGGACGGCCTCGCGACCACGCTGGCCCCCGTGATCCCGAAGACGTACGAGCTCACGGAGTTCCTGGTGGACGTCCTCGGCGTCACGGACGTCGGCGCGTACTACCCGCACAAGGTGACCTACCACCCGACCTGCCACGGACTGCGCAGCCTGGGGCTGGGCGACCGCCCCAGGCAGTTGCTCCAGGCCGTGAAGGGGCTGGAGCTGGTGGAGCTGCCGGGTGCGGACGAGTGCTGCGGGTTCGGCGGCACCTTCGCGCTGAAGAACGCCGATGTCTCGGCGGCGATGGGCGCGGACAAGGTGCGCAACGCCGAGTCGACCGGCGCCGACGTGCTGTGCGCGGCCGACAACTCCTGTCTGATGCACATCGGCGGCACCATGGCCCGGCTGAGCACGGACATGCGGCCGGTGCACATCGCGGAGATCCTGGCGGGCACAGAGGAGGAGCCGGCGGCATGAGCGGAACGTTCGTAGGGATGCCGGCCTTTCCCGAGGCCGCGCACGAGGCCGTCAACAACCAGACCCTGCGCGGCAATCTGCGGCACGCCACGCACACCATCCGCGGCAAGCGCGAGAAGGCCGTCGCCGAGGTGTCCGACTGGGCGGAGCTGCGCGAGGCGGGCAAGCGCATCAAGGACCACACGCTCCGTCATCTCGACCGGTACCTCGTGCAGTTGGAGGAGTCGGTGACGGCCGCGGGCGGCATCGTCCACTGGGCCGCCGACGCCGACGAGGCCAACCGGATCGTGACCCGACTGGTCAAGGAGACCGGGGAGTCGGAGGTCGTCAAGGTCAAGTCGATGGCCACGCAGGAGATCGGGCTCAACGAAGCGCTGGAGGAGGAGGGAATCCGCGCCTACGAGACCGATCTCGCCGAGCTCATCGTGCAGTTGGGCAAGGACCGGCCCTCGCACATCCTCGTGCCGGCGATCCACCGCAACCGGGGCGAGATCCGGGACATCTTCGAGCGCGAGATGAGCGAGTGGGGGCGCCCGGCCCCCGACGGCCTCACCGACACGCCCGCCGAACTCGCCGAAGCCGCCCGCCTCCACCTCCGCGAGAAGTTCCTGCGCGCCAAGGTCGGTGTCTCCGGCGCCAACTTCATGATCGCCGAGACCGGCACACTGGTGGTCGTGGAGTCCGAGGGCAACGGACGGATGTGTCTGACCCTGCCCGAGACGCTGATCTCGGTCGTCGGCATCGAGAAGATCCTGCCGACCTGGCAGGACCTGGAGGTCTTCCTCCAGACACTCCCCCGCTCGTCGACGGCCGAGCGCATGAACCCGTACACCTCGATGTGGACCGGCACTTCGGACGAGGACGGTCCGCGCGCCTTCCACCTCGTCCTGATCGACAACGGCCGCACCGACACCCTCGCCGACGAGGTCGGCCGCCAGGCCCTGCGCTGCATCCGCTGCTCGGCGTGCCTGAACGTCTGCCCGGTCTACGAGCGGGCCGGCGGCCACGCCTACGGCTCGGTCTACCCGGGCCCGATCGGCGCCATCCTCAGCCCTCAACTTCGGGGCACGCAGAGCGAGATCGATGCCTCGCTGCCGTACGCGTCCTCGCTGTGCGGGGCCTGCTACGAGGTGTGCCCGGTCGCCATCGACATCCCCGAGGTGCTGGTGCATCTGCGGGAACGGATCGTGGAGGGCGGCCCGGTGGTCCGCGAGGGCAACAAGGTCGTGCTCAAGCCGGCCAAGGGGCATGCCGCCGAGCGGGCGGCCATGCGGGCGGCCCGTTGGGCGTTCGCCCACCCCGGCGCCCTGCGCACCGGCCAGCGCCTCGCCTCCCGCACCCGCCGTCTCCACCCGCGCAAGCTGCCGGGGCCCGGCAAGGCGTGGAGCGGCACCCGGGATCTGCCGCCGCTGCCGGCCGAGCCGTTCCGGGACTGGTGGCAGCGGACGAACGGTGGAAAGGGCGGTGCGAAGTGAGCAGCAGGGAACGGATCCTGGGCCGGGTGCGGCGCGCGCTGGCGGATGTCCCGCCGGACGACACGCCGTACGACCAGGCGGTCGCGCGGGACTATCTGCGCGAGCACGGCGACCGGAGCGTCGCGCAGACCGTCGAGCTGCTGGCCGAGAACCTCGCCGACTACCGTGCGATCGTGCACCGTTGCACCGCCGACGAACTGGCCGTGACGATCGCCGGGATGCTGGCAGCGCGGGGCGCGAGGACGGTGCTCGTGCCGCCGGGTCTCGACCCGTCCTGGCTCGCCGAGACCGAGGCGGAGCAGGTGCCGGACCGGATCGAGAGCACCCCTCACGAGCTGGACCGGATCGACAGTGTCGTCACGGCGTGCGCGGTGGCCGTGGCCGAGACCGGCACGATCGTGCTGGACGGCTCCCCCGACCAGGGCCGCCGCCGCATCACCCTCGTCCCCGACCACCACATCTGTGTCGTACGGGTCCCGGAGCAGGTCGTCTCCTCCGTGCCCCAGGCTCTCGAACACCTCGACCCGGCCCGCCCGTCGACCTGGATCTCCGGTCCTTCGGCGACCAGTGACATCGAGCTGGACCGGGTCGAGGGAGTGCACGGTCCGCGCACCCTGGAGGTCGTACTGGTGGGCTGAGGGCTCGGTCGTCGCCAGGCACTCATCGCCCGGTCCGCCCGGGCGCCGCGCGCGAGGCGGACCCGCCGGAGTCTCCCGCCGTCAGGTACCGGTCGAGGGGCGGCGACTCGGCCAGTACCGCGCCGATGGTCACCGCGAAGGTGACAGCGGCGCACAGGACGATCAACCAGGACAGCAGGACCAGGACCAGACCCAGGGAGCCGTACGCGCCGAGGGCCCGGTTCAGCGCGGCGGGCATGTAGAGCCGCGCGGTCAGCCCGAGCTCGGTCGTCGCGGCCGCGGCCAGGACGGCGCCGGGCAGCAACGGCAGCCAGGGCACCCGGGCGGCCAGCAGCAGACGCTGCGTCCAGAGCCATACGCCCGTACCCATCAGGCCTCCGGGGTCGGCACGTATGTGGCGATGAAGTCCTTCGAGGGCTCGCTGAACGGGAAGGCGGGCGCGTTCAACTTCGCGCACTCCGCGACGACCCTGGGCACGGCACGGACAGGCAGAACGAGTTCTTCGTCGTGGTCCCCGGCAGCGGCACTGGCGCGCTGAGCGGGATCACCGGGTCGGGTGGCATGGCGGTCGACGAGGACGGCACGCACCGGGTGTGGTTCGACTACGAGGTGGACGCGGGCGCGTAGCTCACGAGCCCTTGCCCGACCGGCGGGTCGCGTCGCGGCCCAGGATGCCGAAGGCCCAGCGTTCGTTGAAGCCCGCCACGAAGCCGATCGCGCACCAGAAGCCCCAGAAGTCGGTGCCCTTCACGGCGGAGCCGGGGCTGCCCGGGGCCGGGCAGATCTCTGCCGCCGTGGCGGGCGTCTGGAAGACCGGCACGATGCCCCCGCTGAGCAGGAAGTAGACGGCCAGCGCGAGGACCCAGCCGACGAAGACCCGATAGAGGCCCTCGTGGCGCATGCTGCGGGCCATCTGGCCGGGGACGACCATGCCCTCGCGCCCGTTGGTCTGCCGGCGCGCGAGCTGGTCGGCGCTGCCGCGCAGCCGTACGAGGACGCTGAGCACCGCGCCGAACGCGCCGACGCCTCCGCACACGAAGGCGCCCAGCAGGCTCCAGCGGTTGGTGCAGTTGAGCGTCACGCCCATCGCCCCGAGCAGACCCACGCCCCACAGCAGCGGAGCGGCGAGCAGCAGCAGGCTGAGGGCGGAGCCCAGCCCGAGTCCGATGTTGAGGCCCCGGCTGACGGCCGTCGCGCTGTCCTGCGCCAGCCGCCCCCGAAGGTCGGCGATCTCCTGGTCGACGTAGTCCGCCAGATGTTCGTTCGGCTTCCGGTCGCCGAGCCGCGGGTCCGTCAGCGCGTTGCCGAGCACCCGCACCACGGTCACGCGCGCCGACACCCTCGTCCGGTGTTCGAAGGCGCGCTGCGAGTCCCCGTAGAGCAGTTGCAGCTGGAGCTGCTGCTCCGGGTACAGATCGCCGAACTGCAGATAGGCGCTGCCGAAGCCGGCCGGCACCGCGTCGACGAGTCCTCCGGGCCGCAGCTCGGTATCCGCCCCGTCGACCGATTCACGCATTCCCCGCCACCACCGATGGCGGTCTCCCCCGTTGTCGTCCCCCATGAACCGGGTGTACCCGCGCGGCCGGGTCCCGGGAAGCCTCCCCACCGCACCAGTACGGTCACCGTCGTCACGGAGCCGTCACGTCAGCTGTAGACGATCGGGCAGCCGCGGCGCAGGGAGTGCTGGGCGGCGCGCAGGTACAGCGCCACGTAGAAGGAGGCGTCCAGGTCCTGACCCCACGGTCCCGGTCTGGCGGCGGCCGTCTCCTTCGCCGATCCGTCCAGGAACCAGGAGGTCAGGTCGAGGTTCCTGCTCGTGACGGGCAGCATGGGCGGCAGCCCGATCGCCGACGCCAGCCGTTGCGCGAGCGCGAGCACCTGAGGTGCTCCCGCTATCACGGTCGTCTCCGTATAGGCGGAACCGACCGGCACCGTTATCTCCTCGTCCAGCGACACCGGCACCAGCACCGCCCAGCCACAGAGCGTCTCCTCCTCGTCGCGCGTCAGACGCGCACGGCACAGCTCCACGAATCCGTCCATGGGAGGGCTCAACTTCTCCCCGAACTCAAGAGCACCGCTTTCCTCCGGAACGGACGAATACGGCGGCAGACCACGCCTGCTCAACTCCTCGTCGAGCCCCGAGGCGATCTCGCCGTAACCACCCTCGTGGTCACCGCGCCAATCCCGTGCGTCGACACTGACCAGATAGACACCCATGCCCGCAATGTACGGCGCCCCACTGACATCTCACGTCAGCAGCCCCTTGTCCTCCAGATAGGTCCGCGCCACGTCCTTCGCCAACCGCCGCCAGCTGTCCACCTGTTGATCCATGGAGGCCAGGTCGGCCGTCGTCAGGACGTCGTTCAGCTCGCCGAGCGCTTTGGTGGTGCTGGTCGTCGGCGAGGAGAACCAGGCCGAAGTCCGTGAGGGTGGCGTCGGTCGTGGTGGTCAGCACCATCTGGTCCTGGCCGCTCTGCACGGCCTTCTCGGCCTGGGCGGTGCCGACGCCCTTGGGGTCGACGCCGGTGATGTCGATGCCGTAGGTCTTCTTCAACCCCGGTTCGCAGTACGGTCGTTGGACACACTCGTCACCCGCGGCGAGCCGCACCTCCAGACCCGAGGCGCCGAGGTCGCTCAGGGTCTTCAGGTCGTGCTGCCGGGCGTAGGAGGCGCTCACGGCGAAGGCGTTCTGGTCGACGGCCCTGCCCGCGTCCAGGACCGTGAGTCCGCGCGTTGCGGCCAGTCGGCGCAGGGCCGTCATCGTGGCGTCGAGGTCGGGTGAGCCGACCGGGGCCGCGTCGGCGCCGTTGGTCTTGGCGTTGAGCCAGTCGGCGAAGGTGGCCGCGTACTCGGGCACGACGTCGATCTGGCCGGATTCCAGGGCCGGTTCGTACAGTTCGCGGTTGGCGACGGTGAGCAGCGACGTCTTGTACCCGGCCTGGTCCAGCAGCAGCGCGTACATCTGGGCGAGCAGGTCGCTCTCGGTGAACCCGGCGGAGCCCACCGTCAGTTGGCGGCTGTCGCCGGGAGCGGCGGTGACCGCGCTCTGGTTCTCCAGGGAGGGGCCCGTGGAGCAGCCGGTCAGCAGGAGGACGAGGGCCCCGCGACGAGCACCGCTCCGGCCACCACCTGCGGCGTACTGGCGAGGTTGAAGCCCGCCGTGATGATCCGGCCCAGCCCTCCCCCGCCCGCCAGCGCGGCGATCGTGGCCGTCGCGACGAGCTGGACGGCGGCGATGCGTACGCCGGTCAGCACCATGGGGAGCGCCAGGGGCAGTTCCACCCGCAACAGCATCTGTCGCCCCGTCATGCCCATCCCCCGGGCCGCCCGGACGACGCCGTGGTCCACCTCGCGCATACCGACGTACGCGTTGGTGAGCAGGGGCGGGAGGGCGAACAGCACCAGGGCGACGACCGTCGGGCCCTCCCCCCAGTCCCCGACGGGGGTCCGCCGGCAGATCCTGCTTGACGCGGTCGTCCAGCACCTGGGGCTCACCGCGGTCTCGGTGCTCATCGGCCTCGTCATCGCCCTGCCGCTCGCCGTGCTGGCGCGGCCAGAGGGTCGGCTCGTTGGGGTGACCCGTACGGGGTGTCGTTGAGTACACCCCCCGATACGGGTTCTGGGCCCAATGTGGTCCCCGCGACATCTCCGTAATTTCTCTGTCAGGGCACACGGAGTGCCGGACCGAGAGGTGATGACGATGTTTCGCACAGGCTCGCGACGTACGCACGACACGGGACCCGCCGCCGACGCGCTGCGGCTGGTCAAGGTCACCAAGACCTATGGCATCGACGACAGCGCCGTCACCGCTCTGGACGGCGTCACGCTCAGCCTGGGCCGGGGCACCTTCACCGCGGTGATGGGCCCGTCGGGTTCCGGCAAGTCGACGCTGCTGCAGTGCGCGGCGGGGCTGGACCGGCCCGACAGCGGCATCGTCGTCGTGGACGGCACCGAACTGACGGGCGGTGGCGAGGCCGAGCTGACGAAGTTCCGGCGGGGCCGGGTCGGGTTCGTCTTCCAGCAGTACAACCTGCTGGAGACGCTGACCGTCGCGCAGAACACGGTGCTGCCGCTCAAGCTGGCCGGACAGCGCGTCGACCGGAAGCGGGCCCGGGAGATCCTGACCCAGGTCGGCCTCGGCGACCGGCTCGGGCACCGTCCCGACCAGTTGTCCGGCGGTCAGCGGCAGCGGGTCGCGATCGCCCGGGCGCTGGTCGCCGAACCGCGGGTGATCTTCGCGGACGAGCCGACGGGTGCCCTGGACACGCGCAGCGCGCGGGATGTGCTGCGGCTGCTCCAGGAGGCGGTGCGGGTGCACGGGCGGACCGTGGTGATGGTGACGCACGACCCGGTCGCCGCCTCGTACGCCGACTCGGTGATGTTCCTCGCCGACGGACGGCTGGCCGGGGGGCTGATCGCGCCGACCGCAGACGCGGTGGCCGAGCGCCTCGCGCACCTGGGCGACGACGTGACGACGGGGGTGTGAGCGATGTTCGTACTGGCCATGCGGTCGATCCGGCAGCGCCCCGGACGGTTCCTCGCGACACTGTTGTCCGCCTTCCTGGGCGCGGCGGTCATCATGACGTTCAACTCGATGCACGACACGGCGGCGGGGAGCGGCGTCGACTCGGTGAGCGCGGAGACGCTGACGACCGCGGCGAGCGTGGTCGGGGGGTACGGCTCCCTGCTGGTGTTCTTCGCGGTGGCCTCCACTCTCACGGTCAACGTGCGCCAGCGGGCCGCCGAACTGGACCTGCTGCGCTGCTCGGGAGCGACGCCGGCGCAGATCAAGCGGATGGTGGTCGGTGAGGCGGTCGCCGTCGCCCTGGTGGGCGCCGCGCTGGCCATCGGCCCGGCGATGCTCGGCGGACAGGCGCTGCTGGACATGTTCCAGGACAACGGTCAGGTGGCGGCCTCGGTCGACCACGCCTTCGGTCCGATCGCGTTGATGTCGGGAGTCGCCGTCACGCTGCTCGCCGCCGCGGGCGCCGCGTTCCTCGCGGTACGTCGGGTGACGCGCGGACAGCGCCGGCAGAGCGGCCGGGCGCGGAAGTTCTTCACCTGCGCCGCTCTCGGGGTCGGCGCCCTGTCGGCCACCTCCACCTTCGCCTTCTCCGGCACGGACGAGGCGCTGATGGCGCCGCCGGCGTACGGGGCGATCCTGCTCTCCGTCGGGCTCGCGATGCCGGCACCACGGCTCCTCGAGGGCGTCCTGGACCGGCTGCATCTGTCGGGTGCGGCGGGCTGGCTGGCCGTGCGCAATCTGCGGGAGCGGGCCGGGCACCTCGCCGGGATCCTGATGTCGCTGATCCTGTTCACGGCGATGGCCACGGCCACGCTCACCATGCAGGCGGTGGAGAGCGACGCCATCGAGGCCTCGGGGCTCGTGAAGACGGTGGACGCGAAGAACCTGGAGACGCTGAACTTCACGGTCGTCGGGATCATCGTGGTCTTCGTCTGCGTGATGCTGGTCAACTCGCTGTACGCGGCGACCACTTACCGCGGTCGGGAGTTCGGCCAGCAGCGGCTGGCGGGGGCGACCCCGAACCAGGTGCTCGGCGTGGTCGGGGCCGAGACGCTGGTCCTGACGGTCACCGGAGTCTTCTTCGGCACGGTCGCCGCGCTGGCGGGGATCGTTCCCTTCACCGTGGTACGCACCGACTCGGTGCTGCCGGGTCAGACCTTCGGCATCTGGCTCGCGGTGGTGTCGGTCGCCGTGGTGGTGACGCTGGGGACGAGCCTGGCGACAGCCCGCAGGGTGCTGCGCACACCGGCGACGGAAGCGGTGGGACTGGCCGCCTGAGAAGGGCGTACGGAGTGAGGGGCGGCTGCTTCGGCAGCCGCCCTCACCTGTTGTCGGTCGTCGGCGGTCCGGCCTCGCGCCTCGACGCCGATGTGCACACCGTCACGCCGGCAGAGCCAGGCCGGGCCCGGATCCGGGGTGACACGAGCGCTGAACAAGCGCTTAGATAGGTGGACTGTCCTGGACCGCTCACGCCGCCGACCTGGAGGCCCCCGTTGTTCACTTCCGTCGACGACGTCTCCGCGCGCCTCGCCGAGACCGGCTATCTCGCCTCGCCCTCGGTCGCCACGACCGTCTTCCTGGCCGACCGGCTCGGCAAGCCGCTCCTGGTGGAGGGCCCCGCCGGGGTCGGCAAGACGGAGCTCGCCAAGGCCGTCGCCCAGGTGGCGGGGGCGCAGCTGATACGGCTGCAGTGCTACGAGGGCGTCGACGAGTCCCGGGCGCTGTACGAGTGGAACCACGCCAAGCAGTTGCTGCGGATCAGCGCGGGCCGCGACGAGACGTGGGACGAGACCCGCACGGACATCTTCAGCGAGGAGTTCCTCCTCACCCGCCCGCTGCTGACGGCGATCCGCGGCGACGACCCGAAGGTCCTGCTGATCGACGAGACCGACAAGGCGGACGTCGAGGTCGAGGGCCTGCTCCTGGAGGTGCTCAGCGACTTCCAGGTCACGGTGCCGGAACTGGGCACGATCACCGCCACCCGCCGCCCCTTCGTCGTCCTCACCTCCAACGCGAGCCGCGAGCTGTCCGAAGCGCTGCGCCGCCGCTGTCTGTTCCTCCACATCGGCTTCCCCGAGGAGGAGCTGGAGCGCCGGATCGTACGGCTGAAGGTGCCGGGGCTCGACGCGGCGCTGGCCGAGTCGGTGGTGCGGGTGGTGGGTGCGCTGCGGGCGATGGACCTGCGCAAGGTGCCGTCGGTCGCGGAGACCATCGACTGGGCGCACACCCTGCTCGCGCTCGGCGCGGACACGCTCGACGAGACCGTCGTACGCGACACCCTGGGCGTCCTCCTCAAGCATCAGGACGACGTCCTCAAGGCGGCGGCGAAGCTCGATCTGGACGCGCTGTGAGCACACCGGTCGCCGAGCGGCTCACGTCGCTCGTCGCCGCCCTGCGCGCCCACGGCATCCGCGTCGGCACCGGCGAGACGGTGGACGCCGCCCAGGCGATGGCGGCGCTCGGTCTCGCGGACCGGGAGCTGCTGCGCGAGGGGCTGGCGGCGACGCTGCTGCACGGCACGGCCCAACGGCCGGTGTTCGACCCGGTCTTCGACCTCTACTTCCCGCGGGGCATCGGCGCGCCCGAGGCCGGCACCACGGGCCGCGACGACCTGCGCGACCGACTGGCGGCCGCCCTCGCCGCCAACGACCAGGCCATGATGGCCCGGTTGGCGGTCGAGGCCGTCGACGGCTTCGGCGGATACGGCTCCTCCCCCGCCTCGGACGGCTGGTCGTCGTACCAGACACTCGAACGGCTCCGCCCGCAGACGCTGCTCGCCCGCGTCCGCGCCGATGTCCGTGCGCAGGGCGGGAGTTCGGGGTTCGCTGACCGGCTGCTCGACGACGAGATCCGGCGACGTATCGAGTCCTTCCGCGCGTTGGTGGCGACGGAGGCTCGGCGTCGGGTGGCGGAGCGGCGTGATCGGGACGAGATCGCCCGGCGTGCGGTTCGGCCCACGGCCGACCGGGTCGACTTCCTGTTCGCCGGGAAGGCCCAACTGGCCGAGCTGCGCAGGACGGTTCAGCCGCTGGCGCGGAAGCTGGCCACACGGCTGGCGGCCCGTCGGCGGCGGGCGGCCCGGGGCACGATCGATCTGCGGCGGACCCTGCGCGGTTCACTGTCGACCGGCGGAGTACCGATGAAGCCGGTCCTGCGCAGGCGCCGCCCGGCGCGGCCCGAACTGGTGCTGCTGTGCGATGTGTCGGGCTCGGTCTCCGGCTTCTCCGACTTCACGATGCTGCTGGTCCAGGCCCTGCACGACCAGTTCAGCAAGGTGCGGGTGTTCGCCTTCGTCAACCGGATCGACGAGGTGACGGGACTGCTGGAGCACGGCGCGGCCGACGCGGCGGGACTGGGCGCCCGGATTCAGTCGGAGGCGGCGCTCACGGGCTACCACGGCAGCAGTGACTACGGCATGGCGCTGGGCGAGTTCGCGGAGCGCTACAGCGACGCGGTCGGCCCGCGCACGACCGTGTTCGTCCTCGGAGACGCCCGGACGAACATGAGCGACCCCAACCTCGCGGCCGTCCGGCAGATCTCCGAACGGGCCCGCCGCGTCTACTGGTTGAACCCCGAGCAGCACGCGCAGTGGGGTACCGGCGACTCCGCCGCGCCGGAGTACGCCGAGCTCGTCGAGATGCACGAGTGCCGCAACGCGAAGCAGCTGGGCACGCTGGTGGGACGGCTCCTGCCGATCTGACCGCCATACTCTGGGGATGGACACGCAGGCCGGACAGGACGCCCGACGCTGGCTGGCGGAGGCCGGCGTCACGCAGGTCGGCGACGACGCGTGGACCGACGGCGACTCTCCCGAGAGGCAGCTCACCACCAACGATGTCGCCCACTCCTGGGCTGGACAGGCTTTCACCGACGAACGTCTGGACCTCGCCGGGCAGTTGGGGCTGGCGTTCGGGCTGCTGGATCTCCTCGACGACTACTGGGTGACCTGCGAGATCCGCTTCGCCGACCGAGGCCCGGGCGGCCCGCTGCCGTCCGACGCCCTCTGGGACGGCTACCGGCGGCGTCTGGAGGCCCCCGAGACTGCCGATGCCGTGACCTACTCGCTGTGGGCCGACTGGTTCGAGGACCGCGACACCTGCGAGACCGCCTTCGCCGAGGTGCTCGGGCGCGACGCCGGCCGCCTGCGGACCGACAGCCCGGAACCGCTGCTCCGCCGGGCCCGCCGGGTCCTGGAGTGCTCGGGCCCGGTCCCCTGGGCGGTGAAGGAGAGTGCGTACGCCATCGCCGCTCGCCTCCCGGCCCTGCACGCGGCACTCTTCGCGGGCCTGCTGGGCAGTCACCGCGACGTCTACGGTGACCTCGACCCGTCTGCCGCGTCGGCCCTCCTCACCGGGCTGAGCCTGCCGGCGGACACCGCGCACCTGGCGGAACTGCGCGCCGCGCTCACCACCGGGCACAGCGCGGCGGGATAGGCCGCGACCGCAGAGGTCGCGAAGGTCAGCCGTCGCTCTTCTTGGCGTAGTCCTTGGCCATGCCGCCCGCGAAGTCGTAGACGACGCACTGTTCATCGCCGACCACCCAGGCGTCGTGCCCCGCCGAGACCACGAAGACATCGCCGGGACCCACCTCGCCCTCGTTGCCGTCGTCCATGCGGATGTGCATCCTGCCCTGGACCACATAGCCGTTGTGGTGGACCTGGCAGCTGCTGGTCCCCGCGAGGGGCGCCACGGACTCGGACCAGCGCCAGCCCGGTTCGAACGTCCCGACAGCGAAGTCGAGGCCCGTCAGATGGACGGCTTCCAGATGCCCTCGGGGGAAGTCCCGCCGCTCGTCCGGCTTGTCGAGGATCTTCATCTCCAGCATGTCGACGCTCCCTTCAGACCGCTCGCTCGGCCGGTCTCCTTCTCCCGGCCACCACGCGCGCGGCACCGGCAGGGGCAGAGCCCCACCACTCCATCGTCCGCCCGTCAAGCGGGAGCCGCCATTCGGGTGGGCCGCGTCCCGGCACCGCAGAGCCGGGCGAAGCGCTCGGCCCCCACGTTGCCGCCGGAGACGATCACTCCCACCCGACGCCCGGATCTCCTCGTCGGTGACCAGCGCGATCGGCTCGCCACCACAGAGGCCGGTGCCCTCACTCTTTCCCCTCCCCAAGGGGACAGATGGCGAGATCGCTGCCATCCGCCCGCGTGATCCGGCCAGATCCGGGTCCTGTCAGCCCGATGACCGGGAGTTGTCAGCTTCGCGGACTTCCATGACGCCAACTCCCTTCCCCCACCCCGAGGAGTGAGATGACCGACACCGTTCCCGACTTCCCGATGGCGCGTGCGGCCGGCTGCCCCTTCGACCCGCCCCCGGAGATGCTGCGGCTGCGGAGCGAGCGGCCCGTCGCCCGCGTCCGGCTGTGGGACGGCAGCACTCCCTGGCTCGTCACGCGCTACGAGGACCAGCGGGCGCTGTACGGCGACGCGCGTCTCAGCGTCGATCCCCGGCGGCCTGGGTTCCCCCACTTCAGCGCGGCCTTCCAGGAGGCCTACTCCCAGATGCCGCCGTCCTTCCTCAACATGGACGACCCCGATCACGCGCGCATACGGCGCATGGTCACCGGCCCCTTCACCGTCAAGCGCATCGCGGCCATGCGACCGGCCGTGCAGCGCATGACCGACCAGTTCATCGACACGATGCTGGCCGGCCCGAACCCCGCCGACCTGGTGGAGGCGCTGGCACTGCCGCTCCCGTCGCTGGTGATCTGCGAACTGCTCGGAGTCCCGTACGACGATCACGGGTTCTTCCAGAGCAGGAGCCAGGTCGGCGTCCGCCGGGACGCCTCCGTGGCAGAGGCGAGGGCCGCGAGCGGGGAACTGCTCCAGTACCTGGACGAGCAGCTCCAGGCAAAGCTCGCCGCCCCCGGCGACGACATGCTCTCCGACCTGGCCGCCCGGATGCGGGACGGCGACCTCGGCCGCCTCGACGCCGCGATGCTGGGCCTGTTGCTGCTCGGCGCGGGCCATGAGACCACCGCCAACATGATCGCGCTCGGTGTCCTGGCCCTCCTGGAACACCCCGACCAGCTGGCGCTCGTCCGCGACACCGACGATCCCAAGGTCGTCGCGGGTGCCGTCGAGGAGATGCTGCGCTATCTGACGGTGGTCCACAACGGCCAGCGCCGTGTGGTCCTGGAGGACCTCGAGATCGGCGGCGAGACCCTCCGCGCCGGAGAGGGCGTCATCATCCCCGGCGCCACCGGCAACTGGGAGCCCGACCGCTTCCCGGACCCCGCCCGTCTCGACGTCACCCGCGACGCCCGCCGCCACATGGCCTTCGGCTTCGGCATCCACCAGTGCCTGGGCCAGCCGCTGGCCCGCCTGGAACTCCAGGTCGTCTACAGCACCCTCCTGCGCCGCGTCCCGACCCTGCGGCGGGCGGTCGAACTCGACAAGATCCCGTTCAAGGACGACGGGGTGGTGTACGGGGTCTACGAGCTGCCCGTGACCTGGTAGCCGCCGGTCACGCGGCGTCAACCCGCGTCACGCTCAGTCGAGGCGGACGCCCGTGCGGCTCTCCAGGGCTTGGAGCAGGCGGGCCTGGAACTCCGCGTCCTGCGCTGCGGGGTGGGGTGGCTGCGGGCGCCGGTGGTACCGGTAGCCACCGGTCCGCGGGGTCACGTCAGGATGGGTGGCGAGCCATGTCTGTGTCCGGTGGCCGGCGGTCAGGTCGTCCGGGGCGCCCGCGCCTCCCATGCGGGTGGGGACCCAGCCGGGGTCGACCGCATGGCTGGTGGTGCCGTCCCAGCGGGAGGCGAGGGCGAGCGCGAGGGTGGTGACCCACAGCTTGATGTCGTCGTAGGCGGCGCTCGCGGTGGAGCCGGTCCGGCGCATCGAGCTGCTGAGGTAGATGAGCCGGGCCGGCTTGTCCATCAACCCCGTGAGCACATACGGCGCGACGGTGTGGACGGTGACCGCGTCCGGAACGTGCTCGGCAACCGGCTGGTACGGCGCCGTCGCCGCGCAGGCCGGTCCCGGCGCGGTCGGGCTGATGGCGATCCTGGCCGCCAGGCAGCTCGGCGCGGAGCGGGTCATCGCGATGTCCCGCCACCCCGAGCGCCAAGAACTGGCCCGCTTCTACGGCGCGACCGACATCGTCGAGGAACGCGGTGACGCGGGCGTCGCGAAGATCAGGGAACTGACCGGCGGGCTCGACGCGCACTCGGTGGTCGAGGCCGTCGGCACCCAGGAGTCGACGATGCAGGCGATCGGCGCCACCCGTCCCGGCGGCCACATGGGCTTCGTCGGCGTCAACCACGACGTCGCCATCCGCTGCTTCGACCTCTTCCTCGCCGGCATCCGCCTGGAGGGCGGCCCCGCCCCGGTACGCCGGTTCCTGCCCGAACTGATCCGGCTCATCTGGGACCGCAGGATCGACCCCGGCAAGGTCTTCGACCTCACCCTGCCCCTCGAAGAGGCCGCGGAGGGCTACCGGGCCATGGACGAGCGCCGCGCCACGAAGGTGCTCCTCACCCTGTGACCGGCGCGGGATCCGCGGGTCAGCGCACGCGTCCCCGCGGTTTCAGCGGGACCGGCGGCAACGACGGAGCGGGCAGGGGAGCACCGTCGTAGCCCTTGACCTCGCCGAAGCGTGAACCGGTCGTCCAGTCCGCACGGGCCTGTTCGATCTCCTGCTGGGTGCGGCCGATGAAGTTCCAGAACATGATCAGCTCTTCCTCGAACGGCTCACCGCCCAGGAGCATCAGGGACGCCTCCGACTCGGCGCGCAACGGCAGTTCGGTGCGGCCGCAGCCGAGGTAGAGCATGGAGCCGGGCAGGACCGGAACGCCGTCCACCCGCGCCTCGCCGGACATGGACAGCACGGCGTACTCGAAGTCCGGTTCCAGCGGGAGGCGTACGTCCGCGCCGCGGGCGAGGTTCAGGTCGGCGCCGACGATGGGCGTGTACGTCGTTCCGGGCGAGGTCGCGCCGTCGAGGGCGCCGAGGATCAGGGTGGCCGAGAGGCCGGGTGCCGTGACGACCGGCAGTTCGGCGTGGTGCTCGAAGTGCGGGTCGGTGTGGCGGTGGCTGTCGGGGAGGGCCACCCACAGCTGGGCGCCGTGGAGATAGGGGGCGTGCGACTTGGGGCTCTCCTCGGAGTGGCTGATGGCCCGCCCGGAGGTCATCAGGCCCAGCTCGCGCGGGTGGATCGTCTGGAGGCTGCCGGTCGAGTCGCGGTGCAGCACCTCGCCCTGGTGCAGCCAGCTCACCGTCTGGAGGCCCATGTGCGGGTGGGGCGGCACCTGCATACCGGGCTCGTCGGCGATGTCGTCGGGGCCGTAGTGGTCGACGAAGCACCAAGCGCCGACCATGCGGCGGCCCAGGTTGGGCAGCAGCCGGCGGACCTCGGTGGACTCGCCGAGCTTGACGGTGCGCGGGCTGAGGAGTTCGCGAACGGGCTCCGCCACCACGAAGCCGCGGCCGCCGCACAGGGCGGGAGCCGCCTCGCGATCAAGATTGCTCATGGCGCCCAACCTAGACCCGCGGGAGGCGTCCCGTCAGTCGGTCGTCCGGGCCGTCCGGGCCCGTTCCAAAAATAGTAGCCATGTACATAGTAGCCATGTACGGTATTTGTCATGAGCGAGAGTTCCGAGAAGGCGACACCCGGATTCCTGGTGTGGCGACTGTCGATGAAGTGGCGGACCGCGGTGGACCGCGCGATGGCTCCGCTGGGGCTCACCCATGCGCAGTACTCGCTGGTGGCGTCCTTGTACGGCATGCAGCGCGCCGGTGAGCGCCCCAGCCAGCGGCGCCTCGCCGACCATGTGGGCCTGGAGCCGCTGTACGTGTCCAAGCTGGCGCGGTCCCTGGAGTCCGCGGGCCTCCTGGAGCGCACCCGCGACCCTCGCGATCCTCGCGCCGTGCAGCTGGCCCTCACCGAGCAGGGCCGCGACACGACCCGGCAGGCCGTCAAGGTCGTCCAGGGGCTCCTGGAGCAGCTGCTGGCACCCTTCGGCGGCCTGGACAGCGAGCGCACGCGGGACTTCGAGCACGACCTGGTAACCCTGCTCGACGCACCTCTGGATCCGCTCGCCGTCACCGGCGAACCCGACAAGGAGCAGTCATGACCACCACCACTCCCCTGCTCAACCGTTCCTGTGGACTGAGCGGGAGTGAGCCCGTTCAGCCGCGCGCCCCGAACGGTCTTGGGCGAGCTGGTCCCCGGCGTACTCGACCCCGGGTGGCGACACGCATCCTGTGCGTGGTCCGGGCCCGGGAGGCCAGTTCCCTGCGCGACCTGGCCAGTTGGGCACGGCCAGAGGCGGCGGGGAGGCCCAGACCCATCCTCTGGTGGAGCAGGGGACCCGCACGCTGACGCCGTACCCGGTGTCCCAGGTCGCACGATCACGTTAGCCCGATCAGCCCAGCACTCCGCAAGCCCGCCAGCAGACGATCACCCGATCGAGCTAACTCGACCTCGTACGCACTCCCTGGCGAGCAGACGCCGGGCGGGAGTTGTACGAGAGGACGTCCGCCGAGACCGCGCCCATCACGGCCCGGATCTACGACGGCATCCCGACGGAGGACCTCGCCGTCGCCGGACGGGTGCTGACCCTGATCGCCGACCGGGCCGACGTCGAGCTCGCGACCCTCGACAAGTAGTGGAATATTGAACCAACTCTCTCCGTTGACGGCCTCGAAGGAGGTCCGGAGTGGAGATGACGTACTACGACCACGGAACACCGGCGGAGCGCTGGGAGCGCGCGCGGATGTTCTTCGACGCCAAGGACTACGCCGCCGCGGCGCGCGTTCTGGACGGGCTGGTCGAGGAGGTGCCGGAGCAGACCGGACCGCGGCTGCTGCTGGCCCGCTCCTACTACCACTCGGCCCAACTGCGCCGCGCGGAGACCGAGTTGCGCATCATCGTGGAGCGCGACCCGGTGGAGCAGTACGCCCGTCTGATGCTGGGCCGCACCCTGGAGCGGCAGGGGCGGCACGAGGAGGCCGGGCCGCACATCCGCCTCGCCTCCGCGCTCGCGGGTGACTTCGACACGCTCTGAGCACGACAACAGGGGCCCGGTTCCGTCATGGAACCGGGCCCCTGTGCTGCCGTACGGTCAGGCCGCCGCCTCGGCACGCCTCCCCCGCCGGTGGCTGATCTCGCCGAGGACGATGTCGACGACGAGGAACGCGGCCAGCGGAATGCCGAGGAGCGGAACGTAGTACCCGAGGACCGCGATACCCGCAACGCACGGCAGCAGGATCAGCGGGGGCACCTTCTGCCAGGCGCCGCGCGGGATCGGACGGCCGAAGGCGGAGCCGCGACCGCGCTGCCACCACATCCGGTAGCCCCACACGATCAACAGGATCAGACAGAGCGCGAGCAGCATCAGGGCGATCTGGTTGACCAGGCCGAACAGGACGCCCGTGTGCAGGTCGATGCCCCAGCGGGTCAGCTTGGCGAGGACCGGGAAGTCGGCGAACCGCAGCACGTCGGTGACCTCGCCGCTGGTCGGGTCGACCGCCACCGCGTCCTGCTTCGTGGGGTAGCTGCGCCCCACCTGCTTCACCACGTACGTCGACGCGGCGTCGGCGGGCGGGACGATCTCGACCGGGTCGCCGAGCCCCTCGGCCCGCGCCGCCGCCAGGATCTTGTCGAGGCCGACGCCGTGCTCGGCGCCCCCGGCCGAGGCGGACGCGCCGTGCCCGGAGTGGTCGCCGCCCGCGCTCGCGGAGATCGACGGGGTGGCCTGGTGCAGCGAGGTGCGCAGGACGTCGATGTTGGCGCCGGCGTAGGTGGACCAGGTCAGACCGGTCACCGACAGGAAGAGGAACCCGGCGGCGGCCCAGGCGCCGACGCCGCCGTGCAGGCCCAGGGTGCGGCGCCGCCCGCTGGTCCCGCGCAGCTTGCGCCGGGCCCGGCGGCGGGTGAACCACATCACCAGGCCGGCGCTCGCGATCACCCACAGCCAGCTCGCCGCGAACTCGCTGTAGAGGCGGCCGGTCTCGCCGAGGTGCAGATTGCGGTGGAGCTCGGAGATCCAGGTGCGCAGGGGCAGGGCGCCGGTCGAGCCGTACTGTTCGAGGGCTCCCTGGACCTCGGCGGTGTACGGGTCGACGAAGACGGCGAGGGTGTGGTCGGCGTCGACGCCCTTGACTCCGGACAGCAGCACCCGGGTCGTCGCGTCGTCCTGCGGGGAGGGGCGGACGGCCGCGACGGTGCCCTCGGGGTGGGCCTCGCGGGCGGCGGTGACCTGCTCGGAGATGGGCAGCTTGGTGTCGCCGACCGCGGAGACGGTCAACTCGTCGGCGTAGACGATCTTCTCGGCCTGGAAGGACGCGGCGTAGAGGAGTCCGGTGCAGGCGGCCACCAGAAGGAACGGCGCGACGAGCAGTCCGGCGTAGAAGTGCAGGCGCAGCAGCAGGGGGCGGAGCGGTGCCCAACTGCTGCGTGACGGCGTCGGATCGGCGGCTTTCGGGGCCTCGTCCGTGGTCCTCGTGAGAGCGGAGGTCATCGGCGGTTCTTTTCTGGGGCAGGGGACGTTTCTCGGCTGTACCGGTCCAGTAGTCGGGGGAAGAGGCCTTCGAGTTCCCAGAGGATTAAGTGACCTGCGTCACACAAAGGCGGGCAGGGGGGCATGGCATCCTGGCGCGATGGCAACTCCCCGTCATCACGCGCCCCTTGCCGGTCTGGTCGAGGAACTCCTGGCGGGCAACGGCCCGCTGCCGATCGTGGCGGCCGGTGATCCGGTGCTGCGGCGCGGGACGGACCGGTTCGAGGGGCAGCTGGACTCCGCGCTGCTGGCCCGGTTCGTCGAGGCGCTGCGGATCACCATGCACGCGGCGCCGGGCGTGGGCCTGGCGGCTCCGCAGGTCGGTGTGCCGCTGCGCATCGCGGTGATCGAGGACCCGGCGCCGGTGCCGGACGAGATCAGGGTGGCGCGCGGACGGGTGCCGCAGCCGTTCCGGGTGCTGGTCAATCCGTCGTACGAGGCGGTCGGCAGCGCGCGTGCCGGGTTCTTCGAGGGCTGTCTGAGCGTGCCGGGCTGGCAGGCGGTCGTGGCACGCCACGCCGAGGTGCGGCTGACGGGCGAGGACGAGCACGGGCGTGCGGTGGACGAGGTGTTCTCCGGGTGGCCGGCGCGGATCGTGCAGCACGAGACCGACCACCTCGACGGCCTGCTCTACCTCGACCGGGCGGAGCTGCGGTCCCTTTCCTCGGGCCAGGCGATGGCGGAGCGATGGGCGCAGCCGACGCCGGCGGAGGCGGCGGCCTCGCTGGGCTTCACGCTGCCGTAGCCGGGCTGCGGGCCGCCGTCATCGCACATCGGGGCGAACACGACACCGTGGAGCGGGCGGTGGGCACGTGGCCGGGCGCGGCCGTGGGTGACCATGACGGCCGCGCCCGGCCACGTGCCCACCGCGGGGCTCAGTTGTCGCGGTAGCTCTCCAGCAGCCGCAGCCATACCTCGCTGATCGTCGGATACGACGGCACGGCGTGCCACAGCCTGCTGATCGGCACCTCTCCGGCGACGGCGATGGTGGCCGAGTGGATGAGTTCGCCGACGCCCGGGCCGACGAAGGTCACCCCGAGGAGGATCTCGCGCTCCAGGTCCACGACCATGCGGGCGCGGCCCCGGTAGCCGTCGCCGTACAGGCTCGCGCCGGAGACGTTGCCGAGCTCGTAGTCGACGGCGCGGACCCGGTGGCCCGCCTGTTCGGCCTCCGCCAGGGAGAGGCCGACGGCGGCGGCCTCCGGGTCGGTGAAGACGACCTGGGGTACGGCGGAGTGGTCGGCGGTCGCGGCGTGCGCGCCCCAGGGGGCCGTCTCCAAAAGGGAAGCCCCGGAGGCACGGGCCGCGATGGCGGCCCCGGCGATGCGGGCCTGGTACTTGCCTTGGTGGGTCAGGAGGGCGCGGTGGTTGACGTCGCCGACGGCGTAGAGCCAGTCGTTGCCGGTGACGCGGAGGCTGTCGTCGACGTCCAGCCAGGAGCCGGGTTCCAGGCCGACGGTGTCGAGGCCGATGTCGTCGGTGCGCGGGGCGCGTCCGGTCGCGAAGAGGATCTCGTCGGCCTCGATGCGGTCACCGGCGTCGGTGACGACCACGACGGTGCCGTTCTGGCGGGTCACCGAGGCGACCGAGGTGCCGGTGCGGACGTCGGCGCCCGCCTCGGTGAGGCCCTCGTGGACCAGTTCGCCGGCGAAGGGCTCCATGCGGTTCAGCAGGCCCTTGCCGCGCACCAGGAGGGTGACCCGGGAGCCGAGGGCCTGCCAGGCGGCGGCCATCTCGGTGGCGACGACCCCGCCGCCGACCACGACGAGGCGGCCGGGCGCGGCCTTGGCGCTGGTGGCCTCCCTGCTGGTCCATGGCTTGACCTCGTCGAGTCCGGGGAGGTCCGGCAGGACGGCGCGGGTGCCGGTGCTGACGACGACGGCATGCCGGGCGGTCAGGACCTTGTCGCCCACGGTGACCGTGCGGGGGCCGGTGAGGCGGCCGTGGCCGCGGTAGAGGTCGGCGCCGATGCCCTCGATCCAGCGGACCTGGCCGTCGTCCTTCCAGTGGGAGGTGTACTCGTCCCGTCGGGCGAGGACCGCGGCCGTGTCGAGGGGGCCCTGCACGGCGGGTGCGAGACCGGGCAGGCGCCGGGCGTCGGCCTGGGCGATGACCGGGCGCAGCAGGGCCTTGCTGGGCATACAGGCCCAGTAGGAGCACTCGCCGCCGACCAGCTCGCTCTCCACGACCGCGGTGGAGAGACCGGCCGCACGGGTGCGGTCGGCGACGTTCTCCCCCACGGGCCCGGCACCGAGAACCACTACGTCGTAGGTGGTGTGCGCGATGGATTCCGTTTCCGTCATGGGGTCAGTCTTACGGGTGGTGTGCGCTCAGGCCACATGGGTAAGCGCGCGGAATACCTACTCGGCCTTTCGTGTTTTCCACGACGGCTTCGCCCCGACATCAGGAAGAGGGATTCACGCCATGAGCAAGACCGTGGAGCTCACCAAGGAGAACTTCGACCAGACGGTGACGGACAACGAGTTCGTGCTGATCGACTTCTGGGCGTCCTGGTGCGGGCCGTGCCGTCAGTTCGCGCCCGTTTACGACAAGGCCGCCGAGGCCAACCCGGACCTGGTCTTCGGCAAGGTGGACACGGAGGCGCAGCCGGAGCTGGCCGCGGCCTTCGGGATCCAGTCGATCCCCACGCTGATGATCGTCCGTGACCGGGTGGCCGTGTTCGCCCAGCCGGGCGCGCTGCCGGAGGCCGCGCTGACGGATGTGATCGGGCAGGCCCGGAAGCTGGACATGGACGAGGTCCGCAAGTCGGTCGCCGAGCAGCAGGCCGAAGCCGAGCAGAACGGTCAGTGACCGTACGGCTGTTGAGGCACCGCGTCCCGGTGGGGGCTCACCACTGAAGGGGAAGTCCCGTGTAGTTCGCGGCCAGTTCGGCGGCGGCGTGCCGGGATGCGGTGATCCGGCGCAGCCGCGCCAGCTGCAGCCGGTGCTCGAAGGGGTCCGCGTCGGGGCGGGTGTGCAGCATCGTCGTCATGTCGTACGAGAACCGGGTCGCCTGCCAGACGCGGGCGAGGCACGACTGCGAGTAGGTGTCCAGGAGTTGCTCGGAGCCGGTGCGACGCAGCTCGGCGAAGGCGCGGCCGAGCAGGCGTACGTCGGACACCGCGAGGTTGAGGCCCTTGGCGCCGGTGGGCGGAACGATGTGAGCGGCGTCGCCGGCCAGCAGGAGCCGCCCGTGCCGCATCGGTTCGTGGACGTAACTGCGCATCGGGGTCACGGACTTGGCGGTGATCGGGCCGCGGCGCAGGGTCCAGTCGGCGTCGATGGCGAAGCGGGCGGCGAGTTCGTCCCAGATGCGGTCGTCGGACCAGCCGTCCGGGTCGGTGCCGTTCGGGACCTGTAGGTACAGGCGTGACACATGCGGTGAGCGCATGCTGTGCAGGGCGAAGCCGCGCTCGCCGCGGGCGTAGATCAACTCGTCGCAGGACGGGGCGACATCGGCGAGGATCCCCAGCCAGGAGTACGGGTAGTCGTGCTCGTAAGCACGGCTCACCTCGGCGGGGACGGTGTCGCGGGCGATGCCGTGGAAGCCGTCGCAGCCGACGACCCAGTCGCAGTTCAGGGTCTGTTCGCGGCCCTCGTGCACGAACCGCACGACCGGTGCCGTGGTCTCCGGCTTCTCGATCGCGAGCGCCTGCGCCTCGAACAACAGCGGTGGTCCGTCGGCCAGTTGGAGGGCCACGAGGTCCTTCACGATCTCGGTCTGGGCGTAGATGGTGACGGTGCGACCGCCGGTGAGGACCGGGAAGTCGATGTGGTGGCGTTCCCGGTCGAAGCGCAGCTCGATGCCCTGGTGGACCAGGCCCCGGGCCTCCAGACCCTCGGCCGCGCCGCCCTCGCGCAGGGCGTCGACCGTGCCCTGCTCCAGCATTCCGGCACGCTGGCGCTGTTCGACGTACTCGCGCGTCCTGGCCTCCAGGACGACACAGTCGATGCCCGCGCGGTGCAGCAGGCGGGCGAGGAGCAGTCCGGCGGGGCCGCCGCCGATGATGCCGACCGTCGTGCGCATGGCACGCCTTCCGTGGGTGACAGCCTGGGACTCAGGCTCTCAGCTGGACTCGCGGTGCACCACCGTCGCTCCCAGCACCTTGTGCGTCTCGGGGACGGCGCCGGGGTCGCGCACCGCCCGGTCGACCAGTTCGGCGAGGTCGCGGCCGGAGGGCAGTTCGAGGTGGACCGTGCTCAGTCTGGGCCGCAGGAGGCGGCCGATCATCAGGTCGTCGGCGCCGATCAGCGCCGTCTCGCCGGGCACGTCGACCCCCTGGTCCTGGAGGGCGCGCATCAGCAGCATCGCGTATTCGTCGTTGTACGCGAACACCGCGTCCAGGCCGAGGTCGTGCCAGCGGGCGGCGAGCCGGGCGCCGGCTTCCTCGGTGTGGGCGAGGGGCAGACGGGTCACGGTGGCGTCGGTGCCGCGCAGGGCGTTGCGCACGCCTTCGAGGCGGGGCAGCGAGAAGGCCTCCAGGCCCGCCTCCTCGGGGACGACGACGCCGATGCGGCGCCGGCCGCGCTCGTACAGGTGGGTGCCGGCGCAGCGGCCGACCGCCTCGTGGTCCATGAGCAGGGCGTGGGCGCCCTCGACGGACTCGGGGCCGAGGGTGACGACGGCGCGGGCGCCGGAGCGCTTGAGGACCGCGACGCCCTTCGGGCCGAGCCCGGCGCCGGGCACCAGGACGGCGACCGGGCGGAGTTCGGCCCAGGCGCGGGCGGCCTCGTCGCCGTGCAGTCCGACGCTGCCGTGCTGCACGACGGTGTAGTCGAGGCGGCTGAGGGCCCACTGGAGTTCGTTGATGAACTGGCCGTAGAGCTGGCCGACGGGGACGGTGGGGGCGGGCATCAGGACCAGGCGGCTGTGTCCGGCGCGCAGGCTGCGGGCGGCCGCGTGCGGCACGTACCCGAGTTCCTTGGCGGCCTCGTGGACACGGCGGCGGGTGGGCTCACTGATCCGGACGGCGCTGGTGTTGTTGAGGACGTAGGAGACGGTCGCGCGCGAGACGCCGGCCAGACGGGCCACATCGGCGCTCGTGGGAACGGAGCGCGGTGCGGGCGACGCGGGGGCGGGCGTTTTCGGTATCTGCACCATGACGTGACGCATCTTTGCAGAACCTGTGCGAGTCGCCCCTCAGTGGGTCGCCCCGGTGCCCGTCACGCGGTCCACCAGATCGGCCCAGCCGGCCTCGAGGCGTTCCATCGGCATCCCGCACTCCCTGGTCAGGTGGTGGATCAGGGCGGGGTCGAGATACCCGAGCAGCGTCCGCGCCAGCAGTTCGCAGTCGGCGTCCGGCACGATCTGGCGCAGCAGGACCGTGACGTGCATGGTGAGCGCGCGGTGCGACGGGTGGGAGAACCGGCGGGTGGGCTCCGGCTCGGCGGCGAGTTGGAGGTCCAGCTGCTCGACCGTGCGGTACAGCACCGCCACGCCGAACGCCCGCAGCCGCTCCAGGGGCGGCGACCCGGGGCCCAGGGGCGGCGGGCCGCCGAGGAAGTCCTCCTGCAGCTTCTTGGCGGAGTGGTCCAGCAGCGCCATCAGCAGGCCGGTGCGGTCGCCGAAGCGGCGGAAGACGGTTCCCTTGCCGACCTGGGCCGCGGCTGCCACCGCCTCCATCGTGACCCCGGCGGCGCCGTGCTCGGCGATCAGCCGGGCCGCCGCCTCCAGCAGCCGGGCCCGGTTGCGCGCGGCGTCGGCGCGCAGGCAGGGCTCCTCCTCCGGCGTGCCGAGCTGGAGCAATTCGGCATCGCCCGCAGGTTCCTGAGACCTGGGAAACGGCGGCAGAGAGGCGGACATGACGACAGCGTAAAGCATCGGGAATGAAACTGGACCGCGGTCCGGTTAGGGTGGTAGAAGTTAAACGGACCCCGGTCCGTATTGTGACGGCACTGTTTCAGCATCTTGGAGTTCGCATGTCTGTTCGCATCCTTGCGCTCGTCGGCAGCCTTCGCGCCGGTTCGCACAACCGCCAGCTGGCCGAGGCGGCGGTCAAGTTCGCTCCCGAGGGTGCGAGTGTCGAGCTCTTCGAGGGCCTGGCCGAGATCCCGTTCTACAACGAGGACATCGACGTCGAGGGCAGCGTCCCGGCCCCGGCCGCCAAGCTGCGTGAGGCCGCCCAGGCCGCCGACGGCTTCCTGCTCTTCTCCCCCGAGTACAACGGCACCATCCCGGCCGTCCTGAAGAACGCCATCGACTGGCTGTCCCGCCCGTACGGCGCTGGCGCCTTCGGCGGCAAGCCGGCCGCCGTGGTCGGCACCGCGTTCGGCCAGTTCGGTGGCGTGTGGGCGCAGGACGAGACCCGCAAGGCGCTGGGCATCGCCGGCGCCACGGTGCTCGAGGACGTCAAGCTCTCCATCCCCGGTTCCGTGGTTCGGTTCGCCGAGACCCACCCGGCCGACGACGCCGAGGTCGCCGAGCAGCTGACCGAGGTCATCGCCCGGGTGCACAGCCACGCCGGCGAGACCGCTGCCGCCTGATCACCTCCTCGCGGCGAGGGGCCTGAGCTCATGGAGCTCCGGCCCCTTTCCCATGCCCGTACGCCCTCACGCCCGCACGACGGTTCAGCCCGTGATCGAGAAGAAGATCGTGTCCTGGCTGTACCAGTCGATCGACTGCGCGGACCACCACTCGTCGTGCTCGAACTCCAGCTGTCCGGCGAGCTGCCCGAGCTCGTACGAGAAGGCGCTGTCGACGCGGTCCAGGACGGCGCGGTAGGCGTCCGCGGCGGGCTTCGCCTTCGCCAGCGGCAGACGGCCGATGTCCGGGGAGCCGTCCACGGGATACGGGATGGGGAACGGAATGCCGTCGGGCGGACCGGCGAACAGGAAGTCGCCCGGCAGCAGATCGGCGGGGACGCCGAGACGGCGCAGTTCGTCGTCCATCAGCCCGAAGAAGGTCGAGGGCTTGGAGAAGGTGCCCAGCTGGTACGGGTCACTGCCGCTCCGGTCGATGATCTTCTGCAGGGCGGTGTAGTACGCGTTGCCCGCGCACTCGGCGTCCGAGTCGGCGCGGCCCGCTATGAGGTGGTCCAGCGCCTCGGGGACGGTCAGACCCCAGTCGACGCCCTGCCGTTCGAGGTCGGCCTGGTGCGCCTCGGCGTACTTGCGGACATTGCCGAGGATGCGCTGCTGGTCCTTCGTCAGTTCGCCGGCGCCGAGGAAGGCGATGATGTCGTTCTGGTCGGCGGTGTTGTAGCTGATGTTGCGACTCATGATCCCCATCGTGCCAAACGGCACTGACAACACTCAGGCCACAGCGGTGGACGCCAGCTCCCGCAGCTGTGTCAACGCGGCTTCCACCGCGGGGCGTTCCCGTCCGGCGCGCCGCGTGCAGGTGAGCAGCTTGCGGTGCGGGTTGCCGGTGCAGGGCACCCGCGTGACGGGCAGGTGCGGGGCGAGCTGGGCGAGACGCGGGATCAGCGCGACGCCGAGCCGGTGGGCGACGAGATGGGCCATGACGTTCCAGTCCACGGCATGGTGCACCACCGCGGGACTGAACCCGGCCTCCGCGCAGGCGGAGATGATGTGCGGGCGGCAGGGGCTGTCCGGCATCGGGGCGATCCAGTCCTCGTGCGCCGCCTCCGAGAGCTCCACGCGCTCGCGGCCGGCCAGCGGATGACCGGTGGGTACGACGAGGTCGAACGGGTCGTCCAGCAGCGGCTGTTGGTCGAACCGGACGTCGTTCAGCGGCGGGTTGTGCGGGGTGGCCTCCACGATCGCGAGGTCGGTCTCGCCCTCGAAGAGCAGATCGAAGCTCTCCGGTACATCCGCCTCCTGGATCCGCACGCTCAGCCGCGGATACCGCTCCTGCAACCGCACCGCCATCGGCGCCAGCAGCACCGAGATCGCCACCGGGTAGCCGCTCACCCGCAACGGCCCGCCGGGCGCGCCTTGTTCGGCGCGCAGATCGAGTTCCGCCTGTTCCCAGCGGGCCTGGATGGCGTCGGCGTGCGCCAGCAGGCTCTCGGCCGCCGGGGTGAGACGGACCCCCCGGCCCTGGGGTTCGAGGAGGTCGACGCCGAGATCGCGGGCGAGCTGGCGGATCTGCTGGGAGGCGGCGGACGGGGTGAAGTGCAGGGCGCGGGCGGCCGCGGTGACCGTGCCGTAGTGCGCGACCGCGCGCAGGACGTGGAGCCGACGCAGATCAATCATGAAGCCCACGCTTCAAGGTGAGGTCCGGAAAGTCAACCTGGACGTGTACGAAGCGTGCGCTGCACCCTGGATGTGTCGCGACGGTCAACCATCCACGACGTACGAGGAGTCCCCATGACCAGCCCGACCGGCACGACCCCGGCCGGCACCGTCTGCCCGCACTGCGGATGGCCGGACGGCGCCGAGCCCTTCCAGGTGGTGTCCCGGCACGCCACCGCGGCGGGCCGCACACTATGGACCCGCTGCGGCTGCGGCTCGCTGCAGGTGCGTGTGGTCGACGACCGCGGGATGCGGATCGTCTCCCGCAGCGGGCCCGCCGTCCCTCAGTCGAGTCCCGCCAGCCGCTGAACGGCGGGGGCCGCGAACCGCTCGATGAAGGCCGCCGGCTCCCCCGTGCGCGGGGAGAGGATCACGGTGTCGATGCCGAGCTTGGTGTAGCCCGTGATGTCCTGGGTGAAGGCGTCGAGGTCACCGGTGGTGAGCGGGTCCCCGGAGTAGAGGACGGTCTTGCGGATCGCGTCGTAGTCGCGGCCCTCGGTGTCGCAGTGGCCGCGCAGGACGTCGAGCTTGTGCGCGATCTCCTCGGGGGTGGTGGTGAACAGGTTGCAGGCGTCCGCGTACCGGGCGACCAGCCGGAGCGTCTTCTTCTCGCCGCCTCCGCCGATCATGATCTCGGGGCGCGGGTCGCTGACCGGGGCCGGGACGGACAGCGTCTCGGCGAGCCGGTAGTGCTTGCCCTCGAAGGGGCCGTTCTCCTCCGGGTCCCACATCTGCAGGCAGATCCGAAGGGTCTCCTCCAGCCGCTCGAAGCGCTCGGCGACCGGCGGGAACGGCACACCGAGGCCCGCGTGCTCCCGGTCGTACCAGGCGGCGCCGATCCCGAGGGCGGCCCGGCCGCCGGACAGGATGTCGAGCGTGGTGGCGATCTTGGCGAGCAGTCCGGGGTGCCGGTACGTCACCCCGGTCACCAGGGCGCCGAGCCGGACCGTCGAGGTGCGGGCCGCGAGATAGCCGAGGGTGGTGTAGGCCTCCAGCATGGGGTCCTCGGCCCGGTCGTTGAACTCCATCTGGAAGTAGTGGTCCATCACCGACAGCCAGCTCAGGCCCGCGGCCTCGGCGGCGTCGCCCGCGGCGGCGAGTTCGACGCCGAGCGCGGGCCCTCCCCCGGGATGGTCGAACCGGTTGATGTGCACGCCCACGCGCATGGCCGTCTCCGTTCACCAGGGTCGTAACCGACCCTGGTGACGCTAGGTCTTCGAGCGCTCTCGAAGTCAAGAGGCTCGGCTAGGAGACCCGCTCCTCCTGCTTCCTGGTGGCCCTCAGGCTCGTGAAGGTCGTGACGGCGAGCACCAGCACGATGAAGCCGAGCGAGAAGGGGATGCTGATCTCGGGCACATGGACGCCGGACTCGTGCAGGGCGTGCAGCACCAGCTTGACGCCGATGAAGCCGAGGATGATCGACAGGCCGTAGCTGAGGTGGACGAGCCTCTTCAGCAGGCCGCCGATGAGGAAGTACAGCTGGCGGAGCCCCATCAGCGCGAACGCGTTCGCCGTGAAGACGATGTACGGGTCCTCGGTGAGGCCGTAGATGGCGGGGATGGAGTCGAGCGCGAACAGCACGTCGGTCGAGCCGATCGCGAGCATGACGACCAGCATCGGGGTCATGACCCGCTTGCCGTTCTCCTCGATCCACAGCTTGGTGCCGTGGTAGCGGTCGGCCACGCCGAAGCGCCGCTCGACCATCTTGAGGAGCTTGTTCTCCTGGTACTCCTCCTCGTGCTCCTCCTTGCGGGCGTCCTGGACGAGCTTCCAGGCGGTCCAGATCAGGAAGGCGCCGAAGAGGTAGAAGACCCAGGAGAACGTGGAGATGATCGCCGCGCCGGCCGCGATGAACCCGGCGCGCAGCACGAGGGCCAGCACTACGCCGACCATGAGGACCCGCTGCTGGTACTGCGAGGGCACCGAGAACTTCGCCATGATCAGGACGAAGACGAAGAGGTTGTCGACGCTCAGCGACTTCTCGGTGATGAACCCGGCGAAGAACTCACCGGCCGGCTTTCCGCCGCTGAAGATCAGCAGGCCGACGCCGAAGAGACAGGCCAGCACGACCCAGACGACCGTCCAGATGCCGGCTTCCTTGATCGACACGTCGTGGGGCTTGCGGCCGATGAAGAAGTCGACGGCGACGAGCACGCACAAGGCGGCAACCGTCAGCAGCCAGACGGAGAGGGACACATTCACTTGTTACTCCTGGTACGTGTGGGGCCTTCACAGGGTTGTCTCAGGTTCCTGATCTCTTCCACCCCTCCCGGGTGAACAAAAGGTCATGACATTGCAAGGTCCCAGGTCACGCTGGTGCCACCCGCCGTACGGCGGGCAGGTTCCGCCGTACGGCGGCGCCCCGGAGGGCGGGCAGGGCGCGGATCATGTCGGCATGAGCCGCCGCGTTCCGCGTGAGGAGAAGACATGACCCTGGTGCCGCCGCCGTTCGACCCGGAACTTGCCGGAGCCCTGGAACTGATCAAAGAGGTTATCTCCCCGGGGATGACCCCGGAGGACATCGAGCAGATACGTCAGGGCCCCGGCATCCAGATGCTGGCCGAGCTGGACCTGACGCTCGACGGTTTCTTCAAGGCCGAGGACCGTGTGGTGCCGGGTCCCGTGGGCGCCCCCGAGATCTCGCTGCTGATCTGCCGCCCCACGGTGCCCTCGGCCGCGGGCCCTCGCCCGGTCGTCTACCACGTGCACGGCGGCGGCATGGTCCTCGGCAACAACCGGGTGGGCGTGGACGTGGCGCTGGCCTGGGCCAAGGAGCTGGACGCCGTCGTGGTGTCGGTGGAGTACCGGCTGGCCCCGGAGGACCCGTATCCCGCGCAGATCGAGGATGTGTACGCCGGTCTGGTGTGGACGGCGGAGCACGCCGGGGAGCTGGGTGTCGACCCGGATCGGATCGTCCTCGCGGGCGCCAGCGCGGGCGGCGGACTGTGCGCGGCTCTCGCCCTGCTCACCCGGGACCGTCAGGGGCCGCGTCCGATCGGCCAGGTGCTGATGTGCCCGATGCTGGACGACCGCAACGACACCCCGTCCTCGCACCAGATGGCGGGCCTGGGCGTCTGGGACCGGACCGCCAACGAGACCGGCTGGACGGCACTGCTGGGCGAGCGGCGCGGCGGCCCGGACGGGCCCGCGTACGCGGCACCGGCCCGCGCCGAGGACCTGACCGGGCTGCCCCCGGCGTTCCTGGACGTGGGTTCCGCGGAGACGTTCCGGGACGAGGTCGTCGCCTACGCCTCCCGGATCTGGCAGGCCGGCGGGATCGCCGAGCTGCATGTGTGGCCGGGCGGCTTCCACGGCTTCGACGGTTTCGCCCCGCAGGCGGCGCTGTCCCAGCGGACACGGGCGGCACATCTGGACTGGCTGCGCAGGCTCCTCGACACGTGACCGTGCGGCACGGCTCACCTCGGGTGATGCCCGGTGTGAGCCGCGGGGCTCCCCGGCCGGGCCCCGCATAGCGCACCATGGACCCATGAAAGAGCTGGCCGGGCGCCTGACCGCGCTGGACCCGGACGCCGGTGCCGCCGTCCAGGTGATCGCCTACTTCGACCGGCTGGCCGAGTCACGGGCCGGTCTGGAGGCCCTGGTGCGCGGGGCGGCCGTACTGGCCGGGGTGCCCGCGCGGCTCGTCGACGCGGACCGGCGGGTGCAGGTGCGTGTGGAGGCCGACGGCACGCGCCGCGACTCGGATCTGCCACCGGACGCGGCCTGGCCGTCGGCGGCGCTGGCGCCCGGCGGGATGCCCGCGCTGTGGCTGGAGCGGGCGGCCGAGCCCAGCGTGGTGGACGCCGTGATCCTGGAACGGGCCGCAGGTGCCGTGCGGCTCGTCCTCGACCGCACCCGCGGCCGGGCCCCGGTCGACGATCCGGCGCTGGTGGAGACACTCCTCGACGCCACGGCCCCGGAACCGGCCCGGCTGCACGCGGCGCGGCGCCTGGGCCTCGACCCGGCGGTGCCCGCGCGGGCCGTGGCCGCCGCCGACGGCCTGCCCCGGATCGTCCCCGAGCCGCACGGTGCGGCACTGCCCGCCGGGCGCCTGGGTCTGGGCCCCGCCGTGCCCATGCTCGACCTGCCGCGGTCCTGGGCCGCCGCGCGCACCGCGCTGCGGTTCACCGCGGAGGGCACCGCGCAGGATCCCGGTCAGCGTGTGGTGTACGCCGACGAGCTGGGCGGCACGGCTCTCCTCGCCGATCTCGTCGTACCCGGGGCCGAACCCCCGCCCGACGTCATCGCGTTGGAGTCCGCGGCCGCGGCGACACCGTGGCTCCTGGTCACGCTGCACGCCGTCGCGTCGACGGCGAGTCTGCGGGCGGCCGCCGCGGAGATCAACGTGCACCACTCGACGCTCCAGGACCGGCTGGTGCATGCCGAGCACTTGCTGGGCTGGCCCGTGCGCACCCCGCAGGGCCGGTTCAGGCTGCAACTGGCCCTGACGATGCGCCACTTGGCCCGCTCGTAGACGCGGTCGCCGTCACGCCGCCGTCACCGGAACTCGTGGACGACCTCGATCTCGCCGACGATGTGCGCGTTGAACTCGTCGAGCTCCTCGGCCGGCACCCACAGCTCCAGGATCGTCTCGCCGCCGGCCTGCTGGACGGGATAGCGGCGCAGGAAGTCCGAGTCGACCTCGAAGCGGGTCACGAAGCCGGCGCCGTCGTGCTTCACGTTCCAGTCCCGGGCGATCTTCACGGCGTAGTCCTCGTTCAGGACGGGGTAGAAGATCGGCTGCTCGGGCAGCCGCGGCGGCCAGGCACGCCAGTTCAGCTCGCGGACCAGCTCCAGCTCGACGGGGCCGGTGGGGCGCCAGAGGGTCGTCGTCGGTCGGGGGCTGGTCATGGGGGTCGCGCTCCGTACGTGGTCGAGGTGGATGATCGACGTGCGCGGCCGATCGGAACGCGGCGACCCTACCGGTGGCGGCGAGGCACCGACCACCGGGTTTCACGGCTCGGCGCGGCAGGTGCATGAGGGCCGTGTGAGGCGATGTCGGACACCGAGAAGGCGGAGCGTGCCCCGATCCGTGGAGTCCCGGGAGGAGTCGCCGATCGGCCCCACGGGCAAGGTGTTGAAGGACCCGACTGCGATGAGGCCCGTCGCATCACCCGCGGAAGAACGGAGATTCATTGTGACGACGAACAGCACCGCCGACCTGACGGCGGACCCGTCACCGGACCGGATAGAGCGGCTCGACGAGGAGATCATCACCCTTCTTGCCCGTCGCCGCGCCATGGCGCAGGAACTGCCTCCCCCCGCGCGCGCCCGCGCCGTCGATCCCGAGTTCGCGGAAACCGTACGGGAGATGACGGACCGCTACCGACAGGAGCTCGGCGGCGCCGGCGAACTCGTCGCCCGCGCCGTGATGGTGCTGTGCCATCCGAGCCGCCAGTCCTGATCACGCGGGGTGAGGAGGAAGGACCGGGCGTCCTTCCTCCCCGCCCACGGATGACCCCGTGCGTTTGACTTGGATCACTTTGACAGTGTCCTCGATTTGGCCGTACAAATAGGCGATATGAGCGTCCCGAAGCTTCCTCTGTCCGGGATCACGGTCGTCAGCCTGGAGCAGGCGGTGGCCGCCCCCTACGCCACCCGGCAGCTGGCCGACCTCGGCGCCCGGGTCATCAAGGTGGAGCGGCCGGGCGGCGGCGACTTCGCGCGGCGGTACGACACGACCGTCCACGGTCACTCCAGCTATTTCGTCTGGCTGAACCGCTCCAAGGAATCCCTCACCCTGGACCTCAAGGACCCGCGCGGCCTGGAGATCCTGCACCGGCTCCTCGACGACGCCGACGTCTTCATGCAGAACCTCGCCCCCGGCGCGGTCGACCGCCTCGGCCTCGACACCGACACGCTCAACGAGCGCTGGCCGCGGCTGATCCCGTGCACGATCTCCGGATACGGCACCGACGGACCGTGGGCCGACCGCAAGTCGTACGACCTGCTGGTGCAGTGCCAGACCGGCCTGGTCTCCCTGACCGGCACCCCGCAGGAGACCGCGCGGGTCGGGATCTCGGTCGCTGACATCGCCGCCGGGATGTACGCCTACAGCGGCGTCCTGACCGCCCTGTACACACGCGCCACCACGGGCACCGCCCACCCGGTGGAGGTGTCCCTCTTCGAGGCACTGGCCGAGTGGATGGGCCAGCCGGCCAATTACACGCAGTACGGCGGCAGCCAGCCCCCGCGCCTCGGCACCCAGCACGCCACCATCGCCCCCTATGGCACCTTCAGGTCCGCCGACGGCAAGGACGTGCTGTTCTCCATCCAGAACGAGCGCGAATGGGCCGTGCTCTGCGCGGAGTTCCTCGGCGATCCCGAGCTGACCACCGACCCGCGCTTCGCCACCGGCTCCGACCGTGTCGCCCACCGCGAGGAGCTCAACGCCGTCGTCGCCGAGCGCTGTGCGCGCTCCGACGCCGAGGAGATCCTCAAGGACCTGGCGGACATCGGCATCGCCTGCGCCGGTGTCAACGACATCGCCGCGTTCCTCGACCACCCTGTGCTGGCCGCCCGGGGCCGCTGGCGCGAGGTGGGTGTACCGGGCGCCACCGTGCGGGCGCTGCTGCCGCCGGCCGACTTGGCCGGGCTGCCCGCCCGCATGGACCCCGTACCGGCGGTGGGCGAGCACACCGACGCGATCCTCACCGGGCTCGGCCGCAGCCGCGACGACATCGAGGCGCTGCGCGCCGACGGCGTCGTGTGATGACGGGGTGACGTCGATGCTCGAGCAGCCACAGCGTGAAAGCACCTACCTGAAGCTCGCCCGCGAACTGCGCACCGCGATCCTGCGGCACGACTACCCCGAAGGGGTGCGCCTGCCGACGGAGGCCCAGCTCGCCGAGCACCACGGGATCAGCCGGCAGACCGTACGCCGCGCCTTCCAGGACCTGGTGGCGGAAGGGCTGGTCCACCGGGTGCCGGGGCGCGGCACCTTCGCCACGCCCCGCGACGAGCAGTACCTGCGCCAGTTCGGCTCGGTGGACGACCTGATGGGCCTGTCCATCGACACCCGTATGCGGGTCGTCACGCCCCTGCACCGACGGGTCGACGTCGACGCGGCCGGGCGACTGGGCCTGCACACCGACCGCGTGCACAAGCTGGCCTTCGTCCGGCTGCACGAGGACACCGCGTTCTGCCACACCGCGGTCTCCCTGCCGCCCGCCGTCGGCCAGTTGCTGGAGTCGGTGCCCGAACTCACCGAGCCCGGCACCCCCAGCGCCTCCACCGTCATCGGCTTCCTCGACGGCCGGCTGCCCGAACCGATCGCCGAGGCCGAGCAGAGCATCACGGTCGCGGAGGCCACCCCCGAACTCGCCGGACACCTCGGCTGCGAACCGGGCCGCGCGCTGCTGCGCATCGACCGGGTCTACCAGACGGTCGCCGGACAACTCGTCGAGCTGGCGATCAGCCACTTCCTGCCCGAGCACTACTCGTACCGCGTACGGCTGCGGCGCAGCGGCCGGTGACGCCGTATGCCGAATTGTCGAAAGAGGAGCAATTGCCGTGAGTCTCAAGATAGTTGTGACCGTGAAGTACGTGCCCGACGCCACCGGCGACCGGCACTTCGCCGATGACCTGACCGTCGACCGTGACGACGTGGACGGTCTGCTCTCCGAGCTGGACGAATACGCGGTCGAACAGGCCCTGCAGATCGCCGACGAGGCGGACGACGCCGAGGTCACCGTCCTGACGGTCGGTCCGGAGGACGCCAAGGACGCGCTGCGCAAGGCGCTGTCCATGGGCGCCGACAAGGCCGTCCACGTGGAGGACGACGACCTGCACGGCACCGACGCGATCGGCACCTCGCTGGTGCTGGCCAAGGCGATCGAGAAGGCCGGCTACGACCTGGTGATCTCCGGTATGGCCTCCACCGACGGCACGATGGGGGTCGTCCCGGCACTGCTGGCCGAGCGACTGGGTGTCCCGCAGGTGACGCTGCTGTCCGAGGTCTCCGTCGAGGACGGGATCGTGAAGGGCCGCCGCGACGGTGACTCCGCCACCGAGCAGCTGGAGGCATCCCTCCCGGCGGTCGTGTCCGTCACCGACCAGTCGGGCGAGGCGCGTTACCCGTCCTTCAAGGGCATCATGGCCGCCAAGAAGAAGCCGGTTCAGTCCTGGGACCTGTCCGACCTCGACATCGAGGCCGAGGACGTGGGTCTGGACGGCGCCTGGACGGCCGTCGACTCCGCCGCCGCGCGCCCGGCGCGTACGGCCGGAACAGTCGTCAAGGACGAGGGCGAGGGCGGCAAGCAGCTCGCCGAGTTCCTCGCGAGCCAGAAGTTCATCTGAGAGAGGGTGCGTTGATCCATGGCTGAAGTTCTCGTCTACGTCGATCACGTGGACGGCGCCGTCCGCAAGCCCACGCTGGAGCTGCTGACGCTGGCCCGCCGGATAGGGGAGCCGGTGGCTGTGGCGCTGGGTGCCGGTGCCGCCGACACGGCGTCCGCGCTGGCCGAGCACGGGGCGGTCCGCGTGCTCACGCATGAGGCCGCCGAGTACGCCGACTACCTGGTCGTCCCGAAGGTGGACGCCCTCCAGGCCGCGTACGAGGCCGTCTCCCCCGGCGCCGTACTGGTGCCGTCCTCCGCGGAGGGCAAGGAGATCGCCGCCCGTCTCGCGCTGCGGATCGGCTCCGGCATCATCACCGACGCCGTCGACCTGGAAGCCGGTGACGAGGGCCCGGTGGCCACCCAGTCGGTGTTCGCCGCCTCCTTCTCCACCAAGACCCGGGTCGCCAAGGGCACCCCGGTCATCACCGTCAAGCCGAACTCCGCCGCCGTGGAGGCCGCCCCGGCCGCCGGCACCGTCGAGGCCCTGTCGGTGTCCTTCGGCGCGCTGGCCACCGGCACCAAGGTCACCGCGCGCACCCCGCGCGAGTCGACCGGGCGCCCGGAGCTGACCGAGGCCGCGATCGTGGTCTCCGGCGGCCGTGGCGTCAACGGCGCGGAGAACTTCGCGCTCATCGAGTCCCTGGCCGACTCCCTCGGCGCGGCTGTGGGCGCCTCGCGCGCCGCGGTGGACGCGGGCTGGTACCCGCACACCAACCAGGTCGGCCAGACCGGCAAGAGTGTCTCCCCGCAGCTGTACATCGCCTCCGGTATCTCCGGCGCGATCCAGCACCGGGCCGGCATGCAGACCTCCAAGACGATCGTCGCGATCAACAAGGACGCCGAGGCCCCGATCTTCGACCTCGTCGACTACGGCGTCGTCGGCGACCTCTTCGACGTCGTCCCCGCCCTCACCGAGGAGATCAACACCCGCAAGGGCTGACGAGGTTGCACCGCCTGGGGTGGCTGCGGCATCCGTCGGCCATCCCAGGCGGTGATCTCGACGAACGGGGGATCCCCGCGCTCCTCTCCGAGCAGCGTGAACACGGTTCGTGGAAGGCCATTCGGACAGTCCAGCCGAGATCGGCGCAGACCCGCAACGGCGGTGTGCGGTGTCCTGGCACAGCCACTGTTCGGCGCCGAACTCCCAACAGCTGGAGCCTGCCCTGTCCGTGTCCCGGCGCATCGCGATGGCTCGGCGAGAATCACCATCTCGCTCAGGGGAATGGAGAGTATCGCTGTGGGGAGAGGGGGTGCCCGACCTGATCGGTAGGCCCGTTGTCGCTGCACCGCAGTAAAGTTCTCCTCATAAGTTCTCCCCGCGCCACAGAAGGCGGACCCGCCCTTGAGCACCCCCATCGAAGAGCCCGCCTGGAAGCAGCGCGCGGTCGAGCGGTCCACCCAGGCGGCGAAGCGCCGGGCCGAGCAGCGGGTGGAGCGGTTCCTCGACGCGGCCCAGGCGATCATGGCGGACAAGGGGACGACCGGCTTCACCGTGCAGGAGGTCGTCGACCGCTCCAAGCAGTCTCTGCGCAGCTTCTACCAGCACTTCGACGGCAAGCACGAGCTGCTGCTCGCTCTGTTCGAGGACGCCATGAGCAAGTCGGCGGAGCAGTTGCGGACCGCCGTGGCCGAGCACTCGGACCCGCTGGACCGGCTCAGGGTCGCCGTGCAGACCCTGTTCGAGAACTCCTGCCCCGATCCGGCCGCCAAGCGCCCGCTGTTCACCGACTTCGCGCTGCGCCTGCTGGTCTCGCACCCCAACGAGACGCGGGTCGCGAACGCACCGCTGCTCGCCCTGTTCACCGAGCTGATGACGGACCTCGAGGAGGCCGGTGTGCTGCGCGAGGGCTTCGAGCCCCGCCGGGCGGCGGCCCTCACCGTGCAGACCGTCATGTTCAACGCGCAGTCCAGCGGCCGGACGGGCTCCCACCCGATCACCGCCGACGAGATCTGGGACTTCTGCGCGAAGGGGTTCACGTTCAGCTGAGGCGCCGGCGTCGGCGTCCACGGCGACACCGACCCGTCCGGCCTCCCGGTCCGTGGACCGGCTTGAGCGGGATGTCGGACGAGGCCTGTTGGCGGTGCGCGGCATCACGGTGTTCACACGGCCGACGCTCACCCGGGGTCGGCAGAGGTGCCGGGGCTCCGCGTCACGGCCCCGGCGGAACCGGTTGGCGTGCGGCTCGCTGATCCAGCCGCTTCAGTGCGGTCTCGCCCCACTTGAGGTTCGAGCGTTCGAATGCCATGCCGCCGAGCAGGGTGAGGTAGGGCCCGATGCGGTCGGCCTCGGCGAAGTACTCGTCCTCGGTGCGGCCGGCCAGCATGCGCTCCCGCATCCGTTCGTAGCGGGCCAGCTTGGCGGTGGACCGCTCCACGCGCTCGGCGATCGCGGTCCGTACGGCGTCGGCGTCACCGATGTCGACGCACTGGACCTTGACCATCAGCTCGTCGCGGATGGCGGTCGGTTTCGCGGGCACGTCGGCGATGTACGCGCGCAGGATCTCCAGACCGGCCTCGGTGAGGGAGAACAGGCGCTTGTTGGGGCGGCGTTCCTGCTGGACCACGCGAGCGGAGACGAGGCCTTCGGTCTCCATGCGCTCCAGTTCGCGGTAGAGCTGCTGCGGGGTGGCCATCCAGAAGTTGGCGACGGAGGCCTCGAAGCCCTTGGCGAGGTCGTATCCGGAGGCCTCGCCCTCCAGGAGGGCGGCCATCACCGCGTTGCGCAGAGCCATGGGCCCAACCTAATTGATTAGTCAAGGGGGTGCAGGGCAGCGGGCCGGGGCATCGCGAGCAGCTCGGGCCGCTTGGCCCGCCGGCCGTCGCCGGACGACCGTCCCCGGACCCGCCGTACGAGCCAGGGACCGAGGAAGGAGCCGGCCCAGCGCAACTCGCCGCCGACCGCCCGCAGACCGGAGACCGGGCGTGGATCGACGGGCAGCGGGCGGGTCCAGCCGTCGTCGCTGCCCGGCAGGCCGAGGGCGTCGGCCACGGCGGCGGCGATCCGGGCGTGGCCGAGCGGGCCGGCGTGCAGCCGGTCGGGGCTCCACAGGCGCCTGTCGGTCACGACCGGGTGGTGGGACGTCTCGGCGACCACGACTCCGTGCCGGGCGGCGGCCTGTCGGATGCGGTCGTTGAGGGCGATGACCCGGGGGCCGATCGGGCGGGCCAGCGGGGTGATCCGGGCGACGTCCGGGAAGGTCACCGTCGCCACGCGGGCGCCCTGCGCGGTGAGTGCGGCGAACATCGCCTCCAGGTGCCCGGCCACCTCGTCGGCGTCGAACCGGGGCCGCAGCAGGTCGTTGACCCCGGCGACGACCGTGGCGAGGCCGGGCTCCAACGCGAGGGCGGGCGCGAGCTGTTCGTCCCGCACCTGCCCGGCGAGCCGGCCGCGTACGGCGAGGTTGGCGTAGAGGAGCTCCGGTGTGTCCCGGGCGAGGTGCTCGGCGAGCCGGTCGGCCCAACCGCGCAGTCCCCGTACGTCGTCACCGTCGCCGCACCCTTCGGTCTGGCTGTCACCGAGGGCGACGTACCGCAAAGGTCCGTTATCCGTCATGGCCGATCGCCTCATTTAGACAAATAGACACCTACTAACATTGTTGACTATAGCCGAACGGCCGTCGCACCCCAAAGGCCGAGAGCGACCCCAAAACCGCTTGCCCGTTGGCGAGGGTGATGGATGCAATGTCCGGCATGATCACCTCGGTGCACCCATCCCGGCGGGACGAATCGCCCCGTCCGGATCGGCGTTCTCGTTCCGCTCACCCGCCCCGGCTGGGTCGAGGCGGGCCGGCATGTGCTCGCGGGCCTCGAAATGGCCGCTCGCGACGTCAACGACACCGGCGGGATCGACGGACATCCCCTGGAACTGGTGGTCCGGGACACCGCGGCCGATCCGGAGAAGGCCGCCGCGGCCGTGGACGAGTTGGCCGGCCTGGGTGTGGCCGCCCTGGCCGGGGAGTATCACAGCGTCGTCGCGCGAGCCGCCGCCGGTCGTGCCGATGCCCTCGGGGTGCCGTTCCTGTGCTCGTCCGCGGTGCTCGACGCGCTCACGGAACAGCCCACGGACTGGGTCGCGCGCCTCTCCCCGCCGCAGTCCCGCGGCTGGCGGATCTACGCGGACTTCCTCCTCGGCGCGGGCCACAGCCGTATCGCCGTGGCGACGCAGCCGAGTGTCTACTGGGCAGCCGGGACCCGCATCCTGCGGGACCACCTCGCCGAGCGCGGCGGCACCGTCGTCGAACTCGACCTGAGCGCGCTCGCCCCCGCCGCGGTGTGCGACGCGCTCGTCGAGCAGCGCGCCACAGCCCTCCTTCTTCTGGTCGGACACCCGGAGCCGGCCGTCCCGATCGTCGAGTCCGTCCGCCACGACGGGCGCCTCGCCGAGGTCCTGATCGGTGCGCCGGCCGGACAGCCGGAGCTCGCCGAATGGGCCACGCTGCTGGGTGATCACGGTGCCGGGGTGCCGTTCCTGCGCTATCTGCCCGAGCACCTCACCCCGCTCGGCACACGGGTCGAGGCGGCCCTTCGTGAGCAGCTCGGTGACGCGCCCTCCTTCGTCGCCTTCGAGGGCTACGACACTGTCGCCGTCCTCGCCGATCTGCTGCGTACTCATGGCACGGACCGGGCGGGCATCGCCGGATCCTGGCCGCGCGTCGCGGTCGAGGGCACGCGCGGGCGAATCGGGTTCTCCCGCACGCCGGGCATCAGTGTGTGGCAGTGGGCCTCGTCGCCGGTCCAGGTCGTCGATCGCGATCCGGCGGAACCCGGCCGCTTCCGGATCCTTCACACGGGCTGAGACACCGACGCCAAGGCCACGCGGACCGGGAGAGCAGGGCGGCGCCCCGTCGAGGGGCGCCGCCCTCGTCCTGCCTAGGCGGCATGCTCGTGCTCCACGACCGCCGGCCGTCCCGCGAGCAGCAGTCCGCCCGCGACCAGCCCCGAGGCGAGCCCCAGGACGCCGACCGCGGTGGCCAGGCTCCCCACCACGGACTCCAGCCCGATCAGGATCAGCGGGCAGACGAACGCGCCGAAGAAGAACGCCGCCGTCCACAGTCCGGTGCCGCGCCCGCGGTCGGCGTACTCCAGCCCGGACATCGCGACGGTGAGCAGGGACGGCAACAGGACGCCCGTACCGAGGCAGTTGAGCACCGCGCCCGCGATCAGGAGCACGGGGCCGCTCGCCAGCGCCATCACCACGAACCCGGTGCCGCACAGCGCGAACACGACGGGCAGCCGGCTCGCGGGGGTGCCCGGCAGCTTGGTGAACGCGATCGATCCGGCCACCGTGGCGGCACTGGCGAGGGCGGTGGCCAGGCCGATGACGCCGGTGGAGGTGATGCCCAGGTCGTCGAGCAGATAGGCCGTTTCGACGGGCACGGTGTAGAACACCATCGCACCGAACACGGTCAGCGCGCAGATGCCGGCCAGCCGTCGTACGGGGAACGGGCGTGAGCCGGTGGTGAGTTCTTCGGAGGCGGCGTCCTGGCGGAGCCTGGGCAGGGCGGTCGCCATGAGGGGGGCCAGCAGCAGGCCGACCGCGTAGATCCAGAAGGGTGCGCGCCAGCCCGCCGAGCCGGCCGCGCCGCCGATCACGAAGAACGCGGTGGCGGAGGCGGAGGCGCACATGGTCTGCAGGGCGAGATAGCGGTCCCGGACCCGGCCCGTGTAGTAGTCGCCGATCAGTGTGGTGCAGCAGGTCATGATCGCGGCCTCGGTGATGCCGACCAGGACCCGGGAGGCGACGATCGCGCCGAGCGAGTCGAGCCAGAGCGGGGCGGTGCCGAAGAGCGCGTACAGCACGGTCGCCACGACCAGAAGGCGTCGGCGGCCCAGCCGGTCGACGATGACGCCCGCGAAGGGTGCCAGCAGAGCGAGCGCCAGCGCCGGGACGGTCAGGACCACGGGGACGAGCGTCTTGGCACCGGGCACCGAGTCGAAGTGGTCCTGCATCTTCGGCAGCACGGGGGCGATCAGGACCGCGCCGAGGACGGGCAGACAGCTGCCGGCCATCAGGAGAGGGGTGCGCAGGGGGACGGATCCGGGCATGGCGGGGCTCCACGTCAGGGGCAGGAGGTGCGGCGACCGCGCACCGGAGGGACTGCGCCCGAGCGGCGGGCGTCAGGAACTGCCCCGACTATGAACCGGCGTGCCCGCCACGCCTACCCCTCAGCCGATCGATCTCCCGGATCGGGATCATCCGTCGGCTGGATGCCCTGCCCCCTGGGTCGCCCGGACGTCGTGCCCCGTCACCGAGGCCCCGACCCGTGCCGCCGTCTCGCGCAGCCACATGTGCGCGGCATCGTGGGTGTGCACCGGATGCCACCACAGGGCTTCCTGGAGCGGCACGGACTCGTAGGGCGCCTCCATGATCCGCACGGGGGCCACGCCGCGCAGCCGCTCGGCGAGGAGCGCCTGGACCAGGGCGATGCGACGGGTCCCGGCGACCAGGAACGGCAGCACCGTGAAGCTGTCGACGGACACCTCGGCCTTGGGTTCGATGCCGAGCATGCCGAGCTGGCGGACCGCCGGGGCGTCGTAGGTGCGCTGGTACGTCACCCAGGGCAGCCGCGCCACATCGTCCCGGGTGAGCCGCTCGCCCACGTCCGGATTGTCGTCGGCGACCAGGAAGACCCACTGGTCCCGGTAGAGCTCGGTGGCGGGGAAGCCGCTGATGATGCCGTGCGGCATGAGGAGCCCGTCGGTCGTGCTCAGCAGGGTAGCGGTCTGCTCGACGATGCCGGGCGGGGTCTGGACGAAGCGCAGCCGGATGCCGGGCGCCTCCCGGTGGACCGTGCGGGCGAGTTCGGCGCCGAAGACGGCGACCGCGTAGTCGGAGGACACGATCGTGAACTCCCGCTCCTCGACCGCCGGATCGAAGTCGGCCTGGCTGGTGAAGAGGCGTTCCAGCAGATCGCAGGCGGTGGAGGTGCGGTCGAGGAGGACCTGGCCGAGCGCGGTCAGCTCGTAGTGCCCGCCGACGCGGGAGAGCAGGTCGTCGTCGAAGTGGCGGCGCAGCCGGGCCAGGGCCGCGCTCATCGCGGGCTGGCTCAGACCGACCCGGCGCCCGGCGCGGGTGACGTTGCGTTCCTCCAGGAGGGCGCGCAGGGCGACCACGAGGTTGAGGTCGAGGCTGGCCAGGTTCACGGCGCGCTCCACAAGGCATAGACGGCGTGGATGATCTGCATCCACAGAATCGATTTCCCAGATTACGAGATGCGGGGCCAGATTAGTCACACCGCAATCAGGAGGACATGCCCGTGAAACCCGCAGCTTTCTCCGGACCGTTCGCCCTCGGTACCTTCTCCGCCCCCGGCGAGGCTCCCTTCCCCGGCCTGGTGGTCCCCGACGGGCACGTGCTGGATCTCCGTACGGCCCTCGGCGAACCCGCTCTGACGGCCCGCGCGGTCTTCGAACGCTGGGCCGAGCTGCTCCCGCGTCTGCACGAGCTGGCGGCGGACGCGCAGGCGGACCGGCAGCCGCTCGACGCCCTGCACGTCCACGCTCCCGTCGAGCCCCGCCAGGTCTTCCAGTCCGGCGCCAACTACCGGCAGCACGTGATCGACCTGGAGCTCGCCCACCGCTCCCCCGACGACCCGCGCACGGTCGAGGAGGCGCGGGCCGAGACCGCCGAGATCATGGACCGCCGGGCCGCCGAGGACCTGCCGTACGTGTTCATCGGACTGCCGAGCGCGATCACCGGCCCGTACGACGACGTCGTCCTTCCGTCCTGGGCCGAACAGCCGGACTGGGAGCTGGAGTTGGCGGCCGTGATCTCCCGGCCCGCCTACCGGGTGTCCGTCGAGGAGGCCCTGGAGTACGTCGCCGGGTACACCATCGCCAACGACCTCACCGACCGCGCCACCGTCTTCCGCCGGGACATGAAGGCCATCGGCACGGACTGGCTGCGCAGCAAGAACGCGCCCGGCTTCACCCCGCTCGGCCCGTGGATCGTGCCCGCCGCGTCGATCGCCGACCCCGGTGACCTGCGGGTCACGCTCAGGCTGAACGGCGAGACGATGCAGGACGAGTCGACCAAGGACATGCTCTTCGGCGTCGCGCGGATCGTGTCGTACGCCTCTCAGACCGCCCGACTCCTGCCCGGGGACCTGGTGTTGACGGGCTCCCCGGCCGGAAACGGCATGCACTGGGGCCGGTTGCTGCGGGACGGTGATGTGATGGACGGGTCGATCACGGGCCTTGGTGCCCAGCGCACGCGCTGTACCGCGGAGGTGTCCCGGTGACGCTCGACCGGGCCGACCCCGAGGGCGCCATCGCCGAGGCCGCCAAGGCGTACTCCAACTGGGGGCGTTGGGGCGAGGACGACGTGCTCGGCACCCTCAACTTCCTCGACGAGGCCAAGCGGCGCGAGGGTGCCGCGCTCGTCCGGCGGGGCGTGAGCTTCTCCCTCTCGCAGTCCTTCGACATGAACGGTCCGCAGAAGGGGTGGCGGCGGCGCACCAACCCGGTGCACACCATGCTCGACACCGGTACCGACGCGGCCCTCGGCAACCAGGGCTTCCCGCACGGCATCGGCGGCGCCGACGACGTGATCGCGATGCCGTTGCAGTGCTCGACGCAGTGGGACGGGCTCGGGCACATCTTCGACCACGGCAACGCCTGGAACGGACGGCGGGCCGAGAAGGTCGTCACCTCCGACGGTGACCTCGTCACCGGCATCGAGCACATGGCACCGCATGTCGCCGGTCGGGGCGTACTCCTCGACGTCGGCCACGTCATCGGCACAGACGGCGAGTTGCCCGACGGTTTCGCCATCACCGAGGAGCACCTGACCGCGACCGCCGAGGCCCACGGCGTGCGGGTCGGCCGCGGTGACATCGTCGTCGTACGGACCGGACGCCTCGCCCGGGCCCGCCGCGAGGGATGGGGCGACTACGCGGGCGGTGGCTCCGCCGGGCTGTCGTTCACCACGGCGAGCTGGCTGCACCGCACCGAGATCGCCGCGATCGCCACCGACACCTGGGGCTTCGAGGTACGGCCCAACGAGTTCGAGCACGCCTTCCAGCCTCTGCACCAGGTCGCCATCCCGCACATCGGCCTGCTGATCGGCGAGATGTGGGACCTCGACACCCTGGCCGCCGACTGCGCCGCGGACGGTGTGTTCGAGTTCTGGCTCACCGCCGCGCCCCTGCCCATCACCGGGGCCGTCGGCTCCCCGGTCAACCCGATCGCCGTCAAGTAACCCGCGGAACAAGGGAGTTCCCCATGAGCACATCCCGCAGAGTCCTCGTCATAGGCGGCGGCGCCTCCGGCAACGCGGTGACGATCCTGCTGCGCCGCGCCGGCGTCACGGTGGACCTGATCGAGGCCAGGCCGGACTGGAACGCCACCAACGGCTCCGGCATCACCCTCCAGGGCAACGCCCTGCGCGTGCTGCGCGAACTCGGCGTGTGGGAAGAGGTGTCGGCCTGCGGGTACGCCTTCGGCTCGCTCGGTGTGACCATCCCCGACGGCACCGTGATCCACGAGATCGAGGACATCCGCACCGGCGGCGAGGACCTGCCCGCCACGCTCGGCATGCAGCGGCCCCGGCTCCAGCAGATCCTCATCGACGCGGTCCGCGCCTGCGGAGCCACGGTCCGGCTGGGCACCACCGCCAAGACCCTGGAGCAGGACGCCGACGGTGTCTCGGTGCGCTTCAGCGACGACACGACCGGCCGCTACGACCTCGTGATCGCCGCCGACGGTCTGAACTCCGCCACCCGCGCCGCGATCGGCATCGCCGACAAACCGGAGCCGACCGGCATGGCCATCTGGCGCACGCCGACCCCGCGCCCCGCGGGCGTCACCCGCACCGACCTCGCCTACGGCGGCCCGGCCTACATCGCCGGCTACTGCCCGACCAGCGAGAACACCATCTACGCGTACGTCGTCGAGGCGAACCGCGACCGCGCCTCGATCCCGCCGGAGACCTACGCGGACGAGATGCGCCGGCTCGCGCGGGCGTACGGCGGTGTCTGGCCCGAGATCGTCGAGCACATCACGGACCCGGCGAAGGTCAACTACACGTGGTTCGACAGGCTGCTGGTGGAAGGCTCCTGGCACCGCGGCCGGGTCGTCCTCGTCGGCGACGCCGCCCACTGCTGTCCGCCCACCATCGCCCAGGGCGCGGCCCAGTCCCTGGAGGACGCCTCCGTCCTCGCGGAGCTGCTCACGAGCGGGCGGGACTGGGACGAGGACCTCCTCCAGGCGTACTACGAGCGCCGCATCCCCCGGGTGCGAACCGTCGTCGAGGCGTCCGTGCAGATCGGGCAGTGGCAACTGGACGGTGTCCGCGACGCCGACGTGCCCGGGCTGATCGGCCGCACGATGAACATCCTGAAGGAACTGCCGTGACCCCACCCACCGTCGACGTGCACGCCCACCTTCTGATCCCAGAGGTCGAGGAGGCCGTCGCCGCACTCTCCGGCCTGGCCGAGGCCAAGGCACTGGACGCCCGCCGCAACGGCGCCGCGTCCCTCGCGGTCAGCGGCCCGATGGTGCGCTCCATCGTCCCGAAGGCGACCGACGTCTCGCTGCGGCTGGCCGCGATGGACGCCCAGGGCGTGGACATCCAGCTGGTCAGCCCCTCCCCCTCGCACTACCACTACTGGGCGGACGAGGAGACGGCGGAGAAGGTGTACCGCCTGGCCAACGAGGCGACGGCCGCGCACTGCGCACAGGGGCCCGACCGGCTCCGCGGGCTGGGCATCGTCCCGCTGCAACATCCCGAACAGGCGGTGCGCGCCCTCTCCCACGCCCTGGACCAGGGCCTGTCGGGAGTGGAGATCTCGTCCCACGCCCCCGGCAGGGAACTGTCCGACCCTGCCTACGAACCCCTGTGGGCCCTGGCCGAGACAACCGGCGCGATCCTCTTCCTGCACCCCTTCGGCTGCACCCTCGACGAGCGCCTGGACCGGTGGTACCTGTCCAACGTCGTCGGCCAGCCCACGGAGAACGCCGTCGCGCTGTCCCACCTCATCTTCTCCGGAGTGCTGGACCGCCACCCCGGACTGAAGATCGTCGCCGCGCACGGCGGCGGCTATCTGCCCACCCACATCGGCCGCTCCGACCACGCCTGGTCGGCCCGCTCCGACGCGAGCGCCGGCTGCGCGCACCCGCCGAGCAGCTACCTCGGGCGGATCTGGTTCGACTCCCTCGTCCACGACCCGCACGTGCTCCGGGAGTTGGTCCGGGCCGCCGGCGCCGACCGGGTGCTGCTCGGCTCCGACTTCCCCTTCGACATGGGCACCGAGGACCCCGTCGGCGCCCTGCGCGCGGCCCGGCTCTCCTACCCCGACTTCCACGCCGTACGGGGCGGCAACGCCGTCGCCCTCCTCCGGAAGGACTGACCTCATGCGTCTGCTCACCCATCTGCGGCACGTCGACCTCGCCGTGCCCGACTACGACAAGCAGCTCGACTTCTACGCCGGCGTCTGGGGCCTGACCAAGGTCGCCGAGGACTCCGGGATCTCCTTCCTCGCCGCCGAGGGCTCGCCGGAGCAGTACGTGGTCCGGCTGCGCAAGGCCGAGGAGAAGCGGCTGGACCTCGTCTCGTACGGCGCCGCCTCGGCGGACGACGTGGACACCCTCGCGGAGCAACTCCTCGCGGGCGGCGTCCGGTTGATCTCCCGGCCCGGCAAGGTCGACACCCCCGGCGGCGGTTACGGCTTCCGCTTCTTCGACGTCGACGGCCGCACCATCGAGGTCTCGGCGGACGTCGAGGTCCGGCAGCACCGCAGGATCGAGGAGAAGGAGGCCATCCCGGTCAAGCTGTCGCACGTCGTCCTCAACTCCCCCGACCTCAACGTCACCCGTGAGTGGTACGAGCGTCATCTGGGCTTCCGGCTCTCCGACACCCTCATGCACCCGCGCATGGGCGAGGCCATGCACTTCATGCGGATCAGCAACCAGCACCACTCCATGGCCATCGCCCAGGGCCCGCACACCGCCCTGCACCACGTCTCCTTCGAGATGCGCGGCATCGACGAGTACCTGCGCGGCTCCGGCCGGGTGATCCGGGCCGGCCACAACAAGCTCTGGGGGCCGGGCCGGCACACCGCGGGCGACAACACCTTCACGTACTTCCTGGACCCGCACGGCAACACGGTCGAGTACACGACCGAGCTGGAGCTGCTGGACGAGGACACCTGGCACCCGCACGTCTACGACTTCTCCCAGCCCGAGGTCGCCGACCAGTGGGGCACCGCCAACCCGATGAACGAGCTGGTCGCCAAGGAGTCGTTCAACGACGTCGACCGCGGCGTGTTCGTCGCCCCGCCGGTGTGAGGCCCCTGTGCGCATAGCCACCTATCTCCAAGAAGGCCGCCGCCGGGTCGGTGTCGTCGAGGACACCGTCGTACGCCCTCTGCCCGACGGCACCTCGCCGGTCGAGGCCGCGTTCGGCGGGCACCCGGTCGGAACGCCCGTGCCGCTGACCGACGTAAGTCTGCTGGCACCTCTCCAGCCCCCCACCATCCGGGACTTCGTGACCTTCGAGGAACACGTCGAGGGCGTACGGCGCTCGATCGACGGCAACGCCGGGGTACCGGAGGCCTGGTACGACGCCCCGACCTTCTACTTCACCAACCCCTACGCGGTCATCGGGCCGTACGACGACGTGCCCGTGCCCCCTGGTACGCGGGTCCTGGACTTCGAGCTGGAGGTCGCCGCGGTCATCGGCCGCGAGGGCCGCGACCTCACGCCCGAGCGGGCCCGGGACCACATCGTCGGTTACACGATCCTCAACGACTGGTCCGCCCGCGATCTGCAGTCCCGTGAGATGCAGGTCAACCTCGGCCCCTGCAAGGGCAAGGACACGGCCGCCACGCTCGGACCGTATCTGGTGACCGCCGACGAGTTGGAGCCGTACCGGGACACGGACGGGTTCCTGCGGCTGTCCCTGACGGCCACCGTGAACGGTGAGGTCATCGGCAAGGATCTGCTCTCCAACATGAGTTGGACCTTCGAGGAGATGGTCGCCTACGCCTCACGCGGCACCGTCGTCCGACCCGGTGACGTCCTCGGCTCGGGCACCTGCGGCAACGGCGGCTGTCTGGCGGAACTCTGGGGTGTGAAGGGCCGCCAGGAACCACCGCCGCTCAGGCCCGGCGACACCGTGACGCTCACCGTCGAGGGCATCGGCAGCGTCTCCAACACCGTCGTCGCCGGTGTCGACCGGGTGCCGCTGCCGACCGGCCGTCGCCGCACCCGGGAGCGGCCGTGACACGGCTGCCGGGCAAGGTGGTGGTCGTCACGGGCGCCGCTCGCGGCCAGGGCGCCGCCGAGGCCGAGACCCTCACCCGGGAGGGCGCCCGGGTCATCGCCACCGACATCACGGACGCCCCGGGCTGTCGCCGCCTCGACGTCACCAGCGACAAGGAGTGGGCCGAACTCGCCGCGGAACTTCGGGAGTCGTACGGCCAGGTCCACGGCCTGGTCAACAACGCGGGCATCACCTGGCGCGCCCGCATCGACGACGTACGCCCCGAGGACTTCGCCCGCGTCCACGCCGTCAACGTCACCGGCCCGCTGCTCGGCATCCAGCACCTCGCCCCGCTGATGCCGCCCGGCGCCTCCATCGTCAACGTCGGTTCGACCGCCGCGCTCACCGGCCACTACCCGGTCGCGTACACGGCCAGCAAATGGGCCCTGCGCGGCCTGTCGAAGGCGGCTGCCACGGAGCTGGGCCCGCGCGGCATCCGTGTCAACACCGTGCACCCCGGCTTCATCGAGACCGAGATGACCGCCTCCGCCGCCCCCGCCTTCCGCGAGGCCAACCTCCGCGAGACCCCTCTCGGCCGCACCGGCACGGTCGCCGAGATCGCCTCGTTGGTGGCCTTCCTGCTCTCCGACGAGGCGTCCTTCATCACCGGCGCCGAGATCCCCGTCGACGGCGGCCTCACCGCGCACGGCGGAGTCAAGTCGATCTCGGACGCCCTACGGGACGGGGTCGCGGGCAGCGGCTCGGAGGGAAGGTGGCCCCGCTGATCTCGGGCCGCCGCTCCGGTCTCGTCGGATTCACCTAGTGCCGCGGCAGGCAACGTTTGCCCGTCAAGGAGCGGCGTCGTGGGGGCCCCTCCCGCCCGAGCCGTGCGAAGCGCGGTTCGAGGTGGGGGAGCGTGCTCTCGGCGTGCCGGCCGGAAGCCCTCGTACTGGACGTACTTGGGCTTTCGGCCGGTGCGGCGAGTGGGGGCCCCTCCCACGCCCTCAAGGCAGTGGGGGAGCGTGCCGGGCGTCGCGACGGGGCAAACGTTGCCTGCCGCGGCACTAGCGGGGCATCCGGTTGACCGCGACCGCCGAACAGGCGGACGGGGAAGCACCGGGCGGGCTCCCGGCGAGTCGTCGGCCGGAAGCCCGCCCGGCTGCTGCGGTGCCGCGTGCCGGAGCGAGGGCGACGAGCACCCGGAACCGCCCGGCCGGCCGCTGTCACGGCTTGCGGGCCACGCCCCCGAAGTCGTCGACCTCCGGACCCTCCGTTCCGGCCGGGCCCGGGCGCCAGCGGGACACCGAGACCACGCCCGGGTCGACCAGCTCCAGGCCCTCGAAGAAGCGGGCCAGCTGCTCGGGGCTCCGGTTGACCCGCGGGTTGTCGCCCGCCTCGTTCCACTGCTCGATCATGGTGCGCATGCCCTCGGGGTCGAGCACCTCGGTGTCGTCGCAGAGCACGACGTGGCTTCCGGAGGGCAGCCCTTCGACCAGGCGCCCGACGATGTCGTACGCCTGGTCGTCGACGATGTGGGCGGTGATCCCCAGCAGCACGAGCGCGATGGGCCGGGTGAAGTCCAGGGTCTCGGCGGCGGTCCGCAGGATGCCCTCGGGGTCGCGGATGTCGGCGTCGATATAGGCGGTCACGCCCTCGGGCGAGCTGGTGAGCAGGGCCTCGGCGTGGGCGAGTACGACGGGGTCGTTGTCGACGTAGACGATCCGGGTCTCCGGGGCGATCCGCTGGGCGACCTCGTGGGTGTTGTCGGCGGTGGGCAGGCCCGTGCCGACGTCCAGGAACTGGCGTATGCCCACCTCTCGGACGAGGTGTTCCACGGTACGGACGAGGAAGGCCCGCTGGGCCCGGGCTATGTCGAGGATCTGCGGGTTCGCCCCGACGATCTGGTCACCGACGAGGCGGTCGATCTCGTAGCAGTCCTTGCCGCCCAGCCAGTAGTTCCAGATCCGGGCGGAGTGGGGCACATCGCTGTTGATGAGCTTGGCGTCAAGTGGCATGCGAACTCCCGGAGTTGATCTGATCTGGCCTCACCTCACCGCCTGCCGGTACGGCACGTCAAGCGCTGCCCGGAAACAGCCGGGTCAGGGTGGGGACAGCGCCGCGTCCGGCGCGGATTCGCGGTGTCGCCGCCGGGGTACTCGTGGGCCACTTCGCACGCCCCCAGGAGGCCGCCATGCGCGATGATGCCGGTGTCCGTCTCTCGATCCGAGAGCGCCTTGTCCTCAAGCACATAGAGACCGAGATGCGGCGCGACCGCCGCCGGAACAGGCCTCCGGGGAAGACATCCGGCACACGGAGGCGGAGGCGCGACCCGTGGCTTCCCCTGGCCGTGGGGCTGCTCGGGGCGGCGTCCGTCTTCCTCGCGGTCGTCGGCGCGAAAACCTCCGACCTCGCGGTGCTCTGGGCCTTCACCGTCCTGTGGCCGGTGACCCTCCTCCAGGCGTTCCGTCTGCTGTGCCGCTGGTCCAGGCCGCATACCGAGCCGTGATGCCCGCCCCGGGCGGTCCGCCGTGTGCGGGACCGCCCGGGGCGTTCGGAGCCCTGGACTCGCCGACGGCTCGGACGCGGCTCAGATGAGAGGTGAACCGGGCTCGTCGGGCCGGATGCGGCCGCGCCAGGCGCCGGTCTCGCCGCCGCGGTGCTCGATGTAGTCCTTGAAGCGCCGCATGTCCCCCTTGATCCGGCGGTCGAGCACACCCAGCAGGTCCGCGCTCTTCTCGGCGACACCGCTGGGCTCGACGTCCATCGTGAGCTCCACGCGCGTGTGCGTCGGGTCCAGCTCCTGGAACCTGACCGTCCCGCGCTGGCGGACGTCGCCCTCGACGACCCGCCAGGTGATCCGGTCGTCCGCCAGCTGGTCGACGATCTCGGTGTCGAACTCGCGCCGCACCCCGCCGATCTTGGTCGTCCAGTGGTTGTGCTTGTCGTCGAGCTGCCGCACCTCCTCGACGCCCTCCATGAACTGCGGGAACTCCTCGAACTGCGTCCACTGGTTGTAGGCGGTGCGGACGGGGACCTCGACGTCCACGGATTCCTTGACCGTGCTCATCTGCTCTCCTCCTCAACTCTCGTCGTCCGCGCCGGGTACCCGGGCGAAGCGGAGCGAAGACCCCCGACCGGAATCAACCGTCTGACCTGGGTGCGCGAGTGCTTCACAGAGAACGCCCGGGGAACTCGGCCCCCATGAACACACCCGCAGACGATCACCGGTCGTACTGGATCGACACCGCGCCCCCGGGACCCCTCCATCCGCCCCTGGAATCCGACCTCACGGTCGATGTGGCCGTCGTCGGTGGCGGCATCGCGGGCCTCAGCACCGCCTGGGAACTGGCCCGAGCCGGCCGCCGCGTGGCGGTGCTGGAAGCCGACCGGATCGCCGCCGGGGTCACCGGGCACACGACCGCCAAACTGAGCGTCCTGCACACGCTCGTCTACGCCCGGCTGCGCAGGACCCGAGGCCCCGAGGCCGCCAAGCTGTACGCGCGGTCGCAGACGGAGGCCGTCCGGCATGCCGCGGAGATCGTGGATGAGCTCGGCATCGACTGCGACTGGGAGGACACAGCGGCCTTCACCTACGCCCGGGACCCGGCCGCGACCGAGGAGCTGAAGGCCGAGGCGGACGCGGCGCGGGAGGCGGGGCTGCCCGCCGAGTACGTGACCGAGACCGGTCTGCCGTTCCCCGTCGCGGGCGCCGTCCGGGTGACGGAGCAGGCGCAGTTCCATCCCCGCAAGTACCTCCTGGCACTCGCCGAGGACCTGGTCCGGCAGGGCGCCGTGATCCATGAGCGGACCCGCGTCGTGGATCTCGACGAAGGCCGTCCCTGCACGCTGAGGACCGCGGGGGGAGCGACGGTACGGGCCGACGACGTCGTGGTCGCCACGCACTACCCCGTCTTCGACCGGGCGCTGCTGTTCACCCGGCTGTCCCCGCGCCGCGAGCTCGTCCTGACCGCGCCGATCCCCGCCGGCCTCGATCCGCACGGCATGTTCATCACGCCCGAGCAGGGCACCCGCTCCGTGCGCACCGCCCCGTACGAGGACGGACAGCGGCTGCTGATCGTCACCGGCGAGCACTTCACGCCGGGCACCGGCGAGGTGGAGGCCAGGTTCGAACGGCTCGCCGGCTGGGCCACCGAGCACTTCGGCGACCTGGTCTTCACGCACCGATGGGCCACGCAGGACAACGACTCCACCGATTCCGTACCGCTCGTCGGCCCGCTCCACGCGGGTGCCCAGCACACCTACGTGGCCACCGGCTTCGGCGGTTGGGGAATGAGCGGCGGCATCATGGCGGGCCGTCTCCTCGCACAGCAGATCACCGGTCGGAAGTCCGCCTGGAGCGACCTGTACGACCCCCGGCGCATCCGCACCGTCGTCGGTGAGGCGCCCGCCTTCCTCAAGAACCAGGCCAAGGTCGCCCGGCACTTCGTCGGGGACCGTCTGGCGTCGGCCGCCGGAGGCTCGGTGGACGACATCGCCCCGGGGGACGGCGCCGTCGTCCGCGTCGGCGGACACCGCTGTGCCGTCCACCGCGACGAGGACGGAGAGCTGCACGCCGTCTCCGCCCGCTGTACGCACCTGGGCTGTCTGGTCGCCTTCAACTCGGCGGAACGTACCTGGGAGTGCCCGTGCCACGGGTCCCGTTTCACCCCCGACGGAGACATCGTGCAGGGGCCCGCCGTACGGCCGCTGGAGAAACGGGACATCTGACCTCGCCGGCTCCCGCACGAGACGGAGTGACGACTTGATGAGCATCCCTGACGGGCTACCCGTTCTGCGCACCCTCGGTGAACTGGCAAAACTGGTGCAGGGCAGTCCCGACCTCTATGTGCGCTGGTCACGAGGTCCCGAGGCCGACCGGGCCCTGAACGAGAGCCGTGACGCTCTCACCGGTGTCCGGATGTCCGGGCTGTCGGCCAACCCGCTCGCCATCGAGCCCTGGTGGGAGGCGCGGCCCGCCGAACTGTGGGTGGCCCGACGTCTGTACGACTACTCCCATCTGCCGCGGGAGAAGGGCGAAGGCGTACGTCCCTGGGTGCTGCGCGGCCGGGAGGAGGGGCGAGGGCCCGACAACGAGCCGCTGGTCCGGGATGTGGAACCCGTGGGCTGGATCGACGAACAGGTCATCGAGGAAGCGGAGGCCGCGGTGGCCGGCCAGGACGGACGATGGGGCCCCATGCGACGCGACGGCGGATGAGCCTCCGGCGCCGATGTGCGGGACAGCGCTCCCTACGCGGCTCCCTACGCGCTGGTCAGCAGCTGGGGCGACAGTTCCTTGATGAGGGTGTTGGTCCAGCGCATCTGCCGCAGGGTCTGCGGATGGCAGTCGCCGGCCAGCGCGAGGAGCCGTTCGTCGCGGGTGGCCTGCGCTGCCTGGGCGAGCATCTCCCAGTGCAGCGAGTTGCGGCTCGCGGCCAGGTGCAGGTCGCACAGATCGTGCAGGAGCAGCAGGCCGGCTCCGGGGCGTCGGCCGAGAGCTTCGGCGGCCTTCTCACGCAGGGCGGCAAGGGCGCCGGGTGACGGATCGTCCTTCGGGCCGTCGAGGTCGAGGCCGTAATGACGGCCGGTGTCGGAGAGCCGGGCGCTGTGCCGACGGGACCACTGGGCGAGGTCGCTCGCCACATGGTGGACCTCGTGGTCGGTGCGGTGACGTTCGGCGGTTGCCAGCAGGTCTCGTTCCAGCGCGCGTTCGCCGTCGTGCAGGGCGCGGAGGATGTGGGCGATGCCGTTCATGTCCGGCTCCCGGCGTCGGCGTCGGTCCGCTCCCGGACCGGCGGCGTGGCGCGACGGGCGACGAGGGTGACGCGGGCCGCGCACGTCTTGAACAGGGGTTGCTTGGAGACGGGGTCCCAGTCGGTGATGGTGCCCTCGTTGGCGGCGCGGCCGGCCCTCCCGTCCGGGGGCCGGTGTCCCTCGGGTGTGTCCCAGTAGCCGTAGTGGAACGGCACGAACACCACGCCGTCCCGCATGGCGGTGGTCCGCAGCCGGGCGCGCACCGCTCCACGCGGGGTGCCGACCTGGACCAGATCGCCGTCGGACAGACCCTGGTGGGCGGCCTCGGTGGGTGACATCTCCGCCCATACGTCGGGGGCGGCGGCGTTCAGCTCGGGGGCGCGGCCGGTCTTCGTACGGGTGTGGAAGTGGTGGACGGTCCGGCCGGTGATCAGCTGCACCGGATACCCGGGGGAGGTGTCCTCGTGGGGCGGCAGATACTCCGCCGCCCTCAGCACCGCCTTGCCGTCCGGGTTGAGCGACCGGTACTCGACGACCTCGGCGGACGCCCCGGTGACGAGGTCCTTGCCGTAGCTCTCGCAGGTGTCGGGGTCGGCGAAGGTGATGCCGTCGGTGTAGAGGCGCGCCGTGCCGTCGGGCGCCTCCTCGGTGCAGGGCCACTGGATGCCGCTGTCCGCCCGCCGCAGCCGGTCGTGGCTGAGGCCGGTGTAGTCGCAGGGGCGTCCGGCGCTGCACCGCTGCCAGGCCGCGAACGCCGACTCCGGGTCGTGCCAGCTGATCAGGGGGCCGCCGTCCTTGTCGCGGAAGTCCATGCGGGCGGCGTAGTCGAGGAAGATGTCCAGGTCGGCTCGTGCTTCGCCCGGCGGTTCCACGGCCTTCTCCGACAGGTGCACGGTGCGGTCGGCGTTGGTGAGGACGCCCGTCTTCTCACCCCAGGTGGCCGCGGGCAGCACCACGTCGGCGAGCTGTGCCGTCTCGGTGAGGAACAGGTCCTGCGCCACCACGAACAGCCGCTCCTGGGCGAGGATCGAACGGATGCGGGACAGCTCGGGCAGGGAGACCGCCGGGTTGGTGCCGGTGATCCAGAGCATACGGATCGAGCCCTGTTCGGCGTAGCGGAAGATCTGCATCGCGTGCGTCGGCGGCGCGTGGTGCGGGATGTCCTGGGGGCGTACGTTCCACACCCGCGCAAGGTCGGCGACATGGTCGTCGTTCTGCCAGTTGCGGAACCCCGGCAGATCCCCGTCGGCGCCGCACTCCCGGGTGTTCTGCGCGCTGGGCTGGCCGTTCATCTGGAGCAGCCCGCAGCCGGGGCGGCCCAGCATGCCGCGGATCAGGTGCAGGTTGTTGACCTGGACGGCGGCGGCCGTGGCCTGGTGGGACTGGTAGACGCCCTGAAGGACCGTGGAGGTCAGCCGTTCGGCGGTGCCGAGGAGTTCCGCGGCGCGTTCGATCGCGGCCGGCGTCACGTCGCAGATCCCGGCCGCCCATCGCGGAGTGCAGGGCGCGACCTCGGCCGCCAGTTCATCGAAGCCGACCGTGTGGGTCTCGATGTACTCCTGGTCGATCAGGTCCCTGCGGATGATCTCGTGCAGGAGCGCGTCGAGAAGGGCGACGTTCGTGCCGGGCCGTGGGGCGAGATGCACCTCGGCCTGCTGGGCCACCGGGGTGTACCGGGGGTCCACGCAGACCAGACGGGGCGGCCGGGCCCCGGCGAGCCGGTCCAGCACGCGCGTCCACAGCACGGTCTGGGTCTCGGCCATGTTGTGTCCGAACAGCGCGATCACGTCGGCGTGGTCGATGTCCTCGTAGGAGCCGGGCTGCCCGTCGCAGCCGAAGGACTCCTTGAGCGCCTCGGCGGCGGTGGCCGTGCACAGGCGGGTGTTCCCGTCGAGATGGTTGGTGCCGATGCCGGCGCGGGCGAGCACGGCCAGCGTGTAGTACTCCTCGAGGAAGAGCTGCCCGGTGGTGTAGAAGCCGATGGCTCCGGGTCCCCGCTGCTCCAGCAGTTCCCGTGAGCGGCCCGCGACCTGGTCCATCGCCGTGTCCCAGTCGCACTCCTCCAGGCGTCCGGCCCGGCGTACGAGCGGACGGGTCAGCCGGTCCGGGGAGCCGTTCGCCTGCCATCCGTAGAGGTCCTTGGGACCCAGGCGGCCACGGTTGACGCGGTCCTCGGTCCGGCCCCGCACGCCCACGATCCGTCCGTCGCGCACGGCGATGTCCATGGCGTCGCCGTTGGAGTGCAGCAGCGAGGCGGACGGCACCCACCTCTCCACGTCGTCGGCGGCGACCCCGGGGGCCAGGTGCGCGTCGGCGCGGGAGGGCCAGGGGGTGCCGGGGTCGTAGGGGGTGCGCGCTCCCCAGATGTCCTTGGTGCGGTCACGGCCTTCGGTCACCGTGTCACCTCCACGTACGAGCGGGCTGCTCCTGCGAGTACCCCGCTGTGTCCGGCTTGCCCGCCGTCGTGTGGGTCCGCCTCCGACGGGGCACTCGGGGTCGCGGGCGGCCGTCCGGGCCGCCGTTGCCAGGGAGGTGGAGGACATGGGCCATGGTGGGAACGTCATCGACGAGCTGCTGACCGATCATCGGGAGGTCGAGGAGCTGTTCGGCCGGATCGACGGTCTCGCGCCCGGTGACAAGGACCGCAAGGTGTACGCCGACCAGGTCACGATGGAGCTGGTGCGGCACTCCGTGGCCGAGGAGGCCTATCTCTATCCGGCCGTGCGCGAGCATGTGCCGGGCGGGGACGCCCTGGCCGACCAGGAGATCGAGGACCATGCCCGGGCCGAGCAGCTGATGAAGGACCTGGAGAGCTGCGAGGCCGGGGATCCCGAGTTCGACCGGCTCATGACGGCGCTGATGACCGAGATCCGCTCGCATGTGGCCGACGAGGAGCAGAACCTCTTCCCCAAGCTCCGCGCGTCCTGTCCCCCCGACGCCCTCGACGCCCTGGGCGACAAGGTCCGCCAGGCCAAGAAGGTCGCCCCCACCCGCCCGCACCCGTCCACCCCGAGCACGCCTCCGGCCAACAAGCTGCTGGCACCGGGCGTCGGCATGGTCGACCGGCTGCGCGACACCCTGACCGGACGCGGCAAGAAGGACTGACCGGCAGCGCGCGTTTGCCATCGCTGAGCGCGTCCTCGCGGGCCCCGGGGCCGAGGTCCGGCCGACATGTGCCAGGGCGAGCCCGCGGACGATGAACCCGGCCCCCGGTGCCGGGCATGTCGCCAAGGCCGGCCCGCAGACAGCCGCACGTACGCGAAGCCCTCCCGCGGGTGCCCGGCACACGGGAACCGCCACAGCCGCCGTCTGCCCAGGCGGCAGCTCGACGCGGCCCACCGGCCCAGCCCCGCTGCCGGATGACGTGGCCGTCACGCCAGGTCGAGCCCGGGGACGATGAACCCGGCCTCCGTGCCGGGCATGTCGCCGAGGACGGCCCGCAGACAGCCGCACGTACACGAAGCCCTCCCGCGGGTGCCCGGCACACGGGAACCGCCACAGCCGCCGTCAGCCCAGGCAGCAGCTCGGCACGGCCCACCGGCCCAGCCCCGCCGCCGGTGACGTGGCCGCCGCGCCAGGGCAAGCCCGCGGACGATGAACCCGGCCTCCGTGTCGGGCATGTCGCCGAGGACGGCCCGCAGACAGCCGCACGTACACGAAGCCCTCCCGCGGGTGCCCGGCACACGGGAACCGCCACAGCCGCCGTCAGCCCAGGCGGCAGCTCGACGCGGGCGCGGCCCACCTGCCCAGCCCCGCTGCCGGGCGCCGCCGCCTGACGGCCGTCTGCGAACGCTCGCGCGCCGCCACCAAGATCACCCCCGACGCCTGGCGCCACGGCAGCGGATATGAGCCGACCCGTTCAGGCCTCCTCGGCCGATGAGACCGCGGTCGGCCGGGCCAGGTCCTCCGTCCACTTCTCCTCGATCCGGCCGACCTTCCACACCAGCCAGGCCACCGCCCACGTGGCGAAGAAGAGTGCCACGACGACGTAGCCGATGATGTTGAGGTCGAGGCCGGAGATCCAGTCCCAGAACGGGCCGTGCAGGCCGGCCTGTTCGGCGAGGAGGCCGAGCAGTTCGACCGTGCCGATGAGGAGCGCGACGGCGACGGACAGTCCCGTGATGGTGAGGTTGTAGTAGACCTTGCGGACCGGCTTGGAGAACGCCCAGCCGTAGGCGAAGTTCATGAACGAGCCGTCGATCGTGTCCAGCAGGGACATGCCGGCCGCGAACAGGACCGGCAGGCACAGGATCGCGTACCAGGGCAGCCCGGACGCGGCGCCCGAGCCGGCCAGCACGAGCAGCGCGATCTCGGTCGCCGTGTCGAAGCCGAGGCCGAAGAGAAGGCCCAGCGGGTACATCTGCCACGGCTCGGTGATCGACTTCATCAGACGGCCCAACAGGCGGTTCATGAACCCCCGGTTGTTGAGCTGCTCCTCCAGTGCGGCCTCGTCGAAGTGGCCGGTGCGCATCTGCCGGAAGACCTTCCAGATTCCGGCCATGATCACCATGTTGATGATCGCGATGAGGTACAGGAAGGTCCCGGAGACGGTGGTGCCGATCCAGCCGGTGACGCTGTGCAGCGCGGAGCCGTCGTCCGCGACCGGTCCGGCCAGCGCCTTCACCCCGAGCGAGAGCAGGAAGGCGAGCGCGAAGACGATGCTGGAGTGGCCGAGCGAGAACCAGAAGCCCACCGAGAGCGGCCGCTTCCCCTCGCTCATCAGCTTCCGGGTGGTGTTGTCGATCGCGGCGATGTGGTCGGCGTCGAAGGCGTGCCGCATGCCGAGGGTGTAGGCGGTGACACCGATGCCGATCCCGAAGCTCCGCTCCCCGAGGCTGTAGTGCTCCGGCGCGACGATCACCACCAGCGTGAACCAGCCGATGACATGCAGCGCCAGGATGAACGCGGCCATCCCGCCGAGACTCGCCCACTCCTTCCGGGTCATCGAGGTACGGATGCGGTGAGCGGTGGTCATGGGGGCGCGGGCCTTACTCGTCGGTGAACGGCCGTCTTCAGCCGCGCCCTCCAGGCTTCTGCGAACGATTCGCAGGTACAACCTGTCAGCGGCAAAGCCCGCGTCAGCTTTCGGCCCGCACGCCAAGTATTGGCAATGGTTTTCACATGGATGGGATTCGGCCACACTTCTGACATTCATTTTCATCTAGCGTGGCGTGCGTCCCCTTGTTCCACCCCCTCGCGGAGGATCCATGTCCACGTTCCCGTCCCGGCGCCTGGCCGCCCTGATCACCGGCGCCTCGCTGGTCGTCCTGGCAGGCTGCGGCAGCTCGTCGGACTCCGACAGCGGCGGGAGCACCTCACCGAGCCCGGCTGCCGCCTCCGCGATACCGGTCGTGGCCTCGACGAACGTCTACGGCGACATCGTCGGGCAGATAGGTGGCACGAAGGTCGACGTCACCTCGATCATCAGCGACCCGGACCAGGACCCGCACTCCTACGAGGCCAACACCCAGAACCAGCTGGCCCTGTCGAAGGCGAAGGTCGTCGTCGAGAACGGCGGCGGCTACGACGACTTCGTCGACCGGATGCTGAAGAGCGGCAACTCCTCCGCCGAGGTCGTCAACGCCGTCAAGATCTCCGGCAGGACCGCGCCGAAGGGCGGCGAGCTCAACGAGCACGTCTGGTACGACTTCCCCACCGTCTCCAAGATCGCCGACAGCATCGCCGCCGCCCTCGGCAAGGCCGACCCGTCCGACGCGGCCGTCTTCACCAAGAACGCCGAGGCCTTCAAGGCGAAGCTCCAGCCGCTGGAGACGAAGGAGGCGCAGATCAAGAAGGAGCACGGCGGTGAGGCCGTGGCCATCACCGAGCCCGTGCCGCTGTACATGATCGAGGCGAGCGGGCTGAAGAACGCGACGCCCGCGGAGTTCAGCGAGGCCATCGAGGAGGGCAGCGACGTCTCCCCCAAGGTCCTTCAGGCCGCCCTGGCACTGTTCTCCGGCAAGAAGGTCGAGGCGCTGGTCTACAACGCCCAGACCTCCGGCCCGCAGACCGAGAAGGCCGAGGCCGCGGCCAAGGCGGCCGGCATCCCCGTCGTCCCGGTGACCGAGACCCTGCCCGGCGGCAAGGACTACCTCGGCTGGATGACCTCCAACGTCGACGCGCTCGCGGGCGCGCTCGACAAGTGAGGAGCCCGGGCCGGATCCCGGCGCAGGGCGGAACCGGCGCGGTCGTCAGCCTGCGCGGGGCCGCCCTGTCGTACGGCGAACGGGTCGTCTGGAGCGGTCTCGAACTCGACGTACGGCCGGGCGAGTTCGTGGCCGTGCTCGGGCCGAACGGGGCCGGCAAGACCAGCTTCGTCAAGGCCCTGCTGGGCCGGCAGCCCCTGTCCGCCGGGACGCTGACGGTCCTGGGCCGTCCTCCCCGCGAGGCGGCACGGCAGATCGGATACGTGCCCCAGCAGGCGGAGTTGTCGGCGCAGGCCATGCTGCGCGCCCGCGACCTCGTGCGCTTCGGCATCGACGGGCACCGCTTCGGACCACGGCTGCGCACCACCGCCGTCCGCCGCAGGGTGGACGAGATCCTCGAGTCGGTCGGGGCGTCGGCGTACGCGGATGTCCCGCTCGGCATGCTGTCCGGCGGAGAGCGCCAACGCGTGCGCATCGGGCAGGCGTTGGCGACCGATCCGCGGATCCTGCTGTGCGACGAACCGCTGCTCTCGCTCGACCTGCACCACCAGCGGGCCGTCACCGAACTGGTCGACGCCCGCCGCCGTTCGCACGGCACGGCCGTGGTGTTCGTGACGCACGAGATCAATCCGGTGCTCGGCCTGGTGGACCGGGTGCTGTACCTGGCCCGGGCCGGTCACCGGGTCGGTGCGCCGGAGGAGGTCCTGACCTCCGCGTCCCTGTCGGAGCTGTACGGCACGCGGGTCGACGTCGTCCGCGTCCAGGGGCGGATCGTGGTCGTCGGCGCCCCGGACGAGACGGCCGCGCCGCCCCATCACGCCCCCGAGAACGAGGAGGTGCGCTCATGACGGTCGCCGACGGCGTCTGGCAGCAGATCTTCAGCTTCGACAACTACGGCGAACTCCTCGCGCTGGTCCGCAACTCGCTCTTCGCCGGGGCCGCCCTCGGACTGGTCGGCGGTCTCGCCGGGGTCTTCGTCATGATGCGTGATCTGCCGTTCGCGGTGCACGGCATCAGCGAGTTGTCCTTCGCGGGGGCGTCGGCGGCGCTGCTGCTGGACGCGAACATCGTGGTGGGCTCGATCCTCGGATCGCTGCTCGCGGCCGGCACGATCGGGGTCCTGGGGGCGCGGGCACGGGACCGCAACTCGGTGATCGGCATCATCATGCCGTTCGGGCTCGGGTTGGGCGTGCTCTTCCTCGCCCTCTACAAAGGGCGGGCGGCCAACAAGTTCGGCCTGCTGACCGGGCAGATCGTCGCGGTCGACACCCCGCAGATGACCTGGCTGCTGGGCACCTCGGCGCTGGTCGTGGTCGCGCTGGCGATCATGTGGCGGCCGCTGTCCTTCGCCAGCGCCGACCCGGACGTCGCCGAGGCACGCGGGGTGCCGGTGCGCACACTGTCCTTCGCGTTCATGCTCGTGCTGGGGCTCGCGGTGGCCCTGTCGGTGCAGGTCGTCGGCGCGCTGCTGGTCCTGAGCCTCGTCGTGACACCGGCCGCTGCCGCCGCCCGAGTCACGGCGTCGCCGGTGCTGCTCCCCGCGCTGAGCGTGCTGTTCGCGGTCCTCTCGATCGAGGGCGGCATCCTGCTCGCGCTCGGCGGCTCCATCCCGATCAGCCCCTACGTCACCACCGTGTCGTTCACGATCTACGTCGTCTGCCGCCTGGCGGGCAAGCGGCGCGTACGCCGGTGGGGAGCGCGCGGGACGGCCCTGGCGTCCTAGTGCCGCGGCAGGCAACGTTTGCCCGTCAAGGAGCGGCGTCGTGGGGGTCCCTCCCGCCCGAGCCGTGCGAAGCGCGGTTCGAGGGTGGGGGAGCGTGCTCTCGGCGTGCCGGCCGGAAGCCCTCGTACTGGACGTACTTGGGCTTTCGGCCGGTGCGGCGAGTGGGGGCCCCTCCCACGCCCTCAAGGCAGTGGGGGAGCGTGCCGGGCGTCGCGACGGGGCAAACGTTGCCTGCCGCGGCACTAGTAGGGCTTGGTCATCTTCACTTGTGCGTGCGTGTCTGATGCTGCGTGTGTGTCGTTGGAGTGGTGTGACACCTGAGGAGATGGCCTCGGTCCGGGGGGACTTGGAGGCGTTCGCGGCGGAGTTGTTCGACGGGTTCTTCCGTGCGGATCAGCGGCGGTGGGGGCAGGCGTATGTGCGCGGGCTGCTGCTGGACGGGCAGCGCAAGTCGGTGGAGCCGATGGCGGCCCGGCTGGGTGAGGACGGCAACCGGCAGGCGCTGGCGCACTTCATCACCTCCAGCCCGTGGGATCCCGCGCACGTGCGGGCCCGGCTGGCCTGGAGGATGCACGAGGCGATCGGCCCCGAGGCGTTGATCGTGGACGACACCGGCTTTTTGAAGGACGGGGATGCTTCGGCGGGTGTGTCGCGGCAGTACACCGGCACCGCGGGCAAGGTCACCAACTGCCAGGTGGGCGTCTCGCTGCACCTGGCCAACGACCGTGCCTCCGCCGCGATCGACTGGCGGCTGTTCCTGCCCGCATCCTGGGATCCCGACGCGCCGGAGGCCGACCCGGACAAGATCGCCCGCCGCGGCCGGTGCGGGATTCCGGCCCAGGTGGGGCATGTGGAGAAGTGGCAGCTGGCCCTGGACATGATCGACGAGAGTCGGTCGTGGGGCATCGACGTCCCCCTGGTCGTCGCGGACGCCGGATACGGCGATGCCGCCGCCTTCCGGCTGGGCCTGGAGGAACGCAAGCAGCCCTACGCGGTGGGGATTTCCTCGCGCCATACCGCCCATCCCGCCCACGCCCAACCCGTCCAGCCCGACTATGCGGGCACCGGCCGGCCACCCAAAATGCAGTACCCCGAGCCTGCGCAGACCATGAAAGACCTGGTCATCGCGGCCGGGAGAACGGCCGCGAGACCGGTGTCCTGGCGGGAAGGCTCCCGGCCGGGCAAAAGCCAAAACGGCGTCAAGCGCATGTACTCGCGGTTCGTCGCCCTGCGCATCCGCCCGGCCGGCCGCGGCCTCCGCAAGGCCACCGACGATCCTGAACTGCCCGAGCGGTGGCTGCTGGCGGAATGGCCCGCGACCGAGCCCGAGCCGGTCCAGTTCTGGCTCTCGAACCTGCCCTCCGGCATGCCACTGGCCACACTGGTGCGGCTGGCCAAGCTCCGCTGGCGCATCGAGCACGACTACCGCGAGATGAAACAGGCCCTGGGACTGGCCCACTTCGAAGGCCGCACCTTCAACGGATGGCACCACCACGTCACCCTCGTCTCCGCCGCCCACGCCTTCTGCACCCTGCAACGACTGGCACCAGACCCAAAAGACGCCACGCAGGCCTGAGCCTCTACCAAGTGGTCCGCGACCTGCAGACCCTCCTCGCCACCTGGACCGGCACCTGCCCCACCTGCCACCGCGACATACCCACACCACTACGAACCTGACCAAGCCCTACTAGCCGTCGGCCGCGAAAGGCACTTCCTTGTCAGGGGTGTTCAGGATCGTGGCGCGACCAGGCCCGCGATCGTACGCCACGATCACCGCCTGGATGCGGTCGCGCGCCCCGACCTTGGCGAGCATGCGGCTGACGTGCTTCTTCACCGTGCAGGCGTCGTCGTCGCCGTCTCTGGGCCCGCGGAGGTCACTTCGTGCCGCCGTCGGTACCGCGGTACCAACGGCGGGTCAGCCTTGAGGATGACCTCGCCGGGACGCATGGAATGCCCGGGGTGCACGGAACCGGCCGACCTGCGCGGAATCCTTTCTTCGGTGAGTGTGGCGTACGTATGGTGATCTCGTGAAGGCACTCCTGCTGTCCGGTGATTCAGGGACCCCTTCGCGCTCATCGCCCGCCCCCGCTGCGAACGGCCCGAGGACCGAATTGCAGGTCCCCTTCGCCGGTCGCGACGTCGAGGGCTCCCGCACCCCGCCGGTCGGCCGCCCACCCCTTCGTCCCGGGAGACCACAGCAAGGTCCAGAACTCGTCGTGACGAGCCCTTCCTCCCGCACCCACCCTGGTGGGGCGACGCTTCCAGCTCCGTTCGAGAAGAGAGGTCCCTCCCGATGAGCTCCAGGATCCAGCCGACCGCCCAGGTCGACGAGACGGCCACGATCGGCGACGGGACGACGGTCTGGGACCTGGCCCAGATCCGGGAGGACGCCCGACTGGGCAGCGGGTGCATCGTGGGGCGGGGAGCGTATGTCGGCCCGGGCGTACGGATCGGCGACAACGTCAAGCTCCAGAACTACGCGCTGGTCTACGAACCCGCGGTGCTCGCCGACGGGGTGTTCGTCGGCCCCGCGGCGGTCTTCACCAACGACCACTTCCCGCGCTCGGTGGACCCGGAGGGCCGGCTGAAGCGCGGCGGCGACTGGGAGGCCGTGGCGGTGGTGGTGGCCGAGGGGGCGTCGATCGGGGCCCGTTCGGTGTGTGTGGCGCCGGTGCACATCGGACGATGGGCGCTCGTCGCGGCGGGCGCCGTGGTGACCCGGGACGTGCCCGACTTCGCGCTCGTGGCCGGCGTTCCGGCCCGCCGCATCGGCTGGGTCGGCCGGGCCGGCGTACGACTGGCCGCGCGGGACGGCGAGTCGGGCGTGTGGGAGTGCCCCGAGACGGGCGAGCTGTACGACGAGAAGGACGGCGAGCTCGTCGAACGCGCGTGACCCCGTTTCCGTTGTTTCGCTAAAAACGCAAATCATCGAACATCTACAGGCATAACGTGTGTGCGAACTGTGCAGACCTAGCACAATGGGCACACGAACCAGTAGTGCCCAGGGGGGGTACGGGGTGGGGACACCTATGCCTGCTGCCAGGAGCGACGACCACTCCGGCACCTGACGTCCACCTTCTGCCGCCGCATGGCCATCCGTGCCAGCGGCGATCCCAGTCTGCGCAAAACAGGACCCACAGGGGGGTTGGTGTGCCCAAAAGATGACCACCACACGTCTGGCGGCACTCGGTCATGAGGAACCGCCACTGCTCTCGCTCGCCCAACGGCTTCTGTCGGTAGCCGAGTTGGGGCTTCCGGAGATGCTGCTCCCGGGTGGTGAAGCCTTCTCCTTCACCATGTCCGGGCGCAAAGCCTCCGACGGTTCCTGGACCCTGGACCGGCGCGGGACCAGCACCCGGTACGCGGCCATCACCGCGCTGGGAGTCGAGTTCCTCCCCGAGGACCGCCAGCGCGCGGCGCTCGCGGGGCGTACCGCCCAGGAGTTCACGGGTCTGCTGATCGAGTCGCTGCCCGCGGTGACCAACCTCGGTGACGCCGCGCTCATCGCCTGGGCCGCCGCCGAGACCGGGCACCCCAAACTGTCCGACGCCCTCGCACAGGTCGAGGCCCTGGACGAGGAGGGCCGGCCCCAGTACACCGTCGAGGCGGCATGGGTGCTGTCCGCGCTCGCGGCCGCTCGCGGCACGGTCGACGTGGAGAGACGTTTCGCCGCGGCCCGTGACCGTCTGCTGCGGGCGCGCATCGGCGACAGCCCGCTCTTCCCGCACGCCACCGGACCCGGCCTGGTGCCCTGGTACCGGGCCCATGTCGCCTGCTTCGCCGACCAGACGTACCCGTTGCAGGCCCTGGCCCGCGCCCACGCCAGCGACGACCAGGGCGGCGACCCGGAGGCCCTGGCCGCGTCCGAGGCGTGCGCGCAGCGCATCTGCGAGCTGCAGGGCGACGGCGGACAGTGGTGGTGGCACTACGACGCGCGCACCGGCGGTGTCGTGGAGGGCTACCCGGTCTACAGCGTCCACCAACACGCGATGGCACCGACCGCCCTGTTCGACCTCACCGACGCCGGCGGCAGCGACTTCGGCGCGTCGATCCGCAAGGGCCTGCGCTGGATGTCGGACGTGCCCGAACTGGGCGCCGGCCATGAACCGTTGATCCTGGACGAGCTCGGCGCCACCTGGCGCAAGGTCTACCGGGGCGACCCGAAGAAGGCCGTACGCGCCGCCCGGGGCCTCGGCACCCGGGTCGTACCGGGCCTGCGGCTGAAGTCCCTGGACCGGGTCTACCGCCCCCTGTCCGTGGACCGCGAATGCCGGCCGTACGAGTTCGGCTGGATGCTGCACGCCTGGCAGGGAGGCCGGATATGAGCGCGCGCCGGACCCTGTTCGGGGTCGAGCTGGACCCGCTGACCATGGACGAGACCGTGGCGCGCTGCCTCGACGCGGTCCGGGAGGGCCGCCAGTTGGAGATCGGGGTGGTCAACGCCGCGAAGCTGGTGAACATGCGGCGCGACCCCAGGCTCGCCGAGGCCGTGTCCGGGTGCGATGTCGTCGTCGCCGACGGACAGGCCGTGGTCTGGGCCGGCCGGGTGCTGCGCGCCCCGCTGCCGGAGCGGGTGGCCGGGATCGACCTGTTCCTGCGGCTGCTGGGCGAGGCGGAGTCGGCGGGCATCTCGGTGTACTTCCTCGGCGCCAAACAGGAGGTGCTGGCGCAGATGCTGCGCCGGGTGGCCGACCGCTTCCCCGGTCTGAAGGTCGCGGGCAGCCGCAACGGCTACTTCGATGATTCCCAGCAGGAAGCCATCGCGGACGCGATCGCGGACAGCGGCGCCCAGATGCTCTTCCTTGGCATGACCTCGCCGAAGAAGGAGATCTTCACCGCCGCCTACGGCGCGCGCACCGGTGCCCGGGTCGTGCACGGGGTCGGTGGTTCCTTCGACATCTTGGCCGGGATCACCAAGCGGGCCCCCGCCGCCTGGCAGCGGATGGGTCTCGAGTGGCTCTACCGCGCGTTGCAGGAGCCGCGCCGCCTGGGTCGGCGCTATCTCACGACCAACGCCGCCTTCGTCCTCATGACGGCGCGCGAGTTCATCCGGCTCTCCCCGCAGGCCGCTTCCGCGAACAGGAGTCACTGATGCGTGTCGTCGTGGTGGGACAGGGATACGTCGGGCTGCCGCTGGCCATCCGCGCCGCCGAGGTCGGTCACGAGGTGATCGGCTACGACATCGACGCCCGGCGGATCAAGAGCCTGGCCGCCGGTGAGTCCTTCGTCGAGGACGTCTCCTCCGAGCGGATCCGCGCGGCGCTGGACAACGGCACCTACAGACCGAGCGAATCGGCCCGCGACTGCGGCGGGTTCGACGTCGCGGTGGTGACCGTGCCGACCCCGCTGCACGAGGGCACTCCCGACCTGCGGTACATCAAGGAGTCTGCGGTCACCCTCGGCCGCTATCTGCGCCCCGGGGCCACCGTCGTCCTGGAGTCGACCACCTATCCCGGCACCACCCAGGAACTGTTCGGCCCGCTCCTGGAGGACGGTTCGGGTCTGGCCGCGGGCACCGACTTCCACCTCGGCTACAGCCCGGAGCGCATCGACCCCGGAAACGCCGTCTGGGGCTTCCAGGAGACCCCCGAAGGTCGTCTCCGGCGTCGACGCCGCCTCCCTCGAGGCCGTTCAGGACTTCTACGCCGAACTCGTCGACACCACCGTGCCGGTGAGCTCGCCCAAGGAGGCCGAACTCGCCAAGCTGCTGGAGAACACCTTCCGTCATGTGAACATCGCGCTGGTCAACGAGATCGCGATGTTCGCCCACCACCTGGACATCGACGTCTGGCAGGCCATCGAGGCCGCCTCCAGCAAGCCGTTCGGCTTCATGAAGTTCACGCCCGGGCCGGGCGTCGGCGGTCACTGCCTGCCGATCGACCCCTCGTACCTGTCCTGGCGGGTGCAGCGCGAACTCGGCCAGAGCTTCCGGTTCGTGGAGCTGGCCAACGACATCAACAACCACATGCCCGAGTACGTGGCGCGCCGTATCGGCGACCTGTTCAACGCCAAGCGCCGTTCGGTGAACGGCTCGCGCATCCTGCTGCTGGGCCTGGCGTACAAGAAGAACACCGGCGACGCCCGGGAGTCGCCCGCCCTGCGCATCTCCCAGCTGCTGCTCGACATGGGGGCCCAGGTCAGGGCGGCGGACCCGCATGTGGTCGAGAGTCTGCCGGTGGACACCCGCCTGGTACGGGTCGAGCCCACTCCGCAGGAGCTGTCGGCCGCCGATGTGGTGGTCCTGCTCACCGACCATGACGGCTTCGACTACGAACTCGTCGCCGAACACGCTCCCCTGGTCCTGGACTGCCGCCGCCGGCTGCCGTCGGGACCCACGATCGAGGTGCTCTGAACCATGCCGCGCATCGTCTGCGTCGCCGGGGCCCGCCCCAACTACATGAAGATCAAACCGGTGATGGACGCCCTGGAACGCCGGGGCGCCGAGGTCGTCCTCGTCCACACCGGCCAGCACTACGACCCGGCGATGAACGACGTGTTCTTCGCCGACCTCGGCATCCGGCCGCCCGACCGCTTCCTCGGGGTCGGTTCGGGCAGCCACGCCGAGCAGACCGGCAGGGTGATGACCGCCTTCGAGCCGCTCCTGGACGAGGTGAAGCCGGACATCGTCGTGGTGGTCGGCGACATCAACTCCACGCTGGCCTGCGCCCTGGTCACCGCCAAGGCCGGGCCGCTCCTCGCCCATGTCGAGGCCGGTCTGCGCAGCCGCGACTGGGGCATGCCGGAGGAGGTCAACCGTGTCGCCACCGACCGCGTCAGCGACTACCTGCTGGCCCCCTCGCCGGACGCGGTCGAGAACCTGCGCGCGGAGGGGTACCGGGAGGACCAGATCCACCTCGTCGGCAACGTCATGATCGACACGCTGCTGACCAACCTGGAGCGGGCCAGGGCCTCGGACGTCCTCGATCGGTACGGCCTGGCCAGAGGCGAGTTCGGCCTGGTCACCCTGCACCGCCCCGCCAACGTCGACGACCCCGGGGTCCTCGCCGGGCTCCTCAAGGCCCTGGGCGAGGTCGCCGGCCGCTGTCCGCTCCTGCTGCCCGTGCACCCGCGGGCGGCTCAGCGGCTGGCCGAGATCGGTGTCCCCGGGGGCATCAGGCTCGTACCGCCCGCCGGATACCTGGACTTCATCGCCCTGCAGGACTCCGCGCGTGTCGTGCTGACCGACTCGGGCGGGGTGCAGGAGGAGACCACCGCACTGGGCGTGCCGTGTGTGACCCTGCGCGACAACACCGAGCGGCCCATCACCGTCGAGCAGGGCACCAACGCGCTGGCCGGCCGGGATCCGGCACGCATCGTGGCCACGGTGAACCGCGTACTGGACGCGCCTCCCGCGCCGCGCCGGCCCGAACTCTGGGACGGCCGCGCGAGCGACCGCATCGCCGACGTGCTGCTGGCCGGAGGCACCGCGCACACCCGCCCCAGACCCACTGATCAACCGAGACCCGGTGACCCATCCCTCCCCATATGATCCGCCTGAAACATATGCTCGTCGAACATCTGGTCGCTAGGGGGGACCATCATGGATCTCGCTGAGATCTTCCGGGTCATGCGCAGGCGTTGGTACGTCCTGCTGCCCGGGCTGCTGCTGACCGCGGGCCTGACGTTCGCCGTGACGCTGGTGGTTCCCGTCACCTACCAGTCGCAGAGCACGGTGATCCTGCTCAACTCGCAGAAGGCCACCGTCGCTTACGACGGCAACCCGTTCCTGAGCACCCAGACCTCGCTCACCGGCATGGCCGACAGCCTGGCCCGCAACCTCAACTCCGACGACTCCGTCCGGGAGCTCAAGTCCCGCGGCGCGACCGGCACGTTCGAGGCCAAGCTCGCCGACAACGCCCAGGGGCCGCTGATGTGGCTCACCGTCACGGGCACGGACCGGCGCGCCGTGCTGGCCTCGGACAAGATCCTGACCGCGTACGCGAACGAGCGGCTGGAGCAGTTCCAGGAGGACCAGTCGGTCGCCCCCAAGGCCATGATCCGGCTGACGACGATCGTGGCCCCGCAGCCACCGGTCGCACAGACCAAGACCCGGCTCGAATACATGATCATGGCCGGGGGCCTGGGCCTGGTACTGACCCTGGTCGCCGTCTTCTACGTGGAGGCGCGGCGCCGCTCGCACCCGCGGGACGGCGCGGCACCGGTCGATGCCCCGGAACCGACGACCGAGTCCCGCACCCCCTCTCCCGCTCCGGCTGCCGAGGAGTCGGCCACGGAACAGACCATCGCGCTGCGCACCCCGCCCACCTGGGCACGGTCCGCCGGGAACAGACCTGCCGCGGAGACGAAGGCGGGGCGGTCCGCCGTCGTCATGGCACCCGCCGCCGAGCCGCTCGACGAGGAGTCGACCAGTGGACAGCGTTCGCACACCGGACAGCGAGACCGCTGAGCCGGGCGACACCCCCGCTCCCGCGGTCGCCGCCTCCCTCGGCACGAAGGTCCGTTCGGCGGCCCGTTGGAGCCTGATCAACACCGTTGTCATGCGGCTGGGCACCTTCGCGACCGGCATCGTGCTGGCGCGCTTCGCCCTGGGCCCCGCGGAGTGGGGCGTCTACGGCATCGCCCAGACCGTGCTGCTGGTCCTGCTCTCCGCCAACGAACTGGGCGTGGGCCTGGCCATCGTCCGCTGGGAGGGGGACGCACGGAAGTTCGCGCCGACCGTACTGACCCTCAGCGCCCTCTCCAGCGGCCTGTTGTACGTGGCGCTGTTCACGGCGGCACCGACGGTGGCCGGTCTGCTCGGCTCGCCGGACGCCGCGGGCGTCCTGCGGGTGATGTGCCTGTGCGTGGTGATCGACGGGGTCGCACAGGTGCCCGCCAACTTCCTCACCCGGGAGTTCGCCCAGGGCAAGCGGATGATCATCGATGCGCTCAACTTCCTGATCAGCACCTCGGTGACGCTGCTGCTGGCCTTCGCGGGCTGGGGCGCGATGAGCTTCGCCGTGGGAGCCGTGGCGGGCAACGTCGTGACGCTGGTCGGCTGCGCGCTGGCCGCACCGGGCACCCTGAAGTTCGGCTGGGACCCCGGGCAGGCCCGGGCGCTGCTCCGGTTCGGGCTCCCGCTCGCGGGGGCGAGCATGCTGGCCCTCGCGGTGGTCAACGTCGACACCATGGTGGTGGGCGCGACGCTCGGCAATGTGGCGCTGGGCTTCTACGTGCTCGCCTTCAACATCTCCGGCTGGCCCGTGCGGATCATCTCCGAGGCCGTCCGCCGGGTCTCCTTCGCCGGGTTCTCCCGCCTGGCCGAGTCGCCCCAGGCACTCGCCCAGGGCTTCAGCCGGGCCCTGGGTGTGGTGGTCACCGCCACCGTCCCGCTCTGTGTCCTGCTGGCCGGCCTCGCGCGGCCCGCCATCGAGTTGATCTACGGCGGCCACTGGACCCCCGCCGCCGCGGCACTGCCCTGGCTGATGGCCCTCGGCCTGATCCGCATCGGCAGCGAACTCGCCTACGACTGTCTGGTCGCGATCGGACAGCGCCGCTCGCTCTTCGTGGTGCAGGGCCTGTGGCTGGTGGCCCTGATCCCGGTACTCCTCGTCGGCGCCCGCATGAACGGCATCGTCGGCGCCTCCCAGGCCCATGTCCTGGTCGGCGGCGGCGTGGTGGTACCCGTCTTCCTGTTCGCCCTGAACCGTGGCGGCGTCGGTGTCGGCCTGATCGCCAGGGCCTGCGCCTGGCCCTTCCTCGGCGGGGCCGTGATGGCCGCGATCATCCTCGGTCTGGAGCGCCCGTTCGGCGACGGTCCGCTCGCGCTGCTCGCCCTCAGCACGATCGCCCTGGCCGGCTACATGCTGTGCGTCCTGCCCAGCCGCGACTTCCTGCGCGGCGTCGGCGGCGGCGACCGGCCCCAGCGCGGCCGCCACCGGGCCACCGCACCGGTCGGCCCACCCAACAGGACTTGAGGTGAACCCGATGTCACGGCGCACAAGCCGTAACTCGCTCACAGGACTGCTGTTCGCGGCCTTGGTGGCCGTCTTGTGCGCGGCCTGCTCGGGCTCGGGCTCGGACCGGGCCGCGTCGTCGAAGTGCCCGGGGGACGGGCCGACCTGTCGTACGAGCGGGTCCCCGGCGTCGCCCGGCCCCGCGGCATCGACCGCGGTCGGCGAGGCGACGGACCGCCCCGCCGCCTCGCCCTCCCCCTCGCCCGCCCCGACGAAGAAACCCGCCGCGACCGCGAGCGCCGGCGGCACGTCCGGCGCCCCCGCGGCCAGGGTCGGCTGCGCCTCACCCGGCGCCTGTGGCTTCCCCGACGCCGACACCACCGGTCCGCGGATCGCCCTCAAGCCCAAGAAGACCGGGTACTGGGCGATCCGCACCGACGGGCTCGTCATCCGGGGCCAGGACATCACCGGCTCCCTCGACATCTACGCGAACAACGTCACCGTCATCGACTCAAAGATCACCTCGGACAGCTGGTGGGGCATCAACCTGCGCCCCGGCTTCAGCGGCCTGAAGGTCCTGCACACGGAGATCACAGCGGTCCCCGGCAAGGGACCGGACAACGGCGGCGTGGACTACGCGGTGTCCAACATGGGGGGCAGCTCCATCGAGGTCGGCTGGTGCGACGTCTCGGTGTTCGGCGACGCCCTCTCCATGGGACAGGGCAATCTGCACGACAACTACGTGCACGACATCGAGCCGTTCGTCAATCTGGGCGGCGAGTGGCAGCACACCAACACGGTGATCAGCGGCGGCGGCAACACCGGCCATCTGACCATCCGCCACAACACCCTGCTCAACGCGACCAGCCTCAAGCAGGGCGCCTCGGGAAGCATCGGCCTGTTCGCGGACACCGGGGTGGTCCGCAACGTCACCGTCGACGACAACTGGATCGCCGGCGGCGCGTACGCCCTGTACGGCGGTTCCACGGGCGCCACCGGGATCAAGGTCACCGACAACATCTTCTCGACCGAGTACCACCCCGCGTCCGGCGGATACGGCGTGGTCGCGCACTGGAACCACAGCGGCGCCGGAAACGTGTGGCGCAACAACCGGCTGTCCGACGGCCGCCTGGTCAAGCCGGAGCCCGCCGCGTGAGCGGCCTCGTGCGCCGGGTCGCGCGGGCGCCCTGGACGCTGCTGAAGGCGGTGTTCGGCTGGCTGGTGCTCTTCGAGGCCAGGAACAAGGTCCTGCTGGCCCCCTCCGCGGTGCGGCTGCGCCGGATCGAGGACGCCGAGACCCGACGGCTGGCCGCCGCCCTCCCGGCACCGCCCTCGGCGCTGGTCGCCACCGTCATCGCCACCCACCGACGCCCCGAGGCACTGCGCGCCGCGGTGCGCTCGGCCCTGGACCAGACCGTTCGCGACCAGGTCGTCATCGTCGTCGACGACGGCGCGGGACTGCCCGAACTCCCGGACGACCCGCGGCTGTTCGCCGTCTCGCTGGCACACAACACCGCGGTGGCCGGCGTCGTGCGCAACGTGGGCATCCGTCTCACCCGCTCCCGGTACGTGGCGTTCCTGGACGACGACAACCTGTGGGAACCCGACCACCTGGAACGGGCGTTGGCGGTCCTGGACTCCCCCGCCGGGCCCGACGGCGTCTACACGGCACTGCGCCGCGTCCTGCCCGACGGCACCGAGAACGACGTCCTGTCGGTGCCCTACGACCGGCGCCACGCCGCCCGCGAGGCCTTCCTGGACACCAACGCCTTCGTCGCCCGCCGCAATCGCTCCCTTCACTTCAGCCGGCTGCGCCGCACACCGGAAGTGCTGCCCCGCGAGGACTGGGAGCTGATCCGCCGGTACGGCCGCCGGTACCGGGTGTGCCATGTGCCGCACCCCACCGTCCGATACCTGATGAACCCGGCCAGCTTCTACACGCAGTGGCGGCAGCCCAGTTGAAGCCCGCACCCTTCTCCGCAGTCCCTCCGCTCCGACCACAGGTGGTTGATCCGATGCCCCGATCCCGGGCCCTCAGAAACAAGTTCGTCGACGCGCCCGGCTCCCTGGGCGAACGCATGCGCCTCGCCCGCTGGGAGCGGTTCCGACGCTGCTTCCCCGGCATCGAGAACATGAGCGTCGTGGACCTGGGCGGCACGGCCGACATGTGGCTGCGCGCACCGGTGCGCGCCAAGCACGTCCACCTGATCAACCTGGAGGAGCATCCCGCCGAGGTGCCCGACTGGATCACCACCGAGGTCGCCGACGTCACCGACCCGCGGGTCGCCGCCGAACTGAGCGCCAAGGGCGGCTACGACCTCGTCTTCTCCAACTCGACCATCGAGCACGTGGGCGGCCACAGCCAACGGCAGAAGTTCGTCGCCGCCGTAGAGCAACTGGCCCCGCTGCACTGGGTCCAGACCCCCTACCGCTACTTCCCCGTCGAGCCGCACTTCGTGGCACCCGGCTTCCAGTTCCTGCCGCTGGCCGCCAGAGCCCGTCTCGTACGGCGCTGGCCGCTGGTGCACAGCCGCCCCGACAGCCCGGAGTCGGCGATGAACGCGGTGATCAACATCGAGCTGCTGACCCGCACCGAGATGCGCTACCTGTTCCCCGACTCGGTGCTCCTCAGCGAGCGGGTCCTCGGTGCCCCGAAATCGCTCATCGCCGTACGGACGGAGCGCTGATGCTGAACAACCTCATCAACAGACATGACGCGGACCGGCTGCTGCGCAAGGTGCGGAAGCTGGACCTGGACCCGGTGCTGGCCAAACTCCGCGTGCGCGGCGGCGCGCGCGTGGTCCAGCACTGGTCCCAGGTCGACCCGTCGCTCACCGAGTGGTGGGCGATACCCGCGGTCATCAAGCGGTGGAACCTGCTGATGACCGGCGACGCCGAGACGTCCTTCCCCCAGTACGTGGCCGCCAAGCACTTCGCGCCGCGTACCGATCTGCGCGGCCTGTCACTCGGGTGCGGCACCGGCGGCAACGAGCTGCTCTGGGCGAAGACCGGCGCGTTCTCCCTCCTGGAGGGCGTGGACGTGGCGCAGCAGCGGATCGACTTCGCCACCCGGGCCGCCGCCGACGAGGGCCTCTGCGACGTCCTGCGTTTCCGGGTCACCGACGTCAACCGAATGGCCGCCGACGGGGAACGCTTCGACGTGCTGCTGGGCCTGCAGTCGCTGCACCACTTCGACAACCTCGACGAGACGCTGCCGCGGCTGTCCCGGCTCATCGAGCCCGAGGGGACGTTCGTGGTCGACGAGTTCGTCGGGCCCACCCGGTTCCAGTGGACCGACGGCCAACTGGACGCGGCGAACGCTCTGTTGGCGCGGCTCCCCGAGGAGCGGCGGCGGCTGGCCGACGGGCGGATCAAGCGGCGGGTGGTGCGGCCCAGCAAGCTGTCGATGGTGCTGGACGATCCCTCCGAGGCGGTGGATGCGGCGGCGCTGCTGCCGGGGCTGCGGCGGCATTTCGACGTGGTCGAGGAGCGGCCGTACGGGGGGACGGTGTTGCATATCGCGTTCTCGGGGATCGCGCACAACTTCCGGGATCAGGAGCCGGAGACGTTGGCGTTGCTGGAGCGGTGCTTTGCGGCGGAGGACGCGGCGCTTCCTGATGTGGGGCACGATTTCGTGGCCATGGTGTGTCGGCCGCGGGGTCTCGGCTAAGGGGTTGCCACGATGTGTCGTCTGCCGGGTGCGGCGCCAATGGGGCTGGTCGCGCAGTTCCCCGCGCCCCTTAAGGGGCGCTTACGGGCCCGGCGTTGTACGCAGAGCACCCGGTCGGGCCAAAGCCGCTGCCGCCGCTCGGCTCGCCTTGCGGCCCAGGGCTGCGCGTGAGGTTTCGCGGAGCAGGACCGCTGTGCGGAAGGCGGCCGTGGCAAGCGGGCCGTGGCGCTTCCCGTACAGGCGGACCCGGTTGAGGGTGAGCAGGGTCCACAGGCGGGGGGACACCTGGGAGTCGCCGCCCAGGTGTACTGCCTCGGCTGTCGGGTCCAGTTGGGTGGCGTAACCCCTGTCCCGCGCTCGCAGGCAGTACTCGGTCTCCTCCGAGTAGAGGAAGAAGGACTCGTCCCACGGGCCGCACGCGGTCAGGCAGTCCGCCGATATCGCCATGAGCGCGCCGGTCGCCCAGTCCGCGCGGGTGGGGTGCCGGTACGCGGCGGGGTCGGTGACGAGTTCGCTCAGCGCCGGGAAGCGTCCGGCCCGGGTGTTGCCGATCACGGCCTCGCCCAGGGCCCGGAGCACGGTGGACTCGCGGCGCAGTGAGCGGTGGGGCGTGTCGCTGCCTTCTTCGTACAGCAGGGGTACGGCGATCCCGACCCCGTCGCCGAGGTTGTCGACGAGGCGCTTGGCGCAGCCCTGCCGCATCCGGATGTCGGGGTTGCAGATCAGCACGGACCCGTATTCGCCGGCCGCGCCCAGCGCCGCGTTGATCCCGGCCGCGTACCCGGCGTTGCGGCCGGTCTGGACGATCGTGGTGTCCGGCGCCAGCTTCCGCAGCACGTCGACGGTGTCGTCGGCGGAGTCGTTGTCGGCGACGACCAGCCGCCAGTCGAGGCCGGCCATGCCCTCGGGAAGTGCGGCGAGGAACCCGGGGAGCACCGCGGCGCTGTTCCAGGTGACGACGATGACGGCGACGGGGCTCATCGGGACTCCACGAGTTCAGGGAGCTGGGCTTCGGACGGCTTACGGGGTGCGGGGACCTCGGCCGCCGCCGCGGCGGCCTCGCGGCGGATGAAGCCGAGGTAGCTGCCGCCGGCCCCCAGGGTGAGGAAGAACATCCCGGCGTACATGGGGAAGCTGAGCGCGTCGAAGGTGGCGCTGATGACCAGCGCGACCAGCGCCGAGGCGAGGAATGCCTGCCCGAGTTCGCGGTCGGAGTCGGTGCGGGCGAGGCGGCGGATGGTGCCGCCGGTGTGTATGCCGGTGATGAACAGGGCGAGCAGCGCGACCAGCCCGACGATGCCCATCTCGGCCAGGGTCAGCATGTACTGGTTGTCCGTGAAGAAGTACAGGTCGGGCGTGAACGTCCCGAATCCCCTTCCGACCCAAGGGTGTTCGTCGAGGTAGGGGACGATCGCGCTGTACTTCACGGTGCGCGCCTGGGTGCTGCTGTCGGAGCCGGACAGGAAGCTCGCGAACAGGTTGGTGATGGTGCCGATCAGCCCCGGAATGATCACCTTGAAGCCCGCCACCGACCCCATGATGATGGCGATGGCGGCCCAGCGCCGCTGCGGCTTCCAGCGGGGCACCATCACCAGGATCACGATGAGCGCGCCGATGATGGACGTCCTGGACACCGTCAGCGGCAGCGCGCCCGCCATGATCGCCACCGGGGCCCAGCGGCGCAGCGCGCCGGCGTGCCGGCGGACCGGATCGAACGCCTGGTGGACGGCGAAGGGAACGAGGATGGCCAGCATCCCGCCGAACTCCAGCGGATGGGCCGTGGTCGAGCGCGGCCGGGTGAAGGAGCCGCGGTCCATGGCACTGATCCCCGCGGTGCTCGACTGGAGCCCGGGGATGTGGATGGAGTCGGCGATGTTGGTCGCGGCGAAGAAGTCGTAGTAGCCGATGAGGGCGACCACTGTGCCCAGGACGACGAGCCGGCGCATCAGGGTCTCCAGCCGCCCGCGCTCCTGGATACCGGCCGATGCCAGCACCACCAGCGCCACCCAGACCCCGAGTCCGATGAGCCCGCGATCGGCCCCGAGGATCTCCTCGTGCGTGCTGTTGCGGGTCGCGTCGGCGATGTAGGACAGCAGCACCGCCACGGCGAGCAGGCACATCGCCACGCGCGGCAGCCTGGTGCCCTCGGCCGGACGGATACGGCCGCCGAGCCAGGTCGCCAGGTACCAGAGGAGTCCCAGCAGGGCGAAGACGTTGGCCGGGGTGCCGACGCCGCCGAGCGCGGGCAGGGTGAGGTTCGACGGGACGAAGAAGGCGAGCGCCAGATAGCCGGTGAGGATCGTCGTGGCGTCCAGCCTCCGTGTCAGCAGGCCCTTGGGCGCCCGCTCCTGGGGCTTGGCGCGATGGCGCCGGGGGACGTATCCCTCCCGGGCCCGTCCCCGGCGGCGGACCACCGCGACGCCTTCGGCCAGGATGGACAGCAGGAACGCGCTGACGACGCCGACGATGACGACCGACGCGATGTTCTGGTACCGGGCTTTCGGCTGCGAGACCGGGGTCTGCGGCAGCACGACCGGCGCGGCCTGCACGAGGTACCCGGTCGGCACCTTGGACGCGGACTGCAGGGCCTTCAGCTGCTCCCCGGTGAACTTGGTGAGGGTGGTGGTCTCCTGGAGCACCTTCTCCCGGTCGGTTCCGGTGACACTCAGGGTGAGCAGCGGGCTGTCGGCGGCCGGCGCGAATCCGACCGTGTACCGGTCCGTGACTCCCCGGGAGTGCAGTTCCTTGGCCGAGTCGCTCGACTGGAGTGTCCTGATCAGGACATCGGCCGTGACGACCAGTGAACCGCCCGCGTTCGAGATGGGGTTGCCGAAGGTCGGCGCCAACTCGGCGACCGCCGTGGAGTCCAGCAGGGTGACGGAGCTCTGCGACTGGTAGGAGACCGGAACGGTCCGGTACAGATAGCCGCCCGCGAACAGGCTGAGCAGGGTGAGGGGCACCATGAAGTACCAGCGCCTGCACATGATCGCCCAGATGTCGCCCAGGCTCATGAGAACTCTCCCCGGTGTGATTCGGTGGCGGCCCGCCCCGGCGCCTGCGAGGATCGAGGCCGACGGAAGGAATCCCTGTGTCGCCCCGTGACGTCGCCGAAGCGCTGCTCCGCCGCTGGTACGTGCTGTTGCTCGGGCTCCTGCTGACGGCTGCCGGAGCCTATCCGGTGCTCCGCCCGACCCCGGAGTACCTGAGTTCGGCGGTGGTCGTCCTCAAGCCGCCGGCGACGGGCAACCAGCCGAACCAGCTGACGAATCTGCAACCGCCGCTGGCCATGCTCTCGTACGGTGTCATCCAGCAGCTCGAATCGCCCGGCGGGCGCAAGGAGTTGGCGTCCGCCGGCGTGCACGGCAGCTATCAGCTGATCCCGCGCAACAGCGGCACCAGCGCGACGCCCCGCTATCTGATCCCCTCGGTTCAGGTGCAGGCGCGCGGGGGCGATCCCGCCACGGCCGACAGCGCGGTCCGCCGGATCATCGACGTCTACGCCGGGCATGTGGCGGACATCCAGGAGGCGCAGGCGATCGCGCCGGAGTCGCGGATCAACGCGTCCGTCCTGGTCACCCCGAGCGCCGCCCAGGTCCAGGGCACCAAGAGCCGTGCGCTGGCCGGTACGGCGCTGCTGGGCGGGCTCGCCGCGATCCTCGGCGCGCTGTGGTTCGACCGGTACGCGCTGCGTCGTAGGGGCAGGCAGGAGGCCTCCCCGGAACCGCTCCCGCACGGGGGCGGGGTTCCGGTGGCGGGCTGAGTTGCCGCGCGGTGGGCCGGGGCGGCCGGTCGCGGCCCTCGGGTCGGGCGTGGTCATCAGATGCCGCGGCGCTTCCAGGACTCCCACCACAGCCACTCCCGCCCCCGTTCGGCCACGGCCGACCACACCAGCGGTTGCAGATACGGCATCGTCTTCGCTCCGATCCGCTGTCTGAGGCGTAGCGCGCGGTACTCGGGCAGCCGCGCGTAGCCCGGCAGGCATTCCCGCGCGAAGGCCACGAGTTCGTCGACCGGGACGACGTCGGTGCGCCCCCTGTCGTAGGCGCGGTAGGCGCGGCGCAGGGCGAAGCGGGCGAGGCGGGTGTGCACGGCGCCGGCCAGTCGGTCGGCCTGTGGCAGCAGGTCGGAGCATTTGTCGAGCACGGAGTCGTACGCCACCAGTCGCTGGCGCAGGTCGTCGAGCTGACCGCCGAAGTCGGTGGTGGACATGTTGTTGCCGTGGACGCGGTAGTAGGCCTGGTCGGCGCCGCGTACGTAGCCGACGTCGGCGCGGGCCGCGAGCCGCATCCACATCTCGATGTCGCCGGCGTGCGGGAGCGCCGGGTCGTAGCCGCCCACCTCGCGCTGGAGGCTGGTGCGGACGACGACCTCGGGCGAGGTGATGCAGCCGGTGCCTTCGCGGAACCGGCGCTCCAGCCACCAGTGCCCGGGGTAGACGACCGAACCGGTGCCGCCGGTGCGGGCCTTGGGCAGCGGGCCGCCGTGCTGGAAGCGCAGGGGACGGCCGTAGGCGAACCCCGCCTCCGGATGGGCGTCGAGGAGCGCGGCGGCGCGTACCAGTGCGCCGGGGACCAGGCGGTCGTCGGCGGAGAGCAGTGCGACGTAGTCACCGTCGGCCCACTCGAGGAGGCCCTCGTTGTAGGTGGCGATATGGCCCTTGTTGGTCTCGTGGACGCGGACCTCGATCCGCGGGTCGGAGGCCGCCAGCTTGCGCGCGGTCTCCGCCGAGTCGTCGGGTGAGGCGTCGTCGATGATGAGGACCCGGACGTCGACGCCGTCCTGCTCGTCCAGGACGCTGCTGACGCAGTCGGCGAGGAAGTCGCCGTACTTGTAGCAGGGGATCACGACACTGACGGTGGACATCGGTGATGTGGCCAATCCCCGGTGCCGGCCTCCGCGGAGGCCGGCACCGGTGCGCACTAGTGCTTCTTGCGGACGGTCTTGCTGGTCAGGGTCCAGTCACGGGACTTCACCGTGTGGTGCTTCTTGTCCCTGGCCGTGAAGGTGATCTTGAACCGCGTGCCGTCCGGCAGCGGGGCGGACAGATGGACGGACACCTTGTGGGTGGCCCGGTCGTAGTCGAGGACGGCCTTGACGTGGAGTTTCCTGGCGACCGCGGCCTTGGCGCCCGGCAGGATGGTCACCGTCGCCTTCACCGACCCGACCTTCGTCGAGCTGGGCAGCGTCGTGACGAGCGGGTGCGCCGCGTCGGCCGTGCGCGCCAGCGAGGAGGCGGTCTCCTCCGACGTGGTGCCCGACGTCAGTGACGCGGACGGGTTCTCGGCGGTGAAGAGCGGCCCGACCCAGTAGTTCGCGGATCCGTAGGAACTGTTGGGGAAGGCCACGTCACTGCCGTACCGGTAGAGGCCGTTGTGGGCCGTGCCGATGTCGGCGGTGGCGGTCAGCGGATACGACTTGTGGGCCGACGCGAAGTAGCCGCCGTCCACCGCGTAGTTGCCGTTCGGTGCGTGGTAGGAGACGACGTACGCGGTGTCCGCGCTGATCGCCACCGGGGTGGCGAAGGTCATCGTCTGCCAGCCGGAGGCGGACTCGCTGGTGAAGGTCCCGGAGGCGAGGAGCGTGCCGTCGGTGGACCAGAGGCTGCCCGTGTGGGTGCCGGTGTTGGTCGCGCCCTTGTAGAAGGTGACGCCGGTGACCCAGCCGCTCGCCGAGGACTGGAAACGGGTGCCCAGTTCGAGGGAGTTGGGGTCGTCGGTGACGGCGGTCCTGGCCGGCACCGTGGCGGAGTTCCACAGCGTGCAGGGGCAGGTGACCGCGGGCGGGGAGGAACTGGTGGTGAACGTCCATGTCACCGGGGCCCCCATGGCGTTGCCCCACAGGTCCTCCGCCTGGACGGAGGCGGTGTACGTGGTGTGCAGCTCCAGCTCCGTCGACGGGGTGAAGGTCGCCTTGTTCGACGCGGGCAGCGTCTTGGCGCCCGGAACGGTGTTGCCGTTCGGGTCCTTCACCGTGAACGTGAGCGTGTCGCCGTCGATGGCGTGGTCGAAGACGGCCGACACCGGTGTGGTGATCGACGCGCCGGTGGCCCCCGAGGTCGGGGACTTCGAGGTGACGACGGGCGGGGTCGTGCTGGCCGTCGCGGTGTCCAGCACCACGTCCACCCAGTAGTTGCTGCCCGAGGACGCCGAGGACGGGAAGGCGCTGGTGGAGCTGTAGCGGTAGACGCCGTTGCCGCCGTCGGTGCCGGACTTCAGGGCCGTGAGCGGGGCCAGCCCTGCGGAACTGTTCGAGAAGTAGCCGCCGTCGTAGGAGTAACCGCCGTTGGGGGCGAAGTACGAGGCGACGTAGGTGGTGTTGGCCTTGACGGTCACCGGGGTGGAGAAGTTCAGCTGCTGCCAGCCGGAGGCCGTCTCGTTGGTGAAGGTGCCGGTGGCCAGGCGGGTGCCGGAGGCGCTCCACAGGCTGCCGGTGTGGGTGCCGGTGTTGGCGGGTGACTTGTAGAAGCGGATACCGGTGATCGAACCGGCCACCGTGGTACGGATCTTGACGCCGAGTTCGAGCGGCCCGGCGTCGCCCGCGTTGAGGGTGCCGGGGACGGCCGTGGCCGGCCAGATGGTGCAGGGACAGGCCTGGGGACCGACGGTCAGCGGGATGGTGGTGACGGCGCCGATGTTGACGCTGTCGTCCACCGCGCGCACCTTGATGGACGCGCTGCCCGGTGTCGTCGGCGTCCAGCTGTAGGTCCAGGACGCGAGGCCGGTGGCGGCGTTCCAGGTGGTTCCGCCGTCCGTGGACACCTCGACGCGGGCCACCACGCCTGCGCCGGAGTCGGTGGCGGTGCCCTTGACGGTGACCGGCTTCAGCGCCGGGACGGTGGCCCCGGAGGCCGGGGCGGTGACGGTGATGGCCGGGCCGGTGGTGTCGGTGGAGGCCGTGGTGGCGGTGAGGTTGCTCTGCAGGTTCTTCGGCTGGACGCCCATGTCGGCGAGGACGTTCACGGTCGCCTGCTGCATGCGGACGTCCTCGGTGACCACGACGTCGTCGGGATCGTACGCCGGCAGGTTGGTCAGGCCCCACGACCACTGCACGGTGCCCGCCCCGAACACCAGGGCCCCGGAGTCCTGGTCGCGGAACTCGACGAGATTGTGCGTCGCCGTCCCGTTGCCGTACATGTTGCCCCAGTCCAGGCGGTACTTGCCGTCGTCGATGTCCACCGTCGTGGACGACAGATGGATCGCGCCGGCGGGCCTGGTGCTGTTGACGATGTCGCTGTCCCACTCGTAGCCGAGGGTGCCCGTCGGGAACGTGGCGGTCTGGCTCGACGTGAGGTTCGCGATGGAGGTGTTGCGCCACAGCCGGTTCTTGCCGTACGAGCCCGGGACCGTGATCGCGTCGGCGCGGTAGCCGTTCACGGTGAACATGGAGCCGGTGAGGATGTTCGGCGGCTGGTAGTCCATGCCGTACTGGGTGCTGGTCGGGTCCATCCAGGTGCCGGTCCATTGACCGCTGGGGTCGGCGATGCCGTTGCCCTGGACCATCTTCGTCATCTTGTAGCAGGTCAGGGTGCGGTTCGAGGTGCTGGTGCCGTCGATGCTCGGGGCGAGCCGCGTCTTCCAGAAGACCTCGTTGCCGCTGAAGTAGCCCTGCCGCACGCCGGCCTTCCGGGCCGCCAGGACGTTGTTGTACTGGCTTTGTGTCCAGTACTCGTCATGGCCCGAGGACAGATACACGTCGTGGTTCTTCAGCAGGGTGTCACCACGGGTCGACACGTCCACGCCGGACAGATAGCTGACGTCGTAACCGTTGCGCTCCAGCCACGCCAGCATCATGAACTCGGAGCCGTAGATGCCGTTGTCACCACCGATGTCCAGCGGCCGGTTGTAACTGACCTCGTAGGCACGGCCGTCCGGTGCCGGTCCGGCGCCTCCGTAGAAGTCCTGGCCGCCGTAGTCGTTGTACGCCTGCCAGGTCTGGTCGCTGGTCTGCACGACGATGTCGGAGGTGCTGGAGTCCTTGCGGACGACGAACGGATACGGCATCAGGCCGTCGCCGTCGGTCTGTGTCAGGTTCGCGATGTACAGGCCGGACACGGCGTCGCTGGGCACGGTCCAGTTCACGGTCACGGGCCAGTTGCCGCAGTCGACCAGGCCGGTACTCGCCTTGGTGGTGCAACTGGCGGGCTTGTTGGTGTAGTTGGCCGGGTAGGTCACCGCCGCCTGCGCCGTGGTCGACATCAGGCGCGCCCCGTCACCGCCGTACCAGCCCAGCCGGTAGATCTCCACGCGGTAGGTGACCGGCGACTGGATCTTGAACTGGACGGTGTCACCCGCCTGGACGCTCTCCTTGGTGGTGAACCCCTTGATGTCACCGTAGGAGTTGGGCGAGTACCAGTCGGACATCGGGCTGCCCGTCTTGGAGTTCTCGCAGACGACCGCGTTCGACCCCGTACCGCAGGGATCGGCCACCGCCGCCTGGGCGGATACGGCCTGCGGGAGCACCGCCCATATCAATGCTGCTGCGACGGCGAGGCGCCCGCCCCGGAGCCGTCTGCCCCATCTGTTCATGTGTACCTCTCAGCGGTGCTGTGCAGGGCGCCCCGTGACGTGGGGGAGGAGCGTGTTGAGGGGCCGGTCAGCCGCGGAGGGCGTGGGCGAGGGCGTCCACGACTCGTTGCTGCTGGTCGGCGGTGAGGTGCGGGTGGAGCGGAAGCGACAGGATCCGGTCCGCCGTCTGTTCGGCGTGGGGGAAGTCGCCCCGGGCGTGGCCGAGATGGCGGTACGCCGGCGTGAGGTGGACCGGGGCGGGATAGTGCACTCCGGCACCGATACCCTCGGCGTTGAGCTTGCCGACGATGTCGTCGCGGTCCGCGCCGGCGACCTGGACGACGTACAGGTGCCAGACGTGGACGTTGCCCGTGTCCGTCGTCGGGAGCACCACCTGGCCGGCGGCCGCCAGGTCGGCGAGGAGCGTGTCGTAGCGGGCCGCGGCCGCCCGTCGGGCGGCGTTGCCGTCCGCCAGCCGGGCGAGCTTCGCCCGCAGGACGACGGCCTGGAGCCCGTCCAGCCGGCTGTTGAACCCCGGGACGTCGTGCCGGTACTTGGCGACGCCGCCGTGGTTCGCGATCGCGCGCACCAGGTCGGCCTGTTCGCCGTCGTCGGTCAGCACCGCGCCCGCGTCGCCGTAGGCACCGAGGTTCTTGCCCGGGTAGAAGCTGGTCGCCGCGATCAGGCCGCTGCCCGGTGACCGGCCGTCGCGGGTGGCGCCCTGGCACTGGGCGGCGTCCTCGACGATCCGTACGTGGCCGGGGAGTCGGCCGGACAGGGCCGTCACGTCGGCCATCTGCCCGTACAGGTGCACGGGCACCACGGCACGGGTGGCCGGGCCGACCGCGTCCAGTGCCGCCTGGGGGTCGAGCAGATGGGTGTCGGGCAGGCAGTCCGCGAGGACCGGAGTCGCGCCTGTTCTGGCCACCGCGCCGGCGGTGGCGATGAAGGTGTTGGCGGGGACGACGACCTCGTCGCCGGGCCCGACCCCGCTGACACGCAGAGCGAGTTCGAGGGCGTCGGTGCCGTTGGCCACACCCACGCAGTGCGCGACCGAGCCGAAGTCGGCGTACTCGCGCTCGAAGCCGCGGACCTCCTCGCCACCGACGAACGCGGTGTTGGCCAGGACCCGTTCGAATCCGGCCCGTACCTCGTCGGCGACCTCCTCGTGGGCCGCCTTGAGGTCGACCAGCGGAATCTGGTTCATGTCAGTGGTCCCCCCACTGTTCGTGGCGCGAGCCCTGCCCGCGTCGCAGTTCGTCGAGCGCGGGCGCCTCGGCCGCGCGAAGTCGTCGGGCCGGGCTCCCCACCCAGACCTCGCCCGGCGGAACGTCGCCGAGCACGCTGCTCCCCATCCCGATCTGGGACCAGGCACCGACCGTCGTGCCCTCCCTGACCAGCGCCCCGGAACCCACATAGGCGCCGCGCTCCAGCCGTACGCCCCCGCCCAGACGGACGCCGGAGGTGAGCGTGACGTAGTCGTCGACCACGTCGTCATGGGTGAGGACCACGTGCGGCATCACCGCGACCTGCGCGCCCACCCTGACGGCGGCGGTCAGGACGCAGTGCGCGAGCAGGACCGAGCCGGGGCCGACCTCGGAGGTCGCCGACACCACCGCCGTGGGATGGACCACGCTGGCGTAGCGGTCCGCGGGCAGGCCGAGTCGGCGGACCAGCCGGGCGCGGGCCGCGTAGTCCCGGGGGTTGCCCACACAGATCACCACGCGGGCCCCGGGCAGACCGTGGACCAGGTCGCAGTCGCCGAGGACGGGGACACCGTCGACGTCCGTGCCGTGCAGGGCGGGGTTGTCGTCGAGGTGTCCGAGCAGCCTGAGTTCGCCCGCGTCGTGTACGGCCTGTGCGGTCTCCCGGGCGAAGCCGCCCGCGCCGATGATCACCAGTTCGTTCATCTACGGGCCTGTTCCCGCAGCGCCGCCACGACGCGGTCCTGCTGGGCCTCGGTCATCGTGTGGAACAGCGGCAGGATCAGCGTGTCCCGGGTGATCCGCTCGGTGACCGGCAGCGGTGCGCCGGGGTGGCCCGCGTAGGCGGGTTCGAGGTGCGAGGCCATGATCCCGCGCCGGGCGGAGACACCGGCCTCGGCGAGCGCGGCGAGCAGGTCGTCCCGGCCGACGGGGAACTCCCCGTCCAGCAGCACCCAGTAGGACTGGAAGTTGCTCTGCCCGTGCGCGGGGTCGCGCACAGGGGTGAGGCCGGTGACGTCCCGCAGCAACTCGTCGTAGCGGGCCGCCAGTTCGCGGCGGCGCGCGATCATCGCGTCGAGCTTGCCGAGCTGGACCAGCCCGATCGCGGCCTGGACGTCCGTCATCCGGTAGTTGTAGCCGACCTCGAGGTAGCTCTCCAGGACCGGCTTGTTGCTCGCATGGCGGTCCGCCGCGGAGGCGTTCATGCCGTGCTCGCGCAGCCGGCGCAGTCGTGCCGCCCACTCGGCGTCGTCGGTGGTGACCATGCCGCCCTCGCCGGTGGTGACGAGCTTGCGGGGGTGGAAGGACCACGCGGCGATCAGCGCGCCGTGTCCGACGGGCTTGCCGCCGACGGTGGAGCCGATGGCGCAGGCCGCGTCCTCCACGAGGGGAAGGTCCCAGTCGGCGCAGGCGGCGCGCAGGGCGTGCACATCGGCCGGTACGCCGCCCTGGTGGACGGCGAGGACGGCTTTGGTACGAGGGGTGCGGATCGCGTCGACGGTGGCCGGGGTGAGGTTGCCGGTGGCCAGGTCGACGTCTGCGAACACCGGCTCGGCGCCGACGTACCGTACGGCGTTGGCGGTGGCGATGAACGACAGCGAGGGCACCACGACCTCGTCGCCTGGGCCGAGGCCCAGGGCGACGAGCGCCAGGTGCAGGGCGGTGGTGCACGAGCTGACCGCGACGGCGTGCTCGGCGCCCACCCGCTCCGCGAAGGCCCGCTCGAACGCGGCGACCCGGGGGCCCTGGGCGACCCATCCGGACAACACCGCGTCGGAGGCCGCCTTGGCCTCCTCCTCGCCGAGCCAGGGGATCATCACGGGGATGCGGTCGGTGCTCACTTGGCCGCCTCCCGCTCCGCGCGCCACCACTCCACCAGGTCCTTGAGACCCGTACGCAGATCGATCTGCGCCGTGAACCCGAGCCGCTCGGCGGCCCGCGAGGTGTCCGCGAGGCGCCGGCTCACCCCGTTGACGGCGCGGGCGGGCCCGTGCACCGGCTCCAGACCGGACGCGCCCATCGCCTCCAGCAGCCCGTCGGCGAGTTCGCGCAGCGAGGTCTCCGTACCGGACGCGACGTTGAACACCTCGTCGGTGAGATCCGACTCGGCGGCCAGCACATTGGCCCTGGCGATGTCGCGGACGTCGACGAAGTCCATGGTCTGGGTGCCGTCGCCGAGGATCAGCGGCGGCTCGCCCGACTCGATGCGCTCCATCCAGCGGATGAGCACCTCGGTGTAGAGGCCGTGGATGTCCATCCGCGGGCCGTAGACGTTGAAGTAGCGCAGCGCCACGTAGTCCAGGCCGTACATGGCGTGGAAGCTGCGCAGCATGCCCTCGTTGAAGGCCTTGGCCGCGCCGTAGAACGTGTCGTTGTTGTACGCGTGGTGGCGCTCGGTCGTCGGGAAGGCCTCGGCCATGCCGTAGACGGACGCCGACGACGAGGCCACGACCTTGGTGACGCCGGCCGCGGCCGCCGCCTCCAGGACGTTGAACGTGCCGTCGACCAGCACCTCGTTGGCGAGCCGGGGCTCCTCCGCGCACTGGGTGATGCGGATCGCGGCGAGGTGGAACACCAGGTCGGTGCCCTCGGTGACCTTCTTCACGGTGTCGATGTCCCGGATGTCGCCCTCGACGACCTCCACGACACCGCTGGGCAGAGCCTGGGCGAGGTTGGCCCGCCGTCCGCGCACGAAGTTGTCCAGCACCACGATCTCGCGGGCGCCGCCTTCGGCCAGGAGGTCGACGAGGTTGGAGCCGATGGTGCCCGCTCCCCCGGTGACCAGGATCTTCTTGCCTCGTACGCTGCTCAACTGCACTTCCCTCTCACCGGACTTCTCAAGGAATGTCTCCATGCGTGGATACGGTCAGTGGCCGGTGCGCAGGCCGACGACCGCACCGCGGAACTCCAGGCTGCGGGAGGCCGCTTCGAGGATGTCCAGCACCCTGAGGCCGGCCCTGCCGTCGGTCAGCGGCGCCCGGCGCTGCCGGATCGCGTCGCCGAACTCGTCGACCATGCTGCGCAGCGCCTCCTTCTCGCCGATGGCGGGGGCGACCATGTCGCCGGAGCGGTACGAGATGAGCATGTCCCGGCGTTCGTCCACGCCGATCTCCTGGGGCGAGGCCAGGTCCACGCCCCGGTCGAAGATCGCCACGCGCTGGGCCGGGTTGAGGTCGTCCCACACGAGGGTGCGCTTGGAGCCGCCCACCATGGTGGTCCGCACCTTGGTCGGCGACAGCCAGTTGACGTGCACGTGGGCGATGGCACCCGTGCTGAGCGTGAGCGTCAGATAGGCCACGCAGGCCTGTCCGGCGCCGATCGGGTCGGCCCCGTGGGCGGCGACGGCGACCGGCACGACGGTGTCGGGAAGGATGAAGTCCAGGATCGACAGGTCGTGCGGGGCCAGGTCCCACAGGACGTCGATGTCCTTCTGGACGAGCCCCAGGTTGATCCGGACCGAGTCGACGAAGTGGATCTCGCCGAGTTCGCCGGAGCGGACCAGCTCCCGGATGCGGCCCACCGCGGGTGTGTAGCAGTAGGTGTGGTCGCACATCAGGGTGAGCCCGCGCTCCTCCGCCTCGGTCACCAGGCGCAGCCCGTCGGCGTAGGTCGCCGCGAGGGGCTTCTCCACGAGGACGTGCTTCCCGGCGCGCAGGGCGGCCAGGGCGATGTCGAGGTGGGTGCCGGCGGGTGTGGCCACGGCGATGGCGTCGACGGAGGGATCGGCGAGGACGGCCGCGTAGTCCGCGGTGGGCCGCACGGTCGAGTAGCCGCCGAGGACCCGCTGGGCCCGCTCCACGTCGAGGTCGCACAGCCAGCGCAGCCTGAAGTGCTCGCTGGCCTGGAAGTTACGGACAAGGTTGGGACCCCAGTAGCCGGCCCCGACGACTGCGACTCCCAACGGCTCCGCGGTCTCGGTCACTTGGTTCCTCTTCTTCCGGTCCATCAGTAGGCCCCCGTTCCGCGCACCACCGCGGAGCCGGTGCGCGCCAGGATCGACAGGTCCAGGCCCATCGACCAGTTGTCCACGTATCCGAGATCGAGCCGGACCGCCTCGTCCCAGGGCAGGTCGGAGCGGCCGCTGACCTGCCACAGCCCGGTGAGGCCGGGTTTCACGAGCAGCCGCCGCTTGACCTCCGACGGGTACTCCTCCACCTCCTCGGGCAGGGACGGGCGGGGGCCGACCAGCGACATGTGGCCGCCGATCACATTGAGCAGCTGCGGCAGTTCGTCGAGCGAGGTGCGGCGCAGGAAGGATCCGACCCGGGTGATCCGCGGGTCCTCCTTCACCTTGAACAGCAGGCCGTCGCTGTTCTGGTTGAGGTGTTCCAACTCGGCCCGCAGAGCCTCCGAGTCGGGCCGCATCGTGCGGAACTTGAACATGGTGAAGTGGTCGCCGAACCGGCCCACCCGCTGTTGTCTGAAGAGTGCGGGGCCGGAGCTGTCCAGCCGGACGATCAGGGCGATCGCCAGCATGGGCAGGGCGAGGAGGAGCAGGAGCACCGCCGCGAGCGCGCGGTCCAGGAGTTCCTTGGGCAGCCGGGAGACGCGGGAGAGGTTCGGCGCCTGGATCCGCATCAGCGGCACCCCGTTGGTGGGCCGTACGGTCAGCCGGGCGGCGGAGACGTCGGCCAGCACGGGGGCCAGCAGGAAGTCGACGCCCTGCACGGCGGCCGTCCAGGAGATGCGGCGCAGTACGGAGGCGTCGTACTCGGGCGCGGGCAGCACCACGACGGTGCCGATGCCCAGGGCCCGGATGACGTCGTCCATGGTGTCGACGCCGCCGAGGACCGGGAGCCCCAGCCTGCGGATCTCCGCCGCGTTCTGCGGGTCGCTCAGACACACTCCGGCGGCCTGCAGTTCCTGGACCCCGCCGCGCCGCAGCACGGCGACCAGTTCCACGATGCCGCGCGACGGACCGACGAGGAGGGTCGCGCTCCCGCCGCGCTGCCGGGCCCATCGCCGGTGCAGCCGGCGGCGCAGCGTGTACCGGACCAGCAGGGCGAGGGCGGCGGCCGGCACTGCGGCCATGGTCATGTCATGGAAGAGACCCGGGTCGCGCGTGAACGTCCAGTGCGCGACGGCGGCCAGCGCCGGCAGTGCGACAGCGCCCCGGAGCACGCGCCGGTACTCCTCGGTCCCCAGTCCCAAGGCCCTGCGGTCGTAGGACCGGTGGGCCGCCATGGCCGCGAGCCACACCGGGGGCAGCACCAGGGCCACCGCCCAGCGGCCGTACACCGCGTGGATCACCAGGGCCGCGACGACGGCCGCGAGGCCGTCGGCGACCAGCAGGACTATCCGGTACTTCTTTTCCCAAGGTCTTCGGCGGCCGTGTGGAGTCCTGCGTTCCACATCCAGTTGCTCATGCGTGACCTCAATGGTCATGCGCCCCCCACCACGTGCGCGGTTACTGCTGACCGAACGCCGATGCGCCCCCGGCACACCGGCAGATGAAAGAAAGAAGCCTCAGCGGTTCCCCAACCGCCGCATGTCCCCTACATGTTGGCCTGTGCCTCGCGGCTCGCATTCCCCACCCAAACCGTCTCGGCGGCCCTCAATCTAGACCACCGGACACAGTCACGGGAACAGTTGGACGAAACACACATCGCATTAGTGACATCGACTGCATACTGCCCAGGTGACGAGCATCGTGATCCCGGCCCACAACGAAGCGCAAGTCATCGCCCGGCTACTGGATTCGCTTCTGGCCGATTCCGAATCCCGCGAGGACGAGAACGACGTCGTGGTCGTATGCAATGGCTGCACGGACGACACGGCGCGGATCGCCGCCGCGCGTGGCCCTCGTGTGCGGGTGGTCGAGATCCCCACCCCGTCCAAGCACGCCGCCCTGCGGGCCGGTGACGATCACGCGCGCGGCTTCCCCCGCGTCTACGTGGACGCCGACGTCGTGATCACGGGAGCCGACGTACGGGCACTGACCGAACCCCTGGACGACGGCGTCTCGGGCATCCTCGCCACCGCGCCCGAACGGCGGATCCCCCTGGACGGCTGTGCCTGGCGGGTGCGCGCCTACTACCGGGTGTGGCAGCGACTTCCGGTCGTGCGCGAGGGGTTGTTCGGCCGGGGCGTCATCGCGGTCTCCAAGGCCGGACATGCCCGGATCGCCGCGCTGCCGCCGCTGATGGCCGACGACCTGGCCGCGTCCCTGGCGTTCGCCCCCGCGGAGCGGCTCGTGGTCGGCGCGGCCGCGGTCGTCGTCCATCCGCCGCGTACGTGGCCGGATCTGATCAATCGGCGGATCAGGGCCGCGGTCTCCACCACCCAGGTCGAGCAGCACCGGGGACCGGAGGAGGCCACCGCCCGCACGAGCAAGGCGGATCTCATCACCCTGCTCCGCGGGGAGCCGAAGCTCCTCCCGGCGGTCCTGGTCTTCGTCGCCGCGGCGGTCGTCGCCCGGCGCAAGGCCCAGAAGGCCGTCAGGGCCCAGGACTTCGGCACCTGGCTGCGGGACGAGAGCAGCCGGCAGAACTGAACGCAGCGCACCTGGAGTCCTGGACATGTACCTCACCGACCGCTCCGCACCCGCCGGGGCGGACACCGAGCGGGGCCGAAGACGCGGCCTGCGGCCCAAGGTCGCCCCGGTCGTGCTCGTGCTGGGCACGGTCAGCCTGATCACCGACATCTCCTCGGAGATGGTCACCGCCGTCCTGCCGCTCTACCTCGTCACCACACTCGGCTTCAGTCCCCTGGGATTCGGCGCGCTCGACGGTGTCTACAACGGCGTCAGCGCGCTGGTCCAGCTCACCGGCGGTCACCTCGCCGACCGCGTCCGCAACCACAAGCTGATCGCCGGGCTCGGATACGGCCTGTCCGCGCTGTGCAAACCTCTGCTCCTGCTCACGAGCAGCATCGGCGCGCTCGGCACGGTCCTCGCCCTGGACCGCACCGGCAAGGGCCTGCGCACCGCCCCGCGCGACGCGATGATCTCCCTGTCCACCCCGTCCGACCGCCAGGGCCGGGCCTTCGGCATCCACCGGGCGATGGACACCACCGGCGCGATGCTCGGCCCGCTGGCGGCGTTCCTCATCCTGAACGCGGCGGCCGACGGCTACGACGCCGTGTTCGGGGTGAGCGCGTGCGTGGCCGTGCTCGGCGTGGTCGTCCTGGTGCTGTTCGTGCCGGGAAGACGGCATGACACGGTGCCCGACGGGGCAGGCGCACGCCAGGGCGCTCCGACCGATGCGGCGGGCGTGCCGCAGGGCAGGCCGCCCGTCCGCGTCCGTGAGGCGCTCGCCCTGCTCCGGCTGCCCCGGCTGCGGGCCCTCGCCGGCTGTGCCGCGCTGCTCGGACTGACCACCGTCAGCGACGCCTTCGTCTACCTGCTCCTGCAACGGCGCGCGGGCCTCGCCGAGGAGTGGTTCCCGCTGCTGCCGCTGGGCACCGCCGTCGTCTTCCTGCTGCTGGCCGTACCCTTCGGCGCGCTGGCCGACCGTATCGGACGGCACACCGTGTTCCTCGCCGGGCACATGGCCCTGCTCACCGCCTACGCGCTGCTGCTGTGGGCCCCGGCCACACCCGCCCTGCCCTTCCTCGTCCTCGCCCTGCACGGCGTGTTCTACGCCGCCACCGACGGGGTGCTGCCCGCCGCCCTGGCCGCCACGGTGCCTGAGCATCTGCGCGCCAGCGGTCTCGCCATCGTCGGCACCAGTCAGGCGCTGGCCCGGTTCTGCTGCTCGCTGGGGTTCGGCGCCGCCTGGACGGTGTGGGGCTACGGCCCGGCGCTGGCGGGTTCCGCGGTCGGGCTGCTGTGCTGCGCGGTCGTCGCGGGCCTGGTGCTGAGGCCGAAGGGCACCACCGGATGACCACCACGGCGAAGCGGGACCCGATGACGACTCCACCGAAGAGGAACCGGATGACACCGCTGCGCCGCCGCCTGATCGTCCTCGTCACGGCGGTGCTGCTGCTCGCGGGGCTGGGGACCGGCATGATCCTGCGTGCCGCCGACCGCGCGGACCGGGCGAACCGGCCGCAGGCGGGCGGCCCCGCCGTCAGCGGGGGCAAGGTGACGCTCGGCCAGAAGGACCGGCTGATGTTCGTCAACGCGGCCGCCGGCCCGCACCGCACCGCGGTCGCCTCGGTCCCGTCCACCGAGCCCGGGAGCGGTCGGACCGCCTCGGACCTGAAGTGCGCGCGCTTCTACGCGGCCGCCGGCACAGGCGTGTGCCTCCAGTCCGACACCGGCGTCCTCAAGCAGAACAACCGGGCCCTGCTCCTGGACTCCGACCTGCGCACCCGGCACACCTACTCGCTCGCGGGCACTCCCAGCCGGGCCCGGGTCTCCCCCAGCGGCCGCTTCGTCGCCTGGACCGTCTTCGTCTCGGGCGAGTCCTACGCGTCCGCGTTCTTCTCCACCAGGACCTCGATCCTCGACACCCGCACCATGAAGCTGACCCCCAGCCTGGAGACGTTCTCCATCGATCTGGACGGCAGGTCCTACAAGGCGGCGGACGTCAACTTCTGGGGTGTCACCTTCGCCGGCGACGACGACACCTTCTACGCCACCCTGAACACGGACAACAGGACCTACCTGGTCCGCGGTTCGATCTCCCGGCAGACGGTGACCACCCTGATCGAGAACGTGGAGTGCCCGTCCCTGTCCCCCGACGGGACCCGGGTGGCCTTCAAGAAGCGGGTGCTGTCGCGGACGGATCTCTGGCGCGAATACGTCCTCGATCTGCGCACCCTGAAGGAGACGCCCCTGGCCGAACGCCACAGCGTCGACGACCAGGCCACCTGGCTGGACGACGAGACGGTCGCCTACGCGCTGCCCGCCGAGGGCAAGGTCGGCGCCAGCGACCTGTGGAGCGTGCCCGCGAACGGCACGGGCACGCCCCGTCTGCTGATCGCCGGTGCTTCCTCCCCGGCGCCGCTCTAGTCCGCGGCTCAGACCCAGGCGGTCACGGGCAGGAAGGAGCTGTCCGTCCGGAAGAGATCGGTGCCGTTCGAACGCTCCACCCGCAGCTGGTAGTTGTAGTGGCGCAGGTAGTACCCGGGGTAGTTGTACGACTCGAAGCGGATCGAGCCGCTCGTGCTCCCCGTGCGGGCGATGAACGTCGCGTCCTTGGCGAACGTCGACGTGCCGTCGTTCGCGTCGAAGCGGGCGCGGAAGTCCCAGTGGCGCAGGTAGTTGCCGGAGGAGTCGCGGAACGAGTAGCCGCCCGAGTCCGCGAGGCCGGCCACGACGGTGAAGGTCGACGCCGTCTTCTCGGCGGTGGTGCTGGTGCTGGTCACCACCGGGAGGTTGAGCAGGGAGGACTGCGTCTGCCAGTAGCGGGTGGTGTAGTTGGCCGACCGGAAGGAGCGCGTGACGTTCTTCGCCAGGCTCGGGCCCCCCGTCACCGTCTCCTTGATCACCGTGAAGTGACGTGCCGTACCGGAGACCACGGGCAGGGCCGCCGGGGCGGACCAGGTCGCGAACGTGTCGTAGCTGTCACTGTAGTAGTAGTTGCCGTCGCCGTAGCCGTCGAAGAAGAGCCGCCAGGCGCCGTTGTCGAGCTGGACGAGCGCCGGGCCCTCGCGGTAGCTGCCCCAGCCGGCCCAGTCGCCGGTCCTGGAGATCGTGTAGGGGCCGGTCAGCGAGGAGGCCGTCGCGTACTCGATGTACTTGGTCGTCTCGTTCTTGGTGAACGCGTGGTACGTCGAGCCGATCTTCACGAGGAACGTGTCGATGTGGTTCGCGCCGATGCCGGAGAGGGCCACCGGTGAACTCCACGCGGTGAGACCGGAGTTCGTCGCCTTCAGCAGATACGGCGTGAAGATCCACTCGTCGCTGGTGACCGAGCAGGACACGATGACGTTCACACTGCCGTCGCTGTCGACGAACCACTCCGGCGCCCAGGCCCGGGACAGGTTGGCGATCGGGACGGTGTAGTCGTACAGGAAGGTCCAGTTGACCCGGTCGGAGCTGCGGGCGAAGCCGATCGTGGTGCTGGCGTCCTGCCAGGTGTGGGTGGTGTAGGTGATGTAGTAGTAGCCGTTGGTGTGCTTGAAGATGCTGGCGTCGCGGATCCTGTTGCTCGGCGGGGTGTAGGCCGAGGACTTCAGCAGCCGGAAGTCGAGGGCGTCGTCCGACTGGTAGACGTTGACCGTGCCGTCGTTGCTGTTGAGGAACGGCACGATGGTGTACCGGGTCGCGGAGCCGCTCGGCGGGGCGGCGGCGAAGGCCGCGCCGGGCAGGCCGCCCATCAGCACGGCCGAGGCGGGCAGGGCCGCCATCGCACGCAGCAGGGTACGACGGGACGGGGCGGGGGGTCGTGCGGTCACGGGCGGCTCTCCCTCGGACAAACAAACAACGCGGCTCTGGTGTCCGACATGCCGAACGAGGTTCGGAAAGTCGATCAGAAGGTAGGGGCGAGGCTGAATCGCGTCAATGGTTTGCGCACGACCTGGTGAGCCCTGTGGGAAGGCTGTGCCGTGCACCGAACTTCCGCCCCCGCCGCGAGCGTTCCGGGACAGCGCTTCCACAGGTTACCGTTCGGTAGACAACGCGCTCCGACGGTGGAGGAGTTCACATGGCGCTCGACCGTGCCACAGGCCTGGCGGAGTCGGCCCGCGCGCTGGCCGCCGGGGAGGTGACCTCCCGGGCCCTAGTGGAGCAGGCCCTCGAGCGGATCGCCGCCAGCCAGGGGTCCCTCAACGCCTTCCGGGTCGTCCGGGCCGAGGCCGCGCTCGCCGAGGCGGACGCGGCGGACGCGGAACTCGCCGCCGGAGTGCGCAGGCCGCTGCTCGGTGTACCCGTCGCCGTCAAGGACGACATGGACGTGGCGGGCGAGCCGACCGCGTTCGGCTGCCAGGGAGAGTTCCCGGCGGTTACTCAGGACGGGGAAGCCGTACGGCGGTTGCGGGCGGCCGGAGCCGTCGTCGTCGGCAAGACCAACACCTGCGAGTTCGGGCAGTGGCCCTTCACCGAGGGGCCCGCCTTCGGCGCCACCCGCAACCCGTGGAGCACCGAGCACACCCCGGGCGGCTCCTCGGGCGGCTCCGCCGCCGCCGTCGCCGCCGGCCTCGTACCGGCCGCGCTCGGTTCGGACGGCGCCGGATCGGTGCGCATCCCGGCCTCCTGGACCCATCTCATCGGCATCAAGCCGCAGCGCGGCCGCATCTCCACCTGGCCGCGCGGCGAGTCCTTCCAGGGCATCACCGTCAACGGCACCCTGGCCCGCACGGTCGCCGACGCCGCCCTTCTGCTGGACGCGGCGAGCGGCAACCACGACCTCGACCCGCACCGGCCGCCCGCCGTCGACGCCTCGGGCGCCGTCGGACGCGACCCCGGCAGGCTGCGCATCGCGCTCGCCCTGAAGCCGCCGTTCACCGCGCTGCCCGCACGACTCCAGCCCGAGGTACGGGCGAACGTCGTCGAACTCGCCGAGAAACTCGCCGCGTTGGGCCACACCGTCGAGGAGACCGACCCCCCGTACGGGCAGATCGGGCTCACCTTCATCCCGCGCGCCACGGTCGGGCTCGCCGAACGGGTCGGCGAGGCCCCCTTCCCCGCGCTGCTCGACCGGCGCACCCGGGACGCCGCCCGCCTCGGCCGGCTGCTGGGCGGGGCACCGCTGCGGGCGGCGCGGCGGGCCGAGGCGGTCCTGCACCGTCGTATCGGCGAATTCTTCACGTCGTACGACGTGATCCTCGCGCCGACCACGGCCGCTCCCCCGCCGCGCATCGGCTCGATGCTGAAGCTGGGCGGACTGGCCACCGACCGCGCCATGATCGCCGCCTGTCCCTTCGCCTGGCCGTGGAACGTGCTGGGCTGGCCCGGGGTCAACGTCCCCGCCGGGTTCGTCGGCCAAGGGCTGCCCGTCGGGGCGCAGTTGCTCGGTCCGGCGCACAGCGAGCCGTTGCTGATCTCGCTGGCCGCGCAGCTGGAGGCGGAGCTGCGCTGGCACGAGGCGTGGCCGCCGGCGCGGGAGATCGCGACGGATTCCCCGGCCGCGTGACGGCGTTCGGCCCTTACCCTGTGACCATGGACGATGCGTCGATGGTCGGGCTCATGGGTCGGGTCACCGGAACGGTGGGGCCCGGGCTCGTCGGCGAGGTGATCGTCCGCGTGCGGGGCGGCGCCGAGCACTTTCTCGCCTACGCGGCCACCGGCACGGACCGTATCGAGCGGGGCACCGTGGTGATGGTGGTGGAGTACCAGGCGCCGAGGACCGTCTACGTCCAGGCGGCGTACGACAGTTGAGCATGCTCCACCGCAGGTGAGAGCGTTGTGCGTCAAGGTTGTGACAAGGATCCGCAAGGGTCTGTATTCCGGCCTCGGCGAGGCGCACACTCCCTTCGTTCGGTGCCGAAGGGGCACCATCCAAAGGGGGCGAATGCCGATGGTCATCGGCGTCGTTGCGGGGGTCGCGGTCGTGGCCGTCCTCGCGTTGATCGGTGTGTTCAAGATGATGTGGCGCGTGGCCGAGCCCAATGAGGCGCTCATCATCTCCGGCTCCAAGCACAAGACCGAGGGCCTCGAGGAAGGCATGGGGTTCCGCATCGTCACGGGACGCGGCACGCTGGTGCTGCCCGGTGTGCAGGCGGTGCGCAAGCTGTCGCTCGACCTCAACGAGACCGAACTGCACGTGGACTGCGTGACCCACCAGGGCATTCCGCTCAAGGTGCGGGGCGTGGTCATCTTCAAGGTGGGCGACGACTTCGTGTCGATCGCCAACGCCGGGCGCCGTTTCCTCGACCAGCAGAAGCTGATGTCGGAGCGGGTGCACAACGTGTTCGCCGGTCATCTGCGGTCCATCGTCGGCGGGTTGACCGTCGAGGAGATGATCCGCGACCGGGAGAAGCTCACCGGGCAGACCCGGGCCGCGTGCGGCACGGAGATGGAGAAGCTGGGGCTCATCGTCGACTCCCTGCAGATCCATGAGATCGAGGACCCGACCGGGTACATCCAGAACCTGGCGATGCCGCACGCGGCTGCCGTCCAGCGGGACGCGCGCATCGCGCAGGCGGAGGCGAACCGGCTGGCCACGGAGGCCGAGCAGAAGTCGTTCGCCCGGATGGCGGAGGCCACCCGGGACAGCGAGATCCTCCAGGCCGGCTATCAGGCGGAGCGGGACAAGGCGGGCGCGAAGGCGCGTCAGGCCGGTCCGCTCGCGGACGCCGCGGCCCGGCAGGAGGTCGTCGTCCAGGAGACCCGGATCGCCGAACTCGAGGCGAACCGGCGGGAGCAGCAGCTCCAGGCGGACGTCCGCAAGCCGGCGGACGCCCAGGCCTACGAGAAGCGCACGCTCGCCGAGGCCGAGCGTGACGCGCGGATCTCCGCGGCCCAGGCCAAGGCGAAGGAGACGGAGCTGGCCGCGGCGGCCGAGGCGACGCGGGTCAAGACGGCCGCGGGTGCCGAGGCCGAGGCGACCAAGGCCCGGGGTACGGCCATGGCGGCGTCGACCCGGGCCACCGGTGAGGCGGAGGCCGCGGCGGCTCAGGCCAGGGGTCTGGCACAGGCCGAGGCGACGAAGGCCAAGGGTCTGGCCGAGGCGGAGGCCATCAAGGCACGGGCCGCCGCTCTCGCCGAGAACCAGGAGGCGGTGGTCGCGCAGCAACTCGCCGAGAACTGGCCGGAGATCGTCAGGGCGGGCGCGTCCGCGTTCGGCAGCGTCGACAACATGGTGGTGCTCAACGGGGCCGACGGCATGGCGGACATGCTCGCCAAGGCGCTCACCATGGGCGGCACCGGGCTGGGGCTGGCACGTCAGCTGCTGGCGTCCATGAACCAGAACGGCCAGGAACCGGCGGGCACTTCGTCCCTCAACGGGATCGCGACGCCGCCCTCGGCGCAGAAGGTGCCGATGGACGACAAGTGACCCGTCACGTCCGATCACGGGGGCAGCCTCTAAGGTGCCCCCGTGACTGCGTTTACCGATGAGAACGTTCCCGGCCGCTCCGGCGCCACCGCCACCACCGAGGCCGACCCCCGCGAGGTGGGCCGGGTGCGCACCGAGTACTCACCCGCGCACGACGGCGACCCGGACCCCGGCGAGATCGTGTGGACCTGGGTGCCCTACGAGGAGAACGACGGCCGCGGCAAGGACCGGCCCGTGCTCGTGGTCGCCCGGGAGGCGGCCGGGACGTTCCTCGCCGTGCAGCTGTCCAGTAAGCGCCATGACGGGGACCGGGAGTGGGTGGCGATCGGCAGCGGGCCCTGGGACCGCACCGGCCGGGATTCCTGGGTGGCCGTCGACCGCATCCTGCGTCTGCACGAGGACGGTATGCGCCGGGAGGCCTGTGCGCTGGACCGGATGCGGTTCAACCTGGTCAGGCAGCGGTTGCACGAGCGCTACGGCTGGACCTGAAAGGTCTTCTCGAAAGCACTCAGCACTACGTGCCCGGGCGTGCGGTCCAGCACCCCGAACACCACGTGCTCGAACGCCGACGCGAACCGCCCGCCCGGCCCCAGCAGTGCCTGGAACGCGCCCGCCACCTGCGCGGGGTCGTTCTGGAACACCCCGCAGCCCCACGCGCCCAGCACCAGCCGCCGGTACCCCTCGGCCGCCGCCACCTCCAGCACCCGCTCGGCACGCACCGCCAGGGCGCGCGGCAGCTCGGCCGTGCGCTGCGGCACCGTACGCCGTACGACACCCGCGTTCGGCGCGGCGGCGGTCAGGAAGCCGGCGCTGTACGGCTCGTCCAGCAAGCGGCCGCGGTCGTCCCGGAACACGGGCACGGCCGGTGAGTGGATGACACGGTCCGTGTAGAACGCGTCGCGGTGGGCGCGGTGATGGTCGTAGAAGTCCCTGGCCTCGCGTACGCAGACGTACAGCGCGGAGGCGCGGCACAGGGCCTCTTCCTGGGCCTGGGCGCCGTTGAGATAGCCGCCGCCCGGGTTGCGGGCGGAGGCGAAGTTCAGGACGGCCGGCACCCCGCCGAGCCGCCGGGCGGCTTCCAGGCTGCTCTCACCGGTGACCTCGACGAGCGTGTCGCAGCGCGGGAGCTCCGGCACGGGCACGGGATCCGGCCCGTACATCCGCGTACCGGCCCGTGCGGCCTCGGTATGCGCGGCGATGGACACCTCGCGTCCGTCGGAGGCGTGATAGAAACCCGCCTCGACGATCTGCTCCGTCTGCTGTGCGATGCCCCGCAGGCGCGCGCTCATGGCGCCACCCCCGTGGGCGCCGCGAACGCGCGCCGTGCGCGCTCCCCCGTCGTGCTCATGCAGGCATCGTGGGCGATGCTGGTCATGCGGTGCAACGGAGTTTCCCGGCCTCGAAACACCCGGCGAACGCAGCGAAAACGGAGATCGTCAGCCCTGATTACGATGATATGCACTCTTGTGCGATTCGCCGCGAGGGTTTTGGGTGGGACGAGTTATGCCGGTCCGGCCAACATCATCCGGGCCGGCGGCATGGTGGAATCTCAGGAGGATCCCGACATGTCCGATTCGGTTACCGACTGTAGCGACTGTACGGAGCCCCGCACCGCTCTGTCCGCCGCCGAGGTGGAGGCCCTTGTCCGGGGCATCTGCTTCAAGACCGGACCACCCCGCACCGTCGGGGTCGAGGTGGAATGGCTCATCCACGAGCTGCGCCTGCCGCAGCTCCCCGTCACACCCGAACGGCTCGAAGCGGCCTACGCCGCACTGCGGGCCGTTCCGCTGAACTCGGCACTCACCGTCGAGCCCGGCGGCCAGCTGGAGCTGAGCTCCCTGCCCGCCCCCTCCCTGACGGAGTGCATCGGCACCGTCGCCGCCGACCTGGACGCCGTCCGCGCGACGCTCGCCGGGCACGGTCTCGGCCTCGTCGGCGTCGGCCACGATCCCTGGCACGCACCCCGCCGGTATCTGCACGAACCCCGCTACGACGCCATGGAAGCCTGCCTGGACCGTATGGGCCCGGCCGGCCGCGCCATGATGTGCACCTCCGCCTCCGTGCAGGTGTGCCTGGACGCCGGCTTCGAGGAGCCGGGGCCGCTCGGGCACGGGCGGCGCTGGTGGCTGGCCCACCAGCTGGGTCCGGTCCTGGTCGCCGCGTTCGCCAACTCCCCGCTGGCCGGCCGCGAGCCCACCGGCTGGGTCTCCACCCGCCAGCTGCTGTGGATGGAGATCGGCGCGGGCCGCGCGGGCGCTCCCCCGCTGGACGCGGACCCGCGCGAGGCGTGGGCGCGGCACGTGCTCGACGCCCCGGTGATGTGCATCCGCCAGGACGACCGCGCCTGGGACATCCCGGACGACATGACCTTCCGCGACTGGACCCGCTCCGCGACACCGAGGCCGCCGACCCGCGAGGACCTCGACTACCACCTCACCACGCTGTTCCCGCCGATCAGACCGCGCGGCCACCTGGAGCTGCGCATGATCGACGCCCAGCCCGGCGACGACGGCTGGATCGTGCCGCTCGCCGTGACGACGGCGCTCTTCGACGACCCCGAGGCCGCCGAGACCGCCTACCGCGCGGTGAAGCCGCTGGCCGAGCGGGCGCTGGGGCTGCCCGCCCCGCACAACCCGCTGTGGCTCGACGCGGCCCGCACCGGCCTCGGCGATCCGGAACTGCACGACGTGGCCGTCCAGTGCTTCACGGCCGCCCTCGACGCGCTGCCCCGGCTCGGCGCGGCCGCCGAGGTGACGGACGCCGTCGCGGCGTACCTGGAGCGGTACGTACGCCAGGGCCGCTGCCCCGCCGACGATCTGCTGGACCGGTTGCACGGGAAGGACCTCCGCTCATGACCGACGACGCCGAGACGCTCCGCGTCCGGGCGCTGCACACCCTCACCACGGCGCGCGACCGCACGACGCTGCTGACCAGCTGCGTCGAGGACCCCGACCTCACCGCCCAGCACTCACCGCTGATGTCCCCGCTGGTGTGGGACCTCGCGCACATCGGCAACCAGGAGGAGCTCTGGCTGCTGCGGAATGTCGCGGGGCGCGAGGCGATGCGGCCCGAGATCGACGGCCTGTACGACGCGTTCGAGCACCCGCGCGCGGAACGGCCGAAGCTGCCGCTGCTCCCGCCCGACGAGGCCCGGCGCTACGCGGGGGAGGTGCGTGGCCGGGTCCTGGACCTGCTGGAGTCCACCGCGTTCCACGGCACACGGCTCACCGAGGCGGGGTTCGCCTTCGGGATGATCGCGCAGCACGAACAGCAGCACGACGAGACGATGCTGATCACCCATCAGCTGCGCACCGGCCCCCAGGCCCTGACCGCCCCCGACCCGGACCCCGCGCCCCTGTACACCGGCCCGGCCGAAGTCCTGGTGCCCGGCGGCCCGTTCATGATGGGCACCTCCGACGAGCCGTGGGCGCTGGACAACGAACGCCCGGCGCACCGGCGGGAGGTGGCGCCGTTCTACATCGACACGGCGCCGGTCACCAACGAGGCGTACCAGGAGTTCATCGAGGACGGCGGCTACCGGCTCGAGCGATGGTGGGCGCCGGCCGGCTGGGACTACATCCGGCAGCACGACATCGACGCCCCGCTGTTCTGGCGGCGCGACGGCAACCAGTGGCTGCGCCGCCGCTTCGGCGTCACCGAGATCGTGCCGCCCGACGAGCCCGTGGTGCACGTGAGCTGGTACGAGGCCGACGCGTACGCCCGCTGGGCCAGGCGTCGGCTGCCCACCGAGGCCGAGTGGGAGAAGGCCGCCCGCCACGACCCCACCACCGGCCGCTCGATGCGCTACCCGTGGGGTGACACCGACCCGGCGCCCGAGCACGCCAACCTCGGCCAGCGGCATCTGCGCCCGGCCCCGGCGGGCAGCTATCCGGAGGGCGAATCCCCGCTCGGGGTACGCCAGTTGATCGGCGACGTGTGGGAGTGGACGGCGAGCGACTTCCAGCCGTACCCGGGCTTCGAGGCGTTCCCGTACAAGGAGTACTCGGAGGTGTTCTTCGGCCCCGAGCACAAGGTGCTGCGCGGCGGTTCGTTCGCCGTCGACGCGGTGGCCTGCCGGGGCACGTTCCGCAACTGGGACTACCCGATCCGGCGGCAGATCTTCTCCGGCTTCCGCACCGCCCGTTCCGCGGAGGTCGTCTGATGTGCCGTCACCTGGCGTATCTGGGCCACGAGGAGCCGCTCGGGCGGCTCCTCACGGAGCCCCCGCACAGTCTGTACCGCCAGTCCTGGGCGCCCCGGCACCAGCGCCACGGCACCGTCAACGCCGATGGTTTCGGGGTCGGCTGGTACGCCGGGGACGACCCGGCGCCGGCCCGCTACCGCCGGGCCGGGCCCATCTGGGCGGACCAGTCCTTCGCGGACCTGGCCCGGGTCGTGAGGACCTCGGCGCTGCTCGCCGCGGTCCGTGACGCCACGCTGGCGGGCGCGGACGCCGAGGCCGCGGCGGCGCCGTACGCGAGCGGGTCGTGGCTGTTCAGCCACAACGGCGCGGTCAAGGGCTGGCCGCGCTCCCTGGCACCGCTGACCCCGACCCTGCCCGCCGCCGACCTGCTGGCGATGGAGGCCCGCAACGACTCGGCGTTCGTCTGGGCCCTGGTCCTCGCCCGCCTGCGCGCCGGCGACGACGAGAGCCAGGCGCTGGCCGACACGGCCCTGGAGGTCGCCGAGGCCGCCCCCGGCTCGCGCCTCAACCTCCTCCTCACCAACGGCGAGACCATCGCCGCGACCACCTGGGGCGACACCCTCTGGTACCTGACGTCCTCCCGCGGCACGGTCGTCGCCTCCGAGCCCTACGACGACGATCCGCGCTGGCAGGAGGTCCCCGACCGCACCCTGCTCGCGGCGAGCCGCACGGACGTGCTGCTCACCCCACTGAAGGAGCCGAGTGACGCCGCCTCGGCCCTCGCACCGTCGAAGGAGCCCCGTACGTGAGCCCGTTCCTTCTCACCCGCACCCTGCCCGAGGACGCCACCGAGGCCGCCCTGCGCGCCGACGTCCTGCGCGGCCTGACCCGCACACCGAAGACCCTGCCGCCGAAGTGGTTCTACGACGCCCACGGCAGCGAACTCTTCGACCGGATCACGGAGTTGCCCGAGTACTACCCGACCCGCGCCGAGCGGGAGATCCTCCTCGCCCGGGCCGCCGAGATCGCGGCGGCCTCCGGTGCCCGCACCCTCGTCGAGCTGGGCTCCGGCTCCTCGGAGAAGACGCGGTACGTCATCGACGCGCTGAGCGACCTGCACACGTACGTGCCCGTCGACGTCAGCGAGAGCGCCCTCACACAGGCCGGGCACGCGCTCATCGCGGAGCGGCCGGGGCTGAACGTGCACGCCCTGATCGCCGACTTCACGGCCGAGCTCACCCTGCCCGGGACACCGGGCCCCCGGCTGGTGGCGTTCCTCGGCGGCACGATCGGCAATCTGCTGCCGGCCGAGCGGGCGGAGTTCTTCACCTCGGTCCGTGCCCTGCTCTCCCCCGGTGACGCCCTGCTGCTCGGCACGGACCTCGTCAAGGACGAGAACGTGCTGGTCAGGGCGTACGACGACGCGGCCGGGGTGACGGCGGCGTTCAACAAGAACGTCCTGACCGTCGTCGACCGCGAACTGGGTGCCGACTTCGATCCCGGCGCCTTCGACCATGTGGCGCTCTGGGACGCGGAGAACGAGTGGATCGAGATGCGGCTGCGCTCCCGTACCGCGCAGACCGTGAAGATCCCCGCGCTGGATCTCGCCATCGACTTCGCGGCGGGCGAGGAGCTGCACACCGAGGTGTCGGCGAAGTTCCGGAAGGAGGGCGTGCGGGCCGAACTGTCCGCCGCCGGCCTGGAACTGGCCCACTGGTGGACGGACGAACAGGGCCGGTTCGCGCTGTCGCTGAGTACGGTGCGGTGACGGACGGCTCGCGCTCCGCCGCCACTTGGGGCACGGTGGAGCCATGACGAATCACACCTATCGGGTGACCGAGATCGTCGGCACCTCGCCCGACGGCGTCGACCAGGCCATCCGCAACGGTATCGGCCGTGCCTCAGAGACCCTCCGCAACCTCGACTGGTTCGAGGTGACGCAGGTGCGGGGCCAGATCGAGGAGGGACAGGTCGCGCACTGGCAGGTGGGCCTGAAGGTGGGCTTCCGCCTGGACGAGTCGGACTCGGAGTAGCGACTCCGGCTCAGGTCCGCCCCTCCCGCTCCTGCGCGCTCTTCAGCGCGGCGGAGGGGGCGGTCCAGCGCGCCCGTACGACCGTGAATCCGGCCCGTTCGGCGTCCTCGCAGACCAGTTCGTCGTCGTCCACCAGCACCCGGATCTCACGGGTGCGGGCGAGCCGGCGGAGGGTCTCCAGCTTGGTGCGCCGGGCGGGTCTGCGGTCGTTGTCGCGCCGCATGTGGACACGGCCCTCGGGCAGTCCCTGGGCGGCGAGCCAGTCGAGCGTGTCCTGTCGGCAGCGCTCGGGCCGGCCGGTGAGATAGACGACCTCGCACTCCTCGGCGCTCTCCAGGACCAGGGCGAGGCCCTCGGCGAGGGGCGGGTCCTGGGGCGCGGCGGCGAAGAAGCCGTCCCAGTCGCGGGGCGTGCGCTCCAGGAAGCGCTGCCGGTGGGCGGTGTCCGCGAGGGTGTTGTCCAGGTCGAACACGGCGAGGGGCGGTCTGCTGCTGTCGGTCACGCGCTCCACCCTAGAACCGGCAGCCTTCCCGCGCCGTGCCGCGCGCGACCAATTGTTAATGGGATCCATTTTCATGTAGCGTCCTCGGTGCTCGCCGTCCCACCGAGGAGGTCCCTGTCATGGCTGTCCCCAAGCGGAAGATGTCCCGCAGCAACACCCGCCACCGCCGCGCCCAGTGGAAGGCGGCCACCCCCTCGCTGGTGCCCGTCACCATCGACGGCGTGCGGCACCTCGTACCGCAGAACCTCGTGAAGGCCTACGAGCGCGGCCTGCTGCGTCCCGAGGGCTGAGCCCCGATGCCGTACGACCGTCTGCCGGTCACCGTCCTGTCCGGGTTCCTCGGGGCGGGCAAGACCACGCTGCTCAACCATGTCCTGGCCAACCGCGAGGGCCTGCGCGTCGCCGTGATCGTCAATGACATGAGCGAGGTCAACATCGACGCCGCGCTGGTGCGGGGCGGCGAGGCCGCGCTGTCACGGACCGAGGAACGCCTGGTCGAGATGACCAACGGCTGTATCTGCTGCACCCTGCGCGACGACCTGCTGGAGGAGGTGGACCGGCTGGCGCGCGAGGGCCGCTTCGACCACCTGCTCATCGAGTCGTCGGGCATTTCGGAGCCGATGCCCGTCGCGGCCACCTTCGCGTTCGCCCGCGACGACGGGGCCACTCTCGGGGACGTCGCCCGTCTGGACACCATGGTCACGGTCGTGGACGCGGCCAACTTCCTGCCCGAGCTGGACAGCGGCGACGAACTGGCCGAGCGCGGGCTGGCCCCCTTCGAGGACGACGAGCGCACGGTCAGCGATCTGCTGGTCGACCAGATCGAGTTCGCGGACGTCATCGTCCTCAACAAGCTCGACCTGGTGGACACGGACGCCGCGGCCCGGCTGCGGGCGGCATTGCACCGACTGAACCCCGTCGCCCGGATCGTCGACGCACGCCACGCCCGCGTGGACCTCCACCAGGTCCTGGGCACCGGCCTGTTCGACCTGGAGCGCGCACAACAGGCGCCGGGCTGGGTCCGGGAACTCAACGGCGAGCATGTCCCCGAGACCGAGGAGTACGGCGTCTCCTCCACGGTCTTCCGCTCCGGACTCCCCTTCCACCCCGCCCGGTTGTGGACCTTCGTCACGGAGCACCTGGACGGCGGCGCGTACGGCCGCGTCCTGCGCTCCAAGGGCTTCTTCACCCTGGCCAGCCGCCCCCACGTCACCGGCCTGTGGTCCCAGGCCGGCTCGGTGGCCCGCTTCGAACCGTCGGCGGCACGCGACGACGAGGCGCCGCACGCACAGGAACTGGTCTTCATCGGCACGCAGTTGCAGGCCGCGCGACTCCACAGCGCCCTCGCGGACTGCCTCATGGGCCCGGAGGAGGGCGTCCCGGACGCCGACCCCTTCCCGGCCTGGGACATGTACGGCATCGAGGACACCTGCGAGCACGAGCACGCCGTATCCACCCAGGAACACGCCGTGTCCGCGCCCTGACACCGGGTGACGCCGGGAATGTCACGGCGTCCCCGGCGTTGAACTCCCTGTGACCCACCTGATCGCCGGCACCCGCTTCTCCGTCCTCGACCGTTCCCGCACCCGCGAGGGCCACTCGAACGCCGAGGCGCTGCGCGACACCGTGCGGTTCGCGCAGGAGCTGGAGGAGCTCGGGTATCACCGGTTCTGGGTCTCCGAGCACCACGGGGTACCCGGCGTCGCCGGTTCCGCCCCGACCGTGCTGGCCGCCGCCGTGGCCGCGGCGACGCGGACGATCCGGGTGGGGACGGGCGGCGTGATGCTGCCCAACCACCGGCCGCTGGTCGTGGCCGAACAGTTCGGCGTCCTGGAGTCCCTCTTCCCCGGCCGCATCGACATGGGGCTGGGGCGCTCGGTCGGCTTCACCGACGGCGTACGCAAGGCGCTGGGCCGCGGCAAGGACGACGCCGACGACTTCGCCGGCCAGCTCGACGAACTGCTCGGCTGGTTCCGCGGCACCTCCCCGACCGGGGTGCACGCGCGCCCCGCGGAGGGCCTGACGGTGCCGCCGTTCGTCCTCGCGATGGGCGAGGGCGCCGCGATCGCGGCCCGCGCCGGCCTGCCCATGGTCATCGGCGACCTGCGCAGCCGCGACAGGATGCAGCGCGGCATCGACCACTACCGCACCCACTTCCGCCCCTCCCCCTGGGCACCGGAACCGTACGTCGTGATCTCCGGCACGATCGCGGTCGCCGCCACCCCCGCGGACGCCCGCCGCCTCCTGGTCCCGGAGGCCTGGTCCATGGCCCACTCCCGCACCCACGGCACCTTCCCGCCCCTGCCGGCCGCCGAGCGCGTCGAGGCACTCACCATGACCGCCAAGGAGCGCGACCTCTACGAGTCCGGCCTCACCGGCCACATCGCCGGCACCGAGGACCAGGTGGCGCACGAGCTGGAGACGGTACTGAAGGAGACGGGCGCACAGGAGGTACTCGTCACCACCAGCAGCCACGACCGTGACGCGCTGCTGGACTCCTACCGGCGGCTCGCCTCGATCGTCTCCGACTAGAGTTCCCCCTCATGCACCACCCACATGACCCGTATGTCCGAGTCCGCGGCGCCCGAGAGCACAACCTCAAGGGTGTGGACGTCGACATCCCGCGGGACGTGCTGGCCGTGTTCACCGGGGTCTCCGGGTCCGGGAAGTCGTCGCTGGCGTTCGGGACGATCTATGCCGAGGCGCAGCGGCGGTACTTCGAGTCCGTCGCGCCGTACGCCCGCAGGCTGATCCATCAGGTGGGAGCACCGAAGGTCGGGGAGATCACCGGGCTGCCGCCCGCGGTGTCGCTGCAGCAGCGGCGTGCGGCGCCGACGTCCCGTTCGTCCGTCGGGACGGTCACCAACCTCTCGAACTCCTTGCGGATGCTGTTCTCCCGGGCCGGTGACTATCCGCCGGGCGCCGAGCGGCTCGACTCGGACTCCTTCTCGCCCAATACGGCGGCAGGGGCGTGCCCGGAGTGCCATGGGCTGGGTCAAGTGCACCGGACGACCGAGGAGTTGCTGGTCCCGGATCCGTCGCTGTCCATCCGGGAGGGTGCGATCGCGGCGTGGCCGGGCGCTTGGCAGGGGAAGAACCTGCGGGACATCCTGGACGCGCTCGGCCACGACGTGGACCGGGCGTGGCGCGAGCTGCCCGCCGAGGCGCGGGAGTGGATCCTGTTCACCGACGAGCAGCCGGTCGTCACGGTGCATCCGGTGCGTGACGCGGACCGCATCCAACGGCCTTACCAGGGCACGTACATGAGCGCCCGGCGCTATGTGATGAAGACCTTCTCGGACTCCAAGAGCCCGACGCTGCGGACGAAGGCGGAGCGGTTCCTCAGCAGCGCGCCCTGCCCCGCGTGCGGCGGCAGCCGGCTACGGCCGGAGGCGCTCGCGGTGACCTTCGCGGGGCGGACGATCGCCGAGCTCGCTGCGCTGCCGCTGACGGACCTCATGGGGCACCTGCGCGCTGTCGACGAGACCACGCGTGTCCTCACCGACGACCTCGCCTCCCGTATCGCCCCCGCCCTCGAACTCGGTCTCGGCTACCTCGGCCTCGACCGCTCCACCCCCACCCTCTCCGCCGGTGAGCTGCAACGACTCCGGCTGGCGACCCAGCTGCGCTCCGGACTGTTCGCAGTGGTGTACGTCCTCGACGAGCCCTCCGCCGGACTGCACCCGGCGGACACCGAGGCGCTGCTGACGGTGCTGGAGCGGCTGAAGGCGGCCGGCAACTCGGTGTTCGTGGTGGAGCACCACCTCGACGTGGTGCGCGGCGCGGACTGGCTGGTGGACGTGGGTCCGGGCGCCGGTGAGCACGGCGGCGAGGTGCTGCACAGCGGTCCCGTGGCGGAACTGGCCGCGGTCGAGGGCTCGGAGACGGCGCGGTTCCTCTTCGGCCGCTCCCCCGCACCCGTACGTGAAGTGCGCGCCCCGAGCGGGCAGTTGAAGGTCGGGCCGGTCACCCGGCACAACCTGCGCGGGGTGACGGCGGAGTTCCCGCTCGGCGTTTTCACGGCGGTGACGGGCGTCTCCGGGTCCGGGAAGTCCACGCTCATCGGGGAGATCACCGAGGAGTCGGCGGGCGTGGGACGGCTCGTCCGCGTCGACCAGCGGCCGATCGGCCGCACCCCGCGCTCCAACCTGGCCACCTACACCGGCCTCTTCGACGTCGTACGCAAGGAGTTCGCGGCCACGGACCAGGCCCGGACACGCGGTTTCGGTGTCGGCCGGTTCTCCTTCAACGTGGCCGGGGGACGCTGCGAGACCTGTCAGGGCGAGGGGTTCGTCAGCGTCGAGCTGCTGTTCCTGCCGAGCACGTACGCGCCGTGCCCGGACTGCGGCGGGGCCCGCTACAACGCCGAGACGCTCGAAGTGATGTACCGGGGGCGGAACATCGCCCAGGTCCTTGACCTGACGGTGGAGTCCGCGGCGGAGTTCTTCGCCGACACCCCCGCCGTCGCCCGCAGCCTCGGCACGCTCCTGGACGTGGGCCTCGGCTATGTGCGGCTGGGCCAGCCCGCCACCGAACTCTCCGGCGGCGAGGCCCAACGCATCAAGCTGGCCAGTGAGTTGCAGCGCGGGCGCCGCGGCCACACCCTCTACCTCCTCGACGAACCGACCACCGGCCTCCACCCGGCCGACGTCGAGGTGCTGATGCGCCGGCTCCACGGACTCGTCGACATCGGACACACCGTCATCGTCGTCGAGCACGACATGTCCGTCGTCGCGGACGCGGACTGGGTGATCGACCTGGGACCGGGCGGCGGGGACGCGGGCGGCCGCGTCGTGGCGACGGGACCGCCCACGGAGGTGGCCCGGGCGAAGGGCAGCACCACGGCCGCGTATCTGGCCGCGGCGCTCGGAGCACGGGGCGCCCCCGCCGACGACAGGCCCTAGTCGTTCGGCTGGGTGAAGCGGATGCTGTTGCCGAAGGGGTCGCGTACGCCGCAGTCGATGCCGTACGGGCGCTCGGTGGGTTCGTCGGTGATCTCGACACCGCGGCCGCGCAGGGTCTCGCACGTCTTGCGGCAGTCGTCGGTGCTGAAGATGAGGTGGCCGCCCATGGCGCCCTTGGTGAGCAGGTCGCGGACCTGGGCCGCCGTCTCCTCGGACAGCGCCGGCTGTCCCGGCCGCTCCAGCAGGATCTGCCGGTCCGGGTGGCCGGGGACGTTGACGGTGAGCCAGCGCATGAACCCGAGGTCGGCGTCGGTGTGGACCTCCAGGCCGAGCTTGCCGACGTAGAAGTCGAGGGCCTCGTCCTGGTCGAGGACGTAGATCTGTGAGTGTGTGATGCCGGTGAACATGCGCCTCACGCTACCGAGCGGGCCGGACGAAAACTTATCCAGAACTGCTCAGTCGCCCGAGGCCCTCGGCCGCGTCCACGCCTTCGTGAAGCACGTCGGTACGGCGATCGTCGCGGTCTGCCTGCGGTACGTCCTCGGTGACCGGCCGACGATGTCGCGGAAGGTGCGGCTGAAGGTCCCCGGGCTGCCGAAGCCGACCGCGAAGCAGATGTCGGTCACGCTGCGGTCGGTCTCCCGCAGCAGGAACATCGCCCGCTCGACCCGGCGCCGCTGGAGATAGCGGTGCGGTGTCTCACCGAACGTGGCACGGAAGGTGCGGGCGAAGTGCGCCGGGGACACATGGGCGATCCGGGCCAGGGCCGGCACGTCCAGCGGCTGCGCGTAGGCGCGGTCCATGGCGTCCCGGGCCCGCAGCATGCGGCGGTTGCTCTCTTCGGCGGTGCGGCTCACCCCGCCATCACATCACCTCCGCGACCAGCGCCGAGTGGATCCAGCCGGGTCGGTGCGACGTCGCGGGCTGGGCGGCCAGCGCGAGGGAACGGCGGTCGGCGTGGCTGCCGGGCGGGATGACGTCCCGTACCTCCACCTCGGCGACCAGCCCCCGCGCCGACACCACCCGCCACACCGAGGCGAGCAGCGTGTCCTCGCCGACGAAGGCGGGCGCGGTGCTGGCCGTGCCGCCGTCGAGTCGATAGCGCAGCCGTACCGGCTGGACGGGAACCCCGGCGTCCAGGGCGGCCTGGAACACGGCCCGGCGGAAGGTGCCCTGGGCGCGTCCGCACCAGGTGCTGCCCTCGGGGAACACCGCGACCGCCTGCCCGCCGCGGAGTCCCTGAGCGATCCGGGCGACCGTGTCCGGGAGGGCGCGCAGCCGGTCCCGCTCGATGAACAACGCGGCCCGGGCCACCACCGCACCCGCCACCGGCCACTGCCGGATCTCGGTCTTGGCGACCATCCGGGCCGGGCGCACGGCGGCGAGCAGCGGGATGTCCAGCCAGGAGATGTGGTTGGCGACCAGGAGCAGCCCGCCGGTGGGCGCGGCGGCGCCGGTGACACGGACCCGGACCCCCGCGGCCCGTACGATCCACCGGCACCACCGCCGCACCGACTCGGCGGGGATCAGCCCGCCGAGCGGCGACAGCACGACCCCGGCGAGCACCAGGACCAGGACCGCCGCCAGGCGCAGCACGGCGCGTGGTACCGCCGTGCCGGACCCCGTCGGCTCCACACACGCCCCGGGGGTGCAGGGCGCGCTGGGCAGCCAGACGCTCATCAGGCCGGTACGAGGGAGAGGAAGTGCCGCAGATAGCGCGGGTTGACGCGGCGCATCGACAGCAGCACGTACAGGTCGGCGACCCCGAAGTCCGGGTCGTGGGCGGGCTCTCCGCAGACCCAGGCGCCGAGGCGGAGGTAGCCGCGCAGCAGGGCGGGCAGCTCACCGCGGCCGGCGGCGGGCTGTCCCGGGACCCAGGGCAGCAGCGGTCGTACGCGGTACTCCTGCGGCGCCAGGTGCTTGTCCCGCACCCGCTCCCAGGCCGCCGACGCCAGCGCGCCGCCGTCCGCGAGCGGGATGGAGCAGCAGCCGGCCAGCCACTCGTGGCCGCGGTCGAGCATGTAGCGGGCGATGCCGGCCCAGATGAGCCCGATGACGGCGCCGTCCCGGTGGTCGGGGTGCACGCAGGAGCGGCCGACCTCGACGAGACCGGGCCGGAGGGCGTCGATGCGGGACAGGTCGAACTCGCTCTCCGAGTACAGCCGTCCGGCCACCGCGGCCCGCTCCGGCGGCAGCAGTCGATAGGTGCCGACGACCTGGCCGGTGAGGGTGTCGGTGACGAGCAGGTGGTCGCAGTGGGCGTCGAAGGGATCGATGTCGTGGCCCGGCCGCGGGGAGGACAGCAGGGCGCCCATCTCCCCGGCGAACACGTCGTGGCGCAGCCGCTGGGCGGCGCGTACGTCGGACTCGTCGCGGGCGAGGGTGACGGTGTAGCGGGTCGGAGCGGCGGACAGGGGCGGGGAGTCCAGAGCGGATACGGCGGTCATGGCTCACTCCAGGTCACGGGCCGTTTCGGGGACGGCACCCGGTGGGCCGGTGGGTCCGGCCCGCACCCTCTGTTCTTCCTACGCCGATTGGCGTGTACGTGACCGCTTCCGGGAGCGCGGGTGTGGGGAGGCTGAACGGCTCGGGCCGGGTGTCGGGGGTGCCGGGCTCCGTCGACGGGCCGGTGTCGGACAGATGGCCGACGGGGTGAGGCAACCCCGGGCTCCGCAGGACCGTCTCTCTTCCGGAACTGATCACCGGGAGCGGAGGCGCACGCGCGTGGGGAAACCGTCGGTACAGGCGCTGGAGGAGTTGCCCTGGGAGCGGCTGACGTCGATGTATGCCGGCGTGTCGATCCAGGAGGTCCACCGAGTGCTGCTCCATCTCCTGCGCAGCGGTCCGGCCTCGACCGAGGACGACTGCTGGCCGCTGTTCTCCGCCCTCGCGCAACAGGAGCTCGGTGTCGGCCCGGCGGCCACGGCCACCCTGCCGTTCGTCGTCGCACTCGCCGCCGACCCCCGCACGGGCGCCCGCGGCACGCTCGTCGAGCTGCTGGACAGCCTGGCCTCGTGTGCGAAGCACTGCGCGCCGCACCTGGTGGACCCGGGCTGGCCGGAAGCCTGGGAACAGGAGCGCGCCACGATCCAGGCCCTGCTCTCCGATCCGGATCCGACCGTACGACGGCTGGCCGTGCCCCTCGCGGAGGGTTCCGCCCGGCTGCTGGAGCGGTGGCGGGCCGAGCCGGATCTGTCGGTACGGCTGCCTGTGCTGTTCATGCTGGGCCGGCTCCCCGAGGACACCGAGGTCCGCGCGGTCCTGGCCGAGGCGCTGCGGGACGACGACCCCGTCGTACGGGCCGCGGCGGTGCACGCCGCCTCGGAGGCGGACCCCGGGATCGCGCTGCGGGAACGGGAGCAGGTGCTGACGGCCCTCGTCGACCCCGCCGTACGGTCACGCTGGGAGGCGGTCTGGTACATGCCGGACGGGGAGCACCCGTTCACCCGCGAGGCTGTCGCCTTCTGGACAGCCGTCCTGTACGAGGACATACCCGCCGAGGCGACCGCGTTCCTGACCCGGCTGGCCGCGACGGCGGACCCGGCCGAGGACACCGACCTGCTGCGGGCCGTGCTGAACCACTCCTGGCAGCTGCTGACCCGCCGACGGTCCGTCGAACCCGCGCTGGTCCCGCTCGCCGCCGGTCTCCTGGACCACTCCGACCCCGCCGTGCGCTACCGGGCCGTCCATCTCCTCGCCGCTCTCGGCCCCGGGGCCGCCGCCCACGCCGACCGGCTCGCCGCGCTGCTCGACGACCCCGGCGAGGACGAGTTCCTGGAGGGCACCGTCGGCGAGCACGCCCGCTGGGCGCTGGCCCGGATGGACGACGCGAGGGCGCTGCCCGGCCTGGTCGAGGGACTGTGTGCGACCTGGCGCGGGCGTCAGGGCCGGGGTTACGTCATCAGCGACCCGCGCAGCCCCGACCTCGCGGACGTCCTGGGCCCGCTCCGGGCGCACGCGGAGACTCTCCTGCCTGCGGTACGGGAGGAGTTGCGGCGGGAACTGGCCGACCCCGACCTGCCCGGCTCCGTGCTGGCCGACCTCCTGGCGACGCTCAAGATCTGGGGACCGGTCGCGCTGCCCGCGCTGCCGGAGGTCACGGCCTACGTGGCGGACCGCTTCCGTTGGCACGAGGCCGCCGAGGCACTGGCGGCGATGGGCCCAGCTGCCGTCTCCGCCGCGCCCGCGATACGCGAGCGGATGGCCCTCCAACCACCGGAGAACCGCAGGTGGTTGCACTGGGTCCTCTGGCGCATCGGCGGCGCGGACCCGGCCGAGACGCTGCGGGCGCTCGGGGAGACCCTGCCGAAGCCGGGCGAGCCGCCGTACTTCCCGTTCGGTCAGCTCGCCGACTTCGGCCGCCGGGCCGCGCCGTACGCCGACGAGCTGCGGCGCGTTCTGGCGCAGGCCGAGGACGTCTTCGCGGTGGACGTGGCCATTGCCCTGTGGCAGGTGACGGAGGAACCCGAGCCCGCCCGCCCGCTCCTGGAGGAGCAGGTTCTCGCGTTCGCCTCGGGTGACCACGAGCTCTACGGACTGTTCCACTCCGCGTTGCGGACGCTGATCCGCTTCCGCGCGAGCGGCCCGGCGGTACGGGACGCCCTGCGGGCGCTGCGCGACCAGGACCGCCGTATCTCGGCGTACGGCGACTATCGCGCGATCCTCCAGGACGAGGAGTTCCGCGAGCTGATCGACGAGGCGCTTGCCGTGTGAGCTTGGCGGGACCGGGGTTGAGCACCACGCCCGGTCCCGCCCGTCCGCACTGGACGGCGAACGGTCGGTGAGGGGCGCTACCGCTTCGCCACCTTGCGCGTGGCTCGCAGCCATTCCTTGTTCATGCCGGTGATGGAGACCAGCGGGATGCCCTTGGGGCAGGCGGTCGCGCATTCGCCGGCCAGCGTGCAGCCTCCGAAGCCTTCTTCGTCCATCTGCGCCACCATGTCCAGCACCCGGGTTTCCCGCTCCGGCGCCCCCTGTGGCAGCACGTTGAGATGGTTGACCTTGGCCGACGTGAACAGCATCGCCGCCCCGTTGGGACACGCGGCGACGCAGGCTCCGCAGCCGATGCACTCCGCGTGCTCGAACGCGAAGTCCGCGTCCGGCTTGGGCACCGGCGTGGCGTGGGCCTCCGGCGCGGCGCCGGTGGGTGCGGTGATGTAGCCGCCGGCCTGGATGATCCGGTCGAAGGCGGTGCGGTCGACGACCAGATCCTTGATCACCGGGAAGGCCGAGGCCCGCCACGGCTCGATGTCGATCGTGTCGCCGTCCTTGAAGGACCGCATGTGCAGCTGACAGGTGGTCGTCCGCTCGGGCCCGTGCGCATCGCCGTTGATCACGAGCGAGCACGCCCCGCAGATGCCCTCACGGCAGTCGTGGTCGAAGGCGACCGGGTCCTCGCCGCGCAGGATGAGTTCCTCGTTGAGGGTGTCGAGCATCTCCAGGAAGGACATGTCGGAGGAGATCCCGTCCACCTCGTACGTGGACATGGCGCCTTCGGTGGCGGCGTTCTTCTGGCGCCAGACGCGCAGGGTGAGCTTCATGCGTAGCTCCGCTGGGTGGGGTGGACGTACTCGAAGACCAGGTCTTCCATGTGCAGGGTCGGAGCCTCGCCGGTGCCGGTGAACTCCCAGGCCGCCGCGTACGCGAACTCGTCGTCCTTGCGGGCCGCTTCGCCGTCCGGGGTCTGGGACTCCTCGCGGAAGTGACCGCCGCAGGACTCGGCGCGGTGCAGTGCGTCGAGGCACATCAGCTCGGCGAGTTCCAGGTAGTCGACGACGCGATTCGCCTTCTCCAGCGACTGGTTGAACTCCTCGCCGGTGCCGGGGACCTTGATGCGGCGCCAGAACTCCTCGCGGATCTGCGGGATCCGCTCCAGGGCCTTGCGCAGCCCGGAGTCGGTGCGGGCCATGCCGCAGAACTCCCACATCAGCTCGCCGAGTTCGCGGTGGAAGGAGTCCGGCGTACGGTCACCGTCCACCGACAGCAGCAGATGCAGCCGGTCCTCGGTCTGCGCCAACACCTCCTGCACGACGGGGTGTTCGTCGGTGACGGGCTCGTGGTGCGGGTTGCGGGCGAGGTAGTCGTTGATGGTCGCCGGCAGGACGAAGTACCCGTCCGCCAGGCCCTGCATCAGCGCGGAGGCGCCGAGCCGGTTCGCGCCGTGGTCGGAGAAGTTGGCCTCGCCGATCGCGAACAGGCCCGGAATGGTGGTCTGGAGGTCGTAGTCGACCCACAGCCCGCCCATCGTGTAGTGCACGGCCGGGTAGATCCGCATCGGCACCTCGTACGGATCCTCGTCGGTGATCCGCTGGTACATGTCGAAGAGGTTGCCGTACTTGGCCTCGACGGCTTTACGGCCCATGCGCTCGACGGCGTCGGCGAAGTCGAGGTAGACGCCCTGCCCGCCGGGCCCGACACCCCGCCCCTCGTCGCAGACGTTCTTCGCGGCGCGGGAGGCGATGTCGCGCGGGACCAGGTTGCCGAAGGACGGATAGATGCGCTCCAGGTAGTAGTCCCGCTCGTCCTCGGGGATCTGGTGCGCCGGGCGGGTGTCGCCCTTGGCCTTCGGCACCCAGATCCGGCCGTCATTGCGCAACGACTCGCTCATCAGCGTCAGCTTCGACTGATGATCACCCGTACGCGGAATGCACGTGGGGTGGATCTGCGTGAAACAGGGGTTGGCGAAATACGCGCCACGCCGGTGCGCCCGCCACACCGCAGTGGCATTCGAATTCATGGCGTTGGTCGACAGGTAGAAGACGTTGCCGTAACCACCGGAAGCCAGCACGACGGCATCAGCGAAGTAGGTGTCGATCTTCCCGGTGACGAGATCCCTGGCGACAATCCCGCGCGCCTTCCCGTCGACGACGATCAGGTCGAGCATCTCGGTACGCGCGTGCATCTCGATGTTTCCGGCGGCGATCTGCCTCGACAGCGCCTGATACGCACCCAGCAGCAACTGCTGACCCGTCTGGCCCCGCGCATAGAACGTCCGCGACACCTGCACCCCACCGAAGGAGCGCGTGTCCAGCAGACCGCCGTACTCCCGCGCGAACGGCACCCCCTGCGCCACGCACTGATCAATGATCTCCACCGAGATCTGCGCCAGCCGGTGCACATTCGACTCCCGCGCCCGGAAGTCCCCGCCTTTGACGGTGTCGTAGAAGAGCCGGTGGATGGAGTCACCGTCATTGCGGTAATTCTTCGCCGCGTTGATACCGCCCTGCGCGGCAATCGAATGCGCCCGGCGAGGCGAATCCTGATAACAGAACTGGACGACGTGATAGCCCTGTTCGGCAAGCGTGGCACCCGCGGAACCACCCGCAAGACCGGTACCGACGACGATCACGGTGTGCTTGCGCCGGTTGGCGGGGTTGACCAGCTTGGCCTCGAAGCGGCGCTTGTCCCAGCGCTCGGCCACGGGACCTGTCGGAGCCTTGGTGTCGACGACGGGTTCGCCGGTCACGTAGTCGGTGTAAGAAGTCATCTCAGCTCACCACTCCGGTCATGACGCCCACGGGTACGGCGAGGAAGCCGACCGTGAGCACCAGCGCAAGGATGTCGGCCGTGGCCTTGAGGGCCCGGTCACGGGTGCGGTTGCCGGCGCCCAGCGTCTGGGCGGCGCTCCAGAAGCCGTGCCGGATGTGCAGGCCCAGGGCCGAGACCGCCAGGATGTAGATGACGTTGCCGTACCAGGTGGAGAAGGTGTCCACGACGTTCTGGTACGGCCGTCCCTCCTGGAAGCCACCCGAGTGCACGGTGCCGGTTGTCAGGTCCAGCAGGTGCCAGACGATGAACAGGCCGAGGATGATCCCGCCCCACCGCATGGTCCGCGTCGCATAGCTGGACCGCGGCTTCTTGTGCACGTACTTCGTCGGGCGCGCCTTGATGTCACGGCGGCTGAGCTGGTATGCCGAGATCGCGTGGGCGACCACCGCGACCACCAGCACCACCCTGATCACCCACAGCGTCCACTCGTAGTGCATGAAGGGCTCGCCGAGCGTGCGCAGCCAGTGCGCGTAGTGGTTGAACTCCCCCGGCCCGAAGAAGATCTTCAGGTTGCCGATCATGTGGACGACCAGGTACATCAGCATGATCAGCCCGCTGACCGCCATGACGGTCTTCTTGCCGACGGAGCTGTCCCACACCATGCGTGCCATGGACGGTCGTCTGTCCGTCCGCGTTGCCAGAGCCATGAGTCAAGACGCTAGGGCCCGGGAAGCCGATCGGTCCAAGACATGGTCCGGCTTGATTCGATAGGCAGCGGCTATCGTACGAGGATGCAGTTCCAGCAGCTCCAGTACTTCGTGGCGGTCGCCGAGACCCGGCACTTCACCCGCGCCGCCGACCTGGTCCACGTGGCGCAGCCGTCCCTCTCCCAGCAGATCAAGGCGCTGGAGCGGGAGCTCGGGGCGGATCTGTTCCAGCGGGCCCGGGGCAACATCACCCTCACCGACGCGGGCGAGGCGCTGCTTCCGCTGGCCCGCCGGATCCTGGCCGACGCGGACACGGCCCGGCACGAGGTGCAGGAACTGGTCCAGCTCCGCAGCGGCCGGGTCCGGCTGGGTGCCACGCCGAGTCTGTGCACGGGTCTGCTGCCGGACGTGCTGCGCGCCTTCCACGACCGCTACCCCGGCATCCGGCTGCTGATCGAGGAAGGCGGTTCCCACGATCTCGTACGCGAGCTCGCGCGCGGCGCCCTCGATCTGGCCCTCGTCGTCCTCCCGCTGCCGACGCCCTCCCCCGCGCTGACGACGGTGGAACTGCTGCGCGAGGACCTGGTCGTCGTCTCGTCGCCGGAGGCCTCCGCACCCGGCGGCCCCACCCGCCGCACCGTACGCATCGCCGACCTGGAGGGCGAGCGCCTCGTGATGTTCCGGCACGGCTACGACCTGCGGGAACTCACGGTCGCCGCATGCCGGGCCGAGGGCTTCGAGCCGGACTTCGCGGTGGAGGGCGGCGAGATGGACGCGGTGCTGGGCTTCGTCCGGGCGGGGCTGGGCGTGGCCGTCGTACCGCGGATGGTGGCCGCGCGCTCGGGACGGGGGCTACGGGTCACACCGCTGGCCCGGCCGGGGCTGCACCGGACCATCGCGCTGGCCCACCGCAGCGACGTGGCCCCGCCCCGGGCGGCGCGGGAGTTGCAGCGTATGTTGCTGGAACGCTGAGACGGAGGGGCCGTTGGATCCGAGTTTCAGGCCGGGCGATGTACTGCGCGTGAGCTGCCCGGACACCCCGGCCACGGTGGCGTGCGTCTCCCGGGACGACATCTCTCTGCGCTGGCCCTGGTGGCAGCGGGACCCCGACTGCGACTGGATCCACTGGAACGGGCGGGTGGCCCTGCCGCTCGGCACCGCCCCCGGCGACCGTTCCCTGTTCCGCACCGATCCGCCGCCGGACCGGCTCACCGCCGGCGACACCTGCACGGTCGGGATCCCCCCGGCCGTGGTGCACGTCATCCGGGTCGACCGCTTCGACCCGCCCCTGGAGACGGGACGGCTGCCCCGCCCCACCGTGTCCGTGACGGTCCTGGAGGCCGGGGTGGCCCGCGACCCGGAGCCCGGGGAGTTCGACGAGCAGGGCGAGGAGTTCTACCCCGAGGACGACATCCCCTTCGTCCTCGAACTCCTGCTGCGCCCCTACGCGTTCCTCGAACCCGGCGACGAGATCGCGGACGCCGCGGGGCGGGCCTGGCGCTTCGACGGGCCCTGGGAGTGGTGGCCCTTCGACGGGGCGGGGCCGGGCGTCCCTGTGTGGCCGTTGGCCCTGCTGGCCCGGGACGGCGGCCCGCTCGCGCCGCACGCGCCGGATCCGGTCGCGCGGGCCACCGCGACCGGCTCGCATGCGGAGGAGGCGGCGCGGTGGCAGGCGCTGGCGCGGGTGCCGCCGACCGGCGTCGCGGGGCCGTGACGGCTCGCCCCGTCCCGCGTCACCGTACGGCTGTGACGGTTCAGCCCGTCGCGTCCACCAGCGCCAGCTCGTGCAGCCGCTCCGGCGGCCCCGGCCGGGCGTAGTACCAGCCCTGGGCCGTGTCGCAGCCCAGTATCCGCAGCTGCTCGGCCTGGGCGCCCGTCTCCACGCCCTCGACCGTGACCGCGAGGTCGAGGCTGTGGGCGAGGGAGACGATCCCCTCGACGATCTTGAGGTCGACGGGGTCCGCCGGGAACTGCTGCATGCTCTGGGTGAAGGAGCGGTCCAGTTTGAGGACGCTCACCGGGAGGCGGCGCAGGTTGGCGAGGTTGGAGTAGCCGGTGCCGAAGTCGTCCAGGGCGATGTCGACGCCCATCTCGGCCAGCCGGCGCAGCGGCTTCAGCAGGTCGTCGTCGGCGCCGATCAGCGCCGACTCCGTGACCTCCAGGCACAGCGCGTCCGGCTCCACACCCGCGCGCTCCAGGATGTCCACCGTGTCCTGCACCAGACCGGGGTGGGTGAGCTGGCACGGCGACAGATTGACGTTGATGCGGAGCGGACCGGCTTCCTCGTGGCGCTCTCGCCAAGCGCGGGCCTGGCGGACCGACTGCTCCAGGACCCAGCGGCCCAACGGGACGATCAGGCCGGTGTGTTCGGCGAGCGGGATGAAGCGGTCCGGGCCCAGGACGCCGTGCTGCGGATGCAGCCAGCGCACCAACGCCTCCGCGCCGCGCACGCTGCCGTCGCCGAGGTGCACCAGCGGCTGGTACTCGATGAAGAACTCGCCGCGCTCCAGGGCCGTCGGCAGAGCCGTGGTCAGACCGTGGCGGGTGATCGCGCGGGCGTCCGCCTCCGCGTCGGCGAGCTCGAAGCGGTTGCCGCCCGACGCCTTGGCCCGGTACATCGTGATGTCCGCGCTGCGCAGCACCTCCGCCGCGCTGCGCTCCCCCGCCGGGCCCTCGACGATGCCGATGCTGCCGCGCACCGTCAGTTCACGGCCGTCGACGCTGATCGGGGCGAGCAGCGCGTTCATGATCCGCGAGGCCAGCTCGTCGACCTCGCGCTCGGTGTCGGTCCCCGTCGTCAGCGCGACGAACTCGTCACCGCCCAGACGGGCGACCATCTCGCCGGGCGCGGTCGTGCAGGACTGCAGCCGGTCGGCGACCTCGACGAGCAGCCGGTCGCCGGCCGCGTGGCCGAGGCTGTCGTTGATGGTCTTGAAGCCGTCCAGATCGAGGTAGCACAGGCCGAAGCGCTGGCCCGGGCCGGCGCCCAGCGCCTTCTCCAGCCGTTCGAAGAAGAACGTGCGGTTCGGCAGGCCCGTGAGCGCGTCGTGCGTGGCCTCGTAACGCAGCCGGAGGTTGAGCAGCCTGCGCTCGGTGGTGTCCTCCATCAGCGCGAGCTGGTACTGCGGGTTGCCGTCCGCGTCGCGGAGCAGGGAGACGGTCAGGTTGGTCCACAGGACCGTTCCGTCAGGGCGGGAGAACGCCTTTTCCAGGTGGTAGTGCTCGCGCTCGCCGCGGACGAGTTCGTCGTAGAGGGTCCACGTCTGGGGCGCGTCCTCGGGGTGCGTCCACTCCATGACGTTACGGCCGCGCATCATCTGCTCGTTGAGGCCGAACATGCGCAGCAGCGCCTCGTTGACCTGGAGGATGTTGCCGTCCAGGTCGGCCATGCCGATCCCTATGGCGGCGCCCTCGAAGACCGCGCGGAAGCGGGCCTCGCTCGCGTGCAGCGCCTGCGCCACCACGCCCTGCGCCGTCAGCGCGGCCGCCGAGATGGCCTCCTGCTCGGCCAGGGTCCGCTCGCGCAGCGCCGAGGCGAACCCGGCGGCCATGGCGTGCTGGAGCCGCGAGGCGCGTACCCGCAGGTCCTCCTGGTCGCCGTCGCCGCCGCAGTAGAGCACGAGGTAGGCGTCGACGCAGTCCAGTGTCCGGCTGAGCGCCTCCGGGTCGGTGCAGTGCACCGTGACGAGGGCGGCGCCCAGCGCGCGGCCCTCGTCCGCGTCGAAGGTCCTCACTCGCAGCGCCTCGCTCAACCGGCGGGCCAGCGGCAGGAGTTGTTCCTCGAACTCGGGCCGGGTCGAGGGCATCGTGGTCACCGGGAAGACGGCCCGGCTCCAGATCGTCGCGAACCGGCGCAGTCTGCCCTCCGGCCCGTCCGGCTCGGCGATCACGCGGTACGCCCCACGCCGGCGAACCCGGAGAAAGCCCAGGGATCCTCGTCGTCGGGGTCCCAGGTCTCCGACTCCGGCCGCCAGTGCGGCATCGGCACCAGTCCCGGTTCCACCATGTCGTACCCCTCGAAGAACCGCGCGATGTCGTTGCGCGAGCGCATGATCAGCGGGTTGCGGATGTCCTTGTACACGTCGACCGCGCCGGTGGCCCGCTCGGCCGGCAGCGGGATTCCCTCGTAGGAGGCGTGTGTGAGCACCAGCAGACTGCCGGGCGCGAGCGCGTCACGCAGCTCGGCCACCGCATCGTACGGGTCGTCCTCGTCTTCCACGAAGTGCAGTATGGCAACGAGAAGCAGGGCCACCGGACGGTTCAGGTCGATCAGTTGCTGTACTTCGGCGCTCGCGAGGATCTCCTGGGGCTTGCGGAGGTCCGCGGCGACGACGCCCACGTCCGCGTTGTCCCGCAGGACGGCCTCGCTGTGGGCGACCGCCACCGGGTCGTGGTCGACGTAGACGACCCGGGCGCCGGGGCTGGCGGACTGGGCCACCTCGTGGACGTTGCCGAAGGTCGGGATGCCCGAACCGATGTCCAGGAACTGGGTGATGCCCTGGTTCGCCGCGAAGCGCACCGCGCGGCGCATGAACGCCCGGTTCGCCTGCATGATCTTGGGGAGTCCCGGCATGAACTCCATCGCCTTGCGGGCCGCCTCGCGGTCGACCTCGAAGTTGTGCGAACCGCCCAGGTAAAAGTCGTAGATCCGCGAAACGCTAGGCACCGAGATGTCGATGCTCCGTGGGGCCCAGGCGGGACGCTCCATCTATCTCTCCAAGGCGTAGGCGATCCGGTGTTCGAGCTGAGGCTACTGATCGCCTGCCAAAGGAGCGACCCGAACCGGAAATTGACCGTCCGTTCCCGGTCACTGCCTGCGGCACGTGCCTGGTTGAGCATGCCCAAGTCCCGCTGAAACAAGGCAAAACGGCCCGCCCCCTGCGTGCGGTGCGCAGGGGGCGGGCCGGTGGACAGCGCGCGGTGCGTGCTGTCCGGAGATGACCTACTTCTTGATCGGCTTGCCGTCGGGTGCCACGGCGTACCAGGTGCCGCCGACGCCCTGACCGTTGGTGTCGCCGGGCTTCTTGTCACCGGCGAAGGTGTAGATCGGCACGCAGTCGATGGTCTGCTGCTTCAGTCCGTCGGGCCGGTCGAAGACCACGTAGCCCTGCCCCGTGGGACCGGACCCCTTCAGATCGATGCCCTTGGTGTCCTCGGCGTCGACCGGTGCGATGACCGGCCACTTCTCCAGGCACGCGCCGGTGCACGCCGTCTTCATCGGCCAGGGCGAGTCCTTCAGGAAGCGGTAGACCGTGTGGCCGTTCTTGTCGATGACGATCTCGCCGAGCTCCGGGTCGTTGCGCGTGGACAGCCCGGGCAGGTCGGCCGCCTCGGCGCCGCCCCCGCCTCCGCCTCCGCCACCGGCCTTCTTGCCGTCGGCGGCCAGCGCGTACCACTTGCCGCCCACACCCTGGCCGTTGACGTCGCCTGCGTTGACGTCCTTCACATAGCGGTAGGCCGGCCAGCCGCCGATCGTCAGCTGCTTGCTGCCGTCGGAGCGGGTGACCTCGCCGAGCAGCGACTTGTCGATGCCGTCGCCGGCCGTGGCGTCGTCCGCGGGCACGGGCGGCCAGGTCTTCGCGCAGTCGCCGTCACAGCTGGACTTCGGCGGCTCGGCGGTGTCCGTGTCGAAGCGGTAGAGAGTCAGCCCGCCGCTGTCCGTCAGCACCTTGCCGAGCTCGGGATTGGTGACGACGGCCAGCTTGCCCGCGGAAGCGGCCGGGGCCGCCGCGGAAGCGGAAGCCGAGGGAGTCGTGCTCCCGTTGCCCAGGCCGGACCCGATGCCGGTACCCGCACTGCCGTAACCGCCGGCCGCGGCCGTCGCGCCGACGTTCTGGCTGCTAGCGGACGGGGCTGCTTCCTGGCCGCACGCCGTCGTCAGCGCCAGCACCGCCGCAGCGCTCGCCACGAGCGATGCACTCCGCCAGGAGGTCTTCATCGTCAACTCCCCAAATTTGTACGGGTGTTGCAGCGCCCGTTTGCGCCGCCGCACGGCCATGAGTACGGACGGAAGTGGCTGTTGTGTTCAGCAGAGGCACATTTTTCTTTTGGGAGCCTGTGACACGGGCCGCTCACTCGTTCGGGGCAATCCATCGGTACCCGGGAGCGGTGCGGAGCGTTCGGGGTTCATGATCTCCGTCGTGCAGCGACCCGAATCGACTCAATACGCCCCGACCATACGGGTGTTGTTGCTCTTGACCCTGACATGGCTGGCCGTCGGCGTACCGGCGAACACGGCGGCCGCCGACGCCTGCGCGTCCGCCTCGACCGGGCCGGACGGAATCAAGGCGGTGGCGGTCGCCGGAAGCCTCACCTGGCCGACGCCCCCGTCGTGCCCGACGCCTTCGCCGAGCCCCACGCCCACCCCGGTCCCGACATGCCCACCCGAGCCGTCACCTACGCCACCCCCGCCCCCTCCCCCGAAGCCGAAGCCCACACCGACACCGACACCCACGCCGCCACCGCCACCGGAGCCGGCTCCTCCCGCCCCACGGCCGGCGGCACCCCGGCCACAGCCGACCCCCACCCCTCCCCCCACCCCCACACCAAGTCCGACCCCGACCCCCACCCCCACACCGCCGGCCGAGCCGGCCCCGGCCCCCGCGGCGGCCCCCGTGCACTACCCGGTGTACAAAGCCCCGCCACCCCGGCAAGCCCCCCGCAGGGGCACGTCGCCGCTCACCTTCGTCCTGCTCATCACGGTGCCCGCGCTGGTCGCCGTCGCCGCGCTGCGTCCGCGCTGATCCCTGGAGGCATCCCTTGCCGGAATGGCTTGTTCTCACCCTCGCGATGCTGGCCGCCTGTGGCGTGGTGGTCGTCATCTCCGTCGTCCGCCACAAGGCGGCGGCCCAGGACGAGGACCCCAGCGAGACCCCGGATGTCATCGAGTACATGACGATGTGGATCGGCGTGGTGTACGCCATCGTCCTGGGCCTGGCCATCGCGGGCGTCTGGGAGGGGCGCAGCGCCGCCCAGGACCACGTCCAGGCGGAGGCCGTGGCCCTGCACGAGATCTCGGAGCGTGTGCGGGTCTATCCGACCGACGCCCGTGACCGCATTCGCGACGATGTCAACGCCTATGTCGGACACGTGGTGAACACCGAGTGGAAGGCGATGGCCGACAACGGCGAGGCCACCCAGCGGGGCGCCGACCTTCTCGAGCGGATCCGCCACGACGTCACCGACTACGAGCCGAGGACGGACTTCCAGGCCCAGGCCTACCAGCCGCTCGTCGATCAGGTGGCCGCGGCCGACCAGGCGCGCACCGCCCGTATCAACTCGATGGGGGCGACGATGCCGGGCGTGGTGTGGTTCGGGCTGATCGGCGGGGCCGTCGTCACCATCGGCATGGTCCTGGCCCTGCAGATCCGGCGCACGGCGCGGGAGCTGATCCTCGCCGGGATCTTCTCCGCGCTGATCGCCTTCCTGCTCTTCCTGATCTGGGACTTCGACGCGCCCTACAGCCGGGGCATCACGGCGTCGGCGGAGCCGTTCCTGAACCTCTTCCCCGACGCCAGGTCCTGACGCGCTCTCACCCCGCCGGCCGCCCGGGGGACGGCCGCCACGCCGTCCGCGTCCCCCGTCCGGCCCACATTTGTGCCCCATTTGCCCGACAGCGTTCGCGCACATGTGCGTACCTTCCTAGCGTTCCGATCATCGAGGTGCATTTCTGGCGCAAGCGGAAAAGGTCCGCTGCTGCTCCTCGGGGACCCGGAGGATTCACCATGCGCGCGATACGCGTAGCTTCGGCCGCTCTGCTGGGCGTCAGTGCCCTCGCCCTCGCCGCACCGGCCGCCGTCGCCCAGAGCGACAACATCACGCCGTTCGGCTTCAGCGTCCTGCCCTCGACCGTCGCGGCGGGCGGCCAGGTCACCCTGCAACTGGACCGGGACAAGGGCGGCTGTGTCGGGTCCGCGACGGTCAGCTCGGGGGTGTTCGACACGATCTCCATCCCGGGCCACCGCTCGTCCGCGACGGCGGTGGTCGACTGGGACGCCAAACCGGGCGCCACGTACAAGGTGACGTTCTCCTGCGACGGGGTCAGCGGTTCGACGCAGCTGACCATCGCCACCGGCCGCACGAACCCCGCGCCCTACCCGTACCCCGACCAGGGCGTGCACGCCGGTGAGGGCGGCACGATCGCCGGGTTCGACCTGAAGGAGATCGGACTCGGTGCCGCGCTCATCGCGGGCTCGGTCGGGGCGGCGTACCACTTCTCGCGCCGCCGCACCGGCGAGGACGGCACCTGACCGCTCCCCCGGACAGGCCGTCGCCCCGGAACCCTTCCCAGGGTCCGGGGCGACGGCCTGTCCACGTGCGCGCGGCTGTCTCCGAAGGGGGAGATCAGATGCGCTTCTCCGAGCGGCGGCGCATCCAGAACACCCCACCGCCGACGGCGGCCGCGGCCACGAGCCCGCCGCCGATGGCCATGTCGGTCGGGGTCGCCCCGTTGGAGCTGCTGCCGCCGAGGCCGCCGCGGACACCGCCGATGACGGTGAAGGCGTCGTCCCTGGTGAGCGGGTTCCGGCCACCGGTGCAGTTGACCGTGATGGAGTACAGGCCGGGGTGGGCGGTCGAGCTGACGGTGGCGGTGCCCCTGGCCGGGTTGCCGGGGGCCAGGGTCACCGGAGCGGTGAACGCCGGTGAGGTGGCGGTGCCGCCGTTGGCGCAGTTGTCGACGGTGATCGTCAACTGGCCGCCGCGGGCGATGACGCTGGGCAGGGCGACGATGTTGCTCGGGCTGACGGCGCTGCCCGAACCGCCCGGCATCCCGTCGCGCGCTACGGCGGCGGGGGCGGCGAGTCCGAGGGCGGCGACCGCGGCGACAGAGGCCGCCAGGGCACGGGTGGTACGCATGTGATCCTCCGCGGAAGGCGCCCCGGGAACGGTCCCCGGTGGATCGGCGAGAAAGCGCCTCCCAACACGACCCTCAGATGCCGTGCGCGCGGGCGCATTTCGGCGATGGTCCGTCCTGGTGAGAGGACACGCCGAGCGATCAGCGCACAATCGGATATTGCCGCAGGTCACGGACCGTCAGAAAATTCCTGCCGCCGTCAACTCGGATGGCGCACCGATGGCGACGGGGCCACCCGTTCGCCTCTGTCGCGTCGCCGGTTCCGCTCTCGGTACTTAGCGTTCTCGTATGCGCGAATGACGGGGCGACGGTCGCGTCGAGAGGGGAAGTCGAATGTCTGCGTCCGAGCTGGCCGAACTGGCCGAGGAGGAGGAGCGGCGGAAGAAGCGCGCTCCTTGGGGCGTGATAGCGCTTGTTCTGCTGACCGGCCTCGCTCTCATTCGGAACGGTTCGGGAGAGTTCGATGTGGGCCCGCCGCAGCCGGCGACCGCCGCCGCGGCGGACAGCCGTGTTCCCGGCACCTTCGCCGGATCGGCGACACCGCAGCCGTTCTCCGAGCCCGACCGCATCAGGATTCCGGCGATCCAGGTCGACGCGCCGGTCATGCCCGTCGGCCTGGACGCCGACGGCTGGGTGGGCGCCCCGCCGCCGGAGGACCCGAATCTGGCCGGCTGGTTCACCGGCGCCGTCTCTCCCGGTGAGAAGGGCACCGCCATCCTCGTGGGCCATGTCGACAACAAACTGGGCCCCGCGGTGTTCTACGGCCTCGGGGCCCTGAAGAAGGGAAATCGGGTCGAGGTACAGCGCAAGGACGGAAAGACGGCCGTGTTCGAGATCTACGGCATCGAGGTGTTCGAGAAGAACAACTTCCCGGGCGACCGCGTCTACGGCTCCAAGGGCACACCGGAATTGCGCGTCATCACCTGCGGCGGAGGTTTCTCCAAGCAGAACGGTTACGCGGGGAATGTCGTCACCTTCGCCCGCCTGGTCGAGGTCCGCTGAGCGTCCCCGACCGGGCGGGCCCGTCCGGCGTTATGCGTAATGCCGTCTCGGGACGGTGATGTGATAGCCGGAGTCCAGGAGTTGCGGCAGATAGTCGCGCAGCGCCCGGACGCTCTGGGAGCGGTCGCCCCCGGCGTCGTGCGAGAGCACCACGACGCCGGGGGCGGCGCCGTTCTCGACCCGGCCGACGATGGTGCGGGCCGCGGGGGCGGTCCAGTCGAGGGTGTCCACGGTCCAGGCGAGGGGTTCCATGCCGAGTTCCGCGCCGAGCTGGAAGGCGGCCCGGTTCCAGGCGCCGTAGGGCGCGCGGAACCACTGGGGGCGTTCGCCGTACGCCTCCTCGATGACGTCGCAGGTGCGTTCCATCTCGGAGCGGATGCGACCCCGGCTCAGCCGGGTGAGCAGGGGGTGGGACCAGGTGTGGTTCCCGACGGTGTGCCCCTCGTCGGACATGCGGGTCAGCAAATCCTTGTTGCCGACCGCCATCTCGCCGCACACGAAGAACATCGCGCGGACGTCGTACTCCGCCAGGGTGTCCAGGATGTCGGGGGTGTAGCGGGGGTCGGGCCCGTCGTCGAACGTCAGCACCATGGTGCGGCCGCGCCCGGACACCTTCAGCAGCGGCTCGTGGCGCACCAGGGTGCGGCGGGGGGCGGCGCGCGGTGGGCCGTAGCCGGTCAGGGGCTGGAGGCGGTAGGCGGACGGCTTGAGCGGGCGGCGCGCCGGGGGGGCCGCGGCGGGGAGGACGGGCCGCTTCGGGGTGTCGCCGGTGCCGGCCGCGAACAGTCCGGCCGTGCCCGCCGCGCCGACGGCGGCGGCGCCGGCAAGCAGGGCCCGGCGTCGCGAGAGCAGCCGTGTGAGGAACTGATCCTTCGTCATGACTCATCAGTCGCCCCAACCATGGCCGACGCACCAGGACTACACCGGTGCGGCGGCGGGAAAGCACCCGCCCGGCCTAGGCCGACAGGGCCTAGGACGGCTCCGTCAGCGGCGGCGCACCAGCGGGAACGGCAGCGTCTCCCGGATCGTCAGACCGGTGAGGAACATGACGAGCCGGTCGACGCCGATGCCGAGGCCCCCGGTGGGCGGCATCGCGTACTCGAGGGCGTCGAGGAAGTCCTCGTCGAGCTCCATCGCCTCGGGGTCTCCCCCGGCGGCGAGCAGGGACTGTGCGGTGAGGCGGCGGCGCTGTTCGACGGGGTCGGTGAGCTCGGAGTAGGCGGTGCCGAGTTCGGTGCCGAAGGCGACCAGGTCCCAGCGCTCGGCGAGCCTCGGGTCCCCCCGGTGCTGGCGGGTGAGCGGGGAGACGTCGGTCGGGAAGTCCTTGTAGAAGGTGGGCAGCTGGGTCTTCTCCTCGACGAGCCGTTCGTACATCTCCAGGACGACGTCGCCGCGGCCGTCGTCGCCGGTGTACGGCACGCCCGCGCGGTCGCAGTGCCGGTGCAGCCGCAGCAGATCCGTGTCGGCGTCGATCTCCTCCCCGAGCGCCTCGGAGATGGCGCCGTGGACGGTCTTGACCGGCCAGTCACCGGAGATGTCGTACTCGGTGCCGTCCTTGCGGGCGATCGGCGAGCCGAAGGCAGCGGTGGCGGCGCCCTGGATGAGTTCGCGGGTGAGGTCGAGCATGACGTCGTAGTCGGCGAAGGCCTGGTAGGCCTCCAGCATCGTGAACTCGGGGTTGTGCTTGTAGGAGACACCTTCGTTGCGGAAGGTGCGGCCCATCTCGAAGACCTTCTCCAGGCCGCCGACGCACAGCCGTTTCAGGTACAGCTCAGGGGCGATGCGCAGATACAGGTCGAGGTCGTAGGCGTTGATGTGGGTGGTGAAGGGGCGGGCGTTGGCGCCGCCGTGGATCTGCTGGAGCATCGGGGTCTCGACCTCGAGGTAGCCGCGGCTCAGCAGGCCCTGGCGCAGGGCCTGTACGGCGGTGGAGCGGGCGCGGACGACGTCGCGGGCGGCCGGGCTGGAGACGAGGTCGAGATAGCGCATGCGGACCTTGGCCTCGGGGTCGGTCAGGCCGCGGCGTTTGTCGGGGAGCGGGCGCAGGCACTTGCCGGTGAGCTGCCAGGAGGTGACGAAGACGGTGGGTTCGCCCTTGTCGCTGGCGCCGGCCGTGCCCGTCGCGGTGATGTGGTCGCCGATGTCGATGTCGGTGCGGAAGCCGTCGAGGCCGCCGCGGTCGCGGGTCAGGGCGAGTTGGTGGTCGCCGGACCAGTCCCGCAGGGTGACGAAGACGATGCCACCGAGATCCCGCACCCGCATGACCCGGCCCGCGACGGTGACGTGTTCGCCCTCGCGGACCTCGGCGAGGGTGTGGGTGCGCTGCGGGATGCCGACGGGGTAGGGGTCGATGCCCTGGGCGCGCAGCCGGTCCAGCTTCTGGTGCCGGATGCGGGCCTGTTCGGGCAGGCCCGCATCCGGGCCGGCTGTCCCGGTCTCGTCCCCTCCGTCGAGGCCGAGCGCCGACAGCGGCGGCAGGCCCTCGGTGGTGGCCGGCCGCGGCTGGGTCTTCGGGTGCCCTTTTCCCCAGAGTTTGCGCAGTGAGGGTACGGAGACGAAGCCCTCGGCGATCCCGGAGGCGAGGCCGATGCGGGCGAGGGCGCCGGTCTCGCCGTAGCAGATGAAGCGCGGGTACCACTCGGGGTGGTACTTGGCGTTGGAGCGGTAGAGGGCTTCCAGCTGCCACCACTTGGAGAAGAACAGCAGCAGTCGGCGCCAGAGGCGGAGCACGGGTCCGGCGCCGATGCGGGCGCCCTCCTCGAAGACCGAGCGGAAGACGGCGAAGTTCAGGGAGATCCGGCGGACGCCCGACTTGGGTGCCACGGCGCACAGCTCGGCGACCATGAACTCCATGACGCCGTTGGGTGCGCTGCGGTCACGGCGCATCAGGTCCAGCGAGACGCCGTCGGTGCCCCAGGGCACGAGGGACAGCAGGGCGAGCAGCTCGCCGTCCTCGCCGAGGGCCTCCACGAGGAGACAGTCGCCGTCGGCGGGGTCGCCGAGGCGGTCCAGGGCCATGGAGAAGCCGCGTTCGGTCTCGGTGTCGCGCCAGGCGTCGGCCTTGTCGACGATCTCCTCCATCTCGGTGTCGGTGAGGGCGGCGTGGCGGCGGATGCGGCAGTGGGCGCCGGTGCGGCGGACCCGGTTCACGGCCTGCCGGGTGACCCGCATGTCGCGGCCGCCCAGGTCGAAGTCGGCCACGTTCAGGATCGCCTCGTCGCCGAGTTGGAGTGCGCCGAGTCCGGCGCGGGCGTAGGCCTTGGCGCCGTCCTCGGAGGCACCCATCGCGGCGGGCGCCCAGGCGTGCCGGCGGGCCGCGTCGAGCCAGGCGGCGATGGCGTGCGGCCAGGCCTCGCGGTCGCCCACGGGGTCGCCGCTGGCGAGACAGACGCCGGCCTCGACGCGGTAGGTGACGGCGGCCTTGCCGCTGGGCGAGAAGACGACGGCCTTGTCGCGCCGGGTGGCGAAGTAGCCGAGCGAGTCCTTCTCGCCGTAGGCCTTCAGCAGCGCCCTGATCCGGGCCTCCTCGTCGCCGTGGAGGGACGCCTCCATGCGCTGGGAGCGGAAGAGGGTGGTGGCGGCGTTGAGGAGGGCGAGGGCGCCGAACAGGCCGAGGAGGAAGAACAGGGCGCGGGGCGGTGCGCCGTCGAAGGAGCGGCCGGAGACCAGGCCGCCGCAGACCCGGTTGGCGGCCCACAGCAGGCGCTGACCGCGCGGCAGCGTGCCGGGGAAGAGCTCGACCAGGCCCCAGCCGGCCAGGATGCCCAGGACCAGGCCGGCCAGCAGGACGAGGACCGCCCGTCGGACGGCGGCGCGGCGGGAGGCGCCGTAGAACTCCTTGCGGGCGACGACGAGCAGGGCCAGCGCGAGTCCGCACACGACGAGGGACGGGACGGAGTCGGCGTACAGGCCGACGGCCACGCCCAGGGCGTCGACGAGGACGAGCAGGCCCAGGTAGACGACGACCAGCCACCAGGCGACCTTCTTGCGGGCGGCGGTGGCGCCGGCGAGCAGGAAGAGGAAGACGGCGTAGGCGAGGTTGGCGCTGACCGGGACGATCAGCAGGTCGAGGAGGCGGACGACGGGGCGCAGGAGTCGGCGCAGCGGCGGGATGAAGGCGAGCAGCAGGCACAGCAGTCCGAGGGCGCCGAAGAAGGCCGCGAAGGCTTCCGGCACCCTGCTCAGGAGGCCGCTGCCGGGCCGTCGTGTCGGGCCCGCGGTGTCCTTCGCCGGTACGGCCTCGACGGTGGCACTCATGTTCCGACTGTAGGAAGAGCCGGGCGGTATCGCCCGTCGGGAGGCCCCGCCCGGCGGCGGGAGCCGGTGATTCCGATAGCCTCCAGCCGTGACGGAACAGCACTCGCACCAGTTCGAGCGGGGCACGGACGGGCCGAAGGTCATCGTGGTCGGAGTGGACGGCTCCGACTCCTCCTTCCGGGCGGCGGCGTACGCGGGCGGCCTGGCCCGCCGCCAGCACGCTCTCCTGGCGGTCGTGTACGTGCAGCCGGTGATGACGGCGGGCGCGGCGCTCGGGGCACCGGTCGCGGAGACGACCGACGAGATCGCCGAGGATCTGGTCGCCCAGATCCGGGAGGCGACCGAGCGCACCAAGGGGATATTCGATGTGCGGTGGGAGTTCCACACGTTCCGCGGGGACCCCTACAGCGGCCTGGTGAGGGCCGCGGACGAACTCAAGGCGGACGCCGTGGTGGTGGGCGCCTCCGAACAGGCCGGTCACCGGATCGTCGGCTCGGTCGCGGTGCGACTGGTGAAGGCCGGACGGTGGCCGGTGACCGTGGTCCCGTAGGTCCGTTCAGAGGGTGCGGAGGAAGTCGAGCAGGATCTCGTTGAACTGCTCGGGCTTCTCCATGTGCGGGTAGTGGCCGACGTCCTCGATGGTGACCGAGCGGCCGTCGGGCACGGTGTGCGCCAGCCGGTCCGCCATGGCTATGGCGTCGGAGGCGTCGAGGGCTCCGTGCACGGCGAGGACCGGTACCGCGATCTCCGGGACCCGCGACCAGGGGTCGGCCAGGGGCGTGAGCCAGTCCTTCTCGCCTGCCGTGTGCTTGGAGAGGGTGTGCGCGGCCATCTCCCGCAGCCGTCGTACGACGTCCGGGGCGACGTCGTCGACCGTGCGGTGCGGTCCGGCCGCGTTCCGGCCGAAGGCCTCGACCCAGCCGTCGAGGTCCCCTGCGGCCAGCATGCGGGCCGACTCGCCCGCGCGCTCCAGCGTCCACGGATCGGCGTATTCGAAGGCGCTGGTCCCGGCGCCGCAGACGGCCACGGCACGGACCAGCTCGGGGTACTCCAGCACGGTGTCGGTCACCACCGCCGAGCCCATGCACAGACCGACGAGGACCGCGGGCCCGGCGTCGAGCCTGCGCAGCAGGCCGCCGAGGTCGTCCGCCCAGCGGAACGGCTTGCTCGCGTTGGCGGAGAACCCGTGACCGCGCACGTCGGGTGCGACGACCCGGTAGCCCGCGGAGACCAGCGCCGGTATCTGCTCGTCGAAGACGCGGTGGTCGGCGAATCCGGAGTGCACCAGCACCACGAGGTCTCCGGTGCCCAGGTCCCGGTAGGCGAGGTCTCCGTCGGTGGACGGGTGGTAGCTCAGTTCCGAAGCGACTGTCATGACAACCAAGGTGTCATCTTCTCGCGAGATTGACAACCCAGGTGTCACAATGGCGGTGTGAACGACATCGACGAACCACTGCCGCCCGATGAACTCGGCCACCGCGTCAGCGAGGTGTTCGACCTGGTCGGCGCGCTCTACCGGCGCGGCCTGCGCAAGCTGGAGCAGAGCGAGGCGGTCGAGGGGGTCTCCGTCGGGGTGCGTTCCGTGCTCGTCCTGCTGCACCGGTACGGGCCCATGACGGTCCCTCAGATGAGCCGGCTCATGACGCTGACCCGGCAGTTCGTGCAGCGGATGACCAACGAGGCGATGGAGCGCGGCTGGGCGGAGGCCACGGCCAACCCCGCGCACCAGCGGTCCTCGCTCATCCGCAGCACGGAGGACGGCGAGGCCGTCATCACCGCGATCCTCGCGCGCGAGCACGCCCTGAACCGGCAGGTCGGCGGCGATCTGACCGAGGCCGAGCTCACGGCGTGCGCGCGCGTACTGAAGGAGATGCTGCGGACGTTCGACCACGTGGACGTGGACTGACCTCCGGCGTCCCCTCCTTCCCTACTGCCCCATCGTCAGCCCGTCCTTCGCCGCGCCCCGGCTCAGCACCACCTCCCGGATGCGGTCGCGCACGCCGGTCAGCTCGGCGCCCGCCGCGATCACCTCGTTGAGGTTCAGCACCCGGCCGGCGTCGACGTCGAACAGCTGCGGGATGAACTCGGCCTTCTTCACCTCCCAGCGGCCACCCGGCTTCACCGGCGCGACGAAGGTGAAGCGGCCGAGGGTGGACTGGTTGCCGCGCGGATCCTGCGCGCCCTCGTGGTTGAACATCTCGCCGGCGACCTGGTCACCCATGCCGTAGACCACCCAGGTGCCGTTCACCTTCTCGTACGCCTGCGGGACATGGGCATGGGTGCCGAGGATCAGGTCGATGTCGGGGCGGCCGCCGGTACGGGCCGCGGTGAGGGAGCGCGCCAGTGCGAGCTGCCGGTCGTCGGGGGCGTCCTGCCATTCGGTGCCCCAGTGCACGGACACGACGACCACGTCGGCACCGGCCTGCCGGGCGGCGCGGGCGTCGGCGAGGATCTTGCCCTCGTCGATGAGGTTGACGGCCCAGGGCTGCCCCGGCGGCAGGGGGTAGCCGTTGGTGTCGTAGGTGTACGCGAGGTGGGCGACCTTCGCGGCGCCCGCGCGCAGCACCGTGACGGTCCGCGCCTCGGCCTCGGTGCGTGCGCTGCCGGCGTGCCGTACGCCCTGACGGTCAAGGGCGTCGAGGGTGCGGCCGATGCCCTGGGCGCCGTCGTCGAGGCTGTGGTTGGAGGCGGTGGAACAGCCGTCGTAGCCGGTGGCGGCGAGGCCCGCGGCGACTTCGGGCGGGGCCTTGAAGGCGGGGTATCCGGTGTAGTCGCCGTCGGCGCCGTAGACGGTCTCCATGTGACACAGCGCCAGATCGGCGCGGGAGACCACCGGTTCGACACCGGACAGCATCGGGCGGAAGTCGTAGCCGGTACCGCCCGCGTCGAAGCGGGCGCGGTCGATGATGGAGCTGTGCGGGAGGACGTCGCCGGAGGCGACGAGCGTGAAGCCGCGGGACCCGTCGGCGGACGGGGCCGGACGGCCGGGGCGTTCGGGAGGTTCGTGGTCCTGGGCCTGGCAGGCGGCGCCCGCGGCCAGGAGGGCCGTGAGGGCCAGGGCCACCTGTCGTCTGCGTGCAATCATCAGCTCACCCCACTGTGATCATATTTACGCACAAATAGGTACGAAGATGAGCACAGCCGCAAACTGCCCGGGCCGTTCATTCGCCCTATGGGCGATGTGGAGGGAACCGTTCGCCGTACCGTTCGTCGACGCGATCGACCGTCCAGCGCAGATCCGGGTACGTGGCCTGTCCCTCGCCCGCACGCTGCGATGCCATACGGCCATGACGGCCGGAACCACACTCACGAACGGGACGACCGCCGAGCACGAGCTCGCCGCACTGCAGCGGGAGCACGGCCGGCCTCTCTTCGCGCTGCTGCTCCGGCTGTGCGACGGAGACCGGCAGCGCGCCGAGGACCTCGTCCAGGAGACCCTCGTACGGGCCTGGCAGCATCCCGAGGCGCTGCGCGCCGACGACTTCGATTCCGTACGGCCCTGGCTGCTGACCGTGGGACGGCGGCTGGCGATCGACGCGCGGCGGGCCCGGCAGGCGCGTCCGCCGGAGGTCGGGGACGCGATCCTGGAGAACGCGCGGGTCTGCGCCGATCACGCCGAGCGGGCGGCGGCGACCCTCGATGTGCGCGAGGCTGTGAAGACACTCACTCCGGAGCACCGTGAAGTCCTGGTGCTGGTGTATTTCCAGGGGGCGAGTGTGGCGGAGGCCGCGGCAACGCTCGGGATTCCGCCCGGTACCGTGAAGTCCCGCGCGTACTACGCGCTGCGTGCCCTGCGCCGGGTCCTGCCCGGATATGCGGCCGACCTGCGCTGAAACCCATGTTGCGGCAAAGCCTTCGCAAAGCGCCTTGCTGAGGACCATGGTTGAGTAATCGGCTGTCTTCATCCGTGTTTCGGATGGGGTCCTGGCGCTGGATTTCCGCCGTCCGCCCGTAGGGCGGGCCCCGCGGCGTCTGGTGCGTGCGATCGCAAGGCGCCGGAGCGTCCACGTGGCGGAGCCACGTGGACGGTTCGGCAACGCGGCGAGCGTGCGTGCCAGACGCCGCGGGGCAGGCGGAAATCCAGCGCCAGGGCCCCAGGCCCGGCAACGGGCGACGCGCACGCACCGGAGGAAGGCAGGAAGGGATGCTGCACAGAGGTCAAGAGAGCACGGACGGCGCCGGCGGCGGCGAACTCACCGTCCCCATGGCCTGGTTGTACGCCGAGTACATCGCCGAGGAGCTGCTGCGGACCGGCGATCTGATGCCGCCGACGTCCTTCGAGTTCCGCGCCGGGCGCGACGCCCTGGCGCTGACCATCTTCCTGTCCGACACCGACGGCGAGCTGTCCGGCATCCGGGTCGTCTCCCAGCTGGAGACCTGGCTGTCGCTGACGGCGTACGACCAGCCGTGGCAGGACTGGGTGCGCGAGCGGATGGCGGGGCTCGCGGCCGAGGCGATCGAATCCGGGGCTCCCGCACCCGACTTGGACCTGGCCGAGGCGGCCTGGCAATGGTTGGAGGAGACCGAACTCCTCGCCCCGGACCTCAACGCGGTCCCCGGCGGCGGTTCGGGCGTCGGCGACGACGAGGGTCCGCAGGTGTGGACGAAGGCCTGGCAGCTCGGGCTGCCGCTCGGGCATCTCGCCATCCATCTGTTCTGAGCCATGCGCAGCCGGGGGATTCCGGCCGTGCGCGGTCCCGGAGGAGGCGGTCCCGGACTTTTTTCGAACGGGACCAATCCTCGTGTTTGGCCGCTCCGAATCCAATGGTTGCGATTCTGTGCGGGGCTTGAGTGATTCGACGGTCCGGTGCGTACGGGTGGGAGCAAGGAGTAACCCCACCCACACCCAACGGCACGAGGATTCCGCATGAGGTCCCAGGAGAGGCATCGCGACGTCGCCGCGTACGCGCTCGGCGTGCTGGACGAGGCGGACGCCTTCCGCTTCGAGGATCACCTCATGGAGTGCCCTCGGTGCGCGGCGCACGTCACCGAATTCGGCCCCATAACCCGTCAGCTGATGCTGTACCGGCGCTCCACCCCCCAGTTCGTGAGTCCGCTGGCCAAGCCCGGCCCCCGGATGCTGGACCGGCTGCTCTCCGAGGTGGGGGCGCGCCATCGGTCCGGACGCAGGCGGTTCCTGTGCGCCGTGGCGGCGACCGTCGCGTTCGCGGTGGCAGGCCCCGGGATCGTGGTCGTCGCCGGCGGCGGGGACAAGGCCGCCCGGCGGATCGAGGCGACCGACGCACGGTCCGGCGTATGGGCCCAGGTCACGGCCGCGGACGAGACCGCGGGCGCCCAGGTGGAGCTGAAGGTGAAGGACGGGGCGGGCCCCCGCACCTGTCTCCTGGTGATCGTCGGCCACGACGGCACCGAGGAGACGGTCACCACCTGGAGCGTCCCGCGCCACGACGCCCGTGAGCTGATCATGAACGGCGCCTCGTCCTACCACCCCGACCAGATCGCCCGGTACGAGGTCCGCACCATGGACGGCGAGCACCTGGTGACACTCAACTCCGGCTGAGAGCGAACGCCGAGCACGGTCCCGGCGTCTCAGGAGCGACAACCGTTCGGTCCTGGGGGAACGCATGCGTACACACGTCGCTCGAACTGCCGGTCTATTGGTTCCGCTCGCACTGCTCCTCGCCGGCTGCGGCAGCGAACACGGCTCACGCGCCCAGAGCGGCGAGTCCAGGTCCCGGGCCCAGAAGGTGGCCGAGGCCTGGGACGGTTCACGGGCGGCCGAGGTGTGGCGCAAGGGGTACTACCCGATGGCGGACGTGGTCCAGCTGCCCGACAACGCCTTCCGCAGCACCGCCGACAAGATGGCCTACGGGGCACAGAACTTCGTCCTCGACGGTGAACTGCCCACCACCTCGCCCGAGAAGGGCAAGGTCGAGTGGAGGAGCGGCGGTTCGCTCGCCCTGCCCCTCATGGACGCCCGGCAGGCCTACGACAGCGTGGCGCGCGGCGGTGACGACGGACCGCATCTGACCGTGACCGAGGCGACGTTGGGCAAGACGACCCTGGTCACCAGCCGGGGTCCGGCCACCGTCCCGGCCTGGCTGTTCACGCTGAAGGGGTACGACACCCCGCTCAAGCGCGTAGCGATCGAACCCTCGGAACTTCCCAAGTCCCCGATCGGACCCGCCCGGGAGACTCCCACGGACGGGCAGATGCCGCTGGAGCAGTTCATCAGGACCAGCGCGGACGGCCGGTCCGTCACCGTCCTCGCGGGCCACGGAGCCTGCGACGACGGGCCCGCCGTGCGCGCCCTGGAGACCGACGGCAGTGTGGTGCTGTCCGCGGCGATCGTCGGAACGAACGACGGCCCGTGCACCTCCGACCTGCTCATGGAGAACGTGACCGTGAAACTGAAGAGCAAGCTCGGCGAACGGGTCCTCCTCGACGCGTTCACGGGCGCGCCGGTGACGTACGGGCGCCAGACCGAACACGGCTGACGCGCTACTTGAGCAGCCTCGACATCCTGCGGTCCGCGAGGGGCTTTCCGCCCGTCTGGCAGGTCGGGCAGTACTGGAGGGAGGAGTCGCTGAAGGAGACCTCGCGGACCGTGTCGCCGCACACGGGACAGGGTTCGCCGGTACGGCCGTGGACCCGCAGACCGCTCTTCTTCTCGGCCTTCAGCCGCCCGGCCGCGACACCGCGGGAGCGTTCGACCGCCTCCGTGAGGGTGCCTCTCAGCGCCTCGTACAGACGTCCCGTCTCTTCCGGGGTGAGGGAGGCGGCCAGTTTGAAGGGGGACATCTTCGCCGCGTGGAGGATCTCGTCGCTGTAGGCGTTGCCGACTCCGGCGATCAGGCTCTGGTCGCGCAGGGCGCCCTTGAGCCGGCGGCGTTCGTCCTTCAGCAGGTCCGCGAACCGCCGCTCGTCGAAGCCGTCCGCGAGCGGGTCGGGGCCCAGCCGGGCCACGCCCGGGACGTCCTGGGGGTCCCCGACGACGTACACGGCGAGGCGCTTCTGCGTGCCCGCCTCGGTCAGGTCGAAGCCGGCGCCCGTCTCCAGGGCCACCCGCAGGGCGAGGGGGCCCTTGCCGGGGCGGGGCGGGCCGTCGGGGAGCCGGTCCTTCCAGTGCAGCCAGCCGGCGCGGGCCAGGTGGGTCACGAAGTGCGGGCCGGCGTCGGTGACGAGGTCCAGGAACTTGCCGTGCCGGCGCACCGCGGTGACCTCGTGGCCCTCCAGGGCGCTGAGCGGAGGGTCGTACGTCTTCAGGACGCTGATCGCCACGGGCAGCACCCGCACGATCTCGTGGCCGACCAGGTTCTCGGTCAGGAAGTCCTTGAGCGCTTCGACCTCGGGGAGTTCCGGCATACGTCCAGAGTGCCACCGGAGGCCGGAGTGCTCAGCTCAGCTCCGTTCCCGCACCACGAACTCGCACCACACGCACTTGCCGCCGCCCCGCGCCTCCACGCCCCACACGTCGGTGAGCAGGTCGACCAGGAGCAGGCCCCGCCCGGAGACTCCCGACTCCCCCGCCTCGCGGCGGCGCGGCAGGGCGCTGGAGGAGTCCTCGACCTCCACGCGGAGCCGGCGGTCGGAGCCGGCCAGGACCCGCAGGGTGACGATGGCGGAGCCCTCGGTGTGCATGAGGGCGTTGGTGACCAGTTCGTCGGCGACCAGCTCGATCTCGTCGGCCCGGTCCCGGGCGCCCCAGCCCCGGACCGCCGCGCGGATCATGTGCCGGGCCTCGGACAGCGCCTCCGGATCGCCCGAAGCGACGTGCTGCTGGAGCCGGCCGCCGGACTGCGGGACGTCCAGGCCCCGGCGGCGCAGCAGGAGCAGGGCCACGTCGTCGTCGCCGCCGCGTTCCTCGGCCACGTCGATCAGCCGGTCCGCGAGGTCGCGGACGTCCGCGGGACCGGAGGCGATGAGGGCGGTGAGGGTCTGCATGCCGTCGTCGAGATCGGCGCCCGGCGTCTCGACCAGGCCGTCGGTGCACAGCATCAGCGTGTTGCCGGGGTCGAGCTCGACCGTGCCGACGGGGTACTCCAGACACCCGAACTCGGCGGACAGACCGAGCGGTAGCCCGCCCTCGACCGGAACACGGCGGCAGCTGCCGTCGGCCCGCCGTACGAGGGGGTCGATATGGCCTGCCCGGACGACCTGGACGACTCCGGTGGCGAGGTCCGCCTCGGCGTACAGGCAGGTCGCGAAGCGGTCGGTGTCCAGTTCGTGCAGGAAGACGGAGGCGCGGGCCATCACGGTGGCGGGCGTGTGCCCCTCGGCGGCGTAGGCGCGCAGAACGATCCGCAGCTGGCCCATGACGGCGGCGGCGTGGGTGTCGTGGCCCTGGACGTCGCCGATGACGGCGCCGACCCGGCCGCCGGGCAGCGGGATGAGGTCGTACCAGTCGCCGCCGATGTCCCGGCCGAAGGCGGCCGAGCGGTAGCGGACGGCGACGTCGGCGCCGCGCACGCTGGGGATGGTGCGCGGCAGCATGGCCTGCTGGAGCCCGCTGGCGAGGTCTTTCTCCTGCTCGTAGAACATGGCGCGTTGCAGGCTCTGCGCGATGCTGGAGCCCAGCGCGACGAGGACGTTGCGGTCCTCGGGCGAGAAGCCGCGCCGGTCGCTGTAGAGCAGGCCCATGGCGCCGATGGGCCGGGCCTGGGCGATCAGCGGGAGATAGGCGGCCGAGGTGATGTTCAGGTCGGTGATGTGCGGCCACAGCAGCGGATAGCTCTCGGCGAACTCCTGGGGCGACTCGATGAAGCGCGGGGTCAGGGTGCGCACGACCTCGCTCATCGGGTACGGCTCGTCGATGCGGGTGACATCGGTGCCGGGGACGAAGCTGCCCGCGGGGCCCTCCGCGACCAGCCGGATGCGGCCCGCCTCGACCAGACCCATGACCAGGCTGGTGGCGCCGAGGTGGGTGAGACCGTGGGTGTCCTTGAGGACGTCGATGACGTCGTCGATGGTGCGGGCGTACGCGAGGGCCGCCGTGGTGAGCTGGACGACGTTGGTCTGCTCCTGCCGGGCCTCGTCCCGGCCGGCCTGTCTGCGGCGGTCCTCGATGTCCTGGACTTCCTGGGTGGCGTCACGGACGATGCCGACGATGCGGCGCGGACGGCCCGTCTCGTCGCGCCGGATGTAGCCCTGGGTGTGGGTCCAGCGCAGCGAGCCGTTGCGGCAGCGGATGCGGAAGTAGGTGCCGTAGTTCTCGCTGCCGTCCTTCATGGCCTGGGAGACCAGGGCGTCGAGCCGGTACGCCTCCGGGGACGGGACGCGGATCGCGAGGGTCTCGGGGTGACCGTTGTATTCGTCGGGGCGCAGGTCGAAGACCTCGTGGGCCTGGGCGTCCATGTAGAACAGACCGGTGTCCAGGTCCCAGTCGAAGCTGCCCATGCGGTTGAGCGCCAGGATCGGGTCCGGGTGGGCGGGCCAGTCGTCCGGGAGTGACGGGGCGCTCGCTCCCCGATCAACCATGGGCCCACCTTGCCAGGGTTTGTCTGATTCTTCGACTGGTAGGGACCGACCTGTGGGGGTCAGCCTCCGAATACGCCGGCGGGGCTGTCGAAGATGCTGTCGGTCACCGTCGGCTCGTCCGGACCGTCGGGGATCAGGCCCCCGCCGTCGGGGACGTCGGGGGCGTCCGGGACGGTCTGCGGACCGACCTCCTCCGTGCCCGACGGTTCCTCGACCGTGGGCTCGTCGGGTACCGCCTCGGCCGGAGGCGTCGCCGTGACCGTCGCGGCGGGGCAGGCGGGGTCCTCGGGGGCGGGAGTGCCCGTCACGGGGACGCCCGGGGTGACGGTGGCGGTCGGGGTGGCGCAGTCGGTCGCCGGGCTGTGCGGCGCGGAGTTCTCGTCGCTCGGGGAGGCGCTCTCACCGGCGCTCGCGTCCGTGTGCGGACTCGTGTCGGACCGGCTCGGCGGCGCGCCGGAGTCGCTCTCGGAGGGGCTCGGCGGATGCGTGGACGTCGGCGCCACCGGCTGCGGACGCGGTACGACGTGGTCGTGCCGGGTGTCATGCCCGCAGCGCCGCTCGATCCAGGTGTTGTCGACGATGTCGATGATCGTGATGTGGGTGATCACCCGGGGCGTCGGGGCCACCACGACCACCTGCCCGTGCCGGTAGCCGGACCACGGCCGCCCGCTGGTGACCGTGCCGCCGCTCGTCGCCCGCGGGGGCGTGAGCGGGTTGCCGCAGGCGCAGCGGACCCGCGGCACGCCCCGGGTGTCGACGAGGACCGCGGTGCCGCTCTGGAGGACGGACTGGTAGGTGGTGGTGCGCCCGTCCCGGTAGCCGTGGTTTGTGACGCGGGTGTCGGCGCGCAGCACGACCGAGGTCAGCGAGCGCAGATACGACGGGATCGAGTCCTCGGAGATGCCCTCGACCTGTGCGAAGGCCCGCCCCTTGGCCGGGTCCGCCGTGAGCCGGCCGATCTGCCGGTTCACGTCACAGCTGCCGGACCCGGCGGTGCCGCCGTACAGGCCGGGCGTCCCGCCGGAGATCGACCGCACGGCCGACCGCGCCGGTTGCTGCGTCCGGGTGACGGGCGAAGGGATGGCCGTCGAGGTCTGCGTCGAGTCCGTGAAGGGGTCGGGGCCCTGGGACGCGACGGGCTGGAGAAAGAGTTCTTCGCTGGACTGCGTGCTCTCGTCGCCGGAGCCGACGCGGCCGACGACGATCAGTGCCGTCGCGAGCGCGCAGGCCGTGACGAAGGTTCCGGTGGATGGACGCACCGTGCTCTCCCGCCTCAAGCCGGGTTTTTCGTCACCATTGTCTGCTTCACTCACTTGGGTTACGCAAGCGGAGGCTCGGTACACGGAGTGTGACCTAGGGTTCCGGCGCGACAATGGACGGAGGAGCACTGGCGTGGACTGGTTCACCGCACCCGACTACTGGCTGAGCCGGCTGGTCTTCCAACGGGCCCTGGCCGGCGTGTACCTCGTCGCGTTCCTGACGGCGGCCCTGCAGTTCCGGGCGCTGCTCGGCGCACGCGGCATGCTGCCCATCCCCCGCTATGTCCAGCGGATCCCTTTCAGGGCGGCACCGAGCCTGTTCCACCTGCACTACTCGGACCGCTTCTTCGCGGCCTGCGCCTGGTCGGGCTGCGCGATCTCGGCGGCGCTGCTCGCCGGCCTCGACGCGCAACTGCCGTTGTGGGGCGGCATGGTGCTGTGGCTGGTGCCATGGATGCTGTATCTGTCGATCGTCAACGTCGGCCAGACCTGGTACGGCTTCGGCTGGGAGTCCCTGCTTCTCGAAGTCGGCTTCCTCGCCGTGTTCCTCGGCAACGACGAGGTGGCCCCGCCGATCGTCGTCCTGTTCCTGCTGCGCTGGATCCTGTTCCGGGTGGAGTTCGGCGCGGGGCTGATCAAGATGCGCGGCGACGCGTGCTGGCGGAAGCTGACCTGCCTGGACTACCACCACGAGACCCAGCCGATGCCGGGCCCGCTGAGCTGGTTCTTCCACCATCTCCCCCGCCCGCTGCACCGGGCCGAGGTGGCGGCGAACCACTTCACCCAACTCGTCGTCCCCGTCCTGCTGTTCACCCCGCAGCCGATCGCCACGGCGGCCGCGTCCCTGATGATCGTCACCCAGCTGTGGCTGGTCCTGTCGGGCAACTTCTCCTGGCTGAACTGGATCACGATCGTGCTCGCGGTCTCGGCGCTGGACGTCCCGGGCGACCCGCCCTCCCGGCCCGCCGCCCCGCTCTGGTACGAGATCGTGGTCCTGGCCGTCGCGGCGCTGATCGCGTACCTCAGCTACCACCCGGTGACGAACATGATCTCCCGCCGCCAGATCATGAACCGCTCCTTCGACCCGCTCCATCTGGTCAACACCTACGGGGCGTTCGGCAGTGTCAGCCGGTTCCGGTACGAGGTGGTGGTCGAGGGCACCGCCGACGAGGTGCCGCGCGAGGACTCGGACTGGCGGGAGTACGAGTTCAAGGGCAAGCCCGGCGACCCCCGGCACTGGCCGCGCCAGTTCGCGCCGTACCACCTGCGCCTGGACTGGCTGATGTGGTTCGCCGCACTGTCCCCGTCCTACGCCGGTTCCTGGTTCGGCACCTTCGTGGAACGGCTCCTGGAGAACGACCGCGACACCCTCAAACTGCTGCGCCGCTCGCCCTTCCCGCCCGACGCACCGCCCCGCTACATCCGCGCCCGCCTCTTCCGCTACCGGTACACGAACTGGCGCGAGCTGCGGGAGACGGGCGCCTGCTGGGAGCGGACGTTTGTGCGGGAGTATCTGCCGCCGACGAGGCTGGCGGGGGTGGCTCAGAGGTCGTAGACCCGGGTGGCGGTCGTTTCGAAGATCCGCCGGTCAGGGGAGCCGACCAGTTCCTGTGCCGCGTCCAGGACTTGGGCGTAGGTCGCCGCCAGGCCGCACACCGGCCAGTCCGAGCCGAACATCAGACGGTCCGGGCCGAAGGCTTCCAGCACGACGTCGGCGTACGGGCGCAGGTCCTCGACGGTCCAGGCGGCGAGGTCGGCCTCGGTGACCATGCCGGAGAGCTTGCAGACCGTGTTGGGGTGCGCGGCGAGGGCGCGGAGGTCGCCGGCCCAGGGTTCGAGGGCTCCGGAGGCGATGGGTGGCTTGCCCAAGTGGTCCAGGACAAAGGTGGGTGGGGCAGTGCGGCGGCTGCTTTGACGCAGGCGGGCAGCTGGTGGGGCAGGACGAGGAGGTCGTAGACGAGGCCTGCCGCGGCCACGGCGGCGAGACCCCGCCGTACGTCCGCCCGCAGCAGCCATTCCGGGTCGGGCTCTCCCTGGACCTGGTGGCGGATGCCCTTGAGGTATCGGCCGCCGGGGAGTTCCCTGAGGCGGGCCAGTTCGTCGGCGATGTCGGGACGGGTGAGATCGGTCCAGCCGACGACACCGGCGATCAGGTCGTGTGCGGCGGCCAGCGCCAGGAACTCCGGGGTCTCCTCGGCGACGGTGACCGTCTGGACGAGTACCGTCCGGTCCACTCCGGCGGCGGCTGCCTCGAGGGCGAGGTCGGCGACGGTGAAGTCCCGCCGGATCGGGCTGTCCTCGGCGATCCAGTCCTGGTCGCGCACCGACAGGTCCCAGAGGTGGTGGTGCGCGTCGACCGTCACGGCAGTTCCCATACGACGGGCAGGCCGGCGGCCGCGCCCTGGTCGGAGTAGTCGTGCACGACGTCGAGGAGCTCGGCCATGCGGGCCTGCCAGGCGACGTTGACGGGCAGTTTCTCCAGTTCGGCGAGGAGCCGGCCGTAGTCCTCGCACTCCAGGACGTGGAAGAGGTCGGTGCCGCTGCGCCAGATGGTCCAGGAGGTGGCGCCGGCGGCGCGGATCGCGTCGGTGAGTTCCTTCGGGACCTCGCGGTGGGCCGCGTCGTACTCGGCGATGCGATCGGCGCGGACCTTGGTGTGCAGGGCGACTCTCATGACGGCTCCTTTGCCGGCAGGAATCCGGTGTCCCTGAGTTCCTGCCAGAACTCCGGTGGTACCGCGGTCTCGAACTGGTCGGCGCAGTCGTGGACTTCGGCGGCCGAGCGGGCGCCGACGAGGACGCTGGTCACCGCGGGGTGGGCCGCGCAGAAGGCCAGGGCGGCGGCCCGCAGGGTGATGCCGTGACGTTCGGCGACCGACTTCAGGCGCAGCGCCCGGTCCAGCAACTCGGGCGGCGCGCTGGTGTAGTCGTACGTCGCTCCCGGGCGCGGGTCGGCCAGCAGGCCGGAGTTGAAGGCGCCGCCGACGACGACGGAGGTGCCGCGGGCCACGGCCGCGGGCAGCAGGTCGGTCAGCGCGCTGTGGTCCAGCAGGGTGTAGCGCCCCGCGCACAGCACCACGTCGACGTCGGTGTCGCGGACGAAGCGGGTCAGCATCTCCGTCTGGTTCATGCCGGCGCCGATCGCACCGACCACGCCCTCCGAGCGGAGCTTCTCCAGGGCCGGGTAGCCCTGCCGGAAGGCCGCTTCGGCGTGGTCGTCGGGGTCGTGGAGGTAGACGACGTCGACGCGGTCGAGGCCGAGCCGTTCCAGACTGGCGTCCAGGGTGCGTCGGATGCCGTCCTCGGTGAAGTCCCAGACGCGACGGTGCGTGGCGGGCACCGCGAAGCCGTCCGCGAGGTCGTCACCGCCGCCGGCCCACGGTTCCAGGCGGCGGCCGACCTTCGTCGAGATCGTGTACTCCTCGCGCGGGTGCTCGCGCAGGGCCGCGCCGAGGCGGCGTTCGGAGAGGCCGATGCCGTAGTGGGGCGCGGTGTCGTAGTAGCGGATGCCGCGCTGCCAGGCGGCGGACACGGCCTCGTACGCCTGCTCGTCGGTGACCTCCGTGAAGAGGTTGCCGATGCCGGCCGCTCCGAACCCCAGGCCGCTGGGGGTGCGCGGGGTCCTCACCGGCCCGCCGGGCGCAGTCGCAGGCCGTGCATGCCGCCGTCGACCGCGAGGGAGGTGCCGGTGGTGGCGCCGGACAGCGGGCTCGCCAGATAGGCGATGGCGCCCGCGACCTCGTCCGCCGAGACGAGACGGCCGGTGGGCTGACGGGCCTCCAGGGCGGCGCGCTCGGCGGCGGGGTCGGGGGCCCTGTCGAGGAGGCGGCCGATCCAGGGCGTGTCGGCGGTGCCGGGGTTGACGCAGTTGACGCGGATGCCCTCGCGGACGTGGTCGGCGGCCATCGCGAGGGTGAGGGAGTGCACGGCACCCTTGGTCGCGCTGTAGAGGGCGCGCTGCGGCAGGCCCGCGGTGGCGGCGATGGAGCAGGTGTTGACGATCGCCGCATGCTCCGACCGGCGCAGGTGCGGGAGTGCGGCACGGGCCGCGCGGACCATGCCCACCACATTGACGTCCAGGACGCGGTGCCACTCGGCGTCGTCGTTGTCCTCGACGGTGCCCTGGGCGCCGATGCCCGCGTTGTTGACCAGTATGTCGAGGCCGCCGAGCCACGCGACGGCGGCGGCGACCGCCTCGCGCACCGAGGCGTCGTCGCTGACGTCGGCCTTGAAGCCGAGCAGCGGCTCCGCCACCGACGAGGGGTCCAGGTCGAGGACGGCGACCCGGGCACCGCGCGCGGCCAGGAGTTCGGCGGTGGACCGGCCGATGCCGGAGGCGCCGCCGGTCACCAGGGCCCTCAGCCCCTCGAAGTCACTCATGCCGCGTGCCCCTTCTTGCCCGAGGTCTCGAGGTCGGCGGCCCAGAAGGCGCCGTCCGGGAATGTGTACCGCGCGATCGACTCGGCCTTCATGGCGGCCGAGAAGCCCGGCGAGGCGGGTGCCGTGTAGTGACCTTCCCTGATCACCACCGGGTCGAGGAAGTGGTCGTGCAGATGATCGACGTACTCGATGACCCGGTCCTCGGTGGTGCCGGTGACCGCCACGTAGTCGAACATCGACAGGTGCTGGACAAGTTCGCACAGTCCGACGCCGCCCGCGTGGGGGCACACCGGTACACCGAACTTCGCGGCGAGCAGCAGGATCGCAAGGTTCTCGTGGACGCCGCCGACGCGGGCCGCGTCGATCTGGACGACGTCGAGGGCGCCGGCCTGGAGGAGCTGCTTGAAGACGACACGGTTCTGGACGTGCTCGCCGGTGGCCACCTTCACCGGGGCGACGGCCTGACGGATCGTCGCGTGGCCGAGGATGTCGTCGGGGCTGGTGGGCTCCTCGATCCAGTAGGGGTCGAACTCGGCGAGGGCCTTGGTCCAGCGGATCGCCTCGTCGACGTCCCAGCGCTGGTTGGCGTCGATGGCGATGCGGACGCCGGGGCCGACGACCTGGCGGGCGACGCGGCAGCGCCGTACGTCGTCGTCGAGGTCCGCGCCGACCTTCAGCTTGATCTGCCGGAAGCCGTCGGCGACGGCCTGGGTGGCGAGCCGGGTGAGCTTCTCGTCGCTGTAGCCGAGCCAGCCGGGGGAGGTCGTGTAGGCGGGATAGCCGCGCGCCAGCAGCCTGGCCGTGCGTTCCCCGGCGCCCTCCCGGCCCTTGCGGAGGATCTCCAGCGCCTCTTGGGGGGTGAGGACGTCCGTGAGGTAGCGGAAGTCGATCTGGGCGACCAGCCACTCGGGGTCGGCGTCGGCGAGCAGCCGCCACAGCGGCTTGTCGGCGCGCTTGGCGGCCAGATCCCACACGGCGTTCATGACGGCGCCGATCGCCATGTGCATCACGCCCTTCTCGGGGCCGAGCCAGCGCAGCTGGCTGTCGCCGATCAGGTCGCGGTTGAGGGTCCCCGGGTCGGCGCAGAGTTCGTCGACGTCCCGGCCGATCACGTGGTGCCTGAGCGCGTGGATGGCGGCCACCTGGACCTCGTTGCCCCGCCCGATGGTGAAGCTGAAGCCGTGCCCCTCGTGTCCGTCGGTCCCGTCGGTGCGCAGGACGACGTACGCGGCCGAGTAGTCGGGGTCCGGGTTCATCGCGTCGGAGCCGTCGAGCTCGCGCGAGGTCGGGAAGCGGATGTCGTAGGTGTCGAGCGCGGTGATACGGGCAGGGGGGCCGGGGGTCGGTGACACTGAGGGCCTCTCGGTCGGGGTCGTGGGAACAGCCGGGTCAGTCCTGGGCGCGGCCGGTCGTCACCCGGGCGATGATCAGGGCGAGCAGGATGATTCCGCCGTAGATGGCCTGGATCCAGAAGGACGGCACCTGGGCGAGGGTGAGCAGGTTCTGGACGACTCCGAGGAGGAGTACGCCGGTCAGGGCGCCGAACATGGTGCCCTTGCCGCCGTCGAGGCTGATGCCGCCGATCACCGCGGCCGCGAACACGGTGAAGATCATGTTGTTGCCCTGGTTGGCGCTGATCGCGCCCACGTACCCGGTCTGCATGATCCCGCCCACCGCGGCCAGGGTGCCCGCGACCACGAACACGCCGAGCATCACCCGTTCGACACGGATGCCGCCGGCGCGGGCCGCGTCGGCGTTGCCGCCGATGGCGTACAGGGCGCGGCCGATGCGGTGGTACTTCAGGACGATTCCGGCGACGGCGAAGGCGATCGCCGCGACCCACACCGACATCGGGACGGTCAGGAAGGTGGTGGTCGCCAGGGAGTAGAAGCTGTCGGGCATCCCGAACAGCGTCTTGCCCTTGGTCGCGCCGACCAGCAGTCCGCGCAGCACGATCAGCATCGCGAGCGTCACGATGAACGCGTTGAGCTTGAACTTGACAACGAGGATGCCGTTGAAGGCTCCGACGGCGGCGCCCACCAGCAGAACCGCCAGCAGGGCGAGTGCCGGCGGGAGTTCGGTGCCCCAGCCGGACTGGGCGGCCGGCAGCACCAGCAGCGCGCCCACGGCGGGCGCGATACCGACGACGGACTCCAGGGACAGGTCGAACTTGCCGGTGATCAGCACCAGCGACTCGGCCAGCACGACCATGGCGAGTGCGGCGGAGGCGCCGAGGATCGAGATCAGGTTGCGTTCGGTGAGGAACGAGTCGTTGACGATCGTGCCCAGCACCATGAGCACCAGCAGGGCGGGTACGAGGGCCAGTTCGCGGGCGCGGCGCAACAGGACCGTACGGGCCGACCGGGGGGCCGGGGCTCGTACGGGCGCGAGCGGCCGGGCCGCCTTCAGGTCAGCCATGGTCCACTCCTTCGATGGAGGCGATCAGCTCGTGGTCGCGCCAGCCCGCCGGGTGCTCGGCGACCACGCGGCCGTGGAAGAGGACGAGGACGCGGTCGCAGCGGCGCAGGTCGTCGAGTTCGTCGGAGACGACGAGGACGGCGGTGCCGTCCTCGCGGGCGGTGTCCACGCGGGACAGCAGGGATTCCTTGGACTTCACGTCGACGCCCGCGGTGGGGTTGATGAGCACCAGCAGGCGGGGGTCGGAGGCCAGGGCGCGGGCCATGACGACCTTCTGCGCGTTGCCGCCGGAGAGGTCGGACACCGGCTGGTCGGGGCCCTCGGTGTGGATGTCGAGACGCTCGATCAGCTCGGTGGCGAAGCCGCGCTTGCGGTCGCTGCCGACGAAGCCGAAGCGGCCGAGCCGGTCGAGGACGGTCATGGTGGCGTTGTCGCCGATGGTCATGCCGAACACCAGGCCCTGGCCGTGCCGGTCGCGCGGGACGCAGCCGACGCCGGCCTCCAGGGAGCGGCGCACGTCCCCGAACGGCAGCCGCTCGCCGTCGAGCCGGGCTGTGCCGCCGGTGGGCGTGTGCAGTCCCGTGAACGATTCGGCGAGCTCGGTCTTGCCGCTGCCGCTGATGCCGGCGAGCCCGACGACCTCGCCGCGGCGGACGGTCAGGTCGACGTCCCGGTAGGCGTCCGAGGTGAGGCCGCGGGCTTCCAGGACGACGGGCGCGGTGCTGTCCACGTCCCTCACCGCCACGGTCTGCTCGGCGATGGTCTCTCCGGCCATGGCCTCGACGAGGGCCGCGCGGGGCATGTCGGCCACGGGGGCCGTGGTGATCCAGCGGGCGTCCCGCAGGACGGTGACGGTCTGGCAGACCTCGTAGACCTCCTGGAGATGGTGGGAGATGAAGAGGAACGTGACCCCGTTCTCCTGGAGGGCCCGCATCCGGGCGAAGAGCCGTTCGATCTCCCGGTTGTCGAGCTGGGCGGTCGGTTCGTCGAGGACGATGAAGCGGGCGCCGAAGCTCAACGCCCGGGCGATCTCCACCATTTGGCGGTCCTCGACCTTGAGGTCGGAGGTGCGCGCCTCCGGGTCGACGTGCACGTCCCAGGTGTCCAGGAGTGCCGCGGCCTCTTCTCTCAGGCGGCGCCAGCTGATGAAACGGCCCTTGAGGGGCTGCCGGTTGATGAACAGGTTCTCGGCGACGGTGAGTTCGGGGACGACGGTCGGCTTCTGGTAGACGCAGGCGACCTTGCGGCGCCAGGCGTCCCGGTCGGCGAGCCCGGGTGCGGGCTCGCCGTCGAAGCGGACCTCGCCCTCGTCGGGCGCCTGGAGGCCGGTGAGCACGGTGACCAGGGTCGACTTGCCGGCGCCGTTGCGGCCGACGAGGGCGTGGGACTCGCCGGGCAGGACGGTGAGCCTGCCGTCGGCGAGCGCGGTGGTGGGGCCGTAGCGCTTGACGATGCCGCGGGCCTCGACGAGGGGGGTGATGGCCTGGCTGCTCATCCGACCGTGTTGCCCCACAGCTCGGGGTCGTCGACGTTCTCCTTGGTGACCAGGGGGGCGGGCAGCTGGTCCTCGAGGATGCCGCTGGGCAGCTTTACGATGGTGGAGTCGTGGTCCGTCGGGCCGGGCCGGAACGTCTTCCCCTGCATCGCCGCCTTGATGTAGTACATGCCGTACTTGGCGTACAGGTCGGCGGGCTGGGAGACGGTGGCGTCGATCTGGCCCTTGCGGATGGCGTCGAACTCCTGCGGGATGCCGTCGTTGGAGACGATCGTGATGTGGCCCGCCTGGCCGGCCTTCTTGAGCATCCCCTTCGACTTCAGGGTCTGCAGGGTCGGCGCGAGATAGACGCCGCCGGCCTGCAGGTAGATGCCCTTGATGTCGGGGTTGGCGTTCAGGAGGGTGTCCAGCTTGGAGGCCGCGGTGTCGGACTCCCACTTGGCGGGGATCTCCAGCACCTTCAGCTTGGGGAACTTCTCCTTCACACAGGCGCGGAACGCCTCCGAGCGGTCCCGGCCGTTGACCGAGGCGAGGTCGCCCATGATCTGCACGACCTTGCCGGAGGGGATCTGCTTGCCGAGGTAGTCGCAGGCCTTCTCGCCGTAGGCGACGTTGTTCGCGCGGACGACCATGGCGACCTTGCCCTTGTCGGGCGCGACGTCGACGGCGACCACGGGGACGCCCTTGCGTTCGGCCTGGTCGAGGCCGGCCTCGATGGCGGCACTGTCCAGCGGGGCGACGACCAGGCCCTCGACACCCTGGTTGAGCTGGTTGTTGATGTCGGTGATCTGTTGTGAGGGGTCACTGTTGGAGTTGACGGTCTTCAGCGCGTCCACCTCCTCGGACTTCGCCATCTTCGGGACGTAGTCGTTGTACGACTGCCAGAACGGCGAGGTGAGCAGGGGCAGGATCACCCCGACCTTGCCGGTGCCGTCCCCTTTCCCGCCGTCGGCCGAGCCGGCGCTGTCCTTGGTGCTCCCGCACGCACCGAGCACGAGCGAGGCGACCGCGGCCGCTGCCACCGCGCCGACCATCCGGGAACTGTTCCGCTTTCGCACTGTCCTGCACGGCATCTGACGGCTCCTCGTTGAGCGTGTTCGAGCAGATGACCGCATACTTATCAGACCACTCAGCCAGAAGAACACCCTCCGACGGCGATTTTTCCGGAGTTTGGGCCATAGTGGTCGGACCACATCCGTGGCTAGACTTCCGCCACCTGGTGAGTGGAGGAATGGCGTGGACGACGAGACGGCCCCGCAGAAGGGCACCGTGACCCAGCGCGCCATCGACCGGATCAAGGCGATGATCGGCGAGGGCCGCCTGGAACCGGGACAGCGGCTGCCCACCGAGCGGGATCTCGCGGTCCAGCTCGGCATCTCCCGCAGCTCGATGCGCGAGGCGATCCGCGCGCTCACGGTGATGGGGGTGCTGGAGGCACGGCACGGGTCGGGCATCTACGTCACCCAGCTGGAGGCCGGGGATCTGCTGGAGACGTTCGGTGTGGTCGCCGATCTGTCCCGGGGCCCGCGTCTGGTGGAGCTCCTCGAGGTGCGCCGCATCCTGGAGTCGACGGCGACGGCCCTGGCGGCGGCGCGGATCACGCCGGACCAGCTGGCCGAGGTGGAGAAACACCTGACGGCGATGAACGCCACGGAGGACCCCGAGGAGATCCTCGCCCACGACATCGCCTTCCACCGCGAGATCGCGACGGCCGCGGGCAACGAGACCATGGCGGCGATCCTGGACGGCCTGTCCTCGAGGACGTTCCGCGCCCGGGTCTGGCGGGGCTACCAGGAAGAGGGGGCCTTCGAGCGGACGCGGCGCGAGCATGCCGCGATCCACCGGGCGCTGCTGGCCCATGACCCGGAGGCGGCACGGGCCGCGGCGGCCGCGCATGTGGGGGAAGTGGAGCAGTGGTTGCGGGCGCAGCTCGGTACGTGACCGCTCGCCGTACGGTGGCGCGGGTCGCCTGAAACGGGCCCGTCCCTTCCGCGCCCCCGCGGGCGACAATGGGACGTATGCGAGTACGGGGAACGGCCTGTGCCGCCGCCGGGCTGACGCTGGTCGTCGCGATCGGCTGCACCGGGGGCGACGACGAGGCTGCGCCGGCACCGAAGAAGACCTCCGCGTCGGCCCGACCCTCCACCTCCGCGCCCTCCCCCAGCAGGAAGCCCGTCAACCCGGTCTCCCTGCCCGCCCTCATGCAGAAGGAGCACCGGGGTTCCGGCCTCCGCCTCGGCACCGTCCTGGCCCGCACCGACGCCTACACCGGTTACCGGGTGACGTACGAGTCGAACGGTCTGACGATCTCCGGGCTCATGAACATCCCCCGCGGCAAGGGCCCCTTCCCGGCGCTGGTGCTGGCGCACGGCTACATCGACCCCGCCGTCTACACGACCGGCCGCGGGCTCGCCCGGGAACAGGACCTCCTGGCCCGCAACGGCTACGTCGTCCTGCACACCGACTACCGCAATCACGCGGCCTCGGACGACGACCCCGACAGTGACATCGACCTGCGTCTCGGCTACACCGAGGACGTCATCGGCGCCGCGCTGGCGCTGCGCGACTCCGGACGCCCGGAGATCGACGGCGACCGGCTCGGGCTGCTCGGCCGCTCGATGGGCGGCGGCGTCGTCTACAACACCCTGGTCGTGGCGCCGGGTCTGTTCGACGCGGCGGTCGCCTTCGCGCCGGTCAGCTCCCGCCCGGACGAGAACATCGACCACTTCCAGCGCTCGGAGGGCGACCCGCTCGTCGCCGAGATCGACGCCAAGTACGGCACGCCCGAGGAGAATCCGGTGTTCTGGCGGGAGGTCTCGCCCCGCACTTACGTGGACCGGGTGACCGAGCCGTTGCTGATCCACCACGGCACCGCGGACGACACCTGCCCGATCGTCTGGTCGGAGCAGATGGCCGCCGCTCTGAGCGCGGCAGGCAAACGCGTCGAGCTCCGCAAGTACCAGGGCGAGGGCCACACCTTCTCCCCACGGTGGACGGCCTCCATGGACGCCACCATGGACTTCTTCTCCCGGCATCTGCGGTGACGCGACGGGCGGCCACCAGATCGCCGACGCCCTGGTGACCGCCCTGTCCGAGTACCCTCAGCGCCGCGACCTGTACATGGCGAACTGCGCTATCCGTACGGTGCTCCGGGACCCGGTGACCCGTACCCGCCACCGCCGGGCCCGCACCGGAACCGGCAGCAGCAGGATCCGGCTCGCGCCGACCGTCCCGGCCCGGGTCACCTCCGTCCAGGCTCCGTCGCGCAGCGCCTCCACCACGAAGCTCTCGACCTGCTGACCGTGCGCGATGTCCTCGGCCAGCCGGAACCGGTCCACCTCGCGGGCGGTGCCGAGGTCGACGGTCACGAGGCCGGGTGCGACGGTCGTACGGGCGTCGCGCGCCAGGTCCTCGGGCAGCTCCCGGTCGATGCGTTCCCGGAACTCACGCAGCCGGGTCACGTCCGCGGCGGGCAGCAACCCGTCGGTGTCCGGCGGGATGTTGAGGAGGAGCACCGCGTTGCGCCCCACGGACCCGAAATAGATGTCCGTCAACTGGTCGACACTCTTGGGTTGTTGGTCGGCGTGGTAGAACCAGCCGTCCCTGATGGACACATCGCACTCCGCGGGCCACCACTGGAGGTAGTCGGTGTCGGGCTGCGCCCGCACCAGCGCGGCACGGCTGCCCTGGTCGGCGGTGTCGTAGGACAGTGCCCAGTCGGTGCGCCCGTACTGGTTCTCCTTGACCGGCACGACGCTCCACTCGTCCTCGCGCGCCAGCCCGCTCTCGTTGCCGACCCAGCGCAGGTCGGGGCCGGTGACGGCGATAGCCGCGTCCGGCGCGAGCGCGCGCACCAGCGTGTACCAGCTGTCCCAGTCGTAGCTCTCCACCTTGTCCGGCGGGATGCGGCCCTGGGCGCCGTCGAACCAGACCTCGTCGACCGGGCCGTACTCGGTGAGGACTTCGTAGAGCTGGTTGAGCATGTGGGCGCCGTAGTCGGTGGCGTCCAGCGTGTACGTCTGCGCGGGTGTGCGGTCGTCGCCCTCGACGGGGGTGGGGATGGTGCGCGTGGAGCGGGCGCTGCCGTTGGCGTAGACGCCGTCCAGGTACTGGTTCTCGTCGGCGGGCGAGATGTAGACGCCGACCTTGATGCCGTGGCGCCTCATGGAGTCGGCGAAGGAGCGCAGTACGTCACCCTGTCCGTCGCGCCAGCTGCTGGAGGCGACGGTGTGGTCGGAGTAGCGGGATGGGTAGAGGACGAAGCCGTCGTGGTGTTTGACGGTGAGGATGGCCAGCTGGAAGCCACCGTCGCGCAGGGCCCTGGCCCACTGGTCGGTGTCCAGGGCGGCGGGCTGGAAGACGTCCGGGTCCTCGTCCCCCGTCCCCCATTCCAGGCCGGTGAAGGTGTTGACGCCGAAGTGCAGGAACGCGGTGCGCTCCAGGGCCTGCCAGGCGATCTGCCGTGGGGTGGGCCGGACGTGGGACGCCTTGCGCACCAGGTCCTCGGCCGTGTCGTCGGGGCCGACGGGGATGCGGTAGGCGGGTTCTGCCGGAAGGGGGGCTCCGGTGGCGGATGTCGGGGTGAGGCCTGTCGCGAGGAACGCGGAGACCGAGCCGGCGACGAAGGTGCGTCTGGAGACGGTCATGGAGGTGGGGCTCCTCATCAGGTCAACTGCCATACGGCGGGCGGGTGCTGGTCGGGCGGGTACTGCACGATCCGGCCGTGCGTCACGCTCATGGCCATCTGCGTGATGGCGTTGACGAGGCGGTATCCGTCCCCGGTGCGCCGCAACTCCCAGCGCTGCAGCGTGTTCGCGGCGGCGCAGGTGTCCCAGGTGGCCTCGACGCCGGGCTGGAGCGGCACGTTGAGCGTGAGCCTGCCGCGGGTCGCCCCAGGTGGCCTGGGCGATGTGGCGCAGGGCGGGCCAGAGCCGTACCGCGACCTCGTTCTCGGTCTCCCCGCGCCCGTTGTCCGGCCAGAGGCTGATCTTCGCGCCGGTGATGCCCTCGGCGGAGGTGAGCTTCTCGCCCTCGAAGCTGCGTGGGTCCCACCTCTGGTCGTACAGGCCCTCGGTGTCGCTGTGGAAGCCGCCGCGGACGAGGTAGAGGGCGTAGGCCGCGTTCATCAACGGATAGCCCTGGGCGATGATCCGGCTGGGCTTGACCGTCACGTTCAGCCAGTGCTCGACGGTCGTGCCGGCCGTCACCGGGACGGTGTTGGCGCCGGTGAGCCCGTCGTTCCAGATGCGCAGCCTCTTGCCCTTGGCCGCCGCGTAGGCGTGGACGCGGTTGACGAAGTCGATGAAGGCGTCCTGCGGGGTGGCGCCGGAACCGTACCTGTCCTGGGCGTACTCGAGGATCTGCGGGTACTTGGCGAAGTCGGAGCCGAGCATGTACTCGTCGGCGCCCATGTGCCAGGCCGGGGCCTTGAAGACCTGGGCGTACTCGTCGATCAGGCCGGTGTAGTAGTCGAAGGCGGCGGCCCGGGTGATGTCGAGCCGTGAGGGCTGCTTGGCACCGTCGGCGTCGGTGAGCTGGAGATCGGGGCGGTTCTCGATCCACGGGTCCATGTGCCCGGGGGAGTTGATCTCCGGGATGATCTCGACGTGGTACTTCTCGCCGAGGGCGACGAGCCGGCGGATCTCGTCCTTGGTGTAGTAGCCCCAGGTGTTCGCCTCGGGGTGGGCCTTGCTCTTCACCTTCAGTTCGAGCAACAGCTGGTTGAGCTTGTGGTACGCCATCTCCCGGACGAGGTTCTCCAGCCAGGGCAGGGAGATGTGGATGTAGCAGGCGCAGACGCCGACTCCGCGTTCCTTGTAGCGCGGTACGTCGACCGTGCGTCCGGCGGGGATCCTGTCGCCCTGGGCGAGGAGCTGGAGGAGGGTCCGGGTGCCGTAGAAGGCGCCGGTCTCGGTGGCGCCGGTCACCGACAGCCGCTTCCCGGACCGGAGTTCGTAGCCCTCGACCCCGAGCGGCTTCCGGGACGGCTGGACCTCGACAACGATGTCCCCGGCGCGTGCCGCGCCGCCGACGACCGGTACGGTGCCGTGTCCGGCTTCCCGCAGATCGTCGGCGAGGGTGTCGGCGACCCTGCGCCCGGCCGGGCCGTCCGCCACGAGGCGGGTGCCGGGTCCGAACTCGTAACGACCGGATTCCGGTGTCCAGTTGCCCAGTGCGGGCACCGTGACCGGCGGCCGGGTCTCCTCCTGGGCGACCGCCGGGACCGGAACCAGGAGCAGGGCCAGTGCGGCGGCGACGCCCAGGATCTGACGTCTCGGAAACGTTCTCACGAGCGACTCCCATTCATCGGATGACTGATGATTGGGCGACCCCCAGGGACTGTCAATGGGACGAGAAGTCAGCCGAGTTGAGCCATTGATCGGATGACCTGGGCTTCTTCGGATGCCCGGTCGCCAAAAGTCCAAGAACACCGCCGCGAATGTCCAAGGCGGTCCTCCACGCGCCCGAAGGCCCGTCCCGGGCCCGTCCCCCTCTCGACGTGACGCCCGAGCAGAGGCACAGTTCTCCCTACGTACTCGCCAGTACCCCCCGAGGAGCACCCGTGACCAGCTGGATCGGCCGGACCGCCGCCGAGATCGCCGCCGCCGTGCAGGAGAAGCGGGCCACACCCCGTGAGGTGGTGGCCGAGCACCTCGCCCGGATCGAGCGGCTCGACGGCCGTATCGGGGCCTTCCGGACGGTACGGGCCGAAGCCGCGCTCGCCGAGGCCGACGAGGTCGGTGCCCGCGCCGACCTGGCCGAGCTGCCCCTCGCGGGTGTGCCGATCGCCGTCAAGGACAACCTCGCCGTACGCGGCGAGTCCAAGCGCGTCGGCTCCGCGGCCACGCTGGACACCCCCTCCGCCGAGGACCATGTCACGGTGGCCCGGCTGCGGGCGGCGGGTGCGGTGGTCGTGGGTCTGACCAACGTGCCGGAGCTGTGCGTCTTCGGTACGACGGAGGGCGTCCACGGCACCGCCCGCAACCCCTGGGACACCTCGCGCACCGCGGGCGGCTCCTCGGGCGGCAGCGCGGCCGCGGTCGCCGCGGGCCTGGTGCCGATCGCGCTGGGCAATGACGGCATGGGCTCCCTGCGCATCCCGGCGGCCAACTGCGGCCTCGTCACCATCAAGCCCGGCCACGGCGTGGTCCCGGCGGGCGTCAGCGACGGCGACTGGTTCGGCATGTCCGAGAACGGGCCCCTCGCCACGACGGTCGAGGACGCCCGGCTGATGCTGCACATCCTGGCGGACACGGAGCCGGCGTCCCCGTCCGCCGCCACGACGCACACGATCGCACTCTCCCTGCGCAGCCCGATCGCCGGCATCGCCATCACCAAGCCCTACACGGCCGCCGCCCGGGAGGCCGCCGGAGTCCTGATGAAGGCGGGCCACCAGGTCCGCCGCGCCGACCCGTCCTACCCGCTGTCGCTGAGTTTCACCTCGCTCGCCCACTGGACGGCGGGCACCTCCGAGGACGCCCAGGGTCTGGACCCGCGACAGCTGACGCGCCGCACCCGGGTCCACGCGGCGGTGGGCCGCCGCTTCGTGAAGGGCGTGCGCACCGGCACGAGCCGCGACGCACTGCGCCGCCGCCTGGAGCCGTTCTTCGAGGAGTACGACGTCCTGCTCACCCCGGCCCTGGCCCGCCGCTCCCCCAAGTCGGCGCCCTGGCACGAGCGGGGCTGGCTCCGCAACGTGCTCGCCAACACCAACTACTCGCCGCTCACCCCGCCCTGGAACCTCACCGGCTGGCCCGCGATGTCCGTCCCCTTCGGCACGCTCCCGTCCGGCGCCCCCACCGCCGTACAACTGGTGGGAAGGCCGGGCTCGGAGGCGGTACTGCTGGAGGTCGCGGAGCAGCTGGAGAAGCTGCACCCGTGGGAGCGGACGGCACCGCTGGACTGAGCCGGATCAGCCCCAGCCGGGCGGCAGGAGGTCCCAGGAACTGCGGCCGAGCCACTCGCCGAAGGTGATCGGGGGGTTGCCGCGGAGGCGGTCCAGGGAGAGCGGCACGATCAGACCGCAGGTGGCCCGCCCGTCCCACCACACGGTGCCGGCGAGCGGGCCGGTCAGCGCCAGGAGCGTGGCGAAGCCGCAGCCGTGCTCCTGGACGACGATCGCGCCGGCCGTCTTGCGGTCCTCGAACACTCCGCACTCGTCGTCCCACGCCTGCCAGGCGGTCTGATAGGCGTCGCCGTCGACGAAGTCCTCGGCACGCGGCTCACGGTCACCGAGCCGGTCGCCCTCGGCAACGTAGGAGTCGGGGTGCGGAAAGGGAACGGCGAGCAGCTCGCGCGCGGTACGGGAGTTGTTCTCCCACCACCAGCCCTGTTCCGTCCGTGTCAGCCGGGAGACGTTCCCGCCCGCGCCCGCCTCCAGCAGATACGTGCGGTACTCGGCCGGGAACGAGACGCCCAACTCCCGCTCGGCCGCAGCCACCTCGGCCTCGCTCAAGGCGGCGTCTCCACCTACAGCGCCTTGTACATCACGTGCAGCCCCACCAGCCCCTGGCGCGGATGCTCGTACGCGTCCGGCACCGTGCCCAGGACGGTGAAGCCGAGGGAGGTCCACAGGGCGATGGCCGGGTTCGTCTCGACGACGGCGTTGAAGACCATGCCGCGGTATCCGTCGGACTTGGCGGCGGTCAGGATGTACTCGGCGAGAGCGCGGCCGATGCCCCGGCCGGTGTGGTCGGGGTCGACCATGAAGCCCGCGTTGGCCACGCGGGCGGCGGGGCCGCCGTAGTTGGGGGTGGTGTAGGCGGAGGCGACGACGGCGCCGGTCTCGTCCTCGACGACGTAGACGCGCTTGGCCGGGCTCATCCACAGGGCCCGTGCCGCCTCCTCGGAGGTGTCCGGATCCCAGGCGTAGGTCTCCCCCGCGGCGACGATCCGGTGCCAGAAAGGCCATATCCGCGGCCAGTCGTCGGCCGCGGCTTCTCTGATCAGCATGGGCGTGAGTCTGGCACGCCCATGCTGACGGCGATCGCGACGGGGCTCAGTCCACGCTGGGCAGGATGTGGGGTTCGGCCAGGTCGTCCTCGTATCCCGCGAGACGGATGGGGGCGGACCGTGCCCACACGTCGAGGCTGCCGAGCTGTCCGGGCCGGCGGCCCGCTCTCTCGGGGCGTTCCTTGGGCCGTTGATCGCGATTCGTCTTCTCCGGTGTCACCGCGCACTCCTTATGTGTCGGGTCACCCTCGGGGCATACCGGTCAGTGTGCGATCTGTCACCGGACGCCCGCTCGGGTCTGAGTCGAGAACAGTTCGGACGCGGTGGCGCCGGTCACTCATGTCAGAACAGGCCGTGGTGATCGGCTGCCCCAGGACGGACCGTGGGTGTGGGTGGGACCCCGTACTGCTGTCCGTCCGCTACAGATTAACCAAATGAGCGGAGGCCCGCTCGATGGGGCTGAAAACAAGGGGTAACTTTCCCAAGTCGCCCGTGTGCACTCGGTCCTACTATGTGGGGTTTTGTCATCTGATGCCCCGTCGAGACATCACCCGTTCGGCCTACGTCGGCGCTCGCGCCTTCGAGCACCCCGACAGCGCAGTTCAAGTCCCGTTGGCCGCATCGCAAGGCGGCCATGATCTGCTGACGGACGGCAACGGCTTGTCCGGCGGGAGGACTGACGCTCCCCCAGCGCCTGAAGGGCCTGGGGGGACCCCCAGCTGCGCAGTGTCGAAGAGCTGATGGATCTGCTGTACGCCTGCCGGCATCAGCACGCGCTGCGGACCGCCGCGCTGCTGCGCCGTGGCCGGCCCGCCGACAAGGAGCTCCAAGTGGCGGGGCTGGTGCACGACATCGGGGAGCTGCTGTGCCCGGGCGACGAGATCCTTCGGGCCGAGCGCGCGGCCGAAGCCGTACGGTCCCTGCTGGGCGAGCGGGTCTTCCACCTCGTACGCAGCCGGGGCCCCGCCGCCGACGACGACCTGCTGCGCCTGCGGCTGGCCGACGAGGAGGGCCGGACCGCGGGCTTCGACGCCGGGGCCCTGGAGGACTGGCGCACCGTGCTGGACTTGGTGGCGGCCCGGAACTCCCGTCTCGGGGCTGTCGACTGACGACCCGTCATGAGACGGTACGCCGATGACGTCGCCGTACGGACTTCAGGGCAGGGCCGCGATCGTCACCGGCGGCACACGCGGCATCGGGCGGGAGGTCGCCGGGCAACTGGCGTCGGCGGGCGCACTGGTCTGCGTGACCGCGCGCGACACGGCGGAGGTGCGGCGGGTCGCCGCCGAGCTGGGCGGCATCGGCGTGGCGGGCACCGTGGCGGATCCGGCGCATCTGGACGAGGTCGTCCGGCTCGCCCTGGACGCGTTCGGCCGGATCGACGTCGTCGTCAACAACGCGGCGACCAACCAGCCGTACGGCCCGCTCATGGACGCCGATCCGCGGGCCTGGCGCGAGGCGTTCCTGGTCAACGTGGAGGCGCCGCTGCGGCTGGTGCAGGGCGCGTGGCGGGCGTGGATGCGGGAGCACGGCGGTACGGTCGTCAACATCTGCACGGAGGGCGCGGACCATGTGGGCCCACAGGTCGGTGCCTACGGGACCAGCAAGGCGGCCCTGCTCCATCTCACCCGGCAGCTCGCGGGCGAACTGGCCCCGCGGGTCCGGGTCAATTCCGTCTCCCCCGGTCTCGTACGCACGGAAATGGCCCGTTTCGTATGGGAGCCGGGCGAGGACGACCTCGCGGCGGGGCTGCCGCTCGGACGGATCGGGGAGCCGGCGGACGTGGCCCGGGCCGTCATCTGGCTGGCCTCGGACGCGGCCGAGTGGGTGACCGGGGCGGACCTGCTCGTGGACGGGGGGACCAGCGTGCGGGCCGCGTACTCCTCCGGGACGTACGCGGTGCACGAGCGGCTGCGCTCACGGGCGCCGGGAACCGGCTGAGTGCGGGTGCCCGAGATCAAAGCGGTCGCGCGGTGCCCTCCGACAGGGCGACAGGCCCGCGGGTGGGCCTGTATGGGATCGAACCACGAAGAACGCGTGACCATCGCACCGGGCACACCGGCGCTCCACCGTCACGGTAGAACGCCGGCACCCGGGCCCGCGAGCGAATAAGGGCCTACCACTTGCCGGGCGCGTAGTCCTTCAGGAAGACGCCGTACAGGTCCTCGCCCGCCTCACCGCGCACGACCGGGTCGTAGACGCGGGCCGCGCCGTCGACCAGGTCGAGGGGGGCGTGGAAGCCCTCCTCCGCGAGGCGCAGCTTGTCGTAGTGGGGGCGCTCGTCGGTGATCCAGCCGGTGTCGACGGACGTCATGAGGATGCCGTCGCTCTGGAACATCTCCTGGGCGCTGGTCCGGGTGACCATGTTCATCGCGGCCTTGGCGGCGTTGGTGTTGGGGTGGCCCGCGCCCTTGTAGCCGCGGCCGAAGACGCCTTCCATCGCCGAGACGTTGACGACGTAGGCGCGGCCGCTCGCCGCCTTCTTCGCCGCCTCGGCCATCGCCGGGCGGAGCTTGCTGATGAGGATGAACGGCGCCGTGTAGTTGCACAGCTGGGTCTCGAGGAGTTCCACCGGGGAGATCTGCTCGATGGTCTGCACCCAGGTGTTGGTGTCGACGACGTCCGGGACGAGGCCGCCGGCGTCGATGGCGGTGCCGTCCAGGTGCCGGGCGACGCTGGCGTTGCCGGCGACCAGGGCGAGGTCGGCGACCTGCTGGGCGTCGAGGCCGCTGATGCCGGCCGGCAGCGCGGCGAGGCCGTCCACGGCGCCGGAGCCGAAGGCGCCGATGACATGGTGGGCGGGCAGCTCACCGGCGGGCAGCGGGGCGCTCTCGCCGTCGACCAGGGCGGCGTAGGCGGAGGGCAGGCGGCGTACGGTCTGTGTCGCGTTGTTGATCAGGATGTCCAGCGGGCCCGCCTCGGCGACCTGGTCGGCGAGGGCCACGGCCTGGGCCGGGTCGCGCAGGTCGATGCCGACGACCTCCAGGCGGTGGATCCAGTCCGCGGAGTCGTCCATGGCCTTGAAGCGGCGGATGGCGTCCTTGGGGAAGCGCGTGGTGACCGTGGTGTGCGCGCCGTCGCGCAGCAGCCTGAGCGCGATGTACATGCCAATCTTGGCGCGGCCGCCGGTGAGCAGGGCGCGCTTGCCGGTGAGGTCGGCGCGGACGTCTCGCTTGTCCCGGTTCAGGGTGGCGCAGTCCGGACAGAGCTGGTGGTAGAAGTAGTCGACTTCCACATACCGGGTCTTGCAGGTGTAGCAGGAGCGCGGGCGCTGGAGTATCCCGGCGATCCTCCCGGCCTCGGTGACCGACTGCGGCAGGATGCCCTCGGTCTCGTCGTCGATGCGCTGGGCGGAGCCGGTCGCCGTGGCCTCGGTGACCGTCTTGTCGTGCGCGGTCTTGGCGGCCCTGCGCTCCTGGCGGCGGCGCTGCTTGACGGTGCGGTAGACGCCGGCGGTGGCCCGGCGCACGGCGATGGCGTCCGGGTGGTCGACCTCCAGCTTGTCCAGCTCGTCGAGCACGCCGAGGCAGACGGCCAGTCGCTCCGGGTCGATACCGGGGCCGTACACGACCTCGTCACCGGGCTCGTGGACGACCTCGTCCGTGGTCGCCGGGCCTTCCTCTGTCACCGTCATCGCGCTGCCGTTTCCTTGGCTCACCGTGCGGCGCTCCGACCGCGTCCGCTTTCGAACAGGGAATTCTACGGAGCGCCGGGCCGGTCCTCCAAAAACGGGGACGGTCAAGCCTCGCAGGCGGTGATGAGCGTCTCCACCTCCGCGGTGATCGCCTTGGCCAGGACGTCGAGGTCCGGTACCGCCTCGGCGTCGGCGACGAGGCCGTAGTGGACCTGCCCGCGGTACGTCGAGACGGCGACCGCGAGGGACTGGCCGCGGGCCAGCGGCGCGAAGGGGAAGACCTCCGTGACCACGTTGCCGCCGAGCTTCAGGCCGATGCCGGGCAGGGGGACGCTGGTGACGAGGATGTCGAACCAGAGCCGGGCGGCCTGGCTCACCAGCGGCCCGCCGAGGCGGTGCCCCAGCGCGGGGACGTGGTCCGCGAGCAGGGCGACCGCGCCCGCGCCCCGGTTGGGCCCCGCGTCCTTGTTGCGGTCCATCGCCGTGCGGACCGTCTGGAGGCGGGCGAGCGGGTCGGGGTCGTCGACCGGAAGCCGCATCAGGTAGCCGGAGAGCCGGTTGCCCTGGGGGTGCGCGGTGCGCGGGCGGCGCCTGGAGACCGGGATCAGGGCACGGGGCGCGACGCCCTCGCTGCCGTCGCCGCGCTCGTCCAGCCAGCGGCGCAGGGCGCCGGCGACGACCGCGATCAGGACGTCGTTGACGGTGCCGCCCTGGGCCTTGCGGACCCGGTGCACGTCGTCGAGGTCCACGACGACTCCCGCCGTACGGCGGGTTCCGCTCGGCTCGGAGGTCAGTGCGGAGGACGAGCGCACCCCGACGGTGGACAGGGCGACGGACGCGCCGATGTCGAGGGCGCGGCCCACGTCCGAGACGGTGTCCTTGATGAACCCCCGCAGCTTGCGCACGTCGGGGAAGAAGCCCTTCGCGGGCTCCTCGGGACGCGGCTTGCGGGCCGGCAGGTCCATCGGGTCGAGGATGGCGGCCGCGAGGGTCAGCGCGCGCAGTCCGTCGGCCAGGGCGTGGTGGAACTTGAAGAGCACGGCGAAGGAGCAGCCGTCCTCCCCGGGGAGGACATGGGCCTCCCACGGCGGGCGGCCCCGCTCCAGCGGACGCTCCATGAGCCGCCCGGCCACCGCGTGGAAGTCGGCGGTGGGCGCGTGCAGCCGGACATGGTCCAGGGGGTCGAAGTCGGGGGCGGGCTCGCGCGTGGCGCCCCCGAAGGCCAGTGGCTGCCAGACGTCCCGGATCCGCATCCGCAGCCCCGGCACGGCCGCCGCCCGCGCGGCGAGCAGGTCGGCCGCGTGGGCCCCCGCGGCGGGCGAGCAGGCCGAGAAGACGCCGAGGGCGCCCAGGTGCATGGGGTGTTCCGGGGACTCGATGTTCCAGAAAGCCAGGTCGAGAGGGGCGAGCAGGTCAGAATTCAATGGCTTGCCTCGCGTCGACGACGGGTGGGCAAGCAGTCAATCGTCCACACGCGATTACGGTCAAGTACGATCGAGCTACGCACAGTTAACAGCAGATTAAGTCCAGCCATGGGCGCCCCAGCAGCCACAGGGCGCCCTTCACTGTGTCTCAGGGCACCTGCTGGCCCTTCCCGAGCGCGATCACGCCCCCCTTGGAGACGGTGTAGAGCTCCGCGTCCCGCCCCGGATTCACCCCGATCGTCGCACCCGGCGGCACCTCGACGTTCTTGTCGAGGACGGCACCGCGCACCACCGCGCCCCGGCCTATGTGGACGTTGTCGTGCAGGATCGAGCCCTGGACCACCGCCCCCGGGTCCACCCTGACGCCCGGCGACAGAATCGACCGCGTGACCTGACCGCGGATCAGGCAGCCCGCACTGATGATCGACTCGCTGGCCATGCCGCCCGCGTTGAACCGGGCCGGCGAGAGCTGGCCTGAGTGGGTGTAGATGGGCCACTGCCGGTTGTAGAGGTTGAACGCGGGGCGCTCGGCGATGAGGTCCATATGGGCGTCGTAGTAGGCGTCCAGGGTGCCGACATCACGCCAGTAGCCCTGGTCGCGGGTCGTCTCACCGGGCACATGGTTCAGGCTGAAGTCGTACAGCTGTGCCTCACCCCGGTCGGTGAGCTGGGGCAGGATCGAGCCGCCCATGTCGTGCACCGAGTTCTCGTCCTCGGCGTCCCGCTGCAGCGCCTCTATCAGGGCCTTGGTGGTGAAGATGTAGTTGCCCATCGAGGCGAAGACGCACTCCGGGTCGTCCGCGAGACCGGGCGGGTCGGCGGGCTTCTCCAGGAAGCGCTCCACGGTCAGCCCGTCCGACCCCGGCGTGATCACACCGAACTGCGAGGACTCCGAGCGCGGCACCCGGATGCCGGCCACCGTCACGCCCGCCCCGCTCTCGATGTGCTGGGTGAGCATCTGCCGCGGGTCCATCCGGTACACATGGTCCGCGCCGAACACCACGACGTACTCGGGCTCCTCGTCATGCACGAGGTTCAGCGACTGCAGGATGGCGTCGGCGCTGCCCAGGTACCAGCGCGGGCCGAGCCGCTGCTGGGCCGGGACCGGGGTGACGTAGTTGCCGAGCAGGCTCGACATCCGCCAGGTCGTGGTGATGTGCCGGTCCAGCGAGTGCGACTTGTACTGCGTCAGGACACAGATGCGCAGGATGTCGCCGTTCACGAGGTTGGAGAGGACGAAATCGACCAGGCGATACGTTCCTCCGAAAGTGACCGCTGGTTTCGCGCGGTCCGCGGTCAGGGGCATCAGGCGTTTGCCTTCTCCGCCCGCCAATACGATGCCGAGCACCGAAGGTCCGCCACGACGCATGGCCGCTCCCCTCACCCTGATTGACCCATGCCTGCCCTGGACCGGCCTCTAGTACGCCTGTTTGAGGATCTCCTCATAGAGCCGCACCGTCCGCCGCGCCACCGCGTCCCAGCCGAACTCGCCCACGGCGCGCTCCCGCCCCGCCTCGCCCATCCGCCGGGCGCCCTCCGGATCACCGAGGACCGAGTCCAGCGCACGTGCCAGCGCGGGCTCGAAATCGTCGTCCACCCGGACGAGCACACCGGTCTTGCCGTCCTCGACGACCTCCGGGATGCCACCGATCTGCGAGGCCACCACGGGGGTTCCGCACGCCATGGCCTCCAGGTTGACGATACCGAGAGGTTCGTACACCGAAGGGCAGACGAACACGGCGGCGTGTGTGAGGAGTTGGATCACATCCGGACGCGGCAGCATCTGCGGGATCCAGTGGACGCCCTCGCGGACGCTGCTCAGCTCCTGGAACAGCTCGCGGAACTCGCGGTCGATCTCCGGGGTGTCGGGCGCCCCGGCGCACAGCACGACCTGAGCGGCCGGATCGATGTCCCGTACCGCGCGCAGCAGATGGGGCACGCCCTTCTGCCGGGTGATGCGGCCGACGAAGAGCACGAAGGGACGGTCCGGGTCGACGCCGATGCGGGTGAGGGCCTCGGTGCCGTGGTCGGGCCGGTAGAGCGCGGTGTCGATGCCGTTGTGCACGACGTGCACCCGGGCCGGGTCCAGGGCCGGGTAGCAGGCGAGGATGTCCTCGCGCATCGCTCCCGACACGGCGATCACCGCGTCGGCGGACTCGATCGCGGTGCGCTCGGCCCAGCTCGACAGGGCGTACCCGCCGCCGAGCTGCTCGGCCTTCCAGGGGCGCAGCGGCTCCAGTGAGTGGGCGGTCATCACGTGCGGGATGCCGTACAGCAGCTTGCCGAGGTGGCCGGCGAGGTTGGCGTACCAGGTGTGCGAGTGGACGAGTTCGCGGCCTTCGAGGCCCGCGGTCATCGCGAGGTCCACGGAGAAGGTGCGCAGTGCGTCGTTGGCGGTGTCCAGGACGGGCCAGGGGCGATGGCGTGCGACGCCCTCCGCGCGGCCCTCGCCCCAGCAGTGCACGTCGAGGTCGATCAGGGAGCTCAACTCCCGGGCGAGGAACTCGACATGGACGCCCGCGCCGCCGTACACATCCGGCGGGTACTCCCGGGTCAGCAGTCCCACTCGCACCCGGAACCCCCTGATCTCAGCGGCTGATTGCTCTTCATGGTCACCCAGATGCGGCGCCCGGGGAAGACCGCGGGGGCCGTGTGAAGCAACAGTCCCCGCAGACGCCCCCGCCGGGCACGCGGTAGTAGAGGCAGCAGCTGCGCCGCCGGAGGGTGCCCGCGTCGAGCGTTCCGGCGAGACCGGGGTGGGTGAGGAGTTCCGCGAGCAGGGCGCGGGTGCGGGCGACGGCTTCGGGACGGCCGTTCGCCCGCGCCCATCCCGCCAGCTGCCGGGCGGCGCCGGCCAGCGCGGAGGCCGCGTTGCCGCGCAGCAGACCGGCCGCGACCCCGTGCCGGGTGCGCAGCGCCTCCGCCAGCGGTTCGAGGTGGCCCACGAGGACGGCGTCCGCGAGGCTCGCGGCGTCCCCGGGCAGCGGGCGGACCTCGCAGAGCCACAGGTCGTCGGGGGCGCTGCCGTCGGCGTCCCAGCGCACGAGCCGGGCGTCCAGGTCGGGAATGCGGCCGTACAGGACGGCACAGCCGAGCGCCGCCGACCACAGCCGGGACGCGAGTCCCTGGTGGGCGAGCGAGGCGGCGACGCGCGACTCGGGGGCGCTCAGCAGGTCGGAGACCTTTTGGATACGGAAAGTCATGGAATTTCCGTAAACATCACACTTTCCATCTTCGTACGTCTGAGCTAGCGTCGGCAGTGTTGAACGCGGCGCTGCACCCGTGCGTAGGGGAAAGAAGCCGCCGAGCGGGCGGAGCGCGGCGAGATCGGCGTCGAGGTCCACGAAGAGCAGTAGTACCAAGGCCCCTAGGGGGTGCCCCCAGCGGGGCTCTGCGTGGTGTCACCCACCTTGGGGAGGACACGCCCTCCGTAGTACTCCATCGGCAGTAGGACCCATTGCCTGCTCAGGTACGACGACGGGAATGGCTTTTCGCGGCATCGTGTTGCACATGGAAGCCGACCGTTCGCCGCGCCGGGGCCATCGCCCCCGCCTCTCGCAGAGGAGCAGCTCATGAGCGCCCTCGCGTTGTCCGTGGTCCTGTCGCTCGTTTCCGCCGTCGCGTACGCCGGTGGGGCGATCGTCCAGGAGCAGGTCGCGGTGTCCTCCCCCGAGCAGCAGTTCGCGCCCCTGCGGCGGGCGAGCTGGTGGGCGGCGGTCGCGCTGAACGGTCTGGGCGGACTGCTGCACGTGGTGGCGCTGGCGTACGGACCGCTGAGCCTGGTGCAGCCGCTGGGCGCCCTGACCATCGTGTTCGCCCTGCCCATGGCGGCGCTGTTCGTGCGCCGCAAGGCCGGGGCGACGGCCTGGCGCGGCGCGATCATGTCGACCGTGGGTCTGGCCGGTCTGCTCTCCCTGGTCGGCACGTCCGACGCACAGTCGCTGGGCACGACGCAGCGGGTGGCGGTCGCCACGGCCACCGGTCTCGCCGTCGTCGCGCTGATGATCGCGGGCCGGGCGGCCCACCGGCATCCGGCGGTGCGCAGCATCCTGCTCGCCACCGCGTCCGGCATCGCGTTCGGCATGTCCTCGGTCTTCACCAAGACCGTCGCGGTCGACTGGACCGGCGGTGTGTCCACGGCGGACGTGCCCTCCCTGGCCGTGATCGGCGTCCTGGCCACGGCCGGTGTGCTGCTCTCCCAGGCCTCCTACCGCGGTGCCGGTCTCGCGGCCCCGCTGGCGACCCTCACGGTCGTGAACCCGGTGGCCGCCGCCGCGGTCGGCATCACGATGTTCGGTGAGACGTTCCGCTACGGCACCACGGGCACCGTGCTCGCCCTGGGCTGCGCCGTGGTGACGGCGGGCGGTCTGATCCTGCTGACGACCGAACGGCTCGCACGCACCGAGACGCCGGCACTGCCCGAGCCCGCCGCGGCGCTGCCCGAGCCCGCCGCGAGGGTGAGCGTGCCGACCGCCAGGGTGAGCGTGCCGGAGGCCGTCTCCGCCCAGAAGCTGCTGGCCGGCCTGGCCGAGCCCGTCACCGCCGAGCAGCTCCTCGCCTGCCTCCCCGAGCAGTCGGCGGTCCGGGAGGAGGTCCTGGTCCCGGAGTCGGTCCAGGACCTCGCGCCGCAGGACCCCGACGACGCCCCGCTCTTCCTCTACGGCCCGCTCTACGGCGCGTCGTACGTCCCGATGCCGGTCCCGAGCCGCCATCGCATGCGTGTCAAATCCTGACCGCACGCGACCGCGTCCCCGACAGACCTCAGAGCCTGACACCGCCCGTCCGCAGATACGCGACCGGATCGATGTCCGTGCCGAAGCCCGGCCCCGTCCGCACTTCGAAGTGCAGATGCGGGCCGGTGCTGTTGCCCGTGGACCCGGAGCGGCCGATCCGCTGGCCGGCGCCGACACCCTGTCCGCTCTTCACGGAGATCGCCGACAGATGCGCGTACTGGGTGTACCTGCCGTCCCCGTGCCGGATCACCACCTGGTAGCCGAACGAACCGGCCCACCCGGAACTGACCACCCGCCCCGCCGCGACCGCCTTCACGGAGGTACCGGTGGCAACCGCGAAGTCGACGCCGGTGTGATAGCCCTTCGACCAGGAAGAACCCGCCTTGTGGTACGGCGTTCCGGTGGGGGCGTCGACCGGCGCGACGAGGGAACGACTCGTCTCCCGCGTCTCCTCGGTGTCCGAACCGGACTTCTCCGACGTGGACTTGGAGGACGTCTGGGTGGTCGTCGTGACCGCCTTGCCCCGCAGACTGAGCCGCTGCCCCGGCAGGATGAGGTCGGGATCGGCTCCGATGGCCTTCCGGTTCGCGGCGTAGAGCCGCTGCCAGCCGCCCTTGACGTCCTCCCGCTCGGCGATGCCGGAGAGGCTGTCGCCGTGGACCACGGTGTACATCTCGGCCGTCCCGGCCCGGGACTGGGGCGTGGTCTGCGGCTGTACGTCCTGGACGGAGCTCTTGACGGACCCGGCGGGGTGGATGTCCGGGGTGTCGCCGCCGCGGGTGAGTCCGGCCTCGACCGAGCACGCCGGCCAGGCTCCCGGCCCCTGCCCGTCCAGCACCTTCTCCGCCACGGCGATCTGTTCGTCCTTGGTGGCGAGATCGGCCCGCGGCGCGTACCGCGTGCCACCGAATGCCTCCCAGGTGGACTGGGCGAACTGCAGTCCGCCGTAGTACCCGTTGCCGGTGTTGATGCTCCAGTTGTTCGTCGACTCGCACGCGGCGACCTTGTTCCAGGTGTCCACGTCGGCCGCCTGGGCCGTGCCGGCGCCGATGAGCGGCATCGCCATTCCGGCACCGCCCGCCGTGACGGTGAGTGAGGCGCGGTTGATCCTGTTCGGCTGATACCGGCGGTGCCGGCCGCGTACGGCCATGGAGCTCCCCCTCGACATTCGTCAGGAGGGCCAAAAGTAAGCGCCCCGAACAGGCCATGACAAGACGGCAATCAGCCGCCCTGCACCGCGAACGACCAGGAACGCGCCGCGCTTTCACCACGGCTGAGGCGGACGGGGCCGTCGTCCGTATCTGCGTACGTCACGCCCGGCACCCCGGACATGCGCTCGGCACAGCGGCACGTCAGGATGGCCGGTGGGGCGATACTGACGTGCACGACCGGCACCACCGATACCGGATCCTTTAGGAGCCAACCGAATGAGCAATACAGCCCAGATCGGCGTCACCGGACTCGCGGTCATGGGCCGCAATCTCGCCCGGAACTTCGCGCGCAACGGCTACACGGTCGCGTTGCACAACCGGACGGCGGCGCGTACGCACGCCCTGGTCGAGGAGTTCGGGGACGAGGGCGACTTCATCGCGGCGGAGACCGCCAAGGAGTTCGTGGCGGCACTGGAGCGGCCGCGCCGGCTGGTCATCATGGTGAAGGCCGGCGATCCGACGGATGCGGTGATCGACGAGTTCGCGCCGCTCCTGGAGCCCGGCGACATGATCATCGACGGTGGCAACGCGCACTTCGCGGACACCCGCCGCCGTGAGAAGGCGCTGCGCGAGCAGGGCATCCACTTCGTCGGCATGGGCGTCTCCGGCGGCGAGGAGGGCGCGCTCAACGGACCGAGCATCATGCCGGGCGGCCCGAAGGAGTCGTACGACTCGCTCGGACCCATGCTGGAGAAGATCTCCGCGAAGGCGGTCGACGGTGCGCCGTGTGTGACGCACGTCGGTCCGGACGGCGCGGGGCACTTCGTGAAGATGGTGCACAACGGCATCGAGTACGCCGACATGCAGCTGATCGGCGAGGCGTACCAGCTGCTCCGCGATGTCGCCGGGTACTCGCCCGCGCAGATCGCGGACATCTTCCGGACCTGGAACACGGGCCGGCTGGACTCCTACCTGATCGAGATCACCGCCGAGGTGCTGTCCCACGTGGACGCGGCGACCGGCAAGCCCTTCGTGGACGTGGTCGTGGACCAGGCGGAGCAGAAGGGCACCGGGCGGTGGACGGTGCAGATCGCCCTCGACCTCGGCGTCCCGGTCTCCGGCATCGCCGAGGCGGTCTTCGCCCGGTCGCTCTCCGGGCACGCCGAACTGCGGGAGGCCTCGCGGGGCCTGGCGGGGCCCACGGCGACCGCGCTGAGCGAGGCGGAGGCCGGCGCGTTCGCCGACCGTGTCGAGCAGGCCCTGTACGCCTCGAAGATCGTGTCGTACACACAGGGCTTCCACGAGATCGCGGCCGCCCGCGAGGAGTACGCGTGGGACATCGACCTCGGTGCGGTGTCCGCCATCTGGCGCGGTGGGTGCATCATTCGCGCCGCGTTCCTGGACCGGATCCGGGCCGCGTACGACACGCGGGCCGATCTGCCGAGTCTGCTGTCCGACGAGACGTTCGCCCGGGAGATCGCCGACGCGCAGGACGACTGGCGTGAGGTGATCGTCGCGGCGACCCGGCAGGGCGTGCCTACACCGGGCTTCTCGGCGGCGCTGGCGTACTACGACGGGCTGCGTTCCGAGCGGTTGCCCGCGGCGCTGACGCAGGGGCAGCGGGACTTCTTCGGGGCGCACACGTATCGGAGGGTGGACCAGGAGGGGTCGTTCCACACGCTGTGGGGCGGGGACCGGTCCGAGGTGTCCGCGTAGTGGGGTGAGTGCGGGCCGGTGGGGGGCTGCTCGCGCCCACGCGGCGGAGCCGCACATCAGATACAGCCCCTCGCCCCTGTGGACACACCCGGGTGGGCGGCGTTTTCACGCCGCCCACCTTTTGTGTTCTACGAGAGCGGAGGTCCCGGCTCGGGATTCGGTACCGGCTCCGGGCCCGGGGGGACCGGGGACGGTGGTGTGGGGTCAGGGGTCGGGACCGGGCCCGGTGCCGGAGGGGTCGGCTGCGGTGGGGGGTCCGGTTGAGGGCCCGGGGTCGGGCCCGGGTGGACGGGGTCCGGGAACGGGTTGGTCATCATGTCCTCCAGCCAGTGGTGACGTCGGCTCTGGACTACTCCCCCGCGTACCCGGCGTCCGCCGCACCAGTCACCCGGATGGCCCGCGTCAGAAGCGCCCGGGGTGGGCCGCCAGCCAGCGCTTCGCCGCGCGGAGCAGCTCGGGGTCGGCGGGCGGGGCCTCCTCGGGGTGGCGTTCGGCCCACTTGACGACGTACGGGCAGAGCGGGGCCACCACGACACCCTCGCGCTCGGCGGTGGCGTAGAGCTCGCGGGCCAGGGAGCCCGCGATGCCCTTTCCCTCGTGGGCCGGTTCCACGATCGTGTGGACGGGGACCAGGGCGCGCCCGGGCGATTCGAGGACGAAGTACTCGATACGGCCCACGACTTCACCGTCGCCGAGGGCCTCCAGGCGGCCCGCCGGGCGGTCGTCGCGGATCTCGATGTCGCTCATGGGCACGCTCCTGGTCGAATGCCGTACAGGGATCAGACCGGTACCGACTGCGGGCTGCGCTCCTGGTCGGAGCCCGGCACCGGCTCCGACGGGTCCGCGCCCAGGGCCACGATCCGGTTGTCGCGGTCCACGTGCACGACCCTCGGCTCCAGCGCCCGCGCCTCGGCATCGGTCACTTGAGCGTAACTGATGATGATCACCAGGTCGCCGGGGTGGACGAGATGTGCGGCGGCCCCGTTGATACCGATCACTCCGGAGCCGCGCTCGCCCTCGATGACGTACGTCTCCAGGCGGGCACCGTTGGTGATGTCGACGATGTGCACGAGCTCGCCGGGCAGCAGGTCGGCGGCGTCGAGGAGGCCCGCGTCGATGGTCACCGATCCCACGTAGTGCAGGTCGGCCTGGGTGACGGTGGCGCGGTGGATCTTGGACTTGAACATGGTACGAAACATGAGGAAGCTCCCGTTTTGTCTGCTCCCTGCCTGCTGTGCAGGTCAAGGGCGTTGGCGGCAGCGTACATCCCTTCGCGTACGGATCAGCTCAGCTTCTGCTCACACTCCTCGAGCGCGAACTCGCCGAAGCTGTCCGCGATCTCCTCCATGAGGCCGCCGTCGAGGACCCCCGGGTTCCAGGCGAAGACGGGATACTCGCCTTCCTCGTCGGGCCGGGACGTGTCGAGCACGGCGAACAGCCACACGTCGTCGAGCAGGACCACCATCAGTTCCTGCTCCAGCCGGTACGACGGCGGGAAGGTGAGACCCATCTCCCGCTCGGCCCGGGCGATGGTCTCGGCAGAGCACCCCGGGCCGTAGGACGCACTGTCCTCGTTGGCACGCAGCAGCTCGATGACCTTCCGGCTCGCTTCCGTACCCGTCATCCGCCGCGGTCCTTCACCCGGAGTGATCAGTGACGCGGACGGCCCCGGTGGTGACGCCGGCCGGCACAGCCGGGCGCGCCGACGTCGCACCGGGCCGTCAGCTACGTCGACCGATCGGCTCAGCCGCCGCTCTTGCGCCGGAACGAGCGCTGGCTCGAAGCCGGGCCGTGTGCGGCACGTACCTTCGACGCGTCGGTGTTGGCGGCGACATCGGCGGCGTCCGCCTGGGCACCGCGCTTGCGGGCCAGGGCTTCGCGGAACTTGGCCTTGAGGTCGTAGTTGCCGTCACTGTCCGGCGTCAGAGGTGACGACTCGGCGGCAGCCGGCTCCGAACCTTCCGGGGATGCGGGCTCTGCGGTCATGGTGACCTCCTGGGTTCGGGGTGGGGAAGCACAGCTTGTCATGCCGGGGGCGGTGCGGGGAGCCGGGTCCCGGCCGCGCACCGGGACCCCCGCCACGTCGTGGTTCGCCTCACTCCAGGCCGGTGGGCCTCCGTGACGCCGCCATCGCCTCATCCACGTCCGTCAGCGGCCGCAGCCGGTAGGTGTAGGCGTAGTCGCGGTCGGCGAACAGTTTGTACTCGTCGTGGGTGTGCGCGCCCCAGCTGTTGTCGCCGCCGACGCCCATCTGGTGGTGGCTCAGTCGCAGGACGACCTCCTTGCGCGGGGTGAGCTGGTAGTCGTGGCGGGCCCCGACCGAGAGGTCCTCCGGGGTGAAGTGGGAGGCGTTGACCTCCAGGAGCGGTTCGCCGGTGACGAGCAGCCCGGGGCCGTCGCCGCCGGTGAGGGCGATCCAGCGGACGTCGGTCTTGTTGCCGCTCTCCTGGGGGCGCAGATAGGAGGTCCGCTGGCCGGTGACGGTCCCCGAGTACAGGCCCACGTCGGTGGCGTTGTTGCGGTCCCAGTGGTTCTCCTCGGGCCCGCGGCCGTAGTAGCGCAGCTTCTCCAGACGGGCGGGCAGGAACAGCAGGGTGCCCACCTCCGGGATGTACGGCAGCGAGGAGGCGCCCGGGTGCAGGGTGTTGTCGACCTTGATCTCGCCGTTCCCGAAGACCGTGTACGTGGTGGTGTACGTCGACTCGGTCGTGGTGGGCAGGGTGCCGGCGACCTTGATCACGACGGCCTTGTCTCCCCGGGTGCTGACGCCGACGTCCGTGACCTTGCGGCCGGTACCGGCGTCGCGCCAGGTCTGGTTGCGGGTGTGCTGGCCGTTGCCGTGGTCGTTGTCGGTGGGGGCCCGCCAGAAGTTGGGGGCGGGGCCGGAGGTGATCAGCTCGGCGCGTCCGGCGCGGTAGGAGGTGATGACGCCGGTCTTCTTGTCGACGGTGACGGAGAAGCCCTTGCCCGTGACGGTGACCGTCCCGTCGGCGTCCCTGTGGCTCAGGGCGGGGACGCGGGCCAGTGGCAGCGGTGTCACGGCGGGGCTGCCGGAGTCGACGGCGAGTTGCTGCCCGGCCACCTCGAAGCCGGCCTTGGCCCACTTCGTGGTCTCCCTGGTGGTGAAGGACAGCCGCAGGAAGTACTCCGCGCCTGGCGCCGGGTCGTCCGGCACCTCGAAGGGCACGGTGATGTCCTTGCTCGACAGCGGCGCGAGGTCCAGCTGGGCCCGGCTCAGTTTTCCGCGCCGGACCGCCTTTCCGTCGGCGACGAGCTCCCACCGTCCGTCGAACTCGCGGAGGTTGGTGAAGAGGTACTCGTTGGTGAGGGTCACCGCCCCCGGACCACCGGACGCCCAGGCCGCGTTGATCGCCTGGTAGATCTGCTTGACCTCGGCGGACTTGCCGGTGAGTCCGCGGTCGGCGGTGACGATGCCGTCCCCGCAGAAGGCCCCGTCGTTGGGGTTGTCGGCCCAGTCGCCGCCGTAGGCGTAGAACGTCCTGTCCCGGGGCCGCTCCTCGGTGAGGCCGACGGTGGCGGCGTCGAACCAGAACCGTACGCCGTCGTCGCCGGGTCCCCGGCCCGCGGCGGCGATGTCGGCGGCGCTCAGCGCGCGGGCGTACACCCGGGCCCGCCGGATGGTGCCGCTGAACTCCCGGGTGGGGTTGTCGACGTCGGTGGCCAGGGCCAGGGACGCGGTGTTGTTCGAGGGGCGCCGGGTGGTGGTGCGGGTGGCCCGTGTCTCGCCGTCGACATGGAGGGTCAGGGTGCCCGCGTCCGCGTCGAAGACGCCCGCGATGTGGTGCTCGCGCCCGGTCCAGTCGTCCGGCAGCGCCCAGCTCACGCTGACCCACTGGCCGCCGCCGTAGATGAAGAACTCCAGGTTCCTGTCCGTCTGCTTGAGGGCGTACTGGGTGTCGCCCTTGGCGAGGATCGGCTGGTGGTAGCCGGTCACCTGCGGGGTGACCCAGGCCTCCAGGGTGAGGGAGCCGGTGAGGTCGAGGCCCGGGTCGCGGGCGAAGACGGTGCCGCCACAGACGCCCTCGGCGCGGGTGAACGTGCCGGCGGGGGCCTGGATCTCGCCGCGCAGTGCGGCCGGTCCGGACTCGGTGAACCGCTTGCGCGTGGGCGTGGGCCACTCGAGGGCCTGGTCGACGAAGTCCCAGATCCAGCCGCCCTGGAGGACGTCGTAGCGGCGGACGATGTCCCAGTACTTCTTGAAGTTGCCGTTGGAGTTCCCCATGCCGTGCGAGTACTCGATCATCACGTACGGCCGGGTGTCGTTCGTGTCCTTCGCACGCGCCTCGACGCGGGAGGGACTGTCGTACATCTCGGAGCGGATGTCGCTCATGCCCGGGCGGTCGTCGCCCTCGTACTGGATGACCCGGGTGGTGTCGTACGACGTGATCCAGTCGTACATGGCGTTGAAGGTGCTGCCGCCGCCCGCCTCGTTGCCGAGCGACCAGATCACCACCGAGGCGTGGTTCTTGTCGCGGTGGACCATGTTGCGGGCGCGGTCCACGCAGGCCTCGGTCCAGGCGGCGTGGTTGCCGGGGTACTCGCCGCGGATGCCGTGGGTCTCGAGGTCGGTCTCGTCGACGAGGTACAGGCCGTACTCGTCGGCGAGTTCGAGCCACTGCGGGTTGTTCGGGTAGTGCGAGGTGCGGACGCTGTTGATGTTCAGCCGCTTGATGATCTCGATGTCCTCGACCATCTCCGCGCGGGTGAGGGCCGAGCCGCGCACCGGGTGCATCTCGTGGCGGTTGGTGCCCCGGAAGGAGACCGGCTTGCCGTTGATGCGCATCAGGCCGTCCTTGAGCGCGAACTCGCGCAGGCCGACGCGGTGGGAGAGGGTCTCGATCACCTTGCCCGCCGGGTCGCGCAGGCGGAGCACGGCGGTGTAGAGGTCGGGGCGTTCGGCCGACCACAGCCGCGGCCGGGGCACGGACTTCGCGGCCTGTACGGTCTCCTCCTTGCCGGAGTCGAGCGCGACGGCCTGCTGCAGCGGTCTGGGCCAGACCGGGTGCCCGTTCGGGTCGTACAGCTGGGTCTCGACGGAGTACCGGCCGCCGCCCCGGCCGCCGTAGTCCCGCACGCGCGCGGTGACCGACAGTTCGGCCGCCTTGTAGTCGTCGCTCAGCGGAGTTTCGAGCCTGAAGTCGCGCAGGTGCACGGCGGGCGTGGAGTACAGGTAGACCGAGCGGAAGATGCCGCTCAGCCGGATCATGTCCTGGTCCTCGAGCCAGTCTCCGTCGGAGTAGCGGTAGACCTCGACCGCGATCTGGTTGGTGCCCGGCTTCAGGTGCGGGGTGATGTCGTACTCGGCGGGGTCGTAGGAGTCCTCGTGGTAGCCGACCAACTCCCCGTTGATCCACACGTAGTGGGCGGACTTGACCCCCTCGAAGTGGAGGAAGGTCCGCCGGCCCTTCCAGTCGCGTGGGACCGTGAAGGTGCGGCGGTACTGGCCCACGGGGTTGCGGCGGGTCGGTGCGGCGGGTGGCTGCGCCTCCTCGCCCAGGCCGTTGGGGCCCCACCAGGGGTAGGTGATGTTGACGTAGATCGGGCGGTCGTAGCCGTGCAGTTGCCAGGCGGAGGGGACGGGGACGGTGTCCCAGTCGCTGTCGTCGACGTCCGTGCGGTAGAAGTCCGCGTCGCGGTCGTCGGGGCGGTCGGCGTACGCGAACTTCCACTTGCCGTCGAGGCTCAGCCGGTACGGGGAGCGGGTGCGGTCCGCGGCCAGGGCCTGTCTCACGTCCGCGTACGGCATGAGGGTGGTGTGCGCCGGCTCGGAGCCCAGGCGGAAGACGGCGATGTTGCCGTTCCACTCGGGAGTGGCCGCCGCGTCGGCCGCTCGCGCCGCGGTGATCGATCCGGGCAGGGCGAGCGCGCCGAGGACGGCGGCACCTCCCTCCAGCAGACGGCGGCGGCTGACGGGAGACACCGGAAAGTGCGACATGACCGTGGCCTTCCTCGGGACGACAGTGTGGGGGCACTGCTTGAGTGAGCGTCAGATCCTGTTCGGTGCTGTTGGGAAACCGAACGCACACTAGGTTGTCGGCCCGAGCGAGGCAATGATGTTGTCGGTCTTTGTGTGAACCTGCGGGGTTGACGTGCTGCGTGCGACTGATCTATGCGGCCGTCTCGACCTCCGTGACGTCGCCGGGCCGCTCCGCGAACTGCGTCCGGTACAGCTCGGCGTACCGCCGGCCGGCCGCCAACAGCTCCTCGTGCGTGCCCCGTTCGACGATCCGCCCGCCCTCGACCACCAGGATCTGGTCGGCCGCCCGGACCGTGGACAGACGGTGGGCGATGACGATGGCGGTCCGTCCTTCCAGCGCCTCGGTCAGCGCCTCCTGGACCGCTGCCTCCGAGGTGTTGTCCAGGTGGGCGGTGGCCTCGTCGAGGATGACGACGCGCTGGCGGGCCAGCAGCAGCCGGGCGATGGTCATGCGCTGTCGTTCGCCGCCGGACAGGCGGTAGCCGCGCTCGCCGACCACGGTGTCGAGGCCGTCGGGGAGGGAGTCCACGAGGGCCTCGAGGCGGGAGCGGCGCAGGGCGTCGCGGAGTTCGTCCTCGGTGGCCTCCGGGCGGGCCAGCAGCAGGTTGGCGCGGACCGTGTCGTGGAAGAGGTGGCCGTCCTGGGTGACCATGCCGAGGGTGGCGCGCAGCGAACTCGCGGTCAGGTCGCGGACGTCGGTGCCGCCGATCCGCACGGCGCCCTCGTCGACGTCGTACAGCCGCGGGAGCAGTCCGGCGATCGTCGACTTGCCCGCGCCCGAGGAGCCGACGAGCGCGATCGTCTGGCCCGGTTCGGCACGGAAGGAGATGCCCTTGAGGACCTCGTCGCCGCCGCGGGTGTCGAGGGAGGCGACCTCCTCCAGGGAGGCCAGGGAGACCTTGTCGGCGGACGGGTAGCCGAAGCGGACGTCCTCGAACTCGACCGCGACGGGCCCGTAGGGGGCGTCGAGAGCGTCCGGCTTCTCCTCGATCAGCGGCTTCAGGTCGAGCACCTCGAAGACCCGCTCGAAGCTGACCAGGGCGCTCATCACCTCGACGCGGGCTCCGGCGAGCGAGGTGAGCGGGGCGTACAGCCGGGTCAGCAGCAGGGCGAGGGAGACGACCGCGCCCGGCTCCAGGGTGCCGCGCAGGGCGAACCAGCCGCCGAGGCCGTAGACGAGGGCCAGCGCCAGGGCGGAGACCAGGGTGAGGGCGGTGATGAACACCGACTGCGCGGTGGCCGTGCGGACACCGATGTCGGCGACCCTGCGGGCGCGGGCCGCGAACTCCTCGGACTCCTGCTCGGGGCGGCCGAACAGCTTGATCAGCGTGGCGCCGGGCGCCGAGAAGCGCTCGGTCATACGGGTGCCCATCGCCGCGTTCAGCGCGGCCGCCTCCCGCTGCATCCGGGCCATCCGGCGCCCCATGCGGCGGGCCGGGATCACGAAGACCGGCAGCAGGACCAGCGCGAGCAGGGTGATCTGCCAGGACAGGGTGAGCATGACGGCGAGGGTGAGCAGCAGGGTGACGAGGTTGCTGACGACTCCGGAGAGCGTGTTGCTGAAGGCTCGCTGTGCACCGATGACGTCGTTGTTGAGTCGGGAGACCAGCGCTCCCGTACGTGTCCGTGTGAAGAACGCGACCGGCATGCGCTGCACATGATCGAACACAGCCGTCCGCAGATCGAGGATGAGCCCCTCTCCGAGCGTCGACGACAGCCGTCGCCCGAGGATGCCCAGCGCCGCCTCGGCGACCGCGATGAGCGCGATGAGCAGGGCGAGCCGTACGACGGTGCCCTCGTCGTCGCCCGTCACGATCGCGTCCACGACATGCCCGGCGAGCACCGGGGTCGCGACGGCGAGCAGCGCGGTCGCCACCCCGAGCGCCACGAACTGGGCGATGCGGGTGCGGTGCGGTCGGGCGAACGCGCCGATGCGGCGTAGCGTCGTGCGGGCGAAGGGCCGCGTCTCCTGCTCGGCGTGCATCACGCTCTGCAGCTGTGTCCAGGCTGTGGTTTCCATGCTCATGGGAGCGAACGTACGACCTCAAGCGTTGTTGAGGTCAACACCCCCTGGACGTCCGTCCCCAGGATGTCCGTCCCCAGCACCTCTCCCCGCTCGAAGGATCCGATGACCGTACGCAATCCCCCGGCCGCCCTTCCGCAACCCGCGGTTGGCACGGCACCGAGAACCTCTGAGGACGTGAGCCCCCGTCGCGTCCCCGCCCGCAGGATCCGTCAGATCCTGTGTCTGCTTCCGCTTCTGCTCGTCACGGTGGTCGCCGTGCAGCACCGCACGGTCCTCACCGAGGGTTTCGGCCATCTGGAGTCCGCCGAGTGGCCCTGGCTGCTGGTCGCGGTCTGCTCGACCTGTCTGACCTGGGTCGCCGCCGCCTGCACCCGCCAGGGCGCGGTCGTGCAGGCCCTGCCCAAACGGCGGCTGCTGGCAACCCAGTTCGCGGCCGGCGCGGCCAATCACCTGCTGCCCACAGGCCTGGGCGCCAGCGCGGTCAACCTCCGGTTCATGACGGTGTGCGGGCTCCCGCTCGCCCGTTCCTCGGCCGCCCTCGCCCTGTATCTGCTGGCGGAGTCGATCGGCCGGCTGGGCCTGCTGGCCGCGCTGCTGATCGCCTTCCCCGACGCGCTGAGCCTGGGAGCCCTCCTTCCCGAGGGCGCGCTCGGCGCGCTGCTGCCCGCCCTGGGCCTGGTGCTGGTCGTGGCGGCGGGCGTGCTCGTGTTCGTACGGCGGGTGCGTACGACCGTGACCTCGTTCCTGCGCACGGCGCTCTGCGAGGCGCGCGAGGTGCACACCCGGCCCGCCCGGGCGTTCGCCCTGTGGGGCGGTTCGCTCGCCTTCCCCGCGCTCCAGGCGGCCGGACTGGCCGCGGTGGGGCAGGCGTTGGGGCTGCCGGTGCCGCCGCTGCACATCGCGGTGGCATATCTCGCGGCTACGGTCGCCGTCGCGCTGGTGCCGACACCCGGCGGGATCGGCTCGGTGGAGGCGGCGCTGGTCGTGGCGCTGGTGGCGGCGGGCGGTCCGGCGGCGATCGCGACGGCCGTGGTGCTGGCGTACCGGATCATCACCGTGTGGCTTCCGCTGGTTCCGGGGGCGTTGACGCTCGGGGCGCTGGTACGCATGAAGGTCATCTGAACGAAGGTCGCCTGGCCCCGAGGAGCCGCGGTGAACTCGGCTACGGCGTGGGCGTGTTGGCGGAAGGCCTGGAGGGCGCCGCCAGGTTCGCCTCCGGGGCAGGGCGGCACGGGTCGTTCAAGAACCCCTGGACGGTGACGGCCACCCGCGCACCGGCACGGGCGGCGTCGGCCGCGCTCTGCCCCGGGTGCAGCAGACCGCCGGCGGCAAAGACTCCGGGCCGTGAGGTCTCGGGGGCCAGGGTCAGCCCTCCGCTGCGCGCCAGCTCGTTCTCGGGCACGAAGTCGCCGGTGAACACGACGGTGTCGCACGCCAGGACAGCCGTACGACCGTCTCGGTGCCGGACACGGACGCCGGACAGCCGTCCGTGGCCGAGGAGTTCGACGACCGCGGTGCCGGTGAGCAGGGGGACGCGTCGGCGAAGGCGGGCGTCCTGGGCGCGGAGCCGGGTGGTCCGTGCCCGGTCCGACTCCGTGACCATGGCGACGACGTCGGCTCCTGCGGCCCGTACCGTGTCGGCGGCCGAGTACGAGACGCCTTCCGCACCGACGATCACCGCCCGCGTCCCGATCCGCTGCCCGTACAGGTGCACGGCCTGCTGAAGTTCACCGGTGGTGCAGACACCGGCCGGCCGGGTCCCCGGCACCAGGCGGGCGGCGCGCGGTCGTTCGCGGGCGCCGGTGGCCAGGATCACGGCCCGCGCCTCGATGGTCTCGGGGCCGTCCCGGCCGACGGTGGCGAGCGCGAGGGGGCCGTGGGGCGGGCCCGCCCAGTCGAGGACACTCACTCCGGTCCGTACGACCGCCCCGGTCCGCAGCGCCGCGTCCACGAGGAGCCGTGCGTACCCGGGACCGGTCAGCGGATGCAGCCAGGTGCCGTAGCCGCCGTGCGCGCAGTGCCGTGGCACTCCCCCGGCCCGTTGCTCCCGGTCCAGCACCTCGACCCTCCCGGCGCCGCCGACGGCCAGGCGGGCCGCGGCGGCGAGACCCGCGGGACCGGCACCCACCACGAGGACGTCGACCCTGCGCGTCACCTCCGGGCCTCCTCGAACAGCTCCCGCACGGCCGCTCCGCAGTAGAACCCCTGGCAGCGTCCCGACCGGGCCCGGGTGCGGCGGCGCAGCCCGTCGAGGCCTCCCGGCGGGACCGTACTGGCCAGGGCGTCGCGGATCTCGCCGCGGGAGACGCGTTCGCAGTGGCAGACGAGGGTGCCGTACTCCGGGTCGGCGGCGATGAGTTCGGGACGCTGGTAGGGGCGGGGGAAGGCTTCGCCGAGGTTGGGCATGTGCACGGGATCCAGGTCGCGCGCGGGTCCCAGGTCGAGCCCGTGCTCGGTGAGTTGTCCGACGACATGTCCCGCGATGGCGAGCGAGGCGGTCAGGCCGGTCGAGCGGATGCCGCCCACCGTGACGTAGGACTGTTCCGGGTGGACGTGGATGCGGTAGTCGTCGTGCTCGGTGGCGGCGCGCAGTCCGGCGTAGACGGCGGTGACCTCCTCGTCGAGCAGTGCGGGCAGGACGCGGCGGCCCTTCTCGCGCAACTGGGACAGGCCTTCGGCGGAGGACTGCGTGGCCTGTCGGTCGTCGAGGTCCTCGGCGGTGGGGCCGAGGAGGACGTTGCCGTACACGGTGGGTGCCACCAGGACGCCCTTGCCGAGGGCTGTCGGGACGGGCAGGAGGATGTGGCGGACCAGGCTCCGGGCGAACTTGTCGAAGACGACGAGCTGGCCGCGGCGCGGGGTGACGGTGAAGTCGTGGTGGCCGAGCCGCCGGTCGAGGGTGTCGGCGTCGAGACCGGCCGCGTTGATCACCCAACGGGCGTGGAGGGCACCCCGCGTCGTGACCTGGACGCCTTGTTCCACCCGGCAGTTGAGGTGCAGGTCCACTCCGTGCCGGACGGCCTGCGTGGCGTAGGCCAGCGTTGTGGTCCAGGGGTCGATGATGCTCTCACCGGGGACCTCCAGCGCCCCCAGCGCACCGGGGCCCAGGTGCGGCTCGCGCTCGTACACCTCGGCCGCGCCGAGCAGCCGGGACTCCTTGTAGTCGTTGCGCTCGGCCTTCTCCGCGAGGCGGGGCAGCGCGGCGAGCTGTTCCTCGTCCCAGGCGACGAGGAGGGCGCCGACCGGCTCGACGGCGATGCCCGACTCGGCGGCGAATCGCGCCAGTCGGCGGGAGCCCTCGCGGACGAGCCGCGCCTCCAGCGAGCCGGGGACGGCGTCGAACCCGGTGTGCAGGATCGCCGTGTTGGCCTTCGAGGTGCCCTGCCCCACGTCGTCCCGCGCCTCGACGAGCGCGACGCGCAGCCGCGGGTGGCGGGCGAGTTCGCGGGCGATGGCACAGCCGACCACACCGGCGCCGACGACGGCCACGTCGTAGGTCGTGGCGGGCAGCGGTCCGGCCGTGGTGACCGTCATGCGGGTGTCCGGTCGAGCAGTGCGGCGACCTCCGTGCGGAAGCCGGCGCGGCGCTCGGCGGCCTCGTCGGGAGTGATGCGCGGCTCGTAGACGGCGGCCGGCTTCCAGTCGGGCAGCGCTTCGGCGACCGTCAGGCCGGGCTGTGCGCCCAGCCGGGCCAGGGCGCCGACGCCGAGCGCGGTGGCGTCGGGCAGGGCGGACACCTCCACGGGGCGTTGCAGCAGGTCGGCCTGGGTCTGCATGAGCAGGGCGGAGCGGGTGAGGCCCCCGTCGACGCGCAGGGTGGCGAAGGGCGCGCCGAGGTCGGTGCCGGCCGCGTCGGCGAGTTCGGCGACCTGGGCGGCGATGCCCTCGCACAGGGCGCGCACGACGTGGCCGGGACCCGTGTCGAGGCCGAGCCCGGTGAGCGAACCGCGCAGGTCGCCGCGCCACCAGGGGGCGGCGAGCCCGGCCAGTGCGGGGACGAAGGTGACGCCGGCGCTGTCGGGCACCGTGGCTCCGACGGTGTCGAGGTCGGCGGCGCCCTTGATGACGCCGAGGTCGGTGAGCCAGCGCACGGCGGACGCGGCCGTGTACACCTGGCCGTCGAGGCAGTAGCTCGCTTCTCCGCCGAGCCGCCAGGCGACACAGCTGACCAGCCCGGAGGTGCCGCGTCTCGGGGTGTCGCCGGTGTGGGCGAGGAGGAAGGCCCCGGTTCCGTAGGTGCACTTGGCGGTGCCGGGTGCGGTGACGCGCTGGGCGAGCAGGGCGGCCTGCTGGTCGACAGCGAGGCCGGTGAGCGGGATTTCGGGTCCGAACTCCTTGGTCACACCGATTGGTTGGGCGTTGTCGACGACCCTGGGGAGCCGTTCGTCGGCGAGTCCGTACAGGTCGAGGGCGCGCGGTGACCAGCGGACGCGGTCGAGGTCGAGGAGCTGGGTGCGGCCGGCGGTCGCGGCGTCGGTGACGTAGGCGCCGGTGAGACGGTGGACGAGCCAGGCGTCGGTGGTGGTGACGACGCCCTCGCGGGTGCGGTGGCAGCGTATCCAGGCCATCTTGGGCGCGGCGAAGTACGGGTCGAGGGGCAGGCCGGTCAGTTCGCGCAACTCGTCGGCGTACGGGGTGAGTTCCTCGCACACCGACTCGGCGCGGCGGTCCTGCCAGACGAGCGCCTCGGTGAGCGGGCGGCCGGTGCCGGGATCCCAGGCGAGCACGGTCTCGCCCTGGTTGGCGAGGCCCAGCGCGACGACGGGTTCGCGCGCCTCGGCCAGCGCGCGGTGGCCGGCGTCGACGACCGAGGCGTACAAGTCCTCCGGGTCGACCTCGACCAGGCCGCCGGGCAGATGGCGCGGCCGCACCTCGGCGAAGCCGGCGCCGATGACACCGCGTTCGGGGCAGACGACGAGGGCCTTGGTGCCGGATGTGCCCTGGTCGACAGCGAGCACCGGACCTGTCATCGAGCCCTCCCGGGGGCATGTCGTCGGATCATCCCTCGGCGATCACCGTGCGACAGCCTGCCGTCGTCGGACACATCGCGTCAAGCGGAGCTGACTGTGAGTCAACCCTTCGGTGTCGCAAAGGAGTTCGAAAAGATCGGGAAACGGGGGGAGATGCGGAACCGCCGCCTCTATAGTGACCGCCGCGACCGACGTGAGCTCCCCAACTGCCGCCCAGAGGAGGGCTGTTGTTACTCCACCCTGCCGCCAGAACCCGCCCGCTGCCCGGGGCGGGAGGCTGATGGCCAGAGAAGGAGCCCGCCCCGCCTACGATCCCGCAGGCCACGACACCGCACTGCGCGCCACCCTCCAGGAGTTACGCACGGGGCGCTGGATGTCGATGCGCCGGCTCCTCACGGAGACCACGGCCTGGTGGCAGTGGACCCGGCGCACCCAGGTCCTCGCCACCGCGGCCGCCGGCACCGACGTGGTGCGCACCTGGCTCGAGGAGGAACCGCACAGCGTCCCGGCCACGGTGATGCATGCCAGGGTCTGCGTGGAACGGGCGTTGCGGGCACACCGCGAGGGCCACCCCCACACCCTCGACCTGTGGCACGAGGCCTGGCGGGCGAGCCACACCGCGACCCGGGCCGCCCCGCCGGACCCCGTCCCCTGGGTGTGTCTGATGGCGCTGGCCCGGCTCGACCGGGAGCGGCAGTGGGCCGAGCACCGGGTGGCACCGCCCGGGCCGATGCTGCCGCCAGGCCCGTGGGGACTGCTCGCCGAGGCCGACAAGCGCGACCCGTACAACCGCGAGGCCCACCACCGGATGCTCCAGTTCCTCTACGAGCACGGCACCTCGGGACGGCTCGCGGAGGCCGCCGGTTACGCGCACTGGGCCGCCGACACCGCTCCCCCGGGCTCCGCGCTGCACCTCCTGCCGCTCTACGTCCGGGTCGAGCGCTACCGCCGCTCCGGCGGCCGCGACGCAGCGCTCGACCTGCACTGGGTCGCCGAGGACGCCACCCGCGAGGCCCAGCGCGCACTGTACGCCTGGTTCGAGCAGACCTTCACCGCCGAGCGCTCCCTGCTGGACCTGAACCATGTCGCCCACGCCCTGTGGGGAGCCCTCCAATTCACCGACGCCACACGGCTGTTCGAAGCGCTCGGCCCGTACTGGACGCCCCAACCCTGGGCGTACCGCACCCCCGATCAGGGCGACACCGCCCAGGCCGTGGAGATCTTCCTCCAGGCCCGGGCGCGCTGCCGCCCCGCGTGATCCCCCACCAGTCCCGGAGGTACGCATGTCCCGCACCACCGACGGCCGCCCACCGCACGACGAGGAGCAGCGCCTGCGCGAACTCGGCTACCGGCCGGTCCTCGCCCGGCGCATGGGCGGCTTCGGCAACTTCGCGATCAGCTTCTCGGTGATCTCGATCCTGTCCGGCTGCATGACCCTGTACGGCTTCGGGCTCGGCGCGGGCGGCCCCGCGGTGATGCTGTGGGGCTGGGCCGGCGTCGGCCTGTTCGTCCTGTGCGTGGGCCTCGCGCTCGCCGAGGTCACCAGCGCGTACCCGACATCCGGCGCGCTCTACTACATGGCGGACCGGCTCGGCGGCCGCCGCTGGGGCTGGTACACAGGTTGGCTGAATCTGCTCGGTCTGCTGGGTGCGATCGCCGGCATCGACTACGGCGCGGCCCTGTTCGCGGGCGCGTTCGCCAATCTCCAGTGGGGCTTCGAGCCGACGCCGGAGAAGACGATGCTCATCTTCGTCGTGATCCTGCTGCTGCACGCCGTACTGAACCTCTTCGGCGTGCGCCTGGTCAGCGTCCTCAACTCCATCAGCGTGTGGTGGCACCTGGCGGGCGTCGCGCTCATCGTCGGCGCGCTGGCGGTCGTCCCGGACCACCACCAGTCGCCGTCCTTCGTCTTCACCGAGTTCGTCAACGACACCGGCTGGTCGAGCCCCTTGTACGTGGCGGCGATCGGCCTGCTCCTGGCCCAGTACACGTTCTCCGGCTACGACGCCTCCGCCCATCTGTCCGAGGAGACCTCCAACGCCTCCGTGTCGGCCGCGAAGGGCATCGTCCGCTCCATCTGGGTCTCCTGGATAGCGGGCTTCGTCCTGCTCGCCGGTCTCACCTTCGCCATCCAGGACTACGACGCCACCCGGGCCACCGACACCGGGGTGCCGCCGGCGCAGATCCTGCTGGACGGCCTCGGCACGGACGGCGCCAGCGCGCTCCTCGTCGTGGTGATCGTCGCCCAGCTGTTCTGCGGCAACGCCGAAGTCGCCGCCGCCAGCCGGATGGTGTTCGCGTTCAGCCGGGACGGCGCACTGCCGGGCTCGGCCCTGTGGCGCAAGGTCAGCGCCCGCACCCAGACCCCGGTCGCGGCCGTGTGGCTGTCGGTCTCGGTGGCCGGCCTCCTCGCCCTGCCGTCCCTGTACTCGGCGACGGCGTACGGCGCGGTCACCGCCATCAACGTCATCGGCATCACCCCCGCGTACGCCATCCCCGTACTGCTGCGGCTGCGCGCGGGCGACCGGTTCCAGCCGGGCCCCTGGAGCCTGGGGCGGTGGAGCAGACCGATCGGGTGGGTCGCGGTGGTGTGGGTGGCGTTCGTCACGGTGCTCTTCTGTCTGCCGCAGTCCTCGCCGGTGACGGTCGACACGATGAACTACGCGTCCGTGGCCCTCGCCGTCGTACTCGTTCTCGCCACCGTGTGGTGGTACGCCGCCCGCCGTTCGTACGGGACGCCCACCACGGCGGCGTACGGCTCCGACCGTGACCAGGCGGAACTGGCCGAGGGAATCGTCTGAGCGGGGGCGTCCGCCCCCAGGCCGTCTACGAACTCCTGTGCCGGATACGGCAGGATGAGCGGTCGCGCCCGTCGTGGCGCCGCACGGTCCGCGCGGCCGCTCATCCAGCACTTCCGAACAGGTGGCAATGTGACAGCATTTCAACGGGATCTCACCATGGACGACCTGGTCGTCCCCGGAATCGCCGTGGTCGCGGGCCTGGTTGCCGCGTTCCTGCTGCGGATCCTGCTCAAGTGGCTGGGCAAGCACGCCGACCGCACGAAGTGGAGCGGTGACGACGTCATCGTGGCCGCACTGCGCACGGTGGTGCCCGCGGCGGCGATCGCGGGCGGCATCGCCATCGCCGCGGCGGCGCTGCCGCTGACGAAGGCGACCCAGCGCACCACCAACCAGGTTCTGACCGTTCTGCTGATCTTCGTGGTCACGGTGGCGGCGGCCAGGCTGGTGGCCAGCCTGATGCGGTCGGTCACCCAGTCCCGTCCCGGCGTCGCCGGCTCGGCCACGATCTTCGTCAACATCACGCGCGTGCTGGTGCTGGCGATCGGCTTCCTGGTGGTGCTGCAGACCCTGGGCGTCTCCATAGCGCCGATGCTCACCGCCCTCGGCGTCGGCGGCTTGGCGGTCGCGCTCGCCCTCCAGGACACCCTCGCCAACCTCTTCGCGGGCATCCACATCCTCGCCTCCAAGACCGTCCAGCCCGGTGACTACATCCGGCTGAGCAGCGGCGAGGAGGGCTATGTCGAGGACATCAACTGGCGTCAGACGACGGTCCGGGCGCTCTCCAACAACCTCGTCGTCATCCCCAACGGGGAGCTCGCGAAGTCGAACATGACCAACTTCATGCGCCCCGAGCAGCAGTTGACGATCCTGGTCCAGGTCGGGGTCGCCTACGACAGCGACCTGGAGCACGTCGAGCGGGTGACCATCGAGGTCGTCGCCGAGGTGATGACCGAGATCACCGGCGCGGTCCCCGACCACGAACCGCTGGTCCGCTTCCACACCTTCGGCGACTCCCGGATCGGCTTCACGGTCATCCTGGGCGTCGGCGAGTTCAGCGACCAGTTCCGCATCAAGCACGAGTTCATCAAGCGCCTGCACAAGCGCTACCGCGCGGAGGGCATCCGCATCCCCGCGCCGACGCGCACGGTGGCCCTTCAGCAGGGTGCCGTGGTCATCCCGCAGCAGCGAGGTGCCGGGGAAGCGGGCGAAGTGACCGCCGCCCGCTTCGACTGAGCCCTTACAAAGTCGCCGAGTTGTCGTGGTATCCGCTCGGCCGACTCTCGGGCCGGCGCGGTGACTAGTTCACCGGCGTCACTGTCCAGTCCGGGGGGCCGGGCATCCGCTGGGGAGGACATCTCGACCTTCAGGCCGGGGAGGTATCCGGCTTCCCGGCCGGCCGAGCAGGAGAAGGCGAATCGCCGCTTGAAGATTCGGCACTCCCCACGGGAGCACCAAGAGCGACCTCCAACAGATGCAGGATCTCGGAGTTGACGGACCGCCGATCAATTGCGGCCTGAGCTGTCAGCCGGGCGTGCAGGACGCCGGGCACGCCCGGTACACCTACCGACTTCGCATGTCGTCCACGGCCCGTGCTGCTCTGATGGCGGAGTGGGACAGGTGCCGCTGGATCTGGAACGAGTGCGTGGCTCGCTCGAAGAAGGCACACACCGAAGGCGAGAAGGTCGGGCCCGCTGGACTGGACAAGATGTTGACCAAGGCCCGCGCGGTCACGCCTTGGTTGGCCGAGGGCTCCAGCGTTCCGCAACAGCAACTCATCCGCGACTTCGGCAAGTCACGCGCCAAGGCAGTCAAGGACATCAAGGAACGGCTGCCGATGCACCAGCGTGCCGGGATGCCGAGGTACAAGAAGAAGCACGAGTCGCCGCCAACCCTGAACTACACCCGCCGCGGCTTCCGTATCAAGGACGGCAAACTGCATGTGGCAGGCGGCGTCGCTCTGACCGTCGTGTGGTCGCGGCAGCTGCCCGCCGCCCCCTCGTCCGTCCGGGTCTATCAGGACACCTTGGGACACTGGTACTGCTCATTCGTGGTCCCCGTCCAGGCCGAACCACCGCCAGAGACCGGTCGCGTCATCGGTGTCGACTGGGGCGTGAGGGAGACGGCAACCACCACGAGCACCTCGCACGACCTGTCACACCCCGAACACGGCAGGAAGACCCAGGAGAAGCCGGCCCGCTACGACCGGATGATGGCCCGACGCAGGCCGAAGCAGGGGCAGGCTGCCTCAAAGGGATACCGAGAGGCCGGACGCCTGCGGGCCAAGCTGCACAAGAAGGTCGCCCGGCAGCGTCAGGACACGGGCCGCAAGTGGGCGAAGAAGACGGTGACCGACCATGACACCCTCGCGGTAGAGGACTTCAAGCCGAAGTTCCTCGCCAAGACCACCATGGCCAGAAAAGCCGCTGACGCTGCCATCGGCGCCACCGAACAGGCCCTGATCGAGATGGGACGCAAGCACGCACGCCGCGTGCACCTGGTACACCCCGCGTACACCACGATGGACTGCGCGCAATGCGGAGCGAGAGCCAAGCACGTACTGCCGCTGGGTGAGCGCACTTACACTTGCACCGCGTGCGGAGCCGTATCCCCCAGGGACAAGAAGCACATGTGATGCTCGTCCGGGCGGGTCTGACCCCGGCTGGCGCTGATCGCGTAAGACTCGATCACTCGATCACTCGTTGAGCGACCGAGCGGCGTGAGCCAGGAGTCCTCCTGCTGCAGCCGGAGGAGCAGTCAATCTGGTGCGATATCTCATGGGCCCGCTTTCGTTCGGGCGGCCGAGCGGTCGGCCCAGCCGTCGCGTGAAAATGGCGATCACTCCGCATGGCCACGGGATCAGACGCCTTGGCGGCCTCAGAGGACACACAGGTTCTCGGACAGCGTGCGCGGACCGCTGTCGAGCCTCGGACGGACAGGAGATATCTTGATGTCGAGCAATGTTGCAGACGTGGAGCGGAGCACCCGGTGACTGACTCGACCATCATCTATACGCACACTGACGAGGCCCCGGCCCTGGCGACGTATTCCTTCCTGCCGGTGGTCCAGGCGTACGCCTCGCAGGCGGGTGTCGCCGTGGAGACGCGGGACATCTCGCTGGCCGGGCGCATCATCGCGGTGTTCCCGGAGTACCTGACCGAGGACCAGCGCATCCCGGACGCCCTGCACGAGCTGGGCGAACTGGCGAAGACGCCCGAGGCGAACATCATCAAGCTGCCGAACATCTCGGCGTCCATCCCGCAGCTCAAGGCCGCGGTCGCCGAGCTGCAGGCGCAGGGCTACGCGCTGCCGGCCTACCCCGACGACCCGAAGACCGACGAGGAGCGGGACATCCAGGCCCGCTACGACAAGATCAAGGGTTCCGCGGTGAACCCGGTCCTGCGTGAGGGCAACTCCGACCGGCGCGCCCCCGCCTCGGTCAAGAACTACGCCAAGAACCACCCGCACCGCATGGGCGCCTGGTCGTCGGAGTCCAAGACGAACGTGGCGACCATGGGGCAGAACGACTTCCGCTCCACCGAGAAGTCCGTCGTGATCTCCGAGGCGGGTGCGCTGCGGATCGAGCTGGTCGCCGAGGACGGCGCCACCACGGTGCTGCGCGAGTCGGTACCGGTCCTCGAGGGTGAGGTCGTCGATGCGTCCGTGCTGCACGTGGCCGCGCTGCGGGAGTTCCTGACGGCGCAGATCGCCGAGGCCAAGGCCCAGGGCGTGCTGTTCTCCGTGCACCTGAAGGCCACGATGATGAAGGTCTCCGACCCGATCATCTTCGGTCACGTGCTCCGCGCGTTCTTCCCGAAGACCTTCGCGCAGTACGGCACCGCGCTCGCCGCGGCCGGCCTGACCCCGAACGACGGTCTGGGCGGCATCTACAAGGGCCTGGAGTCCCTGCCGGAGGGTGCCGCGATCAAGGCGTCCTTCGACGCCGAGCTCGCCGAGGGCCCGGCCCTGGCCATGGTCGACTCCGACAAGGGCATCACCAACCTGCACGTGCCGTCCGACGTCATCGTCGACGCCTCGATGCCGGCCATGATCCGCACCTCCGGCCACATGTGGGGCCCGGACGGCCAGGAGGCCGACACCCTCGCGGTCCTCCCGGACTCCTCCTACGCCGGTGTCTACCAGGTCGTCGTCGACGACTGCCGCGCCAACGGCGCCTACGACCCCTCGACCATGGGCTCGGTCCCCAACGTCGGCCTCATGGCGCAGAAGGCCGAGGAGTACGGCTCCCACGACAAGACCTTCGAGATCAAGGCGGCCGGTACGGTCCGTCTGGTCGACCAGGCCGGCAACGTCCTCATCGAGCAGCCGGTCGCCGAGGGCGACATCTTCCGTGCCTGCCAGACCAAGGACGCGCCGATCAAGGACTGGGTGAAGCTCGCCGTCACCCGCGCCCGCGCCACCGGTGACCCGGCCGTGTTCTGGCTGGACGAGACCCGCGCGCACGACGCCAACCTGATCGCCAAGGTCAACGCGTACCTGCCGGAGCACGACACCGAGGGCCTGGACATCCGGATCCTCGCCCCGGTCGAGGCGACGAAGCTGTCGGTGGAGCGCATCCGCCGCGGCGAGAACACCATCTCGGTCACCGGCAACGTGCTGCGCGACTACCTCACCGACCTCTTCCCCATCCTGGAGCTGGGCACCAGCGCCAAGATGCTGTCGGTCGTCCCGCTGATGGCGGGCGGCGGCCTCTTCGAGACGGGCGCCGGCGGTTCCGCGCCCAAGCACGTCCAGCAGCTGGTCAAGGAGAACTACCTGCGCTGGGACTCCCTCGGTGAGTTCTTCGCGCTGGTCCCCTCCCTGGAGCAGTGCGCGACGGCCACCGGCAACCCGAAGGCCAAGGTCCTCGCCGACACCCTCGACCGCGCCACGGCGACCTTCCTCAACGAGGACAAGTCCCCGACCCGTCGCGTCGGCGGCATCGACAACCGCGGCAGCCACTTCTTCCTGTCCCTGTACTGGGCGCAGGAGCTGGCGGCGCAGACCGAGGACGCGGACCTGGCGAAGGCCTTCGCGCCGCTCGCCGAGACCCTCGCCTCCAACGAGCAGAAGATCGTCGACGAGCTGGGCGCCGTCCAGGGCAAGCCGGCCGACATCGGCGGCTACTACCAGCCCGACCCGGCCAAGGCCGCGAAGATCATGCGCCCGTCCACGACGTGGAACGACGCGCTGGCGTCCCTGAGCTGACGCAAGCACTCCGTACGGCTCCGCCCCGGTCGGGTTCTCCCGGCCGGGGCGGGGTGCGTCTCACCAGTTCCGTGCGGAGATCAGCTCCTCCGCGTCCGCGTCCGCGAAGCCGTAGGCGTGGGCGATGAACCAGAACTGCTCGCCTATCTCCTCCCGCGCGACGGTCTCGATCTCGCTGCCCGCCTCGTCGAAGGCCGCCTCGAGGTCGTTGAACTCCTCGGTGGCCGCATGCGTCAGCACGTACAGCGCGGCGAGATCGGCGGGCTGTTCCGTCTCGATCCGCTCGCACAGGCGCAGCAGGATCTCTCTGCCCCGGTCCAGCACGTGGTTGGGGTAGTAGTCGTCCGCGTACAGCGCCTTGAGGAACGGATGCGCGGCCACCTGCGGATTGCTGATGTTCATGCTGTGATCGTGCACCACGCCACTGACAATGCCCCCGGAGCCGCCGCATGACCTCTACCGAACCGTCCTTCGAGCTGGTGCCCGGAGCCGGGGAGTCGCCCGTGATCCTGCACCACGCCACTGACAATGCCCCGGGAGCCGCCGCATGACCTCTGCCGAACCGTCCTTCGAGCTGGTGCCCGGAGCCGGGGAGTCGCCCGTGATCCTGCATGTGCCGCATTCGGCGCGGGAGACACCGGTCGAGGTGCGGGCGGGGATCGTGCCGAAGGGCGCCGCGCTGGAGCGGGAGCTGGACCACATCGTCGACGCGCACACCGCGGAGCTCGCCGCACAGGCGGCCGGGGCGTCGCGCGTCGCTCCGTGGCGGTTCGTGAACCGGCTCTCCCGGCTGGTCGTCGATCCCGAGCGCTTCCCGGACGAGCGGGAGGAGATGCTCGCGGTCGGGATGGGCGCCGTGTACACCCGGACGACCCGGCGCGCGCCCCTGCGGCCCGAGGGCTTCGATCCCGAGCCGTTGATCGCGCGGTACTTCCGGCCGTACGCGCGGGCCATGACCGATGCCGTGGCCGGGCGGCTCGCCGCCACGGGGCGGGCCGTGATCGTCGACGTGCACTCCTACCCCACCGCACCGCTCCCCTACGAACTGCACGGCGACGGCCCGAGGCCGCCGGTGTGTCTGGGGACCGACGCCTTCCACACCCCTCCCGAGCTGGTCGAAGCCGCTCAGGAGGCGTTCGCGGGCTGTGGGGGGATCGGGCTGGACAGTCCGTTCAGCGGGACGTACGTGCCGTTGGAGTTCTACGGCCGTGATCCCCGCGTGTCCGCGCTGATGGTGGAGATCCGGCGGGACACCTACATGAGCGAACCCGGCGGGCCCGCCGGCCCCGGGCTGCGGATTCTGGCGTCGGCCCTCGCCGCGCTCGTCGACGCCGTCACCCGCTGACCTCCGGCTGGAGCACTCCCGCGCGACAGGCACCACAGGGCCGGTGAGGCTGGGGGGCATGAGCGAGGAGACCAGCACGCTGACCGGCCAGGATCTGCCCGACGTACGGGACTGGCCCACCCTCGACCTCGACGGCACCGAGTTCGATCCGATCCTTGCCGACCTCATGCGGGAAGGGCCGCTGACCCGCATCCGGCTGCCGTTCGGCGAGGGCTGGGCGTGGCTGGCCACCCGCTACCAGGACGTCAGGGCCATCACCAACGATCCGCGCTTCAGCCGGACCGCGGGGATGACCCGTCAGGTCACCCGGATCGCCCCGCACTTCAGTCCGCAGCCGGGCTCCCCGGCGTGGGCCGACCAGCCCGATCACAACCGGCTGCGCAAGACGGTGGCCGGCGCGTTCACGGTGAGCGCGATGAAGCGGCTGCGGCCTCGCGCGCAGGAGATCCTGGACCCGCTGGTGGAGGGTGTTCTGCGGGAGGGGCCGCCCGCCGATCTCGTCGAGCGGGTGCTGGAGCCCTTCCCGGTCGCCGTGATCTGCGAGGTCATGGGGGTGCCCGCCGCCGACCGGGAGCGGATGCACGCCTGGGCGGCGCAGATCGTCTCCACCAAGGGCGGGGCCGAGGCTTCCGCGGAGGCCAAGAAGGGCATGTTCGGCTGGATCTTGGACACCGTCCGGGCGCGCGCCCACAGCGAGAGTGACGACGTGTACTCGCTGATCGGCTCGGCCGTGCGGCGGGGCGAGATCAGCGAGGCGGAAGCGGTCGGGCTGGCCGCGCCGTTGCAGATCGGCGGTGAGGCCGTCACCCACAACTGCGGCCAGATGCTGTATCTGCTGCTCACGCGCCCCGAGTTGATGGCGAGGATGCGGGAACGACCCGCGGAGCGCGGCCCCGTCCTCGACGAACTGCTCCGCTACATCCCGCACCGCTCCTCGGTCGGCCTGGCCCGGATCGCCCTGGAGGACGTCGACCTGCACGGGGTGCGGATCGGGGCGGGCGAGGCGGTCTACGTCTCCTATCTCGCCGCCAACCGCGACCCCGACGTCTTCCCGTCCCCCGACCGGATCGACGCCGACCGCGACCCCAACCCGCACCTGTCCTTCGGCAACGGCGTCCACTACTGCACCGGCGCCGTCCTCGCCCGGCTGCAGATCGAGCTGCTGGTCGAGACCCTGCTCGACCGGCTGCCCGGTCTGCGTCTCGCGGTCCCGGCCGACCAGGTCCCCTGGCGCCGCAGAACGATGATCCGCGGACCCCGGTCGCTCCCCGTGACCTGGTAGGCCGACTCTCGCAGCGGGCTCAGACCCGCAGCCACTCCGTGACCACGACGTCCCCGCCCGCCCGCAGCCGCAGCGCGAAGGGGCCGACGGGCGGCGCGTCGCCGGTGAAGCGGCCCATGTCGTCGGTGACCAGGGGCGCGGCCGCCTGAGGGCCGGTGAGCACCTCGATCAGGGCCTGCTGGGGCGGCAGCACCTGCCCCAGCAGCTCCTGTCCGGTCACCTCGACGTCGACGGTGACCTCGCCTGCGCGGAAGGTCAGCATCCGCGGTGCGTCGACGGCTCCCCGCACGGGGATGGCGTCGACCACCGAGTCGAAGGTCAGCTCGGCGATGCGGGCGTCCAGGTCGTGCAGCGCGTAGGCCGCGACGGCCATCTCGCGCAGCTGGGCCGGTACCGGATCGAGGATCGAGGCTGCCTGACGGAGTTCCTCCTCCAGCAGGTCGACGTCGAACTCCTCGCCGTCGTGGGCCTCTTCGTCGAAGTCGTCGTTCACGGTGTTCACACCGCCCCCCTTGCTTCCATGCGTGCCCGCAGCCGGCGCAGACAGCGCTGGCGCAGGGGTCCGATGCTGCCCACGGCGATACCCAGGGCCGAGGAGACCTCCTGGTAGCTGGGCGGCGGTGAGGCCATCAGGATGCGCAGCAACTGCCGGCAGCGGTCGCCGAGTTCCTCGAACTCCTGCCACAGATGACGGATCCGCTCGCTTTGCACGGCCGCCTCCTCGGAGTCGAGCAGCGACTGCTCGGGGGTGCGGTCCTCGCTGACCCGGTCGAGCAGGTGCGGATCGTCCGTGGGCGTCAGCCGCCTTAAGCTCTTGAGCACCTTCAGGCATTCGTGCCGCGCGGTGCTCGCCAGCCACGAGCCGGCCTTCTGCGGTTCACGGATCCGGCCGAGATGCTGGGCGAAGCGGAACCACACCGTCTGGTACACCTCGTGCGCGTCGGCGTCGGACAGCCGGTGCGCGCGCACGACGGACCACACCAGCGGGCTCAGCCCTTCCACGAGCGCTTTCCAGGCCGCAGCGTCACCGTCGACGGCGGACTGGACCAGCGCGCCGACATCTGCTCGGTCCACGGCCCCACCCCTCGTGTACGGCATGTCATCGTACGCCGTGACGGGGGCGAGTTCGGCCCTCACAGTCGGACAGCCGTGCTCGGGCGCCAGGTCGGCGGAATGAGCGCGGTGACGTGCGCCCCTCGCACCTCCGCGAACTCGGTGTTGGCGGCGATCAGTTGCTGCCGGGCGGCCCGCGGGTCGCCCTCCTTGTTGGCGGTCATGTAGGCGGCCACCATGCCGGCGGCGGCAGGGGTGGCGAAGGAGGTGCCGCTCCAGTGCGCGAAGCCGTCGAACATCACCTGGTCCGGCTTGGCGGGGGTGCCGTCGTCGCTCAGCACGCCCGCGTGGCGCGGGTGCTGGCAGGTGCACAGGTAGCTGAAGTGGAAGCGGCAGGCCTCGTACGTGGAGTGCTGGTACACGTACGGGATGGGTGCGTCGAAGCCGGTGAGGGTGCTGGTGAGGCGCTCGCCGGGGGCGTAGGCGTTGACCCAGGAGCCGTGGTTGCTGAAGCAGGCGCCGTGGTCGCCGTCGGTGCGCAGCGCGCCGATCGACAGGACCGAGCCCGCGTAGTCGGGCAGCGAGGCGTAGGCGGCGGGCCAGAACGGCGTGGCGCTGGCGTTGTTGCCGGCCGCGGCGACCAACAGGGTGCGCTGCTGGCGGAGTTCCCGCATGAAGGCGTCCACGCCGAGCAGTCCGTCGGTGCGGCCGTTGGAGGTGCCCGCGGACAGGCTGATGATGTCGGGCCAGCCGCCCTCGTCGACGGCGGCGAACAGCGCCTCGCCGAAGTCGGATTCGAGGATGGCACCGGCGTCGTTGAGGGTGTTGCGCACGGTGATGTCCGTGTTGGGCGCGATGGCCGCGAGTATCCCGGCGATGAAGGTGCCGTGACCGACGTACTGGAGCAGGTTGCCCTGCGGGTCGGTCTCGTTGCCGTGCAGGTCGCCCTGGACGTGGGCCAGGAGCGGGACCAGCTGGTGGTCGTGGGTGAGGCCGTTGTCGATGACGAGGACGCCGACGGCGGTGTCCGCGTCATGACCCGCCTCGGCGGGGGCCGGGTTGGTGCCCTGGTTGAGCGGGGCGGGCACAGGCTCGTCGCCGGGACAGGAGTTCACCGCGATCGACACCACGTGGTTGCGGCTGACGAGACGGCGTCCGGCGCGTCCCTCCGGCTCGCGCATGGCGCGCAGGGCGCCCGCGACGGCCCGGTCGGCGCGCCGGTCGCCGTGGCCGGGGTCGCCGACCTGGATACGGGTGATGCCGGAGCGGTTGGTCTGCGGGCCGGCCCGGCGCACCTGGTCGCCGCTCAGACCGGTCGCGGCGGTGAAGTGGCTGCGCACGGTGTCCTCGACGAGTGCCGCCTCCTCACCGTCCCGGGCGAGGACCACACCCTTCTCGTAGATGAACTCGGCCGAATCGTCGGGCCCCAGTGCCAGGGCGACGTCGGGCATGGAACGCTGGATCTGGTCGAACTGCTCGTTGAATCGCTGTGGTGCCATGGCGTGTCCTCCCGCTGGGCGGTGGTCGTCAGTCAGAGTCGCGGGGCCGTTGATTGATACAGCGCCAAACCTGTGTGGCGCCCTACCCGGAGCACTACCATCCGTTGAGTGACGGCGAGAAGCGACTCGGTTCTCGAACTGCTGCCCATGGTGTTCGCCGCCCCCAACCAGGCCCTGGCGAGGGCGGAAGAGGTACTCGGCTCCGATCCCCTACCGCTGCACGCCTCCGTCGCCCACCAGGTCATCGGTATCTGGCAACGGGACTGGGGCGACCTGAGGATCGCGCTGGAGCATCTGCGGCGCGCCCGCGATCTCGCGGCGCGCGCCGAGTCGGCCGACCGCGAGGCGGATGTGCTGGCCGCGCTCGGGGTGGCCCTGGTGCACGCGGGGCGCACCCGGGAGGGCCTGGACGCGCTGGAGCGGGGTGTCGCGATCGGCAGCGGACACACCCGCGCGCGCGTCCTGTTCCGCCGTGCCTTCGCCTCGTGGGTCCTCGGCCGGCACCGGGAGGCGCTGGAGGACGTACGCCGGGCGATCCCCGTGCTGCGGCAGGCGGACGACGTGATCTGGACCGCGCGGGCGCTCACCCTGCGCGCGACCGTGCATCTGGCGCTGGGCGCGGCGGAGCGGGCGGACGCCGACTTCACCGCGGCCGAGGCGCTGTGGGACACCACCGGGCAGGACCACGACAAGGCCGATGTGGTGGAGAGCCGGGGTCTGGCCGCGTTCCGGTCCGGGGACGTCCCGGTCGCGTTGCGGCTGCTGGACGACGCCGAGGAGCGGTACGCCAAGCTCGGCACGCCGTCGTTCATGCTCTACATCCGGCGCTGCGAGGTCCTGATGGCCGCCGGGCTCGTCCCGGAGGCGCTGGCCGAGGCGGACGCGGCGATCGGGGTGCTCGACCGGATCGGCGGGCAGTCCACCCGCAAGGCGGAGCTGCTGCTGGCCGCCGCGCGTGCCGCGCGTCTCGCGGGCGATCCCCATACGGCGATCGCGCGGGCCGCGCTCGCCGTGCGGCTGTTCGCCGCGCAGCGCCGCCCCTGGTGGGAGACGCATGCCCGGCTGGTGCTGATCGAGGCGCGGGTCATGGCGGGGCGTGGTTCGGGGCGGCTGGTCGCCGACGCGGCCGAAGTGGCCGAGAAGCTGGCCTCGTTCGGCGCACCGGCCGCGCCGGAGGCCTCGTTGCTCGCGGGCCGGATCGCGCTCGGGCTGGGCTGGACGGCCGACGCGGAACGGCATCTGGCCGTCGCGGCCCGCAGCAGACACAGCGGTCCGCCGCTGGCCCGGATGACGGGCTGGGCGGCACAGGCGCTGCGGGCCCGGGCGGCGGGGTCCGGGCGGGGCGTGCTGGAGGCCTGCCGGCGCGGCCTGGACGTGCTCGACGATCACCGGATGACGCTGGGCGCCGCGGAGCTGCGGGCCCGGGCCACCGCCCAGGGTGCCGAACTCGCCGCGCTGGCCCAGCAGGCAAGTCTCGGCTCCGGTCCGCGCCGGCTGCTGGTGTGGAGCGAGCGCTGGCGGGCCACCGCGCTGTCCACGCCACCCACCCGTCCGCCGGCCGATCCGACGCTCCTCGGCGATCTGACCGCGTTCCGCGAGATCGCGGCGCGCGCGGAGGAGGCCCGCATGGAGGGCCGTCCGGTGCCGGCGCTGGATCGCGAACAGCGCCGGCTGGAGCGGGAGATCCGCTCCCGGACCCTGCACATCCGGGGGGACGCGCCCGGCTACGGCAGCCGGTTCGACCCGGCGAGGCTGCTGGAGCGGCTGGGGGACGGGATACGTCTGGTCGAACTCGCCGTGCTGGACGGGCGTGTCCAGGTGCTGCTGTGCGGGCAGGGGCGGGTGCGGCGGTTCGAGGCGGGGCTGCTGGCGGACGCGGTGACCGAGGCCGAGCATGTGCAGGCGGGGCTGCGGCGGCTGGCCCACCCCGGGGCGGAGGCACGGCTTCCGCTGGTGGTGGAGGCGGGGCGCCGTCTGGAGGAGCTGCTGCTCGGTCCGGCGGCGGCGCAGCTCGGGTCCGGCCCGGTCGTCGTCGTCCCCCCGGGCCGACTGCACCGGGTGCCGTGGGCGCTGCTGCCGTCGCTGCGGGAGCGGGTGCTCAGCGTGTCACCATCGGCGAGCGGCTGGCTGCGGGCCCGGGAGACCGAGCCGCCGCCCGGTGGGCGCCAGGTGCTGGTGCGGGGGCCGGGGCTGGCGACCGAGGGCGCCGAGGTGCCCGAACTGGCGGACCGGTACGGCGGGTCGACGGTGCTGGAGGACGACGACGCGCGGGTGCCTCGGGTGCTGGAGGAGCTCGACGGGGCCGCTCTCGCGCACATCGCCGCGCATGGCACCTTCCGGGCCGACAGCCCGCTCTTCTCGTCGCTGCGGATGGCGGACGGCCCGCTCATCGTGCACGACTTCGAGCGCCTTGACCGCAGCCCGTACCGGATCATCCTGTCCTGCTGCGACACCGCCCGCTTCGCGTCGGTCGGCGCCGACGAGCTGCTCGGCCTGGTCACCGCGCTGCTGCCGCTGGGCACCGCGGGCGTGGTGGCGTGCACGGCGCCCGTCAACGACGCGGCGGTGGTGCCGCTGATGCTCGCGCTGCACAAGGGGCTCGACGCGGGGCTGTCCCTGGCGGAGGCGCTGCGCGACGCGCGGGCCGCGCTGCCCGGGGACGCCACGCATCAGGCCACGGGGTGGGCGTTCTCGGCGTTCGGTGCGGCCTGAAGTCCTGGACAGGGCCGAGGGCGTGGCGACGATGTGGCGGCCTGACCCCTCCCCCGATCACGGGGGTCAGACCGCCGGTTCGTGGGCCGGCTCAGGCCGGCTGTGCGTCGGGCAGTTCCACGAGCCACGGCAGGGCGCCGCGGCCGCCCGCGCCGAGCCGGGCGTAGGCGCTGTAGAGGTGGTTGCCGACGGTGCGGATGGACAGGGTCAGCTTCTCGGCGATCTGCCGGTTGCTGAGGCCGGCGGCCGCGAGGGTGACGATCTGCCGCTGGCGGGCGGTGAGTTCACCGAGGACGAGACCGGACAGGGCCGGGGTGCGGGCCCCCTGGCAGCGGCGGGCCAGGTCGACCGCACGGGTGCGTGAGGTGCGGGCGGCCCGGGGGTCGCTGTGGATGTGCACGGCCTGGGCAGAGGCCTCGGCGGCGAAGAGGAGGAACCCCCGATCCTCCAGCCGCTCGGCCGCCCGGTCCAGGGCGGGCCCGTCACCCCGGGCGAGCGCGTCGGCGTGCAGCGCGAAGACCTCCGCGCCGGGCGAGTCCCCGGGGGCTCCCAGGCGTACGGCGTCGTAGGCGTCGGTGACCGTCTCCAGCGCCCCGTCGAGGTCGCCGCGTGCGGCCGCCAGCCAGGGCGCCGTGCGGGGGTCGGTGCGCAGCCGGGGGTCCGCACCGGGGTCGGTCATCTCGCCGGACTGCAGGACGGCCAGGGCGAGTTCGGCACCGCAGGCCGGATCGCCCGCCGTGTCCCGCAGCCCCTCCCTCGCCCAGGCCGCCGCCTCCCGCAGCTCTCCCCGCAGCCGCGCGAACCCCGCGCGCACGGCCGCGTACCAGGACGGCACCGGCTCGCCCTCCGCGACGAGCCACTCCCCCACGGGTGTGTTCAAGGTCCGTACGTCGGCCCGCTCCATCGCCCGTGTCAGCTCGGCCGCCTCGTCCTCCAGGGCCGCTTTGCACTGCTCCGGAGTACGGGCGAGCCGCCGCGCCCGCAGCCGGCCGGCCGCCGCCCGCAGGACGGGGCCGTGCAGGGGGTGGGCCAGGCGTACGCCGCCGTGGTCGTCGACCCGCACCAGGCCCTCGGCCTCCAGGTTCTCCAGAACACGCAGGTCGAGTCCGTCCATGTCGAGCGTCAACGGCTCGGCGAACGCGAGGAGTTCGAGCGTCTCGCGCTCCGGCCGGTCCAGGACGCCGGCCGTCCGTTCCCGCACGGTCGCCGTCACGGGCACCGGCCCGCGCCACGCCCGGTCGTCCGAGCCCGGCAGCCGGACGAGCAGCCCACCGTCCCGCACGGCACCGACCATCTCGCGCATCAACCGCAGATCCCCCCGGCACAGGCCGTGCAGCCGGTTCACTGTGAGCGGCTCCAGGCCGCCGCCGAGGCCCGCCGCCAGCAGCTGGGCCGTCTCCTCGTGGGGCAGTGGCTCCAGAGCAAGGCGGGGCAGCAGCTCACCGGTCCACAGCCGGGACACGGCGCCCGGGACGGGGACGCCGTCCGTGGCCACCACCAGGAGCCGGGTACGGCCGTGCACCGCGAGCTGGTGGACCAGCGCGGCCGAGGCGTCGTCGAGCAAGTGGGCGTCGTCCACCAGCAACAGCCGTACCGCGGACAGCAGTTGGACGGCCCGGTGCAGGGAGACCGCCTCGGGCAGCAGAGGGGCGAACGCGGCGAAGGGGATGTGCCGGGTCTCGGGCGTCCCGGCCACCCTGGCGCAGTCGGTGCCGCGTACAGCCTCCGTGACGAGCCGGGTCTTGCCGCAGCCCACCGGACCGGTCACCACGATGCCGTGGTGCCCCGCCGCCGAGGACCGGCGGATCAGCTCCAGTTCGTCCTCCCGGCCGGTGAACGGCCAGGGCAGTTCCAGGGTCTTCGCGTCCCGTTCGAAAATCGTCACGCCTACAAGAGCCCGAGTACTCACACCTGATACACAGGGACTTGAGTAGCCCTCGACTCAGGCGCCCGGCGAGCACCGACGGCACTCTTGGCGCATGCCCTTCCGCTACTGCTCCCTCGCGCAGCAGCCGGCCCCCGCTTTCGCACCGGGGCTGGCCGCCGAGAGGCTCAGTGCGCTCATCGGCGGAAGCCGGATGTGGGTCAACCACACCGTGCTGCACTACCACTTCTTCGACGGCGAGTCCGATGCCTCGGTCATCGCCGTACCGGGCAGCGGGGCGACCCGGCGGGTGTCGTGGGTCGGCGCCAAGGAGCAGCGGGACATGGTGCGCGAGTGCTTCCAGGAGTGGCAGGACCTCGGCATCGGCGTCACCTTCGCCGAGGTCGGCGACCGCGGCGAGGCGGAACTGCGCATCGGGTTCCAGCTCGGCGACGGCTCCTGGTCGACCGTGGGCAAGGACGCGCTGCGGGTCGGAGTGCACGAGCGGACCATGAACTTCGGGTGGGACCTGACCGCGCCCGGGGAGCGCGGGACGGCCCTGCACGAGATCGGGCACGCGCTCGGCATGCACCACGAGCACCAGAGCCCGTTCGCCGGGATCCTCTGGGACGACGAGGCCGTCTACGCCGATCTGGCGGGCCCGCCGAACTTCTGGACCCGGGACCGGACGTTCTTCAACATCCTGCGCAAGCTCGACGGGCGTGAGGTGAACGGTTCCGTCTGGGACCCGCACTCGATCATGGAGTATCCCTTCTCGGCGGGGCTGATCCTGGAGCCGGAGCAGTTCCGTGCCGGTCTGAACCCGCCGGGCACGCTCTCGCCCTCCGACAAGGAGTACGTCCTGCGCTGGTACCCGTCGGCCGGCCCGTCGCGGCCGCCCGGTCTGGTGCCGTTCCGTTCGGCCCCGCTCGGGCTGGGCCCGGGCGAGCAGGCCGACTTCACCGTCGAGCCGCCGGAGACCCGCGAGTACAGCGTGGGCACCTTCGGCGACAGCGACACCGTCGTGGTGGTCTTCGAGGAGCGGGACGGGGAACCCCGCTATCTCGCCGGTCAGGACGACGGAGGAGCGCCGCACAACGCTACCGTCAAGGCCCGTCTCGTCAAGGGCCGTCGATACTTCGTCCGTGTGCGCCTGTACTCCGCGTGGGGTTCGGGGGAAACCGCGGTCATGTGCTGGTGACAGCGCGTACAGACCGCACACGGGCGATGCCGGCCACTGTCCGGCGCCGGGGGAAGCGGCGGTGGCAGTCTCCTTCGGGGGAGGGAGACTGCCACCGCCCACGCCGTTTGCCCTCGCCGAGGAGTCGCTGGACATACTGCTCGCGGCCGTTGCCGCCGCCGGTCCGCCCGCCTAGGATCCGTTCATGCTTGCTTCGGACGGTGGCACGGGCGATGAGCTGCGGGGTTTCCTTCTGACAGTCCTGTGGCTGCTGCCGGTCACGGCGGGGCTGTGTGCCGTGTCCTGTGGGATGTTCTACGGCGCCGGACGCAGGCTGCGGGCGGCCGGTGAGACGTACGCCGCGACCGCCAAGGCGCGGAACGCCGTGGCGACCGGGATGCTCGCCCTGTTCCTCGCCGGCTGCTGGGGTGCCGCCGCCCTGATCGTCCAGTAGCGACCGGCCGTCGGCGTACCGTCTCCGCCATCAACTCCGTTGCTTCCGGCGGTCCGAGGAGCGCCGGAAGTGTGGCCGGGCCGGGCATCAGCTCGACTGGGCGCAGTGACCTCGCTTGCGCCACTCCTCGGCGAGCAGTTCGTAGGAGCGCACCCGGTCGGTGTGACCGTGGGTGATGGTGGTGATGAGCAACTCGTCGGCGTCCGTGGCCTCCTGGAGCTGTTCGAGGCGGTCGGCGACCGTGGCCGGGGAACCGACGAACTGGGTGTCGAGGCGGTCCTGCACCAGCTCCCGTTCCTCGTCGGTCCATGCGTGGGCGCGGGCCTCGTCCGGCGTCGGGAACGGGATGGCGCCCTCGGCGGTGCGGATGCTGCGGACCCACGGGCCGTAGCCGGTGGCCAGTTCACGGGCGCTCTCGTCGTCCTCGGCGACCACGATATCGGCCGAGACGCTGACGTACGGCTTGTCGAGGGTGTCGGAGGGCTCGAAGAAGGACCGGTAGCCGTCCACGGCCTCCAGGACGGTGGCCGGGCTGACGTGGTAGTTCGCCGCGAACCGCAGGCCCCGCGCGCCCGCCGTCTCGGCGCTCGTGCCGCCGCTGCTGCCCAGGATCCACAGTTCGACGTCGGCCCCCTCGCCGGGCACCACGTGCGCCTCGATGCCCTCCGGGGAGCGGTAGGTGCCGGCCAGCAGGGCGAGGATGTCGTCGATCTGCTCGGCGTAGTCCTGCGACTCGGCACCGGGCAGCAGGAGCAGCTTGCGCTGGAGGGCGATCCGGGGTGAGCCGAGGAGGCGGGCGAAGGAGAAGCGGGGCGGGATGAGCAGGCCGTTCGGTGCCCGGCCCGCGGTCTCGGAGGAGGCGGCCGGCTTGTCCGCCGGTGGTCCGCCGCCCGAGCGGCCCAGGCCCAGGTCGAAACGGCCCGGGTGCAGGGCGTCGAGCAGACCGAACTCCTCGACCGTGTTCAGCGCGGTGCGATGGCCGAGCTGGACGGCGCCGGAGCCCAGCCGGATCGAGGAGGTCGCGGCGGCCGTCAGGGCGAGAACGACCGCCGGTGACGTGCCGGCCACGCCCGGGTTGAGGTGGTGCTCGGCGAACCAGTAGCGGGCGTAGCCGAACCGCTCGGCCTGCCGGGCGAGGTCGATGGAGTTGCGCAGGGCGTCGGCGGCGGTGGAGCCGCTCGAGACGGGGACCAGGTCCAGGACGCCGAGGGGGATCTCAGGCATGGGCGGGCTCCTCCCATGCGGGTTCCCAGGGGAACGGCGGATCCGGGATGTCGCGCCGCAGCACCGGAGCGACCTGAGCCTGGAACAGCTCCAGCGAGTCGCGGTGCTGAGTGTCCGTCAACCCGCTCGCGTCGGCGTGCAGATGGAGGACCGTGTGGCCGAACTGCTCGTGATAGCGCCGCACTTTGTCGATGATCTGCTGCGGGCTGCCGATCAATGCGGAGCTGCGTTCGACGAAGTCCCCGAGGGTCTCGAAGACGACCGGCAGTCCGAACTGCTTCTGGAACGCCAGGGTCGACTCGAAGATCGGCCGGTAGAGCTTCAGCGCCTCCTGGGAGGTGGGCGTCACCAGGAGCCCGGCCGTCCCGGCGCCGACCGCGATCCGCGCCGGGTCGTGCCCGTAGTGCTCCCAGCGCTCGCGGTAGTGGCGGATCAACTCGGCGTACGGCTCGATGGGGTGGGTGACGTTCGCCGAGAACAGCGGGTCGCCGTACCGTGCCGCGAGGTCCACCGACTCCTTGCTGGTGGCGCTGCCGTGCCAGACCCGGATCGGCCGTTGGTACGGTCTCGGCCACACCTCGGCGTCCGTCAGTTCCGGCCGGAAGCGGGTCTTGGCGGTGACCTTGTCCTGTCGCCAGATTTTCCGGAAGACCTCGTAGCTCTCGGCGTTGCGGTCCCACTGGTCCTCGGGTGTGACCTGGAACAGCTCACGTTGGGCGGCGCCGTTGCCCTTGCCGATGATCAGGTCGAGGCGGCCCTCGGAGAGATGGTCGAGGGTGGCGTAGTCCTCGTAGGCGCGCACGGGGTCGAGCAGGCTCAGGGTCGTGACCGCCGTGAAGAGCCGGATGCGCCGGGTCAGGGCGGCGATGTGGCTGAGGACGACGGTCGGTGAGGAGGAGATGAACGGCCGCTCGTGCCGCTCCCCCACCCCGAAGCCGTCGAAGCCCAACTCCTCGGCCAGCACAGCATTGTCGAGCACTTCACGGAACCGGTCGCGCGTCGGCTTCCGCACGCCCGTGACCGGGTCCGGCCGGTGCACGATCAGCGTGATGGCGAGGAACTTCACGACGCCACCCGCTGCTCGCCCCGCGTCTGGTCCGGGTGGGCGAGGCCGAGGTGGTCGCGCAGGGTCGTGCCCTCGTACTCGGTGCGGAAGACGCCCTGTTCCTGGAGCAGCGGGACGACCTGGTCGGCGAAGACGTCGAGGCCGGTCGGGGTGATGTGCGGGACCAGGATGAAACCGTCGCTCGCGTCGGCCTGGACGTAGTCGTTGATGGTCTTCGCAACCGTCGCCGGGGAGCCGACGAAGTTCTGCCGGTTGCCCGACTCGATGACGAGGTCACGGATGGACCAGTTGTTGGCGGCGGCGAGCTCGCGCCATTCGCGGGCGGTGGCCAGCGGGTCGCGGTACATACGGACCTGGGCGCGGCCCTTGGCGATGTGGTCGCCGCTGACGTCCGGGTCGATGTCGGGGAGCGGGCCCTCCGGGTCGTACGAGGAGAGGTCCCGGTTCCAGACGAACTCCAGGTGCTTGAGGGCGGTGGCCCCGCTGACCTGCTGGCGGCGCACCTCCTTGGCGAGTTCCTCGGCCTCCTCGTCGGTGTCGCCGAGGACGAAGCTCGCGGCGGGCAGGATCAGCAACTGGTCGTGGCGGCGGCCGTACTTGGCGAGGCGCTTCTTGACGTCCGTGTAGAAGTCCTGGCCTTCGTCCAGCGTGGCGTACCGGCTGAAGATGGCGTCTGCGCTCGACGCGGCGAACTCGCGGCCCTCTTCCGAGTCGCCCGCCTGGAAGATGACCGGGCGGCCCTGCGGGGAGCGGGGGACGTTGAACTGGCCGTGGATGTCGAAGTGTTGACCGGTGTGGACGAAGGAGCCGGCTTTGGCGTCCCGCAGGAACTGCCCCGAGGCCTGGTCGGCGAGGATCTCGTCGCCCTGCCACGAGTCGAAGAGCTCGTTCGCGGTGGCCAGGAACTCCTTCGCGCGGGAGTAGCGCTCCTCCTGCGGGAGGAAGCCGCCGCGGCGGAAGTTCTCGCCGGTGAAGGCGTCCCAGGAGGTGACCACGTTCCAGGCGGCGCGGCCGCCGGAGAGGTGGTCGAGGCTGGCGAACTGACGGGCCACCTCGTAGGGCTCGTTGAAGGTGGAGTTGATGGTGCCGGTCAGGCCGAGGCGGTCGGTGACGGCGGCGAGCGCGGCGAGGACGGTGAAGGTGTCGGGGCGGCCGACGACGTCCAGGTCGTAGATCTTCCCGCCCTGTTCGCGCAGCCTCAGTCCCTCGGCGAGGAACAGGAAGTCGAACTTGGCGCGTTCGGCGGTCTGCGCGAAGTGGGCGAAGGAGCTGAACTCGATATGGCTGCCGGCCTCGGGGTCGCTCCACACGGTGGTGTTGTTGACGCCCGGGAAGTGGGCGGCCAGATGGATCTGCTTCAGCGGCTTGGTCATGGCTCTGCGGGGTCCTTCCGGCTCAGGCGGCGTAGCGGTTGGCGGGGCGGGCGAGGCCCAGCAGACCGCGCAGGGTGTCGGCCTCGTAGGCGTCGCGGAAGGCGTCGCGGCGCTGGAGTTCGGGGACCAGGCCCCGGGTGATGGCCGGGAGGTCGTGGCCGAGGACGGCGGGGCGCAGCCGGAAGCCGGTCAGTCCGGCGGAGTGCAACTCCTGGAGGAGATCGGCGAGTTGGGCCGAGGTGCCGGTGAAGATGCGGGCGTCGCTCTCGTACGGCTCTCCCGCCGCGGCGTCGAGGCGCTCACGGCGTGCCGCGGCGGCCGCGGGGTCGTCGTCGAGGAAGACCACCAAGTCCCCGAAGATGTGCAGGGGTTGGTCGGCGCGGCCGGCCCTGTCCTGTTCGGCGCGGATCTCGGCGACGATGGCCCGGGCCTGGCCGGTGTCGTGCGGGGTGACGTAGCCGACGTCGGCCTGGCGGGCCACCAGCCGGTACGGGACGGTCTGGTGCGCGAGGGCGCTGACCAGGGGCTGGCCCTGCGGCGGGCGCGGGGTGATGGAGGGGCCCTTGACGCTGAAGTGCTTGCCCTCGAAGTCGATGTAGTGCAGCTTGTCGCGGTCGATGAAGCGGCCGGTGGCGACGTCCCGGATCTCCGCGTCGTCCTCCCAGCTGTCCCAGAGCCGGCGGACGGCCTCGACATGGTCGGCGGCCTCGTCGAAGAGATCGCTGACGAGTTCCTGTCCGGCGGGGCTCTGGAGCTCGGCCAGGCTCAGCGGCGGGACGGTGCGGCGCCCGAAGTGGTCGGCCTCGTCCGGGCGGGGCGAGATCTGCAGGCGCAGCCCGGCCCGGCCGGTGCTGACGTAGTCCAGGGTGGCGATCGCCTTGGAGATGTGGAACGGCTCGGTGTGGGTGGCGATCACGGTCGGCACCAGCCCTATGTGCCGGGTCAGGGGCGCGACGCGGGAGGCGATGAGTACGGCGTCCAGACGGCCGCGGACCTGGTCGGTGCGGCCGTCCAGCTCACCGAAGACCGACGACTGCAGACCGAGGCCGTCCTCGAAGGTCACGAAGTCGAGCAGGCCGCGCTCGGCCTCGGCGACCAGGTCGGCCCAGTAGGCGGCGGTGAACACGTCCCGGGGGCGGGCGACCGGCTCACGCCAGGAGGCCGGGTGCCAGCCGGTGCCGTCGAGGGCCACGGCGAGGTGCAGGGAGGAAGAAGGGGACACGAGTGGGTGCCTTCCTGGAGATCCGTACGAGATCACCGGCCCGGGCATGCGGCACTCAGGGCACGGTGGCGGAGAAGGAGGTCAGGGGCGACAGAGGGCGCCGGCGACACGCTGGAGGTCGATGTAGGGACGGGAGTGCAGAAGGAGTCGGTCGATGTGCCGCACGTCCCCGCCTCCCGCCCTGGTGGTGCGTGTCTCGTCCCGACTCACAACGCCCTCGCCCGGGCATCTGTTCCCGGCGTGCGTACCTGGAGGATGGTCGTCCGGCGGCGCAGGGTGAAGCCGATCGACTCGTACAGCCGGATCGCGGTGGCGTTGTTCGCGGCGGCGTGCAGGAACGGGGTCTCCCCGCGCTCCCTGATGCCCGCCGCGACCGCGCGCACCAGACGGGTGCCGAGGCCCCGGCCACGGTGCGCCGGGTCGGTGCAGACGGCGCTGATCTCGGTCCAGCCGGGCAGGTGGAGCCGTTCGCCGGCCAGGGCTACGAGCCGGCCGTGGTGCCGGATGCCGAGGTAGGTGCCGAGGTGGACGGTGCGGGCGAGGAAGGGTCCTGGTCCGGTGCGGGCGACCAGGTCCAGGATGTCGGGTACGTCGTCGGGGCCGAGCCGTACGGCCTCCGGGGCGGGTTCGGCCCGCAGGTGGGTGTCGACGAGCTGGACGCCCTGGCCGCCGCCGACGACGTCCCATCCGTCGGGGGCGGTCTCGACTCCCTTGACCCGTGCGGTGGTTGCCGGGCCGAGGAGGGTGTGCAGGTCGCTCCAGGCGGCCGGATCCGCCGGGTCGGCGAGCGCGGCGAACGCGTACACGTCCGCCGGGTAGCGCGCCGCCCGGCCCGTCCGCTCGGCGAAGGCCGCGTGCGGTCCGTCCAGGGCGGCCCAGACGGGGTTGTCCAGGAGACGGGTTCCGAGGGCGATCTGGTGGACCACGACGGCCTTTCTCACAGCGCGTTCTGACGGATGATCAGGAGTTGGTGAGCGGTAGCCCGGGCGGGTTGATCTCGGACTTGGCGACGGCCTCGCCCGAGAGGTTCCAGGCCTTGAGCCACTTCGCGTACTGACCGTTCTCGATCAGGTGGTTGATCGCGGCGGCCAGCGGCTTCGCGAGGCCGCTGTCCTTCTTGGCGGTCGCGGCGATCAGACCCTGGAGGCTCTCGCCGGCACCCGAGAACTGGCCCGCGACACGAGTCGCCTGGGGCGAGTTGGCGGTCTGCGTCGCGTGGTAGGAGAGGTTCGGGCTGGGGCCGAAGTAGGCGTCGATCTTGCCGCTGTTCAGCGCCAGGTAGAGGCTGTTGGTCTCCTGGAAGTACTTGACGGTGAGCTTCTTGCCCTCCTTCTCCAGCTTCGCCTTCCACTCCAGGAGGAGCTTCTCCTGGTTGGTGCCGTTGCTGACGGAGACCGTCTTGCCGGCGAGGTTCTCGTAGTTGTTGTCGAAGTTCCAGGTGTCGTCCTTCTTCACCTCGAACGCGAGATCGTCCTTGCGGTAGGAGGCGAACTCGTACTTCTGCTTGCGCTCCTCGGTGTCGGTGACGTTGGAGAAGGCCACGTCGACCTTGCCGCTGTCGAGGCCGATGAACAGGTTCTCCCACGTCGACCGCCGCACCTGCGGCTCGAGCCCGAGGACGGCGGAGACCAGGCGGGCGAGGTCGATCTCGGAACCGGTGAGCGACTTCTGGTCGCTGCCGATGAAGCCGAGCGGCGGGCTGCCGGAGGGCAGGGTGCCGGACCCGATGACCAGCTTGCCGCTCTTCTTGATGTCGTCGGGCAACAGGGAGCTGATGGACTTCACCTCGGCGACCTTCAGGGCGGTCTCGGTGGCCGCGCCGTTGGAGAGCCGGCCCACGGTCACCGTGCCGGCGGTGTCGGAGGTCTTGGTCGCGGCGTCACTCTCGCCCCCGCAGGCGGCGAGCCCGGCGGCGAGGGTGACGGCGGCGGTGGCCGCGGTGATGCCCCGTATCAGGCTGCGTCGGGAGAACTGGGTAGGCATGACTGTCCTTTGTGGCTGGGAGAGGGTGGTGAGGGTGATGCCGTGGGGGAAGTCGTGGGGGGAAGTCGTGGGCGGTGCTCAGCACACCGCGTGTCAGAACACGGCGTGTCAGAACACCTCGCGGGTCAGAGCACCTTGCTGAGGAAGTCCCGGGTCCGCTCGTGCCGCGGCCTGTCCAGGACCTCGGCGGGCGGGCCCTGTTCGACGATCCGGCCGCCGTCGATGAAGACGACCCGGTCGGCGATCTCCCGGGCGAAGCCGATCTCGTGGGTGACGATCACCAGGGTGGTGCCGCTCTTCGCGAGGTCCTTGATGACGGCGAGGACCTCGCCGACGAGTTCGGGGTCGAGGGCGGAGGTGGGCTCGTCGAAAAGGATGACGCCGGGCCGCAGCGCGAGGGCGCGGGCGATAGCCACACGCTGCTGCTGTCCGCCGGACAGCTGCCGCGGATAGGCGGCCGCCTTGTCGGCGAGGCCGACCCGGTCCAGGAGTTCGCGGGCGAGTTGCCGGGCCGCGGTCCGGTCGAGCTGTCCGGTGGCCGCCGGGGCCGCGGCGACGTTCTCCAGGACGGTCAGGTGCGGGAAGAGGTTGAAGTTCTGGAAGACGAACCCGATCCTGCTGCGCTGGGCGAGGATGGCACGCTCGCTCAGCTCCTTGAGCCGGTCGCCGTGCCGGCGTACGCCGATCAGCTCGCCGTTGATGCTGACGTGGCCGATCTCCGGCTTCTCCAGGTGGTTGACGACCCGGAGCAGGGTGGACTTGCCGGAGCCGGACGGGCCGAGGATCACGGTGACCTCGCCGGGCCGCACGCTCAGGTCGACGCCGTCCAGGACCCGATGGGTCCCGTACCACTTGTGCACGTCATGGACCTCGACGGCGGCGGGCACGGCCTTGACGGTCGCGGTGGTCATACGGCGGCCTCCCTGCGGATACGGGCGCGCAGGTCGGTGAGGGCGGTGCGCAGCTTCTGCAACGGGGTCGGCGGCAGGGTGCGGGTGGCGCCCCGGGCGAAGTACCGCTCGACGTAGAACTGGATGACGGAGACGACCGTGGTCAGGATGAGGTACCAGACGGTGACGACCAGCAGCAGCGGCACGATGTCGCCGGGGTAGGTGGCGCCCATGGTCTGGGCGGCGCCGAACAGGTCGAGCAGCGAGACGTAGAACACCAGCGAGGTGGCCTTGACCAGGTCGATGAGCTGGTTGACGTAGTTCGGCGTGATGGAGCGCAGGGCCTGCGGGAAGACGACCTTGCGGAACTGGTAGCCCTTCGGCAGCCCGAGCGCGGCGGCCGCCTCGTGCTGGCCCTGGTCGACGGAGAGGATGCCGCCGCGGACCGCCTCGGCCGCGTACGCCGCCTGGTTCAGGCTCAGCCCGACGACGGCGACGGCGATGTCGGTGGCGAGCCGGGACTCGTCGAAGGTGAAGAAGGCCGGCCCGAAGGGGACGCCCACGCTGAGCGTCTGGTACAGGGCGCTGAAGTTGTAGAGGAAGAGCAGGATGACGATCAGCGGGATGGAGCGGAACGTCCAGATGTAGGTCCAGCTGACCGCCCGCAGGACGGGGCTCTTCGAGAGCCGGGCCAGCGCGAGGACGATACCGCCGAGGAGGCCCAGCACCGCGCTGTAGGCGGTGACTTCGAGGGTGATCAGCAGTCCGTCGAGGATCGTCGGCCGCAGGAACCAGTAGCCGAACCGGTCCCACTGGTAGAAGGGGTTCGACACCAGGCCGTGCACGAACTGGGCGGTGAGGACTAGGACGACGGCGGTGGCGATCCAGCGTCCGGGGTGCCGCAGCGGCAGAACCCGCTGCGCGGTCAGCTCTTTTGACGGGGTGTCGGCGACCGGCGGTGGCTCCGTGACGGAGACGGCGGCGCCTGGGGGTTCACTCATGAGGGGCTCCGGCGGGATCGGATCCCCCGGACACGGGCGCACGGAACGTGGCTACGACGGCCGTTCTACGGCGGGTCGTGGCACACGGGGACGCACGGGAACCGGGGGCTGGGCGGACAACGGCACACCGCGCGGGCGGTGTTCGTCGGGAACGCGGGGGCTGCGGAGGGGGACGTCAGCCCCGACAGCGGGCTCGGCCCGGTGCGGTACACAGTGCGCTGTTCACGCGCAGGAGGTCGACGGAGCGATCGGCGACAAGGAGGTTCGCGTACGGCGGTACGCAGCTCGAGGTACGGCGCGTGGCCGTCCTGGGAGCTGCGTACATGTCCGTCACCGTCATCGTTCTCAGGGGCCGCCAAGGCCCTTCTGCGTCAAGAGTGCCGTAAGTGAAGCCAGTTGTCCGAGCGTCTGTCAACGCCGGTCCACCAGGTGGAACGTCTAGCGGGTCCGCGCGGTGTGCGCCGCCCAGTCCAGGATCTGCACGGCCGATCCCGCGGCCTCCAGGCCGCGGCAGTGGGCATGGTGGCGACGGGCGATGCCGTCGAGGTCGAGGTGCGCGCCGAAGGCGGGGTGGGCCGCCAGCCGGCGGGCGTACGCCCACAGTGCGGGGTGGGCGGCGATCCGCTGCACGGCGGAGGCGTCCAGGTGATGGCGGTGCACGGTGTCGAGCTGGACCAGCGTGACCCACAACTCGACGTCCGCGGCGGTGATCTGATCCCGGATCAGGTACTCCCGTCCGGTGAGCCAGCGCTCCAGCGAGGCCAGGGTCTCCAGCAGCGTGTCGAGCGCCGCGGCACGCGCGTCCGGGTCGGTGCCCGCCGTACCGGCCTCCTGCGCGGCCCGCTCGATGCCCTGGGCGCACAGCCGCTCCACGGCCTCGGTCTCCGACTCCGCGCCGCACGGGTACAGCGCCGGGCGGTCGCCGTCGAAGCGGGCGAGGTCGCGGGTGATGTCCGGGGCATGGGTGCTGACGATGCGGCCCGACCAGTCGTCGCTGAGCACGGGGCCGACGGCGGCGCCCTTGTAGCGGTGCGCGCTGGCCTCGTAGAGGGGGCGCAGCGCCGTGTGGCCGCCGTCGGGACAGTCGGGGATCGCGTCGAGGAACGTCACGGGACAGGCGTCGTCGAGGCCGAGCAGGCTGTGGACGACGGCGATGCGCAGTCCGTCCGGACAGGCGGGCGACAGATGCAACCGGTAGCGGCGCGGCACGGCGTAGTGCCCGCTGCGCGCGTCCCGGCCGATCCGGCCCCGGAACGCGGCGGTGGACTGCGCGGTCGAGGCGGGGGCGAGCGGTGTGACGGACATGGATCTCCCCGGGTTTGGGCGCGCGGACGTACGCGCGGTGGAAGCGACGTCGGGCCAGGACAGGGGGGTGCGCCGGTGCGCGGCGGCGGGGGTGCGGAGACGGGCGGGGCTCAGCCGAGCCGGCGGATCGCGCTGCAGACGCGCTGCAGGTCGATGTGGCGGCGGGAGGTCAGAAGAGGCGACGGCCGAGAGGTACGGCTCACTCGGCCGACTGCCGACTCAAGGCGCCTCATGTTTCCCTACCTGTTCACTAGGATTCCCATCTGGAGTGTCGATCGGCCGCGCGAGGACGTCAAGAGGGCGTCCACGAGGCGGTCACCGAGGCGGGTGGGGACGTCCGTCTTCTGGGGTGCGACGACGCTGGCACTCTGGGAGCGCGGCCGACGATCCAGGCGGGGGCGGGCTCCATGGCATTGCTGCGCGAGCGCCATCTGAACGCGTCCACGATCGGCGCCACGGGCCACGCCGCCGCCGCGTTGCGGCTGTTCACCGGGCTGGAGGCGGACTGCCGTTCCCGGCTCGGGGACGACGCCTGGTTCACGCTCGTCGTACGGCACGGTGTCGCGTACTGGACAGGCGTGCGCGGCCGGGCCCGGCAGGCCAGACAGCAGAGCCAGGACCTGCTGGACGTGTACCGGGAGCGACTCGACGACCGCGACCACCGGGCCCTACGGCTGCTGCGCGACGATCTCGCCCGCTGGACCGGAGAGCCGGGCGGCGCCCAGGACGCCGCGCGGCGGTACACCGAACTCCACCGCGACACCGACCGGATCCTGGGCCCGGAGGCTCCGGAAACCCTCCTGACCCGCCACAACACGGCCTACTGGGCGGCAGCCCACAGGGCCCGCGCCCGCGCCCGCGCCCTGGCCGATTGCCGCGCCCTCCTCGACGACGAGCACCGGGTCAACGGTCCGGCCCATCCGCACACCCTCGCCGTACGTCACAACATCGCGGGCTGGACCGAGGCCGAGGGCGAACCCCGGGAATCGCTGGGCCTGTTCACCACCCTTCTCGAGGACCGCACCGCCGCCCTCGGCCACGAACACCCGCACACCCTCCTCAACGCCTTCCATGTGGGCCGACTGACCCGGCACCACCGGAACGCGTCGGCCGGGGACACCCGACTCGTCGAGCTGTTGCCCCTCTTCACGCGCGTTCTCGGCGGGGACCACCCCTGGACGCGGCGGCTGCACCGGGAGCTCCGGGCCGGACAATGACCTCATGGAGCTCTCCTTCACCGGCCGTGTCATCGAATGGCGTGGTCCGGCGCCCTACTACTTCCTCCCCGTTCCGGACGAGGAGTCCGCCGACATCCGCGAGGTGGCCGCGATGGCCTCCTACGGCTGGGGGGTGATCCCGGTCGAGGCACGCATCGGCGCGACCACCTTCACGACATCGCTCTTTCCCAGGGACGGCCGCTATCTGCTGCCGCTCAAGAACGCCGTACGCAAGCCGCAGAGCATCGCGGCCGGGGACGACGTCTCCGTGCGGCTGACCGTCCTGCTCCGACTCAGATGATCGCCTCGGCGAGCAGGTCGATCTGGTCGAGCCCCGATCCGGTGGGAACGAAGATGAGTTCGTCGCAGCCGCCGGCCGCGAACGCGTCGACGTAGGACGTGACCATCTCCGCGCTCACCGCGGCACTGTCCGCGATCTGCCGGGCGAAGTCGCCGAGGAAGCCGTAGTAGTCCAGCAGGTAGGCGTCCGCCTGCGTGCGGGCTTCGGGGCCCAGCCCGAAGTAGGCCAGCGACAGCTTGCGCGGCGTGCCCGCGCGCCCCGCCTTCTGCCAGGCGGCGTCGACACCGGCCGCGGCCTCGGCGAACGTGTCCGGCGAACCGCCGCCCATGATCCAGCCGTCGGCGAACTCGGCGACGCGCCTGAAGCTTGCCTCCGTGGAACCGCCCAGGATGAGTTCGGGGCCGCCCTCGCGCCCCGGGCGGGGCCCGATCGCTCCGGCGAACCCGTACTCCTCTCCGGCCCAGACGCGCTTCATCTCGGCGAGCTGCTCGTCCAGGCGCCGACCCCGGCCTTGCGTGGACACGCCGCTGGCCGCGTAGTCGTCGTCGCGGGCGCCCAGCCCCACACCGAGGACGAAACGGCCGCCCGATATCCGCTCCAGCGAGGCGGCCTGCTTCGCGAGCAGGGCGGAGTTCGTGTAGAGCGGCGCCAGCAGCACGCTGGTGGTGAGCCGTATCCGGCTGGTCACCGCGGCCGCGGCGGTGAGGGCGATCAGTTCCTCGTAACCGCCGTACACCAGCCGTCCGATGGTGCCGAGGGTGCTGAATCCGGCCTCTTCCGCCCGCCGGGCCCAGTCGAGAAGGGACTGGGGATCGGTGCCGGGCACCGTGTTGGGCAGGCCGATTCCGATGTCCATGTGGGCCTCCGTTCATGGGGAACGCACAGTCGACGCCATCATGCCTTCGCCTGCCGCGGTCGCGGGACGGGTACGCACAGGCCAACCGGCCGGAAGTCACCGGTGGCCGCCCCGCCACGGCAATCCGCAGCGCGCCGGGACCGGACCAATGCCGGCCCTGCCGGGTGGGCTCCTCCCGCACGCCGGACGCCCTCTACTGCCGCAGACTCGGCTGACCCGGTCAGGCCGCGCCGACGGCGGACCCGGAGCCTCAACTCGCCTACTTCAATACTTACTTCATCCCTTGACGCGACTGGTCCATACCTTTAGCTTCACGGGTCAGCACCGCCACCTGCGACGCACTCACCCCCCGACACACCCCAGGAGCGTCCTCAGCCATGCCCCTCTCCGATCGCATAAGGTCCCGCACCCGGCTCACGGTCCTCGGCGCGCTCTTCGCCATCCTCGCCGCCCTGTTCACCGCGACACCCGCCCAGGCGGCCACCGGCTCGATCACCGGCCTCGCGGGCAAGTGCGTGGACGTCGCGAGCGCGAGCAGCGCCGACGGCACCGCCGTACAGCTCTACGACTGCAACGGAACAGGTGCCCAGATCTGGTCCAACTCCGGTGACGGCACCCTGCGGGCGCTCGGCAAGTGTCTGGACGTCGTCGACCGCGGCACCGGGGACGGCGCGGCGGTCCAGTTGTGGGGCTGCTCGGGCGGCGCCAACCAGCAGTGGGTGGTCACCGCGGCGCGCGACATCGTCAATCCGGCCGCGAACAAGTGCCTGGACGTCCGGGAGAACAGCAGCGCCAACGGCACGCGGCTGCAGATCTGGACCTGCTCCGGCGGGGCGAACCAGAAGTGGAACGCGCCCGCGAGCGGCGGCGGCACCACGCCGTCCGGGTTCGTCGTCTCCGAGGCCCAGTTCAACCAGATGTTCCCGAACCGGAATTCCTTCTACACCTACGGCGGCCTCACCGCGGCCCTCAGCGCCTACCCCGGGTTCGCGGGCACCGGCAGTGACACGGTGAAGAAGCAGGAGGCGGCCGCGTTCCTGGCCAACGTCAACCACGAGACCGGCGGACTGGTCCACATCGTCGAGCAGAACACCGCCAACTACCCGACCTACTGCGACTGGAGCCGCCCGTACGGCTGCCCGGCGGGCCAGGCCGCCTACTACGGCCGCGGACCGATCCAACTCAGCTGGAACTTCAACTACAAGGCCGCGGGCGACGCCCTCGGCATCGACCTCCTGGGCAACCCCTGGCTGGTGCAGAACGACTCGGCCGTGGCCTGGAAGACGGGCCTGTGGTACTGGAACACCCAGTCCGGCCCCGGCACGATGACCCCGCACAACGCCATGGTCAACCAGGCCGGCTTCGGGCAGACGATCCGCAGCATCAACGGCTCCCTGGAGTGCGACGGCAAGAACCCGGCCCAGGTGCAGAGCCGCGTCGACGCCTACAACCGGTTCACCTCGATCCTCGGCGTCGCGCCGGGCGCCAACCTCTACTGCTGACAAGGCGGCGCGAAGATGCCCGAGTCGAAGTTCCAGTTCAGACCCCTCGCCCAGACGCTCCTCGGCGCGTTCGGCGCGCTGACGTTCGTCGTGGCCGTCCCGGCCACCGCCCACGCGGACGTCCTGACCCTGCTCCCCCAGAACGCCGATGGCCTGGAGCAGACCTTCTCCCCCGCGTACGACTACGACCGCGACGGCTGCTACGCCACCGCTGCGATCGGCGCCGACGGCACCCTCAACCCCGGCCTCAAGCTCGGCGGCGACGTCAACGGCAAGTGCCACGACCCCGCCCAACTGGCCAACGCCAACACCTACTCACGGGCGAAGTGCAACAACGGCTGGTGTGCCGTGATGTACGCCGGCTACTTCGAGAAGGACCAGGCGACGCTCGGCCCGGCGGCCATCGGACACCGGCACGACTGGGAGCACGTAGTGGTGTGGGTCAACAACGACCAGGTCCAGTACGTGTCGGTGTCCCAGCACAGCGGCTACCAGGTGGCCGCCCGCTCGGCGGTTCGCTTCGACGGCACCCACCCGAAGATCGTCTACCACAAGGACGGCATCTCGACCCACTGCTTCCGCTTCGCCGGCAGCAACGACGAACCGGCGGAGAACGCCACCGGCACCTGGTTCTTCCCCCGGCTCGTCGGATGGAACGGCTATCCGGCCGGCTACCGCGACAAGCTGACCGGCGCGGACTTCGGCTCGGCGACCCTCAAGATCGACGACGGCGACTTCCCGTACCACCTCGCCGCCTCGAAGCCGTCGGGCATCCCCTTCGACCCGTACGCATGACAAGCGGGGCCGCGGTCCGCCTACTTTGGTAGCCGCCCGTGCCATCCGAGGAATGGTTCTTCCCTCGACGATCGCCCGATGCCCGCCATCTCCCGCTTCCCCCAGGGTGAAGACACAACTCACCCTGGGGGAAGCATGGTGATCCTGCACAGTCGGACGAGAGCGGGCGCGCCGACCGCGGTGGCGCTGGCGATGGCAGTGGCGATGACGGTCCTACCGACCTCGGCGTCGGCCGAACCGCCCGCAGTCCCACCGCAGTTGTACGTCGCCCCGTGGGGCAAGGACTCCTGGCCCGGCACCCTGGACCGCCCCTTCGCCACCCCGGCACGCGCACAGCAGGCCGCACGCGCCCGGGCACCGGAGAGGACGTCCGGCCTGGTGGTGAACCTGCGCGGGGGGACGTACACCCTCAAGGAGCCGCTGCGGCTGTCGGAAGCCGCGGGTGACTCCGGGGTGATCTACCAGGCGTACGGCTACGGGACCCCGCGGCAGGAGCGGGTCACCCTCAGCGGCGGCCGACGGATCTCCGGCTGGCGACCGGACCCGGGGCAGCGTGGGTTCTGGCGCGCGGACGTGGGCGGACTGGAAACCCGGCAGCTCTACGTCGACGGGCGCCGCGCCACCCGGCTCTCCCGCGAGGGCGCCGGCTTCGACGGCACGCTGAAGGTGACGAAGAGCGGCTACGTCACCACCAGCACCGCGCCGCGGAGCTGGAAGAACCCCGCCGACATCGAGTTCGTCTACCGCGGCGGCTATGTCGAGGGCCGCTGCGGAGTCGCCGCCGTCTCCGGCACCGCCATCACGATGGACCAGCCCTGCTGGGACCTGGCCCAAGCCCTGTACGGCGGGCCGGAGTTGCTCACGTCACCGACGGCCGTCGAGAACTCCCCCAGCTTCCGGCCCGAGCCCGGCAGCTGGTACCTCGACCGCTCCCGCCCCGGTCACCATGAGCTGCTCTGCTTCCCGCGCCCCGGTCAGGACATGCGCCGCGCCGAGGTGATCGCCCCGGTCCTGGAGAACCTGGTCACCGGCACCGGCCGACCGGGCCACCCCCTGCACGACGTCGGCTTCCGGGGCCTGACGTTCGCGGACGCCACCTGGCTGGCGCCCAGCGAGCCCGCCGGATTCCCCTCCGCGTGGAGCATGTATCTGCGGCCCGGAAAGGGCGACGACGCGCGGCTGCTGACGGTGCCCGGTGCGGTCGCCTTCCGCACCGCCGAGCGGATCACGCTGGAGGGCAACCGGTTCACCCGTCTCGGCGCCCAGGCACTGGAGTTGTCGCGGAACAGCTCGTACAACACCGTCGACGGAAACCTCATCGACGACGTCTCCGACGGCGGCATCCTGGTGGGAGTGGTCCCGCCGGACCAGAAAGGCACCAACCGCGGCAACCGGATCACCAACAACCGGATCCACCACATCGGCGCGGAGTACCACGCCGCCTCCGCCATCTGGGACACCGCGACCCAGCACACCACCATCGCGCACAACCAGGTCGACCACGTCCCCTACACCGGCATCCTGTCCGGCCCCGCCGACGATCTGCGCGGCATCATGCGCGGCAACCGCATCCTCGGCAACCGCGTCTTCGCGACGAACCGGCTCCTGGCCGACGGCGGCGGCATCTACCTGCGGGGCGAACAGGGCACCTCGTTCGCCGACGGCGCCGTCATCAGCGGCAACGCGGTGACCAGCAGCAAGTACGGCGAGTGGAACGTCGGGATCTACACCGACGACAGCACCAACTGGACCACCGTGGACGGCAACGCGGTCTACGACTATGTCGCCGCCATCGGCGGATGCAGCGAGGAGTGGGGCGACCGCCCCGTCCGCAACGTGCGCTACCGCGGCAACTTCTGGGACGACGCGGTGCCCTCGTGGCTGGAGCGGCGGGACTTCCCCGGGGCCTGGCCACCGGCCGACGAGGCACGCCCCGACGAGGGGTGCGGAGACCCGCACGACCTCGAGTTCACCGGCAACACCCTGCTGCCCCCGCGCGACCCCGGACAGGCCTGCGCGGCCGACGCCCGCTGCGCGGCCGTACTGGCGAGCGCCGGACCTCTGCCGCGGTACCGGCAGCGGCTGGGCATGCGCTGACGGAACGACGAAGGGCCTTCGCGGGCTGCTGCCCGCGAAGGCCCTTCACACCGTCGGGACGACAGGATTTGAACCTGCGACCCCTTGACCCCCAGTCAAGTGCGCTACCAAGCTGCGCCACGTCCCGGTGCGACTCCCCCGGGCGAACCGCGGGAACACGCAGGTAAACCCTACCGCATGGACGTGACGACGGCGGACGTCAGCCGCGTACGGCCGTCGGCCGGCCGGCCTGCGACGGTTCGCCCGTGGCCCGCGCCGTCCCGGTCGCACGGCCCGTACGGCGGACCGGCACCAGCAGGGCGGCCAGGGCGGCGGCGAGGCACAGGACCGCGAGCAGGGTGAAGCCGTGGGTGTAGCCGGAGCCGTACGGCAGCCCGGAGGGCTGGAGCCGCCCGGTGACCAGGACGCTGGTGACCGCGGCGCCGATGGAGCCGCCTATGGTGCGGATGTTGGCGTTCATACCGGTGGCGGCGCCGGTCTGCTCGGGCGGCACGCTGCCGACGATCAGGTTGGCCATCGAGGCGAAGGCCAGTCCGATGCCGAGGCCGAACACTCCCGCGACGACGGCGATCTGCCACTGCGCGGCGTGCCAGAGGGCGAGGAACCCGAGGGCCACCGCGCCGAGCGCGGCCCCGGTGGTGAGCAGCGCCTTCGCGCCGACCACGGGTGCCAGCCGGCCGCTCAGGATGCCGGAGCAGAACATCGCCAGCAGCATCGGCAGCATCAGCAGTCCGGAGGTCGTGACGCTCGCGCCGAAGCCGTACCCGGCCGAGCTCGGCGTCTGCACGAAGGCCGGCAGGAAGGACCAGAGCGCGTACATGCCCGCGCCGAAGAGGAACGCGACGGTGTTGGTCGTCCACACCGCGGGCAGTCGCATGACCCGCAGGTCGATCAGCGGGGAGCGCGAGCGGGCCTCGGCCAGCAGCCACAGCGCGAACAGGACGACGGCCACGGCGAACAGGCCGAGCACCCGGGCCGACCCCCAACCCCATGTGCCCGCCTGGCTCAGCGGCAGCAGCAGGGCCACCAGCCACGCCGACAGCAGGACGGCGCCGAGCCAACTGACCTTGCCCTCGGCCCGGTTGGGTGACTCGGGGACATAGCGCAGGGCGATCAGAGTGGTGGCCGCGACGACCGCGACGGGGATCCAGAACAGCCAGCGGTAGTCGAGCGCAGAGACGATGGGTCCGGCCGCGACGATGCCGACGCCGCCGCCCGCGGCGATCACGGCGGACAGGTTGCTGATGCTGCCGGGGACCTCGGACGGGGCGAACTCGTCGCGGATGATGCCGAAGGACAGCGGGAACAGGGCGCCGCCGACGCCCTGGACGACCCGGGCGACGATCAGCATGCCGATGTTCGGCGCCAGGGCGGCTAGCAGACAGCCGGCCAGGACGACCAGCAGGACGGCGACGAGGGTGCGCTTCTTGCCGATCAGGTCGCCGATGCGGCCGAGGATCGGGGTGAAGACCGAGGCGGACAGCAGATACGCCGTCATCACCCAGGTCGCGGTGGACTGCGAGGTGTGCAGCGCGTGCTGGACGGTCGGCAGGGCCGGCGCGATCAGCGACTGCAGCATGGCGAACACGCCGGCACCGGTCGCGAGGACCGCGAAGGTGAGGCGGGTGGACTTGCGGGGCATGGAGAGCCTCTCCGAACACAGAGTGCGGCCGGAGCCTCGTGGGAAGCGGTCGCGGAAAGGGCAGGGACGCGCCTCGACTGATAAAGTGGAGGCACGCCTCCACTCTAGTGGAGGCACACCTCCGCTTCAACCCGGAACGGAGGTGGACCTCCGTTTCAGCCCCGGGAGGCTTCCGTGACCGCCCAGCCGTCCCCCGTCAGCGAGATCGTCGCGACCCGCCGGCCCACCCGGAAGGACGCCGCCCGCAACTACGACGCTCTGCTGGCCGCCGCCCGCGAGGCCTTCGCGGAGCACGGGGCGGAGGCCTCCCTGGAGGACATCGCCCGACGGGCGGGCGTCGGCATCGGCACCCTGTACCGGAACTTCCCCACCAGGCGTCATCTCTTCGAGACCGTGTACGCGGACGAGGTGAACACCCTGGTGCGGGTCGCCGAGGAGGTGGCCGACCGGGAGCCCTGGGACGCCCTGACCGCATGGCTCGACCGGTTCGCGGGCTACATGGTCACGAAGCGGGCCGTCCGCGAGGCCCTCAACGACGAGTCGGAGATCTTCACGGCCTGCCGCGAGTCGATGTACGCGGCCGGCCGCCCCCTGTTCGCACGTGCCCAGCAGGCCGGCGAGGCACGCACGGACATGGACTTCGTCGAGCTGCTGCGCATGGTCGCGGGCATCACCGCGACAGCCTTCGACGACGACGCCCAGCGCAACCGGGTCATGTCGATCGCCCTGGACGGCGTTCGCACGAAGGTCTAGCTTCTCCTTGCCTGACTCAACTAAGTTCGGCCGCATGCCCCTCTTGGCTCGACCCTCGATCGCCGGCCTCGTGGCCAAGGCGATGCAGCGAGCGACCCGGCTGGCCGGCCGACGCCTGGCCATCTCGTCGTACGCACGCTTCCCTGAATACCCGCGCAAGGTCAGGGAGTTGACGATCCCGACGTCGGTCGCCCCAGCTCGGGCGACGGTCTATCTGCCCGCCGTGAGCGAGGACGCGGCGCCTGCGGTGCACGTCAACTTCCACGGCGGCGGATACGTCATGACGCTGACCGAGCTGGACGACCCGCTGTGCCGGTTCCTGGCCGCGGAGGCGGGCGTGGTCGTGATCAACGTGGACTACGTGGTCGCCCCGCAGCACCCGTTCCCGGCGCCGGCCCGGCAGGCCTACGAGGTCGTCCGCTGGGTCGCCGAGCACGGCACCGAGCAGGGCTGGGACGGCGGCCGGCTCACCGTGGGCGGGCAGAGCGCCGGCGGCGGGCTCGCGGCGGCCGTGGCCCGGCAGGCGCTGGAGGAGGCCGGGCCCGAGATCGCCCTCCAGGTCCTGCACTACCCGCCGCTCGACCTGGCGACCGGCATCCGGCGCAAGCGGGCGGCCATCGCCAAACCGATGCTGCGGCCCTGGATGGGCGACGTCTTCGACACCTCGTACATCCCGGACGTACGGGTGCGCCGCGACCGGCTCGCCTCCCCCGCGCACCCGTCGGACACCGCCGACCTGAAGGGCATCGCCCCGGCGCTGATCGTCACGGCCGAGTACGACATCCTCAAGGCGGAGGCGCAGAGTTACGCCGCCCGGCTGCGGGCCGTGGGCGCGCTGGCCGGGCACCATGACGTGACCGGCGCCGACCACGGCTACGACGGCAAGGACGAGGTGAAGGCACGGGAGTCGTACGCGCTCATCGCCCGGCACCTGCGGGAAGCCGTCGGCTGACGACCGAGCCGAACTAAGCTGCTGGGCCATGCGATTGACAGTTCTCGGCGGCTGCGGCGCCTGGCCCACCGCCACTCAGGCATGCAGCGGTTACGTGGTCGAGTACGACGGCTTCCGTCTCCTCGTCGACCCCGGATACGCGACGCTGCCGCGTCTGTTGGCGCGCCTCACCGTCGACGCCGTGGACGCCGTCCTGGTCAGCCACGGCCACCCCGACCACTGCGCCGACCTCAACCCGCTGCTCCGCGCACGGGCGTTGAGCGACGAGCCGCCGCCCGCCTTGCCGGTGTACGCCCCGCACGGGGCACTCGACGCCGTGCTCGCCCTCGACAAGCCGAGCATGCTCGCCGCCGCGTACCGCCTGCACGAGTTCCGCCCCGGCGACCGGCTGAGGATCGGCCCGTTCACCGTCGGCACCCGGCTCCTGCCGCACTTCGTGCCCAACGCCGGTCTCCGGATCAGCACTCCGGAGGCCGTGCTCGTCTACACCGGGGACACCGGTCCGAGCGAGGACATCCCGCGCCTCGCCGAGGGTGCGGATCTCTTCCTGTCCGAGGCGACGTACGTCCACCGGGTCCCGTCGCCCGGTGACGCCCCGTATCTGCTGACCGCGCGACTGGCGGGCCGGTACGCCCGACAGGCGGGTGCCGCACGGCTGTTGCTCACCCACCTGTGGCCGGGCACCGACCCGGGGGCGGCTCTGGAAGCGGCCGGTGAAGCCTTCGCCGGCCCCCTCGACATCGCCGCCCCGGACCTCGTCGTGGACCTCTGACATGCCGGAAGCCGGTCTCCGCAGCGCATGCGGTGACCGGCTTCCGTCCTTGCCCCCGACCCGGTCAGTGGGCGCCGACCAGCTCCTGGTCCGCACCGCTCCGCGCGGCCGGCTTGGAGCTGCGCAGTGCGGCGATGCCGATGAAGACCATGGACGACGGTCCGGCGATCGCGAAGGCGGTGAAGCCGAACTCCCCGTTGCCCGCGGCGAGCAGCTGACCGCCGGGCCACGGGCCGAAGACGGCGCCGAAGCGGCCCATGCCGGAGGTCCAGCCGACGGCGGTGGCACGGCTGTCCGGGGTGGAGGCGATCGAGACCGTCGCGTAGATCATCGTCTGGGCACTGTTGAGGAAGACTCCGGTGAGAAAGACGACCGCCATGGTCACGCCCATCGGCATGTGGACGCCGAGCAGGAAGACGCCCGCGGCGGTCAGCGCGAACCAGAGTGCCGAGATGCGCGGGGCACCGAAGCGGTCGGCCGCCCGGCCCGCGACGAGCATGCCCGCGATGCCGCCGAGGTTGAAGACGACGACGAAGGTCAGCGCGTTGGCGAGCTCGTAGCCCTCGGCGCGCATCAGGGTGGGCAGCCAGGTGGCGACTCCGTAGACCAGGAGCAGTCCGCCGAAGGAAGCGAGCCAGTACAGCAGGGTCTGGATCCACTCGCCGCCGCGGAACAGGTTGAGCAGCGAGTTCCAGCGCTCGGCCGCGGCCTGCCTGCCGCCCTTGGCGGCGGGCAGTTCGACGTCGTACCGCTCGGCCAGCGCGCGGGCCTCCTCGGTGCGGCCCTTGGCGACGAGGAAGCTCAGCGACTCGGGCAGGAACCTGGCGAGCACCGGCGCGAAGAGCAGCGGGAGCACGCAGACCCAGAAGGCGGCCCGCCAGCCGACGGGGTCGATGAGCCACTTGGCGACGTAGGCGGAGAGGATGCCGCCCGCGTGGTGGGCGGTCATCAGCAGGCCGATGACGAGGGCGCCGCGGCCGCGCGGGGCGTAGTCGCAGACCATGCTGATCGCGGTGGGCAGCAGGCCGCCGAGGCCGATGCCCGCCATGGCGCAGACGCCGGAGGCCAGCGAGAAGAGGGTCACGCAGACGACCATCAGCTTCTTGCGGCCGATGCGGTCGGCGACGGTGCCGGCGGTGAGCGCGCCGATCAGCATCCCGAAGGTGGCACAGGAGCCGAGGTCACCGGCCTGGTCGGCGGTGAGACCGAAGGTCTTCGTCTCCAGCAGGTGCGGCAGCACCGAGCCGTGGACGAACATGTCGAGGCCGTCGAAGAGCACGGCCGGCCAGCACAGACCGACGCGGCCCTTTGCCCAGCTCAGACCACCGGTGGCGTCCCGTGCGTGTGGAACGACTCAATGGTCTGCAGACCCCAGGCCTGCCCCTTCTTGCGCTCCTGTTCGGTCCAGGTGATCAGCGGCCAGTCGGGCGCCAGGACGAGACGCGTGAGCGGGTTGCACAGCTCGATGCGGTTGCCGCCCGGCTCGTAGACGTAGAGGAAGAACGTCTGCTGGATGGCGTGCTTGTGCGGGCCCGTCTCGATGAACACACGGCTGTCGATGGCGAGATCGGCCGCGCGCAGGATGTCCTCGCGGGTGTCCGTCGCGAAGGCGATGTGGTGCAGCCGTCCGGTGCTGCCGGTCCGGTCCGAGGTGTAGACGACGTCGTACGACTTGTTCGTGTACGTCAGCCAGCGCGCCGCGATCCTCCCGCTGTCCAGCCGGATCTGCTCGGTGGGCCGAGCGCCCAGGACGTTCTGCTGGAACTCGGCGTTGGCGAGCACGTCGGCGGCGAGGAAGTTGATGTGGTCCAACCGCCGTACGCCCACGCCCCGGTTGGGTTTGGCCTGCGGCTGGTTCTTCAGCGCGGGCCTGACCTCCTCGGGGGCCCGGTAGTGCTCGCTCTCCCAGTACAGGGCGTGTTCATGGCCGTCCGGGTCGGTCGTGACGTAGAGGCGGCCGATACCCGGTTCGTCCTCGACCCACTTGCCCGTGCCTCCCGCCGCCTCGATCGCTTCGACACGGCGATGAAGGGCCTCCTCGCTGGAGGTGCGCAGGGCGAGCCGGCCGAGGCCGGGCTGTTCGCGGGCAGTGAGGACCAGGCTGTGGTGCTCGTAGTCGTCGAAGGTCCGCAGACGGACGGTGTCGCCGTCCTGTCCGTTGACCGTGAGGCCCAGGTAGTCGGTGAAGAAGCCGACGCTGGCGTCCAGGTCCGGGGTGAACAGCTGGGCGTGGCCGATGTGCGCGATGTCGCCGAGCGGCGGAGTCATCGGTGACCTCCTTGGGGTCGTGCGGCAGCCCTGGGGAAGACGGTGCCGTCGAAGATCTTGCGGGCCGTGCGGACCACGGCCGTGCGGCGGGCGGTGGGGAGGCCTTCGGGGGTGGTCCCGAGGCTGCTCTCGATGTCGAGGAATCCGGTGGGATGTTCTATGCGCATCCGGTCGCTGCCGGGCGGAAGCTCCGCGAGATCCGCCCCCACACTGCCGTCGATCCGCAGCCCGGCGGCCACGCTGGCCGCGCCGAGCACACCGATCGAGGTGTGACAGCGCACCGGTATGAAGGTGCGGGTGGTGACCGCGCCGCCGTCGCGGGGCGGCGCGAGGAGGGTGAGTTTGGGGACGGTGGTGTCCGAGACGTCGCCGAGGCCCATCAGCCGGCCCGCCTCCAGGCGGATCCGGCGCAGCCGGTCGGCGAGCGTCAGGTCCTCCTCCAGGTCCTTGGGCGACTCGTACCCGGTGACCTTCAGCAAGTCGGCGGCGATCAGCACGGTCGGCATTCCGTTGTCCACGCAGGTCACCTGGACGCCGTCGATCTCGTCGCGGACGCTTCCCGTGGGCAGCAGCTCGCCCGCGCCGGCCGGGAACTCGATGACCACCGGAGCGGCTGTCCCCGGCACGCCGGAGATCCGTGCGCCGCCGGTGTAGTCCACCCGGCCGCCCGGAGTGGGGAAGCTCGCCGTGGCGTGGTCGCCGGAGTTGACCATGCGGATCCGGACGCGGGTGCGCTCCTCCCCCGCCGGGACCAGTCCGCGCTCGACGGCGAAGGGGCCGACGCCGGCGAGGAGGTTCCCGCAGTTCTGACGGTCGCTCACCTCGGGTCGCTCGACGACGACTTGGAGGAAGAGATAGTCGACGTCGGCCTGCGGATCGGCGGACGGCGAGACGACGGCCACCTTGCTGGTGAGCGGGTGCGCGCCGCCCAGACCGTCGATCTGCCGCTCGTCCGGACTGCCCATGATGCGCAGCAACAGGTCGTCGCGCAGGGCGGGTTCGGCGGGGAGGTCGGCGGCGAGGAAGTAGGCGCCCTTGGAGGTGCCGCCCCGCATCAGCAGACAGGGCACCTCCTCGGGCACGGAGGTCATGACATCTCCCCCGCGTACTCCTCGTACGACCGGTACTCGACGCCGAGGCGCTTGAGCGTGTCCCGCAACCCGTAGCGGTCCAGGCCGAGTTGGCCCTCGGTGAAGGCGGCGCGCGTGGCGGCCTCCTTGGCCTCGCGGGCCTCGGACCTCAGTGCCGTCTCCCGGGCGCGCTCACGCGGGACGACCACGACACCGTCGTCGTCGGCGAGGATCACGTCGCCGGGGCGGATCACCTGGCCGTCGATGGCGATCGGTACGTTGACCGAGCCGCCGGTGGCCTTGACCGTGCCCTGCGAGGAGACCGCCCGGGACCAGGCGGCGAAGCCCATGTCGCGCAGTTCCTGGGTGTCGCGGATGCCGGTGCTGGTGACGACGCCGCGCACCCCGCGCTGCTTCAGGGCGGTCGCGAACAGCTCGCCGAACAGGCCGTCCGTGCACGGCGAGGTGGTGGTGACGACCAGGATGTCGCCCTCGCCGCACTGCTCGACGGCGGCGTGGATCATGAGGTTGTCGCCGGGCCAGCTGAGGACGGTGACGGCCGTGCCCGCGACCCGTACGCCCTGTTGGACGGGGCGAATCTCCGGGCCCAGCAAGCCGGTTCGGCCCATCGCCTCGCTCACCGTCGCCACACCGTACCCGGCCAGCGCGTCGACGTCGTTCAGGTCCGCCTTCGGCGGGTTGGTGACGATCACGCCCATCACGCCAGCTCCTTCGCGATCTGCGGGTAGGGGCGCATGTACGCCTCGGCCATGGTCCTGTGGGCCAGGCCCAGGTTCGGACCGGCGTTGCGCTTGAGCTGGACGCCCCGGCGGACGGCGAGGTCGGTGTAGTAGTCCCACAGGTGCTGCTGGGCAGCGAGGCACTCCATGGCCTTGCGCTTGGTGTCCCAGACCTCGGTGATGTCGAGGAGGACCTCGGGCTTGAAGCCGCTCATCTCGGGCTGGTGCGGCTCGAAGAAGAAGACCGGCGGGGCGCCGATGATCTCACCGGGGCCGGGGTAGCCGATGGCCTGCGCCAGGACGCGGGCCTCCAGGGCCATGCGGCTGGCGGCCGGGTGGTCGCCGTTGTACGGGTCCTCGACGGGGTGGGTGAGCACGACGTCGGGCTGGGTGTCGCGGTAGACCTCGACGAGCCGGTCGGTCAGTTCGGGGGTGACCAGCAACGGGTAGTCGCCGGCGTCGAAGAAGCGGACCTCGGCGCCGAGGGTGGCCGCGGCCCGCTCCGCCTCGTCCCGGCGTATCGCCTTGATCTCGTCCAGCTTCCTGCCCTCGCGCCACGCCTTGGCGGACTCACCGCGCTCACCGAAGGTCAGACAGGCGATGGTGACCTTCTCGCCGCGGGACGCCGCCAGGGCGATGGCGCCACCCGCACGCCACACGAAGTCGCCGGCGTGCGCGGTGATGACAAGTGTCGATCGTGGGCCGGCGGGCGCATTGGCCTGGGTCATGCTGAAATCTCCTCGCTGACAAGTGGGCGCCCGCCCCGCACCGCCGTGATCAGTCGCGCAGCGCCTCGATCACGCTGGTGAGGTGGGCGCGGACGGCCGTCTCGGCCGCCTGCGGGTCCCTGGCCCTGATCGCCTCGATCATGGTCAGATGTTCGTTCAGGGATTGCTGCGGACGTCCCGGGCGCAGCGCCAACTGGAAGCGGTGACGGACCAGTTGGGCATTGAGCCGCTCCAGCAGTTCCTGCGCGGTCTGCTGACCGGAGAACTCCCGGATACGGACGTGCAGTTCGTGGTTGAGCTCGGAGTAGGTGACCGGCTCCCCGTCGGCGACGGCCTTGGACATGGCCGTACCGAGGTCGGTGAGTTCGACCAGCTGCTCGTCGCTCGCCGCGACCGACGCCTTCGCCGCGCACAGCCCTTCGAGGACCATGCGGCACTCGGTGATGGCGACCGCTTCGTCCACGGTCACCACCCGCACCCGGGAACCACGGTTGCGGATCCGCTCCACGAGCCCCTGGGACTCCAGATCGATGAGTGCCGCGCGGATGCTGGCCCGCGTCACACCGAACTGCTCGGCGAGCTCGTTCTCCACCAGCCGCTGCGCCGGTGCCATCTCGCCGTGCAGGATCGCCTGCCGCAGCTGCGCGAGCGCATGCTGCTTGGCCTGCTCCCCGGTGCTCGGACGGGCTTCTTTCGGCATCGTGCCCTCCCTGAGTGAGTGCCTGTCGAACCTAAATCCAGCCAGACGAGATTGTCAACAATTTTGTCCGCTGTATTGCAGGCATGCTTGTCGTCCATGGTCGCAGCTCAGCCCTCGCGATACAGCGACGTGAGCAGTTCCCTCACCGACGGCAGGGCCGGATGCGGGTCGTCCCGCCACCACGCGAGCCGCACGGCGATCGGCTCGCCGTCGCGCACCGGCCGGTACACGACACCGGGGCGCGGGTACTGGTTGGCCGTCGATTCCGGCGTCATGCCGACACAGCGACCGGTGGCGATGATGTTCAACCAGTCGTCGACATCATGCGTCTCCTCGGTGGCCGGACGGACCTCCGGCGGCCACAGGTCAGCGGTCGCGGTACCGGTACGCCGGTCGACGAGGAGGACGCGCCCCGCCAGGTCGGCCAGCCGCACGGACCGGCGCCGGGCCAGCGAATCGTCGGCGGCCATCGCGCACAGCCGCCGCTCCAGGCCGACGATGACCGACTCGAACCGCCGCTCGTCCACGGACCGGCGCACGACGGCCAGGTCACAGGCGCCCTCCGCGAGACCGGCCGTGGCCGAGTTGACCCGCACCAGGTGCAGGTCGGTCGCCGGATGCTCCCGGCTCCAGCGGCGCTGGAAGGCGAGGGTGTGCCGGCCGAGCGCCGACCAGGCGTAGCCCATGCGCAGATGGGCGTGGCCCGACGTGGCGTCCCGGACCAGGTCGTCGACCTCGGCGAGCACCCGCCGGGCGTGCGCGAGCACCCGCAGTCCGGTCGGGGTCGGGGTCACCTCGCGCGAGGTGCGCCTCAACAGCCTTACCCCCAGGGCCCGTTCGAAGGAGGCCAAGGTGCGGGAGACGGCCGCCTGGGAGACCCCGAGGGCCAGGGCGGCGTCGGTGAAGGTGCCCTCGTCGACGATCGCGACGAGACAGCGCAGCTGCCGGAGGTCCACATCCATGACTTCAGCGTATAGATCGGCCGGGCCATGCATTTTGTGCAAGTGCCGAGGGCGCGCACCATCGGCCCATGCAAGAGGCACCCGCACGCCCCGCGGCCACTCCCCCGCCCGCCGCCGGGCCGTCCCGGACGAGCCCGGCCGGGGTGGCCACCATGGTGGGCAGCGGCCTGTCCAACCAGGTCGGTGCCGCGATCGGTTCGCTCGCCTTCCCCGTCATCGGCCCCGTCGGGGTCGTCGCGGTCCGCCAGTACGTCGCGGCGGCCGTCCTCCTCGCCGTCGGCCGACCCCGGTTCCGGTCGTTCACCTGGAGTCAGTGGTGGCCGGTGCTGCTGCTGGCCGTGGTGTTCGGGACGATGAACCTCTCCCTCTACACCGCCGTCGACCGCGTCGGCCTGGGGCTCGCGGTGACCCTGGAGTTCCTCGGCCCGCTGGCCATCGCCCTGACGGCCACCCGGCGGCGCGTGGACGTGTGCTGTGCGCTGCTCGCGGTGGCGGGTGTCGTCACGCTGATGCGCCCGCGGCCCTCCGCCGACCATGTCGGCATGGGCCTCGGCCTGCTGGCCGCCGGGTGCTGGGCGGCGTACATCCTCCTCAACCGCAGCGTCGGCCGCCGCCTCCCCGGAGCGCAGGGCTCGGCTGCCGCGGCGGCGCTGTCCGCCCTGATGTTCCTGCCGGTCGGGATCGTCGTCGCCGTGCGGCATCCGCCGACAGCGTGGGCGGTCGGCTGTGCAGTGGCCGCCGGTGTGCTGTCCTCGGCGGTGCCCTACCTGGCCGACCTGTTCACGCTGCGCCGGGTACCGGCCCCGGCGTTCGCCCTGTTCATGAGCGTCAACCCGGTCCTGGCGGCCATGGTCGGGTGGATCGTCCTCGGACAGCGGCTGGGCCGACCGGAGTGGGCGGGCATCGCAGCCGTCGTCGTGGCGAACGCGCTGAGCATCGGCATCTCCCGGAGAACGGCCCGTCGCCCCGCCGCCAGTGCCGCGATCCGCACCGCCGATCACCCACGACCCCGCCGTAGCCGCCCCCGCCCGCTCGACGCAGCCGCGCACCCGCACCGGCCTCCGGAAGACACATCCTGAGCGGTCCCGGCGGCATCCGGTGCGGTACCGCGCCCCCACCAAACGCGCGGGGCTGTGTCCGAAATGCCGCTCCCACGCGCCGGCCCGACCAGCCCCGTCGGCCCACAGGTTCACCCCCTGCCCTCCCAGCGGAGCGCTCAGCCACCCAGCCAGTAACCGAATCCCCGGCGCGTATGGATCAGCGCGGGCCCCTCCTCGTCCACCTTGTGCCGCAGCCGGGAGACGAGCTTCTCGATCGCCTGGTGTCCCCGGAACTCGCCCCACACATGCCGGCTGATCTGCTCCTTCGACAGCACGCGCCCCGCGTTGGCGAGCAGATGGCGCAGCAGCCGGTACTCGGCGGGCGTGAGGTCGAGCGGCCGGGGTCCGCGGTGGGCGCGGCACGTGGTGTCGTCCAGGACCAGATCGCCGTATCCGGGCATCCCGGGACGCGGCCCGGGACATCGGCGGCGCAGCAGTACCTGCGCCCGGGCCAGTACCTCGGGGACGCGTACGGGTTTGATGACGTAGTCCTCCTCGCCCAGGCCGAGTTCGGGCAGGAGCCGGTGCAGGGAGTCGCAGGAGGCCAGGAAGAGCAGTGGGGGCCGGTCCGCGGGGGCCGTCCGTCGGCCCCGGGCGAGGTCCGGCAGGTCGGGCAGGGCGGCATCCAGGACCACCAGGTCGAACCGCTGCCGGGTGAGTTGTGCCATGCCCTCGGCGCCGGTGACCGCGGTGCCGACCTGATATCCGGCCAACTCCAGTGTGGTGCTGAGCAGTTCGGCGTCGCCGGGATCGCCCACGACGACCAGGACGTGCTGTCCGTCGCCTCGGGGTGGTGACGGTTTCTCCAGGAGATGCGCGTACATGGCACGACCAATCGTGGGGGGAGTACGACGGCGGTACAGTCAGGCGGAGAGCGGCGGGCCGACGGGGTCCTCGGCATGGTCGGCGAAGTCGTCGACGAGCCGGCGGAAGAGGCGGGCCAGCTGTCGCAGATCGCCCTCGGACCAGTCGCCCAGGGCCTGTTCGAGGTAGCGGCGGCCGACCTCGCGGACCCGGCCGACCGCGGCCAGGCCTTTGTCGGTGAGCTGGACGCGCTGGGCCCGGCGGTCCTCCGGGTCCGCGACCCGGATCACATAGCCGCCCCGCTCCAACTGCCGCAGCTGGCGGGTGACATGGGAGGCCTCTACGGAGAGCCGGACCGCCAGCACGCCGGGACGCAGCGGCTCGCTCTCCGCGATGTGCCGCAGAATCGCCACGGCCGCGCGGTCGAGCGGTACCCCCGCCATCGCCATGAGGCGCTCGTGCCGTCGACTCCGCCCGGCCAGATAGGCGACCCGGCTGAGCACTCGCTCCATCTCGGCCAGGGTCGCCGGGGTCGGCGCTTCTGCGGTCATGACACCAGCCTAGATGTACTTGCCTAACTTAAGCAATGTGCGATTGGTTGCTTGACTTAAGTAACGCGGCCGTGCTTGCCTAACTCAAGTAAACCGGTCCGCGTGGGACGGGGTGTTCGACCACTCCCGACCACGCACACCCGGACCGGGGCCGCATTGAGCGGATGCGGCCCCTTGCGCCCGACCCGTGGGGACGGGGTACGGCGCGGTCACCGGGCCCGGCGGACGGGCCACTCCCCCTGCCCGCCGCCGGCCCCGGTGCCATTCACGACGCCGGTCGGGTCGCCCTTGCGCCCGACCGGTCAGGACGTGACCGAGCCCGGTAACACCTCTTCGCCAAACCTCCAGAAAGCGAGACTCTCCATGGACACGATGAAGTCCGTCCTCACCGCCAAGGACAAGGTCGACGTGCGGGACGTCGAGCGTCCCACCCCCGGCCCCACGGACGCGCTCGTCAGGATCCGCGCCTGTGGGATCTGCGGCACCGACACCTTCTTCCTCCATCTCGGCGGCATGCCGGCCGGTACCGACGGCTCGATGCGGGCGATCCCGCTGGGCCACGAGCCCGCCGGCGAGATCGTCGAGGCCGGCGCCGAGGTCACCGACGTCAAGGTCGGCGACCGGGTGGTGGTGAACCCCCAAGGCGTGCCCTCCGGGATCATCGGCTGCGGCGGCGCGCACGGCGCCATGAGCGAGTACCTGCTGATCGAGGGCGTCGAGACCGGTAAGAACGTCACGGTCTTCCCGGACACGGTGCCCTTCGAGGTCGCCGCGCTGAACGAGCCGATGGCGGTCGCCCGGCACGCCGTCAACCGTTCCGAGGCGAAGCCCGCCGACAAGGTCGTCGTCTTCGGCGCCGGCCCCATCGGACTGGGCGCCGCCGTCTGGCTGAAGCTGCGGGGCGTGGAGCACGTCGTGGTCGTCGACATCATTCCCGAGCGCCTCGAGACGGCACTGGCGGTCGGCGCCGACGCCGTCATCAACTCGGCCACGGAGAACGTCACCGAACGGCTGACGGAAGTGCACGGCCGGGCCGCCAACGCCCTCGGCCAGCCCCGCCCCGGCACCGACATCTACGTCGACGCCGCCGGCGCCCCCGCCGTCTTCCAGGCCGTCGTCGACAACGCCAAGTGGCACGCCAAGCTGGTCATGGTCGCCGTACAGAAGAAGTCCGACGCCATCGACCTCGGCGGCATGCTGCGCAGCGAGCTGACACTGATCGCCTCGCAGGGGTATCCGACCGAGATCTTCGAGGTCACGCCCGAACTCGTGGAGCACCACGAGCGGTTCGCCCGGCTGATCAGTCACCGGGTGCCGTTCGGCGAGGTCGAGCGGGCCTTCGAGCTGGCGCTGACGCCGGGGGCCGCGGAGAAGGTGGTCGTCACGTTCGACGGCGAGGCGTGAGCGCTCCGTCGGTAACGCCGGACCAGGCCGTCCGAACCGCGTGGACGGCCATCGGCTCATGGGGTTTCCGCCGGCCGCGGGAACCCCGGACCCGGACCGGAACCCCACACCATGAACGACCCTCTCCAGCCCCCCGTCGACTCGCGGCACCCGCTTGCTTAAGTCAAGCAATACGCTTATGGTTGAGTAACTCAAGCAATCCTTCTTGTTCACGGAGGCCCTGCCATGTCCGACGCCCTTGCCCGACCCACCGCAGCGGGGGACGCCCCGTCGCGGTCGAACGCCGTCGTGGCGGTGCTGGCCTTCGCCGGGATCGTCGTCGCGCTGATGCAGACGCTCGTCATCCCGATCGTCCCCGAACTGCCGAAGCTTCTTGACGCCTCGGCGTCGAACACCGCCTGGGCGGTCACCGCCACCCTGCTCGCCGCCGCCGTCGCCACTCCCGTGGTCGGCCGCCTCGGCGACATGTACGGCAAGCGCCGCATGCTCCTGGTCAGCATCGTCCTGCTGGTCTCCGGCTCGGTCGTCTGCGCACTGGCCGACTCCGTGATCCCGATGATCGCCGGACGCGCCCTGCAGGGCCTGGCCGCCGGTGTCATCCCGCTCGGCATCAGCATCATGCGCGACGTACTGCCCGCCGAACGGCTCGCCGGGTCCACCGCCATGATGAGCGCCTCGCTCGGTGTCGGCGGCGCCCTCGGCCTGCCCTCCGCCGCCTTCATCGCCGACAACTTCGACTGGCACATCCTCTTCTGGGCCTCCGCCGTCCTGGGCGCCGTCTCCTTCCTGCTCGTGCTGCTGATCGTGCCCGAGTCCGACGTGCGGGCCACCGGCCGCTTCGACCTGGTCGGCTCGCTGGGCCTGTCCGCCGGACTGGTGACCCTGCTGCTGGCCGTCTCCAAGGGCGGCGACTGGGGCTGGACGTCCGCCGGCACCCTGGGCCTCGGCATCGCCTCGGTAGTGATCCTGCTCGCCTGGGGCCTCTACGAGCTGCGGAGCAGCCAACCCCTGGTCGACCTGCGCACCACCGCCAAGCCCCAGGTGCTCTTCACCAACCTCGCCTCGGTCGCGCTCGGCTTCTCGATGTTCGCGATGTCCCTGGTCCTGCCGCAGCTGCTCCAGCTCCCCGAAGCCACCGGCTACGGCCTCGGCAAGTCCATGCTCACCGTCGGCCTGGTCCTCGCCCCCCAGGGCATCGTCATGATGGTCATGTCCGGCGTCTCCGCCGCCATCACCAAGGCCAAGGGCCCCAGGCTCACCCTGATGATCGGCGCCCTGATCGTGGCCGCCGGCTACGGCCTCAACATCGTGCTCATGTCGGAGGTCTGGCACCTCGTCCTGGTCTCCTGCGTCATCGGCGGCGGCATCGGCTTCACCTACGGCGCCCTGCCCGCCCTGATCATGGGCGCGGTCGACCCCACCCAGACCGGTGCCGCCAACAGCCTCAACACCCTGATGCGCTCCCTGGGCACCAGCTTCGCCAGCGCCATCGCCGGTGTCATCCTCGCCCAGATGACCACCGACTTCGGCGGCTACGCACTGCCCTCGGAGAACGGCTTCAAGGTCGTCATGGCCCTCGGCGCCGGAGCGGCCCTCCTCGCCTTCCTGATCGCCACCTTCATCCCGGCGAAGCGGGCCGCTGTCCCGGCAAAGACGCCGCAGGACAGCCCGAGCGAGGCGGCGGAGGTCACGGGCGCCAAGGCCTGAGGCACCTCGACAGCAACGGTCCGCCCCCGGAGTTCCGTACTCCCGGGGCGGACCCGTGTTCTTCCACGACGGTCAGGGCGGTCCGCCCTCGTACGCCGCCCGCAGCACCGCCAGCGCCCCGTCCACCGTGACCTCTCTGGGGTTGGCGTACGACTGGCCCGCCGCCTGCTCGGCCGCCACCGCCAAGTCGGCCTCCTTCAGACCGAGTTCGGCGAGGGACCGCGGAGCGCCGAGGTTCCCGGCCAGCTGCCACAGGGCCGTCGGGGCCTCGTCCGCGTCCAGGGCTCTCGCCACGGCGGCCACCGCGTCGGGGACCGCGGGCGCGTTGTACGCGAGGGCGTACGGGAGGACCACCGTGTGGGTCTCCGAATGCGGCAGGCCGAAGGTGCCGCCGAGGACGTGGCACAGCTTGTGGTGCAGGCCCATCGTGGTGGCGCCGAGGCAGGAGCCGCAGAGCCAGGCGCCGTACAGGGCACGGCCGCGGGCGTCCAGGGAGGCCGGGTCGCCGGCCACGTCGGGAAGGGCTCGGGCCATCGCCCGTACGCCCTCCTCGGCCATCAGCGCGATCAGGGGCGAGGCGTCCGGGGCGTACAGCGCCTCGACGCCGTGCGCGAGGGCGTTGACGCCACTGGTCACGGAGAGCGGTACGGGGAGGGAGAAGGTCAGTTCGGGGTCGTAGACGATGCTGCGCGGCAGGACGGAGGGGTCGCGGCCGGTGCGTTTGGCGCCGTGTTCGGTCAGGCCCCAGACCGGGGTCGCCTCGGAACCGGAGTAGGTGGTGGGTACGGCGATCAGCGGCAGGCCGGTGCGCAGGGCGATCGCCTTGCCGAGGCCGATGGACGAGCCGCCGCCGACCGCGACACATCCGTCGGCGTCCGCGGTCCGCGCCACCTCGACGGCCCGGTCGGCGACCTCCACGGGGACATGCATCCGGGCCCCGGCGTGCAGGCCCGCACAGGCCTGGCCGAGGGAGTCGGCGACCGCCCGGGCCGTGTCAGCACCGCGTGCGCCGGAGACGACCAACAGCCGCCGCAGACCGAGGCGCCGGGCCTCGTCAGGGGTAGCCGTCGTGGCGGCGCCGGGGCGCAGGACGACCCTCATGGGCGGGGACTCATGGACGAAGTCCGTCATGAGCGCTCCAGTACGAGGTCCACGCGCGCGTGCCGGAAGGGGTTCGGGACGCCGAACCCCTCGGCCAGGGCGGCGTCGTCGGTCGGGGTGAAGTCGCGGACGAGGCTCTGTTTGACGGCGAACACCGCGTCGGAGGCCAGACAGGGGTCGCCGGCCACGAAGATGTGCGTGGTGACGGGGTCGTGTCCGTCGGCCGAGGCGATGAAGTGGATGTGCGCGGGGCGGTAGGGGTGACGGCCGGTGGCGCGCAGGAGGTCGCCGACCGGGCCGTCCGTGGGGATGGGGTACGAGCTGGGCACACAGGTGCGGAAGCGGAAGCCGCCGTCGGCGTCCGTGGTGAACAGGCCGCGGCCGTTGCCCGGCGGCTGGATCCCGGGCTGCTGGACGTCGTAGTAGCCCTGGTCGTTCGCCTGCCAGACGTCGACCAGGGCGCCGGGCAGGGGAGTTCCGTCCGTCGAGAGCACCCGACCGCTCACCACGCACGGCTCGCCGCCGCCCACCAGGTCGATGTTCGCACCGAGTCCGCGGGCCGGTGACTCGGTCATGTGGAAGGGGCCGAGGACCGTCGACTCGGTGGCGCCGGGGGCGTGGCCGCCGTTGATCGTCTCCATCAGCATCGACAGGCCGAGCACGTCCGACAGGAGGATGAACTCCTGCCGGGTGTCCGTGCACGTCTGTCCGGTCGCCGTCAGGAATCGGATCGCGCCCTGCCACTCTTCCTGGGTCAGTCCGGTCTCGCTCGCGAAGGCGTGCAGGTGGCGGATCAGGGCGGTCAGCAGTTCCCGCAGCCGCGGATCGGCGGTGGTGCCGAGGCTGCGGATCGCCTCGTCGGTGACATCGCTCATGTGGGCTCCTTCCCCCGCGCGCCAGCTGGCCGAACCCGTGCGCTGCCTCACTTGATGACCGCGTTGGCCACCACGACCCCCACGCCGAGCAGTGCGTCCACGAGGCCGATCAGCAGGGCATAGGGCCAGGAGCGGTGCGACCAGCGGGCCGCCACGACGCCCAGGGTGAACAGCAGGGTGATGTTCAGGGTGAACGCCCGGTACTCCACGCCCTTCGCGGGCCACCAGCCCCAGCCCGCGCCCGCCAGGATGAAGACCGTGGGCAGGACCGCCGTGACCAGGGGCCACTCGTTGACGAGGGCGCGCAGGACTTCACCGCGGCGGTGCGGGGTGCGTTCCGCGATGTAGTGGGCGTAGCCGTGGGCGAGGGCGGAGGCCAGCGCCGTGACCAGGAGCCAGACGGCGTCGTAACGACGGGTCGCCCGGTCGGTGTGGCCGTACTGGGTGAGCGCGGCGACCATCGAGCAGGCCAGGACCGCGCCGTAGACACCGCCGAACAGGAGACTCTCGCGTGTGTTGTGCGCGTGCCGCTCGGACGCGGCAGCAGCCCGGGTGTCCGCCATGCCCTCCACGATCACCCGGGCGCGGGCACCCCGCCAGTCAGGCCCCGACGGAGTCTCCTCCCACCTGGGCCGATACCCCACATCCTGTCCACGGACGCGATCGGTTCGCCGGGGCTAGGGTCCTCCCATGACCCACAGTTTCGTTGTCCACATCCCCGACGCCGAGCTCGAGGCCGAGCCCCTCGGCCCGGAGCAGATCGTCTCCGGCACGCCCGAGGTGACCGGGAAGGTGGTCTGGGAGTCACCGGACGGCAAGCGGATCCGTGGGATCTGGCAGATCACGCCGGGCGTCGTCACCGACACCGAGGCGGACGAGCTGTTCGTGGTGATCAGCGGGTCGGCGACCGTCGAGGTCGAGGGCGGACCGACGCTGAAGGTCGGCCCGGGCGACATGGCCGTGCTGCGGGAGGGCGACCGTACGACGTGGACGGTGCACGAGACGCTGCGGAAGGCGTACTCGATCAACCTGTAGGCGGTGGCGCCGCCGTCGTGCCCCGGATCTCCAGCGTGGGCGCCGCCAGATGCACCCGGCCCGCTCCCCCGCCGCCCTCGAAGCGGTCCAGCAGACAGCGGGCCGCGCGGCGGCCGACCTCGTGGTTGGCGCTGTCGACGGTGGTGAGCCAGACGTGGCGCAGGCTCGCGATGCGGGTGTTGTCGTAACCGACGACGGACAGGTCGCGCGGGACGCGCAGGCCCAGTTCCTCGGCCGCCGAGAGTGCGCCGACCGAGGCGATGTCGTTGACGGCGAAGACGGCGGTGGGCCGGTCGGGGCGGCTCAGCAGGCGGACGGTGGTGCGGTAGCCGCCCTCCTCCGTCATGTCGCTGGCCTCCACCACCCCTGCCAGGCCGTGCGCCCGCATCGTCGCCTCGAAGCTGCGCCGGCGCAGCTCGCCGACGGCGCCGTAGCCCGCGATGTGCGCGATCCGCCGGTGGCCGAGGCCGATGAGGTGCTCGGTGACCAGGCGGGCGCCCTGTTCGTCGTCGTTGGCGACCATGTCCACGCCCGGCAGGACCGGCTCCCGGGCACCCGCGACGACGACCGGGATGCGCTCGGCGATCGCCCCGAGCGCGGCCGGGTCGGGGAGGGTGCCGATGACGACCAGGCCGTCGGCGCGCAGCTCGAGGAAGGGGCCGGTCATGTCCTGGCCGATGCGGCGGTTGAGGCGGGTGTCGGCCATCAGCATGTGCAGGCCGTTGTCGTGCAGCAGTGAGTTGAGGCCGTCGAGCAGGTCGACGAACCAGGGGTTGCGCAGATCGTTGAGGAGCACGCCGACCATGGGGGTCCCCCCGCTCGAGCGAAGCCGAGAGTGGGGGAGGGTGCGCTGCTCGCTGAGGCTGCGGGCGGCGGCGTTGGGCCGGTAGCCGAGCTCCTCCATGGCGCGCGTCACCGCCTCGCGCTTCTCGGGGCGCACCTGCTCGGAGCCACGCAGCACGAGGGAGACCAGGGATTTGGAGACGCCGGCCCGGTCGGCGACGTCGCGGATGGTCGGAGGTCTCATGGTATGGACCGTTCCATGAGGGCCATTGTCCTGTCAAAGGGTTGACACCTTGGGGAATGCGACCGAGGGTGGCCTGGACAGATTGTGGACCGGTCCAAAGAGGGGCTGTCATGGTGGATTCGCTCGGGGTCGCCGTCGTCGGGTTCGGCTGGATGGGCCGGGTGCACACCCAGGCGTACTCCCGCGTCCTGCACCACTACCCGCGGCTGGGCCTGCGTCCGGAGCTCGTGACGGTCGCCGAGGAGGTGCCGGGGCGGGCCGAGGAGGCCGCCGCGCAGTTCGGGTTCGCCTCGACGACCCGGAACTGGCGGGACGTGGCCGCCGATCCGCGGGTGCGGGCCGTCAGCATCACCGCGCCGAACTTCCTGCACCGGGAGATCGGGGTCGCGATGGCCGAGGCCGGCAAGCATCTCTGGATCGAGAAGCCGGTGGGGTTGAGCGCCGAGGACGCCCGCGCGGTGGCGGACGCGGCCGGGAAGGCGGGGGTCCACAGCGCGGTCGGCTTCAACTACCGCAACGCGCCCGCCGTCGAGGCGGCCCGCGCCCTGATCGCCTCCGGTGACATCGGCACGGTGACGCATGTCCGCATCCGGCTCTTCAGCGACTACGCGGCACATCCCGAGGGTGCCCTGACCTGGCGGTACGAGAAGGAGCGGGGCGGCAGCGGAGTGCTGGGCGACCTGGCCTCGCACGGGGCGGACCTGGCGCGGTATCTGCTCGGGGACATCGCGTCGCTGACCGCCGACACGGCGATCTTCGTGCCGGAACGGGCCCGCCCGACCGGTGCCACCGCCGGTCATTCCCGGGCTTCCGGCGGGGAGCTGGGCCCGGTGGAGAACGAGGACTACGTCAACTGCCTGCTGCGCTTCGCCTCCGGCGCCCGTGGTGTCCTGGAGGCCTGCCGGGTCTCGGTCGGCGAGCAGAACAACTACGGCTTCGAGGTGCACGGCACCAAGGGCGCGGTCTTCTGGGACTTCCGCCGGATGAACGAGCTCGGCGTGAGCCGCGGCACCGGCTACCAGGACCAGCCCGTCAGCACGGTCTACGTCGGCCCGGGCGACGGCGAGTTCGGGGCCTTCCAGCCGGGTGCCGCCAACGCCATGGGCTACGACGACCTCAAGGTGGTCGAGGCGCACCGCTTCCTGCGGTCGATCGCGGAGGGCACCTCGTATGGGGCCACGCTCGCGGACGCCGTGCACAGCGCCGTCGTACTCGATGCGATGGCGCGGTCGGCGGAGACCGGCGCCTGGGTCAGCCTGTGAGCACTGTCGGCATGTTGTAGGGCGTCACGACCTGTATCGCGGACGGCACCGTCGGTCCCGCGGGCGGCAGCGCGCCGTGCTCGCGCATGACCAGGTGGCAGGCCTCGCGCATGTCCTGGCGCAGGTCGTGGTGGAGGACGGCGGAGAGCCGGTGCTCGCGCAGCAGCCGGTCGTTGTCGTGGTCGAGGTCGTGGGCGATGAACACCGCGCACTTTCGGCCGAGGTCCTCGAAGGCCTTCAGCGTGGCGATGTTGCCGCCGCCGATCGAGTAGACCGCGCGGATGTCCGGGTCGCGTTCCAGAGCGGCCCGGACGAGGTCGTACTGGGTGGCGTCCAGGCCCTGGCCCTCGGCGATCTCGACCAGGGTGCGGTCGGGGTGACGGGCGCGCATGGCGCTGCGGAAGCCCATCTCGCGCTCCTCCTCGTTGCGGAAGAAGCCGCTGCTCAGGCTGGTGAGGACATTGCCGGGGCGGTCGCCGAGCCACTGGCCCATGAGGTACGCGGCGGTCGCGCCGGCGGCGCGGTTGTCGATGCCGACATAGCCGAGGCGCGGGGTGGCGGGCAGGTCGGTGACGAGGGTGACCACGGGGATGCCCGCCTGGGCGAGGCGGCCGACGGCGGCGGCGACCTCGGGGACGTCCGGCGCCTTGAGGATCACTCCCTGTGAGCCACGGCGGGCTATCCGGTCCAGGATTCTGACCTGCTCCTGGGCCGGGCCGGTCTCCCGGAAGTGGAAGCGGGAGCGCACGACCGCCGGGTGCAGGGCGGGCAGTTCCGTCTCCAGGGCCGCCCGGACGGCGGTGGAGAACCGCTCCGGCGCCTGCATCACTATGTCGATCATGAAGGTGCGGCCGACCAGCCTGACCTGGGTGCGTTGCCGGTCCAGGTCGGCGATGGCCTGCCGGACCTCGCGGACCGTGCTCTCCCGGACCCCTCCCCTGCCGTTCAGGACCCGGTCGACGGTCGCCTCGCTCAGGCCCGCCTGACGTGCGATCTCCCGGATCGGGAAGGGGTGGCCCATTCAGTGGCTCCTTGAGGGGTTTTTGATGGCCGCCTGCTGGTTGTTCGACGGGTTTGTACTGACAAGAATGGCAGCGCTGAGTCGCCCCTGTCACCGAGAGGACGCAGATGTCCTTCACCGCCGTACATCACCGTGCCTGGCTGTCCGAGCAGGACTGCGACCTCGACTCCTTCCGCGCGCTCGTCGAGCGGACCGTCGATCCCGCCGACTACCCGCACGCCACCGGCGTGGAGCGGAACGTTTTGCTGTACGACGCCGAGCGCCTCCTCGGCGCCGGGCATCGCCGGAAGGTCCAGGAGGAGCTCGTCCGGGCCCTCTGCGAAGGGCCCGGAGTGGTGGCCTTCAAGGGCGCCTTCCGCGATCACGAGATCGTCGACCGCGCCACCAAGGTGTTCGACTCACTGATCCGCGAGCAGGACGCGGCGGGCGCCACGGCCGGCGACCACTTCGCCAAGCCCGGCGCGAACGAGCGGGTGTGGAACGCGCTGGAGAAGGCGGCCCTCTACGACCCGCCGACCTTCGCCGACTACTACGCCAACCCCGTCCTCGCGCTGGTCTCGGAGGCCTGGCTCGGCCCCGGCTACCAGGTGACCTCCCAGATCAACGTGGTCAACCCGGGCGGCCTCGCCCAGACCGTGCACCGCGACTACCACCTCGGTTTCCTCTCCGGGGAGGTCGCCGCGGCCTACCCGGCGCATGTGCACCGCCTCTCCCCCGTGCTCACCCTCCAGGGCGCGGTCGCGCACTGCGACATGCCGGTGGAGTCCGGGCCGACGCTGTACCTGCCGTTCTCGCAGGCGTACGAGGCGGGCTATCTGGCCTGGCGGCGGCCGGAGTTCCAGAAGTACTTCAAGAAGCACCACGTCCAGCTCCCGCTCGCCCAGGGCGACGCCGTCTTCTTCAACCCGGCGCTGTTCCACGCCGCCGGCACCAACCGCACCACGGATGTGCGCCGCATGGTCAACCTGCTCCAGGTGTCCTCGGCCTTCGGACGCGCCATGGAGACCGTGGACCGGGAGACGGTGACCAACGCGGTCTACCCCGTGCTGCTGCGGCGCGCGTCGGAGGGCGTCGGCGAGGAGTGGCTGGAGAACGTGATCGCCGCCAGTGCCGAGGGCTATCCCTTCCCCACCAACCTCGACAGCGACCCGCCGGTCGACGGCATGGCCCCGCCCACGCAGGCGGACCTGGTACGGCGGGCGCTGCGTGAGCGATGGACGCCGCGGACTCTGCGGGACGAGCTGCGGGCGAGCGCCGAGCGGCGCGAGAGCTGAAAGGACCGGGCTTCATGGGACTTCTCGACGACAAGGTCGTCCTCGTCAACGGCGGCAGCCAGGGCGTGGGCGCCGCGATCGCACGGGCCGCGGTACGCGAGGGCGCGGTGGTCGCCGTGTCCGGGCGGCGCCCGGAGCCGGGCGAGGCGCTGGTCGCCGAGCTGACGGAGGCCGGCGGCAAGGCGCTGTTCGTGCGCGCCGACCTCGCCGACGCCGAGCAGGCCAAGGCGTCCGTGGCCGAGGTGGTCGCCGCGTACGGCCGCGTCGACTGCCTGGTGAACTCGGCGGGGCTGACCTCCCGCGGCACGCTCCTCGACACCACGCCCGAGCTGTTCGACCAGCACATCGCGATCAACCTCAAGGCGCCGTTCTTCGCGATGCAGGCCGCGGTCGCCGACATGGTCGGCCGCAAGGCCCCCGGCACGATCGTCAACATCATCACGTCCTCGGCGCACGGCGGACAACCGTTCCTCGCGCCCTACGTCGCCGCCAAGGCCGGGCTCATCGGACTGACCCGCAACGCGGCGCACGCCCACCGCTGGGACCGGGTGCGGATCAACGGCCTCAACATCGGCTGGACCGCGACCGAGGGCGAGGACGCCACGCAGAAGGCGTTCCACGCCGCCGGGGACGACTGGCTGGAGCAGGCCGCGGCCCGGCTTCCGATGGGCAAGCTCGGCCAGCCGGACGAGATCGCCGACTTCGTGGTCCTGCTGCTGTCGGACCGGTCGGGCGTGGTCACCGGTTCGGTGATCGACTGGGACCAGAACGTGCTCGGCGGACTCGACTGAGGCTCTTCGGGCCTCCCGTTTCGTGTAAAAGACCCTCAAGGAGCTGCAACCCCCATGCGCATCGGAATCCTCGGCCTCGGCCGCATCGGCGCCTTCCACGCCGAGACCCTCTCCGGACTCGACGTGGTCGAGTCGCTCGTCCTCACCGACCCGTTCGCGGACGCCGCCAAGACCGCCGCGGAGAAGTTCGGCGGCGAGGTCGTGGACTCGCCCGAGGCCCTGCTGGCCGCCGGCGTGGACGGCATCGTCGTCGCCGCCGCGACCGACGCCCACCCCGCGCTGATCCTGGCCGGCGTCGAGGCCGGTATCCCCGTCTTCTGCGAGAAGCCCGTCGCCAAGCACATGAGCGACGGCGTCGAGGTCCTCAAGGCGATCCAGGGCAAGGACGTGCCGATCCAGATCGGCTACAACCGCCGCTTCGACGCCGGGTTCGTCGCCGCGCGGGCCGCCGTGCAGGCCGGTGAGCTCGGCAAGCTGCACACCGTACGGTCGACCACGCTGGACCCGGCGCCCCCGCCGGCCGCGTACGTCGCCGCGTCGGGCGGCATCTTCCGCGACTGTTCGGTGCACGACTTCGACATCATCCGCTGGGTGACCGGCCGCGAGGTCGTCGAGGTGTACGCCGTCGGCGGCAACCGAGGTGCCGACTACATCAAGGAGGCGGGCGACGCCGACACCACCGGCGCGCTTCTCACCCTCGACGACGGCACCATCGCGGTGATCTCCAACTCCCGTCACAACGCCCGGGGTTACGACGTCCGCATGGAGATCCACGGCTTCACGGACTCCATCGCCGTAGGCCTGGAGGACAAGCTGCCGCTGCGCTCCGTCGAGCCGGGCGTGACCTTCCCGGCCGGGACGCCGCACGACTTCTTCATGGACCGCTTCACCGAGGCCTACCGTGCCGAACTCACCGCGTTCACCGAGGTCGTCGCGGGCAACCGCACCTCCCCGTGCACGGTCGAGGACGCCCTGGAGGCCGGCTGGATCGCCGAGGCGTGCACACTGTCCCTGCACGAGCACCGTCCTGTCACCATCGAGGAGGTACGGCAGGCATGAGCGAGCCGGGCCGGGAACCACTGCGCATCGGAGTGCTGGGAGCCGCACGGATCACCGAACGCTCCCTCGTCGACCCGGCCCGGATCACCGGCCACCGCCTTGTCGCGGTGGCCGCCCGCGACCGGTCCCGCGCCGAGGCGTTCGCGGGCGAGCACGGCGTGGAGCGGGTCGTGGACTCCTACGCCGACCTGCTCGCCGACCCCGAGGTCGACGTCGTCTACAACCCGCTCGCCAACGGTCTGCACGGGCCGTGGAACCTCGCCGCCCTCGCGGCGGGCAAGCATGTGCTGAGCGAGAAGCCGTCGGCGAGCAACGCCGAGGAGGCCGCCGAGGTGCGGGAGGCGGCGGCGAAGTCCGGGACCGTCTTCATGGAGGCGTTCCACTACCTCTTCCACCCGGTCACCCGGCGCCTCCACGAGATCCTGGAGAGCGGCGAGATCGGCGAACTCCAGCGAGTGGAGGCCCTGGTCGCGATCCCCGCGCCGCCCGGCACCGACCCGCGCTGGTCGCTGCCGCTGGCAGGCGGCGCGGTGATGGACCTGGGCTGCTACAGCCTGCACGCGCTGCGCATGCTCGCCCCCTTCGCGGGCGGCGCCCCACGGCTCGCCTCCGCGCGAGGCGGGGAGCGCGCGGGTGCGCCGGGCGTCGACGAGTGGCTGGACGCGGAGCTGGAGTTCCCGGGCGGGGCCACCGGGTCGGCGCGCTGTCACATGGGGTACGACGAGCTGGAGATGAGCATCCGGATCACCGGCAGCCGGGGCGAGTTGAGCGCGCCGAACTTCGTGCTGCCCCAGCTGGACGACCGGGTCGTGGTCCGCACCGGCGAGGGCGAGCGGACCGAGCGGCTCGGCACCCGGTCGTCGTACACGTACCAGCTGGAGGCGTTCGCGGCCCGGGTCCGCGCGGGTACGCCGCTGCCGCTCGACGCGGACGACGCGGTGGCGACGATGCGGCTGATCGACGAGAGCTACCGGGCGGCCGGGTTCGAGCCGCGGCCGCGGTCGGTCGTCGGCCGGTAGAGGAACGTCGGGTACGGCTTTCCCGTCGCCCTTTCCCACGCCTGCACGGTGCGGTCCGTCCGGGCCTCGGCGAAGGCCCGGACACAGGTGGCGTGGACGTCCGTGGCATCCCGCGTCGGGTGAGGGCGAGGAGGGAGCGCAGGGCGGTGACCTTTGCGTCGAGGTCGGTCACGACGGCCCGAGCCGGCTGGACCGGGCGGCTCGGGTGGGCGCGGCGCAGCACGACGACCGCTTCCTCGGTCCAGGCGAGCAGACGCGGGGCGGACTGGGCCGCAGCAGTACCCGGCCGGGGGTGAGGCACCGCAGCAGCAAGGCGCCGAGCAGCGGCTCACCCACCCCGGGCGCCAGCCCGGCCGGCCCGCGCGCCACCGGCAGCACGACCCTCATGCGCACCTCCGTGGCCCTCGCACGAAGGACAGCCGCGAGGGCACCCCGGGTTGCGCACCTGCCATGATCGACCCCATGGCCGTGCAGATCACCCTCGCCCAAGTCACCGACATCCAGCGGGTCCTGGCGGACCATCCACGCTACTGGGGCGACCGCGATCTGCGCTCGCTCCATCTCCTCGCCCTGGTGCAGGAGTTCGGCTCGACCTGCCTGGTCGCCCGCGCCGCCGACGGCATCCGCGGCTACCTCATCGGCTTCGTCACGCCCGACGGCACCGGGTACGTCCACCTGATCGCCACCCGCGACGACACCCGCGGCACCGGTCTCGGCCGCGAGCTGTACGCCGCGTTCACCGAGGCCGCCCGCGAGCAGGGCGCCGTCCGGCTGAAGGCGATCACGTCGATCACCAACGAGGGGTCGGTCGCCTTCCATCGCAGTCTGGGGTTCGAGGCGCGTGTCGAGGAGGAGTACAACGGCCCCGGTCAGCCGATGGTCGTCTTCACACGAGCTCTTCCCGGAGCACCGTGATCGCGTCCCCGGTCAGGGAAATGGATCAGTACAGGGGCGGTCGCTCCACCAACTCCACCTCCACGCGGCCACCTTCGTTCAGGGCCCGCACGCCCGCCTCGCACACGGCGGCGGCGGCGTAACCGTCCCAGGTACTGGGCCCGGTGACCTCGCCCCGCCGTGTCGCGTCGACCCACACCTGGAGCTCGCGGTCGTAGGCGTCGGCGAAGCGGTCGATGAAGTCCTGGGAGATGGTGCCGCCCCAGCGGCCTGCCATGTTGGTGACCATGGCGTGGCCGTCGCCGATGCGGGCCGTGCCGCGTTCGCAGACCACCTCCGCCTGGACCTGGTAGCCGAAGCCGCAGTTGACGAAGATCTCCACGTCGACGACGGCGCCGCCGTCCGTCTCGAACACCACGAACTGCGGGTCCTGGAGGTCCTCCGGCGCGTTCGCGGACGGTCTCGGCCGCAGCACGGTCACGGCGGTGATCTCCTGGCCGAGGAGCCAGCGGGTCACGTCCGTCTCGTGCGCGACCGAGTCGCTGACGAGCATGTCGCTGGTGAAGAAGGGCGGGCTGGCCGCGTTGCGGTGCCGGTTGTGCACCATCAGGGGACGGCCCAGCTGACCTGTCTCCAGCAGGGACTTGAGCTTCATGTACTCGGCGTCGTAGCGCCGCATGAAGCCGACCTGGACCCGGCGGTGGCCCAGCTTCCGCTCGGCCTCCAGCACCCGCAGCGCCGACGCCGAGTCCGGGGCGAGCGGCTTCTCGCACAGGACCGGGAGGTCGCGTTCGAGGGCGGCGACCAGGGCCGCCTCGTGGGCCGGCCCCGACGAGGCGATCAGTACGGCGTCGACGTCGGCCGCCGCGAGTGCCGTCGCCGCGTCGGTGTAGGCGGTACAGCCGTCGACGCGGGCCGCGACGGCCTTGGCCCGCTCGGCGTCGACGTCCACGACGGCGCTCACCCGTGCGCCGCTGACGACCTCTTCGATACGGCGCACATGGTCGGCGCCCATCTTCCCCGTGCCGATGACCGCGACTCGCAGCGGTGCACGCTGGGTCATGACCGTCCTCTCAGGCTTCGCGGGATCAGGCTCCGCAGGACCGCAGGAACTTGCGGGTGCGTACGGCGATCGGCAGCGGCTTGTCCGGTTCGCACGGGTACATGTCCTGCTCGACGATCGCGAACAGTTCCACGCCGAGCTTCTGCGCGGCCACCAGCACCGGCTCCAACTCCGGTACACCGGAGGGCGGTTCGCACATCACCCCCGCGCTGCACGGCCGGTCCGAACGGCATCTCCTTCGCCACGACGTCGGCGAGGATCGCCGGGTCGACCTGCTTGAGGTGGAGGTAGCCGATGCGTTCGCCGTACGTCTCGATCAGCTTGACGCTGTCGCCGCCGCAGTAGGCGTAGTGACCGGTGTCCAGGCAGAGGTTGACGAGCTCGGAGTCGGTCGAGTCGAGGAAGTGCTCGACGTGGTCCTCGGTGTCGAGGTGGGTGTCGGCGTGCGGGTGCACGACGATGTCGAGGCCGTACGCCTCCTTCACCTCGTGGCCGAGCCGCTCCATGCCCTTGGTGAGGTGGGCCCACTGCTCGTGGGTCAGCTCCGGGGGTTCGAGGATCTCGGCGGTCTTGTCGTCGCGCCAGAACGACGGGATGACGACGAGGTGCCGCGCTCCCATCGCCTGGGTGAGGGCGGCGACCTGGCTGACGTGCTCCCAGGTCGACTCCCACACGGAGGGGCCGCGGTGCAGGCCGGTGAAGACCGTGCCGGCCGACACCTTGAGGTCCCGCCTGGCCACCTCGTCCGTCAGCCGGGCCGGGTCGGTGGGCAGGTAGCCGTAGGGGCCCAACTCGATCCAGGAGTAGCCCGCTTCGGCGACCTCGTCCAGGAAGCGTTCCCAGGGGACCTGCCGGGGGTCGTCGGGGAACCAGACGCCCCAGGAGTCGGGGGCGGAGCCGACCCGGATGCGGTCCAGGGCGCTCACGACGCGTCCTCCTTGGTCGTCACCACCGGCGCCTTGAGGTCCTGCTCCTCCGGGAGCTCCTCGACGTCGACGCCGCGGACCTGGGACAACTCGTGCTTGAGGGCGGCGAGTTCGGAACCGCCGGCCATGTGGTTGGTGAGTTCTTCGAGGCTGACCTCGTCGCGGGAGGCGTTGAGCTCCATGGTGCCCAGGCGCAGCACGCTGAAGTGGTCGCCGACCATGTAGGCGTGGTGGGGGTTGTGGGTGATGAAGATGACGCCGAGGCCGCGGTCGCGGGCGGCGGCGATGTACTTCAGCACGACACCGGACTGCTTGACGCCGAGGGCGGCGGTCGGCTCGTCGAGGATGAGGACGCGGGCGCCGAAGTAGACGGCTCGGGCGATGGCCACGCACTGCCGCTGGCCGCCGGAGAGGGTGCCGATGGGCTGGTCCATGTCGTCCAGGACGATGCCCATGTTGCGCAGCTCTTCGTCGGCGGTCTTCTTCATCGTCTCGATGTCGAGGCGGCGGATCGGCCAGGGGCCCTTGGTGACCTCGGAGCCGAGGAAGAAGTTGCGCCACACCGGCATCAGCGGGACCACGGCGAGGTCCTGGTAGACGGTGGCGATGCCCTTGTCGAGGGCCTCGCGCGGGGTGGAGAAGTGCACCGGGGCGCCGTCGACGAGGAACTCGCCCTCGGTGTGCTGGTGCAGCCCGGAGATGATCTTGATGAGGGTGGACTTGCCGGCGCCGTTGTCCCCGAGGACACAGGTGACCTGGCTGGCGAAGACCTTCAGGTCGACACCGTGCAGGGCACGGATGTTGCCGTAGGACTTGCCCGCGTTGCGGAGTTCGACGATCGCCCCGTCGGTGGCGGGGGCGTCGTCGGTGAGGACGGCGCCGTGGGTGCCGGTTTCGTTGCTGGATGTCATTGCGGTCACCTCCGGGTCGCCGTACGGCTGACCCACAGATTGATCATTACGGCCCCGAGGAGCATCACGCCGAGGAAGGCCTTGAACCAGTCCGGGTTCCAGCCGGCATACACGATGCCCTGCTGCACCATGCCGAACATGAACGCGCCGAAGACCGGGCCGATCGCGGAGCCGGCGCCGCCGGTCAGCAGACAGCCGCCGATCACGGCCGCGGAGATGTAGATGAGCTCCTGGCCCACGCCCTCGCCGGACTGCACGGTGTTGAAGGCGAAGAGGTTGTGCATGCCGACGAACCAGGCGCCGAAGCCGACCAGCATGAACAGGGAGATCTTGGTGAAGGTCACCGGGACACCGACGGCCCGCGCGGAGTCCTTGTTGCCGCCGACGGCGAAGATCCAGTTGCCGTACTTGGTGCGCAGCAGCACCCAGGTCGCCAGCGCGGCGAAGACCAGCCAGTAGACGATGGTGATCTTGATCTGGACGCCGCCGACCTCGAAGGACGAGGCGAAGATCTTCTTCGCTCCGGCGAAGCCGTCCATGTCGCTGATGTCGTCGGTGGCCACGTTGCCGGTGACCAGCTTGGTGACCGCGAGGTTCACGCCCTGGAGGATCAGGAACGTGCCCAGGGTGATCAGGAAGCTGGGCAGACCGGTCTTCATCACCAGCCAGCCGTTGAGGAACCCGATCGCGAGCGACGCGATCAGTGCGGCGATGACGCCCACCCACACATTCATGGAGAGCTGGTAGGCGAGCATGCTCGCGGTGAGCGCCGAAGTGATGACGGCGACGCCGGAGGAGAGGTCGAACTCGCCGCCGATCATCAGCAGCGCCACGGGCAGCGCCATGATCCCGATGGTGGAGGACTGGTACAGGATGTTGGCCATCGAGCCGCCGTCGCGCACCGGCGGGGCGGAGATGAGGAAGAACACCCACACCGCCACGGCGCCGAGGAAGACACCGACGTCGGGGCGCGCCAACAGGCGCAGCGCCAGGGATCGTTGAGCGGTCCGGCCGTCGGTCTCCTTCGGGCCGGGGGCCGGCGGTGTGGTCACCGCCGGCTCGGCATGCTGGGTCATACCCATCACCGGGTGCCCTTCGAGGCGAACTCGGCGACCTTGTCGACGTTGGTCTTGTCGACGAAGGCGGGTCCGGTCAGCACCGGCTGCTCACCGCCGCCCATGTAGTTGCCGTTGTTCTTGTAGAGCCACAGCGAGTCGATCGCCAGGTAGCCCTGGAGGTACGGCTGCTGGTCGACCGCGAACTCGATGGTGCCCTTGCTGATGGCGCCCGTCAGGTCCTTGTTGAGGTCGAAGGTGGCGATCTTGGCCTTGCTGCCCGCGTCCGACACCGACTGCACCGCGGCCAGCGCGAAGGGGGCGCCCAGGGTGACGACGTAGTCAATGGACTTGTCGCTGAGCTTGGCGGTGATCGTCGACGTCACGGACGGCATGTCGGTGCCGTTGACGTTGAGCGTCTGGAGCTTGCCGTCGAAGGTCTTGTCGACGCCGTCGCAGCGCTGGGTCAGGCCGATGTTGCCCTGCTCCTGGACGACACAGACGGCGCTCTTGGCGCCGGCCTCGTTCAGCCGCTTGCCGAGCGCCTCACCGGCGACGGTCTCGTCCTGGCCGAAGAACTCCATCAGGCCGAGCTTCTGCCACTCACTGACACCGGAGTTGAGACCGACGACGGGGATACCGGCCGCCTTGGCCTTGCCTATGACGTCCTTGAGGGCGTCCGGCTTGGCGAGGGTGACCGCGATGCCGTCGACCTTCTGGTCGATGGCGTTCTGGATGAGGCCGGCCTGCTTGGCCGCGCTCGGGTCGGCCGAGTAGACCAGCTTGACGTTGTCCTTGGCGGCCGCGGCCGTGGCGCCCTTGCGGACGATGTCCCAGAAGGTGTCGCCCTGCGACTGGTGCGTGACCAGCGCGATCGTCATGCGCGGAGTGGTGGCCTTGCCCGCTGAGGCGCCGTCTGCGCTCTCCTCGGACTTCTTGCCTCCGGAGCTGCTGGAGCAGCCGGCGAGGGTCAGGGCAGCCGCCGCGGCGATCGCCACAACTGGGGCGAATCGACGAGAACGGGAGTGAGAAGAGCGGTCCATCTTTCCTGCACCTCACTGTGCTTACGGGGGAAAGGGAGAAAGATCCCGGGGGATTCCGAGGCCCGGGATCTTGGCATGTCCGGGTCGCGTGCCGCAAATACGGCGGTTGTACTGGGACGGGATTCCATCCCGTCCGGAGCCCGCTGTCAATACTTTGTTAAGACATCATTTCACAATCAGGTCCGAATGTAAGTACAAAGTCTTGACAGGGCTGCCCTCCGGGTCCTACATCTGGGAGGCGACAGGCCCCCTGGGACCCGAGGAGCGTCACACATGGCCGATTCATCCCAGCCCTTCGACTTGATCACGATCGGCCGCATAGGAGTTGATCTTTACCCACTCCAGACCGGCGTGCCACTGGGCGATGTGCAGAAGTTCGGAAAGTTTCTGGGTGGTTCGGCGGCCAATGTTTCGGTCGCCGCCGCCCGGCTGGGACGCTCCGCCGCCGTGATCACCCGTACCGGCGACGACCCCTTCGGCACCTATCTCCACACCGCGCTCAAGGAGTTCGGCGTCGACGACCGCTGGGTGACATCGGTGGCGGCGTACCCGACGCCGCTGACGTTCTGCGAGATCTTCCCGCCGGACGACTTCCCGCTGTACTTCTACCGCCGACCCAAGGCTCCCGACCTGGAGATCCATACGGATGAGCTGGACTACTTCGCGATCCGCGCGGCCCGGATCTTCTGGATCACCGGCACCGGTCTGAGCGAGGAGCCCAGCCGCTCGGCCACGCTCGCCGCGCTGAAGGCCCGCGCCAAGGCGGGCACCACCGTCTTCGACCTCGACTGGCGCCCCATGTTCTGGCGTGACCCCGAGGAGGCCCGCCCGTACTACGCGGAAGCCCTGCGCCACGTGACGGTCGCGGTCGGCAACCTCGACGAGTGCGAGATCGCCACCGGCGTACGCGAACCCCGCGCCTGCGCGGAGGCCCTGCTGGCGGCCGGAGTGGAGCTGGCCGTCGTCAAGCAGGGCCCCAAGGGTGTGCTCGCGGTCCACCGCGACGGCACGACCGCCGAGGTACCGCCGGTCCCGGTCGAGGTGGTCAACGGCCTCGGCGCCGGCGACGCGTTCGGCGGCTCGCTCTGCCACGGTCTGCTGTCCGGCTGGGAGCTGGAGCGGATCATGCGGTACGCCAACGCGGCCGGCGCCCTCGTCGCCTCCCGTCTCGCCTGCTCCTCGGCGATGCCGACGGCGGCCGAGGTCGAGGGCCTGCTGGACGGAGTCGCGTCGTGAGCACCGGCATCCGCGACCTAGCCTCCCTCAGGGCCCGGCATCCGGAGGCGATCGCCGAGGCGGCCGCCCGCCGCGCGCGGCGCCCGCTGCTGGGCGACAGCGGCCGGCTGATGATCGTCGCCGCCGACCACGCGGCCCGTGGCGCCCTCGGCGTCCGCGACCGCCCGCTCGCCATGGCCGACCGCGCCGACCTGCTGGAACGCCTCTGTACCGCCCTGTCCCGGCCCGGCGTGGACGGGGTGCTGGCCACCGCGGACATCCTGGAGGACCTGCTCCTGCTCGGCGTGCTGGAGAACAAGGTCGTCATGGGCTCGATGAACCGCGGCGGCCTCGCGGGCGCCGCCTTCGAGCTGGACGACCGCTTCACCGGCCACCGCGCCCAGGACCTCGCCCGGCTCCGCTTCGACGCGGGCAAGCTGCTGCTGCGCATCGACCACGACGACCCGGGCTCGCTGACCACGCTGGAGTCGACGGCCCGCGCGATCGACGACATGGCGGCCCACCGGCTCCCCCTGTTCGTGGAACCCTTCCTCTCCCGGCGGATCGGCGGCAGGGTCGTCAACGACCTCTCCCCCGAGGCCGTCACCAGGTCGATCGCCATCGCCTCGGGCCTCGGCGGCACCTCCGCGTACACCTGGCTGAAGCTGCCCGTGACCCACGACCCGGACGACATGGCGGAGGTCCTGGAGGCCTCCACCCTGCCCGCCGTGCTGCTGGGCGGCGAGGTCGACGACCAGGAGGCCGCCTACGAACGCTGGCGCAAGGCCCTCAGGCTGCCGACGGTCCAGGGCATGGTCGTGGGCCGCTCCCTGCTCTACCCGGCCGAGGGCAGCGTGGAGACGGCGGTCGACACGGCCGTCGGGCTGCTGTGACACGACGGGTACGGAAGGCACGGAGGCACCGATGACGTATCACCTCCCCGCGGGAAAGGCCCTCGGCGGCCCCTACCTGGTCGACGTGTCCCCCGAGTCGGCCGGCTGGGGCTCCTCCGCCCTCCGCGTCCTGGAGCTGCCGCCGGGCGGCACCCACACCTTCGACACCGGCGAGAGCGTGTTCACGGGCGTCAGCGACCTCGCGTACGTCCCCCGCGATTGCCGTACGACAGTCTCGACGACCGGCGGCGGACGCGGACCGGCCTCCGACGTACCGGTGGAGCTGCGCGGCACGGGCAACTGCTCCCGGCGGGTCAACAACTTCGGTGCGGCCGCCCGCGCCGGAGGCGCTGATGGACAGGGTCTGGAATGCGACAAGCTCATCCCCGGTGGCAACTGGTCGTCCTTCCCGCCGCACAAGCACGACGAGCACCGTCCGGGTGAGGAGGCGGTGCTCGAGGAGATCTACTACTTCGAGATCGACGGTCCGGGCGGCTGCGGCTACCCACGCGTCTCACCGTCCGGCCGGGGCCGCAACACCGACGTCCTGGCCGAAGTGCGCGGCGGCGACGTCGTGTTGATCCCGGACGGCTGGCACGGACCCTCCATGGCCGTGCCCGGTCACCACATGTACTACCTCGACGTCATGGCGGGCCCCGAGGCCGAGCGCGTCCGGCTGATCCGCGACCACCCGGATCACGCCGGCGTCCGCGACCCCTGGCCCGACCAGCCGGCCGACCCCCGGCTCCCCCTCTACACGGCACCGGAGAAGTCCTGATGAGCACGCCCACCCGCCGCCTGACCGTCGCCCAAGCCCTGGTGCGGTTCCTGTCCGTCCAGTACACCGAGCGGGACGGGGTACGGCACCGGCTGATCGCCGGTACCTGGGGCATCTTCGGCCACGGCAACGTGGCGGGGCTCGGTCAGGCGCTGCTGGAGGCCGGTGAGGGCGTGATGCCGTTCCACCAGGGCCGCAACGAGCAGTCCATGGTGCACGCGGCCGTCGGTCACGCCCGCCACCTCGACCGGCTCTCCGCGCAGGCCGTGACCACGTCCATCGGCCCGGGCGCGACCAACCTGGTCACCGGCGCCGCCCTCGCGACGATCAACCGCATCCCGGTCCTGCTCCTGCCCGGCGACTACTTCGCCACCCGCACCGCAGACCCGCTCCTCCAGCAGCTGGAGCACCCCACGGAGGCGGACGTGTCGGTCAACGACACCCTGCGCCCCGTCTCCCGCTGGTTCGACCGCGTCACCCGCCCGGAAGCCCTGATCCCCTCGGCCCTCAACGCCATGCGGATCCTCGCCGACCCCGCGGAGACCGGCGCCGTCACCCTCGCCCTCCCCCAGGACGTGCAGGCGGAGGCCCACGACTGGCCGGAGGAGTTCTTCGCCGACCGCGTGTGGCGCGTACGCCGTCCCGCTCCCGATCCCGTCGAGCTGGCCGAGGCGGTACGTGCCGTACGGTCCGCCGCCCGCCCCCTGATCGTCGCGGGCGGCGGCATCCACCACAGCAGGGCGGAAGAGGCGCTGAAGGCGCTCGTGGACGCCACCGGCATCCCGGTCGCCTCGACACAGGCCGGCAAGGGCTCGCTGCGCCACGATCACCCCGCCGACCTCGGCGGCATCGGCCACACCGGGACGTCGGTCAGCGACGACCTGGCCCGCACCGCGGACCTGGTGATCGGCGTGGGCACGAGGTACACGGACTTCACCACCGCCTCGGGCACGCTCTTCCTCGACCCCGGCGTGCGGTTCCTCAACCTCAACATCACCGGCTTCGACGCCCACAAACTCGCGGCGCGGACGCTGGTCTGCGACGCCCGGGCGGGGCTCACGGCGTTGACGGAGGCGCTGTCCGGCCACCGGGTGGACCCGGCCTACGAGTCCGAGTACCGCACCGGCAAGGAACGCTGGGAGCAGGTGGTCGACGCGGCTTTCGGCGCCGCCGACGAGAACGCCGTCCCGACCCAGACCCAGCTCCTCGGCGCTCTCGACGCGGTCGTCGGCGACGAGGACGTGGTGATCAACGCGGCGGGCTCGCTCCCCGGCGATCTGCACAAGCTCTGGCGGGCCCGCGGCCCCCGCCAGTACCACCTGGAGTACGGCTACTCCTGCATGGGTTACGAGATCCCGGCCGCGATCGGCGTCCAGCAGGCGAGCCCCGGCACACCCGTGTGGGCGCTGGTCGGCGACGGCACCTATCTGATGATGCCGACCGAGATCGTCACGGCCGTCCAGGAGGGCCTGCCGATCAACCTGGTCCTCATCCAGAACCACGGCTACGCCTCCATCGGCGGCCTCTCCGAGACGGTCGGCGCGGAGCGCTTCGGCACCGCCTACCGCTACCGGGCCGCCGACGGCACCTTCTCCGGCGCCCCGCTCCCCGTCGACCTCGCCGCCAACGCGGCCAGCCTCGGCATGGACGTGCTGCGCGCCAAGACGGTGCGCGAGCTGCGGGAGGCACTGGCCGCGGCCCGCGCCTCGGACCGGCCGACCTGTGTGTACGTCGAGACCGACACCGCCAACCCGGCCGCTCCCCCGACCGAGGCCTGGTGGGACGTGCCGGTCGCCGAGACCGCCTCCCGCGAGGCGGCCGTACGGGCCCGCGGGGAGTACGACCGCCAGGTCGCCGACCGCCGCCGCCACCTCTGAACCACCGCTCAGGAAAGGCCCCGCACCATGAAGACCCTCACCCACTGGATCGACGGCAAGCCCGTCGAAGGTCTCTCCGGCCGCCACGGCGCCGTCTACAACCCGGCGACCGGCGCACAGGAGAAGCAGGTCGCGTTCGCGACGGTCGACGAGGTGGACGCCGCCGTGGCCTCCGCCAAGGCCGCGTTCGAGAGCTGGGGCACCTCCTCGCTGGCCAGGCGCACGGCTGTCCTCTTCAAGTACCGCGAGCTCCTGGACGCCCACCGCGACGAGATCGCCGCGCTGATCACCGCCGAGCACGGCAAGGTGCACAGCGACGCGCTCGGCGAGGTGGCGCGCGGCATGGAGATTGTGGAGCTGGCCTGCGGGATCAGCGTGCAACTGAAGGGCGAGCTGTCGACGCAGGTCTCGACCCGGGTCGACGTCGCCTCGATCCGGCAGCCGCTGGGCGTGGTCGCGGGCATCACCCCGTTCAACTTCCCGGCCATGGTGCCGATGTGGATGTTCCCGCTCGCCATCGCCTGCGGGAACACCTTCGTGCTCAAGCCCAGCGAGAAGGACCCCTCGGCCTCCTTCCGGCTGGCCGAACTCGCCTCCGAGGCGGGTCTGCCGGACGGTGTCCTCAACATCGTGCAGGGCGACAAGGTGGCCGTCGACCGCCTCCTGGAGCACCCCGACATCGAGGCGGTCTCCTTCGTCGGATCGACACCGATCGCCAAGTACATCCAGCTCAAGGGGGTCGAGCACGGCAAGCGGGTGCAGGCGCTCGGTGGCGCCAAGAACCACATGCTGGTGCTGCCCGACGCCGACCTGGACTTCGCCGCCGACCAGGCGATCAACGCGGCCTACGGCTCGGCGGGCGAGCGCTGCATGGCCGTGTCGGTGGTCGTGGCGGTCGGCGACACGGGTGACGAACTGGTCGGCAAGATCGCCGAACGCGCGAGGAACCTGACGATCGGCCCCGGCGACGACCCGTCGTCCGAGATGGGTCCGCTGATCACGCGCGAGCACCGCGACAAGGTGGCGTCCTACGTGACGTCCGCCGCCGAGCAGGGCGCGGTGGTCGTCGTCGACGGCACCGGACACTCCGTCGAGGGCCACGAGGACGGCTTCTTCCTCGGCGTCTCGCTGCTGGACAAGGTGCCGCTGACGGCGGACGCCTACCGGGACGAGATCTTCGGCCCGGTGCTGGTGGTGGTCCGTGCGGAGTCGTACGACGAGGCCATCAAGCTGATCAACGACTCCCGCTGGGGCAACGGCACCGCGATCTTCACCCGGGACGGCGGCGCCGCCCGCCGCTTCCAGCTGGAGGTCAAGGCGGGCATGGTCGGCGTGAACGTGCCGATCCCGGTCCCGGTCGGCTACCACTCCTTCGGCGGCTGGAAGGACTCCCTCTTCGGCGATCTGCACGTCTACGGCAACGACGGCGTCGCCTTCTACACCCAGGGCAAGGTGATCACCACGCGCTGGCCGGACCCGGCCGACGCGGGCATCAACCTCGGCTTCCCCAGCCACTCCTGACGCTTCCTCAGAAGGGAGGGACGTTCCATGGCGAAGACCGGCGGCTCCTCACGTGCCGCTACCGCCCCCGCACTCGATGCCCTGGACTTCGCCCTGGACCGGGGCAGTCCGGTGCCGCTCTACTACCAGCTCGCCCAGCAGCTGGAGGCGGCGATCGAGCACGGGGCCCTCGCCCCGGGAAACCTCCTGGGCAACGAGATAGACCTGTCCGTACGCCTCGGTCTGTCCCGGCCGACGGTCCGCCAGGCGATCCAGTCCCTCGTCGACAAGGGACTGCTGGTCCGGCGGCGCGGGGTGGGCACGCAGGTGGTGCACAGCCAGGTCAAGCGCGGCCTGGAACTGAGCAGCCTCTACGACGACTTGGAGGCCGCCGGACAGGGGCCGACCACGGTGGTGGTGCGCAACGAGCACACCCCGGCCTCCGCCGACGTGGCCGCCGCGCTCGGTGTCGCGGAGGGCGGCGACGTCGTCGTCCTGGAGCGGCTGCGCGCCACACACGGCCAGCCGGTCGCGATCCTGTGCAACTACCTGCCCGCGACGCTCCTCGAACTCGACTCCGCCCGGCTGGAGTCGACGGGCCTGTACCGGCTGATGCGCTCGGCGGGCATCACCCTGCACAGCGCCCGCCAGACCATAGGGGCCCGCTGCGCCACGGCCGAGGAGGCGGCACGCCTGGACGAGAAGGCCGGGGCCGCGCTGCTGACGATGCAGCGCACGGCCTACGACGACACGGGCCGGCCGGTCGAGTACGGGACGCACATCTACCGTGCGTCCCGGTACGCGTTCGACTTCCAGCTACTGGTCAGGTCGTGAGGCTCGCGGTGAACGGCGTGACCGGCCGCTCCTCGCGTTCGCCGTCCACGGTGATGTCGACGGCCTCGTTGTAGAAGGCGAGGAGTCCCTTGACCGGGGCCACCGCGAGCAGCGGCTCCGGGTAACTCCACAGGATGTTGCGGGGGATGTCGCCCTCGCCGCGCCGGCTCCAGTACTCGGCCGTGCCCTTGTACGGGCAGCCGGTGCGGTGGTCGGTCGGGGTGAACAGGTCGAGGCGGATGTCCTCGCGGGGGAGGTAGTACCGCGTGGGCAGCGAGGTCTCGAAGAGCAGTACCGGTCGCCGGCTGTCGGCGACGACGGTACCGGCGATCTCGACCACGACATGGCGGCTGCTGGGCAGGGCGTCCACCCGTTTGTGCGGGTCACGGGGGTGGACGAAGATCTCTTCCTCCTCCTCGTACCAGTGGTCCAGGCCGCTGTCCCAGTGCCGGAACCACTCGAAGGCGATGTGCCCGGCGAGGTCGTCGGCCGGGAAGGTCCACGCCGCGTTCTCCACGAGCTCGCCGTCGACCTCGAGGTCGTAGAAGGTCTGCGATCCGGTGTGGGCGCCGGTGCGCGGGTTCTTCGCCGGGCGGAGGAGGTCCGTGCGGACCTCCTCGCGGGGGAACGCGTAGCACGGGACGGGGACGCCGGGCTCCCAGACGAGGACCGGGTGGCGGCTGTCGACGACGGTGACGTCGCGTTTGCGGCCGCGCACCCACCGCTCGCCGGGCTCCCACAGCAGGCCTTCGGGGGTCGTCCGGACGGACCGCTCGGTGGGGAACAGGCTCATGGCGCACTCTCCCTTCGGGTCCTTCGGAGCCTACTGCGGCCGTGGTCAGTGCGCCCCGTCCAGCCGGGCCCGCTGCTCCTCGGTCAGCTCCAGGTCGATCGCGGCCAGGTTCTCCTCCAGCTGGGCCACCGAGGACACTCCGGCCAGCGGAATGATCGGCAGCGTGCCGCCGATCTGCCAGGCCAGGACGACCTGGTTGACGGTCGCCCCGGTCTCGCGGGCCACCTCGCGCAGGACCTGGAGGCGGGCCGGGGTGCCCGGGTGGTCGAAGTCGGCGGGCAGCCGGTCCGGGTGCGTGTAGGCGCCCTTGAGCAGGGGCGAGTAGGCGACCAGGGTCAGGCCGGGCTCCTCGCGCAGATAGCCGAGGAGGTCGGGTCCCGCGTGGCCGAGGCTGCCGTCGGGGAAGAGGTCGTCGGGGACGTCGTAGCGCGGGCGGAGGTGGCTGTGGGCGTACTGGAAGACCTCGTAGCCGGGCAGTCCGGCTGCGGCGGCGATCGACCGGGCCCGCTCGACCCGCCACACGGCGTGGTTGCTGACACCGAGGAGGCCGACCGTGCCCTCGGCGACCAGTTCGGCGAAGCCCTCGACGGTCTCCCGCAGGGGCACCGCGTGGTCCTCGACATGGGCGTAGAGCAGATCGAGCTTGTCCACGCCGAGCCGTTCCCGGCTGCGCTCGGCGGCCTCGCGGATCACCTTCGCGGACAGGCCCTCCGCGTTGTCGACATAGCTGGTGCCGGGGGCGAGGGGGCGGGCGCCGAGCTTGGTGGCGATCACGATCTCGCCGCCGATGCCGCGGCTGCGCCGCCAGCGCCCGAGAAGCTCCTCGCTCTGGCCGCCCTGGCCACCGTCCATCCAGAAGGCGTAGTTGTCGGACGTGTCGATGAAGTTGCCGCCGGCCCCGACGTAGCGGTCGAGCAGGGCGAAGGCGGTCTCCTCGTCGGTGTGCGAGCCGAACAGCATCGCGCCGAGAGCGAGCACACTGACCTCGCGGCGGGTCTTCGGGTCGGTGCCGATCGTGCGGTACTTCATGGGAAATCCCTCCCGTTCACGCATCCGCGTTCGGGGTGCGCGAACGGGAGTCTGCAACCTGAAGTGCACTTCAACGCAAGGGGATTCACGCCTTACCGGCGAACGGTCCCTCCAGGGCCGCCCATTGCAGCAGCATGATGGTCTTCGCGTCGGCGATCTCCCCCGCGCGGATCATCTCCAGGGCCCGGCGGAAGGGCAGTTCGAGGATCTCGATGTCCTCGCCCTCCTCGTCCAGGCCGCCGCCTTCGTGGGTGTGGGTGGAGGGGCCGTACTCGGCGGCGTAGAAGCTGACCCGTTCGGTCACGGACCCCGGGCTCATGTAGACGTCGAAGACGTGCCGGACCTCGCCGATGGTGTGCCCGGTCTCCTCGATCACCTCACGCCGTACCGCGATCTCCGGGTGCTCGTCATCGTCGTCGAGCAGCCCGCCCGGCGTCTCGATCAGCATGCCGTCGGGGTGGCCGTTGACGTAGACGGGGAAGCGGAACTGCCGGGTGAGGAGGACGGTTTCGCGTTCGGCGTCGTAGAGCAGCATGGTGGCACCGTTGCCGCGGTCGTGGGTCTCGCGCTGCTGGGTGCTCCATGTGCCGTCGGCGAGTTGGAGGTCGAAGGTGGTGGCCCGCTCGACGTACCAGTGGCTGGACAGGAGTTTCACGTCGCGGACCTTGACGCGGGGGTTGCCGGTCAGGTCGAGGCCGGTGCGATGGAGTCCGGTGCGGCCCCGGCCGTCGGGGGTGTCGATGCCGGCGGTCATCGGGCGTTCCAGGTCGGGCGGAAGATCAAGGTGGTCATGTCTCCCTGTCTATCAGCCCCGGGAGCTTCGGTGCGGGCAACCGCCGGTCAGGCCTTGGGGCGGACGCACCACGGAGGCGTCCCGCGCTCCGTGGTGCTCCTGGGGCCTCGGCTCAGGTGCGCACCTTGGCGGTCATGGAGAACTCGTCGGCCTCGGCGAGGTCGAAGTCCCCGTGGTCGCTGCCGAGCCCCTGGGCCACCAGTGCCGCCGCGGCACTGCCCAGAATGGCGGCTTCTCGCGGCGTGCGGTCGAGGCTGATGCCGCGCAGGAAGCCGGCGGAGAAGGCGTCGCCGCATCCGGTCGTGTCGACGACGTCGACCTCGAAGGCGGGGACGGCCTCGGTGCCCTCGGCGGTCACCAGCAGCGCGCCGTCCCCGCCGCGAGTGACGGCGACGAGCCCGGCCCCGGCGGCGACCAGCTTCTTCGCGCCGGTCACGAGGTCGCCCTCGCCGCTGAAGCCGAGGACCTGGTCGTCGTTGGGCAGCAGGTAGTCGACGTACGGGAGCAGCGGCTCGATCTGGTCGAAGGTGCCGAGCTCACCGGGGGCGAGAAGGTCCACGGAGGTGACGACGTCATGCTCCTTGGCGTGCGCCAGGATGCGCGCGGCGACGTCGGCGCCGATCAGCTCCGGTCCGCCCAGGTGGAGATGGGTCGCCTCGGCGACCGCGTCCCAGGGGACGTCGTCGAGGCCGTAGGTGATGTTGGCGCCGAGGAGGTGGAGGGAGGGGCGGTCGCCGTTGGGGCGGATGGGCAGGACGCTCGCGGAGGTGGAGGTGTCGATACGGCGGACGAGCAACCCGGTGTCGATACCGGCCTTGTCGAGCAGCCGCACCAGCAGGTCGCCCGTGGGGTCGGTGCCGATCGCCCCGGCGGTACGCACCCGCGCGCCGAGCTTGGCGAGGGTGAGCGCGGTGCCGGCGGCCGTACCGGCGGCGGTCATGCGGATGTCCTCCACCAGGGTGGCGCCCTGCCCCTCGGGTATGGCCTCCACCGGCCGTACCAGCACGTCCAGCACGTGCACGCCCATCGTGACGACCTTCATCAGGGTCCCTCCTGCACAGGTGGTACGGATTGTGTGGTGCCGTAATTGCGCGCGACGGCGGCCTCGATGACCGCGAGTTGCTGCTGTTCGTCGAGGACGCGGGGCTGCCCGAGGGCGGCCGCGCTCTGATAGACCCCGCAGGCCCACTCCAGCAGCAGGGCGTGCTCGACCGCCTTGTCGAGCGTCGGAGCGTGGGTGACCGCGCCGTGGTTGGCCATCAGTGCTCCGCCGCGGCCCTCCAACGCGGTGAGCACCGACTCGGCGAGTTCCGGGGTGCCGAAGGTGGCGTACGGTGCCACGCGTACGGTGCCGCCGAGAGTGAGCAACTGGTAATGGATGCAGGGCAGTTCGTCGAGGACGAGGGAGAGCGCGGTCGCCATGGGCGCATGGGTGTGGACGACGGCGCCGGTGCCGTAGCGGTGGTAGACACCGAGGTGCAGGTCCAGTTCCGAGGTCGGCCTGAGACGTCCGGACACGATCTTTCCGTCGAGGTCGACGACGGTCACCTGGTCCGGGGTGAGGTCGGCGAGGACCGCGCCGGTGGCGGTGATCGCGACGCGGTCTTCCGTGCGCACGCTGACGTTCCCGGCCGTGCCGATGAGGAGTCCCTCGGCGCCCAGCCGACGGCAGGCGTCGGCAACGGCGGCCCGCTCCGCGCTCCACGCCGAGCTTGAGTCGGTCATGCGCGCGACGCTAACCTAAACATGAAACAAAGTCACGTTCACGTTCGGAGGTTGTTGCGTGGCCGATCCCATCGCGGACACCGACTGGGCGGCGGGCGTCGCCTCGCTGCGCCGCACGCCCCAGCAGGCCCGCAGCAAGGCCCGGCTCGCCCGGGTCCTGGAGACCGCCGAGCGCGTGCTGGTCGAGGAGGGCGTCGAGGCGCTCACCACGACCCGGATCGCGGCCGAGGCGAGGGTCTCGGTCGGTTCGCTGTACCAGTACCTGCCGGACCGGGGCGCGATCATCGAGGCCCTCGCGGCCGGGTACTTCGCGAAGCTGGAGGCCGCGATGGACGACCTGGTCGACGCGGCCGCCGCGCAGCGCTGGGCCGACCCGGTCGGCATCCTCATCGACGCGTTCGCCTCCATCTACCGCACCGAACACGGCTTCCGGGCCCTGTGGTTCGGCAGCGGCCTGACCGAACAGACCCGCGCCGCCGACCGCGAGCACAAGCGCCGTATGGCCGACGGCATCCGCCGCATCCTCCTCGCCCTCGACCTCGCCGAGGACGACGAGGCACTGGCCCGCACCTGTCACGCGGCCATGCTCGCGGCCGACGCTCTCGCCCAGGAGGCGTTCCGGCGGGACAGGGCGGGGGACGCGGCGCTGCTGGACGAGGCGAAGGTCATGCTGCGGGGGTATCTGGGGGAGGTGGCGGAGCGCTACCGGGGCCGGACGCGGCAGGGCGACCGCTGAAACGCGACCGGCGGACCTGCCTCATCAGGCAGATCCGCCGGTGAACACCGTCGGGACGACAGGATTTGAACCTGCGACCCCTTGACCCCCAGTCAAGTGCGCTACCAAGCTGCGCCACGTCCCGGTGCGTTTTCGCGCGGTGAACCGCGTGATCGCGCGAAGAGCACTTTACCCCACATGGTGGGTCGCTTCGAAGACGGTCCGGGCCGCGCGGGACAATCGGCACATGGGCAGCACATCCTCAGGACAGCAGGCCGACGCCAGGGACCGGGACGACGAGGGCCGGGCGCGCAACGCCCGGCCGCGGGACGGGCTCGGGCGACCGCTGCCGTACGGCGCGGACGGGGTGGAGCGGCAGCCGGAGGGGGTGGTACGCACCCCCGAGCGGAGCGTCGCGGAGGCCCAGGAGCTGCTGGACGCGGGCAAGCCCTTCCACGCGCACGAGGTCTTCGAGGACGCCTGGAAGTCCGGACCCGAGGAGGAGCGGGCCCTGTGGCGGGGCCTGGCCCAGCTCGCGGTCGGCCTCACACACGCGGCCCGGGGCAACGTCACGGGCGGGGCGCGGCTGCTGCGGCGCGGGGCCGGGGCCGTCGAGGAGTGGGCGTCGGATACGGGAACGCAGCGGCCGTACGGGATGGACCTGGCCGGGCTCGCCGGGTGGGCTCGGGAGCTGGCGGAAGATGTGGAGCGGAGTGGCGGGGCCGTGGACGCGGGGCTGCGGGCACCGCACCTGCGACAGTGACACCGGAAGCGGCACCGGCCTGAAGCGCCCGGAGCCGGGGGCGCGCCCGGGTCTCGGGCCGACCCGAGGATGTCGAGCAGGGTGACGGAGCCATGGACGCAGGGCTGCGGGCACCGCACCTGCGACAGTGACACCGGAAGCGACGCCCGCCTGAAGCGCCCGGAGCCGGGGACGCGCCCGGGTCTCGGGCCGACCCGAGGATGTCGAGCAGGGTGACGGAGCCATGGACGCAGGACTGCGGGCACCGCACCTGCGACAGTGACACCGGAAGCAGCGCCCGCCTGAAGCGCCCGGAGCCGGGGGCGCGCCCGGGTGTCGGGCAGACCACGGCCTCGAAGGAGTCCCGGAGCGAGTGCACGGACTCGGATCCACGGGCCGGACTCGTCCCGGGGCACGGCGCCGGACCTCGGGCGCGACCTCTCCCCGCGTCCCTGTGCCGCGCCCGGACGCGGTGACCTCCCTGTCAGTGGCGTACGGCAGACTCGGGGCGTGCGAAAGATTCATGTCATCGGTATCGGCGCGGGCGACCCCGACCAGCTCACCCTCCAGGCGGTCAGGGCACTGCGGAGCACGGACGTGTTCTTCGTCCTGGACAAGGGCGAGGTGAAGAGCGACCTGACGGATCTGCGCCGGGACATGCTGGAGGCGCACATACCCGAGGGGACGTACCGCGTCGTCGAGGCGCGGGACCCGGAGCGGGACCGCAGGGCGGGCGGCGCGGCCTACTCGCCCGCCGTCGGGGACTGGCGCAGCGCCCGTGCCGAGATCTACGAGCGGCTGATCACCGAGGAACTGGGCGAGGACGAGAGCGGCGCGTTCCTGGTGTGGGGCGACCCCGCGCTGTACGACAGCACGCTCGGGATCCTGGAGGAGATCCTGGAGCGGGGTGCCGTCAGCTTCGCGTACGACGTCGTGCCCGGCATCAGCAGTGTCTCCGCGCTCGTCGCCCGGCATCGCACCGGACTGAACCGGGTCGCCCGGCCCGTGCAGATCACCACCGGGCGGCGGCTCGCCGAGGGGTTCCCCGAGGGCGTGGACGACGTGGTCGTGATGCTCGACGCCCACCAGACCTTCCGGCAGTACGCGGACGAGGACATCGACATCTACTGGGGCGCCTACATCGGCACCCCGGACGAGATCCTCGCCTCGGGCCCGATCGCCGAGGCCGCGCCCCGGATCGAGCGGCTGCGGGCCGAGGCCCGGGAGCGCAAGGGCTGGATCATGGACACGTATCTGCTGCGCCGCAACCCCGGGGAGCGGTAGGGCACCGGAGCGGCCACGTCCCGCAGGCGCCTCTGGGCAGCCGGTGTGACCGTGGGATCATCGACGCCTACGCCGACACCGTCCAGACCGTCTTCCTGTGGACGGTGCCGGTGGCGGCGCTGGGGTTCGTGGTCGCCCTGTTCCTCAGACAGGTCCAGCTGCGCGACAGCGCGCGGGCGGGCTCCACCGACATGGGCGAGGGCTTCGGGCAGCCGTCCGGGGCGGACTCGCAGCGGGTGCTGGAAGCGGCGGTCGGGAAGATCATCGGCACCACGGGGGTGGAGGACGCGCGCCGTATCGTGGCGGCGTCCGACACCCGTCTGGACATCGCCGGTGCCTGGGCGGTGATGCAGGTGGAACTGTTCACGCGGATGACGGGCCACGCCGGCCTGGGCCTGATCGCCGCCCGCCGTCACATGCCGCCCGAGGCGCTGCTGCCGGTCTTCGACCGGATGATCGACGAGGGCTACCTGACTCGCGCCGGCAACTTCTTCTCGCACACCGACGCGGGCGCCCGCGAGGCCCGTGTCATCGGCAAGGCCTGGGCCACGTGGCTGGAGGAGCGGGTGCAGCAGGACATCGGCCGCCCGGCGGGCACGGATCTGCGGGCCGCGGTCGACGCGATCTCCAAGCGTCTGCTGGTGGAGGACCTGGGCAACGGACTGACGCAACGGTCCGGGGAACTCGCCTCCGCCCGCTGAGAATCCGGGTGCGGGACGGGCCGGGCGCTCGTCATACTCCCGGCATGCCTCCCCTCCGCTTCCACGATCCCGGCCTCGACGCGCACCACTTCAGCGGCTCGATGCTGGTCCGCTGCCCGCGCTGCGACCGGATCGCGCACTTCGAGCGGAGCGCGCCGCCGCAGCCTCGGGTGATCTGCCGGTCCTGCGGTCTGTGCCGGCCCACGAACCGGTGCGCCTGGCCCAAGCTGTGGCTGCGGGCCGAGACCCGTCACGGTGTCGTGTCGGCGTACAACCTCGAACACCTCGACCTGCTCAGGCGGTTCGTGGCGGCGGACCTGCGGGAGCGGGACCCCTGGTACGAGCACGGGCGCAAGATGACATACATCGGCCGGCTCCCCGCCTGGATCAAGAGTGCCAAGAACCGCACCGAGGTGCTGCGCGCCATCGACCGCATGCGGGCCTCGGTCATCTCCGGCTGAGGCCCAGCCGCTCCAGGGCCCCGGCAACATCGGGCACCGTCTCCACGCCCACGGGCAGCGGGGGACGTCGTACGACCACGACGGGCAACGCGAGTCGGCGTGCGGCCGTGAGTTTGGCGGCCGTCGCCGCTCCCCCGCTGTCCTTCGTGACCACGACGTCGACGCAGTGCGTGGACAGCAGCGCGGACTCGTCGTCCACGGTGAACGGGCCGCGTGCCAGCAGGACTTCGGTGCGCGGCGGCATCGGCGGCTCGGGCAGTTCCACGGAGCGTACGACGAAGTGGAGCTCGGTCAGGTGCGCGAAGGCCGCGAGGCCCAGGCGGCCGGTGGTGAGGAACACCCGGGGGCCCAGCAGCGGCAGCAGGCCGGCGGCCTCCGCCAGTGAACCGACCGGGTACCAGCGGTCCTCGGGACCGGGCCGCCACCCCGGGCGGCGCAGCACCACCGCCGGGACGCCGGTCGCGGCGGCGGCCCGGGCCGCGTTTTCCGTCATGGCCTCGGCGAACGGATGCGTGGCGTCGACGAGGGCGTCCACACGCTGCTCCCGCACCCAGTCCGCGAGCCCGTCCGCACCGCCGAAGCCCCCGATCCGCACGTCCCCGGTGACCGCTCCGGGGCGTTTCACACGACCCGCGAGCGAGGTGGTGACGCGAACACCGGGGAGCGCGGTGAGCGCGGCGGCGAGTTCACGGGCCTCGGTGGTGCCGCCGAGGATGAGGACGTGGGGGGCCATGAAGGAGAGCGTACGAAGGACGTGCGGGAGAGCGGGCACGGGGGGACTCGTTCGATCTGTCCACGATCACCGCGCCCTGAAGTGTGGGGGTCGTGTGGCATGGGTCCGGATCGCTCCGCCGGACCGGGCGGATCGCTATCGTCCTGCCATGGACTCCGTGCGCGCCGTACTGATCGACATCGACGGGGTTCTCACCGTGTCGTGGGAGCCGTTGCCGGGTGCGGTCGAGGCGTTGCGGGAGATCCGCGAGGCCGGTTTCGCCGTCGCGCTGGTCACCAATACGACGTCCCGGACACGGGCGTCGATCGCCGGGACGCTGGCGGAGGCGGGGTTCCCGGTGACGGCGCGGGACATCCTGACCGCGCCCGCCGTCACCGCCGCGTACATCGCCGAGCACTTCCCAGGGGCCCGCTGTGCGCTGCTGAACAGCGGGGACATCGGGGAGGACCTCGGGGACGTGGACGTGATCGGTGCCGGGGACACCGGGACGGTCCCGGACGTCGTGATCGTCGGGGGTGCGGGGCCCGAGTTCGACTACGTGGCGCTGAACCGGGCGTTCGGGCATCTCCAGCGCGGCGCGCGGCTGGTGGCGATGCACCGGAATCTGTACTGGCGTACCGACGACGGGCTTCAGCTGGACGCGGGGGCGTTCCTGGCGGGGCTGGAGAAGGCGGCCCGTACCGACGCGGTGGTGACCGGGAAGCCGTCGCGGGCGTTCTTCGCCTCGGCGCTGGCCCGGCTGGGGGCCGGTGCGGACGAGGCGGTGATGGTGGGGGACGACGTGGAGTCGGACGTACTGGCGGCGCAGGCCGCCGGTGTCACGGGCGTCCTGGTCAGGACGGGCAAGTATCTGCCTGAGACGCATCGGGACGCGAGCGGCACCCCGGACCATGTGATCGACTCGTTCGCGGAGCTGCCCGCGTTGCTCCGGGCGTGGTCAGCGGAGCAGTAGCTGGAGGCCGCCGACGATCGTCGCCGCGATCACGAGCTGTTCGAAGAGCCGCTGGTTGATCCTGTTCACGGCCCACTTGCCGAGGAACGCGCCGGGCACGACGAACGCCACGAGTGCGGCGTCGAGCAGGAGCGAGTGCCCGTCGATCAGGCCGAGGCCCACGCTGAAGGGCACCTTGGACGTGTTGACGATCAGGAAGAAGAAGGCGGAGGTGCCCAGGAAGCCGAGCTTCCGGAAGCCCGCCGACAGCAGGTACATCGACATCACGGGGCCGCCGGCGTTGGCGACCATGGTGGTGAAGCCGCCCAGGACGCCGTAGGAACGGGCCTTGATCCGGCCCGTCCTCGTGGCGACCGAGTCCGGTTCGTCGGCCTGGTCGGCGGCGCGGCGGCGCCACACCGTCACGGCGGCCATCAGCAGCAGGATGGCGCCGATCGACGTCCGGACCATCTCGTCGTCGGCCCACATCAGGAAGAGCGTGCCGGCGACCACGCCCGCCGCGACCGCCGGGAACAGCTTCCACAGGGTCGGCCAGTGGGCGTGGCGCCGGTAGGTGAGGACGGCGAGCACGTCCCCGGCGATCAGGATCGGCAGCAGCACGCCGGTCGAGGCGCGGGCGGGCAGGACCGCGGCGAAAATGGCGAGGCTGACCGTGTTGGCCCCGCTCACGGCGGTCTTGGAGAAGCCGACGAGGGTTGCAGCGAAGGCGAGGGCGGCGAACTCCCAGCCGGTGATGTGCCAGAGCGTCATCGTGTTCATGCGGGACCCGATGCTATGCGCATCCAACGGGTGCCGTAAGGAGCGTCTCGCCTGATGACCCTTCCCGTGCCTAGTACCTCTCCACCAGCACCGCGCTCCCCTGTCCCACGCCCACGCACATCGTCGCGAGGCCCCGCGCCGCTCCCGTGCGCCGCATGCGGTGCAGCAGTGTCGTGAGGATGCGGGCCCCCGAGCAGCCCAGCGGATGGCCGAGGGCGATCGCGCCGCCGCTCAGGTTGACCAGCTCCGGATCGATACCGAGGCGGTCCACGCAGGCGAGGGCCTGGGCGGCGAAGGCCTCGTTGAACTCGGCCTCCTGGAGGTCGCCGACGGTCCAGCCGGCGCGGGCGAGCACCTTCTGTGTGGCGGGGACGGGGCCGATGCCCATCACGTCGGGGTGGACGCCGGCCGAGGCGCCGGCGACATAGCGGCCGAGCGACTCCAGGCCGAGGTCGTTCAGCGCCTCCTCGCTGACCAGGAGGAGGCCTGCCGCGCCGTCGTTCATGGGTGAGGCGTTGCCCGCCGTGACGCTCCCGCCCTGCCGGAACACCGGCTTCAGCCGGGACAGCTTCTCGTACGAGGTGTCCTCACGGATGCACTCGTCGGCGTCCACGACCACGCCGTCCGGTAGCTCCACGGGCAGGAGTTCGTCGTCGAAGTGGCCGTTCTTGCGGGCTGCGGCGGCGCGTTGATGGCTGCGCAGGGCGAACTCGTCCTGGCGTTCGCGGGAGACGGCGTAGCGGTCCGCGACCTCCTCCGCCGTCTCGCCCATGGACAGCAGCCCGTGCAGTTCCTTCATCGCCGGGTTGACCAGCCGCCAGCCGAGCCGAGTGTCCACCGTCTCGACGCGGTGCGGCAGGGCCTCGTCGGGGCGGGGCAGGACGAAGGGGGCGCGGCTCATCGACTCGGAGCCGCCGGCGAGCACGATGTCGGCCTCGCCCGCGGCGATGGTGCGGGCGGCCGTCGTCACCGCTTCCAGCCCCGAGGCGCACAGCCGGTTCACCGTGGCGCCCGGCACGGTCTCGGGCAGGCCCGCGAGCAGCGCCGCCATGCGGGCGACGTTGCGGTTGTCCTCACCGGCCTGATTGGCGGCGCCCCAGTAGACGTCGTCGACGCGGGCGGGGTCAAGCGCGGGCACATCGGCGACGAGCCCGCGGATGACGGCCGCGGCGAGGTCGTCGGGGCGCACGCGGGACAGGGCTCCGCGCAGCTTTCCGATGGGGGTGCGGCGGGCGGCCGCGAAGTGGACGGGACGCACGGCTGGTCTCCCCGGTCGAATTAATTAGCACTGCTAGTTTCGGAGTGTAGACCGCCCCCTCACACCCTGGGAAGATCCCCGGGGACCTTCACCGACGCAGCTGGAGGAGACATGACCGAGGCCCGGGAGCACACCCTCGACGGACTGGTCGTACGCGAGTGGCCGCACCCGCGGCCGCGCCGGCTCGCGCTCGTCGTGCACGGGTACGGCGAACACATCGGGCGCTACGAGGAGCTCGCCGACGTCCTCCACCGGCACGGCGCGGCTGTCTTCGGGCCCGACCACCGGGGCCACGGGAAGTCGGCGGGCGAGCGAGTGCTGGTCGAGGACTTCGAGGACGTGGTCACCGATGTGCACACCGTGGCCGACTTCGCCCGAGCCGCCCACCCCGGCCTGCCGGTCGTCCTGATCGGACACTCCATGGGCGGCCTGATCTGCGCCCGCTTCGCACAGCGCCACGGCACCGAACTCACCGCGCTCGTCCTGTCCGGACCGGTGATCGGCGACTGGGAGCTGCCCCGGCGGCTGATCGCCCTGGACGAGATCCCGGACACGCCCGTCAGTCCGGCCTCGCTCTCCCGTGATCCCGCGGTGGGAGCGGCGTACGCGGCGGATCCGCTGGTCTGGCACGGGCCGATGAAGCGGCCGACGGTCGAGTCGTTCCTGCGCACGCTGGAGACCGTGGCCAAGGGCGGTGACATCGGCCGGCTCCCGCTGCTGTGGCTGCACGGAGACGACGACCGGCTGGTGCCGCTCGCCGGCAGCCGCGTCGGGGTCGAGCAGCTCAGCGGGGGTGTCCTGACCGAGCGGATCTATCCGGGCGCCCGGCACGAGGTGTTCAACGAGACGAACAGCGCAGAAGTCTTCGCCGACCTCACCCGTTTCCTGGACGTGGTGCTCGACGGGTGATCCCGCGGCGTTTGCAGCGATTCGCCCTGGGCACCCGCGCCGACATGGAGTGGTCGGCAGACCGCCTGTGACCAGGGACGCTGTGACCAGGGACGCGTCGCACCGCTCCGGATCGGCACGAACCACGCCAGAAGGAGGAGCACGGTATGACCGTGGTGAGGAGCACCCTTCCCGAGGACGCCCGCCGGATCGCCGGGGACGCCCTGCAGAGCACGCTCGTGGATCTGCTCGGGCTGTCGCTGATCGGGAAGCAGGCGCACTGGAACATCGTCGGCCCGCGCTTCCGCTCCATCCACCTGCAGCTGGACGAAGTGGTGGACACGGCCCGCAGCTACTCCGACACCGTGGCGGAGCGCGCCGCGGCGCTCGGGCTGCCGCCCGACGGCCGCCCGGAGACGATCGCCAGCGCGTACACCCTGCCCGGCCCGAAGGAGGGCTGGCAGCGGGACAACGACGTCGTCGCCCTGATGATGGAGACCCTGGAGACGGCGATCGGCCGACTGCGCGAGCGCATCGCCGCGACCGAGAAGGCGGATCCGGTCACCCAGGACCTGCTGATCGGCATCACGGCGGAACTGGAGAAGCAGCGCTGGATGTTCGACGCGGAGAACTGGCCGAGGGACTGACCGCCACCCGCACGTACGGAAGGTGCACATGATGACCGACGCCCTCGAACTCGACGCACTGTGGGAGGACTTCCACCGCGTGGTGAACATGACCTCGCAGGAGCTGGCGGCCTGGCTGCGGGTCAGCGACGCCGACGAGGACACCGAGCCGCTGCCGGAACACGCCGGGTCGCCCACCGGGCAGCACGTCCTGGCGATCCTGCAGAAACGGCGCACGGATCTCACCGATGACGACGTGGAGGTGATGTACGAGGTGGTGGACACCGTGTCGGCACAGGCGGACCCGGAGAACGAGCCTGCGGCGGAGGACACGCGGCGTCGGCACCTGCTGATGACGCTGGGCCACGATCCGCTCAAACCGTAGGAATGACACCGCAGTTGACCTGAACCGGGTGGCCGAAGACCGACTCCGCCCGGCCCGGATGATCGTGCGAGACTGCTCGCAACCTTGACCGGCGAGCAGAGGAGTCACAGTGACCGGGACCGAGCCGGCCGCCGTCCAGCGGATCGACACGACCAAGCCGCACCCGGCCCGCGTCTACGACTGGTACCTCGGCGGCAAGGACAACTACCCGGTCGACGAGGCCCTCGGCCGTCAGATCGCCTCGCTCAGCGGCGACGCCCCGCGGGCCGCGCGCGCCAACCGCTGGTTCATGAACCGGGCCACCCGTCAGTTGGTCGCGAACGCGGGGATCCGCCAGTTCCTGGACATCGGCACCGGTATCCCCACCGAGCCCAATCTCCACCAGATCGCCCAGCAGGTCGCCACGGACGCCCGCGTCGTCTACGTCGACAACGACCCGATCGTCCTCGCCCACGCCGGCGCCCTGCTGCGCGGCACCGAGGAGGGCGTGACGGAGTACATCGAGGCCGACGTGCGTGAGCCGCGGACGATCCTCGAACAGGCGGGCCGCATCCTCGACTTCGACCGGCCCGTCGCCCTGTCGCTCATCGCGCTCATGCACTTCGTCGCCGCCGAGGACGGCGCGTACGACCTGGTGGACACGCTGGTCGGCGCGCTGGCCCCGGGCAGCGCTCTGGTGCTGTCCGCGATGACCGCCGACTTCGAGCCGGAGAACGTACGGCGGGGCATCGAGGCCTACGCGGCGGGCGGGGTGACGCTGGTGGCCCGTACGCGGGACGAGTTCGGCCGGTTCTTCAAGGGACTCGACGTGCTGGAGCCGGGGATCGTGTCGGTCAAGGACTGGCGTCCCGAACTCGCGGTGAACGAGGCGCCGGACCCCGCGGCGGGACCGGTGTCGCTGTACGGGGCCGTCGGGATCAAGTCCTAGCCCAGCAACCACCCCCCGTCCACGGCGAGTTCGACGGCGTTGACCGACCGGTTGCGCAGCAGGAAGTCCACGGCGTCCACGACGTCCGCCATCGTGGCGAGCCGTCCGCTGGGTGTCCTGGTGCGTAGTCCGGCGAGCACCTCCCCCGGTTTGGCCAGCCAGTACGGGCTGTCCCCGACGACACCGGGGTGCAGGGCGTTGACGCGGACGGGGGCGAGTTCGACGGCGAGGGTGTGCACCAGTCCGCGCACGCCCGCGTTGACGGTCGCCACGGTCGTCGCGCCCGGGTAGGGCCGCTCCTTGGCCTGTCCGCCGAAGACGACGATGGCACTGTCGTCGTGCAGCCGGTCCCGGAGCGCGTGGACGACCTCGGTGTAGCCGACGAGCTTCAGCGTCACCAGGTTCAGGGCGGCCTCGATGTCGTACGCGCTCACCCGGTTGTCGTCGCGGGCGACACCGGCCAGGACCAGATGGTCGACAGGACCGATGCCGCCGAGCGCCGCCGCGATCTCCCGCGGCCGCGACAGGTCGAGGGCGATGCCGCGCAGCGCACCGGTCTCCTTGGCCGCCGTGTCGGCACGATGGGCGTCCCTGCCGGTGAGGACCACCTCGTCCCCCCGCCCCGCACGGAACCGGGCGAATTCGCGGCCGATCCCCGACGTACCGCCGACGACGAGCACACTGCTCATGACTCCACCACCTCCCTCAGGTACTCCCAGTCCCGTGTGAACCGGTACGAGTGGCGGACCGGCGGCTGCGGCGCCTGTGTCTCCAGCCAACGCACCGGCCCCGCACCGGCGTTGGTGAACCCGTGCACACAACCGGCGCCCGCCCAGGCCACATCGCCGGGCCCCAGCCGGTACACCGAGCCGTCGAAGGTGGCGTCGACGGTCCCTTCGAGGATCAGGTACGTCTCCTCGAAGGGGTGGTCGTGCGTGCCCGCGACACCGTCCGGGGCGTACTGCACCATGAACATCGTCGAGGCGACCGCGCCCAGGTCGCCGTCGACCATCATCTTCACCGTGATCCCGCTGTAGACCAGCAGCGCGGTGCGCATGCTCGCCGACACCGCGAGCAGGTCCTGGGACTGTTTGCCGGGTTCCATCTGCGCGGGCTCGAAGTGCCCGAAGGACCGGGTGCGCGGGTCACGGACGTCGAGGCGGACGGGGTCGCGGCGGGGCAGCGCGGGCACCGCCTGGGTGTCGTGGCCGTAGCGGGCGCGCGGCACGGGCGCGAGCATGTCCGCCCAGCGTGCGACGGTGTCCCCGGCGCCCCGCCAGGCGTGCGGGACACCGGTCGGCAGCAGCCCGTAGTCGCCCTCTTCGAGGAGGTAGGACCCTTCGGGCACGTCGAGGACGACGGTCCCGTCGAGCACGCAGAAGCTCTCCTCGTACGAGTGGACGTGGGGCCCGATCGCGCCGTCCGGCAGCAACTCGCAGATGCCGAAGCCGGTATGGACACTGCCGTCGTCCTCGCCGACCAACCCCCGCCGCCGGTGGCCGTGTTCGTCGTACGCCGGTGGCGGTACGTCGGTGGCGCGGCGCACCAGGTGAGCGGTCACCGGGCGGCCTTCGCGGCCAGGAGCCGGTCACGGGACTCCTCGACGAGGCGCCGGGCGCGGGCCACGTCGGCCGTCAGCTTCCCGTCCCGCTTACGGATCACGCCGTCGACGAGCACGGTGTCCACATTGGAGACATCGGCGGACAGCGTCACCGCGGCCGCCGCGTCGTGCACCGGCGCCACGTTCAGCGCGGTGGCGTCGATCGCGACGACGTCGGCCCGCTTGCCGGGGGTCAGCGAACCGGTGCGGTCCTCCAGTCCGGCGACATGCGCGCCGTTGAGCGTGGCGATCTCCAGCATCCGACGGGCCGTCAGCATCGCTTCGGGCACCGGGACATCGGCCTGCCAGCACTCCGCGTTGACGCGGGCCCGTTCGGCGCCGAAGGCCGCACGGATCTGGGTGAACATGTCGCCGGGGACGGTGGTGACGACGTCGATGCTCAAGGAGGGCCGCAGTCCGTACTCGATCGCCTTCATCACCGGCGGCCAGCCGTGCCCCATCTGCGTCTCGACCTGCGGCGCGACGGACACCGTACCGCCGCTGTCGGCGACCATCCGCCACTCCTCCTCGCTGAGGTAGCAGCAGTGGATGTAGGTGGTGTCCGGGCCGAGGAGCCCCAGGTCGTGGAGTTGCTTGACCATGCCGAAGCGGCCGGCCAGCCGTCCCATGCCGACATGGACGGTGAGCGGGATGTCCAGTTCCCGGGCCAGACCCCATTCCGCGGTGACGACGTCGTTCACACAGAAGCCGGGGCCGCGGGTGGCGAGACCCATGGTAAGCAGGGAGTCGTCGGAGGCGAAGTACTCGGCGCGGATCCGTCGTACGTCGTCACCCGGGATCGCGATCTTGCTCTCGAACCAGTAGTCGGCGAGGGAGGTGTTGGCGCTGCCGTAGGCGTACTGGGCGCGGATCCCGGACTCGGCGAGGGCCCGGATCGCGGCGTCGGGGTGCTCGGGGGTGTTGTTGATGTGCGACCAGTCGACGAGCGTGGTGATGCCGGCGTTCAGGCACTCCAGGGCGCCGGCCAGGTTGGCCGCGTACACGTCCTCGGGGGTGTAGAGCGGCGCGAAGGTGTCGAGGATGCCGACGAAGTAGTCGTCGAGCGTGGCGTCCGGCGCGACCCCGCGGATCGAGGCCTCCCAGGTGTGGCGGTGGGTGTCGACGAAGCCGGGGATCACGATCCGGCCGGTCATGTCGAGGGCTTCGGCATCGGCGCTGATCTCGGGCCGTACGGCTGCGATCCTCCCGTCCTCGATGAGGACGTCCCCTCGGGGAAGGTCCCCGATGTCGGGGTCCATCGAGATCACGTGACCTGCGCGCAGGAGTGTCCGAACGGTCATCGCCCTTCCTCCTTCGGGGTGTTCAGTACGCGGTGAGGTCGCGGACGGTCGCCACGACCTTGTCGACGGTGGGGATGACCCGCTCCTCCAGCGCGTCCGCGAACGGCAACGGGACGCACTCGCCCGCCACCCTGCGCACGGGCGCGTCCAGCAGGCCGAAGCCCTCGTCGGCGACGACCGAGACGACGGTGGCGCCCCAGCCGCCCTGGTACGGGTTCTCCTCGACGGTGACGAGCCGCGAGGTCCGGGCGAGCGAGGCGAGCACGCAGCTCATGTCCAGCGGCACCAGACAGCGCAGATCGACGACCTCGGCCTCGACACCCTCCTCGGCGAGCCGGGCGGCCGCCCGCAGCGCCACCGGCACCATCGCGGCGAGGGCGACGAGGGTCACGTCGGCACCTTCGCGCACGACGGCGGCGCGCCCCAGCACGACCACGTGGTCCGGTGGCGGGGGCGAACCCTTCGACGCCAGCAACCCCTTGTGCTCGAAGAAGACCACGGGGTCGTCGCTGCGGATCGCCGCCGCCATCATGCCGATCACGTCGGCGGGCGTCGCCGGAGCCGCGATCTTCAGGCCGGGGACGGTGAGCGCCCAGTTCTCGGTGGCCTGCGAGTGCTGGGCGCCGAAACCGAGCCCGCCGCCGTTGGCGGTGCGCACGACGAGGGGCACGGTGACCTGACCACCCGTCATGTAACGCACCTTGGGTATCTCGTTGGCGAGGTAGTCCCAACAACAGGCCAAAAAGTCCGAGAACATGATCTCCGCGACGGGCCGCATCCCGGTCATGGCGGCGCCCATCGCCGCGCCCACGATGGCCTGTTCGGAGATCGGCGTGTCCCACACCCGCTCCGGCCCGAACTCCTGGAACAGCCCGGCGGTTGTCTTGAACACCCCGCCGGCCTCCCCGATGTCCTCTCCCAGGCACACGACGGCCGCGTCCCGGCGCATCTCCCGCGCGATGCCCTCGGCGACCGCCTCCCGGTAGGTGATCACGTCCGCCATGCGGCACCCCCGTCGGCCCATACGTCGGTCAGCGCCTGCTCCGGATCGGGCGCGGGCGCGCTCTTCGCCGCCTCGACCGCCTTGCGTACGACGTCCTGGGCGCGCTCGTCGGCCGCGGTGAGCGTCTCCTCGGGCACGCCCAGCTCGGTCAGCCGTCCCCGCGCGATGTCCAACGGATCGTGCTTGAGCCAGCGTTCGACCTCCTCGGCCGGACGGTAGGTCGCCGGGTCGGACCGGCTGTGACCGAAGTGCCGGTAGGTCGCGGCCTCCAGCAGGGCGGGCCCGTCTCCTGCCCGGGCCCGCCCCGCCAGGGCGGCGACGGCGTCCCGGACCGCGACGACGTCGTTGCCGTCGACCGTCTCGCCCGGAATGCCGTAGGCGGACGCCCGGTCGGCGGCGGGCCGGGCGACCGCGGTGACGGAGGCGATCGGCGTGTACTCCATGTACAGGTTGTTCTCGCAGACGAACAGCACGGGCAGCTTCCACACGGCGGCCAGGTTGAGCGCCTCGTGGAAGGCTCCGATATTGGTCGCGCCGTCACCGAAGAAGGCCACCGCGACCTGGTCGGTGCCGCGCAGCCGCGCCGACCAGGCCGCGCCGGCCGCCATCGGGAGGTGGGCGCCGACGATGGCGTAGGAGCCGAGCATGCCCGTGGCCGCCTTGGTCAGGTGCATGGAGCCGCCCTTGGCGCCGCACAACCCCGTCGCCCGGCTCATGAGTTCGGCGAGGCATTCCTCGGGGGTGGCGCCCCGCGCCAGGGCGTGGTGGTGGCCGCGGTAGGTGGCGAAGACGTAGTCGTCGGCGCGCAGGGCGGCGCTCGCGCCGACGGCGATCGCCTCGTGTCCGGCGGCGAGGTGGGTGGTGCCCTTGACGAGGCCCTGGAGGAACAGGTCGTGGGCGGCCTTCTCGGTACGGCGGATGAGGACCATCTGCTCGTACAGGGCGAGGAGTTCGGCGCTATCCACCATGGGTGTCACCACCCCGGTTGAGATGGGACTGCGACTCCCGCCGGGTGTTGAGTTCGCCACCGACCGTCCAGTACTTGCGGCCCGCCACCAGCAGTTCCTCGGCCGGGAACTTGGTGATGACCTCGCAGCCGTCGGCGGTGACGACGAGCTCCTCCTCGATCCGGGCGGCGGACCAGCCGTCGGCGGCCGGCCAGTAGGTCTCCAGGGCGAACACCATGCCCTCTTCGAGGACTTCGGGGTGGTCGAGGGAGACCAGACGGCTGAAGATGGGCTTCTCCCAGATGGACAGCCCGACCCCGTGGCCGTACTGCAGCGCGAAGGCGGCGGTCTCGTCGGCGAAGCCGAACTCCTCGGCACGCGGCCAGACCCGGACGATGTCGGCGGTGGTGGCGCCGGGGCGGACGAGCGCGATCGCCTCGTCCATGTACTCCCGGCAACGGACGTAGGCGTCCCGCTGGGCGCCGGACGCGCTGCCCACGGCGAAGGTGCGGTAGTAGCAGGTGCGGTAGCCGAGGTGGCTGTGCAGGATGTCGAAGAAGGCGGGGTCGCCGGGGCGGATCAGACGGTCGCTGTAGACGTGCGGGTGGGGTGAACAGCGTTCCCCGGAGATGGCGTTGACGCCCTCGACGTACTCGCTGCCGAGGTCGTACAGGACCTTGCTGACCAGCCCCACGCACTCGTTCTCGCGTACGCCGGGCCGCAGATAGCCGTACAGCTCCTCGTAGGCGGCGTCCACCATCGCGCAGGCCTGGGCCAGCAGGGAGATCTCGTCGCGGGTCTTGATGCGGCGGGCCTCCAGGAAGACCTGCTGGCCGTCGACGACGTCGATGCCCTCGGCGCGCAGGGCGGCGAGGACCGGCATCTCGGCGACGTCGATGCCCAACGGCTCGTCCGCCAGGCCGTGTTCGCGCAGCTCGGCGGCGATCTTCGCGGCGACATCCGCGGCGATCCCGGCGTCCGGGTGGAAGGCGCCGCGGAGGGTGGAGATACCGGCCCGGGCGCCGGTGGGCGGGCCGCCCTTGCCGTCGCTGTAGTCGAGCCAGGGGTTGTAGAGCTGGTGGTGGCGGGCGGCGGAGCCGAAGTCCCAGACGACCGGTTCGCCACCGCGCGTCAGCAGCGCGAAGCGGATCAGCTTGTCCATCGCCCAGGTGCCGATGTGCGTGGCGGTCATGTAGCGGATGTTGGCGAAGTCGAAGCTGAGCACCGCGCCGAGGGAGGAGCGGTTCAGGGTCTCGTGCAGCCGGGCCAGCCGTTGTCCGCGGAGCCGGTCCAGGTCGACGCGCTCTTCCCAGTCGACGGCGTTGGGTCCGAAAGTGCGGATCGCCATGGCGACCACCCCCACTTTCGAGTCAACGACCGTGTCCCGGAAGTGTCAAGTGCTACTGAACACTCCGGCCCGCGACGAACCAGACCCCCACGGCCGGTTCGGCGCCGTCGTTGCGGTAGCGGTGCGGGGTCGTCGACTCGAAGCAGACGGCGTCGCCGGGGCGCAGGACGCGTTCCTCGAAACCGAGGGTGAGGACGAGTTCACCGGAGGTGAGGTAGCCGTACTCGGTGCCCGCGTGCCGCATCAGACCGCCCGAGGTGGCGGAGGAACCACCGGGCCGGTAGGTCACCAGCAGAAAGTCGGCGTCCGTGCCGGGGACGTGCCCGAGCCGCTCCCACACGACACCCGAGTCCAGCTCCAGAACCTCCCGCTCACCCGGGGTGACCAGGGGACCTATGCGTCGGCCGGGGTCGGCGGCGAAAGCGGCCATGGCGTGCAGCGCGGCGCCTGCGACCGTCGCCGCGGCGGGCTCCCGCGCCTCGAAGAGCGACTCGACGGAGATGCCGAGTGCCGTCGTGATCGCGTACAGCGTGCTCACCGACGGCTGGCTCTTGCCGGTCTCGATCTGCGACACCAGGCTCGCGGAGACCCCGACCTCCCGCGCGAGGGCCCGCAGACTGAGCCCGCTCTCCAGGCGCGCCCGCCGAATGCGCGCGCCGACGGGCGGCACGGCGACAGGTGACACCGGCGACTCCTCTCCCTCGCGGGAATGTGCAGCACCATTGAACAGCCGGGACCCACCGCACGGCCAGCACCGCAGGCAGGCGCGGCACGACAGCTCGCACCGGACGGATGGGCGGGACCGGACGACGGGCACGTCGCGGCGCCGCGGTGTTCGGTGCGAGCGGAGCGGTCCTCGCCCTGTCGGGTACCGCGAGAGCGGTCGAGGACCGGCATGGCCCCCCAGCACCAGCGCCTCGGCCCGTGACACCGGCGCCCGCACTCCGAGAGGGTCCGTGGGCACGGGCGCTTCGGCGGGAAACGGCAGGGCCCGGACGAAGCCCTCGGCCTCGGCGCCCCGGCCGGGAACGTCGGCGCCGGAGTTCCGGCCGGAAACCGATGGCATGCCGGTGACCCGTGGGCGCGGGCGCCGGGCGGTGAGATCGGCCGAACGGCCGACCCTGACCGCCGCGGTCATGGCCGTATGGCCGAGGCGCGCACCCGGGCCCGCGGGCGAGGCTGGAGCCACTTCAGCGCCACCCGGAGCTGCCACTCCGGCCCCCTCCGACCCGCCCCCGTCCCCTCCACTCGCAGGAGTTCACGATGCAGCGCAGCAAGTTCCTCGTCGGTGCCGTCGGAGGCGCGACCGCGGTCGTCGCCGTCGGCGGCCTCGGCACGTACCTGCTCTCCGGGACGGAGTCGACCACCGGGCTCGACGACATCAGCACGGTGACCGTCGACGGGCACAGGGCCCTGTCGGGCACGGTCGTCGCGGGCCGCACCCAGAGCAAGTACCACCCGCTGCCCTGGGTCGGCGAGAAGGTCACCGGTGTCACCTGCCCGACCGGTCTGAAGGCCGTGGCGGGGGCCACCGTCACCTGCACCGGCAGAACCACGGGCGGCAAGGCCGTCACGATCCCGGTCTCCGTGGTCAAGGCCACGCATACGTCCGTCACCTGGAAGTTCGAGCGCTGACAGAAGGCCACCTCACCTCATGAGCACTGTTCTGGCCGGTCGCGGCCTCGTGAAGAAGTACGGCTCCACCACCGCCCTCGCGGGCGTCGACGTGGAGGTCGGCGAGCGGGACTCCCTCGCCATCATGGGCCCGTCGGGCTCCGGCAAGTCCACCCTGCTGCACACCCTCGCCGGGATCGTCCGCCCCGACGGCGGTCAGGTCCTGCTGCGCGGCGAACGCATCGACACGCTGGGCGAGAACCGGCTCAGCGCCCTGCGCCGCAAGCGGTTCGGGTTCGTCTTCCAGTTCGGCCAGCTGCTGCCGGAACTGCCCGCCGACGAGAACGTCGCCCTGCCGCTGATGCTGGAGGGCACCCCCCGCAAGCAGGCCGTGGAACGCGCCCGCCGCTGGTTCGCCCCGCTCGGCCTCGACGGCCTGGAGCACCGCAGGCCCGGCCAGCTGTCCGGCGGACAGGCCCAGCGCGTCGCCATCGCCCGCGCCCTGGCCGTCGAACCGGACGTGGTCTTCGCCGACGAGCCGACGGGCGCCCTCGACCAGACCACCAGCACCGAGGTGATCCGTCTGCTCACCTCCGTCACCCGCGAGCAGGGCGCCGCCCTGGTCATGGTCACCCACGACGCCGACGTCGCCGCCCACTGCGACCGGGTCCTACAGGTCCGCGACGGCCGGATCAGCAACCACAGCCAGTTCACGGTCGCCTGAGCCTCTCGGAGATGTGATGCGCTCCCCCGTCCTGCCCCTGACCTGGCACCTGGCCCGGTCCTCCGGCCGCCGCGGCCTCCAGAGCCAGTTGCTCGCAGCCGGTGCCGCCGCCGTCGGCGTGTTCGTCATGCTGGTGATGATCGCCGCCACGACCGGTTCCGCCGTCCGCGCCGACCGCACGGCCTGGCGCACACCCGACGCCGTCGAACACGGCACGGCCGTCCAGGCGCTGGCCACGACGTACGTCCGCCATGAGCCCGTCACGGTCGTGTCGCTGGCCCAGCTGCCCGACCGCACCCCGACCCCCGCACCGCCCGGTCTCCAGAACTTCCCGAAGCAGGGCGAGGTGTACGTCTCCCCCGCCCTGGCCGACCTGCTGCACAAGCTGCCGGCGGACCAACTCGCCGAGCGTTTCCCGAAGCCGGCGTCCTACGGCACGATCGGCTCCGCCGGTCTCGCCTCGCCGGACGAGTTGGTCGCCGTGGTGGGACGGGCGCCGAGCGCCGCCGCGGTGTCCTCGGCCGCCGAGGGCGGCGCCACCTGGTACGACATCGGACAGGCCTGGCGCGCCGAGATCTCCGGGTTCTCCGGCACCGCGCGGAGCCTGTTCACCGCCTCCGACCAGGCGGCGGCCATGCTGGGCGTCGTGCTCCTGGGAATGCCCGTGGTCGTGCTGGCCTCCGCGGCCGGGCGGCTCGGCGCGGCCCGGCGCGAACAGCGGCTCGCCGCCCTGCGGTTGGCCGGGGCGACACCGCGCCAGATCATCGCGATGACCGCCCTGGAGGCGGCCACCGTCGGCCTGGCCGGGGCCCTCACCGGTGCGCTCGCCTACGCGGCCCTGCTGCCCGCCCTCGCGAGGATCCCGTACGGCATCGGCGGCTGGTACACGAGTCAACTCTGGGTCGGGACCGGCTGGTTCGCGGCCGTCGTGCTGGGCGTCACCGCCCTCCTCACCGTCAGCGCGGTGTCGATGCTGCGCCAGGTGGCGACCTCGCCGCTCGGCGTGGCCCAGCAGGCGAATCCGAGGCGCACCCGGATGATCCGTCTGGTGCTGTTCGTGGGCGCCCTCGGCTACATCTGGGCGACCTCCGGCGGTGGCGGCCAGCTGAACAAGCGGCAGCTCCTGACCCTTCTGCTGCTGTTCTACGGCACGTTCTGGCTGTTCGGCCCGTGGGTCGTGGACCGGCTCGGCCGGGTGCTGGGCCGCTTCGCCCGCCGACCGGCGACCCTGCTGGCCGCGCGCCGGCTCAGCGACGACCCGCGGGGCGCCTGGCGTACCGTCAGCGGTCTGGTGCTGGCCGGGTTCGCGGCCGGGTTCTTCTCGATCAGCATGCTGGGCAGCGACACCGGGCAGTACCGGGACCAGGTCGCCGTGGTCACCGCCGACGCCGGCACCGCCCGGCATGCCGCCGCCGAGGCCCGTACTCTCCTGCACCGGGCCGGTGTCACCGCGACCGTCACCGCCGGGCGGGAGGACGACTTCGACACCCTGCTGGGCGGCGCGCCGGGTGTCATCGCCCAGGTCTCCGGCGGCACGGAACGTATCGACACCGCCGTCACCGCGCTCTCCCCGCTCGCCCCGGGCACACCGCCGTACTCCAGCGACTACGCCGGCGCGAGCGACAGCATCGCCACCGGACGGATCGCCCAGGTCAGCATCGCGACCCTGGCCCTGAGCTTCGTCGTGGCGAGCGCCTCGGCGGGTCTGACCGCCGCCGCGAACGTCCTCGATCGGCGCCGCGTGTACGGCCTGCTCCGGCTGGCAGGCACCCCGCTCAAGGTGCTGGACCGGGCCCGGGTACGCGAGACGGTCGTCCCGCTGGTGGTCCTGGCGGGTGGCACCACCGCGATGGGCATGTACGGTGCCGGCAAGCTCAACCAGGCGCTCGGCACCACGGTCAACGCCACCGGCCTCCTGCAACTGGCCGTCTGCGCGGTGCTGGGCGCGCTGGCGATGTTCGCCGCGATCAGCGCCAGCCGGCCGCTGCTGCGGAGGGTGACGGCCGATCCGGCGCAGACCGCGGACTGAACCGACCCTCCGCGCACGGCCCGCCGCCACGACAGCGGCGGGCCGCCCGGCCACCCGTATCCGTGAGGCATGATCGAGCCATGACCGCTCCCAGCCCGGCCGGCGCCCCCGGCAGCCCCATCCGGGTGCTCATCGCCGACGACCAGGACATGGTCCGCACCGGCTTCCGTTTCTTCCTGAACGCGCAGCCCGACATGACCGTCGTCGCCGAGGCCGCCGACGGTGAGGAGGCGGTGGCGCTGGCCCGTGAACTGCGTCCGGACGTGTGTCTGCTGGACATCCGGATGCCGAAGCTGGACGGTCTGGCGGCCACCCGGCTGCTGGCCGGGCCGGACGTCGCCGACCCGCTGCGGGTGGTCGTGGTGACCACCTTCGACCTCGACGAGTACGTGTACGGCGCGCTGCGCGGCGGCGCCTGCGGCTTCCTCCTCAAGGACTCCGGTCCCGCGCTCCTCGCGGAGGCGGTCCGGGCCGCCGCGGCCGGCGACTCGCTGGTCTCCCCCTCGGTCACCGTCCGCCTGCTGAAGCATGTGACGGACGCCCCGCAGCCGGCCGCCCCCACCCGCCCCGCACCCGTGACCGAGCCGCTGACGGACCGCGAACTCGACGTGGTCCGGCTGGTCGCCCTCGGCCGCACCAACGCCGAGATCGCCGCCGAGCTGTACGTCTCCCTGTCCACGGTCAAGACGCACCTGTCCAGCGTGCAGCTGAAACTGCGGGCACGGAACCGCGTGGAGATCGCCGCGTGGGCCTGGCAGCACGGACAGGTCACGCCCGGTGCCTAGGCCCTGTCGTCACATTCCCGCCTGCCCCGCGACGCCATGCACGCTCCCCCACTGCCTTGAGGGCGTGGGGGAGCGTGCCGGGCGTCGCGACGGGGCAAACGTTGCCTGCCGCGGCACTAGTCTCCCGACCGGATGAGCCCCGTCAGATACCGCCACAGCGACGACCGCCGCTTGACGGCCGGGTCCTGTGCCTCCGGTACGCCGTCGGCGGGCGCCTCGGCCGGTACGGGCCGCGGCACGAACGTGCCGGACAGCTCGTAGCGCACCGGCAGGGATCGCAGCCCCCGCATGAACGGCGAGGAACGCCAGGGCAGTTGGTCCACCGGCAGGGCGAGCTCCAGATGACCGAACCGTTCGACGATGCGGCTCACCCCGGCCGCCGCGATCGTCGACGCCAGCTCCCGGGCCGGGCACTGACGGGGGCCCGCACCCCACGCCAGATGCGCCCGGCTGCTGATGCTGGAGGAGCCCGGTGTCATCTGCCCGGCGAACAGGGGGTCGGCGTGCGCGGCGGCGGAGGAGACCCACACGGGGTCGCCGGCGTGGATGGTGTAGTCGCCGAGCGGGGTGTCCGCGGCCGCGAACCTCGGCACGAAGTTGACCAGCGGCGGCTTGCGCATGACCACCCGGTTCATGGTCTCCCGGACCATGCCGGCGGACAGCGTCTGGCGCACCCCGCCGTCGCCCTCGCCGGAGATCACCTCGACGACGGTGTTGGAGATGAGGATGCCGACGTGGTCGGAGGTCATGCCGAGCAGCATGAACAGTTCGCGGGCCAGTTCGTCGACCGTGAGGTCCGGGTGGGCGGCGAGCAGATGGGAGGGGAAGTCGTCGCCGGGCTTCTCCCGCTTCGCGGCGGCCAGCTCCGAGAGCGTCACCAGCAGTCGCGCCAGGGCGGGTTCGGCGTCCGGGCCGGCGTCCAGCACCCGCCACATGTCCATCAGGGCGTCGTCGCCCTGCGAGCCGGGGAAGCCGAGAAGGTGGCTCGCCGCCATCAGCGGCAGCGGGCGGGAGAACTGCGCCGACAGGTCGGCGTTCCCCGTACGGCCGCCCTGCGCGAGCAGGCCGATCAGCTCGTCGGCGTAACCCGTGACGGCGGCCTTGAGCCGCTTGGCCTGCGGATGGCGCGGGTCCTGGAAGGGCCGCAGGGCGGTGTCCCAGGCGCCACGGAGCCGGGGGTAGCCGGGGCCGCCCTGGATCAGTACGTGGTTGACCTCGAGGGAGGGGCCGAGCGGCCAGTCGGCGGGCACCCGCCCCTCGGTGCGGGCCCGCCAGTTCTCCAGACCCTTCGGCCAGCCCGCGTCGTCCTGGAGCACCTGGAGCGACTCGCGGTAGCCGAGCACGAGCCAGGCGGGCACGCCCAGCAGGTCGACCGGCGCGACGGGACCGTGGCGCTCACGCAACCGCTCGTAGACGAGCGCGGGGCGCGTCTCGTAGTCCCGCGTCAGCAGGGGTTCGGGAGCCAGGTCCTCCAGCCGTGCCCCGTCCGACGTGGACTCCACCTCGTCGACCACATGGAACTCCATCGTGCTGTCGCCCCCTTCGGCACCCCGGCCATGACAGACCGCACGGGACCCTACCCGAGGCGTGACAGGCGTCAAGTGCCGGGGTACTGACCGGTAGCGATCAGTGTCGTTCACCCTTCTCTGCCACCAGCTGCTCCAGCCGGTCGAACCGCTCGTGCAGCGCCTGGACCGCCTCGTGGCCCAGCCGGTGGCGGCGCTTCTGTTCCCGGCCGACGAACCAGGTGGCCAGGGCCGCGGTGACCATGCCGTACGTGGTGATGCCGACGACCATCACCACCGTGCCGACGACCCGGCCCCACGGCGTCACCGGGTAGAAGTCGCCGTATCCGACGGTCGTCGCCGTCTCGATCGACCACCACAGCGCCTTCGGGTACGACGTCAGATTGGCGCCCCGCGCCCCGTCCTCGGCGGCCACCGCCGCCCACGAACCGAGCAGCATCACCACCGCGAGAACGGCCGTGGCACCGCCCGCCGCCTTCAGATGGAGCGAGCGCCCCTCCCGGGCCAGCAGCAACTCGACGGCCCTGGTCAGGTATCCGGGCAGCATGGCCACTCCTTCGGGTGCGGGCGCTTGGAGTCAGTGTCGGCGGCGGTGCGCGGGCGGGCATGCCGGGCGGCTCGTTCGAGTTGCCGTGCGCCGCACGCCGTCATCTGCTGGGGCCGACGCACCCCACGCGACGGAGGAGCCATGGCGCCGGAGCCCCGATCGGTGCCGGAGACCTTCGCGTTCGCCTGCGGAGACTGCGGCCACTCCTGGGAGGCCACCTTCCAGGTCATGTTCTTCACCGACCCGCTGGACGCCTCGGGCCTGACCACGCAGGAGTACGTCGACGAGGCGGGCAGGGCCATCAGGTCGCCCCTCGCCGACGCGGTCTGCTCCGAGTGCGGCGGCCGCAGGGTGAACGTCCTGGAGGCCGGGCACGCCGAACACACCCGGCACGCGGAGCCGGAACCCCGCACCCGCCACAAGCACCGCCTCCATCTCCCCCACCGCTCACCCGAACGGTCCGACTGAGCTGGTGAGCCGCGCGGGCCGGTGATGCGCTGAGGGCACCCCCGCGCCCCCAGGAGGCATCCGCGATGACCCGTTGTCCGTCCCGACCCGCCCGCTTCCTCGCCCCGGCCCTGGCAGCGACCGTGCTGCTGACCTGTGCGGCCTGCTCGGACGACGACAAGGACGCCGGCGCCTCGGTAATCGGCGCCTCCCCCCTGGCCGCCGACTCCCCGACCGCCTCCGCTCCGGCCCGCCTCACCGAGGCCGGGGCCCGCCGGGCCCTCATCACCGAGACCGACCTCGAGGACGACTGGACGCGGGTCGAGGACGCCGCGACCTGGCGCGACAGCCTGCTCATCGGCAAGGTCGACGTGGCCGACTTCCTCACCGCCAAGGCGGACGCCGCCGACTGCCAGAAGCTCCTCGACGGCCTCTACAGCGAGGAGTTGCTCGGCAAGCCGTCCGGCGCCTCCGCGCTCACCGGCTTCGAGGAGGAGGACTCCCGGCTGCTCTACCAGGTGGGCGCCTACCGGCAGCCGGGCCTCGACGCCTCCCTGGCCTGGCTGAAGTCCCTGCCGACCAAGTGCGACCAGTTCGTCGCGATCGACTCCGCGGGCGACCGGCGCACCGTGCAGGTCACCGAGACCTCGCTGCCCGAGGAGGGCGACGCACGAGAGGGGCTGCGGGTGACGGTCCAGGGCACGTCCGGCGGCAACCCGGCCACTCTCACCCTGGACGTCGCCGCCGTACGCGTCGGCACGGACGCGATCACAGTGACGGCCGGTGGTCTGGACGGCGTCGAGGACGACACCGTCAAGGACGCGGTGAGCGCGGGCACCAAGCGCCTCGACGACGTACTGAGCTAGGACAACCCCTCTTCCGCACCGCCCACTTGAGCCGATCCCGGGACAGCTTGATCATCCGGCGGCACAATGGCGACGACGGGCTGCGGCGCCGCGGTCGTCGGAGCGAGGAGAGGACGAGACGTGAGTGACACCCCGGACCTGCCGTCGAGGCTGAACACCGGTGTCGCGCACAACGCGCGCGTGTGGAACTACTGGATCGGCGGCAAGGACAACTACGAGGTCGACCAGCGGGTCGGCGAGCAGGTCGCCGGGATGTTCCCGGTCATCCGGTCCATCGCCCGCGCCGACCGCGACTTCCTCGGCCGGGCCGTGCGCCACTTGGCCGCCGAGCGCGGGGTACGCCAGTTCCTGGACATCGGCACCGGCCTGCCGACGGTGGACAACACCCACGAGATCGCCCAGCGCATCGCCCCGGACGCGCGGATCGTCTACGTCGACAACGACCCCGTCGTCCTCGCGCACGCCCACACCCTGCTCACCAGCACCGGCGAGGGCGTCACCGCCTACATCGACGCCGACGTCCACGAGCCGGAGGCGATCCTCGAACGCGCCGCGCACACCCTGGACTTCACCGAGCCCGTCGCGGTGATGATGCTGGGCATCCTCAACTTCGTGCTCGACTACGACAAGGCGCGGGACATCGTCCGCCGGGTGCTGGCCGAAGTCCCCTCCGGCAGCTGTCTGGTGCTCACCCACCCCACTTTCGACGACGCCCTCGGCGGCGCGGGCCAGATCCCGGCCATGAAGTTCTGGAACGAGAACGCCACCCCGCCGATCACCGCCCGCAGCGGCACCGACATCGCCGCGTTCTTCGAGGGACTGGACTTCCTGGAGCCGGGTCTGGTGTCGTGCTCGCAGTGGCGCGCCGAGACCGACTCCCCGCACGTGGTACCGCAGTTCGGCGCGGTGGCCGTGAAACCCTGACACGCTGGCCCAGCCCGTCGTGGAGGACGTATGACACCCCTTTCCGACCCCGCCGACCCGGTCCCCGGCGGACGTCCCGGTGACGTCGACCGTGCCACCGCCCTGAGCGACGAACTGGCCGAGAGGGGCGTGCACGGCGTCGTGCTGTCCTACGTCGACACCGCGGGCGTCGGCCGGGTGAAGACGGTCCCGACGGCCAGGCTGGCCTCGGCCGCGGCCTGGGGCGTCGGTATGTCGCCGGTCTTCGACACCTTCCTGGCGAACGACTCCATCGTCAGCACCGACGTCCTCGGCTCCCCGGACGGCGACCTGCGCCTCTACCCCGACCTCGACCGGCTCGTGGTCCTGGCCGGGCAGCCCGGCTGGGCCTGGGCGCCGGTCGATCGCGTCACCCAGGAGGGCGAGCGGCACCCGGGCTGCACCCGCACCTTCCTGCGCCGGCTCGTCGCGGACGCGGAGCAGCGGCACGGGATCACCTTCAAGGCGGCCGTCGAGGTCGAGTGGGCGATCGGCCAAGGCCCGTCGGCCGAGGGGGACTTCGTCCCGGCCCTGTCGGGTCCGGCCTACGGCGCGATCCGCCAGGTCGAGGTCAGTGACTACACGGCCGATCTGCTGGCCGCGTTCGCGGCACAGGGCGTCGACGTCGAACAGCTCCATCCCGAGTACGCGGCCGGGCAGTTCGAGGTCTCGGTGGGCGCCCTGGACCCGGTGGCGGCGGCCGACCGGAGCGTGCTGGTGCGGCAGACGATCCGCGCGGTGGCCGCGCGCCACGGGTTCGTGGTCTCGTTCGCCCCGGCGGTCCTCGCCCAGGGCGTCGGCAACGGCGGCCATCTCCATCTCTCCGCCTGGCGCGACGGCACGAACCTCCACGCGGGCGGCGACGGCCGCTACGGCATGACGGCACAGGCGGAGTCCTTCGCGGCCGGGGTACTGGCCCACCTCCCGGCCCTCACGGCCGTCACCGCCCCCAGTCCGGCCAGCTATCTGCGCCTCAAACCCTCCCAGTGGGCAGGGGTGTTCACCGCCTGGGGCCGCGAGACCCGCGAGGCGGCGCTGCGCGTCGTCACGGGCACCCTCGGCCTGCGCGACCAGGCGGCCAACCTGGAGGTCAAGCCGGTCGACCTGGCCGCCAACCCGTATCTGGCGCTGGGGAGTGTGATCGCCGCGGGCCTGGACGGCATCACGTCGTCCACGCCGCTCCCCGAGGAGATCACCGGCGACCCGGCCCGCCTCGAAGCCGGCACCGCGACGGCCCGCGGCGTACGCCGGCTGCCCGCGTCGCTGGCGGAGGCGGTGGTGGCGTTCCGCGGGGACAAGACGCTGCGCGGCGCCCTGGGCACGGTGCTCGCCGACGCCGTGATCGCCGTACGGGAAGGCGAGATCGCGGCCGTGGCCGGGCTGGACGACGAGCAGGTCGCGGCGGCGTACCGCTGGAAGTACTGACATGGGCGCGGTCCACGAGGCGCTCGCCGCCCTGAGTCTGGTCGACCACCACTGCCACGGTGTCGTGACCGCCGACCTGGACCGGCCCGGCTTCGAGTCGCTGCTGACCGAGGGCGACCGCTGGCCGGGCGGCTCGCCCTTCGACACCCCGGTGGGTGTGGCCGTACGCCGCCACTGCGCACCGCTGCTCGGCCTGGACCGGCACGCCCCGCCGCGGGAGTACCTGGCGCGGCGGACGGAGCTGGGCTGGCGGGAGGTGAACCGGCGCTTCCTGGCCGCCGCCGGCACCGGCACGTACTGCGTGGACACCGGTTTCGGTCCGGCCGAGCTCGCCGCGGACGACGTGTACGAGGTCGTCCGGCTGGAGAGCGTCGAGGAGGCGATGGCGGCCGGGGGCGTGGAGCCCGACGCATACGCGCGGGCTTTCCACTCGGCCGCGCGGCAGGCGGTGGGGCGGCCGGGCGTGGTGGCGGTGAAGTCCGTGGCGGCCTACCGGACCGGCTTCGATCTGGATCCGGCGCGTCCGTCGGCGGCGGAGGTCGAGCGGGCGGCGCGGCACCGGCTCGCGGCGGGCGGCCGGCTGGAGGACCCGGTCCTCGTCCGGAACCTGCTCTGGACGGCGGTCGACCTGGGCCTTCCGCTCCAGCTGCACACGGGGTTCGGCGACAACGACATCCGGCTGCACCGGGTGGATCCCACGCACCTCACGGACTGGCTGCATCTGACCGCCGGTACGATCCCGGTACTGCTGCTGCACTGCTGGCCGTATCAGCGGCAGGCCGGCTATCTGGCGGCGGTCTTCGAGCAGGTGTACCTCGACGTGGGCCTGACCTTGCACCACGTCGGTCCGGCACGGGCACGGGCGGTACTGGAGGAGGCGTTGGAGATCACACCGTTCCGCAAACTGCTGTACAGCTCCGACGCGTACGGTCTGTCCGAGTTCTACGCGCTCGGCGCGCTGTCCTTCCGCAAGGGCCTGGGCGAGCTGCTCCAGGACCGGGTGGACGACGACGAGCTGAGCCTGTCCGACGCGCTGCGGCTCGCAGAGTGGGCGGGAGCACACAATGCCCATCAGGTCTACCGTCTTTCCGGCTCCTCCTGAAAGTATGATCAAGCAATGTCTGACATGACCGAAACCACGCCCGGCTGGCTGACTACGGACGACCTCGAGCAGGCGCGCGCCCGTATGCCGATCCTGTACGTCGAGGCCGTGCCCGTACGCGTCGACGACAGCGGCGAATTGACCAGCGTCGGCCTGCTGCTGCGCATGGGTTCCGGCGGGACGGTCAGCCGGACGCTGGTCTCCGGCCGTGTTCTGCACCACGAGCGCGTCCGCGACGCCCTCATGCGGAACCTGGAGAAGGACCTCGGCCCGGTGGCGCTGCCCCGCATCCCGGCGGCCCCGCAGCCCTTCACGGTGGCCGAGTACTTCCCGACGCAGGGCATCACGCCCTACCACGACCCCCGTCAGCACGCGGTGTCGCTGGCCTACGTCGTCCCGGTGACCGGTGACTGCCGCCCCCGCCAGGACGCCCTCGACCTGGTCTGGTTCAGCCCCCAGGACGCCGTGTCGGAGGCGGTGCAGAGCGAGATGCCCGGCGGGCACGGCGTGCTGCTGAAGCAGGCGCTGGCACACCTGGGCTGCGCGGTCTGACCGGCCGGCCCTATTCGGCGTTGCGCTGGGTCGTGCCCGGCTCGCCCGTGTCCCGCCGCCACTCGACGACCAGCTCGTCCTTGGTGCCGAACCGGACGAGATGCCGTCCCACCACGTCCTCCAGGACGGCGAGGTGCTCGGCATCCGTCTCCACCGCGAGCAGCAGGGCACCCTCGGTCGCGGTGAGCGTGCCGGTGCCGTTCTGGAACACGATGCCGCCCTCCCCCGAACCCTCGTCCCAGCTCGTCTCGCTGCGGCGGCCCAGATGGGAGGCGAGCTGTTTGGCGTAGCGGTGGGGGCGGTCGGTGGCGACTCGGGCTTCCGATCGGGGCATGGTGGTACTCCAGCTGTGGATTCCGGTGCGGTCGGGTGCCCTGAGCTTACTGAGACCTCACGGATCCCTGAGGAGTACAACCATTCGGCGAGCGCTGACGTCTCACTCCCGGGAACTCGCGTTCCCCGCGGTTCGACCGACCGCCACCGCCGATTCATACAAAGGGACCCGCATGTTCCAGGCCGTTCCCGGCTCTCGTACGCTCCGACAGACCACCGGTGCGCTCGGCGCCGTCGCGCTGCTGGCACTGGGCGCCACGCCCGCCGTCGCCGACGACCCGACGCCCGAGCTGGTGCTGGGCGAGATCGCGCCCGTGACAGGGCTGAAGCCGGGCAGTGCCTTCGACGTTCCGGTCTCCTTCACGAACACGGGCACCGAGGCGCTCGGCAAGGTCTGGCTGTCGTACTCCCTCACCCAGGGGCTGAGCCACACCGAGCTGCCCTCCAACTGCGCCCGCTACGAGGTCGGTTCCTTCGACGAGGCGCCCAGCTACTCGTACGCGGTCTGCGAGTTCGACCAGACCGTGGAACCCGGGATCGTCTACGCGCCCGAGAGGTCACAGGAGTTCAAGGCCCTCGGCAAGGCCTACACCGATGAACTCCGTGCCGTCGTCTCCGCGGACGACCCCGCGCCCACGGAGGGCGTCGACGAGGGGCCGGTGCCCGGGACCGGGCCCGCCGTGAAGCTCGTCGAGCAGCCCGACGCCACTCCGGCCGCCCCGGGCTCCGGCGAGCACGAGGGCTGGGACGCCGCCGATGTGCCGGTGAACGCGGTCAACACGGCCGACTTCCAGGTGTCCGGTGCGAAGTTGAAGGGCAAGGTCGGCGAAACCCTGTCCTTCGAGGTGAAGTTCACCAACGCCGGACCCGCGTGGGTGCGCAGGGAGTCCGGCACCGGGGCGACCAAGGTCGTCGTCAAGATGCCCGCCGGGACGACCGTGACCAAGGCCCACGGATTCTGCGACAAGACCGCGGCCCGTACCTACGAGTGCGGCACCAGCCAGGCCTGGGTCGACCCGGGCGACGGTCAGACCTACACCTTCAAGCTGCGGATCGACAAGGCGGTGGCCGGAGCCGAGGGCTCGGTGAAGCTGGCCGGTGAGCCCAGGCCGTTCGACGAGAACACGGCGAACGACACCGCCGCCATCCTCCTCGACGTCGCCGGCAGCGGCGGCGGTTCGACGAGCGGAGGCGGCACCGCGAACGGGGGCGGGTCCACGGGCGGCGGGGGCTCCACGGCCACACCGAGCGCTGACCCCACCGACGGTGGCGGCTCCACGTCGGCCACCGGCGGTTCCACCACGGGCGGCTCCTCCACCCTCGACGGCGACCTGGCGAGCACCGGCTCCTCCTCGACGCTGCCCCTCGCGGGCGCGGCGGCCGCGGCCGTCGCCGCCGGAACCGGTGCCGTGCTGGTGGTACGGCGTCGGAAGGCCCGCCCGTAGCGGTCCTCAGCCGCCCCTCCTGATCTGCCGCAGGATCGTCTCGTCGCTGATCTTCGTGTCGGCGGCGAGAAGCTGCGCCTTGCTCAGGATCAGCGACAGCCGGTCGTCCTCGAACGGCAGGAACACCTTGCCCTCGGCCCCGCGGCGCGCCGGGACGATGCACAGATAGGAGTCGTCCGGCTCCATCAGGATGTTCGCCGAGCCGAGGTGGATCCGGTACGTCCGCAGATCGCCGCGCACGCTCAGCCAGCGGCCGGCAATCGCACACCGGTCGGCGATCTTCAGGCGCGGCAGGATCCGTTCCAGTGCCTCGCGGCGGACCTCGGCGCTCGCCGTCAGGTCGCCGAAGCCGGCTCTGCGCCAGTAAGCGGCGTGACGGCTCTCGCCCCGGTCGCTCCACTCGGGGTCCGCCGCGATCGAGGTGACGCCCACGAACAGATCGATGTCGCGCATCGCCTCGCTGAACACCAGCGGCTCCACGTCGGCCAGCGGAGTCTCGCGCCAGCGCCGGCCGTCTCTTCGTTCGAAGCGCACCTGGTCGGTGGCGGCGCGCTCGATGTCGTGGCCCCCGTCGTCCGCGGGTTCGTGGTGGAAGCAGACCCGCCACCGGCCGTCGGCGAACTCGGCCCGGGCCTCCCCGTACCGCCCGCCGTCGTAGTGGCCCAGGAAGTTGCTCTGCCAGCCGCGCTCCTTGAACAGCGCGTAGAGCTGCCGGTAGTGGACGATGTGGGCGGCGAACCGGTTGGAGTAGACGCCGGTCTCCTCCTCGGCCGGAGTGAGCAGATAGAGCTCCCGGAAGGCCTGCTTGAACGGCTGCCGCAGCCGCTCGCCGACGATCCGCTCCCGCCACGCCCCGATCTCGTCCACCGACGCCCGGATGGGGTGCCACAGCCGCACCCGCTCAGGCCGCCCGTCCGGTCGAGCGGCCGGTGCCACGGCGTGCCACTCCCCGTCAGCGCCCTGGAACTCCCAGATCAGACCCCGCACGAGCACACCGGTGACCGGGTGGTCGCGGTAGTGGCGACACCATGCGTCGTACGGCCATTCCCGAGCCGCCGACATCAGCGCCTCGAGCCGGCCCCGCTCCCCCGCCAGTGTGCCGCGCACCTCCCTGACCAGGTCCTTCAGCTCCTTGAGCGCCTCGGGGAACCCGTCCTTCAGCCCGGCGGGCGCCGTGCGGGACGTCCGCCCGTCGGGGGCGGTGAAGCCGATCCGTACGGTCGTCGCGTCCTCGATCTCCACCCGGACCCGGTGGCCGCCCACCTCGCGTTCCAGCGAGCCGTCCGCTGCCAGACCGTGATCGGGCACGCTGCGCTCGACGAGCTGCTCCGGGGTGATGCCCTGCCGCCCGGCTGCCGCCGTGAGTGCGGTGTCGAGCTGCTTGCGCAGACCCCGGTGCCTGATCCGGGACCGGAGCCGCCACAGGGACTCCAGGGCGGCCGGGTCGTCGATCTCGGCCAGCGCGTTGATCGCGGCGCCCGCGAGCTTGAGGTCCTCGACAACGCCGGTCGGCCGGGCGGCGCCGGTGCGCAGCGCCAGGGCGTCGAGACAGGGCACCGCGGCCGGGCCGGCGGTCAGGGCGGCGGCCCAGACCGTGCCGCGCGCGAGGTCGCCGTCGTTCTGGTGGACGAGGTAGTGGTAGTGGTGGTCGCCGTACTCCCAGGCGGTCTGCCGTCCGCGCTCCCTGCTGCACAGCGGCTCGCCCTTCGCCAGTGCCCTCAGTGTCTCGGCGACGAGGTCCCGCGCCGAGGCCGCTTCGACGGCCGCCAGACACCTCCGGCGCCAGCGCTGTGTGGGACGCGGCGCCGTCAGGTCGGTCAAGTGACGTATGAGTCCGGCCAGTTCGGCACTGGGGGCGGCGACCGCCCGAGCGCGGAGCGGAGCGGCCCAGGGCGCCTGTTCGGGGATGAGGCCGTCGGGGATCTCCGCGCCGTCCACGATCGCGAGCAGGGCGCGGAGACGACGGGCGAGGGAGGCGGCTCCCGATCCGATCTCCGTGTCCAGGAGCTCCGTGTGCGCCCACCGCAGCCAGGGCACGAGCGTGCGGAGGTTCTCGGCGTCGAGCTCCTCCGCGGCGGTCAGGGCGGACCCGAGCGCGTCGGCGAACCAGAAGCCCATGTCGTACTCGGCGGAGCGCAGCAGCATCACTGCGACCTCGGCGGGCGTCCACCCGCGCACCCGTGAGACCAGGGAGCCGATTTCGGATTCGTACTGCCACAGCGTGTCGCCAAAGCTCGCGGCGAGCATCAGGCTCAGGACCGCGGCCCGGCCCTCCTCGTCCCCGCAGGCGGCGAGGCCCGCGTCGATCTCGGCCCGGGTCACCGCGAGCCGCGCCTCGTACTGTTCGTGCGGGCCCGGACCGTGCACCACCGATCCGAATTCGGCTCGCTGCCGTTCCAGAAGATCGACGAGCCACCGCGCACGGGCGAGCGCGCCCGCCCGCACGTCGTCGAACGGGTCGTTCCTGCGGGCCTCGGCCACCAAGGAGTCGTAGAGCATGGCGGGATGATGGCAGGGGGCACTGACAACGCGATCAAGCGATGCAACGAAAAAGGGCCCACCAGGCTCTCGCCTGTGAAGACCCTTCACTGAGTCGCGTCGCTTGAGTCACCGGGTACGGGAATGCGGATCGCGCCCTGTGATGTGCATCGTCAGTCCGCCCTCTCTGGATGCGTAAGGTTCGCTCCGGTCGCCGGGTCGAACACGTGAGCCTTGGCCATGTCGACCTGCAGCTCTACGGGTTCGCCCTCGCGGGCACGCGTGGCGGCGTCCAGACGGGCCACGACGTGCTGGGTGTCGGCACCCGTGTCGCGCAGGCCCGAGTCCTTGGCCAGCTCCTCCAGTTCGGTGGTCGTCGCGGGCCCGCCCTCCGCGGTGAAGTAGACGAACACATCGGAGCCCAGCGACTCCAGTACCTCCACGGTGGCGGTGAAGACCGGACCCGTCCGGTCCCGGTCTTGCGACAGGGCGACGTCCTCGAACGCCTCCGGTCGTAGCCCGACGATGACCTCGCGGGGCGCGTTCTGGCGTTCCAGCGCCTGCCTCGTACGGTCGTCGAGGGTCAGGTCGCCCAGGGACGAGCGCAGGGCACCCTCTTCCAGGGTGGCGTTCACGAAGTTCATCGCCGGGGAGCCGATGAAGCCCGCGACGAAGATGTTGCGCGGCAGGTCGTACAGCTCGGCGGGGGTGCCGATCTGCTGGACCAGGCCCTGCCTCATGACCACGACCCGGTCGCCGAGCGTCATCGCCTCGGTCTGGTCGTGGGTGACGTACACGGTGGTCGTGCCGAGGCGCCGCTGCAGCCGGGAGATCTGGGTGCGCATCTGCACCCGGAGTTTGGCGTCCAGGTTGGACAACGGCTCGTCCATCAGAAACGCCTTGGGATCACGGACGATCGCCCGCCCCATGGCCACCCGCTGGCGCTGACCGCCCGAGAGGTTGGCGGGCTTGCGGTCCAAGTGGTCGGTCAGGTCGAGGATCCGGGCGGCCTCCGTCACCTTGGCGTCGATGGTGGCCTTGTCCACCTTGGCCAGGCGCAGCGGGAAACCCATGTTCTCCCGGACGTTCATGTGCGGGTACAGGGCATAGCTCTGGAACACCATGGCGACGTCGCGTTCCTTGGGAGCGAGGTCGTTGACGACTTGGTCTCCGATGCGCAGGGTGCCCTCGGTGATGTCCTCGAGTCCTGCGATCATGTTCAGGGTGGTGGACTTGCCGCATCCCGACGGCCCGACCAGGATCACGAACTCCCCGTCGGCGATCTCGAGGTCCACGTCCTTCACGGCGAGGGCCCCGTCGGGAAAGCGCTTGGTTACTCCCTCGAGGATGATCTCGGCCATGGTGGTGTCTCCTTGCCTTCATGCCTTCCGGGTCCGAGTTCTGCGGTCGGTGTCTCGGACCGGGGCCTGTCTGCCACGGTAGGCCCGTTCACCCCTTGACTGCCCCGGAGGTCAGTCCGGCGACGATCCGTCGCTGGAAGAACAGGACGAAAACGATGATCGGGATGGTGATGACCACAGCGGCGGCGGCGATCGACCCTGTGGGCTGCTGGAACTGGGAGCTCCCGGTGAAGAACGCGATCGCGGCGGGCACCGTGCGCGCGGACTCGGTGGACGTCAGCGAGATCGCGAACAGGAAGTCGTTCCAGCAGAAGATGAACACGAGGATGGCCGTGGTGAACACGCCCGGCGCGGCCAGCGGCACGATGACCATCCGGAAGGCCTGCGCAGGCGTCGCCCCGTCGACCTTGGCGGCCTTCTCCAGATCCCAGGGGATCTCCCGGAAGAAAGCCGACAGGGTATAGATCGCGAGCGGCAGGGAGAAGGTCATGTACGGGATGATCAGCCCGACCCAGGTGTCGAAGATCCCGATGATCCGCTCGATGTTGAACAGCGGTGACACCAGGGAGATCGGCGGGAACATGGCGATCAGCAGTGACATGCCGATGAGCACCCGCTTGCCGGGGAAGCGGAGCCTGGCCACCGCATAGGCGGCCATGGTGCCGAGCGCCACCGCGATCACCGTGGCGATAAGGGCGATACCGATCGAGTTGATCAGGGCCCGGGTGAACTCGGCGGTCTCGAAGATGCCCCGGTAGTTCTCCCAGGTCCAGTCCGTGGGGATGTAGTTGCCGTCCGTCAGGGTGGCGGGGTCCTTGAACGACAGCGCGGCGATCCACCAGACGGGGAACAAGGCGTACAGCACCACCACCACGTTGATGACACCCCAGCGGGCGGCATGCGACTTCCCGACCTCGGCCATCAGCGCTTCACCTCCGCGCCGGGTGCTGCGGTGCCGAACAGTTTGACGAAGGTGAAGGCGATGATCCCGACGCAGAGGAAGATCAGGACCGAGATCGCCGACCCGATGCCCAGGTTCAGCGAGGTGAACAGGTTGTCGTACCCGAGGATCGACAGGGAGCCGGTCCCCTGGGCGCCCGCGGTCAGGATGTAGATGTTGTCGAAGATCCGGAACGCGTCCAGTGTGCGGAAGAGCAGGGCCACCAGGACGGCCGGTTTCATCAGAGGCAGCATGATCTTGGTGAAGCGCTGCCAGGCGGTGGCACCGTCCACCATGGCTGCCTTCATGGTCTCCTCAGGGACCAGCGCGAGGCCCGCGAGCAGCAGCAGGGCCATGAACGGCGTCGTCTTCCACACCTCGGCGAGGATGATCAGCCAGAGGGCGGGCCACTGCTCGGTCAGTGGGGCCTCCCCGTCGGGCAACAGCTCGGCGAGGTACCCGAGTTCCGGGGTCCAGGCGTACTGCCAGGAGAAGGCGGCGACCACGGTGACGATCCCGTACGGAATGAGGACGGACGTGCGGACGACGCCGCGCCAGAAGATCGTGCGGTGCATCACCAGGGCGAGCCCCATGCCGAGGACCAGTTCGATCGTCACGGACACGGCGGTGATGAACAGCGTGACCCAGAAGGCGTCCCACCAGAACGGGGAGGACAGCACTGCCCCGTAGTTGCTCAGGCCCACGAACTCCGCCTGTCCGGGAAAACGCAGGTCGTACCGCTGGAGGGACAGATAGACGGCGTACCCGATGGGGTAGGCGGTCACGGTGATCATGACGACGACAGCGGGCGCGCAGAGCAGCCAGCCGAGCCGCCGCTCCTGCCTGGCGCCCGCCGAGAGCGCCGCCCGGCCCGGCCCCGCCTGCTCCTTCTCCGCCTCAGGGGGTGGCGGGGTTCCGGCCGGTTGCGCCCGCGTACTCATCTCGGGCCGTCCGGGAACGAGGCCCGCGCGCCGCGGCGCCGGCTGACCAAGTGGTGCGGGAGGAGGTGGTTCATGGGATCACACCCTCGGATCGCAGGGCATCGTCGATCTGCTCCCTGATGGTGTTGACGGAGCTCTCCGGTTTGATCCCGGACGGCGGAGACAGCGTGTGGGAGACCGCGATCGACACGTTCTGGTAGACCGGGGTGATCGGGCGCACGCTCGCCGACTCCAGGGCGGCCAGCACGTCCTTGGAGAAGGGGTACTCCTTCATGAACGCGGGCTCGTCGTACAGGGCGCGCAGGGTGGGCGGCAGACCGCCCTCGAGCGCGGCGGTGAGCTGGTTCTCCCGGTTGCGCAGGCACAGCGCCGCTTCGAAGGCCAGGTCGGGGTGGCGCGAGTAGGCGCTCACCGCCAGGTCGATGCCGCCGATGGTGGGTCGTGCGGGGCGGTTCGCGTCGACCCGGGGGTACGGGGCCCAGCGGAAGTTCTTGAACAGTGCGGGGTTGTTCGCCTTCATCGACGGATAGACGAACGGGTAGTTGAGCTCGAACGCCGCCGTCCCCGACTCCATCGCGAGGCGGTTCTGGTCCTCCATCTGGTTGGGCAGGGAGGGGTCCGCGGCGGGGGACCTCGCCAGATCACGCATGATCCCGGCGGCTCGCACGGCAGGAGCACCGAGGGAGGGCTCGGTCGCGCTCCGGTTGAGGATGGAGCCGCCCGCACTGTTGATCAGCGTGTTGAACCAGACGGTCAGGCCCTCGTACTGGGCGCCCTGGATCTCCACGAAGTGCGGTTTGCCCTGCCGGGCGAGGGCGCCGGCCATGTCCAGCATCTCGGCCCAGGTCCTCGGTGGGGTGGGCACCAAATCCTTGCGGTACCACAGGAGCTGGGTGTTGGTGTTGTACGGGACGGCGTACAGCTTGCCCTTCCAGGTCGAGGTCTGCAGCGGTACGCGCAGGGTGCCCTCGGTGGCCTGTCGCTTCGCCGCCCCCGTCCATTCCCGGATCCAGCGTGCTTCGGCGAACTCCGCGGCCCAGGTGACGTCCAGGCCCAGGATGTCGAGCGAGTCGTCCTCGGCGGCGAGTCTGCGGACGAGCTGCTGACGCTGGCCGTCCGCGGCACGCGGGAGCTTGTTGTAGCTGATCCGGTAGCGGCCGCCCGACGCCCGGCTGCACCGGTCGGCCGCCTTCTGGAGCGCACCGGAGTCGTCGGGGAAGTTGTACCAGTTCAGGGTGGGCCGACCGGAGCCCTCGTCACTGCCACAAGCGGCGAGCAGAGACACCAGCAACGGCATTACTGCGAACGCCCGCAGCCATCGCGTCCCTCTGAGGCGTCCCTTCTGACCCGAAGGGAGCCGACAGCCGCACCTCGCATGCACGCGCTTCACACCTCGCTTCCGGACGGTGGCACGGGACTCGGACCTCGCAGCGATTCCCTCCCGGCGAACACTAAAGACCACATAAAGCAAGATCAAGCACATATCGCATCTAATCGCCCAGCTCTACGGCATGGTGCGCGTGGTGCGGGGCGGTCGCGAACGCGTCGACGCAGCGCCGAGAAGTTCTGCGACGAAGGCGTTCCTGCGCGCAGGAGACACGACACGGACGGATGGTCGACCACTTTGAGGGCCCGACCGGGTTGACATGACCCCTCCGCACCCTCTCCGGTGGCGTCTTCCCGCCTACGACCCTTGACGCTGGGGAGCAATAGGTGGAAGGTCGTATATACACCGTAAACATACGGCGCAGCTCACTCGCGATCAGGAGGGCCTGCTATGACGCGCGGTGAGCTGGTTTCGGCAGATCTTCCCAGGGCAAAACGCCAGCTTGCGCAAATCTCGGACGGCGACGCCTCGCGGTCGCCGACGGCAACCCCGTCTGCGGACGCCCGTACCCGGTCCGCACCGTCCGCCCGACGCCCTTCGCACCCGCGCCCCCGCCCCGACTGCGATCACACCCCCGCCCCGATCTGCCTGGCCGAGTTGATCCGCCCGTCGAGCGCCTCCGCAGGGGCCTGTGCCGCTGCACCCAGCTCCCGGGGCCTCATCGCCATGCTGCTCGATCCGCCGGCGCGCCGCCTCGAACGAATGCCCGTCGTCCCGCTCCTCGGTCTGATGACCTTCCACTACTTCGTCCGCTCCGCCGACGGCACGGCTGTCACTCGCCCTCGGGTTCCTGTCATCGCTGCCGACAGTCGTGGCCATCACACCTCCTGCCCGGGATACGCCACCGCCCTGGGCCGGTGAGGTGTGGTGAACACGGACCGACGCCGCGCGCACAAAGGAGCCACGCCCATGAGTGCACCGTCAACGGTCCTGGTCACCGGTGGAGCCGGCTTCATCGGCAGTCACGCCTGCGTCGAACTGCTGGACCACGGCTATGAGCTGATCGTGGTCGACAACTACTCCAACAGCACACCACAGGTCTTCGCCCGCGTGGAACGGATCGCCGGCCGTTTCGTCGGTGCCGTCTACGACCTGGACATCCGTGATCGGCATGCCCTCTCGGCCGTTTTCGACCGCCATCCCGTGGACGCCGTCGTGCACTTTGCCGCGCACAAGGCGGTGGGCGAGTCGACACGGATGCCCATCGAGTACTACGACACCAACGTCGGCGGCACGACCGCCCTGATGCGGACCATGCACGAGCACGGCGTGCACCAGCTCGTGTTCTCCTCCTCCTGCTCGATCTACGGCGACGCCGGACACGGACCGCTCGACGAAGCCACCCCCGCCCGGCCCGCCAATCCGTACGCGGCCTCCAAGTGGGTCTGCGAACAGATCCTCGCCGACGTCTGCCGCCGATGTCCCGAATACACCGTGCTGTGCCTGCGGTACTTCAACCCGGCCGGCGCCCACCCCAGCGGTCTGCTCGGCGAGGACCCGCGGGGGACGCCCGAGAACCTGATGCCGTACCTGGCGCAAGTGGCCGTCGACCGACGGGAACAGCTGCGTGTGTACGGGGGCGACTACCCCACGCCCGACGGGACCGCGATCCGCGACTACATCCACGTCCTGGACACCGTCGAGGCACACCGCGTCGCGCTCGACCACCTCACCGACGCCCCGGGTATGCACGTGTACAACCTCGGCCTCGGCCACGGCAGTTCGGTCCTCGACGTCGTCGCCGCGTTCTCCAGGGCGTGCGGCAGACCCGTTCCGTACGAGGTCGCGCCGCGCCGCCCCGGCGACGTGGCCGAACTCGTCGCCGACGCCTCCGCCGTGGCGCGCGCCTGGGGCTGGCGCCCCCTCCGGAACCTCAACGACATGTGCCGGGATGCCTGGCACTTCCAGCGGCTCAATCCCCACGGCTACGCAGGATCTCCCCGGCGGCCGAGGGCGCAGGAGAGCTGACCGACCGGTGCCGAGATGCAGTCGGCGCCTCACCTGCCTACGATCGATGAAGAAGGCCCAGGTCGACGCGTAGTCCGCGCCCGGCCTCCTCCGAGCAGGGGAGGCTCGCCTTGCGATTGCTGCTGGCCCACCGGCTGATGGTTGTCTACGTCATGCCGGCCGCGGGCGCCGCCGCTCTCTACATGACCATTCCCAGCTTGCGGACGCCCATGTGGGCCCTCATGAGTCTGGGAGGTGCCGCGGCCATTCTCACCGGTGTCCACGTCAATCGGCCGGCGCACCGATGGCCCTGGCTGGTGGTCGCCGCCGGGCTGCTGGCCTTCGCGGCGGGCGACATCTACTCGCCGTCTTCATCGGCGAACGCGTACCGAAATACAACATGCTGGTTGACGGCGGCATCCAAGGGCTGACAAAACTTGTGCTGCCTCCTGTCCTGCTGGGCCTCGGCTCGTTCGGCATCGTAGGGGCGTCCGGAGGCGGCTACTTGGCTGCCTTTCTCGCATCTCTGTTCTTCATGCGACGGAGACTCGGCTTCCGCTTCGATGCCCGCCTGGTCCGCACCCCTTTGGTCGAGCAGGTCAGATTCTCCGCCGCAAGCTACATCTCAACGGCGCTCGCCCTCGCGCCGATCATGGCGATTCCGCTGATCACGCTACAGCAGCTAGGTGCTGCCGCAGTTGGCTACTTCTACGTGGCGTTCCAGATCGCGAGCCTGCTCAATACGCTGTCGCACCAAGTCGGTGAGGCGGTGTTCGCCGAGGTCTCCCACGAGGAGTCACGCTTCGCCGAGCTCCTGCGACGCTCGGTAATCATCGTGGCTGTTGTACAACTCCCTGCATCTGTCGCTGTCGCCGCAGCCAGTGGCTTCCTGCTGCAGATATTCGGGGACAGCTATGCAACCCACGCACGGACACTGCTTGTCGTTTTGGTGGTCGGCGCCCTCAGCACGGCGCTGAACAGCTTGGCAAGCTACGCGCTCAAGCTGGCCCGACGCCTGACACACCTCGTGCTGAGCCACATCCTCCTCGCCGCTGCGACTATCGGCCTGGCCGCCATGTGGGCGTCCCACGGACTTGTCTGGATCGGCTGGGCCTGGTGCATCGGCAACCTCGCGGCCGGCATCTACGGCATGGCGGCGGCCCTGACCAGCCTACGCAGCCACCCAGCTCCAGCCCCGGCAGAACCACTCGTTTCAAACCAGGAAGGTCACCGAGACCGTCGTCGAACCCACTCGCCGTGACCCGAGCATCTCGGTTCGGGTCAATCAGGAGGCATCTCATGAGAACGCGTACGGTCCTGCTTGCCTCGGCGTACTTCTCTCCCGATCGCGGTGGTCCGGAGCGGTATGTGTGGCATCTCTCAAGAACACTGCACTCCCGGCAGGGCTACCGCGTCATCATCGCGACGACCGCGCCCCGCAGGACGAAGCCCGGCAGGTACGAAGGCCCCGACGGCATCCCGGTGTATCGCATCGCGGCGCCCTGGATGGTGCCAGACACGCCGGTCGGCCTGTACTGGCAGCGCAAGCTTCGCAGCATCATCGACGAAGAGCAGGTGGATCTCGTCAACGGCCACGCGCCCATGTCGCTCTTCGCCGACGCCGCCGCGCGCGCGTGCAGCGACCTGCCGTTCGTGTTGACCTACCACATCGGTCGCCTGCGCAAGGGCCGCCTACTGCCCGAAGCAGCGTGCACCGTGTGCGAACGCGCGGTGCTGGCCAGAGCCGCGCGCCGTGCACAGGAGATCGTGTGCTCCTCGGACTTCATCGCGGCCGACCTGCAAGATCTCTTCGCGGGACGTGCCACAACAATCGCGCCAGGTGTTGATCTCGGATCCTTCACCGCGAGCCCGGTGCGGGAGGTGCGCTGGGAGCAACAGTGCGACCGCACTGTCGAGGTCTTCGACCGTGCTGTCGATAGAAGGAGCCGCCCGGGGCGCACCGTCGCCGTCGTCACGCCCAACTACCCGCCGTTCATCGGCGGCGCCGAGAACTATGCTGCGCGCGTCGCACACGCGATCGCGGACGACCCCGCGCTGCGCGCCGTCGTCATCACCGCGAGCACGACGGGTTGGCGTACCTCGGTCGGGGCCGACGGTGACGTGCCAGTCATTCGACTCGGAACCTGGCTACGCCGGGACACCATGCCGGTCAGTCCGTTGTGGCCGCTACAGCTGCGCCGATGGTTCCGCCGGCTCCAGGTCGACGTCGTCAACGCCCATGCCCCGGCCCCCGGCCTCGGGGACATCGCGGTCGCCGTCTCCGGGCGGCGCCCGACTGTCATGACCTACCACTGCGGATCTATGATCCAGGGCCACACGTTCCGTGACCGAAGGGCCGGCTGGTACGAGCGGCACATCCTGCCCCGAGTGTTCGCGCGCGCCAGTGCGCTCGTCGCCGAGGCACCGGTGTCGCTGGCCTCCCGTTATCCGGGCGCCATCCAGATCACTCCAGGTGTCGACCTGGAACGGTTCACCCCGGGCCCGCCTCCCTCGACACGGCCACGCACCATCCTCTACGTCGGACGCATGGATCGCGGGTCGTCATGGAAAGGTATCGACGTCCTGTTGCGTGCGTTCGCAGTCCTGTCCGACCTGCCCGACGCGCGACTGCGCTTGGTGGGCGGCGGGAATGCCCTCCCCGACCACGTCGCACTCGCCGAGCAACTCGGCATCACCGACCGTGTGGAATTCACCGGTGCGCTCACCGGGGATGCCCTCGTCGCCGCCGTGCAGAGCGCCGCGATGATCGCGCTAGCCTCACGAACAGAGGCGGAATGCCACCCACTTGTGCTGATCGAAGCGATGGCCTGCGGTACACCCATCGTGGGTTCCGATGCGGGAGGCATCCCCTACATCGTCACCCCGGGCATCAACGGGCTGCTCGTCCCACCTGACGACCCCGAAGCACTGGCTGCGGCCTGCCGTCGCCTGCTCCAGGACGGCGACCTCGCCGACCGCATGGGCACAGCCGGCCGACTGCGCGCGGTCGAACGCTACGCCTGGCCGACCCTGACCGACCGCTACCTCCAACTCCTCCGGTCACTGCTTCCTTGAACGCCGACCAGTTGCCGAGCGCGCGCCCCGCGCGGGGTGCAAAAGGCAGGCTTGGTGCTTCCATGGGCACGGACGCCCACAGCAGCGGGCGGCGTGCAACATCAGTGCACGGTCAACGGGGCTCGACCGCCACGGCGCAGCGCGTCCGCGACAGCCAAACCTGCCATTCCTCGATCGCGCATGTCGTCTCTGCCCGCCCGCCCTCGCCGAAGTGGTGAGCGCGCCCGCTGCTGGACGCGCTGGACAGGGCTCTCTCTGCTCTTGACTGTGAGGGTCCTGTCCTGCAATGTATATATACGACGTAAGCTTACATACTTCCCCGAGGGAGCCGTCCGAACTGCCGATCTAGTACCGCAAGCGCGGTGACGAAGGCAGGACGGCGACCTTGCCGACCGCATAGCACAGCCGGCCAACGGCACGCTTGGCGTCAGCCTCGACAGGCTACTCAGCAGGCGCGGCGGAGCGGGCGGGATGGTCCGGCATTGAGGAGCTCTTCGACGCCCTCAAACACCACTCCGGGGAGGTTGCGACAGGATGAAGACCGTCTTGGGACATCCATCCGACCGCACTGTCGAGGTCTTCGAGCGTGCCGCAGACGGCAGCGGCGGCCCGCTGCACACTATTGCCGTCGTCGCGCCCAACTACCCGCCGCGCGTCGGCGGCGCCGAGAACTATGCTGCGCGCGTCGCACACGCGATCGCGGACGACCCCGCGCTGCGCGCCGTCGTCATCACCGCGAGCACGACGGGTTGGCGTACCTCGGTCGGGGCCGACGGTGACGTGCCGGTCATCCGGCTGGGGACATGGGCTCGCCTGTCGAACACGCCGGTAAGCCCATTGTGGCCGCTACAGCTGCGCCGATGGTTCCGCCGACTCCAGGTCGACATCGTCAACGCCCACGGCCCGGTGCCCGGGCTGGGGGATCTGGCGGTCGTCTTCTCCGGGCGGCGCCCGACTGTCATGACCTACCACGCCGGATCTATGATCAAGGGCCACAGGTTCCACGACCCGCTGGCCGGCTGGTATGAGCGGTACATCCTGCCCCGGGTGTTCGCGCGCGCCAGTGCGCTCGTCGCCGTGGCACCGGTGTCGCTGGCCTCCCGTTATCCGGGCGCCATCCAGATCACTCCAGGTGTCGACCTGGAACGGTTCACCCCGGGCCCGCCTCCCTCGACACGGCCACGCACCATCCTCTACGTCGGACGCATGGATCGCGGGTCGTCATGGAAAGGTATCGACGTCCTGTTGCGTGCGTTCGCAGTCCTGTCCGACCTGCCCGACGCGCGACTGCGCTTGGTGGGCGGCGGGAATGCCCTCCCCGACCACGTCGCACTCGCCGAGCAACTCGGCATCACCGACCGTGTGGAATTCACCGGTGCGCTCACCGGGGATGCCCTCGTCGCCGCCGTGCAGAGCGCCGCGATGATCGCGCTAGCCTCACGAACAGAGGCGGAATGCCACCCACTTGTGCTGATCGAAGCGATGGCCTGCGGTACACCCATCGTGGGTTCCGATGCGGGAGGCATCCCCTACATCGTCACCCCGGGCATCAACGGGCTGCTCGTCCCACCTGACGACCCCGAAGCACTGGCTGCGGCCTGCCGTCGCCTGCTCCAGGACGGCGACCTCGCCGACCGCATGGGCACAGCCGGCCGACTGCGCGCGGTCGAACGCTACGCCTGGCCGACCCTGACCGACCGCTACCTCCAACTCCTCCGGTCACTGCCCCCCCCTCCGACACCCGTCCGCCACCGATCACGTCAACAGCGTCGCACAGCACGCTGAGAAACAGGCTCGGCACTGCCGTCCACGCGGCGCTGCCCTCGACAGTCGGCTCGGCGGGCATGGCGCGCCGGAGCATCGGGCAGCACCGTGGGCCACACCACGGCGTCAGGGAGTTCCTCTACGCCGCCCTCAGAAAGGTTACGACAGGATGAAGATCACTCCGGAGCGCCAGTCCAACTGCACAGTCGAACTCTTCAATCGTGCCGTAGAGCGTAGCCACCGCCCTGTGCGCACTGTTGGCGTCGTCGCCTCCTACTACCCACCGCACATCGGTGGCGTCGAGAACTATGCCGCCCGTATGGCCCATGCGGTCGCGGACGACCCCGCGCTGCGCGCCGTCGTCATCACCGCGAACATGGCTGGGTGGCGTACCTCGGTCGGGGTCGACGGTGACGTGCCGGTCATCCGGCTGGGGACATGGGCTCGCCTGTTGAACACGCCCGTTAGCCCATTGTGGCCGCTACAGCTGCGCCGATGGTTCCGCCGGCTGCACGTCGACGTCGTCAACACCCATTTCCCCATCCCCGGCCTGGGAGACATCGCGGTCGCCGTGTCCGGGCGGCGCCCGACCGTCGTGACCTACCACTGCGGATCTATGATCAACGGCCGCAGGTTCCGCGACCCTCTGGTCGGCTGGTACGAGCGGCACATCCTGCCCCGGGTGTTCGCGCGAGCCAGTGCGCTCGTCGCCACGTCACCGGTTTCACTGGCCTCCCGTTTCCATGCGGGCGTCCTCCAGATCACGCCAGGTGTCGACGTGGAACGGTTCACCCCAGGTCCGCCCGCTTCGACGCGGCCACGCACCATCGTCTATGTCGGACGCATGGAACGCGCCGCGTCGGATAAGGGTATCGATGTCCTGCTCAGGGCGTTCGCGGCGCTGGCCGATATGCCGGACGTACGGCTGAAACTCGTAGGGGGCGGGAATGCCCTCCCCGACCACGTGGCGCTGGCCAAACAGCTCGGAATCACCGACCACGTGGAATTCACCGGCGTGATTTCCGATGACTCCCTAGTCGCCGCAGTGCAGAGCGCCGCCATGCTGGCACTGCCATCGCTGACGGAGGCGGAGGGCTTCGGCATGGTGCTGGCCGAAGCGATGGCCTGCGGCACACCCGTCGTGGGTTCCGATGTGGGAGGCATCCCGCACGTCATCACGCCGGGTGTTACGGGACTCCTCGTTCCACCGGGCGATGCGGAGGCGCTGGCTGCGGCCTGCCGTCGCCTGCTCCAGGACGGCGACCTCGCCGACCGCATGGGCACAGCCGGCCGACTGCGCGCGGTCGAACGCTTTGCCTGGCCGGCCCTGACCGACCGCTACCTCCAACTCCTCCGGTCACTTCCCTCTACAGCACCCGTCCGACAGCGACGCCCAGCACGCTGAGAACAGGCTCGGCACCGCCAGCCGCACGGCGCTGCCCTTTCCACACGCCAAGTCTCAGTAGTCGCGCCAACGCGGGAAGTCCGACCCCATCGATGCGGAGAATGCCGCCCGCGCGGTGCCACTGCGACTCCGACCCCGAAGAGCGCCGAGGGCACAGTGGAGATGATCCACCACACCAAGATCGCCCGAGATACGGCTGTGAAGTCCCGGACCCAGGCCATGGTCACCCTCAAGGCCCTGATCGTCACCGTCCCCGACGAGTGCGCGAACAGCTTCGGGGCCGGTCGAAGATGGCCCTCATCGACCGGTGCGCGACACAGCTGCCCGACCCGGTCACCACCGTCCTGGCCTCGGCCAAACGCTCCCTGCGATCGCTGGCCCGCCGCTGGCTGGACCTCGACCAGGAGACCAAGGGGCACGACCAGCTGCTGGGCAAGCTCACCAAGTAGCAGGCTCCGCCCTCGTGGACGCGTTCGTGATCGGCGCGGACACCGCGGCCGAAGTCCTGGTCGTGGTCGGCGACAACCCCGGATGGATCCACTCCCAGGCGGCGTTCGCCAAGCTCGCCGGCGTTTGCCCCGTCCCGGCCTCGTCCGGCAAGACCAACCGGCACCGGCTCAACCGAGGCGGCCATCGACAGCTGAACTCCGGCCTCTACCGGGGCGTCATCGTCCGTATGGCTTCCACCAGCCCACCATCGACTACGTGGCCCGACGCACGAGCGAAGGCACGACGAAAAGAGAGGTCATCCGCTGCCTCAAGCGGTATCTCGCACGCGAGATCTACCAGGTGGTCAGGCATCCAACCGGACCCGTCCCAGCGGCTTGACGAACTATAGGAGCGTCAGCGCACACTCCGCCCCGGCCCGCCCCTCAGACGGCGGCACCGGCAGCCCCAGCAGTCCGCAGTAACAGTTGTCGATGGCTGCGCACATCACCTCCGGCGCAAAGGCCTCCCGCACACGCTCGCGCCCATGCTCCCCCATGGCGCAAGCCTCCCGCGGATGGTCAAGCAGCCAGCCAACCGCCCGGGCCAGACCCTCCGGATCAGCCGGCGCCGCGAGCAGCCCCGTAGCCCCGTGCTCCACCAGATCAGGCACACCATTGACAGCCGTCGCGGCCACCGGGCGGCCGGTGGCAAGCGCCTCGGTGAGTGCACGGCCGAGCCCCTCGTAAAGCGACGTGATCACGAAGACATCCATCGCAGCGACCAGCCAAGCGGCGTCCGGACGGAAGCCAGTGATCCTTATGCGCACGCCGAGTTCGGCGGCGAGCCGTTGGACCTCCTCCGCCAGCGGCCCGTCACCGACCATGATGAACGCTGTGTTCGGGTGCTCGGCATGTACTGCGGCGGCCATCCGGACGAAGTCCAGCGGGGCCTTCTGTGCGTCGATCCGGCCGACCGTGCCGACGAGAGTCGTACCGCGGGGCACGCCGAGCACATGTCGGGCGACGGGATCGAACCGCTCGGGAATGTGCCGCAGGTCCACGGCGGACGGCACCACCTGTACGCGACCCGGCGGAGCCAGTCGCTCCTCGACGGCCTGCTCGGCCACGCGCGGCGCGACGGCGAGGAACCGGTGGGTGAAGCGGCGCGTCGCCCGCTCCAGCCAGCGGTAGGCCGTGCGCTTGGGCCGGGACAGGTACGGATGGAAGCTGAAGCCGTGGAAGGTGTGCACCACCACGGGTGTGCGGCACAACCGCGCGGCGATCCGGCCGAGGAATCCGCCCTTGGCCGAGTGGGTGTGCACTACGGTGAACCGCTCCCGCCGGAGGAGCCGCACCAGCCGCCACAGAACCAGCAGATCCGCGGGGGTCAGGGTGTGCCGGTATCCCGGTATCTCGACCGTGCGTACCCCGGCGGCCCTGGCCCGCTCCCACAGTTCGCCGCCCGGCACTCCGGTGATCCAGACCTCGTACCGGTTGGGGTCCATGCCCGCGGCCGACAGCAGCGTGTTACCACCAGCTCCCGCGTGGAACCGCGTGATGACGTGCAGGACCTTGATGCGGGGCAGCGCCGGCGGCAACGGCAGCAGCGCCGCCGGCGCCACCTTCGGGGGTGGCGTGGGCCAGTCGGCGGCCGTTGCGTCCGACGGCCGCGAGTAAGTGGCAGGGGTCCCGCTCCGCATCATCGATCACCACCGGAGTTTCAGGCGTATATATACATTGTACTCTTCGAGCGATTCGAGGTAATCCGCCCCAAGATGGGGTGTACGAGGCGCGCGTCGAGTCGAAGGGATCCCGTATGCCCCTCGTCGAGCTGACAGCCGTCGAAAAGCTGCTGGTGTGCCCGCGCTGCCGGTCGGACGTGGTGTCCGAGCCCGGCGGCTTCCGTTGCACCGCTCCGGCCTGCCCATGCCACGTCCCGGCGGCCTTCCCCTGGGCCGGGCCATGGCCGGTGCTCGTCGACTTCGAGCGCAGTGTCGTGGACCGGGCGGCGGTGTTGGCACGGGCCGGTCGCCGTGACGCAGCGGAGCTGCCGACCGCCACGGGTGCCGAGGGACTTCCCGCTCCCCTGCGCCGCATCGCCAAGCCTCCCAACCGCGTCGCCGCCCGCAACATTGACCTGCTGCTGCGCGGTCTTCCCGGCCCCTCGCCGAGACTGCTTGTCGTCGGCGGGGCCACCGTCGGCAACGGCGTCGGCGCCGTCTACCGCGATCCGCGGGTCCAGGTGATCGGCTTCGACATCGTCGGCAGCCCGCTGACCCAGTTCATCGCCGATGCCCATGGGATTCCGCTGCCAGCGGGGAGCGTCGACGCGGTGCTGGTGCAGGCCGTACTGGAGCATGTACTCGATCCGGGCCTGGTCGTCGCCGAGATCCACCGGGTGCTCACGGACGGCGGTCTCGTCTACGCGGAGACACCGTTCCTGCAACAAGTGCACGCCGGTGCCCACGACTTCACGCGTTTCACCGCGAGTGGCCATCGCTATCTCTTCCGCCGGTTCGAGGAACTTGCCGCGGGCTCCGTCGCCGGCCCCGGCACCCAACTCCTGTGGAGCGTCGACCATGCGATCCGGGGCCTGACCCGCTCTGCCCTCGCGGGCCGTGCGCTGCGGGGCCTCATGTTCTGGCTGCGCGCCCTCGACCACCTGGTCCCACCGACCTTCGCGGAGGACGACGCGTCGGCCGTCTACTTCCTGGGGCGCAAGCGGGAGCGGGAGATGACGGCCGCGGAGATCATCGGCTACTACCGCGGGGCGCAGGTGTCCGACTGACCGGACAGGCGGCGCCGTCCCGTGCCCCTGACGCTGGTTGTGGAGCAGGGTCCTTTGCGTGCGACACCGGCGACGATGTAGCGCGAAGCTTCGGGTGCGAGGCGTTCGCAGACGACCCGGTCCACCGCTCCCAGGGCGCGACGCTGCTTCTCCGAGCGTCCCAGCAGACCGAGCACCCCGAGCGTCGTGACCTCGTATTCCTCGAACGGAGACAGCAGTGTGTCGATCTCCCCCAGCGAAGGGTAGAGCCAGCCTCTCTGCCCCCAGCCGAAGTGATGGCGAAGTGCCTCGTGTACCCGGCTGCCTCGCGCTCCTTCGACGAACCACAGTTCGCCGTCGGCCCGCAGAGCCCGCCAAATATTCCGCACCGCGGTGCGCTGCAGCGTCATCGCGTCCCTGTCACCGATGCCGAAGACACCGAGCAGCGACTTGAAGGCGACCACGTCGAAGCTCGCGGTGTACGGGAGGTCCAGCACGTCGATCGCCTTGTACTCGACAGCCTGCCCGACCCCGTAGGCGGCGTGGCAGTGGCGAAGCGCGTCCGACGGCTCCTCCACGCCCGAGCAGACAACGCGGAAGCCCTTCGCGGCGAGCCACAGGGTGAGGTTTCCGTGCGTGCCGCCGGCGCCCACCTCCAGAGCCCGCAGTCCGGTCGGGCGCAGGCTCGTGTGCCGTTCCCAAAAGGCGAGCGCCCTGGACCAGTTCACCGTGTCCCAGCCCACGCTCTCCTCGATGAGCTCCTTCCGTAGCATCATCTCGTCTCGCTTCCGTGCAGATCTCGGCGCCCGCGGAGGGCCGGAGCGACGGACGGGCCCGCCGACTCGTCTCGGTGTGATGCGCGTTCGGCGGCGACCATCGCGGCGAGCCCGGTACGGATGTCTGTGACGGGCCGGTAGCCGAAGGCGTCCCGTGCCACGGCGATGTCGGCCGCCGTGCGCCGGGCGTCTCCGGGACGAGCGGGCCCCGACACCACGTTCACCGATGCGGTCAACTCCCCGAGCAGCGCGATGACCTGGTTCATCGTCACCTCGCAGCCGCCGCCGAGGTTGGCGACACCGTTCCACGGGGAGAGCGCGGTCTCCCGCATGGCTGTCACCACGTCCCCGACATAGGTGAAGTCACGGCTTTGGCCACCGTCCCCGTAAAGCGGGAAGGGGCGATGCGTACAGGCGGCCGCCACCAACCGGGAGAACGCCATGTCGGGCCGCTGCCGGGGGCCGTAGACACTGAAGAGCCTCAGGGAGGCCGTCGGGACGCCGAATACGGTGCGGTAGGTCTCGCACAGCTGCTCCGCGGCGAGCTTCGTGACGCCGTACGGGGAGACCGGCCGCGGGCGGAGGGTCTCCGGCGTCGGGTACGTCTCCGCGTCCCCGTAGACCGACGAGCTGGACGCGAAGACCAGTCGGCGCAGCCCCGTGTCCCGCGCCGTCTCCAGTACGCGCTGGGTGACGAGGACGTTGCGTTCGAGGTAGACGGCGAACTCCCCGCCCCAGGAGCCACGGACGCCGGGCTGGCCGGCCAGGTGGTAGACGGCGTCGGAGTCCGCGAACAGCGGCTCCAGGCGGAGGTCCAGAAGGTCGCCCTGCCGGAAGGTGAAGCGGTCATGCCCCAGCAGCCGGTCGAGGTTGTGCCGCTTGCGCGCGGGCTCGTAGAAGTCCGTCATCGCGTCGATGCCGATGACCTCGTCCCCGCACGACACCAGATGCTCGCACAGGTGCGAGCCGATGAATCCGGCCGCGCCGGTCACCATGGCGCGCATCAGGCCTCACCCCCTCGATCGTGCCGGCCGACTCGTTCCCACGGGGCGGTCAGCACGTACAGAACGGTTCGGGCCGCGACCCGTACGACGTTCCCCACTGTGGCGTGGCTCAGGAACTGCGCGTCCAGCGCCACTCGTTCGGGTACGAGCACCGTCAGGTAATACCCCTCGGGATCCGGGCGCCCGTCGAGCTGCGCGGCGTACGCGTGCGATCGGAGCTGGCAGGGCCCGGTCAGCCCCGGGCGGTGCCGGAACACCCATCGGCACTCCGGCGGGTAGCGCCGGGCGAGGTCGGGGACCTCGGGACGCGGGCCGACCAGCGTCATGTCCCCGCGCAACACGTGCCACAGCTGGGGCAGTTCGTCCAGGCTCAGGCGGCGCAGCAGCCGTCCCGTGCCCGTCACCCGCGAGTCCGAGCTGCCGGTGACGCCAGGACCCGCGCTGCTCTCCCGCATGGTGCGGAACTTGTAGAGCGTGAACTCGCCCCCGCCTGCCCGTATCCGTCGCTGCCGGAAAATCACCGGCGGGCCACTCGTCGCCCTCACCAGCAGTACGAGGAGCCCGAGCAGCGGTGCCAGCAGAAGCAGCAAGGTCGAGGCGACGACGATGTCCAGAACCCGGCGCCCCAGCGCCACCCGCACGATGTCCACGGGGGGCAGTGCCTGCCGGGGGACGCGGTCAGTGATGTCCATGCGGTGCCCTCCTCGATCCGGAGGCTTGCAGATACCGTATATTTACATTGTAAACACAATATGCCGCCGATCGTGAGGGCAATGTCGAACGCACTCCGGCACCGCGGCCCCGGTGGCGGGTCAGCAGTGCGCAACGTAGGTTCGAAAGGACGGTGATCTTCCTGCTGACCGTGAGGATGAGCAATGTTCGAGCCGTACTACTTCTCGAGCGACTCCTTGTCAGCCCTCGCCGCCTCCCATCGTGAGCGGTTCCGTACCGCCGAGCCGTTTCCACACGTCGTTCTGGACGACTTCCTGCCCGAAGGGGTTCTGGACCGTGTGGTGGCAGAGTTCCCCGATCCTGGCGAGATCCCCTGGAATCAGTTCGACAGGGCGACGTCGAAGAAGCTGGCGAGCGAAGGGGACGAACTCTTCGGGGAGTTCACCCGGCATCTGATGGCGCAGTTCAACTCCTCGGCGTTCCTCCGCTTCCTCGAGGAGCTGACTGCCATCGACGGCCTCGTCCCAGACCCGTACTTCGAAGGCGGCGGCCTCCATCAGATCGAGCGCGGCGGGTTCCTGAAAGTACACGCGGACTTCAACTGGCACAAAAAACTGCGCCTTGATCGCCGCCTGAACGCCATTCTCTATCTGAACCGGGACTGGGAGGAGTCCTACGGCGGAGCACTGGAGTTGTGGGATCGGAACATGACACACGCAGTCAAGAACCTTCTTCCGGCGTTCAACCGCTTTGTTGTCTTCGCGACCACGGATTTCGCCTATCACGGGCATCCGGAACCGCTGACATGTCCGCCCGACCGGACCCGGCGCTCGCTCGCGCTCTACTACTACACGAACGGCCGCCCGGCAGAAGAACGCAGTTCTGCGCACAGCACCCTGTACCAGAGGCGACCCGGAGAACGCGGGGGCCGCACCCGCAGGGCGGTGGAGCGCATGACTCCGCCGGTCCTGCTGGACGCCGCGAGACACGCCAGGCGACGAGCGCGCTCCGCCAGCCGTGTTGATCGCTAGTCGTACTGACACTGCTGGGGGCTGCCGCAAAGCCAGCGCAGGAACTGCCAGTAGACGGGCACCGTGGCCCGCAGTTCCACCCACCGCCCCCGCAGCGCCGCCGCGGCCAGCCGCACGGCCGGTTCCAGGAACAGGGTCAGTGCCATCAGCGTCCACGCCCGAGGCCTCGTCCAGTGGCGGAAGGCGTACGTGCTGCGGCTGCGCAGCAGCAGGTAGTGCCGCCAGGGCCCCAATTGTGAGGAACTCACCTGTCCGGCGTGACGGACCCGTACCTGCTCCATGTAATAGGAGAGCCAACCGGCGCGGCGCGCACGCAGGGCGAAGTCGACGTCTTCGAGATACAGGAAGTAGCGCTCATCGAAGCCGTCCAACTCGGTGAACAGTTGTCGGCGTACCAGGAAGAACGCTCCGATGACCTGGTCCACGGGGCCCGACCCGGTCAAGTCCTGTGGCCGAATGTGATGTGAGGGGAAGAAAGCGGGCGCGACGCGGTCGAGCCCGGTCATCTTGCCGAGGTAGACGCGCAGGGTGGGAAATCTCGAGCACGAGACCTGCCGATTCCCGTACTCGTCGAGCATGAGCCCTCCGAAGATCCCGATGTTCTCCGCAGGCGGTGTCCCCAGGAACGGGCCGAGAGCCTCCAGAGTGTCGGGGTAGAGCTCCGTGTCCGGGTTGAGGAAGAGCAGCAAGTCGCTGTCGCCGTACGCGGCGCCCTGGTTGCAGGCGACGGCGAAGCCGCGGTTGCGGGTGTTGCGCACCACCTCGAGCGGGATGTCGGCCGCGTCCAGTCGCTGGAGGGAGGAGTCGGTGGAGGCGTTGTCCACAACGACGATCCGCGCCACCCGCAGCTGCGACCGATCGGCCCGGACGATGGAACGGAGGCACTCCCCCAGGTGCCGACCGGCGTTCCAGTTCACGATCACGACGTCGGCGGCCGGGACGGTCCGCGGTGCCGCAGTCATCGGGACGCCGGTCCCAGTTCCAGGGCCCTCGTCCACCGGGACAGCCACGCGTCGTACGAGTACCGCCGGGCAGTGATCTCCCGGGCAGCGCGTCCGAGCCGCTCCCGGGTGGCGGCGGCGTCCTCGATCAGGCCGAGGATCGCACTCGTCCACTCGTCCTGCGTGCGTACCGCCGGCATGCCGAACTGGGACAGCAGGTCGGCGTTGACGCCCAGTGGTTCGGCCACGGCGGGCACCCCGGCGGCAGCGTACTGGAGGAGTTTGTAACCGCACTTGCCGAGGCTGTAGGCAGTCACCGGCAGCGGCATCAGCCCGATGTCCATGGCAGCCAGTGCCGTCCGCTGGGTCCCGGGGCTCCAGGCGACCCGGTCGATGAACGACTCCAGGCCGCCGAGCGACGGGGTGGTGGTGCCGACGAGCGTCAGCCGCGCGCCGGTGCGCCGGTGCACCTCGGTGAGCGCCGTGCCGATCAGCCGGAGGTACGCCTCGTTGTGCGGCGAGCCGATCCAGCCGAGCCGTGGCGGGTCGCGCAGCGCGTACGAGGTCTTGGGCTCGTAGTCCTCCAGGGCCACGCAGCTCGGGATCACCACGACGTCGTGATGGTATTGAGAGGCCCAGTCCGCCAGTACAGCGTTGCCCGCGATGACCCGGTCCGCGTGGCGCACGGCCACGTGCACCTTGCCCGCCTTGGGCGCCAGTCTGCGGACGAGACCACCCTCGCCCAGGTCCCACTGCAGGGCGTCGTCGAAGTCGTACACGGCGAATTCTGCACTCCGCAGCAGCCGCCGCTCCCACCAGCCGCGGCTGAGCGGGGAGGCCTCCCGGTGCAGCAGCAGCCGTCCGGGACGGGCACCGGCAATGGCGCCCAGTCTCAGTTCCGCGCGGGCCAGGGACACCGGGTGACGCACGAGTCGGCTGGCGGAGGCGTCGGACAGCGACAGATAGCTGCCCACGGTGAACTCCGCGCCGATGCGGTCCAGCCACCCGAACACGCGGACCCGGGAGCTTCCCGCTCCCCGGCCGTATGGCGTGACCACACAGCGATCCAGATGACGAGCCATGTTCCCTGTCCACTCGTATGCTGATACCGTACATTTACGACGTAAACACATATTGCGCCCCCGGTCGGATGACGTCAAGAGCACCCGGACCAGCCCGGACGAAGGGGAACCCCATGGATTTTCACGAGCTGATGACCGCGGTGCGCCGCCGGTGGCGGTTCGTCATCCTGTGCGTGCTGCTCGGACTGGCAGGGGCCGCCGCCGCGACCGCCCTGATGCCGCGCACCTACACGGCGACAGCCCAGCTGTTCGTCAGCACCCGCGACAAGGCCAGCGCCGACGCCTATCAGGGAAGTCTGTTCACGCAGCAGCGGGTCAAGTCCTACACACACATCGTGACCACCCCGGCGGTCCTCGACGGGGTCATCTCCCGTCTCGACCTGCACACGACGCCCGGACACCTCTCGGAGAAGATCAGCGCCCATGCACCGCTCGACACCACCCTGGTCGACATCCGGGTGACCGATGGGTCGGCCACCCGGGCCCAGGCGATTGCTGACGAGACCGCGCGTCAGTTCACGACGTACATCTCGACCGTCGAAGGCTCGCCGACCGCGGCATCACCGCTGGTCAAGGCCGACGTGGTCGGAGGATCCCAGCCGCCGTCAGCGCCGACCAGCCCACGCCCGGCGGTGAACACGGCCATCGGCCTGTTCGCCGGAGTCGTCCTGGGTGTCGGGGGCGCGCTCCTGCGGCACTCCCTCGACACCACCCTTCGCTCGTCGGACGACATCGGCGCCCACCTGGGCCTGACCACCCTGGGTGTCGTTCCCCCGCCCGACCGGCGCCACCTGCCCAACGGGCCACGGGCCGGCACCTCGCGGCGGGAGGAGGCCCTGAGTCAGCTGCGCACCCGTCTCGGCTTCGCCGCCGGTGACGACATCCCCGGCTCGTTGCTGATCGCAAGTGCTCTGCGCGCCGAGGGCAGAACCCGTACCGCGGTCGATCTGGCAACCGCCGTCGCCCGCACCGGCAAGCGGGTGATTCTCCTGGAGGCCGATCTGCGCCGGCCGCGACTGACGGCGGAACTGGGCCTGCGCGGCACCCCCGGACTCACCGGTGTCCTCAGGGGCGGTACACCGCTCTACGCCGCCCTGGAGAGCTGGGAGGACGGGCGGATACGCGTGCTGCCGAGCGGTAACGTTCCGGCGGACCCCAACACGCTCCTGTCCGGACCGGACATGGTGCAGCTGGTACGCGCCCTGGAGGCCGACGCGGATCTCGTGGTCGTGGACAGTCCGCCGCTGCTGTCGTTCGCCGACGGTGCAACGCTCGCCGCCGCCGCGGAGGGCGTGCTGTTCGTGGCCCGGGCCGGCAAGACCCACCGCGAGGACGCGCTCCGCGCCCTGGACACCCTCTCGGCGGTCCGCGCGCGGGTGCTCGGTGCCGTCCTCACCGGGACGCGCGCCAAAGGGCTCGCGCACTGGAAGCAGCCCCGGGGCTCGGAGCCCCCGGACGGCGTCCTGCCGGTCGACGGGCCCGCGTCCTCGCCGGTAAAGGCCAGGGCCGCCGCACCCGGCCGGCAGCACGAACAGGCGGGGTGAGTACCGGATGACGCAGGATCCGAACCGCATGACGCTGATCATCGGCATCATGGCCCTGCTGTCGCTGGTCCCCGCGACGTTGGCGCTGCGGCGCGCCCGCACCTTCAGGGACTGGAACCTCACCTCGACCATGGTCTTCCTGATCGGTGTGCTGGCCAATGTGCCGACGACCGCGTACGTGCTCCATACGGGCAGTCGGGTGCGGATCGACTCGTTGCGCGAAGTAGAGATCGGGTTCCCACAGTGGGTGAACCAGATCGGAACAGTCACCAACGGCGTCCTGCTCGCGGGCTGCGTCCTCTTCCTTCTGTACCGGCTGCTGATCGCCCGGGCACGGATCAACGCCCTGCCGCTGCTCGCCGCCGCGATAGCCGTGCTGTTCGCCCTCTCCGACGGTCTGCACGGACAGCAACTCCTCGTACCGCGACAGCTCGTCCTGCTGGCGGCACTGCTCGCCGCGGCCGTCGCCCGCCCGGGCCGTTCGGCGTTCCTGGGCGCGGCGGGCGTCGTCCTGTTGTTCAGTGTCCTGGGTGGGATCGAGGCGCTCGTCGCGCCGACCACTGTCCTGCGGGAGTGCCGCCCCGACAACCCGTGCGGCATGCTGGGAGTCCACTACGCGGGCGTCTTCACCAACGAGAACATCTTCGCCCTGCTGCTGGTCCTCGGCCTGCCCTTCCTCTGGTTGGGGCTACGCGGACGCGTGCGGGTCGTTCTCGTGTGCTACGTGGCCTTCCTGGCCGTCGCCACCGGCAGCATGCTGGCCGATGTCACCGCGGTCGCGACCGTGTCCCTGTTGATGCTGCTTCGCCCGAAACTCCCCGACCAGGCCGCCATGGACAGCGCGCGCAGCTCACCCGGGCGCGTCCTGCTGACCGTGCCGGTCCTGATTACGGCAGGCGTCATCGGCCTCGCCACGCCGTTCCACCACCCGAGCACCGAGCGTCTCGGGGACCGCGCCACCATCTGGGACATGGCGAGGGACGAACTGAGCGGGTCACCGCTCGTCGGGTTCGGTGGCAAGGCGTGGTCCGCCAAGTATCAGACCGGTGAGATTCCCGCGGCCGTCTCGCCGTCCCTTCACAACCAGTGGATCGACGTGCTGTACGGAGGCGGGATCATCGGCCTCTTCCTCTTCCTGCTACTCCTGACGCACATGCTGGTCAGGGGCGGTGTTCGCGGCTTCCCGGCCGCCGCGAGCGTGCTGCTGCCGGTGCTGCTCGCCTCGGTTCTGGAGCGCCCCTGGTCGTTCGGCATCAGCAACTCGTTGACCTTCGCGCTCGTCGCCGCCGTACTCGTGCCTACGGCCGTTCCTCGAGCAGCGTCTCCAGCGGCTGGAGGGTCCGGTTCCAGTCCAGCCGCCGCGCCTGCTCGTGCGCCTCGTCGGCGGCCCGTTCCCACCGCGCCCCGTCTCTGAAGTGGTCAATGATCGACGCGAACGACTCCTCGGTGTAGGGCACAGATCCGCGCAGCAGGTCGAGGTGGCGCCGCCAGTGGGGCACGAGAACGGGAAGTCCGTACGCCAGGTAATGCAGGTGCTTGGCCGAGAAGCCTTCCCGGCGGAGCAGATCACGAGTGCAGGTGATGAGTCCGAACTGGTACTGCCGCAGGACTTCGGACGAGGCGTAGCCACGGTAGTTGAGTCCCAGCGCCGGATCGGGCGGCGGTCCTCCGTAGACATCGACGTGCGGGTATCGCCGACTGAGTCTGGCCAGCAGCCCGAGGTCGATGAACTGCGAGCTGAGCGAACCGAGATAGGCCACACGCGGCGGATCGGCGAACCTGGCCCGCTCCGCCGACGGGGTGCACCCCCAGTTGAGCTGGACGTAGTTGCGTCCGCTCAGCCCGTAGTGCTCCCTGGCGTACCGTCCGTAGGACTCCCAGGAGAACGACAGGTGGTCCATCTCCTCCAGGAAGCGCGTCTCCCAGCGGCGGAACCTCCGATGCTGACGGCCCGTGAGCCGGTGTTCGTGGAACACCTCGTCGGCCCAGGGGTTGGGGCAGTCGTAGAAGGTCCGTGCCGAGGTACCGGTCGTCAGGACCCCGGCGTCGTAGGGCGTTTCGCAGATGACGAGGTCGTACTCGTCGAGGTCCAGTTCTTCCGCGAGGATGTGGCGCCTCAGTCGGTGATCGGCCAGCAACACGTAGTACGACAGATGACGTCGCCCGAAGGCCCACCGGCGGGTGAGGACCTTGGAGGCGACGTCGTTCAGGTAGAGCGCGAGCCGGGCGGGCCGGGCGGAGCCCGGCAGCATCCGGCCCAGAGACCCCTGCTCGCTGGAGGCCCTGGCCAGACAGCTGGTGTCCAACAGCCGCACGTCATGGCCGCGTTCCCGCAGGAAGCGCTCGATGGCCAGAGGTTTGACGCTGTTGGCGTAGCCGTCCAGCTGGGCCACGATGAGAATGCGCCTGACACGGCGTGCCGTTGCGGTGGCGGAGCCCATGGAGCCTCCTTCGTCACGCTTATTCGTCACGGACAGTCCTTCGGATCGCGGTGGCGGCGAGGTGCGGCAGGAGTAGCGCCGCGGCAGTGGCCAGGCCGACGAGCACGGGCAGGACCGCCAGCAGCAACGGCAGCACCCCATGCCACCCCACCCGCAGGACCAGCAGGTTTCCCAGGACGGCCACGCTCGCGGCTGCCGCGGTCGCGAGCAGCCAGCGCCTCGGCAGCCGCCGCTCGCGCAGCCCCGCCAGCCGCCGGCACAGGACCACGAAGTACGTGGAGCCGGCCATGAGGCCGACGGAGGTGGCCAGGACCACGCCGACGACGCCGAACACCAGGGTCAGCGGAACGGTGAGGACGAGGTTGACCACCGTCGAGCACCAGGAGTAGCGGGTCTCGTACCCGGGCCGGCCGATCGCCCGCACGAAACAGGTCCGCGTGCCGGTGAACGCCACCTGTACCGAGTACCCCGCCATCAGGATGGCGGCGACGGCTCCGCTGAGGCCCAGCCCGGGGCCGAGCCAGATCTGGACCGTGAGACCCACTGCGGCCGTCGTCACCACCCCGTAGGTGAGGACGGCGGGCAACCAGCGGGGCTGCAGCAGGTGGAACTCCCGCACGGCACCCGGAAGTCCGCGCGCGGCATAGACGTGCGTCATGCGGGTGAGCATCGGCGGAAAGGCGTACAGCGGCAGGCTGCGCAGGGCGTTCGCGACCTGGTAGCCGGCGGCGTAGATTCCGACGTAACGCACAGGCAGCAGCGCGACGACCACCAGGGCGTCGATCTCGCCGTTGAGGAAGACCGTGAAGCCGGACAGCTGCATGCGTACGGCATAGCTCCAGAAGTCGCGGCGCTCACTGCGCGGAGGTAGCAGCGGCCGCCGGATGCGGATGTGGCGTGCGCCCACGCACAGGCCGCCGACCGTCACGAGCAGATACCTCCCGGCCGCCAGTACCGCGAGCAGCGGCAGGTCCGCTCCGCGGTCGATCAGCACGATCACCGCGGCCACATACGCCAGACAGGATCCGCCGCTGACCCCCGCCAGGGCGCGGAAGCGGCCGTTGGCCTGCAGAAGCGCGACGGACGAGTTCGAGGCCAGGGCGAGGGTGAGTAGGGCTCCGAGGGCGAGCAGCAGCTGTCCGGCCTCGCCCTGCAGCCGGGGCGGTACGCCCGCGGCGGCGGTGATCGCGGGCGTGACCAGCAGACACAGGCCGGTGACCGCTGCGCCCAGTGCGACGAAGAGGACGAGAGCGCCGCTCACGAGCCGTCCGGTGCCTTCCCGGTCGCCGCGCGCGGCGTGGTAGGCGTAGAAGCGGGCCAGTGACGCACCGACGCCACCATCCAGCACGGTGAGAGTGGCGAGGAAGACCAGCACCAGCGACCAGACACCGAAGCGGTCGAGGCCCAGATGGCGGATGAGGTAGGGCGTGAGCACCAGGTTGGTGAGCAGTGGTGCCACCTGGGCCAGTGCGCTGAAGCCCACGGCGGGCAGCAGGGTCCGATCGGACGGAGCCGTTGCGGCGCGGTCGGAGTCGCGGGGGGCTGACGGCGGGGCGTCCCCGGCGAAGGCTCGGCCGACCGGGTTCCGGAGGCGCATCGGGTGCCTCACTTCCCGGTGCCGGGCGGATGTCCCGTCTCGGCCGCCCGCCACGTCTCCCGCAGTTTCTGTCGGTCCAGGATCAGGGCGTACTGTCCCTTGATCATCTCCGAGCGAACGATCGGCGCGGTGGAGAAGGAGGCGTCGGAGGCGGCCAGGTTACGTAGGCCGAGGGCGAGGTTGCGCAGGTCGCCGTTGGACATGCGGTCGTCCATGCTCACGGTGCGGGTGATCGCGTCGAGCATGCGATCGGTGCCGAGCGGATCGGTGAGGCTGACCCCACCGCGCACCTCGACGACCAGGCTGCGCAGGAACTGCTGCTGGTGTCTGATGCGGTCCAGCTCGCCGCCGGGGAGGCCGTGGCGTTGCCGCACGTACGCCAGCGCGTCCTCACCGTTCATGACGTGGGTGCCGGCCGTGAGGTGCCGATGCTGCTCAGGGTCGTAGGAGTCCTCCTGGACGGTGACGGGTACACCGCCGACGGAGTCGGTGAGGGCCCTGAAGCCGTGCCAGTCGATGATGCCGAAGTGGTCGACACGGGTCCCGGTGAGCTGCTCCACCGTCTGGACGAGGAGGGACGGACCGCCCCAGGAGAACGCGGCGTTGATCTTGGCGGAACCGTGGCGCGGAATCGGCACCCAGCTGTCCCGCGGTATGGACACCGTGAACGCCGAGCCCTCGTCGGCACTGAGATGCACCAGCATCAGCGTGTCGCTGCGCTGTGCCCCGTACGTCCACAGCTGCGCGGCGGCGTCGGTACCGGTCGTCGGTTTTTTGGAGCGGCTGTCGACGCCGGCGAGCAGGAAGGTCGTACCGCCGTCGTATCCCTCGGGCTTGGGCGGACGGGGGCCGCTGGGGAAGGCATCGGGGATGCGGGTGACCTGGTCGCCGTAGTGGTTGGTGGCCCACCAGGCGCCGCCGAGGCCCAGGCCCAGCAGTGCGAGTACGCCGACGAGGGCGATCGCCAGCGCGCGGCGCAGAAAGCGGCGCGGGGACCGGACGCTCTGCCTGGGCGCCCTTTCTGGCCACTGACGGGGCGCGGTCATCAGAAGTCGTCCGGGTACGGGTCGGCCATGCCGGCGTGTGGCCGGGGAGTCGACTGTGACGCGGGGAATCCGGGAAGGAATTCGGCGAGTACACGGCGCACCTCGTCGGTGTCGTTGCGCTCCGTCGCGGTATACAGGGCGGGGAGGTTCTGGGCGAGGGCGGCCGGGCGTTCGTGCCGGGCGGTGGACGTCGCGGCGAGGATCCGCGGGTGGGCGGTACGCGCGTGCCGCTCGTGGGCGGCGAACAGCGTCTCGTTGAGTTTCTCGCCCGGCCGCAGGCCGGTGAAGCGGATGTCCACGTCGGGGACGTGCACGGAGCGGGCGAATTTGCGGACAAGGTCCACGATCCGCACGGGGACGCTCATGTCCAGGACGAACACCTCACCGCCGCGGGCCATGCGCGCCGCCTCCAGGACCAGGCCGACGGCCTCCTCCACGGTCATGAAGAACCGGGTCGCCTCGGGGTGGGTGACGGTCACCGGGGACCCCGTGCCGATCTGCTGCGCCACGACCGACAGCAGCGAACCCCGGCTGCCCAGCACGTTGCCGAAGCGGACGGCCGCGAACACGGTGCCGGGCGGGGCGTCCTGCTGGCCGCTTTGCACAATGAGCTCGGCCAGCCGCTTCGTCGCGCCGAGCACCGACACCGGATCGGCCGCCTTGTCGGTGGAGATCAGTACGAAGCGTCCGGTTCCGGCCGCCGCGGCCGCGCGCACCAGGTTCTCGGTGCCTCGGACGTTCGACTTAACGCCTTCGCAGGGGTGCAGCTCGAGGAGTGGGAGGTGCTTGAGCGCGGCGGCGTGGAAGACCACCTCCGGGCGCAGTTCGCGGAAGATCTGGTCGATGCGGGGGCGGTCCCGGATGTCCGAGATCACCACGTCGTCGGCGCGTAGGGCATCGCCGTAGAGCTCCAGTTGGAGCCGGTGCAGGTTCGACTCGTCGTGGTCGAGCAGGAAGAGGCGGCTCGGGCCGAAAGCCCGCACCTGGTGGCACAGTTCGCTGCCAATCGAACCGCCGGCACCGGTCACCAGCACTCGCCGCCCGGCGATCGTCGAGCCCGTGTCAGGGCTCACCACGTGTATCTCGGCGCGGCCGGTCAGCTCGTGTACGTCCAGCGACCGCATGTCGCTGCCCATCACGTCGCGGCGGAGCGCCGCGATGAACGACGGCAGGTAGCGCACGCTCATCCCCGAGGCGCCGGCGGCCCGCGCCACCTGGCTGAAGCGCTCCGGGCCAAGACCGGGGATCGCGACGACCACCACCTCGATCCGGTGGGTCAGCGCTGCCGTCCGGGTGTCGTCCAGCCCTCCCAGCACGGGCAGGTCGCCGATGACACCGGCCCGGCGTTTGGCCGGATCGTCGTCGAGGAAGCCGACGGGCTCGAGGCCGAACTGCGGGGTGTGCGCCAGATCCCGGGCGAGCGCCTCTCCGGCCTCCCCAGCGCCAATCACCAGGGTGCGCAGTCCGGCCGACGGTAGCGTCTCCGCCGGGTGAGCAGCGGCCGGGGGAGCCAGCCGGGTCAGCTCCGCACAGACACGGTCGACAGCCCGCTCGGTCAGGCCCGGGTAGAGGGGCAGCGACAGCAACTGCGGGAACAGGGCGTCGGCGCCTGGCAGGCCGCCCGGCGGAGTGATCGCGGCGTGCTGGAGGTACGGCATGTGGTGCAGGGGGATGAAATGCACGGAGGTGCCGATGCCGAGCTCCGCCAGGCGGTCGATCAGCTGGTCCCGGCCCGTCCCGTACTCGTCCAGCACGCGCACCACATAAAGATGGTGGGCGTGCCGGCCCGGGGTGGCGGACTGAAGCGGCTGGAGTCCTGGTACGGTCGCCAGCGCTTCCTCGTACCGTGCGGCCAGGGCCCCCCGCCGCCGCTGCCAGTCGTCGAGCCGGTCCAGCTGGGCCCGCCCGATGGCCGCCTGTACGTCCGTCATGTTGGCCTTCAGGCCCGCCTCCTCGACGGTGTACCGCCAGCTGCCTCCCGGCAGGGATCGTCCCCATGCGTCGGCGGACATGCCGTGGAGTCGAGTCCGCCGGATTCGCTCGGCGAGATGCGGGTCGTCCGTGGTGACCATGCCGCCCTCGCCGATGGGCAGGTTCTTGGTGGCGTAGAAGCTGAAGCAGGTCGCCCGCGACAGGCCGCCAACAGGCCGGTCGCCCACCGACGTGCCCAGAGCATGGGCGGCGTCCTCGACGACATGGGTGAGGGACAGCCGCGCGGCTTCCGCGAGGTCGGCGACGGGCGCCGGGGCTCCCCCGTAGTGCAGGACCATCATCGCCTGAGGGCATCCGCACACCCGGGCCGCCCGGGCCACGGTAGCCGGCGTCGGCATCGCGGTGCGCTGGTCGACGTCGACCAGCACGGGCCGCAGTCCGGCGTGCAGAACGGCCTGGGCAGCGCCGCAGAAGGTCACGGCCGGGACCAGGACCGTCCCGCCGGGCGGCAGTCGCAGGGCGCGCAGCGCCAGTTCGAGCGCCGCCGTGCACGAGCTCACGGCGACCGCGTGCTCGGCCCCCACGTAAGCCGCGAACTCGCTCTCGAAGCGCTCCGTCTCATGACCGGTGGTCACCCAGCCCGAGGCGAGCACGCGCTGTGCCGCTCTCCGGGCCTCGGGGCTTATCCGGGTCACGGCGAAGGGCACGTCCGGTACGTCCGTGCGCTCCACGATGAGAGCGTCGGTGGGGGGCACACCGTTCAGGGCAGGCCGGGGACGACCGGCGGATTCCCGCCGGGGCCGGAGACGGTGGACTGTCATTTCACGCTCCCGGTTCGGGCTCGCTCGGGGACGATGTCCCCATCCTTTCAGATGACGTATATTTACGTCGTATACATACACTCTGCCCCCGCTGGTGTATAAGTCAACACAGGGAACATGGCGCGGGTCGACCACGGGAGGCTGGGCATGACCAGGGAGCAGGCCAAAGGGCGGGGGAAGGGTGCCGGAGCCAGTCCGGCGCGCCGCGCCAGCGACCGTGGCCGTTATGGACGGCTGAGCCGGGAGCGCGTGCTGACCAGCGCCCTCGAGCTGGTGGACCGGGAAGGCCTCTCGGCGCTGAGCATGCGAAGGCTGGGCGCCGAGCTGGGCGTGGAGGCGATGGCGCTCTACCGGTACGCGGACAGCAAGGATGCCCTCCTGGACGGCCTGGTGGAGGCCCTGTATCTCGAGCTGGAGGAGCGGCTGGCCGCCGAGCCGGGCCCGAGCGCCGAGGAGCCTGCCTGGCGCAGCGAGCTCCATCGCATCGCCAGGGCGACATACGACGTCTGCCTCGCGCACCCCCAGGCGGTCCCGCTACTCACCACGCGCATGCTGACGGTCCCGCTCGCCCAGCGCCCCCTCGCCGTCCTCAAGGACCACGAGAGAGTGCTCGCCCTGCTCCGTGAAGCGGGCCTGGACGAGACCCGCGTCCCCGCCGTGTTCCGTGCCTTCACCGCGTGGCTCCTCGGCTATGTGTCGGCGGATCTGCGGCCCATGGTGGACAACGCCGACGAGCCGGATCCCGCCTTCCGTCTCGGACTGCACCGTATGCCGCCCCAGGAGCTGCCCACGCTCAGGGAAACCGCCCCCGCACTCGTCGACCGGGGCGGAGCGGAGGGCCTGGCGGCCGGATTGGACGCACTGCTCGACCGCTTCGCGGAAAACGGGTGAGGGACGACGCGGCAACCGTTCGGCAGGGAATCGACGCGTTGCACGCGGGGGCATTGGCCCGACGCCGCCACGACCCCCGACCACATGCGCTGTGATTTCAGGCACGCGCGCGTCCCGAGATCGCCGGGCCGGTAAGGAACCAAAACCCTTCCACGTCCGGCCGATTCGGCCACCCGGCCATAAGAACGCCCTGCCCCGCGACCACACCACACAGGTAAATGATCAAGTTTGGGGACAGCTCGACCTTTATGCGAGGCCTGGCGATTTGGTAGCTTCCCGGCAGCGCGCCGATCCGGTGCTGATCACTGAAATCGATCCCTACACCCGGAGTACCTGGTTTGTTCCGAGCACGGAGATCACCGGTGGAGATATTCACCGCCTCCCGCCCCCGATCCCGCCGGTCGATGTTGGCACTGGCGGCAATTCCTCTCATGGCCGCAGCGCGACGCCCTACCCTCGACGTCGTTCGCGTGGTGGACTACGCCACACCGCAGTTGGCGGCCAACGCCGCCGCCAACAAGCGTCTCGTCTTCCCGTCAGGACAGACATATACGGTCACTTCGCTGTCGATTCCGGCGAACTGCTACGTGGAGGGCAACGGCTCGATCCTGCGATTCCCGGACAACTCCACTACATCAACCACTCACAGCGACGAAATCCTGAGGGTGGGTGGATCGGGCGTCACGATCGACAACCTCACGTTCGACGGACGTGCGGCGAACCAGGGAGCCACCTGGTCCCAGTTCCGCCACTGCGTGAAGATCCATGGAAACTTCAGCAACGTGGTGGTCAAGAACTGCGAGTTCAGGAACATCATCGGAGACGGCGTCTACGTGAATATCGGCAGTTCGGCCAGGAACTGCACCATCGGACCGAACAACACCTTCACGTCCGACTACTTCAACCGGAACGGTGTCTCCGTCGTCACCGGTACGCAGATCGAGGTGTACAACAACACCTTCGTCAAGTGTTCGCGTGCCGGGATGCCCGGGCCCATCGACCTCGAACCGAATTCGTCCACCGAGACCCTGGCCGACGTATTCGTTCACCACAACACGATCATCGGCGGTTCCACGACCGGTACGGGTACGTTGCCGGGTGTTGTGTACAGCGGGTTCCAGAACGCGGCGGCCAACAACATCAACATCCACGACAACGACATCAGTGGAACCAGGTTCACGGACGGTGTCGTGATCATCGGAATCAATGGCGGTCCGTTCAACGCTGTGAGGAACCTGAACGTCTTCAGCAACAACATTCACGAGATCGGGAATGCGGGCAGGTTCGGCGTCAGCATCAACTACTGCATCGCCGCGAATGTGTATGCCAACACGTTCAACGGCATGCAATGGGCCATCTACAACTACAAGGCCGTTCTGGGCACTTCGACCGGCAACACGTTCGTCGGAGTGGCAACGCAGATCACCAATGACGATCCCTACTTCGTATAGGCGAACAGGTTGAGCACCGCCGTCTCGGTCAGCTCATACGGCGGTGCTTGAGCAGGATCTCCGTCAGACCGCGGTGCGGGGTGAGGTAGTGGTCGCCCTGGGCCCGAACCCCAACACCCCAGCGGCAGCCGCGGCACCCGCAGAACAGCAGCACCGACAGCGCCGCCGGCATCGTCGGAGTAGCGGGCAGCAGCCGTCCTGAGGTCGGTGACCACGACCGCCTCGAAGCGGGCCTCCGGCACCGGGTGTTGGCCGGCTTGCAACCGCCGTGCCTCACCCGTGCGGAATCTCAGGTCGCTGTCTGTCTTGGTGACGGCTCTCGCACCTCGCACGGTACGGGGGCCAGCAGCGCGACGAACGTGATCAGCGCGATCCCGTCGCCTCGGCGAGGCGGCGGGCGGGCAAGGTGGCGGCGGGCATCGGCAGGCTGTCGCGCGCGGTGCTGTGGAGGCGCTGCACGTACTCCTCTCGCGGTACGAGAACACAGCCCAGGTCACGGACGTGCGGGCTGTCCCGCTGCGCGTCGAGCAGCTCGCCGCCGGATTGTGCGAAGCGCTCCGCAAGGTCGGTCACCGCGACCTTCGAGGCACCGGGACGGTGGAAGAACATCGAGTCCATGCTGAAGACCGATCCGACCTGCAGGCCGAAGACGCCGCCGATCAATTCTCCGTCCTCCCACACCTCGACGCTGTGGGCATGACCCAGATCGTGCAGGCGGACCAGGCTTGCGATCAGCTCGTCGGTGAGCCACAGGGGGACGCGGTCGGCGCGGCATTCGCGGACGACCCCCTCGAACCGCCGGTCCAGGCTGGTCGACCACGGCAGCCGGTTGCGCAGCCGCCGGGCGAGGTTCCGACTGAGGTGCGTGGCCGAGACGGGCAGCACCGGCCTGGGGTCGGGCGACCACCAGGAGACGGCGTAGGGATCGGCCGATTCCTCGCCCACGAGCCGGATGCGGCCCTCCTGGACCTGATCGGCGAAGACCACCTCGTTCAGAGCGCGGGTGTACTCGTCGGATGCCGGGAACGGATAGACCCCGGCGCGGTACGCCGCCAGGAGGCCGGCGGGACTGAGGTCGGCGCCGAAGGCCACCGGCCCGTCGGGCGCCGCCCCCAGCACGTCCAGCGCCTCCCAGCGAGGGCATCGGCTCACCACCGTGGCGCTCCCTGCCCTTGGCCCTTCACCGGCCGGACGTCGTCGGCCTGCTGGAGGAAGTCGATGCAGCGGTCCATCATCTCCGCGCCCACCGGCGGGATGTCGATCCCGGCCTCCACCAGCGCCCGTTCCGCGTTGGCGCGGGTGAACTCCGTGAAAACGCCCTGGAAGTACATCTCGCTCACGGTGATGTCGGCGCGCGCACACCGGTCGACGAAGAGCGGGACGAACGGGGTGATCGGGTCGGTGGGGTGCCCGGCCGCGTACTTCACCAGAGCGGCGACCCACTCGGCGTACGGGATCTCCTGGACCGGGTAACCCCGCCGGCGCAGGCGCTCGGCGAGAGAACTCAGCAGCGTGGGACGGGGGTTGGTCAGGTGGTAGACCTCGCCGCGGGCGGGATGGCGGGTGGAGATGTGTCCGATGGCGCGGGCGAGGTGGTCGGCCGGCAGGAAGTCCAGCGCCAGCCGGGCGTCCGGGCACAGCCCGGTCCGCGCGATGAAGTCGAAGAGGGCGGCCAGCTCGCTGCTGGTGTTCATCACGCCGGTTCCGTTGCGGCCCGTGATGTCCATCAGGCGGTAGACGGCGACCGGCAGGCCCGCGTCGGAGGCTTTCTTCAGCAGCGCTTCGCCGACCCATTTGGTCTCCACGTATCCCACCGACAGATACTCGGGGAAGCGCAGCGGGGTGTTCTCCGTCACCTCGCGCACCCCGGCCGGCCCGAATCCGGCGAGCACCGCCATGCTGGAGGCGAAGTGGACCGGGACGGCCCGGCCGGCGGCTAGGCGGATGATCTCGTATGTTCCGTCGACGTTGACCGCGCGCAACTCGTGGTACGGGTAGATGAAGTTGACCTGGCCGCCGAAGTGGTAGACGGCGTCGATGGTCGATCCCAGCTCCTCGAACCGGTTTGGGGACAGCCCCAGTCCGGGCTTGCCCAGGTCGCCGACGACCGGCTGGACGCGCTCGCTGGACAGATCCGTGAGGACGTACCGCTGGTGGCTCGCGCGGATCCGCTCCATGCCGCGCTGGTCGTCGGAGGCCCTGACCAGGCAGAGGACCCGCCCTGTCGTCCTGCGCAACAGCTCGTCGATCATGTACGCGCCGCAGAACCCCGTCGCCCCGGTGAGGAGGACGTCGCCGGGGCGCCGGGGGTCCGGAGCCGACGCGTCACTGCCCACTGCCGGCATGTGCCGACCGGTCTCGGCGGCGAAGTCGACGCTCCCGCCGTCCGGGTGGGCCAGTGTGCCGGCACGTGCCTGGCGTACGGACTCCGCGAACGCGGCGAGCGTCGGATACCGCAGCAGCGAACGGGTCAGGTCGCGGATCTGCGCGACGCCGATGCCGAACACGACGCGGGTCCGGGCGAGCATCTCCATGGCCAGCAACGAGTTGCCGCCCAGCTCGAAGAAGTCGTCGTGCGGACGGACATGGTCCACATCCAGGATCTGGCCCCACAACTGGGCCATCCCCTGCGGCACCGGACGGTCGTCGGCGCCGGTCGTCGGCGCCGCGGTCGCGGGTTCCGGCACGGCCCTGCGGTCGAGTTTTCCGCCGGGTGTGACGGGCAGCCGCTCCACCGCGTGGAAGGCCGCCGGGATCATGTGGCCCGGCAGGACCTCGGCGAGTGCCGACCGCAGCCGTGCGCGCAGCACCTCGCCGCCGGCCGGCGGCGAGGTCGGCGTGAAGTACGCGATGAGGTCCCGCTCGCCGCCTGCGCGTGTCCGGGCCACCACCATCGCCTGCCCGATCTCCGGGTGGGAGGCGAGCGCGGCCTCGACCTCGGCCGGGTCGACCCGGAACCCGCGGATCTTCATCTGGTCGTCGACCCGGCCCAGGACTTCCAGGTTGCCGTCCGAGCGTCGGCGGCCCAGATCCCCGGTGCGATACATCCGGTCCCCGGGCGCCGAGCCGTGCGGGTCGGGCAGGAACTGCTGTGCGGTCAGGGCGGGTTGTCGCCAGATACCGCGTGCCAGCGCCGGGCCGCCGATGTAGATCTCGCCGCGCTCGCCCGGCGGCACCGGGCGCAGTTCGGCGTCGAGCACGTGGACGTGATTCCCCTCCAGGGGCCTGCCGATCGGGGCGACGGCGGTGTCCGGCGCGGCGAGTACTTCCTCGTTCAGATCGCAGAGCGTGGAGGTGATGGTGGTCTCGGTGAGTCCGTAGGCGTTGACGAGCCGCGCACCGGGGATCCGGTGCAGAATGGCGCGGCAGTCCTTCATCGTGACGATCTCGCCGCCGACGATGACGAGTCTCAGCGACGTGAGGCTCTGGTCGCGGTCCGGGACGGAGACGATCCGATGCCAGTAGGCGGGCGTCAGGTCGGCAACGGTGATCCCGTGCTCCGGGAGGCGGTGCAGCAGGTCGGTGGGCGCCCACGGGTGTGTTCCCGCGAGGACGAGTGTCGCGCCGCTGATCAGCGTGGCGAAGATCTGCTCCAGTGACGTGTCGAAGCCGAGCGCCGCGGTGTGCAGCACCCGGTCACCGGGCCTCAGTTCGTATGCCCGGGCCGCCGCGGTGAGGGAGTGGGCCATTGACCGGTGGGCGATCATCACTCCTTTGGGAGGTCCGGTGGATCCGGAGGTGTAGATCACGTAGGCGAGGTCGTCCAGTCGGGGGTCGGGGGCAGAACGCGTTCCCTCCGGCGCGTGCGTGGCCGGTTCCCCGGCGTGGACGATCCGCACCTCGCACCCGGCGAACAACGGGGCGTGCTCGCGGCTCGAAACGATGAGGCGTGAACCGCTCTCCCTGACCAGACCGGCCATCCGTTGCCGCGGAGTCGCCGGGTCGAGGGGCAGGAACGCGCCGCCGGAGTTCAGCACCGCCAGCAGCGCGACGACCAGCTCGGGTACGCGGTCGAGGCACACGGTGACGACGGACTCCGCGTCGACACCCGACTCCCGCAGCTGGTTGGCAAGCCGGTCGGCACGGCCGCTCAGTTCGGCGTAGCTGAGCCAGCCCTCGTCCGAGAGCACCGCGAGAGCGGACGGCTCACGCCGCGCCCGTTCCCGGACCAGCTCGGGCACAGTGCTCGGCCCGGACTCCGGGGGTCGCCGCTCGGCGCGGGCGCTCGCGGGCCGCATGTCGGTCCACAGGCGGTCGACCAGACTCCCGCACCACGCGGCGGACTCCGGTCCGCCGATCCGACGCCACCCGGCCGGAATCCGGCGGTCGGTGGGCCAGATCGCGTACTGCTCCTCGTCGTTGCGCAGCACGACGCACGGCGCAGCCGACTCTGCCGACAGGTGATCACGTTCCGTCACCTCGGACCTCCTGCCTCCCGCGGTGCCCTGCGGAGTACAACCTGCGCCCCCCGAGAAAGGGCCGCCGCCCTCACCGCTTCCTTTCCGCGGGCGCCCCGGGCAATCCAGCCAGGCGGCCGAGCGGCGGCGCGAGGACGAGGTGCTTCGCCTCCTCGGCGCTGACCGGCTTGGCGAAGAGATACCCCTGGCCGAGTCGGCAGCCCATGGAGATCAGCAACTCCTGCTGCCTCACGTCCTCCACTCCTTCGGCGATCACCGTGAGGCCGAGGGTGTCGGCGAGATGCGTGATGCCCTCGACCAGGGCGTACTGCTCGGACGAGCGTCCGAGTTTGTCGACGAACGACTTGTCGATCTTGAGTATCGAGATCGGGAACTCACGCAGATAGCTCAGCGACGAGTAGCCCGTTCCGAAATCGTCGATCGCGAAGCGGATCCCGAGGTCGGTGAGCAAACTCATCTCAGCCAGGATGCGCTCGTCGTTGTACATCAGCACACTCTCGGTCAGTTCCAGTACGAGAGACGACGGTTCGATGCCGGAGAGTTCCAGGGCACGCCGCGCCACGTTGTGGAACTCGTCGTCCCGGAACTGACGCGGCGACACATTCACGCTGACGTAAGGTGCGTTGCGGTCGGCCGTCCCGGCGCGCAGCACAGTGTCCTCCCACCGGACCGCTTCGGCCGCGGCCTGGTCGAGCACCCAGGCGCCGAGGGGGACGATCTGCCCGCTCTCCTCGGCCAGCGTGATGAACTGCTCCGGCAACACCATGCCGCGCGTGGAGTGGGGCCAGCGAACGAGTGCCTCAAAGCCGGCGATCTGCCCGCTGGCCAGCTCCACGATGGGCTGGTAGAGCACCATGAACGACGTCTCGATCGACGAACTGTCCAGACCCGCCTGCAACTTGGCACGCTCGGCCATGCCGCTCTGCAGCTCCGGGTGGTAGCTGCGCCACTGACGCTTGCCCGCCGTCTTCGCCGCGTACAGGGCGAGATCGGCGTGCGTCAGCAGTTCGACCGAGTCGATGCTGTCCTCCGTCGTCGCGACGCCGACGCTGGCGTACATGCTCACCGGCCCCACACTGAGCCGGAACGGCTCGGCGAACACGGACATCACGTGTTCGGTGAACCGCTCCACGCCCGCCGACGTGACGGAACCCTCCACCAGGAGGGCGAACTCGTCGCCGCCGATGCGCGCGGCGGTGTCGGAGGCACGGACGGTGGTCTGCAGCCGGAGTGACAGCGCGACCAGGAGTTCGTCGCCCACACCGTGGCCGTGTATGTCGTTGACGACCTTGAACTCGTCCACGTCGACGATGAGCACGCCGACCACCGTGCCCTCGCGCTGAGCCTGCACCAGGGCGTGGTTGATCCGCTCCTGGAAGAGCACGCGGTTGGCCAGGCCGGTGAGCGGGTCATGGAACGCCTGGTGGGTGAGTTCGCGTTCGAGCTTGCGCTGTTCGGTCACGTCCCGCAGGGTGAGCACCACTCCGCCGACGGTGGCCTCCTCGCGCAGGTCGCTCCACCTCACCTCGACCTCGATGGTCGCCCGGTCGGTGCGGACCATGCGCCAGTGCTCGCGCCTGGTCTGGTACTCGTTTCTCCGTATCCGGTCGAGCGTCTCGGCCACCGCGCGGCTGTCCTGCGGCGGCACCAGATCGATCAGCTGGGTGCCCTCCAGGTTCGCAACGCCCAGCATCTGGTCGGCGGAGGGACTGGCATAGCGGACCCGGTCGTCGTCGAGGATCAGGATGACGTCGGAGGCGTTCTGGACCAGCGTGCGGAAGTACATCTCGCTGTTGCGCCGGTTGACCTCCTGGGCGAGGGTGACCCGCGCCGCGGCAAGTGCCGTCTGCGTGGCGAGAGTCTCCACCGTGTCGCGGAACATCAGCAGGTCGTGCTCTTTCCCGGCCACGATCAGCGCCCCGATCTGCGGGTCGCCCGAGGGGTGATCCTGCGAGGTGAGCGGGCAGACCAGCGCGTGCCCGGTGTGGGGCGGCACCTCGTCCGAGCCCGCGAGGCGGGCGGCAAGATCGGGCCCCACACTGTCGAGGGTCACCAGGCGGTTCTCGCCGGACGCGATCAGTTCCCGTACGGCTGCGGTCGCCCGTGCGGACAGGGGCTCGCCTGCACCGCCGTGCGCGCCGTTCACGCAGAGCGTGTTGTCCGGCAGGGTGAGCAGCGCGGAACGCGGCGGGCCGTGCGACATCAGCTCCGTCACCGCGGAGTGGACGGCGGCGGCCACATCCCGCAGATCGCCCGCTCCGCCCAGCGACGACACCGCGTTGCGCAGCACCTTCTCCCTGCCGACCGTCCGCCGGAGGGTCGCCACCACGCCCGCCAGGCGGTAGAGCACAAGGAGGAAGAGCACCGCGGAGAACACCCCGATGACGCCGACGTTGGACCTCACACCGCGCACCGCCTCCGTCAGGAGGATGGCCGGTGCGATCACCGACGCCAGGGTGAGCAGGCTCAGCCGGCCCGTGACGGCCTCGGCGCGCCATGTCACCGGCTGCGTCAGGGACCGCATGGACGGATCGAGCGCGGCGGTAGCCCAGGCACCGTACAGGACGGCCCAGCCGAGTTCGACCGCGCTACCCGTGCGCCATGTCCCGTTCAGCTGGATCAGGCCGTACAGCACGTCGGCGGTGAGCAGGCCGAGGGTGCCCGCGGTGAGGAGCATGAGCGAGCGGCTCTTGCCGCCATGGCCGACGAGCAGGCGCAGCAGCATCGCCAGGACGAGGATGTCACCGAGCGGATAGGCGATGGCGAACGCCTTCTGCACCCAGGTGAGACCCTCGACGCGGGCATACGGATCGATGAGGAAGAGCCACGACAGCAACGCCAGGCCGACTGTCAGCGTCAGCGCGTCGACGAGGCTCGCCCGGTCGCGCCAACTCGTGCTCCAGTGGACAAAGCCCAGCAGCCCGGCCGCATAGAGCGGATATGCCGCGAGATAGAAGCCGTCGGCGATCGACGGAAACGGGATCTCCTCCTGGAGCGACCCCATGAGGATGATCTGCGTGGCCTGGCCCGCGACGAAAGCGAGGTTTCCCGCGGCGAGCAACAGCCAGGGGAGTCGGTGCGCTGGGCGGTTGAGACGGACACCAAGGAGAATACCGACAACGCCGGTCGCCCCAATGGCTACGAAGATCATCCGCTGTTCCGGGAATATGTAGTAGAACGCTGTCAATACGACGATGCATGTGCTGACAGCAGCCATCGCAGCCTGGCTTCGCAGTCGCACGTTCATCCCAACTAACCTCCGGGGAGGGTTACTTGTCGGGCGGGCCGAGCTGGGCGACTGGCACCGGGAAGCGGAGAAGCCCGTGAGATCGGGCTGACAAAGGAGAATTCTCCGGGCCGGGACTCGGCCTGGTCACCTATGAACGATCGCCGGTATACGTGGTCTCCGGTATACACGGCCGCCGTTATTGCGGGCTCCTTCTCGCTGAGACATAGACGTGTCTTCCATCCAGCTTACCCGGATTGCCATTTGCCGCACGCGCACGGAGGGATACCGCGTGCGTCCCTGGATACGGCGCCATGCACGAAAATGGAGTACAAGGAGAACGCAGTATCCGGGTCTGCTCTTCTCGGGCGTGCCCAGCATGGGCGCGCTCGTCAGGTCCCGCTCGGCGGAGATCCACCGGGAGTCACCGCGGCTGCTGCACACCGCGTTCTCCCTGGGGTCGGTGCTCGACGAGGCGATCTACGTCGTCGACCCCGCCCTGGCGATCACGCTGTCGACCAGCGTCAGCCCGTGACGGACGCGCTGACCTCCGGGCCCCGCTGTTGATCGCGTCCAACCGCCCGGTCGGCTCCTGCATGCTCGCCTTCGACGACATCCACCGGTTCCCCGACGACGAGCGTGGCCTCCTCACCGCGCTGGGCGGCCTGATCGCCCAGGCCCTCGAACGCGCCCGGCTCCACGACGCCGCATTCGTACTCGCCCGCGGCTCGCAGGACGCACTGCTGCCCACGCTGCCGGGCCTCCGCGTCACCTGGCGCCATCTTCCAGGCACCAGGGGGATGGACATCGGAGGCGACTGGCACGACGTCATCCCCATCGGTGACGAGGTCGCGTTGATCATCGGGGACGCCGAGCGGCACAACGTGGCCGCCGCGGCCGCCACGAGTCAGCTACGCAGCGCGATGCGGGCCTTCGTCACCGCCGGCCATCGGCCGAGCGACGTCGTCGCCAGTACCCACCTGCTCCATATGGACCTCGACCCCGCGCTGCACGCCCTCTTCCACCCCGGTTCGGGCGGCGTGCGCATTGTCCGCTCGGCGTCGAGGCAATGCCCGACTGCCCGGAGACGGGAGTTGCACCTCGCGTCCGGATCGGTCCTCGCCCTCCACACCGACGGGCTGCTGCGGGATGCCTGCCGGTCCCCCGACGCCGCTGTCAGGTGCCCCAGATCTTCCGGTACGCATCCCGGTAGCCCGCCGGGTCCCAGGTCGTGGCACCGTCGCTGTTGTCAGCCGTGGTGATGTGGACGGGAGCTACATATCCGCTGGCGGGATGGCCAGAGAAGGCGCGGTTGAACTCGTCGACGATCTGCCAGCCCTGCAGGGACAGCGGCTCGGGCACGGTGGCCGCCTGGTACTGCTCGCTGTTGATGCGCTGGAAGGCGGAGGGGTCGCCGTCTCCGGCGCCGATGTTGAAGGGCGGGCCGGAACCCTTCTTGCCGGCACCACGGAAGGCCGGAGCGGCATCGGCGAAATAGAGGTCGTTGATGGCGACGGAGTGGGTCCACTCGTTCTGGAAGCGGGAGAGGAGCGAGGAGATCTCCCGTGGGGTGCGGCTGCTCGCGTCCGGGATCGGGATGTTCTCGTACGCCAGCAGCTTCACGCCGGAGCAGGTGACAAGCTCCTTCCTGATCAGCTCGGACTTGTTCTTGGCGAAGGGGATCGAGGCGTCGGTGAAGACCACGACCCCGGCGTGGCCGTTGGAGTGCGAGATGACCCATTGCGCGCTGACTCTGGCCACCTCCTCGACGTTCGTGGTGACGTTGGTGAAGAGCCTGGGTCGCCGGCTGGGGCCGGGGGAAGCGACCGCGTGCCAGCCGACGAGCGGGATACGTGCCGCGTTGGCCCGGGAGACCTGCTGCGAGGTCGAGTTGGGGTCGAAGCCGCCGATGACGATGCCCGAGGGCTTGAGGGTTACGGCCTCGCTCATCGCCGCCTGGATGCCGGCGGGGGTACCGCCGCCGTCAATCACCCGGACGTTCCAGCCGATGACCTGTGCGGCTGCCCTCACGCCTTCCGCGACGCCCGCGACCCCGGGATTGGTCATGGTCTGGGCGACGTAGACGATGGTCCTGCCGGACGCGGCCGGCGGGCCGCTGGCCGGTCCGTTCCAGGGGGCGTCCGTCTTCTCCGCCTGTCTGACGGCGGCCTGGGCCCTTGCCTGGGCCGCGGGGCAGCCGCTCGTGCCCGTGGTGGAGCCCTCCGGGCCACTGGACGAGCCGCGTTCGCAGCCGGCAAGGACGGTTGCCGCAGCCAGCAGGGCGGCGACGGACCGGGCCTGGAGCGCGCCGGGGGTGGCTTTGCGGTTGCAGTGCACGGGAGCTCCTCACAGAGATGAGCGGGAGGATGAGGCCGGGGCAGCCAGGTGGTGCCCATGGCGTGGTTCATGGAGAGGTGCCCGCTGCGCCACCGTCCTGCGTCGCGGAGGATGGCGGCTCCGTCGGTACGTCAGGCGAATCGCGGGCCGCGATGGCGCCGGTGCGCAGACGGCGCGCGGAGTAGCCGGCCAGGCCGACGGCGAGGAGCAGGGTGCCCCCGTAGAACAGCGGGACCGTCCAGAAGTCGGCGCCCATCTGGCCGATGCCGGTGAGGCCGACGGCGAGGACAGCGACGGCGACGAGGGTGCCGATCGCGTTGGGGCGGCCGGGTCTGATCGCGGTGGAGCCGAGGAGGGCGCCGACGAAGGCGGGCAGCAGGTAGTCGAGTCCGACGCTCGGATTGCCGATCTGCTGCTGGGCCGCGAGCAGCACACCGGCGAAGCCGACGATCAGCCCCGATGCGGCGAACGCGTAGACGCTGTACCTGCGGGTCGGGATGCCGATGAGGTCGGCCGCGCGCGGGTTCGAGCCGACGACGTACAGGTACCGGCCGAGCGGCAGCCGCTCCAGCACCAACCAGAGGACGACGGCGAGGGCGAGCACGTAGAAGGCGGGGACCGGGAGGCCGAGGAACGTGGAGTTGTAGAGGTCGGTGAAGGCGGCCGGGAGGCCTTGCGGGCCGGGGACGATCCGGCCGCCGCCGGTGATCCAGCCGGTCATGGCGTACAGCATGCTGCCGGTCCCGAGAGTGGCGATGAAGGAGTCGATCCGGCCGAACTCGACGACGACGCCGTTGAGGACGCCCACGACCGCCCCTCCGACGATCACCACGAGGCAGGCGAGCGGCCAGGACCATCCGTCGTTGACGACGAGCTGCATCACCATGACGTGCGCCAGGCCGAGGCCGTAGCCGATGGAGAGGTCGAACGAGCCGGTCACGATGGGGACCATGGCGGCGAGCGCGAGAACGGCCGGGATCGACTGGTTGGAAAGGATCGAGTCGACGGTGTCCAGGGTGGGAAAGGTACGCGGCAGGGTGAGGGAGAAGATCAGCAAGAGCAGGGTGGTGAGGGCCAGGAGGCCGTAAGCGCCGATGAGGTGCCCGCCCAGGCCGTGCAGTCGGGCAGACCGACTCAGCCTGCCCAATCGGCCGAGTCGGTTCGGTCGGCCCTTTTGATGCGGTCGTGGCCGGGGCGAGGAGGGGGAGGGAGTCACGGGTTCGGCGCGGTTCCGGAGGGGGGCATGGCCGAAGCCGCCCGGGTGAGCCCGGCTACGGTGAGGTCCGGACCGCTCAGCTCGGCCGTCATGGACCCGCGGACGAAGACCAGGGCGCGTCGGCACACGTCCACGACCTCCTCGAAGTCGGTGGAGATGAGCAGGACCGCGAGACCGCCGGCCAGTGCCTCGTCGAGCAGGCGGTGGACTGCGGCCTTGGCCCCGACGTCCACGCTCGCGGTCGGCTCCTCCAGGATCAGCAGGCGCAGGCCCACCCGGAGCCACCGGCCGATCATGACCTTCTGCTGGTTTCCGCCGGACAGGGTGGCGATGGGGGCCTCACTGTCGCGGGGACGCACCGAGAACCGTTCGATCAGGGTGGCGGCCTCGGCGCGTTCTCGGCGAGGGCTGATCCAGCCGAGCGCCGACAGGCCTCCCGCACGGGGGTTGGCCAGGAGGTTCTCCCGTACGGTCAGCTCGGCGAGGCAGCCCTCCTGCTGTCTGTCGCCCGGCACGAAGGCGACACCGAGTCCGACGGCGTCGGCGACCGTACGGGGACGGTACGGGCGGCCTCCAAGAAGGGCACATCCCTCGAGGAGGGGTCGGGAACCCGCGAGGGCTCGGCCCAGGTCCATGTGTCCGGCGCCCGAGAGGCCGACCAGGCCCAGGGCTTCCCCGGCCCTGAGCTCCAGGCTGACCGGTCCCGCGCCGACGGTCCGGACACCGTCGAGGGTCAGGACGGCCGGGCCGTGGACCGAAGCCGCGGCGGGGTGGTGCTCGGTCAGCTCCTCGCCGACGATGTCGTGCACGAGGCGGGCAGGGCTCTGGCCCGCCAGCGCTCCGCGCCTGACCAGGTGGCCGTCGCGCAGGACGGCGAAGGTGTCGGCGACCTCGTACACCTCGTCCAGACGGTGGCTCACGTAGAGGATGCCGTGCCCCCGATCGCGCAGGGCGTGCAGCACACGGAACAGCCGGGCGCAGTCCGCGGCGGGGAGGCGGGCGGTCGGCTCGTCGAGGACGATGAGCTTCGCCCGTGCCGACAGGGCTCGTGCGATGGCGACCAGTGAACGCTCGGCCGGGACGAGCCGGGCGATCGGTGCGTCGGGATCGAGGTGTCCGGCGACGATACGCAGGGCCTCGGCGCATCGCTCTCGGTTCCGCCGCCAGGAGATCAGTCCGGCGCGCCGCGGATACCCGGCGCTCAGGGCGATGTTCTCGGCGACCGTCATCCATTCCACCAGACCGAGATCCTGGTGGATGAAGGACATGCTGCGGGATGCGGCATGACTCCCGAGCGGGTGCCCGTCCACCGTGATCTGCCCTGCGTCGGCGTGGTGGACGCCGGCGAGCACCTTGATGAGCGTGGACTTTCCGGCTCCGTTGGGACCGAGAAGGGCGAGGACGCTGCCGGCGTGGACATCCAGGTCGACCCCGGCCAGCGCGAGGGTCCCGCCGAACCGCTTGGCGAGCCCGCGGACGCGGACCAGAGGTTCCACGGACTTCTCCAGTGATCGTCCTGGCAGGTTCTTCCCGAGGCCATGAGCGATGCTAGCCGAACATATAGCTACACATCAGACATTTACCCCCTCCCGTGCCCCCAACGGCTCAGCGCCGCGCTCGCCCCGCCCTCACGCGCCGTCGAGCCCGCATTCGGCCCAGATGACCTTGCCGTCCGGGGTGTAGCGGGTACCCCAGCTCTGTGACAGCTGCGCGACGAGGAAGAGTCCACGGCCGCCCTCGTCGGTGGTGGCCGCCCGGCGCAGGTGCGGGGCGGTGTTGCTGGTGTCGGAGACCTCGCAGATCAGTGTGCGGTCGTGGAGCAGCCGTACCCGGATGGGTCCGGCACCGTGGCGGATGGCGTTGGTGACCAGCTCACTGAGCATCAGTTCCGCGGCGAACGCGGCCTCGTCGAGCCCCCATTCGGCCAGCTGTCGGGTGGCGGAGGCGCGGACTTCGCCGACGAGGGCCGGGTCGGCGGCCAGCTCCCAGGTGGCGATCCGAGCGGAGTCCAGGGCGTGGGTGCGGGCGACGAGCAGAGCGACGTCGTCGCACAGGTGGGCGGGCGCCACGGTGTCCAGGATCGCCTGGCAGGTCTCCTCGGGTGAGCGCTCCTGATGGTGCGCCAGGGCCACGCGCAACTGGTCCAGGACCACGTCGACGTCGCGGTGACGGTCCTCGATGAGTCCGTCGGTGTAGAGGACCAGTTGGCTGCCTTCCGGGAGGTGGATCTCGACCGCTTCGAAGGGCAGGCCGCCGAGGCCGAGAGGAGGCCCGGCGGGCAGGTCGGGAAACGACACGTTGCCGTCGGGGTGGACCAGCGCGGGCGGGGGGTGGCCGGCACGGGCCATGGTGCAACGCTGAGAGGTCGGGTCGTAGATGGCGTACAGACACGTCGCGCCGATGATGCCGGCGCCGCCGGAAGCAGGGTCCTCCCGGTCCAGGCGTCCCACGAGGTTGTCGAGGTGGGTGAGCACTTCGTCCGGGGGAAAGTCGAGTTCGGCGAAGCTCCGTGCGGCGGTACGCAGCTGGCCCATCGTGGCGGCCGAGAGCATGCCGTGCCCGACGACATCGCCGACGAAGAGGCCGACGCGAGTGCCGGACAGGGGGATGACGTCGTACCAGTCTCCGCCGACGTCGGATTCGGACGGCAGGTAGCGATGGGCGACCTCTACGGCGTCCAGGTCGGGCAAACCGTGCGGGAGCAGGCTGCGCTGCAGGGCCAGGACCATGGTGCGTTCGCGCGTGTACCGCCGGGCGTTGTCGATGGACAGGGCAGCGCGGGTGGCGAGTTCCTGGGCCAGCGCGCGGTCGTCGTCTCCGAAGGGGGCGGGGTCCTGCGAGCGGTAGAAGGCTGCGACGCCCAGGACGACACCGCGGGCGACCAGGGGCACCGCGATGAGGGAGTGGACTTGGCTCAGCAGTTGTTCGGTGTGCTCGGGATCCTGCGCGAGCCAGCCCGCGGCGACCTTCAGGTCCGGTTCCAGCACTGCCTCCCTGCTGGTCAGACACCGCAGTTGAGGCGTTGTCGGTCCGTAGTCGACCTGCTTGCCGACGGGATGGAAGGGCCAGTCGGCACGGCTGCCGTGGACCACCGTACGGCGCAGGTCACTGCGGGGATCGGCGGACTCCTCGCCACGCAGTACAGGCTCGGGCAGATCGATGGTGACAAGGTCGGCCAGTCGCGGCACCGCTGTCTCTGCGAGTTCTTCGGCGGTACGGCGCACGTCCAGGGTGGTGCCTATGCGGGTGCTGGCCTCGGACAACAGCTCCAGACGGCGCCGCGCGGCCAAGGCGTACGTCCCCACGTGCGGCTCCCCCACCATCACGAGCCCTCTCGCGGGAGGCGGGGAGTCGAGGTGACCGTCCGTCGCACCGCCGACGTCGGCGGTCGTACCGCCCGCAGCGACGTGGCCGGGTACCGTGACGGAGAGATGCCTGGGCGCCGCGACGCCGGGAACGGCCCCGGAAGTCAGGAGTGCGGAGGCGACGGCAGGCTCGGCGGGGAGGCCCAGCTCCACGTCGACCTGGTGCGGCACCGTGAAAGGCTCGCGCTGCAAGGGGGCAGGGAGGACGGCCTCTATGGCGATGCCCTCGACTCGGGAAGCACTGGTCATCGGACGGCTCACGAGCGTGACTTGCCGGCCGTCGGACAGGGACACCGTGACCGCGGCCCGCTGCGCGCGTGAGATCAGCTCTGCGGCCTTCTCCATGATGATCGCCCGGTCACGGGGGTTCAGTTCGAGGGCCAGTCGGTCCACGCCAACGCGGCGGAAGCCGGCGGCGACTTCGGCTGCGGTGTCCAGGTACGCCCGCAACAGTCCGTGCTCACGCGCGGAACTCTGTGCCAGCAACCGCCGTTCGATGGCCTCGGCCGACTTGCGTATCACGAGGTCCAGCGCCGGGTCCTCGGCGCTGCGCGGGTAGCCGAAGCACAGGACACCTTCGATGCGGCCGCTGAGCGGGTCGCGGACGGGAAGCGCGCGGCAGGCGCTGCCCTGGGAGCGCTCGGCAAAGTGCTCAGCACCGTAGACCCGGATGAGTCGCCGCTCCGCAAGGGCGAGACCGATGCCGTTGGTACCGGCGACCTGCTCGGCGAACACGAAGCCTGGGATGCTCTGGATCGCCGGGAGACTTCGGGCCAGCGACGTGTCTCCGAAACGGCGCAGCAGAACCATCCCGCTCGCATCGGCGACGGAGATGTTCATCGCGCTGCCGGCGAACCTGGACTGCAGCCGGTCGAGCACCGGCACGGCTGCGTGGACGAGTCGGCCGTCGGGATCGAGATCCCCCCGGAAGGGAAGGTCGGACTGGTCCGCCGACAGCCCCATGGACCGGCAGCGCTGCCAGGAATTCAGGATCGACGTTCGCACACCCGCCTCGACCGGCTCCCCCTGCAGAAACCGCTCACGAAAGCGGGCGGGCCCCGTGCCGCCTGTCGCACGCCCCGTCGGTATCGATTCGCCGCCGGACCGAACCACGCTCCGCCTCACTCACACTTCAGATAATCGACATTTCGAAATTATCCGACATTGACGAGGATACGGGCATCAGGGAAATGCGTCACGGTTCGTAAGGCCTCTCACGCACGGTACCGGACCGGTAGCCCAGGCGGCCTGAGCCCGGTCGCGGGTGGCTGCGGGTTGTCATCACGCCGCCGGTCACGTGTCACACGAACGACAACAGCGGGCCTGCCGATGTCGGCAGACCCGCTGATGAACACCGTCGGGACGACAGGATTTGAACCTGCGACCCCTTGACCCCCAGTCAAGTGCGCTACCAAGCTGCGCCACGTCCCGGTGTCCGTCTGACCTGGGCTTTCCCCCGGCCGAACGTGCAGGGAAACAATACCGCACTCGGGTCGGTGGTCGCGCACCCGTTTATGCGGGGCCGCCGGTCCCGGGGCGGGCGTCGGCGCGCACGAGGTCACGTATCGCGGGGACCGTGAGCAGGGCGGCGCAGACGACGAGGCTGGTCGCACCGGAGACGAGGAGGACGTGGTCGGCGCCGAGGACCGCGGCGGAGGGGCCGGCGAGGGCCTGGCCGACGGGCATCAGGGCGAGGGAGCCCGCCACGTCGTAGGCGTGGATGCGGTTGAGGGCGTCGGCCGGGACCTGGGTCTGGACGCTGGTCGACTACATCACGCTCCAGAACGCCATACCCACTCCGGCGACCGCGGCACCGGCCGCCATGGCCGGTACACCGAGGCCGGCGCCGACGCTCGCCGGGAAGGCCCCGAAGCCGACCAGGGCGATCGCCCCGGCGCGGAGCATCCGGCGGGGGCGCAGTCGCAGCGCGAGCAGTCCGCCGATCACCGTGCCCGCGCCGAGGGCGGAGTTCACGAGGCCGTAGGCGCGTGGGCCGTGCTCCTGGACCACCTCCGTGGCGACCAGGGGGACGGTCGGGCCCGAGACGGCGATCATGTAGAGGCCCCAGATGGCGATCACGCCCCAGAGCCAGGTGCGGGATCTGAACTCCCGCCAGCCCTCGACCAGATCGGCCCCGAAGGTGCTGGTGGTGTGCGGGGGCCGGCCGTCGTCGGGGGCGCGCGCGGGCAGTCAGAGCAGGAGGAGGCACAGGGCGCTCACGGCGTAGGTGGTGGCGTGGGTCGCGAAGACGCCGCCTGGTGAGGCGAAGCCGACGAGCACACCGGCGAAGGCGGGGCCGGCGAGCTGGGCGCAGGCCTCGGCGACGCGTATCGCGCCGTTCGCGCCCTGGACGTCGGTGGCGAGGCGGCGCACCGTGCTCGCGACGCCGGGCTGGAACAGGGCGCCGGCCACGCCGTTGGTGAATCCGATGGCGCAGATCTGCCAGAGCACCACGTGCCCGGAGAAGAAGAGCGTGGCGGCCAGGGCCTGGGTGCCGACGCGCACCAGGTCGGCGCCGATCATCAGCCTGCGGGTGTCGAAGCGGTCCGCGATGACCCCGCCGAACACGACGAACCCGGCGAAGGCGGCCGCCGTGGCGGCCATGGCGAGGCCGACCGCACCGCCCCGTACCCGTGCTGGAGCAGTCCTGCGGCGAGGGCGACGGGCAGCATGGTGTCGCCGAGTCTGGCGACGGCCCGCGCGCCGAAGAACAGGGCGAAGTCCCGCGACCAGACGGTGGGACTCGCCGGCTTGCTCCCCTGGTCACCGGCGACGCGCTCGGCGTGCGACGACGTCCCGGTCACCTCTCACACCCTCCCGGCAGGTCCGCCCCGGCTCTCACGGCTCCGGATCATGCCACGGGGGCCGACGGCGTCCGAGGGAATTTCAGTCCGCGGCCGGTCTGCCCAACTCGGGGTGGCTGTCGAGGAGTCGGGGCGGGGCGGCCTGGCGCCAGGAGTCGGCCAGGATGGCCCGCAGTTCGTCCTCGTCCTCCAGCGCGGCGAGCCGGGCCCGCACCCAGGCGAACTGCGCCTCGTGCTCGGCGATCCAGAACTTTGCCGGCTCGGCCAGCACCAGTTCGTTCCGCTCCTCCTTGGGGCAGCGCACCGCGAGGGAGGTCTCCTCCTCGGGCAGCGTGGCGAACATCTTGCCCGCGACCCGGAACGTGGGCATGCTCCAGGCGATCTTCTCCGTGGTGTCCGGCAGGGACAGGGCGATACGGCGTACGTCTTCGGCATCCGGCATGGCAGGCACCGTAGTCGCTCGCACTGACAATCACCTGGTGGGAGCTGCTGCTCCCAGTTGCTTGAAGTAGAGGGTGGTCGGCCGCAGCACCCCGGCCGGGTCGGCCGCGTAGTCCGGGATCACGCCGGAGCGGGTCCAGCCGGCCGTCGTGTAGAGGTGCTCCGCCGGGCTGTCGGTCTCGGTGTCCAGGTGGAGGAGGGTGACGCCGGCCGCGACGGCGGCCTCCTCGGCGGTCGTCAGGAGTCTGCGGCCGAGGCCCCGGCCCCGGGCGTCCCGGTGCACCATCAGCTTCACCAGTTCGGCGCGGTGGCGGCTGTTGGGTTTGTCGGGAAAGGCCAGGCTGACCGTGCCGACCACCCGCTCGACGTCGTGGGCCGCCCAGATCGCGAGCGACCCGGCGGCCACACCGGCGGCCCGCTCCTTCCACCAGGCGGTGGCCTCGGCGTGGTCGAGGGGTCCGAGGAAGCCGATCGAGGCGCCCCCGTCCACGGTGTCGGCCATCAGGCCGGCCAGCGCGTCCAGCCGGTCCAGGACCTCCTTCTCGTCCAGGCGTGTCACGTTCACGGCAGCACCACCGCCAGGGCGTAGCGCACCGGCTCGGGTCCCGCGCACCGGAACCGCGTCGGCCCCCACACCCGCAGCCGCAGGCAGTCGCCGGTGTCGAGGTGGTGCTCGACGTCCTGGGCGGTCACGTCGAGCGCCCCCTCCAGGACCCAGATGTGCTGTTCGAGGCCGGGTACGGGCGGCCGGTCGTAGGCGATGTCGGCGCCCGCGGCGAGCCGTCCCTCGACGAGTTCGCCGCGCAGCCCGGTGTGCGGCGGTGACACGGACCGCCGCAGGAAGCCGGAGGCCCGGTCCTCCCACACCGGCTGTTCGGCGGCCCGCACCAGCGGGGCGGGTTCGGCCTCGACCTCGCTGAGCAGCTGGGACATGGTCCGCCCGTACACCCCGCACAGCCGGTTCAGCAGTGAGGCGGTGGGGCTGGTCTCCGCCCGCTCGGCCCGCGACAGGGTCGACCTGCTCACTCCGCTGCGCTCCGCCAACTCCCCCAGCGACCAGCCGCGTTCGGCCCGCAGCTCGGAGAGGCGGGCGCCGAGCCGGACGTCGACGGGGTCGGGTCCCGTCTCGACGACGACATCCTGTTTCATATCCGGGATGCTATCCCGGATACGGGACGCCGGTCATCGTGACCCCTCTCACTCCCGCCTCACTCCCGTCCGCCGAACGCCGCCAGTGTCCGCTCCAGCGCCGGCATCGCCCGCACCACCCGCTGCGAGCGGATCAGCAGGTCCCACGCGGGCTCGAACTTCTTCCAGCCGCCCGAGTACGCGAGGTGCCGCAGCCGCTCAGGACGGCCCGGCTGGGCCGCCGATCCGCGCCAGATGTTGGACCAGCGGTAGAAGTCGCGGTACGCGCGCCAGTAGCCGTCCTCCAGCTGACGTGGCGTCATCATCTGGGGCCGGTAGACGACATGCCGGGTGTCGTACAGGTCCCAGTCGCGGTGCACGATCCGGTCCTCGGACTCCATCTGCTTCCACAGTCCGGTCGACGGATAGGGCGTCATGATGTGGAAGGTCGCCGTTTCGATGCCCTGCTCGACCGCCCACGCGACGGTGCGGTCGAAGACGTCCGGGCCGTCCTGGTCGAGTCCGAACACGAAACTGGCGTTGACCATCACCCCGGCGTCGTGCAGGCGCCGTACCGCGGCCGCGTAGTCGGCGCCGATGTTCTGGTTCTTGCGGCGCTCGGCGAGGTTGGCGTCGTTGACCGTCTCGAAGCCGACGAACAGGCTGCGCAGCCCCGCCTCCACGGCCTTCTCCAACAGGCCCGGCTTCAGTACGGAGTTGACCGTGCCCGCCGCCTGCCACAGCCGCCCCATACCCTTCATGCCGTCGAACAGGGCCTCCGCGAAGCGCCGGTTGCCCAGCAGATGGTCGTCGAGGAAGTAGAGATGGCGGCCGGGCAGCCGGTCGATCTCCGCGAGGGCGTCGTCGACGGTCTGGGTGTAGAAGGACTTGCCGCCCTCGAAGAAGGCATCCTTGTAGCAGAAGTCGCAGTGGTGGGGACAACCCCGCGACACCACGAGGGAGTTGGGCACCAGATAGAGGTGACGCTTGATCAGGTCGCGTCGGATGGGCGGCAGTCCGGCCAGGGTGCGCTGGGTCGAGTCGTAGCGGCGGGCGGGGACTCCGTCGCGGAAGTCCTTCAGGAACAGGGGCCAGGTGTCCTCACCGGGGCCGGTGAAGATCGTGTCGGCGTGGGCCGCCGCCTCGTCGGGGAGCGAGGTGACATGCAGACCGCCCATGGCGACATGCACACCCCGGGCTCGGAAGTGGTCGGCTATCTCGTAGCTGCGCCTCGCCGAGGTGATGTACGGCTGGACGACCAGGAGGTCGGGGGTATCGAGGGCCTCGAGATCGATCCGCTCCACGTGTTCGTCGTGGAGGGTGACCTCGTCGTCGGGGTCCAGATAGCCGGCCAGGGTCGCCAGGCCCAGGGGCGGGAACAGCGAGTACTTGATGGGCCGGAACAGCGGGCTGGTCGCCTCGGTCAGGGCCGGGAGGATCATCGTCACACGCATGACAGCTCAGACTGCTTTCGGCCGGTGGCCGGTTCCCTACGGCTGGGCGGCTTCTTCGAGCGCTTCGAGCACCGGGCGGATCAGCGGGTGCCCCTCCGCTCCACGCCGTACGGCCGCGAAGACCCGGCGGGTGGGCGCGACGCCGTCGACGGGCCGTACGACCACGCCGGTCAGATCCATGCCGATCAGCGCGGACCGCGGTACGAGCGCCACGCCCGCGTCGGCCGAGGCCAGGGCGACGACGGCCCGGAAGTCGTCCGAGGAGTGCTCCAGGCGGGGCTGGAACCCGGCGTTCTCGCAGGCGAGGACCACCACGTCATGACAGGGGTTGCCCGGGTAGGGGCCGATCCACGGGTCCTTGGCCAGCTCCGCCAGCGGCACCTCGCTCACGTCGGCCAGCCGATGGCGTACGGGGACGACCGCGTCGAAGAGCTCGGCGTACAGCGGGACGTGGGACAGCCGGGGGTCGTCGGCGGGCGGCGCCCCTCGGTACTCCACCGCCACGGCGACGTCGACCTGGCGGTCCAGCACCATCGGCAGACTGGCGTCGCCCTCGGCGTCCTGGACGCGGATGCGGATGCCGGGCGCGGTGTCGGCGAGACGGGCCACCGCGGGGGCGACGACCAGGGCGATGCCGGTCGCGAAGGAGGCGACGGTGACCGTGCCGGCCTGCCCCGTGTCGTACGCGGCCAGCTCGGCCTCGGCCCGCTCCAGCTGGGCGAGGACGGCGTTGGCGTGGCTGAGCAGGATCTCGCCGGCCGGGGTGAGCCGTACGCCCTTCGCGCCGCGCTCGACCAGGCGGTGCCCGGTCTCCTGCTCCAGCGCCGTGAGCTGCTGGGAGACCGCCGAGGGGGTGAGGTACAGCGCGGCGGCAGCCGCCGTCACCGTGCGGTGGTCGGCCACCGCACGCAGGATGTGGAGCCGCCGCGCTTCGATCATGAGATCGATTGTCTCAAATGCCCCGTGCGCTCCGGCTCAGCCCCCCAGCTCCGCCCGCGCCGCGACGAAGGCGTCGACGGCCCGGTCGACGTCGGCCGTGGAGTGGGCGGCCGACAGCTGAACGCGGATACGCGCCTGGCCCTGGGGGACGACCGGGTACGAGAAGCCGATCACGTACACACCGCGCTCCAGCAACAGCTCCGCCAGGCGTCCCGCCTTGCCCGCGTCCCCGATCATCACGGGTGCGATGGCGTGGTCGCCGGGCAGGATGTCGAAGCCTTCCTCGGTCATCCGGCGGCGGAACAATGCGGTGTTCTCGGCGAGCCGGACGCGCAGGTCGTCCGCCGACTCCAGGAGGTCGAGCACCTTCAGCGAGGCGGCGGCGATCACCGGCGCGAGGGTGTTCGAGAAGAGGTACGGGCGGGAGCGCTGGCGCAGCAGGGCGACGATCTCCGCACGGGCCGCCACATAGCCGCCGGACGCCCCGCCGAGCGCCTTGCCCAGCGTGCCGGTGATGATGTCCACGCGGTCCATCACCCCGTGCAGCTCGGGAGTGCCGCGGCCGCCGGGACCGACGAAGCCGACGGCATGGGAGTCGTCGACCATGACCATGGCGTCGTAGCGGTCGGCGAGGTCGCAGATCTCGCGCAGCGGCGCCACATAGCCGTCCATCGAGAACACGCCGTCGGTGACGATCAGACGGCGTCGCGCGTCGGACGCGTCCTTCAACTGGGCTTCCAGGTCGGCCATGTCACGGTTGGCGTAGCGGAGGCGGCGGGCCTTGGACAGGCGGATGCCGTCGATGATCGAAGCGTGGTTGAGGGCGTCGGAGATCACCGCGTCCTCGGGGCCAAGGAGCGTCTCGAAGACACCGCCGTTGGCGTCGAAGCAGGACGAGTAGAGGATCGTGTCCTCCTGGCCGAGGAACGCCGAGAGACGGGCCTCCAGCTCTTTGTGCACCTCCTGCGTCCCGCAGATGAAACGCACGGACGCCATGCCGTAACCCCAGCGGTCGAGTGCCTCGTGGGCGGCGGCGACCACCTCTGGGTGGTCGGCGAGACCGAGGTAGTTGTTGGCGCAGAAGTTGAGGACCTCACCGGGGCGGCCGCCCGCGGTGACGGCGACGGCCCTGGACTGCGGGGTGCCGATGACGCGCTCGGGCTTGTGCAGACCGGCGGCGCGGATCTCGTCGAGGGTGGCGCGCAGGTCGTTACGGACGGTATCGAACATCTCGGGCTCCAAAGAGGGACGTAAGGGCGAGTGAGCCGAAGGGGCGCGCCGATGTCGAGAGGGCGAGCGCGCGGAGGCCCGAAGGGCTGAGCACGGTCGGGCTCTCGACATCGGCAAAAGGCGCCCCGGAGGCGAACCGAGCCAAAAATTCAAGCAGACCAGTCGAGGATGACCTTGCCGCCGCGGCCGCTCGCCGCGTCGGCGAACGCCGCCTCGAAGTCGCGGTAGCCGTATCGGCCGGTGATCACGGGGGCGAGGTCGAGGCCGCCCTCCAGGAGCACCGACATCGCGTACCAGGTCTCGAACATCTCACGGCCGTAGATGCCCTTGATGGTGATCATCGAGGTGACGATCCGTGCCCAGTCGACCGGGAACTCCTGCGACGGCAGGCCGAGCATGGCGATCCGGCCGCCGTGCGTCATGTTGGCGATCATGTCACGCAGCGCCTCGGGCCGGCCGGACATCTCCAGGCCGATGTCGAAGCCCTCGCGCAGCCCCAACTCCCGCTGCCCGTCGGCGATCTGCCCCTGCGCCACATTGAGTGCCAGGCTCACGCCGATCTTGCGGGCCAGCTCCAGCCGCTCCTCGCTCACGTCGGTGACGACGACGTTGCGGGCACCGGCGTGCCGGGCGACCGCGGCGGCCATCAGCCCGATCGGACCGGCGCCCGTGATGATGACGTCCTCGCCGACCAGCGGGAAGGACAGCGCGGTGTGCACGGCGTTGCCGAACGGGTCGAAGATCGCGGCGACGTCGAGGTCGACGGGGACGCGGTGCACCCAGACGTTGGCGGCGGGCAGGGCGACGTACTCCGCGAACGCGCCGTCCCGTCCGACGCCGAGCCCGACCGTGGCCCGGCACAGATGGCGGCGCCCGGCGAGACAGTTGCGGCACTTCCCGCACACCAGGTGGCCCTCACCGCTGACCCGGTCGCCGACGGCGATGTCGGCGACGTCCCGCCCGGTCTCGACGACCTCGCCCACGAACTCGTGCCCGAGCACCAGCGGGGTACGGATCGCCTGCTGCGCCCAGCCGTCCCAGGACCGGATGTGCAGATCGGTGCCGCAGATGCCGGTGCGCAGCACCTTGATCAGTACGTCGCCGGGTCCGACGGCGGGCTCCGGGACGTCCGCGAGCCACAGCCCGGGCTCCGCCTTCTCCTTGACCAGCGCCTTCAACGCGGCTCCTGTGGGTGCGATCCCCGTGCGCGGACATACCGAAGAAGCCCGCGTCCGGGGAGAGGGGGTGGGATCGCGTAGCAATCTGCCGTACGGCAGCGCCCCAGGTCCATCGAGGTTTTCTTAACCCGCGCCGCAGCTCCGCTTCACGCCCGCCACCGGTGAACCCTTCCGTGGGGAACACCGGGCCGCGGATGCCCGTTGGAATCCCTGAGGACGCCATGGACCCACGGGGAGCCGCACATGAACACCGCACGTGATCTCGCTCTGCTCGCTCTGGGCGCGGCGCCCGAGGCTCCGGTGGAGCAGGGCGATGTGTCGCTCGCGCTCGCGGGCTCCGAGCTGCTGGACCTCGTCGAGGCCGGTGCGCTCCAGGTGGACGACGACCGGATCGTGCCCGGTGCGCCGCAGGTCACGGGCGACCCGCTGCTGGACGAGGCCGCCGCCACGCTCATACGGGACGAGCCGTACGAGTCGGTCGGGGACTGGCTGTGGCGCAGGGGCGACGGGCTGTCCTCCGCGTACCACTCCGCCATCGAGCGGGAAGGGCTGGCGGCCCGGCCGGGGGGCCGGGTGCTTCCGCCGCGGAGCGGACGGACGACGCTGGTCGACTCGCCCGAGCGGACGCGCGCCGAGACCCGCCTCGCGTCCGGCGACCCGGCCTTCACGGCCCTGGTGGCCGCCGCCGGGATCCGGGAGGAGCCCGCCGAGACCCTCGAGATCACTGACGACGTGGTCACGAGCGTGCTGGCCGCCGTCGGGGACGCGGTGATGGAGCTGGAGGCGGTGCGGCAGCGGCGGGCGATAGAGAACTCCGCGTTCGACAACATCTGGCGGGGCGGGGTCTGAGCCTCGGCGCGGCGAGGCGGGGGCTTCAGAGCGGGAGGCCGTCGGCCTCCATCCGCTCCAGTCTCGTGACGAGTTGCGCCGCCGACGACTTGATGGTTTCCAGGCCGGGCCTCCCCCAGGGCCGCGGCTCCACGTCAACGACACACACCGTGCCGAGGACCATTCCGGTTCTGTCGATGAGGGGCGCGCCCAGATAGGAGCGGATGCCGAACTCGTCGACGACCGGGTTACCGGCGAACCGCGGGTAGTCGCAGACGTCCTCGAGGACCAGGGCCTTGCGACGGACGACCACATGCGGGCAGAAGCCGTGGTCGCGCTCCAGATGACGGCCGAGCTCCGGTTTGGTCTCTTCGGCGCGCACCACCACCGGCCGGGCGTCCGGGGTGTGCAGTCCGGCGAAGAACTGCCGTTTCTCGTCGATGAAGTTGACCATCGCGTACGGCGCTCCGGTCAGCTCGGCGAGCCGGTCCGCGAAGGCGTCCAGGGCCGGCTCCGGCCGCTCGCCCAGACCCAGCCCGTGCAGTCGGGCGGCCCGTGCGGGCGCCTCCTTGTCCTCGGGGGTGAGCAGCAGACGACCGGCGGGGCGCACCGGGTCGTAGCTCATCGGCGGGTTCCGTCGCTGTGGGTGTGGGTCATATGCGCTCCGTGGCGTCGGGTGCGGGGATCACATGTGGGCGCCGTGGCTCGGCGCGGGTGCCGGAGCGTGGGCGATGAGGTGCCGTACGAGGGTCAGCAGGGTCTGGACGCCGGAGCTGGAGATCCGGGCGTCGCAGCGGACGATGGGGATCTCCGGGGCGAGGTCGATGGCGGCGCGGACCTCCTCGGGGTCGTAGCGGTAGGAGCCGTCGAACTCGTTGATCGCGACGATGAAGCCGAGACCGCGTTGTTCGAAGAAGTCGACGGCGGCGAAGCAGTCCTCCAGCCTGCGGGTGTCGGCGAGGATGACCGCGCCGAGCGCACCCTCGGAGAGTTCGTCCCACATGAACCAGAACCGCTCCTGCCCGGGCGTGCCGAACAGGTACAGCACATGTTCCGGATCGAGGGTGATGCGGCCGAAGTCCATGGCCACGGTCGTCTCGACCTTGTTCTCGATCCCGTCCAGGTTGTCGGTCGCGGCGCTGACCGTGGTGAGCAGTTCCTCGGTGCTGAGCGGCGCGATCTCGCTGACCGCGCCCACGAAGGTGGTCTTGCCTACTCCGAACCCTCCCGCCACCAGGATCTTGAGTGCGGTGGGGAAGGGGTCAGAGCTGTCGTCGTAGTCCATCGAGCACTGCCTCCAGAAGGGCCCGGTCAGTCGGGTTGTGGGTGAACTCGGGGGGCTTGGTGGTGAGCGCCCCGCAGTCGACGAGGTCGGACAGCACCACCTTGGTGACGGCCGCCGGCAGTTTCAGATGGGCGGCGATCTCGGCGACTGAGACAGGTGCCCGGCACAGATCGAGTGCCTGGGTGTGTTCGAGGCCGAGATAGCCGAGGGGGGTGGCTCCGGTGACCATCACCTGCGACAACAGGTCGAGCGCGATGGTGGGTCTGGTGCGGCCGTTGCTGACCGTGAAGGGGCGCACCAGGCGTCCGGCCGCGTCGTCGAGCCAGGGCCCGTCACCGGCCGCCGTCACATTCAAGGCCTCATCGCCGTCGGTTCGCCTGCGTGCTGCCGGGGTGCGGTCACCAGATAGGGGCGCACGCTCTTGACCAGCATCGCCATCTCGTAGCCGAGGACGGCGGCGTCGGCCTCGCGGCCGGCGAGCACCGCGAGACAGGTGCCGGAGCCCGCGGTGGTCACGAACAGCAGGGTCGCGTCCAGTTCGACGACCACCTGGCGGACGTCTCCGCCGTCCCCGAAGCGGACTCCGGCGCTGCGGCCGAGGGAGTACAGGCCGGAGGCCAGGGCGGCCATGTGGTCGGCGCTGTCGGTGTCGAGACCGTGGACCGACTTCACGAGCCCGTCGCAGGACAGGAGTACCGCGCTGGTGGTGTGCGGGACACGCTGCACGAGGCCGCTCATCAGCCAGTCGAGATCGGATACATGGCCGGTCGGCGCTTCGCTCGCCATGGTGGATCGACTCCTTGAGGTACGAAGGTCTGCGGGAGCGCTGGGGGGTGGGGTGGAAACGGGGGTGGTCATCCGGCTGTTGCGCTCCCGTCGTGCCGGGTGGGGGTGTGGTCGGGGCGGGCCGCGGACCCGCCGTCGTGCGCGCCGCGCACCTCGGCTATCCGGCCCTGGTCCATGGCGGGGGCGTCCTGGGGTGCCGGGGCGGGGTGCGGTGCGCCGAGGTACGTGGGCCCCGTCCGGTCCGTGTCGAAGCGCACGGCCTCCATGTGCGGGGCCTCCGGGCGGCCCGCGTCCGGGTGGGGCGCCCCCGTGTGCTCGGCCTCCAGGTGCTGCTGTGCCTCGGCGAGGCCGACGCCGCGCTGAAAGGCCGCCATGAGACCCGGGTCGTGACCGGCGAGGTGGTCCGTCTCGGGACGCGGTGCCGCCGGGCCGTCGCGCAGCTGGGGTGCGATGTGTTCCTGGGCGCGGCGGCGGGGCAGTTGGGGCTTGCCCATGGTGCCGCGCACGGTGCCGGTGCGCGGGGCGGGAGGCACGGCGGTGCGGTCGTCGGCACGGTGCCGGTCGTCGGGGCGGACGCCGGGGACGGCCTCCGCCGGGTTGGGCCGGGCCTGGTGGGTGCCGCGCACGGGCAGCGGTACCGCCGCGCCGGTGTCGGGCGCCGGGACGGCGGCTCGCGGGGCGTCCGGCTGCCGGCGAGGCGCGAAGGGTACGACGCGCTGCGGCCCGGTATCGGCGACGGCACCGCCATCAACACCGGCTCCGGCTCCGGCGTACGGATGCTGCGGCGGCGGTACGGAGACCCCCGTCCTGTCCGTCGAACCCTGCGGCGGCACCGGCGGACCCGGAACGCCCGGGCCCGTGTCCGGCGCTCCTGTCCCGCCCGGTGACCGCGGCATGGCGCCCGGCGCGTCCGGGTCCGCGCCCAACAGCCCCTGCGGTACGACGAGTACGGCCTGTACGCCGCCGTAGATGTTCGTCTGGAGCCGGACGTTGATGCCGTGCCGCCGGGCGAGCTGCGAGACCACGAACAGGCCGATGCGGCCGTCCGCCAGCAGGCTGCCCACATTGACCTGGTCGGGGTCGGCGAGCAGGGCGTTCATCTTGTTCTGCTCGCCCACGGGCATGCCGAGCCCGCGGTCCTCGACCTCGACGGCGAGCCCGGAGGTGACGAGGTTGGCCCGCAGCAGGACCTGGGTGTGCGGCGCGGAGAACACCGTCGCGTTCTCGACCAGTTCGGCGAGCAGGTGGATGACGTCGGCGACGGCGTGCCCGCGCAGGGTTCCGTCGATGGGCGGCACGAGCTTGACCCGGGAGTACTGCTCGACCTCGGCGATGGCGGAGCGCAGCACCTCGGTCATGGAGACGGGGTGGCTCCACTGCCGGCGGGAGACGGCGCCACCGAGCACGGCGAGGTTCTCCGCGTGCCGCCGGATGCGGGTGGCGAGGTGGTCGACGTGGAAGAGGCCCTTGAGCAGGTCGGGGTCCTCGATCTCGTTCTCCAGCTCGTCGAGGATGGAGATCTCGCGGTGCACCAGTGACTGGAGGCGTCGGGCGAGGTTGAGGAAGACCTCGAGTTTCTGCTCGCTGCCCGCTTGGCTGGAGAGCTGGGCCGCGTGGACCACCGCGGTGACGGCGCCGTCGTGGGCGCGGGTCAGGTCGGCGGCGAGGAGTTCGAAGTCGTCGGCGTCCTCGGGGGGACCGCCGCGCGGCTTGCGCTGGGGCGGTCCGTCGCCGCGGCGCAGCGCCTCGACGAGGGCCCGCAGATCCGCCTCGCCGCGCGCGCTGGTGCGGCGCAGGGCACCGATGCGGTCGCTGACCGCCTTGGCCGCGCGGTCGGCGGCCACGGCGGCGATGAGAATGCCGGCGAGGGCGACCGAGAAGGCGCCGGCGAGCACGCCCCACAGGGTGAGACCGGGCTGTGCGCCGGTGGAGCGGACCGTGAAGAGGACGGCTGCCGAGCCGCTGAGGCCGACCGCGATGGGCGGCAGAACGGCGAGCCGCAGCAGCTGTGGCCGTAGGTGCGTCTCGGGCAGCGCGGGTGCGGGCCGGGCGGCCGGCCTTCCGTGCCGGCCTCCTTCGCGGCGGTCTGCGCGTGTCGCCGGTGCGCGGAGCTGAGCCATCGGTGTCCTCGTACTGGTGGTCCGTCGGGCCTGGTCGCCGGGCGGGCCCGGATGCCCGCGGGCGGGTTCCCGTGGTCCGGTGCGTGCTCCCGCCTGTTCCCCGGCGCGCTCGCCGCGGGCGGCGCGCACTCCGACGCGGTCGTCCGTCACCGGCTTCCCCCGGTGCCCGGTTGCGGTCGAGCTGGGGGGATCCCCATCGCGTCGACTCCCTCCTCCGGCTCGCGGCTGCACGTACCAGACCCCGCTCCCTGATCCGGTCGGATTCCGATGACGCCCCGGCAGGGTGTGCGCCATCGCGGCGTCGGTCGAGAGCGCCGAAAAGGCGGCCCTGCGTCGCCCGACGGACACTCACAGTAGTCGGCAAGGCATCATGTGCGGTGGGCAGTTGACAAACTCGTACGCGGAGCGTCCCGCTCTGGTATGAGGCTTCGTACGACAGCCCGATAAGCCCTCGGACGTCCGCTCGGGAACGAGCGGGCTTCGATCGGACCTGGTCAGAAGCGGTCACGAGAAGACGGCGAGGGCCGGAGAGCGTGACGCTCTCCGGCCCTCGCCGTCAGTCGCTGTTCGGCCCGGGATCAGCCCGCGGGCACGGGTTCGGGCTCTCCGGTGCCCTCGGTCGCGGCACCGGGAATGTCACGGGCCGTGTCAGCCGCCGGGCCCGCCTCGCTGCCCACGCCGTCCGCGGGCCACCCGCCCGCCGGCACCGCCGCGACACCTCGCCACCACGGCTCGCCCGGCACGGTCTCGGCGGTGGGCTCGAAGGGCTCGCCCGGCCGGGGCAGGGCAACCCGGGACCCGGCCCGGCGGGCGGCCGCGAGGGTGCCCTCCCCCGGGTCCGCCCACGCGTGCGTGGCCAGGTTGAAGGTCGCCCAGTGGATCGGCAGCATCGGTCCGGCCGACGGTCCGCCCTGGAGGTCGAGGTGGGCGCGCATGCCCTCCTCGGGCGTCATGTGGATGTCGGGCCAGAAGTCGCTGTACGCGCCGATCTGGATCATCGTGGCGTCGAACGGGCCGTGCTCGGCACCGATGTCCTTGAAGCCCTCGAAGTAGCCGGTGTCGCCGCTGTGGAAGACCCGGTGCTCCTCGCCGGCGACGACCCAGGAGGCCCAGAGGGTGTGCTGGGTGTTGCGCAGGCCGCGGCCGCAGAAGTGGCGGGCCGGGGTGGGGGTCAGGGTGAGACCGCCGACCTTGGTCGTCTCGTGCCAGTCCAGCTCGCGCAGCCGGTCGGCGGAGACGCCCCAGTGCTCCAGGTGGGCGCCGACGCCGAGCGGCACCGCGAAGAGGGTGTCGGTGCCGGCCAGCGCCTTGATGGAGGGCATGTCCAGGTGGTCGTAGTGGTCGTGCGAGATGACGACCACGTCGACCGGGCCGAGCGCGGCCAGCGGCAGGGGGACCGGGTGGAGGCGCTTGGGGCCCGCGAAGGGGATCGGGGAGCAGCGCTCGCCCCACACCGGGTCGAAGAGCACCCGGTGCCCGTCGATCTCCGCGAGCACGCTGGAGTGCCCCATCCAGGTCAGCCGCAGTCCGGTGGCCGGCGGCCGGGAGATGTCGGCGAGCGTGGTGGGGTGCACGGGGATCCGGCCCTCGGGGGCGCGGTGGGGCCGCTCGTCCTTGTCGAAGAAGACCTTCGCGAACTCCACCGTCGAGCCGGAGGGCCGGGTGCGAGCGAAGCCGCCCGGGTTCTGGAAGACCCCGTCCTTGAAGTGCGGGGATCTACGAATGCGTGCGAGGCGCTCACCGCTCGGGTCCACGCCGAAGGCCGCGGGCTGCAGCGCGCGGAGCCCGGAGCTCAGGGAACGGAAACCGGACACGGTACCTCCAGGTGGAGTCGGTGAGGCGTTCCATTATGGTCGGCTTCTCCGACAAACCAGGACCGCCCTGGTCACGGCCGCGTGAATTCCACCTCGGCACTGCCCCACGCCGTGACGTCCACCTCGTCGCCGACCGCCAGCTTGCCCTGCCGCAGCACGGAGAACTTCACGCCGAACACGGTGCCGACGGCGCCGCGGCGGTAGCCGGCCAGGGTGCGGATGGGTTCCGGGCCACCCTTGGCGCCGCGCTCCTGGTCGACCAGAGTGACGGCACAGCGGACGGCGAGCTTCGCGTAGGCGAGCTTGGTGCCGCCGATCAGCATGCGGTGGGCGCGGTCCTCGGTGTGCGGGGTGTCCCAGCCGCCGATCACGATGTTGGGGCGGAAGCGGTTCATCGACAGGGGTTCCCCGCCGCGCTCGGCGATCCTCTCGTTGAGCAGGTCGAGGCTGGAGCGCGAGAGCACGTGCAGCGCGCCGCTGTCCGCCCAGCCGGCGGTGCCCGGCGTTCTGCCGTCGGTCACCCGGTCGTGCTCCGGCGGTACCCGGACGAGCCGGCTCGGGACGCCGAGCACGTCGGTGAGCCACCGCGCCGCGGAGTCTCCCTGGTCGATGCCCCGGAACGGCTTCCCGAACAGTTCGACGGGCCGCCGCTCTCCGATGGTGTCGACGTCGACGGCCACCTCGCCATGGTCCGGCGCGCGCAGCGTGAGCCGCTCGCCCGCGGCGTCGATGCCGGGCAGGATCAGCGCGAGCCGCGGGTCGCGCCGCTGGGTCCGGAACACCCCTTCGTCGCTCACGACCATGAAGGCGCGGTCGTGGGCGAGCCCGGCCGGCGTCACCATCGCCTCGCTCGCCGAGATCCCGGCGCATCCCTTCACCGGGTAGTACGACAACTCGACGACGTTCGCCACGTCCCCGCCCCCATCCACCGACCAGTACGTTCCCGAACGGAACGTAACAGCCCCGGATCCGGACCCGTCAACCGGTTTCCCCTCGCGTTGACAGCGCCCCGACCACCTCCCGATACTGACTCACCATTCAGTAATCGACCAGGAGAAGCCTTCATGACCACCCCCCTGCTGTCGCTCACCTGGACCGACCATGTCACCGGCCGCCAGGGCTTCCTGGTCGTCGACCGGCTGGTGCGCGGCGTGTCCAGCGGCGGGCTGCGCATGCGCGAGGGCTGCACCCTGGACGAGGTCACCGGACTGGCCCGCGGCATGACGATGAAGGAAGCGCTGCACTACGACCCCGAGGGCCGCTACATCCCCCTGGGCGGCGCGAAGGGCGGCATCGACTGCGATCCCCGGGACCCGGCGGCGTACGGCGTCCTCGTGCGTTTCCTGCGAGCGATGGGACCGTACGTCGAGAGTCTCTGGACCACCGGCGAGGACCTCGGCCTCACCCAGGACCTCGTGGACCGGGCGGCGACCGAGGCGGGGCTGGTCTCCTCGATCCAGGCCGTGTATCCGCTGCTCGACGACGAGACGGCGGCCCGGCGACGGCTCGCGGAGGCGTTCGCGGTCGAGGTGGACGGCATCGGGCTCGACGAACTGGCGGGCGGCTGCGGGGTCGCAGAGTCGGTGCTCGCCGCCCTGGACCGGGCCGGGGTGCCGTACGCGGGGACGCGGGTCGCGGTGCAGGGGCTCGGCACGATGGGCGGAGCCACGGCACGGTTCCTTTCGCGCGCGGGGCTCCGCGTCGTGGCCGTCGCCGACATCAAGGGCACGGTCGCCAACCCCGCCGGCCTCGACGTGGAGGCGCTGCTCGCCGCGCGGGACGCCTACGGCACCGTGGACCGTGCCGTGCTGCGCCCCGGTGACCGTGAACTGCCGGGCGACGCCTGGCTGTCCGCCGACGCGGAGGTGCTGGTGCCCGCGGCGGTGTCCTACGCGATCGACGCCTCGAACCAGGGCCGGATCACCGCCCGCTGGATCGTGGAGGCCGCGAACATGCCCGTCCTGCCCGCGGCGGAGGCGCTGCTGGCCGCGCGGGGCGTCACCGTGCTGCCCGACGTCGTCGTGAACTCCGCGACGAACGCCTGGTGGTGGTGGACCCTGTTCGGCGACATCGGCGCCGACGCGGAGGAGGCGTTCGCGCACACCCGCCGCGCCATGCGGGCGCTCGTCGAGCTGATGCTGGCCCGCGCGGAGGCCGACGGGTCGTCACCGCGCGCCGCCGCACACGCGATCGTCGCGGACCGGCTGCCGGTGATCGCGGAACGGTTCGGGTGGTACCGGTGACAGCGGTCCCTCGGCCGCCCGGGGGACACGCTGGATAGGGTGGCCGCGTGGCGAGAGTGCGGTTGAGTGTGGCCGAGCGGCGCGAGGAGCTGCTGCGGGCCGCCGTCGAGCAGATCGAGGCGCGGGGCGTGGCGGCGGTCAGGATCGCCGACGTGGCCTCGGCGCTCGGGGTCAGCAACGCGCTGGTGCTCTACCACTTCTCGACGAAGGAGAAGCTGGTCGCCGCCGCGTTCCGGCATGCCGCGGAGGACGACCTCGCACAGCTGCGCAAGCTGCTCGGCCGCCGCACGACCGCGCTGCGCCGCCTGCGGTCCGCCGTGCGCTGGTACGCCCCGACCGGCCAGGCCAAGGGCTGGCGGCTGTGGATCGAGGGCTGGGCGGCGGCGCTGCGCGAGCCCGCGCTGCAGGAGGTCACCCGGGACCTCGACCGGCGGTGGAAGGCGGCGATCGCCGAGGTCGTCCGGGAGGGCATGACCGCGGGCGAGTTCAACTGCCCCGACCCGGACGGCACGGCCCTGCGCCTCACCGCCCTGCTCGACGGTCTCGCCGTACAGCTGACGTCCTATCCGGGAGCCGTGTCCCGGTCCCGCGCCCAGGAGTGGGTGGACGAGGCCCTGGCCCGGGAACTCGGCCTGGGGGCCGGGACGTTGAGCGCACAGGAGCGCTGAGGGGCCGCACCGGCCCCGCACGTGGAGCCCCTCAGATCCTGATCCGACCTCGTCCGCAGAGAGGGCCCCGCCCGTGGTCTTACCGACTGCCTCACCTCCCCTGCCCGGCACGACGAAGGTGCTGTCCGTCGGACTGCACCCGCGGGTGCTCGACTACAGCCGGATGCCCGAGGGTGTCGACGAGGTGGCCTTCACCGCCCGCATCGAGGCGGCGCACACGGCGCTGCGCGAGGCGGGGTTCGATGTGGTCCCCTGTCTGATCGACACCGATCCGAACCGCTCCGAGGCGGCCGTCCGGGAACAGCTGCGAGCGGATGCGTTCGGCTTGGCGATGATCGGGGGCGGCGTACGGATGGCGCCGGAGCACACCGTGCTGTTCGAACGGCTGGTCAACGTGCTCACCGAGGAGGCGCCCGGGATCCGGTTGTGCTTCAACTCGTCGCCGGAGAACACGGTCGAGGCGCTGCGGCGCTGGATCCGGGCGTAGCCGCCCCGGGCCCGTCCGCACCCGGACGGTTCGTCAGCCCAGTGCGTACACCGCCGTGACCCAGGCCGTCGCCCTGATCTCCCCCGGTGCGAGGGGTGCCACGCCGATGCCCGCGCCCGGCACGTCCCCGGAGACCGGTGGCATCGGGAGGACGTACCCGGTGCCGCCCTCGCTGAGCGAGACGAGGCGGCCGAGGCGGTGGCCGCCGAGCCTGGCGTACTGCGCGGTCTTGGCGTGGGCGTCCCGGTACGCGGCCTTGCGGGCGCGGGCCTGGAGCGGGCGGCGGTCGTCGAGATCGAAGACGACGGAGCTGATGCGGCCCGCGTCGCCCGTGGCCTCGGTGACGGCCGTGCTCAGGGCGCCGGTGGTCGCCACCTCGCGCACCTTGATCGAGAAGGACTGCGCCGCCCGGTAGTCCTTCGGCGTCGACTCGCCGTCCTGGTAGTCGTACACGGGGCTGAGGGAGACGTTCTCGGTACGGATGTCCCGGGCGGCGATCCCCTGGGCACGCACCGCCTTCAGCAGTGCGGCGGCCGCCTGGTTCCGCGCGTTCAGCGCGGCCCGGGCGGTCTTGGCGGTGGCCTCCACCCCGGCGCCGACCACGGCGATGTCGGGCTCGGCGACGGCGCTGCCCTCGCCGGTCACGGTGACGGTGGCGGGCGCCGACGTGACACGGGCCGCGGGGACGGCAAGGCTCGCGGCGGCGGCCCCGGATGCGGCGACGGCGGGCACGCCCAGGGCCAGGAGGATGACGGCGACCGCCGTGCCGGTCGTACGGGGAACGGGCATGCGCGTCCGGTCCTTCCGGGGGCCGGGTGACGGTGTGCCGTCATCCCAGCACCGGCCCCGGGACCGGACCGCGCACCACTCCCGCGCGGTCACCTCACTGGTCGAGCCGCCACCGCGCGGCCCGTACCGCCGTCACGCCACCGAGGCGATCCGCATCTTGATGTCGTCCGGCGACAGCGCGCCCTTGGCCGTCACATGGTCGCCCGAGGACTCGCCGCGCAACCGCCGCCCGATCCACGGCACCAGGTACTCGCGCGCCCAGTGCACATCGTCGCGCCGCACGTCGAGCGTGCCGCGCGGCGGCAGCGGAGGCCACGGCTGGTCGGGGTCGGCCGGGACCTCCAGGCCGAGCACCTGACCGGCGCGCAGCGCCACGCGCGTGTGCCCGTCGGCGGAGAGATGGAGCCGGTCGCCGTCCCAGGCCCTGCGGTCCTGGATGGTCTTCAGGGACCACAGGTCGAGGACGGGACAGCCGTAGCGGTCGGCGACCGCCCGCACATGTCCGTTGTACGTGGCGATCTTGCCGCGCAGGTGCTTGAGCACGGGCACGTCACGGGTGTCGAAGCCGGTCGTCACGATCACGGTCCCGCACGCCTCGGAGAGCCGGGCGATGGCCCGCTCGAAGCGCTCGGCGACCTCGTCGGGGTCGGTCCCTGGTCGGAGGATGTCGTTGCCGCCGGCGCAGAAGGAGACCAGGTCCGGTCCGAGTTCCACGGCCTTGGGAAGCTGGTCCTCCACGATCTGGTCGAGCAGCTTCCCGCGAACGGCGAGGTTGGTGTACATGAAGGCGCCCTCGGGCCGCCGGTCCGCGAGAAGTACCGCGAACCGGTCGGCCCAGCCGACGAACGCCCCGTCGGGGCCGGGGTCGCCGACGCCCTCGGTGAAGCTGTCCCCCACCGCAACGTACGACCCGATCACTCTTCTGCTGTCACTCTTCGAATCGTCTGCCACACCCGGCATGATTCACCTTCGAATGTGACCTACGCGACCGTAAGGAAAGGTTGACGGGCGGTGAGATAAGCCACTCCTAAAGTGTTGGCCAAGCCCGGAATACCTCTCCGATCAGCGATGTTGAGGGCTCAGCTGCCACACTCTGAAGTGGTTCAGACGGAAGTGGCTCCACGTCGTCCGGAAGGCGAAGTGCCCGCTCGTGTACGGCTCCGGGTCGGTGTAGTCGAAGACGAGGCGCCCGTTGTTCCACCACCGCTGGGTGGAGCCGTCGGAGACGATCCGGACCCGGTGGGGCGCGTTCGCCACGAGCAGCGGCTCCGTGTAGTCGTAGATCAGCGGACGGACGCCGGCCTCACCGACGTAGCGCCGCAGCCGGGTCGTGGTGTTGGTGTTGGCGCCGTAGCCGACGTAGTACGTCTTGAGGTAGTCGTACTCGGCCAGCGCCCCGCCCCGCCGGGTGGCGAAGAGGTCCTCGGGGGAACGGACGTCGACCGCGTTCCAGAAGTTGTTGAGGTCGGAGACCCGGTCGTTGACGCCGCCCTCGGACACGGGCGTGGCCGTGTACTCGATGACGTAGGGGCCTTCGAGCCGCTTCTTGAACCAGATCGTCGCACCGGCCGGTACCTCGACGTCCAGGGTGCCGCGGGAGGTGGTGACGGTGCCGCCCTTCTCCAGCTCCACGGCCCACTGACCGAGGCCGTGGCGGAAGTCGTCGTGGGCGATGAGACGGCCGCGCCGGTGCGAGGAGTGGGCACTGGCGGTCGTGGCGGGGGCGAGGGCGGCCAGGGCGGCCCCTGCCGCGAGGGTGGTGAAGGCTCTACGCGTGGTCGTCACTGCGGACGGCTCCTTCCGGGAGGGTGATCGAGGGCTTCGGCACCCGGCGGGTCTCGGTGCCGAGGTAGTAGTCGGTGTACGTCGACTGCAGATAGCCGCGCACGGTCCAGCCGAGGCGGTACTCGGCGTTCTGCGCGAGGGTGTAGAGGCGTGTCCTCGTCGGCTCGGTGGTGGTGTAGAGCCGCAGCGCGGTGTGGTCGGCAGTCTCGGCGAGGATCTCCTCGCGCCAGTCGCCCACGATGTCGCCGTAGAACGGGGTGGCGTTGCGGGCGCCGGAGACGACACCGGACGGCTCGAAGATCTTCGAGGTGGTCTCGGACGCCGGGTCCCACTTCTCCACGTGGGTGAAGTCGAGGTTCTCCGAGGCCTTGTCGCCGTCCCACCAGATGCGGAAGTTGACGCTGGGCGTGGTCGTGGAGATTTTGCCGTCCTGGACGTTGCGGACGCCGGCGCCGGGGGCGGTGACGTCGGCGGTGGAGGTCCAGTACTCGTAGCCCGGGTGGTCCGGGTCGATGTCGCCGGTGCTGCCGCGGCCGACGTCGATGTCGGTGTCGTTGACCCAGTCCGCCGGGTGCTGTCCGGTGACCAGTCGCTCGCCGGTGTCGGCGTCGTAGTAGTACCAGGGGAAGGTCGGGATCACGCCCGACTCGGCCTGCTGGATGGCGAATCCCTCCAGGCCGGGGCGGTCGGGGTCGAGGTCGGCGATGTGGAAGCGGTCGCCGTGCCCGGCGCCGTCGACGACGTACCGGAGCGTGCCGTCGCTGTTGACGACGTAGTTGCCGTCGGCGATCTCGTCCTTGCCGTCGAGGTCGACGTCGACGGTGCGGATCTGGTGGAAGCTGGTCGCGCCGCTGGTGGAGGGGACGACGTACTTCCAACGCGGTGTCAGGCCGGCGCCGTTGAGGTCCCAGGTCTGGAAGAGGATCCGGAAGGAACCGCGCTTGGCTCCGACGCGGGTGACCAACTTGGTGACCAGGCTGGGGTGTTCGCCGTCGAGGTAGGCGATGCCGAAGTGGCCGCCGGAGGGTCCGTCGGCGACGAAGTCGTCGGGGACGGGCTGTCGGGTGCGCTCGGTGCCGGTCAGGCCGTCGATCACGGAGACGAACTGGTTCGCGGGCGAGGCCGCGGTGACCTTGGAGCCGTCCGCGAAGGTGGTGCCGTCGGCCGTGTGCACGAGCACCTCGGCCTTGCCGTCACTGTCCAGGTCGAACACCGTGACGTTGTCGTCGTTGCGGTAGCCACCGATCGCCGTGGAGCCGCTGATCGCCGCGGGCGCCGGGTCGTTGGCGCCGTTCCCGCCGGCCTGGGTGTACGAGCCGGGCCCCTGGTCGACGCGCCACAGCCGCTGGCCGGTCAGCGTGTACGCCTCCAGCAGATCGGGCTTGTCGCGGGTCCCGGAGAGCCGGCTGACGACGATCTCGTACAGCCCGTCGCCGTCGAGGTCGCCGGGCCAGGCATGCTGCACGGTGTAGCCGTCGGCGGTCGCGAGCGGGATCTCGGCGTAGCCCTGCGCGAAGTCGAGCGCGGCCGAACTCCGCTTCTGCTCATGCCCGTTGACGACGGCTCGCACGGCGTAAGCACCCTTGCCGGGAGTGTTGTCCTGGTACGTCGTGGACTTGGTGACCGGCGTGCGGTTCAGCCGCCGTCCGTTCTTGTACACGTTGAAGGCGATGGCGTTGCCGTGGCGCGCGTACTCGGTGCCGAGCAGGCGCCAGCTGAGGAAGGCGCCCTTTCCGGAGGGTACGGCGACCAGTCCGCGGTCGAGGTTCTCGACGACCCGGCGCGGGGCTTCCGCAGCGTGTCCGGCGGGTGCGGAGAACAACCCGGCCAGCAGGGCCGCCGAGGCGACGGCGACGGTTCTCCGGCGGTACGGGCGGTGCACTAGTGCTCCTTTGCAAGAAGGGCGATCAGTCGGTCGGCCGCCTTGCGATGGCCCTGGGAGCTCGGGTGGACGGTCCCGTTGAAGTCCCCGTCCGTCAGGGAGAGCCAGTCGGTCGTGTCGACGAACTCGGTCCGGGTGTCGGCGAGTTCGGCGACGGCGGCGGCGATGTCCTCGGCGTGTGCGCCGTTGAACGGCCGCAGCGCGAGGATGCGCGCATGCGGTGCCGCGGCCCGCAGCGTGGCGAGGTAGGCGCGATAGGCGGCACGGAACTCGTCCGGTCGACGGCGTACCACCGCTTCGGGCCGCCGTCGACCGATACGTAGATCTGCGCGGGCACGGTGATCGACGAGACGTCGAAGAGGGCGTGGACGCTGTCACCGGTGAAGCGGAAACGCAGCCGCGCACCGGAGTTGACGGTGGTCGCCGCCTCGGCGGTGCGGCCCCAGTGGCCCTCGTAGGCCAGGCGCCGGTCGTCGGGGCGCACGACATCGCCGGTGGCCGCCACGGGCCGCACCGCCCCCATGACCAGCCCCGCGGCCACCGCCGCGATCAAGCAGGTACGTCTCATGACGGGATCCGGTCTCCGATCAGGGCGAGGTTCTGGATCGCGGCGAGGGCCCACTGGGCCGAGGAGTTGGTGGAGATCCACGGGATCTCCTCAGTGGTGCGCAGGACTGCCGGCGTCCTGACGGTGACCGGGTTCCAGTCGTTGGACGGGAAGTAGGTGTCGCTGCCGGTGTAGAACTCGTTCCACGCACGCTTGGCGAGCGTGGCATCGTCCTGGTGGTGCGCCGCGTAGGCGGTGATCCGGGAGTGGGCGGCGGGCAGCGCCGACTTCCAGGTGGAGCCGGTGAGTTGGCGCTTCTGGGCGTCCGTGGCGTTGTAGTACTGCGCGTAGTTCAGCCAGGCGGTACGGAACTCGGGCTCCTCGTCCCCGAACAACGACACGAGCTCGCTGTTGGTCTCGACGAGCCCGAACACGGCGCTCAGATGCGACACGCTCACGGCGGTACTGGTCGTGACGGCGAACTTGCCGGTGTCCGCGTCGAGCAGCCCCGTCCCGGTGAAGAAACCGTTCGGCTGAGCGGCGATCGACCGCACCGAGTTGACCAGCTTGGCCTTCGCCTCCGCCGCGTTCGGGCCCTGCCGCTCCCACTCGGTGAGCCAGGCCGCCGAGATGCCGCCCCAGTCGGTGCCGAAGCCGACCGACAGCGCGTGCTGGTCGCCGGGCGTGTAACCGTCGGCGCGGACCTTGCGCTGCGGGTCGACCTCCAGGAACGTCCGCTCCACGTCGACGAGTTCGCTCAGCAGATCGCCGGTGCGCTCGTCACCGGTGAGGAAGTAGTAGAAGCGGCGGTTGGCGGCCGTGGAGATACGGACCTGCTTGGCACTGTCCGCCCAGTGCTGCACGCCGTGCCGGGTGCCCAGGCCCGCCCACTTGCCGAGGTGGTAGACATCGACCTCGCCGGTGTGCCGGGTCATGGCCTCCGCGAACCGGAAGACCTCGGCGGAGCCGGTGCGCAGGAAGTGGTACCAGAGCCACAGGTCGGTGCCCAGCTCCGAGTTGTCCCAGGCGAATCCGCCGATGTCGTACCGCCAGACGCGCCGGTCGTTGTCGTAGGTGTGCTGGACGTCGCCGTAGTCCAGGAAGCCGTACCAGCGGTGCTGCTCACGCTGCCCGACGTAGTAGGCGAACAGCTCGTCGAGGCGATCCTCGACGACCGCCCTGGCCTTGTCGGAACGGTCGACGGGCGCCCAGTCTCCGAACACCCCGGCCGCGTGCAGCCGTTCAGGCGTGGCGGTGAGGAGCGGCGGCGTCGCGGTGGCGGCGGCCTGCGCGGCGAGCACACCGGCCGACGGCGTCTTCTCCACGGCCCAGAAGGTCAGTTCACTGGTCCGTGCGATGCCGTACGGCGTACCGAAGCCGGGCTCGTAGTCCTCGTAGGTGATCTCCAGACCACCGTCGGACTGCTTCTCGTACGTGTCCTGCCCCAGCCCGTCGTGGTAGAAGCGCAGGTCGAGCGGGAGCGCCTCGGGCGAGTACAGCCATACGGTGGCCTCGGCGGCGTCCGTATGGGCGCCCCGGACGTCCAGTTGGGCCGGGTGGCGCTGCCAGAAGTCCCTGAGTCCGAAGGAGAGTCCGCCGCTCGCGCCACCGACGTAGCCGAAGCCGCCGGCGCGCCGCCCGGCCGCCGCGTGGATCCAGCCGTAGCCCGCCTTGGTGCGCTTGCGGACCGTGTAGCCGTCGGCGTTGGGCTGGGTGAGTGTGTAGTCGCCCCAGGCCGGGATGTAGGCGAGGCGGCTGGAGACGCGGGTGTCCCAGGTGGCGGTGTCGGGCAGCCTCTCCCCGGCGATCTGGGCGCCGCGGACCGCCGCGCCCGGGTCGCGTCGCAGCCCCGTGATGCCCTGGACGGCCTCGCTGAACAGTCCGCCGTCGGAGTCGGCAAACCGTATGTGCCGGTCGTAGGGCTGATCGCTGAGCGGCACGGTGAAGCGGACGCCGAGGCCGCGCAGGAAGTCGCCCTGGTCGGAGCCGGGCTTCTGTTCGCCGTCCCAGACGAAGGTGTGCACGAGGCGGAAGGAGTCCGCGCCGGCGAAGAAGGAGAAGCGCAGGGTGTACGGCAGCCAGTCGCGGCCGCCCTTGCGGTGCCGGCCCTCGACGCGGACGACGGCCCGGACCGGACCGTCCTGCTCGACCTCGACCTTCTCGACCCGGCCGGCGAAGCTCTCGACGTCCGCGCCCTCTCGCACGGACTCCTGTCGCAGGGCGACCAGCTTCCCGTCCCGCGCGATCTCGGCCGCACCGCGCCGCACGCTGCGCACGACGGTGTCGGAGCCCTTGGTGCCGAACACGGCCGTGATCACACCGGTCGACACCTCGACGCGGCTGCCGGACCGGGTGACGGCGACTTTCCGCTCGGGGGCCGCCGGGCTGCCCGCCGCGAGGTTGTACGCGGAGGCCTTCGGGGCGCCGGGCGCGATCACGTGCGCGGTCCACTTCACCGAGCCGTCGGGCCAGTGGCCGGTGACCCAGCTCTGGACGGGAACGTCGTCGCCGGCGGCGGTCGTCAGCCGGAACCTCTGCTCCGGCCGGTGTGTCCCGCGGGCCCATGGCACGCCCCAGGTGGTGCCGGCGTGGGCGTCGGGCGTCGCGCCCTCCAGCCAGTGGAGTTCGGTGTCGTCCGCGTCGGCCGCGGCGGCGGTGCGGGACTGGGCCCAGGAGAACTGGGCCGCGGCGGCCGCGGCTGCGGCGCCTTTGATGACGGTGCGTCGGTCGACGCCGGGCACGGGGACCTCCGGAAGATGCGAATAGAAAGCGCTTGCATCACTACGGAGATCACTCTGTCCCCACCCTCCCCTCACTGTCGACGCTTTGGAGAGCCGTGCCACAAGAACGCAATAAAGTGATCATGAAACCGCAAGAACGAACACCGAAGGCCGGACCCGGGGATCGGGATCCGGCCTTCGGTGGCACAGGGGGCGGGCGTCAGCTGACGGAGACGCCCTTCGCGCGGAGGTAGGCGAGCGGGTCCACGTCCGAGCCGTAGTCCGGCGTGGTGCGGATCTCGAAGTGGAGGTGCGGGCCGGTCACATTGCCGGTCGCGCCGGAGAGGCCGACCTGCTGGCCCTCGGCGACGGTCTGGCCGGACGAGACCGAGAGCGAGGAGAGGTGGGCGTACTGGGCGTAGTAGCCGTCGGCGAGCCTGATGACGACCTGGTTGCCGTACGCGCCGCCCCAGCCGGCGGAGACGACCGTGCCCGCGCCCACGGCCTTGAGCGAGGTGCCGGTCGGGACGACGAAGTCGACGCCCGTGTGGTAGCCGCTGGACCACATGCTGCCGGACATCCGGTACGGGGTACCGACGGTGGCGCCGGCCACGGGGAGGGTGAAGCCGCTGGAGCTGCCGGCGCCGGTCGTCTCGCTGCTCTGCGTTGCCGTCGTGTTCGACGAGGACGCCTTCGAGGATTCGGCGGATGCCGAGGACGCGGACGAAGAGGACTTCTGCTTCTCGGCCGACTTCTGCGTCCCCGCGGACTTCTCCGTGCTCGCCGCGGCCTTCTTGCCGAGGGTGAGCTTCAGACCGGGGTGGATCAGCGACGGGTCGGAACCGATGGCCTCGCGGTTGTCGGAGTAGAGCTTCTTCCAGCCACCGCTGACGTTCTGCTCGTCGGCGATTTTCGAGAGGTAGTCACCGGACCGCACCGAATAGGTGCGCGCGGTCGCGGTGTTCGCGGCGCTCTTCTCCGCTGTCTTCTTCTCGGTGGCCGTCTTCCCGGCGACCGGAAGGGACTGGACGGCCTTCGCCGAAACGGACTGCGGGGTGGCCGCGTGGGCGCCTGCGGCACCCATCAGCGGGAGGGCGAGTGCGGCGCCACCGGTGCCGGCGACGGCGATCGAACGGGTGAGGCGCTGGGCCTTCGGACGGCGGTGCTTACCCTTCGCGGGCATGGCGAATTCCTCTCCGGCGCCTGCGAGGTGAGCTGTCGGGTTCGGGCTGGAGATGCCCGGCCGCACCGAGGTGCGACTTAACCCCTAGCCGTTCCGGAGACCGGAACAGGCGGTTGTACCTGTGGGTCCCCCGCTCCTGCCGTTCACGGGTGAGTTGTGCGGTCCCCGGGCGGCGGCAGGATTGGGCGTCCGTCCGGATTGATGGCGAACGTAGGCGAGCAAGACGCAAAGGGACAAGTGAGAGGTTCCCGGTGAATGCGTTCCTCTTGATCCGCTGTGAGAATTACCGGTCACCCTGCGTGAATTGCGCACGCCTCCCGCCATGCAAAACCCCTGAAAAAGAACGGGAATTACGTGAACATGACGGGCGACACACGGTCACGGGTATGACGCTCCTCACGTGGCACCTTCACAGCTTCCCTTATTCCAGAGCGAGTTGGAATGAAGGATGATGAAGGCGCCAATTCGGACAGACAGCTCAGATGCGACGCAGCCGGAGAACTGCCGCATCCAGGTCGCCGCGCAATCCGACGCGAAGTCCGTGATGCAGCAATACGGCACCCCTGTGAACTTCGCCCGTTTCGAGGCATTCGTACGACGCTGTCGGGTCGAGCCCGCGCAGCCGCAGCGCCGGTACGGGCTCGCCGTAGCTCTGCGCCTGGAGCCAGGCGAGCACGACGGTCTCGTCCCCGAGGACGTACTGGACGGCACTGAGCCCGCCCCGCGGCGGTCGCAGCCGGTGGAGGTCACCGCGCTGCACCACGGGCCGGATCTCCTTGTAGAGCTCCACCCACTCACCGGCCTCGGCGAGCTCCTCCTCGCTCCACTGCGTGAGGTCGCCGCCGACGCCCAGCACCCCGGCCATGGCGCTGACGAACCGGAAACGCAGCGAGCTGACCCGGCCGTTGAGCATGGCGTTCGGGCTGTCGGTGACCCAGGCGGCCATCACGCGCGCGGGGTGAATCTGGCCGAAACCGTGCTGGATGGCGAGCCGGTCGAGCGGGTCGGTGTTGTCGGAGGTCCACACCTGGTCCGTGCGGCCCATGACACCGAGGTCGATACGGCCGCCCCCGCCCGAGCAGGACTCGAAGGCGACGCCGGGATGGGCGGCCCGCAGCCGGTCCAGCATGGCGTAGTAGGCGCGCACATGGTCGATCCAGAGGCGCTGCGGGTAGGCCTCTCCCGGCCAGCCGGCGTCGGTGAAGCTGCGGTTGAAGTCCCACTTCACATAATCGATCGGGGCGCTGCTCAGGAGTGCGTCGAGATGGCCCCAGAGGTACTCCTGGACGTCCTCGCGCGCGAGGTTCAGCACGAGCTGATTACGGAACTCCGTCCGCTTTCGTCCCGCTTGGTGCTGCACCCAGTCCGGGTGCGCCCGGTACAGCTCGCTGTCCGGATTGACCATCTCGGGCTCGACCCAGATGCCGAACTGCATGCCGAGCGCGTGCACGTAGTCGGCGAGGGGCTTCAGGCCGCCCGGGAAACGGTCGCGGTTGGGCGTCCAGTCGCCGAGGCCGGCGCGGTCGCTGGTGCGGGTGCCGAACCAGCCGTCGTCGACCACGAACAGCTCGACGCCGATCGCCGCGGCCCGCCGGGCGAGGGTGCCCTGCTGCTCCTCGGAGATGTCGAACTCGGTGGCCTCCCAGGAGTTGAACAGCACCGGCCGGTCCCGGTCGGCGTCCGGGATGACGTACGCCCGCTGGTACGCGTGCCAGGCCCGGCTCGCCCCGCCGAAGCCGCCGTCGCTCCACAGGCCGGCGAAGACGGGCGTCGTGAAGGACTCCCCCGCCGCCAGCCGCAGCAGGCCCGACTCGTCGTGTCCGACGCCGCCGGTGATCTGCACGCGCGCGTCGGAGAGCTGGGCCACGGCGATGCGCCAGGAGCCCGACCAGCCGAGGGCGCAGCCGTAGACCTCGCCGCGCTCCTCGGTGGCGTCCGTGTCCAGCGCCACCCACGGCAGGTACTGGTGCCCGGTGTGCCCGCGGCGGCTGCCGATGACCCTCTCGCCGTAGGTGAGCGGGGCGCCGGTCAGCCGGGACTCGGCGGCCCAGCGGCCGTGCAGATGGGACAGCCGCCAGTCCTCGCGGTCGGGCAGGGTCCAGGTGGCGGAGTCGGCGCGCAGGAGCTCCACGGTCTCGGGCCCCTGGTTGTCCAGGGTCACCCAGCGCTCCACCACATCGCCGCGCATCCGGTAGTGCAGCGTGATCGCCAGTCCTCCGTCACGGAACCGGAGCCGCAGCTCGCCGCCCTCCGTGTCGCCGGAGGTCTCGTGGGACTCGAAGGTCCACTCGGTGCCGCGTCGCTCGTCGGTGCGCACAGACAGCGCGGGCCGCACGAAACGGGGGCCGCCCTCGACGGGGTACTCCTCGCGACCGTCGAGCGGGGACTCGAAGCCGCGTTCGGCGGGCAGGGGGCGGGCGGCGAGTTCCTCGGCGTCGGCGAGCTCGATCCTCGGGCCCCAGTGGAGATGCAACAGGACGTCGTCCCCGGTGAGGTGGACGGCATAACTGCTGGCAGGCCCGGAGAGAAGCCAGGTACGGCCGGTTTCGGAGATCTCCAGCATCAAATCCTCACAGATACAAACAGGTGCGCTCAAGTGCCAACATCATCAAGGGCCGCGAGCCCTGGTTGCAACGCCTGTGGACAACTGATTGCCCCAGGAACCGATGTCGTATCGTCGAGGAGGTGCCCGCTGACGAGCCGTGGCGGCGGGACCGGCTGGGAGGAGCCCCCGTGACGCAGCAGATCCCGTCGACCGAGCCCGAGCTGACCGGAGTCCGCAACTTCCGGGATGTCGGCGGTCTGCCGACGGTGGACGGACGGCGGGTGCGGTACGGGGTGCTGTTCCGCAGCGGTCACCTGGCACACGCGACCGACGAGGACGCCGCGTTCCTCTCCTCCCTGGGGCTGCACACGATCTTCGACTTCCGCAACGCGTCGGACCAGAAGCTGGAGGGCCCCGACGTCGAGCTGCCGGGCGTGCGCAATGTGAACCTCCCGCTGAGCGACCCGGCGGACGGCTCGGAGTTCTGGAAGATGGTCCGGGACGGCGAGATCGAGCAGCTGCGCGAGATCCTCGGCGACGACAAGGCGGCGAACCGGATGATCGCCTCGTACCGGAAGATCGTGAAGGAGCGCACCGCCGAGCACTCCCGCGTCCTGCACTCCCTCGCCGAGGAGAGCGTCCCCGCGCTGATGCACTGCGCGGCGGGCAAGGACCGTGCGGGCCTGTCCATCGCCGTGACGCTGCTCGCCCTCGGCGTGGAGCGGGAGGCGATCGTCGCGGACTACCTGGAGTCGAACGCCAAGCACCGCCGCTACAAGGTGCACCGCAGCAGCAAGTCCGTCGCCGCCTACTCCCCCGAGGTGATGGAGCTGCTCGGCCCGCTCTTCGACGCGCGCGCCGAGTATCTCCAGGCCGCGTTCGAGACGATCGAGGAGACCTGGGGCAGCGTCGACACCTACCTGGAGCAGGGGCTCGGCCTGACCCCGCAGCTCAGGGACCGGCTGCGCGAGCGGCTCCTCGACTGAGAGCCGCCGCCGGGTCTACTGCTGGGCTCCGAGCTCGAACAGCAGGTAGATGAAGGCCGCGAAGAGGTGCCCCACCGCGATGTAGATGATCAGCCGCACCCAGATACCGCGCGGGAACCGCTCCTCCATGTCCTTCATGACGTCTCTCCAGGGGTGGGGCCCAGGCACAGCGTGGCCGTGGGGCTCTGCAGCAGGGTGTGGACGAAGAGCAGCTCGACCCCGTCGGGATCCTGGGCCGCGATGCGGTGCGGGGTCAGCGAGTCGAAGTGCGCGCTGTCGCCCGGGGGCGGATGCGCGGTGCATTGAGTGCCCGAGGGGACGCGGAGGCAGTGCTGCGCAGCGCGTCCCCGTCGGCAACTGTCTCATCGGCTCCGAGACGGTCGTACCTTGAAGTTCTCTCCCTGGGCGGGCCTGGGAGACTCCCCTGGATCGCTCCGGGGAGTTTGACAGGTCACGCCCGTCCGGCGACGACCCTTCCGGCCGCCGGAGCAAGTCAGTGACTCGCTCGGGTTGTTGGAGCTTGGTTATCACCCCAACGGAGCACTGAGCGTACCAGGCGCACTACGAAGCGTGAGTCGCCGGCGGCAGCCCGGCGGCACGGGCCGCGGCCTCCAGGGTGAGGGAGGCGCGGCGCCGCAGCGCGCGGAGCTGCGGCGCGACGACGGTGAGGGCGTCGGCCGGCTCGGGTTCCGGAGAGCTCATGTCTCCATTCAGCCGGAGGTTTGCCTTCAGGGCAATTTTCTTGCCTCAGAGGCAAACCACTCCGACTACCGGTTGGCCACCGCCTGCTTGACCAGGGTCTTCCCGAAGTCCCACATCAGCCCGCCCCCGCCGTGCGCGTCGTCCATGATGTCCGTGAAGGCGTCGACGAACCGGTCCACCTCCCGCTCCCCGACGGTCAGCGGCGGGATCAGCTTGATGACCTCCAGATGGTCGCCGGAGACCTGGGTGAGGATCCGGTGCCGCTGGAGCAGCGGTACGACGACCATCTGCGCGAACAGCCCCTTGCGGGCGGCCTGGAGCATGGTCCAACGACTGCGCAGACCCAGGGACTTGGGCCGGCCGAACTCGATACCGACCATCAGGCCCCGGCCGCGGACATCGGCGAGCAGCTCGTACTTGTCGACCAGTGCCGCGAGCCGGTTCTTGAGCAGCTCGCCGGTGGCGCGGGCGTTCGCGGTGATCTGCTCGTTCTCCATGACGGACAGCACGGCCAGCCCGGCCGCCATGGCCTGCGCGTTGGACCCGAAGCTCGCCGAGTGGACCAGGACACGGTCGATCGACGAGAAGACCTTCTTGAAGATCCAGTCCTTGCCGAGCGTGGCGCCGACCGGCACATAACCGCCGGAGAGCGCCTTGGCCACGCACACCAGGTCCGGCTCGACGCCGTCCTCGTGCTGGTAGGCGTAGAAGTCGCCGGTCCGCCCGAGCCCCGTCTGCACCTCGTCCGCGATGAGCAGCGCCTTGTGCCGGTGCAGCAGTTCCTGGGCGGCGCGCAGATAGCCGGGCGGGGGCTCGAGGACGCCCTTGCCCTGGATGGGCTCGACGATCAGGGCGGCGACATCGCCCTTCTTCAACTCCCTTGCCAGGGCGTCGAGATCGCCGAGGGGTACGGCCGTGTCGGGCAGCAGCGGGGCGAAGCCGTCACGGAAGCCGTCCTCGCCGTTGACCGACAGCGAGCCCGTGGTGAGCCCGTGGAAGGCGTGGTCGCAGTACAGGATCCGCGGCTTGCCGGTGGCCCGCCGGGCGAACTTCAGCGCGGTCTCCACCGCCTCCGTACCGCTGTTCCCGAAGAACACCCGGTCCAGGTGCGGGCTGTGCGCGAGAAGCTTCTCGGCCAGCAGCCCGGGCAGCGGCTGGCAGTCGAAGCGGGTGAGATCGGCGAGCCCGGCGTCGAGGACGTCGTGCAGCGCCTTGCGGACGACGGGGTGATGACGGCCCAGGCCCATCACGCCGAACCCGGCGAGCATGTCCAGGTAGTCGTTGCCGTCCGCGTCCCAGAAGTACGCGCCCTCGGCCCGCTCGTAGACCTTGTCGAAGCCGATGGTGTGCAGCATGCGCGGGAGCTGGTGGTTCAGGTACTTCGTGTGCAGCTCGTAGCGCTCGGCTCCGCGCTCGGCGAGGAGTCTGCCGAGGTCGAACTCCGTGGTCATTCAGCCTTCTCCCTGACAGGGCCGCCGGTCTGCCCGCCGACGGCCGACGTTCCCTCGGCCTCCTTGGCGGCCAGCGTCTCCTCGGCCTCCTTGACCGCCAGACTCGCGCTGATCCGTCCGGCGACCTCCACCGGCGTGAGCCCGATGTCGGCGAGCACCTCACCGCGCTTGGCGTGCGCGAGGAACTGCTCCGGAATCCCGAACCGCCGCACCGGTATGTCGACTTCGGCGTCGCCCAGCGCGAGGGCCACCGCGGAACCGACCCCGGCGGCACGGCTGTTGTCCTCGACGACGGCGACCAACCGGTGCTCGGCGGCGAGGCCGGGCAGCGCCGGGTCGACGGGCTTGATCCAGCGGGGGTCCACGACCGTGCAGTCGATACCTCGGGCCTCAAGCAGCTCGGCGGCCTGGAGGCAGACGGGCGCCATCACACCGACGGCCACCAGCAGCACCTCGGGCCGCTCCCCTCGGTGCAGCACGTCCATGCCGCCCACGCGGTCCACCGCGGGGATCCGCGGGCCCACCGACTCCTTGGGGAAGCGGACGAGCGTCGGCGCGTCGTCCACCGCCACGGCCTCCCTGAGCTGCGAGCGGAGCTGGTCCGCGTCCCGGGGGGCGGCGATCCGCAGGCCGGGGACGACCTGGAGTATCGACAGGTCCCACATGCCGTTGTGCGAGGCCCCGTCCACACCCGTGACACCGGCCCGGTCCAGCACGAACGTCACTCCGCAGCGGTGCAGCGCGACGTCCATCAGGAGCTGGTCGAAGGCACGGTTGAGGAAGGTCGCGTACACGGCGACCACAGGATGCAGCCCGCCGGTCGCGAGCCCGGCCGCTGACACCGCCGCGTGCTGCTCGGCGATGCCGACGTCCCACACCCGGTCCGGGAACCGCGCCGCGAACTTCCCGAGCCCCACCGGGTGCAGCATGGCCGCCGTGATGGCCACGACGTCCTCGCGCTCCTCCCCGATCGCGAGGATCTCGTCCCCGAACACCGAGGTCCAGGAAGGCCCGTTGGAAGGCGCGAGCGGCTCGCAGGTGAGCGGGTCCATCACACCGACGGTGTGGAAGTGGTCCTCCTCGTGGGCGAGGGCGGGCTCGTAACCGCGCCCCTTCTCCGTCAGGCAGTGGACGAGGACCGGCCCGTGGAAGCGTTTCGCGCGCCGCAGCGCCGACTCCACGGCCCCGATGTCATGCCCGTCGATCGGGCCGACGTACTTCAGCCCGAGGTCCTCGAACATGCCCTGCGGAGCGAAGGCGTCCTTGAAGCCCTTCTTCGCACCGTGCAGCGACTCGTAGACCGTGTTGCCCACGACCGGGGTCCGCAGCAGTACGTCCTTCCCCCAGGCCAGGACCTTCTCGTAGCCGTCGGTGGTCCGCAGCGTCGCGAGATGGTTCGCGAGACCGCCGATGGTCGGCGAGTACGACCGCTCGTTGTCGTTGACGACGATGATCAGCGGCCGGTCCTTGGCGGCCGCGATGTTGTTCAGCGCCTCCCAGGCCATGCCGCCGGTGAGCGCTCCGTCGCCGATGACCGCGACCACATGCCCCTTGTCGCCCTGCACCTGGCAGGCCTTGGCCAGCCCGTCTGCCCAGCCGAGCGCGGTGGAGGCGTGGCTGTTCTCCACGATGTCGTGCTCGGACTCCTCACGCGAGGGGTAGCCGGACAGACCGCCCTTGCCGCGCAGCTTCGAGAAGTCCTGACGTCCCGTCAGAATCTTGTGCACATAGCTCTGATGACCGGTGTCCCACACAAGGCGGTCCACCGGCGACTCGAAGACCCGGTGGAGCGCGATGGAGAGTTCCACCACCCCCAGATTGGGCCCGAGGTGTCCTCCGGTCCTGGCCACGGAGTGGACCAGGAACTCCCTTATCTCTTCGGACAGTTCACCGAGTTCCGCCTCGGACAGCGCCTTCAGGTCACGTGGTCCCCGGATGTTCTCCAGAATCGTCACGTCGGGCCCCCTTCGGTCCGTGCTGTTCAACTCACGGTGACGGCCGGCTCCCCCGACGCGACGCCGTCCTGCTCCATCTGTTCGGCGATCTTCATCGCCTCCTCGATGAGGGTCTCCACGATCTTCGACTCGGGGACGGTCTTGATGACCTCGCCCTTGACGAAGATCTGTCCCTTGCCGTTGCCGGAGGCGACCCCGAGGTCCGCCTCCCGCGCCTCGCCGGGACCGTTGACCACACATCCCATCACCGCGACCCGCAGGGGCACTTCCATGCCCTCCAGGCCCGCCGTGACCTCGTCGGCCAGCTTGTAGACGTCGACCTGGGCGCGCCCGCAGGACGGACACGACACGATCTCCAGGCGCCGCTGCCTGAGGCCCAGCGACTCCAGGATCTGGATGCCGACCTTGACCTCCTCGGCGGGCGGCGCGGACAGCGAGACCCTGATCGTGTCGCCGATGCCCCTGCTGAGGAGCGCCCCGAAGGCCACCGCCGACTTGATCGTGCCCTGAAAGGCGGGACCGGCTTCCGTGACCCCCAGGTGCAACGGGTAGTCGCACTGCTCGGCGAGCAGCCGGTAGGCGTTGACCATGACCACGGGGTCGTTGTGCTTGACCGAGATCTTGATGTCCCTGAAGCCGTGCTCCTCGAACAACGACGCCTCCCACAGCGCCGATTCGACGAGCGCCTCCGGTGTCGCCTTCCCGTACTTCTGCAGGAGCCTGCGGTCCAGCGACCCGGCGTTGACGCCGATCCGGATCGGCGTGCCGTGGTCCGCGGCGGCCCGGGCGATCTCCTTGACCTTGTCGTCGAACTGCTTGATGTTGCCGGGATTGACGCGTACGGCCGCACAGCCGGCCTCGATCGCCGAGAACACGTACTTGGGCTGGAAGTGGATGTCCGCGATCACCGGGATCTGCGACTTGCGGGCGATGGTCGCGAGGGCGTCCGCGTCGTCCTGCGTGGGGCAGGCGACGCGGACGATCTGGCAGCCGGACGCGGTGAGTTCCGCGATCTGCTGGAGAGTGGCGCCGATGTCGGACGTACGGGTCGTCGTCATCGACTGCACCGACACCGGCGCCCCGCCCCCGACCGCCACCGGCCCGACCTGGATCTGCCGCGACACGCGCCGCTCGGCGATCGGCCGGACCGGTACCTCGGGGAGGCCCAAGGAGACGGCGGTCATGTCCTCACTCCCGGTTTCCGGAGACCGTCTCGCGCATCGCGCGCAGCGACTCCTTCAGCGAACCCATGGTGGCGAGGACGGCGGTGGGCTCGTAGCCGCAGTGCGCCATGCAGTTGGCGCAGCGCGGGTCCTTGCCGCGGCCGTACTTGTCCCAGTCGGTCTCCTCGATGAGTTCGCGGTACGTCGGCACGTACCCGTCGCTCATCAGGTAGCAGGGGCGCTGCCAGCCGAACAGCGAGTAGTTCGGGATCGCCCACGCCGTGCACGGGAAGTCGACCTTGCCCTCCAGGAAGTCGAGGAACAGGGGTGAGTGGTTGAGCCGCCACTTCTTGCGGTTGCCGCCCGCGAAAGCCTTCTTGAAGAGCTCGCGGGTCTGCTCCACGCCCAGGAAGTGCTCCTGGTCGGGCGCCTTCTCGTAGGCGTAGGCGGGCGAGATCATCATCTCGTCGACGTGCAGGTCGTCGTTGAGGTAGTTGAGCACCTCGATGACGGTCTGCGGGGTGTCCGTGTTGAAGAAGGTCGAGTTGGTGGTGACCCGGAAGCCGCGCTTCTTGGCCTCCTTGATCGCCTCGACGGCTTCGTCGAACACGCCCTCCTTCGCCACCGACTCGTCGTGCCGCTCACGCAGCCCGTCGATGTGCACGGCGAAGGCGAAATAGGGCGAGGGCGTGAACTTGTCCATCTTCTTGCGCAGCAGCATGGCGTTGGTGCAGAGGAAGACGTACTTCTTCTTCGCCACCAACTGCCGCACGATCTCATCGATCTGAGGGTGCATCAGCGGCTCACCGCCGGCGATGGACACCATCGGCGCACCGGACTCCAGCACCGCCCCGACGGCCTGCGCCACCGGCATGCGCTGCTTGAGCACACCCGCCGGGTGCTGGATCTTGCCGCAGCCCTCGCACGCGAGGTTGCACGCGAAGAGGGGTTCCAGCTCCACGATCAGCGGGAACTTGTCCCGCTTGCGGAGCTTCTGTTCGGCCAAGTATGTAGCGACCTTGATGGACTGACGCAGCGGCATGGCCATCTGGCTCACCTCCTGGGGAGCAGCAAGGAACGGTGCCATTCATAGAAAGCGGGAAGGACGGAACGAAGGACGCGGAAAGCTGATATTCCACCGCGCACCGTGCCGATCCGGACGAGTTCATGTTCTGGAGCGTCCACGACCACCCGGACGGCCGCAACGGGGCGTACCCCCGACCGCACGGCGCTGTGGAGCGTCGCCGCGGACTCCATGTCGACCGCGATCGCGCCGGTCGCGAGCAGATCGGACCGTTCGTGACCGCGTACGACGTGATCGGAGCCGGTGAGCGGTCCGGTGTGGACGGTGCGTCCGGGGGCCGCCCGCAGGAGCTCCTTGACGAGTAGGTCGGTCCCGACGCAGGGAACGGTTCCGTCCGGATCCCGGGTCTCCTCGGCGACGACGAGATCGCCGGGGTGCATGCCGGGGGCGAGCCCCGCACAGAAGCCGGTGGCCAGTACCGCGGCATCGGCGAGCGCGGGATCGGTGAGGGCGCGGGTGACGGCCCGCTCGGCCGCCTTGGGTCCCATGCCGGTGCGGAGCACGGTGACCGGCCCGTCGGCGCCGGCGCGGTCGCCGCTGCGCAGGGCGAGGTGCTCGATGCCGAGCGCGCAGGCGATCAGCAGCGGGGCGGAGGCCGGCCGGGTGGTCATCTCACGCCTCCCCCGCCTTGGCGAACGGCTCTCCGTGGACGTACCGGCCGAGTGCCGTGAGCGGGAAGACCTGCCGGTAGAGGTGGTAGTTGATGGAGAAGTCCCACGGGAAGCCGGTGCCGGTGAAGTAGGGCTCGTCCCAGGAGCCGTCCTCCCGCTGGGTGGCCGCGAGCCATGCGACGCCCCGCTCGACCGCGTTGGAGTCCTTCTCGCCCGCGGCCAGCAGGGCCATCAGCGCCCAGGCCGTCTGCGAGGCGGTCGAGGCGCCACGGCCGCTCCACACCGCGGCCTCCTTGTAGGAGCGCAGATCCTCGCCCCAGCCGCCGTCGTCGTTCTGGACGGACTCCAGCCAGCTCACCGCCCGCCGGATCGCCGGGTGCGCGGCGGGGATGCCGGCGGCGGTGAGCGCGGGCACCACCGACCCGGTGCCGTAGACGTAGTTGACGCCCCAGCGCCCGAACCACGAGCCGTCCTGCTCCTGTTCGGCGAGCAGCCACTCGATGCCGCGCCGGGTGCGCGGGTCGTGCGCGAGTCCCTCGACGGCCAGCATCTCCACCACATGGGCGGTGACATCGGCGGACGGCGGGTCGATGACCTCACCGAAGTCGCAGAACGGCAGCCGGTTGGGGAACGGGCTGGTGTTGTCGACGTCGAAGGCGCCCCAGGCACCGTTCTTCGACTGCATACCGAGGTTCCAGCGCACCCCGCGCCCGATCGCGTTCTCCACCCGGTCCGGGTCGTGGTGCCTGACGCGGCGCAGGGCGAGGACGACCTCCGCGGTGTCGTCGATGTCGGGGTAGTTGTCGTTGTGGAACTCGAACGCCCAGCCGCCCGGGGGCAGTTGGGGGCGCTTGACGGCCCAGTCGCCCGGCCGGACGATCTCCTCGCCGAGCATCCAGTCCGCGGCCTTGACGAGCTGCGGATGGTCGGCGGGCACTCCGGCGTCGGCGAGCGCGATGGTGGCCAGGCAGGTGTCCCACACCGGCGACTGGCAGGCCTCGATCATCCGGGACCCGTCCTCACGCCAGATGGCGAAACGGTCCAGCGACTCCAGTCCCGCCCGCATGACCGGGTGTTCGAGGTCGTAGCCGACCAGGTGGAGGGCGATGACCGAGTACACGGCCGGCGGCTGGATACCGCCCCAGCAGCCGTCGTTCTCCTGCCGTTCGATGATCCAGCGGGCGGCGGTGTTGATGGCCGCCTTGCGCAGCCGGCGCGGCACGACCTTGCGCGCCTGGTGCAGCGCCTTGTCCAGACGCTGGAAGGCGCCGTCCCAACTCGCCACCGGGGCAAGGGGCTTGGCCGGGTTGGGGTCGGCCGGATCGGTGTGCAGTTCGTCGAGCGGGAAGGGGGCGGGCCGTACCGGCCGCTTCGCCGAGACGATCGTCAGCGGGACGATGGTCTGCCGGGCCCAGCAGCCGAAGTCGTAGATGTTGAGCGGCACCCACTTCGGGAAGTAGATGAGCTCGGGCGGCAGTTCGGGCAGGTCCTCCCACTTCCACCAGCCGAACAGGGCGAGCCAGATCCGGGTGAAGACACGGGCGGAGGCGATACCGCCCTGGGCGCGGATCCACTCCGACGCCCTCGCCATGTGCGGCTCGTCGGGTGCGTCACCGGCCAGCCGGAGGGCGACGTACGCCTCGATGGTGGTGGAGAGTTCGCCGGGTCCGCCGTAGAAGGAGGCCCAGGTGCCGTCCTCGCGCTGCTCGCCGCGGATGAACAGGCCGGCCGCGCGGGTGGTGGACTCGTCGCCGATACCCAGAAACTGACGGAGCAGCAGATCCTCGGCGTCCATGGTGACGTTGGTCTCCAGGTCGCCCTTCCACCAGCCCTGCGAGTCCTGCCGTGCGAGCAGGTACTCCGTGGCGCGTTGCACGGCGCGTACGGCGGCTTCGTGTACCCCGGCCGCCGCGGGGGTCTCGATGTCGGTTTCGCTGGCCGCGGCAGTCCGGGGCGGCAGAGCCCCGGTGCTTCCGTCGGTCGTCGCTGTCATGGCTTCCCCTTCGTGCAGTGTGCATGTGGTGCTCTGCTGTGGGTCCGCCGTCGGCCGGTGCTCGGTTTCCCGCGACACCGGCCGGCGACTACGCGAGGGCTATTCGACCGATAGTGATCATCTCTTTCGTACGACGACGAAGTCGGCGAGCGCGGTGAACCGTGCCCGCACCCGGTCGGGCATGTCGATGGCGTCGAGCGCCTCGACGGCGATGGTGTGCTGACGTCGGGCCTCGCCGGCCGTCCAGTCCCGGCCGCCCGCCTCCTCGATGAGGGCGGCGCGGGCCGCGAACTCCTCCTCGGAGAAGTTCTCGAAGTCGCTGCTCTTGGCGTCCGCGGCGAGGATCTCGCCGAGCTGGTCGGAGGCGGAGCCGCCCGCCGCGAGCGCGGCCACGACCGGCAGCGACTTCTTGCGCTGACGCAGGTCGCTCCAGGTCTGCTTGCCGGTGGAGACCGGGTCGCCCCAGATGCCGAGCAGGTCGTCGACGGCCTGGAAGGCGAGGCCGAGGTGGTAGCCGTACCTTTCCAGGGTGTCGGCGGTGCGGTCGTCCGCGCCGCCGAGCACCGCGCCGATGGAGCTGGCGCAGGCCAGCAGGGCGCCGGTCTTGTTGCCCTCCATCTCCAGGCACTCCTCGACGCTGACGCGGTCGCGGTGCTCGTAGGAGATGTCCTGGGCCTGGCCGTCGATGAGGGCGCGGGTGGCGGAGGTGAGGCGCCGGGTGGCGCGGCCCGCGGCGACGGTGCCGAGTTCGAGGAGCACCTCGTTGGCCAGCGCGAACAGGGCGTCGCCGACGAGGATGGCCTGGGCCGGGCCGTGCACCTTCCAGACGGTGTCGCGGTGGCGGCGCTGCTCGTCGCCGTCCATCAGGTCGTCGTGCAGCAGCGAGAAGTTGTGGACCAGCTCCACGGCGACGGCGCCGGGGATGCCGACCTCGGGCGCGGCACCGGTGACCTCGGCGGACAGCACCGCGAGTGCGGGGCGCACGGCCTTGCCGCCGTCGCCGGCGGTCGGGTTGCCCTCGGCGTCGATCCAGCCGAAGTGGTAGGCGGAAACGGTGTCCATGGGAGCGGCCAGGCGGTCGATAGCCGCCCTCAGCACCGGAGTGGCCAGGGTTCGGCCACGCTCCAGAAGCGCGGTCACGTCCACCGCCTCGGCAGCCGTCGAGGCCGGGGGCACAGTGGGCACAGTCTCTCCTCTTGTTGCGGTACCGGGGGTGCGGGGGCCTGCCGCGTGCTGATCGAGCATCAGGCCGCCTCCTCCATGTCGAAGAGGCGGCTGGGGCGGGGCCGGCCCAGGGCGCTCAGCGCGGCGTCCGCCGCACTCACACCACTGCGGACCGCACTCTCCATGGTCGCGGGCCACCCTGTGGCGGTCCACGCACCGGCCAGGTACAGGCCGGGGGTTCTGGTGCGGGCGCCGGGCCGCAGCCGTCCGACGCCGGGGGCGGGATCGAACGTCGCCGTCCGCTCCCTGGTCACGAAGAAGTCCCTCACCTCGGCACCGCGCGCGCCGGGCAGCAGCCGCTCCAGCTCCGGCAGATAGCGCTCGCGCAGGACGGCGACCGGCTCGTCGATCTCGTCCTGCGCGGCCGACTGGGACAGGGCCAGGTACTGCCCGTCCCTGAGCCCGGAGGCGTCGGTGCGGTCGAACACCCACTGCACCGGGGTGCCGAGGGCGGTGAAGAAGGGACGGTTCAGCACCTTGCGGTCGTACACGACGTGCACGTTGAGGATCGGCGCGGTGCCGATCGCGAGCAGCTGTTCGGGGGCGTCGAGGGCGCCGTCCGGCAGCAGGTCGTACGTCTCGCGCTGGGGTACGGCGAGGACGACCGCGTCCGCGCGCAGCGTCTCGCCGGGAACCTGAACGCTCCAAGTCCCGTTCTCGTCAGTAGAGATGGAGGTGACGCGTGTACGGACCTCGGTACGCACGCCCGCGGAGTCGAGCGCCTTGCGGGCCAGCCGGTCATGCAGTTCACCCAGCGGTACGCGCGCCCATCCGATGTCGGCCGCGCCCGGGTCGGACAGCAGGCCGGTCTTGAACACCATCGCGGCGAGCCCCAGCGAGGCGTCGCCCGCGACCGCGTTGAGGGTGGCGACCCCGACCAGGTCCCACAGGGCCTCCACGGCACGCGCCGACTGACCGTGCGCGGTCAGCCAGCTGCCGAAGCTCTGTGCGTCCAGGTCCGGATCGGCGAGATCGAGCCCCTTGAGCGCGAGCGCGGCCCGGCCCACCTTGGCCCGTTCGGCGAGCGAGAGATGCGGATATGTGGCGAGGCTGCGCCCCAGATGCAGGGGCACCGGCAGCGCGTCGCGCCGCAGCCTGCCGAGCCGCCGGCCCTCGGGCTTGTCGACGTCGACCACGGGCACGTCGAGACGGTCCTGCAGCGGCGCCAGCGCGGTGCCCTCGATCCGGTCGAGGAACCAGCGGTAGGCGGTGCAGCAGCGCAGATAGACGTGCTGTCCGTTGTCGACGGTCAGCTCGCCGCGCTGGAAGGAGAAGGCGAGCCCGCCCAGCCGCGGCCGGCCTTCGAGCAGCGTGACGCGGACACCCGCGTCGGCGAGGGCGAGCGCCGTGGTGATGCCGGCGAGTCCGCCGCCGATCACGACCGCGTCCCGCCCCGACTGATTGCCGTCGGTCATCGTGCGCCCTCCCCTGCCCGGCCGCTGTGGTATTTGAACGGTGCACAGCCGACCGTTGCAGTCAGGGACGCGCTCCCTGAGCGGAGGGTTGCGTGCCACTCTTCCCCAGCGGCATCACCTTGGACCGAATTGTCCATCAGGCGCGCCTCCTGACGGTCCGCCGCGTCACATGCCGGGCGTCGAGGCCGGAGAGGCCGCGCACCGCGACGTACGCCTTCTCACGTCCGGGCAGCGAGACCCGGCCGCGCAGCACCGCCTGGGGATCGCGCTCGATACGGTCGAGGAGCCGGCGGTAGATGCCGGCCATGGCGGCGACACAGGCACCGCTGCGCCGGTCGAGCATGGGGAGCAGCCGGTAGCCCTCGGCGAAAAGAGCGCGGGCCCGGCGCACTTCGAAGTGCACGAGACCCGCGAAGTCGGAGCCCTCCGGTGGCATCGGCCCGCTGAACCCGGCCGAGCAGCCGAACTTCGCGAGGTCGTCGGCCGGCAGATAGGTGCGCCCGCCCTCGGCGTCCTCACGGACGTCCCGCAGGATGTTGGTGAGCTGGAGCGCGAGACCGAGCGTGTCGGCATACTCCGGCGCGCGCTCGACGCCGCGCGCCCCCTGTTCCGTACCGAAGACACCGAGCGAGAGCCGCCCGATGGCGCCGGCGACACAGCGGCAGTAGACCTTGAGGTCGTCCCAGGTCTCATAGGTCTCGCCGCGTACGTCCATCAGGACGCCGTCGATGAGCTCGTCCAGGCCCCCCAACGGGATCGGGAAGGTCTCGGCGGCATGGGCGAGGGCGACCGCGACCGGGTCGGTGTCGTCCTCGTCGACCGCGCCCTCGCGGACCCGGGCCAGCATCGCCCGGGTGTCCTCGAGTCTGACGGCCTTGACCTCGCGGTCCAGCGCGCCGTCGCCGATGTCGTCGACGCGGCGCGAGAACGCGTAGAGCGCGGACATCGCGCGGCGCTTGGGCAACGGCAGGAGCCTGATGCCGTACGCGAAGTTACGGGCCTGCTGTCCGGTGACGGCCTCGCAATAGCTGTAGGCGGCGAGTACCGGTGCGGACACGCGTGGTTCGGCCTCCACGGTCCGGATCACCCCTTTCCTCGCAGAGTCACGCCCACCTCGCGCAGCAACTGGAGCTTGCCGGGCTTGGGCGGGCCGGGAAGTACGTCGTATTCGGCGGCGGCAATCGCATGGATGGCCGCCCTTCCCCCCGCCACGAACCCCGCGAGCAGCAGCTTCAGCCTGCCGTGGACGCTACCCACCAGGGGGGCGCCTTCATTCAGGAGACCGCGGGCGCGTTGTGATTCGTACGCGACCAGTGCGCGCACCGATGCGCCTGCGGTCTTCGTGGCGAGATCCGCCTCCTGGACATGGAACCGTTTCATGTCCTGGGCGGGCAGGTAGATGCGGTCGCGGCCGAGGTCCTCGGCGACGTCCTGGAGGTGTTCGACGATCTGCAGGGCCGTGCAGATCGCGTCCGACAGCCGGATCCGCTCGGGGGTCGAGGTGCCGGTGACGCCGAGGACGAGGCGGCCCACGGGGTTGGCCGACAGCTCGCAGTAGGCGAGCAGATCGTCGTAGGTCTCGTACCGCTTGACCAGCTGGTCCTGGCGGTTGGCGGCGATCAGTCCGAGGAAGGGCTCGGGGGTGAGCGAACAGCGGCGGACCGTCGGCCGGAGGCGGCGCAGCAGGGGGTGGCGGGGTTCTCCGGAGAAGACCCGTTCGAGGTCGGCCTCGAAGGCGTCCAGCAGGCGAAGCCGGTCCTCGGCGTCCTCGGCCGGCACACCGAGGAGACGGGCGTCGGCGCCGCCGGGGGCGAGGTCGCCGTCGCCGATGTCGTCGACAAGGCGGGCGAACCCGTACACCGCCATGAGATCGGTGCGCCAGGCCCTGGGCAGGAAGAAGGGGGCCACGGGGAAGTTCTCACCCGCGGCCTTGTCCAGCGTGCCGCGCTCCGGATCGGGAGCGCCCGCCGTGCCGGTTCCCGTCACCGCGGACCGCCCGGAGCGGCGACGGCACATGCGTTGAGCTGGGGAGTTTCCGTAGCCATAGCCGTCACATCTCCCGTTCTACACCGCCGACCCAATACACACTATTTCGGACACGCCGCCCAGCCTTCCGCGCAGCCGCTCCCACTGAAGGTGTCGGGCATTATCGCCCCACTTGCCGCGATTCGGGACCGGTACAGCTTACGTTGTACAACTCAACGTGGTGAGTCGGGGTGTCCTGGACATCACAACAACACACCAATTGGCTTCAAGATTCCTACGCCGTACCGAAGTTGACGTTTCCTTTGCAGACGCGGGGCCCCGCCGGAGCAGTTCCGGCGGGGCCCCATGAAGCGTCGTGGCCCGGTTCGTCCAGGCCCGGGTGGACTACTTGCCCGTGAACTTCTCGTACTCCTTGAGGACCTCTTCGGTCGGGCCGTCCATGCGCAGCTCGCCGCGCTCCAGCCACAGGACCCGGTCGCAGGTGTCACGGATCGACTTGTTGTTGTGGCTGACCAGGAACACCGTGCCCGCGTGCTTGCGCAGTTCACGGATGCGCGCCTCGGAGCGCTTCTGGAACTTGCGGTCGCCGGTCGCGAGGGCCTCGTCGATCATCAGGACGTCGTGGTCCTTGGCCGCGGCGATGGAGAAGCGCAGCCGGGCCGCCATGCCGGAGGAATAGGTGCGCATCGGCAGGGTGATGAAGTCGCCCTTCTCGTTGATGCCGGAGAAGTCGACGATCTCCTGGTAGCGCTCCTTGATCTGCTCCCGGGACATGCCCATGGCGAGGCCGCCCAATATGACGTTCCGCTCGCCCGTGAGGTCGTTCATCAAAGCCGCGTTGACGCCGAGCAGCGAGGGCTGGCCGTCGGTGTAGACCTTGCCGCTCTCGGCGGGCAGCAGGCCGGCGATGGCGCGCAGCAGGGTCGACTTGCCGGAGCCGTTGGAGCCGATCAGGCCGATGGCCTCACCGCGGTAGGAGACGAAGGAGACACCGCGCACGGCGTGCACCTTGCGGACGCCCCGCTCCTCGCCGCGCTTGACGATGCGGCTCAGGGCGGCGGTGGCGCTGCCCTTGCCGGACTTGGCGCCGTTGACGCGGTAGACGATGTGGAGGTCGTCCGCGATGACGGTGGGGCGGGGGTCCCGCTGCTGCTCAGCCACGGCCGTACCTCTCCTCGGCCTTCCAGAAGTAGACGAAGCCGACCGCACCGGCGAGCAGCGCCCAGCCGAGGGCGAAGAGCCACACGTGCGGGGGCAGGTACTCCGAGCCGTATCCGTCGATCATCGCGAAGCGGACCAGGTCCATGTAGATCGCGGCGGGGTTCCACTGCAGGACCTCGGTGACCCAGCCCGGCATGTCCTTGTCGGCGAGCATCGCCGGGATGCTGAACATGACGCCCGAGGCGTACATCCAGGTCCGCAGCACGAACGGCATCAGCTGGGCCAGGTCGGGGGTCTTGCTGCCCATGCGGGCGAAGATCAGCGCGAGGCCGGTGTTGAAGACGAAGTGCAGGACCAGCGCGGGCAGCACCAGCAGCCAGGACAAACCGGGGTAGCTGCCGAACGCCACCATGACCACGACCAGCACGATCATCGAGTACAGCAGCTGCTGGAGCTGCTGCAGCGCGAACGAGATCGGCAGCGAGGCGCGCGGGAAGTGCAGGGCGCGGACCAGGCCGAGGTTGCCGGAGATGGCGCGCACGCCGGCGAGGACCGAGCTCTGCGTGAACGTGAAGACGAAGACGCCCGTGACCAGGAACGGCACATAGATGTCGTGCGGGATGCCCTTCCGGGCGCCCAGCAGCAGGCCGAAGATGAAGAAGTACACGAGGGCGTTCAGGAGCGGCGTGGCCACCTGCCACAGCTGGCCGAGCTTGGCCTGGCTGTACTGGGCGGTCAGCTTCGCCCGCGAGAACGCGAGGATGAAGTGACGGCGGTCCCAGAGCTGGCGGACGTACTCGACGAGCGAGGGGCGGGCGCCGCTCACGGACAGCCCGTACTTGTCGGCGAGCTGGGCCGCCGTGAGGCCCTCGTCGGGCGACGGAGGCGCGGTCACCGCGACTCCGCCGTCGTGCGTTGTCTCACTACTCACCAGTGGAAACTTTCGTCTTCGAGATGCGCAGCCTGTGCGGGCTGGGGGCATGGACCGGGGTCCTGGGCCGGGCCCGGTGGTGCTCTCAGTTTCGAGCTTGTCAGATGACCGGGGGCCGGCCCAGTCGGGTCAGCCGCCACACCGTACGCCACTTCATGGGCCTGCGGGGGCCGCAGCCGGTGCTCCACCCCTCCCGGAACCCGCCGAACCACGCCTTGAGCGCGGGCCGCGAGGGGCGGCGCAGCAGGGTGAGCAGCATCCAGACCCCGAGGTAGACGGGGACCAGGAGGGCGGGGAGGTTGCGGCGGGCGAGCCAGACGCGGTTGCGGGCGACCATGCGGTGGTAGACCGCGTGCCGCGAGGGCGCGGTCGTGGGGTGGTACAGCACCATGTCGGACCGGTAGTCGATCATCCAGCCCGCGTCGAGAGCCCGCCATGCCAGGTCGGTTTCCTCGTGGGCGTAGAAGAATGCGTCCGGGAGACCGCCGACTTCGGCGAAGACCTTCGTCCGTACGGCGTTGGCGCCGCCGAGGAAGGTGGTGACCCGGGAGGAGCGCATCGGGTCCGCGGCGCGCAGCCGGGGGACGTGGCGGCGCTGGGTCTCGCCGGTGTCCGGGTCGGCGATGCGGAAGCTGATGATGCCGAGTTCGGGGTCGGCCTCGAAGGCCTGGCGGCACAGCTCGGCGGTGTCGTGGTTCGCGAGCAGGCCGTCGTCGTCGAGGAAGAGCAATATGTCGACGTCGCGGCCGCTGGGGCCGAAAGCCTCGATGCCGACGTTGCGGCCGCCGGGGATGCCGAGGTTCTCGGGCAGCTCGACGGTGCGCACACCTTCGGGGACCTCGGGGACGGGCGAGCCGTTGCCGACGACGGCCACCTCGACGCGGTCGCCGTCCTGCTTGGCGACCGAGTCGAGCAGGGCCCGCAGTTCGTCGGGGCGGTTGCCCATGGTGATGATGACCGCGCCGACCTTCATGCCGCTCACTTCAGCCTGCTGGAGGCGAGGATGGACACGAGGTGCAGCAGGGTCTGGAGCAGCGCGATGCCCGCGAGGACCGCGACGCCGAGCCGGGTCCAGAAGAGGTCGCCGCGCATCTGGTCGACGATCGCCAGGACCAGGATCAGCAGGGACGCCTCGATGCCGAGGATCAACCGGTGGAACTTCAGCAGGGCGGCGGCCTTGCGGGCCAGTGCCATGCCGGAGGAGCGCATCTCGGACGCCGACTCCTGGACCGGCGGCTTGCCGGCCTGGTGCCGGGCGACACCGACGAGGTCGGTCTCCGCCTTGATCAGGATGGCGCCGAGCGCGGCCAGGGTGCCGAGGAAGGCCCACAGCCAGTCGATGCGGCCGCTGCCCCACAGGTCGGCGGCGCGCAGACCGAAGCCCACCAGCACGGCGGCGTCGGTCAGGTAGGCGCCGACCCGGTCCAGATAGACGCCGTTGAGGGAGTACTGCTTCTTCCAGCGGGCGATCTCGCCGTCGACGCAGTCCAGCAGCAGATACATCTGCACGCAGACCACACCGAGCACGGCCCCCGGGATCCCCGGCACGAGCAGTGCCGGGGCCGCGAGGACACCGAAGACGGTCATCAGGTACGTGAGCTGGTTGGGCGTGACCCTGGTGTTGACCAGGTAGCGGTCGATCCGCAGGGACACCTCGCGCATGTAGAGGCGCCCCATCCAGTGCTCACCGCTGCGCCGGTCCTTGACCCCTGCGGGGTGCACGACCGGACGGAGTTCAGCTACCGATGGTCTTGACATAGTCGACGTAGAGATCCTTGATCTGGTCGGGCTTGAGGTCGAGGTGTTCGAGGATCGTGTACCGGCCGGGCCGGGTCTCCGGAGCGAACTCCACGGCGCGGACGAACTCGTCCACGGTGAAGCCGATCTCCTCCGGAAGCACCGGCAGTCCGTGCCGACGCAGCACGGAGGCCATGTGCGCCGACTCCTCGTGGGCACCTCGCAGGAACATCGCGAAGGTGGCGCCCAGTCCGCACTGTTCGCCGTGGGCGGCGGCGCGCTTGGGGAACAGCAGGTCGAAGGCGTGGTTGATCTCGTGGCAGGCACCCGAGCAGGGGCGGGAGTCACCCGAGACCGACATGGCGATACCGCTGAGCACGAGCGCCTCGGCGAGCACCTGGAGGAAGTCCGTGTCCCCTATGCCGCCGGGGTGCCGGAGAACCGCCTCGCCGGCCTGGCGGGCGATCGCGGCGGCCAGGCCGTCGATCTTCTCGCCCTTGACGCGGTTGGCCAGCTCCCAGTCCGCGATCGCGGAGACGTTGGAGACGGCGTCGCCGATGCCCGCGCGCACGAAGCGGGCCGGGGCCTCGTGGATGACGTCGAGGTCGATGACGACCGCGATGGGGTTCGGCACACCGTACGAGCCGCGGCCCGCGTCGTTGTCGAGGGTCGCGACCGGGGAGCACAGGCCGTCGTGCGCGAGGTTCGTCGGTACGGCGACCAGCGGCAGGCCGACGCGCGCCGCGGCGAACTTGGCGCAGTCGATGATCTTGCCGCCGCCGAGGCCCACGACCGCGTCGTAGTGGCCGGCCTTTATGTCACTGGCCAGCTGTACGGCGTCGTCGAGGGTGCCGCCGCCGACCTCGTACCAGGTGGCGCCGGGCAGCGAGGGTTCGAGCCGCTGTCGCAGCCGGGCGCCGGAGCCGCCGCTGACGGCGACGGCGAGCCGGCCGGAGTGCGAGATGCGCTCGTCGGCGAGGACGCCCACCAGGTCGTCGAGGGCACCCGGGCGGATGTCGACGACGACCGGAGCGGGGATGAGCCGGGTCAGTAGAGGCACGCGATCTCCCGTCCGCGGGCGAGGTCGTCGTGGTTGTCGATCTCGACCCACTTGACGTCGCCGATCGGCGCCACGTCGATCTTGAAGCCGCGGTTGACGAGCTCCTGGTAGCCGTGCTCGTAGAACTGCTGCGGGTCCGTCTCCCAGACCGTCTTCAGCGCGTCGGCCAGGTCGGCGGCGGCGTCGCCCTCGATCAGGGTGACACCGATGTACTCACCGGTGGCCTCGGCCGGGTCCATCAGCTTGGTGATCTTCCGGACGCCCTTGCCGGGGTCCACGACGACCTTCATCTCCTCGTCCGCGAGCGACTTCACGTCGTCCAGGGCGAGAATGATCCTCTTGCCCTCGCCACGGGCGGAGAGCAGCGTCTTCTCGACGGAGACCGGGTGGACGGTGTCGCCGTTGGCGAGGATCACGCCGTCCTTGAGGGCGTCACGTCCGCACCACAGGGAGTAGGCGTTGTTCCACTCCTCGGCCTTGTCGTTGTCGATGAGGGTGAGCTTGAGGCCGTACTTCGCCTCCAGCGCCGCCTTGCGCTCGTACACGGCTTCCTTGCGGTAGCCGACGATGATCGCGACCTCGGTCAGGCCGATCTCCGCGAAGTTGCCAAGAGTGAGGTCGAGAACCGTGACCTCATCGGGGCCGCCCTCTATGCCCGCGGGACCCACCGGCACCAGAGCCTTGGGAAGGCTGTCGGTGTAGGGGCGCAGACGCCGTCCGGCGCCGGCCGCCAGCACGAGGCCGATCATGCGGGTTCTCCTTCATCGTGTACGGCGGGCGCCCCGGAGGACACCCAGAAGCGGATGCTCTCGACGAGCACCAGCAGGGCGACGGCCACGGCGAGAGCCGTGAGCGCGACCGTGAACTGCGAGGCGGTGAGCGCGGCGGCCAGGACGGCGACGAGCAGCGTCCGCCCTTCGTGCCCCCCGATGGCGCGCACCAGCCAGGCCGGGGACGCGCCGGCGTTGCCGCGGATGCGGTACACCGTGTCGTAGTGATGGTAGGCGACCGCGGCCACCAGCCCGAAAGCCGCAGGAAGGGCTCCGTTCACATCGGCTTTGGCCGCCAGGACCAGGACGGTGCAGTACTCGGCCGCCCTGAAGAACGGGGGGATCAACCAGTCGAGGGCGCCCTTGAGGGGACGCTCAATGGCTTCCGCGGACAGCATGGTGTAGCCGCCGGCCATCAGTACGACCCACCAGCTCGGTCCCCACGCCCAGGCCCCGAGCGTCACCAAGAGAGCGCCGGCGGCGGCGCTGAGGGGGGCCGTGGGACGGGACGGGCCCGGCAGGAAGCGCGCTATCACCTCGGCCAGCGGACCGCTGTCCGCGAGGTCCGCCAGGGCCTGTGCCGCCCGGTCCGTCCGCTCGGCCTTGCGGGTCAGCGAGCGCAGCACCCGGCCCGCCGTGGTGTACGTGGCCGCGAAGGCACAGCCGATGAGCAGGGTGTAGAAGGTGATCCGGGGCGTCGTGGCCGCCGTCAGGATCGCGATCATCGCCCAGCGCTCGCCGATCGGCAGCACGATCATCCGGCGGATCCACACCGTCCAGCCGACGCTGTCCAGCTTGTCGGAGAGCGCGGCGGTGGGGCTGGTGTTGGCGGTGGCGTCGTGGTTCGCCTCGTTGAAGGAGAAGTCGACGACGTGCCGGCAGGTCTGCAGGATCATCGCGCCGAGCGCCAGGGCCCAGACGTCGTCGCCGCCGCGGGCGGCTCCGAGGGCGAGACCTGCGTAGTAGGCGTACTCCTTGGCCCGGTCGAAGGTGGCGTCGAGCCAGGCGCCGAGCGTGGAGTACTGAAGGGAGTAGCGGGCGATCTGGCCGTCGACGCAGTCCAGGACGAAGGACGCGATCAACAGCACGCCGGCGGCTATGAAGCCGGCCCGGGTGCCGGTGGCCGCGCTGCCCGCCGCGATCAGGGCGGTGAGCAGGGAGGCGGTGGTGACCTGGTTCGGGGTCAGGCCCCGGCGGGCGCACCAGCGCGCGATGTAGCGGGAGTAGGGGCTGATGAAGTGGGTGGTGAAGAAGCCGTCGCGGGACTTCACGGCCGACTTCAGGCGTACGGCTTCGTCGTCGACGTCCGCGACGGCCTGCCGTGCCTCGTTGCGGGCCTGCGGATCGGCGGGCACGGCGGCGACCAGGCTGCCGAGCTCGGGGTGGTGCACACCGGCGTTCTCGGCGTCCAGCGCGGTGACGATGCGGTCGGCGAGGCTGTCGACGGCGACCGTCGTCCCGCCGCCGGCGCTGCTCTCCCGGGCCATCGCACGGGTCAGGGCCTGCCGCCCGGCCGGCTGAGCGGTGACGGCGCCGGAGATCGCGGCGAGCGGGAAGCGGGGGTCGGTGAGGCCGAGGCGCAGGGCGTGCGGGTGGCCCACGAAGCGGGCGTCGACCACGGCGACCCGCTGGTCGCCCGGGACCTGGGCGAGGAGCGTCTCGGCGTCGGCGGCGTCCGAGGCAACCCGGACATCGAAGCCGAGCGACCGCAGATCGCCCTCGATCGACGATCCGGGGACCGGCTGACCGGTGAGGATGGCGGTCGACAACCGAACTCACTCCCTGGGTGCCGACGCGGGGCGCCGGTCATCTGCATGGTGGGGGCGCCCCTCGGCGTGGCTCGGCGCGCCCGGGCGGCATGTCGGCAGAGGCTATCGGATGCCGGGAAGCCCGCGTTCACCGCCCGTTCATGGGCCGATCAACGCCGTCTCCCCCGGCCTTTGCCGCGATCATCATGGGTGATCACGGGCCCCGCCCACAAACCGCGGGTCACCGGACCGGGCATCTGGGACATTGCGGGGCCCACCACCGCCTCGGCATAGGGTGGGCGACCATGACATGGCTGATCACAGGCGGAGCGGGATACATCGGGGCCCACGTGGCGCGGACCATGACGGACGCCGGGGAGCGCGTCCTCGCGCTGGACGATCTGTCCGCCGGGTTCCCGGCGCGGCTGCCGGCGAACGTGCCGCTGGTGCGGGGTTCGTCACTGGACGCCGGTCTGCTGAAGCGGGTGCTCGCCGAGCACGAGGTGACCGGGGTGGTGCACCTGGCCGCGCGCAAGCAGGTCGCCGAGTCCGTCGCCCAGCCGATGCGCTACTACCAGGAGAACGTCGGCGGACTGGCGACGCTCCTCGAAGCCGTCGCCGAGGCGGGGATCGAGCGCTTCCTCTTCTCCTCGTCCGCCGCCGTCTACGGCAACCCCGACGCGGAGCTGATCACGGAGGACACCCCGTGCGCCCCGGTGAACCCGTACGGCGAGACGAAGCTCACCGGTGAGTGGCTGGTGCGGGCGGCCGGGCGGGCGCACGGCATCTCGACCGTGTGCCTGCGCTACTTCAACGTGGCGGGCGCGGCCACGCCGGAGCTGGCGGACACCGGTGTCTTCAACATCGTGCCGATGGTCTTCGACCGGCTCACCCGCGACGAGGCCCCGCGGATCTTCGGCGACGACTATCCGACGCCGGACGGCACCTGCATCCGTGACTACATCCATGTCGCCGACCTGGCGGAGGCGCATCTGGCGGCCGCACAGGGGCTCGGGGACCGCAGCGGGGACCTGACCGTCAACATCGGCCGCGGCGAGGGCGTCTCCGTGCGCGAGATGGTCACCGTCATCGGCGAGGTCACCGGCGACCGGCGGCCCGCCGTCGTGGAGCCCCGGCGCCCCGGCGACGCCCCGGTCTCGGTGGCCTCGGCCGCCCGGGCCGCTGCGGAGCTCGGCTGGACGGCACGCCGCGGGGTCCACGAGATGATCGAGTCGGCGTGGCGGGGCTGGCGGCTGCACCACGCCAAGTGAAGCGGGGGCGTTCTGACCTGCGGGATCGTTTCCGCAGGTCAGAGCACATGACAACGGTGTTCAGTGCCGCGTTGCCCCATACCCCCCACCCGTAGTTCACTGTGTCCCCGGACGGGTTGTTCGGGGTCAACGCACAGGAGGCGGCTTCCATGGGGGCTGGGCATGATCACGGGCACGCGCACTCGCATGCGCCGCCCGGCGGTACGGCGACCGCGGCGTACCGGGGCAGGCTGCGGGTCGCGCTGTCGATCACGCTCACCGTCATGGTGGTCGAGATCGTCGGCGGCATCATGGCGGACTCGCTCGCCCTGGTCGCGGACGCGGCGCACATGGCGACGGACGCGCTGGGCCTCGGCATGGCCCTGATGGCGATCCACTTCGCGGGCCTCCCGCCGAGCGGGAAGCGCACCTTCGGTTACGCCCGCGCGGAGATCCTCGCCGCGCTCGCCAACTGTCTGCTGCTGCTCGGCGTCGGCGGGTACGTCCTGTACGAGGCGATCCAGCGGTTCGTCACGCCGGCCGGCACCGAGGGCGGGCTGACCATCGTGTTCGGCGCGATCGGCCTGGTCGCGAACATGATCTCGCTGTCGCTGCTGGTGCGCGGACAGGCGGAGAGCCTGAACGTGCGGGGCGCCTTCCTGGAGGTCGCGGCGGACGCGCTCGGCTCGCTCGCGGTCATCATCTCCGCGGTGGTGATCCTGACGACCGGCTGGCAGGCCGCCGACCCGGTCGCCTCCCTGGTCATCGGACTGATGATCGTGCCGCGCACGTGGAAGCTGCTGCGGGAGACCCTCGACGTACTGCTGGAAGCGGCCCCGAAGAACGTCGACATGGACGACGTACGGGCCCACATACTGGCGCTCGACGGCGTCGAGGACGTCCACGACCTGCACGCCTGGACGATCACCTCCGGGATGCCGGTGCTGTCTGCGCACGTGGTGGTGCGCTCGGACGTGCTGAGCGCGATCGGTCACGAGAAGATGCTCCACGAGCTCCAGGGCTGCCTGGGCGACCACTTCGACGTGGAGCACTGCACCTTCCAGCTGGAGCCGGTCGGGCACGCGGAGCACGAGGCGAAGCTCTGCCACTGAGACTCCCGCAAGCATGCCCGAACGTCCCGAAAGTGCGTTTCATGCGGAATGCAGCGATCCGGTGACCGGCTGCGTCCTCCACCCCACAGCACCTCCCCGGACGGTTCCCCGTCCGCCGCGCCGGGCACGATCAACTGCCGGTAGTGCCGTATTTGTGCGGCACACTTGGTGCGCGAAAAACCGATGCGAAGGATGGGCATGCCGATCACACCTGCCACCGCGACCCACAGCCCGTCGAACGGCACAGCTGACGCGATTCTGCTGGAACTCGTCGACGAGGACGGCGTCACGATCGGCACCGCGGAGAAGCTCGCCGCCCATCAGGCGCCGGGGCAGCTGCACCGCGCCTTCTCCGTGTTCCTCTTCGACGAGCGGGGCCGGCTGCTGCTCCAGCAGCGCGCGCTGGGCAAGTACCACTCCCCCGGTGTGTGGTCCAACACCTGCTGCGGACACCCCTATCCGGGCGAGGCGCCCTTCGCGGCGGCCGCCCGGCGGACCTACGAGGAGCTCGGCGCCTCCCCGTCACTGCTCGCCGAGGCGGGCACCGTCCGCTACAACCACCCGGACCCGGACTCGGGCCTGGTGGAGCAGGAGTACAACCACCTCTTCGTGGGCCTGTTGCAGTCGTCGCTGCGCCCGGATCCGGAGGAGATCGGCGAGACGGTCTTCGTGACGCCCGCCGAGCTGGCGGAACGGCATGCCAAGGACACCTTCTCGGCCTGGTTCATGACGGTGCTGGACGCGGCCCGTCCCGCGGTCAGGGAGCTGACGGGCCCGTCCGCCGGCTGGTGACGGCCGCTTCCTAGGACACCCGCGCGGGTACGAGCGGCAGGGCGGCCCAGATCACCTTGCCGCCGCTCGCCGTGTGCTCGACATCGCAGACTCCGCCCGCCTCGCGGGTGACCTCGCGCACCAGCAGCAGCCCGCGGCCGCCGGTCTGGCCGTGGTCGGCCTCCAGGGCGGTCGGGCGGTAGGGATGGTTGTCCTCCACCGACACCCGCACCCACTCGGCGCCGACGGCGACCTCCACGGCGAGCATCGGCGACAGCAGGGCCGCGTGCCGCACCGCGTTGGTGACCAGTTCGGAGACGATCAGCAGGAGTCCCTGCACCAGGTCGTCGGAGACCGGTACGCCCTGACGCAGCAGCAGATCCCGCACGGCGTGCCGCGCCTGCGGGACCGAGACGTCGACGGCGGGGGCGGTGAACCGCCAGACGCCCTCGTACGGCAGGGGCCCGGGCGGACCGGGGGCCGGTTCCTCGACCTCGCCGGCTGCTGGGCGTGGGCCGGACCCGCGCCCATGGTTCTCCATTGTCCGGTCGCCACCCTCGCGCTCGATTGTCACCACACATCGAGTGTTGGCAGCGAGCCGCTCCGCGCCGGATGACTGAACAGAAGTCAGCAGATATCGAGCGTTTGGGATCGCTCTCGCATGACACGGTCGACTATGAGACTGCCGCTGTCCCACTTTTGCCGTGTTCGCGAACTATTCGGGTTGTACGGGTTTGGCGACCGGCTCGTCCGTTTCGCTCCGCGCACCGTCCTCGGCGGCGAGCCGTTCGGAGACCATGCCGACGATCCGCCGCCCGCCGAACCCCGTGGCGATCAGACCGAGCCCGTCGAAGAGCAGCGCCAGCGAGAAGAAGCAGCCGATGACGTACTTGCTGCTGCTCGGCCAGGAGGCCAGCACCAGGATCCCGAGGAGCAGTCCGAAGGCGCCCTGCACCAGCGTCCAGCCGAACTGCGTACCGCGCACCATCAGACTGCCGGCCAGCCGGAACACCCCGCCGGTCAGGAAGAGCAGCGCGGCGAACATGGTCAAAGCCTCGGCAGCCGCCTCGGGTCTGCTGATGACGACCACACCGGCCGCGATGTTCAGGGCCGCGACCACGACGCCGAGCCAGAAGAAGTTGGTGCCGCGCGCCTGGATCGCGTGCAGCAGGCCGACTGCGCCGCCGATCAGCAGCAGCCAGCCGAACAGCAGCATCGAGGTGAGGGTGGCCACCCCGGTGTAGATGAGCCCGACGAGTCCGGCGAGCACCAGGATCACGCCGAGCGCGGCCAGCCAGCCGAAGTCCCGGCTCAGCTTGGCGGTCTCGTCCTTGGCCATCGGCGCCTCCTCGCACGGGCCCCCTCCCCGATCGTACGAGTGCCGGGGGCGGTTAGCATCCGGCCATGGAGCCCCAGCTGCTGTACAGCGTGACCGATTCGGTCGCCACCGTCGTCATCCACCATCCGGCCAAGCGCAACGCGATGACGGCCGCGATGTGGCGGGCGCTGCCGCCGCTGCTCGACACCCTCGCCGCCGACCCGGACGTACGGGCCCTGGTACTCACCGGGGAGGGCGGGACGTTCTGCGCCGGGGCCGACATCTCCACTCTGCGGGGGTCGCCGGACGAGGCACAGGGGCTCGCGGTGGCGGCCGAGGAGGCACTCGCCACCTTCCCGAAGCCGACGCTGGCGGCGATCCGCGGGCACTGCGTGGGCGGCGGTGCACAGCTCGCGGCGGCCTGCGATCTGCGGTTCGCGCAGGAGGGCTCGCTGTTCGGGGTGACCCCGGCCAAGCTGGGGATCGTGTATCCGGCCTCCTCCACCAGCCGGTTGGTGGCACTGGTGGGTCCGGCCACCACCAAGTACCTGCTGTTCTCCGGTGAGTTGATCGACACCGAACGGGCGCTGCGCACCGGGCTGGTCGACGAGATGCTGCCGGAGGGCGAACTGGCCAAGCGGGTGGCGGAGTTCACCCGGATCCTGGTGTCCCGTTCGCAGTTGACGCAGGCCGCGGCGAAGGAGTTCGCGAACGGGGTCGCGGACCGGGACGGCCACTGGGCCGAGCAGGCACGCGGCAACGGCGACACCGCGGAGGGCGTCGCCGCGTTCCTGGAGCGCAGGCAGCCGCGCTTCACCTGGACTACTTCAGGATGAACCGGCTCTTGGAACGGAACTCCTCGACGAGGTGCGCGGGAGCCTTGTGTGGCGAGCCGGCGTCGTAGGGCGGCTGCGGGTCGTACTCCGTCAACAGCTGGACGGCCTGGGCGTGTTCGTCGCCGGCGATCCGGCCCAGCAGGGTGAGCCCCATGTCGATGCCGGAGGAGACGCCGGCCGCGGTGACGTACTTGCCGTCGAGGACGACCCGCTCCCCCGTGGGCTCGGCCCCGAACTGCTTCAGATAGTCCAGGGCGAGCCAGTGGGAGGTCGCGCGGCGCCCGTCGAGGAGTCCGGCGGCGGCCAGCAGCAGCGATCCGGTGCACACGGACGTCGTCCAGGTGCTGGTGGCGTCGGCGGCGCGCAGCCAGTCCAGGAGGGTCTCGTTCGCCATCTGCGGGGTCTGTCCGGGCCCGCCGGGGACGACCACGATGTCCGGGCTCGGCACGTCGGCGAGCGTGCGGTCGGCGGTGATGGCGAGGTTGCCGGTGTCGGCGCGGACGGGGCCCGTCCGCTCGGCGACGAAGAACAGTTCCGCGTCCGGGAGGCGGCCGAGGGTCTCGTACGGTCCCACGGCGTCGAGGGCGGTGAAGCGGTCGAACAGGACGATGGCGATCTGCATGGGGATCCTTTCGATGGGCGGCTGCCGGAGGGGAACCGACCGGCGTCTCGATGGGCGGCTGCCGGGGGAACCGACCAGCGCATCTGCGGGCAGGTGGCGGAGGGAACCGACCGGCGCCTCGGTGGGCGGATGCCGGAGAGGAACCGACCGGCCTCGGTGGCGGATGCCGGAGAGGAACCGACCTGCATCTCAGCGGACGGATGCCGGAGAGGAAGCGACCGGCCTCGGTGGGCGGATGCCGACGAGGACCGACCGGCATCACAGCCGGCGGATGCCGGAGAGGAACCGACCGGCCTCGATGGGCGGATGCCGGAGAGGAACCGACCTGCATCTCAGCGGACGGATGCCGGAGAGGAAGCGACCGGCCTCGGTGGGCGGATGCCGACGAGGACCGACTGGCATCTCAGCCGGCGGATGCCGGAGAGGAACCGACCTGCATCTCGGCGGGCGAATGCCGGAGAGGAACCGACCGGCCTCGGTGGGCGGATGCCGGAGAAGGCTGAACGGCGCCCTCAGCGGGCAGGTGCCGGGCGGAACCGGCGGCGGTACTCGGCCGGTGGTGTTCCCAGGGCTTTGACGAAGGCGCGGCGCATGGTCTCGGAGGTGCCGTAGCCGCTGGCTCGGGAGATCTCCTCGACGCCGTCGGCGGTGTCCTCCAGGAGACGGCGGGCGTGTTCGAGGCGGACCCGGTCGACGTAGCGGCCGGGGGTCATGCCCGTCTCCGCCTGGAAGGCGCGGGCGAAATGGCGGGGCGAGAGGCGGGCCCGGGCGGCGAGCGACTCGACGTTCAGGTCGCCGTCCGGATGCTCGGTGATCCACTGCTGGACCTCACGCAGGGGCTCCCGCCGCGCGGTCTGCGCGGCCAGCTGGGCGCTGAACTGGGCCTGGTTGCCCGGTCTGCGCAGGAAGACCACCAGATGGCGGGCGATGACGAGGGCGACCTCCCGGTCCAGGTCCTCCTCGACCAGCGCGAGGGCGAGATCGATTCCGGAGGTGACCCCCGCGGAGGTGGCGACCGTTCCGTCCCGGACGTAGATCGGGTCGGGTTCGACGTCGATCGCCGGGTGGTCGCGGGCGAGCCTGTCGCAGTACGCCCAGTGGGTCGTGACGCGGCGGCCGTCGAGCAGGCCCGCCTCGGCGAGCAGGATGGCACCGGTGCAGACGGAGACGAGGCGCTCCGCGCTCCGTCCGTTCTCGCGCAGCCAATCCGTCAGGCGCGGGTCGGGACGGCGGGTGCCCTGACCGCCCGGGACCAGGAGGGTGTGCGGGGCGGGCGCGTCCGTGAGTGCCAGATCCGGTACGAGAGTCAGGCCGCTGGAGGTGCGCACGGGGGCGCCGTCCAGGGAGGCCGTACGGATGCGGTACGTGCCCGGGGTGTGCGTCTCGGCCCCGGCGAACACCTCCACGGGGCCGGTGGCATCGAGGCTCTGCACGTCGTCGAAGAGGACGACGAGGACGGTTCGCTGCGTCATGCACTCGATTCTGGGCTGGCCCGGGGACGGCCGCAATGACGAGTACCCCACCTTTCCTGCCACGTCCCCCCTCGCCCTGGAGCGGCATACCAAGCGGTTGGTAACCTGCCGGGCATGACTACCGCCCCCATCGAGCTCCGGGCCGTCCGCCGCTGCGCGAATGTGCTCAACTCCCTGCACGCCACCTCCTACTTCGCGCCCGAACTGGGCAAGGAACTGGCCGGGATCGGGATCACGCATCCGAGAGCCGCCAACTTCGCGGTGCGGGCCGCCGCCATGGGGCCGGTGGGCGCCGGGACGGTGACGGCGACGTTCTCCAACTACAAGCACGAGCTCGTGGCCCGGTACGTCCCCGAGGTGTGGGCCACCGCCTCGCCCGAGGACGTCCTCGCGGCACGCGTGCGTGGCGTCGACGCGGCGCTGCGGCGGCTGCTCGGCGCGCAGACGCTCGCGTCACCGGAGATGGCGGAGGCCGCGGAGCTGGCGTTGCGCGCCACCGAGGCCTGTTCGCGCAGCGCTCGTCCGCTGTACGCGGCGCACGCGGACCTGCCGGTGCCCGAGGAGCCGCACCTGGCGTACTTCCACGCCGCGACCCTGCTGCGCGAGCACCGGGGCGACGGCCATCTCGCCGCGCTGACGGCCGCGGAGCTGGGCGGCCTGGAGGCCATGGTGGCCCACACGGCGACCGGCAAGGGCATGAGCCCCAAGTGGGTGCTCACCACGCGCGGCTGGAGCCAGGACGAATGGGACGCGGCGGTCGGACGGCTCCGGGCCCGCGGGCTCCTGGACGAGGCCGGTGAACTGACCGAGCGGGGTGCGGCCCTGCGCGAGGAGATCGAGACCGAGACGGACCGACTGGACCGGGCACCGTACGAACACCTCGGCACCGCGGGCGTGGCACGGCTGACGGAACTCGGAGCGGGCTTCGCACGGGCGGCGTTGGCGGCGGGGGCGTATCCGGCGGATCTGATCGGCAAGGGCTGAGTGTCGGGGGGCGCGGCTGGGTGGTGCGCCCCTGCCAGGGGCGCATGTCGGGGCGGGCCTGCGGGCCGTCTCGGGGGGCCTGAGCGCTGGGCCTTGTCGGGGCGGACCTGAGCGCTGGGCCCTGGTCGGGGCGGGCCGGAGGCTGGGGCGCATGTCGGGTCGGGCCTGTCGACCGGGCGCATGTCGGGCGGTGCGGAGGGTGGAGCGCCTGTCGGGGCCTATGGGGTGAGCGATTGCCGGGGCGAGGCCGCAGGCTTGGGCGCCTTGCGGGGGCGGGCCTGCCGACTGGGCGTGCAGGGCGAGACGCCCTGGGCGCCGGTGTCGAGCCCGAGTGGTGACTTTGAACGCCGGGGAAGGGCGGGCGGGATCGCTGAGCGTCAGGCAGGCACCTGCCGTGCCTGGCCCGTGACGCGGCGGCGTCCGTGAACAGCCGACGCATGTCGGGCGGCAGCTCCGCGCAGCCAGCGCCGGGCGGGGACGTTCCTGAGTCTGTCGTCTCCACGCGCCGGGCCGGTCTCAGGGCGGCGCTCCGAACAACTGGACGCATGCGGGGGCGGTGATGAGGTACTCGGGCTTCCCCGGTCGCGTGGCCGGGGTGACGAAAGGGGAAGTTCGTGTTCCGAGCGATCGCAGACGTACTCCGGCAGATCGGCGGCGCCATCGCCACCGTCGTGACGCTGCCGTTCCGGGCGGTGGCCCGGCTGTTCGGCGGGGCCTCGAGTTCCACGCGGAGTCGTCGGGCCTGATGTCCGCGCCCTGATCCCCGAGTGTCGGTGCCACCTGCCACAATTGCCGCGCAACCTCTGTGAGAAGGCGGTACGGCATCGTGACGACACGCGAGCCCATCGACATCGGATCCATCGAAGGAAGGATCGCCGAGGAGCTCGGCGTTCGGGAGCGGCAGGTCAGGTCAGCCGTGGAGCTGCTCGACGGCGGTTCGACGGTGCCCTTCATCGCCCGCTACCGCAAGGAAGCGACCGAGATGCTCGACGACGCGCAGCTGCGCACGATCGAGGAGCGGCTGCGCTATCTGCGGGAACTGGAGGAGCGGCGGACGGCGATCCTGGAGTCGGTGCGCGAGCAGGGCAAGCTCACCGAGGAGCTGGAGGCGCGGATCCGCGGCGCGGAGACCAAGGCTCGCCTCGAGGACATCTACCTGCCGTACAAGCCGAAGCGCAGGACCAAAGCACAGATCGCCCGGGAGGCCGGTCTGGAGCCGCTCGCCGAGGGGCTGCTCGCGGACCCGGGCGTCGACCCGCTGGCCGCCGCCGCCGCGTTCGTCGACGCCGACAAGGGCGTGGCCGATCCGCAGGCCGCGCTCGACGGCGCACGGGCCATCCTCACCGAGCGGTTCTCCGAGGACGCCGACCTGATCGGCGAGCTGCGCGAGCGCATGTGGGTGCGCGGGCGGCTCGCCGCCAAGGTGAAGGACGGCAAGGAGGAGGCGGGCGCCAAGTTCGCCGACTACTTCGACTTCGCCGAGCCCTTCAAGCAGCTGCCCTCGCACCGCGTCCTGGCGATGCTGCGCGGCGAGAAGGAGGAGGTCCTCGACCTCGTCCTGGAGCCGGAGGAGCCGTCCGAGCAGCCCGGTCCGTCCTCGTACGAGGGGATCATCGCGCACCGGTTCCAGATCGCCGACCGCGGCCGCCCCGGCGACAAGTGGCTCACGGACACCGTCCGTTGGGCCTGGCGCACCCGCATCCTGGTGCACCTCGGCATCGACCTGCGGCTGCGGCTGCGCACCGCCGCCGAGGACGAGGCGGTGAACGTCTTCGCGGCGAACCTCCGCGACCTGCTGCTCGCCGCCCCCGCCGGCACGCGCTCGACGCTGGGCCTGGACCCCGGGTTCCGGACGGGCGTGAAGGTCGCCGTCGTCGACGCCACCGGCAAGGTCGTCGCCACCGACGTCATCTACCCGCACGTCCCGGCCAACAAGTGGGACGAGGCGATCGCCAAGCTGGCCCGCCTCGCCAAGGAGCACGCGGTCGACCTGATCGCGATCGGCAACGGCACGGCGTCCCGCGAGACCGACAAGCTCGCCGGTGAACTCATCACCAGGCACCCCGAGTTGCAGCTCACCAAGGTGATGGTGTCCGAGGCGGGCGCGTCCGTGTACTCGGCGTCGGCCTTCGCCTCGCAGGAACTGCCGGACATGGACGTGTCGCTGCGCGGCGCGGTGTCGATCGCCCGTCGCCTCCAGGACCCGCTGGCCGAGCTGGTGAAGATCGACCCGAAGTCCATCGGTGTCGGCCAGTACCAGCACGACCTGTCCGAGGTGAAGCTGTCGCGTTCGCTGGACGCGGTGGTGGAGGACTGTGTGAACGGTGTGGGCGTGGACGTCAACACGGCGTCGGCCCCGCTGCTCGCCCGGGTCTCCGGTATCACCTCCGGCCTCGCCGAGAACATCGTGGCGCACCGCGACGCCAACGGTCCCTTCACTTCGCGCACCGCGCTGAAGAAGGTGGCCCGGCTGGGTCCGAAGGCCTACGAGCAGTGCGCGGGGTTCCTGCGGATCCGCGGCGGCGACGACCCGCTGGACGCGTCCAGCGTGCACCCCGAGGCGTATCCGGTGGTCCGGCGGATGGTGAAGACGGCGGGCCAGGAGGTCGCCGCGCTCATCGGCAACACGGGGGTGCTGCGGTCGCTGCGGCCGCAGGACTTCGTGGACGAGACGTTCGGTCTCCCGACGGTGAGCGACATCCTCAAGGAGCTGGAGAAGCCGGGGCGCGACCCGCGGCCCGCGTTCAAGACGGCCACCTTCAAGGAGGGCGTCGAGAAGCTCTCCGACCTGACGTCCGGGATGGTGCTGGAGGGCGTGGTCACCAACGTGGCGGCCTTCGGGGCGTTCATCGACGTCGGTGTCCACCAGGACGGTCTCGCGCATGTCTCGGCGCTGTCGAAGACCTTCGTGAAGGACCCGAGGGACGTGGTGAAGCCCGGTGACATCGTCAAGGTGAAGGTTCTCGACGTCGACATCCCGCGCAAGCGGATCTCGCTGACGCTGCGGCTGGACGACGAAGCGGCTCCGCAGGGTGAGCAGGGGCAGCAGGGTGGCGGGGGCGAGCGCCGGCAGCGGGGCGGGCGTCCTCCTCAGCAACGGCAGCAGGGCCAGCAGCGGCAGGGCGGTGGCCGTGGTGGTCAGGGGGGCGGTTCGCGTCAGGCGGCGCCGCCGCCGGCCAACAGTGCGATGGCGGATGCGTTGCGCAAGGCCGGGCTGCTCGATCCGAAGAAGGGCAAGCGCTGACGGCTTCGCCGATCGGATGGTGGGGAGACCGCGGGGCCGTCGTGGCTGGTCGCGCTCGCGCGGCGGAGCCGCATATCGCATATCGATACGGCCCCGCGCCCCTGGAAGAGGCGCTTCGCGCCCTTCCCGTTGCGCCAGGTGCAGTAGCTTGACCGGCTGCCCCCATCCGGGCAGGGCGAAGCTGGGCGGGTCAGTCCGCCCAGCTTCGCCCTGCCCGGGAGAGTCCATGCCTGTCCCCTCCAGATTCCGTCGCCGCACGGCGGTCGCCCTGCTCGCGGCCTCTCTGGCCGCACTGTCACCGACCGCCGTCGCCACCACCACGCCGCCCGGACCGCACACCGACACCAGGCTCCAGCAGCAGCTCCAGGACCTGGTCGACGCGCCCGGCGGTCCGCCCGGTGTCATCGCCGTGCTCCGGGACGGCAGGAACAGCCGGGTCCTCAGGGCCGGAGTCGCCGATCTCGACACCGGCCGCCGGCCCGCGCCCCACGACCACATGCGTATCGCCAGTACGGCCAAGGCCTTCAGCGGCGCGGTCGCGCTCTCCCTCGTCGACCGGAACACCCTGGACCTCGACGACACCCTCGGTGAGCGGCTGCCGCACCTGCCCAAGGCCTGGCATGCCGTGACACTGCGCCAGCTGCTGCACCACACCAGCGGCCTGCCCGACTACTCGCGGAGCGCCGGGTTCCTGAAGATCGTCCTCGCCGACCCCCGGCACCGCTTCGACTCCCGCAAGCTGCTGGACTTCGCCGCCGGCGAACCCCTGCGGTTCGAGCCGGGCTCCCGGTACGAGTACTCCAACTCGGACAACATCGCCGTGGCCCTGATGGCGGAGGCGGCCACCCACATCCCGTACGAACAACTGCTGCACAAGCTGGTGTACCGGCCGCTGGGCCTGCGCGACACCAGCCTGCCGCAGGGCTACCGCATGCCGAAGCCGTATCTGCACGGCTACGACGTGACCCCGCCCGACCCGCCCGAGGACGTGAGCGAGGTCCTGGGCATGTCCGGCGTGTGGGCCTCGGGCGGAATCGTCTCCACGCCCTCCGACATGACGCGCTTCATCCGCGGTTACGCCGAAGGGCGGCTGTACGGCCCGCAGGTCGTGGAGCAGCAGCGCGACTGGATCCCCGGCAACTCCGAGCCCAAGGGGCCCGGACGCAACGACGCGGGGCTCGCCATCTTCCGCTACACCACCCGCTGCGGCGTGGTGCTGGGGCACACCGGCAACACCCTCGGCTACACCCAGCTGATCGCGGCGACACCGGACGGGCAGCGGTCACTGACGTTCTCGGTCACCACCCAGATCAACCAGGCCCAGAAGCCCGACCTGCTGCGCCGGATGCGCGCCGTCCAGGAGAACCTCGTCTGCGCGCTGCTGCGCCACCGGTCCTAGCGTTCGGTCACCTTGCCGCCCGCGACCTCCAGACGGCGGGTGACATGGACCGCGTCCAGCATGCGGCGGTCGTGCGTCACCAGGAGCAGCGTGCCCTCGTAGGCGTCGAGCGCCGACTCCAGCTGCTCGATGGCCGGGAGGTCGAGGTGGTTGGTGGGTTCGTCGAGGACCAGGAGGTTGACGCCCCGGCCCTGGAGCAGGGCCAGGGCGGACCTCGTGCGTTCGCCCGGGGAGAGCGTGGGCCGCCGGGCGCAGGACGTGGTGCGCCTTCAGACCGAACTTGGCCAGCAGGGTGCGGACCTCGGCCGGTTCGGTGTCGGGGACCGCGGCGCAGAAGGCGTCCAGCAGTGACTCGGTGCCGTGGAACAGCTTGCGGGCCTGGTCGACCTCGCCGACCAGGACGCCGGAGCCCAGCGAGGCGGTGCCCGCGTCGACCGGGACACGGCCCAGCAGCGCCCCGAGGAGCGTCGACTTGCCGGCGCCGTTCGCGCCGGTGACCGCCACCCGGTCGGCCCAGTCGATCTGCAGGGTCACCGGGCCGAGCACGAAGTCACCGCGGCGGACCTCCGCCTCCCGCAGGGTCGCCACCACCGACCCCGAGCGCGGCGCCGAGGCGATCTCCATGCGCAGTTCCCACTCCTTGCGCGGTTCCTCGACGACCTCCAGGCGTTCGATCATGCGCTGGGTCTGCCGGGCCTTCGCGGCCTGCTTCTCGCTGGCCTCACTGCGGAACTTGCGGCCGATCTTGTCGTTGTCGTTGCTTGCCTTGCGGCGCGCGTTCTTGACGCCCTTGTCCATCCAGGAGCGCTGGGTCTGCGCCCGGTCCTGGAGGGCCGACCTCTTGTCGGCGTACTCCTCGAAGTCGTCGCGGGCGTGCCGGCGGGACACGTCGCGCTCCTCCAGATAGGCCTCGTAGCCGCCGCCGTAGATATTGATCTGTCCCTGCGCCAGGTCGAGCTCGAGGACCTTGGTGACCGTGCGGGTGAGGAACTCGCGGTCGTGGCTGACGACGACCGTGCCCGCGCGCAGGCCGCTCACGAAGCGCTCCAGGCGCTCCAGGCCGTCCAGGTCGAGGTCGTTGGTCGGCTCGTCGAGGAGGAAGACGTCGTAGCGGGACAGCAGCAGCGACGCGAGCCCCGCCCGTGCCGCCTGGCCGCCGGACAGGGACGTCATCGGCTGGTCCAGGTCCACCGCCAGACCCAGGGAGTCGGCGACCTCGGCGGCGCGCTCGTCGAGGTCCGCGCCGCCGAGGTCGAGCCAGCGCTCCAGGCTCGTGGAGTACGCGTCGTCCGCGCCCGGCGCCCCGTCGACCAGGGCCTGGGTCGCCTCGTCCATGACCCGCTGGGCCTCGGCGACGCCGGTGCGGCGGGCCAGGAAGTCCCGGACCGTCTCGCCGGGGCGGCGCTCCGGTTCCTGGGGAAGGTGGCCGACGGTCGCCGTCGGCGGGGAGAGCCGGAGCTCGCCCTCCTCCGGCGTGGTCAGCCCGGCGAGCAGCCTGAGCAGGGTGGACTTGCCCGCGCCGTTGGCTCCGACCAGTCCGATGACGTCACCGGGCGCGACGACGAGGTCGAGCCCGGCGAACAGGGAGCGGTCGCCGTGGCCGGCGGCGAGGTTCTTGGCGACGAGTGTGGCAGTCATGAGGGGACCGATCCTAGCGAGGTGCCCGAGGAGGCTTCCCGCGGATTCCGTGCCGGGGGGCGAGTCGGCGCCACGGGGGACGACAACGCGAGGACGGCGAAGCCGCACAGAATCGCTCCGATCTCCCCCCGGCGGCTGTACTTTTGCGGTCAACTTCCTTGCATCGCACGGCCATCCGGCCCACATCACCCCTTCAGGAGTTCCGCGATGAGCACGAAGACGGGTCCCCAGCGCTATCCGGGAGCGAGCCGGGCGAACTGGTATCAGGACGACTTCGGCGGTGACCCGATGGAGGTCAACGTCGTCGTCCTGCACACCACCGAGGGCCGCACCCTGCCCGGCTACGGCGGCGGTGGCTCCGCTCCGAACCTGACGGCGGTGCCGGACTTCGACGCGAAGAAGCTGAAGTGGTACCAGCACTTCGACATCGAGACCTCGTCCAGGGCGCTGGTCAATCTGCGGGGCGGAGCGGAGACCAACACCGCGAACGTGTGCCAGGTCGAGCTGGTCGGCACCTGCGACCCCAAGACGCACACGAAGTGGAAGGCCGCCGGCCAGAAGCACATCTACTGGCCCGAGGCCCCGGACTGGGCGCTGCAGGCCGTCGCCGGCTTTCTGGCCTGGATGCACGAGCAGCACGGCGTGCCGCTGTCGGGGCCGAGGGAGTGGCCCGCGTACCCGGGCTCGTTCGGCAAGGGCAACGGGGTCCGGATGACGGCCGCCGAGTGGAACAGGTTCAAGGGGATCTGCGGGCACCTCCATGTCGTCGAGAACGACCACGGCGACCCGGGGGCGATCGACTTCGCCGCGCTCCTCAAGTACGCCAAGGCCGAGCTGGACGTGGACGACGACACCCCCACGCCCGCCAAGCCGAAGGTCCCCGCGTTCCCGGGACGCAAGTACTTCGTGACCGGCGCCACGAACAAATACGTCCTCCAGCTCGGCAAGCAGCTGGTGAAGCGCGGTTTCGGCGACCACTACAAGGTCGGCCCCAGCAAAACGTGGGGCGAGGCGGACCAGCTCAATGTGCGGGCCTTCCAGAAGTCGCGCAAGGACCTGCGCGGCGACGCCGACGGCATCCCCGGTCCGCTGACCTGGCGCCTGCTGTTCTCCTGAGCGCCGGGGGCCGCCGCCGACGCGGGGGCCCTCAGTGCGCCATCGCCTCGACCAGCACGCCCCCCGACGTCCGCGCCACCACGAACGACTCCCCCTTCACCGCCCTCGCGTCCAGCGCGATGCGGTGCCGGCCCGCCTCCAGCACCCCGTCGAAGACCTCCTGGGCGTGGGTGCGGAAGAGCCGGTCGAGGCGGTACGCCGTGAGGCGCACCCGGCACGGCGAGGTGACCTCGATGCCCGCCTCGCCGTCGGCGGCGACCAGCCGGGTCAGGCGGCGCTGTTCCTGCGGGCTGCGGTCGAGGGCGTGCTCGATCTGGGCGACGAGGAGGGGGACTATCGGGGCAAGGCCGTCGACATAGGCCACCTCGACGCCGGCGCGTTCGAAGGACCGGCGTACGGCGGCACGTTCCTGCTGAGCTACCGCACGGCCGAAGGCGACGGCACCGTAGGCGCGCAGTTCGTCGGCGGACACGCCCTCGGCGTCCTGGGTGATGTCGGCGCCGATGCCGATGGTGCGCAGGGCGGCGGCGAGTTTGGCGAGGAGGGCGACGCGGGCTCCGATCAGCAGGACGCGGCGGCGCGGGCTCGCGGAGTCGGGGCCGAGCAGGGAGTCCAGGGCCTGTCGGTACTCGGGGCCGCGGAAGCGGAAGGGGCCGATGCCGTGGTAGCCGTTGAGCTCCAGGTCGGCGTGTTCGTCGGTCTGCCAGGCGAAGTCCCGCCAGATGAAGTCGCCGTGCTCCTCGTCGATCACGGCGGTGACGGCACCGCACCCGAGGTCCTCGCACTCGGGGCAGCCGTAGATGACGTAGCGCCCGCCCGGAAGCGGGGCGTCCGTCTCCAGCAGCAGGCTGCGGACCTGGGCGGTGAAGATCGAGGGCGGTACGTCGGAGGCCAGCGGGGAGACGGCGTCGAGGTCGGAGAGTTGGAAGAGCAGCGGTCGTCCGTCGACGATGAAGTCCATGAAGTCCCGGTGGACCTGGTATTCACCGTTGACAAGGACTCCACCGGCACGCATCGCCGGTGCCAGGCCGAAGGTCGCGTACTCGGCAGACATGCTGCGAGTATTCCCGCAGCAAGCGCGCTCTGCGCACGGCATGCGACATTCCGCTAACGTCCCGGTGTGGACGGTGATCCGAGCAGCGATGTCGTGGTGGTCGGCGGTGGGGTGATCGGGCTGACGACGGCCGTGGTCCTGGCCGAGCGCGGCAGGCGGGTGCGGGTATGGACCCGGGATCCCGTCGAGCGCACCACCTCGTGGGTTGCGGGGGCGCTGTGGTGGCCGCACCGGATCGATCCGGTCACGTCGGCCCGCGCGTGGGCATTGCGCTCGCTGGAGGTGTACGAGGCGCTCGCGGCGGACCCGGACCGTACCGGCGTACGCATGGTCGAAGGAGTACTCGGCGAGGCGGACCTGGAAGAGGCCACGGCCTGGGCGGGCCGGCGGCTGCCGGGGCTGCGGGCCGCCACGGCCGCGGAGTACGCCGGGCCGGGGGTGTGGGCACGGCTGCCGCTCGTCGACATGACGGTCCATCTGCCCTGGCTGCGGCAGCGGTTGCTCGACGCGGGCGGGACGATCGAGACGCGTACGGTGTCCGACCTGGTGTCGGTCGGGGCGCCGGTGGTCGTCAACTGCACGGGGCTGGGCGCGCGGGAACTGGTGCCGGACGCGTCCGTGCAGCCGGTGCGAGGGCAGTTGGTCGTCGTGGCGAATCCCGGCATCCGGACATGGGTCGTGTCGACCGGCGCCGACGGGGAGATGGCGTACTGCTTCCCGCATCCGGACCGGCTCCTGCTGGGCGGTACGGCGGACGACGGGGCCTGGTCGACGGAGCCGGATCCGGCGGTGGCCGAGGCGATCGTACGGCGGTGTGCGGCGCTGCGGCCGGAGATCGCCGGGGCGCGGGTGCTGGGGCACCGGGTGGGGCTGCGGCCGGTGCGGGGCGCGGTGCGTCTGGAGCGGGAACTGATGGCGGACGGGCGGGCGCTGGTGCACAACTACGGGCACGGCGGGGGCGGGGTGACCGTGGCATGGGGGTGCGCGGAGGAGGCGGCGGCGCTCGCCTCCTGCTAGTGCCGCGGCAGGCAACGTTTGCCCGTCAAGGAGCGGCGTCGTGGGGGTCCCTCCCGCCCGAGCCGTGCGAAGCGCGGTTCGAGGGTGGGGGAGCGTGCTCTCGGCGTGCCGGCCGGAAGCCCTCGTACTGGACGTACTTGGGCTTTCGGCCGGTGCGGCGAGTGGGGGCCCCTCCCACGCCCTCAAGGCAGTGGGGGAGCGTGCCGGGCGTCGCGACGGGGCAAACGTTGCCTGCCGCGGCACTAGACCTGCTCGGCGGCGCCTAACCGTGGTCGTGGCCCAGTGGGTCGCCCTCCGTCTCCGTGCCGGCGCCCGGGCCGACCCTGATCTCGAAGTCGCCGTCGTACCTCTTGTGGCCCTCGATCACGGCGAGTTCCACGGCCTCGGAGCCCATCTCGCCGCGCACGATGACCGGGTCGCGGCGCAGGTCGCGCATGAGGGCGACACACATGCCGATCATCACGAGGACGAAGGGCGCGGCGGCCAGGATCGTGAGGTTCTGCAGGCCGGTGAGCGCGTCACCCTGGCCGCTGCCGACGAGCAGCATGATGGCGGCGACGGCCCCGGTCACGATGCCCCAGAACACGACGACGAAGCGGCCGGGTTCGAGGGCGCCCCGCTGGGAGAGCGTGCCCATCACGATGGAGGCGGCGTCGGCGCCCGAGACGAAGAAGATGCCGACCAGGATCATCACGAGCAGGCTGGTGGCGGTCGCGATGGGGAACTCCTGGAGGACTCCGAAGAGTTGCCCCTCGGGGGTGTCGGCACCGCGGAGCGCGCCGCCCTCCTTCAGCTTCATCGCCGTACCGCCGAAGACCGCGAACCAGACCAGGCTGACGGTGCTGGGCACGAGGATGACGCCGCCGACGAACTGCCGGATGGTGCGGCCGCGGCTGATGCGGGCGATGAACATGCCGACGAACGGCGTCCAGGAGATCCACCAGGCCCAGTAGAAGACGGTCCAGCTGCCGAGCCAGTCCGCGACGCCCTCGCCGCCGCTGGCCTCGGTGCGGCCGGCGAGCTGGGGCAGGTCGCCGAGGTAGGCGAAGATCGAGGTGGGCAGCAGATCGAGGACGATGATCGTGGGGCCCGCGACGAACACGAACACGGCGAGGATCAGGGCGAGCACCATGTTGGTGTTCGACAGCCATTGGATGCCCTTCTCCACGCCGGAGACCGCCGAGGCCACGAAGGCCAGGGTCAGTACGGCGATGATGGCGACGAGCAGCCCCTCGCTCACGTCGTCCATCCAGTCCAGCTCCTGGAATCCGGAGCCGATCTGGAGCGCGCCGAGGCCCAGCGAGGCCGCGGAGCCGAAGATGGTGGCGATGATCGCGAGGATGTCGATCACCCGGCCCGCGGTGCCGTTGGCGTGCTTCTCACCGATGAGCGGGGTGAAGACCGCGCTGATGGTCTGGCGGCGGCGTTTGCGGTAGGTGCTGTAGGCGATGCCGAGGCCGACCACCGCGTAGATCGCCCAGGGGTGCAGCGTCCAGTGGAAGAGGGTGGTGGCCATCGCCGTCTCCATGCGTTCCGCGGAGTCGGCGGGGGTGGTGCCCGGCGGTGGGGTCGTGTAGTGCGAGAGCGGTTCGCTCACGCCGTAGAACATCAGACCGATGCCCATGCCCGCGCTGAACATCATCGCGACCCAGGACACCGTCTTGAACTCGGGTTCCTCGCCCTCGGCGCCGAGGTGGATACGGCCGTAGCGGCTGACCGCGAGCCACAGGGCGAAGACGACGAAGCAGGAGGCCGCCAGCATGAAGGCCCAACCACCGTTGTGGATCAGGCCGTTGAGCATCGTCGTGGAGACGCTCTCCAGCGAGTCCGTCGCCGTCGAGCCCCAGACCACGAACGCCACGGTGATGACGGCGGTGACACCGAACACCACGCGGTCGGTGGTGTGGTGGCCGGGAACGTCCGAGGGATCTTCCCGGCCACCCCTTTTCTTCAAGTCTTCCGTCATGTGCGGCACCTTCTCCCGGAAACCATGGACACGGAGTACCACAGGTGCCACTGATCGATGCCGCTTCAGCAGTCGGTGTCGGGCTCCCCGACCGTGAGGTGGTACGGGGCGCGTTCGTCGAGGAGCAGCGGGACGAGGGCACGCAGGGGCTGGCGGAGGGGAACGTGGGTGCCCTTGGTCCGCACTCCGTGCAGGGCGAGTTCGTCCTTGACCTCCGCGTACTGGGCGTCGGTGAGCCGGTACCCGCAGGGCGGGTCCTGAATCACCTCGGCGGGTTCGGGCGGATCGTTGTCGGCGCCCCCGGTGTAGACGGGTCCGGTGTCGGCCCAGCCCTCGTGGCGGGCCGTGCCGGTCGCCGCCTCGATCCGGCCGCGACGCTCGTCGGCGAAGTCGAACAGACCTTTCAGTGCGCCCAGTTGGGAACTGACCCGGCGCCGGTTGTTGGTCGCCTCGTCGACGTCCGCGAGCGCGTCGACGCGGCTCTCGATGAGCAGGCCGACCGCGTGCTTGATGCCGGACATGTTCCGCAGGATGCGTTCCTGGCCGTCACCGGCGGTCTGCCTGATCGGATCGCCCGTGACGGGGTCGGTCCAGATGCCGTACGTGCCGGTGGTGTACCCGGCGTGCTGTGCGGCGGGGCGGACGTAGGCCCGGGACAGGGTCTCGGCCTCGTCGTGGACCGCCTCGTCCGTGTTGAGGTTGCGGGGCCAGAGGTCGAAGAGGTCCTTGTCGTAGTACGGGGGCGTGGCTCCGTATTCGTGCAGGTCGTAGATGGCATCGGGCTGCCGGTCGCGGATCACGGCGGCCAGGGCCCGCCCCTCGGCCGTCTGCAGGGCGAGGTGGTCGCGGTTGACGTCGATGCCGTCGCTGTTGCCGCGGGTGTCGGCGGCCCGGCCGTCGGGGTTGGCGGTGGGCACGACGAGCAGGGTGGTGCGGTCCAGGAAGCGCCGGGTGGAGGCGTCCTTCGCGTACGCCAGGTCGCGGACCGTGGAGAGACAGGCCTCGCGGCCGGACGGCTCGTCGCCGTGCTGGCTGCACACGAGGAGCACCTTGTTCGGGGCGCTCTGCCTGCCCAGGCGGACCAGTTGGAGGGGGCGGCCCTGCTTCGTCGTACCGATGCGGGCGAGGGAGACCCGGTCGCTCCCCGCGTCGACGGCCGCCAGGAAGTCCTGTTCCTCCGTCCCGCCGGTCCAGCGGGCCCCGTGGGACTGCTCGAAACCGGTGCGCGGCGGGGCGTCGGCCGCGTGGGCCGGCACGGCGACCAGGGACGCGGCCAGGGCCGCCGTGCTCAGCGTGAGGGCTCGGATCATCGGCCCGCCCCCGGGACGCGCTGAAGGGTCCGCGGTGCCGTCACGCCGTCGAGCGGCGCGGTCTGCGGTACGGCGGTGGCGGCGCCCTTCGTGGCGTGCGCGAACGCCGAGGCACCGCCGACGAACGGGACGCGGGCCGAGGTGCGGGACAGGTCGATCGTGAGCGTCGGGGTGGTCGACGGCGGGTCGATCAGGTCCTTGTCCGTGCCCGCGACGATCAGGGCCAGGCGGTGACCGGCGGGGACGACGTGGTCGGTGGCCGCCAGGTCGACGGTGATGGTGTACGCCTTGCCCGGGGTGAGCGGGACGCCCTTGCCGGGGTCGGCGTGGGTGCCGAGGTCGGCCCAGCCGCGGCTGACGACCGTGTAGTCGACGCCGGCCGTCTTGGCCCGGGTCTCCTTGAAGCAGGCACTGTCACCGGCGGTGCTCGCGCCCCAGCAGGTGCGGTCGGTGAGCGTGGTGATGCCCTCGCCGGCGCTCCCGTAGTCGCGGATGGTGGCGGGGCCGAGGTCCACGAGGACGGCGGAGAGGTGGGCCGTCGAGGTGGTCGGGGTGGCGGTGACGGTCACCTTCGAGGAGCCGGCCAGCCGCAGGTCCTTGGTGAGGACGCCGGTGGTGAAGCCCGCCTTCTCGGGGGTGGATGTGTCCATCCGCGCGGACCAGTCGCTCTCGCTCAGCGCCGGGTCGTCGGTGAAGGTCTCGGTGCCGCGGTCGCGGGTCAGGCCGAGGGTGCCGACGCCGGGCCGGCTTCCCTGGGCGGGGCGCAGGGTCGCGGTGCTTGTGCCGCGCGGGGGCCAGGTCTTGGAGGTGACCCACTGGTCGGGGTGGCGTTCGATGTCGGCCATCGGCTCGCGGTCGATGCCGTTGTCGTAGCCGAGGAGTTCGTGGTCGAACCAGCGGTGCAGGGTGTCGACCCACTCGGCGCGGCGGAAGTCGAAGGGGTCGACGTGGCCGGTCTGGGAGAGCCAGATCTTGCGCTCGACGCCGTGCCTGCCGAGGGCGTCCCACCACTGGCCGAGGTGGCGCATACGGACGTTGAGGTCCTGCTGGCCATGGATGGCGAAGACGCTCGCCTTCACCTTGGAGGCGTCCTTGAGGTAGTCCCGCTCGGTCCACAGCCGGGTCCAGTCGCCGGTGCGCGGGGCGCCGTCGATGAGCTTCTGCTGGACGGCGTCGCACTTGGCCTGGGCGTCGGGGCTGTTGACGTAGGTGGCCAGCCGGTCGGGGCCGGAGTCGTAGAGCGGGGCGCCCTGCTGGAAGTAGTAGTCGTACCAGGAGGAGATGGCGCTGATCGGGACGATCGTCTTGAGGCCCTTGACGCCGGTGGCGGCGACGCCGTTGGCGATGGTGCCGTCCCAGCTCTTGCCGATCATGCCGGTCCGGCCGTTGGTCCAGCCGGCCTTGGCCTTGGCGCTCCCGGTGCGGCTCGTGTAGGCGATGGCTCGGCCGTTCAGCCAGTCGACCACCGCTTTGGCCGACAGGACGTCCGAGCGGCCGCCGACGTCGTCACAGCCGTCGGAGCGGTTGGTGCCGGCGAGGTCGACTCCGACGAAGGCGTAGCCGCGGGGCACGAAGTAATTGTCGTAGAACAGCGGCATCTGGACGACGTCGCCGTTCGCGTCGTACGTCTTGCGCTGGCTCTCGTTGCCGCGACCGCAGCAGGAGTAGTACGGGCTGGCGTCCATGACGACCGGCACCTTGCGGCCCTGCTGGGCGAGTTCGCGGGGGCGGACGATGTCGACGGCCACGCGGTCGCTCCTGCCGTCCCCGTCCCCGTCGAGTCCGGTGTCCACCCAGACGGCCTCACGGACGGCGTTCTCGTACGAGTAGACGGGTCGGCTCTCACGCGGGGCGGCCTGTGCGGCGACGGGCGTGAGGAACGTGGCCAGCAGGGCGGCGGTGGCCGCCGTCGCGAGCGTTCTCCAGATCGTGAAGGGCGTGCGTTTCGGCATGGCGCGGACGGTACAGCGGTCAACTCCCGCGCAAAAGAGGGCCGATCGGGGCGGGCGTGATGTGGCTGGAAAGGTGTGTGGGACATGATCGCTCATGACGGCCGAATGGCGATCGTGTGACAGGGGCGGCTGTGGACACGCCTGCGCCCACAGGTGATGAATAGGCTCCGAACAGACTTCGTGACCCTACGACTTGGAGCTTTCGTGCACCGCAGATTCATCGCGCCCGGCGCACTGGCCGCCGCGTCCGTCCTGCTGGCGATCCCGGCGTCGGCCGCGAGCCACTCCCCCGGCGCTCCGGGCATCGGCGACCCCTACTACCCGGCCTACGGCAACGGCGGATACGACGTCTCCCACTACGACCTGCGGCTGAAGTACCAGCCGGCGACGGACGAACTGGAGGGCACGGCAACCCTCCTGGCCCGTACCACGCAGGATCTGTCGCGCTTCAACCTGGACTTCCTGCTGGACGTCGACGAGGTGCGGGTCAACGGCGCGAAGGCGTCGTTCGCCACGTCGGGCGAGCACGAGCTGGAGATCACGCCGAAGACGCCGCTCGCGAAGGGCACGGCCGTCACCGTCGTCGTGCGCTACAGCGGGGTGCCGTCGTCGAAGCAGGCGTACGGCTTCACCAGCTGGCACCGCACCCCGGACGGCGGGGTCGGCGCCAACGAGCCCGAGGCCGCCTGGTGGTGGTTCCCCAGCAACGACCACCCGCTCGACAAGGCCACCTACGACGTGTCCGTGCTGGTGCCGGACGGCACCCAGGCCATCTCCAACGGCACGCTCCAGTCGACGAGTTCACGCCTCGGCTGGACCCGCTTCAACTGGAGGTCCAACAAGCCGCAGGCCACCTATCTGGCGACGCTGGCCGTCGGGAAGTTCGACATCACCACGGGCCGGACCGAGAGCGGGATCCCGGTCGTCAACGCCTACAGCAAGGACCTCGGCGACAACGCCGGTGCGGCGCGGGCGAGCATCGAGCGAACCGGAGAGGTCGCCGACTGGCTGAGCGAGTACTTCGGGCCGTACCCCTTCAACGCGCTCGGCGGGTATGTGCCGAACACGAACACCGGGTACGCGCTGGAGACGCAGACCCGGCCCTTCTACAGCCCGCGCCAGTTCGCGAACGGCTCCAACACCTCCGTGGTCGTGCACGAGCTGGCCCACCAGTGGTACGGCGACCTCGTCTCCGTCACCGGATGGAAGGACATCTGGATCAACGAGGGCTTCGCCCGGTACGCGCAGTGGCTGTGGTCCGAGCACGAGGACGAGGGCACGGCACAGGAGATCGCGGACTACGTGTACGCCTCGCACCCGGCCGACGACCCGTTCTGGACGGTGAAGCCCGGTGACCCGGGGCCGGAGAACCAGTTCGACATCGCCGTCTACGACCGGGGCGCGCTGGCCCTCCAGGCGCTGCGCAACGAGATCGGCGACGACGCCTTCTTCGCGGTCCTGAAGGGCTGGCCGCAGAAGTACGCGTACGGCAACGCGACGGTCGCCGACTTCCGGACGTACGCCGAGGAGGTGTCGGGGCAGTCGCTGTCGGCGCTCTTCGACACGTGGCTGTTCCAGCCCTCGAAGCCGGCCGCTCCCGCGGCGGCCGACGCGTCCATCGCCAGGGCGGCCGAGGGGGGCGGGGCGGCGCCGGTGCAGCCGAAGTCGTGGAAGAAGATCGCCGCGACGAACGACGTGCACGAGCACTGATAGGGCTTGCTCCCCGAGTACGGCGGGGCGGTCCGTTTCATCCTTCGACTCCGGTCGAGGTGTGGGCCGCCCCGACCGGCTTGGACTCCGGCGAGCCGCGCTGGCGGAGATAGACGGACAGGATGGCCATGGACGCCACGGCGAGGAACTCGGACTGCCAGTTCTGCAGGGTCCGGCTCCAGAAGTCCGCCGAACCGACGTAGTTTCCCCAGTCGATGGGCGCCTGGAGCTGCCGGAGCTGTTCCTCGTTGTAGGCGGCGACACCGGCGATCGACTGGGACAGCCATGACAGGGCGAAGAGCGTGCCCATCACCAGACCGAGGGAGTGCGAGTAGACGTGCCGCCGGAATCCGCGCCCGCGGGCCCAGCGCGGTGAATGCCGGTGGGCGTATCGGCCCACCTGCTGGTCCTTGTCGGACTCCGTTCCGGCTTTGTCCATTTCCTTCGATTCGGGGGAACCCCGCTGCAGGAGCCACACGGTGGCGGTGATGTAGAGGAAGAACTGCAGATACTCGGACTGCCAGTTCTCGGTCACGTCGACGGCGAAGTCGGACGACATGAGGTATTCGCCGAATCCGACCTGGGCCAGTCCGTCGGTTGCCAGCTGGTTGTTGAACTCCGCGTGGCCCGCGATCGCCTGTCCCACGAGAGCCAGCAGGAATGCGAGGCCGAAGCCGAGGCCCAGTCCGTTGTCGCGGAGGAATCCGCGTGTTCTCGTGGTCATCGGTTCATCAGCCCCACCGCGCTGAAATAGACGAGGCCGCCGAGGACGAGGACCAGACAGAGGGTGAACATGATCCGCATACGCCCTCAGCCTCCCTGGAGCGTGCACTGGTAGGGCCGGCCCGGGCGGGGGACGCATCCGGCGGCGACGACTTTCCAGCCGTCCGCGAACCGCGACAGGAACAGCGTGTCCGACGCGAGCACGACGCGGGCCTGTCTGCCGTAGACGTCCGTGGCGCGGATCTCGCCGCCGAGGGGTATGTCCTGGGCGGCGATCGCCTTCTCGCAATCCGCTTTCTCGGATTCCTCCAATGCGGCCCGGGTCTCCGGTGCGAGTGCCCCGCACAGACCTTCGGCGTCGTCGGAGCTGAGCAGACGCTCGAATCCGGTCGCTGCGGCGGAGGCCGCCGAGTCCCGCTGCCCGGCACTGTCACAAGCGCCGAGAACCAGTCCGCAGAGGGACAGGATCATCAGCGTGCCGAGGCGGCGCACCTTTCTCACACGGTCCGGGTACCCGATTCCTCCGGGGGCAAAAAACCGGCCACACGGGCGTGGAGTGCGTCCCGGTCGATCGCGTCCGTCTCCGTCGAGGGCACCGTGCAGGCGTGGGCGCCGGCGACCGCGCCGTACAGGGCGCACCGGTGCGGGGGCTCGCCGGACAGCCTGCCGTACAGGAACGCGGCCGCGAAGGCGTCGCCCGCTCCGTTGGAGTCCACGACCGGGGCGGCCGGTGTGACCGCGGGGATCCGGGTCAGCTCGTCGTCGGCCAGCAGATACGCGCCCTCGGCGCCCGCGGTGGCGACGACGACCTCGGCGCGGCCGCGTTCGACGATGCGGCGCATGGTGCGCTCGGGGTCGGTCAGGGCGGTGGCGGACAGGAAGACCACGTCGGCCGTGTGCGCGAACGGCTCGTGGTACGGGTTCTCGCCGTCCCAGTCGTGCAGGTCGGTCGAGATGCTCACGCCGCAGTCGCGCAGTGCGGGCAGGGCGTGGGCGCAGGGCTGGGTGATCGACACATGTGCGTGCCGACTGGCCGTGGCGAGTTCCCGGACGGTCGGCTCCGGCAGTCGGTCGTCGGGGTGGCCGCGGCTGGTGTCGTACAGGGACAGCCGACGGCCGTCGGGGCTGACGAGGTTGACCGCGCGCTTGGTGCCGGCCGGCTGCGGGACGGCGGTGAGGGCGATGCCCTTGTCGCGGTGCAGGGCGCGGACGAGGTCGCCCTCGGGGTCGTCGCCGAGCATGTCCATGTGGTGAGTGCGCAGGCCGAGCGAGCCGAGAGCGACAGCGACGAAGTCCCCGGTCTGGCCCGCGCGGGTGCGGATCCCGGAGTCGATCATGTAGCTGTCGGCGTACGGCAACGGCAGCTGCGGCACGTACACGATGGTGTCGACGCCCGCGCCGCCCAGTACCAGCACGTCGGTGTCCCTGCTCAACCCCGGCCCTCCCCATGGTCGTAGACCGTGACCGCGATCCCCCTCCCGACCAGCCGCTCCCCGATGAGCGGCTCGACCCGGGACCACTTCCCTCCGGCCAGTCCGCACCCTATCCGCGGCATGTGCACGGAGGCGCCGAGTTCTGTGGCCTTCCCCGCGAGCTTCTCCAGCGCCGCGTCGATCGCCTCGTAGCGCACCGGCACGCCCTTGCTGCCGGTGCGTGTCCCGCGCTGCCCGACCATGTTGGCCACCCACACATACGGCTCCACCTGCACGAACTGGACGGCGCCCAGGCCGAAGTCGTTCGACGCGCGGTCGCGGTGCCAGGCGCGGTACGCCTTCTCCGGCGCCGGCCAGCGCCGCGACAGCGCGAGCACGAAGCCCTTTCCCCATCCCCCGATGCCGTTGCAGACATGGGCGATCACCTTGACGCCCTTCACCGACGGTGCGGTGGCGTCACCCCGGACATAAGTGATCTCCGACATGACGCCACCGTAGGCGCTGCCACTGACAGTGGGCTCGGCGTTATTCGCCGAGGTCGGACAGCTCTCGGTTCTCGGTCTTCGTCGACCGGTGGCGGATGGCGTACCAGCCGGTGATCAGCATCGCGGCGATCGCGGGGATCAGGAGCAGGGTCTTGCGGCCGACTTCGGGGTCGTTCGCCATCATGCCGAGGCAGGCCAGGAGGAAGGCGATCGTGGTGAGCTCCGTGGCCGGGCTGCCGGGGAGGCGGAAGGTGGGGCGGGTGAGCCGGCCGGCCCTGGCGCGGCGGACGAAGGCCAGGTGGCAGACCATGATGATCACCCAGGTCGAGATGACGCCCAGGGAGGCCACGTTGAGCACGATCTCGAAGGCCTGGCTCGGCATGAGGTAGTTCAGGCCGACGCCGAGGACGCAGACCGCGCAGGTGAGCAGGATGCCGCCGTAGGGGACCTGGCTGCGGTTCATCCTCGCCGTGAACTTCGGGGCCGAGCCGGCCATGGCCATCGAGCGCAGGATGCGGCCGGTGGAGTAGAGGCCCGAGTTCAGCGAGGACATCGCCGCCGTCAGGACCACCAGGTTCATCACGTCGCCCGCCGCTGGGACGCCGATCTTCGACAGGACCGTGACGAAGGGGCTCTCGTCGCCCGAGTAGGCCGAGCCCGGCAGCAACAGGGCCAGAAGGACGACCGAGCCGACGTAGAACAGGCCCACCCGCCACATGATCGAGTTCACCGCGCGCGGGACGACCTTCTCCGGCTCGGCGGTCTCGCCCGCGGCGACGCCGACCAGCTCCAGGGCGGCGTACGCGAAGATCACGCCCTGCATGACGAGGACGACGGGCATCAGGCCGTGCGGGAAGGCACCGCCGTTGTCGCTGATCACGCCCGGGCCCGGGATGTGGCCGCCGACCTCGTGCCGGGTGGCGAGCAGGAAGATGCCGACGCACATGAAGGCGACCAGCGTGGCCACCTTGATGATCGCGAACCAGAACTCCATCTCGCCGAAGATCTTCACCGAGATCAGGTTCACGGCGAGGTCCACGGCCAGAGCGATCAGGGCGAGCGCCCACTGGGGATGTCGGCGAACAGGCTCCGGATCAGATTGGCGGATAGTAACGCTCTTGTGGCAGAGTGTCACACGCACGCCCGGCGCCCAGGCGACGTCAGGCACCCTCCTCGGTCAGGCCTCGCAGCACAACCGACCAGCGTCCGGAGGGACGTGCCACGCGGGCTGGCGGCTCCGTCGTTCGCAGCACCAGGGCGCGAAGACGATTGGCTTACTCCCTGGGCAGCGCCCAGGCCCACCGAGCCAGTCAGAGACGCTCCAGTAGTGCGTGTAGAACGCGCATGCTTGAGGGCCCGAGGGCCCATGATGTGGCCGGGACCCCACCCCGTCAGTAGGTGGGGGGTCCCGGCCACATCAAGCACGAACGGCGGGCTGCGCGGCGTCCTTGCTCACGAGTGGTACCGCTCTCTGGTGCGCCCGAGCAGGTCGCGCTCGGATGTCCGGACGTACGTACGGCCCGTGCCCTCGGGTGGACGCACAGACCGAGGGGCCGCCTTCGCCGCCGTGCACCGGTCACGCGGTGGCGGACCTCACACAGCGGGGGATCTCGCATGATCGACAGTGGTGTTCGCGAGGTTTCACAGCACTGGTGAGACAGCGATACTGCTGCACATGACGACCGAACCCACCGAGATCGACGCGACCGACCTCACGATCGACGAGCTGGCCGCGCGGGCGGGCGTCACGGTCCGCACGGTCCGCTTCTACGGCACAAAGGGGCTGCTGCCGCCGCCGGTGATCGGTCCGCGGCGGGTGGGGCACTACGGGCAGGAGCACCTCTCCCGGCTCGCGCTGATCGAGGAGCTCCAGCACCAGGGGATGACGCTGGCGGCGATCGAGCGGTATCTGCGGCAGCTGCCGCCGGGCCTGAGCCCGCACGACCTCGCGATCCACCGTGCGGTCGTGGCCTCCTGGGCGCCGGACACGGCGCAGAGCGCCACACGCGCGGAGCTGGAGCAGCGGGCGGGGCGGTCGCTCACCGACGCGGACGTGGAGCGGCTGGCCGCGATGAACGTCGTACGGGCGGACGGCGACGGCTACCACTTCGACTCGGGGCTGCTGCGGCTCGGCGTCCAACTGCTCGACGTACCGCTGTCCTTGGAGTCGATCCTCGCGGCGCGCGGCGTACTCGTCGAGCATGCGCGGGCCGCGGCGCACGAGTTGGCGGAGCTGTTCCGGGGCGAGGTGTCGGAGCGGGACACGCAGGACGTGAGGTCGCTGTCCGCCCATATGCATCCGATCGTGGTGCAGGCGCTGCTGACCACCTTCCAGCGGTCGTTGCGGGAGGAGCTCAGCGAATGGGTTCCGCCCTCGTCCGGTCCCTCACAAGTAGGCTGATCCTCCTGACACGTTGAGGGTCTGCCCGGTCAGGAAGCCGCTGCCCTCGTCGACCACACACAGCAGCGTCGAGACCAGGTCGGCGAGCTCCTGGGTGCGGGTGACGGCCTGCCGGCCGCGCACGAACGCGAAGCCGCCGTCCGCGCCGACCGTCCGTTCGGCGGTGGCGGTGCGGACCATGGTGGGCGCGATGGCGTTGACGGTGATCCCGTAGGGGGCGAGCGCGGCGGCGAGCGCGGACGATACGGCCCCACCCGGCCGCCTTCAGATAGGGCAGCGCGGCCTGCGTCACCAGGAACGGGGCCTCCAGGTTGACGCGCAGGACGCGCCGCCACTCCTCGGCGGTCGTCTCCTCGAAGGGCTTCGACGGGTAGACGCCGGCGTTGTCGACGACGACGTGCAGGGTGCCGAACCGGTCGATGACACGCTCCGGTTCGGCCCGTACGGCCTCCTCGTCGGTGACGTCTCCGACCAGTTCCACATAGTCGAGGATCCGGCCCGCGGTCTGTGGCTGCGGAACGAGATCGAGCCCCGCGACCCGGTAACCGCGCCCTGCCGGCGCGACGGCGAACTCCTGCCCGAGGCCTTGGCGGTGGCGGTGCAGCAGGGGGCGTCGACGTCCCGTTGGTCGGCGGATGTGGCCCAGGCCGGACGGCGGTCAACCCCGCTCTTGAGGCGCGGCGGTGGGACGGATCTGCCGACCGCTCACGCCGACAGGGCCCGCGTCAGCGCCCTTGCCGCCGCACAGACCCGCGCGCCCACTCGGTCCACGTCCAGGCGGCGGGTGCCGCCCGTCACCGAGATCGCGGCGATCGGGCGGGGGTCGCGGTCGTGGGCGTAGACCGGGGCCGCGACCGCCGAGACGCCGATCTCGGCCTCCTCCAGGTTGACGCCGAAACCCCGGGCGCGGGTCAGGGCCAGGTCCCGGGCCAGCTGGCCCGGCAGGACGAGGGTGCGAGGCGTCAGACGGTGCAGGGTGCGGTGGGGCGGGCGGGGGTCCAGGGCGAGGAAGACCTTGCCGGTGGCGGTGCAGTGGGCGGGGAGGCGGCCGCCGGTGCGGGAGACGATCGGGGTGGCGCGGCGGCTCGTGATCTTCTCCAGGAACAGGGTGTCGGTACCGTCCGGGACGGCGAGGTGGACGTTCTCGTGGGTGGCCTCGTGCAGGTCGCCCAGGTACGGCAGCGCCGCGTCCCGCAGTTCGCGCACCGACGGCGCGGACTGGCCGAGGACGAAGAGCCCCAGGCCGATGCGGTAGCGGCCGTCCGGGGTGCGCTCGACCAGGCCGAGCCGGACCAGTTCGCCGATCAGCCGGTGCGCGGTGGGTTTCGGCAGCCCGGTGCGCAGGGCGAGTTCGGCGAGGGTGAGGGCGGTCCCGGAGTCCCCGCAGGCACGCAGCAGGGTCACTCCGCGTGCGAGCACCGACTTGGGCAGAGGACCGTCGTCCGTCATGGACCGAATGGTGATGCCTGGGTGTGCGGGTGGCAAGGTGTGCGTCGCTGTGAGTGGCGGATCATTGGCCCAGTGGTACGTCGACCAGTAGCGGGCCCGTCAACTCCCCGGCCCCGGCGACCAGTTCGCGCAGATGCTGCGCGCTCTCGGCGCGGACCGCGTCGACGCCGAAGAAGGCGGCCGCCAGGGTGAAGTCCAGGGGGCCCAGCTCGGTGCCAGGGCACGGGCCCGAGCCGCCCATCGCCTCGTAGCTGTCCTGAAGGGTGCGGTAGGCGCCGTTGCCCATCACGACGAACAGGACGGGCGCCGACTGCCGTGCGGCGCTCCACAGTCCCTGGAGTCCGAACAGGGCGCAGCCGTCGCCGAGCACGGCGACCACGGGGCGTCCCGGCTCGGCGAGCGCGCGGCCGACGGCGGCACCGATGCCCCAGCCCAGGCCGCCGCCGACGGTGTGGGTGTAGCTGCCGGGGCGCTCCAGGCGTACCAGACGACGGAGCAGCAGCCCTACGGTGATGGCCTCTTCGACGATCGCCGCGCCGGGCGGCAGACCCCGGGCGACGGCGTGGGCGGCGGCCCAGGGGGCGAGCGGGGCCGGGGAGTACGCGGCGCGGGCGGCGGACTCGGCGCGGTCGCGGTCCGCGGTGTGCTGTTCGCCGGCGCGCAGGACGCGGCCCTTGGCGGTGTGGTCGGGCACGCGGTCGCGCAGGAGGTCGGCGAGGCGGTGCAGGGAGGGGCCGAGGGAGCCGACCAGCCCGGCCTCGGCGGGGAAGTTGCGGCCGATCTCGTCGGGGTCGGAGTCGAGTTGGACGACGGTGACGCCGGGCGGCAGGGCGGGGCCCGGGGTGTAGTGGTGCGGGGTGAAGGCGTGGGCGCCGGCGATCAGCAGGACGTCGTAGGGGGCGAGTGCGGTGCGGATGGCGTCGTGGCGGGGCGGCAGCATCCCGGCGTAGAGGGGATGGGTGGTCGGGAAGTTCAGGCAGTCGGCCATGGGCTGGTGGTGCACGGTCGCGCCGCAGGCCTCCGCCGCGCGGACCAGGGCGGCGACGGCGTCCTCGCGGCCGACGCCGTCGCCGGCGACGATCGCGGGGCGGGCGGCGCCGCCGAGCAGGACGGCGGCGCGTTCGATGGCGGGGGCCGGTCCCGGCGGGGGCGGCGGGGTGCGGGCCGGGACCTCTACCTCGATGTCCTCGGCGAACACGTCCATCGGGATGGACAGGAACACCGGTCCCGCGGGCGGGCGTACGGCGAGGGCGAAGGCCCGGCGCAGAGCCAGCGGCAGGTCGCGGGCGTGCTGGACGTCGTACGCCGCCTTCACCGCGGGCGTCGCGAGGCCGACGAGGTCGCCGGTGAGCATGGGGTCCTGCTGGAGGTGGCGGCGGTCCTGCTGGCCGGCCGCCACCACCAGGGGGGTGCGGGAGCGGCGGGCGTTGAGGAGGCCGATGAGGCCGTTGGCGAGGCCGGCCGCGACGTGCAGGCTCACGAAGGCGGGGCGGCCGGTGGCGCGGGCGTAGCCGTCGGCCATCGAGACGACGGCGCCCTCGTGCACGCCGAGGACGTACTCGGGGGCGTCCTCGGTCTCGCTGAGCGCGGCCAGGAAGGGGAGTTCGGTGGTGCCGGGGTTGCCGAAGACCCGGTCCACGCCCTCGCCGCGGAGGATGTCCAGGAAGGCGAGGGCGGGACGGGTTCCCATGGGGGCTCCTCGGTGGGGACGGGGACCGGTTCTCAGGTCAGCGTCGGCGTTCCGCCCCCTGGGGAGCAAGGACGTCGTGTCGCTCAGCGGTACGGGGTCCCCGGGGCGGTTTTCTCGCCCCCGCCGCCCTTACCCATTCCCATCCTCCAGGGGCGTGCCGCCCCTTCGACCCCGCTCCCAGGGGGCGCTGCCCCCTGGACCCCCGCTCCTCAAACGCCGGAGGGGCTGACCAACCAGCCCGGCGGCGGGGGCGAAGAAGGCCCCCGCCGACGCCCCGTCACGCGTCTCCGAAGCGCTCCCCCTTCTCCGCCTTCTGCACCAGCAGCGCCGGCGGGGTGAAGCGGTCCCCGTAGCGTTCGGCGAGCTCACGTGCGCGGGTCACGAAGCCCGGGAGGCCGCCCTCGTAGCCGTTGATGTACTGGAGGACGCCACCGGTCCAGCCCGGGAAGCCGATGCCGAAGACGGAGCCGATGTTGGCGTCGGCGACGGACGTCAGGACGCCCTCCTCCAGGAGCTTCACCGTGTCGAGGGCCTCGGAGAAGAGCATGCGTTCCTGCATGTCCACGAAGGGGATCTCGGAGCCGGGCTTGGTGAAGTGCTCGCGCAGGCCCGGCCACAGGCCCGTGCGCCTGCCGTCCTCGCCGTACTCGTAGAAGCCCGCGCCACCGCTGCGGCCCGTGCGGCCGAACTCGTCGACCATGCGGTCGATGACGGCCTCGGCGGGATGCGTCGGCCACACCCCGCCCGCCTCCTCGACGGCCCGCTTGGACTCGTTGCGGATCTTGCGCGGGAGCGTCAGCGTGAGTTCGTCCATCAGGGACAGCACCTTCGCCGGGTAGCCCGCCTGCGCCGCCGCCTGCTCGACGGAAGCCGGCTCGATGCCCTCGCCGACCATCGCGACGCCCTCGTTGATGAAGTGGCCGATGACGCGGGAGGTGAAGAAGCCGCGCGAGTCGTTCACGACGATCGGTGTCTTCTTGATCTGCCGTACCAGGTCGAAGGCCCGGGCCAGGGCCTCCTCCCCCGTCCGCTCGCCCTTGATGATCTCGACGAGCGGCATCTTGTCGACCGGCGAGAAGAAATGCAGACCGATGAAGTCCGCCTGGCGCTCCACACCTTCCGCCAGCACGGTGATCGGCAGGGTCGAGGTGTTGGAGCACAGCAGCGCGTCCGGCTCGACGACGTGCTGGATCTCCTGGAACACCTTGTGCTTGAGCTCGGGGTTCTCGAAGACGGCCTCGATCACCGCGTCACAGCCGGCGACGTCGGCGGGGTCGGACGTCGGTGTGATGCGGGCCAGCAGCGCGTCCGCCTTCTCCTGTGTCGTACGGCCCCGGGAGACCGCCTTCGCGCAGAGCTTCTCGGAGTAGGCCTTGCCCTTGGCGGCCGCTTCCGCCGAGACGTCCTTCAGGACCACGTCGATGCCCGCGCGGGCGCACGAGTAGGCGATGCCCGCGCCCATCATCCCGGCGCCCAGGACGGCGACCTTGCGGACCTCGCGCGGCTCGATGCCCTTGGGGCGGTTGGCACCGGAGTTGACGGCCTGGAGGTCGAAGAAGAACGCCTGGATCATGTTCTTCGAGATCTGGCCGGCCGCCAGCTCCACGAAGTAGCGCGCCTCGATGACCTGTGCGGTCTCGAAGTCGACCTGGGAGCCTTCGACGGCCGCGGCGAGGATGTTGCGCGGGGCCGGGTAGGGGGCGCCGCCCGTCTGCTTGCGCAGGTTGGCCGGGAAAGCGGGGAGGTTGGCCGCGAACTTGGGGTTGGCGGGGGTGCCGCCGGGGATGCGGTAGCCGGGCTTGTCCCAGGGCTGCCGCGACTCGGGGTTGGCCTCGATGAAGGCGCGGGCCTTGGCGAGCAGTTCCTCCTGGGTGGCGGCCACTTCGTGGATCAGGCCGTTCTGGAGGGCGCGCTGCGGGCTGTACTGGGTGCCCTGGAGGAGGACCTTCAGCAGGGCGTCGGTGATCCCGAGGAGGCGGACCGTGCGGGCGACGCCGCCTCCGCCCGGGAGCAGGCCGAGGGTGACCTCGGGGCAGCCGATCTTGGAGCCGGGCGCGTCGAGGGCGATGCGGTGGTGGCAGGCGAGGGCGATCTCGTAACCGCCGCCGAGGGCCGCGCCGTTCATCGCGGCGACGACCGGCTTGCCGAGGGTCTCGATGCGGCGCAGGTCGCGCTTGATGGCGAGGCCGCCGTCGAAGAGTTCCTGCGCGGTCTCCGGGGTGACCCGGATGAGGTCGCGCAGGTCGCCGCCGGCGAAGAAGGTCTTCTTGGCGGAGGTGAGGATGATGCCGCGGATGGAGTCCTTCTCGGCCTCCAGGCGGTCGGTGACGACGGCGAGGGAGTCGCGGAACGCCTGGTTCATGGTGTTCGCGGACTGGGAGGGGTCGTCGAGGACGAGGGTGACGACGCCGGACCGGTCCTGTTCCCAGCGGATGGTGGTGGACTCAGTGCTCATGTGGAGGTGCTCCGTGTGATCCGTCGGGAGGGGGGTCAGATGCGCTCGACGATGGTGGCGATGCCCATGCCGCCGCCCACACAGAGCGTGGCGAGGCCGTACCGCTTGTCCTGGCGCTCCAGTTCGTCGACGAGCGAGCCGAGGATCATCGCGCCGGTCGCGCCGAGGGGGTGGCCCAGCGCGATGGCGCCGCCGTTGACGTTGACCTTGTCCAGGGACAGGCCCATGTCCTTCACGAAGCGCAGGACGACCGCCGCGAAGGCCTCGTTGATCTCGACGAGGTCGATGTCGTCGATGGTCAGCCCGGCCTTGGCGAGCGCCTTGCGGGCGGCCGGGGCGGGGCCGGTGAGCATGATGGTGGGCTCGGAGCCGGAGACGGCCGCGGAGATGATCCGCGCGCGCGGGGTGAGGCCGTAGCGCTCGCCGACCTCCTGGGAGCCGATCGCGACGAGCGAGGCGCCGTCGACGATGCCGGAGGAGTTGCCCGCGTGGTGGACGTGGTCGATCTTCTCGACCCAGTGGTACTTCTGGAGCGCGACGGCGTCGAAGCCGCCCAGGTCGCCGATGTCCGCGAAGGACGGCTTGAGCCCCGCGAGGGAGTCGGCGGTGGTACCGGGGCGCATGTACTCGTCGTGGTCCAGCACCACCAGGCCGCTGCGGTCCTTCACCGGCACGACGGAACGGTCGAAGCGGCCCTCCTTCCAGGCCGTCGCAGCCCGCTCCTGCGACAGCGCCGCGTACTCGTCGACGTCCCGGCGGGAGAAGCCCTCGATGGTGGCGATGAGGTCGGCGCCGATGCCCTGCGGCACGAAGTTCACGGACAGGTTGGTCATCGGGTCGTTGAACCAGGCGCCGCCGTCCGAGGCCATCGGCACCCGGGACATGGACTCCACGCCGCCGGCGAGCACCAGGTCCTCCCAGCCGGAACGGACCTTGGCGGCGGCCATGTTGACCGCCTCGAGACCCGACGCACAGAAGCGGTTCTCCTGTACGCCCGCGACGGTGTCCGGGAGTCCGGCGGCCACGGCGGCGATCCGGGCGATGTCGGAGCCCTGGTCGCCGACGGGGCCGACCACGCCGAGCACGATGTCGTCGATGGCGGCCGGATCCAGGCCCGGGAAACGGTCGCGGATCTCGTGGATGAGTCCGACGACCAGGTCGATGGGCTTGGTGCCGTGCAGGGCGCCGTTCGCCTTGCCGCGACCGCGCGGGGTGCGGATCGCGTCGTACACGTACGCTTCGGTGCTCACAGGGAGGCCTTTCGGGGGTGAGGGTCAGCCGTGCGGAAGAGCTTTTCAGCCGAGCAGGGAACGCCCGATGATCTCCTTCATGATCTCGGTCGTCCCGCCGTAGATGGTCTGGATGCGGCCGTCGGTGAAGGCCCGGGCGACGGGATATTCGCTCATGTAGCCGTAGCCGCCGTGCAGCTGCAGACAGCGGTCGGCGACCCGCTTCTGCAGCTCGGTCGACCACCACTTGGCCATGGAGGCGTGAACGGCGTCGAGCTGCCCGTTCGAGTGATCCTCGATGCAGCGGTCGAGGAACGTGCGGGTCACGGCGCACTCGGTGGCCATCTCCGCTATCTCGAAACGAATGTGCTGCTTGGTCGCCAGCGGACGGCCGAAGGCCTCGCGCTCCTTGACGTACTCCGTGGTGATCTCCAGCAGGTGCTCGGCGGCGGCGATCGCGGAGACGGCGATGCTCAGGCGCTCCTGGGCGAGGTTCGTCATCAGGTGGACGAACGCGCCGTCGAGCTCGCCCAGGAGGTTCTCCTTGGGCACACGCACGTCGTGGAAGAACAACTCGGCCGTGTCCTGTGCCTTCTGGCCGATCTTGTCGAGGTTGCGGCCGCGCTCGAAGCCCGCCATGCCGCGCTCGACGACGAGCAGCGACAGGCCGCGCGCGCCGCCTTCGGGGGTCGTCTTCGCGACCACGATCACCAGGTCGGCGAGGATGCCGTTGGAGATGAAGGTCTTGGAGCCGTTCAGGACCCAGTGGTCACCACGGTCCTCGGCGTGGGTGCGGATGCCCTGGAGGTCGGAGCCGGCGCCGGGTTCGGTCATGGCGATGGCGGTGATCAGGGTGCCGTCGCAGAAACCGGGCAGCCAGCGCCGCCGCTGCTCCTCGGTGGCCAGGCCGGTCAGATACGGGCCGATGATGTCGTTGTGCAGGCCGAGAGCGAGCCCGGGTGCGCCCGCGCGTGTGAACTCCTCGGCGAGGACGGCGCTGTAGCGGAAGTCGGCGGTGCCGCCGCCCCCGTACTCCTCGTCCACGGCGAGCCCGAGCAGACCCTGCTTGCCGGCCGCGCGCCAGGCCTCGCGCGAGACGATGCCGTCCTTCTCCCACTGCGCGTAGTACGGCTGCACCTCCCTGGCCAGGAAGGCACGCACGGTCTCGCGGAACGCGTCGTGCTCGGGGGCGAAGATCTGCCGCTTCATTCGGGGCCCTTCGTCGCGGGGCCGTCCGGATCGGGGCCCTTCAGGAGATCGGGTACGTCCCAGTCGCTCGCCACGTCCCCGGTGTCGGCGCCCGGTCGTGCCGGGCCGGTGCGTACGGAGGTCGGGGTCGCGGAGAAGCGCGGGGCGGGCGCGGGCTGGGTGAGGCCGCCGTGGTCGGTGAAGGTGCCGCGCGCGGCGAGGTGCGGATGGTGCGGGGCCTCGCGCAGCGACAGGACGGGGGCGACGCACGCGTCCGTGCCGTCGAAAGCGGCCGTCCATTCGTCGCGCGTACGGGACTTGAAGCGGGCGGCGACGGCCTCGCGCAGCTCGCCCCAGCGGGTCCAGTCCTTGCGGGCCCCGGCGTGCTCCTCCAGGTCGAGCAGGCGGACGAACTCGGCGTAGAACTGCGGCTCCAGCGGCCCGACCGCCATGTACCTCCCGTCGGCCGTCTCATAGGTGCCGTAGTACGGGCAGCCGCCGTCCAGGAGGTTGGCGCCGCGCCGGTCCTGCCAGCCGCCGGCGGCGAGCATGCCGTGGATCATCGCCGAGAGGTGGGCGGTGCCGTCGACGATGGCGGCGTCGACGACCTGGCCGGTACCGGTGGCGCGCGCGTGGTGGAGGGCGGCGAGGACGCCCACGACGAGGTAGAGGGAGCCGCCCGCGTAGTCGCCGAGGAGGTTGGCGGGGGCCGGCGGGGGCGCGTCGGGGCTGCCGATCATGCCGAGGGTGCCGGTGAGGGCGATGTACGCGATGTCGTGGCCGGCGCGCTGGGCGAGGGGGCCCTCCTGACCCCAGCCGGTCATCCGGCCGTAGACGAGCCCCGGGTGACGGGCGTGGCAGGCCTCGGGGCCGATGCCGAGGCGCTCGGCGACACCGGGGCGGTAGCCCTCGATCAGGACGTCGGCGCGTGCGGCGAGGCCGAGGACGCGGGCGGCGCCGTCCGGGGCCTTGAGGTCGATGATCACCGAGCGCTTGTTGCGGTTGGTGATGTCGCACTCGGGGTCGATGGCGAGTCCGGGTCCGCCCGGCCGGTCCACGCGGACCACGTCGGCGCCCAGGTCGGCGAGGAGCATGGCGGCGAACGGGCCCGGTCCGATACCCGCCAGCTCGAGTACGCGCACGCCGGTGAGCGGGCCCTGCCCCGGCGTCGTTGCCGTTGTCATCCAGCCCCCATTGGCGTGACACAACCGATGTAACACCAGTGATGCTAAGAACCTGCTCCACCGGGCACAAGACCTGAACGAGCAAGCGCTTAGACAATCAGCCTCTCACTGCGCGTCCAGCTCCGCTATCAGCCGCTTCGGCGCGATCACGCGGTAGCTCTCCTCCACCCAGTCGCCGGGGCAGGTCAGGGCGTGCGCACGCGCCTCGTCGTCCTTGAGCTTCAGCGTGACGCCCGGCGGATGACTGCCGTCGTCGACGCCGAGGAAGACGAACACCTTCTTGTTGACCTCGGCGACCGACTCACCCCAGGGGCTGCATGGATGTGCGGCTCCGCCGCGTGGCCTCGACGGCGCCCGGCATCCCGAGCGCGAAGTCGTGTACCTTTTCCCACTTCTTCAGGGCAATTTTGGGCACGGCCACCGCACACCTCCGGCCTCGTCGTCGGGCTCCGCACTCCTCACGCTAGCCTCGGCCACCGACAACGGCGCGTGGTGCGGAACCGAGGGGTGTCATGAGCAGGCTGAACAGGTCGGAGCGTCCGTACGACATCGTGCTCTTCGGAGCCACCGGGTTCGTGGGGACACTCACCGCGCAGTACCTCGCCACGCGCGCGCCCGAGGGGCTGCGCTGGGCGATCGCCGGTCGCAGCGAGGAGAAGCTCCAGGCGCTGCGGGAGCGGCTGCCGGGCGGCGCGGAGGTCGGGGTGCTGCGGGCGGACGTGGCCGATCCGGCCTCGCTGCGGGCACTCGCCGGGCACGCGCGCGTGGTGGCCACGACGGTGGGCCCCTATGTGACCTACGGCGAGGAGCTGGTCGCGGCCTGCGCGGAGAGCGGGGCGGACTATCTCGACCTCACCGGTGAGCCGGAGTTCGTGGACCGGATGTACGTCCGGCACGACGCACGCGCGCGTGAGACCGGTGCACGGCTGGTGCACGCCTGTGGCTTCGACTCGGTGCCGCACGACCTGGGCGTGTACTTCACCGTGCGGCAGCTGCCGGAGGGGGTGCCGCTGCGGGTGGACGGGTTCGTGACGGCGGACGCGACCTTCTCGGGCGGTACGTTCGCCTCGGCGCTGAACCAGTTCGCGCGCGGGCGGCAGATGATCGCCGCCGCGCGGGACCGCGGTCGGCACGAGCCGCGGCTGGTGGGGCGGCGGGCGTCTACCCCGAGCGGCGCCCCTCGGTATGTCGGGGAGGTCGACTCGTGGGCGCTGCCGCTGCCGACGATCGACCCGCAGATCGTGGGGCGGTCGGCCCGCGCGCTGGAACGCTACGGCCCCGACTTCCGCTACCGCCACTACGCGGCCGTACGCCGGCTGCCGATCGCCATGGGTGGCGTCGCGGCCGTGGGCGCACTCTTCGCGGCGGCCCAACTGCCGCCCGCGCGGCGCTGGTTGTCGGACCGGCTCAAGCCCGGGGACGGGCCGAGCGCCGAGAAGCGCGCCAAGAGCTGGTTCAGGATCCGCTTCGTCGGCGAGGGCGGCGGCCGCAAGGTGTTCACCGAAGTGGCGGGCGGCGACCCGGGCTACGACGAGACGGCGAAGATCTTCGCCGAGGCGGCCCTGTCCCTGGCCTTCGACGACCTCCCGCCCACCTCCGGCCAGGTCACCACGGCGGTGGCGATGGGCGACGCGCTGACCGAGCGCCTGCGCCGCGCGGGGATCGTCTTCCGGGTGGCCAGGAGCCGCTGACAGCGCCGGTGACCATGCCTAGAGCGGCCAGGTCGCCACGGTGTAGATCATCCCGCAGATCCACGCCAGCCCCGCGAGCACGGCCAGGATGAGCGCGGCCATCACCGCCCGCTCGACGGGACGGTTCGGGTCGGCGAGCGGCTTCGGGGAGCGGTGCCGGGGCATACGGTGCGTCGTCATGGGGCACAGCCTGCCGACCGGTGCGGGGCGCTCACATCCGTACGGATACTCAGATCGGGTACTCAGTCGGCCGGGCCGCGTTGTGAGCGACCTTGGCGACCAGCTCGGCGAGGCGGTACAGCAGTTCCCGCTCCACCCCGGGCCCACGTGCGGCTCGCGTCCACGGATCAGGGCGAACACTTCGCGCCCCGGTGCCACCGCTCACGGTCCCCCGCCGGTTCCAGCGCGGCGTCGGTCTCCGGCATCCGGCCCGGCACCTGCGCCGCCGCCTCCAGGGCGCGGCCCGCCCAGGTCACCGGGGTCGGAGTGCCTCCGTCGCCTCCTTCAGTGCCGTCCGGCACAGTGAGTCCGATCGGCGGGTCGTCTCCGGGAGGCGGTACTGCGGGGTCAACGCCAGCGTGTGGGCGCAGGCGTTGTCCAGGGTCACGCGGTGGCCGACGGAGACGAAGACCGGCTTGACGCTCTCGCGGGTGCGGAGCGCGCGGCCGACCTCCTCGGTGCCCGCGAGGAGCGGGGAGGCGCTGCCGCGCGGGGTGTGCGGGTCGTCGTAGGTGAAGGTGAAGGGGTTCTTGGCGACGCCGATCGTGGGGAGGCCGGTGAGGACGCCGAGGTGGCTGGCGAGGCCGAAGCGGCGGGGGTGGGCGAGGCCGTAGCCGTCGCAGACCACCAGGCCGGGCGGACACGGGAGGGCGTCCAACGCGGCCATGACCGTGGGGATCTCGCGGAAGGCGAGCAGGCCGGGGACGTACGGGAAGGAGATCCGGCCGATCGCCGTGGCCTCGGCGACGACTTCGAGGGTCGCCGCGTCCAGCACGACCGCCGCGGCCGCCACGACGTCCCGCTCGTCGTCGTACGCGACGTCCACCCCGGTCACGTGCCCCGTGCCGGGCGGCGGGCCCGGCTCGTCGAGCACCACCTCCGTCCGCAACTCGTCCTGGACGGCGCGGGCCTGCTCCTCGGTCGCGGGCCAGCCCGCGGGAATGCTTACGGTCCTCATGGTGGGACGAGCCTACGTCGGCGTAGGCTCGCGATCATGTTCGTACTGGAGCTGTCGTACACCGCCCCGCTCGATCAGGTCGACGCCGTTCTGGAGGCCCATGTGGCGTGGCTCGACGCGCAGTACGAGCGGGGTGTCTTCCTCGCCTCCGGGCGCAAGAACCCCCGCGACGGCGGGGTGATCCTCGCCGTCGCGGGGGACCGTGCGCGCATCGAGGAGATCGCGGCGACCGACCCGTTCGTCACGGCCGGTGTCTGCGCCTACCGCATCACCGAGTTCACGGCCACGAAGACCGCACCGGAGCTGGAGCGGTACCGCGAGTCGCCCTCCTGAAGCGTCACTTGCCGAGCGCCCGCTGCAACTGGCTCTTGTTCATGTCCGAACGACCGCTGATGTTGCGGCGCTTGGCCTCCTCGTAGAGCTGGTCGTAGGTCGGACCCTGCGAGCCCTTCCCGGACCGCTGGCCGCCCCTCTTCCCGGACGACATGTCCTGGGTCGAGGTGCGGCTCGCGGACTTCGACTCCCCGGAGCGGGCGCGTTCCTTGTTGACCGTCCGCGCGGCGATCTCCTCCGCGCGCTTCTTGCTCTCGCCCCTGTCCTGGGCGCTCTCCTTGATGTGCTCGTACTGGCGTTCCCTCTTCGGGCTCGAACCACGTGGCATGTGGGATCACTCCTTCCGCACTCGGCGACCGGGTACCCACATTCCGGTTCAGCTCTCCAGCCGGGCCACCCGCCCCTTCTCGCCGGCCGCCCAGCAGCCGAGGTCGGGGGTGCAGTCCACGGTGTCGTACGAGCCCGTGTCGACCGTGCGCCAGGTGCGGCCGCCGTCCGTCGTCAGGTCGGTACCGGTGGGGCCGACCGCGAGGGCGGCGGTGCGGCTGTGCGGGAGCCAGGCGACGCCCGAGCGGTAGGCGGGAGGCGGTGTCGCCGCGGGCCGCCAGGTGCGGCCACCGTCCCGGGTCACGGCGCCGGCCTGCGGGGACGCCTGGTCGGGACGGTAGTCGCCGCCGACCGCGAGGCCGTGGGCACGGTCGCGGAAGGCGAGCGCGAAGACGCCCTTGGCGGGGTCGCCCGCGGGGATCGACGTGTCGATGGCCGTCCAGGTCAGCCCGCGGTCGGAGGAGTGCAGCACGCGTGCGCGTGCCGCTCCGCCGGTGGCCAGCCAGACGTCCTTCGGGCCGGAGGCGACCAGGCACTGGCCACTGGCCGCGAACCCCGCCTCGCCCTCGAGTGCGGCGGGCATGCCGTCGTTGGGCAGCACCTTCCAGGAGCGGCCGCCGTCGCTCGTCGACAGGATGCGGAACTTCCCGTCCACCGGATCGCTCATCGCCAGGCCGTGCTCGCGGTCGAAGAAGCTGAGGCAGTCGTAGAAGGCGCGGGCGTCGGTGTTGCGGAAGGACTCGGTCCAGGTGGCCCCGCCGTCGTCGGTCCGGTACACCCGGGACGCCTCACCCTCACCGATGGCCAGCACGACGGCCCGGCGTGCGTCGAACGCCTCGATGTCCCGGAACTGGAGCTCGCCGGCGCCGGGCGGAGAGACGTTCCGCCAGGTCGCCCCGGCATCCGTGGTGCGCAGGACGGTCCCCTGCGTGCCGGAGACCCAGGCGGTGGTCCGGCTGACGGCCGACAGTCCCCGGAAGCGCACCTCCGGGGTCCCGCTGTCCTTGAGTTCCCAGTGCGGCGCCCGGTGCTGCGGCTGCGCCTGTGCGGGCAGGGCCGTCAGCGCGGCCAGCGCCGCCGCGCACGCCACCCCCGCGGCGAGCCGTCTGCCGGTACGTCCCCTGTGTCGCGTGCGTCGCGTGCTCCCCATGCGCCTCATGGCGGGCGAAGCTAGTCCACGCGCCCGTGGCCGTCCAGACCGCCGGAGGGCGCAGCGGTCGCCACACGTGCCCTTCGCGGCACGGAAGGTGGTCTGCGCCACTTGCGTGCATGAAAAACGGTGACCGAGGTCACTCGACTCTCATGTACACGGATTGGCCGATTCCGTCGTCTCTACCAGTACCCGGCCCCATCCGCCCGGCAGTCAGTCCAGCCGTCACTAGGGAGCAACGCGTTGTCCACTGTCATCGAGCAGCCCGTTGAGGCCCGTCTCGTCGCCGCCGCGCCGCGGATGCCGAGCATTCCCGCCACGCTGCACTACGACCGGCGCGATCCGTTCGCCGTCCGCATGACCTTCCCGGCTCCGGCCACTCTGGAGGGCGTGGAGGTCTGCTGGACCTTCTCCCGCGAGCTCCTCACCGCGGGCCTCGAGACCGCCGAGGGGCATGGCGACGTGCGGGTGCGGCCGTACGGGTACGACCGCACCGTTCTGGAGTTCCACGCGCCCGAGGGCACGGCTGTCGTGCATGTGCGTTCCGGGGAGGTACGCCGGTTCTTGCAGGCCACGGCCGAGTTGGTGCCGGTGGGGCTGGAGCACCTCCAGCTCGGCCTGGACGAGCAGCTGGCGGAGTTGATGCGGGACGCGTAGCGCTGCGCGGGGGCGCGTCTAGCGTGCCGCCCCCAGCAGCTCGTTGAGCCTGGCGTAGTCGAGGCCGCCTTCCAGCGACTCGTACGTGCCCGCGCCCAGCAGCTCCCGCGCGGCGCGGTGCACCAAGGCGAGCGCGGCCTGCGCGATGCCCGAACCGGCACTCACGCGCGCGACGCCGAGCGCGGCCAGATCCGCGACCGGCGGGGCACCCGGGCCGACCATGACATTCAGCGGGCCGTCGATGCCGTCGACGAGCAGCTTGACGGTTCCCGGGTCGACGGCCCCGGGGACGAAGATCCCGTCGGCACCCGCGGCCCGGAAGGCGGCGGCCCGCTCCAGGGTGACGTCCACGTCCCCGGCACCCCGCAGGAACGTGTCGATGCGGGCGTTGACGAACAACGGCACGCCCTCGGCGTCGGCGGCCTCCCGGGCGGCGGCGATCCGCTCGGCCTGTGCGGCCACGGCCCGCAGCGGCCCGGCGCCCTCCCCGTACAGCGCGTCCTCGATGTTCACACCGACCGCTCCCACCGCGAGCACCGCGCGGACGGTAGCGGCGACACCCGCAGGATCCTCGGCGTAGCCGCTCTCGATATCCGCGCTGACAGGCACTCCGACGGCGGCCACGATGTCCGCGACGACACCGAGCGCCCGCTCCCGCTCCACCCGCTCGCCATCCGCCGCGCCCAGGGCCCAGGCGAGCCCCGCGCTGGTGGTCGCCACGGCGGCGGCCCCGGCGTCCTCGACGACACGGGCGCTCGCGGTGTCCCAGGCGTTGGGCAGGACGAGCGGCCGCCCCGGCACGTGCAGGGCGTGGAAGGCGAGGGCGCGGTCACGGAGCGAGGTCTGGTTCGTCATGCCGTCCAGCCAAGCAGCGGGAGTCGGGCGGGTCCGGCAGGAATCCGACATGGACGTTCCGACGCCCCGACGCCGTCCACTGCCGGGGAGGGCCTGGTCACTGAGGGACCCCAGGGACGCGGGGAACGGCGCGACCAGCCCTCTCAGACCCCCGTCGGCATGGCGGTCGCCGTCAGCGCCGTACCCAGCTCACCCATGATCATCCGCAGCCCCGGCGCCGCCGTCCCACTGCGCTCCTCCAGGTCCGCCAGCCGCTCCTTGTACCGTCCGCGCTCCTTGCGGGCGACCAGGGCGCTCACCCCGGCCGCGGCCGCCAGCACGACGACAGCCGCGTCCCGCTCGGAGACGTCCGCGGGCCGCACGGCCCCTTCGAGGATCTCCCGTGCCTCCTCGCGCAGCGCGTCCACGACGGCGACGCGTTCCAGGGCGTACTCGACGGTCGGGAAGAGACCGAGGGCCCGGCGCTTGTCCGCCCGCAGGTACCCCTCGGCGGCGAGCTGTTCCCGTACGGCCTCCGCCGTCACGCGCGCGTGCAGCGGCACCCAGCTGCGCCACCGGTGCGGCCGGGACTCGCGTACGAGTTCCAGGAGCCCGTCGAGGACGGCGTCACCGGTGCGGGAGTCCATGTCGACCGGGGTGGCGATGCCGTCGTCGTCGACGAGCAGACCCCGCTGGGCCAGCTCGGTGAGGGCGCCGGCCCGCACCAGGTGGGTGGTGCCGGCGAGCTCGTTCCTCGTGGTGTCCCAGGCCAGCAGATAGAGCCGGGCGGGCAGCGACAGCGAGCCGTTGGGCACGGGGCCTCCTCTAGGTGCGATCGGGTCTCACGTTAATTCGTTGACAGCCTTCACGCCCTCTCCTACGGTGTATGACGGTCCTGTTGCCGCCGATTGGAGAAGGACGTTGCTCGTCTGAGGTCCTGAGACACCGCGTCACACATCACCTGTGTGTGCGCTGCGTGCGACCTCGGCGTTCGAGCCGTCCTCCGGTGCAGGGCTCTTCTCATGCCCGCGGATTCCGGCTCCCCCTTGGTCCCAGGTGTCTCGATACGCGTTTGCCCCCTGTCGCATCGAGCAACCGCGAGGCCCGTATGTCTACTTCCCTCACCTGCACGTCCCTCTCCTTCGCCTGGCCCGACGGCACCCCCGTCTTCGAGGACCTGGACATCGCCTTCGGCCCGGGCCGGACCGGACTGGTCGGCGTCAACGGGTCGGGCAAGTCCACCCTGTTGAAGCTGATCGCCGGTGAACTCGCCCCGGCCGACGGCGCCGTGCGCGTCGCGGGCGAGGTGGGCTACCTCCCGCAGAGCGTCACGCTCGACACCGCCCTGAAGGTCGACGAGGCGCTCGGCATCGCCGACCGGCGTGCCGCGCTGCACGCCATCGAGGCGGGCGACGTGGCGGAGGCGCACTTCGAGACCGTCGGCGACGACTGGGACGTCGAAGAACGCGCCCTGGCCACGCTCGGTGAACTCGGCCTCGACCACATCGGGTTGGACCGCACGATCGGCGAGGTGTCCGGCGGCGAGTCGGTGCTCCTGCGGCTGGCCGCGCTGCTGCTGCGCCGCCCGGACGTACTGCTCCTGGACGAGCCGACGAACAACCTGGATCTGTACGCCCGCCGACGCCTCTACGCGGCCGTCGCGTCCTGGCCCGGTGTCATGATCGTGGTCAGCCACGACCGTGAACTCCTGGACCTGGTGGACCAGATCGCCGATCTGCGCTCCGGCGAGGTCACCTGGTACGGCGGCACCTTCTCCGCCTACGAGGAGGCTCTCGCCGTCGAACAGGAGGCCGCGGAGCGGATGATGCGGGTCGCCGAGGCGGATCTGAAGAAGCAGAAGCGCGAACTGTCCGATGCCCAGATGAAGTTGGCCCGCCGCAAGCGGTACGGGCAGAAGATGTGGGACCAGAAACGCGAGCCGAAGATCGTCATGGGGGCACGCAAGCGCGCGGCTCAGGAGTCCGCGGGCAAGCACCGCATCATGCACGAGGAGAAGCTCGCCGAGGCCAGGGAACGGCTGGACGAGGCGGTGGAGGCCGTACGGGACGACGACGAGATCCGCGTCGAGCTGCCGTACACAGCCGTACCGCCGGGCCGGAACGTGCTGACCCTCATGGATCTGGAGCTGGCGTACGGGGCCCGGCGGACAGGCGGCTTCGACCTGCGCGGACCCGAGCGGATCGCGCTGATCGGGCGCAACGGCGCGGGCAAGACGACGCTGTTGCGGACCGTCGCCGGGGAGCTTGAGCCGGTGGCGGGCGAGGCGAGGGCACATGTGCCGCTGCGTTTCCTGCCCCAGCGTCTGGACGTGCTCGACGACGAGCTCAGCGTCGCCGAGAACGTGGCCCGGTTCGCGCCGGGCGCCACCAACAACCGGGTGCGGGCCCGTCTCGCCCGCTTCCTGTTCCGGGGCGCCCGCGCCGACCAGCAGGCGGCGACCCTGTCCGGCGGCGAACGCTTCCGGGCGGCGCTGGCCGCGCTGATGCTGGCCGAGCCGGCGCCGCAGCTGCTGATGCTGGACGAGCCGACGAACAACCTCGACATGGCGAGCGTGCGGCAGTTGACGACCGCGCTGGAGTCGTACGAGGGGGCGCTGATCGTGGCCAGCCACGACCTGCCGTTCCTGGAGTCGATCGGCATCACCCGCTGGCTGCTGCTGGACGGAGAACTGCGGGAAACCACGCCGGAGGCTGTCGGCTAGCCGGGGACGCGGCGCTCCGGGTGCCCCTTGTGCCGGGAGGGCACCCGGGCGCCCGGCCCGCGCCCGCGCACACGCCGCATGAGCTGCTCGCGGCGCCGGGCTCGGTTACCGCCGCGTATCTCAGGAGGGCCACAGCCTGGAACCGGGGGTTTTGTGCGCGCGGGCCCGCCCTGCATGATGGCTGACCGGTGCCGCTTTTCCGGGGTGCCGTCCATGCCGCCGTTACGGAGTTCCTCGTGCCCAGCAAGAAGGCCCTCGTCCGCCGCCCCAGCCCGCGCCTCGCCGAAGGACTGGTGACGCACATCGAGCGCGAGAAGATCGACCTCGATCTCGCGGTCGAGCAGTGGGAGGCCTACGTCGAGACCCTGCGCGCGCACGGCTGGGACACGGTCGAGGTGGATCCGGCCGACGACTGCCCGGACTCCGTGTTCGTCGAGGACACGGTCGTCATGTACAAGAACGTCGCGCTCATCACCCGGCCCGGCGCCGAGTCCCGGCGCCGGGAGACCGCGGGCGTCGAGGAGGCGGTGGCCTCGCTCGGCTGCTCGGTGAACTGGGTGTGGGAGCCCGGCACGCTCGACGGCGGCGACGTCCTGAAGGTCGGCGACACGATCTACGTCGGGCGCGGCGGCCGGACCAACGCGGCCGGCGTGCAGCAGCTGCGGGCCGCCTTCGAACCGCTCGGGGCGCGGGTCGTCGCGGTGCCGGTGAGCAAGGTGCTGCATCTGAAGTCGGCGGTCACCGCGCTCCCTGACGGAACGGTGATCGGACACATCCCGAAGGTGGACCGGCCCTCGCTCTTCCCGCGCTTCCTGTCGGTGCCCGAGGAGGCCGGCGGCCACGTCGTGCTGCTCGGTGGCCATAAGCTGCTCATCTCGGCGAGCGCGCCGAAGACGACGGAACTGCTCGCCGACCTCGGCCACGAGCCGGTCGTCGTCGACATCAGCGAGTTCGAGAAGCTGGAGGGATGTGTGACATGCCTCTCGGTCCGGATGCGGGAGCTGTACGCCTGATCGAGTGAGCGGATCACTGATCAGCCCCGGGACCTGCGGTCCTGGGGCCTTGGCGTACACCCTGGAACATGCGCTGATCAGGGATCTTTACAGCGCGCTTAACCTACGGTCTCGTAACCTACGTATTCGTAGCCTACGCTTTCGTAAGTTCCGTAGGAGCCGGCAACCGCTCGCCGGTTTGTTCAGCTTTGTCACACGTCCCCCTGGAGTCCCCGTGACGATCGCCACCCCTCACCTCGGCAGCCCTTCCGTCTGGACCGACGCCAAGCTGCTGTACGCCCTGGAGGAAGTGGTCGAGCAGGAACTCAACCGGCATCTCAAGGTCACCAAGGACTGGATGCCGCACGAGTACGTGCCATGGAGCGACGGCCGTAACTTCCCCGGCTTCTTCGAGGACGGCGAGGCCTGGGACAAGGAGCAGTCGAAGGTCACCGAGATCGGCCGCATCGCGCTCGTGGTGAACCTCCTGACCGAGGACAACCTCCCCAGCTACCACCACGAGATCGCCTCGCTCTTCGGCCGCGACGGCGCCTGGGGCACCTGGGTGCACCGCTGGACCGCCGAGGAGGGCCGCCACGGCATCGTGATGCGCGACTACCTCCTCGCCTCGCGCGCGGTGGACCCGGACAAGCTGGAAGCGTTCCGCATGTCCCACATGAGCGAGGGCTTCGAGTCGGACAACCGGCACTCGATGCTGCACTCGGTCGCCTACGTCGCCTTCCAGGAGCTGGCGACCCGCGTCTCGCACCGCAACACCGGCCACCAGTCGGGCGACCCGGTCTGCGACCGCATGCTGGCGCGCATCGCGACCGACGAGAACCTCCACATGGTCTTCTACCGCAACCTCCTGAAGGCCGCGTTCGAGCTGGCCCCCGACCTGACCATGCAGGCCGTGCGCGACGTCCTCGTCAACTTCCGCATGCCCGGCCACGGCATGCCCGGCTTCGAGCGGTTCGCGGCGCAGATGGCGATCGGCGAGGTGTACAACCTGCGCATCCACCACGACGACGTCATCCAGCCGGTCCTGCGGTTCCTGAAGGTCATGGACATCGACGGTCTCGGCCCCGAGGGACAGAAGGCACAGGACGAGATCGGCCTGTACATGGGCGCTCTCGACTCGGAGGCCTCCAAGTTCGACGAGAAGCTGGCCGCGCGCAGGGCGCGGATGGCGGCGCGCGCCGCCGGCTGACGTCACCCCGGAGCACACGAGCCGGCCCGCGCGGAGAAATTTTCCGCGCGGGCCGGCTTCCGTCTGCGGCATCATGCGGCCATGCGGCAGAACAGCACGGTGGAACAGGCGGTCGGCTCTCTGCTCGGCCTGGTCGACGGGGAGACCGCCGAGCGGGTACGGGCACGGACCGGGCTGCCCTCTCCCGAGCGGTCCAAGGCCACCGCGGAGCGGTTGCGACGGGCATGGACGTGGGCGACGCAGCTGCCGGCCTCAGTGGCGCTGTGGATTCTCGAGAACGACGATCCGGAGCTCAACGCTGTCGTGTGGAGGTACATCAGCACCGACTCCGGGCTGCGCAGGGCCATCGCGCGCGGTGTGCCGTTCGGTCCCGGCCGCACCGGCACCATTCCCGTCGACCGCACGCTCCCGGGGGCGGAGAACGAGATCCCCGAGAGCTACGTCCGCCATGGCCTCGTCGGCTCTCTGCGCGAGGTGGATTCCATGGCCGCGGGCCGCGCCGCCGCCTCCATGGTGCTGACGCGCGCCGACTGGCAGACCGTCGGCGAGGCCGACGGCGAGCGCCCACTGCCCGGTTACGCGCGCTGGGCGCTGTCCGTACGGCCGGACTGCCCTCCTTCCGTGCGGGCGGGATTCGGCTCGCACGCCAAGTTCACCCACCGGGTCCGCCAGGTGGGCGTCTACGACGGTCCCGCCGAGTACGTGATGTCCGAGGGGCCGGCCATCCGCGTCCTCGAGGTGCTCGCGATGGGGCACGTGCTGTTCCCGAACCGCGTCCGGGAGGCGGAGGACGCGCTCCGCCCGCTCGTCCGGGAGCACTTGGGCGACCGTGAGGAGGCGTGGGCGGTGCTGGCCCAGCTGGTGGAGAGCTTCCACGGGAACGTGCCCGAACTCGTGGTGACCGCCGGCGCCATCGCCTAGGCGACAGGGCCCAGGGGGGCGGGGCGGCTGGATTCGAACCAGCGTGTTCTGGTTTTGGAGACCGGTGCGCCTGCCTCTGCGCTACGACCCCGCCCTTGACGCCAGATCGTAATGCCTTGGCCCGATGTCAGTGCGCCCTGGTACCAATGAGGCACGGGGGCAGGCCAGTACGGGGGGGCACGGGATGGCGTACGGAGAGCGGGGGCGGCGTCCCCCGGTGGTCGACCTCGCCGACCGCAGGGCACTGGAGTCGTACCGCCCGGCGGAGGCGGGGGTGGTGGAGGAGGCGCGGCGGCTCAAGGAGGCCGCGCTGCTGGACTTCGGGCTCACGCAGTCCGCGGTGGCGTCGTGGCTGTACGCCAAGTGCCACCACCAGATCCCGACGACCGCGATCGACACGGCGGCCGTGGTGGCGTCCGGCGACGGCACCTGTCTGCTGCTGTTCAACCCGGACTTCTTCGTCGGACTCGGCCTGGACGGCGTGAAGTTCGTCCTGTTCCACGAGGCCCGCCACCTCGTGCACCGCCATCTGCTCGCCGATCCCGAGCTGCACGACGACCCGGTCTTCGAGCTGGCCGCCGAGGTGTCCATCAACCATGTGGCACTGATCCGGCTCGACAGGCGCGAACTGCCGCTGCTGGACGGCCGGCCGACGGGCATCGACCCGCGCGAGGTGTACGACCGCTACCGCGCGGACCTCACGGCCCACGGACTGGAGCCGGTGTCGTACGAGACGTTCACCGAGACGGACCTGCGGGTCTACGGCGAGCTGAAGCGGATGCACCGCCCGCCGGTCCCGGAGCGCCGGCTGTGCGTGCGTCTGGCGGAGGGCGCCCCGGTCCCGGCCGACCAGGAGACCGTCGACGCGGTGACCTCCTCCGCGCTGCTCAACTCCCTGCTGGCGGCCCGGCGCGGGCACGCGGGCGCGGAGCGGGAACTGCTCGACCTCATGGACCGCACCCAGGACGGCAACGCCCGGGCGGCCCGGATCTGGGGAAACCTGGGCGCGGGCATGCTGCGCGGCGAGACCACGCGCACGCGTACGGTCGACTGGTGGCAGCGCTGGCTGGTCGACGTCCTCGGCTCCAAACTGCGTGATGGTGAGCGGCTGGTGTACCCGAAGAAGCGGGGCGCCCTGCTCGCGGCCCTCGGCCAGGATCCGATGCTGGCGCGGCGCGGCCCGGTGCGGGACAAGGTACTGGTCGTCGCGTACGACACCTCGGGCTCGATGCCGCACCATGTGATCACCTGGCTCACCGAACTCGTGGGCAGGATCGACGGCGTTCAGGCGCACTGGCTGTCCTTCGACGCCGTGGTGATGCCCTTCGTGCCGGGCGAGCGCGTCTACGGCGGTGGCGGCACCAGCTTCCAGGCCGTCGCGGACTACGTGGAGGGCCGTACGGAGGTGAACGGGCGGCGTTTCGAGGAGACCCCCGACGCTGTCGTGGTGCTCACCGACGGATACGCGCCGGCGATCACGCCCGCCGAGCCGGACAAGTGGATCTGGCTGATCACGGAGGGCGGCGACGAATGGCCCGAGAGTCACACACCCGCGATGGACTGCCATCGCGTCATCACGGGATCGCGGTAAATGACCACGGAAACAAGGCAATCGACCACTGTCTCGCGGCTCGAGTCCTTCATCGACGCGATGATCGACATGGGCCAGACGGGCCAGATCTTCGGCGAGCACGGCATCGGGAAGACGGCGACGTTCTTCTCGCACCTCGCCCGCGCCCACCCGGACACCGCCCTCGTGTACGTGCCGGCGGCGAACCTGACGCCGGACGACCTGCTCGTCAACGCGCCGGTGCGCGATCCGCACACCGGTGAACTGGTGCTGCGCCAGCTGGTGATGAGCCAGCTGAAGCCCGGCACACCGTTCGTGCTGCTCATCGACGACTCGTTGCAGGCGGGCGACACCATCCAGTCGCAGCTGATGCAGATCGCGTGCAACTGGACACTGGGCGAGCACGATCTGCGGGCCCTGGGCTGCGTCGGGGTGTTCCTGACGGACAACGAGTCGCTCGCGGAGACCTCGTCCCGGCGCGGGGACCTCGCTCTCCTGGACCGCATGGTCACGATGCGGATCACGGCCAACGACACGTCCTGGCGCAAGCATCTGGCGGCCAAGTACCGCCCGTGGGACCTGCGTCCGGTGTTCTCGCTGTGGGCGTCCCTCTCCCCCGCCCTGCGCGAGCGGCTCTCCCCGCGCACCCTCGACCATGTCCTGGCCAACGCGAGGGAAGGCTTCCCGCTGCGCTGGGGCCTGCCCCTGGTCGACGGCGAGCGGCTGCGGCTGGCGGAGCCCGGCCCGGACGGCAAGCCCGGCCAGAACCGTACGCACGAGATCCTGGACCGGATCGCCGAGGCGGTGGGCGTGGCCAACCCCTCGACGATTCCCGACCCGGTACGACAGGTGGTGCGCGCCGCGCTGCGCAACCGATGGACGGTGCTGCTCCAGGGTCCTCCCGGGTGCGGCAAGACGGAGCTGGTGCGGGAGACGGTGCGCGAGGGGCTCGGCCGGGACGCGCTGTACTTCTCGCTGCCGGTGACCAACGTCGAGGACCTGTGCGCGCCGATCCCGTCGGCGGACGGCACGCTGGACAACCTGCTCGCCGCGCACTTCACGGGTCCGGAGCCGAAGGTGATCGTGTGGGACGAGTACAACCGGCCCAAGGACAAGGCCGCGTTCGCCAAGCTCATGGAGATCACCCAGGAGTGGTCGCTGGCCGGGCGGCGGATCGAGAACCTGCGCGCCCAGATAGCCGTCCAGAACCCGCCGTACCACCTCGGCCGCAAGCTGCTGGTGTCCCGGAACAACATCGCCCAGGCGACGCGCTTCACCGCCTCGCTGACCGTCGAACCGCAGGACATCCCGGCCAACGAGTGGCTGCTCGCCCACTACGGCTCCGACGCGGAGACGGTCCTGGAGTGGTGGAAGCACGACATCGACGACGACGGCCGGGCCTGGATCACCAAGCGCACGCTGGAGCGGCTCATCAAGCTGCACCGGCGCGGGCTGCCGCTGGAGATGGGCACGGTGTATCTGGGCGACGGCGAGTACGCGCCGGTTCCGCTCACGGCCCTCATGGACCGCTTGAGGGGCCGCCAGGTCACGGGCCTGCGCGAGCTCGCCCGTGACGCCGACGCGTGGGAGGCCCGGCTGCGTCGCGCCGCCGCGCACTCCGACGAGGGCGGCGACGACAGCGACGTCGTTCACCAGATCCTCGCCAACGCGGAGCTGTCCCAGCTGAAGAAGCACCGCGCGGTGGTGGCACGTCTGGTCGCGCTGCTGCCGGCGAAGCTGCGGGCGACCTATCTCGTGGGGGCGTCGGAGCGGCAGCAGCGGTTCTGGACGGAGGTGTTCGTGGGGATGCGGAAGCGGTGAGTCTCAGGCGTCGGGCGGGGCTGTCCTGTGCACGCTCCGTACGGCGGCCACGTCGGAGGGGACCGCCGGCCGCGGAAGGTGGGCGCTGAGCGCCTCCAGGCGGCGTTTGACGCTGGCGGCGATGCCGTGGCCCAGGACGAAGCGCGTGGCCGTGACGGCGCGGGGCGCGGTGTCGAGGAGGCGGTGGGCCTCGCGGCTGCGCATGCCGGTGTGGGTCAGGACCAGGTGGGTCAGCCGGTGCTCGGCGGCGGCCAGGGTCTCGGCCATCGTCTCGGCGGCCGTCAGGTCGATGTGGTTGTCGGCGGCGCCCAGGACCGCCGCCGCGCGCACCCGGCCGAGGTCCAGCAGGCTGCCCCCGGCCGTGGTGGCCGCCGTCACCAGCCGGGCGGCGGCCCGCGGTCCGATGCCGTTGCTGGCGACGGCGAGACGGGTGAGCCGTCCGTGCGGCGCCCGCTCCAGGGCGTCGGCCAGACGGAACGCTCCCGCGTCCCCCAACCGGGCGGCGGACACATACAGTTCGTCGATCGCGCCCGCCGCCACGACCGCGCCGAGCGCTTCCGCTCCCGCCTCCCCCAGCGGGTTGCCGCCGACGAAGAGCCGCTCGATACGGCGCCCGTTGCCGGCGGCCGCCAGCAGCGCGTCGGCGAGGACGACGGCACCGGCCGCGTCGAGTCCGGTCTGCACGAGGTCGATGGTGCGCAACGACCGTGCGGACTCGATGAGTTGGGCCGCCGCCCGCCCTCCCCCGGCGCCCAGCGGATTGCGTTTGAGCCACACCCCGGTCACGACCTGCGGAGAGGCCCGCAACTGGTCGGCGATCCGGCAGGCGCCGCCCGCGGTGATCCCGTTGCAGCCGAGGTAGAGCGTCTCGACGTCCTCGCTCGCCCCGGCCACGACGGCCGCCCCGGCGTCACCCAGCCCGTCGGTGCCGAGCAGCAGATGCCGTACCGGAGAGGGCCCCTGGGCCAGCGCCTCGGCGACCAGGGCCGCGCCCTCCGCGCCCAGCTCCTGCTTGCACAGGTCGAGGCGGCCGTCGGGCAGCGCCGTACCCGCCGGGAAGTCCAGCCGTTCCCCGGCCGGGCGCCCTGCGCGCAACCAGTCCAGCAGCGGAGCGAGTTCGGCGAGCGGACGCGGTACGACGGACGGCACACCGGCGAACCCGTCCGCCGCCGGCCGTTTCCCCTCGTCCGATGTCACCACTGCGCCTCCCGATAGTCCTTGAGGAACACCCCCGAGACCGGATCCCCGGCCTCACCCCGCACGATCGGGTCGTACACCCGGGCCGCCCCGTCCACCACGTCCAGCGGTGTCCGGAACCCGGCCTCCGCCATGCGTGCCTTCTTCGGCGCCGGGTTCTCGTCGGTGATCCAGCCGGTGTCGACGGCGCACATGTGGACGCCCTGCTCGGCGAGTTCGGCGGCGCTGGTGCGGGTGAGCATGTTGAGGGCGGCCTTGGCCATGTTGGTGTGGGGATGACCGGCCATCTTGTTGCGGACGGCGAAACGGCCCTCCACCGCGGTCACGTTGACCACGTAGCGGCGCGGCCGCGGCGCGGCGAGCAGCAGGGGCAGCAGCCGGTCGCACAGCAGGGCCGGGGCGAGGGCGTTGACGAGCTGGGTCTCCAGCACCTCGGCCGGGTCGAGGGCGCCGAGCCGCGCCGACCAGGAGTTCTCCGGGGACGGATCGGGCAGCAGTCCGGCCTCGTCGGCCTCGCGCAGGGCCGCCGGCAGGGACGCGGCGCCGCTCTCCAGCATCCGCATCGGCGTGAAGCCGGGCGCCTTGCGCGCTCCCTCGGGCAGCGCGTCGTACTCCCCGGAGGCGAGCAGCGCGTACGACTCGGGCGGCCGCCGTACGGTCTGCGCGGCGTTGTTGACGAGGATGTCGAGCGGCTCGCCCTCCTGCCGCAACTCCTCGCACAGGCCGAGCACTTGGCGCGGGTCGCGCAGGTCGACGGCGAGCACGCTCAGCCGGTCGAGCCACTTCCCGCTGCCCGGCTCGGCGCGGAAGCGGCGCACAGTGTCGTGCGGGAAGCGCGAGGTGACCAGGACCTCCGCGCCGTCGCGCAGCATCATCAGCGCCAGCTGGAAGCCGATCTTCACCCGGCCGCCGGTGAGCAGCACGCGGCGCCCGTCGAGGTCGGTGCTCAGCGCCCGCCGGGCCGAGTTGTCGGCGGCGCAGGCGGGGCAGAGGCGGTGGTAGAAGGCATCGACGTGTTGATAGGGCGACTTGCAGACATAGCAGGTGCGCGGCTTGCGGAAGACACCTGGATCGCCGGACCCGGCCAGGGGGGCGTCCTCGCGGCGGCTCAGCGCGCCGGTCGCGGTCGCGGCCATGGCCCGCGCGTCGGCGGCGGAGGCTTCGGCGCCCCGTGTCTTGCGCCGCCGCAGCCGTCCGTCGCGGGCGAAGGAGGCGGCGACCTGCTCGGCGCGCAACCGCACCGGGTCGTCGACGGGCAGGGCCCGCAGCTTGCCCACGACCTGGTGGAAGGCGGCCAGTTCCGCCTCGGTGACCGCCTCGTGCCCCGAAACGGACAGTCCCGCCTCCATGATCGCCTCGCCCCTGTCCCGTCCCCGACCGTCACCGCCGTACCGCGGTCCCGACCGGATTCGAACCGGCGTATCCGCCCTGACAAGGCGGCGAGTCTGCCTCTGCTCTACGGGACCCCGCGCACGCATCCGGACGACCGGATTCGAACCGGCGTAACCGCCTTGAGAGGGCGGCGCGTCTGCCTCTGCGCTACGCCCGGACCGCGCCCCCGGATCCTAACCGCACCCCGAACGGCCGGTCGCACCGATTTACGGGAGGCCCCGTCGGTGCAACGGTGCCCGAAGGGGGTGACACACCATGGCCCAGACCCATGAGTGGATGTTCTACGAGGTCATGTGGCGCGCCTGGGCGGGTCGGGAACAGGTCCCGTACCCCGTGCCCTGGTGGGCGCAGCAGGCCTTCCGACGCTGGAGCGACGACTTCGACTCCGGCACCTACGAGTCCAAGGAGGCGGCCTTCGCCTCCAACGCCCTGTACCGGTACTGGCACATGGTCGGCGTCAAGGACCACCGTCAGGAGTCCCTGATCGGCCAGGCGGGCGAGATCGAGCCCGTCTACGACAAGTACAGTCTCTCGTTCTTCCTGCACGATCCGGCCACGGGCGCCGTGCGGCTGCCCCAACTCCCGGACGGCGGACGGGTGGAGCAGCGGCTGGAGGCACCGCATCTGCCGGTCGTGCTGACGACGTTCCGCACCGCGGACGACGTCGAGTTCGTGCAGCGCACCTTCGCCGGCACCGTCGGCGCGAGCCAGCGGGACCTGGTCGTCACCCGGGTGACCGTGGGCAGTCCGACGGGACAGCAACGGCCAAGCCCTGTGGGCCATCGGCCGGTTCGACCGCACGAGCGGCCGACAGGCGGCGTTCGGGACCAAGTTGTACGTCCCGTATGTGCGCGACGCGGCCCGCTGGCTGCGGGACAACCGCGACCGGTACGGCCTGTTGCACAGCGGCTGGAGCGCCGAGCATCTCGGCGAGCGCGACAAGCCGCACTACTGGGACGACTTCTGGGGCCTGGCCGGGCTCTACGAGGCCGCACGGCTCGCCGAGCGCATCGGCGCGCCGGAAGCCGGTGAACTGTGGGGCGCCTTCGACGACTTGAAGCGCGCCACCGCCGAGTCGATCCGCTGGGTACTGGGCGAGCAGCAGCGACGCGGCGCCTGGGAGACGTACATCCCGACCGGCCCCGGAGACGTCGGACGGCGCGACTCGACGATGATCGGCACGGCCGCCTACTTCCACCCGCTGCGTCTGCACATGGGCAGCAAGCTGGGCGACGACATCGACCGGGGCGGCGCGCTTCACGCTCGACACCATGTACGCGCACTTCGTCACCGGCGGCTTCCGGCACGACGCCGCCTGGAACGCGTACGGGCCCTATCTGACCATGCAGTTGGCGCACGCCTGCCTGCTCGCCGGTGATCCGGGGCGGATGGACGAGCTGCTCGGCTGGACGATGGACGCGGGCTTCCCGAGCGTGGCCGGGCGCGCGGCGGCGCTGGGCGCCTGGAACGAGCAGCACGCGTACCCGGTGGCCTCCGACTTCGCCGAAGCCCCGTTCAGCCGCTGGTACATGGGCGACATCCCGCACGGCTGGGCGGCCGCCGAGTATCTGCTGCTGATCCGCGACATCCTCTTCTTCGAGGCCGACGAGGACCACGACCCGCACCTGTACATCGCTCCCGGCGTGCGGCCGCACTGGGTGCCGGGCGGCGAGCGAAGCGAGATGGGGGTCCCCCCGGCCGAAGGCTGGGGGAGGGTCACCGTGGACGCGGCGCCCACGCTCTTCGGCTCGCTGTTCGGCTACCGGCTCGCCCACGATCCGGCCGCGCGGACGGTGACCGTGAACATCACTCAGGCGCCGGACGGGGTGCGGTTCGTCTATCCCTGCCAGTTCGGCGAGGTGCTCTCGGCCGAGGCGAACGGGCAGGAGCTCGCCGTGACCGGCCAGGACGTGCGGGTGCCGGCGGGGACGTGGCGGTTCAGTGTGACGTACGCCTGATCAGTGAGATGTACGCCTGATCTCCAGGCGTTCCTTCTCCGACAGGCCGCCCCAGACACCGAAGCGTTCGTCGTTGTCGAGGGCGTACTCCAGACAGGCGGAGCGGATCGGGCACAGGCCGCAGATCCGCTTCGCCTCCCGTACGGAGCTGCCCGGCTCGGGGAAGAAGAAGTCTCCACCGGTCTGCGCGCACAACGCCTCGTCCTGCCAGTCCAGGCCGGGCGGGGTGATCGTTTCGATGAGCATGGTGAGGATCGTGCCGGGCGGCGAAAAACGTTCGATCAACGCGGGATCAACGCCGCGTGCGCAGGCCCCCGGCCGCCTCGATGGTCCTCCGCCGCGCGGCGTGGCGCACGGCGGCGCGCGGAATCGCGGGAAAACTGGGAGAGGCCGGCCGGACACGGATGGTCACTGCCCGGGGCGATTGTCAGTGGGCGGTGCAAGACTCGGCAGTGCAGTGGACGGGACCCTTCAAAGGAGGGCAACGATGCTCACCACCCGTTATGTCACCGGCGCCCCGAACTGGCTCGATCTCGGCACCCCCGACATCGACGGCGCCGCTTCCTTCTACGGCGCGCTGTTCGGCTGGCGGTTCCAGCCGGGGCCGCCCGAGGCCGGCGGATACGGCTTCTTCCAGCTCGACGGGAGGACGGCCGCGGCCGGCATGCAGAACCCGCCGGAGCAGGGCCCGCCCTCCTGGACGGTGTACTTCCAGACACCGGACGCGGACGCCACGGCGAAGGCCGCCGAGCAGGCGCACGGCGCGGTGCTGATGCAGCCGATGGACGTCATGGACCAGGGCCGCATGGCGATCCTCGCCGACAAGGCGGGCGTCTCCTTCGGTATCTGGCAGCCCGCCCGGAACAAGGGCCTCGACGTCGTGCAGGAACCCGGTTCGCTGTGCTGGCTGGAGCTGTACACCCCTGACCAGCCCGCGGCCGCGTTCTTCTACAACGCCGCCCTCGGTCTGGAGACCTACGGCGTCGACTTCCCCGGCGGCACGTACACCACCGTCAACCCCGCCGGCGCGTCCGAGGACGCCATGTTCGGCGGCATCGTGCCCCTGGCCGAGGCCCCCGGGGAGACGGATGCGTACTGGCTGCCGTACTTCGAGGTCACGGACCCGGACGCGGTGGTGTCCACGACGCAGGAGCTCGGCGGCACGGTCCGTATGCCGGCCACCGACGTGGCGGGTGTCGGCCGCGTGGCCAAGCTGGCCGATCCGTACGGGGCGCGGTTCGCGGTGATCAAGAGCGACCCTGGGCAGGGCTGACGAGGCCGCGAGGAGGCCGGTCGGTGCGCGCCCGTAGCCTGTCGGGATGTTCAGGACGTTCACCGAGCGCCGGGCTCGGAAAGACCAGGAGCGGCAGCGCGAGCTGTCCGTACGGCTGAGGTCGCCCGAGCCGGAGGTACGGGCGACCTCAGCCGGCGAGATCGCCCAGGAGCGGGACACGGCCTGGGCGATACGGGAGCTGGCTCAGGCGATGGCCCGGGAGCCGTCTCCGGCCTGGTTCGACGGCATCGCCGGGCCGTTCTGCGATGCCGTGTGCCGGGATCGGGCCGTACGGGAACGCGTGGAGCGGATGTTCGCCGCGCATGGCGATGCGCCGGCCGACCTGGTGCGTGCCTGGACCGCCTTCCTGTCGGAGTTCGGGGCGGGTGCCGCGCTGGACACCGTCGACGACGAGTTGGCCGCCGAAGTGGGTGCTCGGCTGCGGCGCGTGGGTGAGCAGGGCGGGAAGTTCCGTGAACTGTCCGGGACGGACCCGGAGTCCCTCGACTACGTGGTCACGTTCGGCGTGACCGTCGAACTGCTTCATGACGCCGTACGCCGCTACGCTCCTCTCCCCGCGGACGACATCGACCGTGCGCGGCGCGCTGCCCGGGAGACGCTGGAGCGGGCCCTCGCGCACCCGGCGGGGAGCGACGACCGCTACGGGCTGCTGGTTGCCCTCTGTGAACGGCAGGACGACGAGACCTGGGCGGACCGGCAGTTGGACGCCCTGCGCATCAGGGAGGCACTCGACCTGTGCGGGAGCGCCGCACCGGACCGCGTCGCGCTGGGCGTGGAGACCCTCGCCATCACGCTCCACATCAACGACGTGTGCCTGCACGACGCCGTCCGCGAGACGCTCGACCGTCTCTGCGTGCCGGACCAGGACCCGTTCACCTTCAGCGAGGTCCTGAGCTGCTATCCCGCGCTCCACGCCGACCGACGCATGGACGACCCGCCGGTCGAGCTGTTCCTCGCGGCACTCGGTCACCCCGACCCGCTGGTACGGGCGCACGCCGCCGGCGGGCTGGACACCATCGCGCCCGGACTGCCCGAGGAGTCACGGGCCGTCGCCGCACTGATCGAGGCGATGGAGCACGACCCCGATATCGAGGTCGTGCGCTCGGCGGCGTACGCCCTCGCCACGATTCGCTGTACCGAGGAGGCCGACTCCCGTGCCGCCTCCGCGGCACTCGCGGGCCAGGCCGGATCGGCCGACCCGGGTCTGCGCGTGGCGAGCGTGGACGGAGCACTCCACCGCGACGAGCCGGGAGCGTACGACCGGCTGACGGCCGAGCTCCAACGGCCCGATGTCGAGGCCCGGTTCATCAGCTCCGTCGGCTTCTTCCTGGATCTCGGAAAGCAGCCCTCGAAGGATGTGACCGCGCAATGGACTCATCTGCTGGAGCGACTGCGCCAGGGCGGCTGGACCGACCGGCCGAACGAGCACGAGGACGGCGACGACGCGGAGCCCGGCTTCCGGGCGGCGCTCCTGAAGCTGACGCTGGACAAGCTGCGCGCGTACGCCTAGGCGGAGGCCCGCCGCACCAGCGTCGTCCGCAGCACGACGCTGGACGCGGCGCCGGCCGTCCCCAGCAACAGCCGGGCCATCAACCGCCCCATCTCCTCGATGTCCTGACGGATCGTCGTGAGCGGCGGATCGGTCTGTTCCGTCACCGGCAGCATGTCGTCGAACCCGATCACGGCCACGTCGTCAGGCACGCGCCGTCCCCGTTCGCGCAGTACCCGCAGCGCCCCGGACGCCATGAGGTCGTTCGCGGCGAACACGGCATCGACGTCCGGGCAGCGCTCGAGCAGCTCCCGCATCGCCCGTTCCCCGCCCCCGGGAGTGAAGTCCCCCTCGACCACCAGCTGCGGACCGGCGTCCCCCATGATGTCCCGGAACCCCTCCAGCCGGTCCACCGCCGACGTCTGGTCCAGGGCACCGGTGATGTGCGCGACGCGCGTGCGGCCGAGGTTCACGAGATGGCGTACGGCGTCCCGCGCCCCACCCCGGTTGTCGCTGTCGACGAACACCACGTCACGGCTGCCGTCGCTCCACCCGGGCCGCCCGCCGAACACCGTCGGGACACCGGCCCGCTGGATCAGTCCGGGCAGCGGATCGTCGAGGTGCAGGGAGAAGACGAGCGCCCCGTCGACATGGCCGCCGGCGAGGTAGCGGCCGACCCGGGCGTGGTCGTCGCGCCCCTCGGTCAGCAGCAGGACCAGCTGGTTGTCGTGGGCCGTCAACTCCTTGCTGATTCCCCTGAGTTGCAGCGCGAAGAAGGGGTCGGCGAAGACCCGGGTCTCCGGTTCGGCGACGACGACGGCGATCGCGTCGTGCCGGCGCGTCACCAGGCTGCGGGCGGCCTGGTTGGGCACGTATCCCAGCTCCTCCACCGCCCGCCGGACCCGCTCGACGAGCGGCTCCCGCACCCCGTCCCCACCGTTCACCACCCGGGACACGGTGGCCCGCGAGACCCCGGCCCGCTCGGCCACGGCCTCCAGCGTGGGACGCGGCGCTGTCTCGGTCACTTCGGGGCCCTCCTCGCGGTTGCGGATCAGGATAGCCCTGGCCGGAGGCGTCGTGAGAGCGCTCTCCGGGGACCGCAATCCGCTTGCTCACGAGCTCGGGACGGCCAGATCATCGCCGTATGACCACGAGAAGGGCCCATGCCCGCTGACCGCCACCTGACCCCGTACGCGCGTCTGCCCCGCGAGTACCGCGACCGGGACGTACTGCACAGCACCGTCGACGCCTTCGGGCGTGCGCATTGGCTGCTCTGCGGCACTCGGAGCCCGCACGGTCCGTACGACGCACTGGTGGTCACCGTCGAGGACGGCCACGCGGACGAGACGCCTCTGAGCGCGGTACTGCCACGTCACCCGATGATCGACGCCCTGCCGGACGGCGGATTCCTGCTGGCCGACGTGCGCAGTCGGGCCGGGGACGACCAAGTACAGGTATTCGACGCCCTGGGTCGCCCTTCGGGCAGCTTCCGGGTGGGCGACGGCATCGAGCACCTCCTGACCGACGAGTCGGGGCACGTATGGGTCGGCCACTTCGACCAAGGCGTCCTGGGCGACCGGCTCAGCGAGCCCGGCATACGTCGGTGGAGCAGCGCGGGAAGGCCGGTGTGGGAGTACGTAGCGGCCCCCGGCGACCAGCCCGTCCTCGACTGCTATGCCCTCAACGTCGACCATCGCGCCACCTGGGCCTACCCGTACACGGACTTCCCTCTCCTGGAAGTCCGGGACGGCCGACCGACCCGCGTCCGCACCACGCCGGTCGGATACGCCCACGGCGTCGTCGTCCACGGCGGACGTGTCGCCTTCTTCGGCGGCCCCGGCGACACACACGACCGGCTCGTCACCGGCCGGCTCACCGCGACCACGGTCGAGGCCCTGGAGACGGCCCGGCTGACCCGCCCGAACGGTACCCGCCTCGGGGGCCGCCGGGTCGTCTGCCGCGGCCCCCGCCTCTACCTCCAGGAGCACCCCGGCGCGGAATGGACCCTGTTCGACCTCTCGCGTCAGTGATCGTGCTCGTGCGGCTCGTGCCCCGGGATCGTGCCGTCCGTCTTCTTCACCAGGAACAGCCCGACCATCCCCATGTCGGAGTGGCTCTGGACATGGCAGTGGTACATCCACGCGCCCGCCCCGACGCCCTCCCCCGCGATCACCTGGAAGCCGAAGGAGTCCGCGGGGCCCACGATCTTGTTGTCGATGACCTGGCTCGGGTCGTCGGGGCCGGTGAGCATGCCCGTACGGTTGTCGGCCCAGCGGTGACCGTGCATGTGGAACGTGTGGTAGTACTCGCCGTGCGTGATCATCACGAACTCGACGCGATCGCCCACCGTGGCCTCGAAGTTCGGCCCGGAGTGCGCCGGCTTGTTGTTGATGAGCATGTCGTTGAAGACGATCGTGTACGTCTTGTCCGGGAGGACGTCGCCCTTGCGCCGCACGATCACCGGACCGTAGAGGCCCTTGCGGATACCGACCGTCCCGTGCTCGGTCCCCACCACGTGGTCGTGGTAGTGCCAGTAGCCCGCGCTGCCCGCCCGCCAGGTGCCGTCCTTGCGGCGACCGGGGGCGTGGGTGCGCCAGGTGTAGGTACGGGTGCCGCCGGGCTCGACGTCGCTTTTGTTCAACTTGGTGCCGTCGCTGGTGATTTCGTAGTCGAGGCCGTGGACGTGGAGGCTCGCCGCGATGTCCATGGTGTTCTCGAACTCGATGTGCAGCGTGTCGCCCTCGTTGAGTTCGATGAGCGGGCCGGGGACCGTCGCCTTGCCCTTCTCGAAGCCGTAGCCCAGCTGCCCGTCGGCGAGCTTCTCGGCGTACAGCTTGATGCGTCTCACCTCGCCCCCGGCCGGTGCGGTCCTGGCCGGCCCGTCGGCGCTCGCGGCGTCCGGCGCCAGCGACAACGATGTCGCGACGGCCCCGCTGCCCACGACGGCCGCGCCGCCCAGCAGTACTCGTCGATTGAACCCGCGTCTGTCCACGTGGAACTCCCCACCCTGATACGGAACTTGCGGAGACGCACCTGTGATGAACCTGTGAGACGGTACCGGCCGTTCCGCTGTTTTTCCACGCTCAGGACAAAGTTGACCCCAACTCGGTCATAGGTATTGGCGAGTTGCGCAAAGAGGTCTAGCTTCCATCGCGCTGTTGCTGTGACCGAGGAGGTGCCCATGCACTTACGAGGACTGAGCGCGAGAAGACGGGTCGGCGTGGCGGGCGTGACCGCCGGGATCGTCGTCGCCGGACTGCTGTCGGGTCCCGCCGCCAGCGCGCGTCCGGCCCCGGAACCGCCCCTGACAACGATGTCCGTGAAGTCGCCGCCAGGCGGCGCGAATGTACGCGTACTGGTCTTCTACGGTTCCGCGGCGGCCGGGGAGGAGTCGCCGGTCGTGAACGCGGGGATCGAGACGATCGAGAGGATCGGCCTGTCCGGGCCGACGGAGCAGCGGTTCACGACGGTGGCCACCGACGACGCGTCGGTGTTCACCGACGAGACGAAGCTCGGGCGGTACAACGCGATCGTCTTCCTGACCGGCGGCGGTGACATCCTCGATCCGGAGCAGGAGGCCGGCCTGGAGGCCTACATGGAGGCGGGCGGCGGTTTCGTCGGCGTCCATGACGCGGCGCGCGCCGAGCCGTACTCGGACTGGTTCACAGGACTGGTCGGCGCCCGCCCGGCGGCCTCCAGCCCAACGGCCGTACAACGGGCCGTCGTCGAGGTCGGGGACCGCCGGCATCCGGCGACCAAGGATCTGCCGGTGCAGTGGAAGCGGCCCGATCAGTGGTTCAACTGGGCCAAGAACCCGTCGGGTGAGGTCCACACGGTGGCCCGGGTCCGCGAGTCGACGTATCAGCCGGGAGCGAGCAAGAACGGCTGGGACCACCCGGTGAGCTGGTGCCGTGACTACGACGGCGGCCGCTCCTTCTACACCGGCATGGGCGGCACGGTGTCGTCGTACGACGAGAGCGACTTCCGCACGCATCTGCGCGGTGCCCTGTTGTGGACCTCGCGGCTGGTGCAGGCCGACTGCAAAGCGACCATCACCGGCAACTACAAGGCGGAGCGCCTCACCCAGCCCAACCAGGCGGGGCAGAACGACCAGATCGGCGAGCCGCACGGCCTGGTCACCGCGCCCGACGGCCGGGTGCTCTACATCGGGCGGGGCGGCGCGGACTCCTCGCAGCCCGTGGTCACCGACTGGAACAACCCCGACATCGGCAAGGGCCGGGGCGAGATCCATGTCTACGACCCGAAGACCAGGAAGGTCACCCTCGCGGGGGCGTTGACGGTCTTCGGCAACAAGGGCGGCGGCGACGAGCTGGTCAAGGTCGAGGAGGGGCTCCTCGGCATCGAGCTCGATCCGCGGTTCGAGGACAACGGGTGGGTGTATCTGCACTACACACCGCACGCGCAGATCAACCGCGAGACGCGCATGGCCGAGCGCCGGGTCTCCCGGTTCACGCTCGACCTGGCGAGCAACAAGCTGGATCTGGGCAGCGAGAAGGTGCTGCTGAAGTGGCCGGTGCAGATCCACAGTTGCTGCCATGCGGGCGGCGGGATGACCTGGGACTCGAAGGGCAACCTGTACATCGCGACCGGTGACAACAACTCCAGTGGCTTCAGCGGTGGTTACTCGGGCAACAACCCGGAGCCGAACTACAAGGGCGTCTCCTTCGCCGACGCGCGGCGCACCGCCGGCAACACCCACAACCTCAACGGCAAGATCCTGCGCATCCACCCGGAGCCGGACGGGACGTACGCGCTGCCCGCCGGGAACCTCTTCACCGGGCAGGAGACCGACGAGGGCGGCGGCAAGACCCGCGGCGAGATCTATGTGATGGGGGTCAGGAACCCCGCCCGTATCTTCGTCGACCGGAAGACCGACATCCTGTACGCCGGCTGGGTCGGCCCGGACGCCTCGGCGCCCTCGACGACCTGGGGTCCGGCCAAGTACGACACGTTCGCCGTCATCACCAAGGCGAGCAACCGGGGTTGGCCGTACTGCATGGGCAACAAGCAGCCCTATCGCGACCGCAACCTCCCCGACCCGACGAAGCCGCTGGGCTGGTACGACTGCGACCACCCGAAGAACGAGTCCCCGAACAACGACGGCCTCGTCAACCTTCCGCCGGTCACCGGCAACAACATCTGGTACTCGCCGCAGGGCGGCGCACCGGACTTCCCGCGCGACGCGAACGGCATCCCCTCCTACAAGCAGGAGGAGTCGACGTATCTGCTGCCGTGGCTGAAGGGCGGCGGACAGGCCGCGATGAACGGACCGGTCTACCGCTACGACACGGAGAGCGCCAGCGAGGTCAAGTGGCCTGCGTACTGGGACGGCAAGTGGTTCGTCGGTGACTTCTACGACGCCGACCAGCCGCGCAACGCCGTCATCACCGATCCGAAGACGCACGGGGACGGCGGACTGCCCGTGCACTCCGAGTCGTTGAAGAAGATCGTGCCCATCGGCAACGACGGCATCAAGAACCTCATGGACTGGAAGTTCGGTCCGGACGGCTCGCTGTACGTGCTCGACTACGGCCGCGGATTCTTCACCTCGGACGCCAAGTCGGCGCTGTGGCACATCACTTACAAGGGCGGCGGTCCCACTCCGGCCGCCGGTCAGCTGGCAAGGGGGGCTGTCCGGTGACACAGCGACGAAGAATCTGGACGGCTCTGCTGGCCGCCGTACTGATCATGCTCGGGCTGCAGTCGGCACCCGTCTCCGCCCAGCAGCCCGTGGCGCAGGGGGCCGCCGCCCAGACACTCACCTGGACGGCCGGCGACGACATCACCAAGTACACGTCGGCGCCGACGACCGCGGTGGCGGGTCAGGCGACGATCGTCTTCGAGAACAGCGTGGCGACCGGCAACACCACCGGTATGCCGCACACATTGACGTTCGTGACCTCGGACCCCGAGTTCAACAACGATGTGGAACTCAACATCCTCGCCAACCCGAACGACGACATGGGCGGCCGCCACACCGCCGAGGTCACCCTCACCCCGGGCCGCTACTTCTACCACTGCACGATCCCGGGCCATGGACAGATGCAGGGCATCCTCGTGGTGACCGAGGGCACCGGCGAGGACACCACCCCGCCCACGACGGCGGCGCAGGTGACCGGGACACAGAACGCACAGGGCGAGTACGTCGGCTCGGCGAGTGTCGCGATCAGCGCGACGGACAACGAAGGCGGGTCCGGGGTCGACGGTATACAGTACGCGGTCGGCGATTCGGGCGACTGGCTGCCGTACACCACCCCGGTCGTCGTCGACCAGGTCGGCAGTCACAAGATCCGGTACCGGGCGCTCGACAAGGCGGGCAATGTCTCCGCCGAGAAGAGCGTCCAGTTCACGGTGGTCGCGCCGCCCTCCGACGACACCGCTCCCCCGGACACCTCGGCGACGGTGACCGGCGAGCGGAACGCGGACGGGGCGTACCTCGACATGGCGACGGTGACCGTGTCCGCCTCGGACACCGGCTCCGGCGTCAACACCATCGAGTACGCCGTCGGCGACGGGGCCTGGCAGACGTACGTCGCGCCCGTGATGGTGCACCAGCTCGGCACCCACACCGTGCGCTACCGGGCCACCGACAAGGCGGGCAACGTCGCCGCCGAGAAGAGCGTGCGGTTCACGGTCGTCGCGACACCCACCCCGGACACCACACCGCCGGCGACGGGGGTGACCGTCGAGGGCACGAAGAACGCGGCCGGGGCCTATGTCGGCAACGCCAAGGTGACCGTGAGCGCGACGGACGAGCACGGTTCCGGTGTCGACCGGATCGAGTACTCGATCGACGGTGGACCGTACATCGCATACACCACACCGGTGATCGTCGACCGCGCCGGCACCCACACCCTCGCCTACCGGGCCACCGACAAGGCGGGCAACACCGCCGCCGCTCGCACGGTGACCTTCACCGTCGTGTCCAGCCAGGTCCCGGCCCCCAACTGCCCGGAGTTCGACGAGCGGTTGACGGTGATCGTCGGCGAGGTCGACTCGGGTGTGCCCAACCGGCTCACCAACAGCCGGTGCCGTATCAACGAGTTGATCGAGGACGAGAAGGAGTGGACCTCCCACGCGCTGTTCGTCAAGCACGTGAAGACGGTCCTCGACAAGCTCCTCAAGGAAGGGGTCGTCGACCAGCGCGAGTACAACGCCGTCCAGAAGGCCGCCCGGCAGTCCGGGATCGGCACGCCCGGGCAGACCGAGGGCTATCGGACCATCCTCGACGGCAGCGCCGCGTCGTTCGCCAAGTGGCAGCAGGTGGGCGGCGGTTCGTTCGGGCTGAACGCCGACGGCTCGATCACCTCCGGCACGACCAAGGACGGGCTCGGCATGCTGTGGTTCCCGGAGCGCAAGTACGGCGACTTCTCGCTGCGGCTCCAGTGGCGGGACGACGCGCCGGGCACCGGCAACGCCAACTCGGGTGTGTTCGTGCGCTTCCCGTGGATCCACGACCATCCGGAGGAGTCACGGCCGGAGTGGGTCGCCATCAAGTACGGCCACGAGGTGCAGGTCCTGGACCGGCCCGACGGCGACATGTACAAGACGGGCTCGGTCTACGGCTTCGACCGCGTGGGCCTGGCCGGCGCGGGCGTGACCCAGAAGGGCACCTGGAACGACTACGAGATCCGGGTGGTCGACCAGCACTACTCGGTCTACCGCAACGGTGTGCTGATCAACGAGTTCGACAACATCGGCGGCCAGGACTTCACCCCGCCCCGCTCGGACGACCCGGGCACGGACGGGCGACGGTTCGCCTCCGGCTACCTCGGACTCCAGGTGCACGGCACCACGGACGTGGTCTCGTACCGGGACATCAGGATCAAGGAGTTGTGAGCGCCGCTCTCCGGTGACCCCAGGGGTGCGGCCCACCGCGGTGACGGTGGGCCGCACCCCGCAAACGGTTTGCCCGGCGGCGAGGCCACGTGCGAGCCTGCTGCCGTTCCCTCCCGGCAGCCCCGACAGCCCCGACAGGACAGGTCATGACACTCGGCATGGTGCTCGGCGACGTCCCCGCTCGCGCTTCGACGCGGGAGCGGTAGCCCCGGCGCTCACAGAGAGCCCACCTGCCCCTTCACCGCGGCCACGCCATCGCGTCGGCCGCCTCTCGTGCTCCTCGTCGAAGTGCTCTTCGTGTATCCGCACGTTCGACCACGAGGAGTTCACCGTGTCCACCATCTCCTGGACCGAGCCCCGCACCGACACCGTCCGACACGCCCGCTGGCACTCCGAGAGCGCGGCCCCCGCCCCGCGACGCGTAATCGTCGCCGACGACCGCCTGCGCGCCGACACCGCCCACCGTCTGGCCTGCGAGGGCACCGCGCTGCTCTGGCAGGGCGACTTCCCCCACGCGCGCCGTCTCCTGGAGGCCGTCGGCCGTCGCATCGACCGCAAGCCGCCACGGCCCGGCGACAGCCCGAGCGACTCTTTCCACCTGTACCGCAGGGCCCGCGGCCACCGTGCCCGGGTCCTGGGCCGCCTGGTGGTGCTGCTGACGGACGACCACACTCTGACCCTGCGCAGGGCCCCGGACGTCCGCGAGGCATGTGCCGCGGCCTACGGTCCGCCCCGCGGCCCCGTGGCCGTCTCGCTCCGGGAGTTGCTGGGCGTGCTCGGCGCACACGAGTGGCGCCGCAAGGGCGTCGAGGTACCCGCCCTCGGCGGCGCCCGCGTCCACCCCCACTACGGCGTGTTCTCCCCGGTCAGGGGCGAGTACGTGGACCTCGTCGCGACGGCGCCCCTCCCCGTGCCGGCTCCCCGCACCGCGTTCGACCTGGGCACCGGGACAGGAGTGCTCGCCGCCGTGCTCGCCCGCCGGGGAGTCGGCTGCGTCACGGCCACCGACATCAGCCCGCGCGCCCTGGTCTGCGCCCGTGAGAACGCCCGACGGCTGGGCCTGGCCGAGCACGTCGAGGTGACGGGTCCGGGACTGTTCCCCGAAGGGCGCGCCGACCTCGTCGTCTGCAACCCGCCGTGGCTCCCGGCCCGGCCGTCCTCCGCGCTGGAACAGGGCGTCTACGACCCCGGCGGCACCATGCTCCACGGCTTCCTGGACGGACTGGCCGGCCATCTCGCGCCGGGCGGCGAGGGCTGGCTGGTCCTGTCGGACCTGGCCGAGCATCTGGGGCTTCGCTCACGCGGCGAGCTGCTGTCGGCGATCGAGGGCGCGGGACTGCGGGTACGCGGGAGGATCGACACCAGGCCGCGTCACCGCCGCGCGACGGACCCCGGTGATCCCCTCCACGCGGCCCGCGCCAGGGAGACGACCTCGCTGTGGCGGCTGGCCGCCCGCGGCTGATCCACCGTCACGTGTCGTCGTGTCTGGCCCGGCTCGGCTGTACCCGCTTGGGCTCTCCCGGCATCTTCGGATACTCGGGCGGGTACGGCAGGTCAGCCAGACCGTGGTCGTGTTCGTCCTGGCGTGCCAGTTCCAGCAGCGCGTCGAGCGAGAAGGCATGCTCGTCCATGTCCGCGTGCACATCGCCGAGTTCGGCGAAGCGCGCGGGCATGGTGGCGAGGTCGAAGTCCCGCGGGTGCGCCTCGCCGACCTCGTCCCAGCGCAGGGGTGCGGAAACAGGGGCGTGCGGGCGGGGCCGTACGGAATAGGCGGACGCGATGGTGCGGTCCCTGGCGGTCTGGTTGTAGTCGATGAAGATGCGCTCACCGCGCTCCTCCTTCCACCACTTGATCGTCACCTGGTCCGGCATCCGCCGTTCCATCTCCCGGCCCACCGCGATCGCGGCCCTGCGGACCTCCGTGAAGGTCCAGCGGGGCTCGATCGGCACGAACACATGCAGGCCCCGTCCGCCGGACGTCTTCGGCCAGCCGCGCAGTCCACCGAACTCCTCCAGTACGGCGCGGAGTTCGCCCGCCGCGCGCACGGCGTCGGCGTAGTCCGTGCCGGGCTGCGGGTCGAGGTCGAGGCGGAGTTCGTCGGGCCGGTCGACGTCGTCGCGGCGTACCGGCCAGGGGTGGAAGGTGAGCGTGCCGTACTGGGCGGCCCACAGGACGGCGGCCTCCTCGGTGGGGCACATCTCGTCGGCGCTGCGACCGCTGGGGAAGGTGATGTGAGCGGTCGGGATCCAGTCGGGCATGTTCTTCGGCGCGCGCTTCTGGAAGAAGGACTCGCCGGTCACGCCGTCCGGGTAGCGCTCCAGGGTGGTGGGGCGGTTGCGCAGGGCGCGCAGGATGCCGGGGGCGACCGCCTGGTAGTAGCGGGCCAGGTCGAGCTTGGTGAACCCGCGCTCCGGGAAGAAGATCTTGTCCGGACTGGACAGCCGGACACTCCGGCCGCCCGCCTCCAGTTCCACCGCTGCACCCATGCGAGCCACGGTAGGCGTGGCACGCAAACCTCGCACACCGGGCATATGCGTCCTCATGGGCGCAGAATCGACAGCATGGATCTGCCGGTGATGCCGCCCGTGAAGCCGATGCTCGCCAAGTCGGTGGCCAGGATCCCGCCGGGCATGCAGTACGAGGCGAAGTGGGACGGGTTCCGGGCGATCGTGTTCCGCGACGGGGCCGAGGTCGAGCTGGGCAGCCGTACCGGCAAGTCGCTGACCAGGTACTTCCCCGAGCTCGTGGCCGCTCTGCACGAGAGGGTCCCCGAGCGCTGTGTGCTGGACGGGGAGATCGTGATCGCACGGGACGGCCGCCTGGACTTCGACGCGCTCACCGAGCGCATCCACCCGGCGGCCTCCCGGGTCCGCACGCTCGCCGAGCGGACGCCGGCGTCCTTCGTGGCCTTCGACCTGCTGGCCCTCCAGGACGAGTCACTCCTGGACGTCCCGCAGAGCGACCGCAGAAGGCTGCTGACCACGGCGTTGTCCGGTGCGACCGCCCCGGTGCACGTGGCCCCCGCGACCACCGACCTCGAGGTGGCTCAGCGGTGGTTCGAGCAGTACGAGGGGGCAGGCCTCGACGGGGTCATCGCCAAGCCGCTCACCCTGCGCTACCTCCCGGACGAACGTGCCATGTTCAAGGTCAAGCACGAGCGCACGGCGGACGTGGTCGTCGCCGGCTACCGCTTCCACAAGAGCGGCCCGATCGTCGGTTCGCTCCTGCTCGGTCTCCACGACGACGAGGGCACCCTCCAGCACGTGGGCGTGTCGGCGGCCTTCCCGATGAAGCGGCGGGCCGAGCTGGTGGCGGAACTGGAGCCGCTGCGCATGGAGGATGCCTCCGGGCACCCCTGGGCGGCCTGGTCGGACGAGGCGGCGCACGAGAGCGCCCGGCTGCCCGGGGCGCCGAGCCGCTGGTCGGGCAAGAAGGACCTGTCGTGGGTGGCGATCCGGCCGGAACGGGTGGCCGAGGTGGCGTACGACCACATGGAGAACGGCGTACGGTTCCGGCACACGGCCCGCTTCCGCCGCTGGCGTCCGGACCGTGAGCCGGAGAGCTGCACCTACGCGCAGCTGGAGGAGCCCGTCAGGTACGACCTGAACGAGATCCTGGGCTGAGCCGCCGGGGACCTAGGGCCGCATCAGCACCTTCACCGCGCCGTCCTGCTTCTTCTGGAACATCTCGTACGCGTGCGGGGCGTCCGACAGCGGCACATGGTGGGTCGCGAAGTCGTCGACGCCGAGCGGGTCCTCGTCGGTCAGGTACGGGATGATCTCGTCGCTCCAGCGCCGCACGTTGGCCTGGCCCATCCGGATCTGGAGCTGCTTGTCGAACATGGTGAGCATGGGCAGCGGGTCGGCCATGCCGCCGTAGACGCCGGACAGGGAGATCGTGCCGCCACGGCGTACCAGCTCGATGGCCGTGTGCAGAGCGGCGAGCCGGTCGACGCTGAACCGCTCCGCGAACGGCCCGCTGATCCGGCGCGGCAGCAGGGCGGAGGCCTGCTGGGCCAGCCGGGCGACCGCACTGCCGTGGGCCTCGGTGCCCACCGCGTCGATCACCGCGTCGGGGCCCCGGCCGTCGGTCTCGTCACGGATGGCCTGGACGAGCTCCTTCTCGCTGTCGAAGCTCCTCAGGTCGTACGTCTGCACACCACGCGCGCGTGCCCGGCGCAACCGCTCGCTCACCAGGTCCACCCCGAACACCTGTCCCGCGCCCCGCACCTGGGCGATACGGCAGGCCATGTCGCCGATGGGTCCGAGGCCGAGCACGGCGACGCTGCCGCCCTCGGGGATGTCCGCGTAGGCGACGGCCTGCCAGGCGGTGGGCAGCACGTCGGAGAGGTAGACGAAGCGGTCGTCCGGCGGGCCCTCGGGCACCTTGATGGGGCCGTACTGGGCCTGCGGGACGCGCAGGTACTCGGCCTGGCCGCCGGGGACCGCGCCGTAGAGGCGGGTGTAGCCGAACAGGGCCGCGCCCATGCCCTCGCTGGTGACCTGGGTGGTCTCGCACTGGGTCGGCAGCGAGTTGAGGCACATCCAGCAGTTGCCGCAGGCGATCTGGAAGGGCACCACGACCCGGTCGCCCGCCTTCAGATCCGGTACCGCCGCACCGACCGCCTCGACGATGCCCATCGGTTCGTGTCCCAGGATGTCGCCCGGCGTCATGAACGGGGTGAGCACCTCGTACAGATGCAGGTCCGAGCCGCACAGCCCGGTGGAGGTGACGCGGATGACCGCGTCCGTGGGTTCCTGGATCCCCGGATCGGGCACGTTCTCCACCCGTACGTCCCGCTTGCCCTGCCAGGTCACTGCCTTCATCACGCCACTCCCTTCGGGCTCTGCGCAGGCGCCCCGGGTACCCGGGGCGCCTGCGCCGAACCGCGCTGTGGGCCGCTCGGCGTAGCTACGCGCTCCTCGGAGGTATTCACCTCGGCCGATCAAATCCCACCGGGTATGGCCACCAATAAACATATAAGCGCACAATCAGTGAAACGAGACTTGGGTGGCGACGGTGGGCATGGGACAAAGGGCGCGCAAGAGACACGCCATGACTACGGCGGCGCTCCTGGCCGCCGCGCTGACGATTTCCCTGGCGGCGGGCTGCACGGGCACCGAGCAGCCCGGCCCGGCCGACGACGGACGAGGAACGGACCAGACCCAGGACCAGGACGAAAACCAGGACCAGGACCCGAGCCAAGAGCCATCGCAGAGCGGGCTGACCGGTGAGTCGGCGCTCGCCGTGAAGATCGACAACGCACGGGCGGCCCGCCCGCACACGGGCACCGATTCCGCGGACATCATCTACGCCGAGCAGGTCGAGGGCGGACTGAGCCGGCTGATGGCGGTGTACGCGACCAAGCTCCCCAAGGTCATCGGGCCGGTGCGCAGCGCCAGGGAGTCCGATCTGGAGCTGCTGCGCCAGTTCGACCACCCGACACTCGCCTTCTCCGGCGCCCAGGGGAAGCTGATGCCGCTGATCGACAAGGCGCCGCTGAACCCGCAGACACCCGAGAAGACGTCCGACGCCTACTTCCGGGGCACCGCCAAGCCCTCCCCGCACAACCTCTATCTGCGCCCGGACCGGCTGATGCCCTCGGTCCCGGGCGCGGATGCCCTGACCACCGGCTTCACCTATGGCGCCGCCCCGTCGTCCGGCGGGACGAAGGACACCTCGGAGACCGTGCGCTACCCGGCGGCCGCCTTCCGGTTCACCTGGTCCTCGAGCCGGGACCGCTATCTGGTCTCGATGGACGGCACACCGACCGTGACGACCGCCGGCAAGAGGCTCGCCCCGGCGACGGTCGTCGTGCAGTACGTGAAGATCCGCAAGTCCGACTTCCACGACTTCCTCGGCAACAACACGCCGTACACCGAGACGGTGGGCTCCGGGAAGGCGAAGGTGCTGCGCGGCGGGAAGGCGTACACCGTCGACTGGAAGCGCGAGAAGGCGACGGACGGCACGACGTTCACGACGAGTGACGGCGACCCGGTGAACTTCGCCAAGGATCAGGTCTGGGTGCTCTTCGCCAAGGCCTAGCGCTGGGCGACGAGGGGTTCCGCGGGGTTGCGGAGCCCCTCGGCCGCGTCCGAGACCCGCTGGATCAGTTCGAAGAAGACGGACTGCTCCTCGGCGGAGAGCGGGGCCAGGAAGACCTGGTTCATCCGGGCCGTGCGCACGGTCAGCTTGCGGTGGGTGCGCAGCCCGTCGTCGGTGAGGCGCAGCAGGAACCGCCGGCCGTCCTGCGGATCGCGCACCTTGTCGACCAGCCCGCGGCGGCCCAGACGGCTGATCACCTCGGCGATGGTGGACCGGTCCAGACCCACCCGCTCGCCCACCGTGCGCTGGTCGAGGCCCGGCTCGGCGACGAGCGCGTTGAGGACCGCGAACTGCGGCGAGGTGATCTCCTCCGAGACCATCGTGTTCCAGAGCAGGTAGTGCGCCTGCTGGAGCCGCCGGGCCAGGTGCCCGGGGTGGGTGGTGAGGTCCACCGCGGCCATGTGCGCTCCCTGAAGGTCGGATTCGTAAGTGCACTGAACGATACCGGGCGAGCCACAGACTGTCTGCAACGTCGCCCACCGTTGTGACCTCGCACTTCTCAGAGGTCTTGACGTCGCCCCCGTCCGGTGACAGCGTGAAGAAAACTTCACCGAAATACTCAGTGCCCTGATTAATCAGCGGGATGGAGCTTCACGCATGGACAAGGTGGTCGCCACCGCCGCCGAGGCGGTGGCCGATGTGCCGGACGGCGCGACACTCGCCGTCGGCGGCTTCGGACTCAGCGGTGTGCCGAACGTGCTGATCCAGGCCCTGTACGAGCGTGAGGTCAGCGGCCTCGGCGTGGTCTCCAACAACTGCGGCGCCATGGAGTCCGGGCTCGCGATCCTGCTCGCCGCCGGCCGGATCGCCCGGGTGACCGGCTCCTACATCGGGGCCAACAAGGAGTTCGCGCGGCAGTACCTGTCCGGCGAGCTCGAGGTCGAGATGATCCCGCAGGGCACGCTCGCCGAGCGGCTGCGCGCCGGCGGGGCGGGCATCCCCGCGTTCTTCACCCCGGCGGGGGTGGGCACCCAGGTCGCCGAGGGCGGACTGCCGTGGCGCTACGACGGTGAGGGCGGCGTCGCGCTCGCCTCGCCGCCGAAGGAGGTGCGGGAGTTCGACGGCACCGAGTACGTGCTGGAGCGCGGCATCCGCACGGACTTCGCGCTGGTGCGGGCGGCCAGGGGCGACCGGCACGGGAACCTCGTCTTCAACAAGTCCACGCGCAACTTCAACCCCCTCGCGGCGATGGCAGGGCGGGTGACGATCGCCGAGGTCGAGGAACTCGTCGAGCCCGGAGAGATCGAACCGGACGCGGTGCATCTGCCGGGGATCTTCGTGCAGCGGGTGGTGGCACTGACTCCGGAGCAGGCCGCCGACAAGCGGATCGAGCAGCGGACGGTGAGTGCGTGATGGCCTGGACACGTGAGCAGATGGCCGCGCGCGCGGCGCGCGAGCTTCAGGACGGGCAGTACGTCAACCTCGGCATCGGCCTGCCCACGCTGATCCCCAACTACCTCCCGGCCGGCGTCGAGGTGATCCTGGAGTCCGAGAACGGCATCCTGGGCACCGGCCCCTACCCCACCGAGGACCAGGTCGACCCGGATCTGATCAACGCCGGCAAGGAGACCGTCACGGTCCTGCCCGGTGCCTCCTTCTTCGACTCGGCGCTGTCCTTCTCGATGATCCGCGGCGGTCACATCGACGTCGCCGTGCTGGGCGCCATGCAGGTCTCCGCCAAGGGCGACCTCGCCAACTGGGCCATCCCCGGCAAGATGATCACCGGGATCGGCGGCGCTATGGACCTCGTCCACGGCGCCCGTACCGTCATCGTGGTCATGACCCACACCGCCAAGGACGGCTCCGCGAAGATCCTCGAGGAGTGCGCGCTGCCGTTGACCGGCAAGGCGTGCGTGAACCGGATCATCACCGACCTCGGCGTGATCGACGTGACGCCGGAGGGGCTCGCGCTGATCGAGACCGCCCCCGGCGTCCTGGCCGACGAGATCATCGCCAAGACCGACGCCAAGCTGACCGTCGCGGAGGAACTGCTGTGAAGCCCGTCTACCTCGTCGACGCGGTCCGCACCCCGATCGGCCGCTACAACGGCGGCCTGTCCTCGGTGCGCCCGGACGACCTGGCCGCCCACGCCATCCGCGAACTCCTCGCCCGTACGCCCGGCCTGGACCCCTCCCGCATCGAGGACGTCTACTTCGGCAACGCCAACGGCGCCGGCGAGGAGAACCGCAACGTCGCCCGCATGGGCGCCCTGCTCGCGGGCCTGCCGACCTCGGTACCCGGCGTCACCGTCAACCGGCTGTGCGCCTCCGGTCTGGAGGCGGTGATCCAGGCGGCCCGCGCCATCGCGGTCGGGGACGCCTCCATCGCCGTGGCGGGCGGCGTGGAGTCGATGACCCGCGCGCCGTACGTCCTGCCCAAGAACGACCGGGCCTTCCCCGCCGGGCACACCGAGCTGTACTCGACCACGCTCGGCTGGCGCATGGTCAACCCGGGGATGGACCCGCAGTGGACGATCCCGCTGGGCGAGTCGGCCGAACTCATCGCCGACAAGCACAAGATCACACGTGAGCAGCAGGACGAGTTCGCGCTGGCCTCGCACCAGAAGGCGGCCAGGGCGCAGGAGGCCGGGCTCTTCGACGCCGAGCTCGCGCCCGTGTCGATCCCGCAGCGCAAGGGCGACCCGGTGGTCTTCGGCGCCGACGAGTGCGTACGGGCCGACGCCTCCCTGGCCGCGATGGCGAAGCTCAAGCCGTCCTTCCGGCCCGACGGGGGAACGGTCACCGCGGGCAACGCGTCCCCTTTGAACGACGGTGCGGCGGCCCTGCTGCTGGTGGACGAGGAGGGCCTGCGGGCCACGGGGCGGGAGCCGCTGGCCCGGGTCTCCGCGACCGGTGTGAACGCCCTCGATCCGGACTACTTCGGGCTCGCCCCCGTAGAGGCCGTCAACCGGGCACTCGCCAAGGCGGGCAAGGGGTTTGACGATCTGTCGGTCCTGGAGCTGAACGAGGCGTTCGCCGCGCAGGTGCTCGGATGTGTTGCCGAGTGGCCCGAGTTCGACCCCGCGATCCTCAACCCGCAGGGCGGGGCGATCGCCCTCGGCCATCCGCTGGGTGCTTCCGGGGCCCGTCTCGCCGGTACGGTCGCCCACCAACTCGCTCGCAAGGGGAGTGGAGTTGGTGTGGCCACGTTGTGTATCGGTGTCGGTCAAGGACTCGCTCTCGTCTTGGAGCGCTAGGCATCGATTGCGACTGCGGGCCGTCTGTGGCTGGTCGCGCAGTTCCCCGCGCCCCTTCGGGGGCGCGACACCGCCCCCGAGTTTCAGAGAACCCAGGACCTTCCCATGACTCTCACCCAGCACGACATCGACCAGGAGATCGCGGCCGAGCACGCCGCCTACGAGAAGCGGCTCGCCGACGGCGGCCCCGTCGAGCACCAGCCGCGCCGCGACTACGCGCCGTACCGCTCCTCGGTCCTGCGCCACCCCAAGCAGCCGCCGGTCACGATCGACGTGTCCAAGGACCCGGAGCTGGTGGAGCTGCACTCCCCCGCCTTCGGCGAGCGGGACATCACCGAGATCGACAACGACCTCACCCGGCAGCACAACGGTGAGCCGATCGGTGAGCGGATCACCGTCTCCGGGCGGCTGCTCGACCGCAACGGGCGCCCGCTGCGCGGCCAGTTGGTCGAGATCTGGCAGTCCAACGCGGCCGGCCGGTACGCCCATCAGCGCGAGCAGCACGACGCCCCGCTGGACCCGAACTTCACGGGCGTCGGCCGCACCCTCACCGACGGCGACGGCCACTACCACTTCACCACGGTCCAGCCGGGCCCGTACCCGTGGCGTCAGCACCTCAACGCCTGGCGCCCGGCGCACATCCACTTCTCGTTCTTCGGGACGGCGTTCACCCAGCGGCTCGTGACGCAGATGTACTTCCCGGCCGACCCGCTGTTCCCGTACGACCCGATCATCCAGTCGGTGACGGACGACGCGGCCCGGCAGCGCCTCGTCGCGACGTACGACCACAACCTGTCGGTGCCGGAGTTCTCGATGGGTTACCACTGGGACGTCGTGCTCGACGGCCCGAACGCCACCTGGATCGAAGAAGGGCGCTGACCTGTCATGACGAGGATCGACACGAGCCGTCCCGAGACGGTGCTGCCCACTCCGTCGCACACGGTCGGGCCCTTCTACGGCCACGCCCTCCCCTTCCCCGGCGGCGGCGACATCGCGCCCGTCGGCCACCCCGATACCATCGCGGTCCAGGGATACGTCCACGACGGCGAGGGCAAGCCGCTCCCGGACGCGTTCGTGGAGCTGTGGGGCGCCGACCCGGACGGCAACGTACCGACGGTCGACGGCTCCATGCGGCGCGACCCCGCGAGCGGCGGCTTCCTGGGCCGCAACGGCGTGGAGTTCACCGGCTGGGGGCGCGTCCAGACCGACGCCAACGGCCACTGGTCCGCGCGGACGCTGCGGCCGGGCGCCCGCGGGAAGAGCGCGCCGTATCTCAGCGTGTGCGTCTTCGCGCGCGGGCTCCTCGTGCACCTCTACACCCGGATCTACCTCCCGGGTGACGACGCGGCGCTCGCCGCCGACCCGCTGCTCGCCCAGGTGGACGAGGCGCGCCGGGGCACGCTCATCGCGACGGACGACGGCAAGGGGACCTACCGTTTCGACATCCGCCTTCAGGGCGAAGGCGAGACGGTCTTCCTGGAGTTCCAGTGACTTCTGCCGAACCCGACGCCGGTCTGCTCGCCCCCGGGTGGGCCGGCTCCCCCGCCGCCTCCGCGACGAGCGACGCCGCGTATCTGCGCGCGCTGCTCGACGCGGAGGCCGCGCTGACCCGCGCCCAGGCGACGCTGGGCCTGGCTCCCGAGGAGGCCGCCACGGCGGTGACCGCGGCCGCCCGGTCCGGGGACTTCGACGCTCGGGACATCGCCGTACGCGCGCGCGGAGGCGGCAACCCGGTGATCCCGCTCGTCGCCGACCTCACGAAAGCGGTCGGCGGGCAGTACGGTCCGTACGTCCACCGGGGTGCGACGAGCCAGGACATCATGGACACGGCGACGGTGCTGGTGGCCGTGCGCACGCTCGACCTGGTCCGTGCCGATCTCGGGCGGACGGAGGCGGCACTGGCCCGGCTGGCCGCCGAGCACCGGGACACCCCGATGCCGGGACGCACGCTCACCCAGCACGCCGTGCCGACGACCTTCGGGCTGAAGGCGGCCGGGTGGCGGTCGCTGGTACTGGACGCACGGGACCGGATCACGGCGGTACGGAACGCGCTGCCCGCCCAGCTCGGCGGTGCGGCCGGGACCCTGGCCGCCTTCACCGCGTACGGCGCCACCGATCCGACCGCGCTGCCGGCGGCGTACGCCCGGGAACTCGGCCTTCAGGCGCCCGGGCTTCCCTGGCACACCCTGCGCACCCCGATCGCCGATCTCGCCGGATGTCTGGCGTTCACGGCCGGAGCGCTGGGGAAGGTCGCCACGGACGTGCTCACGCTGGCCCGTACCGAGATCGCCGAGGTCTCGGAGGGCAGCGGGGGTGGTTCGTCGGCGATGCCGCACAAGGCGAATCCGGTACGGTCCACGTTGATCGCGGCCGCGGCCCGGCGGGCGCCGCAGCTCGCGGCCACGCTGTACGGCGCGCTGACCGCGGAGGACGAGCGGCCGGCGGGGGCCTGGCACGCGGAGTGGGAACCGCTGCGGGACCTGCTCCGGCTGGTCGGCGGCGCCGTCCGGGACGCCGCCGAACTCACCGAAGGGCTGCGGGTGCACGCGGAGGTGATGCGTGAACACCTGGACCTCACCCATGGGTTGATCGTCTCCGAGCGGCTCTCCGCCGAACTGGCGCCGGTACTGGGCCGGGCGCGTGCCAAGTCCCTGCTGACCGAGCTGGCGAAGCGCACCTATGCCGAGGGCCGCAGTCTGGGCGAACTCCTGGCGGAAGAACCGGAGTTGAAGGGCCTCGACCTCGACAGTCTCGCCGACCCCGCCCGTTACACGGGGGCCGCCGCCACCCTCACCGATCGTGCTCTGGAGCGACGTTGACCGAGAAACTCCTCAACCACCTGACCGAGGGCCCCGCTTCCGCTCCGCCGATGGTCCTCGGACCGTCGCTCGGGACGTCGTACGCCCTGTGGGACAAGGTCGCGCCCGAGCTCTCCGTCACCCACCGGGTGGTCCGCTGGGATCTGCCGGGGCACGGCGGCAGCGCGGCCGGCCTGATCGGTCCCGGCGCCGCCGTCGGTGACCTCGCCGACCTGGTGCTCACGCTCGCGGACTCGCTCGGCATCGGGCGGTTCGCGTACGCGGGGGTGTCGCTGGGCGGTGCGGTCGGGCTGCACCTGGCCGTGCACCACCCGGAGCGGGTGTCGTCGCTGGCCGTGATCTGCTCGTCGTCCCACTTCAACGGCTCCAGGTCCTGGGAGGAGCGGGCCGCGCAGGTCCGCGCCGAGGGCATGGACCGGCTCGTGGAGAGCGCCGACGCCCGCTGGTTCACCCCCGGTTTCACGGTGCCCCGGCTCGTCCAGGACCACCGGGACGCCGACCCCGAGGCCTACGCCGCCTGCTGTGACGCGCTCGCCGCCTTCGACATCCGGGAGCGGCTGGCGGAGATCTCCGCGCCCACCCTGCTCGTCGCGGGCCGGGACGACCCGGCGACCCCGCCGGCGCATCTGCGGGAGATCGCGGACGCGGTGCCGGGCGCCGCGCTCGTCGAGATCCCCGGAGCCTCGCATCTGGCGGTCGCCCAGTGCCCGGAGGCCGTACTGACGGCTCTGCGCGCACACTTCGACGGTGGCGCCAAGCGGGGCATGGAGGTGCGGCGCGAGGTGCTCGGCGACGCACACGTGGACCGGGCACAGGACCGGCAGTCGCCCTTCACCGCACGTTTCCAGGACTTCATCTCGCGCTACGCGTGGGGCGAGATCTGGACCGACCCGACGCTCAGCCGCCGCGAACGCAGCATGATCACTCTGACCGCGCTGGTCGCCCACGGGCACTACGACGAGCTGGCCATGCATGTCCGGGCGGCCCGGCGCAACGGTCTGACGCCCGACGAGATCGGCGCGGTACTCCTCCAGACGGCCGTGTACTGCGGAGTTCCGGCGGCCAACTCGGCGTTCGCCGCCGCACAGCGCGTGCTGGCGGAAGAAGAAGGGTGACCCTGCCGGTCGTAGCCTCGACAACACCACGCACATGCCCCGACAGCGGGCCTACGGTGGAGGCATGTCCACGATTCTGATCACCGGCGCCACCTCCGGACTCGGCCGCCACCTCGCCTTCGAGCTGGTCCGCTCCGGCCATGTCGTTCTCGCCCACGGCCGCGATCCGGGCCGTACCGAGCGGCTCGTCGAGGAACTGCGCACCGAGGGCGACGCCGAGGCGTTCCTGGCCGACCTGGCCTCCCTGGCCGAGGTGCGGGAGCTGGGCGCGCAGGTCGCCGACGCCCGTCCCGACCTGGACGTACTGATCAACAACGCGGGCGTCGGAGTGGGCGCCCCTGGCACGGGGCGCGAGGTGAGCGCCGACGGCCACGAACTGCGGCTCGCCGTCAACTACTTGGCGCCGGTGATCCTGACCCGCACCCTGCTGCCGGTGCTGCGCGCGAACGCGCCCGCCCGGATCGTCAACGTGGGCTCGGTCGGCCAGGACCCCGTCGACTTCGACGACATCGAGTTCCGGCGCGGGTACGACGGCTTCGCGGCATACCGACGCGCCAAGTTCGCCCTGGCGGCCCATACGTTCACCCTGGCCGAGGAGTTGGCCGGTACGCGCGTCGCGGTGAACGTCCTGCACCCGGCGACCTTCATGGACACGGCGATGGTGCGCGAGGGCGGCGTCACCCCCTGGAACACGGTCGCGGACGGCGCCCCGGGCGTCCTGGCCCTGGCCACCCAGGACGTGGGAACGGGCGGCTACTTCGACGGAACGAGCCCGGCACGGGCACACGAGGAAACGTACGACAGCGAGGTGCAGAAGCGGTTGAAGGCGGTCACAGATCAACTACTGGCGCTGTAGCGCCCCGATAGGGGCGCGGGGCTGTGTCGATGTGCGGCTCCGCCGCGTGGGCGCGACAAGCCACGAACTGCCTGCACACGCCGAATCACCTTTCGCGCCGAGCTCTTCAGCGCAGCCCTCTCCCCGTCTCCAACACGTCCCGCGCCTGCGCGACCAGCCCGTCCGCCCCACACGACCGCGCAAGCGCCAAGCCCCGATTGATCTCGGCAACCGACCTCGCGGCGATCCCGTACTCCACCCGCGCGGCCGCATGCTCGTACTGACACGGCGAGGACTCCAGATACGTCACCGCCTGGGACAGCAACCGCACCGCCCGCTGCCCCGTCTCCAGCGCGGCAGCGCACCGCAGCGCCTCCCCGATCGCCGTGTCCGTGCCGAAGCGCTCGGCGCGGCGCCGGGCGTCGGAGGCGAGCTGGGCCGCGCGGACCGGGTCCGTCGTGGCGAGGGCGCGGGCGAGGTCGAGCGCCCAGGGGGCCATCACCGGGTTGAGGTGGCTGCGGGCGTTCGCCGCCTTCTCCGCGGCCTCCAGCTCGTTGACCGCGTCCTGGGTGCGGCCGACGGCGAGCAGCAGCCGGCCGCGTACGGACTGCGGGTCGGGCAGCACGATGGTGGACGGATAGGGCGGGGCGAAACCGTACTGTTCGGCAACCTCCCAGGCCTCGTCGACGTGGCCGCGGGCGAGCAGCGTGTCGACGAGGTTGCACGTCGCCGACCAGTACAGGGGCAGTCCCCGGCCGACGCGCTCGGCGATGCGCAGGGACTCGCGCAGCGTGGACTCGGCCTCCCTGAGACGGCCGCGCCGGCGGTGCGCGAAGCCGAGGAAGGCGTGCGCGAGGGCGAGGTGGCCGCCGCTCCAGCCGGCCGACTCGTAGGTGCGCAGGGCCTCGGTGAACATGCTCTCGGCGCGGTCGAGCCGGTCGGTGTAGGTGTAGGAGCTGGCGAGCATCATGAGAATCTCGAGGCCCCACTCGGTGTCGGTCCAGCCGAGTCCGGGTGCCAGGCGGCCGTTGACGAGGGCGCGGTCGCTCAGCTCGACGACGATCTCCGCGTTCTCGCCGTGGGTCATGGCGTCGAAGCCGCGCAGGATGAGCAGGGCACGCTCGGAGTTGTCGCGCCCGGCGCAGGTCGCGGCGAGTTCGGCGAGCCGCTCGGAGCGCCCCGGGGAGCTGGTCTCGCCCGCGTGGATGCCCTCCCACATGTACTGGACGGCCCGCAGCCGCAGCTGTGCGGGCCCGGGCCCGAGCCGGGCGGCCTCCGCCTCGACCGTGCGGACGGCGTCCTCCAGCTGGTCGTTGTGGAGCAGGGCCTGGGAGAGGCGGAAGACGGCTTCGATGCGTTCGGCGCCGTCCAGGCCGGGCATGGCGAGCGCGGACTGGAGGTGGTCGACGGTGACGGCGGGCGCGGTCAGCAGGGTGGCGCAGCCGAGTTCGTAGAGCACGCGCGCGTGGGTCTCCGGGCGGGGCGGTTCCCGCAGTGCCCGTTCCAGGCAGCGGCGGGCCGCGTCGGGGGCGCCGACGGCGACGTGTTCGCGGGCGGCCTCGCGCAGCTGCTCGACGAGTTCCTCGTCGTCGTCCGGGTGCACCTGGAGCAGGTGGCGGGAGGCCATGGCGGCGCCGAGTCCGGAGTCGGCGACGACCTGGGCGGCGATGCCGTGCATGGCGGTGCGCAGGGCGTCGGGGATGGAGTTGTAGACGGCGGTGGCGATGAGCGGGTGGACGAACTCCAGGTCGCCGTCGTCGGCCGGTACGACCGCCGGGTCGGGTTCGGTGAGGATGCGGGCGTTGCGCAGGAGTTCGGCGCAGCGCACGGCGTCGTCGCGGCCCATGGTGGCGAGCTTGGCGACGAGGCCGACGGAGATGCCGGTGCCGAGGATGGCCGCCGCCCAGGCGAACCGGGTGGCCTCGATGCCGAGTCCCTCCAGGCGGGCGACGAGGCCGCCGCCGCGCGCGGAGCGGTTCAGGGCGCGCAGTTCGCAGGCCTGGGCCTCGACGGGTTCGAGTTCGCTGTCCTGGACCTTGGCGAGGAGTTCGACGGTCTCGTAGGGGTTGCCGCCGGTGACGGCCCAGACCTCGCGGCAGAACGGGGCGTCGGCGTGTGCGCCGAGGGTGGCGCGGGTGAGGCCGGCGGTGGCGTCCGGGGTGAGGGCGCTGAGCGTGGTGACCGGGCCGCCCGCGGCGGCGGAGACGGCGTCGAGGTGGCGGGCGCTCTCGCCGGTGACGTCCCCGGGGCGGCGGGCCACCACGAGCAGGACGGAGAGGTCGTCGAGGCGCTCGGCGAACGCGGCGAGCCAGCGCAGGGTTTCCTGGTCGGCCCAGTGCGCGTCGTCGATCACGAGGACGAGCGGCCAGTCGCGGCGGGCGAGCCGGCGCACCGCGGCGACCAGACCGTCGCACACGCCCTGCGGGTCGGCCTGGCGCTCGCCGGGATCCGCCACACCGAGGGCGGGCCCGGCGATGTCGTACCAGTCGCCGAGATACTCGCGCGCCTCCTCCGGCATCAGGGAGACCAGCGCGGGCTGGAGCAGTTGGCGTACGACGTTGAAGGGGACGGACCTGAGGGTCTCGCCGCCGCGGGCGGACCAGACGGTGCAGCCGCGTGCCTCGGCGATCCGGCGCGTCTCGGTGAGCAGTGCGGTCTTGCCGAGTCCCGCCTCGCCCCGGAACACCAGGAGGCTGCCCGAGGAGGACCGGTCCGCGCGCAGGATGTCGATCGCCCGCTCCACGGCGGCGACCTCCTCGTCGCGCTCCCAGAGGGAAGGCGAGGCGGCCGGCGTGGGCCCTTCCTCCGTCATCCCATGACCTCCCCAAGTCGCCCGAACGACGTACAGACCTCGAGCGTAGCCGTCCGATTGGCTAAGTGGAGGGCGGTCCGGGCAGCTGTTGCCTTGACGGGTGACGGCGGTCTCGGACAGTCGACGCATCAGGCCTGTGGCCTGCCGCCCTTTGTTGTTTGACGGATGGTCAGAAACCGGAGGAGGAGCCCATTTTCCAAGATCCGAAGGCAGGACGCTCCCGCCGTGCGCTGGTCGCGGGGTCGGTGGGCAACTTCATCGAGTGGTACGAGTTCGGCGTCTACGGCTACTTCGCCACGATCATCGCGGCCCGTTTCTTCACCCCGGAGGGCGGCAGTGAGGCCGAGGCGCTGGTGAAGGCGTACGCGTCGTTCGCGCTGGCGTTCTTCTTCCGGCCCGTCGGCGCGGCCCTGTTCGGCCGGCTCGGGGACCGCGTCGGGCGGCGTCCGGTGCTGATCCTGGTGATCGTGCTGATGACCGGCGCGACGACACTGATCGGCGTCCTGCCGACGTACGCCCAGGTCGGCGCCCTGGCTCCCTGGCTGCTCACGTTTCTGAGGGTGCTTCAGGGGCTGTCGGCGGGTGGGGAGTTCGGCGGAGCGGTGTCGGTGATGACCGAGTTCGCGCCGCCGGGGCGGCGGGGGCTGTACGGGTCATGGCAGTCGTTCACGGTGGCGCTGGGACTGCTGGGCGGTGCGGGGGCGGCGGCGCTGCTCGCCACCGTCCTCACGGAGCGGCAACTGGGCGACTGGGGCTGGCGGCTGCCGTTCCTGCTGACGCTGCCGCTGGGGCTCACGGCGCTATGGCTGAGGCTGCGGCTGGACGAGACGCCCGCGTTCCGGGAGGAGCACGACGTCGAACGGCCGCCGGTGCGCCAGGTGGTGGGTGCCGTCGCGCTGGGCGCGGGACGGATCATGGGGTGGGCGGCGGCCGGTTACACCTTCCTCGTCGTGCTCCCCTCGTATCTGCAGAGCACCCTGAACGCGAGCTTCCGGCAGGCGCTGGTCGCCACCGTGCTGGCCAACCTGGGCTTCGCGGCGACGATCGTCCCGGCCGGGCTGCTGAGCGACCGGGTGGGGCGGCGCCCGGTGATGCTGACCGGGGCGGTGCTCGTCACGGTCCTGGCGGTACCGCTGCTCAACCTCCTTCAGGACAGCGGGACTTCGCATGCCGTGGAGGGCGTGGCGGTGTGCGGCGCGGGTGCCGTGGTGGGGCTGATGGCGGGGCCGGGCCCGGCGATGCTGGCGGAGCTGTTCCCGACCACCGTGCGCTACACGGGTCTGGGACTCGCCTACGCCCTGTCCAACGCGGTGTTCTCGGGTTGCGCGGGGCTCATCATCACCAAGACGGTGGAGCGGACCGGGAACGTGGACATCCCGGGGTACTACGCGGCGGCGACCTGTGCGGTGAGCGTGCTGGCGCTGGTCAAGTCTCCCGGTCGGAAGGCGGGTTGAGCGGATGCGGGTGATCGGTCTGATGTCCGGGACGTCGTACGACGCCATCGACGCGGCGGCGGCCGAGCTGGACCTCGTCGGGGACAGCCTGGTCCTGAGACCGCTGGGAAAGGTGAGCGCGTCGTACGACGACCCCCTGCGCGAGGCGCTCGCCGCGGCGCTTCCGCCGGGGACCACGTCGATGGCCGAGGTGTGCCGGCTGGACACCCTCATCGGACAGGCGTTCGCGGCGGCGGCCGTCCGGGCCGATCGTGAACTGTGCGACGGGCGGGCCGAGTTGGTCGCATCCCACGGGCAGACGGTGTACCACTGGGCCGCCGGTGGCCGGGTGCACGGCACGTTGCAGATCGGACAGCCCGCCTGGATCGCCGAGGCGACCGGACTGCCCGTGGTCGCCGACTTCCGGCCCCGCGACATCGCCGCCGGCGGCCAGGGCGCCCCGCTGGTCAGCCTGGTCGACCTGTTGTGGCTGCGGGGCCGCCCGGGCACGCCGGTCGCGCTCAACCTGGGCGGCATCGCCAACCTCACCGCTCCCGACGGGACCGCCTTCGACACCGGCCCCGGGTGCGCCTTGATCGACGCGGCGGCCCGGGGGTTCAGCGGCGGGCGCCTGGCGTACGACGCCGACGGGGCGCTGGCCGCTCGCGGGACAGTGCACGGGGCGCTGCTGGAGCGGCTGCTCGCGGAGCCGTACTACGCGCTGGCGCCGCCGAAGACGACCGGCAAGGAGCTCTTCCACCTCGGGCATCTCCAGGAGGCCCTCGCGGGGTGCGGGAGGCTGTCGGCCGAGGATGTCGTCGCCACGCTGACCGCGCTCACCGCCCGGACGGCGGCCGACGCGGTCCGGGCGGTGCGCGCGACGGAGGTGATCGCCTCCGGCGGCGGGACCCGCAATCCGGCGCTGATGGGCATGCTGGCCGAGTCCGTGCCCGGCATCGCGCTGCGCACCTCCGACGAGCTGGGGCTGCCCTCGGACGCGAAGGAGGCGTACGCCTTCGCCGTCCTGGGATTCCTGACCGTGCACGGACTGCCCGGCACCGTGCCCGCGAGCACCGGCGCCCGGCACGCGCGCGTCCTCGGATCGGTGACTCCCGGCCGGGACGGACTGCGTCTGCCGCCGCCCGCGCGAGAGAAACCCGTACGCCTCGTACTGGGTTGACCGGAATTCGGTCCGCCCCTCTCATCCGGCTTTCACCGACGCCTCATACGGTGGGGGCATGACGCAGGTGACTCCTCCCGGGTGGTACCCCGATCCCGGACAGACAAGTGACGGTCCCGCCACCGAGCGCTGGTGGGACGGCAGGGCATGGACGGACCAGACCCGCCCCGCGGGGTCGGCCGCCCAGTGGGGTCCCCCGGCGCAGGCGCCCGCCGAGGGGGCGTATCCCCCGTATCCGGCCTATCCCGGTCAGCCGCCGGCCGGCGGACGGCGCGGTCTGCGCACCGGCGTAGCCGTGGCGGTGGCGGTCGCGGTCCTCGCCAGCATCGGTGTGGGCGTGTGGGCGCTGACCGGCAACGACTCGGGCGGCGGCAGCGCCTCGCAGCAGGGGCCGGGCGGCGGGCAGGGCGGCGCCGGGGGCCAGGACGGTTCCACGGGTGGCCAGGGCGGGCCGGGCGGGAACGGCGGTCCGGGTGGCTCCGGCGGTTCCGGCGGGGCCTCGCCCTCGCCCGGGCAGTCCGAGGCGCCGAAGATCGAGAGCGGTTCGGTGACCGACGCGATCAGCGGGATCAGCATCCCGATCCCGGACGACTGGTACGGCCAGCAGATCCAGGCCGGTGCGTCGGTCACGTCGAACGACTCCTACCAGTGCCCCGGCGACACCTCCCAGAACTGCACGAAGGGCGGTGCGTACTCGGCTCCCGCGGCACTGCTGGGCACCGCCGGCTCGACGGCCGAGCAGGTCGCCAAGGCGGACATCGAGGCGAACGCCGAGCAGTCCTACGGCGGCAAGACCTACGGTGCGATCACCTCGCACGACGTGCTGGCCTCCAAGGCCGTGACCGTCGCCGGGCAGAAGGGCTACCTGGTCCGCTGGAAGGCGGTCACCAGCAAGGGCGCCGACGGCTACGTCGAGTCGCTGGCCTTCCCCTCCCCCGCGAACGCGCGGCAGATCGTCGTCGTGCGCTTCGGCGTCGACGTCGGCGAGAAGCAGTCCGTCATCGACGAGATCACCAAGGGGATCAAGGTGTCCACGGGCGGCGGCAGCGGCCAGGACGTCTGACACCCCCGGGAAACCCGTCGGCCGGGTGGGGCGCCTCTCCGCTCAAGAGGAACCCCACCCGGCCGGGGGGTGCGCGCCGCCCCCGTCCCCACGGTGCGGCGCGAGCAGGTCACCGTCCAGTCATCCCGTGGACGGCGGCCTGGGTCTCAGGTGAGCCCCAGTGCGGGCAGCACCGCGGCCTCCACGAAGCAGACCAGGTAGCTCGGATCGGCGTACTCCCCGTCCACGATGGGCCGCGCCCGGATCACGCCGAACATCTGGGCCGGGATGTACTCCAGCGCCGGATGCCCGGCGGCGACCTCGCCCCGGTCGACCCCGCGCTGGAGGATCTCCTTCAGCGACGCGATCTCCGGGTCGACGAGCGCCTCCCGCAGCGCCTTCGCCAGCTCCGGGTCCTGCGTGACGGCGTGTCCGAGGGCCTGGAGCAGCTTGGTGTCACTATTCGACCAGCGGCCCGCGGCCCGTGCCACCTCGCGCAAGTCGTCCGCGAGCGATCCTGTGTCGATGCCGTCGAACTTCGACTGGCGCCGGGACCGCAGCGCGGCCACCACGAACTGCGGCTTGGTCTTCCACTGCCGGTAGAGCGTGGACTTGCTGCACCGGGTGCTGGCGGCGACACCCTCCATGGTCACGGCTTCATACCCGCATTCGCGGACCTGTTCGAGCACGGCGTCGTAGAACTCCTGCTCACGCTCGGGCGTGATTTTGGAGCGGCGCGAGGCGGCGACCGTCTCCGGTCCGTCCGCGGCCTGCGACGTCATCGGCGCTTCTCCTCGTTCGAGTGGGGCTTGAGCGACTTCATACAAGGTGGTGCGGGGCTGCTTCCAGTGTGGCGTACGTCTATCGATACGTGAGTGTACCGGTACGCGGCCGTATCGGTACACTGACGTATCGGTACACTGGCGTATCGGTACGCACCCGTATCGATGAGCGCGATGAGTTCGCCGCACCAGACGAGTCTCCAGCTCAGCCCGCACCACCGTCAGCGAAGGGGCCGGGGGATGAATGCCCGCACCGAGCCTGCAGAAGCGGAGACCCGCGCCATAACGCGGCCGCCACTCGTCCGTGAGCTCCTGCTTGTCGCAGGACTCTTCCTCGTCTACAAGTTCGGCCGTCAGCTGGCGACCGGACACACCGGCGAAGCGTTCCGCAACGCCCACCGCGTGTGGGACCTGGAGCGAGCCTTCCGCCTGCCCGGCGAGGGCGACGTACAGAATCTGCTGCTGCACGGCGACACTCTCGTGCACATCGCCAACACCTACTACGCCACGATCCATTTCCCGGCCACCGCGGCCTTCCTGGTCTGGCTCTATCTGCGCCGGCCGACGCACTACGTCTGGGCCCGCCGGGTACTGGCCGCCGTCACCGGTGCCGCACTCGTGGTGCACCTCGTCTTCCCGCTCGCCCCGCCGCGCATGCTCGCCGCGACGGGCCTGGTGGACACCGCACGCCTGTACGGGCCGTCGGTGTACGGCCCGCCGCGGACCGACCACCTGTCGAACCAGTTCGCGGCGATGCCGTCGCTGCACTTCGGCTGGGCCCTGATGGTGGCGATCGGACTGATCGTCGCGACCCGGTCGCGTCGGCGCTGGCTGTGGCTGCTGCATCCGCTGCTGACGCTGACGGTGATCGTCGGGACCGCGAACCACTACTGGCTCGACGCGATCGTGGCGGCGGCCATGCTCGGCATCGCGCTCGCGGTGATCCGCCTGCCCCGGCGCACGACGACGACCGCGGAGCACCCCCCGGAAAGTCAGGAGACTCCGGCACCGGTCGAGGAGAACGTCCTGGTCGGAGCGGGCCGATGAGCGCCACCGCCCTCGCCGTCGTGCTGTCCCTGTTCTCGGCCGTCGCCTACGCGGGCGCGGCCGTCGCCCAGGAGCGGCTGGCCTCCCGCAACCCCGGTTCGGGGATGCTGCGGCTGCTCGGCTCGGGCGCCTGGTGGTGGTCCGTCGCCCTCAACGCCTCCGCCGCGCTGCTGCACGTGGTGGCCCTCAAGTACGGCCCGCTGACCGTGGTCCAGCCGCTCGGCGCGCTCACCCTGGTCGCCGCGGTGCCCATGGGCGCGCGGGTCGCCGGGCGGCGGGTCAGCGCGACGGAGTGGCGGGGTACGGCGTACACCCTCATCGGGCTGGCCGCGATCCTCGTCACAGCGTCCGGTCCGGCGCCCGACGACGTGCTGAGCATGCCGGAGGCGCTGGCGGTCGCCGGTGTGACGGCCACGGTGATCGGCCTGCTGACGCGCCGGGGCACCCGTCCCGGCCTGCGCCACGCGTCCGCGTCGGGCTTCGCCTCCGGGGTCGCCTCGGCGCTCACCCAGACCGTGACGGTGGCCGCGACCGACCGCTCGGACTCCGTGCTGAGCGTGCAGGTCATCGGCGTCGCGCTGCTCGTGGCGGCGTTCGCGGCGGGCGGTCTGCTGCTGTCCCAGGTCGCCTACCGGGGCGGCCTCGGCGCACCTCTGGCGGTGGTGACCCTGGCCAATCCGGTGGCGGCCGCGCTCATCGGACTGTCACTGCTGGGCGAACGCCTCCAGGGCGGCGCGACGGGCATCCTCCTCGCACTGGCCGGGGCAGGACTCTCGGCGTGGGGTGTGGTGCTGCTGAGCCGGGTGGCGCCGGACGTGGTGGCGGTGGATCAGGCCTACGACGAAGTGGTCGCGGCGGATCAGCCGCTCGACGACGGCATCACGGTCTCCGATGCCGAGCACCCCGTCGCGGCCGTCCTGGCGCTCGAAGCCGCGAAGGTGCCGCCCGAGTCGATGCTGATGCCCCGGCAGCCCGACCCGGGGCACCTCACCTCGCTCTGACCCGGCCGGTTCCGGCCTACACGGTGATGATCGCCGGGTCGCTCACCCCGGGCCGCCCGTTCTCGACGTGCCCGGCGAACCTCCGCAGGAACGCCGGGTCGGAGTCGGACGTGACCGTCAGGTCGTACCAGCGCCGGCTCGCCGCGAGGTCGACGCAGTGCCTGACGGTGGTGCCGGGCCGCACGGTGACGGTGCGGACGCGGCCGCCGTAACCGCTGGTGACCTTGAGCCGGGCCGTCTTGGCGCCCTTGTTGGTGAAGGTCAGCTCGACGTCGTCGCCGGTGTGCCGTGCGGTGGTCTCTGCTCCGGCCGTCTTGTTCGCACCCTTGAAGGAGCGCACGAAGCCGTTCGGGCCGTGCACGGTCAGGTCGTACGAGCCGCCGGAGTACGCCGAGTTCCAGGTGTCCGCGATCGTCTTGCCGGCCTCCGTGGTGTAGGTCCACGGGCCGTCGGTGCGGTTGCCGGAGGTGACGTGGAAGGCGGCACCGGCCTTGGCGCCGGAGGCGAACGTCAGCGTGACCTGGCCGGCCGCCGCGTCCACGGAACCGTCCACGTGCGGGGCGTACTTGAGGGGGCGGGACGGACGCAGACCGCGCTCCTGCCTGGGCATGTCCGGATCGGCCGGCGGCGTCGGCCGGTAGTCGGGGTGCCGCTCGCGGTCCTGCGGCTCGTACTCGTCCGTCTCCGGCAGCGCGGCGGGGCGGCTGTCCTTGCGGGAGAAGTCGAAGGCCGAGGTCAGGTCGCCGCATATGGCCCGGCGCCAGGGCGAGATGTTCGTCTCCCTGACGCCGAAACGGCGCTCCATGAACCGCAGGATCGACGTGTGGTCCAGGGTCTCGGAGTTGACGTAACCACCCTTGCTCCACGGCGAGACGACCAGCATCGGTACCCGGGGGCCGAGTCCGTAGGGGCCTGCCGGGCGGTTGCCGTCGCCGGGGTAGAGGTCGAGCGAGACGTCGACGGTCGACTTGCCCTGCGCCGCGGACCGCGGCGGGAGCGGCGGCACCACGTGGTCGAAGAAGCCGTCGTTCTCGTCGAAGGTGATGAACAGGGCCGTCTTCGACCAGACCTCCGGGTTGGAGGTGAGGGCGTCGAGGACCTGCGCGATGTACCAGGCGCCGTAGTTCGAGGGCCAGTTGGAGTGCTCGGAGAACGCCTCCGGGGCGGCGATCCAGGAGATCTGGGGCAGCGTACCGGCCTTGACGTCGGCCTTCAGCCGGTCGAAGTAGCCGTCGCCGTTCTTGACGTCGGTGCCGGTGCGGGCCTTGTCGTACCAGGGGTCGCCGGGCTGGGCCTCGCGGTACTTGTTGAAGTACAGGAGGGAGTTGTCGCCGTAGTTGCCCCGGTAGGCGTCCGCGATCCAGCCCCAGGAGCCCGCCGCGTCCAGGCCGTCGCCGATGTCCTGGTAGATCTTCCACGAGACGCCGGCCCGCTCCAGACGCTCGGGATAGGTCGTCCAGCCGTAGCCGGCCTCGTCGTTGCCCAGGACCGGGCCGCCGCCGGTGCCGTCGTTGCCGGTGTGTCCCGTCCACATGTAGTAGCGGTTCGGGTCGGTCGAGCCGATGAACGAGCAGTGGTAGGCGTCGCAGACGGTGAAGGCGTCGGCGAGGGCGTAGTGGAAGGGGATGTCCTCACGGGTCAGGTACGCCATCGTGGTGGTGCCCTTCGCCGGCACCCACTTGTCGTACTTGCCCCCGTTGTAGGCCTGCTGGCCGTCGGTCCAGCCGTGCGGCAGGCCCTCCAGGAACTGCATGCCCAGGTCGTCGGCTTCCGGGTGGAAGGGCAGGACGTCCTTGGTGCCGTCGGACTGGTGCCAGATCGGCCTGCCGTTCTCGTGCCGCACCGGGCGCGGGTCGCCGAAGCCGCGAACGCCCCGCAACGCGCCGAAGTAGTGATCGAAGGAGCGGTTCTCCTGCATCAGGACGACGATGTGCTCCACGTCCTCGATCGACCCCGTGCGATGGTTCGCCGGGAGCGCGGCGGCGCGCTGGATGCTGCTCGACAGCGCGGTGAACGCCGAGGTGGCGCCCGCGAGTTGAAGGAATCTGCGCCGGTTGACTTCGGGCATGGGTGGGTACTGCCTCTCATCCAGGGGTGCGGATGGCCGGAACATGACGGAATGCGCGCGGTGCGAGTGTTCCAAGAGCACCAAACGTCAGGGAAGGGTGCGGTGGCGCTCGTGTGAAAGTCAGCGGTACGGGAGGGGTGCCGGGCCGGGGACCCGGGGACGGGGGCGCGGTGGCGCCGTCCGGCCGTACCCCGCGAGGGGCCGGGCCGGCCGAGTCGCTTGCCGCCTCCTGCCTGACCTGCCTTTTCATAGAACGTCTTCCGCCTGGCAGAAGCCGCCTTGCCGAGCCCCCGCACACCTCACGAACCTGGGTCCAACCACGGCACGCGGGGCGACGGCGCCTCGCCGACAGGGACGGGAACTGCCATGCCGCACATGACCGCTTTTGCCAGGAATCAGTGGTACGTCGCCGCCTACAGCCACGAGGTGGGCCGGGAGGAGCTCCTCGGCCGGACGATCCTCGGTGAGCCGCTCGTGTTCTACCGGACCGAGGAGGAGGGCACGCCCGTCGCGCTGGCCGACCGGTGTGTGCACCGCCGGTTCCCGCTGCACGAGAAGCCGAGCCGGCTCGACGGTGACCGGATCGTGTGCGGGTACCACGGGTTCACGTACGACACGACGGGCACGTGCGTGTATGTTCCGGGGCAGAAACGCGTCCCGCGTACGGCGCGCGTCGCCTCGTACCCGATCGCCGAGCTGGACTCCCTGATCTGGGTGTGGATCGGCGACCCGGCCCTCGCCGACCCCGACACCATCCCGCGGGCCAGGCACCTGGACTCCCCCGGCTGGACGACGGTGCGCGGCATGGAGCCCATCGACGCCGACTACGGGCTCCTCGTCGACAACCTCCTCGACCTCTCCCACGAGACGTATCTGCACGGCGGCTACATCGGGACTCCCGAGGTCGCCGAGACACCCATCACGACCGAGGTCGACGAGGGCGCGGGGATCGTGCGGGTCAGCCGGCACATGGACGATGCCGAGTGCCCGCCGTTCTACGCCAAGTCCACCGGCATAGAAGGCCGGATCACCCGCTGGCAGGACATCGAGTACAGCGCGCCCTGCCTGTATCTGCTCCATAGCCGCGTCGCCCCCGTCGGTGTGGTGCCCGAGGCGGACGGCAGCGACCCGAACGGCTTCCACACCGAGGTGACGTACGCGATCACGCCGTCCTCCGACGGCAAGGTGTACGACTTCTGGATGGTCTCGCGCGACTGGGCGACGGAGGACGACGAGGTCACCGAGTTCCTGCGGAAGAACAACCACACCGTCGTCATGCAGGACGTGGACGCGCTCAACCTGCTGCAGAAGACGCTCGGCAGTGAGCGGACGGGGTACCAGGAGCTGAGCATCAATATCGACACCGGCGGCCTGGCCGCCCGCCGTATCCTCGCCCGGCTCGTCGAGGAGGGCGCCAAGCCCGTGGAGAAGGTCCAGTGAGCAGTCCGACGGGAGAGATCTACCGCATCGACTGGCTGCCCGGCACGGACGTGCTGCACGGCACCTGTCACTGCGGCCGCGAGCACACCTCGCAGGACCCGATCGAGATGTGGGAGTGGATGCTCGCCCACCCGCAAGGACACGAGCCGCGAGGAAACACCTCATGAGTGACGTGTACAAAGCCGAACTCGTCGTCGGCCGAAGGGAGTCCGCGGCCGACGGCGTGCTCGCCCTCACGCTGCGCCACCCCCTCGGCGAGGAGCTCCCGGCCTGGGAGCCCGGCGGTCACATCGACGTCGTGCTCGGCCCCGGACTGGAACGCCAGTACTCCCTGTGCGGCGACCCGGCCGACCGCACCGCCTGGCGGATCGCCGTACTGCGCGAGCCGGACGGACGCGGCGGATCCGCCCATGTGCACGAGCAGTTGAAGCAGGGTGACAAGGTGCGGGTGCGCGGACCCCGCAATCACTTCGCCCTCGAGCCCGCGCCCCGCTACCGGTTCATCGCGGGCGGCATCGGCATCACACCCATCCTGCCGATGCTGGCGGAAGCGGAGTCCCGGGGCGCCCAGTGGACCCTGCTGTACGGCGGGCGCACCCGCGACTCCATCGCCTTCACCGAGGAGTTGAGCCGCTACGGCGACCGGGTCACCGTAGCGCCGCAGGACGAGACCGGCCTGCTCGACCTGGCGTCGGTGCTCGACGACGTCCCCGAGGGCACGCTCGTCTACTGCTGCGGCCCGGGTCCCCTGCTGGACGCGGTGGAGGCGCGCTGCCCGGCCGGGGTGCTGCGCCTGGAACGGTTCACGCCGAAGGAGCAGGAGACCGGCGAGAACACCGAGTTCGAGGTGGAGCTGGCGCAGAGCGGCCGGACGGTGACCGTACCGGCGGACGTCTCCGTGCTGGACGCCGTGCGCGGCGCCGGTGTGGAGGTGCTTTTCTCCTGCACCGAGGGCACCTGCGGGACGTGCGAGACCGATGTCCTCGAAGGCGCCCCGGACCACCGGGACTCGGTGCTCACGGACGCGGAGCGGGAGGCCGGGGAGACGATGATGATCTGTGTGTCCCGGTGTCGGGGGAAGCGGCTCGTCCTCGACCTGTAGCCATCCGCAGGTCCCGCTCGATCGCGGCGACCGTGTCCAGCAGATGCGGCAGCAGATCACGGCGGACCGACGCCACGGTGTTGCGGCTGGCGTGCACCGGGATGTTCACCGCCGCCACCACCTCGCCGCCCCGGTCCCGCACCGGGGCGGCGACCGAGCGCAGCCCCTCCTCCAACTCCTGGTCGACGACGGCGTATCCGCGCGCCCGGACCTTTGCGAGCTCGGCGCGCAGCAGGCCCGCGTCGGTGATCGTGCGCGGTGTCAAGGGGCCGAGTTCGGCCCGTGCCAGCCACGACTCCCTTTCCTCGTCCGGCAGATGGGCGAGGACCACCCGGCCCACCGAGGTGACGTACGCCGGGAAGCGCGTCCCGACGGTGATCGTGGCCGTCATGATGCGGCGGGCCGGCACCCGGGCGACGTACACGATGTCGTCGCCGTCGAGCACGCACAGGGACGACGACTCCCTTGTACGGTCCACCAGTTGCTCCAGATGCGGTTCGGCGATCTGTGCCAGCGAGAAGCCCGCGAGGTAGGAGTAGCCGAGTTCCAGCACGCGTGGCGTGAGCCGGAACGCCCGGCCGTCGGCGTGCACGTACCCCAGGTCGGCGAGCGTGAGCAGGAATCTCCGGGCCGCCGCGCGGGTCAGTCCGCAGGTGCGCGCGACCTCGGCGAGCGTCAAGACCGGGTGTTCCGCGTCGAAAGCGCGGATCACGGCGAGGCCCCGCTCCAAGGAGCGGACGAAGTGCGGGGCGCGGGCTGCTGCAGGCATCGTCGCCTCCACCTCAACAACTGTCAACAATATTGTCAGCCAAAGGCGTTGACCGCAGAGAACAAAAACTCTACCTTTCGCACTGTGCACCATTGTGCGCTGTGCGCACACCCTGTCGGAACAATGAAGTCTGTGCAGGAGGAGCCATGCGTCGTCTGCTCGCCGCTCTAGCGGCCGGAGCATTCCTGGTCACCGTGTCGGCCTGTGGCTCGTCCGGGGACGGTACGGGGTCGGACAAGTCGTCGTCCGGAGGCACCACCAAGGTCAAGGTCGGCGTGATCCCCATCGTCGACGTCGCCCCGCTCTATCTGGGGCAGGAGAAGGGCTTCTTCAAGAAGCAGGGTCTGGAGCTGGAGGTATCGCTCGCGCAGGGCGGTGCGGCGATCGTGCCCGCCGTCGCCAGCGGCCAGTACCAGTTCGGCTTCTCCAACTCGACCTCGCTGATGGTCGCCCAGTCCAACAACGTGCCGGTGAAGGTTGTTTCCAACGGCATCGCCTCAACGGGCGTGCAGGGCAAGGACTTCGGTGCCCTCACCGTGAAGGGCGACAGCTCGGTCAAGTCGGCCGACCAGCTGGAGGGCAAGAAGGTCGCCATCAACACCCTGAAGAACATCAACGAGACCGCGGTGCGCGAGTCGGTGCGCAAGGCGGGCGGCGACCCGGACAAGGTGAAGTTCGTCGAGCTCGCCTTCGACCAGATGCCGGCCGCCCTCGACAGCGGGCAGATCGACGCGGCCATGGTGGTCGAACCGGCCCTCGCGACCGTCAAGAGCCAGGGCGCCCGGGAGATCGCCTCACCCCTCGTGGACGTCGCCCCCCACCTCACCGTGGCGATGTACTTCACGTCCACGTCGTACGAACAGCAGAACGCGGCCGTCGTGAAGAAGTTCCGGACCGCCCTCGCCGAGTCGCTCGCCTACGCGGACGCCCACCCCGACGAGGCCCGCCAGGTCGTCACCACGTACACGAAGATCCCGGCGGCCGTACTGGCGAAGGTCACCCTGCCCGCATGGCCGGCCGACCCGGACCGGGCCTCCCTCGACGCGCTGCGGAAGCTCGGCCAGGACGACGGCCTCTTCAAGACGGCACCCGACCTGGACAAGCTGCTGCCGTGAGGGGCCTCAACACCGCACTCGGCGCCGCCGGACTCGCGGCCTTCCTCGCCCTGGGCGAGGCGGTGCCGCGGCTCGGCCTCGTCAAGGAGGCCTACTTCCCGCCGACCAGCCGCATCGCCGACGCCCTCGGCACCGAGCTCTCCGACGACACCTTCTGGACGGCACTCGGCGACACCCTCACCGGCTGGGCGCTGGGCCTGGTCATCGCCTCGACGGCGGGCATCGTCCTCGGCGTCGCCATCGCGGTGGTGCCGTACCTGCGGGAGGCCACGGCCTCCACGATCGAGTTCCTGCGCCCGATCCCCTCGGTCGCCCTGATCCCCCTCGCGGTGCTGATGTACGGCACCGAACTGCGCTCGGTGCTGCTGCTCGTCGTGTACGCCTCGTTCTGGCAGGTGCTCATCCAGGTCCTGTACGGCGTCCAGGACGTCGACCCGGTCGCCGAGGAGACGGCACGGTCCTACGGTCTCGGACCCTGGGCACGGGTCCGGCACGTCCTGTGGCCGACCGCGCTGCCGTACGTCATGACCGGCATCCGGCTGGCCGCGGCCGTCGCCCTGATCCTCGCCATCACCGCCGAACTCGTCATCGGAGCACCGGGGTTGGGCGCCCGCATCGCGGTCGCCCAGAACTCCCAGGCGGTACCGGAGATGTACGCGCTGATCGTGGTGACCGGTGTGCTGGGGCTCCTCATCAACGTGGGCGCGCGTACCGTGGAGCGGCGGGCCCTGGCATGGCATCAGTCGGTGCGCGGGGAGGTGGCGGTGTGAAGGGCGTTCTGCTGCGGCTGTTCTTCGTGCTCGCGCTGCCCGCGCTGCTGTTCACGGTCTGGTGGTTCGCGTCCGACAGCAGTACCGACGTGTTCTGGCCGCCCCTGCGGACCATTCTGCGGACCTTCCCGGACGTATGGACGGGCGAACGGTTCAAGGACGACGTGCTGCCCAGCGTGCTGCGGCTTTCGGCCGGGTACGCCGTGGCCGCCGTCGTGGGGGTCGCCATCGGCATGGTCATCGGCACCTACCGGCGGGTGCGGGCGGTGTGCGAGCCGGTCCTGGAGTTCCTGCGGGCGGTGCCGCCGCCGGTCCTCGTCCCGGTCATCATGTTGTTCGCGGGCATCGACCACACGATGAAGATCGTCGTGATCGCCAGCGGCTGTGTCTGGCCGATCCTCCTCAACACGGTCGAGGGGGTGCGCGCGGTGGACTCCGTGATGGCGGAGACGGCCCGCTCGTACGGCATCACGGGCGTGGCCCGCCTCAAGGACGTGGTGCTGCGCTCGGCGAGTCCGCAGATCTTCGCGGGGCTGCGGCAGGCCCTGTCGATCGGCATCATCCTCATGGTCATCAGCGAGATGTTCGCGGCCAGCGACGGCCTCGGCTTCACCGTCGTGCAGTTCCAGCGCAGTTTCGCGGTCCCCGAGATGTGGACCGGCATCCTCGTCCTCGGTCTGCTCGGCTTTGTGCTCTCCGTCCTCTTCCAGCTGGTCGAGCGGCGGGTCCTCGGCTGGTACCACGGTCTGCGGGCCTCGGCCCGGCGGTCCCCGTGACGCTCACGAAAGGGCGGTCCATGCTCGACATACGCGGCCTGCAGAAGGTCTACGAGGGGTCCGGGCGCCGCGTGGAGGCGGTGCGCGACCTCACCTTCACCGTCGAGGCGGGCGAACTCGTCTGCCTGGTCGGCCCGTCGGGCTGCGGCAAGACGACGCTGCTGAAGTGCATGGGCGGCCTCCTCGCGCCGACCGGCGGCGAAGTCCTGCTGGCGGGCCGGAAGGTGAACGGCCCGCCGCCCGGCATGGCGTTCGTGTTCCAGGAGTACGGGCGCAGCCTGTTCCCCTGGAAGCGGGTCGGCGAGAACGTCGAACTCCCGCTGAAGCAGAAGGACTTGAGCAAGGCCCGGCGCCGGGAGCTGGTTGCCGACGCGCTGGAGTCGGTGGGACTCGCGGACGCCGCCGGGGCGTATCCCTGGCAGCTGTCCGGCGGGATGCAGCAGCGCGTGGCGATCGCCCGCGCGCTGGCGTACGAGCCCGAAGTGCTGCTGATGGACGAGCCGTTCGCGGCCGTCGACGCCCAGACCCGTGCCGATCTGGAGGACCTGGTACGGCGGCTGTGGCGGGAGCGCGGCATCACCATCCTGTTCGTCACCCACGACATCGACGAGGCGGTGTACCTGGGCGAGCGGGTGATCGTGCTGTCCGCCTCCCCCACCGTCGTACAGGAGCAGCTGAAGGTCGATCTCCCGGACGAGCGCGACCAGTTGCACACACGGGTGGCCCCCCGCTTCGCCGAGCTCCGAACCCATGTGTACGAGCAGATCCAGGCGGCGAAGCGCGGGGTCCCGCAGGACGCGCTCACGAAGTCGGATACACCTCCACCTCACTGAACTGCCCTGCGGGCCAGCCCGTGTTGGCGCTCACGGACAGGCGCAGGTAGCGAAGGCTCGTACCGCTGGGAAGGGAGACGGTGGCCGTGTTGCCGGTGGCGGGGTCGAAGCGGTGGCCCGCGGGCCCCAGGACCGTGGTGTAGGTCGAACCATTGGTGCCGCCCAGCACCGTGACGGTCTGCGTACGCGCACCCCACGCGGCGGAAGGCGGCAGCTTCAGCACCAGGCGCCGTACGGCTTGCGTGGAGCCCAGGTCGACGGTCCAGGACTGCGGAAAGGCGTCGTTGGTCGACTCCCAGTAGCTGTTGGCGTCGCCGTCGACCGCCTTGCCCGGTGTGTAGGCGTCCTGCGATCCGGTGGCGGTGGCCGGCCGGCCCATGGCGAGGTTGCGAGTCGGATCGGGGTCCGGGTTGCCCTGGCCGGGCTGCGGCCAGGTCGAGCAGTCCGACCAGGTGCTGCTCCAACCGGAGTTGCCGCCGCCGTCGGTGAGGTCGAAGGTCCCGGAGCCCGCCGGATAGGGGCAGTTGTAGATGCCGGCGGCCCCGACGCCCGTCGCCGTGACGTTGCGGAAGGTGGCCGCGCCCTGGGCCTCCGCCTGCACCACGACCGTCCCCGTGTTGCGCACGGTGGCACCGTCCACGGTGACACCCCGGACCGGGTACCCCTGTCCGCCGCCGGACACGAACTCGAAGGCGCTGTACGGGCTGTCGGTGATGGTCGTGTCGGTGATGCGGATGTTCGCGTTGATGGCGCTGTCGTAGGAGTCGACGCGCAACGCGCCCATCGGATGGTTCCAGTTGGGGTTCATCGCACCGGTGCGCACCAGTGTGTTGCCGTCGACCGTGATGGTGCCGGCCAGCGGGTGGAAGGGGTCGAGGAACTTCTGGTTGGAGATCGCGATGCCGCTGCCGAGGGCGTTGGTGTCGGAGATCAGGTTGTTCCTCACGGCGATGTCGGTGCCGCCGTAGATCGCGATTCCGTTGGCCAGGTTCGGCTGGCTGATGGTGTTGTCCTCGAAGCTGCTGTCGGTGTCCGGCGCGTACAGGGACCACATGGCGAGCGCGTCGTCGCCCTGGTTGCGCAGGAAGTTGTTGCGGACGCGGACGCCTCGGGCGTTGCCGTTGAGATTGAGGCCGTCGGCCGTCATGTCGAGGAGGCGGTTGTTCTCGACGACGAGGTTGTCGTTGTTGCCCAGCAGCCAGAGGCCGACCTTGAGGTGCTGGAGCCACATGCCGGAGACGCTGGAGTTCGGGCCCAGTGATCCGTTGACGAAGTTGTCGGGGTCGGAGTCGACGCGCTCGGTGACCTCGCCGATGACGGCGAAGTTCTTGATGTGCACGCTTCCGGACGAACCGGACTGGTCGATGAAGCGGGAGGTGTGCACGACCGAGTGCCAACTGCCCGCGCCCTGCAGGGTGACGTTCTGGACGCCGCTGAGCGAGGAGGTCAGCCTGTAGTCGCCCGGCGGGATCCAGACGATCCCTCCTTGAGCGGACGCGATGGCGTCCCGGAAGGCCTGTGTGGAGTCGCCGTTGCCGCTCGGGTCGGCGCCCTTGGAGACGACGGACACGGACCCGGCGGGCTGTGCGGCGGCCGCGACGACCTGCTCGAAGTCGGCTACGTCCACGGTCACTTGGGTGCCCGTGGACTGGAAGGCGACCTTGTCACCCGCCTGCACGTTCTGGCCGAGCACCAGGCGGGCGTTGTCATAGAAGTGGTGGGTCCTGGCGCCCGGGATCCAGGGGGTGTCGACGTAGGAGTACTTGGAGGTGACCGCGAGCGTTCGGGAGATCCGGGTGCCGTTGACGTACACGTCGAGCGAGCCCGACTGGCCGTCCGGGACGCTGTAGGCGAGGTTCACCGCGTTGGCCGCGCCCGGCACGGTGAACTCCACACGCTGCCCGGAGGTGATCCGGACGGCCTGGCGCCCCGATGCCTCCGAGGCGAGCGTGCCCTGTGTGTGGTCGGGGCCGATCTTCGAGCCGGTCGTGGTCGCGGACTCCGCCTCGACCGAGGTGAACGGGAGTGTGGCGCCGACGGCCGCGTGCGCGGTGGGGGCGGTGGCGGTGAGCAGTCCGGCGGCGAGTACCACCACCAAGGCTGCTGGCATGCCCCTGACAGTTCTGTGCATGTGCTGATCCCTTCGGAGTGGGGGTGCAAGGGGATAGCGGAGTACATGCGGCCGGGCTCAGACGCGGAGCCAGACCGCGGTGTCCCTCGGCAGACTGCCGTCCGTGTGTAGTGGACCGCTGGCGAGGAGCAGTTCGGTGTGGGCGGGCAGCTCGGCGGGAGCGTCGGCCAGGTTCACCACGCACAGGGCGGTGGCGCCCCGGGTGAAGGCGAGGACGCCCCCGGGTGCCGGGAGCCAGGCGAGCGGGCCGTCGCCGAGTGCGGGGCGCAGGCGGATCGCCTCGCGGTAGAGGGCGAGCATGGAGGAGGGATCATCCTGTTGTCGGTCGACCGCATACGATGTCCAGTCGACCGGCTGCGGTAGCCACGGTGTCTCCCGCGAACCGAATCCCGCGTACGGCGCCGCGGCCGTCCACGGCAGCGGCACCCGGCATCCGTCGCGTCCCGGATCGACGCCGCCCGACCGGAAGTGCATCGGATCTTGTATGCGGTCGACGGGAACCTCCGCCTCGGGCAGCCCCAGCTCCTCCCCCTGGTACACGTAGACCGCCCCGGGCAGCGCCAGCGACAGCAGGGCGGCGGCACGGGCGCGCCGGGTGCCCAGGGTGAGGTCGGTCGGGGTGCCGAAGGCCTTGGTGGCGAAGTCGAAGCCGGTGTCCGTACGGCCGTAACGCGTCACCGTCCGCGTGACGTCGTGGTTGCACAGGACCCAGGTCGCGGGCGCTCCCACCGGGGCGTGCTCGGCGAGCGTCTCGTCGATGGACCGGCGCAGTCGCCGCGCGTCCCAGGGGCAGGTCATGAAGGAGAAGTTGAAGGCCGTGTGCAGTTCGTCGGGGCGCAGATAGCGGGCGAAGCGTTCGGTGTCGGGGAGCCAGACCTCGCCGACGAAGATGCCGTCGTACTCGTCGGCGATCGCCCGCCAGGAGCGGTAGACGGCGTGGAGTTCGTCCCGGTCGACGTACGGGTGCGGGTCCCGTCCCTCGACGAAGTACGGCAGACGCGGGTCCTTGACCAGAAGGGCCGCCGAGTCGATGCGGACGCCGGCGACGCCCCGCTCGAACCAGAAGCGCAGGATGTCCTCGTGCTCCTGGCGGACCGCGGGATGGTCCCAGTTGAGGTCGGGCTGTTCGGGGGCGAAGAGATGCAGATACCAGTCGCCGTCGTCGAGGCGGCTCCAGGCCGGTCCGCCGAACTGTGACTGCCAGTCGTTGGGCGGGAGTTCGCCCTGCGGACCGCGCCCGCGCCGGAAGTGGAACAGCTCGCGTCCGGGTCCGCCGGCCAGGGCGGCGCGGAACCAGGCGTGCTGGTCGGAGACGTGGTTGGGGACGACGTCGACGATGACGCGGATGCCCAGTTCGCGGGCCTCGGCGATCAGTTTCTCCGCCTCGGCGAGGGTGCCGAAGGCGGGATCGATCGCGCGGTAGTCGGCGACGTCGTAGCCGCCGTCCTTCATCGGGGACAGGTACCAGGGGCTGAACCACAGGGCGTCCACGCCGAGTTCGGCGAGATACGGCAGCCTGGCGCGGACGCCGGCGAGGTCACCGGTGCCGTCGCCGTCGCCGTCCGCGAAGCTGCGGACGTAGACCTGGTAGATGACGGCGGAGCGCCACCACTCCTTCGGCGCATGGGTGGGCTGTCCCACTGGGCTTCCCTTTCTGTGGACGGGGGGGTCGGCGTCAGCCCTTGGTGCTGCCCGCGCTGATCCCGGCGATGATGTGCCGCTGGAAGACCAGGAACAGGGCGACCATCGGGATGCTGGCGATCACCATCGCGGCGATGAGCACGGTCAGCTGGATGTTCTGGGACAGCTGGACGAGTGCCACGCTGATGGGCTGTTTGTCGGTGTCGGAGAAGACCATCAGCGGCCACAGGAAGTCCTGCCAGACGGCGACGAGCGCGAAGATCGACACCACCCCGAGGACCGGCCGTGACATCGGCAGCACGATCGACCACAGGACGCGCAGCTTTCCGGCGCCGTCGATCTCGGCGGCCTCCAGGACGTCGCGCGGGATCTGGTCGAAGAACCGCTTGAGAAGGTAGAGGTTGAAGGCGTTGGCGACGGCCGGGAGCCAGATGGCGAGCGGGTCGTTGAGCAGGCCCAGGTCGGCCACGGTCAGGTATTTCGGCACCACCAGGGCCTGCGCCGGGACCATGAGGGTGGCCAGGATGCCGCCGAGGATCGTCTTGCCGAAGACGGGGTTCAGCCTGGACAGCGCGTAGGCGGCGGCCGTGCACAGAACCAGCTGGAACGCCCAGGCGCCGGCCGCCTGGACCACCGTGTTCCACAGGTGCTGGGGCAGTTGCATCAGGTCCCAGGCGTCGCGGTAGCCGTCCGTGTGCCACCGCTCCGGGAGGAGGATGGGCGGTGTCCGCGCCACCTCGTCGGGGGACTTCATCGCGCCGGTGACCATCCAGTAGACGGGGAAGAGGAAGGCGAGCGTGAAGAGCAGGACGACGCCCGTGAAGACGGTCCAGTACAGGGCCCTGCCGCGGGGGCGGGCCAGGGTCGCCGGGGAGACGAGGGTGCGGGTGCTCACGCGGCGTCCTCCTCTCCGGAGCGGGTCAGGCGCAGATATCCGGCGGAGAAGGCTCCGAGCAGGATCAGGAGCATGACGCTCAGCGCGCAGGCGCCGCCGAAGTCGTTGTAGAGGAAGGCGTACTTGTAGATCAGGTAGAGCACGGTGACGGTGGCGTTCTCGGGACCGCCGCCGGTGATGACGAACGGTTCGGTGAAGACCTGCATCGTCGCGATGATCTGAAGGAGCATCAGCATGAGGATGACGAAGCGGGTCTGGGGCACCGTCACATGGCGGATGCGCTGGAGGAGGCTCGCGCCGTCCAGCTCGGCGGCCTCGTACAGCTCGCCGGGGATGGACTGGAGCGCGGCCAGATAGATCAGGACGGTGCCGCCCATGTTGGCCCAAGTGGCCACGATGGCGAGGGAGATGAGCGCGGTGTCGGCGCCGTTGGACCAGTTCGAGGTGGGCAGGTGCAGGAACCGCAGCGCCTCGTTGGCGAGGCCGGTCCCGGGGTCGTAGAACCATTTCCACAGCAGGGCGCTGACCACCGGCGGGATCATCACGGGCAGATAGACCACGACTCGGAAGAACGCCTTCGCGTGCCGCAACTCGTTGAGCAGCAGGGCCAGTACGAAGGGGATCGCGAAGCCGATCAGCAGGGCCAGCACGGTGAAGGTGAGGGTGTTGCGCCAGGCCGCCGTGAACTCCGGGTCGTGCCACACACGGCTGAAGTTGTCGGTGCCGACCCACTCGGGTGACGAGCCCGGCGTGTACTTCTGGAAGGCGATCACGATGGCGCGGAGCGCCGGGTACCAGGAGAAGACGGCGAAGCAGAGGAGGCCGCCGAGGAGGAAGGCGTGGGCGCCGAGCTGGTCGGTGAGGCGGCGCCGCCTCCGGTCCCCTGCCGGGGGCGGCGCCTTGACCGGTCGTACGGGGATCGTCTCGACCGGTCGTCGATGGGCCGTCCTGGTCATCGGGGTCAGCCCCGGGCCAGGATGCCGTCGATCTTCGCGGAGGCGTCCTTCAGGAGCCCGTCGATGTCGGCGTCCTTCTTGGTGAGGACGGCGGAGACGGCGCCGTCGAGGACGGAGTAGATCTGCTGGGCGTGCGGTGGCTCGATCTTCATGTCGAGGTCCTGGTTGCCGTCGAGGAAGGCCTGGTAGTTCTCCACCGGGACATTGGCGTTGGCCTTCTTGACCTGCTGGTCCTTGGCGTCGGCGGCGCCGGTGAACAGACGCGGCTCGGGGAGGCCGACCGGGGCGTCGCTCTTCTTGGCGCGGGCGTAGTCGCCGAGGAAGCCGTCTCCGGGGGTGAGGAACATGTGGTCGAGCCACTTCAGTCCGGCGCGGATCTGGGCGGGGCTCGCCTTCTTGTTGAACATGTAGCCGTCCCCGCCGATGAGCGTGCCCTGTCCGCCGGGCATGGGGGCGAGGGCGAGGTCCTGGTACTCGCCGCCCTTCTCCTTCACCAGGATCGGGATGTTGTCGGGCGCGGAGAGATACATGCCGAGCTTGCCCGAACCCATCATCTGCTGGACGTCGTTGATGACGAGGAGCTGCTTGCTGCCCATCGAGTCGTCGGTCCAGCGCATGTCGTGCAGGTTCTGGAGGACGGCCCGGCCCTCGGGGGTGTCGACGGTGGCCTTCTTGCCGTCGTCGCTCACGACGTCGCCGCCCTGGGAGTACAGCTCGGCGGTGAAGTGCCAACCGCCCTGGTTCTGGGCGCTGTAGTCGGCGTAGCCGACGGTGCCGTCGCCGAGAGCGGCGATCTTCTCTGCCGCGGCGCGGAGTTCGTCCCAGGTGGCCGGTGGCCGGTCAGGGTGGAGGCCGGCCTTCTCGAAGAGGGCGCGGTTGTAGATCAGGCCCATGGAGTAGCCGGTGCGCGGGATTCCGTACACCTTGCCGTCGACCGTGTACACGTCCCTCAGCTGCTGCTGGATGGTGCCGTAGCTCTTCAACTCCTTGACGTACGGCGTCAGATCAGCGGCCTGCTTGATGTCGACGACGTGCTTGGCGTCGGTGAAGTACGTGTAGAAGACGTCCTCCATCTGGCCGCCGGCGAGCTTGGCGTCGAAGGTCTTCGGGTCCTGGCAGGGGAAGGCGTCGTGGGCGACGACGTCGATGTCCGGGTTCTGCTTCTCGAAGGCGGCGACGTCCTCCTCGAAGAACGCCCGGTCGACCTTGGCGCTCTTGGGCGGCATGCAGTTGACCGTGATGCGGGTCTTCCCGCTCCCCGAGTCGTCGTCCGACCCGCAGGCGGAGGCGGTGAGGACGAGGGAGCAGATGCTGAGCGCGACGAACGTACGGCGGAACCCGGTGCTTCTCATCGGTGGACCCCTCTGGGCATGAGCAAGGAGGGCACGGCGACGGGCGGAGCGAGCCCGCCGTGCTGGCGCCGCACACTCAAGCACCGGCGACATCTGTCCGCAAGATGCCGCGCGGAATCTGTAATTATTCGACAGGAGGAGGGATCTCAGCTGCGAGGCGCTTGGGCCGTGGAACCCCGGACCACCAGTTCCGGCTCGAAGAGCAGCTCCTCCGGGGTCACGGAACCGCCGCCGATCTGTGTGTTCAGCAGTTCCACCGCCGCCCGTCCCATGGCCTCGATGGGCTGGCGGACCGTGGTCAGCGGGGGTTCCGTGCAGTTCATGAACGCGGAGTCGTCGTAGCCGACGACCGACACCTGCGCGGGCACCCGGAGTCCCTTGCGGCGGGCGGCCCGGACCGCGCCGAGGGCGAGCGGGTCGCTGGCGCAGATGATCCCGGTGACCCCCCGGTCGATCAGCCGGGAGGCGGCGGCGTGACCGCCTTCGATGGAGAACATGGCTCGGGCGACATGCTCGTCGGGGAGCTCCCCCAGACCGCGGGCGGCGGCGAGCTTGCGCGCCGACGGCACATGGTCGTCGGGTCCCAACACCAGCCCGATGCGCTCATGGCCCAGCGAGGCGAGGTGGCGCCAGGCCTGCTCGACGGCGACCGTGTCGTCGCAGGAGACCCCGGGAAAGCCGAGGTCGGCGATGGACGCGTTGACGAGGACGACGGGGATGTTGCGGTCGGCGAGCAGCCGGTAGTGGTCGTGCGGGGCGTCGGCCTGGGCGTACAGGCCACCGGCGAAGACGACGCCGGAGACCTGCTGCTGGAGCAGCAGCGCCACGTAGTCCGCCTCGGAGACACCGCCCTTGGTCTGGGTGCACAGCACCGGGGTCAGTCCGAGCTGGGCCAGCGCCCCGCCGATGACCTCGGCGAACGCCGGGAAGATCGGGTTCTGCAACTCGGGCAGCACGAGGCCGACGAGCCGCGCGCGCTCCCCGCGCAGCTGTGTGGGCCGCTCGTAGCCGAGCACGTCCAGGGCGCTCAGCACCGCCTGCCGGGTGGTCTCGGAGACTCCGGGCTTGCCGTTGAGCACCCGGCTGACCGTGGCCTCGCTGACCCCGACCTTCTTCGCCACCTCGGCAAGTCGTCGCGTCATGCGCGCAAGAATAGCGCAAGAAATGCAAGCGGCTTGCGTTCCGATGGATCGGGCTTGCGTGGTTCCGGTCGCTCCGGAATGCCGCTACTTGGCCGCCCACAGACCGCGGACGTGACCGAGATGGCGTGTCATCACCGCGCGCGTCGCCTGCTCGTCGCGTGCGATCAGTGCGTCGATGAGTTCGAGGTGCTCCTCGGCGGAGGCCAGCAGACGGCCGGCCTCGACCAGTGCCGTGAGCCCGTAGAGACGGGACCGCTTGCGCAGGTCGCCGACGACCTCGACGAGATGGGCGTTGCCGGCGAGGGCGAGCAGGCCCAGGTGGAAGCGAGTGTCGGCCTCGACGTACGCCACCAGGTCGCCGGCCGCCGCTGCCTGTACGATCTCCCGGGCCGCCGGGCGCAGCGCCTCCAGCGAGACCGGGTCGGCGGTCCTGGCCAGCTCCGTCACCGTGGGAATCTCGATGAGCGCACGGATGTGGGTGTACTCGTCGAGTTGTCTGTCGGAGACGGCGGTGACCCGGAAGCCCTTGTTGGGAACGGTGTCGACCAGGCCCTCCTTGGCCAGGTCCAGCATCGCCTCGCGCACCGGCGTCGCCGAGACACCGAAGCGGGCGGCGAGGGTCGGCGCCGAGTACACCTCGCCGGGCAGCAGTTCACCGGCGACCAGTGCGGCCCGCAGGGCGTCGGCGACCCGTTCCCGGTAGCTGCTCTTCTTGCCGCCGAGAACGGGCAGGGCCGGGGCGGTGGCAGGGGTGGGGGCGCTGGTGCGCTGGGCAGCCATGAGGGCGGTCTCCTAGTGGTGCAATGTCACGCGACATCGTCATTATCGACCTCCCGGTGAACCTGCCGGGACGCCGAGGACGGCCGCCGGGGGAACACCTAGAGGACGAACCCGGCCGGGAAGGGGTCGGTCGGGTCGAGCAGGTACTGGGCCGTGCCCGTGATCCAGGCCCGGCCGGTGAAGCTGGGCAGGACGGCGGGGATGCCGGCGACCTCGGTGGTGCCGAGGAGGCGGCCGGTGAACTGGGTTCCGATGAAGGACTCGTTCACGAACTCGGTGTGCAGGGGGAGTTCGCCGCGCGCGTGGAGCTGCGCCATGCGCGCGCTGGTGCCGGTTCCGCAGGGTGAGCGGTCGAACCAGCCGGGGTGGATCGCCATCGCGTGCCGGGAGTGCCGGGCGGTGGCGCCGGGAGCGTACAGGTGGACGTGGTGACAGCCGCGGATCGAGGGGTCCTCCGGGTGGACGGGCTCCTCCTCGGCGTTGATCGCTTCCATGAGGGCGAGGCCGGCCTGGAGGATGTCGTCCTTGCGGGAGCGGTCGAAGGGCAGCCCGAACTCCTCCAGCGGCAGGATGGCGTAGAAGTTGCCGCCGTATGCCAGGTCATATGTCACCGTGCGCCCGCCGACGAGTGTGATCTTGCGGTCGAGGCCCACGGAGAAGGACGGCACGTTCTTGAGCGTGACCGACTTCGCGGCGCCGTCCTCGACCTCGACCTCGGCGACGACGAGTCCCGCCGGGGTGTCGAGCCGGATGGTGGTGACCGGCTCGACGACCTCGACCATGCCGGTCTCCACCAGCACGGTGGCCACCCCGATGGTGCCGTGTCCGCACATCGGCAGATAGCCGGAGACCTCGATGTAGATGACGCCCCAGTCGCAGTCCGGGCGGGTGGGCGGCTGGAGGACGGCGCCGCTCATCGCCGCGTGGCCTCGGGGTTCGTTCATCAGGAGCTGCTTGATGTCGTCGCGGTGCTCGCGGAAGTACAGCCGCCGCTCGTTCATGGTCGCGCCGGGGATCGTGCCGATGCCGCCGGTGATCACGCGGGTGGGCATGCCCTCGGTGTGCGAGTCGACGGCGTGCAGGACGAGTTTGCTGCGCATGACGCTCCTGATGAACCTGGGGGATCCGACGGGACGGTCAGGCGAGTCCGGCGGCGACCGCCCGTTCGGTGGCCGCGCGCACCGCGGCCTCCTGCTCGGGCAGCAGCGGGACGCGTGGCGGACGGACGGGGCCGCCGTGCCGGCCGACGATGTCCATGGACAGCTTGATGGACTGGACGAACTCGACCTTGGAGTCCCAGCGCAGCAGCGGGTGCAGCTGCTCGTACAGCTTCTTCGCGGTGGCCAGGTCGCCCGCGACGGCCGCCCGGTAGAGCTCCACGCTCGCGCGGGGCAGTGCGTTCGGATAGCCCGCCACCCAGCCCTTGGCCCCGGCGATCGCCAGCTCCAGGAGGACGTCGTCGGCGCCGATCAACAGGTCGAGCCCGGGGGCGAGTTCGGCGATCCGGTACGCGCGGCGGACGTCGCCGGAGAACTCCTTGACCGCGTGGATGTGGCCCTCGGCGTACAGCTCGGCCAGCAGCTCCGGGACCAGGTCGACCTTGGTGTCGATGGGGTTGTTGTACGCCACGACCGGCAGTCCCGCCTTCGCGACCTCGGCGTAGTGGGCCAGCACGGACCGCTCGTCGGCGCGGTAGGCGTTGGGCGGCAGCAGCATCACGGAGGCGCAGCCGGCGTCCCTGGCCTGCTCGGCCCAGCGGCGGGCCTCGGCGGAGCCGTAGGCGGCGACACCCGGCATCACGCGCTCCCCTCCGATGGCCGCCACGGCCGTCTCGACGACCTTGGCCCGCTCCTCGGGGGTGAGAACCTGGTACTCGCCGAGGGACCCGTTCGGTACGACGCCGTCGCAGCCGTTCTCGACCAGCCAGACGCAGTGCTCGGCGAACCTGTCGAGGTTGACGGAGAGGTCGTCGTTCAGCGGGAGGGCGGTGGCGACGAGGACGCCGCGCCAGGGGCGGCCGCCGATGTTCTCGGTGCTGGTCATCTGGGATCCCGTCTCATCGATAGGGTGTGACATTTTACTGGCGGCCTCAGCCGTCCTCGGGCTCGGCGGCCAGGACGCCGAGGGGCACGGGTCCGGCGAACGGCCGAAGCGTCGGCGTGAGCGCGCACCCGGCGAGCCCCGCGACCGCGGGTCCGCACACCCGCCCCTGACACCAGCCCATCCCGGCGCGCGTCAGCAGCTTCACGGTCCGCACGTCCCCGGCGCCGAGCTCGTCGACGGCCTCCCGGATCGCTCCCCCGGTGACCTCCTCGCAGCGACAGACGACCGTGTCGTCGGTGATCTGCTCGGTCCAGTGGGCGGGCGGCAGGTACACGGCGTCCAGTGCGGCGAAGAACGCGCGCAGCCGGGTGCGGGTGCGCGCGGCCGCGGCCCACTCGCGCGCGTCGGGGGCGATGCCGCGCAGACGTGCCGCGATCGACCGGCCGGCGATGTGTCCCTCGGCCAGGGAGAGGGCGGAGCCTCCGATGCCGGTGGTCTCGCCCGCGGCCCAGACGCCGGGGACGTCGGTGCGCTGCTCGTCGTCGACGTGCACGTCCATCCCGTCGAGCCGGCAGCCCAGCGTCTGGGCGAGGTCGGTGTGCGGGAGCATGCCGTGCCCCACGGCGAGGGTGTCGCAGGCGATACGGCGCCCGGTGCCGGACCTGACCCGCCCGTCAGCGTCGAGCGCGGCGACGGTCACCGCCTCCAGGCGCCGCGCGCCGTGCGCCTCGACGACGGTGTGGCGGGCGAGGGTGCGCACCCGGTGCCGGAGCAACCGGGCCGCGTACCGGGCGCCTTCGGCGACTTTGCCGGGCCGGGCCGCCAGGGCGCGGGTCCGCCGTACGAAGTCCTTCGGGTCGGCGGACTCGACCAGCGCGGCCACCTCCACACCGGCGGCGGCGAGCCCCGTCGCGACGGGGAGCAGCAGTGGGCCGGTGCCGGCGACCACAGCGGTGCGTCCGGACACGGCGAGGGTGCCCTTGAGCATGGCCTGGGCGCCGCCCGCCGTCACGACGCCGGGGAGGGTCCAGCCGGGGAACGGCAGGACCTTCTCGTAGCCGCCGGTGGCGAGGAGGACGGCGTCGGCGCGGACCGCGGCGGGGTGCTCCTGCTCGGGGCCGAGCAGGGCGTGCGCGGTGAAGCCGGCGCCCCGCTGCTCGACGAACCACACGTGATGCTCCGTCAAGAGCCGTACGTGGCCCGCCTGTACGTGGGTGCGCAGGACGTCCCTCAGTCGCTCCCAGGTGCGCCATTGGTGGTGCAGGGCCTGCGGGCGGCGAGCGCGGAGGTCTGCGGCGGGCCGGCGGTAGAACTGGCCGCCGACTTCCGCGGCCGAGTCGATCAAGGTGACTTGTACGCCCCGGGACGCGGCGGCGACGGCGGCGGCGAGTCCGGCGGGGCCCGCCCCGATCACGGCGAGGTGCGGCCGGTCAGTCATCGTGGCCCGTCCCCTCCTGCGTACGGATCGCGTCGCCCGGCCGTAGCGGCACGAGGCAAGCCCGCCGGTTGGGGCGGTCGTTGACGGTCACCAGGCAGTCGAAGCAGACGCCGATGCCGCAGAAGACGCCGCGCGGCCGGCCCTCTGCGCGGGTGGTGCGCCAGGAGGTGACACCGGCGGCCCAGAGTGCGGCGGCGACGGTCTGTCCGGGCAGGGCCTCGATCTCACGGCCGTCGAGGGTGACCGCGAAGGCCGGGCCCGGCCGGGCGTCGGCCAGTTCGAGCGGGGATCTCACGCGGTTTCCTCCACGGGGGCGGGGAAGCGGTCGGGGCGGAACGGCGTCAGGTCCAGCTCGGGCGTCTTCGCGGTCAGCGCCTGGGCGATCAACTGCCCGGTACCGGTGGCCAGTCCGATGCCCGCGCCCTCGTGTCCGCAGGCGTGGTGCAGACCGGGGACGCGCGGGTCGGGGCCGATCGCGGGGAGGTGGTCGGGCATGTACGGGCGGAATCCGAGGTAGGCGCGCATCGCCCGGACGTCCGTGAGGAACGGGAACAGCCGGGTCGCGCCTGCCGCCAGGGCCCGTAGGGCCGGCAGCGAGAACGACCGGTCGAAGCCGACCCGTTCCCGGCTCGCGCCGATCAACACGGGCCCCGCGGCCGTCCCTTCCACGACCGGCGAGGTCTGGAGCGCGGCCGAGTCGCTGGCCACGTCGGCCACGTAGTCGGCGGCGTACACCTTGTGCCGGACCATCCGCGGGAGGGGTTCGGTGACCAGGACGAAGCCGCGCCGCGGGAGGACGGGGAGGCGGGTTCCCGCGAGCGCGGCCAGTTCGGCGCCCCAGGTGCCGGCCGCGTTGACGACCGCCGGGGTATCGATGTCGCCCCGGTCCGTGCGGACGCCGCACACCGCGCCGTCCGGGGTGAGCCGTACGTCCGTGACGGTCCGGCCGGTGAACAGCCGTGCGCCCGAGGCGCGGACCAGGTGGGCGGCGGCCAGCGCGGGCATGACCTGGCAGTCCTGCGGATACAGGACCCCGCCGGGCAGACCGGGGGCGAGGTGCGGCTCGAGGTCGTACAGGCCGTCTCCTACGACGGTTTCGGCGACGACCCCGGCGGCGCGCTGGGTGCCGGCGAACCGTTCGAGCGCGGCGAGCCCGTCCGGCGTCGAGGCGACGACCACGCCGCCCTTGGCCTCGTACTCGACGGCCTCCCCCAACTCCTCGGCGAGCTCCGCCCACAGGCGCCCCGACAGCAGGGCCAGGTCCAGTTCCGGGCCGGGTTCCTTGTCGGAGACGAGGAGGTTGCCCTCACCGGCTCCGGTCGTGCCGCCGGCCACCGGGCCGCGGTCCACGAGGATCACGTCGAGGCCCGCCCGGGCCGCGTACAGGGCGCAGGCCGCGCCCACCATCCCGGCTCCGACGACCACGACATCGCAGGTCAGTCGCTTGCTCACGGCAGTACTATGTCACATACCTCTCTATCTGGGAACGCCGCCACACAGCACCACACGTAAAGAAGAGAGGTGTCCGACGTGGCCGAGGACCGGTGTGGGCCGCGGCCTCACTCCGCCGCGGGGACCACCGTCAGGTGGGCGGCGGAACGGCGTGCGCCACGGGACCTGGCCGTCGCGGGGCGCGCCTCGCGCAGTACCAGGGTCAGCCGGGTGTAGCCCAGCTCCCGGAGGGTGGAGGACGTCTCGTCGACGACACGGCAGTCGGTGGCGCCCCAGCGCGGGTCCGGGTGCAGGACCGGGCGGACCCCGCCGTCGTGGGCGAAGGCCCGCTCGCCGACGGCGCGGATCCAGTGCGGCAGACCGTGCCGGTAGGCCGCCTCCATGATGGGGTCCTGGGCGATGTCCCGGCGGATCGACTGCAACCCCTGGTCATGACCGTGGCGCTCCACGGCGTCCGCGAAGTGGGCGAGCATCGGCAGGCACCAACTGGACTCGTGCTCACCGAGAACCGTGCCCGCGTCCGGATGGAACAGGACGAACCTGAGGAAGTTGTCGTCGGGCATGGCGGTGGGATGCGGGCCCACACCACGGAAAAGTGTCTCGAAAGCGGTGTTCGACAACACGACGTCCCACCGGTGGTCGAGAACGACCGAGGGAAAGGGGACCGCTTCGAGAAGGGTGGCGTAGTCCTGCAGATACGCCCGGGCCTCAAGACTCTCGGGGACGGGCCGCAGCTCCGGCCGCTGCCCTCCTGCCTGTTGTGCCATCGGGAGGTCACCCCTCTTGCCTATGCGGCCTTCACGCGGCGCCCTGATCCTGATGCCCGGGCGCAAGGCGTGTCAACTATCGTGGCATTTCATGCCTGTTGACGGCTGAAATTGGCCACAGTTGTGGCGAGGCCTGGATGTAAGTTCGAACAAGGGGCTACTCTCCCCGGAGTTCACGGCAACCGCTTGTGATGATCTTCTTGTGAGAAGCCAGTGAGAGACGTAGGAGATCTGCCGGTGACGGATGGCTTCGCGAGTCCGGCCGCCGCGGAGACGGCCGCGCTGCCGGGCGTCGTCGCCCGGGTCACCGCGCTCGCCGACCGGCTCGGCGTGCCGCACGCGGAGGTCTTCCACACCGGTCGCCTGTCGGTGGCCTCCGGCGTCCCCGAGCCCGTGGTCAAGTCCCTGCTCGGCGGCCGCCCCGCGGGCGAACCCGACGTACAGGCCCGTTTCCTCCAGCGCCTGGACCTGCTGCGCCGCACCCGGCTCAAGCCCAACGGCCGCAAGTACACCCAGCAGGAGATCGCCGACGGCGCCTTCATGTCACGGCAGCAGGCGGGTGCCCTCATCAACGGCGACCGGCGTCCCACCATGGAGCACTGCGACGCCATCCAGCGCTTCTTCCGTGTGCACGCCGGTTTCCTCACGGCCGAGGACCCCGAGGCGCTCGCCGGGGCCCTGCAATGCACGGAGCAGGAGCTTCTGCAGAAGCTGGCCGACCGTGAGAAGGAGGCGACGGCCGCGGCGGGCGATCCGCTGGAGCGGCTGCTGCAGGACCACGGCGTCCGCGGAATCGCCTGGCGGGCCGCGCAGCTGCCCACCGACCAGCACCGCGACAAGGTCGCCGAATGGCTGGACATGCTCCTGGAGAGCGTCAAACGGCCCGAGTCGTGAGCCGGGGGATGACTGTGGGCATCGGTAGGGAAATGCGTCGCCTGTGCGGCGAGCTGGTGGCGGAACTCACCCTCCCCGCACCGGCGCGTCCGGCGGACCTGTACACCGAACTCTGCGAGGCGATGAGCCGGCGCCGCGGCCGCCCGGTCCACTTCCGTACGGCCGCGTTCCCGCCCGACACGGCGAGTGGGCTGTGGCTCGACATGGCCGACCAGGACCTCGTCGTCGTGGAGGAACGCACCGCTCCCGGGCACCAGTTGGTCATCCTCGGACACGAGCTGTGGCACATGAAGGCCGGGCACTGCAGTCACCACGTCGAAGGCGCCGCGGTCGCGGCCCGCATGCTCAGTGACGACGCCGACCTGCGAGCCACCGTGCTGAAGGTCGCCGCCCGCAGCCGCTTCGACCAGACCGACGAGCAGGAGGCCGAACGCTTCGGCCTGCTCCTCGCCAGCAAGTGCCTGACCTGGCTCGACGGTTCGCCGGCCCGGGGACCGGTACAGCGCGACCGCCTCGCGGGCCGTATCGAGGCGTCGCTCGGCTACCTCGGTCCGCAGAGCTGACCGGCACCGCCGCCGGTCAGGTCGCGCTGCGTTCGCTCGCCTCGCGCAGGTCGCGTTCGGTGGCACGGCTGAGCGGGAGGCCGGGCCGCCCCTCGCACAGCAGCTCGCGCCAGTGCTCACGGCTCCAGTCCGCCGGAGCCGTGGTCGCGGTGAACTCCTCGACCAGGGAGACGAACCGCCCCGGGTCGGCGTGGAACGGAAAGTGTCCCGCCCCCTCGAAGATCTCCAGCCGGCTCCCCGGCATCGCCTCGTGCGCCCCGAACGCGTGCCGCACCGGCACCACACTGTCCCGGTCGCCCCACAACAGCATCGTCGGCATGCCCTCGGTCAGATAACACCGGTCGAGCATGGTCACCACCTGCCCCCGCCAGTCGACCACCGCGCGCAGCGTGCGGATGAAGGCGTTGCGCGAGGTCTCGTCCGGCAGCGCGTCCACGAGGTTCAGCAGGTCGGGGGCGTCCTGCCCGAGATCGGTGTCGAGCAGCTTCATCAGCCCTACGGCGAGCCCCACTTGCCACCGCATACCCGGCAGCCGCAACGACGACAGCATCAGATGGGCCCCGGGCAGCGACACCATCCGCAGCACGGGATTCACCTCGCGCCCCACGCCGCCCGCGCTGACCAGGATGAGCCGCTCGGTGCGCTCGGGGAACTGATAGGCGAACTGCATGGCCACCCCGCCGCCCAGCGAGTGCCCGACCAGTGTCGCCGACTCGATGCCGAGGGTGGTCAGCAGATCGCGCACCCCGTTGGCGTACGCGGCCACCGAGTAGTCGGCGCGGGGCTTGTCCGAGGCGCCGTGGCCGAGCAGGTCGGGGGCAATGACCGTGTGGGTGCGGGCGAGGTCGGGGATCAGCTCGCCCCAGGTGTCGGAGGAGTCCCCGATGCCGTGGATGAGGACCAGCGCGGGCCCCTGGCCGGCCATCCGGAAGGCACGGCGGTAGCCGTGCACGACCCGGTACTGCAACTCGAGTTCACCGTGGCCCACCGAGCGCAGCCGTACGGTGCGCGCCGGGCGCCGGTGCGGGACGTCGACCACGCACGTGCCTCCCCGTTCCCTGGGCCGCCGAGCAGCGGCCGAAAGCCCTTGCATCCAGCGTAGGACGCCTTTCCCACCGGGGATTTCGCGGAGGTTTCACCTCCGCTAAGCGGGCGAACCGGGGAGTGGGCGGGCCTCATTGTCAGTGGTGGGCGGCAAGCTGGAGTTGCACCCCCTTGTACGGGTGCGTGACCGATGAGCCGACTTGGGGAGAGCCGACCGATGCACACCGCCGTACTGACCGACCGCGAGCGCACCGCCGTCCAGGCCTACCTGCGGCTTCTGCACACCGTGCGCGCCGCCTTCGACGGTCCGCCGGACGCGCCGCGGCCACCGGTCGTGCCGCCCGCCGTGCTCGCGGAGGCGGAACAGGCCCTGGCGGACGCGGGCCTCGTGGGCAACGAGGAGGAGTTCTTCCGGCTGCTGCAGAGCTGGTTCCCGCGTCCGTGAGGGACCGGCTCAGGCGTGCGGCACCACGACGGCGGTGGCGACCAGCCCGCGCCGGACGGTCCAGCGGCCCTCGAAGCGGCCCAGCCGCCGGCCGCCCACCGTCGGTCCGGGCACGAGGAGTTCGGCGCTGAAGCCGCCGCCGAGCCGTTCGCCGGGGTGGGCGAAGAGCTCGATGTCGGCCTCGGTGAAGTCGAGCCACTTCCCGGTCAGCGGGAACCACGCCTTGTAGACGGACTCCTTGGCGCTGAACAGCAGCCGATCCCAGTGGATGTCGGGCCGCTGCCCGGCCAGCCCGCGCAGCCGGTCCGCCTCGGCGGGCAGGGAGGTGCAGGCCAGGACCCCGTCGGGGAGCGGCTCGTGGGGCTCGGCGTCGATGCCGAGGGAGGCCAGGTCGGCGGCGCGGACCAGGGCGGCGGCGCGGTAGCCGTCGCAGTGGGTCATGCTGCCGGCCAGTCCGGTGGGCCACCGCGGGGCGCCGCGGGCGCCGGGCAGGACGGGCTGGGGCGGGACGCCGAGTTTCTCCATGGCCCGGCGGGCGCAGGAGCGTACCGCGGCGAACTCGCGTCGGCGTTTGTCCGCCGCCCGCGCCACGACCGCCGCTTCCTCGGGGTACAGCGGCGCGGTCTCGTCGTCACCGTACGTCTCCACGGCCACCACCGTGTCCGGCAGCAGCTCCTCGATCACGGGGCCCGACCTCCTTGGGCAGGATGCGGCGCAGCCGTCCCGGCGGGTCGGGGCGCTCGCGCCACTCCCGGGGGTATCCGACCGACACCTCTTCGAAGCGGACACCGTCGTGCCAGGTGGTCCGCGGGATGTGCAGATGACCGTAGACCATGGTCTCGACGCGGAACCTGCGGTGCCAGTCCGCGGTGAGCGCCGTGCCGCACCACATGGCGAACTCGGGGTACCAGAGCACCTCGGTCGGGTGCCGGTCCAGCGGGTAGTGGTTGACGAGCACGGTGGGCAGGTCGTCGGGCAGCTCGGCGAGTCTGCGGGCCGTCGCCTCGACCCGGGCCCGGCACCAGGCCTCGCGGCTCGGGTAGGGGTCGGGGTGCAGCAGGTGCTCGTCGTTGCAGACGATGCCGGTGCCGTACGCGTACTCCAGCCCCTCCTCCTTGGTCGTGCAGCCCGGGGGCAGGAAGGAGTAGTCGTACAGCAGGAAGAGCGGGGCGACGGCGACCGGGCCGCCGGGGCCCTCCCAGACCGGGTAGGGGTCCTCGGGGGTGGTGACGCCGAGGTCGCGGCAGAGCGCCACGAGGTGTTCGTAGCGCTCGACGCCGCGCAGGGTGACCTCGTCGTCGGGGTGGGTCCACAGTTCGTGGTTGCCCGGGACCCAGACGACCTTGCGGAAGCGGCCGGCGAGCGTCTCGAGGGTCCAGCGGATCGCGGACACGGTCTCGGCGACGTCACCGGCCACCAGGAGCCAGTCCTCGTCCGTCCCGGGGTGCATCCCCTCGACGAGGGCGCGGTTCTCCGGGTAGCCGACATGCAGGTCACTGATGGCCAGCAGTTGTCCGGAACCCCCGGCCCTCGACGTCACCTCTGGCCCCCTCCGAGCACACGAATGGGACCACGACAGCACATCCACGGCGCCCGGACAAGCGGGCCCGGCCCCGCCCGGAGGGGGATCGATCAAGATCGAATAATCCGTAACATGCGCGTTGCACGCCGGGCCCTCGGGAAGCCGTATGATCGCCCCAACACCACCGCCATGAACTTCCCTTCGCGCAGGGCGGTTTGGTGACCCTCCTCACACCCTGGCCGGGTTCGGCCTCCTTCGCCGTGCCCGAAAACCCCGAAAGGCGGCCTGCATGATCTCTCGCGTACGCGTCTGGCTCAACCGCACGTACGCGGAGAACGTGTTTTTCATGGATCAGCTGCGCCGAAATCCCTGTGATCGCGCCGTCAAGATCCATGCGACGCACGGCGACGCGGACTCCCCCGTACTGGCCGCCGCCGACACCGCCGAGCTGGAGCCGGAGGGCCTGTCCCCGGCCGCGTACGTCGAGTACGCGCTCGATCAGTGCACCCGCCGCGGCATCGACGTCTTCGTGCCCCGGCTGCACCAGTCGGCGATCGTGGCGCATCGCGCGGACTTCGCGGCAGCCGGTACGGCACTGCTCGCGCCGCCGCCGGAAGCCGTGGCCGTCTTCCACGACAAGGTGATCGCGTACGAGGCCGTCCAGGCCATCGGGGTGCCCGTGCCGCCGTGGTACCGGGTGCGGACCGCCGAGGAACTCGTCGTCGCCGTCGAGAAGTTGGAGGCGGACGGGTACAAGGCGTGCTTCAAGCCGGCGTCCGGTGCGGGCGGGGTGGGCTTCCGTGTGATCACGCGCGCCCCCTTCTCGCTCGATCACCTCAACGGCTTTCCCAGCCCGTACGTACCGCTGGACACGGTCGTGGAGGCGCTGACACAGGCCGACGAGCCGGTGGACTGGCTGGTCATGCCACGTCTGGAGCAGCCGGAGGTCTCGGTCGACTGCCTCACGGGGACCGACAACCGGATCCGGCTGGCGGTGGGCCGCACCAAGAACGGGCGCCGTCGTGGGTTCACGCTGCACGAGCAGTGGCTGGAGCCGGCGCGGATGATCGCGGAGGGGTTCGGGCTGCACTACCTGTCCAACATCCAGTTCCGGATGTTCGGTGACACGCCGGTGCTGATGGATGTCAACACCCGGCCCGCCGGCGGGTTGCACCAGCTGTCGCTGTGCGGGGTCAACGCGCCTTGGTCGGCTGTGCAGTTGGCGCTGGGTGAGGACCCGGGGGAGATGACTCCGCCGTTCCTGGGTCAGGACTACACGGTGGTGTCGGGGCCGCGGCAGCTTCGGCCTGTGGCCATTCCGCATCAGAGGGCGGAGGTTTCCGAACCTCTTCCTGCGCCGGCGCCGGAGCCTGCGGCGGCTGAGGCGGTTGCCGTCGACTCCGTCTCGGCTGCGGGCCAGGTACTGCCGCTTTAGGTTGTGTACCGGGTGCGGGTCGTCTGCGGCTGATCGCGCAGTTCCCCGCGCCCCTTAAAAGCATCTTCACCCACCGGTATGGACCAATTCCGCCGCTCACTCTTGACAGGCGGATTGGTCCATACCAACTTGTGTTGCGCACTTCGCTGTACTCCCGAACACCCCCATTCTTCAGGGAGATCACGTGCGCACTCCTCTTCCACGGCGTTCCAGACGCCTCTTCGCTCTCCTGGGTACCGCGGCTCTCGCGCTGGCCGGGGCTGTCGCCCTTCCCGGTACGGCCCAAGCGGCCAATGTTCTGACCAATCCCGGATTCGAGTCGGGGGCCCTGAGCCCCTGGTCCTGCGCCGGGAATCTCGGGTCGGTCGTCTCCTCCCCCGTGCACGGCGGCTCCAAGGCGCTTGCGGGTGCGGTGAGTTCGAGCGACATCGCCAAGTGCAGCCAGACCGTCGCCGTGCGGCCGAACACCGCCTACACGTTGAGCGGCTGGGTGCGCGGCAGTTACGTCTACCTCGGTGTCGACGGCGGTTCCTCCACGTGGACCTCGTCGCCGTCGGCGTACAACCAGCTCAGTGTGTCCTTCACCACCGGTGCCTCGCAGACGAGCGCCACCGTCTACACCCACGGGTGGTACGCGCAAGGCACCTACTACGCCGATGACATCAACCTCGACGGCCCGGGCGGCGGTTCGGACACGCAGGCGCCGACCGCGCCGGCGAGTCTGCGGTCCACCGGGAAGACGTCGTCGAGCGTGTCGCTGGCGTGGAACGCGTCCACGGACAACGTCGGTGTCACGGCGTACGACATCTACAGCGGGTCGAACCAGGTGCTCAGCGTCTCCGGGACGAGTGCCACCGTCAGCGGGCTCTCCGGCAGCACCGCCTACACGTTCACCGTGCGGGCGCGGGACGCGGCCGGGAACTCCTCGGCGGCCTCCAACGCCGTGAGCGTCACGACGGACGCGGGCGGCGGGGGCGGTACCGGGTTCAAGCAGGCCGCGCCCTACCTCTACCTCGGCTGGGGTGATCCGCCAAGCGCCACCTCGGTGATGAGCTCGACCGGGATCAAGTGGTACACGATGGCGTTCATCCTGTCTTCGGGCGGCTGCAACCCGGCCTGGGACGGCAGTAGGCCGCTGACCGGCGGCAACGACCAGAGCGTCATCAACTCCATCCGTTCCGCGGGCGGCGACATCGTGCCGTCGATCGGCGGCTGGAGCGGCAACAAGCTCGGGCCGAACTGCTCCACCGCCGAGGCGCTGGCGGGCGCCTACCAGAAGGTGATCGACGCCTACGGGCTCAAGGCGATCGACGTCGACATCGAGAACACCGACGAATTCGAGAACGCGACCGTGCAGGACCGGATCCTGAACGCCCTGAAGATCGTCAAGGCGAACAACCCGGGGCTGCGGACCGTCCTGACCTTCGGGACGTCGACGACCGGTCCCACGTACTGGGGCAACCGGCTCATCGAGCAGGCCAAGGCACTCAACGCCGGCATCGACGTGTTCACGATCATGCCGTTCGACTTCGGCGGCGGCGCCGACATGTACGGCAACACCGTGAACGCGACCGAGGGACTCAAGGCCAAGCTGAAGTCCACCTTCGGGTGGGACGACGCGACCGCCTACGCCCACATCGGCATCTCCGGTATGAACGGGCTCTCCGACCAGCAGGAGCTCACCTCCACCGCCACCTGGACCTCGATCCGGGACTGGGCGAACTCCCACCACATCGCGCGGCTCGCGTTCTGGTCGGTCAACCGTGACCGGCCGTGCCCGGGCGGCGGCGTGGTCAGCAACTGCTCCGGCATCAGCCAGAGCAACTGGCAGTTCACCTCGATCACGGCCGGCTTCACCGGCTGAGCCGGCTGACCGGGTACCCCCACGCCTGCGCCGACTCGGCCAGGCGTGGGGGCAGTTCGACGGCGACGTCGGCCTCGCGGGCCTGGGGACCGTCGTCCCGTGGCGTCGTCAGAACCGTCCCGCGCCTCGGTACAGCTCCAGTTCCCCGTCCAGTTCGACCGCGAGCACCGTGGCGTGCGGGTCGAGGTCGGTCTCGGCGGGCGGGTCGATCCACAGCACGCCGACGGCCTCGTGCAGTCCGCCGACAACACGGTGGGCGAGATCCGTGCCGGTGCCGAGGACGGTGACCTTGCGGACCGGGGTGGCCAGGCCGCGCACGCCGATCTCGGCGCGGGGGATGTCGAACAGGGTGAGGTAGAGCGTACGGCCGTCGGCGGAGAGGGTGCTGGGCCCGTAGTGGTGCCCGGCCGGCAGCCCGCGCACCGTCCCGTACACCGCCTCCGCGTGTTTCGCGATCCACTCCCCCAGCCCTTCGAGGCGCTCCACCTGCGGCTGCGGGATGGTGCCGTCCTCCATCGGGCCGACGTCGAGCAGCAGGTTGCCGCCCCCGCCGATGGTCTCGGTGAAGTAGCGGACGAGCTGGGTGAGCGACTTGTGGTTGTGGTCCTGGTGCTGGTAGCCCCACGAGTCGTTGATCGTGAGACACAACTCCCAGGGGCCACTGGGCGGTTCGATGGGGGCGCCCTGCTCGGGGGTGGCGTAGTCGCCCTCGCTGAGCATGCGGGCGTTGAAGACGACGTCGGGATTGTACGAGCGTATGAGCGCGGCGAGTTCGGGAATACGCCACTGCTCCTCGCTGCGGTCCCACTCGCCGTCGAACCACATCAGGTCGGGCCGGTAGCGCGAGGCCAGCTCGCGGATCTGGCCGTCCCGGTAGGCGATGAACCGCTCCCAGGCCGCCAGGTCCTCGTCCTCGGCCGCGCATTCGGAGTAGCGGTTGTCCTCCTGCTCCGGTGGGCGGCCCGGCTTGCGGGTGGTGGCGTAGTCGGGGTGGTTCCAGTCGGAGTGCGAGTAGTAGAACCCGACCTTGAGGTCCTTCTCGCGCAGGGCCTCGGCGTAGGGGCCGATGTAGTCCTTACCGAGGCTGAGGTCGCCGAACTCCGTGTCCCACAGGGCCACTCCGTCGTGGTGACGGGTCGTCAGGACGGCGTACCGGGCGCCGGCGCGGGCGAACAGGTCGGCCCACTCGCGAGGGTCGTACCTGGCGCCGGTGAAGCGCTCCAGCTGGGACATGTACCGGTCGTGCGGGACGATGTCGTCGTAGAACGACCAGGACTCCTGGACGCCGTCGACGGCGTAAATGCCCCAGTGGACGAAGATCCCCAACTTGGCGTCGGTGAACCAGTGTTGCATGGGCATGGGTCAGTTCACCTCGGCACGCTTCAGTCGCAGGGTGAGGATCTGGAAGGGACGCAGCGTCACGGGGACCGTGCCGTCGACGGCCGCCTCGTCCTCGGTCAGGGGTCGCTCCAGCAGGTCGGTCACCCGGGCCCCGGCGAGCGGGAAGCCGGTGCGCAGGACGCCCTGGGCGCGGCCGCCGCGGGACTCGTAGAGCCGTACGACCACATCGCCCGAGGTGTCGTCGGCGAGCTTGACCGCCTCGACGGTGATGCCCTCGCCGTCGACGGAGACGATCGGCTCCGGCTCGCCCGCCGAATCGGCCACGCGCAGGGGCAGGTTGAGGGCATATCCCTCGGCGACCGCGTCCTCGATGCTCGCGCCGGGCAGCAGGGAGTAGGTGAAGCGGTGCTTGCCCTGGTCGGCCTCCGGGTCCGGGACACGCGGGGCGCGCACCAGGCTGAGGCTGACCTTGGTCGTCGTACCGCCGTCCTCGCGGACCGTGCGGGAGACGTCGTGGCCGTACGTCGAGTCGTTGATGACCGCGACACCGTAGCCGGGCTCCGCGACATGCACCCAGCGGTGGCCGGAGACCTCGAAACGGGCCGCCTCCCAGCTGGTGTTGGTGTGGGTGGGGCGCTGGATGTGACCGAACTGGATCTCGGCGGAGGAGTGCGGGGCGCGGATGTCGATCGGGAAGCCCGCCTTGAGGATCTTCTCGGCCTCGTGCCAGTCGATCTCGGTCTCGAAGTCGATGCGGGGGCTGCCGGCGCGCAGGGTGATGGTCTGGGTGATCTTCGAGCCCTTGCCGAAGGCGCGGGTGACGCGGATCGAGCCGACCAGCACGTCACGTTCGACGACCTGCACGGACTCGATGTCCACAAGGTCCGTGTAGCGGTTCTTGTAGTGCTTGTCGATGTCCCAGGCGTCCCAGTAGTTCGGCAGGTCCGTGTGGAGGCGGAGCAGGTTGCCCTTGTCGGCGAGGACTTCACGCCGGGCGATCCGGTCGTAGACGGAGGCCAGGGTGCCGTCCTCGGCCAGCTCGACGCGGACGAAGCCGTTGTCGAGGGCGCGGTCCTCGACGATGACGAGATCGTCGGGAACGACGTTGTCGACGGGCGCGCTGCCGTTCGCCGGGACCTGCACCCAGCCGGTCGTTCCGTCCGCGTGCCGTACCACCTCGCGCCGCTCGAACGGGCCGGTGTTGAAGACCCGCGTCTGTCCGCCGCCCAGCGCGGCGATCGCCTCGCCGGTCAGCTCCTCCAACTCCACGGCCACCCGTGCGTATTCGGCCTCCGCCTCGCGGTGCACCCAGGCGATCGACGAGCCCGGCAGGATGTCGTGGAACTGGTGCAGCAGGACCGTCTTCCAGAGGCAGTCGAGCTTCTCGTAGGGGTAGGCGTAGCCCGGCGCGTGCAGGGCGGCCGTCGTCGCCCACAACTCGGCCTCGCGGAGCTTGTGTTCACTGCGGCGGTTGCCCTGCTTGGTGCGGGCCTGGGAGGTGTAGGTGGCGCGGTGGAGCTCCAGGTAGAGCTCGCCGTTCCAGACGGGGGCGTCCTCGTACTCGGCGCGGGCCTTGGCGAAGAACTCGTCGGGGTGCTCGACGACGACCTTGGGCGAGCCCTCCAGGTCGGCGAGGCGCCGGGCGCGTTCCATGATCTCGCGGGTGGGACCGCCACCGCCGTCGCCCCAGCCAAAGGGGGCCAGGGAGCGTGAACCGGCGCCCTTCTCGGAGTAGTTGCGGACCGCGCGGTCCATCTCCTCGCCGCTGAAGCGGGCGTTGTAGGTGTCGACCGGCGGGAAGTGGGTGAAGATGCGGGTGCCGTCGATGCCCTCCCACCAGAAGGTGTGGTGGGGGAATTTGTTCGTCTGGTTCCAGGAGATCTTCTGGGTGAGGAACCACTCGTTGCCGGCGAGCTTGGCGAGCTGCGGGTAGGCGGCGTTGTAGCCGAAGGAGTCCGGCAGCCAGACACCCTTGGTCTCGATGCCGAAGTGCTCGATGAAGAACCGCTTGCCGTGGATGAGCTGGCGGGCGATGGCCTCGCCGCCGGGCAGGTTGCCGTCGGACTCGACCCACATGCCGCCGACCGGGGCCCACTGGCCCTTCTTCACGGACTCCTGGATGCGGGCCCACACATGCGGGTAGTTGTCGCGCACCCACTCGTACTGCTGGGCCTGCGAGCAGGCGAAGATGAAGTCGTCGTACTCGTCGGCCAAGGACGTGACGTTGGAGAACGTCCGGGACGTCTTGCGCTTGGTCTCACGGATGGGCCACAGCCAGGCCGAGTCGATGTGCGCGTGGCCGACGCCGGAAATGGTGTGGGCGCTGGCGTGGGCGGGCTTCGCCAGGACCGGGGCCAGCACCTCGCGGACCGCCGCCGCGCTGCCGGAGATGTCGTCCAGGTCGAGGGCGTCCATGGCCCGGTCCAGGGCGTGCAGGATCTCGTGGCGGCGCGGCTCGTGATCACCGAGGTGGACCATGACGCCGAGCAGCACCTGGAGATCGAGGTCGAGGTGCCAGACCTCCTCGTCGAGGACGGCGATATCGGCGCGCTGGAATGTATACAGTGGACGGTCGCCTGCCGTCAGTACATCGCCGAGCAGGGTCGGAGCCGCGAAGTTGTTCGCCAGGATGTCGGGGTTGGACGCCGCCTCGACCAGGTAGTCGATCTGCTCCCCGCCCGCCGCCGGGTTGGCGATCGGCACGTACTGGTTGAGCGGGTTGACCGCCTTCAGGGGACGGCCGTCGGGCAGGTGGACCAGCGCCTCGGCCTGGTTGCCCGGCCAGTCGCCCACGAAGCCGAGGTCGATGACCGCCTCGACGCGCTTCCCGGCGAACTCGGCGGGCACCTCGCCCCGCATCCGGAACCAGGTGGTGCCCCAGGGCGGACCCCACGGGGTGTCCATCGCGAAGGGCGCGTACCGGGCCGCCGCGGCCTCCTCGAAGGAGACCGGCTCCCCCGGTGCCTGCCAGGCCTCGACCTCGAAGGGGACGGTGGCCGCGTAGATCGCGGGCTTGATGCGCTGGTTGTGGAGGCGCTCTACGCGTTCCTCGATCCGGCGGCGTTCGTCGTGCATGAGAGGTCTCCAGGAAGGGAGCGAGCGGGTGGAAGCGGAGGGAGGCGGGCCGGGCGGGGCACCACGAGGGGAAAGCGCTTTCCCCTCATGTGCTCACTTAAGGTACGCCAGGCCCGGATGGACCTCGGTGTAGCCCTCGACCAGTCGGCGGGCGACGTTCACGGAGTCGACGAGCGGGTGCAGCGCGAACGCCTTCACCGCCGTCGCACGGGAGCCGGACTCGGCGGCGGCCAGCACCTCGCGCTCGACCGCCTTGACCGAGCAGACCAGGCCGCTCGCGTGGTCGGGCAGCGGGGCGACGGCGACCGGGTGGGCGCCGTTGGCGTCGACGAGGCACGGGACCTCGATCACGGCATCGTTGTCGAGCACCGAGAGGGTGCCCTGGTTGCGGACGTTGAGGATCAGGGTGGTGCGCTCGTCGCGGGCGATGGCCCGCATCAGCGCGAGGGCGACCTTCTCGTAGCCGCCGGACAGGTCGTCGGCGTCGCGCTCACCGGCGCCGGCACTCTCGCGGTTCTCGGACATGTAGGTGGCCTCGCGCTCGGCGCGGGTGCGGTCCCAGGCGGTCAGGGCGGCCGCGTCCGGGCGGCGCATCTCCTCGTAGAAGGCGGCCTGCTGGTCGGCGAGGAAGGCGCCGCGGGTCTTCTCGGCCTGCTGGTAGGCGCGGACAGTCTCACGGTTGAAGTAGTAGTAGTGCAGGTATTCGTTGGGGATCGCACCGAGCGACTGCAGCCAGTCGACGCCGAAGAGCTTGCCCTCCTCGAAGGAACCGAGCAGCCCGGGGTCGGCGAGCAGCCGCGGGAGTTCGTCGCGGCCGGCGACACGCAGGCCGCGGACCCAGCCGAGGTGGTTGAGGCCGACGTAGTCGATCCACGCCTCGTTCGGGTTCGCGCCGAGCACCCGGGCGATACGGCGGCCGAGGCCGACCGGTGAGTCGCAGATACCGATGACACGGTTGCCGAGGTGGCGGGACATGGCCTCGGTGACGAGACCTGCCGGGTTGGTGAAGTTGATGACCCAGGCGTCGGGGGCGAGGCGGGCGACCCGCTGGGCGATGTCGACAGCGACGGGTACGGTGCGCAGACCGTAGGCGATGCCGCCGGCGCCGACCGTCTCCTGGCCGAGGACGCCCTCGGCGAGGGCCACCCGCTCGTCGTCGGCGCGGCCCTCCAGGCCGCCGACGCGGATCGCGGAGAAGATGAAGTCGGCGCCGCGGAGCGCCTCGTCGAGGTCGGTGGTGGCGGTGACGGTGGGGGCGTCGTCGACGGTCGACGCCTGTTCAGCCAGTACCCGGGCGACTGCATGCAGTCGGCTGTCGTCCAGATCGTGCAGAACGACTTCCGTGACCCGCCCCTCGGCGCGGTCCGTCAGGAGCGCCCCGTACACGAGCGGCACGCGGAATCCGCCGCCGCCCAGAATCGTCAGCTTCACGCCTGTACCTTTCCTGCCACGACCACCGCGACGCCCGCCTCCTCCAGGGAGGCCCTCGTCGCCGCGTTCACCGGCGCGTTCGTCACCACCACGTCCAGGTCCTCGGGACCGCAGACCTTCGCCATCCCCGTACCCGGGAACTTCGCCGCGTCGGCGAGCAGCACGATCCTCTCGCTCGCCTTGATCATGGCGCGCTTGACCGGCACCTCGACGACCGTCGTGTCCATCACCTGCCCACCGGGGCGCACTCCACTGGTGCCGAGGAAGAGCCAGTCGGCGTGCAGCTGGCGGAGGTTGTCCTCGGTGAGGAAGCCGACCAGGGAGCGGTACTCGCGGCGGACCATGCCGCCGAGCAGGACCAGCTCGATGCCCTCGTCGTCGGCGAGCTCCTCGTAGACCACCAGGTTGCTGGTGATCACGGTGAGACGGCGGCCGTGCAGCTGGCGGGCCAGGCGGTAGGCGGTGGTGCCGATGTCGAGCAGCACCGACTGCCCGTCCTCGATCAGCCCCGCCGCATGCGCGGCTATGGCGTCCTTCTCGGCCACGCGCACCTCGGCGACCTCGTCGAAGGGCTGGTCGCCCTCCTCGGCGCGGGCACCGCCATGGACGCGGGTGAGCAGCCCGTCCTCCTCGAGTTTGACCAGGTCACGTCTGATCGTGGCGGGGCTCACACCCAGCTGCTCGGAGAGGTCGGTCACGGCCGCGGGACCACCGGAGCGCAGGGCCCGCAGGATGAGTTGATGTCGTCGTTCTGCCAGCACGATGTGAACAGTACTCGTCATTGCCAATCATTTCCATGCTCACTTCTGCTCAGGTATTGACCAATGTCGCGGAGCGGCGCACGATTCCGGTCATCGAATTTGAAGAGTTTTGACGAGCTCCGTCATGGAGCGCCGGACGAGAGGATGTGCGCGTGGACGACGACCGGCCCGATGTACTGCTGACCGGGCTGCTCTTCTACGACCTCGTCCTCACGGGTCTGGGCGGGCCGCCGACGCCGGGCGAGGAGATCTGGACGGCCGGCATGGGATGCGGCCCCGGCGGCATCGCCAACCTGGCGGTCGCCGCGTCCCGCTTCGGCCTCAGAACCTCCCTGGCGACGGTCTTCGGCGACGACTTCTACGGCGAGTACTGCCGGGACGTCCTCGACGACCAGGAGGGCGTCGACCTCTCGCTCTCCCGCACCGCGGACGACTGGCCCACCCCCGTCACCGTCTCCCTCGCTCACGGAAACGACCGCGCCCTGGTCACCCACGGCCAGGAGCCCCCCTACTCGCAGGACGTGCTGATGGGCGACCCGCCCGAGGCGCGCACCGCCCTCGTGCACCTCGAGGCCGAACCCCGCGAGTGGATCGCCAGGGCCGCAGCGAACGGCACCCACATCTACGCCGACGTCGGCTGGGACCCCACCCGGCAGTGGTCCACGGACCTGCTGGACCAGCTGAAGCTGTGCCACGCCTTCCTCCCCAACGAGACCGAGGCGATGGCCTACACCCGCACCGACAGTGCGGTCGCGGCGCTCGGCACGCTCTCCGAGCTGGTGCCGGTCGCCGTGGTCACGCGAGGCGGGGCCGGCGCGGTGGCCGTGGACCAGACCACCGGCGAGTACGCGGACGTCCCGGCCCTCGACATCGATGTCCTGGACGCGACGGGCGCCGGAGACGTGTTCGGCGCAAGCTTCGTCGCGGCCTCGCTCGGCGGCTGGCCGCTGGAGGAGCGACTGCGGTTCGCGGCGCTCGCGGCCGGGCTGTCCGTCCGGCATCCGGGTGGGGCGCTGGCCGCACCCGGCTGGTACGGCGTCGACCGCTGGTGGCGGTCGCTCGCCGACCGCGAACTGAAGACTGCATACGGTTTTCTGTCCGACCGGATCCCGGCCGACCCCGGGCCTCCCGTCCAGTACGCCCCTGTCACTCCCCCCGCACGGTAGTTCTGACCCCCCGTACATATGCGAAGACCCGAAAACCCCCGAAAGGCGGTGGGAGCTGTGCGGCTCTCACGAAGAGGCCTGCTGCGCGCGGGCCTGGCCGGTACGGCCGCCACGGCGCTCGGCGGCCTGGCGTCCGGCTGTGCCGTTCCGACCGGCTCGACCGGCCGGAACATGGTCCTGTGGTACTGGAGCGGCGGCCTGAGCGACACCGTCGTCAAGAACGCCAAGGCCCGCTACGACAGTTCGGTCGACCTCCAGGCCATCCAGATCGGCGGCCAGTACCGCTCCAAGCTCATCACCACGATCACCGGCAAGGCCCATATCCCCGACATCGCGGGGCTGAAGGGCGAGGACATGGCCGCCTATCTGCCGAACGCGGACCAGTTCATCGATCTGCGGACGCTGGGCGCGGAGAAGTACAAGGACCAGTACCTGCCCTGGAAGTGGGACCAGGGCGTCGCCGACGACGGCACGATGGTCGGTTTCCCGATCGACTGCGGGCCGGTCGCGCACTACTACCAGTACGAGGTCTTCCGCAAAGCCGGACTGCCGTACGAACCCGACGACGTGTCGAGCGAACTGAACACCTGGGAGAAGTTCTTCGACGCGGGTGTGCAGCTCGGCAAGCGCGTCCCCGACGCCAAGCTGCTCACCGACGTCAACGCCGTCTTCGAGAACATCGTGCAGCAGGGCGCGAAGCGTTACGTGGACAAGGACCGCCACTTCATCGGTGACCAGCAGCATGTGCGCGACGCCTGGGCGTTGGCCGTCGAGGCCAAGCGGCGCGGGATCGTCTCCGACCTGGTCAGCGGTACCCCGGACCAGTTGTCGGCCATCCAGGACGGCAAGCTGCCGAGTCAACTCGGCGCCTCCTGGGCCAGCTTCGACATCAAGAACGGCGTGCCGAAGACCAAGGGCAGGTGGAGGGTGGCCGACATGCCGCTGCGGCCCGCCAACAACGGCGGCTCGTTCCTGTCGATCACCAAGGCGTGCCGGGAGCCCGAGCAGGCCTTCCAGATCATCACCTGGATGCTCAACTCGGCCAACCAGGCGCAGGGTTACGTCGACGCGGGTCTCTTCCCCTCCACGCCGGCCTCCTACGACCTCAAGCAGATGCAGGAGCCGGACGACTTCTTCGGCGGCCAGGTCACGACCGACATCTTCGGACCCGCCGCGCAGAAGATCGTCGTCGCCTACAACAGCCCGTACGACATCGCGCTCGGGCAGCCCATCAAGGACGAGATCAAGAACGTCGGCGTCCTCGGCAAGGACCCCGAGAAGGCCTGGAGTGACGCCATGAGCAAGTGCCGTCGCATCGCGAAGCACCTGGGGGTGAGCTACTGATGGCCGTCCTCGAGCAGACCCCGCCCGCCGTGGTCCAGCCCTCCGCGGTCGGACCGAAGAAGGGGTTCCGCAAGTACTGGCACCTCTACGCCGCCATCTCCCCCTTCTATCTGATCTTCCTGGGCTTCGGCCTGTTCCCGGTCGGCTTCTCGCTCTATCTGTCCTTCCACCGCTGGGACGGCCTCGGCTCGATGGAGTGGGCCGGGCTCTCGCAGTACCGGTACCTGCTGAGCGACAGCGACTTCTGGAACTCGATCGGCAACACGATCATCATCTGGGCGATGGCCACCTTCCCCATGATCCTCATGGCGATGATCACGGCCGTGATGCTCAACTCGGCGGTCCGGTTCAAAAGCCTGTACCGCGTCGCGTACTTCCTGCCGAACGTCACCTCGGTCGTCGCCATCGCGATCGTCTTCGGCTCGATCTTCTCCACCAACGCCGGCATGGTGAACGCGGTCCTGCACGCGGTCGGGATCGACCAGGTCGCCTGGCTGAACACGCCCTGGGGCATCAAGGTCACCATCGCGGCGCTGATGACCTGGCAGTGGACCGGCTACAACGCGATCATCTTCCTCGCCGGCCTCCAGACCGTCCCGAGCGACCTGTACGAGGCGGCGCGCATGGACGGCGCCGGGCCCGTCCAGACCTTCTTCCGGATCACGCTGCCGTTGCTGCGGCCCACGCTGCTCTTCGTGCTCGTCGTCTCGACCGTCACCGGCCTGCAGAGCTTCTCCGAACCACAGGTCCTGCTCCAGACCTCGTCCAACGACTCGACGTTCGCGGGCGGTCCCGGCCACTCGGGCCAGACGATGGTCCTCTACTTCTTCCAGCAGACCTTCGACAACAACGACTTCGGGTACGGCGCCGCCGTGGCGTGGGGCATCTTCCTCGTCGTCGTCCTCTTCTCGATCATCAACTGGCGCCTCGTGCAGCGCCGCGGCGACTAGGAAGGGCCCGCATCATGGCATCCATCAAGGGGTCCCGCCGCAGAGGGATCGCGCTGCACCTCCCGCTGATCCTCGGCACGCTGATCTCGGCCTTCCCGTTCTACTGGGCCGTGATCATGTCGACGCACAGCTCGACGGAGATCTTCTCGTACCCGCCGAAGCTGCTGCCGGGCACGCACTTCCTTCAGAACGTCCGCAATCTCTTCGACGCCATCGACTTCTTCGGGTCGATGTGGAACTCACTGCTGGTCGCGGCGTCGGTGACCTTCCTGGTCCTGCTCTTCGACTCCCTCGCCGCGTTCGTCTTCGCCAAGTTCGCATTCCCCGGCAAGGGACCGCTGTTCGGGCTGCTCATGGTCATCTTCATGGTGCCGGCGCAGCTGTCGGTCATCCCGCAGTTCGTCCTCATGGCGAAGATCGGCTGGATCGGCTCGATGACCTCGCTGATCGTGCCGGCCGCGGCCAACGCCTTCGGCATCTTCTGGATGCGCCAGTACATGAAGACCGCCATCCACGACGAACTGCTCGACGCCTCCAGGCTCGACGGTGCCAACTTCCTGCGCCAGTACTGGCACGTGGCGCTCCCGGTGGTCCGCCCCGGCCTCGCCTTCCTCGGCATCTTCACCTTCATGGGGCAGTGGAACGACTTCGCCTGGCCCCTGATCGCCCTCACCAACCCGGACAACGTGACCCTCCAGGTCGCGCTGTCCCAGCTCAACGGCACCCACGGCACCACCGACTACGGCATCGTGATGACCGGCGCCCTGCTCGCCCTCATCCCGCTGCTGATCGTGTTCGCGGTCGGTGCCAAGCAGATCATCGGCGACCTCGCGAAGGGAGCCGTGCGCGGATGACGAGCGATCCCCTGCTCGCCCTGCGTCCCTGGGAGGCACCCGAGGTGACCTCCTGGGGACGGCTGCCCATGAACGCCGTCGACCGGCGCTCCGGAGCACTCCCCCTGGACGGCGACTGGAACTTCCAGCTGCTGCCAGCTCCGGACGCGCCGGTCGGCGGTCCGTGGTCGACGGCGTACGTACCGGGCGTCTGGACCATGCAGTCCATTCAGGGCGCTGACGACCTTCCCCAGTACACGAACATCCGTATGCCGTATGCGGAATTCCCACCCCTGTCGCCTGTATACAGAAACCCGACGGGTGTGTACGAGCGCACGGTCGACATCCCTGCCGAGTGGACCGGCCGCCGGATCGTGCTCCAGGTCGGCGCCGCCGAGAGCGTGCTGCTCGTGCAGGTGGACGGGCGGCCGGTCGGCCTTTCCAAGGACTCCCACCTCGCCGCCGACTTCGACCTCACGCCCTTCGTCCGGCCCGGCGAGCGCGCCACCGTGCGCCTGACCGTCGTCAAGTGGTCCGACGCCTCGCACATCGAGGACCAGGACCAGTGGTGGCACGGCGGGATCACCCGCTCGGTGCTGCTGTACGCGACCGATCCCCTGTATCTCGCGGACGTGACCGTACGGGCCGCGTACAGCGGTGAGCTGCGGGTCGACTGCCGGGTGCGGGACGCGGGCGGCGCGCTGCCGGCCGGGTGGTACGTCACCGGCGAGCTGGACGGGCGGCTCCTCGCCCAGGACGCGGAGTTCGACCGCGCCAACGTCGAGGACGAGCGGGTCTCCGACTTCCTCGGCGAGGTACGGCTGCACACCACCGTCGCCGACGTGCGCACCTGGAACGCCGAGACGCCCGAGCTGTACGGCCTGTCCGTCCGCCTGCACCGCGCCGACGCGACGGTCGCCGACACCTCGTACCACCGCATCGGCTTCCGCGACGTCGAGATCGTCGGCCGGAACCTCCTCGTCAACGGCGAGCGGGTGTTCATCCGCGGCGTGAACCGGCACGACTTCCATCCGCTGACGGGCCGGACGGTGTCGTACGACGACATGCGCGCGGATCTCGTCCTGCTGAAGCGGTTCGGCTTCAACGCGATCCGCACCGCCCACTACCCGAACGACCCCGGGCTGTACGACCTCGCCGACGAGCTCGGTTTCTACGTCGTCGACGAGGCGGACATCGAGGCCCACGACCACGCACACGAGATCGCCGACGACCCGCGCTATCTGAACGCCTTCGTCGACCGGGTCTCGCGGATGGTGCTCCGCGACAAGAACCATCCGTCGGTGATCATCTGGTCGCTGGGCAACGAGTCCGACTACGGCGCGAACCATGACGCCGCGGCGGGCTGGGTGCGCCGGCACGATCCGACGCGGCCGATCCAGTACGAGGGTGCGGCCAAACTCGACTGGGCGGCCACCGACGACGCCTCCGACATCGCCTGCCCCATGTACGCGCCGCTGGAGGACTGCGTCGCCCACGCACTGTCCGGCGAGCAGACCAGGCCGCTCGTCCAGTGCGAGTACTCGCACGCCATGGGCAACAGCAACGGCACGCTCGCGGACCATTGGGCGGCCATCGAGTCAACGCCAGGTCTTCAGGGCGGGTTCATCTGGGAGTTCTGGGACCACGGCATTCTCCAGGATGTGAACGACGGAAGACCGGTCGGGCGTGGGGGCGCCGGGCTCTATGACAACGGTGTCGCCGCGCCCGGCCTTCGCTGGGCGTACGGCGGCGACTTCGGCGAGACGATCCACGACGGCGCCTTCATCGCCGACGGCGTCGTCTTCCCGGACCGCACTCCCAAGCCCGCGATGTACGAGCACCGGGAGATCGCGGCGCCGGTGCGTATCGAGTGCTTCCGGCACGAGGGCATCGTCCTCGGCAACCATCAGCACTTCCGCGGCCTGGACTGGCTGGCCGGTGAATGGGAGCTGTCGCTCGCCGACGGTGACACGCTGACCGCGCCCGCCAGGCTGCCGGATCTGCGGCCCGGTGAGACGGCGGTCGTGCCGCTGCCCTTCGAGGTACCGCGTGAGGGCGGCGAGGCCTGGCTGACGCTCAGGGTGACGACCTCGCGGGACGAGGCATGGGCGCCGCGGGGCACGGTGGTGTGTCTGCCACAGGTACGGCTGCGCGAGGCGGCCCCGGTCCCCGCTTCCCCAGAGAACCGTTCCGTCGAGGTCGACGCCGACGGACTGCTGGTCCACCCCCTGCTCACCGCCGCCCCCACCCTGTCCCTGTGGCGGGCGCCCACCGACAACGACGAGCTGGGCGGCATGGCGCTGCGCTGGCGGACCTGGGGGCTCGACTCGCTCGTCCGCAAGACGGTGTCGGTGCGAGAGGACGACGGCCGGGTGACCGTCGTCGCGGAGTACGCCGGCACCCTCGGCGTCGTGCGGCACCGGCAGGTGCTCACGCCGGTCGAGGGCGGCGTCCGGATCGACGAGGAGGCCGAGCTGTCGGCGGAGTTCGACGACGTGGCGCGGGTCGGGTCGGTGTTCGAGACGGTGGCGGGCCTGGACCTGCTGGAGTGGTTCGGGCAGGGGCCCTGGGAGTCGTACCCCGACCGGAGCGCGGGCGCGCCGGTGGGCCATCACTCCGTGCCGGTCGACGAGTTGTTCACCCCTTATCTGCGTCCGCAGGAGAGCGGCGGTCGCCACGGCGTACGGCGCTTCACGCTCTCGGCGCCCGACGCGACCGGGCTGACGGTCGCGCTCGACGAGCCGCGCCAGGTCTCCGTGACCCGCTACCGGGCCGAGGACCTCACCTCCGTCACCCATCACGACCGACTGGAGCCGCGTGCCGGGTGCGTGGTGCACCTCGACGCGGCCCACCGGGGTCTCGGCACGGCTTCGTGCGGCCCCGACACCTTCCCCTCCTACCTGGTCGCACCGGGTGTCCACCGCTGGAGCTGGACCCTGCGCACTCTCTGAACTCCACCGGATTTCACCCCTTTTACGGAGCACACGTGTGCACTTCGCATGAGCACGGGTCCGAGCATGCCCAGGCGGGCGCCGGACGCCGCAGTTTCCTCCGCGCGACCGCGCTGCTCGGTGCGGCCGCCACGGCCGGCGTCGCGCTGCCGGGCGTGGCCGAGGCCGCCGCGCAGAGCCGTTGGCGGCCCGACACCGACAGCCGGCGCTTCACCCTCGCGGTGATGCCCGACACGCAGTACCTCTTCGACGGGCCGAGCATCGACAAGGCGCCGGTCGAGGCGTCCCTGCGCTATCTACTGGAGCGCTGCGAGGACAAGGGTGCCGAGAACCTCGTCTTCCTGTCCCACCTGGGCGACCTCACACAGAACGGTACGGCGGCCGAAGTCACCGCGATCAGCGAGGCGTTCGGGCTGCTGGACCGGCGCGGTGTCGGCTACAGCGTCCTGGCCGGCAATCACGACGTGAAGTCGTCGACGGACGACCAGCGCGGCTCGACGCCGTATCTGGACGCCTTCGGACCGGACCGGTTCCGGGGCAAGCCGACCTACGGCGGCGCCTCTTCCGACGGCTACAACACCTTCCACCTGTTCACGGCCGCGGGCCGCGAGTGGATGGTCCTGGCGCTGGACTGGCGGCTGTCGGCGAAGGGGTACGCGTGGGCGAAGGACGTCCTCGCCCGGCACCCGAGGACACCCGTCGTCCTCACCACCCACGAACTGGTCGTCGAGGACGACACCCTGTCGGCCTACGGCCAGCAGCTGTGGGACCGGCTGATCGAGGACCACGACCAGATCTTCCTCACCCTCAACGGCCACTACTGGCCCGCCGGCCGCGCGACCCGTAAGAACGCGGCGGGACATGACGTCCACCTGCATCTGACGAACTACCAGAACCGCTACTTCGGCGGCGCGGCGATGATCCGCCTCTACCGTTTCGACCTCGACCGGAACGTCATCGACGTCGAGACGGTCTCCCCGTGGATCCTGGGGCGGGCGGGCAAGGGCCTCAACGAGCTGGAGCGGCAGGAGATCGAACTCAGCGGTGACGCCGACCGGTTCACGGTCGAGGTCGACTTCGCCGAGCGGTTCTCCGGATTCGCACCGGTGCCCGCGCGGGCGGAGCGTCCGGTGTCGCGGCTGCTGATACCGGGCACGGTGGCCTACTGGCGCTTCGAGTCGGCGGCGAAGGACACCGTCCGTGACCTGTCCGGCCGCGGCAACGACCTCTCCCTGGTCACCGTCGGGGGCGGCACGCTGGGCTGGTCCGCCGACCACCACCCCGATCAACCCGGGCACGGCAGCCTGGAGTTCCAGGGCTACAAGTCCCCGCTGAAGGGTGCGTATCTGCGCACGGTCGACGGTGCCCCGATCAACTCGGCGACGTTCAAGGCCGGTTACACCATCGAGGCCTTCTACCGCCTCCCCGCCGACTGGGACCCCTCCCATCACGCCTGGTCCGGCATCGTCAGCCGCACCGGCACCGGCGGCGCCGCCGGCAAGACGGGCGACGACCCCGACGAGCCGCTGGCCACGCTGTCGCTGTCCAACGACCGCGAGCCGCAGTGGGCGATGCGCCCGCTCAACCAGGAGGGAATCGCCACCAACTGGGGCCAGGAGACCCCGCTCGAGACCTGGTGGCATCTCGCGGTCGTCAACGACGGCAGGCACACCACGCTCTACGTCGAGGGCTGCCCCGTGGTCCGCAATCCGAAGGCCACCTCGATCGGCATCGCCTCCGTCGGACTCCCCTGGCTGCTGGGCGGCTACGAGTACGGCGGGAAGATCGACCAGATCCTGCACGGACGCCTCGGTGACGTCCGCGTCGTCGAACGGGCGCTGCCCGTCACCTCCTTCATGACGCACTGACCCCCTTCTCGAGGATCACCATGACCGAGCAGCAACTGCCCGACTGGGCCGACCCCTCCGTCTCGCTCACCGCTCTCGATCCGCAAGGGCTGTCCAGGCGCGGACTCCTGCGCCGCGCAGGCCTGTTCGGCGCCGCCTTCACTCTCGGCTCGGCCGCCGTGCCCGCCGCCGCCTCCCCGCAGCGCCTCGGCGGCGACGATCCGAGGCTGGCGTATCTGGTGGGCGACCACCACGTCCACTCCGTCTACAGCCACGACGCCAAGTACACCTTCTCCCAGCAGGCCAAGGCCGCCGCCACATACGGCCTGGACTGGATGGTGTTCAACGAGCACTCCAACTTCGGACACGCCTACTACGGCGCGAAGCTGGAGCACCAGGAGATCCTCCAGGCCCGTGCGGAGAACCCGCGTCAGCTGATCTTCCAGGGCCTCGAGTGGTACATCCCGGCGGCCGAGCACTGCACGGTGTTCGCGGCGCCCGGCCCCCACGAGGTGGACCTGCTCACGCAGTTCGAGCTCGCTTACGACGGCAAGCTGCTCAACTACACCGAAGGTTCCGCCGGAGCGACCGACACCGCCCGCAACGAGGCGCATGCCGTCAAGGCGATCAAGTGGCTGGCCGAGCAGCGCCGTTCGGGCTATGTCGACGATGTCCTCGTCGTCGCCAACCACCCGCTGCGGCTCGGCATCGACTCCCCGCACGAGATGCGCAACTGGCGGGACGCGGCCCCCGAGATCATGATCGGCATGGAGGGCGCGCCGGGCGCCCAGGGCGCGGCCATCCCCGGCTGGCGCGGCACGACCTCGATCCGCGGCGAGTACGAGAACAAGCCGACCGCCCAGTCCTGGTCCGGCTATCCGGCGGACGCCTACCTCACCTACGGCGGCTTCGACTGGGCGACGGCGACCGTCGGCGGCCTGTGGGACGCGCTGCTGGCCGAGGGCAGACTGTTCTCGATCACCACCAACTCCGACAACCACCGGACCGTCTTCGACACCTGGAAGAACGGCGACTGGCCGGCGGGCCAGAACTTCGACAACACCGGCAGGCTCCCCGACCCGGTGAACACCGACACCCCGCAGCCCGGTAGCGACTTCTGGCCCGGCCAGTTCAGCCGCACCCACGTGGGCGTCACCCGCTACGGCTACCGCGCCGTCATGGCGGGCCTGCGCGCGGGCCGCGTCTGGCTGGACCACGGGCATCTGCTCGACGGGCTCGACGTACGGGTCAAGCGGGACTGCGACACCGGGCGGGGCGTCACGCTGGGCGGCCGGCTGCGCGTCCGCGAGGGCGAGCGGATCAGCCTGTACGTCACCGTCACGACCGCGTCCCGGCCCAACCCGCAGGGAGTCCTGCCCGAGTTGGCGCACGTGGACGTGATCCGGGGCGCGGTGCGCGGCGCGGTCACCGACCGGGACACCTGGCAGGCGCCGGACACCAAGGTCGTACGCGCCTTGGACGTCAGCGGCCGCAAGGGGACGTACACCCTGCGCATCCCGCTGACCGCCGGGGACGAGTCCTTCTACGTCCGGCTGCGCGGCAGCGACGGCAACCGCCATGGTGCGGGGTACCTCGGCGCCTCGGTCGACCCGAACGGGCCGATCCCGCACGAGCCCGGGAACGGTGACCCGTGGGCGGACACGTGGTTCTATTCCAACCCCGTATTCGTCGACGTGGCAGGTGCCTGATGAAGCGTCATCTCCTCGCCCTGGGCTGATTATGGGGATCGCTCGTGCTCGGCGCGGCGGGCACGGCGGCGGCGGTCAGGGACTGGCGAGCCGCGCGGACGGCACACTGCTGTACCGCGGGCTCGCCGCCATCCCGCTGGACCTGCGGCTCAAGGGCTGGAACCACGTCGGCGACCCGGACATCGCGCGCGGGTACTCGTTCGACGCCTACCAGGGCCCGGACACGGCCACGTCGAAGATGTTCGCCGTCACCACACCGGCCGGGAAGTGCGTGAGATCCAGGGCTGCGACTTCTTGAAACCTCCCTTTCGCGAACGAACGGGATTCCTGGCTCACACTGCTCGGCCGCTCGGCGAACGATCGAGTCTGACGCGCTCAACGCCAGCCGGGTTGGAACCAGCCCGGATTCCCCCAAAGCGGGAGGTAGTTGTGCTCGCTTGGCTCTCGCTGAGCACGGTGTGAATTTTTCACATACAGCGATCGTCTCGTTACCGTCGGCGTTCCCCGCGCCTGGGACATTCCACCGAGCCTCTACGCGGCGACAACAGCCGGTACCCGTACCGGCAGGTCACAGGCTGATCGGAGCGAGGTACGGTGACCGCGTGACCACGGAAGAGTCGCTGCGGCCCCAGTCCCTCATGCTCACGTTCCTGGGCGACCAGGTGCTCGGGCGTGACGTGTGCGTGTACTCGGGCAGCGTCATCGACGTGTTCGCCCGTGCCGGGATCGGCGAGCAGGCGACGCGCTCGACGCTGACGCGGATGGTGAACCGCGGCCTGCTGCGCCGCCAGCGCGAGGGCCGCCGGATGTACTTCGGACTGACCGAGCACTCGGAGGCCGTCCTGCGCGACGGTGAGCGGCGCATCTGGCAGACCGGCGCCGTCAACCGGCAGTGGGACGGCACCTGGACGCTGCTCGGCTTCTCGCTCCCCGAGTCCTGGCAGCGGCAGCGCCACGACCTGCGCTCCAAGCTCACCTGGAGCGGCTTCGGCCCGCTCTTCAGCGGTCTGTGGATCGCGCCCGGCGAGGTCGACGTGGCTGAACTCGTCGCCGACCTGGGCCTGTCCGCCCATGTCAAGGTCTTCCGCGCGCACGCCGACACCGGCATGGACATCGGCGCCATGATCGAGGAGACCTGGGAGCTGGCCGAACTGGCCGAGCGCTACGAGCAGTTCGTACGGCGCTGGCAGCCCTGGGAGACCCGGGCGCCGGAAGCCGACGAGGCTCTGGCTCAGCGGCTGCTGCTCCAGGCGGAGTGGCTGCGGGTCATCCGCCGCGATCCGCGGCTGCCGGTCAAGCACCTGCCGGACGACTGGCCGGCCGAGCAGGCGGAGAAGACGTTCCGCGCGGTGCACGAGCGGCTCACCCCGCCCGCGCGGGTTGCCTCGGAACGTCTCCTCGACCTGGTGCCCGTACGCCCTGATCAGGCGTAGAAGCGGGACAGGCTCTGCAGTACGGCCGCCGGCTTGGCGCCGCCCTCGATCTCGATCGTGCCGTCGACGGTGATCTGCACCCCGCCCGCCACGTCCTCGACCTCGGCCAGCCTGCCGACCAGACGGATGCGCGAGCCGACCTTCACCGGCGAGGGGAAACGGACCTTGTTCAGGCCGTAGTTGACCTTCGTCGTGACGCCCTGGACGTCCAGCAGTTCGGTGAAGAGCGGGATAAAGAGGGAGAGGGTCAGATAGCCGTGCGCGATGGGGGCGCCGAACGGCCCCTCGGCGGCCTTCTCGGGGTCGACGTGGATCCACTGGTGGTCGCCCGTGGCGTCGGCGAACGTGTTGATGCGCTCCTGGGTGACCTCGATCCACTCGCTGGTGCCGAGGTCGCTGCCCGCCAGCTTCTTGAGTTCGTCGATGCCGTTCACGGTGATGCTCATGAGGTTCCTTCACTGTTGCCGTACCGGGTACGGACACGGGACTTGAGGAGCTTCCCGGAGGCGGTGCGCGGCAGTTCGTCCGCGATGACCACCGACTTCGGGATCTTGTACTTGGCGAGGCGGCCGGACAGGGCGGCCAGCACCTCGTCGGCGTCGAGCGAGGCGCCCTCGCGGGGCACGACGACCGCGCGCGGCACCTCGCCCCACTTGTCGTCCGGCACGCCGATGACCGCGCACTCGACGATGTCGGGGTGAGAGAGGAGCAGGTCCTCGATCTCGGCGGGGTAGACGTTCTCACCGCCGGAGATGATCATGTCCTTGATGCGGTCGACGATATGCACGTAACCGTCCTCGTCGACCCGGGCGGCGTCCCCGCTGCGGAACCAGCCGTCCGCGAAGGCGGCGGCCGTCTCCTCGGGCAGCCCCCAGTAGCCGGGCATGACATGCGGTCCGCGGACGTGGACCTCGCCGGTCTCGCCGACGTCGGCGGGGGTGAGGTCGGGCCTGACCACCCGTACGTCGCTGAAGAAGTGGGGTACGCCCGCCGAGCCCGCCTTGCTGAGCGCGTGCTCCGCGTCCAGGAACAGCGTGCCGGGGCTCGCCTCCGTCATGCCGTAGCCCTGGAGGAAGGTGAGACCCCGCTCCTGGTACGCGGCGATCAGCGGTGTGGACACCGGGGAGCCGCCGCAGGTCAGGATCCGCAGGGAGGAGAGGTCGGCGCCGGCCCAGCGCGGATGCCGCGCCACCTGCTCGAACATCGTCGGCACCCCGAACATGAAGGTGATCCGGTGCCGTTCGATGAGGTCGAAGGTGGCCGCCGGGTCGAAGGCCTCGACCAGGACACAGGTGCCGCCCTTGAGCAGGACCGGCAGCGTCAGCATGTTCAGCCCGGCCGTGTGGAACAACGGGGCGGAGACCAGGGCGCGTTCGTCGGCGATCAGGTCGGTGTCGACGAGGACGTTGATCGCGTTCCAGGTCAGGTTCCCGTGGGTGAGCATGGCGCCCTTGGGGCGGCCGGTCGTCCCCGAGGTGTACATGATGATGCAGGTGTCGTCCGGGGCGACCGGCTCGTCGACGGGCTCCTCGGAGGCCGACGCCAGCGCCTCCTCGTACTCGGCGCCGACCTCGACGTACACGCGCACGTCGGTGCTGCCCGGGAGTCCGGCGACCAGCCCGGTGTGCGACGGCCCGTAGACGAGGGCCTTGGCCCCGGAGTCGGCGAGCTGGTAGGCGATCTCGGGGCCCGCGAGGCGGGTGTTGAGCGGGACGAAGACCGCGCCCAGGGTGCCTGCCGCGAACAGGGTCTCCAGGTAGGAGGGGTGGTTGGGGCCGAGGTAGGCGATCCGGTCGCCGCGGCGGACGCCCCTGGCGCGCAGGGCGTGGGCCAGGCGCGTGGTGCGTGTATGCAATGTGCGGTAGTCGGTCGACTGTTCGCCGTGGACCAGAGCCGTGCGGTGCGGGGTCTTGCGGGCCCGGCGTGCGGGCCATGACCCCAGTCCCTCGTTGCGCATGCGGGGCCCCTTACGGCTTCGTCAGCCCGAGCAGACGGGCGGCGTTCTCCTTGAGGATCTTCGGCTTGACCTCGTCCTTGATCGACAGCTTCTCGAAGTCCGCGAGCCAGCGGTCGGGGGTGAGGACGGGGAAGTCGGAACCGAAGAGGACCTTGTCCTTGAGCAGGGTGTTCGCGTACTGCACCAGCTGCGGAGGGAAGTACTTCGGCGACCAGCCGGACAGGTCGATGTGGACGCCCGGCTTGTGGGTGGCGACGGCGAGGGCCTCGTCCTGCCAGGGGAAGGACGGGTGCGCCAGGATGATCTTCAGGTGCGGGAAGTCAGCCGCCACGTCGTCGACGTGGAGGGGGTTGGAGTACTTGAGCCTGATCCCGCCGCCGCCCGGGACTCCGGCGCCGATGCCCGTCTGCCCGGTGTGGAAGAGGGCGATCGTGCCCGTCTCCTCGATGACCTCGTAGAGGTCGTACGCCACCGAGCGGTCGTTGGGGAAGAAGCCCTGGATGCTGGGGTGGAACTTGAAGCCCTTCACCCCGTACTCCTCGACCAGTCGGCGGGCCTGCTTGACCCCGGCCCTGCCCCGGAAGGGGTCGATGGAGGCGAACGGGATCAGCACGTCGGAGTTGGCAGCGGCCGCCTCGGCGACCTCCTCGTTGGGGACCGGCGCGGTGCCGGTCGCCGACTCCGCGTCCACCGTGAAGATCACGGCGGCCATCTTCCGCTCGCGGTAGTAGGCGGCCGTCTCCTCGAGCGTCGGCTTCCGTTTGCCCTCGACCTTGAAGTAGGCGGAGGAGGCGTCGTGGAGGTCGTCGTCCAGGGAGGAGTGCCCCTGGGAGGAGACCTCGGCGTGGGTGTGGACGTCGATGGCGACCAGGTCGTCGACGTTCATTGAGGGAGCGGCGTTCGTCGAGCGAGTCATCACGCCTCCGGAAGCTTCGGCGCCGGGATGCCGACGGACTGGAGTTCGGCGCCGACCGACGTCGGGAAGGCGTCGGCCAGTGTGTCGGGGGTCCAGCCGCCGTCGGCGTAGGCCGTCTTGATCTCCTGCGGATGCGACCAGAGTGCCACCTTGTCGCCGCCGATGCCGATGGCCTGGCCGGTGATGCCCCGGGCGGCCTCGGAGGCGAGGAAGGGGACGAGGGCCGCGCAGTCCTCGGGGGTGCCGAAGCCCTCGCCCTTGCGGAGGAAGTCCGGGAGCGGCTCGCCCTGCTTCATGGCGTCGATGTACGGGGCGAAGGCCGGGATCGTCTCGGTCATCGCGGTCGCGGCGACCGGCACGATCGCGTTGACGGTGATGCCGGCCCGGCCCAGCTCCATGGACCAGGTGCGGGCGAAGGCGGCGATGCCGGCCTTGGCGGCGGAGTAGTTCGTCTGCCCGAAGTTGCCGCGCTGCCCGGCCGGGGAGCCGACCAGGATCAGGGAGCCTCCCTCGCCCTGCTCGCGCATCCGGACGGCGGCGGCGCGGGCGCAGGTGAAGGTGCCCTTGAGGTGGGTGGTGATCACCGCGTCGAAGTCGTCGTCGGTCATCTTCCAGAGCACCTTGTCGCGCAGGATGCCCGCGTTGGTGACCAGGATGTCGATCCGTCCGAACTCCTCGACGGCCCTGTTCACGAGCCGCTCGGCGGCCTCGGTGGTGCCGACGGGGACGACCTCGGCGACGGCGCTGCCGCCGGCCTCGGTGATGGACTTCACGGCTGCCTCGGCCACCGCCTCGTCGACGTCGTTGACGACCACGGACGCGCCGTGGGCGGCCAGAGCGTGCGCATAGGCGAGGCCGAGGCCCCGGCCGCTGCCGGTGACGACGGCGACCTTGCCGGAGAGATCGATGCTGGGCACGGGGGAGGTCCCTTCACGAGCTGATGCGGGTGGTGCGGAGGCCGCCGTGCGGCTCCGCTGCCGAGATCGAAGCTAAGAGCAATAATTGTTGACGTCAATAGTTGTTGATGACCTACGGGTGCGTCATGCTGGAATCTGCACGACAGACCGACCCAGGGAGCCCGCCATCACACGCCAGCACGTCACCAACCCGAACCTGATCGACGCGGACGAGCCGTGGATGCGCGGGCTGCATGCCGACGCGGGCTATCTGCTCTACCGCCTGGGGCAGCGCTCGGGGCAGCTGTTCAACGCGTTCCTCCAGGAATCGGGGCTGCGACTGCGCCACTACGCGCTGATGCGCTTCCTCGCCGGTTCCGACGGCGCGCTCCAGCGCGAGCTGAGCAATCGGCTCGGCTACGACCCGAGCGCGATCGTCGGCCTGGTCGACGACCTGGAGAAGCTGGGCCTCGCCGAGCGGCGCCCCTCCCCCGACGACCGCCGCAGCCGGATCGTCGTCCTGACCGAGGACGGCCGCGCGTTCCTGCGCGACACCGACGAGGCGGGCCGGCGGGTGACGAACGAGCTCCTGGACCCGCTGGACGCCGCCGAGCGGGAGGTCCTGCACGGACTGCTGCTGCGGATCGCGGAGGACGGACTCACCTGATGTTGTGCAAGTGATTGACGGCGATACAGGGACTACCTAACTTCACTCCGTCCCGCGCTCCCGCCCCCGCATCGGAAGGGACCCCGTGTTGAGAACCCCCACCGCTCTCGCCGTACTCGCCGCGACCCTGTGCACAGCCGTCGCCGTCCCCGCCCAGGCCGCCCCCACGGACACCCACCTCGAGGGCCAACTCGCCTCCGGTGCGAAGTACTTGATGGACGTCCCCGCCGACTGGAACGGCACTGTGCTGCTCTACAGCCACGGCTACCGCCCCGCCGCCGCCCCCGTCTCCGCGCAGAACGCGCCCAGTCCGGCCACCCTCACCGAGCTCCTCGACGAGGGCTACGCCCTCATCGGCTCCTCGTACGCGACGAACGGCTGGGCGATCACCGACGCCGTGCCGGACCAACTGGCCACGCTGGACCTGTTCACGGAGAAGTTCGGCAAAGCCCGCGAGACCATCGCCTGGGGCACCTCGTACGGCGGTTTCGTCACGACGGCCCTGGCCGAGCGGCACGCCGACCGGTTCGACGGCTCGCTGTCGATGTGCGGTCTGGTGCAGGGCGGTGTCGCGAACTGGAACAGCACCCTGGACCCGGTGTTCGCGCTCAAGACGCTGCTCGCGCCGGACGCCGACATCCCACTCGCCGGGTTCGCCGACCAGTCGGCGGCCGTCGGCGCCGCGAACGCGCTCTCCGCGAAGGTCGCCGAGGCCCAGCGGACGCCCGAGGGCCGGGCCCGTATCGCGCTGGCCGCCGCCCTGCACAACATCCCCGGCTACAACGACCCCTCCCAGACCGAGCCCGCCCCCACCGAATGGAACGCCCAGCAAGCCAACCAGTACGCGGCGGTCTCCGGCCTCTTGAACCTGCCCGCCTTCAGCTGGCGGCAGGAGGCCGAGAGCCGAGCGGGCGGCAACATGTCCTGGAACACGGGCGTCGACTACACGGCGATGCTCGCCCGGTCCCCGCTGTTCAAAGAGGTGAAGGAGCTCTACAAGGAGGCCGGCCTCGCCCTGCGCACCGACCTCGGGGCCCTCAACCGCGCACCCCGGATAGCCGCCGACGCCAAGGCCGTTCGGTGGATGCGGCAGACCAGCGCGCTCTCGGGCCGGCTCACCGACCCCCAGCTGAACATCCACACCACCGGCGACGCGCTGATCCCCGTCCAGGCCGAGAGCGCCTACCGACGGGCGGCCACGGCGGCGCACTCCGGCAGGCTGCTCAGCCAGGCCTACGTCGACAGCCCCGGCCACTGCACCTTCACCACGGGTGAGACGATCGGCGCCCTGCGCACCCTGGAACACCGCCTCGACACCGGCCGCTGGGACGCCTCGCCCGAGGCCCTCAACTCCCGTGCCGCACAAGCAGATTCCACGACGGAGCCCCGGTACCTGAGCTACCGTCCCACCGCCTACCCCCGCCCCTACGACCTCGCCCACCCGGGAGACGCCCGGCCATGACCGTCCGCTCCGCACCCGACCGACTGCTGTCCGTGCTCGCCGCGTTCGACCACGAACACCCGGCACTGAGCCTGACGGACATCAGCCGGCGGGCCGGGCTGACCCTGACCACCGCCCACCGGCTCGTGGGCGCCCTCACCGAGTGGGGCGCCCTGGAGCGGGACGAGTCCGGTGTGTACCACGTCGGACTGCGGTTGTGGGAGGTCGCGGCGCTCGCCCCGCGCGGGCTCGCGCTGCGCCAGATCGCGCTGCCGTACCTGGAGGACCTGTACGAAGCCACCCACGAGAACGTGCAGTTGGCCGTGCGGGACGGCGCCGAAGTCGTCTACATCGAGTGGCTGTCGGGCCGTTCGTCGGTCGGCGTCCACATCCGGGTCGGCGCCCGCTGGCCACTGCACGCCACCGGCGTCGGCCTCGCCCTGCTCGCACACGAGAGCCCGGAGCTCCAGGAGCGGTACTGCGCGGGCCCGTTGACATCCTTCACCCCGTACACCCTCACCGACCCGGCCCGGTTGCGCCGGGTCCTGGCCGACGTACGCCGCACGGGGGTGGCGGTGAGCGACCGCCAGGTCACCGACGACGCCCTTTCGGTCGCCGCCCCCGTACGCGGGACGGGCGGCGCGGTGGTGGCCGCGGTGTCGATCGTGGTGCCGCAGACCGACGCGCAGGTGCCGGTGCTGGTGCCGGCGGTGCGGGTGGCCGCGCGGGGGATATCGCGGGCGCTGGGGTGGAGGCCGTCCGCGCTCAGCGGTTGACAGGCCCCGGATATCCCTCTCACCGGCGAGGCCCGGCGGCACACCCGTCGCGATACTGGTACGGCCCTTGCCCCGAGGAGCCGCTCATGTCCGCCCAGTCCTGGTTCACGCCGGTCGCCGCTCGGCTGCGTACGACGCGTCCGTACGTCGTCGACACGGCGCTCGCCGCGCTCGTGCTGTTCGCCGCCTCGCTCCAGTGGCTCTTCCCCGACGAGGGGGACGACCCGCTCTCCCGGGTCGGCTGGCTGCTCGGCGCGGCCACGGCCGTCCCGCTGGTGTGGCGCAGCCGCGCCCCCTTCGTGACGGCGTGCGCGGTGTCGGTGGCCACCCCCGCCCAGGCCGTCCACCACGCCCCGCCGCCGGACGTGATGTACGGCGGTCTCGTCGTCCTCTACACCATGGCCGCCCGGGGCACGCCCTGGCAGCGGCGCTTCATGCTGGTGGGCTGGACGATCGGCGTCTCGGTCACCATGTTCCACAAGGAGGGCGCGCAGCCCTTCGAGTACGCCTTCCAGCTGCTGAGCGTCGCCTGCGCGTACGCCCTCGGGATGCTGGCCCGCGTCCAACGCGCCTACACCGCCGAGCTGGAGGACCGGGCCCGGCGGCTGGAACGGGAGCGGGCCGCGGACACGGCACGGGCGACGGCGCAGGAACGCGCCCGGATCGCCCGGGACATGCACGACATCCTGGCCCACGCGGTGAGCCTGATGGTGGTGCAGGCCGAGGCCGGTCCGGTCGTGGTGCGCAGTGATCCGGCGCGCGCGGAGGCCGCGTTCGAGGCGATCGCGGCGGCCGGGCGGGACGCCATGTCGCAGCTGCGGCGGATCCTCGGTGTCCTCAAGGAGGAACAGCGCAACGGGACTTCACCGCAGCCGGGTGTCAAGGCGCTGCCCGTGCTGGTCCGGAAGGTCCGCGAATCGACAGGCCTGCGCGTCGAGTTGCGCGCCGCGGGTGAGCCGCGTCCGCTGCCGCCGGACACCGACATCGCGGTCTACCGCGTGATCCAGGAGGCCCTCACCAACACGGTCAAGCACGCGTACGCTTCCTCCGCGACCGTCGAACTCGACTGGACGGAGGAGGCGTTGACGCTGACGGTGACGGACGACGGGCGGGGCACCGCGGTACCGGACGGTGGACACGGGCTGATCGGCATCCGGGAGCGGGCCGCGGCCTGCGGCGGTGACGCGCGCACCGGGCGGGGTCCGGACGGCGGGTTCCGGGTCGTCGTACGCCTCCCGGTGGGCGACCGGCAGGCGGCGCCGGGGTGAGCATCCGGGTGGTCGTCGCGGACGACCAGGAGCTGGTCCGCAGCGGCTTCAGCATGATCCTGGAGGCGCAGGCGGACATCGAGGTGGTCGCCGAGGCCGGCGACGGAGCGGAGGCGGTCGCCGCGGTGCAGCGGCACACGCCGGACGTACTGCTGCTGGACATCCGCATGCCCGTGATGGACGGCCTCGAGGCGGCCCGGCGGGTGTGCGCGCAGTCCGCGTGCAAGGTCGTCATGCTGACCACGTTCGACCTGGACGAGTACGTGTACGAGGCGCTGTACGCGGGCGCCAGCGGCTTCCTCCTGAAGGACGTACGGCGCGACGACCTGGTGCACGCGGTACGGGTGGTCGCGGCCGGCGACTCGCTGCTCGCGCCCGCGGTGACCCGGCGGCTGGTCGCGGACATCGTGAAGCGGCGCCGGGAGGAGGCCACGGCCGACGTCACCCCGCGTCGCCTGGACGTGCTGACCGCGCGCGAGGTGGAGACCCTGCGGATGCTCGCCCGCGGCCTGTCGAACGCCGAGATCGCCACGTCCCTGTTCGTCAGCGAGCACACCGTGAAGACCCATGTCAGCAATGTGCTCGGCAAGTTGGGGCTCAGGGACCGGGTGCAGGCGGTGATCTGCGCGTACGAGACCGGGCTGGTGACGCCGGGCGCGTCCTAGGCCTGGTCGCCCAGCTCGGTGAAGAGGGTGAGCTGGAGCGCGCCCGGCGCTTCCAGACGGGAGTTGAGGGAGTTCCAGGGGGTGCGGGTCGGTTCGGCGATCACCTCGGCGCCCGCCTCGGCCAGTCTCGCCGTCGTGGCGGTGGAGTCGTCGACCTCGAAGGCGACCCGGATGGGTCCGGCCACCCGGCGCCCGACCTCGACCTCGTCGATGAACGCGGCATGGTTCGGGTCGGTGATCTCCAGCGTGGCCCGGCCGGCCTCGAGGATGGTGACCCGGCCGTCGGACGAGGAGAACGCGGCACGTTCGGGCAGGCCGAGGACGTCGCGGTAGAAACGCAGGGCCTCGTCGTAGTCGTCGGCCGTGACGACGAGACGGAGTTCACGGACGGCGGGTGCGTCGGACATGGCGGCTCCTCGGGATCGCGGACGGTGAACCGATCAACTCCGGTACCGGTGCGGTTCATTCCTCCCTCCGGGGAGTGAGACGGAGGGTCGTCTCCCCCGCGCGACGGAGCCCCGGAAACCACTCCCTCCGGCGATCCGGCACCACCCCCTCCCGCACGAGTCTGAGGGCATGTCAACCGATGCCCCGCCGGGAGGGACCGTGCTCTCCGCACTCGCCAGGACGGCCACGCGCCGTCCGCTCACCGTCATCGCGCTCTGGGTGATCTTCCTGCTGCTCGGCTTCGGGCTCGGTACGGGCGTCTTCGGGCGCCTGTCGGACAACGTGCCCGAGGTCCCCGGCACCGAGTCGGAGGCCGCCGCGCAGTATCTCGACCGGGTCGACCCCGCCGGTGAGTCGATCACGGCCGTCGTCGAGGGAACCGCCGTCTCCGACCCGGGACTTCGCGCCCAGGTGGAGCGGGCCGTCGCCGAGGTCCGGGAGGTCGCCGGGGTCGCCGCGGTGCCGGATCCGTACGAGACGCCCGGCCTGCTCGCCGAGGACGGACGGGCGCTCATCATCCCCGTCGCCCTGGAGGGCGGACTGGACGACGACGCCGAGGAACGGACGGTCGACGACGCGACCGACCGCATCAAGGCGATCGACGCGCCCGAGGTCCACGTCAGCGGCGGCCCGCTGCTCGGTCTGCAGATCGGCGAGAAGGCCCAGGAGGACGTGAAGAACGCCGAGTTGATCTCCCTTCCTGTCGTCCTCGCCCTGCTCCTCGTGGTGTTCGGCGGGCTGCGCTCAGCCGCGTTGCCCCTCGTGATCGCGGTGAGCGGCATCGCGGGCGCGTTTCTCGCCCTGTTCCTGTTCAGCGAGGTCACGGACATCTCCGTGTACGCGATCCAGGTCACCACCATGCTGGGCCTCGGACTCGCCGTGGACTACGCCCTGTTGATGCTGGTCCGGTTCCGGGAGGAGCGCAGGAACACCCGCGACGTGACCGAGGCCGTGCACCGCACGGTCGCCGCGGCCGGGCGGACGGTGCTGTTCTCCGGGCTCACCGTGGCGGTCAGTCTGACCGGGCTGCTGGTCTTCCCCAGCGTGTTCCTGCGCAGCATGGGTCTGGCCGTGGCCGCCGTGGTAGTCGTCGACATGCTGGCCGCACTCACCCTGCTGCCCGCGCTGCTCACCCGGTTCGGCGGGAAGATCCCGCCGGCGAAGGTGCGTCCGGAGGGCGAGGAGGGCCGCGTCTTCGCCCGGCTGGCCCGCTTCTCCGCCCGCAACCGGATCGCCGTCCTCGCGGTGCTCGTCCCGGCCCTGCTGGTGCTCGCCCTGCCGGTCGTAGGCATGCGGATCAACCTCGGGGACGCCCAGCAGCTGCCGTCGAGCACCGAGGCACGACAGCTGTACGACACCGTCGACGCCCACTTCCCGCCCGGGACCGGGGTGTCGCCGGTGACGGTCGTCCTGAAGCCGGGCACGGACCAGTCGACCGTCGACCGCATACAGTCGCTCAGCCCCCGCGCCGAGACCCGGGACGTGCCGGGCGGCATCACCGTCGTGGAACTGCCGCCGCCCGGCAGCGTGGACGGCGACGGGGCCACCGATCTGGTGGAGCGGGTACGGGACATCCGGGGCGACGACCCGGTCGAGGTGACCGGACCGGCGGCACGGCTCGTCGACTTCCGCGCGATGCTCGCCGACCGGGCCCCCTGGGCGGCCGTGACCGTCCTGGCCGGCATCTTCCTCCTCCTGTTCGCGTTCACCGGGTCGGTGCTGATCCCGCTGCGCACGATCGCCACGACCCTGCTCAGCCTGGGTGCCGCGCTCGGTGCGGTGGTGTGGGTCTTCCAGGACGGTCACCTGGCCGGACTGCTGGGCGCGGAGGGCCTCGGTGCGCTGAGCCTGACCGCCCCGCCGCTGATCATCGCGATCGCCTTCGGCCTCGCCATGGACTACGAGCTGTTCATCCTGGCCCGGATGCGCGAGGCCCGGCGCCGCACCGGCGACGACCAGGAGGCCGTGGTCACCGGACTGCGCCGCTCGGGGCGGGTCGTCACCTGCGCCGCGCTCCTGCTCGCCGTGGTCTTCGGGGCCTTCATGACGGGCGGCTTCTCCCCCATCCTCCAGATCGGACTCGGCCTCACCCTCGCGGTGCTGATCGACGCCACCGTCGTCCGCATGCTGCTCGTCCCGGCGACGATGGCGCTGCTCGGGCGGCGGGCATGGTGGGCACCGAAGCCGCTGCGACGGGTGCACGACCGGTTCGGGCTGAGCGAGGAGGAGGCACCCCGACCACCACGGGTGACGACGCACGCCTGACGGCGTCCGGCACGCAGGGGGACCCGGCCGAGGGCGCCGGGTCCCCCTGCCGTGCGGCGGCCCTGCGGCAAGTCCCCCGCAGATCCTCACCGGCATCTCAGGAAGCGGCCCGGGGATTCAAAGGATCAGCACATCCGCACGGCGCAGGATGCACACGCAAAGGCGGATATCTCAGGAAGGCCTGTCGTGGGCGTCTCGCACATATCGGACCGGTCCGACCAGCCCTTCGAGAGGTGGTCGCGGCGCGGGGTGCTCACCGTTCTGGGCATGGTTCCGGCCGCGGTGCTGACCGGGTGCGGCGGGTCGGCGGACGCCTCGGAAGGAGCGAAGCCGTCGGCGTCGGCGAAGGTCGCCGCGACGAAGAAGCCGGTCGTCTCGGTGAGCCCCGCGGACGGCACCAGGACGGCCGGGTTCGGCGACCCCGTCGAGGTCACCGTGACCGACGTCCCGCACGCCCAGCGCCTCACCACCTCCGGCACCTTCGTCCACGGCAACTACTGGGCATCCGCCTCGGTGTTCGGCAGCCGGAACACCAGCCACGGCTGCATCGGCCTGCACGACGCGAAGGGCGCGGACGACAGCTCCGTCGCGGGCTACAAGTTCTACGAGAGCTCGATGCTCGGCGACGTCGTGATCGTGAGGAACTCCGGCGAGAGGACCGTCGATCCGGCCAACGGGCTCAACGGCTGGAACCTGTCCTGGGAGGACTGGAAGGCGGGCAGCGCGCGGTAGGGCAGGTCAGGGCGGGGGCGCCACGGGTTCCGGGAAGACACGGGCAACCGCCGCGGTGCGGCTGGAGACGTCCAGCTTGCGGAAGATGTTCTCCAGGTGCTTGCGGATCGTGCTCGGCGCGACCACGAACTGCCCGGCGATGTCCTCGGTCCCCCATCCGTTGGCCACGGCCCGCAGGACGTCGAGTTCGCGCGGGGTGAGCCGCACCGGCTCGCGTCGTCGGCGGGCCGCCTCGCGGTGGACGGCGTCGATGTGCGGACGCAGGAGCTGGAGGGTCAGCCGGTCGCGGTCGCTGAACGGGCGGTCGCGATCACGGGAGACGGAGTACATGCGGATGCGTCCCGGCGCCGTCGGCAGGGCGACGACCATCATGGTGGTGAAGGGCCGCATGTACTCGGTGTAGAGCGCCGTGTCGCGGAACTCCAGGGTCGGCATGTAGTCCGTCAACTGGGCGACCTCCATGTGCCCGTGACTGCGCTCCACGTCCACGCAGTGCGGGTGCTGGTGCTTCCAAACTCCGGGTAGGGGCCGCCGTACTGCACCGCCTGGTAGCCCAGCCCCCGGCGGGTGGGGAGGTCGACCTCGCTGAACTCGACCAGGTCGCAGGAGACCAGCCGTCCCAGCCCGCTGAGGAGGGCCGGTGGCGGGAACTCGTCGGACGCGTCGTGCCGTGCCTCGTCCACGACGTCGAGCATCAGCCGTAGATGGCGTGCGGTGACGGAGTGCCGGCTCATGGCTCCCCCACTTCTTCGGGGCCAGGTCCGACGGTACGCCCGTCCGCGCTCCGGCGAGGCGACCTCTCGGCACATTCGCGGCTTCATGGGGTGAACTCCCCCGCCCTCGAAGGACTTTCACGGTTACACCTCTTGACGGCCGGAGTGGCCGAGAGCACATTGGGCCCACTTTGAGAGCGCTCTCAGACGGTTCCGGGCGCGCTGTCGAGTCACCCGCGCATCCCACCCCGTACCCGAGAGGCACACCCCATGAGTGCACCCTCCGGACCATCCAGACGCCGGCGCGCCCTGATCACCGTACTCTCCACGTTCGGTCTCGCGGCGGCCCTCGCCACGGCCGCGACCCTGCCCGCCAACGCCAACGCGCCCACGCCTCCCACGGGTTGGACGCAGGTCTTCGTCGACGACTTCAACGGCACCGCGGGCACCGGCGTCAACACCTCCAACTGGCAGTACGCGACCGGCACCGGCTACCCGGGCGGCCCCGCCAACTGGGGCACCGGCGAGGTCGAGACGATGACGAACAGCACGTCCAACGTCTCGCTCGACGGCAACGGCAACCTCCGCATCACCCCGATCCGCAACGCGTCCGGCAACTGGACGTCCGGCCGCATCGAGACGAACCGCACCGACTTCCAGCCCCCGTCCGGCGGGAAGCTGCGCGTCGAGGCACGCATCCAGATGCCCAACGTCACCGGCACGGCGGCCGAGGGGTACTGGCCGGCGTTCTGGATGCTGGGCGCGCCCTACCGGGGCAACTACCAGAACTGGCCGAGCGTCGGTGAGCTGGACATCATGGAGAACGTCCAGGGCATGAACCGCGTGTGGGCCACGATGCACTGCGGCACCAACCCCGGCGGCCCGTGCAACGAGACGACGGGCATCGGCAACAACACCCCGTGTCCGGGCTCGACCTGCCAGTCGGCGTTCCACACCTACACCATGGAATGGGACCGCTCGGTCACTCCGGAGACCATCCGCTTCCTCGTGGACGGCACCCAGTTCCACTCCGTCAACGCGAGCCAGGTGGACGCGACGACCTGGTCCAACGCCACCAACCACGGCTTCTTCATCATCCTCAACGTGGCGATGGGCGGCGCCTTCCCGGACGCGTTCGGCGGCGGCCTGGACAGCGGCACCCAGTCCGGCGTGCCGATGACCGTCGACTACGTCCAGGTGCTGTCGGCCGCCGGGGGCGGCACCACCCCGCCCCCGACGGGCTCGCGTGACGCCTACGCGGCGATCCAGGCCGAGTCGTACAACAGCCAGAGCGGTGTGAGCACCGAGACCACGACCGACACCGGCGGCGGCCAGAACATCGGCCACCTCGCCAACGGCGACTGGGCGCTCTACCAGAACGTCAACTTCGGCTCCACGGCGGCCACCCAGTTCGTCGCCCGGGTCGCCAGCGGTGCGGCCTCGGGCGTGAGCGGGCTGGTCGAAGTCCGGCTGGACAGCCGCAGCAACGCGCCGGTCGGGAGCTTCGCCCTGGCGGGCACGGGCGGTTGGCAGACCTGGCGGACCGTGCCGGCGAACATCAGCTCGGTGACGGGCACACACGATGTGTATCTGACCTTCACGAGCGGGCAGCCGACGGACTTCGTGAACGTGAACTGGTTCAACTTCGGTCACTGACACATCACTTGGGTGAGGGGCTCCGCGGGTCGGGGCCCCTCATCGCAGTTCCGCCCGGAACCCCGCCGGGGTCTGCCCCGCGTGCAGCTGGAAGAACTTCGAGAAGTTCGCCGCGTCCGGGAACCCCACCGCCGCGCCCACCCGCCCGATCGGCAGGTCGGTGTGCGCGAGAAGCCGTTTCGCCTCCAGGACGACCCGCTTGTCGATGAACCCCTTGGGCGTCTCCCCGGTCGCGGCGCGCACCGCGCGGACCAGGGTGCGGCGGGAGTAGCCGAGAGTGTCGGCGTACGCGCTGACGCTGTGGTTCGTCGCGAACTCCTTCTCCACCGCGTCCCGGAACAGGGTGAAGGTCGTGTCCGACGGCCCCCGCGCCGCCTCCTGCGAGCTCGCCGCCAGATGGGCCAGACGCAGCAGGAAGGCCGTCAGGGAGTGGCGGAGCACGGCCGTGTGCAGGCTCAGGGGGAGGGTCGCCGTGTCCTTGTACTCGCGCCGCAGCTGCGCCAGTGCCGCTCCCAGCCCCGCCAGTTGCGCCGTGTCGGGGTGCAGCAACGGCGGCAGGTCGTAGCGGTACAGCCCGGTCGCCTCCACCGTCGCCCGCGGCAGAAAGCCCGGTTGCATGGTGAGGACGGTTCCGCGGTACCCGCTCGCCCTGGAGAAGCGGTGGACCTGGCCCGGGCGGATCCAGAGCACGTCGCCGGCGTACGCCTCGTACTCCGCGAAGTCGATCATGTGGCGGACCGGTCCCTTGTCGAAGAGCATCACGACATGGAAGTCGATCCGGTGGACGCGGTGCAGCGGGGCGGCCGCGTGCCAGGTGCGGTGCGGACCCATCGGGCCGACCTGCATGCCGACACCGCCGACGCTGAGCTCGATGGGAAAGGGGAAGGTTCTGATCCCGTTCACACCGCCGTCGCCGTCTCCGCCTTGGATGGGTCTGTCCGCCATGTCCTACTCGTGCCGCCTTGCTCAAGCCGTCCGTGTCCCACTTTCACCACAGGCTGACACACCTCGACCTTCCTCCGTAAAAGTCAGACTTTTAGATTTGAACGCGTCAGAGCAGCTTCCCCGCTCCAACCGAGGACTTCTTGAAGATGAGCACGCAGACACCGGACCGCTTCGAATGGACCGAACTCGACCGGCGTGCCGTCGACACCGCCCGCCTGCTGGCGGCCGACGCCGTGCAGAAGGTCGGGAACGGACACCCGGGCACCGCGATGAGCCTGGCCCCGGCCGCGTACACGCTCTTTCAGAAGGTGATGCGCCACGACCCGGCGGATCCGGAGTGGACCGGCCGTGACCGGTTCGTCCTGTCCCCCGGCCACACCTCGCTCACCCTTTACACCCAGCTCTACCTGGCCGGGTACGAGGTCGAGCTCGACGACCTGAAGGCGTTCCGGACCCAGGGTTCCAAGACGCCCGGTCACCCCGAGTACGGGCACACCGCCGGCGTCGAGACCACCACCGGGCCGCTCGGACAGGGCGCCGCCAACGCCGTGGGCATGGCCATGGCCGCCCGCTACGAGCGCGGCCTGTTCGACCCCGAGGCACCGCAGGGCGAGTCCCCCTTCGACCACACCATCTGGGCGATCGTCTCCGACGGCGACCTGGAGGAAGGCGTCTCCGCCGAGGCCTCCTCCCTCGCGGGCCACCAGAAGCTCGGCAACCTGGTCTTCCTCTACGACGACAACCACATCTCCATCGAGGGCGACACCGCGACCGCTTTCTCCGAGGACGTCCTGAAGCGGTACGAGGCCTACGGCTGGCACACCCAGCGCATCGAGCCCGCCGCCGACGGCGACATCGACGTGGCCGCCCTCCACGCGGCCCTCAAGGCCGCCCAGGGCGAGACCGAGCGGCCCTCCATCATCGCGATGCGCACGATCATCGCCTGGCCCGCCCCGAACGCGCGGAACACCGAGGCCTCCCACGGCTCCGCCCTCGGCGACGACGAGATCGCGGCCACCAAGCGTCTCCTCGGCTTCGACCCGGCGCGCTCTTTCGAGGTCGCCGACGAGGCCCTCGCCCACAGTCGCCGGGCCCTGGACCGGGGCGCCGAGGCGCACGCGGCCTGGGACAAGCAGCTCGACGAGTGGCGCGGCGCCCAGCCGGAGCGGGCCGAGCTCTTCGACCGCGTGGTCGCCGGCCAGCTCCCCGAGGGCTGGGAGTCCTCGGTCCCGGTCTTCGAGGAGGGCAAGGCCGTCGCCACCCGCGCCGCCTCCGGCAAGGTGCTCCAGTCCCTCGGCGCGGTCCTGCCCGAGCTGTGGGGCGGCTCCGCCGACCTGGCCGGCTCGAACAACACCACCATCGACAAGAGCTCCTCCTTCCTCCCCGAGGGCAACCCGCTGCCCGAGGCGGACCCGTACGGCCGTACGGTCCACTTCGGCATCCGCGAGTTCTCGATGGCCGCCGAGATGAACGGCATCGCGCTGCACGGCAACACGCGGATCTACGGCGGCACCTTCCTGGTGTTCTCCGACTACATGCGCAACGCCGTCCGGATGGCCGCGCTGATGCAGCTGCCCGTCACATACGTGTGGACGCACGACTCCATCGGCCTCGGCGAGGACGGCCCCACCCACCAGCCGGTCGAGCACCTCGCGTCGCTGCGGGCCATCCCGGGCCTGAACGTCGTCCGCCCGGCGGACGCCAACGAGACGGCCGTGGCCTGGGCCGAGATCCTGAAGAGGCACGCCACCAGCCCGGCCCCGCACGGCCTCGCGCTCACGCGTCAGGGTGTGCCGACCTACCCCGTGAACCCCGACGCGGCGAAGGGCGGGTATGTGCTGAAGGACTCCTCGTCCGCAGCCGTGGACGTCGTGCTGATCGCCACCGGCTCCGAGGTGCAGCTCGCCGTGGCCGCCCGGGAGCTGCTGGAGGCCGAGGGGCTCGGCACCCGCGTGGTGTCGATGCCGTCCGTGGAGTGGTTCGAGGAGCAGCCCCGCGCGTACCGCGAGAGCGTGCTGCCCCCGGCCGTGAAGGCGCGTGTCGCGGTCGAGGCCGGGATCGGACTGACCTGGTACCGGTACGTCGGTGACGCCGGACGCATCGTCTCCCTCGAGCACTTCGGCGCCTCCGCCGACGCCAAGACCCTCTTCGCCGAGTTCGGCTTCACCGCCGAGAACGTCGCCGCAGCAGCCAGGGAATCCCTCGCCGCCGCGCGCGGTTGATCCGATCGCCAGAAAGAAGATGATCACTGTGACCGAAGCAACCGCGACCGCGGGAGCACTCAAGCGCCTGTCCGACGAGGGCGTCTCCATCTGGCTGGACGACCTGTCACGGCGGCGGATCGAGTCCGGGAACCTCGCCGGGCTCGTCGAGAACAAGAACGTCGTGGGTGTCACCACCAACCCGTCCATCTTCCAGGCCGCCATCGGCTCCGGCGAGGGGTACGAGGAGCAGCTGACCGACCTCGCGCTGCGGGGCGTCACGGTCGAGGAGGCCGTCCGGATGATGACGACGGCCGATGTGCGTGCCGCCGCCGATATCCTGCATTCCGTATACACGGCGTCGAACGGCCGCGACGGCCGGGTCTCCATCGAGGTCGACCCCCGCCTCGCCCACAACACGCCGGCGACCATCGCCGAGGCCAAGCAGCTCGCCTGGCTCGTCGACCGCCCGGGCGTCATGGTCAAGATCCCGGCGACGAAGGCCGGTCTCCCCGCGATCACCGAGGTCATCGGCCTCGGCATCAGCGTCAACGTCACGCTGATCTTCTCGCTGGAGCGCTACCGCGAGGTCATGGACGCCTACCTGGCCGGTCTGGAGAAGGCCGCCGCGAACGGCGTCGACCTCTCGACCATCCACTCCGTCGCCTCCTTCTTCGTCTCCCGCGTCGACTCCGAGATCGACAAGCGGCTCACCGTGCTGGGCACGGACGAGGCGCTCGCCCTCAAGGGGAAGGCCGCGCTCGCCAACGCGCGGCTCGCCTACGAGGCGTACGAGGAGAGGTTCGGCTCTGCCGACAATTCGATACGCGGCGGGGAGCGCTTCACCGCCCTCGCCGGCGCCGGGGCCAACAGGCAGCGCCCGCTGTGGGCCTCGACCGGTGTGAAGGACCCCGCGTACAAGGACACCCTGTACGTCGACGAGCTGGTCGCGCCCGGCACCGTCAACACGATGCCGGAGGCGACGCTGAACGCCACCGCCGACCACGGCGAGATCACCGGCGACACCGTCACCGGCGGCTACGACCGGGCGCGCGCCGACCTGGCCGCCGTAGAGGCGCTCGGGATCTCCTACGACGAGGTCGTGCAGCAGCTGGAGGACGAGGGCGTCGCCAAGTTCGAGGCGGCCTGGAACGACCTGCTGGCCACCGTCACCAAGTCGCTGGACAGCAAGGGGGTGGACGCGGAATGACCGGGACTCCTGCCATCGAAACTTCTGCCATCGAGACTTCTGCCGCTGAGGCCCTCGCTGCGGCCACCGAGGCCGTCGCGGCCACCGAGGCCGCCGAGTGGGAGAACCCGCTCCGCCACCCCCAGGACCGGCGTCTGCCCCGGATCGCCGGTCCGTCCGGGCTCGTCATCTTCGGTGTCACCGGCGACCTGTCCCGCAAGAAGCTGATGCCGGCCGTGTACGACCTGGCCAACCGCGGCATGCTGCCGCCGGGCTTCTCGCTCGTCGGGTTCGCCCGGCGGGACTGGGAGGACCAGGACTTCGCGCAGGTCGTGCACGACTCGGTACGCGAGCACGCGCGGACGGAGTTCCGTGAGGAGGTCTGGCAGCAGCTCGCCGAGGGCATGCGGTTCATCCCCGGCGACTTCGACGACGACACCGCCTTCAAGCAACTGCGGTCCGCGGTCGACGAGTTGGACGCCTCCCGGGGCACCAGCGGCAACTACGCCTTCTATCTCTCCGTACCGCCGAAGTTCTTCCCGAAGGTCGTCCGGCAGCTGAAGAAGCACGGACTGGCGAAGGCCCCGGAGGGCTCCTGGCGGCGCGCGGTGATCGAGAAGCCGTTCGGCAGCGACCTGGCCAGCGCGCGGGATCTCAACGCGCTCGTGCACGACGTGTTCGACCCGGAGCAGGTGTTCCGGATCGACCACTACCTGGGCAAGGAGACCGTCCAGAACATCCTGGCGCTGCGCTTCGCCAACCAGATGTACGAGCCCGTCTGGAACCGGTCGTACGTGGACCACGTGCAGATCACGATGGCCGAGGACATCGGCATCGGCGGCCGGGCCGGCTACTACGACGGCATCGGCGCCGCCCGTGACGTCATCCAGAACCACCTCCTCCAGCTCATGGCCCTCACCGCCATGGAGGAGCCGATCGCCTTCGACGCCGAGTCGCTGCTCACCGAGAAGCTCAAGGTGCTGAAGTCGGTACGGCTGCCGGAGAAGATCGGCGAGCACACCGTGCTGGCGCAGTACGCGCAGGGCTGGCAGGGCGGCGCGAAGGTGCCCGGGTACCTCCAGGAGGAGGGCATCGACCCGCAGTCGAAGACCGACACGTACGCGGCCATCAGGCTGGAGGTCGACAACCGGCGCTGGGCGGGCATCCCGTTCTATCTGCGCACCGGCAAGCGCCTGGGCCGCCGGGTCACCGAGATCGCGGTCGTCTTCAAGCGCGCCCCGCACTCCCCCTTCGACTCCACGGCCACCGAGGAGCTCGGGCAGAACGCCATCGTCATCCGCGTCCAGCCGGACGAGGGCATGACGGTGCGGTTCGGCTCCAAGGTGCCGGGCACCTCGATGGAGATCCGGGACGTCTCGATGGACTTCGCCTACGGCGAGTCGTTCACCGAGTCCAGCCCGGAGGCGTACGAGCGACTCATCCTGGATGTCCTCCTGGGCGACGCCAACCTGTTCCCCCGTCACCAGGAAGTGGAAGAGTCCTGGAAGATCCTCGACCCGATCGAGGCGTACTGGGCACGGCACGGCAAGCCCGCGCAGTACGCGTCGGGCAGCTGGGGTCCGAAGGAAGCCGACGAGATGCTCGCACGAGACGGACGGAGCTGGCGCAGGCCATGAAGATCGACCTGACCGACACCACGGCAAGCAAAATCAACAAGGCGTTGGTGCAGGGACGCCGCGCCATCGGCACTCCTGCCGTGGGCATGGTCCTGACGATGGTCATCGTCACGGACGAGGAGAACGCCTACGACTCGATCAAGGCCGCCGAGGAGGCCTCGCACGAGCACCCCTCGCGCACCCTGGTCGTCATCAAGCGGCACGCCCGCACCCCGCGCGACCGCACCAGCTCGCGCCTGGACGCCGAGGTCCGGGTGGGCGCCGACGCCGGCACCGGCGAGACGGTGATCCTGCGGACCTACGGCGAGGTGTCCGACCACGCCGACTCCGTCGTACTGCCGCTGCTGCTGCCGGACGCGCCGGTCGTGGTGTGGTGGCCGGTGGAGGCCCCGGACAACCCGGCGAAGGACCCGCTGGGCGCGCTGGCACAGCGCCGGATCACCGACCTGTACGCCGTGGAGAACCCCCTGGACGTACTGAAGGCCCGGGTCCGCTCCTACGCGCCCGGCGACACCGACCTCGCCTGGACCCGGCTCACGCCGTGGCGTTCGATGCTGGCCGCCGCCCTCGACCAGGCCCGCGCGAAGATCACCTCGGCGGCCGTGGAGGCCGAGGAGGAGAACCCGGCCGCCGAGCTGCTGGCCCGCTGGCTGGAGGCCCGCCTCGGCGTCACGGTCGACCGCGTGGTCACCGACGGTCCGGTCGTCACGGCTGTCCGGCTGGGCACCGCGCACGGCGAGATCGTCATCGACCGCCCCGAGGGCCCGCTGGCCACGCTGTCGCTGCCCGGCCAGCCCTCGCGCACCCTCGCGCTGAAGGTCCGCACCACCTCCGAACTGATCGCCGAGGAGCTGCGGCGCCTCGACGCGGACGAGATGTACGCCGTCGCCCTGCGGGGCGAGGCCACCAAGGAGAACGGCTGATGTCCGACACCCCGAACCTCACCCGGCGGCCCGAGTGGACCGCCCTGGAGGACCACCGCGCCGAGGGGCTCGCGCAGCTGCGGGAGTTGTTCGCGACGGACCCGGGACGCGCGGAGCGCTACGTGGTACGCGTCGGCGATCTGCGAGTCGACTACTCCAAGCACCTGATCACGGACGAGACACTGGCCCTGCTCCAGGAACTGGCCACCGCCACCGACGTGTTCGGCCTGCGTGACGCCATGTTCCGCGGCGAGAAGATCAACCTCACCGAGGACCGGGCCGTCCTGCACACCGCGCTGCGCGCCCCGGCCGACGCGGTCGTCGAGGTCGACGGCGAGAACGTGGTGCCGCAGGTGCACGCCGTGCTCGACAAGATGGGCCGCTTCGCCGACCGGGTCCGCTCCGGCGAGTGGACCGGCCATACGGGCCGTCGTATCCGCAATGTCGTCAACATCGGCATCGGCGGCTCCGACCTGGGCCCGGCGATGGCGTACGAGGCGCTGCGCGCGTTCACGGACCGCTCGCTGACCCTCCGGTTCGTCTCCAACGTCGACGGTTCCGACCTTCACGAGGCCGTGCGCGACCTGGACCCGGCGGAGACGCTGTTCATCGTCGCGTCCAAGACGTTCACCACCATCGAGACGATCACCAACGCCACCTCGGCCCGCTCCTGGCTGCTCAACGGCCTGGGTGGCGAGGAGAAGGCGGTCGCCCGGCACTTCGTGGCGCTGTCGACGAACGGCGGCAAGGTCACCGAGTTCGGGATCGACCCGGACAACATGTTCGAGTTCTGGGACTGGGTCGGCGGCCGCTACTCGTACGACTCCGCGATCGGCCTCTCGCTGATGATCGCCATCGGCCCGGACCGCTTCCGGGAGATGCTCGACGGCTTCCGCATCGTCGACGAGCACTTCCGCACCGCCCCCGCCCAGGCCAACGCCCCGCTGCTCCTGGGCCTGTTGGGTATCTGGTACGGCAACTTCCTGGGCGCCCAGTCGCACGCGGTACTGCCGTACAGCCACTATCTGTCGAAGTTCACGGCGTACCTCCAGCAGCTCGACATGGAGTCCAACGGCAAGTCGGTGCAGCGCGACGGCCGGCCCGTCGAGTGGCAGACCGGACCGGTGGTGTGGGGCACGCCCGGCACCAACGGGCAGCACGCGTACTACCAGTTGATCCACCAGGGCACCAAGCTGATCCCGGCGGACTTCATCGGCTTCGCCAAGCCCGTGGCCGAGCTGAGCGACGAGCTCAAGGCGCAGCACGACCTGTTGATGGCCAACCTGTTCGCGCAGGGGCAGGCGCTGGCGTTCGGCAAGACGCCTGACGAGGTGCGCGCCGAGGGTGTCCCGGAGGAACTGGTCACCCACAAGACGTTCAAGGGCAACCACCCCACCACGACGATCCTGGCGAAGGAACTGACCCCGTCGGTCCTCGGTCAGCTGATCGCGCTGTACGAGCACAAGGTGTTCGTCCAGGGCGCCGTCTGGAACATCGACTCCTTCGACCAGTGGGGCGTCGAGCTGGGCAAGGTGCTCGCCAGGCGGGTCGAGCCCGCCCTCACCGAAGGCGCCGAGGTACCCGGCCTCGACGCGTCAACCGCCGCCCTCGTGGCCGCATACCGTGAACTGAAGGAAGTGCGCTGACATGACGTCGATGCAGCTCGGCCTCATCGGCCTCGGCAAAATGGGTGGCAACATGCGCGAGCGGATCCGCCGCGCAGGGCACACCGTCATCGGATACGACCGCAACCCCGAGGTCTCCGACGTGGCGAGCCTCGCCGAACTCGTCGAGAAGCTCGAAGCCCCCCGCGTGGTCTGGGTGATGGTGCCGGCCGGGGGCCCGACCCAGTCCGTCGTCGACGAGCTCGGCGACCTCCTCTCCCCCGGCGACACGGTCGTCGACGGCGGCAACTCCCGCTGGACGGACGACGAGAAGCACGCCGAGGAGCTCGCGGCCAAGGGCATCGGCTTCGTCGACGCCGGCGTCTCGGGCGGCGTGTGGGGTCTCACGAACGGCTACGCCCTCATGGTCGGCGGCGACGCCGAGCACGTCGCGAAGGTGCAGCCGGTCTTCGACGCGCTCAAGCCCGAGGGCGACTTCGGCTTCGTCCACGCGGGCAAGGTGGGCGCCGGGCACTTCGCGAAGATGGTCCACAACGGCATCGAGTACGCGATGATGCAGGCCTACGCCGAGGGCTGGGAGCTCCTGGAGAAGGTCGACTCCGTCACCGACGTGCGCGAGGTCTTCCGCTCCTGGCAGGAGGGCACCGTCATCCGTTCCTGGCTGCTGGACCTGGCGGTGAACGCCCTGGGCGAGGACGAGCACCTGGACAAGCTGCGCGGCTACGCGGAGGACTCCGGCGAGGGCCGCTGGACCGTCGAGGCGGCCATCGACAACGCCGTACCGCTGCCCGCGATCACCGCGTCCCTGTTCGCGCGGTTCGCGTCCCGCCAGGACGACTCGCCGCAGATGAAGATGATCGCGGCGCTGCGCAACCAGTTCGGCGGCCACGCCGTCGAGTCGAAGGAGTAGCGCACCGTGGGGGATCTCCTGCTGGTCCGCCACGGAGAGACGGAGTGGAGCGTGTCGGGCCAGCACACCAGCTGGACCGACCTGCCTCTCACCGCGCACGGTGAGGAACAGGCCAAGTCCCTCGCTCCGCTTCTCTCCGGGCGGACCTTCGCCTCCGCGCTCAGCAGTCCGCTGGACCGCGCGATACGCACCGCCGAACTCGCCGGTCTGTCAGGGGTGTTGCCCTATGACGACCTCCACGAGTGGGACTACGGCGGCTACGAGGGCGTCACCACCGTCGACATCCACCGGACCCGGCCCGACTGGTACCTGTGGACCGACGGCGTGCCGCCCGGCCCCGAAGGACACCCCGGCGAGTCGCCCGCCGAGGTCGGGGCACGCGCCGACCGGGTGCTGGCCCGGGTGGACGCGGCGCTCCCGGACGGGGACGTGGTCCTCGTGGCGCACGCCCACTTCCTGCGGGTCCTGACGGCCCGCCGGCTGGGCCTGGTGCCCGCCGACGGACGGCTCTTCCAGCTGGCGACGGGCACGGTCAGCCGGCTGTCCACGGAACACGGCCGACCGGTCATCGCCGAGTGGAACACCCGGCCGTAGCGGTCGGACGACGCGGCCCGGGCCACCACGTGGTGGCCCGGGCCGCGTCGTCGAAGGAGCGGCCGGAGTCCCGCTCTGTCACCGGTATGTCAGACGCCGGTGACGCCGTGCTGGGCGGCCAGCCGCACCGGGGCGTTCTGGGCGCCGTAGCCGCGGTAGCCGTCGCGCTGGACGAGTTCGAAGAAGACCCGGCCGACCGTGCGGGTGTAGCAGTGGCGGAACTCGCCGTACGCGTCCCGGTCGTAGAGGATGCCGAGCTCGCGGTACGTCTCCAGCTCACCGTCGGCGAACTCGAAGCGGGCGGCGAGGTCGTCGTAGTAGTTCGCGGGGATCGGCAGGACGCGACCGCCCGCGTCCCGGAACCGACGTGCCGTCATGACCACGTCGTCCGTGGCGAACGCGATGTGCTGGGCGTGCACCGTGTCGTCCGTGGGTGCCGCGCCGACGCTCAGGGCGATCCGGACGCTGCCGTCCGGGTTCGTCACCGCCCGGCTGCGCATCAGCCCGTACGGGTCGGCGACGTCCACGCTCTCCTGGGCCTGGAGCCCGAGCACGCTGCGGTGGAACAGGGCCGCCTCGTCGAACTGGTGCCAGGGCTGGACCAGGGCCAGATGGTCGATGCGCCGCACGCCCGCCGCCCCGGTTTCGTGCGCCACGTCCGCGAAGTCGGCCCGCCAGTCGGGCAGTTCGGGACGGCCGGTCGCGCAGAAGAAGAGTTCCGTGCCGTCGGGCGCCGCGACGGCGTCCAGCGGGGCGTCCTCCGCGGCGCGGCGGCGGGGCAGGACCGGGGCCAGCAGGGATTCGGCGCGCCGGGCCGCGCCCGCCGGGTCCGGGGACTCCAGGCCGATCGCGGCGAGGCCGGTGCCGTCACGGCGTCCGGCGGGCCCGGTGTTGACCAGCAGTCGGGCCTCGCCCTGCTGCCACAGGTCCACCGGCTTGCTGCGGTGGCGTGCGGTGCGGGCGAAGCCCAGCGCGCCGAGCACCGCCGCGACCGGTCCGGCATCGGGTGTGACCAGCTCGGCGAAGGCGACGCCGGTGGGGACGACGGGCTCGGGCAGGGGTGCGACGCCGACCGCCTCCTGGAGCGCCAGCAGCGAGCGGTGCGCGTCCACGGCCGTCGGTCCGGCGTCGGCCTGTCGGTAGACGTCGTTGAAGACTTCGAGAGAGAGCGGACCGTTGTAGCCGGTATGCAATACACGGCGTACAAGATCCGCCACATCGAATCCACCCTGCCCCGGGAAGCAGCGGTAGTGGCGGCTCCACTGCAGGACGTCCATCGCGAGCAGTGGGGCGTCGGCGAGCTGGAGGAAGAAGATCTTCTCGCCGGGGATGTCCGCGATGGCTTCGAGGCTCTTGGGTTCAGAGCCCCGCGAGAGGATGTGGAAGCTGTCCAGGCAGGTGCCGAGCGCCGGGTGGTCGGCCGCGCGGACGATCTGCCAGGCGTGGTCGTACGTGCTCACGTGGCGGCCCCACGCCAGCGCCTCGTAGGCGACCCGGACGCCGAACTGCTGGGCCAGGTCGGCCAGTCGGCCCAGCTGTTCGGCGGCGAGGGCGTCGTCGTCCACGGCAAGGGGGTGGACGCTGGAGCAGACGAGGACCGTGTCGGTGCCGAGCCGCCCCATCAGCTCGAACTTGTGCCGGGCCCGGCGCAGATTGTTCGCGAACTGCTCCTCGGGCACCGCCTCCATGTCCCGCATCGGCTGGTAGAGGTCGATGCCCAGACCGAGGTCGGCGCAGCGGGCGCGGATCTCCTCGGGGGTGAGGGGGCTGGCGAGGAGGTCGTTCTCGAAGATCTCCACGCCGTCGAAGCCGGCCCGGGCGGCGGCCGTGAGCTTCTCGGTGAGGGACCCGCTGAGGGAGACGGTGGCGATGGACGTACGCATGGGGCAAGCTCCTTCGACCTGCGGTCCTACAGCGCCCCGTCAGGGGCGCGGGGCTGTGTACATATGCGGCTCCGCCGCGGGGCGCGACCAGCCATTGACGGCCCGCAGCATCGATACGACCTAGTGCCGCGGCAGGCAACGTTTGCCCGTCAAGGAGCGGCGTCGTGGGGGTCCCTCCCGCCCGAGCCGTGCGAAGCGCGGTTCGAGGGTGGGGGAGCGTGCTCTCGGCGTGCCGGCCGGAAGCCCTCGTACTGGACGTACTTGGGCTTTCGGCCGGTGCGGCGAGAGTGCGTGCCGGGCGTCGCGACGGGGCAAACGTTGCCTGCCGCGGCACTAGCCCGCCGAGCTCTCGACAACCCCAGCCATCTCCGCGATGTCGGCCAGCATGCGAGCACTGTCGGGCTCCCGCCCGGTGAAGAGACGGAACGCGTCCGCGGCCTGGAACACGGCCATTCCGCCCCCGTCCAAGGTGGCGCAGCCCAACGCGCGGGCGGTGCGCAGGAGTTCCGTCTCGAGGGGGCGGTAGACGACCTCGGCGACCCACAGGCCGGGGTGCAGGAGTTCGGCGGCGAAGGGGAGGCCGGGGTGGGCGGCCATGCCGGTGGGGGTGGCATGGACGATTCCGTCGGCGCTCGCGAGCAGTTCCGGGAGCCGGTCCGGGGTCGCGTGGGCGGCCCGGCCTTCGCCGAAGTGGCGGTTCAGGGAGGCGGCGAGGCCGGCGGCCCGGTCGGTCAGCGCGTCCACGACCGTGACCCGCTCCGCGCCGAGGGTGAGCGTGGCGTGTGCGACGGCCGCTCCCGCGCCGCCCGCGCCCAGCTGGACGACCTTCTCCAGCGGCACGTCGGGCAGGCCGCGGGCGAAGGAGGCGGCGAAGCCGGTCACGTCGGTGTTGTGGCCGATGGCCCGGCCGTCCTCGAAGACGACGGTGTTGACCGCGCCGAGCGCCTCGGCCTGCGGGGAGAGCGCGTCGAGGTGCTCGATGACGAGCTGCTTGCAGGGGTGCGTGATGTTGAGCCCGTCGTAACCCGTGTCCCGGGCGGACCGCAGCAGATCGCCGACCGCCCCGGGGCCGACGCCGAGGACGTCGATGTCGATGAGCCGGTACAGATAGCGCAGACCCTGGCGGTCGGCCTCCCGCTCGTGCAGGCCCGGGCTGAGCGAGGGGCCGATGCCCGTACCGATCAGTCCGACGAGATACGAGTCCTTGGCCACGCGGACCTCCTGAGCGGCTCACTAATGTACGAACTAGTGAGTTAGTCATAGCACCCGGAAAGTGCGCTTGGGAAGCCCTGACCCGTCGCGGGGTGCGAGCGGGCTTCTAGAATCGCGGCACTGGCCGCACACCCGAAGGAACCCGATGACCAGCGTGGAAGAACCGGCACGACCCAACGGGCGCACCCGTGACGCCGCGCGCACCAAGGCCGAGATCCTGGACGTCGCGACCCACGAGTTCGCCCGGGTCGGTTTCGCGGGGGCCCGGGTCGACGACATCGCCGCCCTCACCAGCACCACGAAGCGGATGATCTACTACTACTTCGGCGGCAAGGAGCAGCTGTTCACGGCCGTCCTGGAGCGGGCGTACGGCGTGATCCGGGAGGCCGAGCAGGAGCTGGACGTCGAGCATCTGGACCCGGTCGCGGCCATTCGCAAGCTCGCCGAGGTCACCTTCGACCACCATGAGCAGCACCCCGACTTCATCCGCCTGGTCAGCATCGAGAACATCCACGAGGCCGAGCACATCGCCGCCTCCGAGAAGCTCGGCAAGATCGGCTCGCCCGCCCTGGACGTGATCCGCCGGATCCTGGAGACGGGCCAGAAGTCCGGCCTGTTCACGGCCGACGTGGACGCCGTCGACCTGCACGCGATGATCAGCTCCTTCTGCTTCTTCCGGGTCGCCAACCGGCACACCTTCGGCGCCCTGTTCGGCCGCGACCTCGTCGCCCCCGCACAGCGCGAGCACTACCGGAACATGCTGGGCGACATGGTGATCGCCTACCTGACGGCGGAGCGCACCGCCGACTGAAGATCCTTCGGCAGGGCCTCTTGACACGTGGGAAACGCGGGCGCAACATCCCTACCCAAGCGCTACTAACTACCTAGTGGGTTAATTAACCGCAGCCCTCGAGGATCTCAGCGCGGCCGACCCAGCACCCCAGGGCTCAGGCACCTTCTCCCCTGCCGCTCACTCCGCATACGTTGGAGTTCCCTCGAAGGAGCACGCTCGTGTCCGTCCCCGCCGAAGCCGTCGGGCAGCCGAAAAAGGCGGCCACTGCCGCTTGGATCGGCAGCGCGCTGGAGTACTACGACTTCTTCATCTACGGCAGCGCGGCCGCGCTGATCTTCCCGGAGATCTTCTTCGACAAGTCCGACCCGGCCACCGCGACCCTGCTGTCGCTGGCCACGTTCGGTGTGGCTTATGCCGCCAGGCCGATCGGCGCGCTCTTCCTGGGCCACTTCGGTGACAAGGTCGGCCGCAAGAAGATCATGGTCTTCACGCTGATCCTGATGGGCCTGTCGACCTTCCTCATCGGCTGTCTGCCCACCCGCGACCAGGTCGGCACGCTCGCACCCGTCCTGCTGGTGCTGTGCCGTGTCCTCCAGGGCATCTCCGCCGCCGGCGAGCAGGCGAGCGCCAACTCCATGACGCTGGAACACGCGCCGCCGAACCGGCGCGGCTTCTTCACCAGCTTCACCCTCAGCGGCACCCAGGGCGGCCAGCTCCTCGCCACGCTGGCCTTCATCCCGATCGCCGCGCTCCCCGAGGACCAGTTGCTGTCCTGGGGCTGGCGGATACCGTTCTTCCTGAGCATCGCGGTCGCCGTCGTCGGCTACGTCATCCGCCGCAAGCTGGAGGAGACCCCGGCCTTCGAGCAGCAGACCGCCTCCGAGGGCGTCGCGAAGATGCCGCTCGCGTTCCTGGCCCGCAACCACTGGGCGGATGTCCTGCGGGTGATCGCGGGTGCACTGATCGCCTCGGTCTCGACGATCTTCACGGTCTGGGCGCTGGCGTACGCCACCAGCGACTCGGTCGGGATGAGCCGCTCCTCGATGCTGTGGGTGGGCGCGCTGGCCAACCTCGTCGCCCTCGGCACGATCCCGGCGTGGGCCACGCTCTCGGACCGTATCGGCCGCCGCCCGGTCTACCTGATCGGCGCCGCGGGCAGCGCGGTCATGATGTTCGTGTACCTCTGGGCGATCTCCACGGGCAACTACCCGCTGACCCTGGTACTGGGCATCGTCACCTTCGGTGTCGTCTACAGCGCCGCGAACGGGGTGTGGCCCGCCTTCTACGGCGAGATGTTCTCGACCCGCGTCCGGCTGTCGGGCATGGCGATCGGTACCCAGATCGGCTTCGCCGTGGCCGGGTTCGCGGTCACCTTCGCCGCGCAGATCGCGGGCCCCGACGGCAGCGACTGGTCGGCGGTCGCGTTCTTCACCGCAGCGCTGTGCGTCCCGCCGGTCATCGCCGTCCTCACGGCCCGCGAGACCCACAGCATCCCGACGGAGCAGCTCGGCGAGCGCACGCCGAAGCCGGCGGCGGAGCGGGAGACCGTGACCGCCTGATCCCCGCTCGCAGGACGCACGGGTCCCCGGACGCCGTAACGGCTCCGGGGACTCGGGCTTTCGCCCGCCTAGGCGCGCGGATGACGCGGTTCGTACAGGCCGACCTCGGCGCCGCCCGGAAGCCGGAAGCCGGTCACCCGTCCCCAGGAGGCGTCCTGGAGCGGGCGGGTGAACCCGACGCCCCTGTTCTCGAGTTCGGCGGTCGTTGCCTCGATGTCGTCGCACATCAGCATCAGCTCGTACGCCGCCGCCCCCTCCGTGGGATGGCAGGCGACCTCCGTCGGAGGTGCCTTGAAGATCAGCCAGCCGTGCCCGGCGTCGACGTGGGACCAGCCCAGCACCTCCCGCAGGAAGTCACGGTCCGCCTCGGCGTCACGGCTGTGAATCACCACATGTGCCCCATTGATCACGCGCGGAGGCTAGTGAGGCGGGGCCCGGCAGGCAAGCACCGCCGCCTCCGCCACGGCCCGTCAGTTTTCGAGAAGCACCCGCCCCGGGGGCGCGCCTAGCGTGAGGTCCATGGACCTCACCCTTCACGCGAGCTTCCTCCCGCAGGACGACCCGGACGCCGCGCTGGCCTTCTACCGCGATCTCCTCGGATTCGAGGTGCGCGGTGATGTCGGCAAGGGCTCGATGCGCTGGATCACGGTCGGTCCCGTCGGTCAGCCCGGCACCTCGGTCGTGCTGCATCCGCCGGGCATCGACCCCGATGTCACCGAGGACGAGCGCCGCACGATCTTCGCGATGATGGCCAAGGGCACCTACGCGGGCATCGTGCTGGCCACCGCCGACCTCGACGCCGTGTTCGACCGGCTTCAGGCGAGGGCCGATGTGGTCCAGGAGCCGATCAAGCAGCCGTGGGGCGTGCGTGACTGTGCCTTCCGTGACCCCGCGGGCAATCTGGTCCGTATCCAGGAACGGAACTGACCAGGCGCGAAACGACGCGGAACGCTTTGTTCCCGCAGGGAAATCGGACCTAATGCTCGGAGCCGGTGAGATCGAGCCGAACGATGGAGAGCAGTCAGCATGGCCACCAAGAGGACGACCCCCCAGCCGACCACGCCGCACCCCGCCGACAGCCACGATCTGATCCGCGTGCACGGCGCGCGCGAGAACAATCTCAAGGACGTCAGCATCGAGATCCCCAAACGCAGGCTGACGGTGTTCACCGGTGTCTCCGGGTCGGGCAAGAGCTCGCTGGTGTTCGACACGATCGCGGCGGAGTCGCAGCGGCTGATCAACGAGACGTACAGCGCCTTCGTCCAGGGCTTCATGCCGACGCTGGCGCGGCCCGAGGTCGACGTACTGGACGGACTGACCACGGCGATCATCGTCGACCAGGAGCGGATGGGGGCCAACGCCCGCTCGACCGTCGGCACCGTGACCGACGTCAACGCGATGCTGCGCATCCTCTTCAGCCGGCTCGGCACGCCGCACATCGGCCCGCCCAACGCGTACTCGTTCAACGTGCCGTCGGTGTCGGCGAGCGGAGCGATCACCGTGGAGCGCGGTGGCAAGACCAAGGCGGAGAAGGCCACGTTCCATCGGCTCGGCGGCATGTGTCCGCGCTGCGAGGGCATGGGCTCGGTCAGTGACTTCGACCTGACGGCGCTGTACGACGACAGCCTCTCGCTCAACGAGGGCGCGCTGACGATCCCCGGCTACAGCATGGACGGCTGGTACGGCCGGATCTACCGGGGCTGCGGCCTCTTCGACCCGGACAAGCCGATCCGCAGGTTCACCAAGCGGGAGATGCACGACCTGCTCCACAAGGAGCCGACCAAGATCAAGGTCGAGGGCATCAACCTGACGTACGAAGGACTGATCCCGAAGATCCAGAAGTCCTTCCTGTCGAAGGACGTCGACGCCCTCCAGCCGCACATCCGTGCCTTCGTGGAGCGGGCGGTGACGTTCCAGACCTGTCCCGAGTGCGACGGCACCCGGCTCAGCGCGGAGGCCCTGGCCTCGAAGATCAAGGGCAGGAACATCGCCGACGTCTGCGCCATGCAGATCGACGATCTGGCCGACTGGGTCCGTGACCTGAAGGAGCCGTCGGTGGCGCCGCTGCTGGCCGCGCTGGGGCACTCGCTGGACTCGTTCGTCGAGATCGGGCTCGGCTACCTCAGCCTCGACCGCCCCTCGGGCACCCTCTCCGGCGGCGAGGCGCAGCGCACCAAGATGATCCGCCACCTCGGGTCCTCGCTCACGGATGTGACGTACGTCTTCGACGAGCCGACGATCGGGCTGCACCCGCACGACATCCGCCGGATGAACGAACTGCTGCTGCAACTGCGCGACAAGGGCAACACCGTGCTGGTCGTGGAGCACAAGCCGGAGGCGATCGAGATCGCCGACCATGTCGTGGACCTCGGCCCGCGCGCCGGCACCGCGGGTGGCGAGGTGGTCTTCGAGGGCACCGTCGAGGGGCTGCGGTCCAGCGACACGCTCACCGGACGGCACCTGGACGACCGGGCCTCGCTGAAGCCCACCGTACGCAAGCCGTCGGGGGCACTGAAGGTACGCGGCGCCGCTGCGAACAACCTCCAGGACGTCGACGTCGACATCCCTCTGGGCGCGCTGGTCGTCGTCACCGGGGTAGCCGGTTCCGGCAAGAGCTCGCTGATCCACGGATCTGTGTCCGGGCAGGACGGCGTGATCACGGTCGACCAGACGGGGATCCGCGGCTCGCGGCGCAGCAACCCGGCGACGTACACCGGCCTGTTGGAGCCGATCCGCAAGGCGTTCGCCAAGGCCAACGGCGTGAAGCCGGCCCTGTTCAGCGCCAACTCCGAGGGCGCCTGCCCGACCTGCAACGGCGCGGGCGTCATCTACACCGACCTGGCGATGATGGCCGGGGTGGCTTCCACCTGCGAGGAGTGCGAGGGCAAGCGGTTCCAGGCGGCGGTCCTCGAATACCACCTCGGTGGCCGTGACATCAGCGAGGTGCTCGCGATGCCGGTGTCCGAGGCGGAGGAGTTCTTCGGCGCGGGCGAGGCGCGTACGCCGGCCGCGCACAAGATCCTGGAGCGGCTCGCGGACGTCGGGCTGGGCTATCTCACCCTCGGGCAGCCGCTGACCACGCTGTCGGGCGGTGAGCGGCAGCGGCTGAAGCTGGCCACCCACATGGGCGAGAAGGGCGGGGTCTACATCCTCGACGAGCCGACGACCGGGCTCCATCTCGCGGACGTGGAGCAGCTGTTGGGCCTGCTGGACCGGCTGGTGGACTCCGGGAAGTCGGTCATCGTCATCGAGCACCACCAGGCGGTCATGGCGCACGCCGACTGGATCATCGACCTCGGCCCCGGCGCCGGCCACGACGGCGGCCGGATCGTCTTCGAGGGCACCCCGACGGAGCTGATCGCGGACCGCTCCACACTCACGGGCCAGCACCTGGCGGAGTACGTCGGGGCCTGAACGGGCGGGGAGTCGGGCCGGACGGCCGCGTGTCGGATCGGCTCGATTCCTGTCGGGCGTCCCCGCGTCGAACCGAGGCGGGGACGCCCACGAACCGGACTGGTCCACAGGCGAGTCGGGCCGGTGGTCGCGCAAGTCGATACGGTGAGACCACGAGTCGGACCGACGCTGCGCGAGCCGAGGCAGCGCGCCCACGAGCCGGGATACCCGGCGGCAAGGCGGTCCGGGGAGGCCTGGGCCGGGCCGCCCCTGAGCCAGGTCGGGCCCGGGCCACGCCGGACCCCCGGCCAAGTGGCCCGACGCCCTTCGCACAGCCGGGCCGGCTGCCCTACGAGTTGGACCACGCCCGCTCGCACAGCACCAGCCGGTATCCGTCCGGGTCCTCGATCGTCACGCCCCACTCGTTCCAGTAGGGGTTGGGCGAGGGGACCCGCTTGCCGCCGTGCTGTTCGAGTCGGGCGACCAGGTCCTGCGGCACGGGACCGTCGACGTAGACGACCAGGAGGTCCTCCTCCGTGGGCCGGGGTTCGACGGGGTGGGCCGGGTCGTGGACGAGTTCCAGGTGCCAGCCGGCGTCGGGCCAGCCGAGCATGAGCAGGTCGTGGTGGCCCGGTTCGGTGCCGCCCTCGGCCCGCCACACGACGGCCAGACCGAGCCCGTCGGCCCAGAAACGCTCGGCCGCGGCGAGGTCGCGGGACGGGCGGGCGATACGGATGTGACTGCGGCCGTGGACCGGCATCATGACCTCTTCCCGAGCGTGGCGTCTCCTCGGGCAGCCTAGGCAGCGCGTGATCGCGAAACCATCGGTCGTCCGCCCTGCGCCCCGGGTCCTAGGACCACGCGAACCGCTCCACCCCGTTGACAGTTGACGTTTTCGGCAAGAACATCGGCCGGAACGAGCAGAAAAGAACAGGCGCTCGTCGCGCGCAGCCGGTCCGGGGGGGGGAGGGCTCCGCGCGTACCGGCCGGATTCAGGGGCGGCCGGTACGCGCGGAGATGACGGCCCGACCGCGACGCCCAGTGCCTCAGCCCAGGTCGGCTCCCTTGGGGATCCCGTACGCCCGCTCCACCTTCAGCCGCAGCACCAGCCGCCGGTCGCGGACCATCGCGGCCCGGAAGTCTTCCCAGTCGGGGTGCTCGCCCACGACGTCGCGGTACAGCCGGACGAGCTCCTCGACGGTCTCGTCGTACGGGTCCCGCGCCACCGGCGTGAGCTCGGCCGTCCCCTCGGCGACCGTGTACGCCCACCGGTCCGCGGCGGTCACGTGGTAGGACGCCCTCGGATCGCGGCGCAGGTTGCGGGTCTTGGCGCGGTCGTCCGTGATCGAGACCCGGATGATCCGCTCGTCGGGGTAGTAGGCGTGACTGACGTTCGACAGCTGGGGCCGGCCGTCGCGCTTGAGGGTGACCAGCACCCCGCCGTGGCCCTCGGAGAGCAGCCCGAGCAGTGCGTTCTGCGTCGCGTCCTGAGTCATGCATGGGTCAACCGGCACAGGGGGTGCGCGCATTCCCGGCAAGGAAGCGGGTAGACACTGTCTACGGACCCTGGTAGACAGTGTCTATGCATGAACCGGAGAGCGGGCTGCGGGCCAGGCTTGTCGAGGTCGGAGTGGAGTTGGTGGCCCGGGAGGGCGTGCAGGCGCTGACCCTGCGGGAGATCGCCCGCCGGGCGGGCGTCTCGCACGGTGCGCCTCGCCGCTACTTCCCGACCCATCTGGAGCTGCTGTCGGCCATCGCGCGCCACGGCTTCGGCGAGCTGGCGCAGAGGGCGGGGGCGGCCGACGACGGCGCCGCGAGCCCGCGCGACCGGCTCACGGAGCTGGGGCGGGTCTATCTGCGGTTCGCGCTGGACAACCGCGGCATGTACGAGCTGATGTTCCGTCACGATCTGCTGGAGAGCGGTCATCTGGGCCTGCGGGACACCAGTCTGCCGCTCTTCGGCCGCCTGGTGGAGCTGGTCGCCCTGACCCGCCCGGACGCGGACGCCCGCCTCGTCGCCGGTGCGTTGTGGGCGAACCTGCACGGCATCGCCCAGCTGTGGGGCTGGGGCAGCCTCCAACTGGCCACAGGCGCCGACGACTTCGCGCCCCTCCTGCGCAACGCCCTGGACGCGCACCTCGGCCGGGAGGACGGGTGAACCCTCGTCTCGTCCTCGCGGGCAGCGTGACCGGAGCCGTGATCGTCGCCCTCGACGGCACGGTCCTCACCATCGCCCAGCCCACCCTGCAAAGGGACCTGGGCACCTCCTTCGCCCAGGTCCAGTGGACCAGCACCGGCTATCTCATCGCGGTGGCGAGTCTGCTGGTGTTCGCGGGACGGCTCGGCGACCGCTACGGGCACCGGCGGCTCTTCGGGATCGGCATGCTCGGCTTCGGGGTGGCGTCGGCGGGCATCGGACTGGCGCCCGGCGTCGGCTGGGTGATCGGACTGCGGGTCGTCCAAGGGGTGTTCGGGGCGCTGCTGCAACCCGCGACCCTCGGCATGCTGCGCGTCGCCTACCCGCCGGACCGGCTCCGGGGGCCCATCGCCGTGCGCACCGCGGCGATCGGGGTGGCCGCCGCGGTCGGCCCGCTGGTCGGCGGAGTACTGGTGGCCGGGTCCGGGTGGCGGGCGGTGTTCTTCGTCAACGTCGTGCCCGCGCTGGTGTTCGGCGTGCTCGCCCTGGCGGTGCGGGAACCGGAGCGGGCCACCGGGGTCCGTCTGGACCTGCCCGGTGCCGCGCTGCTCGCGGTGGCCCTGGGGTTCCTGGTCCACACGCTGGTCTCCCCGCACTGGCTCGGCCTGGTGGTGACCGCGGTGACCGGCGTCGCCTTCGTACGCCACGAGCGCCGCACCGCGAGCCCGCTGATACCGCGCACCGTCCCCGGCGCACCGCTCGGCGTCCTGGTCGCCGCGTCGGCCGCCCTGTCGGGCACGCTGTTCGTGAGCACCTACACCCTGCAGTACACGCTCGGCCTCGACCCCTTCCAAAGTGCCCTGCGCTGCCTCCCGCTGGCGGTGGCGATGGTGGCCGCCGCCGCGATGTGCCCCGTGCTGCTGCGCCGCGCGGGAGCCCGCCGCACGACGACGAGCGCGACGGCGGTTCTCGCCGCCGGGATCCTGCTGCTCTCCCACGCGTCCGGCGCGCTCGCGCTGGGCGCCGGATTCGCCCTGCTGGGGGCGGGGTTCGGGACCGTCATGGTGGCGGCCACCCATGTCGTCGTGCGGGAGAGTCCGCTCGGGTCGGCCGGGGTGGCGGGCGGGCTGCAGCAGACCGCGATGAACGTCGGGCCGACGCTCGGGGTGGCCCTCGCCGCCACGGAGGTGTCACTCGTCACGTTCGCGGCTGTCGCGCTGGCAGGCGTGGTGCCGACGGCGGGTTTCCGTGCCACGATCACCGATCGAGGTCGGCCGGGCAATCGTTCGGAGATTCCTGCGCGACGATGAGGTCTGAGGTCGTCGCGGCGGGGTATGCCGGATCGCACCTCGACGAACGCGAGCGGAGGAGAGCGATGGCACAGCTGCGGCAGGAAGTCGACCCGGGTGAGGCCGGACTGGACGCGAAGGCGCTGGACCGCCTCGACCAGCACCTCGCCCACTACGTCGACGAGGGACGCATGCCCGGCTTCCTCGTGGCCGTCGCCCGCGGCGGCCGCGTCGCCCACCTCACGGCGCACGGCCACCGCGATCTCGCCGCCGGACTGCCCGTCGAGCCGGACACCCTGTGGCGGATCTACTCCATGACCAAGCCCGTCACCGCGGTGGCCGCGCTGATCCTGGTGGAGGAGGGGAGGCTGTCGCTGGACGACCCGGTCGCCCGGTATCTGCCGGCCTTCGCCGACGCCCGGGTCCATGTCAGCGGCTCGGGCTCCGGCATGGTCACCCGGCCCGCCGGACAGCCCATGCTGATACGGCACTTGATGACCCACACGGCCGGTCTGACCTTCGCCTTCTACCACTCCCACCCGGTCGACGCCCTGTACCGCGAGGCCGGTCTGGAGTCGTCGGTGGTGCCGGGCACGACCCTGGCCGAGACGGTCGACGTGTACGCGAGCCTTCCGCTCCAGTTCGAGCCGGGCACGCAGTGGAACTACTCGGTCGCCTCCAATGTGCTCGGCCGGGTCATCGAGGTGGTCTCCGGGAAGCCGCTGGACACCTTCTTCGCCGAGCGGGTCTTCGGACCGCTCGGCATGACCGACGCGGGCCTGAGCGTCACGGACGAACAGGCGGTCAGGCTCTCCGAGTTGTACGGCGAGAAGGACGACGGCGGCATCGAGCCGGTCCCCGGGCTCCCGCTCCGCGGCCGGCCCCGGTTCCTCTCCGGCAGCGGCGGCATGGTGGCCTCCGCGCACGACATGCACCGCTTCATGGAGATGCTGCGCCGTCGCGGCGAACTCGACGGCACCCGCCTGCTCGCCCCCGAAACGGTGGACCTGATGGCCAGGAACCACCTTCCCGGCGGAGCCGACCTGCGCGCCTTCGGCAGCAGACCGGCCCACGACGAGCCCAACAACGACGGTGTCGGCTTCGGTCTCAGCGTCTCCGTGGTGATCGACCCCGCCCGGACCCTCGCGCCCACGAGCCCGGGCACGTTCGGCTGGAGCGGAGCCGCTTCCACGACCTTCTGGGTCGATCCCGGCCACGATCTGACCGTGCAGTTCTACACCCAGGTACGGCCGAAATCCCTGAAGCTCAACCCGGACCTCAGACGGCTGGTGCACGAAGCCGTGGTCGAGTGATCAGGCGTCCACCCGCAGCGTGAACTCCATGCCCTCCAGGGCGAGTTCCCGCAGCCACTCCTCCGACCGTGCCGCCGTCTCGGCGGCCCGGCTGAGGCCGGGCGGCAGCGAGCCGTCCAGGACGTGGCCCACGCCGAGGGCGAGGGTGCGGGAGACACAGCGGGCCATCGCGCTCTCCTCCTCGTCCCCCACCAGGTCCAGCAGATAGCTGCCCGACCACGCCTGCCCCGCCGGGCCCCGCACATCCAGCGACACGGCGAGCACGACCCGGTCCCGGTCGGTGTCCGTGGTCGGATAGGCCGCCGCCAACTCCCGTGCCAGCGCGGCGATCCGGGCGTCGTCACCGCCCTTGAGCTCCTCGAAGACGGCGTCCCAGGCCCGCAGCCACCCCTCCAGCCGCAGGGTGCCCCGCACGAAGGACCGCGCCTTCCAGGCGGGCGGCATCCCGTACTGCTCGACGAACGGCACGCTGTCGCGGTTCGGATAGACCTCGAAGCCCTCCCCGTCGACGACATGGCGCCGGGTCGCCTCCCACGGCCGCGCGGCGGTGGTCTCGGCACCGTCCTCGATGTACCGGGCGGGCGAGCGCAGGGCGCCCAGGACTCCGAGGGGCGCCCAGCTGAAGCGGTACCGGAAGTCGTTCGGCACCGCGGGGATACCGCCGCAGTAGGAGGTGAGGCGGTACGAGGCCGCCGTACCGTCGCCGATCGCGTCCCGGGCGCGGGCGACGAGGCTGTGCGCGAAGAGGTGGTCGATGCCCGGGTCGAGCCCGGCCTCGGTGAGGACGACGACCCCGGCGGCGAGGGCCGCGGGCACCTGTTCCAGCACGGCGTCCGACACATAGCTGGAGCAGGCGAAGTGCGCCTTCCGCGCGACGCACGCGGCCAGGATCCCGGCGTGCTCCGGTGCGGGCAGCATCGACACGACGACGTCCCCGGGCGCGAGCTGCGCCGTCAGCGCGGGAAGGGTGTACGCGCGGGGCTCGGCACGACCGGTGAGCCCCAGCCGTTCCAGGGCCTCGGCCGCGCGCTCCTCGGTGCGGTGCCACACCCGCACCCGCTCGGCCGCCTCGCACACCCGGGCCAGCCCGCTGCCCGTGGACAGTCCGGTGCCGATCCAGTGGACGGTGCCGCTCGCCGGAACCAGCTCAGACATGGCGCGACTCCCCTTCCACGATGCCGAGTTCCCGGCAGGCCGCACGGAACCGGTCCAGGCAGCGCCCCCACGGGCCACCGGTCCCGAAGTCCAGCAGCAGCGGCAGCAACTGTCCCGAGAAGCCCTCGCTGGACTCCTTCGGCAGCAGCGACGGCAGGTTGTCGATGGCGATGAGGTCCAGCGGCGGCTCCTTGCGGAGCCGGCGTACCGGCTCGTCCCACTCGGTGGTGCGGTCGTAGACCTGCAGGACGTTCAGGGGCGAACCGACGTCACAGGTGACATCGCAGAGGGTGCGCAGCCGGCGGGCGGGGTCGTCCAGGTCCGTCTCCCGGAGGAAGGGCGGGACCGGGGTGGTGGCGAGGACGCAGTTCACCATCGCGTCGTGCGCCAGCAGGGCCGCGCGGTCCAGGTCGCGGGTCTCCTCCAGGTCCCAGCAGGTGGGGTCGAGCCCGGCGGCCCGGAGGGCGACGTGGGCGCCGCGTCCGCTGCGGCCCAGGGCGCCGATGACGAGCGCGGTGAACTCCTCGTCCCCGGCAGCGGGCCGGAGGGTCTCGTCGAGCTCCTCCTTCGAGGTGGGCGTGAGCGGTGCGACGAGCCGGCCCCGATGCTGGAGCACCGCCAGGGCCGCGCCCAGATAGCCCGCCCAGTACCCGAAGGCGGCGAGCCGGCGCCCGTGGTCGTCGACCAGGTACTCCAGGTCGAGGAGCGCCCCTCCCCCGGCGGCGAACCGGCGGAGCAGGTCCGCGGCGCCCGGCTGCTGCTTGTAGGCGTGCCCGAAGAAGATGTGCCGGTGCGTCAACTCGGCCGGCGCGTCGGGGAGTTCCTTCAGACCGAGGACGACCGCCGCCGGCGGCGCCGCCACCCATGAGCCCGTGGGCGCGACCCGGGCGCCGACGGCCTCGTACTCCTCGATCGGGAAGATCCGCTGCGGGGACTCCTCGACGGTCAGGGTCCCCCCGCTCTCGACGAGCCTGCGTGCGTCGGACGGCACGATGGGTGTGCGCCGTTCGGTGGGACGGTCCTCGTGGCGCAGCCACAGATGGAGCTCGGTCATACGCAGTTGGCCTCCGGGCGCGGGGCGTCGGCCGCGAACCGGCCGGCGTTCAACGGGCTGACGTCCACGAAGGGTACGCGGCCCAGGCACAGGTCACGGACGACCTCGCCGACGGCCGGTCCCTGGAGGAAGCCATGCCCGGAGAAGCCGGTCGCATACAGAAATCGGGATACCGAAGTCGCCTCGCCGATCAGGGCGTTGTGGTCCGGGGTGACCTCGTACAGGCCCGCCCAGCCGCCGGTGCGGCGCAGGTCCAGGAGGGCGGGGGCGCGGTGCTCCATGGCGGCGGCGAGGCGGGGGATCCAGCGGTCGTGCGTGTCGGTGGCGAAGCCGGGGCGCTCGTCGGGGTCGGACATGCCCAGCAGGAGGCCGGGGCCCTCGCGGTGGAAGTAGAGGGTGCTGCTGAAGTCGATGGTCATCGGCAGGCCGGGCGGCAGACCCTGGACCGGCTCGGTGACCGCGATCTGGCGGCGCAGCGGCTCCACCGGCAGATCCACACCGACCATCCTCCCGATCGCGCGCGACCAGGCGCCGGCCGCGCAGACCACCGTGTCGGTGAAGATGGTGCCGAGCGTCGTCTCGACGGCCCTGATGGTGTCGCCCCGCACGGTGATGCCGGTGACCTCGGTGTGCCGCAGGACGCGGGCGCCCAGGGCGCGGGCGGCGGAGGCGTAGCCGTGGACGACGGCCTCGGGGGTGCAGTGGCCGTCGTCCGGCGAGAAGGCGGCGGCCAGCAGCCCGTCGGTGGTGATCAGCGGGGAGAGCTTGCGGGCCTCCTTCGGGGTGAGCATGCGGCTGGGCACGCCGAGGGAGTTCTGCAGGCGCGCCCCCGCCTCGAAGGAGGCCACGTCCTCGGGCGTCGACAGCAGGAACAGATAACCGACGCGGTGCAGGCCGATGTCGTGACCGATCTCGTGGTGGAACCGGCCGAACGCCTCCAGGCTGCGCGCGCCGAGCTGCACGTTGAGGGCGTCGGAGAACTGGGCCCGCACCCCTCCGGCCGCCTTCGAGGTGGACCCGGAGGCCAGTTCGTCGCGTTCGACGAGGACGACGTCGCGGACACCGGCGGCGGCGAGGTGGTAGGCGATGCTCGCGCCCATCACTCCGCCGCCGATCACCACGGCGTTTGCCTGCGTCCTCACGAGCGAGCCTCCCAGGGGTGTCGGGGCCGGTCCCCTCTTCCTGTCCGGACTCCGGTGCCCGTAATCAGGACAGGTGGGCCACCGCGTCCAGATGCGGCAGGTGGTGGTCCAGCCGTTCCCGCTTGGTGCGCAGGTAGGTGATGTTGCTCTCGCACGGCGCTATCAGCAGCGGGACGGTCTCGGCGACCTCGATGCCGTGGCGCACCAGCGCCGCGCGCTTGTCCGGGTTGTTGGACATCAGCCGCACCGAGCGCACGCCGAGGTCGTGCAGCATCCCGGCGGCGACACCGTAGTCACGGGCGTCCACCGGCAGGCCGAGGGCGAGGTTCGCCTCGACGGTGTCCAGTCCCTCCGCCTGCAGGGCCATGGCGCGCAGCTTGGCGAGCAGTCCGATGCCGCGGCCCTCGTGGCCCCGCAGATAGACGACGATGCCGCTGCCCTCGGCGACGACGGCCCGCAGCGCCGAGTCGAGTTGTTCGCCGCACTCGCAGTGCCGGGAGCCGAAGGCGTCACCGGTCAGGCATTCCGAGTGCAGCCGGGTCAGGACCTCGTCCGTGCCGATCTCGCCGTAGACCAGGGCCACTTGCTCGTCACCGCGATCGTGGTCGAGGTAACCGACCGCCCTGAATTCACCGTACACGGTGGGCAGCGGAGCATTCACGACGCGTTCCACGCCCGTACGCTGTGGAGTCTTCTTGCCGAGTACGCCAACTTTTTCTGTCATGATTCTCGAGTTCCTAAGCAGAGACGAAAGGCCGTGAAAGAATGAGTGGTTCGCAAACGCGGTCGGCGGAGCACGGTACGTTGCCGGCGGACACCACGGAAGACGTACGGGCGCGGGGCGAGGGTGTCTCACGACAGGTCGCCGTCCTTCCCGTCGGGAGCTTCGAACAGCACGGCCCGTACCTTCCGCTGGCGACCGACACGCTCGTCGCCTGCGCCGTCGCCCGGGAGATCGCCGCGGCATATCCGGTACACCTTCTCCCTCCCGTGACGATCTCCTGCTCGCACGAGCACGCGGCGTGGGCGGGAACCGTCAGCATCTCCTCGGTGACCCTTCACTCGGTGATACGGGACATAGCGTCTTCGCTCCGCCGGTCCGGCGTCGAGACCCTGGTCGTGGTCAACGGGCACGGCGGAAACTACGTACTGGGCAACGTCGTTCAGGAATCCTCCGCCCGCGGCGAGCGAATGGCGCTGTTCCCGGCCCCGGAGGACTGGGAGGCGGCCCGGGAGCAGGCGGGGGTGGTCACCTCGCTGCTCACCGACATGCATGCGGGGGAAATCGAGACCTCCATCCTTCTGCACGCTCATCCCGAATTCGTCCGACCCGGTTATGCGGCATCCGATTTCGTCGCCGACGACCGACGTCATCTGCTCACCCTCGGTATGTCCGCCTATACCGATTCCGGTGTCATCGGCCGTCCTTCGCTGGGTTCGGCGGAAAAGGGCAAAGCGCTCCTTGCGAGCCTGGCGGATTCCTTCGGCACGTATTTCTCACTGCTCACCTCCGACGGCGATTCGGCGCGCGGATAGCGGGCGAGCAGGACGATGACGCCGGGCAGGCTGGCCGCGAGCGAGAGCACCCCGTAGACGACGGCGACGGCCAGCCCGCTGCCGGCGCCCAGACCGGCGGCGCCGAACGCCCAGGCGGTGACGCCCTCGCGGGGGCCCCAGCCGCCGACGTTGAGCGGCAGGCCCATGGCGAGCAGGGCGAGCACGGCGATCGGCAGCAGGACGGCGACGGAGGCGGCGGAACCGGCGACGCGGGCGGCGAGCACGAACATTCCGAGGTGTCCGGCGAGGACGACGGCGGAGGACAGGGCCACTCCGGGCCCGTTCTGCCGCGACAGCAGCCCCTCGCGGGCCTCGCGCAGGGCCTTGCCGGCCCGTGAGGGCGCCCGGTTCATCCGCAGGGCGAGCACGACGGCCAGCGCGCCCAGCGTGGCGAACACGAGCAGCGGCGCGAGATGGCGGGCCTGGGCGAGCACCGGTGACGGCATGGTCAGCAGCACCGCGGCGCCGACGACCGCCAACGCGAGCTGCCCGGCGATCCGTTCGAGGACGACGGCCCGCACACAGCGCCCGAGTTCATGGGTGCTGCGTCCGTGCCGTACCGCCCGATGTACATCGCCGAGAACGCCGCCGGGCAGGGCGGCGTTGAGGAACAGGGCCCGGTAGTACGAGGCCACGGCCGCACCGAGCGGCAGCCGGATCTTCAGGCTCCGGGCGACCAGTTGCCAGCGCCAGGCGCTGAAGACGGTGGTGACCACGCCGATCCCGAGCGCGGCGAGCAGGGTCGCCCCGTCGATCCGGCGCAACCCGTCGAGGAAGACGCCGGTGCCGAGCCGCCACAGCAGAACGGCGAGGATGATCACGCCGACGGCGCTGCCGACGTGGGTGCGTACGGCGGGGGACTTGAGGCGGGCGAGAACGTTTCGCCACCAGGAGGCGCCGGGGGCGGCCTGGGCGGTGGCGGGCCGCGGGGCGGAGACGATCACGCCGATGCGGTCCCCGGAGACGGCGACGGGGGGTGGCGGGACGGCCTTGGCGGGCGGGAGGGCGACGGCGGCGGTACCGGCCTCGGGACGTGCCGCACCGGTAGCCGTGTCGGCGTACCGTTCCTCCACCGCCGTACGGGCCGGGAAGCCGGCCACGCCCAGCACCGACGCGGTCGCGTCCACCGGCGTCACCGCGACGCGGCCGCGCCCCCGTGTCACCCCGGCCCAGCGCCTGCGTCGGCCCGGCCCCCGCAGGCCCGCGTGGGCCGCCCGTACCGTCTCCACGCTCATGCCGCCCCGCCCGTCGGGCGGGACAGTGCCAGCAGGTCGGTGTGGTGGACGACCACGCTCAACTCGCCCGCCTCGCAGGCCTCCAGGCGGGCGCGGAGGTAACGGTCCGCGCGCTCGCGCAGCTCCGGGCGCTGTTCCACCGCGGCGCCGACCCAGCCGCGCAGCCACTGTGCCGTGAGCGCGGACTCGGCGGGGCCCAGCCGCCAGGGGCTCGGGTTCAGCCGTACCGTCGCGCCGAGTTCGGAGAAGGCCTCGCAGGCCACCGTGACCGCGTCCGGGCCGAGCAGGCCCGAGCGCCGCTGGTGGGCGTTGAACGCCTCGGCGATCTCGGTGTCCATCGGGTCGGACGGGGAGAAGTCGACGCGGCCGGCCACGGAGAGCGTGAGCAGGGCCGGGCAGCCGGCACCGGTGCAGGCGGCTGCCAGGGTCTCGATCTCCTCGCGGGTGAGGACGTCCAGAAGTGCGGAGGCCGTCACCAGGGAGGCGCCCGCGAGGGCGTCCGGGGTCAGCCGGCCGACGTCACCGCGCCGGGTCTCGACGGTGACCCGGCTGCCGTCCGCGGCGACCCGCGCGGAGGCGACGGCCGCGAAGTGCAGCAGGTAGGGGTCGCGGTCGTGCAACACCCAGTGCTGAGGGCCGTCGAGGCGGGGTGCGAGCCAGCGGCCCATCGACCCGGTACCGCACCCGAGGTCGTGCACGGTCACCCCGGCCTTGCCGGGCAGGTTGGCGAGCCGGATCCGCAGCGGGTCGAGCAGATCGATCGAGCGCGCGCCGGCATCGGCGGGCTCCCGCAACTCCAGCCACTCGGGCGCGTACCGGGGCTGCTCCTCGGGCCCGTCCTCGCGCAGCCGTACGGTGGGCCGCTCGCCGGGGCGGGCCGCGGGGCCGGCGCCGGGGATCACGGACTCCGCGTCGGTGCCGGGGCCCGCGGACGCCGATGACGTCGGGTTCCCCATCTCGGACTCCACTCCTGCCACGTCCCTCGGTCCCGCCTGCGCCGGAATCCTTCCCGCGCGCTGTGTCGTAGCCGTCTTCCTCATGCCGCCCTCCAGGGTTCGCTCGGCAGTCGGCCCAGTACTCCGGCCAGGCTGCGGGCCGTGGTCGCCCAGCCGTCCAGGGCGGCCCGCCGGCCCCGGGCAGCCGCCTTCAGCCGGCGTCGTACGTCCGCCTCGCCGAACCAGCCGCGCAGCTCCGCGGCGAGGGCGGCGGGGTCCTCCGGCGGGACGAGGATGCCGGGCACGCCGCCGTCGGGGGCGCGGCCGACCGCCTCGGGCAGCCCGCCGACGTCGGTGGCCAGCACCGGGATGCCGCGGGCGAGGGCCTCGGTGACCGCCATGCCGTAGGTCTCGGCGTAGGAGGTGAGGACCATCAGGTCGGCGGCGGCGTAGCTGGCGTCGAGTTCGGCGCCGGCCTGCGGTCCGGCCAGGTGCAGTCGGTGTTCCAGGCCGTACTTCGCGATCAGGGCCCGCAGGTCCGCCACGTACGCCGGGTCCTGGGCGAGGCCGCCCACGCACACGCAGCTCCACGGCAGGTCCCGGACCGTGGCCAGCGCCTCCACCAGGCGGTGCTGTCCCTTGCGGGGTGTCACCGCGGCGACGCACAGCAGCCGGGACAGGCCGTCGGTGCCGGAGGCGAGGGGGGCGATGTCGGCGCCGGGGGCGGCGACATGGACCCGGTCGGGGGCGAGGCCGTGGTGGGAGACGAGGCGGCGGACCGCCCAGTCGCTGGTGGCGACGACGGCGGGGACCGCGCGGAGCACCGCGCGCTCCTTCGCGTCCAGCTCGGCGGCCAGGACGGGATCGAGGCCGGTCTCGTCGCCGAGCGGAAGGTGGACAAGGACCGCGAGCCGCAGCCGCTCCGCCTCCGGTACGACGATCTCCGGGACTCCGCAGGCGACCAGGCCGTCCATCAGGACCACGGTGTCGTCCGGCAACCCCCGCAGCACACCGGCCAGTTCCGCTCGGGCCGAGGCACCCGGCCGGGGCCACTCGCCCGCCACCGCGTGCTTGTGGACCTGCCAGCCGAAGCCCGGCAGGTCCAGACTCACGCGCCGGTCATAGGCGTTGCCGCCGCTCGGCGCGGTCGGGTCGTCGACACCGCCGGGCATGACGAAGTGCACGGTGCGCAGAGCCATGGGGACGATGTCCGCGTTCCTGAGAGCCGAATGCTGCACGGGCACATAGCCCAGGGCCGCCTGCGGGGCCTTCTCCAGGGTCACGTCGGTCACAGCGCACGCTCGTAACTCGCCCACGCGACATGGGACTCGTGCAGGGTGACGGCGATCGCGGCGATGCCCCGGGCGCCCTCGCCCAGCCCGCCCTTCTCGATCCGCTCGGCGAGCCGGTCGGCGATGACCTTGGCCAGGAACTCCGTCGACGTGTTGATCCCGGCGAAGTCGGGCTCGTTGTCGAGGTTTCTGTAGTTCAGCTCGGCGGCGACGGCTCCGAGTTCCTGCGTGGCCAGTCCGATGTCGACGACGATGTTGTCGTCGTCCAACTGCTCCCGCCGGAAGGTGGCGTCCACGAGGAACGTCGCTCCGTGCAGGCGCTGCGCGGGTCCGAAGACCTCGCCGCGGAAGCTGTGGGCGATCATGATGTGATCGCGGACGGTGACACTGAACAACGGACGACCCTCCAGGTGCGGCACGTCTGATCCCCCCGGCTGATCGCCGGCGGGGATGCCGAGTAGTACGGCCCTTCGCTTCCCCGCGTTCAGCCGTCTCTCACTCTTTTCTCAGGTCAGGCGCTCTTGCCATACCTCACGCGGTGACAAAGAGCGGGAATTTCCCCGGAAGTGAGCCTGGGCATCACCTGCGGCAGCTCCTCGAACGCGCTTTCCCCTGTAATGAGCGCGTCAAGCGCCGGGTCGGCGAGCAGTTCCAGGGCGAGGGCCAGCCGGTCGGCATACGTGCGGCTGGAGCGGCGGGCCGGGGAGACGGTGCCGACCTGGCTGCTGCGGATGACGAGTCGCCGGGAGTGGAAGGCCTCACCGAGCGGAAGGCTGACCTTCCGGTCGCCGTACCAGCTGAGTTCGAGGACCGTGCCCTCGGGCGTCAGCAGCTCCAGGGAGCGGGCCAGACCCTGCTCGGTGGCGCTGGCGTGGACGACGAGGTCGCACTCCCCGAGCGCGTCCCGCGGCAGCGCGAAGTCGACGCCCAGGGCCTTCGCGACGTTCGCCCGCGCCGGGTCGGCGTCGACCAGCTGGATCCGTACGCCGGGGAAGCGGGCCAGCAGTGCGGCGACCGAGCAGCCGATCATGCCGCCGCCGACCACGGCGATCCGGTCACCGACGAGCGGCGCCGCGTCCCAGGCGGCGTTGACGGCGGTCTCCACCGTGCCGGCGAGGATCGCCCGTTCGGCGGGCACGTTCTCGGGCACCGGGGTCACGGCGGTCACCGGGACGACGTAGCGCGTCTGGTGCGGGTAGAGGCAGAAGACCGTACGGCCCACGAGGTCCGCCGGGCCCTCCTCGACCTCTCCGACGCTGAGGTAGCCGTACTTCACGGGTGCCGGGAAGTCGCCCTCCTGGAACGGCGCCCGCATGGCGGCGTGCTGGCTCTCGGGGACCCCGCCGCGGAAGACGAGCGTCTCCGTGCCGCGGCTGACGCCGGAGTACAGGGCGCGGACCAGCACGTCCCCCTCGGAGAGAGCCGGGAGGGTGACCTCACGTATCTCACCCGCACCGGGGCCGTTGAGCCAGAAAGCACTCGCGGTGCGCTTCATCGGCATCCTCCTGAACGCTTGGGAAGTGGTTCACGTACCGAGGTGTGCACAGGTCGCGCACAGTACGCGGCGTTGATCGACTCTGTCACACGGCCGGAGGATGTTCGGTGGCCCTGAACAACACTTACGACGCAAGGCTGGTCCAGCAGGAGACCGCTGTGGGAGCGGGTCTGCAGATCCTGTTGCTGGCTCTGCTCGGGACGGCGATCGGCATGGGACCGGCGGGCTGGCTGACCGGCCTCGTCTTCGCCGTCGCCACCTGGGCGGTGCTCTCCCGGGCCCTGCACCGCCACCGTCCGCGTTCCTTCGGCCCCGCCAACCGGGTCACGCTCGGCCGGGCCACTCTGGTCGGCGGGGTCACCGCCCTGGTCGCCGACTCCTTCCAGAGCTCACCGCCGGTCACTCTCTTCGTCGGTCTGACGGCCGTGGCCCTGATCCTCGACGGCGTCGACGGCAAGGTCGCCCGCCGCACCGGCACCTCCACCCCGCTCGGCGCCCGCTTCGACATGGAGGTCGACGCCTTCCTGATCCTGGTGCTCAGCGTCTACGTGTCCATGGCGCACGGCCCGTGGGTCCTGCTGATCGGCGGCATGCGCTACGCCTTCGTCGCCGCCGCCCGTGTCTGGCCGTGGCTGAACGCCCCGCTCCCGCCGAGCACGGCCCGCAAGACGGTGGCCGCCCTCCAGGGTGTGTTCCTGCTCCTGGCCGCCTCGGGCCTGCTGCCGTACGCCCTGGAGTTCGGGGTCGTCGCGACGGCGCTGGGCGCGCTGGTGTGGTCGTTCGGCCGGGACATCCTGTGGCTGCTGCGCACCTCCCGGATCGAGGAGGTCCTGCTGGAGGACGTGCGCGAGCTGGTCGCGGGATGACCTACGGACGGCGCGGCAGCAGCGTGATCGCCGCGGCCGGTACGGCGGCCAGCACCAGCCATGGCACGGCCGCCGGCAGCCCGCTGTCGAGGAGTGTGCCGGTCAGTGAGCTGCCGGCCAGCACGATCAGACCGGAGACCGAGGACAGCGCGCCGGTGTAGAGGCCGAGCCGCCCCTCCTCGGCGAGGTCGGGGACCCAGGCGCGGGCGACGGGGGCGACGAGCATCTGGCCGAGGGTGAGCAGCACGACGAACCCGGCCGCGGGCAGCAGCCCCGCCGTCCCGGTCCAGCCGGCCGGCCGGGCGAGCGCCACGACCGCGAACCCGGCGGCGATGAGCAGCAGTCCGGCCGCCATCGAGCGGCGCAGGGCGAGCCGGTCCCCCACCCAGCGGGTGACGGGCAGCTGGGCGGTCACCACCAGCAGCGAGGACAGGGCGAACAGCCAGGCCAGCGCGGACTGGGAACCGGTGGCCCGCTCCACCTCGGCGGGCAGCGCGAGATAGAGCTGGTTGTAGGCGAGCAGATAGGCGCCGTACGCGCAGCACAGCGCGAGGAAGCGCCGGTTGCGCACCAGCACCCGTATCCCGCCCTTGACGTGGACCCGCTGGCGTCCCGGAATGTGCTGCGGCAGCAGCCACGCGTGCCCGGCGAGGACGAGCACGAAGATCCCGGCACCGGCGAGGCACACGCTCCGGAAGTCCACCGACAGCAGCAGCGCGCCGAGCAGCGGCCCGACGAACGCCCCCGCCTGTCCGGCCACGGTGAACAGTGCGAGCACCCGGGTACGGGACCCGCCGCCCTGCTCCTCGTGGACGACGGCCTGCCGGGCCACCTCGGACTCGACCGCGGGCGAGAACAGCGCGGCGGCGAACCCGATCAGCAGCACGGCCCCGATGACCGCCCCGGTCGCCTCGGCGTACCCGAGCCAGGCGAACCCGGCGATCCGCAGCGCGCATCCCGCGAGCACGACCGGTCGGATCCCGTACCGGTCGGCGAGCGCCCCGCCCACCACGAACAGCCCCTGCTGGCTGAAGGTCCGCAGCCCCAGCACGAACCCGACCGTCCAGCCCGCCATGCCCATCGCCGTGCCGAGGTGCTCGGACAGGAACGGCAGCACCGCGAAGAAGCCGACGTTGAAGGCGAGTTGGGTGAGGATCAGCAGCCGCAGCAGGGGCGTGAGGCGGGTACGGTCCGGGGTCGCGCGCAGGGCGGTCGACAGCGAGCTGCTCATCGGGCTTCCACCAATTCCCTTGTACGAGGCTGCTGTTCGGGTTCGGTCACGGGTGGGCGCGGGGTGCGGCGCGGCCTGCGCGCTCCTCCCCCAGCCTTCGGCCGGGGGGACCCCCATCTCGCTCCGCTTCCCGCGGTGACCGCCAGCGCGCCGAGCAGGGCGAGTACGGCGGCCGGGGCGAGGACGGCCCAGGGGGCGCGCTCGGCGTAGGGCTGGTTCTCGGCGAGCAGCAGGCCCCATTCGGGGGAGGGCGGCTGGGAGCCCAGGCCGAGAAAGGCGAGGGAGGCCAGGGCGAGGGCGATGCCGGGGAGCCGTAGCAGGGCGTGGCGGGTGACGGGCGGCAGGACGGCGGGCAGGAGTTCGTGGCGCAGCAGGTGCCAGGGGCCGGCGCCCAGGCCGAGGGTGGCGGTGATGTGCAGGGCGGCGCGTTCCTGGCGGAGCAGTGCGGAGGTGTGGGCGGCGAGGGGTGCCCAGGCGACGGCGGTGACGGCGAGCGCGGGGGTGGCGGGGCCGCTGCCGGCGACGGCGGTGACGAGGAGGGCGACGAGGACCGGCGGCAGTGCGGTGACCGTGTCGACGAGCGGGCCGGACAGACGGGGCAGCAGTCCGAGCAGGACGCCGATGAGCAGTGCGGCCGTGCCGATCGCGAGGGCGAGCAGCAGGGTTTCCAGGGCGCCGTGGCCGACGCGGGCGAGGATGTCGCGGCCGAGCGCGTCGGTGCCGAAGGGGTGCGCGCGGGACGGGGCTTGGAGGCGCTGCTGCGTGTCGAGGGCGAGCGGGTCGCGGGGCAGACCGAGCGCGATGACCACCGCCGGCAGTCCACCGTAGGCGATCGGCTGTATACCGCGTACCGGCGGCTTCGGTCCGTGGAGTGACGGCAGGGCACCGTCCCGGAGGGCGGTGCCGATGAGCAGGCGGGTGGCGAGGGCGGCGAGGCCGGCGCAGGTCGCGGCGAGGAGGACGAGGGCGAGGGTGCCGGCCTGGAGGACGGGGAGGTCCTGGGCGAGGGCGGCCTGGAGGGTGGTGCGGCCGAGGCCCGGTATGTCGAAGATCTGCTCGACGGCGACCGAGCCGCCGGTGAGGCCGACCGCGAACAGGCCGGTGTTCGGCAGGAGTCCGGGCAGACAGCGGCGCAGTGCCTGGCGGGCGATGGCGCGGCCGGGCAGTCCGCGCGCGGCGGCGGCCGGCGCCCACGGTTCGGCGAAGGCTCCGGGCAGCAGGTCGTCGAGGAGGCGGCCGAGCACGGCCCCGGCGGGCAGGCCGAGGGCGAGGGCGGGCAGGATCGTCCACTGCGGCCCGTACCAGCCGAGGGCGGGCAGCCAGCCGAGCTGGACGCCGACGACGGTGGCGAGCACGGACGCGGTGAGGAACTCGGGCAGCGCGGCGAGGACCGCGGACCCGCTGCCGCCGGTCCCGCGGCCGGCGAGCCGGTGGTGCGCGCCGAGCCACAGGGTGCGGGCGCAGATCAGTGCGGCGGTGACGGTGGCGCACACGAGGGCCACCGCCATCAGCAGCAGGGACGCCCCCAGGGCGTTGAGCAGGGCGGGGGTGACCTCGGTGCCGGAGATCCACGACTGTCCGGCGTCCCCGCGCCACAGTCCGCCCAGCCACTGCCCGAGGAGGCGGAACGGGCCGTCGTCCAGGCCCAGTCGGGTCCGGATGTCGGCCAGCACCTGCGGATCGGGGTCGCGTTCGGCCGAGCGGGCCTTGAGCACGGTCAGTGCCGGGTCCGTGCGCGTGAGCCAGGGCAGCAGGCCGATGGCGCACACGAGGGTGGCGGCGATCCCGGCCCGCCACAGGAGCGTGGCCGCTTGCTGCCGCACGCGTCAGCGCCGGGTGCCGAGGCCGACGAGGGTGCGCTCGTACGGGTCGAGGAGAGCGCCGCCGACCTTGGGGCCGACGCCGGTGATGACGCGCTGGTGGACCAGCGGGACGACGGCGTCGGTGCCGAGGATCTTCGCCTCGGCCGCCATGGCGGCGTCCTGGCGCCCGGCGGTGTCGGTGACGCGCTCGGCCTTCCGCACCGCCTTGTCGACGTCCTTGTCGCACAGCAGCGCCAGGTTGTAGCTGCCGTCGCAGGTGAAGTCGCCGGCGAGGAGCGAGACGGGGTCGCCGGTGTCGAGGAGGCTGTTGCGGGCACCGACGAAGGCGTCGAATGTGCCCGCCAGCACATCGCTCTCCAGCCGCGAGTACTCGCGCACCTCCAGCTTCACCTCGAAGCCGGCCTTCTCCAGCTGCTGCTTCAGCACCTGGGCGGCCTCGGGGAGTTCGGGCCGGTTGTCGTACGTCGCGAGGGTGATCGTGGCCCCGTCCGGATCCGTGGCCTTCGCCCGGCCGGCCGGCTCGGTCCGCTTGCCCTCGGCCCAGGTCACGGCGGGTCCGTAGAGGCCGGTGCCGGCGTCGGCGTACCCCTCGTAGACGCCCTCGGCGAGTGCGGAGGTGTCGACCGCCTGCCGTGCCGCGGCCCGGAGGCCGACGTCCTGGAACACATCCGACTCGGTGTTGAGGAGCAGACTCGTGGTGCGGGTCGTGGCGGTGGCCTTGCGGATGCCCTTGTCGAGGGTGGCGGCCTGGGCGACGGGGATTGCCTCCGCGAGGTCGACCTGGTCGGTGCGGAGCGCGCTCGCACGGGCGGTGCCGTCGGCGACGAACTTCACGTCGATGCCCGGAGCCTGGGCGCGGCCTCCCCAGTAGTCGTCGTAGCGGTCGAGGGTGGCGGCGGTGGCGCCCATGACCTTGGTGAGCTCGAAGGGGCCGGTGGCGTGGCCGACCGGGTCGACGCGGTCCGTCCTGCCGTAGGCCTTCGCGGAGAGGACGGCGAGGCTGGGGCTGGACAGCCGCAGCGGCAGTACGGGGTCGGGGTCCTTCGTGGTGACCCGGACGCCGGTGGTGCCCTCGGTCTTCGCGGTGAGGGTCACGCCGGAGAGGGCGGCGGGGGCCGGCCGGGCCTCGGTGGCGTGGGTGAGGGCAGTGGCGACGGTGGCCGGGGTGACGTCGGTGCCGTCCTGGAAGACGGCCTCGCGCAGGGTGAACAGCCAGGTGCGGTCGTTCTCCCGGGTCCAGGACGCCGCTAGCGCGGGGGCCGCGGCGCCGTTGGCGTCCAGGGCGGTCAGGCCCTCGGTGACGCCGAGGCGGCTGAGGAGGGTGGCGTCGGCGCCGTACGGGGAGAGGTTCTCGGCGGGCGGGAAGGCGAGGGCGACCCGCAGCCGGGAGCCGTCACCGACGTCGTCGGACGAACCGCCCGAGCCCTCGGACGCGAAGCAGCCGGTGAGGGCTGGGGCGATGAGGAGGGCGAGGAGGAAGCGCGGTCGGGTCATTCGGGTCATCGCCCCATCGGGATCTCGAAGTGCAGGACGCCGGACGCGCCCTCGGGGTCCTCGCGCTCGTCGTGCACGAGCTTGCCGAGCGATCGCCAGAAGGCTTCGGCGCCCGGGACGGCCGGGTCGGTGTGCAGATACACGGAGCGGTAGCCGCCCTCGGCGACGGCGAACTCCGTCAGCTCCGCGACCAGCCGCCGGGCGAGACCGCGCCTGCGGTGCTCGGGTCGGACGTAGACGCGGCGCAGTTGTGCGGTCCGCCCCGAGGGGTAGCGCTCGGCGACATGGCGCGGATTCGGCGGGTGGGCCGGGCCCCGGGAGTCCAGGGCGCCGGTGGCGACGACCTCGCCGCTGTGCGGGTCGAGCGCCACGAGGAGGGTGTGGCGCTCCGGGACGAGGTAGGCGGTGGCCGGGTCGATGATGTCGCCGTGCCAGCGGGGCACATATCCGGAACCGAAGTCGCGGTAGACGGTGTCGAGCATCACGGCTCGCGCACCGTCGAGGTCGTCCGGGCCCGCGGCCCTGATGCTGTAGTCACGCACTTGCGCATCATATGCATTAAGCGGAGGGGCTTGATCACCGCCTCCCGGGGGTGGCGGTTTGACAGCGCCGCGGTGACGCCCTACAAATCTACCGACATGACATCCATTTTCAAAAAGCGCTTATCCGAAAGGGCGGGGTGCTGATGCGCATCGCTTTCGTCGGCAAAGGTGGCAGCGGCAAGACCACCCTGTCGGCACTCTTCTCCCGTCACCTCGCGCGGTCCGGCGCTCCCGTGCTCGCCGTGGACGGGGACATCAACCAGCATCTGGCCGAGGCGCTGGGCCACGACGGGGAACTGCCGGCCGCCCCTCCGCTGGGCGCACACCTGAACGCCGTCAAGGACCACCTGCGCGGCACCAACCCGCGCATCGCCTCCGCCGAGGCCATGATCAAGACCACTCCGCCGGGCCGCGGCTCCCGGCTGCTGACCCTGCTCGGCGACGACGAACTGCACACCCGGCACGTCCGGCACGTCGGCGACGTGCCGCTGATGGTGACCGGCGAGTTCGAGGAGAGCGACCTCGGGGTGGCCTGCTACCACTCCAAGCTCGGCGGGGTGGAGCTCTACCTCAACCATCTCGTCGACGGTCCCGGCGAGTATGTGGTGGTGGACATGACGGCGGGCGCGGACGCGTTCGCCTCCGGTCTCTTCACCCGCTTCGACCTCACGTTCCTGGTGGCGGAACCCACCCGCAAGGGCGTCTCGGTCTACCGCCAGTACCGCGACCACGCCCGTGAGTTCGGCATCCGGATCGCCGTCGTCGGCAACAAGGTGACCGGCGAGGACGATCTGCTCTTCCTCAAGGAGGAGGTGGGGGACGACCTGCTGACCCACCTGGTCCACTCACCGTTCGTACGGGCCGTCGAACAGGGCCGCGCACAGGGCGGCCCGGAGTCCCTGGAGCCGCACAACCGGCATGCCCTGAACATTCTGCGCGAGGCGGTGGACGCCTGTCCCCGCGACTGGGCGACGCTCCATCGCCACGCCGTCGAGTTCCATCTGCGCAACGCCCGGGCCTGGGCGGGCGAGGACCTGGCAGCCCAGGTCGACCCCGACTTCGTACCGGGTCCCGCTTCCCTCCTCTGACACCCCCTTCCCCCTCACCCCCCCACTCAACGCACAGACAGGACACGCACCTTCATGTCTCTCGACGTCTCCCCGAAGCTCCTCGCCGAAGCCGAGAACGGCGCCGTCCGCGAGGAGGACTTCGTGGACACCGTCCGCACGTCCCTCCCGTACGCCTACGACCTGATCGCCTCTCTCGCCGTCGAACTCCACGACGGCAAGGCCGAGTTCACCGACAACCAGACGCCCCCGCCGTCCGAGAAGGAGCGCGGTCAGCTGCTGCGGGCCCTGGCCAGCGACGCGATCCGCGGCAGCCTGGAGCGGCACTTCGGGGTGGCCCTGGCCTTCCAGAACTGCCACCGGGTGGCGGCGTTCCGGCCGGGCGCGCAGGACAGCGAGACCTACGCGCGCTTCACCTCGACGCGCTCACAGATCCTCAACCAGTCGCCGGAGTTCAGGGACTGCTGACCCGCCCGCGCGGAACCGTCGCCCCCCGACGGCGGTTCCGCGCCCCGTCAGCCCGCTCTCCCCTTCCCCACCTGCATGAGGATGGACGGGTCGGTGATCTCGGTGTCGGCGGCCAGCAGCAGGGCCTTGCTGAGGATCACGGTGAGCCGGTCGTCCTCGAACGGCAGGAAGACCTTGCCGGCGGCCTTGCCGCGTGAAGGGACGATGCACAGATAGGAGTTGTCGGGCTCCATCAGGATGTTCGCCGAGCCGAGATGGATGCGGTACGTGCGGAGGCCGCCGCGGACCACCAGGAAGCGGCCGTCGAGGGTGCACCGGTCGGCGATCTTCAGGCGCGGCAGGATCCGCGCGAGGGCGTCGCGGCGGGCCTCGGCGCTCTCGCTCAGCTCGGCGAACCCGGCCCGTTCCCAGTAGGCGCGGGCCGGTCCGTGCTCGGTCCAGTCGGGGTCGGCGGCGATCGAGGTCACGCCGACGAAGAGGTCCACGTCGCGCATCGCCTCGCTGAACACCAGCGGCGGCACCTCCGCGAGGGGCGCCTCCCGCCAGGCGCCGGCCACCCGGCGCTCGAAGCGAACCCGGTCGGTCGAGGCCACTCCGTCGCCGTCCGCCCAGTCCACGTAGGTGTGGAAGAAGGCGGCCCGCCACTCCCCCGCGCCCAGGGCCCGCAGGGCCGCGTCCCCGTCCCCGGCGTCCCACGGTCCGAGCAGCCGGCTCGTCCAGCCCCGGGCCCGGAACAGCGCGAACATCCGGCGGTAGTGCACGAGATGGGCGGCGAAGCGCAGGGAGTGGACGCGGGTCTCCTCCTCCGCCGGGGTGAGCCGGTAGATCTCCCGGAACGCCTGCTTGAACGGCTGTCTCAGCTGCCCGTCGACGAGCCGGTCCCGCCAGGCCCGTACGGTGTCGGCGTCGGAGCGGATCGGGTGCCACAGCCGGACGGAGGCGTCGTCGGGCGCGTCGGGGAGGTCCTCGGTCGACGGAAGGACCGCCCGCCACCGACCGGGCGCGACCTCGATCTCCCAGATCAGCCGGCGTACGACGGACCGGGCGAGCGGATGCCCGGCCAGTTCCGCGCGCCACCAGCCGTACGGGTGGACGGCGTCGACGGTGAACCCGCCCTCCAGCGCCCGGGCGAGGGTGCCGAGCTGGATGTCCACCCGCTTCACCAGGTCGCGCAGCTCCTTGACCAGGCCGGCGTGGTCGCGACGGACGGGCGCGGGGACGCTCTTCAGAGGGCGGCCGTCCTTCTCCCAGGTCAGGTGGGCGGTCTCGGTGACCGTGACGACGGCCGTGTACCCGCCGCCCGCCTCTCTGCGCAGGACACCGTCGTCGTCGAAACCCTCCCTCGACAGCCGCAGGGCCACCTCGTTCCGCTCGGCCAGGGCCGGCTCGACCTGCTTGAGCAGCTTGTCGAGCTGCCGGGGAATTCCGGCGTGGCGGGTCACCGAGCGGGCGGTGCGGATCGCGGTGACCAGTTCCGGCGTCGGGAAGTCCCGTGCGGCGCGGACCAGTTCGTACAGCAGGGCCTGCGAGGGGACCGTCTTCGCGGACGTCGGGGCGACGGCGATGCCGGGCAGCAGCCGGTCGAGGAGGTCCGGCAGCCAGGGCTCGTCGCGCAGCAGGGCCATCCGGGCGGCCTGTCCGAGCATGTCGACCTCGCGGGGCGTGAACGCCTTGTCGGCCCGGTAGGGGACCTCGCCGCGCTGGAGGGCGTCGGCGCGGTCGGCCGCCGCTTCCAGCGCACGGCGGGCGAAGGCGACGTAGGCCGGGATGCCGGCCACCTGCCGCCAGAGGTCCGGTGCGTTCGGCGGGGGGTCGTAGGTGTTGAGCCCGTCGACCTGCACGAGCACTGTCCGCTCGGCGGGAGTGAGGCCGATGACGACATCGATCCCGTCCATGGCTATGGCTCCGCCGTCGCGTCGCAGGAGGTCGGCCGCCGTCCGCAGCGCCTCGCCGCCCCCGAGACTCGCCACCATGAGCAGCGAGTACGGATGGGTGGCGTCCCCCTTCTCCACCAGGAAATCGGTCAAGGCACGGGCCGGGCCGGAAAGGTCGGGCCATGGCCCCGTGCAGTGCGTCAGCGCGTCCACGACCGGCCGGAGGCTCACCACGTCGTCAGGGTCCTCGCTACAGGCGACGACCGCCTCGAACATCCGGCGGCACGCGTCGGGCGTGTAGCGCGGTTCGCTGTCCCTGACCGCCTGGTGCACCGCCACCCGCGCCCCCTTCATTGCGTCCGTGGCCCCGCGCCGGGCCCGGTAGGCCGCCGCGAGCAGATCACCGACCTCCTCGTCGGAGAGTCCCGAGAGGTCGGCCGCGCGGACGTCGAGTGCGAAGTCAGGGTCGGTCAGCGCCCGGACCACGTCGTCGTAGAGCATGTCCCGGATCATGACAGGCAGCACTGACAACGCGATCTACGCGAAGAACCTCGCGGTCTCCGCCACGAACCGCCGTGCGTCGTCCAGCCAGGGGAAGTGCGCCGCCCCCTCCTGGACCACCGACTCGGCCTCCGGGAAGAGCCCGGCGTACTCGGCCAGCGCCCGCGGGGGCCCGGCCACGTCCACCTCCCCGGCCAGCACCAGCACCCGCCCGGCGAACCCGGCCAGCGCCGCCCGCGTCGCCTCCGGGTCGAAGGCGCCCTCGGAGCCGTAGACCGCCGCCGCCTCGTCGTTGCGCTGCTGGTCCTCGGCCGCGCGGACCGCCTTGGCCGCCTCGTCCCAGCGGGCGAACCAGAAGGGGGCGACGGCCTGCCAGGCGCCGGGGGCGGGACGGCCCGCGTTGAGGGATTCCAGGGCCGCGTACGCCGGGGCGAACCACTCCTCGTCACGGCGCAGACGGGCCGTGCTCAGGCGGTCCTCGGCGGTGACGGCGATGCCGACCGCGTAGACGCTCGGCGTGATCAGGGCGAGGCGTGCGACGCGGTCGCGATGGCGGGCCGTGTAGAGGGCGGCCAGGTTGGCGCCCGCGCTGTGGGCCAGTACGTCCAGGCGGTCCAGGCCGAGTTCCTCGCGCAGTGCCTCGACGTCGTCGACCTGACGGTCGCAGCGGTACGACGCCGGGTCCCCGGGGATCGCCGAGTCGCCGGTGCCTCTGAGGTCCAGGCGGATCAGGGTGCGGTGGGCGCTGAGGCCGCCGAGGTCGCCGAGGTAGGCCGAGGCCTGCATCGGGCCGCCGGGGAGGCAGACCAGGGGCGGTCCCTCGCCGGTCGCGAGGTAGGCGAGGGTGGTGCCGTCGGGGGTGGTGAAGGTGGGCATGGCGTGAGGCTTTCATCAGGCCTGGCCTGCGGCAACGTATTAAGTGTGGCTCCGGCGGCACCGGGGACGGCAGAGCCCCGGGGCGGGGGTGCGACCCCGCCCCAGGGCCCCTTGGCCGAGGGCCTCCGTCCCCGCCGCCCGCCTGCTCAGGCCGCGTGCCGCGCGCGTCCCCGATGGGCACGGATGATCTCCGCGTACCGGTGTCCGGAGCCCTTGACGGTACGGGCCTGGGTCCGGTAGTCGACGTGGACCAGGCCGAAACGCTTGTCGTAGCCGTAGGCCCACTCGAAGTTGTCCAGCAGCGACCAGGCGAAGTAGCCGGCCAGCGGGGCGCCCCGGCGGGCGGCGGAGGCGCAGGCGGCGAGGTGGCCGGCCAGGTAGTCCTGCCGCTCGGGGTCGTCGACGGTGCCGTCGGGGCGTACGACGTCCGGGTAGGCGGAGCCGTTCTCGGTCACGTACAGCTTGCGGGCGCCGTACTCGTCGGTGAGGCGGAGCAGCAGGGTCTCGATGCCGCTCGCGTCGATCTCCCAGTCCATTCCGGTGCGGGGCACGCCGAGGCGGCGTACGGAACGGGCGTGCGGGGCCGGGCCGCTGGGGTCGTCGGCGACGGTGGCCGGGAAGTAGTAGTTGAGGCCGAGCCAGTCCAGCGGGGCGGCGATCGTCTCCAAGTCGCCTTCTTTTGAGGGCAGTTCGACGCCGTACAGGTTCCGCATGTCCTCCGGGAAGCCGCGGCCGTGGATCGGGTCCAGCCACCAGCGGTTGGTGTGGCCGTCCATCCGGCGGGCGGCCTCGATGTCCTCCGGACGGTCGGTGGCCGGGTGCACGGTGGAGAGGTTGTTGACGATGCCGACCTCGGCGGCGGGGACGGCCGCCCGGATGGCCTGGGTCGCCAGTCCGTGGCCCAGCAGGAGGTGGTACGAGGCGCGCACCGCGGCGGTCAGATCCGTGAGCCCGGGGGCCATCTTGCCTTCGAGGTGGCCGATCCAGGCGGAGCACAGCGGTTCGTTGAGCGTGGTCCAGTGGCCGACCCTGTCGCCCAGACGCGCGGCCACGACCGAGGCGTACGCGGCGAAGTGCTCGGCGGTCTCCCGCTCGGGCCAGCCGCCCCGGTCCTGGAGCGCCTGGGGCAGGTCCCAGTGGTAGAGGGTGACGGACGGGGTGATGCCCGCGTCCAGCAGGCCGTCGATCAACTCGTCGTAGAAGTCGAGGCCCTTGGCGTTGACCGGTCCGTCGCCGCCCGGCAGCACGCGCGGCCAGGCGATCGACAACCGGTAGGCATTGGTGCCGAGTTGACGCATGAGCGCGATGTCCTCGCGCCAGCGGTGGTAGTGGTCGCAGGCGACGTCGCCGTGGTCGTTGCGGGCGATCTTCCCGGGGGTGTGCGAGAAGGTGTCCCAGATCGACGGCGAACGGCCGTCCTCCGCCACGGCTCCCTCGATCTGGTACGCCGAGGTGGCCGTGCCCCACAGGAAGTCGTGCGGGAGTGCGGTGAGGTCGATGGTCACGAAATCCCTTTCGAGGTAAGTCACTTGACGGCACCCGCCGTCAGCCCCGCGACGAGGTAGCGCTGCAGGAGCAGGAAGCCGGCCACCACCGGCACGCTGACGACCAGCGAGGCGGCCATGATCTGGTTCCAGTACACGTCGTTGAGCGTGGAGTAGCCCTGGAGTCCGACGGCGAGCGTGCGGGTGGTGTCGTTGGTCATCACCGACGCGAACAGCACCTCGCCCCAGGCGGTCATGAAGGCGTAGACGGCGACCGCGACGATGCCGGGGATCGCGGCCGGCACCACGACCCGGAACAGCGCCCGCAGCGGCCCGCAGCCGTCGACCAGCGCCGCCTCGTCCAGGTCGCGCGGCACCGAGTCGAAGTACCCGATCAGCATCCAGATCGAGAACGGCAGGGAGAAGGTCAGATACGTCAGGATCAGACCGCCGCGCGAGCCGAACAGGGCGATGCCGGTGGCGTTGCCGATGTTGACGTAGATCAGGAACAGCGGAAGGAGGAAGAGGATGCCCGGGAACATCTGCGTCGACAGGACGGTGACCGTGAAGACGCGTTTGCCGCGGAAGTCGTAGCGGCTCACCGCGTACGCGGAGAAGACCGCGATCACCACCGAGCAGACCGTCGCCGCGCCCGCCACGATCAGCGAGTTCACGAAGTACCGGGCGAGCGGGACCGTGGACCAGATGTCGATGTACGGGCGGATCGTCAGCTCGCTCGGTATCCAGCGGAACTCGCCGGTGACATCCGCGAGGGGCTTCAGCGAGCTGGAGACCATCACGTACACCGGTACCAGCACGAAGCCGCCGAGCAGGGTGAGGAAGATCCGCCGGGACCAGAGGAACGAACGCGGCGGCGCCATCGGGGAGTTACGCACGCGAGGCCCTCCGTCCGCGCGAGGTGACGGTGAGGTAGACGCCCGTCACGAGCAGCAGGAACAGCAGCAGGAGTACGGACATGGCGGAACCGGTGCCGAAATTCCAGGTGACGAACGAGGCTTGGTAGATGTGCACCGAGACGAGGTCCGCGGCCTCGGGGGCGGTCCTGCCGAACAGGACGTACGGGGTGTTGAAGTCGTTGAACGTCCACAGGAACAGGACCAGGATCAGCACCTGGTTGACGGCGCCCAGCGACGGCAGGGTGATGCGGCGGATCTGCTGCCACACACCGGCGCCGTCGAGGGCGGCCGCCTCGTACAGCTCCCGGGGGATGTTCTGGAGTCCGGCCATGACGATGAGGAAGGCGAACGGCCAGCCCTTCCACACCGACACGATCAGCAGGGCGTAGAAACTGTTGTCGCCGATGAGCCAGAAGGACGGCTTGTCGGTGAGGTGCAGCTGGTCGTGCAGGACGTGGTTCACCAGGCCGTTGTCGTGCTGGAACATGAACACCCAGGTGATGACGGCCGCGTAGACCGGCAGGGCGTACGGCACCAGGAACAGCGCCCGCAGCAGGCCCCGGCCGCGGAAGGTGTCCTGCATGAAGACCGCGGCCGCGGTGCCGATCAGCCAGCACAGGGTGACTGACAGCAGGGTGAAGGCGACGGTGACGAGGAAGGAGTGCAGCAGGGCCTCGCCGACGGGGGCGTCGAAGTCCACCGACACCTTGAAGTTGTCGAGTCCGGACCAGGGCGCGGTGCCCCAGTCGCGGATGTAGAACTGCGTGAGCGCCTTGAAGCTCATCACGATGCCGACGCCCATCGGCACCAGGTGGACCAGGAGTTCGAGGAGCAGAGCGGGCAGCAGGAGCAGATACGGCAGTCCGACGCGGCGGATGCGGCCGGGGCGCGGGGTGCGCTTCTCGCCGGACGGCGCCTTGGGTTCGGCGCATTCCAGAGTGGTGGTCATCAGGCGGCCGGCATCTGCTGCTGGGCCTTCTCCAGCGCCGCCTTCACCGAGTCGGTGGTGATGGCGCGTCCGGCGGCCGCGTCGGCGAACAAGCCCTTGACGGCGGTGCCGACCGCCGTCTCGAACTGCGACTCGTCGGCGACCTGGGGCAGCGCGGCGGCGCTCTTGGCGAGGGTGTCCTTCAGGACGGCGTTGGCGGGCGTGTTGAAGGCGCCGTCCGTCTGGGCCGTCTTCACCGGCGGTATCGAGCTGTACGCGGTGTTGAGGATCTTCTGCTCCGCGTCGCCGGTCATGAACTTCACGAACTTCGTGGCGCCGTCGAGGTTGTCGGTGTTCTTGAAGACGGCCAGGTTGATGCCCGCGACCATGGAGTTGACCTGCGCGCCGGTGCCCGGAGTGCCGGACTGCACGGGCACGGGGGCGATGCCGTAGTCGTCCTCGCTCATGCCCTGCGACGTGAGGTTGGCGGAGGCGGACTGCCACAGGAGCATCGCCGTCTTGCCCTTGGCGAAGTCGCTGACGGACTGGTTCTGGGCGTACTCGGCGTTGCCGGGCGCGATGACCTTGTCCTTGGCCATCAGATCGACGTACTGCTTGACCGCGGTGACGACCCCGTCGCTGGTGAAGTCGGGCTTGCCGTCGGCGGTGAAGAAGTCGGCGCCGTGCTGCCGGGCGAAGACGAAGACGTGGTGGATGTTCTCCGACGGGTTCGAACCCTCCGCTCCCAGGCCCCACTTGCCGTCCTTGGAGAGCTTCTTGCCATCGGCTGCCAACTCCGCCCAGGTGGCCGGTGGTTGTGCGATGCCCGCGTCGGCGAACATCTTCTTGTTGTAGTAGAGGGCGTACGCCATCGAGTACAGCGGCACCGCGGAGGGGTCCTTGCCCTCGGCGCCCGTCGAGCCGAGCGCCGAGTCGACGAAGCGGTCCCTGCCGCCGATCTTCGCGAAGTTCTCGGCGTCCCACGGCAGCAGTGCGCCGGTGGCCTGCAGCGAGGCGCTCCAGGTGTTGCCGATGTTGAGGACGTCGGGGCCCTGGCCCGAGGTGGTCGCGGTGAGGATGCGGTTGAGCAGGTCCGACCAGGGCACGACCTCCAGTTTCACCTTGATGCCGGTCTGCTTCTCGAACTTGTCGAGTTCGGGCTGGAGGACCTTCTTGTCGACCTCGATGCTCGCCCCCTGGTTGGAAGCCCAGTAAGTGAGCGTCTTCGGCGAGTCGTTGGACCCGCCGCCGTTCGACGAACCGCCTCCGCAGGCCGATGCGGCCAGGGCGAGAGACAGGGTGACGGCGCCTACGGCCGCGGCTCGGATGCTGCGCATGGCTCCTGGTGTCCCTTCAGGGAATGCACTCACGGCTTAATTTAGGACGTGAGTTAACTGCCACGGGTTCGGGACGTCAAGGGGTTGAGCGGCGGGAGTTCGACGGATCGTGCGGCTCGGTTCCGGGTCGTTCATTTCCTGAACGGAGCGGGCGGTCCCCTCCCCTGCGGGAGAGGGACCGCCCTGGTACCGCTACCTCTGGGCCGGTGCCACGGTCGCCGGCGCCGGCGCGTACCCGGTGGGCCGGGCCGTGAAGGTGCCGCGGCCCTGGGTCCGGCTGCGCAACCGGGTCGCGTAGCCGAAGAGCTCGGCCAGCGGCACGGTGGCGGTGACGACCGCCGAGCCGGCCCGCGTCACCGAGCCGGAGACCCGGCCGCGCCGAGCCGCCAGATCGCCGAGGACTCCCCCGACGGCGGCGTCGGGCACCGTGACCGTGACCTCGGCCACCGGCTCCAGCAGGACCATCGCGCAGGCGCGCAGCGCCTCCCGGAGTCCGAACCGGCCCGCCGTGCGGAACGCCGTGTCGGAGGAGTCCTTCACATGCGTCGCCCCGTCGGTGAGGGTGACCCGCAGCCCCGTCACCGGGTGCCCGCCGAGCGGCCCCTCGGCCAGCGCGTCCCGGCACCCGGCCTCGACCGCCCGGACGTACTCCTGCGGCACCCGTCCACCGACCACGGCCGAGCGGAACTCGAACCCGGCGTCGACGTCCAGCGGCTCCACATCGAGGACGACATGGGCGAACTGCCCCGCGCCACCGTCCTGTTTGACGTGCCGGAAGACATGTCCGCTCACGCCGCGCCCGACGGTCTCGCGGTGCGCGACCCGGGGCCGGCCGGCGTTGACGTCCAGCCCGTGGTCCCGCCGCGCCTTCTCCAGCGCGACCTCGAGATGCAGTTCGCCCATGCCGGACAGCACGGTCTGCCCGGTCTCCGGGTCGGTCCGCACGACCAGCGACGGATCCTCCTCGGCGAGCCTGGCGAGCGCCGAGGCCAGGCGGTCGGTGTCGGTGGACCTGACGGCCTCGACCGCGACGGAGACGACCGGTTCGGCGACGCTCGGCGGTTCGAGGACGAGCGGGGCGTCCGGCGCGCAGAGGGTCGACCCGGCGCGGGCGGACTTCAGCCCGACGACCGCGACGATGTCACCGGCGACCGCACGGTCCAACTGGGCGTGCCGGTCGGCCTGTACGCGCAGGATCCGTCCGACGCGCTCGCCGCGCCGCGCGCCCGCGTCCATCACCATGTCTCCCTTCTCGATCGTTCCGGAGTACACCCGGAGGTAGGTGAGCCGCCCGGTCGGCGTGGCGTTCACCTTGAACACCAGCGCCGCGAACGGCGCCGCCGGGTCCGCGGGCCGTTCCTGCCGGGTGTCGCCGAGGGTGCCGCGCACGGGCGGCACGTCGAGCGGCGACGGCAGATACGCCACGACCGCGTCCAGCAGCGGCTCGATCCCGCGGTTGCGGTAGGCCGAGCCGCACAGCACGACGACGGCGTCGCCGGTGCGGGTGAGGTCGCGCAGGGCGTCGACGAGCGTCCTCGTGTCGAGCGTCGACCGCATACAGAATTCCTCCAGCGCGGCCGGATGCAGTTCGGCCACCCCCTCCTCCAGCAGTCGACGCCGTCGCCGCGCCTCTTCCCGAAGGTCCTCGGGAATGTCCGCCACGACCATGTCACCGCCGTCGGTCCAGGTCAGCGCCCGCAGGTGCACGAGGTCCACGACCCCGCGGAACGCGTCCTCCGTGCCGATGGGCAGCTGCAGGACCAGCGGGGCCGGGTGCAGTCGCTCCCGGATGGACTCGACGGCGGTGTCGAGGTCGGCGCCCGCGCGGTCCAGCTTGTTGACGAAGGCGATCCTCGGTACGCCGTACCGGTCGGCCTGCCGCCAGACCGACTCGCTCTGCGGCTCGACGCCGGCGACGGCGTCGAACACCGCGACCGCCCCGTCGAGCACCCGCAGTGAACGCTCCACCTCGTCGGCGAAGTCGACGTGTCCCGGGGTGTCGATCAGGTTGATCCGGTGGCCGTCCCAGGCGCAGCTGACCGCCGCGGCGAAGATCGTGATGCCGCGGTCGCGCTCCTGCGGGTCGAAGTCGGTGACGGTCGTGCCGTCATGGACCTCGCCCCGCCGGTGGGTGGTTCCGGTGGCGTAGAGGATCCGTTCGGTGACGGTGGTCTTGCCGGCGTCGACGTGGGCGAGGATGCCCAGGTTGCGGACGACGGCGAGGGTGTCGAGGTTGATGCGCACGGCCCATGGCCTTTCGGATGACGTGTGACAGGGCGGCGCGATTCCCGGGACGGGCCGGACTGATCTGACGGCACGCCAATACATGGGCGTGCGAGGTCAGTTGATGGCCAGGCGGGTGTCCGGGGCATCCGGTACCGGCCGCGCAGCGGGCACCGGACGGAGCAGGACACGAGGATCACGTCGTCGTACGACGACGGGGGAACGAGAACAGCGGCGCGGTCACACACGGCCGGTCTCCCCTCACTCGTCGGTCCTCGTCATGTCACGCGCACCGGCCCGGTGGGGGCGGTGTGCGACGCGTGGCGAGTGTAGGGAGACGGGGACGGGCGGGTCATCCGGTTTTCCGTCCCCCCGGTGAGGGCGGCTGCACGGCAGCGCCCGACGGTCAGGGCCAGGGCTCCGTCGTCGGTCGAGTCGTCCCCTAGCGGATCCGCAGAGAATCCAAGTGAACGCTCCAGCGGATCCGGGTGCGGCGAGGGACCCCGCACCTGCCGGCGTCCGGACAAGGCGTCGGGATCCGCGTGCCGTGAATGCCGGGCGGCGGCGGTCGCCGGCCGCACCCCCACCCCGCGGTGCGCCGGTCGCGTACGAGCAGCGCACGGTGCGCGCGCACCGTCCCCGGTTCACCGATCAGGCATGCCACAAGAGCTGTTCGCGCTACCCCGGGCCCGGACCGAAGCCCTCCCCGACCTCCTGGAGCACCGACCATGGCCGAAGAGGCACGCATGAAAGTCGCCGCACTGGACGGACCCGGCGTCAGCCGGATCATCGAGAAACCGTTGCCGCGCATCGCCGAGGACTACGTCCTGGTGAAGGTGGTCGCGGCCCCGATGTGCAACGAGCATCTGGCGTACGAACACGGGGACTTCCGCGACCGCAACCGCTGGGACTCCCTCGGGCACGAGGCGGCCGGCGAGGTGGTCGAGGCCCGTGTCGGCAGCCCGTTCCGGCCGGGTGACCGGGTGGTCGTGCTCAGCGGCTATCCGTGCGGGCGCTGCGCGCTGTGTGTCTCCGGGCGGTACGCGCACTGCGCCGACACCGAGGACCCCCTCGCGGTGTGCTCGGGCGAATCGGGTGAGTGCGGCTTCGCGCAGTACATGATCAAGCGGGAGCGTCTGCTGCTGCGAATCCCCGACGGGATGCCGTACGAGCATGCCGCGATGGCCTGTTGCGGGATGGGCGCGACGTACACGGCGATGGAGAACATGGGGGTCGCCGCCGGCCACACGGTCCTGGTCACCGGGCTCGGTCAGGTGGGGCTCGGCGCCGTGATCAACGGGCAGGCCAGAGGTGCCCGGGTGATCTGCGCCGGCCGCAGCCCCTACCGCCGGGAGCTGGCACGGCAGTTGGGCGCGGAGCTGATCGTCGACCTGGGGACACCGGACGCGGCCCTGGCCGCCGTACGGGACTTCACCGGGGGCAAGGGCGTCGACCACGTCATCGACTGCTCGGCGCAGGCCGGCCACCAGCGGTTCGGGCTGGACGCCGCGGGGCGCGGCGGGCGGGTCACCTTCCTCGGGGAATCCGGCGAACTGTCGCTCCACGTCGACCAGGACCTGATCCAGAAGGGCGTCACCCTCTACGGCAGCCTCGATCTGTATCTGCAGCACGCGCCGGGAATGCTCGACGTCATTTCCCGTACGGGACCGCTCATCGACCGGTTCATCACGCACACCTTTCCGCTCGACGAGATCGAGCAGGCCTGGAAACTCCAGCTCACCAGAGAATGCGGAAAGATCATTCTGCATCCGTGGCGCTGAACGCCCGACCGGAGCCGAACGGCCGTACACCCACGGAGGTTTGAGGATGCCCGAGAACAACGAGACCCACGACCCGAACACACCGCTCTATGTCGGCACCCGGAAGTTCCTCGGAAGGCGTGACCTGGTCCTGTCGTTCTACACGACGAAATGCCAGTTCCAGTGCACGTATTGCGCGCTGCCGAGCCGCTCGGCGTCGTTCGAGGTGACGGCCGAGCAGATCAACAACCAGATCGACCACGTCTTCGACTCCAGGGCCGGTGAACTGGACGGCTTCCGCCAGCTGTGCTTCGGCAACGAGGGCTCCGCTCTCGATCCGAGGCGCTTCCACCGCGAGTCCGTCGACCATCTGCTGCACCGCGCCCGGGAGATGGAGAACCTGGAGGTCCTCTCCATCGAGACGCGCCCCGAGTACGTCAAGCGTGACTACCTGGAGCACATCGCCAGGACCACCCACGCCCCCCGGATCGACGTGACGGTCGGCTTCGAGACACAGGACGACTTCATCCGGCAGACGGTCCTGAAGAAGAAGATCTCCCGCCGGGTGATGGAGGACCGGGTCGCGCTCCTCGGCGAGTTGGGGATCCGGCTCACCTCGTACGTCCTGATCAAGCCGGCGCCGCGGATGACGGACGAACACGGGGTGCGCGAGGCCGTCGCCACGATGGAGTACCTGAAAGAGCTCTGCGACCGTCACGGCACCGAATTGGTGATCTATCTGACGCCCACCTATGTGGCCGAGGGCTCCTATCTTCAGCAGACCACACAGCCGGGCGACTGGACCCCGCCCACCATTCAGGGAATCTTCGATGTCGTGGTGGCCGGACATTCCATGGGGCTGCCCGTCTACACGGGCCTGTGGAGCGAGGAACTCGCCGACGAGAGCACCGACTTCCGCGGCCGCGAGGGCTACGACCCCGAACTGCGCAAGGCCATGGTCCGCTTCAATCGCGACCATGACTTCAGCCACCTGCTGCCTTTCACGCCGGCGCAGTTGGCGCTGGCGGGGTAGGGCCGTGCGCGCGTACCGTAATCTTCTCAAGCAACTGTCCGAGGACGCCCCCGAGAAGCTCACCCGGCTGTCCGCGGAATTCCTCGCCGCGCAGACGCGATGGCTGCTCGAAAGGGATGAGATATACGTCCTCGAGCAGGTGAACAAATACGTTCCCGTCATGACTGGACTGTCCACGGAGGCCGTGGCCCGCGCGGCCGACCGGGCACTGGAGCGGGGTGTGGTCGACGACTTCTGCTTCCTGTACGCGCACCTGCCGTCGGCCGGGCGTCCGGATCCCGCCCGCATCGACCGGGCCTGTGCCCGGCTGGCGCGACGCGGCAACGCGGGCGGCATCGAGCAGATCATCGGGGCGACCGGGGTGCGCCCCGCTCTCGACGAGGAAACGGTCCTGCGGTCGTACAACGTCCTGGTGGCCGCCGGCCGCCTCGGCGCCGTGGACTACATGCGTCAACTCTCCGGCGTCCCCGTCCGGTTCGACGCGGACGCCGCGGCCACCGGCATCCGCGCGCTCCTGGCGAGCGGCCGCCACGGCCCGCTGCGCAAGCTGGCCCGCCTCGCCGACGTCGAGGTCCGCCTCGACGCCCGGGAGATCCACCGAGCCGTCGCCGAGGCCGTCACCGACGGCACTCTGCACGACCTGGCCGCGGCCCTCGCCAGTCTGCGCCCCGCTCCTCGTATCGAGGGCTTCACCGCGGTGTTCCGACGCCTGGTGTCCGAGGCGCGCTTCGCCGAACTGCCCGCCCTGTTCACGGTGTTCGCGGACGCCGACTGGCAGGCCCTCGATGCCCGCATGTGGCACCTGCTGCTGACCTCGGGCAGCGCGCCCGCCGTACGCTTCGCCTTCGAGCGCTGCGAGGACGCCGGCCTGCTCGCCCGACAGGCCCCGGACGCCTATGCGTTGGGTGTCTCGTCCGGCGACCGTCTCCTGGTCAGGCTGGCGTGCGAGCGCGGCGGACTACCGCTGCGCACCGAGGACGCGCGGGGGTTGCTCGGCGACGCCCTGGAGGACGGGGACGCCCCGTGGCTCGACTTCGTCGCCGCCCGGCGCACCAGGCTGCCCGCCGTCGACCCCGATCGCGCCCAGCTCTACCTCGCCCGGCAGGCGGCCACCCGACCGCAGCGCGTGCGGCGCGACGCCGAGGCACTGGGCGTGCCCTGGATCCCCGAGGCCGGCGCGTGGCTGCTCGCCCTCGCCGAAGGCCGCCACGAGGCGGCCCTGGCGGGCCTCGGGGACGCCGGCGCGCACCCGGTCGCCGCCCTGGTCGCCCACCTGCCGGACCCCGCCGATCCCGCAGGCCTCCCAGCCGACGGAGCGCACGCCTCATGAAACTCCCGCACGACCCGGACACAGGTTCCCGCTACCGGGGGACGGCCCTCGCTCTGGTGGCCATGGCCAGCGTGCAGACCGGGGCCGGCACCTCCAGTCACCTCTTCGACAAGTTCACGCCCGCGGGCACCGCCTGGCTGCGCCTGACCTGGGCGGCAGTGGTCCTGTGGCTCATCGCCCGGCCCCGCCTGCGCGGCCGCGACCGTCGTGAGGTCGGCACCGCCTTGCTGCTCGGTGCGGTCAGCGGACTGCTCACCCTGCTCTACTTCGAGGCCGTGGTGCGCATCCCGCTCGGCACCGCCACGGCCCTGGAGTTCCTCGGCCCGCTGGGGGTGGCCGTGGCGGGCCTGCGGCGCCGGATCGACGTGTTGTGGCCGCTGACCGCGGCGGCCGGCGTGCTCGCCCTGACCCGGCCCTGGAGCGGTGAGGTCGATCTGGCCGGAGTCGGCTTCGCGCTCGGGGCGGCGGCGGGCTGGGCCGGCTACATCCTGCTGACCAAACGGGTCGGCGCCCAGTTCACCGGTCTCGGCGGCCTGGCCGTCTCCATGGCGGCGGCCTCCGCGGTGACCCTGCCGTTCGCCGACGCCGGTCACATCGTCAGTCACATGGACCCGCAGGCCTTCGCCCTGTCCGCCCTGGCGGCACTGCTGCTGCCGATCCTGCCGTACGCCGCCGAGATGGTCGCCCTGCGCAATCTGCCCACGCCGGTCTTCGGCACCCTGATGAGCCTGGAACCCGCCATCGGAACCGTCGTCGGCTTCGCACTCCTTGCCGAACAGCCCTCGTGGGCCCAGAGCGCGGGCATCGTGCTGGTCACCGTCGCCGGGATGGGGGCGGTGCGCAGCGAGGCCCGACAGGCCGTGGGCGACATCGGCAGTCCTGGGCCAAAGCAAAAGACCCCTGATGAACAGGGGTCTCAGCTGGTGTCCGAGGGGGGACTTGAACCCCCACGCCCGATAAAGGGCACTAGCACCTCAAGCTAGCGCGTCTGCCATTCCGCCACCCGGACTAGGTGTCTGCCGCCTGGCCGGGGTGTTCCCCCGCGGCGACATGGACAACAATACCAAGCTTTGGGAGTGCCTTTCACCTGCATATCCGTGCCTCGGGCGGCGCTTCCGGGCCCCGGTGCGGAGCGCTTCCGAGGGCTCACCAGGAGCGACGGAATGATGACGCGGGGTCTCTGATCGTCGGGCATGCGGGGACCTGTACCCGGGGTCGGTCGGACCCTTACTTGTCGCGCCCGTGGTACATCTTCCGCGTGTGTTCCGTGTGGGCCCGCATGACCGCCGTGGCGCGCTGCTCGTCGCGGTCCGCGATCGCCGCGATCAGCTCACGGTGCTCGATCCAGGACTGCTGTCCGCGCTGCCGGGCGACCGGCGTGTAGTACCAGCGGACCCGGCGGTCGACCTGTGCCGCCAGCTCGGCGAGGACGGCGTTGCCGGCCAGTTCCATGATCTTCGCGTGGAGCCGGGCGTTCATCGCGACAGCGCGGTCCACGTCGTCGTCGGCGACCGCGCGCTCGCCCTCCGCGCACATCTCCTCGAGCACACCGATGGCGGCCTTGCCCGCGTCGGCCGCGGCGAGCCGGGCGGCTTCGGCCTCCAACAGCGTACGGACGGTGAGGAGTTGGTCCGCCTCCTCCTCGGTGGGTTCATGCACGAACGCCCCCTGGGCGGGCCGCAGATCGACCCATCCCTCGGTGCTGAGGCGTTGCAGTGCCTCGCGCACGGGCTGCCGGGAGACGCCGAGGTGGCCGGCGAGCTCGCTCTCGACCAAGTGCTGGCCTGGCTGGAGCGCTCGGGTCGTGATGAGTTCGAGCAGCGCCTCGTAGACACGGTCGCGCAGTGGGCCGGGGCGTTCGAGCTTGGGCACCGCACCCTGCGGCAGTCCTGTCATCGACAACATCACGGGCCCTCCTCAGCAGCGTCATCGCTGTATGCGAGAGCCAAGTATGGATTGGCTTTCGCCTACAGTCTACGGCGCACAAACCGCTGGACACCCGGGAGTTGGGCCTTTCCCGGCGGGCCGTACCAGCAGCTCACGAGCGCGGATGAGCAAACAACCCGTGCTTCCCACGCGCCACGGACGGCCGTCGGAGTGCCGTCCCAAACTCTTGCTGGCGCACGTTCCATCCTGTAGACAATATTTCGTCGACAGATTTCGACAGTTCCGCGGTACACCCTCGACCGAACGGAGCGCCACCCAGTGAAAGTCGCAGTCCTCGGCGCCGGAGCCATCGGCGCCTACGTCGGCGCCGCCCTGCACCGCGCAGGCGCCGACGTCCACCTCATCGCCCGTGGACCGCACCTCGCGGCCATGAGGCGCAACGGTGTACAAGTCCTCAGCCCCCGCGGGGACTTCACCGCCCACGCCCACGCCACCGACAACCCACAGGAGATCGGGCCCGTCGACTACGTCTTCCTCGGGCTCAAGGCCAACTCGTACGCGGCGTGCGGGCCGCTCATCGAGCCGCTCCTGAACGACACCACGGCCGTCATCGCCGCCCAGAACGGCATCCCCTGGTGGTACTTCCACCACCACGGCGGATCCCACGACGGACAGCGCATCGAGAGCGTCGATCCGGGCGGGGCGGTCAGTGCGGTGCTCGCCCCCGAACGCGCCATCGGATGCGTCGTCTACGCCGCCACCGAACTCGAAGGCCCCGGCGTCGTCCGCCACCTGGAAGGCACCCGCTTCTCCATCGGCGAACCCGACCGGTCGGCCTCCGAGCGCTGTCAGGCCTTCAGTGAGGCCATGCAGGCCGGTGGACTCAAGTGCCCCGTCGAGAAGGACCTGCGCAACGACATCTGGCTCAAGCTGCTCGGCAACATCAGCTTCAACCCGATCAGCGCCCTGTCCCGCGCCACCATGCGCCAGATGTGCCACCACGGCGGCACCCGCCAAGTCATCGAAACGATGATGCGGGAGACCCTGGCCGTCGCCGAGGCACTCGGCTGCGACATCGGGATCTCCATCGAACGCCGGCTGGCCGGCGCCGAACGCGTCGGCGACCACCGCACCTCCACCCTCCAGGATCTGGAGGCGGGCAAGCCTCTCGAACTCGACGTCCTGCTCGCCGCGGTCGTGGAACTGGCCGACATCACCGGCGTCGAGGTGCCCACCCTGAGAACCGTCCACGCCATCAGCGACCTCCTCGCCCACCGGACCGCCGCTTGAGACGGCCCGACTCGCCGCCACAGGACGGCACTCCCATGAACGTGCACGCGGATGCGGATCGCATCGCCCTGCGGGGCGCGGCCACCCAGGGCTGACCGGCCCTCCGCTGCACGACGGCGGGACCTCTACCGGCGGGGAGCGCCCCCTGCGTCGGAGGGGTCCCGCCTCAGTTGTTGAGACCTGGATCCTGTATACGATCCTCTGTATACTGCCGACCTGTACTCGATCACCATCCAACGGCCCCGGCTCGGAGGCGACATGGAAGATCTGAACCCCGATGTGGTGCTGGGCATGGCCGCCCAGGCGCCCGACGGCATAGTGATCGTCGACGGCGAGGGACTGATCCGCTACTGGAACCGGGGTGCGGAGCGCATCTTCGGGTTCTCGGCGGCCGACGTGGACGGTCGCAGCCTGGACGTCATCATTCCCGAGCGACACCGCAAGCGGCACCAGGAGGGCTTCGATGAGGCCATGGAGCGGGGGTACAGCAAGTACGGGGACGCGGACCTGCTGAACGTGCCCGCGCTGGCGGCGGACGGCCGCAAGCTGTCCATTGAGTTCAGCGTGGTGCTGCTGCCGGGCCCCGACGGCAGCACGTATGTCGGTGCGGTCATCCGGGACGTGACCGCTCGCCGTGAGCGGGAGCGGGAGTTGATGCGGCGACGGGCCGAGGCCTCGGTCTGAGCCCCGGCGGACCGCATACCGAAGCGGCCGTGGCCCGAAGGCCACGGCCGCTTCCGCGTCGTCGGACTCAGGTCAGACGATGACGCCGCTCTCCTTCAGCCGGCCGATGGTCTCCTCGTCGTAGCCGAGCTCGACCAGGACCTCGGAGCTGTGCTCGCCGAGCAGCGGGGCGCCGGTGACGTCCGGCTTGAAGGAGGAGAACTTCACCGGGCTGCCGACCGTCAGATAGGTGCCGCGCTCCTTCTGCTCGACCTCGACGACGGTGCCGCTGCGGCGCAGGCCCTCGTCGTAGGCGATCTCCTTCATGCTCATCACGGGGGCGCAGGGCACCTCCCACTCCCGCAGGATGTTGACGGCCTCGTACTTGGTCTTGTCCGCGAGCCACTTCTCGATCTCCTCGAAGATCTCGAAGATGTGCGACTGCCGGGCGCGCGCGGTGGCGTACTCCGGGTCCTCGGCCCACTCGGGGTGGCCGATCGCCTCGGCGGTGCGCTTCCAGTTCTGCTCCTGGACGGTGAAGTAGATGTACGCGTTCGGGTCGTTCTCCCAGCCCTTGCACTTGAGCACCCAGCCGGGCTGGCCACCGCCGCCCGCGTTGCCGCCGCGCGGCACCACGTCGGTGAACTCGCCGTTCGGGTACTGCGGGTACTCCTCCAGGTAACCGACCCGCTCCAGCCGCTGCTGGTCGCGCAGCTTGACGCGGCAGAGATTGAGAACGGCGTCCTGCATGGAGACGGACACCTTCTGGCCCTTGCCGGTCCTGTTCCGGTCGATGATCGCGGTGAGGATGCCGATCGCCAGGTGCATACCGGTGTTGGTGTCGCCGAGGGCGGCACCGGAGATGGTCGGCGGGCCGTCCCAGAACCCGGTGGTGGAGGCGGCGCCGCCCGCGCACTGGGCGACGTTCTCGTAGACCTTGAGGTCGTTCCAGGAGGACTGGTCGTTGAAGCCCTTGACCGAGCCGAAGATCAGGCGCGGGTTGAGCTCCTGGATGCGCTCCCAGGTGAAGCCCATCCGGTCCAGGGCGCCCGGACCGAAGTTCTCCACCAGGACGTCGGCGCCCTCGATGAGCTTCTCCAGGACCTCCTTGCCCTCGGCGGTCTTGGTGTTGATGGCGAGGGAGCGCTTGTTGCTGTTGAGCATCGTGAAGTAGAGCGCGTCGAGGTCCTCGATGTCCCTGAGCTGACGGCGCGTCACATCGCCGCCGTTGGGACGCTCCACCTTCAGGACGTCGGCGCCGAACCAGGCGAGCATCTGGGTGCAGGCGGGACCGGCCTGGACCCCGGTGAAGTCGATCACCTTGATTCCGGCGAGCGGCTTGTCACTCATGTGTGCTTCCTTTTCGTGAAGTTGCGTGGTCACTTCTTGGCCGGCGTGATGTTGCCGACGGTGATGCCCTTGGGGTTGAGGTGGGAGATGTGGCCGCTCTCGGTGCCGGCCGACGGGTCGATCACGCAGTCGATGAGCGCCGGACCGCCGGAGGCGAGGGCCTCGGTCAGGGCGGCGGTGACCTCGGCGGGGGTGGTGGCGCGGTAGCCCTTGCCGCCGAACGACTCGATGAGCAGGTCGTGGCGGGCCGCCGACATCAGGGTGGTGGGAGAGGGCGCGTCGTCGTACGGGTTGACGTCGTCGCCGCGGTAGACACCGCCGTTGTTCATGATCACGGTGACGACGGGCAGCCGGTAGCGGCAGATCGTCTCGATCTCGATGCCGCTGAACCCGAAGGCGCTGTCGCCCTCGATGGCGACGACCGGTGCGCCGCTCTCGACGGCGGCGGCGATGGCGTACCCCATCCCGATGCCCATGACACCCCAGGTGCCGCTGTCCAGACGGTGGCGCGGCACATGCATGTCGATGACGTTGCGCGCGATGTCCAGGGCGTTGGCACCCTCGTTGACGATGTACGTCTCCGGGTGCCGGCGCACGACGTCGCGTACGGCCTTGAGGGCGCCCATGAACTGCATGGGTTGCGGGTCGGCCTCCAGGCGCTTGGCCATCTTGGCGACGTTCTGCGCCGAGCGCTCCCCCAGTTCGTCGCGCCAGGCCGAAGGGGCCTGGATCTGGCCGGGCTTGGTGCGTTCGGCGAGCACGTCGAGCACCGACTCGATGTCCCCGACGAGGGGGGCGGAGATGGGCTGGTTGCTGTCCATCTCCTTGGGGTCGATGTCGATCTGGATGAACTTGGCGTCGGGGTTCCACCCCGTCTGCCCGTGGCCGAGGAGCCAGTTGAGGCGGGCGCCGACGAGCATCACGACGTCGGCCTTCTTCAGCGCCAGGGAACGGGCGGTGGCGGCCGACTGCGGGTGGTCGTCGGGCAGCAGGCCCTTCGCCATCGACATCGGTACGTAGGGGATGCCGGTCGACTCGATGAACTCCCGTACCTTGGCGTCCGCCTGGGCGTACGCCGCGCCCTTGCCGAGCACCACCAGCGGGCGTTCGGCGGAGGCCAGCAGCTCGATCGCGCGGTCCACGGCCTCCGGCGCGGGCAGTTGGCGCGGCGCGGGGTCGACGAGACGGCTCAGCGTGCGGTCGCCCTCGGCCTTGGGCATGATGGCGCCGAGTACCGCGGCGGGGATGTCGAGGTAGACACCGCCGGGGCGTCCGGAGATCGCGGTGCGCAGGGCGCGGGCGATGCCGCGGCCGATGTCCTCCACGCGGCTGACCCGGTAGGCGGCCTTCACGAAGGGCTGGGCGGCGGCGAGTTGGTCCATCTCCTCGTAGTCGCCCTGCTTGAGGTCGACGAGGTGGCGCTCGCTGGAGCCGGAGATCTGGACCATGGGGAAGCAGTTGGTGGTCGCGTTCGCCAGCGCGACCAGGCCGTTGAGGAAGCCGGGGGCCGACACCGTCAGGGCGACGCCGGGCTTCTTGTTGAGGTAGCCGGCGATGGCCGCCGCGTGTCCGGCGTTGCTCTCGTGACGGAACCCGATGTAGCGGATGCCCTGGGCCTGGGCGAGGCGGGCCAGGTCGGTGATCGGGATGCCGACCACGCCGTAGATGGTGTCGACGTCGTTCATCTTGAGCGCGTCGACGACCAGGTGGTACCCGTCGGTGAGCTCGGTCGGAACGTCGGCTGCTGCCGCGGTCTCCAGTGGCGAGGGGGCGGTCATGGTCCGAGGTCCTCCTTGGGCAGATCCTGCCGGAGCGGCTACTGCTCTCACCATCCGCAGCGCGTCCGCCGGCGTCCAAGACCCATCGGCGACCAGCCGATAACCAACTTCTATCGACGGCCGCCCAGGGCCCTCGCAACTGCCTTGATAGACGCCTGCTATCGGCCGTTCGCCAGTGGGTATTGGACGTGCGTCGCAGGTCACCGCAGGCTCGCAGAGGACCGAAGCATCGGACCTGGGCGCGAGGGGGTGGGGTCATGGCCGTTCCGGCCGCGGCATCCGTGCGCGACGCGAACCGATACCGGCCTCCGGCGGTCACGGGCCTCGTCGATCTCCTCGACGCGCAGGTGCGTGAACGCCCGTACGCCCGGGCCCTGGTGGTCACCGGGGAGCGAGTGCACCTGTCCTACCGGGGTCTCGCGGCCCTGGCGGACGGCGTGGCGGCGCGGCTCGGCGGTACGGGGTTGCGCCGCGGTGACGCGGTCGGCCTGATCTGCGCCAACACCGCGGAGTTCGTCGTCGCGCTCCTGGGAGCGGCGCGGGCCGGTCTGGTGGCGGCCCCCTTGGACCCGGCATTGCCCGCGCCCCAACTCGCGGCGCGTGTACATGCGTTGGGGGCGCGGGCGGCCCTGCTGGGACCGGCCGCGACGAACGCCGCCCCGCTGCCGGTTCCGGCCTGGCCGCTGCGCGTGGACGTCTCCCGCGCGGGGACGGCGGCCGTCGCGTTCGAGCCCGGCACGTGCGCGGCGCCCCAAGGCAGTGGGGCGGCAGGTGAGTTGTCCTCCCAGGACGCGCTCGTTCTCTTCACCGCCGGTACCACCGAGCGGGCGAAGATGGTTCCGCTCACCCATGCCAACGTGGCCGCGTCCGTCCACCGCCTGTGCCTCACCTACGAGTTGGGGCCTGGCGACGCCACGGTCGCGGTGATGCCGTTCTTCCACGGTCACGGGCTGTTCGCGGCACTGCTGGCCTCCCTGGCCAGCGGAGGCTGTGTGCTGCTGCCCGAGCGGGGCCGGTTCACGGCAGGCACGTTCTGGAACGACATGCGCGCCGTGGGCGCCACCTGGTTCACCGCGGCCCCGGCCATCCACGAGATCCTGCTGGACCGGTCGGAGCGGGAGTACCCGGGCCCGCAGGCGCAGGCCCTGAAGTTCGTACGCAGTGGCAGTGCTCCTCTCAACCCGGCGACCCAGCGGGCGCTGGAGCGTACGTTCGGGGCGCCATTGCTGTCCGCGTACGGGATGACGGAGTCCTCGCACCAGGCGGCCAGCGAGCCGCTGCCGGGGCGGGGTGTGCTGAAGCACGGTTCGGTCGGGCGGCCGACCGGTGTGGAGATCCGCGTGCTCGACCGCGGTGGGCGGGCCTGCCCGGTGGGTGTCGAGGGCGAGTTGTGGGTGCACGGCCCCACCGTCGCGCGCGGCTATCTCGGCGACCGGGAGGAGACGGCGTACACCTTCGTCGACGGCTGGTTGCGCACCGGCGACCTGGGCATTCTGGACGCGGACGGGTACCTGTCCCTGACCGGTCGTATCAAGAACCTCATCAACCGCGGCGGCGAGAAAATCTCGCCCGAACATGTCGAGGACATCCTCACCGGGTGCCCGGGGGTCGCCGACGCGGCCGTGTTCGCCGTGCCCGACACGGTGTACGGGCAGCGGGTGGGCGCCGCCGTGGTGGTGCGGGAGAGCGAGGGCGTGGGGCCCGGGGAGATCCTGCGGTACTGCCGTGACCGGCTGGCCGCGTTCGAGGTGCCGGACCGGCTCGAGCTGGTCACCGCGCTGCCGTACACCGCGAAGGGCGGGCTGGACCGAAAGGCGGTGCAGGCGCGTTTCGCACCCTGACACCGGCTTCGGACGGCGGGCTCAGCGCACGCGGTGCTCGCTGGGCAGCGGGCGGGCGAAGAAGTCGTCCAGGGACAGGCCGGTCGCCGCGTTGACGAAGGCGCGGGCGGCGACCGAGCCGGGGGTCGCGGCGTGGATCGCCACGGACACCTGCGCGCCGGCCTCCGGGTCGACCAGGGGCAGCGCTCTGGTCCGGCCGATGACGGGCATCGCCCGCAGCCAGGTGTGCGGCACGATGCTGGCCCACTCGCCGCCGCCGACGTGCGCGTAGAGGGAGGCGATGGAGTCCGTCTCGACCTGTGGGGTGACCACGAGCCCCTTCTCGGCGAACACGGTGTCCACGATCTGCCGGATCCGCATGTCGGGCGTCAGCAGCGCGAGCGGCAACTGGGCCGCGTCCGCCCATGTCACGGTCGAGGACTGCGCCGCCAGATGGTCGTCGGACACCAGCAGCATGTAGCGCTCCTGGTAGAGGGGTACGACCTGGAGGCCCTCCTGGTCGTCGGGGTCGAAGTGGGCGATCGCCACGTCGAGTTCGTAGTCGCGCAGCTGACGGTGGAGCTCCTTCGTCGACAGCCGGGAGCGCACCTGCACCTTGGCGAGGGGGTGGGCGGCGCAGAACGCGGCCACGGGGAGCGCCAGGGTCGTGGACGCCGTGGGGTCCGTGCCGAGCCGCAGCGTGCCCGTGATGCCGGACTGCACGGCGGCCACCTCCGCCTTGAACGCGTCCTGTTCGGCGAGAATCCGTTTGGCCCATACGACGAGCCGCTCGCCTTCGGGAGTGAGGCCCTGGTAGTTGTGCCCGCGGTTGATGAGCGTGACGTTCAGCTCCCGCTCCAGCTTGGCTATCGCCGCCGACAGCGCGGGCTGGGAGACGTAACAGGCTTCCGCCGCCCGGGCGAAGTGGCGTTCCCGCGCCACCGCCACGAAGTACTCGAGCTGCCGGAACAGCATGAACGACTCCTCTCTGCCCGAGGCCGCCCCACCTAGCTCCATACTGTATGCAGTATTTGGGATATGTACAGGGGAGAAAGTCGGGCCCGGTGCACGAACTGTATGCCGACCGGCATGAGAGCGCCTGCGCCCGCCGCACGTCCCCGCAGCGGGCGCAGGCGCGGTCCTTCAGCGCAGGAGCTTCACCGCGGCCACCACCAGGGGGTCGAGGCCCTCCGCGCCGGCGTCCACGAACTCGTACAGTCTGGTGCGCATGCGCGGGTCCCAGAACCTGCCGATGTGCCCCGCGATCTCCTCGGCAGCCCGCTCCCCCGGCAGATGGCCGAGGTTGCGGGCGATGTCGTTCGCCATCCGGAGCTCGGACGGCACGGTCGCTGTCATCTCAGTCCACCACCGTCACGAGGTCGTTCTCGGCGACTTCACCCTTGCCGGCCCGGTCCGGGCGGGCGAGCCCCACCTGGACGGCGGTCACCTTGTACTCGGGGCAGTTGGTGGCCCAGTCAGAGTTCTCCGTGGTCACCACGTTGGCCCCGGTCACCGGGTGGTGGAAGGTGGTGTAGACGACGCCGGTCGGCATCCGGTCGGAGATCTCCGCGCGCAGGGTCGTCTGCCCGACGCGGCTGGCCAGGGTGACCATGTCACCGTCCTTGATCCCGCGGTCCTCGGCGTCGTGGGGGTGCAGTTCCAGGATGTCCTCGGGGTGCCAGGCGACGTTGCCGGTACGCCGGGTCTGCGCGCCGACGTTGTACTGGCTGAGGATCCGTCCGGTGGTGAGGACCAGCGGGAAACGCCGGGTGCTGCGCTCGTTGGTGGGCACATAGGAGGTGACCACGAACTTGCCCTTGCCGCGCACGAATTCGTCCACGTGCATGATCGGCGTCCCCTCCGGAGCCTCCTCGTTGCACGGCCACTGGACGCTGCCGAGCTTGTCGAGGAGGTCGAAGGAGACGCCGGTGAACGTCGGGGTGACCGAGGCGATCTCGTCCATGATCCGGCTCGGATGGTCGTAGGCCATGGGATACCCCATGGCGGTGGCGATCTCGCTGACGATCTGCCACTCGTGCTTGCCGGTCTTGGGTTTCATGACCGCACGGACGCGGTTGATACGGCGTTCGGCGTTGGTGAAGGTGCCGTCCTTCTCCAGGAACGAGGCCCCGGGCAGGAAGACATGGGCGAACTTGGCCGTCTCGTTGAGGAACAGGTCCTGTACGACGACGAGTTCCATGGCCTTCAGCGCGGACGTGACGTGCTGGAGGTTGGGGTCGGACTGGGCGATGTCCTCGCCGTGGACGAAGAGTCCGCGGAAGGTTCCGTCGATGGCAGCGTCGAACATGTTGGGGATGCGAAGTCCCGGTTCCGCGAGGAGGGTTCCGCCCCAGAGGTTCTCGAAGACGGTGCGTACCGCGTCGTCGGAGACATGCCGGTAGCCGGGCAGCTCGTGCGGGAACGAGCCCATGTCGCAGGATCCTTGGACGTTGTTCTGTCCTCGCAGCGGGTTCACGCCGACGCCGTCGCGGCCGATGTTGCCGCACGCCATCGCCAGGTTCGCCATTCCCATGACCATGGTGGAGCCCTGGCTGTGCTCGGTGACGCCGAGACCGTAGTAGATGGCGCCGTTGGGGGCCTCGGCGTACAGCCTTGCGGCGGCGCGGAGTTCGGCGGCCGGGACGCCGGTGACGGGTTCCACCGCTTCCGGGCTGTTCTCCGGCCGGGCGATGAACTCCGCCCAGTCGTCGAAGCCTTCGCACCTGGCGTCCACGAAGGAACGGTCGACCAGGCCTTCGGTGACGACGACGTGGGCCATCGCGTTGACCACGGCCACGTTGGTGCTGGGCCTGAGCTGAAGGTGGTGCCGGGCCTCGACGTGCGGCGAGCGCACGAGGTCGATGCGGCGCGGGTCGACGACGATCAGCTTGGCGCCCTCGCGCAGCCGGCGCTTCATCCGGGAGGCGAACACCGGGTGCCCGTCCGTGGGATTGGCGCCGATCACCATGATGACATCGGCCTCGGCGACCGAACGGAAGTCCTGGGTGCCCGCCGACTCGCCGAAGGTCTGCTTGAGGCCGTACCCCGTCGGGGAGTGGCAGACGCGGGCGCAGGTGTCGACGTTGTTGTTGCCGAAGGCCGCGCGGACCATCTTCTGGACGACGTAGACCTCTTCGTTGGTGCAGCGCGAGGAGGTGATGGCGCCGACGGAGCTCGTGCCGTACCGGTCCTGGAGCTCGCGCATCCGCCGGGCGACGGTGCCGATCGCCTCGTCCCACTCGACCTCGCGCCAGGGGTCGGTGATCCTTTCGCGGACCATGGGCTTGAGTTGACGGTCGGGGTGGGTGGCGTAGCCGAAGGCGAAGCGGCCCTTCACACAGGAGTGGCCCTCGTTCGCACCGCCGTCCTTGTACGGCACCATGCGCACGAGTTCGTCGCCGCGCAGCTCGGCCTTGAAGGAGCAGCCGACACCGCAGTACGCGCACGTGGTCACAACCGACCGTGTCGGCATGCCGAGTTCGACGACCGAGCGCTCCTGGAGCGTGGACGTCGGGCATGCCTGGACACAGGCGCCGCAGGAGACGCACTCGGAGTCCATGAAGGACTCACCGGCGCCCGCCGAGACCTTGGAGTCGAAGCCGCGGCCCTCGATGGTGAGGGCGAAGGTGCCCTGGACCTCGCCGCAGGCGCGGACGCAGCGGGAGCAGGCGATGCACTTGGCGGGGTCGAAGTCGAAGTAGGGGTTGGAGGTGTCCTTCTCGGCGTCGAGATGGTTCTCGCCCTCGTAGCCGTAGCGGACCTGCCGCAGGCCCACCACGCCTGCCATGTCCTGGAGTTCGCAGTCGCCGTTGGCGGGGCAGGTGAGGCAGTCCAGGGGGTGGTCGGAGATGTAGAGCTCCATGACGCCCTGGCGGAGCTTCTCCACCTTCGGCGTCTGGGTGGTCACCTTCATCCCGTCGGAGCACGGGGTGGTGCAGGACGCCGGAGTGCCGCGCCGCCCGTCGATCTCCACCACGCACAGGCGGCAGGAGCCGAACGCCTCCAGACTGTCCGTGGCACACAACTTGGGTATCTCGACACCGGCCTGCGCCGCGGCGCGCATCACCGAGGTGCCCTCGGGGACGTTCACCGCCAGGCCGTCGATCTCCACCGACACCGTTGCCGGGCCGGGCTGTTCCGGGGTTCCGTAGTCGGGTTCCTTGAGAAGGCTCATGCAGTGCCCTCCGTCCTCACGCCAGTGGCGTTCACGGGTTGGATCTCCAGGAGCCGGCGGCCGCCGTGGAAGTCGTCGGGGAAGTGGGTGAGGGCGCTGCGCACGGGCATCGGGGTCAGTCCGCCCATCGCACACAGCGAGCCGTCGGTCATCAGGTCGCAGAGGTCTTCCAGCAGGGCCAGGTTCTCGTCCCGGTGCGTGCCGGCGACGATCTTGTCGATCACCTCGACACCGCGGACCGAACCGACCCTGCACGGAGTGCACTTGCCGCAGGACTCCTCGGCGCAGAACTCCATGGCGAAGCGGGCCTGGGCGGCCATGTCGACGGTGTCGTCGAAGACCACGATCCCGCCGTGCCCGAGCATCGCACCGGCCTCGGCGAACGCCTCGTAGTCCATCGGCAGATCGAACAGCGAATCGGGCAGATACGCCCCGAGCGGCCCGCCGACCTGCACGGTACGGACCGGGCGGCCCGTGTGGGTGCCGCCTCCGTACTCCTCGATGAGCTCGCGCAGAGTGATACCGAAGGCCGTCTCCACGATGCCGCCGCGGGCGATGTTGCCGCCGAGCTGGAAGACCTGGGTGCCGCGGGAGCGGCCGACTCCGAGGTCCTGGTACGCCTTGGCTCCGTTTGCGAGGACCGTGGGGACGGTGGTGAGGGTCAGCACGTTGTTCACCACGGTCGGCTTGCCGAACAGGCCCTCGATCGCCGGGATCGGCGGCTTCGCGCGGACCATGCCGCGCTTGCCCTCCAGGCTCTCCAGCATGGAGGTCTCCTCGCCGCAGATGTACGCGCCCGCCCCGACGCGTACGTGCAGGTCGAAGTCGAGCGCGGAGCCGAGGACGCCCTTGCCCAACCAGCCTTGGCCACGGGCGAGTTCGATCGCCTCGCGCATCGTGGCGATCGCGTCCGGATACTCGGAGCGGATGTAGAGGTACCCCTCGCTCGCGCCGACCGCGTGCGCGGCGATGGTCATGCCCTCGATGAGCAGGAACGGGTCGCCCTCCATGACCATGCGGTCGGCGAAGGTCCCGCTGTCGCCCTCGTCGGCGTTGCAGCAGACGAACTTCAGCTCGTCGGCGCAGTCCAGCACCGTCTTCCACTTGATACCGGCCGGGAATCCGGCGCCGCCGCGCCCGCGCAGTCCGGACTCGGTGACCTCGGCGACCACGTCCGCAGGGGCGAGTGCGAGGGCGGCGCGCAGTCCGGCGAGGCCGCCGTGCTCGACGTAGTCCTGGGGCGAGAGGGGGTCGATGACGCCGACTCTGGCGAAGGTGACCCGGTTCTGGCGGGCCAGCCAGGGCAGTTCGTCGACGAGGCCGAGCCGCAGCGGGTGGTCCGCACCGTCGAGCAGGCCGGCGGCCAGGAGTCCGTCGACGTCCTCGGGGGTCACCGGGCCGTAGCCGACGCGGCCCCGTGGCGTCACGACCTCGACCATCGGCTCCAGCCAGAGCATGCCACGCGACCCATTGCGTACGACGTCGATGGCGAAGTCCCCGCGCGTGGCAGCACGTTGGAGGGCGGCGGCGACCTCGTCGGCGCCGACGGACCTGGCCGCCGAGTCGCGGGGGACGTAGACCGTCGTCGCGCAGTGCGAGGGGGCGCCGGCCGGGATGTCCGCCGGGCTGCCGGCCGGAACGCCGACCGAGGCGGCGGCCGGGGAGGAGTTGTTCATGATCAGACCGTCCCGTTGAGGATCGAGCCCAGCCGGGCCGGGCCCACTCGTCCGTACAGCCGTCCGTTCGCCTCCACCGACGGCCCCAGCGCGCAGTTGCCCAGGCAGAAGACCTGCTCGACGGTCACGGAGCCGTCGGGCGTCGTCTCGCCCAGGGTGAGTCCGGCCTCGCGTGTGTAGCTCACCAGGCGGTCGGCGCCCAGCGCCTGGCAGGCTTCGGCGCGGCAGATGCGGACCGTGGTGCGGCCCGCGGGCTCACGGCGGAAGTCGTGGTAGAAGGTCACCACTCCGTGGACGTCCGCCCTGGAGAGGTTGAGCTCGTCTGCGAGCACCGGAACCGCTTCCTGCGGCACATGGCCCAACTCTGCCTGTACGGCGTGCAGTACGGGCAGCAGCGCGCCGCGCTGACCCCGGTGATCGGCCACCACCCTCCGGACCACGCTCTCGACCGTCACATCGCTCCCGCTGGTCGTCATGATCGCTTCGCCTTCCATCACACGGGTCCCCGGCGAGGGTTGCAGGAGACTGAGACAATACCCCATACAGGCTTCTGTATACAGACGACAGTCGTAAAGATGCCCAGCACCGAATCCCGTCCGCGAGGCCCAAGAGGCCCACGAGGCCCACGAGGCCCGGAGCCTCAGTCGAGCCCGGCCTGACAGTCAACAGCAGACACCATGTTGCATACCAAAACCTGTATGCTGAAGCCGCCGTCGGCAACCCACTCGGCGGCCACCACTTGGCAAAGCCGTCGGCCCGGCGGCAGAACGGGACAACCATGCGCGAGGCACTCACGGCCGCAGCGTCCCGGCGCGTCACCCGCCCGGCACCACTGCGCCAGGCCGTGTACGACGCCCTGACCGAGCTGATCATCAACGGCTCCCTCAAGCCCGGCCAGCACCTGGTCGAGGCCGAGCTCGCCGAACACCTCGGCGTCAGCCGCCAGCCGGTCCGCGAGGCCCTGCAGCGACTGCAGACGGCCGGCTGGGTCGACCTGCGCCCCGCCCAGGGCGCTTTCGTGCACTCCCCCACCGAGGAGGAGGCCGCCCAACTCCTCGGCGTCCGCTCGGTACTGGAGACCTACTCGGCCCAGCTCGCCGCACAGAACGCCCGGCCCGAGGACATCGAACGTCTCGGTGAGCTCCAGCAGGAAGGCGTCGACGCGCTCGCCGAGGGTGACGTCGACCGCCTCGTCGCGGCCAACACCGCCCTGCACGCCTTCGTCACCTCCATGGCCGCCAACGACGTCCTGGCCGAACTGCTCGCGCAGGTGGGCCAGAAGGTGCGCTGGTACTACACCCCCATCGCCAAGCCCCGCGGCAAGGAGGCCTGGAACGAGCACACCCAGCTCATCAAGGCCATCGCCAAGGGCGACGCGGACCGCGCGGGCGAGGTGATGCGCAAGCACACCGAGCGCACGAGCGACTTCTACCGCAAGCAGATCGCGTCCGGCTCGAACCAGGCCTGACCGCACGGGCCGCCGCTGAACGGGCTTTCCCCGGGCGGGAGTTCAGGACGGGGCGAGGGATTCGACGGGCCGGCGCACCACGTCGGCGGCCACGAGACGCGGCCCCTCCGCGCCGGCGGCGGCCCGCAGCTCCAGCAGCCAGGGCAGGACCGTGCGCAGCACGATGTCGAGCCCGCCGCCGTCCTCGCCGAGCATCGCGTCGGCGGGCACCAGCACCGGATCGGCGAGCACGGTGGAGGTCGCGCTGCCGGAGCGCCCCACGGCGTCCGGCCGGGCCGGGACGAACAGGTCCGGGGCGTGCGCCGGAACCCCCCAGAGACTCAGGCCGTCCCGCGCACCGAGCGGGCGGGAGGACCAGAGGTAACTGTCGGCCTCCCCCGCCGCGACCACCTGGCGTTTGCGCGCACGCAGCGCGACCACGCCACCGGAACGGACCGCGGTGCAGCGTGACGTGAGGAGTTGGGCCTCCTCCCCGTACCCGCCCGTGCCGTCCTCGGCGAGGGCGAGGCTGCTGAGGTGGCGTCCGGCGGCGATTTCTCCGCGCACCCAGGCACTGCCGTACGACTCGATGACGGCGACCGCCGTGTAGTGGGCCTGGAGCACGGTCGCCGTGGCGGGGCAGACGCACGCGGTCCGCGCCACCACCTCGGCGGCTTCCGGCAGCCCGAGGCCGGCACCGCCGAACTCGGTGGCGACGGTGAGTCCCAGCAGCCCGGTGGCCCCGAAGGCCGTCACGGCGCCACGGGGGAACCTGCCTTCCGCACCGGTCAGTTCGGCGCAGGGCGCGACGGCACGGGTGAGGACTTCAGCGAGCGTGGTGCGGTACGACACGGAGTGACCCCCTCGGGAGCGGTGTCCGGTCCGCTGTCAGGCGGCGACGAAGATTGCATACAGTATTTTGCATCCTTCGCCCGGTCGACACCAGAGGTGCGCCGAGGCAATTTCCGGGAGCCCGCGACGCAGGCCACACGGGAATGGCTATTGCATACTAAACTCAGTATCCCGTAGTCGATGCTTGCCGACCGCCGTCGAACGAGGGAGAGGGTCCATGCCCGACACACCCACCGTGGCAGCCCGCGGCCCGATCGCCCGGCCCGCCCCGCTGCGCCAGGCGGTCTACGACGCCCTGACCGAGCTGATCATCAACGGCTCGCTCAAGCCCGGCCAGCACCTCGTCGAGGCCGACCTCGCCGAGCACCTCGGCGTCAGCCGTCAGCCCATCCGTGAAGCTCTCCAACGGCTCCACACCGCCGGCTGGGTCGACCTGCGCCCCTCGCAGGGCGCCTTCGTCCACTGCCCCACCGCCGAGGAGTGCGCCCAACTCCTCAGCGTCCGGGCCGTCCTGGAGACCCACTCCGCGCGCGGGGCCGCCCAGCACGCCACGCCCGCCGACGTCGCCCGGCTGCGGGAACTGCAGCGGACCGGCCTCACCGCGCTCGCGGCCGGTGACGCCCGGGCCATCGTGGAGGCGAACGCCGCCCTCCACGCCCACATCACCCACCTCTCGCGCAACGCGGTCCTCGCCGAGCTCATCCCCCAGGTGGACCGGCGTGTGCGCTGGTACTACATGCCCATCGCCAAGCCCCGCGGCACGGACGCCTGGAGCGAGCACGCCCTGATCATCGAGGCCATCGCCGACGGCGACCCCGACGGCGCCGAGGAGCTCATGCGCCGGCACACCGCGAACACCACCGACTTCTACTGTGAGCAGATCGCCGCGGTGGCCGGCCGGGGCGCGTGACGACGGGGCGAGGGTCAAGGCCGGCCCGGCTTCGAAGACAGGGGCGAGCCGGGAGGGCCGGGTGGGCGGACCAGCACGGCACTCCCGCCGAGCGCCTACCGACGGCTTCCGGCTCCCGGTCCGCACCGAGTGGACCAGCTGCCTTCCGCCGTCAGCCGCGCTCCGCAGGGCCGTGCGACGACGAGGGCACCGCCCTCGAACCCGATGCGATCACCGGCGGTCACGAAGAGCGGGCGCACCAGTTCGAAGGCGTAGCCGTCGTCGGTCTCGAGAACCTCCACCCACACCGACCGCGGGATCGGCGTGGCCCCGTCAGCTGTCAGGCGCATGCCGGGATACTCCCACAGCCCCTGGACCGGTTCAGGCGCCCGCGTCTATCTCCCGCAGCAGTCCCGACGTCACGTCGAAGACGAAACCGCGCACATCATCGGTGTGCGGCAGGAACGGGGAGGTGCGCACCCGCCGTATGGACTGCCGTACGTCCTGGTCGACGTCCCGGAAGGCCTCCACCGCCCACGCCGGCCGCTGCCCCACCTCCATCTCCAGCTCGTGCCGGAACTCCTCGGTCAGCGTCTGCAGACCGCAGCCGGTGTGGTGGATGAGGACGACACTGCGGGTTCCCAGGGCCCGCTGACTGATCGTCAGAGAGCGGATGGTGTCGTCGGTGACCACACCGCCGGCGTTGCGGACGGTGTGGCAGTCGCCGAGTTGCAGGCCGAGCGCGGCGTGCAGATCGATACGGGCGTCCATGCAGGCCACGACGGCCACGCGCAGGACCGGACGGGCACCCATGCCCGGGTCCACGAACCCTGCGGCGTAGGCGCGGTTGGACTCCACGAGCCGGTCGATGACGGAGTCGCCGACGGGCGGGGCGATACGGGATGCGTGGGTCGACATGCTGGGCTACCTCACTCCGGTTCGGGTACTCACGGAAACCGTCCCGGGGAGCGGTCGCGGCTCGCCCGGGACGGAGTGGAAGCGGCGTGGACCGCCGTCGGTCAGATCACGCCCTGTGCCTTGAGGAGCGGCAACTCCGCTTCTTCGATGCCGAGTTCGCCGATGAGGATTTCTTCGGTGTGCTGGCCCAGGAGGGGGGAGGGGGTGATGTGGGTGGGGGAGTCGGAGAGTTTGAGGGGGTTGCCGACGGTGGTGAAGGTGCCGCGTTCGGGGTGGTCGACCTGGACGACGATCTCGTTGGCGGCCAGGGAGGGGTCCTCGATGATTTCTTTGGTGGACAGGATCGGTCCGCAGGGGATGTTGTGTGCGTTCAGCTGGTGCAGGACCTGCCATTTGGGCAGGGTGGTGGTCCATTCCTCGATCAGCTGGAACATTTTGGCGAGTTTGGGCAGCCGGGCCTCGGGGGTGGCCCATTCCGGGTCGGTGGCCAGTTCGGGGCGGCCGATCAGGTGGGCCAGGGGTGGCCAGCCGACGGGCTGGACGATGACGTAGACGTAGTCGTTGGGGCCGCCGGGCGCGCATCTGACGGCCCAGCCGGGCTGCCCGCCCCCCGAGGCGTTGCCGGAGCGCGGGACCTCGTCGGAGAAGTCGTCGCCGGGGTATTCGGGGAGCGGGCCGTGGGTGAGGCGTTGCTGGTCGCGGAGTTTGACCCGGCACAGGTTCAGCACGGCGTGCTGCATGGCCACATTCACCCGTTGTCCGCGTCCGGTGTGCTCGCGCTGGAACAGGGCCGCCAGGATGGCGGCCACCGCGTGGATGCCGGTGCCCGAATCGCCGATCTGCGCGCCGGTGGCCATCGGCGGCCCGTCCGCGAACCCGGTGGTGGCCATCGACCCGCCCATCGCCTGGGCCACCACCTCGTAGGCTTTGAAGCCGGTGTAGGGGCCTTCGCCGAAGCCCTTGATGGAGGCGTACACGATCCGCGGGTTGATCTCCCTGATCCGTTCCCAGGTGAACCCCATCCGCTCCACCGCACCGGGCCCGAAGTTCTCCACCATCACATCCGAACGCCGGATCAGCTCGGTCAGCAGTTCCCTGCCCCGCTCGGACTTGGTGTTCAGCGTGACACTGCGCTTGTTGCAGTTGAGCATCGTGAAATACAGCGAGTCCACACCCGGCACATCCCGCAACTGCCGCCGGGTGATGTCCCCGCCCGGCGCCTCCACCTTCACCACGTCCGCACCCAGCCACGCCAGCAACTGCGTCGCCGACGGACCCGACTGCACATGCGTCATATCCAGCACCCGCACACCCTCAAGAGCCCTCGTCATGATCGCCACCTCATTCGTACGTCGACGTCTGCACACGCTGTCCCGAGGACGGCGCCCTCGCACGGGCGCCGCCCTCGGCCGCCGGTCACGGCATGAGCTGGTACTCGGGGAAGTTCCCGGGCAGCCGCTCCCCCGCCGGGCCCTGGGTCACGGCGCGCACCAGCAGCTCGCCGCCGACGAACGCGCCGCGCCAGGACGCGCCGAACCCGCCGAACAGTTCATCGCGGTCGCCCCGCGAGCGCGGCGTGCCGTGGCCGACCTTGAACGCCCGGATCTGCGGGGCGAGCCGGTCGAAGGTGGACCGGTCGTCCGTGGACAGCGTCGCCACCAGTGCGCCGTTGGAGGCGTTCATCGCGGCCAGCAGCTCCGCCTCGGTGTCGACCAGGACGATGGTGTCGACCGGACCGAACGGTTCCGCGTGGTGCAGCGGTGAGGACGGCGGCGGGTTGAGGAGCGTGACGGGCTGGACGTACGCCGAGGTGTCCTGGCCTGGCAGGAAGCGGGCGTCGCTCTCACTGGCCCGGTGCAGGGGGACGGCGCCGCGGGCGATGGCCTCGGCGACCTGGTCGTGCAGATCCTTCGCCTTGGCCGCGTTGATCACCGGGCCGAAGTCCAGTGCCGGGTAGGGGTCGTCGGCCCGGGCGACGGCGAGCGGGTGGCCGACCTTGAGGGTGCGCACCGCGGGGAGGTAGGCGGCCAGGAAGTCGTCGAACAGCTCCCGCTGGACGACGAAACGCGGGTACGCCGTGCAGCGCTGCTTGCCGTAGTCGAAGAGCTTGGGGATGACGGCGGTGAGGGCGTCCCAGTCCGAGTGGTTCCAGATGCCCCAGGTGTTGAGCCCCTCCTGTTCGAGGACATGACGCTTGCCGAGGTCGGCGACGGCGGTGGCCACGGCGGCGCCGGTGTCGCGGCCGCCGACGAAGGAGACGCAGCCGATCTCGGGCGCCCGCACCAGCGCCTCGGACAGCTCGCTCCCGCTGCCGCTGACCAGGGTGACGGGGATCCCCTCGCGGGCGGCGAGCGCGCAGGCCAGGGTCAGACAGGCGACACCGCCGTCGGTCGGGGTCTTGGCGATGACCGCGTTGCCCGCCAGGGCCTGCACCAGCATGGCGTGGACGAGCACGCTCATCGGATAGTTCCAGCTGGCGATGTTGGAGACCGGGCCGTCCAGCGGAGCCCGCCCGGCGACCATCGGCTCGATGCCGTCGACGTACCAGCGCACCCCGTCGATGGCCCGGTCGACGTCCGCCTGGGCGAGCCGCCACGGTTTGCCGATCTCCCAGACGAGCAGCAGGGCGAGGAGTTCGCGGTGCTGGGTGAGGGCGTCGAGGGTGGCCGCGACACGGGCTCGGCGCTCTTGGAGCGGGATGTGCCGCCAGGCGCGGTGCTGGTCGAGGGAGGCGCGGACGGCCTGGTGGGCGGCTTCACGGTCCAGCCGCGGCGGGCCGGCGATCGGGCTGCCGTCGACGGGGCTGGTGGCGGGCAGGGCCCGGCCGTCGGCCCGCCAGGCGGCGTTCCAGAGGTTGAGGGCCCGGTCGTCACGGAACGCCTCGGGGGCGGCCGCGAGACAGCGCCGCCAGGCGTCGTCCCAGGTGGTACCGGACTTCACCACGAGGGGGGTGGAGTTGAGGGTGGTTGTCATTCGGTGTCTCCGCTCTCGGTGCACAGTCGGGGGCGGGGGTGCCTGGCATCCACGGAAGGTGCTGCGGAACCGCGGAGGGCAGGTCCATGCGACGAGTGGTCGCGTGTACAGGGAGGAACTCGGTGGCGCCGCGCGATCAAACCCTGCGGGTCGCGTCGCGGTCGGCCGCCAGCAGGTCGAGCACGAGGCGGGCCGTCTCGGTCGGGGTGTCGCCGACCTTGACACCGACCGCTTCCAGCGCTTCCTTCTTGGCCTGCGCCGTGCCCGAGGAACCGGACACGATGGCGCCCGCGTGTCCCATGGTCTTTCCCTCGGGCGCGGTGAATCCGGCGATGTAGCCGACGACGGGTTTGCCGACGTGCTGCTCGATGTACGCGGCCGCGCGTTCCTCGGCGTCGCCGCCGATCTCCCCGATGAGCACGACGAGTTCGGTGTCGGGGTCGTCCTGGAACGCGGCCAGGCAGTCGATGTGGGTGGTGCCGACGACGGGGTCGCCGCCGATGCCGACACAGGTCGTGAAGCCGATGTCGCGCAGCTCGTACATGAGTTGGTAGGTGAGCGTGCCCGACTTGGAGACCAGGCCGATGCGCCCGGGTTTGGCGATGTCGGCCGGGATGATGCCCGCGTTGGACTGTCCGGGGGTGATCAGGCCCGGGCAGTTGGGGCCGATGATCCGGGTGCCCTTCTCCTTCGCGTACGCGGTGAAGGCGACGGAGTCGTGGACGGGGATGCCCTCGGTGATGACGACGGCGAGCCCGATGCCGGCGTCGGCTGCTTCGATGACGGCCGCCTTGGCGAAGACGGGCGGTACGAAAACGACGGTGACATCGGCTCCGGTCGACTGTATACCGTCGGCAACCGACCCGAAAACAGGTACGGCACGATCGTCGAAGTCGACGGTCCGGCCGGCCTTGCGCGGGTTGACGCCGCCGACGACGTTCGTGCCGGCCGCGAGCATGCGGCGGGTGTGCTTCATGCCCTCGCCGCCGGTCATGCCCTGGACGAGGACCTTGCTCTCCTTGGTGAGGTAGATCGCCATGTGCCGCCTCCTCAGGCTGTGTCGGCGAGTCGGGCGGCCCGGCGGGCGGCGCCGTCCATGGTGGTGGCCTGCTGGACCAGCGGATGGGCGTGCGCGTCGAGGACGGCGCGCCCGCGGGCGGCGTTGTTGCCGTCGAGGCGTACGACGAGCGGTTTGGTCAACTGGACGGTGTCCAGGGCCCGTACGATCCCGTCGGCGACCGCGTCGCACGCGGTGATCCCGCCGAAGACGTTGACGAACACCGACTTGACCGCCGGGTCCGAGAGGATGACGGACAGCCCGTCGGCCATCACCTGGGCGGACGCCCCGCCTCCGATGTCGAGGAAGTTGGCCGGCCGGGCGCCGCAGCCGGCGACCACGTCGAGGGTCGACATGACCAGACCCGCGCCGTTGCCGATGATGCCGACCTCGCCGTCGAGCTTGACGTAGTTGAGGCCCTTGGCAGCCGCGGCCGCCTCCAGCGCGTCCCCGTACTCCGCCTCCTCGACGCCCCAACGGGCTTGCCGGAAGCGGGCGTTGTCGTCGAGTGTGACCTTGCCGTCGAGGGCGAGGAGCTGTCCCTGCCGGGTGCGGACCAGCGGATTGACCTCGACGAGGACGGCGTCCTCGCGGACCAGTACCTGCCACAGCCGTACGAGGACGTCGGCGGTCTGCGGCGGGAGGCCCGCGGCCTCGGCGATCTCTGCCGCCTTGGCGGAGGTGACCCCTTCGGCCGGGTCGATGTGTATACGGGCGACCGCCTCCGGGCGAGCGGCGGCGACCTCCTCGATCTCCATGCCGCCCTCGGCGGAGGCGATGGCGAGGAAGCGGCCCACCGCGCGGTCGAGGACGTACGAGACGTAGAACTCGGCCTCGATGTCCACCGGTTGGGCCAGCATGACCTTGCCGACGGTGTGGCCCTTGATGTCCATGCCGAGGATCCGGCGGGCCGCCAGTTCCGCCGCGGCCGGGTCGGCCGCGAGCCGCACACCGCCGGCCTTGCCCCGCCCCCCGGTCTTGACCTGCGCCTTGACGACGGCGGGGCCGCCCAGCCTGCGCGCGATCTCCCGCGCCTCCTTGGGCGAGTCGGTGACCTCCGCCCTCGGCACGAGGATGCCGTGTTCCTCGAAGAGCCCGCGGGCCTGGTGCTCGTACAGGTCCATGATTCGGCTCCCGTCTCGATCGGGTCGCGTCTGAAAAGTGGTGCACGACCCCTGGACATCACCCACGGGATGCGGGATAACAATCTTCATACAGTATTCGTCGACTGTATGCAATCTACCGAACACGGCTCAGGATCAGCGCCGCCATCACGCTCAAGGCAACGGACAAGCGAGGTGACCTGTGACGACGAGGGCTCTTGAGGGTGTGCGGGTGCTGGATATGACGCATGTGCAGTCGGGTCCGTCGGCGACGCAGTTGCTGGCGTGGCTGGGTGCGGACGTGGTGAAGGTGGAGGCGCCGGGCGGGGACATCACCCGGCGGCAGTTGCGGGATGTGCCGGGTGTGGACTCGCTGTATTTCACGATGCTCAACTGCAACAAGCGCAGTGTCACGCTGAACACCAAGTCCGAGCGGGGCAGGGAACTGCTGACCGAGCTGATCCGGCGTTCGGATGTGATGGTGGAGAACTTCGGGCCCGGTGCGGTGGAGCGGATGGGGTTCACCTGGGAACGGATCAGGGAGATCAACCCGCGGATCGTGTACGCCTCCATCAAGGGCTTCGGCGAAGGCCCCTACACCGGCTTCAAAGCCTACGAGGTGGTGGCCCAGGCGATGGGCGGGTCGATGGCCACCACCGGGTTCGCGGACGGGCCGCCGATGGCCACCGGCGCGCAGATCGGCGATTCGGGCACCGGCATCCACGCGGTGGCCGCCATCCTGGCGGCCCTGTTCCAGCGCGAGCACACCGGACGCGGACAACGGGTGAATGTGGCCATGCAGCACGCCGTGCTGAACCTGTGCCGGGTCAAACTCCGCGACCAGCAACGCCTCACCCACGGCCCGCTCCCCGAATACCCCGGCGACGACTTCTCCGACGAGGTCCCGCGCTCCGGCAACGCCTCGGGGGGCGGGCAGCCCGGCTGGGCCGTCAGATGCGCGCCCGGCGGCCCCAACGACTACGTCTACGTCATCGTCCAGCCCGTCGGCTGGCCACCCCTGGCCCACCTGATCGGCCGCCCCGAACTGGCCACCGACCCGGAATGGGCCACCCCCGAGGCCCGGCTGCCCAAACTCGCCAAAATGTTCCAGCTGATCGAGGAATGGACCACCACCCTGCCCAAATGGCAGGTCCTGCACCAGCTGAACGCACACAACATCCCCTGCGGACCGATCCTGTCCACCAAAGAAATCATCGAGGACCCCTCCCTGGCCGCCAACGAGATCGTCGTCCAGGTCGACCACCCCGAACGCGGCACCTTCACCACCGTCGGCAACCCCCTCAAACTCTCCGACTCCCCCACCCACATCACCCCCTCCCCCCTCCTGGGCCAGCACACCGAAGAAATCCTCATCGGCGAACTCGGCATCGGCGACGAGGAATTGCGCCTGCTCAAGTCGAGCGGGGTGATCTGACGTGACATGACCGAACAAGGGGCCGACCGACGGTGCGCGTCGCCCGGCCCCGGGACCCGTGCGCGCACGAAAGGCATTTGGACAGGGGGCGCTGGCCAGATCTTTCGACGCAAGGAGTGCTTGAGCAGATGACAACGATCGACTACTCGACGTCCGTCCCGTATCGGGAGGTGACGGACCACAACGGCCGCGTGTACCGCGTCGGTGAGACCGACATCGACATCATGGGCCGTAAACGCAAGTGGATGGTCATCCTGCCGTGGGTCGGCATGATGGGCATCAGCTCGGCGGAGTACGCGTTCGCGTCTGCCGAGGACACGCTGCACATCGCACACGGCTGGAACGACGGACACATCTTCTGGATGCTCGGCGTCTGGGTGTTCTTCCAGGCCGCCGTCGCCTTCCCGGCCGGAAAGCTCAGGGAAAGCGGCAAGCTACCCGCGCGTTGGGCGATGATCCTCGGCGCGATCGGCACCCTGCTCGGATATCTGTCTCTCGCGTTCGCGCCGCATGTGGTCGTCGCGTACGTCGGGTTCGGCATGTTCAGCGGTATGGGCGCCGGAATGGTCTACGCGACCTGTGTGAACATGGTCGGCAAATGGTATCCGGAGCGAAAGGGAGGCAAGACCGGGTTCGTCAACGGAGGATTCGCCTACGGTTCCGTGCCGTTCGTCTTCCTCTTCACCAGCTACATGGATCTGACGAACTTCCGCTGGGTGCTCGTCGCGGTCGGTGTCTTCCTGGCCACGGCGGTGGCTGTGGCCGGCTCCTTCTTCAAGGACCCGCCGAAGAACTGGTGGCCGGCCGAGGTCGACCCGCTGCGCCCGCCGACCGACCCCCGTGCCCGGCGTGCCATGGCCATGAACCCGCCTGCCGTGCGGCAGTACACCCCGGGCGAGGCCTGGCGTACCGGGCGGGTCGCGCTGATGTGGTTCTGCCTGCTGTGCACCTCGGGCGTGAACATCTTCGGTATCGCCTTCCAGGTCGACATAGGCGAGGAGGCCGGCTTCGCGGGCGGAATCGTCGCGACGGCCATGTCGATGAAGGCCATCGTCAACGGCACCGGGCGCGGTGTGATCGGCTGGCTGTCGGACCGTTACGGGCGAAAGCGGTGCCTGATCTTCGTCTGCATCGTCCTCGGTCTTTCGCAGTACGGCATCCTGTGGTCCGCCGACATGAAGAACCTCCCGTTGTTCCTGCTCTTCTCCAGCATCTCCGGGTTCGGCGGTGGCGCCATCTTCCCCATGTTCGCGGCGATGACGGCGGACTACTTCGGCGAGAACAACAATGCCTCCAACTACGGGCTGGTCTACAGCTCCAAGCTGGTGTCCGGACTGCTTGGAGCCGGAATGGGCAAGGTCGTCGTGGACCACTGGGGACACAGCGGCGCATTCACGCTGGCCGGCTCGATCTCTCTGTTCGCCGCGTTCATCGCACTGTTCCTGACACCGCCGGGCCGGCCCAAGAAGAAGAACACCTCTCCCAACCCCCAGCCGCTCGGCGAGGAAATGGCCTGACCCCAAAGGCCTGACACAAAGGAATTGCGCTGCAATGACGGCAGATCCCATCGCAACGAACAGCTCGTCGACCCACCCCGACGCCGCACACCGTCCCTACCGAGAAGTGACCGACACGCGCGGCCGCGTCTATCGCGTGGGCGAGACCGACCGGGACATCCTCGGTCACTCGCGCAAGCTCATGGTGTATCTGCCGTGGATCGCCATGATGGCCATCAGCGTCTTCGAATACGCGTACGGCTCGGCGGAGGACACCCTGTCCCACGCCCATGGCTGGACGCAGAGCAACACCTTCTGGATCCTCAGCGTCTGGGTCTTCTTCCAGGCCGGTGTCGCCTTCCCGGCGGGCTGGCTGCGGGAGAAGGGCGTCCTGACGGCCCGTAAGGCCATGTACATCGGCTCAGGTCTGTGCCTCGTCGGGTTCCTCGCCCTGTCGCACCTGAGCAACGTATGGCTGGCGATCCTGGGCTTCGGTGTCGTCGGGGGGATCGGCGCCGGGCTCGTGTACGCGACCTGCATCAACATGGTCGGCAAGTGGTTCCCGGAACGCCGGGGCGCCAGAACGGGGTTCGTCAACGGGGGATTCGCGTACGGGTCACTGCCGTTCATCTTCATCTTCAACTACGGCTTCGACACCGCGAACTACCACCGGGTCCTGGACCTGATCGGCTGCTACATCATGATCGTGGTCTTCGGATCCGCGTTCTTCTTCAAGGATCCGCCGAAGAACTGGTGGCCCGCGGACATCGATCCGCTGGAGTTCTCCGGCGACGGGAAGAACGCGACGAGCCTCGCCAAGAACCCTCCGGCGGTGAAGCAGTACACACCCAAGGAGGCCATCAGGACCGGCATGCTCCCCCTGATGTGGCTCTCCATCGTGCTGACCGCGGGGGTGTCGATCTTCGGGATCTCCTTCCAGGTCGACTACGCCAAGGAGGTGGGCTTCGGCCCGCTGGTGGCGGCCTCCTCGATGGGTGTCATGGCCGTCATCAACGGCATCGGCCGGGGTGTCGTGGGCTGGCTGTCCGACAAGTGGGGCAGAAAGTCCACCCTGGTGTTCGTCATCGTCGTGCTGGGCCTGGCCCAGTTCGGCGTGATCTGGGCGGGCGACGTGAAGAGCGAGACGCTGTTCCTGTTCTTCGCCTTCCTCTCCGGCTTCGGCGGCGGCGCGTTCTATCCGCTGTTCGCGGCTCTCACCCCGGACTACTTCGGGGAGAACTACAACGCCTCCAACTACGGGCTGGTGTACAGCGGCAAGCTGATCAGCGGTCTGTTCGGCGGCGGACTCGGCTCCATGGTGGTCGCCGCCTGGGGGTATGACGGGGCGTACGCCCTGGCCGGCGCCGTCTCCATGGTGGCGGCGGTGATCGCCCTGCTGCTGCGGCAGCCCGGGCGGACGGCGGTGCCACAAACCGCCGGCTGACGGCACGCGCGCGTGAGGAGGCCCTCCCGGGATTCCGGGAGGGCCTCCTCATGTGTGCGGGGCCGGTCAGCACTTCTCGCGCAGCGAGTGCAGGTGTTCGCTGGAGCGCCGCGCGAACGTGAAGGAGTCGGTCGGCTGGTCGTGCTCGGCCTGCCAGTGGTGGGCGAACCGCTCACCGCGCAGCCTGGTCACGGCGGAGATGAACCGCTGGTAGTCGATGTCGCCGTCGCCGACGTCGGTCATGCGGTAGCCATAGGTGTTCGCGGGGTCGCTCACACCGTCCTTGACGTGGAACAGCGGATAGCGGTGGGGTTGCTTGAGGACGTAGTCCAGCGGCTCGAACGGTGCCGCCGTGCCGTCGGGGCGCTTGGAGAAGCGGAACTGGCCCGAGTACGCCCAGAAGATGTCCATCTCCAGGAACACCAGGTCGGGGTCGGTCTCGGCGAGCAGGACGTCGTAGAGCCGGACCTTGGGGTTGTCGGTGGCGAAGGAGAACTCCTCGGAGTGGTTGTGCTGGTAGAACTTCATGCCGCGTGCCCTGGCGGCCGCGCCGTAGGTGTTGAACTCCTCGGCCGCGCGCTTCCAGGCGTCGACGGTGGAGCCGTAGCGGAACGGTCCCGAGGCGGTGCCGATGTGCTTGAGGCCGAGGGCCTGGGCGTCGTCGAGGACCTTGGTGAGGTTCTGGGCGAAGGTGTAGGCGTTCGGGTCGTCGGAGTAGTAGCCGACGTGGCTGCCGATCGGGTTCAGGCCGTGGTTCCTGGCCAGCCGCTTGAGCTGGGCGAGGGTGATCGGGCCGGCCGAGCCCTGGGTGTATCCGGCGAACTCGACCTCGTCGTAGCCGTACTTCGCGAGCTCGGCGAAGACGGGCGCGAAGCCGAGGGTGGAGACCTTGTCGCGCAGGCTGTAGAGCTGGATGCCGAGCCGGCCGGGCGGCAGGACGGGACGGCCGCGGCCCGCGCTGCCGGAGGCGGCCTCGGTGGCGGCGCCTGCGGGGGTCGCGGCGGCGCCCACGAGAGCGGCGGCGGTGGCGCCCGCGGCCACACCGAGCATGCCTCGTCTGGTGAGGCGGTGGGTGAGTTCCGGGTCGGGCTGGGAGATGCGGCTCATGCCTGAACTCCTCGATGTCGGAGGCGTTGTCAGTGGTGGGTGCTTCACTGGTGATCAGTCGGAAGAGGCCGGTCGTGCGGGGCCGGTGGGGTGGGCCGGTCAGCCGAGACCGGCCAGTCGGAGCAGGAGTGCTTTCACATCGGTGGCCGCGACGCGGTCGCCGACAGCACGGGAGGTGGAGCAGATGAGAAGCGGACCGTCGTCGTCGCTCGCCGGGAGGCGGCCGTGGCTGCCGCGGACAGGTGAGGGATCCAGCGGCACGACCGCCATGCGGTAGCGCAGGCCGAGTTTCTTGCGGGCCAGTGCGGTGGCCGCCTTGACCTTGACGTAGGGGTCGCGGGGATCCATGAAGAGTTCGACCGGGTCGTAGCCGGGTTTGCGGTGGATCTCGACGAGTTGCGCAAAGTCGGGCGCGCGGGCGTCGTCGAGCCAGTAGTAGTACGTGAACCAGGCGTCCGGCTCCGCGACGGCGACGAGCTCTCCGGAGCGCGGGTGGTCGAGGTGGTGGGCCTTCTTGCCCTCGTCGTCCAGGAGTTGCTCGATGCCGGGCAGTCCGGCGAGGGCGTCCCGGGTCGCCTCCAGGTCTTCGGGGCGGCGCACATAGACATGGGCGATCTGGTGGTCGGCGACCGCGAAGGCGCGTGAGGCCATCGGGTCCAGGTACTCCATGCCGTCCTGGGTGTGCACCTCGAGCAGTCCTGCGCGGCGCAGGGCGCGGTTGATGTCGACGGGCCGGCTCACCCCGGTGATGCCGTACTCGGACAGCGCGACGACGGTACGGCCCTCCGCGCGGGCGTCGTCAAGCAGCGGGGCCAGGGCCCGGTCCAGGTCGGCGGCCGCCTTCAGGGAGCGGGGGTCGTCGGGGCCGAAGCGCTGGAGGTCGTAGTCCAGGTGCGGGAGGTAGCACAGCGTCAGATCGGGGTGCCGGGTGCTGATGATGTGGCGGGTCGCGTCGATGATCCATCGGCTGGAGACGAGGTCGGCGCCGGGGCCCCAGAAGTGGAAGAGGGGGAAGGTGCCGAATTTCGCGGTGAGTTCGTCGTGCAGTGCCGGAGGGCGGGTGTAGCAGTCGGGTTCCTTTCGGCCGTCGGAGTAGTAGACGGGACGGGGGGTGACGGTGAAGTCGGTGTCGGCGCCCATGGCGTACCACCAGCAGATGTTGGCGACGGTGTAGCCGGGATGGGCGCGGCGGGCGGCGTCCCACAGCTTGTCCCCGGCGACCAGGCCGTTGTGCTGGCGCCACAGGAGTACGTCGCCCAGGTCGCGGAAGTACCAGCCGTTGCCGACGATGCCGTGCTCGGCGGGGTGGGTGCCGGTCAGGAAGGTGGACTGGGCGGCGCAGGTGACGGCCGGCAGGACGGTTTCGAGAGGAGCGTGGGAGCCCGACCGGGCGAGGGTCTTGAGGTGGGGCATGTGGTCGAGGAGACGAGGGGTGAGGCCGACGACGTCGAGAACGAGGAGCGGAGTGGGACGCGGACCGGCCCGGTGGGGGTCCGTGGCGGCATCCGGGTCCCCGGCGGCTTCGGCGGCCGTCGCGGCTTGCGGGTCCCTGGCGGCTTTGTGGGTGCTCATGGGAGTTCCTTCAGGCCGAGGTCCGTCAACAGGTCGCGGGCGAGGGTGAGTTCGGCGGCGATGCCGTCGGCGAGCTGGGTCCGGCCGCGGGGCCGCAGTTCGGGCGGGAGGGCCTGCCAGGTGTAGGTCTCGACCTCCAGGTGCCGGGTGAGCGGGTGCGGGCCGCCGACCAGCCGGGTCAGCGCGGCCCGGAGGACGGGGAGAGTGGAGGTGAGGGGCGCGGCGGGGGCCGCGTGCAGGGGGACGTGGAAGTGGGCGCGCCAGGGGCTCGCGTCGGGCAGGGTGTCGCCGCCGAGTGCCTCGCCTAGGTCGTCGGTGCCGCGCAGGCCGGCGGCGATGGGGGCCCCTCCCGCTCGAACGGAGTTGAGAGTGGGGGACGTGCGGGTCTGGTGCAGGAAGCGGGGTTCGTCGAAGGCGGCGAGGGCCGTGCGGACCTCCGGCAGATGGGGGTGCTCGGCGTGCAGGGCCGCCGAGAGCTGGGACTTGACAACGGGGACACCGGCCGCGGTGAGGACGTCGAGGGCGGTGTGCGGATCTTCGAAGGAGGTGGCGAGGTGGCAGGTGTCGACGCAGATGCCGATCCGGTGGTGGGCGATCGCGGACAGGGGGGCGAGGGCGTCGTGGGTGGTCTCGACGACGCAGCCGGGTTCCGGTTCGAGGCCGATGCGGATGGACCGTCCGGTCAGCTCCTCCAGGGCGTCGAGGCGTTCGGCGAGCGTACGCAAGGCCTTCTCGTGGCGTCCGGTGCCGTGGGCGGCGGTGCGCCACGCCAGCGGCAGTGTCGAGATGCTGCCGTCGGTGACGTCGTCGGGGAGGAGTCCGGCCAGGACCCGGGCCAGGGCGGTGGTGTGCTCCAGGCGTTCGGGGTCGGCCCAGTCCGGCCGGTAGACGCGGTACTTGACCTCCTCGGCGCCGAACCCTTCGTAGGGGAAGCCGTTGAGGGTGACCACTTCCAGGCCGCGCCGGTCGAGTTCGGCGCGCAGGGCGCGCAGTGCGGACGGGTCGGAGTCCAGGGCGCGGGCGGCGTCGGCGGCCAGCCACAGGCCGATGCCGAGGCGGTCGCGGCCGAGGCGGCGGCGGACGGGCTCGCAGTGGTCGCGGAGCTGGGCGACTACGCCGCCGAGGGTCTCCGCGGGGTGGACGTTGGTGCAGTAGGCGAGGTGGACGGTGGAGCCGTCGGGGTGGCGGAAGCGCATGCCCTACTCGCCCCCGCGCAGGATGGAGTTGCCCTCGTGGGTGGCCGCGGTCGCGGTGGCGTCGAGGGCGAGGCGGCCGCTGAGCCCGTAGAAGGCGACGGGGTTGCGCCACAGCACCAGGTCGACGTCGTCCTCGGTGAAGCCGTTCGCCAGCATGGCGTCGGCGACCCTGCGGGTCTTGAGGGGATCGCTCCTGCCCCAGTCCGCTGCGGAGTTCACGAGCACCTTCTCCGGGCCGTACTCCTTCAGGATCGCGACCATCCGCTCCTCGTCCATCTTGGTGTCGGGATAGACGGAGAAGCCCAGCCAGCAGCCGCCGGCCTTGGCCTCCTTGACGGTGGTCTCGTTGAGGTGGTCGACCAGGACGTGGTCCGGGGGCAGCGCGGACTCCCGGACGACGTCGAGGGTGCGGCGCAGGCCGGCCAGCTTGTCGCGGTGCGGGGTGTGCACGAGGGCGGGCAGTTCATGGTCGGCGGCGAGCTGGAGCTGGGCGGCGAGGGCGGTGTCCTCGGCGGGGGTCATGGAGTCATAGCCGATCTCGCCGACGGCAACGACCTGGTCCTTGACGAGATACCGGGGCAGTTCGTCGAGGACGGGCACACAGCGCGGGTCGTTGGCCTCCTTGGGGTTGAGGGCGAGGGTGCAGTGGTGGGCGATGCCGTACTGGGCGGCGCGGAAGGGCTCCCAGCCGAGGAGGGAGTCGAAGTAGTCGAGGAAGGAGGAGGGCGAGGTGCGGGGCTGGCCGAGCCAGAAGGAGGGTTCGACGACGGCGCGGACACCGGCCGCGTGCATGGCCTCGTAGTCGTCGGTGGTGCGGGACGTCATGTGGATGTGGGGGTCGAACAGGCGCATCAGGACTGCTCCTTGGACTCGGTCGGCGTCGCCTGGGTCAGGGCCAGCGCGCGATGGAGGTCTTCGGGCACTTCACGCCCCGCCGCGGTGCGTTCGGCGGCGTAGTCGCCGAGCATGCGGGCGAGTTCCGCGTCGGCGGCGGCCCGGCGGTCCAGGCCGGCCACCGCGTCGACGGGCACGCCGGTGAACAGGCACTTCAGGACGGCGTGCCGCCACTGGTGGGGGTCCAGGTGGCGGGCCGCGTAGGGGCCGACAGCGGCGGTGAGGAGCCGGGTGTCGTTGGTGCGCAGGGCGTCCTCGACGAGCGGGAGCGCGTCCGGGCCGGGCACGAGGTGGGGCAGGGCGTGCAGGACGGCGCGGCGTTCGTCGGCGGTGCCCTGCCGGTAGACGCGGGTGAGGGCGTCGATGTCGGCGTGGGCCGCGTGCAGGATGAGGACGCGGGCGGCGTCGGCGTGCTCGGGCCCGCAGCGGCGGCCGGCCTCGGCCAGGCGCAGTTCCCATACGGAGATGGGACCGTGGACGCCGGGATGGGCGGCGGCCTCGTCGAGGGCCTGGTCGAGCCAGGCGCGGGCGGCTCCGGCGAGGCGGGTGTCGAGGTGGGCGTGCAGGGTGGTCGGCGGGGTGTGGGCGAGGGCGTCGGGGTCCACCGTGGGGGTGTCCGGGGTGGAGTGGGCGGCGCGGGTCATGTGGTGCTCCCTTCAGGGGTGGCGGAGGGATCGCCGGGAGGTGCGTGGGTGGCCGCCGCTCGGCGGAGGAAGGGGAGGGACTGTTCGGCGAAGTGGGGGCCCACGTGGGAGTGGCGGGGCAGTTCGACGACGGTGAGTCCCCGGTAGCCGGTGTCGGCCAGGGCGGTGAGGACGTCAGGGAAGTCGATCTCTCCGTCGCCGAGGGGAAGGTGTTCGTGGACGCCGCGGCGCATGTCCTCGATCTGGACGTGCCGCAGCCAGGGGGCGGCGGCGCGTACGCAGGCCGCGGGCGGGAGCGGTTCGAGGCACTGGCAGTGGCCGATGTCGAGGGTGAGGCCGAGGGGTTCGGGGTCGCCGAGTTCCCGGCGCAGGCGGTGGAAGTCGGCGAGGGTGGCGAGGAGGTGGCCGGGTTCGGGCTCGACGGCGAGGGGCACGCCTGCGGTGGCGGCGGCGTCGAGGACCGGGGTGAGGGTTTCGGCGAGGCGTTTCCAGGCCGTGTCCTGGTCGGTGCTCGTCGGGGTGATCCCGCTGAAGCAGTGCAGGGCGTGTGCGCCGAGGTCGGCGGCGACCCGGACGGCACGGATCAGGAGGTCGACGCGGCGGGCCCGGTCGTCGGGGTCCGGGTCGAGGAGGGAGGGCCCGTGTTTGCGGCGCGGGTCGAGGACATACCGGGCGCCCGTCTCCACGGTGACGCCCAGGCCCAGCGCGTCCAGCCGCCGGGCGACGCGACCGGTGCGGGCGGCCAGGTCCGGGGCGAGCGGGTCGAGATGCATGTGGTCGAGGGTCAGGCCCAAGCCGTCGTAGCCGAGGTCGGCGAGCAGGCCCAGGGCGTCGTCGAGCCGGAGGTCGGTGAGGCCGTTGGTCCCGTAGCCGAAACGCAGGGGCGTGCCGTTGCGGGATCGGGCGGGGGCGGCGGCTGCCGGGTTCGTGGGACGCTCACCGGACTCGCGAAGTGAGCCAGCCGGCCTGGGCGCACCCGCTCCCCTCCCCTGCCTCACCGCTCCTCCCCTCGCTCTGTGCGGACGGCGCCCTCTTCCGGCCCGTCGCCGGGTCTCGCCACGGTCAGCCCATCCGCGCGTGTGGGCAGCGGGCAGTCATCCGTGTCGTGGCCGCCGAAGACGAGGGAGGACAGGGCGGGCAGGCCGCTGTCGGCGAAGGCCGGGGTCTCGGTGACCAGGCCGGTCGGCGGTCGCAGGCCCGCGGTGACGGCGGCGCAGCCGGTGACGGCGGTCGTGGCGACGGAGCCGCGCGCCCCGATCAGCCAGACACCGACGTGTGGCGAGGAAACGGACGCGGGCATGGGCAGCCTCCTTGTCGAACGCGTCGCGGGTGAACCCCTGGTGGGGAATCCCCCGGCGAGGCAGTGGAAGAGACGGCGGGCGGAGGTCCGGCGTCCCCCGCCCGTCGCCGCTCAGCTGCCCTTGACGGGCAGTTCCTTGACGCGGATGTTCCGGAAGGACACCTGGTCGTCGGCTCCGTGGTTCTGGATGCCGAAGTGACCGTCGGTGAGGCTCCGGGCCGGGTCGGTGTTGGTGAAATCGTTGATCTTCACGCCGTTGAGCCAGACGCGGAGGCGTTCGCCCTCCACGCGGATCTCGTACGTGTTCCACTCCCCCGGCGGGTTCAGCGCGCGGTCGCGCTTCTTCAGGTCGGCGGAGCGGAAGCCGTAGACGGACCCGGTCGTCTTCTCGGGCACGTCCGTGGCGTCGATCTGGATCTCATAGCCGTTGTTCACGGCCGACCAGGGGTCGTCCGAGGGCGGGAATCCCGCGAACACACCGGAGTTGTCGTCGCCGGCCGTCCTCCAGTCGAGCTTCAGCGAGTACGCGCGGAAGTCCGACGCGGCGTACCAGAGCATCCCCATGCCGCCGGACGAGGTGATGGTGCCGTCGTCGTCCAGGGTGAAGGAGCCCGGACCGGCCTGCCGCCAGCCGCCCAGTGACTCCGCGGTGCCGTCGAACAGCGGACGGTATCCGTTCTCCGGTCGGCAGTCGGCCTGCGCCTCACCGATCGCATACAGGATGCCGCCGACCAGATGCTGTCGGAAGGCGGGGTCCGCGTACGACTCCTTCGTGTGGCCGCCGCCCGTGTAGAAGGCCCGGCCGCCCTGGTAGTTCTGGCACCAGGCGATCGGATGGTCCCCGTTCATCGTGCCGCCGGTGTACGACGACTCGTCGAGCGAGGCGAGGACATGGGCCCGTTCCCGGGGGTTGGAGCGGTAGTTGTACCACTCGTCGGTCCGGGTCCAGGTCGGCCCCAGTGCCGAGGTGGCGGGGTGGGCGCGGTCCTCGACGACGACCGTCGCGGGCTGGATCGCCGGGTGCGACTGGAAGTAGGCGCCGGCGAGGCCGCCGTAGAACGCCCAGTCGTACTCGGTGTCGGCGGCGGCGTGGATGCCGACGTAGCCGCCGCCCTTGCGGATGTAGCCCTCGAAGGCCTTCTGCTGGGCGGCGTCCAGGACGTCGCCGGTCGTCGACAGGAAGACGACCGCGTCGTAGCGCCGGAGGTGGCGGGAGGTGAAGGCGCCGGCGTCCTCCGTGGCGTCGACCGTGAAGCCGTTCGTATCGCCGAGTTCCTTCAGGGCGGTGACGCCGTCGGGGATGGAGTCGTGCCGGAAGCCGGCCGTCTTGGAGAAGACCAGAATGCGTTCCCCGTCCCGCCCGCCCTGTGAGGCGGCGGGGCCGGAGACGCAGCCCAGAAGCACGGCGGCTCCGACAACTGCCGTGGTCAGTCGGCTCGTTGAGCGCATCGCAGGTTCCTCCTGTCAGCCGGTCGTGCAGGTGAAGTCGGCCATGTCGAGCAGGGCCCCGGACCCGGTGCTCCCCTTGAGGACCGGGCAGGGCGTGCTGGCGCCCCTCGGTGCGCGGGACAGGGGCCGGGCGTACGGGCGGGTGCGTACGCCGGGGTGCGCGTCATCCCGGCGTGCCGACGGGCGGTCAGTTGCCGAACGCCGCGTCGAAGGAGGCCGACGGCGGCTCGAAGTCGTATGCCTTGAGGCTCTTCAGTGCCTCGGGGGCGCCCTGGAGCCGGTCCATGCCGGCGTCCTCCCACTCGACCGAGACGGGACCCTGGTAGTCGATGGAGCGCAGCATCCGGAACACGTCCTCCCAGGGGACGTCGCCGTGTCCGGCGGACACGAAGTCCCAGCCGCGGCGCGGGTCGCCCCAGGGCAGGTGGGAGCCGAGGCGGCCGTTGCGTCCGTCGAGGCGCTTGCGGGCCTCCTTGCAGTCCACGTGGTAGATGCGGTCGCGGAAGTCCCAGAGGAAGCCGACGGGGTCGAGGTCCTGCCAGACGAAGTGGCTGGGGTCGAAGTTGAGACCGAACGCCGGTCGACGGTCGATTGCATCCAGTGTGCGGACGGTCGTCCAGTAGTCGTAGGCGATCTCGCTGGGGTGGACCTCGTGCGCGAACCGCACACCCTGCTCGTCGAAGACGTCGAGGATGGGATTCCAGCGGGTCGCGAAGTCCTCGTAGCCGCGCTCGATCATCGACTCGGGGGCGGGCGGGAACATGGCGACCAGGTGCCAGATGGCGGAACCGGTGAAGCCGATGACGGTGTCGACGCCGAAGGCGGCCGCGGCCCGCGCGGTGTCCTTCATGCGGTCCGCCGCGCGTCGCCGGACCCCTTCCGGGTCGCCGTCGCCCCACACCTCGCTCGGCAGGATGGCCTGGTGGCGTTCGTCGATGATGGCGTCGCAGACGGCCTGACCGACCAGGTGGTTGGAGACGGCCCAGCACTTCAGGCCGTATTTCTCCAGGAGTTGGTGGCGCGAGGGGAGGTACGTCGGGTCGGCGAGGGCCTTGTCGACCTCGAAGTGGTCGCCCCAGCAGGCGAGTTCCAGTCCGTCGTAGCCGAAGTCGCGGGCCAGACGGCAGACCTCTTCGAGGGGAAGGTCGGCCCACTGGCCGGTGAAAGAGCGTGAATGTGCGCGGCATGTCGCTTGCGCCTCCTCAGACGGCTATGGGTGTGTAGACGGAGTTCTTCTCGGCGCTCTCCTCGACGGCCGCGAGAACGCGCTGGATCTGGAGTCCGTCGGTGAAGGAGGGTTCGGGGCGGCGGCCCTCGGCGACGGCGTGGACGAGGTCGCGGGCCTGGTGGACGAAGCTGTGCTCGTAGCCGAGGCCGTGGCCCGGCGGCCACCAGGCGTCCAGGTAGGGGTGGTCGGGTTCGGTGACGAGGATGCGGCGGAAGCCGGCGTGCGCGGCGGGCTCGGTGCCGTCGTGGTACGAGAGTTCGTTGAGGCGCTCCAGGTCGAAGGCCAACGAGCCGCGCTCGCCGTTGAGTTCGATGCGCAGGGCGTTCTTGCGGCCGGTGGCGTACCTGGTCGCCTCGAAGGAGGCGAGGGCGCCGGAGGTGAAGCGGCCGGTGAACAGGGCGGCGTCGTCGACGGTGACCTGGCCGGTACCGGCCGACGTCACCGCGGACAGTCCGCTGGTGGCGCCGACGGGCAGGGGCCGTTCCCGGACGAAGGTCTCGGTGAGGGCGGAGACCCCCGCGAGCCGCTCCCCCGCCAGGTACTGGGCGAGGTCGATGATGTGCGCTCCGAGATCGCCGAGCGAGCCCGAGCCGGCGTGTTCCTTGCGCAGCCGCCAGGTGAGGGGGAACTCGGGGTCGCCCAGCCAGTCCTGAAGGTACGTCACCCGCACGTGCCGCAGCTTCCCGAGACGGCCCTCGGCGACCATGTTCCGGGCGAGCGCGGTGGCGGGCAACCGGCGGTAGTTGAAGCCGACCATCGCCAACTTCCCTCGCCCGTATGCCTCTTCGGCCGCCTGTGCCATCACCGCGGCTTCCTCGACCGTGTTGGCGAGGGGCTTCTCGCACAGCACGTGCTTCCCCGCGGCGAGAGCGGCGACGGCGATCTCGGCGTGGCTGTCGCCGGGGGTGCAGATGTCGACGAGGTCCACGTCGTCCCGGGCTATCAGCGCACGCCAGTCGGTCTCGGCCGCCGCCCAGCCGTGCCGCTCGGCGGCGGCCCGCACGGCTGCCGGGTCGCGGCCGCAGATCGCGGACAGGACCGGCTGCCTGGGCAGGTCGAAGACGCGGCCCACGGTGCGCCAGCCCTGGGAGTGGGCGGCGCCCATGAAGGCGTAGCCGACCATGCCCACCCTCAGGGGCGGTTTCTCGGCCCCTTCTGACTGCTGCGGCTGTGCCATGCGCAATGTCCTCCTCGTCGTCGTGGCGCGGTGGGGGGTGCCTTCCGCCCGACGGGCCCTGCGGCCTGCCGGGCGGAACGCCTCACTTGAAGCCGGTGGACATGTACTGGTCGATGTTGGTCTTGTCGACGACGGCCGAGTAGAGCGTGAGCGAGGCCGGGATCTCGAACTCGGCGAGGCCGCCGATGCCCTTGCTCTGACCGAGGGCGCGGGCGAGGTCGATCGCGGAGGCGGCCATGGTCGGCGGGTAGAGGACGGTCGCCTTGAGGACGCCGTCGTCCTTCTTGATGGCCTGGAACGCGGAGAGCGCGCCGGCGCCTCCGACCATCAGGAAGTCGTCCCGACCGGCCTGCTCGATGGCCCGCAGCGCGCCGACCCCCTGGTCGTCGTCGTGGTTCCACAGGGCGTCGAACTTCGACTGGGCCTGGAGGAGTTGGGCCATCTTGGCCTGCCCCGACTCCACAGTGAACTCGGCGGCCTGGCGGGCCACCTTCTTGACGTTGGGGTAGTTCTTCAGGGCGTCGTCGAAGCCCTTGGTGCGCTGCTGGGTCAGCTCCAGGTTGTCCAGGCCGGCCAGTTCGATGACGCGGGCGTCCGACTTCCCCTTGAGCTTCTCGCCGATGTAGTGACCGGCGTTGAGGCCCATGCCGTAGTTGTCGCCGCCGATCCAGCAGCGGTACGCCTGCGGGGTGTTGAAGATCCGGTCGAGGTTGACGACCGGGATGCCCGCGCGCATCGCCTGCAGGCCGACCTGGGTGAGCGCCTTGCCGTCGGCGGGCAGCACCACCAGGACGTCGACCTTCTTGTTGATCAGTGTCTCGATCTGGCCGATCTGCGCGGCCGTGTCGTTGGAGCCCTCGGTGATCTCCAGGGTGACGTCCGAGTACTTCTTCGCACGCGACTTGGCGTTGTCGTTGATGGCGTTGAGCCAGCCGTGGTCGGCCTGCGGTCCGGCGAAGCCGATAGTGACCTGCTTGCCGGGCTTGTCGTCGGCGGCCGGCTGGTCGTTCGCGGCCGGTTCGTCGTCCGAGTCGTTACTCGTGCAACCCACGAGGAGGGCACCGGCTCCTACGGCGGCGGTCCCGAAGAGCAGCCCTCTGCGGCTGGTGAGCTCTGGCATGGCGGTGAACCCTTTCCTCAGGTCGTGCTTGCGGTACGGCGCTGGACCAGCACGGCGGCGACGATGATCGCGCCCTTCGCGATCTGCTGGACGTCGCTCTGCAGGTTGTTCAGGGCGAAGATGTTGGTGATCGTGGTGAAGATCAGGACCCCGAGCACGGAGCCGGTGATGGTGCCGCGGCCGCCGCTGAGCAGCGTGCCGCCGATGATCGCGGCGGCGATCGCGTCGAGCTCGTAGAGGTTGCCGTTGGTGTTCTGGCCCGAGCCCGAGAGGATGATCAGCAGGAAGGCGGCGATGCCGCAGCACAGCCCGGACAGCAAGTAGAGGTAGAGGCGTTGGCGGCGGACGTCGATGCCGGCCAGGCGGGCAGCCTCCGCGTTGCCGCCGACCGCGACGGTGCGGCGGCCGAAGGTGGTGCGGTTGAGGACCAGCCAGCCGATGATCGTGACGACGGCGAAGACCATGACGAGCGGCGGGATCCCGAGGACGTACGCGTCGCGCAGCCCGAGGTCCAGGACGCTGTCGACGGTGACGATCTGCGTCTTGCCGTCGGTGATCTGCAGGGCGAGGCCGCGCGCCGAGGCGAGCATGGCGAGCGTCGCGATGAAGGGGACCATCCCGCCGTACGCGATGAGCAGTCCGTTGACCAGGCCGCAGCCGAGGCCCACCAGGACCGCGGTGAGGAGGATGCCGCCGAAGCCGTACTCCTGGGTGGCGACCGTGGTCGCCCACACGGAGGCCAGGGCGACGATCGCACCGACGGACAGGTCGATGCCGCCCGACATGATCACGAAGGTCATGCCGACCGTGACGACGCCGATCACCGAGCCCTGGGTGAGGACGAGTTGGAGGTTGCGGGTGTCGAGGAACTCGTCCGGTTTGGTGACGCCGCCGACCACGATCAGTGCGGCCAGGACTCCGAGCAGGGAGAGGGTGCGCAGGTCGACTCGGGCCAGCAGCCCTCGCCAGACGGGTGGTTGGTCCACGGGGGCGGTCTTTCCGGTGCCGTCCCGGGGCGGGGAGACGTGCTGCGTCATGACGCCGGGCTTCCTTCCATGACGAGGTCCAGTACGCGGGATTCGTCGAGCTCGCGGGCGGGGGCCGTGTGCACGACACGGCCCTCGCGCAGTACGAGGACGCGGTCGGCGAGGCCGAGCACTTCGGGCACCTCGCTGGAGACGAGCAGAACGGCGAGGCCTTCGTCGGCCAGTCGACGGACGACTGCATACAGTTCACTGCGGGCACCGACGTCGACGCCGCGGGTCGGCTCGTCCAGGAGCAGCACCCGGCAGCCGCGCAGGAGCCAGCGGGCGAGGACGGCCTTCTGCTGGTTGCCGCCGGACAGGGTACGGACCGGGACGGACGGGTTGTCGGGCCGCAGGGACAGCTCGCGGGTGGCCGCCCGCGCCGCGCCGAGTTCGGCGCCGCGGTCGATCCAGCCGCCGCGCGAGAAGCGGGACATGGTGGAGACCGAGACGTTGCGGGTGACGGACTCCAGCATCAGCAGGGCCTGCGCCTTGCGCTCCTCGGGGGCGAGGCCGAGCCCGGCGCGGACGGCGGCGCGGACGCTGCCGGGCTTGAGCGGTCGGCCGTCGACCAGGACCTGCCCGGAGGTCGGCTTCCGTGCACCGTATACAGTCTCCAGGATTTCGGATCGGCCGGATCCGACGAGGCCGGCCAGTCCGACGATCTCGCCGGGGTGCAGGGTGAGGTCGAAGGGCTCGAACTCGCCCTCCCGGCCGAGGCCTCTGACCTCCATGACCGGGGTGCCCGTGGGAGGCGACACGGGACGGTCGGGGAAGACGTACTCCACGTTCCGTCCCGTCATCAGCGCCACGACCTCACGGGTCGGGGTCGTCTTGGCGGGCAGCCCGCCCGCGACGGCCCGTCCGTCCTTCAGCACGGTGACGCGGTCGCCGATCCGCCGGATCTCCTCCAGCCGGTGGGAGATGTAGACGACGGCGACGCCGTCCGCGGTGAGGTCGCCGACGATCCGGAAGAGGTTGTCGACCTCGTCCGGGTCGAGGGCGGCGGACGGTTCGTCCATCACGATGAGCCGTACGTCGTGGGAGAGGGCCCGCGCCATGGAGACGATCTGCTGCTGGGCCGCGGACAACTCGCCGACCAGGCGGGCCGGGTCGATCTCGGGGTGCCCGAGCCGCTTGAGCAGCAGGCCGGTCGACGCGCGGGCCGCCTTGCCCCGTACGACGAATCCGGCCGTCGTCGGTTCGTGGCCGAGGTGGACGTTCTCGGCGACCGACAGGTGCTCCACCAGGTCGAGTTCCTGGTAGATGGTGGCGATGCCGAGGCGCATGGCGGCGATCGGCGAGCGCAGGGTGACCGGCTCGCCGCGCCAGGTGATGGTGCCGTCGTCGGGCTGGTGGGCGCCGGCCAGGACCTTGATGAGGGTGGACTTGCCGGCCCCGTTCTGGCCGAGCAGACAGTGCACTTCACCGGCCTGGACGTCGAGGTCGACGCCGTCGAGGGCCCGGACTCCGGGGAACGACTTGGTGATGCCGGACATGCTGAGGAGCGGTGGTTCTGGTGCCATGCGTGGTTCCCCTCGGCTGGCGTGCGGGCCGTTTCAGGGCAGGGCGAGGCAACGGGTCGTGCCGGTGGGCTGTGCCGGACCAGTGGCTTGCGGGGACTTGCGTGGGCCTCTTCCGGCTCACGCAGGCCTGTTCGGGTCTACGCGGGTGAGAACAGGTGGTCGCTGATCAGCCGGGCCGCGCCGATGACTCCGGCGGTGGGGCCCAACTCCCCCAGAACGATGGGCAGGTTGCCGGTCGCGAGGGGCAACGACTGGCGGTAGACCTGGGTGCGGATCGCGGCGAGCAGGGTGTGGCCGAGGCCGGTCACCCCGCCGCCGATCACCACCAGGCCGGGGTTGAAGAAGCTGACCAGGCCGGCGATGACCTGGCCGGTGCGGTTGCCGCCCTCACGGATGAGGTCGAGGGCGGTGGCGTCGCCGGCGGCGGCCGCGGCCGCGACGTCGATGGCGGTCAGGGTGCCGTTGGTCTCCAGCCGGGCGGCGAGTTCGGCGGAGTGTCCCTGCTGGGCCGCCTCGATGGCGTCCCGGGCGAGGGCCGCCCCGCTGAAGTGGGCTTCCAGGCAGCCCTGGTTGCCGCAGGCGCAGGGGCGGCCACCGGGCACGGCCTGGATGTGCCCGATGTCGCCCGCACTGCCCGTCGCACCGCGGTGGACCTCACCGCCGACGACGATGCCGCACCCGATACCGGTGCCGATCTTGACGCAGAGGAAGTCGCCCACGGAACGCGCGACGCCCGCGTGCTGCTCCCCCATCGCCATCAGGTTCACGTCGTTGTCGACCATGACCGGGCAGCCCAGGTCCTGGCTCAGCGCCTCCCGGACCGGGAACCCGTCCCAGCCCGGCATGATCGGCGGAGCCACCGGAACACCCTCGGGAAAACGGACCGGCCCCGGCACGCCGATGCCGGCACCGTCGAACCCCTCCGCCAGCCCCGTCGCCCTCAACTTCGCGGCCATGGACAGGACTTGCTCGAAGACCGCGACCGGGCCCTCGCGCACGTCCATGGGCTGGTTGAGGTGTCCCAGGATCTCCAGCTCGGCGTTGGTGACGGCGACGTCGACCGAGGTCGCGCCGATGTCCACGCCGAGGAAGCGCAGATTGGGGGCGAGCCGGATGTTGTGGGAGCGGCGGCCGCCGCGCGAGGCGGCGAGTCCGTCGGCCACGACCAGGCCCGTCTCCAGCAGCCGGTCCACCTCCACGGCCAGTTTGGACCGCGACAGGTCGACCTGATCGCCGAGCTGCGCACGGGAGTTGGGACCCCCGTCACGCAACAGCTTGAGCAGCCGGGCCTGATGAGAATTCGCGGGTCGCGCCGTCATCCGTCTCACGAGCCCCTCCCCGCCTCACTCGGCCGCCTGCCGTCGTGCTTTCGAGGGGAACGTAGCAGCGGCTGCCCGACCTGGGAAGAAGCTGTGCATGAATTGGTGCCGACTTTCTCCACTCGCAGGACAAAGGAGAGAGTCGAGCACCATGGACTGCCGAACGCGTCGGCTCAGCAGGTTCGGACGCGTCGGCTCAAGGGGTCGGCGGGACTCAGGACTTGGCCCGGGCGTGGTACGAGCGCCGCGTGTGTTCCGTGTGCTCGCGCATGAGCTGCGTGGCGCGGGTCTCGTCACGGTCCATGATCGCGCCGATCAGCTCCCGGTGTTCGTCCCAGGACTGCTGTCCGCGCTGCCGGGCGATGGGCGCGTAGTACCAGCGGACGCGCCGGTCGACCTGAGCGGCCAGCTCGGCGAGAACGGCGTTGCCGGCCAGTTCCATGATCTTCGCGTGGAAACGGGCGTTGAGCAGGACCGCGGCCTCCACATCGTCCGCGGCGACGGCCCGCATGCCCTGCTCCTGGATGTCGCGCAGGGCCTCGATGCCGGCCTTGGGCGCGCCCGCCGCGGCGAGCCGGGCGGCTTCGGCCTCCAACAGCGTACGGACGGTGAGGAGCTGGTCGGCCTCCTCCTCGGTGGGCTCGTGCACGAACGCGCCCTGCGCGGGCCGCAGATCGACCCACCCTTCCGTGTTCAACCGCTGCAACGCCTCGCGCACGGGCTGCCGGGAGACGCCGAGATGTCCGGCGAGCTCGCTCTCGACCAAGTGCTGGCCGGGCTGCAGCGCTCGGGTCGTGATGAGTTCGAGCAGCGCCTCGTAGACACGGTCGCGCAGCGGGCCGGGGCGTTCCAGTTTGGGCACCGCACCCTGTGGCAGTCCTGGCGTCGACAACATCGGTCGGTCCCCCTCCTGGCAGCGCGAGACGACTGCGGTCCGAAAGTCGGTATGGATTGTCTTTCGTCTACAGCCTACGGCGCACCGTAGCCAGTCCGTCACGGAGTCGACCGCGTCACACCTCGTGGTACGGGCAGGTCACGGGCAGCGGACGACCTGTCCCGCGTACGACAGGTTGCCGCCGAACCCGAAGAGCAGCACCGGGTCCCCGGTGGAGAGGGCGCCCTGCTCGACGAGCTTGGAGAAGGCGAGGGGGATGCTGGCCGCGGAGGTGTTACCCGATTCGGCGACATCCCGTGCGACGACGGCGTTGACGGCGCCGATCCGCTCGGCGAGCGGCTCGATGATCCGCAGATTGGCCTGGTGCAGGACGACCCCGGCGAGCTCCTCGGGCGCGAGCCCCGCCCGCTCACAGGCCTTGCGGGCCAGGGGCGGCAGCTGGGTGGTCGCCCAGCGGTACACGCTCTGCCCCTCCTGCGCGAACCGCGCGGGCTGCCCCTCGATCCGCACCGCGTTCCCCATCTCGGGCACCGAACCCCACAGCACGGGCCCGATACCGGCCTCGTCGCCCGGCCCGCAGGCCTCCACCACGGCGGCCCCCGCCCCGTCGCCGACGAGCACACACGTCGTGCGGTCGGTCCAGTCGGCCACGTCGGACATCTTGTCGGCGCCGATGACCAGCGCCCGGGTCGCGGCACCGGCCCGGATGGTGTGATCGGCGGTGGCCAGCGCGTGCGTGAAGCCCGCGCACACCACGTTGACGTCCATCGCCGCCGGCGAGGGGATACCGAGCCGGGCCGCGACCCGGGCGGCCATGTTCGGGGAGCGGTCCACGGCGGTGGACGTGGCGACCAGGACCAGGTCGATGTCGTCGGGCGCGAGACCGGCGGCGGCGAGCGCCTTGGCTGCGGCGTGCGAGGCGAGCTCGTCGACGGGCTCGTCGGGCCCCGCGATGTGACGCGTGCGGATGCCCACCCGGCTCCTGATCCACTCGTCACTGGTGTCGACCAGGCCCGCCAGGTCCTCGTTGGTGAGTACCTTGGCGGGCTGGTAGTGGCCGACGGCGGCGATGCGCGAGCCGTTCATTGGGTGGTCCCCCTCGTTGCCTTGGGTAGCGGGATCCACCAGTCTGATCAGTGACTCGCGGGTACGACGCCACCCAAGGCGACAGGAAACCGTCGCCCAGGTTGTCGGCTTCTGTCAGGCCCTCGGACGCCCGAACACTTCCGGGACGCTCACTTGGTGAAGAGCTGCGTCGCCTTCTGCACGAGTTCGTACAGGCCGTAGGCGAGCGGTGCCCCCACCCACAGCCAGGCGAAGGCGATCAGCGGACGCCGGTCAGGCGGGCTCTGACTGCTGTCGTTCTGCGACATCGGCGGCCTCCCTCGGTGCGGGGATGTGGTGACGGACATGGACGGGCCGGACCAGTTCGTTGGCGACGAACCCGATCGCGAGCAGCCCGATCATGATGAAGAGCGACATGGTGTAGAGGGAGGAGCCGTCCTTGCCGGCCTCCTCCTGCCGGTCGGCGATCCAGTTCACGATCAGCGGTCCGAGGACACCGGCCGTGGACCAGGCGGTGAGCAGCCGGCCGTGGATCGCGCCGACCTGGTACGTCCCGAAGAGGTCCTTCAGATAGGCGGGGATCGTGGCGAAGCCGCCCCCGTAGAACGAGAGGATCACCAGGGCGCACAGGATGAACACCGGCTTGGACGAGTCACCGACCAGCGCGATGAGCAGATACATCAGCGCGCCCGCGCCCAGGTAGAGGCGGTAGATGTTCTTGCGGCCGATCAGGTCCGAGGTGGACGACCAGCCGATACGGCCCGCCATGTTGGCCGCCGAGAGCAGCGCGACGAAACCGGCCGCGGCCGACACCGACACCGGCGTCGAGGTGTTCCTGAAGAAGTCCGTGATCATCGGGGCGGCCTTCTCCAGGATGCCGATGCCCGCGGTCACGTTCATGCAGAGCACGACCCACAGGCACCAGAACTGCGGAGTCCGCACCGCATTGCGGGCGGAGACCTGCGGCCCCGCGAGAATGCTCGGCCCGCTGTCGCCGATGGGCTTCTCCGTGCGCGGCACCCGGACGAGCAGGACGCCCAGCGTCATGAAGACCGCGTACGACAGACCGTGCACGAGGAACGCCGCCGCGATCCCGGAGCTGTCGGAGCCGAACGACTCCAGCATCTGCGCCGACCAGGGCGAGGCGATCAGCGCACCGCCTCCGAAGCCCATGATGGCGATGCCGGTGGCCATGCCCGGCCGGTCCGGGAACCACTTGATCAGTGTCGACACGGGTGAGATGTAGCCGATGCCCAGGCCGATGCCGCCGACGAAGCCGTAGCCGAGGACGATCAGCCAGTACTGCTCGGTGTACGCGCCGAGCGCGGAGAGCAGGAACCCGGACGAGAAACAGATCAGGGCGACGGTCATCGCCCAGCGCGGTCCGTTGCGTTCCACGAGCGTGCCGCCGAACGCGGCCGACAGGCCGAGCATGACGATGCCCAGCTGGAAGGGCAGCGCGCTCTGCGTACCGCTGAGGCCGAGCGCGGACTCCAGGGGCGGCTTGAACACGGACCAGGCGTACGCCTGACCGATGGAGAGATGGACCGAGAGCGCGGCTGGGGGTACGAGCCAACGGCTCCAGCCGGCGGGGGCGACGGGGGGACTCATGATCCCGGACGGTAGGGAGAACCAAGGGAGTTGAGAAGGCGGCGCGTCGAAGGTATGCGATGAACGGTATGCAGCACGCGCCGAACGGTCGGACCGTCCGGTTTCCGTGTCGCACCCACCACTGTGCGTACTCTTGTCGACACCTCGGCCATACTGTAGACAATATGGGGTCGACGGCATTCGGCATCGCACATCCCGCGGGGTGGGCCGCGGCCTGACCGGCACGTGCAGGACAATGACATCGTGGGGGTCACCGCGCCGCACGACGGCCCGGTGGTCCGGGGCAACCTCTGCATCAAGGGCCGTTTCGGCTACCAGCACGTACAGAACCGGGGCTGATCAGGACATGGGACGAGTCACGGAACGACGCAAGGTGATCCGCATCCGGGACGGGGCCGTCTCCTCCCGCCCGGACACACTGGTCGCCGAGGAGCCGCTGGAGATCCGGCTGAACGGCAAGCCGCTCGCGATCACCATGCGCACACCGGGTGACGACTTCGCCCTGGCGGCCGGTTTCCTGGTCAGCGAGGGTGTACTGGCGGCCGGATCCGATCTGCGGAACATCGTCTACTGCGCGGGCGCGACCGTGGACGGCTCCAACACCTACAACGTGGTGGACGTGCGGACCGCCCCCGATGTGGTGATCCCCGACATCACCCTCGAGCGCAACGTGTACACCACCTCGTCCTGCGGCCTGTGCGGCAAGGCGAGTCTCGACGCGGTCCGTACGACGACCCGCTGGCCCATCTCCGACACTCCCCCGGTCCGCCTCGAACCCGATCTGCTCGCGGGCCTCCCCGACCGGCTGCGCGCGGCTCAGCGGGTCTTCGACCGGACCGGGGGCCTGCACGCCGCCGCCCTCTTCACCGAGGACGGCGAGCTCCTCGACATTCGCGAGGACGTCGGCCGGCACAACGCCGTCGACAAGCTGGTCGGCCGCGCTCTCCAGAACGACGACCTGCCCCTGTCCCGCGTCGTCCTGCTCGTCTCCGGCCGGGCCTCCTTCGAGCTCGCCCAGAAGGCGGTCATGGCCGGCATCCCCGTCCTGGCCGCCGTCTCCGCACCCTCGTCCCTCGCCGTCGACCTCGCCGTCGAGACCGGCCTCACCCTCGTCGGCTTCCTGCGCGGCTCGTCCATGAACGTGTACGCGGGAGAGGGCCGGATCGCCCTGCGGACCACGGCCGCTCAGGGCTGACCGCACCCCTCGCGGCACACCGGCGAGCCCGGGGACCCCGCCCCGAGGTCAGCCCCGGCCGAGGGTCAGCTCCGCCGCGCGTACCACCGACCCCAGCCGCGGGAAGTCCAGCCGTACGGACGCCTCGTGCTCGGCCGCCGTGAGCGCGGCCATGGCGTCCTCGACGAAGACGAGGTCGTAGCCGAGGTCGCCGGCGGCGCGGGCGGTGGACTCCACGCCGAGGTTGGTGGCGATGCCGCCGAACACGAGGGTGCTGACGCCGAGTTCACGGAGACGGTCGTCGAGGCCGGTGCCCTGGAAGCCGCCGATGGTCCGCTTCACGATCTCGACGTCGCCGTCCTGGGCGAGGCCGCTCACCAGCCCGCTGCCGGGCGGCTGTTCGGCGGCCCCGGGGCGTTCGACGCGGATGAGGACGACGGGGGCGCCCGCCGAACGGAAGGCGGTCGCCAACTCCTGGGCGGCGACGAGGACTTCGGTGCCCTTGCGGGGCTCCAGGGGCAGCGCGACGATCCGGTCCATCAGATCGACGAGGACGAGGGCGCTGCGCGCCGGATCGAGGGTGACGGGTTCGGTCATGACGGAACGTTATCCGCCGTCAGCCCTCCGTACCGGAAATCCGGATCAACAGGCCCTGGAAGCGCCCGCGTTCGGCGACGCCGTAGGCCGGCCACAGGTCGCCCCGTTCGGCACCACGTTCCTCCGACTCCCCATGGACCGGACGAGCAAGAGCCACTAACGTCCCGTGGGTGCCCGAGGACATACGAGCACGACAGCGGACGGGAACGGGGCTCGGCCTGTTGCTGACCCTGGTTCTCGGGGCCGTGCTGCTCACGGCCCTGCCCAAGGACGACGATCGACAGGATGCGGGCGACTGTATACCGCACACCGTCGGCGCGTGGTCGTCGGACGACCGGCTCACCGGCGAGTTCGCCCGCTACGGGGACGACGCCACCCGCGCCGACGACTGGACCGGCGGTGACGGCACCCACTCGGTGCGGCTGCCGGACGGCCGGGTGCTGTGGCTGTTCTCGGACACCTATCTCGGCCAGGTGTACGCCCCGCCCAACCCGGTCGGCGAGTCCTTCGCCTGGCGGGACACCACCGCCCCCCTGGTCCGCAACTCGGCGGTGCTGATGCGCGAGGGCCGGCTGGAGACCACCCTGCCGGCCCCGCTCTTCCCCGACCCGGCGCCCAACCAGTGGCGGTGGCCGGTCGCGGCGCGGGTCGAGCCGCGTGAGCCCGGGTCGGACGAGCGGGTCGTGCGGGTGCTGCTGTGGGTGCGGACGGCTGGGGCGGCGCCGTGGATCTACGGAATGCCCACCGCCACCGAGGTGGCCACGCTCTCGCTGCCCGATCTGCGGGTCGAGTCCATCACCAAGGTGTTCGACCAGCAGCTGGTCCCGGACGCCTCCCGGCGTGTCCTGTTCGGCACCACGCTGATCAAGGAGGACGGCTGGACGTACGTCTTCGGCGGCGACGACGGCCAGGCGGCGTCCCGGCCGGTCTCGTCGGCCTATGTGGCCCGGGTCCCGGAGGGCAGGCTCGGGGAGCCCGCGGCCTGGCAGTACTGGAACGGCTCCACCTGGGCGTCCGGAGCCCGCCCGGCCCCGGTGCTCGGCAACCAGCACAAGCGCACCGGGGTGGGCAGCGCCTTCTCCGTGGTGCGCAAGGACGGCACGTACGTCCTGTTCACCATGGCGGCGGGCACCGCGGGACTGACCACCGTCACCTCGTACTGGGCCTGCTCCCCCACCGGACCGTGGCACGGACCGACCAGGCACCTCAATGCCGCGCTGCCGGACGGCGAGGTCGCGGCGTACAACCCGCAGGTCCACCCTGCTGTATCCGACAGCGCCTCCGGCGCGGGGAACGGCGGCGGGCGGCTGGTGCTCAGCTACGACGTGAACTGGCTGGAGCCGGCCGCCGCGGCGGCGCAGCTCAACCGGAACGTGTCCCTGTACCGACCGAGGTTCGTGACGCTGACACTGGAGCCACGGAAGTGACCTCGGCCCCCGGCCCCTCCCCCGGCCCCTCCCCCGGCCGCTCCTGCGCGCCCGGGTCGTGGGAGCGGCGCTTGGCGATCACCGCGCACACCATCAGCTGCATCTGGTGGAAGAGCATCAGCGGCAGTACCGCCAGCGACGCGTGCGCGCCGAAGAGCACGCTCGCCATGGGCAGTCCGGAGGCGAGGGACTTCTTCGAGCCCGCGAACTGGATCGCGATCCGGTCCTCGCGGCCGAAGCGGAGCGCCTTGGCGCCGTACCAGGTCAGCGCCAGCATCACGGCGAGCAGCACGGCCTCGACCACGAGCAGTCCGGCCAGCCTCATCGGGCTCACCTGGTGCCAGATGCCCTGGACCATCCCCTCGCTGAACGCGGTGTAGACGACGAGGAGGATCGAGCCGCGGTCGACCAGGCCGAGGACCTTCTTGTGCCGGGTGACGAAGCCGCCGATCCAGCGGCGCAGCAGCTGCCCGGCGACGAACGGCACCAGCAGCTGGAGCACGATCTGGACGAGCGAGTCGGCGGAGAACCCGCCGGCGGTGCTGCCGAGCAGGGCTGCGGCCAGCAGCGGGGTGATGACGATGCCGACCAGCGAGGAGAACGAGCCGGCGCAGATCGCCGCGGGCACGTTGCCGCGGGCCATGGAGGTGAAGGCGATCGACGACTGGATGGTCGAGGGGACGAGCGTGAGGAAGAGCAGGCCCTGGTAGAGCGGTTGGGTCAGCAGCACCGGGACGAGGCCGCGGGTGGCCATGCCGAGCAGCGGGAAGACCAGGAAGGTGCAGGCCAGGACCGTGACGTGGAGCCGCCAATGCTTGACCCCCTCCAGCGCCTCACGGGTGGAGAGGCGGGCACCGTAGAGGAAGAAGAGGAAGGCGATCGCGGCGGTCGAGGCTCCGGAGGCGACGTCCGCGCCCGTCCCACGCGCCGGGAGGAGGGCGGCGAGGCCCACCGTTCCCAGGAGCAGCAGGATGTACGGGTCGATCGGCATCCAAGTCGGCCAACGCAGGCGTTTCACGGTGCTCCATCTAGCTGGTGTCTGTCGGCGGTACCGGGGCCGCAGGGCCCCCCTTCATCGTCCTCCTCCGGACCGCGATCGGGAATCCGGCATACGGCACTGACTGTCATCACGTTCCGCGATAAGATCCGGCTCATGTACGACCCGTCCCAGTTGCGTACGTTCCTGGCGGTGGCGCAGACGCTGAGCTTCACGCAGGCGGCCCGGCGGCTCGGGCTGCGCCAGTCGACGGTCAGCCAGCACGTACGGCGGCTGGAGAATGCCACGGGGCGGCAGTTGTTCACCCGGGACACCCACTCCGTGGAGCTGACGGAGGACGGCGAGGCGATGCTCGGCTTCGCGCGCCGGATCCTGGACGTGCATGAGCAGGCGTCGGCATTTTTCACGGGTACCCGGCTCCGCGGCCGGTTGCGCTTCGGCGCGTCGGAGGATTTCGTGCTGACCCGGCTGCCGGAGATCCTGGAGGGCTTCCGCCACGACCATCCCGAGGTCGACCTGGAGCTGACCGTCGAGCTCTCGGGCACCCTGCACGAGCAGTTGGAGGCCGGGAAGCTGGATCTCGTGCTGGCGAAGCGGCGGCCGGAGGATCCGCGCGGTGAACTCGTCTGGCACGACAAGCTGGTGTGGATCGGCGCGGAACGGCTCCGCCTCGAGGCGGACCGCCCGGTTCCGCTGATCGTCTATCCCCCGCCGGGCATCACCCGCGCCCTCGCCCTGGAGGCTCTGGAGCGGCAGGGCCGCGAGTGGCGCATCGTCTGTACCAGCGGCAGCCTCAACGGCCTCGTCGCCGCGGCCCGTGCCGGTCTCGGCGTGATGGCCCACTCCCGCGGTCTCGTCCCGCCGGGCCTGGTCCGCATGCCGGACCGCGCGGGCCTGCCCGAACTCGGCCGGGTCGACTTCGTCCTGGTCCACGGCCGCAGACGTACGGCGGCCCAGGGCGCGGCGGACGCGCTCGCGGGGGCCATCCTGACGGGCGGGGACCGGCTGCACCGGCGGTGAGCGCTCCCGTCGATCAGCCGGGCCGGCGTCAGCGGCCGGGCAGCTCGTAGGTCAGCTGCTTCACCCTCCGCAGGAACGGCGTCGCCTCCACGTGCTGGACCCCCTCCAGCCGGCCCAGTGGCCCGCTGAGGTAGGCGTACAGCCCCGCCGTGTCCCTGACGACCGCGGTCACGACGAGGTTGGAGGGGCCGGCGGTGGCGCTGGCGAAGGCGACCTCGTCGTGGCCGGCGAGGGCCCTGCCGACGGACGTGAGGGCGCCGGGTGCGGCGGTGATCCACAGGGACGCGGCCCGCGGGTAGCCGAGCGCCTCGGAGTGGTACTCGATGTCGATGTAGAGGGCCCCGGAGGCGAGCAGTGCGGCGAGGCGGCGCTTGACGGCCGACTCGGAGCGCCCGGTGGCGCGCTGGAGTTCCGGAGAGCCCGCCCGTCCGTCCCGCCGCAGGACGGCGAGCAGGGGTTCGTCGTCCGGCTCGACACGGGCCGGGCCGGTCCCGGGTTCCGGGCGCGGGCGCAGGGCGGCGATCTGCTCGTCGTCGAGCGCGCCGAACTTCCTCGACCAGCCGGCCGGGCCGCCGTAGAAGCGATGGAGCAGCTGGTGGGCGCGGATGTCCACGACGCCCGGGGTGCGGGGCAGCTTGCCGAGCAGCAGTGCGTCGTGGTCGCCGGGGCCGCGCGGCCGGGTCATGCAGACGATCTCGGTGCCCCCGGAGGCCAGTCCGATCCAGGCCGTGTCCGGCCGCTTGGCGAGCGCGTCGGAGATGGCCGCCGCGCTGTCGGGCGCGCAGCGGAACCGCAGGATCCACTGGTCCTCGCCGAGGACGTGGGGATCGCGGAGGGCGAGGACCCGCAGTCCCGCCTCGGCGCACAGCTTGCGGTAGCGGCGGGCGATCGTCTGGTCGGAGGCCCCGAGCACGGCGCCGAGACGGCTGAACGAGGCGCGGCCGTTGACCTCGAGCGCCGACAGCAACTGGAGGTCGAGAGCGTCCAGAACGGTGGATTCCAGCGTCAACATGCCTTCTCCTGTCGAGTTCCGGCGCTCGGACACCCATCACCGGTGGGATCGTCCGCACCGGAGCCATCGTACGAAGTACTACGCAGCCCACGGACGAGGAGTTGAGGACATGCGTACATGGGGGCCGCTCACCGCGGTGTGCCTGGGCACGTTCATGTTGTTGCTGGATGTCACGATCGCGATCGTCGCGCTACCGGACATGGCACGGGCGCTGGACGCGTCACTGAGCGATCTGCAGTGGGTGATGGACGGGTACGCGCTGGCGCTGGCCGCGCTGCTGCTCGGGATCGGCGCCGCGGCCGATGTGCTCGGGCATCGGCGGGTGCATGTGGCGGGTGTCGTGCTGTTCGCGGTGGCGTCGCTGCTGTGCGGCCTCGCCTCCGGGCCGGGGACGCTGGTCGCGGCCCGGGGGTTGCAGGGGGTGGGCGCGGCGGCGATGTTCGCGACGACGCTGCCGCTGCTGGGCTCGGTCTACCAGGGGCGGCGGCGGTCGGTGGCGCTCGGTGTGTGGGGAGCGGTGAGCGGCGGGGCGGCCGCGGTGGGGCCGGTGCTCGGCGGGCTGCTGACCGACGGGCCGGGCTGGCGGTGGATCTTCTACGTCAATCTGCCGGTGAGCGTGGCCGCGGTGTGGCTGACGCTGCGGCTCGTGCCCGAGTCGCGGGCGGCGCGCGGGCGCCGGGTGGACTGGGCGGGCACGGTGACGTTCGCGGGCTTCGCGGGCGGGGTGACGTACGGGGCGGTGCGGGCCGGCTCGCACGGCTGGACCGCGCCCGGCACCCTCGCCTCGTTCGGGCTCGCGGCACTCGCGCTGGTCTGCTTCGTCGTGGTGGAGCGGCGGGTGGCCGATCCGCTGCTGGATCTGCGGCTGTTCCTGCGCCCCGCGTTCTGCGGGGTGATGGCGGGGGCGCTCGCCTACAACGCGGCGGCGTTCGGGGTGATGGCGTACACCTCGATCTGGCTGCAGACCGTGCTGGGGATGAGTCCGGTGCGCGGCGGGCTGGTGTTCCTGTGGATGTCGCTGGCCGCTTTCGTGGTGTCCGCGGCCGGCGGGCGGCTGCTGCACGGGGTGCCGGTCCGGATCACCGTCGGGGGCGGGCTGCTGCTGATCGGATCGGGGCAGTTCTGCATGGCGGTGCTGGACGCGGGGTCGGGTGCCGCGGCTCTGGTGCCGGGGCTGCTGCTGGTGGGCTTCGGTACGGGGCTGGTGGCGCCCGGTATCGCGGGGGCCGCGCTGGCCGCCGTACCGCCGGAGCGGGCGGGGATGGCGGGCGGCGCGGTGAACACCTTCCGGCAGCTCGGGTACGCGCTCGGGATCGCCGGTTTCGGTACGGCGCTGACCTCCCGGATGCGGGACACGCTGCCGCACGAGGCGGCGCACACGCTCGCGGGCGGCGGTGCCGGGGCGCTGCGGGGCGTCTTCCCGGAGCAGGTGCTGCGGGCCGCGTTCGCCTCGGGGCTCAACACGGCGGCGGTGACCGCGGGTGCGCTGGCGACGGTCGGCGGGGCGCTGGTCCTCGCCCTGGTCCGGGCGCCGGGTGCCGGCGAGGCGGGTGTGACGGATCCGGCCGCGAAGACGCTGACAGAGGAGACGGCAACGCCGCGGAACTGATCCTTCCGCGAGCCGCCGTGAGCCCTGCCCGGGTCCGTAGCCGGGTCGTACAGATTCGGTGGAGATTACGGGACCGAAACTTACTCAACCGTCAGTTTTCTGTCCGACCCTTCCCCATGTGAGCGCATTTTCCGGCGCTGACCAGTGCGTACCTGAACCGGGCTCGGATCCGCACCCCCTCCCGCCCCGTCCCCGGGTGGGGTAGCTTTCACGGCGCTGTGCGGAGCCACCAGGAACGGGGACCAGGGAGCGGGGAGCGGGGTTTGCGCGAGTTCACCAACCCTCCGTTGGCGTTGCCGGCCCCCGTGGGGGGACTGGCCGACGTCGTCTTCCGGCGTGCCCAGGAGGACCCGCAGCACATCGCGCTCGGCCGCAAGGACGAGCAGGACCAGTGGCGTGACGTCTCCTCCGCGGAGTTCCGGGACGAGGTGCTCGCCCTCGCCAAGGGGCTGCTCTCCCAGGGCATCCGGTTCGGCGACCGGGTCGCCATCATGTCCCGCACCCGCTACGAGTGGACCCTCTTCGACTACGCCCTGTGGACGATCGGCGCCCAGGTGGTGCCGATCTACCCCACCTCCTCGGCCGAGCAGTGTTTCTGGACGCTCTACGACGCCGAGTGCACGGCCGCCGTCGTGGAGCACGAGGACCACGCGATGACGATCGCCACCGTCATCGACCGGCTGCCGCAGCTGCACCGGCTGTGGCAGCTGGACGCCGACGCCGTGCACGAGCTGTACGACGCGGGCGCCGCCCTCGACGACGACGTGGTGCACCGGCACCGGCAGGCGGTCACCCCGGACTCGGTCGCCACGATCATCTACACCTCCGGCACCACGGGCCGCCCCAAGGGCTGTGTCATCACCCACGGCAGCTTCATGTGGGAGGCGGACACGGTCGCCGAGCGCTGGGAGCCGGTGTTCCACTCCAAGAAGGGCGACGAGGCGGCGACCCTGCTGTTCCTGCCGCTCGCGCACGTCTTCGGGCGGATGGTGGAGGTCGCCGCGATCAGCTGCGGGGTCCGCTTCGGCCACCAGCCGCAGCTCAACGCCGCCGCACTGCTGCCGGACCTGGCCGCGTTCAAGCCGACGTTCATCCTCGCCGTGCCGTACATCTTCGAGAAGGTCTTCAACGCCGCCCGCCGCAAGGCCGAGAAGGAGGGCAAGGCCGGGCCCTTCGAGAAGGCCGTCGAGATCGCCGTGAAGTACGCGGAGGCCGTCGAGGCCAAGGCCTGGGGCATCGGGCCCGGTCCTTCGGCGGGTCTACGCGTGCAGCACCAGCTCTTCGACAAGCTCGTCTACGCCAAGGTGCGGGCCGCGATGGGCGGCCGGATCCGCAACGCGATGTCGGGCGGCTCGGCGATGGACCGCCGGCTCGGCCTGTTCTTCGCGGGCGCGGGCGTGCAGATCTACGAGGGCTACGGCCTGACCGAGTCGACGGCGGCGGCGACCGCCAACCCGCCCGGGCGCACCCGCTACGGCACGGTCGGCCAGCCCATCCCGGGCGTCACCGTGCACATCGCGGACGACGGCGAGATCTGGCTGCACGGCCCCAACATGTTCCAGTGTTACCTGAACAACCAGAAGGCCACCGACGAGACCCTGCACGACGGCTGGCTCGCCACCGGCGACCTGGGCTCCCTGGACGAGGACGGCTTCCTCACGATCACCGGCCGCAAGAAGGAGATCCTGGTCACCTCGGGCGGCAAGAGCGTGGCGCCCGGGCTGCTGGAGGAACGCGTCCGGGACCATCCGCTGGTCGCCCAGTGCATCGTCGTGGGCAACGACCGCCCGTACGTCGCCGCCCTGGTCACCCTCGACCAGGAGGCCGTCGAGCACTGGCTGACGATGCGCGGCAAACCTCAGCTGACCGCGGCCGAGCTGGTGACGGACGCGGACCTGGAGGCGGAGGTCAGACGGGCCGTGGTCGCCGCCAACACGCTGGTCTCGCAGGCCGAGTCGATCCGTACGTTCCGTATCCTGGCGCAGCCGTTCACCGAGGAGCACGGGCTGCTGACACCGTCGCTGAAGCTGAAGCGCAAGGCGATCGAGACGACGTACGCCGGCGAGGTCGAGGCCTTGTACCGGGCCTGAACTCGTTTCCGGCGGATTCTGTCGGATTCAGCGGTCAGGAATGCATCGGGGCGGTTGATCGTTGACGATGGGAGTACCACTTGTCGGCAACCGTAAGGATCAAGAGCTCGTGAGCAGCAAGGTCCCCCCGATCATCCTCAACAACGGCGTGGAGATGCCCCAGCTGGGGTTCGGAGTCTGGCAGGTGCCGGACGACGAGGCCGAGCAGGCGGTCAGCACCGCTCTGGAGGCCGGGTACCGCAGCATCGACACAGCGGCGATCTACGGCAACGAAGAGGGCACCGGCAAGGCGATCGCCGCCGCCGGTCTCCCGCGCGAGGACATCTTCGTCACCACCAAGCTCTGGAACAGCGACCAGGGATACGACGCGACCCTGCGTGCCTTCGACACCTCGCTGGAGAAGCTCGGCCTGGACTTCGTGGATCTGTACCTCATCCACTGGCCCACCCCTGAGCGGGACTTGTACGTCGACACGTACAAGGCGTTCGAGAAGCTGCACGCCGACGGCCGGGTCCGCGCCATCGGTGTGTCCAACTTCGAGCCCGCGCACCTCGAGCGGCTGATCGCCGAGACGTCCGTCATCCCGGCCGTCGACCAGATCGAGCTGCACCCCCACCTCCAGCAGCGCGCGGCCCGCGAGTACCACGCGGAGCAGGGCATCGCCACCGAGGCCTGGTCGCCGCTCGGCCAGGGCAAGGGCCTCCTGGAGGTCCCGGCGGTCGTGGCCATCGCGCAGAAGCACGGGCGCACTCCGGCGCAGGTCGTCCTGCGCTGGCACCTTCAGCTGGGCAATGTCGTGATCCCCAAGTCCGTGACCCCGTCCCGGATCAAGGAGAACATCGAGGTCTTCGACTTCAGCCTGGACACCGAGGACCTCGCGGCGATCAGCGCGCTGAACGAGGACCGGCGGCTGGGCCCGGACCCGTCGACGTTCAACGGGGCCTGACGGTACGGCGTTCCGAGGCCCGGGTGGTGGTTTGCCGCCCGGGCCTTCGTCATGTCCCCGCCTCGGGCTCGGGGAACAGCCGCGCGAGGGCGGCGGTACGGCTGGAGACGCCGAGCTTGCGGAAGGTGTTCTCCAGGTGCTTGCGGATCGTGCTGGGCGCGACGACGAACTGCCGCGCGATGGCCTCGGTGCCGAGCCCGTCCGCGACGGCCCGCATGACGTCGAGTTCCCGGACGGTGAGCCGCACCGGCGCCTGCCGCCGTAGCGCGGCCTCCCGGTAGACCGCGTACAGGTGCGGACGCAGCAACTCCAGTACGAGACGGTCGCGTTCGCTGAAGCGGCGTGAGGTCTCCCGGGAGAAGTTGTACGTGCGGATGCGGCCGGGCGCGCTGGGCAGCATCACGAAGAGCGTGTTGACGACGGGCTTCAGATACTCGGTGTAGAAGGCCTGGTTCCGTATCTCCCGTGCGGACTGGTAGTCCAGGTTCTGGGCGACCGGGAGACGGCCGCAGGCCTGGTCGGCCAGTCGGCAGTGCGGATGCTGGTGCCGCCAGCGCCAATAGGCCTCGACGTGCGGATCGTCGCCGTAGTCGCCCGCGTACAGCTCCTCCTGGAGGTGCAGATACCGGCGGGTGGGATTGTCGACCTCGTCGAACCCGGCCAGGTCGCAAGGGATCAGCCGGCCCAGCCCGCTCAGGAGACTGCGGGGCGGGAACTCGTCCCCGTCGTCGTGCCGAGCCTCGTCGAGGACGTCGAACATCGTCCGCAGGTCGTGTGTCGTGATCGAGTGACGGCTCATGTCCGCCTCCTGTCGCCGGACTCCTTCGACGGTACGCCTCCGGGGTCGAGGGCCCCTGATGATTCGTCAAACAGCGAATGGTGGCGGGAGCTTGGTGAGTCCACCGTGGTCTCCAGGTATCCGAACCAGAAACGGGGTTCAGCAATGAAGGCACGAACACGAACAAGGACGTTCGCAGCGGTCAGCGCGGCGGTTGCCCTCGCGGGCGGGATGGTCGTCGCGGCGCAGACGGAGGCGGCGGCCGCGACGCCGCGGTGCTACGGCTTGTACGCCACGGTGTGGGGCAGCAACGGGCCGGACACCCTCAACACCGCGGGCGGCAAGGACGTCGTCGTCGGCCTCGGCGGGAGGGACACGATCCACGCCGGCGGCGGCGCCGACGTCATCTGCGGGGACGCAGGCGATGACCGACTGATCGGCGGCGACGGCGACGATCTGGTCGCGGGAGAGGAAGGCAACGACGCCATCAAGGGATACGGGGGCGCCGACCGCCTGCGTGGGTTCTGGGGCAACGACTCACTGCGGGGCAACGAGGGCGCCGACGCACTGGACGGCGGCGACGGCCATGACTTCACCCGGAACTGGGGCAACGACACACTGACCGGAGGCCCCGGCAAGGACGCCCTCAGGGGCAGCGCAGGCCGCGACACGTTCTACGCCCAGGACAACGAGCGGGACGTGATCCACGCGTACGGGGGGCGCGACGTCTGCTACGTCGACCGGATCGACGAGACGCACGGCTGCGAGGTCAAGGTGTTCGGCTAGGCGTCACGAGGGGCGTCCTCCTCCGGGGAGGGGGCGCCCCTTCGGCCGGTCACCGTGGCGTACGCGCTGACCAGGATGAGCGCGGCGCCGGCCCACTGCGCAGGGGAGGGCCGCTCGCCCAGTATCAGCGCCCCCAGGGCCAACGCGCCGACGGGCGTGAGGAGCAGCAGGACCGCGCCGACGTGGCTCGGGAGCCGGGGCGAGTAGACGGCGACCATGAGCCAGCCGATGATCCCGCTGGTGAGCGCCGCCAGGGCGAGCCAGGCCAGGGTGCCCGCGGGCGGGGCGAGGTCGAGGGCGCCCCAGGCCCAGCCGCCGAGGGCCGAGGCGACGGTGGCCGAGAAGACGACCGCGGTGTATGTCGTGCGGACGTGGCCGTGGAAGCCGCCGCGGCGCAGGAGGAACAGGAAACCCGAGTAGCTGAGAGCCGCCAGGATCGCGTGGAGGGTGCCCGCCGCGGGGTCGCTGCCGCTCGCGCCCTTCTCGAACAGCCCGCCGGTGAGCACCACACCGGCGACCAGGACCGGCAGCCACAGCAGGAAACGGCCCGGCACCCTCTCGCGGTCCACCGCCCAGGCCAGCAACGGCACCAGGACGACCTGCACATTGACCAGCACGGTCGACAGACCCGCGCCGACCTCGGTGATCGCCCTCGTCCACAGCAGCATGTCGCCGGCGAACAGCACCCCGCCCGCCAGTCCGTACGCCAGCTGCCGCCGGGGCGGCGGGCCTTCGCGCCGGTACTCCGGGAGGACCAGCAGCACCAGCGCGGGCAACGCGAGCAGACACCGGTACACCGAGGCCGTACCGGCGTCCGCACCGGACAGTTCGATGCACACCGGCGACACGGCCAGCATCAGCGCTGCGACCGCCTGCCCGGCTCGCGGGCCCATGGGTTCCCGGGGCGGGCGCAGACGGTCTCGGACGGTGTCGGTACGTGCCACGGAGCGGGTCCTCGCGACGGTTACGGAGATCGCCCGCCTACCCGCGCACCGACGGTCCATGCATCGGCCACCGGTCCGGCCGGGCGGTCGTCAGTTGGGCTGGCCGATCGGCCGTACGACCACGGTGTTGACGTCGACGCCCTCGGGCTGCCGGATGGCCCACACGACCGAGTCGGCGATCTGGTCGGCGGTGAGGAGGTGGCCGGGCGGGAGGCTGCCGTAGCTGTCCCAGAAGGGGGTCTCCACCCGGCCCGGCGCGATGTGGGTCACGCCGACGCCCCACTCGGTCACCTGGCGCCGGGTGTTCTCGGCGAGCCCGGTCACCGCCCACTTCGTCGCCCCGTAGATGTTGCCCGGACCGGGCACGAACCCGGCGACGCTCCCGACCAGGACGATCCGGCCGCGAGTCTCCTTCAGGGCGTCGATGGAGGCGCGGATGAGCAGCGCCGGGCCCAGCACGTTGGTCAGCACCATCTCGGTCCAGCCGGCGGGGTCGCCTTCGGCGACGGAGTCGTGGGTGGCGAAGCCGGCGTTGGCGACGACCGTGTCCAGCCGGCCGAATTCCTTGAGCGTACGGTCGACCGCCGACCGCACACTGTCGTAATCGGCCGCGTTGCCGACGAGCGTCAGCAGCTCGGCCGGGTTGCCGAGTTCCCCGGCGAAGCCGTGCAGCCGCTCCTCGCCTCGCCCGGTGACGGCCACCCGGTGGCCCGCCGCGAGCAGTTGCCGTGCGACCGCGGCGCCGATACCGCTGCCGCCGCCGGTGATCAGTGCGACCGGAGAGTCGGTCATGGTTACCCCCTGTGGTGTCCTGCGGATGCCGGGGAGTAGATCACTTGGAGCATTCTCGAAGTCAAGTACCGCAGCCGGCACGGTAGTCGGCGAGCCGTGGTGAGCATGGGTCAGTCGGCTCAGGTCGCGTGGATCGGCGGCGTGGGCGGCGACCTTGCGGGCTTCGCCGGGGTGACCGTGCTCGGGCTGGTCTGCGCTGCCCGCGCTCCCGCTGCCGCTCTCCACCCCGTTCGTGATGAGAGGCCCAGTGGGTCAGCCACTCGACCAGACCGCCCAGGAGCAGGCCAAGCGACCGGTGCTGACCGAGCACTTCGTGCAGTGCGGCACCCGCCGGGTGCAGGGCGCGGAGATCAGCGTCTGCGCCCGACCGGGCCGCTGCTGAGTGTCACACCCCGCGGGCGGCCGTGTGCACTGTGCGTGCCGCCAGGACGAAGACGTCCGGCCGGTGGTGGATGCTCGCCTTGTCGTCGGGGTCGACGAGCCGGTCGAGGGTGGCGCGGTCCTCGGCGTCGAGACGGTCGCCGAGGACCTCGTGCATCCGGGTCAGCGTGTTGACGGCGACATGGCGGGCCCGGTCCGTGGTCGGCGCGGGCAGGTCGAGCAGGAAGCTGCGGGTGCCGGTGGGCTTGAGGCCCACGGAGGCCAGTAGCGCCGGCCAGTCCTCGATCACGTCGACGGTGCCGGGCAGCCCGGCCCGCATCTGGCTGAACCAGTCCTCGTGCAGCGCGTCGAGCCGGGCCTGGAGTCCGGGACGGCCGATGCCGATGTCGCGCGGCAGGTACCGGGTGGGCAGGCTGCCCTCCAGCAGGGCCAGCGTGCCGCCGGGCGCGAGCCGGTCGGCGAACGAGGCGAGGGCGGCCCGCTGGTCGCCGAGGTGGTGCAGGCTCCAGCTGGCCCAGATCAGATCGGCCGGATACTCCAACTCCTCCAGTACGCCGGGCAGTTCACCGGTGAGGGTGCCGAACCGGTCCGCGACGCCGAGTCGGCCCGCCCGCTCGCGGGCCCGCTCCAGAAGCGGCTCGGAGCCGTCGACGGCGACGATCCGGGCGCCGGGAAAGTTCTCGGCGAGCAGACAGGAGGCGACACCGGGTCCGCTGCCCGCGTCGACGACCAGCCCGGGCTCGGTCTGCCGCTTGGCGAGCCAGGCCATCGCCCGCTCGTACATCGGCAGGTACAGCTCGGCCTGCTCCTCCAGCATCGGGGCCATCTCGGCCCAGTCGATGTCGGCGTGGTCGTGGGGGTGGCCGTGATCGTCGTGGGTGTGGCCGGGGTGGTCGTGGTGGTCGTGCGCCATGGGGGTCAGCCTCTCGTCCGGTTGCGGCCAGCGTGCGCCGACGCACCGTGGGGAGGCCACCACTGTTGCCGGGACGGCAAAAAATCGGGGGCGTCCCGGCTGACGGACCCGGTGGTCCCCCGCGCCCGCAAAGGGGCACGGGGGACCTGCGCGACCGGCCGTGACGGTCCCGCAGCCGCGTTCACGGTGTTACGACAGCGGCGGGTACGCGTTCGTCATCAGCTGCTGGAACTGCGCCGAGAACCAGTGCCCGGCGACCGGGGCGTTCGGCAGGGCGCCGGACATGTTGTTGTTGTTGCGCGGGTTGCCCGTGTACGTCGGGTCGCACATCCGGTCGAAGCCCTTGCCCTCGTCGTTGGGAATGGCAGAGCTCGAACCGTCGGACTCACCCGGGGGCTTCATCCACACGTAGGCGTCGATCCCTGCGGCCGGGCTGGCCTTCGGGCGCTCACCGAGACCCGCACCGGACTGGTTGCACCAGTTGCCGGTGTTGAAGCGGCGGTCGTAGCGGCCGCCGTCGACGTAGGTGTCGACGCTGGTCATGGCACCGGGGCCGGTGGGGCGGGCCGAACCGCCCCAGCCATTGCGGGAAGTGTCGATCAGCATGCCGACGCCGGAGTTGAAGCCGGTCGTCACCAGCTGGTTGCGGAAGGCCTGGGCGAAGGAGAGCTCGTCGACGTAGCGGTTCCAGTCGACCCACTTGGACTCGCGGACGGACTTGTCGGCCACGGAGTCGTTGATGGTGAAGTTGTTCTCCTTCAGGGCGCTGTAGTTGGCCGTGTTGGTGATGAAGCCGTGGACGTCGTTGACGGTGGCGCCCTCCGTGGTGGCCGCCTCCTTCATCAGGGTGGCAGTGGGCCCGAAGTTGTCGTCCCAGCCGATCCAGCCGTGGTGCCCGGCGTCGATGTAGTTGTAGACGTTGGGCACGTCACCGAGCTTGTTCAGGGCGTAGCCGACGCCCTTCTGGTAGTTGCCGTTGGCCTTCATCACGTCGCACTGCGGGGTGGCGGTGACCCGGCTGCCGGTGTTGGTGACGAGGTTGGGCAGCGAGTCGATCTCGATGGTGGTGACGATCCGCAGCCCGGCGTACTTGGAGTCGGCGAGGATCGCCTTGATCGGGTCGATGTACTGCGTCTTGTACTTGTCGATCTCCGTCGGGCCGAGCTCACCGTTGGAGGAGAGAGCCGCGCAGTCGCGTCCGGGCAGGTTGTAGATGACGAGCTGGACGACCAGTTCGCCGGAGCCCTTCTGGGTGAGCGCGGCGTCCAGGTGGTCGCGCAGGCCCATGCCGCCGTTCACGCCGTTGATGGCGGCGATCCGGTCCAGCCACACACCGGTGGGCTGGTTGGAGATACGGCTGCCGCCCGGTTCGGCGGCGGCCTTCGCGGACCACTCGGGGTTCACGTACACCTTGGCGCCGCTGTACGGGTTGTCGACGCGGGTTCCGGTCCCGGGGTCCGGCGGGTCCGTCGGACCGCCGCCGCCGTCGACGTTGCAGGTCACCCCGTCGAGGGTGAAGGTGGCCGGGATCGCGTTGGTGCCGCTGTAGGTGCCCTGGAAACCGAAGCTGGTCGAACCGCCGGTGGCGAGTGTGCCGTTGTAGGACTCGTTGGCGGCGGTGACGGCGGTGCCGCTCTGGGTGATCTTGGCGTTCCAGCCACTGGTGACCTGCTGATTGCCGGCGTACGCCCACTTGACCGCCCAACTGCTCTTGGCGGCACCGTTGTTGGTGATCGTCACGGCGGCGGTGAAGCCGGTGCCCCACTGGTTCTGGATCTTGTAGTCCACGGTGCAGGGGACGGCGGCCGCGCCGACGTCCGCCGGATTGACGGCGAGCGCCGTCCCGGAGGCCCCGGCGACCAGGGCTATGGCTGCGAGCAGCGCAGTTCTGGTACGACTCATGAGTGCGGGTTTCCTTCTCCGTCGCGAGGTTCTCGGATTTCGGTGGTGCGTGAGCGGTTATCCGTCGAGCGAGCGCAGGTGGTCGCGCAGCCCGGTGCCGTACGCCGTCGGCGTACCGCCGTAACTGGAGATCAGGGCGGGACCCGAGGTGCAGCTCCATGTGTTCCAGGTCCAGCCCAGGTAGGACAGGCCACGGTCGTCGAACCACTTCATGACCTGGTCGACGAAGGAGTGACCGCAGGTGTTCTCGCCGATCTCCCCGGCGACCAGCGGCACTTGGGCCGCCACCGGGGCGAGCTGGGAGTTCCGGCAGCTCTCGTTCGCGCAGGTGTTGACGTTGTAGACGTGCCAGGCGGCCGCGAGATTGTGCTTCGGATCGTCGGGCTTGTACGTCAGCCATTGGCTGAGGTCGTTCGAGTAGGCGATCCCGCCGGCGAGGATCAGGTTGCCGGCGCCGGTCGCCCGTACGGCGTCGACGAGATCCTGCATACCGGCGACCTCGTAGCCGATACCGGGGCAGGTGCCGCCGTCCCGCCAGCACTGCCAAGCCTGAGTGGTCGTGGCGGTGGCGCGGTCCGGGTAGGGCTCGTTGAACAGGTCGAGGACGACGGTCGGGTCGACCTTGAAGGTGTTGGCCACCGACGTCCAGAAGGACGGGGTGTACTGCATGCCGGGCATCGGTTTCTGGCAGGTGGCGTGCACGTCGGAGCAGCCCGCCGAGTTGCCCGTGTACTGACCGTGGGTCCAGTGCAGTTCGAGCATCGGCGTCATGCCGTTCGCCTTCACCTTCGCCACCAGGTCCTTGACGGCATCGATGTAGTGCGAACCGGCGTACTCCGGCTTGATGTTGGACAGGCCGAGCCAGCACTCGTCGTGCAGCGGAATGCGGACCGTGTTGGCATTCCAGTCGGCGATCGCCCTGAAGGCGGCGTCGTCGACCGGCCCGTCCCAGATGCCGTAGCCCTGCACACACATGAACTCGCCGCCGGAGCGGTCGACGCCGAGCAGACGACGGGTGGTGCCGTCGGCGTCCACGAGCTTGTTCCCCGAGGCCCTGAGGACCGGGGGTGTTCCGTCACCGGTGTCCGGTGGACCGGTCGGTGTCGGTGTGGGTGTCGGCGTGGGCGAGGGGTCCGCGTCGACGTTGCAGGTCGTGCCGTTGAGCTTGAACGAGGTCGGTGACGGGTTGCTCCGGGTACCGGACTGGGACCACTCGGCGTTCCAGCCCTGGCTCAGCTCCTGTCCGCCCGCGAAGTCGAAGGTGAGACTCCAACTGCTCACGGCGGCGGTGTTGTCGGTGATCGTCACGGCACCCTGGAAGCCGGACTCCCACTGGCTGGTGACGAAGTACTCCACCGTGCACGCGGGGGTGGCTCCCGACGCCGTGACCACCGGCACCGACACCGACCCGAGAAGGGCCACGGCGCCGACGCCGGCTAAAAGTACTGAACGCGGGGGGTGTCGCATGAGCGACTCCTTGCAGATCAGCGCGCCGTGACCGACACGTCGACTGATGGAACCGCTCCCACTGGTGTCACCGAAGTTAGCGCCAAGTGACGGCAAAGAACAGAGGAGTCACTTGACTTTTCCTCAACCACATTCATCGAATCTTTTCGACTCTTCAAGCATCTTGACCCCTCTCACCCTCATCCTCACTATGGGAGCGCTCCCACTGGTTCAAGCCTTGACTTCTCCGAGCCGCAAGGAGGAACCAGCACATGGCACCGAGAAGGAGACGCCGGACTGTCCGGCGCTTATGGACGGCTGTCACAGCCGCCCTGGCTCTGCCGTTCGCCATGCTGAGTGTGGCTTCAACTCCCGCACAAGCAGCGGCAGTTCAGTGCAGCGTCGACTACAAGACGAACGACTGGGGCTCCGGCTTCACCACGGACGTGACGATCACGAACCGCGGTACGGACGCCATCAGCGGCTGGACCCTGACGTATGCCTACGCCGGCAACCAGAAGCTGTCGAACGGCTGGAACGGCACCTGGTCCCAGTCCGGCCAGACGGTCACGGTGAACAGCGCGAGCTACAACGGGAACATCGCGGCCGGCGCCGCGGTCTCCACCGGCGCGCAGTTCACCTACAGCGGCACCAACGCCGCCCCGAAGTCCTTCGCGATCAACGGCACCACCTGCACCGGCGCGCACCAGCCGCCGATCACCGTGCTGACCAGCCCGGCTGCGGGCGCCGTCTACACGCAGGGCAACGCCGTCCCGCTCGCGGCGACCGCCGCGGCCGCCGACGGCGCGACGATCAGCAAGGTGGAGTTCTACGACAACACCACGCTGCTCGGCACCGACACGACCTCGCCGTACTCACTCTCGGCCTCCAGCTTGACCGTGGGCAGTCATTCGCTGCTGGCGAAGGCGTACGACAGCCTGGGCGCGTCGGCGGAGTCCACACCGGTCGGCATCACGGTCGTCTCGGGCCCCGCCATCGTGGCCTCGGCGACCCAACTCGCCGTGCAGCAGGGCGAGACGGGCACGTTCGCGGTGAAGCTGTCGACGCAGCCGTCCGCGAACGTGACGGTGACGACCGCCCGCACCGGCGGCAACTCGGGCCTGTCCGTGACCGGCGGGGCTTCCCTGACCTTCACCCCGTCGAACTGGAACACCGCCCAGAACGTGACCATCACGGCCGACTCCTCCGGCACCGGAGCCGCGACCTTCGAGTCGACGGCGACCGGGCACGCCAAGGCGTCGGTGACGGTCACGCAGATCGAGGCGGCGGGCGAGTACGACGCCCGTTTCCTGGAGCTGTACGGCAAGATCACCAACCCGGCGAACGGCTACTTCTCACCCGAGGGCATCCCCTATCACTCGGTGGAGACGCTGATCGTCGAGGCGCCGGACCACGGTCACGAGACCACGTCCGAGGCGTACAGCTACCTGCTCTGGCTGCAGGCCATGTACGGCAAGGTGACCGGCGACTGGACCAAGTTCAACGGTGCCTGGGACATCATGGAGAAGTACATGATCCCCACGCACGCCGACCAGCCGACCAACTCCTTCTACAACGCCTCGAAGCCGGCGACGTACGCGCCCGAGCTGGACACGCCCAACGAGTATCCGGCGAAGCTGGACACCGGGGTGTCGGTCGGTTCGGACCCGATCGCCGGTGAACTGAAGAGCGCCTACGGTACGGACGATGTCTACGGTATGCACTGGTTGCAGGACGTCGACAACGTCTACGGCTACGGCAACGCGCCCGGCAAGTGCGAGGCGGGTCCCACGGACACCGGCCCGTCGTACATCAACACCTTCCAGCGCGGTGCGCAGGAGTCGGTGTGGGAGACGGTGCCGCAGCCGACCTGTGACGCCTTCAAGTACGGCGGCAAGAACGGGTACCTGGACCTCTTCACCGGTGACGCCTCCTACGCCAAGCAGTGGAAGTTCACCAACGCCCCGGACGCCGACGCGCGTGCGGTGCAGGCCGCGTACTGGGCCGACAAGTGGGCCGACGCCCAGGGCAAGGGCAGCCAGATCTCCGCGACCGTCGCCAAAGCCGCGAAGATGGGCGACTACCTGCGCTACTCGATGTACGACAAGTACTTCAAGAAGATCGGCAACTGCGTCGGTCCGACCACCTGTGCGGCCGGGACCGGCAAGGACGCCTCGATGTACCTGATGTCCTGGTACTACGCCTGGGGCGGCGCCACCGACACCTCGGCGGGCTGGGCCTGGCGCATCGGCTCCAGCCATACGCACGGCGGCTACCAGAACCCGATGGCCGCGTACGCGCTGAGCGCCTACGCCGACCTGAAGCCCAAGTCGAGCACGGGTGCCGCCGACTGGGGCACCTCGCTGACCCGGCAGATCGAGTTCTACCGCTGGCTCCAGTCCAACGAGGGCGCCATCGCGGGCGGTGCGACCAACAGCTGGGCGGGCCGTTACGCGACCCCGCCGGCCGGCAAGTCCACCTTCTACGGCATGTACTACGACCAGCAGCCCGTCTACCACGACCCGCCGTCCAACCAGTGGTTCGGCTTCCAGGCGTGGTCGATGGAGCGGGTGGCCGAGTACTACCAGCAGACGGGGAACGCGGCCGCGAAGACCGTCCTCGACAAGTGGGTGGACTGGGCACTGGACCACACCACCATCAACCCCGACGGCACCTACCAGATCCCGTCGACCCTCCAGTGGTCGGGCCAGCCCGACACCTGGAACGCGTCAAGTCCCGGCTCCAACAGCGGACTTCACGTCACCGTCGCCGACTACACCAACGACGTCGGTGTGGCCGCCGCGTACGCCAAGACCCTGACGTACTACGCGGACCGCTCCGGTGACACGGCCGCCGCGACGACGGCCAAGGCGCTCTTGGACGGCATGTGGGACAACCACCAGGACGCCCTGGGCATCGCGGTGCCGGAGAACCGGGCCGACTACAACCGGTTCGACGACGGCGTCTACATCCCGAGCGGCTGGACCGGCACCATGCCGAACGGCGACGCGATCAACTCGTCGTCGACCTTCGACTCGATTCGGTCGTTCTACGAGGACGATCCGGCGTGGTCGAAGATCGAGGCGTATCTCGCGGGCGGCGCGGTGCCGTCGTTCACGTACCACCGGTTCTGGGCCCAGGCGGACATCGCCCTGGCCATGGGTTCGTACGCGGAGCTTCTCGAATAGCCCCCGCGAAGCGTTCCACGAGAAGGCCGGTGGTCGACGTGCGGGCCGTCTGCGGCTGGTCGCGCGGTTCCCCGCGTCCCTGACAGGGCGCGGGGGGCACCGCCCCTTCTCCGGAACCGCTTAACGGCTCCGCGTACGAGGTCTCGCCACCTGACGGCGAGGCCGACTCGCCGGGCGGCCCCCTCCCGCACTGGGGGTCGCCCGGCACCTCTCACCTCACATGGCAAGCGCTTGCTATTCGCACTTTCCCCTCCTCCCCCCACGTCCCGGAAAGGACCCCCGTGCGAAGAACACGCATCCTCACGGCCGTGCTGGCGCTCGCGGCCGGCCTGCTCGCGGGCACCCCGCCCGCACTGGCCGCCGACAGTCCGAAAACGGCCCTCGCCGCCGACACCTACACCTGGAAGAACGCCCGGATCGACGGCGGCGGATTCGTCCCCGGCATCGTCTTCAACCGCAGTGAGAAGAACCTGGCCTACGCCCGCACCGACATCGGCGGCGCCTACCGCTGGGTGCAGTCGAGCAAGACCTGGACGCCCCTGCTGGACTCGGTCGGCTGGGACGACTGGGGGCACACGGGGGTGGCGAGCCTGGCCTCCGACTCCGTAAACCCGGACCGGGTGTACGCGGCGGTCGGCACGTACACCAACAGCTGGGACCCCGGGAACGGGGCGATCCTGCGCTCCTCCAACCGGGGCGCGAGCTGGCAGAAGACCGATCTGCCGTTCAAGCTGGGCGGCAACATGCCGGGGCGCGGCATGGGCGAGCGGCTGGCGATCGACCCGAACAAGAACAGCGTGCTGTACCTGGGCGCACCGAGCGGCAAGGGCCTGTGGCGGTCGACGGACTCCGGCGTGACCTGGTCGCAGGTCGCGAACTTCCCCAACGTCGGCAACTACGTACAGGATCCGAGCGACACGTCCGGCTACGCCAGTGACAACCAGGGCATCGTCTGGGTCACCTTCGACGAACGCACGGGGGCCTCGGGCAACGCGACACAGACGATCTACGTCGGGGTGGCCGACAAGGACAACGCGGTCTACCGCTCGACGGACGGGGGCGCGAGCTGGTCGCGGCTGGCCGGGCAGCCGACGGGATACCTCGCGCACAAGGGCGTACTGGATACCGTCAACGGCTATCTGTACATCGCATACAGCGACAAGGGCGGTCCGTACGACGGCGGCAAGGGCCGGCTGCTGCGGTACGCGACCTCGACCGGTACGTGGACGGACATCAGCCCGGTCGCCGAGGCCGACACGTACTACGGCTTCAGCGGGCTGAGCGTCGACCGGCAGGATCCCGGCACGGTGATGGCCACGGCGTACAGCTCCTGGTGGCCGGACACCCAGATCTTCCGTTCCACCGACAGCGGCGCCACCTGGACGCGCGCCTGGGACTACTCCTCGTACCCCAACCGCTCGAACCGCTTCACGATGGACGTCTCGTCGTCGCCGTGGCTGACCTGGGGCGCGAACCCCTCGCCACCCGAGCAGGCGCCGAAACTCGGCTGGATGACCGAGGCGTTGGAGATCGACCCGTTCAACTCCAGCCGGATGATGTACGGGACGGGCGCGACGGTCTACGGTACGGAGAACCTCACGAACTGGGACTCCGGCAGCCAGTTCACCATCAAGCCGATGGCGCAGGGCCTGGAGGAGACCGCGGTCCTCGACCTCGCCTCGCCGCCGTCCGGCGGCGCCCAACTCTTCAGCGCTCTGGGGGACATCGGCGGTTTCCGGCACACGGACCTGACCAAGGTGCCGACGATGATGTACACCCAGCCGAACTTCACCACGACGACGAGCCTGGACTTCGCCGAGTCCAACCCGAACACGGTGGTCCGGGCCGGCAACCTCGACGCGGGCCCGCACATCGCCTTCTCGACGGACAACGGCGCCAACTGGTTCGGCGGGAGCGACCCTTCGGGGGTCAGCGGCGGCGGCACGGTCGCGGCGGCCTCGGACGGCAGCCGCTTCGTGTGGAGCCCGGCGGGCACCGGTGTGCAGTACACGACGGGCTTCGGCTCGTCCTGGGCGGCGTCGAGCGGCATCCCGGCCGGGGCGATCGTCGAGTCCGACCGGGTCGACGCGAAGACCTTCTACGGCTTCAAGTCCGGGAAGTTCTACGTCAGTACGGACGGCGGCGCGACCTTCACGGCCTCGGCGGCCACCGGGCTGCCGAGCGGCGACAGCGTCCGGTTCAAGGCACTGCCCGGCACCAAGGGTGACGTCTGGCTGGCGGGCGGCGCGACGGACGGCGCGTACGGGCTGTGGCACTCGACCAACGGCGGTACGTCCTTCACCAAGCTGTCCAACGTCGAGCAGGCCGACACCGTCGGCTTCGGCAAGGCGGCGACGGGGGCGTCGTACCAGACGCTCTACACCAGCGCGAAGATCGGGGGCGTACGCGGCATCTTCCGTTCCACGGACCAGGGTTCGACCTGGACGCGCATCAACGACGATGCCCACCAGTGGGGTTGGACGGGCGACGCGATCACCGGTGATCCGCGAGTGTACGGCCGGGTCTATGCGTCGACCAACGGCCGCGGCGTCATCTACGGCGACTCCTCCGATGCGGGCGGTGGCGGCGGTGGCGGCACCGACCCCACGCCGACGCCCACGGGTGCCTGCGCGGTGACGTACAAGATCACGAGCCAGTGGTCGGGCGGCTTCCAGGCGGACGTCCAGCTCAGCAACACCGGCTCCAGCGCCTGGAGCGGCTGGTCACTCGGCTGGACTTTCCCGGGCGGCCAGACCATCGGCCAGCTGTGGAACGCCGAGTTCACCCAGTCGGGTTCGGCGGTGACGGCGAAGAACGTCACCTGGAACGCGAACGTGGCGGCGGGCTCCTCCGTGAGCTTCGGCTTCACGGGGAACTGGTCGGGGACAAACACGAAACCGACGGCGTTCAAGCTGGGTGACCAGTCCTGCACGGTCCTCTGAGCGGACCGCGCACGAGGAGGCCCCGTCCGCTCCCGGACGGGGCCTCGTTGTATGTCGGTCAGGTCAGGGGGTGTAGACCGTCGGCCTCGGTGCCGTGGGCATGCCGTTGCCGATGAAGAAGCTCGGGTGCGGGGGCTGGTTGTAGGCGGTGTTCTGCCAGGCCAGGCCTGTGCGGTACATGGTGTCGTGGAGCAGGGTCGTGATCTTCGTGGTGGTCTCGTACGGCGTGGAGTAGATCCGCAGGGCCGTGTTGTCGGAGGTCGGCCAGACGACCTCCTCGCGCCAGTCGCCGAAGAGGTCGCCGGACAGGGACGGGGTGGCCTTGGTGCTGTTGTTGGAGTGGACGCTCGCGCCGGTCAGCAGGCGGGTGTCGGAGGAGGTGCCGTACTTGTCGATGTGGGTGCCGTCGAGGAGTTCGCGGGTGGTGTCGCCGTCCCACCAGGAGAGGAAGTTGACCGACGACGGTTCGCGGCCCTTCGTCGCGCCGCCCTCGTCGCGGATGGACGAGTCGGAGGCGGACCAGACCTCCGCGCCGTCATTGCCGGCGTAGATGTCACCCGCGACCCCACGGCCGTTGTCGCAGCAGGCGGCAAGCTTCCAACGGACCGCGCCTGTCGCGGGGTTGATGTAGAGCTCGGCGGGCTGGGAGGACGACTCCGAGACCTTGAAGTACTCCAGGCCGGACGTCGACGGGTCCAGGTCGCCCAGATGCTGCGCGTCGCCGTGGCCCGTCTTCGTGGTCCACAGACCGTTGCCGTTGTCGTCCACGGCCATCGCGCCGTACACGATCTCGTCCTTGCCGTCGTTCTCGACGTCCCCGACGGACAGACTGTGCGAGCCCTGACCGTCGTACCCCTTGCCGGAGTTGGTGGAGGAACTGGTGTCGAAGGTCCAGCGGCGGGTGAAGGTTCCGCCCCGCCAGTCCCAGGCCGCGAGCACCGAACGGGTGTAGTAGCCCCGCGCCATGATCAGCGAGGGCCGGGCGCCGTCCAGATACGCCGTGCCCGCCAGGAAGCGGTCGACGCGGTTGCCGTACCCGTCTCCCCACGAGCTCACCGTGCCGCGGGCCGGCACGTAATCGACACTCTGCATCGCCTTGCCGGTCTGGCCGTTGAACATGGTCAGGTACTCGGGTCCGGACAGGACGTACCCGCTGGAGTTGCGGTAGTCCGCCGACGAGCTGCCGATCACCGCGCCCGTCCCGTCGACGGTCCCGTCCGCGGTCTTCACGGCGACCTCGGCCTTGCGGTCGCCGTCGTAGTCGTACACCTGGAACTGTGTGTAATGCGCGCCGGAACGGATGTTGCGGCCCAGGTCGATGCGCCACAGCCGGGTGCCGTCGAGCTTGACGCCGTCGAGGATCGTGTTGCCGGTGTAGCCGGACTGGGAGTTGTCCTTGGCGTTGGTGGGCTGCCACTTCAGCACGAAGTCCAGCGCCCCGTCACCGTCGAGATCCGCGACGGAGGCGCCGTTGGCCTCGTAGGTGTAGGCGACTCCGTCGGGGGTGGTGCCGCCCGCGGGCGGGCTGATCGGTACGTCCTTGTAGCCGGTGCGGAACTGGATCGCGTGCACCGAGTCGGCCTGCTCCACACCGCCGACGATCGCGCGGACCGTGTAGTCGGCCTGGGAGGGGGCGCCGGAGTGGAAGTAGTTGGTGGAGCCGGTGACGGGCGTCGAGTTGACCTTCGTACCGGCCCGGTAGACGTTGAACGACACGTCGTTCGGGTCGGTGCCGAGCCAGCGCCAGCTGACCAGGTTGCCGGCGTCGGTGTGGACGCTGACGACGCCGCGGTCGAGTGCCTCCACCTGCCGGGCGGTCGCGGCCTCGGCCGTTCCGGTGGCGAGCTGGGTGAGACCGGCGGCGACGAGCGCCGTGGCGGCGGTCAGCGCGGACAGGACGGCCCTTCGTCTGCGGCGTGGGGGCGGCTGCGGGTGCGGGTGCTGCACGAGACGTACCTCCTGGGAGGACGGACGGAGTCCGTGAGGACGTGCGGGTTCCGTTCCTCAGTGGCCGCCGCGCGCGCTCGGGTTGCCGTACATTTCGGCCAGTTCCGCCGCCGTGCGGGCGAGCCGCTCGCGCAGCTCGGGCGGCTGGAGGACCTCGATGTCCGTGCCCATGCGCAGGAACTCCCCCAGGGCGTGGTCGACGGACTCGATGGGGACCGTGGCCACAGTCCCCCCGTCCTCGTCGGTACGGACGTCGGCCGCTCTGGCGAGCGTCACGCCCGGCGCCAGCCGCACCACCGCCTCGGCCCGGTACAGCCGCTCGTGGAAATCCCGCTGATGGGCCGCCCAGTACGCGGCCAGATCGAAGTCGCCGGGGCGCGTGAACTCTCCCTCGGTCACAGTGAGTTGGAGAATCTGGTCGACCCGGAAGGTGCGAGGCCCCGGGCCGGCCACGACGTACCAGCGCCCCGCCTTCAGCACCAGCCCGTACGGCTCCAGCCGACGCTCCACATCGGTCGGCGCACGCCAACGACGGTATACGATATTCAGTACACGGTTGTTCCACACCGCGTCGGCGACCGCCGGCAGATACGGCGTCTCCTCCGCCTCCGCGTACCAGCCGGGTGCGTCCAGATGGAAGCGCCCGCTGATCCGGTCGGCGTGCGCCCGCAGCTCCACCGGCAGCGCCGCCCGCACCTTGAGCTGCGCCGCCGCCAGCACCGAGCCCAGACCGAGCTCGGCGGCCGGACCGGGCACACCCGCGAGGAACAGCGCCTCGGCCTCGTCGGCGGTGAGACCGGTCAGACGGGTGCGGTAGCCGTCGAGCAGCCGGTACCCGCCGGCGTGGCCCGCGTCGGCATACAGCGGGACCCCGGCCGCGCTCAGCGCCTCCACGTCCCGGTAGACCGTACGCACCGACACCTCCAGCTCCTGCGCGAGCTGGGCGGCGGTCATCCGCCCCCGGGTCTGGAGCAGAAGCAGGATCGAGACGAGCCGACTGGACTTCACCCCCACAGAATCCCAGACTTCACTGACAGAGGATGTCAGTGAAGCGGCCCTAACGTCCCGGCATGAGCTTCACCGAGAAACTCCTCACCGTCCCCCCACCCATCGAGGTGGACGGCCGGCACATCAAGCGTTACCACGTCACCGCCGACCCGGCGGGCATCGCGCCCGACGTGGAGAAGGCGGCGTACGAGATCCTCCCGGAGCTGCTGCCTGAGCCGGACGGCACTCCGCCCGCGACCTTCGTCGTCCTGCACCGGGGCGGCGACGACGGCGCCTACCTCAACGCCTACAGCTGGGTGTGGGACAACGTCCTGCACTTCCGCGGCGCCTGTGCCGGGCAGCCCGTGCTCGGCTGCCCCGACCGCGACCCCACCCACTTCATCAGGCCCGACCTGCCGTGGATCGGCTGTGTCTGGGAGCTCCCGCCGATCCTGCACGAACGAGACGCGTGGGTGCGGCATCTGCTGGCCCCCGAAGTCCCGGACCTGGCCGCCTACTTGGCCGACTCCCTGCCCGAGGGAACCACGGGGGACCGCGCATGAGCAGCCCGCACGACTTCGACTTCTTCCACGGCGAGTGGCAGGTCCGCAACCGCCGCCGCACCGACTTCCTCGACCCGGACAGCGCCTGGGAGGAGTTCCCGGCGACCAGCCGCTGCTGGCCGTTGTTCGACGGCGCCGCCAACGTCGACGAGATCGACATGCCGCATCTCGCCGCGAAGGGCGCGACCCTGCGGCTGTTCGACCGGGAGAGCGGGCAGTGGTCGCTGAACTGGGCCTCCAGTCACAGCGGCACCCTCTTCCCGCCGGTCTTCGGCCGGTTCGACGGCGACCGCGGCGAGTTCCACGGCGACGACACGCACGACGGGAAGGACGTGCGGGTGCGGTTCGTCTGGTCCGACGTCTCTGACACCGGGGCCCGCTGGGAGCAGGCCTTCTCACTCGACGGCGGGGACACCTGGCTGACCAACTGGGTCATGGAGTTCACCCGGGTTTCCTGAAGGCCCGCAGCGCGAACACCGGGTCGGCGCGCGGCCGGTCCTGGTCCGGCAGGGCCTCGAGGCGAGCGGCGAGCGCGTCGGTGCGCGGGTCGCCCGGCGGCAGCAGGGTGAACCAGCCGCGCCGCAGGTCAGCGGCCGTCCGGCGAGGGCTGCGGCCCTGCCCCCGGCCCGGAAACCGGGCCCGCCCGGCGTCCACCAGGCCCTGCGCTGCGGCGTGTGCCTCGACGCGGGGCTCGGCGTCCGGGGCGGGCCGGCGGGGGCGCGGGGCGAGGACGGCGTCGATGTCGCTGCCGACGTCGTGCGCGGCCGCCTTGTCGACGGTGGTGACGTACACACCGCCGGGCCGCAGCACCCGGGCGCACTCGGCGACGATGCTGCGCACGTCCTCGGCGTCGACGAGATGCAGCAGCCACACACTGGTCACTGCGTCGAACACCCCGTCGGGGAAGGGCAGTCGGCGGCTGTCCGCGAGGACGATCGTCCCCGGCAGGCGGGCCGCGGCCGTCCGTGCCATGCCGTACGCCAGGTCGGCGCCCGCGACCCGCAGCGCGGGCCGTGCGCTCGCGAGCCGCCGGGTGACGATTCCGGTGCCGCAGGCCACGTCGAGCAGGCGGCGGGCGACCTCGGGGACGAGGCCCAGGACGGCGTCGGCGGCCGCGGCGGCGCGAGGTTCGCCGCCGCGGGTGATGTCGTAGGCGTCGGCCTCCTTGTCGTAGTCCAGCACCTCACCGGGCTCCGTGGCCGGGGGCGAGCGCCTCCACCCTCTGCGCGAGTTCGAAGTCCTTCTCGGTCACCGCGCCGCCCACGCTGTGCGTGTTCACGGTCAGGGACACCGTGTTGTAGCCGAGCGTGAGGTCGGAGTGGTGGTCGAGCTCCTCCTGGACCCGGGCGATGTGGACGACCATCGCCGTGGCAGCGAAGTGCGAGGACAGACGGTAGGAACGGGCGAGGCGGTCACCGTCGAGCGACCAGCCCGGCAGTTCCGCGAGCCGGTCCTCGATGTCCTTCTGCGACAGCGGTTCGAGGGGCATGACGCTGCTCCTTCCTGGACTGCGGGTTCTCCTTCAGCGTGCCACACGGAGCCCACCGAAGCCCTGGTCAGCCCGGTTCTCTTGCCCGGCGTGCCGCCTCGTCGTCTACGGTCCTCGTATGACCACCACTGCCGCCGACAAGGGCGTCGGCCCCCTGCTGCGGGCCTGGCGCGAGCAGCGCCGGGTCAGTCAGCTGGAGCTGGCGCTGCGGGCCGACTCCTCCGCCCGGCACATCAGCTTCATCGAGACGGGCCGCTCCCGGCCGAGCGAGGAGATGGTGCTGCGGCTGGCCGAGCATCTGGACGTCCCCGTGCGGGAGCGCAACGCGCTGCTGCTGGCGGCGGGTTACGCCCCGCGCTACTCGCAGACCCCGCTGGACGACCCGGCGCTGGACTCCGTCCGGGCGGGCATGGAGCGGCTGATCCAGGGCTACGAGCCGTATCCGGCACTGGTGCTGGACGCGATGTACAACGTGCTCGCGGCCAACCGGGGCATCCTCATGCTGCTCGACGGCATCCCGGAGTCGCTGCTCGAGCCCCCGCTGAACGCGATGCGGCTGACGCTGCACCCCGAGGGCATGGCCCCCCGGATCCGCAACCTCGGCGAGTGGCGCGGGCATCTGCTCGCGCAGATGGAGCGGCAGATCGCGCTGCACCGCTCAAAGCCGCTGCGGGAGCTGTACGAGGAGGTGGCGGCGTATCCCGTGCCGGACGCCGGTTCCGGTGAACCGCTGGAAGAGGCACCGTACTTCGCGCTGCCGATGCTGATCGAGCACGAGGGCCGGGTGCTGTCGTTCATCTCCTCCATCTCCACCTTCAACACCCCCATGGACGTGACCGTCGCCGAGCTGGCCATCGAGACGTTCCTCCCGGCCGACCCGGCGACGGTCAAGTACCTTCAGTCGCTGGTGTCCTGACGGGCCTTCAGAGCCAGGTACTGGAGGACGGCGAACCCGGCGACGGTCAGGGCCTGCACGACGGTCCACACGGCGCCCGCCGTCGAAGGGGTGAGCCACAGGACCAGAGCGAGGCAACTCACCGCGGTCCAGGCGAGGTTGATCTCGACGACGGCCCGGACCGGCAGCGCGGCGGGGCGGGCCCGGGAGGCCAGCAGGCCGACGGCCGCGGCGTACACCGCGAGGAACGCGCCGAGTGCGAGCAGCAGCGTGGAGTCGACCCCCGACAGGCGGCCCAGCGGCCCGGAGAGGGCCAGGTAGGCGAGGGCGTTCGCGCCGGTGACGACCGCGTCGAGGGCGAGGAAGCGTCGCAGCGCGGTGTGCGGGTCGCCGGTGCGGACAAGGGCGGACAGCTGGGCGGCGGACATGGCGAATCACCCTCCGACGGGGTCGAGTTGAGGCACGGAGAAAGGGCGGGACCCGGGTTCCGGACCGGAGTGCGCCGGCCCGGAACCCGGTGTCACCACGATCCCGTCCCGGGCCCGGCCGGTCGATTACCCCCGAAGTAATGCCACACGTGGTGAGCGCCTCACCCCCGACCCTGTGAGACCGGAAGCGGAACGTGGCACACTGCCCTGCATACTTCGGCGCGTAGGGGAGGCGTGGCGTGAGTGAGCGGCGGCCTGCGCCCACCGTGGGTCAGGTGGTGCTCGGCAGACGGCTCCAGGAGTTGCGGGAGGCGGCCGGGCTCAAGCGCGAGGAGGCCGCGAAAGTCCTCCGTGTGGCTCCCGCGACCGTACGGCGCATGGAGATGGCCGAGGTCGCGCTGAAGATCCCCTACGTGCAGCTGCTGCTGTCCACGTACGGCGTCGCGGAGGAGGAGACGGACGCCTTCGTCGCGCTGGCCGAGGAGGCGAACCAGCCGGGCTGGTGGCAGCGGTTCCACGATGTACTGCCGGACTGGTTCAGCCTGTACGTGAGCCTGGAGGGTGCCGCCCGCATCATCCGCTCCTACGAACCGCACTTCGTGCCCGGCCTGTTGCAGACCGAGGCGTACGCCCGCGCCGTCATGGAGGCGGGCACGATCGCGCAGCAGGGCTGCGACACCATCGAGCGGCACGTGTCCCTGCGGATGACCCGGCAGCAGCTTCTGGAGAAGCCCGATCCGCCCCACCTGTGGGTGATCATGGACGAGACGGTGCTGTGCCGGCCGGTCGGACAGGGCGGCGAGATCATGCGGGAACAGCTCGACAGACTCCTGGAGTTCGCCGAGCGCGACCGGGTCACCCTGCAGATCGCGGAGTTCGCCGCGGGCCCGCACCCGGGGACGTACGCGCCCTTCTCGCTGTTCCGTTTCGCCGAGCCGGAACTGCCCGACATGGCGTTCACCGAGTATCTGACCGGCGCCCTGTACCTGGACTCCCGCGCGGAGGTCTCCGCGCATCTGGAGGTCCTGGACCACATGACGGCGCGCGCCGCGTCGGCCGAGCGCACCAAGAAGATCCTGCGGGAGCGCCGCGCGACCTATTGAGCCACGCACCACTCGGGCCGCGCACGGCAACCTTCCCGTCATCCCCCGACGACTTGCGAGCAGACCCCGTCAGGCACCGCGCACCGAGGAGAAGACACCGCATGACCGGATCCGGATCCGAAGCCGCGCCCACCACCGTCGACACCAGCCGGCCGCATCCGGCGCGGGTGTACGACTGGTGGCTGGGCGGCAAGGACAACTACCCGGTGGACGAGGCGCTGGCCCGCAGGATCCTCGCCACGGACGGCACCGCGGTGCGCGGGGCGCGCGCCAACCGCCGGTTCATGCACCGGGCGGTGCGGACGGCCGCCGAGGCCGGGATCCGCCAGTTCCTGGACATCGGCACCGGCATCCCCACCGAGCCGAACCTCCACCAGGTCGCCCCGGAGTCGAGGGTCGTGTACGCCGACAACGACCCGATCGTCCTCCGGCACGCCCAGGCACTGCTGCACAGCACCCCCGAGGGCGCCACGAACTACGTGCACGCCGACGTCCGGGACCCCGGCACCATCCTGCGGCTGGCCGCGGAGACCCTGGACTTCGCGCGGCCCGTCGCGCTGTCCCTGGTGGCGCTCACCCACTACCTGGACGGCGAGCCCGACGGCGACGACGTGTACGGCCTGCTCGCGCGGTACGTCGCCGAACTCGCGCCCGGCAGCTTCGTGATCCTGTCCCAGGTCACCCCCGACCTCAGCCCGGAGGCGATCGCCAGGGCCGCGGAACATTTCCGGGCCGGCGGCACACCGTTCTACCCGCGGTCGCTGGCCGAGTTCTCGCGGTTCTTCGACGGTCTGGAACTGCTCGGCCCCGGCGTGATCCCGGTCTCCGGCTGGCGCCCGGGCCCCGAGGACGTGGCCGCCCAGGCGGAGGGCATCGTGCCCGTCTACGCGGGGGTCGCCCGCAAGGCGTGACCTGACCCGAACGGGTGCCGCCGACGGGTGCGCTCCGCCGCCCCGCCCTGGCTTCGAGAGGCACGGGCCGGCAAGGGAGCGCAGGTGACCGGCATCCGGACCCCGCCCTCGGGTTCTTCCGGCCCGGCACGCCCTCGTCCGACCTGCACAGCATGGGCCTGACGGGTGGCCGCGAGGCGGACCCGGGTGCGCTACCCCTACGTCCGCGGTGGCTCCGGTGCTGTACCAGGTCCACGCGGGCAGCGGGACGGCGCTGATCGCGTTCGTGCCGTACAGCCGGCCGGTGCACATGTTCAGCGCGCCGGTGCCGTACCTGTTCCGCCCGTATGTCGTGTACCGCGGCCGCGGCCCCGAGGAGCTGGGGCCGCGGCCGGAGCGGCGGGGTCGGGAGAAGACGGGCGCGTAGTTCGTCAGCCGCCGTCGATGTGGCCGGCCGGGGCGGCGCCGTCGACGTGGCCGTCCGTGCTGTTCTCGTGGTGGCCGGCCGGGGCCGCGTCCACGGACCAGTCCCGGTTGTCCGGCGTGTCCCAACCCCCGGCCACACCCACGGCCGCGGCCCCCGCGAGCAGCGAACCGGCCGCCAGAGCGGCTGACCGTGCGCGTCGTGTCCTGTGGTCACCCATGCGCGTTTCCCTCCGTGAAGCCCGCTGCGGCCGGTCTCTCAGGCCGCCCCGCCCTTGGGGTCCTTGTCGTCGTCGACGATCTCCGCGTCCACGACGCCTTCCTCCCCGGGAGGCGCGGGCTGCTGGTCGGTGGGTTCCGACTGGGCCTGGGCGTACATCGCCTGGCCCATCTGCTGGCTGACGGTGGCGAGTTTCTCGACGCCGGTGCGCAGCGCGTTCGTGTCGGCGTTCTGCTCCAGGAGCGTCTTCAGCTCCGAGATCGCCGACTCCACCTCGGACTTGGTGTCGGCGGGGACGCGTTCGTCGTTGTCACGGATGAACTTCTCGGTCTGGTAGACGAGTTGCTCGGCCTGATTGCGGGTCTCGGCCGCCTCCCGGCGGTTGTGGTCCTCCTCGGCGTACTGCTCCGCCTCTCGCATCATGCGGTCGATGTCGTCCTTGGGCAGGGCCGAGCCGCCGGTGACCGTCATCTTCTGTTCGCGGCCGGTCGCCAGGTCCTTGGCGGAGACGTGCATGATCCCGTTGGCGTCGATGTCGAACGCGACCTCGATCTGCGGGACGCCGCGCGGCGCGGGCGGCAGTCCGGTCAGGTCGAAGACGCCCAGCTTCTTGTTGTACGCGGCGATCTCCCGCTCGCCCTGGTACACCTGGATGCCCACCGAGGGCTGGTTGTCGGTCGCCGTCGTGAAGATCTCCGAACGGCGGGTGGGGATCGTGGTGTTGCGCTCGATGAGCTTGGTCATGATGCCGCCCTTGGTCTCGATGCCCAGGGACAGCGGGGTGACGTCGAGCAGCAGGACGTCCTTCACATCGCCGCGGATGACGCCCGCCTGGAGGGCCGCGCCGACGGCGACGACCTCGTCCGGGTTGACGCCCTTGTGCGGGTCCTTGCCGGTGAGTTCCTTGACGAGGTCGGTGACGGCGGGCATCCGGGTGGAGCCGCCGACGAGGATGACGTGGTCGACCGCGGCGAGCTTGATGCCGGCGTCCTTGACGGCCTGGTGGAAGGGGGTCGTGCAGCGGTCGAGCAGGTCGGCGGTCAGCTCCTGGAACTGGGCGCGCGTCATCTTCTCGTCGAGGTGCAGGGGGCCCTCGGCGGAGGCGGTGATGTAGGGGAGGTTGATCGTCGTCTCCGACGAGCTGGACAGCTCGATCTTGGCCTTCTCGGCTCCCTCGCGCAGCCGTTGCAGCGCCATCTTGTCCTTGCCGAGGTCGATGCCGTACTGCCCCTGGAACTTCTTCACCAGGTGCTCCATGACCCGCTGGTCCCAGTCGTCGCCGCCGAGATGGGTGTCGCCGTTGGTGGCCTTGACCTCGATGACGCCGTCACCGATCTCCAGCAGGGAGACGTCGAAGGTGCCGCCGCCGAGGTCGAAGACGAGAACGGTCTGCTCCTCGCCCCGGTCCAGGCCGTAGGCGAGTGCGGCGGCCGTCGGCTCGTTGATGATCCGCAGCACGTTCAGGCCCGCGATCTCCCCGGCCTCCTTGGTGGCCTGGCGCTGCGTGTCGTCGAAGTACGCCGGGACGGTGATCACCGCGTCGGTGACGTCCTCGCCGAGATAGGACTCGGCGTCCCGCTTCAGCTTCTGCAGGACCCGCGCGGAGAGCTCCTGCGCCCGGTAGCGGGTGCCGTCGACATCCCCCTGGTCCGGGAAGCGCCAGCTCCCGTCGCCCATGTACCGCTTCACCGAGCGGGCCGTCCGCTCGACGTTCGTCACCGCCTGCCGTTTGGCGACCTCCCCGACGAGCACCTCGCCGTTCTTGGCGAAGGCCACGACCGACGGTGTGGTCCTGGCCCCCTCCGCATTGGCGACGACTGTGGGGTCGCCGCCCTCCAGGACGGCCACCACGGAGTTCGTGGTCCCCAGATCGATCCCGACCGCGCGTCCCATCGCTGTCCCCTTCCGCCAGGGCACTTCCCGGACTCCAGCACAAAACTTGAGTGGGCTGTTGTCAATGCCGCGTACCCATTCCGGGTACCCGGAAATGCGCGCTGCCGCGCCCCTCGAGAGGGGGACGCGGCAGCGCGGGACGTACGAGTGTCAGGCGAGCTTCGCCGACAGGGTGATCGGTACGGCCTTGAGGGCCTGGCTGACGGGGCAGTCCACCTTGGCCTGCTCCGCCGCGGCGACGAAGCCGTCCTCGTCGAGGCCGGGCACGGTGCCCTCGACGGTGAGGTGGATGCCGGTGATGCCCTCGCCCGGCTGGAAGGTGACGTCGGCGGAGGTGACGAGCTTGGTGGGCGGGGTGCCGGCCCCCGCGAGGGCGTGCGAGAACGCCATCGAGAAGCAGCTGGAGTGGGCGGCCGCGATCAGCTCCTCGGGGCTGGTCTTGCCGTTGGCCTCCTGCGTGCGGGCAGCCCACGTCACCGGCTGCTCGGCGATGGCGCCGGAGGAGTCGAAGGTGACGACTCCGTTGCCCTCGAGCAGGTTGCCTTCCCAGACGGTGTGTGCGGAGCGCGTGGTAGCCACGGTCAGTCCTTTCGTGTGGTCCCGGTTCCGGGTGATGCACCCCATCCGATCACACTCCGGCGCGGCTCACCCTGAAGACCGGCCCGCGCGGGCTGAAGGGCAGCCGCGCGCCCTCCGGGATCAGATACGCGTGTTCGCGCCGCACCCTCAGCACGTCGCACCAGCCGTCCGTGATCACCAACACGGGCGCGCCGGGCGGGAAGTCGTCGGCACGGTGCAGCAGGTCGATCCCGGGCTGCAGGACCGTACCGCCGCGACCGCGCACCCGGACCCGGCCCGCGATCTCGGTGACCGGCAGATAACCGGCGTCGTAGGGGGCCGCGTCGCAGAACACGACGCGCGCCGCCGGTACGTCCCGGGCCTCGGCGTACGAGGCGATCGCGCCGAGCGCCTTGCCGAGCAGGGTCCGGTCCATGGACCCGGAGGTGTCCAGGACGACGCCGAAGGTGCAGCGGGCGATCTCCTCGGGCGGGAAGTACCGGCCCGCGCGCGGGATGTCGGGGGTGGACGACTGGCGGCGGGAGGGGCGCGCGTACGTCCGCAGCGGCTCCGGGCGGGGCACGAACTCGTCGAACCAGCGGGCCAGTCGGGCGTCCCACGGCAGCGGCGGGTGGCTGAGCGCGCGGATCTCCTCGACGAGGCCGCCGGGCAGGAAACCGCGGGCCTGCCGCTGGTGCAGGTCCAGGCCGTGGCCGAGGCCGCGGCGGTAGAACTCGTCGAGGTCGACGTAGTCCCGGGGCGAGCCGAGCGGGCCGCCGAGGACGTCGCCGAGGCCCTTGCCGCGCAGGGTGCCCAGGCGGCGCATCCGGCGCATGTCGCCGGCGATACGGTCGTAGACCTCCTCCGCGGACAGGTCCTTCAGCCCGGGGTCGTGGAGCAGCCCGTCGGGCATGGTGCCGACCTGCATGTCGGCCAGCCAGCCGTTGATGACGTAGTCGCAGGCGACGTTGAACAGGTACGGGTCGCGGGTGCCGCAGCGGTCGCCGTGGCGCAGGGCGGCGTGCAGCATCTCGTGGGCGAGGACGAACCGCCATTCCTCGTCGTCGAGTTCACGCAGCGGGTTGATGTAGATCTCGGCGAGTTCGGCGTTGACCGCGGCGACGGAGATGTCGTGGGCGCGGGCCAGTTCGGCGTCGGCGACCAGGGTGATGCCGGCCGCGATGCCGCCGAGCAGCGGGTAGGAGGAGACGAACCAGCTCAACGCCCGCTCCCACGGCTGGAGTCGGGTGGAGCCGCCGCGCATCGACGCACGGCGGCCGCCCGCCACGTCCATGGCGGTGGCGACGGTACGGGTGAGGGCGTGCGCGAAGTCCAGCTGCCAGTCCTTCGGGGCGCCGCCCGTCCACACGTCCCAGGGCACGAGCAGTTGGTCCGGTTCGTGGCCCGCCGTGCCGCAGTGCTCGTACACGGGCGGGATGCCGTCGCGGCGCCAGCGGGCGGCGAGCTGTTCCTCGTCGCCGTCGGGGTAGGACGGCGGCAGGTCCTCGGGGGTGCGGCCGATGGGGAAGCCGAGCAGGAAGCGGTTGACGACGGCGCAGCGGGCGGCCCGTTCGAACCGGTCGGGCTGGGTGCGGTGGCCCTCCTTCGCCGGGACGTGGCCGAAGCCGAGGTGGATGATGGCGTGGGCGACCGCCCAGGCCCAGTCGACGGGGTCGGCGCGCCGGGTGGGGTGGACGTGCAGGGTGCCGTCGGAGTCGACGCGGACCAGCCCGGAGGCGGGCGAGTGCGGGCAGTCCGCCTTGCGGCAGGTGCTGAACCCGATCGCGGCGAGGGCCCGGTTGGCCCGCACCAGCCGCAGTCCCTCGGCGAAGGCCTCGGCCGCGAGGTCCTTCTTCGGCGGCTTCGCGGCGCGCGTACGGCTCACTGCCGCGCCTCCACCAGCCGCGGCATGTCACGGGCCGCCTCGACCAGGAACCAGGCGGGCAGCAGCGGGTTGCCGTCGGTGTCCGGGGCGATGACGCTCTGCGCGACCTCCACCGAGATCTCGGCGAGCTGGACGAGCAGCGACTTGGCGCGGTACGCCGTCTGCTGGGCGGACGCCGAGAGGTGCTCCTTGCTGGCGGGCAGCTCCTTGACCAGACGGCCGCGGAAGGACTCGGCGAGGTAGTACAGGAGGTCGCGGTCCGCCATGCGGTGCGGCCAGCGGGCGTCGCCCTTGATGATCGCCTCGATGCCGTACTGGCCGCGCACGATCTTGACGTAGCCGCAGAACGCGACGGCGTGCGCGGGGGTCAGCGTGCCGTGCGCGATCACCTTCAGCGTCTCCTCGTCGAGGCCGCGGCCGAAGGAGTGCAGGGCGTCGGAGAGCATGTGCCAGGAGCGGGGCGTGGAGAACGGCTCCTCGGTCTTGGGCGGCTTGGACCACAGGTGGTCGGGCCGGTCGATGAGGTGGTCCAGGACCCAGGGGTGGATGCCGTTGCCCGCGGCCCAGACGAGCCAGTCCTTCGCGGAGGCCTCCAGATGGACGTGGGCGAGCCGGTTGACGAGCGCGGAGGCGATGGGGCGGGCGAGGGCGTTGTCGGTGGCCCGGTTGCCGGCGCCGATCACGATCGAGCCGGCCGGGAGGTCGTAGCTGCCGATACGGCGGTCCAGGATCAGCGAGTAGAACGCCTTCTGCACATCCGGGGTCGCCGCGTTGAGCTCGTCCAGGAACAGGCAGTAGGGCTCGTCGCGGGCGATCGCCTCCGGCGGGCAGAACACCGAGCGTCCGTCACGGATCTGCGGCACGCCGATCAGGTCCTCGGGAGCGAGCTGGGTGCCCAGCAGACTCACGCACTCCAGTCCCAGGGACTCGGCGAACTCCCGTACCAGTGAGGACTTTCCGATGCCGGGGGCGCCCCAGATGAAGACCGGCCGCACGGTCGCGAGACCGAGCAGCAGCTCCGGGATCCGGGCGGGAGTGACGGTGACGGCAGCCTGCACGCAGTGGCTCCAGGGGATGTTCGAGAAGGGCGCGCTGGTGCGCGGGGTCCGATGCGAACAGTGTGTGCGCAGCCGCCGCGGGACGCACACGATTTTCCGGGCCCGGGGCGCGGGGGGCGTACCACCGGAGCCGCTCACGGGTGGGACGGGCCGGCACGTGCGGGGTGCGCGGCAGTGACCGGAATGTGCCCTGGGCAAACCCGTGCCGCGGTGACACGGTGTGCGCGGTCCTCCGTGTGAGCCGCTCCTCCGTTCATGGGGGTATGGAGGAGCGGCGGACGCCGAGAGCTAGGCCGCGCGCCGCTCCTCGTCCTGACGTGCCGTCACAGGCACCTGGGGGCCGTCGGATTCGCGCAGCCAGCGGCACAGGACGCGGTGGACCTGCTCGGCGCCGACGAGCTCCTCGGTGTCCGCCACGGGCGCGGACAGGACGACGGGCGACAGCAGGAACGGCCGGCCCTGGGCGCCGCCGAGCCCGCCGTGCGAGCCGATCTGCTCCTCGAAGGCGAGGACTTCGCCGTCGACCGGGTCGTACCAGGAGTTGACCATGATGTCGGCGGTGTGCGCGAAGCCGTGCGTGCGGCGTACGACGTCGGCGGCGCCGGGCCCGAAGGCGGCCAACGGGCCCGGCTCCTCGTCGAGTCGGCCGACCGGGATCTCCGTACCGAACGGCCCGAGGACCACTCCGCCGTGCTCCTCGCTGCGGACGAGGAGGAACCCGATGCCCGGGTGGTTGGCGAGCGTGGTCAGCAGGGCGGGGTGGCGGGCGTCGATCTCCTCCTTGGTCATCCGGTGGGGCACGTCCGGGAAGGAGACCAGGCCGAGGTTGCCGGAGGCCAGCACGAGCGGCTCCGAGCGGCGGTGCGAGGGCCGGCGCTGCTCGTCGCGATCCTCGACGGGGATGCGCAGCGCGGCCCGCACGGCCGCGCGGGCCTCGGCGCCGCTGTGGGTGCGCTGCGCCTTGCGGGGCACCGGCAGCCCGCAGCCCGCCCGCACCAGGTCGCCGAGGGAGAGGCCGTAGCGGGTGCGGAAGGTCTCGCCGGGGCTCTGGCCGTGGTCGGACAGGACGACGATCCGGTACGGGCGCGGGGCGTGCTCGACGACGTTCTCGATCAACGCGAGGGAACGGTCGAGGCGTTCGAGGACCTTCTCGGCGTCGCGGCTGTGCGGTCCGGAGTGGTGGGCGACCTCGTCGTAGGCGACGAGGTCGGCGTAGACGGCGGTGCGGCCGGCGAGCATGTCGCCCATCACCGCGGCGACGACGACGTCCCGTTCGACGACGGTCGCGAAGGCGCGGATGAGGGGGTAGAGGCCGCCGCGCTTGACGCGCGGGCGGGCCCGGCGGGCACGGCTCCTGGTCGACTGCGCGATCTCCCGGCCGACCTCGGCGAAGAACGACAGGGCCGTGCGGACGGCGTTGGCCGGGTCGGAGAAGTACGCGAAGTAGCCCGCGCGGGACCGGGTCTCGCGGCTGCGGCGGCGGGTGGCGATGGACAGCACGAGGGCCTGCTCGTCGGCGCCGCCGCTGAAGAGGTTGCCGCGGCTGGCGCCGTCGGCGCTGAGCAGCCCGCCGTCACCGGTACGGGCCACCGCCCGGCGCTGGAGCTCGGCGGCGCTGGTGGGGCGGTTGCAGACCATCACCTCCTGGCTGTCCTTCTCGTACCAGCGGAAGGCCGGCACGTCCTCGTTGCTGCCGTGCAGGATGCCGAGCTGGCTGGCGCCGGTCTGGCTGGACCAGTCGGTGCGCCACGGGGTGAGCCGGTGGGTGCCGTCCAGCCACTGGGCGACGGTGGGCATGAGGCCCTTCTTCACCGCCGCCTCCAGGACGTCGTGGCCGACACCGTCCAGCTGGAGGAAGACCGTCCCCGGCGTGACGGGGCCGCCCGGTCCCGCGCTGCGGCGGCGGTCGGCGAGCCGGTAGAGCCGGCGCCGGTAGGCGTCGTCGTCGCGCACGGCCAGGGCGGCACCGGTGGCGGAGGCGACGGCCGACATCACGGCGGCGACCACGACCGCGGTCTCCCACGCGGCCGCGCCCCGCTCGGTCGGGTTCAGCCGCAGCGCCACGAGGAGCAGCGCGCCGTTGAGGAAGAACACCAGCAGACCCAGCACGAGGGCGGGCACCAGCAGCAGGAGCCGTACGAGAAGCGGCCAGACCAGCGCCGACAGCACACCGAAGGCGCCGGCGCCCAGGGCCGCGGTGACCGCGATGTCGGTGGCGCTGTCACCGTCCGCGGACCGGAGCTGGAACTCCGGCAGGATGCCGGCGAGCACGAGCATGGTGAGCGTGGAGACCGCCCACACCGCGACGCTCCGCCCCGTCTGACTGGCGACCCGCCGCCAACGCCCGCCTCGCACGCCCCGCACACCTCACGTCCCGGGCCCGTCGTCGGTGCGGGCCTGCACCCACCCTGTCACAACGGGCGGAGGCCCCCGGCGTCCCCGGGCAGGTGTCAGCGGCCGTCGTAGCCCGCGGTCGGCATCGACAGCCGGCGGTGGATCCTGGCCTTCATCTGGGCGTCGTACGACGGTTCGGCGCGCCCCACGGTCTCCACCCGCACCCCGCGCCGTGCGCACTCGGCGGCGAACTCCTCGACGGAGGACAGGGCGCTCTCCAGGACCCGGTGGCTGGGTGCGACGAACAGGTCGCTGCCCGGGCGGACGCCGTCCCACAGGACGCAGTGGTCGGCACGCAGACCCCGCACGAGGAGTTCCCGGCTGACGATGTAGCCCCGCTCCGCCGCCCAGCGAGCGCACATCGCGTGCTGGCTGCGGGAGTCCACCAGGAAGGGATCCGCCTCCAGCTCCTCCAACGGCGTCAGACTCGCGATCGCCGTGACCCGCATCGGTCCCATGGCGTCCCCCTCACCTCCGGGTTTCGCCGCCGACCATACTCCTGCCCGTAGGCTTCGGGGAGTCGCGCGAAGGAGGCAAAGAGGTGCCGGTGGAGATCACCTGGTGGGGTCACGCCACCTGCACGGTCGAGGACTCGGACGTCCGCGTGCTCACCGATCCTCTGTTCGCCCGCCGACTCGCGCATCTGCGCCGCCGCCGCGGGGCGGTGCCGGCGCCCGCCGCCTGGCGCGCGGACGTGGCGCTCGTCTCCCATCTGCACGCCGACCACCTGCACGTTCCCTCGCTGGCCCGGCTCGCACCGGGCACGCGCCTGCTCGTGCCCCGGGGCGCCGCCCAGGCCGTACCCGGGCTGCGCCGCCTCGCCCATCTCCAGGTCGACGAGGTGGCGCCCGGGGACGAGACGGTGATCGGGAACGTGGTCGTACGGACCGTCCCGGCCCGGCACGACGGGCGACGGCTGCCCCTGGGACGACACCGCTCCCCCGCGCTCGGCTACGTCGTCGAGGGCGAGGCGCGCACCTACTTCGCCGGGGACACCGGGCTGTTCGACGAGATGGCCAAGGAGGTCGGGCCGGTCGACGTGGCGCTGCTGCCAGTCGGCGGCTGGGGGCCGTACCTGGGCGAAGGGCATCTGGACGCGGGGCGGGCGGCCGAGGCGCTGGCCCGGCTCGAACCGGTGAGCGCGGTGCCGGTGCACTACGGCACGTACTGGCCGATCGGGATGGACGCCGTGCGCCCCCATGAATTCCACGCCCCCGGCGAGGAGTTCGTGCGACTCGCGGCCGAGCGTGCGCCGGGCGTGGCGGTGCATCTGCTGGAGCACGGTCAGACTGTGCGCCCCAGGGTGGCCCGGTGAGCTGGCTGGCGGCGGCGTCGACGGCGCCGGAGTCGACGCAGCAGGCGCTCGGGTATCCGTCGTTGTTTCTGCTGGTGTTGATCGGGGCGTTGGTGCCGGTGGTGCCGACGGGGGCGCTGGTGAGTACGGCGGCGGTGGTGGCGTTCCATCAGACGGCGCCCTTCTCTCTGGCCCTGGTGTTCGTGACGGCGTCGCTGGCCGCGTTCCTCGGGGACGCGACGCTGTACTGGCTGGGGCGGCGTGGGATGAAGTCGAAGAACGGGTCGCGGTGGCTGGAGGCGATCCGGTCGCGGGCGCCGGAGGAGCGGCTTGCGCAGGCGCAGGAGAAGCTGGCCGATCATGGGGTGACCGTCCTGGTGTTGTCCCGGCTCGTGCCGGCCGGTCGCATTCCGGTGATGCTGGCGTGCCTCATGGCGAAATGGCCGATGCGGAGGTTTGTCCGCGGCAACTTCCCGGCGTGCCTGGCCTGGGCGGTCACCTACCAGCTGATCGGGATTCTGGGTGGGTCGCTGTTCAAGGAGCCTTGGGAGGGGGTGGTGGCGGCGGTGGTGCTGACCGTGGTCATCAGTCTGGCGCCCAGTGTGTGGCGGCGGGTCCGGCCTGCCGCTTGAGGCTTCGTTGCGGGGTGCGGGTGTGCTGTGGCTGGTCGCGCGCCCAGCGGCGGAGCCGCTGATTGACACAGCCCCGCGCCCCTGGGTGAGTCCCCATCAGCGTCGGCCAAGCAGGACCCGGGATCCTCCTACCGGTAGGTCCCACAGGTTCTCCCTGTTCAGGCCCGCCTTCGCCCACGCCGCCCGCACCCTGGTCAGGGGTTCCAGGACCGGTTCTGCCGACAGGACGAACGTGCCCCAGTGCATCGGTGCCATTCTGCGCGCGCCCAGGTCCTGGGCCGCTCGTACCGCTTCCTCCGGGTCGCAGTGGACGTCGCTGAGCCACCAGCGGGGGTTGTAGGCGCCGATGGGGAGGAGGGCGAGGTCGATGCCGGGGTAGCGCCGGCCGATGCGGGTGAACCAGTGGCCGTAGCCGGTGTCGCCGGCGAAGTAGACACGCTGTCCGTCCCGGTCGGTGAGGACCCAGCCGCCCCACAGGCTGCGGCAGGTGTCGGTGAGGCTGCGCTTGGACCAGTGGTGCGCGGGGACGAAGTCGAGGCGAACGCCGTCGAGTTCGGCCGCCTCCCACCAGTCCAGCTCGGTGATGCGGGTGAAGCGGCGGCGGCGGAACCAGGGGCCGAGTCCGGCGGGCACGAACACCGGGGTGTCGCGCGGGAGCCGGCGCAGGGTGGGGGCGTCGAGATGGTCGTAGTGGTTGTGGCTGATGACGACGGCGTCGACGGGGGGCAGCGCGTTCCAGGCGACACCGACCGGGGTGATACGGGCCGGAGTGCCGAGGATGCGGCGGGACCAGACGGGGTCGGTGAGGATGGTCAGCCCGCCGATCCGCACCACCCAACTGGCGTGCCCCGCCCAGGAGACGGCGACCGTGCGGGCGTCCACGCGGGGCAGCGGGCCGGGCTCGAACGGCAGGCGAGGGATGTCGGCGAGGCTCTCCCGGCCGGGCCGGACGGAGCCCTCGCGGGCGAACCGGGCCATGGCCTTGAGGCCGGGCAGCGGGGCGGTCAGTCGGTCGTGGAAGGTCCGCGGCCACACCCGGTGTTCGCCCAGCGGCCGGGGTTCGGCGAGCGGCGGGACGGGCGGCGCGAAGGGCGAGAGGGCCGCCGGCTCGTCGGCGTCCCGGACGGTCGTACTCGTGCTGGTCGACTCGGACTGCTGCGTCATCGAGGAGGCTCCCATCGCTGAGCGTCATCGCGGAGGTCGTCGAAGACCGACTTCACAGTGATCAACGCGCGCTGCGTGTACGGCAGTTCCACCGGTGAGGGCGAACTGAGGCATTCCTCGAGTTCCGTGTCCGTTCCGGCGAGCAGCGAACCGGTCGACAACCGCACGCGCAGGGCGCCCAGGTCGTCGCCGAAGCGATGGCCGCCCGGGGCGGGCAGACCGAGCCGGGCCGTGAGGAACTCCTCCAGGTCCTGTGCGTCGCCCACCCCGTGCGCGCCGAGCGCGGTGCGCAACGGGCCGAGGTCGACGTAGAGATGCCGGCCGGCCCGCGGGGGCCGGGCCAGGGCGCCGGACGGAACGACGGCGGCGTGCGCGGCGGCGGCCACGCGCGCGTGCAGACGCACGGTGGCCGCCACGCGCGTGGTGACCGGTTCGGGTTCTGTCAGCGCGTACCCGGCCGCGGCGGCGACGGGGGCGGCGACGCGGGCGCCGAGGGCGGTGAGCACGTCCAGCACGCGCGCGTGGAGGTCGTCGGCGATCTCCCCCTCGGGGAAGCGGGCGACGGCGGCGGGCCAGCCCGGCGGCAGCAGGGCACCGGCCAGGTCGGTGACGACGGTGACCCGCTCCGGCAGCATCTCGGCGGGTCCGATCAGCACGGTGTCGTGCGGGGCGTGCACGGTGTCGCGCCAGGTCTCGTCGCTGACCACATGCAGTCCCTCGCCGACGGCGGCCTCCACGGCCTCGTGCACCGCCTCGGGCGGGGCCACCGTGGCGGTGGGGTCGTCGGCGACGGACAGCACGAGCAGCCGGGGGTCTCCGCCCTCGTCACGGACCCGGCGCACGGTCTCCAGCAGGGCGTACGGGTCCGGTACCCCGCCGCACTCCGCCGGTGTCCCCACATGGAACACGGGTCTTCCCAACAGCCGCGCGTACGGCGCCCACCAGGCCGCGCAGGGCCGGGGCACCAGGACGTCCCCGCCGAGGGCGGCGGTCAGGGCGAGCAGCAGCGAGGGGGCGCCGGGCGCCGCCACCACACGCTCGGGCCCGGCGGACAGTCCACGCCGGGCCCAGTATGCGCACGCGGCCTCCAGAAGGGCGGGCCCGCCGCCGACGGGTTCGCTCCCTCCGAGGGGCGCCGCGGCGGCGAGCACGGCCGACAGTTCGGGGAGCACCGGCAGTCCGTCGGCGGGCAGTGGCGGCCCGAAGCGGACGGGGCCGTGGCCTTCGGGATCCGTCCGCCGCATCCGTACCTCCGGGTGAGCTGCTGGGTCACGGTGCCGTCGGGTGTGCTCCCCGGTTCTCCCTCCGTACGACGGGGGCGGCGCCTCGGCGTCCGGGTACCCAGGGTGGCGTACGCCGATAGGAATCCGCTCGAGTTGCGCCGGTCACACTCCCCGGCTCAGACGTCCGCGCGGGACTCCTTGCGGCGCACCCGGTACACGGCCCCGCCGAGGGCGCCCGCGATCAGGAGGCCGCCGGTGACGAGGGCGGGTACGGAGTCGGTGAAGGCGCCGCCCTGGCCCGCCTGTACGCCGCGCTGGACGGTGGTGGCGGCGGAGCAGCTCTCGGTGCGCGGCTCGGTGCACGCGTGGCTCTCGCCACCGTGGGTCACCGTCAAGGTCGCGCTCCACTGTTTGCCCTGGCCGCCGGGCGCGTCCGGACAGGTGCCGTCGACGGTCCACGCGGAGTCCTCGCCGGCCGCGTCGGAGCCGGTCTCCAGATCCTGGGCGGAGGCGATCCGGGCGGTCCCGCGATAGGCGGGCCCGGACACCGCGGCGTCGTTCCCGGCGACCAGCTGGAGCGGCACGGTCTCCTCGTCGAAGGCCTGTGAGGTGGCCTCGAGGGTGGCCGGTGCCGTGCCGCCGGTGGGGTCGCAGGCGACGGACACGGTGACACTGGCGCCCGGCTGGACGGTACTCGGGCCGACCTCCGCGGCCGGGTCCGCGAAGGCGACCGGCACGGCGACGCCCACGGCGACACCGGCCAGAACGGCGACGGACAGGGCACGGGCGGTGCGGCGCATGGGGTGGGCTCCTTAGGCCTGCGGCTGCGAGGGCACGCAGCCATCACAGCCCGGCGAACCCGGCCCCGCGCGCGGCCGGACCCCATTGGCGGGACGTGCACGGCCAAGCGGGTGACGTCGGACCCGTCTCCCACGCGCTACGCGGCGTCCCTCATCACTTGTTCCCGCACCCGCCCGCAGCACCGGCTGATCAGCCGCGACACATGCATCTGCGAGATCCCCAGCTGCTCGGCGATCCGCGACTGCGTCATGTCGCCGAAGAACCGCATGTACAGGATCGCCCGCTCCCGCTCCGGCAACGCGGCGAGCCGAGGCTTCACGGCCTCCCGGTCCACCACCGTGTCCAGCGCCGGATCCGCCGACCCGAGAGCGTCGCTCAGCGAGTACCCGTCCTCGCTCCCCGGCAGTTCCGCGTCCAGCGACAGCGCGGTGAAGCTCTCCAGCGCCTCGAGCCCCACGAGGACGTCCTCCTCGCTCATGTTCGCGTGCGCGGCGATCTCCGCGACGGTGGGCCGCCGCCCGGAGATGGTCTGCGACAGGTCCTGGGAGGCGAAGCGCACGCGGTTGCGCAGGTCCTGGACCCGCCGGGGCACGTGCAGCGTCCACATGTGGTCGCGGAAGTGCCGCTTGATCTCGCCGGTGATGGTCGGCACGGCGTAGCTCTCGAAGGCGTTGCCGCGCTCCGGGTCGTACCGGTCGACGGCCTTGACCAGGCCGAGGGCCGCGACCTGGCGCAGGTCGTCGAAGCTCTCGCCGCGGCTGCGGAAGCGGCCCGCGAGCCGGTCGGCCATGGGCAGCCAGGCCTCGATGATCCGGTCGCGCAGGGCGTCGTGCTGCGGGCCCGGGGGCAGTGCGGCGAGCCTGCGGAAGGCTTCCGCGGTGTCGGGGGCGTCGTCGTGCGGGTGGTGCTTCGCGCTCACTCGAAGGGACATGGTGCGTCGCAACTCCCTAGTCGGTGCTCTGGGTTGGACGGTCACCGTGGGAGCGCGGCCGGACAGACACAGTCGGGGCGGCCTCGGAGCCTTTCCCACGGACGTGCCTCCTGTCCGAAGCACTGTGGGTGCGCCTGCCCCCGGCCCCGGGCCGCAAACCCGGGCCCAGGTTTTCCGGGAGCCCGCACGGTCACTCGTAAGGGGCCGTATGCCCCTATGTCCGGGAGGTCCCGTCCATGAGCACCAAGGTCTCCGACCACGTCCTGCAGCGGTTGCGCGAGTGGGGTGTGGACCATGTCTTCGGTTATCCCGGTGACGGCATCAACGGCCTGCTCGCCGCGTGGGGCCGGGCCGAGAACCGGCCGCGGTTCATCCAGTCGCGGCACGAGGAGATGTCGGCGTTCGAGGCGGTCGGCTACGCCAAGTTCAGCGGTCGCATAGGAGTGTGCGCGGCCACCTCGGGACCCGGCGCGATCCATCTTCTCAACGGTCTGTACGACGCCAAGCTGGACCATGTGCCGGTGCTGGCGATCGTCGGCCAGACGCACCGCACCGCGATGGGCGGCTCGTACCAGCAGGAGGTGGATCTGCACACCCTGTTCAAGGACGTCGCCTCGGACTTCGTGGAGACGGTGACGGTCCCCGAGCAGCTGCCGAACGTCCTGGACCGCGCGATCCGCACCGCGTACGCGCGCCGCGCCCCCACCGCGATCATCATCCCGGGCGATGTCCAGGAGCTCGAATACTCGGCCCCCACCCACGAGTTCAAGATGGTGCCGTCCAGCCTGGACCGCAGTTCCTGGACGGCCGTGCCGTCCGAGGAGTCGCTGCTGCGGGCGGCCGAGATCCTCAACTCCGGTGACAAGGTGGGCATTCTGGTCGGCCAGGGCGCCTCGGGCGCGCGGGACGAGGTGGCGCGCGTCGCCGAACTGCTCGGCGCGGGCGTCGCGAAGGCGCTGCTCGGCAAGGACGCGCTGAGCGACGAACTCCCGTACGTCACCGGCTCGATCGGCCTGCTGGGCACCCGTCCGTCGTACGAGCTGATGCGCGACTGCGACACCCTGCTGACCATCGGATCGTCGTTCCCGTACACGCAGTTTCTGCCGGACTTCGGCCAGGCGCGCGGGGTGCAGATCGACATCGACCCGCACATGGTCGGGATGCGTTATCCGTACGAGGTGAATCTCGTCGGCGATGCCAAGGCGACCCTGGAGAAGCTGATCCCGCTGCTGAACGCGGAGCGCGGACGCGAGTGGTACGACACGGTGTGCGACAACGTACGGCGCTGGCGCGACATCATGGAGCGGCGGGCGCTCCTGTCGGCGGACCCGATCAACCCGGAGTACGTGGCCCATGTCCTGGACCCGCTGCTGCCCGGGAACGCGGTCGTCAGCTCCGACTCCGGTTCCGCGGCCAACTGGTACGCGCGCCACCTGACGATGCGGGACGGCATGCGGTCCTCGCTGTCCGGCACGCTCGCGACGATGGGCTGCGGGGTGCCGTACGCCATCGGCGCGAAGTTCGCTCACCCGGACCGGCCGGCGATCGCGCTGGTCGGGGACGGCGCGATGCAGATGAACGGCATGGCGGAGCTGATCACGGCGGCCAAGTACCGCGACCAGTGGGAGGATCCGCGGCTGGTGGTGGCCGTGTGGAACAACCACGATCTCAATCAGGTCACCTGGGAGATGCGCGCCATGGAGGGCGCCCCTTCGTTCCTGCCCTCGCAGGAACTCCCGGACGTGCAGTACGCCGCGTTCGCCCGTTCCCTGGGCCTGACCGGCATCCGTGTGGAGAAGCCCGAGGACGTGGAGGCGGGCTGGCGTGCCGGGCTCGAGGCCGACGGGCCCGCGGTGATCGAGTTCCTCACCGACCCCGCCGTGCCGCCGATCCCGCCGCACGCCACCTGGGACCAGATGGAGTCGACGGCCGCGTCGATCCTGAAGGGCGACGCGGACCGCGGCTCGATGATCAAACAGGGGTTCAAGGCGAAGGTGCAGGAGTTCCTGCCGGGCCGGGAGAAGAAGTAGGCGGCAGCGGGACCGCCTCCTCCCGCTCCGTGGGCAGGAGCAGCTCCTCGTAGCGGCCCAGTGCCAGCACCGTGCCGAGCATGAGGAGCGGGATGAGCACAGCGAGTAGCACCATGGCGTTTCCCTCCCCGGGGATCGCGTGGGGGGCGTCCGGCCGGGTCTCCCCCGAAAGGGAGGACAAACCCCCGTGTCGGGGTCCGGTCCTCGGGTACGCGGAGCCCACCCCCGAAGATCTGGAAGGAGCGCCATGCAGCGTGGCAGCGACCGGCTGAGCGTCCACCGCGACGACGAGATGAAGCACGAACTACAAGGCCTGCTGAGGTCCGGGCATCCCACCCGGAGCGAGGAGTGGCACGACCCCGAGCCGACCGCCGACGACGATCCGGAGATCGCGGGCGGGCCCGTGGCGCCGGGCGGCTCCCGGGCGTCCCTGGGAGTGGTCCGGATGGAGCTGGCCCGGCATCTGAACCGCAGCGCGTTCCCGGCGAGCGCGCACCACCTGGCCGGCACGCTGCGCCGCGCGTACGCGCCGGACACCCTGGTCGACGCCGTGGCGCGGCTGCCGCACAAGGAGCACTACGCGACCGTGCAGGAGCTGGCCCAGGCGCTGACCCGGCCCGGCGCATAGGGCCCGGCCCCCGGGGTACTGCGGGCGGCGTCAGCCGAGAAGACCGAGGAAGGGCCCACAGTGATGGCTGAACTCGTGAAGGACGTCATGACCCCGGGGGTGGTCGCCGTCCGCCCGGACGCCTCGCTCGTCGAGGCGGCGCAGCTGATGCGCGCGCAGGACATCGGCGACGTCCTGGTGGCCGACGGACAGCGGATCGTCGGGATGCTCACCGACCGCGACATCACGGTGCGGGCGGTCGCCGAGGGCGTCGATCCGCTGACGGCGAGCGCCGGATCGGTGTGCACCCCGGACCCGGTGCTGGTCGCCCCGCACGACCCGGTGGCCGCCGCGGCGGCGCTGATGCGGGCGCACGCGGTGCGCCGGCTGCCGGTCGTCGAGGAGGGGCTGCCGGTCGGCGTGGTCAGCCTCGGTGACCTGGCCGAGGCGGAGAACCCCGGCTCGGTGCTCGCCGAGATCAGCAGGTCCGCACCCGACCACCAGGACACCGTGTGAGCCGGGACCAGGCCATGGAGGTCCGGGCCACGAGCGCCGGCGGTGTCGACGTCGGCGAGGTCACGACCCGCTATCTGCTGTACGGGCTGCTGCCGAGCTGGTTCGTGCCCGGACTCGCCGACTGGATGATGCACCGGCGCACCCGTATCGAGGACACGGCGGGCACCAAGGAGTCGGTGATCCACGCACTGATGATGGCCGAGGTCGGCATCCCGATCGCCGCCACGCTGCGCTACGAGGTCAACCCGGCCCTGCTCGCCGTGCAGCTGGGCGGCGCGGCGGTGCACGAGGCGACCGCGCTGTGGGACGTGCGGACGGCCGTGGACAGCGGCCGTGAGGTCCGGCCGATCGAGCAGCACATCCACAGCTTTCTGGAGTCGCTGCCGTTCGGTGCGCTGGCCTCGCTGATGTGTCTGCACGCCGACCAGGTGAAGTCCCTGCTGCGCGGGGGCCGCGGCGATCCGGACGCATGGCGTCTGGTGCCGCGGCGGCGGCCGCTGTCCCGTGCCTATCTGGCGGGCGTCGCGGCCGCGATCGGCAGCTGTGTGCTGCTGCCGTACGGCGAGGAGCTGTTGCGCTGCCGGCGGGCGGCCCGACGGAACAAGAAACGCGCGCCGAGCGACGAGGCCGAGTGGCGTGCCACGAAAGGACGTTGAGGATTCATGCGTATCGCATTCCTGACCGCGCCCGAGGGCGTCGAGCAGATCGAGCTCACCGAGCCGTGGAAGGCCGCCGTGGACGCGGGCCACGAGCCCGTCCTGGTGTCCACGAAGCCCGGGACCATCCAGGCCTTCCACCACCTCGACAAGGCGGACACGTTCCCCGTCCAGGAGGTGGTGGGCGAGACGACGGCGGACTCCTTCGGCGGGCTCGTGCTGCCGGGCGGCGTGGCCAACCCGGACAACCTGCGGACGGACGAGAAGGCGGTCCGGTTCGTCAGGGACTTCTTCGAGCAGGGCCGGCCGGTCGCCGCGATCTGCCACGCCCCGTGGACCCTCGTGGAGGCGGACGTGGTCCGCGGCCGGGTGCTGACCTCCTGGCCGAGTCTGGCGACCGACATCCGCAACGCGGGCGGCACGTGGGTCGACGAGCAGGTGAGGATCTGCGACCACGGCGCCGGCAAGCTGGTGACCAGCCGCAAGCCGGACGACCTGAAGGCGTTCGACGAGGCGTTCCTGGACGTGTTCGCGCGGGAGGCCGCCTGATGGACACCCCGCGCGACCGCAAGCAGGAGCAGCTCGAGGCCCACCGGGCGCAGGACCCGGCGGGCGGCCCGCTCACCACCGACCAGGGCGTGGAGGTCGACCACACCGACGACTCCCTCGCCGCCGGTGAGCGCGGTCCGACGTTGATGGAGGACTTCCACTTCCGGGAGAAGCTGACCCGCTTCGACCACGAACGCATCCCGGAGCGGGTGGTGCACGCACGCGGCGCGGGCGCGTACGGCTACTTCGAACCGTACGAGTCCTGCGCGGAGTTCACCCGTGCGGCCTTCCTCCAGGACCCGGCTGTGCGGACACCGGTGTTCGTGCGGTTCTCGACCGTGCAGGGGCCGAAGGGCTCGGCGGACACCGTGCGGGACGTGCGCGGTTTCGCCACCAAGTTCTATACGTCGGAGGGCAATTACGACCTGGTGGGGAACAACTTCCCGGTCTTCTTCATCCAGGACGGCATCAAGTTCCCCGACTTCGTGCACGCGGTGAAGCCCGAGCCGCACAACGACATCCCCACCGGCGCCTCCGCCCACGACACCCTGTGGGACTTCGTGTCGCTGCAGCCCGAGACGCTGCACGCGATCATGTGGCTGATGTCGGACCGGGCGATCCCGCGCAGCTACCGCATGATGCAGGGCTTCGGTGTGCACACTTTCCGGTTCGTGAACGCCGAGGGACGCGGCACGTTCGTCAAGTTCCACTGGAAGCCCAGGCTGGGCGTGCACTCGCTGGTGTGGGACGAGGCGCAGGAGTGCCAGGGCCGCAACCCGGACTTCAACCGGGGTGACCTGTGGGACGCGATCGAGGCCGGTGAGTACCCGGAGTGGGAGCTGGGTGTCCAGCTGGTACCGGAGGAGGACGAGTTCGCCTTCGACTTCGACCTGCTCGACGCCACGAAGCTCATCCCGGAGGAGCAGGTGCCGGTGCGGCCGATCGGCCGGATGGTCCTGAACCGCAACCCGGAGAACTTCTTCGCCGAGACCGAGCAGGTCGCCTTCCACACGGCCAACGTGGTCCCGGGCATCGACTTCACCAACGACCCGCTGCTCCAGGCCCGCAACTTCTCCTATCTGGACACCCAGTTGATCCGCCTGGGCGGCCCCAACTTCGCCCAGCTGCCGGTGAACCGGCCGGTGGCGCCCGTGCGGACCAACCAGCGTGACGGGTACGGCCAGAGCACGATCCACAGGGGCACGAACTACTTTCCGAACTCGCTCGGCGGCGGCTGCCCGGCCCACGCCGGTGCCGACGCCGGCGCGTACTCGCATTACGCGGAGCGCGTCGACGGCGCCAAGATCCGCCGCCGCAGCCCGAGTTTCCAGGACCACTACAGCCAGCCCGCGCTGTTCTGGAAGAGCATGAGCGAGTGGGAGCGACAGCACATCGTCGCGGCCTTCCGGTTCGAGCTGGGCAAGGTCGACGCGATGGCGGTCCGTGCCCGTACGGTCGAGCAACTGGCCCAGGTGGACGGTGAGCTGGCGGTCCAGGTGGCCCGTGGCATCGGGGTGCCGGATCCGGCCGTGCCCGGCGAGACGCCGAACAAGCTGCTCTCCCCCGCGCTGAGTCTTGAGTCCCTGCGCGGCGACGGCTCGATCCGCACCCGGCAGATCGCGGTGCTGGTCACCGACGGCGTGGACGCCGAGCAGGTGGTCTCGGTACGGGATGCGCTGGCCGCCGAGGGGGCGATCGTGGAGGCGCTGGCGGCGACGGACGGCACGGTCGCCGGTGCCGACGGTGAACGGTATACGGTCGACCGCGCACTGCCGACCGTCGCCTCCGTGCTGTACGACGCGGTCCTGCTGCCCGGCGGCCCCACGGGCACCCCGCCGCTCACCGCCGACCAGGACGCGATGCGCTTCGTCCGGGACGCGTACCGGCACGGCAAGCCGGTGGGCGCGCTCGGCTCCGGCGTGGGCGTGCTGTCGGCCCTGGAACCGGAGGGTCTCCAGGTGTCCACGGAGTTCCACCGCGTGGTCCGCGACCAGGGCGTCGTGACGGACACCTCGCCCGGAGCGGCGAGCGAGGAGTTCGTGCGCGCCTTCGTGGAGGCGGTCGGGGCGCACCGGCACTGGGACCGGCCGCCGGCCCGCCGCTAGCGGGCGCGGTCAGAGGGCCAGAGGGTCAGAGGGTCAGAGGCGGGGAGTCGCCGACTCCCCGCTTCCGCGTTGCCTGGCACCCTCGCGGGTGCGGCCGGCGGCGACCGGGCGCCGGGGGTTGCGGCGCAGGTACTCGCCCTCCAGCTCGGCCATCCGGCCGTTGTGGGCGCGCAGCGCGTCGTTCGAGGCGTGGAGCAGCGTGTCGTGGCGCGTGCGGTGGATGGTCTCCAGCTCTTTCATGAGCTGCTGGTCGTCCAGCCTGCTGGGGTCGACTCCGGTCATGGCGGTTTCCCACTCGTCGTGTGCGTTCATGGGCTTCGAGTACCCGCTCGGTGAGCAGTACCCCCGAGCGGCATCGGGACAGAACCGTGGATCTCGCCTTTCCGCACCCACTCTACGAACATCCGGGCCCCCGGGCCCGCGTATCGGGAACTACCGCGCCCGTTCCACCCGCCGCTCGTCCCACACCGGCTCCTGCGTCTCGCGGACGCGGCCGTCGCTGCCGAAGACCAGGTAGCGGTCGAAGGAGCGGGCGAACCAGCGGTCGTGGGTGACGGCGAGGACCGTGCCGTCGAAGGCCTCCAGGCCCTCCTGGAGGGCCTCGGCGGACTCCAGGTCCAGGTTGTCCGTGGGCTCGTCCAGGAGGAGGGCAGTGACGCCCTCCAGCTCCAGCAGGAGGATCTGGAAGCGGGCCTGCTGGCCCCCGGAGAGGCGGTCGAAGGTCTGCTCGGCCTGCTGGGTGAGCTCGTAGCGGCGCAGCCTCGACATCGCCGCGCCCCGGTCCTGGGAGTGTTCTGTCCACAGGATGTCCAGGAGCGTGCGGCCCAGCAGCTCGGGGTGCGCGTGCGTCTGGGCGAAGTGCCCGGGCACGACGCGCGCGCCCAGCTTCCACTCCCCCGAGTGCGCCACGGTGTCCCCGGCCAGCAGCCGCAGGAAGTGCGACTTGCCGGAGCCGTTGGAGCCGAGCACGGCGACCCGCTCGCCGTAGAAGACCTCCAGGTCGAAGGGGTTCATCAGGCCGGTCAGCTCGAGCCCCTTGCAGGTGACGGCCCGCACTCCGGTACGGCCGCCCTTGAGCCGCATCGTGATGTCCTGCTCGCGCGGCGGCTCGGGCGGCGGGCCGGCCTCCTCGAACTTGCGCAGCCGGGTCTGGGCGGCCTGGTAGCGGGAGGCCAGCTCATGGCTGATGGAGGCCGCCTGCCGCAGGTTCAGGACGAGCTTCTTCAGCTGGGCGTGCTTCTCGTCCCAGCGCCTGCGCAACTCCTCGAAGCGGGCGAAGCGTTCACGCCGGGCGTCGTGGTACGTGGCGAAGCCGCCCCCGTGCACCCAGGCGTCGGCGCCCGTCGGCGAGGGCTCCACCGACACGATCTTCTCGGCGGAACGGGCGAGGAGTTCACGGTCGTGGGAGACGAAGAGGACCGTCTTGCGGGTCTCCTTCAGCCGCTCCTCCAGCCAGCGCTTGCCGGGCACGTCGAGGTAGTTGTCGGGCTCGTCGAGCAGCAGCACCTCGTCGTTGCCGCGCAGCAGCGTCTCCAGCACGAGCCGCTTCTGCTCGCCGCCGGAGAGGGTGCGCACCTCGCGGAACTGGGCCTTGTCGTAGGGGACGCCCAGCGCGGCCATGGTGCACATGTCCCACAGCGTCTCGGCCTCGTACCCGTGCGCCTCGGCCCAGTCGGAGAGGGCCTGCGCGTACTGCATCTGCGCGGCCTCGTCGTCCACGGTCATGATGAGGTGCTCGGCCTTGTCGACGGCCCGCGCGGCCTCGCGGATGCGGGGCTGCGCCACCGACACCAGCAGGTCCCGTACGGTCGTCTCATCGCGTACGGAGCCCACGAACTGGCGCATCACGCCGAGGCCGCCGGTGACGGTGACGGTCCCGCCGTGCGGTTTCAGCTCTCCGGAGATCAGCCGCAGCAGGGTCGTCTTGCCGGCGCCGTTGGGTCCGACGAGGGCCACGACGGACCCTTCGCCCACCCGGAAGGACACATCGCCGAGCAGCGGCCTCCCGTCGGGGAGGTAGTACTCGAGGTGTGCGGCTTCCAGATGTCCCATGGGGCCGCATTCTGCGGCCCGGGGGCCGGGACGGGCAAACGCATATCCGACGCCGCGGCAGCTCGGCCGCACCCGGCGAGCCGTACACGGCCGACCGTATGCGGTCGACAGCCGACCGTACGCACCGGGCCCGGTACGTGCCGCCCGCTCCCGGCCCGGCATCGTCGCGGCACGCCACGTCGCGGCTATTCGACCTCGTCCAGCGGCCGACCGGCCGGTCCGCTCTGCGCCCCGCGCCCCGCGGAGTCCACGACCGCGCCCTCCCACGACAGGACCTTCCAGCCGTCGGCCGGGGAGCCCTCCAGGACCACCACGCCGGTGTTGTCGAGCGGGCGGGCGGCGGCGAAGCCGATGTCGATGTTGTCGGCGCGGGCCGAGGTCCACAGCCGGATCACCGCGCCATGGCTGACCAGGGCGGCCGTGCCGACCCCGAGGGCGGCGGCCTCGGCGACCACCGCGTCGTAGCGCGCGAGCACCTCGGCGCCGCTCTCGCCGCCCGGCATCCGCAGCTCCGTGTCGCCGGCCGGCCAGGCGAAGATCGTCTCCATGTAGGTCCGGCCCGCCTCCGAGTGCCCGTCCAGCATCTCCAGGTCCCCGGCGGACACCTCGCGGATGCCGTCGCGGACGACGATGTCGAGGCCGCGCGCGGCCGCCAGCGGGGCGGCGGTGAGCTGGGTGCGTATCAGCGTGGAGGCGTAGAGGGCCTCGATGTCCTCGTCGGCGAGGGCCTCGGGCAGGGCGGCGGCCTGGCGTTCACCGAGGGCGGTCAGGCCGGGTCCCGGGACGGCGGTGTCCAGCAGGAAGTCGACGTTGGACGGGGTCTGACCATGGCGGACGAGGAGCAGTCGCATGCAGAAAGCCTCCGGTGTCGGGTCCCGCCTCCGCACAAGAAACGGCCGCCTCAGGGTACCCGCCACCGCATGACCCCTGACGTGGACCTCACCCTCCTGAAGCCCGGCCGGCACGCCGTCCGCGACACGCTGCTGGCGCTGGACTGCCGGCTGTTCGAGTTCGCCGCCGCGCGGAACTGGCCGCTCGCCGAACCCGTGCTGCCGCGGCTGAGCCGGAGCGCGAACCACGGTGTGCTGTGGTTCGCCGCGGCGTCCGCGATGACGGCGAGCCGCACCCCGCGGGCCCGCCGGGCCGCCGCCCGCGGACTCGCCTCGCTGTCACTGGCCTCGCTGACCATCAACACCCTCGGCAAGCGGTCGGTACGCCGTACCCGGCCCGTCCTGGACCCGGTGCCGCTGGTGCGGCGGCTGAAGCGGCAGCCCATCACCACCTCGTTCCCGTCCGGACACTCCGCGTCGGCCGCCGCGTTCGCCGCCGGGGTCGCGCTGGAGTCGCCGGCCTGGGGCGCGGCGGTGGCGCCGATCGCGTGGTCGGTGGCGCTGTCCCGGGTCTACACCGGTGTGCACTTCCCGAGCGACGTGCTGGCCGGTGCGGCGCTCGGGGTGGGGGCCGCGTACGCCGTGCGGGGCATGGTGCCGACACGCGCCCAGATCGTGCCGCCCGCCCGGCCCCGGGCCGAGGTCCCGGCGCTGCCCGACGGCGAGGGTCTGGTCGTGGTGGCCAACGACGCCGCGGGCAGCGCCGACCGGGTGCACGCCCTCCAGGACGCCCTGCCGGGGTGCGAGGTCGTGGAGTGCCGGCCCGAGGACGTCCCGGCCGAACTGGAGAAGGCGGCGGCCCGTGCCCGGGTGCTCGGCGTGTGCGGCGGCGACGGCACGGTGAACGCCGCCGCCGAGGTCGCCCTGCGCCACGACCTGCCGCTCGCGGTCCTGCCGGGCGGCACGCTGAACCACTTCGCCTACGACCTGGGCCTGGAGAGCGCCGGTGATCTGGCCAAGGCCGTCCGGGGCGGCGAGGGCGTACGGGTGGACGCGGGCCGCTTCAGCTGCGGCGACGCCAAGGGGATCTTCCTCAACACGTGCAGTCTGGGCGTCTATCCGGAGCTGGTGCGCGAGCGGGACCGCTGGTCGCGCCGGATCGGCGGCTGGCCCGCCGGGGTGCTCGCGGCCCTGCGCGTCCTGCGCGCCGACCGGCATCCGCTGGAGGCCGAGTTCCGGGGCCGGGCACACCCGCTGTGGCTGCTGTTCGTCGGCAACGGCACCTACCAGCGGGTGGGGCTGACGCCGGGCCGCCGTCATGATCTCGCGGACGGCCAGCTCGACGTACGCGTGGTGCACGGCGGGCGGCGGCCCGCGGTACGGCTGCTGGCGGCCGCCCTCGCCGGGCCGCTGACCCGCTCCCCCGTGCACGCCGCGGTCCAGGTGGGCCGGCTCCGTCTGGCGGGCGTGGCACCGGGCTCGCTTCTCGCCTACGACGGTGAAGTCACCCGGGTGGAAGGGGAGGTGACGCTGGAGAAGCTGCCCGAGGCGCTCACGGTCTACCGCCCACTGCCCGGCAACTGATCACCCGTCAGTCCACATGGCAAAACACGGGTCTCACCATTCGACATGCGGGCGTACCGTGTCGATCACCGACAGGACGTCGAAACAGGGGAGTTCAGCCATGTCGAAACCGCAGGAGACCGCCGTCTACACGCACGGGCACCACGAGTCGGTGCTGCGCTCGCACACCTGGCGCACCGCCGCCAACTCCGCCGCCTACCTGCTCGGTTCGCTGAAGCCCCACATGAAGATCCTGGACATCGGCTGCGGCCCGGGCACGATCACCGCCGATCTGGCGGAACTGGTCCCCGACGGCCAGGTCACCGGTGTCGACCAGGCGCCCGGCGTCCTGGAGCAGGCCCGGGCCACGGCCGCCGGGCGCGGCCTGGGGAACGTCGACTTCGCGGTCGCGGACGTACACGCCCTGGAGTACCCGGACGACACCTTCTGCGTGGTCCACGCCCACCAGGTGCTGCAGCACGTGGGCGATCCGGTACAGGCGCTGCGCGAGATGAAGCGGGTGACGAGGCCGGGCGGGTTCATCGCCGTGCGCGACTCGGACTACGCGGCGATGACCTGGTACCCGGCATCCCAGGGCATGGACGACTGGCTGGACCTGTACCGCCGCGTGGCCCGCGCCAACGGCGGCGAGCCCGACGCCGGGCGCCGGCTGAAGTCCTGGGCCCTGGAGGCGGGCCTGACCGACATCACGGCCACCTCCGGCACCTGGACCTACTCCACCGCCGAGGAGCGGGCCTGGTGGAGCGGACTGTGGGCCGACCGCACCGTGGCCTCGGCGTACGCCGGACGGGCCACGCAGGGCGGGCACGCCACACCGGAGCAGTTGACGGCCGTGTCGGAGGCCTGGCGGGAGTGGGGAAAGCAGCACGACGGCTGGTTCGCCGTGCTGCACGGAGAAATTCTGTGCAGAAAGAGTGCCTGAATCTCCGTTTCCTGGAAACCCGGAAAGCAGGAGGTTCACATTATGGTTCCCATCCTGCTCGTACTGCTCCTGGTGTTGATTCTTTTCGGCGCCGGATTCGCAGTGAAGATTCTCTGGTGGATTGCAATCGCGGTGCTCGTGCTGTGGCTGCTGGGGTTCCTGATGCGCAGCACTACGGCGGGCGGAGGCAGGGGACGCTGGTACCGATGGTGAATCACCCCGGATAGTCCGGAGGAGTTCACTCCCGGGGAAGCAGCGGTCCGAGCGGCCCGAGGTCCAGATTCAGGTCCTCGGGCCGCAGTCCGTAGCGCTCGCGCAGCTCGGTCATACGGTCGTCGAGCAGCATCAGGGTGAGCCCGATCCGCTCCTCCTGCTCCTCGGTGAGTCCGCCGTCGTCGAAGCGGCGCAGCGCCTGGCGTTCCATGAGCTGGCGCAGCAGCTCCACCACGGTCAGGACGAGTTTGACGAGGTCGCGCTCGACGGTGTCCGGCTCGAGGTCGAGGCGATTGCGATTGCGGTTTCGGGCCTGGGTCACGAGGATTCCCCCCACGGCGACGGGACGTTCGCGTTCACGGAGCTGATCAGGGCGTTGAGGTCGATGCGGACGAGGTCGACGTCGGCGATGGCGCAGGGTGATGTCGCCGGTGATGACGACCCCGCCGGCCAGCAGCCGGTCCAGCAGGTCCACGAGGGCGATCTCTCGGCGTTCGACGACGGTCACGGCTTCTCCCCCGCGAAGGAATAGGCGGCCCACGGGCCGGTGAGTTCGACCCGCATTCCGGGGACCTCGCCTTTCGTACGGTCGACCAGTTCCACGAATTCCTCGGACACGGCCCGCGGCACGAGATACGCGGCATTGAGCACATTGCGCCCGGCCGCTCCGGAGAGCTTGGCATTCTGCGGCGGGTGCAGCCGGGAGTCCTCGGCGAAGGCGGACAGTGTTGCGTGCAGTCCGCTCGCGAATTCCTCGGCCCGCTGCCACTGGTCCTCGTGCGCCCGCACGCGGGAGCTGCGCCGGCGAAGGTAGTCCCGGCCGCTGGTGGCCTTCGCCGGCTCCTCCGCCGGTGCGTCGTCACCGGGCGGCTCGGTCTCGACGTACACCTTGACGCCCCACTCGACTCGCCCGGTCAGCCGGTCGAGGGTGCGGCAGAAGTCCGCCTCGCGGGCTTCCAGCATGGTGCGGACGCCGCTGTCGTCCCGGAAGACGGTGGCGAGCCGGAGCGGCAGCGGCGTCGTGACGACGGTGAGGGCGTCGATCACGCCCTGGTGGGCGCGGGCGGTCTCGGAGAGCCAGTCCAGGTCCTCCAGGTGTGCGTGGAGCGGGCCTTCGGCGAAGTCCCGCTCCGGCACGTGGCTGACCACCGCGACGAGGTCGTGGTGGACCAGCAGTCTGGGCGGATCGCCCGCCACTCCTGTCAGCTGGGACTGCAGGGGCGCCTTGAAGGGCCGGCAGACGGCATACACGTAACGCAGGCCGGTCATCAGGTCTCCTTCTCGGCTGTGCCGGGCTCCAGCCGGGCGATCCGCTCACGCAACTCGGCGTTCTCCCGGGTGAGTTGGTCACGACGGGCCTTGGTGGACAGGGCGGGGTCGTCCTCCCACCAGTCGATACCCATCTCCTTCGCCTTGTCGACGGACGCGATGATGAGGCGCAGTTTGATGGTGAGGAGTTCGATGTCGAGCAGATTGATCCGGATGTCGCCGGCGATGACCACGCCCTTGTCGAGGACGCGCTCCAGGATGTCGGCGAGGTTCGCGCTGCCGTCACTGCGGCCGTAGGGCTCGGGCAGCCGTCCGGGGGTCGTCATCGACGGCTCCCGCCCTCGGCGTACTCGTATTCCTCCTCGTCCGCGCCTTCCTCCTCGTACTCGCCCTCAGGCTCCTCTTCCAGCTCCTCTTCGCCTTCGGCCTCCTCCAGTTCGTACTGCTCCTTGCCGCCCTCCTCCTCGTCCTCCTCGGCGTACGGGCCGTCCTCCTCAGCTTGCTCTTCCTCGCCCTCGTACGCCTCCTCCTGCTCCTCCTGCCCGGCCTCCTCCTCGGCGACCGCGTCGTCGTGGCTCCGGACGACCTCGCCGTCGCGGATCTCACCGCGCCAGCCGTCCTCGACCTCGCCCTTGAGCGTGACGAAGCGGACGTAGTTCTTGAGGTCGAGGCGGGCCCGGCGGCCCTGGGCGCGCCAGATGTTGCCGGTCTTCTCGAAGAGGCCCTTGGGGTAGTACTCGATCACCAGCAGGACCCGGGTGAGACGGTCGGCGAGCTCGTGGAAGGAGACCACGCCCTTCGTGGTGCCCTTGGCGCCCTCCGAGGTCCAGGCGATGCGGTCGTCGGGGACCTGTTCGGTGGTTTTCGCCTTCCAGCTGCGGTTGGACCAGAAGATCTTCATCTGCCAGTCGGAGGTCGTGTCGTCGGCGCGGTTCGCGCTCTTCACGCCCTTCGCGAAGGTGCTGAAGTCCTGGAACTGGGTCCACTGGTCGTAGGCGGCACGCAGCGGCAGGCCGACGTCGACGTACTCCATGATGACGGTCGGCTTCTTGCCCGCCCCGCCCTTGCGCTTGCCCTTGCCGCCGAGCCCCTTGACGGCGTCGGCCACGTTGTCCTTGACCCGGGTGGCGCCCAGCTCCACGGCGGAGCGCAGCGGTCCCTTGCCCTCGGCGAGCTTGCGCCCGCCGTCGACGGCGAGCTTGGCGAAGCCGGGGCTCTTGCCGTCGGCGATGTCGTTGAGCTTGACCGTGGTCTCGCCGAGCTTGCGGCCTGCGCCGATCAGCAGCCGCTGGGCCTGCGCGGCGAGGTACTCCTGCGCCTCAGCCTTGAGCCGGTCGGTGGCCTCGCTCTGGGCGATACCGCCGAGCGGGCCCGCCTTCTTCGTCGCTCCGCTCGCCGCGGAGGTCGCGGATCCGACGGTGTCGGTCATCGCTCACCGCCTCCCTTCGGCACCCTGGACCTGGCTCCGCGGGCGGCGGTGCGGGCCGGGGCGGTCTTCTTGCCGGTCGTCTTCTTGGCCGTCGCCGCCTTCTTGGCGGCGGTCTTCTTCGCCGGAGCCTTCTTGGCGGGCGCCTTCTCGGCGGTCTTCCTGGCGGTCTTCTTCGCCGGAGGCTTCTTCTCCGCCGCCTTGCGACGCGGCTCGGGCTCCTCCTCTTCCTCCGGTTCCTCGTCCCTGTCCTCGGGCTCCTCGTCCCTGTCCTCGGGCTCCTCGTCCCTGTCCTCGGGCTCCTCGTCGTACTCCTCCTCGGACTCCTCGTCCTCACCGAGGTCCGACGTGTCCGGTACGACGCCCGCGATCTGGTCGCGGACCTCGGCGGTACGCCCGTGCAGCCGGTCGGCGATCGCACCGATCTGCCGCTCGACCATGGCACCCGAGGCCGCCTTGCCGACACCACGCAGGTCCTCGCGCAGCTGGTCGCCGATCTCCTTGAACTGCGGGTTGTCCCGCAGCTGCCCAGACACCAGGTCCGCGAGCGCCCGCGGACTCAACTGCATCCGCTTGCCGGCCACCAACGTGCCGACGGCGAACGCCAGTTTCATCTTCTTCGTACGCCCGAGGACGTATCCGGCCCCTACCGCGAGGCCCAGTCCGAGTCGGTTCATCCTGATGTCCAGTCGTCGGTTCCGGCACGATTGCGCGAGCCGATCTCCAGGCGGTCCAAGAGCTCGTCCTCCAGTCGGTCGAACTCCTCCTCGTCGATCTCCCCCGCCTCCAACCGCTCTTCCAGCCGGCCGAGTTCGGCCCGTATCGTGGCCGGGTCGTAGTAGATGCGTTCCGCCTCGTGCAGCACCTGCCCGATCACCCACGCGCTGCCACGCACCGGGGCGAACGGCAACAGCAGCACCTCGCCGATCAGGCCCACGTCCTCACTCCTTCGAGCTCTCGGCGCCGATCGTGCTGCCCGCGTGCTCGGCGGGGCCGGGCTCGACGAAGCTGTACGGCGGCAGCGGGCCGTTGACCCGCAGTTCCAGGTGGGGGTGGGACTTGCGGACCTGCTCCACCGCAGCCATGAACGCCTCGGCCGATTCGCGGTCCACCAGGAACGACACATTGGCGAGCCAGCCCGTGGACTCGGGACCCGCGCTCACGGCCGTGGCAGCGGACTCCAGCTCGCGCTGCACCTCGGCCGCGTCCTCGGCCTCCCGTGCCTTCACGGCGGAGACGACCATCTCGCCGAGCCTGAGCTTGTCCTCGTAGGAGCCGCCGCTCGCCTGCCGGTTGGCCTCGGTGAGGGCCCGCAGCTCGGGGCTCTCGGCCATCACGCGGTGCAGTACGGCCTCTTCGTCGTGCGTCGCCTTGACGTTGTACTCGACCTTGCCGTCCAGCGTCCGCAGCCGCTCCTGGTAGTGCTCGGCGCGTTCGCCGAGGACGTTGACGACGGTCTCGTCGTCGGGTGCGACGCTGCCGAACCGCATGGGCAGCACACAGCCGTCGGAGCCGGCCTCGGCGAGCACCGCCTGGTGGGCGAGCAGATCCTTGCGCTTGGGCCGCAGCCCCTCGGGCGCATCGCTCACGACGGCCGCGAGATCACCCGCCGTGAGGACGCGCACGGGCCGCGGCGGGTCGCCGACTCCCGTCAGGTCCTCGGACAGCGAGACTCCGGAGCCGCCGATGATGCCGTACACATAGGTGCTCACTCCTGCTCCTCCTTCCGGCGCGAGGCGGTCGACTTGCGGGCGCGCGGCCTGGGCTGCGACTCGCCCTCGCCCTCCTCGCGGGCCTGCTTGAAGGCGTCCGAGACGGTCTGCGCGGCACCGCTCAGCGCACCCTTGGACTTGCCCCGGGCGCCGGACTCGGTGACCTCACCGACCAGGTCGGGCAGTCCGGGACTGCGGTGCGGACCGGCCTCGAGGTCGAGGCGGTTGCACGCCTCGGCGAAGCGCAGATAGGTGTCGACGCTGGCGACGACGACCCGGATGTCGATCTTGAGGATTTCGATGCCGACCAGGGATACCCGTACGAACGCGTCGATCACCAGGCCCCGGTCGAGGACCAGTTCCAGAACGTCGTAGAGGCCGCTGGTGCCGCCCGAGCCGCCGCTCTGTTGTGCCGGGACAACGGTCATGCCGACCGCGCCTCCTTTTCTGTGAGTGTGAGGGGAACGAGAAGGCGACCTAGCGGCCGCCCGCCCTGTGCGAGTCGGCCCGCCCGCGTTCGTAACGGCGAACGCGCCGGTAGCCGGTGAGTTCTCCCTGCGGGTCCAGTTCGACCTGATAGCTCGCCATCAGGCTCATCGTGTCCGGAACCCTGGCGAGCTCGAGGACCTCGACCTCCAGGGACCAGCCGTCCTCCGTCTGTCCGAAGGACGACACCGACTCGGCGGGCATGCCGGTGAGCTCCTCGAGCTGGGTGCGCCCATGACGCAGCACCTGCATGGGGCTCGGCCGGTCTTCCGCGGTGTCGCTTTCCGATCCTTTGCGTGATTCCTGTGAGCTCTGTGTGTCTGATGTGTTTTTTGTGTTCGACATGGCCACCTCTTACTCCGGGTGGCCGTAAGTCCGCTGGCCAAACCTGCGCAACGTAGCCGGGTCAGCCGCGCAACGCGTTGAGCCTGCGCCGGGCGGGGCCGAGGGCGCGGCCCTTGGCCATCACGCCGGCCCAGGGATTGGTGCGGGCCTGCTCGACGGCGTCCTCGATGCTCCAGCGGCGGGCGTCGAGGCCCGGGTCGTCGAGCTGGGTCCAGGACATGGGCATGGCGACAGGGGCGCCCCGTTTCGCGCGGACGGTGAACGGCACGACGGCGGTCTGGGCGTAGCCGTTGCGCTGTACGTCCAGGTAGAGCCGCTCGCCGCGGTCCTTCTTGCGGGCGGCGGTGGTGAACTTCCCGGGGTGGGCGGCGGCGAGGGTGTCGGCGACGTCCTTGGCGAATTCCCGCACCTCGTCGAAGTCGTGGTGCCCCTGCACCGGGACCACCACATGCAGACCGCGCGAACCGGTTGTCATCAGCGCGGAGGGCAGTTTCAGCTCGTCGAGCAGCTCCGCCAGCAGCCAGGCCGCCTCGTGGACCGGCGCGAAGTCGTCGCTGAAGGGATCGAGGTCGAAGACCATCCGGTCGGGCTGCTCCACGCGTCCGACGCGGGACATCCAGCGGTGCAGGGTGAGACAGGCCTGGTCGGCGAGGTAGACCAGGGTGGCGGTGTCGTCGCACACGGTGTGGCGGACGGTGCCGCCCTCCTTGGTCACCTCGACGCGGCTGATCCAGTCGGGATAGCTGTCCGGGGTGTTCTTCTGCATGAACGTCGGGCCGTCGACGCCGTCCGGGAGCCGTTCCAGCATCAGGGGGCGGCCGCGCAGGTGCGGCAGCATGAAGGGGGCGACGGCCCGGTAGTAGTCGACCAGGTCGGACTTGGTGTACTCCTTGCCCGCCCCGTCGCCGGGGAAGAGGACCTTCTCCGGCCGGTGCACCTCGACGGTGCGGCGCCCGGCCCGCACCGTCCGGGTGGCGTCCTCGCTCACCGTACGATCGCCTCCTCCACCAGCAGCCGTGCGGCGGCCGCGATGGACTCGGCGTCGATGCCCGCGGCGTGCAGCTGCTCGTCCGGCGCGGCCGAGCCCGGCATCGTCCGGACGGCCAGACGCACCAGCCGCGGGACGGGCCGCCCGTCGACGAAGGCGTCGAGCACGGCGTCCCCGAGGCCGCCCTCCTCGTGGTGGTCCTCCACGGTCATCAGGCAGCCGGTCTCCTCGGCGGCCCGGCGCAGGGTGAGCCGGTCCACGGGCTTGACCGAGTACAGGTCGACCACCCGGACGGCGATCCCCTGCCCCTGGAGCGCGTCGGCGGCGGCCAACGCCTCGGGCACGGTCACTCCGGCCGCGACGAGGGTCAGCCGGTCCCGGTCGGAGGGGCGCAGCACCTTGCTGCCGCCGACCGGGAACTCCTCGTCGGGCCCGTAGATCACCGGGCTCTTGCCGCGCGAGGTGCGCAGATAGCGGACGCCCTCCAGGCCCGCCATGGCGCCGACGAGGTGCGCGGTCTGGTTGGCGTCGCACGGGTACAGCACGGTCGAGCCGTGCACCGCCCGCATCATCGCCAGGTCCTCCAGACCCATCTGCGAGGGCCCGTCCTGTCCGATGGCGACGCCCGCGTGCGAGCCGACCAGGTTGATCCCGGCGCCGCTGACCGAGGCCATGCGCACGAAGTCGTACGCGCGCGTGAGGAAGGCCGCGAAGGTGGAGGCGTACGGCACGAAACCGCGCGCGGCGAGTCCCACGGCCGCGGCGACCATCTGCTGCTCGGCGATGTAGCACTCGAAGTAGCGGTCGGGGTGTTCCTTGGCGAAGAACTCCGCGCGCGTGGAGTCGCTCACCTCGCCGTCCAGGGCGACGACGTCGCCGCGGGCGGTGCCGAGGGCGGCGAGGGCCTGGCCGTAGGCGTCCCGGGTGGCGACGCCGCCCTCGGCTCCCTTGTCCCAGCGGGGCAGCTCGAGGTGTCCGGCGCGTACGGCGTGCAGCATGCGGGCGGCGGGCGGCTCGTGCACATGGATGCGCAGATCGCGACGGCCGCCGAGTTCGGCGATCGCCTCGTCGGCGTCGGGCAGCGGCTTGCCGTGCAGGCCCTCACGGTCCTGGACGGCCTCGACGCCCTTGCCCTTGAAGGTGCGGGCGAGGATCACGGTGGGCTGCCCGGAGGTGGAGATCGCCTCGCCGTACGCGCGGTCGACGGCATCCACGTCGTGTCCGTCCACCTCGATGGTGTGCCAGCCGAAGGCCTGGAAGCGGCGGGCATAGGCGTCCAGGTCGTGGCCGTGCCGGGTCGGGCCGCGCTGGCCGAGCCGGTTGACGTCGACGATGGCGGTGAGGTTGTCGAGGTGCTCGTGCGCGGCGTGCTCGGCGGCCTCCCACACCGACCCTTCGGCGAGTTCGCTGTCCCCGCACAGCACCCACACCCGGTAGCCGGTGCGCTCCAGCCGCTTGCCGGAGAGCGCGATCCCGACACCGACCGGCAGGCCCTGCCCGAGCGATCCGGTGGCCGTCTCGACCCACGGCAGCCGCCGGGGTGTGGGGTGCCCCTCCAGCCGGCTGCCGAGCCCGCGGAAGGTGGCCAGCTCGGCGTCGTCGATCGCGCCGACGGCTTTGTAGGAGGCGTAGAGGAGGGGCGAGGCATGCCCCTTGGACAGGACGAAGCGGTCGTTGCCGGGGTGGGCGGGGCGGTCGAAGTCGTAGCGCATGTGATGGGCGAGCAGTACGGCCATCAGATCGGCGGCGGACATCGACGACGTCGGATGCCCCGACCCGGCGGCATCGGCGGCGCGGACGCTGTCCACGCGCAGCTGCTGTCCCAGGTCGACGAGTTCGGCGGTGTTCATGAGTCTCCCTCTGCGGGGGTGGCGGGGCGGTCCTCGGGGCGCTTGACAGGGCCGGGGGCGGTGTCGGGGTCCGGGCCGGGTGCCCCGGCGGGGCCGGGGTTCGCGGCGGGCTCGCCGCCGGGCTGGTTCCTGGCCGGTTCGCCTCCCGGCTGGTTCTTCGCGGGTTCGCCGCCGGGCTGGCCCTTGGCAGGCTCGGCGGTCCCTCCGATCCCGGTGGGTCCCTCGCTCGCGGCGCTCTTCGCGGGCTCCTCAGCGGGGCGGTCCCGCACCTGTCCCCGTGCGCTCACGTCCGGCCCCCGCTCCGGCCGCCCCGGCACCCGTGCCAGTTCCGGCGACGCCGTGTCCAACGGCACCGACCAGGACCGGACGAGCCCCAACTGCACGGCCTGGCGCGGGAGTACGGAGTCCAGCAGCCAGTCCGCGGCGACCCGGACCCGGTTGCCGGGCATCGCCGCGAGGTGGTAGCCGCGGGTGACGAGACCGGCCAGCGGCCCGGGCAGCGGGACGCCCAGCGGGTTGGCCGCGGCCTTGGCGCCGCCGAGGTCGACGACGAAGCCCAGGTCACGGTGGCGGTACGCGCGGCGGTCGCCGATCCCCAGCGACGCGGCGACATTCCGTGCCGCGATCTGTCCGTGCCGCCAGGCGTGCTGCGCGGTCATCGGGGTGAAGGAACCGGGGTCGTTCAGATCGGGCACGGCGGCGGCGTCCCCGCAGGCGAACACCTCGGGCCGGCCCGGCACCTGGAGGTACGGATCGACGATCAGCCGCCCCCGCTCCAGGGGCTGCCCGACACCCTCGACCAGCGGATCGGGCCGTACGCCGACGCACCACACCAGCGTCCGCGTCTCGACGAACTCCCCGTCGGTCAGCAGGACTCCGTCGTGCGTGGCCTCCTTCACGGAGGTCCCCATACGGACGTCGACACCCCGCTCCCGCAGCACCCGGTCGGCGGTGCGCGAGAGCCGTTCGTCCATCTCGGGCAGGACGCGCGGCGCGACGTCGAGCAGCAGCCAGCGCGGCCGCACCCCGTCCCGCGGCGGGCGCCTGCGCGCCTGGGCGTCCGTGTACATCTGCCCGTGCGCGGCGACCTCGGTACCGGTGTAACCGGCGCCGACCACCACGAACGTACAGCGGGCGGCGCTGTCCTTCGCACCGCCCGCGAGTTCCATCTGCCGGGTGACGTGATCGCGCAGATACAGCGCCTCGGGCAGTCCCCGGAACCCGTGCGCGTGCTCGGCGACACCGGGGATCGGCAGGAGTTTGTTGACGCTGCCGACGGCGATCACCAGCCGGTCGTAGGGCAGCGTGCCGACACCGCCCTCGGGGTCCGTGTAGCGCACGGTGCGCCCGTCCAGGTCGATGCCGTCGGCCTCGCCGAGCACCAGGCGCACCCGGGGCAGCGTGGCCGAGAGGGACACGGTGACCCGGCGCGGCTCCAGGACGCCGGCGGCGACCTGGGGCAGCAGGGGCAGGTACAGGAAGTAGTCGGTCGGGTTGAGCAGGGTGATCTCGGCCTTGTGCCGGGTGAGCCGGGACAGGGTGCGGGCCGTCCGGTACCCGGCGAAACCGGCGCCGACGATCACGATGCGGGGTCGACTCACAGTGCGCCTCCGGGGCTGTCGCGTACCTCGGGAGCCTTCCGCGTAACCCTGGTCAGGGGGCCCAAACGTGCGCCGGTTTCCGTGGATGCCACCGGGTACCCGGACCGCGTCCCGTCCGTGGAACCACCGGAGGCACCCATGCCCGAGTACGGCTACTTCCTGTCCTGCGAGGAGTTCGGCCCCGCGGATCTCGTCGAGCAGGCGAGGATGGCGGAGCAGGCCGGGTTCCGCTCGCTGTGGATCTCGGACCACTACCACCCGTGGAACGACGCCCAGGGCCAGAGCCCGTTCGTCTGGTCGGTCCTCGGCGCACTCTCGGAGGCGGTGTCGCTGCCCGTGGAGACGGCGGTGACCTGCCCGACCGTGCGCACACACCCGGCGGTCGTGGCGCAGGCCGCGGCGACCACGGCGGTGATGACGGAGGGCCGTTTCCGGCTGGGGGTGGGCAGCGGCGAGGCTCTCAACGAGCACATCCTGGGCCACGTCTGGCCGCCCGCGCACATCCGGCTGGAGATGCTGGAGGAGTCGATCCAGATCATGCGCCGGCTCTTCACCGGCGAGGAGGTCAACCACCACGGCACCCACTACACGGTGGAGAACGCCCGCCTCTACACGGTCCCCGACCAGCCCGTCCCCATCGACATCTCCGGCTTCGGCCCGGCGGCGACCTCGCTCGCGGCCCGGGTGGGCGACGGCTACATCACGATGACGCCGGACGAGTCGATGGTGACCCAGTTCCGCAAGGGCGGCGGGGGCGCCAAGCTGGTCAGCGGCGGGACCAAGGTCTGCTGGGGCACGGACCGCGAGGAGGCGGTACGGACCGTGCACCGGCTGTGGGGGAATCAGTTCCTGCCCGGTGAGATGGCCCAGATCCTGCCCTCGCCGCGCCACTTCGAGCAGCTCCAGCCGCTGGTGACCGAGGAGACGGTGCGTGAGAAGGCGGTGTGCGGGGACGACGTCGACGAGCACGTGGCGGCACTGTCCGCGTTCGCCGACGCCGGTTTCGACCGGGTCTACGTCAACCAGATCGGCCCCGACCAGCGCGGCTTCTTCGACTTCTACCGCACCAAGGTGCTGCCCCAGCTGCAGCAGACATGACGATGAAGCTGCGGCTCCCGGCGGTGTCCGTGTACACGGCGCCGACCGACGCCCCCGAGGCCGACGGCACCTTGGCCTGGCAAACCACGACCATGGTGGTCACCGAGGTGACCGCGGGCGACGCGACCGGCACCGGCTGGACGTACGGCCCGCGGGCGGTCGGCGACTTCCTGCGCGGAGAGCTGGCCCCGCTGGTGGAGGGCCGCGACGCGCTGGACATCCCCGCCGTGCACGACGCGATGTGCAGGTCGGTGCGGAACGCCGGCCGCCAGGGCATCGCCGCCTGTGCGATCTCGGCCCTGGACATCGCCCTGTGGGACCTCAAGGCCCGTCTCCTGGAGGTCCCCCTCACCGGGCTCCTGGGCGCCGCCCGTCGGCGGGTCCCGGTCTACGGCAGCGGCGGCTTCACCACGTACGACGACACGCATATGGCCGCCCAGCTGGGCGGGTGGGTACATGGGCAGCAGATCCCCCGGGTGAAGATCAAGATCGGCGAGAGCTGGGGCCGGGCGGTCCCCCGTGATCTGGCCCGGGTCCGCGCGGCGCGCCAGGTCATCGGCTCCCGTGCGGAGTTGTACGTCGACGCCAACGGCGCGTACACCCGCAAGCAGGCGGTCCGGGTCGGCGGGGTCCTCGCCGAGCTGGGTGTGGGCTGGTTCGAGGAACCGGTGTCGTCGGACGACCTGACGGGACTGCGCCTGGTGCGGGACGCGGTGGTGTGCGATGTGACGGCGGGCGAATACGGCTACGACCTCCCCTACTTCGCCCGCATGATCGCCGCCGGAGCCGTCGACTGCCTCCAGATCGACGCCACCCGCTGTGGCGGCCTGACGGAGTTCCTGCGCGCCGCCGCGCTGGCCCACGCCCACGGCCTGGAGATCTCCACCCACTGCGCCCCGCACGCCCACGCCGCGGCCGCCGCCTGCGTACCCAACCTGCGCCACATCGAGTGGTTCCACGACCACGTCCGCATCGAGTCGATGCTGTTCGACGGGGCGCTGGATCCGACGGGCGGTACGGTCCGGCCGGTGACGGGCATCGGTCACGGGCTGACGCTACGGGTGGAGGAGGCAAGGGAGTTCAGGGTCGCCTGACGCCGTACGTCGAGTTCAACGCTGTACGTCGCGTTCAACGCCGTACGAGACGGGCGAGCCTGCGGGCCGCGAGCGCGCCCGCACCCACCACGAGAACCTTCCCCACCTGACCCCGCCTGAGGGACATCCACTCCTGCCGGCTGACCGGACGGGACTCCTCGTCGAAGCGCCCGTGCGCCCCGAAGTCGTGACCGTGCGGGCCGTCGGCCGGACTCCACAGGTTTCCGGTGGCGCCGTGCGCCCCCTCGTCCTGCTGTGCCTCGAACGCGGTCCGCGCCAGATAGCGGTCCAGCACCCCGGGCACCACGGCGTTGGCGATCAGCGTCGCCGCGGTGGAGCCGCCCACCCAGTACTCCCGCCGCCGTCCATGAGCCGCCGCATGCACGACCGCGCGGGCCGCCACCTCCGGCTGGTACACCGGTGCGACGGGCCGGGCCCGTCCCGGCATCCGGTTCAACACCCAGTCGAACTGGGGGGTGTTGACGGCGGGCAGCTGCACCATCGTCGTACGGACACCACTGCGGGAGTGCAGCAGCTCGCAGCGCAGCGACTCGTTGAAGCCCTGGATGGCGTGCTTGGCACCGCAGTACGCCGACTGGAGCGGAATGCCGCGGTACGCGAGCGCCGAGCCGACCTGCACGATCGTGCCCCGGTCGCGCGGCAGCATGTGCCGCAGCGCGGCCCGGGTGCCGAACACATAACCCAGGTACGTCACTTCGGTCACCCGGCGGAACTCGTCCGGGGTGATCTCCGTGAACGGCGCGAAGACCCCGGCGAAGGCGTTGTTGACCCACACGTCGATGTGGCCGAACGCGTCGGCGACCTTCTGCGCCGCGTCGTCGACCGCCTTGGCGTCGGCCATGTCCACGGTGACGACGAGCGCCTCACCTCCGACGCGCTGCACCTCGTCCGCCGTCGCGGCGAGGCCCTCGCGTCCCCGGGCCAGCAGGGCGACCCGGTCGCCGCGGGCGGCGAAGGCCAGGGCCGTGGCCCGCCCCACGCCGCCGCTGGCCCCGGTCACCACGACGGCCCTGCCCCGACGGGGCAGGGCGTTCCGCAGCCGTTCCACCACGCATCACGCCCGGTGGTGCGGCTGTTCGGGGTCGATGTCGTCGGGACGCGGCGGTACGCCGGGGCCGGGCATTCCGGCTGCCGGTGTGCCCGCGCCGGGCGCCCCGGTCGCTCCGCCCGCGCCGCCGGGCGCGACGGGCGGCACCGGCGGATACGGCATGCCGGTCCCGCCGGGCGGGGTGGCCGGTGCGCTGCCGCCGACGACGTGGTCGCTTCCCGGCGTGTGCCGGGACGCGGAGGGCCGGGCGGCGCCGCGCAGCACATAGGCGACAACCCCGAGGATCGCCGCGGTGATCAGCGCGGCGGCCCAGTCCGGCAGGCCGAGGGCGAGGGCGAGCCCCACGGCCAGCGCCAGGGCGGCGCCCGCGTAGAGGGCGACGGCGCCGGACGCGGCGTACAGCATGGCCTTGCGGCGCTGCTTGCGCGTCTGCTCGCGCAGTTCCTCGCGTACGGTCTCGCGCGTCACCTGGGCCAATTCCTCGACCAGGTGCTTGTCCAGATGCTCAAGATGATCCAAGCGGTCCATGGCCGACGGGTACCCGTACACCCGTACGCATAACGCGGTCCGTCACGGCCACCCGTACGGCAACGCACCCCTACAGGAGGAAGAAGAGAAGAGGATGACCGAGCGCACCGACGTAGTGGAGCTGCTCAAGGCGCAGCACACCCGGATCCGAGAACTGCTCGACGAGGTGGCGGCCACCAAGGGCGACGAACGGAAGCACGCCTTCCATGACCTCGTCCGCCTCCTCGCGGTGCACGAGACCGCTGAGGAAGAGGTCGTCCATCCCTTCGCCCGCAAGAACATCGACGGCGGTGAACTCGTCGTCAAGGACCGGATCGAGGAGGAGGAGAAGGCCAAGCGGGTGCTGTCCGAACTGGACGACATGGACCCCGACTCGGCCCAGTTCCTCGACACGTTCGCGGCTCTGCGCGAGGACGTGCTCACGCACGCCGCCAACGAGGAGCGTCACGAGTTCGCGCACTTCCACAAGGTCGCCGACCGCGGCAGGCTGGAGAACCTGGCCCGTGCCGTGCAGGCCGCCGAGGCCTTGGCACCGACCCGCCCGCACCCGGGCACCGACAGCGCGGTGAAGAACGTGGCGGTGGGTCCGGTCGCGGCCGTCGTCGACCGCACACGGGACATCGTGCGCAAGGCCATGGGCTGATCCACTGACCCACTGAGGCATGCGTGTCCGGCGGCCGGGGTGCGGGGATCGCGTGAAACGATCTCCTGCGCCGGCCGCCCCTATTAGGCTCGTCCGCATGGACATTCTGGGAGCCACGCTGCGCGTCTGCGTCGACGACCTGGAGACCGCGGTCCCCTTCTACGAACGCCTGGCCGGCGGCCCGGCCCTGCGCTTCGAGCGCGGCGGGGTCCAGGTGGCCGCCGTGGGCTGCTTCCTCCTGATGAGCGGTCCCGAGGCGGAGTTGGAGATCCTGCGCAAGGTCGCGGCCACGATCGCCGTCAAGGACGTCGACGAAGCCCATCGGGTACTAACCGAACTGGGCGCGCACGTCATCGCGGGGCCGGTGGGGACACCGGCCGGGCGCAATCTGATCGCGATGCATCCGGACGGCGCGGTGTACGAGTACGTGGACCGGCGGGCGTAGACCGGGGGTCACCGCATACGGAAGTCGTAGCGGTCCGGGAGCGGTTCGTCGCTGACCCGCTCCCACAGCCGCCCGACGGCCTCCGCGCCTTCCCTCAGATCGGCGACCTCGAAGCCCTCCTCGAACACGGCCCGCGCCTCCTCCCGCCTGCCCTCGGCGACCAGCAGCCCGGCCTCGATGAACCGGAACCGCCCGCGGGCCCGCGTCGCGGGACGCAGCCGCGCCCACACCGACCGCGCGTCCCGCGTACGCCCCACCGCGAGCAGCGCCTCGATGGCCTCGCGGCCGAGCGCGGCCATGGCCGCCGTCCAGGCCTCCCCCGCGTCGCGCCGCTCCCGGCACAGGTCGTCGAAGGCCTCGGCGTACCGGTCGGCGGCCCGCTCACGGTTGCCGACCTCCTGGTCGAAGACGGCCAGGCAGCGCAGCAACGGCCAGACGGACGGGGCGAGTTCAAGGGCCCGCTCCCAGCTCCGCACCGCCTGCGCCCGGTCGCCCGCATGCCACTGGGCGACGCCGAGATGGTACTCGCCGTGCGGGCCCGCGGGCGCGGTCTCCAGCATGTCCCGCCAGTGCGGGGCGACGAGCGTCTCGCCGGGCGGCCGCACTGTGCGCGGCTCCGGCAGCGCTCCGGCCCGCAGCAGCTCCAGCCAGGGTTCCTGCGCCTCGCCGAGGGTGCTGTCGTCGAAGGGCGTGCCGGGCAACTTCAGGTCGGCGCACAGCACTTCGAGGGCGCCCCAGCCGGAGCCGGTGGCCAGGATCTCGCCGGGTGCGGTGTCGGCGTGCGGTTTCCAGGCGGCGTACGCGGCGTCGACGTCGGCGCGTGGGAGCACGGCTTCGAGCCGCTCCTCCGCCTTACCCGCCTGTGCCGGGGAGTTCAGCGGCCCGTACGCCTCCAGCCACGACACCTCGCTCTCCGGGTCCAGCCGTGCGTGCTCCAACTGCGTGCGGGCGAGGCCCGCCTGGATCTCGCAGTAGTCTTCGGTGCCGGGTTCGGTGAGCCATTCCTGCCAGCGTCGCCCGCCCGGCCCTGATCCCCAGACGAACAGCTTGCGTCCGCGCAGTACGTCGGTGGACGTCTGCACCAGTCCGTGACCGTCCTCGTCGAGGGCGGCGATCCAGCGGCGCCGGGCATCGGGTAGGTCGTAGAAGTAGTCGGCCGCGTGCGGGAGTTGCCGGATCTCCTCGTACGACGGCACGGGCACCGTCCGCAGTCGTCGCTCGTATCCGAAGTACCAGGCCTCCTGCGCCGGTGCGAGGACCCGGCGTCGCTCCGGCACGGCGATGTTGGACCACCAGTACGTCGGCACCGGTTTCTCGTGCGGATTGCGGATGCGGACGCCGACGTACAGGAAGTCGGAGCCGTCCGGCAGCCAGAGGTCGACCTGGAAGGGCAGGTCGCGCAGCCGTTCCCACTCCCACAGGCGCAGCATCTCTCCCCCGTCGGGGGCGGTCACGCGGGCGGCGTGCAGGGGTGCGCAGGCGAGGGTGGTGTGGCCGGTGGCACCGATGTTCCATTCGATGCCGCCGGAGAACCAGGCGCCGTTGAGGGCGAACGCGGCGGGCTGGAACACCGGGTTGCGGTACAGGAGTTCGCGCTCGGACGGCTTGTGGAGGAGGGAAGCGATCCGGCCGCCGAGACCGGGGAGCACGGTGGCGCGCAGCCGGTCGTTCTCGATCACGAGGGCATCGACCCCGCGCGGCGCGCGCACCCGCTCGTAGCCGTCCCGCAGGTGCACGGGAAGCAGGCTGCGCAGGGGCTCGTAGCCGATCTGGCGGGCCATGTCCGGGGGCAGGTCGTCGCGGTCGTCGACGCGGTGGAGCTCGTCGAGCGGCCGCAGCGGGGGCAGGGGGTTGTCGGGCCCCAGCTCCGCGGCGGGCAGCGTCAGTACCTCACGTCGGATCGTCGTCACGATCGCCATGGAAGCCGCTCGCCGGGGAGCTGAACAGGGGCACTACAGGTCAGGATTACGCAAAGGCGGACACCACGATGTCGGCGAGGAGGGCGCCCGCCGTGCCGTCCGGGTCGAGATCGGGGTCGTAGATGGTGACGTTCAGCCCGACGCAGTGCGCGGAAGCGAGCAACGGCCGCAGCAGCTCGACGAGTTCGCCGGGCAGGAGTCCGTCCGGGTCGGGGCTGTCCACGGCCGGCATGACGGACGGATCGAGGACGTCCGCGTCCAAGTGCACCCAGAATCCGTCGAGTTCGGGGATCTCGAAGGCTTGGGCCGTGGCCCGGGCCAGGGCGTCCGCGCCCCACTCGCGGATGTCCCCGACGGTGACGACGGGGATCTTGAGGGCGGCGAGTTCACTGTGGTCGTCCTCGAACGCGTCGCGGTTGCCGAAGAGCCGTACGTCCTCGTCCCTCAGATACGGCTTCAGCCCCTCCAGGTTCGTCAGGTCGTCCTGCCCACGCCCCGTCGCCAGCGCCATCTCCTCACCGCCGGCCGCACCGATCCGCTCGGAGTTGCCGGGGTGGCGGAAGTCGGCGGAGGCGTCCACGGCGGCCAGGCCGTACCGGCCGAGGCGGCGCAGCGCGAGGGAGGCGCCGAGCTGGATGGAGCAGTCACCGCCGAGCACCACCGGGAACTCCCCGGCGCGCACATGGCGTTCGATACGGTCGGCGAGCTTCACCGTGTAGGCGGCGATGGCGGCCGCGTTGAAGACGCCGTCGCCCTCCTGCCAGTCCCCCCGGTCGTAGCGCGGCGGCACCACCACCCCGCCCTCCAGCGCGCCGAGCCGCTGGACGATCCGCTGCTCGCGCAGGGCACCGGCGAGCTTGTAGCAGCCCGGGACGGTTCCCGGCGCGGGCGGACGCAGCCCGAGATTGGACGGGGCATCCAGCACCACCCTGGTACGCATCGGCCTCACTTCCGGATCATCTCGGCGGTGACGGCCCACCGCTCGTGGTCCCGCCATGCCCCGTCGATGTAGAGCATCTTCGGCGAGAAGCCCTCCCGGCGGAAGCCGCAACCGCGGGCCAGGGCGATCGAGGCGGTATTGGCCGGCTGCACGTTGATCTCCAGCCGGTGCAGCCGCATCCCACCGAAGGCGTAGCGCACGACCAGCCCCAGCCCCTCCCGCATCAGACCGCGCCCGGCGGCATGCGCGAAGGCCCCGTATCCGAGCGCCCCGCACAGGAAGGCGCCCTCGACGATGTTGTTGATGTTGATGAACCCGGCGACGGCCCCCTCGCCGTGCCCCCCGTCCTTCTCGCAGACCAGGAACCCCGCCTTGGTCGGGTCCTCGATCAGCCGGCCCGCGTACGCGGTGAACGCGTTGGCGTTGTCCGGCGGGAAGAGCCAGGGTTGGTGCAGTTCCTTGCTCTCCCGGGCCCGGGCGGTGAACTCGGCACCGTCCTCGTAGGTGATGTGGCGTATGCCCACGCGGGGGCCCTCGACGAGATAGCGGGACGCGGTGTGCGGCATCCCGTCACCCTACGACGGACTAGCGGCGGCGCTTCATGAAATACGCCCCGCACAGGGCGCCGATGACGCCGGTGGCCAGCAGCGCCATCCACAGGGGCATCGTCACCTCGGGGATCAGCAGTCTGATCCTGGTGGCGCGGGTGTTCTCGAAGATGAAGATCAGGGCGAGGACGGCAAGCAGCAGGACGACCGCCCGGGCGGGCGTCACGGGGCCGCCCTTGCCGCTGGTGGCACCGACGCTCTCGGAGGTCTTCGGGCTCATGCGACCAGGGTGGGCCCGAAGACCCGGCCCCGCGCGGCGGGGCCACCCACCGGGTGAATCAGCCGCCGGCCACCGGCAGCTCCAGCACTCCGGTGTTCCCGGGCGAGCTGACCACGGTCACCGGTTTGATCCCCCGGTTGCCGACGTAGGCGTCGTCACTCGCCGCGACTTTGGTGGCGAGCAATGCGGGGGCGCGGCCGGCACCGGTGGGCCGGTACAGATCGGCGTCGATCGTGCAGGTGCGGTCGCCTGCCCGCACGGTGAACTTCAGGGCCGTGACGGTGTACTGGCCGGTGGCGGGGGCGAGGGCGGCGAGTGTGGCACCGAGCAGGAGAGCGAGCGGAACGCGGTATCCGAGCACTCGACGAGACACGAGACCTCCACGCTGAGGACAACTCGGCTTACCGGCCGGTAAGAACCGGCCAGTGGTCAGGGTGTGACACGTGTCAAAGGAGGTCAATCACCGGGACGGGAGTCTTCTTGACGATGATTCAGCGCAGGGCCGGTTCGTCGAGTGTCAACGTGCGTGCGTCGGCGTCGAGTTCGGCCGCCACTCCGAAGGGCATGGTCAGCGCCCCGTCGCAGTGCCCGAACCCGAACTCCTCCACGACGGGCACCCCGAGCCCGCCGAGCCGGTCGGCGAGCAGCGCCCGCACCTTCTCCTCGGGACCGCACTCCCGCCACGACCCGAGCAGTACCCCTCGCACCCCGTCGAACCAGCCGGCGCGCAGGAGTTGGGTGAGATAGCGGTCCAGGCGATACGTCTCCTCCCCCACGTCCTCCAGGCACAGCAGCCCGCCGCGCGCGGAGGGCCGGGCGTGCGGCGTGCCCCGTTCGGCGGCGAGCAGGCACAGGCAGCCGCCGAGCGTGACGCCCCGCGCCCGCCCGGGGGCCAGGGTCCTGCCACCGGAGACGATCGTGCGGACGGTCTCCGGTGCGAAGAGCGTGGCCTTGAGGTGCTCCTGTGCCCGTGCGTTCTTGATGAAGTCGATCCCCGCGGCCATCGGCCCGTGGAGCGTGACGAGGCCCAGCCGGGTGGCGAACGCCTCGTGCAGCGCGGTGATGTCGCTGAAGCCGACGAACACCTTCGGCCCGGCCGCCCGCATCGCCTCCCAGTCGAGCAGGTCGGTCATCCGCTGCACGCCGTACCCGCCCCGTGCGCACAGCACCGCGTCGACGGACGGGTCGCACCAGGCGCTCTGCAGATCGGCGGCCCGGTCCGCGTCGGTGCCCGCCAGGTAGTCGAGGTCGCCGTGCCGCTCCAGCACATGGGGGCCCACCACGGGGTCGAGGTCCCAGCCGCGCAGGATGTCCAGTCCGGCCTGCAGCCGCTCCTCGGGAACGGGTCCGCTGGGCGCGACGACGGCCACGCGGGCGCCGGGCGCGAGTCTGGAGGGCCGGACGGATCTCTTCACTTGTCGAGCTCCAGGGTCGGGATGCCGGGCGGGTTCAGGACGAAGACCTGGGCGTACAGGGAGAGTTCGGACTCCAGAGCACGGGTCATGGTCTCCGCCCGCCGGAACCCGTGTCCCTCCCCCTCGAAGGCGATGTACGCGTGCGGCACCCGCCGGTCCTCCATGCGGGCCAGGAACCGCTCGCACTGGACGGGCGGGCAGATCACGTCGTCCAGGCCCTGCAGCAGCAGGAAGGGCGCGGTGATCTGGTCGGCGTGTTCGGTGGGCGAGCGCTCCGCGTACCGTGCGGGCACCTCGGCGAGGGGGCCGACCAGGGTCTCCAGGTACTGCGACTCGAAGTCGTGGGTCTCGCCCTCGCCCCAGCCGGTCAGATCGAGGATGGGGTAGATGATGGTGCCGCAGGCGTAGACGTCGGTCGCGGCGAGGGAGACGGCGGCGGTCCAGCCGCCTGCGCTGCCGCCGCGGATCGCCAGCCGGTCGCGGTCGGCGGTGCCCTCGTCGGCGAGGGCCTGGGCGACGGCCGCGCAGTCCTCGACGTCCACCACGCCCCACTGCTCGCGCAGCCGGTTGCGGTACTCCCGGCCGTGTCCGGTGGAACCTCCGTAGTTGACCTCGACGACGCCGATGCCGCGCGAGGTGAAGTAGGCGATGGCCAGGTCGAGGACGAGGGGTGCGCGGCTGGTGGGTCCGCCGTGCGCCCAGACGACGTACGGCGGCAGTTCGTCGCCGGGGGCCACGCAGGTGGGGTGGTGGGGCGGGTAGACGTGGGCGTGGATGTCGCGTCCGGCGGGTCCGGTGAAGGTGCGGATCTGCGGCTCGGGGTAGTACGCGGGGTCCACGGCGTCGTCGTGTCCGGCGCCGATCACCCGGGCCCGGCCGGTCCGGGTGTCCAGCTCCACCAGTTCGTGGGCGCTGCGCGGGCTGGCGCCGACGGCGACGACCCGCTCGCCGTGCACCGCGAGGGTGGGCGCGAACTCGGTCCAGGGGCCCGCCGCGTCGACGACCTCCGCGGTCTCGGGGTCCAGTATCCCGAGGGCGGTGGCGCCGCGGCCGTGCACGACGGCGATCAGGCCGCTCTCCAGCGGGGCGAACCAGCGATGGCCCAGCTTCCAGAGCGGACCGCCGAACTCCTCCTCGCGCCGGCACAGCGGTTCGCCGTCGCGGTAGAGGTTCCACCAGCCGGTGCGGTCGCTCGTGTACAGCAGGGCTCCGTCGTGGGCCCAGTCCACCTGGACGATCGACTCCTCGGGCCCGCCGGCGATCGTCCGGGGTTCGCCGAGTGTGCCATCGGCCCGGACACCGGTGAGCACCAGCTCCGTGCCGTCCCACGGCATCCCCGGATGGTCCCAGGCGAGCCAGGCCGCGCTGCGCCCGTCGGGTGAGATCCGGGGGCCGGTCACGAACCGGTGCCGGGCGTCGGTGAGTTCGCGCACGGCGTCCCGGTCCTGGGCGGCCGAGCCGTCCAGCGGCACCGCGGCCAGCACCCGGCGCACGTCGCCGGGCCCGTCGCCGGTGAACTCCTCCAGCACACACCACACTTCACCGCGGTCCGGGAGCAGCACCGGGTCCGCCCAGCGCAGGCCGCCGCCGACCGGGGAGACCGGGGTGAGGGGTCTGGGGTCGCCGTCCGGCGCGTACCGGTACAGCCGCTGGTCGGCGAAGTTCACGAAGACCACCAGCGGTCGGCCGTCCACGACGGTCCCCGCCCAGGGCTGTCCGCCGTACTCGATGACCCGGCTGCGGACGTTCCACGGCGTCGGCAGCACCGACTCCGTCGCGCCGTCCGTGCGCCGCCGCACCAGCGTGCGTCGGCCGCCCTCGGTGGGGCGTGGCTCGGTCCACCAGGCCTCGTCGCCGACGAAGCCCACGAACTCGGGATGCCCGTCGTGCGCGGCGGCCAGTGCCGCGTCGATCGGCGAGGGCCAGGAACCGTACGCCAGCGTCTCCATTTCTCCCCCAGTCGCTCAGGCCGTGCGCAGAAATCGGTCCAGGACCCGGACGCCGAAGTGCAGTGCCTCGACCGGGACCCGCTCGTCCACGCCGTGGAAGAGGGCCTGGTAGTCGAAGCCCTCCGGCAGCTTCAGCGGTGTGAATCCGTATCCGGTGATGCCGAGGCGCGAGAACTGCTTGGCGTCCGTGCCCCCGGACATGCAGTACGGCACCACGTGCCCCTCCGGCGCGAACTCCTCGACGGCGGCCCGCATCCTCGCGTACGTCGCCGAGTCCACCGGTGCCTGGAGCGCGACCTCGTGGTGCTGGAACTCCCACTCCACGTCCGGCCCGGTCAGCACGTCGAGGGTGGTACGGAACTCGTCCTCGCCGCCGGGCAGATACCGTCCGTCGACGTGGGCCACGGCCTCGCCCGGGATGACATTGACCTTGTAACCGGCGTCCACCATCGTCGGGTTGGCGCTGTTGCGGACCGTCGACTCGACGAGCTTCGCCGCCGGGCCGAGCTTCTCCAGGAGCCGGTCGACATTGCCCAGGTCGGGCTCGATGCCGTACAGGAGGGCGAGTTCGGTGAGGGCGGCGCGGACGGTCGGGGTGAGCCGCAGCGGCCACTCGTGCGCGCCGATGCGGGCGATCGCGGCGCACAGGCGGGTGACCGCGTTCTCCTGGTTCACCTTGGAGCCGTGCCCGGCCCGTCCGCGCGCGGTCAGCTTCAGCCAGCCCGTGCCCCGCTCGCCCGCCGCGATCGGATAGATCTGCCGCCCGGCACCGTCGTGGAAGGTGAACGCCCCGGACTCGCTGACGCCCTCGGTGCAGCCCTCGAAGAGCCCGGGATGCTCGTCCGCGAGGAACCCGGAGCCGTCCACGGCGCTGGCCTCCTCGTCGGCGGTGAACGCGACGACGATGTCGCGCCGGGGCCGTACCCCTTCGCGCGCCCAGGCCCGGACGATCGACAGGATCATCGCGTCCATGTTCTTCATGTCGACCGCGCCCCGGCCCCAGACGACCCCGTCACGGATCTCCCCGGAGAACGGATGCACGCTCCAGTCCCGGGCCTCGGCGGGCACCACGTCCAGGTGACCGTGGACGAGCAGCGCGTCCGCGGAGGGGTCGGTGCCCTCGACGCGCGCCACGACATTGGTGCGGCCCCTGGTTCGCTCCAGCAGCACCGGCTCCAGGCCCGCCTCGGCCAGCCGCGCGGCCGCGTACTCGGCGGCCGGCCGCTCCTGGCAGTCGCCGCCGCCCCGGTTGGTGGTGTCGATGCGGATGAGGTCGGAGGTGAACGTCACGACCTCGTCCATTGCCTGTCCGTCAGCCATACTGCTCCTCCACCGCGGCCGAGACGATCGTGGTGACCGCCTTGAAGGTGCGAATTCCCTCGTACATGGTGGCGCTCGTGTACCCCACCTTCCGCTCACCGATCCGGTCGACACCCGGAACGACGGTCGCGGCCAGGGCGAGGTGCTCGGCGTCGAACTCCACGGCGACGGTGAACGGCCCCGCCTGCACGGGTGGGTGACGCACCGCCAGCGCGGCCGCCTCCTTGGCCGCCGCGCGGATGTCGGCGGCGGTCCTGGCCGGTGTCCGGCACACCGCCGCGTACCGCGACACATGGTCCTTGACCGCGACCTTCAGCGCCTCGGGCGCGTAGCCGAGCGCGTCCTCGCAGGCCACGTCATCGCCGGTGACGAGGACGACCGGCACACCGTACTCGGCGACCACATGGGCGTTGAGCAGGCCCTCGCTCGCGCGTACGTCGTTCAGCCACACCCCGGTGATGGAGTTGGCGAGGTAGGTGTGGGCGAGGACGCCCTCCGCTCCGGCGCCCGCGTGGTAGCCGACGAAGGCGATGCCGTCCACGTCACCGTGCTGCACGCCCTCCACCATGGACAGGGACTTGTGCCGTCCGGTGAGCATCTCCGCCCGGTCGTCGAGCCGCTCCAGGAGCAGGTTGCGCATGGTCCAGTGCGCCTCGTTGATCAGCACGTCGTCGGCGCCGCCGTCGAAGAAGCCCTGTACCGCCGCGTTCACGTCCGAGGTGAACATCGCGCGGCACCGCTCCCACTGCGGCGTCCCCGGCAGCACGTCGGCCGGCCAGGTGACGCCCGTGGCGCCCTCCATGTCGGCGCTGATGAGGATCTTCATGCCGACTCACGCTACGCGTTCGCGCCACGTCCCGTCAGGCCTGTGGACAACCGTCACCGCCTCGGACCAGTTCGGGGGTCCCTCAGACCGTACGCCCCACCACCAGCCACTTCGACGGCAGCTCGATCCGGGCGCCGTCGGGGGTGTACTCCGTGGTCACGAGGGGCAGTTCGCCACCGGCCAGGACGGTGAGCCCGGCCGTGCCCAGGTACTGGGGCACCGCGTCGTCGGAGACCTCGCCGGGAGCGATGCCGTGCCGGAAGATCGGCGCCAGCTTGGGCGGCGGGCCCGAGGGATGCCGGGCCAGGCCCATCAGGATCGGCTTGGCGGCCTCGGACAGCTCGACGAGGAAGCCCCGGCCGTGCTCGCCGAGCAGCGCGGCGAGCCCGTCGACGAGCGGTTGCCGGTCGTCGGGTTCGCACTGGTGGAGCACGCCCCGCATATAGACGTTGGCGTCGCCCAGCTCCGCGTGCAGCGACTCCGCCCCGCCCTTCTCCACGGCATCCAGCACCCGGTAGGTGGCCTGGCCGGCCGGATCGGCGTCCCGGGCGCGGTCGACGGCGGCCTCGGACAGGTCGACGCCGAGAACGTGCCGGAAGCGGTCGGCGAGGAAACGTGTCTGGGTGCCGTTGCCGCAGCCCAGGTCGACCAGGGGCAGGGCGGGGGCGGTCACATGCGGTTCGAACAGGGCGAGGTGGAGACCGGCCGTCACCGCGGGCTCCGCGTCCCAGAACACCGCCCCCTGTCCGTCGGGAGCTTCGCTCCAGAAACTCTCCCAGGCCCCCCGGTACCGACTCGTCACGCTCATGCCCAACTCCCCAGGACGCGGCAATGGCCCGCCGCAAGTGACGGGCCAGTACGGTCTATCGCGCCCCGGTCACGGCTACAAGCGCGCGGCGCAATCCTTCACGCCGGGTGCGACACGCGTACGCCCTTACGCCCCGTGCGCCCCTGGGGCGCCTCAGCGTCGCGGCAACGTCAGTTCGAACCAGACGGTCTTGCCGGCCTTCGTCCGGCTCGTGCCCCACTCCCGGGCCAGGGTGGAGACGACGCGCAGGCCACGCCCGAACTCGTCCTCGGGACCGGCGCTCAGCAGGGTCGGCAGGTCGTGGTCGTCGTCGTCCACCTCGCACAGCAGCGTGTCACCGCGAACGAGGCGCAGCTGGAGGGGACGGCTGCGGGAGTGCCGTACGCCGTTGGTGACGAGCTCGCTGACCATCAGCTCGGCCGTGTCGGCGAGCCTGGCCAGCCCCCAGTCGTGGAGCTGTTCCCGCACCACGGAGCGCGCCCGGCCGACCTCGACCGGGTCCGGGGAGAGCCGCCACTCGGCGACGTCGTCCGGCTCGATGCCGTTGAGGCGGCTCATCAGGAGGGCGACGTCGTCCTTGCGGCCGCCGCGGCCCTCTTCTGAAAACGTCGCAGCGAGGGCGCGGATGATGGTGTCGCAGGCGTCGTCCATGGACGCGGCCGGGTGGGCGGCGGACTCGCACAGCGTCGCGAGGCCCACGCCGATGTCCTCGCCACGCACCTCGACCAGGCCGTCGGTGCACATCACGAGCCGGTCGCCGGGCTGCACGCGCACGCGTACCGACTCGAAGGGCACCCCGCCGACGCCGATGGGCGCCCCCGTGGGCAGGTCGAGGAGTTCGCTGCGGCCGTCCTCGGCGTGCACGATCACCGGTGGGATGTGGCCGGCGTTGGCGATGTGCAGCTCGCTCGCGATCGGGTCGTACACGGCGTAGAGACAGGTCGCGAGGTAGGTGTCGCCGAGCCGCTGGGCGAGGTCGTCGAGGTTGCGCAGCAGCTGGGCGGGCGGCAGGTCGAGGGCGGCCATGGTCTGTACGGCCGTACGCAACTGGCCCATCATGGCGGCCGAGTTGAGGCCGTGGCCCATGACGTCGCCGACGACGAGGGCGGTGCGGGCACCGGGCAGTTTCACCGAGTCGAACCAGTCGCCGCCGACCCGGCCGAGCAGGGTGCCCGGCAGATAGCGGGTGGCGATGTCGCAGCCCGCCATGTGCGGCGGAATGTGCGGCAGCATGCTGTCCTGGAGGGTCTCGGCGACGGACTCCTGGTAGGTGTACATGCGCGCGTTGTCGAGCACGAGGCCCGCGCGGGCGGCGAGTTCGGCGCCGGTGACCCGGTCCATGTCGTTGAACTCGACGCGCTCCGGGTGCCGCAGCAGGATCATGAAGCCGAGGACCACATGGCGGGCCTTGAGCGGTACGACCAGCATCGAACGGCCCGTGATCAGCGGCCGGATGTCGCGCTTTTCGAACTGTGAGGCGATGGCGTGCCCCATCTGCTCGCTGATGCGCGGCACGAGGACGGGCTCACCGGTGGTCATGCACTGGAAGAACGGGGTGTGGGCCGGGAACGGCATGGCCTCGCCGACCGGCACGACGTCGTCCCAGCGGCCGGGTTCGTCGGTGTGTTCGAGGGCGACCCGGTGCCACATGGTGGTGGTGTCCGGCACCCCCTCGGGGAACCCCTCGCCCGCGACGACCTGCTCCCGCAGATAGGTGCCGGCGACGTCGGTGAAGCGGGGCACGACGGCCCGGCTGACCTCGATGATGGTCTTGGACAGGTCGAGGGAGGTGCCGATACGGCCGCTGACCTCGGTGAGGAACTCCAGGCGCTCGCGTACGGCGGTGTACTCCAGGTCCTCGCCCTCGTCGGCGAGTTCCTGCGGGACGGGCCGCCCCTCGGCCACGGCCCGCGCGGCCCGCTCGCGGCGCGCCCTGCGTTCGATGCGGCGGGGCACGCCCCAGTCGGGGGTGACGGGCACCCGGTCGTTCTGGCTGAACTCCAGGACGGGGTAGCCCAGTTCGAGGATCTGGGCGACGATGCGGGCGCCTTCCTCGACGCTCATGCTGGGCAGGATCTCGGCAAGCCGCCGGGCCAGTTCCTCGGCGCCCGGGAAGTCGGTGTGCAGCGCGAAGGCGGGCGCGATGCGCTCACCGGCGATCTCGTCGTCCGGATCGTCCGCGCGCAGGGCGCCCGCGTCGGCGGCGAGCACCAGCAGCCGCTCCCGTCCGGGGCCCACCAGGGGGTAGGCCCACCACAGGACGTCGAGACGGTCGGGTTCGGACACCGTGATGCGGGCGCGGCCCGCGGCCGGGTAGGAGACCCTGCCGTCGAGGGAGGACTCCAGATCGGGCCCCAGCCCGTCGTAGGCCGCGTAGACGCCGTACGGCATGGGGTCGTCCTCGTCGGGCAGGGCGCCTGCGACGGGCAGCAGGTCGGCCGCCGGGCGGCCGAGCGCCTCTTCCTTGGCGGCGCCGAACAGCCGTCGCGCGCCCCTGCTCCAGTGGGACACCAGGCCGTCGCGGTCCACCACGACGACGGCCAGCGGGATACGGCCGGCCGCGGCGTGCTCCACCGCGCCGTCCCCGGCCCCGCGGCCGGGAGCTGCGTCCCTCTCGGTGCCATGGTCCATGGCCCAGGCCCTCTCTCCCCACGGCTCCGCAAGATCTGTGCACCCTCATCCACCGTACGGCCGTGGGTGGTTGTGATGTGGGGCAATGCGGGAATCGGCGGGGGGCGGATCACCCCGGCGTGCGCCCCCGCGCCCCCGATCCGGGCAGAACCTGCCGGTGGGAGGCGGGTCGGGGTTACTGACGGGTTTTCAGTCCTCGTGCCCGAGTTGGAGATCCCGTTCCGTACGGCCGCCGCCGGCGACCTGGAGGACGGTGGCGACGGGCGGGTAGCCCGCGGCGATGACGGTGTACTCGCCGGAGGACAGGTCGACGAACCGGAAGGTGCCGTCGGCTCCGGTGGTGAGGGTGTCCACGACGTTGCCGGCGGCGTCGAGGAGCGTCACGCGCGCGTCCTCGACCGGCCTCCCCCACCCTCCGGGCGGGGGGACCCCCATCTCGCTTCGCTCGCCGCCGGCCCGCACGGTGCCGCGCAGCACGGCGCCGCCCGCGAGTTCGACATCCTGGCGGGTCTCCCGGGAGGCCTGCACGGTGACGGGCAGAGCCGCGGGGCGGTGCGCGGGGGCGCCGGCCGCGAGGGTGTACTCGCCGGCGACGAGTTCGGTGATGACGTAGCCGCCCTCGCGGCCGCTGCGGGTGGTGGCGACCACCTGGCCGTGGACGTCGGTGAGGGTGACGGTGGCGTCGCGCACGGGGGTGCCGTCGGCGGTCAGCACGCTTCCGGCGAGGCGTCCGGCGCCGCCGAGGACGACATCGAGCTCGACGGGCCGCTCGCCGACGGTCACGGAGACCGCCTGCGGCTGGTGTCCCCCGGCCGCGGCGATCAGGACGTACGCCCCCGAGCCGGGCGTCGACAGCGCGTACCGCCCGTCCTCGCCGCTCGCCCCGCGCCCGGTCTGCTGCCCCACGGCGTCGATCAGCGTGAGCGCCGCGCGCGGTACGACGGTCCCGTCGGGGTGCTGCACCGTGCCGCAGACGGGGATTCCGGCGAGGTGGGGCGCACGGGCCTGCGGGACCGGGGCGTTCACGGGCGCGGGCTCGATTTCGGCGGCGTTGTGGGACACCAGGGGTTTCTCCTTGAGGAAGAAGGCGATGAGCAGGCCGAGGACGAGTACCGGCACGAGGTAGAGAAAGATCCGCGGCATGGCGTCGGCGTACGCGCGGATGTACGCGTCCCGCAGCTCGGGCGGCAGCGCGTGGACGAGCTGCGGGGTGATGGACTCGGCGTCGGGAAGCCCTGTCGTATCGGGCAGGCGCTTCGCCAGGGCGTCGGTGAGCCGGTCGGCGAGGAGGGTGCCGAAGATCGCGGCGCCGACGCTTCCGCCGATCTGCCGGAAGTAGTTGTTCGCGCTGGTGGCGGTGCCCAGGTCGGCGGGGCGCACCGAGTTCTGGACGGCGAGGACGAGGACGGGCATCACCATGCCGATGCCGGCGCCGAGGACGGCCATCCAGAGGCTGTAGTGCGGCCGGGGCGTGTCGGCCTCGAGCCGGGACAGCAGCCACATGCCGAAGACGGACAGGGCGCTGCCCAGGACCGGGTAGATCCGGTAGCGGCCGGTGTGGCTGATGAGCTGCCCGGCGATCACCGAGGCGCCGACGATGCCGCCCATCATGGGCAGCATCAGCAGCCCGGACTCGGTGGCGCTCGCGCCGTCCACCATCTGCAGGAAGGTGGGCAGATAGCTCGCGGCGCCGAACAGGGCCACGCCCACCACGAGGCCCACCAGGCCGGTGACGGTGAAGACCGGGTCCCGGAACAGCCGCAGCGGGATGAGCGGTTCGGCCGCGAAGTGCTCGGCGACGAGGAACAGCAGGGCCGACGCCAGCGCGCCCGCGCCGAGTCCCAGGATGACGCGCGAGTCCCACGCGTACTCGGTGCCGCCCCAGCTGGTCAGCAGCACCAGGCAGGTGGAGGCGGCGGCGAGCAGCAGCGCGCCGAGGACGTCGAGCCGGGGCTTCGCCGTCGGCTTGGGCAGCTTGAGGACGACGGTGACGACGGCCAGGGTGAGAACGCCGAAGGGGACGTTGAAGTAGAAGCACCAGCGCCAGGAGTGTTCGTCGGTGAAGTAGCCGCCCAGCAGGGGTCCGGCGACGGAGGCGAGGCCGAACGCGGCACCGATGAGGCCCATGAAGCGGCCGCGCTCGCGGGCGGGCACGATGTCGGCGATGATCGCCTGTACGCCGATCATGAGGCCGCCCGCCCCGACGCCCTGTACCGCGCGGAAGGCGATCAGCTGGTCCATCGTCTCGGCCCGCCCGGCGAGGGCGGAGCCGACGACGAACACGACGATCGCGAACTGGAAGACGCCCTTGCGGCCGAGGAGGTCGCCGAGTTTTCCGTAGATCGGCAGACCGATCGTGGAGGTCAGCAGGTAGGCGGTGATCGTCCAGGACATCTTGTCCAGGCCGTGCAGTTCACCGACGATCTTCGGCAGCGCGGCCGCGACGATCATCTGCTCCAGGGCGGCCAGGAGCAGCGCGAGCATGAGCACGAAGAAGATCAACCGCACCCGGCGCGGGCCGAGTTCGACGGCCTGGGCGGGTGCCGGGGCGGGGATCGGCGGGGGTTGCTCGGCCGGTTCGCCCCGCGGTCCGTCCTGCACCAGAGTGGTCCCGCGCACTGTGCCGCTCCCCTCGTCGCACCCTCACAATTCCCGCGTAAAGCGACAACTGCGAGCAAGCGCGACGAGTTACGGCAGACCGGGGCGGCGCCCGGAGATCCACTCGATCCGGTGAGAGGCTCAACACCCCTCGGACACCGGGGACTTGTCCTTACTTCTCGACCTCGGCGGCGAGCTTGTCGAGCACCTCGTCGTAGATCCGGCCGAGCCCCTTGGGGGCGAAGGTCTTCTCGAAGAAGCCGCCGATGCCGCCGGCGCCGTTCCAGACGGTGCTCACGACGACGCGGGACTTGCCCTCGCCGGCCGGGGTGACCCGCCAGGTGGTGACCATGGAGGAGTTGCGGTCCTTCTCGACGAGCTCGCCGTCGGTGGGCTCGCTGACCTCGAGCAGGCAGTCACGGATCCGCTTGCTGGTGGCCTGGAGCTTCCAGTGGACGAGGGTGCCCTCGCCGTCGCCGCCCTCGCGCACCTCGTACTCGCTGAAGTGCTGGGGCAGCACCTTCGCGCGCGTGCCGCTGTAGTCGGCGAGGGCGTCGAACACCTTCTCCGCGTCCGCCGCGACGACCCGCTCCGTAGTGGCCTCGACCTGCGCCATTTTTCCTCCAGCACCTGAGTTATCGGGGGTGGGGGCAAGCCAATCACCCCGGTCCCCGCCCGCCCAAATCGGGGCCCCGCAATCCCTTCACATCCGCACGCGCACGATCAAGGGAACATGTGTTCTATTCTGGGAACAGTGCTACCGAGGAGGCGTCATGCGCTGGGAGAACCTCACAGCGGACTCCGGCCACAGCCGGGCCGACGACACCGCGCTGTTCGGCGCGGACGCGGTCGTCACCCGTACCTTCGACACACCGGAGTTCAGCGGGATCACCTTTCACGAGATCCGGGCCCGGTCGATCATCAACCGGGTGCCGGCGGTCTCTCGGATGTCCTTCCAGTGGACGGTCAATCCGTACCGCGGTTGCTCGCACGCGTGCGTGTACTGCTTCGCGCGCAAGACGCACAGTTATCTGGACCTCGACACAGGTCTCGGCTTCGACTCGCAGATCGTCGTCAAGACGAACGCTCCCGAACTGCTGCGCCGCCAGCTCGGATCGCCGCGCTGGCAGGGCGAGCACATCGCGATGGGCACGAACGTCGACTGCTACCAGCGCGCGGAGGGCCGCTACCGTCTGATGCCGGGCATCATCGGCGCTCTGCGCGACCACGCGAACCCGTTCTCGATCCTGACCAAGGGCACGCTGATCCTGCGCGATCTCGACCTGCTGAAGCAGGCGCACGCGGTGACGGACGTCGGTATCTCCGTCTCGGTCGGCTTCGTCGATCCGGAGCTGTGGCGCACTGTGGAGCCGGGCACGCCGGCCCCTGAGCGCCGCCTCGACGTCGTACGGACCCTGGCCGAGCACGGCATCGGGTGCGGGGTCCTGATGGCGCCGGTGATCCCGTTCCTCAGCGACGCACCGGACCAGCTCCGGGCCACCGTGCGGGCGATCGCCGCCGCCGGGGCCACGTCCGTGACCCCGCTGGTGCTGCATCTGCGGCCCGGGGCGCGGGAGTGGTTCATGACCTGGCTGGGCCGGCACCATCCGCACCTGGTGCGCCGCTACGAGCGGCTGTACGCGGACGGCTCCTACGCGCCGAAGTGGTACCAGCGCCGGATCACCCGCCAGGTCCACGAGTTGGCCCGGGAGTACGGCATCGGGCCCGCGGACCCGGTCATGCCCCGGCGGATGCCCGAGCCCGAACCGCCCGCGCCCGATCTGCCCGAAGGAACCCAACTCACGCTGATCTGACAGCGTTCGAGGGCATCCCACGGCCCAGTAGGGTCAAGTCTTGCCAGAACGCGTTCTTCCGGGCGCGCTTTCCGGGACGATGCGGCGTGGACCGTGACACCCGCGGTCCGAAACCCTCCGTCCTGGGAGGACGCCATGAGAAAACGCGCAGCCGTGCTGTGCGGCGTTTCCGTCGTCGTGGCCGGTTCGTTCACCGCCCTGCCCGCCGACGCGAGCACTCCGCGCACCGCGGACGCCACTCAGGCCGCGAAGCTCACCTGGAAGAGCTGCGGCACCACGAACTACCCGACGCTCCAGTGCGCGTCCCTCAAGGTCCCACTCGACCACCACCACCCGCACGGGCGGCAGATCACCCTCGCGTTGTCCCGTGTCCCGCACACCGCGAAGAAGTCCCAGGGCCCGCTGCTGGTCAACCCCGGCGGTCCCGGCGGCAGCGGTCTGACCCTCGCGGGATTCGTCGCCGGCTCGCTGCCCAAGGCGGTCGCGGCGCAATACGACGTCATCGGCTTCGACCCGCGCGGTGTGGGCAAGAGCAAGCCGGCGCTCGACTGCAAGCCCGGTTACTTCAACCCGGTCCGTCCGGACTCGGTGCCGAGCACCCCGGCCATCGAGAAGGCCAACCTGAAGCGGGCCAAGTCCTTCGCGCAGGCCTGCGGCAAGAAGTACGCCGATGTGCTGCCGTACATCAACACGGTCCAGGCCGTACGGGACATGGACTCGATCCGTGCCGCCCTGGGCGCGAAGAAGATCAATTACTTCGGTTACTCCTACGGCACCTATCTCGGCGCCGTCTACGCCAAGCTCTTCCCCGAGCGGGTGCGGCGCCTGGTCCTCGACTCGATCGTCGACCCCACCGGTGTCTGGTACGACGACAACCTCGCGCAGGACTACGCCTTCAACGACCGCCACCGCGCGTTCCTCGCGTGGGTCGCCAAGTACGACTCCACGTACAAGCTCGGCACCGATCCGGAGAAGATCGAGGCCAAGTGGTACGCGATGCGGGCGGCCCTGGCCAAGAAACCGGCCGGCGGGAAGGTGGGCGCCTCCGAGCTGGAGGACACCTTCATCCCGGGCGGCTACTACAACGGTTACTGGCCGTATCTGGCGGAGGCGTTCGCGGCGTACGTGAACGACAAGAACTCCGACCCGCTGGTCGAGGCGTACGAGAACTTCGCCGCCGTCGACGCCTCCGGCGACAACGGCTACAGCATCTACACCTCGGTGCAGTGCCGTGACGCCGACTGGCCGCGCGACTGGAGCCAGTGGCGCAATGACAACTGGACGGTGTACGAGAAGGCGCCGTTCATGACCTGGAACAACGCCTGGTACAACGCGCCGTGCGCGTTCTGGCCGACGAACTCGCTGCGGCCGGTGAACGTGGCCAACACCAAGCTGCCGCCGGCGCTGCTGTTCCAGGCGACGGACGACGCGGCCACCCCGTACGAGGGCGGCGTGACGGTCCACCGTCTGCTGCGCGGCTCCAGCCTGGTGGTCGAGCAGGGCGGCGGCAACCACGGCATCACGCTGAGCGGAAACGCCTGCCTGGACAAGTACCTGGCGGCGTATCTGACCGACGGCACGGTGCCGCGCGGCGGCGGCGAGGCCGACGCGGTGTGCGACACCCTGCCCGACCCGGAGCCGCTGAGCTCGGCGTCGGCCTCCGCGCGGGGCTCGACGCTGCACGGCATGCTCGGCTTCCGCGGCTGAGCGGTCCGCCGAGCAGGGTCTGAGGGCCCGTCGGGGGCATTGTCAGTGCCATGGTCCACCATGGACGCATGAGTGAGCTGACCAGGATTCCCGCCCCCGACGGGCTCGCCCCCGCCGCCCAGTACTCCCATGTCGTGCTGGGCACCGGCACGTTCGTCGCGATCTCCGGCCAGCTCGCCCTGGACGCCGACGGCGAACTCGTCGGCGAGGACGATCCCACCGCCCAGGCCCGCCAGGTCTTCGAGAACCTGCGCCGCTGCCTGGCCGCCGCGGGCACGACCTTCGACGACGTCGTCAAACTCACCTACTTCGTCACGGACATGGCACACCTGCCCGCCATCCGCACCGCCCGCGCCGAGCACATACCCGAGGACCGCCTGCCGGCCGCGTCCGCGGTCCAGGTGGCCGCGCTGGTGCGGCCCGAGTTCCTGATGGAGGTCGAGGCCTTCGCGGTGGTGGCTTCGTGAGCGGTCCTCGGGTACGCGAGATGACACTCGCGGACTGCGACCGTGTGGCCGAGATCCGGGTCCGGGGCTGGCAGAGCGCGTACCGGGGCCTCATGCCGCAGCCGTATCTGGACGCGCTGAGCATGAGAGAGGACGCCGAGCGCCGTCGCGAACGTCTTCGGCGGTCGGACGGCAGCGTGGTGAACCTCGTCGCGGAACAGGACGGAGACCTCTTCGGCTGGTCAGCGCACGGCCCCTACCGGGAGGCTGAAGTGCGCACCGCGGACGCCGAGTTGTACGCGATCTACGTGGACACCGGGCGGTACGGCGCGGGCATCGGCCACGCGCTGCTCCAGGAGTCGGTACGCCGCTGCACCGCCGCCGGGCACGACCGCATGTACCTCTGGGTCCTCAAGGGCAACGTCCGCGCCCGCGCCTTCTACGAACGGGCGGGGTTCCGGCCGGACGGCGCCGAGGAGCCCTTCGAGGTGGACGGGGTCGCGGTGCCCGAGGTGCGGTACCTGCGCGCGCTCTAGCGCGGCCTCGGGATCCGTCCCAGCGCCCGCACCGCCGCCTCCGCCAGCACCGGATGGGCCAGGGCCTCGTTCAGTACGGGGCGCGCGCGGGCGTCGCCCAGCTCACCGAGGCCCTCCACACAGGCGAGCGCCACCCGCCGGTACGGGTCATGCGGGCGCAACCGCCGCTCCAGCGTGGTGACGAGCGCGGGCACCGACTCGGGCGCGCGCAGTTCGGTCAGGAGTCTGACCGGGTGCAGGGCGTAGGCGACGCGCAGTTCGTTGGTGGCGAGGGCCGCGGCCGCGCGGGCGGTGCGCGGGTCGCCGAGGCGGGCCAGGGCGTACGCGGCGGAGGCGCAGCGCTGCGGTTCACGGTGGTTGAGCAGCAGGACGAGGGACTCGAAGGCACGGGAGTCCCCCGCGACCCCCAGCCGGAACGCGGCCAGCTCCCTCGCCCACAGCGGCCGCCCGGCCTCGACCAGCACCCCGGCCAGCTCGTCGAGGTCCTTCGTCTCCGCCAGCCGCCCGTACGACGCCGACTCCCCCGACTCCTGCCGTAAGCGCTCCGTGAGCGACCGCAACTCTTCGTCCATGACACGCAGCCTAGGGGGGTCGCGAGCGCCTCGGGACGTACATCACAAACACGGGGACTAGCGCGCTCGTTACCCGCCGGTTAAGCTCAGACGAGCGAGTTACCCACTCGCGGAACTCCTCGCGCCGGCCTGGTGACGCAGCCGTCGTGAGCGCAGTCGGTTCGGTACCTCTCAGGTATCGCAGTACGACGTGGCCCCGGGACAGGGCCGGTCGGTTTCACCGTTCTCCGGGCGTGTGCACGCCTGTGACGACGGCACCGCACCACCGGGCGTGTGCGCTTGCAGCCCGGCAACACCCGCATCCTCCACGCCACCCGGTGCGCCTTCGGGCGTACCGGGTCGCGCTCCCAGTCGTCACCTCATTCCTGGAGTCCCGCGATGGCCGCTCCCCTGTCCGACACCCCTCTGTCCCCGCTGCAGACCATTGCCGTCATCGGCCTCGGCACGATGGGCACCGGCATCGCCGAGGTCCTCGCCAAGGCCGGCCGCGAGGTCGTCGGCATCGACATCAGCGAGGCCGCGGCCGCCCAGGCCGTCACCGCCCTGGAGACCTCGACCGCCCGTGCCGTGGAGCGCGGCAGGCTGACCGAACAGGAGCGCGCCGGCATCCTCGCCCGGGTCCGCACCTCAACCGACCTGCGCACCGCGGCCGACGCCGACCTCGTCATCGAGGTGGCGCCGGAGTCGTACGAGATCAAGCACCAGATCTTCCGTGAACTCGACGGGATCGTGCGCCCCGAGACGATCCTGGCGACCGGCACCAACGCCCTGTCCGTCACCCGGCTCGCCGCCGACTCGGCCCGTCCCGAGCGCGTGCTCGGACTGCACTTCTTCAACCCGGCGCCGGCGATGAAGCTGGTCGAGGTCGTCTCCTCGGTGCTGACCGCGCCGGCCGCCGTCAGCGCGGTCACCGACCTCGCCCTCGCCCTCGGCAAGGAGCCCGTGGCGGTCGGCGACCGGCCCGGATTCGTCGCCGACGGACTGCTGTTCGGCTACCTCAACCAGGCCGCCGCGATGTACGAGGCGAGGTACGCCTCCCGCGAGGACATCGACGCCGCGATGCGGCTCGGCTGCGGACTGCCCATGGGTCCGCTCGCCCTGCTCGACCTGATCGGCATCGACACCGCGCGCACGGTCCTGGAGGCCATGTACTCCGAGTCCCAGGACCGGCTGCACGCCCCCGCGCCGATCCTCAAGCAGCTCAGCGAGGCGGGCCTGACGGGCCGTAAGTCGGGCCGCGGTTTCTACTCGTACGAGGCTCCGGGCAGCGCGACGGTCGTGGCGGACACCCTGACGCCGGCCGCCGGGGATTCCGGGACCCCCGGCCGTCCGGTCCGTTCCGTCGGCGTCGCGGGCTCCGGCACCATGGCGTCCGGCATCGCCGAGGTCTTCGCGAAGGCCGGTTACGAGGTCGTCCTCGCCGCCCGCAGCGAGGAGAAGGCCGAGACCGCCAAGGCCCGTATCGGCAAGTCCCTCTCGCGCTCCGTCGACAAGGGGCGGATGACCGCCGAGGCCGCCGCGCAGACCCTGGACCGGATCACGGCGGCGGGCTCGTACGACGCCTTCGCCGACGTCGATCTGGCCGTCGAGGCCGTCGCCGAGGACCTGGAGGTCAAGCAGCAGCTCTTCGCGGCGCTGGACAAGGTCTGCAAGCCGGGCGCGGTCCTGGCCACGACCACCTCGTCGCTGCCGGTCGTCGCCTGTGCCCGTGCCACCTCACGCCCCCAGGACGTGATCGGCATGCACTTCTTCAACCCGGCGCCGGCGATGAAGCTGGTCGAGGTCGTCCGCACGGTGCTCACCGCCGACGACGTCCACGCCACCGTCCGCGAGGTCTGCGCGAAGATCAGGAAGCACGCGGTCGACTGCGGCGACCGGGCCGGCTTCATCGTGAACGCCCTGCTGTTCCCCTACCTCAACAACGCCATCAAGATGGTCCAGGAGCACTACGCGTCGCTCGACGACATCGACGCCGCGATGAAGCTGGGCGGCGGCTACCCGATGGGTCCCTTCGAGCTCCTGGACGTCGTCGGGCTCGATGTCTCGCTCGCCATCGAGAAGGTCCTGCACCGCGAGTTCCGGGACCCGGGCCTGGCTCCGGCCCCGCTCCTGGAGCACCTGGTGGCCGCGGGCTGCCTCGGCCGCAAGACCGGCCGTGGCTTCCGCGAATATGCCCGCCGCTGAGCCGTCCGGCGACTGGTTCAAGGACGCCGAGGACTGGGGCGGACTGCTCGACCCCCACGGAACCCCCCTGCCCGCACCGGGCGGGGGGCGCCCAGGACATGAGCGCCAACCTGCGCACATGCAGTACGTTCGGGTCATGCCCCAGCCCGCCAAGTCCTCACGTACACCAGCTACGCCCGACGCGCCGGAAAGTGCCGCAGGCAGCCGTGCTGCCGCCCAGCGGCTCAAGATGCGCCGAGAACTGGCGGCCGCGGCGATGGAGCTGTTCTCGACCAAGGGGTACGAGGCGACGACCGTCGACGAGATCGCGGCGGCGGCCGGAGTCGCCCGCCGCACCTTCTTCCGCCACTTCCGCTCCAAGGAAGAGGCGATCTTCCCCGATCACGACGACACGTTGATCCGCGCCGAGGCCGTCCTCAACGCGGCTCCCCCGCACGAGCACCCGCTCGACACGGTGTGCAACGGCATCAAGGAAGTCATGCGGATGTACGCGGCCCGGCCGGAGATCTCGGTCGCCCGCTACAAGCTCACGCGCGAGGTGCCCACCCTGCGCGAGGCGGAGATCGCGTCGGTGGCCCGCTACGAGCGTCTGTTCACCCGCTACCTCCTCGGCCACTTCGACGAGCACGCGCACGACGACGACGCCAACGACGACCCGCTGCTGGCGGAGGTCGCCGCGTCCGCGGTCGTCACGGCCCACAACCACGTGCTGCGGCGCTGGCTCAGAGCCGGCGGACAGGGCGACGTGGAGTCACAGCTGGACCACGCCTTCGCGATCGTGCGCAAGACGTTCGGCTCCGGCATCGGGGCCGGGCGCAGCACCACCCCGAAGCCGGCCGCCGCGACGGTCTCGGCCCACGGCGAGGTCCTGGTGACGGTCGCCCGCACCGACGCCCCGCTCGACGAGGTCATGAGGACCATCGAGGAGGCGCTCAAGGAGCGCTGAGCACTACTGCATCGCTGTGATGACGGCCACCCCTCGGGGTGGCCGTTTTCGTGTGCCTCCACCCGATTTCCAGGGGGTTTCCAGCGGCGTTCGATCGATCATCGCTCATGTGTTACGTAAAGATTTCATCTGAGAGCTTTTCCTGGCACTCAGTGCCTTGCGGAGTGACACGCGGTGTCATACGTTGAAGGAGTCCGGGCGGCCGGCGTGCAGAGACCATTCGTACGCCGGCTGTCCCAACAAGTCATCGACTTGCCCGCCCGGACGCCTGCGTCACAGGCAACCTCCCGCGCCACAAAGCGCTGCCGAAGCACCACCTCGCCGAACCGACGGCACTTCGAAAAAACCCTCAGCAGCACCGACGTAACCCTCAGCGTCCCTCCCTCAGGACGCGTATCGCCGGAGGCAACACCGTGACCGTGAAGGACATCCTGGACGCGATCCAGTCGCCGGACTCGACTCCGGCCGACTTCGCCGCTCTGCCGCTCCCCGAGTCGTACCGCGCGATCACCGTGCACAAGGACGAGACGGAGATGTTCGCGGGTCTGCAGACCCGCGACAAGGACCCCCGCAAGTCGATCCACCTGGACGACGTCCCGGTGCCGGAGCTCGGCCCGGGCGAGGCCCTGGTCGCCGTGATGGCGTCGAGCGTCAACTACAACTCCGTGTGGACCTCGATCTTCGAGCCGCTGTCCACCTTCGGGTTCCTGGAGCGCTACGGCCGCACCAACGACCTGGCCAAGCGGCACGACCTGCCCTACCACATCATCGGCTCCGACCTCGCGGGCGTCGTCCTGCGCACCGGCCCCGGCGTGAACGCCTGGAAGCCGGGTGACGAGGTCGTCGCGCACTGTCTGTCCGTCGAGATGGAGTCCTCCGACGGCCACAACGACACCATGCTCGACCCCGAGCAACGCATCTGGGGCTTCGAGACCAACTTCGGCGGCCTCGCCGAGATCGCCCTGGTCAAGTCGAACCAGCTGATGCCCAAGCCGGACCACCTCAGCTGGGAGGAGGCCGCCGCACCGGGCCTGGTGAACTCCACCGCCTACCGCCAGCTGGTCTCCCGCAACGGCGCCGGCATGAAGCAGGGCGACAACGTCCTGATCTGGGGCGCCAGCGGCGGACTCGGCTCCTACGCCACCCAGTTCGCCCTGGCCGGCGGCGCCAACCCGATCTGCGTCGTCTCCAGCGACCAGAAGGCGGACATCTGCCGCTCGATGGGCGCCGAGGCGATCATCGACCGCAACGCCGAGGGCTACCAGTTCTGGAAGGACGAGCAGACCCAGGACCCGAAGGAGTGGAAGCGCTTCGGCAAGCGCATCCGCGAGCTGACCGGCGGCGAGGACATCGACATCGTCTTCGAGCACCCGGGCCGCGAGACCTTCGGCGCGAGCGTCTTCGTCACCCGCAAGGGCGGCACCATCACCACCTGCGCCTCGACCTCGGGCTACATGCACGAGTACGACAACCGCTACCTGTGGATGTCGCTGAAGCGGATCATCGGCTCGCACTTCGCCAACTACCGCGAGGCCTGGGAGGCCAACCGGCTCATCGCGAAGGGCAAGATCCACCCGACCCTCTCCCGGGTGTACTCCCTGGAGGAGACCGGCCAGGCCGCCCACGACGTGCACCGCAACGTCCACCAGGGCAAGGTCGGCGTGCTGTGCCTGTCGCCCGAGGAGGGTCTGGGCGTGCGCGACGAGGAGATGCGCGCCAAGCACCTCGACGCCATCAACCGCTTCCGCAACATCTGAGACACCCGGGGTCATAGATGACTGAGCGTCAGCCCGCCGCAGGCAAGCGGGAGAAGGACCGGCCGTGGCTCATGCGCACGTACGCCGGCCACTCCACGGCCGAGGCGTCCAACGAGCTGTACCGGCGCAACCTCGCCAAGGGTCAGACCGGCCTGTCGGTGGCGTTCGACCTGCCGACGCAGACCGGCTACGACTCCGACCACATCCTCGCCCGCGGCGAGGTCGGCCGGGTCGGCGTGCCGATCGCGCACCTCGGTGACATGCGCCGGCTGTTCCAGGACATCCCCCTGGAGCAGATGAACACCTCGATGACGATCAACGCCACCGCCATGTGGCTGCTGGCGCTCTACCAGGTCGTCGCCGAGGAGCAGGGTGCGGACATCACCAAGCTCCAGGGCACGACCCAGAACGACATCGTCAAGGAGTACCTGTCCCGGGGCACGCACGTGTTCCCGCCGGTGCCCTCGCTCCGTCTGACGACGGACATGATCTGCTACACGGTCAACCACATCCCCAAGTGGAACCCGATCAACATCTGCAGCTACCACCTCCAGGAGGCGGGCGCCACGCCCGTGCAGGAGATCGCGTACGCGATGTCGACGGCGATCGCGGTCCTGGACGCCGTCCGGGACTCCGGTCAGGTGCCGGCCGAGAAGTTCGGTGACGTGGTCGCCCGTATCTCCTTCTTCGTGAACGCGGGCGTCCGCTTCGTCGAGGAGATGTGCAAGATGCGCGCCTTCGGCCGCATCTGGGACAAGGTCACCCGCGAGCGCTACGGCATCGAGGACCCCAAGCAGCGTCGTTTCCGCTACGGAGTCCAGGTCAACTCCCTCGGACTGACCGAGGCGCAGCCGGAGAACAACGTCCAGCGGATCGTGCTGGAGATGCTGGCCGTGACCCTCTCCAAGGACGCACGCGCGCGTGCCGTGCAGCTGCCCGCCTGGAACGAGGCCCTCGGTCTTCCCCGGCCGTGGGACCAGCAGTGGTCGCTGCGCATCCAGCAGGTCCTCGCCCATGAGAGCGACCTGCTGGAGTACGAGGACATCTTCGAGGGCTCTCATGTCATCGAGGCGAAGGTCGAGGAGCTCGTCGAGGCGTCCCTCGCGGAGATCGACCGGATCCAGGAGATGGGCGGCGCGATGGCCGCCGTCGAGTCCGGCTACCTCAAGTCGCAGCTCGTCTCCTCACACGCCGAGCGCCGGGCCCGGATCGAGTCCGGCCAGGAGAAGATCATCGGCGTCAACATCTTCGAGACGACCGAGCCGAACCCGCTCACGGCCGACCTGGACACCGCGATCCACACGGTCGACCCGGCGGTCGAGGCCCGTGTGATCGAGAGCCTGCGGCACTGGCGCGACACCCGCTACCAGCCGCCCTTCAACCACCCGCGCCCGTGCAAGGCGCTGGAGAAGCTGAAGGAGGCCGCCAAGGGCACCGGCAACCTCATGGAGGCCACCCTGGAGTGCGCCCGCGCCGGTGTCACGACCGGCGAGTGGTCCGGGGCGCTGCGCGAGGTGTTCGGCGAGTTCCGGGCACCGACCGGGGTCTCGTCGGCGCCGGTCGCGGTGCCGGCGGAGGAGGGCTCGGCCATGGCGGACGTGCGCCGCAAGGTCGACCTGACGGCCCGGGACATGGGCGTCGGCAAGCTCCGCTTCCTGGTCGGCAAGCCGGGCCTGGACGGGCACTCCAACGGTGCCGAGCAGATCGCCGTGCGGGCCCGTGACGCCGGGTTCGAGGTGGTCTACCAGGGCATCCGGCTGACGCCCGAGCAGATCGTGGACGCGGCCCTCGCCGAGGACGTGCACGCGGTCGGCCTGTCCATCCTGTCCGGCTCGCACGCCCAGCTGGTGCCGGACGTGCTGGAGCGGCTGCATGTGGCCGGTGCCACAGATATACCGGTGATCGCCGGTGGCATCATCCCGAACGGGGACGCCGCACAGCTCAGGGCAGCCGGAGTGGCCGCGGTGTTCACCCCGAAGGACTTCGACATCACCGGGATCATCGGCCGCATCGTCGACGAGATCCGCAAAGCGAACAAGCTCGACCCCCTGGAGGTCCCCGCATGACCGTCAACCGTCTGCGTCCCCGCCGCTCGTGTCTCGCGGTGCCGGGAAGCAACCCCCGCTTCCTGGAGAAGGCGCAGGGCCTCCCGGCGGACCAGGTCTTCCTCGACCTGGAGGACGCGTGCGCCCCGCTCGCCAAGCCCGAGGCGCGGCACACCATCGTCAAGTTCCTCAACGAGGGCGACTGGACGGGCAAGACGAGGGTCGTGCGCGTCAACGACTGGACCACCGAGTGGACGTACCGCGACGTCGTCACGGTCGTCGAGGGCGCCGGCCAGAACCTCGACTGCATCATGCTGCCGAAGGTCCAGACGGCCCAGCAGGTCGTCGCCCTCGACCTGCTGCTGACGCAGATCGAGAAGACGATGGGCTTCGAGGTCGGCAAGATCGGCATCGAGGCGCAGATCGAGAACGCGCAGGGTCTCAACAACGTCAACGAGATCGCGACGGCCTCCCAGCGCGTCGAGACGATCATCTTCGGCCCGGCCGACTTCATGGCGTCCATCAACATGAAGTCGCTGGTCGTGGGCGAGCAGCCGCCCGGCTACCCGGCGGACGCCTACCACTACATCCTGATGAAGATCCTGATGGCCGCCCGCGCCAACAACCTCCAGGCGATCGACGGCCCCTACCTCCAGATCCGCAATGTCGACGGCTACCGCGAGGTCGCCCAGCGCGCCGCGGCGCTCGGCTTCGACGGCAAGTGGGTGCTGCACCCGGGCCAGGTCGAGGCGTCCAACGAGATCTTCTCGCCGTCCCAGGAGGACTTCGACCACGCCGAGCTGATCCTGGACGCGTACGAGTACTACACGTCCGAGGCGGGCGGCAAGAAGGGCTCCGCGATGATCGGCGACGAGATGATCGACGAGGCCAGCCGCAAGATGGCCCTGGTCATCTCCGGCAAGGGCCGTGCCGCCGGCATGCAGCGCACCAGCAAGTTCGAGATTCCGGAGGCCTGAGGCCATGCAGTTCGGGCGCACCTACGAGGAGTTCGAGGTCGGGGCGGTCTACAAGCACTGGCCCGGAAAGACGGTCACGGAGTACGACGACCATCTCTTCTGTCTGCTCACCATGAACCACCACCCGCTCCACATGGACAGCAACTATGCGGAGAGGACGACGGACTTCGGCAAGAACGTCGTCGTCGGGAACTACATCTACTCGCTGCTGCTCGGCATGTCCGTCCCGGACGTCTCCGGCAAGGCGATCGCCAACCTGGAGATCGAGTCGCTGAAGCACGTGGCGCCGACCTTCCACGGCGACACGATCTACGGCGAGACGACCGTGCTCGACAAGTGGCCCTCCAAGTCGAAGAACGACCGCGGCATCGTCCACGTCGAGACCAAGGGCTACAAGCAGGACGGCACGCTGGTCTGCGTGTTCCGCCGCAAGGTCATGGTGCCGACCGAGACCTACATCAAGGAGCGCGGCGGCGAGCAGCCCGGCCGCCCGGAGCTGACCGCACCTGCGGAAAAGAACACGGAGAAGTAAGCCATGGCCCGTCTCGCCCAGACCGCCGGTCTGACCGACATCCAGCAGGAAATCCTCTCCACCGTCCGCGACTTCGTGGACAAGGAGATCATCCCGGTCGCCACCGAGCTGGAGCACCGCGACGAGTACCCGCAGAGAATCGTCGACGGCCTCAAGGAGTTGGGCCTGTTCGGCCTGATGATCCCGGAGGAGTACGGCGGTCTGGGCGAGTCGCTCCTGACGTACGCGCTGTGCGTCGAGGAGATCGCCCGCGGCTGGATGTCGGTGTCCGGCATCATCAACACCCACTTCATCGTGGCGTACATGCTCAAGCAGCACGGCACGCAGGAGCAGAAGGACCACTTCCTGCCCCGCATGGCGGCCGGCGACATCCGCGGCGCCTTCTCGATGTCGGAGCCGGGCCTGGGCTCGGACGTGTCGGCGATCACGTCGAAGGCGGTGAAGGACGGCGAGGAGTACGTCCTGAACGGCCAGAAAATGTGGCTGACGAACGGTGGGACGTCGAGTCTGGTCGCCGTACTCGTCCGAAGTGACGAAGGACTCACTCCCGAAGAGGCGGCCGCCAAGCCCCACAAGTCGATGACGACCTTCCTCGTCGAGAAGGAGCCCGGCTTCGGAGAGGTCCGCCCCGGCCTCACCATCCCCGGGAAGATCGACAAGATGGGCTACAAGGGTGTCGACACCACCGAGCTGATCATGGATGGCCTGCGCATTCCGGCCGATCGGGTGCTCGGCGGGGTCACCGGCCGAGGTTTTTACCAAATGATGGACGGCGTCGAAGTCGGCCGCGTCAATGTGGCGGCGCGTGGCTGCGGCGTCGCTCAGCGTGCTTTCGAGCTGGGCGTCTCGTATGCCCAGCAGCGTCACACTTTCGGCAAGCCGATCGCCCAGCACCAGGCGATCCAGTTCAAGCTCGCCGAGATGGCTACCAAGGTCGAGGCCGCGCATGCGATGATGGTCAACGCGGCACGCAAAAAGGACTCCGGGGAGCGAAACGACCTTGAGGCTGGGATGGCGAAGTACCTCGCCTCCGAGTACTGCAAGGAGGTCGTGGAGGACGCCTTCCGGATCCACGGCGGCTACGGCTTCTCCAAGGAGTACGAGATCGAGCGCCTCTACCGTGAGGCTCCGATGCTGCTGATCGGTGAAGGTACCGCCGAGATCCAGAAAATGATCATCGGTCGCAGGCTGCTCGAAGAGTATCGATTCCAGGGCTGATTGTCCGGATACGGGGTGTTTTCTTGGAGAAGAAGGTCACACCCCGTCAACACTCTTCAGCCGCCGACTCGGCTTCCTGGCTTGCCCAGTTGTGGCCCACGACCGGTACGATCCCGGGAAAGCCGCCGTCCCCCGTTACAGCGCGGCGCCATCCGCTACGAAGGTCATCCATGCCCCACAGCCAAACCTCTGCACCACGCGACAGCCAGGTCGGCGGCGTACGCCTCGCGCGCGGAGCCTCGCCGTGGCTTCTCCCGACGGTCGCCACCGCAGCCCTCAGCCTGGTGCGCGCGCGCAAGTCCGGCGCCGCCAAGGCCGTCGCCGTGCCCGCCACCGCGCTCGCGGCGGGCATGCTGTGGTTCTTCCGCGACCCCGAGCGCGAGATCGCCCAGGGCCGGGTCATCTCGCCCGCCGACGGTGTGGTGCAGAGCATCATGCCGTGGAAGGACGGGCGCACCCGCGTCGCGATCTTCATGAGCCCCCTCAACGTCCACGTCAACCGCGCGCCTCTCTCCGGCACCGTGACGTCGGTCGAGCACATCCCGGGTGGGTTCGTTCCGGCGTTCAACAAGGAGAGCGAGAACAACGAGCGCGTAGTCTGGCACTTCGACACCGAACTCGGTGACATCGAGATGATCCAGATCGCCGGCGCGGTGGCCCGCCGCATCGTTCCCTACGTTCCGCAGGGCACGAAGCTCGAGCAGGGCGACCGCATCGGTCTGATCCGCTTCGGCTCGCGCGTCGACATCTACCTGCCGGAGGGCGTGGACGTCGCGGTGGAGGTCGGTCAGAAGACCGTGGCTGGGGTGACTCGCATTGACCGTGATTGATCCTGAGACCCAAGCGGGCTGGGTGCCCGAGGCCGAAGAGGTCGAGGACGAGGAGGAGATGCCTCTTTCTCTCCGCCTCTCGATAGCGGACACCCTCACCCTCGGCAACGCCACGTGCGGCTTCATGGCGGTGTACTTCACCACCACCGGCATCCTGATCCCGCATCTCACGGACAGCCAGGAGTCCGGCATGGCCCGCAACAGCGCGGCCACCGCGGTCATCCTGATGCTCTGCGCGGCGGTCTTCGACCTGTTCGACGGCCTGGTGGCGCGCAAGCTGCGCTCCTCGCCGATGGGCGCGGAGCTGGACAACCTCTCCGACCTGGTCAGTTTCGGCCTCGCACCGGCGTACTTCGTCCTCGTCTACGGCATGGTCGCCGCCGACGCCTCCCAGCGGGTGGCGGCGGTGGGGGCGATCGTGGTGCTTTTGGCGGTGGTGCTCAGACTTGCGCGGTTCTCCTGTGTGACGGTGAAGGACGGCACCTTCCAGGGCATGCCGTCACCGTTCGGGGCACTGACCGTGGTCTCGATCGTGCTGCTCGAGCTGCCCTTCGAGGCGACGCTGATGGCGATCCTGGGGACGGCGTGGCTGATGGTCAGCCGGGTGGAGTACCCGAAGCCGCGGGGCATCCTCGCGGTGGCGATGCTCGGCTGGATCGTGTCGGCCATGGGCCTGCTGGCGGCCTGGGCGTTCGACGCACCGGGCGGACAGCTGCTCCTTCAGACGGGCTGTGCGCTCCAGCTGGTCATGGGCGCGGTGATCCCGCTGTTCGCCACGGCCCGCCGGGTGCACAACTTCCGTGACAACCGGCGCGAGGCACGAGCGACACAACTGCCGTAGGCGCCTGCTGGAAGACGTTCGAAAGGGCCCGAACCGGATATCCGGTTCGGGCCCTCTTCGCTGTGCGGTGTCAGGCTCCCGGTGTGTACGCCTCGGCCACCTCGGACGCCTCCGCCTCCCGTACGACCTTCATGCCGCCCGTCACGCCCTTGTCGGGCTGAAGGATCACGCTCTGCCGGGAGGACGCGGACTTGGGGTCGGTGAAGTCCTGGGCGATGCCGAAGCCGACGTCGAAGGAGTCGATGGCCAACAGGGCCTTGTCGACGCCCTCCCTGGTGAGGTCCTTGGTCTCGCAGGCCTTCTTCAGTGCCTCGCCGAAGGCCGACACGGCGGTCCAGCCGGCGACGATGCCGTTGTCGAGGGCGTCCTTCGGGTAGGCCGCCTGATAGTCGGCGACGAGCTTCTTCGCCTCCGGGGTGTCCGCGCCGATCGGGAGCGAGGGCGAGGCCACGTAGTAGTTCTTCATCAGGGCCGGTCCCGCCTGGGTGGCCAGGAGCTGGGGCGCGAAGGCCGAGTTGTTGCCGATGATCGGCACGTCGAAGCCACCGGCCGCCGCGACGCCGACGAGCGAAGCCGCCTGGCGCGGGCCCGCGCTGATGACGATCCCCTTGACGCCGGCCTGCTTGAGAGCCGCGACCTGGGCGGTCATGTCGTTGTCGGTGGGCTTGATCTTCTGCTCGACGACGGTCAGCCCCTTCTCCTTCGCGATGTGCTTCGAGCCGACCAGGGCGCTCTCGCCGTAGTCGCCCTCGAAGTACACATGGCCGATCTTGTCGCCCTTCCTGACGCCCTTCTCCTGGACCAGGAAGTCGACGGCGTTGATCGTCTCGATGTCGTACGTGGAGCCGATGACCCGGATGTACGGGCTGCCGAGCAGCGCCGACGACCACGCCTGCGGCAGCACGAGCCCCTTGTCCTGGCCGTCGACGCGCTGCTTGACCGCGGCGACGAACGGGGAGCCGATGAACTGCGCGAAGCCCAGCACCTTCGGCTCCAGCTCGGTGTAGCCGGAGACGGCCTTCTGCGGGTCGTAGCCGTGGTCGCGGACCGTCAGGCGGACCTTGTAGCCGCAGACACCGCCGTCGGCGTTCAGCTGCTTCACATACAGCTGCTGGGCCTGGGTGACGCTCTTGCCGAGGGTGGCGTAGACGCCGGTCATGTCGGTGAGGGCACCGAGGGTGATCGTCCTGCCGGAGATGCCGTCGCCGGTCTTCACCCCGCCCGCCGACTGTGTGTCACCGTCCCCATTTTCGGCGTTCTTGGCCTTTGAGCTGCATCCCGCCAGTACGAGCAGTGCGGCGAGCGCGCCCGCGGCGGCCCTAGGGCCTGTCCGGCGGATCATGCCGGCGTCGCGAGGCCTGGCCAAGAAGCGCCGTTTCTTGCAGCTGGCCTGATCCGCCGGACAGGCCCTGGCCGCGTACGTCCTGTTCATCGTTCCTCCCCTGAATGAGTGGTGACGCGACGCCGGGCGGCCATCCTGACCAGGCCGCCGGGCAGGAACAGCACCACCAGCACGACGGCGGCGCCGTAGAGATACCGGGATGCCTCGCCCGGTGCGATCCCGCCCGTGCCGGGGGCGGAGACCAGGGGCAGAGCATCGCTGTAGCGGGTCAGCAGCTGCGGTAGCAGGGAGACGAAGACCGCCCCCGCGACCGCGCCGGAGACCGAGCCGAGCCCGCCGATGACGATCATGGCGAGGTATTCGAGGGACAGCGTGATGCCGAAGTAGTCGGGCACGGTCCGCTGGAAGACCAGGGCGAGGAGCACACCCGCCAGCCCGGCGTACATCGACGACAGCACGAAGACGGCGGCCCGGTGCCGGGCCACGGGTACGCCGATCACTCCGGCGGCGATGCGGTGGTCGCGGATGGCGTTCATGGCCCGGCCCGGACGGCCGCGCAGGACGCCGCGGGCGAACAGCGCGCCGGCCAGGAGGACTGCCAGACCGGCGTACCAGAGTTTCTCCGCCGATCCGAACGGCACGGCGGCCACGAGGAGTTCACGGTCGTCGAAGGTGAGACCGAAGAGGTTCAGCGGCGGCACGTCACGACCGTTCGCCCCGCCGGTCAGATCGTGGGCGTTGAACATGACGTGCTGTCCGATGAAGACGAGCGCGAGCGTGGCGATGCCGAGGTAGGCGCCGCTGAGCCGCCCGGAGATGGGGCTGAACAGCCCGCCGGCCACCCCCGCGACCAGCACCGCCAGCACGGCCGCCAGCCATGTCGGCAGGCCGAGCCCGGTCAGGCCGTCGCCGCCGTCGGCCGCGAACACGCAGTAGGAGTAGGCGCCGACGGCGAGGAAGAAGGCATGGCCCATGGAGAGCTGCCCGGTGGCGCCGGTGAGGAGGTTGATGCCGATCGCGCCGATGGCCGCGGCCATGGTGAAGAGCCCGGCCTGGAGCCAGAAGCGGTCGAGGTAGAAGGGGAGGGCGAGGAGCAGGACCGCTCCGACGGCCCCGACGCAGAAGCGGGGGCTCGTGAGCCGGGCGGGGCGGCGGCGGATGCCGGACGGTGCTTCGCGGGCCTTGTCGCGGCCGAGAACCTCAGACACGGGCCAGCTCCTTCGTCCCGAACAGCCCGGCCGGGCGGATGAGCAGGATCACGACCATCACGAGGTACGGCGCCAGGTCTCCGAGCCCACGCCCGAGGAACGACAGGTCGCTCTGGTAGCCCGTCGCCAGCGACTCCGTGATGCCGACCAGCAGTCCGCCCACCAGCGCGCCCGTCGTGGAGTCCAGCCCGCCGAGGATCGCGGCAGGGAAGGCCTTGAGCGCGGCCAGCGAGGTGGCCCGTTCCAGTCCCGGCGTCGGAAAGACGGTGAGGAACAGTGCGGCCACCGCGGCGAGTCCCCCGGCCACCGCCCACGCTCCCAGCGACACCCGGCCCAGCCGTACGCCCATCAGGGCCGCCGTCTCCGCGCTCTCCGCGGCCGCCCGCATCGCCACGCCCCACGAGGTGTACCGGAAGACCAGCAGGAACGCGGTGATGAGCAGCGCCGCCGCCACGAACGCGGCGATCCGCGTGTGGGCGAGGGAGATCGGCCCGAGCTTGAGCACGGCGTCCCCCCACGGGTCCCCGAGCGGCAGCACGTCGGTGCCCATACGACGGGTCAGTTCGGTGGTGAGCAGGATGTCGACCCCGATGGTGACGATGGCGAGGACGCTGTGGTCGGAGCCCCGGTAGCGCCGCATCACCAGGAACTCCACCGCCGCGCCGACCACGGCCGCGCTCGCGATCCCGACGAGCAACGCGGGCCAGAAGCCGAGGTCGTCGTGGAGGGTCGCGGTGACATAGCCGCCCGCGAGCAGCAGCGAGGCGTGGGCGAAGTTGACGACCTCGGTGGCCCGGAAGATCACCACGAAGCCGAGCGCGATGAGCGCGTACACGGAGCCCAGCGAGACGCCGTTGAGGAGGATCTCGGCGAAGGTGCTCATGACGCCTCCCCCAGGTACGCCCGTACGACGGCCGGATCGTTCTGTACGTCGGCGGGGGCGCCGTCGGCGATCCGGCGCCCGAAGTCGAGTACGGTCACGGCGTCCGCGAGCCGCATCACCACCCCCATGTCGTGTTCCACCAGCACGATCGAGATACCGAGCCCGTCACGGACGCCCGCGATGACGGCGGCCGTCCGGCGCCGCTCATCGGCGGTCATCCCGGCGACGGGCTCGTCGAGAAGCAGCAGGCGCGGCTCCATGCAGAGCGCGCGGGCGAGTTCGGCGAGCTTCTGCTGCCCGTACGGCAGGGAGCCCGCCGGGCGGTCCAGACAGTCCGCGATGCCGACGAACTCGGCGATCTCGCGGACGCGTTCACGGTGCGCCCGTTCCTCTCGTGCGGCCGAGGGCAGCCGCAGTCCCGCCGCCAGGAAGCCGGTTCGGGTCAGCCGGTGCCTGCCGAGGAGCAGGCTGTCCTCGACCGAGGCGAGGGGCGGCAGGGCGAGGTTCTGGAAGATGCGGGCGACGCCGAGGCCGGCGATGCGGTGCGCGGGCATGCCGGTGAGCTCGTGGTCGCCGAAGCGGACGCTGCCCGCGGTGGCCCGGTAGACGCCGGACAGGACGTTGAAGCAGGTGGACTTTCCGGCGCCGTTGGGGCCGATGAGGGCGTGCACGGTGCCGGGGCGGACGGTGAAGCTGACGTCGTCGAGTGCGGTGAGGCCCGCGAACCGGACGGTCAGGTCGCGTACGGCGAGGGTGTCCATCGGCTCACCCCTTCCACGGGGTGAGTGTGCGTCCTACGACCTGGTCGGCGTCGGCCGCCGCGTCCTCGTAGACCACGCCGAGGTAGCGGCGGCGGACCTCGTCGGAGGCGGCCAGTTCGGCGGCCGGGCCGGACAGGGTCACCTCGCCGACCTCGAGGACGTACGCGCGCGTGGCGAGCCGCAGGGCGAGGGCGGCGTTCTGTTCGACGAGGAGGACCGACGTGCCCTGTTCGTTGATCTCGCGGACCGTGTCGGCGATCCGCTGGGCCATGAGCGGGGCGAGGCCCAGGGAGGGCTCGTCGAGGAGCAGGACCTTCGGGACGGCCATCAGGGCCCGGGCGACGGCGAGCATCTGCTGTTCGCCGCCGGAGAGCAGGCCCGCGCGCTGCTGTGCGCGCTCCGCGAGGACGGGGAAGAGTTCGTGGACGCGGGCGAGGGCTTTCGGCCGGCCCGCCCGGCAGCCGCCGAGGCTGCCGGCGCGCAGGTTGTCGGCGACCGTCATCCGGGAGAACACCTGCCTGCCTTCCGGCACATGGGACACCCCGGCCGCCACCACCCGGTCCGGCGCGAGCCCGTCCAGGCGGCGGTCGTCCAGACGTACCTCGCCCTCGGTGACCGTGCCGCCGTGGAAGGACAGCGTGCGGCTGATCGCCCGCAGCAGCGTCGACTTGCCCGCGCCGTTGGAGCCGAGCACCGTCACCACGCTCCCCTCGGGCACCTGAAGGGACACCCGGCGCAGGGCGCGTACGGGCCCGTATCCCACCGAAAGCTCCCGCACCACGAGTCCGGATCCGCCCATGAACTTCCCCTCTGCCCTCACTCCGTGTGGCGCTCACCCCAGCACCGGTGCGAGCGCGCGTCCACGGCCCGTGGCAATGTCGCGGCGGGTGCCCAGCGGCCCGGTGCCTGTGTTGTGCGCGCGCACAACACCGCGTGTCAGGGGCCTGTGCGGGGGCCCGCCCCGATGGCATCCTCCGGGCATGGGTGGGCGAAGGCTGCGGACCGGGCACGACTGGAAACTGCTCGCGGAGTCCTGCACGGCTCTGCTGGAACGGGTGCCCGAGCTCGTCGACGAGCACCTACGGCAACTGGCCGAGCACTCCCCCGTCTACGCGGGAGTGCTCGCGCCCGACCTCCAGTGGCGGGAGGCGGAGGAGGCGATCCGGATCGGCATCGAGACCCTTTCGGCGCCACGGGAGTCGCCCCGCCGCGACCTGGAGCACGCCGAGGACCTGGGCCGGCACCGGGCCCAGCAGGGGCTGCCGCTGGATCTGCTGGTGCACGCCTATCGCAACGCCGGCTATCTGGTGTGGGACGCGCTGGTGGAGGGCGCCGCGGGGCGGGAACCGGAGCGGCTGGCGGCGCTGATGCGGTCGGCGACGGTGGTGTGGTCGGCGGTGGACGCGCAGACCCAGACGGCGTCGGAGGCGTACCGGGCGACCGAGGCGGAGCTGCGCCGGCGTACCGACGAACAGTTGCAGGCGCTGCTCGACGCGCTGCTCGAGGGGCAGGCGACGCCGGGGCTGGCGGCGCGGGCGGCCGCGGGGCTCGATCTGCCGGAGCACGGCCCTTACGCGGTGGTGGTCCTGCGGGCGGTGCGGCGGGATGCGCACGGGCAGCCGTTGCGGGGAGCGGGGTTCCGGTTCATCTGGCGGATGCGCGCGGACTGCGAGATCGGGGTCGTCGCGCTGACCCCCGGCCAGGGGCTGGACGGAGTGGCCCAGGCGCTGGACGGGCGGTGCTCGGGGCCCGGCGGGATCAGTCCGGTGGTGCCGGGGCTGGCCGAACTGGGGCGGGCCCGGCGGCTCGCGGAACTGGCGCTGCGGACGTGTCCGCCGGACGCGAGCGAGGTCGTACGGCTGGATCAGCGGATGCCGACGGCGCTGGTGGTGAGCCAGCCGGAGCTGGCCGACCGGCTGGTGTCGGACGTGTTCGGCGAGCTGCTGGCGCTGGAGCCCGCCGACCGGGCCGTGCTCCTGGAGACCCTCGATGTGTGGCTGACGTGCGAGGGCTCCGCGGGGCGGGCCGCGGGACGGCTGTACTGCCATCGCAACACGGTCTTCAACCGGCTGCGACGACTGGAACAGCTGACGTCCCGGTCGCTGGCCCGGCCCCGGGATCTGATCGAGATGACGTTGGCGCTGGACGCGTACCGGCTCTCGGGTGCCCGGAGGTGATCAGGTCAGGAAGTCCCGGCCGATCTGCTCCGCCACCCGCTCCAGGATCGGCCCGGCGTCCGCGATGCACTTCGCCACGTCGGGCTCGATCTCGGTGAGCGGGTACGCCCGCCGGATGCCCGCCCGGCCGAGCGCCTGCGGGGGCAGGGCCAGGCGGCCGCAGACCGCGATGACCTCCTTGTTCGCGGCGCGGGCCGCGGCGGCGACGCCCGCGGGGGCCTTGCCGTGGAGGGTCTGCTCGTCGAGGGAGCCCTCGCCGGTGATGACCAGGGTGGCCCGCTCCAGCGCGGGGGCGAAGCCGAGGACGTCGAGCATGACCTCGATGCCGGGGCGGAACCGGGCGCCGACCAGCAGCGCGCCGTAGCCGATGCCGCCCGCGGCGCCCGCGCCCGGGGAGGCCGCGTGCTCGGCGGCCTTGGCGCCGATGGCGTTCTCCAGCACGCGCGCGTAGTGGGCGAGGGCCTCGTCGAGGGCCTCCACGTCGTCCGGGGAGGCGCCCTTCTGCGGGCCGTAGACCGCGGGCGCGCCCTTCGGGCCGGTCAGCGGGTTGTCGACGTCGCTGGCGAGGACCAGCTCGACGTCGGCGAGGCGCGGGTCCAGGCCCGACAGGTCGGCCGTGGCGAGGTCGGCGAGACCGCCGCCGCCCGGGGCGACCGGCTCGCCGTCCTTGTCGAGGAACCGGGCGCCGAGCGCGGTCAGCATGCCGGCGCCGCCGTCGGTGGTGGCGCTGCCTCCGACGCCGAAGACGATCGTGCGGGCGCCCGCGTCGAGCGCGGCCCGCAGCAGCTCGCCGGAGCCGTACGTGGAGGACGTGAGCGGCGCGAAGACGCCCTTGGGGAGGCGCTGGAGGCCGCTGGCCTCCGCCATCTCCACCACGGCCGTGTCGCCGCGCAGCGCGAAGGCTGCCGTGACCTCCTGGCCGAGGGGCCCGGCGGCCTTGATCTCGTGCCGCTCGAAGCCGGCCGCGACCGCCGCGTCCACGGTCCCGTCACCGCCGTCGGCCACGGGCAGCGCCTCGACCTCGGCGCCCGGCACGACCCGGCGCAGCCCGGCCGTCACCCGCTCCGCGACCTGCACGGCCGTCAGCGACCCCTTGAACTTGTCCGCGGCGATGAGCACCCTCTGGGCACCGTTGCCTGCAGCGTTCGCCACCTTGCATTCCCCTTGCTCTCCGGGCCTCACGCATGTCAGGCCAGTCGCGCCGCTGCGACCTTAACCGGAGGTGCGCCTCGCCGTCATGCCCCGCCCGGACCTTGAGAAGCCGCTACGACCCCGCTGTGCGGTGGCCCGGAATCGGGTGCTGCATTTTTCCGGGGGCGTAGACATCGGCGGCTGCCGCCGCGGGCCCCCGGACCCCCAGCAGAAAAACACGTCCCGCGTGACCGGTGTGGACATCGCTAGGCGAACCTGAGTAAACCGGTCCTATGACCCCTGTGGGTAGCGCACCAGAGCTCGCCGACCGCGTCCTCGGGGGCTGGCTGGGCCGGATCGCCGGCAACATGCTCGGCAAGCCGGTCGAGCAGGGCGACCTGTGGACGCGGGACCGGATCGACCACTATCTGCGGCAGGCCGCCGCCCTGCCGCTGACCGACTATCTGCCCGAGCCGCCCAGCGAGAGCGACGGTTTCGAGCTGCGCCCGGAGTGGCGCCAGTGCGTGCGCGGCCGGATCCACGGCAGCTGCCGTGACGACGACGTGGACTACGCCATCCTCGGCCTGGACCTGCTGGAGACGCACGGCTTCGCCTTCAGCACCGAGCAGGTCGGTGACCTGTGGCTGCTCAGGCTGCCGTATCTGCAGACGTTCACGGCGGAACGGGCCGCCTACCGCAACCTCGCCAACGGGCTGAAACCGCCGCTGACGGCGACGTACGACAACCCCTACCAGGAGTGGATCGGCGCCCTGATCCGCGCCGACATCTACGGCTGGACCTGCCCCGGCGTCCCGCGCCGCGCGGCCTCGCTGGCCCGCCGGGACGCGGTGCTGTCGCACACCGGCAACGGTGTGTACGGCGCGATGTGGGCGGCCGCGCTGGTCTCGGCGGCGTTCACCGCGCCGACCGTGCGCCACGCCCTGGACCAGGCGCTGACCGTGATCCCGGGGAGCAGCCGCCTTGCCCGGACCGTGCGCCGGGTGATCTCCCTCCACGACACCCGGATGACGTGGGAGGACACCCTCGGCACGGTGGCCGAGGAGACCTCCCGGATGGGCTGGATCCACACCGTCCCGAACGCCGCGGTGCTCACCGCCGGGCTCCTGTACGGCGACGGCGACTTCACCCGCACCGTCACGCTGACGGTCCGCGGCGGTCTGGACACCGACTCCAACGGGGCGACCGCCGGGTCGGTGGCCGGGGTGCTGAGCGGCGCCGAGGCGATTCCGGCGCAGTGGAAGGAGCCGCTGGAGGACACGGTGCGCAGCGCGGTGTTCGGGTTCGACGGGGTCCGGATCAGTGAACTGGCGGAGCGGACACTGCGGTTGGTGGAGGCCGAGTGACTTCGGCTGCGCGGCGCGCGGGAGGCGTGCGGCCGTGTCCCGCGGGCCTGCGGGAGCCCCTCGGCGCGCTCTTACCGCTCCGGGACGGCCTGGTTACCCTTCGTGGATGACCGCTGCTGACTTCGCCACGTACATCGCGGGCCTCCCCCGTGTCCTCGCCGGTGCCGCCGCCCTCTTCCGGGACGCGGCGGGCCGGGTGCTGCTCGTCGAGCCCAACTACCGTGACGGCTGGGCGCTTCCGGGCGGCACCGTCGAGTCCGACGACGGCGAGACCCCGCGCCAGGGTGCGCGCCGGGAGACCGCGGAGGAGATAGGCCTCGACCGGGAGCTCGGCCGGCTGCTCGCGGTGGACTGGGTGCAGGGGACGGCGCTGCGGCCGCCGCTGGTGGCGTACCTCTACGACGGCGGGGTGCTCGGCGAGGATGACTTCAAGGCGATCCGGCTGCAGGAGGAGGAGCTGCTGTCCTGGCGGCTCGTACCGCGCGAGGAGCTGGCCGAGTATCTGCCGGATGCCCTGGGCCGCCGGGTGCTGGCCGCGCTGGACGTGCTCGCGGGCGGCGCGGGGACGGCCGAGCTGGAGAACGGGCACCGGGCCGTCTGACTCCGCCCGGCAGCGCGGCCCGTCAGCGCCGCAGCCGGGTGTTGAGGCGGGCGGCCTGCCGGGTCAGGTGGTCGCGTTCGGCGAGGTCGGTGGCCTTGCGAGCGGCCTCGGCGTACAGCCGTGCCGCCGCCTTCAGGTCGCCGTCGCGCTCGTGGAGGTACGCCGCCACCGCGGTGTGGCGGGGCAGGGAGTCCTCCAGCGCCGCGAGCGCCGCGAGGCCCGCGCGCGGTCCGTCGGCCTCCCCGACGGCGACCGCGCGGTTGAGCCGGACGACGGGGCTGTCGGTCAGCCGGGCGAGTTCGTCGTACCACTCGACGATCTGTACCCAGTCGGTCTCCCCGGCGGTGGGCGCGTCCGCGTGGAGCGCCGCGATGGCGGCCTGGGCCTGGTACTCGCCCAGCCGGTCGCGGGCCAGGGCGGCCTGGAGGATCTCGACGCCCTCGGCGATCGCCCGGGTGTCCCAGCGGCCGCGGTCCTGCTCGGCGAGCGGCACCAGGCTGCCGTCGGGCGCGGTCCTGGCGGCACGGCGGGCGTGGTGGAGCAGCATGAGGGCGAGCAGCCCCGCCACCTCGGGGTGGTCGATGACGGCCGCGAGCCGGCGGGTGAGCCGGATGGCCTCGGCGGCGAGGTCGAGGTCGCCGGAGTAGCCCTCGTTGAAGACCAGGTAGAGGACGCGCAGCACGGTGGCGACGTCGCCGGGCCGGTCGAACCGGACGCCGGAGACGGTGCGCTTGGCGCGGCTGATGCGCTGCGCCATGGTCGCCTCGGGCACCAGGTACGCCTGGGCGATCTGCCGGGTGGTGAGGCCGCCGACCGCGCGCAGGGTGAGGGCGACCGCGGACGACGGTGTCAGCGAGGGGTGGGCGCACAGGAAGTACAGCTGGAGCGTGTCGTCCGCCGCGGGCGCGGGTCCGGGCGCCGGCTCGTCGTCGAGGCGGTCCTCCCGCCGGCGCCGGGCGGTGTCCGCGCGGGTGGCGTCGAGGAACTTGCGCCAGGCCACGGTGACCAGCCAGCCCTTCGCGTCCCGCGGCGGGTCGGCCGGCCAGCCGCGGACCGCCTCCACGAGCGCGTCCTGCACGGCGTCCTCGGCCGCCGCGAAGTCGGCTCCGCGGCGGACGAGGACGGTGAGCACGCTCGGCGTGAGGCTCCTCAGCAGGGCCTCGTCCATCAATGGCACTCCGCGATGGTGGGGGGTACGGACAGGAACGGGCGCAGTTCGAGCCACTCGTGGATCGGCTTCCCGCCCGCCCCGGGAGCGGCGGACAGTTCCCCGGCCAGTTCGACGGCGCGCTCGTAGGTGTCGACGTCGATCACCATCCAGCCGGCGATGAGGTCCTTGGTCTCGGCGAAGGGGCCGTCGGTGACCGGCGGGCGGCCCTCACCGTCGTAGCGGACCCACGCGCCCTCGGGGGCGAGCGCCTGCCCGTCGACGAACTCGCCGCTCTTCTCCAGCCGGTCCGCGAAGTCCCGCATGTACTGCACGTGCGCCGAGATCTCCTCCGGCGTCCACTGGTCCATGGGGACGTCGTTCACCGCGGCCGGGGCTCCCCGGTAGTGCTTCAGCAGCAGGTACTTGGCCATGGTGGTTCTCCTCGGTACTGGTGCGGCCCATTGTGGTCGCGTTCACCCCTGGGACGGAGCGGCTCACGGGTTCTCGACATCACCGTCCAAGATTTTTTCGGGGCCGGGTGCGGCCGTACGACGACGAGGCCGACGGCCCGCATAACCGCTCGCTCCCGACAACCCCGCCGATCTACCCTCGGCCCCATGGACAAGCCTCTCGTCGCCCTGCTCAGTGGCGCAGGTATCTCGACCGATTCCGGGATTCCGGACTATCGCGGTCCCAACGGGCTGTGGCGGCGGGATCCCGAGGCCGAGAAGCTCGTGACGTACGGGTACTACATGGACGATCCGGAGATCCGGCGCCGCTCGTGGCGGATGCGGCGCGAGAACCGGACGCTCCGGGCCGAGCCGAACGCCGCGCACATCGCCGTGGCCGAGCTGGAGCGGTCCGGCGTGCCGGTGCGGGTCATCACGCAGAACGTGGACGGGCTGCACCAGCTCGCCGGGATGCCGGCCCGCAAGGTGCTCGAACTGCACGGCTCCGCACGGAGTTTCGTGTGTACGAAGTGTCATGCGCGCGGGCCCATGGAGGACGCCCTCGCCCGGGTCGAGGCCGGCGAGGACGATCCGGCCTGCCGGGAGTGCGGCGGGATCCTCAAGTCGGCGACCGTGATGTTCGGTGAACGGCTCGACCCGGTGGTGCTCGGCGAGGCGGTCTCGATCACCAAGGCGTGCCAGGTGTTCATCGCCGTCGGCAGCACCCTCCAGGTCCAGCCCGCCGCCGGGCTCGCCGGTGTCGCCGCCGACCACGGGGCGCGGCTGATCATCGTCAACGCCGAGCCGACGCCGTACGACGATCGCGCCGACGAGGTGGTGCGGGAGCCGATCGGGACGGCACTGCCGAAGCTGCTGCGGCGGCTTCGGGAGGAGGGCTCTCCTCGTCCGATGTGACGCGGTGCCGTCCTGGGCGCGTGCCGGGCCGGCCGCCTCAGAACAGTGCCGCTCCCCGCTCGAGGTCCAGCAGCCGCTGCTTGCGTTCCAGGCCGCCGCCGTAGCCGGTCAGGCTGCCGTCGGCGCCGACGACGCGGTGGCAGGGGACGATGATGCCGATCGGGTTCTTGCCGTTGGCGAGGCCGACCGCGCGGGAGGCGCCGGGGTTGCCGAGGGCGTCGGCGAGCTCGCCGTAGGTGCGGGTCTCACCGTGGGGGATGCGGAGCAGCTGCTGCCAGACGCCGCGCTGGAACGGGGTTCCGTCCAGGTGGAGTTCGAGGGTGAACTCCTTCAACTCCCCGGCGAAGTAGGCCGCCAGCTGGTCGGCAGGCTCGCCGAAGGGGCGGTCGTCGTTCCCCCACGCTCGGCTTCGCTCGCGCGGGGGGACCCCCATGCCGAAGTTCTCCTGGGGCGGGCGGTGGCGCTGGCCGGTCATGTAGAGGCCGCTGAGGATGCCGTCCGTCGCGACCAGGGTCAGCGGGCCGTACGGGCTGTCGATCGTGGTGTGCTGTTTCGCTGAACTCACGGAACGTCCTTATACCGGGAGGAAATTGATCGGGTGACTGTCGGTCGCCCACAGGTACTGGACCGCATACGCCCGCCAGGGCCGCCAGGCCGCCGCCCGCGCGGTGAGCGCGGCCGGGGTCGAGGGAAGACCCAGCTCCTGGGCGGCCTTGCGGATGCCGAGGTCGGTGGGGAGGAAGGCGTCGGGGTCCCCGAGGGCGCGCATCGCGATGACGTCGACGGTCCAGGGACCGAAGCCGGGCAGGGCGAGGAGGCGGGCGCGGGTCTCCGCCCAGTCGCCCTCCACACCCAGGTTGAGCGATCCGTCGGCGAGTTGGGCGACGAGGGTGGTGAAGGTGGCCCGGCGGGTGCGGGGCATCGCCAGCGAGTCCGGGTCGAGGGCGGCGAGCGCCTGCGGGGACGGGAAGAGGTGGGTCAGGCTGCCCTCGGGGTCGTCCAGCGGCTCACCGTGCGCGGTCACCAGTCGGGCCGCGTGGGTACGGGCCGCCGCCGTGGACACCTGCTGTCCGAGGACCGCCCGTACGGCGAACTCCGCCTCGTCCACCGTCCGCGGCACCCGCCGCCCCGGAGCCTTGTCGACCAGCGGCGCCAGCACCGGGTCCGTGCGCAACTGGTCGTCGATCGCGACCGGATCGGCGTCCAGGTCGAGCATGCGCCGGCAGCGGCTGATGGCGACGGTCAGGTCGCGCAGGTCGCCGAGGGTGAGCCGGCAGGCGATGTGGTCGGGGTTCGGGATGAGCGTCACGATGCCGTGGCCGTACGGCAGTCGGAGCGTGCGCCGGTACGCGCCGTCCCGCCACTCCTCCACCCCCGGTACGGCGGTCGCCGCGAGGTGGCCGAAGAGGTTGTCGGGGTTGAGGGGGGCGCGGAACGGCAGACGCAGGGTGAGGACGCCCGGAGTGCTCGCAGTGGCGCCCTTCTTCGGCGCCCGGGTGCGCAGTTCGCTCGGCGAGAGGGCGAAGACCTCGCGCACGGTGTCGTTGAAGGTACGGATGGAGGAGAAGCCGGCGGCGAAGGCGATCTCCGCCATCGGCAGTGGGGTCGTCTCGATCAACAGCCTTGCTGTCTGGGCCCGTTGGGCCCTGGCGAGGGCGAGCGGGCCCGCCCCGAGCTCGGCGAGGAGCTGGCGTTCGATCTGCCGGGTGCTGTAGCCGAGCCGGGAGGCGAGTCCGGGCACGCCCTCGCGGTCGACGATGCCGTCGGCGATCAGCCGCATCGCCCGGGCGACCAGGTCCGCGCGCTGGTTCCACTCGGGGGAGCCGGGGCTGGTGTCCGGGCGGCAGCGCTTGCACGCCCGGAAGCCGGCCTGCTGACAGGCGGCCGCGCTCGGAAAGAACGTCATGTTCTCCGCCTTGGGCGGCACCACCGGGCAACTGGGCCGGCAGTAGATCCGGGTCGTCAGGACCGCCGTGAAGAACCACCCGTCGAACCGGGCGTCCTTGGACTGGACCGCGCGCACGCAGCGCTCGGTGTCGGTGTGCATGCCCTTCTGCATACGTTCAGCATGGTCCAGTCACCCGGCACGGGCTGGCGGGAATCCGACATCAACCTCGCGCTTCCTGCGCCGTTCCGGATCGCCACGCGGATTCGCGCAGCAGACGCAGCCCGTTCAGCCCGACCAGCACGGTCGAGCCCTCGTGACCTGCGACGCCGAGCGGCAGGGGGAGATGACCGACGAGGTCCCACACGACGAGCACGGTGATGCACGTCCCCGCGATGACGAGATTCTGCACCACGAGCCGACGGGCGGCCCGGGACAGCCGTACCACGGCGGGCACGGCCGTCAGCTCGTCGCGGACCACGACCGCGTCCGCCGTCTCCAGCGCCAGGTCGGACCCGGCACGCCCCATCGCGACCCCGGCGTGCGCGGCGGCGAGGGCGGGCGCGTCGTTGACCCCGTCGCCGACGAACAGGACCTTGCGGCCCGCATCCTGCATACCGCGTACGGCATTCACCTTGTCCTCGGGGAGGAGGTCCGCGCGGACGTCGGTCAGGCCGGTGGCCTCGGCGACGCGGGCCGCGGCGGACGCGTTGTCGCCGGTGAGGAGGACGGGGGTGGTGCCGGTCAGAGCGGTGAGGACGGCGGTCATGGAGGGGGCGGCCGGACGGAGGCGGTCGGTGAGGGCGAGGGTGCCCACGGGGGTTTCGTCGCGGGTGACGAGGACGACGGTTGCGCCGCCGGCGATGGTGGCGGTGAGGGCGGTTCCGGTGACCGGGGCGTGCATACGATCACCGAGATCGTGCATACCATCGCCGGCCGAGTGCATACAGTCGCCCGTCTTGCCCGGCTCCCCCGTCTTGCCCGGCTCCCCCGCCCCACCGACGTGAGCCTCCACCCGTCCGACCCTCACCACCCGCCCCTCGACCACAGCCGTGACCCCGCGCCCCGGTTCGGCCGCGAAGTCCTCCGCGTCGGCGATCCGCAGCCCCCTCCCCCGCGCGGCCCCCACGATCGCGCGTGCCAGCGGATGCTCACTGGGGTGTTCGGCCGCGGCGGCCAGCGCGAGCAGCCCGTCCGCGTCCAGCCCGGAATCCGGCAGCGGCCGTACGTCCGTCACCTCGGGCGCCCCCTCCGTCAGCGTCCCCGTCTTGTCGAGCGCGGCCACGTCGATCTCCCCCAGCCGCTCCATCGCCACGGCGGACTTGACCAGCACACCGTGCCGGCCGGCGTTGGCGATGGCCGACAGCAGGGGTGGCATCGTCGCGAGCACGACCGCACACGGCGAGGCGACGATCATGAAGGTCATCGCCCGCAGCAGCGCGTCCGTGAGGTCGGCGCCGAAGGCGAGCGGCACGGCGAACACGGCGAGCGTGGCGGCCACCACGGCCACCGCGTACCGCTGTTCGGCCTTCTCGATGAACAGCTGGGTCGGCGCCTTGGTGCGGGACGCCTCCTCGACCAGGGTGACGATGCGGGCGATGACCGAGTCGGCGGGGTCGCGTGCGACGCGGACGCGCAGGGCGCCGGTGCCGTTGAGGGTGCCGGCGAAGACCTCGTCGCCGGGGCGCTTGAGCACCGGCAGCGGTTCGCCGGTGATGGTCGCCTGGTCGGCCTCGCTCGTGCCGTCGAGCACCTGGCCGTCGGCGCCGATACGTTCGCCCGGGCGGATCAACAGGACGTCGCCGACGGCGAGTTCGGCGGTCGGGACCGTCTCCTCGGCGTCGGCGCCCGTGACGCGGGTCGCGGTGGTGGGTGCGAGGTCCAGCAGACCTCGTACCGAATCCGCGGTGCGGGCCGTGGCCAGGGCCTCCAGTGCGCCGGAGGTGGCGAAGATGACGATCAGCAGGGCGCCGTCCAGTACCTGTCCGATGGCTGCCGCGCCGAGGGCGGCGACGATCATCAGCAGATCGACGTCGAGGGTCTTCTCCCGCAGGGCCCGCAGCCCTTCCAGCGCGGGCTCCCAGCCGCCCGCCCCATAGGCGACCGCATACAGAAGCCCGTAGACCCACGACGGACCGCCGACGACGGTATCCAGCAGCAGGCCGGCCAGGAACGACACCGTCGCCCCCAGCGCCCACCGGGCCTCCGGCAGGGCGAGGACACGGGTGCGGCGGCGAGGGGCCGTCGAGGGGGTCGAAGGGGCACGGCTGGGGGCAAGGGTCGCTGACACCCGGCCCACCATACAGGAACACATGAAGACTCATTCATCTGTTCATGTACGGTGAGTAAGATACCCCGCATGGGTCATGGAGCCGTCACCACCACCGACGACGAGCGGGTTCGCCTCGATGCGGGCAATGTCGCGAAGGTCGCCACCACGCTCCAGGCCCTCTCGACCCCTTCCCGGCTGCTGATCCTCGCGCGGCTGCGTGAAGGCCCGTTGCCCGCGACGGAGTTGGCGGCCGCGGTGGGGATGGAGCAGTCGGCGTGTTCGCACCAGTTGCGGCTGCTGCGGAATCTCGGGCTCGTCGTCGGCGAGCGGAGCGGCCGGTCCGTCGTGTACGCGCTCCACGACCACCATGTCGCCGAGTTGCTCGATCAGGCCGTCTACCACGTGGAGCATCTGCGCCTTGGTCTCAGTGACGCCACCGAGTGAGGCGCCCGCGCGCCGGATGTGGCCGCTGTACGCGGCCGGTTTCACCACCGCGTTCGGGGCGCACGGCATCGCCGCGAACCTCGGCGGGGACACGGAGGACGCGGTCACCTCGCTGCTGGTGCTGGGCGGGCTGCTCGCGCTGTACGACGGCGCCGAGGTCCTGCTGAAGCCGGTGTTCGGCACGATCGCCGACCGGATCGGGGCGCGCCCCGTCCTGCTGGGCGGGCTGGTGGCGTTCGCCGTCGCGTCCGCGCTGTACGCCCTCGCCGACAGTCCGGGATGGCTGTGGGCCGCGCGGCTCGGCCAGGGTGCGGCCGCCTCGGCCTTCTCCCCCGCGGCTTCCGCGCTGGTGGCCCGGCTCAATCCGGCGGCCGAACACGGGCGGGCGTTCGGGAGTTACGGCTTCTACAAGTCCATCGGCTACACGCTCGGCCCGCTGCTCGGCGGGGTGCTGGTGTGGGCGGGCGGACTGCGGCTGCTGTTCACGGTGCTGGCGGTGCTGGGGGCGTCCGTGGCGGTGTGGGCGCTGGTCGCCGTACCCGTCGTACCGCCGCTTCCGCGGGCCCGCCAGACGGTGGTCGACCTGGCGCGGCGGCTGGCCGATCCCGTGTTCCTCGTGCCGACGGCCGCGCTCGCGGGGGCGACCGCCGCGCTGTCGGTGGGCGTCGGTTTCCTTCCCGTGTCGGGTGCGGTGGCCGGGCTCGGGACCGTGGCGACGGGTGCGGCGGTGTCGGTGCTTGCGGCGTGTGCGGCGGTCGTGCAGCCGCGGGCGGGGCGGGCGTTGGACGCGGGGCGCATCACGGCGCGCGGCGGGCTCGTCGTGGGACTGCTGCTCGCGGCGGCGGGCCTGGCCTGCGCGATGCTGCCGGGCCTGACGGGCGTACTGCTCGCCGCGGCCCTCATCGGCGCGGGCACGGGCCTGATCACCCCGCTCGGCTTCGCGACCCTCGCCTCGGCGACCCCTCGGGAACGGCTGGGGCAGACCATGGGTGCGGCCGAACTGGGGCGTGAACTGGGCGACGCGGGCGGGCCGTTGCTGGTCGCGGGGGTGGCCGCGGCGGCGACGCTGGCCTACGGGTACGGGACGCTGGCGCTGCTGCTGACGTGCGGGCCCGTGGTGGCCGTGCTGGTGGGGGTACGGCGACGGGTGGGCGCCGGACGCGGCTGACAGTCCCGCGCCGGTACGGGCACCCTGTATGCGGCCCGCTCACACCCCCCGCGTCCGGGCCGCCAGCAGGGCGATGTCGTCGCGCGCCGATCCCGTCGCGGCGTGCGCCAGGATCCCGTCGAGGATCTCGTCCAGGCCTCCGCCGGGCGGCAGGCGCAGTTCCGTCAGCCGGTGCAGGGAGACGTCGATGTCCTCGCCCCGGCGTTCCACGAGGCCGTCGGTGTAGAGGAGCAGCACCCCGCCCGGGACGCCCGGGCGGGAGACCGTCTCGTAGACGCCCATGCCGGTGCCGAGCGGTGGGCCGGCCGGCAGCGGGACCAGTTCCACACGGCCGTCGGGCAGGATCCGCAGCGGTGGCAGATGGCCGGCGTTCGCGTAGCTGACCGTGTCCGTGGCCGGGTCGCCCAACGCCAGCAGACAGGTGGCGACGCGCTCGAAGCCGGACCCGGCGACCATGCGGTCGGCGGCGGCGAGCATCTCGTGCAGGGGCATTCCGGAGGAGGCGAGGGCGCGCAGCATGGAGCGGTAGTGGCTCATCGCGACCGCGGCCTCGACACCGTGGCCCATGACATCGCCGATGACCAGCAGGTTGCGGCCCTGCGGAAGCGCCAGCGAGTCGTACCAGTCGCCGCCCACGACCGCGCTGTCGTCGGCCGGGAGATAGCGGGAGGCGGTCTCCAGGTCCGGGTGCGGCAGCGTCGGCTCGCTGAGCAGGGCCCGCTGGAGCTCCAGGGCCATGGTGTGTTCGCGGGTGTAGCGCTGGGCGCGTTCCATGGCGTGGGAGGCGCGTCCCGCGAGTTCCTGGGCCACCACGGCGTCCTCGGCGGTGAAGGCGGGTGAGGAGCCCGCCCGGACCATGGCGAGGACGCCCACGCTGCGGGAGTCGGTCCGCAGGGGCACGACCAGCGTGGAGTGGATCCCGGCGGCGCGGTAGAGCGCCAGCCGCTCCGCGTAGGGCCCCCTGGGCCGGGCCCGGGAAGGCAGGCTCGTCACGAAGGGCCGCCCGCGTTCCAGACAGCGGCGCATGGGGGACGTCGGCCCGTGGTCGTTCACGTCGTCCGGGCCCGCCAGTCCGCCGAGGCGCACGGCGAGCTCCGGCCGGGCGCTCACGGCGGCCCGCCGCATCCGCATCACCCCGGCCGAGGGGGCCCGCGGGGACCTCACGGGTTCGTTCTCCACGACCAGCTCGACCGAGGCCCCGTCCGCGAGGTCGCGTACGACGAAGTCGACGAGTTCCTGGCAGGTGGTCTCCAGGTCCAGTGTGGTGCCGATGCGCAGGGTGGCGGCGTGCAGCATGGCCATCCGGCCGTGGGCCCGTTCCAGCTCGTTGAGATAGCGGCGCGGTTCGGTGACCTCCACGCCGATGGCCACGAGTCCGACGATCTCGCCGCGCTCGTTCTGGAGCCGGTGGTACGTGCTGTGCCACTCCCGCGGCGTGCGGGAGGTCCCGGCGCCCATGTGCCCGGCGATGAGGACATCGCGCGGTCGCCCGTCCCGCAGAACGGCCTGCGGCACTTCCTCCGGTCTCTCCACTCCCGGTATGACCTCGGCGAGCGTCCGTCCCAGCTGGTCCTCGGCCGGTACGCCGACGATCCGGGCCATGTGGGGGTTGACGTACACATAGCGCAGCCGGGTGTCGAGGACCGCCACGGCCGCCGCTCCGCCCTCCACGATCTCCCGCAGCACGCGGTATTCACGCCCCAGTTCCGCGGTCGCGCCCGCCAGCAGCGTCTCGACGTCCTCGGACAGCAGGGTCCGTGGGAGGGGGAAGTCCGACCCCACAGGAACCTCCCGTTCTCCAGGGCAGTGGGTTCCATGATCCGGCGGCGGTGGCCGGGGTGCACCCGGACACGCTCCGGTCGCCGCGCGGGGTGCCGTCGCCGCTGCCGCTCGCGGTGCGCGTGCCGGTGCGGGGCCGAGCCGCACCCTCTGACGGCGGAACGTGGGGCTGACACCCGTAAGGAGCCGCGTTCTTCGGGAAAGACCCTGGTCAGTGTCGCCGATGGGCGGCGCTGCGGCCGGTGCGGGCGGTGTGATCGGTTGCGGGGTGCCGGGGTCGTTCCCACCGTGGGCGCAAGAGCAGCGGCTTTCAGTGCTTCGAAAGGAACTCCATGCGCGCCCTGGTCTCCCGCGGCCTCCTCGTGCCGCCCCTGGTCTGTGCGGCACTGGTCTTCGGGCCGGTCGGCACTGCCGCCGCCGTCGGTGACGCGGGCCGAGCGGTGCCGGGCCTGAGCATCAGCGAGGCCGCCCCGCGCGTCGGCGCCGAGACGGGCACGGTCCTCGGCCACGACGGCGCACTGGCGCCCCTCCTCGACACGGTCGCGGTCCTCGGCGAGGCGGACGGCACCCGGCTCGACCCGGAGGCGGCGGCCGCGTACGCGGAGGAACTGCGGGCCTGGAACGTGACCGTCCAGGAGCGCCTGAAGACCCTGGACCGCGCCGCCGACCGGTCCGTGGCGGCCGATCCCGTGGGGGACCTGCCGGCCTCGCTCACGTCCGCGGTCCAGGGTCTGATCAGCGCGCTGACCTCGCTCGACCTCGGCGGAGTGCTGAGCGCGGTCACCGGTCTGCTGTCCCCGGTGCTGGGGCTGGTCACCGGGCTCCTCGGCGGCGGCCTGCCGGAGGTGCCGGCGCTGCCCGTGGCATAGTGACGGCTTCGCCTGCCGCGTGTGTTCGGTCGCGTGCGGTCGCCCGCGTCAGCCGACCTCTGCGGCGAACGCCGCGTACGCGTCCTCGTCGAACAGGACGAACCTGATCTCCTCGACGTCGGTCTCCGCGGCCCGGACCGCCGCCACCGCGATGCGGGCGGCGTCCCGCATCGGCCAGCGGTAGACGCCGGTGGAGATGGCGGGGAAAGCGACGGTGCGGGCGCCGAGTTCGTCGGCGACGCGCAGGGATTCGCGGTAGCAGGAGGCCAGCAGGCCGGAGCGGTCCTCGGACCGGCTGAACACGGGCCCCACGGTGTGGATCACCCAGCGGGCGTGCAGATTGCCCGCCGTGGTCGCGACCGCGCGGCCCGTCGCAAGGCCCTTGCCGTATTGGGAGGCCCGCAGCTTGCGGCAGTCCTCGAGGATCGCCGGGCCGCCGCGGCGGTGGATGGCGCCGTCGACGCCTCCGCCGCCGAGCAGCGAGGAGTTCGCCGCGTTGACGATGGCGTCGGCGCTCTCGCCGGTGATGTCGCCCTGGACGAGCGTGAGGGCGGTCATGTCTGTCGCAGCCTTCTCCACGCCGCCTTCGCCGCGTTGTGCCCGGACATGCCGTGCACGCCCGGGCCCGGCGGGGTGGCGGAGGAGCAGATGAAGACGGCCGGGTGCGGGGTGGTGTACGGGGACAGCGACAGCTTGGGGCGCAGCAGGATCTGCAGTCCGGTGACCGCGCCGGAGCCGATGTCGCCGCCGACGTAGTTGGCGTTGCGGGCGGCCAGTTCGGGCGGGCCGGCGGTGGCGCGGGCCAGGACGAGGTCGCGGAACCCCGGGGCGAAACGCTCCAGTTGGCGCTCGATGGCGTCGGTGAGGTCGCCGGTCCAGCCGCTGGGGACATGGCCGTAGGCCCAGAAGACCTGCTTGCCCTCGGGGGCCCGGGTGGGGTCCACCACGCTGGGCTGCACGGTGATCAGGAACGGTCTGTCGGGGGCCCTGCCCTCCCGGGACGCCGCGCGCAGGGCGGTGCTGATCTCGGCGGTGTTCGCGCCGATCTGCACGGTGCCGGCGGTGCGGGGCTCCGACGCGGTCCAGGGCACCGGGCCGTCGAGGGCGTAGTCGACCTTGAAGACGCCCGGGCCGTACCGGTAGTTGTCGTAGTAGCGGCCGAAGCCGGCGATGCGGGCCAGCGCGGTGGGCGAGGTGTCGAAGATGTAGGCGCGGGCGGGCGGCAGGTCGTCGAGGCGTTTGACCTCGTAGTCGGTGTGGATGGCGCCGCCGAGGTCCTTGAGGTAGGCCGCGAGCGCGTCGGAGATGGACTGGGAGCCGCCACGGGCGACGGGCCAGCCGCGCGCGTGCGCGGCGAGCGCGAAGACCAGGCCGATGGCGCCGGTGGCGAAGCCGGAGAGCGGCGCCATGACGTGCGCGACGAGACCGGCGAACAGCGCCTTGGCGCGCTCGTCGCGGAAGCGGCGCAGCAGCCAGGTCGACGGGGGCAGTCCGGCGAGGCCGAAGCGGGCGAGGGTGACCGGGTCGCGGGGCAGCGCGGTCAGCGGCAGCGACATGAAGTCCCGGACCAGGGTGTCCCATCGGGGCAGGAACGGCTCGACCAGTCTGCGGTACGCGCCAGCGTCGCGCGGCCCGAACGAGGCGGCCGTCTCGGCGACCGAACGGGACAGCACGGCGGCGGTGCCGTCGGTGAAGGGGTGGGCCATGGGGAGGTCGGCGTGCAGCCACTCCAGGCCGTACCGCTCCAGCGGAAGGGCGCGGAACGCGGGCGAGTTGATGCCCAGGGGGTGTGCCGCGGAGCACGGGTCGTGCCGGAAGCCCGGCAGGGTGAGTTCCTCGGTGCGGGCTCCCCCGCCGACGGTGTCGCGCGCCTCGAAGAGGGCCACGGAGAAGCCGCGGCGGGCCAGCTCCACGGCAGCGGTCAGTCCGTTGGGTCCCGCACCCACCACGCATGCGTCAAGCATCGACGGCACCTTCGGACTCCTTCGTCAGCCGATGGCCACTGGATCAGGATAGGACGGGGCACCGTCGGTCCCGGGTCGCGGGGGACTGGAGCGCGGACGGTGTCCGGACGGTCACCTTCGGTGGCGGACCGCGGAACCCGGCCGCCCCTGCCCGCCGGACCGCGCCTCAGACCCCGCCCGCCAGCAGCCCCATGATCCGCCGTGCCGTCGCCGCGTCCCGTGCCGTGGTGAACGGCAGGGTGTTGCCGCCGGTGACGCGGAACGGCTCGCCGGTGATGGTCAGATGGGCGCCGCCCGCCTCCTCGACGAGGAGCAGGCCCGCCGCGTGGTCCCAGGCCGCCTCCCAGGAGAAGGCGGTGGCGTCCAGCCGGCCGCGGGCGATGGCGAGATATTCCAGGCCGGCGGAACCGCAGGCGCGGGGAGCGATGCCGTCCGTCCACAGCCCCAGCAGGGCGCGCTTCTGCTCGTCCGTCGTGTAGTCCGGGTGGGAGGTCGCCACTTCGAGGTCCCGGCCGGGCTCCGGCGGCCCGGCGAACAGCCGCTCGCCGTCGAGGAACGCGCCCTGGCCCCGTACGGCGGTGGCGAGCTGGTCACGAGCCGGCGCGTAGATCCAGGAGGCGTGCAGCACGCCGCCCCGGGCGAGCGCGACGAGGGTGCTGAAGCCGTCCTCCCCGCGCACGAACTGCCGTGTGCCGTCGACCGGGTCGACGATCCAGACCGGGGCGTCGCCCCGTATCGCCTCGTACGAGGCCGGGTTGGCGTGCACCGCTTCCTCGCCGACCACGACGGAGCCGGGCAGGAGGGCGCCGAGCGCTTCGGTGAGGTGCTGCTCGGCCAGCCGGTCGGCGTCCGTCACCAGGTCGTGCGGTCCGCTCTTCTGGTCGACCTCGTGCGCGGCGAGCTGACGGAAGCGGGGCATGATCTCGGCCGCGGCGGCCTTGCGGAGGGCCTCCTCCACGTCGGCCGAGTGGCGGGCGAGAAACTCGTCGATGGTTTCCGTGTCGTCGATCATGACTCCATAAGAGCATGCCCCACTGACAATCCCCACCCGATGGGTGGACTGTGGGTGGAATCACGCTGAATACCGGGATATGGGATCAACGGCCGGGAGCGGGCGTGGCGTGGGCTCAGCGGCCCACCGCGTACCCCTGCATCCCGCGCGGATTCGCCGCCGCCGACAGGATCCCGGTCCCCGGATCCCGGGCGACCGCGCACAGCCGTCCCTCGGACCAGGGGTCGCCGACCGTCACGTCATGCCCGCGCCGCCGCAGCTCCTCGACGACCCCGGCATCCGTCCGGGCCTCGACCGTCACGCTGGCGGGCCGCATGCCGCGCGGGTAGAAGGACCCCGGGAAGCTGTCGTTGTGCCAGTTGGGCGCGTCGATCGCGCCTTGCAGGTCGAGGCTCCCGCGCACCGCCGGGCGCAGCGCGACCGCGAGGAAGAAGTGCAGCTGCCACTGGTCCTGCTGGTCCCCGCCGGGTGTGCCGAAGGCCATGACGGGCACGCCGTCGCGCAGCGCGATCGAGGGCGTGAGGGTGGTCCGGGGGCGGCGGCCCGGCGTCAGCGAGTTCGGCAGGCCCTCCTCCAGCCAGGTCATCTGGAGCCGGGTGCCGAGCGGGAAGCCCAGTTCGGGCACGACGGGGTTGGACTGGAGCCAGCCGCCGCTGGGGGTGGCGGCGACCATGTTGCCCCAGCGGTCGACGACGTCGAGGTGGCAGGTGTCGCCGCGGGTGGTGCCGTCGGCGGCCACCTCGGGTTCGCCGGGCACCGGGGAGGCCGGGCTCTTGGCGACGGTGGGCTCCCCCGCCCCCATGGGGCTGAAGGCGGGGTCGTCCGTGGTGACCACGTGCGCGTGCGCGCTCAGCCGGGGCGCGCGCCCGCCGGGGCTGCCGGGCCGCAGTTCGTACGAGGCCTTGTCGCCGACCAGGGCCCGCCGCTGCGCGTTGTACGCGTCCGTGAGCAGCTCGTCGAGCGGTACGTCGGCCGCGTCGCCGTACCAGGCCTCGCGGTCGGCCATGGCGAGCTTGCAGCCCTCGATCAGCAGGTGGACGTAGTCGGCGGACCCGTATGCGGGCAGCTCGGCCGGGAGCAGCGCGAGTTGCTGGAGGAGCGCCGGGCCCTGGCTCCAGGGGCCGGCCTTGCAGAGCGTCCACCCCTTCCAGTCGTACGTCGCCGGGGTCTCGTAGGTCGCGGACCACCCGGCAAGGTCGTCGGCCGTCAGCGTGCCGGCGTGCCGCTCCCCGCTGGTGTCCAGGGTGGGCCGCCGCGCCTGCCGTACGAGCGCCTCGCCGATGAAGCCGGTCCGCCAGATCTCCCGCGCCGCCTCGATCTGTGCGACCCGGTCGCCCGCCGCGCCGGCCTCGGCGAGCAGCCGCTTCCAGGTGGCGGCCAGCGCGGGGTTGCGGAACAGCTCGCCGGGCCGGGGCGGCTGTCCGCCGGGCAGGTAGATCTCCGCGGACGAGGTCCACTCGGTCTCGAACAGTTCCCGGACGGTCTCGACGGTCGCTCCGACGTTGTCCACGGGCGCGTGTCCGTCCTCGGCGTACCCGATGGCGTACCGGAGCACCTCGGCGAGGGGCTTGGTCCCGTGATCGCGGAGCAGGAGCATCCAGGCGTCGAAGGCGCCGGGGACGGCGGCCGCGAGGGGTCCCGTGCCGGGGACGAGGTCCAGCCCGAGCTCCTTGTAGTGCGCGACGGAGGCTCCGGCCGGGGCGACGCCCTGTCCGCACAGCACCCGTACCTCGCCGCCCGCCGGGGCGAGCAGGATCGGCACCTCTCCGGCGGGCCCGTTGAGGTGCGGTTCGACCACGTGCAGCACGAACGCCCCCGCCACGGCCGCGTCGTAGGCGTTGCCGCCGTCCTCCAGGACGGCCATCGCCGACTGCGAGGCGAGCCAGTGGGTGGAGGACACCATGCCGAAGGTGCCCTGGAGGGTGGGGCGGGTGGTGAACACGGGCGGACTCCTCACTGCGGGGGCGGCGCTGCACATGATCGTACGAAGGAGGCTATGCGGGCCGTGTGCCCGCCGTGAGGAGATGTCCGCTGATCCCCAGGAGCGTCGGTTCCGACTCGATGCGGCGGCTCGCCGCCAGGACGGCCTCACGGCGTTCCGGGTCGTCCAGCCAGTCCTCGACGCCGCCCATCAGCCAGGCGGCGCCCTCCAGGCCGTACTGGCCGTCGACGGTGAGCCCGGCGTCGGTGAACTCGGCGGGGGCCTCGTCGGGCCGGGCGAAGTAGGCGGTGGTGAACAGGCCGCCTTCGGTGCCGTGCCGCCCGTGGTCGCCGACCGCGTCGGTACGGGCGCGCTGCGCCGGGTCGAAGTAGCGCTCCTCGCGCAGCAGGTCGTGCAGTCCCGCGAACCGGTTGATGGTCGCCGCGACCACCGGTCCACCGGGCCGGACCACCCGGCAGGCCTCCGCCAACGCCCTGACCCGGTCGGCGCGTTCGGGCAGGTGGTACAGCGGGCCGAGCAGCAGTACCACGTCGTGGGCGGCGTCGGCGGCGGGCAGTTCGCGGGCGTCACCGGCGCGCGCGGTGACGCCGGGGATCCGTGCCGCCTGCTCCACGTGGAGCGGTACGGGATCGACGAGGTCGACCTCGTACCCGTCCCGCACCAGCCACTCCGCGTGCACCCCGCTGCCGCCGCCGACGTCCAGCACCCGGGCCGGCGCCGGGGGCAGCAGCCGTCGCAGCACGTCCTGCGTACGCCAGAACTCCAGCCGCCCGGCGGGAGCCCCTCCGTCCCGCAGGCGGGCATCCTCGTTGCCGCGTGTGTAGTAGGCGAGGATCTCGTCTCGGACGGCGGGCTGCCGGGGCTGTGTCGTCTCTGTCATGGCACCAGCGTGCTGATCGGTGCCTCTGCCAGGCAACGGAATTCACTCGCGCGCCCGCACCAGCCCCGACTCGTAGGCGAACACAACCAGTTGGGCCCGGTCCCGGGCCCCCAGTTTCGTCATCGCCCGGCTGACGTGCGTCTTGACCGTGAACGGGCTGATGACCATGTGCGCGGCGATCTCCTCGTTGGTCAGCCCCCGCGCGGCCAGGGCCGTCACCTCGCGTTCGCGAGGGGTGAGGCACTCCAGGCCGGGGGCCGTGGCGCGGTCCGGGGGTCTGGAGACGAACTCGCCGATCAGGGTGCGGGTGACCGACGGCGACAGCAACGCCTCGCCGCCCGCCACCACGTCGATCGCCTGCAACAGGTCCGCCGGGTCCGTGTCCTTCAGCAGGAAGCCGCTGGCGCCGGCGCGCAGCGCCTCGAAGACATAGCTGTCGAGGCCGTAGTTGGTGAGGATCACCACGCGCACCCCGGCCAGTGCGGGGTCCGCGGCGATACGGCGTGTCGCCTCGATGCCCGTCATCACCGGCATCTGCACGTCGACCAGTGCGATGTCGGGCACCTCGGCCCGCACCAGCGCCAGGCCCTGTTCCCCGTCGGCCGCCTCACCGACCACCTCGATGCCGTCCTCGGCCTCCAGCAGGGCCCGGAACCCGGCCCGCATCAGCGCCTGGTCGTCGACGAGCGCCACCCGGATCATCCGGCCTCCCCCACCGGCAGCTCGGCCCGCACCGTGAAGCCGCCCTCCGTACGCGGGGCGGCGTACAGGGTCCCGCCGAGCGCCGTCACCCGCTCCCGCATGCCGGTCAGGCCGATGCCCGGCGCGAAGGGCCGGTCCGGGGCGGCGTTCCCGTCGTCCTCCACGGCCACCGTGACCCGGTCCTCCTCGTAGGCGAGCCGCACCCGCACCTTCGCCGGCCCTGCATGCCGTGCCGCGTTCGTCAGCGCCTCCTGCACGGTGCGGTACACCGCCTTCTCGACCGTCGCGCCCAGCTCGCACTCCTCGCCCGTCACCGTCAGGTCCACCGCGAGGCCGGCGGCCCGCGCCCGCTCCACCAGCAGTGCGGGCGTGCCGACGACCTCGTCGGTGCGCAGGACCTCCAGCGTGGACCGCAGTTCCCGCATGGCCTCGCCGCTCGCCTCCTGGATGGCCAGCAGGGCGGGCGGTATCTCCTCGCCCCGTTTACGGGCGAGGTGCACCGCGACGCCCGCCTGGAGCTTGACGATCGAGATGCTGTGGGTGAGGGAGTCGTGCAACTCACGGGCGATCCGCAGGCGTTCCTCACCGGCCCGGCGCAGCGCCGCCTCCTCACGGGTGCGTTCCGCCTCCAGGGCGCGCTGTTCGGTCTGGCGCAGATACGCCTGCCAGTTGCGGTCGGCGAGGCCGGTCACCGCCGCGAACAGGAACCAGCCCGCGAGCAGCGCCGCGTTCTCCACGATGTCCCGGGTGGCCGGGCCCGTCGCCACGTACGCCGCCAGGTACAGCCCGCTCGCCAGCAGGGCCCAGCCCCGGTGCCCCACCCGTGCCGCCGTGTGCACGGCGGCCAGGACGGGCAGGGCGGCCGGCAGTCCGGGCTGCGCGTGCAGGACGTACGCCGCGCCGGAGGCGGTCGAGACGGCCAGCACCGCCCGTGGGGCCGGCCGGTAGAAGGCCAGTGCGGCCGAACTCACCGCCACCAGGCCGTAGTCCAGCCATCCCCTGTCCCCGTCGAAGGCGACCGTGGTCATCGCCAACGCGCCGACCACGACCGCCAGCGCCGCGTCGGCCAGCCCTTTGTGTGTGACCATGTGCCCGCCCATGTCCGCACACTAGAGGGCCCCGCCGACACCCGCGTCAGCCCTGTGGACAACTCTGCGACTACTCCCGCCGTAGTACGCCGCGGGCTCGTCCCGCCCCCCGGGCGCAGCGCCGACTCCCTTCGGACGTACGACGACCGGGGGCACCCGGTCGGCGCACGCTGCTGTCCATGTCCACACCCTTCCGCTACACCGAGCCACAGCCGCCCAAGGCGGCCACCGGTCGCGTCGCCGAGGTCTACGAACAGCTCGCCCGCGAGTTCGGCATCGACGAACCGGTCACCTTCGTGGTCCTCTCCTCCGCCCCCGAACTCCTCGCCCCAGCCTGGGCGCTGATGCGCGAGTCGTTGATCGCGGGCCCCGGCAGCCGCACCGGCAAGGAGCTGGCGGCGCTCGGGGTGTCGCTCGCCAACCGGTGTCCGTTCTGCGTGGACGCGCACACCGTGCTGCTGCACGCCACCGGCGACCACGCCCTGGCCGAACGCCTCGCGCGCGGGGAGCGGCCCGAGAACGAGGAGCACGCGCGCGTGCTGGAGTGGGGAAAGCAGACCCGTGTACCGGGCGGTCTCGGCCCCGAGCCGTATCCGTTCCCGGGCGAGGACGCCCCGGGCTACCTCGGCACCGCGCTCGCCTTCCACTTCATCAACCGGATCGTCTCCGCGCTGGTGACCGAGAACCTGCTGCCGGGCAACGTCCAGCGCTTCCGCGCGGTCCGCAGTCTCGCGGGCCGCACGCTGGCCCGGACCGTACGCCGGCCGGCCCGGCCCGGCGCCGCACTCGCGCTGCTCGACCTCCCCGACCCCGGCGAGTCCCCCGCGTGGGCGGGTGGCACGGCCGTCGGTCCCGCCTACGCGGCGTTGCTCAGGGCTGCCATGGCGGGTGGCGCCCTGCTCGACGCCGACGACCAGGATCTCGTGGAGGAGGTCCTGCTGGACTGGGACGGAGCGCACCCGTCCCTCACCCCGGACCCCTTCCCCGACCGGCGCGAGCGGCCCGGGGCCCGCCTCGCGCTGCTGGCCGCCCTCGCGCCGTACCGCATCACCGACGAGGACGTCGCCGCCTGGCGCCGCCCGGAACACACCGACCACTGTCTGGTGCACCTCGTCGCGTACGGGGCGTTCCTGGCGGTCGACCGGATCGAATCGGCGTTCACCCGCAACTCCGTGCGGACATAACGGGACACACAACGCGTCAACTACGGGCCGCTGTCACCGCACATGCACGGAGCGAGTTGGCACTTTCGCCCCACAGGGAGTCGTGTGACACTGTCGTCCCGTCCGCAGTGCGGACACCTTCCGCACCGTCCCCCACGGAAAAGTGCGCCTGTGCGTTCCCTTCCTCTGCCGCTCGCCCTGACCGCGCGTCTGTCCCCGGTCGTCGTGCTCGCCGCCGCGGGCTGGTCGCTCTCCTCAGGACCGGCCCCGACCGCCGACAACGACTCCGCGTCGAAGGGCGGCGGCACGCGATCCGCGTCGGCCCCCGCGACGGCGGCGGCCTCGAAGGCCTACGCCGCGGCTCCCTCGCCCTGCGGCAGTGTCTCCACGAAGAACATCAAGTCCCTGGTCCCGGGCGCCAAGTCGGCCGGCAAGGAGATCCCGTCGACGGACACGAAGCTCCGCCGCACCTGCTCCTGGAACGCGCTCAAGGGGTACGACTACCGCTGGCTCGACGTGTCCTTCGAGATCATGGACTCGGACGAAGCGGCGCAGACCTCGTACAAGGAGCGCATCGAGGAGAAGAGCGGCGGAGGGGACGTGCCGGGCCTGGGCGACCAGGGCTACTCGGTCGTGAACCTCACCACCGAGGACAAGCAGCAGACCCGCGAGGGCACGGTCATCGTCCAGGCCTCCAACGCGCTGGTGATCATCACCTACAACGGCAGCGACTTCGAGTCGAAGAAGGCGCCCGACACGGATGTGATCAACAAGGGCGCCATCAAGGCGGCCAAGGACGCGGTGGCAGCACTGGAGGGCGGCCAGTGACGACCGCCCTCCCAGTCCCGGACATCAGACCTGGATGCCCTCCTGCGCCCGGCCCTTCGGCAGCATGAGCGCGACGTACAGCACCAGTGAGGCGCCCAGGCCCACGGCCCAGCCGTAGTCGGCCAGCGGCTTGAGGAACGGGATCAGACCGTCGGTCGGGAACGGCCCCGTCTTGACCCCGTCCGCGCCGACGGCCGAGTGCGACCCGCCGACCGCGAGGATGCCGCCGACCAGGAAGGCGGCGATCGCCCGCCAGTTCCAGCCGTTGGAGTACCAGTAGCGCCCGCCGGGCGTGTACAGGTCCGCCAGGTGCAGAACCGTCCTGCGCACGATCCAGTAGTCGGCGATGAGGATGCCCGCCACCGTGCCGAGCAGACCGCCGACCACACCGAGCCAGGTGAAGATGTAGAACTCGGGCGTCGAGATGAGCTTCCACGGGAAGATCAGGATGCCGACGACACCCGTGATCAGCGCGCCCGTACGGAAGTTGATGAGCTTCGGCGCCAGGTTCGCCAGGTCGTACGCCGGTGAGACGACGTTCGCCGCGATGTTCACGGAGATGGTCGCGACGAGGACGATGACCAGCGCGAAGAGGAGACCGAAGGCGTTGTCCGCCTTGGCGGCCAGCTCCACCGGATCCCAGATCGCCGTGCCGTAGACGACCTCGGAGCCGGAGGTGACCAGCACGGCGAGGACCGCGAAGAGCGTCATCGTCGTGGGCAGACCGAGGGACTGCCCCCAGGTCTGCGCCTTCTGGCTGGCGCCGAAGCGCGTGAAGTCGGGGATGTTGAGCGACAGCGTCGCCCAGAAGCCGATCATGCCCATGAGCGAGGGGAAGAAGACCGGCCAGAAGTCCGGACCCCAGCCCAGCTTGGACGGCTGGTCGAGCAGCGCGCCGAAGCCGTCCGCCTTGACCGCGATCCAGATGAGCAGCACGAGCGCGCCGGCGATGACGAAGGGCGCGGCCCAGTTCTCGAAGTGCCGCAGGAAGTCCATGCCGCGGTAGATGATGGCGATCTGCAGCGCCCAGAAGAGCAGGAAGCACAGCCACAGCGGCCACGGGTTACCGGCGATCTGCCCCGCGTTCTCCCAGTGCCCGCCGGTGAGCTTGGAGCCCAGCGCGAAGATGCCGCTGCCGCCGATCCAGGTCTGGATGCCGAACCAGCCGCAGGCCACGGCCGCCCGGATCAGTGCCGGGATGTTGGCGCCGCGCAGCCCGAAGGAGGCGCGGGCCAGGACCGGGAAGGGGATGCCGTACTTGGGTCCGGCGTGCCCGGTGGCCAGCATCGGCAGCAGCACGATGATGTTGGCCAGGGCGATGGTGAAGACGGCCTGCTTCCAGTCCATGCCGAGGGCGACCAGGCCGGAGGCCAGGGTCCAGCTGGGGATGCAGTGGGCCATGGAGATCCACAGGGCCGCGAAGTTGTACGTCGTCCACTTGCGCTCGGAGACCGGTACGGGACGCAGGTCCTCGTTGGCGAAGGGACTGTCGGCGGGGTAGGCCCCGGGGCTGAGTTCGATCCGGCCGTCGGGGCCGGCGGACTGGGATATCGGCGACCCCGTGGGGACTGTGTCGGTCATGGGCAGGCCAATCGGTAAGAGCGGGACGGGATAGGCCGTGCGGGGGCCCTGGACCCTTCTCCGCCCCGGGACGGCGGGGCGGAGAAGGGGGACAAGGTGTGGGGGGTCGGGGGGAACGGGGGTGCGGGGGTCAGGCGTTGACGGCGGGGATCACCTTCGAGCCGTAGGCGTCGATGACGGTCTCCTGCGCGTCGTGCATGTCGTAGACGGCGAACTGGTCGACACCCAGCTCACGCAGGGCGTTGAGCTTCTCGATGTGCTTCTCGACGGGCCCGATGACGCAGAACCGGTCGACGATTTCGTCGGGCACGAAGGCGGTGTCGGGGTTGTCGGAGCGGCCGTGGTGGGAGTAGTCGTACCCCTCGCGGGCCTTGATGTAGTCGGTGAGTTCGTCGGGGACGGCGGCGGAGTGCTCGCCGTACTTGGAGACCAGGTCGGCCACGTGGTTGCCGACCATCCCGCCGAACCAGCGGCACTGGTCGCGCGCGTGGGCGAGCGCCTCGGGCGAGTCGTCCTCGGTGACATAGGCCGGGGCGGCCACGCAGATCTTCACCTCGGAGGGGTCACGTCCGGCGGCGACGGCCGCGTCCTTGACCGCCTTCACCATGTACTCGGTGAGGTACAGGTCGGAGAGCTGGAGGATGAAGCCGTCGGCCTCCTCGCCGGTCATCTTCAGCGCCTTGGGACCGTACGCGGCCATCCAGACGGGGAGTTCGGCGTCCTCCTTGATCCACGGGAACTTGATGACCGTGCCCCCGAGGTCCGCCTCCTTGCCCGAGCCGAGCGCCTTGATGACCTTCATGGCCTCGCTGATGCGGGCGAGGGTGTTCGGGGCCCGGCCCGCGACGCGCATCGCGGAGTCGCCGCGCCCGATGCCGCAGACCGTGCGGTTGCCGAACATGTCGTTGAGGGTGGCGAACGTGGAGGCGGTGACCTCCCAGGTGCGGGTGCCCGGGTTGGTGACCATGGGGCCGACCGTCAACTTGGAGGTGTTGGCGAGGATCTGACTGTAGATCACAAACGGTTCCTGCCAGAGCACGGCGGAGTCGAAGGTCCAGCCGTAGGTGAAGCCGTTGCGCTCGGCCCGCTTCATCAGGCTGACGACCTTCGAGGCCGGCGGGTCGGTCTGCAGGACGAGTCCGAAGTCCATGTGCGCCACTCCTAGGTGAGGTACTGACAGGTGGAGCGCGGGGTGTACGTACCGTGCCCGGCGTGCCCGGTGTACTCCCGCTCGGTGATGACGAGTTCGCCGCGCGACAGGACCGTCTCGACGCGGCCGGTGAGGCGCTTGCCCTCGTACGCCGAGTAGTCGACGTTCATGTGGTGGGTCTCGGCGGAGATGATCTGCTCGGCGTGCGGGTCGTAGATGACGACGTCGGCGTCGGCGCCCGGGGCGATGGTGCCCTTCTTCGGGTACATGCCGAACATCCGGGCCGGGGTGGCGCAGGCGATCTCGATCCAGCGGCGGCGGCTGATGTGCCCGTCGACGACGGCCTGGTGGAGCAGGTCCATACGGTTCTCGACGCCCGGCAGACCGTTGGGGATCTTCGAGAAGTCGCCGCGGCCGAGCTCCTTCTGGCCCACGAAGCAGAAGGGGCAGTGGTCGGTGGAGACGACCTGGAGGTCGTTGGTCCTGAGGCCCTGCCACAGCTTGGCCTGGTGCTCCTTCGGACGAAGGGGCGTACTGCACACGTACTTCGAGCCCTCGAAGTCGGGTTCGGCGAGGTTGTCCGTCGACAGGAACAGGTACTGCGGGCAGGTCTCGCCGAAGACGTTGAGCCCCTCGTCACGCGCGCGTGCCAGCTCGGCCACTGCCTCCATGGCCGAGACGTGCACGACGTACAGGGGCGCTCCGGCGACCTGTGCGAGCTTGATGGCGCGGTGGGTGGCCTCGGCCTCGAGGAGGGCCTTGCGCACCTCCCCGTGGTAGCGCGGGTCGGTCTCACCGCGGGCCAGCGCCTGCTCCACCAGCACGTCGATCGCGATGCCGTTCTCGGCGTGCATCATGATCAGTCCGCCGTTCTCGGCGGAGCGCTGCATGGCGCGCAGGATCTGGCCGTCGTCGGAGTAGAAGACCCCGGGGTAGGCCATGAACTGCTTGAAGGAGGTGACGCCCTCCTCGACCAGCAGGTCCATCTCCTTGAGCGTCTCCTGGTTCACATCGGAGACGATCATGTGGAAGCCGTAGTCGATGGCGCAGTTGCCCTCGGCCTTGGCGTGCCAGGCGTCGAGCCCTTCGCGCAACGAGTGACCCACGCTCTGCACGGCGAAGTCGACGATGGTCGTCGTGCCGCCCCAAGCGGCGGCCCGGGTGCCGGTCTCGAAGGTGTCGGAGGCGAAGGTGCCGCCGAACGGCAGCTCCATGTGGGTGTGGGCGTCGACGCCGCCCGGGATGACGTACTTGCCGGTGGCGTCGATGGTCCGCTCGGCACTCCAGGCCTCGGCGGCCGGGGTGCCGGAGGCGGCGAGGGCGGCGATACGGCCGTCCTCGATCAGGACGTCGGCGTGGATCTCGTCGGACGCGGTGACGACGAGGCCACCACGGATGACGGTACGGCTACTCATGTTCCCTCTCCTGGTGTCGTACGAGTCGATCGATGCCGCCGGTCCGGCCCCGTGCAGGGGGTGTCTTGTGGATCTGGTCGGCTCTGAGTGACAGGGCCTTTGTAACGCGGCCGAGCGGGGTCTGGTGCGTGCAGCTGCAAGGCGGAGGAGGGCGTCGACGCGATGGGGGTCCCCCCGCTCGAGCGAAGTCGAGAGTGGGGGAGTCGGCAACCGACGACAACGCCGCTGGGGGTACCCCCTCTGGGGGAGTGCGCACCAGACCCCGCGACCCCGGCCGGATCCACAAGACACCCCCTGTGGACCGACGGCGGTCCAGGACGGTTACGGGGCGGTCAGCGGGGCGTACGCGTCGGGACGGCGGTCGCGGTAGAACTGCCAGCGGTCGCGCACTTCGCGGAGCTTGTTGAGGTCGAGGTCGCGGACGACGAGCTCGGTCTCCTTGTCGGAGGCCACCTCGCCCACGAACTGCGCCTCCGGGTCGACGAAGTAGGTCGTCCCGTAGAAGTCGTTGTCGCCGAGCTCCTCGACACCGACCCGGTTGATCGCGCCGACGAAGTACTCGTTGGCGACGGCCGCGGCCGGCTGCTCCAGCTGCCACAGATAGGCGGACAGGCCGCGTGAGGTCGCCGAGGGGTTGAAGACGATCTCGGCGCCCGCGAGGCCCAACGCCCGCCAGCCCTCCGGGAAGTGGCGGTCGTAGCAGATGTAGACGCCGATCTTGCCGACCTTGGTGTCGAAGATCGGCCAGCCGCTGTTGCCCGGGCGGAAGTAGAACTTCTCCCAGAAGCCCGGCACCTGCGGGATGTGGTGCTTGCGGTACTTGCCGAGGTACGAGCCGTCCGCGTCGATCACGGCGGCGGTGTTGTAGAGGACGCCGGGCTGCTCCTCCTCGTACATCGGCAGGACGAGGACGATGCCCAACTCCTTGGCCAGCGCCTGGAATCGCTTGACGATCGGCCCGTCCGGGATCTGCTCGGCGTACTCGTAGAACGCCTTGTCCTGGACCTGGCAGAAGTACGGCCCGTAGAACAGCTCCTGGAAGCACAGGACCTGAGCACCCTGCGCGGCCGCGTCGCGGGCCGCCTGCTCGTGTACCTGGATCATCGACTCCTTGTCGCCCGTCCACGCGGTCTGGAAAAGGGCGGCACGAATCACTCTGCTCATCGGGACCTCCGGTCGCTAGGTGTGCGAGAAGGCTAGAAAGTCCGAAAGCAGGCTTTGAGTTGCACGGTGTCACGTCTGCGGGCGCTCGGCGTGCCACGGTGTCACCTTGTCGTGGGCCCATGTTTCACCGCCGTTTTCCCAGGTCGTGGCATGTTTCAGCCCTGTTGCGCGTCGTGCGCCAGGAGCGCGATGTGCACCGAGGCGGCCTGTTCGAAGTCGTCGAGGTCCACCCCGAGCCGGGTCTGTATCGCTTCGAGGCGCCGGTACAGCGCGGGGCGCGAGACGTGGTGGAGCTGGGCGGTGCGGGACTTGTTGCGGCCGGTGGCCAGATACGTCCGCAGGACGGCGAGCAGGCCCTCACCCGCCCCGCGCAGCAGTCCGTCCAGTTCCCGCTCCGCGAAGGACTGCACCTGCGGGTCGTCGCGCAACAGCCGTATCAGACCGCGCAGATGAACGTCCTTGAGGCGCACGACGGCCGGGAGGTCGAGCACTCCGGAGGCGACGGCGTCCGCGACATGCCGGGCCTCCCGCATTCCGGCGGGTACGTCGTCCCAGTCCGTGCGGGGGTCGGCCGCCGCCACCACCGTCTCCGTCAGCCGGGCCGCGAAGTTCGCCGTCAGGACCGCGGCGTCCTGGTCCCGGGCCAGGCTCAGCAGTACGGCGGTCGCCCCGTCGGCGAGCTCGGCGACGATGCCGGGCAGCCCCAACAGCCGTAGTACGCGGTCGAGTTCGGCCGGATCACCGTCCCTGACGACCAGGGGCACGAAGGTCCGCCGGTTGACGGGCAGTCCGGCCGCCCGCGCCCGCGGCAGCAGCTGTCTCGCCGGTACGACCCCGCTGACCAGGTCGGTCAGCAGGCTCTGAGCGGACTGCTCCTCCCAGGTGTGGGCGGAGTTCCCGGCGAGCATGCGGTGCAGGACCAGGGCCTCGGCGGCCCGGTCGGCGAGCAGCCGTCCGGTGGCGGTGTCCCCGCGGTACCCGCACAGCAGGATCTGGCCCCACCGCTCTCCGCGTCCGCCCAGCTCGGCCCGGATCCAGCCGTCGCCCTCGCTGCCGCCGGCCTGGCGGGCGATGCGCTCCCAGTCCCGCAGCACGTCGTCCACGGCCGGCCGCTCCCCCGCCGTGGCGAGGACGCGGTGGGCGAGGTTGGTGACGACGACCGGACAGGCGCTGTGCTGGGCGACGTCGTCGAGGAGCCGTTGCAGCGGGGCGCCGGCGGTGATGAGCCCGGTGAGGCTGGTGCGGACGGCCTCGGAGAGGCTGACGGCGGCGAACTTCCGCCGTACCAGCCGGGACTGCACCTCCTCCGTCAGCTCGGCGAAGGGGAAGGGCCGGTGCAGGACGACCATGGGCAGCCCGCACCGCTCGGCGGCCCGCCGCATCACGTCCGGCGGGGCCGGGAACGCCCGCCCGAGGCCCAGGACGACCGCGGCGGCCTCCGCGCGGTGCAGGGACTGGATGTACTCGGCCTGGGCGCCCTCGTCACCGGCGAGCAGCACGCCGGTGGTGAGGACCATCTCCCCGCCGGTGAGCATGACGCCGACGTCGGGTGCCTCGGCGACATGCACCCAGCGCACGGCCCGGTCGAGCTGGGCCGCGCCGGCCACCACCTCGGGTTCCCCGGCGAGCACCCGTTCCAGGGTGAGGACCTGGCGTACGGACAGGGCCGGTTCCAGGTGGTCCAAGGCGGTGGTCATGGCGGGCGTTCCCTTGCTCTGTCCTGCTGTCGGTATTGCTACTGGATGCTCCTCAGAGCGTTCTCGAGGATCGCGGCGCCTTCCTCGGCCTCCGCGACGGTGAGGGACAGGGGCGGGGCGACCCGCAGGGCGCTGGTGTTGTGGCCGCCGCCCTTGCCGAGCAGCAGCCCGCCCTCGCGGGCCGCCTCCAGGACCGCGGACGCGGCGTCCGGGTCGGCCTGGTCGGTCCCGGGTCTGACGAGCTCGATGCCGATCATCAGCCCGCGCCCGCGCACTTCCCGTACGCCGGGAATCTGCGCGGTGACGGCCCGCAGCCGCTCGATGAGCAGCCCGCCGACCCGGCGGGCGTTGCCCTGGAGGTCGTGTTCCAGGAGGTACGACAGGTTGGCGAGGCCGGCCGCCATGGTGACCTGGGTGCCGCCGAAGGTGGAGATGCTGTTGGCGTCCAGGCAGTTCATGATCTCGGCGCGGGCCACGACCCCGCCGATGGACATGCCGTTGCCGATGCCCTTGGCGAAGGTGAGGATGTCGGGCGGCCCCGAGGAGGCGTGTGCCTGCCAGCCCCAGAAGTGGTCGCCGGTGCGGCCCCAGCCGGTCTGCACCTCGTCGGCGATCCACAGGATGCCGCGCTCGGCGAGCACCTCGCGGAAGGCGGCGTACAGGCCGTCCGGCGGTGAGGTGAAGCCGCCGACGCCCTGGATGGGCTCGGCGATCAGGGCGGCGGGCGGGCGGGTGTGGCCGAGCAGGTCGGTCAGGTCGTCGACGCAGGCCGCGATGAACTCGTCGTCGCCGAGGGAGGCGTAGGGGCCGCGGGTGCGTACGCCTCCGTGGACGTACAGCGTCTGGAGCGGGGAGAGCGAGGTCGGGGACCAGCCGCGGTTGCCGGTGATGCCGACCGCGCTGAAGGAACGGCCGTGGTAGCTGTTGCGCATCGCCAGGATCGTGTTGCTGCGCCGGTAGGTGGTGGCGAGCATCAGGGCGGTGTCGTTGGCCTCGGTGCCGGAGGTGGTGAAGAAGACCCGGGCGTCCGGGATGCCGGACAGCTGGCTGATCCTCTCGGCCAGTTCCACCATGGGCCGGTTGAGGTAGAGCGTGGACGAGTGGATGATCCTCCCGGCCTGTTCGCTCACCGCCTTGGTGACCTCGGGCAGTGCGTGGGCGGTCATCGTGGTCAGGATGCCGCCGAAGAAGTCGAGGTACTTGTTGCCCGCGGCGTCCCAGACGTGGCGGCCCTCGCCGTGGGTGATCTCCAGCGGGTCCCGGTAGTAGAGGGCGAGCCAGTCGGGCAGGACGGACCGGTGGCGGCCCAGCAGGTCCTTGTCGGTCACGGCTGCACCAGCCCCTCGTAGGCGTCGGGCCGTCGGTCCCGGTAGAAGGCCCACTGCTGCCGTACCTCTTCGATGAGGTCGAAGTCCAGGTCGCGGACGAGGAGTTCCTCCCCCTTGTCGCTGGCGGTGTCCCCCACGAACTGGCCGCGCGGGTCCACGAAGTACGACGTGCCGTAGAAGTCGTTGTCGCCGTACTCCTCGACGCCGACGCGGTTGATCGCGGCGATGTAGTACTCGTTGGCGACGGCCGCGGCGGGCTGTTCCAGGCGCCAGAGGTGGGAGGAGAGCCCGCGGTGGGTGGCCGACGGGTTGTAGACGAGCTGGGCGCCGTTGAGGCCGAGTTGCCGCCAGCCCTCCGGGAAGTGCCGGTCGTAGCAGATGTAGACGCCGACCTTGCCCACGGCGGTGTCGAAGACGGGCCAGCCGACGTTGCCCGGCTTGAAGTAGTACTTCTCCCAGAAGCCCTTGACCTGGGGGATGTGGTGTTTGCGGTACTTGCCGAGGAAGGTGCCGTCCGCGTCGATCACGGCCGCGGTGTTGTAGTAGAAGCCGGACTGCTCGACCTCGAAGACCGGTACGACGATCACCATGCCGGTCTCGCGGGCGAGCTCCTGCATACGAACGACGGTCGGTCCGTCGGGCACCGGCTCGGCCCAGCGGTAGTGCTCGGGTTCCTGGACCTGACAGAAGTAGGGGGCGTTGAAGACCTCCTGGAACCCGATGATCTTCGCACCCTGCCGGGCCGCCTCCCGGGCGTACTCCTCGTGTTTCGCCACCATGGACTCGGTGTCGCCGGTCCAGGTGGCCTGGACCAGGGCGGCACGTACGACGTTGGCCATGAGCTGCTCCTTCGACGGGACCTCAGAGCCTCTACGCCCGTAGACACAGGCCGTAGAGGGTCGAAAGTAAGCCTCCCCGGCAGCCTTGCCAAGACCATCGCCGTTAACCCGCTGAGTCGATCACGTTTCACACTCTCGTGGGTGATCGGCCCCGCCCGGTCAGGCGGTGAAGCCCGCGACCCTCAGGGCGTGGACGAGGTCCCAGTGGCGCTCCTCCGAGACACCCCGGGCGGCCTCCAGCAGCAGGGGTACGAGGGTCGCCGGGCCGGGTGCGGCACTGCGGGCCGCTTCCTCGGGGGTACGGACGCGGACGTAGGCGTCGAGCAGCGCCCGCACCTCGCGGCGGCGGCCCTCGGCGGTCAGGCCCAGTACGGCGGCGCCGATCTCCTCGGCGGGCCGGGCCACGCCCTGGCGCAGGATCTGCTCCCCGTCGCCGCCGCGCCCGGCCTCGACCAGCGCGTCCGCCGCGGCGACCAGCCGGTCGGCGGGCAGCGAGGCGGCCTCCCAGAGCAGGCTCGCCCAGTCGTGCCCGAGCCCGGCGCGCTGGAGTTCGCCGGCGAGCCGCGGGAAGCGGGCGGCGGGCCAGTGGGCGGCCTCGACGAGCAGCGCGTGCGCCTCACCGCTGCGTCCCTCCGCACGCAGCCGCACCAGCGTCTCGACCATCTGGACGACCTCCCGCCCGGACCCCGCGTCCACCGGCTCGGTCTGCGGCTCCGGCCGCACCTCGGGCTCGTCCGCGGCCCCGGCGAACCGGGCACCTCGCGGAGTACGGCGGGTGCGGGCCGCGGGCGGGGGCGGGGCGGGCTCGGCGGCGGGCGGTACGGCGACGGGGGCGGTCTCCTCCTCGGCGATCCCGGCGAAGCGGGCGCCGCCGCGGCGGCGTCTGCGCTGCTTGGGAGTGGGTTCGGCGGCGGGCGGCGCGTCGACGGTGTCCGTGACCGGCGTCCTGGCCCACCCGGGTCCCCCGGCGGCTTCCGGAGCGTCGTGAGCGCCGGCCGCGGAACCGGCATCCTGCCCGCCCCACCCGTCCCCCCACCCCGCGTCCTCGTGCCGGACCGCCGCCTCCGCGGCCGTACCCGCGTCGCGCTGTTGCGGCATGTCCGGGGCCCGGCCGCCCTGCCGGTCCGCGTCGTCCGGGCCGTACTCGTTCTCGATGCGGAACACACCGCCGATGCGGCCGCGGTGGATCGCCCGGGCCCGGCCCTCCGCCGATCGGTGGTCCAATTGCTGTATCCGGGACCGGAGTTCCGCGCACCGGACGGTCGCCCGTTCGTGGTCGTCGCGGGCCCAGGCGAGGTCGAGGCGGAGGGCGTCGGCCTGTTCCCGGGAGGTGGCGGCGGCCAGCGCATGACCCAACTGTGCCTGGCGTTCCGCGGCGTACCGCTGTTCGCGGAGCATGACGTCGAGCCGGTCACCGAGGGCGTCCCGGCCGCCTGGCCGGGCGTCGAACGCGGACAGCGCCGCGGCATGCAGGGCCCTGGCGTGTTCGGCCTCGGCGGTGGCGGCGCCCGGACCGTACTCGGTGGCCAGGTCCTGCAGCAGTGCCTCCACCACGTCCCAGGGCGGCACTTCACGCCCCTCGAGACAGGCCCGCATGCCGTCGGGGTCGCGCTGCCAGAACACCGCGCACCAGCCGCCGCCCTGGTCCAGGCGCGCCAGCAGACCGTTCAGGTAGTTCGCGAACTCGCGCACCCGACCCGGGAGTTGATCCACTGCCATCGCACAACTCCCGCCAGACCGGAGTACTCCGGTCCGTAGAAAACACCAGTTGTGTTACGGCGCGGCTACAGCAGCTTTGCGAACCGGGCGCAAAGATCCCCGGCCGGGCGGTCCGACGCTGTGCGCCCCGCCCCCCCCGTCAGGCGGCCACCAGCACACTCCGCACCACGAGGTCGTCCATGGACAGCCCCAGCACTCCGGCCAGGGCGGCGACCGTGAAGAACGCGGGCGTCGGCGCCCGGCCGGTCTCGATCTTCCGGAGGGTCTCCGCGGAGATGCCCGCACGTGCCGCGACATCGGCCATGCTGCGGCCGCCGCGGGCCTCGCGCAGAAACCGGCCGAGCCGCTCGCCGCGTTCACGCTCTGCCTGGGTCAGTGGGGTGCGTACCATGACACCATTCTAATACCGGTATAGTAATTGGCATGGTGGAGCTGAAGACGGACACATCGATCGACGCCATGCACGAGGCCGGTCAGGTCGTGGGGCGTGCCCTCACGGCCGTACGCAAGGCCTCCGACGTGGGCGTCTCCCTGCTGGAGCTGGACGAGGTGGCGCACGACGTGCTGCGGGAGGCGGGCGCGTCCTCGCCCTTCCTCGGCTACCGGCCCTCCTTCGCGCCGACCGCCTTCCCGGCCGTCCTCTGCGCCTCCGTGAACGACGCGATCGTGCACGGCATCCCGACCCGCTACAAGCTGCGTGACGGCGACCTGGTCTCGATGGACTTCGGCGCCGAACTGGGCGGCTGGGTCGGCGACTCGGCGCTCAGTTTCACGGTCGGCACACCGCGCCCGGCCGACGTGCGCCTGATCGAGACGGCGGAGCGGGCCCTCGCCGCCGGTATCGCGGCCGCCGTCGTCGGCAACCGCATCGGCGACATCGCGCACGCGATCGGCACGGTGTGCCGCGAGGGCGGGTACGGCATCCCGGACGGCTTCGGCGGACACGGCATCGGCCGCCGGATGCACGAGGACCCGGGGGTGCCCAACGAAGGGCGCCCCGGCCGCGGCATGAAGCTGCGCCACGGCATGGTCCTGGCGATCGAGCCGATGCTGATCGGCGGCGGCACGGACGGCTACCACGCGGACGCGGACGGCTGGACCCTGCGCACCAACGACGGCTCACGCGCGGCACACGCCGAACACACGGTGGCGATCACGGAAACGGGCCCGAGGATCCTGACGGCACGCGCGGACTGACGCCCGGCGTCCCCAGAGGCGAGGGACTGGCAGATCCGTCCCACCGCAGAACCGGAACCGCAGGTCATCTGCCAATCCCTCCCCCAGCCAGGCCGGGCCGGGGGTGGTCGACGGGCGTACGGGGCTGCCGCGGACGGGAGTTACCCTGCCCCATGCCGATCGCACCGGGGACCGCCGCCGACGCCGACCGTATCGCCGCGCTGCACACGGCCAGCTGGCGCAGTGCGTACGCCGCGCTCCTGCCCGCCTCCTATCTGCACGGCCCGGTGGCCGAGGAGCACCGCGAGCAATGGCGGGCCAGGACGGCCTCGCTCGGCCCCGGCCGGCTGCTTCTCGTCGCGTACGAGGACGGTGAGCTGCACGGTTTCATCTACCTGCGCACCGCGGCGGACGGTCGTGTCCACGTCAACAACCTGCATGTCCGCCCGGACCGCGTCGGCACCGGTCTCGGCCGGAGCCTGCTGCGCCGCGGCTTCGCCTGGGCGGCCGCCGCGCACCCGGGCCGGGACGTCTTCCTGGAGGTGCTGCGGGGCAACGATCGTGCGATCGTGTTCTACGAGGGCCAAGGCGGCCTGCGCACGGCCGAGCGCCCGCTGCGGCTGGCCCCGGACCTCGTGGTGGGCGAGGTGGAGTACACCTGGCCCGCGGCACAGGTGGGTCGTCCGGGCGAGGACGGGTCAGAGGTGTAGCCGACTGCCACGTGGGTTACCCGGCCCCGGCACGTCGATCGGCGAGGCGTCCCCGGGCCCTGCGGGGAGGCCGGATGGGAACGGCCATGACCAGCGGCTTCAATGGATCGGAAGGCTACGACCCCTTCGGCGAGTTCCTCGCCCGGTTCTTCGGCGGACCCCGGCCCGGACCCCGGCAGATCAACATCGGCCGGCTGCTGAGCCGGCCCGCCCGTGAACTGGTCCGGGGTGCCGCCCAGTACGCCGCCGAGCACGGCAGCCGGGATCTGGACACCCAGCATCTGCTGCGGGCGGCACTGTCCGCCGAGCCGACCCGGAGCCTGCTCAGCCGGGCCGGCGCGGACCCCGACGAACTCGCCGAGGAGATCGACGAACGGTCCGGCCCGGTGCAGCACCCGCCCGGCGAGGTCCCGCCGCCGACCTCGCTCTCCCTGACCCCGGCCGCCAAGCGCGCCCTGCTGGACGCGCACGACCTGGCCCGGGCCCGCGGCACCGGCTACATCGGCCCCGAGCACGTCCTCAGCGCGCTGGCCGCCAACCCCGACTCCGCGGCCGGGCACATCCTCAACTCCGCCCACTTCGCGCCCTCGCCCCTGCCGCCCGAGACGGCACCGGACGCCGGACAGCCGCGCACCGAAGCGCCCCGCGCCACCGGCACCCCGACCCTCGACAAGTACAGCCGTGACCTCACCGAGCTGGCCCGGCAGGGCCGGATCGACCCGGTGATCGGCCGCGACGAGGAGATCGAGCAGACCATCGAGGTGCTCTCCCGGCGCGGCAAGAACAACCCGGTGCTGATCGGCGACGCGGGGGTCGGCAAGACCGCCATCGTGGAGGGGCTCGCCCAGCGGATCTCCGAAAGCGATGTGCCGGACGTGCTGACCGGGCGGCGCGTGGTCGCCCTGGACCTGACCGGGGTGGTCGCGGGCACCCGCTACCGGGGCGACTTCGAGGAGCGGCTCACCAACATCGTGGGCGAGATCCGCGCCCACTCCGACGAGTTGATCGTCTTCATCGACGAACTGCACACCGTCGTCGGCGCGGGCGGCGGCGGTGAGGCCGCCTCGATGGACGCCGGCAACATCCTCAAGCCCGCCCTGGCCCGCGGCGAACTGCACATCGTCGGTGCGACCACCCTGGAGGAGTTCCGCCGGATCGAGAAGGACGCGGCACTGGCCCGCCGCTTCCAGCCGATCCTGGTGCCGGAACCGTCCGTCGCGGACGCCCTGGAGATCCTGCGCGGCCTGAGCGACCGCTACGAGGCCCACCACCAGGTCCGCTACGCCGACGAGGCGCTGGTGGCCGCCGTGGAGCTGTCCGACCGCTATCTCACCGACCGCCGGCTGCCCGACAAGGCCATCGACCTCATCGACCAGGCCGGCGCCCGGGTACGGCTGCGGGCCCGCACCAAGGGCACGGACGTCCGGGCCCTGGAGCGCGAGGTCGAGCAGCTGGCCCGGGACAAGGACCAGGCGGTCGCCGACGAGAAGTACGAGCAGGCCATGCAACTGCGCGACCGCATCACGCAGTTGAAGCAGCGTATCGGCGAGGCCACCGGGCACGACGAGGCCGACGAGGGACAGCACCTGGAGGTGACCGCGGAGGCGATCGCCGAGGTGGTGTCGCGGCAGACGGGCATCCCGGTCGCCAGCCTCACCCAGGAGGAGAAGGAACGGCTGCTCGGCCTGGAGGAGCACCTCCACCAGCGCGTGGTCGGCCAGGAGGAGGCGGTGAGCGTGGTCGCCGAGGCCGTCATGCGCTCCCGCGCCGGGCTCGCCAGCCCCGACCGCCCCATCGGCAGCTTCCTCTTCCTCGGCCCGACCGGCGTCGGCAAGACCGAGCTGGCCCGCGCCCTCGCCGAGGCCCTGTTCAGCAGCGAGGAGCGCATGGTCCGCCTGGACATGAGCGAGTACCAGGAACGCCACACCGTCAGCCGTCTGATCGGCGCCCCGCCCGGATACGTGGGCCACGAGGAAGCCGGGCAGCTCACCGAGGCCGTCCGTCGGCACCCGTACTCGCTCCTGCTGCTGGACGAGGTCGAGAAGGCGCACCCGGACGTCTTCAACATCCTCCTCCAGGTCCTCGACGACGGCCGCCTCACCGACTCCCAGGGCCGCACGGTCGACTTCACCAACACGGTCGTGGTGATGACCAGCAACCTCGGCTCCGAGGCCATCACCCGCCGCGGCGCCGGTATCGGTTTCGGCCCGGGCGGCGCCGAGGCCGACGAGGAGGCCCGGCGCGAACAGATCCTGCGGCCGCTGCGCGAGCACTTCCGCCCGGAGTTCCTCAACCGCATCGACGAGATCGTGGCCTTCCGGCAGTTGACGCAGGAGCAGCTCCGCCGGATCACGAACCTGCTCCTGGACCGGACCCGCCGCATGCTCCAGGCCCAGGGCATCACGGTCGAGTTCACGGACACGGCCGTCGACTGGCTCGCCCAGCGCGGCTACCAGCCGGAGTACGGCGCCCGTCCCCTGCGCCGCACGATCCAGCGGGAGGTGGACAACGAGCTGTCCCGACTGCTGCTGGACAGCCGTGTGAAGGAGGGCAGCCGGGTGACGGTGGACGTGGAGGGCGGGCATCTCGCGTTCCGTACGCGGGACGAGACGCCCGCCCCTGAGCTGTGACTACGGCGCCGGGTGCACCACCTGCGCCGAGCCGCCGCCTCGTCGTACCGTCTCGGCCGCCGCGAGCCACTTCCCGTCGGGCAGCCGCTGCACACCGGTCGCCGCACCGATCTCGGGGTTCAGCCTGAACGAGTGCCCGATGGCCTCCAGCCGGGACCTGAGGCTGCCGGGACTCGTGTCGTTGAAGAGCGCGGGCTCCAGCTCCGTCTGCGCGGCGTTCCGCTGGCTCGCCCGCGGCGCGGCGATCGCGTCGACGAGCGGTTCGCCCCGGTCCACGAACCGCGTCAGCGTCTGCAGCACGGTGGTGATGATGGTCGCCCCGCCGGGTGAACCGAGCGCCACGACCGGCTTGTCGTGCCGGTCGAGCACGATCGTCGGCGAGATCGAGGAGCGCGGCCGCTTGCCGGGACCCGGCAGATTCGGGTCGTGGACGGCCGGGTTGGCCGGGACGAAGGAGAAGTCCGTCAGCTCGTTGTTCAGAATGAACCCACGCCCCGGCACGGTGATCCCGCTGCCGCCGGTCTGTTCGATGGTCAGCGTGTAGGAGACGACGTTCCCCCACTTGTCGGCCACCGTCAGATGCGTGGTGTTCTCGCCTTCGTACGTCGTCGGCGCCGCCGTTCCCCCACTGGCGCAGGCCGCCGGACGGCGCGGGTCTCCCGGCGCGACCGGGCTCGTCAGCACCGCGTCGTCCTTGATGAGGCACGCGCGGGAGTCCGCGTACTTCTGCGACAGCAGTTCCTTCGTCGGTACGTCCTCGAAGGCCGGGTCGCCCACCCAGCGCCCCCGGTCCGCGAACGCGATGCGGCTGGCCTCGATGTACCGGTGCAGGTACTGGACCTCGCTCGCCTTCGAGAGGTCGGTGTTCTCCAGGATGTTGAGGGCTTCACCGACGGTCGTGCCGCCGGAGGAGGAGGGCGCGATGGAGTAGACGCCGAGTCCGCGGTAGGAGGTCTTCGTGGGCGCCTGGAGCTTCGCGCGGTAGGCCGCGAGGTCCTTCTCCGACAGCTCGCCGGGGCGGGCGTTCCAGCCGGAGGCCGGGTCCACGGGCGGGTCATTCACGGTGTCGACGATCTCGTCCCCGAGGGCGCCGCGGTAGAGGGCGTCGACGCCCTTCCTGCCCAACTCCTCGTAGGTGCGGGCGAGATCGGGGTTCTTGAAGGTGGAGCCGACGACCGGGAGCTGTCCGCCGGGCAGGAACAGCTTCGTGGTGTCCGGGAAGTAGCGGAACCGGGTCTCGTTGGCGGCGGTCTGTGTGCGGAAGGTGTCGTCGACGGTGAACCCGTCGCGGGCGATCCGCTCGGCGGGCTTCAGGACCGTACCGAGTCTCTTGCTGCCCCACTTGCCGAGCGCCGTCGCCCAGGTGGCGGGGGTGCCCGGAGTTCCGACGCTCAGCCCGCTGCTGACGGCGTCCGCGAAGGCGATCGCCTTGCCGTTCTTGACGAACAGGTCGGAGCCGGCCGTCAGCGGCGCCGTCTCCCGGCCGTCGATGGTGTGCACCTTGCGGGACTTGGCGTCGTAGTAGACGAAGTAGCCGCCCCCTCCGATGCCGGAGGAGTAGGGCTCGGTGACGCCGAGCGCGGCGGCCGTGGCGACGGCGGCGTCGACCGCGTTGCCGCCCTTCCTGAGCACCTCGATGCCGGCCGAGGAGGCGTCGAGGTCGACGCTCGCGACGGCACCGCCGTAGCCGACGGCGACGGGCACCTTCTGCGGTGCCGGAGAGGCCGGGGAGCTCCCTGGCGGAGCTGTCGCCCCGACCGACACCACGGCGGCCGAAACCGCCAGGACGAGAAGCTTCCGCGCGACAGGGCGACGCATGCGTACCTCCAGGCCGGGACCGTCCGCGCAGCGTAACCACAACACCAGGGGCCCGACAGCCCCATTCAGGGCACCTGCCACGAGAACGCCACACTTCGAACACGGGTACGTACCAGCCATGTCGGCCCGCTACCATGCGCGCCCATGAATGACGACGTGCGCAACATCGTCCTGGGCGTGGTCGCGGCCGGCATCAGCGCCGCCCTCGGCTGGGTGGCCCGCACCTATCTGTGGAAGCGCAAGCTCCGTAAGAAGCAGGCCTTCTTCGGGCTGCCGGACAACTCCGAGTCCGTCCTCGTCGTCAACCGCGACGCCGGCAGCACGGACCTCGCCGTGCACCGCTACGACGTCTTCGCCCTCCTGGAGCTCTCCGCGCTCATCAAGGACTGCGGCGCGCACGCCGAGGTGATCACCCAGGACACGGCCCGGCAGGGGTTCGGGGAACGCACGGAGTTCTGTGTCGGCGGCCCGGGATCCAACCGGCGCATGGCGGCCCATATGCACGCCATGCTGCCCGGGGTGCGGGTGAACACCGACCCGGAACCGGGCCCGGACCGGCTCGCCTTCCAGATCGGCAGCGAGCGCTACCGCATGGAGAAGGGCCTGTCCGAATACGTGCTGCTGGCCCGGCTCACCGCGGGGCAGCCCGGCCTGAACCGGCCCGTCTTCCTGTTCAGCGGCCAGACCGCGATCACCAACCAGGCCGCGACCCGCTACCTGGCCCGCAACCACGAGCGGCTGTCCCGCAAGTACGGCAACAACACGTTCGTCCTGCTGCTGAAGGTGGTCAACTCCCAGGCGTATGGCCCGGACGTCGCCGAACTGATCGCGGACGTGACCCGGGCGGCACAGGCACCGCTGCCGGCGCCCACGGCTCCCCGCAACTCCCATCGCGCCTCCTGAATTCATTCACATGACACCAATCGTTACTGCCGCGTAACTTACCGACGGGTTACCTACGGTAAGAACCCGCGGTTACCGTCGGGTCACTTTGCATTGACACGAGTGAGGAGTGACCCGTGGGACACCATCGCAAGGCCCTGCGCACCACCGCCGTGGGCGCCGTCTCCGCGACCCTGATCGCCGGTGGGGTCCTCGGCACGGCCCCCGCCGCACAGGCCGCGACGAACGACGTCCGGTTCGTCGACATCGCCGGCGAGGGCGGCACCGTCCTCAAGGCGAACGTCATCACCCCGGCCGGCGCCGACGGCAGCCGCACCTATCCGCTGCTCGTGCTGCCCACGAGCTGGGGCCTGCCCCAGGTCGAGTACGTCGCACAGGCCCAGAAACTCGCGAACTCCGGCTATGTGGTGCTCAGTTACAACGTGCGCGGCTTCTGGCAGTCCGGCGGGGAGATAGAAGTGGCGGGCCCGCCCGACATAGCCGACGCCCGCAAGGTCATCGACTGGGCCCTCGCCCACACCCCGGCCGACGCCCGGAACGTCGGGATGGCGGGCGTCTCCTACGGAGCCGGCATCAGCCTGCTCACCGCCGCACAGGACAAGCGCGTCAAGGCGGTCGCCGCCCTCAGCGGCTGGGCCGACCTGATCGACTCGATCTACTCGGGGCGCACCCAGCACGTCCAGGCCGCGGCCCTCCTCGACGGCGCGAGCCTGGTCACCGGGCGCCAGAGCGCCGAACTCCGGGAGATCTTCGACAATCTCTACGCCTCCGACCTGTCCAGGGAACAGGACATGGTCAATTGGGGGAAGAAACGTTCGGCCGCTACATATGTGGATCAGCTGAACAAGAACGGCGCGGCGGTCATGATGGCCAACGCCTGGGGCGACACGGTCTTTTCGCCCAACCAGTACGCCGACTTCTACGAGAAGCTCACCGGTCCCAAGAGACTGGAGTTCCGCCCCGGCGACCACGCGATCCCCGAGCTCACCGGTCTGCTGGGGCTGCCCAACGACGTGTGGACCGACACCGAGCGCTGGTTCGACCACTACCTCAAGGGCGAGGCCAACGGCATCGACAAGGAGCTGCCGGTCCGGCTCAAGTCCCGCTCCACGGGCGGCTACGAGGGCTACCCGGACTGGAAGTCGGTCGGCGCGACCCGCAAGAAGCTCGCCCTGTCCGGCACCACCACGATCCACACCAACGTCGACTCGGGCGCGAACGGGGGGATCGTCCTCCTGTCCAGCATCCTCGACCAGATCGCCAAGCTGCCCCCGGTCGCCTCGATCCCCCTGCTCCCCCGCGCCTGGGCGGCCGTATGGCAGTCGGAGAAGTACGCGACGGCCCAACAGGTGCGCGGCACCGCCGAGTTGCACACCACGGTCACCCCCACCAAGGAGAGCGGCACCCTCGTCGCCTATCTGTACGACGTGGGGCCGCTCGGCCTCGGCAAGCTGGTCAGCAACGCGCCGTACACCTTCCACGGGCAGACGCCCGGCAAGCCGTTCGGCGTCGACCTGGAGCTGTACTCCACGGCCTACGACGTCCCGGCAGGGCACCGTCTCGCCCTGGTCGTCGACACGGTCGACCCGCTCTACATCGAGCACAACCCGTCCGGCGCGCGGCTGACCTTCTCCTCGCCGTCGAACGACCCGTCGTACGTGTCGATTCCGCTGCGCGAGCAGTGATCTCCGGCCGGCGCCGGTCGGGTATGGCCCTGTGAGCTGCCACCCCCCTACGGTCTCGGGGCCGTGGGGGGATCCCCACCCGGCAGCGGCGTCCCCGGCGGGATCACCGTCACCACGGGGATGAACGGCACAGCGTAGTAGAGGTCCGACGCGAGGAGGTCGCCGGCATGGGGGCCGACCATCGGGTCCTTGCACACACGTGTGGTGCGGAACATGGGTCGCACTCCCGCCGGGTCAATGCGTGAGGATCTTGGAGAGGAAGTCCTTCGCTCGCTCGCTGTTCGGGTTGGTGAAGAACTCCTCGGGGGCGCGGTCCTCGACGATACGGCCGTCGGCCATGAACACGACGCGGTTGGCGGCCGAACGGGCGAAGCCCATCTCGTGGGTGACGACGACCATGGTCATGCCGTCCTTCGCGAGTTGCCGCATGACCTCCAGGACCTCGTTGATCATCTCCGGGTCGAGGGCCGAGGTCGGCTCGTCGAACAGCAGGGCCTTGGGCTCCATGGCGAGGGCGCGGGCGATGGCCACGCGCTGCTGCTGGCCGCCGGAGAGCTGCGCCGGGTACTTGTCCGCCTGGGAGGCGAGTCCCACCCGGTCGAGAAGCTGACGGGACCGCTTGTCGGCCTCGTCCTTCCTGCGCTTGCGGACTTTGGTCTGAGCCAGCGAGATGTTCTGGAGGACCGTCTTGTGGGCGAAGAGGTTGAAGGACTGGAAGACCATGCCCACCTCGGCGCGGAGCTTCGCGAGGGCCTTGCCCTCCTCCGGCAGCGACTGTCCGTCCAGCTGGATCTCACCGGAATGAATGGTCTCCAACCGGTTGATCGCCCTGCACAGGGTCGACTTTCCCGACCCTGACGGGCCGATGACCACGACCACCTCCCCCTTGCCGACAGTGAGGTTGATGTCCCGGAGGACATGCAGTTCCCCGTAGTACTTGTTGACGTCACGCAGCTCGATCAACGGATCGACGGCCATGCCCAGCCCTACCCACTCTCAGCTGTGTCGCGATTGCCGCAAACTATCCAGACAAGACTGGAGTTAATACACGACACGCACTTTTCGGGCATTAGCCGTATTTACTCCTTGCTTATACGCCTGCTCTAGGCCTCCGCCACCTCGGCGTACAACTGGGAGAGTTCGGGCACCCCACTCGCCGCCCACTCATGGCCGTCGGCGACGACATCGAACTCCCGGCCGGAGGCGAGCCGGATCACCGGCTGCCCGTCGGAGCGGATCCCCCAGCTCGCCCCCTCCACGGTCCGTACGATCACCGTCCCGAGATACAGCCCGGCGTCGTTGCCGAGCCACTCCAGGACCTCCGCGTCGTCCCGCCACCGCGGCACCAACTGGTCGAGCGCCTCCAACGAGGCGACGGTGTCGTCGAGTTGGACACCGCTGCGGTACGCCTGGTGGCGCAGCAGCTCACATTCGGAGAGGAGCTCGGCGATGCCCTCGGCGTCGTGCACCTCGGGTTCCTTGCGCCGGTTGCCCAGAAAAGGGATCTTCATATGCCCAGCGTGTCATTGCCACACGCCCCAGCACCACAGGCGCGCGCCGGCAGTCGATTCGGGGCGACTTCACGCCGAGTTCACGCATGACTCGTTGACGCGCCACCGGTGCCTCCTTAACTTCACGGAGCGTCTTTCGTCTCGTCCTGACCGGTGCTGAACGGGGGAACCAGGTGCGCCGAGGTGTACGGATGTCCGCGCTCGCCCTCGCCCTGTGCGCGGTCCTGGTGCCGGCCGGTCCGGTGCAGGCGAGTGCCCCGCGGCGAGCGGAGAGAGCCGAACCGCTGCCGCTGGAGCTGCTCTTCGACAACACGGCGGTCAGCGACGACGCCCGGCCCGGCGCGGCCGACTTCGACGGGTCGGGCGCCTCCCTGTCGGCCCAGGACCTCACGGCGGCGGGCTGGACACCCGGCCGGACGCCGACCGTGCAGGGGGCGCGGCTGTCCTGGCCGCGCCGGGAGGCGGGGGCGCCGGACAACGTACGGGCCGCCGGGCAGTCGGTGCGCGTCGGCGGCCGGGGCGACGCGCTCGCCTTCCTGGTGGCGGGCACGGGCGGCACCGACGTGACGGGTACGGGCAGGGTGTCGTACGCGAACGGCGGCAGCTCCTCCTACCGGCTCACCGCCCCCGACTGGCGCACCGGCCCGCTCGCCACGAAGGCGGTGGCGCTGCCGCACGTGAACACGCCCGGCGGTCAACTCGCCGAGAAGGCACGGCTGTACGTCGTGACCGTCCCGCTCACGCGCGGGCGCCCGGTCGCCTCGGTACGGCTGCCCGACTCGCCTCACCTGCATGTGTTCGCGGTGTCGGTGCGGGCCACCAGTGCGGGCTGGAGCGGGAGTTGGGCGGCCGCGACCGCCGGGTATCCGGCCATGGGGCCGTGGAGCGAGCGGACGCTGCGGCTGGTGGTGCACTCCTCGGTGGGCGGGCCGCGGGTGCGGCTGCGGTTCGACAACACCTTCGCGGCGGCCCCCGTGCGGATCGGGAGCGCGACGGTGGCGGTCCAGGAGGCCGGTGCGGCGGCGCGGGACGTGCCGGTGCCGGTCGCCTTCCGGGGTGCGGCGGGTGCCGAGGTGCCCGCGGGGGCGCAGGTGTTCAGCGATCCACTCGGCTTCGAGGTGCCCGCGGACGCGAATCTGCTGGTGAGCTTCCATCTGCCGGGGACGGTGACGGCGGCGCCCGTGCACCGGCTCGCGCAGCAGCGGTCGTACGTCAGCGAGGCGGGCGACCACACGGCCGACGGCTCGGGGACGGCGTACACCACCGTCCTGACGAGCTGGCCGCTGCTGGCCGGGGTGGACGTGGGCGGCGGGCCGGGGTCCGTGGTGCTGCTCGGCGACTCGATCACGGACGGGGACAAGTCGACGGTCGACGCCAACCGGCGCTGGCCCGATGTGCTGGCCACACGACTGCTGGCGCAGGACGTGGTCCCGCACTACGGGGTGCTCAACCAGGGGATCTCCGCGAACCGTGTGGTCACCGACCGCTATCCCGGTGACGGGGTCTCCACGGACACCGGCGGGGTGAGCGCCCTGCACCGGTTCGACCGGGATGTCCTCGCGCAGACGTCGGTCCGTACGGCCGTCGTCTTCCAGGGCGTCAACGACCTGCGGTGGGGCGCCACGGCGGACGTGGTGATCGCGGGCCTGCGAGCGATCGCCGACCGGGGCCGGGCGCGCGGGCTGCGGATGCTGGCCGCGACGATCCTGCCCTGCGAGGGCGAGGCACGCTGCACAGCCGCCGTGGACGGCGAGCGGGTCGCGGTGAACGCCTGGATCCGGAACGCCGGTGTGTTCGACGGCGTCCTCGACTTCGACGGCGTGGTGCGCGACCCGGACCACCCGGCACGAATGCTGCCCTCGTACGACAGCGGCGACCATCTGCACCCGGGAGACACGGGTCTCGCGGCGCTCGCCGGGTCCGTGGACCTCGGTCTGCTGCGGTGACTAGACGTCGAGATCCACGACCACCGGCGCATGGTCCGAGGCGCCCTTGCCCTTGCGCTCCTCGCGGTCCACGTAGGCGTCGCTGACGGCCTTCGCGAACGGCTCGTTGCCGTAGACGAGGTCGATGCGCATGCCGCGGTTCTTGGGGAAGCCGAGCTGGCGGTAGTCCCAGTACGTGAAGGGGTGGTCGTACTTGAGGGGGCGCGGGACCACGTCGGACAGGCCCGCCTCGCGCAGGGAGGCGAGGGCGGCGCGCTCGGCCGGGGTGACGTGGGTGAGGCCCTCGAAGGCGGCCACGTCGAAGACGTCGTCGTCGGTCGGCGCCACGTTGTAGTCGCCCAGGACCGCGAAGGGGCGGCTGCCCGCCGCGTCGCCCGCGACGGCCGCCTTGAGGGCCTCGAACCACTGGAGCTTGTAGGCGTAGTGCGGGTGGTCCACCTCGCGGCCGTTCGGCACGTAGACCGACCAGACGCGGACCGGGCCGCAGGTCGCGGAGATGGCGCGGGGCTCGGGGGCACCGTCGTAGCCGGGGTCGCCGGGCAGGCCCTTGACGACGTCCTCCAGGCCGACACGGGAGATCACCGCCACCCCGTTCCACCGGCCCGTGGCGTTGACCGCCGCCTCGTAGCCCGCCTCGCGCAGCTGGTCGAACGGGAACTGCTCCTCGGCCAGCTTGGCCTCCTGGAGGCAGAGCACGTCGGTGCCGCTGCTCTCCAGCCAGGCCAGGAGCCTCGGCAGGCGGGCGGTGATCGAGTTGACGTTCCAGGTCGCGATGCGCATGCCGGACAACCTACCGGGCGCCACTGACACTCACAGCGACGTGCTCTCCCCGGGCGCCAGCCGCAGATGCTCCGAGCCGCCGAGGGCACCGATCTGGTTGTCGTAGATGGGGCGGGCGAGGTCGGTGAGCAGGGCGTCGTGGATGTCGTACGCCCGCTGCGGCTTGACCTCGCGGACGTAGTCGATCACCTCGGAGATCTTGCTCCAGGGGGCCATGACCGGGAGCATCAGCGTCTCTACGGTGTGGCCGGGGACGGTCAGGGCGTCGCCGGGGTGGAACACGCGGCCGCCGTCGACGAGGTAGCCGACGTTGGTGATGCGCGGGATGTCCGGGTGGATGACGGCGTGGAGCTCGCCGTGGACCTGGACGTCGAAGCCGGCCGCCGTGAAGGTGTCGCCGTGGCCGACGGTGTGCACCCGGCCCGGGAAGGCACTGGAGATCTTCTCCGCGACGGACTTCAGGGTCCAGATCTCGGCGGCCGGGTTCGCCTCCAGGGCCGCGCGCAGCCGCTCCTCGTCGAAGTGGTCGGGGTGCTCGTGCGTGACGAGGATCACGTCCGCGCCGACCGCGGCGTCCGCCTCACTGAACCCGCCGGGGTCGAGGACGAGCGTGCGTCCGTCCTTCTCGAGGCGGACACAGGCGTGCGACATCTTCGTGAGCTTCATGGCTTCCATCCTGCCTCCTGGAAGGGGCGCCGGGGCGGCTCAGCCTGGTGGTTCCGCTGCCCGGCTGGGGCAGTCACTCCTCGGGAGTCGTCTCCTCCCGGATGACCTGCTGGGCCACCTTGAACGCGCTGTTGGCCGCCGGCACCCCGCAGTAGACCGCCGCCTGCAGCAGCACCTCCCTGATCTCGACCGGGGTCAGCCCATTGCGCAGGGCTGCCCGGACGTGGAAGCCGAGCTCCTCCAGATGGCCGCCCGCGACGAGGGCGGTGAGCGTGACACAGCTGCGGGAGCGGCGGTCGAGGCCGGGGCGGTCCCAGATCTCGCCCCAGGCGTAGCGGGTGACGAACTCCTGGAAGTCGCCGGAGAACTCGTCGGCCTGCGCCAGCGCCCGGTCGACGTGCGCGTCGCCGAGCACCTCGCGGCGCACCTTGATCCCGGCGTCGTACGGGTCGGGCCGTCCCCCGCCCACGAAGGGCGCCGGTACGGCGGGGGCGATCTCGGCGATCGGGGAGATCTGCGGCGGGGCGGCCAGCACCGGCTTGACCGGGGCGGCCGGGATGGCCGTCTGCCCGGTGGCGGAGTCGTAGGCGGGCTGCCAGGCCGTGGAGAAGTGCCGGACCAGGAGGTCGGTGACGGCCGCGGGCTGCTCCACCGGTACGAGGTGGGAGGCGCCCGGCACCACGGCGAGCCGTGCGTCGGGGATGCCGGCGACGAGCGTACGGGCCTCCGCCGGGCCGGTGACCTGGTCGTCGGAGCCGACGAGGACGAGGGTGGGCACGCCGACGTGGGCGAGGTCGGCCCGTACGTCGAAGGCCGCCAGGGCCTCGCAGGCGGCGATGTAGCAGCCCGGGTCGGTGGTGCGGACCATCTGCACGGCCCAGTCGGTGATCGCGGGCTGCGCGGCGGCGAACCCGCCGGTGAACCAGCGGTCGGGGGAGGTACGGGCGATGGGGTCGAGGCCGTTCGTCCGCACGATCACGCCTCGCTGCCGGAACTCGTCCGGCGTGCCGAATCTCGGCGAGGCGGCGATCAGCGCGAGCGAGGCGACCCGCTCCGGGTGGCGCAGGGCCAGCTCCAGGCCGACCGCGCCGCCGAGCGCGCAGCCCGCGTAGCCGAAGCGCTGGATGCCGAGTCGGTCGAGGGTGGCGAGCAGCCGGGCGGTGAGGTCGCCGACCGAGCCCGCCGGGTAGGCGGGGGCGCCGCCGTGCCCCGGCAGGTCGAACCGGAAGATCCGCCACTGCTTGGCCAGCTCGGGAACCTGCCGGTCCCACATGTGCCACGTGGTGCCGAGCGAGGGGCCCAGGATGAGGACCGGGGCGTCGTCCGGGCCGTCGAGGCGGTACTGGAGGGCGGGGGTCTGCGTCTCACTCACCGCTCCACGCTAACCGCCGTTCCTTGATCCCCGGTCCCTGGGCCCCCACTCCTCACACCCGGCTCCCGGACATCACCGGCGAATGCCCACACGGCCTTCACCGGAGGACGGGGACGGGGGCCGCGCCGCGGACGGTCACCCCGAACCGGGTCCGCATCCTTCGCATCTCCCACAGCGAGACGGCCGTCACCGACAGCGGGCCGCCCAGCAGCGAGCAGTACTGCACGGCCGGCGGGCCCTGGGGCATGCCGCTGTCGATCGCGTTGAAGACGGCGAGCACCCACACCAGCGCCACGGTCACCACGGGCGGCAGCATCGGATGGACGTGGGCGGTGTTGAACGCGCTGCGCGCGGAGTACAGCGACGCCAGCAGGAAGAAGGGGATGCCCCAGGCCAGCACGGCCAGCCCCGAGAGCCCCACCACAAAGCCCTGCCACCCGCTCAGGTCGTTCTTGGACGCCTGCCCGATTCCCAGGAGGGTCCCCGCGAGGACGCCCACGGTCAGCAGATACCAGCCGACCGCCTTCAACGGGGCGTGCAGCCTGGAGCGCAGATGGGGCCTCAGGTGCTGGGGCGCGTAGAAGACGAAGGCGAGGATGACCAGCGGGCCGCCGACGATCAGCAGGACCGGGGCGATGATCATGTTGGCGACGCCACCGGTCGCGGCGTCCTCCCAGCCGTCCCTCTCCGCGCCGTAGGCCATGAACAGGGCGACCGTGGCGACGGCGCCGAGCACCGTGCGGGCCACCTGGACGCGGTCCACGGTGCGGTCCTCGATCCGGCCGTCGCCCTCCTGCACGAAGAGGCGGACCGCGACGCGGTGCGCGGAGCGGAGGATGGCGGTGACGAGGTAGGGCGCGGAGAGGAACCACAGGCGGCTGCGGCGGCGCGGCGCGCGACCGGGCACGGGGGCCGGGGGCACATAGGGGTACGGGTTCTGCGGCGGGTACGGGTTGTGCGGCGGGTACGGCGCCTGTGGCGGTACGTAGGGGTTGTTGGCCGGCGCTCCGGGCGGAGGGCCCCAGCCCTGTCCGCCCGTTCCGTTGCCGCCGGGCTGTCCCGTGCCGGGACCCCATCCCCCCGTAGCCATGCCGCTCCCCCCGTTCGCTTTCGGTCAGTTGCTGTGTCGCAGAGCGACATCGCGGCATTTTAGTGGCACACGAGTCGCCACCCCTCGCAGCCACTGTGCGAACCGTGTGTGGTGGTTGTGTGAAGCGTGTCAGCCCTCGGGTGAGGCACCCAGGCCGGTCAGGGCGCCGACCGGGTCGAGGTCGGGGGTGCCGCGGGGCCACCAGTCGTCGGCGCCCGGGTCGGATTCGTAGGCGTACCACAGGCCGTCGCGGCCCAGACGGAGTTGGACATGGCCGCGGGGGTGGGTGAGGCGGTTGCGCCAGGGGCGGAAGGCCGGGAGGTCGGCGGCGAGCAGGAGCGGGCGGGCCCGGTCGAAGCGGCCGGCCGGCGGGTCCCAGGGTTCCTCCAGGACGGCGAGGCCCTCGAACCCGCCCTGCCGCCAGGCGGCGACCGCGCGCGCCAGGTCGGCCGGGGTGCGGCCGGCCGCGGCGGCGAGCGCGGCGTAGAGGGAGCGGGTGGCGGCGGTGAGGCCGGAGCCGGGGCGGGCCGCGGCGAGCCGTACCGCGTCCTGCCACAGCGTCAGTTCGGCGACCGGGTCGCGTCCGGTGCCGAGCAGCGCGTGGGCGCGACCGGCGGCGTCGGTCGCCAACTGGTCCAGTGCGAAGGGGTCCGGGCCGCCCGGGGCCGCCGGGTAGACCGGGGGCTGCTCCGGGTGCGGGGGCACCGGCAGCGGGGCGGGCAGGGGCGGGAGCCGACGAGGTGCGAGGGCTTCGGTGGCGCGTACGCCGGGCAGGGGTGCCGGGCCCTTGTCCTGGGCGGCGCGGGCCGCGCGGGCGGCGCTCAGCCGGGACAGCGCGTCGAGCAGTTCGCGCTCGCCGCGGCCGCGCAGCAGGAGCAGGACGAAGGGGTCGGCGTCGAGCAGGCGGGCGGTCTGGTAGCAGAGGGCGGCGGCGTGCTTGCAGGGGTGGCCGCGGTCGGGGCAGCTGCACTGCGGTTCGAGGTCGCCGGGCCCGGGGAGCAGCCGGACACCGCCTTCGGCGAGGGCGTGGGGCATCTCCTTGTCGAGCAGGGCGGCGATGTGCCCGGTCCGCTCCGCCGCGGCGTCCAGGAACCGGTCCCAGTCGGCATCGTCCAGCGTCCGCAGCCGCACCTGCACCCGGTACGGCCGAGGCCGGCTGCCCTGGACGTACGCGAGGACGAGCCCCGGCGTCACGGTGATGGCGTCCACGTTGCCCTGCTCCGCGTAACCACGCCCCCGCGCCAGCCGCTTGGCGTCCAGCGCACCCCTCTCGAGGGCATCCACCCACGCGTTGCCCCACCAGGTCTCGGCGAATCCACCGTCCTCACCGGAGGCGCGGGCCGTGAACGCCGGGAAGGTACGGCGCAGTTCACCGTCCCGGCCGGGGGCGCCCATGGAGCGGGGGTGGCGGGGTGCGGCGGACGGGGGCGAGTCCGAGAGGGCGGTGCCGAATGCCGCGTGGGCGTGGGCATGGAGGGGGGCGGGGCCGGTGCCGGTGCCGTACGGGTCGGGGCCCGTGTCCTGCGAGACGTCCGCGGGAACGGCGTCCGGGTCCCACTCGGCCGGACTCCCCTGGTCCGCCCCGTCGTCGGGCATACGGAAGGCGTCGGCCAGCGACTCCCGCACGGCACGGGCCCGTTCGGCGGCGGTCGAGCCGGCTGCACCGCCTCGGGCGAAGGGAGCGGGCGGTGTCGTACGGCGCGGCCGGGCCCCGCCATCGGTGCCCCCGCCCGTGACCTCCGTGCGCAGCCGCCGCTCTTCCGCGCGGGCGGCCCGCAAGGCCTCACGCGCCCGGTCCGCGGGGCGCCCTCCGTGCGGGGCTCCTCCCCCGTTCACCGCTCCCGGGGCGGGATCCGCCGTGTCGCCGAGCCGGGCGGTCTCCGCACCGGACCCGCTCGCCGACGCGTCCGGCCCGGCAGGTGCGTCCGTCACGTCCTCAGCCGTCCCGGCCTCCTGCGCCGGTCCCTCGGCTCCGGCGCCCCGCCGATCGGCGGCCGCGCGTCGCAGCGCCTCGCGGGCGGCGTCCCCCGGCCGGGCCTCGCCGGGCTCCGGCTGCCGCGCCGCGGACCCTTCGCCGACGGCTGCGGCGGATCCGGCGGATGTCCCCGGCGCAGAGCCGTCGCCCGCGGGCTCCCTCGGCTCCGTCCCGCCCTCCGCGGTCCCCTCCGCCTCCCGGCGCTCCCGCGCCTCCCGCAGTGCCCGGCGTACCTCGTCCGCCGGCCGGCCCGTCATGACGTCCTCCGCAGGGAGACGAGGTCGGACAGTTCGCGGTCGGTCAGTTCGGTCAGGGCGGCCTCGCCGGAGCCGAGGATCGCGTCGGCCAGTGCCCGCTTCGCCTCCAGCATCTCAGCGATGCGGTCCTCGACGGTGCCCTCGGTGATGAGGCGGTGGACCTGGACCGGCTGGGTCTGGCCGATGCGGTAGGCGCGGTCGGTGGCCTGCTCCTCGACGGCCGGATTCCACCAGCGGTCGAAGTGGACGACGTGGCCCGCGCGGGTGAGGTTGAGGCCCGTGCCCGCCGCCTTCAGTGACAGGACCAGGACGGGCGTCGCACCGCTCTGGAAGCGGTCCACCATGTGCTCGCGCTCCGGCACCGGCGTGCCGCCGTGCAGCAGCTCCACCGGGACCGCGCGGTCGGTCAGGTGGGCGGTGATGAGACGGGCCATGCCGACGTACTGCGTGAAGACCAGTGCCGAGCCGTCCTCGGCCAGCAAGGTGTCCAACAGCTCGTCCAGCAGGGCCAGTTTGCCGGAGCGGACGGCGAGCCGGTCGGCGGCTCCGGCTTCCTCCTTCAGATACAGCGCGGGGTGGTCGCAGATCTGCTTCAGCGCGCCCAGGAGCTTCAGCACCAGGCCCCGGCGCGCGATGCCCTGCGCCGTCTCGATGGCGAGCAGCGACTCGCGGACCACCGCCTCGTAGAGGGAGGCCTGTTCGCGGGTGAGCGGGACCGGGTGGTCCGTCTCCGTCTTGGGCGGCAGTTCGGGGACGATGCCGGGGTCGGACTTCTTGCGGCGCAGCAGGAAGGGGCGGACCAGCCGGGCCAGCCGCCGCACGGCCTCCTCGTCCTCGCCGTTCTCGACGGCGCGTGCGTGGCGGGCGCGGAAGGACTTCAGGGGGCCGAGCAGTCCGGGGGTCGTCCAGTCGAGCAGGGCCCACAGTTCGGAGAGGTTGTTCTCCACCGGGGTGCCGGACAGCGCCACGCGCGCGGGTGTCGGGATGGTGCGCAGCGCCTTCGCCGTCGCCGAGTACGGGTTCTTCACATGTTGCGCCTCGTCCGCGACGACCATGCCCCAGCGCTGCTCGGCCAGCCGCGGTGCCGCAGATCGCATGGTGCCGTACGTCGTGAGCACGAAGCCGCCGTCGAGGTCCTCCAGGGTGCGGTCGGGGCCGTGGAAGCGGCGGACGGGGACGCCGGGCGCGAACCGGGTGATCTCCCGCTGCCAGTTGCCGAGCAGCGAGGCCGGACAGATCACCAGGGTCGGCTCGCGGCGGGCGCGCTTCAGGTGCAGGGCGATCACCGTGATCGTCTTGCCGAGGCCCATGTCGTCGGCGAGGCAGCCGCCGAGGCCGAGGGAGGTCATGAGGTCCAGCCAGGCCAGGCCCCGCAGTTGGTAGTCGCGGAGGGTGGCGTGCAGACCCGGCGGCGGTTCGGCGGGCCGCACCCCGGCCGTCAGCCGGTCCCGCAGCACGGCCAGCGCGCCGACCGGCACGGCTTCCACCGTCTCGCCGTCGACCTCCGCGCTGCCGGTGAGCGCGACGGACAGCGCGTCGACCGGGTCGAGCAGGCCCAGTTCGCGCTTGCGGGCCTTGCGGACGAGCGCCGGGTCGACCAGCACCCACTGGTCGCGCAGCCGGACCACGGGCCGGTGGGCCTCGGCGAGCGCGTCCATCTCGGCCTCGCTGAGCGGGTCGCCGCCGAGCGCCAACTGCCAGCGGAACTGGAGGAGTTCCTCGCTCTCGAAGAAGCCGGTGCCGTCGGTTGCCGAACCCGGCGCGGACCGCACCACCGCGGCCGCGCTCAGGTCCTGGGCCAGGTCACGGGGCCAGTGCACGGCGACCCCGGCCGCCGCGAGCCGGGTCGCGGCGACGCCGAGCAGGTCGCCCAACTCCTCCTCCGACAAGGCCAGTACGTCGGGCACGTCCTGCTCGGCGAGCCGGTCCAGAGGCGCCCAGACCCGGGCGGCGCGCCGCACCGCGAGGGCGGCGTCCACACGGGCGCGGGGGCCGAACACCGTGTCCGCCTCGCCCGACCACAGAGCCGCCGCGTCGGCCACGAGGGTGGGGTCGGCGAGGCTGTGCACCTGGACGATCGCGGCGCCGGCGCTGCGCGCCCGGCCGCCCTCGTCGAAGAGGTCGTACGCCGACAGGTCGAGGCGGAGCGAGATCCGCACGCCCGCGTCCATGCCGGCGGCGACCTCGGCGGCCCAGTCCTGCGCGCCGGGCAGGCGCTGCGGGCGGCGGTCCGCGAAGGGCTTGCCGGAGGCGAGGGGTGCGGCCGGGGTGCGCGGGAGGGTGTCGGCGACGGCGTCCAGGAAGGAGCGCATCAGCGCTTCCGGTGCGGGCAGCCGGAGCGGGCCGGGGCCGGGCAGCGGGACCGCGTGGCCCTCGTGGGGCAGGGCGGCGGCGATCGCGCGCAGGTGCGCGATGTCGTCCGGGTCCAGGGGGCCGGCCCGCCAGGCGTCGTGGCCGGTGGCGGTGAGGCCGGGCAGCAGCCGGCCGCGGGCGGTGAGCCGCAGCGCGTGCAGGGCGGCCGCGCCCCAGCAGGCGGTGGCGGGGTGGGCGGCGGGGTCGCGCCGGGCGCGCACGAGGAGGGGCAGGGCCTCGGCCAGGGGCAGTTCCAGCGCGGGGGCGGTCCTGCGTCGCACTCCGGCGCCGTGTGGTCGTACGACGGTGAGATCCGTGTGTCCGTCGGGCAGCGGCCCGTCCTCGGGGTCCCAGAAGGCCATCCGGCCCTCGCGAGGGAGGGGTGCGGGCAGGAAGACGGCGGCGAGCCGCACGGAGACCGGGTCCGTCGCTCGCCCGGCCGTCGCGACCGTGTCACTCATACGTCCTGCCACCTCCCGTCCCGCGTGTCGGATCAGACGTCTTCGACTCTACGGGCGGGGTCTGACAATCGGCTCCGGCGACGGGCCGCCGGACGGGAGGGGCCCGTCGCTCTACGGAACGGTGCGGGAGACGACGTACACCATCGGGTTGGCCGGGTCCGCGGTGTTCACCACGATGTCCTGGGTGGGCGCCGGGTTCTTCTGCTTGTGGACGAGGCCCGACCAGGGGCCGGGGCCGGTGAACCGCCAGCCGGTGATCTTCTGGTCGCGGGTGCCGATGGTGATCTCGCCCCCCTTGAGGTCGTCGCGGTTGACGCCGACGCCGGCGAGGAAGGTGTCGAGGCCCGCGTTGCTGGTGCGGAACTGGACGTAGAGGCGGCTGGTCTTCCAGTTGTTGGTCTCGTAGTACGCGATCCGGTCCGCGGGGTGCGGGATCGGCACCTGGTAGAGGCGGCGCTGGACCTTGGACGGCCAGCCGGCGGCGAGGCCGGTCGCCGAGTACTTGGCCTCCTTGTCCTTGCCGCTGTTGCGGCTCTGGTTCGCGGAGATCACCAGGTAGCCGGCCGGGACGCCGATGAGCAGCACGATGATGAGCAGGGTGAGCGCCCGGCGGCGGTTGCGGTGGCGGCGGTCCTCGGCCGGCCGCCGCGGCTCCTCCGGGGAGTCGCCCTGACGGGGCACCGAAGGGGTCACGGACGGGTTCACGCCTGCCCCTGGGTCGTACGGCGGGACTCCGTGTACTTGGCGTAGCGCTCGTAGCGCTCGACCCGGCGCCGGTTGGCGCGCCGGAAGCGGCGGGCCACCAGGCGGGCGAGGTCGGCGGCGCCGACCATGCCGGCCTCGGGGCCGAGCTGGGCGCGGACGATACGCGCCTCGGGGCGGTAGCCGCGGCCGGTGAGCTGGCGCTTGAAGGCGTCCCGCGCGGGGCCGATCAGCAGCTCGTCGGCGGCCGAGACACCGCCGCCGATCACGAAGCAGGACGGGTCGAGGGCGGCCGCGAGGTTGGCGATGCCGACGCCGAGCCACTGGCCGATGTCCTGGAGCAGCTCGATGCACATGGCGTCGCCCTGACGGGCCAGCTCGGTGATCATCGGGCCGGTGATGTCGCCGATCTGCCCCTTGACGTGCTCGATGATCCCGTAGGCCACCGGGGAGTCGGCCGCGGCCAGCTCCTTGGCCTCCCTGACCAGCGCGTTGCCGGAGCTGTACTGCTCCCAGCAGCCGCGGTTGCCGCACGGGCAGCGGTGGCCGCCGGGCACGACCTGCATATGGCCGAACTCGCCCGCGACACCGAACTTTCCGCGCTTGACCTGGCCGTCCTCGAGGATCGCGCCGCCGATGCCGGTGCCGAGCGTGATCATGACCAGGTGGTCCTCGTCGCGGCCCGCGCCGAAGCGCCACTCGGCCCAGGCGGCGGAGTTGGCGTCGTTGTCGACCAGGACGGGCACGGCGAGCCTGCCCGCGAGGCGGTCGCGCAGCGGCTCGTTGCGCCAGGACAGGTGCGGGGCGAACAGGATGCGGTTGCGGTCGGCGTCGACCCAGCCGGCCGCGCCGATGCCGACGGCGTGCACGTCGTGGCGGTCGGACAGGTCCAGGACCAGTTCGCAGATGGTGTCCTCGACGACCTTGGGACTCTTGGACTTGTCCGGGGTCTCCGCGCGGAGCTTCTCCAGGATGTTGCCGTCGGCATCGACGACACCCGCCATCACCTTGGTGCCGCCGATGTCGATCCCGACCGTCGGCACGCGGGGTGCGGTCAGGTGTGAGCGGCGTTCCCTGGTACCGACCGTGCGGAGGACGGGGGCACGCCGGGAGCCGATCGGGGCCGTGAAATTGCCGTAGGTGCTCATCAGGCCCGATTGTGCCTCACCGTGAGTAAGGGTGCTGTGCGGGGGAGCAAAGGGGCGGTTCCTGTGCTTTGCCGGGTGCGGGTGCATTGCGGTCCGCCGTACGTCGGTCGCATTGTCCGGACATTGGAACCAATGCGGCGACACTCGAGCGGATCCCGGGGCCGCCTTCAGGGCCTCACGAGCAGTTGGAACTCGAAGGAGTAGCGGGTGGGCCGGTAGGTGTGGGTGCCGAACTCGACCGCGCGCCCGGTGTCGTCGAAGGTGACGCGCTGCATGGTGAGCAGCGGTGCGCCCTCCTCCTCCGCGAGCCGTTCGGCCTCGACGGCGATGGCGCCGCGCGCGCCGATGGACTGGCGGGCGCTGTGCAGGGTGATCCCGGCGGAGCGCATCATCCGGTACAGGCCGGTGGCCTCCAGCTGGCCGGTCTCCAGCTCGAGCAGGTCGGTCGGCAGGTAGTTGCAGAGGTACGCCATCGGCTCGCCGTGCGCGAGGCGCAGCCGCTCGATGCGGTGCACGTCGCTGTCCTCGGCCACCCCGAGCGCGGCCGCGACCTCGGCGGAGGCCGGGACGAGGGTGTTGACGATGACCTTGGTGGCGGGGCGCTGACCTGCCGCTTCCAGGTCGTCGTAGAGGCTGCTGAGCTCGAGCGGTCGCTTGACCTGGCTGTGCACGACCTGCGTGCCGACGCCGCGGCGGCGTACGAGCAGGCCCTTGTCGACGAGCGACTGGATGGCCTGGCGGACGGTGGGCCGGGACAGGCCGAGGCGCGCGGCGAGCTCGATCTCGTTGCCCAGCAGGCTGCCGGGGGTGAGCGCTCCGTGCTCGATCGCGGCCTCCAGCTGCTGGGACAGCTGGAAGTACAACGGCACCGGGCTGCTGCGGTCCACACTGAGTTCGAGCGACACGGTCGGGTCCCCATCTGGTTTCGGCACGGGCCCGAGCGTAGCTCCGCGCGCTGTTGACGGGAAGTTGTGTAGTTCGATTGTCAGGACATACGCATTGACAGGGTGGGGTCTCCGGCCACATTTTGTTCACATGCGCATCGGCGTCATCGGTACGGGCCGGATCGGCACCATTCACGCGAACACGCTCAGTCGTCATCGCGATGTCGGCTCCCTGATCCTCACGGACGCGGACGGCGCGCGGGCCCAGGAGCTCGCGAACCGGCTGGGGGAGACGGCCGCGCCGGGGGTGGACGAGATCTTCAGATGGGGCGTGGACGCGGTGGTGATCACCACCGCCACCTCGGCGCACGCCGAACTGATCGGCCGCGCGGCACGCTCGGCGCTGCCGGTGTTCTGCGAGAAACCGATCGCCCTCGATCTGCCGGGCACGCTCCAGGCGATCGGCGAGGTCGAGTCGGCCGGGACCGTTCTCCAGATGGGGTTCCAGCGCCGCTTCGACGCCGGGTACACGGGCGCCCGGGAGGCGGTGCGGTCGGGGCGGCTCGGGCGGCTGCACACGGTGCGGGCGCTGACCTCGGACCAGGCGCCGCCGCCGGCCGCGTGGCTGCCGCTGTCCGGCGGGCTGTACCGGGACGCGCTCATCCACGACTTCGACGTCCTGCGCTGGGTGACCGGGCGGGAGGTCGTGGACGTGTACGCGGCCGGCTCCGACGCCGGACCCGCGATGTTCCGTGACGCGGGCGACATCGACACGGCCGCGGCGGTCCTCACCCTCGACGACGGCACCCTCGCCACGGCGACGGCGACCCGGGTGAACGGCGCGGGCTACGACGTCCGGATGGAGCTGGCCGGGGAACTGGACCAGATCGTCGTCGGCCTGGACGACCGCACGCCGATCGCGTCCACCGAACCGACGGGGCCGCCGGCCGCGACCAAGCCGTGGTCGGGGTTCCTGGAACGGTTCGGGCCGGCCTACGAGGCCGAGCTGAACACGTTCGTCGAGGTGGTCCGGGGCGAGCGGCCCAACCCCTGCGACGGGCGCGAGGCGTTGCAGGCGCTGCGGATCGCGGAGGCGTGCGAGGTGTCGCGGCAGGAGCGGCGGCCGGTACGGATGACGGAGCTGCCGGGCTGAGCGGTCCTCCGGCCCCGTAACAGCCCTGCCCCCGCACCCGGCCTACGGCCTACCAGCGCACCGGCAGGCTCCGCAGCCCCCGTATCAGCATCCCCGGCAGCCACTCCCCCGGCGGTCCGTCCAGGGCCAGGTCCGGGGCGCGGTCCAGCAGGCTCCGGATCGCCGTACGCGCTTCCAGGCGGGCCAGGGGAGCGCCCAGGCAGTAGTGGATGCCGTGGCCGAAGGCGAGGTGGCCCCGGGGGTCGCGGCGGATGTCGAAGGTGTCCGGGGCCGGGTAGCGGGCGCCGTCGCGGTCGGCCGCGGTGAGGCCGACCATGACGTGGTCGCCCTCGGCGATGGCGGTGCCCGCGATCTCCAGCGGCTCGGCGGCGTAGCGGAACGTCGCGTTCTCCACCGGCCCCTCGTAGCGCAGGGTCTCCTCGACCGCGCCGTCGATCAGGCTCATGTCGGCGCGCAGGGCGGCGAGTTGGTCGGGGTGGGTGAGCAGGGCGTGGACGCCGTTGGTGATGAGGTTGACCGTCGTCTCGTGGCCGGCGATCAGCAGGAGGAAGGCCATGCCCAGCAGTTCCTGGGGGGAGAGCCGGTCGCCGTCCTCGGCGGTGGTGCGGATGAGGTCGCTCAGCAGGTCGTCGCCCGGTCCGGCGCACCGCTTGTCCTCGATCAGCTCGCGCAGGTACGCGTCGAGCCGGACGACGGCGTCGTAGGCGCTCTCGGGGCTGGTGGGCGCGACCACCTCCGTCGAGACCTTCCGGAACTCCGTGCGGTCCATCTCAGGCACGCCGAGGAGCTCGCAGATCACGGTGATCGGCAGCGGGTAGGCGAGGGACTGCACCAGGTCGCCGCGGCCGTACGGCAGCATCGTGTCGAGGAGGTCGTCGGTGATCTCCTGGACCCTGGGCCGCAGTTCCTCCACGCGGCGCATCGTGAAGGCGCGGGAGACGAGGCCGCGCAGCCGGGTGTGCTCGGGCTGGTCGGCGCCCAGCAGATGGCGGCCGATCAGCTCCTCCTCGTGGAACGTCACACCGATCCGGCGGCCGTCCTTGGACAGCCGGGGGTCGGCGAGCGCCGCCCGCGCCTCCTCGTGCCCGACGACGAGCCAGGCCCAGTAGCCGGGATCGGAGCCCGGCGGCCGGATCCGGTGCACCGGACCCCGCTCACGCAGTCGCGCGTACACGGGATGCGGGTCCGTGCGGAAGGCCTCGCCGAACTCGCCCAGGTCGACCACTTCTGGCATGAAGATCCCTTCCCCTCACTCCGAGAACGGACAGCGCGACCCGCTAGTGCCCGCCCTCCCCCGATTCCCCGGATTCGGCGGCGTCGGCCGCTTCCTCCAACAGCCCCCCGTCATACGCGAGCAGCGCGATCTGCACCCGGTTGTTGAGGCCGAGCTTGGCCAGGACGCGGGAGACGTGGGTCTTGACGGTGGCCACGCTCATGAAGAGTTCCGCGGCGATCTCGGCGTTGGACAGGCCCCGGCCGACCGCGACGGCCACCTCGCGTTCGCGGTCGTTGACGGCGGCGATCCGTGCGCGTGCGCGTGCCCGGCGGGTGTCGGCGGCGGTGCCGGCCGCGTGGTGCATCAACTGCCGGGTGACGGTGGGCGACAGGACCGGATCGCCGGCCGCGACCCGGCGCACCGCGTCGACGATCTCCGCGGGCGGGGTGTCCTTGAGGACGAACCCGGCGGCGCCCGCGCGCAGGGCGCGCAGGACCTGTTCGTCGGCGTGGAAGGTGGTGAGGACCACGACCTGGGGCGCGTCGGGCCGGGTGCGCAGCCGTTCGGTGGCGGTGATGCCGTCCATGGACGGCATCCGGATGTCCATGAGGACGACGTCCGGGCGGGTGCGGTCGACGAGCGCGTCGACGTCCTTGCCGTCGGCGGCCTCCCCGACGATCTCGATGCCGTCGGCACCGCCGATCATCAGGGACAGGCCTGCCCGAACCAGCGGATCGTCGTCGACGAGGAGCAGTCTGATCGCGGTCATGGGCCTTACGTAATCACGGTTTCAGGGTCGTACACGCGCTCGCGAGCGGCTACCTGGAGTAGACCGCGGGTCATCAGCCACGCAGGAGCACTCCGTGTCGGGTGCGCAGGCGCCGGATCTCCCACCAGGCCACCGCGGACACCGAGGCCGGACCGCACAGGAACGCGAGGACCTGGATGAGCGGTGGGCCGGGTGGCAGTCCGCCCGCGGCCAGGCTGATGAGCGCGAACTCCCACACCAGGGTGCCGGTCAGGAGGGCGGGTAGCGCAGCGTGCACCTCGGCGGCGTTGAAGCCGCTGCGCACGGCGGGTCCGGTGGCGAACACCAGGAAGAACAGCAGCCACAACAGGGGCACCATGAGCGGGACAGTGGCCCACGGGGCGTCGGCGCTCGCCGACTCCCGTTCGAGCAGGAAGACTCCGCCCGCGATCAGGGGAATCGCCGTCACCGCGCCGACGTACCAGAGGGCGGCCTTCCCTGCCGCGCGCACCCGCTGCCCGATGTGCGGCCTCGCGTGCGACGGCGCCCAGCGGATCAGGACCGCGATCACCACCGGCGCGCTCAGGAGCAGCAGCGGCGGGGTCACCACGAGCCGCATCATGTACTGCTCCTGGGCCTGCCCGAAGTCCTCCGGCTTGCCATAGGCGATCAGCAGCACAAGGGTCATGAGGGCCGCGCTCATGGCCCTTGTCTTCTGAAGACGTCTCACATACGGGTCGTCGTAGAGACGGTGAGCGCGTGGCGGGAAGAGGCGGTGCGCCCGGACGCGGGCAGAGCGGGCGAACACGTACCCCACCATCAGGGCCGGCACCACGAACCAGGTGCACGGCAGCAGCAGGAACGCCCATACGCAGCCGTGGACACGAGAGCGTCCGCCCCGCAACAGGTCGCGCAAGGGCGGCCATTCGGCACCGCGGAGGCCGCTCACCGTTCCCCACAGGGAGGCGGGGGGCTGCGGTCGGGGCTGAGGGATGTACGGATACGGCTGGGGCGGGATGTACGGCCCGGTGTTCGGCGGCGGCGGACAGGGCGGCTGGTACGGGTTGTTGGGTCCCCCGAAGCTCACGCTGGTGTTCCTTCCGGTGCTCGTGCGGCTGCGGGCCGCATATGTACGGCCCGTACGCTCACACAAGTCAACTCGCTTCACGGCCGAAGGACATGGGTTCGGTCGTAGACGCCCGGCGAACGCCCCGGGTATGCCCTGTCCACGCCCTGCCGATGCTGGCAAGATCGCCCCATGCGCACCGTGTACGCCCTGTTCGTAGGCATCGACGACTACCCCGGCGGCCGCCGGCTGCGTGGCTGCGTCAACGACGCGCGGGATGCGGAGAGTTGGCTGCGACAACAGAGCGGCACCCTTGCGCCCGTCGTCCGGTCCCTGCACGACGGGCAGGCCTCCAGGGCGGCCGTGCTGGCAGGCGTCCGGCAGCATCTCGGGCAGGGCGGGCCGCAGGACACCGCGCTGTTCTGGTTCAGCGGCCACGGCAGCGAGTACCGCACCGACGATCCGCGCGAGGCGACCGGCCACGCGCAGGCGCTGGTGTGCCACGACAGTCTGGGGCCGACCGGACAGCCGCTGCTCCAGGACAGCGAACTCGGCGCGCTGCTCGACGAGATCGCGGCGCGGGGCACCCACGTCGTAGCGATCCTGGACTGCTGCCACGCGGGCGGCGCGACCCGCGACTCCGGCTTCGCGCCGCCCGGCGCGACGAGCCGCGGCGTGGACTGGCAGCCCTGGTGGCAGGTCACGGCCGCTCCCCGCGAAGGCGGTGGCGAAAGCGGCCCCGACAGCGCCCGGCACGTCCTGCTCGCCGCCTGCCGCCCGCACGAGCGCGCGCACGAGAACCTCATCGACGGCCGGATCCGCGGCTACTTCAGCCACGCGCTGCTGGGCGCACTCGACCGGCTGGGGTCCGGCGCCCCGTACGGCGCGGTGCACACGCTGGCAGAGGAGCGGGTGCGCACCCGGACCCCGTTCCAGCATCCCGAACTGCGCGGCCCGGAGGACGGCGGCTTCCTGTCCGGCGCCGCGGTCACGACCGGGCCCTTCCTGCTCCGGCACACGGCGCACGGCTGGGAGGTCAACTGCGGTCAGGCGCACGGGCTGCGGGCGGCCGGCGCGGAGTTCACGCTGCTCGGCGGACCCACCTCACGCAAGGCCGTCGTACGTCAAGTGCACCCGGAGTCCTGTCTGGTGGAGCCCGATGGCTGGCAACCCGGGGCGACGGACCGGTACTTGGCGCATCCGGTGGCTCCGACAGCAGTGGCGTTCACACCCGCCGCCGTGACGCTCGCCGGGGACCCCGGACCGGTGCAGCTGCTCTCGGCGGCGATGGCGCACGTGCCGGTGCTCGCCCACGGCGGGGACGGACTGCCGCTGCGCGTCGACGCCGCGGGCGGATGGGCGCGGGTATCGGGCGGGGCCGGGCATCCGGTGCCCGAGCTGCCGCTGCGCTCACGCGCGGACGCGGACCGGGTCGTCGACTGCCTTGCGCACCTGGCCCGTTGGCATCACATCCTGGATCTGCACAATCCCGATCCCTGGCTGTCATCACTGGTCCGGGTCACCGTCGAGGAGACGTCGGTGGGGCGGGTGACGCACTCCGCCGACGGCGAGATCGTCTGCGGGTACACCCTGACCGGCCGGGAGCCTCAGGTGATGGTCCGCATCCACAACCAGTCGCACCGCCGACTGTGGTGTGTACTACTGGACCTGACGGACCGTTACGCCTGTTCTCCGCACCTGTACGAGGGTGACTTCGTCGGGCCCGGCAGGGCGGGTCTGGCGCGCCGCGGGGAGCCGGTGTGGCTGCGGCTGCCGCCGGGGCGGGCGCTGGTGCGGGGTGCCTTCGCCCGGGACTGGTTGAAGGTGATCGTGACCGAGAACGAGCTGAACCTCGCGCCCTTCCGGCTGCCCGCCTGGCCCCCCGAGACCCCCGAAGAGGGCGAGCGCGCGTACCGGGAACCGGCCGTCGGCGGCCTGCTGCGGCTCACCACGCCGTCGCAGCGGCGGGACGCGGGCGGCCCGGCGCACGACGTGGGCCGCTGGGGTACGGCCCAGGTCGTGGTGCGTACGGAGGTCACCTGACCGGCTCACCGGCCCAGGTGGGTGAAGCCCGCCCAGGACGTCAGGTCGGCGCCGCTGATACGGCGCACGCGGTCCTGGAGGCGGGCCGGCATCCCGGGCGGCGGCCGGCGACGGTCGTCCAGCATCCACAACTGCGCGCTGCGCAGGGCCGGTCCGGGCGGCATACCGTCGCGGCTCATGAAGTGGTGGGTCATGTACATCAGCAGGGACGTCGCCTCGTCGGGCACCGGCCACAGGGAGCCGATCACCGAGCGGGCGCCGGCCACGAGGAACGCCGTTGACAGGCTGTACGCCTCGTCGTAGCCGCGCCCCGACACATTGGTACGGCAGGCGGCGAGGACGACCAGTTCCAGGTCCGGGAAGCGACGGGCCCCCTCGGTCAGGTCCTCGGCCGCCAACTGCCCCCCGGACAGGGCGAGATAGGCACTGTGCCGCTCGCCCTGGCGCACCACGCCGTGGCAGGCGAGGTGCAGCAGTCCGCCTCGCTGTCGGTGCAGCCAGTCGGTGACGGCGGCGGGCGTGGCGGTGCCGGGGCCGAGGATGTCGCCGTCCGGGTGGAAGGCGCGGTGGATGGCTTCCGCCTCCTCGCCCGCGTGATGGAGGTCGCGGGTGGGGTTGCCGACGACGAGGGCCTGCCGGGTCCGGGCGGCGGGCCGGGCGGCGACCTCGCACAGCAGCCGGGCAGACGGGAGGTAGGAGACGTCCGCCTCCTGGCAGGCGTGGCGGCGGCCTCGGCCGGGCAGACGGGCCGCGTGCCAGGGCACAGCGCCGAGCTCCGCCATCGGCACCAGCACGACGGAGGGCACCCGGCCGTAACCGCGCGGGAGGTGCTTCAGCAGAGGCTCCATCACCGCCGTACCGGCCCAGTCGCACAGTCGTTCCAGCGCAGCCCGGCTCACATCCGCGCGGGGCGGTGGGGCGGGGCTGGGCTCGGTGGGCGGGCCGCCGGCGTCCCGGCCAGGGGTGCCGGTGGCGCGGTAGGACGCCAACTCGGTGGCCTCGACGAGCAGTCGGGGCATGGGCAGCGCCTGTGTCCGGCCGTCGGCGGAGACGATGAGCGCCTGGCCCTCGTCGGCTCGCCGGCCGAAGAACACCCGGTCCGTCAGGCTCGGCTCCTCCGCGTTGCCGGGAACGAGATAGACCAGGGCCGTCGCGCCCATGGTGCGCAGGGCCGCGCCGATCTCCTCGGGCGAAGGGGCGTACAGCAGCCGCTGCCGCAGCGGAGACGCGGACAGTACCTCCAGGACACGGCGGCGCAGCCGGCTGGACGGGCCGGAGACGGGGATCTGTCCCGTGAGCGTCAGTCCGGCCTCGGGTTGCGGTACGGCGGCCACGACGCCGGCCCGCCGCCATTCGTCCGCGAGTTCGGGCCGGCCCGCGGCGGCCAGCAGATCGGGCACAGTGGTCGCCACGGTCGCCGCGTGCAGGGCCAGCCCGCGTCCGGCGTCGAGGGCGCGGACGGCGTCCGCGTGGGCGCCGTCCTCGATGCACCAGCGGGCCACGTCGAGCGCGTTCTCGCCCGCGCGCCGGGCGGTCTCGGCGGCGTGGGAGGTACCGGACTGGAGGATGACCTGCCAGGCCGCCGCCCGCAGGGAGTCGAGGCCGACGCGCCGGGACTCCTCGTGGTTGCGGCGCTTGGCGTGCCGGTCGCGTGGATGCAGATAGTCGCCACGGAACCGGTAGGCCATGGCGAGGCACATCCCGGTGTTCCCCCACTGCGGATGCTCCGGGCCGCCGGACAGCTTGAGGGTGTGCCGCAGCCAGGAGATGCCCTGGTCCAGGTGGTGGGGGCAGTCGGCACGGGGGGCGATGCTGTTGACGGCGAGCATGCAGTGGGCCATGCCGAGCGTGCCGGCGTTGCGGAGCCACCGTTCGTCGTCGGGCTCCAGCAGGTCCATGGCCTCTTCGAGGAGACCGAACGCCTCGACGGTGACCGCGTAGTCGCCGGCGAGCATGGCGCGCGTCGCCCGGGCGAGACCGACGTCGCTGAGCCGGTCGGTCCGCGCGTTCTGCGGGACGCCGGCGAGTTGTCGTCGTATCTCGTCCAGTGGCGTCGCGGGCGGGAAGTCCGCCGCGGTGAGGTCCTCGCCGGTGCGGCGGGCGCGGAGGACCGCCAGGTTCCCGCGGGCGGCGTCGAGGTAGGCCTCGAGGTTGGGCCGGTCCATCTGGTCGGGCGACATCCGCGCCAGGGCGGACTCCATCTCCCTGATCCGTAGGGCGAGGTCGGCCTCGTCCTCGCGCCGGGTGGCCTGGTGGGAGCGGTACACGGCCAGCTGTACGGCCATGGCCAGGCGCTGCTGTTCGTCGAACACCGGCGAGTCGGCGAGCCGGGCCAGGTCCTCGACCGCGGAGTCGAAGTCGTCCTCGCCGCCACCGAGTTGGGCCAGGTGAATACGGACTCCGGCGTGCGACACGTCGATGGCGTCCCGCTGCGGGCTGCCAGGGGGCAGCATGGCGCGGGCTTCCTCCAGTCGCCCGAGTGCAGCCTCCAACTCCGCCGGGTCACCCAGCTGTTGGAGTGCCTGCATACTGCTCACGCCCAGGATGCCGGCCTGCCAGGACTGGTCCTGCGGCCCGTACTGCCGCGCCTCGCCCAGGAGTTCCCGCTGCCGCCGCTCGTCGGCGACCGGGCGGTCGAACATCAGGTGCGTAAGAATGCTGAGGATCTGCCCCGCGCGCAGTCCGGACATCATGGTGCCCCGGGGCAGCGCCTTCCAGTCCTCGTACAGCATGTCGTACGCCTCGCGGCCCGTGGCGCAGCCCAGATGGCCGAGCACGAGGGAGGTGAGCCGGGTCATGTCCTGGGCGTCGTTCATCCCTTGGCGTGCGCTCTGCTGGATCTCGTAGATCAGCGCGTGCAAGTCGTACGGCTGCTGCGGCACTTCAGATCATCCGTTCCGGCCGTCGTGGCGCGGCCTGTGTCCGGTACGGCGCGAGTACGCCGTCCAGCCAGCGCTCGCCTTCCTCGGTCCCGAAGTCGACGGACGGCGCGCCCGTGGGTTCGAGGACCTGCGCCCCGCCCCGGTCCTCGAAGAGGACGGCGACCCGGTCGGCGGGTTCGCGTTTCGACGGCCAGACGAAGCCCTGCGCCCAGGGTTTCGTCTGCCGCCGGATCCAGTGCCCCCAGTCACGGGTCTGCGGGTAGTCGGCGCCCTCGGTGTGCACCAGCCAGGTGTCCTGTGCCACCGCCGCGAGGTCCGCGCCGGACATCAGCGACACGACCTCGACATCCGCGGCCAGCCGGAGGAACGACAGACTGCGCCGCTCGAACGCGACGCGCGGCAGCAGTCGCGGGCCGCCGTCGCCGTCGAAGGGCAGTGAGCGCAGCAGCACCTCGCTCACTGCCGCGCCGACGCCGAAGCCGACGTAGAGGTAGCCGTAGGGGTCGTAGAGGGTGCTGTCGAACCGGCCACCGTAGTAGAAGGGGTGCGAGAGGCGGGAGTTGTACGCCGTCGGCGCGCGGTGCGTGGAGTGGACCCGGTAGACGGGTGTGCCGGCGCGCAGGACGGCACGGGTGGGCTCACCGGGCGGCACCTCGGGGGGCGGGTACTTGCCCATCGGCTACTCCCCCGCCCCGTCGACGGCCGCCAACGCCTGCGCGGCGCCCAGTAGTTCGGCGTCGCGGTCGCGGCCCAGCAGCCCGGCCGGGGTGCCGTCCCACCATGTCGTGCGGGAAAGCCACCAGTCGGCGGCTCCCCAGGGGTCGATGTCGGCGCGCAGCACGGTGTTGACCTCCAGCACGATCCGCCAGGGCATGGTCCCGGCCTCGAACTGGAACAGCGGGAGCCGTCTGCGGCCGTCCTCGCCGGACAGCGCGATCAGCCGTGGATCGGCGTCCCGCCACCACTGCGACGCGGGCTGCGCGAGCAGGCGTTCGCGTACGGGGCCCAGGACGGGGCCGACCATCGGGTTGCCGTCGAGCACGAGCATGCACAGGTCGGCGGCGGCGAACCCCTCGTACTGCGCGGAGTCGGACCCGCCCACGAACCGCCCCTGGCCGCCGTCCTGGCGGCGCAGTCGCGCGGCCTCCTCGGCCGGGAGGGCGTCGAGCAGGGTCCGGGCCGCTCGGTCGGCGGCCGGTTCCTGGTCGGGGCCCGCCGCCCGCAGTTCGGCGAGCCGATCGCCCAGGGACTGCCGTACGCCCGGGTCGAGCAGCGGCGACAACCTGCCGAAGTCGGCGGCGAACGCGGCGAGCACCATGAAGGGGTTCACCCGCACCCGGCCTCCCTCTCTCCACTTCCGGTCGAATGCGTTGGTTGCAGGGGCTGTTGGGTCGCCCCGAGCACATCCGCGATCAACTCGGCGAGCAGCGGCCTGCGCGCGACGAGATGCAGCCTGCGGTCCGGAGCGGAGTCGGCTGCCAGCGCGGACCACAGGGCGCTCAGGCTGGTCTGCGCCGGCAGTCCGCCGCGACCGGCGCCCAGCAGGGGGAAGCAGATCGAGCGCAACGGCGGGGTGTGGGCGTCGCGTTCCTCGTCCATCAGGGCCAGAGCGCGGGCCGCGGCCGCGGCGATGTCCTGCGGGGTGACGTCGTAGTCGTTGGTGCCGGGCCTGGGGATGGTGACAGCCGCGTGGTAGATACGGCGGATTCCGCGCGCGGCGAGGGCGCCGGGGCCGGTCGGCGCGACGGTTCCGGGGAGTACGGGGCGCCCCGTGACGCCGTTCTCCCGGCGCCACCGGGCCAGTTCCTCGTGCACCGGGTCGCCGGTCACGTCGCCCCGCGCGTCGCGCACCGCACCGGCCCGGCGCAGCGCGGCCGGCACGGAGGCCTTGAACATCTCGGGCAGGGCGAAGTGGGTGTTGGACGGTGAGACGATCACGTCCACGTTCCGGATGAGCTCGACGGGGTGTAAGTGGAGCGTCACGCCGATGGGCCCGACATGCAGGGTGCGGTGCTGCAAGTGGGGGGCGAGCAGGGCGGGTCCGTCTCCCGGGCCGCGCCGCGCGCCGGTGCCGGCGAGCCAGCACACCTGCTCGGCGATCTGGCCGAGGACCATCTCCTCCTGGCTCTTGCGGAACCGCTCGACACTGACGCTGTACGCCCGCGCGGCGAGCCTGCGCCGGTCCGCTGCCGGCCGGTCGCGCATCCCGGGTGCCAGGCCGATGGTGAATTCGGCCGCCGCCTGGAGCGCGCCCCCGCCGATCCGGGCCACCGCGGCCCGCAGCAGGTTCTCGACCTCGACAGGCCAGGCGTCGGTGACCGCGCCGGAGCGCGGAGCGGCCGCCCGCCGCAGCAGCGGGAGATCGAGGTCACGGATCCGGACCAGGCCCTCCACCCGGACCATCTTCACCTCCCTGAGGACCGACGCGACGTCGAACTCCGGAGCATCAGGGGACATGACACCCATGATCGTGCGCCCGCCGCACCGGCCACAAGTGCCGCACGGCACCCCACGCTAGCGGCTACGGGGTTCGCCGGGGCCGTGTTGACGCGGCGTCACCCGGGCGAGTGTGGCGCGGAGTTGGGCAGGCCAGGAGCGACGGTCGTCGGCGCATCGGGGCACACGGGCGGGGTGCCGGTGGTGACCGGCAGAGAGCGCCTCCCGGGCCGCCGACGCACCGGTGCCGGTACCGGTGCGGATGCCGGTGCTCAGGCCGAGCCAACGCCGGTGCTCAGGCCGGTCCCGGTGCCGTCCTCACCCCCACGGCAGCCACGCCCGTACCTCGAAGCCGCCGTCCGCCGTAGCGCCGTGTTCCAGGCTGCCGCCGGCCAGCGACGCCCGTTCCGTCAGCCCGATGAGCCCCTGTCCGGAGCCCGGCACAGGGGTCACCTCGCCCTCGGGTGCCGGGTTGTGCACCGCCACGGTGAGCCCGTCACCGGGGCCGCCCTCGACCGCGACGGTGACCTCGGTGCCGGGGGCGTGTTTGCGGGCGTTGGTCAGGCCCTCCTGGGCGATGCGGTAGGCGGTGCGGCCGACGGAGGCGGGGACGGCGGCGGGGTCGGTGACGCGGGTGTCGAGGCTGACCTTCATGCCGGCCTCACGGGACTCGGCGACCAGCGCGTCCAGTGCGGCGAGGGTCGGCTGGGGACGGCCCGTGTCGTCCTGCTCCCCGGCCCGCAGGACACCGATGATCTCGCGCAGGTCCTGGAGCGCCTCGTGGGAGCTCTCCCGGATGACGCCGGCCGCGCGGGCGACCTCCTCCCGGGGTGCGTCGGGCCGGAACTCCAGCGCGCCCGCGTGCACGCTGAGCAGGGTCAGCCGGTGGGCGAGGACGTCGTGCATCTCGCGGGCGATGGCCTCGCGGGCCAGCCGCTGCGCCTGCTCGGCCCGCAGCCGGGCCTCCGTCGCGGCGCGCCGGGCGCGGTCCTGGAAGCTCAGCACGAGCTGCCGCTTGGACCGTACGACCATGCCCGAGGCGACCACCACCGCGGTCATCAGCACGAGGATGACGACGATGGCGAGATACGGCAGGTCGGGGTCGGGGCGTATCCAGCAGTAGAGCGGGATCAGCGCCGTGTTGGCCCCGCCCACCCACGCGATGTACCGGAACGGCCGGTGCACGGCGAGCGTGAACAGGGCGATGATGCAGGTGCCGCCCGCGGTGTCCGAGACGAGCCCCACGGGGAGCATGGCGACGGCCAGCCCGACGGGCCAGCGGCGGCGCAGCCACACCGCGGCGCAGGCGACCGCGCCGATCACCTGGTCGAGGCGGGCGAGGGCGTCCGGGACATGGGGGTTGGAGGTCACCGCCTCCGCGCCGACCAGGCCGACGATGACGGCCACCGCGAAGCAGCTGAAGTCGACGAGCCAGTCGCGCGCGGTACGCCGGGGCCGCCGTCCGGGGCGCTCGCCGTCCGGGTCGAGCTCCTTCAGGACAGCCGAGGGCATCAGCCAGCGCCGCCCCGCGAACGCCGGGGGCACCGCTACGGACTCGTCTCCACTCACGGTCGACAAATCTACGCACGGAAGGCCCGTGTCACCTCCGCGCGGACGGGATCTCCGACCAAAGTCGGCGGGCCGCCTACTTTCGGCGCGGCCGGACCGCGCGGACCGCAGACTTCCGTCGCACGCGCCTCGCCCCGCGGCCGATGTGCGTGGGGGGTCCGCGGGGCGAGCGTATGCGCATGAAGCAACTGCTGGAACTGCTCGGATTCTTCGCCCTGGTGCAGGGCGTCGCCGGCCTGGTGCACGAGTTCACCGACTGGCACTGGGGACTCGTGCAGAGGATCGGCTTCCTCGACGGCTACGGGCTCTACGCGAGTGTCGCCCTGCTCGTGCTGGCGATCGCGCTGTTCGCCGCCGCGGAGAGCCGGAAGTCGGGCTGAACGGGGACCGGAGCTCCGGCCGGCCTCACCGTTACCCGACGCCCCGACGAGGTGCGACGCGGCTCAGCAGCTGTAGTTGACCAGCTTGAACGTGGCGTAGTGGTCCGCCGTGTAGTAGTCCTCCTGGGTCTTCTGGCCGGTGACGATGCGACGGGCTCCGCGAGTGGACGATCCGGGCGTGATGACCGTGTACTCGTGGTAGTAGCTGCTCGACTGGCTGGGCAGGACGCCTTCCCGGTTCTGGAAGACGGTGCCGTCCTGGGAGTACGGGTAGGGACCACCCTGCTCGATCAGGTCGAGGGTGTCGTGCGCCTGGGAGGGCAGGGCGCTGTAGCAGATGCTGCCGACCGCGGCGGCGGCCGGGGAGGCCGTGGCGACGGTGCCGCCGACGAGAAGCGCGGACAGGACGGCGACCGCGGCGCCGATGCGAGTGATTCGTGGGGGGAATCTCATGCCCTCATGATGACGCGCGTAGACAGTGGCATGTCAATGACAACTCCGGAGATTTTTACTGTCAAGTCCGATGAGTTTTCCCGGAGTTAACCTGCCGCCCGGCGTCCCCACGCGGTCCCCACAAGCACCAGCGCGCCCCCCGCCAGGCCGAGCACGCCGAGCCGTTCCCCGCCGAGCGCGATACCGGCCAGGGCGGCCCACAGGGGCTCGGTGCCCAGGAGCAGGCTGACCCGGGACGGGGAGGTGCGGCGGACCGCCCACATCTGCACGAAGAAGGCGAACAACGTGCAGAACACGGACAGGAACAGCAGCCCGGCCCACTCGCGCGGTCCGAAGTCCACGGCCGTCTGCCAGGGCTTGGCGTCGGCGCCGGTCGCCAGGAGCGCGAACACCGCCACGGCGGCGCCGAGTTGGACGGTGGTCAGGGAGAGCGCGTCGGCGCCCTGGACGGACTTGACGCGGGACATGGCGAGGACGTGGACCGTGCGTGCCAGGGCCGCGAGCAGCATGAGCAGATCGCCGAGGGAGGGCGAGGTGAAGCCGCCGCCCTGGGTGAGCAGGACGACGCCGAGCACAGAGAGTGCGGCGGCGCCGAGGAAGGCCCGTGAGGGGCGGGTGCGGGTGACGGCGGCCTCGGCGAGCGGCGTGAAGATCATGGTGAGGCTGATGATGAGGCCCGCGTTGGTGGCCGACGTGTGGACGACGCCGTACGTCTCCAGCAGGAAGATCCCGCTGAGGATCAGCCCGAGGAGTCCGGCCCCGCGCCACTGGGCGGCGCTCAGGGTGCGCAGCGAGCGCCACCCGGCGGCCACGAGGGCGGGCAGGACGATCGCGAAGCGCAGCACCAGGACCGCGATCACCGTGCGGGCGGTGGTGATGTCCTTGGCGGCGAGATAGCTCGCGCCCCACACCACCGCCACGAGCAGGACGGGCAGGTCGGTCAGCCAGGTGCGGCGGGGCGCGAGGACGCGCGGTACGGCGATCGAGGACATCTGGGCGGCTCTCCCGGTCTCCCTCGGTGATGTGGAGACGTCGGTGGCTCGCACGCGGAGCGATCACCGTACTCGCGCGGCCGGACTTCGCCTAGGGGTTTTCGGGGAGCTCGTACGACCCGTACTCCGGCCGTCCCGCCAGGTCGTAGGTCTGGATGGAGGCGCCCGTGGAGGTGATGAGCCCGCTCCGGTGCGTGAAGGCGGTGGGCAGGCTGCCCTCGGTGAAGAGGCGGCGGCCGGCGCCGAGCACGACCGGGAAGGTGATCAGGTGGACGGTGTCGATCAGGTCGAGATTCAGCAGGGAGCGCAGGAGCGCTCCGCTGCCGTGGAGCTGGATCTCGCCGTCGGTGCGCTCCTTGAGGGAGGTGACCTCCTTGGCGAGGTCGCCGCCGATGACGGTGGTGCCGGACCACTCCGGGTCGGTGAGAGTGGACGAGGCGACGTACTTCGGCAGGGCGTTGAGCTTCACGGCGACCGGGTTGGCGGGGTCGGTCACCTTCGGCCAGTACCCGGCGAAGATGTCGTACGTACGACGGCCGAGGAGGAACGCGCCGACGTCGGCGAAGACCCCGTCGACGAACCGGCCGAAGTCCTCGTCGGCGTACGGGACGGTCCAGCCGCCCTGCTCGAAGCCGTTCCTGGTGTCCTCCTGGGGGCCGCCGGGGCCCTGGTAGACGCCGTCGAGGCTGACGAAGATCTGGGAGACGAGCTTGCCCATGACGGGTGCCTTCTCTCTCGGGTGGGGTCTGTTGTCATCAGCTCAGACCCCACCGGCGCCCGCAACTCATCGGTGGCGCGTCACCCGGCGTTCGTCGAGAACAGGCCGCCCGTCGGACCCTGCTTGTCGCCGCCCTGCGCCTTCTTCAGGGCGTTGGCGAGGCTCTCGATGGTGAGGGACTGGAGGATGACGCGGCCGTTGCCCTCCAGGGTGGCCAGGGAGAGGCCCTCGCCGCCGAAGACGGCGTTCATGAGCCCCTGCCGGTTGAGGCCGCCGACGCGCTGGACGCCGTAGCGGATGCCCTCCTCGAAGGCGACGACGCAGCCCGTGTCGACCTCGATGCGACCCCCGAAGTCGGCCGGATCGAGGTCGATGAAGTTTCCGGCGCCGGCGATGATCACGGTGCCGCGGCCGGTGAACTTCTCCAGGACGAACCCCTCGCCGCCCTTCATGCCGGTCCGGCCGCCCTGGAAGGCGATGCCGAAGTCGACGGTGGACTCGGCGGCGACGAAGGCGTCCTTCTCCGCGAACCACGCGCGCGTGCCGTCGAGCTCCAGGGCCCGCATCTCACCGGGCAGGACGCCCGCGAAGCCGACGGTGCCCTCGCCGCCGGTCGACGTGAAGTACTGGAACGCCGGCGACTCGCCCGCCAGGGCGCGCTGACCGACCTGCATGGCGGTGCCCATGGCCTGGCGGAGCATGCCGCCCATGCCGCCGGCGCCGCCCTGGGGCTGCTGTCCGCCGGGGTTCGACGGGCCGCCGAGGCGGGTCTCCATGGTGACGTTCGCGGTCTTGAACAGGAACTTTCCGGCCTCGCAGTACACGGTCTGACCGGGCTGCAGGCTGACGACCGCCATCTGCATGGCGTTGCCGACGATGTCTTGCTGAAGGGTCACGTCAGGAGAACGCGGGAAGCGGAGGAAAGAGTTCCGGGCATCCCACCTCGGTGTCCGTTCGCCGCCAGCACGGGCGTCCGCGGACCACTGGGATGGAGCCATGACTACTTCTCTGAACGGCAAGGTGGCTCTCGTCACGGGCGGCAGCCGCGGGATCGGCGCGGCGACGGCGGTACGGCTGGCCCGGGAGGGCGCGGACGTGGCCCTCACGTACGTGAACGGCAAGGAGGCGGCCGAGGACGTCGTACGGGCCGTCGAGGCGGAGGGGCGCCGTGCGGTGGCCCTGCGGGCGGACTCCGCGGACGCGGCCGAGGCGGCGGAGGCGGTGGACCGCGCGGCGGAGGCGCTGGGCGGCCTGGACGTGCTGGTGAACAACGTGGGCGTGGGGGTGCTGGGCCCGCTGGAGGACCTGTCGCTCGCGGAGGTGGACCGGGTGCTGGCGGTCAATGTGCGCGGGGTGTTCCTGGCCTCGCAGGCGGCGGCCGCGCGGATGACGTCCGGTGGCCGGATCATCACCGTCGGCACCTGTATGACGCAGCGGGTGCCGGGCCCCGGCGGAACCCTCTACACGACCAGCAAGTCGGCCCTGATCGGCCTCACGAAGGCCCTCGCCAGGGAACTTGGCCCCCGCGGCATCACCGCGAACATCGTGCATCCGGGCCCTGTCGACACGGACATGAATCCGGCGGACGGTCCCTACGCGGCGGGGCAGGCGGCGATGACGGCGCTCGGGCGGTTCGGGACGGCCGGCGAGGTGGCGGGGATGGTCGCCTACCTGGTGGGGGCGGATTACGTCACGGGGGCGGAGTTGTCGGTGGACGGGGGGCACGCGGCGTGACGCCCGTGTGATGTTCTCGCCCCCGCCGCCCCTACCCGTCCCGTCCCTGGGGGCTGCCGCCCCCAGATCCCCGCTTCGGCCCTGAACGGGCCTCGTCCTCAAACGCCGGACGGGCTGGGTCTCTCAGCCCCTCCGGCGCTTGACGCCCTGCGTGTGTCAGCCGCCGAGCTCCTGATGCCGCGCCGCCAAGGCTGCCGCGCCGGCCTCCGTGAGCGAGCCGTGCAGCCGCAGTCGGGAGATGCCGCCGTCCGGGAAGATGTCCACGCGCGCGTGGGTGCCGACCGCCGGGGCCGGGAGGACGAAGCGGTGATCGGTGTCGGGCTGGAGGCGGGTGCGCGGGAGGATCTCCGTCCACTCGCCGTTCTCGCCGTCCTTGACGGACACCGAGGCCCAGCCGGCGCTGTTCCCCTTCAGATACGCCGTGTCGATCTCGATCGCGCGGATCTGGGACTGGGCCACCAGGCGGTAGCGGATCCAGTCGTTGCCCTGGTCGCGGCGGCGGCGGGTCTCCCAGCCGTCGTCCATCTTGCGGGAGCGGCCCGGCTGGATGGTGTTGGAGGCCGGGGAGTAGAACAGGTTGGAGGCGTCCTCGGCCCGGCCGCCGTTCTCCAGGGCGACCACGTCGAAGGTGCCGAGGACCGACAGCCACTGGGGGTCCGGGACCACCTCGCCGTGGACCCGCAGGCGGGCGATGCCGCCGTCGGGGTGCTGGTTGACGCGCAGGTGCGTGAAGCGCTGCTCGACCGAGACCTCGAAGCCGTTCGCCGCGTGGCCGCCGACCGCCGTGCGCGGGACCAGCGTCGTCCACTTCACGTCGTCGCCCAGCAGCTCCTCCGGCGACGGCGAGCCCGCCACCGACGTGCCCTCGACCGACACCGCCTGCGGGTAGTTGCCGCGGAAGTGGGCCGTGTCGACGACGATGCCGCGGATCACGCCGGGCGCACCGAGGCGGACCAGCGCCCAGTCGTGGTCCTCGGCCGTCGGCCACGGGTGCCCGGCGGAGGCACCGCGGCGGCGGCGCGTCTCCCAGCCGTCCATGATCTTGCCCTTGTGCCCGAAGTGCTCGGGGTCGAACTCGGCGCGCCCGGCGATCAGCAGGTTCTCGCGCTGGGCGAAGAACTCGTCGTTGGCGGCGATGACTCCGGCACCGAGCTGCCGGGCGGCGAGGTCGGCGTACTGGGTGAAGGGGAAGTCGGCGGTGCGGTAGTCCGCGTACGGGTCACCGCCGCCGTACGGGTTCGCGTCGCCGGTGAAGCGAGCCGGAGGAGATTGATGCTGCGCCGTCAAAGGTCTGCCTTTCGGGAGTCGGCCGCTGCGGGTGCGGAGGTCTGTATCAGTGGTCCCGGGTGAGGAGCCGGCCCTTCGGCTCCGTGAACTCGCCGTCCTGGACGATGCGTTCGCCGCGCAGCCAGGTCGACTTCACGACGCCGTACAGGGTCTTGCCCGCGTACGCCGTCACGCGGTTGCGGTGCTGGAGCCGCGCCGGGTCGACGGTGAAGGTCTCGTCGGGCGCGAGGATCGCGAAGTCGGCGTCGCGGCCGGCCTCGATGGCGCCCTTGTGGTCCAGGCCGACCAGTTCGGAGGTCCGGGTGGACATCCAGCGGACGACGTCCTCGAGCGAGTGGTCACGCCTGCGTGCCTCGGTCCACACGGCCGCGAGGCTCAGCTGGAGGCCCGAGATGCCGCCCCACGCCGTCGCGAAGTCGTCCGTCTTCAGGTCGGCCGTCGACGGCGAGTGGTCGGTGACCACGCAGTCGATGGTGCCGTCGGCCAGCGCCTGCCAGAGCAGGTCCTGGTTGGCGGACTCGCGGATCGGCGGGCAGCACTTGAATTCGCTGGCACCGTCGGGGACTTCCTCGGCGGTGAGGGTGAGGTAGTGCGGGCAGGTCTCGACCGTGATGCGGACGCCCTCGGCCTTGGCGGCGGCGATGAGCGGGAGCGCGTCGCTCGACGAGAGGTGCAGGACGTGCACGCGCGCGTCCAGCCGCTTCGCCTGGGCGATGAGCTGGGCGATCGCGGTGTCCTCGGCGTCGCGCGGGCGGGAGGCCAGGAAGTCGGCGTACCTGGGGCCGGCCTGCTGCGGGGCGGCCTCCAGGTGGTGCGGGTCCTCGGCGTGCACGATCAGCAGGCCGCCGAAGGAGGTGATCTCGGCCAGCGACCGGGCGAGCCGGCCATGTTCCAGGTGCGGGAACTCGTCCACGCCGGACGGGGACAGGAACGCCTTGAAGCCGAAGACACCGGCCTCGTGCAGCGGGCGCAGGTCCTTGACGTTGTCGGGCAGGGCGCCGCCCCAGAAGCCGACGTCGATGTGGGCCTTGTCGGCGGCGACTTCCTGCTTCGTACGGAGGTTGTCGACGGTCGTCGTCGGCGGCAGGGAGTTGAGGGGCATGTCGACGAGGGTGGTGATGCCGCCGGCCGCCGCCGCGCGCGTGGCGGTCCAGAAGCCCTCCCACTCGGTGCGGCCCGGGTCGTTGACGTGCACATGGGTGTCGACCAGGCCGGGCAGGACGACGTGGTCGCCGACGTCCTCCAGCCGGGCACCCTCCGGGACGGCGGCGTCGTACGGCAGGACGGCCGTGATCTTTCCGGCAAAGACGGCGACCGAAGCGGCACGCGTCCCTTCCGGAGTGATGACGCGCGTCGAGCGCAGCACCAGTTCTACGTCGGACACCCGGACCCCTCTCTGTCGCCGTTGTTACTTCCGGGAAACGGGATTTACTTCCACGTAACGGAATTCAACGTTCTGTTGAAGGAGTCTTCACTCCCGCTTCCGTGCCGTCAAGGGCACACTTCTCCAAAGGGCTTCGATGCGCCACACTCTGGACGTTTCCACAAGGCGGAATTAGAATTCCGACAGGCAGAACGTAGCTACGCACCAGCGGGGAGTCAACCGACTGGCGGGTAGGCTTCTGCCCTTTCCCGCCCGCCCCGAAAGGAACGCGCCGTGCCGACGTCCAGCGCCAGCACCACCGACTCCGCCAAGTCCACCACTGGCGGGGTCCAGTCCCTCGAGCGCGCCTTCGATCTGCTGGAGCGGATGGCGGACGCGGGCGGCGAGGTCGGCCTCAGCGAGCTCTCCGCGAGCAGCGGACTGCCGCTGCCCACCATCCACCGTCTCATGCGCACCCTCGTGGCCTGCGGATACGTCCGTCAGCAGCCCAACCGCCGCTATGCGCTGGGCCCGCGTCTGATCCGCCTCGGCGAGTCCGCGGCCCGGCTGCTGGGCACCTGGGCCCGCCCCTACCTGGCCCGGCTGGTCCAGGAGACCGGCGAGACGGCGAACATGGCGCTGCTCGACGGCGACGAGATCGTGTACGTCGCCCAGGTGCCGTCGAAGCACTCGATGCGCATGTTCACCGAGGTCGGCCGGCGCGTCCTGCCGCACTCCACGGGCGTGGGCAAGGCCCTCCTGGCGAACGTCCCCGACGCCGAGGTGCGCGCCCTGCTCGCCCGTACCGGCATGCCGGCCGCGACGGAGAAGACGATCACCACGCCGGAGGGCTTCCTCGCGGCCCTGGCGGACGTACGGCAGCTCGGTTACGCGGTGGACGACAACGAGCAGGAGATCGGCGTCCGCTGCCTCGCGGTGTCGGTCCCCGACTCCCCCACCGCCGCCGCCATCTCGATCTCCGGTCCGGCGGGCCGGGTCACCGAGGCGGCGACGGACAAGATCGTGCCGGTGCTCCAGCAGGTCGCCGGAGAACTGTCCGAGGCGCTGGCCACCCAGAGCCCCGCATGACCGGCTTAATGCGCTGGCCGGGCCGGTACACCGACCGGCACGGCACCGAGGAGATCCTCTTCGAGTCGGACGGCCGGGAGCTGATCCGTACGACGATCAGGGGCGTCCGCTTCGAGGGCGAGTCGATGGACGATCTCGGCGCCCTGGGCGGTGAACCGCCCGAGCTCCCCTTCTCCTTCTCCGAGGGAGGCCTGAGCTCCTGCCTCCTGGAGTGGGAGGTTCCGATGCCCGTCGACGTGGCGGGGGACGGCGTACGACAGGGTGTGCTGCGCTGCGCCCTGCGACTGAGGGACCCCGGGGGGCCGGGGCGCGGCCCGGACACGGAGCCGCTGACCGCCACCCTGCGTCTGGACGGACACGAGTACCGCGTCGCCGGCCCGGGCGACCTCGAGCACGCCCTGCACGCCCTCCAGCGCGAGTTGCCCCGAGCGGCCCGGCTCCGGGCCTGCGTCGCGTGCGCCTGGTCCGACTACCACCCGGCCGGCAGCCCGATGATGGCGGGGCTGGCCTGCTTCCGTGACGCCAAGGACCTCTACCGCCGGGTGGACGGCAAGCACGGGCCGCACGGCATCTTCGCGGTCTGGCACGCACAGACCGAGCTCGTCCAGGAGACCTGGCTGTGCGAGGAGTTCGAGCACCGCACCTCGGACCACGGCTACCGGGGGCCGTTCCCGTACCGCGGGTCGCTCTGACCTAGTGCCGCGGCAGGCAACGTTTGCCCGTCAAGGAGCGGCGTCGTGGGGGTCCCTCCCGCCCGAGCCGTGCGAAGCGCGGTTCGAGGGTGGGGGAGCGTGCTCTCGGCGTGCCGGCCGGAAGCCCTCGTACTGGACGTACTTGGGCTTTCGGCCGGTGCGGCGAGTGGGGGCCCCTCCCACGCCCTCAAGGCAGTGGGGGAGCGTGCCGGGCGTCGCGACGGGGCAAACGTTGCCTGCCGCGGCACTAGTGCCGCGGCTGCCCGAACAGATCCACCGCGTTCCGTACGTCCGTCAGCCCCCGCGACAGCGCGCTCACCGACCCGATCGCCCCCGCGATCAGCAGCAGCGACCTCCGCAGCCGGGGCACCTCCGGTGTCCCGTCGATCGTCATCGCGGCCAGCGCGGCGAGTTCGTCCTCGGCGATGCCCCGGTCGGGGAACTCGGCCGGATGCGCGGCGAGTTCGCGGCGCAGCCGGGACACCGCGGTCCGCAGGCCCGCCACCCTGGGGTCCTCGTCGCTGCCGGTCACTGACGGCCTCTGTCCCAAGCTCCGCAACACAGCTCTCCCCCCTCGCACGCCGTTGTGCGCCCTACGTCGTGATCCCGCCCGAACCGCCCCATGGCGTTGGCCGGGCGCCGGGGACGGGGGTCAGTAAACGCCAGCCGACAGGGGCCGCGCCACTCCGCGGACCGAAATTCAGCCCCTGGAAACCGGCCGGCACGCGGGGCGTCAGGTATGCAGGACCCATGACGGACAACACGCACCAGGTCGCCGGGCTGCTCCTCGCCGCGGGAGGCGGCCGGCGGCTGGGCGGACGCCCCAAGGCGCTGCTCGGACATCGTGGCAGGCCATTGATCGAACACGCGGTGGGCGTCCTGCGCACGGCGGGCTGCGCGCGCGTGCACGTGGTGCTGGGCGCGGCCGCCGACGCCGTACGCGAGACCGCGCGGCTCGACGGCTGCGTGCTCGTGGACAACCCCGACTGGGAGCAGGGCATGGGCTCCTCGCTTCGAGCGGGTCTCGACTCGTTCTCCGGCACGGACGTGCGGGCCGCGCTCGTGTCGCTGGTCGACCAGCCCGGTATCGGACCGGAGGCGTACGCGCGCGTGCTCGGCGCGTACACGTCCCCCGGCTCCCTGGTCTCGGCCGCGTACGACGGCGTACGCGGGCATCCCGTGCTCTTCGGATCCGCCCACTGGGCGGGGATCGCCGCGACTGCCACGGGAGACCGGGGGGCACGTGCCTATCTGAAGGAACGCGCCGGGGAGATCACCCTCGTCGAGTGCGGGGACGTCGCCCGGCCGTACGACGTCGACACCGTCGAAGATCTGCAGCACCTGGAGTGAGCGAGGTGGCACTCAGCGCCACGTTCGCTCGACTCGGAGAATCTCGACATCAACAAACCATTGAACTTCCACGATGAGGAAACTAGTATCCACTGATCAGAAGCGCCCTATCCCTCCCAGGGCGTTCCTCGCCGTACCCGGTTCGAGTGGCACCCGGTGCCAACGCTGAAGGAAGTGACAGCTCATGTCCGCACCAGCGCCGTCCCCGCTGGCCATCGTCGACGCCGAGCCCCTGCCCCGGCAGGAGGAGGTGCTCACCGACGCGGCCCTCGCCTTCGTGGCCGAGCTGCACCGCCGGTTCACGCCCCGCCGTGACGAGCTCCTCGCCCGCCGTGCGGAGCGCCGCGCCGAGATCGCCCGCACCTCCACGCTCGACTTCCTGCCGGAGACCGCCGCGATCCGCGCGGACGACTCGTGGAAGGTGGCCCCCTCCCCCGCGGCCCTGAACGACCGCCGCGTCGAGATCACCGGCCCCACCGACCGCAAGATGACCATCAACGCCCTCAACTCGGGTGCGAAGGTCTGGCTCGCGGACTTCGAGGACGCCTCGGCGCCCACCTGGGAGAACGTGATCCTCGGCCAGGTCAACCTGGCCGACGCGTACACCCGGAACATCGACTTCACCGACGAGAAGTCGGGCAAGTCGTACGCCCTGCGCCCGGACGAGGAGCTCGCCACCGTCGTGATGCGGCCGCGCGGCTGGCATCTCCACGAGCGCCACCTCGTCGACGCCGACGGCTCCCAGGTGCCGGGCGCCCTCGTCGACTTCGGCCTGTACTTCTTCCACAACGCCCAGCGCCTGCTCGACCTCGGCAAGGGCCCGTACTTCTATCTCCCCAAGACCGAGTCGCACCTCGAAGCCCGCCTGTGGAACGACGTGTTCGTCTTCGCGCAGGACTACGTCGGCATCCCCCAGGGCACCATCCGCGCCACCGTCCTGATCGAGACGATCACGGCGGCGTACGAGATGGAGGAGATCCTCTACGAACTCCGCGACCACGCCTCCGGGTTGAACGCGGGCCGCTGGGACTATCTGTTCTCCATCGTCAAGAACTTCCGTGACGGCGGCGCCAAGTTCGTCCTGCCGGACCGCAACCTGGTGACGATGACCGCCCCGTTCATGCGGGCGTACACCGAACTCCTCGTCCGCACCTGTCACAAGCGCGGCGCGCACGCGATCGGCGGCATGGCGGCGTTCATCCCGTCCCGCCGGGACGCCGAGGTCAACAAGGTCGCCTTCGAGAAGGTCCGCGCCGACAAGGACCGCGAGGCCGGCGACGGGTTCGACGGCTCCTGGGTCGCCCACCCCGACCTGGTCCCGATCGCCCTGGAGTCCTTCGACAAGGTCCTCGGCGACCGGCCGAACCAGAAGGACCGCCTCCGCGAGGACGTCCACGTCGAGGCGGCCGACCTGATCGCGATCGACTCGCTGGACGCCAGGCCGACGTACGACGGTCTCGTCAACGCCGTCCAGGTCGGCATCCGCTACATCGAGGCCTGGCTGCGCGGTCTCGGCGCGGTCGCCATCTTCAACCTGATGGAGGACGCGGCCACCGCCGAGATCTCGCGCTCGCAGATCTGGCAGTGGATCAACGCGGGCGTCGAGTTCGAGCACGCGGGAGAGACGGTGAAGGCCACGCCCGAGCTGGCCCGCGAGATCGCCGCCGAGGAGCTCACGAACATCCGCGCGGAACTCGGCGAGGAGGCGTTCGCCGCCGGCCACTGGCAGCAGGCGCACGACCTGCTCCTGGAGGTCTCCCTCGACGCCGACTACGCGGACTTCCTGACGCTGCCCGCGTACGAGCAACTCAAGGGCTGACGTCCTCCTGCGCGGCCCTGTCCGAGTGGCCCAGGGACTTTCCCGGGGCCACTCGGTCGCGTACGGCCTGCTTCACGGCGGTGGGCTCCGGGAAGCCCTGCTTCTTGCGGTCCCAGACGACCTCGTCGTCGACCCGGACGACGAAGACGCCACCGGTGCCGGGCTTGAGCGACAGCTCGCCCAGCTCCGTCTCGAAGGTCGTGAGCAGCTCCTGCGCCAGCCAGGCCGCGCGGGGCAGCCAGCGGCACTGGGTGCAGTACTCGATCTGTACGACGGGACTCATCCGAGGTGCACCGACCAATCCTGTTCCGCCGCCGGTTTGCCGTGCAGGTCGGGGACCCGCTTCAGCCAGTCCGGACGGCCCTGCTGTGTCTTCGCCGCGCGGAGGGCCTCCTCCGCGGCGAGTTCCTCCCGGGTGGGGAAGTCGGTGGGCAGCCAGGCCTGCGAGGCCTGGACGCGCGCGTGGAGGTACTCCACGTAGGCCTCACGCGCCAGGGACGGCGCGTCGAAGTCCGTCAGCCAGGCGTCGGGGACCTCGGCGACGACGGCGCGCAGCAGTTCCTCGGTGACCTTCGGCGCCAGCTCCGCGTCGGCGGCGCGTACGTCGGGGGCGTAGTGGCCGAGGGCGTGGTGGCGGAAGTCGTAGCGCTTGGCGGGGTCCGAGCCGTCCCAGCGGTGGTGGAAGACGAGGGCCGCGCCGTGGTCGATCAGCCACAGGCGCGGGGGCGCGACGCCGAGCGTGGGCCAGACCATGAGGTTGGAGCTGTGGACGGTACGGTCCACGTTCACGGTCAGGGCGTCGAGCCAGACGATCCGGCCCGCCTCCAGGGAATCGACGCGGAACGTCCTGGCGACTTCCGGGGTGAAGTCCGCGGCGCCCGACAGGTAGTCCATGCCGAGGTTGATCCCCGCGCTGGCGCCGTGGAGTTCGCGCACCTCCTGGTGGGGCTCGCTGTCGGCGATCGCCGGGTCGAAGTGCACGAGGACCAGTTCGGGGAAGCGCAGTCCGAGCGCGCGGGCCAGCTCGCCGACGATCACCTCGGCGACCAGGGCCTTGCGGCCCTGTGCGGAGCCGGTGAACTTCACGACGTACGTCCCCAGGTCGTCGGCCTCGACGACTCCGGGCACGGAGCCGCCGGACCGCAGCGGGGTCACGTATCGAACAGCAGTCACATCGCGCAGCACACGGGCCAGGGTAATTCAGATCATGTGGCGGCCAGCGGGTTAGGAAGGGGGAGGTAGCGCGCGTCCGCGCCGTCGGCTCCGGTCCAGCGCAGCAGCAGGTTGGTCTTGCCGGGCAGGGTGGGCGAGGCGAGCAGGGCCCTGATCTCCGGAAGGTCGTGGCGGACCAGTTCACGGCGGACGGCGGGCCAGGGGTCGAGACCGGGATGCCGCTCGGCGAGGACGGCCGCGACCTCGCACAGATGGTTCACGACCAGCGTGTACACCAGCCGCTCCCACCCGGCCGCCCGGCCCACGTCCGACAGCAGCTTCACGCCCTCGGCGTCCCGGAACAGCGCCTGCACAGGCGTTCCGCCCGGGTCGACGGCGACCAGCGTGTTCTGCAGATGTGCCTCGAGTACGACGCCATGGTCGGCGAAGGCGGCGAGGGCGGGCGGTACGACGGCGCGCAGATACGCCTCCCACCAGGCCGCGCCCCCGGACGGGCTGCCCTCGAAGCCCTCCACGAGGCCCGCGGCCAGCAGCGGGGTTGCGCCGGTCCTGAGATGGCCGTGGAAGCCGTCGCGGACCAGGACCGCCAGTTCCTCGAAGGCGAAGTCGGCAGTGCGGTAGCCGCGGTCCGACAGCCAGGCCGCCGGCCCCCCGGCGAACGCGCGGACCGCCGCCGCGTCGGTCGTACGGAGTCTGAGCAGGTCGTGGCGCCACAGGCGGCGGATGTCGTTGGTGATCCGCACGTCCAGGCTGAACTTCAGGAACAGGTCGTGCTCGGGGGCGTACAGGGTGCGGATCGCGGCCGTGGGCCAGGCGTCGAAGCCGGTGGTGCCGAGGCGGATCAGACGGCCGTCGGCGAAGGCGTCCGAGAGGTCGACCAGGTCGAGCTGCCAGGGGTGGGCGGGCAGCAGCCGGTAGCCGGGCGGGGCCGCACCGAGGGCGTCCAGGGCGGCGGTGTCGCCCTCGTCCACGACCGTGTCCTCGCGTACGCCGAGCAGCGTCAGCGGGAAGCGGGCGTGCGCCTCGGGCGCGTACGGCAGCCAGCCGGCGGCCGGGCCGCCGCCGCGCGCCTTCGGGGCGGGGTGGTACGGGTGGCCCGTGAGGAGGGACTGCTCGGAGAGCAGGTACGGGTCCATGGGCGGCGTGGCACGCGCGCGTGCGGCGAGGATCGCGGCCACCGCGTCCCGGCTGTCGATCATCTCGGCGGGCAGGTCGGGGTTGGACAGGCCGGTGTGGCGGGTCAGTTCCTCGACGACGAGCTTCACGAGCTCCGTGTGGCCGATGCGCCGCCAGTGACCGCCGACGTCCACCTCGGGGTCCGCGGGCCGCCGTTCGCCGCGCACCCGCAGCAGTCGCCCGCTCGGCAGCCTGTGCGTGCGCGGCTCGCCGGAGCCCGGGAGCGGCTCGGCGACCTCGCGCAGCAGACAGTTGAGCAGCGGCGCCGAGGCATGGGCGTCGGCGGCGGCCGGGGGAATGAGGTCCACGCGGTTCACTCGTTCTCTACGGGCGGGCGGAGACGATCAGTATCTATGTCGTCACCCCCGCCGTGACGCCCTACCCGTACCCGAGGAGCCCGCCCGTGCACCGTCCCCCCACCGCCGAGGCCGAGGTCGCCGAAGAGCTGGCCGCAGTGCGCCCCGACCTCGTGTCGCGGTACACGGCCGAGCTCCCCGGCGCCCGCGCGGCCGTACTGACCCGGCTGTGGCGGGCGCTGGCCCATGAGCCGCTGCCTTGGGTCACCCGTCGCGAACGCGCCCGGGACGCCCTCGTCCTGCGCCTCCGTGACGGACGCCGGCTCCAGGGGCCGCCCGCCGACCCGTACGCGACCGCCGCGTACGTCACCGTCGTCCACCTCGACGACCTGGCGTACGACGATCCGGCACGGCTGACGACCGACCTCGGCGTACCGCACGGCCCGGAACTGGCCGCCGAGCTCGGCCACAGCGTCGCCTCGACGGCGCTGTCACGGGCCGGGCAGGAGAACCCTGCGGACGAGTGGCCCGGGACCGACTGGGAATGGGAGCAGCGAGTGGTCGACGGACACCCGTACCACCCCAACTGCCGTTCCCGGCCCGGCTTCTCGGTGGCCGAGCAGCTGGCGTACGGTCCCGAGCACCGGCCGCTCGTCGCGTTGCGCCTCATGCCGGTCAGGGCAGACGAGTGCCTGGTGACCGGCGGGTGGCCGGACGGGATGCGGGACGGGGGGCGGCTGTTGATCCCGGTGCATCCCTGGCAGGCGGCCCATGTGCTGAAGCGGGCGGGCGACGAGGGGCCGGTGGCGCATCCGCTGATGTCCCTGCGCACGCTGGCCCTGGCCGACGGCGGTCCGCATGTGAAGACGGCCCTGAGCGCCCGGCTGACGTCCTCGCTGCGGGACATCTCCATCTACTCGATCGGCCTGTCGGCGACCCTGTCGGCATTCGCGGAGACGCTCACCGCGCACACGGACGGTCTGCTGCACTTCACCCGCACCCTGGGCGCCGCCACGGCCCACTCCCCCGACCTGGCCGCCGTCCTGCGCGAATCGCCGCAGATGTACGCCGGGAGCGGCGAGCGCGTCGTCCCGGTGGCCGCGCTCGCCACCACCGGGCTGCCCGAATCCCCGGGCTGGCTGGCGGAGTTCGCGCGGCTCGCGCTCACCGTGGGGCTGCGGCTGCTGGAGCTGGGCGTGGCGCTGGAGGCACACGGCCAGAACCTCCTGGTGGTGCTCTCCTCGACGGGCGCCCCGCTGCGGCTGGTCTATCGCGACCTCGCCGACATCCGGGTCAGCCCGGCACGGCTGACGCGACACGGGCTCCCGGTACCGGAGTTGACGGGCCGGATCGTCACGGACGACGAAACCACCCTGCGGCGCAAGCTGTTCGGGGCACTGGTCGCCGGAGCCCTGGCGGGGACGGCGGGTTCGGGTACGGCGCTGGGCGCGGCGCTGGAGACCGTCGTAGGTGATCTTCCGCGCACACCGGATCTGGTGGCGCTTGTCGAGAACCCGCTGCCCGCGAAGGCGTTGACGCTGATGAGACTGTCACCGGGGACGCCCGGGGACCAGTGGGCGCGGCTGCCGAACCCGGCCCGTTTTGGAGTGCGGCACTCCTGATCAATAGGATCCGCCGATGATCACACGTAAACGGCTGGCGGCAGGAGTGTGCACCCTGCTCGCCGCCCTCACGGCCGGGATCGCCCTCCCGACCGGGGCGGCCGCCGGCGAACCCACGGGCGGGACCGCGCCCCAGGTCGACCTCGTCCTCGACGTGAGCGGCTCCATGCGGACGGCGGACATCGACGGCGGCACCCGGATGGCCGCCGCGAAGCAGGCCTTCAACGAGGTGCTGGACGCTACGCCCGAGGAGGTCCAGCTCGGCATCCGGACCCTCGGCGCCAACTATCCCGGCGACAACCAGAAGACGGGCTGCAAGGACACCGCGCAGCTCTATCCGGTCAGCACGCTGGACCGTACCGAGGCCAAGACGGCGGTGGCGACCCTCTCCCCCACCGGCTGGACGCCGCTCGGGCCCGCGCTGCTGAAGGCGGCCGACGACTTCACCGAGGGCGCCGGTTCCAAGCGGATCGTCCTGATCAGCGACGGCGAGGACACCTGCGCCCCGCTCGACCCGTGCGAGGTGGCCCGCGAGATCGCCGCCAAGGGCATCGGTCTGACCATCGACACGCTCGGCCTGGTCCCGAACACCAAGATGCGGCAGCAGCTGAGCTGCATCGCGGAGGCGACGGGCGGTACGTACACCTCGGTGGAGCACACCGAGGAACTCACCGACAAGGTCAATCAGTTGGTGGACCGAGCGGCCGACCCGGTGGTGACGCCGGTGGCCACCGAGGGCGCCGCCGAGTGCGCGAAGGCGCCCACCTTGAAGTCCGGGCTCTACACGGACCGCGAGGAGTTCGGGCAGGAGCGCTGGTACCGCGTGGAGGTCTTCAACGGACAGGAGCTGCGGGCCTCGGTGAGTGTGGCGGCCGACCGGGCCGTGAACCCCGCCCACGGGACCCTGCTGCGGGCCGTCACCGTGCACGGCCGTGAGATCGTGCGCGGCGAGGCCGCCGGCAACGGGCGCACGGACGTCGTCTCCACCGGGCTGCGCTATCCGAAGCCCGAACGGGACGACGACGACAGCGACAAGCCGGCCGCCGAAGTCGTCTGCCTCCAGGTCACCCACTCCCTCTCGGCCGCCTCCGGTGTGAAGACCACGCCCGGTCTGCCGCTCGAACTGACCGTGGACGTCGTGGACGCGCCCTCGGCCGCCGACGACGTGGCCTCGTTCGGTCTCGGACGTGGCTGGTGGCTGCTCGGCGTACTGATCCTCACCGGCTTCCTCGCCGGTGTGCTCTGGGGCTGGCTGTCGCGCTGGCGGGTCGCGGTCTGGAGGACCAACTGATGAGGATCACACGCGTGTTGAGTGCCGCGGCGCTCATGCTCGGGCTGGCGGTCTCCCCCGCGGCCGCCGACTCGTCGCCCTCCCCCTCGGCCTCCGCCGACGACGCCGCGCCCACCTCGGCCGGTACGTCGTTCCGTACGGCGACCGAGATCGAGCAGGGGCAGCAGGCCACGGCGAGCGGCTCCACCGGTGACTACCAGTACTGGTCGTTCCCCGCCGACGCCGGACAGCGCCCCACCGTGAAGGCGACGGTGAAGCTGCCGAAGACGCATGCCGCGCAGACCTGGCAGGTCGACGTGTACGACGGACTGCGCCGCCGCCAGGCCTGCCAGTACGGCGCGCAGACCCGCACCGCCGCGGCGGACGCCGCCTCCGTGGAGCTGGCCTGTGTGCTGCGCACGGTCCGCGCCTGGTCGGAGCCGTGGGCGAACGACCCGCTGCCGGGGACGTACTACATCCGGCTGACGGCCGTCGGCCTCGCCACGGCCGACCTCGGCCAACCGGTCGACACCTCGGTCCGGGCCGACTCCAAGGACATCGGCGGCGCGGCGGCGGTGGACGGCTCACTGGCCGAGCCGCTGGTGCCGGGCATCGCGGTCACGTCCGCGTCCGACGAGGAGACCTCGGAGTCGTCGGCCGTGCTGTCCGCCATCGAGCCCGAGGACGGCTGGTCCTCGGGCTGGTGGTCCGACCGCTGGGTGTGGACCGTGCTGGGCGGTGTGCTGGCCGCGCTCGCGGGGGTCGGCGGGTACACCCTGACGCGCGGGGCGGGACGTCCGCGGCAGGTGCCGCCGGGCGCCTGACGGGACATCAAGAAGTCCTGGGAGAAGGCCCGCTGCTCAGTGCGGCGGGCCTTCTCGCATGTCTGCCTCATGCCTCCCGCAGGGCCTTCGCGAGCGCTCCGTCGCCGGTCACCTCGATACGTCCGTCCCGGACCGCGTCGGTCACGCTCACCTCTCCGCGGCTGATCGCCGCGCAGGTCCCGGTGTCCAGGACGAGCCGCGCGTCGGGCTCCCCGGGCGCGGGCCCGTCGCCGTAGACCGGCCCGTCCTCGGCGCCGACGTTCAGATGGAAGTGCCCTTCCTCCAGCCGGACTTCGACGAGCCCCTCGCCTTCCCCCCGGTCCCGCAGGGCGCGCAGCATCGGCAGCGCGAACCAGTGCGCCCGCACCGCGTCCGTCGGCCGCAGCTCTCCGAGTTCCGCCTCGCCCCACGCGCCCAGCGCCTGCAGTACGGGCAGCAACTCCCGTCCCCGGGACGTGAGTTCGTAGACGTTCGCCGCGCCGGGCGGCGGCAGCCTGCGCCGGGTGGCCAGTCCGTCGCGCTCCATGTCCTTCAGCCGCGAGGCGAGTACGTCCGTGCTGACGCCCGGCAGATCCGCGTGCAGGTCCGAGTAGCGGCGCGGGCCTGCGAGCAGCTCGCGGACGATCAGCAGGGTCCAGCGGTCGCCGACGGTGTCGAGCGCACGCGCGGCGGAGCAGTACTGGTCGTAGCTTCGGCGAGGTGACATGCGACGCAGTCTAGACAAGTCGTTGGACTTTCCAAGCGGCTACTTGGTAAAACCAAGCAACACCAGAAACCGGAGAGGCAGCAGCGCATGGAGTTCCGGCAGTCCAGCAAGCTCAGCGAGGTCTGTTACGAGATCCGCGGCCCGGTGATCGAGCACGCCAACGCGCTGGAGGAGGCAGGGCACAGCGTGCTGCGCCTCAACACCGGCAACCCGGCGCTCTTCGGTTTCGAGGCGCCGGAGGAGATCGTCCAGGACATGATCCGGATGCTCCCGCAGGCGCACGGCTACACGGACTCCAAGGGCGTCCTCTCCGCCCGCCGGGCGGTCGCGCAGCGCTACCAGTCCCTGAGCCTGGAGATCGACGTCGACGACGTCTTCCTCGGCAACGGCGTCTCCGAGCTGATCTCGATGGCCGTCCAGGCGCTCATCGAGGACGGCGACCAAGTCCTCATCCCCGCCCCGGACTTCCCGCTCTGGACGGCGGTCACCACCCTCGCCGGCGGCAAGGCGGTCCACTATCTGTGCGACGAACAGGCCGACTGGTACCCCGACCTGGCCGACATGGAGTCGAAGATCACGGACCGCACCCGGGCCGTCGTGATCATCAACCCCAACAACCCCACGGGCTCGGTCTATCCGAAGGAGATCGTCGAGGGCATCCTCGACCTCGCCCGCCGGCACGGCCTGATGGTCTTCGCCGACGAGATCTACGACCAGATCCTCTACGACGACGCCGTGCACCACTCGGCCGCAGCGCTCGCCCCGGACCTGGTCGTGCTGACCTTCTGCGGTCTGTCCAAGACGTACCGCGTGGCCGGCTTCCGCTCGGGCTGGCTGGTGATCACGGGCCCCAAGCAGCACGCCAAGGACTATCTGGAGGGCCTGACCATGCTGGCCTCCATGCGGCTGTGCGCCAACGCCCCCGCCCAGTACGCCATCCAGGCCGCGCTCGGCGGCCGCCAGTCCATCCGCGAGCTGACCGTGCCGGGCGGCCGGCTGTACGAACAGCGCAACGTGGCCTGGGAGAAGCTCAACGAGATCCCCGGGGTGTCGTGTGTGAAGCCGAAGGGCTCGCTGTACGCGTTCCCGCGGCTCGACCCCAAGGTGTACAAGATCCACGACGACGAGAAGTTCGTCCTGGACCTGCTGCTGCGGGAGAAGATCCAGGTCGTCCAGGGCACCGGCTTCAACTGGCCCACCCCCGACCACTTCCGCATCCTGACGCTCCCTCACGCCGACGACCTGGAGGCGGCGATCGGGCGGATCGGGCGGTTCCTGAGCGGCTACCGGCAGTAGGGAATGCCGGACATCCGCTTCCTGTTGATCGGCTCCATACGGGACCGACGACTGAGGGGAAGCGGGATGTCGTACGACGTGCAGGGCACCGTGGCCGACGGCTTCGAGGGCGTGCGCGAGGAGTTCGCCGCCTTCGTCGCCGAGGAGGCGCACGACCCGGGCGCACAGCTGGCGGCGTACGTGGACGGCCGGCAGGTGGTCGACCTGTGGGCCGGGGAGGACATCAGCGGCTCCTCGCTGACCAGCCTGTACTCCATCACCAAGGGTGCCGCGCATCTGGTCGTGGCGCTGCTGGTGCAGGAGGGCGTCCTCGACCTGGACCGTGAAGTGGCCGCCTACTGGCCCGAGTTCGCCGCCGAGGGCAAGGACCGACTCACGTTGCGGGAGCTGTTGGAGCACCGATCGGGCGTGGTCGGCGTAGACGGCGGTTTCACCACGCAGGAGTTGGCCGACGACCGGCTGATCGCCGCGCGGCTGGCCGGACAGAAGCCGCTGTGGGAGCCGGGGGCGGCGTACGGCTACCACGCCTTCGTCATCGGCGCGCTCACCGGAGAGGTGGTGCGGCGGGTCACCGGGCGGTCGGTCAGGGAACTGTACGAGGACCGCATCCGGGCGCCGTACGGGATCGACTTCCACCTCGGCCTGCCCGAGGAGTTGGAGCCACGGTGGCGGGAGGTGCTGCCGCTGGAACCCACAGCGGAGCAGCTCGCGGCGCTGCGGGAGCGGGTGGCCGAGCCCGACAGCATCCCGGGCATCGCCATGAACGCGAACGCGCCCGAGCGGACCGACATCGTGGCCTTCGGCAACACCCGCGCCGTGCGGGTGCTCGGTCCGGCCTCCTCGGGCGGGGTGGGCAACGCGCGCGGGGTGGCCCGGATGTACGCCGCCGCGATCGGCACGGTGGACGGGCGGCCGCCGCTGCTCACCCGGGAGACGGTCGCCGCGTTCGGGGGCCGGCGGACACCGGGGACGGATCTGGTGACCGGGCAGTCGGGTCACTTCGGGCTCGGGTTCGAGTATCTGACCAGGCGATACCCGTTCCTCGGGGAGAACACGATCGGGCACAGCGGCGCGACGGGCTCGCTCGGCTTCGCCGACCCGGCGAGCGGGGTGGCGTACGCCTACACGCGGCGCCGTTTCGCGTTCCCGTCCGGCGAGGGCGCCTCCCCCGAGAACGGCCGTCTGGCCGAGTCCGTCGTGCGGGCCGCCCGCGCCGCATGACACCGTGTTGACAGGCATGGCAGGAGGACGGCGTGGGTGACCTGTTTCTCGTCCGGCACGGTGAGACCGAGTGGTCGCGGTCCGGACGGCACACCGGATGGACGGACGTGCCACTGACCGAGCACGGGCGGGCGGAAGCACGCGGCCTGGTGCCGCTGATCCGCTCGCACCGCATCGGCGCGGCCTTCGTCAGTCCCCTCCAGCGGGCCCGCGAGACGGCCCAGCTCATCGGGGTGCCCGACGCCCGGGTCGACGTGGACCTGCGGGAGTGGGACTACGGCGGCTACGAGGGGATCACCACCGTCGAGATCCAGCGCACCCGGCCGGACTGGTTCCTGTTCACGGACGGGGTCGCACCGGGGCCCCCGGACCGTCCCGGGGAGACGCCGGAACAGGTCGGCGAGCGGGCCGACCGGGTCCTGGCCAAGGTGGACGCGGCCCTCGCCAACACCGAGGGCGTGGTCCTGCTGGTCGCCCACGGGCACTTCCTGCGGGTGCTCACGGCGCGCCGGCTCGGGTTGCCGGCGGCGCGGGGGGCGCTGTTCCAGCTGGCGACGGGGACGGTCTGCCGACTGGGCACGGAGCATGGGCGGCCGGTGGTGGCGGGGTGGAATGTCAGACCCGATGTCAGACCCCCGTCGTAGTCCTTCGAGTGGGTTGATCGCCGCACGGCGACCGCCTTTTCTACCGGCCTGCCGACGGGGAGGAGCACGCCGTGACACGACCGCCGACCGCCGCACAGCGGCGTGTCATCGACAGCGCCGATCCCGTCACCGGACGGCTCAGGGGTACCGAGGCGCAGCTCGCGGCCCTGGTGAAGCACGGGCTCGCGTTCCGGCACCCCCGGCCGCCGCACGACCACTTCCTGACACCGGCCGGACACCGGATCCGGGAAGCCGAACCGGCGGCGCCCCCACCCGAGACCGAGGCGCCCTCGGCCGCCGGGGTGTTCGCCGCGCGCATCGGCGGCGAGGAGGATCCGCCGGCCGCCGGTGCCGCACGGGTGCGCGAGGTGCACAGCGCCTGGCAGGGGCTGTTGGAGCTGCGCCGGATGACGAACCCGGACGGGGCCACGAACCGGCCCTGCGGCTGGGAGCGCACGCATCTGGTGCAGGCCGCCGCGCTCGCCCTGGAGGCGGCCGGGCACCGTCCGGCGACCGGAGAAGGCGCCGAGGGATACCGGGTGCGGGTGACGCCGCAGCCCGAGGCCGTCGCCGTGCGCGAGCCGGACGCAGCCGCGCTCAGGGCCTGCGCGGCCACCCTGGAGGGGGCGGGCTGGCAGGTCGGCGAGTACACCGAGCCGCGGACCAGAGCCCGGTACCTGCTGGCCTCCCCGCGCCGGGTGTAGGGCACCGCCAGGAGCGGCGGCCGGTCCCGGACCCGTGGGGGTGCTTCAGGGAACCGGCGTCCGCTCCGGGTCCGTTCGGGCTCCGGGCGGCACGATCACCGCGCTCTCCGGCTCCTCCCCCGCTACCAGGGGTGGCCCACGGCCGTACCGCCATCGGCCCTGGCGGGCGGGGTCGCGGCCACCCTCCTGATCGGCGGCCTGGCGGGCCTGCACCCGGCGATCCGGGCGGCACGGCTGTCGCCGACGGAGGCACTGGCCACACCGTAGGGAAGGCCTAGGCGTCGACCAGCTCCGGCTGGTGCTCGGTGTCGTAGGCGGCCCTCGACTCGGCGATGTAGACCCTGTTGCGCTCGGCCCAGTCGGTCAGGCGTTGCAGGGTCTCGTGCAACTCCCGTGCCGCCGTGGTGAGTTCGTACTCGACCTTGGGCGGGACCGTCGGATACACGGTACGGGTCACGAGTCCGTCGCGCTCCAGGTTGCGCAGCGTCAGGGTCAGCATGCGGCGGCTGATGCCCTCGATGCTGCGCTCCAACTCGGTGAAACGGATGGGTCCGTGGGCGGCGGCCACCAGGATCTGGACGCTCCATTTGCCGGAGACCCTGTCAAGAACTTCGCGGACGGGGCAGGCGTGCGCGTTCACTGCCTGGACGGTAACACCGGTGTTCCTCTGGGACATCGGACTGCCTCCTTACGGCCGGCCTCCATGGTCACCCACGATGAACCCCGTTACAAGTCGTGCACCAAGGAAGACCGGAGGCAACGCCGCCATGACGGCCATCATCGAGTCCCGTAGCCGGACACCGCACCGAACACAGCGAACGTACTCCCGCTGGGCCTCCCTTGTCGTCCTGTGCGCGGGGACGCTGATGACGGTCCTGGACGGCAACATCGTCACGGTCGCCATGCCGGCCATCCAGAGCGACCTCGGCTTCTCGGCCTCGGGCCTGGCGTGGGTCGTCAACGCCTATCTCATCGCCTTCGGCGGGCTGTTGCTGCTCGCCGGTCGGCTCGGCGATCTCGTGGGCCGCAAGCGGATGTTCACCGCGGGGCTCGCCGTGTTCACCGCGGCGTCCGTGCTGTGCGGGGTGGCGACCGGCCAGGGTGTGCTGATCGCGGCCCGTGCCCTGCAGGGCGTGGGCGGGGCGATGACCTCGGCCGTGGTCCTCGGCATGCTGGTCGCCCTGTTCCCCGACCCGCGCGAACAGGCCCGTGCCATCGCGGTGTTCAGCGCCGTCGGCGCCGGGGGCGCTTCCCTCGGCACGTTCCTGGGCGGGGCGCTGACCGAGGTCCTGAACTGGCACTGGATCTTCCTCATCAACCTCCCCATCGGCATCGTCGCCCTGCTGGCGGCGTCCCGTGTCCTGGCCCCGGACAGCGGGGAGGGACTCGGCAGGGGCGCCGACTATCCCGGCGCGACGCTGGTCACGGGCGCCCTGATGCTCACGGTCTACGTCATCGTCGGCGCCGGTGACCGCGATCTGACCGTCACGCTCCTGCTGGCCGCTCTCGCCGTCGCGCTCTTCGTGGCGTTCACCGTCCGCCAGGCGCGGACCGCCCGTCCGCTGCTGCGGCTGCGGCTGTTCCGCTCCCGGGTGCTGAGCGGTGCGAACGCCGTGCAGATCCTGATGATCGCCACCATGTACGGCTTCCAGTTCATCGCCGCGCTCTATCTCCAACGCGTCCTGGGCTATGGCGAGTTGGCCACCGGCACGGCGTTCCTGCCGGCGCCGGTAGTGATCGGGGCGCTGATGCTCGGCCTGTCGGCGCGGACCATCGGGCGGTTCGGCGCGTACCGGGTGCTGCTCGCCGGGCTCGTCCTCATCGTCGCCGGCATGGCCCTGCTGAGCCGGGCACCCGTCGACGGCCGTTACGTCACCGACGTACTCCCGTCGCTGCTCCTGCTCGGCGCCGGGTTCGCCGCGGCGATGCCCGCGCTGACCGGGCTGGCCATGTCGGGGGCGCGGGAGGAGGACGCGGGGCTGGCGTCCGGACTGTTCAACACCACGCAGGTGGTGGGTGGTTCGCTGGGGCTGGCGGTGCTGTCGGTACTGGCGGCGAGCCGGACGGAGGGGCTGGTCGACGGCGGTGCGGGGCGCCTCGCGGCGATGGCCGAGGGGTATCAGCTGGCCTTCGGGGTGGGGACCGGGATCGCGGTGGTGGCGTTGGGGCTGGCGGCGGGAATACTGCGCACTCCGTCGCAGGAGCGGTGACATATCCGCAGGCCGGGTAAGGGCTGGGCGCGCCCAGGCGGCGGTGGCCGCGCATGAATACAGCCCCGCGCCCCTGGCGAAGCGGCGGCGGGCCAAGTGCCCGCCGCCGCTTCGCCCTGTCACCGTGCGGCGAACGCCTGCCGGTGGTCCTCGGCCCACTCCCGGTACGTACGGGCCGACCGCCCCAGCACCTCCGGCACATCGTCCGTGACGACCGCGTTGCCTCCCCCGCGCACGAAGGCCGTACCCGCCAGGATGCCCGCGGACTGCGCCTCGTCGAAGCCCCACGCGGTGAGCAGGTGGTCGCGGGTCTCCTCCGGCGAGAGATCCCGGGTCGCGACCGGCCGGCCGAGGACCGAGGCGAGTACCGCGGCCTGCTCGGGGACGCTGATCGCCTCGGGGCCGGTCAGGGTGTACGTCCGCCCCGCGTGCCCGCCGTCGACGAGGACCCGGGCCGCGACCTCGGACACGTCTCGCGGATCGATCACCCCGGACAGTCCGTCACCGGTCATGTTCGGCACCGGCTCGCCCTGCCCGACGGCCTGCGCCCAGCTCAGCGTGTTGGAGGCGAAGGACGAGGGGCGCAGGATCGTCCACTCGGCGCCGCTGTCCCGCACCGCCTGCTCCCCGGGCACATGCCACTCGCCGGACGGACCGACCTCGGGATCGCCCGTCCCGATCGCGGAGAGCTTCACCAGCCGGTGGACGCCCGCCGCGGCCGCGGCCGCCACCAGCGCCTGGTCGTGCCGCGAGCCCGGACCGGGGGCGCCCAGCAGGAGCGCGGCCGTCACCCCCGCCGTCGCACCCTCCAGGGAGCCGGGGTCGAGGTAGTCCCCGCGCACCACCTCCACCCCCGGCGGCACCTGGGCCTTCGCCGGGTCGCGGGTCAGGGCGCGGACCTTCTCGCCGCGCGCCGCGAGCTGTCGTACGAGTTCACTGCCGATGGTGCCCGTGGCACCGGTAACGAGGATCATGTCCCCACCGTGCGCCGGACAGGCGCCCCGGCTCTTGGAAATTCCGGCACGGTTCGCCCGCCCTCCGCGCCGTTCGCTCGTCTACGGTGAAGAGGTGACGAACTCCCGCGCCGAGCAAGCCCTTGAGCTGCCCGAGGCCCTGCGTCCCTGGATCACCGGGATCAGCACCGTGGCCGCCGTCGGCCCGCCCGAGGAGTCGTTCGTCCATCTCCCGGACGTCGGCACGAAGATCGTCGTACGCGTGGGAGTGACCGGGCACCGTGACGTCATCGCCGCCGGTCCTCGGGTCCGGGCCTCGTACCACGACGGCAAGGCCCTGGCCTCCTGCGTGGAGATGCGCCTCGCACCCGGAACGGCCCGTCCCCTGCTGGGTGTTCCGGCGGTCGCCCTGGTGGGGAAGGTCGTTCCGCTGGACGAACTGCCGGGCAGCACCGCACGCGAACTCGGCCGTGACCTGCGATGGCTGGCCCCCGAGGAGACGGCGGCGCATCTGGCCGACGTGCTGCCGGAGCGGCTCACCAGGACGTCCGACCGCGCCGAGCTGGTGCGGGCCGGGGTCGACGCGATGTCGGTGCGGATCGGCCGCACCCCCGGCCAGGTCAGCCAGGTGGCCCGCGAACTGGCCGTCAGCGAACGCCAGTTGCGCAACCTCTTCGCGGAGGGGGTGGGCCTGTCCCCCAAGCACTACGCCCGCATCAACCGCGTGCACGCGGTCCTCACCCACGCCACGACAGCTCCCTGGGCCGAACTCGCCACCGCCACGGGCTACTACGACCAGTCGCACATGACGTCCGACTTCCGCGCCCTGATGGGCGTCCCGCCCCGCTCGTACTTCACCGGCCGGCTCCCCGCGGCCACCCCGTGCCAGGCAAACCCGCGCCCCTGAATGCGGAGCGAGAGAAGGCCGCCCGCAGCGCTGTGAGCCGGGTCGAGACCGCCCGACGGGTCTTTCTCCAGAAGGGCGATCTCGACCTGGACACACCGCTCAAGTGGAACGTGTACGGGGACAGTTGCGCGATCGGCTAGTGCGCCGCCGCGATCTCCTCACCGGCTTCCATCGGGTGTGTGACGTCCTGCGCGTCGCGCTGCCTGCCGAGGTGGTTGAAGACCAGGTTGAGCACCACCGCGGCCACACAGCCCGTCGAGATCCCCGAGTCGAGCACGATCTTCGCCGTCTCGGGGAACGCGTGGTAGAACTCCGGCGCCGTGATCGGGATGATCCCGACAGCCAGTGAGACGGCCACGATCAGGACGTTGTTGTCCTTGTCCAGACCGGCCCGGACCAGGGTCTGGATGCCGCTCGCCGCGACCGAGCCGAACAGCACCACGCCCGCGCCGCCGAGCACCGGACGCGGTACGACGGCGATGAGCGAGGCGGCCATCGGGCACAGGCCCATCAGCACCAGGAAGGCGCCGCCGGTGGCGACGACGTACCGGCTGCGGATCCTCGTCATCGCGACCAGGCCGATGTTCTGGGCGAAGGCGCTGCACATGAAGCCGTTGAAGAGCGGGCTGATCGCCGAGCCGAGGGTGTCGGCGCGCAGGCCCGCCGCGATGGTCTTCTCGTCGGCGGGCCGGTCGACGATCTCGCCCAACGCCAGCATGTCGGCGGTCGATTCGGTCATCGAGACCACCATCACCACGATCATCGACACGATCGCGGCGACCTGGAACTGCGGGGCGCCGAAGTGGAACGGCGTCGGGAAGCCGACCACGTCCGCGTCCGCGACCGGGCCGAAATCGGTGACTGCGAAGGGGATCGCGACCAGGGTGCCGATCACCAGGCCGAGCAGTACGGCGATCTGCTTGACGAAGCCACGGGTGAAGCGGCGCAGAAGGAGCACGATCACCAGCGTCGCGCCCGCCAGGCCCAGATAGGTCGTCGAACCGTAGTCGTCGGCGGCGGGGTCGGGCCCTTGCGCCCAGCCGAAGGCGACCGGCAGCAGGGAGACCCCGATGAGGGTGATCACGGTGCCGGTGACGACCGGCGGGAAGAACCGGACCGCCTTGCTGAAGAAGGGGGCCGCTATGAAGCCCAGCACACCGGCGACGATGACCGCGCCGAAGATGATCGGCAGGGCATCGGACTTGTCGTCGGTGGACGCGACGATCGCGGTCATCGGGGCGACGCCGGCGAAGGTGACGCCGTTGACGAAGGGCAGCCGGGCGCCGATCTTCCAGATCCCGAGGGTCTGGAGGAACGTGGCGAGGCCCGCGGTGAACAGACAGGCGCCGGTCAGGAAGGTGAGTTCGGTGCCGGACAGGCCGATGGCCGCGCCGACGATCAGGGGCGGGGCGACGACTCCCGCGTACATCGCTGCCACGTGTTGGAGGCCTGTGGTGGCCATTTTGAGTGCGGGGAGCTTTTCGTCGACGGGGTGAGCGGTCACTGCGGTTCCTCCGGGTCAGCTAACACGTCGGCTCTGACGTGGGTTTCTGGGAGGTGGTGCGCGGGCATGGGGGCACCTCCCGCTCGAGCGAAGCCGAGAGTGGGGGAGGGACCGGAGGACGGGGGCGTGCGAGAGGTGCGGAGACCGTTCCGGGGCGCGCGCGTGTGGCGCACGCCCCGGACACGGCCGCCATGAACCCCGCTCGGGTTCACGGCTGCCGGCCAGGAGCCGTCCCTCCCGGCCGGAGTCAAGTGCCGTACTTCAGTACGGTGTTCAGTGACCGGCGATCTTCGCCAGGCGCTGCGCCTGCTCCCGCGTGGAGCGCGCGATCGCGTCCTCGTCGACGTGCAGCAGACGGTTGTTCTCGACGATCTGGCGGCCGTTGACGAAGGAGGCCGTGACCGGGGCGGCCGCACCGAAGACCAGTGCGGTGACCGGGTCGGCGATGGAGGCGTGGGCGAGGGTGTCCAGCTTCCACAGCACCAGGTCGGCGAGCTTGCCCGGCTCCAGGGAGCCGGTCTGGCTCGCACGGCCCAGGACCTGGGCGCCGCCGAACGTGCCCAGGCGCAGGGCCTGTCGGGCGTTCAGGGCGGCCTCGCGGTGGGCTCCGAGGCGGTTGATGAGCAGCGCGTTGCGCAGTTCGGTGTGCAGTTCGCCCGACTCGTTGGAGGCGGTGCCGTCGACACCGAGGCCGACCGGGACGCCGGCCTTCAGCATGTCCGGGACGCGGGCGATACCGGCGGCCAGCCGGGCGTTCGACGAGGGGCAGTGGGCCACTCCCGTCTTCGTCCGGGCGAACGCGGCGATGTCGGAGTCGTTCATGTGGACGCAGTGCGCCATCCACACGTCCTCGCCGAGCCAGCCGGTGGACTCGAAGTAGTCGGTGGGACCCATGCCGAACAGTTCCTTGCAGAACTGCTCCTCCTCGACGGTCTCCGAACCGTGGGTGTGCAGGCGCACCCCGAGACGGCGGGCCAACTCGGCACCCTCACGCAGGAGTTCCGTGGAGACGGAGAACGGCGAGCAGGGGGCCACGGCCACCTGGGTCATCGCGTCGAAGGAGGAGTCGTGGTGCTCCTTCACGGTCGCCTCGGTCGCGGCGAGGGCACCGTCGAGGGTCTCGACGGCGAAGTCCGGGGGCAGGCCGCCGTCCTTCTCGCTGCGGTCCATGGAGCCGCGGGCAAGGGTGAAGCGGACGCCCATCTCGCGCGCCACGCCGATGATCGCGCCGGACAGGTCGCCGGAGTTCTCCGGGAAGACGTAGTGGTGGTCCATGGCGGTGGTGACGCCGCCGCGGGCCATCATCGCGAGGGAGCCCTGGGCAGCGGCCCGGACCATCGGCTCGTCGATGCGCGCCCAGGTCGGGTACAGCGCGACGAGCCAGTTGAAGAGGTTGTGGTCGGTGGCCAGGCCCCGGGTGATCCACTGGTAGAAGTGATGGTGGGTGTTGACCAGACCGGGGGTCACCAGGTGGCCGGTGGCGTCGATCCTGCGTACGACGTTCTCCAGGCCCTCGGGTGCCTTGCCCGCGCCGAGCGCCTCGATGCGGTTGCCGGCGATGACGACGTGACCGCTCGCGTATTCCGTGTCGTCGGCGTCGACGGTCGCGATCGAACAGTTCTCGATGACGATGCGCTGGGCTGCTGCCATGGTTCGTCCTTTGCGCTGTGTGGAGTGGGCACGGCAGGACCCCGGGATTTGAGTGCCGCGGCCCGCCCAGGCGGGCCGCGGGTGCCGCAGATGGAGTTGATCAGAGGTTGGTGAGGTCCACCGGGATCCTCGGCTCGCAGCCGTCCCGCAGGATGGTCGCCTCGATCAGGCCGTAGGGCCGGTCGGCGGCGAAGTACACCTCGTTGTCGTTCTTGAGCCCGAACGGCTCCAGGTCCACCAGGAAGTGATGCTTGTTCGGGAGCGAGAAGCGCACCTCGTCGATCTCGCTGCGGTTGTTGATGATCCGCGAACCCATTTGGTAGAGGGTCTGCTGGAGCGAGAGCGAGTAGGTCTCGGCGAAGGCCTGGAGCATGTGCTTCCGCACCTGCTCGTAGGACTTCTCCCAGTGGGGCATCCGCTGCTCGTCGTCGGTCCAGTTGAAGCGCCAGCGGGCGGAGACCTGGGTGGCCAGGATGCGGTCGTACGCCTCGGGCAGTGTCGTGTACTTGTCCTTGACGTAGCCCCAGAACTCGGAGTTGGTCGAGTTCATCACCACGAGGTCCTTGAGGCCGGAGACGACCTCCCACTTCTCACCGTCGTAGGTGATCTGCGTGACCCGGGTCTCCTGGCCCTTGCGGACGAAGGAGTGCTTGACCTCGTCCGCGCCGATGAACTGCGAGTTGGCGTCGGAGGCGGCGATCCGCTCCCACGCGTACTCCTCGATGCGGATCCGCGCGACCTTGATCGGTTCCTGTGAGGTCACGAAGTGCCGTGCCAGGTGGATGCCGAACTGCTCGGCGGACTCGATGCCGTGCTCCTTGGCGAACGCGTACACCGTGTTCTTGGTGGTGTCGGTCGGCAGGACGTTGGCGTTCGAGCCGGAGTAGTGGACCTCGTCCATGTCGCCGGAGAGCGCGACCGAGACGTTGAGGTCCTTGATGTGGTGGGTGGCGCCGTCCCGCGTGATCTTCACGACTCGGTTCTCGGCCTTGCCGTACTGGTTCTGTCCCAGGATCACAGGGCGGGCAGGGCGGGAATTGAGTGTCATTTAGCTAGCTCCCTCGGTAAACGGAGTAGCCGAACGGGTTGAGCAGCAGCGGTACGTGGTAGTGCTCCCCGGGCTCGACGGCGAAGGTGATCGCCACCTCGGGGAAGAACACGGCACCGCTGTCCCGACTCGCGGGGGCGTCCTGCTGCGCATCGGCTTGCTTCTTTTCGAAGTACGCCTCGACGGCGAAGTCGAGCCGTACGTGGGTGGTCCCCTCCGGCAGGGCCGGGAGGTCCTTGCACCGCCCGTCCGCGTCGGTCGCCGAACCGCCGAGCGGCTGCCACCGGGCGTCCCGGCCCGGGCGGGCGGAGAGCTGGATGGCGACACCCTGCGCGGGGCGGCCGATGCTGGTGTCCAGGATGTGCGTGGACACTGAATTTCTCGGCGAGGCCGCGGTGCTGGTGCTCATGCTGCGTCAGTCCTCTTCGACGAGTCGGGCGAGCCGGATACGGTTGATCTTGCCCAGCTCGGTGCGGACGATCTCCCGCTCCTGCTCCGGCGAGTTCCCGATCCGTTCCTTGACCGCGTCGCGCATCTGCTCGCCGGTCCTGCCGGTGGCGCAGATGAGGAAGACATGGCCGAATCTGTCCTGGTAGGCCAGGTTCAGTTCCAGCATCTCCGCCTTGAGGTCCTCGGAGGCGCCGGCCATGCCGCGCTGCTCCCGCGCCGAGGTCGGGTCGCCCTCCTTGGGGCGGCCGATGGGCGGGTGCCCGGCCATCGCCTCCTCCAGGTCCGCCGTGGTCAGCTCGGCCATGGCGGCGTCGCTGGCGGCGTAGAGGGTGTCGACGGTGGGATACGGGCGGGCGGCGAGCAGCCGCCGCGCCCATGCCGTGGAGGCGCACGCCTCGTGGAGAGCGGCGAACGCCGCGTGCTCCTCGAGAGCGTTGAACCGGGTAAGGCCCGGCGGCGTGGAAGTCGAAGTCACGGGAGCCTCCGTGGCCGCGAACGGCCTTCGTACTGAACGGGCTCCCGTTAGCTAACGCCCTCCGCAACACCACGTCAACACTTTGTTGAAAATTCCGGGTTACGAAGCCCGCGGGTGCGGTTCAGACGCCTTTGTCACGATTGAGGTAGTTGTACACCGTGAAGCGGCTCACCCCGAGCGCGCTGGCCACGGTCTCCACGCCATGCCGTACGGAGAAGGCGCCACGCGCCTCGAGTATCCGTACGACCTCCTGCTTGGCCTTGCGGTCCAGGTCGGCCAGCGGCTTGCCCTGCTTGCGCTCCATGGCGGCGAGGATGTGATCGAGGGAGTCCGCGAGCTGCGGCAGGCGTACGGCGACCACGTCGGAGCCTCCCCAGCTGAGCACGACGTCGTCGGGGCCGGCCTCGTCCGGCGGGACCATCTCCCCGCCCATGGCGTCGACCAGCGGCTTCACCGCCGCGATGAAGGGCTCGTCGCCCGTGCCGGTCACTTCTCGCCCTCCCCGATCACATTGACCTGGAGCGAGACCCGGGTGGCACCGGCCGCCAGGGACTTGCGCAGCAGCGCGTCGACAGCGGCGAGCACGGCGTCGGCCCCGCCTTCCGCCGTGTTGCCGAACGGGCCGACGTCCACCGCGTCCAGCTCGGCCGCCTCGACCACCTCGCGGGCCACCAGCGCGTGCGCGGGTGCCTCGTCCAGGTCGAACGGCTCGGTCGTGAACTCCACTCTCAATCGCACGCGCACAACCTAACGCGCGGCACCTACTTCCGCCGACCCCTCTTGACAAGCAGCGACACCCAACGGCAATCTTCCATTAAGCAGAAACAAACTTCCGCAATACGGAATCACTCGACACGGAAGGGAGCGCAGGCCCACATGGGATTTGCAGAGCAGCGCTTCAACGTCAACCTGTCGATCCTCTTCACGGAACTCCCGCTCCTGGAGCGCCCCGCGGCCGCCGCCGCGGCGGGCTTCACCGCGGTCGAGCTGTGGTGGCCCTGGATCGACTCCCCCACTCCCGAGCAGTCCGAGCTCGACGCCCTGAGGAAGGCGATCGAGGACGCGGGCGTCCGGCTCACGGGACTGAACTTCTACGCCGGGCGGCTGCCGGGCCCGGACCGCGGCGCCCTGTCGCTGCCGGGCGAGGAGTCGGAGAGGTTCCGCGCCAACATCGACGTGGCCGCGGACTTCGCCGAGTCCCTGGGCTGCAAGGCCCTCAACGCCCTGTACGGCAACCGCGCCGAGGGCGTGGACCCGGCCGAGCAGGACGCGCTCGCGCTGGAGAACCTGGTCCTCGCGGCGCGGGCGGCCGACCGGATCGGCGCGATCCTGCTGATCGAGGCGCTGAACAAGCCCGAGTCGCCGCTGTACCCGCTGGTGTCGGCGCCGGCCGCGGCCGGGATCGTCGCCAAGGTCAACGAGGCGACAGGGCTGGACAACGCGCGCTTCCTCATGGACCTCTACCACCTGTCCATGAACGGCGAGGACCTGCCGTCGGTGATCGAGCGGTTCGCCTCGATCACCGGCCATGTGCAGATCGCCGACAACCCCGGACGCGGCGCGCCGGGCACGGGGACGCTGCCGCTGGAGGAGCTGCTCGACCAGCTGCGGAAGGCCGGCTACGAGGGCTATGTCGGCCTGGAGTACAAGCCGGGCGACCGCCCGAGCACCGAGGCCTTCGACTGGCTGCCCGCCGAGGCCCGCGCGGCCCGCTGAGGGCCACCCCACCCACGTAGAGAAGTACGCAGAGAGGCACCCCCGTCATGAGCACTCTTCCCAAGATCGCCTGGATCGGCCTCGGCATCATGGGCTCCCCCATGTCCGAGAACCTCGTCAAGGCGGGCTACGACGTCACCGGCTTCACCCTGGAGCAGGACAAGCTGGACCGCCTTGCCGCCGCCGGCGGCAAGGCCGCCGGTTCGATCGCCGAGGCCGTCAAGGACGCCGACGTGGTCATCACGATGGTGCCGGCCTCCCCGCAGGTCGAGGCCATCGCCTACGGCCCCGACGGCATCCTCGAGAACGCCCGGCCGGGCGCCCTGGTGATCGACATGTCCTCGATCACCCCGCAGACCTCGGTCGACCTGGCGAAGGCGGCGAAGGACAAGGGCATCCGCGTCCTGGACGCCCCGGTGTCCGGCGGCGAGGCCGGCGCGATCGAGGCCGTGCTGTCCATCATGGTCGGCGGCGAGCAGGCCGACTTCGACATCGCGAAGCCGATCCTCGAAGCCCTCGGCAAGACCATCGTGCTGTGCGGTCCGCACGGCTCGGGCCAGACCGTGAAGGCCGCCAACCAGCTGATCGTCGCCGTGAACATCCAGGCGTGCGCCGAGGCCGTGGTCTTCCTGGAGAAGTCCGGCGTGGACCTGAAGGCCGCCCTGGACGTCCTGAACGGCGGACTCGCGGGTTCGACCGTGCTGACCCGCAAGAAGGACAACTTCCTCAGCCGCGACTTCAAGCCGGGCTTCCGGATCGACCTGCACCACAAGGACATGGGCATCGTCACCGACGCCGCCCGCAACGTCGGTGCGGCCCTGCCCGTCGGTGCGGTCGTCGCCCAGCTGGTCGCCTCGCTGCGCGCGCAGGGCGACGGCGCACTGGACCACTCCGCACTGCTCCGGGCCGTGGAGCGCCTCTCCGGCGCCCAGGTCTGACCCACGACCCCGGGCGGCGCCGCCGCTGACACCTGTCCTGTCGCGCCCAAGCGGCGGCGCCGCCCGGAATCAACTTCAACAAAGCGTTGACGTCCAGATCGCCCCAAACCTAGGCTCCACAAAGCGGAAGTTCCTTTCCGAAGCGTACGGAAGGTCCTTGATGTCGCAGCGCGTGCTCACGACAGAGTCCGGCGCCCCGGTCGCCGACAACCAGAACTCCGCCTCCGCCGGCGCCGGCGGTCCGCTCCTCCTCCAGGACCAGCACCTGCTGGAGAAGCTCGCCCGCTTCAACCGTGAGCGCATCCCGGTGGGGGCACCTCCCACGCCCTTAAGGCAGTGGGGGAGCGTGGTGCACGCCCGCGGCTCCGGCGCGTACGGCTACTTCGAGGTGACGGACGACGTCACCGGCTTCACGTACGCCGACTTCCTGAGCTCCGTCGGCAAGCGCACCGAGGTCCTCCTGCGCTTCTCGACCGTGGCCGACTCGCTCGGCGGCGCGGACGCGGTGCGCGACCCGCGCGGCTTCGCGCTCAAGTTCTACACCGAGGAGGGCAATTACGACCTCGTCGGCAACAACACCCCGGTGTTCTTCATCAAGGACCCCGTCAAGTTCCCGGACTTCATCCACTCGCAGAAACGCGACCCGTTCACCGGCAAGCGGGAGCCGGACAACGTCTGGGACTTCTGGGCGCACTCCCCCGAGGCCACGCACCAGATCACCTGGCTGATGGGCGACCGCGGCATCCCGGCGTCGTACCGCCACATGAACGGTTACGGCTCGCACACCTACCAGTGGACGAACGCCGAGGGCGAGGCCTTCTTCGTCAAGTACCACTTCAAGACGAACCAGGGCGTCCGGTCGCTGTCGGCCGAGCAGGGGGCCGAGCTCGCGGGCAGGGACCCGGGCTCGCACCAGACGGACCTGCTCCAGGCCATCGAGCGGGGCGTGAACCCGTCCTGGACGCTGTACGTGCAGATCATGCCGGCGGCCGAGGCAGCGGACTACCGCTTCAACCCCTTCGACCTCACCAAGGTGTGGCCGCACAAGGACTACCCGCTGCAGCGCGTGGGCCGCCTGGTCCTCGACCGCAACCCGGACAACGTCTTCGCCGAGGTCGAGCAGGCCGCGTTCTCCCCGAACAACTTCGTGCCGGGCATCGGTCCTTCGCCGGACAAGATGCTCCAGGGCCGCCTGTTCGCCTACGCGGACGCGCAGCGCTACCGTCTGGGCGTCAACCACACCCTGCTCGCGGTGAACGCCCCCAAGGCGACGACGGCGCGGAACTACGGCCGTGACGGTCTCATGGCGTCCAACTCCCAGGGCCGCGCGGCGAAGAACTACGAGCCGAACTCGTACGACGGTCCGGCCGAGACCGGCCGCCCGCTGTCGGCCCCGCTGGCCCTCCACGGCTGGACGGGCACGCACGAGGCCCCGCAGCACACCAAGGACGACGACTTCTTCCAGGCCGGTGAGCTGTACCGACTGATGTCCGAGGACGAGAAGTCCCGGCCGGTCGCGAACATCGCCGGCGGCCTCTCGCAGGTCTCCCGCGACGACGCGATCGAGAAGAACCTGGCCCACTTCCACGCCGCCGACCCGGAGTACGGCAAGCGCGTGGAGGAGGCGGTCCGCGCCCTGCGCGAGAACTGAGCCTCCCCGGAGAAGAGCTCCCTGCTCGCGCCCGAACGCCGGGAGACCCGGATGAGGGGTGGTCCCCGGTACGGGGCACGGGCAGGGTGCGGACCGCGGCGGCGTGCGAGCCAGTGCGGTGGTGAAGGACCGGACCCCCTTCTCGACCTGAGGGAAGGGCGCCCCGGCTCCGTCGCTGCCGCCGCGGTCCCAGAAAAGACGAAGAGCGCCTGACACGGACGGTCCCGTGCGGGCGCTCTTCGCCGTCTCCGGGGTGCGCTCCCGGCGTCCGCGCAGGACGCTGGAGGCATGGCACATCCAGCGCACCATCCGCATGTCGTGGTGCATTCGCCGGCCCTGGACGGCTCCCGGCGGGTCACCGCGGACGACCACAACCTCGGCGTCGCCTCGCATCTCGACGACGTCGTGGAGCTGCTGCGCCTCGCCGATCTCGACCGGGTCGAGGTGGAGAACGAGGACATCGTGGAGTGGCAGGGCGGCGGTCCCGACGACTGGCCGGGGCTGTCCGAACACCACGACAGGTGAGCCCGCGTACGCACGGTGGCGTACGCGGGCTACGGATCCCTCAAATCAACCTGCCAACTGCTCTTCGACGAATCGACGGGCTTGCACAACGAGCGCCACTGGCTGTGACGTGGGGTTTGCATCCAGCTCCACCGCAGCGGAGCAGAGGCGATTGGCTGCGCCCCGCACCTACGCGGTCAAGCATCCCGTATGAAACCGGGTCCACCGGCAATGCCGGATCTGTGCCTTCGGAGACTCCCGCGTGGGAACATCAACATACCGCACCCCACGGGACGTTGACTCACTTTCCGGGACGAACGACTGGGTTCCGGGCACACCGAAGGGGCGGCCCATCCCCCGGATGGGCCGCCCCTCAGCAGAGCGGTGGAGCTGTGCGGCCGGTCAGGCCCTGATCGGGATGATCGCGGTGGGCGCGTGGCCCGGTTCGGTCGCGATCTCCTCGAACTCCTTCACCGCGCTGATGTCGGCGGTCGGGCTCATCGCGATGTTGGTCACGCGCTCCAGGATCGCCTCGACGACGACCGGCACCCGGTACCGCGCGGCCAGCTTCTTGGCCTCCTCGAAGGCCGGCAGGAGCTGGTCCGGCTCGGTGACGCGGATGGCCTTGCAGCCCAGCCCTTCGGCGACCTTGACGTGGTCGACGCCGTACACGCCCAGCTCGGGCGAGTTCTGGTTCTCGAACTCCAGGTTGACCTGGAAGTTGATGTCCAGCCCGATCTGCGCCTGCCGGATCAGCCCCAGGTAGGCGTTGTTCACCAGGACGTGGACGTAGGGGATGCGGTGCTGCGCGCCGACCGCCAGTTCCTCGATCATGAACTGGAAGTCGTAGTCACCGGAGAGCGCGACGACCTGGGCCTCCGGGTCCGCGGTGGCGACACCGAGGGCCGCGGGGATGGTCCAGCCGAGCGGTCCCGCCTGGCCGCAGTTGATCCAGTGGCGCGGCTTGTAGACGTGCAGCATCTGCGCGCCGGCGATCTGGGAGAGGCCGATGGTGGTGACGTAGCGGGTGTCGGGCCCGAACGCCTTGTTCATCTCCTCGTAGACGCGCTGCGGTTTCATCGGCACGTTGTCGAAGTGCGTACGGCGGTGCAGCGAGCCCTTGCGCTCCAGGTGCGAGGCGACCCACGCGGAGCGGTCCGGGAGCCTGCCGGCGGCCTTGAGTTCGCGCGCGACCTCGACGAAGAGTTCGAGGGCGGCCTTGGCGTCGGAGGCGATGCCGTAGTCCGGGGCGAAGATCTTGCCGATCTGGGTCGGCTCGATGTCGACGTGGACGAACGTGCGGCCCTCGCGGTACACGTCCAGCTTGTAGCCGGTGTGCCGGTTGGCCCAGCGGTTGCCGATGCCGAGGACGAAGTCCGACTCCAGGAACGTGGCGTTGCCGTAGCGGTGACCGGTCTGCTGGCCGACCATGCCGGCGTTCAGCTCGTGGTCGTCCGGGATGGTGCCCCAGCCCATCAGAGTGGGCACGACCGGGGTGTTGGTGAGCTCCGCGAACTCGACCAGCAGATCGGAGGCGTCGGCGTTGATGATGCCGCCGCCGGCGACGATCAGCGGACGCTCGGACTCCAGCAGGAAGGTCAGCGCCTTCTCGATCTGGGCGCGGCTCGCGGCCGGCTTGTAGACCGGGAGCGGTTCGTACGTCTCCGGGTCGAACTCGATCTCGGTCAGCTGGACGTCGATCGGCAGGTCGATGAGGACCGGCCCGGGACGCCCGGAGCGCATGAGGTGGAAGGCCTGCTGGAAGACGCCGGGAACCTGCGCGGCCTCCAGGACGGTGACGGCCATCTTGGTCACCGGCCCCGCGATCGAGGCGATGTCGACGGCCTGGAAGTCCTCTTTGTGGAGCAGGGCGGTCGGGGCCTGGCCGGTGATGCACAGGATCGGGATCGAGTCCCCGATCGCGGAGTACAGACCGGTGATCATGTCGGTGCCGGCCGGACCGGAGGTACCGATACAGACGCCGATGTTCCCCGGGTGCGTGCGTGTGTACCCCTCGGCCATGTGCGAGGCACCCTCGACATGGCGGGCGAGGGTGTGGTTGATCCCGCCGGAGGCCTTGAGCGCCGCGTAGAAGGGGTTGATCGCCGCGCCCGGCACGCCGAACGCGTTGCTGACGCCTTCGCGCTTGAGGATCTCGACTGCCGCACGGGCAGCGGTCATACGAGCCATTGAGTACTCCTGCTTCGGCTGTCGGACGTGTACTCCCGTCGCGCCCCGCCGCGAGTACTTCCGTAATGCGGAAAGTAATTTCTACTATCTGGAAGCAATGTAAGTGGGGAGCCGTAGGTCGTCAAGAGACGGACAAGCGGGGGCCTCCTGGAGGACGATGGGTTCCATGCCCGAGAGCGTGGTGGTGCGCTGCCCGGTCTGCCGGCGCGAGCACCTCTTCACGGCGCCGGAGTATCCGTGCGTGTGTGGCGCACCCGTGGTGCCGCCGCTGGATCCGCGTGCCCGGGCGACGGCCGTCTCGCACCGCTCCTGGGAGGACGACTGGGTCACCGTGCTCTGCGCCTCCTGCGGCCGCCGGGGCGAGTGGCCGCATCCCGAGCTGGGCTGCCCGTGCGGGACGGTGCTGCGGATCCCGGTCGCGGCGGGCGCCGCCGTCGAGCGGGCCGAGCCGGCCCCGCGGCGAGCCTTCCAGCCCGTGACGATCCGCACCGCGCGCGACGCGGTCACGGCCGCGGCCCTGTATCTGCGCTGGCTCGGCTACCGCGACATCCGCCGCGCTTACCAGCGCCCCCCGAACGGCATCGGCATCGCCGCCCGCGGCCTGCTCGCCCAGGTCGACCCGACAGTCCGCCCGGCCTCCCTCCGGGACGTGGAGTGCCTGTGGCTGACGGCCATGACGGAATCCGCGACCTGCGTCTACTTCTCCCTGTCCGGCTACGCCACCGAGGCCCGCGCGGTGGCCGACACCCTCGGCGTCCCCCTCTTCGTCCTCGACCTGACAGGCACCCCCCAGCCGGTGAACACGCTGGCGGACGACCTGGACTCAACGGGCGCGTAGGGGGCCGGGGCAGGCCAAGGCGGGAGGGATGGGCAGATCCGTCCCAGGGACGGAGGCCGTGACCTGCGGGTTCGCGGGTGGGCCTGGGACAGATCTGCCAATCGCCGACGGAGTCCCCGGGCGCCGCCGACGCCCCCGTGCGCCGGGACTAGCCCGCCGCGTATGTCTGGCGCAGCTCGATCTTCCGGACCTTCCCTGACACCGTCATCGGGAAGGACTCCAGCACCTGCAACCGGCTCGGCACCTTGTAGTGGGCCAGCCGCCCCTCGCAGAAGGCCTGCACGTCCTCCAGCGTCGGCGGATCCGCCGGGTCGCGCGCGATGACACAGGCGAGGACCTCCTCGCCGTAGCGCTCGTGCGGGACCCCGACGACCTGGACGTCGGCGATCTTCGGGTGGGCGTAGAGGAACTCCTCGATCTCGCGCGGGTAGATGTTCTCGCCACCCCGGATGATCATGTCCTTGATCCGGCCGACGATCTCGACGTAGCCGTCCTCCCGCATCACCGCGAGGTCCCCCGTGTGCATCCAGCGTCCGGCGTCGACGGCCTCGGCGGTCTTCTCGGGCTCGTTCCAGTAGCCGAGCATCACGCTGTAGCCGCGGGTGCACAACTCCCCTGCCACGCCCCGGGGTTGGGTCACGCCGGCCGGGTCGACGACCTTCACCTCGACGTGCGGCAGGACGCGGCCGACGGTTCCCGTGCGGTGTTCCAGGTCGTCGTCGCGCCGGGTCTGCGTGGAGACCGGCGAGGTCTCCGTCATGCCGTAACAGATCGACACCTCGGCCATGTTCATCTCGCCGACCACCCGTTTCATCACCTCCACCGGGCAGGGTGAGCCGGCCATGATCCCGGTGCGGAGCGAGGACAGGTCGTACGTCGCGAAGTCGGGGAGGTTCAACTCCGCGATGAACATGGTCGGGACGCCGTACAGCGAGGTGCAGCGTTCCTGCTGGACGGCCTCCAGGGTGGCCTTCGGGTCGAAGGACGGGGCCGGGATCACCATGCAGGCACCGTGGGACGTGGCCGCCAGGTTGCCCATGACCATGCCGAAGCAGTGGTAGAACGGCACGGGGATGCAGATCCGGTCCTGCTCGGTGTAGGCGATCATCTCGCCCACGAAGTAACCGTTGTTGAGGATGTTGTGGTGGGAGAGGGTCGCCCCCTTGGGGAAGCCCGTCGTGCCCGAGGTGTACTGGATGTTGATCGGGTCGTCGCAGGACAGTTCCTCGAACGGCACCGGCGTCCCCCGCGCGATCAGCGCGTCCCAGCCCGGGTCCCCGATGAACACGGTCTCCCTCAACTGCGGGCACCTGCCGCGCACTTCCTCCACCATCGCCCGGTAGTCGCTGGTCTTGTGGGCGAGGGAGGCGAAGAGGAGGGAGATCCCGGCCTGGTTGAGGACGTACTCGACCTCATGGGTGCGGTACGCCGGGTTGATGTTCACCATGATCGCGCCGATGCGGGCGGTGGCGTACTGGACCAGCACCCACTCGGGACAGTTGACCGCCCAGATGCCCACCCGGTCACCCTTGGCGACACCGCTCGCGAGCAGCGCGTACGCCAACTCATCGACATCCGCGCCGAATTGGGCGTACGTCCAGCGCCGCCCGGACGGCACGTCGACGAGCGCCTCGCGGTCCGGCCAACTCGCCACCGCCCGGTCCAGATTGGCGCCGATCGTGTCGCCGAGCAGCGCGGTCCCGCTCGTTCCGTGGCTGTACGACAGGGATGTCACCGGAAGTCCTCCTCGCGGTACTCGGCGTCCGAGCCGGCGGCCGTGGCCTCGCGCAGCTCGATCCGGCGGATCTTGCCGGAGACGGTCTTGGGAAGCGGCGCGAACTCCAGCCGGCGAATGCGCTTGTAGGGGGCGAGGGCGTCACGGGAGTGCTCGAAGAGCACCTTGGCGGTGTCGGGCCCGGGCTCCCAGCCCTCGGCGAGGACGACATAGGCCTTGGGTACGGCGAGGCGCAGCTCGTCCGGCGCGGGCACGACGGCCGCCTCGGCGACCGCCTCGTGCTCCAGCAGGGCGCTCTCCAGCTCGAAGGGGCTGATCTTGTAGTCGGAGGCCTTGAAGACGTCGTCGCTGCGGCCGATGTAGGTCAGGTATCCGTCCTCGTCCCGCGAGGCGACGTCCCCGGTGCGGTAGTAGCCGCCGGCCATCGCCTCCGCCGTGCGGTCGGCGTCGCCGTGGTAGCCGGTCATCAGCCCGACCGGTCGCGCCGAGAGGTCCAGCGCGATCTCGCCCTCGGTGGCGCCGGGCGCGCCGCTCACCGGGTCCAGCAGTTCCACCAGGTAGCCGGGGCTCGGCCGCCCCATGGAGCCCGTCTTCAGTGGCTGGCCGGGGCTGTTGGAGACCTGGACGGCCGTCTCGGTCTGCCCGAAGCCGTCCCGGACGGTGACGCCCCATTTCCGGCGCACCTGCTCGATGACCTCGGGGTTGAGCGGCTCCCCCGCGGCGACCACCTCGCGCGGCGGTGTCCGCAGCTGGGTCAGATCGGCCTGGATGAGCATGCGCCAGACGGTCGGCGGGGCGCAGAAGGTCGTGACGCCCGCGCGGTCCATCTCCGCCATCAGTCGGGCCGCGTCGAAGCGCGTGTAGTTGTGGATGAAGACGGTCGCCTCCGCGTTCCACGGTGCGAAGAGGTTCGACCAGGCGTGCTTGGCCCAGCCGGGTGAGGAGATGTTCAGGTGCACGTCACCGGGCTGGAGGCCGATCCAGTACATGGTGGCCAGGTGCCCGATCGGGTACGAGGTGTGGGTGTGCTCGACCAGCTTGGGGCGGGCGGTGGTGCCCGAGGTGAAGTAGAGCATCAGCGGGTCGTCCGCCCGGGTCTCGCCGTCGGGTGTGAACCGCGGGGAGGCTTCGTAGGCGTCCTCGTACCGGCGCCAGTCCCGGGGAGCGCCGCCGACCGCGATCCGGGTGTAGCCGCCGGGCACGTCGTCGAACTTGGCGGTGTCCTCGGCGCGTACGAGCACATGGCGGACCCGGCCGCGCTCGACCCGGTCGCGCAGATCGGCGGGGCCCAGCAGCGGGGTGGCCGGGATGACGACGGCGCGTAGCTTCATCGCCGCGAGGGCCGTCTCCCACAGCTCGGCCTGGTTGCCGAGCATGACGAGGATGCGGTCCTCGGCGCCCACGCCCTGCGCGCGCAGCCAGTTGGCGGCACGGTCCGAGCGCTCGGACAGCTCAGCGAAGGAGAGCCGGATCTCGCTGCCGTCCTCCTCGACGATGTGCAGGGCGGTCCGGTCGTTCCCTTCGGCAATGACGTCGAACCAGTCGAGCGCCCAGTTGAAGCGGTCGGGGCGGGGCCAGCCGAAGCCGTCGTAGGCCGTCGCGTAGTCCTCGCGATGCTGCAGCAGGAAGTCCCGCGCGCTGCGGAAGGCGGCCGTCGTCATGTGTTCTCCTCTGTGCCGGACCATTGCCGGGCGGCTCTCTGCCATCGTGTAATCCGTGATGCAGGTCTCACTACCCCCGAACGGGGGTGAGCGCTGCAGCGAAGGGACGAACGCGTGGCGGTGGACACGGCCGGGACGGTGGAGATTCGCGGTGCGCTGGCGCGGCTGCGGCGGACGACGGGGCTGCCCGTCGCCTTCGGCGGGCTGGTGGAGCCGGGGCGGCCGCGGATGCGCATCAGTGAACTGAGCGGCACGGCCACGGCCGCGCTCCGCTCCCTCGCGGTGATCTCCGGCAGCGGCCTCGGCGGCAAGGCGGTCGCCCTGGCCCGCCCCTGCGCGGTGACGGACTACTCCTCCTCACGGCAGATCAGCCACGAGTACGACCTGCCGGTCGCCGCCGAGGGGCTGCGGGCGATCGTGGCGGTGCCCGTGGTCGTACGACGCCGGGTACGGGGCGTGCTCTACGGCGCGCTGCGCACCGCCCAGCCGCTGGGCGACCGCACGCTGAGCGCGGCGGTGGACGCGGCGCGGGACGTGGAGCAGGCGCTGGTGGTGCGGGACGAGGCGCGGGGGCTGGTGGAGGCGTCGCAGGCGGCCCGTACGGTCGACCCCGTGGGCCGGGAACAGGTGCGGGAAGCGCATGCGGCCCTGCGGGCCCTGGCGCCGCGGATCACCGATCCGGCGCTGCGGGCCGAACTGCTGGACGCCTGCGGACTCCTCGCCCCCCGGGCACCGGCCGAGGAGATCGCTCTCGCACCCCGTGAGCTGGACGTCCTGGCCTGTGTGGCCGCGGGGGCGACGAACGCGGCCACCGCCGAGCGACTGGGGCTGCGGCCCGAGACGGTCAAGGGCTATCTGCGCTCGGCGATGCGGAAGCTGGGGACGCACACCCGCGGGGAGGCAGTGGTGGCGGCGCGCCGGGCGGGGGTGCTGCCGTAACACACCGTTGACAATTCATTCATAGAGCGGCACTTTGAATTTCCCCATGCTGCAAGGTTGTTATTTCCCTCACCGCGTCGTCGGTCCGAATTTCAAAGAGACCTTGCCTAGAATTTGGCCCGGACACGACACACGAGGGGAGCGGTGACCGTGCGACGGGACTTCAAGGAGCCTGCCAGATGCCGCCCTGACCTGGTCATCGGCCGGGACGAGATGTTCGGCCAGGCCCGTGAGCAGCTCACCCGGGGCGGCAGCGTGCTCCTGCACGGCCCCGCCGGAATAGGAAAGTCGACCGTCCTGCGGGCATTGGCCGCGGAAAACGGCGGCGCGGCCCGCACCGTCCTGCGCTGCTCGGCCACCGAGTCCGAATCCCACCTCCCCTTCCTCGCCCTCGCCGATCTGCTCGGTCTGGTCCTCGACGAGGTGTCCGGCAAACTGCCCGCGGCCCAGCTCACCGCCCTGGAGTCGGCGCTCACCGGCCGCGGCGAGTCCACCCTGCAACGCGACGGCCTCGCCCTGCGCCTCGCGGTGCTGTCGGCGCTGCGCGCGCTCGCCGCCGAGGGGCCCGTGCTGATCGTCGCCGACGACGTGCAGTGGCTGGACTCGGCCAGCGCCGAGCTCCTCGGCTTCGCCGCCCGCCGACTCGGTGAGACACCTGTGCGCATGCTGTGCGCGGTACGCACCGAGGGCCAGGAGTACGACCGTCATCTACGCGCGTCCCCGCCGGACACCCTCGCCCTGCGCGTCAACCCGCTCACCCGCACCCAGGTCTCCGAACTGCTCGGCCACCGCGGCTACACCGGCCTGCCCCGCTCCACGGTCCGGGACATCCACCGCACCAGCGGCGGCAACCCGCTCTTCGCCCTGGAACTCGGCCGCGCCCTCAGCGAGAACCCCACCCCACCCCGCCCGGGCGAGCCGCTGCCCGTGCCCACCTCGCTGCGCACCCTCGTCCTGAACCGGCTGGAGATGCTCTCCGACGAAGCCCGCCGCACCCTCCTCGTCGCCAGCGCCGGCGCCCGCCCCACTCCCGCCCTGCTGCGCGCGGCCGGCCGTGAGAACGCGGAGGCCGAGACCGCCCAGGCCGCGGCGCTCGGACTGCTGGCCACCGAACCCGAGGGGCCCGCCGTACGGTTCGCGCATCCGCTGATCTCGGCCGCGCTGTACGCGGAGGCACCCGCGCACGAACGGCGGGCCGCGCACGCCGCGCTGTCCGAGGCGGCCTCCGACCCGATCGAACGGGCCCGGCACCTCGCCCTGGCCACCACCGGCACCGACCCCAGGACCGCCAACAGCCTCGCCGAGGCCGCCGCCCTCGCCCGGGACCGCGGGGCCCCTTCGGTCGCCGCCTCCCTCGGACTGCTCGCCGCCCGGCACACCCCGGCCGACGGCACCCCGGACCCGGACGCGCGCCGGCTCCAGGCCGCCGAGGACGCGATCACCGCGGGCGAGCTGGACCTCGCCCGGGACATCGCCCGCGACGTGCTCACCCGGGCGACCGTGCCCGCGGACCGGGTACGCGCCTGGATCATCGTGATCGACACGGCGGGCCACGCCATGACGGAGGTCGACTCGGTCTTCCCGCAGGCCCTCGCCGACGCCGGCGAGGACCCCAAGCTGCTCGCCCTGATCCACTACCAGCTGACCTGGCGGGCCCTGCTCGTGGACGGCGACTTCGACCAGGCCCGCGAGGAGGCCGCGCACTCGGCGGCGCTGGCCGCGCGGGCCGACGACCGCTACAACGAGCTGATGGCGCTCGCCTTCCAGGCCCAGATCGAGACCCTGATGGGCCATCCGGACGCCCCCGCGACCATCAAACGCGCGCTGACGGAACCCCAGGACCCGAGGGTGGCGTGCCATCACAACGGGGCCGGCTACTCGCGGTTCCGCTGGCTGATCATGAGCGACCAGCTGTCCGAGGCGCGCGCGACGGTCACCGCGCTGCTGCGCGAGGTGCAGCGCCGCGGGTCCGTCGAGAGCGAGGTGCACTTCCTGCGCGGGGTCGCCGAGACCGAACTGCGCTCCGGGCACTGCGGACGCGCCCTCGACCTCGCCCGGGAGAGCCTCATGCTGGCCCGGGACACCGGCATCGGCGAGGTGGCCTCCGCCGTGCTCACCTCACTCTGCGAGGCCTCCGGCGGCGACGTGGAGCGGGCGCTGGAGCTGGCCCGGGAGGCGGTCGAGCATGCCGAGCGGGACGGCGACCAGATGTACGTCTCCCGCGGCCTCGCCGCCCTCGGCTACGCCCAACTGGTGGCCGGGGACGCCGAAGGAACGGTTCGCTCGCTGCGCCGGGTGCGGGAGCTGGAGGACGGTCTCGGCATCACCGACCCGGCACGCGGCCGCTGGCAGGGCGACCTCGCCGAGGCCCTCGTCCGGATCGGCGAGCTGCGCGAGGCGCAGGACGTCGTCGACGTGACCCGCGAGCAGGCGCTGCGGCTCGGCCGCGAGAGCGTGCTCGCGGTGGTGGACCGCGCGGAGGCCCTGGTGCGGGCCGCGCGCGGCGAACACGAGGCCGCGCTGGCCCGGCTGACGTCGGTGCAGGACCGGCTGGCCAAGCTGGGCTACGGCCTGGAGGAGGCCCGTACCGCCTTCGCGGTGGTCCAGCTGCGCACCAGGCTGCCCAGACCGACGTCGTACGACGAGGCGGCGCGGCTGTTCCGCCGCTGCCGGGCGCTGCCCTGGCTGCGCCAGGTGGACGCGGCGACCGCCCGGCCGGTGGTCGCGCCGGAGCAGCCCGCCCCCGTACCGACGGCGGACGCCCTGGAGGGCCTCGCCTCGATGGAGCGTCAGGTCGCCGCGCTCGTCATGGAGGGCGCGACCAACCGGGAGATAGCCGCCCGGCTGTTCATCAGCGTCAAGACGGTCGAGGCGACCCTGACCCGGGTCTACCGCAAGCTGGGGATCCGGTCACGGGTGGACATCGTCCGACTGGCGGCGGGCCGCCGTACCGAGTGACGGGCCGCGGGCCCTCCTGGCCCGCGCGGGGTTTGCCGTGCTCCCATCGAGGGTTTTCCCTGTCCAACTCCCCTAGGGGGTTCCCTCATTGGGAAAGGGAACTTCCGAGTTCTAGGTTATGAACGTGCCGCTCGCCCGGGCATACGGGGGTCGGTCCCGCGACCCCCGTGCTTCACCCCCCACACCCGCGCGATCCCCACCGGCAACCCCCCACTGAGGAGACTCATGTTCGGGCTCAACCGCGCAAAGAAGACCGCCGCGCTCCTCGCGGCGACCGCTGCCGCCGCCGCGACAGCACTGATCGGCGCCCCCAACGCCGTCGCCGCTCCCCAGCCCATCGTCGGCGGTACGACGACCACGACGACCTCGTACCCCTTCATGATGCAGATCACGGACGCCTCGCAGAATCAGTTCTGCGGCGGCACCCTGGTCTCCTCCACCAAGGTCGTGACCGCGGCCCACTGTATGGTCGGCGAGACCACCAGCAGCGTGAGAGTCGTCGGCGGCCGTACCTACCTCAACGGCACGAACGGCACGGTCAGCCGGGTCAGCAAGATCTGGATCCACCCGTCCTACACGGACGCCACCAACGGTGACGACGTGGCCGTCCTCACCCTCTCGACGGCGATGTCGTACACCCCGGCGTCGTACGTCTCCTCGTCCCAGACCAGCGTGTACGCGGCCGGCACCACGGCCCGCATCCTCGGCTGGGGCACCACGTCGTCGAACGGCAGCTCCTCCAACCAGCTGCGCACCGCGACGGTGCCGATCGTCTCCAACACCAGCTGCGCGAGCAGCTACGGCTCGGACTTCATCTCGTCCGACATGGTTTGCGCCGGATACACCTCCGGCGGCACAGACACCTGCCAGGGCGACAGCGGCGGTCCCCTGCTCATCGGGGGCGTCCTGGCAGGGATCACTTCATGGGGAGAGGGCTGCGCGCAGGCCGGTTACCCGGGTGTCTACACCCGGCTGACCACCTTCTCGAGCCTGGTGACCACGCAGGTCAACTCATAACCCAGAAGTTCTCCTGAGCACCCCTCAGGTGAAATACCAGGGGGCGTTGCGGGCCTCCACGAGCGGCCCGCAGCGCCCTCTATCCATGTCCGCCGGGCGTCCCCCGGGACTCGCGTACGACGGTCCCGAACCGGATGTCGTACGAGGACCCGGGGTGCATGACGGCCAGCATCCGCACGCCTTCCTCGGTGACCTCCTCGCGCTGCGCCCTGGTGAGCGTGCCGAAGGGCTCGACGACCAGCGCGTCCTCCTCCAGCTTCCAGACTCCGGCGAGGAAGCCGTCGACGAGGAGGGTGCTGTAGGCCATGTTTCCGACCCAGCTGCGTCCCCAGTACGCGGGCGGGATCACGCGGGTGCGGTCGGCGTGGGACAGGAGGAGGTTGTCGAACTCGGGCAGGAAGCAGGGCGGTGCCGGGGTGTCGGCGTCGGGGCGGGGGGCGTCGGGGAGGTCGAAGAGTTCGACACCCTTCTCGTCGCGGAAGGTGACCAGCCGCGGGCGCAGACGCTCGAAGGCGTCGCGCAGACGGGTCAGTCCGGCCCACGTCTGCATGTCCTTGACGGAGGCGGGACCGAAGGCTGCGAGGTAGCGCAGCACGGTCGCGTCCGGTGCCGGGGACGGTTCGGCGGGGCGGCCCAGCCAGTGCTCGGCGGTGGTGAGGGCGACCTGTCCCCTCCTGCCCCACAGTCCGCGCGGGGTGACCTGGACGAGCGGGAGCCGGCAGCGCGCGGCGATCCCGAGGGCCTGCGGATCGGCGTCCGGCCACTGGGCGAGGAGCTCCTCGCGCAGCTGCTTCATGGTGCGGGGCTCGGCCTCGACGAGGTCGCGGGCGATGGCGGCGAGGCGGTCGAGGTCGACGCCCTGGAGCCCCTTGCGGAACAGCGTGAGTTCGCGGTCACGGGCGGCCTGCACCAGCGGGCGCAGGGTGAGAGTGTCCTCGGCGGTGTGGGTGTGGATGGTGGAGCGCATGGTGACGATGCGGGCGACCTCGCGGTCGGCCATCAGGGCGGACAGTTCCTCGGGGGCGAAGCCGTCGAGGCGGGCCGCGAGCGCGTAGTACGGGGGTTTGACGTTCTGGGCCTGGAGGCCGAGCAGATGCTCGACGGCGGCCTTGGCGGACAGGTCCGCGCGGCGCAGCAGCAGCTGCCGGTCGAGGGTCGCGCGGTTGAGGGCGCGGGTGTCGAGCGCGGGGGCCGTCGTCTTCGTCATGGGGAACACGGTACGGAGGCTTGCGGACACCTTCTGTCCGCAACCCTCACCGGTTCCCGCCTCCCGCGGACACGCCGAGGCCGTATGTCCCGTATATCCTGCCCGTGATCACCCAGCCGTCGGCTCGATCCGGGAGGCAGCCGCGATGGCCGAGCAACGCGCCCGTCCGACCTCGAAGAGCGGGGGAAGGTCCGCCTGGCGCCGTGCCCTGACCGCACCGCCCCCGCCGGAGCAGCCGCCGACACGGCGGGCCGAGGCGGCACAGGCGGAACCCGAGCAGGCGAGCGTCGTCCAGGCGGCCCTGTACCGGGACGGGGTCCGGGTCTCCTCCCCCGCGACCCTCGCCGACACCTTCCGTGAGCTGCGCGAGCAGCCCTCGGGCATGGCGTGGATCGGCCTGGCCCGCCCCACCGAGGCCGAACTCCTCTCCCTGGCCGCCGAGTTCGACCTGCACCCGCTGTCGGTCGAGGACGCGATGGAGGCCCATCAGCGGCCCAAGCTGGAGCGCTACGGCGACACGCTCTTCGTCGTCCTGCGCGCGGCCCGCTATCTGGACGCCTCGGAGGAGGTCGACTTCGGCGAGCTGCATGTCTTCCTCGGCCCCGACTTCGTGATCACGGTCCGACACGGCGCGGCACCCGACCTGTCGGCCGTGCGCCGCCGCATGGAGGAGACGCCGGAGCTGCTGAAGCTGGGTCCCGAGGCGGTCCTGTACGCGATCCTGGACGCGGTGGTGGACGGCTATCTGCCGGTCGTGTCGGGGGTCCAGAACGACGTCGACGAGATCGAGACGGAGGTCTTCCGCGGCGACCCGGAAGTCTCCCGCCGTATCTACGAACTCTCCCGCGAAATGGTCGAGTTCCAGCGCGCCACCCGCCCCCTGGTCGGCATGCTGCACGGTCTGATGGCCGGCTTCTCCAAGTACGGCACCGACGACGAGCTCCAGCGCTACCTCCGCGACGTCGCCGACCACGTCACCCACACCAGCGAACGCGTCGACGGCTTCCGCCTGGCCCTCACCGAGATCCTCACGGTGAACGCGACACTGGTCACCCAGCAGCAGAACGCGGAGATGCGGGCGCTGGCGGAGGCGGGGTTCGAGCAGAACGAGGAGATCAAGAAGATCTCGAGCTGGGCGGCGATCCTGTTCGCTCCGACGCTGGTGGGGACGATCTACGGGATGAACTTCGACCACATGCCGGAGTTGCACTGGGTGTTCGGATACCCCTTCGCGATCGTCCTGATGTCGGTTGTTTGCACCAGTTTGTACGTCATCTTCAAACGGCGGCATTGGCTCTGAGTGATCGCCGCGCGAGCGCTGGCCTCGAACTCCATGGCGCGCGCGACGGACTGGGCACGGTGCGAGATCCTCATACGGCGGGCCTCCCGGGGCCGGAGCGGGCCCGGGGCCGCGCCGACCACCCCGCGGACACCGGGAGCGTCGAACGCAGGACTGGAGTGCCGCGGCGCCGACCGGGAAGGCGGTTGTTCGGGCTCGCCAAGCAGCCCGTTCCCGCTTCCTGATCCGGTCGGAGAGTTGGCGTGACAGTCGGCGGCATACCTGCACCTCCCGCACAGGACACCGTGCCTGACACGGCAGCGCGCAAACAGCGTCTGCGCCGGCGTCTGGAGCGGCTGATCGGTGTTGCCGCCACCGCAGGCAACGACCTCGTACCCCTGCGCAACGGCGATCTGCTCGACGGCTTCGGCGCCAAGGAGATCGAGCGGCGGTTGCTGGACCTCATGAGCGCCGCGGGCGTGCAGGTGGCCTGGTTCCGCAAACCCGCCTGGCTGTCGCCGTTCAAGCAGAATCACCGTTGCCACCTCAAGGCCCTCATCGTCGACGAGGACACCGCCTTCACCGGCGGCGTCGGGATCGCGGAGGAATGGTGCGGCGACGCGCGCGACCCCGCCGAGTGGCGGGACACGCATGTCCAGGTGCGCGGTCCGGCCGTCGACGGCATCGCGGCCGCGTTCGCGCAGAACTGGGCGGAGTGCCATGACGAACTGGCCACCGCCTACTTCGCTCCGGACGTGCGTGGACTCGGTGGCCTCCCTCATCGGATCCACCGATGTCAACCGGCGGTCCATGGACCACGACGAAGAGGTGATGCTCGCCGTCCTGCACGAGGAGTTCACCGCCTTGCTCGACCGGGACTACGAGGCGGACCTCGAGCGCAGTGTGGACATCGACCTCCGTCGGTGGAGACGGCGGGCCGTGCTGCGACGCGTCGGGGAAGCCGCGGTCGGGCCGATCCGACGCTTCCTGTGAAACGCACGAGGCGGCGCGGCCACCGCGACACACCCACGACCCCGCCCTCTCCGCCCGGAACGACAAGAGAGTCCTGCCATGGATGACGCAGACGGTCGCACGGCCCGATGGTGGGCGGCGTTGCGCCGGACGCCGGTGACCGTCTGGAACGACGACGTCACGGACTGGGCCGCGGCGCTGACCTACTACGCGGTTCTGGCCCTGTTCCCGTCGCTGCTGGTGATTCTCTCGATTCTCGGTCTGGCCATGCCCACCTCCGAGCCGGAGGTCATCGACCGCGTGGTGCAGGCCACTCCGACCGCGTCCCGCGCTCTGCTGCGCAGCACCCTGCGGCAGATGGCCGGGCAGTCGTCGACGGCGTGGACGTTGATCTTCGTCGCCGGGACGGGAGCCCTGTGGTCGGGATGCAGCTATCTGAGCGTCTTCCGTCGGGCGCTGTACGCCATGCACCGCATCGACGCGGACCGGCCGGTCTGGCGTACCGCTCCGCGCATCGTCGCCACGGCCCTGGTGCTGCTCGCCCTGCTCCTCACGTCGACCCTCGCCCTGCTGCTCAGCGGCGGCCTCGTCCGGCGTCTGAGCGGCGCGCTGAATCTCGGCACCGGATTTCAGGCCGCGTGGGACACACTGCGGTGGCCGGTCATCGCCGTGGTCGCCGTCGCCCTGGTACTCGTTCTGTACCGTTCGGGCCCGGCCTGCTCCCGCCCCGTCGGCCGGATGGCGCCCGGCGGCACCTTGGCGGTGGCCCTTCTGCTGGCCGTCTCACTCGGGTTCGCCGTGTACACCTCGCACGTCGGAACGTACAACCGTCTGTACGGCTCGCTGGCGGGCGTCGTGATCTTCCTGATCTGGTTGTGGCTGTCCAACCTGGCACTTCTGGTCGGCGCCCAGTTCAACGCGGAGCTGGCGAAGTCCGGTGCCGGGGAACGAGTCGGCACCGGATCGCCCTCGCAGCCGGTCAGTGGGTGCTGAGCATGCCTTCGCGCAGACGGACCAGGAGGCGTGTGATCAGACGGGAGACATGCATCTGGGAGACGCCGAGGCGCTCGCCGATCTGGGCCTGGGTGAGTTCGTCGACGAAGCGCCAGTGGATGATCTGCCGGTCCCGTTCGTCCAGTTCGGCGATCATCGGCGCCAGGGTGTGGAAGTCCTCGACCAGTCCGAGGGCGGCGTCCTCGTCGCCGATGAAGTCCGCCAGCGCGGCCTCGCCGGCCTCGCTGCCGCTGATCGCCGCGTCCAGGGAGGCCGACCTGTAGCCGTTGGAGGCCAGTTGGGCCTCGACGACCTCCTCCTCCGGAAGGCTCATCAGTTCGGACAGTTCCGCGGTCGTGGGTGTGCGGCCCAGTCGGCTGTGCAGTTCCTCGTTGGCGCGCGCGAGCTGGACGCGGGCTTCCTGCAGACGCCTGGGCACGTGGACGGCCCAGGAGGTGTCGCGGAAGAACCGCTTGATCTCACCGACGATGTAGGGGATCGCGAAGGAGGTGAACTCGACCTGGCGGGTCAGTTCGAACCGGTCGATCGCCTTGATCAGGCCGATCATGCCGACCTGGACGATGTCCTCCATCTCCTCCGGACCGCGGCTGCGGAACCGGCCGGCAGCGTAGCGGACCAGGGACATGTTCATCTCGATCAGCGTGTTGCGCGCGTACTGGTACTCGGGTGTGCCCTCCTCCAGCACCGCCAGCTGGTCGAAGAACAGCCTCGACAACTCCCGCGCGTCCTTCGGCGCGACCTTGGCGGGCTCCGCGATCTCCGGAATGTCCACGGTCTGCTCAGCGGTACGCACGGTGGTCGTCGTCATGCTGCACCCCTCCCTGCCGATCCGTCGCGTGCCGGCCGGACCCCTGGTCCGGCCAGCACGCGCTTACCCCGGCTGCCGACGCGCACACCGCGAACTCCGGGAAAGTTTCAGTGCCCGCTCCCCTCTCCGTGGCTGCGCACGACCTCCTTCATCTTGGCCACCGCGTAGCCCCACCCCTGCTCGACCGTCGGCTTTGCGGGAACGGCGATCTCGTCGGGGTTGGTGAGGACGTCGAGAAGGACCGGGCCCTCGGTGCGGAACGCCCGGCGTACGCTGTCCTCGAGTTCGGCGGGGTCCGAAGTCGGGATTGTCGAGCACGCGAACGCCGCCGCCTCCTCGTGCCGGCACCCCACCCATTCGAGACTCTCCGTGGTGCGGATGGCGTCCGTGACGGGGTTGAGGGCGTCTCCCACGACGCCGAAGACCTGGCGTACGCCGAGTTCGCCCAAGGCGTCCACGATGACTCGGGCGACGGTACGGGCCACTTTGATCCTCCAGGTCACACGGTGAAACGGTCGGGGTCGGCGGCCTGCCAGTCGGCCGCCCACGAGGCGGGCGGCTCGGCGAGCAACTGCCCTGGCGCCAGCCACTCGTACAGCTCCGCGTAGGAACGTTCGGTGCAGGGGTCGACGCGCCGATGGAGCATGTGCGGACGCAGCTCCGCGGGATCGGTGACCCCCATGGACGCCATGATCTGCAGCGCGCCGGCCACGGTCGCCTCCTGGAAGCGCCGGACGCGCGGCGTCTTGTCCCCGACGTCGAGGGCGCGGGCCCGGCGCGGGTCCTGGGTCGTGACACCGGTGGGGCAGGTGTTGGTGTGGCACCGCTGAGCCTGGATGCAGCCGACGGCGAACATCATCGCCCGTGCCGCGTTGCCGTAGTCGGCTCCCTGCACCATGCGTTTGACCAGATCGGCACCGGTGGCGATCTTGCCGCTCGCACCGATCCTGACCCGGTCGCGCAGCCCCGCGCCGACGAGGGCGTTGTGCACCGTGAGCAGCCCCTCGGTGAGCGGGGCACCCACATGGTCCGCGAACTCCAGCGGCGCGGCACCGGTCCCGCCCTCGGCTCCGTCGACCACGATGAAGTCGGGTGCCGTTCCCTCCTCCAGCATGGCCTTGCACACGGCGAGGAACTGCCGGCGCGAGCCCACACAGAGCTTGAAGCCCGCAGGCTTCCCGCCGGACAACTCACGCATGCGGGCGATGAAACGGACGAGTTCGCGCGGGGTGGAGAAGACACGGTGGTACGGCGGTGAGACGACCGTCCGCCCTTCCGGCACGTCTCGTACCCGGGCGATCTCCGCGTTGACCTTGGCACCCGGCAGCACTCCCCCGATCCCGGGCTTGGCTCCCTGCGAGAGCTTCAGGGACACGCACTTGACGTGCTCGTGCGCGGCCTTGTCCGCGAACTCGGCCGCGTCGAAATCGCCCCTCTCGGTGCGACAGCCGAAGTACCCGGTGCCGATCTCCCAGACGAGGTCGCCCCCCGGACGCAGGTGGTAGTCCGACAGGCCGCCCTCACCGGTGTCATGGGCGAAACCTCCGGCCGCTGCGCCCCCGTTCAGCGCGAGGATCGCGTTGGCCGACAGCGAGCCGAAGCTCATCGCCGACACATTCAGCAGCGCCATGTCGTAGGGGCGGGCACAGTCGGGACCACCGATGCGCACCCGCGGTGGGGTCTGCGGCACCGCGCGAGGCGCCATGGAGGGGACGAGGAACTCGTGGCCGGGCTGGTACACGTCCCGCTCGGTGCCGAACGGCTCTTCGGCGTCGGTGCCCTTCGCCCGCTCGTAGACGATGCTGCGCACATCCCGGTCGAAGGGGCGCCCGTCGTAGTTCCGCTCGATGAAGTACTGCTGAAGTTCTGGACGAATCCGTTCCAGGAGGTAACGGGCATGCCCCAGGACCGGATAGTTGCGCAGCACCGAGTGCCGGGGCTGCAGCAGGTCCCAGGAACCCAGCAGCGCCAGGAGCGCGAGCGGGAGGGCGGCGAACAGCCAGTAGGGCGAGACCTCGAACGAGACCACGGCCGCCGCGATGGCGACCACCCAGGTCAGGACGGTGATTCCGACGCGTGTCACTCCTGGCACATTGCCTGGAGACCGCACTCCATGCGCGTCCCCCGCCCCAAGAGACGACAAAGCGCACGGCGTCCCCGGTCGTACGGAGGAGCCGGCGGCTGTCAGGAACCCTTGGCGACCGGTTCGAGGATCGCCACGCACTCCAAGGAGTCCGCCACCGATGTGCCGAGTGGAACGGCCCACGACAACGCCGACGTCGCGCCGCTGCCGGACGGGGTCGTGCACAGTCGGCCAGGTGCCGAACTCCTGCCCGGACAGTCACATTGCACCATCGGACCCGGCGTCTGCCCGCTGCGTGACACCGTCATGTGGCTGCGAGGAGGATGGCGGTGTAGTGGGCGGTGAAGGCGGCGATGGTCAGGGTATGGAAGACCTCGTGGAAGCCGAACCAGGCCGGTGAGGGGTCCGGGCGCTTGAGTCCGTAGACGACGGCGCCCGCGGTGTAGAGCAGCCCGCCGGCGGTGACGAGTACGACGACGGCGGTGCCGCCGGTGCGGGCGAAGTCGGGGAGGTTGAAGACGGCCACCCAGCCCAGCGCGATGTAGCACGGGGTGTACAGCCAGCGGGGAGCCCCGATCCACAGGATGCGGAAGGCGATGCCGGCCAGGGCGCCCGCCCACACCACGCTCAACAGCACCAGCCGCCGGCTCCCGGGCAGCAGCAGTACCGCCAGCGGGGTGTAGGTGCCGGCGATGATCAGGAAGATGTTGGCGTGGTCCAGCCGCCGTAGCACCGCCTCCCCGCGCGGGCCCCACGTGCCGCGGTGGTAGACCGCGCTGGTACCGAACAGCAGACAGGCCGACAGCGCGTACACCGAGCAGGCCGCCACTGACGCGCCGGTGCGCGAAACGGCGATCAGGACGATGCCCCCGGCCAACGCCAGGGGGAACACGCCGGCGTGCAGCCAGCCGCGCATCCGCGGCTTCAGCGCAGCCGCCGCCCGCTCCACCCCGCCTTCCAGCCGACTGGCGCTCTGACCGGCGGCCGGCCGGTCGGTCGCGTCGGCAGGCGCGGGGGTGGGCAGGGTGTCGGGCGGGGTGTCGGGGCGGGAGTCGAAGTCCCGTCCGTGTACCGGCGGCTGGGCATCGTCGGCGATCATGCGCTCATATTCCTGATGTGGGCGGGAGAGTGCGGTCTGGTGCTGTCGCCGTGGAGTGCGGGTCAGGTGTTGGCCGGGTGCCGGGGTGCGGTGCGGCGGTATTCGGCGTTGATGCGCTGGGCTTCTTCGAGCTGGTCTTCGAGGATGATGATGCGGCAGGCGGCCTCGATGGGGGTTCCCTGGTCGACAAGTTCGCGGGCGCGTGCGGCGATGCGCAGCTGGTAGCGGGAGTAGCGGCGGTGTCCGCCCGCGGAGCGCAGCGGGGTGATGAGGCGGGCGTCTCCGATGGCGCGCAGGAAGCCCTGGGTGGTGCCGAGCATGTCGGCCGCCCGGCCCATGGTGTAGGCGGGGTAGTCGTCATCGTCGAGACGGCGGTAGGAGTCGTCTGCTGTCATCTGACCTCTCTGGACCACGTGGAGGGCCCTGGCGCCGTACGGCGCCAGGGCCCGAAGGAACTGCTACACCATCTGCCGGCCCTGTTGCTGCGCCGGCCTTCTGTCACCGCACACCCGGCCGACCTGCTGCCGGGAATGCTGGGATCGCGGTTGCCTGACCGGAGACCACCTCACTATCGATGTCCTGCGGTACCCGGACTCACAAGCCGTCCGGGCGATCCTGATGGCGACCAATTCCTCCGTTCTTTCCCTCTGGGATCAATCACTTACTCAGGGGACTGCGTACTACTGGGTGATGCGACCTGCTCAGCGGCCTGTGACAGCGCCGCGCTTCGGCAGCCAGCCCCGTTCGCCTGTCCTGCGTCTGCTCTGGCTTGGAACCCCACTGCCGAACCTCCCGGTGCGCGCGCCCGCAGCCGACGCCTTCACCGAGGTGCTGCTCACTGACTTCACTGCTGGGTACTGCTCACGGCGGCCCCTGATCACTGCGGGCCACCCGGTCCGGTCGTCAGCCCCGTCACCGTCCTGCAAAAACCCTGGCTTCGGAACTCCACCACCGCACCGCCCTGCGCACTGCAACTACGTACTGCTGCCTGGCAGTTCGTGTCTGCCGGGCCCTGCTGTCCCTCTGGGTTACGAGAGAAACCATAGCCAGATCCACCACCGAATGTCTACTCCAGCCAGAACAGATTTCTTTGAACTCTACGGTGAGATAAAGGCTGCGGCCCGAGGCCGGTTCCTGCTGGAGGTGCCAGAGTTCCCTTGCCGGCACAGGTATCGGCCCCGGACCTGACCGGACGCGTACCCGCGCGGAGACCGGCGAGACAACCAGCCGTGTGTGCAGAGCGTGAGAGATACCCGGACATGGCGGTGGGGGCGCACCGGCGATCAGTGCGCCCCCACTCACATCTGGTGTCCGGTCAACGCCGCTTACCAGCGATACCAGCGGCCACGCTTTCCACCTGCCCCGGTGGAGCGGGCAAAGAAGCCGATCAGCCAGATCACCAGGACGATCACGGCGATCCACCACAGGGCCTTGAGGGCGAACCCGGCGCCGAAGAGGAGCAGGGCGAGCAGCAGAACCACTATCAGGGGAACCATGGTTATCAACCTCCGTCCCGCCGTGTGCCCGGGCTTGATCTCCGTACACGTCGAACGTTTATTTGTTTCTTATCCGCCGCTCGGGGCATCCGACCGGGCTTCTTGACTCAACGGCGGGCGATATCGCTGCTGGAGGCGTCGGACAGGGCGATGCGGGCCGTGATGCGCTTACCGACCGGCTCCTGCTCGGTGAACAGGGCTTCGGTGACGGCCTCGACAATCTCCAGGCCGTGCTGGCCGATCCGGTCGGGATCAGCGGCCCGGGCAGCGGGAACGGAGGGGTCGCTGTCCCACACGACGACGTCCACGGCGCAGGCGCTGATGCGCAGTTCCAGCAGGACAGGGCCGGGAGCGTACTTGCGGGCGTTGGTGACCAACTCGCTGACCACCAGCTGGGTGAGGTCCCTCGCGCGCGCGGGCACGGGCAGGTGACGGTCGGTCTCGGCCTTCTCGAGGAAGGCGACGGCGTGGTGGCGGGCTTCGGCGATGCAGCCGTCGTACCCACTCAGGGCGTAGCCGGCGCGCATCAGGCATCCACTCGTGGCCCTGCAGTCGTCACCGTCGGCATCGGATCCCACTGGCCTCGCCCTCATTCCCCATACATGAGTGCGCGAGTACCCACCCTCCCTGCGTACATGGCAGACACACGTTGTTCGGCAGCCGCCCGAATGCATCCAGCCAGAACGGTGGGGCAGAATCATCCGCGCACGCCCTGCCCGGACCAGCCCAGGCGCAGTCGAGGAGACGGTGAGCGACATCCAGAAGGAAGACCGGCCAGGCCGGTTCTCCGTCAGGCCCGAAGTGGTCGACGGCGTCCTCGTCGTGACCGTGCACGGCGAGATCGACCACGACGTCAAGGACACCCTCAGCCAGGCGCTGACCTCCGAGGACGGCATGCCGCCGCCCCTGCGGATCGTGGCGGATCTCAGCGGTGTGACCTTCATGGACTCCAGCGGGATCAACGTCCTCATCACCGCCCACCGGAGAGTGAGCCAGGCTCAGGGGTGGCTGCGCATCGCCGGCGCCCAGGAGTCCGTCCTACGTCTGCTGCAGATGGTCGGCGTCGACACCTTCATCCCCTGCCACCCCACCCTCGAGCAGGCTCTGAACGCCTGACCGCCCCTGCTCCTGTACGGCGCCGGCCGCGGCGTTGACGTCGGGTTCTCCTTCACGACGGGGCCGAACGCACGGTATGCGCCCACCGCACTCCTGTCGGACAGACAAGGGCGACGGTCCGCAGGCGTCACGTCGGCCGACTCCCCTGCGCGCCGGACTCCTTGATTGATCACCCTGCCTGGACTCGCTTCCTGTGGAACCACGGGGAGCGGGAAGGGCGGTGAGTGTGCAGGACGAGCAGCGCCAGGGCGCCGGTCGCTGCGGACCAGGTGAGGGAGAGCAGGCCGTGGGACCAGGGGATGTGGGGAGTGAGGGCTGAGCCCAGCGCCAGCTGATTCACGCCGTACAGAGGAAGCGCGGACACGCCCGCCACGTCCATGAGGGTGTTGAAGACGGGGTTCTGCAGGCCGGTGTCGACCAGGCTGAGCATGATGATGAGGAAGAAGCCCTCCAGCTCGCCGCGGACCAGAGAGCCGAGCAGAAGGCCGATGCCGCCGTAGGCGAGGCCGGCGCCTGCAAGGGCCAGCGCCAGGGGGCCTGCGTGGCGTACGGGCAGGGAGATCCACAGCAGGATCGTGGTGTAGAAGGCCAGCAGGGCGGCGGGGAGGGCGACGGCGGCAAGTTTCGCCAGCAGTATCGGCAGCCGGGGGTAGCCGGCCAGCAGCAGACGTCGGTCCATCTCTCGGGACTGAAAGGTCTCCGTGAACGTGATGAACCCGGCGACCATGGTGACCGCGCCCAGCGCGCTGGCCACCTGGCCCACCTGGCTGGCCGGGGCGGAGACGGGGGCGCTGATGGCGGCCAGCCAGATGCGTACTACCTGGTCGGAGGTGCACAGGCGGGCCACGGCGATCCAGACCGGGATGAACGCGACCGCCAGAACCAACGCCAGCCGGTTGCGCAGGTGGCCCCGCAGGGTGCAGCGCAGCAGCTCGGTGAATGCCTGCCACGAGAGCCTCAACGGTCGGTCTTCTCGAAGTGCAGGCACCCATCGCGCAGATGAGCGATCGCGTCGAAGTGGTGCAGGTCGTACAGCAGGTGTGCCACCACGATGATCGACCGGCCCTGATCACGCAGTGCGGCGGCCAGGGTCCAGAACCGCTGATGGGTGTCCCAGTCGAAGCCCTGGTAGGGCTCGTCCAGGACCAGCAACTGCGGATCGTGCATGAGGGCGACCAGCAGGTTCAGCTTCTGTCGCGTTCCGCCACTGAGCTCGCCCACCTGCTGTCGGCGGCAGCCGGTCAGCGCCAGCAGCTCCATCAGCTCGTGGGCGCGCTCCAGCGTCGGCAACCGATAGGCCATCTGGAACAGCCGCAGATGCTGGCCCACGGTGAACGCCTCGTTCAGTACCGCCCGTTGCGGGCAGTACCCCACGGCGCCGGTCCGGGTCACCGTTCCGCGGTCGGGTGCGAGGTGCCCTACGGCGATCTGCAGCAGAGTGCTCTTGCCCGCCCCGTTCTCACCGACGACTCCTACCAGCGTCCCGGCGGGCACATCGAGGTCGACGTCGCGCAGGACCTGCTTGTTGCCGTACGCCTTGCTGACTCCGCTGATCCGCAGCCGTGGCCGGTGGCGCGTCGTTACTGCCTGCACATGAGCCTCTCAGAAGATCGGACAGGTGGAGCGGGCCGACCCCTGAACGCTCAGCCGCGCCGGGCTCGAACGGTCCGGCCCCGAGCGGGCCGTTCCCCTTCGCGAGGTGGCGCGCCACTGCCCGGTGTCAACGAGCCCGTACCGCCGGTGTCACGGCAGCCCCCGGGGCCCCTGTGCACGGTCGGTATCGCCACTGGGCAGGGTCTGCACCCCTGTTGAACGTGACGTGAGCGGCGGTCCGCCGTTGTAGGAGGCGATGCCCCCGACACCACAGCGAGACTTCAGCGCTCCCACGATCGTGATCGGAGCCGGCCCCCACGGCCTGGCGGTCGCCGCGTTGCTGCGCCGCTCCGGAGTACCGGCCGTGATCCTGGAACGGTCGGACCGGGTGGGAGCGAGTTGGGCGCAACGCTATGACCATCTACGCCTGCACACCACCCCCGGCGCCTCGAAACTGCCCGGCCTGTCGGTGCCGCGCCAGGCGGGCCCGTGGGTGAGCCGGGACGACTACGTGCGATACCTGGAGCGTTACGTCACCCATCACCGACTCGACGTCCGGGTGGCCACCCCGGTGCAGCGCATCGAGCGGGCCGCGCCGGGCTCGGGAGCCCAGTGGCTGGTCCACACCCCCGGCGGTGTGGTGCCCACGGATGCGGTCGTGGTGGCCACCGGCCGCTGCCACACCCCGAACCTCCCCGACTGGCCCGGGCGTTCGGCCTTCACCGGCACGCTGCTGCACTCGGCCCACTACCGCTCTCCGGCTCCCTACCAAGGGCAGGACGTCCTGGTGGTCGGTGCCGGCAACAGCGGTACCGAGATCGCCCGCGCCCTGGCCGGGGCCGGAGCCGGACGGGTACGGATCGCCGTGCGTACTCCACCCAATATCCTGCCCCGCTCCAGCGCCCGATGGCATGCGGTCGGCAGGCTGACAGAAGCTCTCCCGCTCGCGTGGCGCGACCGCACCTCCCTGCTCACGCAACGTCTCTCGGTGCCCGACCTGACCTCGCGGGGACTGCCGCGGCCCCGCACGGGCCTGTACACCCGCAATGCCCGCGAAGGGGTCAACCCGGTGCTCGACCACGGCTTCGTGGATGCCGTCCGGTCCGGGCGGGTCGAGCCGGTGGCGACCGTCCAGGGGTTCGACGGCCCCGACGTGGTACTGACCGAAGGCACCCGACTGCGACCCGACACGGTCATCGCCGCCACCGGGTACCGGCCCGGCCTCCGCCACCTGGTCGGGTCCCTGGGCGTACTCGACGAGGACGGGCAGCCCCTCACCACGGGGGCACAGACCCATCCCGAAGCCGCACGCCTGTACTTCGCCGGATACACCAATCCACTCACCGGTGTCCTTCGCCAGGCGGGCATCGAGGCACGCGCCATCGCCCACGCGTTCCGCCGCGAGACAGCGCGGGCACCCCTTCCCAGCCCCCGCGTCGCCGACCGCACCGCCGACACCCGCCGCGGAGGGCACGCTCCGAGCTGACGCGGCCTCGGAAGCTCGGCCCTTCGGCAAGCGCTCAAGATCACTCTCAACGGCTGTCATCCGACAGCCGTCATGGGATGGGCGTGGTCTGCGTCAGTCTGTACGTCATTTTCAAGCACCGTGACTGGCTCTGGCGGGCGGGTGGGCGGCGTCACAGTGACCGCGAGGGAAACGTCACAGGCGTTCCTCTGCTCCGGCTGGAGCCCGCTGGCCTAGCATCCGACGCATGACGGTCCTGCCTGACGACGGGCTTGAGCTGGCCGGTGAGTTCCCTGACGTTCCCCACGAGCAGTGGCAGCGCCTCGTGGCGGGTGTCCTGCGCAAGGCGGGCAAGGACGTCGAGGACTCCGCGGCCGAGGAAGCCCTGTCCACCGCGCTGGAGGACGGGTTGCGCACCCGGCCTCTGTACTCCGCGCTCGATGCCGCGCCCGACCCCGGCCTGCCCGGTTTCGCCCCCTTCGTACGCGCGGGGCGCCCCGAAGGGAACACGGTCGGCGGCTGGGACGTACGGCAGCGGCACACGGCGGCCGACGGCGCCGCCGTCCTGGCCGACCTGGAGAACGGCGTCGGCTCGCTGTGGCTGGGCGTCGGCGAGGGCGCCATCCCGGTGGCGTCGCTGGGCCGCGTCCTCGACGGCGTCTACCTCGACCTGGCGCCGGTCGTCCTCGACGCCGGAACCGAACTCGAGCCCGCCGCACGGGAGTTGCTGCGGCTGTACGAGGAGCGCGGCGTCGCCAGGGAGGCGGCGCGCGGCAATCTGGGCGCCGACCCGCTCGGCCACGAGGCCCGTACCGGGCAGCGCCAGGACGCCGCGCCGGTGGCCGCGCTCGCCCGGCAGTGCGCCGAGGAGTACCCGGGGCTGCGGGCGCTGACCGTGGACGCGCTGCCGTACCACGAGGCCGGCGGCTCGGCCGCGCAGGAGCTCGGCGCCTCGCTGGCGACCGGTGTCGCGTATCTGCGGCTCCTCACCGAGGCCGGGCTGAGTGTCGAACAGGCCTGCGGGCAGCTGGAGTTCCGGTACGCGGCGACCGCCGACCAGTTCCTGACGATCGCCAAGCTGCGGGCCGCGCGGCGGCTGTGGGCCCGGGTCGCCGAGGTCTGCGGGGCGCCGGGCGCGGGGGCGCAGCTCCAGCACGCGGTGACCTCTCCGGTGATGATGACGCGTCGCGACCCGTGGGTGAACATGCTGCGCGCGACCATCGCCACGCTGGCCGCCGGTGCGGGCGGTGCCGAGTCCGTCACCGTGCTGCCCTTCGACGACGCGCTCGGGCTGCCGGACGCGTTCGCGCGGCGCATCGCCCGCAACACCTCGACGATCCTCATCGAGGAGTCGCACCTGGCCCGGGTCATCGACCCGGCGGGCGGCTCCTGGTACGTGGAGCGGCTCACCGACGAACTCGCCCACGCGGGCTGGGAGTTCTTCCAGGAGATCGAGCGGGCGGGCGGCCAGGCGGCCGCCCTGCGCTCCGGACTGCTCCGCGACCGGCTCGCCGAGACCTGGACCGCGCGCAGCGCCAAGCTCGCCAAGCGGCGGGAGCCCATCACCGGCGTCAGCGAGTTCCCGCACCTGGGCGAGAAGCCCGTCGTGCGCGAGCCCGCGCCCGAACCGCCGTCCGGCGGCCTGCCCCGGGTCCGGCGCGACGAGGCGTACGAGGCGCTGCGCGCCCGCTCCGACGCCCATCTGGCCGCGACCGGCGCCCGGCCCAGGATCTTCCTGGCGGCCCTGGGGCCGGCCGCCGCCCACACCGCCCGGCTCACCTTCGCGGCCAACCTCTTCCAGGCGGGCGGCATCGAGCCCGTCACCGGGGGCACGTTCGAGGACAGCGGGGCCGGCGAGGTCTGTCTGTGCTCCAGCGACGCCCTGTACGAGGAGCGGGCCGAGAGTGCGGCGGCCGAGCTGAGGGCCGCCAGTGCCTCGCATGTGTCCCTCGCGGGGCGGCCCGGGCAGTACGCCGGTGTCGACTCGTACGTCTTCGCGGGCTGTGACGCGGTCGCCGTCCTGTCCGCCACCCTCGACCGCATGGGAGTGTCCTGATGACCACCCCCTCCGTCCCCGACTTCTCCGGGATCGAACTGGGGGCCCCGGCCCCCGCCGGCGGCACCGACGAGTGGCAGGCGGCGCTCAAGAAGGCGGCCGGCGGCGACGACCTGCTGTGGGAGACCCCGGAGGGCATCCCGGTCAAGCCCCTCTACACCGGGCAGGACCTGGAGGGCCTGGACTTCCTGGCGACCTACCCGGGCGCGGCCCCGTATCTGCGCGGCCCCTACCCGACGATGTACGTCAACCAGCCCTGGACGATCCGCCAGTACGCGGGCTTCTCCACCGCCGAGGAGTCCAACGCCTTCTACCGGCGCAACCTCGCGGCCGGCCAGAAGGGCCTGTCGATCGCCTTCGACCTGCCCACCCACCGCGGTTACGACAGCGACCATCCGCGGGTGACCGGTGACGTCGGCATGGCGGGCGTGGCCATCGACTCCATCTACGACATGCGGCAGCTGTTCGACGGGATCCCGCTGGACAAGATGACGGTGTCGATGACGATGAACGGCGCCGTGCTGCCGGTGCTCGCGCTGTACATCGTGGCGGCGGAGGAACAGGGCGTACCGCCTGACAAGCTGGCCGGGACCATCCAGAACGACATCCTCAAGGAGTTCATGGTCCGCAACACCTACATCTATCCGCCGACGCCGTCGATGCGGATCATCTCCGACATCTTCGCGTACACCTCGCAGCGGATGCCGCGCTACAACTCCATCTCCATCTCCGGCTACCACATCCAGGAAGCCGGTGCGACGGCCGACCTGGAGCTGGCGTACACCCTCGCAGACGGTGTGGAGTACATCCGGGCGGGCCGTGAAGCGGGCCTGGACGTGGACGCGTTCGCGCCCCGGCTCTCCTTCTTCTGGGCGATCGGCATGAACTTCTTCATGGAGATCGCCAAGCTGCGCGCGGCCCGTCTGCTGTGGGCGAAGCTGGTGAAGCAGTTCGACCCGCAGAACGCCAAGTCGCTGTCCCTGCGCACCCATTCGCAGACCTCGGGCTGGTCGCTGACCGCGCAGGACGTGTTCAACAACGTCACGCGCACTTGCGTCGAGGCGATGGCCGCCACCCAGGGCCACACCCAGTCGCTGCACACCAACGCCCTCGACGAGGCGCTCGCGCTGCCCACCGACTTCTCGGCGCGCATCGCCCGCAACACCCAGCTCCTCCTCCAGCAGGAGTCCGGCACGACCCGCGTCATCGACCCGTGGGGCGGCAGCGCGTACGTGGAGAAGCTGACGTACGACCTCGCGCGCCGGGCCTGGCAGCACATCCAGGAGGTCGAGGCGGCCGGCGGCATGGCCAAGGCCATCGACGCGGGCATCCCCAAGCTGCGCATCGAGGAGGCGGCGGCCCGTACCCAGGCCCGTATCGACTCCGGGCGCCAGCCGGTGATCGGTGTCAACAAGTACCGCGTCGAGACCGACGAGAAGATCGACGTCCTCAAGGTCGACAACTCCTCGGTGCGCACCCAGCAGATCGAGAAGCTGCGGCGGCTGCGCGCGGAGCGGGACGAGCAGGCGTGCCAGGACTCGCTGGACGCGCTCACCCGGGCGGCCGGCGGCGAGGGCAACCTGCTGGAGCTGGCGGTGAACGCGGCCCGCGCCAAGGCCACCGTCGGGGAGATCTCGGACGCCCTGGAGAAGGTGTACGGGCGGCACGCGAGCCAGATCCGTACGATCTCCGGCGTGTACCGCAACGAAGCCGGCGAGTCCCCGTCCGTGGACCGCACCCGCGTCCTGGTGTCCGACTTCGCCGAGGAGGAGGGCCGACGGCCGCGCATCCTGGTCGCCAAGATGGGCCAGGACGGCCATGACCGCGGCCAGAAGGTCATCGCCACCGCCTTCGCCGACCTCGGCTTCGACGTCGACGTCGGCCCCCTGTTCCAGACGCCGGCCGAGGTGGCCCGGCAGGCCGTCGAGGCGGACGTGCACATCGTCGGCGTCTCCTCGCTGGCCGCAGGGCATCTCACCCTCGTACCGGCGCTCAGGGAGCAGCTGGCCGAGGAGGGCCGCGAGGACATCATGATCGTGGTCGGCGGGGTGATCCCGCCGCAGGACGTTCCCACACTCCTGGAGATGGGCGCGGCCGCCGTCTTCCCGCCGGGGACGGTGATCCCGGACGCGGCGTACGACCTGGTCAAGCGACTGTCGGACGACCTCGGGCACGACCTGTGATCGATGTCGACGCGTATGTGAAGGGTGTGCTCGACGGCAAGCGTGCGCTCGTCGCCCGCGCCATCACGCTCGTCGAGTCGACCCGTCCCCGGCACCGGGCGCTGGCCCAGGAGTTGCTCACCGAGCTGCTCCCGCACAGCGGCCGGGGCCCGGCGGATCGGGATCAGCGGGGTACCGGGGGTGGGCAAGTCGACGTTCATCGACGCGTTCGGCACCCAGCTCACCGGCCAGGGCCATCGGGTCGCCGTCCTCGCCGTCGACCCGTCGTCGAGTCGTACGGGCGGCTCCATCCTGGGCGACAAGACCCGGATGGAGCGCCTCGCCGTGGACCCGGCGGCGTTCGTGCGCCCCTCCCCCAGCGCGGGCACGCTCGGCGGCGTCGCCAAGGCGACCCGCGAGTCGATGGTCGTGATGGAGGCGGCCGGCTACGACGTGATCCTGGTCGAGACGGTCGGCGTCGGCCAGTCCGAGACCGCTGTGGCGAACATGGTCGACTCCTTCCTGCTCCTGTCCCTCGCCCGTACCGGCGACCAGCTCCAGGGCATCAAGAAGGGCGTCCTGGAGCTGGCCGACGTGATCGCGGTGAACAAGGCGGACGGCCCGCACCAGCGGGACGCGCAGGCCGCGGCCCGGGAGTTGGCGGGTGCGCTTCGGCTGATGCACGGCAAGGACGCGTTCTGGACGCCGCCGGTGCTGAGTTGCAGCGCGCGTGAGTCGACGGGCCTGGACACCGTGTGGGAGCGGCTCGAGCAGCACCGCACCCTGCTGGACTCGACCGGGCGGCTCGCCGCCAAGCGCCGTGACCAGCAGGTCGACTGGACGTGGAGCATGGTCCGCGACGAGCTCCTCGGCCGGCTGCACGCCGATCCCGCGGTACGCGCGCTGGCGCCCGGGCTCGAACAGCAGGTCAGGAAAGGTGAGTTGACGGCGACGCTGGCCGCGGAGCGGATCCTCGGAGCGTTCGGGGAGAACTGACCCCGCCAGGGCCGGCCACCGTCCTCATGCGGGCGAGCACCTGGCGACCTGCGGTAGCGGAGGTGGTCCTCAGCGGTGACCGTGCGCACGGGCGTCGCCCGGCCGCGGCTCCCGGCACACTCGGACCGCACACGCGCGCTCAACACCCCTGCTCAGATGTCCAGTTGACCTCGGCGTGTACGGTCGTGGCATGGCGCGCATCCTGGTCATCGGCGGTGGAACTGGCGGTACGGCGACGGCACTCGCCCTGCACAAGGCGGGCTTCGACGTCGAAGTGCACGAGGCACATCCCGACACGGCGGAGGACCTTGGCGCGTTCCTCACCCTGGCCGGCAACGGCATGCGGGCGCTCGCGCAGATCGACGCCACCGACGCGGTCACCGCGATCGGCTTCCCGTTGCGCTCGATGCGGCTGCTCGACGCGACGGGCGCCGAGGTGGCCACGGGCCCGCTCGGCGAGGCCGACGACCCGCTCCTGCGGTTCCGCTGCTTGCGCCGCGGCGACCTCAACTCGGCGTTGCAGAAGGAGGCTTCCCGCCGGGGCGTCCCCGTCCGGCACAGCGCTCGGCTCGCCTCCGTCGAGGAGGGCCCCGACAGCGTCACCGCCCGCTTCACCGACGGCAGCAGCGCGACGGGCGACCTCCTCATCGGCGCCGACGGCCTCAACTCCACCGTCCGGAAGGCCATAGCGCCCGACGCACGCCCCGTCTACGCGGCCCAGCGCGTCTTCTACGGCCGCACGCGCGACGCCCGACCGCCCGGCGAGGGCGAGCAGTTCACCATGGTGCGGTGCAGCGAGGCCGCCTTCGGGTACACGGTGTCGCCCGACGGGGAGACCTACTGGTTCGCCCGCGTGACCGACGACCCGCTGACCGCCGAGGAGCTGACCCGCGGCGGATGGCGCGACCCGCTGGTGTCGCTGCTGCGCCGGGACACCGGCCCCGCCGCGGACATCGTGGCGGCCACAGGACCCGGCACCGGCGATGTGCTGGTCACCAACGCCACCGAGATACCCCCGGGCACCCCCTGGCGCTCCGCGCGGACCCTGCTCGTCGGCGACGCGGCCCACGGGGCCTCCCCCGCGACCGGACAGGGCGCCTCGATGGCCCTGGAGGACGCCGTCGTGCTCGCCAAGTCCCTGCGCGACACACCGGACACCGGCACCGGGCTCGCCCTGTACGAGGCGCTGCGCCGCCCGCGCGTGGAGCACAACACGGTGGTCAGCGGGAGCCTGTCCCGCGGAGGCCGGGGCGGTACCGTCCCCCGGCCCCGGGAGGAGGACCTCCCCCGGCTCCTCGACTGGGACACGGCCGTCTCCGGGTGACCGTCAGATCCAGCCGTCGAGGGACTTCATGAACCCGTCGAAGTCGTCGCGGTGGATGGTGTGCCCCGCGCCGGTCACCGTACGGACCTCGAAACCGCTCGCCCGCAGCCGCACCACGTCGTCGGCGCCGACCAGGTGACTGGGGTCGGCGAGCTGGACCAGGGAGGGCACGGCCGGGCGGTCGGGGACGAAGCCGGTGAGCGGGCGGCCGTCGAGGAAGTACGAGGTGTCCGCGTCCCAGTCCGCCAGCGTGGCCGCCTCCACGTCGATGTCCTCGGCCGCCCAGTGCGGGTTGAACCGCGCTATGTGCTCGCGGGTGAGGTTCTTGGCGGACGCGAACGCCTCGGGGTCCAGCGGCTGTTCGGGGTTGCGGGCCGACCAGGCCGGGTCCGAGTAGACCGCCCGCAGAGGGCGTAGCCGGTCCACGGCCAGGGAGAGGGTCAGCCCGCCGAGGGAGTGCCCGACGGCGAGGTCGGCTCCCGTCGGCAGCGTGTCGACGAGGTCGTCGGCGAAGTGCCGAGGGCTGTACTCGCCGCGCGGCGAGAGACCGTGGCCGCGCAGGTCGACCGCGATGACCCGGTAGCCGTGGTCGGCGAGCGCCGGGCCGACGCGGCGCCAGGTACGGGAGTCGGACATGATGCCGTGCATGAGCAGGGCGGTTCTGTCGCCGGTGCCCCATTCACGGGTGTGGAGTCGCACGTCGGGCCTTTCGTTCCGGTGGGTTCGCCGCGGTCAGTCCGCGGGTTTCTCCCATACGGAAACATGGCCGGCGCTGTCGCTGGTGAAGGGGTCCCTCGTCCACCCTTCCCAGCGTTCGCGCAGCCGCAGTCCGGCGAGCTGTGCCATGAGGTCGAGTTCGGCGGGCCAGACGTAACGGAAGGGGATCTCGTCGTACGTCCCGCGCCCGTCGACGACGCTCACATGATGCGAACTCATCCGCTGCGTGGCCACGTCGTAGGTGTCGAACCCCAGTCGCCGCGACCCGACATGGAACGGCACGGTGTTCTGCCCGGGCGGCAGCTTCCGCAGCTCGGGGACCATGACCTCGATGACGAAGGTGCCCCCGGGCGCCAGATGGGCGGCGACGTTGCGGAAGCACGCCACCTGCTCCTCCTGCGTCGTCAGGTTCATGATCGTGTTGAAGACCAGGTAGGCGACGGTGAAGACGCCGTCCACCTTCGTCGTCGCGAAGTCGCCGATCGACACCCCGATCGCGTCTCCGCCGGGCTTGGCGCGCAGCCGTTCGACCATCGCGCGGGACAGGTCGATGCCGTGCACCGGTACGCCGCGCGCGGCCAGGGGGAGCGCGATACGGCCGGTCCCGACGCCGAGTTCGAGCGCCCGGCCGTCACCGGCCAGTTCCGCGAGGAAGGTGACCGCCGGGTCGATGGTGTGCGGCTGGAACATGTCCGACGCGGGGTCGTCGTAGGTCGCCGCGATGTGCTCTGCGAAGTAGCCGTCCTCGTGATCCACGAACGGACGGTACGTCGGCGGCGGCCTCTCGCGCACGTCAATTCGGCCCTGCGTCCGGTCAGTTGAATCGGAGTTGTGCCCCAACGTCGGCTCCTGCCATCGCGGCGCCGGCGGCCATCAGGGCGACCGTGCGGGTGGTGACGCCGCTGCGGCGGGCGAACGAGACGTAGAGCGTACGACCGAGGGTCTGGCGCGCGTCCGAGTCCGAGCGCCCGGACCGCGGCCGCCGGGCCGGCCCCGTGTGCCGTGAGCAGCGGGACGAGGGCATACAGCGCGGACCGTTGAGGGGGAGCGCAGCGCAAGGACCAGGCGCCGCCGCGGTGACGCCGGGGGCCACGGAACGCACAGGGCCAGGGCGTGGGCGGGGCGGTGTCGGCCGAGAGGGTCGCGGCCAGGGCCGTGTACGTGGCGCGCCGGCCGAAGTGGTCGGTGAGAACGGCTGTCAGGGGCACGAAGACGGTGGAGGCGCCGCCGACGAGGGGGACGACGGTGAGCGCTCGGACCCGGTCCTCGCCCCACCAGCGGTGACGGCGACCCAGGCGAGCTGTCCCGAGCGGGCCGGCTGCCGAGGCGGTGCGGGTTGTCCGGGGCCGGCACGCACGGGTCGCGTTGTCGGTGGTCGACCGACCGGGCAGGGGTCAGCGGCGGGCTCGTCGGACTTCGGGGCGGGGTGGTCGTATGAACTGCAGCGTGAGCGTGGCCGGGGGCTGCGCCATGCCGGGGCCGCCTGCCGCGGCCCAGGTCAGGACGTCGTCCGTGCAGTCGTCGTCGCCGGACCAGCCGACCCAGGTGGCGCGGCCACCGCGGCGGCGCCCCTCTCCCGAGGGCTGGACCACAAGGACGTTCGCCTGGTCGCACGGGCCGAGACAGTCGGTCGTACGGACGGCGAGACGGCCGCCGGACTCCGCGGCGGCGGCCTGCAACCGGTCGAGCTGCCACTGATGGTCGACGTCGGGATACTTGCTCGCGCTGCCGCAGCAGCAGCCCCGGCACACGACGAGCGTGCAGGGCCGTGAGGCCGCGGCCCCGAACACGACCGGACTCAACTCTGTCCCCTCCCCCGTCGGCGCCCACGCGACACCGTCGGCGATCAAGATGCACACACCGCCGCCTGCCCCGCAACTCCACCCGGGCGATCTCGGGACCAGAGCAGGCTCCTGTGACGAAAGCGTTGACGGGGGAATGTCCCCCTCCTATCTTCTGACCGACATAACGAACTACGTTCGAAATTACGGACAGGGACGGTCTCGTATGGTTCGGACTCGCCTCGGGAAACGCCGCAGACCTCTGCTGCTCTGCGTGCTGACCCTCCTGCTCGCACTGGTGTCGGCCACCCAGCCGGCGTCGGCGGCGGACGGTCGCCCGTACACCAATCCGCTGAAGTCGGCCAAGGGCGCCGATCCCTGGCTGGAGTACTACGACGGCAACTACTACCTGGTCACCACGACGTTCACCGGCATCCTCGGGATCCGCAAGTCGCCGACGCTGGCGGGCCTGGCCACCGCGCCCACCGTGCAGGTGTGGTCGGACACCACGTCGACCCGCAACACCAACATCTGGGCGCCGGAGCTGCATTTCCTCGACGGCCACTGGTACCTGTACTACTCGGCCGGTCAGAGCGGTGTCGCCTGCTGCGACTCGCAGCGCACGCATGTGCTGGAGAGTTCCGGCACCGACCCGATGGGGACGTACACCTACAAAGGGTCGCTGACCGGCTCCAATCTCACACCGGGCGGCTGGCTGATCGACGCGAGCGTGCTGAAGGCCAATGACAAGCTGTATCTGGTCGGCAGCGGGTTCATCAACGGCAGTACGCAGAGCCTCGTCATCGCGCCGATGAGCAACCCGTACACCCTCGCGAGCAACACCTTCACCGTCATCTCCAGCCCGACCCTGGACTGGGAGCGGTCCGGCAGCCCCGTCAACGAGGGGCCCGAGCCGCTGTACCGGGGCGGCCGCACCTTCCTTACCTACTCCGCGAGTTCCTGCCAGACCGCCGACTACAAGCTCGGACAGCTGGAGTTGACGGGCTCCGACCCGCTCAGCCCCGCCTCCTGGACCAAGAAGCAGACGCCGGTCTTCCAGCGCAATGACGCAGGCGGCGTGTACGGGCCGGGCCACAACGGCTTCTTCACCTCGCCGGACGGCACCGAGAACTGGATCGTCTACCACGCCAACTCGTCCTCGACCGGCGGCTGCGGCAACGGACGCACCACCCGCGCCCAGAAGTTCACCTGGAACGCCGACGGCACCCCGAACTTCGGCACCCCGGTCGCCCTCGGCACCACCCTGCCCGGCCCCTCCGGGGAGACGGCGGCGACCCCGACGTCGTACACCCTCGTGAACCGCAACAGCGGCAAGTGCCTGGACGTGAACGGCGGCGCCACCGCCGACGGGACCAACATCCTCCAGTGGACCTGCAACGGCGGGACCAACCAGAAATGGAAGCTGGAGGACCTGGGCGACGACACCAGCCGGCTGGTCAACGTGGCCACCGGCAAGATCGCCGATGTCGCCGAGTGCTCGACCGCGGACGGCGCGGACATCCGGCAGTGGTCGTGGCTGAACAACAAGTGCCAGCGCTTCCGGCTCGTGTTCACCGCCACCGGCGACTACGTCCGGATCGTCAACGAGTCCACCGGCAAGGTCGCCGACGTGGCCGACTGCTCCACCGCGAACGGCGCCGACGTACGCCAGTGGACCTGGCTGAACAACACCTGCCAGCAGTGGCGCCTCGTCCCCACCACCTGATCCTCGTCATTCCTGGAGAACTCCCTTGAGACGCAACGCCGTTCGCCTACTGCTGGCGATGCTGGTCGCACTCGCGGCCTGCCTCGTCGGCCCGGGCTCCCCCGCCGCCCAGGCCGCCGTGCCCGACTCCCCCGCCGTGACCTACACCAACCCGATCGCGGAGAAGCGGGCCGACCCGCACATCTTCAAACACACCGACGGCTACTACTACTTCACCGCGACGGTCCCCGAGTACGACCGCATCGTGCTGCGCCGCGCGACCACCATCCAGGGGCTGTCGACGGCAGCCGAGGTCACCATCTGGACCAAGCACACCAGCGGGGCGATGGGCGCGCACATCTGGGCGCCGGAGATCCACTTCATCGACGGCAAGTGGTACGTGTACTTCGCCGCCGGGTCCACCAGTGATGTGTGGGCGATCCGGATGTACGTCCTGGAGGGCACCGGCGCCAATCCGCTCACCGCGACCTGGGCCGAGAAGGGCCAGATCAAGACCACCTGGGAGAGCTTCTCGCTGGACGCGACCACCTTCGCCGTGAACGGTGTGCGCTATCTGGCGTGGGCGCAGCGCAACCCGTCGGAGGACAACAACACCAGCCTGTTCATAGCGAAGATGTCCAACCCCTGGACGATCAGCGGGACTCCGGCGGAGCTCTCGCAGCCGACGCTGTCGTGGGAGACCGTCGGCTACAAGGTCAACGAGGGTCCGGCGCTGATCCAGCACGGCTCCAAGGTCTTCATGACGTACTCGGCGAGCGCCACCGACGCCAACTACTGCCTCGGGATGCTGACCGCGTCGGCGACCGCCGATCTCACCAACCCGGCCTCCTGGACGAAGAGTCCGGCGCCGGTCTTCCAGACGAGCGCGGCGACCTCGCAGTACGGTCCGGGCCACAACTCCTTCACCGTCTCCGAGGACGGCAAGTCGGACATCCTCGTCTACCACGACCGCAGCTACAAGGACATCACCGGCGACCCGCTGAACGACCCGAACCGCCGTACCCGGGTGCAGAAGGTGTACTGGAAGTCCGACGGCACCCCCGACTTCGGCATCCCGGTCGCCGACGGGGTCACCCCGCAGCGCCTGTCGTCGTACAACTTCGCGGACCGCTTCATCCGGCACTGGGAGTACCGGGCCCGTATCGAGGCGAACGTCTCGCCGCTCGCCGACTCGCAGTTCCGGGTCGTCACCGGCCTCGCCGGCACCGGCACGGTCTCCCTGGAGTCGGCGAACTTCCCCGGGTACTTCCTGCGGCACAAGAACTTCGAGGTGTGGGTGGAGAAGAACGACGGCACCTCGGCCTTCGCCTCGTCCGCCAGCTTCTACCGGCGGGCCGGGCTGGCCGACTCGGCGGGGGTCTCCTACGAGTCGTACAACTACGCCGGCCGGTATGTGCGGCACTACAACTACCTGCTGTACGTGCAGGCGCTGAGCACCTCCACGGACCGGGCGGACGCCACCTTCTACGCCCAGTAGACGGTCCCGAAGGCATGATCGAATAGACTATACACTGCATGTATAATCGCTATATATAGTCCCGGTATGCCTTCTGCGACCAACAAGATGAACAAAACGGGGAACAGGTTCCGAGCGGCGCTGATGTCGGCGGCGGCGGCGTCCTTGGCGCTGTCGCTGACCGGCTGCGGATCGCTCGACACGACCGCGCCCAGCGCCGCTCGGAACCAGGCCGCGGCAACCGCCCAGACGGCCCGGTTCGGGACCGTCGACTGCCGCCAGGCCAAGTGCGTCGCGCTCACCTTCGACGCCGGGCCCAGCGAGCACTCCGCCCGGCTGCTCGACATCCTCGAGGAGAAGCAGGTCCCGGCGACCTTCTTCCTCCTCGGCAAACGGCACATCGAGAAATACCCGGACCTCGTCGGACGCATGGCCGACGAGGGCCACGAGGTGGCCAGCCACACCTGGGACCACAAGATCCTGACGAAGCTGACGCCCGAGGAGATACGCGAGGAACTGGAGCGCCCCAACAGGGAGATAGAGCGGCTCACCGGGCAGAGACCGACGCTCATGCGCCCGCCGCAGGGCAGAACGAACGACACCGTCCACGACATCTGCCGTGAGCTGGGCATGGCGGAGGTGCTGTGGAGCGTCACCGCCAAGGACTACAAGACGAACGACTCCGCGCTGATCCAGAAGCGCGTGCTCGACCAGGTGTCCCGCGACGGGATCATCCTGCTCCACGACCTCTACGACGGCACCGTGCCGGCCGTGCCCGGGATCATCGACGCGCTGAAGGCGCGGGGGTATGTCTTCGTGACCGTGCCGCAGTTGCTGGCCCCCGGGAAGGCCGAGCCGGGGAAGGTGTACCGCTGAGGCCCTTCGGGGCTTTCACCAGGTGAGGCGCAGACGGTACGGGGAACGGTGGATCATCGTGGGCCGCATCTCGACCGGCCGGTCGTCCGCCAGTCGCAGCCCGGGCAGCCGCCGGGTCAACTCCTCCAGAGTGAGCCGGAGTTGCTCACGGGCGAGCTGGGAGCCGGGGCAGCCGTGCACACCGACCCCGAAGGCGAGATGGCGGCCCGGAGCACGGGTGATGTCGAACGCGTCGGGGCGCGGATGGCGGGCGGCGTCCCGATTGGCGCCGCCGAAGGCCACGAACACCGTCGCTCCGGGCGGGAGTTCGGTCCCGGCGACAGTGACCGGGCCGGTGGTCACCCAGCGGAACCCCTGCAAGGCGCTGTCGTAGCGGGCGGCCTCCTCGACCGCCGCCGCTATCCGCGCCGGCTCGGCGCACAGCAGCTCCCACTGCTCCCGGTGCCGCAGCAGGTGCAGGACCGTCGTCCCGATGAGCGCGGTGGTGGTGAGATGCCCGGCGATCAGCAGGTTCTGAAGGTGGGCGACGAGCTCGTGCCGGTGCTCCAGGGTGAGGTCACCGGGCCCGGCGACGGCGCCGACGAGCTCCGTGCACAGGTCCTCACGGGGCGCGGCGTGCCGTTCCCGCACATACCGGTCCAGCGTGTGCTGCATCGCGACGACGTCCTCGGCGGCGGCGACCTGCTCGGCCTCCTCCAGCGGACGGAACAGCAGCTCCTCGGCACGATGACCGCCGTGCACGACGCCGGGCACGTCCTCGGGATCGAGGCCGACGATACGGCCGATGACGTCACCGGGAAGCTTTCCGGCGTACGCCGACATCAGCTCGACCTCGCCGTCCTCGGCGAACCCCTCGACCAGCTCGGCAGCACGCCCGGCGGCGTACGGCAGAACGCCGGCGACCCGCGCCGGCGAGAGCCCGCGGACGATCGGCGCGCGCAGTTCCTGATGCCGGGCGCCGTCGGAGGTGACGACGACGGGCCGCCCGCCGAAGCCGCCGCCGAGGACGGCGAGCGCGGCGGGCGAGGGCAGCACGTCCGGGATGAGCGCGTTGGCCGACGAGAAGTCCTCGGGCCTGCGCAGGACTTCCCGCACATCGGCGTCCCGGGCGACCAGCCAGGCGTCCAGCTCGTCCAGGTACGTCAGCCCGTCGGCCTGCCGCGCCCGCTCGTAGTGCGGATAGGGGTCGCGCTGCAACTCATCACGTCTCCCCAGCAGTTCACGGTCCACGGGGCGCCCTCCGGCCGCTGGTGGTGCGAGGTCGCGCTCATGGTGCCGTACGGGTGTACGGATGCGATAGATGCCATGACGTCAATGGGCCATGCCTGTCGCCCCGTTCACCCCACGCACCCCCGTGCATCCCGTCAGAAGACGACAGACCACCCCTCTCGTGCCGCCTGGTCCTTCGTGTACGAAACACCGTGCGCCTTGAGTCCCTTGGCGTCGAGCAGGGTGATCTCGCCGCCGTGGTTGCCGAGTTGGGCTCCGTCTGCGCCGAGCGGGACGACGAGACAGGCGCCGGGGGCGAGCGGACCGGTCGGCACCGGGGACTTCTGGCCCAGCCGGTCCCCGATGCGCCAGCCGGTGAGGTCGACGGGGTCGGGTGAGGCGTTGAGCAGGGTGACCGTCTCCGCCTCGGGTGCGGGGCCGCGCGGGTTGACGAGCGCCGCGACGATCCGGACGGGCAGGCTGTCCGGCTCGGGCCGGTTGCCCTCGACGTCCTCCAGGGCGTGGCCGGTGACGTCGTCCGTGTGCCAGGCCTGACTCTGGAAGGCGAGGAAGATCCCCACCCAGCGGTCCTGCCCCGGGAAGTGGATGAGGATCCCGCCGTCCTGCCAGACACCGTCGTCGCCACGGAACTTCCGGCTGTTGCCCTGGTTCATGTGGATGTCGTGGATGCCGTTGCCGGGCAGGAAGCCGAACACCTTGTCCTTGACGCGGGATTCGGGCCCGAAGCGCTCGCCGAAGACGTACAGCCGGGCGTCCGGGTCCGCGACGGCACGCCGTACGTAGTGATCGAGGATGTCGGCCAGGTCGTCGTCGGCGCCGGGGGCGTCCGGGGGCAGGGTGCGCATCTTCGCCGGGTCGAAGAGGTTGCCGCGCACGAAGTCGAGGTTCGGGCCGCCGGGGCCGGGCGGCAGGGGGTTCCAGCCGCTGCCGAGTCCCGCGAGCCGAGCCGTGACCGGGTGCCGGAAGTCCTCGTCGACGAGGTAGAGCAGCTCCGAGGGACGCTCCTGGGACAGCACATTGACTGCGGCGCGGTAGTGGACGCCCTGATCGTCGGTCAGATGGATCTGGTAGTGCGGGGTGTCGACGGCGCCCTCGCGCCGGGTGTCGACCGCCCGTGTGATCAGTACGCCGTAGGCCTTCAGTGGCATGGTGACCAACTCCCCCTGGGGCGGGCGGAATGCCCACCCATGGTCGGAATCGTAGGGGTTGCGGGCCCTGGTGCGGGGCGGGTTCGCAGGGGGTACGCCCGTCCGACGACCGCCGAGGGGGCCAAGTATGTGAGCCGGGTATGAATACGGCGCTGAGCCGGCCCGGTTCCCTAAGATCGTCGCGTGGTCAACTTCCTCCTCGAACGCACGGCACCGCTTCCTCCTGACGAGGCATGGCGCCGCCTCACGCAGTGGCCCCGCCATGGCGAAGTGGTCCCGCTGACCCGCGTCACGGTGGAGACCGCGGAACCGACGGGTGTGGGCACGGTTTTCGTGGCCCGCTCAGGGGTCGGGCCGCTCACCTTCGACGACCGCATGGAGGTCACGCTGTGGCGGCCGCCGGTGTCCGGTGCGGGCGGACTGTGCCGACTGGAGAAACGGGGGCGCGTGGTGACCGGCTGGGCCGAGATCGAGGTCGGTCCCGGGCCGGGTGGGCGCAGTCGGGTGGTGTGGCGGGAGGAGCTGGGGTTCCGGTTTCTGCCCGGGGTGATGGATCCGGTGGTGCGGCGGGTGGCCGGGTATGTGTTCGGGCGGGCGGTGAATCGGCTGTTGAGGCGGGGGTGAGGGTGGGCACCCGAGGCGGTTTTCGCCCTGAACGGGCCTCGTCCTCAAACGCCGGACGGGCTGGGTGATACGGACCGGCGTCAGTGAATCCAGCCCCTCCAGCGTTGAATCCAGCCCCTCCGGCGTTTGAGGAGCGGGGGTCCAGGGGGCGGAGCCCCCTGGGGGCGGGGTCGAAGGGGCGGCAGCCCCTGGAGGATGGGACGGGTAGGGGCGGCGGGGGCGAAAACAGCCCGTTCAGGCCACCGACCCGATCCGCCCCACCCCCACCGACGTCGCGTCATGGTGGATCGGCGTATGCGCCCCCGTCAGTGAGACCCCGCTCCCCCCACGCCGGTTGGCGACGATCTCCGCCCCGATCGACAGGGCTGTCTCCTCCGGCGTGCGGGCGCCCAGGTCCAGGCCGATGGGCGATCGCAGTCGAGCCAACTCCATCTCGGTCACGCCGACTTCGCGCAACCGCTCATTGCGGTCCAGGTGCGTCCGGCGGGAGCCCATCGCGCCGACGTAGGCGACCGGCAGACGGAGCGCCAGCCGGAGCAGGGGTATGTCGAACTTCGCGTCGTGGGTCAGGACGCACAGGACCGTGCGGGCGTCGACCTCCGTGCGCTCCAGGTACGTGTGGGGCCACTCGACGACGATCTCGTCCGCGTCCGGGAAGCGGGCCGCCGTCGCGAACACCGGGCGCGCGTCGCACACCGTGACGTGATAGCCCAGGAACTTCCCCACCCGCACCAGCGCCGACGCGAAGTCGATCGCACCGAAGACGATCATCCGAGGCGCCGGGACCGAGGACTCGACCAGGACCGTCAGCGGGGCCCCGCAGCGGGAGCCCTGTTCGCCGATCTCCAGGGTGCCCGTGTGGCCGGCGTCCAGGAAGGCGCCGGCCTCGGCCGCCACCGTGCGGTCCAGTTCCGGGTGGCCGCCGTAGCCGCCGTCGTACGAGCCGTCAGGGCGGACCAGCAGCACGCGGCCCGTCAGGTCCGACGGGCCCGACACGATCCGGGCCACCGCCGCCGCCTCGCCCGACGAGGCCGCGGCCAGAGCCGCCGTCACCACCGGACGGACAGGGTCGCCCGCCCGTACCGGCGTGACCAGGATGTCGATGACGCCGCCGCAGGTCAGACCGACCGCGAAGGCGTCGTCGTCGCTGTAGCCGAAGCGCTCCAGGACCGTCTCGCCGTCCTGAAGCGCCTGTTGGCACAGCTCGTACACCGCGCCCTCCACACAACCGCCGGAGACCGAGCCGATCGCCGTGCCGTCGGCGTCGACCGCGAGGGCGGCGCCGGGCCGGCGAGGGGCGCTGCCGCCGACGGCCACCACGGTGGCCACGGCGAAGTCGCGTCCCTGCTCGACCCACCGGTGCAGCTCTTCGGCGATGTCCAGCATCTCTCGGTCTCCTTCACAACAGCGGTCGTATGCAAGAGGGCGGCTAGTGCACGCCCATCCAGCTCTCAATGGGACTGAGGGCGAAATAGACGAAGAAGATCAGTGTCAGGGCCCACATGAAGGCCCCGATCTCCCGCGCCTTGCTCTGGGCGACCTTGATCGCGACGTACGAGATGACGCCCGCGGCGACCCCCGCCGTGATCGAGTAGGTGAACGGCATGATGACGACGGTCAGGAAGACCGGGATCGCCGTCGCGCGGTCCGCCCAGTCGACGTGGCGCGCGTTCATCATCATCATCGCGCCGATGACCACCAGGGCCGCCGCCGCAACCTCGCCCGGGACGATCGCCGTCAGCGGGGTGAAGAACAGACAGGCCGCGAAGAACAGGCCGGTGACGACCGAGGAGAGGCCCGTGCGGGCTCCCTCGCCCACGCCCGTCGCCGACTCCACGAACACCGTCTGGCCCGAGGCGCCCGCGACGCCGCCGATCGCACCGCCGGCACCGTCGATGAAGAGGGCCTTCGACAGGCCCGGCATCCGGCCCTGCTCGTCGGCCAGCTCGGCCTCCGTGCCGACACCGATGATGGTGGCCATCGCGTCGAAGAACCCGGCCAGGACGAGCGTGAAGACGATCATGCCGACCGTCATCGCGCCGACCTCGCCCCAGCCGCCGAACTCGACGTTGCCGAAGATCGAGAAGTCCGGCATCGAGACCGCGCTGCCGTGGAGTTCGGGAGCACCGCTCGCCCACTGCCCGGGGTCGATGACGTCGAGGGCGTTGAGCACCACGGCCAGAACGGTGCCGCCGACGATGCCGAGCAGGATCGCGCCGGGGACACCCCGCGCCTGGAGCATGAAGATCGCGAGCAGGGTCACCGCGAACAACAGCACCGGCCAGCCCGCGAGTTCACCCGCCGGGCCGAGCGTCACCGGGGTCGCCTCGCCCTGGTGCACGAAGCCGGCCTTGTAGAAGCCGATCAGGGCGACGAAGAGGCCGATGCCCATGGTGATCGCGTGCTTCAGGGCCAGCGGGATCGCGTTCATGATCATCTCGCGGAGGCCGGTGACGACCAGCAGCATGATGACCACGCCGTACATCACGCACATGCCCATGGCCTGCGGCCAGGTCATCGCGGGAGCGACCTGGGAGGCCAGGACGCCGGAGACGGAGAGGCCGGCGGCGAGGGCGAGCGGCACCTTGCCGAAGAAGCCCATCAGCAGCGTGGAGAAGGCCGCCGCGAACGCGGTCGCGGTGATGAGGGCCTTCTGGGCGAGCGTGTCCCCGGCCGCGTCCTTTCCGGACAGGATCAGGGGGTTGAGCAGCAGGATGTACGCCATCGCCATGAAGGTGGTCGTACCGCCGCGCACCTCGCGCGCGACCGTGGATCCCCGCCTGGATATGTGAAAGTACCGGTCGAGCCAGGACCGTCCGGCCGGGACGCGGGTGCCTTCTCCCGCGTCGTCGGCGACGGTCCTCGGCTCCAGTGACTGCTGGGTCATGTGGGCCTACTCCCAAGGTTCACAGGGGCACCCGTACCAACCGCTGGTGCGGCTACGGGATTTGGGAAGGTGCTTCGGCCGCACGACCCGGGGGACGGCCCGAGACGAACGATCAGATCTGGTACTGGGACCTGCTTCAAGTGCCGCGAGCGGTGCGGGACCTGGTGCTCCGGGCGGCGCGGTGAAGTGTGACGTCCCCGCGCGCCGCCCGGAGAGCTTTGCTACGCCGTTCCCGTGAGGTGTTCGGGACGTACCGGCGTGCGGTCGAGCTCCAGCCCCGTCGCGTTCCGGATCGCCGCGAGGACGGCCGGGGTGGACGACAGGGTGGGGGCCTCGCCGACGCCACGGAGCCCGTAGGGGGCGTGGTCGTCGGCGAGTTCGAGCACGTCGACGGGGATGCTCGGCGTGTCGAGGATGGTGGGGAGGAGGTAGTCCGTGAAGGAGGGGTTCCTGACCTTCGCGGTCTTGGGGTCGACGACGATCTCCTCCATGACGGCGATGCCCATGCCCTGGAGCGTGCCGCCCTGGATCTGGCCGACGACCGACAGCGGGTTGAGCGCCTTGCCGACGTCCTGGGCGCAGGCCAGCTCGATCACCTTGACCAGGCCGAGCTCGGTGTCGACCTCGACGACGGCACGGTGGGCGGCGAAGGAGTACTGGACATGGCCGAAGCCCTGTCCGGTGCGCAGGTCGAAGGCCTCGGTCGGACGGTGCCGCCACTCCGCCTCGACCTCGACGCTCTCGCCTTCGAGCACGTCGACCAGGTCCGCGAGGACCTCGCCGCCGTCGGTGACGACCTTGCCGCCCTCCAGGAGCAGTTCGGCGGTGGCCCAGGCGGGGTGGTAGGAGCCGAACTTGCGGCGGCCGATCTCCAGGACCTTCTCCCGGACCAGCTCGCAGGAGTTCTTGACAGCCCCGCCGGTGACGTACGTCTGACGCGACGCGGACGTCGAACCGGCGCTGCCCACCTGTGTGTCGGCCGGGTGGATGGTCACCTGGGTGACGCCCAGCTCGGTGCGGGCGATCTGCGCGTGGACGGTGACACCGCCCTGGCCGACCTCCGCCATCGCGGTGTGCACGGTCGCGACCGGCTCGCCGACGATGACCTCCATGCGCACCTTGGCGGTGGAGTAGTCGTCGAAGCCCTCGGAGAAGCCGACGTTCTTGATGCCGACCGCGTAGCCGACGCCGCGGACGACGCCTTCGCCGTGCGTGGTGTTGGACAGGCCGCCCGGCAGCTGGCGTACGTCGGCGGCCTCGCCGGCCGCGAGCCACTGCTGCTCCGGCGGCATCGGCATCGCCTTGACGCGGCGCAGGAGTTCGGCGACCGGGGCGGGCGAGTCGACGGGCTGGCCGGTCGGCATGATCGTGCCCTGCTCCATCGCGTTGAGCTGACGGAACTCCACCCGGTCCATGCCGACCGCGTCGGCCAGCTTGTCCATCTGCGCCTCGTAGGCGAAGCACGCCTGGACCGCGCCGAAGCCGCGCATGGCGCCGCAGGGCGGGTTGTTGGAGTAGAGGGCGATGGCCTCGATGTCGACATCGTCGACCACGTACGGGCCGATCGACAGCGAGGAGGCGTTGCCGACGACCGCCGGGGAGGCGGAGGCGTAGGCGCCGCCGTCAAGCACGATGCGGCACTTCACGTGGGTGAGCTTGCCGTCCTTCGTCGCCCCGTGCTCGTAGGTGAGCTTGGCCGGGTGGCGGTGGACGTGCCCGAAGAAGGACTCGAAGCGGTTGTAGACGATCTTGACCGGCTTGCCGGTCCGCATCGCCAGCAGACAGGCGTGGATCTGCATCGAGAGGTCCTCGCGGCCGCCGAAGGCGCCGCCGACGCCGGAGAGCGTCATCCGGACCTTGCTCTCGGGCAGGCCGAGGACCGGGGCGATCTGCTTGAGGTCGCTGTGCAGCCACTGGGTGGCGATGTAGAGGTGGACGCCGCCGTCCTCGTCCGGCACCGCGAGACCGGACTCCGGGCCGAGGAAGGCCTGGTCCTGCATGCCGAAGGTGTACTCGCCCTTGACGACGAAGTCGGCCCGCTCGGCGGCCGCTGCGGCGTCGCCGCGCAGGATCGGCTGGCGGTGCACGATGTTCGGGTGCGGGACATGGCCGATGTGGTGGTCGTCGCGGCCCTCGTGGACGAGGATCGCGTCCGGGGCGGTCGCGGAGGCCTCGTCGGTGATGACGGGCAGTTCGCGGTACTCGACCTTGATCTTGGCGGCCGCGCGGCGCGCGGTCTCCGGGTGGTCGGCGGCGACGATCGCGACCGGCTCCCCGTGGTGGCGGACCTTGCCGTGCGCGAGCACCGGGGTGTCCTGGATCTCCAGGCCGTAGTGGCGCACGTCCGTGGGCAGGTCGTCGTACGTCATGACGGCGTGGACGCCCGCCGTCGCGAGGGCCTCGCTCGTGTCGATCGACACGATCTCGGCGTGCGCGACGGTGGAGCGCAGGATCTGGCCCCAGAGCATGTCCTCGTGCCACATGTCGGACGAGTACGCGAACTCGCCGGTGACCTTGAGGGTGCCGTCCGGGCGCAGCGTCGACTCGCCGATGCCGCCCTTGGTCTGCGAACCCTGGGTGATCTTGGTGGGCGCGCCGCTGGTGGGTTTCGTCGGCATGGTCAGACCGCCTCTCCCTGCCGGGCGGCCGCGAGGCGGACCGCGTCCATGATCGTCTCGTAGCCGGTGCAGCGGCACAGGTTGCCCGACAGCGCCTCGCGGATGTCCGCGTCGGTCGGGTTGGGGTTGCGCTCGAGCATCTCGTCGGCGGCGACCAGCAGACCCGGGGTGCAGAAGCCGCACTGGACGGCTCCGGCGTCGATGAACGCCTGCTGGATCGGGGAGAGTTCGGTGCCCTCGCCGGTCTGCGAGTCCTGGCCCTTGGCGGCCCACTGCTGAGCGTCCTGGACGGAGGTGCCCGACGTGCCCGACGTACCACAGGCACCGCTCGCGCAACCGCCGTGCTCGGCGCGCTGCTTGGCGAAGTCCGCCAGGCCCTCGACGGTGACGACCTCGCGGCCCTCGACCTGACCGGCGGCGACCAGGCACGAGCACACCGGCACGCCGTCCAGGCGGACCGTGCAGGAGCCGCACTCGCCCTGCTCGCAGGCGTTCTTGGAGCCGGGCAGGCCCAGGCGCTCGCGCAGGACGTAGAGCAGGCTCTCGCCCTCCCAGACGTCGTCGGCTTCCTGCGGACGGCCGTTGACCGTGAAATTGACGCGCATTACGCGACTCCCTCCGTGCTGGCGGCGGTGCCGCGGTACGACTCCCAGGCCCAGGTCAGCGTGCGGCGGGCCATGATGCCGACCGCGTGGCGGCGGTAGCTCGCCGTGCCCCGGACGTCGTCGATCGGGTTGCAGGCGCCGGAGCACAGGTCCGCGAACTGCTTGGCGACCGACGGGGTGATGATCTTCCCGTTGTCCCAGAAGCCGCCCTCCGCGAGTGCCGCGTTCAGGAACTCCTCCGCGGCCTTGGCCCGGACGGGGGTGGGGGCCGCCGAACCGATGCCGGTGCGGACGGTGCGGGTCTCGGGGTGCAGCGCGAGGCCGAAGGCGCACACCGCGATGACCATGGCGTTGCGCGTACCGACCTTCGAGTACTGCTGCGGGCCGTCGGCCTTCTTGATGTGGACCGCGCGGATCAGCTCGTCGGCGGCGAGCGCGTTGCGCTTCACGCCGGTGTAGAACGCGTCGATCGGGATCAGGCGCGAGCCGCGCACCGACTCGACCTCGACCTCGGCGCCGGCCGCCAGGAGGGCGGGGTGGGCGTCGCCGGCCGGGGAGGCGGTGCCGAGGTTGCCGCCGACGCCGCCGCGGTTGCGGATCTGCGGGGAGGCGACCGTGTGCGAGGCGAGCGCCAGGCCCGGGAGCTCGCCGCGCAGGTTCTCCATGATCGCGGTGTACGGGACGGAGGCACCCAGCCGGACACTCTCCTCGCCGACCTCCCACTCGCTGAGGTCGGTGATCCGGTTCAGGTCGAGCAGGTACTCGGGCCGCCGGTGGTCGAAGTTGATCTCGACCATCACATCGGTGCCGCCCGCAATGGGCACAGCGGTGGGGTGCTCAGCCTTGGCGGCGAGCGCCTCCTCCCAGCTGGCGGGGCGAAGGAAGTCCATGACCGGCTCTCTTCTGCGTCTCGTGGGTCGTACGGATCGAGCCAAACCGTGTGCGGCGGGACCGGCTCGTTCATGTGCTGTTTACGCGGAGTGGGCTCAGTACACAGCGGCGTGCTCCGACGGGGTCAGTCACGGAAACTCTGAAGGAGTTGGCTGGTCGAGGCGGGCATCTTGTAGATTCGTATGAACGGAGGGCGTCAGTAACCTCCATGTTTTCCTGGGGAAACGCGCGGCACAGTGGGCGTGACCTGGGACACATCCCGGAAGACCGGGAGACGTGCCCTCGGTCCACCTGGCGGGCCTCTGTCACCACAAGACCCTCATAGTTCATCGTAGATTTCGAGACAAAGATCGGCGGCGACGAGAATGCGGCTGCGCGCACTGCTGGACACCGACGCGCTGGGCCTGCGGCTGCTCGGCGGCGAGGACGAGCTGGATCGCACCGTGCGGGGTGTGATGACCACCGACCTCCGTGACCCGAGCCGCTATCTCTCGGGCGGGGAACTGGTCCTGACGGGCCTGGCCTGGCGCCGGGACGCCGAGGACTCCGAGGCGTTCGTGCGAATCCTCGTGCAGGCCGGGGTGGCCGCGCTGGCCGCCGGCGAGGCCGAGCTGGGCAATGTGCCGGACGACCTCGTGCTGGCCTGTGCCCGCAACCGGCTCCCGCTGTTCGCGGTGCACGAGTCGGTGGCGTTCGCGACGATCACCGAGCATGTCGTACGGCAGGTGTCGGGCGAGCGCGCCGGGGATCTCGCGGCGGTCGTGGACCGGCACCGCCGGATGATGACCTCGGGTCCGGCGGGCGGCGGCCCGGACGTGGTCCTGGATCTGCTGGGCTCGGACCTGGACCTGCGGGCGTGGGTGCTCTCGCCGACCGGGCGGCTGATCGCGGGCTCGAAGACCACGGGCCCGGCGCTGCCCGCCGACATCTGCGCGAAGCTCGCCGCGGAGCACCTGGCGGCCGCCCGCACCGGCCGCCGCGGACCGCACCGGCTGCCGCTCGGCTCGACGACGTACTCGCTCTTCCCGGTCCGCAGCAGCGGTCGTTCCCCGCAGGCCTCGCGGGACGTGCGCGAGACGGTCCTGTCGGACTGGCTGCTGGCCGTCGAGGCGGACGCCGGGGACTGGCCCGAGGAGCGCCTGGACCTGCTCCAGGGCGTCACCCAGCTGATCTCGGTCGAACGGGACCGCAGGGACGCGGCGCGCACGGTGCGCCGCCGGCTGGCCCAGGAGGTCCTGGAGCTGGTCCAGACGGGTGCCGCGCCCGCCGAGATCGCCGCGCGTCTCAGGGTCGCCGCGCCGGTGCTGCTGCCCGGGCTCGGGGCGGCCCCGCACTGGCAGGTCGTCGTGGCCCGCGTCGAGTGGGACGGCGGGAACGCCGGGGAGATCGAGAGCGGCGCGGTCGCCCAGTCGCTGCTCGAGGAGATCCTCGTCGACCCGCTGTCCGCCGGGCCCGAGCACTCCGACCGCATCGCCGTGGCCCACACGGGTGACGAGGCCATCGCGCTCGTCCCGCTGCCGGCCGTGTCGACCGAGCACGACGGCTCGGAGGCGGGGATCCTCGCCGACGTGCTCCTGGAGTCCGTACGAGACCCCCTCGCCGCCGGTCTGGACGACGACGGCCGGGTCACGCTGGGCGTCAGCGCGGCCGTGCACTCGGCGGAGGGGCTGCGGGGCGCGCTGGAGGAGGCGCGGCACGCCCGGCGGGTGGCGGCGGCGCGGCCGGGCCGGGTGTGTGCGGCGGGCCACCAGGAACTGGCCTCGCACGTCCTGCTGCTCCCCTTCGTGCCGGACGACGTCCGCAGAGCCTTCACCGCGCGGCTGCTGGACCCGCTGCGCGACTACGACCGCCGCCACCGCGCGGAACTGATCCCGACCCTCGAGGCCTTCCTCGACTGCGACGGCTCGTGGACGCGGTGCGCGACCCGTCTCCACCTGCACGTCAACACGCTGCGCTACCGGGTGGGGCGAATCGAGCAGTTGACGAGTCGTGACCTGTCGAGGCTGGAGGACAAGCTGGATTTCTTCCTGGCACTGCGGATGAGCTGAAACCTGGCGGGGCCAGGGAACCCACGACTTTGTGAAATCCTTCACCCACCCTCTTGGCCGGGCCACGGAATTCGTGCTGAGATGCGGCCACCACTCAACAGCTCAATGGTGTGCCGGGGAGGGCGAGGTGGCGTATACCGCCATGTCTGGTAACGGAACGACCCCTGACGATCCACTCCAGACCGCGGTATGGCGGCTGCGCTCACGCGCCTGCTGGGTCGACGCGGCCGCGCTGCTCCAGCCGGTGGAGGCGGGGTTGGCGCTGCAACGGGCGTCCTTGCTGGTCGAGCGCTGTCTCTACACCGAACAGGGATGGCAGGAGGCCGAGGACGCGCTGCGGACCGCGGAGGCGCTGGCGCACACCGACGAGGAGCGTGGTGCGGCCGCTTGTGAACGCGGGCACCTTGCGTACGCCGCCACGCTGCACGGGGTGCGGGACCGGGCCGACGAGGCGCGGGCGGCGCTGGGGCGGGCGGCTGCGTTGATCCCTCCGGGGGCGGTGGGGCGGGCGTTGCTGGACTTCCGGCGCGGGTTGCTGGCGGAGAACCTCGCGCGTTCGCCGCAGTCGGCGCGGGCCGCGTATCGGCGGGCGCATGCGGGGGCGGTGGCCCATGCCGATCCGCTGCTGCTGTCCTTCACGTGGCGTCATCTCGCCGGACTCGCCCTGCGGGACGGCGAGTTGGCCGAGGCGCGGCATGGCTTCGCCGAATCCCTGCGGATTCGTGAGGAGTTGGGGTACCTGGTCGGGACCGCCCCGGCGCTGGCCTCCCTGGCGGACGCGGAAGTCGAGCCGGAGGCCTCCCGGTTGCGGGAGGAGGCTCGGCGACTGTTCCGTCTGCTGGGCGGCGTACCGACGTGGCTGTCCCAGCAGTTGGCACCCCCACCGGCGGCCACGGCCTGAGAGTTTCCTCGCCCCCGCCGCCCCTACCCGTCCCATCCCCAGGGGCATGCTGCCCCTTCGACCCCGCTCCCAGGGGGCTCCGCCCCCTGGACCCCCGCTCCTCAAACGCCGGAGAGGCTGAGAAACCCAGCCCGTCCGGCGATTGAGGACGAGGCCCCTTCAGGGCCGACAGCGGGGGTCTGGGGGCGCAGCCCCCAGGGACGGGACGGGTAGGGACGGCGGGGGCGAGAACCGCTTCAGCGCGCGCCCATGAAGTGTTCGCCCACCAGCGCTCGCACCACATCCACATCCCCGGCGATCAACGCGTCCAGCAGCGCGGTGTGTTCCGCCGCGTCCGCCACGAGTTCCGCGCGGCCGCGGGAGGCGGGGGCGCCGACGAGGGGCCACTGGGCGCGACGGTGGAGGTCGTCGGCGATCTGGACGAGCTGGTCGTTGCCGGCGAGGGCGAGGACCGCACGATGAAAGGCGCGGTCGGACTCGGCGTACGCCGCCCGGCTGCCGGTCGACGCGGCCCGCACCGTCGCCTCGGCGAGCGGCCGCAACTCGGCCCACCGCTCGACCGCCACGGTCCGCGCCAGCCGCAGCATCACCGGCACCTCGATCAGCGCCCGCACCTCGGCCAGTTCACCCAGCTCCCGCGCCCCCCGCTCCACGACCCGGAACCCGCGGTTGGGCACGACCTCGACGGCACCCTCCAGCGCGAGCTGCTGCATGGCCTCACGGACCGGCGTCGCGGACACCCCGAAGCGGTCACCGAGAACGGGCGCCGAGTAGACCTCACCGGGCCTCAGCTCACCGGAGACCAGCGCGGTCCGCAGGGCGTCGAGGATCTGCCCGCGCACGGAGGCCCGCTGCACGACGGGACGGACGGGCGGCTCGGCCGGGGGCCGGTCGGCACGGACCTGCGGGGCGACGGCGTCGTCGGTACGCGTGCGCTCGGTGCGGGGCTCGGGCACACAGCCTTCGGGGCGCGGTCGCGCCACGCCGATGGGAGGTACGGGCCGCTCGCCGTGCGTGTGCTCACCCCGTGCCGCCGCGAGCTGCTGCGGTACCCGCACCGCCGGTGGAACCCCGGTGGAGCCCTGCGCGCTCGGCTTCACGGGTCCTCCTCGGGACGTGTCGGTACTTGGGGTCATTACGGCGGGTTGTTACTCGTCCGTCAAGCACCATAGGCGCAGAAGCCCCTGGTTCACATCCCGGCGATCTTGGGTAAGGTTAGGCTTGCCTTCAAACAGTCGTACAACTGTCTGGGATCGGTGGACCCCGCATGACCGTGCGCACCTCGGCCCTCACTGACGCCTACAACCGTCTGACCGAGGCTTTCCCGGGATTCACCGTCGCGGAGCTGGACCGTGCGGACCAGGCCCCTCGGGACGGCGGCTGGGTCACCGCCGCCTCGCTCGCGGAGGGCGGGGCCGGTCTCGACGCCTTTCTGGCGTGGGACGACGCACAGGTGCTGCGGGACCACGGGCGCAGTGGACGCCCGGACGTCATAGCGAGCTTCGGGCTGCACCGGTACGCCTGGCCCGCCTGTCTGCTGATCACCGCACCGTGGTTTCTCCAGCGGCGAGTGCCGCGCTTCCCCGTGACGCATGTCTCGTACGACCGGACCGAGGGGCCGATGGCCTTCGCCGTGCGGACCGGCACCTTCGCCTGCCTGCCCGGCGATCCCGCCGCCGCACTGCCGGGTGCCCGCGTCGTCCCCGACGAGGAGGCCCTGCGTGCCGAGGTGCGGGACGCGATAGCCGAGCACCTGGAGCCCGTGCTCGGCGGGTTCGGGCCGCGGATGCGGCGGCGCGGGCGGGCGCTGTGGGGCATGGTGACGGACGAGATCGTCGAGGGGCTCTGGTACGTCGCACAGCTGTTCGGCGAGAGCGAGCAGGCGCGGGCCCAGCGGGAGCTGGAGCTGCTGCTGCCGGGCTCGACGAAGCCGTACGTCGGCGCGGCGGCCTTCCGGCAGCTGACGGGGCCGCACGGCGAGACGCTGCCCACCCGGGACCGGGCCAGCTGCTGCATGTACTACACGCTGGAGCCCGAGGACACCTGCGCCACCTGCCCGCGCACCTGCGATGCCGACCGTGTCGTCAAGCTCCTGGCCGAAGCCGCCAGTTGAGGCCCCCTCGGGCGCAAGGGCGAGCGGACGTCCGTTAAGATCATCCGCGAACAGGGCTGCCACTCGGTTACAGGCGATTCACAATTTCCTCACCTGGCGCAGGAACTTTCCGTGGAACCACCCGTACGGGTAGTCTTATTCGAACTCAACTCCCGCCCCTCACGCGGCAGTTCGAGCAGAACGCCGCCCTGGGCATTCCCTTGCACCTCCTTGGCGGCCTCTTGCCCCGAAACCCCCTGAGGGCCAGTGGGATTGGGCCACTATGGCGGGCGTTACACGCCCTATCCCAATGCAAGGGACCCCAGATGAGACTGACCGACATATCGCTGAACTGGTTGCTTCCGGGCGCCGTACTGCTCCTGGGCATGCTGGCAGCGGTAGCGGTGCTGGCGCGCGGCAAGCGGTCCGCCGGGGAGCACGTGAAGACCGAGGACTCCTGGGAGCGCAGCGAGGAGCGCCGCAGGCGCAAGGAAGCCATATACGGAACGGCCTCCTATGTACTCCTCTTCTGCTGCGCCGCCGTCGCGGCCGCGCTCTCCTTCAAGGGCCTGGTCGGCTTCGGTGAGCAGAACCTGGGCCTGAACAACGGCTGGCAGTACCTGGTGCCGTTCGGCCTGGACGGCGCGGCGATGTTCTGCTCCGTCCTCGCGGTGCGCGAGGCCAGCCACGGTGACGCGGCCCTCGGCTCCCGGATACTCGTGTGGACGTTCGCGGGTGCCGCGGCCTGGTTCAACTGGGTGCACGCGCCCCGGGGCCTCAGCCACGCGGGTGCCCCGCACTTCTTCGCCGGCATGTCCCTCTCGGCGGCCGTCCTCTTCGACCGCGCGCTGAAGCAGACCCGCCGGGCCGCCCTGCGCGAGCAGGGTCTGGTGCCGCGTCCGCTGCCCCAGATCCGCATCGTCCGCTGGCTGCGGGCGCCTCGCGAGACCTACAGGGCCTGGTCGCTGATGCTGCTGGAGAACGTGCGCAGCCTGGACGAGGCGGTCGACGAGGTCCGCGAGGACAAGCGCCAGAAGGAGACCGCCCGACTGCGCCGCCGCGACAAGGAGCGCATGGAGCGCGCCCAGCTCAAGGCCATCAGCCGCGGTCACCGCGGATTCATCGGCCGCGGTGGCGGCCGGCCGGGCGAGGCCCAGGCCCTGGAGCGGGGCTCCGACGTGGTCTCCGCGGAGCCTGCCATATCGACGCCGGAGCAACTGCCCGTACGCTCACGGCCGTCCCTGCAGCCCGTCCGCAAGGGTACTGACCCCATCACCGTCGACCTCACCGCCGAGGACGACACCATGGCCCTGCCGCGACTCGACTCCCTGGAGCGCAAGCTCAAGGACCTCGAGCAGCAGTTCGGCTAGTCCTTCGGGCATCACGGGAGGGGGGTACGGCCTCACGGCCGTACCCCCCTCCCGTTCGTCATGGGAACCGGCGTCACGCGGTCCCGGCGTCGAGTTCGAACCACACCGCCTTGCCCACCCCGTGCGCCCGCACGCCCCACGCGTCCGCGAGGGACTGGACGAGGACCAGGCCCCGGCCGTGCGTACCGTTGTCGGCGTTCGGTACGCGCAGGCTGGGCCGGCGGGCCACGAAGTCCCGTACCTCGACCCTGAGTCCACCGGGTGCGACGGTGGCCGTCACAACCGCGTCGTGATCGGTGTGGATGAGCGCGTTGGTCACGAGCTCACTGGTGAGCAGTTCCGCTATCTCCGATCGCCCCGGCCTCCCCCACTGCCGTAACAACTCCCGGAGCGCTCTGCGGACTTCGGGCACCGCCCGCAGGTCCGTCTTCCCGAGTCTGCGCCTGAGCTGAGACGCCTGCGCCTGACCCCCGGCGCCCGCGGTCACGTCCTGCACTGTCTGTGCCGAGAAGGCCCCGATCGCCATGGGACCGCCTCCTCGCGCCTGCCTCTTCATGACCCCCGCCCGCGTGCCGATGTCGGTTCCCCTCCTGCTCGAACACGTTCACGGGATCCATGCCCCGTCGGGCACGCGCCAGTCATGTCGAATCATCAACGACCAGGTGTTCGGCCATGGTTGAGGCTCACCGGAGCGAGGGCGGACCGCGCGTGCCCGGGCGCTTCGGAGCCCGGGGCGGGGGCGGGCGGAGCCCGGTACGGCTGGGGCCGGGGTGCGCTCTGGGGCAGCTCGTGCGGGACGGTCGGCGCGGGGGCGCGTGCCGCCGGTTTCGGCGGGTGGCATGTGCTGCTCGTACGGCTTCCCGACCGGCCGGCGCCGGCGCGTGCGGAAACCCCTGGTCGATCCGCGGGTTCCGGGTTGGTGGCCCGGACTGCCGCCACGGCACCCGCCGACCTGGCCTCTCCCCCGCGCGGCGTCCCCGGCGGCGCCTTCGACGGCGTACACCGGCGGAACCGTCCGGTGTCCGGGAGCGGAGGCTCGCCGGTGCATCCGCCCCCGCCGTGTGCGACCCGCCCGGCACTCCGGGACGGCTTCGGGCCTACGCCCGGGGCGACACGCTGACCACCGGCATCGACCGCACCGTCTACGCCGGTCTGCCGATCCGGTCGTACCCGGGGCAGAGGTGGGACGGCTGATCCTGGACGCCGGAACGGGGCGAGCTTCTGCCCCCGTTGAATCTGGCCTGAATTCACCGCTTCCGTACCGGATTTCACGCAGCGGGAGCCGCCCTCCCGTACCCCCGTCGCAGGAGGGCGGCTCCGCTTCTTCGGTTGGTCTCACATGAGGGCCGGGCTCAGTAGAGCTTGTTGACCGCGGTGGTGGTCGTCTTCTTGAACGCCTTCACCGGTGCGCTGTCGAAGTCGCCCATCTGCCCCCACTGCACGACGGTGACGGTCCGCCCGTCCCGGCCCACCGACAGCAGGTGGATGTCGGAGGCGCCCCAGGAGGCGGAGGTGTGCAGACCGTGGACGCGGGCGCCCTCCTCCACCGGCAGCGCGCCGTAGTTCTTGTACGTGGCGTCGATCTCCGGTTCGGCCTGCTCGATGCGCGTGGCGCAGTCGCGCATGTCCTTGTTCAGGCGGTCGGCGAGTGCCTTGGCCTTGGCGGTGGTGCCGACGACGATCGTGAGCTGCTGGGCGTTGGTCTCCAGTTCGGTGGTGAACGAGCGGTACCTGGAGTCGTAGCCGGGCATCGTCTCCTTCAGACAGCTCAGGAGTTCGTCCGGGACGCCGTCGGTGACCTTGCCCGCCTTCCAGGAGGACGAGGGGTGCGGCGGCAGTTCGGCCGCCGACAGGAATTTCGGCGTGGTCTGCGGTGCGGCGTCCGCCGGTGCGGCGAGCGTCGCGCCGAGGGCGAGGCCCGTGACAGCGACGGCGAACAGGGCGCCGGCTCGGGTGCGCTTGGGCATGGGTGGTCCCCCGTGTACGAGTGAGTGCTTGGATGTGGAATGCCGCCGACGGCGGATGGTCGGTCCGGCCCGGTCGGTGCGACACCAAGAGCATCAGCCGTCACAGGCGGCCTGCGCAACAGCCGGCGCCCGATCCACCACGGTGGAACCATCCCAGCCCGTCTGACGTGCAGGTATATGAGGTGCCTGGGATGGGGTCACCGGTCCGGGAGACGCAGGGGGAACGTTGTCAGAGCGGGACGGCGTGAACGAGGTCGCGGAATTCGCGGCGCTGCTCACGCGGCTGAAGGAACGTACGGACCGCAGCTACGGCCAGCTGGCCCGGCGTCTGCACATGAACACCTCGACGCTGCACCGCTACTGCGCGGGTGACGCGGTCCCCCTCGACTTCGCCCCCGTGGAGCGCTTCGCCGCGTTGTGCGGGGCGACGCCGGAGGAGCGGCTGGAGCTGCACCGGCTGTGGTTACCGGCGGTGGCGGCACGGCAGCGGCCGCGGACACCGGTGGCGGAGCCCGGGCCCGCTCCTGTCCCTGAGCCCACCCCTGATCCCGAGCCCGAGTCGGTGCCGGAAACCCAGCCGGAGGCCGAGACGGTCACGAACCTGAACGCCCCTCCCGACCCACCCCCCTGGTACCGCCGCCGGCGGATCCTGGTGACGACGGCGGTCGCCGTAGCGTCCGCCGCCACCCTCGCCGGCCTGTCCGCCCTGTCGAACGACCGTTCCTCGCCCGCCGACGCCGTACGCCCCTCCGACCCCGCCGTCACGACGTCGGCCGCTCCCAGGTCACCGGGCCCCACCGCGTCGAAGAAGTCGGCGAGCCCCTCGCCGTCCCCGGACCGGGCCTCCCCGTCCTCCTCCGCCGGCACCGGCCGCCCGACCCCCGCCCCGTCCGGCAAGGGCCCCGGCAGTCCCACCGGCGGTGCCGCCCCGGGCGCCGCCGTGCCGCTCACCTGGACCGTCAACTCCCATGTCTGGAACGCGGGCTGCGGTCATCACTACGTCATCGACAAGCCGGCGACCAAGGTCCCGCCGCCCCCGACCGCGCAGGACGCCCCGGTGTGGGCGTCGACCCTGGGCGCGCTGCACGGCGGCGAGACCATGGTGCAGATCTCCGTGCAGGGGCGCAGCTCCACGGCCGTGGTGCTCGAGGCGCTCCGGGTCCGGGTGGTCGGGCGCGCGGCCCCGGCCGAGGGCAACTCCTATGCCATGGACAACGGCTGCGGCGGCGCCCTCACCCCGCGTCAGTTCTCCGTCGACCTCGACGCGGACCGCCCGATCGCCCGCTCGGAAGCCGGTTCCGACGGCGAGAACGAGATCCCCGCGATCCGGATGCCCTACCGCGTCTCGGCCGAGGATCCGGAGATCCTGCTGGTCACCGCGCGGACGGTGACCTGCGACTGCAGCTGGTACCTGGAACTGGACTGGTCCTCCCAGGGCCGCACCGGCACCGCCCGGATCACCGACAACGGCAGCCCGTTCCGCACGACGGGCGACAAGAAGCTGCCGCAGTACTCGTACGACTGGTCCAACCGCAGGTGGGCGTCGGAGGGTTAGGGCCGCGGCACGTTACGGAGGTTGGACCGCGCCATCTGCAGCATCCGCCCCACGCCGCCGTCGAGCACGATCTTCGAGGCGGACAGGGCGAACCCGGTCACCATCTCGGTGCTGACCCGCGGCGGGATGGACAGGGCGTTGGGGTCGGTGACGACGTCGACGAGGGCGGGTCCCTTGTGCCTGAAGGCGTCCTTGAGGGCGCCGGCCAGCTGCTCGGGCTTCTCGACCCGGACACCGTGGGCACCGCAGGCGCGGGCCACCGCGGCGAAGTCGGGGTTCTTGTTGGTGGTGCCGTAGGAGGGCAGGCCCGCGACCAGCATCTCCAACTCGACCATGCTCAGCGAGGAGTTGTTGAAGACGATGACCTTCACGGGCAGGTCGTACTGCACCAGGGTCAGGAAGTCGCCCATCAGCATGGTGAATCCGCCGTCACCGGACATCGAGACGACCTGCCGCCCGCGGTCGGTGAACTGGGCGCCGATCGCCATCGGCAGCGCGTTGGCCATCGAGCCGTGGGAGAAGGAGCCGATGACGCGGCGGCGGCCGTTGGGTGAGATGTAGCGGGCGGCCCAGACATTGCACATGCCGGTGTCGACGGTGAACACGGCGTCGTCGTCGGCGAGTTCGTCGAGTACGGAGGCCACGTACTCGGGGTGGATCGGGACGTGCTTGTCGACCTTGCGGGTGTACGCCTTGACGACGCCTTCCAGCGCGTCGGCGTGTTTCTTGAGCATCTTGTCGAGGAACTTGCGGTTCTGCTTGGCCCGCACCCGTGGGGTCAGACAGCGCAGGGTCTCCATCACATCACCCCACACGGCGAGGTCGAGCTTGGAGCGGCGGCCCAGGTGCTCCGGGCGGACGTCGACCTGGGCGATCTTGACGTCGTCGGGCAGAAACGCGTTGTAGGGGAAGTCGGTGCCGAGCAGGATCAGCAGATCGCACTCGTGGGTGGCCTCGTAGGCGGCGCCGTAGCCGAGCAGTCCGCTCATGCCGACGTCGTACGGGTTGTCGTACTGGATGTGCTCCTTGCCCCGCAGCGCATGCCCCACCGGTGACTTGATCTTCTCCGCGAACTCCATGACCTCGGCGTGCGCGCCCGCGGTGCCGCTGCCGCAGAACAGGGTGACCTTGTCGGCCGCGTCGATCATCTCGACGAGCCGGTCGATCTCGGTGTCGCCGGGGCGGACGGTGGGCCGGGAGGTGACGAGGGCGGTCTCCAGCGGCTTGTCCGGGGCGGGGTCGTCGGCGATGTCGCCGGGGAGCGAGACGACACTGACGCCGGAGCGGCCGACCGCGTGCTGGATCGCCGTCTGGAGCAGCCTCGGCATCTGCTTCGGGCTGGAGATGAGTTCGCTGTAGTGACTGCACTCGCGGAACAGCTGGTCGGGGTGGGTCTCCTGGAAGTACCCGAGCCCGATCTCGCTGGAGGGGATGTGCGAGGCCAGGGCGAGGACCGGGGCCATGGAGCGGTGGGCGTCGTACAGGCCGTTGATGAGGTGCAGGTTGCCGGGACCGCAGGAGCCCGCACAGGCGGTCAGCTTCCCGGTGATCTGCGCCTCGGCGCCGGCGGCGAACGCGGCGGTCTCCTCGTGCCGGACGTGCACCCAGTCGATGGCGGCGTTACGGCGTACCGCGTCGACGACCGGGTTGAGGCTGTCGCCGACGACGCCGTAGAGGCGCTTCACACCGGCGCGGACGAGGATGTCGACGAACTGTTCGGCGACGTTCTGCTTGGCCATGGGTCCATCAATCCACAACCCCCGCCGTCACGCCTCCCACACGGCGGCGGCCGTACGGTCGTCCGCGTAGCCCTTGACCCGCACCTGGGTGTCCGCGAGGAACGCGGCGAGGCCTGGTGGGGTGGGGCCGGACCAGCGGTCCGTGAGGTACTCGCACAGCTCCGGTTCGCCGCGCAGGGGCTCCGCGAGGCCGCCGCTGCACATCAGGAGCGTGTCACCCGGGCGGGCTACCGAGGCGCGGAAGCGGAAGGGTTCGCGGGGCGGCTCGGGGGCGGCCTCGTACGGGCTCGGCGGGGTGGGGATGCCGAGGTCCATGGTGAGGCGGTCGCCCTCGGGGGTCTCGGCGGGCAGCGAGCCGAACCCGACCACCGGTTCGCCGGTGACGTCCAGGACGCGCGGCTCGATGTCCTGCCACTCGCCGTCCCTGAGACGGAACAGTCCGCCCTCGCCGACGCCGAAGAAGACGCGGGTACGGCAGCCCGTGTCGGCCGGCAGGAGAAGACAGCGCAGGGTGGCGGAGTACTCCTCCGGGTCGATGCCCTGCTCGGTGGCGCTGGCGCGGAGTTTGCCGAGGCTGCGGTCGGTGAGGCGGTGCAGCCCCGACTTCAGGTCGCCGCGGCGGCCGGCGCGGAGGTCCTCGGCGAGGCGTGCGTGGCTGCGGCCGACGGCCCTGCCGATCCAGTGGCAGGCCTCGGCGGCGGCCCGGTGGGCGCCGGGGGTCGCGCGGGCGCCGGTGGCCATCGCGACGAGGACCAGGGCGTGGTCACCGGTGCCGAAGCGGGCGGTGAGGAGGGAGTCCCGGCGGGGTTCGCCCCGGAAGCGGGCGGAGTCGCCCCGTACGGAGGCGGCACGCAGGGTGCAGGAGCCGTAGTGGGCGCCGTCGAGGACGGTGTCGGCGACCAGGTCGTCCAGGTCGTCGGGGTCCGCGGGCGGGAGGGCGGTGGGCTCGGCGTCGTAGGTGGGCGGACCGGAGCCCACGAAGTCCAGGGGGCCGGGAGGGAGCGTGGGGAGGTCGACCCGGGTGGGGGTGCGGGTGGGTGGTGGTTCGGGGGGCGCTTCCGCGGCTGGGGGCGCCGCGTCGGCCGGTGTTTCCGCCGGCGGGTGGGTCTCACCCGCCTGCGCCTGCGGGGTGCCGCCCGGCCCGGGTCCGGGGGCCGTCCCGGCGGCACGACGGTCCGCGGGCTCCGCGGACGCGATGTCGGGGGGCTGTGCGGGCGGACCGCTCCCGGGCCCCGGCGGAGCGCCGCCCGCCGCGAAGCCCGGCGGGCCCGTGGTCGCCTGCGTCGGTTCCCAGGGGGCCCGGGACCGCGTCGGCGGGGTGTCCTCCTCGCCCGCCCTCGGCGCCGGAACCCCCGTGCCCGTGTTCACCGTCCCCGCCGCCGAGGCGAACCTGTCGTCCAGCGAGTCGGGCGCGGCGGCCGGGCCCGCGTCCTCGGTGTCGTCGTACAGCTGTCCCCACCAGTCGTCCTCGTGACCGGTGGGCCTTCCCCCCTGCTGACTCATGCCCCTAATTGTCCACCGCTCGGGCCGGATGAAAACGGGGCATCCGGAAAAATCGGCGGCACGCCGCACGGCGGGTGATCCATAGAACGACCGTACGAAAGGAGCCGCCGGGCGGTTCCACCCCCCACGGGAGAACCGCCCGGCGACACCGGGGTACCCGGGCCTTCGATCCCCTCACACGTGTGACCTGGGCCAGAGCACCGCGGAGCGCCGGGTGAAGCGGCTGCCGGGGCTCGGTGAGGTGACCACCTGGTTGCCGTCGCGGTGGTCCTGACCTGCGGTTTTTCCCACCGTCCGGCACCCTGGACGCATGGGAGTGTGGGACCTCCTGCTGGTCGGCCTGGTCCTCTTGCTCGGCCTGTGCGGAGTGCTGGTGCCCGGAGTGCCGGGGTCGTGGCTCGTGTGGGCCGCGGTCTCGTGGTGGGCGCTGAAGGATCCGCGGCCGGTCGCCTGGTGGGTGCTGGTGGGGGCCACCGTCGTGCTGTTCCTCTCCCAGGTGGTGCGCTGGGCGCTGCCGCCCCGGCGTCTGCGTACGAGCGGGGCCACCCCCCGGATGGGCGTGTACGCCGGGATCGGCGCGTTCCTGGGCTTCTTCCTGGTCCCCGTGCTGGGCGCGATCCCCGGCTTCATGGCCGGCATCTACCTGCACGAACGTCTCCGCCTCGGCCGCCACGGCGAGGCGAGGGCGGCACTGCGCACGGTCATGCGCTCGGGCGGCTCCAGCGTGCTGGCGGAGCTGTTCACCTGCCTGCTGATCATGGGGGCGTGGCTGGGGGCGGTGCTGTGGGGGTGACGTAGGGCCGCGGCCCTAGGCCGAGGAACCGATGTGCCCGCCGGGGCGGGCGTGTTCGGATGGCTGCATGACCGAATTCAGCGAGGCCGAACGCGCGTATCTGAAGTCGCAGCGGCTGGGGCGGCTCGCCACGGTGTCCCCCCAGGGGCAGCCCCAGGCCAACCCGGTCGGGTTCTTCCCCCAGGACGACGGGACGATCCTGGTCGGCGGCTACGAGATGGGGCGCAGCAAGAAGTGGCGCAACCTTCAGCAGAACCCGAAGGTCGCGCTCGTGGTCGACGACATCGTCAGTCTGCGCCCCTGGACCGTCCGTGGCATCGACATCCGCGGCGAGGCGGAACTCCTGATCGGCCCGCACGAGTTGGGCCCGCACTTCAGCGAGGAGGTCATCCGGATCCATCCTCGGCGGATTCACAGTTGGGGGCTCGATTCGCCGGATGGGTCGTAGTCACACCGCGGGCCGGTGGGGGCTCGTCGCGCAGTTCCCCGCGCCCCTGACGGGGCGCGGCACATCACCCGGATCTAGAGGACACCCTCCAGGCTCAGCAGGGTCGTCTTGCGCTCCAGGCCCCCCGCGTACCCCGTCAGCGAGCCGTCCGCGCCGATCACCCGGTGGCACGGCCTGACGATCAGCAGGGGGTTGGCGCCGATCGCGCCGCCGACCGCTCGTACCGCGGCCCTGGGCGCCCCGATACGGGTGGCGATCTCGCCGTAGGTCGTCGTGGCGCCGTAGGGGACGTCGTCCAGGGCGGCCCAGACCCGCTCGCGGAATTCCGTGCCCTCGGCCCGCAGCTCCAGCCGGAACTCCTTCAGCTCACCGGCGAAGTACGCCGTGAGCTGCTCCACGGCCTCGTGGAAGAGGGCGGGGTCGTGCAGCCAGCCGTCCTGGACCGTGCGGCCGCCCTTCTGGTCCGGCACGGACACGGAGGTCAGCACGCCGGTCGGGTCGGCGGTGAGGAGGAGCGGGCCGACGGGGCTGTCCGCGGTCGTCCAGTGCGTGGTCATCGGGTCTCCAGCTCCCCTGCGGTGCGCAGGTGTTGTACGGCGTAGGAGCGCCAGGGGCGCCAGGTGTCGGGGGCGTTCAGGTCGGGCGGGGCCACGTCGGGGTCGCCGAGGGCGCGGGTGCGGACGACGGCGACGGTACGGGCGTCCATGCCGGGCAGGGCGAGCAGCGCCGTCTGTGCGTCGTCGCGGTCGGCGCCGGGGTCCAGGTGGACGGCGCCGTCGGCGAGGGCCGCGGTGAGCGCGCCCAGGGGGCCCTCGGGCTCGGCCTCGGCGAGGACCGCCGGTTCGGGGAAGAGGTGGGTGAGGCTGCCGCAGGGCGCGTCGAGCGCCTTGCCGTACCGCTGCACGAGCCGCGCGGTTCGTGCCGGGCCGGCCAGCGCCCGTACCGCCAGCTCCTCCGGGTCGGCCGCGCCCGGCGACCGCAGCCCCGGGCGGGCCGCGACCAGCGGGGCGAGCCGCGGGTCGGCGCCGAGCCGCTCGTCGACGGCGTACGGGTCGGCGTCGAGGTCGAACAGGCGCCGCAACCGCTGTACCGCGGTCGTCAGATCCCGCAGGTCGGTGAGGTGGAGCCGGGCGTCGAGCCAGCCGCGCGGCCGCTCCTCGACGGCGACGATCCCGGTGCCGTACGGCAGTCGCAGCGTGCGCCGGTAGGTGCGCTTCCCTTCCGGTCCGCTCACCTCCTCGACGCCGGGGACGGCCTCGTCGGCGAGGAGGTCGAAGACGGCGTCGGACCGGTACGGGCCCCGGTAGGCGAGCCGCAGCGGCACACCGGCCGCGGGGGTGGCCGTACGGCGGGACGCGGGCGCGGCGTCGCGCAGCCGGCTCGGGGTCTGCGCGTACACGGTGCGGATCGTGTCGTTGAACTGCCGCACGCTGGCGAACCCGGAGGCGAACGCGATCTGGGTGACCGGCAGTTCCGTGGTCTGCAGCAGGACCCGTGCGGTGTGCGAGCGCTGGGCGCGGGCGAGGGCGACGGGCCCGGCGCCGAGTTCCGCGGTGAGCTGCCGCTGGACCTGCCGGGCGCTGTAGCCCAGCCGGTCCGCCAGACCCGCGACGCCCTCCCGGTCGACGACGCCGTCGCCGATCAGCCGCATCGCACGCCCCACGACATCGGCCCGTACGTTCCACTCCGCCGACCCCGGCACGGCGTCCGGACGACACCGCCGGCAGGCCCGGAACCCGGAACCCTGCGCGGCGGCGGCCGTCGCGAAGAACCGCACATTGCGCCGCTTCGGCGTGACGGCGGGGCAACTGGGCCGGCAGTAGATCCCGGTCGTCTCGACGGCGAAGAAGAACTCTCCGTCAAACCGCCCGTCCCGACTCCGCACCGCCTCGTACCTGCTGTCTTCGTCCATCACACGGTCCAGTGTGCGACCTGGACGGGAGTGTGGCTGGCGGGATTCGGACACGGCGCTCGGGGCGCCCCGTCAGGGGCGCGGGGCTGTATCGACATGCGGCTCCGCCGCGTGGGCGCGACAAGCCACAGCCCACCCGCACCCGCGAGACGACAAAGCGAGGCACCCCCGTAGGCGCCCTACCGCACCCGCCCCCGCTTCGCCTCCATCGCGGCCTTCCCCTCAGCCCCCCGGCGCTTCCAGTCCTTCCGAAGCTCCGCACGGACCCGCGCATCGGTCTTGGCGACAATCCGCTGGTTCTCCCGGATCAGCTTCCGGTAACTCTCCAGGCGCCGCTCACCCAGCTCGCCGGAGGTGATCGCGGCGAGCACCGCGCACCCCGGCTCCGCCTCATGGGCGCAGTCGTGGAAGCGGCACCGCTCGGCCAGTTCCGCGATCTCGGAGAACACCTGCCCGACACCGCTCTCGGCGTCGAAGAGACCGACACCGCGCAGCCCCGGGGTGTCGATCAGCACTCCCCCGCCCGGGAGGGCGAGGAGGTTGCGGGTGGTCGTCGTGTGACGCCCCTTGCCGTCGACGTCCCGGGCCGCGCGGACGTCCATGACGTCCTCGCCGACCAGGGCGTTGGCGAGGGTCGACTTGCCCGCTCCGGACTGGCCGAGCAGCACGCTCGTACCGCCGGAGACGACGGCGACGAGGACGTCGAGCCCGTCGCCGTCGAGGGCGCTGACCGTCAGCACCGGTACGCCCGGCGCCGTGGTCTCCACGTCCTGGACGAGATGCGCGAGCGTCGCCGCGTCCGGTACGAGGTCGGCCTTGGTGAGCACGACCAGGGGCTGTGCCCCGCTCTCCCAGGCGAGCGCGAGGAAGCGCTCGATGCGGCCGAGGTCGAGCTCGACGGCGAGGGAGACGGCGACGATGGCGTGGTCGACGTTGGCGGCGAGGATCTGCCCCTCGGACCGCTTGGAGGAGGTGGAGCGTACGAAGGCGGTGCGGCGCGGCAGATACGTGCGGACGTAACGCGGGTTGCCGCCGGGCTCGACGGCGACCCAGTCCCCGGTGCACACGACCCGCAGCGGGTCGTGGGGGGTGACGAACGCGGTGTCCGCTCGCAGGAGACCGTCCGCGGTGACGACGTCGCACTGCCCGCGGTCGACGCGGACGACCCGCCCGGCCAGCAGTCCTTCGGCGTCGTAGGGGGCGAACTCGTCCGCCCATGCGTCGTCCCAGCCGTAGGGAGCGAGCGCGGTGAAAACAGAGGTGGAAGTCAAGGGTGACCCTTCACAGGGTGGCCCCGGCGAGGAGTGAGGTGGTCAGCCGGCGGCCACGGAGGTGGACTTGATGAACTGAATGCGGGCAGCGCTCGTCGCAGTGACAGCCATCGGTCAAACACCTCCTCGTACGCACACGGTCGACGCCGGAACGTCCCCCACCTTAGACAGGTGCGTTCGCGGACGCCACGGGTTTTTTTCGCCGCGCGACAGGACATGGGCACGTTCCGTCAGGTAAGCGCCTTCAGTTGGCAATGTCGCACTACAGGCGCCTGACCTGCGTCTCGCTCCTAATGTTCTTGGTAGGGCCGCCGTACCTCCGCCCACCGCGGACCACGGCGCGCACGGGGCGTACCACGTTCGGAGGCGGGTTCCGATTCTGCAAGCATCCGCGACGCGAGCAACGGCCGGTCGGAGTCCGAGGGCGTCGAGCTTCGTCGGCAGGCGGCAGGAGGTCGCGGAGCAAGCGGCTGCTGGCCGCGCACCGGTTGGTGAGCCTGACCGGGCCGGGCGGCGTCGGCAAGACCAGGCTGGCCCTGCATGTCCTGCCCGCGCTGGCGAAGCGGTTCGCCGACGGGGTGCACCTGGTCCAGCTGGCCGGTGTGCGGGACGCCTCGCTGGTGCCGCTCGCCCTGGTCGAGGCGCTGAACATCCGTGATGTGTCGGGGCGTTCGCCGGTCGAGGTGCTCGTCGAGCAGCTCGGGGAACGCGATCTGCTCCTCGTACTGGACAACTGCGAGCACCTGACCGAGGCCTGCGCGGAGTTCGTCGGGACGCTGCTGGCGCGGACCGCGGGCGCGGGTGCTGGCGACCAGCAGGCATCCGCTGGGGCTGGCCGGGCAGCATGTGCTGGAGGTGCAGCCGTTGCCCACGCCCGCGCCGGGCCCGCGCCGGCGCAGACCTCCTCCACCGCGTCCAGGTCGAAGCTCCCGGCGAACACCGAGGCGTACGCCCACACGGCCTGCTCCTGAGGGGTGCACAGGTCGTGGCTCCAGTCGACGGTCGCCCGCAGGGTGCGGTGCCGGGCCGGGGCGTCCTCGGTGTCGGCGAGCAGCCGGTACCGCCGGTCCAGCCGGTCGAGCACCTGCCGCACACCCAGCGCGCGCATCCGGACCGCGGCCAGCTCGATCGCGCACCCGCCCGCACGGTGCCCGACAGTCCGCTCACCCGCCGCGAGGCGGAGGTCGCCGAGCTCCTCGGGCAGGGCCTCACCAACCAGCAGATCGCCGACCGGCTGGTCGTCGCGGTACGGACGGCGGAGGGCCATGTGGAGCGGATCCTCAGCAAGTTGGGCTTCACCTCTCGCAGCCAGGTCGCCGTCTGGACCGCGTCACGCAGCATCCCGCGCCCCTGACGACGTCCTTGGACCTCGCTGCCCTTGGACCTCGCTCGACACGAACTGCAGGAAAGAGAACCGGACATGACGGACCACCGCTCCTCTCAAGCATCACGCCGGCATGGGACCGGTCTGCGGATGCGCGTAGTTTCCCCCGCGACCCGCGGTGCGCGCCGACGGCATGGTGGAGGTCGAGCCGCTGGGGTGAAGGGAAGCGACATGCCCGACGTCCGTCCGCCCTGTCTGTCCCTGGGCGGTGGCTGTACGACGATCCTGGGGCCAGGACGGTCCTCGGTCCGCCTCGCCAGGGCCGCCGTCCGGACGTGGCTGGCCGAGTACGGGCTCCAGTACCAGGCGGAGATCGCCGAGTTGTTGGTCAGCGAACTCGCCACCAACGCGGCCGTGCACGCCCGGGGCCGCTATCGGCTCACCCTCTCCCTCATGGCCGGCCGGCTGCGCTGCACGGTCGCGGACGAGGGGCCGGGCCTGCCCGGGACGCACGGCGAGGGTCGCGACGCGGACAGCGAGAACGGGCGCGGCCTGCTGCTGGTCGACGCGCTCGCCGACCGGTGGGGCAGCGGGCGCGTCGAGGACGGCGTCGGCACGGAGGTGTGGTTCGAGCTGGAGGCCGCCGGTCCGGACGCGGCGGCCGGCAGGACGGGCCCGGCGTGGGCGTCCGGGCCGAGATGGTGCCTCCCCGACCGGGCCACGGTGCCGATGCTGCTGCGTCCGACGGATGCCGTCAGGCCTTCGAGCAGCTGTGCCCGTTCAACGTGAAGGCGTACGCAGGTGAGTTCGTGCCCTGCCAGGAGGCGAGGAAGCCGAAGGCGAGGTCGGCGCCCGCGCGCACGGACCTGTTGTAGTCCGCGGCGCTCGCGGTGACACGGGAGCCGTCCTGGGCGAAGCTCGCGTCCCACATCTGGCCGACCTTCTGACCGTCCTTGAAGGACCAGGCGACGCGCCAGTCGTCGAGGGCCTCGTCGGTGGTGACGGTGACGGTGGCCTGGAAGCCGTCGGGCCACTGGTTCACCAGCTCGTACCGGACCTCGCAGGTGGCCGACGCGCTCGTGGCGGGGTTCGGCTTCTCGTCGTCGCGGGCGGCGGAGGAGGTGGTGCCCTGGGGTTCGGGCCCGGGGTTCTTCTTCGCGGAGGTGCTGCCGGCCGCGGACGGTGTGGGCGAGGCCGCCGGCCCGGAGGTCGCGGAAGGCGAGGGCACGGTGGCGCCGGGATCGGCCACCGGCTGACGGTCGGTGGGCAGCGAGGCTCCGTCGTCCATGGAGCCGCCCGCCGGCATCATCGAGACGGCGAGGGCCAGCAGTGAGACCAGCACGGCGGTGACGAGCAGTCCGCTGCGCACGACACGCGCCTTGTGGGCGCCGGGGTTCGGCGGGCCGGCGTCGGCCGTCTCCGGGCGTCCGGCGCCCAGCCGCACCTCCGCGGCCCGGCGTCTGCGTTCCAGGTACGCGAGGCCGCCCCAGCCGATCACTCCGCCCGCGAGCGCCCCGGGCAGTCCGCCGCCGTGCAGCCGCAGACAGGCGGCGGCCTCGGCGCACTGCACACAGGTGGCGAGGTGCCGGGAGAGGTCCGCCGGGGTGTCGGCGGAGCTCGCGCGGGTGACCGCGTCGAGGAGGCGGGCGTAGCTGCGGCACTGCGGGGCCATCGGGGTGTCGAGGTGGTTGCGGTGACTGCGGTCCCGGAACAGGCCGCGCACCTGCGCGAGTTCCTCCGGCAGATGGGCCGGGTCCAGACCGAGCCTGCGGGCCACCACGGACAGCGGCAGCGCCTCCACCTCGGCCAGCCACAGCAGATCCGCGTCGTGTTCCTGCATGTCGCGCAGACCGCGCAGGGCGATCGGGCGCTGCAACGGGGGGCCGGTGTAGCGTGCGGCCTTGTCCGAGTTGAGCCACAGGCGCAGGTCGGGATCGAGCCGGTGCCCCTGGCCGGCGGTCTCCCAGGCGGCGGCGGTGGTGCGTACGGCCGTCAGCAGCAGGGGGATCACGGGCAACCGGGGCGCACGGCGGCCCACGCCCTTGGCGGTGCCGCCGCCGTCGGTGCGGGCCTCGCGCATGCCGAGGGCGAACGCCTCCGTGGCCAGCTGGGTGGCCGCGGTGGAACCGGCCGTGCAGAGGTCGGCGTAGGAGAGCACGGCGTCCCAGCACTCGGTGAACAGCACGGCCTCGGCGGCGTCCTGGGGGGTCGGCAGGTCGGGCATCGGACTCCTGCATCGAAAGCGAGGTCAACTCACCTTATTGGCAACGGAGTTGTGGGGAAACTCGCGGCAGTGCACGAGCTTTTCACGGCTTCCGCACAACTGACAAGCTCACCATTCAAATCCGGTTACCAGGAGTTCGAGCCCGCCCACACCTCGTTGCCGCTGTTGCGCTTGTCACTCCAGAAGACATACGCAGAAAAGGCCCGGACGACTCGATCCGGACCCTGACTGCTCGATCGGCTCCCGCCGCGACTACACCTCGGCGGGTTCCTGTGCCGGGAGGCTGTCCATGAAGGAGCTCACCGAGAAGACGGCGCGGCCGGGCCCGGGCTCACCGTATCCGGGGGGCGAGGAGAGACCGAAGTCCTCCATCGTCTGGCGATAGGCCTGCAACAGCCGGATGTGGTACTCCAGCGGCGCGCCCTGCGGGTTGGCCTTGCCGAGCGGGGTGGTCGGCTCGGGGCACCAGGTGGTGAAGCGGGGTGTGATGCCCTGCGACATGAAGAAGCGCAGCCCCTCGGTGGTGGACGCGATGGCCTCGTCGACGGTCTTGAAGCCGAAGGGCTCGGCCATCTCCACGCCCGCCACGAAGTTGGGGATCACATTGCGCGCGCCGAAGATCTCCGCCGACTCCAGGATCCGCTTGTGCCACTCGTCGCGGCCGACGTAGCGCTCCTTGCCGGGGCAGTGGAGCTTGAAGAGGTACTCGTCCCACACCTCGTAGTTGGGGTGGTAGATCTGCACGCCGTAGTCCTTGAAGCGCTGCACGTCGTCGCGCGGCAGCGCCTGGGCGACGACCTTGCCGATCCAGCGGCCGGGGAAGCGCTCCTCGATGGCCTTGGCGTAGTGGCCGTAGAAGTCGGCCTCGTCGCGTCCGGCCACCGTCTTGGTGATCGCGCCGCCGGTGAGGGTGTAGGCGGTGGAGGTCTTCGCGGTGTCGTACCGGTCGATGATCTCCAGGGCCTCGAGGACCTCTTCGACGTCCTTGACGCCGGTGTACGGGCGGCCGGCGGCCTTGTGCTGGCGCCAGTTGTGGTTGATGTCGCAGTACTGGCACTCCTCCTTGGCGCCGAAGTACTGGCAGACCCGGAAGACGGTCAGGTAGATGAGGTAGCCCCACTGGATGGTGGGGGCGACCTCCATGACGGACTTCCCGTTGGAGAGCTTGTGCTTGTAGTACTCCGGCATCGGCGGCACACCGACGTCGGCGATGCGCTTGCCGTCGAGGTAGAGGCCGAGCACGCCCTCCTCGTCGGCGGCGACGCGGTACGGCGACGACGGGTTCACGCGCACGGAGACGACGGTGCGGCGCAGGTCGTACGGACCGCCCGTGAGGATGATCTCCTCCGGCGGCCGCCGCAGCGCGGCCTCGCCGAGTTCGGGCAGGGTGCCGTGGTCGAAGGAGAAGATGAAGTACGACTTCGGCTTGACCTCTCCACCCTCGTTGTCGCTGAGCGCGGACGGATCGAAGGCCACCCCGCCGCGCAGCAGATCCTCCTTGAAGACGGCTTCCCGCGGTACGTGCGGGAATCGCTCCATCAGATCTTCGACCAGTGCGGTGCGGCTGCCCATCCGTAAATCTCCTCCCGGCTCAGGCGTTCGACTCCTCACGTTATGCCCCCGCCCGCCCGTCACGCGTACCGGGTCCCCTCGCGTCGAGCGATGTGTTCCGGTACGGGCGTTTCGCCCGGCAGTACGGGATCGGTGACGGGCGCGCCCCACACCGAGGTCAGCGGCAGGGTCCCGGCCCAGAGACCGAGCCCGGCGTCGGGTCCGTCGCCGTCGTCCGGCGGGCCGCTGCGGATCTTGACCGAGGCCTCTTCGAGGGAGAGGGCGAGGAGAGTGGTGGCGGCGAGTTCCTTGCGGCTCGGGCTGCGGGCGTACGACCACTGCCCCGGGGTCGCGTGGTCGGTGAGCCGGCGCAGGCCCGCCAGCTTCTCCTCGGGGTCGGTGACCTTGCGGGCCTCGCCGTGGATCATCGCGCTGCGGTAGTTCACGCCGTGCTCGAAGACGGACCGGGCGAGGACCAGCCCGTCGACGTGCGTGACCGTGACGCAGACGGGGACGCCGCCGGAGAGACTGCGGCTCGCCACCGAGCCGTGGAGGTAGAGCTCCTGGTCGTCCCGCCCGTAGACGGTCGGGACGACCAGGGGCCGGCCTTCGATCACCACGCCCAGGTGGCAGACGAAGCCCGCGTCGAGGATGGCGTTCAGGTCGGCGCGGTCGAGGCTGCCCTGGTCGCGCAGGCGGCGGTGGCGGGTGAGGTCGGTCTCGGGGAGCGGGTCGAGCGTCATGACGATGGAAACTACTGATATCGCTGCTTTATCGCCAGACATTTATCGATACCTATACCGAATGGCTTCTCTGGCAACGAAATCCGCACCTCCTCAGGCGCCGAACTCCAGTGCCGCCAGCTCCACCGGATACGCCGGACCGGCACCGGTCGCGAGCCGCTCCGCCTCCTCGGCCACCGCTGTGCCGAGCCGGGCCAGCTCGTTGCCCTGGGAGCCCGCGAGGTGCGGGGTGACGAAGGCGTTGGGGAGGTCGTACAGGGGCGAGTCGGCGGGGAGCGGCTCGGGGTCGGTCACGTCGAGGACCGCGCTGAGGCGCCCGGTGCGGAGTTCGGCGACCAGGGCGTCGTGGTCGACGAGGCCGCCGCGCGCGGTGTTGACGAGGACCGCCCCGTCGGGCATCAGGGACAGCTCACGGCGGCCGATGAGGTGGTGCGTCTCGGGGGTCTGCGGGGCGTGGACCGTGACGATCTGCGAACCGCGCAGCAGCTCGTCCAGCTCCAGCAGGGGCACGCCGAGCCGGGCCGCCTGCGCCTCGGTGACGTACGGGTCGGTGAGCGCGGGCCGCAGGTCGAAGGGGCGCAGGAGTTCCAGGACGCGGCGGCCGATGCGGGAGGCGCCGATGACGCCGACCCGGCGGCCGTGGTTGCCGATGCCGGGGACGATGCCCCAGCCGGGGTGGGCCCGTGCGGCGCGCAGTCGCTCGCGGGCGACGAAGAGGTCCTTCCCGGCGAGGAGGATCATGGCGAGGGTGTACTCGGCGACAGGGAGCGCGTTGGCGTCGGCGGCCGAGGTGACCTCGATGCCCCGCCGCCAGATCTCCGGTGTGGCGAAGCCCTTGACCGAACCGGCGGAGTGCAGGATCGCCCGCAGTCCGGGGGCGGCGTCGAGGACCGTCGCGTCGATGCGGGGGCAGCCCCAGCCCGTCACGAGGATCTCGGTGCGGGCCAGCGCCTCCTTGACGCGCGGGTCGGTGAAGTCCTCGGCCACGAGATCCGGGTCGATGTCCACCGCCTCCCGCAGCCGCTCCAGCACCTCCGACGGGAAGACATGCGGCAGGTTGGCGGCGGTCATGGCGAACAGCGCCTGGGGACGCTCGGGCAAGGTGGTGACCCCCGGTCGAGGAAAACGGATAGAAACCGCTCTCTAAGTTAGGTGGCGGCGGATGAGAGGGTCAACGCAGAGGTATGCCGGCGAGGGCCGGCGTTCCAGGGAAGGGACGACAGGGATGACGGAGACGGTCACCAACTGGGCGGGCAACATCACGTACGGCGCGAAGGAGCTGCACCGCCCGTACTCGCTCGACACGCTGAGTGCCCTCGTGGCCGGGAGCGCGAAGGTGCGGGTGCTGGGCAGCGGGCACTCCTTCAACGAGATCGCCGAACCGGGCTCCGACGGCGTCCTGCTGTCGATCGCCGGGCTCCCCGCGGTGATCGACGTGGACTCCGCGGCCCGTACGGTACGGGTTGGGGGCGGCGTCCGGTACGCGGAGCTCGCCCGCGCGGTCCACGCCCAGGGGTTCGCGCTGCCCAACATGGCTTCGCTGCCGCACATCTCGGTGGCGGGGTCGGTCGCGACGGGGACGCACGGCTCGGGTGTGGGCAACGGTCCGCTGGGCTCGGCCGTGCGGGAGGTGGAGCTGGTCGTCGCCGACGGGTCGAGGGTGACGATCGGCCGGGACGACGAGCGCTTCGGCGGTGCCGTGACCTCGCTCGGCGCCCTGGGTGTCGTCACCGCGCTCACCCTGGACCTGGAGCCGGCCTTCCAGGTCGAGCAGCATGTCTTCACCGAACTTCCGCTGGAGGGGATGGACTTCGAGACGTTCTCGGCGGTCATGTCGGCCGCGTACAGCGTCAGCCTCTTCACGGACTGGCGGGAGCCGGGCTTCCGGCAGGTCTGGCTGAAGCGGCGGGTGGATCAGCCACTCGACCAGTTCACCTGGGCCGCGCCCGCCACCGAGAAGCTGCACCCGGTGCCGGGGATGCCCGCGGTCAACTGCACCGAGCAGTTCGGGGTGCCGGGACCCTGGCATGAGCGGCTGCCGCACTTCCGGGCGGAGTTCACGCCAAGCAGCGGGGCGGAGCTGCAGTCGGAGTATCTGCTGCCGCGGCGGTATGCCGTCGAGGCGCTGTATGCGATCGACGGTATCCGGGAGACGGTCGCCGGCGTACTGCAGACCTGCGAGGTGCGTACGGTCGCCGCCGACGAGCAGTGGCTGAGCCCGTCGTACGGACGCGACACGGTGGCGCTGCACTTCACCTGGATCGAGGACACGGCGGCCGTACTGCCGGTGGTGCGACGGCTGGAGGAGGTGCTCGACGGCTTCGGGCCGCGGCCGCACTGGGGGAAGGTGTTCACCACGCCGGGCGAGGTCCTGCGCGGCCGCTATCCCAGGCTGGACGACTTCCGGGCGCTGGCGGGCAGCCTGGACACTGAGGCAAAATTCGCCAACGCCTTCGTCCGGGACGTGCTCGCCGACTGACTTTATAAAGCCCCTTTCCTAACCCCTTGTCGAAAGTCCTCGGCAGCCCATAGCCTTGCGCCGCGCCGGTGCCGATGCCGTCCCGGCGAGAGCCGAAGGGACGGGGGCAACCCGGTGAAGCGCACCTCACGTGACATCCGCACCGCGAACCGCTACGAGGTGCTGCGCCAGATCATCGCCGCGTCGCCCACCTCCCGGCAGGAGCTGGCGGCCGCCACCGGGCTGAGCCTGGCCACGGTCGCCACGCTCGTCGGCGAGCTGCTCGATCTCTCGATGATCACGGAGGTCGGGTTCGAGGACTCGGCGGGAGGCCGCCCCCGCGGGCTCGTCGCGGTCAACGCGTCAGGGGGCGCGTTGATCGGTGTCGACATCGCGGAGACCTACGTCCATGTCGAGCTGTTCGACCTCGGCCTGAACGTGCTGGCCCGCGCCGAGGAGGACGTCCGCCCGGGTGAGAGCCTGCCCGAGCAGGTCATCGGCCATGTCGCCGCGGTCGTGGGCCAGGTGGTCGCGCAGGCCGGCATCGAGGGCGCCCGTGTCCTCGGGGTCGGGGTGAGCGTGCCGGGCCAGGTGGACCGGGACACCGGGTTCTGCGAGTACGCGCCCAACTGGGACTGGCACGACGTGCCGCTGCTCGATCTGCTCACCGAGCACATCGCCTACCCCCTGTACCTGGACAATCCGCTGCGCGCCTCCGCGGTGGCCGAGCTGTGGTTCGGGGCCGCGCGCGGCCGCGGGAACGCCGTGGTGGTGAACCTCGGCACCGGTGTGGGCGCCGGGCTCGTGCTCGGCGGCGGGCTGCACCGGGGGGTCAGCAACAGCGCCGGCGAGTGGGGCCACACCACGATCGTCCTGGACGGCCGGGTGTGCCGCTGCGGCAAGCACGGCTGCGTGGAGGCGTACGTCGGCGCGTCCGGGATCATGCTGAATCTGCGGGAGCTGAGTCCCGGCAGCCCGCTGCTGCACCAGGACGACCAGACGGCCACCATCGCCGCCCTGGCCGAGGGGCTGCGGCAGAACGATCCGGTGGCCCTCGGCACGCTCCGCGACACCGTCCGCTACCTCGGCGCCGGGATCGCCAACCTGGTCAACCTGTTCAACCCCGAGGTGATCGTGCTCAGCAGCTGGGTCGCGGCCGCCCTCGGCGAGCCCTTGGTCGAGGAGGTGCGCGAGGCGGTCGCCCGGCATGCGCTGCCCCGGCCGATGGCGGCCACCGAGATCGTCCTCTCCCCTATCCCCACGGATCCGGTGTGCCTGGGCGCGGCGACGTTCGCGCTCGAGGGCGCCCTCCAGTCGGTCGGCCAGAAGTCGCCGAAACGCAGCATCACGCCCGCGAGGGCCAAGACGCCCAACCCGCGTTAGCCAGAGCCTGGTTCCGGCAGTGGGCCGTAGGGCCCGGAAGGCAGTAACCCGCAGTACCCGAAGGGGGGTTGCGGGCCGCTGGTGCGGCGGCCCGTGACCCGCGATGTCCGGTATCCCGAACACTCCGCAACGCTTCGAACAGACTTCGTCCAACCCCTTGCCGAAGCCTTAGCCGAAGGTTAACGTCCCGCACCGCGACACCAATTGAGCCACCTGGCGCTGAGCCGCTTCAGGCACCGGGCGCAGAGCCGCAGCCGTACTCGAGACAAGGACGTCAGCATGTCGGCAATGAGAAACGTCAACTGGGACCGCCGTACCGTTCTTCGGGCCGCCATGGGTATGGCGGCCGCCGGCGGACTGGCCGCGTGCGGGGGCAACACCGGACGCAGCAGCTCCGGCGAGGGGCTCACGCAGTACTTCCACGCGTACGGCGAGGCGGGCACCGAGCAGGCCATCAAGCGGTACGCGAAGGCCTACAAGGAAGCCAACGTCACCACCCAGTGGATCACCGGCTCCAACTTCGAGAACAAGCTGTTCCCGGCTCTGCTCACCAAGAACGCGCCCGACGTCTTCGAGTTCCACCCGCAGCTCCAGATGGTGACGAGCGGTCAGGTGGCGGACCTGAGCGACATCATCAACCCGGTCAAGGACGACTTCAACGCCGCCGACATCGCCTCGCACACGGTCGACGGGAAGATATACGGCGTCCGGATGATCGACGACCCGCAGTTCTTCTACTACCGTCCGTCGCTCTTCGAGAAGGCCAAGGTCGAGGTTCCCCAGACGCTGGAGGAGCTGATCGAGGTCATCGACAAGCTCACCACGAGCAAGGTCAAGGGCGCCTTCCTCGGCAACGACATCACCCCCGTCCAGAACCCGCTGATCTGGTCGGCCGGCGCGGACACCCTCAACGACAAGAACGAGATCGCCTACCACACGGACGCCGTGGCCGACGGTCTGAGCCAGCTCCGCAAGCTGTTCACCAGCGGCAACCTGCTCCTGGACGCCCCCGCCGACTGGTGGGACCCCTCCGCCTTCACTCAGGGCCTGACCGCGATCCAGTGGTGCGGCATGTGGGCCATGCCCGTGATCCAGAAGGCGCTCGGCGACGACGTCGGCATCTTCCCGTTCCCGAAGGTCGGCGACTCCGGCAGGTTCTCGGTCATCAACGGCGGCTGGTCGATGTTCGTCAACGCCAAGAGCAAGAACCTCGACGCGGCCAAGGAATACGTCAAGTGGCTGTGGATCGACCAGAAGGAGTACCAGGAGGACTGGGCGCTGTCCTACGGCTTCCACATCCCGCCGCGCACCTCGATCGCGCAGTCGGCCACCAAGCTGAAGTCGGGTCTGCCGGCCGAGGGCGTCAAGCTCTTCGGCGAGTACGGGCACTTCGACAACATCGCCTGGACGCAGGCGATGATCGCCTCGGTGAACGACGTGATCGCCAACTCCGTGCGCAAGAACGGCAGTCCGGAGGCCGCGCTCGACGCCTGTGACAAGAAGGTCAACGCAGAGCTCAAGAAGCTCTTCGGATAGGCCGGCGGGCGGACCTCGACATGTCGACCACCACCAAGCTCGACCTCACGGACGCCGCCCCGGCCAAGCCTCAAAAGGCGCGGCCGCGGCGGAGTCTGCGGGCGAACAGCACCCTCAACTTCTGGCTCTTCACCAGTCCCTTCCTCATCGGCCTGGTGATCTTCGTCTTCGTGCCGATGGGCTGGAGCATCTACCTCAGCTTCTTCGAGGCACGCTTCACCGTCTCGCCGAGCGAGTTCATCGGCTTCGACAACTACACGGCGATCCTGGACAACCCGGACTTCACGGGGTCCCTGGTCACCTTCACCGTCTTCGCCGCGTTCATCGTGCCCACCACGTGGGGGCTCTCGCTGGGCCTGGCGCTGCTGGTGCACCGGCTGACGTTCATGAAGGCGTTCTTCCGGTCGGTGTTCTTCATCCCGACCGCGGTCTCCTATGTGGCCGCGGCGCTGATCTGGAAGATGTCCATCTTCAACGGCGTCCGCTTCGGTCTGGCGAACACCGTCATCGGCTGGTTCGGCGTCGAGAACACGGCCTGGCTGGCCAACCCCGACCCGCCCTGGTACTGGCTGGTCATCGTGACGCTGCGGCTCTGGCTCCAGGCCGGCTTCTACATGATCCTGTTCCTGGCGGCGCTCCAGAACATCCCGGCGGAGCTCTACGAGGCCGCCTCGATCGACGGCGCCAAGCCGGGCTGGCAGACCTTCCGGTACATCACCCTGCCCCAGCTGCGGGCCACCTCGACCGCGGTGATCCTGCTGCTGCTGATCGCCGCCTACCAGGCCTTCGACGAGTTCTGGAACCTGCTCAGCAGGGCGACCTGGGGCCAGCCACCGCTCGTGGAGCTGTACAAGACGGCCCTCGGTGAAAGCCAGGACTACGGCCAGGGCAGCGCCGGTGCCGTCATCCTGACCTTGCTCATCCTCGTGATCACCCTGCTCCAGGGCCGGATCATGGGCTTCGGAAGGGGTGAGGAGTCCAAGTGACCACCACCGCACCTGACGTCACGAAGACCCCCCGCAAGAAGCGCGGGGGCAAGGTCATCGGCAACACCGGGCTCTACATCGCCACCGGTGTCGCGGCCCTGCTCTTCCTGGTCCCGTTCTATCTGATCGTCCGCAACGCCCTGATGACGGACCAGGAGATCACGGGCGAGAACTGGAAGTGGCTCCCCACCGACATCCAGTGGGGCAACATCACCGAACCGTTCAACGACGAGACCGTCGACTTCGGCCGGGCCCTGTGGAACTCCTGGGTCGTCGCCGTCCTGCACACCAGCGGCATCCTGCTGATCTGCTCGCTCGCCGGCTACGGCCTCGCCCGCATCCCGTACCGGCACGCCAACAAGGTCTTCTACGCCGTCCTGGTCACCCTGATGATCCCGACGGCCGTCACCTTCGTGCCGAGCTTCGTGCTGGTGTCGTCGCTGGGCTGGGTCGACACCTACCGCGGTCTCATCATCCCGGGCCTGTTCAGTGGTTTCACCTGCTTCCTGTTCCGGCAGTACTTCCTGGGGTTCCCCAAGGAGCTGGAGGAGGCGGCACGTGTGGACGGACTCTCGTACTGGGGGGCGTACTGGCGGGTCGTCGTACCCAACTCGCTGAACTTCTTCGCGGCGATGGCCACGATCACGTTCATCAGCGGCTGGAACTCCTTCCTGTGGCCCCTGGTCATCGGCCAGGACCCGAGCTCCTGGACCATTCAGGTGGCCCTGTCCTCGTACATGACCAACCAGACCGTCAACTACCACCTGATCTTCATGGCCACGGCCATTTCCATCCTGCCCCTGTTGCTCGTGTTCCTCTTCCTCCAGCGCTGGCTGGTGCAGGGGATCGCGCAGACCGGCATCAAGGGCTGACGTTCTCTTCTCAAGACCTGGAGACCGATGTCTTTCCGCACCACCGCCGTCGACTACGTCGAGGACGTCTCGCCCGGTAGCGGGGCCCTGCCGCCCCGCGCCTGGTACGCCGCCTCCGACGCGAAGGCGCTGTCGCTCAACGGCAGTTGGCGCCTGCGCGTCTCGGCGACCATCGACGCCGAGGACGACTCGTTCGCCGAGGAGGGCTACGACGCCGGGGACTGGGCCGAGGTCCAGGTCCCCGGGCACTGGGTCCTCCAGGGGCACGGTTCGCCCATCTACACGAACCATCTGTACCCCTTCCCCGTGGACCCGCCGCACGTCCCGACCGAGAACCCGACCGGCGACCATCTGCGCGTCTTCGACCTCCCCGAGGCCTGGCCCGCGGACGGCGGCGCGGTGGTCCGCTTCGACGGCGTCGAGTCCTGCGCCCGGGTCTGGCTGAACGGCACGGACATCGGTGAGTTCAAGGGGTCGCGGCTTCCCCATGAGTTCGCGGTGGGGCATCTGCTGAAGCCGAAGGGCAACGTCCTGGCGGTCCGCGTCCACCAGTGGTCGGCCGGCTCCTACCTGGAGGACCAGGACCAGTGGTGGCTGCCCGGCATCTTCCGTGACGTCACGCTGCTGCACCGCCCGGCGGGCAGCGTCCTGGACTTCTTCGTGCACGCCGGCTACGACCACGTCACGGGCGAGGGCACCCTGCGCGTCGACTCCGACGTCGACGGGCGGGTGACCGTGCCCGCCCTGGACATCGATGTCGCGACCGGCGAGTCGGTGACGGTCGCCGTGGAGCCGTGGAACGCCGAGACACCCCGGCTGTACGACGGCGAGCTGGTCACCGAGGGCGAGCGGGTCCCGCTGCGCATCGGATTCCGCACCATCGTGCTGGAAGACGGTCTGCTCAAGGTCAACGGCAAAGCGATCCTCTTCAAGGGCGTCAACCGGCACGAGTGGCACCCCGAGAAGGGGCGCGCGCTGGACCTGGAGACCATGCGCGAGGACGTGCTGCTGATGAAGCGGCACAACCTCAACGCGGTGCGCACCTCCCACTACCCGCCGCACCCGGCCTTCCTGGACCTGTGCGACGAGTACGGCCTGTGGGTCATCGACGAGTGCGACCTGGAGACCCACGGCTTCACCGAGCAGGACTGGCGGGACAACCCGGTCGACGACGACCGCTGGACCCCGGCCCTCCTCGACCGCGCCGCCCGCATGGTCGAGCGCGACAAGAACCACCCCTCGATCGTCTTCTGGTCGCTGGGCAACGAGGCCGGCACCGGACGCGGCCTCACCGCGATGGCCGAGTGGATCCACGGCCGCGACTCCTCGCGCCTCGTGCACTACGAGGGCGACTGGAACTGCCGCGACACGGACGTCTATTCGCGGATGTACGCCAACCACGCCGAGGTCGAACAGATCGGCAAGGAGCTCGACGGCGGCACCCACAAGCGTCGTGAACTCCCCTTCATCCAGTGCGAGTACGCGCACGCCATGGGCAACGGCCCCGGCGGACTCGCCGACTACCAGGAGCTGTTCGAAAAGCACGACCGGCTCCAGGGCGGCTTCATCTGGGAGTGGATCGACCACGGCATCACCCACCCCGAGCTGGGTTATGCCTACGGCGGTGACTTCGGCGAGGAGCTGCACGACGGCAACTTCGTCTGCGACGGCCTGATCTTCCCCGACCGCACGCCCTCCCCCGGCCTGGTCGAGTACAAGAAGGTCATCGAGCCGGTCCGGATCGAGGGCGACGGCGCCGACGGCACCGTGCGGGTGACCAACAAGTACGACTTCGCCGACCTGTCGGCGCTGGCCTTCGAGTGGTCGTACCAGGTCGAGGGCGAGACGGTGGAGTCCGGCTCGCTGTCGGTGCCCGCGCTGAAGCCCGGGGAGACGGCCGACGTGAAGCTGCCGGAGCCGCCCGCGGACCACCGGGGCGCGGAGACGCAGTGGACCGTGCGGGCGCTGCTGGCGCAGGACACCTCGTGGGGGCCGGCGGGCCATGTGGTGGCGTGGGGCCAGTTCCCGGTCGCCGCCCGCCCGTTGCCGTCCGTCGCGCCCACCGAGGGGCCCGTGCGCGGCGAGGGGCAGATCACGCTCGGCCCGGCCGCCTTCGACGCCCGCACCGGTGCGCTGCGGTCGGTCGGCGGGGTGCCGGTCGAGGGCATGCGCCTGGACGTGTGGCGGGCGACGACGGACAACGACGACGGCGCCGAGTGGCAGACGGACACCCGGTACGGGGTGCTGTGGCGGGCGCTCGGTCTGCACCGGATGCAGCACCGGCTGGACGCGGTGGAGCTGTCCGACGACGCGCTGACCGTGCGGACCCGGGTGTCCCCGGCCGCCCGCGAGGTGGGTCTGGCCACGGTGTACCGCTGGACCTCCGACGGCGACCGGCTGAAGCTGACGGTGTCCGTGGCTCCCGAGGGCGACTGGACGGTGCCGCTGCCCCGCCTGGGCATCCGGTTCGGGCTCGCCGAGGCGGACGCGGTGCGGTGGTTCGGCGGCGGTCCCGGCGAGGCGTATCCGGACAGCCGTCTGGCGTCGACCGTCGGCCGCTGGCAGTCGACCGTGGACGGTCTTCAGACGCCGTACGTGCGCCCGCAGGAGAACGGTGCCCGTGCCGACGTCCGCTGGGCGGAGATCGGCGGTCTGCGGATCGAGGGCGACCCGGAGTTCTGGTTCACCGCCCGCCGCTGGACGACCGAGCAGCTGGACGCGGCCACCCACCTCACCGACCTCACCCCCGGCGAGACGGTCTGGGTCAACCTCGACCACGGCCAGCACGGCCTCGGCTCGCAGTCCTGCGGACCGGGCCCGCTGCCGCAGTACCACCTCAAGGCGGAGCCGGCGCAGTTCTCGTTCGTGTTCTCGACCGCCAGGTAAGAGATCCATTAATCGATTGACTGATTGATCGACATTCCGACACTGTCGGAACGTCGCCAGCGGCCGGTCGGCATCCTTGCCGACCGGCCGCACTTCTGTTTGCGCACAGAGGAGTTGATGCCACTTGGTCGGCAGCATCGAGGTCCGCGGACTGTCCCGCACCTTCCACACCACCGTCCGCCGGCCGGGTTTCACCGGTGCGGTCCGTTCCCTGGTCAACCCGGAGCGTGTCGCCAAGCACGCCGTCAGCGACATCACCTTCGACGTGTCCCCGGGCGAACTCCTCGCCCTGCTGGGCCCGAACGGTGCCGGCAAGTCCACCACCATCAAGATGCTCACCGGCATCCTCACCCCCACCGCCGGCCATGCCCGGGTCGCGGGCGTGGTGCCCTACGAGGAACGCGAGCGCAACGCCCGCAACATCGGCGCGGTGTTCGGGCAGCGCACCCAGCTGTGGTGGGACCTCCCCGTGCGGGAGTCGTTCGCGATCCTGCGGGACATCTACGAGGTGCCGAAGGCCGAACACGCCGCCCGCCTCAAGGAGTTCGACGACCTCCTGGACCTGTCGTCGTTCTGGGACACCCGAGTGCGCCACCTCTCACTCGGCCAGCGCGTCCGCAGCGACCTCGCCGCCGCCCTGCTCCACGATCCGCCGGTCGTCTTCCTCGACGAGCCCACCATCGGCATGGACGTGGTCGTCAAGGAGCAGGTCCGGGAGTTCCTCAGGCACCAGGTCGAGGAGCGCGGCCGCACGGTCCTGCTCACCACCCACGACATGACGGAGGTCGAGCGGCTCGCCGAGCGGGTCGTCCTCGTCAACCACGGCCGGCTGGTCCTCGACGGCTCCCTCGACGAGATCCGCCGCAAGTTCGGCTCGACCTGGCAGGTGCGGGCCACCCTCGCCGACCCGCACGCCGAGATCGTCCCGCTGCCGGGCATCACCCTGCTCCAGCAGACGGGTCCCCGCCTGGTGTTCGGCCCGGACGGCGTCGACGCGCCGACCGTGCACCAGGCACTGAAGGCCGTCATCGAGCGGTACGAGGTGACGGACATCGCGCTCGACGAGGCGGACCTCGAGGACGTGATGCGGGCCGCCTACGTCCATGCGGAAGGGGTCTGACATGGCGGCGATCCACGCCTGGCGCGCCGCCCGCGTCACGCCCCTCGGCGAACTGCACACCCCGCCCCGTATGACGGCCGCCCTGCTCCGCCTGACCGTGCAGATCGTGCTGGTGGCGTCCCTGTGGCACGGCCTGTACCAGAACACCGGCACCACGGCCGGACTCGACCGCGACCAGGCGGTGACCTACGCGGTCCTCGCCGTGCTCGCCTCCCGGCTGCGGGAGCTGGACCAGTACGCGGGCCGCGACACGGTCCTGCAGCACATGCACTTCGGCACGATCATCTACTGGTACCTGCGCCCGCTGCAGCCCCAGCGGTACTACGCCCTGCGCGCGTTCGGCGAGCAGCTGTACGGCCTGGTCTGGGCGCTGGGCGGATACGCGGTCTGTCTGGTGTCCGGTGTCGTGGAACCCCCGAAGTCGGCAGCCGTGGCGGGGGTGTTCGCGCTCAGCCTGCTGCTGGGCCAGTGGGTCCTGTACTACGTCATGCTCGTCATCGACCAGCTGTGCTTCTGGACGCTGCGCAACGGCGCCGCGATGCTCATCCTGATCTTCGCGCAGAACCTCCTGGCGGGTGTGTACGCGCCGCTGTGGTTCTTCCCCGACTGGTTCATCACGTTGAGCACGTTCCTGCCGTTCCAGGCGACGCTGAGCGTGCCCCTGTCGATCTACATCGGCCGGATCGAACTGTCGGACGCCGCCCTCCAGTTGGCGATCCAGGCCGCCTGGGTCCTCGCGCTGGCCCTGTTCACCCGTCTGCTGTGGCGGCGGGCCGCCCGCCGTGTCGTCTCCCAGGGAGGCTGATGCCTGTGAATGCCGTCCGGATCGCGTGGCGCATCACGCGTCTCAACTTCCGTGCCCAGCTGGAGTACCGCTCCGAGTTCCTGATGATGATCGCGATCGGCGCGGTCTGGCAGGTGTCGGTGATCGTGTTCGCGACGGTGCTGCTGACCCGGTTCACCGGGATGGGCGGCTGGGACAGCTCGGACGTGCTGCTGATCCCGGCGACCCGGATGCTGGCGCACGGCCTGTTCGTGCTGTTCCTCGGCCGGGTGCACGGTCTGGGCCGGCACATCCAGGAGGGGGTCATCGACACCTATCTGGTCCGTCCGATGCCGGTCTACCGCCAGCTCCAGCTGTCCTACTTCCCGACGAACGCGATCGGTGACCTGACGGTGGCCGTGGGTCTGATGGCGGGTGCCCTCAGCCGCAGCGACCTGGACTGGACGGCGGGCCGGATCTCGTACCTGGTCGTGGCCGTGCTCGGCGGTCTGCTCCTGGAGGCGGCCCTGTTCACGGCGGTCGCCTGCGCGTCGCTGCGCTTCCCGGCCGCCGACTACTGGGGGCGCTGGCTGGAGGAGCTCCTCGGTACCTTCGGCAGCTACCCGCTCAACGTGCTGCCGAGAGCGGTGGGCGGCCTCCTGACGTACGGCCTGCCGCTCGCGTTCGTCGCCTACTTCCCGGCCGCCGTGCTCACCGGCCACGGCCACGACACCGGCGTCCCGTACTGGCTGGCCGCGGCCTCGCCGCTGCTGGGGGCGCTGGCGTACCTCGGGTCGCGCCGACTGTGGCACTTCAGCCTCAAGCACTACACCGGGGTCAACGGATGAAAGGGGCCGCACGGGTGGTCCTGGCCGGGAGCTAGTGCCGCGGCAGGCAACGTTTGCCCGTCAAGGAGCGGCGTCCGGTGCGTGCTCTCGGCGTGCCGGCCGGAAGCCCTCGTACTGGACGTACTTGGGCTTTCGGCCGGTGCGGCGAGAGTGCGTGCCGGGCGTCGCGACGGGGCAAACGTTGCCTGCCGCGGCACTAGGCTCGGGCGCGATGGACGAGCGAGAGGAACGGGTGCGGGCGTACGCCGCCGAAGGGGTCGTCTGGTCCCGGCTCGCCGGGCTGCTACCGGGCGCCGAGGACGTGGAGCTGATCCAGGCGTGCTGGGACATCGGCGAGCAGGAGGGCGGCCTCTTCCAGCTGGTGGACCGGTTGTTCGAGCTGGAGCTGGCCGTGGGCGACTCGGCACGGGCCGAACTCGCGGCGATGGCCTCGCAGTGGGGGGTGTGGGACCAGCTCGCCACGGACATCGTCGACCTGCCTGGTTCTCAGGGGCAGTTGCGGGTGCTCGAGGGCTTGGAGCCCGTCGACAGGGACGGCATGGCGCTGGTGCCGTGGATACGGTGCGAGGGCTGCGGCCGCATCCTCGCCCTGGAGCATCGGTACGAGTCGTGGGGCGCCCTGTCGTTCCAGCCGGTGTCGTACACCGTCTCCGCGCCCGACGGCACGCTCCTGGAGTTCGACAACGAGAAGGAGGGTGCCGTGTGGCGCGCGCTGGACGCGTTGACGGCACCCTGCCGGGTGGGCACTGCGAGCGGGTGACTACCCGGTGCCGGGCGCCGTGGCCGCCAGGTCCGGGGGCGGCGCGGGGGTGGGCAGGAGGTCCTACACGGGGTTGTCCAACGGGCTCAACCCGGCGCTCTGAACGGGCATTTCGGCCGGGAGGTCCGCCAGGGAGCGGATTCCCGGTATCGGCAACGGCAGCAGCCACAGCACCGACAGCACTCCGCCGACGGCGACCGTGACGAGGGTCGCGCGCAGCCCGAAGGTCGTGGCGAGCGCCCCTCCGGTGAGTGCGCCGAGGGGGCGTACGCCGTAGTTGACGGTGCCGAAGGCGCCGGTCACGCGGCTGCGCAGGGCGTCCGGAGTCACCGCGGTCTGCAGGGAGTTGAGGTTGACGTCGAACCACATCACCCCGAGGCCCACCAGGAAGTAGGCGCCGCCCAGGCACCCCGCGGCGGCCCACGCCGGTCCGCCGGCGACCGCGGCGAGGGCGTAGGGCGCCGGGAACAGCACGGCACCCACGGCGACCGCGCGCCCGACTCCGATACGGCGGGACAGCCAGGGCGCGGTCAGGGCGCCGAGGAGAGAACCGGTCGACCCGACTCCGAGGGTCAACCCGATCGCTCCCGGGGAGAGTTGGAGGACCCGGTCCGCGAACAGCACCACGAGGCCGGTGCCCGCCAGGAACGTGAAGAAGTTGACGGTCGTGCAGCAGCCGAGGCTCGCCCGCAGCACCGGGTGCCGGACGACGAAGGCCAGACCCTCGCGGGCGTCGCGCAGCAGCGCGGGTGCGGCGGCGCCGATGCGGGCCGCGGGCGCCGGTTCGTCGACTCTGATCCGGCCGAGCAGCAGGGCGGAGGCGAGGAAGGACAGGGCGTCCACGACGACGGTGACCGGTGCGCCGATCGCCTGCACGAGGCCGCCGCCGACCGCGGGGCCGGCGACGAACGAGGCGGAACGGGCGGCGCTGAACTTGCTGTTGGCGTCGACGTACGAGGAAGGCGGCACCAGCCGCGCGAACAGCGGCTGCCACGCACAGCCGGCCACCACGCCCGCGAGGCCGGTCAATAACGCCACCGCGTACAGCTGGCCGAGCGTGAGCGTGCCCCACAGGTAGGCGGCGGGCAGCGACAGCAGCACGCCCGCCCGCACGAGGTCGGTGACGATCAGCAGCCGCCGTTTGCGCCGCCGACCGTCGACCCAGGCGCCGAGCACGATCCCGAGCAGGTTGGGCGCCCAGGCGAGTGCGGTCAGCCAGGAGACCTGCGCGGCGGAGGCGTCCAGGAGGCCGATGGCGATCAGCGGGACCGCCACCTCGGAGACCCGGTCGCCGAACTGGGAGACGGCCCCGCTGGTCCAGGTGAGCCGGAAGGGACGGTCGCGCCACAGGGAGGTCTCGGAGACCGATATCCGCGGGCGCCTCATTCCGGCGTCCCGGATTCCTCGTCCGCCGCCTCCGGCAGGGCGTACAGCAGCATCCGCACGGCCCGGCCGTCCGGCGGCTGCTGTGCGGGCTCGCGGGTGACGTAGGGGGCGAGGAGCTCCTCCATCGCGTCCTTGAGCGCGGCCAGCTCCCCGGCGGTGACGACGATCCCGGTGTTGTTGGACATCGCTGCGCCCATCCACTCCGGCTCCAGGCGCGGCGCGGTCTCGGTCAGCCAGCGCATCGGCAGCTCGGCGCGGCTCGCGAACATCTCGCCGGCGAGCACCTGGGCGGCCGCCCGGCCCTCCTCGTCCTGCGGCACCTCGAACCGGTAACCGCGCGCCACGGCCCCCCAGCGCCGCTCGCGCCGGTCCGCTCCTGGCTCCGCGTCCCGGACCAGTCCGAATCCCGCGAGGTGGCGCAGATGCCAGCTGGTCACGGACGGGGTGGCCCCCACGTGCGGGGACAGCTGGGTGGCCGTGGCGGGCCCGTACCGCTGCAACCGCTCCAGGGCCGCGAGCCGTACGGGGTGGGCCAGCGCGCGCATGGCCTTCGGGTCGGTGATCTCCAAGTCGCCGAAGCGATTGCCGGAATCCATGACGTGAGAGTGTCCTCTCACAAAGTATGAGAGTCAACTCTCATGACTCTCACTGTTTCCCCAACTGCCCTTGCCCGCCACACTGGTTGCCGTCGAACCTGAGCACCGTTCACCTTCTGCCCCACCTTCCGACCGGAGCCCCCCATGAGAAGACTCCTCGGCACCCTCGCGGCCGCCGCGCTGGCCGTCACCGGCCTCGCGGGCACCGGCGCCACGCCGGCGGTCGCCGCGACCAGCGGCTCGTTCAACGTGCTGACGTACAACGTCGCCGGCCTCCCGGAGGGCCTGAGTTCCGGCAACCCGGAAACCAACACCCCGCTGATCTCACCGCGGTTGGGGTCGTACGACATCGTCAACGTCCAGGAGGACTTCAACTACCACGCGGCCCTGTACGCGGGCGACAACCACCCGTACCGCACCGCGACCAGCGGCGGCGTGCCCTTGGGCGACGGTCTCAACACCCTCTCGGACCATGCCTTCGAGGACTTCGAGCGGGTGAAGTGGAACAACTGCACGGGCACCAACTGCCTGACGCCGAAGGGTTTCTCGCTCGCGCGCGTCCGGCTCGCCGAGGGCGTCTTCGTCGACCTCTACAACGTCCACACCAACGCGGACGACACCGCCGACGCGCTCGCCGCCCGGCGTGCCAACATCACGCAGCTGTCGGACTTCATCCGGGCGAACTCCTCGGGCAACGCGGTGATCGTCATGGGCGACACCAACACGCGCTACACCCGCAGCGGCGACAACATCCGCACCCTCGCCGACGAGAACGGCCTCACGGACGCGTGGGTGCAGCTGGCGAAGGGCGGCGTCCGGCCCACCCAGGGAGCGGACGCGCTGCTCTGCCCCACGACGGCGCCGCCGAACGGCTGCGAGGTGGTGGACAAGGTCCTCTACCGCGGCAATGACCTGCTGTCCCTGAACGCCACCCGCTACAACAACGAGTGGGCCGCGTTCCTCGACCCGGCGGGCGCCAACCTCTCCGACCACTTCCCGCACACGGTCGACTTCTCGTACACCCTCGACTCCTCGCTGCGGGCGAGCGACTTCTTCGGCGGCCCGCACGGCACGGCGTACAACGACGCCGACGACCTGCCCTCCACGGTGTCCCCCCGCACACTGACCCTCCGCGGCGGCACCCGCCTCGACGCGGTGTCCCTGACCCACGACGGCGGTACGACGCTGAGCCACGGCGGCACGGGCGGCACCGCGTCGTCGCTGACCCTGGCGTCCGGCGAGCACCTCAGGTCCGTGAAGCTGACACAGGGCCAGAAGGACGGCCGTACCCGGATCTTCTCGGCCGCCTTCACCACCGACAAGGGCCGCACCCTGTCCTCCGGTACGGCGACGTCCGGCGCGAAGACCTTCACGGCGCCCTCCGGCTGGCAGATCGTCGGGTTCACCGGACGGTCGGGCATCGAGATCGACAAGCTGGGCGTGCTGTACGCACCGATCAGCTGAACCCGGCGGTTCTACAGGGTTCGCCCGGGCGCCGGGATCCGCGGCGACCGGGTGAACCGGCGTCGGCGACGGGCGTGTTCACCGCCCATCGCATCCGGGACGCGTGACGGCGGGTCGACGGGTCGACGGGCCCGGCGTATCAGGCGATCCACGCCCCGCCGTGCCGATGCCGCTCCAATCCCACGGCGGAGAACTCGTCCTCGCCGGGCCCCGCCACGACCCCCAACCGCCGCAGCGCTCGGGAGACCGGGCCGCCGTCAGGGGGAAAGGGCTCCCCCTCCTCCACCCGCAGCGGCCCCAGCACGACGGCGCCGCCCTCCCACACGGCGGCCCGCTGCTCGCCCACGCCACCGAAGTACTCGGCTTCCGCATAGGCCACCGGACCGCCGGCCGACCAGGCGGCGACGGTCTTCGCGAACGGCTCCGGCAACCGGGAGAATCCCAGCGCGCCCCCACCCCAGCCGTGCGCGACGGACGCGAACAAGGCGCGCGTCATCGGCATCAGGGCCAGGCCCTGTCCGATCGACGCCGTCCGGGCGGCGGGCAGGTCCCGCGCCGCGCGGCGCAGCGACTCCTCTTCGGCGATCACTGCTTTCAGGTCGTACGCCATCCGGTCCGCCCGAGGTGGTCGGTCTGATCCGCCGCCCGCGCTACCGGGGCGTCAGCACACAGAACTCGTTGCCGTCGGGGTCGAGCATCTCGACCCGGCCGGTCTCGCCGGGGTCGGCGTCGGCGAGCTCGGCGCCGAGGGCGAGGAGGCGCTCGACCTCGGTGCGCTGGTCACCGCCGGCGGGTGGCGCGAGGTCGAAGTGCAGTCGGTTCCGGCCCGTCTTCGGCGCGACCGGCGGGCCGCCCCAGGTGATCTTCGTCCCGCCGTGCGGCGACTGGATCGCGGTCTCCTCGTCCTGGTCCCAGACCAGCGGCCAGCCCAGCGCCTCGCTCCAGAAGTACCCGACCGCTTGCGAACCGTCGCAGGCCAGCGCTCCAATGAACGCGGTGTCGGCGAGGAAGTTGTTGCCCGCCGGGATCACACAGAACTCGTTGCCGTCGGGGTCGGCGAGCACCACGTGCCCCTCCTCCGGGAGTTGGCCGACATCGATGTGCCGCGCGCCGAGTCGCAGGGCCCGGTCCACCGTCTCCTGCTGCTGCTCCGGACAGGCACTCGTCAGGTCGAAGTGCATCTGGTTCTGGCCGACCTTCTTCTCCTGGGCCGGAAGGAAACGGAGCCGGAACCCGTGCTCCTCGGCGGGCAGCAGCGCGACTCCGTCGTGCGGGTCGTCGATCAACTCCCGCCCCAGGACCCCGGACCAGAATCCCGCGAGACTCCGTGGCTCACTCGCACCGAAACACATCGCGAACAGTTGACAAGTCATAGCCCCGCGCATCCCCGATCCGCTGCCCGGCCACTGCCGACAGGACGCCTCGTCGGCTCCCCGGGGCGGAAGCCTAGGGGCGAGCCGGCATCACGCGCAGCCCAATATCCGACGTGACCTTCATGTACTAGCATTCGACCTAGAGACCCTAGGTTTCTGAACAGCCCAGGTTTCCCTTCGGCACCCCGGAGCCCCATGGCCCGCGCAGGAATCACCCCCGACCGCCTCACCGCGGCCGCCGCCGACCTCGCCGACGAGGTCGGGTTCGAGAACGTCACCCTCTCCGCCCTGGCGCGGCACTTCGGGGTGAAGGACGCGAGTCTGTACTCGCACGTCAGGAATCTTCAGGAGCTGCGGACCCGTGTCGCGCTGCTCGCCGGAGGCGAGATGATCGACCGGATCGCCGTCGCCGTGGCGGGGCGGGCCGGGAAGGACGCGCTGGCCGCGTTCGCCGGGGCCTACCGGGAGTACGCGCTGGAGCGCCCCGGGCGGTACGCCGCCACCCAGATCCGTATCGACCAGGCCCTCGTCGCCGACTCCCCCGGCCTGCGCCGCACCACCGAGATCACCTACGGCATGCTCCGCGCCTACGGCCTCGAGGAACCCGACCTCACCGACGCCGTACGCCTGCTGCGCAGCACCTTCCACGGCTACTGCGCACTGGAGGCGAGCGGCGGCTTCGGCGCCCCCCGTGACGTACAGAAGTCCTGGAAACGCGCCATCGACGCCCTGCACGTCCTGCTGCAGAACTGGCCCCGCGAGGAGAGCGAAGAAGAGTGACCGACCTCTACTACGACGTCCGCGGCAGCGGTCCCGTGCTGCTGATCATCCCCGGCGGGGCGGGCCATCCCATGGGGCTCGGTCCGCTGACCGAGGCACTCGCCGACCGGTTCACCGTCGTCGTCCACGACCCGCTCGGCCTGGCCCACGGCCGGCTCGGCTCACCCGTCGACGACCAGCGCGTCGAGGACTGGAGCGACAGCGCCCGGCGGGTGCTCGACAGCGTCCTCGCCGACGGCGACACCGCGTACGTCCTCGGCACCAGCGCCGGCGCCGTCGTCGCCCTCGACCTGCTCGCCCGGCACCCGGAGCGGTTGCGGCACGTCGTCGCGCACGAGCCGCCCTGTGTGGGCGTGCTCCCGGACGGGCACCGGCACCGGGCCATGTTCCGGAAGGTGGCCGACACCTACCGCGGGGCCGGGCTGCGAGCCGCCGCCGCGCGGATGACCGCCGGGCTCACCGACCAGCCCGCCCCGGCCGCAGAGGCGCCTCTGGTGGGTCAACCCCTCACCCGTGAAGAGGAGTTGGGCAATCCCATGGCGCTTTCCCTCGCGCACGTCCTGGTCCCCTTCACCTCCTACGACCCCGATCTCACCGCCCTGGCCTCCGCTCCCCTCACCCTCGCCGCCGGAAGCGACTCGCGCGGTCAACTCCTCTACCGCACCGCGGAGTTCACCGCCCGGCAGACCGGGGCCGCCTTCGCCGAGTTCCCCGGCGGACACCTCGGCGTCGCCCAGCGTCCCGACGCCTTCGCCGAACATCTCGTCGGCGTGGTGGGGTTCGGGGAACACGGTCACGACAGGTCGCCCACCGCGTCCGCGTAGTACGTCGATCCCTTGAGGTGGAGGGCGAGTTCACGGAAGCTCCAGCCCTCGCCGGGAGAGTCGTCGAGTTCGCGCTCGGTGAGCGCGTCCAGCCGGGCGGCCCAGATCCGGGCCAGCCGGTCCAGACGGCTGCGGGCCTCGTCCAGGTCCTCCTGGGTGAAGGGCGCCAGGTCCGCCCCGGTCGTGATCGCCGAGGCGTACCAGTGGTCCGGCCGGGGGTCCACGCCCGCCAGCCGGGCCTCCATCTCCGCGAGATGGTCGACGAGGTGGTCGGCGACCCGGCGGATCGCCTTGTGCGGGGTGTAGACACGGCCGTCGGTCTCGTACAGCCTGCCGTCCCAGGCGGTCCAGGTCGCGGCCAGGGCGAGGACGTGGTCGACCATCCCGGTGACGGCCCGGGCGGGGGTTTCCTGCGGGTTCTCGGTCATACCGGCACGCTAGAAGGGTGTCGGTTCGGTGCCCGCCGAAGTGTCCCCGAGGGACCCGTTACGCTCCTCGCTCCGCCGCACTGCGCTCCACACAGAACTCGTTGCCCTCCGGATCGGCCAGCACCGCCCATCCCGTACCGTCCGGCTTGCGCCGGTCGTCGGAGAGCTTGGCGCCCAGCCCGAGCAGCCGCTCGACCTCCTCGTCACGGGTACGGTCCTGCGGCTGGATGTCGAAGTGGATCCGGTTCTTGGCCGTCTTGGGCTCCGGAACGGTGACGAAGAGCAGACCCGCGGCCTCGATCAGCGCCTCCTCGTCACCGGGACGGTCGTCCTCGTGCAGCGGCAGACCGAGAACCTCGGACCAGAAGCCGGCGAGGGCGTAGGCGTCGGCACAGTCGATCGTCGTATGACGGATGGCGGAAGTCATACGGCGGATTTTCGTGCAGTGCCTTCGCGGAGATCAATGCGCTTTTCGAAGAGATCGACGCGCGCGGCAACCATTCCTTTGCCTGCGGCCACATCAGGGCATGACTTCAGCACCACGCACCACGCGCCACCGCCGTGTCCGGGGCGCCCGCAAGCCACTGATCGCGGGGCTCGCCGCCACGGCCGCGCTCGTCGGCGCCTGGTACGCGACCGCCGGGGCGAGCACGGCCACCGGGCTCACCGTCTCCACGACCACGGTGTCCCTGTCCGCCAAGTTCCCCTATCTGTCGGTGGGTTACAACAACAGCCGCGAGTGGACGCGCACGGCGACGGCGGCCGCCCCGAACGGCACCCTGCGGGTGGCCTGGCCCGCCTCCGACGGCATCCACGTCACACCGCTGACGGCGGCCGGCAAGCGTTCGGGTGCGGACACGATCGTCAAGGGCGCCAAGGAGGTCGGCGGGCTGGTCGCGCACAACAACGGGTTCGCGCTGCTCACCCGGGTCTCCGACACCAACAAGTGGAAGGAGACGGCGGCCGCGATCGTCCGCTACACGAACGGCACGAAGACCTTCCAGACCAAGCTCACCGGCACCGCCACCCACGACACGTCCCCCACCCTGGACGGACAACTCACCTGGAACGGCACCAAGTACGGCGCCTACTTCGTGGTCCACGGCGCGGGCGGCTTCGCCGACGGTCATTTCGGCGACAAACTGTCCTACCTCAGCAGCACGGGCAAGAAGCTGAGCGGCGGCTGGAGTTGGGGCTGCAGCCACAACGAGGGCATCGCCCTGCACCCCGAGACGTCCGGCGCCTTCACCTCCCTCTGCTTCGACGACTGGCGCTCGGGCCTGTTCGTGTCCACCGGTATCGGCGCCCCCGACGTCGCGCCGGTCGTGCAGCGCGAACAGTGCTGGGCGGGCTACTGCGGCGGTACGTTCGCGGGTCGTACGGGCGACCTGGTGAAGTCCGCCACCGGCCGTTACGCCACCGCCTTCGCCTCCCGCGGTGCCGCGTCGGCCAAGAAGAACCCCGACGACTCCAGCGGGCGCGGCTGGAGCGTCACGGCGAAGACCAGTACCCACCAGGTCGCCGTCGCGTTCATGAAGAACCGTGACTCCGGTCCCGGCAAGGCGGTCTACCTCTCCACCACCAAGGGCACGGACCACGTCAACGTCCGCCTCGCCCCGTACGGCAAGGACCGGCTCCTGCTCTCCTGGGAGTCCGTCAAGAACGCCACGTGCACGGCCGGCACCTGCACCGGCACCTTCGCGGGCACCCATCTGCGTCTCATCGACTGGAACGGCAAGTTCCAGGGCGCGGACAAGATCGTGAACACCCGGATCACCGGTGACATCGCGGTCCAGAAGGACGGCGCGCTGACCTGGGCGTCCGTACCCGTCACCCCGTCGTACGCGGCCGCCCTCACCGGGGCGTCCCCGACGACCAAGACGCTGAAGATCAGCCGCCTGACTCCCTGAACGCGTACAACCACCTCCCCGTCCGGCGTGTCTCCCAGGTGCGATGCACGCGGACGGGGGAGGTCGGTGCGATGTCCGACGAACAGTTCAAGCGGGATGTACAGCGTTTCTTCTGGCTTCCGCCGGATGTGCCGCGCCCGCCCGCCCGGGTGTGGGCCACCCTGCGGGTCTGGCTGCTCTGCCTGGCAGTCGGGGCGCTGGGCGCGGCTGTCGGCTGGGAGGAGGAAGGCCTCGTCGTGATGATGATGGTGGTGATGGCGAACCTGCTGGACGACGTGTTCGAGGGGGTACGCCACCGCTGGCCCGCCTTCGTGGCCGCCCTGGCGTTCGGCTGGGGCGTGAACCGGCTCGGCCACGCCCTGATACCTTCCTCCGACTCGCTGTGGGGCGAGTACGGCATCTATGCCCTGTGGACGCTGGTGGCCATGGCGACCTTCGTCGCTGTCAGTCGGCTGCCCCGGCGGTGAGTACGCCGACCATCCGGCGTACGACCTCGGCGGGCAGCGCCGGATTCCGGGCCGCCGTCTCCGCGTTGCCGGTGCCCGTCCGCAGCAGCATGACCAGGAGCCGGACCGGCAGCCGAGGGTGGAGCGCGGCGGCATGCCGGATGTGCTCGTGCGGATCCTCCAGCAGCCGCGCGGCGCCCGCCGCCGAGAGCCGGGGGTCGGTGGCGGCGCGGTAGCGCACCTCCTCGTCGGGGTCCCTGCTGAGCCGTTCCACCAGCTCGGGCGTGGACAGCGGGTCGTCCAGGGCCAGTTGGCGCATGCGGGGGCTGGGGTCGTCGGCGTACCGCAGGAGGCCGTGGCGGGGGAAGTTGGGGTGGCCGCGCGGCCGGTCGGGGGAGCTGAGGCTGCCGGTCCACCACTGCCACACCTCCAGGAGCATGTCGGCGGGCGCGTCCTCGCAGGACTCGGCCAGAAAGAGCTGGACGACGCGGTCCTCGTCCCGGGCCAGGCGTGCGACGACGTCCGGCGGCAGACGGCGGGCGCGGGCGACGCTTCTGCGGATGAGCGGGTGGCAGGAGGCGGCCAGGCGGCGCATGGCGTCCTCGTCCTCGTGGAGGGCGACGACCCAGTCGAGAGCCCAGGAGTGCTGGTTCGGGTCGAACTCGAAGTCGATGCGCGCGCGTTGCTCCTCGGTGAGGTCGGCCCGCTGCGCCACGACGTAGCGCACGTCGGCATCGGGGTCCTCGGCGAGGAGGGCGGCGAGGTCCGGGTCCAGGCGCGGGTTGCGTGCCAGCGAGCGGCGCTCGTCCGGTGTGCCGTGCCGTGCCAGGTCTTCGGCCAGGCCCCGCTCCAGGCGGCACGTCTCCAGTGCCTGGCCACGGATGTCCTGGACCCCCTGGATCTCCTGGGCCTCGAACACGGCACGGGGCATGGGGTGTTGCCGGTGGTGCAGCAGCCGGGCGCGGACGCGCACGGTGCCGTGCGGATCGGCCAGGAGCGCTTGCTGTGCGGCGGCGTCGAGATGGGGCCAGGCCGTCAGACAGGCCACGGCCCGCACGCCGCCGTCGGGGTCGGCGGCCAGCGCGACCGACAGATCGGCGGGCAGGTTCTTGAGCCGGGCCGTCTCGGAGCGCACGCGCGGGGAGGGGTCGGCGGCGAGTCTGCGGCAGGTGCCTTCGTCGAGTTCGGCCCAGCGCTCGGCGGCGATCATGGTGAGCAACCACCGTTGGCGCTCGTCCTGCTCGGCGAGGATCACCCGGTCCCACTGCTCGGGAGTGATGTTCGGCTGGTGCTCGGCCGCCCGCATCCGCCTCTTCCAGTCCGGATGGGCCAGGGCGGCGTCCAGGGCTTCTGTCGACAATGCGCTGTACATCGCATACGAAGACCTGTCGACCAGCTGGGACCGCAGCTCCTTCGGGGTGGCCGCGTTGAGCGAGAGCCCGCTCGCCCAGGCGTCGATCACTTTCTCCGGGGGCCTCGGCCCCTGGAACAGCGACTCCCAGGCGGCCGCCCGGTCCTCCGCCGTCTCCCGGCCCGCAAGCCGCGCGGCCTCCTCCTGCCGCTCCCTGATCCGGTCGACGGCGACGAGCCAGACGGCGTACTCCTCGGTCGTGACGCCCAGCAGGGTGTCCCCGTCCGGCGACATGGTGAGGAACTCCGGCTGCCCGGGCCGCTCGCCGAGCACCCCGGCGAGATCCCAGTCGGCGGCGAGCCGGACCCGGATCCACCGCCGGGGCGCGCACCCGGCGTCGACCAGGAACACCCCGTCCTCGCCGAGGATCCCCGTCTCGGACGCCAGCCGGAACCACTGCGCGTTGATCTCGGCGACCGGATCGGCCCGCTCGAAGCCCACCGCCACGGCCGGCTCCGCCTCCCACTTGGCGACATGGCGCCACGCGAACGGAGGCGGCAGCACCTCCTCGACCCGCCGCTCCCCCACGACCTCCAGCCCGGCCCGCCCCAGCAGTTCTACGAGTTCATCCGTCCCACCCATGATCCCCATACTGCCCGAGACGGCTCACCCCTCGGCCCCGACCGACACCCCGGCGTCGTCCAGCCGGACCCGCACCTCGGCTCCCGCACGCCAGCGGACCGTCAACTCGCCCGCGCCGTCGGCCCGTACGGTCACGGCCTCGTCCAGCGGCACGGGATCCGCCTCTCCGGTGAGCCGGACGAGCGCGACGAAGAGCGTCCCGCCCTCGCCGGTGACTCCGGTCAGCGCCGCGTCGAGACCGACGGCGGGCGACGCCTGCGCCAGCACACCGTCCCGAGCCGCCCACCCGGTGACCCTCACCGGCGTCCCGGGCTCGGCTCCGGACACCAGATGGGCCCGCACCTCCACGGCCCCGCGCGCCAGCACCACGCTGGTCACCCGCGCTCCACCGCCGGCCGCGTGCCGCGAGGCCACCCACCCGTCCCCCAGCCCGAGCGGCTCGATGTCGGTACGGCTCGGATCGTCGCCGACGATCACGGTGTTGTCGTACGACGGTGAGGGCGCCGTCACCGTGGAGTACGCGAGGCGCGTGTAGTACGGGTCGTAGCGGACGTCCTCGCTGCCGTGGTTGTGGAGGCGGACCAGACCGTCCGAACTGGTCGACTGGATCAGCCAGTTCGGGGCGGTGACCGGTCGGACCTCGTCCGCGCGCTCGACCGGGGACGGCTCCTCCTCGGCCGTCCACACCTCGTGGTCCGGCGGGAGGAGCAGGCCGAGGAAGGCCTTGCTCGCCCAGTACGGGGAAGCGGGGCCCGAATAGCCCTGGAGGACGGCGGAGTCGGGGCCGTGCCAGCCGAGGGTCAGCAGGCCGTCGGAGTTCACCGCGCCCCGGTCGAGGAAGTACTTCAGCGCCCCGGACGCCAGCCGCCGCGTCTGCCCCGGCGTGAGCGGGGTACGGCCGGTCAGGGCGCCGAGCCACAGGGGGGCCGTCGTGGCGAAACGATAAGTCAGCGAGCGGCCCTGATGCATGGGGGCACCGTCACCGCCGAACAGGCGGGCGTAGTCGGCAAGGTGGGCCTCCAACCGCTCGCCGTATACAGTCGACAGCCGACTGTCGTCGGCGAACCAGGCATGCAACACCGGATACAGGTGCATCGCCCAGCCGTTGTAGTAGTCGAACTTGCGACCCTCCCCGTCGGTGTACCAGCCGCCGCCGACGTACCACTCCTCGATCCGCTCAAGACCGCGGTCGATCGCCTTGCGCGAGGCCTCGGGCTCGTGGCCGATCTCCTGGAGGAACCCGCCGACGGTGACCGGGAACAACTCCCAGTTGCAGGGCCAGGCCTCGGCGGTCAGCGCGTCGCCGAGCCAGGCGGCGGCCCGCTGGCGCACCCCTTCGTCCAGCCGGTCCCACAGCAGCGGGCGCGTCAGCCGCAGCGCCACGGCGATGGACGCCGCCTCCACCAGCGGCTGACTCCGGTCCTCGATACGCGGCCAGACTCCGGAGACTCCGGCCGCGAGACCTTCCGCGTACCGCTGGAGGGCGGTCTCGTCCTGCCGGAAGGCGGCCAGCAGTATCGTACGGGCGTACCCCTCCAGCCCGTCGGAGAGCCGACCGGACCAGCTCGTGCGGTCGCCCGGGAAGTAGTAGAGGGCGCCCCCCTCGGCGGCGTACGGCTCCGTGGCAGCGAGCAAGCCGTCGGCCGCGGCCTCCCAGTGGGCGCGCGTGTATCCGGTGTACGGGCTACGGATGCGGTCGGCGGGAGGGAGGTGCATTGAGCTCTCTTTCAGATCTTGAAAATGTCCGGCACGATAACGCGCCCCGAAAGGGGCGCGGGGCTGTGTCGATAAGCGGCTCCGCCGCGCGGGCGCGATCAGCCCCCACCGGCCCGCGGCGTGTCACGGCTCAGCAAGCGCAGCGAACAGGCCTGGGGCGCCCCGGTTCCGGTCGAGGCGCCCCAGGGGCTCATCCCGCCCGCACCAGGCCTTTCGGCACCAGGTGCTGGGCGAGGAGTTCGTCGCGGACGAGGCCGGCGTACACCGTGGCCCCGTGCACGGAGGTGTGCGTGTTGTCCCGCTTCTCGTTGTAGAGGTAAATCGCCTTGGAACCCTCGACTCCCAAGGATTCCACGAGCGACTTCGTCTTCGCCGTCAAGTCGATCAGCGGGACGTCCTGCGCGGCGGCGACCGAGCGGGTGACTGCGGGGTGGTCGACGCCGAGTCCGTTGACCAGGAGTGCGGTGTTGTTGTTCAGGGTGCCGTCGGAGTTGAACCAGCGTCGCACGATAGGCGTCACGAGGACAGGCTCACCGCCCTTTTCCCGGATACCGGCGACCAGTGTCTCCAGGTTCGTCCGGTAGGTCACCTCGTCGGTGGTCTTGTCGTTGTGGGCGAGCTGGACCAGGACGAGGTCGCCGCGGCGGATCAACGGCTGGACGGTGGCGAACAGTTGAGGATTGGACAGGTAGGTCACCGTGCTCTCGCCGGAGTCGGCGTAGTTGGCGACGGAGACGCCCTTGCGGAGGTACTGGGGCAACTGCTGGCCCCAGCCGGAGTACGGGTCGCCGGGCTGGTCGCAGACCGTGGAGTCGCCGACGAGGAAGATCTGGCGGGTGTGCCGGGCGGGGGTGACCTTGATGTCGGCGAGCGCGGGGGCCGAGCCGCCGAGCACGAGGTCCAGGCCGGGGGTGCCCTCGGCGCCGGTGGGTTCGCCCTCGGGGGTGCGGACGTTCACGGTGAAGCTGCGGGCGGTCCGCTCGCCGGCCGCGACGGCGGTCTCGGGGAGCAGGGAACGCCGGGTCTCACCGCTGACGCTCGTGCTCGATCCGGCGTCGCCGCCGAGGAGGACCTTCACGTCGTACGTGCCCGCGGGGACGTCGAAGTGACACCCGGTGGCGGTGCAGTTCTCGATGCCGAGGGGGCGGTGCCCCTCGGCTGCGGCATGGGCCGGGACGGCGGTCAGTGCGGTGCTCAGTGCGACCGTCGCCAGCAGGGCGAGGTTGAAACGTCTCATTCGAGGCTCCTACGACACACGACAAGGCCTGGCGGCTGGACCGTACCCCCATCGGCAAGCGCTTTCTAGACCTCGGGTCGATTTCACAAGATTGCCAACCTCCAGCAAGCGAAAGCCCTTTCGCGAAATCGATTCAACTGTCACCCTCGCTCTCACCCGCACCACCCCCACATGTCCTCGAAGGAGGCACCCCCATGTCCGGATCCGCTGCGAACAGACCGGTCCGCCGCCGCACCTTCGTCCTCGGCACCGCTGCCACCGCCGGCACGGCCGCCCTGGCCGGCCCACTCGCCCAGACCGCCTCCGCCGCGACCTTCGGCTGGAGCGACGACGGCTCCAACTACGTCGTCGACACCGGCGCGAACCTGGTCTTCAAGGTCAGCAAGACCAACGGCGACCTGACCTCGCTGGTCTACAAGGGCACCCAGTACCAGGGCTACGGCGGCAAGAACTCGCACATCGAGTCCGGCCTCGGCACCTCCACCGTGAGCATCAAGCAGTCCGGTACGACGATCCTGATCTCGGTCGCGTATGGCACGCTGAAGCACTACTACGCGGCCCGCAGCGGCGAGAACAACATCTATCTGTGGACCAACAAGGCCGACACCTCGGTCAGTGCGACCCGCTACATCCTGCGCGTCAACGCGGGCAAGTTCCTCAACGACGAGTCCGACTCCTACACCTACGCGCCCACCACCATCGAGGCCCAGGACGTCTTCGCGAAGTCCGACGGCCAGACCCGCTCGAAGCACTACACGAAGTCCCGGGTCATCGACTACAACTACGTCGGCTGGACCACCGGCAGCGTCGGCCTCTACATCGTGCGCTCCAACCATGAGAAGGCCTCCGGCGGTCCGTTCTACCGCTCCCTCCTGCGCCACCAGAGCGCGGACGGCGGCGGCCTGTACGAGATCCTGTACTACGGCGAGAACCAGACGGAGGCCCAGCGCTTCGGCCTCCAGGGCCCCTACGTCATCGCCTTCACGGACGGCGGCGCCCCCTCCTCCGCGCTGTACCCGGGAACCCTCACCACGTCGTGGGCCGACTCGCTCGGCATCTCCGGCTACGTCCCCGCGAGCGGCCGGGGCAAGGTCGCGGGAGTCGGCATCACCGGCCGGAACACGGCCTACGCCTACACGGTCGGGCTCGCCAACTCCGCCGCCCAGTACTGGGGTACGGCTCGGGCGTCGGACGGCTACTTCTCCATCGGGGGTGTCCTTCCGGGGACGTACACCCTGACCGTGTTCAAGGGCGAACTGGCCGTCCACACCGGCTCGGTGAGCGTCAGCGCGGGCGGCACGACCACCCTCAACACCATCGCGATCCCCTCCTCGAACGACCCGAGCAACGCGGGCGCGATCTGGCGCATCAACGACTGGAACGGCACGCCGAGCGGCTTCAAGAACGCCGACCTGATGACGTACGCCCATCCGTCCGACGTCCGCGCCGCCTCCTGGACCGGGAACGTCATCATCGGCAGCGGCACCGAGACCTCGGCGTTCCCCTGCTATCTGTGGAAGGACGTCAACAGCGGGATCATCGTCTACTTCAAGCTGACGGCCGCCCAGGCCGCCGCCGCGCACACCCTGCGCATCGGTGTGACGACGGCGTACGCCAACGGCCGTCCGCAGGTCGTCGTCAACGACGCCTGGACGTCCGCCGTCCCCTCGCCGCCCACCCAGCCGAGCACCCGGTCGCTGACCGTGGGCTCCTACCGGGGCAACAACTACACGTTCACCTACAGCGTGCCGGCGTCCGCCTGGCTGACGGACACCAGCGCCTACAACACGCTGAAGATCTACGTGGCGAGCGGTTCGGGGTCGACGTCCTTCCTCAGTGCCGGTACGTCGATCGACGCGATCGATCTGCTGGCCTGACGTCAGGTTCCGCGCGTCCACTGCTGGTTGGTCGCTCCGTTGCACGTGTACGTGATGATCGCGGCGGAGTTGGCGGTGGACGCGCCGTTCACGTCCAGGCACTCGCCGGAGGCGCGGGCCTTGATGTTGACGTACGAGCCCGAAGTGACCACCGACCACTGCTGGGTGGTCGCGCTGGCGCAGTTCTCCTGGGTGACGGTGGACGCGTTCTCCTGGAGGCACAGGGAGCTGCCGCGGCCGACGAGCTGGTAGTAGCCGGTGCCGAGGTCCTTGAACCAGAACTTCTGGTTGTTGCCGCTGTTGCAGGTGTACTGGGCGAGGGCGATGCCCTGCCACAGGGACTGGTTCGGTACGTCGACGCACTTGGAACTGTTGCGGGCGATCAGGGTGTTGTACGTCGCGCTTCGCCCGGAGATCGTCCCGGCGACCGCGTCGACGGTGACCTCGGGGTACCAGGACATCGACATCGTGGTGGAGCTCGGGAAGGTCAACGGCAGCCACACATAGCGGGAGTCGTTGACGGTGCCGCCGAAGGAGTTGCCCCAGCGGTCGCCCATGTAGAGGTACGAGGTGCCCGAAGTGCCCTGCACGGGAAGGACGTACGCGGTCTGCGAGTTGTACGTCGTGGAGTCGCCGACGTTGGCCATCGACGTCCACGGTCCGGCGAGCGAGGTCGCGGTGGCGTACTGCTGCTGGTTGGCGCTCCAGCCGGTCGCACCCGACGTCAGCATGAAGTAGACGCCGCCCCGCTTGAAGAGGGCCGGGGCCTCCCGGTGGCCGCCCGCCCAGGGGTTGGCGACCAGGCTGTCGATGGCGGTGTAGGCGGAGTTGAGCTTGTAGATGTGCAGGTCGTAGTTCTCTTTGGCGGCGGACACCATGTAGCCGGTGCCGTCGGTGTCGACGAACGTGGTGATGTCACGGGACATGTGGGTGCCCAGCGGACGGAAGCTGCCCTGGTAGGTGTAGTTCCCGTCGACGGTGTCGGAGACGGCGACGGCGGCGCGGGCCTCGCCGTAGTCGGTGCCGTTCTCCTTGTGCATCCACATCACGAACTTGCCGGTGGACGCGTTGTACATGACCTTGGGCCGCTCGATGTAGGCGGTGCCCAGCTCGGCGGCGGAGGACTGGGTCAGGACGTTGTTCCTGAACTCCCAGTTCTTCAGGTCGGTGGAGCGGTAGGCGGACACGTACCGGAAGGTGTTGTCGGAGTTGCGGTTCTCTCCGAACCAGTAGTAGTACGACCCGACCTTGATGACCCCGCCGCCGTGGGCGTGCAGGGCGCCTCCCGAACTGTCCGTGAACTGGACCCCGTTGGGGATCGTCAGGGCGGCGGCCTGGGCCGGTCCCGCGGTGACCAGGGCGCCTGCCAGGGCCAGACAGAGGGCGAGCAGTACCGCGTACGCACGTCTCATCTCACGCACTCTCCTTCACCGAGTCGATGGCGGTGTCCGCCACCGGTATGCCGAAGTCCGGGGTGCCGTCCGCGTTCCAGCCCAGCTTCTGGACACGGGTGTGCCGGTTGGGATCGTTCAGCGGGTCGCCGACGATCTCCTTGTACTGCCGGGCGTGGTAGACGAGGACGTCGCTGCGGCCGTCCTCGGCGACGGTGAAGCTGTTGTGGCCGGGGCCGTACTGCTTCGTGGTGTCGTTGCTGGTGAAGACCGGGGTGGGCGACTTGGACCAGTTGGCGGGGTCCATGAGGTCGGCGTCCGCGTCGGCGGTCAGCAGGCCCATGCAGTAGTTGAAGTCGGTGGCGCTGGCCGAGTACGACATGAACAGGCGGCCGTTGCGGGCGATGACCGAGGGGCCCTCGTTGACCTTGTAGCCGATGCACTCCCAGTCGTACTCGGGTGTGGACAGCCGTACTTGAGGGCCCGTCAGGGTCCACGGGTTCGCCATCCTCGACAGCCACAGCGCGGTGTTGTTGCCCATGCCGGGCTCGTGCTGGGCCCAGGCGAGGTAGCGGCTGCCGCGGTGGGTGAAGGTGGTGGCGTCGAGGGAGAAGGTCTCCCAGGCCGTCTTCAGCTGGCCGCGTTCGACCCACGTCCCCTTGAACGGGTTGGGACTGGCGTTCTCCAGGACCCAGATACGGATGTCCCAGACGCTCTCGGCGGGTGCGGAGGCGAAGTAGATGTACCACTTGCCGCCGATGCGGTGGATCTCCGGCGCCCAGATGTGAGCGCCCATGGGGCCGGTCGCGTGCTTGGTCCAGATGACCGACTCGGGTGCGGTCGCCAGTCCGTTCAGGGTGCGGGAGCGGCGCAGGATGATCCGGTCGTACTCGGGGGCGGTGGCGGTGAAGTAGTAGTGGCCGTCGGAGTGCCGGTGGATGTGGGGGTCGGCGCGGTTGCGGACGAGCGGGTTCACGAACGGGGGTGTCTTCTTCGGGCTCGGAGCGGCTGCGGCGACGGTGGGGGTCACGGCCAGGGCGCCCGCGGCCAGGGCGCCTTTCAGCAGCAGTCGCCTGTCGGGGACCTCGGGGGTGCGGCTCATACGGACTGCCTCTCGGATGGGGGTGTCCTGAGAGTGATGTTCGATATTGAGAACATCTGTTGTTATTGCGAACAGCCGAAAGGTAAGGCTGGGGAACGAGGAGGTCAACGGGTCGGACGCGACTAAAGAAGGCGCTTTCTACCGGGCGGGCACTTCGCGGGAACATTTCTGTTATCGACGGCCGGTCCGGCCCGTCTCCGTAACCGTGCGCAGCCATACCCACAAGACAGCAGCCGCAGCCGGCGCCCTCGCGACGGTCGCCTTCCTGATCGCCACTCCCCCGGCGCGGGCGGTCGGCACCCTCGACATCACCGCCGACGTGCTCGCGGGCCGGAACGTGACGCTCGCCGGCGACACGGTCGTCACCGTCCCCTCCGGCACGACGACGTACGACGGACTCCTGCGCGGCGAGGGCACGCTCACCGTGCGCGGCACCGGAACACTGATCCTGACCAGGAACAGCGACTTCACGCTGCCGAAGTCCCGGCAGCGGCAGAAGGTGTCGATCCAGGGCGGCAACCATCCCTACGTCACCACGACCGCCCCCGACCCCCCGGCGATCACGGTCGCACGCGGGGCGACACTTCAGTACGGCAACGGCGGCTCGACCGGTCTGATCGGCCACTTCCCTTACGGCACCCCGCAGTTCGCGCTCAACCAGGACAACATCCGGGTCGACGGCACCCTGCGACTGTCCCTGAAATCCGCCTACAACCTGGGCACCATCAGCGGCTCCGGGCTGATCACCCAGCCGCGCTTCCTCTGGGGCACATGGGACCTGTCGGGCACCCACCCCTTCTCCGGGGTGATCGACAACGGCACGCAGGTCAACGCCGGGCGACCGGAGTTCGCGACCGCGCTGCCGAACGTCCGCAAGGTCCTCAACCAGGGCACCTGGACCGTGGACACCCCGCTGGGGCAGACCGTCACCGAGGGCATGGACTTCTACCAGCGCGAGTACGGCAGCGACATCAACGTCCAGTCCCGGCCGGGCGGCAAGGTCGTCCTGACCGGCCAGTACAGCTGGTCGAACCAGGGCGGCGACACCGATCCCTCGCTCAGCGACCCGTCCCTGAACTGGACGCCCGCCCGCAAGAACGTCAACAAGCGCGGCACCAACATCAAGGGCGCGAACGTCCAGTGGGGCGACGGCACGACGCACAGGATCTTCATGCCGGGGACGGCGGAGACGGTCTACATCAACCTGCTGGCGGCGCGCTCCCGCTCGCTGCTCACCTTCGACTACAACGGGCCGGTGACGCTGGGCGCCCCCATCGGCGGCGGCAAGTTCCACGACACCCTGGCCGCACCCGGCGCCGGGGACATCGTCATCGCCGGGACCCGCGGGAACGACGTCACCTTCGCGGCCGTGCAGTACTACGACGGCTCCACGACCGTCGAGAAGGGTGCGGTGCTGCGGCTGGGCAGCGGCCGGGCGGGCGGCGACGGTGGACTGTATACTGCAGGCAGTCTGTACAAGGTCGTGAACAACGGCTCGCTCGTGCTGAACAACGTCGGCAAGGCCCTCACTCTGTCCCGGATCACCGGCAGCGGGTCGGTCACCCAGTCGGGCGCCGCGACGACGACCCTGACGGGGAGCGGGGTGACGTACACGGGCACGACCACGGTGAAGAAGGGCACGCTGGCGCTGCGGCAGGGGGCCACGCTGCGACGCAGCAAGGCGATCCGGCTGACCTCCGCGGGCTCCCGGCTGGACGCGGGCCCGACGGGGCTGCGGGTGGCGACCACGCTCAGCGGCAAGGGCACGGTGAAGGGCTCGGTGACCAACGACGGTGTCGTCGCCGGCGGGCTCACGGTCTCCGGGAACTACACGCAGAGCGCGAAGGGCGAACTCGTCCTGCGTGACAAGCCGTTGAAGGTGACCGGTGCGGTGCGCCTGGGCGGGGCCCTGGACCTCGCGGCCGCCGGGACCGAGCCCGCGCGCGACATCACGGTGCTGAACCACACGGGCGGCTCGAAGACCAGTGGCACGTTCACCGGGCTGAAGGAGGGCACGAAGGTCAAGCTCGCCGACACCACGTACCGGATCAGCTACCGGGGCGGTGACGGGAACGACGTCGTACTCACCGCCACCGCCACCGCCGCGAGCAAGTCCCCTTCCCCGTCCGCGACTTCGTCCTCGGCCGCGGTGGCGACCCGCACCGTGGGCGCCGCGGAGGACGACCGCCTCGGCTGGTGGCCGTACGCGCTGGGGCTCGGTCTGCTGGGCGGACTCGCGGTTCCGGCGACCAGGCTGCGGCGCGGGAACCGACGAGGGGGCGGACGGCACGCGGCGAACAGCTGAGGCCTCTCACACCCCCGGAGCCCCCTCAGCGCCCACCCTCTCCCGAGGCTGGGCCGGGCGGGGGCGACACGATCACGTTCCGCCGTTCCGAGCCTGTTCGCGGGGTGGACAAGCACGGCCCGAGGCCGGTCCCCGGAGTACCGTCGACGGCATGACCAGCAACTCCTCCCTCGCCGAGGCCCTCGCCGCCGGGACCGTCGTGCTCGACGGCGGCATGTCCAACCAGCTCGAGTCCGCCGGGCACGACCTCAGCGACGAGCTGTGGTCGGCGCGGCTGCTCGCCGAGCGGCCCGAGGCGATCACCGAGGCGCACCTCGCCTACTTCGAGGCGGGCGCGGACGTGGCGATCACCTCCAGCTACCAGGCCACCTTCGAGGGCTTCGCCAAGCGCGGAATCTCCCACGAGCGGGCGGCCGAACTGCTCACGACGAGCGTCGAGCTGGCCCGCGAGGCGGCCTCGCAGGCCGAGGCGAAGGGCGTCACGCGGCCGCTGTGGGTGGCGGCGTCGGTCGGCCCGTACGGGGCGATGCTGGCGGACGGCTCCGAGTACCGCGGGCGGTACGGCCTGAGCGTCGACGAGCTCGAACGTTTCCACCGGCCCCGGCTGGAGGTGCTCGCCGCCGCCGGACCCGACGTACTGGCTCTGGAGACGGTGCCGGACGCCGACGAGGCGGAGGCGCTGGTGCGGGCGGTCCGTGGACTGCGTACACCCGCCTGGCTTTCGTATTCGATCGACGGTCGGCACACCCGCGCCGGGCAGCCGCTGGAGGAGGCCTTCGCCCTGGCCGCCGACGCGGACGAGGTGATCGCGGTCGGCGTGAACTGCTGCGCGCCCGAGGACGTGGACGCCGCCGTCGAGATCGCCGCGCGTGTCACCGGCAAGCCGGTCGTCGTCTATCCCAACAGCGGCGAGGCCTGGGACGCCGAGGCCCGCGCCTGGAACGGCCGCTCCTCCTTCGCCCCCGGCCAGGTGCGCGCCTGGCGGGAGTCCGGGGCCCGGCTGATCGGCGGGTGCTGCCGGGTGGGTCCGCGGGCGATCACGTCGATCGCGGGGACGCTGGCGCAGGCGTAGAGCGACGACGGGCGACAAGAGGAAAGGCAAGGAGTCAGCTACTCCTTGCCACTCTCAACCTATAGCGCACTGGGGGCCTTGCGGCAAGACCCCCCACGTACCGCAGAATCTCCGGTCGAAGCCAGAAGCGGCTGAAATCAGCGATTCGCGCTACATGCGCTTATGGGGAGTCTCATGATCGACGTGATCATCGCCGGTGGCGGACCGACCGGCGCGATGCTCGCCGGCGAGCTGCGGCTGCACGGCGTGCGGGTGCTCGTGCTGGAGAAGGACGCCGAGCCCGCCGCGTACGTCCGCTCGCTCGGCCTCCACGTACGCAGCATCGAGGTGATGGACCAGCGCGGTCTGCTGGAGCGGTTCCTCGCCCACGGCCGGCAATACCCCGTCAGGGGTGGCTACTTCGCCGCCATCGACAAGCCGGTGCCCGAGCTGGACACCGCGCACGGCTACATCCTCGGCATCCCGCAGCCCGTCACCGATCGCCTGCTGGCTGAGCACGCCACCGAGCTCGGCGCCGAGATCCGGCGCGGGTGCGAGGTGGTGGGCGCGAGCCAGGACGAGGACGGGGTGAGCGTCGAACTCGCCGACGGCACACGGCTGCGCTCGCGCTTTCTCGTCGGCTGCGACGGCGGGCGCAGCACGGTGCGCAAACTGCTCGGGATCGGCTTCCCCGGTCAACCCGCCCAGACCGAGACGCTGTTGGGCGAGATGGAGGTGACGGAGACCCAGGAGACGATCACCGCCGTCGTGACGGAGATCCGGCAGACCGAGAAGCGCTTCGGCCTCGGACCCGTCGGGGAGGGGCGGTACCGCGTCGTCGTGCCCGCCGAAGGGGTGGCCGAGGACCGCTCGGTCCCGCCGACCCTGGAGGAGTTCAAGCGGCAGTTGCGGGCCTGTTCGGGCACCGACTTCGGGGTGCACTCGCCGCGTTGGCTCTCCCGGTTCGGCGACGCCACCCGGCTGGCCGAGCACTACCGGGTCGGCCGGGTGCTGCTGGCCGGCGACGCCGCGCACGTCCACCCGCCGCTGGGCGGACAGGGGCTCAACCTCGGTATCCAGGACGCGTTCAACCTCGGCTGGAAGCTGGCCGCCGAGGTCACGGGGCGGGCTCCCGAGGGACTGCTGGACAGTTACGAGGGCGAACGGCGCCCGGTGGCCGCCGCCGTACTGGACAACACCCGCGTGCAGAGCCTGCTGATCTCCACCGACCCGACCGCCCAGGCGGTGCGGCGGCTGATGGCGGAGCTGATGGACTTCGAGGGCGTCAGCCGGCACCTGATCGAGAAGGTCACCGCGCTCGACATCCGGTACGACGTCGGCGAGGGCCACGAGCTGCTCGGTCGGCGGCTGCGCGACGTGAAGCTGAAGCAGGGGCGTCTCTACGAGCTGATGCACGGCGGCCGCGGGCTGCTGCTCGACCAGACCGGCGGCCGGCTCTCGCTCGCGGGCTGGGCGGACCGGGTCGACCACGTCGTCGACGGCAGCGAGGAACTGGACGTGCCCGCCGTGCTGTTGCGGCCGGACGGCCATGTGGCGTGGGTCGGTGAGGACCAGGAGGAGCTGCTCGACCGGCTGCCCCGTTGGTTCGGCGCCGCCACCGGCTGAGCGCGTAGCCGCCGCAGTTCCTGCCGCATCCCCCTCGTCCCGGCCCTCCCCCGCTGCTAGCCTCCGGTTCGGGAACCGGTTTCCATCCATGTTGCCGCAGTTCCCGAGGGGTGGGCCGACCAGCCCGGGGAGAGGGACGAGGCAGGCATGACCAGAAAGAGCGAGGACGCGAGCCGCAGCACCATCAGGGACGTGGCGGCGCGCGCGGGGGTGTCCGCGTCGACCGTGTCGCGGGTGCTGGGCGGGGACTATCCGGTGAGCGCGGCGACCCGTACGCGCGTGATGCGGGCGGTCCGCGAGATGGACTACGTCGCCGACGCGCGCGCCAAGGCGATCGCGGGCGTCGGCACGCCCACGCTGGCGTTCGTGCTCGAGGACATCACCGGCCCGTCGTTCGCGCTGATGGCGCACGGCGTGGAGCGTGAGGCGATGCGGCTGGGCCATCTGTGCCTGGTGTGCAGCACGGAGGGCGACGCGCGGCACGAGCTGGAGTTCGTGGAGATGATGCGCGCGCAGCGGGCGGCCGCCGTGATCCTGGTCGGAGGCGGCGCCGACACCGCCGAGTACCGCGAACGCACCCGCCGCATGGCCGACTCGCTCGCCTCGGCCGGCTCCCGCCTCGTACTGTGCGGGCGCCCGCCGCTGGGGCCCGGGGCACCGGTCACGGTCATCGAGTACGACAACGAGGGCGGCGCCTACGCCCTGGTCGCGCACGTCCTCGCCCAGGGCCACCAGCGGGTGCTGTTCCTCGGCGGCAAGTCCGACCACAGCACGGCACAGGGGCGCGAGCGCGGCTATCTCGCCGCCCACCGGGCGCGCGGTGTCGAGCCGGCCGAGGAACTGGTGCGGCACGGCGACTTCACCCGCGACTCGGGCCACCGGCTGATGCGCGAGGCGCTGGAGCGGAAACTGGACTTCACGGCCGTGGTCGCCGCCACCGACATGGTCGCGGCGGGCGCGCTCACCGCGCTGCACGAGGCGGGCCTCAGTGTGCCGCGCGATGTGTCACTGGCCGGGTACGACGACATCCCGTTCGCCCGGGATCTGCATCCGGCGCTGACGACCGTGCATGTTCCCTACGAGGAACTGGGCAGGCTCGCTGTGAGGACCGCGCTGGGGCGCGAACCGAACACCCCGGACGAGCATCTGCTGCTGGGCACGCATGTGGTGGTACGGGACTCGGTGGCGCCGCTGAAGGAATAGGCGGCGCGGCCGCGGGCGCCGTGGGCCTCTTGTCGCGGAACCGGTTGCTTCCTGTGCTCACGATCTTGGCAACGCTCTCTGTCCTGGAGCCTCCCGCATGAGCACCGGCCCCATGCAAGTTGTCCTGCGCGGGCCATCCGCTGCGGGCCGCCGTGGCCGCCCTACGGCTCCCCCCTTACGGTCCGGCACGACCCCGTGCTGCTGGGCGGGGTCGGTGTCGTCACTGCCGACGGACTGCGCCGGGGAGGCGGAGACGCCGTACCACTGACCGCAGTTCCGTACTCCGCGTGGGCGAACCGTCAGGAAGGGCCGATGCGGGTGTGGATTCCGGAGGCGTGACGTCGGCGGCCCAGAGGGCGAAACCGGTGTCCCGGGGGCCGTGTGCCGTGTACGGCGGACTGTATGCGAAATCCGGGCGACCGTCGGCTGTCGGCGCCGGGCGGCCGTCGATCGCGTAGTCCGCCCGACCGTCGCCGACGTCACCGAAGATCCGCACCGGGTGCGTCTCGTCCCACGTCTCCCACCCCGGATCCCCGTCGACCACGAACCGCACCCACGCCCCGTGCATCGCCTCGGCCAGCTCGTGCGGTGCCCCTTCCCCGGCGAGCTTGGCCGACTCGGGACGGTCGCCCGTGTCGAAGACGAAGCCCAGTTCCAGGGCGTGGCAGGAGCCGAGGCCGGGGAGGTTGGAGGGCCAGGCGAACTCGTAGACGTACGCGGCGTCGGGGCGTGCCTCGGCCAGGCGGTGCAGGGGAAGGCGCAGCAGGTGGTCGGTGACCATCTGGCCGACGATCTCGGCGGTGCCGGCGTCGGGGTGCAGGACGCGGTAGCCGCGCGGCACCTCGTGGCCGGCGTGGCAGCGGGCCATGGCACCGGCCAGGGCGACGGCGCCGAGGCGGTCGACGCGTTCCAGGAGACCGCCGGGGACCAGCCAGAGCCGGTACTCGTCCCGGGTCCAGCCGACCATCAGGTCGACGTCACGGGCCGCGTCGCCCTCGGTCAGTGCCTCCAGGGGGTCGCGCGGGACGAGGTCGCCGTCCACGACGATGCCGAAGGCGGGACCGCCGAGCACCGGGCTGCTGAGCCGGCCGACCTCGCCCTGGGTGCGCAGCAACAGTTCGCGGTCGACCTCGGCGAAGGCGGCCGCGGTGGCGGGGATCTTCAGCCGTGCGGCCATCCGGCGCACCATCCGCCGTACCTTGTCGCGGTCGGCGGCCTCGGGCGGCCCGCTCTGCAGGATCGCGCGCCGCACCAGACCCTGTGCCTGCGGTGCGGCGAGCAGGGCGCCGGTGCTGATGGCGCCCGCGGACTGGCCCGCGAGGGTGATGCGGGCGGGGTCGCCGCCGAAGGCCTCGATCGACCGGTGCACCCACTCCAGCGCGGCAAGCTGGTCGCGCAGGCCCGGGTTGGCGGGGGCGTCCGGGAACAGGCCGTAGCCCTCGACTCCCAGCCGGTAGTTGACGGAGACGAAGACGACGCCGTCACGGGCGAAACCATGCCCGTCGTACACCGGCACGGCGGAAGAACCCCTGGTCAGAGCGCCGCCGTGCAGCCAGACCAGAACCGGGAGCCGGGCCCCGCGGCCCGGCTCCGGTGTCCATACGTTGAGGTTGAGACAGTCGTCGCCGGGCACGACCGGATCGGACAGGTACTGCGCGAAGGCTTCGGAGTACGGCGGTTTCGGCGCCGTGGGCCCGAAGGCCCCCGCGTCCCGCACCCCCTCCCACGGCTCGGGCGGGAGGGGCGGCCGGAACCTTCGGGGGCCGAAGGGGGGTGCCGCGTAGGGGATGCCGCGGAACACCGCGATCCCGTTCTCATGACGGCCGCGTACGGCTCCGTACGGCGTGCTCACCACGGGATCCTTCTGGACTGCTGCCGTCATTCGCCCACCAGCCTCCTCGCCGCACTCGTGCACCGGTAACAACAGAGCACCACATCACGGCGCGCTATTCCGGCGCACGAGGGCGTCTGGAGGCTGTTCGGGGTACATCGCATACAGTCCGCTACCGTCCGTACACGGTGTGGGCTGTGGTGTGTACAGACGGTGCCGCGTGCTACTTCGCGTACATCAGAGTGCCGAAGCCGAGCTGGTCGAAGCCGCCGCTGGTGGAGCCGTAGTCTCCGCCGCCGCCCTCGGGGGCGTTGGCGTAGTAGAACGCCGAGATGTACTTGTCGTCGAGGCTCAGGCGCCGGTTGTAGTGGAAGTGGAGCATCGCCCAGACGGGGCGGATCTGGCCGCGGGATGCGGAGGAGATCACCGTCTGGGAGGACTGGGAGCAGTTCTGGCCGGTGCCCCAGGTGTAGGTGGTGAAGGGGACGTCGTTGCCGAGGTTGTACTTCGCGACGTACTGGGCGCCCTTCATGAAGCGGCGGCCGTCGTACGAGTAGAGGTCGTCGCCCTGGTTCCAGGCCATCTCGCAGATGGCGCCCATCTGGCCCATGCCCATGACGGTGTGCCCCTGGTCGCGGCCGGACTCCTGCCACTGGCCCAGCGCATAGCCGTCGGAGTCCGTGTACAGGTACGGCACCGCGTGCGCGAGGGAGCCGTTGCCGGCACCGGACTTGAAGTAGGTGACGGCCTGGTCGTACTTGGCGCTGTCCTCGTTGAGGATGCCGATGGCCAGGATCGAGGCCATGTTGCACAGGTCCCAGTTGGCCCAGTAGTTGGTGATGCAGGCGTCGTTGTGGTTGGTCAGGAAGCTGTTGTTCATCGGGTAGAAGACGCGCGCCATCATCTCCTGGGCGGCGGCGAGGTCGAATCCGCCGTAGTCCCGCATGAGTTCGCAGGCGTTGGCGAACTGCCAGCCGTAGAGACCGGCCGCCAGGAACCGGTCGGCGTTGCCGGTGACAGTGGTCAGCGTGGTGGACCACGCGTTGAGGATGGCGGCCGCGCAGGCGGCGTTGGCCTCGGTGCCGCCGACCTTCCAGCGCAGCGCGTTCTGATAGGCGGCGGCGATGTCGTTGTAGAGGAGGCCGTAGTTCTCGCCGGTGCCGCCGCGGATGACGGTGGCGGTGGCCCGGTTGGTCCAGGTGGACTGGGAGTGGGAGTTGGCGACCAGTTTGTTCCAGCCGGACAGCCAGGGGTCGGTGCCGGCGGCGACCCTGACCTTGGCGCGGTTGATGTCACCGGCGTTGTGCAGCATGCCCGGATGGGTCCAGGTGGACGGGGCGGCGTCCGCGGTGGTGGCGGCGAAGGCGCCGCCCCCGAGGGCGAGGGCGGCGCCGAGTCCGCCGGCGGTCCTCAGCAGACCGCGGCGGCTCAACTCGCCTTCTTGAACACGCCGGTGGGGGGATGTGCGGCTCATGTGCGTTTCCAATCCGTGGGGGGATCTAGAGAGAGGTGACACTCACCTCTTCGAACTGGGTGGTGCAGCGGACCAGCGGACTGCGGGAGCAGACCACGAGGCCGACGTGGTAGGAGGCGTCGCCGAAACCGGGGATCTCGCCGGAGGCGAGGTCGGTCCAGGTGATGCCGTCGTCGGTGGAGACTGCTGCGGTGAAGGCGGTCCCGGCGCGCTTCAGCCGTAGCAGCAGCGGCAGTTGGACGGTGGCGGTGCCGGAGAAGGCGGAGGCTCCGGCGACGGTCTTGCGCAGCATGAGCTGTGCGGTGGTGCCGCCGGTGACGATGAGCCCGGCCGCCTGGTCGAACGGCGACAGTGACTTGGTCATCAGCAGACCGACCCGGTCGGCGGTCGTGCCGTCGCGGGAGACCAGACGGGCGGTGACCTGGCAGTTTCCGGTGACCGGGTGACGTACGAACTGCCCTGTCATTCCCTGGTTGTTGACGGTCAGGTCGGTGCCCGCGCCACGGACGGTGAAGGTGCCGTCGGCGTACGAGGTGCTGCCGGGTGTCGCGACCGCCACCACACCGAGGGTGCCGAAGGCGCGGTCGTCGAGGACCGGGTCGCCGAGGTCTCCGTACGTCCACGGGGCGGGCGGGGGTGTGCCGACCGTGAGGGCGAGCGTGCCGGTGGCGTCACCGGTCGCGTTGCCGGCAGTGGTGGTGACCTTGAACTCGCCGGTCTCGGTGGGCGTTCCGGAGACCAGGCCGGTGCGCTTGTCGAGGCGGAGTCCGTCGGGCAGTGCGTCCGCGGTGAACCGTACGGGCTCGTGCGAGCCGCGCAGCAGATACCGGAAGCTGTCGCCCTGGTTGGCGAACGCGGCGGTGGCGGAGGTGAGTTGGGGTGTGCTCGGGGTCGGCATCTGGGCGGCGGCAGCGTCCGAGAGCGGTCCTCGGCCGCCGCAGCTCGTCTTCGCGACGACGTAGTGGTACATCGTCCCGGGTGCGCCCGTGGCGTCGGCGTACCGGATGCGGGCGCCGAAGCCGACCGGGCCGACGCCGGTGGCGATGGTCTCGTAGGGGCCGTCGGCGCTCGTGGCGCGCAGCACCTTGTAGCGGGCGGAGAGGTCTGGGTCGGTCCAGGCCAGCTGTACGGCGTCCGCGGCGGAAGCGGCCTTGAGTCCGGTGGCGGTACGGGCCGGGCGGGGCACGGACCACACCTCGCCGGTCTGCGCGGAGACGACGCTGACGTTGTCGAAGGCACCGGCGCCGGTCTCGGCGTACTCCTCGTCGACGCCGAGGCAGGAGGTGAGGACCAGGCCCGCGTAGGCGGTGTGCCCCAACTTGACCTCGGTGGAGCCGACTTCGGTCCAGCGGATGCCGTCCGGTGAGATGGCGCCGGTGCAGCGGCGGCCCCTGCGGGTCACCCGCACCCAGTAGGGGGCCCGCATCCGGTAACCGTCGCCCGCGCCCTCGACGTACGGCGCTTCGAGCGGGGTCGCCGACTCGGGGAGGACGCCGAGGTTGGAGATCGGGAAGGCGGCGGTTTCGGTGATCGCTCGCTGCTGGGTGGGCGGGACGGGGGTGCTGCCGGTGCCGGACACGTCGGCCCCGGTGTCCGGCCGCACTGAGAACACCCCACTCCAGGTGTGCAGCGGCAGCCCCTGGATCAGCATCGAGGCGTGCGCGGCACCCGCGTCGAGGGAGTCGCGCAGGGTGACTCCGATCTTCGAGTACTGCGAGCTGAGCGGAAACACGATCCGCGCGGTGACCGTGCCGTCCCCCGGCAGCGGCAGGTGGACCAGGCGGTAGGTGTCGGGGGAGCCGGACGCCTCCAGCACGAACCGCTCGCCGTCGAAGGCCGCGGAGCCGGGGATCTTCACCTCGCCGATGTCCTGGGTGGCCCAGGGGTCGGGGAGGTCGGCCGAGGCGGCGGCGAGGCTCGATTCGTCGCTGGTGCCTTGGGAGTTGGTGGCGGTGACCCGGTAGTAGTAAGGACGCCCGCCGCGTGCGTCGTCGTCCGTGTACCTGGTGCCGTCGACCGTGGGCGCGATCTCCTCGTACGGCCCTTCGGGCTGGGTGGCCCTGCGGACGCTGTACGTCGTCGCCCACGCCGACGGCAGCCACGCGACGGTGACCTTCTTGCCGCCGCCCACCGCTGTGACCCCGGCCGGGGCCGTCGGCACGGTCGGCGAGGGGGCCTTCGTGCCGGCGTAGGCGAAGGTACCGAAGCTGGGCAGGTCGTCGTTGCTGCCCTCGACGGCGCGGGCGCCGCCGGTGCCGCGGAAGACGGCCGCCCTGGTGTACGGGGTGTCGAGGCCGCGGACGCCTGCGTAGTGGGCGTAGTACATCTCGTAGATCGGCGGCAGGTTGCCGCGGACCTTGTCGGAGACGGTCGTCTTGATGTACTTGCCGGTGCGGTCGAGGTCGGAGGTGAAGGGGACGTCGCCGCCGAGGTTGTAGCGGGCGGCGTACTCGGCGTTGGCGAGGATGCGGTTGTCGTCGAAGGCCCACAGGTCGACGCCCTGGTTCCAGGCGACCTGCGCGGCGTCGCCCAGCAGGCCGACGGCGAGCTGCTCGTGGCCCTGGTCGCGGCCGGACTCCTGGCCCTGGCCTTCCGCGGTGACGACACGGTTGCGGACGCTGCCGTTTCCGGCCCCGGCCGCGGCGAACCGCAGCGCGTCCTCGAAGAGCGTGCGCTCCTCGCAGAACACGCCGATGGCCAGGATGGACTGGATGGACGTCAGGTCCCAGTTGCCGTTGGCGTACAGCATGTAACCGGATACGGCCGGATACCAGACGTTCAGGAAGGACTGCTCGCAGCGGGCGATGTCGGCGTCGCTCCAGCCGTCGTAGTCGCTGTGCCGCAGCAGCTCGGCCGCGTTGACGAACTTGAAGGCCTGCAGCCCCGCGCCGAGCGGACCATCGGCGCCGGTGACCATGGTGAGCGATGCCGACCAGGCGTTGAGGATGTCCCGGGCCTTGTCGGCGTGGGCGCGGTTGCCGGTGACGCACCACATGAGGGCGTTCTGGTAGGCGGCAGCCGAGTCGGCGACGGCCTGGTTCTGGAAGTTGGTGGGACCGCGCCCCCAGGAGGTGATCTGGCCGGTGTTCTGGATCGTGTACGTCGGCTTCGAACGGGCGTGGGCCGCGAACGTCAGGTAACCGTCGTAGACCGGCGATTCCCGGTCGACGACCGCGGCCTTCATCCGGGCGAGGTCGGCGGCGCTGTGCAGCAGTCCGGGGTGGGTGAAGGAGCGGAGCGAACTGTCGTCGTCCTGGGCCCACGCCGCCGCTGCGGAGGCGGACAGCAGTCCGCCTCCGGCCGCGACCACGAGACCCGCCGCGCCGAGGAAGTTCCGTCGGCTGAGAGGAAACACGGGTGACTCCATGATGATTCTCAGCGCCGCGTCACGCGGGCTCGACGGTGAACGCGACGGTCTGCGTCGCGGTGCCCGCGCTGTTGGTGGCCGAGACCGTGGTGGTGAAGCTGCCGACGTTGTCCCGCATGGTCCCGGAGATCAGACCGGTGGCGGTGTCGATGCCCAGACCCTTCGGCAGGCCCTCGGCGGCGAACGAGGTCGGCAGGGCGCTGGCCGTGATCAGGTAGTTGAAGATCTGGTTCTTGGTGCCGGTGGCCTTGTCCGGGCTGGTGATGGCGGGCTGGTCGGTGGAGGTGGCCTCGTTGGCGTTCAGGAACCGGGGGGTGATCACGTGCTCGTTGGCGTACGCCGGCATGATGTCGGTGAACTTGTACCAGCCGGGCTTCTTCATCCCGTTGCCGATCATCTTGCCGTTGATGACGAGGTTCTGGAACGTCACGTTCTTGATGGCGTGGTCCGCGTCGTAGCCGACCATGATCGACGGGTTGGCGTGCGTGCCGGTGTAGGTCATGTTGCGGATGAACACGCCGTCGATGCCCCGGCCGACGGACGTGTTGTACGACTTGTTGTACATGACGCGCATGTTGATCAGCTGGCCCCAGCGGAAGTCCTCCACCCGGATGTCCTGGGCGCGGACGTTGCTGAGCAGGTTGCTGTCACCCGGGTTGAGTGCGATGCAGCCCTGGTAGTCCATCTGCGGTTCGCGGTGGTCGAGGATGTCGATGTTGCTGAAGACGAGGTTCTCGATCGTCTCCGGCTTGTCGGTGTTGCCGTGCGTGCCGACGTTGATCGGGTGCGCGACGTCCGCCCAGAGGGTGGAGTTGCGGACGGTGATGTTGCGGCAGTCGCCGTAGTAGTCCCAGCGGTGGGCGTAGATGGCGATGCAGTCGTCGGAGTTGCGCATCCAGACGCCCTCGATGAGGACGTCCTCGCTGGAGAAGACGTCGATGCCGTCGCCCCACTGGCCGTGGCTGTAGGAGTGCAGGTTGCGGATGGTGACCTGCTTGGACTGGCCGACGGTGACCGAGTAGCCACTGCTCGGGTTGAGCACCAGGATGCCGTCGATCTCGATGTTCTTGGCGTACTGGAGCAGGACGCCGCTCGGCGAGTTGTACAGCACACCGCGGCCGATCAGGCGGGCGTTCTCGACGTTGACGAACTCCACCCGGGAGGTCAGCACGGCGCCGCCGGCCAGGTAGAGCGTCTTGCCGCTAGGCACCTTGACCACGTTGTCGGTGGTCTTGTGCAGGCCGGGGCCGAAGTAGATGACGTCGGGGTCGTCAGGGTCGGGGACGTGGGTCTCGATCGGGTTGGCGTGCAGCTGGAGGTTGTTGAAGATCTCGCCGTCGATCTCGATGGAGAGGTTGCGCGGCTCGGTGAGGGTGAAGCTCACCGTGTCGCCGTCCACCGTGAACCGGGTGCCGTACGACAGGGGCCGGATCTTCGCGGATCCGATGGCGCCCTTGGCCGAGGTGACGGCGACCTCGACGGTGCCGGTGAAGTCGAAGGTAGCGACGGAGGAGTTGAAGACCGGGCCGCTTCCCGTGTTCGCGTCGATCTGCTTCGCCCTGGCACGGTAGACGGGCACCGTCTGCCAGTTGCCGCCCGCCGTACGGGCCTTGACGGAGAAGCTCGAGTTGGTCGGCACCCCGCTCGGGATCGGGAACACCACCAGCTTGTCGGCGGAAGCGGCGGTGTCGTCCGCTCTCGCGGTGCCGGCCGTGGCGCCGATCAGCGAGTACGCGGCGGCGGTGGCACCGGCTGCCTGGAGGAGGGTGCGCCGGGACAGGCCGGTGCTCTGGGCGTCGCTCATGGAGAAGTTCCTTCAACAAGAGGGGAGATGAGAGATACGGAAGGTCACTTGAGGCCGCTGGTGGACATCCCGGCGACGAATCCGCGCTGGGCGATGAGGAAGATCAGCAGGATCGGGACGACGTACATCACCGAGGCCGCGGCCTGCAGTTCGGGCACGGGCGTGCCGCCCTCGTTGACGTAGGCGGTCATCACGGCGACGGCGAGCGTGGTGCGGTCGGTGGACAGCAGCAGCTGCGGGGCGATGTAGTCGCCCCAGGTCCAGGTGAAGGCGATGATGAAGCTCGCGGACAGCACGGGCCAGGACTGCGGCAGGAAGATCCGCCAGAAGATCGAGGTGTAGCCGCAGCCGTCGACGATCGCGGCCTCCTCCAGTTCACGGGGCATGCCCGCGAAGAACTGCCGGAAGAGGAAGACCAGATACGGCGCCGCGGACAGGCCCCACAGCACCCACGGCCAGTAGGTGTCGACCATGCCGAGCTTGGCGAAGATCAGGTAGGTGGGCAGCAGGGTGACCATCTGCGGCAGCATCATCGAGCCGAGCAGCACACCGAACAGCACCTTCTTGCCGGGCGCGTCGAGCCGGGCGAAGCCGAAGCCGACCCAGGCCGAGCTGAGGGTGACGAGCGTGGCGTAGAGGAAGGCGATGATCAAAGAGTTGCGGGCGTAGCCGAGGAAGTCGATCTGCTGGAAGGCGTCGGCGAAGTTGTGCCACTGGAAGGCGTCGGGCAGCCAGTGCACGGGTGAGGCGGCCAACTCCCCTTGCGTCTTCAGGCCGGAGAGGATCAGCCAGCTGAACGGGCCGAGGAACACTCCGGTGACGGAGACGAGCACGGTGTAGAGGGCGAGGCGTCTGGCGCGCACGCGTACGCGCGCACCGGCCATGGGTGACTTGGGCGGCAGACTGGTCGCGGTCACTTCTTCGCCTCCGGGTCGACGGTGTAGAACACGGCGCCGGACGTGAACTTGAAGATGAGTCCGGTCACGACGAGGATCAGGACGAAGAGCACCCACAGCAGTGCGGAGGCGTAGCCGTAGCGGCCGAGCGCGAAGTACTGCGCGAACACATGCATCATGTAGAGGTAGTTGGACTGCGGGACCGTGGTGATACCGCTCGTGTCACCGAGCGGCGCCAGCAGCAGCGGCATGATGGTCTGCACCGAGGCGATCATCCCGGTGACCGTCTGGAAGAGCAGCACGGGCGACAGCAGCGGCACGGTGATGCTGCGGAAGGTGCGCCAGGCGCTCGCCCCGTCGATCCGGGCCGCTTCGTGGAGTTCCCGGGGGACGTCCTGGAGACCGGCCAGCGAGATGATCATGACGTTGCCGGCGCCCCAGAGCACGGTCATCAGCAGGACGTAGCGGGCGTACGGGTCGGCGAGCCAGGCCAGGGCGTCGATGCCGAAGAAGGTCAGAACGCCGTTGGTGGCACCGGAGTTCTGGTCGAAGAGGAACTTGAAGGCCAGGCCCGCGCCCACCGGCGGCACCACGGCGGGCAGATAGAGCAGGGTGCGGAACAGTCCGCGCGCCTTGAGCGGCCGGTTGACCAGTACGGCGAGGCCGAGTCCCGCGATGATCGACAGCGGAACCGAGGTCACCGCGAACAGGCCCGCGCGACCCAGGGAGTCCCAGGTGACCGGGTCGTTCAGCAACTCGCGGTAGTTGCCGAGTCCGACGTACTTCCAGTGGGGCGAGATGCCGTCGAAGGTGGTGAAGCTGAGCCACAGCGCGTACGCCATCGGCACGATGGTCAGCAGCAGGAACCCGATGATCCAGGGCGAGGTGAACAGGTAGAACGCCCGGTGTCTGCGCGCGGTCATGGTGACCCGTGGCCGCCCGGCGGCACTCGCACGTCCGGTGCTCGCGGCGGCGTCGGGCCGGTCCGCGACGGCGGAGATCTGATCGACCGTCATCCCACCTGCTCCTTACCGCGCTTCAGCTGGTCATTGATGGCCGAGTTCAGACGTCCGGCGAGGGTGTCGACGGAGATCTGGCCGTTCATCGCGGCGGGGGCTATCTGGTTGAAGAGGGCGTCGACTGCGTCCGCCCTGGTGTACGGGGTGAAGGAGACCACCGAGAAATGCTCCAGTTCGCTTTCCTGGACCCTCAACACCCGTTTCTCGTAGTCCTCCTGACCGGGCATCAGGGGGCGCAGCGACTTGAGCGTGGGGATGCCCCAGCCGCCGGCGGCGCGTGCCCTGGCCGGCTCCTCGCCGAAGAACCACTCGAAGACCCGCCAGGCGGCGTCCTTGTTCTTCGCGCCGCGTGGCATCCACAGTCCGGTGCCGCCCTGGCAGGCGCTGATCCGGGGACCGTCCGCGAACGTCGGGGCGGGCGCCAGCCTGGACACCTTCGCCAGCTTCTTGTCCGGGTAGATCATGCCGCCCATCCAGTAGCCGGCGTTCGACATGGCCAGCCGCCCGGCCTGGTAGGTGGGGCCGTCCCAGCCGTTGGGGTCGGGCTGGATGAGACTCGGCCCCACCTTGGTCCGGCAGTAGTCGATGTACCAGGTCAGGGCTTTGCGGGCCTCGGGGGTGGTGAAGTCGACCCGGGAGAAGTCGTCGTTGAAGAGGCTGCCTCCGGCGGACGCGGTCATGGTCGTCAGGAGCGTGGCCCGGGTGAGGCCGGCGTAGCTGCCGCCGAAGACGGTGGTCTGACCCTTCTTGCGCTGCACGAGACGCTTGGCGGTGTCCTGCCACTCCTCGTAGGTGACCGGCTCGGTCTCCGACGGGTGATCGACACCGGCCTTGTCGAAGGCCGCGGTGTTGTACCAGTACATGGAGTCCTGGGAGAAGTCCTTGGCCATGCCGTAGCGCGGGCCCTTGCCCTGGGTGCGGCCGTCGTACCGCCACAGGTCGTTGACGGGGTCCAGGTCGTCCAGCTTGAGGACGCCGCTCCGCGCGAAGTAGGGGTCCAGTTCCTCGGCCACGTCCCGTGCCGCGAAGAACGGCGCGTCCACGGCGCCGACGCCACGCACCAGGTCGGGCGGGCTGCCGCTGGTGAGCATCGCGATCAGCTTGGTGATGTCGTACTTCACCAGGACGATCTTGATTCCGAGGGCCTTCTTCGCCTGCCGCACCTGCTCCGGAAGGATGTCTCCCGAGTTGACCATCACGGTGACGGTCTCACCCGAGCCGCTGACCCCGGTGGACACCCGCATCGCGCAGCCGCTCAGCGCCGCGGCGCCGGCCGCGGCACCTCCCGCCGACAGGGCGAGGAACCGGCGGCGGCCCATCGGAGCACCGACATGAGGGTGCATGAACGCACCACCTCCCGCTTCACCTAGTTGGCTCGATTGCGTAGCAACCGGTTGTTGGGCAGTGGGCAGAGCTTCTTCCTGTCCGGAAACCGCGTCAAGAGCCTTGACGAGTTTTCGAAAAGTCTGCGTAACCCCGACGACACGCGCCGGACGGCAGACAAGGCCGCACCGGTCGATGAAGGCGCAGCTCAAAGCCATCTTGTACGGCGATGTCGACCACCCCCGTCCGCACGCGCGCACCGGTCGGGAGCGCCCTGCGCACGATCTCGGCGATCATTCACAGAGGCCCGGCACGCGGCTCGATCGCCGACGGCAAGCAGTGAACAGCAGGTGCTCTTGGCGGCTTGTCCAGAAACCGGTTGTCAGCCCGTGAGGCGTGGCCCGGTGACGCGGGCCATCGGCACTGCGCGGCGGGACGGCCGCCAGTCGAATCGCTGAGGCCACCGAGGCTGCTCGGCGAGAAAACGTGGTAACCGATTTCCCGACAGAGTGGGATCAAGACCCTCGGCCACGACACGGCACCCACGACCCTCCCCCGGCCCCAACTCCCGGCCCCGGCCCTCCATCCCGCCTTGACGTGGCCATACGTGGCGGAAACGAGCGAGGAGAAATCAGCACCTCCCTGATCCGCCAGACCGATTGACCCGCCATTCCCGGCAGATCTACGGTAGAAGGCGCTTTCTGAAAATGTTTCTACTCAGCGTCTCAGGAGTCTCATGCCCAGCTGCCAGCTGCCGCGGGCCGTGTTCGCGATGGACCCGGTGCACCTCCCCCTGCTGTTTCCCCCGGCGCTCATGGCCCGGTTGCGGCAGGCGGCCGACCTCGATCCCGGCCTGGTGCTGGGGGACTTCACCGATCCCGAGGCGGCCGAGGTCCTCGCCACGGCCGAGGTCCTCATCACCGGCTGGGGCTGCCCGAGCCTCGACGCGGACGTCCTCACGGCCGCACCCCGGCTGCGCACCGTGCTGCACGCGGCGGGCTCCGTCCGCTCACTCGTCGGCGAGGAACTGTGGGAACGCGGCATCAGCGTGTCCAGCGCGGTCACCGGAAACGCGCTGCCGGTCGCGGAGTACACCCTCGCGATGATCCTGCTCGCCGGAAAGGACGCCTTCACCCAGCGCGAACGGTTCCGCACCACCCACGCCTACCCGCCCCCCGCCGAGACCGCGCACATCGGCAACGTCGGCCGCCGCATCGGCGTCATCGGAGCCTCGCGGGTGGGGCGCCGCCTGCTGGAACTGCTGCGTCCCTTCGACTTCACGGTCCTGCTCCACGACCCCTATGTGAGTCCCGCCGAGGCCACCGCGCTCGGCGCCCAACTCGTCTCGCTGGACAACCTGTTGAGCCAGTGCGACATCGTCAGCCTGCACGCCCCGGACATCCCCGAGACCTACCGCATGCTCGACGCCGGACGACTCGCGCTCATCCGGGACGGCGGCGTCCTCATCAACACGTCCCGGGGGGCGCTCGTCGACCCCGACGCACTGACCGACGAGCTCGTCGCCGGTCGACTGTATGCGGTACTCGATGTCACCGAGCCCGAGCCGCTGCCGGCGGGGTCGCCGTTGTACCGGCTGCCGAACGTGTTCCTCACACCTCATATCGCCGGGTCGCTCGGGAACGAGCTGGAGAGACTCGGACGGATCGTGGTGGAGGAACTGGAGCGGGTGGCGTCCGGCGGTGCCCTGGTCCATGAGGTGCGGCATGCGGATCTGACCCGTGTCGCCTGAGGGAACCGGCACCTCACTGCCGTCGGAAACAATGGGATACGGTTTTCCGCACCGGCTCCGGGCCGGGCCCCCGGCCGGTGTCCTCCCGGCCCCCGGTGGGGCGATCACGACGGTGAAGGAGCCCCCAGGGTGAGTCAGCGCAAGGCTTCGGGCGACGCCGGACGGGCCACCATCCGGGACGTCGCGGAGCAGGCGGGCGTCTCCGTCGCCAGCGTCTCCCGCGTCCTGTCGGGCAACTACCCGGTCTCGGAGGAACTGCGCCGCCGGGTGATGAAGGTGGTCGGGGACCTGGACTACGTCACCAACGCCCACGCCCGCTCCCTGGCCGGCGGCGGCACACCCACGGTGGCGATTCTCATCAACGACATCACCGGCGCCGCGTTCGCCCATGTCGCGAGGGGTGTCGAGGGGGCCGCCACACTGCGGGGCTGGCTCTCGCTGGTCGGTACGACGGGTGACGACCCCGAGCGTGAGCTCGCGCTGGTCAACATGATGCGCCAGCAGGGCGTCGCCGCCGTGGTGCTGCTCGGCGGCGCCTACGACTACGACGAGTACCAGCTGCGCATGGCCCGGTTCGCCCGCTCCCTGGACGCGGCCGGCTCCCGACTCGTACTGGTGGGCAGGCCGCCGCTGGAGGGCGACGTACCGGCGACGACGGTCGACTACGACAACGAGGGCGGCGCGTACGCGATGGCCAGCCATCTGCTGTCCGCCGGGCACCGCAAGGTCCTGGTGCTGCCGGGACATGCCGAACTCACCACTGCACAGGGCCGGTTGAAGGGGGCCCGGCGGGCCTTCGAGGCGTACGGCGTGCCCTTCGAGCCCAGCATGGTGCGGCACGGCTTCTACGACTACGAGCACGGCTACGACGCCGTCCAGGAGAGCCTGCGCGACGGGCTCGACTTCACCGCGGTGCTGGCCGGGACCGATGTGGTCGCCGCGGGTGCCATGCAGGCGCTGCGTGCGGCGGGGCTGCGGGTGCCGGAGGACGTGTCGATCGTCGGGTACGACGACATTCCCCTCGCGTCCCAGCTCACGCCCCAGCTGACCACCGTGCATGTGCCGTACGAGGAGATGGGCCGGGTCGCGCTGCGCGCGGTCGCCGACCGGCGCGAGGGGGGACCGGGCCGTCGTAAGGGCGACGGCGACCACCTCGTGCTGGGCACCCATGTCGTCGTACGCAACTCCGTCCGACCCCCCGCCCCTCGCGTGTGATCCGCGCGAGCGGGCGGTCTGGAAGCGCTGTGAAAGCGATCGTTTCGTAAGCGTTTTCCAAAGGTTTTTTCGCGATCTCCCGGGGCCGGGCCCTTGGCTGCCCGGCCCTTGCACAGGCCGCTGTCCGCAGCCTCCGACCTGCACATACAGCTGAAGATCGACCGCCATCCGCAGGACACTCCGACATCACGCGACGGACAATCCGGCGTAACAAATTTCCGCGCACCTCTTGCTATGGACTGATCCGTCGTCCTACCGTCCCAGCAACCGCTTACTACATCTTCCGCTTGGCCGACCCCCCTCAACCGCGAGCCGCGGATTCCGGCCGCCGTTCCCGGCCTGCGCCCCCCGAGCCGCCGTCCTCGTTCCGAGACGCCCAACTTCCGAAGGAACACGGTCAGATGAACTTCACCAGCCGCCGGAGAAGGTTCGCCCAAACCGCTGTCGCGGGTATCGCGCTGACAGGCCTGCTCGCCGCCTGTGGCGGGTCGGACTCCGGAGACGACACCGACTCCTCCGGCCCGGTCACCCTCGACTTCTGGGGCTGGGCCAACGGCCAGGAGGCCGTCGTGAAGGCGTTCAACGCCTCTCACAAGGACGTCCAGCTGAAGTACACGAAGATCACCGACCAGCTGACCATGCAGAAGCAGCTGAGCAACGCCGTCAAGGCCGAGAACGCTCCCTGTCTGCTGCAGAACACCGGCGAGTACGTGACCAGTTGGGTCGCGCAGGGCGCGCTGGCCGACATCTCGAAGTACGTGGAACCGAGCAAGAGCAAGTTCAACTCCGGTTCCTGGGCGACCGGTCAGGTGCAGGGCAAGACCTACGGCGTGCCCACGGCCTCGGCGCCCGCGTTCACGATCTACCGTACCGACATCTTCAAGAAGTACGGACTGAAGGCCCCGGCGACCTGGGACGACTTCATCGCCGCGGGCAAGGTCCTCAAGAAGCACGACATCAAGATCACCAACTACGCCGGTGAGGACCCCAGCACCCTGGAGGTGCTCGCCATGCAGGCGGGCGCCCACTGGTACGCCATCGACGGCAACGCCTGGAAGGTGGACTTCCAGGACGAGGGCAGCCTGAAGGCCGCGAAGGTGATCCAGGAGATCATCGACAACGACCTCAACGCCAAGCTGTCCTTCGCCGACTACGCGGCCGTGCAACGCAGCTTCGACAACGGTGACACCGCGACCCGGCAGATCTCCACCTGGCAGATGTCCGGCATGGTGCAGAACTTCACCAAGTCCTTCGGCGACTGGGCACTGTCCCCGTGGCCGACGTTCGCCGGGGAGGCGGCCAAGACCCCGGCGGGCACCAACCAGAGCGGCAACCTGACGCTGGTGTCCGAGCAGTGCGAGCACCAGGAGCAGGCCGCCGAGGCGGCGCTGTGGATGTCCACCGACACCGGCGCGGTCAAGACCATGGCCAGCCCGGAGACCGGCAGCGGGGTGATGCCGGCGCTGGCCGACAGTGACTCCTACGTGCCCGAGGCGATCTCCGAGAAGCTGCTCGGCAAGAACTACGAGCCGGCGCAGCAGATCGTGAAGGACAGCCTCGGCACCGTCACCACCGACTGGACCTTCGGCCCCAACTGGACCGCGATGTTCACCGAGTTGCAGAGCCAGTGGGGCAAGGTCGTCAGCAAGAAGCAGACGGTCACCGACCTCCTCGCCCACATGCAGGAGTGGACGGTCAAGGACCTGAAGTCGCGCGGCATCAACGTCAAGGGCTGAGGCACACCCCGATGATTCGCTCACTGCGCTGGAAGGGTGCCGCCTTCACGGTGCCCTTCCAGCTCGGCTTCGTGTTCCTGTATCTGCTGCCGATCGGCTACGCCGTCTACCAGTCGATGTACCGCTCGCAGTCCTCCGGTCTGGGCCTGGGCGGCACCACCGACGAGTTCTCCGGCTTCGACAACTACCAACAGGGCCTGACGGACTCGAAGTTCATGGGCTCCGTACTGCGGGTGGTGGTCTTCGCCCTGGTGCAGATCCCGGTGATGCTGCTGATCAGCCTGGCGCTGGCACTGCTCCTGGACGCGGTGACGGCCAAGATGGCCGGCAAGTTCCGGATCATGCTGCTGGTGCCGTACATGATCCCCGGGGTGGTCGCGGCGATCGTGTGGATCAACGTGTACAGCCCGGATGTCGGCCCGCTCACCCCGCTCGGCGACTTCTTCGGCTTCCACTGGAACTTCTTCTCGCCGTCGATGGTGTGGCCGTCCATCGGCAACCTGCTGACCTGGCACGGCATCGGCTACAACATGGTGATCATCTACGCGGCGCTGCAAGGCGTGCCGCGTGAGCTGTTCGAGGCAGCGCGTCTCGACGGCGCCTCCGAGTGGCGGATCGCGCTCAATATCAAGATCCCGTTCGTGCGGGGGGCGTTGGTGCTGACCGGCATGCTCTCGATCATCCAGATGCTGCAGATCTTCAACGAACCGGCGCTGTTCCGGAACATCACCCCGGAGACGGTCGACGACAGCTTCACTCCGATCATGATCATCTACAACCAGGCGTTCAACGCCGGGAACTACCACTACGCCGCGACCCTCTCGGTTCTGCTCGCACTGATCCTCGGTGTCGCCTCCTTCCTCTTCTACCGGCTCACTTCGAGGGAGGCCGACTGATGACCCTCACCGAAGAGCGCGCGGGCACCCGCACCGTCCGCCGTCTCAACCGCCCCGACCCGGCGGCCCGTTCGCGCGGCGGCCAGCGGTTCCTGCTCGTCGGCCTGACCCTGGCGAGCGTCTACAGCCTGTTCCCGGTGTGGTGGCTGATCGTCGCCGCCACCAAGGACCGCACGGGCCTGTACCAGTCCAACGGTCTGTGGTTCTCCGGCTGGCACCTGTGGGACAACCTGCACCAGGTGTTCACCTACGACGACGGCATCTTCCTGCGCTGGACGTTCAACTCGTTCCTGTACGCCGGTGTCGGCTCCCTCGGCGGCACACTGATCGCCCTCGCGACGGGCTACGGCCTGGCCCGCTTCGACTTCCCGGGCCGCAACCTGGTGTTCGCGAGCGTGGTCGGCTCGTTCCTGATCCCGCTCGCCCTGCTGACCCTGCCGCTGTATCTGCTGTTCTCGGAGATCGGCCTGGTCGACACGCCCTGGGCGATGCTGATCCCCTGCCTGATCAACCCGTTCAGCGTGTACCTCGCCAAGGTGTATACAGAAGCCACCATTCCGTACGAGCTTCTGGAGGCCGCTCGTATCGACGGCGCCGGCGAGCTGCGGATCTTCTTCAGCATCGTGCTGCGGATGATGACGACGGGCGGCGCGACGGTCTTCCTGCTCGCCTTCGTGAACACCTGGAACGCCTTCTTCCTCCCCCTCACCGTGCTGCGCGGCCAGGAGAACTGGACCCTGAACCTGGGCCTGTACAACTGGTCCGGCAAGCGCGCGGAGTCCGGCGTCGACCTCACCAGCCTGGTGCTGACCGGCGCCCTGCTGTCCATCATCCCGATGGCGATCATGATGGTCGCGATGCGCCGCTACTGGCGGACGGGCGTGACCATGGGGGCCCTCAAGTGACCGTCGCACCAGGAGCTTTGACGTGACCTTGCTGCACAACCCGGTCCTCCGCGGCTTCGCCCCCGACCCCTCACTGGTCCGGGTCGGCGACTGGTACCACGTGGCGACCAGTTCCTTCGAGTGGTTCCCCACCATCCCGATCCACCGCTCCCGCGACCTCGCCCACTGGGAGTACGCGGGCCACGTCCGCGGCGCCGTCCCCGGCGACTCGCTGGCCGGCGTCCCCGACTCGGGCGGCGTCTGGGCACCGTCGCTGAGCTGGGACGGCGAACGGTTCTGGGTCGTGTACTCGATCGTCCGCTCGGTCGGCACGCCCTACTTCGACGTGGACACCTACGTCAGTACGGCGACGGGCCCGGCCGGCGAGTGGGCGGCCCCGCGCCGCGTCGCGAGCCACGGCTTCGACCCGGCGCTGTACCACGCCGAGGACGGCCGGCTGTGGCTCCTCAACCTCCAGAACGACTGCCGCCCCGGCGGACAGCGCTTCGCCGGCATCGTGGCGACCGAGCTGGACCGCGAGACCCTGACCCCCGTCGGCGACACCCACCTGCTGCTCCAGCACGGACGGCTCGTCGAGGGGCCGAAGCTGCTGCGGCGGGAGGGCTGGTACTACCTGGTGCTGGCGGAGGGCGGCACCGGTTTCGAACACGGGGTGCTCGTCGCGCGCAGCCGTGCGCTGACCGGCCCGTACGAGGTCGACGAGCGGCCGCTGCTGACGACCCGGGACGACCCGACGGTGCCGTTGCAGAAGGCGGGGCACGGGGAGCTGGTCCAGACGCCGGGCGGCGACTGGGTGTTGAGCCATCTCGCCGCCAGGCCGTTGCATACCGTCGACGGCCGACGGTGCCCGCTCGGGCGGGAGACCGCGATCCAGGCGGTGGTGTGGGACGGGGAGGGGTGGCCGAGGCTGCGGGACGGTGGGCACCATCCAGCGGTGGAAGTCGACGTACGACTGCATACAGTCGACCTCTCGCCGGATAGGTCCGACCCGGCGCATACAGTCGGCGCGCCGTCGTATACCGGCGACGGTCCGGCGCCCACGGTCGACCGTCCATTGCATACACCGACCTCGCACCCCACGGCCACAGCCCCCGACTCGGACCCCGACTCCGACCCGGACTGCGACCCCGGCTCCGCCCCCACCCCCGGCTCCCGCCTCGCCTGGCCCTGGAGCACCCTGCGCGCCTACGCCGACCCGTCCTGGGCCGACGCCGCGACCCGCCCCGGCTGGATCCGCCTGCGCGGTCGGCACGGCCCGGAGTCCTGTTGGGCGCACAGCCTGCTCGCCCAACGCGTCACCGAGCACCGCGCGGAGGCCGAGGTCACCGTCGAGGCGCGGCCGGGCACGTTCACGCAGGCCGCCGGTCTCGTGCTCTGGTACAACACCGAGGCCTATCTGAGCCTGGACCTGACGTGGGCGGAGCCGGAGGGCGAGGGACAGCACGGGCAGCAGTGGAGGGGCGGTGGCCGTACCGTGCTCAGCCTCGTCGAACGGGAGGAATCCGGGACCCGACAGGTGGCCGCCGTCGATGTGGACGCGGGCGCGCCGCTCACTCTCGGGGTGACGGTCGAAGGCGCGGAAGCGCGGTTCTGGTATGTCCGGGGCGGCGTGCGTACACCGGTCGGCGGGCCGCTCGACTTCAGCAAGCTCTCCGACGACCACGGTTCCAGGCTCCGTTTCACCGGAGCGATGGCCGGCATCCACGCCGTGGACCTCGTCGACGCGGCGTTCACCGCCGATTTCACGGGATTTCGCCTGACCTGCCGGTAGCTCTCGGCCCCTTTCCGACTTTCCCCGGCGAACCTAGGGTAGGAAGCGCTTACTATCCGCCTTGGTCGATAACTTTCCATGGCCCTCGGGCGGGCCGGAGAGGTGGTTCCCGATGGTCCGTACGGGGAGTGCGAGTGTGGCGGCCGGGCCGACGCTGGCAGTCGTGGCCCGGGAGGCGGGGGTGTCCGTGCCCACCGCCTCCAAAGTCGTCAACGGCCGGGAGGACGTCGCACCCGAGACCCGCCGCCGCGTCACCGAGGCACTGGACCGGCTGGGCTATGTCCGCAGACCCCGCTTCGACGCGGCGAAGCCGCCGGCGCTGGTCGACCTCGTCGTGCACTCGCTCAACAGCTCCTGGTCGGGGGCGGTGCTGCACGGTGTGGAGGAGGCCGCTCACGACGCGGGCCTGGAGGTGGTGGTGTCGGCAGGGCTGACCCGCCAGCGGTGCGGCCGGCCGGAGCGGGGCTGGCTGGACAAGCTCATCGCCCGTGGTTCGTCAGGGGTGTTGTTCAACCTGGCCGAGCTGACGCCCTCCCAGTACGCGTGGCTGGAGCAGCACCGCATCCCGTTCGTGATGATCGACCCCGTGGTGGAACCGCCGACGGGCGTGGTGTCGGTGGGCGCGGCGAACTGGCAGGGCGGGATGGCCGCGACCGAGCATCTGCTGGCGCTGGGCCATGAGCGGATCGCGGTGATCGCCGGGAACCGGCGCAAGATGTGCAGCACCGCCCGGGTGGCGGGCTACCGTTCGGCGCTCGCGTCGGCGGGGGTGCGGCAGCGGCCGGAGTACGTACGCCACGCCGGGTTCGACGAGTCCGTCGCCCGCGAACGCATGCGGGAACTCCTCGACCTTCCCGAGCCGCCCACCGCCGTCTTCGTCTGCTCCGACCGGATGGCGCTCGGCGTCTACGAGGCCCTGGCGGAACGGGGGTTGAGCATCCCGGACGACATCAGCGTCGTCGGCTTCGACGACCTCCCGGAGGCCCGCTGGGCCAGCCCTGCCCTCACCACCGTCCGCCAGCCGCTGTCGGAAATGGCGGCGACGGCGACACGGCTGCTGGTGCGGATGATGGAGGGGAAGCGGCCGGAGGGGACGCGGACGGAGTTGTCGACGCGGTTGGTGGAGCGGGCGAGTACGGGGCGGCCGCGGGGGTAGGGCGGGTCGGCGGGGTCCTTACGGGGGCCTAGGTCGCCCGCCAGACCGTCACGTCCGCCATCAGGGAGCTCATTCCGGGTGTGTCCCACAGCGCGGTGTTCTTCACCTGGACCACGAGCAAGGCGATGTCTCCGGAGGGATGCTTGACGCAGAACTCGCTGCCGGCGGAGGCGGCGGCCAGCGGGAAGTCGTGGTAGATCTTGCCGCCCTCGTCCTCGGCCCCACCGAGGAGCCAACGGCAGTCCCCCAAGGTGGCACCCGGTTCCTCGGCGATGGACTGGACGATCAAGCTGTCGTCGCTCGCCAGCGTACAACCGACGTCTTCGCAGGTGAAGCGGACGTCACCCTTGCGGTCCTCACGGGTCGCCGGGCGTTTGCCGTCGTGGAGGTACAGGGAGTTCTTCTCGTTCAGCATCTGGGGCACGTCCGCCGATATCGCGCGAGGCTGCCCGGCGGACGTCGAGGCTGAGGAGGAACTCGACGCCTCTTCCGCCGCATCCTCGGCTTCCGTACCCGCCCCAGCCGACGCCGACGCCCCCGCCGCCCGCCCCGACACCGTCGCATCCGGCGTCGAGGAAGACGTAGTCGGACCCCGCCCCTCGGCCCCGTCCGCCCCTCCCCCGACCTTCCACACCAGCCCCGTCACCAGCAGCGCGCCCGCGGCCACAACCCCGCCCGCGATCAGCGCCGTACGACGTCGACGGCCCCGGCGCTGCTCCGGCACCGCCGGTACCGTCGCCCGCGCCTCGGCAATCAGCGGCATCGTGTGCACCGGCGTCGGGTCGGGGACCGGGGCCGGGACGGTCACTTCGGGCCCCGTGATCTCCTGCCACACCGCCGGTCCGCCACCCGCGTCCGCGTCCCGGCCGAGCCGCTGCCGACACCACTCGACGACCTCGGCGAGCGTGGCCCGCTCCTGAGGGTCTTTGGCGAGGCACCGCGTGAGCAGCGGTCGGAGCGGCTCGGGAAGGCGGGAAAGGTCGGGGTCGGAGTGGACGATCCGATAGAGGATGGTCGCCGAGGGGCCGTCCCCGTACAGCGGCGAGCCCAGGGCCGCGAACGCCGCCGTCTGGCCCAGCGCGAAGACATCGGTCGCCGGTGTGATGTCGCCCGCGACCGCCTGCTCGGGGGCCATGAACTGGGGTGTGCCGACGGCGGCGCCGGTGGCCGTGTAGGCCGTGGTGTCGGCCGCCAGGGAGATCCCGAAGTCGATGACACGGGGGCCGTCGGCGGCCAGGAGCACGTTGGAGGGCTTCAGGTCCCGGTGGACGATTCCCTCGCCGTGGATGGCCTGGAGCGCCTCGGCCACGCCCGCCATCAGCCACAGCACCGCCGGTACCGGCAGCGGGCCGCGTCGGTGGACGGCTTCCGCCAGGGAGGGGCCGGGGATGTAGAGCGTGGCCAGCCAGGGCGGACGGGCGTCCGCGTCGGCGTCGATGAGCTCGGCGGTGTAGGCGCCCCGGACCCGGCGGGCCGCCTTGATCTCCCGGCCGAAGCGCCGCCGGAAATCCGGGTCGTCGGCCAGCTCCGGGCGTACCACCTTGATCGCCACCGGTCGGCCCCCCGCCGTGTGCGACAGATAGACCCGACCCATGCCACCCGCCCCGAGCCGGGCGGCGAGACGGTAACCGGCCACCACGGGCGGATCGTCCACCTGAAGTGGCTGGAACACGTCAGCCGCGTTGTTCACCTGTCCCCCTGCTCCCCTGATCCCCTGTCGCGCCGATCCGATCATTCGTGCGACGGCAGAAGCCTAAAGGGTTTTCTGTGACCTCTGACCGAGGTCGGGACCGTCCAGCCGGGCCGCCCACCTGATCCCGCCCAGCAGATGCGCCCGGAAGTCGGGATCCTCGTACGCCTCGGCGGCGTGGCCGAGCGCCGTGTAGAAGACGCGCCCCGCCCCCTGCTCGCGGCACCACACCAGCGGGTGGTCGGCGCCCATGCCACCGCCGTCGTACGACGACTCGTCGGCGCGGGCCAACACCCGTACCGTGCCGCGCGGGTTGGTGCGGAAGTCGTACCACTCGTCGGTGAAGTCCCATACGGCGGGCAGGTGCCGGGTGGCCGGGTGCTCGCGGTCCTCGATGACGGCCTTGCCGGGTTGGTACTCGGGGTGCCGGTCGAAGCGGGCGCCCAGTAGTTCGCCGTAGTACGGCCAGCCGTACTCGGTGCAGGCCGCCGCGTGTACGCCGACGAAGCCGCCGCCCGACTCGACATACGAGGCAAGGCGTTCGCGGCCTGTCGGGGTGAGGATCTCGCCGCTGGTGGAGAGGAAGACGAGGGCGGCGTACCGCTCCAGGGGGGACTCCAGCGCCGTCGGGTCCTCGCTCGCGTCGACCTCGAAGGCGCCGAGGGTGCGTACGGCGGCGATGGCGGCCGGGATGGAGTCGTGCCGGTAGTCGGCGGTGCGGGTGTAGACGAGGAGCCGAGGTGCCATGCCGGCGACCCTATGCCGCGGGCGGTTCAGGTCCCGCTGAATTGATCGAGCCGAAGAGATCTCGCTCAGCCACTCGATGAACCGATCCCCCGGTGTGCGGCGACAGGCCGCCGCTCGGGTGTTCCCTCCCAGAGTCCGATCTGCGTAGCCTCGGCTGCACAATGAACACCATTCCCGCACGACTCGACCACCTCGTCCTCGCAACCCCCGATCTGGCGGCGACGGTCGCCGACTTCACCCGGCGTACCGGTGTGGCGCCCGCTCCGGGCGGGGCGCACATCGGGTTCGGCACCCGCAATTACCTGGTGTCGCTGGGCGGCACGGGCTATCTGGAGATCATCGGCCCGGACCCGGAACAGCCCGAGCCGCGAGGGCCGCGCCCCTTCGACGTCGACACACTGGCGGCGCCCCGCACGGTGACCTGGGCGATCAGTCCGCCGGACCTGGACGCGGCGGTCACGACCGCCCGGGCCCGGGGGTACGACCCGGGCATGGTGCATCCGATGAGCCGTCTCAGACCGGACGGCACCCTGCTGGAGTGGCGGCTGACGGACGGCGAGACCCAACACCCCTCCGGTCTGGTGCCGTTCCTCATCGACTGGGGCACCGCGGTCCACCCGTCCGCCTCCGGTCTGCCCGCCACTCCCCTGCTGGCGCTGTCCGCGACCGCCCCCGACCCGGGCGAGATCCGCGCCCTGCTCGCCGCCCTCGACACCGAACTCACCGTCACCGAGGGGCCGGTGGGGCTCTCCTTCACGGTGGACACCCCGCTGGGGCCGGTCAGCTTCGACTGACCGTGGGCGGCGTCGTCGTCGAGGAAGAGGACACGTCCGATTCCTTCAAGACCGACCGCTCCCGCCCTGCCTACGGTGGCCGCATGACTCCACGATTCGATGCCATCGGCCTGATCGTCTCCGACATGGCCGCCTCCGTCGCCTTCTACCGCCGCCTGGGGTTCGAGTTCCCCGAGGGAGCCGAGCAGGAGGGGCACGTCGAGGCACAACTGCCCGGTGGCCTGCGGCTGTTGCTGGACACCGAGGAGGTCGTGCGGTCCTTCCACGCGAGCTGGCAGCCGCCGACGGGCGGCGGTCGCACGGGCCTTGCCCTGCGGTGCGACAGTCCCGCCGAGGTGGATTCGGTGTACGAGGAGCTGGTGAACGCCGGCCACCACGGCGAGCTGAAGCCGTGGGACGCGGTGTGGGGCCAGCGGTACGCGAGCCTGCTCGACCCGGACGGCAACGGCGTCGACCTGTTCGCGCCGCTACCCGCGGCCGAGTAGCTCGGTCAGCGGCACACCGGCCAACTCCCTGACATCCCGCGCCAGATGGGCCTGGTCGGCGAAGCCGGCGCGCACCGCCGTCTCCGCGTACGGCACCCCGCCCCGGGCCAGGCCGAGCGCCCGCTGCAAGCGCAGCACCCGGGCCAGGGTCTTGGGGCCGTATCCGAATGCGGCGAGGCATCTGCGGTGCAACTGACGGGCGCCGAGCCCGAGTTCGTCGGCGGTCGCGGCGACCGGGCGCCCCACGTCGAGGGCCGCCACGACGTGCCCCAGCAGCGGATCGGGCGGCTCGGTGTCGGCCGCCCGTCCCAACACCACTTCTTCGAGTCCGCGGGCCGGATCGCCAGCCGCGTTCACACGGGCGGTGAGCCGCCGTACTTCGGCGACCGGCCAGAGGTCGGCGAGTTCCACCCGCCGGTCGAGCAACTCCCGGGCGGGAACGCCGAGCAGCCCGGGCGCGGTACCGGGCGGGAACCGAACCCCCGCCCACGCGGTCGGCGCGCCTTCAGTGACGTACGCACGCGTGTCGGGCCCGGCGACGAGCAGCCGCCCTTCGTGCCACAGCAGATCCATGCACCCGTCGGGCAGGACGCGCCCCGGGCTGGACCCGGACGGGGTATTGGTCCAGACGACGGCACCGTCGAGCCGGGACGCCCACTCCGCGTACATAACAACCAGGCTACGCGGCACCCACCCAGGGGCGCGGGGCTGCATCGATCTGCGGCTGCGCCGCGTGGGCGCGATCAACCACGGACAACCCGCACCCGGCAGCGCTCCTACGCCACCCTCCCCCGATGCTCCTGCGGACTCACCCCGTACACCCGCTTGAAGGCACTGGACAGCGCGAACGCACTCCCATACCCCACCTGCCGGGCGATCGCGTCGAGCGTCGCGTCGCTGTCCCGAAGACGATCCGCGGCCAACGCCAGCCGCCACCCGGTCAGATACGTCATCGGCGGCTCCCCCACCAGTTCCGTGAACCGCCGGGCAAGGGCGGCCCTGGAAACCCCGGCCTTCGCCGCGAGCGACGCCACCGTCCAGGGGTGGGCCGGGTCGTCCTGGACCAGCCGCAGCACCCGCCCGACGACGGGGTCCGCCATCGCCCGGTACCACGCCGGTGCCGCCGCCTCGGGCCTGGAGAACCACGCCCGCAGTGCCGCGATGACCAGCAGGTCGAGCAGCCGGTCGAGGACGACCTCCTGGCCGGGCTCGTCGCGCACGATCTCCTCCATGAGGAACGGCGTGAGCGGGCAGTCCCACACGTCGGAGGTGAGGGTGAGCAGCGGTGGCAGCGCGTCCAGCAGTCGCCCGCTGACCTCGCCCTGCCACAGATACGTGCCGATCAGCATCACGGCCGACCCGTCGAGCCGGTCGCCCCAGCTCCGCACGCCCAGGTCCATGGAGCCGTTCAGGGCACGCCCGTCCGGGTAGTGGCACTCGGCGCCCGGCAGGATCACCGCCTGTGGTTCCGTGCCGGGGTCGTCGGCGCAGGTGTACGGGTCGGGGCCGCGGGCGATGGCGAGGTCGCCGGCCCGTAGCCGTACCCGCTCTCCCGCGTCCGGCGTGATCCACGCCTCGCCGCGGATCATGAGCATGACGGTGAGGGGGGCGCGGTCCTCGATGCGTACGCACCAGGGGGGTTCGAAACACGCTCGGATCATGAAGGCGCCCCGCGCGCGGGGGCCCTCCAAGAGGCCTGCGAGAGCGTCCATGCGGCCAGCGTAGACGGCCGCTTATGGGAATGAGCCGTTCAGCGATGGGGTGTTGGGGCGTGCGGCCGTTGACTTGAGGCATGGCAGACAACACGGCGAAGAAGACAGTGGTGGTGACCGGGGCCTCGGGTCGTACGGGCAGCCGGGTGGCTCAGGCGGTAGGGGCGGCGGGGTTCGAGGTGCGGGCCGCGTCCCGGGCCCAAGGCTTCGACTGGGAGAACCCGACGACCTGGGCGGAGGCCCTGCGGGACGCGGACGCGGCGTATCTGATGTACCCGTCGGACGTCGGCTCCCCCGCGGCGGCCGAGGGTGTCGGGGCGCTCGCCCGGGAGGCGGTCGGGCTCGGCGTACGGCGGCTGGTGCTGCTGTCGGCGCGGGGTGAGACGCAGGCGCTGGCGACGGAGGAGGCGTTGAAGTCGTCGGGGGCGCGGTGGACGGTCGTACGGGCGTCGTGGTTCTCTCGCAGAACTTCAGTGAGGGGCCGCTGGTGGCGGAGTTGCGGCGGGGGGAGCTGGCGTTTCCGGCGGGTGAGGTCGCGGAGCCGTTCCTCGATGTGCGGGACATCGCCGGCCGTGGGGACCAACGGAACAGCCAGTATCGGTGAGATTGATCTTGGTCGCGTAGCAGGTCAAGCGCACGGCCGTGGTCATGTGTCCGTGCGCTGTGCGGCGGCTTCGGCGAGGGTGCGGTACAGGGTGGGCAGGCTGGGGTGCTTTCCCGTGTGCTTGCCCCGGGTGATGACGGTCTTCTGCTGGATCTCCTTCATAGGGGTGCCCTTGGCGCGCAGGGTGAGGGCGTACTCGATCTGGTCGGCGTCGAGGGAGGGCGGCCGTCCGCCGGTCCGGCCGCGCTTGCGGGCGGATTCCTGGCCTTCCAGGGTCTTCTCCCGGGTGTAGGTGCGTTCGGCGCCGGAGAGGGCGGCGAGGACGCCGAAGAGGATGGGGCCCTGGCCGTGTCGGTCGCCGGGGTCGTACAGGCCGGTGATGGGGCCGCTCAGGAACTCCAGGGCGATGCTGGCCTTGCGCAGGTCCTCGACGGTCACGAGGAGATCGGTGCCGCGGCCGAGACGGCGGAACTCGTGGACGGTCAGGATGACCTGGACTTCTGGATGCAGCCGTTTGAAGCGGCGGGCCATCGCGACGGCCTTCTCGTACTCGGGCCAGACCTTGACACGGGTGGAGACCTTCTCGTGGAACACCTCGAAGCAGACCGGCTCCAGCGCGTCGAGCTGGGACTGGAGTTCTTGGGTGGCCGTCGAGCAGCGCGCGTAGCCGATGCGGACCGCTGTGATCCCCGCCGCGAGCGGTGCGGGCTTGGTGGGCTCGACCCCGTCGGGTTCGGGGCCAAGCACCCAGCGTTTGCCAGGGCCTCGGTCGGGCGGGGTGAGGACGTGGAGTTCCTCGGCGACGCGGGGCACGAGCTGGAGGCGGCGGGTGTGGTACTTCGCCGCGGTCTTCCCCGCGCCGGTGCGGCACGCCGACCCGGCCGGTACCTCACAGGTCGGGCACGGGTGGCGCTCGATAGAGGCGGGGCGTCGAACTCCTCGTCAGTCATGCTCGAAAACTACCGGTGGGACGAGGTTTCAAGAAAGCATTTCAAGAACCCAATTGAGAACCTGGAGGCCGGATAAACCGGACACTGTCCGGGGTTGTGGCGGCGGCTTCTCATTTGGCCATTTGTGAGAACGGGCACGGTGCGGCGGAGTGGGATCAGTCGGTGTCGAGGCCGTCGATCAGGCGGTTGAGGAACCGGGTGAAGGTGGCTTCGGGCGTGAGGGGGCGTCCGGGGGCGGCGAGGGCTTCGGCGAGTTCCGGGTGACAGCCGTCCGCGGCGACAGCCGCGAGGTAGCGGGCTTCGGCTGCGGCTCGGTCGGGGGACTGCGAGGCGGCGGTCCGCGCAATCTCATGGGCGACATGCCCGGCCACGAATGCGGTGAGTTGGGCGAAGACCTCCAGCTTCGCCGCACCGTCCAGCCCGGTGGGCCGCAGGATGGCGAGCACGCGTTCCAGGAAGGCCAGGGTGTTGGGGCCGGGGATGCGGCGGGCGGCCAGAGCGGCGGGCAGCCAGGGGTGTCGCAGCATGTGGGCGCGCTGGAGGTGAGCGATGGCCTTCAGGTCGGCGCGCCAGTCGCCGGTGGGAGTGTTCGTGGTCGGCAGTTCGCCGCTGACGTGGTCGACCATCAGTTCCAGCAGCGTCTCCTTGTCGGGGGCGTAGCTGTAGAGCGACATGGCGCCGGCTCCGACCTGTGCGGCGACTTTCCGCATGGTGACTGCTTCGAGCCCCTCCGCATCCGCCAGGGCGACAGCTGCCGCCGTGATCGCCTCTCGGCTGTAGGCGGGCTTGCGGCCCCTGCGGGGCCGGGCCGAGCTCAGCCAGAGCTGCTCAGGGTCGACGCCTGGGGGGTCGGCCCCTCCTTCACGGGGCATGGTCCGCGCTCCCTCCCTTGATCGAGGCGGCCCTTGCGGGCCTCATCCAAGCATCCTCTATTCTCGTACATCGTACGGATATTGAGGAGGGGAACGATGGCATCACGCACGCACGGTCCTGCGCCGAGGCCGACCTGGGCACCGCCTTCCGGTAAGCCGCCACTGGCCTCACGGATAATGAGGGCGACCTGGCGCGGCCTGCCGGCCAAACGACACGATGTCGGGTGGGAGCCGGGGCTGCTGGTGCCGGCCGCCGACGGCAGCCCGCTGATCACGGACCACTACTTCCCGCGCGCCGAGGGCGACTTCCCCACCCTCTTGGTGCGCTCGCCGTACGGCAGGGGCCTGCCGTGGTCTCCCATGTACGGCGTGCTCTTCGCCGAACAGGGCTTTCACGTGGTGCTGCAGAGCTGTCGCGGCACTGGTGGCTCCGGCGGTGAGTTCGATCTGTGGCGCAACGAGGTCGCTGACAGCCAGGCCACGGTGTCCTGGCTGCGCGAGCAGAGCTGGTTCAACGGAACACTGGGGACCGTCGGCCCCAGTTACCTGGGCTACGTGCAGTGGGCCCTCGCCGTGGACCCGCCGCCGGAGCTGAAGGCGATGGTGGTGCAGGTGGGGCTGCACGATCCTCACGCCCTGTTCCACGCACAGGGTGCACTCCGCCTGGAGAACGCCCTCGCCGTCGGCGTCGGCATGACGTATCAGCACCAGGGGATGGCAGCGTTTCTGAGGGCGACGCTGCGTCTGCAGCGGCGCCTGCGTGATGTCACCACCGCGCAGCCGCTGCGCGGGGCGTACGTGTCCGCCCTCGGGGACGATGTGCCCTGGCTGGACGACGTGATGTCGCACCCGGATGCCAAGGACGCGTACTGGCAAGGTGCGTCGTTGGCAGCGGTGGCGGAGCGGCTGAATGTGCCGACCAGTTTGATCACCGGATGGCACGATGCGTTGGGCGACCAGACTTTCGAGCAGTACCGCCGACTACGTGAGGCCGGCTGCGAGACCGCCTTGCTCGTCGGCCCCTGGACCCACACGTCCGCGCTGCAGCAGGGGTGGCCCGAGGTGTTCGCCGAGAGCCTCGCCTGGCTGCGCGCGCACCTGTACGCCGATCCCTCCTGCCTCCGTCCCACCAGGGTGCGCGTGCACGTCGGCGGCGAAGACGATTGGCGGGACATCGACGACTGGCCGCCGGCCACGGCCGTCAGCCCGTGGTTTCCCACCGCGCAGGGGCACCTCACCCAGCAGGCTCCCACGGAATCCGCACCACTGACGTCGTTCCGCTACGACCCGGGCGACCCCACCCCCTCTCTTGGCGGCCCGCTGCTCTCCCGTACGGCCGGTCCTCGCGACAACAGCACTCTGGAGATTCGGGACGACGTACTGACGTTCACCGGCCCCCCGCTGACCGAGCCCGTGGACATCCTCGGCCCGGTCTCCGCGCGGTTGAGGATCTCCACGGACACCGGCCACGCCGACGTCTTCACCCGCCTGTGCGATGTGGACGCACAAGGCCGCTCCGTCAACATCTGCGACGGGCTGGGCCGGCTTCGGACAGCCGAACAGGCGCCCTCGCGCATCACCGTGCCGATGAGTTCCACCGCCCACCGCTTCGCCGTCGGTCACCGCATACGCTGGCAGATCAGCGGAGGCGCCCATCCGCGCTACGCCCGCAATCCCGGCACCGGGGAGTCGCCGGTGGACGCCACCACCTTCACACCGGTGCGCATCACGCTCCATGCGGACTCAGCGCTGATGCTTGCGACGCTTGCCCACAGTTCCGGGCTCAGTCCCACGGGGAACAGCTGACGAGCCGGACCCGACGGGCTCACTGATCGGCACCGTCTTCGTCGTCCAGGCCGACCGCGTCCGGGTCGCGCAGCGGGCGCAGGGACCCGGCGGCCGGGGTGGAGGCGGTGAAGCTGTAGCGGCCCAGCACGTTGAGATTCCTGTGCTTGAGCGGGGACAGCCGGGCCACGTCTTCGTCGCGGATCTCGTGGCCCTCAGCACGGAGCTGAGCGACCGCGGCGTCGATGTACCGCGTCGTCCAGAGGACCACGGCGTTCAAGACGAGACCCAACGAGCCCAACTGATCTTCCATCCCGTCCCGGTACGCCTGGTGGATGGTGCCCTTCTTGCCGTGGCAGATGTCGCGGGCGAGCTTGTGACGGGACTCCTGGACGGTGAGCTGCTTGTGCATCTGACGCCGGTAGGTGTCGTCCACGGGGTCGACGACGGCGAGCAGGTGCAGGGTCTTGGCGATCCGCCCGTACTCGGCGAACGCCGCGCCGAGCGGGGTCGGGTGGCCCTCGCGGCCGAACATCCTCAGCAGATCGTAGGCACGGACCTGGTTGGTGACCAGGGAGCCGGCCACCCGCAGCATGTCCGGCCAGTGCGTGATCACCTTCTTCACGTTCACTTTGTTGCGCGCGAGGGACTCCAGCGGCCCGTACCCGCCCACCTGCTCGGCGCCGGGCATCTGGGCCTTCCAGAACCGCTGGTCCTGGAGATCCTTGAAGCGCGGGGAGAAGCGGTAGCCGAGCATCTTGAAGATGCCGAACACCATGTCGGAGTAGGACGCGTTGTCGGTGGCGACCATCTCCGGCTTCACCCCGCCGTCCAGATTCAGCAGTGCGTCCAGGATGAACAGCGAGTCGCTTGGGGTGCCGGGAACCACCATCTGCCCGATCCCGACCACCTGATCATTGATCGCGTTGAGCCAGGTGATGCCCTTCTTCTTCGCGAAGTACTTCGGCGAGGGAGCGGCGTTGATGGTGCGGACGGGGACGACGAAGCGCAGGCCGTCGACGGAGGCGAGCAGCCCGTTGCCCCAGAACTTGACGATCGGCACCTTCGCCTGGGCCTCAATCAGGGCGGCGTTGGCCGCGGCGATGGTGTCGGCGCGCAGGTAGTACTGGTCGACGTGGACCAGGCGGGAGCGGGTCAGCGCCTCGATGTTCGGGCTGATGACCGGGGTCATCCCGATGTTGCAGCTCTCGCTCACGAGCAGGGCCACCACCGAGGTCGCGAGGTCCTTCATCCGGGTCTTGCCGTCGCCCAGGTGCACGAAGGCATCCAGAAAGCCGGTCCAGGCGTGCACCTCGAACAGCAGGTCCGGCAGGTCGACCTTCGGGAGCATCTTCTCGACCCGCTTGCGCAGCCAGTTCAGTGACTTCGGCTCACCGAGCGCGTGGAGCTTCTCCACGTTCAGCTTCGCCCGCCCGTTGGGCTGTACCTCGATGCTGATCTTCGCGTCGTCGCCGGCCTCCTCCAGGCGTTCGGCCATCTGCTTCCACGCGGCGTCCAGCACGGCGACCAGGTCCTTCAGGTGCTGCTCGGCGTCCGCATCCAGGCTCAACCCCGCCAGGACGTCGTCACGTACGGCCTCCCACTCCTTGCCGTCCAGCAGGCGGGCGCGCGGGTCGGACCAGCGGTGTGAGGGGGAGGCGAAGATATCCCGGCGCTTCAGGGCGCGGAAGAGCTGCTCCAGCACGCACACCACGTACGCGTCGCGGTCCACCGCCCCCTCCGGCAGCTCGGCGTTCGCGTACACCGCCTTGCGCCACACCGGCGGCACCAGCTTGTCGTCGATCTCCCGCGGCAGTAGCGGCTTCTCGCTCACCCGACGCCTCGCCAGGGCGGGCAGCCGCCTCACCCCCGCCAGCACCCGTTTGCCCCCGGTCGCAGCCCCCAGCGCCGAGGTCTCGCCCAGCAGGGCCAGGAACGGCTTGACGGTGTTGTAGCGCAGCGCCAGGGCGTTGCGCATGGCGATCTCCGCCGAGTCGTCATCCTCCGGGACCAGGCGCACCACCGTGGCCGCCGCACTGGACAGCACGGCCCGTGGCGCGATCTCCTCCAGCGCCCGCCACAACGCGGCCCGATCTGGATCGCAGCCGGTCTCCTCCAGCAGCTCCAGCTCCTCGATGACCACCTTCGAGAGCCTGGCCGTGATCCTGGCAGCCTTCTCCAGCTGCGGCAGCGTGGACAGGCGTTCCTTGTCCGTGGCCCGCTTCGAGGTGCTGATCAGCCTTGTCGCCATCAGGATCTCGAACAGGTCCAGCGCGTCGTCGATCGCCTTGGCCTCCAGGTGCCGCATCACCGCGGTGAGCATCGCCGTGCGCTTCGGCTCCGAGGTCCGCTCCAGCTTCGCCGCCTTCGTGCCCAGCCCGTACCGGGCCAAAGAGGCCAGCCGGTTCGGCGGGACCTTGTTCAGCTTCACCCGCCCCAGCCGGTACGCGGCAATCTCATCCATCCGTTGGAGCGCGTTCCTCATCGCGGTGCCCGTGGTCCGCGTCGGCGGCTGGCGCAGCTGCTCCAGGTACGAGTACCTCTTGCCCTCCGGCGTCTTCAGCAGCGCCACCAAGTCCCCCGCCAACGACAGGTCCGCCCGCCGGGCGGCCTTCGCGACCGTGGTGTGCAGCCGCTTCTCCGCGATACGGCGGACCTCCGCCACCTCCCGCGCCAGCACTGACACACCCGGCAGCAGCACCCGGTTCCGGCGCAGCCAGCCCACCGCGTGGTCGAACAGAGCCTTCGGCCCCTCCGCATGCGCCGTCCACGCCCGCCCATGCAGGAACGCCCGGAACTTCCGGCCCATCTCATGGTCCTCGTACGCGTGATAGCCGTACGCGTCACGTATCTCCCACGCGTGGTCGTACACCGTCTGCCGCCGCTCCGTGTATCGCTTCACGCACGACGCGTCCTCGATGCCCAGCTGTTCGGCCAGATGCTCGACCACCGACCACGGCACATCCAAGGGGTCCTCACCCAGGAACAGCCCCGCATACCGCACCGTGCACATCTGTAGCGCGAACCCGAGTTGGTGGTGCTTCGTACGCCGCAGCGCGATCAGGTCCCGGTCCACGTCGTCCAGGAAGAAGAACCGCTCCAATTCGGGCCGTGTCGGCTCCTCGCAGAACCTTCCGTACGCCTCGGCCTGCTCATCGGTCAGAAATTCGACTGGCATGCGGCGGACGTAACCACCCGCCACGAGCGAGCGCGGATCTTGCGGTGAACCCCCAGCCGAGGCGGGTGGCCTGTGCTAGTGGATCAACCTTCGGGGTCCATGATCAATCTCACCGATACTGGCTGTTCCGTTGGTCCCCACGGCCGATCGCGGACGTGGTCGCGGTGGCGTTGACGTCCGGGGACGCCTATGTGGGGCGGACGCTGGAGCTGACGGGGCCGCGGTTGCTGTCGTTCCGGGAGGCGGTCGCGGAGATCTCCGGGGCCACCGGGAGGGAACTGGCGTACATCCCGGTTCCGGCGCGGGACTACGGGGACGCGCTGGTGGGGTTCGGGGTGCCGCCGGAGGAGGCGGAGTTCCTGGTGGAGGTGTTCGAGGGGCTGCTCGACGGGCGGAACGCGCGTCTCACGGACGGGGTCCGGGAGGTGCTGGGGCGTGCGCCTCGGGACTTCGGGGACTTTGTGCGGGAGGCCGCGGCGGCGGGGGTCTGGAAGGGGTAGCGCCGCGGGGGTGCGGGAGCCCCGCCGGGTGCCGGTTCATCGTGGCCGGTCGCGCCCACCCGGCGGTAGCCGCACATCGGTACAGCCCCGGGCCCCCGGGCACACCCGGCAGCCCGGCGACTTCTAGGAACCGTCCTCCTTGTGCGGGGGGTGCGTGCTCTTCGCGTGGGCTCGCAGTCTCGCCGTCACGTCCTCCGGCGGCAGGAACCGCGACCATCGCTCGGGGAACTCCGACGGCATGTCGGGGTCCTCCGGGTCGATCTTGTGGTGGGCCGCGGCTCGTGCGACGTACTCGGCGACCTGTGCCTCGCGGACCCGCTCGTTCGCGGCGCGGGCCGCCGCCGTCGCGGCGGCCGGCCAGACGCGGTCGATCGCGGCGTTGACCGCGGCGCCGACGAGGACGGCGAAGGCGGAGACGCCGATCCACAGCATCACGGCGACGGCGGCGGCGAGGGAGCCGTAGATCGAGGCGCCCTCGATGGTGTTCGTGAGGTAGATGCGCAGCAGGAAGCTGCCGAGCACCCACATGGCGAGGGCGACCAGTGCGCCGGGCACGTCCTCGATCCAGGGGGAGCGCACGGGGACGGACACGTGGTAGAGCGTGGTCAGGAAGGCGATCGACAGGACCATCACCACCGGCCAGTACAGGATCTGCACGAGGGTCTCCGACCACGGAACGATCCGCACCACCGCGTCCGGGCCCGCGACCATCAGCGGCAGCGCGATGGAGCCGATCAGCAGGGCCGCGAGGAAGAGCAGGAACGCCACCAGTCGGGTCTTGACGATCCCCCGGACGCCGTCGAGGCCGTACATGACGGTGATGGTGTCGATGAAGACGTTGACCGCGCGCGAGCCGGACCACAGGGCGAAGAGGAAGCCTATGGAGATGACGTCGGGGCGGCCGCCGTTCATCACGTCGTCGAGGATCGGCTGCGCGATCTGCCGCACGCCCTTGTCGGACAGGACGGTACGCGAGGCCTCCAGGAGGTTGGCCTCCAGGCTGCTGATGCTGTCGGTGCCGGTCCAGTCGTCGACGTAGCCGAGCAGGCCGATCATGCTGAGCAGCAGCGGCGGCACGGACAGCAGCGTGAAGAACGCGGCCTCGGCCGCGAGGCCCAGGATGCGGTACTCCATGCACGAGTTGACGGTGTCCTTGAGCAGCAGCCACGCGGTCCTGCGCTTGGAGACGTCCCGATAGAGGGCACGCGCCCGGTGGAGGCGGCCGGAGGGATGCCGCTGGGGGGATTCACTTGCTGGCTGCACGCCCTAAAGGTATCCGTCGCGGGAGGCTGCGCTCATCCCCCGGGTGGGCGTCGGGCGTGTGTGAGCACGTAGGCGATTCGAACCGTTTTCCTGTCATGTCTACGTTGTCCTAAATGTTCGGTCACTTATGGCCGCCGTGAAGCTGGCGATCGCCCTGGACCGGGCGATCCCGGGCGGGCGCGGGGCTGTATCGATGTGCGGCTGCCGCCACGTGAGCGCGACAAGCCACGACCGCCCCCACCCGCCGAACGACTTCACGCGCCCGCGGCGGGTAGGTTCCCCACATGGCAGGCAGCACGCACACCGTGACCAACCAGCCCCCACCCCTGATCGGCCACGATGTCTACACAGCCGACAAAGCCCTGGTGGCGGCCGTGGAACGGCATGTGGACCCCGTACACCTGGACGACGTCCGAAGCGAACTGGCCGCCTTCGGCAAAACCTCCGGCTCCGCCCAGGTCCAGGAATGGGGCGCACAGGCCAACGAGAACCCGCCCCGTCTGAGGACCCACGACCGCTACGGCCACCGCATCGACGAGGTCGACTTCCACCCGGCCTGGCACCGCCTCCTCGGCAAGGGCGTCTCCGCCGGCCTCACGGCCGCCTGGACCCGCCCCGCCGGCCACGTCCGCCGAGCCGCCGCGTTCCTGATCTGGACCCAGGTCGACGCCGGCAACCTCTGCCCCCTGTCGATGACCCACGCCGCCGTCCCCGCGCTCCGCACGGACCCCGTCCTCGCCGAGGACTGGGAGCCTCGTCTGACCTCGGTGGTCTACGACCGTGAGCTGCGCCCCGCGCATCAGAAGGCGGGCGCCCTGTTCGGCATGGGGATGACGGAGAAGCAGGGCGGCAGCGACGTACGGGCGGGCACCACCCGGGCCACCCCGCTGGCCGAGGACGGCACCTACGAGCTGACCGGCCACAAGTGGTTCTGCTCGGCCCCCATGTCGGACGGGTTTCTCGTCCTCGCCCAGGCCCCCGAGGGCCTCACCTGCTTCCTCGTCCCGCGCGTCCTGGACGACGGCACCCGCAACCCGTTCCGTATCCAGCGCCTCAAGGACAAGCTCGGCAACCGCTCCAACGCCTCCGCCGAGGTCGAGTTCGACGGCACCTGGGCACGCAGGGTCGGTGAGGAGGACCGGGGGGTGCGGACCATCATCGAGATGGTCGCGGCGACCCGGCTCGACTGCGTGCTCGGTTCGGCGGGTCTGATGCGGCAGGCCGTCACCCAGGCCGTCCACCACTGCACGTACCGCGAGGCCTTCGGCGGCAAGCTCGTCGACAAGCCTCTGATGCGCAACGTGCTGGCCGATCTCGCCCTGGAGTCCGAGGCGGCGACCACCCTCGCGCTGCGGCTCGCGGCGGCCTACGACGACGGCGGCGAGCAGGAGCGGGCCTTCCTGCGGATCGCGGTGCCGGCAGCCAAGTACTGGGTGACCAAGCGCTGCCCCCCGGTGACGCTGGAGGCCGCCGAGTGCCTGGGCGGCAACGGCTACGTCGAGGAATCCGGCATGCCCCGGCTGGTGCGTGAATCCCCGCTCAACTCGATCTGGGAGGGCGCGGGCAACATCCAGGCCCTGGACGTCCTACGGACCCTGCAACGAGAGCCCCTGGCCCTCAACGCCTACCTCCAGGAGGTCGGCAAGGCCCGCGGCGCCGACCACCGCCTGGACGGCGCGATCAAGAACCTCCTGACGGAACTGGCCGACCTGGAGGGCATCGAGGCCCGAGCCCGACGACTCACCGAGCGACTCGCCCTCGTGCTCCAGGGCTCGCTCTTGGTCCGTTTCGCACCACCGGAGGTAGCCGACGCATTCTGCGCGTCCCGCCTGGGCGGAGACGGCGGCTCGACCTTCGGCACCCTGCCCCCGACGCTGGATCTGGCATCGGTGGTGGACCGGTCAAGGCCGCAGGCCTGACCGTCCAGGGGTGCGGGGAACCGCGCGAGCAACCACGAACCACCCGCGGACGCCACCGCGCATCAACCCGGCACCCCCTACCGCGAAAACGGCCCGACCGCCGGAGGTAGGGGGTGGTGCTGCGCCGACACGGCACCACCCCCGCCTTGGCCCGTTCGAGGCCGCGAACGCCGCTCGGGACGGCGTCGCTCAAGTTTCAAACAAGGCCTGGCCGTCCACCAGGGTTGCAGGGGGTTGCAACTTGCTGCTGACTGTGGCCGGACTGTGTCCCTCCGCGAGGGCCGAAAGGCACTATGAGACGGACAGTCAGGACGGACGTCGTACACGTGGCCGAAAGGCGACGAGGAACCGGTTGTCCGCAGCCCTTCATCAGCCCCTCATCAGCCCTTCATCCGGGAGGATCCCGTGGCGCACCCGCTGACGGACGTCACCCAGCTCGCCGCCGTGGACGCGGCGCGTGCGGCACGGGTGCTCAGCGACGTGCGCTCCGCCACGCTCTCCGGGCAGCGGGCCCCGGTCGCACCCCGTCCGGTGATCGAGCAGTCCTGGGGGCGGATGCTGCGCGGCGGGGTCGATCCCGACCATGACTTCCGGAGCGGGCTGCTGTCCCGGGAGGAGGTGCTGCGGCGGCGGGAGACCTCGGTGCTGCGGCACGTCCTGCCGGTGCTGCGGCAGGGGCTGGTGTCGGTCGCGGACGCCGCCCACCACATCATGGTGGTCGCCGACGAGGACGGCCGGGTGCTGTGGCGGGAGGGCAGTTCCCCGGTGCTGCGCAAGGCCGACGGGACCGGCTTCGAACTCGGCGCGGACTGGCGGGAGAGCGTCATCGGCACCAACGGCATCGGCACCCCGGTGGTGGCCCGCCGACCGGTGCAGGTCTTCGCCTCCGAGCACTTCGTACGTTCGCAGACCTCCTGGACCTGCACCGGGGCGCCGATCACGGACCCGCGGGACGGCCGGCTGATCGGTGTGGTGGACGTGAGCGGGCCGCTGGACACGATGCATCCGGCGACCCTCGCCTGGGTCGACTCGGTGGCCAAGCTCGCCGAGGCCCGGCTGCGGGAGCTGCACCAGGCCTCCCTCGAGCAGCTGCGCGCGGTGGGGGCGCCGGTGCTGGCACGGCTCGGCGGCCGGGCCCTGGTGGTGGACGGGGACGGCTGGACGGCCGCGGTGGCCGGGATGCCGTACCAGAACCGGATCGGGCTGCCCAAGTCGCTGACGGCGGGCCGGCGGTGGCTGCCGACGCTGGGCCTGTGCTCGGTGGAGCCCCTTGCGGGGGGCTGGCTGGTGCGGGCGGCGGCCGAGCCGGTGCCGGCGGGCACCGCCCGTATCGTCCTGGATCTGTCGCAGCCGCGCCGCTGGTCGGTGACGGTGTCCGGGATCGCCGGGTCGTGGAGCCATGAACTGAGTCCTCGGCACGCCGAGTTGCTGTATCTGCTGGCCGTGCACCGGAGCGGTCGCAGTGCGGCGGGCCTGGCCGAGGACATGTTCGGCGACCCGGAGCGCAGGGTGACGGTGCGCGCGGAGATGTCCCGGATCCGCCGGTATCTCGGGGGACTTCTGGAACACCGGCCGTATCGATTCCGCGAGGGTGCGGAGGTCGAGGTCCTCCGCCCCGCCGACCCGCACGACCTGCTGCCGCACTCCACGGCACCCGCGGTGACCGGCAAGCGGTTGTCCGCACACCTGCCCTGAAGCACCCAACAGGCGGCATCTTTCGCATATTTGCGGGGTCTTCGTCCCCGGCAGGGTCCGACTGCCGTAGCATCCCTCTACGGGCCACCCCACCTGCTCCTCCGTCAACGTACGGATCACCAGGCGCAGTTGGCCCGCCTCGGGAGGACGACATGATGCAGCGCGGCAGACACCGCAGGCAGAAGCGGGGCAGAGCGGCACGCGCCTTCCTGGCCGGGACCGCCCTCGCCCTCACCGCCGCCGCCACGATGATCAGTGCCTCACAGGCCACGGTCGCCGACGATCCCGGGGCGTTGAAGCCGCTCGCCACGTCCGCCGAGACGGACGTCCTGCGCCTGCGGGAGCACCTGGAGCCGCAGCGCAGCCTCGACCGGCTCTCCTCCGCGATGGGCACACCGGCCGGCGTCAGCGCGGTCCTCGACAGCGCCGACCACACGCTGCGCACCGCCGCCGACTGCGCTCCCACCGAGCGTGAGGCGCTGCCCGTCGAGCCGGCCGCCACCCGCGCGTACTGCTGGGACGCCGCCGACACCCGGTCCTGGCGGGCCGGCGCGGTCACCACCTCGGGCGACGCGGACGACGACGGTCTGTGGGGGCAGAACCGGGTGATCCTCTCCGCCTGGTCGCAGGGCGCCCATGATCTGGCCCGGGTGGCGTTCATCGACGCCAACGACCTGGAGCGGCCCACCTACTCCTGGGTCCTGCTCACGGTCCCGGTCGACGGCGGCCGCGACTACCGCGCCCTCGACTCCCGGGTCTCCGGCATGGTCTGGTACCAGGACAAACTGCTGGTGACCGCCGCCGAGGGCCTGTACGTGTACGACATGGACCGCGTCCAGCGCACCACGGTGGACAGCCCCGCCGTCGGCCGCGTGGACGGCGGCTGGGCGGCGCACGGCAGCCGCTGGGTCCTGCCCGCGGTCGGCACCTACAGCCTGGCCGGCGGGAAGGCCGCCGCGCAGCCCGGCTATCTCTCCCTGGACCGCAGCACCTCCCCCGACAGCCTGGTCGCGAGCGAGTGGGTCTCCAGGGACGACGACCGGGACGTCCGGCTGTGGCGCTACGACTTCAGCGCCGCCTCCGACCGCGCCGGCCTCCTCACCACCGACCCCGCCGGGTACACCCGGGTCGACGAGGCGTACGAGACGAAGGCGGCCGGTGTCGGCGCCGTGCTGTCGTACGGCTCGAACTGGTACCTGGGCCGTGCCGCGGACGCGGACGGCGGCCACGGGACGCTGTGGCGGCAGAGCGCGACCGGCGCGCGGGCCACCCGGTGCGGCACCGACGAGACCCGCCAGTGCTGGAGCACCGAGTCGGAGTCCCTCTCCTACTGGGAGGCGACCGGTGAGGTCTGGTCCCAGTCGGGCCGGGTGCTGTTCGCCATGCCGCTGGCCTCGGTCGACCGAGCGCTGGGTTAGGGCAGGACCACGGCCCGCCGGGCGGGTCACGGAGCCGTTCGACAGATGATCGGGCCGGATGGTTCCCTGGCAGGCATGGCCGACATCCCCGTGACCACCTGGTCCCTGGAACAGACCGACCCGACCGACGTCCTCCCGGCCGCCGGGCCGGACGGTGACGTCAGGATCGTGCGCTCCGAGGTCCCCTCCCCCGAGTTCAGCCGCTTTCTGTACGCCTCCGTCGGCGGCGACATCCGCTGGATCGACCGGCTCGGCTGGACGTACCGGCAGTGGGAGGAGCACCTGGGCCGGCCCGGCGTGGAGACCTGGGTGGCGTACGACCGGGGCACGCCCGCGGGGTACGTGGAGCTGGAGCCGCAGGACGACGGGGTCGTGGAGATCGTCTACTTCGGACTGGTCCCGGCGTTCCGGGGCCGCCGGATCGGCGGCCACCTGCTGTCGTACGGCGCCGCCCGCGCCTGGGACCTCGCGGACCGCTGGCCGGGGCTGGCGCCGACGAAGCGGGTCTGGCTGCATACGTGCAGCCTGGACGGCGAGCACGCCATGGACAACTATCTGCGCCGGGGCTTCAAGCTCTTCGACACCAAGGTCGAGGAGGAGCCCGATGTGGCCGCTCCGGGGCCCTGGCCGGGCGCCTACCCGGTCTGACCTGCGCGGACAAGACTCCGCGCGCGGTATGTGATCGAGACCACCCTTGTCTCACTCTTCGGGACAAGGTTGTCCGCATGATGGACGAAGCTGGACTGTGTCCAGATCGCCGTGACACGCTTCCGTCATGTCTGGAACTGGAATTGCCTTGGTGAGTCGGCGGCACGTCGACCTCGGCCGCATGTCCAGCGCCATCTGTCCGGCGCGCTAGCGCTGCATCCGATAGTGGCCTCCGGCCACGGGGCAGCGCCGCCCGACATCTCCCGCATTGGTCTCATTCCTGCGCAATGCTGCGCACATACACGTATGCGCCCGTACGCGCAGGTCAGAGCCGCTTTCCCGCCTGTCCCGAAGGACGAATAACCATGGCCGCCACCCCGCAGAACCCTGCTGCCACGACTCCCCGCCGCAAGGTGAGCCGTCACCGCGGTGAGGGTCAGTGGGCCGCGGGACACCACACCCCGCTGAACGGCAACGAGCAGTTCAAGAAGGACGACGACGGTCTCAATGTGCGGACACGCATTGAGACGATCTACTCCAAGCGGGGCTTCGACTCGATCGACCCCAACGACCTGCGCGGCCGGATGCGCTGGTGGGGCCTCTACACCCAGCGCAAGCCCGGGATCGACGGCGGCAAGACCGCGATCCTGGAGCCGGAGGAGCTGGACGACAAGTACTTCATGCTGCGGGTGCGGATCGACGGCGGACGCCTCACCACCCAGCAGCTGCGGGTGATCGGCGAGATCTCCGAGGAGTTCGCGCGCGGCAGCGCGGACGTCACCGACCGGCAGAACATCCAGTTGCACTGGATCCGCATCGAGGACGTCCCGGAGATCTGGAACCGCCTCGAGGCGGTCGGCCTGTCCACCACCGAGGCCTGCGGCGACTGCCCACGCGTGGTCATCGGCTCGCCGGTCGCCGGTATCGCCGAGGACGAGATCATCGACGGCTCCTGGGCCATCGACGAGATCCACGAGCGGTACATCGGCAGCAAGGAGTTCTCCAACCTGCCGCGCAAGTTCAAGACGGCGATCTCCGGCTCCCCGCTCCTCGACGTGGTCCACGAGATCAACGACATCGCCTTCGTCGGTGTCGAGCACCCCGAGCACGGCCCCGGTTTCGACCTGTGGGTCGGCGGCGGTCTGTCCACCAACCCCAAGCTCGGCGTCCGTCTCGGCGCCTGGGTTCCGCTGGACGAGGTGCCCGAGGTGTGGGCCGGTGTGGTCGGCATCTTCCGCGACTGGGGCTACCGCCGCCTGCGCACCCGGGCCCGTCTGAAGTTCCTCGTCGCCGACTGGGGCCCGGAGAAGTTCCGCCAGGTCCTGGAGGACGACTACCTGAAGCGCAAGCTGGTCGACGGCCCCGCGCCCGCCGAGCCCTCGGGCCGCTGGCGCGACCACGTCGGCGTGCATCGCCAGAACGACGGCCTGTTCTACGTCGGTTTCGCCCCGCGCGTCGGCCGTGTCGACGGCGCCACGCTGACGAAGATCGCCGAGGTCGCGGAGGCACACGGCTCGGGCCGGGTCCGGACCACCGTCGAGCAGAAGATGATCATCCTCGATGTCGAGGAGGCGCAGGTCCAGCCGCTCGTCGAGGCCCTGGAGGCGCTCGACCTCACCGCCAAGCCCTCTCCGTTCCGGCGCGGCACCATGGCCTGCACCGGCATCGAGTACTGCAAGCTCGCCATCGTCGAGACCAAGGCGCGCGGCTCGCAGCTGATCGACGAACTGGAGCGCCGGATCCCGGAGTTCGACGAGCCGCTCACCATCAACCTCAACGGCTGCCCGAACGCCTGCGCCCGTATCCAGGTGGCGGACATCGGTCTCAAGGGCCAGCTGGTCCTCAACGACCAGGGCGAGCAGGTCGAGGGCTACCAGGTGCACCTGGGCGGCGCCCTCGGCCTGGAGGCCGGGTTCGGCCGCAAGGTGCGTGGTCTGAAGGTCACCTCCGAGGAACTGCCCGACTACGTCGAGCGGGTCCTGAAGCGGTTCCAGGCCGAGCGCGAGGAGGGCGAGCGCTTCGCCGCCTGGGCCTCGCGTGCCAGCGAGGAGGCCCTTTCGTGAGCGCAGCGAACGAAACGAAGGACGCAGTATGAGCGAGCGGGCCGCCCCCTTCTACTGCCCCTACTGCGGCGACGAGGACCTCCGTCCGAGCGAGCAGTCTCATGGCGCCTGGGAATGCGCGGCGTGCAACCGCGCATTCCAGTTGAAGTTCCTCGGGCTGCTCGCCCGGGGCCTTCAGCACTCCGACGCAGGGGGAGATCAGATATGACCGCGATTCAGGAAGAGCGCACCACCGACGATCTCAGGACGCTCGCCGAGCAGGCGGGCCGCGACCTGGAGGACGCTTCCGCGCTGGAGATCCTCCAGTGGGCCGTCGACACCTTCGGGGCACGCTTCTGCGTGACCTCCTCGATGGAGGACGCGGTCGTCTCCCATCTGGCGTCCCGGGTCCGCAAGGGCGTGGACGTCGTCTTCCTCGACACCGGCTACCACTTCGAGGAGACCATCGGCACCCGCGACGCGGTCGAGGCCGTGATGGACGTCAACGTCATCACGCTGTCGCCGACGCGGACGGTCGCCGAGCAGGACGCCGAGTTCGGCCCGAAGCTGCACGACCGCGACCCCGACCTGTGCTGCAAGATGCGCAAGGTCGAGCCGCTGGAGCGGGGCCTGAAGGACTACCTGGCCTGGGCGACCGGGCTGCGCCGCGACGAGTCCCCGACCCGGGCGAACACCCCGGTCGTCGGCTGGGACGAGAAGCGCCGGAAGGTCAAGATCTCCCCGATCGCCCGCTGGACCCAGGACGACGTGGACTCGTACGTCGCCGAACACGGCGTCCTCACCAACCCGCTGCTGATGGACGGCTACGCCTCCGTCGGCTGCGCCCCCTGCACCCGCCGGGTCCTGGAGGGCGAGGACGCGCGCGCCGGGCGCTGGGCGGGCCGCGGCAAGACCGAGTGCGGGTTGCACGAATGACCATCACCGAGAAGGAGTTGCACGTGACGACCGGAGCCACCGTCTGGCTCACGGGTCTGCCGAGTGCCGGCAAGACCACCATCGCGTACGAGCTGGCAGGCCGGCTGCGCGAGGAGGGCCATCTCGTCGAGGTGCTCGACGGCGACGAGATCCGCGAGTTCATCTCGGCGGGCCTCGGCTTCAGCCGCGAGGACCGGCACACGAACGTGCAGCGCATCGGCTTCCTCGCCGAACTACTCGCCCGCAACGGCGTCAAGGCGCTCGTCCCGGTGATCGCGCCCTACGCGGACAGCCGTGAGGCGGTGCGCAAGCGTCACCAGGAGAGCGGGGCGGCGTACCTGGAGATCCACGTGGCCACTCCGGTCGAGGTGTGCTCCGTACGCGATGTGAAGGGTCTGTACGCCAAGCAGGCCGCGGGCGAGCTGACCGGGCTGACCGGCGTCGACGACCCGTACGAGGAGCCCGACTCGCCCGACCTGCGGATCGAGTCGCAGGACCAGACCGTCCAGGAGTCCGCGGCGGCTGTGCACGCGCTGCTCACCGAGAGGGGACTGGCATGACGACGACCGTTGCGGCGGTGGAGGAGGGTACGGACGCTCCGTACGCCCTCTCCCACCTGGACGCCCTCGAATCCGAGGCCGTGCACATCTTCCGCGAGGTGGCGGGCGAGTTCGAGCGGCCGGTGATCCTGTTCTCCGGCGGCAAGGACTCCATCGTCATGCTGCACCTGGCGCTGAAGGCGTTCGCCCCCGCGGCGATCCCCTTCTCGCTGCTGCACGTCGACACCGGGCACAACTTCCCCGAGGTCCTGGAGTACCGCGACCGCACCGTCGAGCGGCACGGTCTGCGGCTGCATGTCGCCTCCGTGCAGGACTACATCGACCGCGGTGTCCTCAAGGAGCGCCCGGACGGGACCCGCAACCCGCTCCAGACCCTCCCGCTGACGGAGAAGATCCAGGCGGACAAGTTCGACGCCGTCTTCGGCGGTGGCCGGCGCGACGAGGAGAAGGCCCGCGCCAAGGAGCGGGTGTTCTCCCTGCGGGACGAGTTCTCCCAGTGGGACCCCCGCCGCCAGCGTCCCGAACTGTGGAACCTCTACAACGGCCGGCACGCCCCCGGCGAGCACGTCCGCGTCTTCCCGCTGTCCAACTGGACCGAGCTGGACGTCTGGCAGTACATCGCCCGCGAGGGCATCGAGCTGCCGGAGATCTACTTCGCGCACGAGCGTGAGGTGTTCTCGCGCTCCGGCATGTGGCTGACTCCCGGCGAGTGGGGCGGCCCCAAGGACGGCGAGACGGTCGAGAAGCGCCTCGTGCGCTACCGGACCGTCGGCGACATGTCCTGCACCGGCGCGGTCGACTCGGACGCGGTGACGCTGGACGACGTCATCGTCGAGATCGCCGCCTCCCGGCTCACCGAGCGGGGCGCGACCCGCGCCGACGACAAGATGTCCGAGGCCGCGATGGAAGACCGTAAGCGCGAGGGGTACTTCTAAGCATGAGCACGACCACGGAACTCTCCGAGACCACGCTCCTGCGGTTCGCCACCGCCGGCTCCGTCGACGACGGCAAGTCCACGCTGGTGGGCCGGCTGCTGCACGACTCCAAGTCGGTCCTCACCGACCAGCTGGAGGCCGTGGAGCGCGCCTCCGCCTCGCGCGGCCAGGAAGGCCCGGACCTCGCACTGCTGACGGACGGTCTGCGGGCCGAGCGCGAGCAGGGCATCACCATCGACGTGGCGTACCGCTACTTCGCCACCGCCAAGCGCCGGTTCATCCTCGCGGACACCCCGGGGCACGTGCAGTACACCCGCAACATGGTGACGGGTGCCTCCACGGCCGAGCTGACGGTGATCCTGATCGACGCCCGCAACGGTGTCGTCGAGCAGACCCGCCGGCACGCCGCCCTCGCGGCGCTGCTGCGGGTGCCGCACGTGGTCCTCGCCGTGAACAAGATGGACCTGGTCGACTACCAGGAGTCCGTGTTCGCCGCGATCGCCGAGGAGTTCACGGCGTACGCGCTCGAACTGGGCGTCCCGGAGGTCACCGCGATCCCGATCTCGGCGCTCGCCGGTGACAACGTGGTGGAGCCGTCCGCGAACATGGACTGGTACGGCGGCCCCACCGTCCTGGAGCACCTGGAGACGGTCCCGGTCATCCACGACCTGAGCCACTGCCACGCGCGGCTGCCCGTGCAGTTCGTGATCCGTCCGCAGACCGCCGAGCACCCCGACTACCGCGGTTACGCCGGTCAGATCGCCGCCGGTTCGTTCCGTGTCGGCGAGTCGGTGACCGTGCTGCCCTCGGGCCGCAGCTCGAAGATCTCCGGCATCGACCTGCTCGGCGAGCCGGTCTCCATCGCCTGGACGACCCAGTCGGTGACGGTCCTCCTGGAGGACGACATCGACATCTCGCGCGGCGACCTGATCGTGCCCAGCAAGGACGCCCCGCCGACCACCCAGGACATCGAGGCGACCGTCTGCCATGTGGCCGACGCGCCGCTGACCGTCGGTCACCGGGTGCTGCTCAAGCACGGCACCCGCACGGTGAAGGCGATCGTCAAGGACATCCCGTCCCGTCTCACGCTCGACGACCTGTCCCTGCACCCGCACCCGGGACAGCTCGTCGCCAACGACATCGGCCGGGTGAAGGTCCGCACCGCGGAGCCGCTGCCGGTGGACTCCTACTCGGACTCCCGGCGTACCGGTTCGTTCATCCTGATCGACCCCAACGACGGCACCACGCTCACCGCGGGCATGGTCGGCGAGTCGTTCGCGTCCCCGGAACCCGTCAAGGACGCGTCCGAGGACGACGGGTGGGACTTCTGACATGAACTCTCCCGACATCTACTCCACGTTCGCGAAGGAGGGCGGCCGCGTCGGCAGCGGTGCGCTCGGCAGCGGGCAGGGCGGAGTGGCGCGATGTGTGCGTTGACGTACGCGCACCGCTTGCGCGCCCCGTCCCCCCACCCGACGTCCCGGACGAGACGAAGACCTGCCGACCTCCCGGCCACGACCTGAGAGACCGTGACCGCCGGGCCTCCGAGAGGAACACCTCCCGTGCCTGCAAAATCCGCTCTTCGCCGCACCCTCGCGGTCATAGCCGCGCTCCCCCTTCTCACCCTCGCCGCCTGCGGCTACGGCTCCGACGCCAAGGACGACGACACCGCCAAGGTCGCCGCGGGGGCGAAGAAGATCGACGGTCTCGACTCCGTCAAGATCGGCTACTTCGGGAACCTCACCCACGCCACCGCGCTCGTCGGCGCGAACAAGGGCTTCTTCCAGAAGGAACTCGGCGCCACCAAGGCGTCGTACGCGACCTTCAACGCCGGGCCCTCCGAGATCGAGGCGCTCAACTCCGGCTCCATCGACATCGGCTGGATCGGCCCCTCCCCGGCGATCAACGGCTACACCAAGTCCAAGGGCACCAACCTGCGCATCATCGGCGGTTCGGCGTCCGGCGGCGTGAAGCTCGTCGTCAACCCGGAGAAGATCAAGTCCCTGAAGGACGTCAAGGGCAAGAAGATCGCCACCCCGCAGCTGGGCAACACGCAGGACGTGGCGTTCCTCAACTGGATCTCGGAGCAGGGCTGGAAGGTCGACGCCGAGAGCGGCAAGGGCGACGTGTCGGTGGTCCGTACCGACAACAAGGTCACCCCGGACGCCTACAAGTCCGGTTCCATCGACGGCGCCTGGGTGCCGGAGCCGACCGCGTCGAAGCTGGTCGCCGAGGGCGGCAAGGTGCTGCTCGACGAGGCGGACCTGTGGCCGGACAAGAAGTTCGTGATCACGAACATCATCGTGTCGCAGAAGTTCCTCAAGGCGCACCCGAAGGCCGTCGAGGCGGTCCTGAAGGCCTCGGTCGAATCCAACAAGTGGATCAACGCCAACCCGGACGAGGCCAAGGCCGCGGCGAACAAGCAGCTGGAGACCGACTCGGGCAAGGCGCTCCCGGCGGACGTCCTGGACCCGGCGTGGAAGTCCATCCAGTTCACCAACGACCCGCTGGCCGCCACCCTCAACACCGAGGCGGAGCACGCGGTGAAGGCCGGTCTGCTGGAGGACCCGCTGCTGGACGGCATCTACGACCTCACGCTTCTGAACAAGGTCCTCAAGGCCGCGGGTGAGAGCACGGTCGACGACGCCGGTCTCGGCGTCAAGTAAGTCCTGACCCCCTAAGTCCCCAGGAGGTGACGACCATGGCCACCGCGGTTGCCAAGGCCGAGCAGGCCGAATCAGTCGAGTACGCCGCCCGGATCGAGCATGTCTCGAAGTCCTTCGCCGGTCCCGCCGGGCAGCAGCTCGTCCTCGACGACATCACCCTCGATGTCGCGCCGGGCGAGTTCGTCACCCTCCTGGGGGCCTCCGGCTGTGGCAAGTCCACGCTGCTCAACCTGGTCGCGGGTCTCGACGACCCGAGCGCGGGCAGCATCAAGACGGACGGGCGCCCGGCCCTGATGTTCCAGGAACACGCTCTGCTGCCGTGGCTGACGGCGGGCAAGAACATCGAACTCGCCCTCAAGCTCAGGGGAGTTCCGAAGAACGAGCGGCGCGAGAAGGCCGAGTCGCTGCTCGAACTCGTGCGGCTGCAGGGCGCGTACGGCAAGCGGGTGCACGAGCTGTCGGGCGGTATGCGCCAGCGCGCGGCGCTGGCCCGGGCCCTCGGCCAGGAGAGCAGCCTGCTGCTGATGGACGAGCCGTTCTCGGCTCTCGACGCCATCACGCGGGACGTGCTGCACGACGAGCTCACCCGTATCTGGCAGGAGACCGGAGTCTCCGTCCTGTTCGTCACGCACAACGTGCGCGAGGCGGTGCGGCTCGCGCAGCGCGTGATCCTGCTGTCGTCGCGCCCCGGCCGGATCGCGCGCGAGTGGACGGTCGGCATCCCGCAGCCGCGCCGTATCGAGGACGCGCCCGTGGCCGAACTGTCCCTTGAGATCACCGATGTACTGCGTGGGGAGATCCGCCGTCATGGCCAGCACTGACACGACACCGGTTCAGGACGCCGGGAGCGTAGAGGCGGGCCTCGACGCGCTGGACACCCAGGTCACGGGCCGGGCGCCGTTCCGGCAGACCTTCCGCGAGAAGATCTTTCCGCCGCTCGTCGCGACTGCCGTGGTCCTGGTGATCTGGCAGGCACTGATCTCCCTCGACATCGTCACCGACCCGACCAAGCTGCCCTCCCCCGGCGATGTGGCCGCCGAGTTCAAGGACGCCTGGCTGAAGGGCAAGCTCCTCGGTTACATCTGGACCAGCGTCGAGCGCGGTCTGTTCGGCTTCCTGCTGGCGCTGGCGATCGGCACCCCGCTGGGTCTGATCGTGGCCCGGGTGAAGTTCGTGCGCGCGGCGATCGGACCGGTCCTGTCGGGCCTCCAGTCGCTGCCGTCGGTGGCGTGGGTGCCGCCGGCGGTCCTGTGGCTGGGCCTGAACAACTCGATGATGTACGCGGTGATCCTGCTCGGCGCGGTCCCGTCCATCGCCAACGGTCTGGTCTCCGGCATCGACCAGGTGCCGCCGCTGTTCCTGCGGGCGGGCCGCACGATGGGCGCGACCGGGTGGAAGGGTGCCTGGCACATCGTCCTGCCGGCCTCGCTGCCGGGCTATCTGGCCGGTCTGAAGCAGGGCTGGGCGTTCTCCTGGCGCTCGCTGATGGCGGCGGAGATCATCGTCTCCTCACCCGATCTGGGCATCGGTCTCGGCGCGCTGCTGGAGAACGGCCGCAACGCCAGCTCCATGTCGATGATCTTCGAGGCCATCTTCCTGATCCTGTTCGTCGGTATCGCCGTCGACCTGCTGATCTTCAGCCCCCTGGAGCGGCGGGTGCTGCGCAGTCGCGGTCTGCTGGTGAAGAGCTGAGGTTCGTATGCACAAGAAGCCGGTCCGCCCCGTCCTTTTGGTGATCGCCCACGGCAGCCGTGATCCACGGCACGCCGCGACGGTGCACGCCCTCGTCCGCCGGGTGCGCTCCATGCGCCCCGGGGTACGGGTGGAGACCGGCTTCCTGGACTTCAACATCCCCTCCGTCCAGGGGGTGTTGGAGTCGCTCGCGGCGGAGGGCGTCCGTGATGTGGTCGCCCTGCCGCTGCTGCTGACGCGCGCGTTCCACGCGAAGGCCGACATCCCGGCGGTCCTGCGGGACGCTCCGCCGCAGCTGCGGATCCGCCAGGCGGAGGTGCTGGGCCCGTCCCCGCTGCTTCTGTCGGCGCTGGAACGGCGGCTGTACGAGGCCGGGTTGACGCCGGCCGACAAGTCCTCGACCGGGGTCGTACTGGCCTCGGCGGGGTCCACGGACCCGGAGGCGATCGCAGTGATCGCAGAAATCGCGCGGGAGTGGCGGCGCACCGGTTGGTGTGCCGTGCGGCCTGCGTTCGCCTCCGCCGCGTTGCCCCGCACGGAGGACGCGGTGCGGGAACTCCGTTCCCTGGGCTGTTCCCGGGTGGCCGTCGCACCGTACGTGCTCGCCCCCGGCTTCCTGCCGGACCGGATCGCGCGGGGTGCGGCCGAGGCGGATGTGCTTGCCGATGTGCTCGGTCCCTCGCCGGAGGTGGCGCGGGTGTTGTTGGAGCGGTACGACGAGGCTCGGGTGCCGGCGCTGGCGGTCGTCGGCGCGTAGCCGTCTGCGGGCCGGTGGGGGCTGGTCGCGCCCACGCGGCGGAGCCGCAAATCGATACAGCCCCGCGCCCCTTGGGCGGCTGTCATCCAGGCACCTTCAACGGCACAGGTCGTCCCCCAGCCGTGTCCTCGCATACCGTACGACCCTCCCGCTGCGCGTTCTGCTGAGCAGTCCCGCGTCGTAGAGCACCGCGAGGTGCTGGCTGATCGCGCTCGGGGTGACGTTCAGGCGGTGGGCCAGTTCTGTCGTCGAGGCCGGTTCCGCCAGGAGCAGCAGGAGTCCGGCCCTGGGGCGGCCCAGCAGACGCGCCAGGGCGTCGTCGGTGACCGGGGGCGGTTCCTCGGAGAGGGTGGCGCGGCCGCGGGCCGGATAGACGAGCGTCGGCGGGCGGTCGGGGTCGATCAGGGGCTGGGCGCCGCGGGCGAACATGGTCGGCAGCAGGACGAGGCCGCGTCCCGCGATGCTGGTGTCGCCCCAGGGCGCCTGCTGCATGAAGTCCTGTGTGGACAGCCTCAGTCGGCCGTCGGTCCAGGAGAGCCGCCGGTCGAGGTCCTCGAACATCGCGCCGGCGCCGTGCTCCGCCAGCACCCGTCCGTAGTGGGCGAGGTCGGCCTCCAGGATGCTCTGCACGCGGGGCCACCAGTCGCTGACCAGGCAGGTGTGCCAGTAGGCGGCGAGTGCGTCCGCGACCCTGGCGAGGAAGGCCTCCGGTTCGGCGAGCCCCCGGGCGACGACGGGTGGCAGCGCGTCCCCGGTCCGGTAGGCGGCACGGAAGTCGGCCTCCAGGACGTCAAGGGGCGTACGGCGGACCCGGGCCAGTTCGTCCGCGAAGGCGGGGCGGGCCCGGTCGGGGCGCGGGGTGAGGAAGTCCGGCACCCACAGCCAGGGGGTGGTGAGGGCGGTCAGGAGTTCGTGGTCGAGGGCTTCGAGGCGGGGGCGCATCCGGCGCAGCCACGGCCGGTGGTGCGGGTAGCGGGCCGGGTCGTGCAGACAGCGCAGCGAGAACACCGTCTCCTGGAGCGGGGAGTACGCGAAGGAGGTGGTGGCGAGGTCACCGACCTCGAAGCGGAACTCAATCATTTAGTGCCACGCTAAATCATTGTCGGCGCGGGCCGGCCGCCGGGTGGGATGTCCGCATGACCACGACACCCGCCGCCGTGCCCGCCTCCGCGGGCCAGGAGCTGCGTCCCTCGCGGCTCCCCACCGACCCGACCCTGCGCCGTGCCGCCCTGCTCACCGCCGTCAACTCCCTCGGCAACGGTCTCTACTTCCCGCTCGGCGTCCTCTACTTCACCCGCGTCGTCGGCCTCGACGCGACCTCGGTGGGGCTCGGGATGACGGGCGCGGGCCTGGTCGGGGTCGCGGCCGGGATGCCGGCGGGGCGGGCCGCGGACCGGTGGGGTGCCCGGCAGGTGGGGGCGTGGCTGTGGGCGGGGACGGGGGTGGCGACGGCTGCGTACGTCCTGGTGCAGTCGTACCTCGGGTTCCTTGTCGCGGTGGTCTGCGCGACGGGGGCTGCAGATGGCCAGTCGCGGGGTGCAGGGCGCGATCTACGCCGATGTGCTGCCCGCGGCGACCCGGGTGGAGGCGCGGGCCTATCTGCGGATGGTGACCAACGTCTTCATGGGCGTGGGCGGCCTGTTCGGGGCGATCGCGCTCCAACTCGACACCCGCGGCGCCTATATGACGGTGATCGTGGTCAACGCCCTGTCGTTCGCGGGTCCCGCTTTGCTGCTCCCCCGGCTGCCGCTGGCACCGCACGCTCTGGAGCGGACGGCCCATGCGCCCGACGCCCCGGCCGCCGACCGCTGGCGGGCGGTGCGCGACCTGCCCTTCCTCGCGGTGACCGTGCTGAACGCGATCCTGGTCGCGCAGTACACGCTGAGCGAGGTCGGGTTGCCGCTGTGGATCGTCGAGCGGACCGAGGCGCCGCGCTGGACGGCGGCCCTGCTGATGATCCTCAACTGTGTGCTGGTGGCCCTGCTCCAGGTAGGGGTGGCCCGCCGGGCCTCCCAAGTCCCCTCCGCGGTACGGGCGATGGGCTTCTCGGGGCTGCTGCTCGCGGCGGCCTGTGCGGTGTACGCGCTGTCGGCGGGTCTGTCGCCGGTGTGGGCGGTGCTGGCGCTGGGCGTCGGCGCGGTGGTGCAGGTCTTCGCCGAGGTGCTGTCCGCGGCGGGCGGCTGGACGCTCGGCTACGAGCTCGCCGACTCCCGCGCCCACGGCGTGTACCAGGGGGTGTTCGGCGCGGGCATGTCGGCGGGCATGATGGCCGGCCCCGCGCTGGTGACGGTGACCGCGATCCAGCACGGTTCGGCGGGCTGGGTGGTGCTCGGCGTCCTGTTCGCGGCCGCGGGGCTGGCGGTGGCACCCGCCGTCCGCTGGGCGCAGCGCAACGGCGAGTGGCGCGGCGACAAGAGCTAATCGAACGACAGCCCGCCGGTGCGGGTCCGCTTGAGCTCGAAGAAGTCGGGGTCCGTGGCCAACACCCGGAAGCTGTCGAAGAGTTCGGCCGCCCGGCCGCCGCGCGGGACGGCTCGCAGTACGGGACCGAACCACACCGTCCCGTCGACGTGGAGGGTGGGCGTACCCACATAGCCGCCCGAGTCGGGCTCGACGCCGGCCTCGTGGCTACGGCGTACGGGCTCGTCGTACGAGGGGTCGTGCGCGGCGGCGGCCAGGTCCGCCGGGAGTCCGAGTTCGGCGAGGGACTCGGCGATCACACCGTCGAAGTCCTGGACCTTCCGCTCGTGGATCCGGGCGCCCGTGGCGGTGTACAGATCGCGCAGGATCTTCTCGCCGTGCCGTTCGGCGGCGGCCGCGGCGACGCGCACCGGGCCGATCGAGCGGTCGATCAAGTCCCGGTACCAGTCGGGGAGTTCGTTGCCGAGGTTGTGCAGGTAGAGGCTCATCACGTGGAAGCGGAGGTCGAGCGGGCGGGTCCGCTCGACCTCCAGCAGCCAGCGGGAGGTGATCCAGGCGAAGGGGCACGCCGGGTCGAACCAGAAGTCGACGCGGGCGGGTTCTGCGGTGGTCATGGCGCAGAGGCTAGTCAGCTATTGGCGCAGGATCCCGGCCCAATCACGATCCTTCTCAGTGGTCCACTTCGTCGGCCAGCCGCATCAGCTCGGCCACCGGCATCGACCCCGCCGCCCGGCGCTCCCGGGCGAAGGTGTTGGCGAGGCGCTGGAGCAGGTCGTTGAGCGGGGTCGGTACGCCGTGGAGGCGGCCGAGGAGGGCGATCTCGCCGTTGAGGTAGTCGGCCTCGATGGTGCCGGTGCCGCGGGTGAGGGATTGCCAGGAGGAGCCGCCGCCGCGCGGGGTGCCGTGCAGCGGGGCGAGGAAGACCTTGTCGCCGCGGACCGCCTTCTGCTCCTCGGTGCCCGCGTACAGGATCCCGGCGGCTGCGAGGACGGCCGCGCCCTCGGCCTTCACCCGCTCGAAGAGCGCCACCGCCTCCGTGCTCTCCATCGGCCCGGTGACGGCCTCCAGCGCGTTCCCGAGGTTGGCCAGCAGCTTGGCGTACTGCCAGCGCGCCACGTCCGGCGTGACCGGCGCCTCGAAGTGCGACTTCTCCAGGTCCGCGGCGACCAGCCGGGCGGTCTCGTCGGTGCCGTGCGGGTAGCGGCCGAGGTGGAGGATGCCGGTGAGCGGACTGCCCGCGGCGCTGACGACGCCCGGTTCGATGTAGGTGCAGGGCAGCCAGACGCAGACGCCGTACACGTTGCGGAAGATCCGCAGGGCGAGCCGCTGGCTCTCCACACCGTTCTGGGCGCAGAGGAGCGGCAGCCGCTCGGCCGCCGTACCGCCGCCCGCGACCGGTGCCGGGCCCCAGGCCTGGAGGGCGGCCGCACTGTCCTGGGTCTTCACGGCGAGGACGAGCACGTCGTCGGCGCGCAGCTCGCCGAGCCCGGCGGGTCCCTCGACGACCGGCAGCCGGTACGTCAGTTCGCCCTCCGGCACCCTGAGCCGTAGCCCGCCGTCCTCCAGTGCCGCGCGATGGGCGCCGCGCGCGACCAGGACCACCTCGTGCCCCGAACCCGCGAGCCGCCCGCCGATCGTGCCGCCGACCGCCCCTGCTCCGATGATGATGTAGCGCATGGGACGAGCCTCGCACGCTTGACCTTGTCCCTGGGTAAAGGCCGAGACTCCCGGGCCATGGACAGCTATCTGCCACAGACCCCGTACAGCGACCCGGGGCACCTGAACGTCACCGGCCTGCCGTCCGGTCCGGGCGAACTCGCCCTTCTCGTACGGGATCTGATCATCCATCGGCTGGAGGGACCGCGGTTCGGGTACATCGTCCCCGAGGAACGGCTGCACGAGGACGCCGAGTCGCGGTACGTCACCGAGATCCTGCGGATCCTGCGCGAGCGCCGGGACGCGCCGCTCACCGAGGCACGCGCGCCGCACGAGCGGTTCGTGGGCACCTGCCGGGACTTCTCCCTGCTGCTGTGCTCACTGCTGCGGGCGACGGGGACGCCCGCGCGGATCCGCGGCGGCTTCGCGACCTACTTCGTGGCGGGGTTCCACGAAGACCACTGGGTCACCGAGTACCGCCTGCCGGACGGGAGTTGGCGGCTGGTCGACCCGCAGGTCACGCACCCGTCGTACGACATCCCCTTCGACCCGCTGGACGTACCCCGCGACCGTTTCCTCCTGGCGGCGGACGCCTGGCGGGCGTGCCGCGACGGGGCCGCCGATCCCGCGACGTTCGGGTTCTGGAGCGTCGCGGGGCTGAGGGGGCTGTGGCTCGTGCGGGCCCGGCTCCTGCAGGACCTGGCGGCCCTGAACGGAGTGGAGCCGCTCCCCTGGGACGGCTGGGGCCCGCGGCAGGTCATGGACGACGCGGATCTCACCGCCGACGACCTCGCCCTGATGGACGCGGTCGCCGCGGGCGAGGTGCCCGACGGGATGACGTCCGCGCCGGACACGGTGACCTCGTACACCGTGTACTCGGGCCCGCGGCAGGTCACTCTGCGGCGGTCATCTCCACCAGCTTGACGACGGTGTTCCAGTTGCGGGTGGTGGCGATCAGGCCCTTGTTGACGCGTGGCCTGGCGAGCTGTTCGGCGAGCTTGGAGCGGCCCAGGCCGTTCGGGGCGTACAGGTACAGGGCACGGTCGCCGAGTTTGAACTCCTCCGGGAGGAACGCGGGTTGGTCGATCGCCGCGAAGCGGTCCGCGTCGACCGGCTGCGAGAAGTAGGTGACGTGGAGCTGCTTGCCCTCCAGTTCGGCGGCCGGGAAGGGGCAGGCGTCGGCGATCGCGGCGAGATAGGCGTGGTCGCGGACGATCACGTCGACCGAGAAGCCGAAGTGCTTCTCGATCGCGGCCGTGAGCTCGGCGGCGAGGGACTCCTCGTCGCCGTGGCCGGCGGTGAAGACGGCCTGGCCGCTCTGGAGGTGGCTGCGCACGCCGGCGTGGCCCAGGCCTTCCATCAGTGTGCGCAGTTCCGCCATCGGGACCTTCCTGGCTCCGCCCACGTTGATCCCGCGCAACAGCGCCGCATACGTCGTCATGCGCACACCCTAGGGCGGCCTGCCCCCGATGGCCTCCCCGCAGAGCCGCCGGTAGGTGTAAGGGTCACCCTCCTCCTCAGTGAGGAGGGTCCGGGGGGTCCGAGCGGACGATCCCGCCCACCTCACTTCACCAGGCAGAACGACGAGATGGCTTTATCCGCGCCATACCTTCGAATCGAACGGTGTGCGGCACGGGTCGCCATCGTCCGGTGGCGGCAGGGGGCCGTCACCTCGATCAAGGGGGCAAGCCCGTCATGGGGAACGGAGAAACACGCGTGCGGGGCCTTGCGGCCCGGGCCGGCGGCTGGAGCGCCCGGCATCGCTGGGCGGCGGTCGGCATCTGGGTGCTGTTCGTGGTCCTGGCGATGGGACTCGGTTCGGCGGCGGGCCGGGTCGACGTCGACGAGAGCGAGGGTCTGAAGGGCGAGACGCACACCGCCGCGACGATCATCAAGGACGCCGACATCGAGGAACCGGCCGGTGAGACGGTCCTCGTCCAGGCGAAGGGCAGCGGGCTGAAGGCAACGGACGCCGAATTCCGGGCCGCCGTGGAAGCGGTCGTCAAGGCCGTCGACGCGACCGGGAAGGTCACGGACGTCCAGTCGCCGTACACCGCCGACACGATCTCGAAGGACGGCCGCAGCGCGCTGGTGCAGTTCGACATGCGCGGCGACGCGGAGACCGCGGCCGAGCGGGTCGAGCCGGTGCTGAACGCGGTCGAGAAGGTCCAGCGGGAGCACTCCTCGGTACGGATCGAGGAAATCGGCAGCGCCAGCATGCAGAAGACGTTCGACGACGCGTTCGGCGACGACTTCAAGAAGGCCGAGTACTCCGCCCTGCCCGTGGCCCTCGGCATTCTGCTCGTGGCCTTCGGCGCGCTCGTGGCGGCGCTGGTGCCGGTGCTGCTGGCGGTCACCGCGATCATGGCGACGATGGGTCTGATGGGCATCGTCAGCCATGTGATGCCGATGGGCGATGTCGCCAACTCGGTGATGCTGCTGGTCGGTCTGGCCGTCGGCGTCGACTACTGCCTGTTCTATCTGCGCCGTGAACGCGAGGAGCGCGAGGCCGGCCGGGACGCCCAGACGGCCCTGCGCATAGCCGCCGCCACCAGTGGCCGCGCGATCATCGTCTCCGGTGTCACGGTGTGTGTGGCGATGGCCGGCATGCTCTTCACGGGGATCGCCGACTTCGAGGCGATGGGCCTGGCTTCGCTGATCGTCGTCGCCGTCGCCATGGTCGGCTCGATCACCGTGCTGCCTGCGGTGCTGTCGCTGCTGGGCCACCGGGTCGAGAAGGGCAAGATCCCCTTCCTCCACCCGGAGAGCCGCTTTCGCCGCAACCGCGGGCGCGTCAACCGGGAGAGCCGGTTCTGGACGGCCGTCCTCGGCGGTGTGCTGAAGCGCCCCATGGTCTCGGTCGTCGTCGCGGCCGGTGTGCTGCTCGCGATCGCGGCGCCCGCGGTCGGCATGAAGACCCAGAACCTCACGCTGGACCAGGAGTTCGGCGACTCCCTGCCGATCGTGCAGACCTACGACCGGGTCAACGAGGCCTTCCCGGGCGGCTCGGAGCCCGCCGAGGTGATCGTCAAGGCGGACGACATCAACGCCCCGGAGGTGACCAACGCGCTGGCCGCCTTCAAGCAGGAGGCGATCGCCTCGGGCGCCTCGCGCGGCCCGGTGGAGATCAAGCTGCACGACGCGCAGAACCTCGCCTTCGTGTACGTCCCGCTGGTCGGCGGCTCCGACCTCGACAAGGCGGGCGAGAGCCTGGACAAGCTGCGGGACGAGGTGCGGCCCGCCACGCTCGGCAAGGTGGACGGCCTCGAGGCGCCGATCACCGGACAGGTGGCCGGTTCGAACGACTTCAACGACCAGCTGACCGGCGCGGTCGTCCCGGTCTTCGCGTTCGTCGTGGTCTTCGCCTTCCTGCTGATGCTGCTGTCGTTCCGCTCGCTGACGATCGCGATCACCTCGATCGTGCTGAACCTGCTGTCGGTGGGTGCGGCGTACGGCATCCTCGTCGCCGTCTTCCAGCACGGCTGGGGCGCGTCCCTGGTGGGCGCGGAGGGCGTGGGCGCCATCATCAGCTGGCTGCCGCTGTTCCTCTTCGTGATCCTGTTCGGCCTGTCGATGGACTACCACGTGTTCGTGGTCTCCCGGATCCGCGAGGCCCGGCTGCGCGGCCGTACGACGAAGGACGCGATCCAGCACGGTGTGGTCACCACCGCCGGTGTCGTCACCAGCGCCGCGGTCATCATGGTCGCCGTGTTCGGGATCTTCGGCACGCTGTCCATGCAGTCCATGAAGCAGATGGGTGTGGGCCTGGCGGCCGCGGTGCTCATCGACGCGACGATCATCCGGGGTGTGCTGCTCCCGGCGGTCATGGCACTGCTCGGTGAGCGCAACTGGTATCTGCCGAAGTGGCTGAACCGGCTGCCGGACCTCACGCACGACGAGGCGCCCGAGGCCGTGGTGCAGTCGGCGCGGGACGACGAGGGCGATCGCGTCCCTGTCTGATTCCGCCCCTTGACCGAAGGCCCGTTGGTATCCCGGGGGAACCAACGGGCCTTCGCCTGCCCTCTGATCGATCGATGGTGTCGATCGCGGGGTCTCGACGCCCCGAACTAGTAGGGCTTGGTCATCTTCACTTGTGCGTGCGTGTCTGATGCTGCGTGTGTGTCGTTGGAGTGGTGTGACACCTGAGGAGATGGCCTCGGTCCGGGGGGACTTGGAGGCGTTCGCGGCGGAGTTGTTCGACGGGTTCTTCCGTGCGGATCAGCGGCGGTGGGGGCAGGCGTATGTGCGCGGGCTGCTGCTGGACGGGCAGCGCAAGTCGGTGGAGCCGATGGCGGCCCGGCTGGGTGAGGACGGCAACCGGCAGGCGCTGGCGCACTTCATCACCTCCAGCCCGTGGGATCCCGCGCACGTGCGGGCCCGGCTGGCCTGGAGGATGCACGAGGCGATCGGCCCCGAGGCGTTGATCGTCGACGACACCGGCTTCCTCAAGGACGGGGATGCGTCGGCGTGTGTGTCGCGGCAGTACACCGGCACCGCGGGCAAGGTCACCAACTGCCAGGTGGGCGTCTCGCTGCACCTGGCCAACGACCGTGCCTCGGCCGCGATCGACTGGCGGCTGTTCCTGCCCGCATCCTGGGATCCCGACGCGCCGGAGTCCGACCCGGACAAGATCGCCCGCCGCGGCCGGTGCGGGATCCCCGACGGGGTGGGGCATGTGGAGAAGTGGCAGCTGGCCCTGGACATGATCGACGAGACCCGGTCGTGGGGCATCGACGTCCCCCTGGTCGTCGCGGACGCCGGATACGGCGATGCCGCCGCCTTCCGGCTGGGCCTGGAGGAACGCAAGCAGCCCTACGCGGTGGGGATTTCTTCCCGCCATACCGCCCAGCCCGCCGACGCCCAACCCGTCCAGCCCGACTGTGCGGGCACCGGCCGGCCACCCAAAATGCAGTACCCCGAGCCTGCGCAGAGCATGAAAGACCTGGTCATCGCGGCCGGGAGAACGGCCGCGAGACCGGTGTCGTGGCGGGAAGGCTCCCGGCCGGGCAAGGGGGTCAGTGGCTTCAAGCGTATGTATTCGCGGTTCGTCGCCCTGCGGATCCGCCCGGCCGGCCGCGCCATCCGCAAGGCCACCGACGATCCTGAACTGCCCGTGCGGTGGCTGCTGGCGGAATGGCCCGCGACCGAGCCCGAGCCGGTCCAGTTCTGGCTCTCCAACCTGCCCTCCGGCATGCCACTGGCCACGCTGGTGCGGCTGGCCAAGCTCCGCTGGCGCATCGAGCACGACTACCGCGAGATGAAACAGGCCCTGGGACTGGCCCACTTCGAAGGCCGCACCTTCAACGGATGGCACCACCACGTCACCCTCGTCTCCGCCGCCCACGCCTTCTGCACCCTGCAACGACTGGCACCAGACCCAAAAGACGCCACGCAGGCCTGAGCCTCTACCAAGTGGTCCGCGACCTGCAGACCCTCCTCGCCACCTGGACCGGCACCTGCCCCACCTGCCACCGCGACATACCCACACCACTACGAACCTGACCAAGCCCTACTAGTGCCGCGGCAGGCAACGTTTGCCCGTCAAGGAGCGGCGTCGTGGGGGTCCCTCCCGCCCGAGCCGTGCGAAGCGCGGTTCGAGGGTGGGGGAGCGTGCTCTCGGCGTGCCGGCCGGAAGCCCTCGTACTGGACGTACTTGGGCTTTCGGCCGGTGCGGCGAGTGGGGGCCCCTCCCACGCCCTCAAGGCAGTGGGGGAGCGTGCCGGGCGTCGCGACGGGGCAAACGTTGCCTGCCGCGGCACTAGCTCTGGCGGGCGGGTAGTTCGGCCTCGATGAGGTCGGCTGCCCGCTGGGTGCCGCCCTCGTCGGCCATCCGGGCCTGGATGTCCTTCAGCTTCCGCGCGACCTCGGGGTCGTCCACGAGGGCGAGGGCGGTGGCCCTCAGCGTCTCGGCGGTGGCCTCCTCGGTGGGGATGTGCCGGGCGACGCCGAGCGCCTGGAGCATGTCGGCGTTGCCGAACTGGTCCACGGCCTGCGGTACGGCGATCATCGGCGTGGCGGTGGCCAGCCCCTCCTGGCTGCCGCCGGCGCCGGCATGGGTGACGAACAGGTCGGCCTGGCGCAGGATCGCCAACTGCGGCACCCATGAGCGCACTTCGACGTTCGCGGGGATGTCGCCCAGTTCGGCCGGGTCCACGCTCCTGCCGATCTGGAGCACCAGATACCAGCCCGGCAGGTCGCCGAAGGCCTTCAGGCACTCCCGGTAGAAGCCGGGCTGCTTGGTGAAGGACGACCCGAGCGACACGAGCGCCACCCTCTCGGCGTCCGCGGGCCGCTGCCAGTCGCCCTCCGCGCCGCGCTCGCCCTGGCAGGCGCCGACGAAGCTGTAAACGGTCTCGTCGACGCGGTCGGCGTGGGGCTGCAGCGCCTTGGGGATCAGGACGATGGAGCGAGGGGGCCGGCCGGCGAAGTCGTCGGGGTGCAGGGTGATCCCGTTCTCCTCCAGCCAGGCGTGGAAGCGGGCGTAATAGGCCTGTCCGCGCTCGGTCTTCTTCGGTTCCGCCCACATCGGCTCGGCGACCTCCTCCTCGTAGCCCTCCCAGGCGACGAGGTTCGGCGAGAGCGAGACGGCGGGCACGCCCCAGCGGTGGGCGAGGACGCGGGCCGGATACGAGGTGATGTCGTGCAGGACGAGGTCCGGCTCGTCCCCGTCGTACGCCTCGATCAGCTGCGGGAGCGCTTGGACGGCATCGGCGAGGAACGGCTCCACGTTGTCCAGCAGTGTGCTGCCCCATGCCTCCGGGTCGGCGCCGGGGCCGGGCAGGGTGGAGTTCCAGAGCCTGGGCTCGGCGCCGGTCCCGGCGACCTTCTCCGCGAAGACCGGCGGGATGGCGTACGTGACGCGGTGGCCGCGCGCGACGAGCTCCCGGATCACTTCCAGGCTCGGGTTCACGTGGCCGTGGGCGGCGATGGAGAACATGGCGATGTGTGCGGGAGCGGTCATGGCGCCGACCGTAGGCGAGACGATACGTCTCGTGCAACCTATTTCGCGAACCTCGCAGTTAGCGCTGATAGCGGGCGAGCACCAGATTGCCGTCCTTCTCCAGCCGCTCACGCAGCTCGTCGAGTCCGATCGCCCCGCTGTAGTACTCCTGGAAGGCGGGCGTGGCGACCTTGTCCTTCCACTCGGGGTAGCCGCGCACGGACTGGGCGGGCGCCGAGCGCAGTCGACCGGCGAGCGCGGTCCCCGTGGCCCAGTCGTTCTCGCCCGTGCGCAGGGCCGGGTCCTTCAGTGCCTCGGTGCCGGTGGGCAGCATCCAGTCGCCCAGGGCGAGGCGCACCATGTTCTTCGGCCGGAGCAGGAAGTCGACGAACTCGACGGCCTCCTTCTTGTGGGGGCTGTCCTCGGCGACGGAGAGCGTCTGCGGGCTGACGCCCTGACTGAGCCCGTCGGCACCGGCCGGGGCGGGCAGCACCTGCCAGTCGAAGCCCTTCGGCGCCTGCTGGACGATCTGCTGGCGGTAGGAGAAGCCGAGCGGGACCATCGCGTACTTGCCGCCGAAGAAGCCGGGCAGGGTGTCCGAGCCGCCGCTGCCGAGGGTGGTGGGCGAGGCGCTGTCGTCGGTGTTCGCCTGATCGTGGATGGTGCGCGGCACGACCTCGTCGCCCTCCTCGAACCGGATCGTCACCTTGCCGTCGGAGCCCCGGTGGAAGAGCTGTCCGCCCGCCGACAGGGACAGGTTGAGCGTGGCCGAGACGGGCTCCTTGAGCGGCCAGGCGACGCCGTACTTCCCCTCGCCGCTCAGCCGGTCGGTGATCTGCCGGAACTCCGGCCAGGTCCAGGGGTCCTCGGGTGTCGGGATCCGTACGCCGGACTCCTTCAGCCAGGCGGCGTTGGCGATCAGCACCCGCGGTTCCTGGAGGAAGGGCACACCGTAGACACCGTCACCGAAGGTCGTCGTGTCCCAGCTCCGCTGCGGGATGTCCGACCTGAGCCGGGCGGGCAGCAGGTCGGTCAGGTCGGCGAGATAGCCGCCGTACGCGAAGTCCGCCAGGTCGTCGGAGGCGTCATGGATGATGTCCGGCGCCTCGCCGCCCTCGAAGGAGGTGAGGAGCTGGTCGTGGACGCTGTCCCAACTGCCCTGGACGTACTCGACCTTGACGTCCGGGTGGCTCGCGTTCCACTCCTTCACCAGCTGCCGGTTCACCTCGACGGACTCCTCCTGCCAGGCCAGGGACTGGAAGCGCAGGGTGACGGTGCCGTCGTCACCGCTGTCACCGCCGCCGGTGCAGGAGGTGAGCAGCAGGGTCAGGCACAGGGCGACGATCCATCGCGTACGCATCAGCTCTTCACCGCCCCGGTCAGCATGCCGCTCGTGATCCGCCGCTGGATGATCGCGAAGACGACCAGGGAGGGCAGGGTCGCCAGGAACGCGGCGGCGGCCAGCGGGCCCAGGTCGGCGACGCCCTCCGCGCCGATGAAGTGGGTGAGGACGACCGGCAGGGTCTGTTTCTCCGGGGTCTTCAGCAGGACCAGCGCGAAGAAGAACTCGTTCCACGCCGTGATGAACGCGAACAGTGCCGTCGCAACGATCCCCGGCGCCAGCAGCGGCGCGGTCACCGACACCAGCGTCCGCAGCTTCCCGGCCCCGTCGACGGCCGCCGCCTCCTCCAGCTCGACGGGCACCGCCCGGACGTAGCCGACGAGCATCCACAGCGCGAACGGCAGCGCCCACACCACGTACACCAGCACCAGCCCGAACAGCGAGTTGATCAGCCGAAGGTTCTTCAGCACCAGGAACAGCGGGATGATCACCAGCACCAGCGGGAACGCCTGGCTGACCACCACCCAGCCGGTCGCCGCCCGCGCGAGCGGGGTGCGGTGCCGGGCCATGACGTACGCCAGCGGGGTCGCGATCAGGACGGCGACGAGTGCGGCGCCGAGCGCGGCGAGCAGGGAGTTGCCCGCCGCGCGCAGCAGCGGCTGTTCGTCGAAGGCCTGCCGGAAGTTGTCGAGGGTGGGGTCCTCGGGGATCCAGGTCGGGTGCAGACTGCCCAGTTCCCGGGGCGACTTGAACGCGGTGGAGAGCAGCCAGAGGAACGGGAACGCGAGGAAGACGAGATACGCGAGCAGGGCGGCGTACTGTCCGACGCGGCCCGCGGTGCTGGTCCTCATGCCTCGTCACCTCCCCTGATCCGGCCCACCAGGAAGACGGCGAGGAGGAGGGAGATCACCGCGACCATCACGCACCCCATGGCCGCCGCGTACCCGAACTGCCCGTAGCGGAAGGCCTCCTCGTAGGCGAAGAGCATGGGCAGCCGGGTGCGGCCACCGGGTCCGCCGCTGGTGAGCACATACACGAGGGCGAAGGAGTTGAAGTTCCAGATCAGGTTGAGGGCGACCATGGAGAGGGCGACCGGTCTCAGGGCGGGCCAGGTGACCGTCCGAAAGCGCCGCCAGGCACCGGCTCCGTCGACCGCCGCCGCCTCGTGCAGTTCGCGCGGGGTGTTCTGCAGACCCGCGAGCAGCGCGACCGTGGTGGTCGGCATGCCGGCCCAGATGCCGACGACGATCACCGCGGGCAGGGCGGTGCCCAGACCGCTGAGCCAGTCGCGGCCGTCACCGAGGCCGAGGTCGCGCAGGGTCTCGTTGAGGACGCCGGCGTCCGGGTTGTAGACGAGGCGCCACATCACACCGACGACGACCTCGGGCATGGCCCACGGGATGATCGCCAGCGCACGGGCCAGCCATCTCAGCCGCAGGTCCTGGTTGAGCAGCAGGGCGAGACCGAGGGCGAGCAGGAACTGCGGCACGGTCACCCCGACGGCCCACACCAGGCCGATCCGGAACGACTCCCAGAACAGCGTGTCGTGAAGGAGGTCCTGGAAGTTGAGGGTGCCGATCCACTGCGTGGACCGGGTCCGGCCGGACTGGGAGTCCGTGAACGCCAGCAGGATGCCGTACAGCAGCGGGCCGACGCTCAGCACCAGGATGGGGATCAGCGCGGGCAGCACCAGGAACCAGGCCCCGCGGTCCACCATCCGCCGGTCCCCGCCGGCGCGTGGCGCACCCCGCGTCGAGCGTTTGGTCACGGTCACCGTTGTCACGTGATCGGCTCCTTCGCACGGCTCGTGACGGGGACCGGCCAGGCCCCGCCCCCGGTGGGCCTCCGTCATGGTCGTGAAGGGGTCATGGGTCGTCAAGGCACCGCGCACACCGTCCGACCTGTACGAATGCGAGACTGGCCGACGGATGGCGGGAAGTCGACGCCGTGTGCACGAGCACATCGGCATATCCGGGACATCCGGCACGGGCAGGGCCGAGGAGACGGAGGCGGACAATGGACGAGGCACGGGCGCGGGACGTAGTGGCCGCGGCGGGCGTGCTGCCCGGCCCGGCCGCCGGGGCGCGGCTGCTCGCGCTGGGCGAGAACGCCGTGTTCGCCGCCGGTGACCTGGTCGTCAAGGTGGGCCGGGACGCCGAACTCCTGGACCGGGCCCGTCGGGAGCTGGCCATCGCGGCGTGGCTCGCCGAGGCGGAGGTGCCGGCGGTGCGGGCGGCCGAGCCGAAGGCCCTGCTCGTCGAGGGGCACCCGGTGACGGTGTGGCATCGGCTGCCCGATCCCGTACGCCCCGCCGAGCCCCGGGATTTGGCCGAACTCCTACGGGTGGTCCACGCTCTCCCCTCCCCCGCCTTCGATCTTCCGCCCCGCGAGCTGCTGGGCGGTGTGGAACGCTGGCTGCGTCTCGCGGGCGACGCGATCGACCCCGCGGACGCCGCGTACCTCCGACAGCGCCGCGACGGCTTCGCGGCGGCCGCGGCCGCGCTCACCCCGCAGCTGCCGCCCGGCCCCATCCACGGCGACGCCCTCCCCCGCAATGTGCACATCGGCCCCGACGGCCCGGTCCTGGTGGACCTGGAGACGTTCTCCGCCGACCTGCGCGAGCACGACCTGGTGGTGATGGCCCTGTCCCGGGACCGCTACGGGCTGCCCGCGGCGGCTTACGAGTCCTTCACCGAGGCGTACGGCTGGGACGTACGCGAGTGGGAGGGCTGCGGTGTGCTGCGGGGCGCCCGGGAGACGGCGAGCTGTGCCTGGGTGGCCCAGCACGCACCCGTCAACCCGGCGGCGCTGGCCGAGTTCGAGCGTCGGGTGGCGTCCTTGCGGGACGGGGACGGGACGGTGCGCTGGTATCCGTTCTGAGCGGTTCGCCCCGAAGGGTCAGACCGTTTCGTCCGCCAACTCCCTGAGCGGCCACGTCCCGTCGACCACCGCGTCCGCCTCGCCCTTGCGGCGCAGGAAGCTCTGGAAGTCCGCCGCCCACTCCGCGTACCACTCGATCTGGCGGCGGTGCAGTTCCGCCGGGCCGAGGGAGGCGATCTTGGGGTGGCGGTCGGCTATCGCGTGGGCGAGCCGGGCCGCGGCGAGGGCGTCCGCCGAGGCGTTGTGAGCGGCGTCGAGCGGGACTCCGTACTCCCCGCACACCGCTTCGAGGTTGCGCTTGCCGCGGCGGTAGCGGTCGATGGACCGGTCGATCGTGTACGGGTCGACGACCGGCGCCGGATCGACGCCGCCCAGGCGGTCCCGCAGCGAGGGCAGGCCGTGGCGGCGCAGCTCCGCCGAGAGCAGGGTCAGGTCGAAGGCCGCGTTGTAGGCGACGACCGGGACCCCCGTCTTCCAGTAGGTCGCCAGGACGTCGGCGATGGCGTCCGCGACCTGGTCGGCCGGGCGGCCCTCGGTGGCCGCGCGTTCATTGCTGATCCCGTGGACCGCCACCGCGTCCGCGGGGATCTCCACGCCCGGGTCCGCCAGCCATTCGCGGTGCCCTATGGGCTGTCCCGCCCTGACCTCGATCACGGCCCCCGTCACGATGCGCGCCTCGCGCGGATCGGTTCCGGTCGTCTCCAGGTCGAAGCCGATCAGCAGCTCCTGGTGCCAGCCCATGCGGCGGCCCCCCTTCTTGGTGGTGCTTTCCCCCAGTGGTCTCCACGATCCCATGCGCCACTGACAATCAGAGGACCGCGTTCCGCTTACGGAACTTTCAGGACACCGGCCGTGAATCCACCCAAGACGTTTCGAACTCCTCGCGGTAGGTCGGGAAGAGCCCGCTGTCGTCGATCTCGCCCGGCTTGACGACTTTGTTCCCGTTGCGCAGCACCAGCACCGGCGCCTCCATGCCCCGCGAGCGCCGCAGATAGGACTGCACGACGGCGACCCCGTCCGCGCCGTCCCCGTCGACGAGGTAGGCGGTGAAGCGCGGTGTCTCGTCGTAGACCTGGATCTCGAAGGCGCCCGGGTCGCGCAGCCGGGACCGCACCCGGCGCATGTGCAGGATGTTCATCTCGACTGCGCGGCTCAACTCACCGCGCTTGATGCCGAGTTCACGCTCGCGCCGTTTGACGGCACTGGACGCCGGGTTCAGGAACAGCAGCCGGGCCCGGCACCCGGCCTCGGCGAGGCGCAGCAGCCGGCGGCCGGAGAAGTTCTGCACGAGCAGGTTGAGGCCGATGCCGACGGCGTCGAGACGGCGGGCGCCGCCGAAGATGTCCTCGGCGGGGAACTGGCGCAGCAGCCGTACCCGGTCGGAGTGGACGGCGACCACGTCCGCGTACCGGTCGCCGACGAGGTCCTCGACCGCGTCCACGGGCAGCCTGCGCGCGGACGGCACGTCGCCGCCGGCGCCGAGTATCTCCAGCAGTTTCGCCGAGGCCCGCTCGGCCTGGCCCAGGACGGCCTCGGACAGGGCCCGGTTGCGTGAGACGACGTTCCGGGTCACTTCCAGCTCGTCCAGGGCGAGTTCGACGTCCCGGCGGTCGTCGAAGTAGGGCTCGAAGCACGGCCAGTGCTGCACCATCAGTTCGCGCAGCTGCGGCAACGTCAGGAAGCTCAGGACGTTGTCGTCGGCCGGGTCGAGCAAGTAGCCCTTGCGGCGGCTGACTTCGCGTACGGCGACCGCGCGCTGCACCCACTCCTGGCCGGCCGGTCCCGCGGCGGCGACCACCCAGTCGTCGCCGTGGACGGGTTCGTAGATGGGACGCAGAACAGCGGCCACGACCGCGCGCAACCGCTGTTCGACGAGGTTCAGCCAGATGTAGGCCCGGCCGGCCCGCTGGGCGCGCGTACGCACCTCGCGCCAGGCGTCGGCGTCCCAGTCCAGCTCCGGCCCGATGGAACCGGCGGCGTCCATGGGCCGTGCCAGCGACACCGTGCCGGGCGGGACGTCTGCGGAGTTCCCCTCGTGACCCTCGTCACCAGGGGGCAACTCCAGCCCTCCCGAGCCCACCCGCGCACCGCCTTCCGCTCCCCCGAGCCTGCCTGGGGGTCTGGCGTCACATGCCCGTCTGCCCGGCCTGCGGGCGGACGACGGGAATGTGACGCCAGACCCCACCCAACGATCAAGGAAGGGTACTCCGGGAGCGGTCGGCGGTGCAGCCGGATGGACAGGGTCGTTTCTCAACTACCGCGGTTCCAGTCGCCGTTCTGCCCGGCGAGGGCGGCGGGAGTGAGCGGATTCATAGCCGTGACGTCGCGCGGGGCGATGGAGAAGCCCTGCCAGTGGACCGGCATCGGCTGCTGGTCCTCGTCCCGGGCTATGTGGTGGAAACCGATGTTCATCCAGACCACGGGGTGGGTGAGGGCCTGTCCGTTCACGAACTTGTCGACGGACGAGCCCGATCCGGTGGCGCAGCCGGGCTGGTTCTCACTGGCGTACTTCTCGCACTTCTTGTACTCGGTGAAGTACACGTCGTGCTGGGTGAAGGGGCGGCCGGAGTACTTGCTGGTGGGTCCGGGGACGAGCTCGTACGAGCGCGGGTGGCCGTCCTTGTTCTTGCCCGCCGAACTCACCACGCGCCACCAGCGCATGTTCTTGCTGTCGCCCGCCAGTTCCTTGGTCACCGTGGTGCGGGTGGTCTTGGCGGTCGGGCCGTTGCCGGCGCCGGCCGGGGCGGTGACCTTCGAGTCGTACTGCTCGACCTTCGCCTTGGAGGAACCGTCGAGGGCGAAGTCGAGCTTCCAGAAGACGTTGTGGCTGTGGCTGTCCGCCTTGGCCGCGGCGCCCTTGCCGATCGGCCAGCTGCGGCCGTCACCGGCGTCGTAGTCGTACGGCGAAAGGCTGCCGGTCGCGCCGACGTTCATGTGGACGGTGCCGTCGTCCTGGAAGCGCCACTCGGTGATGTACTCGTACCAGTCGACCTTGTTGACCGTGTAGACGAGCAGGTCCTTGCCCTGCGCCTGGTAGACCGTGTTGCCCTGCTCGTAGTTCATGAGGCGGTAGGCGTGGCCGCGGGTCTTGGTGGTGGTGCACAGGCCCTTGATGTTCGGGTCCTGGTAGTACGAGGTGTTCTTGACCTTGACCGTCTTGATCGTGCCGCCGGGGCACTCCGCGGCGGTCATGTTCATCAGACCGTCGCCGAAGTTGTACGTCGTCAGGTCGTTGTACTCGCTCCTGCCGTCGTCGTACGGCACGTGGATCTGAGCGAGCCTGGCGCTGTTGAGGACCTTGATCGGCTTGGTCTCGCCGGGCGGCTGGTAGGAGATGTCCTCCAGGACGATCCCGGCCTTGCTCTCGAAGCGCCAGCACATCCGCCAGGTCGTGCCGGAGGCGAGCTTCTTCTCGATCTGGTACGCCGTGCTGCAGTCGGCGGCCGCCGCGGTCGGGGCGGCCTTCGGCTGGGCGGTGGCCGGGCCCGCACCGGTGGTCATGCCGGCCGCCAGGGCCATCACGGCGACACCCAGGAGCGTCCCCCTGCGGGCACGGCTCATTCTGTTCACACGCATGAAGAAATGACTCCCTTACAGGAGGTACGAAGGGGAAAAGTGAACGGGCGGGCGGCTCAGCCGCGGACGATCTCGACGACCTTGCGGGTGCTCAGGTCGATGACCAGGTCCCGGGTGTCGATCCACGGTCCGTTCTTGACCTTCGGGGTCAGCGTCGCGCAGCGGTGCTCGCCGCAGGCGGTGAGCGCGGCGGGCCGGATCCCCGGGTTCGCCCGGAAGACCATGCTGTTCAGCTGGAGCTGGTCCGGCGAGGTGAGCTCCTTGCCGGTGGCGTCCTTGTAGTCGCCCTTCAGCCCCGCGGACAGCGGGTCGGCGAGCAGCAGCCGGGCCGCCTCGGCCGTCTCGGCCCGGCTCAGCGGCGGCTGTACGCCGTGGCTGGTGGAGGTCCCCTCGACCTTGCCGGTGTCGAGATTGACGGTCCGGGTGACGAGGGTGTCGTCCTTGTAGTCGTAGTACGTCACGTCGGCGCGTCGCGGCGCGTCCGGGTCGTCCAGCTCGCTCGTCTCGGGGTCGGCGAGGTCGATGCCGAGCTGCTGCGGGCCGCGGTCCCCGTCGACGTCCTCACTGGCGTTGAACAGCTGCCGGTTGAGGGCGAGTTTCGCGACCCGTTCCATCTCGTCGTCGGTCAGCGGGTCGCGGCCCGTGCCCTTGTCGCCCTCGGCGGGGGCTTCCTCGACGACGCCCGGCGCACCGGCCGAACCCTGTGTCTCCTGGTCCTGCTGCTGCCCGGCGGCGGCCGCCTGGCCACCCCCCTTGGTGCCCCCCGTTTCGTCGGCCCCGGCCGTGCCCGGCAGGGTGATTCCGACCATCACGGCGGTCGAGGCCACCGCGATGGCCGCACCGGCCACCACCTTGCCAAGGTGGCGGCGCACTATTTCGCGCACGTCTTTCCCCCTGCTCCCCCTGGTCACGGGAGTATGTGATTGCCCCACAGGTCTGTGCACACCACGTATGCACCGGTCGATCGGTAAGAGGGGCGTAAGTCATGGGTGGTTCCATCACTTTCGGGGAGACTCGAGGTCAAGGCGCCCCGGCGGCGGGCACGAGCTGAAAGAGTCGTATCCATGCAGGTCTGGCCTGGAGAGGCATATCCACTCGGTGCCACGTACGACGGCGCCGGGACCAACTTCGCGGTCTTCACCGAGGCCGCGGACCGAGTAGAGCTGTGTCTGCTGCACGACGACGGCTCGGAGACGGCGGTGGAGCTGCGGGAGAGCGACGCGTTCGTCCGGCACGCGTATGTGCCCGGCGTGATGCCGGGCCAGCGCTACGGATTCAGGGTGCACGGCCCGTACGCCCCGGAGCGCGGACATCGCTGCAACTCCGCGAAGCTGCTCCTCGACCCGTATGCGCGTGCGATCAGCGGGGCGATCCAGTGGGGCGAGGAGGTCTACGGCTACCACTTCGACTCGCCCGACAAGCGCAACGACCTGGACTCCGCTCCGCACACCATGAGCTCGGTCGTGGTCAACCCGTACTTCGACTGGGGCGACGACCGCCGCCCGCGCACCGACTACCACCACACGGTGATCTACGAGGCCCATGTGAAGGGCCTCACCATGCGCCATCCGGGCCTGCCCGAGGAACTGCGCGGCACCTACGCCGCCCTCGCGCATCCGGCGATCATCGAGCACCTGACGGAACTGGGCGTCACCGCGCTGGAGCTGATGCCGGTCCACCAGTTCGTGAACGACCACCGGCTGGTCGACATGGGCCTGAACAACTACTGGGGCTACAACACCATCGGCTTCTTCGCCCCCCACAACGCCTACGCCTCCTGGGGCGACCGCGGCCAGCAGGTCCTGGAGTTCAAGTCGGCGGTGCGGGCGCTGCACGAGGCGGGCATAGAGGTCATCCTCGACGTGGTCTACAACCACACCGCCGAGGGCAACCACCTGGGCCCGACGCTGTCTTTCCGGGGCCTGGACAACGCGTCGTACTACCGTCTCACCGACGATCCCCGCTACTACATGGACACCACGGGCACCGGCAACTCCCTGCTGATGCGCTCCCCGCACGTCCTCCAGCTGATCATGGACTCGCTGCGCTACTGGGTCACCGAGATGCATGTCGACGGCTTCCGCTTCGACCTCGCGGCGACGCTGGCCCGGCAGTTCCACGAGGTGGACCGGCTGTCGTCCTTCTTCGACCTGGTGCAGCAGGACCCGGTGGTCTCCCAGGTGAAGCTGATCGCCGAGCCGTGGGACGTCGGCGAGGGCGGCTATCAGGTGGGCAACTTCCCGCCGCTGTGGACCGAGTGGAACGGGAAGTACCGCGACACCGTGCGGGACCTGTGGCGCGGTGAGCGGCGGGCGGTCGCGGAGTTCGCGTCCCGGCTGACGGGCTCCTCCGACCTGTACCAGGACGACGGGCGGCGCCCGTTGGCCTCCATCAACTTCGTGACCTGTCACGACGGGTTCACGATGCATGACCTCGTCTCGTACAACGACAAGCACAACATGGCCAACGGCGAGGAGAACCGGGACGGCGAGAGCCACAACCGGTCCTGGAACTGCGGAGCAGAGGGCGAGACCGACGACCCGGACGTGCTGGAGCTGCGCGCCCGGCAGATGCGGAACTTCATGGCCACCCTGATGCTGTCCCAGGGCGTGCCGATGCTCAGCCACGGCGACGAGTTCGCCCGTACGCAGCGCGGCAACAACAACGCCTACTGCCAGGACAGCGAGCTGGCGTGGGTGCAGTGGCCGGAGGAGGGCGAGGTCTTCGGCGATCTGCTGGCCTTCACGCGCGCGATGGTGTGGCTGCGCCGGGACCATCCGGTCTTCCGCAGGCGGCGCTTCTTCCACGGGCGTCTCGTGGAAGGCACCCATGACGAGCTGTCGGACATCGCCTGGTTCACCCACGAGGGCCGGGAGATGACCCAGCGGGACTGGGACCGGGCGCAGGCGTCGGCCATCTCGGTGTTCCTCAACGGCAACGCGATCTCCGAACCGGGACCGCGCGGGGAGCGCATCAGCGACGACTCGTTCCTGCTGATGTTCAACCCCTCGCACCGGACGCTGGACTTCGTGGTGCCGGTCAACCACGGCCGGCAGTGGGAGGTCGTCGTCGACACCGCCCTCGCCGAGGGTGTCCCGCCGGGCACCGGCCCCAAGGTGCAGGCCGGGGACCGGCTGACGCTGGTGGACCGGAGCATGACGGTGTTGCAGCGGCCGGTCTAGGAGCCGCCCGTCCGGGGACCGCCGGTGGGCACGCGCGCGTGGAGCGTGCTTCCGGCGTCCCGGACGTACGGCGTCGGCCTCGCCGTCAGCGCGATCGCGAGGGCCTGGCCGCCGACCAGGGCGCTCGTCGCGAAGGCCATCGCCTCGGCGAGCCGCGTCGGCGGCACCGCTCGCTCGGTGAGCCCGAACACCGTGATGAGGTGCGGGGCGTAGGCGACACCGAGGACGGTGACGGACCGCCTAGAGGGCGACCAGGCCGTCCGTCCACAGCAGGGGCAGGGAAAGCGCGAAGGCGGCGGCGGTGGCCGTCCGCCAGCGTGTCGCGAGCGGGACGCGCGCGGGTACGGCGGCCATGGACAGGCCCGCGACGGCGCTCATCACTCCCATGGCGGCGCAGACGAGCCCCGCCTGGTCGGGCTGTCCGAGGCGTTCGGTGAGCGCGGTGATGCCTGCCTGGCAGGCGCCGAACATGGCGACCCTGGAGGGCGAGGGCGGCGCGTAGGGCGTGGACGGAACGGGGGACACGGGGTCGGGCGGCGGGGGTGGGTGACGTGGCTGTGGGGGTGGCCTCTCGCGCCGCCGTCGGATGCAGTGCGAAGCCGGTTCCGCACACGGCCACCGACACCGCGGCGGCGCCCAGCGCGTGGGCCGGGTGGGCCAGGACCGCGGCGAGGCCGACCAGGGCGGGGCCGAGGACGAAGGAGATCTCGTCCAGGGTGCTCTCGAAGACAGGGCGGTGGCGACCGTGGTGTCGGGGGCGTCCGCGCGGCGGGCCAGGGCGATCAGGCGGGCCCGGGGGCCGATCTGCGGTACGGTCGCGCCCGCCGTCGCGCCGAGGACCGCCAGGAGCGGTGTGAACAGGCCGCCCGGCGCTCCGGCGACCAGCGCCGTGATCGCCAGGGTGTTGACGAGGGAGAAGACGAGCACGACCGTCCGCTGACCGCGCCGGTCGGCGAGCCGGCCCACCAGCGGCCCGCAGGCCACCTGGCCGAGCGCCGGCGCACCGCAGGTCAGCCCCGCGGCGGTCAGCGAACCCCTGGTGCGGGCGACGAGCAGCACGCTGCCGAACTGGATGGTCGCCGTCGGCAGTCGGCCCAGGAAGGACACGACCGGCAGCAGTGGCCCGGTCAGGCCGATGACCTCGCGGTAGGCGCGCCCCATGGTCCCCATCGCTCGAAGCCGGCCACGCGCGCGGGGGGACGTGCACGGACCGATGACACGAAAGACGGTGGGGCGGGTACGTAGGTTTGCATGACACCTGAGCGACCCGACCCGGTGGTGCCCACCGCCACATACCGGCTCCAGCTCCAGCCCGAGTTCCCCTTCGACGCCGCGGCGGCCGCCGTGCCCCACCTGGCCGCGCTCGGCGTCTCGCATCTGCACCTGTCCCCCGTCCTGGAGGCGGTCCCCGGCTCCGCGCACGGCTACGACGTCGTCGACCACGCGCGCGTACGGGCCGAACTGGGCGGCGAGGAGGGGCTGCGCGCGCTGGCCGGCACCGCGCGGGAGCACGGGCTCGGCCTGGTCGTGGACATCGTGCCGAACCACATGGCCATGGCCCCGCGCCACAACCGGGCCCTGTGGGAGGTGCTCAGGGAGGGCCCCAAGTCGCCGTACGCGCGATGGTTCGACATCGACTGGGAGGCCCAGGGCGGACAGGTGCTGCTGCCGGTCCTGGGAGGTCCGCTCGGCTCGGTCATCGGTGACCTGCGGGTCGACGGCGACGTCCTGCGCTACCACGACCACGTCTTCCCGTTGCGCGAGGGCACCGGGGAACTGCCGCTGCCGCGGCTCCTGGACGCGCAGTGGTACCGCCCGGCGTGGTGGCGGCTGGCCCGTACCGAGCTCAACTACCGGCGCTTCTTCAGCATCTCGGAGCTCATCGGGGTGCGGGTGGAGGACCCGGAGGTGTTCGAGGCCACCCACGCCAAGATCCTCCAGCTGCTCCACGAGGGCGTCGTCGACGGGCTGCGGATCGACCACCCCGACGGGCTCGCCGACCCCGACGCGTATCTGCGCAGGCTGCACGAGGCGACCGGCGGCCGCTGGACGGTCGTGGAGAAGATCCTGGCGGACGGCGAGCCGCTGCCGGCGTCCTGGCCGGTCGCGGGCACCACCGGGTACGACGCCCTGCGGCACATCGACGGCGTGCTCACGGACCCGGCCGGGTTCGGCGAACTCCTCGGCCAGTACCGGCGGTTCGCGGCCCCGCAGACGGACCGGGGCGGAGACTGGCAGGCGACGGTGCGGCGGGCGGCGTACAAGGTGCTCGCGCACGAGCTGGCCGCCGAGACCGAGCGGCTGACCCGGGTGGCGGTCCGGCTGTGCGCCACGTCCCCGGAGCCCGCGCTGCGCGACCGCGCGCCCTGGGCGCTGCGCACCGCTCTGCAGGAGCTGCTGGTCCGCATGGAGGTCTACCGGCCCTACGGCTCCGTCGACGCCGCCTCCGTCGTCACCGAGGAGGCCGCCGAGGAGGCCCGGCAGGCGTTCGTGGTGCCCGAGGAGGCCGGCGCGGTGGACGTGGTCCGTGATCTGGTGCTGGGGCGGGGGGGTGAGGGGCCCGAGCACGTGGAGTTCGGGACCAGGTTCGCGCAGACCTCGTCGGCGCTGCGGGCCAAGTCCGTGGAGGACACGGCGTTCTACCGCTATGTGCCGCTGCTGTCGGCGACGGAGGTGGGCGGGAATCCGGGCGCACCCGCGGTGTCCCCGGACGACTTCCACGCGTACTGCGCGCGCGTGCAGCGCGACTGGCCGGCGACCGGCACGGTCGTGTCGACGCACGACACCAAGCGCAGCGCCGACGTACGGGCCGCGCTGGCCGTGCTCACCGAGTGCCCGCAGCGCTGGGCCGACGTCCTGGCCGAGGTGACCCGCACCGGCGAGGGGGTGCCGGACGCGCAGGTGGCGTGGGCGGCCTGGCAGACGGTGTTCGGGCTCGGCCCGGCGGACGCGGAGCGGGTGCAGCAGGCGCTGCTGAAGCATGTGCGCGAGGCCGGGCTGTACACGAGCTGGACGGAACAGGAGCCGCCGTACGAGGACGCGGTGGCGGCCTTTGTCGCGGCGGGGCCGTCCGGGGCGCCGGGCGAGCACGTGGCGGCCTTCCGGAACGCGCTGGGGCCGTCCGTCCGGGCGAACATGCTCGGCACGGCGCTGCTCCATCTGACCATGCCGGGGGTGCCCGACATCTACCAGGGCACGGAGGCCGAGTACCGGGCCCTGGTGGATCCGGACAACCGCCGGCCCGTGCGGTTCCCGCCCGAGGAGCCCGGCGAGAAGGGCGCCCTCACCGCGGCGGCACTGCACCTGCGCGCCCGGCGCCCCGCCGCGTTCGGCGACTCGGCGACGTACGCCCCGCTGACCGCCGAGGGCCCGGCGGCGGCCCACTGCCTGGCGTTCGCCCGCTCCGGGGATGTCGTCACCGCCGTGACCCGGCTGTCGCTGCGGCTGGCGGAGGAGGGCGGCTGGCGCGAGACCCGATTGCCACTGCCACCGGGACGATGGGCCGATGTCCTGTCTCCGGGAAGGGAGTTCACGGGGCACGTGCGCGTGGCGGAGCTCTTCGAGGGGCTGCCGGTGGCGTTGCTGGAGCGGGTGGAAGGGGACCGCGACTGAAGCGGGCCCGCGAACTCGCCTCGGGCGTGGGCGCCTTCGCCGCACGCCGTCGTACGGCCCGGCCCACCGGCTCGTGACCGCGTGCGCTCCCGGAGCCGGGCCGGGCGGCCGGCGCGCGGTGACGGGCGGCGGCGCACGCTCGGCCACGCCGTGAACGGCCACCGGAACCGGTCCGGGCCTGCGCCCCGGAGTCCGGGCCCCGACCCGTCCGGCCCCGGCACCCCCGCCGGCACCAACGGCCCTTCCCCCTGGCGGTAAATGCATCCGGGCGCCCCCTGGGGGCTCCCCCGTTGCGCGCTTGACACTTCACAGAGGGCGTGGGGTACTGCGGATTGCGAAGCCGGGCGGATGTGTCGGGGGTGAGTCTCCTGCCGGAGCTGCGCTACCCCACAGTGACCGAAATCCTCACGTCCGCACGGGCGTTGGCCGCTCGCCGCCCCGCTCTCTGCACCCTGCGCGAGGTCGGCCGGTCCCGGGCCGGCAGACCTCTGCATCTGCTGTCCGTGGGCCGTGCCCGGCGTGCCGTGCTCGTCGTCGCCGGCGCCCACTCCAACGAGCCGACCGGCGGTGCGACCCTCCTCGACGTCGCCGAACGGGTACTGAACGAAAGGGAGTTGAGGTTCGGAACGTCCTGGCACTTCCTGCTGTGCGCGGATCCCGACGGGGCGAGCCTGCACCACACGCCCGCGCCGCGCAGCCTGTTCGACTACCACCTGGGTTTCTTCCGGCCCGCCGGCCACGAGCAGCCGGAGTGGTCCCCGGCGGTGCTGCCGCCGGACCGGCTGCCACCGGAGACCCGGGCCCTGACCGGCGTCATCGACGAGTTGCGCCCCTACCTCCAGGTGACCCTGCACGGCACCGACCTGGGCGGCAGCTGGGTGCAGTTGACGAAGGACATCCCCGGACTCGCGGAGCCGTTCGCCAAGTCCGCGGCGGAGCTGAACATCCCGGTGGAGCGGGGCGCCTCGGACGCCGCGGGCTGGCCCGCGTCCGGGCCCGGGGTGCATGTGATGCCGGCGCCGGGCGCGGGGGCGGCGTACCCGAGCATGCCGGACGACGCGCGCAACAGCACCTGGTACCACGCGCACCGCTACGGCGGACTGACCGCGATCGTCGAGGTGCCGATGTGGGCGAGCGACCTGGTCGACGACCCGGCACCGCATCCGGCCCCGGCCGTCGCGCTGCGACGCCTGGCGGGGCGGCTGCTGCAGGACACGCGGCAGGTGGAGCGGGTGCTCGCCGACGTCACACCGCGCCTGCCGGAGGTCGAGGGGCCGCTGCTGCGAGCCTCCAGGTGGGGCCTGGAGCTGGTGCCGGGACTGGCCGCGGACTGGATGCACACCCCGCCCGCCGACACCACGCGCGCGTACGTGGGCAGCGTGGACGCGTTCGCGCGCCGGCTGCCGCTGCGGGCGGCGTCGATGCTGCTGCGGGTGCTGCTGGAACACGACGACCGTGCGGCGCCCCGTCTGGAGCGGTTGGTGGCGTCCTGGAGCGAGGCCTTCGCGGACCGTTTCCGGGCCCGCTGGGTGCCGTTGGAGCGCCAGATCGAGCACCAGTCCCGCACGGTGGTGGCGGCGGCGATCCACGCGCGCGCGAGGGGCGTCTGAGCCCCGCCGCCACCGGCCGGACTCAGGTGGCGAGGCCGTCGAGCGCGAACACCGATCCGGTCCGCCCGGCCATCACACAGCCGTTGGAGAAGGTCTGCGCGTACTCGACCGGCCGCCCGTTCCACTGCCCCTGGGCGCGTGCGGTCACCGGGGCGTAGTGCATCGGGCAGTAGGTGTGCTTCGCAGGGAGGGCGGCGAGGTCGCCGGTCACCGCCTCCAGTTCCGCGCAGGCCTCGGCCGCTTTTCCGTGCCCCTGGGGCGGGTCGCACAGCAGCAGGGTGCCGCGGGTGCCGCTGGACCGGGCGTCGCCCTTGGTGACCGTGAGGTAGAGCCAGTTGTCGGTGCGGACGTCCTCGGGCGCCGCCTGCGCGGGGGCCGTGGTGGCGACGAGGAGGGCGGCCGCGGCGAGCAGAGTGCCTCGTACCGCCTTCGATGCGGTGCAGTTCTTCATTCCCGATGCATCGGCACGGGGGCCTCGGATCCCCACCCCTGCTCACCCGAACGGGAGCCCACGCGTGTGTGCCGCCCGGCCAGTTCGAACACGGTCTGCACCACCCGCGCCTGGTACTCCACCTGGCGCTGGACGGGGATCCAGCGTGCCCCGCAGCCGTCGTGGTAGTCGGCGCACCACTCGTCGATGAGGCGGTCCAGCTCGGGCAGGGCGTCGACCGGATCGGTCCCGGCGGCCCTCACGAGCTGGTGCAGCAGGCCCGCGGTGCGCAGCGTCAGACGGCGGCCGGAGATCCGCAGGGCGGCCAGGTGGGCGGTGCTGAGGGGCGGCAGCGGATGGGAGCCGTCATCGACGTCGGGATCCCAGGAGTCCGCGATGCCGGGGCAGACCAGTAAATAGTCGTCGACCGGTGCGAGCAGGCGCTCCGCGTCCGGGGCGGCGGTGACGAACGGGCGGACGTGCGCGTAGAGGCGCGCCAGGCGCTGGGTGTCGTGGCGCAGGGTGCGGCTGACGCCGCGCAGTACGGCGGCCGCGTCCCGGGGCGGGGAGCCGTCCTCGACGGCGGTCACGCCCCACATGGGCGCCTCGACGATCGCGGTCACGGTGCCGTACCGGTGCGGGTGGTACCAGGTCGACTCGACGGCGGCCTCGGTGATGGCGGCGGCCAGGTCGCCCCGGCGCGGCGGCGGGATACGGAAGACGGCGGGTCCCAGGACCGGCCAGTACAGGGTGTCGTACGGGCCGAGTTCGCGCGGGATGCCGAGACGGGCCGCGTGATGGGCGACGCGGCCCGCGAGGCCCGGCAGGTCATGGGTCAGTTCGACGAAGCCGCCGCCCACGTCGACGCCGTGCAGGGAGCACTGGAGGAAGGGCCGCAGTTCGTCCTGGACGTCGAGCAGGGCGCGGGTCTCCGGCAGCGTGGCGGCGTCGGCGCCGTCGGGCAGCCACTCGGGCTGTTCCAGGAAGCCGGGCCGGAAGAAGTTCCGGAAGTGCCGGCCGAGGGTGTAGGGGCCGTGCAGCCAGCCCTCGTTGCGGCGCAGACCGTCGGGGTCGAGGCTGAGCAGCAGGTTCCAGGTGGCGTCGGCGCCCTCGGTGAGCAGGGGGTCGGCGAGGGCGCGTTCGGCGAGCCGCAGGACGGTGCCGCCGCCCACGGGTTCGTTGGCGTGCGGGCCGGCGACCACGAGGGCCTGGCGGGTGCCGTGACCGACGGACAGCAGCCACAGCGGTGTGCCCGCGCGGGACATGCCGACCGTGCGGAGTCTGGCGTCGCCGGGGTGGCGGGCGACGAGTGCGGACGCCCGGGCGCCCAGCTCGTCGACGGTCGGGTAGCGGAGGAGTGGCGGCAGGGCACACCTCCACAAATGTGGTGCCGTCGGTTCACCTGATGTGCATGGTGTACGCACAGTGAGTCACGACTTGTGGGGTACGTCAACACCGCGGTCGGCAAAGGGATCTGAGCTCTCGACAGGACGTAAACCCCAGGCCAGAGCTAAGGTTCGGCTCAGTTCACGGACGCTCCGGCTCAGTCGGCGGAGAGCCGGAACCACATCCGTCCGAAGCCGATCTGGTCGCCCTCGCGGACCACGGCGGCCCCGATGACACGCCGCCCGTTCACCGTCGTTCCGTTGGTCGAACCGAGGTCCCGCAGCACCCACATGCCGCCCTGGCGGCTCAGCTCGGCGTGCACCCGGGACACCGTCTCGTGGGTCAGCCTCAGTCCGTTGGCGGGGTCGCGGCCGATCCGCAGCGGGTATCCGTTGCCGGGGTGCGGCAGCAGCAGCTTGGGCAGTCGCTCGGCCTGCCAGGCGCGGCGCAGCCGCTGGGTGAAGCCGGAGACCGCCTCCACCGACCCGAACACCAGCCGTGAGAGACGTCCTTCCGAGGGCAAGTCGGCGGTGAGCGCCGCGAGTTCGTCCGAGCGGCGGGCGGCGAGCGCCAGCTCCATGCGCCGGATGAACGTGTCGTGCGACAGCCGGCCCATCGCGACGCCGTCACGGAGCAAGTTCAGCGCCTTGTCGCGCTCCGCGTCGGAGAGCCGCGCGGGGTACGTGTTGAACTCGAAGGACGACGTCACGTTCGTGATTGTCGGGCAGTGAACGCCGAGTGTCCAGAAAACGAGAGAACAGCCGCCACGCGCGCGCACCTGACGCCACCTGCCACGACACCGGCCGCAAAAGGGAAGATTCAAAAGCGGACCGGTCCTGTTTGAAGCACCATGGACGGGCTACATCACGGTGAGCAGACGAAGGGGAACCGTCCGTGCAGTTCGAGGTGTGGGCACCGCAGGCCGACCGTGTGACGCTCCAGTGCGACGGCGCCACGCGCGCGTTGGAGCGCGATCCGGAACGGACCGGATGGTGGCGAGGTGAGGCGGAGGCACAGGACGGCTCCCGGTACGGCTTCGCGCTGGACGGCGGCCCCGTGCTGCCGGACCCGCGCTCGCGCCGCCAGCCGGACGGCCCGGACGGGTTGAGCGCGGTCGTCGACCATGGGCGGTACACCTGGCGCACGGAGTGGGCCGGACGGCCGCTGCCGGGCGCGGTCCTGTACGAACTGCACGTGGGCACGTACACGCGTGAGGGCACCCTGGAGGCGGCCGCCGAGCGCCTCGGGCACCTCGCCGAACTGGGCGTCACCCACGTCGAGTTGATGCCCCTGTGCCCCTTCCCCGGCCGGCACGGCTGGGGGTACGAGGGCGTCTCCCTGTGGGCCGTGCACGAGCCGTACGGCGGGCCCGAGGGCCTGAAACGGTTCGTCGACCGGGCGCACGAGCTCGGCCTCGGGGTGGTCCTGGACGTCGTGCACAACCATCTGGGGCCGTCGGGCAATTACCTGCCCGCATTCGGGCCGTACTTCACCGACACCCACCACACACCGTGGGGTTCCGCGGTGAATCTGGACGCGCCCGGGTCGGACGAGGTGCGGGCGTATCTGCTCGGCAGTGCGCTGGCGTGGCTGCGGGACTACCGGATCGACGGGCTGCGCCTGGACGCGGTGCACGCGCTGGCCGACACGCGCGCGTTCCACTTCCTGGAGGAACTGTCGACGGCGGTGGACACGCTCGCCGCCGAGGCGGGCCGGCCGCTGTTCCTGATCGCCGAGTCCGACCTGAACGACCCGCGGCTGATCACCTCCCGCGCGGAGGGCGGATTCGGGCTGCACGCGCAGTGGAACGACGACTTCCACCACTGCCTGCACACCGCGCTGACCGGCGAGTCCCAGGGCTACTACGCCGACTTCGGCCGCGCCCCCCTCGCCGCGCTGGCGAAGACGCTCACCGGCGGGTACTTCCACGACGACACGTACTCGAGTTTCCGGGGCCGCCGGCACGGGCGTCCGCTGGACCGTTCACGGGTGGCCGCGCACCGTCTGCTCGGCTACAGCCAGACCCACGACCAGGTGGGCAACCGCGCCCAGGGCGACCGGCTCGCCGCGTCCCTCTCCCCCGGCCTGCTGGCCTGCGCGGCGGCGCTGACGCTGACCGCCCCGTTCACGCCGATGCTGTTCATGGGCGAGGAGTGGGCGGCGGGGACACCCTGGCAGTTCTTCACCGACCACACCGATCCCGAGCTGGCGGAGGCCGTACGGCGGGGCAGGCGGCGGGAGTTCGCCGCGCACGGCTGGAAGGAGGAGGACGTGCCCGATCCGCAGGACCCGGCGACCCGGGACCGCTCCTGCCTCGACTGGTCCGAACCGGCCCGCGAGCCCCACGCGCGCGTACTGGACTGGTACCGCCGGCTCCTCGCACTGCGCCACGAACAGGCCGACCTCACCGACCCGGACCTCGCCGACACGAAGGTGGCGTACGACGAGCAGGGGCGCTGGCTGGCCTTCCGGCGCGGGGACGTGCGGGTGGCGGTGAATCTGGCCGAGGGGCCCGCCGCGATCCCTCTGGGGCCGCGCCGGGCGCGTGTGCTGGCCGCCTGGGAGCCCGTGGAGGGGCCGGGGGCGGACGGGGTGCTGCATGTGCCCGGGGAGTCGTGCGTGGTGCTGCTGCAGGAGTGAGGGGCCCGGCACGGGCGAGAGTCAGGGGCCTGGCGCGGGTGAGGAGCCCGGCGCGGCTACTCCTCCTCCTCGCCCTCCCGCAGCTCCGTCACCCGCTCCAGCAGGATCGCCTCCCAGGCGTGCCCGAGCTGCACCCGTAGCTCCGGGAGCGGTGTGGCGCCGCGGCCCTCCAGGCGTTCGGCGAGGCGGACGACCACGTCGCAGCGGGCGAGCCACAGGCCGCGCAGGCACGGGCGGGCGCCGTACCCGGCGAGGGTGGCGGCGCGGACGGCGGCGGGGGAACCGACGGCGAGGGCGAGCCCCGCGATGTCTTCGGCGGGGTCGCCGACGATCGCCTCGGCCCAGCCGAGCACACCGCGTACCCGGCCGTCGGCGCTGACCACGAGGTGGTCGCCGGTGAGCCCGTGGTGGACGAGGACGGCTGTGCCGGGCTGGGCGGCGAGCTGGACGGCGGCCGCCGAGGTGAGCTGGTGGAGGCGGCCCGCGTCGAACTCGTCCGCGGCGGCGAGGCGTCGGGCCGAGCGTTCGGCGGCTCGGCGCAGTGCCTCCAGGGAGCGCGGGGCGGTGCGCGGAACGCCGAGGGTCTCGGCCTGCCGGGCGGGCACCTCGCGCAGACCCGTCAGCAGCGCGGCCAGGTCGGCCTCGCCGACGGCGGAGACGTCGTGCTCGCGCGCCGAGCCGCCGGGGAGCAGGGCGTCGAGCGTGTAGGTCAGCCCCGGCGTCCACTCGCCGTGGGCCACGCTCGCCGGGACGGCGGCCGGGATGTGCGGTCGGACGAGGTCGCGCAGCCGCAGCTCGCGGCGCTGGCGCAGGGCGGCCTCGCGGTCGGGGGCGAGGCGCAGCACATGGCGGTTGCCGACCCACCAGGTGGCGGGCTCGGCGCTCTCGGCGACGGGACGGACCTCGGGTCCGGCGCCGGCCGAGGCGTCCTTGAGGAGGGAACGGACCAGCCGGCGGACGGTGTCCGCGGTGGGTGTCGGTGCCTGGGTCATGGTCGCGCCGTAGTCACTCGGGGGGTGTGCCGGGGCTCCTGATGGCTGTTCAGTCCACTATGACCAGGTCGCGGGTGGTGTCGTTGAGGCGGCGGCCGCCGTCCTCGGTGACCGTGACGATGTCCTCGATGCGTACCCCGAAGCGTCCCGGCAGATAGACGCCGGGCTCGACGGAGAAGCACATGCCGGGGACGAGGGGCTGCTGTTCGCCCTCGATCATGTACGGCGGTTCGTGCGTGGTGACGCCGATGCCGTGGCCGGTGCGGTGGATGAAGTACTCGCCGTACCCGGCGTCGGCGATGACCTTGCGGGCCGCCCGGTCGACCTCCTGGCAGGCCACGCCGGGGCGTACCGCGCGGAAGCCGGCCTCCTGGGCCTCGCGCACGAGGTCGTGGACCCGGCGTTCCTCGTCGGTGGGTTCGCCGACGTGGACGGTGCGGGAGGTGTCGGAGCCGTAGCCGTCCTTGAGGCCGCCGAAGTCGAGGACGACCATGTCGCCGCGCTCGATGACCCGTTCGCCGATCTCGTGGTGCGGGTTGGCGCCGTTCGGGCCCGAGGCGACGATGGTGAAGTCGACCTGGGAGTGCCCGAAGCGGCGCAGCAGACCGGCGAGGTCGGCGGCGACCTCGGACTCCCGGCGGCCGCCGAAGGGAACCTTGCGGATCTCCTCGAACGTCGCGTCGGCGGCTGCGCCCGCGGCTGCCAGCAGCTCCAGCTCCGCCGCGTCCTTCACGGCCCGCAGCATCGGCAGGGCGTCGGTGAGGGAGGCGTACGAGGTGGCCGGGAGCGTCTTCTGCAGGCTCAGCAGGTGCATCGCCCAGGCGTTGTCGCTGATGCCGAACCGGCCGCCGGAGTCCAGGAGGGCGGCGGTGGGCGGCGTAGGGGTCCTTGCCGTCGACCCAGTCGCGCAGGGTCAGCGCGGGCGCGCCGGTGGCGCGGGCGGCGTCCGGGGCCTCCAGGGCGGGGACGACGAGGACGGGGTCCTGGCCGGCGGCGAGGACCAGCAGGGTGAGCCGTTCGGTGATCGCGGGCGGGGTGTAGCCGGTGAGCCAGACCAGGTCCGGGCCGGGTGCCACGAGGAGTCCGGCGAGCCCGGCCTCGGCGGCCGCACGGGCGGCGCGCTCCATGCGGGCCCGGTAGTCGTCGGCGGTGAAGGGCGCGAGCGTACTGCCGGTCATCCGGGCCTCCCTGGGCGGACAATGGGACAACGGATGCTACGGGCAGCATCCTGCCCGGACAGCGGGGGCCGCGCGAGCCGGTTCGCGGTGTTTTCCGGGGGTGGCGGCGGATGTGTGCGGGGTCCGCCGGCCGTGGCGTCAGTTCTCCAGGGCCAGGCGGACTCCGAGCAGGAGCAGCACACCTCCGGAGACCTGCTCCAGGCGCCGGCGTACTCCGGCACGGGACAGCAGGGTGCGCATCCGGCCGACGAACCACACGTACAAGCCGTAGTAGCCGACCTCGTAGACGGCCCAGAGCGCGGCGAGTCCCACCTCCCCCACTGCCCTAAAGGCGTGGGAGGTGCCCCCATGGGCAGGTGCGGGGCGCCGTCCGGCACGAACTGCGGCAGGAAGGACATGGCGAAGACGGCCGCCTTGGGGTTGGCCAGGTTGAGCAGCAGCCCACCGCGGTAGGCGGCCCAGCCGCTTCGCACCGCCCGCCCAGCCCTCGTCGGGCCGGCCCGCCCTGCTCCGGCGGGCCTGCCACAGCGCCTGGACGCCGAAGGCGACGAGGACGACCGCGCCGACGACGCGCATGACGTCGTACGCGACCTCGGAGGCCGTCAGCAGTGCGGTCAGGCCGAACGCGGCGACGAGGCCCCAGACGAACACGCCGGTCTCGTTGCCGAGCACGGTAAGGAAGCCGGAGCGTCTGCTGCGCAGCGACTGCTTGATGATCAGCACGGTGCTCGGTCCGGGTGAGGCCGCGACGAGGGTGCAGGCCCCGAGGAAGGCGATGAGGGTGCTCGGCATGGAGCTCATCGTGGCCCGCGTCGCGGAGGCCGACCACCGATTTTCCCGCCTTAACGGTTGTGGATTGCTCAAGCATTAGCCCTAATGCTTAGATTCACGTACGCCATTAGGGTCGATCTCAGGGGGGCATCCGGCCGTGCTCGTACTCGCGCACATCAGCGATCTGCATCTGGACGGTAGCGAACGGGCCACGGAGCGCGCGGAGCGGGTGCGCGACCGGCTGTGGGACCTGCCGGGGCGGGTGGACGCCCTGCTGGTGACGGGGGACATCGCGGACCACGGCGCGGAGACGGAGTACGAGGAGGTCGCGCGGATCCTGGGCGACGCACCGTTCCCGGTGCTGACCTGCCCGGGCAACCACGACAGCCGCGCCCCGTACCGCAAGGCCCTGCTGGGGCTGCCGGCGGCGGACGGTCCGGTCAACAGTGTGCGGGTCTTCGACGACGCCGCGGTGCTGATGTGCGACTCCAGCATCCCGGGCAGGGACGAAGGCGCCCTGGAGGAGGAGACGTACGACTGGATCGAGGCGACGCTGGACGGACTCGGCCAGGAACGCCGCGCGCTGCTCGCCTTCCACCACCCCCCGGTGGCGCTGCACCACCCGCTGCCGGACTCGTACCCGTTGCGGGAGCCCGACCGGCTGGCCGCGCTGCTCGAGCGCCGCCCCGAGATCGCCGGGATCATCACCGGTCACGCCCACACGCCCGCCGCGACCGTCTTCGCCGGGCGGCCGCTGGTGGTCGGCCCGGGGGTGACGTGGACGCTGCGGATGCCCTGGGAGGGCGAGCAGATCGCGGACCGGGACGCGCCGGTCGGGTTCGCGTTCCACATCCTCGACGACACGGGGCGGCTCACCAGCCACTTCCGGGTGGTCATGTGACGATGCCGGGCACCGCGGTCAACTGCTGGTAGCCGCCACTCCGGTGACGGACCGTCAAGGTGATCTCCTTGCCGGGGCGGGTGCCGGAGACGGTGCGGGCGAGGTCGGCGGCCGAGTCGACGCGGGCCTTGCCGACCTGGAGAAGTACGTCGCCCCGGACCAGGCCCGCCGCGAAGCCGGGGCCCGGCACATGCACACCGACGATCAGGGCGCCCGTCTTCTCGGCGTCGACGGCCTCCACGCCGAGGACCGCCGTGGGCGGGGCCGGCGCGGAGGACGGCGAGGGCGACGAGGCGGCGGAGCGGGTCGGGGCGGGCGGGGTCCGCTCCGTCTGCCGCTGCAGCTCGGCGAGTCTGCTCATGCCGATCACCGTGGCGCCGACCGTGCCGAGCCCGACGCCGGACAGGACCAGGACCGCTCCGACGAACAGTCCGAGCAGCAGGGTCCGCAGCTTCCGGCCGCGGCGAGGCGCGGCGTGCGGATGCCGGGTGGCACGGGGTCTGCTGCCGCCGCCGGGCTCCTGGCCGGGCATCGGCTTCGGACGCAACGCGGTCTGTTCCATGGCTTGCCTCCGGCGGACACGGGGTCGCTCCCGGCTGGTGCTCTACCCGTGACAGCGGCGCCGGACGAGCCACGAACGAGTGAGACTGACTGGCGGTCAAGAACGGGAAGCCATGGGTGTTCGGGCCGATCGGCACCACGCACGTGCGAGCTCAGCCCGTCAGCACGTCCGCCAGCGCCGCCGCCGCTCCCCGCAGCACCCCCGTGTGGACCAGTTCGGTGCGATGGACGACTCGCGGCTCCGTGACCGCAACCGCGACCGTGCCGGGAATTCCCGTCGCCGCCGAGCGGGGCAGCAGGGTCAGGCCGCGCCCCGCCGCGGCCAGGGCGGTGAGGGTACGGACGTCCGTGCCGTCGTAGCGCAGTGCGGGGCGGAACCCGTGACCGCCGTTCGCCGCGCGGAGGTGGGCCAGGGGCAGGCCCGCCTCCGGGGCGTCCAGCCAGCGGGCGTCGGCGAGGTCGGCGATGCGCAGGCCGGAGCGGCGCGCGAGCGGATGCGCGTCGGGCAGCAGCACGCACACGGGCTCCTCGCCGGCGCCGCGCGTGGTCAGTGGTGCCACGTCGGGCAGCCGCAGCGGGTCGCTGGGGGCGGCCAGGCCGTCGATCAGGCCCAGGTCCGCCGTACCGGTGGCGACGGCCACGGGAACGGCCTCGCGGGCGAGTACCCGCAGGGTCACGCCCGCGGCCGGGAGCGCGGCCAGGACATGGGCCCCGAGCGCGGTCGGGGCGGCGGCGAGGGTCAGCCCGTACGCGGGCGCGGCCGCCATCCGGACGACGTCCGCGCGGGCCGCGTCCAGACGCAGCAGCAGGGGGCCCGCGTGTTCGAGGAGCCGCTCGCCGGCCGCCGTGGGCAGGACGGGACGGCGGGTCAGCAGCGGGGCGCCCAGGTCCTGTTCGAGGGCCTGGATGTGCTGGGACACGGCCGACTGGGTGTAGCCCAGCTCACGGGCGGCCTCGGAGAAGGAGGCGAGGCGGGCGACGGTGACATAGGTGCGCAGGAGGTGCGGGTCCATGCCTCCAGGGTCCCATCAGCTCTGCTTATCGAGAGTGCAGAAATCATCGTTGGACGCGATCCGGCGGCCGCGCCCAGGATGAGGTCATGACGAACCCAGCAGCCGTGACCGCCCGGATCGCCCTGGTCGGCGACCGATCCCCCAGCGTGGTGTCCCACACCCGCATCCCTCTTCTGATGGACTCCCTCGCCGAACGTGACCGGCTCGTCCTCGATGCCTACTGGATCCCGTCCGAGGACGCCGAGAAGGAGGGCGCCGTCAGCGGGTTCGACGCGGTGTGGGTGGTGCCGGGCAGCCCGTACCGCAGCGAGGAGGGCGTGCTCGCGGCGATCCGCACCGCGCGCGTGGAGGGCATTCCGTTCCTCGGTACGTGCGCCGGGTTCCAGCACGCGCTGCTGGAGTACGCCCGTGACGTGTGCGGCCTCGTGCGCGTGGCGCACGCCGAGACCGACCCCGACGCCGAGGACCTGCTCATCGAGCCGCTGGCCTGCTCCCTCGTCGGCCACGAGGGCGCGGTCACCATCGAGCCGGGCTCGCTCGCCCAGTCCGTGATCGGATCGGAACGCACGGTCGAGCGCTACTTCTGCGCCTACGGCGCGTCCCGCCACCTCGACACGCTGCGCGCGCACGGGCTGCGCTTCTCCGGGTACGACGAGGACGGACACGTCCGGATCGCCGAACTGCCGGGCCACCCCTTCTTCCTGGCCTCGCTGTTCCAGCCCGAGCTGGCCGGTGACGGCTCGCGCCCGCACCCGATGGTCCGGGCGCTGGCGCGAGCCGCGGTGGAGCACGCCGTGCGGTACCGGGGTCAGCCCGTGTGACCCGTCCCGTGTCCGCCGTGGTGGCCGCCGCCGTGGTCGAACTTCAGGGCCTCGGGCGGCAGGACGACGAAGGGCCGCATCATGCCCATGTCCTCGTGCTCCAGGAAGTGGCAGTGGTACATGAACCGGCCGTACGCCCCGTCGAACCTGCCCATGATGCGCAGCATCTGGTTGCCCGGGACCCGGTAGACGTCCTTGTAGCCCCGTTCGTTGGGCGCCAGCGGAATGGTCCTGGCCGGGTCGTACGCGATCGGTGTGCGGGTGCCGCCCACCGCCTGGTCGAAGCCCGTCACCACGTACGGGTCCCGTCCCAGCGCCTGGAAGTCGGCCAGGTGGATGTGCATCGGGTGCGGAATCGGCGCGAGGTTGAGGAAGCTCCACAGTTCGTGGCTGCCCTCGGCGATGGTGAAGCCCAGGCCGTCGTTGAAGGTCCGGGCCGTGCGCCGGTAGGTCTTCGTGGTGCCGTCCGGGCCGGTGACCTGGATGATCCCCTCGGCGGGGAACTGGATGCCGCTCGCGTCCTCGACCTCGGCCATCTCCCATATCTCGGGATGTCCGCCGCCGCCCTTGGTGCCGGGCGGTGTGAGCACGATCAGCCGGTGGCCGTGCGCCACGTCGTGGGTGATCCGGCGGAAGGAGCCCGAGAGCATCTCGGGCAGCTCGAAGGTGTCGGTCTCGCAGGACTCACCGACCCGGAACTCCATGACCGCCGGGTAGCGCACATTGCCCACCGGGTCGGGCACGCCCACGGGCTGGTTGGGGCCCTTGTTGAGCAGACGGAGCCTGCGGCCCGCGAGGCCGCGGAAGTCGACCAGCAGGTCGAAGCGCTCGGCCGGGGCGGCGGTCAGGGTGGGCAGCGCGCCGTCGAAGTCGATCGGCACGGGCCGCGGCAGGAGCCCGCCGTCGCTGCCGATCTGATGCACGATGCCCGGCACCGGGTTGTCGTCCTCGTCCACCAGGACCAGGTCGTAGATCCGCGCGTTCGACGCGTTCACCAGGCGGAAGCGGTACCAGGCGTCGTCCACGTCGGCGTACGGCCAGATGCGCCCGTTGACCGTGGTGTACGGGCCGAGGAACGGTGTCGTGACCGGCTTGCCCGTCTCCGGGTGGGACGGGTTCACCACGATCGTCTTGTGCAGCAGCCGGCCGTTGAGGAGGCCGTCCTCGTCGGTGTCGAGGTTGCGGTCGGCGAGCAGGAGCGGGATCTCCCGTTCCCCGTAGGGGAGATGAAGGGCGTCCTCCTCCTCGTCGCGGACCAGGTAGGTGCCGTACAGGCCCGCCATCACGTTCCACCGCGTGATGTTCATGGCGTGGTCGTGGTACCACCACTGGACCGCCTGGTGGTCGTTCGGGTACTCGGAGAGCTGAGCGTCGCCGAAGCCCACGGCGTTGTCCGTCCAGCCGTCGTTGCCGCCGCCAGTCTGGGCGCCGTGCAGATGGGTCACCGACCAGGCGGGCAGGGCGGCCACGTCCTCGTCGGGTTTGACGCCGTCGCGGCCGGGCTCGGTGGTGGCGGGCGCGGTGCCCGCCGGGCGGACCGGTACCTCGACGGCGGTGACCGGGTATTCGCTGCCCTTGGGCACGCGGTTGGTCCAGGCGATGCGGAGCCGCTGGCCGCGCCGCACCTCGATGGTGGGGCCGGGCACCAGGCCCTCGTACCCCCACATCAGGGTCGGCGGCAGCTGCGGATGCAGCCGGACCCAGGTCGGCTGCAGGGCGATCTCCGTCTCACGCAGCACATCGCCGGTGGCGGGCCGCAGGACGGGCGGAACGGGCAACGGCGCGACATACGGCGCCAGTTCGCCCGGCGCCGCCTCCTGCTCTGCCTTGTCGCTCTCCGTGATCCTCTCGATGATGTCGGTCAAGGTCGAACACCCCCGTGTGTTCTGTGGTCTTGCTTCCTTCACCCCGACAGACTCCGGGCGCATCGCCGAAGTTCCCTGAATGTCCCGTTCCGCACGAGAAGGTCCGAAAACCGCGCACGGACGCGCGAACTCCCGTTGACAGCGGCGGCTGTCACGTACGGTGACCTGCCCGGTCTCCAGGGAGCCGGGCGGCAGGTCAGCCGACGCGCGGCAGCGTCAGGGCCGGTGGCCGGTCCGGCAGGAATCCGTGGGACCGGCGGGACAGATAACCGGCCTTGTAGCGGTCGACGGTGCGGTGCCAGTGCAGGATGCCCGCCATCCAGTTCTGGAGGTCGGCGACGTAGTCGCGCATGATCTCGCGCGCCTCGTCCGACAGGCCGAAGTCGTCGTAGACGATGGGCAGTTCATGCGCGGCGACATGCTGGAACTGCCGCATGCGCTGGGTCATCAGGTCGTGGACGACGTCGAGGGCGGTCGGGTAGTCGACGCCGAAGAAGTTCTGCACGACGAGGATCGCGTTGTGGACCTCGCCCTCGTACTCGATCTCCTTCTGGTACGAGAAGACGTCGTTGATGAGCATGCCGTAGTCGATGGCCGCGTTCTCCAGCGAGCGGACCGGGCCGCTGCGGTAGACCTCCGGCGGGACGGCGGGGCCGTGGCCCATCCGGCACAGGCTGATCGTGAGGTCGGAGCCGAAGGTGGCGCGGCGCATCTCCAGATAGTCGACCGGGTCGGGGATCCGGTTCTGGACCTGATTGGAGAGCTCCCAGACCCAGCTCTCGGTCATCCCGTTCACGGAGTCCTTGAAGGAGCGGCGCTGGTACGGCGTCATCCCCGCCGTCGTGCGCGGCCACAGGTCGATCAGGCCGCGCTCCATGCCGTTCAGGGGCATCGGGACCTGCTCGCCCGCCACCGGCATGCAGTCCGACAGACGCTGGGTGATCAGCCGGGCGGCGGCGAGGTCGCGGCGGTGGCCGAAGACCAGCGGGTAGTAGTCGTCGCCGTACGTCCCCCAGGCCAGCCACTGCGCGCTGAGGTCGAGGGCCTCGGGTGTCGCGTCCGGGTCGAGTCCCGCCGAGCACAGCGGCAGATCGGCCGCGGCCAGCCTGTCCTCGTCCCAGACGCCCTCCTGGAGCATGCCCATCCGGTGCGTCCACTCGATGAGCCGGGGGCGGGCGGCGGGCAGATGCGGGCTGAGCTCGACCTCGAAGGGCATGTAGAAGTCGGGGAGTCGGGAAGGGCCGACCTTCTGGTACGGCACATGCGTGTACGCGCGCAGCCTCCCCCACTGCCCGAAGGGCGTGGGAGGTGCCCCCATCGCACCGGCCGAGGCGAGCAGGGCGCCGATGTCGGCGGCGGAGGTGCCCGGGCCGGTGAGACCGTGCCAGGGCGAGGTGGGGGTGGCGCCCTCGTTCATGTAGCGACCGGAGCGCAGGTGCCACTCGTGGCCGCCGGACTGCCAGTCCTGAAGTCCCTTGGTGTAGGCGGCGATCGCGGCGATGTCGCCCGGGGCGAGACCCTTCTCCAGGGCGAGCGCCGGCACCTCGGTGAGGGCGGTGTGCTCGAACTGGTGGAGCCGGGAGGTGAGGATGTCGTTGACGGTGTCGGCGGCCTGCTGGGTGGTGCAGCCGAAGAAGGTCTCCAGGACCAGCACGCCGTTGCTGTTCTCGCCCTCGTCCTCGACCTCCCGCTGGTAGGAGAAGAGGTCGTTGCGCAGATGGACGGCGTCGGAGAACGTCTCCATCAGGACCCTCAGCGGCCTGGACCCCGCGACGGCCACGGGCACTTCGGCGGTCGCGAACTCGACGAGCCCCGCCGACCAGGGGGCGCCGCCCACCTTGCGGCGCATCTCGATGTACTCGACGGGGTTGGCGATCCGCCCCTCGTTGATGTTGGACAGTTCCCACAGAGACTCGTTGAGGAGATGCTCGGTGGCGACGGCGAAGCGGCGGCGCCAGTCCGCCGACATGGCGGGTACGGTCCGCGTCCACAGGTCGGCGAGGCCTGCCTCGACGGGGTTCTGCGGTTCGGGCATCGGCGTGGCGAGGTCCATCGGCATGAACAGCGGCAGCCGGTCGAGGTAGGCCTTGCCGCCGGCGCGGTCCTGGGTGCGTTTGAAGATCTCCAGGAAGTGGTCGTCGAAGAAGAAGACCCACACGTACCAGTCGGTGATCAGCGACAGGGCGGGACCGTCGCAGTCGGGGTGGGTGCAGGCGCAGAGCAGACCGTAGTCATGGGCGTCGAGGTCGGACTGCTCCCAGACCCCGGATCCCTCCAGCATGCCCATGTCGCGTGCCCACCGGCTCGAGTGGGCGCGTGCCTCGTCGAGGTGCGGGTTCAGCCGGGCGGGATACGGCATGTAGAAGTGCGGGAGTTCGAAGGGCTGCGTCATGGGCGGGGCCCTACCCAGGCCCTCCGGGGGCATCCGCGGCACGGGACATGATCACACCATCGCGTGAATCGGGGCTGAACTCGGTAGTTCTCGACGGGTCTTGTGGCGTTCATCTCTACGCGCGCAGACTTCACCCTGGCTGGTCGGGGGCGGGACGAATGTGCCGACCTCGGACCACCGGCTGGTGCGGCAGGACGTGCGGGTGGCCTGACCCGGGGCTAGGTGCCCCGTACCGCCCGCCCCACCTCCGCTCTGAGCGCCACGAACTCCGGGAGTCCCCGGGTCCCGATCTGCTCCCGCTAACCCGGTAGTTCGGGCACGACCTGCGTGACGAAGGGTCAGCAGTTGCTCACCGACGACCACACATAAGGTCGGTTTAGCTAGATCGTGTGATCGTCGACTCGTGGGCTCGCGGCGCTGTAGGCCGATCAGGGTAGCGTGATGGTGCGATCTGGGACGCCGGGTACGGCGCCAGCGTGCGGGGCCCCCGCTCCACCGGAGTGATGGTTCGGGGCCTCCTCGTCACCTTTGGCCGTACCCACTTGGCCAGGTCGTGAGGGAACTGGTCTCCCGGGCCCGGACCACGCACGAGATGCGTGTCGCCGCCCCGGGGTCGAGTACGCCGGGGACCAGTGCGCCCAAGACCGTTCGGGGCGTGCGGCTGAGCGGACTCGCTCCCACTCAGTCCCCAGGAACGGTAGAGGGAGCGGCCGTAGTCCTCGAAGAGGGCCGCGAGCCGGTCGGGTACGCCGACGACGGGGGCGCCGTCAACCGTGACGGCGCCCTCGCGGGCGGACAGCAGGCCCGCGACGTACGCAGGAGAGTGGGCTTGCCGCAGCCGGACGGGCCGACCACGCACAGGAGTTGACCGTCGCGAACGGTGAGTACCGGGGGGCGCCGTAGTACGGGCCGGCTGCGTCTGGTCGGAGCTGCGGTGGTGTCACCTGGCCCGGGGCGTGGGACGGCTGCGTGCGGGTGAGCGGGTTGCCTTCGTACGGGTCATGCGGTCGCCTTCCCCCTGCCGACGAGCCGCTTCTCCACCGCCAGCAGGCCGGCGTTCAGCAGATAACCGAGGGCGCCCAGCAGAACCAGGGCCGCCCATACGGTGAGCAGGTCGGAGCGGGTCTGGGCGTCGGTGAGGGTGAAGCCGATGCCGTTGGCGGTGCCCGGGAGCAGTTCCGAGAAGACCATGAGGATGAGGGAGAGCGAAAGGCTCAGTCTGAGGCCCGCGAAGATGCGGGGCAGCGCGGAGGGGAGGATGAGGGACCAGAGCCGTTCGAGGGGGTTCAGGCGGAATACGGCGGCGACGTCGAGGTGCAGCGGGTCTATGTTGCGGGCGCCTTCCGCGGTGTTGATCAGCACGGGCCAGACGGCACCGAAGGCGATCGACGCGATCTGCATCGGCGTACCGAAGTCGAGGACCACGACGAAGACCGGGACCAGCGCGGGCGGGGGGACGGCGCGTGCGAACTGCAGGACCGGGTTGCACAGGGAGTATGCCGACCGCGAGCGGCCGACCGCGACACCGAGCGCGATCCCGGCGACGGCGGCGAGCCCGAACCCGGCACCCATCCGGCCGAGGCTGGGCAGGATGTCGGCCACGGCGGCCTCGGAGAGGAACACATGGCGGACGGGGCCGGAGAACCACAGCTCGTGGGCGTGGCGGGCGATACGGCCGGGGGGCGGGAAGTAGACGCTGCCGTGCGCCCGGGCAACCACCTCCCAGAGGGCCACGGCGACGGCGAGAACGAGCCAGCGCAGGAGGGCATGACGAAGACCGGCCGGGAGGCGCCCACGCTGCGCCGCCTCCGAGGAACGGGGTTCGGCCGTCCCGTGCCGCCGACTCCGGCGGGAGGAGCCTGGCGCCGGCCGCGCCGAACCGGGCGACCCGTCCCCGCTCGGGCCCGGCGACGCGGCGCGCGGGACACCGAGCCAGCGCAGGAGGGCATGACGAAGACCGGCCGGGAGGCGCCCACGCTGCGCCGCCTCCGAGGAACGGGGTTCGGCCGTCCCGTGCCGCCGGCTCCGGCGGGGGGAGCCTGGCGCCGGCCGCGCCGAACCGGGCGGCCCGTCCCCGCTCGGGCCCGGCGACGCGGCGCGCGGGACACCGAGCCAGCGCAGGAGGGCATGACGAAGACCGGCCGGGAGGCTCCCGCGCTGCGCCGCCTTCGAGGAACGGGGTTCGGCCGTCCCGTGCCGCCGGCTCCGGCGGGGGGAGCCTGGCGCCGGCCGCGCCGAACCGGGCGACCCGTCCCCGCTCGGGTCCGACGACGCGGCGCGCGGGAGACCGAGCCCGGCCGCGTCCGCGGCACGTACGCCCTCCCCCGCGCCCCCCTGACCATCGCCCTGCTCCTGGCCACTGCTCATCGCGTCACCTCGGCCCCGGCGCCCCGCCGCTTCATGACGCCATCCCGGCCCCGGTCCCCCGCCGTCTCATGACGTCACCCCGTCCCCCGGTGCGCCGGTGTCCACGGGAACAGCTTCCGCTCCGCCCACACCAGCACCCCGTTGATGACGAGTCCGAGTGTCCCGGCCCAGACCACGCCCGCGAGGACGTCGCGGGTGCCGTCCGTGGCGAGGCCTGCCTGGGCGATGTAGATGCCGAGGCCCTCGCCGAACCCGGCGAGGATCTCCGTGGCGACGGCGAGGATGAGGGCGACGGCGGCCGAGATGCGGATGCCGGCGGCGATGAAGGGGGCCGTGCCGGGGAGTTCGACGCGCAGGAGTACCGACAGCCGGCCGAAGCCGAAGGCCCGCAGGGTTTCCTTGGCGAGGGGGTCGGTCTCGCCGAGGCCGTAGACGGTGTTGAAGAGGATCGGCCACACGGAGGCGTAGGTGACGAGCGCGACCTTGGTCTCGGTGCCCGAGCCGAGCAGCAGGGAGACCAGCGGGATCAGTGCCACGGACGGCAGCGGCCGCAGGAACTCCACGATCGCGCGTACGGCGGCGTCGACGACCGGCACGCTGCCGAAGAGGAGCCCGAGCGGGACGGCGATGGCGCAGGCCAGTCCGAGGCCGAGCGCCCAGGCGCGCAGAGTGGCGCCGACTCCGTCCAGGAAGACGCTGTCGCCCGCCAACTCCACGGACCGTACGAGGACTTCGGAGGCGGGCGGGAAGTAGCTGCGCCGCACGATCCCGGCGCGGCTCACCGCCTCGCACACGCCGAGGGCGAGCAGTACGCCGAGGGCGCCCAGCCACCACTCCCGCAGCCGTCCCGTCCGCTTCACCGCACCAGCAACGTCGCCGGATCGATCGGCTTGCTCAACATCCCCTGTTTCTTCATGAGTTCGGTGAGCCGGGCGATCTGCGCCGCGTCCATGGTCCCCGGGAAGACCGGCAGGTCGATGGAGTCCGCCTGTTTCTCCGTCACCTTGGTGTAGGTCGGCAGCACCTCGCGCACGGCCTCGGGGTCCGCCTCGGCGATCTTCACGGCCGCCTTGAGGGCCCGCTGGAACGCGGCCAGCGCATCGGCGTTCCCGGAGGCGTACTTCTCGGTGGTGAGATATCCGCTGAGCGGGATGGACTCGACGGGTGCGGACGCCCCGTCCACGAGGACCCTGGCTCCCAACTCGTCCTGGATGGCGCTGTCGTAGGGCTCGACGGCGTGCACGGCGTCGACCTGTCCCTTGTCGAGGGCGGCACCCATCTGCGGGAAGGGGATCTGCCGGTAGACGGGCTCACCGGGGGCGCCCTGTTCCGCGAGGATCTCGTTGAACGTCAGCGACTGGACGTTATTGAGGACGTTGACGGCGAGCTTGCGGCCCGTGAGGTCGGCGACGGACTTGATGTCGGAGTCCTTCGGCACCAGCACGTCCATCATCTTCGGCGCGGCCCTGATCGCCTCGGCGACGATGCGGATGTCGAGGGTGCCCTTGTCGTGGGCCTGGAAGTAGGTGACGTAGTTCGCGCTCGCGACCATGTCGATCTGTCCCTTGGACAGGGCCGGCAGCGCTTGGAGGCTCTGCTGGATCTGCTGGACGCGGACGTCCAGGCCCTCCTTCTCGAACAGGCCCCGGTCCCGCGCGATGTAGAGCATGGCAGAGTCGACCAGGGGCAGCGCGGCCACGGTGACCGTCCGCCGGCCGCCGTCCGAGGACGTGGAGTCGTTGTCGTCGCCGCAGGCCGTGAGTGCGAGCGCGAGGGCGATCGCGGCGGCCGCCGCCTTTCCTCTTCCCGAACACGATGGACGTGAGGCCATCCGCGCATGATGACGCCCCGCTTGGCATGATCACTACACAAAAGCAAGCCAACCATCCGCCCACGTCGTTCGCCGTATCGCCGGGCGGCCGGTGCCGGGCTTCGTCAGCGGACCCACCTCGCCGCCGATACAGGCCGGTTGAGCGCTAGGGACGCACCTGGATCAGCGCGTGCGTGCCCCCGGTCCGCCAGCGCTGCCCCTCCGCCGCGACCAGCGCGGCCTCCGTCGCCGGGGCGAGGCCGGTGATCACGTCGGACTTCAGGGTGCGCAGAGCGGCCACCGGACCCGGGAAGTAGTCCGTCACGCCGGCGAAGGGGGTCGTGGGAGGCCACATCCGATCGCCCACCAGGCGGCGGTAGTTGAGGTCGCCCTTGACGACGGTCACCGCGGCTGCGGCGAACTCGGCACGGAGGTCGTCCGGCATCGCCTGGTACGGCAGCGGGGCGCAGGAGAAGGGGTGGGCGCGCACGGTGAGGCTGCCGTCGGCCATCGCCGACCACAGCCCGCGCCCGTGACCGGCCGCCGCGCCCGGCGCCCGGATCAGCCGGCGCACGGCGTCGACCACATCGGCGGTCGTGGCGTCGGAGACGTAGTACGGATACGGCTTGACGTGCAGGATCGCCCGGCGGACGCGCCCCTGGGCGAGGAGGTGGGCGATCAGGAGCAGGTCCGGGACGAGTTCGCGGCCCGCGTTGTCGGCGACGAGACAGAGGGTGTCCGCGCCGTCGAGAAGCGACCAGAGGGTGGCGCTGTCGTCGGCGACCAGCCCCGGGACGGCGTCCCGGCCCTCGGCGTCGGCGTCGGACAGGCGGAAGCCGAGGTCCGCGCGGTTGCCCCACAGGGAGCCGTGCAGCAGGGCCGCGGCCTGTTCGTCGGCGGGCCGGCCGTCGAGGGCGTCGAGCGCGGCCAGTTCCTCGTCGGTCTCCGGGGCGTCGAGTTCGGCGAGCTTGAAGGGGCGGAAGGGGTCGATGCCCTGCCAGGGACCGGAGCCGAAGTAGCCGACGGCTTCCAGGAGTTGGCGGTAGAACCGGCTCTCCGACCAGAGCCACGGCACATCGAACCAGGAGCGGCCGGTGTACTCGTCCACACCCCAGGCCGCCCAGTCGGCGCGGTCCGGCGCGGCGACGGGGAGCGTTTCGATGACGCCCTTGGTGCAGTTCTCCAGCAGCGCGTCGAGGGCGCGGTGCTGCTCGGGGCCGTAGGGGAAGGCCTCCCGAACCTGCCGGATGATCGCGGGATGCCGCTCGGCGAGCACGCTGTGCGGGAACGAACCGGGTTCGTCGGCGAGGATCACGGGCGGGGTGTCGGGCATGGGCGCCACGGTACCGCGCGGATCACGCGGTTCTGAGCTCCCGCTCCAGGTGGGTGACAAGGCTCAGATAGCGGGCGCGGCGGGGCACCGGCACCATGCCGCGGATCAGGATGTGCCACAGCCCGGCCAGTCGGCGGGGGTGACGGGTGACGGGTTCGAGGGAGTGGCCCACGACCCGGGTGCCGACCAGGGACGCGACGAGGGAGTGCGCGGCGGCGTCGACATCGATGTCGGCATGCAGATCGGACTCCTTGACCGCGTCGTGGAGTCTGCGCGTGGCGATGCCCAGGCACTGGGTGAAGGGGTGCGGAAGTTCGGGCGGCAGGTCCGGTCCGCCGGTGGCGAGCCGGAGGCCGGCGCTCGGCAGCGGTCCCTCCAGGGACAGCCGCGCCATGCCGAACGTGGAGCGGATCAGGGCCTCGAGCGCGGTGCAGCCGCGGCTGTCCATCTCCTCCGAGAGCCGGTTCAGGTTCTTGTACTGGATCTCCATGATGGCGTGAGCGAGATCCTGCTTCGCCGCGAAGTGGAAGTAGAGGGCACCCTTCGTGACTTGGGCATGATCGACGATGTCGCTGAGACTCGTCGACTCATATCCGCGCCGGTCGAACAGTTCCGCGGCGGCGGCGATGATCGCCGCGCGAGTCTGTTCGGCTCGTAACTGCCTGGCCATAGGCGAGTCTCTCCTGGAGGCGAGAGAGCATGCCCTGAAAAGAACAGGCCATGCCGTTTGTTTTTTACTCCCTGCACACGATATCTCACCGTCCGACGGCCATCACCAGGTACCTGAACTCCGTCCAGTTTCCAGGCCTCCCACAACTTGTAGACCGCTTGTGCGCGTACCGCGCGCACCGGCAGGAGAAACCGGGCGGACGGCACAGAAAAGGCGGGCCGGCCGGTGCCCCATCCGCACCGGTCGGCCCGCCTGCTCAGGGCGCGCTCAGAGAGTTCGAGCCCCTGGGGCTCAGAAGGTCAGCTTCCAGCTGTTGAGCGTGCCCGTGTCCTGCGCGGCGGTGTCCTGGACGCGCAGCTTCCAGGTGCCGTTGGCCGTCTCGCTCGAAGCGTTCACGGTGTAGGTGGTGTTGACGTTGTCCGCGGAGTCCGAGGAGCTCGCGGCCTTCAGGGTGTACACCGTGCCGTCCGGGGCGACGAGGCTGACCACCAGGTCACCGCGGTAGGTGTGGGTGATGTTCACCGCGACCTGGAGGGCCGAGGGGGCGTTGCCGGTGCGGCCGGTGACCGCGATGGAGGACTCGATCGCCGAGCCGTTGTCCGGGATGGACGCGGCGGTGGTGTTGGAGAAGGTCGTCCCCGTGCTCGTACCGCCGCTCACGGCCGCGACCGTCTTCGCCGCGTCCGCGAGACCCGCGCCGCAGCCGCCCGAGCAAGCGCCCGGCAGGGCACGGGCGTTGTTCTTGATGGCGGTCTCGATCTGGGCCGGGGTCAGCGAGGAGTTGGCCGACTTCAGCAGCGCGGCGAGGCCCGCGATGTGCGGGGTGGCCATGCTGGTGCCCTGGTAGTAGGCGTAGCTCTCGGTGGACGCCGTCGTGGCGCCGGAGTTCAGCGTCGACAGGATGCCGTTGGCGGTGCCGGTGCTGGTCTGGCCGCCGGGCGCCGAGATGTCGACCAGGGAACCGTAGTTGGAGTACGACGCCTTGGCGCCGGTGCGGCTGGTCGCGGCGACGGATATGACGTTGTTGCAGTTGCCCGGCGAGTGGTTCGCCACGTTGTCGTTGTCGTTGCCCGCGGCGACGGCGACGACAGTGCCGCGGTTCACGGCGGCGGTGATGGCGCTCTGGGTCGCGGTGGTGCAGGCACCGTCGCCGCCCAGGCTCATGTTGATGACCTTGGCGACATTGGTGTTGGCGGGCACGCCGGAGACGGTGCCGCCGGACGCCCAGGTGATGGCGTCGATGATGTCGGAGTCGTAGCCGCCGCACTTGCCGAGCACGCGGACCGGGGAGATCTTCGCGCCGTAGGCGATGCCCGCGACGCCCTTGCTGTTGTTGGTGACGGCGGCGATGGTGCCGGCCACGTGCGTGCCGTGCCAGGAGGAGCTGGACGCCGGGATGCCGGAGCCGCACTCGTTGGCCGCGTAGTAGTCGCCCGGGTCGGCCGGGTTGCTGTCGCGGCCGTTGCCGTCGACGGAGACCGCGGTGTCGGCGATGAAGTCGTAACCGGCGACGATGTTCGCGGCGAGGTCGGTGTGGGCGACGTAGCCGGTGTCGATGACGGCGACGGTGACGCCGGAGCCGGTGGTGGTGTTCCAGGCGCCGGGGACGTTCATGCCGGCCGTGGACTCGAAGAGGTCCCACTGCTTGGCGTACTCGGTGTCGTTCGGGTCGGCCTGCGGCGTGTTCAGGCGGTCCGGTACGACGTAGGCGACCTGCGGGTCGGCCTTGTACTCGGCGACCACGTCGGCGACATCGGTGCGGGTCAGGTCCGCACCCAGGTCGACGAGGGCGGCACCGGTGCCGAGGCGGCGCTGGAAGTCGACGTCCTCGCCGGTCTCCTTGCCCTTGGCGGCGGCGTCGGCCTCGGCGGCCTTGTTCGACTTGGCCTCGGTGGCACCGGACTTGTACCCGACGATGAGGCGCTCGGCCGCGATGCCGGGGGCGGCCTCGGTCTGCGCGGTGGGGACGGCGGCGGCCTGCGGGGCGGACTCCTGGGCCACGGCGACGGTGGTACCGGCCGCCGAGAACAGCGCGGCGGAGACCGCGGCGACGGAGACCAGCTTCCGTCGCAGGGAGGGGGAGGTACGCAAGGGCTTGCCTTTCGTAGCCGTCTCCGGGCAACGCGGAGCGGCGGTCTGATCGCTTCGTCGGTGAAGCGGCGGGGGGTAGATCGAAAAGCGGCGCGGTGGCCGGGCAGGGGGTGTCTGCCGGTCCACCGCGGAAGAAGGAGCGGCGTCTGGGGCGTGCGATCGCAACGCGGCGAGCGTGCGTGCCAGACGCCGCGACGCCGCGGGGGCCGGCAGACACCCCCTGGGCGCGTGAGCCGAATTGCCGAAGGGGTTACCTGTAGTTCGGCTGTGGTCGAACGATAGGCAAAGCGAAGGTCATGTGAATACAGGGGAAACCCTCGATCCGGCGGGAAACACACCCTCGCCGTCGAGGAGTTGAGCGGAAATGGTCCCTTTCACCCCTGCCGTACCGCACTGAACGCGCCGGGCCCGGTTTCCGTACTGCACGGGAGCAAACCTTTCCCGCGTCGGCCGAGGAGACGTCCCGGATGCCCCGGATGACCGCATACCGCACCGTTCTGACGGCCACCGTCGCCGCCCCGCTGCTGCTCACCGTCTGGGCGGCGGGTCCGGCGCAGGCGCACGGAGCGCCGACCGATCCGGTGAGCCGCGCCTACGCCTGCTCCCCCGAGGGCGGCGAGCGGGCGGGTACGGCGGCCTGCCGCGCCGCCGTCGCCGCGAACGGCAGTTCCTTCGCGGCCTGGGACAACCTGCGGATCGCGAACGTGAAAGGCCGCGACCGGCAGACCGTTCCCGACGGGGAGCTGTGCAGTGGGGGCCTGCCGGCCTACAAGGGCCTCGACCTGACCCGCACCGACTGGCCGTCGACGCGCCTCACGCCGGGCGCGTCGATGACGATGACGTACGCCTCGACGATCCCGCACACCGGCACGTTCAAGATGTTCCTGACCAAGCCCGGTTACGACCCGTCGAAGCCGCTCACCTGGTCCGACCTGCCGTCGCAGCCCTTCGCCGAGGTCAAGGACCCGGCGTTGACGGGCGGCGCGTACCGTCTGCCGGCGAAGCTGCCCGCCGACCGGACCGGTCGCCATGTGCTGTACACGATCTGGCAGAACAGCAGTACGCCGGACACCTACTACTCGTGTTCCGACGTGGTGTTCCCGGCGGCCGCGAAAGGCAACGCGAAAGAGAAGACGAAGGAGCCGAGTACGCCTTCGCCCTCGCCGTCCGTCGCCGCGGGCGCGAAGGCCTCCGCGAGCGCCTCGCCGAGCGCCGAGCCCCGGACGGCGACACCTGCACCGACGCCGTCGAAGGCGAGCCCCGACACCACTCCGGTGGCCTCCACACCCACCGCGGACTCCGGCCCTTCGGCCCCGCTCGTGGCGGGCGGCGCCGCCGCGGTGCTGGTGATCACCGGGGGCGCCGCCCTGGCGCTGCGTCTGCGTCGACGCTGAACGCCGTGCGCGCGAAGGTCAGTTGACGAAGACCGCCGCGCCGTCGGAGGTGGCGACCGGGGCGTACTTCGCGGTCCAGAAACCGCTGCTCGGGCAGAGCGAGGAGCCGGAGGTCCTGGTGAACTGCTGGTTGGCGAACTGGATGCTGTTGTCGGTGTTGGAGGCCGCGCCGGTGAGGCTGCCGTTCGTCGCCTGGTAGACACAGGTGACGCTGCCCAGCAGGGTCCGGAGCACGACGGTGGTCTGGATGGCCCCGGCACTCCCCGGGGCCACGGTGACGGTGCCGTCGGAGGCCACGGTGGTGGTGTACGCCAGGTTGTTGACCGTCACGCTGGTGACGCCGAGCACACCCACGTTGTTCGAGGTGCAGTTGCTGAAGGTATGACCGGTGAGCGACTCGGAGGCCGTACCGGGAGCGGCCGGGTTGCTGTCGACCGTCGCGGTGAACTGCGAGGTGGTGCAGGTGATGCCCGTGGTGCCGGTCGCGCTGGAGTAGAGCGTGGCCGTGGTGCCGCTCGCCAGGGGTGCGGTGAGCGTGGCGCCGTCGGCGACGGCGTCGCCGCCCGCGGATCCGGTGGTGAGGACGTTGTCGGCGGCCGATGCCGGGGAGATCGCCGGGAGGGTGAAGGCGGCGAGAGCGGCGGTGAGGGTGAGCAGGGTTCGCGTACGCATGCGGGGGTGCCTCTTTTCCGAGGTGGGGGGTCTGAAAGGGGTGCGAGGACGCGACGCGGCGTCCGCCGTCACCGGCTCGTCACGCCTTCTCCGTACGTGACGGACCGGCAACGGCAGCCGGCCGGCGACCGGCCGGAGAACCGTGGGGTGGCCTCCGGCCGGGCCGGGCGGAAAGGCACTCGGCACGGACCGAGGGGGGAAGCGACCGTGTGGGTGCCTGGGAGGAGGCGGGCACAGGAGGTGCCCGGAGCGGACAGGACGTCCGGGAGACGCGGGCAGTGCCGCGAGACGGATCCGGCGCCACGGATCCGGGTGAGCAGTGAGAGTTGTAGACCTGATGGTCAGTCAACGTCAAGGAAAAGCCCGCTAGTTGACGATCGTTCAATGGTTTTGCCGGGGCACTGGAATTCCTTGACGCACAAGTGGGGCACAACCGGCACCCTTTTTTCACAACTCCCTTGACCCTCGAATGTAACCCCGGGTAACTTCCTCAGCGGCTACTGCGGAGTAGCGAGAAAGCCCTTGCGCCCGCCGGGAGTTGTGAGGGTCGCGCGCCGCATGCGCTGTCCGCGCCAGGACAACGTGCCAGTGAGATGCCAGACCGCACTTTCTATGCACCTGGGAGCAGACATGGCCTCGTCCACGGACGTCTCGTCGTCCGCCGACAACACCCCCGAGAACCCGGAAAGCGGTTCCTCGCCCGACCCCGTCAGACGCGGACGGGTCCGGGCCCGCCGGGCCGCCGTGATGGCGGTGCCGGCCACGCTGGTCGCCGCGACGCTCGCGGTTCTCACCGCCGAGGGCGCGCTGGGCGTGCAGTTCGCGATCTCCGGGATGCCGTTCACGGTCACCGCCAAGGAGCTGAACGGCACCGGGTTCGAGCAGTTCGGCGGACTCGACAACATGGCGCCGGGCAGCCCCAACGAGGGTGACACCGGGGGGCAGGTGCTGGTCGTGACCTCCGCGATCAAGAGCGCGACCCTCGACAGCCTGTGCCAGAGCGTCGACCTCGGCGGCACCAACCTGCTCATCAAGGCGGGCAGCGGATCGCAGAAGGTGACGGCGACCGACCTGACCACCGACTCGACGGAGCTGACGGGCGACGCGTCCTTCACCAACATCGAGATCGGCAACGACGCCAGCACGCTCACCAAGGCCGGGGTCAAGGGTCCGATCGGCGTCTTCAGCCAGCAGTCCGACACCGTGCGCATCGCCAACCTGCGGCAGACCAACTACGCGACCACGGCAGCGGTGTTCAAGCTTCCGGGTCTCAAGCTCAGCTTCAGCAGCACGGGTTGCTGATGTCGGACACACCAACTCCACGAACCGGAGTGCGGTCGGCCTTCCGTGGCTGGCGGGCCGACCGTCCGTTCTGGGGTGGGCTGTTGCTCACCCTGGGCGGCGCCTGGATCCTGCTCACCGAGAAGGCCTCGCTGAAGGTCATCCTGCACATCGGCATGCAGGGACTGGCCGGCTATCTGCTGCCGGCGCTGATGGTGGTACTGGGGCTGCTCATCCTGTTCAACCCCACCCAGCGCCTCTTCTACTCGATCACCGGGGTCCTGCTCACCCTGGGCACCTGGCTCACCTCCAACCTGGGCGGCTTCTTCATCGGGCTCCTGCTCGGTGTCGTCGGCAGCTGCATGACCTTCGGCTGGCTGCCGGACCAGGAGCCGCGCGTGAGCCGCCGCAAGCGGCGCAAGGCCGCGCGGGCGGCGGCGCCACAGGGCTCCGCCAAGGAGCAGCCCGCCTGACCCCGCCCCACCACCGACTCCCTCTGAACCACCGGCTGTCCACCCCGACCACCTGATGCGCGCGGGATGAACAGCCGGTGTTTCAGGGGGAGTTCGCGTGTGGAGGGCTGGTCAGCGGAAGGTCCCGTGGTAGGGGTGCATCGCCTCCACGGCACGCCGAGGGCCGACCGTCGCCGTACGGTCCGAAAGGGCTGAGCCGCTCCGCGCGGGCGAGTCCCGATCCTGGCGGCACACCGCAGACCGCCGCCGGGAACGGCGCACCGTCGCGGGTCACTCACCGACGCACCACGGTAAGGCCATGCCGCACCTGGTAGTGGACATGCCGGGACGACCGGGACCGGACAGGTCAGGCCGGCCCGGGCGGGAACACCACCGCGGACCGCCATCCGGAACGGCACGCGGCCGCGGCCACTCCCACAGCACACGCCGAGGCACGACGAACCCTGCACCGGACCTGCCGGGACGACCGGACAGGCCAGGCCGGCCCGGGCGGGAACACCACCGCGCACCGCCATCCGGAACGGCACGCGGCCGCGGCCACTCCCACAGCACACGCCGAGGCACCACGAACCCTGCACCGGACCTGCCGGGACGACCGGACAGGTCACGCCGGCCCGGGCGGGAACACCACCGCGCACCGCCATCCGGAACGGCACGCGGCCGCGGCCACTCCCACAGCACACGCCGAGGCACCACGAACCCTGCACCGGACCTGCCGGGACGACCGGACAGGTCAGGCCGGCCCGGGCGGGAACACCACCGCGCACCGCCATCCGGAACGGCACGCGGCAGCGGCCACTCCCACAGCACCACGCCGAGGCACCACGAACCCTGCACCGGACCTGCCGGGACGACCGGAGAGGCCAGGCCGGCCCGGGCGGGAACACCACCGCGCACCGCCATCCGGAACGGCACGCGGCAGCGGCCACTCCCACAGCACCACGCCGAGGCACCACGAACCCTGCACCGGACCTGCCGGGACGACCGGAGAGGCCAGGCCGGCCCGGGCGGGAACACCACCGCGGACCGCCATCCGGAACGGCACGCGGCAGCGGCCACTCCCACAGCACCACGCCGAGGCACCACGAACCCTGCACCGGACCTGCCGGGACGACCGGAGAGGCCAGGCCGGCCCGGGCGGGAACACCACCGCGGACCGCCATCCGGAACGGCACGCGGCAGCGGCCACTCCCACAGCACCACGCCGAGGCACCACGAACCCTGCACCGGACCTGCCGGGTGGGCCTGAGAGTGAGCCGGCTTGCGCGGCCGAGGCAATTCTGGGCCGGTATGTCGCCGTAGCCCGCGACGCCACCAGGTGCGCCGCCGCAGGTGCGGATCGGCGCCGGTCGTCGGTCGGGCGGGAACCCCCGCGTCAGGTCGTGGGGCCCGCCGCCTGTGGGGTGGCCGGTGGCTCCGTCGCCGTGGCCGTGGTGTCGTCGTCCTTCAGCGCCTTCGCCTCGCTCTTGAGGATGCGCATGGACCTGCCGAGCGCTCGTGCGGTGTCGGGCAGCTTCTTCGAGCCGAACAGCACGATGACGACTATCGCCACGATCAGCAGGTGCCAGGGTTCCAGTCCGTTACGGAGCACGGCCGCGGCCTCTTTCCTCGGAGTTCTTCTCAACTCGCTCTTACGTCGGTCGAGCACACTTGCCCCGGCCGCCCGTCGGATGACGGTTGCTGTGGTGCGCAACTGTACAACTCAGGGCGAACATGACAAACCCCCGTAATACGCAAGAGGGCGCGCATGACGATCACCAGCACGCGAAGGCCCGCACCTGCGCGGCACCGGCAGAGCGGCCGCCGCCGGGCGGGACGTCGCCGGGGCCACCGGATACGCCTCGCGCTGCTGGTCTGCCTCTCCGTACTGGTGCTCGCGACCGCCGGTGCCGGCTGGCTCTATCTCAAGCTGGACGGCAACATCAGCACCTTCGACTCGGGCGGCCTCTCCGACCACCGCCCCGAGGCGGCCTCCCAGAAGGGCGAGAACGTCCTGCTGATCGGCTCCGACGCCCGCACCGGTGGCAACGACAAGCTCGGCGGCGGCGACAAGGACGACATCGGGCGCTCCGACACCACGTTCCTGCTGCACATCTACGCCGACCACCAGCACGCCCTCGCGGTCTCCATCCCCCGCGACACACTGGTGGCCATCCCCCCGTGCAAGCTCCCCGACGGCAGCTGGACGAAGACACAGCCCGACACCATGTTCAACGCCGCCTACTCCGTCGGCGACACCGCCAAGGGCAACCCGGCCTGCACCCAGAACACCGTCGAGCAGCTCACCGGGCTGCGCGTGGACCACACCGTCGTCGTCGACTTCAAGGGCTTCGCCCGGCTGACCGAGGTGGTGGGCGGGGTGAAGGTGTGCCTCCCCCAGGACGTCTACCAGAGCGACCTCAACCCCCACCGCACGACCCCCGGCAAGCGGCTCTTCACGAAGGGCGAGCAGACCGTCTCCGGGCAGAAGGCGCTGGACTACGTCCGGATCCGGCACGGCCTCGGGGACGGCTCCGACATCGGCCGCATCAAGCGCCAGCAGGCGTTCGTGGCCAGCCTGCTCAAGGAGGTGAAGAGCAGGGGTCTCACCCCGACCAGGCTGCTACCGCTCGCCGACGCGGCCACGAAGTCGCTGACCGTCGACTCGGGACTGGGCACGGCCGACAAGCTCATCTCCTTCGCCATGGCACTGAAGGACATCGACCTGCACAACACCAAGTTCGTGACCGTGCCCTGGCGGTACGAGGGGTCACGCGTCGCGGTCGTGCAGCCGGACGCGAGCGAACTGTTCGCCACGCTGAAAGCGGACCGCACGATCGACGGCAAGAACGCGGGCGGGAAGAAGAAATCGGCGGAGACCGCCTCCGCCACACCCGTCTCCGGGGCCGGGATCGGCGTCTTCGTCTACAACGGCACCACGGTGACCGGCCTGGCCGCACGGGCCGCCGCGACACTCACGTCGGACGGGTTCACGGTCACCGGTACGGCGACCGCGGCCACGCAGGACCACACCGGCACGTCGGTCGAGTACGGGCCCGGCGAGCTGTCCCGGGCCCGTACCGTCGCCGGAGCCTTCCCGGGTGCCGAGCTGGAGTCCGTCACGGGGGCCGGGATCAGCGTCGTACTCGGCCGGTCGTACGCCGCCGCCCCCACCGCGACCCCGACGGCCGTACCCACCGAGGTCGCGGACGGCGCGCGGTCCGCGGACGACGATCCCTGCTCGAATCTGACGTACGGATGACGCCGCGGCCGGGGATCGAGGATGCCTCCCGCCGAAGGACCCGAGGGTCGGGATTTCTCGCGCGGGCGCACAACTGCCCTGCCTTTGATGGGAAGTTGAACCCTGAACTCGTATTCCACGCGACAGGAGGGGCACATTGCCCGCCGACGGACGGCCCACCGACCGCATCGACACCGAGACCGCGCACGCCGCTCGGATCTACGACTACATCCTCGGCGGCAAGGACCACTACCCCGCCGACCGCGAGGCCGGCGACGCCATGTGCCGCGAGTGGCCCGCGCTGCCCGTGCACATGCGGGCCAACCGCGACTGGATGAACCGGGCCGTGCAGTGGCTCGCCGCGGAGGCGGGGATACGGCAGTTCCTGGACATCGGCTCCGGCATCCCCACCTCGCCGAACATCCATGAGATCGCCCAGTCGGCGGCCCCGGACGCACGCGTCGTCTACGTCGACAACGACCCCCTGGTCCTGGCGCTCTCCGAGGGTCTGCTGAACAGCACACCGCAGGGCAGGACGGCGTACGTCGAGGCGGACATGCGCGACCCGGCGGCCATTCTCGGCTCCCCCCAGTTCCGCGAGACCCTCGATCCCGGCGAGCCGGTAGCGCTGACGGTCATCGCGATCGTCCACTTCATGCTGGACGAGCACGACGCCGTGGGCATCGTCCGCCGGCTCCTCGAACCGCTGCCCTCCGGCAGCTACCTGGCGATGTCCATCGGCACCGCCGAGTTCGCCCCCGAGGAGGTCGGCCGCGTCGCCCGTGAGTACGCGGCCCGCGACATGCCGATGCGGCTGCGCACCCACCCCGAGGCCGCCGAGTTCTTCGCGGGCCTCGACCTCGTCGCCCCCGGGATCGTCCAGGTCCACAAGTGGCACCCGGACGGCACGGACACGCAGACGATCCGGGACGAGGACATCGCGATGTACGGGGCGGTGGGCCGCAAGCCATGACCCACCCCTGCCACGAACGGGCCGTGTCCCTTCGCCACAGAGTCCCCACGCTTTACGGCTGGTCCGCACCTGAACATCACGAAGCGGCACCGACAACTCACATAAAGTCGCTGCTCACTTGACTATCGACGGCCTCACGCGATTGGCTCCGGCGAGCGAGAGTCATCCGGACGACGTACACCACTTCGAACGTCCACCGGGTGCTCCCTCTCGTCGTTCCTCCAGCTCGGCCGCACAGCGAGGTGCCGCACCATCATGATCACTCCTCCCCCACCTCCCGTCTCCCCCAGACGCGTTGCCGCCCTGGCCGCCGCCGTCTGTCTGCTCGCGGCCGGCTGCTCCGCATCCGGTGACACGTCGGACTCCGCCGCCTCCGCCGGCAAGGCGGGCGGAGCCGGGCTCAGGATCGCCCTGATCACGCACGCCCCCGACGGCGACACCTTCTGGGACCTGGTGCAGAAGGGCGCCGAGGCGGCCGCCGCCAAGGACGGCGTCGAGCTGACCTACGCCGGCGACCCCGACGCCGCCGGACAGGCCGAGCTGGTGCGTGACGCGGTCCGCGAGAAGGTGGACGGCATCGCGGTGACCCTCGCCAAACCACAGGCGATGCGGGGACCCGTCGCCGCCGCCAAGGCCGCCGGTATCCCCGTGGTCGGCCTCAACTCCGGTATCGACTCCTGGCAGTCCGGCGGGCTGCTGGAGTTCTTCGGCCAGGACGAGAGCGTGGCCGGTCAGGCCGTCGGCGACAAGCTGGACGCCCTCCACGCCCGACACGCGCTCTGTGTGATCCACGAGCGCGGCAACGTCGCCCTGGAGGCCCGCTGCGCCGGGGTGAAGAAGACCTTCGGCGGCGAGACGGAGAACCTCTATGTGGAGGGCACCGACACCAAGGCCGTCGCCGCCGCCATCACGGCCCAGCTGCGGCAGGACCCGACGGTCGACGAAGTCGTCACGAACGGCGCGCAGTTCGCACTCACCGCGGTCGCGTCGGTGAAGGACGCGGGCAGCAAGGCACGCGTCGCCACGTTCGATCTCAACAAGGACCTGGTGAAGGCGGTCGAGAGCGGTGCCGTGGAGTTCGCCGTGGACCAGCAGCCCTACCTCCAGGGGTACCTCGCGGTCGACTCGCTGTGGCTGTACCGGACCAACGGCAACGTCAGCGGCGGCGGGGTGGCCCCCGTCCTCACCGGTCCGGCGTTCGTGACGAAGGCGAACGTGGACGCGGTGGCGAGGTTCGCGGCCAACGGCACACGCTGACCGGCCGGACCACATCCCTCCCTCGTTTCTCCCACCCTCCTCCCTCGTTTCTCCCACCCTCCTCCCCGCTTCTCCCACCCCCCTCCCCGCTTCTCCCACCCCCCCCTCCCTGCTCATCGCCTAGGACGACGAATGTCTCCACGGACAGGTGCCCGGCGCCGTCTCGGCTCCATACGTCTCTCCCTGATCCTGCTGGCCCTGGTGCCCAGCGTCACGCTCACCGCCCTGTGGGGTGTGACGACGACGCAGATGTTCACCGAGGGCCTGCGCCTGCGCGGACAGACCGAGTTGAGCCGGTCGACCGGTGCCATGGGCACCGACGCGACGCTCGCCCTCCAGCGCGAACGCAGCCTGTCGGCGGCACTGCTGGCCTCACCAGGCGGCTCCCGGGCCGCGCTGGACGCACAGCGCGCGGAGACGGACCGGGCGGTCGCCAAGCTGGTCGGACAGTCCGACGCGATCGCCGACGCGCCGTCGCGCATCTCGGACCAGCTGTACTCCGTGCTCGGATCGGTGGGCAGCCTGGAGTACTACCGGGACCAGGTCGACGACCCGACGGACATCACCCCCGCCCAGGTGCTGGACCAGTACAGCTCGATCATCGACGACCAGATACACGCCTTCCAGGAGCTCTCCCAGGTCGACGACGGCGACCTCACCTCACAGGCCGGACCGCTGGTCGCGCTGGAGCACGCGGCGGAACTGGTCTCGCAGGAGGACGCGCGGCTCACCCTGGCCTGGCCGACCGGGCACCTCGGCGAGAAGGAGTGGATCGCGTTCGCGCAGCTGGTCGACGCCCACCGGTGGCTCGTCGAGGACCAGATCGTCCCGCAGCTGAGCGGCAGCGCGAAGACACAGACCGAACGGATCCTGCAGAGCCCCGAGTGGCGGACCCTGGCGGACATCGAGGACCAGGTGCTCGCCGCACGGACGAGGGCCACCGACGGCAAGGTCGTGCTGCCCGACGCGCAGAAGAAGTGGACCGCCGCGCTGGACGAGGTCGCCGCCGCGTACACCCGGCTGATCCAGGACCAGACGGCCGGGCTGCTCGACCGCAGCGCGGACAAGGCGGACAGTCTGCTGTTCACCGCCGCCTCGCTGAGTGCGGGCGGGTTGTTCGGGCTGTTGGTGTGCGTCGGCATGTCCTGGCGGATCACCCGCTCCCTGTCCCGGCGGCTGCACGGCCTCCGGGAGGCCACGCTGAGCCTCGCCGAGGAGCGGCTGCCCGACGTGGTGTCGCGGCTGGAACGCGGCGAGAAGGTCGACGCGGATCTCGCGGCGCCGCCGCTGGACTACGGCGGGGACGAACTCGGCGCGGTGGCAAGAGCGTTCAACAAGGCGCAGCGTACGGCGGTGCACACGGCGATCGAACTCGCCGACACCCGGCGCGGCTTCCAGAAGGTGATCCTCGGCATCGCCCGGCAGAGCCAGAACCTGGTCAACCTCCAGCTCACCAAGCTCGACGCGCTGGAACGCCGGCACACCGACCCCGACGTCCTCAAGGGCCTGTACGAACTGGACTCCACGGCCAGCCAGTTGCGGCGGTACGAGGAGAATCTCGTCGTCATCAGCGGTGAGCGGCCGGGGCGCAGCTGGCAGGAGCCGGTCGCGCTGATCGACATCCTGCGCAGTGCGGTGGGCGAGGTCGCCGAGTACCAGCGGGTGGAGGTGCACACCGAGGAGGACGTGTATCTCGCGCCGCCCGCGGTGGCCGACGTGATCCATCTGCTGGCCGAGCTCATCGACAACGCGACCGTGTACTCGCCCGCACCCGCGCCGGTCACGGTGCAGGCCTCGTCGGTCGCCAAGGGCCTGGCCGTCGAGGTCGAGGACCGCGGTCTCGGCATGTCGGAGGAGGACTACGCCTCGCTCAACTCCCAGTTGGCGGTGCCTCCGAAGTTCGACGTGGTCGCCCTCGCCGACGACCTCCGCCTCGGCATGTTCGTCATCGGCCGCCTCGCCACCCGCCACGGCATAGCGGTCACCCTGCGCCCGTCGCCGTACGGCGGCACGACGGCGATCGTGCTGTTGCCGCAGGAGATCGTGGTACGCGACGTCGCGGATACGGATGCGCCGGGTACGGGGGTGGCGACCGGCCCGGGCACGACCTGGGACACGCCCGCGGGCCGGACCCGCATCGGTCCGGGAGGCCCGGTCCGCCACACCGACGAACCCGCCGCGGCGGGCGACTCCCCCGAACCGGCCCACGTCGTCACGGCAGTTGCTGTCCGTGGCGACATCACAAAGGCTCCTGAGCAGACGAACGCCGACGACGGAGTCCCGGCCCGACCCGGCAGCACGACAGCCGACGGACCCGGCGTGCAGCAGGACGCCCCCGAACCGGCCCGCACCGACGCCGAAGCCCTCCTCCGACACGGCGACGCGAGCGCCGGCGGACCCGACGGGTCGCGGACGGCGCCCCCGGCGGCGGCTCAACCCTCCGACTCCGACGCCGGAATCGCCGCCCGACACAGCAGCACGGACGCCGGCACACCCAGCGTGAAGCAGAGGGCGACCCCCGGAGCGCCCGAACCGGCAGACACCGACGCCGGAGTCCCTGTCCAGCACAACAGCAGGGACGCCGACACGCCCCGTGTGAAGCAGAGCGCGCCCGCGGGGGCGACTCAACTCCCTGACTCCGACGCCGGAATCGCCACCCGACACAGCAGCACGGACGCCGGCACACCCAGCGTGAAGCAGAGGGCGACCCCCGGAGCGCCCGAACCGGCAGACACCGACGCCGGAGTCCCTGTCCAGCACGACAGCAGGGACGCCGACGCGCCCCGTGTGAAGCAGAGTGCGCCCGCGGGGGCGACTCAACTCCCTGACTCCGACGCCGGAATCGCCGCCCGACACAGCAGCACGGACGCCGGCGCACCCGGGGTGGAGCAAGGGGCGCCCACGGAGGCTCCTGGACAGGCGGGCGTCGACGGTCGGACCCCCGTCCGACAGCGGCGTGCGGAAGCGGCCGGATCCGACAGGCAGGTGGGGGACGCCGGGACGACTGTCCCACCGCTGCCCGCGCGCCGACGAGGCGCACAGGACGACTCGGAGCACTCCCGCGCGGGTGAGACCGGTCGACGGGGAGGGCTCAGGGTCCCCGGGGACGTGGGTCGTGCGGGCGAGGTCGGGTACCCCGGGCGCCGCCCTGGCATGGCCCCGCTTCCCCGCCGTGTCCCCCAGACCAGCCTCGCCGTCGAGCTCCGCGAGGACGCCGCGCCCGTCGAACAGGACGGCTCCGGCGAGGAGTTCACCGCGGAGCGCGCCGCCTCCTCACTCGCCGGCTTCCAGCGCGGCACGTTCCGCGCACGGGACGAGGAGGCTGACGCGTCGGACGGACCGGAACCGGAAAACCCGCACCCCCGACCCTCCGCCCTCACCGAAGCGCCGTACGGTCAGGAGGAAACAACCACACCGGACACCCCCGGCCCCCAGCCCCCGGCCACCGGCACGGACGCCCCCGCCGACCGCTGACCTCCCCATCCCGACCGCCCTGCCCACCCCGCCGCCGCCCCCGCCGACGAAGGACGCCCTCATGACACGCCCCACCCCCGCCACCCACACCCAGCTCGACCAGCTGCTGACCGGACTCGTGGAGCGGGTCGCCGAGGTGAACCATGCAGTCGTGCTGTCCGAGGACGGGCTGGTCGTCAGCAAGTCGACCGGGTTCCTGCGTGACGACGCCGAGCGGCTCGCCGCGACCGCGTCCGGGCTCATGAGTCTCAGCAAGGGCGTCAGCATGGACTTCCGCGGTGGCCCGGTGCGGCAGGCGCTGATCGAGATGGCGCACAGCTATCTGATCCTGACCTCCGCCGGCCCCGGCGCCCACCTCGTCGTCCTCACCAATCAGGGCGCCGACGTCGGTGTGGTGGCGTACCAGATGAACATGCTCGTGAAGAAGATCGGCGAGCACCTCAGCGCGGCACCGCGGGCAGGCGTCGGCCCCACCGCCGACTCCGGCGCGTGAGGTGAGCGGAGGCGATACGGCGGGCCGTCTCGTACGGCCGTTCGCTCTGACCGGCGGACGTACCCGCCCCAGCCGCGCCGACTTCACCCTCATCTCGACGGTGACCGCGGTGGACCCGCCGCCGGTCCGGGCCCCTCGCCCGCAGCCGGAGCACCAGCGCATCCTGCGCCGGTGTGCCGAGCCGATCGCCGTCGCGGAACTCGCCGCTCTGCTCGACCTTCCGATGAGCGTGATCGTCATCATGCTCTGCGACCTGCTGGAAGCGGGCCGCATCACGGTCCGCCCGCCGCATCCGGTCGCCCCCGGCGTCGACCTGGATCTGCTGCAGAAAGTGAGGGACGGTCTTGGCCGACTCTGACACCATCGCCCGGCCGGCACCCGACACGGTCAAGATCCTGATCGCCGGAGGGTTCGGCGTCGGCAAGACCACCATGGTCGGCTCGGTCAGCGAGATCGCCCCGCTGCGCACCGAGGAGTCACTGACCGCGGCGGGCCTGGGCATCGACGACCTGCACGGCATCGAGGAGAAGAAGGCCACCACCGTGGCCCTGGACTTCGGCCGCATCACCATCAGCCGGGATCTGATCCTCTATCTCTTCGGGACCCCCGGCCAGCAGCGGTTCTGGTTCATGTGGAACGACCTGGCGCTGGGCGCCCTGGGTGCCGTCGTCCTCGTCGACGTCCGCCGCCCGGAGTCCAGCTTCGCCGCGATCGACTTCTTCGAACGCCGGGGCATCCCCTTCGTCGTCGGCGTCAACGGCTTCCACGGCGACCACCCCTACCCGCCCGACGAGATCCGCGACGCGCTCGCCCTGCCGGACCATGTCCAGGTCCTGCTCTGCGACGCCCGCGACCGCGAGTCCTCCCGGGACGTACTGATCGCTCTCATCGACCAGTTGATCGCCACGGCGGTCCCATAGAGGGCTACGACTGCGCCGACAAACGACGCGGGTGCCCTCCGTGTCGGAGGGCACCCGCGTCGGTTCGTCCGTGGTGGGGCGTCAGGACAGTCCGGCCGACTTCAGCCAGGCCTGGGCGACGTCCAGCGGGTCCTTGTTGTCGAGCTGCACCTGGGAGTCGAGGTCCAGGAGCGTCTCCGTGTCCAGCTTGGCGGAGACCGCGTTGAGCGCGTCCACGCCCTCCTGGGAGAGGCCGGACTTGTAGGCCAGCGGGGTCACGTTCGCGAAGCCGAAGAGGTTCTCCGGGTCCTTCAGGACGACGAACTTCTCCTTGGTGATGGTCGGGTCGGTGGTGAAGATGTCCGCGGCCTGCACGGTGTTCTTCGTCAGCGCCGCCTGGGTCAGCGGGCCACCCGCGTCGAGCGCCTTGAAGGACTTGAACTCCAAGCCGTACACGGACTTCAGGCCGAGCAGGCCCTGCTGCCGGGTCTGGAACTCGGGCGAGCCGCCGATGACCAGCTCGGGCGCGGCGTCCTTGAGGTCGGCGAGGGTGGACTCCGCGGTGAGGTTGTACTTCTTCGCGGTCGCCGCGTTGACGCTGACGGAGTCCTTGTCCTCGGCGGGCGACGACTCCAGCAGCGTCAGCGTGCTGTCGAGCTTCGTCTTCACCGCGGCGTTCACCGCCTCGGCGGTCTTCTGCTCGGCCTTGGGGTCGAGGTAGGACAGCAGCGAGCCGTTGTACTCGGGCAGGACGGTGATGGAGCCGTTCTTCAGCAGGCCGTAAGTGGTCTCGCGGCTGCCGATGTTGGGCTTGTAGGTGACCTTGATGCCCTTGGCCTTGAGGGCCTCGCCGTAGATGTCGGCGAGGAGAATACTCTCGGCGAAGTTGTTGGAGCCGACGACGACGGTGTCGCCGCTGCCGCTCCCCTTGTCCTCCTTGAGCGGGTCGGAGGCGTCGTCCGAGCCGCATCCCGCCAGCAGGGCCGCGGTGGCGGCGAGCGCGACGGCGGCTACGCCGGGATGCTTCCGGATGGACCTGCTGCGTGGGGCGTTGGAAGTCACGATTCCCGTTCCGGGCTGTGTGGGCTGATGAGAAACAAGCTCTGACACTGATCCAATCCAGCCAGTTCTCACTCAGTCAAGGGCAGCCTGGTCACCAATTGGCGTCAATGCGTGACCGGTTGCGAAAAGGCGTCGGCGGCCCGTCGAACAGGTGCCGTCCCGTTGTAACGGATTCTTGACTCAGGGTGGCATGATCGATCTTCCGAAGAGACGGTAGTCTCCGGGTCGTTGGCGTTCGGACACAGTGGCGTGCCGGTGCCCCATTGGTGCATTTCGACACCTTCCGACACAACCAGAATCGGTCACGTGACGCCTTCGCGCGCCGTCATCCCCCATGAAGGAGGCCTGGTGTCCTCGAGCGAGTCGGCTCCGCCTTCGGCCCCGGGTGGCATACGAGGCTTCGCCGATCGCCGGCCGTTCCGGCACAAGCTGAACGTGCTGGTCGGCGTGCCGCTGACGGTGGTCGCGGTCCTGCTCGCCTACCTCATCACCGACCAGGTCCAGCAGTCCTCGGAGGCGGCGGGCGCGGCACGGCTCGTGCGCACCAGCACCGAGGTCGCCACGCTCGTGGACCGGCTGGAGGCCGAGCACCAGCAGGCCGTCCTGCTCTCCGTGCGGCACGAGGCCACCAACGACGGCGGCACCCCCTCCCAGACCGCGTACCGCGAGGCGCAGGTGGCGGTGGACGACCAGGTCGAGGAGGTCCGCGAGGCCTTCGGTGACCGGCTCCCCGCGGACGAGGCCCGGGCGCTGCGGGAGATCGAGGGCCTGGAGAGCCTGCGCAACACCATCGAGCAGGCGTATCTGCCCGCCGACAACATCGACCCCGCCTACGCCAGTGCCGCCAAGGGTCTGATCGACGGCCTCGGCCTGGACCGCAACACGGCCTTGGCGACCACCTTCACCGGCAACCTGCTCGACTCCCTGCTGCGCGCCGACGCCGCCCACAGCGCCTTCGAGACCGGGGTGTTCTCCGCGACGACCGGTGACTCGAACGCGCTCATCGAGTTCATCGGCGCGATCGGCTCCTACGACGAGTACACCCACCAGGCCGACCGGTTCGCGCGGTTCGCCACCGAGGAGCAGACGGAGCAGCTCGCCAAGATCGAGCACAACAGTCCGCAGGCCGCGATCAACCGGCAGTTCGCCGAGCTCCAGATCGACCCCAGCTCCCTGCAGGCCGACTCCCCCGCCGAGATCCGCCGCAAGTTCGAGACGTCGCTCGACTCGTACCCCTCCTACCGCAAGCAGGCCGCGATCCGGCTGGGGATCACCACCTCGCTGATCGACCAGATCGCCGACCGCGCCGACCGTGCCTCCGACGAAGCGCTGCGCAACGCCGTCCTGCTGCTGGGTCTCGCCCTGCTCGGCTTCGTCATCTGGCTCGCGTTCTCGGTGGTGGTACGCCGTTCCGTGGTCCGCCCGGTCCAGGCGCTGACCCATGCCGCGCAGCAGGTCGCCGAAGACGCCGAGCGCGAGCTCGCCCGGGTGGCCGACGACGACGCCGAGGACGACCGCCCGGCGCGGCTGCGGGAGATGCCGGCCACGGCACGCGACGAGATCGGCGACCTCGCCGAGGCCTTCAACCATGTGCAGACCACCGCGGTCGCGCTCCTGGAGCGTCAGGTGCTCAGCCGCCGCAACGTCGCCGAGATGTTCGGCAACGTCGGCCGCCGGGTCAGCAATCTGACCACCCGGCAGCTGGCCCTGATCGACGCGGTGGAGCGCGGCGAGACCGACCCGGAGCTCCTCGAACGCCTCTACAGCATCGACCACATCGCCGTCCGTCTGCGCCGCAACGCCGACAGCCTGATGCTGCTCGCCGGCATCCGCGAGACCGTCCTGGACGCCGGGCCGATCGCGCTGACCAATGTCGTACGGGCCGCGCTCGGCCAGATCGAGGGTTTCCCACGGGTCCAGCTGCTCGCGCGGACCGAGGTCGCGGTGGCGCCCGACATCATCGGCGACCTGACCCTGATGGTGGCCGAACTCGTGGAGAACGCCGTGTCGTTCTCGCCCGCGGACAGCCCCGTCGAGGTGTTCGTGCAGAACTCGGCCGAGGGCGCGGCGATCGTGGTCGCCGACCACGGCCTGGGCATGGACCCCGAGCGGCTCGACGAGGAGAACGCCCGTATCGTGCGCCGTGAGCGTCTCGACCTGGTGCCCTCGAAGGTGCTCGGCCTCTTCGTGGTCGGCTCGCTGGCGCGCCGCTGGGACATCGACGTCGCCCTGTCCCGCACCCCTGGCGGCGGTGTCACGGCCGAGGTGACCCTCCCGCAGTCGCTGCTGCTGACGGCGGCCGCGGTGCGGCCGGCGGCACCGACCACACCGGCGGCGGCCACGGACGACTCGGGCCCCCGGCCTCCGGTCCCCGCCGGCGAACACGACGGCCCCCTCCCCCGCCGGGTGCGCCGCGAGGAGGACCCGGCCGCTCCCGAGGACGGCCTGCCCTTCATCCCCAAGGCCCGCGCCGAGGAACCGGCACCCGCCGACGACGCTTCCGGCGCCGCCCGCCCCCTGCGCCGCCGCGTGCGCGGAGCCACCCTGCGCACCACGGCCGACGCCGCCCCCGCGAGCACCCGCCAGGCACCCCGCCCCGCCGACCCGGAGGCCGTCCGCAGCTCCCTCGAGGAGTTCGAGGCCGCGGTGGAACGCGCCCACCGCGACAGCGACACGGAACCGCACCAGACCCCCCGCAAGCACGACCTGAACCACCTCCCGGAAGGAGCGGAACAGTGAGTACGTCGACAGGTGACACTCCGACGGGGAACACACCGGCCGATCTGAAGGCCGCGGCAGCCGACTTCACCTGGCTGTTGAATCGTTTCGCCACCGAGACCGCGGGCGTCGTGGACGCCATCGCCGTCTCCTCGGACGGACTGCTCATCGCGGTCTCCGAACTGCGTGAGCACGCCGATTCCGAGCGCCTCGCGGCGATCGTCTCCGGCATCACCAGCCTGGCCGCCGGCGCGTCCGGCAACTACGGCCTGGGCGGCCTCAACAAGGTCATCATCGACCTGGAGGGCGGCCACGTCCTGGTCTCCGCCATCGGCAGCGGCGCCGTCCTCGGCGTGGTCACCGACAAGGAGGCCAAGCTGGGCAACATCGCCTACGAGATGACGCTGTTCGCCAATCGGGCGGGCAGCGCGCTCAGTCCCCAACTGGTGCTGGCGCTGAAGAACAGCGTCGGCTCCCCATCGGCGCTCTGACCGGGACCGGGACGGACACGCCATGGCGGACGGCTCCTCAGCCCCGGGGCAGGACCCGGTCGGGCCCGCCTCCGCCGTGCGGCCGTTCCTGGTCACCGCCGGCCGGGTGGCGCCCGGCGGAGCCGGCCGGCCGATGCCCGTCGAGACCCAGGTGGTGGCCACCGTCGAGGGTCTCGATGCGCTCGGCGGGCTCTCCTTCGAGCAGCACGACATCGTCGCCGCCTGCCGCCGGCCGCAGTCCATCGCGGAACTCGCGGCCCGGCTGCGGCTGCACCTCAACGTGGTGCGGGTGCTCGCCGAGGACCTGCGCACGGAGGGGCAGTTGACGGTGCACGTGCCCGACTCCGACGACACGCACGACGCTTCCGTCCTGCGAAGAGTGATCGATGGCCTGCGCGCCATCCCCGACTCCCGAGGGGTACTCCGTGACTCCGACTGAACCGGCCACCCTCGACGGGTCCGGTCCGGCTGCCCCCGTGCGGCCGCCGCTCCCGGTCAAGATGGTGATCGCGGGCGGCTTCGGCGTGGGCAAGACCACCGCCGTCGGCGCCATCTCCGAGATCGAGCCGCTGACCACCGAGGCCGCCATCACGGAGGTCGCGGCGGGCGTGGACGACCTCACGCACACCCCGCGCAAGACCACGACGACGGTCGCGATGGACTTCGGCTGCATCACCATCGACCCGACCCTGAAGCTGTATCTGTTCGGCACGCCTGGGCAGGAGCGGTTCGGCTTCATGTGGGACGACATCGTCGAGGGCGCGCTGGGCGGCCTGGTCATCGTGGACACCCGCCGTCTCGACGACTGCTACGCCGCGGTCGACTACTTCGAGCACCGGCAGATCCCGTTCGCGGTGGCCGCGAACGCGTTCGACGGCAAGGTCGAGCACACGCTGGAGGAGGTCCGCTGGGCCCTCGACGTCGCGGACCACGTCCCGGTCGTCGTCTTCGACGCCCGCGAGCGCGGCTCGGTCCGGGACGCGCTGCTCGTCGTCCTCGAACTGGCCCTGGCCCGGACGGAGAGCTGACGCGGGGCACGGAATGGGCGGGAGCGAGCGGGAGTTGTGGCCTGACATGAGCCACGACGAACGCACCATCACCAATCCGCCCGCCCTGCACGACCCGACGCCCTTCGGCTACAGCCATGCCGTCTCGGCGCCCGGCGAACTCGTCTTCGTCGCGGGGCAGTACGCCTCCGACGCCACCGGCGCCCCGGTGCCGGGCGACTTCGCGACGCAGGTGGAGCTCGCCTTCGACCGGCTGCACGCGGCTCTGGAGGGCGTCGGCCTCGGCTTCGAACACGTCGTCCGACTGGGCTCGTTCGTCGTCGACCACGACCTCACCAAGCTGGAGACCCTCGGCAAGGCCCTGCACTCCCGCTTCGGCGACCGGCTCCCGGCCCAGACACTCAGCGGCGTCGCCGCCCTCGCCCTGCCGGGCATGCTCTTCGAGGTGGACGCGGTGGCCGTCCGACCGGTCGGCTAAGCGCTCCGCGGGAAGTGCCGCGATGTGCCGTCGGCCGTCCGCGGCGCCGTCGTGGCTGGTCGCGCGCACGCGGCGGAGCCGCATATCGACACAGCCCCGCGCCCCTTCAGGGCGCTGCCGAACCGTAGTCGACTCCGCCCGGACTGCTCAAGCGCTCCGGCGCACTCCCCTGGACACGGTGGCCCGTCCCACCGCCCAGAACAGTGCGAGGGTGAGCAGGGCCAGTCCAGCGACCAGCGTGGCGCCGCCGACGACCTTCTCGTAGTTGCGCTGGTAGAGGCCGTCCACGATGTAGCGGCCGAGGCCGCCGAGGCTGACGTAGGCCGCGATGGTCGCCGTGGAGACGATCTGGATGGCGCCGGAGCGCAGGCCGCTGAGGATCAGCGGGAGCGCGGCCGGGAGTTCGACGTGGAAGAGGACCCCGGCCTCGCTCATGCCCATGCCCCGCGCGGCGTCCACCGAGGAGGGGTCGACGGTGCGCATCGCCTCGTACGTGGTGACCAGGATCGGCGGGATGGCGAGGATGACGAGCGGGGTCATCACGTTGACCAGACCGAAGCCCACCAGCAGGGTGAGCAGTACCAGCAGGCCGAAGGTGGGCAGGGCCCGTCCCGCGGTGGCGATCAGGGAGAGGACGGTGCCGCCGCGCCCGTAGTGGCCGGTGACCAGTCCGACCGGCAGGGCGATCGCGGCGGCGATGAGCAGGGCCTCCAGGGTGTACTGGAGGTGTTCCGCCACCCGCGTGGGGATGCCGTCGTAGCCCTGCCACTGGGCGCTGTCGTTGAAGAAGTTGCCGATGTGGGTGAGCAGGTTCACCGTGCTGCCTCTTCCAGGACGGGGGCGGCCTTCCGTTTTCCGCGCTGCGGGCGCGGCATCCACGGCGTCAGCAGACGGCGCAGGAGCACCAGCGCGGCGTCGGCGAGGATCGCGAGGGCGGCCATGGACAGCACGGCGTTCACGGCGAGTTCCGGCCGGTTGTAGATGTTGGCGTCGTTGAGCAGGTTGCCGAGGGCGCCCTGGTTGCCGATGAGGGTGCCGACGCTGACGAGGCTGACGCTGGACACGGTGGCGACCCGCAGCCCCGCGATGATCGCGGGCACGGCGATGGGCAACTGGACCTGGACGTAGCGGCGTACGGGTCCCAGGCCCATGGCCTTCGCGGCCGCGAGGGTCTCCTGCGGGACCGAGCGGACGGCGTCGACGACGGCCGGGACCAGGACGACGAGGCTGTAGACGGTGAGCGGGATCATCACCGTCAGCTCGGTCATGCCGGTGTAGTCGATGAGCAGCACGAAGAAGGCTAGCGAGGGGATGGCGTAGAGCACGGTCGTCACCCACAGCACCGGCGGGTACAGCCAGCGGAAGCGCACGCAGAGCTGGGCCAGCGGCAGCGAGATCAGCAGTCCGGCGAGCACCGGCAGCAGCGCCTCGCGCAGATGCAGCCCGACCAGGCCCAGCCAGCTGTGCTGGAGGTCGCTGGGGATGTCGAACATACGGTCCCAGTTCATCCGGCGACCTTCGCGTCCGTACGGCCCTGTGCGTGGGCGCCGCGGATGGCCTCCGCGATGGTCTGCTGGGAGACGACTCCGGCGACCTTCCCGTCGGCGTCCACGGCGACCGCCCACCCGGTGGGCGAGAGCACCGCACAGTCCAGCGCGGCCCGCAGCGAGTCGGTGCCGGCGACGAACGGCCGCCCGTGCGACAGCAGTCGGCCGACCTCGACCTCGCCCGCCGTCAGGTGCTGCGGCTCGCTCCAGCCGAGGGGCCTGCCGTCGGCGTCCGTGACAAGGAGGTAGGGGGCGTCCGCGCTGTCGCGCACCCGCTCGGCGAGCTGCTCGGCGGTGGCGTCGACCGCGACGACCGGCCCGGTCGACAGCTCCAGCCCCGCGGACGGGAAGAAGGAGAGCCGGCGGATACCGCGGTCGGCGCCGAGGAAGTCCTCGACGAACGCGTCGGCCGGGCTCGTCAGCAGTTCGGCGGGCGGCGCGTACTGGGCGAGTCTGCCGCCGGTGCGCATCACGGCGACCATCGTGCCGATCTTGACGGCCTCGTCGATGTCATGGGTGACGAAGACGATAGTTTTACCCAACTCCTCCTGGATGCGCAGGAGTTCGTCCTGGAGGCCCTTGCGGACCACGGGGTCGACGGCGGAGAACGGCTCGTCCATGAGCAGGACCGGCGGGTCGGCGGCGAGCGCCCGGGCCACGCCGACGCGCTGCTGCTGACCGCCGGAGAGCTGGTAGGGGTACCGCTTGGCGAGCGCGGCGTCGAGTCCGACCCGCTCCATCAGCTCACGGGCCCGCTCCCGGGCCTTGTCCTTGCTCCAGCCGAGGAGACGGGGCACGGTGGCGATGTTGTCGATGATGGTGCGGTGCTGGAAGAGTCCGGCGTTCTGGATGACGTAACCCATGGACCGGCGCAGGGTGTTGACCGGCTGCCGCAGGATGTCCTGGCCGTCGAGGAGGATGGTGCCCTCGGTGGGTTCGACCATGCGGTTGATCATCCGCAGGGTGGTCGTCTTGCCGCAGCCCGAGGGGCCGACGAGAACGGTGATCGAGCGGTCGGGTATCTCCAACGAGAGCCGGTCGACCGCCACCGTGCCGTCCGGGTACCGCTTGGTGACTGAATCTATCCGTATCAAAACGCCGAATACCCTTCGGGTCTGGCCGAGGTGGACCGCTTTCGGCCGTGGTGGGGCGGGCCGTTGCGGGTGAGTCTAGACGGCTCGTGTTGACGCACTTCAGCGGGCACAATCCGGTGGGGCGGCCGGAAAGCACTGTTGACCGGGCGGGGCGCGCGTACTGTCATGGAGTTCGCACGCATCCGACCGTCCATGACGAGGAGCGCGACGTGAGTGACCGGCGCAGCCACGCGGTGCGGTGCCCCGTCACGCGTCCGCCGCACGTCAGTGACCGAAACGATTCGTATGTGACCGTCTCCGTCCGCCGGGCCCGGTGACCGGCCATGGCCTCCGGCGGATCGGCCGCGGGCGGCGGCCCCCGACTACCCTCCTCCCTTCCCGGCCGGCCCGGCTTCGACCCGGCGGTGCTGGCCCGGGGGCGGCTGCTGCTGGCGCTCGCCGACGACGCCCGGGGACGTGACGCGGCCGACGAGGCGCGGACGCTCGCGCTACGGGCGGCGGCGGACTTCGAGAGCGGCGTACGGCTCAGCGGCCGGCACGGCGCCCCCTCCGCCGTACGCTGCCGGGCCCTGCTGGACCTGGCCGAGGCCCGCGCCGTGGCCGCCGGTGACACCGGGCACCCGGGGGTCCTGGAGGCGCTGGAGCGGGCGGTGGGGGCGGTCCGCGACCAGGGGCCCGCGTTACGTGTGCCGGCCCTGCGCCGGCTGGCCGAGGCGCACACGGCCCGCTACCGGCACACCGCCGAGTCCGCCGAACTCGTCGCCGCCGACGGGTACTTCACCCAGGCCGAGGCCCTGCTGGACCGGGACGACCCGGAGCGGGCGGAGCTGCTCGCGGGCCGTGGCGAGGTGCTGGTCGCCCGGGCCGAACGGGGCGGCGAGCTGGCGGTGGCCACCGATGCCGTACGGGTGCTGCGCGCGGCGCTGGCACTGACGGCCGACAGTGATCCCCATCTGGCCGACCGGCGGCTTCTGTTCGGGCGGGCGCTGCGACATCATCACGGCGCGGGCGGAGCGCCGACCGATCTGCACGAGGCCGAGTGGGTGCTGGCCCGCGCGGCACGGGGCGCGCGCGACGACCGTACGGCGGCGCTGGCCTGGCTGGAGCGCGGCGACGTCCTGTTGACGCTGGCCGGGGACGCCGGGGCGCCCGAGTGGCTGGACCTGGCAGCCGCTGCGTACCACCACGGCGTACGCAGCGCGGAGCGGGCCGGTGAGCCGCTGCTGGCCGCGCGGGCGCATCACCAGCGCGGGGTGGTCCTGGAGCGGACGGCGGGACCGGAGCACGCGCTGGAGTCGTACCGGACCGCCTGGGCGCTGTGGCAGCGGGCCGGGGCGGCTCAGGGGCCGCAGGCCCGGTCGACGTTCGAGCGCATGACCGCGCTCGCCGGAACAGGGAGACGGTGAAAGGGAGTGTGCAGGGTGACGGAGCCGACCGGACGGGACGGACATGCGGGGACCCCGCTCCCCGATTACCGGGGCGTCGATCTGGCCGCGCTCCGCGCCCGGGTCGACCACCCCGTGCTGGGCGCGGTGCTGGCCACCCTGCTGGCCCGGTCGTGCGACGCCGACGGCGGACTCGTGGCGTATCACGAGGACTCCCCGGGGGTAGAACGGTAGCGGCGGCACCGGGCCGCCCAGGGGGAGGCGACGCTGTGCAGACCGCTTCGGACGACAGCTTACGGATCGCCCGGGACCGGGAGTTCGCGCCGTGGCCGCACGCCGGGCTGGACGTGGCGGCCCTCAGACGTGCCGGACAACGCCCCTTCCCCTTCCGCCAGTTCGTCCTGAAGGTGCACAGTCGCTGCAATCTCGACTGCACCTACTGCGTCATCTACCAGGGCGAGGACGCCAGTTGGCGCGGCCGACCGGCACGGGTGTCGCCGGGGGTGATGCGGCAGACGGCCCGGCGGATCGCCGAACACGCCGTCACCCACGGGCTGTCCGAGGTGCGGATCGACCTGCACGGCGGGGAGCCGCTGCTGTCCGGCGCCGACACCGCCCTGCAGTACACGGCCGCCGTACGCCGGGCGCTGCCGGCCGGCGTCGCGCTGCGGGCCACCGTGCAGAGCAACGGCACGCTGATCACCGACCGGACCCTGGACCGGCTCGCCGACGCGAACATCCGGGTCGGGCTGAGCCTGGACGGCGGCACCGCGCACCTGAACGCCCGCCGCGTGGACCGTGCGGGGCGGCCGTCCTGGCCGGCGGCGGAGCGGGCCGCGCGGCTGCTGGCGGACCGGCCGGAGCTGTACGCCGGGATCCTGTGCGCCATCGACATCACCAGCGACCCCGGGGAGGTGTACTCCTCGCTCGCCGAGCTGCGCCCGCCCCGCCTCGACCTGCTGCTGCCGCACGCCAACTGGTCGAGCCCGCCGCCGGGCCTGCCCGCCCGCGCCCCGGGGGCGTGGCCGGCCGTGCCCACCCCGTACGGCGACTGGCTGGCCGCCGCCTTCGACCTGTGGTGGGACGGCGCGCCCGACGGCTCCCAGCCCCGGGTGCGGCTGTTCACGGAGGTCGTGGCGCTGCTGCTCGGGGTGCCCAGCACCACGGAGTCGATCGGGCTCTCGCCGACCTGCGCGGTGGTCGTGCACACCGATGGCTCGGTGGAGCAGATCGACTCTCTCAATCTCGCCTACGACCAGGCGACCGCCACCGGTCTCGACGTCTTCGGGCACGCCTTCGACGAGGCGCTGGACCATCCGGGGATCGTCGCCCGCCAGCTGGGCGTGGCGGGTCTCGCGGACGAGTGCCGGGCCTGCCCGGTGGGCCGGGTCTGCGGGGGCGGCAACTACGGCCACCGCTACTCCCGCGGTACGGGCTTTCGGCACCCGTCCGTGTTCTGCGCCGACCTGGAGCGCCTCGTACGGCACGCGGCCGGGCGGCTGAGCGCGGTGATGCCCCCGGATTGAGCGACGTATCGCATAAAGTGCAAGCGAAACGGACAAAAATCGTTATTCCATTGATTTCGGTGTAAGGGGAGACGTTCGGATGGCCGACCGGTCCAAGGGCGCCGAGTCCCACGAGCACTTCACCATCAGCTACGCGGGATTCAACCGGCCCTGGGCGACGTGGATCGCGCACCAGCTGGAGCAGCTGGGCCACGAGACGACCCTGCTGCGCTGGGACCCTCCGGTGCGGATGCCGCTCACCGAGGCGTTGCGCAATCTGCTCCAGGCGCCCGGCCGGGTGCTGCTGGTCCTGGACGACTGGTACTTCTCGCTGGGCCCCCGCTCGGACGCCGAGTGGACGCAGGCGCTGCACGAGGTGGTGCCGGCCCATGTGGACCGGTTCTCCGCGGTCAGCGTGGCGACGAGGGCGCTGCCCGCGACGGCCGCCCCGCTGCGCCCGGTCGACCTGCGCGACCTGGACTCGCGCGAGGCCCGCCGCCGTATCCTGCGCCGCCTGGACTTCGAGGCGTCCGCCGAGCCCGCCGCCCCGTCCGGCATCTCCGCCCCCCGCTTCCCCAACGACCCGCCGTCGGTGTGGAACGTGGCACGCCGCAATGTCCGCTTCACGGGCCGCGACGCGATCCTGGAGGAGCTGCACGCCCGCTTCGAGCGCGGCGGCCGCAGCGGTGCGCGGGTGGCGCTGCGGGGCATCTCCGGCGTCGGCAAGAGCCAGATCGCCAACGAGTACTCGCACCGCTTCGGCAACGACTACGACATCGTGTGGTGGGTCGGCGCCCGCTTCCGCGCGCCCGCGCGCGAACAGTTCGCCCAGCTCGCCCCGCGCCTCGAACTGCCGGTCGGCCAGGAGCTGGGCGAGCGGATCCGCGCGGTCCACGAGGCGCTGCGGACCGGGACGCCGTACAAGAGGTGGTTGCTGATCCTGGACTCCGCGGACGACATGGAACAGATCGAGGATCTGCTCCCGGAGGGCAACGGCCATGTCCTGATCACCACCCTCACCCAGGACTGGGCGGCCTCCGGCAATGTCACCGAGATCGAGGTGCTGCCCTTCCGGCGGCCCGAGTCCGTGGCCTACGTCCGCCGGCGCGCCCAGCGGCTGAACGACACCGAGGCCGACCAGCTCGCCGACGCCGTGCAGGACCTGCCGCTGCTGCTGGCGCAGACCGCGGCCTGGCTCGACGCCAACGCGATGCCCGCCAAGGACTACATCTCGATGATCCGGCGCGGCGAGGCCAGCCAGATCGGCATCCGGATCTCCTCCGACTACCCGATGGGCTTCCAGACCAGCTGGTCGATAACTCTCAACACGCTCCAGGAGAACAACCCCGAGGCCGTGGAGCTCCTCCATCTGTTCGCGCTGTTCTCCCCGGACGCCATCCCGGTCCGGCTGATGCAGGCCGCCCACCCCTCCGACCTGCCCGACCACCTCGCGGCCCTGGCGGGCGACCCGATCCGCTGGCACACCGCGCTGCGCAGGCTGTCGGAGTCGACCGCGGTCCGGCTGGACTACGTCGAGTCCTCCGACGCCGAACCGGCCGTGGACCGCGTCTCCATGCACCGCCTCTACCACAGCTTCCTGGTCAGCACCCTGACCGAGGACCGCCGCGAGGCACTGTCGACGATCGCCTGCACCCTGCTGGCCGGCGCGGACCCGCGCCGCCCCATCGACACCCGGGAGTGGACGCGCTACGCCGAGCTCATCCCGCACCTGGAGACCGCGGGGGCCCTGGACAGCCCCGACCCGGTGGTGCGCCAGCTCGTCCTGAACTGCATCGAGTACATGCGGGTCCGGGGCGAGAACCGGGCCGCCCTCAGACTGTGCGAGCAGGCCGTCACCCGCTGGCGGACCCGGCTCGGTCCCGACGACCGGGACATGCTGATCCTGATCCACGACCACGCCAACATGCTGCGGCGCAGCGGCCGTTACCGGGAGGCGGAGGCCGTCGGACGCGCCGTCCTGGACCAGCTCGCGGAGACCCGCGCCGACGACGACCCCGACCTGCTGCGCGCCAAGAACGGCCTCGGCGGCACCCTGGTGTCGCTGGGCCGCTACGACGAGGCGCACGACATGTTCAAGGAGTGCGTGCAGGCGTACACCAGCACCCTGGGCGCCGACGCTCCGCGCGCCCTCCAGGACCGCGGCAACCTCGCCGTGGTCACCAGCCTGCTGGGCCGCTACAAGGAGTCCCTGCAGCTGCACCGTGACATCCTGCTGATCCGGGAGCGGCTGCTGACCCCGCGGCACCATCTCACCCTGCGCTCGGGCATGTTCTACGCCTGGATGCTGCGCCTTCTCGGCCGCTACGACGAGGCGACGTCACGCCAGGAGCTCAACGTCCGCGCCCACCGCAGCACGATGGACCGCTACACCCCCCAAACCCTGTACGCCGAGCACAACTTGGCGCTGTGCATGCGACGCAAGGGCGATCTGCTCGGCGCCGAGTCGCTGATGCGCAGCGTGGTCGAGCGGTTCGTGCAGCGGCAGGGCCCGAACCACCCCGACTCCCTGCTGGTGCAGGCCGACTTCGCCACGTTCAACCGCGAACACGGCAACCTGGAGCAGGCCCGGGAGTCGGCGGCGAGCGTCGCCGAGCAGTACGCCAGACTCGTCGGCCCGCAGCACCCCTACGCGGTGGGCACAGCGGGCAATGTGGCGCTGGCCCTGTGGGAGTACGGGGAGCGCGACGAGGCGCTCCGGCTCGCGGAACGGGCGCTCACGGACATGCGTGCAGCGGTCGGTCCGTCCCATCCCTGGACCCTGGGCGCCGGACTCAACGCCGGGGGCGCCCGCAGCCTCGCCGGCGACGAGGAAGGCGCGGCCGAACTGACCCGCGCCGTCCTGGAGTCGGCGCGCACGACCCTGGGCGAGACCCACCCGCTGACCCTCTCCTGCAAGGCGGCCCTCGCCTCCGACCTGCGGATACTGCGACGCGGGCAGGAGGCGTCCAAGCTGGAGCACGAGGCGCTCCAGCAGCTCTCCGACACCCTGGGCGCCCAGCATCCCCACACCCTCTCGGTCCGCCGCCGGGAACGGCCCTACTGGGACTTCGAGCCGCTCCCGACCTGACGCATAGCCAGACCCCAGCGGCCGCTGCCAACTTGAGACCTGTACAACAGCCCGGCGCGGACATTTCCGGTCCGCCGCGCCACTAGGCTGGGCCGCGCCGTGTGTCAAGAGGCCGGTTCGGCCGTTTTGGAGAGGTTTGAGCGTGCGGGGTACAGAAGGGGACAGGCCTCCCTTGCGTGGAGTGCGGGAGCCGGGCGGCGCGCTGCCCGACCTCACCGATCTCGACCTGCTGGCGCTGTCCCGTGAGTCATCGCATCCGGTGCTCGCGGCGGTCGCCACGGGCCTGCTGCCCCGCAAGCTGCGCGGCGGCCCCGCGATGGCCTTCTACGAGGACGGTCCGTATCAACTGTGACCGCACGGTGGCCGCTTGAGACCCTGGACGTCGCCGGATTACGGCGGTCCGGCGTACGGGCCGTGCCCTTCCGGCAGTTCGTCCTGAAGGTCCACAGCCGCTGCAACCTGGCCTGCGGTTACTGCTACGTCTACGAGGGCGCCGACAGCAGCTGGCGGGACCGTCCGGCGGCGGTGTCCGCCGGGGTGGTCCGGCGCACCGCGGCTCGGATCGCCGAACACGCCACGGCCCACGGGCTGTCCTCCTTACAGCTCAACCTGCATGGCGGAGAGCCCTTGCTGGCCGGGGTGGACACCCTGGTCGGCTATGTCACCGCCGTGCGGGAGGCCGTCGGCGCGGGCTGCCGGGTGGACGCCAGCGTGCAGACGAACGGCACGCTGCTCACCGAGGACCGGGTGCGCCGGCTGGCCGACGCCGGGATCGGCATCGGGGTGAGCGTGGACGGCGGCACCCCGTGGCTGAACCGGCACCGCGTCAACCACGCCGGGCGCTCGTCCTGGCCGGCGGTCTCGGCCGGGCTCGAGGTGCTGCGGCGGCATCCGCAGGCGTACGCCGGGATCCTGAGCGTGATCGACCCGGACTCCGACCCCGTCGAGGTGTACACGTCGCTCACCGCACTCGACCCGCCCTCCATGGATCTGCTGCTGCCGCACGCCAACTGGGCGCATCCACCGGCCGCGAGAGGACCCCACCCCTACGCCGACTGGCTGATCCAGGTCTTCGACCTCTGGTTCGACTCCGCCGGACAAGCCGTCCCCATCCGGCTGTTCCGCGAGATCATCGGGCTGCTGCTCGGCCTGGACGGCGGGGCCGAGGCCGTGGGGAACTCCCCGATGGTCGCCGTGGTCGTCGACACCGACGGGGCGATCGAGCAGGTGGACTCGCTCAAGACGGCCTACGAGGGGGCGCCCGCCACCGGACGTGACGTCTTCCGGCACTCCTTCGACGACGTCCTGGACCATCCCGGCGTCGTCGCACGGCAGTTGGGCCGCCGCGCGCTGGCCCCCGAGTGCCTGGTCTGTCCGCTGGCGGCCGTGTGCGGCGGGGGCAACTACGCCCACCGCTACCGCGCCGACGAGGGCTTTCTCAACCCCTCGGTGTACTGCGCCGACCTGGACCGGCTGATCCGGCACATCGCCGACCGGGTACGCCGTGCCGCCGACCTCGGGACGCCCTCGGAGACGATCGACAACCGCTGAGCACCAGGCTGTTGAGCGAGCCGGGAACGGGGAAGGAAAGCACAGGGATCCGGCTCGCAGGACGGGGGAGTGCTGCATGACGATCGTGACAGGGGTGGCGGCGGACGGCCGGGACGGACCGGTGTACGTCGAGGTGGACGGTGTTCCGGCCGCGGGCGGCGTCGACGACGTGTACCGGGGGATCGACACGCGGGGCCCCGCCGACCGGGTGCTGGAGGTGGCGCGTGACGTCTACGCCGACGGTCTCGACCTGGCCCGGCGGTGCGCGCGGCAGGCGGCGGAACAGCTGCACGACCTCGGTGAGGGGCTCAAGCCCGACGAGGTGGAACTCCAGCTGTCGATCAAGCTGGACGCCGAACTCGGCGCGGTGCTGGTGAAGTCCGGGGCGGAGGCACAGCTTCAGGTCACGTTCCGCTGGAACACGGGCGGCGCCTCGTGACCGGTGGGACCGCCGGCTCCGGGATCCACATCCTGCCGTACAGCTATGTGGTCGGACAGGCCGAGCTGAAGCTCGCGCTCGAACTGAACTACATCGCGCCGCGGATCGGGGGCGTCCTCGTCAGCGGGCAGCGCGGGACCGCCAAGTCCACGGTGGTGCGGGCGTTCTCGCTGCTGACCCGGGGAGAGCTGCCGGTCACCCTGCCGATCAACGCCACGGACGACCGGGTGCTGGGCGGCTGGGAGCTCGACGCGCTGATGCAGGGGGTGGCGCGGACCCAGCCGGGGCTGCTCGAGGAGGCCGGCGAGAAGGGGATGCTGTACATCGACGAGGTCAACCTGCTGGACGACCACATCGTCAACATCATCCTCGACGTCGTCTCCACCGGGGTGCTGTCGGTGCAGCGGGAGGCCATCGACACCGTGCGCAGCGTCAGCTTCGGTCTGGTCGGGACGATGAACCCCGAGGAGGGCGGTCTGCGGCCCCAGTTGCTCGACCGCTTCGGGCTGATGGTCGCCGTGTCCGAGCTGGACCAGGAGGCGCGGCGGGCGATGGTGCTGGCCGTGCTGCGCTTCGACGACGAGGCCGGGACGGAGTCCTCCTGGCTGGCGGACGGGATCGCCTCCGACGAGGCGCTGCGCGAGCGGCTGGACGCGGCGCGGGCGGCCGTGCAGGACGTACGGCTGAGCGAGGACATCGCCAAGCTCTGCGCCGACGTCGCCACGCAGTTGCGGGCGGTGGGGCACCGCGGGGAGGTGGTCACCGCCTGGGCCGCCCGGGCGCTGGCGGCCTTCGAGGGCACGGACGAGGTCACCCCCCACCACGTACGCAAGGTGGCCCCCCTCTCCCTCCGCCACCGCCGCCCCGAAGCGGCCCACGGCGGCCCCGTCGATTGGACACCGGAGGAGTCGGACCTGCTCGACGGGTTGCTGGGATGACGACGGGACGGGGGCGGACGACCGACCCGCGTCTTTTGCGGACACCGGTGCACTCCGGGCCCGGGCCGGTGATGCCGGCGTGCGGGCCCCGCACGCGGACAGCGACATCCTCCGCACCCGAGCGCGGTGCCGCGATGCCGGGCGCCGGGTGCCGGCAGGCGGCCGGCCGGGGTGGGGGGCCGCGATGACGGCGGAGAGGAACGGGCGGGTGGCCGGGCCGCGGCAGCGGCTGTTGCAGGTGCTGGCGTGTTCCGCGTTGGGGCCCGGGCTGGACGGGGTGCTGCTGTTCGATCTGGAGCCGGAGATGGTGGCGCCGGTGACGGACGCGTTCGCCCGGGTTCTCGGGCTGCGGAACGGGCGGCCGGTGCGGCGGGCGATGCTCGGCTCGGTCACCGGGGACGACGAGCTGTGGCTGCGGCCCACGCTGCGGCACGAGGGCGCCGGGATGAACTTCTCGCTCGCCCCGGGCCCGCTGGTCGACACCGACCCGGAGGCGTCGACGCTGGTCGTGGTCCCCGATCTGGTCCGGCTGAGCCTGCCCGGCATGAGGGCCGCGGTGCAGCTCCTGGGTGCCGACGTCGCCGCGGTCGAGCGCTCCGGCTTCCGCGCCCGCTGGCGCCCCCGGGCCCGCTGGCTGGCCGCGTGCCGTGAGTCGGAAGTGGGTCGCCTCTCCCCCCATCTCCTGGACCGCTTCCCGATCCGCCTCAACGCGGCGGGACTGGAACCGGACCGACTGCTCGACGTACTGGACCGGCCGCGGCACAGCCGTGGACCGAGCGGCTTGACCACGCCACACCTCGACGCCCGCCGCAGTGAGCCTCCCGGCCCCGGCGAGGCCGACGCCCTCTCCGGGGCCGGCCACGGGGTACAGGCCACGTCCGACGGACCCGAACGCGCCGGACTCCCCCCGCGTCTCACCCCGGCCCCCGCGCCGAGCCTCGGACGACGAGATCCGAGCGACGCCTCCCCGCTCGGCCCCGGCACCCTGAAGCCCCTCGAGCCTGGCCCGCCCGACACCCCGCACTCCCCTTCCGGGCGCGGCGAACGGGACGCCCTCGACGCCCAGGAGCCCACCCCGAGCCCCGGCACCCCGTCCTCTCACCTCGCCCCCGATGACCCCGGCCCTCTCGAGAGTCCTCATCGCGGCCTCGTTCTCGGTGAGCTTCCCGAAGCCTGGCGGGGTGTGCTGGCGGCGGGGCGGCGGGTGGGGTGTGCGATGGACGAGGAGGCCGCCGCTCGGGTCGTGGCGTTGTTCGACGGGGACCGGGGCAGCCGACGGGCCCTGGGGCTCGCGCGGCTGGCGCGGGCGTTGGCCGTGTTCGGGGGTGACGACAGCTGTGGGACCGAGCGGGTCGACGAGGCCGCCCGGCTGATCGGCGTCGCCGCGCGACCCCCCGTGCCGCCCGGCTCCGGGCTGCCCGCCGACCGCGGTCCCGTCACCCACGACGCCGACGGCGAGCGGCGGCCCGTACCCGAGCCCGCGAAGCCGGACCCGGTCGCCGACGACGGTCCCGCGGACCGCGTACCCGGCGCCGCCGTCGCCGTGCCCGCCGGACCCGCCGAGGCCCTGGACACCTTCGCCGCCGATACCGGAGACGGCGTCGGCTCCCCCTTCCCCGAGGACGACGCCCGGTTCCTGCGGGAGTTCGCCCCGCTGCGGATCCCCTGGCAGCGGCGCCCGGAGCCCAGTTCGGCGCGCGGTCCCGTGATCGGCGTCCGGTCGGCCACCACTCTGCGCGACCTCGCCTTCGTCGCCACTGCCATCGAGGCCGCCAAGCACCAGAACCTCCCCGGCCGCCGCGCCCTGCGCACGGACGGCGACGGCCGTCTCGTGGTGCTGCCCGGCGACTTCCGCAGCTACGCCCGGCTCCCCGTCGCGGAACGCATGCTGGTGCTGCTGCTCGACCACACCTGCCGCCGCGGCTGGGACTGGCAGCCCGCCCTCGCCCCGTACCTGCAATGGGCGTACACCGGACGGGCCTCCATCTGCGTGGTCGAGGTCGGCAACCGGGACGCGGCACACGAGCTGAAGGCCGACCACTTCGTGGCCCGCAGCGTCCTCGACCCCCGCGTCGGTCGCGCCCTGCACCGCCCCGCCGGGCGCAGCAGTCCTCTCGCCCACGGCCTGGCGATGACCGACCAGTTGCTGCGCCGCGCGTTCCAGCAGCGCTCCAACCTCGTCGAGGCGTGGCTGGTGGTCGTCTCCGACGGTCGTGGCAACGTTCCGCTCGACACCGGGACGGGCGACCGGCTGCCCGGCCCGGTGCGCCGTACCGGCATCGAGGACGCGCTCTCGGCGGCCGGCCGGATCGGCGCGATGGGGCGGATGCGGCTGCACTCCGTGGTCGTGGACGCCGCCCGCCAGCCGTACCCGGACCTGACGTTCCAGCTGGCCGACGCGCTCGGCGGAGTGACCGTCGCCGGACGCACCGCACGGGGGGTGACCGGTGTCCGCTGAACCGTCCGGCCCCCGCGGTCTCGGCGGGGCGATCCCGCTGGGGCCCGGCATGCCCGCCCGGCCGCCGGCGCCCGAGCCGCTGGCCGCGCCGCGCCCCGCCGCCGTACCGGAGCATGTGGCCGAGCCCTCCGAAGCCGTACGGCTGCCCGCCGCACCCGTCGATCCGGACGCCCGGCTGCCCGCCGGGTTCGCGAAGCTCTCGGTCCAGCGGGCCTACGGTGAGCCGGGGCAGGACGCGTTCTGGCTGACCGGGCACAGCGGTGAGCTGGAGAGCCGCCTCGACTCCGAGTACACCCGGCTGCGCCCTGACGACCTGGTGCTGCACAACCTGCGGCCGGGCAGCTCAATGCCGCCGAGCGAGATCCTCCTGGGGCTGGCCGAATGGTCCCGGGGTCAGGAACCCCTGGTCCGCTGGATCAATGTGCTGCGGGCCCGGCACGGTGCCGAACTGCAGCTGGTGGTCTGGGACGACACGGACTACGACATCCCCTGGGAGCTGCTGCATCTGACCGGTGACCAGGAACACGGGCTGGTCTCCGGGATCCTGGGCGCCCTGGTGACGGTGGTGCGCTGGACCACCGTCCGCGAGGCCGGAACCACCCCCTTCGGGACCCCGGCGTCCTGCTCGGGCCATGTCCTGGGCTACTACGCCGAGCAGATGAGACGGGACGTCGAGGTGTTCGAGGAGTACGTGCACCGCGCGCACATCGGCACCCCCAGGACCTTCCTCACCGAACTCACCCGGCCCGACCTCGGCGCCGGCCTCGTGTACATGGGGTGCCACGCCGAGTACGGCGCCCGTGCCCACGAGGTCAGGATCGCCTCCGTCAGCTGGAGCGACCTCAACCGGCAGGCCATGCCCGCGCTCCGGGACGGGTCCACCCTGGTCTGCCTCAACGCCTGTGAGTCCGGGCGCCTGTTCGACAACCGTGGGCGTGGGGAGAACGCCCTGCGGGGCTTCGCCGAGCTGTTCCTGCGCAAGGGGGCCGGCGGCTGTATCGCCACGTCCGGGAAGGTCGGCGACGACATCGCCCATCTGCTGATCAAGGAGCTGGTGGGCCGGGTGTGCGCCGACCCGGACCTGCCCGTCGCCCGTGCCCTGCGCGAGTTCCGGGCCAGTGCCGTGGCCCGATTACCCGACCCGCTGTCGTGGCTCGACGTCGGCAGCCGCGCCTACACCGAGCGGCAGCAGGAGATCCTGCTGGTTCTCTACAGCTTCATGTTCCTCTACTTCGGACATCCGCTCACCACCCTCCGGCTGCGGGTGCGCGCCCAGGAGGTGAGGGCATGACCGGCGACGCCTCCTCCCTGCTGGTCGAGCCCCTGGTCGGCTGGCCCCGCAAGGCGCAGGCCGGGCAGAGCTATCTCGTCACCGTCGACCTCAACGGGCCGACGGGGGACGAGGACTGGCCCTACGAGGAGGAGGAGTTCGACTTCGGGGTGGCCCTGGACGGCGCCCCGCACTTCGTGTGCGAGGCGCTGAGCGAGCCCAGCGTCGTCCTGCACCGCTTCGGCGGCACATACGGCCCGGCGCGCTTCGTGGTGACCGCCGACCGCACGCCCGGGCCCGGCACGATCTGGCTGACCATCACCAACCGCTGGGGGGTGCCGGTCCGTACGGTCGAGCTGCCCAGCGAGATCGTCGCCGAGACGGTCCCCACGGGGCCGGGACAGATCGTGGTGCCCTCGGCGAACGGCCGCCCCGCCACCCTCCCCGGCTCCCCCCGCCCCGGCACGCTCCCCGCCCCCCGCCCCTCCGACTCCTGGTCCCCCGACCACGTCACCATCAGCTACGCGGGCACCCACCGTGCCTGGGCCACCTGGGCCGCGCACCAGCTGGAGCGGCACGGCTGCCGTACCGACCTGCTGCGCTGGGACCCACCCCCCGGGGTACCGCTGAACTCGCTGCTGAGCGAGCTGCTCGGTGCCCCGGGCCGCGTTCTGCTGCTCCTGGACGAGGGGTATCTGCGGCTCGGCCACCGCACCGAGGCCGAGTGGGCCGGGGCGCTGGCCGACGTGGTCGCCCCGCGTCCCGACCGGTTCGCGGCGATCGACCTGTCCACCCGTGCCCTGCCCGCCGCGGCCGCCGTACTGGGCCCGCCCGCTCTCAGGGACCTGGACCCGGCGGAGGCGCTGCGCCGGCTGCTGGCCGCGCTCGGTCTGGAGCACACCGAGCCGGACGCCGAGGAGGACGTACCCGTCGCGCCGCGCTTCCCGGACGCGCCGCCCGCCGTGTGGAACGTGCCGCGCCGCAACTTCCGCTTCACGGGCCGCGATCCGGTCCTGGAGGAGCTGCGCGCCCTGTTCGAGAGCGGCGGTCCGGCCGGGGCGCGGGTGGCGCTGCGCGGGATCTCGGGGGTGGGCAAGAGCCAGATCGTGATCGAGTACGCGCACCGGTTCGCCAACGAGTACGACGTGGTCTGGTGGATCAGCGCGAGCTTCCGGGCCACCGCCCGCCAGCAGTTCGCCGACCTCGCCGACCGGCTCCAGCTCACCGACGCCCGGGCGCTGGGCGAGCGGGTGCGCGCGGTGCGCGAGGCCTTGCGCACCGGTCGCCGGCGCTGGCTGCTCATCGTGGACAGCGCCGACGACATGGAACAGGTCGACGACCTGCTCCCGGAGAGCGGCGGCCATGTCGCGATCACCACCCTCACCCGCGGCTGGGCGGCCTCGGGCGGGGTCGCGGAGATCCAGGTGGACCGGTTCACCCGGGCGGAGAGCATCAGCTACGCCCGCCGGCACGTGGAGCGGCTCACCGAGGAGGAGGCCGACCAACTCGCCGAGGCGGTGGAGGACTTCCCGCTGCTGCTCGGGCAGACCGCGGCCTGGCTGGAGGCCAACAGCCCGGTGCCGGCCGCCGATTACATCGCCCGGCTGCGCGGGGCCGACGCGGACGTCATCGGCATCCAGGTCTCCTCCGACTACCCGATCGGCTTCAGGACCAGCTGGGCCATCACCCTCGACTCCCTGGAGCAGGACAACCCCAAGACGACGGAACTGCTGCGCCTGTTCGCCATGTTCTCGCCCGGCTCGATCCCGGTGCGCCAGCTCCAGCACGCCCGCCCCGGCGACCTGCCGCCCCATCTGGCGGAGCTGGCCGCGGACCCGGTGCGCTGGCAGAACGCGCTGGCCCGGCTGGCCGAGTCCACCGCCGTCCGCAGGGACTTCGTGCAGACCTCGGACGGCGAGACCTACGTCGACAGCGTGGAGATGCACCGCCTCTACCACCGCTTCCTGCGCCGTACGCTCTCCCCCGCCGACCGGGACGAACTGTCCGCGGTCGCCTGCCGGGTGCTGGTCTCGGCCGATCCGCAGCGCCCCTCGGACGTGCGCGCCTGGCCGACGTACGCCGGACTGCTGCCGCATCTGTATCCGTCCGGGGCGCTGGAGAGCGCCGAGGACTCGGTGCGCGAACTCGTCCTGAACTGCATCGAGTACCTGCGGCTGCGGGACGAGGAGAGCACCGGGCTCACGCTGTGCGAACAGGTGCTGGCGCGCTGGCGGGTACGGCTGGCGCCGACCCATCCGTCGATGCTGGTACTGGTCCACCAGCACGCCAACATGCTGCGGCGCTGCGGGCGTTACCGGGAGGCGGAGGCCGTCGGGCGGGCCGTCGTGGAGCAGCTGGAGTACGAGCGGGCGCCCGACGACGCGGACCTGCTGCGGGCGCAGGTCGGACTCGGCGGGACCTTGATGGCGCTGGGCCTGTTCGAGGAGGCGCACCAGCTCTGCGACCGGGTGTGGCGCGCGTACGACGCCCTGGAGGGGCCGGAGGCGCCGCACACCCAGGGGTCGCTGCACAATCTCGGGGTGGCCCTCGGGCTGCTGGGCCGCTATCTGGAGGCGGCCGCCGTCCATCGCGAACTGCTGGCCCTGCGGGAGCGGTTGCTGCCCCGCAACCATCGGCTGACCCTGCTCACCGGTCTCACCTACGCCCGTTCCCTCAGGCTCCTGGGACGCCACCAAGAGGCCGCCGCGCTCCAGGACGCCAACACCCGGCTGCACCGCGAGGCCATGGGCGAGTACCACACCCAGACCTTGCTGGCCCTGCACAACCAGGCTCTGTGCCTGCGCCGTTCGGGCGACTACCGGAGCGCCGGTGATTTGTTGCGCGGTCTCGTGGAGCAGTGCCGCCAGTTGCAGGGCGCACGGCATCCGATGACGTTGATGATCCAGTCGGACCGCGCGTCCTTCCTGCGCTCCCACGGTGACCCGGTCGAGTCCGCCGATCTCACGCTCCAGGTCTGCGAGGACTACCGGCACCTGCTCGGTGACGACCATCCGAACACGCTGGGCGTGCTGGGCAATCTGGGGTTGGTGTACTGGCGTCTGGGCAACCACGACGACGCCCGGAGCCTGATCGAGCAGGCCCTGCGCGGAATGCGGACGGCGGTGGGCGCCGACCACCCCTGGTTCTTGGGCTGTGCCCTGAACGTGGCGGCGGTGCGCCATCTCTCGGGCCGGCAGGAGGAGGCCGCCGCGCTGCGCGAGGACACCCTGCGGCGGGCCCGGCAGGTCGTGGACGAGGGGCATCCGCTGCTGCTGGCGTGCACGCAGGCGCTGACGACGGCGGCCGACGATCCCCCGGACTCCGACTTCGAACCGCAGCCCATCTGAACCGCCGTTCCGGAGTTGAGCCTTGGGCTCGGGCGTGGGCCTTCTTTGAGCAACCTGTGAGTCCGCTGATTCTCACTCTTCCCTCAGCAACGGCTCAGGGTTCCCCCAGACACCGCCCCGATCGTCACTGCCAGGGCGCCCGCCCCACACCTCGCCCCGGACCACCTGGAGTACGCGTCATGACGACTCTCGCCCCGCCGCCCGTCCAGGAGGCCCGGCACCGGGCCGAACCGCCCGCCGCGCGCGGCCGTGTGCGCCGGCTGTTCACCGGTGCCCCCGGGGACCCCCGCTGGGCCCGGCCCGCCCTGTGGGCGATCCTGGTGCTGGCCACGGCCCTGTACGCCTGGAACCTGTCCTCGGTCACCGGCAACACCTTCTACAACGCGGCCGTCTACTCCGGCACCAAGAGCTGGAAGGCGTTCTTCTTCGGCGCGTTGGACTCCGGCAGCTTCATCACCGTCGACAAACCGCCGTTCGCCCTGTGGGTGATGGGGCTCTCGGCCCGCGTCCTCGGTTACGGCACCTGGCAGTTGGCGCTGCCGATGGTCGCGCTCGGCACCGGGTCGGTGGCTCTGCTGTACCGCATGGTGAAGCGGGACTTCGGCGCGGTGGCGGCGACGATCGCCGCGCTGGCACTGACGCTGACCCCGATCACCGTCGCCATCAACCGGGACACCAACCCGGACCCGGTCCTCGTCTTCCTGATGCTGCTCGGCGCGGCCGCCCTGATGCGGGCCGTGCGCACGGGCCGGCTGATGCCGCTGGTGTGGTCCGGGGTCGCGATCGGTTTCGCGTTCAACACGAAGATGATGCAGGCGTACGTGGTGCTGCCGGCGTTCTTCCTGGTCTATCTGTGGGCCGCGAACACGCCGCTGGGCCGTCGTGTCCGCAATCTCGCCGTCGGCACGGTCGCCCTGGTGGCCAGTTCGGCGTGGTGGATGGTGGTCGTCGACCTCATCCCCGCCTCCTCCCGCCCCTACATCGGTGGCTCCACGGACAACACCGTCTGGGACCTCGTCATCGGCTACAACGGCTTCGGCCGGATCTTCGGGGCGAGTTCGTCGGTGGGTTCGCAGGGCAACGGGGCGAGCTTCGGCGGCGAGGCGGGCCTGTACCGGTTGTTCAACAGCATCATGGGCGGCCAGATCTCCTGGCTGATCCCGTTCGCGCTGATCGCCCTCGTCGGCGGGCTGGTGCTGCGGGGCCGGGCGCCGCGGACCGACGCCAAGCGGGCGGCGCTGCTGCTGTGGGGCGGCTGGTTCGTCCTGCACTATCTGACGTTCGCGCTCGCCGAGGGCACGTTCCACCCGTACTACGTCACCGCCATGGCGCCCGGTGTCGCGGCGCTGGCCGGTATCGGCGCAGTGGTGCTGTACCGGGCCTTCGTGGAGGGTTCGGCGGCGGTGGGGGTCCCCCCGCGTGAGCGTATTCGAGCGTGGGGGAGGGGCTGGGTGCTGCCGGCGGCGGTCGCGGTGAGCACGGTGTGGGCGGTCGTGCTGCTCCAGCGGGTGTCGGGTTCGGGGACGCTGTACACGGTGGCGGAGGTCGTGGCCGGCGTGGCCGGTGCGGTCGCGGTGATCGGGCTGCTGCTGGGGCGGTTCACCAGGCGCCAGCGGCTGACCGGGCTGGCGGCGCTGGCGGCCGTGGTCGCCCTGCTGGCCGGTCCCGCGGCGTACTCGGTGTCGGCGGCCGCTTCCAGCACGAACGGCACCAACCCGACGGCAGGCCCGAGCACCGGTGGCGGCATGGGCGGCGGTGGACAGCGGCCCAGCGGCGGCCCTGGCGGCAGCACCAGCCAGAGCGGGACCGGCCAGAGCGGTTCGGACGGGCAGTCCGCGGGGCAGCCGACGTCCGGCACGGAAAGCGGCGGCACCGAGTCCGACAGCGCGTCCCGGACCGGTGGGTCCGCTGGAGGCATGGGCGGCGGCACTCAGGTCTCGTCCGCGATGATCACGTATCTGAAGAAGAACCAGGACGGTGCCACCTGGCTGGTCGCGGTGGCCACCGACCAGACGGCTTCCTCGATCATCCTGGAGTCCGGTGAGCCGGTCATCTCGATGGGCGGCTGGTCCGGCAGCGACGACGCGATGACGCTCGCCAAGCTCAAGAGCCTGGTCAAGGCGGGCAAGCTGCACTACATCGTGATCAGCGACAGCGGCCAGGGTTCCTCGAACACCGAGATCTCCACCTGGGTCAAGAAGAACGGCACGGCGGTCTCCGACTACAGCGGCCTCTACCGCCTGGACGCGGCGGACGTCGGCTGACGTCGGCTGACGGTCTCAGTCGTCCGAGGAACGGCAGCCCTTCGGGAACTCGGTGTCACCGTCAGGAGTGGCCAGGAAGAACACGTCGATCCTGACGTTCCCGGAGGGGCCGCCCTTCCAGTAGCCCCGCTTCGGAGCAACTCTGAAGCGGGGCATCTCCTTGGTGATGACGGAGTTGACCCGCTCGGCGGCCGCCTGCCCCGGGCCCGGCTCCGGTGCCGTGCCGAAGGAGAGCACAAAGCCCGCCGTACGGCCGTCGACGCCGGCCGCGCGGAGCTGCTTGGCGAACTGGCCGCGCACGGAGGCGGCACTGCCCGTCTTCACGGTGAAGCTGCAGGGCTTGAGCACCAGCCCCTGCTCCGCGACCTGGGCGCTCTGGGAGGGGCTCGCCGTCGCCGTATCGGACGGTGTCGGGGAGGGGTTCGGAGGCTTGTGCCGTTCCTCCTTGGGCAGGGAGCCGAGCGCGATGACGAGCAACAGCAGCAGGAGGTCGGCGAAGAGCCAGCCCGCGAGCAGGACGGTACGCCCCACTCCGGCCCGCCCAGGTCGGTAGGTCATGGCCGGCCCCCGCCCGGAGGCGGTCCATAGCCCCCTCCGCGCGGCGGGTCGGCGTTACGCCGGTGGCCGTTGGAGCTCTCCAGCCGGTCGACGACCTGCCACATGCTGTGTGTGGAGTCCACCAGGTTCTCCGCCCGTTCGGTGAACACCATCAGCGAGTCCCCGAGGCGTTGGGCCAGTTCACGGACCGCGGCGACGGCGAGGTCGTGCCGGTGGATCTCCTGGCCGGTGGTCTCCTGGACGCGCCGCAGATCGGTGACGAGCGCGTCGAGAGCGGACCTCAGCTGCTCCCCCTCCCGGGCTGTCTGTTCCCTGATCGTGATCAGTTCCCGTGCCAGCTCGCTCGGCGGGATCAGCGACCTGACCAGTTGTGTGAGCTCGGCGACCGTCTGCGTCCAGCCGTCCAGCGACGTCTGGATCCGACTGCCGGGTCCGGTCTCCAGGACCGTCACGATCTCTTCCGACGTGCGACGCAACGCGGTTTCCAGATTGACGCTGCTGGCCAGCAATTGGGCGGCCAGGCGGTCGGCGCTGCTGTTGTCCAGCGGTTTGCCCGCCGGGCGGGCGGCGGGCGCCGCCAGCAGGAGCGTCGCCAGGGCGAGCTGTGTGCCCAGCCGCCCGCGGTCGGCCTCGCGCGAGAGCTGCTTCTCCCGGATGTTCTGCAGGATGTGCAGCCCGAGTGTCAGCGCCACGACCAGGACGATGAACAGGGTGACATGGATCGCGGACGTCCCCAGCGTCACGGTGGTCGGCTCGGGCGGGGTGCCGTGCGGGAAGCCGCGGGCCCAGCCGAGCAGGAAGGGGTCGGTGCTCTGTTGCGCGTCATAGGCGTCGAGGGCGTCCTGCAGCCGCCACCAGGTGAGCGCGATGGGCGCGAACACCAGCACGTCGCGCAGCACCCCGAGCCACCCCTCCACGCTCGACCACCGCTTCGGCGGCGCGTCGGGGAGCAGCACCTCGGGCGGGTAGGCCACGACCAGGTCCGTGCCGGCGAGCGTGACACCACCGGTGTCCAGGTCGTCCGCAATGAGGTCCAGGACCAAGGGGTCCGTGCCGTCGGCCCGGGCCACGGCGGCGAATGCTCTGATCTCGCGGGCGACATCACCCAGTCCCGTGCCGGGTGCGGACCTGGGTGCCGGGACGGTCGCGTTCACGCTCATGGTCTCTTCACTCGATGTCATGCGGAGTCATTCGATGTCATTCGGTGTCATCCGGTCGGGGTCGGGCGCGAGCAGGGATCAGACGGACGTCCAGACGATGTAGCCCATTGCGGCGGCGATGACGGTGAGGATGATGATCACGAAGGCCGTGTTCACGGGGTCCAGTCCGCCGAGCCAGGACCGCTCCGCCGACTGCGGGTCGGCTCGCCGCTCAGGGTCGTGCCCTCGCTCGTCCGGCCGGGCATGCGGTGGCCAGGGCTCCGGAGGGCGGGCCTGAGGATCGGTGACGGGCCTCGGCGGGGCCCATGCGGCCGCCCGGCCCGCGCTCCGGACGGACGGGGCGGTGAGCGCGTAGCCCTCGTCCCGCAGCAGGAGATCGGACAGGGCGTGCCGGATGCGGGGCTCGGCTTCCTCCTCCGCCTGCCACAGCGCGGCGGTGAGCAGTCCCAACGGTGCGTCGTCCCCGGCGCGTTCCACTACGGCCGCGGCGTCCGCGCGGCTGAGCCGGGGGCCGTAGGCGGCGGTGAGCAGTCCCGTGTAGCAGTCGACCTCCTTCGCCTTGTCCCCGCGTGCGACGAGTTCGACCTCGGTGCGCAGCAGACCGCGCTCGAACCATGCTCGAGCGGCCTTCTCGCGTGCCTTCTTGTCGGTTCCGGCGCCCAGATGGCGGCGCAGGACGAGGGCGGCGGCGTCGGGGTGGTGGCCTGCGCTCCACCGGACGAACTCCAGTAGGGCGGACGCGGAGGACGGGGAGAACAGCCCCTCGTGGTCCAGGTGGGACGCGTCCAGCCCGAGTGTCAGGGCCATGCCCATCAGATACATCTGCCGGGAATCGGACAGGTCGAGGCCCTTGTTCGGCACCTGCTTCAGGAACACGTCGGCCACCAGCTCCAGCCGTGGCCGCGCCTGTGCCGTCTCCTGGATCAGCTCCTCCGGACAGGACCGGGTGAGACAGACGACCACGGCCTCGCGCAGGACGGCCTCCCTCAGCCCGGGATGGCGCCAGGACCGCGACTCGTCGTTCCCCCACCGCCTCACCACGTCGATCAGCAGATGGTCGGGCTGTTCACGCAGCTCTCCGGCGAGGCGTGCGGCCGCGCCGGGGACGAGGCCGCGGTTCGCAGCCCGGCCCAGCAGCTCGTCGTCGAGGAGGAGATCGAGCGGGAGCCCGGTGTCGACGATCCGGCCGTCGACGAGCGGTACCGAGCGCCGCCACGCCTTCACGTCGTCGGCCGTGGCGATCCCGGTCCGCGGCCGCACCCGGCCCACCGCCGCGTGCCCGGCCTCCAGATACAGCTCCACCAGTTGCGCGGCGAAACCGGTGCCGTCCGGGTCGGTCGGTGCGGCGGCGGGCTCGACGCTTCGGCGCCGGTTGACGTAGGACGACTGCGGCGGCCGGGCGGAGAGGAAGACCACCCGCGGCTGGTGGCCGCCCACATCAGTGGTCTCCCGGCCGGTGAAGGTCCATGGCCGGTCGCGTACCGGTCCCACGATGTCGTGCACCGCGGTCATCATCGGCAGGGCGTATTCCGGCCGGGTGATGAAGGTGAAGTCGGCGTCGGGCGCGCCGAGTACGTGGGCGACGGCCGCGGTCAGCTGATCCTTCGGGATGTCCCGCACCGCCGCGCGCAGGGCGGCCAGGCCCGTCCCCGCCGCGGCGCGCAGTTCCTCGATGTCGAGGGGGACCATCCGGGCGTCCGGTCCCCGCGCTTCCCGATCGCGCCAGCCGGACCAGTCGTGCAGTCCCAGGGCCAGGGCCGCGTCGATCAGGCGCGGGTCGCCGACCAGGGCATGGGTCAGGGTGGCGCCGGCCCGGCCGTACGTGTTGTGCGTGGGGAGTTTGCGCAGTACGGCGGCCTCGTCCTCGAAGACCAGGTGGACCAGGCCGGCCCGGGTCTCGCCCGGGTCGTCCGCGTCGTCCTTGGCGGCCCAGACACTCGGCAGCCGCCCGGTCCAGCGGTCCAGGCTCGGCGCTCCGGAGTCCGCCACGGGGCGCACCCCGGCGTTGCCTGCGCTGTCCCGTTCGGCCCAGCCGAAGAGGATCTGATGGACGGTGGTCATCCGACGGCTCCCTGACCGAGGTCGGTGGGGCCGAGGACCCCGCACATGGCGAACAGAGCGAGCAAGGGTTTGAGGGTGCGACGCGGGGCGAAGCCTCCCTGAGGAGAGCGCTGGACGCCTTCCTCGTCGACGGCCCCGTGGCCGGTCGCGGTGGCGAAGTGCAGGGTCGAGGGCGCGCAGCGGGCGAACGGCGCGAGCCAGCCGCGGGCGCCCCGGGAGCTGAGGAAGGCGTAGGCGTCCTCGCTCTCCGCCTCCACGGTGCGCAGGTCCAGTTCCTCCTCCGGCGAGGTGTCCTTGAACCACCGTTCCACCAGGATCTCGTGGTGCCTGAGCAGGTCGCTCTTGCCCACGACGACGGCGGCGGGCAGCGGCATGAACTCCTCCCCCTCGAACCCTCGCAGTCGCGCGATCTTGTTCAGTACGACGTCGAAGGACGGATCGCCCGTGACGCTTCCGGAGGCACCGGTGAGGCCGCGGATCCGGGTCGGGTCGACCACGAAGACCAGGGCGCTGGCCGCGCCGAGGAACGGCACCTGGGCGTCGTGGTTGGCGAGCCACTCGCCGGAGACGTCGAAGAAGGCGACGGCGAAGCTGCGCTGGATCCTGCTGCTGTGGATCCACAGGGCGTCGGTGAACTCGGGCGGTCCGGCGGGGGTGCCGTCGATGCCCTTGCCCTGGTCGAGGAAGGGGCGGACGACGTTCCGCAGATACGTCTGATGTCTTTTCAGGTCGAGTCCGCCGACCACCAGCCCGAGCCGTGACATCCGGTCCACGTCCGACAGCATGCCCAGCATCGCGGCGAGCAGATGGCTCTTGCCGGCCGCGGACTCGCCCACCACTCCGATCACGAGCGGCTGGCCGAAGTCGCCGTACTTGCCGGGCAGGACGTGCGGTTCGCCGCCGCCCTCACACTGCCGGTAGGCGTTGAGCGTGCGCTGACTCCAGACCACGTCGTCCTCGCCGTCACGGCGGACGAGGGGTTCCGTACGGTTGTCGTCGGTCATGGTGACGATCTGGGCCCGCGCCCAGTCCACCATGTTCAGGCAGATGGGGCACCTCACCTGTGCTGCCATGTCGTCCTCCTCACCACACCAGCACGGCGACGATCGCCAGAACGGCCACCACCAGCACGAGCACTCCGGTCACGGTGGCCCCACGGGTGGTGGCGAGGCCCAGGTACGGACGAGCGGGGGCGCGCGGCACCCGGGGCGGTGGCGGTGGGGCCAGGGCGCGGTGGGTGTAGGCCCGCTGCCGGGCGCGCAGTTCGTGGAAGCGTCTGCGCGCTTCCATCTCCACCTCGACCGGCGTGTGGGGGCGAGCCGTCTCCGGCTTGGCCGGGACCCCCTCCCAGCGTCTGCGCAGGGCGAACCCGGTGATCCGGTGCCGGGCGGCGTCGGTGAAGACGCCTTCCAGGAGGTTGCGCAGGCTGCTGTCGAGGAGTCTGACCCGGCCCCGCATGTCCGGGGTCGCGGCGGCGTCCTCGCCCGTCGCCAGGTGGAAGATCACCGCTCCGGCGGAGTACACGTCGTCCCGGCAGTCGGCCTTGCCCAGGCCCGCCGCCTGTTCGGGGGACCGCCACGGGTCGGTGCCCACCGCCGCGCCGCGCTCATCGCCCTCGTGCACGGCGAGACCGAAGTCGGCCAGCTGGACGGAGCCGCCGTCCCACAGCAGTGTCTCGGGCCGGATGTCACGGTGCACCAGGCGCAGTTCGTTCAACTGGGTGAGGACGGCGATGATGCCGTCCACCGCGCTCCACAGCTCCCCGGGAGGGAGCGGGAGTTCGTCGCGGAGCTCGGACAGCGGGCGCCCTCTGCGGGTGGCTACCAGGAAGGGGGCCCGGCCGTCAGCCCGGTGGCCTATGACCCGGCTCAGCTCGGACGGATAGCGGGTGACGCCGAGCCGGCGGACCAGCAGATCCGCGTTCCTGACAGCACGGCCCAGTTCGCGGCGGGCCTGGTCGGTATAAGCGATGCGCTGTACGACGCGCTCTCCGCCCCCGTGCACCAGGACACCCCGGCGTTCCCGGAATCCGTCCTTGGTTTTCTCCCCCTGGTCGAAATCGATCTCGAAGATCGACTTCTCGGCACCGCGGCCACCACAGGTGATCATTTCAAGACGCTCGATCAAGCCCGCCCCCGATAAGTGTGCTGCGCATTCCGAAAGTACACCCACGGGACGGCACTGCAAGTACTCTTCTTTCGAACCACCGCACACACAGGGGAAGTTGGCTCGGGGGACGAGATGGCCGGTTCGACCTGGAGACAATTGCGCGACGACGGCGCATTCGAATTGTTGGGCGAATTATTTCCGGATGTGACGAGCAGTCACGCCCTTTTGGAAGACCTGGGTGTCAATCCGGCGATCCTGATGCCCTTCGCCCCGCCGCTGGCCGCCGCCGACTGGTGGCGCACCACCTGTCAGGCCCTGCACCGGGGCCGGGTCGACGGGGTGGACCCGTGCCATCTGTTCGCGGCGGCCTCGGCCCGATACCCCGGGCACGCGAAGCTGCGGAGCCTGGCCGGCGATGCCGCCCCGGCCGTGACGGTGCGGGTGCTGTGCCTGATGTCCGCGCCGCTCGACGAGGCCAGGATGCGGCTCGGCGCCGAACAGCGCGTCATCCGGGAGGCCGAGGCGCGCTCCGGTGGGCGGCTGGCCGTGACGGTCCACTCCGCCACCCGGATCTCCGACATCCTCCCGCAGCTCGATGCCGTACTCCCCCGGATCGTGCACTTCGCCGGGCACGGCACCGACGACGGCCGGCTGCTCTTCGAGGACGAGACGGGCGCCTCGGCGGCGGTGCCCGTCGAGGCGCTGACCCCCGCACTCGGCCTGCACGCCCCGCTCGACTGTGTGGTCCTCAACTCCTGCTGGACGGCGGCGTACGCGGAGGGACTCCTCAAGTGCGCGCACACCGTGGTGGGCACCGTGAGCGAACTCGACGACGACGCGGGGCTCGCCTTCGCCGAGGGCTTCTACACCTCGCTCGCCCACTCCCCCGACATCGAGCGGGCCTGCGCGGCCGGGCGCGCGACGCTGCGGCTGAACGGCCACGACCCGGACGATCTGCGTCACATCTCCCGTACGGGAAACGGCATATGACGGGCTCTCAGCAGAGCGGCGCCTTCGACGGGGCCGCCACCTCCGCCTCGCCCGAAGTGGCCAGCGCCTTCGACCGCGGTCAGCAGCGCGGCGAGAACCCCCAGGTCGCCGGCGCCGACGGGCCGGCCTCCACCACGCTGGACTCACGCTGGCTCGGTACCTGGCGGCGGCCGGGCGACCGGCGCCGGGCGCCCTGCCGGGTGTGCGGACACACCTTCCGTCTGGACGACACGGTCTTTCTGCGCCACTCGGCGGACGGCAAACTGGCCGACGTCACCCATCACCTGCGCTATCTCCCGTGCAGCGGGCACGCGACACCGTCGGAGCTGCCCGACCCCCGGGCACAAGCCGCGTTCTTCCGCGGGGTGGACTCCGCCGATCCGTCGCCGGACTCCCTGCACACCGTGCGCCTGATGCCCGACGACCCGGCCCTGGGACACCCCCGCCAGCGCAACGCCTGTTTCGTGTGCCGGCACACGTTCCGGCTCTTCGAGACGGTCGTCGTCTGCCCCTGCTCACCGGAGGAGCGCGGTTGCCTCAAGGCGGTCCACCAGGATCCGGCCCGCGGACTCGGCTGCTTCGAGCAGTGGCGCAGCGACCTCACGGTCGTCCAGTGCCCCATGAACTTCCGCACCTTGAAGCGGAGTTGACGTGGGACGCTTCGAACGCCACGAGCTCATCCCGGGCTGGGACCAACAGCAGCTCGCCGCGGCCACCGTCGTGGTGGTCGGAGTCGGCGCCCTGGGCAGCCAGCTTGCCCAGCAGCTGGCCCTGGCAGGCATCGGGCGCCTGGTGCTGTGCGACCCCGACTCCGTCTCGGAGGGCAACCTCAGCCGGGCCCCGCTGTTCCGCGCCGACGACATCGGCCGCCCGAAGGCTCCGATCGCCGCGCGCCGGCTCGGCGAGCTCTCCCCGGTGACGTGTGTGGATGCCCGGACCGCTCCCCTGGTCAGCGGGGTGGGGCTGGCCGAGCTGCGCGATGCCTCGCTCGTCGTCGGCTGTCTGGACAGCCTGGCCGCACGGCTCCAGCTCGCCGGGCGCTGTCAGCTCGTCGGTGTCCCGCTGCTCGACGGCGGCACCAGCCCCTGGGGCGGGGAGATCCGGCTCTACGATCCGTCGGGCGCCTGCTTCGGCTGTGGCCTCACCCCCAGGGACCGGGCCGCCCAGGACGATCCCTGGGCCTGCGCGGACGCCACCACGACCGACGCCGGAGCCTCCGCCCCGGTCTCGGCGCTGATCGGTGCCTGGCTGGCGGTGACCGTCGTACGGCTGCTCTGCGGGGCCGAGACCACGCCCGGCCTGGTCCGGGTGGACGCGGCGAGCGGTACGGCGAGCCCGGTCCGGGTGCACCGCGATCCGGACTGCCCGCTGCACGCCCGGATCCCCGCCTCCCTGGTGTCCCCGACACCGCACACCGTCCTTTCCACCCCTGCCGACCTCGCCGCCCATCTCGCCCCGGAGGAGACCGTGATGACCTGGGCGCCCTTGCCCGGATCCCCGCCGACGCAGCAGTCCACCCGGCTCACGGACGCGTCCCCGCACACCCCGCTCGCCGAACTCGACGTGGCCCCGCGCGAGATCCTGCCGGTCCTCGGGACCGGAGGTACCCGAAGAATCCGCTACCTGGAACTCTCCGAGGCCGGCGGGAAAGGAAGATCCCGGTGAACAACGACGCGGGCAAACTGCCCACCGAGATCAAGCAGGTTCTGGCCGACACCCTGGCCGACCTCTACCGCACCCAGACGCAGGCCGAGGAGCTCCTGGACGATATGGACTTCCCGCCGCACACCCGGCCCCCCTGGGGCGCGGCGGGCCAGGATGTCGTCACCTTCTGGCGACAGACCGTACGCGCCCTCGAACTCGGCGCCGTACAACGCGAAGGGGTCCCTCGGCTGGTGGAGACCGCGTTGCGGCGCTGGCCCGGCAACCATGAGCTGCTGAAGATCAGGGAGTTCCTGCGCACCGAACAGCGCGAGCACGCCGGAGCCGGCGGGAACGCGGACACGCTGTACCGGACCATCGAGTTCGTCGGCAGCGAGGCCTACCCGGAGTTCCACCGGCTCGTCCGTGAGCTGGTCGACCACGAGGCCGTGCAGCTCTACGCCACCAACCAGCAGGCCGCGTTCCGGGTCGCCGAGATGCCACAGGGCCGGCTCCAGCAACTCCAGGACCGGGCGGCACGGATCGCGCCCGGCGTCGAAGTCCTCTACGGCGAGCACGACTTCCGTCCGGCCCTGTACACCCGCCTCCAGGTCATGGGACCCGACCGCCAGCTGTACGAGATCCAGTACGTCCCGAACACGACCCTGCCCAGCGAGCTCGTGCCCGCCGTCTGGGCGCAGTACCGCGCGGAGGTGTCCCGGGACGCCAACGGCCAGCTGCGCCGGGCCGTCGTCGACTACCGCGACGAGAACGACGAGGCCCGGCGGCTGGATCCGGAGGTTCCGCTGTTCAACCAGGGCATCCGCGACGGCGGTCAGCTGGAGGTATCGGGCGAGGCGACGGCGGGTGTCGACAGCCTGCTGCGCCTCGAAGCCATCGCGGATGCCCGCGAGGACATCGCCGACTTCGCCGACCAGCACGAGGAGTTCACGCTGGTCGGCATGGACGACGACCGGCTGCCGCTGCGGTTCGAGGTGGAGCTGCACGTCCCGGGCTTCGCCCCGCCGGAGGATCTGGAGGCCTGGCCGCTGGAGCCCCGGCCGATCGACCGGCACGAACTCGTCATAGGGCTGCCGGCCGAGTTCCCCATCCAGGCGCCCCGGGTGCTGTGGCGGTCGGAGGTGTTCCACCCGAACATCGCCCGGGACGAGGAGCTCGGCAAGGGCTCCGTGTGTCTGGGGCCGCTGATGACCGACTACACGCCCGACCTGAGCCTGTACGTGCTGTGCCAGATGCTCATCGACATGGCCCGCTACCGCAACTACGAGATCCTCCCGCACGACTACCAGATGGCCCTGGACTTCGACAGCGTGGTGCGGGACATGCTGGAGCGCGGCGGCTACCTCGACCGGGCGGCGGCCGCCTGGGCTTTCTCCTTCGAGGGCCAGGAACGCATCAAGGAGATCGGCGGCACCACCTGGCTGGCCCGGGCGGGGCTGACGGCCAGGGCCGATCGCTCCAGGTCCCTGACCGTCCATCGTGTGGAGGCGAGCCCGGATGAGTACTGAGTACCGGACCGGTGCGGCCAAAGTGCTGCTCTACAAGAGCACGTCCTTCGATCTGCTGGGCCAGATGTCCCTGACGTCGCTGCTCGTCGAGGCGTTCCGGCGAGAGCTGGAGACCGGCGATCCGGAGGACGAGGTCGACTTTCGGCTGCGGTATGTGCGCAGGCCCGATCCACGGCTGATGGACGGGCCGCGCACCATCCACAATCTGCGCAGTCAGATCGGCAGGCTCGGGGTGACCATCTCACGGCGCGGCGACACCGTGGTGGACCGGGAGTTCTCCGTCCGGGAACTGCTCGGACCCGTGCTGCAGCATGTGGTCAAGCAGATCGATCCGGAGGAGGAGGTCTGGGGCTTCTGCCTGGACCACCCCGACCTGGCCACGGTGGCGCTCGCGCGTTCCACCCCCGAGGTCGAGGGCACCATGGACCTCAATCTGCGCGAACCCCGGCGCAACTTCGCCATCCGCAAGGTGGAGGAGCCGCCGGTGCCCCGGATCGACCCCGGGGACCTGGGCATCGACCCGGCCTGCCTGGGACCGGTGACCGTCCTCATCCCCGGCGAGACGTACGAGCATCTGTATCTGATGAAGCTCTCGCGCCGACTGGAGGAAGGCGGCTTCCTCCTCGGCAAGGTGCGCCGGGTCCTCGAACCGGAGCCGGCCGAACAGGAGGGCGAGGAGTCCGCCGAACGCTATCTGGTCGAGATCACGGAGGTCACTCCGGCGGAGCACGCGGGCGCCGGCGCCCTGCACTTCACCTTCACCGGCGACTCCTTCCGTGAGGTGAACCGGCAGCTGTCCGCCTCCGAGGACAAACAGCTGATGGGCTGGTACCACACGCACCTGTTCTCCGGGAAGGAGTCGGGTCTGTCGGGCATCGACGTGGACCTGCACCTGGGTACCTTCCGACAGCCCTGGCAGGTGGCCGGACTAGTCAACATCACCAGCGCCGAGCGGCTGCTGCGTTTCTACGCACGCTTCGGCGACGGTGTGCGCGAAGTCGAACAGTGGGTGGGGGATGAGCGCGGCCGATACCGCCTTGAGCGTGCTGCTGTGGTCGAGGAACTGTGACACGGACCGGTCGGCGCCGCCGGAAGGGGACTTGAGGGACCTTCAGGACCTGGCCGCCCCGCCGCCGGACGTGACGGACGAGGTCGTCAGGGTGGCTGTGTACGGCGCCGCCCGGCTGCGTCTGGACCGGCTGGCAGAGCAGGAGCGCCGCCCGCTGGGTGCCGGAGCGGTGCTGTTGGCGGCGGCGATCGGCGCCCGCGGGCAGGCCGATCTGGCCGCCGAGGCCGTCCGGGCGGTCCCGGGCGCCCGTTCGCTGTGGGACGTCCTGGCCCACCATGCCGTGGTCGCTCCCGCCCTGCCGCACTGTGCGAGCGCCCCGCTGCTGGCCGAGCGGCTGCGGGACGCCTCGCCGCTCACCGCGCTCCTGGACCGGCCGAACCCGCCCGGCGAGTCGGCGGCCGAACTCCTCCTGGAGGACACGTTTCTGACGCATCCTCAGGGGCGTCGTCTGCTCACCAGCGTCTGGTGCGAGGCCCCGGCCTCCCCCGCACAGGCCCTGTGGCGCGGTCGGCTCCTGGACCAACTGCGGATGCAGGACCGCGAGTTGGTGCTGGATGTGTACGAGGCCGCGCTGCTGCGCCACCAGGCCGAGCACCTCCTGCTGATCCAGCAGGCCCAGCTCTGTCTCACCGTGCCGCCCGACCTGCCCTCGGCCCGCCCGGTCGCCCGGTGGTGGGCCGCACTGGCCCGGCTGGAGCGTTCGCATCCCCGACTGCTCCGGGCCCGGACCGGCATCACCCGGCAGTACCTGGCGGGCGTGAGCCTGTACCGACAGGTCGAACGACTGGAGGCGATCACCGCATGACCACCGCCACGCGCCGTATCTGCGTCATCGCCCCCGACGAGGCGTCCCTGCGGGCCCTGCGCCGGCAGCCCTCCGACGTCACGGTCTCCGAGGCACTGGCGTCGGGCCCCTATTTGCTGCGCGCCCCGCTGGAGCCGGGCTGGGGCCTGCTGCGCTGGGAGTCCGTCTCTCCCGAACTGCTGCTCCAGTCCGAGTTGCCCTACGGCACACCGGTCTATCCGCCGACGTACTCACCGGCATCGTCACCGGCGTCCGAGACCACCACCGCTCCCGCCACGTCCTCGCTGTCCAAGCAGCCGTCGGGCCCGGGCCCGGATGCCGAGGCCGCGCCGCAGGAGCCGGAGTACCGGCACCCGCAGCCCGAGCAGCTGCACGAGGCCGAGTCCACGGTCCTGGCCTACGGCCGCGACATCGCCCAGGTCTCCTCGCTGCTCAGGGCGGGCCTGTCCGTGCTGGTCGTGGCCGAGAAGCCGGTCGTACCGCATCTGTGGCGGGAGATGGCGATCCGGGCCGGGCTGCGGGCGGAGGTGCTGGAGGACGCCGAGGAACTCCAGGACGCCCAGGAGGCCTCGCCGCGGGAGCAGCCGCCGGATCTGATCCCGGTCCAGCAGAATCCGCGCCAGCGGCTGCTGGCCCGGCTGCGGGAGCTGATCCGCGGGCTCAACGACGACCAGGTGCTGGTCGTCCAGCATCTCGATCTGCTCGCCGGGGGCAGCGACGGCTCCCTGTCGGCGGAGGCCCGTGAGGTGACCGAGCTGCTGCACGGGGCGCCGGAGCGGGTGATGCTCGCCTTCGCGGCGCCCTCGCTCTCGGTACCCGAGGTGCTGGCCGAGCGGTTCAGCACCCGGGTGTCGATCACCGGCGTGCCGCGGACGGTGTGGTTCCGGGACGACGACGAGGAACAGCCGCTGGGCCGGGCCCTGGTGACGGTGAGCGAGGCGGCACGGTACGACCGGTACGACCCCATCGAGTTCTACAAGCACGTCGCGGGCATGAACCCGGTCCTGCTGCGCCAGGCGATGCGGTACGCGATGAGTGTGCACCTGGATCACGAGGCGCCGAGCGCGCGCGATCTGTACGCCACCATCCGGGCTTTCAAGGCCCAGATGTCGAGCAACTTCGAGGTCCCGGACGTCAGTTTCGACGACATCGCGGGCTACGACGAGGTGAAGGAACAGATCCAGCGGGCGATCGACATCGTGATCGGCCACCACCGGCTGCCACCGGAGTACGACCATCTGCGCACCAAGCTGATCCCGCGGGGCTTCATCTTCCACGGTCCGCCGGGCACCGGTAAGACGCTGTTCGCCAAGGCCATCGCCAACCGGATGAACGCCACGATCCTGGTGGTCTCGGGCCCGGAGATCATGGGCACCTACGTCGGTGAGAGCGAGCGCAACGTCCGGGAGATCTTCGCCGAGGCCCGGCGCAACGCCCCCTCGGTGGTCGTCTTCGACGAGTTCGACTCCATCGCCTCGCGTCGCTCGGACCACTCCGACGGCGGCTCCCGGGCCGGCAACGCCGTGGTCGCACAGATCCTCACCGAGATGGACGGCTTCCGCCCCGAGGTACCGACCCTGGTGATCGGCACCACCAACCGGCTGAACCTGATCGACGAGGCGCTGCTGCGGCCCAGCCGCTTCGAGACCATCAGCATCGACGTACCCAACGACGAGGCCCGGCTGAAGATGATCAGTCTGCACGCACGGAAGTTCGGGATCGATGTCAGCGGCGGGGTCGACGAGCTGATCGCGGCGGCGCTGAAGGGCCGCAACGGCGACGACATCCACTCCGTGTTCCGTGACGCCTTCGTCGCCGCCCACTTCCAGGACCCGCCGGTGTCGCCCACGCCCGAGCAGCTCGGCCAGATCGTGGGCCAGCTCCAGCGCACCCGCCGCCAGCAGCGGCGCTCCAGCAGGCTCTGACCGGCACGACAGACCCGACAGCAGAGGGAGGAGGCCACGGTGAGCTGGGGCCAGGAGACCGTCGACACCATCAGGGACCTGGAGTACGTACGGCGGCAGCTGGGCGACGAGTTCGTCGGCCGGGAGCGCGCCGTCAAACTGCTGCAGCTCGCCGTGGTCTGCCGGGAGCACGCGCTGCTGCTCGGACCGACCGGCACCGCCAAGAGCGAGCTGATCTCCGCGCTGGCCCGACAGATCGAAGCCCGGCACTTCAGCTATCTGCTGACCCGGTTCACCGAGCCGTCGGAGATCTTCGGGGCACTGGACTTCGACCGGTTCCGCCAGGGCACCTACCACGTGAACACCGAGGGAATGCTGCCACAGGCCGAACTCGTCTTCCTGGACGAGGTGTTCCAGGGCAGCAGCGCCATCCTCAACACGCTGCTGACACTGCTCAATGAACGCCGGTACCACAACGGCGCACGGGCGGAGAGTGCCCCGTTGGTCAGTCTCCTGGGCGCGACCAACGACATCCCCGACGACCCGGGGCTGACCGCGTTCTCGGACCGGTTCCTGATCCGGCTCCTGGTGGAGCCCGTGGGCGGCACCGACCTGGAGCGGCTGCTGCTGGTCGGCTGGCGGCACGAGGCGCGGCGGCTGGCGGCGGGGAGCGAGGCGGCCCCGGACCGCGGCGGCACCCTGACGGTCGACCGTCTCACCCGGCTCTCTCTGCGGCTGCGGGACATCGACCTGGACTCGGCTCTCGGTGAACACCGGGAACTGGTACGCCAGTTGCTGATCCAGGGGGTCAAGCTGTCGGACCGGCGGCTGGTGCGCAGTCTCAAGCTGGTCGCCGGTGCCGCGCTGTTGCGCGAGTCGCAGACGGCCCAGCCGGTGGACCTGTGGCCGCTGGCCCACATCTGGACCGACCCCGCGGACCGCACCACGGTGGAGGAGGCCGTGCACGCCGTGGTGGAGAAGCACGGCGGGGAGCCCCGCCCGGCGGCGCCGGCCCGACCACGAGATCCTGCTGGACGCCCGCGAGGTCAGCGCCCCGCTCACCCCCGAACGACGACCCAGCGAGTGGAGCGTGATCGACGGCCTGCACAAACTCGGCGACCTGTCACGGGAGTTGAGGGAGCATCAGCCGGTGAACTCACAGACCGAGGCAGAGCTGACTCGTATCATTGCCGAAGTGAACGTGCTCCTCGACCAGTTCGCATGAGCACGGGATACACGAAGGGGTACCCCCATGTGCAATCCCCGACGGGTCCGGGTCCGGGCCTCCAGCCGACTCACCCGCATGTGGCAGGAGGAAGTGCGCCGGACAGGCCGGGCGAGCGCCGATGTGACCGGCGAGGCAACGCTGCGCCAGGAGTTCGGGACGCTGCTCGGCGCGGCTGCCCGGCGCGCGTTCGAGGCGGCGCTCGGATCCGACACCCGCTGGGCGTGGCAGGACGGCACCTACCGGATGGAGCTGGACGGCGGCACGGTCGCCTACCACCTCGACACCGGTGAGATCGAGATGACCGCGCGGCTGATCGATGTGGTGAGCGCCGAGGCGGAGGTGACCCGCACGGTCGAGGGCACGGTCGACGTCCACACCACGGCCGAGCGGACCGAGCGCTACTACGACGACAGCTGGGGCGGCCTGAGCAAGTCGGTCGCCGAGCGCACCGCCCGTCTGGAGGCGCAGGAGCGCGCCGACCGCAAGGCCGCCGAGCAGGCCGCCCGCCAGGAGGAGAAGGCCCGCCTGGCCGGCCAGGCCCGTCTGGCCGGCCAGGGAGCGGAGCTGGACGCCGAGGCCCGCGAGGAGGCCGAGCGGCGGGTCGTGGCCACGGCCGAGCAGCGGCGGGAGGAGCTCGCCCGGGACGCCGCCGACCGGCTCGCGGACGCCCGTACGGACTTTCTGCGTCCGGTGCACGAGGTACTGGCCGTGGCCTACCGCGACGCCATCGTCGAATACGCACGTGCGAACGGGGCGCAGGGCCTGCAGGTCGACGAGACGGACGGGATGCTCAACATCCAGTTCGAGATGGAGGCCTGAATGCGGGTCAGGGTCGAGTTCCGTTACAACGCGGAGACCGGCGAGGTCGAGCTGTTCCAGATCGACGACATCGGCCGGACCACCCGGTTGCAGGACCACGACGCCGCGCACGACGACATCGCGTACGCGATCGGCCGGGTCCTGGACCGCAGGCCGGGCGTACAGGAGGTCGTCGACGACGGCCGTACGGGTCCCGCCGTCGCGCTGACCGTGCCCGACGAGCCCGAGCAGACCCCCGAGCGGGAGCGGCTCCAGGAATGACGAGATCGCCCGAACTCCTGGTACGCGCCGCCTTCTGCTACGCGGAGGCGGGCGACTACGCCCAGGCCGCCCGGTGCCATGAGGAGGCGGGGCACCGGCTGAAGGCGGCCGAGCTGTGGGAGCAGGCCAAGGATCCGGCACGCGCCGCCGAGTGCTGGCTGCGCGAGGGCCGGCCGGGCCGGGCCGCCGAGTGCTGGCTGTCGATCGGGCGGTACGAGGCGGCCGCCGAGTGCTTCGAGGGGGCCGGCGATCTGCTGCGGGCGGGCTGGACCCTGGTCACCAGGACCCGCTCCTTCGCCACCGCCGAGCAGCTGTTCACCGCCGCCCGGACGGATCCCGGGGGGCAGGAGCTGCGCCGCCGGATCGGCCGTCGCCTCGCCGCGGCACGTGCGTACGGCGAGACCGCCGCCCTGGTCGAGACCCTGGCCGGGGCGGCTGAACGGCTGGGCGACCTCTCCCCCGCCCGAGAGCGGGAGCAGGTCGAGCTGTGGGCGGTGACCGCGGCGGAGCTGGTGGGCCGTCCGGATCTCGGCGCCCTGGTCTTCGCGGCCTCCTACCGGGCCGGCGTGACCGGGTGCGCCGACCGCTGGCAGCAGTGGGCGGCCCGGGTCCTGGGCGACACCACCGGTGTTCCCACCGGACCCGCGCCCCCGCCTGCCCCGTAGGACCGCACCACACTCGGATCCACGCATCGGGGGACGGATGAACACTCCAAAGCGGACCAAGAGAAGGATCTTCCCTTCCGCGCGTCCCGCCCAGACCGGCTACCCTCCCGCGCCCAGCGAGCCACCGAAGCCCCCGCGCTTCGCGGCGGTGCCCGTGCAGAACCGGGCCGGCCCGCCGCCGGTCGAACCATCGCCGGCCGAGTACGAACCGCAGCCGCCGGACTGGTCGGCCGCCGCCCGCTTCCCGTCCCCTCGGGCCGCCCTGGGGCATGTCGCGGCGACCGCCGGCCTCGGGCCGCCGGGGCTGCGCAGATCACCGCACGACAACGCGGTCTGGGCGCTGCTCGGCCCGGGGCACCGGCCGGGCATCCCCCTGGTGGCGGGCTACGGCGGAACGGTCTATCAGACCGATGCCGACGGCGTGTTGTGGCCCGAGGACCGGTCGGCGCCCGGGACGTTGCCCGCGGGCCCGATCACCGCGGTCGTCGGCTGGGACGTCGTCACGCTCGCCGAACTGGCCGCACACAGCCCGGTCGTCGCCCCGCCGCCCGGGCTGCGGGAGATCGCCGTACTGGCCCCGGGAGCGCTGGCCCGCTGGCTGCTGCGGCGCGCTCTGGCCACCGGTGTGCACACCACGTTCACGCCGGTGGAACGCCTCGGTCCGGACGGCCGGACCGACACGGGCTGGCTGCTGCTGCAACTGCACGCCACGGACGGTGCCGTACCCGCCGGCCTGGTGGAGGCCTGCGGGCGGCTGCCAGGGACGGTCGCCTGCCGGCCGGCCGATCCGGACTGCCGGGTGCTGATCGATCTGCGGCTCCAACTCCCCCTGGACGACTCCCTTTTGCTCGACGAGCAGGCGGACGGCCCCCATGTGGTGGTGGAGTGTGCGACGGTCGGCCCGCCCTGGCGGTGGCGGCCGTTGGGCAAACCGGCGACGGGTGCGCTGCTGGACGCCGGTCCGGTCCTGAACACGGCCGAGCCGGAGCGCACGCCGGTGCCCGTGCCCGCCCTGGGCCCGCCGCTGCCGGTCCGTCTGGTCCCGAGCCCCAGGGCACCCAACCGGGTGGACGCCGTGCTGATCTCGGACGCCGAACTCGACGGTCTGCGCCGGTTCCTGCGTTCCCGCCCGCTGCACGAGACCGCCGTCGTGGCCTTCGGTCCTGGGCGCCATCTGGTGACCGAGCCACCGGGGCTGCTGGAGTCCCTGCCCTTCGGGATCTGCGTCTACCAGGCCGGTCCTGGCGCCCTGTACCTGGAGAGCGGCTGCGTACTCAGTCCACCGCTGCCCGACCCGGCCCGTGAGGAGGTCCTCGGCCTCGGCGGCGACGTCATCAAGGTGCTGTGCCGGGACGGAGCCTGGGAGCTGCGGTTCGACGAGGTGCGGCCGGCCTGGCATCTGTGGGTGCCGCGGGCGCCGGTCTTCGCGACGGGTGTCTCGCAGTCCGCCCGTGAGCTGCTGGGGCGGCTGGCCGGGCTGGTACCGGAACCGGTACCTTCGGCGCCCGCGGCCGTCCGCACCCCGGAGACGGAGCGCCGGCGGCTGAACCAGGCGGCCATGGAGCACTCCTTGCGCGGCGAGTACCGCGAGGCCGCCGAACTGCTCGAACAGGCAGGGCACTTCCAGCGGGCCGCGCAACTGTACGAGCGGGCCGCTGCCCAGCTCGACGAGGCGCAGTGACCACGCCGGCGCCGGGGGTCCGGCATGCCCAGCGGATCCTCACCGTGCCCGCCGAGGACACGCACTGTCTGTGTCTGTCGCCCGACGGCACGGGCCTGGTGATCGTCCACGGCGGCGAGGTCGTGCGGTACGACGACGAGGGCCGCCCGGTATGGCGGCTGCCCTGGCCGGGCCCGGCACCGGCCGACCGGCCGACCGAGGGCACCGACGCTGCGGTGTGGAGTCCGGACGGCGACCGGCTGATGCTGCTCGGCGCGGGCCGGCTGGTCCTGGTCGACGCGGACACCGGACAGGTGCTGGACCTCCCCGCCCAGCTGCACGCCGAGGGCGAGGTCACCGCCGTGGGCCTGTCGCCCGACGAACGGCTGCTGGCCGCCGGGCTGTACTCCGGCGACGTACTGCTGGTGGACCGCGCGGGCGACTCGGTGACCCGGTTGCGCGGTCTCGACCCGGTGGCGGAGGTGTGCTGGATTCCGGGGTCGCCGGACATCCTGTGCGTGGCCACCTCGACCTCCGCACAGCTGTGGGAGCCCCAGGGGCGCACCATGACCGGAACGCTGGGCGGCCCCTTCGACGGGCTGCGCCGGGTGGCCTGTTCGCCGGAGGGGCGGGTCGTCGCCGTCGAGGACTACGCGGGTATCAGGCTGCTGGATCCCGGTTCCGGCCGGGAGCTCGGGCGGGAGTTCTTCCCGCACCGGATGAACGGGCTGTCGTTCAGCCACGACGGCTCCCTGCTGATCGCCGGTTCGGCCCTGGGCGGGCTGCGGATCCTGGGCTCGCAGCTGGACCCGCTGGGGCAGCTGCCGGGGCAGGTGGCCGGTCCCGGCGAGCTCAGCCTCTCCGCGAGCGGTCTGTTCGCGGCCCGGCTGGATCCGCGCACGGTCGCCGTGTGGGAGCCGCCCGGTGCGGTGCCCCGCCCGCACCGGCAGCGGGATCCCGCCGCACTGCGCCGCTGGGCCAACGCGATGGGCGTCACCGTCGGCAAGGTGCACACCCATTCAATGGACCGTGCGCAGGCGGTGCTGCGCCCGACGCGGGTCCCGGAGGCCGGCACGGGCTGTGTGGCGCCCGCCTTCGCCTGGTCCCCCGACGGGGCCCGCCACTGGTGCGAGTCGGGGCCCGGCCGGCTCCTCGAACACGCCGCCGACGCGCCGGAGCACATCCATGAGCAGCCGGTGTCGAGCTTCCCGCACGGCTGGTACGACGCGGCCTGTCTGGCCGGCCGCCGACCGCTCCTGGTGCTGGCGGCGCACTACGAGACGGGCGTCAACCGGCTGGTGGACCCCCGCACCGGCGAGGTGCTGGCCGAACGGCCCGCGGGTCAGGCAGTGGCCGCCGATCCGGTGCGCCCGCTGCGCTGGGCCGCCCCCGAGCCCGGGGCGGATCCGATACGGCTGCTGGTCCACGACCTGGGTCAGGACGTCGGCGGGTTGCAGCGGCTGCCCGCCGAGGCGGGAGTGCGCCGCCCCGCGTGGTCGCCGGACGGGGCACTGATCGCCGCCGGAACCCGCGGGCGGGTGATCGTGTGGGAGCCGGGGCCGACCGGGCGGCTGCAGCGGACCAGGGTGCTGGACTGGCCGGACCCGAACACCATGGTCTGCCGGGTGGCCTGGTCCCCCGACGGACGCCGGGTCGCCGCGACGGCCGGCAGCGAGGGCGGTCCGGTGGTGGTGTGGGACACCGGCAGCTGGATCCGGCTGCGTGTCTTCGGACAGGCCGGCGGCCGGGACTGGGCGCCGGCGCTGTCCTGGTGCGCGGACTCGCGGCTGCTGGCCTTCCCGTCCGCGGACCAGGACTCCGTGGCCGAGGTGTGGGACGCCGAGGAGCCACGCAGGGTCCGGGTGATACTGCCGCCGGACGGAGCGGGCGGTCATCTGTGGACCCTGCGCTGGTCTCCGGTCGGCGACCAGCTGGCGGCCACCTACAACTCCGGGGCCGCCGTGCTCTGGGATCTGTTCACCGGGCGCTCGCACGCACAGTCGGCGGCGCTGCCGAGCGGTCAGGAGGAGCTGATCCGGATCGGCACGGCCGCCGCCGGCGACGGGTTCGGAACGCCGCTGGACCTGCTGGCCGATCTCCTCGCGTTGTTGCGTGGCTCCACTCCGCCCCGGCTGCGCACGCTGGCCGACCACCGTGGTCTGCACGCGCTGCGTGAACTGGGCTGGCCCGCGCCCGCGTTGGCCGGGCTCGTCCTGCTGCTGGTCGCGGATCTCACCCCCGACCCGGCGTATCTGGCACCGCCGGAGGTCACACCCGACGATCTGGCCCGGGCGCTGGGCCGGGTCCTGGCGGGATCCTCCGTACCGGACCGCAGGACCGCGCCCCCGCTCACCGAGCTCACGGCGGCCCTCGGGACGGTGGACGAACGGCTGCTCGTGTTGCTGCGCATCCTCGGTCCCGAGGCGGTGGCCGCCGACCTCACGCTGCCGGCCCGGATGCGCCGGCTGCGGCTGTCGCTGACTCCGCCCGGGCCGGCCCAGCGGGCGCTGCTGGGTCTGCGGCTCCTTGACGGCGACGCCGGGCTCGCCACCGGCGGCCTGGGCGGCACCGGGCGTACGGGGCTGGCCCGGCACGGCCCGGCCCACCGGCTGCTGCCCACTCAACTCGCCTTGCCGACCGCGCTGTTGCGGTCCCGGCACGCCCGCGACGAGTTGCTGTACCGCACCAGCAGCGGCCGGCTGCCACGCGATCCGCACGGTGTCGTCCTGCTGTTGGACGACACACCCGCCACCCACGGCAAGGTGGGGTCCGTCCTGCGGCTCGCCGCGCATCTGCTGACCACCGCCTCGCTCCGCCTCCAACGCCCTTGCGCGCTGGTGCCGTTGAGCGAGCCGTGGCGCTCCCGGCTGCTGGTGGGCCCGGAGGATCTGGTGCAGGTGTGGGCCGCCGGCTCACTGCAGGCCGGCGACGTGCGGACCGCGTTCCGGGAGGCGGAGGTGGTGGCCGGCCGTCTGACCGCCGACATGGCGGGACCACCGCGGGTGATCCTGTTGTCCCACCCGTATCTCCAGCCGGTCCCCATCCCCGGGCTGCGCGAGCTGCGGGTGCACTATCCGCGGATCCCGTGGCGGGAGCCCGCCCGGCACCGTCATGTGCTGCCGCCCGACCCCTCACCCGAGGAACTGCGGGAGTCGCTCACGGCGTTGCTGCTGGAGGAGTAGGCGCCACGGTCACCCGCAGAGCATCTGCTCGATCGCGTCGGGGCCCAGCGCCTCCAGCAGCCCCTCCAGCAGGTCAGGGCGGAAGGCGTCGCCGATCACCTGAACCCCTTCGCCGTCGGTCCTGATGCTGATGCGCACCAGGCGGCCCTCGGGGTGGTCCTCGTACTCCTCGGGCTGGATGAGGTCGGGAATGTGCTCGACCATGCGGTACCCGGGAGAGTCGTCGGCCATGGGGTCACCATCTTCCTTCCAGCGCGGTGCCGCAGTGCGGGCACCTTCCGTGGTCGAGCAGGCTGTCGCCGAGAGCCCAGACGTCGCGTTCGACGACGGTGGTACGGCAGGCGGGGCACCGGGTGGCGCGGCCCTCGGCGCCCAGGGCGCGTTCCACGTAGACGTGCCGCAGGCCTTCCTCGTGCCCGGTGCGCACCCCGGCCTCCAGGGCGGCCACCGAGGTGGGGGCGTGGCCGGTGCGGCGGTGGGCCGGGGTGGCCCGCACCAGGTGCCAGGGGACGGCGGGACCCAGCGCGGCCAGCGCGCGGGCGATCGGGCGCAACGTCTCCTCGCCGGCCGTGAGGCCGGGGATCAGGGGCGTCGACACCTCGACCCAGACACCGCGTTCGCGCAGCCCGGTGAGCGCGTCGAGGACGGGGCCGGGGCGGGCACCGGTGAGCTCCCGGTGGTCGTGTTCGTCCAGCGTCTTGAGGTCGACGTTGACGGCGGCGACATGCGGGGCGACCAGTTCGACGGCTTCGGGGGTGAGGAAGCCGTTGCTCTTCCAGACGATGTCCACGCCGTGCGCGCGGCCCGACTCCGCAAGGGCGACGGTGAGTTCGAGCGCCAGAGAGGGTTCGGTGTACGAGATAGCCACGCACCCGGAGCGGGCGGCGGCCTCCCGGACCACCTCGTCGGGATCGACGGGCTCGGCGTCCCAGCCGACGGAGTCCTCCCGGCCGTACTGGGACATGCGGTGGTTGATGCAGTAGTCGCAGGCGAAGGTGCAGCCGGGGGCCGCGAGGGTGAGGCAGGGGGTGCCCGGGCGGAAGTGGTAGAGCGGCTTGCGCTCGACGGTGTCCCAGTGCCGTACGGACGATGCGAAGGTCGCGGTCTCCATCCGGTCGCCCGCTCGGCGGCGGACCCCGCACAGACCGGTCTCCCCGTCCTTGAGCGAGCAGCGGAAGGGACACAGCACGCACTGCACACGTCCGTGCCGCTGCCGGTGCAGGACCGCCGGCGTCCACTGCAACCCCATCGTGGTCCCCCGTCCGATCGGCGCGCCCTCGTCAGGGTAGCTCCGGTTCGGTGAACTCATGGGCTGATGTCCCCACTTGACTCCCGGGCGGCATCGAGGGCCCGCAGCAGCAGCGCACCCGCCTCGGCGCGGTCACGCAACCGGTTCTCCTCGACCGCCCCTTGCTCCTCCGCGCGCTGTGCGGTGCGGGAGCCGGCGGTCCGCAGCCGCAGCACCTCCGCCTCGGCTCGCTGCGCCACGCCCCGTTGCTCGTAGCCGGCCGGGTCGCTCTGGAAGGCGAGGGCGGCGGCGGCGAGCACCGTGGCCGCGCGACCGCACCCGGACGGCCTGCGGTGCAGCAGTCGTTCCGCCCCGGCGTACACGTCCGCGGCGTCGGGCGGGACCAGCAGGTCGGTGAGGCGCCGGCCGTCGAGTCCGTCGTAGCCGGTGTCGAGCAAGGCGGAGACCACGGCCGTGATCTCGGGGTCCTCCAGGCCGTCCGGGCTGTGCGTGGCGTCGGCGCCCCGAGGAGGTCCGACCGCCACGGCGGCGGCGCGGGCCAGCCGTACCCGGGTCGCGGGCGGTGGATGCGGCCCGTCGGAGAAGTCGTCGGCCCCGGCGGACCCGGCCTCCAGCAGTTCCGCCAGGACGTCCGCGTACGCCGTGCCGCAGACGACGGCGGCGCAGATGTCGGCGAACGCCTCGCCCGTCCAGCGTTCCCAGTGGGTGACGCGGTCCGGTGACAGTCCCGCGCCGAGGATCCGCAGGCGGAGTTCGTCGCCGAGTCCGCAGTCGTCCTCGATGTGGTGTCCGGTCTCGTGGGCCACGGTCAGCAGCGCGGGAAGCTGTACGTCGTAGTGCCAGGGCACGTCGATGACGGGGAACGGCAGCCGGGCGGCGGCGGTGCGGCCCTCGCGGGTGTGGATGCCGCCGCGGGGCAGCAGGTCGTGGTAGGCGCTGCCGCGGCGGTGCGCGCGCGGCGAGGCCGTCCTGCTGAAGCCGACCAGCGGTGGCTCCTTGGGGCGGCTGCCGGGCAGGTCGAGGACGGGCCGGTAGCACTCCCAGGCCAGTTCGTCAGCGATGTCCAGGGTGCGCCGGTAGCCACGGACGCGGCGCAGCAGGAACCGGCCGCGGAAGAAGTCCCAGACGTGGTGGAGGTCCAGGATCCGGGCCGGCACCTCGTGTCCCCGGCCGTCCGCCAGCCGCTCCCGGGCGTCGGCGACTCCCGCGTCGAGCAGGGCGAGGGCGGCGTCGATCTGGGTGCGGTGCTTCTCCAGCGGGCCACCGCCGCGGCTGACCGCCTCCCACTGCCGCAACTCGTCGACCAGCCCGTCGACCATGTGCCGTCGGACGGCCGCACGGCGGTCGGGGAGCGAAGCGGTCAGGGTGTCTCCCCCGCCGACGAGTCGCCCTCGGCTACGGACGGTTCGCTCTCGGGGGCCGACGGGTCGTCCTCGGGTGGGCTCGGGTACTCCAGCACCGCCGACGGATCGTCGAGCGCCTCCTCCAGCAGCACCTCGGGCACGGGTTCACCGTCCAGCCCACGGCCGGGCTGGACGGGCCCGAACTCCTCGCGCACTCCGCCGAGCCATTTGCGGCGCAGCCTGACGACCCGGTACAGCGGGGTCACGGTGTCCCCGATCCACTGGAATCCCAGGTGCCGGCTGAGCGCCACCTCGGCGCCGCCGGCCAGGTCGATCAGCTGCACCGGCCCGGCACCCACGGAGGTGGCCAGTCTGAGCTCGACGGCCGCGTCCGACCCGGCCGTGACCAGGACGGCGGCGGCATCGGCGCGCACGGTCTGGGTGACCGCGAGCAGGTCCTGGTCCCATCTCCCCTGCCAGTAACGGCCGATGAGGTGCACGGCGAGCTGCCGGGTGTCCGGTACGGCGGTCTCCGTCAGGCCCCGGTAGGCGACGAGAGCACCGGTCTGCCGACCGAACCGCAGCAGGGCCCCGGCGTCCGCCTCCGCGAGTGCGGCGAACAGCGGATCGGTGGTGCCGGCCGCCTTGAACCGAAGATCGATCCCGCCCCCGGCGTCGTAGACGAACTCACCGCGCGCCTGGGGAGAGGTCACCTCGTGGTCGATCCGCCGTTCGGCGAGCGTCCCGGCGGGGCGCACGCTGCCCCGGGAGTTCTGCAGTACGTCTCCGACGGCGACGCGCTGGAGCAGTGGCCACGCCAGCCACCAGTCCTCGCCCCATGCCGCCCGCATGGCGTCCCGGTACACGGCGAAAGGCTGGACCACCGCGCTCAGCTCCTTCCCCCATCTGTGCGACGACCTGGGCGCAGGCTAGCAGCGGCTGGCTGTCACCAGCGTCGGAACTCCGCTGATTCACCCGGGTGTTGACACACCGACGAGCGACCCGCGGATCTGGTTACGCCGCCGACGACGCGGGTGCCGACGCCGTAGGGAAGCCCGGAGTCCGCAGCACCCGTCGGTCCGCGTCGACCGCGAAGACCTCGCAACCGTCGAGCGAGGCCGCCCAGTCGACGCCCTCCGCGCCCATGGCGAAGGCGGCCGTGGCGACCGAGTCGGCCTCGGTCAGGGTGTCGGCCACCACCGTGAGGCTGAGCAGTCCCGTGGCCGGGCGGCCGGTGCGGCCGTCGATGATGTGGTCGCCGCGTTCGTAGCGGGCGGAGGTGGCGACCGCGCCGTGCGTGAGCTCCAGGACCGTGCACAGTCGGTCGGCGTGTTCGGGGTGGCGTACGCCCACCCGCCAGGGCCCGCCGGCGGCGACCACGTCACCGCCGGCGTTGAGGACGAAGCGCCGGGCGCCGACCGCCGTCAGGAGCTCGGCGGCGCGCTGCACCGACCAGCCCTTGACCACCGCGCAGGGGTCGAGGCCCCGGCCCGGCAGCCGTATGTCGAACGCGCCGGCCGTCGCGACCCGGTAGTGCTCGCACAGGTCGAGCACGGTCCGCAGATCCGCGCTCACCGCCCCCTCGGCGAGCTCGCCCCGGCTCAGCCGCGACACCTCGCTGTCGGGCTTGAACGGGCTGAACCGGGCGTCGACCTCGCGCAGCCACGCGAAGACGGCGTCCGCGGTCTCCTCGCCCACGTGCGCGTCGTCGACCCGCAGCGAGACCGGGAACCCCATGACGTGTTCGACCCTGTGCATGGTCAGCCCTTCGCGTCGATCGCGGCCTGGAGGGACTCCCTGTAGCCGTCGCTGGTGATCGTCGCACCGGACACGGTGTCGATGTCCGCGCTCTGCGCCTCCAGCGTCTCCGCGATCAGCTTCGGCACGGCCGCCGTCGTCTGGGGGTGATTCGGCTGCTGGAGCATCTTCACCGTGGAGATCTCGTCGCCCTCGAAGGTCACCTGCACCTGCACGGTGCCCTTCGCGGTGTTCACCGCCGGGCCGTCGACGGTCCGCGCCGCCGAGGCGGTGGAGGCCGAGGCGGACGGCGAGGGCGAGGCGGCCGCCGCCTCGGCGTTCGCGTCGATCGCGGCCTGGAGGGACTCCTTGTAGCCCTCGGTGGTGATCGTCGCGCCGGACACGGTGTCGATGTCCGCGCTCTGCGCCTCCAGCGTCTCCGCGATCAGCTTCGGCACCGCGGCCGTGGTCTGGGGGTGATTCGGCTGCTGGAGCATCCTCACCGCGGTGATCTTGTCGCCCTGGAAGGTCACCTGGACCTGCACAGGGCCCTTCTCGGTGGTGACCGTCGTGCCCTTGACGACGGTGCCCGACGACGCACCCGGACCCGAGGACGAGGAGGCCGACGGCGTCGAGGCCGCCTCCGTGGTGGTCGTGCTGCCGCCGATGGACGGCTCGTAGCGCCAGATGGGGACCAGGCCCGCGATGCTGAGGACGACTACAGGTATGGCTCGCTTCACGATCTCTTCCTCATCCCGCCAGGCTGAAGCGCTCGAAGTGGGTCTGCGCCTTGGGCACGTTCAGCTCACGGAGGCTGCCGAGCACGGCGTTCATCATCGGGGGCGGTCCGCACAGGAAGACGTCCCGGTCGGTGATGTCGGGGACCAGCCGGAGCAGCTCGGCCGGGGCCAGCTTGTCGGGCACCGGCGGGCCGGTCACCAGGTGCAGCTCGGCGCCCTTGGCGTGGGCGAGCTCGCGCAGCTCCTCGTAGAGGACGGCGTCCCGGTCGGTGGCGACGCGGTAGATGACGACGGCGTGCCCGTGCAGCTCCTCCAGGAGCGCCCGGATCGGGGTGACGCCGACACCGCCGGCGATGAGGACGGCCTCGGGGCGGGTGCGGTGCAGCGCGGTGAAGGCGCCGTAGGGGCCCTCGGCGAAGACGCGCGTGCCGGGCTTCAGGTGGCGCAGGGCGGCGGTGCCGTCACCGGCGACCTTCGCGGTGAGCCGCAGGGTGCGGCCGTCGGGGGCCGCCGAGAGGGAGAAGGGGTTCGCCTGCCACCAGCGGTCCTTGGTCAGGAAGCGCCACAGGAAGAACTGGCCGGCCTGGGCGGGCAGCTTGTCCAGGTCACGGCCGGTGACGTAGATCGAGACGACGTTGTCGGACTCGGGGACGACGGCCTGGATACGGAACTGGTGGCGCAGGTTGCGCCACAGCGGCAGCACCATCCGGCCCAGGACCACCGAGCCGAGGGCGACGGTCCACAGTCCGTACCAGTACGTCTTCGCGGCGTTCGACGAGGTGAACGTCGTGCCGACCGCGACCTGGTGGGTGAAGGCCAGCAGCACCGCGACGTAGGTGTACAGGTGGATGAAGTGCCAGGTCTCGTAGGCCAGCCGGCGGCGGGCGTAGCGGGCCGAGACACAGCCCACCACGAGGATGATCGCGAAGGCGGTGAGCGCGCGGAGCACGCCCTCGGTGGTCTCGGCGAGGTCGACGACCGTGCCGATCGGGCCCACCTCGGTGCCCTGGGCGTAGCCGAAGGCGATGAAGACGAGGTGCGCGAGGAGCGTCCACAGGATGCCGAAGCCGGTCCAGCGGTGCCAGGAGGTCAGCCGGTCCATGCCGATGCGGCGGTCGAGCCACGGGAGGCGGGCCACCAGGAGCAGCTGGAAGGCCATGAACAGGGCGCCGTAGAGACCGGCGAGCCGGCCGATCACGATCAGTGCGTTGGAGGCGAACCCGGCCTGGGCGAAGAAGAGGGCGACCAGGGCCGCGTTCGCGGCGAGCACGGCGTACAGGCCGGTGCGGGCCACCACTTTGGGCCGTGTCGCCGTGGGGGGCGCGGTGGGCGGTTTGACGGTCGTCGTCACGGACGGAGCTCCTTGATCGGGGCCTGGGTAATCGAGCTTCGCTTGAGCGACCTGTCGATATACTGTCGTAGAACTTTCAAGTGGTTATCGATGTGGCCGCGAGGAAGCATCGGCTCTGGAGTCGGGGCCCGCGTGACGCACTATGAACGGGTGGAAAAAGTACGCCTCCTCGTCGTGGACGACGACCCGCCCATCGCCGACCTCGTGGCGACCGTCGCCCGCTACGAGGGCTGGGACGCGGTGACGGCGAACTCCGGGGAGGAGGCGCTGAGCCGTGCCGCGTCGTTCCGTCCGGACATCGTGGTCCTCGATCTCATGCTGCCCGACATCGACGGCTTCGGCGTCCTGGAGCGGCTGCGCAGCTCGGGCACGATGGTGCCCGTGGTGTTCCTCACCGCCCGGGACGCGGTCGCCGACCGGGTGGCGGGGCTGACCCGGGGCGGCGACGACTATCTGGTGAAGCCGTTCGCGGTGGAGGAGCTGATGGCCCGGCTGCGGACCGTGCTGCGGCGCTCCGCGGGGCCCGGCTTCCAGCGATCGGTGCTGCGGGTGGCCGATCTGACGATGGACGAGGACACCCGCGAGGTGCGCCGCGGTGACAAACTGCTCACGCTCACCCCGACCGAGTACGAGGTACTGCGCTACCTCATGCGCAAGTCACCGACCGTGCTCACCAAGGCGCAGATCCTCGACCATGTGTGGGAGTACGGCTTCGGCGGCCGTTCCAACGTCGTCGAGCTGGTCGTCAGCCGGCTGCGCCGCAAGCTGGACGACACGGGTGATCCGCTCATCCACACCGTCCGGGGCTTCGGCTATGTGATCCGGCAGGCGGCCGAGTGATCCGGCGGTTCCGTCAGGCGTATCGCCGACTCCGGCTCGGCACCCGGCTGGCGCTCGGCCTCGGCGTGCTGGCGCTGCTGGTGTTCGGTGTCGTGGGCACCGCGCTGACCACGTACATGCGGGACTATCTGTCGGCCCAGCTCAACGAGCAGCTCCAGATCGCCCAGGTCGCCCAGTCCAAGAGCATCGTGGACCACGGCTCACTGGCGGGCAAGAAGTACTGGCGCTGGTACTACGCCGTGTACGACGTGAAGGACGGCACCGCCCAGCTCCGTACCCCCGAGGACGCCACCGACCTGCCGGAGGACGTCGACGACTTCACGTCCCTGGCGCAGGCGCAGACCAGCGCCGGCAGCGAGCTGCTGCGCACCGCGCATCTCAGGGGCGCGGGCGACTACCGGCTGCGGGCCTGCGAGGTCGAGCCCGGTGTGGTCCTGGTCAGCGCGGCACCCATGGACGAGATCGACGAGACCGTGGGGCAGCTGATCACGATCCAGGTCGTCACGTTCGGTCTCGCGCTGCTGGCGCTGGTGCTGTTCGGGCGGAAGGTGCTGCGCAAGGGCCTGAAACCGCTGAGCGACATGGCGTACACCGCGCACGGCATCTCCTCGCACAACCTCACCGACCCGGAGGCCCGGCTGCCGCTGCGCGCGGACCGCAAGGGCGGCGGCCCGGAGGTCGAGGAGCTGCGCACCGCGTTCAACACGATGCTGGAGCACATCGACGACTCGCTCGCGGTGCGCGCGGAGGCCGAGCAGCGGCTGCGCCGGTTCGTCGCGGACGCCTCGCACGAGCTCCGTACGCCTTTGATGTCCGTACGGGGCTATGCGGACCTCTTCCAGTACGCCGCCGCGAACGAGCCCGAGGAGCGGGACCGGCATCTGGCGAGGCTGCGCGCGGAGGCGGCCCGGATGGGTGTCCTGCTGGACGACCTGCTGATGCTCGCCCGGCTCGACGCCGCGGAGGTGGACACCCCGCTGCGGCCCAAGGACACGGACCTGGTGGAACTGGTCCACGACGCGGCCGACGCCTTCCGCGCCGCACACCGGGACCGCCCGTTGACACTGACAAAGGGCCCGGAGTCCTTGGTGCTGCGCCTGGACCCGCACCGCATCCGCCAGGTCCTGGACAACCTCCTCACCAACGCGGCCGTGCACACTCCGGCCGGCACCCCGGTGTCGGTGGCGGTCACGGTCGTCTCCGCCCGGGTCCTGGTCCGTGTGACGGACGCCGGCCCCGGCATCCCGGCCGCCGACCAGGAGAAGGTCTTCGACCGCTTCTACCGCGTCGACAAGGCCCGCAGTCGCGACCGCGGCGGCAGCGGCCTGGGCCTGGCGGTGGCCCGCGCCCTGGTATGGGCCCACGGCGGCACGGTGGAGGTGAGCAGCGAGCCGGGCCGGACGGTGTTCACGGTGTCGCTGCCGCTGGGACGGGGCGGCGCGGCGGACGGCTGAACGGACCGGGCCGGGCCCGCGGGCGGCGAAATGTCACCGGACGGGCAAGTCTCGTTTGCGGAAGCCAAGTTGGCAGGCCCGGCTCGCCATGAACGGCTGGACAGATCTTCCGGGCTCCCCCAGGATGGCAGTCGCCGGGCTGTGGAGTCCGTGCCCTGGGAGGCAACCCCCGTGGTCACCTGCGCGGAGAGGCGATGCGGTCCGATCCCCAACGTTTGCTTGCCACGGCAGTTCGCCGCATCGCCCGCGCCGAGGACCGTGCGGAGGTCGTCCATGAACTCTGTGCGGTGGGCGTGGAGCACTTCGCGGACGCGGTTCTCGTCTACCTCGCGCCCGGCCCCGGTGCCTCGTACGAGCGGGAAACGGTCCCCGGCCGACTCCACCTGACCGCGAGCCGGTTCCCGGAAGGCGGACCGGACCTGGCCGGGTCGACCGGCGCACCGGTGCCGGTTCTCGCCCTGGTGGCGCGCTCAGGTGACCTGGCCGAAGTCCTGCGTGCGGGAGAGACGTTGAGCCGGATCTCCCCGGCGATCGACCCGGCGCTCCGCGAACTGCTGGGCTCGGCTCTCGTTCTGCCGGGGGGTCATCGCGTCCTCCTCGCCCCCCTGTCCGACGCGCGGGGCGTACTCGGCGCGGCCGTGTTCCTCCGCCGCCCCGACCGCGAGGCCTTCGACGCCGACGACGTGCTGACGGCCGACCGGCTCTCGGCACAGGCCGCACTCGGCGTGAGCGAGGCGACAGCCTCACCCCGGACGACCGCCGCACCGTCCACGAGCGCCACGACCGACACGGCGGACTCACTGTCTACGGCCTCCGCACCCCCGACGGCCGCCTCACCTTCCACAGCTGACTCATCGGCCGCGGCTGACCCACCACCCACGATCTCCGCACCCTCCACGACCGACTCACCCTCGACGGCCGCCTCACCACCCCCCGCCGCCGAAACGCACAAGCCGTTCCCACGATCCCCGGCCTCCGCAACCATCCCCACCCCCATGAGCCGCGAGGGCGACCGGCTGCGCTTCGCCGGGGCGGCGACCCGCCGGATCGCTCGCGGCATCGACCTGGACGAGATCGTGATCGGGCTGTGCCGGGCCAGCGTGCCGACCTTCTCGGACGCGATCCTCGTGTACCTCCGCGAACCGCTGCCGGTCGGCGACGAACGTCCCGTCGAACCGCTCGTCCTGCGACTGCACCGGACCGACCGGATCCCGCACGAAGAAGACGGTCTCCGACCCGTGGACGACCCACGGCCCAGGCCACCCGCGCTGGACGAACTCGTCGCCGAGCGCTGCACCGTGCCGGGCGGCGGCGCGCTCGCCGAGGTGCTGCGAGGCGTACGCCCCGTCTTCACCAACTCTCCGGCGGCCCAGGCCGCCCTGCCCGAACTCCTCGGCAAGGGCAGCGAGTCGGTGACCCCCGCCGGACAGCACGCCATCCTCGCCCCCCTGCGCGGGCGCCGCCGCGTCATCGGCGCCGCCCTCTTCCTGCGCAGCCCCGAACGCCCCGCCTTCGAACAGGACGATCTCCTGCTCGCCGCCCAGCTCGCCACCCACAGTGCCCTCGGCATCGACAAGGCGGCCCTGTACGGCCGTGAGGCGTACATCGCCGACGAACTCCAGCGCGCCATGCTCCCCGAGACCCTGCCCCGCCCGACCGGCGTCCGGCTGGCGTCCCGCTACCTCCCGGCCGCCGAGACGGCCCGTGTCGGCGGCGACTGGTACGACGCGATCCCCCTGCCGGGCAGCCGGGTCGCGCTGGTCGTCGGCGATGTCATGGGCCACTCCATGACCTCCGCCGCGGTGATGGGCCAGCTGCGGACGACGGCCCAGACGCTCGCCGGTCTCGACATGCCGCCGCAGGAGGTACTGCACCATCTCGACGAGCAGGCCCAGCGGCTGGGCGCCGACCGCATGGCGACCTGCCTCTACGCCGTCTACGACCCGGTCGCGCACCGCATCACCATCGCCAACGCCGGCCACCCCCCGCCCATCCTGGTGCACCTGGGCGGCCGCACCGAGGTGCTGCGGGTGCCCCCGGGCGCACCCATCGGAGTCGGCGGCGTCGCCTTCGAAGCCGTGGAACTGGACGCCCCGGCCGACGCCACCCTGCTCCTCTACACGGACGGGCTCGTCGAGTCACGCCTGCGGGACGTGTGGACCGGTATCGAGCAACTGCGCGAGAAGCTCGCCGCGACCGCGCGGCTGACCGGCCCCGAGCGCCCACCGCCGCTGGAGGAGCTGTGCGACGAGGTGCTCGACATGCTCGGACCGGGCGACCGGGACGACGACATCGCACTGCTCGCCGCCCGCTTCGAGGGGATCGCGCCGAGCGACGTGGCGTACTGGTTCCTGGAGCCGTCGGAGGCGACACCCGGCCGGGCCCGCCGACTGGTCCGGCGCACCTTGTCCCGCTGGGGTCTTGAGGAGCTCAGCGACTCCGCGGAGCTGCTGGTCAGCGAGATCGTCACCAATGCCGTGCGGTACGCGTCCCGGCCCATCACCGTGCGGCTGCTGCGCACCCACGTGCTGCGCTGCGAGGTCACCGACGACGAGCCCCGGCTCCCGGTGCTCGGGCAGGCGCGGGCCACGGACGAGGGCGGGCGGGGCCTGTACCTGGTGAACAGGGTGGCCCGGCACTGGGGAGCGTCCCGGCTGAGCACCGGCAAGATCGTCTGGTTCGAGCTCGACCGGCCGTGACCGGGTCCGTCACGGCAACGCCAGCTCCGTCCAGATGATTCCCGCCGAGCCCGAGCGGCAGGGCGGACGGCAGGTCGACGACCCCGCTGAGCACGGACGCCGCGAGCAGCACCGCCAGTCCGTCGCCGAGCGCGAACAGCGCGAACCCGACCGTCCGCAGGGCGCAGCCGGCGATGATCATGCCGCGTGCGCCGAGCCGGTCGGAGGCCGAGCCGCCGATGAGGAACAGGCCCTGCCGGCTGAGGTTGCGCACCCCGAGGACGACGCCGACGACGGCCGCCGACATGCCCGGGTTCTCGCCGAGATGGGTGGCGAGGTACGGGACGAGGAGGTAGAAGCCGGTGTTGACACCGAGCTGGTTGACCAGCAGGAGCCGCACGGCGAACGGAAGACTCCGCACCTCATGCCACGTCTTCAATCGGTCCCGCCCCCTCGATGACCACCGGCTCGACGCGGCACAAGGGGCGAGGCGGAAGCGGGCTGTCAGCCGCGCGGCGGCCGGCCGCAGCTGCGGCGGACGATGACCTCGACGGGGATCAGCGGCTCGACCCGCTCCTCGGTCCGCCCGTCGATCCGGTCCAGCAGGAGCCGCAGCGAACGCCTGCCGATCGCGGCGAAGTCGGTGCGGACGGTGGTGAGCGGCGGCAGCAGATGGGCCGCCTCGGGGATGTCGTCGTATCCGACGACGCTCACGTCCTCGGGGACCCGGCGTCCCGCCTCGTGGAGGGCGTGCAGCAGACCGAGGGCCATCTGGTCGTTGGAGGCGAACACGGCGGTGACGTCCGGGCGCCGGGCCAGCCGCCGGCCGAGCTCGTACCCGGAGTCCGCGCTCCAGTCGCCGATGAGCAGCTCGGGCACCTCGGCGCCCGCCGCCTTCAGGGTGTCCTGCCAGCTGATGAGGCGCTGGTCGGCGGAGGTCCAGCCGGTGGGCCCCGCGATGTGCCACACGGTGGGGTGTCCGAGGCGCAGCAGGTGCTCGACGGCCTTGCGGGCGCCGTTGCGGGAGTCGGCGGTGACCAGCTGGGTGCCGCCCCTGATCTCGTTCTCCAGGACCACCAGCGGGGTGTCGAGATGGGTGTCGGCCAGCGCCTGCCCCACCCGGTGCTGGGGCGCGATGGCGATGACGCCGTCCGCCCCCTCGGCCGACAGCCGGTCCACGGCCTCGGCGACCGTGGCGTGATCGGCGGTGTCGTCCAGGGCCATGGAGCTCAGCAGGTAACCGGCCTTCTGGGCGGCGGTGTTGATGGCGGTCAGGGTACTGGCGGGCCCGTAGCGGGCGGCGTCGAAGGAGATGACCCCGAGCATCCGCGTCCGCCCGCTGGCCAGCGACCGCGCACTGCGGCTGGGCCGGTAGCCGAGGCTCCGCATGGCGGCCTGCACGACTTCACGCGTCTCGGGACGGACGGCCGGGTTGTCGTTCAGCACCCGCGAAACGGTCTGCTTGGACACCCCGGCCAGCCGCGCCACGTCGTCCATGACCGGCCGCGAACCCGCGAAGTTGCGTCGACTGCGCCCCTTGGGGGCGGGGGCGTCGGCGGCGCGAGGGTCCATCGCGGGTGCTTCTCTCAGCATCTCTTCGGGGGCTGGGTGGGCCCCAGCATAGGTCGCAGGCCCAGCCCGCGCCCCTAGGGGCGCGGGGCTGTCTCAATCTGCGGCTACCGCCGCGTGGGCGCGACCAGCCCCCACGCACCCGCAGCCGACACGTCACCCCACAGCCCTGCGGCGAACAGTCACCAGCTCCACCCGCTCGACACCCGCCCTCCCCCAGCCGTCCCCGGCCTCCGGCGGAACGTACACGTCGGCACCCTCAGAGCCAGGAAGCACCCGCAGCCGCAGCGGCCCCGCCGGGATCCGGTCCAGCCCGATGTCCCACACCCGTCCCGAGAAGAACTGGTCGGCGACAAGGGTGTCCCCCACGTAGGCGCGCCCCACGTCCCCGGTCCAGTGGATACGCAGCAGTGTCCCCGGTGGCACCTCCTCCGGCAGGTCGACCCGGTACTCGGCGGCCGCCGTGTCGAAGTACTTGTCGGCCGGCGCACTGGCCCGCCCCTGCACCCCGGTGGCGGGCTCGGGCGCGGGACCGGCGGGTCTGAGGAGCGTGACCGACGCCTCCCCGGCACCGGTGCCGTCCGCCGGCAGGGTGTACCGGGCGAACACCCCGTCCGGCACCCCCTCCCGGGCGGGCGGCGCGGGGAACACGGCGTACGAGGGCCGTTCCACGGTGCTGTGCAGCCGTACCTCACCCCGGTCGAAGACCACACCGGCGTCGGACAGCACCAGCCGCTCGGCACCCCAGCTCTCCCCCCGGTAGGCGGTCCGTGCCGTGGCCGCGTCCAGCACCAGCAGCCCGACGCGGCCGCCCGCCGCCGTCTCCACCTCGACCAGGGCGTCGGTACCGGGCCGCAGCCCGGTGACCAGGACCCGGCCGCCGGTGTGCGTGACCTGCCCGGACGGCGTGCTCAGTGAGTCCACCGTGCCCTCGTCCAGGGCGAGTTCGGGCGCGATGCCCGCCACCGCGGCGAGCACCAGCACGGTACGGCCGCCGTCCTGGACCGTGCACACCGGCTGCGCCGTCGCCCACTCCACGCGCAGCCCGGCCACGTCGAGCCGCAGCGGCCAGCAGAAGGCGGCCCCCGACGGGACGGTCACGGGAGCGCTCGGGAGGCTCACCGGGCCGCCCTCGGGGAACTCCACCGTGAACGACGTCCCCACGTGATCCGGCAACGGCTCGTGGGGCTGGTGGTTGTTGACGAACAGAAATCCCGAACCGCTGTCACCGCGTACGGCCCAGCGCAGTGTGTCCCGGTCGTCCTGCCCGAGCGGCCGCGTAGAGGGCAGCACCGACTCCATCGGCGCGATCAGATGCCCGAAGTCGGCCAACAGCAGGTGCTGGAGCCGGAGTTCGTCGTACGTGGCCCGGTACTGCCCGTACTCGCCGAGCGGTGCCTGGAAGTCGTACGTCAGGACGGGCAGGTCGTTCGGGTAGCCGGTGGCGTGGGACTCCTGGAGCGAGGTCAGTTCGCCCGCGGGATTCGTGCCGCCGTGGAACATGTAGTAGCCCTGCCACGCCGAGCCGCACCCGATCTTGGTGAGCCCGAGCGCGGCGATGTCGGCGGCGTCCACGCGCGGGCGCCGGTGGTAGGAGACGGCCATGCCGCCGCCCAACTCGCAGGTGGCCCAGGGGAATCGGTCCGCACTGGCGTCCGGGGCGCTGCCGCGGACGTGCACCGGGCGCAGGTCGGATCCGATGCCCTCGTCGTCGCGCTGGTGGGTGAAGAAGAAGTGCTTGCGGCAGGTGTCGGGCCAGCCGCCGTCGGCCTCGGTCCAGAAGGTCTCGGTGTAGCCGCCGTACAGCGGAAGCAGTTCGTCGGGCGGGAGCTGGACACCGCCCCAGGCGGTCGAGGTCCACAGGGGGGCGCTCAGACCGGCCGCCTGGGCCATGCGTTTGAGGGTGAGCAGGTGGCCGGGCTGGTCGTAGAGCTCGTTCTCGATCTGGACGGCGACGATCGGGCCGCCGTGCGCCCGGTCGAGACCGCGCAGCTGCTCGGCGACGGCCTCGAACCAGGCTCCCACCGCCTCCAGATAGACCGGGTCGTCGGTACGCGGCACGCAGTCGCGGGCCGACACCCAGTCCGGCAGGCCGCCGTTGCGGACCTCGGCGTGCACCCAGGGGCCGATGCGGGGGATGAAGTCCAGGCCGTGGCGGGCGCAGAGTTCGGCGAAGCGGCGCAGGTCGCGGTCGCCGTCGAAGCGGACGCGGCCCTCGATCTCCTCGTGGTGGATCCAGATGACGTAGCTGGCGACGACGGTGACACCGCCGGCCTTCATCTTGAGGAGCTCCTCCTCCCACTCCCCGGCCGGATAGCGGGTGTAGTGGAACTCTCCGGAGACCGGGAACCAGGGACGCCCGCCGCGGGTGAGACAGCGGCTGGTGACCTCGATCGGGTCGGGCACGCCCGGCGCGTCGGCGAAGGGGAGGTGGCCGGTGAGGGGTGGGCCGGGGGGCGCGGGAACGCGCAGATGGTGCGGCATCAGGAGATCTCCGGTCCGAGGTCGGGGGTGTCCGTGAGCCGGGCGGTCGTGCCGGTGGTGGCGTGCAGTTCGAACAGGACCAGGTCGTTGGTGCCGGGGCGCAGGACCGGTGCGGGCACGTAGAGGGTGTGCTGGGGGCCGCGGTTCCAGTAGCGGCCGAGGTGGAAGCCGTTGACCCAGGCCTGCCCCTTGGTCCAGCCGGGCAGGGCGAGGAAGGCGTCGGCCGGCTCCGCCACCTCGAAGGTGCCCCGGTGGAAGGCGGGTACGGCGTCCGTGGTGGCGTCCGACGGGGTGAAGGGCACGGCCGTGAGGTCGGTCAGGGGCAGCGGGTGGTTGTCCCAGGCGCGCAGGACGGTGCCGCTGAAGGAGACCGGACCGAGCAGACCCTTGGGGGCGCCGATGCGGGGGCCGTAGTTGACGCCGCCCATGTTCTCCACGAGCACGTCCAGCGTGGCGCCGGGGCGGGGCACGAGGACGGGCAGGGCCTCGTCGTGGTGACGCCGTTCGAGTACGCCGACGGGGGCGCCGTCCAGGAAGACCTGAGCGCGGTCGCCGACCCCGCCCGCGAAGTGCAGCAGACCCTGGCCGGACGTGGGGACGGTGGTCCGGTAGAGCGCGTATCCGAAGCTGAGGCCCAACTCGTCCATCATCGCGGGGTCTTCGGTGCGCAGCGGGGCGGCGAGGGCGTCGGCGTGCGGGAGCAGTGCCGCGCGGTGGGTCAACTCGACGGTGGCCGACGGCAGTTTGGGGCCCGGGGCCGGGACCGGCTCGTCGGGGACGGACGCGTGGCGGGCGATGACCTCGCGGAAGGCGTGGTACTTGGGGCCGGGGTCGCCGGACTCGGTGAGCGGGGCGTCGTAGTCGTAGGACGTGACGGTGGGTTCGTAGGCGTGCTTGTGGTTGGCGCCGTTGCTGAAGCCGAAGTTGGTGCCGCCGTGGAACATGTAGATGTTGACGGAGGCGCCCGCGGAGAGCAGCCGGTCCAGGTCGGCGGCGGCGTCGGCGGCGTCCCGGGTGTGGTGCGGGCCGCCCCAGTGGTCGAACCAGCCGATCCAGAACTCCGCGCACATCAGCGGGTCTTCGGGCCGGTGCGCACGGTACTGGTCCAGCGCGGCGTCGATCCGTCCGCCGAAGGTGCCGGCGGCCAGCACCCCGGGAAGGCTGCCGGCGGCCAGGTGCTCGGGGTCGGCCTGGTCGCAGGTGAAGAGGAACTCCTCGACTCCCCTGTTCCGGAAGGCCTGTTCGAGGTGTTTCAGGTAGGCGCTGTCGTCGCCGTAGGCGCCGTACTCGTTCTCCACCTGGACGGCGATGACGGGACCGCCCGCCTCGGCCATGTGGGGCAGCAGCGGGGGCAGCAGCAGGTCGAGGTAGCGGTCGACGGCGCCGGTGAAGCGGGGGTCGGAGCTGCGCAGCCGGATGTCCGGGTCCGAGGTGAGCCAGCCGGGCAGACCGCCGCCGTCCCACTCGGCGCAGATGAACGGGCCGGGCCGGAGCAGAACGTGCAGCCCCTCCTCCTTGGCGAGGCTCAGATAGCGGGGCAGGTCGAGGAGGCCGTCCAGGACCAGCTCGCCCTCCGGATCGGGCTGGTGGACGTTCCACGGCACATAGGTCTCGACGGTGTTGAGGCCCATCAGACGGGCCTTGCGCAGCCGGTCGGCCCACTGGTCGGGGTGGACGCGGAAGTAGTGCATGGCGCCGGACAGGATGCGGAACGGCTTGCCGTGCAGCAGGAAACCGTCGGACGTCGTCGTCAGTGCGGGCATGCGGGTGTTCCCCTTCAGTGCGAGCGGGATGGAGTACTGCGGATCAGCCAAAGGGTCGCGGCCAGGCACAGCGCCGAAACCCCTCCGAGCAGCAGCGGTACGGCCTTGATGTCGGACCACTCGATGACCTTGCCGAGGGCCGGTCCGGCCACCACACCGCCGGCCATCGACGCCGCGATGACCAGGGCTCCGGCCCGCCGGGCCTGCGGGGCGGCCTGGTGGAGCCAGGGCAGTCCGGTGGGAAAGATCGGCGCGATGAACAGACCGACGCCGGCATAGGCGTAGGGCGCCAACTCGCCGATGGACGCGAGAAGGAGACAGACCGTCATTCCGGCGCACGAGACCGTGATGATCGCCTGCGCCGAGAAACGCAGCGCGAGAGGCGCGACCAGGAACCGGCCCACGGTCATCATCAGCCAGTACACGGAGGTGGCGGTGGCGGCGACCCCGGCGCCGTAGCCGACGGTCTCCAGATGGGTGGGCTCCCAGCCGCCGACGCCGGCCTCGATGCCGACGTGCAGGACGTACAGCGCGACGAACACGGCGAGCACCGAGCCGAGGCTGCGGCCGAGGACGGCACCGGAGCCGGGGGCCGTGCCGGACGGCTGCGGCGCCTTGTCCCGTACGCCCTTCAGGCACCACAGCAGCGGCAGGTCGACCAGCGCGAAGGTGAGGAAGACGGCCGGGTAGTGCTCGGCGCCGACCGCGCCGATCACGGCCGGCCCGAGGATCGCGCCGATGCCGAAGTGGGCGTTGAGGATGTTCAGCATCGCCGTCGAGCGATGTCCGAAGCCGACGGCGAACAGCTGGTTGAGCCCGTAGTCGATACCACCGAAGCCGAGCCCGGCCAACAGGGCGGCGGCGAGGGCGAGCGGCCAGTCGGGGGCGAGCGCGAAGCCCGCCGCGCCGACGGCCATCAGGAGGTACGAGGCGCCGAGGATCCGCCGGTTGCCGATCCGCCCGAACCACCGGTCGAAGAGCAGCACCCCGGCCACCCCACCGACGAAGTGCGCGCTCAGCCCCAGCCCGGCGGCCGACGGGGACAGCCCGAACTCCTCACGGAAGGCGGGGATGGCGGGCCCGTAGAGGGCCTGGAGCGCACCGATCAGAACGAAGCCGACGCACGAGGCGACGACGGCGGCCGGGCTGAACACCGGGGCTTCGACTACACGGGTTTCTCGGAGCACGACAGGAAATGTTACCGGTAACATCCAGCGCGTCAAGATTGCCGACAGGGGCACTATTGAATGATTGAATCAGCATCAATAGACTCCACCGGTGGATGAATTCACCTTGCGTTCGAGACTCTCCAGGAGATCGGCGGGGGTGGCCGCCGTGCTGCTGATGGCCGCCGGTCTCACCACCCCGTCCCTGTCATCGGCGTCGGCCGCACCCCGGCACCACACCCCCGAGGTCTGGCCGAAACCCCAGAGCACGCAGGCCGGCCCCGGCCGGTTCACGGTCCCCGACCGGGTCGTGGAGGTCGTCGGCCCGGACACGGACGCCTCGGCCCGCGAGGTCGTCGAGGCCGCCCTCCGCGAGGCCGGCGCCGACCGGATCGTCGCGGTCGACAAGCCGCCCGCGTCGGCCGCCTTCACGGTCTATCTCGACGGCCCCGGCACCGCCGCGGCACTGAAACGCCTGGGCGCCCGGCCCCCGGCCGGACTCCCTTCCGGCGGTTACGCCCTGGCGTCCGGGCGCCGGGACGGCCGTACCCTTCTCGCCCTCTCCGGATCCGACGCCACCGGCACCTTCTACGCCGCCCAGACCCTGCGCCAACTCCTCGGCACCTCGGGCAAGCTGCCCGAGACCACGATCCGCGACTGGCCCACCGCCGCGCTGCGCGGAGTCGTCGAGGGCTTCTACGGCACTCCCTGGACGCATGCCGAGCGTCTGAGCCAGCTCGACTTCTACGGCCGCACCAAGCAGAACGTGTACGTCTACTCCCCCAAGGACGACCCGTATCTGCGCGACCGGTGGCGCGACGAGTACCCGTCCGCGGAACTGGCCCGGCTCGAGGAACTGGTCGACCGCGCCGCCGCCAACCACGTCCGCTTCACCTACGCCCTCTCCCCCGGCCTGTCGGTCTGCTACTCGTCCGACTCCGACATCGCTGCCCTCACCCGCAAGTTCGACTCGCTGTACGCGATCGGCGTGCGGTCCTTCGCGGTCCCGCTGGACGACATCAGCTACACGAAATGGAACTGCGCCGCCGACGAGCGGGAGTTCGGCACGGGCGGAGGAGCGGCGGGCACGGCCCAGGCCCACCTCCTCAACGAGGCGTGGAAGTCGTTCTCGGCCGGCCACACCGGCCTCGACCCCCTGGAGATGGTCCCCACCGAGTACTCCGACCTCGCCGACTCCCCCTACAAGACGGCCCTGCGCGAGAAGCTGGACCCGTCCGTGGTCGTCGAGTGGACCGGCACGGGAGTGATCGCGCCGACCATCACCGCCGCGCAGGTCGCCCAGGCCCGTGAGGTGTTCGGCCACCCGATCCTGATCTGGGACAACTACCCGGTCAACGACTACGTCACCAGCCGCCTCCTGCTCGGCCCCTACACGGGACGGGAGGCCGGCGTGGCCAAGGCGGCGACCGGCGTCACCGCCAACCCGATGGTCCAGGGCGAGGCGAGCAGGCTCGCGCTGTTCACCTCGGCCGCCTACCTCTGGAACCCGGACTCCTACGACCCCCGGGCCACCTTCCTCGCCTCGGTCCGCGACCTCGCCGGTCCCGGCGCCGCCAGATGGCTGCGGATCTTCGCCGAGAACAACTACTCCTCCCAGCTCGACCCGACCGAGTCCCCCACCCTGACCGAGCTCATCGCCGACTTCCGCACGGCGTACGAGCAGGACCGCGGGCTCGACCGGGCCGCCGCCGCGCTGCGCTCGTACTTCACCGACATGGCGGCCACACCCGCCGAGTTGCGCGCCCGGCTCGACAACCCGGGGTTCCTCGACGAGACGTCCGCCTGGCTGGACAAGCTCGGCCAGTACGGGGGCGCGGGGCGGACGGCCGTGGATCTGCTGCTCGCCAACAAGCGGGGCGACGCGGCGGCGGTGTCGACGTACTGGTCCCAACTCCGCGACGCGCGCAAGGGATTGGACGCCATACCCGAGCAGGTCTCGCCGGGCGTGATGGACCGGTTCCTCTATACGACGATGCTGGAGAACGCTCCCGATCCGGGCGTCGACGCCGCCTTCTCCCCGCGCTCGCTCTCCCTGAAGCCGGGCGCCTCCGAGACGGTGACGCTCGACTTCTCGGACAAGGAAGCCCGCACGGTCACCTGGAAACTGGCCGTTCCGGACGGCGTCACCGCCTCGCCGGACCAGGGCACCGTGACGGTCCCGGCCGGGGGCAGCGCCTCGGCCACCGTCACGCTGACCGGGATCACCGAGGGCGTCCACTCGGTCGTGGTGTCGGGTACGGGCATCCTCGATCGGGCGATCCCGGTCCAGGTCACCGAGAAGACCGGTTCGCTGACAGCCCTGACTGCCAACTTCAGTGGCGCATCCGTGAGTTCCATCGATCTGGGTGCCGGTACGACCAAGAACATCGCCGTGGGCGCCAACCCCGGCGAGGTCGTGGTCAGCGCCGACGGTCGTACCGCCTACGCCGCCAACCAGGGCTCGAACACCGTCAGCGTCATCGACGTGGCGAGCGGCTCGGTCAGCGGCACGGTCGCCGTGGGCCGCGTTCCCGCCGGGCTCGCGCTGACGCCGGACGGCGGGACGCTGTGGGTGGCCAACTACACGGACGGGACGGTCCAGCCGGTGAACACCTCGACCCTGGTGGCCGGTACGCCGGTCACGGTGGGCGACGGTCCCGAGAACATGGCGATCACCCCGGACGGCACGACCCTGTACGTGGCCAACATCCACGACAACACGGTCAGCCCGGTCGACCTGGCCACCGCGAAGGCGGGTACCGCGATCCCCGTGGGCCCGAGGCCCTTCAACGTCGTCGCCGCGCCCGACGGCAGGACGGTCTACGTGTCCAACTCCGGCGGCTCGACGGTGACCCCGATCGACACGGCCACGAACGACACCGAACCGACCCTCCTGGTCACCGGCCAGGCATACGGACTCGGCCTGTCACCGGACGGCCGGACACTGTGGGTCAGCCCCAGCACCGGGGACTACGTCACTCCCGTCGACACGGTGACCGGCGCCCCGGGCACCAAGGTCACGGTAGGCAGGTCGGCCTTCGACGTGGGCCTGGACTGGAGCGGCAGCACGGCGTACGTCACGACAGCCGACGGAAACAAACTGATCCCGGTCGACACAGCAACCGGAACCCCGGGCACACCACTGACAACCGGCGCCTATCCATTGGCCGTAGCACTGACACCAGTACCGATCAACTAACAGCCGGCTTCCCCACCCAGGGGCGCGGGGCCGCGTCGATTTGCGGCTCCGCCGCGTGGGCGCGACCAGCCCCCACCGGCCCGCAGTTTCCCCGCGGCCTTCCCTAACTCGCCGTTCGCCGGATCCGCCCCGCATACCGATTCTCCAGCTCCAGATTCCCCTCGAAGCCCCCCGGCACATTGGCCGAGACATACACCGGCGGCCGCTCCCCGGCGGCCAGCAGCACAGCCGACGCCTCCGCCACCGCCATCTGCACCAGCATCACCCCCGTCAACGTGGACAACGCACACACCGCACCCCCACCCGGCAGCTCCAGCAACGCGTCCCCGCGCGGAGCCGCGTTGTCGAGGACCACGTCGGCAAGGTCGACGAGCTTCTTGCCACTGGAGTGGCCGGCCGGGACGGCATGGGTGTGGGCGAGGGAGGTGATGGCGAGCAGCTTGTGGCCCTGCCGCTTGGCGTGGAGGGCCATCTCGACGATGACGTTGTTCACGCCGGAGTTGGAGATGATCACGAAGAGGTCCTGGGGGCGGGGGGCCGCGAGGTCGTACAGCCGCTCGGCGACGCCCGGCTGCCGCTCCAGGAGCGGGTCGTCGAGGACGGAGGGGGCGTCACCGCCGTACAGGACGAGGTCGGCGATGCTCAGCCGGTTCGTGGGCACCAACCCGCCCGCCCGGCCCGCGACTTCCAGGACCATCGCCTGGGAGTGGCCGGTGCCGAAGGCCTGGATGACGCCGTCGGCGCGTACGCAGTCGGCGATCAGTTCCGCGGCGCGGGCCACGTCGGCGCGGGCGGACTCGGTGATCTGCTGAAGGACGGCCAGGCTCTGCTGCGCGAAGCCCTGGGCGCTGACGGACTCGACGGACACGTGGCACTCACTCCCCACTGATGGATTGAACCACCCTATACATCTCCATCGGTGAATCAATAAACCATGAGAGGGCTGCTGCATTCAATCGCCTCCCCGTCGCTCTCGATCTCACCCCGTGCCTCGTCGTGAGTCCGGTCCTGGTATTCACTGAGTGGCGTGAACGGTGGCTGGTACCTTCTTCTCATGCCTCCGACGGACGTCACGACACTGATCCGCACCGAGCTGCCCCGGCTGGCCGGCTCCCTGCGCAAGGTCGGCGAGCTGATCCTGGAGGATCCGGCCGCCGTCACCCACTGCTCGGCCGCCGAGCTGGGCCGCCGCACCGGCACCTCGCAGGCCACGGTGACCCGCTTCTGCCGGGCCATCGGCCTGGACTCCTATCAGCATCTGCTGATCGAGCTGGCCAAGGAGCACGGTCGCGGCGAGGTCTCCGACTGGGGCACCGCCGAGATCGGCCCGGACATCTCCCCGGACGACAGCCTGGAGCGGGTCGTGCAGGTCGTGGGCAACGCCGACCTGCGGGCCGTCCAGCAGACCATCGAGCGGATCGACCTCGACGCGATCGAGCGCGCGGCCCAGGCCATGGCCCGGGCCCGCCGTATCGACCTCTACGGCACCGGCGGCAGCGGGGCGGTGGCGCTGGAGACGGAGACCCGGCTGTTCCGCATCGGCTGCTCGGTGCGGGGCTGGACCGAGGTGCACGGCGCGGTCACGTCCGCGGCCCTGCTCACCCCGGCGGACGTCGCCGTGGGCATCTCGCACTCGGGGGCCACCCGGGAGACCATCGAGCCGTTCGAGCTGGCCAAGGAGCGCGGCGCGACCACCGTGGCGATCACCTCCGATCCGCGCTCACCGCTCGCCAAGGCCGCCGACATCCGGCTCGTCTCCTCCGCCTCGGAGACCAACTTCCTCACCGGCATCGGCGGCCGGCACTCCGTCCTGGTGCTCCTCGACTGCCTCTACGTCCGGGTCGCGCAGCTCTCCTACCAGCGCGCGAGCGCCTCCCTCGCGCTGACCGACCACATCGTGCCGCAGCACTCGGCGAAGGGTCGGCGCACTCGCTGACGGCAGTGATATTGCATAGATGATTCACCGAGAACACGCGTAGATGGTTGTTTGAACCATCCCTGCGGTGCCAGGATGGTGCTCCGCCGAGCATCCTCGTAGGAGACCCATGCGCGTCACCTCTGTCGAGTCGACCGAGCTTTTCGTCGGAACCGTCGAGCAGCCGCACCAGGTGGTGGTCGCCGAGATCAGCCACGTCCCGGGCCGCACGGTCCGCCTCACGGCCGAGGGCCCGGGCGGTCTCCGCAGTGTCGGGGAGACGCTGGTCACCACCGCCGACGACGGCACCGCACGCGCCGAGATACCCGTGACCGGCGAGGGCGACGAGATCACGGTCGTGGCCGTCGACGGTGAGTTGAGCGACCGGCACACCGCCCCCTTCACTGCCGCCGAGCCCGGCTGGACCATGTTCATGGTCAGCCACTTCCACTACGACCCCGTCTGGTGGAACACCCAGGCCGCCTACACCGAGACCTGGGACGTCGCCGACGACCCGGCCGCCTCCGGCCTCCCGGCCCGCACCTTCGACTCGCGCGGCCAGTCCGGGATGAGCCTGGTGCGCGCCCACTGCGACCTCGCGCGGCGCGACCCGGCGTACACCTTCGTGCTCGCGGAGGTCGACTATCTCAAGCCGTACTGGGACGCCTTCCCGGAGGAGCGCGCCTTCCTGCGCCAGCTGATCCGCTCCGGCCGCGTCGAGATCATGGGCGGTACGTACAACGAGCCGAACACCAATCTCACCGGCGCCGAGGCCACCGTACGGAACGCGCTGTACGGCGACGGATACCAGCGCGGGATCATGGGGGCGTCGCCCGAGACCGCCTGGCAGCTGGACGCGTTCGGGCACGATCCGCAGTTCCCCGGGCTGATGGCGGACGCCGGGGTCACCTCCAGCTCCTGGGCGCGCGGGCCGTTTCACCAGTGGGGGCCGACGCTCTCCGTGTTCGGCGAGGAGCCCCGGGATCCCCGACGGATGCAGTTCCCGGCCGAGTTCGACTGGATCGCCCCCTCGGGGCGCGGCATCCTCACCGCGTACATGGTCAACCACTACGGCGCGGGCTGGGCGATCGACAACGCGCCCACCCTGCCGGCGGCCGAACAGGCCGCGCTCAAGCTGTTCAAGGGCCTGAAGAAGGTCGCGCTCACGCGGAACGTCCTGCTGCCCGTCGGCGGGGACTACGCGCCGCCCTGCCGCTGGGTGATGGGCATCCACCGTGACTGGAACGCCCGTTACGTCTGGCCACGGTTCATCAGCGCGATACCCCGGGACTTCTTCGCCGCCGTACGGGCGGAGTTGGCGGCGGAGGGCCGCAAGGCCTCCCCGCAGACCCGGGACATGAACCCGGTCTACACCGGCAAGGACGTCTCCTACATCGACACCAAGCAGGCCCAACGGTACGGCGAGAGCCTCCTCGCCGACGCGGAGGCCTGGGCGACCCTCGCCTCCCTCACCACCGGGCACCCCTACCCGGACGCGGCGCTCGACAAGGCGTGGCGCCAACTCGTCTACGGCGCCCATCACGACGCCATCACCGGTTCGGAGTCGGACCAGGTCTACATCGATCTCCTCACCGGATGGCGGGAGTTGTACGATCTCGCCGAGACCGTCCACGCCGACGCGACGCAGGCCCTCGCGGACCGGGTCGTCCCGCTGCCGGGCGACGGCGCCGACCTGGTGGTCTTCAACTCCGCGACCTGGACGCGCAGGGACGTGCTGAGCGTCCGCGACGAGGGGCTCCTGCCCGTCGACGAGAGCACCGGGCTTCCCCTGCCCGCCGTGCGCGAGGAGGACGGCCGGCTGAGCGTCGTCGTACCGGACGTGCCCGGACTGGGCCTCAAGGCCGTCCCGCTCGCCGAGGGCACCGCTTCCGGGTGGACACCGGCCGAAGGGGCCGCGATCCGCAACGAGTTCTACGAGCTGACCGTCGACCCCGCGCGCGGCGGCGGCGTCAGCAGCCTGCGGGCCCTTCGGGAAGGGGCCCGGGAACTGCTGCGCGCCGGTGACATCGGCAACGAACTCGTCGTGCAGGAGGAGTACCCGAGGCACCCGCGCTTCGGCGAGGGCCCCTGGCACCTCACGCCGACCGGCACAACCGCCGCGCGCAGCAGGGATGTCAGGGCGGACATCGAGGTCGAGCACTCCCCCGCCGGACAGCGCGTCACGGTCCGCGCCGACCTCGGCCTTTTCACCTACACACAGCGGTTGACCCTGTGGAAGGGCGTCGACCGTCTGGACGTCTCCACGACCGTCGACGGGTACGACGGTGCCGACCGGCTCATCCGGGTGCGCTGGCCGTCCGACGTGCGCGGCGGGCTGCCGGTGCACGAGGTGGCGGACGCGGTGATCGGGCGCGGGTTCGGGTTCGTGGAGGTGGACAGCGAGCAGTTCCCGTGGACGTTGGACAACCCGGCCAACACCTGGTTCGGGCTGGGGTCCACCGCGCGGGTCGCCGTGCACGACGACACCGGCGCGCTCCTCGGGCACCGCTCGATCGGGGTCGCCGAACTGATCTACTGCGACTGGGACATGGCCGGTGAGCTGGGCGCCGGGCTCGCCGCCGCCCTCGTCCGCGCCGGGGTCACGGCGACCTCGACCATCGCGGGCGGGCCCCGTTACGGCGACCTGGAGGTCGACTCCAACCTTCCCGACATCCGGATCGCCGTCGGCGGTCCCGACCGCAACTCCGTGGTCGCCGAGGCCCTCGGCTGGGACCCGGCCGCCGGGCGCGAACTGCGGCGGCAGCTCGCCGAGGGGGACGTGGCGGCCGTGTGGGTCGCGCCGCGCGCCTCGCTGCGGGAGGAGTGGGTGCCGGGAGCCGATCTGCGGGACCTGGAGCGGCTGCCGCTGCTCGTCGTGGCGGGCGGTGAGGATGACGCCAAGGCGGTCGACGCCCTCGTCGCCGACCTGGACGACTTCACCGTCACGGCCACCGCGGCGGGCAGCGGCGAGGCCCTGCCGCCCGGAGACGCCTGGGACGGCCGGAGCTTCTCGGTCCTGAACCGGGGCACGCCCGGCTGTGTGGTCACCTCGTCCGGCGACCTCCACATGTCCCTCATGCGCTCCTGTACCGGCTGGCCCTCCGGCATCTGGGTCGACCCGCCGCGCCGCACAGCCCCGGACGGCTCCGCCTTCCAGCTCCAGCGCTGGTCGCACACCTTCGAGTACGCCGTCGTCGCCGGCGAGGGCGACTGGCGGGAGGGACAACTGCCCAAGCGCGGGCACGAGTTCAACCGCCCGCTCACCGCCAGGCTGCGGACCCGGCCCCAGGACGCGCTCCTGCCCCGGCACAGCTCCCTGCTCCAACTGGAGCCCGCGGGCGAGGTGTTGCTGGACGCACTCAAGCCGGCCGGCTCCCCGCTCGCCCGGGGCGGCACGGCACAGCCGGACCCGGGCAGCGGTGTCGTCGTCCGTGTGCACGAGGTCAACGGCCGTCCGGTGCGGGCACGTCTGTCGCGGCCTCGCGGGTGGACGGAGGGCGCCCGGGCAAACGTACTGGAGACGCCCGGGGAGCCCCTCGCACCGGATACGGACGGGATGCTGCGGGTCGACCTGGCCGGCTTCGAGGTGGCCACCGTCCTCGCCACGCCCGCAGATGCCCTGGCGACACCGCCGGGCCCCGGAATCGCCGCCGCCGAGCCCGCCCAGCCCGTCCACACCCGCTACTGGCTCCACAACTCCGGCCCCGCCCCGCGCGGCAACATGCCGGTCGCCGTATACGTCTCCCCCACCACACTCACCGTCTCCGGCCCCGTCACGGCGACCGTCCGGATCGGCTCGGAGCTCACCGACGCCCCGGTGTCGGGCACGGTGACCTTCGAGGCGCCTCCCGGCTGGTCCACCGAGCCCGCCGAACTGCCGTACACACTCGGCCCCGGCGGCTTCAGCCTCACCGAGGTCACGGTGACACCGCCGCCCGGGCCCGAACCGGGCCGACACTGGCTGGCCGCGCGGCTGTCGTACGGCGGGCAGACGTACGAGGACGTGGTGGCGCTGGACGTGCCGGACGGGCACACGGGGCCAACGCTGGTGTCACATCTAGGAGTTGACCGTGTCGTCGTACGACGAGACGAACGCGTCCGCGTGCCCGTGACCCTGCGCAACACCACCCGGGGCCCCGTCAGCGGCACCCTCTGGGCGGTGTCCTCCTGGGGCACATGGCCCGGGGTCGGGCCGGGCGCCCAGGGCTTCACCGTGGCCGGCGGAGCGGAGGCCGACTACGTGATCGAGGTGGACGGCTCGGCGGTGCCACCGGGTTCCTACTGGCTGATGGCAAAGGTGGGCTGGCACGGCTGCGTGGCGTACACGGAGGCCGTGGAACTGGAGGTGAAGCCGTGACCGAGGAATACGCGGCACAGGTACGCGGCAGGACGGTCCCCAAGGACCGCGTGGACGTCCTTCTGAAGGCCGTCCCGGCTCGCGACCGGGAAACGAGACCAGAGGCGTTGGCCAGGGCCGAACGGCAACGGCGCCGGTGGGCCACGCAAATCGTGGTGGTCGACGAGTTGGCCCGACAGGCCTGCGCGAAGCGCGGCCTGAGGGGCGCGGGGCTGTATCCATCAGCGGCTCCGCCGCGGGGCGCGACCAGCCACAACGGCGTCGCACCCGACAAACAACCCATCACGGCCTCCCCTGCGGAGCTGGGCAGCATCGTCGCAGTCGCTCTGGCCCACTCCCCGGCCGCACGCACCCTCCTCGAACAACTGGAACGCGAGCAAGTGATCCCCGAGGAGGCGGTGTACGACTACTACGACCGCAACCGTGACCGCTTCCTCACCCCCGCCGCGCTGAGGCACGGCGCCGACCCCTTTCACGAGACGGCGGACCTCCTGCCCTACCCCCAGGTCCGCGAGGCCATCGTCCTCGAACTGCGCCGCGCCGCAGGCCGTCGCGCCTTCTTCGACTGGCTGGACCGGGCACGGGCCGACGTCGTGTACGCACCGGGCTACGAGCACCCCGGCGACCCCTCGCACCCGGACCACGAGCACCGGCACTGATCGGGTCGTTGACCTCTCACGGAACCACCACGGAACCGAAAAGCAACACGGCTAGGCATTGACCTCCGATGAATTCTGGTCCACCTTTTCATCAATCGGAGTCGAAGTTGGTTGATTGAACCAGCCACATCCCTGACTCGCCCGGTCGCAGGAGGGCCCATCACATGCGTGCACACAGACTGACCCGCACCTTGACCTGTCTCGCCGTTCTGTCGCTGACCGCCGCCGGCTGCGGCCTGTCGGGCGGCGGTTCGGGCGACGGGGACGCCACGGCCGGCGGGTGCAAGGTCGACAAGGGCAACGTCGGGCCGGGCAAGCTGACCGGGGACGTCAAGGGCACGATCACCTTCCAGACGACGAATCTGAAGAAAGACTTCGGGGACTTCTTCAACGGAGTGATCGCCGACTTCGAGAAGGCCCACCCGGGCGCCAAGGTCAAGTGGATCGACGACCCCGGCGACAACACCTTCACCCGCCGCACGGTCGCCGACGCCCAGGCCTGCACGCTGGCGGACGTCATCAACGTCAACGCGCCGACGGCAACGGCCCTCACCAAGGCCGGCTACCTGCTCGACGTCGGAACCAAGGACCCCGACGCCTCCAAGCCCTTCGTCCCGTCGTTCTGGAAGTCCAGCACCTTCAACGGCGCCGACGGCAAGGCGATCCACACCACGCTGCCCTGGTACACCGGCGGTGTCCTCCTGACGTACAACAAGGATCTGCTGGCGAAGGCGGGCATCGACCCGGCGAAGCCGCCGACGAGCATCTTCGGGCTCTTCGCCGACTACGAGAAGATCGCCAAGGCCTCCGACGGCAAGTACTTCGCGACGATGGCCAACCCCATCTGGCGCATCCCCGCCGACTTCGACCAGATGGGCATCAAGGTCCTCTCCGCCGACGGCAAGTCCGCCGTCTTCGCCGACGACCCGCGCACCACCCAATGGGTCGCGTGGATGGCGAAGCTCTACAAGGCGGGCGCGATGCCGAAGGACTCGCTGTCCTCCAGCAACGACCCGTCCACGCTCTACAGCCAGGGCAAGGTGGCCTACGGTTCGACGAACCCGAGTTTCGTGCGGTTCGTGAAGCAGAACAGCCCGTCGGTCTACGACAAGACGGCCGTCGGCCAGCAGCCCTACGACGCGCTCGGCCGTGCCTCCGCCGGCGCCCCGCAGTACATCTCGGTCGCCGCGACCAGCAAGCACGCGCCCACGGCGCTGTCGTTCGCGGAGTTCCTCACCAACGCCGAGAACCAGACGGCCTGGTGCAAGGACCCGGCCGTGGTGATCTTCCCCACCACCACGGAATCGCTGAGTGACCCGTTCTTCCAGAATGCCACCGGCAGCGACCCGTTCTCCCAGGCCCGCAAGCTCGTCGCCGACCAGCTCAAGACGGCCGACACCAACCAGACCAACCTCTCCCCGGCCGTGCAGAACGCGATCGTCTCCCAGGTGCAGCTGGCCATGCAGGGCAAGAAGAGCGCGGCGGACGCGGTGAAGGACGCCCAGCAGAAGGCCGACGAGCTGCTGAAGCAGGCGGGCTGACCGTGACGGCTCAGATCACCAAGCCGGTAGCCGTGTCCGGCGCGGAGCGCACCCCCTCCGCGCCGGACGCGAAACCCTCCCGACTCCGGGCCCTGCTGCCGGGCCCGGCGGCCGGTGCCAACGGGGCGGCGATGTACCGCCGTTGGTGGCTGCCCTGGCTGTGGACGGCCCCCGCGATCGGCTGCGCGGTGGTGTTCGGCGTGTTCCCGTTCCTCAACACGCTCCTGCTGTCGTTCACCGACGCCAAGCCGCTGGGCGGCGCCGCGAGCTTCGTCGGGCTCGACAACTACACGCGGATGCTGGACGACTCCGACTTCTGGCTGGCGACGCGCAACAGCATCCTGTACGCCGTGATCGTCGTTCCGCTGATGGTCCTGCTGCCGCTGCTGCTGGCGGTCCTGGTGGAGAAGAACCTCCCCGGCATCGGCTTCTTCCGCTCGGCCTTCTACACGCCGGTGCTGGCCTCCAGCGTGGTCATCGGTCTGAGCTGGCAGTGGCTGCTCGCCGACGACGGTCTGGTCAACACCTGGCTCGAGAAAGCCCACGTGATCAGGTCGGCGATCCCCTTCCTGTCCGACCCGTGGCTGATCCTGCTGTCCGCGATGGGCCTGACGCTGTGGAAGGGCCTCGGCTGGTACATGGTCTTCTACCTGGCCGCGCTCGGGAACGTACCGAAGGAACTGCACGAGGCGGCGGCCATGGACGGCGCCGGCGCGGTCCGCCGCTTCTGGCACATCACCGTGCCCGGCGTACGGCAGGCCATGATGCTCGTCGGCACGCTCACCGGTATCGGCTCGCTCAGGGTGTTCACCGAGATCTACATGCTCGGCAGCTCCACCGGCGGCCCTGGCGGCGCCGACCGCACCCTGCCGTTCTACATCCGGGACGTCGGCCTGGACCCCATTACCGGCAACGCCGGTTACGGCTCCGCCGTCAGCGTGGCCCTGTTCCTGCTGACGCTGGGGCTGACCCTGCTGGCGCAGCGGCTGACGAAGGAGGACGAGTCGTGACGACCGCTGTTCCGGCCACGCGCCGGCGCCTGCTGCCACGCTGGCGGGACTACGGCCGCCCGCGCGAACTGGTCGTCCGCTACCTGCTGTTGTTCCTCGTGCTCGGCCTCACCGTGGGCCCTTTGGTCTGGCAGCTGCTGGCCTCCCTGAAGAGCACGAGCGAGGACGTCTTCGGCGCCGACGCCACCCTCCTGCCGCACGACCCGACCCTGCGCGCCTACCGCACGGTCTTCGACCAGGTCCCGGTGGCCTCGTACATCAAGAACAGCCTGATCGTGGTCGCCCTGTCGGTCACCAGCCAGCTGGTCTTCTCCACCACGGCCGGCTACATGCTCTCCAAGCCGGGCTGGAAGGGCCGCAAGGCGGTCTGGGTGGTGCTGATCGCCTCCATGATGTTCCCCTTCGAGTCGATCATGGTGTCGCTGTTCCTGAGCATCCGCGACCTCGGCCTGGTCGACAGCCTGGCCGGCGTCTGGCTGCCCGGCTTCGTCGGCGCCATCAACGTCCTGCTGATGCGCGCCGCGTTCCTCGCCGTCCCGCGCGAGATCGAGGACTCGGCGATGCTCGACGGCGCGAACGAGTGGCAGCGCTTCCGGTACCTGTACCTGCCGTCCGCGTGGGGCGCGATCCTGGTGGTGGTCATCAACACCTTCATCAGCGCCTGGGACGACTTCCTGTGGCCACTGATCGTGCTGCGCTCGGAGAGCAACATGACGCTGACGCTGGGCCTTTCGCGTCTGCAGAGCTCGTCGTTCGGCTACGACCAGCGGATGGTGATGGCCGGGTCCGTCATCTCGGTGATCCCGGTGCTGGTGCTGTTCGTGATCACCCAGCGGTGGTTCTACAAGGGCGTCTCGTCCGGGGCCGTCAAGCTCTGACGCCCCGCATGTCCAGCACGATCGGCACGGCACGCAAAGCCGCCCGGGCCGACTCCGCGACACGGATCTCGGCGGAGTCGGTCCGGGCTTCCCCCGTCGACAGCGGGAGAACGACCGTACGGCGCTCGCCCGGCTCCAGGCCGACCCCCTGGAACGCGCACAGTTCGAGGGTGCGCGGCCAGGTGGACGTGATCAGGCGCCGGAGATAGACCTGCACGACCGAACGCCCGTACCGCTCCCCCGTGTTGGTGACGTCGACCATCACAGCTCCGTCGGTGATCCGGGGCGTGCCGTACGCGAAGCTCGTGTACGACAGTCCGTGCCCGAAGGAGTGGTGCGGCTCCGCGCTCTCGTCGACGTAGCCGCCGTACTCGGTGTCCTTGCGGTTGTAGTAGACGGGGAGCTGGGCGGCCGAGCGCGGGACGGAGACGGGGAGCCTGCCGGTGGGCTCCGCGAGTCCGAGCAGCACCTCGGCGATCGCCTCGCCGCCCCATGGGCCCGGGTACCAGGCCGTGAGCAGCGCACCGGCCGTGTGCGGGACGACATGCGGGCGGCCCTGGATCAGAACGACCGCCGTGGGCGTGCCCGTGGCGACGACCGCGTCCAGCAGCCGGTACTGGGCGGGGCCCAGCCGTAGATCGGCCAGGTCGACGCCCTCGCCGCAGGTCATCTCCGAAACCGCCTTGAGCGCGGCCCCGTTGGCGTCGAACTCGGTGTCGGGGGTGCGTGCGCTGCTGCCGCCCAGCACCAGCACGGCCACATCGGAGGCGGCGGCCGCGGCGACGGCGTCGGGGATGCCGGAGAGGTCGTCGCCGGTGAGGGCGCAGCCGTGGGCGTGGCGGATGTCCACGCCGGGCGGGGCGAGCCGGCGGAGCCCGTCGAGGACGCTGCTGCCGGTGCCGGGGCGCTGCGGGGCGGTGTAGTCGCCCGACTGATGGGCGGTGGTGGCGGATTGGGGCCCGATCACGGCGATACGGGAGACGGTGGCCGGGATCGGCAGCAGTCCCTTGTTGTCGAGGAGTGTGACGGCGGCCCGGGCGAGCTCCTTGCTGAGCTCCCCGCCTCCGGTCGGCGGAGGGGGCGTGGCGCGCTGTCCGTCGAACAGTCCCAGCCGGAACTTGAGCCGCAGGACGCGGGCGACGGCGGCGTCGAGCACCGACTCCTCGACCAGCCCCCGCTCGACCGCCTCCTCCAGATGCGTGAAGCCCTCGTCCCAGAGGCTCAGATCGACACCGGAGTTGAGGGCGAGGGCGCCCGCGGAGACCTTGTCTCCGGTGATGCGGGCGAGTCGGTCGACGGCGAGGCCGTCCGCCATGACCAGTCCGTCGAACTCCCAGTCGTCCCGGAGGAGTTCGGTCAGCAGAGCGCGATTCCCCGAGCACGGCATGCCGTCGACCTCGTTGTACGCGGCCATGACCGCGGCCGCTCCGGCCCGGACTCCGGCACGGGCGGCGGGGAGGTGGATCTCGTGCAGTTCCCGCAGGCCGAGTTCGGACTCCGCGGAGTTGCGGCCGCCGACGGTGGCGCCCTGTCCGGCGAAGTGCTTGAGGACGACGGGGGCCTTGTCGGCGGCGAAGTACTCGTGCCCGGTGCCCTGCATGCCCCGCACGAGAGCCTCGGTGAGCCTCGCCGCGAGGTGGGGGTCCTCGCCGAAGCACTCCTCGGTTCGGCCCCAGCGGGGATCGCGGGCGATGTCGAGGGCCGAGACGAGGGCCACATGACCACCGCGGGCCCGCAGTTCGGCTGCGGCATGCGCGGCGGCCCGCTCGTACAGCTCCGGGTCCCAGGTGCCGCCGACGGCCAGGTTGACGGGCAGGACCGTGCCGTCGAGGGCCATGAGCCCGTGCGGCACCTCCTCGACGAACAGAGCGGGGATACCGAGCCGGCTGCGCTCGACGACATGCCGCTGCACCAGTTCGGCAAGGGCCGCGGCATCCTCGGCGCCGGGCCCGTTCCCGTGGTCCACGCCGGACCAGGCGTCGGCACGCTGGAGCCCGTAGAGCGCGCCGAGCCCGCCGAACCGCTCGGTCTCGGCGTACAGGGCGTCGGTGAGTGCGTAACTCCCGTCGGCGGTACGGCGATAGGCGTCCCAGCCGTACATGCGCTGATTGAGCTGTCCGACCTTCTCGGGGAGGGTCATCCGGGCGAGGAGGTCATGGACGCGGGCGTCGAGGGGGGCAGTGGGGTCGCGGTAGAGGGGCTCGCTCATCGACTGCCTCCGCCGTGCGCCGAGCGGGCGAGGGCACCAGGGGGCTGCGGCCGGCTCATCGCCCACCGCCCCCGTGTGCGAGCCGGGCCAGGGCCACGGCACCCCGGCAGCCGTCGGCCACCCGGTCGAGGGTCAGGCCGAGGGCGTGCAGGCGGATGGTCAGGGGTTCGGTGAGGGGGCCGTCCGGGCCGAGCAGACCGCCGGTGGCGACGAGCGGTTCGCCCGGGCGGGGTGCCAATGCCCTTACGGCCTCCGCCAGTTGGTCGGCGGCCTCGTCGAGGATGCCCATCGCCACCGCATCCTTCTCCCGGGCCGCCTCGACGACCAGCGGGGCCAGGCGGGCAAGCCGGATCGGGGGGCCGGTCATGACGGCGGGGAGGAGGTGCGCGCGGTAGGCCTCGCGACGGGCGAGCGGCCAGTCCGGTACGGCGGGGCCGCCGGCGTCGTACGAGACCACTCCGCCGCCCCCCGAGGGGCCGCCCCCGCCACGCGACGTCCCGGTGCCACCCGGCCCCGCGGGCTCACCGAGCCCGTCCGGGGTCACGCCACCGCCCGGCACCGCGCCACCGCCGAGCAGCCCCCCGTCACCCGGCGCCCCACTCCCGCCCAGCACCACGCCACCACTCGGCACCACGCTCCCACCACCCGGCAGCACCTCGTCCGGCACCCCGAAAGCCCTCCCCACCAGCACCGCCAGCTCCGTTCCCGGCCCCCGCCCGTCCGCCATCCGCAACGCCGCCCGCACCGCGCTCCGCCCGATCCAGAACCCGCTGCCGTCGTCACCCAGCAGCCAGCCGTCGCCGTCCACCGTCGTCGTGGCCCGGCGGTCGGCGATACGCATGGCGACGGCGCCGGTGCCGGCGACCAGGGCGAGGCCGTCGGCCGGGGTGCCGGGTGCGGACGCGAAGGCGGCCTCGATGTCGCTGCACAGGGCGACCGGCCCGGGCGGGATGCCGAGCCGTCGCAGGGCCCCGGTCAGCGCGGACCGGGCGTGGACGTACCCGGGGTCGTCCGCCGATGTCCCCGTCGCGCCCGCGAACCCACCGGCCACGGCGACGACCCGGCCCCGCGCCGGCCCCGGCACCGCCGCGGCGATCGCCTCGGCCAGATGGTCGGTGAGCTGCGGCTCCGGGACGGTCAGGGCGTTGCCCGGACCTCCCGAGCCCTCGCCCAGCAGCCGGCCGTCCGCGGCGGACGCGCACATCGCCCGGGTGCGGGTGCCGCCCGCGTCGAGTCCGACGACGAGGTCGTGCCGCGCGTCGCCCGAGTCTGCCAAGTTCTGGTTCAAATCATTGCCCATCACTGACTATGGTGGTTGATACATTCGCGCAGAACAAGAGCCGACGTGCACCGAACCCGAGGAGGATCCCATCCGTAAGCCCCGCTTCGGCGTCAACTACACGCCCCGCCGCGGCTGGTTCCACGCCTGGCAGGACTTCGACCCGGCGCACGCCCGCGAGGACCTGGAGCAGATAGCCGGCCTGGGGCTCGACCACGTCCGTGTCTTCCACCTCTGGCCACTGCTCCAGCCCAACCGGACCCTCGTCCGCACCACCGCCGTCGACCAGCTGGTGCGACTCGTCGACCTGGCGGGCGAGGCCGGCCTGGACGTCCTGGTCGACGGCGTACAGGGCCATCTGTCGAGCTTCGACTTCTACCCGGAGTGGACCCGCAGCTGGCACCACCGCAACGTCTTCACCGACCCGGACGCCATCGAGGCCCAGGCGGAGCTGCTCCGCACCCTCGGCCGCGCCCTGGCCGGCCGCCCCCATCTGCTCGGTCTCCAACTCGGCAACGAGCTCAACAACCTGGTCGAGCACAACCCGGTGACCCCCGCCGAGGTGGACCACTACCTCGACACCCTCCTGGCCGCCGCCCGCGACGGACTCGGCGAGCGGGGCATGGTCACCCACTCCGCGTACGACGCCGCCTGGTACGGCGACGACCACCCCTTCACCCCCGAGGCCTCGGCCCGCAAGGGCGATCTGACCACGGTCCACCCCTGGGTGTTCTCCGGCGACTGCGCCCGCCGCTACGGCCCCCGCTCCCCGCAGGTGCGCCATCTCGCCGAGTACGGAACCGAGTTGGCGAAGGCCTACGCCGAGGACCCGGCACGCCCGGTGTGGGTCCAGGAGACGGGCGCGCCCGAACCGCACATCCCGGCCGCCGACGCCCCGGAGTTCGCCCGCGCGACGGTCCGCAACTCCGCCGACTGCGAGGGACTGTGGGGCGTGACCTGGTGGTGCTCCCACGACGTGGACCGCTCCCTCGCCGACTTCCCCGAACTCGAGTACACCCTCGGCCTGTTCGACTCGGCCGGCCGCCCCAAGCCGATCGCCGAGGCGCTGGCGGAGGCGATCACCGAGCCGCACGCGCCCCGACCCCGCGACACCGCCCTGGTGTTGGACTGCACGCCGGGCACCCGGTCCGTGTCGGGCCCGGGCGGGGAGTACTTCGAGGAGTGGATGCGGTGGCGCACGGAAGGGGCGCGCCCGGCGGTCGTCCTGGCCGAACGGGCCGAGGACGAGGGGTACTTGGCCGCGCGCGGGATCAAGGAAGTCGTACGACTTTCCTGATCAGGTTCCGAGATCAGGTTCCGAGGAGGTCGGACGGCCGTCCTGATCAGCTTCCGGTGAGCACCTCCGCCACCGCCCGCAGGTTCACCCGCCCCCGCCCGTAGGAGCACAGCGCACCGCCCTCCGGCAGCCCGGTGTCCACCCGTACCGCGTCGGGCCGCCGGGCCAGGAGGGCGTCGCGCAGCCGGACCTGCCAGGGGTGGAGCCCGGCGTCGCAGGTGGCGACGACGAGGGGCCGTTCGCGGGTGAGTATCCCGTCGGCCAGGGCGGCCGGATCCTCCGGTTCACCGGCGACCGCCGTGCCCACGGCCGTGGGGTCGAGGGCACGGACCTCGGTGAGCAGGTCCTCGCCGCCCCAGTTGAGAGCGGGGTGCGGGTGCGGGAACAGGTCGACGACATGGGCGCCGCGCACCGCGGCCGGCGCTCCCTGGCCGCGCACGGCCCGGCGTGCCGCCTCCAGTCCGGCATCGGTGTCCCACGCGGCGACCCTCTCGGTCGGCGTCGCGTACCGCTCGGCGAGCCGCCGCACCCGTTCCGCGGCCTCCCACACCCGCTCCTCCGGCAGCACTCCGGAGCCCAGCGCGTCGAGGACCTCGTCCCGGCAGGCGAGCGTGACCTCCAGGTCCGGTACGGCGACGATGACCTGGTCGGCTCCGGCGGCGAGGGCGATACGCGCCCCGGCCGCCTCCCCGTACTCGTCGGCTATCGCCTTCATCTCCAGGGCGTCGCTGACCAGGACGCCGTCGAAGCCGAGGTCGTGGCGGAGCAGGTCGCCGAGGATGCGGCGGCTGAGGGTGGCGGGCCGGTTGGCGTCCAGCGCCGGGAAGACGACGTGCGCGCTCATCAGCATCGGCACCCCCGCGGCGACGGCGGCACGGAACGGTTCCAGGTCGGCGCGGAGCGCGTCGTACGGCCGTGGGTCGACCGCGATGCCGTGGTGGCTGTCGGTGTCGGTACCGCCGTGGCCCGGGAAGTGCTTGGCGCAGGAGGCGATGGAGCGTGCCTCGGTGGCGGCGATCCAGGCCCGCAGGTGGCGGGCGGCCACCTCGGGGTCGGCGCCGAAGGAGCGGGTGCGCACGATCGGGTTGCTCGGCAGGTGCTGGAGGTCGGCGACGGGGGCGTACGAGACGCTGATGCCGAGGGTGGCCAGATGCCCGGCGAGTGCGTCGGCGCAGCGTGCGGTGAGGTTGGGGTCGTCGGCGACACCGAGGGCGTAGGAGCCGGGCACCTCGGGAGCGCCCGCGCCCACCAGGTGCCCGATGCCGCCGCCCTCGTTGTCGATGGCCACCAGCAGATCCGGCCGGATCGCCCGCAGCGCGTCGGTGAGCTCGCGGACCTGCTCCGCGTCCCGCACGTTGCGGGTGAACAGGATGACCCCGCCCAGCCCCCGGTCGACCAGCCGTTTCAGGGTGTCGGGGAACGTGGTCGTGCCGTCGAACCCGGCGACGAGACAGCGGTGCGCCGCCTCGTCCAGGTCGGACGGGAGGACGGGGCCGGCGGCCGGGTGCGCTGAAGGGGTCACATCCGGATTCTTCTGGCTGGCTCAGCCGGAAGTCAACATCGTGATGGATAGTTTGATTCACCACACATTGTCAGTGGCGCTGAACAGGAGAAACATCGCCCGCGCCCCCGTAGCGGTCGGCGAGCGTGACCCGACGGTGGCCACCGCGAGGTTGCGCCAGGCAAGGCCGGGCAAGTTTCGGAAGAGCTCTTTGCCCCGCTCGATCTTGAGCGCCACGACGGAATCCGGGTCGAATGGAGCCATGGACACCGCAGGCACCGACGCCTTCCAGGACATTGCCCCCACCACCCTCGCCGACCTGCTGGGCCGTGCCCAGGTCATGGACAGCGGCATCCGCCCGCTGTGGGACGCGCCGCGCGTCGCGGGCCCCGCGTACACGGTGCGCTGCGAGCCCGGCGACAACCTGATGCTGCACGCCGCCATCCATCGCGCCGAGCCCGGTTCGGTGGTCGCCGTCGAGTCGGGCGACCTGGACTACGCGCTGGCCGGCGGCAACGTCTGTGCCGTGGCCCGGCGCCGGGGCATCGCCGCCTTCGTGCTCGACGGCCTCATCCGCGACCTCGCCGAGGTCCGCGAGGCCGCCTTCCCGGTCTTCGCCCGCGGAGTCGTCCCGATCCCAGGCACGAAGAAGAAACTCGGCACCCTCGGCGAACCGGTCCACGTCGGCGGCGTCCTGATCCACCCCGGCGACATCGTGGTCGCCGACGAGGAGGGCATCGTCGTCACACCCGCGGCCCGCCGGGAGGAGATCCTCACGGCGGCGCGGGCGAAGCTCGCCCAGGAGGCGGAGGAATCCCTGGACACCTGGGAGGCGAACCACCGGGCGCGCATCGACGACGCGTTGCGCGGGCTGGGCTTCAGCGACTGACGATCCCCGGTCTCCCGTGTCTCCGTGTCTCCCTGGTCTCTCTGGTCTCCCTGGTCCTCCCCTAGTCCTTCGCGGGCTCGGGCTCCACCGTGAACGACACCGCCAGGGTGGCGTCGAAGCCGGTGCCCTTGATGGGGAAGCGCCACGCCCGGTCCCGCCCCGATCCCGCGGCCCGGACCACGCCCGCCGATTCGACGCGGGTGGCGGCCTCCAACTCCTCCCGGGTGTCCGTGAGGCGTCCTTCGCCTGTGTGCAGATACAGCGCGGGCTCGTCGCCGTCGTCCGTCAGCAGTTGAAGGTAGTACTGCTTGCGGAAGACCACGTTGTCCGAGAAGCCGATCCCGAACGAGTCCCGTTCACCGAGGTACACGTCGAGGCGGAACACCAGGCCCGGTGCCCCGTCCGGGGTCGCGGGCCGTACGGTCCGGTCGACCCAGCCCTCCCAGATCAGGCGGCCGGGCCCGGCCCAGCCGGTGGTCCGGTCTCCCGCGGCCGACAGCGGCTCGTTCAGCTCCTCTTCCAGAGGGGGCGGTCCATCGGTGAGGCGGTCCGAGCGGAACGGGCCGTAGCAGTTCTCCGCCTCGGGACTCTGATGGAACAGATCGAAGTCGACCCCCCTCGGTTTCACCGAGACCCCGAAGTAGAACTCGCTGCGCCCGAAGAAGTCCTTGCCGCGCAGCACTTCCGCCGCTTCGAGGTGCAGCCGCACGTGGTGGGTGCCGTGGAAGAACCTCATGGCGATCTCGAACGCCTCACGCGAGGTGATGAGGGAGTCCGGCCCGCCGTGGCACTTGTGCACGAACGTCCTCGGCGCGCCCGGCAGTTGGGCCGACGCCTGCTTCACCAGTCCGTCACTGCGGTTGTGGACCAGGCTGCCTTCATCGGTCAGACTCACGATCCGGTTCGCCACCGAGGCGATCGCGACCCCGAAACTGCGGTGGTCCGTCCCCACCACGGTCAGGACGCGCTCGACGGGGAACCAGTCGTTCCAGCGCCTGAACTCCGTGCTCCCCGGATCGAACGCCGCGAGTTCGTCCGCCGCCTCGGTGACCCCCGGCACGTGCTCCACGAGTGCGCGCGGCAGCACCTGGAAGGCGATGCCCCGGTGCGGGGTACCGAGCGTCACGATCCGGTGAACCAGTTCCCCCGGGCCCGGCTCCCCCGCGGGGGCGTCGCTCAACTGCCGGAGCGCGGCCCGTACGACGAGCCCTCCCATGCTGTGCGCCACGATGTCGACGCCCGGGAACGGTTCCCCGCCACCGCCGTTGCGGAGGGCGGCGCGCCGAATGATGTCGATCAGGCGTATCAGACCCGCCCCGTACCCCTCGATCGTCCTCGGTTCGAGGTCGTAGTAGCGGTAGATCCACAGCGTCCCGTCCACACCGTCGCGCAGCACACGGTCCGCCATGCCCGGATCGAGGACCACGCTCCCGGACAGGAGATCGTCGTCCCAGTCCCCCGCGCCCGGCGGTACGGGCAGCGGGCGGGTGTAGTAGCCGACGACGTTGGTGGCGTCCCGGTAGGGATGCTCCAGGTACTTCAACGCCCGCAGCACGAAGCCCTCGTAGATGAAGTTCTCCCCGCGACGGCTGGGATACACGGTCCCTTCGTTGAAGCCCTGGTAGGCGTTGCGCCGAACGCCACCGACATCCGGCCCGCCGAACCCTCGCACCAGAATCAGTGGCCGTACGAAAGCGGTCATCGCGCCCTCCCCCGATCGTGAACCTGGGCACCTTCGCAGTCCCGCCCTACCAGAGTCCCGACCGTGTGAACACATCCGCTTCGGCAACTACGCCCCGAATCAGGCTCGTTCAGGGGGCCATGCGCAGAGACCGTGCGCCCGACGACGTACCCGCCACCCACGGTCGAACTCGACGACGGCTCGCTGCTGCGGGTGGAGAGCGCAACACCGACGGGCACACCACGGGCGCCCTCCGATGCGTACGAGCCCATCGGTCGGCCACGCCCCGCGGCCACCGTGGCGAGCGCCGCCGACACCCTGCGCGACCCGGTGGACCGGTCGGATCAGCCCTCGTCCGGCGTCAACCGCAACGAGATGCTGTTGATGCAGTACCGCTGATCCGTCGGGGTGGCATACCCCTCCCCCTCGAACACATGCCCAAGATGCGACCCGCACCGAGCACACCGCACCTCGGTCCGCACCATCCCGTGCGACCGGTCTGACACCAGCTCCACGGCGTCGGTGTCCTTAGGGTCGTAGAAGGAGGGCCAGCCGCAGTGGGACTCGAACTTCGTGGTGGAGGTGAAGAGTTCGGCGCCGCAGGCGCGGCAGGAGTAGACGCCCGTCGTCTTGGTGTCGGTGTACTCACCGGTGAACGCGGGCTCCGTGGCGGCCTGGCGCAGCACGGCGTACTCGGCCGGGTTCAGCTCCGCACGCCACTGCTCGTCCGGCTTTTCGACGTCGTACGACATGTTGCTCAGCCCCTATCCACTACGCGAGACGGTCCAGGATGCGCGGGCCGAGGTCCGTGACGTCGCCCGCGCCCATGGTGAGAACGAGATCGCCGGGCTTCGCCATTCCCGCGACCACCGCGGGGACGTCCGCCTTGTCGTGGACCGGTGTCACGTCCGCGCCCGCGGCGCGCGCCGCGTCGATGATCAGGTCGCTGGTGACGCCGGGGATCGGGTCCTCGCGGGCCGGGTAGATGTCCAGCACCAGCGAGGCGTCCGCGAGGGACAGCGACTGGCCCATCTCCTTGCCCAGCTCCTGGGTGCGGGAGAAGAGGTGGGGCTGGAAGACCACCAGGATGCGGGCGTCGCCGGCGGCCCCGCGCATCGCCTCCAGGTCGGCCGTCATCTCGGTCGGGTGGTGGGCGTAGGAGTCGATGACCTGGACACCGGCCACCTCGCCCTTGAGCTGGAGGCGCCGCTTCACGCCCGTGTACGCGGCCAGGGCGGGGGCGAGGTCCGTCGCGGGGATGCCGAGCGCGACGCCCGCCGCGAGGGCGGCGACCGCGTTGTGCGCGTAGTGGCGGCCGGGGACGGAGACGGTGAAGGTGAGCGGCGTGCCGTCCAGCTCGACCGTGACCTCGCTCTTCAGACCCTGGGCCACCACCGACAGCACCCGTACGTCGGCGTCCTCCGCCTCTCCGTACGTCACCGTCCGCACCGAAGGAGCCACCCGTCGCGTCAGCTCGCGCGCGCCCTCGTGGTCGGAGGAGATCACCAGCGTGCCGCCGGGGACGATCTTTCCGGTGAACGTCTCGAAGGACTCGTAGATCTCGTCCATGGACGCGTAGTTCGCGTGGTGGTCGAGCTCGACATTGAGGACGATCGCGACCTCGGGCGCGTACTTGTGGAAGCTGCGGTCCGATTCGTCCGCCTCGGCGACGAAGATCTCGCCGTCGCCGTGCAGCGCGTTGGAGCCGGGGGCGTCCAGGTCACCGCCGATCGCGTACGAGGGCCGCAGGCCGAGCTCCGACAGGGAGACCGCCAGCATCGAGGTGGTCGTGGTCTTGCCGTGGGTGCCCGCCACCGCGATCGGGCGCAGGCCCTCCATCAGGGCGGCCAGCGCGTCGGAACGGTGCACCACCGGGATGCCCAGCTCGGCCGCGCGGGCCAGCTCCGGGTTGTCCTGGCGGATCGCGGACGACACGACCACACAGCTCGCGTCGTCCGCGAGGTGCTCCGCCGCGTGCCCGATGTGCACGGTGACGCCCAGCGCCCGCAGCGCCTCGGCGGTCGCCGACTCCTTGGCATCGCTGCCCGCCACCTTCGCCCCACGCTGCGCGAGGATCTTCGCGATCCCCGACATCCCGGCGCCGCCGATGCCGATGAAGTGCGGTCGGTCCATGGCGGTGGGAAGGGTGCCGGGTGCCATGCGTATGTCTCCCAAGATGCGGTACGACGGTGAGGCGTCCTCGGAAGGAACGCGCCCCCAGCCTATTGCGTGCGGCGACTGGCCCCACCCAGGGGCGCGGGGCTGTATCGATTTGCGGCTACCGCCGCGTGGGCGCGACCAGCCACACACCATTCGCAGCGGCAATCACCCAGGCACCCCGATGGCGACTAGGCCTTGCTGTGCGAGAACAGCTTCAACACCGGCACCCCCACCTTGTGCCGAGCCCGAGAGGCCCAGTCCCGGTGGAAGAACTCCTCCACGTAATGCGGATCGGTCAGCACGATCACCTCGTCCGCCCCGACCTCCACCACGAGCCCCTTCAGCGCATCCAGCGGATGATCTTCGATCAACCGCCCCTCCGCCGCGTTCCCGGAGCCCCGCAGCGCCTGCAGGGACACCTCCAGCGCCCGCTCCCCGAAGGGCCTCGCGGCATCGCCCTCGGGTACCTCATGTTCCTTCGCCGCCTCGTCCAGTTCGCCGAGTGCGACGTCGTCGATGGCCCGCAGCAGGCGGTCCGCCTGGTCGCCGCGCGGCTGGAGCAGTACGTGGAAGGAGACCTGCTCGTCGCCGTGCAAGGTGGTGACGAACTCCACGTCGGCGGACGTCAGGGCCTTTTCGATCATCAGTACGCTTGTGAACACCGAGCGCCCCTTCTGCGGAAACCGTCCTGCCCCGTGATCTCACGGGGCTGCGAGATTCAGTGTGCCTGTCGGAAGCTAAACGGAACGGTAGATTCCGCCGATTTCGGGACCGGCACTACCGCTGAACGAATTTCAAGTGCGCTGGTAGCGGCCGAAGAGAAACCCCTCCTCCTCCAGGAGGGACACCAGCGCGAACCGATGCGGAACCGCGACGGACGGTCCCCCGGCGATGCGCTGGGCAGCACCGGCGGTGAGCATCGGGGCGACGGTCAGACAGAGTTCGTCGAGCACGCCGGCGGCCACGAACTGACCGAGCAGCCGCGGGCCGCCCTCGGTCAGCAGCCGGGTGAATCCGAGGTCCGCGAGAGCCCGTACGGCACGGGCGGGCTCCACGCCGACGCCGTCACCGGCGATCACGACCCGGGCGCCCGCCTTCTCCGCGGTGGCGACCCGATCGGGTGCGGCCGCCGCGCCGGTCAGGATCAGGGTGGGGACGAGGGGGGAGGTGAACAGCGGAAGGGAGAAGTCCAGCTCCAGACTGGCGCTGACCACCGCGATCACCGGCGCGGGTCCCTGCCCGGCCGCCTCCCGGCGCTCGGCGAACTCCGCACGCGCGCGTGCGGGCCGGTAACCCTCCTGGCGTACCGTTTCCGCGCCGACGACGACCACGTCCGCCAGCCCCCTGAGCGTCCCGAAGATCCGCATGTCGGCCGCGGTGGAGATGGGCTGCGACTTCCCGTCGTGCTGAGCGGCACCGTCGAGCGTCGACACCATGTTCGCCCGCAACCAGGCCACCGGCGCCCCGCCGGTCATGGTCTCGGGATAGGCGTAGGCCTCGGCCAGTTCGTCGAGGCTCCATTCCCGGTCGACGAGATCGGCGCCGGTCCCACCCAGAGCACGCACCGCTTCGCCCCCCTCTCCGACAGCACCGGACCCGTCCGCCCCGGGTACCCCACCGGAGCCTTCCGTCACAGCATCGTCGGTCCCGACAGTCCCACCGGCTCCACCACTCCCGGAGCTCTCGACCGCACCCCCCGCCCCCACGTCCCCGGGCCCACCGCCGGAGGCCCTCGTCGCTGTCTGGTCGGTCACAGGGAACAGGCGTCGCATGTCGTGCAGTGTGGCACGGCGCTTAGCATGGGGAACCGTGTCGTCCTCCACCGCCGCCTCCGGGATCAGCCCGATAGCAGACGCGGCTCCGATGTCCCTGTGTTCCCGTGAGCCGCATGTCCCCGCGGACCGGCTCGTCGCCGAGATGGTGCCGCCGCCGCGGTTCGACTCGGTGCGGTTCGGCACGTACATCCCGGACCCGAACCAGCCCAGCCAGTTCGAGGCCGTCCGGGTGCTGGAAGGCTTCGCCGGCGGACTCGGCGGGGCGCATGCCGTCGGCGGCGGGAAACGCGGGCTCTTCGGGTTCGGGAAGGCCAAGGCGCCCAAGGTGCCGGCCGGCCCCCGCGGCGTCTACCTCGACGGCGGCTACGGCGTCGGCAAGACCCATCTGCTCGCCTCCCTCTGGCACGCCACCCCGGCGGAGCCCTCGCTCAAGGCGTTCGGCACCTTCGTCGAGCTGACCAACCTCGTGGGCGCCCTGGGCTTCCAGAAGACGGTCCAGACGCTCTCCGGCCACCGTCTCCTGTGCATCGACGAGTTCGAGCTCGACGACCCGGGCGACACCGTCCTCGTCTCCACCCTGCTCGGCAAGCTCGTCGACGCCGGTGTCGCCCTCGCCGCCACCTCCAACACCCTCCCCGGCAAGCTCGGCGAGGGCCGCTTCGCCGCGGCCGACTTCCTGCGCGAGATCCAGGGGCTCAGCGCCCACTTCCGGCCACTGCGCATCGACGGCGAGGACTACCGCCACCGCGGTCTGCCCGCGGCACCGGCCCCGTACTCCGAGGAACAGGTCACCAAGGCGGCGTACGCCACCGAGGGCTCCTCGCTCGACGGCTTCCCGCAACTCCTCGAGCACCTCGCCCGCGTCCACCCCAGCCGGTACGGAGCGCTGACCGATGGGCTGAAGGCGGTCTGCCTCACCGACGTACAGCCGATTCCGGACCAGTCCACCGCGCTGCGGCTCGTCGTCCTCGCGGACCGGCTGTACGACCGTGAGGTTCCGGTCCTCGCATCCGGACAGCCGTTCGATCAGCTGTTCAGCGAGGAGATGCTCAACGGCGGGTACCGCAAGAAGTACTTCCGGGCCATCTCCCGGCTCACCGCACTGGCCCGCGACGGCAAAGGGCTCGTCACGCCCGCCTAAACGGTGAACTCTCGCAGGTCAAGGGCTGGTTCCCGCCACCGGACCTACGCTTTTCAGGCTCTCTTCAGCTCGAAACGTTAAGTTAACCCTGCAAACAACTTTGCAGGGTTAACGTGTTTCTTGACCAGGCATTGACCATGTCTTGGCAAGCACGTGAGCCGTGAATTACCGGGAGGGGGACGCATGTTGCGGGACAAACCGATACGGATCGGGATCTCCACCCCTGCCGTGAGTCCACTCCCGCTCACCCTCTTCGCTATCACGGCACCGTTCGCGACCGCGCACACAGCCAGTGAGGCTTCGACCAGAGCTCTGCCTCACAGATAACGGCAGTACCCCCCCACCTGTCATGTACGTCCGACGCGCCGTTGCAGGCGCGCCAGGAGGAGTCACCACATGCAGCCCCTCATCGACAACGCCCGTCTGTTCGGACAGCGCCCTGAGGAGTTCGCCAGACTCGCAGAAGGCCAGTCCCCTCAGGTCCTGTTCATCACCTGCTCCGACTCCAGGGTCGTCCCGGCCCTGATCACGGGCGCAGGCCCCGGCGAGCTCTTCGAGCTGCGCACCGCCGGCAACATCGTCCCGCCGTACACCTCCGAGCACCCCACCAGCGAGGCGGCCACCATCGAGTACGCCGTAGAAGTGCTCGGCGTCAGCGACATCGTGGTCTGCGGCCACTCGCACTGCGGCGCCGTCGGTGCCATGGTGCGCGACGACGACCTGACCGCCGTACCCGCCGTGCGCGACTGGCTCGCGCACGCCGCGCCGCGCCCCTCGGGAGCGCCCGAGGATCCGTGCGTCGCCGAGGGCGTGCAGAGCCACGTCCTGACGCAGCTGCTGCGGCTGCGCTCCTACCCGTTCATCGAAAAGAAGTTGACTGACCGTCAACTCACGCTCCGCGCCTGGTACTACGAGGTCCACACCGGCGCCGTGCGGGAACACCGCGCGGACACCGACACGTTCGAAGCGCTGTGATCGCGATGATGACCAAATACCCTCACCTGCGGCAGGACTTCGCCGCCTCCCTGGTCGTCTTCCTGGTCGCGCTCCCGCTGTGCGTGGGCGTCGCCGTCGCCTCCGGCGTGCCGGCCGAGGTCGGACTTGTCACCGGCATCGTGGGCGGCATCGTCACCGGTCTCATGCGCGGCAGCAGCCTCCAGGTCTCCGGACCGGCGGCGGGTATGACCGTGCTGGTCTTCGAGGCGGTCCAGGAGTTCGGGCTGCCCGTGCTCGGCGTGATCGTGCTGGCCACGGGCGTGCTCCAGATCCTCATGGGCACCCTGAAGCTGGGCCGCTGGTTCCGGGCCATCTCGGTCTCCGTCGTCGAGGGCATGCTCGCCGGCATCGGCCTCGTGCTGATCGCCGGACAGCTGTACGCGATGGCCGACGCCGAGGCGCCCGCCTCGGGCCTCGGGAAGATAGCCGGGCTGCCCGGCGCGCTCGCGGACACCGTCGGGAACACCGGGGCGCTGGCCTCGCTCGGACTCGGCGTCGGCACCATCGCCGTCCTCGTGCTGTGGAAGCGCATGCCGGCGAAGGTGCGCACCGTGCCCGGCCCGCTCGCCGCGGTCGGTCTGGCCACGCTCGCCGCTCTGGCGTTCTCCATGCCGGTGGCGACCGTCGAGGTGCAAGGGCTGCTGGGCTCCATCCAGCCACCGTCCTTCACCGCCTTCGGTGAGCTCGCGAACATCGGTGTGCTCGCCACGATCGTCGCGTTCACCCTGATCGCGTCCGCCGAGTCGCTGTTCAGCGCGGCGGCGGTGGACCGGCTGCACGACGGGCCGCGCACCGCCTACGACAAGGAACTGGTCGCGCAGGGCACGGGCAACGCGCTGTGCGGTGTGCTCGGCGCGCTGCCGATGACCGCGGTGATCGTGCGCAGTGCGGCGAACGTCCAGGCGGGCGCGAAGACCAAGGCGTCCCGGGTCATGCACGGCGTATGGCTGCTGCTGTTCGCGGCGCTGCTGCCGGGTGCCCTCGCCTACATCCCGATCCCGGCGCTCGCGGGCATCCTGGTCTACTCCGGAGCCAAGCTGATCCCCGTCCGGGAGATCGTGTCGCTGTGGCGCGAGCACCGCGGTGAGGCGCTGATCCTGGTGATCACGGCCGTGGCGATCGTCGCGGTCAGCATGTTCGAGGGCGTCCTCATCGGCCTCGCGCTGGCCGTCGCCAAGACCGCCTGGGAGGCCTCGCACCTGAAGCTGGAGGTCGTGGACAAGGGCGCCGGACCCGTCCAGGCGCATCTGTCGGGCAACGCGACCTTCCTGCGGCTGCCGAAGATCCTCGACAGCCTGGAGTCCCTGCCGCAGGACCGCCCGGTGGAGCTGGACCTGTCCGGTCTGCACCACCTGGACCACGCCTGCCGCACGGCGCTGGAGAACTGGGCCGAGCGGCACAGCGCGGTCGGCACGGAGCCGGTGCGGGTCACCGCGCAGACGGAGCCGGTGCGGGTCACCGCGCAGTAGGACGCAGCACGCGATCCACCCCTGGTGCCTGGTCCGTAGCCTCGGACCAGGCACCAGGCATATCGTTGCAGGAGCGGACAAACAGGCCTCTCAGTGAGGGGGTCGTCATGCTCCAGGAGCTCCTGACCGTGGCCGCGGCAGCCGGTTCCGCCGGCGTGGTCTATGTCGCCGCCGGGGCGCGGGTCGTCAAGCAGTACGAGCGCGGGGTGGTCTTCCGGCTCGGGCGGCTGGCGGACGGCGTGCGGGCGCCCGGGTTCACGATGGTGGTCCCGTTCGTGGACCGGATGCACAAGGTCAACATGCAGATCGTCACGCTGCCGGTCCCGGCCCAGGAAGGCATCACCCGGGACAACGTGACGGTGCGGGTGGACGCGGTCGTCTACTTCCGGGTGATCGACGCGGCGAACGCGCTCGTGAAGGTCGAGGACTACAAGTTCGCCGTCTCCCAGATGGCGCAGACGTCCCTGCGCTCGATCATCGGCAAGAGCGAACTGGACGACCTGCTCTCCAACCGCGAGAAGCTCAACGAGGGCCTGGAGCTGATGATCGACAGCCCGGCCGTCGGCTGGGGCGTGCAGGTGGACCGGGTGGAGATCAAGGACGTGTCGCTGCCGGACGCGATGAAGCGCTCCATGGCCCGGCAGGCGGAGGCCGACCGCGAGCGCCGCGCCCGGATCATCAACGCGGACGCCGAACTCCAGGCGTCGAAGAAGCTCGCCGAGGCCGCGAAGGAGATGTCCGAGCAGCCGGCCGCGCTCCAGCTGCGGTTGCTCCAGACGGTGGTGGCGGTGGCCGCCGAGAAGAACTCCACCCTGGTCCTCCCCTTCCCGGTGGAGCTGCTGCGCTTCCTGGAGAGGGCCCAGGAGCACCCCACCGACCGGTGACACCTCTACGCGCGTGGTTCCCCGAGCCCGCGCCAGGTGATAGACACAGCGGCGTCACATCCTGTCCGCCAGCAGGAAGGTTGCTGCTCCATGTCCGCAACACGACGTCAGGTGCTCGCCCGCTCCGGCGCCTTGGGGGCGGGAATCGCCTTCACCGGCGCCCTCTCCGAGCTCTTCACGGGCACCGCCGCCGCGCAGAACCTCGGCCACACCGGCTACGGCCCGCTCGTCCCCGACCCGAACGGCCTGCTCGATCTGCCGGAAGGTTTCCGCTACAAGGTGCTCTCCCGTGAGGGCGACCAGCTCCGCTCCGGTGAGGGCCAGGTCCCCTCCAACCACGACGGCATGGCCGCGTTCGCCGGCAGACACGGCGGTGCTCGCCTCGTACACCTGGTCCGCAACCACGAGAACCGCGTCACCGGCAGGATCCCCGTCCCGACGATCGAGGGCCTCACCTACGACCCGATGGGCAAGGGCGGCTGTACGGCCCTGACGCTCGACGGCCGCAACAACGTCCTGTCCGAGCGGGTCGCCATCGCCGGCACCGCCGTCAACTGCGCGGGCGGGCCCACCCCTTGGGGCACCTGGCTGACCTGCGAGGAGACCGAGGACAAGGCCGGCACCAACGGCTACACCAAGGACCACGGCTTCATCTTCGAGGTCGACGGCGCCGACCCGCGCCGCTCCGGAGCGGTCCCGCTGACCGCGATGGGCCGCTTCCAGCACGAGGCGATCGCCGTCGACCCCCAGCGGGGCATCGTCTACGAGACCGAGGACGCCTTCCTCAAGCCGTTCGGCCTCTTCTACCGCTTCCTGCCGAACAAGCCGCTGGGCGGTCTGGGTTCGCTGCGCGCGGGCGGAAAGCTCCAGGCGATGCGCGTGCCCGGAGTACCGGACCTGTCCTCGATCCAGGAGACGGGCGCGTGCTTCGAGGGCGTCGAGTGGGTCGACGTACCGGACCCGCTGGCCGCCCAGACCCCCATCCGCCTCCAGGACTTCGGCCCGAAGGGCATCACGCACGCCCAGAAGCTGGAGGGCTGCTACTGGGGCGGCCGGTGCGTGTACTTCGTGTCGTCCTTCGCCCACAGCGCGGAGGGCTCGGCCGCGGACCACTTCGGCCAGATCTGGCGCTACGACCCGTCATCGCACCGTCTGACCCTGGTGATCGTCTTCGGCCCGGACACCGACGTCCAGCTGCCCGGCGAGTCCCCCGACAACATCTGCCTCGCCCCCAGCGGTGGCCTGATGGTCTGCGAGGACGGCAACGGCGCACAGCACGTGTACGGCGTCACGCGCCGGGGCGAGGTGTACGCGATGGCCCGAAACGCGCAGAACATCGGGACCCCCGAGGCGCCGGAATGGGGCGAGTTCGCGGGGGTCACCTTCTCCCCCGACGGCGACACGATGTACGTCAACTGCTACACGCCCGGGACGACGTTCGCGGTGACGGGGCCCTGGCGCAGGTAGGGCCCCCGTGCCGGGAGGCGGGCCCCGCCTCCCGGCGCATGATCGAGGCACGACCGGAGCAGGCGAGCGGCGCGTGAGCGGCCGCAATCCGAGATGTGCCCGATTCATCCCGTTATGTTCATTCGGTGATCATTCGAGTACGACAAGTGGCGGCCGCCTGCGCACTCGGCGCCGCGCTCACCGCCTGCACCGCCGCCCCCGAGGCACCCCGCGCCGCCCGTCCGGCCCCCTCCGCCCCCGCCGTGTCCTCCCGGCCCCCGACCCTCGCCCCGGGCCCCGCCGGGCTCACCCCCGTTTTCAAGAACGGCCCCCGCGCGCACGCCAGGACGGTCGCGCTCACCTTCGACGCCGACATGACCGCGGCCCAGGGGCCCCGGGCGGCGGCCGGCGAGCGCTTCGACAATCCGCGGCTCATCGCGGCACTGCGGGCGCTGAAGGTGCCGGCCACCGTGTTCATGACGGGGCGGTGGGCCGAGGAGTACCCGACCCAGGCGCGGTCGATCGGACGGGACCCGCTCTTCGAGGTGGCGAACCACTCGTACAGCCACTACGCCTTCACCGGCGACTGCTACGGGCTGCCGACGGTCTCGCGGGACCGCATGCGGGCCGATGTCGAGCACGCGTACGCCGCCTTCCGGAAGGCGGGCGTCCCGGACGCGCGACCCTACTTCCGTTTCCCCGGCGGCTGCTACGACCGCGAGGCCCTCAAAGCGCTCACTCCGGCCGGTGTCACCGCCGTGCAGTGGGACGTGGTCAGCGGGGACGCCTTCGCGACGGACGCGGACGCGGTGGCCCGGCAGGTGCTGGACGGGGTCCGGCCCGGTTCCGTGGTCGTCATGCACTGCACCCGCAGCGCCGCCCCGACGACCGAGCGGGCCGTACGGACGATCGTGCCGGAGCTGCGGGCGAAGGGGTACCGCTTCGTGAAGGTGTCCGAGCTGATCGGGGCCACGGGTGGACGGCGCTGAGCGCCCTACGCTGGAGGCATGAGCGACGACTACTGCACCATCAGAGACGTGCCGAAGCCACCCGTCGCCGACGGCCCGCCGTACGCGGAGTGCGTGCTGTGCCGCAAGCCGACGGAGTACCCGGAGTCGTACAAGGGGATCACGATGTGCCCGGTGTGCGAGTGGCAGGAGGCCCAGCGGACCGCCTGCTCAGGGTGATCTCCGGGACGTCAGCACGCAGGCCACGGCGGTCGCGCCCGCGGTGAGCAGGGCAGCCGCGGCCAGGGGCAGCAGCGGCAGTGGGACCGTGCCCTCGCGGGAGCCGGTGACCAGGCCCTGGACCGCCGCCTGGGCCGGGGAACCGGTCGTCACCATCGTCAGCAGGGCCGCGAGCAGCATCGTGGGGACCGCCCGTCCCGGTGAGCGCAGCAGCGGCCACGTGGTGAGCGCGCCGACGGCCGTGCCGAGCAGGGCGCAGGCGAGGGTGGCGATCAGCCCGGCCGCGCCGGCAGGCAGCCGTGGCACCGGCGTCTGGTGGTCGGCGCTCACCGGATCGCTGATCAGCGTCACGACGAGAGTCGCCACCGTGCCGAGCGCCGCCGCGGTGGCGAGCGCCACCAGCAGGGAGGCGAGGTGCGCCCGCGCGGGTCCGACCGCCGCGGACACACAGGCGCGGGCCGCGGGCGGCTCGTTGGACACACAGATCCGCACCAGCCAGGCGGCGACGGGCAGCAGCGCGGCGGCCGCGTAGCCGAGCGAGTCGAGGATCGGCTGGCCGCTCTGCACACCGATGCCCAGGAACGCGACGTACAGGATGAACGGCGGCAGCCAGCGCTGGGAGCGTACGAGCAGGGCGGCCTGGTAGCGGAGCAGAGCGGTCATCGGCCGCCTTCCTGTGTCTCGTGGCTCACGCTCACCACGTGCCACGGCGGTCGGGCCGCCAGCAGGGTACGGAGCAGGACGTCCGAGTGGGACGCGGGGACGGCGAGCCGGTAGGTGCCCGGTTCCGTCTCCTCGGCGGTGGTGGCGGTCCGGAGCGCGTCCGCGGGCAGCCGGCCGCCGGCCGGGCCCTGGGCCACGACGGTCACCTGTGGGCCGGTGGGTGCGGTGGCTTGTGCCGTACGACGGTGGAGGCCGCCCCCGTGCACGGCGTACGTCGCGTCGGGCACCCCCGCCAGCCGGCCCGGGTCGTGGTCGACGAACACCACCGCCCCGCCCGCCGCGGTGCGCTCGGCGACCGCGCGCTCCAGTTCCGCCCGGGCGTCCGCGTCGAGGCCGGTCCATGCCTCGTCCAGGACGAGCAGCTCCGGTTCGGCGAGGAGAGCCTGGGCGACGGCGACCTTCTGGCTGCTGCCCTTGGAGAGCTGGGCCATGGGGGTGCGGGCATAGGGGGTGGCGCCGAATCTCTCCAGGGTGTCGGCTGCGGCCCGCTCCGCCGAGGCTCGGGTGAGGCCGTGGATCGTGGCCAGGTGCGTCAGGTAGCCGAGGGCGGTGAAAGGGAGGGCCGAGGGGAAGCGTTCGGGGACGTAGGCGGTGCGGGGGCGGCCTTTGATGCGGCCCTCCGAGGGAGCGTCGAGGCGGGCGAGTACGCGGAGGAGCGTGGATTTGCCCGTGCCGTTCGGGCCTTCTATGCGGGTGAGGGTGCCGGGGGTGAGGGTGAGGTGGATGCCTCGTAAGACCCAGGGTCCGCGCAGGCCGTAGCGGCGGCCCACGTTGTCCAGCTGTAGATCGCGTTCCATGGTGGTCATGATGTCGTGTGGCGGCCAACGGTTGTTCGTGGCTGGTCGCGCCCACGCGGCGGTAGCCGCAAATCGACCCAGCCCCGCGCCCCTTAGGGTTGGCTGGTGTGAGCCTTGATGCGACGCCGCCCGGCGATAGTCCTTTCCAGCACTCAGCCACTGCCCGTGATCAGGCGCCGCAGTACGTGCTGCCGTTGGTGGTACGGATCGAGCGCGCCGCTCCCCCTGCCCGTACCGATGCTCTTGAGACCGCCGCTCGCGCTGTTCTGGTCGTGCTGAGTGACGAGCGGTCCCTCGGGGACGGTGAGTGGGCCCAAGCCATGCGGGACTGGCAGGACGCGCGGATCCGGAAGGTCGTGCGGCGGGCCCGTGGGGGTGAGTGGCGCAAGGCCGAGGCGCTGCCCGGGATCACGGTCACCGGGAAGTCCGCGGAGGTGCGGGTGTTTCCGCCGGTGCCGTTGGACGGGTGGCCCAAGGAGTTGGCCAAGCTCCAGGTGTCCGGCACCGACCTCGACGACCCCGAGCCGCCGGTGGACGCTGATCCGGGTGTTCCCGTGCTGTGGATGAGCCCGGACGTCGACATGTCGGCCGGGAAGGCGATGGCTCAGGCCGGGCACGGGGCTCAACTCGCCTGGTGGGAGCTGTCGGAGGAGGAGCGGGCCGGTTGGCGGGACGCCGGGTTCCCGGTCGCCGTGCGGACCCCCGGACGGGACCGGTGGCGTGAACTCGTCGGCAGTGGGCTGCCGTTGGTGCGGGACGCCGGGTTCACCGAGATCGCCCCGGGCTCGTGCACGGTCGTCGCCGACCATCCGGCGCTGCGGTGACGCGGCTCGACGGCAGGGTCGAACGGGGCAACCGCACCCGGCAGTCGGTGCTGCGCCGTACCGTCGAGATCGCCTCCGTGGAGGGTCTCGAGGCGCTGTCGGTGGGACGGCTCGCGACCGATCTGCGGCTCAGCAAGAGCGGGGTGTTCGCCCTGTTCGGCTCCAAGCAGGAGCTGCAGCTGGCCACGGTGCGGGAGGCCTCGCGGGTGTTCGTCGCGGAGGTCGTGGAGCCCGCCGCGAAGGCCCCGGCGGGGATCGGACGGGTGTGGCGGCTGTGCGAGGCGTGGCTGGCGTACTCGGAGGGGCGGGTCTTTCCCGGCGGCTGCTTCTTCTACGGCGTGATGGCCGAGTTCGACGCCCGGGAGGGGGCCGTGCACGATGCGCTGGTCCGGGCCCAGCGGGACTGGGGCGCCCATGTGGAGGGCCGCATCGAGGAGGCGCGGGCCGCGGGTGAGCTGCGCGCCGGCACCGATGCCGCGCAGCTCGCCTTCGAGCTGATCGCCCTCATGGAGTCGGCGAACGCGCTGTCCGTGCTGCACGGGGAGAACGTCGCCTACCGACGGGCGCGGGTGGGGATCGCGGCGCGGCTGCGGGCGGTGGCGGTGGACGTCGCATCGGTGCCCCAAGTGGGCTGAGGCCAGGGAAGGTTGATCGCTCGCCACTCGGTATCGGCTGTCGAAAACAAGTAGCACGATCGTTCGTTTACTTTTACTCTTGCCCCTCTGTGGGCCTACGCCCTGGACCTGACCACCTAGGAGCATCGATGGACGTCGTGGAACTCGACCGGATCGCCGTGCACGAGGCCCTGCGGGTGGTGGAACTCGCGCAGGACCGGGACTGGGAGCGGGGCAGCCCCTGCGCCGGGTGGACGCTGCGGCGGCTGGTGGCGCACATGGCCGCGCAGCACCACGGGTTCGCGGCCGCGGCGCGGGGTGCGGGCGGCGATCCGGCGTACTGGACGGAGCCGACGGACCTGCGCGAGCCGGCCAAGGTGCACCGGGCTGCCGCGACGGACCTCCTCGGGGCGTTCGCCGAACCGGACGCCGTGGAGCGGGAGTTCACGCTTCCCGAGCTGGGCGGGCCGTTCCCCGGGCGGCTCGCGATCGGCTTCCACTTCATCGACTACGTGGTGCACGCCTGGGATGTGGCCGCCACGCTGGGGGTCGGTCTTGAGCTGCCCGACGAGGTCCTGACGGCGGCCCTGGCCGTGGCCCGGTTCGTCCCGGCCGATCCGGCGGGCCGGGGTCCGGGGTTCGCGTTCGCCGCGACGCTGGACGTGCCGCCGGGCGCCGGGCCACTGGAGGAGACGCTCCGGTTGCTGGGGCGGTCACCGGAGTGGGGGTGAGCGGACCGCCCGTTTGAACGGGCCGCTGCCGCGTTGCGTACCTCCTGGCACGGGTGGCCGGAACCTCAAATGTTCCTCTGAACGACCGGGCGGGGGGATTCGAGGCCGGACACCGGGGCCATACCCCCGTCACGCCGGAAACAACGAGCCGTCGAAGGGGACGACACAGCGGATCCAGGTGGAGCGGAGAGTCGGCCGGAGGAGGGGACGGGGACGATGGAGCGACTGGGTACGGGAATCGGATGGCGGCCGGAGATCGCGGACGCCGTGGAGCGCATGCCGGGGATCGAATGGGTCGAGGCCGTGGCGGAGAACATCTGCCCCGGGCACCTCCCCGAATCGCTGCTGCGGCTGCGCGAGCGCGGGGTCACCGTCGTCCCGCACGGCGTCTCCCTCGGGCTCGGCGGCGCCGACCGGCCCGACGAGGACCGACTGACGGCCCTCGCCGAGCGCGCCACGGCCCTGGGCTCGCCGCTGGTCACCGAGCACATCGCGTTCGTCCGGGCGGGCGGGCCCCTGACGGCCTCACCACGCCTGGAGGCGGGCCATCTGCTGCCGGTGCCGCGCACCCGCGACGCGCTCGACGTGCTGTGCGAGAACGTCCGTATCGCCCAGGCCGCGCTGCCCGTGCCGCTCGCCGTCGAGAACATCGCCGCGCTGATCTCCTGGCCGGGCGAGGAGCTGACGGAGGGGCAGTTCCTGTACGAGCTGGCCGACCGCACGGGCGTACGGCTGCTGATCGATGTCGCGAACCTCCACACCAACCACGTCAACCGCGGCGAGGACCCCGCCGAGGCCCTCGCCGACCTCCCTCTGGAGGCCATCGCCTACGTCCACGTGGCAGGCGGCTTCGAACGCGACGGCGTCTGGCACGACAGCCACGCCCACCCGGTCCCCCGCCCGGTCCTCGACATCCTCACCGACCTCTCCTCCCGGGTCTCCCCGCCGGGGGTCCTGCTGGAACGGGACGAGAACTTCCCCGAGCCGAGCGAGCTGGAGGGGGAACTGACGGCGATCCGGGGCGCGCTGGAGAAGGGGCGCGAGCAGGCCGGGGGGAGCTCGGAGGAGGGCGGCGGGGAGTCCGTGACAGTCGCCGCGGGGCGGGTCACGAAGACGGGCCCCGACACCACTGCCGACGCCCCCCTCGACACTGCTGCTGCCGTCTCCGCCACCGCCCCCGCCCGTCAGCGCCTCGCCCTCGCCCAGACCGCTCTGCTCTCCGCGCTCGTCGCCGGGACGCCCGTGCCCGAGGGGTTCGACCGGGTGCGGGTCGGGGTGCAGGCGCGGGCGCTCGCCGGGAAGCGGGCGGACGTCGTGGCGAAGGTCGCGCCCGAGCTGCCGGAGATTCTCGGAGCGGGGTACCGGGCGGCGTTCCTCGGGTACGCCCACGGGCACCCGATGGGCGCCGGCTACCGGCGGGACGCACTGGACTTCGCCGGGTACCTCCTCGGCTCCGGCCTGCCGGAGGACCCGCACGCCCGGGCCGGGCTGCGGGAGTGGTGGCTGGAGCGGTCGGGCACACGGCCGCGGTCCCACCGGCCCGCCGTACGGCTGGCACGGGCGACGCGGCGGGTGCTGCTGCGACGGTGACCGGCCGCCGTCGGCGCCGAACACCGCGGCCGAGTGTGCCGGGACTAACACCCGCGCTTCGACACATCTCCCACACGCTCGGTTAGCCACCTTTTGGCACAATAGGCCACCATCTCTCCCTTCACCATTCGCCCCTGGTGTCCGGGATACAACCATTCGCTCCTGTACGGCAGTTGGTGCGGACCGGGCAGTAACATGCCAATCCCGCACTCGAAATCTCACCAACGTGCGGTGCCGTGACAGGAGGCACCATGCGACCGCGACCCCCCGTCCAAGGCCGAGGAATTCTCAGCGGCACGGGGCTCATCATCACCGGTCTGACAGCGACCCTGGTGGCGCTGATCTTTCCGCTCTGGTCGTACGCCGACCGGTCGGGGACCGCAGCCGACGTACTCAACGCCGAGAGCGTGTCGACGCAGTACGGGCCGCTGTCCGCTCTCGACCGGGAGTTCGTCACGAAGGTCCGGCTGGCCGGGCTGTGGGAGCTGCCCGCCGGCCAGCAGGCGCAGCAGAAGGGCACGACACAGGCCGTACGGACGGCCGGACAGCACCTCGTCGAGGGGCACACCTTCCTGGACGAGCGGGTCCGTGACGTCGCGTCGCAGCTGGGCCTGGCGCTTCCCGACGAGCCGAACGACCAGCAGAAGGGGTGGCTCGCCACTCTGAACGCGGCCCAAGGCGTCGAGTACGACCGTGAGTTCGCCAACATCCTGCGTCTGGCGCACGGGAAGGTCTTCTCCGTCGTCGCCCAGGTCCGGGCGAGCACCCGCAACTCCCTGGTCCGCACCCTCGCCGACGACGCCAACACCACCGTCCTGGACCACATCAAGATCCTGGAGGCCACGGGCTACGTCGACTTCGACGCCCTGGCCCAGGACATGGCCGCCGGCAGCACACCCCCGCTCACCAACTCCCCGGCCCCGCCCGCCTTCACCACGGCCCCCACCCCGGCCGTCCCGGTGACCCCGAGCTACTCGCTCCCCCCGCCCGCCACCAGCCCAGCACCGCGCGAGCCCTAAGCGGAACGTCACATACTGGCAAACACTTGTCCGGATTGTGAACAAGGCATGGCGCAGTCCAGACCATCTCGCATAGAACAGCGTCATGTTCTGGGTCCTTCTCCTGCTGCTGGCCTGGGCCGCCGCCGGAACCGCGTGCACCCGGTTGTGCCTGGCCGCCGTACACGCCGCGGCCGACGACGCGGACGCGGGTCACGGACACGACCTCACGCTCTACGAGGCGGCGTTCCTGTCCGGCGGCCCACGCCGGGTCGCCGACCTCACCCTCGTCTCCATGGCCCGCCAGCGCCGGCTGCTGCTCGCGCACACGGGCTGGGCGACGGTCGTCGATCCGCGGGGCCGGGACGAGATCGAGCGCTCCGTCATAGGGGCGATCGGGCCGCAGGGGCAGTCCCGTATCGCCCCGGTCCGGGACGCCGCCGCCACCGCGGCCCCGGTACGCGGTCTCGCCGACCGTCTCGTCCGCGCCGGCCTCGCCGTGCCCGACGGGGCGCGCACGACGGTCGCGGCCGCGGTCCGCCAGGTGCAGATCGCCGCGGTCGTCGTCCTCGCGCTGGGCGCGACCGCGCTGCTGACGCCCGCCCCGTCGGACGTACCGCGCCATCTGATCGCCCTCTGGTTCGCGCTCCCCCTCGCGCTGACCCTGAGCTGCCTGGCCATCGCCCGCGTCGAGGTGCACCCGTACTCGCGCTGGGCCTCCCCGGCAGGCCAGCGGCTGCTCGGCGCCCTGCCCCGGCGTGCCGTCGGCGGCGACGACCGTACGTACCTCACCACGGTCGCCGTACGAGGCGTCAGCGCGGTCGGCGAACCGGACCTGCGCGCGGCCTTCGCCGACCGCGAGCACTGGCGCGCCGGGCACTCCAGGGGCGCATAGGGGGCATTGGCGCCGACACCGGCGGGGTGGTGCTTGCCTTCGCCGACAACCGAACGAAACATCCCTTTTGTTGCTGCCGTGCACTGAAGGGATACGCCATGAGAGCCCCCGCCCTCTACTCGGCCGCCGGGACCTTGCTCCTGACCACTCTCGCGGCCGCCCCGGCCGACAGCGCGTCGGGGGCGTCGGGTGCTCCCGTCGCGGCCGAGGTGCGCGGCACCGCGACGGCCGCCGCGCGCGCCGAGGCCGAGGGCATCGCCTTCGGCAAGTGCGCCGAGGTGGAGGACCTGCCGGGCAACGTCCAGTGCGGCACGGTGTCCGTTCCGCTCGACTACGCACGCCCCGACGGGAAGCAGATCAAGCTCACCGTCAGCCGGGTGCGGGCCACCCACAAGGATCCGCACAACAGCAAGCGCAAGGTGCCCCGGCAGGGCGCCCTGGTCTTCAACCCGGGCGGTCCGGGCGCCTCCGGCATGTACTTCCCGCTGATCGGCGTGGTGCCCGAGTGGAAGCGGCTCGCGGCCGCGTACGACCTCGTCGGCTACGCCCCGCGTGGAGTGGGCCGTTCGGCGCCCCTGTCCTGCCAGGACCCCCGGCACTTCTTCAAGGCGCCCACCCTGGCACCGACGTACCCCTCGGAGTCGTACAAGCGGGAGCGCATCGCGCAGGCGAAGGCGTACGCGCGCGGCTGCGCCAAGCGGGCGGGCGGCGCGCTGCGGCACTACACCTCGCTCAACAACGCCCGTGATCTCGACGTTCTGCGGGCCGCGCTGGGCGAGGAGAAGCTGACGTTCATGGGGGCGTCGTACGGCACCTACTTCGGGGCGCTGTACGCGACGCTGTTCCCCTCGCACGTACGGCGGATGGTGTTCGACTCGGCGGTGAACCCGGATCCGACGCAGGTCTGGTACCGCAACAACCTCGACCAGTCGGCCGCGTTCGAGGGCCGCTGGGCGGACTTCCGGGACTGGATCGCCCAGCACGACAAGGTGTACGGGCTCGGCGACACGGCGGATCGGGTGCAGCGCAGCTACGACAAGGCGGCGGCGCAGCTGGCGGCTGAGCCGGCGGGCGGGAAGGTCGGGCCCGGGCAGTTGCAGGGGGCGTTCCTGACGGCCGGGTACTACGACGACTACTGGCCGCACCGGGCGGAGGCGCTCTCGTCCTATCTGAAGGGCGATCCGAAGCAGCTGATCCTTCAGGCGGGGCCGCATCCGGAGGCGGCGAAGGAGGCGGAGAACGGCAACGCGGTCTACACGGCCGTCGAGTGCAACGACGCGTCCTGGCCGACGGAGTGGAAGGTGTGGGACCGGGACAACACACGGCTGGCGCGGGTGGCGCCGTTCGAGACGTGGGACAACGTCTGGATGAACCTGCCCTGCGCGTACTGGTCGGCGCCGCGCCAGGAGCCGCTGGATGTGTGGACCGGTCCCGGTGAGCTGCCGCCGACGCTGATCCTGGCGGCCGAGCGAGACGCGGCGGCGCCGTACGACGGCGCCCTGGAGATGCACCGGCGGCTGTGGGGCTCGGTCCTGGTGACCGAGCGGGACGCGGGCACGCACGGCATCGCCGGCGGCCCGAACGCGTGTGTGAACGGGCACGTGGACGCGTACCTGCTGGAGGGCAGCCTCCCGGTGCGGCGCGCGGCCTGCGCACCGCACCCGGAGCCCAAGCCGCGCGAGCAGTCCCGGAAGAAGCCGGCCACCGGCCCGCGGCCTGATCAGGCGAGGCCCGCGACCAGCTCCGCGATGTCCTTGCGGCGGCCCGTGTAGAACGGGACCTCCTCGCGGACGTGCATGCGGGCCTCGGACGCACGCAGATGGCGCATGAGGTCGACGATGCGGTAGAGCTCGTCGGCCTCGAAGGCCAGCATCCACTCGTAGTCGCCGAGCGAGAACGAGGCGACCGTGTTGGCGCGGACGTCCGGGTAGCCGCGGGCCATCTTGCCGTGGTCGGCGAGCATGCGGCGGCGGTCCTCGTCGGGCAGCAGGTACCAGTCGTAGGACCGCACGAAGGGGTAGACGCTGACGTAGTTGCGCGGCGTCTCGTCGGCGAGGAACGCCGGGATGTGCGAGCGGTTGAACTCGGCGGGGCGGTGCAGCGCCATGTTCGACCAGACCGGCTCCAGGGCGCGGCCCAGCTTGGTGCGGCGGAAGAGGTTGTACGCCTCCTGGAGCTGGTCGCTGGTCTCCGCGTGCCACCAGATCATGAGGTCGGCGTCGGCGCGCAGCCCGGACACGTCGTAGGTGCCGCGGACGGTGACGTCCTTGGCGGCGAGCTGGTCGAACAGCTCCTGGACCTCGTCGGCGTAGCCCGCGCGGTCCTCGGGGAGCACGTCCTTCAGCTTGAAGACGGACCAGAGCGTGTAGCGGATGACCTCGTTGAGGTCCTTGGCCAGCTTGCCCTTGTTCGGGATCCGGCCGGCCTCGGGGGTGGGGGCGTCGTTGCTCATGGTCCTTATTCTCCTGCTCCTCCGTGCAGACTCTGCACCGGGTTGGCGGTGAGCTCCTGCACGCCCGCCCGTCGCCCACCACCACCCTCAACCGAAGCGCTTCGCGCTGCACCTTTTGTCTGGTCGTCTCCATGGATCTGGTCGACCGCCGCGTACGCGCTCGCGATGCAGGCCGGGATCCCGACGCCGTCGTACTGCGCTCCGCAGACGGCGAGGCCCGGGAGCTTGGCCACGTGTTCGCGGATGCGGGCCACGCGCGCGTGGTGGCCGACGGGGTACTGGGGCAGGCCGTCGGTCCAGCGGGTGACGCGGGTTTCGAGAGGCGTGGCGTCGAGGTCGGTGGCCGTCCTGAGGTCGTGCCGGGAGACGTCCACGAGCTCGGCGTCCTCGCGCTCCAGGATCGCCGTCTCCCCGTAGCGGCCGACGGAGGTGCGCAGGACGACGACGTCGGGGTTCTCGTCGGCGATCCAGTCCCACTTCTGGGAGGCGAACGTGGACGCCTTGATGGTGCGGCCGTCGACCGGCGGCACGAGGAAGCCGCTGCCCGCGGGGAGGGCGGTGTCGGCGCGGCGGTAGGCGAGGGTGATCAGGGCCATGGAGGCGTACTCCACGGTGGCCAGTTCGGCGGCGGCCTCGGGGGCTTCGGCGCGCAGGAGGTCCGCGGCGGCGGGAGCGGGGACGGCGACGACCACGGAGTCGGCGTGCAGGACCCGGTCACCGGCGACGACCCGCCAGCCCTCGGCTGCTTCGCGGCGCAGCCCGGTCACCGGCGTGCCGGTGAGGATCTCGCCCCCGCGCGCGCGTACGGACTCGGCGACGGCGAGCGGCAGGCTGCCCACGCCGCCCTCGATGCCCATGAACACGGGCCCGGTCTGCTGGTTGGCGGTGGCCTTCGTCTGGATCTCGCGGACCGCTTCCGTCAGCGAGGTGTGGCTCTTCGCGGCCTGGAAGAGCTGCGGGATCGCCGAGCGCATCGAGATGCGGTAGGCGTCCCCCGCGTACACGCCGCCGAGCATGGGCTCGATGAGCCGGTCGACGACCTCGCGGCCGAGGCGCTCCGCCACGTACGCGCCCACCGCCACGTCGTCGCCGATCTCCGTGCGCGGCAGGTCGGCGTCGCGCTCGATGCGGGCGAGGCCCTCGTCGGACAGGACGCCGGAGAGGGCGGCCGCGGTGCCGGGGACGCCCATCACATGGCCCCTGGGCATGGGGCGCAGGGCGCCGCGGGTCCAGATCGAGGCGGTCGCGGTGGCCGGCGGCCGCAGGCGGCCGTCGAGGCCGACATCGCGGGCGAGCGCGATCGCTTCCGGTCTGCGCGCCAGCATCGACTCGGCCCCGAGGTCCACGCGCGCGCCGGCGATCTCGCCGGGCAGCAGCTTGCCGCCGACGCGGCCGGACGCCTCCAGGACGGTGACCCGTGCCCCGCGCTGCAGCAGCCGGTGCGCGGCGGCGAGGCCCGCGATCCCGGCTCCGATGACGACGACGTGCTCCGGCGTACCTGATCCGCTCATGGCTCCACCCTCTCAGACGCCCCCGGCAGTCCGGCCGGGGCCGTATGGCCCGTCCGAGTCCTGACCGTGACCGCATCGGGACCGTCGCGCTCCAACGTTCCGGAACGTCCCGGCGTCGAAGGAGCGTCAGTTCGTCACGACCCTCGGGGGTAGGCCCATGCGCGCACGACGTTCCGTACGACCGGTCCAGGCCTTGGCCGGGCTCCTGCTGGCCGCGGCCCTCGCCCTGACCGGCTGCAGCGGCTCGGGGGACGATTCCGGCAGCGCCTCGGGGGACTCCGACGTCGCCCAGTCGCAGGCCAAGGAGGCCGCACCGGGCGCCGCAGCGGACGACGCGGCCGGCGGCGGCAAGCAGGCCCCCACCGCGCCCCGGCTCCCGACGAGCCACATCATCCGCACCGCCGAACTGACCGTGCAGGTCAAGAACGTACCGAAGGCGCTGGAAGCGGCCCGTACGGCCACCGTGAACGCGGGCGGCTACGTCGGCAAGGAGGCCACCTCCCGCGACGAGGAGGGCACCGAGGAGACACAGGTGACCCTGCGGGTGCCCGCCGACCGGTACGAGGAGGTCCTGGCCGAACTGGAGGGCTCGGGCAAGCTGCTGGAGCGTAAGGCGAAGGCGCAGGACGTCACCGACCAGGTCGTCGACGTGGAGAGCCGCATCAAGACGCAGCGCGCGAGCGTGGCCCGGATCCGGGAGCTGATGGACCAGGCCACCAAGCTGAGCGATGTGGTCACCCTGGAGGGCGAGCTGAGCACCCGTCAGGCCGACCTGGAGGCGCTGCTCGCCCGGCAGGCGTCCCTGAAGGACCGCACGAGCCTGGCCACGATCACCCTGTCCCTGTCCGAGAAGCCGGTCGAGAAGGCCACCGAGGACGACGACCCGGGGGTCCTCGACGCGCTGGCGGGCGGCTGGGGCGCGTTCGTGTCGATGCTGCGCTGGATCGTCATCGCCGTGGCCGCGGTGCTGCCCTTCGCCGCGGTGCTGGCCCTGATCCTGCTGATCTGGCTGCGCTGGGTACGCCCCCGGCTGCCCCGCCGCCCGGCCCCGGCGGGCGCGTCGAGCACCCTGGGCCCACTGCCGACGGCCCGCCCGGCACCGCAGCCCGGACGCACCGGGCAGCAGGGCGAGCAGGACTGAAATTCACTGCGCACGTAGCGTGTTCGCATGAACATGAGCGCTGCGAGCGAACGGCTGGTCGTGATCGGCGGCGACGCCGCGGGAATGTCCGCGGCGTCGCAGGCGCGTCGGCTGAAGGGGCCCGGGGAACTGGAGATCGTGGCGTTCGAGCGGGGCCACTTCACCTCGTACTCGGCCTGCGGCATCCCGTACTGGGTGGGCGGCGACGTCGAGGAGCGCGATCAGCTGATCGCCCGTACGCCCCAGGAGCACCGGGCCCGTGACATCGATCTGCGCATGCGCACGGAGGTCACGGAGATCGACGTGGCCGGACAGCGGGTACGCGCGCGTGACCTCGATTCGGGGGCCGAGTCCTGGACGTCGTACGACAAACTCGTGATCGCGACCGGCGCCCGCCCCATCCGCCCGGAGATGCCGGGGGCCGACGCACCGGGCGTCCACGGTGTGCAGACCCTGGACGACGGCCAGGCCCTGCTCGACACGCTGGCACGCACGCGTGGCCGCGACGCGGTGGTGGTCGGCGCGGGCTACATCGGCGTCGAGATGGCCGAGGCCCTCATCAACCGCGGTTACGAGGTGACCGTCGTCAACCGCGGCAGCGAGCCGATGTCCACGCTCGACGCGGACATGGGCCGCCTGGTGCACGAGGCGATGGAGGGCATGGGGATCACCATGGTCAACGACGCCGAGGTCACCAAGGTCCTGACCGGCGACGACGGCCGGGTGCGCGCGGTGGCCACGCAGGACGCGGAGTATCCGGCGGACGTGGTGGTGCTGGGCATCGGCGTACGCCCGGAGACCTCGCTCGCCAAGGCGGCGGGCCTGCCCGTGGGGCAGCACGACGGGCTGCTGACCGACCTGGCCATGCGGGTGCGCGGCCACGAGAACATCTGGGCGGGCGGCGACTGCGTGGAGGTCCTGGACCTGGTCTCCGGACAGGAACGGCACATCGCGCTCGGCACCCACGCCAACAAGCACGGCCAGGTCATCGGCGCGAACGTGGGCGGCGGCTACGCGACCTTCCCGGGCGTGGTCGGCACGGCCGTGAGCAAGGTCTGCGACCTGGAGATCGCCCGCACGGGTCTGCGGGAGAAGGACGCGCGCCGGGCGGGGCTCCGGTTCGAGACGGTCACCGTCGAGTCCACGTCCCGCGCGGGCTACTACCCCGGCGCCTCCCCCATGACGGTCAAGATGCTCGCCGAGCGCCGCACGGGGCGGCTCCTCGGTGTGCAGATCGTCGGGAGGGAGGGCGCGGGCAAGCGGGTCGACATCGCGGCGGTCGCGTTGACGGCCGGGATGACGGTGGAGGCGATGACGGCCCTGGACCTGGGCTACGCCCCACCGTTCAGCCCGGTGTGGGACCCGGTACTGGTGGCGGCCCGCAAGGCCGCGCTGAAAGTGCGGGCCTCCTGACGGCTATGCCGAGCCGTTGATCCTCTCGATGGCCTGGCGGGCCTGGTCGGCGGCCGGGCGGGGCGGCAGGGACGAGACGGAGGCGCTCGGGGCGGCCACCGCCGGCGGCTGCTCCCCCGCCGGTTTCGCGTGGGCCGCGGGCCGGGTCGACCGCAGCCGGTGGCTCACCGCCTCGTCGAGGGTCACGGGTCGCTGCATCTGCGAGGCGAGCCGCCCCGCGTCCTGGCCCAGCCGGGCCACGTCTTCCCAGGGCAGCCGCAGCACGACGGCGACTTCCGCCTCGCCGTCCGGCAGTGCGTGGATCGGGGGAGTAACTCGGTCGTTCATCGCCTGTTCCTCACGTTCACCCCGCGACCCGCCTTCCCCGTGCCGCGGACGGTTGAGGAGTCATACGCACGCGTGCGTGCCGGCGTTCACTCAGGTTGCCTCGCGATGCCCACGCCGGGCTTTCCCGGCCGACCGCTTTTCGGCTGGGGGTCCGGGGGTTGTCCCCCGGGAAGACACAGCACCGATTCGCGGACCCCATCGGGGGCAGTACTTCCTTGTGGTGATCCCCGTCCATGACGTGAACCCGGTGCGTCGCACCCCCGTGGTGACGTACGCGCTCATCGCCGCGAACGTACTGGTCTTCCTGTACATGCCCCGGCCTCGCCGGCTCGGTGGCGGGCGACAGCGGCGTGTCCCAGCTCTGCCATCTGCAGGCGTTCCTCGATCACTACGCGGCCGTGCCACAGGAACTGATCCACCATCAGCTGCCGCAGACCGTCCCCACGGGTGACGCGGGTCCGGGCGGCGCGGGCTGCGCGGTCGGCCCCCCGACGTACGACAAGTCACCCGCGCTGTCCGTGTTCACCGCGATGTTCCTGCACGGCGGCTGGCTGCACCTGCTGGGCAACATGCTCTTCCTGCTGATCTTCGGGAACAACGTCGAGGACCGCATGGGCCATGTGCGGTTCGCGCTCTTCTACGTCGTCTGCGGCTACGCGGCGTCGTACGGCTTCGCGCTGCTCAACGACGACTCGGGCGACCCTCTGATCGGCGCGTCCGGGGCCATCGCCGGGGTGCTCGGCGCCTATCTGGTGCTGTATCCGAAGGCCAGGGTGTGGGTGCTGGTGCCGTTCCTGGTCTTCCTGCCGCTCCGGCTGCCGGCCTGGCTGGTGCTGGGCTTCTGGTTCGTGCTCCAGGCGGTGTACTCGTCCGGCCAGGGCGTCTCCGACGCCGGGACCGTGGCGTACGCGGCGCACATCGTGGGCTTCCTCGCGGGCATGCTGCTCGCCTGGCCGCTCAAGACGGGCACGCCTCCGCCGCCGGAACCGCGCGGTCTGCTGTTCGGCAGGAAGGCACGGCCCCGGCACACCTGGTAGATCAATGGGCGGTCCGCGTGTGGACGTACTCCACGAGCCGGGTCAGCGCGTCCGGGTCGGTGGACGGCATGACGCCGTGGCCGAGGTTGAAGACATGGCCCTCGAGGTCCTTCGCCGTCTCCAGCACCTCACGGGTCTTGGCCTCGACGGCCTCGGTGCCGGCGAACAGGACGGTCGGGTCGAGGTTGCCCTGGAGCGCCTTGCCGGGGCCGACCCGGCGGACCGCCTCGTCGAGCGGGACGCGCCAGTCGACGCCCACGACGTCCGCGCCGGCCTCGCCCATCAGCCCGAGGAGCTCACCGGTGCCGACACCGAAGTGGATGCGCGGCACGCCGTACCCGGCGACCGCGTCGAAGACCTTGGCGGAGGCGGGCATCACCGAGCGGCGGTAGTCCACCGGGGCGAGGGCGCCGGCCCACGAGTCGAACAGCTGGACCGCCGAGGCGCCCGCCTCGATCTGCACCTTCAGGAAGGCGGCCGTGATCTCCGCGAGACGGTCGAGCAGGTCGGCCCAGAGCTCGGGGTCGCCGTACATCATCGCCTTGGCGTTCTCGTACGTCCGCGACGGACCGCCCTCGACGAGGTAACTCGCGAGGGTGAAAGGTGCGCCCGCGAAACCGATCAGCGGGGTGGCGCCGAGTTCGCGGGTCAGCAGGCCGATCGCCTCGGTGACGTAGGAGACGTCCTCGGGGGTGAGGTCACGCAGCTGGGCCAGGTCGGCGCGGGTGCGGATCGGCTTCTCGACGACCGGGCCGACGCCGGGCTTGATGTCGAGGTCGATGCCGATGGCCTTGAGCGGGACGACGATGTCGCTGAAGTAGATCGCCGCGTCCACGTCGTGCCGGCGCACCGGCTGGAGGGTGATCTCGGTGACCAGCTCGGGCCGCATGCACGACTCGAGCATGCCGACGCCCTCGCGGACCTTGCGGTACTCCGGCAGTGAGCGCCCGGCCTGCCGCATGAACCACACCGGGGTGTGCGGCACGGGCTCGCGCCTGCATGCCTTGAGGAAGGCGGAATCGTACGTGGCGGTCGGCGGCTGGCTCTCGTTGGCACTCACGGGGAAAGTCTCGCACGGTGACAAGGGCGGTTCTCCACGCCGGTCGGCATCCACGAGGGCCCCCGCGCCGGGCCACGGGGTGTCTGGCCCGCGCCGAGCCATGGTTCCCCTAATCTTCCCGCATGGCTGCGGCTCAGGGACGACTGTCGGACGGCGCTGGCGGAATGGACGACGCGAAGGAGGGGGACCGGAATGAGAGCAGTGATGCTCCGCCACTCTTCCGGGCCGCCGTCGATGCACTGAGGGCGGCCCGGCTCCGGCCGCAGATCGAGGTGGAGCCGACGCGCGCGCCGCAGCGGCTCGCGCCCTTCGCGTACGCGCTGGAGGCCGCGGTCGTCGACGGCGACCAGGATCTGGCCGACGGCCGGCTGGTGCTGCTGCACGACCCGGACGGTCATGACGCCTGGCGGGGCACGTTCCGGCTGGTGACGCTGGTGCGGGCGGAGCTGGAGCCGGAGATGGCGGCGGACCCGCTGCTGCCCGACGTGTGCTGGTCGTGGCTGACGGGTGCGCTCCAGGCGCGCGGGCTGGCGTGCGGTGAGCCGAGCGGCACGGTCACGCGTGCGAGCTCCCACTACTTCGGGGGCCTCGCCGAGCGTCCGCCCGCCTCCCAGATCGAGATCCGGGCGTCCTGGACGCCTCGTGAGGGCCTGGGCGGCGTACCGGACACGGCGGGTCATCTGGTGGCCTGGTGCGATCTGCTGGCCCAGGTCGCGGGCCTGCCGCCGGCCGGCCCGGGCGACGCGTCGGTGGTGACGCTGCCGCAGCGGCGGGGACCGCAGTCCCGCTGACACCACCCCCCTCGGCATGGTCTTCGCGTCGCCTTTTGACGCCCTCTTTAACATCACTTTGTCGATACGGCCACTTTCAGTCGCGAACGAGCCCTCGAACGAACCGATTCGTTCACCGAACGATCGACAGCGCGTCCGAATTGCACGGATTGTTACTCACTAAATCGTGATCTTTCTCTAAAGGCCTACGGGTTTGATGCCGAAGACGTCTGTGACCTCACAGCCGTCCCCCACCCCAGGAGGCCTGGTGTCCGTTCTCCTCGAGCAGCCCGCAAGCCTGGTCGCCTACCGCCCGAACAAGCCGACCGCGATGGTGGTGGTGGCCGACCCGCGCGTCCGCTCCACCGTCACCCGCCACCTCTGGGCGCTCGGTGTCCGCGATGTCATCGAGGCCTCGTCCGTCGCCGAGGCCCGTCCCCGTATCGGCAACCCCCGTGACATCTGCGTCGCCGACGTCCACCTGCCCGACGGATCCGGCCTGACCCTCCTGTCGGAGACCCGCGCCGCGGGCTGGCCCAATGGCCTCGCCCTCTCCGCGGCCGACGACATCGGCGCCGTGCGCAACGCCCTCGCGGGCGGCGTCAAGGGCTACGTCGTCACCGGCACCCGTACCAACGTCGGACTCCCCTCCCGGCCGGGCGCCGCGCCCATCGGCTCCCGCGCCGCCGGAATGCACCGCCGCCCCCCGGGTGCCCCGAGCCACCCGGGCGGCTACCGCGAGCTCTCCGGCCGCGAGGTCGAGGTGCTGCGCCTGGTCGCGGAGGGCCAGTCCAACAAGGCCATCGGCGTCTCGATGGGCCTGTCCGCGCTGACCGTCAAGAGCCACCTCGCCCGTATCGCCCGCAAGCTGGGCACCGGCGACCGCGCCGGCATGGTCGCGGTGGCCCTGCGGACCGGCATCATCCACTGACCTTCCACCCTTCACGGACGTGAACCGGATCAGTCCTGGATCCGGGACATGCCCCCGATCGGTCGTGAACCCCAGGGATTCACCGACCTGACTGGTTTACGACCCTCAGGCGCCCGTCGACGGAACGTTCCGTCGGCGGGCGCTGTCCATACACAGATACCCTTGACAGGTGACCGACGCCCAAGAGACCGCAGCAGACAGCTCACTGCGAACCACCGGAGGCGCCCCTCCGGACGACGGCGGATCTTCTGTTACGGGGGCGCCCGAACCTGAACCGGGTCCAGAGCCGATTCCTTTGCTCGAACCGCGCGAGGGCATCCCGCCCGTGGTCGCCGACGAGGACAGCCTCGCCCAGGTGATCGCCGCGTTCGCGGCCGGCTCCGGACCCGTCGCCGTCGACGCCGAACGCGCGTCCGGCTATCGCTACGGACAACGCGCCTACCTGGTCCAGCTACGCCGCGAGGGCGCGGGGAGCGCGCTGATCGACCCCGTGGCCTGTCCCGACCTGTCCGGGCTCGGCGAGGCGCTCTCCGGGGTGGAGTGGGTGCTGCACGCCGCCACACAGGACCTGCCGTGTCTGCGCGAGATAGGTATGGTGCCCACCTCCCTCTTCGACACCGAGCTCGCCGGACGGCTCGCCGGGTTCCCCCGGGTCGGCCTCGGCGCGATGGTCGAGGGCGTCCTGGGCTTCGTACTCGAAAAGGGACACTCCGCCGTCGACTGGTCGACCCGTCCGCTGCCCGAGCCGTGGCTGCGCTACGCGGCGCTGGACGTGGAGCTCCTCGTCGACCTGCGGGACGCGCTGGAGAAGGAGCTGGACCGGCAGGGAAAGCTGGAGTGGGCGCGGCAGGAGTTCGACGCGATCGCGGCCGCGCCGCCTGCCGAGCCGCGCAAGGACCCCTGGCGCCGGACGTCCGGGATGCACAAGGTGCGGCGGCGTCGGCAGCTGGCCGTGGTGCGGGAGCTCTGGCAGACGCGGGACCGGATCGCCCAGCGGCGGGACGTGTCGCCGGGCAAGGTGCTCTCCGACCTGGCCATCGTCGAGGCGGCGTTGTCGCTGCCGGCCGACGCCCAGGCCCTCGCCGCGTTGAACGGGTACGGGCAGCGGATGGGGCGGCGGCAGCTGGAGCAGTGGCAGGCGGCCGTGGATCGGGCCAAGGGGCTGGCCGAGGCGCAGTTGCCAGCGCCCGGGCAGCCGGTCACCGGGCCGCCGCCGCCACGCGCCTGGGCCGACAAGGACCCCGCCGCCGCGGCCCGGTTGTCCGCGGCCCGCGCCGGGGTTTCCGCGCTGGCCGAGCGGCTCAACATGCCCCAGGAGAACCTGATCACTCCGGACACGGTCCGGCGGGTCTGCTGGGAGCCGCCGAAGGGTGTCGATGCGGAGTCCGTGGGGGCGGCGCTTGCGGGGTACGGGGCTCGGCCTTGGCAGGTTGAGCTTGTCACTCCGGTTCTCGTGAGTGCCTTGTCCGCCTAGTTCCCGGCGCCCCTTTCGGGGCGCGTCACCTCGTCGCTCCTCGCATGAAGCCGTTGTAGATGAAGCGTTGCAGGCTCAGGAAGACCACCAGCGTCGGGAGGATCACCAGCACCGCTCCCGCCGAGATGACCTCCCAGTGCGCCGCGTACGGGCCTCGGAAGCGGAAGAGGGACGTCGAGATCACGCCAAGATCTTCCGATGGCATATAGAGGAAGGGGATGTAGAAGTCGTTGTATACGGTGATCCCCTTCACGATCACCACCGTCGCGATCGCGGGCTTCAGCAGCGGGAAGATGATCCGCCAGTAGATGGTGAACGTGTTGGCCCCGTCCAGGCGGGCCGATTCGTCCAGGGAGATCGGGATCGACCGGACGAACTGCAGGAAGATGTAGATCGAGACGATGTCGGTGCCCATGTAGAGCGCGATCGGCGCCCACAGGGTGTCGAACATGCCGAAGCTGTTGACGATCTGGAAGGTCGCCACCTGGGTCGTGACGCCGGGGACCAGCGCGGCGATGAGGAAGAGCGCCACCACCAGCTTGCGGAAGCGGAAGGTGAAGCGGTCGATGGCGTACGCGGTCATCGAGCCGATGAGGACCGTGCCGCCGATCGAGACCAGCAGGATGACCGCCGTGTTGGCGAAGGCGGAGAGCATCTCGCCGTCCCGGAACGCCGACGCGTAGTTGCCGAAGTTCAGCAGGTTGTCGGGGAGGTCCAGGGCGCCGCTCGAGTTCGCCATCTCCGTCTCCGACTTGAGGGAGGTCAGGAGGACGACGACCAGCGGGAGCAGGACCACCACGGTCGCGGCGATCAGGGACAGGTACACGAGGGTGCGGGACACCGCGTGGCGTGTCATACGAGATCCACCTTGTCGTCGGGCACCAGGCGCCGCTGGACCCAGGTCACCAGCAGGATGATCAGCAACAGGACCACCGCGGCGGCCGAGGCGAGGCCCGTCTTGTTGAAGCGGAAGGCCAGGTTCACCGTCTGGATCACGAAGGTCTCGGTGCCGGTGGCGCCGCCGGTCATGATGTACGGGATCTCGAAGGCCGAGAGCGAGCCGGAGATCGAGAGGATGACCGTCAGGGTCAGCACCGGTTTGATGCCCGGCGCGATGATGTAGCGGAACTGGTGCCAGCGGTTCGCGCCGTCCAGTTCGGCCGCCTCGTACAGCTCCCCCGGGATCGACTGGATCGCGCCCAGGAACAGGACGAAGTTCAGGCCCAGATAGCGCCACATCGAGACGCCGGCGAGCGAGGTGTTCGCGGAGACCGGGGTGCCGAGCCAGGCGTGGTCGGTCGTCACTCCGAAGAGGCTCAGGACCGAGTCGAGGGTGCCGCCGTCCTGGAAGAAGTACAGGAAGACGAAGCCGATCGCCACCCCGTTGATCAGATACGGGAAGAACAGCACGCCCTTGAAGAAGTTCCGGAAGCGGATGTTGAAGCTCAGGATCGTCGCGAAGTAGAGCGCGGCGACGATCTGCAGGGCGGAGGCGGCCAGGTAGTAGCCGCTGACCCAGAAGACCTCGAAGAGTTCCGGGCGGGTGAAGATCTCCTCGTAGTTCCCGACGCCCGTGTAGTGCAGTTCGGGACTCACGCCGTCCCAGTCGGTGAGGCTGTACGCCACCATGTTGGCGATCGGCGCGTAGGTGAAGGTGATCAGCAGCGCGAGCGGGGCCAGGAGGAAGAGCCACGGGGTGACCCCCCGCCACACACGGTGCTTGCGGGCGGCGGGCGCCGGGACGGGGGCGGCCGGTGCCGCCCCCGTGGCGGTCTTCACTGCCGCCTTCCGAGTGGTGTCCGTCATCGGTCAGGACCCCGCGGTCTTCTGGGCTTCCGTCCAGCGCTCGCTGAGGTCGGCGAGGAAGTCGTCGAGGCTGCCCTTGCGGGCACCCCGCGCCAGGTCGACCAGGTTCTGGCGGTACTCGGGGGCGTAGATGCCGACCTCCGAGGTGTTGTCGATCTGCTTGACCTCGGCGCCCTTGGCGTCGTCCACCTCGATGAGCTCGACGCCCGCCTCCTCGTACGGCTTGAGGACCTCGGGCATGGGGGCGTCCTTGAGCGGGGAGATGGCCAGGTTGTCCTCGACGTAGCTCGACTTGTCGGTGAACCAGTCGATCCAGGCGCGGGCCGCTTCCTTGTGCTGGGAGTGGACGTTGACGGCCTGGTTGTAGTCCGGGGCGACGGTCGCGCAGAACTTGCCGTTCGTCTGCGACGGGAAGGGCATGAAGCCGATGTCGTCAGGGTTGGCCCCGGCCTTCTTGGCGGCGTCCTGGAACTGGACGATGGCCCAGGTGCCCAGCCACTGTGTCGCGATCTCGCCCTTCGCGGTCCGCGGCTTGGACTCCTCCCAGTTGCTCGTCGTGGGGTCCTTCTCGATGAGGCCCGACTTCACGATGTCGTGGAGCAGGGTGTCGCCGACGCGCAGGTCGGCGCCCTTCGCCCACGGGTCGCCCTCGGCCAGTTTCGTGGTCGCCTGCGGGTCGCAGTGGACGGCGCCGTCGACGTACGTCCACGAGGTGAGCGTCCAGCCGGCCGAGAAGTTGGTGTAGTACGGGATGGCGTCGGTCTTGGACTTGATGGCCTTGAGGCTTTCGAGGAACTCGGCCGGAGTGGTGGGCCATTCGGTGATCCCGGCCTCCTTCCAGACGCGCTTGTTGTAGACGAACCCGGGCATCACACTGACCGGGCTCTGGCCGTAGACCTTGCCGTTGACGGTGGTGAAATCGGTGAAGCGGTACTTCTTGCCTCGCTCGGCCTGGGTGCCGAGCGAGGCGAAGAACCTCGGGTAGTCGGCCTTCTTGATGACCGCGGGGATCAGCAGGACGTCGCCGTAGTTCTCCGTGTTCATACGGATCTTGACTTCGGCCTCGTAGTTGGTGAGGGCCTCGAACTCGACCTTGACCTTCGGGTAGGTCTTGTTGAACTCGGCGGCGTACCTCTTCATCGTGCCGTCCTGCACGAGGTCGGTCCGCACGGTGAGGACTTTGATGGTTCCGGTGACCTTCGACGGGTCGTCGGCTGCCTTGGCGTCGGCGCCTTTGGTGGAACCCCCGGTGCCGGTGCACCCCGGAATGAGCAGGGCGGCTCCCACGGCGAGGGCCAGGACTGTACGGCGGTTCATGTGCGTCAGCTCCGTTCTTGGGACGGACGAGCACGAGCGGGTTGGCTGGTTCCGAACTCTGACAACGTTTTCTTAACCGGTAAAGTCCCTATCTCGCCAACGATGCCAAACTGTTTCCATCGCTTCTCGGCAACTGGACTTGATCGGTTTAGGGAGTGCGCATGCTTCAGGACACACCGCTCGGCGAGGGATGGATCCTGCTGCACGAGGGGAGCGAGCTCCCCGCCGCGGTGCCGGGCTGCGTGCACACCGACCTGCTGGCCGCGGGGGTGATCCCGGACCCCTTTCTCGGGCGGAACGAGACCGAGGTGGCCTGGGTGGGGCGGCGGGAGTGGACGTACGAGACGCAGCTGCGGGCCGGCTCGGGACACTCGGCCCACGAGCAGACCGACCTCGTCTTCGAGGGCCTCGACACCGCCGCCGAAGTCCGTCTGGACGGAAGGCTGTTGGGGCGGACACGGAACATGCACCGCTCGTACCGCTTCGACGTGACCGGCCTCGAAGGGCGGCTGTCGGTGCGGTTCGCCTCCGCCTACGCCGAGGCCGAGGCGGTGCGCGGGAAGCTCGGGGAGCGGCCGGCCGCGTACCAGGAGCCCTTCCAGTACATCCGCAAGATGGCCTGCTCCTTCGGCTGGGACTGGGGGCCGACCCTGGTGACGGCCGGGATCTGGCGGCCGGCGCGGCTCGAGCACTGGTCGACGGCCCGGATCGCACGGGTGCGGCCGCTGGTGACCGTTGACGTCGAACACGGCCTGGGTGTCGTGGAGTTGGCCGTCGAGGTCGAGCGGACCCGGGTCGAGGCGTCGCTCGCCGTCCAGGCGACGGTGGGCGGGGTGCGGGTGCGCGCTTCGCTCGACGGGGCGAGTGGGGTCGTACGGCTCGAAGTGCCCGACGTGCGGCTGTGGTGGCCGCGCGGGTACGGTGAACAGCCCTTGTACGACGTCGAGTTGACCTTGCTGCACGGTGACGACGTGCTGGATGCTTGGCGGCGGCGGGTCGGTTTCCGCACGGTGGAATTGGACCGGTCGGCCGATGAGCACGGCACCGGTTTCACCTTCGTCGTCAACGGTGAGCGGCTCTTCGCGCGGGGCGTCAACTGGATCCCGGACGATGTGTTCCCGTCGCGGATCACGCGGGAGCGGTATCGGGAGCGGCTGGCGCAGGCCGCCGGGGCGGGGGTCGATCTCGTCCGGATCTGGGGCGGCGGGATCTACGAGAGCCAGGACTTCTACGACGCCTGCGACGAGTTGGGGCTGCTGGTCTGGCAGGACTTCCCGTTCGCGTGCGCGGCCTATCCCGAGGAGCAGCCGCTGCGGGGCGAGGTGGAGGCCGAGGCGCGGGAGAACGTCGTACGGCTGATGCCGCATCCCTCGCTGGTGCTGTGGAACGGCAACAACGAGAACCTGTGGGGGTTCAGGGACTGGGGCTGGGAGGAACGCCTCGCCGGGGACTCCTGGGGCGAGGGGTACTACCTGGGCGTACTGCCGCGGGTGGTGGCCGAGTTGGATCCGACGCGGCCGTACACAGCGGGGAGTCCGTGGTCCGGGTCGTGGGAGCGGCATCCGAACGATCCGGCGCACGGGACGCATCACTCGTGGGAGGTGTGGAACCGGGAGGACTACACGGAGTACCGGCGTGAAGTACCCCGGTTCATGGCCGAGTTCGGGTGGCAGGCGCCGCCCGCCTACGCGACGCTGCGGCGGGCGCTGCCGGGTGAGGAGCTGGTGCCGGACTCCCCCGGGATGCTGCACCACCAGAAGGCCGACGACGGGAACGGGAAGTTGCGGCGCGGGCTGGAGCGCCACTTCGTCTTTCCCGAGGGGGACTTCGACCGGTGGCACTACCTCACGCAGGTCAACCAGGCGCGGGCCGTGGCCACCGGGATCGAGCACTGGCGGTCCCGCTGGCCGGTGTGCGCGGGGACGGTCGTGTGGCAGCTCAACGACTGCTGGCCGGTGACGTCGTGGGCGGCGATCGACGGGGACGGGCGGGAGAAGCCGCTCTATCACGAGCTGCGGAGGCTGTACGCGGATCGGTTGCTGACGGTTCAGGGGCGAGCCGTGGCCGCCGTCAATCAGGGCCCTGATGTGTGGGCGGGTGCGGTGCGGCTGCGGCGGATGTCGGTCGAGGGGGCGGTGATCGGCGAGGCGAGTGTGGAGTTCACCGCCGGGGCACGGGCCGTGGCGCGCCTCGACCTGCCGGGGGAGCTGGAGCCGGTCGGCGCGAAGGAGTTCCTGGTCGCGGACGCGGACGGGCTGCGGGCGCTGCACTTTCCGGTGCCGGACCGCGAGATCCCTTACCCGCGGCCGGACTTCGACGTCTCGGTCGCGCCGGGCTCGGTGACCGTGACGGCCCGGAGTCTCGTACGGGATCTGCTCCTCCAGGCCGACCGGCTGGACCCGGAGGCGCGGGCCGACCGGGGGCTGGTGACATTGCTGCCGGGCGAACAGGTGACCATCGGGGTCAGCGGCTGGAAGACTCCCGATCCGGACGCCGCCCGATCCGCCCTGTACTGCCTGGAGCCCAGCCGATGACAGCCCAACCGGCTTCCCGCGTCACCATCAAGGACGTCGCCGCGCGTGCCGGCGTGTCCAAGGGTGCCGTGTCGCTCGCGTTCAACCACAAGCCGGGGTTGTCGGAGACGACCCGGGACCGGATCTTCAAGGCCGCGCGGGAACTGGGCTGGGCGCCGAACCTCACCGCGCGGACGCTGGCCGGGTCGCGGGTGGACGTGGTGGGCCTCGCGATCTGCCGGCCGGCGCGGCTGCTGGGCCTGGAGCCCTTCTACATGGAGTTCATCTCGGGCGTGGAGAGCGTGCTGACCGAGCACTCGTGCTCCCTGCTGCTGCGGCTGGTGCGGAACGTGGAGGAGGAGGTCGGGATCCAGGAGTCGTGGTGGCGGGGGCGGCAGATCGGCGGGGCGATCCTCGTCGACTTCCGGCCCGACGACCCTCGGGTGGAGTCGGCCGAGCGGCTCGGGATGCCGGTGGTCGCGGTCGGGCATCCCTCGCTCACCGGGAGCCTGACGTCCGTGTGGACCGACGACGCCACCGCCGTGACGGAGGCGGTGCGGTATCTGGCGGCGCTGGGGCACCGGCGGATCGCCCGGGTCGGGGGTGCGGCCGCGCTGGGGCACACCGCGGCGCGTACGGCCGCCTTCGACGAGGCGGCGCGGACGCTGGAGCTGGCCGGGGCGTGGCAGGTGACGACCGACTACTCGGGGGAGGCGGGGGCGCGGGCGACGCGGTCCATGCTGGCCGCCGACGCGGCGGACCGGCCCACGGCGATCGTGTACGACAACGACATCATGGCGGTGGCCGGTCTCTCGGTCGCCGCCGAGATGGGGCTCTCCGTGCCCGGCGACGTCTCGCTGCTCGCCTGGGACGACTCCCAGCTGTGCCGGCTGACCCATCCCACGCTGTCCGCGATGAGCCATGACGTGCACGGATTCGGTGCGGAGGCGGCCCGGACCCTGTTCGGAGTGATCATGGGCGAGGGGCCGGGATCACATCCTGTGCCCACCCCGACACTCACCCCGCGCGGCTCGACCGCTCCCCCGCGGGTGTGACCTTCGCCGCTCCCCCCTCCAGGACTGTGCAGCTACGTTACCCATAAGTAGCATGGACCTGAGCGCGCGCTCAGCGCTTGTGCAGTGCAGCAGTGCCATCCCGCATCTGGAGGAGAGCCATCGTGCCTCGTACCGTCAGGGACGTCGTCTTCGTCGACGGCGTCCGCACCCCGTTCGGCAAGGCGGGCCCGAAGGGCATCTACCACGAGACCCGCGCCGACGACCTCGTCGTGAAGGCGATCCGGGAGCTGCTGCGCCGCAACCCGGGTCTGGACCCGAAGAAGATCGACGAGGTCGCCATCGCCGCGACCACGCAGATCGGTGACCAGGGTCTGACCATCGGCCGCACGGCCGGCATCCTCGCCGGTCTGCCGCAGTCGGTGCCCGGCTACTCGATCGACCGGATGTGCGCCGGCGCCCTGACCGCCGTCACCTCGGTCGCCGGTTCGGTCGCCTTCGGTGCGTACGACATCGCCATCGCCGGCGGCGTCGAGCACATGGGCCGCCACCCCATGGGCGAGGGCGTGGACCCGAACCCGCGCTTCGTCTCCGAGAAGCTGGTCGACGAGTCGGCGCTGTTCATGGGCATGACCGCCGAGAACCTGCACGACCGCTACCCGCAGATCACCAAGCAGCGCGCCGACGAATACGCCGTGCGCTCGCAGGAGAAGGCCGCCAAGGCGTACGCCAACGGCAAGATCCAGGCGGACCTGGTCCCGATCTCCGTGCGCCGCACCAACCCGGAGGCCGGTGAGACGGGCTGGGGCCTGGTCACCGCCGACGAGCCGATGCGCCCGGGCACCACGCTGGAGAACCTGTCCGGTCTCAAGACGCCGTTCCGCGTCCACGGCCGCGTCACCGCGGGCAACGCCGCCGGTCTCAACGACGGTGCCACCGCCTCGCTCATCGCCTCCGAGGACTTCGCCCGCGAGAACGACCTCCCGGTGAAGATGCGCCTCGTCTCCTACTCCTTCGTGGGTGTGGAGCCGGAGGTCATGGGCTACGGCCCGATCCCGGCCACGGAGAAGGCGCTCGCGCAGGCGGGGCTGTCGATCTCCGACATCGGCCTGTTCGAGATCAACGAGGCCTTCGCCGTCCAGGTCCTGGCCTTCCTCGACCACTACGGCATCGCGGACGACGACGCGCGCGTCAACCAGTACGGCGGCGCGATCGCCTTCGGTCACCCGCTGGCCTCCTCGGGCGTGCGTCTCATGACGCAGCTGGCCCGTCAGTTCGAGGAGCAGCCGGAGGTCCGTTACGGCCTCACCACCATGTGCGTCGGCTTCGGCATGGGCGCCACGGTGATCTGGGAGAACCCGAACCACAAGGACGCCGGAGGCGACAAGTGAGCACCACCGCTGAGCTTCTGAAGGGTGCGGCCGAGCTGTTCCCCGACGAGGTCGTGACGTCCGCGCACGTACGCCACCTCGACCTGCCGTTCGGCGCCGGGCGCTTCGCGCTCATCACGCTGGACAACGGCTTCGACCACACCAAGCCGACCACCTTCGGCCCGCAGTCGCTGGCGAACCTCGACGCCGCCATCGACCAGGTCGAGGCGGAGGCCGCGGCCGGCGACATCGTCGGCGTCGGCATCACCGGCAAGCCGTTCATCTTCGCGGTCGGCGCCGACCTCAAGGGTGTCGAGCTCCTCAAGGAGCACAAGGACGCGCTCGCCATCGGCAAGGGCGGCCACGAGGTCTTCAAGCGCCTCGCCGGCATCGCGGTCCCGACCTTCGCGTACTACAACGGTGCCGCGATGGGCGGTGGCGTCGAGGTCGGTCTGCACTGCCAGTACCGGACGGTGTCCGCGGCCCTGCCCGCCTTCTCGCTCCCCGAGGTCTTCCTCGGTCTGGTCCCCGGCTGGGGCGGCTGCACCCTGCTGCCGAACCTGATCGGCGCCGACAAGGCCGTCTCGGTGATCATCGAGAACTCCCTCAACCAGAACAAGCAGCTCAAGGGCGCTCAGGTCTACGAACTGGGCATTGCCGACGCGCTGTTCGAGGGCGCGGACTTCCTGGAGCAGTCCCTGCTGTGGACGGCGTCCGTCCTCAAGGGCGAGATCGTCATCGACCGTCCGGTGATCGACCGCGGTGAGGCCTGGGACCAGGCCGTCGCGCGCGGCCGGTTCATCGCCGACTCCAAGGTGCACGGCGCGGCCCCGGCCGCCTACCGCGCCCTGGACATCATCGCCGCCGCCAAGAACGGCGACCTCCAGCAGGGCTACGACGCCGAGGATGTCGCCCTCGCCGACCTGATCATGGGTGGCGAACTGCGCTCCGGCATCTACGCCTTCAACCTGGTGCAGAAGCGCGGCAAGCGTCCCGCCGGTGCGCCGGACAAGTCGCTGGCCCGCCCGGTCACCAAGGTCGGTGTCGTCGGCGCTGGTCTGATGGCCTCCCAGCTCGCCCTGCTCTTCCTGCGCCGCCTGGAGGTGCCGGTCGTCCTGACCGACATCGACCAGGAGCGCGTCGACAAGGGTGTGGGCTACGTCCACGCCGAGATCGAGAAGCTGCTCGGCAAGGGCCGTATCAACCAGGACAAGGCCAACCGCCTCAAGGCCCTGGTCTCCGGTGTGCTGGACAAGGCCGAGGGCTTCTCCGACGCGGACTTCATCATCGAGGCCGTGTTCGAGGAGATCGGCGTCAAGCAGACGGTGTTCGCGGAGGTCGAGGCGGTCGCCCCGGCGCACGCGATCCTCGCCACCAACACCTCCTCGCTGTCGGTCACCGAGATGGCGTCGAAGCTCAAGAACCCCGAGCGGGTCGTGGGCTTCCACTTCTTCAACCCGGTCGCGATCCTCCCGCTGCTGGAGATCGTCCGGGGTGAGCAGACCGACGACGCCTCGCTGGCCACGGCCTTCGGTGTCGCCAAGAAGCTGAAGAAGACCGCGGTGCTGGTGAAGGACGCCCCGGCGTTCGTCGTGAACCGCATCCTCACCCGCTTCATGGGCGAGATCCAGAACGTCATCGACGAGGGCACCCCGGTCGAGGTCGCGGAGAAGGCGGTCGAGCCGCTGGGTCTGCCGATGTCGCCGCTGGTCCTCCTCGAGCTGGTCGGCCCCGCGATCGGTCTGCACGTCTCCGAGACCCTCAACCGGGCCTTCCCGGAGCGGTTCACGGTCTCCCCCAACCTCGCGGCCGTCGTCAAGGCGGGCAAGCGCGGCTTCTACGTCTACTCCGCAGAAAACGGGTTCAAGCCGGAGCTGGACCCCGAGGTCGCCGCGCTCCTCAAGCAGGGCGACTCCGTCCTGACCGAGGAGCAGGTCCGCGACCGCGTCCTGGACGCCGTCGCCCAGGAGATCGGGCTCATGCTCGACGAGGGTGTCGTCGCCGAGGCCCAGGACATCGACCTCTGCCTGATCACGGGTGCGGGCTGGCCCTTCCACCTGGGCGGCATCACGCCGTACCTGGACCGTGAGGGTGTCTCCGAGCGGGTGAACGGGAAGAAGTTCCTGGCGCCGGGCGTGGCCAGCGTCCCCGCGTAAGCGCTCCGCTGTCAACGCCGGTGCCCCGCATGCCGTTTCGGTGTGCGGGGCACCGGCGTTTCGGGAGGCAAAGGCGTTCTTCGCCCCCGCCGCCCCTACCCTTCCCGTCCCTGGGGGCTTTGCCCCCAGACCCCCTAAAAGATTGCGCAGTTCCCCGCGCCCCTTAAAGTCCTCGCCACGCCTCCAATGCAAGGCCCGGCTCGTTCTTCCTTCGGGTCAGCAGGAGTTGGCCGGACGACGGGGACAGGGTCGCCGCCACCACTCTGCCGTTCTCGTCCGTCGTCAGTGACACCCCGGCGTCCACCGGAAGCCCCGGGCCCGACTCCGCCCACCACGCGCCCGCCGACTCCTGCTCGGTCGGGTACGCGGCGAAGGCCACGCGGCCGCTGGAGGAGCGTTGGGCGAGCAAGGTGCAGTCGTGGCCGTCGAGTTCGCAGCGGACGGCGGAGACCGGGCCGGGACCGGCCGAGGCGAGGAGGGCGAGGGGTTTGCCGCCGGGGCGCCAGGCGCACAGGTCGCCGGAGTCGTCGGTGTAGAAGAGCGTGGTGTGCTCCGGGGAGGTCGGCAGGGCGCGGAGGGTGCCCGGGCGGACCGGGGTCTCCAGTGCCTCCGTCAGGGCGGGCTGGGCGCCCGGCTTCTCCTGGCGCCAGTACAGGACGCCGCCGGGGACGGCCGCGTACAGCTCCACGCACCCCGACTCGCCGGTCACCGCCGCCAGGTCCTCCTGTACGTCACTGCCCTTGAGGTCCCGCCACGGGTCCCAGCCGCCCTTCTCCTTCTGGGCGACCATGCTCACCCCGCCGCCTTTGTTGCGGACGAAGACATGGGCGCGGCCCTGGGCGTCGACCGCGACGGCGGGTGTACCGGTGCGGTCGCCCGTCTTGTCGGGGTGGCCGATGGGCGTCCAGTCGAGGGCGGCGAGGCGCGGGCGGAAGTGCGTGGAGTGCACGAGCCCGGCCTCGCCGGGTTTGGTGGGCCGCCAGGAGACGAGATGCGCGTAGCCGTCGCCGCCCTGGCCGATCGCGAGGCCCGGGCGGAGTTTCTGGTCGCCGCCGACCGTGCGCGGAGCCGCTTCCCAGGGGCCGCCGGGCCCTTGCTCGGCCCGGCACAGTACGGACTCGCCGGACGGCAGATAGACACTGAGCCGGCCGTCGCGGCCGCGGAGGAGCCAGTCGCCGTTCACCGCTTCACTCTATGCGTGGCCCCTTGAGCCCTGCCTGGTCACCCCCGGGTGCGGGCCGCCCGCCGCCCGCTTCGACGGGACGCCCGCCGCCTGACACCCTGGCCCCATGAACGCCGAAGCCCCGCTGCTCGTGATCGTCGATGCCGCCAACGTCGTCGGGTCGGTGCCCGACGGCTGGTGGCGGGACCGGCGCGGGGCGGCGGAGCGGTTGCGGGACCGGCTGGCGGCGGACGGGGTGCCGGGGCACGAGGGGCCGGTGGAGCTCCTGCTCGTGGTCGAGGGGGCCGCCCGGGGCGTGGAGTCCGTGCCGGGGGTACGGGTCGACGCGGCGCCCGGCAGCGGGGACGACCGGATGGTCGAGCTGGTCGCCGAGGCGGTCGGGCGCCGCGTCCTGGTCGTCACCGCCGACCGTGAACTGCGGCGACGGGTCACCGAGTTGGGGGCGGAGGTGGCGGGACCGCGCACCGTCCGCCCCTGAACATGGCTACCGCGCCCCGCCGTTCGGCGGCGTGACGCCCTGGGCGGCCGCCGCCTGCTGCCGTCCGAGGCGGCTGTGCGAGCGGCCGTAGGCGAAGTACACGACGAAGCCGAGGACCATCCAGATCGCGAACCGCAGCCAGGTCTCGGCCGGCAGGTTCAGCATCAGCCACAGGGACGCCGCCACCGACAGGATCGGGATGACCGGCACCCACGGGGTGCGGAAGGCCCGGGACAGGTCGGGGCGGGACTTGCGGAGGATGATCACGCCGATCGCGACGACCACGAACGCGAACAGCGTGCCGATGTTGACCAGTTCGGCCAGTTCGCTCAGGGGGGTGAAGCCGGCGACGATCGCGATGATCACACCGAGCAGGATGGTCGGGCGGTGCGGGGTCCGGAACTTCGGGTGGACGTGGGAGAAGAACGTGGGCAGCAGTCCGTCGCGGCTCATCGCGAAGAAGACCCGGGTCTGGCCCAGCAGCAGGATCATGCAGACCGTGGTCAGGCCGACCGCGGCGCCGAAGCTGATGAAGCCCGCGAACCAGGGGTGCCCGGTGGCCTTGAAGGCGTCGGCGAGCGGGGCCGTGATGGACAGGTCGGTGTACTTCTGCATACCGGTCACGACGATCGACACGGCCACGTAGAGGGTGGTGCAGATGAGGAGGGAGCCGAGGATGCCGCGGGGCATGTCGCGCTGCGGGTTCTTGGTCTCCTCGGCGGCCGTGGCGACGACGTCGAAGCCGATGAAGGCGAAGAAGACGACGGAGGCGGCGGTGAAGATGCCCATCACGCCGAAGTTGGAGGGCGCCCAGCCGAACATCAGCTGGATCAGCGGCGACTGGAGACTGTCACCGGCCGGCACCTCCTGCGCCTTCGGGATGAACGGGTCGTAGTGGTCGCCCTTGATGAAGAAGGCTCCGGCGATGATCACGGTCAGTACGACGGTCACCTTGATGGCGACGACGATCGAGGTCACGCGCGCGGAGAGCTTGGTGCCGAGGACGAGGATGCCGGTGAGGACCAGGACCAGCGCGGCGGCGAGGATGTCGAACCCGAAGCCGTCGGCGCCGTCCCGGCCGCTGAGCGCCGCCGGCAGATGCCAGCCCGCGTTGTCCAGCAGCGAGGCGATGTATCCGGACCAGCCGACGGCCACCACGGCCGTGCCGAGCGCGAACTCCAGGACCAGGTCCCAGCCGATGATCCAGGCGGGCAGTTCCCCGAGGGAGGCGTACGAGAAGGTGTACGCGGAGCCGGCCACCGGGACGGTGGAGGCGAACTCGGCGTAGCAGAGCGCGGCGAGCGCGCAGACGACGCCGGCCACGACGAAGGCCAGGGCGACGGCGGGGCCGGCGTTGTTCCTGGCCACCGTGCCGGTGAGGACGAAGATGCCGGTGCCGATGATGACACCGACGCCGAAGACCGTCAGATCGAGCGCCGACAGGGATTTCTTCAGGGCGTGTTCCGGCTCCTCGGTATCGAGGATGGACTGCTCGACTCTCTTCGTCCGGAAGAGTGTGCTGCTCACGGGCGTACCTCCCACGCTGTCTCGTCCTCGACATGATCGAGAGGGGGCGTACTGCGTATGCCCCGGCGCGTGGTGATTCACGCAAATGGGCCGGTTCCACCACCCTTCGCGGTAGTGGAACCGGCCCATCCGGTTGTACGGGTCAGTCGCGCGCGGGCTCCGGTTCGGCCGCCGCGCTGCCGTACTTGCCGTCCAGCCTGGAGACCAGACCGGTGACCTGACGGGCGATGTCCGGGGCGGTCAGACCGATCTCCGCCATGACCTCGGCGCGCGAGGCGTGGTCGAGGAAGCGCGGCGGGATGCCGAAGTCGCGCAGCGGGACATCGACCCCGGCGTCGCGCAGGGCCTGGGCGACGGCCGAACCGACGCCGCCGACACGGGAGTTGTCCTCGACGGTGACGACGACCCGGTGACGCTCGGCGAGCGGGGCCATGGCCTCGTCGACGGGCTTGACCCAGCGCGGGTCGACGACGGTGGTGGTGATGCCCTGCTTGTCGAGGAGGCCCGCGATCTCCAGGCACATCGGCGCCAGGGCGCCCACGGAGACGAGGAGCACGTCGGGCGTGTCCGTCCCCGGCTCGCGGAGCACGTCCATGCCGCCCACCCGGCCCACGGCGGGCACGGCGGGGCCGACGGCGCCCTTCGAGAACCGTACGACGGTCGGCGCGTCGTCGACCTTCACGGCCTCGCGCAGCTGCGCCCGCACCTGGTCGGCGTCGCGGGGCGCGGCGAGCCGCAGTCCCGGGACGACCTGGAGGATCGACATGTCCCACATGCCGTTGTGGGAGGCGCCGTCGGTGCCGGTGACGCCGGCCCGGTCGAGGACGAACGTCACACCGCACTTGTGCAGGGCGACGTCCATCAGGACCTGGTCGAAGGCGCGGTTGAGGAAGGTCGCGTAGACGGCGAAGACGGGGTGCACTCCCCCGGTCGCCAGGCCCGCCGCGGAGACGGCGGCGTGCTGCTCGGCGATACCGACGTCGTAGACCCGCTCGGGGAACTTCCTGGCGAACTTGTCGAGGCCGACCGGCTGGAGCATGGCGGCGGTGATGGCGACGATGTCGTCCCGCTCCTCGCCGAGCCTGACCATCTCCTCGCCGAAGACGGAGGTCCAGTCGGCGCCGGAGGAGGCGATCGGCAGGCCCGTGTCGGGGTGGATCTTGCCGACGGCGTGGAAGCGGTCGGCCTCGTCCTGGAGGGCGGGCTGGTAGCCGCGGCCCTTCTCGGTGAGACAGTGGACGATGACCGGGCCGCCGAAGCGCTTGGCGCGGGCCAGCGCGGACTCCAGGGCCTCGATGTCGTGGCCGTCGATGGGGCCGACGTACTTGAGGCCGAGGTCCTCGAACATGCCCTGGGGGGCGATGAAGTCCTTGAGGCCCTTCTTGGCCCCGTGGAGGGTCTCGTAGAGCGGCCTGCCGACGACGGGGGTGCGCTCCAGGAGGTCCTTGCCGCGGGCCAGGAAGCGCTCGTAGCCGTCGGTGGTGCGCAGGGTCGCCAGGTGGTTGGCGAGGCCGCCGATGGTCGGCGCGTAGGACCGCTCGTTGTCGTTGACGACGATGACCAGGGGCCGGTCCCTGGCGTCGGCGATGTTGTTCAGCGCCTCCCAGGCCATGCCGCCGGTGAGGGCGCCGTCTCCGATCACGGCGACCACGTGGTCGCCGCGTTTCTGGATCTGGTTGGCCTTCGCGAGTCCGTCGGCCCAGCCGAGGACGGTCGAGGCGTGGCTGTTCTCGATGACGTCGTGCTCGGACTCGGCCTGCGAGGGGTAGCCGGACAGGCCGCCCTTCATCTTCAGCTTCGAGAAGTCCTGGCGGCCGGTGAGCAGTTTGTGGACGTAGGACTGGTGTCCGGTGTCCCAGAGCACCTTGTCCTTCGGCGAGTCGAAGACACGGTGCAGGGCGATGGTGAGCTCGACCACGCCGAGGTTCGGGCCGAGGTGGCCGCCGGTCTTGGAGACGGCGTCGACGAGGAAGGTCCGGATCTCCTCTGCCAGCTGGTCCAGCTGCTCCAGGCTGAGCCGGTCCAGATCGCGCGGTCCCCTGATGCGGGTCAGCAGCGGCACCCGTGCCTCCTTGCAGTAGAGCTGTTGCCGGGCTTGTCGAGTCTAATGTTCCGCCTTTGCGGACGGCGCTCGGGAGGTGCGTCATACGTCACGCGATCGGCTGTACCCAAGATCCGTCGTTGGTACGACATGAAAATGGCCCGGCGCTGTCAGCGCCGGGCCGTTTTCGGGCTTGCTAGCCGCGTCCCGCCGCCTTCTGGCTCTTGCGGGAGACCGAGTCGATGACCACGGCGCCGAGGAGAACGCCGCCGGTGATCATGTACTGGATCGACGTGTTCATGTTCAGCAGGTCGAGACCGGTCTGGATCGACTGGATGACCAGCATGCCCAGCAGCGCCGACCACACCGTGCCACGGCCGCCGAACAGTGACGTACCACCGATGACCGCGGCCGCGATGGCCAGCATCAGCGTGTTGCCGCCGCCCGCGTTCAGCGTCGCGGACGCCGTCTGGCCGGCGAAGAACATACCGCCGATGGCGGCGAAGCCGCCCGCGATGGCGAAGACCGAGATCCGGATCGCCGCCACGTTGATACCGGCACGACGCGCCGCCTCGATACCGCCGCCGACCGCGAAGACCTTGCGGCCGAACGTGGTGCGACGCAGCACGAAGTCCACGATCACCAGCGCGGCGAGGAAGATCACCAGGGAGTTGGAGACACCCGCGGCGTTGTTCAGCACGGCCGCGGCGGCGAAGGACGCCACGGCGAGCAGACCGACGCGCAGCAGGATCTCGCTGGTCGGGCGGAACGGCACCCCGGCGGACTTGCGGCGGCGCTGCTCCATCAGCGAGCCCACGAGCATGGACGCCACACCGAGACCCGCCAGCAGGTAGGCGCCGATGATGGCCTGGTCCATGAAGAAGGAGCCCTGCCCGAGGATGTGGACCGGGCCGCTGTCGTCCGGGATGTTGATGGTGCCGCTGTCGCCCAGCAGCCACAGCATCAGACCGTTCCAGCCGAGGAAGCCGGCCAGGGTCACGACGAACGCCGGCACACCGACCTTGGCGAAGAACCAGCCGTGCAGGACACCGATGCCGATGCCGGTCAGGATGGCCAGGAAGAGCGCCAGCCACTCGTTCATGCCGTGGGTGACCACGAACACCGCGAAGATCGTGGAGGCGAGACCGCTCACCGAGCCGACCGACAGGTCGATCTCACCGAGCAGCAGCACGAACACCAGGCCGATGGCGAGCATGCCGGTGGCCGACAGGAAGTAGCTGATGCTGGACAGGTTGTCCGCGCTCAGGAACAGGTCGTTCTTGAGCTGGAAGATCGTCCAGATGACGATGAGGCCGACGACGACCGGCAGCTGGCCGAGCTCGCCGCCCTTCACCTTGCGCTTGAACTCGGTCCAGTAGCCCTTGAGGCCCTCTTCACGGACCAGCAGACGCGGGTCGACGACGGCGACCGGCGCGGCCGTGGGGTCGTCGGCGGGGGCCACGGTGGTCTGGTCCTCGACCACGCCGGCCTTCTCGGTGGAGACCTTCTCGGTCTTCGACGTGTCGCTCACTTTGCCGCCTCCGTGCTGCGACGCCCCGCACGACGGGTCACGGCGTTCTCCGTGGCACCCGTGATGGCGGCGATGATCTCTTCGTGGGTGGTGTCCTTCACGGAGAAGGAGCCGTTGTTCTTACCCAGGCGCAGCACGGCGACGGTGTCGGCGACAGCCTTCACGTCGGCCATGTTGTGGCTGATGAGGATGACGCCGAGGTTGCGCTCGCGCAGCCGCTCGACGAGGTCGAGGACCTGGGCGGTCTGCTCGACACCGAGGGCGGCGGTGGGCTCGTCGAGGATGACGACCTTGGGGTCACCGATGAGGGCACGCGCGATGGCGACGACCTGGCGCTGGCCGCCGGACAGGCTCGCGATCGGGATGCGCACGCTCGGGATGCGGATGGAGAGCGTGGACAGCAGCTCGCGGGCCTTCTGCTCCATGGTGACCTCGTCGATGACGCCGCGGTGCAGCAGTTCGCGTCCGAGGTAGAGGTTGCCGACCACGTCGAGGTTGTCGCACAGCGCGAGGTCCTGGTAGACCGTCGCGACGCCGAGTCCCTGGGCGTCGTGCGGCTTGTTGATGCTGACCGGCTGGCCGTCCCACTCGATGACGCCCTCATCGATGGGGTGGACTCCGGCGATCGTCTTGACCAGCGTGGACTTTCCTGCGCCGTTGTCGCCGACCAGCGCGACTACTTCTCCGGCGTGGACCTCCAGCTCGACATCGGTGAGTGCCTGCACAGCACCGAATCGCTTGGAAACTCCGCGCAACGCCAGCACGGGCGTAGCGGACACGTGAACCATCTCCTTCGCCGCCTGACCGGCGGGGATGCCGCGCTTGGGATGAGAGCGCGGAGGGGGGTGCCGAAGGGGGCACCGACTTACTGATGAACTTGCGCGCGGCCCGTGCCTCTTGGCAACGGGCGCGCTCACCGTGTTTCCGTCCGGCGCCCGTCCCACAGCGGGGTGTGAAGGCGGGGCGGGCGCCGGAGGGGCTTGTACCTGCCGGGAGGGCGTGCCGGAGCAGAGGCACGCCCTCGGGGCGGTGGTTACTGCAGACCGGCCGTCTTGCACTTGGCGGCGTACTCGGCGGTGCAGATCTGCTGCACGGTGTACAGCTTGTCCTTGATCACCGTGTCCTTGATGTTGTCGACGGTGACGGAGACCGGGGTCAGCAGCTGCGACGGAACCTTGTCGCCGGAGCCGTTGGTCATGGTCTGCGTGGCGAGGGAGTCGATGCTCTTGCCCTCGAGCAGGTTGACCGCGAGCTGGGCGGCCGCGTCGGCCTCCGGCTTGAAGGCCTTGTAGACCGTGCTGGACTGCGTACCGGCGACGATGCGCTGGATACCGGCGAGCTCGGCGTCCTGGCCCGTCAGCGGGATACCGGAGATGCCGGCGCCCTTGAGGGTGGTGGCGATGCCACCGGCCATGCCGTCGTTGGCGGCGTAGACGCCGGCGATGTTCTTCTTGCCGAGCTGGGTGATCGCCGCCTTCATCTTCTGCGCGGCGACCGAGTCCTTCCACAGGCCGGACTGCTCGTAGGCGATCTTGACCTTGCCGTCGAGGACGCTGTGGGCGCCCTTCTTGAACAGCGCGGCGTTCGGGTCGGCGTCGTCACCGTTGATCATGACGACGTTGGCCTTCGGGGTCGCCTTGTCGCCGAGGGAGTCGAGGAGGGCCTGGCCCTGGAGCTGGCCGACCTTCTCGTTGTCGAAGGAGACGTACGCGGAGACCGGGCCCTGGGCCAGACGGTCGTACGCGATGACCTTGACGCCCTTCTTGACCGCGGCGTCGATCGAGGACTTGATGGCGGCCGAGTCCTGGGCGGAGACCACGATGACCTTCACGCCCTTGGTCACCATGGTGCTGACCTGCTGGGCCTGCTTCGCGGCGTCGGCGCCGGCGTTGTTGTAGGAGACCGTGCAGTCGTCGCACAGCTCCTTGACCTTGGCCTCGAAGAACGGCCGGTCGAACTGCTCGTAACGCGTGGTGACACTGTCGGGCAGGAGCAGGCCGATCGACTTTTTGTCGGAGCCGCTGCCGCCGCTGTCGTTGTCGTCGTCTCCGGCCTTGCCGCAAGCGGCGGCGGAGAGAGCAAGAGCCGAGACCAGAACGGGTACGGCCGCACGACGCATAAGCGTGTTCACTTTTGAAACCTCCCTGACGAGGCCGCGTCGTTGCGGCCGAGGTGGCTGGAAGTCAACTCGGCCGTACGTGCGACGTCAAGAAGTAAATACTTAACGGGTTGGCAACGGCGGGTTTCGTTCTCTAAGTGAAGGCAGGGGCTGCTGCATGCAGCGTGCCGTCCAAAAGGGTCGAATCGCCCATCTCGCTGAGTGCGAGAGCGAGCGCTCCGAGCACCTCCGCACGGCCCCCAAGTGCCCCCGGGAGAACGGAGAGTTGACGTGCTGCGCTAGGGATGGCGTACCGGCTCACGGACTCCCTGATGGGGCCGAGCACCAGCTCACCGGCCTCGGCGAGATCACCGCCCAGGACCACCCTGCTCGGGTTCAGGAGATTGCAGAGATTGGCTACTCCACTGCCGATGTGTCGGCCGACGTCGGCGATCACCCGACGGCAGCCCGGGTCTCCGTCCCTGGCCAGCCGCACGACGCCTTCCATCGTCAGGTCGGTGCCGTGACTGGACTGAAGGAGCGGCAGCACATAGCGCGCGGCCGCGAAGGTCTCCAGGCAGCCGCGGTTTCCACAGCGGCAGACCGGGCCGGACTCATCAAGAGTAATATGCCCGATTTCTCCCGCTGTGCCACCCGGGCCCCGGTAGATCTTGCCGCTGATGACCAGGCCGGCACCCACACCACTGGCGACCTTGATGTACGCCAGGTCCCTGGCGCCTCTGCCGGCCCCCCAGACCATCTCGCCGAGGGCGCCCAGGTTGGCGTCGTTGTCGACGTGCACGGGGACGCCCAGACGGCCTCCCAGCTCCTCGGCGGGCTTGGTGCCGATCCACCCCGGCAGGATCGCGGAGGAGCCGAGGGAACCGGACTCCAGGTCGATCGGGCCGGGGACACCGAGACCCACCCCGGCGATCTTGGAGCGGTCGACGCCGGTGGCCGCGATCAGGCGGTTGACCAGCTCTTCCGCCCGGTCGAAGCCCTGCGTCGAGGAGGCGTCCACGTCCAGCGGCTCGGACTCCTCGGCGAGCACCTGGTGGGCGAGGTTGCCGACCGCGACCCGCAGGTGCGTATGGCCGAAATCGACGCCGATCACAATGCCGGCGTCCCCGCTGAGCGAGACGCTGCGGGCCCGCCGGCCGCCCGCCGACGTGGGCGTGACCTCGACGGTTCCGCCGTCCTTGAGCTCACGGACGATATTGGAGACGGTCGCGGCGGACAGCCCGGTGGTCCGGGCGATCTCCGCCTGGGTGAGCGACCCGGCCAGCCGGACGGCCCGGACCACCCGTTCCAGGTTGGCTCGGTGCAGTGACGACTGCGACCCCGGAGTCTCCACGACGACCTCCTGCGCGCGGGACCGCTTCTATGAGGCCCCGTGAATGTCCAACTAGTGAACTCTAAGCTGAGCCGTTCGGGTCGCCTTCCGTCAAGAGGTTGAACAGTATCCGCGGCTCCGGGCACGCGTGCGTACGCCGCTCCCAGGGCGGGGAACGGCGTGCGCACGGTCGGTTCCGGAGCGCTACGCGCGCTTCACTTCAAGGTCGCGGATGTCAGGCCCGCCTGCACCTGACGCTGGAAGGACAGGTACACGACCAGCATCGGGATCATGGCGATGGTCACCCCCGCGAAGAGCACCGGAAGATCCGAGGCGTACCCCTGTTGCTGCTGGAGCTGGATGAGCCCCTGGGTGAGGACATAGCGCTCCGGATCGTCGCCGCTCTGCGGCTGCATGAGGACCGTCGGCAGGATGAACTGGTTCCACTGGCCGAGGGTGTTGAAGATGCCGACACTGAGCAGACCCGCCTTCGCCATCGGCAGCATCACCTGGAAGAACGTCCGGGTGTGCGAGGCCCCGTCCAGGATCGCCGCCTCGAAGACCGCTGTCGGCAGGGTCCGGAAGAAGGCGTGCATGAAGAAGACCGTGAACGGCATCGAGTAGGCGATGTAGACCAGGATCAGACCCTGGTAGGTGTTCAGCATGTCCAGCCGTTTGACCATGAAGAACAGCGGGACGAGGGCGAGGAACACCGGGAACATCGCGCCGGCCACGAAGAAGTAGTACAGGAATCGGTTGCCCCAGAACTCGTAGCGGGCCAGCACGTACGCCGCCATCGAGCCGAACAGCATCGTCAGCGGCACCGAGAAGACCAGCACGATGACGGTGTTGACGAAGTAGTCGCCGATGCCCTTGTCCCAGGCGCGGGAGAAGACGTCCAGCGACCAGTTCTGCGGCCAGCCGAAGGCCGACCCGCCGATCTGGGCATCGGTCCTGAAGGAGCTCAGCACCAGCCACAGCAGCGGCAGCACGATCAGCAGCGCCCACAGGGCGAGGAAGCCGTGCGAGAAGACGTTCAGTGCGAGGCCTTCACCGCGCGGGTCGCCGGGACGTGCCGGGGTCTTGCCGACCGAGGGCTGGGCGGGGACCGAACCGCCCGAGGCGGCGGTCTCCTTGAGGGGTGCGCTCATGAGGTGTCTTCTCTCCCCGCTCAGAACTCGACGCGGTCGCGGCGGGTGGCGCGCAACGTGAACACGGACACGATCAGGGTGAGAACGAGCATGACCACGCCCATGGCGCAGGCGTACCCGCTCTTGCCGTACAGCAGGAAGTTGCGCATCATCACGGTCGCCATGACCTCGCTGTGGTGGTCGGGACCGCCTCCGTAGTCGCCGGAGGTCATCGTGGAGACCAGGATGAACATGTCCATCGCCGCGATGCCGAGATAGACCCAGGCGGTCTGCACGGACTCCCAGAGCAGGGGCAGCGTGATGCGGAAGAAGGACTGCGAGCGTCCGGCGCCGTCGATGAGCGCGGCCTCGTAGATGTCCTTCGGGATGGACTGCATGGCGGCGGAGAACAGCACGAGGTAGAACCCGACGCCGTGCCACACGACCACCACGAGCAGCGCCCACAGCACGAGGTCGGGCTCGTTGAGCCACTCGATGGGACTCTGGGCGTCGACCAGGCCCAGCTTGATGAGGAGCCCGTTGAGCATGCCGCCGCCGTCACTGCGGTAGACGGCCCCGAACAGCACCGCCATGATCGCCAGCGACAGCACCTGCGGGAAGAAGTAGATGATCTTGTAGTACTTGGATCCGGCGACCCCCGCGACCCCGCCGGCCCGGCTGCGCCCGCCCACGTTGAGCATGAAGGCGAAGAACAGCGCGAGCAGAATCGTGACCAGGGGGATGAAGATCAGGAACAGGATGTTGTGCCAGATCGCCCCCATGAAGATGTCGTCCTGGAACAGCGCCTTGTAGTTGTCCAGGCCGACGAACTTGAAGGTCTGGGACTGCCCCTTCCAGTCGGTCAGCGAATATCCGAACGTCTGGATGTACGGCCAGATCACGAAGGTCACATAGAGCGCCACGGGAGCGAAAAGAAATCCCGCGACGAACCGGTACTGCCCTTTGCGCATTGGCGTTTCCTGCCCCTGGTCTCCCGGCGGTACGCCCGCGCCCCCTTGCCGGGGGCGCGGGGCACTGTGCGATCTAGTCCCGGTGGTTCTTCTTCGACTCCGGGTCCTTGGCCTGCTTGTCGACGGCGGCCTGGGCCCGCTTGAGCCACTCCGCCGGCTGGATGCGCTTGGCCATCAGCTCGTTGGACGCGTTCTCGATCGCCGTACCCATCTCGCTGTACCACTCGGTGTACAGGAAACGGAAGGTGTCGTCACCGGCCGCCTTGGACGCCTCGACCGTCGACTGGGTGCCCGGTCGCAGCTGGACCCCGGTGTCGACGCCGTCCTTGACGATGGTCAGCGAGTTCGCCTCCTTGGCGAAGGTCGTCGACCACTCCTTCGACAGCATCATCCGCACGAACTCCTTGGCCGCGGGCAGGTTCTTGGCCTTGGCCGGGATGATGAAGGGCTCGCCGGAACCGGCCCGGATCGCCTCGAAGGGCAGCTTGCTGCCGGGCAGCAGCGGCATCGGCAGGAACTTCATGTCGAAGTCGGACGGGGTCGTCTTGAGCTGCTCGTTCTCCAGCCAGGAGCCGCTGGTGATGAACACGGCCTTGTACTGGTTCCAGCGGGTCTGGGACTCGGTGTGGGTCAGGCCGTTCGTGCCGGGCATCAAATAGCCCTTCTCGACGACCTCGTAGACCGCCTCGACGGCGGCCTTCGCGGCGTCGGAGCCCACGAACGCGTTGGGCTCGAGGTTGTCGATCGCCTTCATGGCCTCCAGGCCGCCGGTCTTGGCGATCAGGTCCATGATGGCGACGTTGATGTAGTACGGGTACTTGCCCTGATGGGCGAGGCCGCCGATGCCCTGGGACTTGGCGTCCTTGCAGATGGCGAGGAACTCGTCCCAGGTCTTGGGCTCCGTCCAGCCCTTCTCCTTGAAGAGCTTGCCGGAGTACCACAGGCCCCACACCGTGTAGATGTAGTTCAGGGCGACGACCTTGCCGCCCTGCATGCCCGCGTCGAGGGTGCCGGGGATCAGCGTGTCGCGGACCTTCTTGGACGGGTCGTCGATCGACGGGGCGTCCAGGACCACGGCGAGGTCGAGCAGCTGGCCGTTCTTGTACAGCACGTCGATCGGGATCTGCTGGGCACCGGAGTCGTCCACGATGTCCGGCGGGTTGCCCGCGTTGAAGCGGGGCTGGAGCTTGCCGGTGATCTCCTGGGTGCCGGTGTGGACGGAGGTCACGCCCCACTTCTTCTTGAAGCTCGCCTCCCAGGCCTTGGCGTAGTCGTCGCCATAGCCGCCCTTGAAGATGACGACGTCGAGCTTGCTGCCGTCCTTCACGCCGAACGGGTTCGACTTGGAGGTCTTGCCCCCGGTGTCGTTGTCGGAAGTGTCGTCCCCGCCGCCGCTGGCGCAGGCGGACAGGACGCTCATGGTGGGTACGGAGATCAGACCGAGCGCGGCGGACCGCTTGATCAGATCGCGGCGGCCGACGGAGGCTTTGTTGCTGTTCTCGGCGGAAGTGGATCCCATGCTCAAGTCCTCGCCTTCTCCAGGACTCAGGCGGTGAACCGGATCCTCCCGGGCACCGCGTTCGGGTCACGCTGGGTCGTGCAGGAAATGCGGTGAATCGCCGACAGGTATAGTCCACTTCCCGCCAGCGGAGCAAGATCGAATGCAAGGTTGACCATGGGTCTTTTCCGAGTTGAGACCTCCCGGAAATATGTACGGCCTGTGTGCTCCCTGACGGAAAAATGCCCGTCATTATGCCCGAATGCCACACCCAACACCCTTGACATCGCTGACCACTTGGGTCACAACTGATCCTTGCGCATCGAAGTTGACAACGTTGTCCGCGATGGCAGGAGGGTGCTGGCACATGCGGCACAGAGCTCGGTACAGACGAGGCCCGGCGGTCGTTCTCACCACCGCCTTTGCTTTGGCCATGGGTTCCCAGGGGGCCGCGACCGCCCTGCCGGAGGCGCCCGGCGCCGACCGGGAGTTCGCGTCCTCCTTCGAGGCGGACGATCCGGTGCCGGACTGGACCGACACGGTGGAGCGCGCCTCGGGCGTCGACGGCGGCTACAGCAGCGGCATCCCGGGCAATGTGACCGACCGCGTCACGGACGTCCGCGCGAGCGCCGAGAACACCTCCGGCGGCGAGGTGAAGGAGAACCTCGTCGACGGCGAGCCGGGCACCAAATGGCTGGCGTTCCAGCCCACCGGCTGGGTGGAGTTCGACCTGGACAAACCGCGAAAGATCCTGACGTACGCCCTGGTCTCGGCCAACGACCACGCCGAGCGCGACCCCAGGGACTGGACGCTTCAGGGCTCGGCGGACGGCAAGGACTGGAAGACCCTCGACACCCGCTCCGGCCAGTCCTTCGCCGAACGCTTCCAGACGAAGTCGTACGACCTCGCGGAGCCGGCCGAGTACCAGCACTTCCGCCTCGACGTCACCGCCGACAACGGCGCCCCGGACATCCTTCAGCTCGCCGACGTGCAGTTCTCCACGGGCGGCGGCAACGGGCCCGTCCCGCCCGACATGCTCTCGCTGGTCGACCGCGGCCCGAACGGCTCCCCCACCGCGAAGGCGCGGGCCGGCTTCACCGGGAAGCGGGCGCTGCGGTACGCCGGGCGGCACACCGCGGACGGGCGGGCGTACTCGTACAACAAGGTCTACGACGTGAACGTGGCCGTCGGTCCCGACACCCGGCTGGCGTACCGCGTCTTCCCGTCGATGGCGGACGGCGACCGGGACTACGCGGCGACGAACGTGGCGGTCGACCTGGCCTTCACGGACGGCACGTATCTGAGCGGCCTCGGGGCCCGGGACCAGCACGGATTCGAGCTGTCGCCGCAGGGGCAGGGCGCCGCGAAGGCGCTGTACGTCAACCAGTGGAACGACGTGTCCTCGCGGATCGGTTCGGTCGCGGCCGGGAAGACGGTCGACCGGATCCTGGTGGCCTACGACTCCCCCGGCGGCCCGGCGAGGTTCCGCGGCTGGCTGGACGACGTACGGCTCGGGCCGGTGGCGCCCGAGAAGCCGAAGGCCCACCTCTCGGACCACGCGCTGACCACCCGCGGCACCAACTCCAGCGGGGCCTTCTCCCGCGGCAACAACTTCCCCGCGACCGCCGTGCCCCACGGCTTCAACTTCTGGACGCCGGTCACCAACGCCGGCTCGCTGAGCTGGCTGTACGACTATGCGCGGGCCAACAACGACGACAACCTGCCGACGATCCAGGCGTTCAGCGCGAGCCATGAGCCGAGCCCCTGGATGGGCGACCGGCAGACCTTCCAGGTGATGCCGTCCGTCGCCGCAGGCGTCCCGGAGACCGGCCGTGAGGCGCGGGAGCTGGCCTTCAGGCACGAGAACGAGACCGCGCGGCCGTACTACTACGGCGTGCGGTTCGAGAACGGGCTGAAGGCGGAGATGGCACCGACCGACCACGCGGCGGCGCTGCGCTTCACCTACCCCGGCGACCAGGCGAGCGTCCTCTTCGACAACGTGACGGACCAGGCGGGGCTGACGCTCGACAAGGCGGCCGGGGTGGTCACCGGGTACTCGGACGTGAAGTCCGGGCTGTCGACCGGGGCGACGCGGCTCTTCGTGTACGGGGTCTTCGACAAGCCGGTGGTCGAGGGCGACTCCAGCGGGGTCAAGGGCTATCTGCGGTTCAAGGACCGGACCGTCACCCTGCGGCTGGCGACCTCGCTCATCAGCGTCGACCAGGCCAGGGACAACCTGCGCCAGGAGATCCCGGACGGCACGTCCTTCGAGACGGTGAAGTCGCGTGCCCAGCGGCAGTGGGACCGGCTGCTCGGCAAGGTGGAGGTCGAGGGTGCCACCGAGGACCAGCTGACCACGCTGTACTCCAGTCTGTACCGGCTGTACCTGTACCCCAACTCCGGCTTCGAGAAGGTCGGTTCGACGGACAAGTACGCGTCGCCGTTCTCGCCGATGCCGGGTCCCGACACCCCGACGCACACCGGGGCGAAGATCGTCGACGGGAAGGTGTACGTCAACAACGGCTTCTGGGACACGTATCGGACGACCTGGCCGGCGTACTCGCTCCTGACGCCCTCTCAGGCCGGTGAGATGGTCGACGGGTTCGTGCAGCAGTACAAGGACGGCGGGTGGACCTCGCGCTGGTCCTCCCCCGGTTACGCGGACCTGATGACCGGCACGTCCTCGGACGTCGCCTTCGCGGACGCGTACGTCAAGGGCGTCGACTTCGACGCCAGGTCGGCGTACGAGGCGGCGCTGAAGAACGCGACGGTCGTGCCGCCCACGTCGGGCGTGGGCCGCAAGGGGATGGAGACCTCCCCGTTCCTCGGCTACACCGGCACCGAGACGCACGAGGGCCTGTCCTGGGCGCTGGAGGGCTATCTCAACGACTACGGCATCGCGCGGATGGGACAGGCGCTGTACGACGAGACGGGTGAGAAGCGGTACGCGGAGGAGTCGGAGTACTTCCTCAACCGGGCCAGGGAGTACGTCAACCTCTTCGATGCGCGGGCCGGCTTCTTCCAGGGGCGGGATCTCGCCGGTGACTGGCGGGTGGAGTCGTCGAAGTACGACCCTCGCGTCTGGGGCCACGACTACACGGAGACCAACGGCTGGGGGTATGCCTTCACCGCCCCGCAGGACAGCCGCGGGCTGGCCAACCTGTACGGCGGCCGCCGCGGGCTCGCCGAGAAGCTCGACGAGTACTTCGCCACGCCGGAGACGGCCTCGCCGGACTTCGTCGGCTCCTACGGCGGGGTCATCCACGAGATGACGGAGGCCCGGGACGTCCGCATGGGCATGTACGGGCACTCCAACCAGGTCGCCCACCATGTGAACTACATGTACGACGCGGCCGGACAGCCCTGGAAGACCCAGCGCAACGTCCGTGAGGTGCTGTCCCGGCTCTACACCGGCAGTGCGATCGGGCAGGGATACCACGGTGACGAGGACAACGGCGAGCAGTCGGCGTGGTTCCTCTTCTCCGCGCTGGGCTTCTATCCGCTGGTGATGGGCAGCGGCGAGTACGCCGTCGGGTCACCGTTGTTCACCAAGGCGACCGTGCATCTGGAGAACGGACGGGACCTCGTCGTCAAGGCGCCGAAGAACAGCACCCGCAATGTGTATGTGCGGGGTCTGAAGGTCAACGGGAAGACCTGGACGTCGACTTCGCTTCCGCACTCGCTGATCTCGAAGGGCGGCACGCTGACCTTCGACATGGGGCCGCGGCCCTCGTCCTGGGGCACGGGCAAGAACGCGGCGCCGGTGTCGATCACCAAGGACGACAAGGTGCCGACACCCCGGGCGGATGTGCTGAAGGGCGCGGGCGGGCTCTTCGACAACACGTCGGCGAGCGAAGTGGCGGTGACGGGGGCCGAGTTGCCGGTCGCCGAGGAGGTCGAGGCGGTGCAGTACACGCTCACCTCGCCCTCGGACCGCACGAAGGCGCCCAAGGGCTGGGTGCTCCAGGGGTCGGCCGACGGGACCTCGTGGGAGACGCTGGACGAGCGGTCCGGGGAATCCTTCGCCTGGGACAGACAGACACGCGCGTTCACGGTGAAGTCGCCGGGTACGTACGAGAGGTACCGCCTCGTGCTGGACGGCGAGGCGACCGTGTCCGAGGTCGAACTGCTGGCCTGAGTCACTGAGTTGGGAGTCTCGTGCCGCACCTTCCGGAAAGTGTCGACCCTGCCTGGCTGACACCCGGCGCCTTCCGGGCGATCGGCAGCCGACGGACCCTCGTCCGGGGTGGTGAGGGTCCGGTCGTGGACTCGGTGCACGAGGAAGTGGCGGAGGCCTGCGCCCGGTTCGGGGGACACGTCGAGCGCGACGCGTCCCCCGGGCCGTACGACCTGCTGCTGGACCTGACCGGCGACGACGGGTCCGAGGCGTTCACGTTCACACGGGACGACGGCCGGACGACGGTCACCGCGTCCGGCCGGCCGGGCCTGCTGTACGGCCTCTTCCACGTCGTACGGCTCGGCGAGGACGCCTTCCGGGGCGAGGCCCGCCGGGAGACGCATCGCCCGGCCCTGGGCCTGCGCATGCTCGACCACTGGGACAACGTGGCCGTGCACCCGGTGATGGGCCAGGTGGAGCGCGGGTACGCGGGCGGCTCGCTGTTCTGGGAGGACGGGCGGGCGCGCGGCAACCTGGAGCGGGTCAGGGCGTACGGCAGGCTGCTCGCCTCGTGCGGCATCAATGCCGTGGCCGTGAACAACGTCAACGTGCACCGGGCCGAGGCGCGGCTGCTGACCGACCGGATCGGCGAAGTCGCCGCGATCGCGTGCGCGTTGAGGGCGTACGGGATCCGGACCCATCTGTCCGTGAGCTTCGCCGCGCCGGTGGTGCTCGGCGGGCTCGCGACGGCCGACCCGCTCGAAGGCGGCGTGCGGGCGTGGTGGGCCGAGGCGACCGCGCGGGTGTACGAGGCGATACCGGACTTCGGCGGGTACGTGGTGAAGGCCGACTCGGAGGGGCAGCCGGGGCCGTTCGCCTACGGCCGCTCGCACGCCGAGGGGGCGAACATGCTGGCCGGCGCGCTGGAGCCGTACGGCGGGACCGTGCACTGGCGGGCGTTCGTCTACGACCACCGGCAGGACTGGCGGGACCGGACGACGGACCGGGCGCGTGCGGCATACGACCATTTCGTGCCGCTGGACGGGGAGTTCGCGTCGAACGCCGTGCTCCAGGTCAAGCACGGGCCGATGGACTTCCAGGTGCGGGAGCCGGTCTCACCGCTGATCGGCGCGATGCCCGCCACCCGGCTCGCGGTGGAGTTGCAGGCGACGCAGGAGTACACCGGGCAGCAACGGCATGTGTGCTGGCTGGGGCCGATGTGGAGCGAGGTGCTGCGGTTCCGGCCCGACGGTACGCCGGTGGCGGAGCTGGCGGATGCCCTGGTCGCCGTCTCCAACGTCGGCGACGACCGGTTCTGGACCGGGCATCCGCTGGCCCAGGCGAACCTCTACACCTTCGGCCGACTGGCCTGGCGGCCGGACGCGGACCCGCTGGAGATCCTCGACGAGTGGATCGGGCTCACCTTCGGGACGGAGCCCGCGGCGGGGGTGCGCACGGTGATGGAGGGGTCGTGGCGCACGTACGAGAAGTACACCGCGCCGCTCGGGGTCGGTTTCATGGTGCAGCCCGGTCACCACTACGGGCCGAGTGTGGACGGATACGAGTACAGCCCCTGGGGCACCTACCACTTCGCCGACCGGGACGGGATCGGCGTGGACCGCAGCGCGGCGACCGGCACGGGGTACGCGGCGCAGTACGCCAAGCCCTGGGCCGAGGTGTACGAGTCGCCCGAGACCTGCCCGGACGAGCTGCTGCTGTTCTTCCACCATGTGCCGTACGGGCATGTGCTGCACAGCGGCAGGACGGTGATCCAGCACATCTACGACACCCATTTCGAGGGCGTGGAAGAGGTGGAGGCCGCCCGGCGGGTGTGGGCCTCGCTGGTAGGTCTGGTGGACGCCGAACGCCACGCGCGGGTCACGGAACGGTTCGAGGAGCAGCTCCGCTGTGCCCGCGAGTGGCGCGACCAGATCAACAGCTACTTCTTCCGGAAGTCCGGTGTGCCCGACGCACACGGGCGCCGGATCCACTAGCCGCGTTACCCGATGCGCAGGATCGCCGTGCCCAGCGGGTCGAGGGTCAGGGGCTCGCCCTTCTCGGTCCGCGTGCCGGTGAGCAGGTCGGTGGCGGTGGTGTGGGCGGTGAGACGGGCCGGTTCGGGGGTGTGGTTGAGGAGGAAGAGGAGGCGGGTGCCGTCCGGCGCGATCCGGGTCGCGGTCTCGACGGTCGGGTGGTCGGCGTAGGGGCCGAGCAGGTCGTGGCGGGCGAGGACGCGGCGGACCACCTCGTCGACGCCGGGCTGGTCGAGGGCGGTGGCGACGTACCAGGCCTCGCCCTGGCCGAACGCGTTGCGGGTGACGGCCGGGGTGCCCGCGTAGAAGTCGGTGCCGTAGGTGGCGACCGGCTCGGCGCCGCGCGGCTGGACGATCTCGAAGACGAGGCGGGCTTCCGAACCCAGCTCGGGTATGGGCTGGGTGAACTCCGGTGGCCGGGCGTCCCATTCGTCGATCCGTATGCCCATCAGAGGCGCGAGCGGTCCTGGTACGTCGGTGAGGAACGCCCGGTCGTGCTCGTCACCGCGGCCCGAGAGGAAGGTTGTCAGGACCGTGCCGCCGCGTGCGGCGACCGCTTCCAGGCGCTCGGCGAGGTCGCCCTTGACCAGGTGCAGGACGGGGGCGAGGACCACGTCGTACGAGGTCAGGTCGGCGCTCTGCGGGACCACGTCCACATCGGCACCTGCCTCGCGGGCGGCGCGGTAGTAGGCGTGGACCACTTCCTGGTACTTGACGAGCCGGGAGGGGCCGTCGGAGATCTCCAGGGCCCACCAGCTGTCCCAGTCGAAGACCAGCGCGGTGCGAGCGGGGGTGCGGGCACCGAGCGTGGAGTCGCCCAGCGCCTCCAGTTCTCTGCCGAGCTCGGCCACTTCGCCGAAGACCCGGGTGTCGTCGCGGCCCGCGTGGCCGATGACCGCGCCATGGTACTTCTCGCAGGCGCCACGGGATGCGCGCAGCTGGAAGTAGAGGGCCGCGTCGGCGCCATGGGCGACGGCCTGGAAGGTGGCCAGCCTCAGCTCACCTGGCCGACGCAGGGGGTTGACGTCCCGGCACGCGGTCGTGGACGGCGTCTGCTCCATCAGCCAGAACGGGGCGCCGCCCTTCAGGCCGCGCATCAGGTCATGGGCCAGGGCGGGCCAGGTCGGCGGGGCGTCGAGGGGCGGGTAGCTGTCCCAGGAGGCGAAGTCGAGGTGCGGTGCCCAGCGGTGGTAGTCGAGGGGACGAAACATGCCCATGAAGTTGGTGGTGACGGGGGTCTGGCGGTCATGGGCGCGGATCACCTCCTTCTCGGCGAGGAAGCAGCCGAGGAGGGCGTCGGTGGTGAAGCGGAAGTAGGCGAGGGTGATGCCCTGGAAGGCGGTGTGGTCGGGGCCGCGCCAGTGCTCGGTGAGGGCGCTGGGGGGTTCGATCTCGTCCCAATCGGTGTAGCGGTGCGACCAGAAGGTGGTCCACCAGGCGTCGTTGAGGGCGTCGAGGGTGACGTACTCGGTCCGGAGCCACTCGCGGAACGCCTCGGCGCAGTGCTCGCAGTAACAGACGCCGCCGTACTCGTTGTTGATGTGCCAGGCGAGCAGCGCCGGGTGCTCGGCGTACCGTTCGGCCAACCGGGCGGCCATGGCCGTGGAGAGGCGGCGGTACGCCGGTGAGCTGGGGCAGAAGTTGTGGCGCTGGCCGTAGCGGTGGCGGCGGCCCTCGAAGTCGGTGCGGTTGACCTCGGGGTACTTCTTGGCGAGCCAGGGCGGGAGGGCGGCGGTGCCGGTGGCGAGGCAGACCTGGCGGCCCTCGGCGGCGGCGCGGTCCAGGATCCGGTCCAGGACGGCGAAGTCGTAGGTGTCCTCGGCGGGTTGGGTCAGGGACCAGGAGAAGACGCCGACGGTGAGGGTGTCGATGCCGGCCCGGGTGAAGAGCCGGTGGTCCTCGTCCCAGGTGGACTGCGGCCATTGCTCGGGGTTGTAGTCGCCGCCGTACCGGATCTTGCGACTCATACGGTGAAGTCCTCCTGGGTCTCGGCGATCACCGGGCGGTCGCCGTGCAGCAGGGACAGCAGCAGCGGGGCGGCCAGCAGGGCGGGCAGGGCCTCGGTGAGCAGGGAGGTTCCCGCGGCGGTCAGGACGAGCAGTGAGGCGGTGGCGAGGGTGGCGCGGCCGTGCCGGAAGAGGAAGTAGCCGGCGAGGCGCGCGGTGTCGCGGGCGCGGAAGCTGAAGAGGGAGGTCAGGACGAGCGCGTGGGCTCCCCAGAGGAGGGAGCCGAGACCGATCGCCGCGAGCAGCACCGCCCACCAGCCGGGCAGGCCGGTCGCGGAGAAGTGGGTGAGCGTGAAGGCGGTGACCGTGAGCCAGGTGAGCAGGGGCGTCCACAGTTTCAGGGCGGGGAGCGCGTTGAGCCGCCAGCCGCGCCAGTAGGTGCGGGCCGGGTGGAGGTCGGTGAGGTCGCGGTCGCGGTGGTGCAGGGCGTAGAGGGCGGCGGCGCAGGCCGGCCCGAGCGGGAGGAGGCACAGGGCGGCGAGGGGGATGTTGGAGGGGGCGGGGCCGAGCAGGAAGAGGCCGGCCAGGCCGGGGGCGGCCGCGACCAGGAGGAGGGCCTCGACGGTGACGAGGGTGTGGATGAGGGCGGCGGCCCGGGAGAGGGGGCCGATCCCGAAGGCGGTGGACGGGGTGCTCATCGCGTCTCCCTTCCGAGCAGTCTCCGCTCGTCGGTCCAGGACGGTGCCTCGTCCACGACCGCGCTGACCTCGACGAGCGTCACCTCGTGGCGGCTCAGCGTCAGATCCAGGCCCACCCGGCCGTCCTCCACCGGCAGCCGCAGATGCCGCCGGGCGGGTTCGGCCGCCTCATGGAGGACGTCGAGCTGGTCCGGCCGGGGTGAGCGGGGGCTGCCCATCCGCTGCCAGGCCGTACGCGCGTTGCCGTGCTCCTCGTCCACGGCGGACCGGCGCACGAACGCCTCCCCGGCCCCCTCCACCGGTACGGACAGGCGCAGCCGGTGCTGTGACGGCCCCGGGGTCTCGCCGCTCGCGTCGACCGGCGCCCACGCGAGGACCGTGACCCGGCCGTCCGGGTGCCGGGTGACCAGGTGATCGCTGCCGCGTCGCAGGAGCTCGTCGCCCATCCGGGCCATGAACGCGTACAGGTGGTAGGCCGGCTTCTTCACCTGTCGGTGGGTGAGCAGGCCGAAGCCTCCGTGGAAGAGCGCGGTCGGCGGGCCGGCCTCCTCGAACATGTCACTGAACGTCCAGTACGAGAAGGAGTCCACGTGGTCGCCGCCCGCCGCCAGCACGGGAGCCAGGTACGCGGCATGGAAGGCGGTGTCGTGGGCCGGGTTGTCGGGACGGTAGGAGGAGTTGAACTCCGTGATGTGGACGGGCAGTTCGGCCAGCCGGGTGCCCTTCAGCCGCTCGCGGGGCGTGGCGAACTGGTCGAGCAGGCCCTGCGCGGGACCCAGCGTCTGGTGCGTGCCGAACGGCACGTGCCGGGCAGGCCCGGAGGTGTAGGCGTGCTTCGACACGAAGTCGACGGGGACGTCGTGCCGCTCGGCGAACTCGGCGAAGCGGTCCAGCCAGTCGTCGGCACCGGGTGAGAGGGCCGGTCCCCCGACCTGGAGGGAGGCGTCCACCTCCTTCACCGCCCGGGCGGTCACCTCGTACAGCCGGTGGTACGCCTTCTCGTCGGCGCCCTCCCAGAAGTCGGGGAGGTTGGGCTCGTTCCACACCTCTATCGGCCAGGTGCGGACCTCGTGGAGGCCGTAGCGGTCGACGAGGTGGGTGAGGGTCGCTTTCACGAGCGCCGCCCACTCCTGGTGCGAGCGGGGCGGGGTGACATTGCCCCGCCACCAGAACACCGTCCGCTCCCCCGACGCCAGCCCCGCGGGCATGAAGCCGAGTTCGAGGAAGGGGCGGATGCCGAGCGCCAGGTAGGCGTCGACGACCTGGTCGACGTAGGTGAACGAGTGGTGGACGCGCCGGGCGCCCTCCCACTCGTAGGGCCGATGGACGCCCATGCCGTCGCTCAGCAGCCCGTGCCCCCGGATGTACCGGAAGCCGATCTCGTCCTGGAGGAGCTTCAGCGAGTCCTGGTAGTCCCGGCGCAGGGCGAGTTCGACGCGGCCGGTGCCGACGCAGTGGCGCCAGGCGTCGGGGAACCGGCCGGTGCCCTCGATCGGGACGCGGATCACCCGTTCTCCTTCTTGAACCGTTCGTACGCCTTGTTGTGGAGGTCGACGAGCTGCTGCATGTTCTTCGACTTCAACTCGCTGACATAGTCGTCCCATTCGGACATCGGGCGCTTGCCGAGGACGAACTGGAGGGTGTTCTGGATGACGGTGTCCTTGAGCGGGGTGTCCCACAGCGTCGCCTGTTCCTGCTCCACGGACTGCAGGGGGTGGGCGGGGTCGATGGGGAGCTCGGTGCGCTCGGACATGGCGTCCTGGAACTTCTTCTCGTCCGGGCTGAAGTTGGAGGAGACCAGGGCCCAGCTGCCGCCGTAGGTGAAGACGCCGTTGAAGAAGCCGAAGTCCTTCTGAAGGTCCTTCGGGGCGTCCGGGTCGGAGCCCATGAGGGTGATGCCGGGCTCCAGCTTGTACTGGCCGCCGGACTCCGTGTAAGTGGTGCCCTCCACGCCCCACTTGCAGAACTTCTGGCCCTCGTCGGAGTACCAGAGCCAGTCCACGAACTGCATCATCGCGACGAAGCTGTCACTCTTGAGGGCCTTGCTGGAGACCATGACGCCGTTCTCCAGGCGGGCCCCGCCGAGCACCACCGGGCCCGCCGGGCCGAGCGGCACCGGGATCATCTCGATCTTCGCGCCCTTGACCTGCTTCTCCAGGTTGTAGCGGTAGTCCTGCACCAGCACCTGCGGGTTGGTGCTGATCGCATAGGACTTCTCACCGAGCAGCTTCTGCAGGGCCTGGTCGTCCTGCTGGGTGAAGCTCTCCGGGTCGAGGAGCTTGTCGGCGACGATCTTTCTCAGGTACTCGACCATCTGACGGTAGGCGTCCCTCGCCCCGGTGAAGACGAACTTCTTCGCCTGGCTGTCGAAGGAGATGTTGTCGTAGTTCCAGCCCGCCTTGACCCCGTACGCCTGGCCGAGATAGCCGAACAACGCACCGCAGGGGAAGGGGGTGTTAGTGCTCCAACGGTCGGTCCAGGGGTACTTGTCGGGGTACTCCGCCTTGAGCGCCTTCAGGACGTCGTACACCTCGTCCCAGCTGGTGGGCAGGGTCAGGCCGTGCTGGTCGAGGATGTCGGTGCGGAAGGACAGCGAGTAGCCGGACCTGACCTTCTCGTGCAGGCCGGGCAGCAGGTAGTACTTGCCGTCGGACTGGCGTATGGAGTCCAGTTCGGGCTCCAGCCGCCATCTCTTCACCTTGTCCTGGTAGTTGGGCATCAGGTGCACGTACTCGCTGACCGGGAGGATCGCGCCGGAGGACACGAAGGCGACCTCGCCCGGGTGGTACGTCTTCGGGATCAGGAAGGGCGCGTCGCCCGCGCCGATGAGGACGCTGCGCTTCTTCTCGTAGTCCGCCAGCGGGACGTCGAGGGGCTTGATGGTGATCCCGGTGCGCCTGGTGACCTCCTTCCAGAACAGCCAGCCGCTCTTCGTCGGGTAGACCGGGTTGTTGTTGTGCAGCATCGAGAAGGACAGCGGCTTCGCGGCCTTGAACTGCTGGCCGGCGCGGTACTCCTTCATGGCGCCGTTCTGCTTCTTGGAGAGGTCCTTGCTGTCCCCGCCGTCGTCGCCGCTGCCGCAGCCGGTGAGGCCGGCGAGTCCGATGAAGCCCGCGGCCGCCAGGATCTGACGCCGCGACAGCTGCCCTTCGTTCCTCACGGATACTCCCTTGTTCCGTAGGTGAATTGAGTGAGCGTCAGCCCTTGACCGCGCCGAGCATCACGCCCGAGACGAAGTAGCGCTGGACGAACGGGTACACGCAGAGGATCGGCAGCGCGGTGAGCACGATGGTGACCGCCTGGATGTTCGCCCCGACCTGGCTGAGCTGTTCCGTGCCGGCTCCGGCGTTGGAGCCTCCGGTGGCGCCCTGGATGAGGTTGCGCAGATAGACGGTGACCGGCATCAGATCGGAGCTGTCCATGTAGAGGAACGCGCTGAACCAGGAGTTCCAGAAGGACACCGAGTAGAAGAGCACCATCGTCGCGACGACCGCCTTGGACAGCGGCAGCACGATCCTGAACAGGATGCCGTAGGTGCTCAGGCCGTCGATCTGCGCGGCCTCCTCCAGTTCGGCCGGCAGGCTCTCGAAGAAGGCCTTCATCACCAGGAGGTTGAAGACACTGATCGCGTTGGGCAGCGCGATCGCCCACACGCTGTTCTTCAGGCCGAGGCCGGTGATCAGGACGTACTGCGGGATCAGGCCGCCGGTGAAGAACATGGTGAACACCGCGACACCGACGAGCGCGGTACGCCCCTTGAGCTGCTTCTTCGACAGGACGTACGCGTAACAGGTCGTCAGGACCATGGCCACGGCGGTCGCCACGACCGTGTAGAACACGGTGTTGCCGTAGTTGCGCCAGAACATCGAGTCCTGGAACACGATCTTGTACGTGGTGAGGTTGAACCCCCTGGGCCACAGGGTGACTTCACCGGCCCGGATCTGGCGCTCCCCGCTGAAGGAGCGGGCGACGATGTTGACGAAGGGATACAGGGTCACCAGCACCACGAGGCTGAGGACCACCCCGTTGACGCCCTGGAAGACCCGGTAGGAACGGCTCGGCCTCACCACAGGCTGGTCCCCACCGTGCGGCGCGACAGCTGGTTCGCGGAGACGATCAGCACCAGGCCGGTGATCGCCTCGAACAGGCCGATGGCGGCGGCGTAGCTGAAGCTGCTGGACTCCACACCGGTCCGGTAGACGTAGGTGGAGATCACATCGGCGGTCGGATAGGTCAGCGCGTTGTAGAGCAGCAGGACCTTCTCGAAGCCGACCGCGAGGAACGTGCCGATGTTGAGGATCAGCAGCGTGATCATGGTGGGGCGGATACCGGGCAGGGTGACGTGCCAGATCTGCCGCCAGCGGTTGGCGCCGTCGATGCGCGCGGCCTCGTACAGGTCCTCGTCGATGGTGGTGAGCGCGGCCAGGTAGAGGATCGTGCCCCAGCCGGCGGTCTGCCAGATCTCGGAGCCGACGTAGATCGTGCGGAACCACCCGGGCTCCTGGATGAACCGGATCGGATCGTGGCCGAACCAGCCCAGGACGTGGTTGACCGCGCCGTCCGTGGCGAGCATCTGCATGGTGATGCCGGCGACGATCACCATCGACAGGAAGTGCGGGAGATACGACACCGACTGCACGAACCGCTTCAGGGAACGGCGGCGCACCTCGTTCAGCAGCAGGGCCAGCACGATCGGGATCGGGAAGCAGAAGACGAGGGTGAGCCCGCCGATCCACAGGGTGTTGCGGAACACCTGCCAGAAGGTGGGGTCGCTGAGGAACATCTCGACATAGCGCAGGCCCACCCACTGCTCGCCGAAGATCGAGCCGCCGGGCTGGAAGCGGCGGAACGCGATCACGTTGCCGAGCATCGGCAGATAGCGGAAGACCAGGAAGAACAGCAGCGGCAGCAGCGCCAGCGAGTACAGCTGCCAGTCGCGGCGCAGTGCCCGTCTCCAGGGGACGCGGGCGGAGGGCACAGGCGGCGGGTCGGGCTTCGGTGGGCCCTGGATGCCGGGCGGAGAGGCCGACTTGGTGGAGGTGCTCATGCTCGGTCCTCACAGGAGGGGGGAGTTGAACCGAAACTTTCGAGCTCTTACCGGTAACTTCGCGGCAACCTAAAGGCACTCGGAAAGCGCTGTCAATGGGTGCAGCAGCGGGCTTTTGAGGCAGGCGTGCGGAGTTGAAGTCTCTTCCGTGCGGGGTAGAACACGGAAAACCGGCACATTGATCTCCGCAAGTTTCCCTCTGTCGTCCGACTCCTGCGAGGTGTCCGTGCCCGCGTTCGACCTGCCGCTGACGGAACTGGTGCACCACCGCCCGCTGCCCGCAGAGCCCGCCGACTTCGACGAGTTCTGGCACGAGACCCTCAAGGAGGCGGCGCAGCCCGAGGTGTTGGTGTCGGCCCGGCCGGTGGAGACCGGTCTGCGTCTGACGCAGACCTGGGACGTGACTTTCCGGGGCTTCGCGGGCGACCCGGTGCGCGCGTGGTTCAGCAGACCGGCGGGCGCGTCCGAACCCCTGCCCGCAGTGGTCGAGTTCGCCGGTTACGGCCGCGGCCGCGGTCTCCCCCACGAGCGCCTGACCTGGGTGACCGCCGGATACGCCCATCTACTGATGGACAACCGCGGCCAGGGCGACCAGTACGGCAACGGCGGCCACACCCCCGACCCGCACGCGAAGACGCCCGGCGGCCCGGGCCCGGCGGTACGCGGTCTGCTCGCCCCGCACGACTACCACTACCGGCGCCTCATCACCGACGCGGTACGCGCGGTCACGGCGGTCCGTGAGCTGCCCGGGGTGGACGCCGGACGCGTCGCGGCCGCCGGCAACAGCCAGGGCGGCGGCCTCGCGCTGGCCGTCGCGGGGCTCGTCCCGGACCTGGCGGCCGCGCTGGTGACCGCGCCCTTCCTGTGCGGCATCCACCGCGCCCTGGATCTCACCGACGCGAGTCCCTACGGCGAGATCACCGCGTACCTCTCCGTCCACCGCGGCTCCGAGCAGGCCGCCCACCGCACGCTCGCCTACATGGAGGGCATCTCCTTCGCCCGCCGCGCCCACGCCCCGGCCCACTTCGGGGTGGGCCTGCGCGACACGGTCTGCCCGCCGAGCGGGGCGTACGCCGCCTTCAACCGCTACGCCGAGTTGTCCGGCGCCGAGCCGCGCACCGAGATCCACGCCTATCCGTACAACGGACACGAGGGCGGGGACGCGGTGCAGGTGCGCCGGCAACTGGACTGGCTGCACCGGACGTGGGAGGGCTGACGGAGGGCTGACGCCCTACGACGCGCGGGTGGAGAAGACAGTGACCGAAGGCCCCGAGCACCGGGCGGGCGACATTCTGCGCGTGACCTGCCCGTGGACCCCCGCGAAGGTGGCCAGGGTCGCGGGGCGGCACGCCTTCGTCGTCTGGCCGTGGGCCGAGATCGACCCGGACTCCCGGTACCGGCGGGACGGCCAGGTCGCCATGCCCACCGACCCGGACTCCCTCGAGTGGTGGCAGGGCGTCTTCCACACGGACCCGAAGCCCTGGGAACTGTCGGCCGGGGACACCTGCCTCGTCGGCGTGCCCGAGACCCTGCTCCGGGTCCTCGACATCCAGCGCCACGACCCGCCTGCGGACCGGGGACGGCTCAGCGTCTCGGCCGCCCCGCCCCAGGCGTGGGAGACGGAGGGCATGTAGTGATGCTTCAGGTACTTGTCCAGGGCCGCCCGGTCGGGGCAACTCCAACTCGCTTGACTTGGCCTTCCGTTGACACGGTAGAGTGAGGTTTAGACCACTAGACAACGTTGTCTGACACCGCACGGACGCGGCATCGCGGCTCCACGGCGCCGCCACAGACCAACCGACGCCCGGGCAGGGGACTCCCCCCGTTCGCCTGCCCGGCCCGCGGACCCGGTGGGGATGCCCACCGGGTCCGCACAGGCCACCTGGCGCCTGTGAATCGGGCACCGGAAGCAGGCCTCCGCGCCTAACCTGTCCGCGTGACTCGCACCGATCTCCTCCTCCGCGCCCTCCAGGACCCTGGCGACCCGCCGCTGCGCCCGCTGCCGGACCGGGCGGCGGAACTGCTGCGGGAACTCGTCGCGCCGCCTCGCCTGGCCGCCCATCTGCGGGCGGTGCACGACGTGGCGTACGAACTCGTCGAGTGGGTGTCGCGACGGCACCCGGGGCTGCCGCTCGACCGCGACGCCGTGCTGTTCGGCGCGGCCACGCACGACATCGGCAAGACGGCCCACACCGCCGAACTCTCCGGCCCGGGCTCGGCCCACGAGGACGCGGGCCGCGAGCTGCTCCTCTCCCACGGCACCGCCCCCCACCTGGCCCGCTTCGCCGCCACCCACGCCACCTGGACCCTGCCGGACCTTGGCATCGAGGATCTGCTGGTGAGCCTCGCCGACAAGATCTGGAAGAACAAGCGGGTGCCGGAGCTGGAGGACCTGGTCGTCAGGGAGCTGGCCGCGGCGAGCGGGCGGACCGTGTGGGAGGAGTTCCTGGACCTCGACGACCTGCTGGCGTCCGTGGGTGAGGGGGCGGACGCGCGGTTGGGGTTCCAGGGGACGTATCCGGTGTGAGCCGGGGCCGCCGGTCGGCCACCGGCAGGCGGTAGCCCACGTCGAAGGGGTCGCGCGTCGGCAGTTCGGCATGGCGGGTGCGCCGACGGCCGGTGGCCAGGTCGTCCGCGAGGCGGGCCAGGCCGGGCGCGATGGCGTCCTCGCCGGGCTGGGACAGCAGGGAGACGCCCGCGCGCACCCGGGCGTCGAGGCAGGCGTGGGGGCGGCGCCGGTTGACCACATCCGTGACGTACGAGGGCGGCGTGGATCTGCGTGGCGATCCGCGGATCGGGCCGCCGGGTACGGGCGTACGTCGCGCCGAGCGTGTCGCAGGTCGCCATGCCGGCCGTCACTCCCGGGATTCCCCGCGCCCCGCGATGCCCCGCGATTCCCGGCGAGGAATGGCCCGCGACCCGCTCGCCCCGTTACAACAGGCCGGTGGACTTCCCCAGTGCGCTTCGTGAACGCCGTACCCGCCGTCATCTGAGCCAGCTCGACCTGGCGCTGCGGGCGGGCACCATCTCCTTGCCGGCAGTCGCGCAGGTCGCGCGGGTCGCTTCGACCAGATCCTGCGGTGTGCCGCGGAGACCGACAATTCCCCCCAGGGAATGGGCCGGTGCGCGGGCCCGGCGGGCAGCGGCTCACGCCCGCCGGGTCCGCTTCGGCTCAACCCACCCGACAGGGGAGGGTCGTTGCCGTGTCGGCGCCGCCGCCTTCGACGACGTAGCCGAACGTGGTGCTCGCGCCTGGAGCGAGAGATCCGTTCCAGTTGGCGTTGTGAACCATCACGGCCTGGCCGGTGTACGTCGCGTTGCCGTTCCAGAGGCTGTTCACCTTCTGGCCGCCCGGCAGCGTCCAGTCGACCATCCAGCCCAGCATCGGGACGTCTCCGGAGTTGGTGACGGTCACCTCGGACTGGTAGCCGCCGCTCCAACTGCCGGTGGTCTTACGGGTCGCGGTGCAGGTGCCCGGCACCGGCTCGCTCGGGTTGCCCGGCTCGTGGATGCCGGTGACCTCGCCGTTGCCGCCGTCGAAGACGACGTCGGAGCAGGAGTAGAAGGTCTCCGCGCTGTCCGAGCGCTGCCAGACCATGTAGATGATGTGGCGGCCCGACTTGTTCGCCGGAAGCTGCCCGGACCATGAGTAGTTGGCCTCGACCGTGCCCGGGCTGCCGTTGAGCGGCGGGTGGTCGACGGAGAGGAAGGGCCGGTCCTCCATGTCGTCCCAGGTGAGGGTCTGGGTCGCGTCGAAGCCGTCCTTGGTGACGTAGACGTAGAACCAACCCGGGTGCGCGGCCCAGGCGTTGTAGGAGAAGTCGACGGTCGCGCCCGAGGTGAGATGGGTCAACGGCCAATCGCTGCGGGCGGCGTTGAAGCCGGTGAAGTTGGTGTTGCCGCCGCTGCACAGTTCACCGTCCGGCACGAAGCCGCGGGTGCGTCCGGCACCGTCCGAGCGCAGTACGGAGAACCAGTTGTAGAACGGCGTGGTGCCGCTGACCGCCTGTGCGTTCTTGCAGGCCGGGTTGACCGGTTTGATCTCGCCGGTGTCGGTCAGTCCGTCCTGCCAGCACAGGAAGGTGCGGCTGGCGGGCTTCATCGGGGTGCCGTGGGCCTCCGCCGAACCGCCGGTCGACATCACCAGCGTGATGGCCGGGATCGTGGCGAGCAGGGAGACCAGGACGAGGAAGAGGGCTCTGGCGCGGGTGGGGAGGGTTAATCGGCGACCTGGGGACGCCGCTGATCTTGTCATGATCATGACAGTCCAGTCCGTTCCTTGAGGTACGGGCCGTGCGGATGCGTGTGTGCGGATGAGCGGGGTGGGGGGCTTCCCTGGGGCAGGTTCCGGTCCGCCATGTGGGAGCGCTCCCACCCCGCCTGCTGCGGAAGTTAGCGCGAACGGGGGCGGCTGTAAACGGGTGCCGCAGAAGCGACGGTCGTCGAGGGCCTGGTGTGGAGCCGCCGCTCGACTCCGGAAGCGGAATCGGAGGCGGACCCGAAGGGCAGGGACCGGAGCGCAACCGCGTGACGGCTTCGACCACCTCACCCGGAGCAGGCGCGCGGTCTCTTGAACAGCAGTCGCTCCACGTGTCGACGACCTCACCGGTAGCGCCTGGATTTCCCGACTTCACGTCGTACACCTCGAGCGCCGTTATCGTGCGCCGAGCGCTCCTCGGCGCACCTGAAGGGGATTTCGTGCGCCCTTCGAGCTCCCTTGCTTCGATACCTCGGAACCGGAGTACGCCTCTTCGGAGCACAAACACCCGTTCCGGCGTTCCCTCCTACGTACGACCCGATCGAACGGTCGCAGCTCAAGGGACCTCATGGAGCTGACGCCGCCCCATCGACACCGCCGCGAACACGCTCGTGGCTTTTAGCTCTATCCTCTTTGCTAGAGGCATAATGAGGGGAGCTAAAAGCTAGGAACTTTCTGTGCATGGCCGATCAGGTTCAGGGTACGTGCACGGGCGAAGGAGCGGCGATGACCCCCGTGGACCCCAGTCTGAACCGGCGCAAACTACGTCTCGCCCTGCGACAGGCGCGCGAGCGCGTCGGTCTGACTCAGCGCGAGGCAGCCGAACAGGTGGAGTGGTCCCAGTCGAAACTGATCCGGGTGGAGACAGGTACGGTCAGCGTGTCCGTCAGCGATCTGCGCGCGCTGGTGACGCTCTATCGCATCACCGACCCTGCCGAGGTACACGAACTCGAGCAGGCGGCCCGGGGTAGCAAAGGGGCGAGTTGGTGGTCGAAGTACCACGACGTGGTCACTCCTCAGTTCGCCCAGTATCTGGGCTACGAGAGTGCCGCCACGTCCCTGAACACGTATCACCCCATCGTCATCCCTGGCCATCTGCAGACCCGTGCGTACGCGGAGGCACTGCTGGCCCCCCGCGGCCTCGCGCCCGAGCGGGCCGAGCGGGTCGTGGACCTCAGGATGGAACGTCAGGAGCGGATGTTCGACAGCTCCGGTAGGCCGGTCACCACGTTCGTGCTGGACGAGGCCGCGGTGCGACGCCAGATCGGCGGAAGGGAAGTTCTGGATGGGCAGTTGGATCAGTTGCTCGACTTCGGCACACGCGACGGCATTACGCTCCGCATCCTGCCGTTCGACGCCGGGGCGCACTACAGCACTCTGGGTAGCTTCGTCCTGTTGAGCTTCCCCGACGACGACGATCTGCTGTACCTGGAGCATGCCGCCGGCAGCATGACCGGCGGTGAGGACCTGGAACTGCTGGCCCGTTACCAGGAGTGCTTCCACACGATCACGGAACTGGCGCTCGGCGACACCGAGTCTCGCGACCTGATCGATCGCATCAAGCAAGACCTCGGGGCCCGCTAGATCTGCGGCGCCCATGGCTGGCGGTGAAGCCAGGGGAGGACCGACGTGGTCGTCAGGTCGATATCTCAGGGCCTACAGCAGTGGGTCACCACCCTGCTCGGCGGAGCAGCAGGACTGAACGACGAGGAGCTCAAAGCACAGGCCATCAAGAACCAGTCCGAGACGGACCGTCTGGTCCAGATCGAGAACGCCCGCGGCGCCGTGAAGCTGAAGCTTGTGACGATAGTCGGCGCGCTCGCACTGATCGCCCTCGCGATAGTGGTCGGAGCGATAGTCGTGGTCGTGCAAGCGGCCGGAGAGCTGAAACTGCCGTGGTCCCGAATAGGCACAGTCGTGGGCACTTTCCTCTGCGCCTCCGGACTCACCGGCCTGGTGGCGCGTTGGGTGACACGGTGGTTCAAGCGCCGCCGGGCGATCGGCACTCCTACCGCGGCGTCCGCGTCCCAGAACCCTCCGGGAGGCGACCCGAACCAGATGACGTCTCCATGACGTGACTGGCCTTCCACACACCCGCCCCGACGGATACACCGACTGCCACGGTCACCCACAGGATCCGCTTGGCGAGCAGGCTGTCGACGAGCAGGGAGGCGAGGGCAGCCGCCAGCGTAGCCAGCGCGCCGGCAGCGAGCGCAAAAGCCAGGGCGCCACCGATGACCGCCTCCCGTTTCCCCCTCTTCTTCCCCGAATGACGCACCGCAGATGCCTCGGCACCCATACAGGCCCCCTACCTACTGCCGATGGCTGTTCACAAACATCACGAACCCTCTAACGCCCCCTGCGTCACCGCGCGAAGGAACCGTGTCCAGACGGGAGCGGTGAACTGAACGGACGAGCGAAGGGGTTCCTTGGAGTCACGGGCGAGCACTCGGTCCTCACACACAGCGACCTCCACGCACTCGGACTCATTGCCACACCTACTGCTCCTGCGCCACAAGGGTTTCCCCCTATGCACCACCTCAGCCCCTCCTGCTCCCCCGATGCGCCTAGGCAGTGCCCGTCCATGCTAGTGGGCGGCTACGCACTGCCGCAGGCAAGTACCCCCGAACGCCAGGGCAAAGAACCACGCGCGGCACTCGCAAGACTACGCACAGCTACTACATGCCCAGCGTAAATGCTCCCGGCCCACCACAGCCATACCCGAACCTGTCGATATGCCCATACGTCATTGCGACCGCCATGTCTCACCTCAAGTGGCCGCTTCGTCGGCGTTCCCAACTGCCTTCCTCACAAACCATCTTGAGCATCTGTTGGCTCAAGTACTCACATTTCTTGGCTAGTTGACATGGCTCAGAACGCCCACGGACTCGCCTGCGAGCGGCAGCTCGATACGGAACTCCGTCCGCCCCGGTTCGCTCCGCGCATCGAGCCCTCCCCCGTGCGCCGCTGTTATCGCCGCCACGATCGCAAGGCCCAGCCCGGACCCGCCCGCCGACCCTCCACTGCGCGTCCGGGACACGTCCGCGCGCGTGAAGCGTTCGAACACGGTCGGCAGGAGAGCGGGCGCGATGCCCGGCCCGTCGTCGCGGACGCGGACGACGCAGATGTCGTCCCTCGCCTCCACGACGGCCGTCACCCGCGTCCCCGCCGGCGTGTGCACCCGCGCGTTGCCCAGCAGATTGGCGACCACCTGATGGAGCCGTGCCCCGTCGCCGACGACCAGCGCCGGTGCGTCGAGGCGCAGTTCCAGCTGCCAGTCGTGGTCGTCGCCCGCGGCGCGCGCGTCCCAGACCGCTTCGGCGACCAAGGCGGCCATGTCGACCTCGTCCGACTGCAGGGGGCGGCCCTCGTCCAGTCGGGCCAGCAGGAGCAGGTCCTCGACGAGGCCCGTCATCCGGGCCGACTCGGCGGAGACCCGGCGCCAGGCCAGTACCGGTTCGATCCGGTCCGTGCCGCGGTTCATCAGTTCCGCGTAGCCCGCGATGGAGGCGAGCGGCGTACGCAACTCATGGCTCGCGTCGGAAAGGAAGCGGCGCATGCGTTCCTCGGTGCGCCGGCGTTCCGACAGCGAGGACTCCACGTGGTCGATCATCCGGTTCAGCGCGGCGCCCACCTGGCCCGCCTCGCTGCCCGGGTCGGCGTCCCCGGCCGGGACCCGGGTGAGGGCGGTGACCTCGCCGCGGTCCAGGGGTGCGCGGGAGACCTCGACCGCGGTGGCGGCGACCCGGCCCAGGGGGCGCAGCTGGCGGCGGATGACCACGGCGCAGACGCAGCCCGCCACGGCGAGGCCCGCCGCCGCCACGGCCGCTTCGACGGCGACCAGGCCATTGATCATCTGCCGGACGTCGTCCATGGGGAGGCCGACGAGGACCCGCACCCCGTCGCTGCCGGCCGCGGTGATCCGGTAGGTCCCGAGGCCCGGCACCGTCGCGGTGTGCGTCGAGCCGTCCGTCGCGATGCCGTCGAGGGCGGTGCGCTGGGTGTCGGTCAGGGCCGTCGGCACGGCGTCCTGGCCGACCACCTCGGCGGTGAGGAGGCCGCCTTCGTCGTCGAGGCGGGCGGCGAGCATGCCGGCCGGGTGGCCGCTCTCCATGAGGAACGCGAGGCTGTTCTCCTGGTCGGGGCGGAGCCGGGCGCCGCCGAGGCTGCGCTGGGCGGCGTTGTCGACGCGGTCGTCCAAGTTGCCCAGCAGATAGGTGCGTTGGACGAGGACCGTGGTCAGCGCCATCGCCGCGCAGACGACGGCCAGGGTGACGCCGATGAAGACGAGCAGGCGGGTGCGCAGGGAGCGCAGGCGTCGGCGGGCGGTCATCTGCCGTCCTCCTCCGGGCGGATGGCGTAGCCGAGGCCGCGCACGGTGTGGATCATCGGCGCCCGGCCCTTGTCGATCTTCCGGCGGAGGTTGGAGATGTAGACCTCGACGAGGTTGCCGCCGCCGTCGAAGGAGGTGCTCCAGACGTGGTCGAGGATCTGCGCCTTGCTGAGCATCTGGCTCGGGTGGTCCAGCATCAGGCTGAGCAGGTCGAACTCCTTGGCGGTGAGCCGGAGCGGGGTCCCGGCGCGGTGCACCTCGCGGGTCTCCTCGGTCAGCACGAGGTCGCCGAGGACGCGTACGGACTCGTCGGCGCGGGCGTGTTCGGCTCCGGCCCGGCGCAGCAGTCCGCGCAGTCGCAGCACGACCTCCTCCAGGGAGAAGGGCTTGGTGACGTAGTCGTCGGCGCCCGCCTCCAGGCCGTCGAGCCGGTGTTCCAGGGCGTCGCGGGCGGTGAGCATGAGGACGGGCAGCTTCGGGGTCTCGTAGCGCAGCCGGCGCAGCACCTGGAGGCCGTCCAGGTCGGGCAGCATCCCGTCGAGGACGACGGCGTGCGGGGCGCAGCCGCGCGCGGTCCGCAGCGCGCTCTGTCCGTCCAGCGCCGGGTAGGCGCGCCAGCCCGCCTCCTCGACGGCCACGGAGAGCACGTCGGTGAGCGCGGGCTCGTCGTCGACGATGAGCACGCGGACGCGGCCGTTTCGGTACCCAGCGCTGCCAGTCATGTCCCGATTCTGTCCCTGTGGGCTGGGGGAATCCTGTATTCAGCCTGTGGGTCGGTGATGACCTGGAGCTCCGTGCGCGGGGACGGCGAAGGGCCGCACCCCCGGTGACGGGGGTGCGGCCCTCGACGGCCTTCGGCCGGCCTGCCGGTCCGCTTACTGGCGGATCAGCGAGCGCAGCACGTACTGCATGATGCCGCCGTTGCGGTAGTAGTCGGCCTCACCGGGGGTGTCGATGCGGACGACCGCGTCGAACTCGACGCCCGTGTCGGTGGTGACCTTCACCGTGCGCGGCGTGGTGCCGTTGTTGAGCTCCTCGACGCCGGTGAACGAGAAGGTCTCCTCGCCGGTCAGGCCGAGGGTCTCGGCGTTCTGGCCCTCCGGGTACTGGAGCGGCAGGACGCCCATCCCGATGAGGTTCGAGCGGTGGATGCGCTCGTACGACTCGGTGATGACGGCCTTGACGCCGAGGAGCGCGGTGCCCTTGGCGGCCCAGTCGCGGGACGAGCCGGAGCCGTACTCCTTGCCGCCCAGGATGACCAGCGGGATGCCCTGCTCGATGTAGTTGCGCGAGGCGTCGTAGATGAACGACACCGGCGCGTCAGCCTGGGTGAAGTCGCGGGTGTAGCCGCCCTCGGTGCCCGGCGCGATCTGGTTGCGCAGGCGGATGTTGGCGAACGTGCCGCGGATCATGACCTCGTGGTTGCCTCGGCGGGCGCCGTAGGAGTTGAAGTCACGACGCTCCACACCGTGCTCGGTGAGGTACTTGCCGGCCGGGGTGTCGGCCTTGATGGCACCGGCGGGCGAGATGTGGTCGGTGGTGACCGAGTCGCCGAGCTTCGCCAGGACGCGGGCGCCCGAGATGTCGGAGACCGGGGTGGTCTCCATCGTCATGCCGTCGAAGTACGGGGGCTTGCGGACGTAGGTCGACTGCGGGTCCCACTCGAAGGTGTCGCCGGTCGGGATCGACAGCGCCTGCCACTGGGCGTCGCCCGCGAAGACGTCCTGGTAGGACTTGTTGAACATGTCCTCGCCGATGGCGTTCGCCACGACGTCGTTGACCTCGGCCTCGGTCGGCCAGATGTCGGTCAGGTAGACGGGCTTGCCGTCCTGGTCGACACCGAGGGCGTCCTTGGTGATGTCCACCTTCATGGAGCCCGCGAGGGCGTACGCGACGACCAGCGGCGGGGAGGCCAGGTAGTTCATCTTGACGTCGGGGTTGATACGGCCCTCGAAGTTCCGGTTGCCGGAGAGGACCGAGGTGACCGCGAGGTCGTGGTCGTTGACGGCCTTGGAGACCTCCTCCGGCAGCGGGCCGGAGTTGCCGATGCAGGTGGTGCAGCCGTAGCCGACGAGGTTGAAGCCGACCTTGTCGAGGTAGGGGGTGAGCCCCGCCTTGTCGAAGTAGTCGGTGACGACCTTCGAGCCCGGGGCGAGGGTGGTCTTGACCCACGGCTTGCGGGTCAGGCCCTTCTCCACGGCCTTCTTCGCGACGAGCGCGGCGGCGACCATGACGTACGGGTTCGAGGTGTTGGTGCAGGAGGTGATGGCCGCGACCGTCACCGCGCCGTGGTCGATCTCGTAGGTCGAGCCGTCGGGGGCGGTCACGGTGACCGGGTTGGACGGGGCTCCGTTCGGGGCCACGGCCGGGGCGTCGGAGGCCGGGAAGGACTCCTGGCCCGCCTCGTCCACGGAGTCGACGTAGTTGCGGACGTCGACCTTGAACTGCTCGGCGGCGTTCGCGAGGACGATGCGGTCCTGCGGGCGCTTCGGTCCGGCGATCGACGGGACGACCGTCGAGAGGTCGAGCTCCAGCTTCTCGGAGAAGTCCGGCTCGGCCTGCGGGTCCAGCCAGAGACCCTGCTCCTTGGCGTACGCCTCGACGAGCGCGAGCTGCTGGGCGTCACGGCCGGTCAGCTTCAGGTACTTGATGGTCTCGCCGTCGATCGGGAAGATCGCGGCGGTGGAGCCGAACTCCGGCGACATGTTGCCGATGGTGGCGCGGTTCGCGAGGGAGGTCGCGGCGACGCCCTCGCCGTAGAACTCGACGAACTTGCCGACGACACCGTGCTTGCGGAGCATCTCGGTGATGGTCAGCACGAGGTCGGTGGCGGTGGTGCCGGGGGTGAGCTCACCGGTCAGCTTGAAGCCGACGACGCGCGGGATGAGCATCGAGACCGGCTGGCCGAGCATCGCGGCCTCGGCCTCGATGCCGCCGACGCCCCAGCCCAGCACACCGAGGCCGTTGACCATGGTGGTGTGCGAGTCGGTGCCGACGAGGGTGTCGGGGTAGGCCTGGCCGCCCCGGACCATGACCGTGCGTGCCAGGTGCTCGATGTTGACCTGGTGGACGATACCGGTGCCCGGGGGGACGACCTTGAAGTCGTCGAAGGCGGTCTGGCCCCAGCGCAGGAACTGGTAGCGCTCCTTGTTGCGGCCGTACTCCAGGTCGACGTTCTGCTTGAAGGCGTCGTTGGTGCCGAACTTGTCGGCGATGACGGAGTGGTCGATGACCATCTCGGCCGGGGAGAGCGGGTTGACCTTCGCCGGGTCACCGCCGAGCGCCTTGACGGCCTCACGCATGGTGGCGAGGTCCACGACACAGGGCACGCCGGTGAAGTCCTGCATGATCACGCGGGCGGGCGTGAACTGGATCTCCTGCGACGGCTGGGCCTGGGAGTCCCAGTTGCCGAGGGCGCGGATGTGGTCGGCGGTGATGTTCGCGCCGTCCTCGGTACGGAGCAGGTTCTCGAGCAGAACCTTGAGGCTGTACGGAAGGCGAGCCGAGCCTTCCACCTGGTCCAGCCGGAAGATCTCGTACGACTCGTCGCCCACGCTCAGCGTGGCACGGGCGTCGAAGCTGTTCGCCGACACGACAGTCTCCTTCATTGATGTGCGCGTACTCACCACGATCCTGCCGCCACGGCATCTTGGCCGATCCGCTAAGGTCAGGCTAAGTTAGGTAACCCTTACCACTGGAGTGGCGATGCGGGCGGCTGCGGTGCGCCTGGGCAGATATCTCGATGTCGAGATAACTCTAGTACACGGGCGCGGGATGGTCATGCCCCGCCTCCGTTTGTGATGTCCCCCACGGCTAGGGTCACTGAGTGATTATCCGGCCGAACCCGGCCTTCGGCGCGGGCAGGACCCTCACGACCGCGGGCGCCGCGTGAACGGGCCCGACTTCTCGTGGGACGAGGACGCATTCGCCTGGACGGCACACATCGCCCTGCCGCCGGGCACCTGGGCTGCTACACCCGGGCCCGTCCCCCTGTATTACGCCCCCGAGGGCCGCGAGGACCACCCCCTGGACCACGTCGAGCTCGCGTCGGCGACCTGGGCGGCCGAGCATCTCCCCGCCCTGCTGACCGCCGCCCGGCGCACGGTCCACGCCCATGCCGTCCGCACGCTCGAGCCGCAGGACCTGGCGGCCGCCTCCGCACTCGACGACGTCGTGCGCGTCAGCGCCGTGTACGTCCATCAGGTCTCGCGCGACCGCATCCCCTACATCGGCGTCGAGTTCTCGTGCCCGTGGGACGCGGAGCACGACCTGGGGGTACTTCTGCACGGCACCCGCGTCGTCGACATCGGCGGCGCCGACACCGCGTTCCTCCTCTGGATGGCCGAACGAGACGCCGCGAATCCCCGCACCGGCCTCGACGAAGCCCTGCTCGGCCACTGGGACACCGCCCCCTTCGCGTACGGCGTGATGGAGACGTCCGAGTTCGAGCTGCGCGCCGACGGGACGGGGTGGAGCCTGCTCGCCCATCCCGCCGGGGAGTACGTCACCCGGCTCACCTGGCAGTGCCCGGGGGCGGGGGTGCTGGAGTTGCGGGACGAGGAAGGTCTCGTGTCACGTCACCGGTACGTCGTCACCACCGCACCGGTGACGTCGGTCACCTTCGAAGAGCCCGTCGAGTTCGGCCATCAGTACGCCAAGTCGGGGTAACCGACAGGTATTCCGCGACTCAGACGGGAGGCACAGATGCCCCTCACGTTCCGCAAGAGTTTCCGGATCCTTCCCGGCGTACGACTGAACATCAACCGGCGCTCCTGGTCCATCACCACCGGCGGCGGCAGCCACGGCCCGAAGCACACCCACAGCAGCACAGGACGTCGTACGACATCGGTTGATTTGCCCGGACCTTTCGGATGGCGCCGCACCCGCAAGGCCAGGCGGCATTGACGCACCATCAGATCCGTCACCCGGACGGACCCCATCGGAATGCGCCATCTCATATCTGAGATAGCCTCGCCCCATGGCAGACGATTACCTCGTACGCATCGGCAAGCTCATCCGTGACGCCCGGCAACACCGGGGCTGGACACAGTCGCAGCTGGCAGAAGCTCTCGGTACCAGTCAGAGCGCTGTGAACCGCATCGAGCGTGGCAACCAGAACATCAGCCTTGAGATGATCGCTCGAATCGGTGAGGCCCTGGAGAGCGAGATCGTCTCCCTGGGCTACGCGGGGCCGATGCATCTGCGGGTCGTCGGCGGCCGCCGGCTCTCCGGCGCCATCGACGTCAAGACGAGCAAGAACGCGTGCGTGGCACTGCTGTGCGCCTCGCTGCTCAACAAGGGGCGCACGGTGCTGCGTCGCGTCGCCCGCATCGAGGAGGTCTACCGCCTTCTGGAGGTGCTCAACTCCATCGGGGTGCGCACCCGCTGGATCAACGACGGCGTCGACCTGGAGATCGTGCCGCCGGCCGAGCTGGACATGGGCGCCATCGACGCGGACGCGGCCCGCCGCACCCGCTCGATCATCATGTTCCTCGGCCCGCTGCTGCACCGCATGGACAGCTTCAAGCTGCCGTACGCCGGTGGCTGCGACCTCGGTACGAGGACCATCGAGCCGCACATGATCGCGCTGCGCCGGTTCGGTCTCGACATCGCCGCGACCGAGGGCCTGTACCACGCGCAGGTGGACCACTCGATCTCCCCCGACCGCCCGATCGTGCTGACCGAGCGCGGCGACACCGTGACCGAGAACGCGCTGCTGGCCGCCGCCCGCCACGACGGCGTCACCGTCATCCGCAACGCGTCCTCCAACTACATGGTCCAGGACCTCTGCTTCTTCCTGGAGGCGCTCGGCGTCAAGGTCGAGGGCATCGGCACCACCACGCTCACCGTGCACGGCATGCCGACCATCGACGTCGACGTGGACTACTCCCCCTCCGAGGACCCGGTCGAGGCGATGAGCCTGCTGGCCGCGGCGGTCGTGACGGAGTCGGAGCTGACGGTGCGCCGGGTGCCGATCGAGTTCCTGGAGATCGAGCTGGCGGTCCTGGAGGAGATGGGCCTCGACCACGACCGTACGCCCGAGTACGTCGCGGACAACGGCCGTACGCGCCTGGTGGACCTCACCGTCCGCCCCTCCAAACTGGAGGCGCCGATCGACAAGATCCACCCGATGCCGTTCCCGGGTCTGAACATCGACAACGTCCCGTTCTTCGCGGCCATCGCGGCCTCCGCGCAGGGCAAGACGCTGATCCACGACTGGGTCTACGACAACCGCGCGATCTACCTCACGGACCTCAACCGCCTCGGCGGCCGGCTCCAACTCCTTGACCCGCACCGGGTGTTGGTCGAGGGCCCGACCCGCTGGCGGGCCGCCGAGATGATGTGCCCGCCGGCCCTGCGGCCCGCCGTGGTCGTGCTGCTGGCGATGATGGCCGCGGAGGGCACGTCCGTGCTGCGCAACGTGTACGTCATCAACCGCGGTTACGAGGACCTCGCCGAGCGGCTGAACTCGGTGGGGGCGCAGATCGAGATCTTCCGGGACATCTGAGCCCGGCACCGGAACACCGCCGGGCCCCGTCCGACGTGCGAGGACGGGGCCCGGCGGTGTTTCCGACGTACCATCAAATACCCAGCACCACACGGGCGGTGAGGAAGTAGATCACCAGCCCCGTGGCGTCCACCAGGGTCGTCACCATCGGGGCCGACACCACCGCCGGATCGATGTTGAGGCGCTTGGCCAGCAGGGGCATCGCGCCGCCGACCGTCGCCGCCCAGCCGCAGATGATGACCAGGGCGACGCCGACGACGACCGCGATGTGCACGCCCACGAACAGGGTGCCCAGGACCATGGCGAGCCCGGCCAGCATCGCGCCCAGGACGAGGCCCGAGCGGCACTCGCGCCAGACGACCGCCGGCAGGTCGAAGACGCGTACCTCGCCCACGGCCAGCGCCCGTACCGCGGCGGTGGCCGCCTGTGCACCCGCGTTGCCGCCGGTGCCGATCAACAGCGGGATGAACATGGCCAGTTGGGTGACCTTGTCGAGGGTGCTCTCGAAGGCCTCCGTCACGGTCACCGTGAGGGTCGCGGCCAGCAGCAGGAACAGCAGCCAGACGATCCGGTACCGGGCCAGCTGCCACACGGTCGCCGCCATGTAGTGCCCCGTCCACGGGGCCGACCCGGACTGGCGGGCGACGTCCTCGGTGTCCGCCTCCTCGATGACCTCGACCGCGTCGTCGATGGTGAGCAGCCCCACGAGCCGCTCCTCGCTGTCGACGACGGGCAGCGCGAGCACGTTGGTCTCCCGCATCAACCGCGCCGCGTCCTCGGCGGGTTCGGCGGCGTGTACGCGCAGAGCGTCGGTGACGACGTGGTCGGCCAGGGCGTCGTCCGGGGAGCTGAGCACCAGGTCCCGCAGGGCGACCACGCCGGTCAGACGGCGTCCGCGGTCCACGACCGGGAGCGTGTAGACGGTCTCCGCGTCGGCGCCCCTGAGCCGGACCCGGTCCAGGCTCTGACCCACCGTCACATCCACTTCGAGCGGGACGACTTCGGGCGTCATACAGCGCCCCACCGAGCCCTCCGGGTAACCGAGGAGCGCGGCGGTCATACGGCGCTCGTGTGCGCTGAGCCCCGCCAGGACCCTACGGACCACCTTGGCGGGCGCCTCGCGCAGCATACGGACCCGGTCATCGGGGTCCAGGTTCTCGACCAGGTCGCGGAAGGCGGTGTCCCGCAGCCCCATCAGCATGGCCTGCTGGTCCACGGGTGCCAATTCCTCGAAGACCTCGATGGCCTGGTCCTTGCCGAGCAGCCGGAAGGCGACGACCGCGTCCACGGCGTCCATCCGGGCCAGGTCGTCGGCGATCAGGTGCGGCGGGCGCCGGCCCAGCAGATGCTGGGCGTCGCGCAGGTCGTGGCGCTCCAGGGCGTCGAGGAGCTCGGTGGGCATCTCGTCGGGCAGCTGGGTGTACGTCATGGCAAGGTCACCTCGGCGGTACGGCGGGGGCGGGGACGTTTCCTGCTCCGGGGCGCGTACCGGTGCCGTCACCGGCCGGACGAGGTGCGGCCGTGAGCCGTCACGGCGGGTCCGGGAGCGGGGCGGGGGTACGCGCGGGCGGACTCGGAGGTTCGCTCTGCACGGCACACCACCTCCTCCCTGGTCATGTACGGAATGTGCGGGCCGATGGGCCGATCCTGCTCAGGTCGTCCGGGCCGATCCTGCTCGGGCCTCCCCGGCCGGGCGAGCCACGAGGCCGACCCGGCGGGGAGAGCGGGCCCACCGGGTCGGCCGCCGTCGGTCAGGCGTGCCGGACCACGCCGAACGTCACACCCACGGGGTCCCTGAGGACGGCGACACGTCCGACGCCGGGTGCCTCGGCGGGTGCGGAGACGACGGTGCCGCCGAGCGCGGTCGCCGCCGCCACCGTCGCGTCGACGTCCTCGACGCCGAAGTGCAGGGTCCAGCCGGCCTCGCCTCCGGGCGCGCTCGTGACGGCGCCGAACTCCACGACACCGCCCACGAAGGTCAGATGGGCGGCGGCGCCTCCGGCCGGCGGCACGGCGGCGGTCCAGCCGAAGACCTGGGCGTAGAACGCCTTGGCGCCGTCGGTGTCCGGGGTGCTCAGCCCGAACCAGGACAGCGCCCCGGGCTCACGCACCAGCCCGGAGCCGGGGTGCTTGTCCGGCTCCCAGGCGCCGAACACCGCGCCGTCGGGGGCCGCGTACACCGCGGCGCTGCCGGCGACCGACACCTTCGTGGGCGGGCTCAGGACACGGCCCCCGGCCGACTCCACCGCCTTCGTCGTCGCGTTGAGGTCGTCCGACATGAAGTAGGCGCTCCAGCCGGACGAGTGCTCCTGCCCCTCTCGGAGCTCGACCGCGCCCACGATCTTCTCGCCGCGCAGCGTGAAGTTCACGTATCCGCTGGGGAGTTGGAGGCCCTCCCAGCCGAAGAGGGAGCCGTAGAAGGTGCGGGCGGAGGCGACGTCGGGGGTGTCGAGGTCCGCCCAGCACGGTGCGCCGACAGGGTGACGGGTGATCTTCATCGGTTCTCCTCGGGTCGCAACGATCGATCGTCATCCAGCGTGGGCGCGGCGCCGGGGACGGCTCCAGCCGGAGCCGCCAACTCGCGGATTCCTTCCATGCGTTGTGCCGTCCGTGGCGATTTCGTCCAGCGCGTCCAGGGCGTCCATCGCGTCCAGGACAGCTCGGGCGACCTCTTCGGGGGGACGGCCGTCCGTGGCGACCACCGCCGTGGCGATCCCCTCGTACAGGTGCCGACGGGCCTCCATCAGCTCCTGCCACCGCTCACGCGGGTTCTCGGCGAGCAGCGGGCGCGGGCGGGCGGTGTCGAGGCCGGTGCGCCGGACCGCTTCCTCGACGTCCATCGAGAGGTGGACCGTGCGCAGGGCGACCAGTGCCGTCCTGGTGTCCGCATCGAGGATCGCCCCACCGCCCAGCGCGAGGACGCCGTCGTGCTCGGCCAGCGCCCGGTGAACCGCCCGTTTCTCGATCGCCCGGAAACCCGGCTCGCCCTCGTCCCCGAAGATCTCCGCGATCGTGCGGCCCTCGACGGCCTCGACGTCGTCGTCCGTGTCCCTGAATCCGACGCCCAGCAGTCCCGCCAGCAGCCGCCCGACGGTGGACTTGCCGACGCCCATCGGGCCGACCAGCACCGCCTGTGGACCGGTCATCGGACGGTCAGATTCTCAAGGTACGACCGCACGTTGCGGCGGCTCTCTGCCACGCTGTCGCCGCCGAACTTCTCCGCCACCGCGTCCGCAAGCACCAGGGCGACCATGGCCTCGGCGACGATGCCGGCCGCCGGGACCGCGCACACGTCCGAACGCTGGTGATGGGCCTGCGCGGAGCCGCCGGTGGCGACGTCGACGGTCCGCAGCGGGCGCGGCACGGTCGCGATCGGCTTCATCGCGGCGCGCAGCCTGAGCGGCTCACCCGTGCTCAGACCGCCCTCGGTTCCGCCGGAACGGCCGGTGACCCGTCGTATCCCCGCGTCGGTCCCGACGATCTCGTCGTGCGCCAGCGACCCCGGCACCCGCGCCAACCCGAAACCGTCGCCGACCTCAACGCCCTTGATCGCCTGCACGCCCATCAGTGCACCGGCCAGCCGGGCGTCCAGTCTGCGGTCCCAGTGCACATGCGAGCCGAGGCCGACCGGCACGCCGTACGCCAGCACCTCGACCACGCCCCCGAGGGTGTCGCCGTCCTTGTGGGCCTGGTCGATCTCCGCGACCATCGCCTTCGAGGCGTCCGCGTCCAGACAGCGCACCGGGTCGGCGTCCAGCCGCTCGGTGTCCGCCGGAGTCGGGCGGATCCCGTACGGCGCCTGCGCCGCGGCCAGTTCGACGACGTGGGAGACGATCTCGATGCCCGCCGTCTCCTTCAGGTAGGAGCGGGCCACCGCACCCAGCGCCACCCGGGCGGCGGTCTCACGGGCGGAAGCGCGCTCCAGGATCGGCCGGGCCTCGTCGAAGCCGTACTTCTGCATCCCCGCCAGGTCGGCGTGACCGGGGCGCGGGCGGGTCAGCGGGGCGTTACGAGCGAGGCCGGCCAGGGTCTCCGGGTCGATGGGATCGGCCGCCATGACCTGCTCCCACTTCGGCCACTCGGTGTTGCCCACCATCACCGCGACCGGCGAACCGAGCGTCAGACCGTGCCGGACGCCGCCGAGGAACGTCACCTCGTCGCGCTCGAACCTCATCCGCGCACCGCGGCCGTAGCCGAGCCGGCGCCGGGCCAGGTGGTCGGCCACCAGCTCCGTGGTGGCCGGCACGCCGGCCGGAAGGCCCTCCAGCGTCGCCACGAGTGCGGGGCCATGGGACTCCCCCGCCGTCAGCCAGCGCAACCTGCTCAACGGTGCACCTCCGGCGGGGCGGGCAGGCGCAGGCCGCGGTGGATGTCGAGGGCGGCGGAGGACTGGTTGAGGGTGATGTAGTGCAGGCCGGGGGCGCCCTCGTCGAGGAGCTGCTGGGCGAGTTCGGTGGCGTGGTCGACGCCGATGCGGTGGGACTCGCCGGGGTGGTACTGGGCGGTGCGCAGGCGCAGGGCGAGGTCGTCGGGGAACGTCGCGTTGCTGAGGCGGGCGAAGCGGGCGATCTGTTCGTAGCGGGTGGCGGGCATGATCGCGGGGACGACCGGGGTGTCGCAGCCGGCGGCGGCGAGCCGGTCGCGCAGCCGGAGGTAGTCCTCGGCGCGGAAGAACATCTGGGTGATGGCGTAGTCGGCGCCGGCCCGGCACTTGGCGACGAAGTGGCGGATGTCGGTGTTCCAGTCGGGTGAGCGCGGGTGGCGTTCGGGGAACGCGGCGACCCCGATGCTGAACGTGCCGCACTGGCGGATGAGTTCGACGAGTTCGGCGGCGTGCCGCAGGCCGTAGGGGTGCGGAAGCCAGGGGGCCTGCGGGTCGCCGGGCGGGTCGCCGCGCAGGGCGAGGACGTCGCGGATGCCGGCGTCGGCGTAGCGTCCGATGATGCCGCGCAGTTCGGCGGCGGAGTGTCCGACGGCGGTGAGGTGGGCGACCGCGCGCAGGGTGGTGTCCTCGGCGATGCGCCGGGTGAGCTCGGTGGTGCGATCGCGGGAGGTGCCGCCCGCGCCGTAAGTCACCGATACGAAAGACGGGTTGAGGGGTTCCACTCGGCGCAGGGCGCTCCACACGACCCGCTGTCCCTCGCCGGTCCTGGGCGGGAAGAACTCGAAGGAGTACGAGCGGTGGCCGGCCGCGATCAGGGCGGCCGGGCCGCACCGGCGCGGGCCGGTGGCCACGGGTGCGGGTACGGGTACGGACGTGGGTGCCGTCATGTCGGGTCGCCTCCTGTCGCGGTGTAGGTCTGGGTGCCGATGTGGGACAGGGCGAGGGTGGCCAGGGCCGAGCCCCACTGGGCGCGGCGGGTGGTGTCGTGGCCGGCGGCGAGGGCGGCGAGGTATCCGGCGCGGAAGGCGTCGCCCACTCCGGTCGGGTCGGCGGCCTCGGCGGCCGGGACCGCGGGGACGTCCAGCGGGGGGTCGCCGGCGCGTTCGACGCGGCTGCCCTTCTCGCCGAGGGTGGTGACCCAGGTGCCGACTCGGCTCAGGACGTCGGTGTGGGTCCAGTCCGTCTTGGCGAGCAGCAGCGCGTGTTCGTACTCGTTGGTGAACAAGTGGTCGGCGCCGTCCACGAGTTCGCGGATCTGTGCGCCGTCGAGCCGGGCCAGCTGCTGGGAGGGGTCGGCGGCGAAGGGGATGCGGTAGGTGTGGCACGCGCGCGTGTGACGGAGCATCGCGGCCGGGTCGTCGGCGCCGACGAGGACGAGGTCGGCGCCGCCGTGCCGGCGCAGGACTTCGATGAGGTCGATACCGGCGGCCTCGGTCATCGCTCCCGGGTGGAAGGAGGCGATCTGGTTGCCGTCCTGGTCGGTGGTGCACAGAAAGCGGGCGGTGTGGCGGGTGCGGGAGACGTGGACGCCGGAGATGTCCACGCCGAGCGCGGCGAGGCGTTCTCCGTACGGGGTGAAGTCCGCGCCCACCGCTCCCGACAGCAGCGGGTGGTGGCCGAGTTGGGCGAGGCCGTAGGCGATGTTGGCGGCCACTCCCCCGGCCCGTACCTCCAGGGTGTCGACCAGGAAGGACAGCGAGACGTGGTCGAGGCGGTCGGCGAGGAGCTGGTCGGTGATGCGGCCGGGGAAGCTCATCAGATGGTCGGTGGCGATGGAGCCGGTGACGGCGATCCGCATCTCAGGCCCCCGCCGCGAGCCGCAGGGCGTCCACGCGGTCCGTCTTCTCCCAGGTGAACTCGGGCAGTTCGCGGCCGAAGTGGCCGTAGGCGGCGGTCCGGGCGTAGATCGGGCGGAGCAGGTCGAGGTCGCGGATGATGACGGCGGGGCGGAGGTCGAAGACCTGCCGGACGGCATGCTCGATCGCCGGGTACGGCACGGTGGCGGTGCCGAAGGTCTCGACGAACAGTCCGACCGGCTCGGCCTTGCCGATGGCGTACGCGACCTGGACCTCGCAGCGGCGGGCGAGGCCCGCGGCGACGACGTTCTTGGCGACCCAGCGCATCGCGTACGCGGCCGAACGGTCCACCTTGGAGGGATCCTTGCCGGAGAACGCGCCGCCGCCGTGGCGGGCCATGCCCCCGTACGTGTCGATGATGATCTTGCGGCCGGTCAGGCCCGCGTCGCCCATCGGGCCGCCGATCTCGAAGCGGCCGGTGGGGTTGACGAGGAGTCGGTAGCCGTCGGTGTCGAGTTTGATGCCGTCGTCGGCGAGCCGGGCCAGTTCGTGCTCGACGACGTGGGTGCGGATGTCGGGGGTGAGGAGGGTGTCCAGGTCTACGTCCGCGGCGTGTTGCGCGGAGACGACGACCGTGTCCAGGCGGGCCGCCCGGCTGCCCAGGTACTCGACGGTGACCTGGGTCTTGCCGTCCGGGCGGAGGTAGGGGACGACGCCCTCCTTGCGGACCTCGGTGAGGCGGTGCGCGAGCCGGTGGGCCAACTGGATGGGCAGCGGCATCAGTTCGGGCGTCTCGTCGCAGGCGTACCCGAACATCAGGCCCTGGTCGCCCGCGCCGCCGGTGTCGACGCCCTGCGCGATGTCCGGGGACTGGGCGCCGAGGGACACCGACACCCCGCAGGAGCGGCCGTCGAAGCCCTTCTGGGAGGAGTCGTAGCCGATGTCGAGCACGGCGTCCCGGACCAGGCCGGGGATGTCCGCGTAGGCGGTGGTGGTGACCTCGCCGGCGAGGTGGACCTGACCGGTGGTGATCAGGGTCTCCACGGCGACCCGGGAGTGCGGGTCCTCGGCGATCAGCGCGTCGAGGACGGTGTCGCTGATCCGGTCGGCGATCTTGTCGGGGTGTCCCTCGGTCACGGACTCCGAGGTGAACAGGCGGCGGGACATGGCTCTCCCTGGGTCGCAGCGGCTGCTGGCTGGTGGGGCTCGGGGCGTCGGGGCGGAGAGCTCCTCAGGGGGAGTGGGAGCTCTCCGCCCCGACCGGGGGGGGAGGGGTGGTCAGAAGGTGGCGGCGGTGAGGGCTCTGGCGAGGCGCACCACGCGGTCGGCCTGGACGCGGGCCGCGTTGCGGGTGACGTCGCCGACCGGGAGGGTGCCGCCGGCGTCGTGGTGGGCGGTGCCGTAGGGGTTGCCGTCGACGAACTTGTCGGGGTGGGTGAAGCCGGGGGCGACGACGATGCCGCCGAAGTGGTGAAAGGAGTGCATGAGGGCGAGCAGGGTGGACTCGTTGCCGCCGTGCGGGCTGCCGGTGGAGGTGAAGCCGCTGTAGACCTTGTCGGCCAGTTCGCCCTTCTTCCAGGCGCCGCCGAGAGTGTCGAGGAACTGCTTGAGCTGGGCGGCGACGTTGCCGAACCGGGTCGGCGACCCCATGAGGACGGCGTCCGCCCAGACGACGTCCTCGACGGTGGCGAGCGGCAGGTCGGCGGTCGCGGCGGCGTGGGCGGCCCAGGCGGGCTGGGACTCCACGGTCTCCCGCGGGGCCAGTTCCGCGACCCGGCGCAGCCGGACCTCGGCGCCCGCCTTCTCCGCGGTGTCGGCGAGCTCGCGGGCGATGTCGGCGACATGGCCGGTGGCGGAGTAGTAGACGACGGTGACCTTCACGTCCGTGTCCATGGCGGCCCTCACCAGTCCGCCAGGTGGAGGGAGAGGAGCGGGTCGGGCAGGTCCAGTGCGGAAGCGGGGTGGGTGAAGGTGCGGTCGTAGTGGAGGAGCGGGGTGCGGTCGTCGTCCACATACGTCTCCACGACACGGCCCACGAGGATGCTGTGGTCTCCCCCGTCGAGTACGGCGTGCAGCGCGCAGGCGACGCGGGCGCAGGCGTCCGGCGAGCCGGGCAGGCCCCCTTCGCAGGGCTCCATGTCCCCCTCGGCGAACCGGTCGACGCCGGAGCGGGCGAAGGTGCGCGCGACCTGGTGCTGGCCGTGTGCGAGGAGGTTGACCAGGAAGCGGTCCGTGGTGGTGAACGCCCGGTGGGTGCTGGCGGCCTTGTTCAGGCAGACCAGGATCAGGGGCGGGTCCAGGGACAGGGACGTGAAGGAGGTCGCGGTAAATCCCCAGCGCCGTCCGTCGGTGTCCACGGTCGTGACGACCGTCACCGGTGCGGGCACCCGGGACATGGCGTGGGTCAGGGCACTGCCGGTCGTACCTTCCATGAGCTGCTCACTCTCCGGGTCGTGGCGGATCAGGGCTGGAGGCGGCTGGTGCGCCAGCCGCGGTCGTGGCGGTCGTAGCGCAGCCTGCGGTGCAGTCGGTCCGAGTCGGCGCACCAGAACTCCACGGTGACCGGGGCGAGCAGATAGCCGACGAAGCGGGCGGGGCGCGGCAGCGCGGTGCCGGGGGCGGCGAGGCGGTCCGCCTCGGCCCGCAGGGCGGCCGTGTCCCGCAGAAGTTCGCTCTGCCGGGAGGCGGCGGACATGGAGTGCATGGGGATCGGCCGGGCGGACCAGAGGCGGTCGGAGTCGGTGTCGCTCTGCTGGGCCACGGGGCCGGAGAGGATGAGCTGTTGGCCGGTCTCACGCCAGTACAGGAGCCCGGACGCCCAGCCGGTGGCGGCGATCTCGCGGCCCTTCTGGCTGGTGGTGTGGCTGGCGAAGACCAGTCCTCGCGTGGTGATGTCGGTGACGGCGACGATGCGGTTGGAGGCCCGTCCCCGGCTGTCGGAGGTGGCGAGTGCCAGGGCGCGCGGTTCGCGTACGCCGTGGGCGGCGGCCTCGGTGATCCATTGGCGGACGAGGCCCAGCGGTTCGGCCGGCGGGTCGTCGTACTCGGGGAAGTCCAGGTCGACTTCTCCGGTGAGGCTTTCGAATCGGCTGCTGTTCACGGGAGTTCCTCGCTAGACGTAGAGGGTGCCGCGGGCGGCGACGACGCCGTGGCCGCCGACCTCGACCGAGCGGACCGTCTCGCCGGTGCCCTCGGCGGTGGCGAGCATGAGGGACGGGCGGCCCATCTCGACGCCCTGGAGGATCTCCAACTGCTGTCCATAGGCGGCGAGTCGATGGCGGGCCAGATGGATGGCGAGGGGGCCGGCGGCGGAGCCGGTCGCCGCGTCCTCGACGACGCCGTAGGCGGGCGAGAACATCCTGGTCCGCCAGTGGGTGCCCGCGCCGGCGAAGCAGTTGGCGGCCATGTCGGGGAACTCTCCGAGGGCGCGGTGGTCGGGCCGCAGCGCGGACAGCGCCGCGACGCTCCCGAGGCCGACGAGGACGTGCCGGGGGCCGTTGCGGTAGATCTCCACGGGCGCGACGGTGTCCTCGACGCCGAGTGCCGCGAGGAGTTCCGCACGGTGCTCGTACGGCTCCCAGGTGGGGATCGGCTGCCGCATCCGTACGGTCGTCACGCCGTCGTCGTCGGCGAGTTCGAACGGGACGACGCCCATGGCGGTCTCCAGCAGGAGCCGGTCCTCCTTGAGGGTCTCGCCGAGGGCCACCGCGGTGCCCAGCAGCGGATGGCCGGCGAACGGCAGCTCGTTGACAGGCGTGAAGATGCGGATACGGGCGTCCCCGCCCTGCTCCGGCGGCAGGACGAAGGTGACCTCCGAGAGGTTCATCTCCCGGGCGATGCGCTGCATCAGCTCGGCGGTCAGGTCGGCGGCGTCGAAGAAGACCGCCACGGGATTGCCTTCGAGCGGGCTGCGGGCGAAGGCGTCGACGACTAGGTATTCGTGCACGGTTCGAGGTCCCCCGGATTCGATACGGCGGTTGCGGCGGAGGTCGTGAACACAGGTCCGGTTCCGTCGAGTTGGGGCAGCACAGGGGCGCCGCCCTCGACCGCGGCCTCGACGTCGAAGCGGGTGCGGTGGGTGGGCGGGCCGCCGATGAGCTGCGCGGCCCGGTTGGGCGGCAGGTCGGCGGGGCGGTCGGTCTCCCAGAGCATCACCGCGCCCCACCGGTTGTGCTCCGGGTCGGCCATCCAGAACTTCAGGCGCAGACCCGGTACGTCGCGCCAGGCGGCGGCCGTGCCGTCGCTCAGGTGCTCCCGGAGGGAGTCGATGGTCTGTGGTGTGCCGTCCAGGTCCCACCAGGCGATGTCAACCCGCACGGCCGAGCACCTCCTGGATGGTGCGGCCCAGGATGCGCGGCCCGTCGACGGTCAGCACGGACTCGGCGTGGAACTGCATCGAGGCGAAGCCCGGTCCGCGCAGGGCGTGTACCTCGCCGGTGGCCGGGTCCCGGCTGACCTCGACGGCGCCGATCCCCGCGATGTCCTGCTTGTCCTCGTCGCTGCGGGCGGTGAACGTGTTGTAGAAGCCCACACGTTCACGGCCGCCGAACAGGTCGATCTCCCGTTGCACGCCCTGGTTCGGGACGTCCCGGCGCACCAGGTCCAGGCCGAGGCCCAGACTGAGCACCTGGTGGCTCAGGCACACGGCGAGGAAGGGCCGTTGCTCCGCCAGCAGGCAGTCGATCGCCGAGCGCAGACTGCGGATCTTGGGGTCGTCCGCCGCCCGGGGGTCCCCAGGCCCTGGGCCCATCACGATGAGGTCGTGGCCACCGAAGGCGTACGGGTCGTCGAACTGACTGACCGACACCTTCAGTCCCAGAGACCGGAGTTGCAGCCCGATCATCGCGGTGAAGGTGTCCTCCGCGTCGATGATCAGGGCGCTCAGCCCCTCCAGTCCGGTCACCGCGGCCCGCCGCCCGGTGCCCCCGTCGAGCCAGAACCGGGCGATGTCGCTGTTGCGTCGGGTGAGGGCCGCGCAGACCTCGGGGTGGGTGCCGTACCGCCGGGTGCGGCCGCTCTCCAGGGCGCCGAGGAGACCGGCGGCCTTGGCCCGGGTCTCGGCGACCTCCGAGTACGGGTCGGAGTGGCGCACCAGCGTGGCGCCGACCCCGATGCTCACCCGGCCGCCGGGGTCGATGTCGGCGGTGCGGATGAGGATGGCCGAGTCGAGGGCGCGCTCGCCGTTGCCGTCCCGGCCGATGAGGGCGGCCACCCCGCTGTAGTAACCGCGGCCCTCGGGCTCGTACTTGCGGATGATCCGCACCGCGCTCTCCAGCGGGCTGCCGGTGACGGTGGGGGCGAACAGCGTCTCGTGGAGCACCGCACGGACGTCCTGGTCGGTGCGTCCCTCGATGAAGTACTCGGTGTGGGCCAGCCGGGCCATCTCCTTGAGGTACGGGCCGAGGACCCGGCCGCCGCCCTCGCAGATCCGGGCCATCATCTTCAGTTCCTCGTCGACGACCATGTACAGCTCGTCGGTCTCCTTGCGGTCGGCGAGGAACTCGGTGACGCCGGCCAGCGTGGGACCGGCCGACGGATAGCGGTAGGTGCCGCTGATCGGGTTCATGACGGCGGCCCCGCCGTTCACCGAGATGTGCCGTTCGGGAGTGGCCCCGACGAAGGTGCGCTCCCCGGTGTGGATGACGAAGGTCCAGTACGCGCCCTGCTCCCGCTCCAGCAGCCGGCGGAAGAACACCAGCGCGTCACGGACCGAGTAGTCGCCGATGTCGGCCAGGAAGGACCGTTTGACGACGAAGTTGGCGCCCTCGCCGGTGCCGATCTCGTCCGCTACGACCCGGCGCACGGTCTCGGCGTACTGCTCGTCGTCGATGTCGAAGCCGAGGGCCGTCACGGAGGTCGGCGTGTCCGGGAGCCGCTGGAGGAGTTCGTTCAGCGGGACGCGGTCCTGGTCGGTGACGGACAGGGCGAGGAGGGGCGCGTCGTCCTCGGGGGCCGTGAAGCCGCGTTCGGTGATCTGCCGGTAGGGCACCACGACCAGGACGTCGTGCTCGGTCCCGGCGTCGCCGGGCGCGGGCGGGTCGGGGAGGGCGATGCCGGCCAGGGTCTTTGGCAGTGTGATGTCACCGACGAGGACGTCCACGGTGTCCGGGACGCCGCTCTCCGGGCGGTGCAGCAGGGCGAAGGCGGGCGCCTGGAGGTCGAGTACGCGGTCGAGCAGGTCGCCGGGGGTTCGGGGGTCCCGGCCGTGCGGCGCGTTCATATGAACACCTCCCCGGACGGCAGGACGACCGCACAGCGCTCGGCGGCGTAGTCCAGGGCCAGTCGGTGATAGGCCTCGGAGAAGTCGCCGAGGGCGTCGGCGGCGAGGAAGGTCCGGATGTCGTGGGTGAACGCCTCCAACGCGGTGGCGAGGACGCCGACATGGGCGTACACCCCGCACAGCACGAGCTGGTCGCGGCCCGCTGCCCGCATCCGCTCCAGCAGGTCGGAGCGGAAGAAGGCGCTGTAGCGCCACTTGGTGAACACCCAGTCGTCCTCGGCGGGCGCGAGTTCCGGCACCACCTCGCGGTCGGCCGGGTCGGTGCGCATACCGGGGCCCCAGAAGTCCTTGAGCAGGCCGCGCTGTTCGTCGGTCATCCGGCCGGGCTGTGCCGTGTACGCCACCGGGACGCCGAGGGCGGCGGCACGCTTGCGCAACGCGGCGGCGTTGTCGACCAGTTGGCCGCGCAGGGGGTCGGGCAGCGCCTGGAGGAAGTAGCGCTGCATGTCGTGGACGAGCAGGACGGCACGGTCCGGGTCCGGGGCCCAGTCCGCGAGGTTCTCGGGCAGGTCCTCGGCGGTGGGCAGCGGGTACGACGCGATGGGGGGCAGTCCGGGCATGGGATCGTCTCCCTTCCTGTGGGGTGGCGGCGTCGGCGGGGCGCGGTTCAGAGGGTGTTGGCCCAGGCCGTCACCAGGGACACGGCCTGCCGGGAGTTGAGGCGCGGGTCGCAGAACGTCGTGTGGCGCTCGCCGATCCGGCCGAGGGCCGAGGCGTCCGCGGCGCACTCCGTCACGTCGTCCGGGGTGGTCTCCAGATGGAGCCCGCCGGCCGTCCCGCCGGCCGCCGCGACGGCGAGGCCGAACCTCTGGACCTCGCTCGCCATGGTGGTCAGCAGCCGGGTCTTGCGGCCGCCGGGGGCGGTGATGGTGTTGCCGTGCATCGGGTCGCACAGCCAGATCACCGGGTGGCCCGCGGAGCGGACCGCCGTCACCAGGGCCGGCAGGCGCTCACCGACGGCGTCGGCGCCCATGCGGGAGATCAGGGTGAGGCGGCCGGGCTCGCGCAGCGGGTCGAGGCGCTCGCACAGCGAGGTGAGCTCCTCGGGCGTCATGCTCGGGCCGACCTTGCAGGCCACCGGGTTGACCACATCGGACAGCAAGTCCATGTGGGCGCCGTCTAGTTGACGGGTGCGCTCGCCGATCCACGGCCAGTGCGTGGAGCCCAGCCAGCGGGTGGAGTCGCCGAGGTCGCGGACCATCGGGACCTCGTAGTCCAGCAGGAGCGCCTCGTGGCTGGTCCACACCAGGGGTTCGGCACCGGGCCAGGTGCGCAGGGCGGGGGCGCGCCAGCCCAGGTGTTCCATGATGTCGCCGGCCGCCATGTATCCGGTGAGGATCCGCAGCGGGTCGGGGCGCCGGCTCTCGGGGCAGGGCACCGGGCTGTTGACCATGTGCCCGCGGTAGACGGGCAGGGCCAGGTCGCCGATCTGCTCGAAGTCGTTCGAGCGGGGCTTGGCGAACTGGCCGGCCATCCGTCCGACGCGCAGCACGGGCTTGCCGGTGAGCATCTTCAGGGTGCTGGCGAGCAGGTCGAGCACGGCGGTCTTGCGCCGCACATGGCCGGCCGTGCACTCCTGCGGGTCTTCGGCGCAGTCGCCCGACTGCACGACGAGCGCCTCCCCCGCGGCCACGGAGGCGAGCCGCGACCTCAGGGTGTGGACGTCGTCGACGCGGACCAGCGGTGGACGGGAACTGAGGATCTCCCGTACCCGCTGGACCTGGGCGGGGTCGGGCCATTCCGGCTGCTGGAGCGCCTTGGCCCGCTGGATATCGGTGAGTGCTTGTGCCACGACAGTGCCCCCGTGGAGCGGAGAGGATTTACTTTCGGGTGATGGCAGGCCGCGTGTGCGGGTCCGCACGTCAGGTGGGAATTCCCTCGCGCTCGACGCGCGGTACGTCGATTCCCAGGGCCCGGAACTGCTGGCAGGGGTTCATGAACTCGCGCTGCTGTTTTATTTTCCCGTTCTCGAAAAGGAACGAGTGCAGGAAGTGGTTGCGGTAGTACCCGTCGGGATATCCGGGAAAAAGTATCTTTCCCTCTCCGTCGCATTCGACCCAGAAGCGGTCGGGGTCCTGGGAGTCGAAGATCTCGACGTTGGTCCAGGCCCAGTCGGGGAAGCACTTGAGCGACCAGACGGCGTGCTCGCCCAGCCGGTCGCGGCCGTGGATGACGATCGGCTCGCCGCTCTCGGTGGTCCACAGACCGCCGGTGCCGTCCTCGGTGAACAGCAGGTGGCGCCGGAGCCGGTCCTCGCCGCGGGTGTTCATGTACTGCTCCACGATCGCCCGGTTGTGGGCGCGCGATTCGTCCTGGTCGGCGGGTATTCGGGGGTCAGACATGGGAGTGTCCTCTGCGGTTGGGGGGCGTTGGGGGCGGGTCGTTGGGGGCGGGTTCAGACGATGAAGCTGATCTCGCGGGGGTCGCCGCCGACGAGGGCCCGGCCGTAGACCTGTTCGGGGATGCCCATCCCGAAGCCGGCGTGCCGGCTGCCCACGTTGATGTCGCGCCAGAGCCGCTGCAGGGGGTTGGACTCGTTGAAGGCGGAGGAGCCGTGGGCGGTGAGCAGGGTGTCGACGGCCTCCCGGCACAACCGGCCCACCTGCGCGGACTCCAGCCGGTTGCGGGCGCGGACGGTGAGGTCGGCGTTGACGCCGGCCCGGGCGAGCTCGTCGACGGTGTCCGCGATCCGGCCGGCCACCAGCTTGGCCGTGTCGATCTTCGAGGTGGCGTCGGCGAGGTCGAGCTGGAAGGTCGGCGACTGGGTCTGGTCGCGGTAGGTGGAGCCGGCCACCGGGCGGGTGGGGCCCTTGTCCCGGACGAACTCCAGGGCCGCTTCGGCAGCGCCGATCAGGGCGCCGATCAGCCCGATGGCGAACAGCCCGGTCAGGCTGTTGCGGTAGGGCAGCGCCGGGTCGACGATGCCGTCGGTCTCGCCGTTGAGGACGGGCAGGTAGGGCACCAGCCGGTGCTCGGGTACGAAGATCCGGTCGGCGACGACGGTGTTGCTGCCGGTACCGCGCATGCCGGCGAAGTACCAGGTGTCCTTGACGGCGACCTCGTCGGTGGGCATCAGGGCGAAGCGCACGTCGGGGCGGCCCGCGTCGGTGGGGACGGCGATCAGGGCGCTGACCCACTGGGCGTGCAGACAGCCGGAGACATAGGCCCACTCGCCGCTGACGATCACACCGCCGTCGACCGGCTCCACGGCCGGTGAGGGCATCCCGAGGACCAGCGCGCACCGGGCGTCTGGGTCGTCGCCCCAGATCTCGTCGCCGGCCCGGGCCGGGAACAGCGCGGCCATGAAGTTGCCGGCGTTCAGGACGCCCGCGATCCAGGCGGCGGACGGGCAGCCCCTGCCGAGCGTCGTGGCGACGTCGAGGAGGGTGCGCATGTCCGTCTCGTGGCCGCCGAGCCGGCGCGGGGTCTGCAGCCGCAGCAGTCCGGCCTCGGTCATGGCGTCGACGACCCGGTCGGAAAGGCGTCGGTCGCGCTCGCACTCGACGGCCTCCGCCCACAGGAGTTCCCGCAGACCTTCGGCTCGCGTGACGAGTTCCGCACGGTCGGGAATCAGCCCTTCGCGGGTGGCCGGATCGGCGGGGACCGTATTGTTCGACATACCGGATCATTCCTTTCGTATTTCTCGGCTCGCATTTCTCGGCGGATGGCGCGCAGGGCATTCTCAAGCCACGCGGCGTCCTTTCGGGCGGCGTTCTCGGAATTCCGGTCTGTCAGTGCGACCGAATGGGGCGGCGCCTTCGCGGGTGAAGATTTCCGCGCACGACCCGGCCGAGGGTGACGGGGTTCAGGAGGATCAGGGGCGCGGAGAGCAGGGAGCTGACCTTGACGAACTCCTGGGCGACGACCGGGTCCTGCTCGGCGGCGGTGAGCACCGCCCCGAAGAAGGCGTTGCTCAGCCGCACCGGCAGCGGGCGGTCCCCCTCGACCTGGGGGAGGGCCAGGTCGCTGCCGACGGCCATCTGCCAGGCCACCTCGATCCTGCGGGCGGCAGCCCGGAAGAAGCGGTACGCCAGCCGGTCGCGTCCGTGGCCGAGACACTCCCGCAGGACGTCGGCCTGAAGCGCGGCCACCGACATGCCCTGTCCGTAGACGGGGTTGAAGCTGCAGATCGCGTCGCCGAAGACCAGCAGCCCGTCGGGGAACCGCTCCAGCCCCTCGTACCGTCGGCGCACGCTGGCCGGGTAGCGGTGGGCGACCGGGGCGTCGAGGGGTTCGGCGGCGCACAGGGCCTCGAAGACGTCGGAGGGCAGGATGGGCTTGGCGAACTCCAGGAAGTCGCCGGGGTCGGTGGGCGGGTGGTGGCCGCCGTAGCCGATCAGGGTGAGCATCCAGCGGTCCGGTTCGTGCTGGAGGAAGGTCGCGCCGGTCGGCCGGCCGGGCTCGGCGCCCACGATCACGACCTTGCGGCGGCCGAGGGCGCCCGGGGCGAGGCGCAGGGTGCGGCTGACGTACTTGATATCGACGGCGATCCGGTCCTCGCGCGGGGGTTCGTGGCCGAGGTCGGTGAGCCAGCGGGTGGTGCGGCCGCCCCGGCCGGTCGCGTCGACCACGAGGTCGGCGGTCAGCTCGCGTTCCGCCCCGCTGTCGCGGTGCACCAGCCGGACGCCGGTGACGCGGGTCCCGTCGGGGGTGCTCAGCAGTCCGGTGGCCTCGCACCGGTCGACGATCTCCACGCCGGGCAACTCCCGTACCCGGGCCCGTACTCCCCCTTCCAGTTGGGGCCGGGTCGGCTGGTAGGTGGGGGTGGGGTCGGCGTAACGCCCTTCCTGGCACAGGAGGTGGCCGCCGGGTGCGAAGTGCATCTCGGTGGGTTCGCGGACCACGGGGACGCCGGCCGCCTCGAAGTACTCGAGCAGACCGGGGAACATCTCCTGCAGTCCCCGGGTGCCGGCGGGCAGGATCGCGTGGGCGTGCCGTCCCTGTGGCACTCCGCGCCGGTTCTCGTCCGTCGTCGGCAGCGTGTCCCGGTCGACCACCGTGACTCGGGCGAACGTCTCGTACAGCACCCGGGCGGCGAAGAGGCCGGCGATGCTGCCCCCGAGCACCACGCAGTGGCCGTCGCGGGGGCGCCGCCCCTCGGGGGCGTGCGGGTGTGCGGTGTCGTCAGACATGCGAATCCTCTGCTGTCCGTGAGGCGAGTGGCGGAGCAGGTTTCCCGGATGCGCTCGTGAAATCGGAGAGCCCATGATTTCCGGGGGAATCTCACGTTCCGGGCGGCGGAACGGAAAGTTTCGGCAAATCGCGACGCCGTGGGGTCGAAATCCGGCCGGAAAATACCCGACGGATTCCCTGTGCGGCACCCTTGTCAAACCTGTGCGGCGCGGCGCGCAATTGTCCGGACCAGGCGTCCCGACTCATTGACGGGGGACAAAAGAACCGATGCCGGAATTTGGAATTCCGAATTATCGGCGGGCCCCGGAGCCGTTTCCCTCAGTGGCGTGCTCCGCTGCGCGTCGCGGTCGCCAGCCAGCAGGCCGGGAGCGGTGCCACCGTGCGCCCGTGGCCGATCCGCGGGTCGTCGCCCGCGTACACCCGGGCCGACCAGCCGTGGCCGTCGAGCCATTCCTCCAGGTCGTCGCGGGCCGAGAGCCAGCGGGCGCCCTGCTCCTCGACACGTTCACGCACGGGCCTGCCCTCCTCCTGGAGCATGGCCGCCTTGAGGTGCTCCAGCATGAGCGTGCTGCCCGGCGCGGACAGTGCGCTCAGACCGGCGAGGAGCGCCTCCCCGTCCCCGTCCGTGAGATACATGAGCAGCCCCTCGACCAGCCAGACGGTCGGCTGCCCGGGGTCGAAACCCGCAGCTCGCAGGGCGGACTGCCAGTCCTCGCGGAGGTCGGCCGCGACCCCGTGACGCTCACAGGCGAGGGGCAGCCCGGAGTGGGCGATCAAGGCGTCCTTGAACTCCGTCATCTCCGGCAGCTCGACCTCGAACCAGTGGACTCCGGCCGGCAGGTCGAGGCGTACGGTACGGCCGTCCGCGCCGGCGGCGAGGGTGACGACCTGCCGGACGCCACCCCGGACCCCGGTCAGGATCTCCTCGTCGAAGAACCTGGTCCGCACCGCGAAGTAGGTGGGGAAGCCCCGCGCGCTGTGGTGGGTCTGCCGGATCACCTCGGCCACATCGGCCAGGACCGGGTCCTCGGAGAGCGCGGAGAGCAGCGCGACGGCGAGGGGATCCCGGAACAGCGCATCCGGACGTTCACTTTCCATTTGTCGCATCCACGCGATGAACAGTGCGGTCTGCCCGACTCCGACGGAGGGCGCCTTCACTTCCATCATAAAATCCTCCCCAAGACGAGTTCAATTCAACGAAAAGACGCGGGTCCACATTGCTGGATCAGCGCGTTTTGGCGTCCGTTGAAATCCGCCCGAGCGGTGAACTGATGGAATTCTGTGCGGGATCGCGGCTGCCGCGGTAGCGCGCTCTGCGCTATCTTCAACTTTATTCCACGGAACAGGCCCCCATTGAAGGATGTGTGCATGCTGGACGACCTGGACCGCGCGCTGATCCACGCGTTGCACATCGACGGCCGGGCACCTTTCAGCCAGATCGCCGCCGCCCTCGACGTCTCACCGCAGACCGTCGCCCGTCGCTACCGCCGGCTGCGCACCGAGGCGTCCTTACGAGTCGTGGGCCTGCCGGACCCTCATCAGGCGGGTCAGACACAGTGGCTCGTCCGGCTCACCGCGGCGGCCAGCTCCGCACAGGACCTGGCCCATGCACTCGTGCGCCGGCAGGACACCTCATGGGTGAAGCTCACCTCCGGCGGCACCGAGATCGTCGCGATCATCCACACGCCGACCGACGCCGCCGCGGGCAACTCCCTGCTGCTGCGCGACATTCCGCGCACCAACCACATCACCGCGGTATCCGCGCACTGCATCCTGCACACCTACCTCGGCGGGCCGACGAACTGGCGGCGCAGCGCCGACACGCTGGACGAGGACCAGCAGCGGCTGCTGCGCGAGCACGAACCGGCCGACACCTCGTACGTGCCCGTGCCGCGCCGGCTCACCGACGCCGACACCGATCTGCTGGTCGCCCTGCAGAAGGACGGCCGGGCCACCCACGCGGAGCTGGCCCAGGCGACCGGCTGGTCCCCGGTCACCGTGGCGCGACGGCTCGCGGATCTGCAGGCGGGCGGTGCCGTCTTCTTCGACGTCGAGGTGGACACCGGGCAGTTCGGCGCCAACACCCGGGCGCTGCTGTGGATGTCGGTGAGCCCGGCGCACATCGAGAACGTGGCGACGACCCTGGCCCGCCACGACGAACTGGCGTACGTCGCCGCGACCACGGGCCCCACCAACCTGGTCGCCCAGGCCCTCTGCCGCGACCCCGCCGACCTCCACCACTACCTGGCCCGGCGCCTGGGCTCCCTGGACGCCATCCACACCCTGGAGACCAGCCCGGTCCTCCAGAACCTCAAGGCGGCGAGCCCCATCATCACGGAACGGGAACGCACGAGACGCGCCGCGACGCCGGGGCGGGTACGGAACTGACAGCGCCTGCAACGGAACTGACGGACCGTCGGGAGCCATGGACCTGCGTCATGCGCGGGAGCCTCCCGCGCATGACGAGGCGGCGACCCGAAGGCCGCCGCCCGTATCTCCACGCCTCCCCGTGAAGGGGTCCGCCTAATGACCCGCCCCGGCACCACCCGCCGCGTCCCGGTCCACCATCGACCGGCTGGTGACGAAGCTGACCACGACCAGCGCCGCGGCGACCCAGAACGCGAGCTGGACGGCGTGCAGGGCGCCCGGGGCGCCGCCGTCGCCCGCGCTGCCCAGGTACACGCTGCCGAGGATCGCCACCCCGAGCGTGGCGCCCAGTTGCTGGACCGCGTTCAGCAGACCGGCGGCCGAGCCGATCTCCTGCGGCTGGAGCGGGGCGAGGGCGATGGTGAAGAACGCCGGGCTGAACAGGCCCACGCCGACGCCGACGACCCCGAGTGCGAACAGCAGCGGCGTCGGATACCGGTGCGGGTCGGCCGCGTGGTAGACGGCGATCGCGGCGAGGGAGCCGGCCAGCAGGACGGCGAGGCCGAGGGACATCATGCGGTGGCCGTACCGCTTGACGAGGTGGGCGCCGGCCACCCAGGAGGCGACGGCGAGGCCCACCGACCACGGGGCGAGCGTCAGGCCGGACTTCAACACGTCGGTGCCCAGGCCGAGTTGGAGCTGGAGGACGATGACCATCATCAGTCCGTTGGTGACGGCGAAAAAGGCCGTGGACGTCACCAGGGCGGCCGGGAAACCGCGGTGGGCGAACAGGCTCGGCTCCACCAGCGGACTGCGCCCCGCGGCGGCCACCGCCCGCTGGTGCACCGTGAACAGGACCATCAGGCACAGCCCGGCCGCGATGGCCGCCCAGCTCCACCCGGACAGGGCGATCAGGTCGGCGCCGATCAGCGGGTAGACGACGAGCCCGATGCCGGCCATCGCCAGCAGGGTGCCGGTGACATCGAGGGTGGGCCGCTTGGGCGCCCGGTTCTCCATCAGCTTGGGCGAGATCGCCAGCACCAGCAGCGACACCGGCACGTTCACCAGGAACGCCGCGCGCCACGAGGAGCCGAACAGGTCGGCGTGGGTGAGCACCCCGCCGAGCACCGGCCCGCAGACGGCCGCGAGGCCCATCACGGGACCGATACTGCCCAGTGCCTTGGACATCTCGGGGCCGGCGAACATCGTCTTGATCAGGCCGATGGTCTGGGGGATGATCACGGCCGCCGCGGCTCCCTGTACCACCCGGAAGGCGATCAGCAGCCCCACCGAGGGCGCTGCGGCGCAGGCGGCCGACGCGACCATGAAGCCGGTGACACCGATCACGAACAGCCGCTTGCGGCCCGCGATGTCGCCCAGCCGGCCGCCGGTGATCAGCAGCACCGCGAACGGCAGGGTGTAGGCGGTCGTGAACCACTGGATGTCGGACACCGACCCGCCCAGATCGGCATGGATCCTGGGCGCGGCGACCTGCACGATCGTCGCGTCCAGCAGGTTCATGGCCTCACCGAGCAGCAGGGCGGTGAGCGCCGGCCACCGCCATCGGTACGCCGTGGGTGTCGGCGTCAGCACACGCTCAGCAGTCATCGGGAGTTCCTCTCCACCGTTGTCGACACGCCGGCCCGGCCCCGGTCGGCGGGGCGTCGGGACCGACCACGACTCAGCGTGGGCGGGAGAGAAGGGGGTGCTCCAGCCGGCGCCGGAAGATGGTGGATTCCTTCCATCGGCGCCCTGCGCGCTGTCGATTTCCGCCACGACCGCCGGGCGCGCGCACTCCGTCGGCATCGCCTTGGTCCGTGCGGGGAGCCGGGTACGCGGCGTGAGGTTCCTTCACCAGGACGCCCGCCATGGAAGAAATGCTCCAGTACACCCCCACGACTGGAGCGGCCGTACGTGATCACTTCACGCTGGAGTCCCCCGGCCGCCCTCGGTGCTCCGGGTGCTCACCCCCTTACGTTCACCCTGTTCAGGAGCGTGCATGACAGTCCTGCCCGCCACCCAGCGAGAAGTCCGCCTCCTCACCAAGCCGACCGGGCTGCCCCAGCCGGAGCACTTCGTCGTGGTCGAGAGCCCCGTCGTACCGCCCGGCGTGGGCGAGGTACTGGTGCGCAACCGGTTCTTCCATGTCTTCGCCACCCTGCGCATCCTCATCGCGGGCGCCACCCAGGACACCCCGTTCCCGGTGCTCGACGCCGGCGACACCCTGGTGGGCGCGGCGATCGGCGAGGTCGTCGAGGCCCCCGCGGGCAGCGGCCTGTCGCCGGGCGACCTGGTCTCGCACTGGCTGGGCTGGCGCGAGTACGCCGTGGTTCCGGCCGCCGAGTGCACCCGCCTGGACCCTGCGGTGCTGCCGGATCCGGTCGCCCATCTGCAGCAGGGCTGGACGGCGTACGCGGCACTGACCCGGGGCGTGGAACTGCGGCCCGGGGACACGGTGTTCGTCACCGCGGGAGGCAGCGGCATCGGTTCGATGGCCGGGCTGATCGCCCGCCGACTGGGGGCCGGACGGGTCGTCGCCAGTGCCGGTTCGCCACAGAAGGCCGAGCGGCTGCGGACCGAACTCGGTTACGACGCCGTGGTGGTGCGGGGCGCGGGCCCGCTCGCGGAGCAGCTGGCGCAGGCGGCGCCCGGCGGGATCGACGTCTGTTTCGACAATGTCGGCGGGGAGCAACTGCGCGCGGCCGTGGACGCGGCGCGGCCGGGCGCCCGGTTCGTGCTGGTCGGTGCGTTGTCCGGGCAGTTGGACGCGGCCGGCCCTGGCACCGCGGCACCCGTGGAGCTGGACTCGCTGCCGCTGATCCACAAGCGGATCGAGATGCGCGGCTTCAGCTCCGACGACTACGACGACAAGGACGAGTGGACCGAGCGGTTCGGCGCCTGGCTCAGAGCGGGGGAGATCACCTTCCCCCATGTGCGGGTCAAAGGCATCGAGAACGGCCCACGGACTCTGCTGGAGGTGATCGAGGGACGCCACATCGGCGCCGTCGTCGTCGAGCTGTGAGTCGAGCTGTGAGTCGAGCTGCGAGACGAGCTGCAAGACGAGCTGTGACACGCCAACCCCCGCACCTGTCCGTCGAGTTCATCGAGTCAGGAGTCCCCGTGCCGCGTTCCGCCACCGAGATCCTCGATCTCCCCCTCGATGTCCGGCCGGAGCCGGACGAGTTGATCCGTGCCGCGATGCAGTGGCACTTCGATCCCGACACGGGGTCGCCGTTCTGGCTGGAGCAGGCCAAGAGCCTGCCCTTCGATCCGCTCACCGACGTCCGCAACCACGCGGACCTCACGCTGTTCCCGCCGCTGACGGCCGAGCTGCGGGACGTGCCCGCACAGGACCTCGTGCCGCGCGGATACGGCCAACGCCCCGATGTCGTGGGGGTGTTCGAGAGCGGCGGCACCACCGGCGCGCCCAAACGTGTGGTCCTGCTGCGGGACTGGCTGGAGCGGATGCTCCACTGGAGCAATCTCAACCTCGACGCCCACGGCTTCCCGCGGGACGTCGACTGGCTCGGCCTTGTACCGACAGGGCCGCACATCGTCGGCGAGTACTTCCGCAGGTCCGCGGCGACCCACGGGCGGTACGGCTTCACCCTCGACCTCGACCCGCGGTGGGTGAAGAAGCTGATCGCCGCCGGGCGCCGGGCCGACGCGGACGCCTACGCCGAACACCTCGTGGACCAGGCCGCGTTCGTGCTGCGCACCCAGGACATCGGTGTCCTGACGGTCACTCCGCCGCTGCTCGAACGCATCGCCCGGCGGGACGACCTGGCCGAGCTGGTCAACGAGAAGGTACGGGCGATCCGCTGGGGCGGCACCCAGCTCGACCCCGACTCCCGGTACCTCTACAAGACCGAGGTCTTCCCCGACACCGTCCTGTGCGGAAACTACGGCAGCACCATGATCCTGGGCTTCGCGGGCGAGCGCCCCGGGCTGCCGGACGACGCGGGCTGCGTCTTCGACCCGTACAGCCCGTACGTCATGTTCTCCGTCGTCGACCCCGAGACGCTGCGCCCGGTCGGGTACGGGGACCGCGGCCGGGTCCTGGTGCACCACGTCAGCAAGTCGTTCTTCCTGCCCAACAACCTGGAGCGGGACACGGCGACCCGGATCGAGCCGCTCGACGGGCGGGCAGGGGACGCGGTGGCCGACATCGCACCCGTGGCGACCTTCGAGAACGAGGCCGTGATCGAGGGCGTGTACTGATGGCCGGGACCGGCTCCGAGGTGGTGCCGCTCGACGCCCTGGGTGCCCGGGGGGCGTACCGGGCCCGCAGCCGGCTGTCCGTGACCGATGTCGCGGGCCGGGAGAGCGCCGAACTCAGCCTCGTACCCGCGCTGTTCGTCGACCGGACGCTGAAGGCCCTGCACGGGGCCGTGTCCCCGCTGCCCGACGAGCGGATCGGCATGATCGGCCGGGCCGCCGCGCTCTTCGAGAGCGGCACGCTCGACGGCCTGACGCCCGAGGCCTACGCCCACCGGGTCAGCCGGGTCGGCGGCACGCCGATCTCCGTGGTACGGGCCACCGTCACGGCCATCGCGACGCGGCTGCGCACGGCCCACCACAGCGTGGAGCAGGCGCGGCCGACGGGCGCGGTGCACCGGTGGGACGATCCGCTGACCCGCGCCGGACGCGCGGTGTGGGTGCGGCGCGGGAACGTGTTCGCGGTGCACGCGGCGGGCAACCATCCCGGGCCGCACAGCCTGTGGCCGGAGGCGCTCGCGCTGGGCTACCGGGTCGCCGTACGCCCGTCCCGGCGCGAGCCGTTCACCCCGCACCGGCTGGTCACCGCACTGCGCGCGGCCGGCTTCGGCGACGACCAGGTGGCGCTGCTGCCGACCGACCACACGACCGCGGACGCGCTGCTGCGGGGCGCCGATCTCGGGCTGGTGTACGGCGGCGAGGACGTGGTGCGCAAGTACGCCGGGGATCCCTCCGTGCTGCCGCAGGGTCCGGGCCGGTCGAAGATCCTGCTGACCCGGGAGGTGGACTGGCGGGAGCATCTCGACACGATCGTCGCCTCGGTGAGCGGCCACGGCGGCACGGGCTGCGTCAACACGACGGCCGTGCTCGTGGAGGGCGACCCCGCCCCGCTGTGCGCCGCGCTCGCCGAACGGCTGGCGGCCGTGCCGAGCCTGCCGCCCGAGGACCCCGCCGCGGTCTTCCCCGTGCAGCCGCTCGCCACCGCCAAGGCGCTCGAAGCCCATCTGCTGCGCCGGGCGAAGGGTGCCAGGGCGTGGCTCGGCGGCGACGGCGTCCTGGACGAACTCGGCGACGGCAGCGCCGTCCTGCGGGCCGCCGTCCACCAGCTCGACGGGCCCGGCGCCCCGCAGACGGCGGTGGAGCTGCCGTTCCCCTGTGTGTGGGTCGCGCCCTGGACGCGCGAGGCCGGTGCCGGGCCGCTGCGGGACTCCCTGGTCCTCACGGCGATCACGCACGACGACCGGCTGGTGGCCGAACTCGTCGAGGAGCCCTCGATCGGCAACGTGTACGTGGGCGACCATCCGACGTACCGGATGGAGGCGGGGCTGCCGCACGACGGCCACCTCGCCGACTTCCTGATGCGCTGCAAGTCGGTGATCCGGGACTGACCGACCGCGCGTTGCCCGTGGCGGTGAACCACACCGCCGTGTCCCGCCCTGCCGCCCCAGGCTGCGTGAAGGATGGTGTGCGCATGCTCGACGAACTCGACCGCGCCCTGATCCACGCGCTGCACATCGACGGACGCGCCTCCTTCACCCAGCTGGCGGCCGTCCTGGAGGTGTCCCCGCAGACCGTCTCGCGGCGCTACGAGCGGCTGCGCGAGCAGGCGGCGCTGCGGGTCGTCGGGCTGCCCGACCCTCAGCTGACAGGGCATGAGCAGTGGCTGCTGCGGCTGACCGCCGAGCCCGAGACCGCCCTGGACCTCGCCCACGCCCTGGTGCGCCGCGCGGACACCTCGTGGGTGTATCTCACCGGCGGCGGCACCGAGATCGTCGCCGTGCTGGAGACTCCGCTGGGCATGGCGCACGGGCACTCGCTGCTGCTGCACGAACTGCCGCCCAGTGTGGGGCTCACCGCCGTCTCGGCCCATCACCTGCTCCACACCTATCTGGGCTGGCGCACCCCCTGGCGGATGAGCGCCAACGCCCTGACCGCACGGCAGCAGCGGATGCTGGTCGGGGCGAGGCCGCCCGAGCGCCACGACCAGGTGCAGCTCTCCCCCGCCGACCACGCCCTGCTGGACGCGCTACGACGGGACGGCCGGGCCGGTGTCGCCGAGCTCGCCGTCGACACGGGCTGGTCCCCGGCGACGGTCTCGCGCCGCCTTGACCATCTGCGCGCCTGCGGGACGGTCTTCTTCGACATCGAGATCGACCCGGCGCTGCTGGGCGGCAGCGTCCGGGCCCTGCTGTGGATGGCGGCCGCCCCGGCCCATCTGGACGAGGTGGCGACCGCCCTCGCCGGCCACGACGAACTCGCCTTCGTGGCCCACACCACCGGACCCACCAACCTCGTGGCACACGCCCTGTGCCCGGACACCGCGGCCCTCTACCAGTACCTCACCCACGGCCTGGGAGCGGTGAAGGCGATCCGCACCCTGGAGACGGCCCCGGTACTGCGCACCCTCAAGGCCGTCGGCCCGATCCGCCCCCCGGGACCGCCGGGTCGCCGGGGCTGAACCGGGCCGTCGGAGCTGAGCCGGACCACCGAAGCTGAATGGGACCGCCGCAGCGGAACCCAGCCGACCACCGAGCCTGAACCCGGCCACCGGGGCTGAGCGAGGCCACCGGACCTGAACCCGACCACCAAAGCTGAACGGAACCACCGCAGCGCAACCCAGCCAGCCACCGCGGCCAGACCAGGCCACCGGGGCGTCTCGAGAACAGGCAGCCGCCGAGGAAGGTGCCCTCCAGGGAGCGGTAGCCGTGGACCCCGCCGCCGAAGCCGGCGACCTCTCCGGCCGCGTACAGGCCCGGTATGGGGCAGGAGCCGCCGCGTGAGACCGGAGCCCTGCGCACCCGGCTGCTGCTCGGCGGACTGGTGCCGTCCGCCGGGGAATTGGCGCGGGCAGGTCTGCGACCGAACGCCGCGGGCCGGTACCACTGCCTCGCCGCCGACCCCGCGGACCCGCACTGCCCGCCCGCGCGGCGACGGCGGTCGTGGAGGGGCACCTGGCCGGGCTGTACCCGAGGCCGCCGCAGCAGGCGGAGATCGATCCGGGCGCCCTGGTGGTGGTCGCACCCGCCGCTCCCCCGCCCGAACTGCGCGCGCTTCACTGGCGGTGGGCGCTCACCACCTGGCCGGCGGTCAGCCCTCGGTCAGCGTGACGTCCTGTTGCCGGGACGCGTGGAACCGGGGCAGGGGCAGGCCGCCCTGCGGGGCGAGTTCCATGACGGTGGCCTCGACGTGGGCCGTGCCCGGCTCGAGCGCTCCGGGCGAGGGCGTGCCCGTGTTCTGCCGGCGGTGCTCGACGCCGTCGCAGACGGCCTGGGTGCCGCCGATGCCGTGGCGGACGGACGGGGACTTCTGCCCCACGGAGGAGCTCACGAAGACCGGGCCCGAGGTGCCGAGACAGCGGTGGGTGCCGGAGAGGGTGACCGTGCCGTCGGCGGCGATGCTGCCGGCCGGGTCGACGGTGACCGTCTCGTAGGGGTCGGCGGTGGCGGTGGGGGCCGCGGCCAGAAGGAGCAGCGCGGCGAGACGAGGGCGGGGCGTACGGGCATGGGGGTGCCTTCCGAATGAGCGGAACAGGATCCCCCACTCGCGCCGGTCAGGCGCCCGGACGGGCGTGATCGTCACTCCTTCGGTGGCGAGTCCGCAGCGGTCTTCGTGGATCGGTCCTGGTGTTGTCCGCGTGTTGTCACGGTTGGCGTCCGGCCGTTCCTATGAGTTCTCGGCGGGAGCATGGTCTATCCATAGGGACGACCGTACGGATCGTCCTCCGACCTGGAGGTGCGACATGTGTTCCCACCAGACTTCGTGCCCTTCCTCCGACACCGCCGCGTCGCACGTCGTGGCCGCCCATCCCGAGCAGGGGTGGAGCCTGTTGTGCGACGGGGCGATCGTCTTCGACGACACCGGGGAGCTGCGGCCGGACGGGAGTGCCGTGGGGCCGGTCGAGCGACTGGCCATGGCGGCCTGAATCCCGGGATCTAGGGAAGGACCGCGAAGCCGTCCAGTTCCACCAGCGCCTCCTCGTCCCACAGGCGTACGACCTGGACGACGGCCATCGCGGGATAGTTCCGGCCCGCCAACCTCCGCCAGATACCCCCGAGTTCGGCGGCTCGGGTGCGGTAATCGGCGACATCCGTGGCGTAGACGGTGACGCGGGCGAGGTCGGCGGGGGTGCCGCCGGCCGCTGTCAACGCTCCCAGCAGATTGGTGAGCGCCCTCTCGAACTGCTCCACGAGCCCCTCCCCCACGACCTTCCCGTCGGTGTCGAGGGCGGTCTGGCCGGCCAGGAAGACCACGCGGGTGCCGGTGGCGACGACGGCGTGGGAGAAGCCGGCGGGCGGGGAGAGATGGGGCGGGTTCACGCGCTCGGTACTCACCGGGGCGCCTCCGTCTCCACGTTCAACTCCTTGTACAACTCCTTGGCGATGATGCCGCGTTGGACCTCGCTCGCGCCCTCGTAGATGCGCGGGGCGCGTACCTCGCGGTAGAGATGTTCGAGGAGGTGGCCGCGTTGCAGGGCGCGGGCGCCGTGCAGTTGGACGGCGGCGTCGACGACGTACTGCGCGGTCTCGGTGGCGAGCAGCTTCGCCATCGCGGCGCGCTTGGGGACGTCGGGGGCGTTCTCGTCGTACGCCGTCGCCGCCGCGTACACCATCAGGCGGGCCGCGTCGGTGCGCAGGGCGAGCTCGGCGACCCGGTGGGCGACGGTCTGGAGGTCCTTCAACTTGCCGCCGAACGCGTCCCGTTGCGTGGTGTGGGCGAGGGTCGCGTCCAGGGCCGCCTGGGCCATGCCGACCGCGAAGGCGCCGACGCTGGGGCGGAACAGGTTGAGGGTGCCCATCGCCACCCGGAAGCCGCGGTCGGGCTCGCCGAGAATGTCGTCGGCGGTGACCGGTACGGCGTCGAAGGCAAGGGCGCCGATGGGGTGCGGGGAGAGCATGTCGATTGCGGTGCCGGTGAGTCCGGGACGGTCGGCGGGGACGAGGAAGGCGGTCACACCGCGGGCTCCGGCACCGGGGGTGGTGCGGGCGAAGACGGTGTAGAAGTCGGCCTCGGGCGCGTTGGAGATCCAGCACTTCTCACCGGTGAGACGCCAGCTGGAGGAACCGTCGGACTCGGCGCCGAGCGCTCCACCTTCCGGCCCGGCACCGACAGCCGCCTCGACGCCGGGGCCACCCGCGGGCGGCCATGCATCGGGGGCATCCGCACGCCGCCCACCGCCACCGGGAGTGCCCACACCCGACTCGCCGCCAGGCACTCCGTCCCGCTCCGCTCGCAGCGCCAGCGCCGCCGCGTCCGAGCCGGCGCCCGGCTCGCTCAGCGCGAACGCGGCCACCGCGCGGCCCTCGCCCACCGGGGTCAGCCAGCGCTCCCGTTGCGCCGGTGTCCCGTACGCGTGCACGGGATGGGCACCCAGCCCCTGTAGCGCGAGCGCGGTCTCCGCCTCGGTGCAGGCATAGGCGAGGGACTCCCTCATCAGGCACAGGTCGAGCGCACCGGAGGTGAACAGCCGCCGCACCAGGCCCAGTTGGCCGAGTTCGGCGACCAGCGGCCGGTTCACGTGCCCCGGCTCGCCCTTCTCCGCCAGCGGGCGCAGCCGCTCCGCGGCCATGGCCCGCAGCTCCGCACACCAGGCGGTTCGTACCGGATCGAGCGAGAATGCGGGCATTGCCGGTCCTCTCTCTCCACTGGACTCTATGACGATATCGCGTTCCATTGACTGTCGTCACCAAGGCGATACGCTCGTTGCGCGAGCCCACTCACCATGCCCACAAGGCAGCAGCCATCAGGCAGGGGGCGATCCGCCATGAACCTCTCGGCGCACGTCGACACCTTCGCGCGCGACCATCTCCCGCCCCCGGACCAGTGGCCCGAACTCCATTTCGAACTGCCGGAGCTGCGGTACCCCGATCGGCTGAACTGTGCCGCCGAGCTGCTGACCGGCCCGCCCGACGACAACCCGGTGTTCCACAGCCCCACCGAGGACACGTGGACGTACGGCACCCTGCGCGCCCGCGTCGACCGGCTGGCACATCTCCTCACCGGGGACCTCGGCGTCGTACCCGGCAATCGTGTGCTCCTGCGCGGGCCGACCTCGCCCTGGCTCGCGGCCTGCTGGCTGGCGGTGCTGAAGGCGGGCGCGGTCGCGGTGACCGTGCTGGCGCAGCAGCGGCCGCACGAGCTGGCGACCATGTGTGAGATCGCGCAGGTCAGGCACGCACTGTGCGACATCCGGGCGGTCGACGACCTCGCGAAGGCCGAGATACCGGGGCTCACGATCACGGCCTACGGCGGTGACGCGCCCGACGACCTGCTGAACCGGACGGCGCCGGACACGCCGTACCCCACCGTGGAGACCGCGGCCGACGACGTGGCGCTGATCGCCTTCACCTCCGGCACCACCGGGCGCCCCAAGGGGTGCATGCACTTTCACCGGGATGTGCTCGCGATAGCCGACACCTTCTCGCGGCATGTGCTGCGCCCACAGGCGGACGACGTCTTCGCGGGCAGTCCCCCGCTCGGGTTCACCTTCGGCCTCGGCGGGCTCGTCGTCTTCCCGATGCGGGCCGGAGCCAGCGCGCTGCTGCTCGAACAGGCCGGTCCCAGGCAGCTGTTGCCCGCGATCGCCGAGCACCGGGTCTCCGTCGTGTTCACCGCGCCGACCGCCTACCGCGCGATGCTCGACGAGCTGGACGCGTACGACACCACCTCCCTGCGCCGCTGTGTCTCCGCGGGCGAGAACCTTCCCGCGGCCACCTGGCGGGCCTGGCACGAGCGGACCGGGCTGCGGATCATCAACGGCATCGGCGCGACCGAGCTGCTGCACATCTTCATCTCGGCCGCCGACGAGCAGATCAGGCCGGGGACCACCGGGGTGCCCGTACCGGGCTGGCACGCGCGCGTGGTCGACGAGGACGGCCGGGACAGGCCCGACGGGGAGCCCGGGCTGCTCGCCGTGCGCGGGCCCGTCGGCTGCCGCTATCTCGCCGATCCGCGGCAGCGGGAGTATGTGCGCGGCGGCTGGAACATCACCGGGGACACATACGTCCGGGAGAGCGACGGCTACTTCCGCTATGTCGCCCGCGCGGACGACATGATCATCTCGGCCGGGTACAACATCGCGGGCCCCGAGGTCGAGGACGCGCTGCTGCGCCACCCCGACGTCGTGGAGGCCGCGGTCGTGGGGCGGGCGGACGAGGCGCGCGGGCAGGTCGTGGTGGCGTACGCCGTGGTCAAGGAGGGCGCCGAGCGGGACGCCGAGGCGCTGCGCGCGTTCGTGAAGGCGGAGTTGGCGCCGTACAAGTGTCCCCGCGAGATCGCCTTCCTGGACGCGCTGCCCCGCACGGCGACCGGCAAGCTCCAGAGGTTCAGGTTGCGCACCGGGGGTGACCAGCAGTGATGCCGACGACCTAAGATGATCAACGTGTCCGACCAGCATGCACCACGGTCTCTCATCGTCACGCTCTACGGCGCCTACGGCCGCTTCGTGCCCGGCCCGGTACCGGTCGCCGAGCTCATCCGGCTGCTCGCGGCGGTGGGCGTGGACGCCCCCTCGGTACGTTCGTCGGTGTCCAGACTCAAACGGCGCGGGCTGCTCGTGCCGGCCCGTACGACGCAGGGCGCGGCGGGATACGAACTGTCGCCGGACGCCCGCCAGTTGATGGAGGACGGCGACCGGCGCATCTACGCCGTCGAACCGCCCGAGGACGAGGGCTGGGTGCTCGCCGTGTTCTCCGTGCCGGAGTCGGAGCGGCAGAAGCGGCACGTGCTGCGCTCACGGCTGGCCGGTCTCGGCTTCGGCACCGCGGCACCGGGCGTCTGGATCGCGCCCGCGCGGCTGTACGAGGAGGCCCGGCACGTGCTCCAGCGGCTCCGCCTCGACCCGTACGTCGACTTCTTCCGCGGCGAGCACCTCGGCTACGCCCCGACCGCCGAGTCCGTGGCCCGCTGGTGGGATCTCGCGGCGATCGCCAAGGAGCACGAGGACTTCCTCGCCCGCCACGCGCGCGTGCTGCGGGACTGGGAGCAGCGCGAGGACACTCCGCCCGAGGAGGCCTACCGCGACTATCTCCTCGCCCTGGACTCCTGGCGCCACCTCCCCTACGCCGATCCCGGACTGCCCGCCCGGCTGCTCCCGGAGGACTGGCCGGGCAGCCGCTCGGCGGCGGTGTTCCGGGGGCTGCACCGGCGGCTGCGGGACGCGGGGGCGGGCTTCGCCGGGGTGTGACCTCCCGGTGGACGCGGCGCCGGCTCTGGAGACACAGGCGCCGACCCCGCAGGAGTCGGCGGCCGCGGTGTACGCGGTGCCGGCGGAGCGGGGGCTGGTGTGAGTACCGCGACCACCGAGAAGGGGGCGCCGCGGGGGCGAACGCCTTCGGTGCCAGGTGCAGCATGACGATGACGCACCCCGCTCCAGAGAGAAGGCCCGCGCCAAGGAGCGGGTAGTTCTACCTGCGGGACGAGTTCTCGCAGTGGGACCGCGCCGCCAGCGCCCCGAACTGTGGAACCTCTGCGACGGCCGCCACGCCCCCGGCGAGTTCTGCTCTAGAGCTCCTGCCTTACAAACAGGATGTCGGATGCGCTCAAGTCCCCAGCGTCAGGCGGGGCTTGGGGGCGTCCGTGCGTCCGGTCTGCGGGCGCCGGCTGCCCGCCCGGTACGGGGTCGGCCAGTCGACGCCGGGCCCTTCGTACCCCTGCTCGGCGGCGGCGTGCAGCGTCCAGTGCGGGTCGTAGAGGTGCGGGCGGGCGAGGGCGCACAGATCCGTACGCCCGGCCAGGATCAGGGAGTTGACGTCGTCCCAGGAGGAGATCGCGCCGACCGCGATCACCGGGACGCCGGTCTCATGGCGGATGCGGTCCGCGAAGGGCGTCTGGTACGACCGCCCGTACGCGGGCCGTTCGTCCGCGACGACCTGCCCGGTCGACACGTCGACCGCGTCGACGCCGTGCGCGGCGAAGGCGCGGGCGATCTCGACGGCGTCCTCGGCGGACGTACCGCCCTGCGCCCAGTCGGTGGCGGAGATCCGGACCGTCATGGGCCGTTCCTCCGGCCATACGCCCCGTATGGCGTCGAAGACTTCGAGGGGGAACCGGAGCCGCTTCGCGAGGGTGCCGCCGTAGGCGTCCGTGCGGCGGTTGGTGAGCGGGGAGAGGAATCCGGACAGCAGGTAGCCGTGCGCGCAGTGCAGTTCGAGCAGGTCGAAACCGGCCCGGGCGGCTCTCCAGGCGGCGGCGGTGAACTGTTCGCGCAGGTCGGTGAGTTGGGCGCGGGTGAGCTCGTGCGGGGTCTGGTTGCCGGGCCCGTACGGGATCGGGGAGGCGGCCACGACGGGCCAGTTGCCGTCGGGCAGCGGCTCGTCGATGCCCTCCCACATCAGCTTGGTCGAGCCCTTGCGGCCGCTGTGGCCGAGCTGGACGCCGATCGCGGTGCCGGGCGCCCGGGCGTGCACGAAGTCGGTGATCCGTTTCCAGGCCTCGGCCTGCTTGCCGGTGTAGAGGCCGGTGCAGCCCGGGGTGATACGCCCCTCCGCGCTGACACACACCATCTCGGTCATCACCAGCCCCGCACCGCCGAGCGCCCTCGCCCCCAGGTGGACGAGGTGGAAGTCGCCGGGGAGGCCGTCGGTCGCCGAGTACATGTCCATGGGTGACACCACGACCCGGTTGCGCAGGGTCAGGCCGCGCAGCCGGAACGGGGTGAACATCGGGGGCGTACCGGGCGGGCAGCCGAACTCGCGCTCCACGGCTCCGGTGAAGCGGGCGTCGCGCAGCCTCAGGTTGTCGTGGGTGACGCGGCGGCTGCGGGTGAGCAGGTTGAAGGCGAACTGGCGGGGCGGCTGGTCGAGATAGCGTCCGAGGTTCTCGAACCACTCCAGACTGGCGCGGGCGGCGCGCTGTGTGGAGGCGACGACGGGTTTGCGTTCCGTCTCGTAGGCGGCCAACGCCTGCTCCAGTGACGGCTGTTCCTCCAGACAGGCGGCCAGGGCGAGGGCGTCCTCCACCGCGAGCTTGGTGCCCGAGCCGATCGAGAAGTGCGCGGTGTGGGCGGCGTCGCCGAGGAGGACGGTGTTGCCGTGGGACCAGTGTGCGTTGACGACCGTACGGAAGGTGGTCCACGCGGACTTGTTGGAGCGCAGCGACCTGCCGCCGAGCGCGTCCGCGAAGATCTTGGCGCAGCGTTCGACCGACTCCTGTTCGCCCAGGTCCGCGAAACCGGCCGCCTGCCAGACCTCCTCACGCATCTCGATGATCACCGTCGAGGCGTCTGCCGCGTACGGGTAGCCGTGCAGCTGCATCACCCCGTGTTCCGTCTCGGCGATCTCGAAGCGGAAGGCGTCGAAGGCGAAGTCGGCGGCGAGCCAGATGTAGCGGCAGTGGTGGGTGGTCACATGGGGGCGGAACGCGTGGGCGTGGGCCTCGCGGGTGGTGCTGTTGACTCCGTCGGCGGCGATGACGAGGTCGTGGGTGGCCGCGAGGTCGGGTGGGGCCTCGGTGCGGAAGCGGAGGTCGACGCCGAGGTCGTGGCAGCGGGTGTGCAGGATGTCGAGGAGGCGTTTTCTGCCGAGGGCGGCGAAGCCGTGGCCGCCGGAGGTGTGGCGGGTGCCTCGGTGGACGATGTCGATGTCGTCCCAGCGGATGAAGTCCTGCTGGAGGGCCTCGTAGACGAAGGGGTCGGCGTGTTCGATGCCGCCCAGGGTTTCGTCGGAGAGGACCACTCCGAAGCCGAAGGTGTCGTCGGGGGCGTTGCGTTCCCAGACGGTGATCTCGCGGGCGGGGTCGAGGCGTTTCAGCAATGCCGCCGCGTAGAGGCCGCCGGGGCCGCCGCCGATGATCGCCACCTGTAGGGGGTGACTTGTGATCATCGGCGACTGCGGGTTGTCTGTGGCTGGTCGCGCAGTTCCCCGCGCCCCTGGAGTCGGCGCAGTCCCGTCGACCGAAAACACGCCCTACCTCCCCTGCCACTTCGGAGGGCGCTTCTCCGTGAACGCCGCATGGAACTCCGCGTAGTCCTCGCCGTTCATCAGCAGCGCCTGCGTCGAGGCATCCAGTTCCACACTCGCCGCCAGCGGCATGTCCAGTTCCGCTGTCAGCAGTGCCTTCGTCTGGGCGTACGCCAGTGCCGGGCCGTCGGCCAGGCGGCGGGCCAGGGTCTGGGCGGCCTCGTCCACCGCGCCCTCGTCCGTCAGTTCGCTGATCAGGCCGATGCGCTCGGCCTCGGGTGCCCGCACCGGTTCGCCGAGCATCAGCAGGCGGGTCGCATGGCCGAGGCCCACCACCCGGGGCAGCAGGTACGCCGCGCCCATGTCGCCGCCGGACAGTCCCACCCGGGTGAAGAGGAAGGCGAACCGGGCCGTGGGGTCCGCCACCCTGAAGTCCGCCGCCAGGGCCAGTACCGCCCCCGCGCCCGCCGCCACGCCGTGCACGGCCGCGATCACCGGGAACGGGCACTCCCGTACCGCCCGCACGACCTGCCCGGTCATCCGGTTGAAGTCGAGGAGCTCGGCCGTGTCCATCGACAGGGTCGCGCCGATGATCTCGTCCACGTCGCCGCCGGAGCAGAAGCCGCGGCCCTCGCCGGCCAGCACCAGGGCGCGTACCGACCGCTCCCGGGAGAGCTCGGCGAGCAGGTCGCGCAGGTCGGCGTAGGCGCCGAAGGTGAGCGCGTTGAGTTTGTCGGGGCGGGCGAGGGTCACGGTGGCGACGCCGGACGCCACCTCCACGCGCAGATGTTCCCAGCGGGTGGTGCGGGCGGCGGAGCCGGTGAAGGGACTCATGCGGTGCGGCCTCCCCAGACGAGGTGCGCTCTACCCTTCGAAACTATCACTCATCTTTGACTGCCGTCACGAGTGCGCGATAACACCTAACGGTGTGACCTGGGCCGGTCACATCTGTCACGGCTCGTCGACAGAGCCGCTACGGCGGGAGCAGCCGTGCGAGGGAGGGCGTTGTAGGGGGTAAGCCGCCCGGTAACGGGGTCGAAGGTCCCGTACGGTGCCCGTCGGATGCCTCTGCCGGGCGGCGCCGTACCATTCCTAAGGTTGAAAGCAGGACAGCCTGCTCATGAACGGAACCGCCTTGCAAGATCGCCCCTCAGCCTCCGCCTCCTGGCGCATTGCGCTGCCGCACTCGGCGGCTGCTGTGCCCGTCGCCCGCGCGCTGGTGCGCACGGCGCTGGCCGAGCTGAAGCACGGGGCCGACAGCGACACCGCTGAGCTGCTGACGGCCGAGCTGGTCGCGAACGCCGTGGAGCACACCGCCGGGGACGCCCCGATTGAGCTCGTCGTGGAGCTGCTGCCCAGCGGCTGCCAGGTCGAGGTGCACGACCCGGACCCGGCGCCGCCCGGCAACCTCACCCGTCCCGTGGACACCGAGCCGGACCCCTGGCAGGAGCACGGGCGCGGCCTGCTGCTGATCCGCGCCCTGAGCTCGTCCTGCGGGCACCGCCCGACCGAGTCCGGCAAGGCGGTGTGGTTCAGGCTGTCGGCGGTGCCACCGCAGTGGCAGCCCGCGTAGCCGTCAGGCCAGCGTCGCCACCAGTACCGCCTTGATCGTGTGCATCCGGTTCTCCGCCTCGTCGAAGACGACCGAGTGGGACGACTCGAAGACCTCGTCGGTCACCTCGAGGGACTCCAGGCCGTGGGAGTCGTATATCTCCTGGCCGACCTTCGTGCCCAGGTCATGGAAGGCCGGGAGGCAGTGCAGGAACTTGACGTCCGGGTTGCCGGTGGCGCGCAGGACGTCCATGGTCACGGCGTACGGGGCAAGAGCCGTGATCCGCTCGTCCCAGACTTCCTTGGGCTCACCCATGGAGACCCAGACGTCCGTGGCGACGAAGTCGGCGCCCACGACACCCTCCTCCAGGGACTCGGTGAGGGTGATCCTGGCCCCGCTGTCGACGGCGATCCGACGGGCCCTTTCCACGATGTCCTGGGCGGGCCAGTAGGTCTTGGGGGCGACGATCCGGACGTCCATGCCGAGCAGGGCGCCGGTGACCAGGTAGGAGTTGCCCATGTTGAAGCGGGCGTCGCCCAGGTAGGCGAAGGTGATCTCCTCGACCGGCTTGCTGCTGTGCTCGGTCATCGTCAGCACGTCGGCCAGCATCTGAGTGGGGTGCCAGTCGTCGGTGAGACCGTTGTAGACCGGCACTCCGGCGTACGCGCCGAGCGTCTCGACGGTGTCCTGGGCATCCCCGCGGAACTCGATCGCGTCGAAGAGCCGCCCCAGCACCCGTGCGGTGTCCTTCGTGGACTCCTTCTTGCCGATGTGCGAGCCCGAGGGGTCGATGTACGTCGTGGAGGCACCCTGGTCCGCCGCCGCGACCTCGAAGGAGCAGCGCGTGCGCGTCGAGGACTTCTCGAAGATCAGCGCGATGTTCCTCCCTCGCAGGTACTGCGTCTCGGTCCCCGCCTTCTTGGCCGCCTTCAGCTCGGCGGCCAGCTCGATCAGACCGAGGAACTCCGGCCCGGTGAAGTCGAGCTCCTTGAGGAAGTGGCGCCCGGCGAGGGCGGTCGGGACGGTCGCCATGGGGGCGCTCCAGAGATACGAGTGACAGGGACCTTTGGAAGTCTATACGACTCTCAGCATTTCTATGCAATCCCTTGTGCGCCTATACGGCCGCCCGTTCGACCGGGCAGCTCATGCAGCGCGGTCCGCCCCTCCCCCGCCCCAGCTCGCTGCCCGGGATCTCGATGACCTCGATGCCCTGCTTGCGCAGATGGGTGTTGGTGGTGGCGTTGCGCTCGTAGGCGACGACGACGCCCGGTTCGACGGCGAGGACGTTGCAGCCGTCGTCCCACTGCTCGCGCGCGGCGGCATGCACGTCCTGGGTCGCGGTCAGCACGCGGATCTCGCTGAGCCCGAGGGCGGCCGCGATCGCGCGGTGCATGTGCTCCGGCGGATGGTCGGTGACCTTGAGCTCCTTGTCGCCGACGCCGGGTTCGATGGTGTACGAGCGGAGCATGCCGAGCCCGGCGTACTGGGTGAAGGTGTCGCCGTCGACCATCGTCATCACGGTGTCGAGGTGCATGAAGGCCCGCCGCTTGGGCATGTCGAGCGCCACGATCGTCTGGGCGGACCCGGCGGCGAACAGCTTGTGCGCGAGCATCTCCACGGCCTGGGGCGTGGTCCGCTCGCTCATGCCGATGAGGACGGCGCCGTTGCCGATGACGAGGACGTCCCCGCCCTCGATGGTGGACGGATAGTCGGCCTGGCCCTCGCTCCACACGCGGAACGTCTCGTCGCGGAAGAGGGGGTGGTGCCGGTAGATCGCCTCGAAGTGGACCGTCTCGCGCTGCCGGGCCGGCCAGCGCATGGCGTTGACGGAGACGCCGTCGTAGATCCAGGCGGAGGTGTCCCGGGTGAAGAGGTGGTTGGGCAGGGGGGCGAGGAGGAAGTCGTCGAGGTCCATCACATGGAAGCGGACGGAGACCGGCTCCTCGTGCGCGTCCAGGAACTCCCTCTTGGTCATGCCGCCGACGAGCGCCTCGGCCAGCTCGGCCGCGGGCAGCGACGCGAAGGCGGCACGGAGGTGGTCGGTGGCCAGGACGCCGTACTCCTTCTCGTCGAAGACCCGGTCCAGGACGAGGGTGCGGGCCGCCGGGATCGCCAGGACCTCGGTGAGCAGGTCGCCGAAGAGGTGGACGGTGACCCCGCGGTCGCGCAGCACGTCCGCGAACCCGTCGTGCTCGGCGCGCGCCCGGCGCACCCACAGCACGTCGTCGAAGAGGAGTGCGTCCTTGTTGCCGGGGGTGAGCCTTTTGAGCTCGAGATCCGGCCGGTGCAGGATGACGCGGCGCAGCCGCCCGGCCTCGGAGTCGACATGGAATCCCATGAGTCCATCCTGACCACCGGCGACAGTGTTCACCCCCCGCTTGACCACTTCCCTTTCTCGTCTCCTTGACGACAATCATGTCGGAGGGTTATCGTCGCCCAGACGAAAAGAGGGTCTCGTGGCAGACATCACCCGGCGCCTGGGCTGGCGCCATCTGCGTGGCGCACCGACCGCGCATGTGCGGCACCACCGCGGCGGAAAGCTCCTGCACGACGGTCCGGGCCTGAGCTTCTGGTTCCGCGCCCTGACCGCGGCGCTCTCCGAAGTACCGGTCGACGACCGGGAGTTGGCGATGACCTTCCACGCCCGCACCTCCGACTTCCAGGACGTGGCGGTGCAGGCGACCGTGACCTACCGGATCAGCGACCCGACGCTCGCCGCGGCCCGCCTGGACTTCTCGATCGACCCGGACACGGGCGCGTGGCGCGGCACCCCGCTGGAGCAGCTGGGCACGCTGCTCACGGAGACGGCACAGCAGCACGCGCTGGATGTGCTGGCCCGTACGCCGTTGTCGGCGGCGCTGATGGACGGTGTGGCGGCGGTACGGGAGCGGGTGACGGCGGGGCTGGCGACGGAACCGCGGCTGCCGGCCACGGGGATCGAGGTGGTGGCCGTCCGGGTGGTCGCGCTGCGACCCGAGCCGGAGGTGGAGCGGGCGCTGCGCACCCCGGCCCGCGAGCAGATCCAGCAGGAGGCGGACCGGGCGACGTACGAGCGCCGGGCGGTGGCGGTCGAGCGGGAGCGGACGATCGCCGAGAACGAGCTGGCCAGCCAGATCGAACTCGCCCGGCGCGAGGAGCAGTTGGTGGAGCAGCGCGGCACGAACGCCCGGCGGGAGGCGGAGGAGCACGCGGCGGCGGACGCGGTACGGGCCGAGGCGGAGGCGGCACGATCGGTCAGGCTGGCCCACGCCGAGGCCGAGGGCGCGCAGGCGGTGGGCGCGGCACGGGCCCAGGCGCAGGCGGCGTGGCTCCAGGTGCACACGGAGGTGGACGTGGCCGTCCTGCACGCGCTCACCGCGACCCGGCTGGCGGAGAACCTCCCCCGCATCGACAGCGTGACGGTGTCGCCGGACGTCCTGACCGGGCTGCTGGCCAGGCTGGGCACGCAGGACCGGACGTGAGCCTCGCCCCGCGGGTCGTCCTCGTCCACCGCACCACGGAGTACGAGGAGTTGGTGGCCCACCACGGCACCCACGGCCAGGCCGCCTTCTTCCTCTCCTCCCGGGGCCGGGACATCGAGGAGGTGGCCGAGCGCCACCGCCGTACGCGACGCGCGCTCGCGGAGGTGACGGCGGCGATCCCTCTGACCTGGCGTCAGTCACGGGTGGAACGCGGCGACTTGGACCGCTTCCTGTTCGCCCCCGAGGACGTGGTGGTCGTGGTCGGCCAGGACGGACTGGTGGCGAACGCGGCCAAGTACCTCTCCGGGCAACCGGTGGTGGGCATCGACACCGACCCCGGCCGCAACCCGGGTGTGCTGGTGCGCCATCGCCCCCAGGACGCGGCGAGACTCCTGACGGCCGGCGCCCCTGCCGTCGATGAACTCACCATGGTCGAGGCGGTCGCCGACGACAGCCAGCGTCTGGTCGCCCTCAACGAGATCTACCTGGGCGCCCCGGGCCACCAGACCGCCCGCTACCGCCTGGGCCTCGACGGCCACGGGGGTGCCGCCGAGGCCCAGGCTTCCTCCGGAGTGCTGGTGGGCACGGGGACGGGCGCGACGGGGTGGGTGCGGTCGGTGTGGCAGGAACGGGGCAGCGGCCTGCCTCTGCCCCGCCCCACCGAGGACCGCCTGCTGTGGTTCGTCCGCGAGGCCTGGCCCTCGCCGGCCACCGGTACGTCACTGGTGGCCGGCGAACTGCCGGCGTCGGCCGCCCTGCACCTCACCGTCGAGTCCGAACGGCTGATCGCGTTCGGGGACGGGATGGAGTCGGACGCCCTGGAGCTGACCTGGGGCCAGAGCGTCCGCGTGGGTGTGTACGCGGAGCGGCTGAGGCTGGTCGGCTGACCGTCACAACCGCGGGTCCACCGGTTCCGACTCCAGTGCCAGCACCCCGAACACCGCCTCGTGCACCCGCCACAGCGGCTCGCCCTCGGCCAGGCGGTCCAGGGCCTCCAGGCCGAGCGCGTACTCGCGGATCGCGAGCGAGCGCTTGTGGTTGAGGAAGCGGCCGCGCAGCCGGGTCAGGTTGTCGGGGCGGGTGTACTCCGGGCCGTAGATGATCCGGAGGTACTCGCGGCCGCGGCACTTGATGCCGGGCTGCACCAGGCGCCCCTCCTCGGTGCGCACCACCGCACCCAGCGGCTTGACCACCATGCCCTCGCCGCCGCGGCCGGTCATCTCCAGCCACCAGTCGACGCCCGCCCGGACCGACTCGGGGTCGGCCGTGTCGACGTAGAGGCGACGGGTGGTCTGGAGCAGGCCCGTGCCGTCGTGCTCCACGAGGCGGTCCAGCAGGGCCAGTTGCTCGTCGTGGGGCAGGGACGCCAGGTTGCGGCCCTGCACGGCCAGGATCTGGAACGGGGCCAGGCGTACGCCGTCCAGGCCCTGCGTCGGCCAGCAGTAGCGCCGGTACGCCTCGGTGAACGCGGCCGCGTTCGAGGCCCGTTCCCGCTGGCGCCCCAGCAGGTCCGTGACGTCGACGCCCCGCTCCGCCGCTCCCTCCAGCGCGGCCAGCGCACCCGGGAACACCGCCCCGGACGCGGCACCGACGGCCGCGTACTGCGAGCGCAGCAGCCCCGACGCCTTCAGCGACCACGGCATCAGCTCGGCGTCCAACAGGAGCCAGTCCGTGTCGAGTTCGGCCCACAGACCGGCCTCGGTGACCGCAGCGCGCAGCCGGCCGAGGATCTCCTCCGTCACCGACTCGTCGTCGAAGAACGGGCGACCCGTGCGGGTGTACAGCGAGCCGGTCGGGCCGTCCACTCCGAACCGCTTGCGTGCCGCTTCCGCGTCCCGGCACACCAGCGCCACGGCCCGCGAGCCCATGTGCTTCTCCTCGCACACGACCCGTGCGACCCCGTCCGACGCGTACTGCGCGAAGGCCTCGACCGGGTGCTCCAGATAGCCCTCGACCTGCGAGGTCGCCGTCGGAGCCATGGTCGGCGGGAGGTACGGCAGCAGTCGCGGGTCCACCGCGAAACGGCTCATGACCTCGAGGGCCGCGGCCGCGTTCTCCTCACGGATCGCGACACGGCCCTGGTACCGGGTCTCCACCGCACGGCGGCCGTGCACGTCCGCCAGGTCCAGGGGCCGCCCGTCGTGTCCGCCCGGCGCCTCCGACTTCAGCGGCTTCACCGGCTCGTACCAGACCTTCTCCGCCGGTACGTCGACCAGCTCCCGCTCCGGCCAGCGCAGCGCCGTGAGCTTGCCGCCGAAGACGGCGCCGGTGTCCAGGCAGATGGTGTTGTTGAGCCAGGTCGCCTCCGGGACGGGGGTGTGGCCGTAGACCACGACCGCCCGGCCCCGGTAGTCCTCGGCCCACGGGTAGCGCACCGGCAGGCCGAACTCGTCGGTCTCCCCGGTGGTTTCGCCGTACAGCGCGTGCGAGCGGACCCGGCCCGAGGTGCGGCCGTGGTACTTCTCCGGCAGACCGGCGTGGCAGACGACCAGCCTGCCGCCGTCGAGGACGTAGTGGCTGACCAGTCCGTCGATGAACTCCCTCACCTCGGCGAGGAACTCCTCGGACTCCCCCTCCATCTGCTCGATGGTCTCGGCGAGCCCGTGGGTGGGCTGGACCTTGCGGCCCTTGAGGTAACGGCCGTACTTGTTCTCGTGGTTGCCGGGCACGCACAGCGCGTTCCCGGACTTCACCATCGACATCACGCGGCGCAGCACACCCGGGCTGTCCGGGCCGCGGTCGACGAGGTCGCCGACGAAGACCGCGGTGCGGCCCTCGGGGTGCATCCCGTCGACGTAGCCCAACTTGCCCAGCAGCGACTCCAGTTCGGAGCCGCAGCCGTGGATGTCGCCGACGATGTCGAACGGGCCGGTGAGGTGGGTGAGGTCGTTGAAACGCTTCTCGGTGCGGACGGTGGCGTTCTCGATGTCCTCCACGCCCCGCAGGACGTGCACCTTGCGGAACCCCTCGCGCTCCAGGTGCCGGACGGAGCGGCGGAGTTCGCGGATGTGGCGCTTGATGACCCGGATCGGCATGTCCGACCGGTCGGTGCGGGACGCGTTGCGCTCGGCGCACACGTTCTCCGGCACATCGAGGACGATGGCGATGGGCAGGACGTCGTACTGCCTGGCCAGCTCGATCAGCTGGCGCCGGGAGTCCGACTGCACGCTGGTCGCGTCCACGACCGTACGACGGCCGGCGGCGAGGCGTTTGCCCGCGATGTAGTGGAGCACGTCGAAGGCGTCCTTCGTCGCGCCCTGGTCGTTCTCGTCGTCGGAGACCAGGCCGCGGCAGAAGTCCGAGGAGATGATCTCGGTGGACGTGAAGTGCCTCCGGGCGAACGTCGACTTGCCGGAGCCGGAGGCTCCGACGAGGACGACGAGGGAGAGGTCGGTGACGGGCAGCACGCGCCCCTTGGTCTGGTTCTCGGTCATGCCGCCTTCGCCTCCTTCTCGGTCTTGTCGGTCTTGACGTCGGCTGTGCTCAGTTCGAAGACCGCCATCTGGGTCGGCGGTCCGACCTCGGGGTCGTCCGGCCCGACGGGCACGAACTCCACGCCGTACCCGTGCCGTTCGGCCACCGCCCGAGCCCAGGTCCGGAACTCCTCCCGCGTCCACTCGAAGCGGTGGTCGCCGTGCCGGACATGGCCGGCCGGGAGGGTCTCCCAGCGCACGTTGTACTCGACGTTCGGGGTCGTCACGAGGACGGTCCGCGGGCGGGCGGCGCCGAAGACCGCGTACTCCAGGGCGGGCAGCCGTGGCAGGTCGAGGTGCTCAATGACCTCGCTGAGCACGGCGGCGTCGTAGCCCTTGAGTCGCTTGTCCGTGTAAGCGAGCGACCCCTGGACGAGCTTGACGCGGGAGGCCTGCCGCTCCCCCATGCGGTCCAGCTTGAGCCGCCGGGAGGCGATGGTGAGCGCGCGCATCGACACGTCGACGCCCACGATCTCGGTGAACCGCACGTCCTTGAGCAGCGCCTGCACCAACTGGCCCTGCCCGCAGCCAAGGTCGAGCACCCGGGAGGCGCCGGACGCCTGGAGGGCGGCGAGGATCGCGTCCCGGCGCTGCACGGCGAGCGGGGTCGGCTTCTGTTCGTCCTCGGTCTCCGCCTCGACGGCGTTGTCGATCTCCTCGACCTCGCTGTCGTCGGCCTCGGCGAGCCGTACGAGCTCCAGGCGCTCCATCGCGGCGCGCGTGAGCGACCAGCGGCGCGACAGATAACGGCTGGTGATCAGCTTCTGCTCGGGGTGGTCGGGCAGCCAGCCCTCACCGGCCCGCAGCAGCTTGTCGACCTCGTCGGAGGCCACCCAGTAGTGCTTGGCGTCGTCGAGGACCGGCAACAGGACATAGAGGTGGCGCAGAGCCTGGGCGAGGGTCAGGGTCTGCGACTCCAGCACGAGCCGCACATACCGCGAGTCGCCCCACTCCGGGAACTGCGCGTCCAGCGCGACCGGTTCGACGGTGACCGCCCAGCCGAGCGGCTCGAACAGCTTCCGCACGAGGTCGGAGCCGCCCCGGGCGGGCAGCGCGGGTACCTCGATGCGCAGCGGCAGCGGCTGCGCGGCCCGCTCGGGGCGGGCGTTGCACACCCCGCGCATGGCGCTGGAGAACACCGCGCTCAGCGCGACGGCGAGCAGCGAGGACGCGGCGTAGGGCCGGTCGTTGACGTACTGCGCGAGCGCCGCGTCAGGAGCACCACCGCGGCCCTTGCCCTTGCCGCGCCGGACCAGCGCCACCGCGTCGACCTCCAGCAACAGCGCCGCCGTGCAGCGCTCGGCATCGGCCTCGGGGTAGAGGACGTGTGCCGTGCCGTAGGACGTGGAGAACGCCTGTGATTTCTCGGGATGCTTGTGGAGCAGGAAGCCGAGGTCGGTCGCGGGGCGTTCGGGTGTGCCGGTGGTACTGATCGTGAGGAACACGGTGGTTACACCTCTGGGATCCTTCTGAGCTGCGGCTTCTCGCCGTTCTGAGCTGCGGTGGGCCCGCTCAACGTACCTCGGGCCAGCCCGTACGTACTCTCGATTTATCGCCCGCCGGCATCCACCGCGCCCCGGGCCTCGCGAACCGTCGGGCTCCGGACGGCGGACGGCGATCGGAAACGTTCGCTAGCCTCCGGTCGACCGGGCGTTCGAGGGAGGATCCACGACTGTGAGCACGATCGACACCAGCAAGCCCCACTCGGCCCGCATGTACGACTACTTCCTCGGCGGGAAGGACAACTACCCGGTCGACGTGGCGGCGGCCGAGCAGGTGACCTCGCTCTTCCCCGCCGTGAGTCAGATGGCGCGGACCAATCGCGCGTTCATGCACCGGGCCTCCCGGCTGCTGGCCGAGCGGGGCGTGCGGCAGTTCCTCGACATCGGCACCGGCATCCCGACCGAGCCGAACCTCCACCAGATAGTCCAGGCGACGGCCCCCGACGCGCGGGTGGTGTACGCGGACAACGACCCGATCGTCCTCCGGCACGCCGAGGCCCTGCTGCACAGCGCGCCGGAGGGGAAGACCGCCTACGTCCAGGCCGATGTACGCGAACCGGGCAGGATCCTGGCGGTGGCCCGGGAGACCCTCGACTTCACCCAGCCGATCGCGCTGTCCCTGGTGGCCCTTCTGCACCTGGTCGGGGACGAGGACGAGCCGGTGCGGATCGTGCGGGAGCTGGTCGAATCCCTCGCGCCCGGCAGCTACTTGACGCTCTCGCACGCCACCGGGGACTTCGACCCGGAGACCTGGGAGCGGGTCGTGGAGGTGTACCGCAAGGGCGGTACGGCGGCACAGGTGCGCTCGCGCGAGGAGTTCTCCGGGTTCTTCACCGGGCTGGAGCTGGTGGACCCGGGTGTCGTGCTCGCGGCCCGGTGGCATCCCGATCTCGGCGCACGGCAGGGCGGCGAGGAGATCCCCCTGTATGTGGGGGTCGGGCACAAGTCCTGACGGACGGACGAAAGTCCTGACGGAGGACGATCCGGCGGACCGGGCCGTGCGGCGCGGTCCGCCGGTCGGTCGTTTTCCAGGGTTACGACAACTGCGACTGCACCTGCGCCGAGATGAGCTCCAGGTGTTCCAGATCGTGGAGGTCGAGGACCTGGAGGTAGATACGGCGGGAGCCGATCTCGGCGTAGCGGCCGATCTTGTCGACGACCTCGGCCGGGGACCCGGCGAGGCCGTTGCTCTTCAGCTCGGGCACCTCACGGCCGATCGCGGCGGCGCGGCGGGCGACCTCCTGGTCGTCCTTGCCGACGCAGACCACGAGGGCGTTGGAGTACGTCAGCTCCTCGCCCTTGCGGCCGGCCTCCTCGGCGGCGGCGCGCACCCGGGCGAACTGGCGCTCGCTGTCCTCGACCGAGCCGAAGGGCATGTTGAACTCGTCGGCGTACTTCGCGGCCAGCGCCGGGGTACGGGAGGGGCCGTGGCCGCCGACGAGGACGGGGATCTTCGCCTGGGCCGGCTTGGGCAGCGCGGGCGAGTCGGTGAGGTCGTAGTACTTGCCGTGGAAGTCGAAGGTGCTGCCGGCCTCGGTCGCCCAGAGCCCGGTGACGATCTCCAGCTGCTCCTCCAGGCGGCCGAACTTCTCCTTCGGGAAGGGGATGCCGTACGCCTTGTGCTCCTCCTCGAACCAGCCCGCGCCCAGGCCCAGTTCGACGCGGCCGCCGGACATCTGGTCGATCTGCGCGACCTGGATGGCGAGCACGCCGGGCAGCCGGAAGGTACCGGCGGTCATCAGCGTGCCGAGGCGGATGCGCTTGGTCTCGCGGGCCAGGCCGGCGAGGGTGATCCAGGCGTCGGTGGGGCCGGGCAGGCCGTCCGCGGAGCCCATCTTCAGATAGTGGTCCGACCGGAAGAAGGCGTCGAAGCCAAGGTCCTCGGTGGCCTTGGCGACCGTGAGAAGGGTGTCGTAGGTGGCCCCCTGCTGGGGCTCGGTGAAGATGCGAAGATCCATACCTCCATCCTGCACGCCGTCCCGCCGGTCGACCCCACCCGCCCCCGCCGTCCCTCCCCTGCCCGGTCGGGTGAAATTCCGTCAACGCGGCGCACGGGGGCTGCCCGGGCCAGTGACCCGGCGAAGGTGATGATCGTTGCTCGGGCGGAGCGGGACCGACCGGTCAGCCAAAGGGTTTGCTGCAGCAGATGGAAGAGCTGATGAGGGGAGCTGTCGCTCACCCCGGGGTCCGGATCCGCTGAGCGCTCACCCCGCCTCCCGCTCCGGTAACACCTGATCCCGGTCCGCGAGCTTGTTGAGCATCTCCAGGACGCGGTCCCGGGACTCGTCCGCCGCGTCGATCGCCTCCATGCACTGCCAGTACGTGCCCTCGTCGTCCACGGCGCAGGCGAGGCCGACGAGGGCGATGCCCACCTCGCCGAGCAGGCCGCCGAGGCAGAGCAGAACCTGGCGGGCGTCGCCCAGTTCGGTGAGCTGGGCGGCGCGCAGGTCGGCGGTGTCCAGGTCGGGACGGTCCAGAACACCGCAGCCTCTGCCCGCCAGTTCGGTCAACCCCAGTGCCTCGCCGCGGAGTCGGGGAGGGCCGGAGACCGCCAGCCTGCTGCCTATCGCCTGGGCCAGCGCCTGCGCCTGCCACACCTCCGTCAGCACCTGAGGCGCCGCGCCGCTCCCCGCGAGGGCCCGCCTGCTCGTCACTATGAGCCGCACCGCATCCATGCGCTGCCCCCGTCTGCCGCCCGAACTCCGCTATCCACTACCCAGAGTGAGGGTGAGCGGGACGAAAAGCCAGAGGAAGGCGGAAATCTGTGGACAACGAATCGATTTCGGGCCGGATTTTGACTCCGGAGAGTGAAAACGGACCGAGCTGCTCCCTGTGAACCGGAGTTGCCGCCCTTGCTACGGCGCCGGAAACCGCCGCTCGTTCCGGTCGATCTTCGCGTCCAGTGCCGCCAGCGGGTCGATGCCCAGCACCTCGCACAGTTGCAGCAGATACGCGAGCACGTCGGCGACCTCGTCCGTGACCCGGTGCGCGGTGTCGGCGTCGTCCATGACGCGGGCCGACTCCTCCGGGGTCAACCACTGGAAGATCTCGACGAGTTCGGAGGCCTCCACACTGAGCGCGGCGACGAGGTTCTTGGGGGTGTGGTACGGCTGCCAGTGGCGCGCCGCCGCGAACTCGGCCAGCCTGCGCTGCAGTTTCGCCACATCGAGAGGGTCTGTCACGGGTCCAGGTGTACCACCGTGAGCCCCTCGGTCCTCGTGGCCCAGGACGCGTCGGTCGCCGTGCCGAGCAGCCGGATGTGCCCGCGGTCGCACATCCGGGCGGCGAGCCCCAGGAGTTCGTCCCGCTGGCGCGGGTCCAGCCGCCGGTCGAGCCCGTCGGCGAGCACGGTGAGCGTCTGCATCGCCGCGGGCACCTCACCGGCGGGATCGACCTCCAGGACGCCGGGTCCGGTGAAGAGCACGAGGGCGAGCGCGAGGTACCTCAGCTCGCCGTCGCCGAGCCGTGCGAGTTCCGTACGGGCACCCTCGCCGCGGTCGAGCACGGCCCGGACCCTGCCGTCGCCGAGCAGTTCGGCGAGGACGTCCGCCACCGGGCCCGCGCATCCGGTGTGCACCGCCGCGACGAACTGCGCGTGGCGGCGGCCGCATTCGGAGCGGGTGCGCCACAGCACGTCGGCGAGGTTGTCGCAGCCGCCGAGGAGGCGCCCGGAGCCGGTGGGCACCGGGGTGCGCATCCGGTCGGGGCGGGGGTCGCAGGCGAACACGGAACGCAGGGCGACGACCATTTGTTCGGCGGCGGCGAGCACCCGGCGCTGGCCCTCGGTCTTGCCGGCCACCCTCAACGGGAGCAGTGCGGTGCCGAGCCGGTCGTCCGGGAGCGGGGCGCGGGTCACCGGCGCGGAGCCGGCCGTGTGCCAGGCGGCCTGTACGGCCCGTCGCGAGGGGTCGCGCAGCGCCGTCTCCAGCAGGACCTGTCCGCCGACGGCCAGCCGCTCCCCCACGACCCGGAGCTCGGGCTCGGCCTGCACGGCGACGTCGAGCCGGACCGGCCCCTCGGGCCCGTGCGTCGTGCACCCGATCCGAAACCCGCGCCGCCGCTGCGCGTCGGGCCGCGCCCACTCCGGCACACACGCGAGCGGATCGGGAAACACCTCCCCGAGCTCCGCCCCGGCGGCAAGCCGCGCCAGCGCCTCGTACGCCCGCAGCGCACTCGACTTGCCGGATCCGCTGGGCCCGACGAGAAGGGTGAGAGGACCCATCGGAAAGCTCGCCCGCCGGTGCGAGGCGAAGGCGGACAACCGCAGCTCGGTGAGGTGGGGGCGACTGGGGTGGTGACCGGCCGCGACACGGACGCCGGGCGAGCCGGGCAGCGGCGCCGCCGGGCCGTCCCCGGCGGACACCCTCGGGGGCCTCTCGGCGGACGACTCCGCACGTCTCGCGGCCGCCGATTCGCCGGACGCCCCTGGATGCTCCCCGTCACCCCCCGACCGCCCCTGGGACGGCACCCGCCGGTCACTGGAAGCCTCCGGAACCGCATGAGCCGCAGAACCCGCCGGCACAGAAGTCACGCACATGTCCGGACCGTAAGCCTCCGGAACAAGGCGAACCGTTCCGCCGGGCGCCGCTTCCTACGATCGGGGGACCGGGCTCAGGCGCTGGGGGCGCCCGCGGTCTCCATCAGGCCGCTGACCTCGGTGCCGGGCGGGGTCAGCAGGAAGACGTTGCGGTCCACGCGGTGCATGCCGCTGGCGAGACCGAAGACGACTCCCGTACTGAAGTCGAGGACCCGTTTGGCGACCTCGCCCTCCGCCCCGGTCAGGTCGAGCAGCACCGGAATGCCCGCCATCAGGGTCTCGGCGACCTCGCGGGCGTCGCCGAAGACATTCACCCTCAGCACGACGAAGCGGCGGCGCGGTTCCGTCACCGCTTCGGGCGGCACCCGGTGGTCCACCGCGGACGGCCAGGCGTCCCGGCCGCGCAACGGAACGACCTGGGCGAGCCCTTCCCACTGTTCATCGGTGACGTCGTACCTGCTCACCGGTTCCCCCCGGACTCGCTCGCCTTGATTGCCTGCACCGGCCAATTCTTACGCCAAGTCACCCGTTCGGCCCAACAGCGACACGGACCGCGACAGACCCGCCCCCTCACATCGCGCCACGAACGGCTGTGTGTCCGACGTAACTCCTCATGATCAAGCCATGTGACATCGGCGTAATGGGCGATTCGTACGCTCTGGGGGCAAGAACCGACCGCGGAAAGGGCCCCGTGTGACCCCCACCACTCCCACGTCCCAGGTGCGCTCGGTCTGCTCCTACTGCGGAGTGGGCTGCGGCATCCTGCTGGACGTCGGCATGGGGCCCGACGGGCGGCGTACGGTCCTGAAGGCCACCGGTGACAAAGCGCACCCGGCGAACGCGGGGCGGCTGTGCACCAAGGGCGCCACCACGGCCGAGATGCTCTCCGCGCCCGGGAGGCTGACCACGGCGCTGGTCCGGGACGACCGCGGTGCGGAGCCGGTCCCGGCGCCCATGGCCGACGCCATAGCCGAGACCGCGCGGCGGCTGCGCGCGATCATCGACGAGCACGGCCCGGACTCGGTCGCCTTCTATGTGTCCGGGCAGATGAGCCTGGAGGCCCAGTACCTCACCAACAAGCTCGCCAAGGGCTTCGTCCGCACCAATCAGATCGAGTCGAACTCCCGGCTGTGCATGGCCAGCGCCGGGGCCGGTTACAAGCTGTCGCTGGGCGCCGACGGGCCGCCCGGCTCGTACGAGGACTTCGACCGGGCCGATGCCTTCCTCGTCATCGGGTCGAACATGGCCGACTGCCATCCGATCCTCTTCCTGCGGATGATGGAGCGGGTCAAGGCGGGCGCGAAGCTGATCGTCGTCGATCCGCGGCGCACCGCGACGGCCGCCAAAGCCGATCTGTTTCTGCAGCTCAAGCCGGGTACCGACCTCGCGCTGCTGAATGGTCTGCTGCACCTTCTGGTCGAGGAGGGGCACACCGACCCCGAGTTCGTCGCCGCCCACACCGAGGGCTGGGAGGCGATGCCGGAGTTCCTCGCCGACTACGCGCCCGACGTCGTCGCCGAGATCACGGGACTGGACGAGGACGACCTTCGCGAGGCCGCCCGGCTCATTGGCTCGGCCAGTGAGTGGATGAGCCTGTGGACCATGGGCCTCAACCAGTCCACGCACGGCACCTGGAACACCAACGCCCTGGTCAACCTGCATCTGGCGACCGGCGCCATCTGCCGTCCCGGCAGCGGCCCCTTCTCCCTCACCGGCCAGCCGAACGCCATGGGCGGGCGCGAGATGGGGTACATGGGGCCCGGTCTCCCCGGTCAGCGGTCCGTCCTCGTCGACTCCGAGAGGGAGTTCGTCGAGGAGCTCTGGGAGCTGCCCGCGGGCACCGTCCGCAAGGACGGCGTCGGCAAGGGCACCGTCGAGATGTTCCAGAAGATGGCCGACGGCGAGATCAAGGCCTGCTGGATCATCTGCACCAACCCGGTCGCCTCGGTCGCCAACCGCCGTACCGTCATCGAGGGCCTGGAGGCCGCCGAGTTCGTCGTCACCCAGGACGTGTTCGGGGAGACGGAGACCAATGCCTACGCCGATGTCGTGCTCCCCGGGGCGATGTGGACCGAGGGCGAGGGCGTCTTCGTCAACAGCGAGCGCAACCTCACCCTGACCCAGCCGGTCGCCGATCCGCCGGGCGAGGCGATGGCGGACTGGCGGATCATCGCGGCGGTCGCGCGGGAGCTGGGGTACGCGAAGGGGTTCTCGTACGACAGCGCCGAGCAGGTCTTCGAGGAGATCCGGCGGGCCTGGAACCCCGTCACGGGGTGGGACCTGCGCGGGGTGACCTACGAGCGGCTGCGGGAGACCCCCGTGCAGTGGCCGGCCGCCGAGGGCGGGCCCGCCCGCAATCCGATCCGGTACGTCAGCGGCGACGAGCTGCGCTTTCCCACCGCGAGCGGCCGGGCCGTCTTCCACGCGCGGCCGCACATACCGGCCGCGGAGATGCCGGACGACGACTTCCCCTTCGTGCTGAACACGGGGCGGGTGCAGCACCAGTGGCACACGCTGACCAAGACCGGCAGGGTCGCCAAGCTCAACAAGCTGAACCCCGGGCCGTTCGTGGAACTGCACCCCGAGGACGCCGGCGCGCTGGGGATCGCCGAGGGCGACCGGGTGGAGGTGGCCTCGCGGCGCGGGCGGGCGGTGCTGCCCGCGGTGGTGACGGACCGGGTGCGGCCGGGGTGCTGTTTCGCACCGTTCCACTGGAACGACCTCTTCGGCGAGTATCTGAGCGTCAACGCCGTGACCAGCGACGCGGTGGACCCGATCTCCTTCCAGCCGGAGTTCAAGGTGTGCGCGGTGTCGCTGACCCGGGTCTCCGCCGCTCCCGCGCCCGCGCCGGTGCCCGCACCCGCGGTCATCGTCCCCACCTCCGTCACCCCCGGCGCCGACCCCTTCGGCCTCGCCCCCGCCCCGCCGCCCGTCCTGACCGCCCAGGAGCGCCTGTACCTGACCGGCTTCCTCGCGGGCATCGACTCCGGCGCCCCCGGCGTCCCGGTGCTGCCGCCGGACGCGCCGTTCAGCCCCGAGCACGCGCTGTGGGTCAACGGCGTGCTGGCCGGCATGTACTCGCGGACGGCCCAGGCGCCCCGCACGCAGCCCGGCCGTGAGGTGGTCGTGCTGTGGGCCTCGCAGACCGGGAACGCGGAGGAGTTCGCCGGTGCCGTCGCCGACCGGCTCTCCGCCAGCGGACACCGCCCCCTGCTGGTCGGCATGGACGACACCGACCCCGGCGCGCTGCCCCGGGGCGCCGACCTGCTGCTGGTCACCAGCACCTTCGGTGACGGCGACGCGCCCGACAACGGCTCCGGCTTCTGGGACCGGCTCGCCGCCGAGCAGGCTCCGCGTCTGGACGGGGTCCGCTACTCCGTCCTGGCCTTCGGCGACTCCTCGTACGACGACTTCTGCGGCCACGGGCGACGGCTCGACGACCGCCTCGACGAACTGGGCGGGGTGCGGCTGGCGCCGCGTACCGACTGCGAGCCGGACTTCGAGCCGTCCGCGGATGCCTGGCTGGACGAGGTGCTCTCCGCGCTGGGCAGCGAGACCGGTACCCCGCCCACCGCCACCACCGAGGCGCCGAAGAGGCCCGCCCGCTCCCCCAGGCCCGCCGCCACCACCGCCCGCCTCGTCGGCAACCGGCTGCTCAGCCTGCCCGGCGCGGGCAAGGAGGTCCGGCGGTTCACCTTCGACACGAGCGGGACCCCGCTGACGTACGAGGCGGGGGACGCGCTCGGCGTGCGGCCGGTCAACTCGACCGCCCTGGTGGAGGAGTGGCTGGCGGTCACCGGCGTCGACGGATCAACCCCCGTGGAACTGGACGGGGTCGGCGAGGTTCCCTTCGCCGAGGCCCTGCAGCGGCACCTCGACATCACCCGTATCACCCCCGACTTCCTCCGCTTCGTCGGTGAACGCGTCCGTGACGGGCGGGAGTTGAAGAAGCTCCTGCGGCCCGACAACAAGGACGGGCTGGCGCAGTGGAGTTGGGGACGGCAGGCGGTGGACGTGCTCGCCGAGCATCCGGTGCGGGCGGACGCGCGGGACTGGGCGGGCGTCCTCAAGAAGCTTCAGCCGCGCCTGTACTCCATATCCTCCAGTCCCCTCGTCGACGCGAACCTGGTCTCGCTGACGGTGTCCGTCGTGCGGTACGAGAACCTGCACGGCACACCGCGCGGCGGGGTCTGCTCGCCGTTCCTCGCGGACGCCGACGCGGGCACCGAGGTGCCGGTCTTCGTCCAGGCCTCCCCGCACTTCAGGCCGCCCGCCGACCCGGCGACGCCGATGGTGATGGTCGGTCCCGGCACGGGGGTCGCGCCCTTCGTGGGCTTCCTCCAGGAGCGGCGCGCGCTCGGGCACCGGGCGCCCAACTGGTTGTTCTTCGGGGAGCAGCACCGGGCCAGCGACTTCTACTACGAGGAGGAGCTGACCGAGCTGCTCGACGAGGGGACCCTGGCCCGTCTCGACACCGCCTTCTCCCGCGACCAGCGCCGGAAGGTCTACGTCCAGGACCGGATGCGCGAGCACGGCCCCGAGCTGTGGCGCTGGCTCCAGGACGGTGCCCATTTCTATGTGTGTGGGGACGCCTCCCGGATGGCCAAGGACGTGGACCGGGCACTGAAGGACATCGCGGTCGCGCACGGCGGGCTGGGCGAGCAGGAGGCGGCGGCGTACGTGAAGCAGTTGGCCGCGGCGAAAAGGTACGTGCGGGACGTCTACTGACAAACCTCGCTTTCTTACCTCTCTCCTACCGGACTCTTCACCTCCCCCACCACCTCGCTCACCGGGCGCGATTACGGTCCGGTGCCGTGCACTTGGCAGAACTGAAGCCGGTGACACCCGGCCGGCGCACGCAGTCGGCGGTGTCCTCCCCCGGTCCGGAAACACCCGCGCAGTGGCATCGCGTCCTGACGCTGCTCGCTGACATCAGCCTCCTCATCGGGACACGCGCGGTGTGGACACAGGCGGCCTCGCACCAGGTCGCCGTGGCCGCGGTCATCTCGGTCTGCTACGCCTCGATCCTGGTGTGCGGGGTGCTGGCGCTGGTGGTGCGCCGGACCCGTTCGCTGGCCCGCGTCGACCTGTGCGTGCTGGTGACGGCCGTGACCCTGACGCTGTGCGCCTGGTCGGTGCTCCACCAGGGCAGCGACGAGGCGCTCCTGACCACGCAGGCCGCCCGGGAACTGGTCGCGGGGCACCCCGTCTACGGCCGGTCGTGGCCCTGGCTCTTCGGTCACGGCGTCGCCCTGACCCCCACGGTGACCGGCGGCTACGACTTCACCTACGGCTATCCCCCGCTCGCCCCGCTGCTGACCGCGCCGCTGCTGTGGCTGGGCCACGGCGGCGCCCCGGCGACGGCGGTGAGCACGGTTGCGCTGGTCGTCGGCGCGGTGGTGCTGTGGCGGATGCTGCCGGTGCCGTGGCGACCGGCGGCGACCATGGTGTGCCTGGGCTTCGCGATGCTGCCGCAGTACGGCCGGCTCGGCTATCCCGCGATCCTCGCGCTCGCCCTGCTGGTGCCGGTGGTGGTGCGCTGGCCGCGGATCGGGCAGAGCGGGCGGCTGGGCGCCGCCGGGGTGGCGCGGGCCGTGTGCCTGGGGGCGGCGTGTGCGGCGCAGCAACTGCCGTGGTTCCTGGCGCCGTTCCTGCTGGCCGGGATCTACGCGGTGCGCCGCGGGGAGCTGGGCGGCCGGGCCGCGGCGCTGGTGGTGCTGCGGGTCGTCGGGGTCGCCGCCACCGTGTGGCTGCTGATCGACACGTACTTCCTCGTGAGCGAGCCGGGCCCCTGGCTCACCGGTGTCGCCCTGCCGCTGACCCAGGGCGCGGTGCTGCACGGTCAGGGCCTGGTGGACGTGTCCGCGTATCTCACGGGCGGCAGCGACCGGCTGGACTGGTACGGGCACGCGAGCATGCTGCTGGCGGCGGGTCTGCTGGTGCTGTTCGTGCTGTTCGTACGGCGGTTGGGGCCCGCTGCGACCGTGCTGCCGTGGTGTGCCTTCTTCCTGGCGACGCGTTCGCAGGACGGCTATTACCTGATGATGACGCCGCTGTGGCTGGCGGCGGCCGTCACCGCGCCCGCGTCGGAGTTCGCGGGCGCCTGGCAGCCGGGGCCGCGGCTGGGCTCCCGTGCGGCGCGGATCGCGGTGGCCCTGCTCGTCCTGTCGCCGGCTCTGCTCAGCGCGGCCCTGGCGGTGACGGGCACACCGCCGCTGCGGATGCAGGTCACCGGGTTGCAGCGGGCCAGGCCTGCCGACGGCTCACGGCTGACGATCCGGGTCGCCAACACGGCCGACAGCGCCCTCGTGCCCCACTTCATGCTGACCGTGGGACAGGGCATGAGCCGGTACTGGACGGTCGTCCGGGGGCCGGCGACGCTGCCCGCCCACGCCACGGCGCGCTATGAACTCCGGCCGCCCGCCGGGGGGTACGGGCTGCCCCGCGCGGGCGCGCGGATCCGGTTGCGGGCCTTCACCGCCGCACCTCAGACGCTGTCGAGCGTGTACGTCAGGCTGCCGTCCGGATGAAGCGGAGGGTGGTGGTGACCGTGGTGAGGCGGGCGATCATGCCGAGCTGGTTCCAGCCCATCCCGAACTGGTTGCGGTCCACGGAGAATTCGGCGTCCAGGGTGAGGGCGTCGGCGTCCGCGCCGGTGAGGCGGGCGGTGAAGGTCTGGGGGCGGCTGATGCCGCGCGCGGTGAGCCGGCCGACGACGTGGACCTTGTCGCCGTCGCGGAGTTCAGCGCTGCGGACCGCGAAGGTGAGCTCGGGGTGGTTGTCGGCGTCGAAGAAGTCGGGGCCCTTCAGGTGGGTGTCGCGCTTGGGGTTCTTGGTGTCCAGGGACGCGACGGTGAGAGTCAGGGTGCCGACGGCGGATCCGTCGGGGCGGACCTCGCCCTGGCCGGTGACGGCGGTGAAGGCGCCCTTCACGGTGACGAGCCCCCAGATCGACTTGTGCTTGATCGCGACGGTCGAGGCGGCGGTGTCGAGCTGCCACAGGCCGGTTTCCACGGCGACGGTCATGACGGGGTCTCCTTCGTGCTGATGCTCATGTCCAGAGGTCATCCAAATTTGAATGACCTCACGCTAGCGGGTCATCCAAATATGAACAACCCTTCCGAGTCATCTGATCCAAAATTGGACAACAGGTAGACTGGGTGTCATGGCCGATCACTCCGACTGCCCCTCCACCGCAGGTGACGGGCTCCTGCCCGCAGAGCTGCACGCCTGGATGCTGATGCTGGCCGCGACCGGAGCCGTCGAGCAGGAGCTGCGCTCCGTGGTCAAGGAGCGGCTGGACGTCTCGCACGACGAGTTCCTGGTCCTGTGCCTGCTGGCCGGGAACCCCTCGGAAGGTCTGCGCATGACGCGGATCGCCGAACTCCTCGGCCGCCCCAAGACCCGCCTCACCTACCAGATCGCCTGTCTCCAGCACGCCGGCCTCGTCACCCGCCAATCGGTCTGCGGCGACAAGCGCGGCATCGAGGTCGTCCTCACCGAGAAGGCGCGGGGCCTGCTGAAGGATGCCTCGGGGGTCCTGGCACAGACGGTCAAGGAGGCGCTGGCCCGCATCATGGGACCCACCCAGCGCCAGGCCATGGGCGCGCTGGTGCCCGACTTCGCCGAGGACTCGGCCCCGGAGTAGTCGCGGGCGCGGGGCCTGTTCGCGGATCACGAGACGGGGTCCGTCGAGGACTTCCGCTCCCGCGCCTGCCAGGACCGATGACCACCGTCCGCTGATTGCCCCGTACCGCGCCGGGTACCCGTTGCGCACCTTGTCGCGGGCCGCAGCCGAGGAGGGGATCATGGGCGGGACGGAGCTGCCCGCTCCCGTCGTACGACGAGGGGCGAGGGTCGACGCGAGGTCCCTGGAGGCCGCCCTGCGCGACCGTGTCGACGGCGAGGTCCGCTTCGACGACGGGAGCCGGGCCGCCTACTCCACCGATGCCTCCAACTTCCGGCAGACGCCGATCGGGGTGGTCGTGCCGCACACACCCGAGGCGGCGGTGGAGGCGGTCGCCGTCGCCCGGGAGCACGACGCGCCCGTGCTGTCGCGGGGCGGGGGGACCAGTCTGGCCGGGCAGTGCACCAACACGGCCGTGGTGATCGACTGGTCCAAGTACGGCAACAAGCTGGAGTCCGTGGACACCGAAGCCCGTACCTGTGTCGTCCAGCCCGGCATCGTCCTCGACGAGCTCAATCGGCAACTCGCCCCGACCGGACTGCGTTTCGGACCCGAGCCCGCGACCCACGCCAACTGCACGATCGGCGGCATGATCGGCAACAACTCCTGCGGCGCCACGGCACAGGCGTACGGCAAGGTCGTCGACGGCGTCGCCCGTCTGGAGGTGCTGCTCTACGACGGCACCCGGTTCTGGTGCGGCAGGACGAATGACGAGGAGTACGCCGAGATCGAGCGGCAAGGTGATCTGCGGGCCGCGGTACACCGGCAACTGCGTGCCCTGCGCGACGCCCACGCCGACGAGATCCGCCGCCGCTACCCCGACATCCCGCGCCGCGTCTCCGGCTACAACCTCGACTCCCTGCTCCCCGAGCACGGCTTCGACGTCGCCGGGCTCCTCGTCGGCAGCGAGTCGACGCTCGTCACCGTCCTGCGGGCGGAACTGAAACTGGTGCCGGTGGTGAAGGAACGCGCGCTGGTGGTCCTGGGGTTCCCCGGTATCGACCGGGCCGCCGACGCCGTGCCGGAGATCCTGCCGTACGAGCCGATCGCCCTGGAGGGCCTCGACTCCTACCTCCTGCACGACGAGCAGCTCAAGCACCTCAACCCGGAGGCACGCGCCCAACTCCCCGAAGGGGACGCCTACTTGATGGTGCAGTTCGGCGGTGACACCGTCGAGGACGCGGACGAGCGGGCGCACCGGATGCTGGACGCCCTCCATGAGTCCGAGCACGACCCGGAGGTCGCCTTCCTCGACGAACCCGCGCACCAGGAGGAGTTGTGGCAGGTGCGGGAGGCCGGGCTCGGGGCCACCGCCCATGTGCCCGACCGGCCGGACACCTTCGAGGGCTGGGAGGACTCGGCGGTGCCGCCCGAGCGGCTCGGTGACTACTTGCGCCGACTGCGGGGCCTGTACGAGGAGTTCGGCTACCAGAGCGACACGGGGCCGAGCCTGTACGGCCACTTCGGGCAGGGGTGCGTGCACACCCGGATCCCCTTCGACCTGTACTCCACCGACGGGGTCGCCGCCTACCGGCGGTTCATGGAACGCGCCGCCGACCTCGTCGTCGAGTTCGGCGGCTCCTTCTCCGGCGAACACGGGGACGGACAGAGCCGGGGCGAACTGCTCCCCAGGATGTTCGGGGAGCAACTGGTGGAGGCCTTCGGGCAGTTGAAGGCGGTCTTCGATCCGCTCGACCGGATGAACCCCGGGAAGGTCGTGGCCCCGTACCGGCTCGACGAGAACCTGCGCCTCGGCGGCGACTGGACCCCGTACGACCCCCACGACCTGCACTTCGGCTTCCCGGAGGACGGCGGCTCCTTCGCCGCGGCCGCCAACCGGTGCGTGGGCGTGGGCAAATGCCGCCAGCTCGAGACCAAGGGCTCCGTGATGTGCCCGTCGTACCAGGTCACCCGGGAGGAGGAGCACTCCACGCGCGGACGGGCCCGGCTGCTGTTCGAGATGCTCGACGGGCACGGCGACAGCGCGATCCAGGACGGCTGGCGCTCCGAGGCGGTACGGGACGCGCTCGACCTGTGCCTGGCCTGCAAGGGGTGCAAGAAGGACTGCCCGGCCGACGTCGACATGGCCACCTACAAGGCGGAGTTCCTGTCCCACCACTACGAGGGCCGCTGGTGGCGCAGGCCGCGCGCGCATCTGTCCATGGGCTGGCTGCCCCTCCTCGCCCAGACCGTCGGCCGCGCCCGGCTCGGACCGGTCGTCAACGCCCTCACCCACACGCCGCCGCTGTCACGGGCGGCCGTCGCCGTCGCGGGCGTGGAGAACCGGGAGGTGCCGCTGTTCGCCGGGCGGACGCTGCAGCAGTGGTTCGCGGGGCATGAGCCGTACGGCGACGGGGCGCGCGGCAGCGTCCTGCTCTGGCCGGACACCTTCACCAACCACTTCCACCCGCACGTCGGCCGGGCGGCCGTGCGGGTGCTGGAGCACGCGGGCTGGCGCGTCGAACTGCCCGAAGAGCCGCTGTGCTGCGGGCTGACCTGGCTCTCCACGGGACAACTCGGCGTCGCCGAGCGGGTGTTGGGCCGTACCGTGCGCCGGCTGGCCGGGCATCTGCGCGACGGCGGCGTCGTGGTCGGCCTGGAACCGAGCTGCACGGCCGTGTTCCGCTCGGACGCGGGCGACCTGTTCCCCGGCGACCCGGACGTACGGCGACTGCGCGCACAGACCGTCACCCTCGCCGAGCTGCTCACCGCGCACTCCCCCGGCTACGAGCCGCCCCAGGTGCCGGACCGCTCCGCGCGGGCGCTCGCCCAGGTGCACTGCCACCAGCACGCGGTCCTGGGCTGGGACGCCGACCGCGAGCTGCTGAGCCGCGCCGGGGTCGACGCCGAGCGGCTGGACTCCGGCTGCTGCGGACTCGCCGGGAACTTCGGCTTCGAGCCGGGCCATCTCGACGTCAGCGAGGCATGCGCGGAGCGGGTACTGCTGCCCCGGCTGCGGGAAGCGGACGCGGGCACGGCGGTACTGGCGGACGGGTTCAGCTGCCGCACACAGATCCACGAGTTCGACAGCGGGGGCCATGAGGCGGTCCATCTGGCGGAGCTGCTGTCCTGCGGGCTGCCCGGTGCGGACGGCAGCGCGTACGGGGTCGCCCCCGGCGCCCGGCCGACGGCCCCAGGACGCCGGGCGCAGGGCATCGCGCTCGCGGGCGTCGGGCTGGCCGCGGCAGGGGCGGCGGGACTCGTGCGCCGGTCGCGACGCTGAGGCCCGCCTTCACGCCCCGTGAGGGACCGGTCCGGAAGGTGAACGCACGGCGACACGACATGGCACAGAGTTGGAACGAATCCATTTCTTGAACCATTCGTGTTTGTGGGGGTAGGTTGGCCCCCATGACTTCACCGCAGCCTCCGACCACCGCAGGGGATCTGCGGGGGGCCGGCCTGCGGGTGACGGCCGCCCGCGTCGCGCTTCTGGAGACCGTCCGCGCCGGTGACCACCTCGGGGTCGACGCCCTCACCTCCGGGGTCCGGGACCGGGTCGGCCACGTATCAGTACAAGCCGTCTACGACGCCCTCCACGCGCTCACCGCGGCAGGACTCGTCCGCCGTATCGAGCCACCGGGCAGTCCCGCCCGGTACGAGGGCCGGGTCGGCGACAACCACCACCACCTGGTCTGCCGGGAGTGCGCGGCCGTCGTCGACGTCGACTGCGCGGTCGGGCACGCGCCCTGTCTGACCGCTTCGGACGACCGGGGCTTCGCCATCGACGAGGCCGAGGTCATCTATTGGGGCCTGTGCCCCTCCTGTTCCACCGCCCGCAAGGCTTGAGCACCAAACCCCGGAAGGAATTACCCCTCATGTCCGAGAACAGCGCCGCTGAAGGTAAATGCCCGGTCGCGCACGAGCGCGCCGCACACCCCACCCAGGGCGGCGGAAACCGTCAGTGGTGGCCGGAGCGGCTCAACCTGAAGATCCTCGCGAAGGACCCGGTCGTCGCGAACCCGCTCGGTGGGGAGTTCGACTACGCCCAGGCGTTCGGCAACCTCGACCTGGCGGCCGTCAAGCAGGACATCGCCGAGGTCCTGACCACCTCGCAGGACTGGTGGCCGGCGGACTTCGGCAACTACGGCCCGCTGATGGTCCGGATGGCGTGGCACAGCGCCGGCACCTACCGCATCAGCGACGGACGCGGCGGTGGCGGCCGTGGCCAGCAGCGCTTCGCGCCGCTGAACAGCTGGCCGGACAACGGCAACCTGGACAAGGCCCGCCGGCTGCTGTGGCCGGTCAAGAAGAAGTACGGCCAGTCCATCTCCTGGGCCGACCTCATGATCCTCACGGGCAACGTGGCGCTGGAGACGATGGGCTTCGAGACCTTCGGCTTCGCCGGCGGCCGCGCCGACGTCTGGGAGGCCGACGAGGACGTGTACTGGGGTCCCGAGACCACCTGGCTCGACGACCAGCGCTACACCGGCGACCGTGAGCTGGAGAGCCCGCTCGGCGCCGTCCAGATGGGCCTCATCTACGTCAACCCGGAGGGCCCCAACGGCAACCCGGACCCGCTCGCCGCGGCCCGCGACATCCGCGAGACGTTCCGCCGTATGGCGATGAACGACGAGGAGACCGTCGCCCTCATCGCCGGTGGTCACACCTTCGGCAAGACCCACGGCGCCGGCCCGGCGGACAACGTCGGCGCCGACCCCGAGGCCGCCCCGATCGAGGCCCAGGGCCTCGGCTGGGCCAGCACCTACGGCACCGGCAAGGCCGGCGACGCCATCACCTCCGGGCTCGAGGTCACCTGGACCACCAAGCCCACCCAGTGGAGCAACGACTTCTTCGACATCCTCTTCGGCTACGAGTGGGAGCTGACCCAGTCCCCCGCCGGCGCCAACCAGTGGGTGGCCAAGGACGCCGAGGCGATCATCCCCGACGCGCACGACCCGTCGAAGAAGCGTCTGCCCACGATGCTCACCACCGACCTCTCGCTGCGCTTCGACCCGATCTACGGCGAGATCTCGAAGCGCTTCCACGAGAACCCGGACCAGTTCGCGGACGCCTTCGCCCGCGCCTGGTACAAGCTGACCCACCGTGACCTGGGCCCGAAGTCCCTGTACCTCGGCCCGGAGGTCCCGGAGGAGACCCTGCTGTGGCAGGACCCGCTGCCGCAGGCCGAGGGCGAGACCATCGACGCCGCCGACGTCACGGCCCTCAAGTCCAAGCTCCTCGACTCGGGTCTGACCGTCTCGCAGCTGGTGTCGACCGCGTGGGCGTCCGCGTCCACCTTCCGCAGCAGCGACAAGCGCGGCGGTGCCAACGGTGCCCGCATCCGTCTGCAGCCGCAGGCCGGCTGGGAGGTCAACCAGCCCGACGAGCTGGCCCAGGTCCTGCGGGTCCTGGAGGGCGTCCAGTCCGAGTTCAACGCGGGCTCCGGCGCCAAGAAGGTCTCCCTGGCCGACCTGATCGTCCTCGGCGGTGCCGCCGCGGTCGAGAAGGCCGCCAGGGACGCCGGCCACGCCGTCGAGGTGCCCTTCACCCCGGGCCGTGTCGACGCGACCGAGGAGCACACGGACGCCGAGTCGTTCGCCGCCCTCGAGCCGACCGCGGACGGCTTCCGCAACTACCAGGGCAAGGGCAACCGCCTCCCGGCCGAGTACCTGCTGCTCGACAAGGCGAACCTGCTCGGCCTGAGCGCCCCCGAGCTGACCGTCCTCGTCGGCGGTCTGCGCGTCCTGGGCGCCAACCACGGCGGGACGTCCCTCGGTGTCCTCACCGAGACCCCCGGTGTCCTCAGCAACGACTTCTTCGTCAACCTGCTCGACCTGGGCATCGAGTGGAAGTCGACCTCCGAGGACCAGAACCACTTCGAGGCCCGTGACGCCTCGGGCGCGGTCAAGTGGACCGGTACGCGTGCCGACCTCGTCTTCGGCTCGAACTCCGAGCTCCGCGCGGTCGCCGAGGTCTACGCGAGCGACGACGCGAAGGAGAAGTTCGTGAAGGACTTCGTCGCGGCGTGGGTCAAGGTGTCGAACGCGGACCGCTTCGACCTGGTCTGAGCCCGGTCCGAGCCTGATCCGATCACCGGGACGCCCCGGCCGGCCCTCACGGGTCGGCCGGGGCGTTCCCCGTTTCTCCGCGGGTGATCTGCGTCCTCGTACCATTTGAGTCCGAACGATCAAAGGAGCGAGGAGGAGGCCTTCGTCGCCTCCCGCCTCACCGGCGAGGAACGCCGCCTGGAACTCCTCGACGGCGCGGACCCGGCACCGAGGCGGAGCGGACGGCGAGCGAAAGGCTGAGCCACTGCGCCACCCAGCCTCTCCGCCACCTCACGCCGCCGTGTACCCCAACTGCCGCCGCATATAAGGCGTCATCAGCGTCTTCGCCTTCGCCAGCACCGACGTCCGTCCTCCCAGCACCGCGCTCTCCCCGCCCGGCACCGGCAGCAGGGTCATGCCGTCGGCCGCGCCGAAGGGGACGATGAGGGGGGTGCGGTGGAGAGGCCGGTAGAAGCGGGGTTCCTTGCGGTGCTTGCCGCTCTGGAGGTGGGCGCGGATGTTGTGGAACGCCAGGTCGGCCTGGGCCAGCGCGGCGGGGGTGATCTTCAGCTCCGTGGCGTCGTTGACGTCACCGACCGCGAAGACGTCCGGGCGCCCGTCGACCCGGAGCGTGCGGTCGACCTTGACGTGTCCGGAGTGGTTCAGCCAGTCGCCGTGGCCGCCCAGTCGTAGCCAGAGCGTGTTGGGGGTGGTGCCGGTGGCCCAGAAGGAGAGGTCGGCCTCCATGACGTTGCCGTGCGCGTCGCGATAGGTGCCGAAGTCGAAGCCGGGCGACATGAAGGAGTTCAGCCGCACGTCCACGTCGTGCGCCTCCAGCCAGGCCAGCGCCTTGCGCCCGGCGCGCTCACTGCCCGTGCCGTGCAGCAGCGCCGACCCGGAGTGGGCCAGCGTGACGCGGGCGTCCGGCCGGGCCAGCCGTATCTCCGCGCTGAGCTCCACGCCGGAGGGCCCGCCGCCGACCACGAGGACGTGCCCGGCACGGGCGACCGCCTGCTGGTGCCCGGCGAAGGCCTTCACCGCCTCGTCCGGGGTGGTGCCGTTGAAGCGGGCCGGTTCGGGATAGTCGGCGCCGGTGGCGATCACCACCACGTCGTACGGCAGCCGCTCCCCCGTCGCCAGGACGACCTGCCGGGCCTCCGTGTCGATGCGCAGCGCCTTGCCCAGCACGACCTGGCCGCCGTTCAGCAGCCGGTCGTACGGGATGAACGGCGTCACCGACCACTCCGGCCGGATCCCGGCGCGCAGTGAGGCGATGCGGTGGAAGAAGACCTCCTTGCGGTCCACCAGCGTGACCCGCGCCGTGACGTCCAGCTTTTTCGCCAGGCGGACTCCCGCGTAGCCGCCGCCGATCACCACTACGTCGCCGTCGCTCACACGACTCTCCTGTGTCCGTGGGGGGAAGTGAGCAGCGCGGCGCGTGGGCTCCGTCGCCCCCACTCAACTGGCGATGAGCCTATCGCTTGAACTTTAAAGCTAACGAGTGAGGTGTGTGTGCGTTCCGTGAAGCGACGCGCTACCGCAGCGCCGCGACGAACTTCCCCAAGCGGGCGATTCCTTCGCGCAGTTCCCCGGCGGAGGCCGCGTACGACAGGCGTACGTGCGTCTCCGCCGTGCCCACCCCGAAGTCCCGGCCCGGGGTGAGCGCGACATGCACCTCCTGGAGGGCCCGGGCACAGAACTCCCACGAGGTGAGCCCGGTGCCGCTGACGTCGAAGTAGACGTAGAACGCCCCGTCGGGCGGCACGGGCACCGGCAGTCCGAGCTGTGCCAGGCCGTCGAGGACGAGCGCGCGCCGGCGTCCGAACTCGGCGCGCCGCTCCTCGCAGACGGCGAGGGAGTCAGGGGTGAAGCAGGCCAGGGCGGCGTGCTGGGCGGGGGTCGAGGCGCACAGGAAGTAGTTCTGGGCCAGGCGTTCCAGCGCCGGTACGAGGATCTCCGGGACGACGCACCAGCCGAGCCGCCAGCCGGTCATGCCGAAGTACTTCGAGAAGCTGTTGATGACGACGGCGTCGGGGTCGTACGACAGCGCGCTGCGCGGCGGCCGGTCCTGGTCGTCGTGGTCGCCGAGGTCGAGATAGATCTCGTCGACGATCCGCCACGCGTCCCGCTCCCGGGCGAGGTCGCACAGTGCGGCCAGTTCCCCCTCCGGGACCGAGGTGCCGGTCGGGTTGGAGGGGGTGGCGACCATGATCCCGCGCGTGCCGTCCGTCCAGTGCGACCGCACGGAGTCCGCGTCCAGCTGGAAGCGGGAGGCCGCGCTGGTCGGGACGAGCGTGACCCGGGCGCCGAAGCTCTCCATGATCTGCCGGTTGCAGGGGTAGGACGGGTCGCCGATGAGCACCTCGTCCCCGGCGTCGACGAGCGCGGCCGCACCCAGCACCAGGGCGGCGGAGGCCCCGGCGGTCACGACGACACGGCCCGGGTCGACGTCGACGCCGTGCCGCTCCCCGTAGAACCCCGCGATCGCCTGCCGCAGGGACGGCATCCCGAGGGCCTCGGTGTAGCTCATGGGCCGCCCGTCCATGGCCGTCCGCATCGCCTCGACGACGGCCGGGGGCGCGCCGAAGTCGGGCTCCCCGAGGCTGAGCTTGACGACGTGGTGGCCCTGGGCCTCCAGGGCGGCGGCATGCTTGCCGAACTCCATGGCGTAGAACGGGGCGACGGACTGGGCCCGCTGCGAGATCCGCATGCGGCGACCTCCGGCTCGACGAGGGACGGAACGCCCTCGACCCTAAGCGGTCACGAAAGGGGCGGGCCCGCGGGCCCGCCCCTTCACTGCCGTGCGACCGTCGGGCCCGGTGCTCAGGCCTTGGCGTACTCCCAGCCACCGCAGCTGTACGGGGTGCCGTCGGAGCCTTCCTGGAGACAGGCGCGGATCTGGAGGGTGGTGCCCTCGGCGAAGGACAGGTCCCAGTCGTGGGCGACGGCGTAGCCGGAGCCGTTGTAGTACGAGTGGGTGGCGGAGCTGGAGTTGTACCGCCACTGGGCGGCGGTGCCGTGGCCGTCCTTCGCCATGTCGAGGGCGGTGAGGATCTCACCGTCGGCGGCGAAGTACGTCTTCGCGGTCACCTGGGAGGAGATGATGGAGTTGGAGGCCTCGTAGACCTCGCCGGCGGCCTGGGCCGGGGCGATGCCGAGGGCGAGCGCCGATGCGGAGGCCGCGGCGATCCCGAGAACGGTCGTCAGTCGGCGATGGGACGTGCGCAAGACAGTGTTCCTCTCTTCGAACAACTGGTCGTGCCCGAACCTACCTGAGAACAAAGGAAGTTGATCCTGAATTTCCGTGGCACCGGGCTATGCGCCGGGCAGCGACGCCGCGAGGTGCTCCCACGCCGTGTGCACCTGCTCCCCCACGATCCCGAGCTGGGTGACGACCGCGGCGCAGCGGCCGTCGGCGTCGTCGAGTTCGAGGGCCGAGGTCGGGCCGTGGGCCGCCGTGGAGCGGACGAGCCGGCAGGCCCGGACGCCCGCCAGGTCGATCTCCACCGAGCTCTGCGCGATCGCCGCGAACACCCGCCCGCCGGTGGTCCGGTCGGTGACGTGGACCCGGCCGCCGCATGCCTGCATGGCCGAGGGGGCGAACACCGCGACGCCGATCGGCAGCCCGACGGAGCAGACGTGGTCGAGGACCGCGGGCACGACATCGACGTCGATGTCCCGGTGCTCGCCCCGGTAGCGGTCGAACGCCGCACGACGGGCGAGCCCGCCGTCCGCGAGGATCGCGTCGAGCTGGGCGAGCTGGTCGCCGTTCTCCCACGCCGGTACGTCGCGGACCGGGGAAGGCGTCGCGGCCGTCGACCCGGCGTGGACCGTGGGGGCGAGCCCGGCCAGCAGCCGGTCCCCGTCGGAGAGCAGCCGCCCCTCGTGCACGATCCGGCCCTCCGCGTCGAGCAGGCGCACGGCGACCGAGCCCTCGTCCCGCGCGACGACGGCCGTGTCGACCCCGTCCGCGTCGAGACGCAGCGCGATCTCGCCCGGGTGCACGGCGAACGCGTCGCCGCGCAGGCTCGGGACGGCGTAGCTGCCGGCCTGGTCGATGCGCGCGACCGGTCCCCCGGTGACGGCCTGGACGTACTGGAAGAGGGTCAGGCAGCGCGCCAGTTCCGGCATGCGTGGGTCGATCAGCCGCGCGCCGGCGTTCCGCCGGGGGCAGCAGCCCTCGAACGCGCAACCGTGCTGGTCCGTCATGCTCAGTACACGTCCCGTACGTAGCGCTTGGCCCGGCGCAGATCCGCGAGGTACTCCGCGGCGTCGTCGTCCCCGCGTCCGCGCTGCTCGGCGATGACGCCGAGCAGGGCCGTCTCCACGTCCTTCGCCATGCGGGAGGCGTCGCCGCAGACGTAGAGGTGCGCGCCCTCCTCCAGCCACGCGTAGAGCTCCCGTGACCGCTCCCGCATCCGCGTCTGTACGTAGATCTTCTCGGCCTGGTCGCGCGAGAAGGCGAGGTCGAGTTCGGTGAGCACGCCGCGCGTTCGGAGCTCGGTCAGCTCGTCCTCGTACACGTAGTCGGTCTCGCGGTGCTGGTCTCCGAAGAACAGCCAGTTCCGTCCGGAGGCGCCGCGCGCGGCCCGCTCGTGCAGGAAACCGCGGAAGGGGGCGATGCCGGTGCCGGGGCCGATCATGACCATCGGGGCGTCGTCGTCGGCCGGGACGCTGAAGGAGGCGTTCGGCTGGAGATAGATGCCTACCGGGGATTCACCGACCCGGTCCGCCAGGTACGTCGACGTGACACCCTCGTACCTGCCGTACCGCACCGACGCCACCGTGAGGTGGACGCTGCCCGGGTGGGCTAGCGGGCTCGACGAGATCGAGTACTGGCGTGCCTGCAACGGCCGCAGGAACGGCAGCAGTTCGGCGAGACCGGGTGCGGCCGGACCGGCGTCCCGGAGCAGGTCGAGCACGTCCCGGCCCCAGAGCCAGGAGTCGAGGTCGGACCGGTCGCCGTGGGCGACGACCGAGGCCAGCTCGCTCGCGGGCGCCCGCTCGACGAGGTCGGCGATCAACTCCTTGGAGGGGGTGCGGATCTCGCGTTCGGTGCGCAGGAGTGCGGCGCTCTCCCGGTCGCCGCTCGCGCCCAGGTGCTCCAGCAGCGCTTCGACCAGTGCGGCGTCGTTCACCGGTACGACGGCCAGCGCGTCGCCCGCCTCGTACGTGATGCCGCTGTCGCCGAGGTCAAACTCGTAGTGGCGGATCTCCTTCGCGCTGTGCGGGGCGGACAGGAGCCGGTTGGTGGCGAGCCGGGACGGGTAGGGGGTGCGCTTGTTCCACTGGGAGCGGGGCTTCTTCGGTGCCTCCGCGGCGCCCGTGCCCTCCGCGGCGCCCGTGCCCTTCGCGCCGGTCTCGGCGGCGACCAGGTCCAGGACCGCGGTCGTCCACTCCCCCGCGGGCTCCTCGAAGTCCACGTCGCAGTCCACGCGTTCGTGCAGCCGGGTCGCCCCGAGCTGCTCCAGACGTGTGTCGATGAGCTTGGCGGCCTGGCAGAAGTCGTCGTAGCCGCGGTCGCCGAGCCCGAGGACCGAGTAGCGCACGCCTTCGAGGCGCGGGGCCGTGTCGGACTGGAGCGCCTCCCAGAACAGCCCGGCGTTGTCGGGCATCTCGCCCTCGCCGTACGTCGAGGTGACGACGATGACGTGGGACATCGCGGCGAGCGCCTCGGGGGTGACGTCGTCGAGGGCGGTGGCCCGGCCGCCGAGTCCGCGGGCGCGGGCACCGGCGACGATGTCGTCGGCCACGAGTTCGGCGTTGCCGGTCTGGGTGCCGATCAGCACGTCGACGGTCGCCGCGGGCGCGTCGGCGCCGGCGCTGTCCCGGCGTCCGGCGGCCGCGATGCCGGCGATGAACCCGGCCAGCCAGGACTCCTGCTGGGCGGAGAAGGGCGCGTCGGCCGGGATGAGGGATCCGGTCGGGGGCATGACGGTCATGCGGTCACCGCCTCGGTCGGGGCCTGCGGGGCGCGGCGGGAGGCGATGTCCTCCAGCGCGGCGTTCGCGAGCAGTTCGTCGAACCGGGCGGCACGGACGCGACCGGCGTTCTTGGTGGTCTGGTGGATGATCCAGCCGTAGGTGCCGGGGGCGTCCACGCTGAGGTTGTTGCGCTGCTTGAGCGCGCGCTTGTAGTCGTCGAGGCGCTTGATCGCGATGAGGGTGGCGAGTTCGCCGTCGTCGAAGCGGTCGAGCGTGCCGCGCAGGTACTTCACCACGCGCTGCTTGACGAAGAAGTCCTCGGTGAGCACGAGGTTGCGCACGGCTTCGGCGATGCGCGGGTCCTCCGGGCCGCTCGCGCCCGGCACTCGCTGGAGCGCGAGGTCCTGCGCGACGCCGAGCACCGTGTACGAGGACAGCAGCGAGAACATGTCGTCGCTGCCCTGGTCGCCGAAGGCCGGGGCCCGGCCGTCGAGGACGGTGCGGCGGTCGCGGTAGTCGACCTTGAACGCGCGGAGCTTGTCGGTGGCGATGGAGGTCGCCAGTTCGTCGAGGAGCTGGGACCGGGTCGCCGCGGCGAGGATCTCCGTGGAGTCCTGGTAGAGCAGCAGCGCGCGGGGCATCCCGCAGTACATGTGCTGCCGCTCGGTGTCCCAGTCGTGCAGGAGCCGGGCCGCCAGCTCGGAGCCGGTGGCCTCGACATGCCAGGCCAGCAGCAGTCGTACGGCCTCCTCGTGGAAGGCACCGCGCGCGGTGTCCGTCACCGGGAACACCAGCAGCGAGTCGGCGCTCACCCGTCCGGCCAGCTCGCCCGAGGGGTCGTACTGGTACAGGAACCCGCCGCTCATGCCGTTGCCGAGGCCCTTGCCGAAACCGCCGAGGTTGAGCACGGTGCCGCCGGTCATGTATTCGCAGCCGAAGTCACCGACACCCTCGACGACCGCGGTCGCGCCGGAGTTGCGCACGGCGAACCGGTCACCGGCCTCGCCCTGCACGAACGTCCGCCCGCCGGTCGCGCCGAACAGCGCGAAGTTGCCGATGAGCACGTTGCCGCCGCGTTCGGCGCTGCCGCCGCCGGGAGCCCGGACGATGATCCGGCCGCCGCTCTGGCTCTTGCCGACGCCGTCGTTGGCGGTACCGGTGTGTTCGAGGGTGATGCCGTCGTTGCAGAACACGCCGTACGACTGACCCGCGGACCCCGTGGTGCGGATGCGGACCGCGTCGTCGACGAGACGGCGGCGGCCGCGGTCGTCGGTGGTGACGGCGGGGCCATCGGAGGCGCTCTCATGGTTGAGCAGCCGCTCGATGTCGATGCTCAGCTGTCCGCCCACCGACTTGTCGCTGTTGCCGAGGCGGATGCCCTCGACGAGCAGGGACGGCTCGCGCCGGTCGAGGAGCGCCGTCCGCACGCGCTCGATGAGGGCGTCGTCGGTGGTGAAGTCCTTCTCCAGGTACTCCGGGTCCGCCACGACCTTCTCGGGCACGCTCGCCAGCAAGCGGCGCACGTCGAGACGTCCGACGCTCGCGGGGTGGTCCAGCAGCTGGAGCAGGTCCGTGCGGCCCCGGGCCTCGCGCAGCGACCGCAGGCCGAGGCGGGCGAGGATCTGCCGTACGTCGTGGGCGATGTTGAGCAGGTACTGGGCGAGCGCGCGCGGGTCGCCCTCGAAGACCTCGGGGTTCGTGGTGAGTCCGGCGGGACACTTCACATTGCAGTTCTTCGCCATGACACAGCCGAGCATCATCAGCGCGGTCGTACCGAACTCGAAGCTGTCGGCGCCGAGGAGGGCCGAGGTGACGACGTCGCCGCCGGTCTGGTGCGCGCCGGAGCAGCGCAGGACGACCTTCTGCCGGAGCCCGTTCGCGACGAGCGCCTGGTGCACCTCGGCGACGCCGATCTCCGCCGAACGGCCCGCGTACTTGAGGCTGGTGACGGCCGCGGCGCCGGTACCGCCGGTGTTCCCGGCGACGTTGATGACGTCCGCTCCGGCCTTGGCGACACCGACCGCGATGGTGCCGATGCCCTCCGAGGACACCAGCTTGACGATGACCCGGACCCGGGCCGCCTTGCAGTCGTGGATGAGCTGCGCGAGGTCCTCGATGGAGTACGTGTCGTGGTGCGGGGGCGGGGAGATCAGCTCGATGCCGGGGGTGCCGCCGCGCGCGGCCGCGATGTCGACGGTGACCTTCGGTGCGGGCAGCTGGCCGCCCTCGCCGGGCTTCGCGCCCTGTCCGATCTTGATCTCCAGCTCTTCGAGCATCGGGTCGGCGAGATAGCCCGCCCAGATGCCGAACCGGCCGGAGGCGAACTGCTTGATCCGGGACCCTCGGATGGTGCCGTACCGGGTGTGGTGCTCGCCGCCCTCACCGCTGTTCGACATGCCGCCGACCATGTTCGTGCCGTGCGCGACGGCTTCGTGCGCGGTGGCCACGAGCGCGCCGTGGCTCATGGCGCCGGAGGCGAGCGACCGGGTGATCTCGTGCGCGGGCTGGACCTCGTCGAGCGGGACGCCGGCGGGGGCGCTGTCGCTGTCGAGGAGGGCCAGGAGACGGGCTTCGGTACCGGCGGGGGTGAGGTCGATGCCATCGGCGCCCACGGCGAGGATCTCGGCCTCGCCCAGGCGCGCGAGCGCTTCGGCGAGGGCGGTGTGGCGGTCCAGGTCCGGTGCGGCGAGGCGCAGTCGGAAGGTGCCCTGTTCCGTGCGGGACACGGCGACACCCCGGACCGTGACGCTCGCGTTCCCGTCCGTCGAGAACCGGCCCAGCTCCCGGGCGAAGTCCTCGGCCGTACGCAGTCCGGTGACGTCGGCGGGCAGTGCGAGCACGTCCCGCAGCGCGGCCGGGCGGCGCGAGCGCTCCTCGTGCGTGGTCCGCAGGAACGCGCGGTACCCGGGGGTGATCCGGAACGCGTCGATCTCGGCGTCGCTGAGCGCGTCGTACCCGGTGTTGCGGTACGCGGCGTCGGTGATGCCGAACGCGTCGTCGAGCTGGCCGAGCGTGAGCAGCCGGAGCGCGTCGGAGTCCTCGGGCTTCCCGAACTCCGGCCGCTCCTCGACCATGTCGCCGAAGCCGCGCACGGCCGTGACACCGAAGGAGTGCCCGGCGCCGTCCGAGCGCTCCTTGAACAGCCCGAGCAGCGGGATCTGCTGCTCACCCTGGACCGTACGGGCCCGCTCGTGCCAGTCCGTGGCCGCCTGCGCGATCCGGGCGAACCCGACACCGCCGACCGGGGCGTCCATGTGCGGGAACGTCCGGGCGAAGACGTCGTCGCGGGTATCGAGGTAGTTCGGTTCGAAGAACTCGCCGCCGATGTAGCTCTCGGCGGTGCACAGGCCGACCCGGCCCATGGTCTTGGCGAGGGACTTCTCGGCGGCCTTGCGGAACTTCGCCAGCGCCCGGTCGGTCGCGGTGATCTCACCGGCGGGGGCGGGTGCGCTCGGGAACTTCTCCTCGGCGCGCAGCCGTGCGCTGAGGCTGTAGACGGCGGAGGCGCCGAAGCCGAGCGCGGTCGCCACGTGGTGCGAGGAGGCCAGCTGGCCGCTCTCCGCGACGAGCGAGACGCGCAGCCGCAGCCCGGTCTCGATGAGCCGCTGGTTGACGGCGGCGACGGCGAGGATGACCGGCAGCGGCGCCCGCGCCGAGGAGACCGCACGGTCGGTGAGGAGCGCGATGCCGCCCTGCTCGGACGCGAACCGCTCGACGTCGTCGCAGAGTTGCCCGAGCGCGGTGCGCAGGGCGTCGGCGTTGGCGGGCTCGTCCCCGGCCACCGGCTCGTAGAGCATGGCGAACCGCTTCAGCGGCACGATGCGCTGGTCCCGCAGCCGGACCATGTCGAGGTGCCCGAGCACGGGCGAGGACACGACGAGCTGGCGGCCGCCGCTGTGCGGGGTCCCGTCGGGCTTGGGGCCGAGCGCGACCCGCATGCTCATGCCGTCGGCCTCGCGGATGCTGTCCAGCGGCGGGTTGGTCACCTGGGCGAAGCGCTGCGAGAAGTACTTCGCCATGCCGCCCTCGGTGTCGCTGAGCGCGTTGATGGCGTTGCCGTAGCCCATCGCCGAGATCCGCTCCGACCCGTCGGCGAGCATCGGGTCGAGCATGAACCGGAAGCTCTCCTGGTTCAGCGAGTACGCCACGTACCGCCCGGCGAGGGTGAGGTCGCCGTCGTAGCCGAGTGTCGTGGTGCCGCGGTAGTAGTCGGGGGCGGCCAAGTCGTCGAGGTTCACCCGGGCGGAGGTGAGCAGTTCGCTGTACGGGCGGCGCGCGGCGAGGGCGTCCAGCACCTCGCGGGTGCGCAGCCGGCGGCCGGTGCGGTGGTCGACGACGAGCATGCCGCCGGCCTCGATACGGCCCCGGTGCACGACCTCGTCGTCGGGGAAGGCGACCTGACCGGCCTCCGAGGCCACCATCAGGTACTCGGCGGTCTCCACGGTGCGCAGCGGGCGCAGGCCGAGCCGGTCCAGGCGGGCGCCGACGACGTCGCCGTCGCTGAAGATGAGGGCGGCGGGGCCGTCGTTCTTCTCCTCGTACAGGGAGAAGTACTCCAGCATGTCCCTGGTGGCCGCGGGCAGCGTGCGGTCGTTCTCCCAGGCGGGCGGCATGAGGGACACGACCGCCTCGACGAGGTCCAGGCCATCGTCGAACACGCGGCTCTGGAGGGTCTGGTCGAGCCGGCTGGAGTCGGACTGCCCCGGCGGGCGCACGATGCTCCGGGTCCGGGCCCGCGCGAGGGCCTCGTCGCTGAGGCGGTTCTTGCGGTCGGTGTTGAGCTCGCCGTTGTGCGCCATGAGCCGGAACGGCTGGGCCATGGTCGGGTGCGGCTCGGTGTTGGTGGAGAACCGGGTGTGGAAGTAGAGCGAGCGCACGGAGTGCCGGGGGTCGACGAGGTCGCGGAAGTACCCGATGACCTCTCCGGAGTTGAGCCGTCCCTTGAGCACCTGGGTGCGGGCGCTGAGCGACAGCACGTACAGCCCCGCGTACGTCGCCTCGTCGGCGTAGGCCACGGCCTCCACGGCGAGCAGGGCACGGTTGGCGGCCGAGTCGGTGTCGCCGCGCTCCCAGCTCTCGGGCGCCCGGAACACCCACTGCACGATGGGCAGTTGGTACTGCTCGGCGGCGGGGCAGGCGACGGTGTGGTCGACGGGCACGTCGCGGACGAGGAGTACGTCGAAGCCCTGCTCGGCGATGCTCCGGCCCACGAGGTCGATCGCGGCGGCCCGGCGTTCGCCGTCGGCCGGCACGAAGCAGTTGGCGACGCCGAAGTGCCCGGCGCGCAGTTCCTCGCCGGTGATCGCGCCGAAGAACTCCGCCGACAGGTCCACGTTCACGCCCGCGCCGTCCCCGACGCCCTCGGCGGACTTGCCGCCGCGGTGCGGGATGGCGCGGAGCGCTTCTTCGCCCTTGCGGATGACGTCGTGGCTCGGTGTCCCGTCGAGGCGGGTGATGAAGCCGACGCCGCAGTCGCTGTGGTCGAGGGCAGGGTCGTAGAGACCGAAGGTGCTGTGATTCAAGGGGGCGTCCTGGGAGCAGCGAGTTCCGGCATCGGACGGCCAGGCTGCGTCGGTGAAGCGCTCGCCGCGGGCGGGGCCGGTGTTCCGGCCAGGGCCCTGAGTGGTGCGATTGTGAACGGTAAGGCTTACCTAAATTCTGCGCAAGTGTGCATCCTGCACATATGTCGGAGCCTCGTCCCCCGATCGTATGCGAAACACCCCCGAACCCGCCGAGGCGTCCGCAGGCTGGTCCTCGACGCGTGGCAGGCGCGAGTTCTCGGGCGCCGTCCGCGCGCTTCACGGTGCCGGGCATGCCCTGCCCTGCCGACGGGATTCCGCCGGCAGGGCAGGCGCCTCATGCGTCCCTGGATCCGGCGGACCGCGTCCGTACGACGGCGAACGCGGCCGCGGCCAGCCCGAGAACGCCCACGATCAGCCCGGCGATGCCGAGCCCGCGTGCCGTCGAGTCGCTGCTGTCGGCGGCCGCCTCCTGGGTTTTCGCCGGAGTGGCAGCGTTACCACCACCGCCCTCCTTGGCGGTGAGCTTCACGACCGGGGCCGGGTTCTCCGGCTCCTCGTCGCCCTGCGCGGCCTCCTCGATCCAGCGGACGGTCTTGCCGTCGGAGTAGGTCTGCAGGGCCTTGAAGGCCAGCCGGCCGGTGTCGTCGGGCAGCTGTCCGAAGGCGACGTCGAAGTCCTCGTAGTGCCCGGCTCCGATCTTCCCTCCGGTCCAGGTGATCTCGGAGACGGCGTCGGTGATGGTGCCGTCGTCCGTCGTGACCGGCGTCTTGAGCCTGGTGTCGGTGACCTTCGCGGTCCAGCCGTCCCGCGGCGCGACGAGCACGCCGAGGAGGGGGTGGTCGGTGGGCAGGAAGATCTGGACCTTGGTCGTGGAGGCGGAGTCCTCCTCGTCGGGGACGCGGAAGGTCAGGGTGCCGTCGGTGGCTCCCCTGGCGTAGCTCTCCGGGTGGACGGTGACATGCGCGGAGGCGGCACCGGCGGCGGTGAGGACTCCGACCGCGGCGAGGGCGATGACGGCGCCGGCGCGGCGCGGGGTGGTGGACATGGCTGAGTGGATCTCCGTACTGCGGAAGGGATGTCGGGGTTCAGACGGCGTACGACATCCCGGCGGGCGGCCCGCGCCGGTGAACGGCGTAGCGCAGCCACGCCTGCCGCGGCGACCACGTCCGGTCGCCGGCCCGGCGCACGGGCTCCGGTCCGCTGGGCACGCCCCGGAAGCCATCGGCCGCCCGCCACCAGGCGGCGAGCCCCGGCACGAAGGCGACCGCCCACCGCAGCAGGGACCACAGCGCGGCCTCACCGCGCCGCAGCCACCAGGTCAGCAGGAGCGCCGCCCCGACGTGGGCGGCGGTGGCGTGGGGTGCGGACGCATGGAGGTGCGGAGCCATGCGCATGCCGGGCATGACGATCCCGGCGTGCGGCCGGGCGGCGCCGAACACGAGGTGCAGCCCGCCCTGGGCGGCCGACGTCCCGCCACCGATACCGACCAGCGACCGCTCACGCCCGCCCAGCAGCAGAGCGGCCACGAAGACCGCCAGACCCCCGGCGCCCTGCATCGACACCGGCGGCGCCACCCCCACGGCCAGCACATGTCCTCCGGTGGCCAGCAGCACACACAGCACGGCGAACACCGCCGCACGCAGGCTCCGCACCCCCGGGGACGCACTCATGCCACCCGATGCTGCCATGCGGTCGAAGCCTCCCCCACGCTGCCTACCGACAGTTCGCCCCCTGGCTCACCGTGCCGCCGCCTCGGGTTCGTCCGTCGCGGACGGGTGGACGTACCTGTCCTCGCCGAACGGGGTGAACCACGAACCGAACGCGATGGGCGCGCCGTCGAGCCCGACCCCCAGGGCGGACGCGTCGATCCCGTCCGTCGCACCGTCGTAGAGCCACTCGTGGTCCATGTCCTCGTACGCGTTCCCGGCGAACGCGTCGAGAGCCGCCGCCACCTCGTCATCGAGCAGCCCGTGCAGCTCCAGGGTCACGATGGCCTGGCTCAGGAGGAACCGCAGGGCGAGTTCCTCTGCGACACAGCTGAGCCGCTCGAAGCTCCCGTCGGTGAAGCGGGTGGTCATGGCGATCACCGTCACCAGGAAGCGGCGGGCGAAGCGGGCGTCGTACTGGAGCGCGTACCGGTCGGGCAGGCGCTCCAAGTGCCACAGGGGGCCCTCGCATTCCGCGACGGTGGTGTCCTCCTGCGTCAGGACCTGCACGTCCTCGAACAGCTCGTCCACCAGGATGTCGATCGCGTGGACCAACGCGCCGGCGGCGAGTGCGGCGCTCGCCGGCGAAACGGTGAACTCGCCGTCGCCGTCCGCCCTCCCGTCGCCTTCCTCGCCGGGCACACCGAACACGGCCGGTGGAAAGGACCGCAGTTCGGCCGCCACCCCCAGCATCCGGCTCCGCACCGCGGCGGCCTTCGCCTCACCGTCGTACGCCTCCTCGGCGCCTTCCGGCGTGGGGCCCCCGGTGTGCCGTGCCTTGCGGGTGGCGGGATCGTCGGGCGGGGCATCGGGACCTTCGGCCGCGTCGAGGCTCTTCCTCGCCAGGTCCTGGTGCAGCTCCACCTCGCATCGCTCGATCGTCCAGTCCGCCAACAGTTCGGAGCGCTCCAGCAGTTCGTCCACGAGCGCCCGCACCGAGTCCTCGGCGAACTCCAGCGCCGGAGCGTCCACGATCACCTTCAGAAGCGCGCCACCGGGGTGGACGGCCACGATGGTGTCCAGCAGCTCGACCGCCACGCCGTCGGGCCCTTCGATCGCCCGGACGGAATCGAATCCGTCCTCGACGAGCGCCACGGCTCCGGCGCGCTGAAGCGGGTCCATCTCCGGAGTGCCCTCCGGGATGCAGGTGTCCACGGTCACTACGTACGTCACAGGAGCGAGCCTTACAGGAAAGCACCGTTCGCGCGACGCATTGGGCCTGTCCACGAGGCGAACTCGGTGCGGCTGCCCGGCGAGGACCGCGACAAACCACCCGTCACACCAGCCGCCTGATCTCTCCGCGCACCCGGTAGAAGCCGCCCGCGGAGGAGTGCAGCGCGTCCACCACATACCGTGCGCCGGGCTGGCGTATCGCACGGGGGAACTGGACGTTCCAACTCGGCTCATAGCCCTCGGAGACCACATGCACCCGCACGCGGCCTCCGTGCTCGACGCACTCCACGACGACTCCGCTCCCCGCCGCGGGCACGGCGCTGACCGTGGCGACGGAGGCGGCGGTGGTCAGCGGTGCGTACGTCGGCAGGGCCGCCGCCAGTTTGACGTCCGCGGCGACCGGGACGGTGCCCGACTGGGCGGCGTTGATCGCGGCCTCGCTCGCGTCGATGCAGGCGAGCGAGCCGTCCGTGGAGACGATGTACAGCCTTTCGTCGTGGTACTGCATGGAGAGCGCCGAGCCACCACCCGTGCCGAGCTTCCACAGCCGGGCGCCGTCCGCGGTGAAGCAGTAGACCGAGGAGGCGGAGTCGCCCGCGAAGACGTACCGCCCGCCGGGGGAGGTGGCGCACGAGTACACCGCGGCATCGCACTGGTAGGTGGCCTCGACCCACCCGGAGGACTTCGCGAGCCGCTGCACGACCCGCCGCCCCGTCCCGGCGTAGACCGCGTCCTCCTCCTGCCAGCCGAAGAGCACATTGCCGCTGGTCGCGGTGTGCCAGAGCTGACCGGTGCCGTTCGCCGCGTAGGCCGTCACACCGCCGCTGTGCCCGTGGTAGACGGCGCGGTCGTCGGCCCGCACCATCCACCCCTGCTCGCCGGAGGAGTTGCGCGACCACTGGAGCTCGTCCTCGTGGTCGATGACCGTCAGACCGCCGTTGCGGTCGGAGACGTTCAGCACGCCCGCGTGGATGTCCAGCCAGAAGATGTCCACCTCGGCCGCGATCTCGTAGGCGGCGAACGGCACCTTCGCCGAGAGGTCGTACACCCGGCCGTCGTCACAGCCCGCGTAGATCCAGAAGTCGTCCGCCACCAGGCACTTCACACCGTCGGGCAGGGAGTAGTGAGCCAGCACCTCACCGTCATGGCTCAGGTTGTAGACACTGCCGTGCTGGTTGCCGACCCAGCAGCGGTCCTCGTCGACATGGATTCCGAACGCCGACGCGCCCGTACGGAACCGCCACAGCACCGGCGCGGTCGCCCGCGCCGTGGACGGGGCGGACGTCACCTGACGGCGCGTCACGGGACGGGCCGCACGCTGCCCTCGCACAGCCGGCGCGTACCCCTTGCGCACCTTCTCGGCGATCTTCTTCGCCGCCGCCGCGTTCGCCTTCCCCACCGTCGGGAACGCGGAGGTCTGACGCTGCCCGTCCACACCGATCCGCCCGTACCGCACGGAGACGGTGGTCCCCTCGACGGTCACCTCATAGAACTTGTGGGCACCGCCGCTCTCCTGAGACAGCTCCAGATACGTCGTGCTCCCCGACTGTCGTCCCTGCGCAGCGGACACAGCACACCCCTCCCCAAGACCCCGGTCGACCGCGACGGCCGATCCCCAGTGATTCCAAAATAGAGGTCACCACTGACAACGCGGCCCGCGACCGGATCCGGGGAGGGGAGGGGAGGGCTTCCAGGACTCGGTTCAGCGCCCCTTGGAGGCAGGCTCCAGAATCGCCACGCACTCCATGTGATGGGTCATCGGGAACAGATCGAACACCCGCAGCGACCGCACCCGGTACCCCCCGTCCCGGAAGTACCCCAGGTCCCGGGCCAGCGCCGCGGGATCGCACGCGACGTACGCGATCCGCCGCGCCCCCAGCGACGACATGTGCTCGACCGTCTTGCGCCCCGCCCCCGCGCGCGGCGGGTCCAGGACGATCAGATCGACCTCGGTGATCCCGGTGCGCGGGAGGACGGTCTCGACCTTGCCCTGTTCGATGCGGACGCGATCGAAGGCGGCGAGGTTGTGCCGGGCGTCCTCCACCGCGCGCTTGCCGGACTCGATGCCGAGGACGGCCCCCTTCTCACCGAGCCGGTCGGCGAGGGCGCCCGCGAACAGGCCGACGCCGCAGTACAGGTCCAGCGCCATGTCGCCCTTGCGCGGCAGCAGGCCCTGCATGACGGCCTTGACCAACGTGTCGGCGGCCATCGGGTGGACCTGCCAGAAGCCGCCGCTGCCCACCCGGTGGGTACGGCCGTCGGCCCGCTCGCGCACGAAGGCGCGGCCGTGGACCCGGTGGATGCCGCCGTCGTGCTCCTCGACGCGCATCACGGAGACGGGCTTGTCGAGCTCCACGAGGGGAAGGCGGGCACCCGGACGGGGTTCCAGGATCACCATACGGTCCTGCGAACCCGTCGCGGCGATCGCCTCGACCGACGCCATCCCGGACCAGTCACGGTCCTCGATGCCCAGCTCGCTGACGCCCGGCGCCGCGATCATGCAGTGCTCGACCGGCTCGACCTCGTGCGAGCGGTGGCGGCGTAGCCCCGCGTTGCCGTCGGCGTCCACCGCGTACTGCACCCGGGTCCGCCACTGCGGCACCTGGCCCGCCGGGAGCTTGTCGCCCTCGGCGGGCAGCACGGTGCCGTCCCAGCCGGCCTCCTCGGGCGTGAGCCCCGCGAGCCGCTGCAACTGCTCGGCGACGACCTCGCCCTTGAGCCGGCGCTGGGCCCCGGGCTTGGCGTGCTGCCAGTCGCAGCCGCCGCAGCGGCCGGGCCCGGCGTAGGGACAGGGCGCCTCGATACGGTCCTTGGAGGCTTCCAGGACCTCGACGGCGTCCGCCCGCAGGAACCGGGCGCCCTCCTCGCCGTCGGTCACCCGGGCCACGACCCGCTCACCGGGAAGGGTGTGCCGGACGAACAGCACCTGGCCGTCGGACGTACGGGCGATGCAGTGCCCGCCGTGCGCGACGGGGCCGACCTCGACCTCGTAGTCGACCCCCACCAGTGATTTCTTCGGTTCTGCCTGCATGGCGGGGAGACTCCACAACGATCGAGTGAGGGATGGACCACGGGACCGGCCCACGGGATGGGCCGACAACAACCCACCACTCTACTTCGGCGTCGACGCCTCCTTCGCCCGCTCCTCCGCGGGCCCCCGCCGCACCGCGCCCGGCGCGTTCCAGTCCTGCCGCTTGCGGGCCCGCTTCTTCGCCGCCTCCGACGACTGCAACTGGTACGGCACCGAGGTCACCATGACCCCCGGCGTGAACAGCAGCCGGCCCTTGAGCCGCAGCGCGCTCTGGTTGTGCAGCAGATGCTCGTACCAGTGGCCGACCACGTACTCCGGGATGATCACGGACACCACGTCCCGCGGCGACTCCTTGCGCAGGCTCTTCACGTACTCGATGACCGGCCGCGTGATCTCGCGGTACGGCGAGTCCAGCACCTTCAGCGGTACGTCGATCCCGCGCCGCTCCCACTCCTCGCGCAGCGCCTTGGTCTCCGCCGGGTCGACGTTGACGCTCAGGGCTTCCAGCGTGTCCGAGCGCATCAGCTTGGCGTACGCCAGGGCTCGCAGCGTGGGGCGGTGGATCTTGGAGATGAGGACGACGGAGTGGACGCGGGACGGTCGTACGCTGTCGTCGCTCGGGCCCTCGGGGGCCGCGATCTCCTCGGCCACCCGGTCGTAGTGCTTACGGATCGCGGACATCGTCGCGTAGAAGATCACCATGCCGAGCAGGGCGACCCAGGCGCCGTGCGTGAACTTGGTGACCAGGACGACGACCAGCACCAGGCCGGTGAAGAAGGCACCGAAGGCGTTGATGGCCCGGGAGCGGACCATGTGGCGGCGCTTGGCCCCGTCCTTCTCGGCGGCCAGGTGGCGGTTCCAGTGCCGGACCATGCCGGTCTGGCTCAGTGTGAAGGACACGAACACGCCGACGATGTAGAGCTGGATCAGCCGCGTCGAGTCGGCGCCGTAGATCCACACCAGCAGTCCGGCGGCGCCGGCGAGCAGCACGATGCCGTTGGAGAAGGCGAGCCGGTCGCCGCGGGTGTGCAGCTGGCGCGGGAGGTAGCGGTCCTGGGCGAGGATCGAGCCGAGCAGCGGGAAGCCGTTGTACGCCGTGTTCGCGGCGAGGAACAGCACCAGCGCGGTGGCCGCGGCCAGGACGATGAACAGGAAGCTGCCCTTGCCGAAGACGGCCTCGGCGACCTGGGAGATCACCGGGTTCTGGACGTAGTCGGAGCCGATGGCGGCGCCGTCCTTCAGCAGGTCCACGGCCGGGTTCTCGGCCATGCGGACCTTCGTCACCATGGCCAGCGCGATGATGCCGCAGAACATGGTGACGGCGAGCAGACCCATCGCCGCGAGCGTGGTCGCGGCGTTCTTCGACTTGGGCTTGCGGAAGGCCGGGACGCCGTTGGAGATCGCCTCGACGCCGGTGAGGGCGGCACACCCGGAGGAGAAGGCGCGCAGCAGGAGGAAGACCAGGGCGAAGCCCGCCAGGCCCTGGTGTTCGGCCTTGATCTCGTACGACGCCGTCGGCGCCCGCATGGTCTCGTCGAGGACCAGTCCGCGGAACGCCCCCCACGCGATCATGATGAAGACGCCCACGACGAAGACGTACGTCGGGATCGCGAACAGCGAGCCGGACTCCCTCACGCCCCGCAGGTTCATCAGGGTGAGCAGCACGATCACGGCGGTCGCGCAGAGCACCTTGTGCTCGACGACGAAGGGCACCGCGGAGCCGAGGTTCTCGATGCCGGAGGCGATCGAGACGGCCACGGTCAGGACGTAGTCGACGAGCAGGGCGCTGGCGACGGTGAGGCCGGCCTTGGGGCCGAGGTTGGTGTTGGCGACCTCGTAGTCACCGCCCCCGCTCGGGTAGGCGTGGACGTTCTGTCGATAGGAGGCGACCACCGTGAACATCAGCACGACGACCGCGACGGCGATCCAGGGGCTGAAGTGGTAGGCCGACACACCCGCGATGGACAGGACCAGCAGGACCTCGCCAGGCGCGTACGCCACGGAGGACAGCGGGTCGGAGGCGAAGACGGGGAGGGCGATGCGCTTCGGCAGGAGCGTTTCCCCCAGCCGGTCACTGCGCAGTGCGCGCCCGATCAGAATCCGCTTGGGCACGTCGGTCAGTTTGGACACGACAGAACATCGTAGGCGTTCGAACGGGTGCCCAACCACTCGCCACCCCGCTTGTGCCCTCCGGGTGAAAACACGAGGCGCCCCGGCTGCGGATTCCGCAGGTGGCCGGATGCGCATGCCTATATGACAAAAACCCGTCTGTCGCCCGGGCAGTACCTGCCTCTCGCCGCCCCCTGGAGGTCCCATGCACGCCACCGCGGAGCTGATCGGTGCCGCCGGCACCCTCGTCGGCCTCGGAATCCTGACCTTGGTGAGTGTCCGCAGCATCAGCCGCCGCTGATCGTCCCGATCCCCGGGACAACCGTGCACAGGGGTGCCGCCGTCCCACCGTGCGTGTGTAGCTTGGGCGACGGTCTGAGACCCTGATGGGGCTGAGCAGTATCTCTTGACACCGGAAGGACGGTCGTGCACATCGTCATCATGGGCTGCGGCAGAGTGGGTTCCGCTCTCGCCCAGACCCTGGAGCAACAGGGGCACACGGTCGCCGTGATCGACCAGGACCCCACCGCCTTCCGACGACTGGGCTCCGGGTTCGGAGGCCGGCGTGTCACCGGAGTCGGCTTCGACCAGGACACCCTGCGCGAGGCCGGCATCGAGGAGGCCGGTGCCTTCGCCGCCGTCTCCAGCGGTGACAACTCCAACATCATCGCCGCCCGGGTGGCCCGCGAGATGTTCGGCATCGAGAACGTCGCGGCCCGGATCTACGACCCCCGCCGCGCCGAGGTCTACCAGCGTCTGGGCATCCCGACGGTGGCCACGGTCCGCTGGACGGCCGACCAGATGCTGCGCCGGCTGCTGCCCTCGGGTGCCGAGCCGCTGTGGCGCGACCCCACCGGTGGCGTCCAACTGGCCGAGGTGCACACCTCCGCCTCCTGGGTGGGCCAGCGGATCAGCCGGCTCCAGGAGGAGACGGGCGTCCGCGTGGCGTTCCTGACCCGTCTCGGCGAGGCGATCCTGCCGAGCTCGCAGACGGTGTTGCAGGAGGGCGACCTGGTGCACGTGATGATGCGCACCGACGAGGTCGACAAGGTCGAGGCGTCCTTCGCCAAGGGCCCCGAGGAAGAAGGCGGTCACTGATGAGGGTCGCCATTGCCGGTGCCGGTGCGGTGGGCCGCTCGATCGCGGGCGAACTGCTGGAGAACGGCCACGAGGTCCTGCTCGTCGACAAGGCGCCGACCGCCATCTCGGTCGAGCGCGTCCCCCAGGCGGAGTGGCTGCTGGCCGACGCCTGCGAGATCACGTCCCTGGACGAGGCGGCGCTGCAGCGCTGCAACGTGGTGATCGCCGCGACGGGCGACGACAAGGTGAACCTGGTCGTCTCGCTGCTCGCGAAGACGGAGTACGGCGTCCCGCGCGTCGTCGCCCGGGTGAACAACCCGAAGAACGAGTGGCTCTTCAACGAGTCCTGGGGCGTGGACGTCGCCGTCTCCACCCCGCGTCTGATGTCGGCCCTGGTCGAGGAGGCGGTGAGCGTCGGCGATCTGGTCCGGCTGCTCCGCTTCAGCCACGGTGACGCCAACCTCGTCGAGCTGACCCTGCCCGAGGAGTCGGCCCTGGCCGGCACCCAGGTCGGCGACGTCGAGTGGCCGCAGGACACGTCCCTGGTGACGATCATCCGCGGCACCCGTGTCCTCACCCCGACCCCGGACGACTCCCTGGAGGCCGGCGACGAACTCCTCTTCGTGGCCGCTCCGGCCCGCGAGGAGCAGCTGGAGGACCTGCTGTCGGTGCGCCGCGAGGACACGACGAGCTGACGTCGTCCGGCGTTACGACGAGGGAGGGCGCCCCGGGATTCCCGGGGCGCCCTCCCTCGTCGTAACGGAAGTCCTCGAAACTACGCGTCGCGCCGGTGCCGGGCGGCGCCGGTCGTCTCGCCGCGCTCCTCGGCCAGTGCCGCCTTGCGCTCTTCCTCCGCCTTCTCGGCCGCCTCCATCTCCGCGAACACGTCGATGGGCGCCGGGGCCTTCGCAAGGAAGACCCAGGTCAGCCAGACGGCGAGCAGGAAGGGCGGGATCTTCAGCCCGACCAGCACCCAGCCCAGCTGTGCCGTGTCGGCCCACCAGTACAGCGGGAAGAGGATGGCGCACTTGGCGAGCAGGATCGCGCCCCACGCGTAACTGGCCTTGGCGTACGCCTTCTTGCGGCCCGGGTTGCGGGTGCGCCAGGAGAGGTTCTCCTTGAAGACCGGGCCGAGGATCAGACCGATCAGCGGGACCCCGCACAGCGTGGTGATGATGTAGGCCAGGCCCAGGCCCAGCGTGTAGAGCATGCCGGGCAGGTAGAAGTCCTTGGCGTTGCCCGTCATCATCGCGAAGACGACACCGAAGGCGACGCCGAAGACACCGCTGAAGGCGTGCTTGACGGTGTCCTTCGTCACCAGGCGGACCACGACCAGGATCAGCGACACCGCGAGCGCGGCGATCGCGGACATGTGGAGGTCCTTGTTGATCGTGTAGATCGTGACGAAGAGGAGGCCCGGCAGCACCGTCTCCACCATGCCCCGCAGGCCTCCGAAGGCCTCGAACAGCGCGGCCTCGGTCACCGCCCGGGCGTCGTGCTGCTCAGTGTCTTCCGTCGGCTTGTCGAGCGACGTCACCGGCTACTCCCTACCGAGGGGTCTCAGTTCGTATTTCGGGTTGAACAGCACCCGGCGGCCCCGGCTCATCGAGATCCGGCCCGATGCGATCAGCTTGCGCCCCGGTTCGATCCCCACGATGGAGCGCCTGCCGAGCCACACCACGTCCAGTGCGGCGGAGCCGTCGAACAGCTCGGCCTCCAGCGCGGGGACACCGGCTCTGGGACGCAGCGTGACCGTGCGCAAGGTACCAGTAACGGTCACGATCTGTCGGTCGTGGCAGTCACCGATCTTGATGCAGCCTGCGGTCTCGGCGTCCTCCCGCAGCTCCTCCGACTCCAGGTCCTCCTGCGACGAGGAGAGCCTGTCGAGCATGCGCCGGAACCGGCCCACCGGCTTTTCGGAACGCGGAACAGCACTCATATGTGAAGCGTACCGGGGTGCACTGACACGTTCGTACCCGCAGTACTAGCCCTCGAACCGATAGCCCATCCCAGGCTCCGTGATGCTGCATCCCCCGGGGGACAACCCCCGGACCCCCGGCCGCCCAGCAGCTCAGTTCTCGAACCGATAGCCCATCCCAGGCTCCGTGATGAAGTGCCGGGGATGCGAGGGGTCCGCCTCCAGCTTTCTGCGCAGTTGGGCCATGTAGACCCGCAGGTAGTTCGTCTCGGTTCCGTACGAGGGCCCCCACACCTCCTGGAGCAGCTGTTTCTGGCTGACCAGACGGCCGGTGTTGCGCACCAGCACCTCCAGCAGGTGCCACTCCGTGGGGGTCAGTCGTACGTCCTTGCCGGCCCGGTTGACCTTCTTCGCGGCGAGGTCGACGGTGAACTCCTCGGTCTCCACCGTCGTCACGTCGTCCTCGCCCGGTCCGACCGGCTCGGCCCGCCGGACCGCCGCCCGCAGCCGGGCCAGCAGCTCGTCCATGCCGAAGGGCTTGGTGACGTAGTCGTCGGCGCCCGCGTCGAGGGCCTCGACCTTCTCGTCGGAGGAGTGCCGGGCGGACAGCACCAGGATCGGCACCCGGGTCCAGCCGCGCAGGCCCCGGATCACCTCGACGCCGTCCATGTCGGGCAGGCCGAGGTCGAGGACGACCACGTCGGGGTGGCGGGCGGCGGCCAGCTCGAGGGCGGTGGCGCCGTCGTGGGCCGCGTCGACCTCGTACTTGCGGGCCTTGAGGTTGATCACGAGGGCGCGCACGATCTGCGGCTCGTCTTCGATCACGAGCACCCGGGTCATGTGACCTGCCTTTCGGGTTGTACGACCGGTTGTGGCTCAGGCTGCGATCCTGCCGCCCTGAGCGTGAGGACCATCGTCAGGCCGCCGCCCGGCGTGTCCTCGGCGGTCAGCGTGCCCCTCATCGCCTCGGCGAAGCCCCTGGCCACCGCGAGGCCCAGCCCCACCCCGGCGCCGCGCGGGGCGTCGCCGTAGCGCTGGAAGGGCGCGAAGATGCGCTCCTTGGCCTCGTCGGGGACGCCGGGGCCGCGGTCGACCACCCGGACCTCGACCCGGTCGGCGATGGCACTGGCGGCCACCAGGACGGCCTGGCCGGGCGGGCTGTACTTGACGGCGTTCTCGACGAGGTTGGCCACGGACCGCTCCAGCAGTCCCGGGTCCACGGCGACCATGGGCAGCGTCTCGGGAATGTCCAGCCCGACGCTGTCCTCGGGCACTCCGCCCAGCGCCATGGGGACGACCTCGTCGAGGTCGACCTCCCGGATCAGCGGGGTGACGGTGCCGGTCTGGAGCCGGGACATGTCGAGGAGGTTCCCGACGAGGTGGTCGAGCCGGTCGGCCCCTTCCTCGATGCCCTCCAGCAGCTCCGCCCGGTCCTCCTCGGACCACTCCACGTCGTCGGACCGCAGGGAGGATACCGCCGCCTTGATCCCGGCCAGGGGCGTCCGCAGATCATGGCTCACGGCGGCGAGCAGCGCCGTCCGGATCCGGTTGCCCTCCGCCAGCGTGCGGGCCCGGTCGGCCTCCTCCTGGAGCCGCCGCCGGTCCAGCGCGACGGCCGCCTGCGCGGCGAATGCGGCCAGTACCCGGCGGTCCTCCGCGGGCAGCACCCGCCCGGTCAGCGCGAGGGCCATGTGGTCGCCGACCGGCACGTCCACGTCCGCGTCCTCCGGCCGCTCCACCGGGCGCCCGAGCCCGGCCCGGCCCGCGCAGGTCCACGGTTCGACGTCGCTCGCGCGCTCCAGCAGGGCCGCCGACTCCATCGCGAAGGTCTCCCGGACCCGCTCCAGCAGCTCCTCCAGGCCGGTCTCGCCGCGCAGCACGTTGCCGGCGAGGAAAGAGAGGATCTCCGACTCGGCCCGCAGCCGCGCCGCCTGGTGAGTACGCCGGGCCGCGAGGTCGACCACCGAGGAGACCGAGACGCCGACGCCGACGAAGATCGCGATGGCGACGATGTTCTTGGGGTCGGCGATGGTCCAGTGGTGCAGCGGCGGTGTGTAGAAGTAGTTCAACAGCAGGGAGCCGACCGCGGCCGAGGCCAGCGCGGGCGCCAGTCCGCCGAGCAGGGCGGCCGCGACCGTGACGGTCAGGAACAGCAGCATGTCGTTGGCCAGGCCGAGGTCGACGGTGCTGAGCAGCACGGCCAGGACCGGCGGGCCGGCCACCCCGACCGCCCAGCCCCGGATGATCCGGGCCCGCCCGAGCCGGGCGCCCCGGGCGACGGGCAGTCCGCGCCCCTTGGCGACCTCGTCGTGGGTGACGATGTGGACGTCCAGGTCGGGCCCGGACTCGCGGGCGACCGTGGCGCCGACACCGGGGCCGAAGACGTACTGCCAGGTCTTGCGGCGAGAGGACCCGAGGACGATCTGGGTGGCATTGGCGCCGCGTGCGAAGTCGAGCAGCGCCGCCGGTATGTCGTCGCCCACGACGTGGTGGAAGGTGCCGCCGAGGTCCTCGACGAGGGTGCGCTGGACGGCGAGTTCCTTGGGCGAGGCGGCGGTGAGTCCGTCGCTGCGGGCTATGTACACGGCCAGCACTTCCCCGCCGGCGCCCTTCTCGGCGAGCCGTGCGGCCCGCCGGATCAGCGTCCGCCCCTCCGGGCCGCCGGTCAGCCCGACCACGATCCGTTCCCGCGAACCCCAGATCTTCGACACCCGGTGCTCACTGCGGTACTGCTTGAGGTACTCGTCGACCCGGTCCGCCACCCACAGCAGCGCCAGCTCCCGCAAAGCGGTGAGGTTCCCGGGCCGGAAGTAGTTCGACAGCGCCGCGTCGACCTTGTCGGACCGGTAGATGTTGCCGTGCGCCATCCGCCTCCGCAGCGCCTGCGGCGACATGTCGACAAGCTCGATCTGATCCGCCCGCCGCACCACCTCGTCCGGCACGGTCTCCCGCTGCCGTACCCCGGTGATCGACTCGACGACGTCCCCCAGCGACTCCAGATGCTGGATGTTGACGGTCGACACCACGTCGACCCCGGCCGCGAGGAGTTCCTCCACGTCCTGCCACCGCTTGGCGTTGCGGGAGCCGGGGACGTTGGTGTGGGCGAGTTCGTCCACCAGGGCGACGGCGGGGGCGCGGCGCAGTACGGCGTCCACGTCCATCTCGGTGAAGGCGCTCCCCCGGTAGGCCGACTCCCGGCGCGGGATCTGCTCCAGACCGTGCAGCATCACCTCGGTGCGCGGTCGGCCGTGGTGCTCGACGAACGCCACCACGCAGTCGGTGCCCCGCTCCATCCTGCGGTGCCCCTCGGACAGCATCGCGTACGTCTTGCCGACGCCCGGTGCCGCACCGAGGTAGATCCGAAGCCTGCCGCGTCCCATGGGTCCCATTGTCTTTCGGTCATCACTGCCTGCGCAGCGTCGACCCTACGACCAGCAGTCGCGGCAAATGGAGCGGAGGGGCGCCGCCGCAGCCGTCTTTGACGCAACCCTGACGGCACACCCGCGACGGCCGGCCCTCCGCGGTCTCCCCGTCTAGACCTCGACGATCTCCCCGTCGCCCAGCTCCAGCACCCGGTCGGCGAGATCCAGCAGGGTCGCGTCGTGCGTGGCGACCAGCGCGGTGACGTTCTCGCTGCGTACGACGGCCCGCAGCAGCTCCATCACGGCGTGCCCGGTCTCCGCGTCGAGCTGACCGGTCGGCTCGTCGGCGATCAGCAGCGAGGGGCTGTTGGCGAGGGCGCGGGCGATGGCGACGCGCTGCTGCTGGCCGCCGGAGAGCTCGGTGGGCCGCTGTGCCGCGTGGTCGGCGAGGCCCACCAGGGACAGCAGCAGCTCGACGCGCTCCTCACGCGCGCGTGCCTCGGCCCGGCGCAGCCGCATCGGGACGCCGACGTTCTCGGCGGCGGTGAGGATCGGAATGAGCCCGAAGGACTGGAAGACGAAGCCGATGCTGTCGCGGCGCAGGGCGAGCAGCCCGTCCTCGTCGAGCCCGGCGAGGTCGCGGCCGTCGACCTCGACGCGCCCCTCGTCCGGGGTGTCGAGTCCGCCGACGATGTTGAGGAGCGTGGTCTTCCCGGACCCCGACCGTCCCTTCAGGGCGACGAGTTCACCGCGCGGCACCTCCAGGGAGACCCCGCGCAGGGCGTGGACGACGCCGGCTCCGCGCCCGAAGGACTTGTGGACGTTCTCGACCCGCACCATGGTCTCGGTGACCACCTGGCTCATCTGCCGCTCCCCCGTGACGCCTTCGACCGGGCGCCAGTATCCCCACCGGACGCCCGGCCGATCAACGGTTTCAGCTCAGGTTGTCCCCGTGGGTGAGGGTCTCCCAGGCCACGAACAGGTTGTTGCTGCCGGCCGGGCGGTTCCGTTCGGTCAGCGTCTGCGTATTAGCCATGCCCATGCCAATCCTGTTGTGCAGTGCGTTGTAGCCGACCTCGGTGACCGGCCCGAGGCCCAGATGCAGCGACCCACCGCACAGCCGGCTCGGCACGGCCGTACCCAGCTCGTACTTGGCCTGGAACCCGAGCGCCTGCCGCAGCCGCTCACCCACGTCGGTGCCGTACAGATCCTGCCCCTGGGTGCGGCTGGTCTCGGCGATGTGCGAGATCGCGGAGATGCCGTACCCGGTGTGCGTGAAGTCGCGGCAGGTCTCCTGGGTGAGGCCGGTGACGAAGGTGGACTGCCCCTGCCAGTACCTGACGACCTTGTCCCGGGTGTCGAGGTTCTGGCTCGGCACGGTCTTCGGCAGATCGCCGTCGGAGGCGAGATAGACGTAGGCGGCGGTACGGGTGCGGAACTTCACCACGGCCTTGTCGTACGAGGTCCGGTCCTCCAGGAAGACGGAGATGCCGACGGCGGCCTCCATCATCGACAGCTCCCAATTGCCGTTGGAGTTCGAGCCGTTGATGATCTCCGGGAGGTAGACGTCGCGGAGCATGGTCGCGAAACGCCCGGAGTTGGCCCAGCCGCCCGTGTACGTGTGCTTGATGATCTCGGCCGCCTTCGGCCAGGAGGAGCCGGCCCAGCCGGTCTGGAGGGGCGCGTTGCTGTTGGTGTGGTCCGTGATCACCGCCGACCAGGCGTCCATCAGCTGGATCGACTTCTTCGCGTAGCGCTCGTCACGGGTGATGTACCAGGCGAGCGCCTGCGTGTACGCGGCTATGGCGTCCTCGCGCTCGTCGGTGCAGCCGTAGTTAGGGTTCGAGTAGGAGCCGCACTCGACGACCGCGCGGGGCTTGGGCGTGCGGTTCAGATCGGCGTACCTGCTCGCCATCATCTGGTCGTAGGCGCCCTTCCAGGGCTGGGCGCCGGCGTTGACCTTGGATCGGGCGAAGTCCAACTGCCCCTTGGAGACGGTGACTCCGGGATGGGCGAAGGTGGTGGGAGCGGCGTCGGCGGGCCAGGCGAGGGCACCGGCGACGAGCGCGGCGACGGCGGCGAGGAGAGCGGTTCTGCGCATACGTGGAGGGCCTTCCGTTCTCGTATATGAACGCGAAGCGCCTTTATGAACAGACGCGTTGGCCGGAGACGGTAGGTACAGACCAATGCGCCGTCAAGGGTCCACGCACGAGAAAGGGCCGCACCCCCGGTGGGGGGTGCGGCCCTCGTGGTTCTACGACGCTCAGCGGACCTCGGTGATCTCCGGCCCGCGCTGGAGCTGGCCCATGCCGCCGGAGAAGCGGGAGCCCTCCTGTTCCTGCTGCTGGACACCCTCGGGGACCATCTGGGCGTCGTTCGGCAGCTTGAGGACGATCGGGTCGCGCGGGGCCATCGGGCCCTCGCCGCGGACCACGACCGTGTCCCGGAAGATCTGCTCGAGCAGACCCGCGGCCTGCGGCTGCACCGCGCCCTGGCCCGAGATCACACCGCGCAGGAACCAGCGCGGACCGTCCACGCCGACGAACCGCACGACCTGGAAACCGCCCGTGCCGTCCGGCAACTGCACCGGTACCTGGGCCCTCAGCTCCCAGCCCAGCGGGCCCTCGACCTCGTCGACGATGCCGCCCTGCTGGGTGATGCCGGTGGCGATCTCCTCGCGCACCTCGCCCCAGATGCCCTCGCGCTTGGGAGCGGCGAAGGCCTGCAGCTGGACGGCGCTGTCGCGCAGCACGACGGTCGCCGCGACGATCGCGTCACCCGCGACCTCGACCCGCAGCTCCATGCCGTCGACGCCGGGCACGAAGAGCCCGCCCAGGTCCACGCGGCCCTCGCCGGGCTCGCGCACCTCGGTGTCGTCCCAGGGCCCGTCGGGCCGCGGCTCGGGCTCGAGCCTCACGCGCTCGCGCGCGCCGTCCTCGTCGTCCGCCTCAGTGTCGACACTGTCGACGACCTGCTCGGCCTCGCCGGCCGCGTCCTCGGCGGCACCCTTCTTCTTGCGACGTCCGAACACGTCACTGTCCTTCCCGGTCGGATACGACCGAAGCGTATCGATTCCCACCCGTTGTGCCGCCGTCGGCGGCCTGACCGCTTGTGCTGCTCACCCCGGCCACCGCGGCGTGGCCTCCGGTGGACCCGAAGCCCCCTTCGGCCCGCGCCGAGTCGGGAAGTTCCGCGACCTCCTGGAAGCGGACCCGTTCGACCTGCTGGACGACCAGTTGGGCGATCCGGTCGAAGCGCTCGAACCGCACCACCTCGCGCGGGTCGAGATTCACCACGATCACCTTGATCTCCCCACGGTACCCGGCATCAACCGTCCCCGGGGCATTCACGAGAGCGACACCGCAGCGGGCGGCGAGGCCGGATCGGGGGTGCACGAAGGCCGCGTAGCCCGCCGGGAGCGCCACAGACACCCCGGTGGGCAGCACGGCCCGCTCGCCCGGCTTCAGTTCACAGCTCTCGGTGGTGCGCAGATCGGCCCCCGCGTCACCGGGGTGCGCGTACGACGGAAGCGGTACGTCGGGGTCGACGCGCCGGATCAGCACGCTCAGGGGTTCACGGCTCACGGGTTCACCTCGAAGGCACGGGCACGCCGGACCTGGTCCGGGTCGTCCATGGCGGCCCGGATCTCCTCCGGGCGGCCGTTGTCGATGAAGTGGTCGACCTTCACCTCGATGAAGAGCGCCTCGGCACGGACGGCGACGGGCCCGTCGGGGCCGCCGATCCGTCCGGTGGCGGTCGAGTAGATCTTCCGTCCCGCGACGGCCGTCACCTCGGCCTCCAGATGGAGCACCGTGCCCACCGGGACGGGCCGCGCGAAGTCGGTCTCCAGGCGTCCGGTCACCGCGATCGTCCGCAGCAGCCAGTTCAGCGAGCCGAGGGTCTCGTCGAGGGCGGTCGCGAGCACGCCGCCGTGCGCGAGGCCCGGTGCGCCCTGGTGGGCGGACCGCACGGTGAACTCGGCGGTGACCGAGACCCCTTCGCCGGCCCGGGCCTCCAGGTGCAGTCCGTGGGCCTGCTCGCCGCCGCAGCCGAAGCACTGGCCGTAGTGCGCGCCGAGGAGCTCGCCAGGTGCGGGCGCGTCGGGGTGACGCACCGGCTGCACGGCGTCGGCGGGAGGCTGAAGAGCTGCGGAACTACCACTCACAGCCGCAGACCTTACCCGCCCGCCCGCCTCCCACCGCCACCCTGCCTGACAGCGCTTCGCACTGGCTCCCCCTGACAGCGGCCTGGTTCTCACACCGTGCCAAGCTTGGCTTCATGCAGCTTTCCGCCGCCCCCTACGAAGAACGCCTCACCGCCCCCCGCTCGTGGTGGCTCATCTCGTTCCTGGTGGGGGTCTCCTTCGCTCTGATCCTGCTGCCGTTCGGCACACTGCCGCTGCTCGGCGGCCTGGTCGGCGGCACCGCGGTCGCGGCCGTCGCCGCCAGCTCGTACGGCTCGCTCCGTATCCGCGTGGTCGGCGGCTCGCTGATCGCCGGCGAGGCGAAGATCCCGGTCACGGCGCTGGGTGCGGCGGAGGTACTGGACGCGGAGGAGGCGCGCGCCTGGCGCACCTACAAGGCCGACACCCGCGCCTTCCTGCTGCTGCGCGCCTACATCCCGACGGCGCTGCGCGTGGAGGTCACGGACCCCGAGGACCCGACGCCGTACCTGTATCTGTCGACGCGGGAGCCGGAGCGGCTGGCGGAGGCGATCAAGCAGGCGCGGGACGCCGCCTAGAACGTTCGCGCGAGGCTTCACTCCGCGCGGACCCGCTTTCCGACGGGCCCGGAATCTCACGGAACTCTTACCGGGTTCCGCCGCCCTCCCCGTGTCCCCGCCCGAGCTCCTTCGCGATGTCCCCGATCTCCAGGGGGTGCGCCGGCGCCTCCAGCGGCGGGAGCGCGTCGAGCGTGTCCCAGGGCACCTGGAACTTGCGCAGGTCCGCGCGGATGCGTGCCGCGAGCTTCTTGGTGTCTCTGCGGTTCATGACCGCGCCCACGGCCGCGCCGACCATGAACGGCATCAGGTTCGGCAGGTTCCGGACCATCCGCTTCATGATCTGCTGCCGCAGCTGCTGCTTCATCGGGCCGCTGAGAGCGGAGTTGATCGTCGACGGCTTGGTCACGTCGATGCCGCGCTCCCCCGACCAGGAGTTCAGATACGCGGTGCTGCGGTCCTTGAGACCACCCGGCGGCCGCACGCCGTAGACCTCGTGGAGCTCGGCGATCAGCTTCAGCTCGATCGCCGCGACCCCGGTGATCTCCGCGGCCAGCTCCGTCGGCATGGCCGGCGGGACAGGCAGCATCGCCGCCGCGCCGATCCCGGCTCCGACGGTCGAGGAGGCGTTCGCGGCGCCCGCCACGAGCTTGTCGGCGATCTGCTCGGGCCCGAGGCCGGGAAACTGCCTGCGGAGCGTCTGGAGGTCGCGTACGGGGATCCGCGGGGCGTTGTCGATGATCCGGTCGGCGAGGTACGCCAAGCCCGCCCTGGCGCGGCTGCCGCTTCTGCGGACGCCTTCCCCGACCTTGTCGCGCATCACCGCGACCCGTCGCCTGGCGACGGGCGCGGGATGGTCCGCGGACGCCGGGAAGTCACCCCGGCCGGCCGCGGGTTCGAGCGAGGCTCCCGTACCTGATGAGCCCCGCTCGTCGTCACGCGCACCGTGAGGGCCGTCGGACGGCCCTTGGTCCGCTCCCGGCAGGGGGGAGCGGCGCTTCCAAGGAGGGGTCGAGCCAGTCACGGCCGACCCGCCCTCAGTCGCAGTCGCGGCAGATCGGCTGACCGTTCTTCTCTCGGGCCAGCTGGCTGCGGTGGTGCACCAGGAAGCAGCTCATGCAAGTGAACTCGTCCTGCTGCTTGGGCAGTACCCGGACGGCCAGCTCTTCGTTCGAGAGGTCCGCGCCGGGCAGTTCGAGGCCTTCGGCGGCTTCGAACTCGTCGACATCCACTGCGGAGGTCGACTTGTCGTTCCGGCGAGCCTTCAGTTCTTCAAGGCTGTCCGAATCGACGTCGTCGTCGGTCTTGCGTGGGGTGTCGTAATCCGTTGCCATGTCGCTCTCCCCCTCTGGGTGTCTGCGGTGTCTCCAGCGCACGTAACGCGTGAGAGGCCGGACTTGTGCCCGACCCGAGGCGGAGATTTTGCCTCACATCAAGGTCTGTTACTCAATCGACACCCAACCGGACTCCTCATGAGTGATCGGCTGGGATGGCGATGGGGACCGTACACGGTCCGAATGCCGCACTTCAAAGGCGTCTCCCGTGTACTTCCCGTGATCAAGCCCCTCGAAAACCCGGACTTTCCCGGCTTTCCGACAGCATTCCTGATCACTGACAGTAGATGGCCGGAAATTCGCCCTTGTGATCGATCACACACGGGACGGCTCGACGAGTGCCCAGAAAATTCCGCGCAAAGCGAACATCCCCGTGTGTCGGCGACATGATCTCAGATCGGCAGGGTGACCCGCATCACGAGGCCTCCCCCCTCTCGCGGCTGTGCGTAGATGTGCCCGCCGTGCGCCCGGGCAACCGAGCGGACGATGGACAGTCCGAGACCGACACCCTTGTCGCTGCCGGTGCGATCAGCACCCCGGAGCCGCTTGAACGGCTCGAAGAGGTTGTCGATCTCGTACGCCGGAACGACCGGGCCCGTGTTCGACACGACCAGAACCGCCTGGCCGTGCAGGACCTCGGTGGTGACCTCGACCCAGCCGTCCTTCTGCACGTTGTACCGCACGGCGTTCTGCACGAGGTTCAGCGCGATCCGCTCCAGTAGCACGCCGTTGCCCTGGACGACCGCGGACTGCCGCTCGCCGCGGATCACGACGCCCTTCGCCTCGGCCTCCCCGTGCACCTGGTCGACGGCCTGCTCGGCGACCTCGGCGAGGTCCACGGGCTTGCGTTCGATGATCTGGTTGTCGCTGCGGGCGAGCAGCAGCAGGCCCTCCACGAGCTGCTCACTGCGCTCGTTGGTGGCCAGCAGCGTCTTGCCGAGCTGCTGGAGCTCCATGGGCGCGCCCGGGTCGGAGAGATGCACCTCGAGCAGGGTGCGGTTGATCGCGAGGGGTGTCCTCAGCTCGTGCGAGGCGTTGCCGACGAACCTCTGCTGGGCCGTGAAGGCCCGCTCCAGGCGCTCCAGCATGTCGTCGAAGGTGTCGGCCAGCTCCTTGAGCTCGTCGTCCGGGCCGTCCAGCTCGATCCGCCGGGCCAGGTCCGAGCCGGCCACCGCGCGTGCGGTCCGGGTGATCCGGCCCAGCGGTGACAGGACCCGGCCGGCCATGGCGTAACCGAACGCGAAGGCGATGATCGCGAGGCCGAGGAGGGCGAGGAGGGAGCGGCTGAGGAGGTTGTCGAGGGCAATCTGGCGCTGGTGGTCGATGCAGTCGCTGATCGCGGAGTTGAACTGGGTGAGCGTCAGGCCGGTGGCGTTGTTGACCGCAGGGCAGTCGGAGCTGGAGACCCTGACGTCGTTGGTAGCGGTCACGATCTTGAACGGCGGCTGATTGCCCGTGCTGATGGCCTGCGCGGCCAGCAGGTAGATGATCGACAGCAGCAGGATGCCGGCGATCAGGAACATGCCGCCGTACAACAGCGTGAGCCGTATGCGGATGGTCGGGCGCAGCCAGGGGAACGGCGGTTCGACCCGCCGCGGGTCCCAGGTGGGCTTCGGAGGCGCCCCGGGAGGCGCGGGTGCGGCGGCCACGGCGGATCAGATCCGGTAGCCGGAGCCGGGCACGGTGACGATGACCGGCGGCTCGCCCAGCTTGCGGCGCAGGGTCATGACGGTGACCCGGACGACGTTCGTGAACGGGTCGGTGTTCTCGTCCCAGGCCTTCTCCAGGAGCTGCTCCGCGGAGACGACCGCGCCCTCTGAGCGCATCAGCACCTCCAGGACGGCGAACTCCTTGGGCGCGAGCTGCACCTCCTTGCCGTCCCGGAAGACCTCGCGGCGGTTCGGGTCGAGCTTGATGCCGGCGCGCTCCAGGACGGGCGGCAGCGGCATGCTGGTGCGGCGGCCGAGGGCACGCACGCGTGCCGTCAGCTCGCTGAACGCGAAGGGCTTGGGCAGGTAGTCGTCGGCGCCGATCTCCAGGCCCTCGACACGGTCGCTGACGTCGCCGGACGCCGTGAGCATCAGCACGCGCGTGGGCATGCCGAGCTCGACGATCTTGCGGCAGACGTCGTCGCCGTGCACCAGCGGGAGGTCACGGTCGAGGACGACCACGTCGTAGTCGTTGACGCCGATGCGCTCCAGGGCGGCCGCACCGTCGTACACGACGTCGACGGCCATGGCCTCCCGGCGCAGTCCGGTGGCCACCGCATCGGCGAGCAGTTGCTCGTCCTCGACGACGAGTACGCGCACGTCGCTTGTCCTTCCTGTGTCCACCCGCGTAGCGCTGCAAGGGCACGCGGGCAGGGGCCTTGGTGAGTGTGTTGACCTCCATCCTGCCCTTTTCGGCCATAAGTCGGCTGTAAGACGGGGAAGGGCCGTCTGAAGGCCAGGTTGGGCCCGGGTGAAGGTCAGGTGTGAAGCCGGGGAATGCGAGATTTTCTCGTCGGGTTGAGGTTTCCGTGGAAGAGAGCGCGGGGAGGACGGATTTACACCCCGCGATCACGCTCTGCATGTGCCGCAGCACCATGCGGTGCACCGCAATCCGCTTTCCGCAGAGCGGGCGTGGGTGTCCGGCGCCGCCGCCGCCCAGCAGGGCAGCGCTGGGCATCTGCTGGAGGCGTGATCGCCCCTTCCTAACGGCACACCCCCGTGCCACCGACCCACGACCCAGGACGAGGGGGCGCAGCATGGACGCATTCACCGCAGGACTTCTGCAGCGCATAAGGGCGACCGAGACCGACCTGACGCGGGCTCGCAACGAGGGCGACGACTTCCTCGTCGAGGTGGAGCAGGGCGAGCTCGAAGACCTGCGCCGCCTCGCCGCCGAACATGGTGTGGAGGTCAGCGCCTAGCGTCTGATCGGCTTTGAGCACGACCGTGGGCCCCGGTGAATCCAGCACCGGGGCCCATTGGCGTGCGTTCCGTCGGTGCCCGTCAGTCGTGCCAGGCGCCGAAGTCCTCCAGGAGCCGCTGGAGGGGCTCGAAGACGCCCGGGGTGCCGGCGATCGCCAGATCCCGTGCGGGGCGCTCTCCGGGGCGTCCACCGGTCAGGGCGCCCGCCTCCCGGGCGATCAGGTCGCCCGCAGCGAGGTCCCAGGGGTTGAGGCCGCGTTCGTAGTAGCCGTCGAGGCGGCCCGCGGCCACGTCGCACAGGTCCACCGCCGCCGATCCGCTGCGGCGGATGTCCCGGAGCAGCGGGATCAGCTGCTGGGCGACCTCGGCCTGATGGGCCCGGACCTCCAGGACGTAGTTGAAGCCCGTCGAGACCAGCGCCTGGTCCAGGGGCGGTGCCGGGCGGCAGGCCAGCCTGCGTTCGCCCTCCCACGCGCCCGTGGCCCAGGCGCCCTCACCCTTCACCGCGTGGTACGTCTCGCCGCGCATCGGGGCCGCCACCACTCCGACGACCGTCTCGCCGTCCTGCTCGGCCGCGATGGAGACGGCCCAAGTGGGCAGGCCGTACAGGTAGTTGACCGTGCCGTCGAGCGGGTCGATCACCCAGCGGATGCCGCTGGTGCCCTCGCTGGAGGCGCCCTCCTCGCCGAGGAAGCCGTCGTCGGGGCGGTGGGAGGCGATCAGGTCCGTGATCAGTTTCTCCGCCGCGATGTCCATCTCGGTGACCACGTCGATGGGGCTCGACTTGGTGGCGGCCACCGCCAGATCGGCCGGGCGGCCGTCCCTGAGGAGGGCACCGGCCTTGCGGGCGGCCTCCTGGGCGAGCTGAAGCAGTTCCGTGTGCAGAGGGGCGGTCACGGGGTTCCTCACGCGTAGGGGCTGTCGGCGCCCGCCGCGGCGGGGTGGGGGGCACGGGACGGGCAGCAGCCGACCGGGCAGAGGTTGTGGCTCGCGCCGAGTGCGCCGAGGGCGCAGGGCGTAACGGCCTGGCCGCGCTCGACCGCGGATCGCTCCAGGACCAGGTCGCGGATCGCGGCGGCGAACCGCGGGTCGGCGCCGACCGTGGCCGAGCGGCGCATCGGCAGCCCCAGCTCCTCCGCCTTGGCCTTGGCCTCCGTGTCGAGGTCGTACAGGACCTCCATGTGGTCGGAGACGAAGCCGATGGGGGCGATCACCACCGCGGGGGCGCCGGACGCGTGGCGCTCCTCCAGGTGGTCGCAGATGTCCGGCTCCAGCCACGGGATGTGCGGGGCGCCCGAGCGGGACTGGTAGACGAGCTGCCAGGGATGGTCCACGCCGGTGCGCTCGCGGACCGCCTCGGCGATCAGCCGCGAGACCTCCAGGTGCTGCTCCACGTACGCGCCGCCGTCGCCATGGCCCTCGACCGGGCCGGAGGTGTCCGCCGACGCGTTCGGGATGGAGTGGGTCGAGAAGGCGAGGTGCGCGCCGTCCCGGACGTCCGCGGGGAGGTCGGCGAGGGACCGCAGGACGCCCTCGATCATGGGCTCCAGGAAGCCCTCGTGGTTGAAGTAGTGCCGCAGCTTGTCGATCCGGGGGAGCTCGACGCCCTCGGCCTCCAGCGCCGCCAGCGAGTCGGCGAGGTTCTCCCGGTACTGGCGGCAGCCCGAGTACGAGGCGTACGCGCTCGTGGCGAGGACCAGGATGCGGCGGTGGCCGTCGGCGACCATCTCGCGCAGGGTGTCTGTCAGATACGGGGCCCAGTTGCGGTTGCCCCAGTAGATCGGCAGGCCCAGGCCGTGCTCGGCGAAGTCCTTGCGCAGGGCGTCCAGCAGGGCGCGGTTCTGGTCGTTGATGGGGCTGACCCCGCCGAACAGGAAGTAGTGCTGTCCGACTTCCTTCAGGCGTTCCTTGGGGATGCCGCGCCCTCGCGTCACGTTCTCCAGGAACGGGACGACGTCGTCCGGGCCCTCCGGGCCGCCGAACGAGAGCAGGAGCAGGGCGTCGTAGGGGGTGGCATCGAGCGCGTCTCGCATGGGTCGATCCTGTCATCCGGTACTGACAGCCGGGAAACGGCGGGGGGTGACGGACGGAGTTCCGGGACGACCCGCCCGCCAGGTGCATGAGGGTCACCTGACTCGTAAGCTGTATCCGCCGCCTTCACGCCTTACTGGACTGTCGGCATCCACCGCCGATCCCGTCCGACCGGAGACCCTCGTGCCGAGCCCCTACCTCGCCCTGTTCGCCGCCCCCGGCAGCAAGGGCTTCTCCGCCGCGGGGTTCGTCGGCCGGATGCCGTTGTCGATGATGGGCATCGGCGTGGTGACCATGGTCTCCCAGCTCACCGGGCGGTACGGGCTCGCCGGCGCGCTGTCGGCCACCATGGCGCTGGCCGCGGCGGTGGCGGGCCCCCAGGTCTCGCGGCTGGTGGATCAGCACGGACAGCGGCGGGTGCTGCGACCGGCGACGCTGATCGCACTCGTCTCGGCGGCCGGGCTGCTGTTCGCCGCGCACTACCGGTGGCCCGACTGGACGCTGTACGTGTTCAGCGCGGGCATCGGATGCGTGCCGAGCATCGGCGCGATGATCCGCGCGCGGTGGGCCGCGCTGTACGGCGGGACGCCGCAGCTGCACACCGCCTACTCGTTCGAGTCGGTGATCGACGAGGTCTGCTTCATCTTCGGGCCGATCATCTCGATCGGGCTGTCCACGGCCTGGTTCCCGGAGGCGGGGCCGCTGCTCGCCGCCTGCTTCCTGGCGGTCGGCGTCTTCTGGCTCACCGCTCAGCGCGCCACCGAGCCCGCGCCGCACCCGCGCGAGAAGCACGGCGACGGCGGCAGCGCCCTGCGCTCCGCCGGGCTCCAGGTCCTGGTGGCCACCTTCGTGGCGACCGGGGCCATCTTCGGTGCCGTCGACGTGGTCACCGTGGCCTTCGCCGACGAGCAGGGCCACAAGGGCGCCGCCAGCATCGTGCTCGCCCTGTACGCGGCGGGCTCCTGCGCGGCCGGCCTCGTCTTCGGGCTGCTGCGCTTCAAGGGGGCGCCCGAACCTCGCTGGCTGCTGGGCATATGCGCGATGGCCGTGAGTATGATCCCCCTCCTACTGGTCGGAAACTTGCCGTTTCTGGCCGTGGCGCTGTTCCTGGCGGGCCTGGCCATCGCTCCCACGATGATCACCACGATGTCCCTCATCGAGCAGCACGTACCACGCGCGCAGCTGACCGAGGGCATGACCTGGATCAGTACCGGGCTCGCGGTCGGAGTCGCACTCGGCTCCTCCGCGGCCGGCTGGGTCATCGACGCGGCCGGAGCGCGCGCCGGGTACGGGGTCCCGGCGGTGTCCGGGGCCGTCGCGGTCGCGGTCGGTTTTCTGGGGTACCGCCGGCTCAAGGGGCCGGCTCCGGGTCGGGGAGGCACCGTTGAGCAGCACAGCGAGCGGCAGGAACGGCACGTGGCGTAACTGGGGTGGGAACGTCGCCGCCCGTCCCGCGCGGGAGGTCACTCCCGCCTCGGTCGAGGAGCTCGCGGACGCCGTACGGAAAGCGGCCGCGGACGGCCTGAAGGTGAAGGCCGTCGGCACCGGGCACTCCTTCACCTCGATCGCCGCCACCGACGGTGTGTTGATCCGTCCTCAGCTGCTGACCGGTATCCGCGACATCGATCGTGAGGCCGGGACAGTCACCGTGGAGGCCGGGACCCCGCTCAAGAGGCTCAACATCGCTCTCGCGCGGGAGGGCCTGTCGCTCACGAACATGGGCGACATCATGGAGCAGACCGTCTCCGGCGCCACCAGCACCGGCACGCACGGCACCGGCCGTGAGTCCGGTTCGATCGCCGCCCAGATCAAGGGCCTGGAGCTGGTCACGGCCGACGGTTCGGTGCTCAGCTGTTCCGAGAAGGAGAACCCCGAGGTCTTCGCGGCCGCCCGGATAGGCCTCGGCGCCCTCGGCATCGTCACCGCGATCACCTTCGCGGTGGAGCCGATCTTCCTGCTGACGGCCCGCGAGGAGCCGATGCCCTTCGACAGGGTGCTCGCCGAGTTCGACGAACTGTGGGCCGAGAACGAGCACTTCGAGTTCTACTGGTTCCCGCACACCGGCAGCACCAACACCAAGCGCAACAACCGCAGCGCGGGCCCGGAGAAGCCGGTGCCGCAGATCCAGGGCTGGATCGAGGACGAGTTCCTCTCCAACGGCGTCTTCCAGGTCGCCCAGTGGGTCGGCCGCGCGGCGCCCGGGACGATCCCGGCGATCGCCCGGATCTCCAGCAAGGCCCTGTCCGCGCGGACCTACACGGACATCCCGTACAAGGTCTTCACATCGCCGCGCCGGGTGCGCTTCGTGGAGATGGAGTACGCCGTCCCGCGCGCGGCCGTCGCCGAGACGCTGCGCGAGCTGAGGACCATGGTCGAGCGTTCCGGCCTCAAGGTCAGCTTCCCGGTCGAGGTGCGCACGGCGCCGGCCGACGACATCACCTTGTCCACGGCGTCGGGCCGCGACAGCGCCTACATCGCGGTGCACATGGTCAAGGGCACGCCCTACCAGGCGTACTTCACCGCCGCCGAGCGCATCTTCACGGTGCACGAGGGGCGTCCGCACTGGGGCAAGGTGCACACGCGCGACGCCGAGTACTTCGCCGGGGTCTATCCCCGCTTCGGCGAGTTCACCGCGCTGCGGGATCGGCTCGATCCTGAACGTCGGTTCCAGAACGACTACTTGCGGAGGGTGTTGGGCCCGTAGCGCTCGGTGGGCGTGGCGGACGGGGTCTCCGGGGCGGGCGAAGTGGGCGTGCCGTCACCGGACTTCGAGTTCCGTTTCGGGTGATTCCGTGAAGTGCGCCACGTTCAAGATCCCTGAATTCGCGCGGGAGGCCGTCAAGTCCGGTCTGTTGCCAGAAGTCGGGCGGCGCGCCAATCCACGCACGTGGTCCAAATGGAGTACTGTTGCGAGCCCTGGATCCGGTCTCCCGCCAGGGCGTCCATGGCTCCAAGGACCGCCAGGAGGGGGCTAGTTGCACAGGGTGACGGATTTGGTCACTTAGCGTTGCGAATAGGTAACCGTGCCATAACGGCGTTCCAGGGCTCGTGCCCGACACGCCGGGCAACTCGGCAAGGTTGTGGCAGGCTGCACCCGGGCAGGCCACACTCGACTAGCGGAAGCAGCGACGCACGTGACGTCGGCAGGCACCACCCGGGAGGTCCCCATGCCCGAACTGCGTGTCGTGGCCGTCTCGAATGACGGCACACGGCTGGTGCTGAAGGCTGCGGACAGCACGGAGTACACGCTTCCGATTGACGAGCGTCTGCGCGCCGCGGTACGCGGCGACCGTCCCCGCCTCGGCCAGATCGAGATCGAGGTGGAGAGCCATCTCCGCCCCCGTGACATTCAGGCACGTATACGCGCCGGTGCGACGGCCGAAGAGGTCGCGCAGATGGCCGGCATCCCCGTGGACCGCGTACGCCGCTTCGAGGGCCCTGTGCTCGCGGAGCGCGCGTTCATGGCCGAGCGGGCACGCAAGACACCCGTCCGCCGCCCCGGCGAGAACGCGGGCCCCCAGCTCGGCGAGGCCGTCCAGGAGCGCCTGCTGCTGCGCGGCGTCGAGAAGGACACCGTCCAGTGGGACTCGTGGCGCCGCGACGACGGCACCTGGGAAGTCCTGCTGGTCTACCGGGTCGCGGGCGAACCGCACTCGGCGAGCTGGACGTACGACCCGCCCCGGCGGCTCGTCCAGGCCGTCGACGAGGAGGCACGCTCGCTGATCGGCGAGTCCGACGACCTCGCCGTGCCGGAGCCCAGCTTTCCGTTCGTCCCGCGGATCGCTCGGCTGCCGCGCGACCGTCCGCTGGACCGCGCCCTCGAACGGGGGCCGAGCCTGCCCGTGCCGTCGACCGATCCGGTCGAGGAGGCCACGGCCGAGCGGGACTCGCTGACCAGCCTGCTGGAGGCGGTGCCGAGCTTCCGGGGCGACCTGGTGGTCCCGGAGCGCCCCCCGGAGCCCGCCCCGCCCATGGAGGAGCCTCCCGCCGAACCCGAGGTGGAGGAACCCCCGGCCCCGGCGGCCTCGGCCGGTTCGGCCTACGCGGACGTCCTCATGCCCCGTTCGGTCGGCAGCCACCGCGACCGCCTCACCGGCTCCACCGACCGCCAGGCTGAGGCCGACGGCGTCCGCCCCGGACGCCGCGCGGCGGTCCCGAGCTGGGACGAGATCGTGTTCGGCACGCGCCGCAAGAAGCAGGAGTAGCCGGTCGTACGGCTGTGGAGACGGCCGTACGAGGATGAGGGCCCGCGCCGGTCGGCAGCGGGCCCTCCGGCTTGTGCGACACGAGTACGGCCGGGCGGCTGAAGAGGGGGACAGCCCGTCAGCGCCGCGTCGAGCCGCCCCCCGCTCAGCCCTCGCGCCGGGTCACTGAGGGTCGGGACCCACGGCGACCGGCCGGGACGGGTCCGACGACCACTCCGACCAGGACCCCACGTACAGAGCCGCCGGAATCCCGGCGACCGCCAGGGCCAGCACCTCGTGCGCCCCGGAGACGCCCGAACCGCAGTACACCCCGACCTCGGAGCCGTCGCCCGCCCCGAGGGCCTTGAAGCGCGCGCCCAGCTCCTCCGCGGGCAGGAAACGCCCGTCCGGCCCCACGTTCTCGTTCGTCGGCGCGGACACGGCGCCCGGGATGTGCCCGCCGACCCGGTCGATCGGCTCGACCTCACCCCGGTACCGCTCCCCCGCCCGCGCGTCGAACAGCACTCCGGACCGCGCCAGCGCCGCCGCCGCGTCCGCGTCGAGCAGCCCCGCCGGTCCCGGCATCGGCCGGAAGTCGCCCTCGGCGAGAGCGGGACCGGGCACCGACGACTGGAGGGGCCCCTCCCACGTCGGCAACCCGCCGTCGAGGACCCGCACGTCCGGGTGACCCGTCCAGCGCAGCAGCCACCACGCGCGGGCGGCCGCCCAGCCCTGTCCCCCGTCGTACACGACCACCGGCACGGAGGCCGACACACCCGCCCGGCGCATCGCGGCGCCGAACTCCGCGACATCGGGCAGGGGATGCCGGCCGCGCGGACCGGCGGCGGACGCAAGTTCCCTGTCCAGGTCGACGAAGACGGCGCCCGGGATGTGCCCGGCCGCGTACTCGGCCCGGCCGTCGAAGGGGGGTCCCCCGGCCGCCTTGGCCACGCTCAACTGCCAGCGGACGTCGAGCAGTACCGGCGGGTTCTCGCCCGCGAGTTCGCTCACGAGTTCGGATGCGGAGATGATGGCGTTCATGGCCACCATCCTCGCGTACGGGGTGGCCGCATCGCCCATGTCCGGCTACTCTGCTCCGCCGGGCAGGCCCGATCACGAGGCGTACGGGATCGGGCACATGCTGTACAGCCGATCGACACCTGTGGACAATCGCGCAGAAGCGGACGGGAAGCCGCACACCGGGCATTCCGCGGACACGGGCCACGGAGCGGCGGCGCGCCCGGAGCGCGCCGTGCCACGGGTGGTGCGAGCATCGGCACCGGGTTCCGGAGAGCGGCGGCGACGCGGCCGCCGCGAGGGGTCGAGGAGAGAGTGACGATGACCGGCGAGACGCACACCCCCGGCACGCCCTGCTGGGTGAGCCTGATGGTGCACGGGCTGACCACGACCCAGGACTTCTACGGCGAACTGTTCGGCTGGGAATTCCAACCCGGTCCCAAGCAGCTCGGCCCCTACGTCCGGGCCCTGCTGGACGGGGAGGAGGTCGCCGGAATCGGCCAGCTTCCGCCCGACCGCCACCTCCCGGTCGCCTGGACGCCCTACCTCGCCTCGGACGACGTCGACCTGACCGCGGAGACGGTACGGCTGTGCGGCGGCACGGTCGGGGTCGGCCCGCTGGACGCGGAGGACGCGGGCCGGCTGGCCATCGGATCCGACCCCTCCGGCGCGGTCTTCGGCATCTGGCAGGCGGGAGCGCACCGCGGCACGGGTATCTCGGGCGTCCCCGGCACACCGGCCTGGCACGAACTGCTCACCTTCGAGACGGCGAGCGTCACCAAGTTCTACGAAACGGTCTTCGGCTATGACGAGGAGCCGGTGGTCTCCGCCGACCTCGACTACGTCACCCTCCATGTCGCCGGCCACCCGGTTGCCGGAGTCCACGGCGTCGGCAACTGCCTCCCCCGCGACCGGGGCCCGCACTGGATGACGTACTTCGAGGTGGCCGACACCGACGAGACCCTCTCCCGCCTCACCGGCCTCGGCGGACACATCCTGAAACCGGCCCACGAGAGCCCCCACGGCCGCGTGGCGACGGTGGCGGATCCCGAGGGGGCACGCTTCTCGGTGGTACAGGTACCTCGCTGAGGCTCGTCTCCGCCGACGCGGGACGTGCGGGGTCGGTGATCGGGCCGACGGCGGTCATCGGCCGTCCAGACCCAGGGAGCGGGCGCGGAGCACCGGCCAGGCGGCGAAGGACAGTGCCGCCATCACACCGAAGTAGTGCCAGGTGCCGCTGTCGAGCAGGGCGCCGCCGAGGATCGGCCCGGCGAAGAAGCCCAGGTAGCGGAGTTCCAGCGCGCCGAAGAACGCCCCCTTCTCCGCGTCGGGCGCGAGGCGGTGGGTGACGAGGTCGGCCATCGGCATCAGGAGCGCCTCCCCGACGGTCCAGGCGAGCACCCCGGCCAGCAGGACCCACAGTCGGCCGCCGGAGGTTCCCCAGCACAGGAAGGCGACGGCGAAGCCGGTGCAGCCCACCCCGGCCTGCGCCGGGAGCGTGGTGCGCCGGGCGAGCCACGCGGCCGGCCACTGGTAGGCGAAGCCCAGGACGGCGTGCACGGCGAACACCACCGCGAACAGCGTCGGGGCGCGGTCACCGGACTCTCCCTTGAGGTAGAGGGGGATCACCGATTCGAGCTGGGCGAAGACCAGGGTGATCAGAACGGCCGAGACCAGCACCAGCCGGAACCGCCCGTCGCGCAGGGAGTGCGTCCAGGTCCAGCGCCCCTGACGGGCGGCCGGTACACGGACGTCCAGCACCCGCAGGGAGTCGCGTCGCGCGTGGACCAGCAGCACGCAGCAGGCGAACAGCGCCGCGGAGACGGCGAAGAGCGCCCGGTGGGAGACGCTGTAGGCCGCGGCACCCGCGAGGGGGCCGAGCGCGGCGCCGGCCGACACGGTCATGAACCGTATGCGGAAGACCAGTTCGCCGCCCTCGCCCGCGGCGAGGCTCATCAGCTTCTTCAAGGACGGCCCGACCAGCATCAGCGCACCGCCCAGGCACACGATCAGGGGCAGCACCAGCACCGGCGCGGTGACGGTGGCGAGGGCCGCGGCCAGCAGCGCGTAGAGGACGAGGCCTGCGCGCAGCAGACTCCCGGCCCCGGCGCGGTCGGTGATGGCTCCGCCCGCCAGCGCCCCCACCGCACCGACCAGGGCGATGGAGCCGGTGAAGGCGCCGATCGCGGCCGGCGGCAGCGAGGTGATGTCGGCGAGATAGAGCGCCAGGAAGGGCATCATGCCGAAGAAGGCACAGGAGTTGATCAGCGAGCAGAGTGCCAGGACGCGGACCGTCCGGTCCCCGATGAGGTCCGCGAAGCCCGCCTGGCGCACCTGGGTGGTCGTCGTCATCGCAGGACCCGTTCCGTCTCCGCGCGCATCTGCGCCCACAGCACCTTGCCGGCCTCGGTGAACTCCGCCGTGGGCTCGCCCTCGATCTCGTCCAGGCCCTTGGCGAGCAGATCCGCGTTCTGCCGCGTCAGTTCGCGGTGGATCTCCCGACCGGTGCGGTCGTGGGCGCGGCGGTGGAACGCGGTGATGCGGGCGAAGGCATGGACGGCCATGAGCATGCCCCACAGGGGGCGCGGGTCCTTGCGCACCGGGGAGTTGAAGGTCGCCCCTTCCGCGACGGTCACCAGCGGGTCCAGTTCCAGGAGCAGCATCAGCCGAAGGTGTGAACTCTCGTGCAACAGGTGCTCGGCGGTGTAGTGGGTGGCGCTGAACGGCTGAGCCGCCTCCGACAGGAACACCGCGCCCATCAGGATCGCCTCGGTGAACGAGGAGTGGAACTCGGAGGCGTAGGGGACGACCACCCGGGTGTAGGCGCGGATCTCGGTGGCGAGTTCGGGCCAGACGTCCTCGATGAGGGCGAAGGCCCGGGAGATGTCGGTGATGTCGTCCTCGCCGATCTCCCGTACGGCGAGGTCGGAGCGGGGGTAACCGGGCTGCGGCTCATGGGAGTTCATGGACGTGAAGTGGCGCGCGATCCAGGGACCGGCGTTGTCGATCTCGATGTCGGTTCCGGCGATGACCGGTCGCCGCACACGCCGGGCGTTCCCCAGCCGGGCATCGCCCGCACCGTGGATGTAGGAGGCGGGCACGGCGGCGGAGCCGTCGCGGACGATGCCGTCGCCGTCCTCGCGGATCACCAGCCGGTGCACGGGGGTGTCGAAGACCAGGTGATGGCGCACCTGGGGGAACCGCACCTCGGTGACGGGCGCGGGCGACCGCACGTCGGTGCCCTCGGGGTCCGCGGCGGGGCCGGTGGCGTGGGGCAGGGCGACGAACCGCGCGAAATGCGTGGACCAGGCGCGGATGAAGTCGGCGTCCTTGCGCTGGGCCGCGAGCATCAACTGCCGCCACAGGTAGGGGAAGACCGGATGGGACAGGAGCCGGTGCGCGGAGTCGTCGTCCAGTGCCGCGAACCGCTGCCCCCACAGGGTCAGTTCGGCCTCGGTCGGCTCGCCCGCGAGCTGCCCCAGCCGCTTGGTCACCCGCGGGACGGAGGCGCGGAGCTTGGCCACGTAGGCGGGCAGGACGGGGTCGTCGTCCCCGGCGAGGGCCAGATGGCCGCCGAGGAAGTCGGTGGTGGTCATGGTGAGGTCCTGTTCGGAGAGAGTGGCGACGGTGCGACGTCCGGCAGGCCGCGGCGGCGGAGGAACGGCTCGATGCGCGGCTGGTCCAGGCCGGTGAGCTCGTGGAACAGGGTCATCGCGGCGCGGGATCCGCCGGCGGCGAGCATCGTGCGGAGCGCCTCGCCGCTCGCGCGGGTGAGGCCGCCGCGCTTCTCCAGCGCCTCGACCAGGTTCGCGGCGATGATCTCGGACCAGAGATAGGCGTAGAAGCCCGCGCCGTAGGGGCCGTGGAAGACGTGGTCGAAGTAGCCGGAGCGGTAACGCGGCGGAATCTCGGGCACTGTGTCCAGCCCCCAGCGAGCGGCGCCCCGCGCCTCGATCCGTGCGGCGTCCCAGTCCGCGTTCCCGCCCTGGTCGTCGGGTCCGTCGGGAAGCGTGTGCCAGGACCAGTCCACCGCGGCCGCGCCCAGGATCTCCACCAGCAGATGCACTCCGCCGGTGCTGTGGCGCTCGCTCACCTGTTTGATCCAGTCCGGGGGCAGCGGCTGTCCGGTGCGGTGGTGCCGGGCGTAGTGCTCGAGGAGTTGCTCGTCGAATGCCCAGGTCTCGTGGACCTGGGCGGGAGCCTCGGAGAAGTCACGGGGGACGCCGGGGGCCGAGTGCGCCGGATAGCGGACGTCGGAGAGCAGTGCGTGCAGGGCGTGTCCGAACTCGTGGAAGAGGGTGACGACTTCGGGCATGTCGAGGAGGCAGGGGCGCCCGGCGCCGGGCGGGGTGAGGTTGAAGGTGTTCACCACGACGGGCCGGGTCGCGGTGGTGTGTGCCTGGGGGCGCAGGATGCCCGTCCACGCGCCGCCTCGTTTGCCGGGCCGGGAGAAGACGTCGATCAGGAAGAGGCCCACCGTGCCGGCGTGTTCGTCGGTGACCTGGAAGACGCGGGCCTCGGGGTGGTGGGCGGTGAGGTCATGGCGTTCGGTGAACTCGAGGCCGTACAGGAGGCGGGCGCTGTGGAAGAGGCCGCGGGTGATGACGGCGTCCAGTTCGAAGTGGGCACGGAGTTCGTCCGCGGTGGGCCCTTCGGCGCCGGTCTCCCCTCCGTCGGCCGCGGGTCCCGCTGCCGCGTGGTGGGTCCAGTCCCAGGCCCGGATCCGGTGACCGGCCCTGGCCCGCAGCGCGCGGCGTTCGGTGTGTGCCGCGTGCAGGAGCGGCTCCGCCAGCCGCCGGAACATCGCCTCCACGGCCTTTGGGGTGCCCGTCGTCTGATCCTCGGTCGCCCATGCGGCGTACGACGGGTAGCCCAGGATGCGGGCCTGGCGGGCGCGTAACCGGGCGATCCGGGCGGCCCGTTGCTCGTTGTCCGCCCCTCTCCCGAGCGAGCGTTCGAAGAGGGTTCTCCGCGTGTCCCGGTCCCGTAGCTGCACAAGCGCCGGCTGGCTGGTGGACGAGGCGAGCGGCAGAACGTGCCAGGGTGCTGCCCTGCCGCGGCGCGCGGCCTCCTCTGCCATGGCCGCGAGCCGGTCGGCGGGCAGACCGCGCAGGGCGTCGGGTCCGGGCACCGCCAGGGCCTGGCGGTGGGCGTCCTCGATCAGGGTCTGCCGGTAGGCGGCACACTCCCGGGAGAGCTCGCGGTTGACCTCGCCGAGTTCCCGGGCGGCTTCGGCGGGCAGCATGGCGCCCACCCGCCGCATGCGGCGCCACCAGTGCACGGTCAGGGCCCGGGACTGGGGGTCGGTGATCCGGTCGCGCCCGGCGTGCACCGCGTCGATACGGGCGACCAGACGCCTGTTGCGGACGATGCGCCCTTCGTGGCGGGAGAGCAGGACGGCGATGTCCTGCTCCAGGTCGGTCAGTGCGGCCTCGCCGCCCGCGGTCACCTGGTGGGTGAACGCGTCGTGGATGTACTGCACCCGGGTGCCGGAGAACTCGAGCGCCTCGACGGTGTTGGCGAAGTCCGGCGGCGCCGGGTCGGCGGCGATGGCGTCGACCCGGGCCTCGCGCTCGGCGATGGCCTGCTCCAGCGCGGGCCGATAGTGCCCGGGGCGGATGTCGGCGAACGGCTGCATCCCGTGGGCGGCGGGAGGCTCCAGAAGCGGGTTCGGGCTCATCGGGCCGCCCGCATCCGTACGGCCAGTTCGTCCACGGCCCACTGGCGCAGCGGGCCGGTCCCGCCGTCGGTGCAGATGTCGCGCAGCAGGATCAGCGGGGACAGTGCCTGCCGGTCGAGGGAGGCCGACGCCACCAGGGCGCCGTGGGCCTGGTCCGGCTGCTCCAGCCGCAGGGAGCAGCGGGCGGCCTGGCAGTGGGCGTAGGAGGCGTACGGCGCGCCCAGCCCGGCGGCGATGCGGTACGCCTCGCGCGCCTCGGCGATCCGGCTCTCCCCCATCAGGAAGTCGGCCAGCCGTACGTGCGCCTTGGGATCGAGCGGGTCCCACTCGGTCATCCGTCGGTAGAACCGCTCCGCGCCCTCGATGTCCCCGCGGGCCTTGGCCGACCGCCCAGAAGTCTCGAGGACCGGGTGGACGTTCTCCAGCGCCAGGAGGCGGGTATCCCCGTCCGCGAGCGCCACGGCCTCCAGGGCGTATTTCTCAGCGAGTTGCAGCTGCCGGTCGACCTCCGCGTGGTCGCCCTCGAAGAACGGTATGAAGGCCACTCCGCGCCAGTAGATGGAGGTGTGCAGCGGCTCCATCTCCACGCCCGCCCGGTCGGCCACCTCGTCGGCGGCGGCCAGCCAGTACCTCATGTCGGCCAGTGCCTTCTGCTTCTCGCCCTTGGCGCACAGCACGATCATGTGGGCGGCGGCCCCGTACCGTACGGCCGGATCGAACTCCTCGGTGCGGGCGATGGCATCCATGACACCGCGGGCCCGCACGAACGCCGCGGCCGCGCTCCGGGCGTCCCCGGCGAGCTGTGCGTCGGCGTTGTGCCGGAAGTAGGCCAGCCGCAGGGCGTCCAGATCGCGGCCGACCGGGTCGGCGGGGACGAGGGCCGCGATGGTCTTCCAGAAGCCGAGCTTGGCCAGCGCGGTCACCAGGCGGGACCGGTCGCCGGTGGACAGCCCGGACCAGTTCTCGGTCAGGGCGCACAGGTTCTGCCAGCGGGCCGACCTCAAGGGTACGGGCAGGTCGCGGGGGTCGTCCGGGTTGGGCCGGCCGGGCTCCTCGGTCTTCAGCGCCTGCCTCAGCAGTCCGAGCGAGGCGATCTGGTGGACGGGAACGGGCAGGTCCTGTGCCAGGCGGCGGCCGACGTCGGCGGTGCACTGGGCGTGCAGAGGACCGCCGGGGCTCTCCAGATCGAAGTACGAGGCGAGGAGTTCGCGTGACCGGGGGGCCGGCTCCGGTGCGAAGGTGCCCCTCGGCGGCTCCTGCATCGGGGGCAGGTCGCCGACGTCTCCCTTGGTCCGCAGAAACTTCTCCACCGCCGGCTCCTCCGTCGTGGTCCTCTGTCGTCGATCGGCTGTCGTTGATCAGCTGTCGTGGTCCGCTGGGTGCTTGCCACGAAGCGTGATGGCCGCAAAGGGAGTTCGCCCTTTGCGGCCATCGCGAGCCCGCCTGGTCGCCAGGAGGGCAGGTCGCCTGATGTCGGAGATCAGACGGCCGGGGCGTAGTAGGCCACGCCCGAGACCGTGAGACCGAACTCCTCGGCCAGCTCGTCCGTCTCGACCTCGACCTCGGTGATCTGCTCGGCGTCCATGTCTGAACCTCCTGTGTCGACTGCGGCCCCGGGGTTTTCGGGGACAGGTCAAACGTAGGAGGTGCTTCTCGAAGATCCGCCGAGCATTGCTGGAGATCGACTCGAGAGACGGTCAGGGCATGCGTGAGCCGGGACAGGCGAGCAGGTGAGCGTCGTGCCGGGCGCTCAGCCGGTGGTGACCGGCAGCACGTCGGGGGACAACGCCGCCGCCCGTGCCGTGGCCGCGGTCATCCGGCGGCGGTGATGGCGACGGCACAGGACCTCGTACCCGATCGCTTCCGCCTGGTTGACGTCTCCCACGACCACCTGAGCGCCTTCCACGACCATCTCGCCCCCTATGGTGCGGGCGTTGTGCGTGGCGCGGGCGCCGCACCAGCAGAGGGCCTCGACCTGCAACACCTCTACGCGGTCGGCCAGTTCCACCAGGCGCTGGGAGCCCGGGAACAGTTTGGAGCGGAAGTCGGTCGTGATGCCGAAGGCATAGACGTCGAGGCCCAGGTCGTCGACGACGCGGGCGAGCTGGTCGATCTGAGCGGGGGCCAGGAACTGGGCCTCGTCGGCGATGACGTAGTCGGCGCGGCCGCCCTGGGAGAGGTGGTCGACCAGGTAGGCGTACAGGTCCTGGCCGTCCTCGACCTCCACCGCGTCCGTGACCAGGCCGAGGCGGGAGGAGAGTTTGCCCTCGCCCGCGCGGTCGTCCCGGGTGAAGATCATGCCCTGCAGGCCGCGCGCGGAGCGGTTGTGCTCGATCTGGAGAGCCAGGGTCGACTTCCCGCAGTCCATGGTTCCGGAGAAGAACACCAGCTCGGGCATGGGGAGTTGAGCACCTTTCGGCAACGGAGGACGGCAGCGGGAGGCTTCAGGAGCGTACTTCGAGCAGCGGGACCAACTGCTCCGCGGGGGTCATCGAACCATGGTTGCCGACCATCGCCGACTCCTTGGGCTCCCGCTCGGACGCGATGATGAGGACGTCGTCCCGCGCGGCCGCGACCACGTCACCGAGGCGTGCGTACACCCGGTCGTCGACCTGGGGGCCGAACCAGCCCGCCGCGATCGCCTCGTCCCGCGAGGCCACCCAGAACTGCTCGCCGAGCACCTCGCGCCAGCAGGTCACGACGTCGTTCTCGGCGCCCGGCACCGCGTAGACGTGGCGGGCCCGGCCCTCGCCGCCCAGCAGGGCGACCCCGGCACGCAGCTCCCAGTCCTCGTCGAAGTCGATGCGGTGCTGCTCGTCGAAGGGGATGTCGACCATGCCGTGGTCGGCGGTGACGTAGAGCGCGCTGCGCGGCGGGAGCTGCTCCGCGAGGCGCTGCACCAGACGGTCCACGTGCATGAGCTGGCCGCGCCAGGTGTCGGAGTCGACGCCGAAGCGGTGCCCCGCACCGTCGAGTTCGGCGTAGTACGTGTAGACGAGCGCGCGGTCGGCGGCGGCCAGTTGCTCGGCCGCGAGGTCCATGCGGTCCTCGCCCGGCAGCCGGCCGAGGAACGTGCCGCCGCTCAGTGCGACCTTGGTCAGCGGGGTGTTCTCGAAGGTCGGTGAGGACACCTGCGCCGCGTGCACGCCCGCGTCCTGGGCGCGCTGGAAGATTGTGGGGTACGGCTGCCACACACGCGGCGAGGTCCACGGCTGCCAGCGCAGCTGGTTCATCAGCTCGCCGGTGTCGGGGTTGCGCACGGTGTAACCGGGCAGTCCGTGTGCGCCCGGCGGCAGTCCGGTGCCGACGGAGGCGAGGGAGGTCGCGGTGGTCGCCGGGAAGCCGGCCGTGATCGGCCGGCCGGTGCCGCCGCGCGAGCCCGCGAGCAGCGAGGCCAGGAAGGGGGCCTCGTCCGGGTGCGCCAGCAGCTGTTCCCAGCCGAGGCCGTCGATCAGGAACACACAGTTCCGGTCGGCGGGGGTCAGCTCGGTGATCGTGGCGGTCGTGCCGGGTACGCCCATGCCTGCGGCGAGCGTGGGCAGGAGGTCGGCGAGGGAGCCGCTGCCGTACTCGGGCAGCGGTGCGGAGTCGACGGCCAGTGGTTCCGGGTAGGGCTCCCAGGCGGTGGGCTGCGCCATCAGTGCGCGGTGTCCGCGGTCGCCTCGGAGAGGGACTGGGCGAAGGCGAGGGTCTGACGGACCGTGTCGGGGCCGTCGCCGGCCTCGCTGACCCGCAGGCTGAGGTCGTCGGCGGTCGAGTTGCCCGTGTAGCCGTGGTCGGCCTCGCAGTTGGGGTCGCCGCAGGCGGCCGGCTCCAGGTCGATCCGGGAGACGGCGCCCCAGCCGATGGTCAGCACGACCTCGCGGGGCAGGGTGCCCGGCTTGTACTGCTCCGGGTTGGCGACCACTCGGCTGAGCACGACCGAGGAGATCCGGCCAAGCTTCACGGACTCCGTGGACGTCGTGGCGTACGGCGTCGGGGAGGTGGTGTCGGCGGCCTGCTCGTCGGTGTGGCTGACGATGAAGCGGTTGCCGGTGAGGACGAGCACGGTCACATGCCGCCGCACCTCGTTCTGGTCGAACGTCGTCTCCTGGTGGACCAGGTACGACCGGATGGGCTCGCCGCCCACAGCGGCCTCCACCGCCTCGGCCACGAGGGCCGGGTAGTAGCCGCTGCGCTCGATCGCCGCTCGCAGCCCCTGGGTCGTCGTACTGGTCTTGGCCATGACCCCCATCCTACGGGGGGCGACTGACTGCGAGGCACCGCTCAGGGGTGTTCTCAGTACGCGGGCAGGGTCCGCGGGCCGAGGTCGTCGCGGGCGGGCGGGGGTGCCAGGCGTACGGACGCGCCGAGGACGCTCAGGCCGTGCGGGGCGACGACGACCGGTTCCAGGGTCACCGCGACGACCTCGGGGTGGTCGTCGACGAGGCGGGACACCCTCAGCAGCAGCTCCTCCAGGGCCGCCGTGTCGACCGGTGCCGAGCCTCTCCAGCCGAACAGGAGCGGCGCCGTTCGGATGGACCGGACCAGGGAGGTCGCCTCACGGTCGGTGACCGGAATCAGCCGGTGCGCGACGTCCCCGAGCAGCTGCGAGGCGGCCCCGGCGAGCCCGAAGGAGAGCACGGCTCCGGCCGCGGGATCGATGACGGCCCGTACGACGGTGTCCACGCCGCGTGGCGCCATCCGCTGGACGACCGGGCGCAGCTCCTCGGGCGTCCCGAACAGCTCGGCCAACTCGGCGTACGCCCGCCGCAGTTGTTCCTCGTCCGCGAGGTCGAGCCGTACGCCGCCCAGGTCGGCGCGGTGCCTGAGGTGCGGGGCGGTGGCCTTGAGGGCGACGGGGTAGCCGAGGGTGCGAGCGGCCCGGGCGGCCTCGTCGGGGGTGGGTGCGGGCAGGGCCCGGTGCACCTGGACGCCGTACGTGCCGAGGAGTTCGCAGGTCTCTTCGGTGCCGAGGGTCAGGCCCTGTCCGCGCGCGAGGAGGCCGTCGATGAGTTCGGCGGCGCCCTTCTCGTCGATGGCCGCGTCGATGTACTCGGGCACCTTGCCGGGCTCGGCGGCGTCGCGTCGCCATTGGGCGTACTTCACGGCTTCGCCGAGGGCGCGGACGGCACGCTCCGCGGCGGGGTAGGCGGGGATGAGGCGGGAGCAGTTCCGGGGTGCCTCTTCGGGGGCCTTGGCGGCGAGGCGGTCCAGGGCGCGGAAGGGGTGGGAGGCGCTCGGCGTGGCGGCCTGCGGTGCCGTGCTTGCCGCGGCGGACAGCGCCTCCGCGAGTCCGCCCAGCTCGACGTGGACCACCAGCACCGGCTTGCCCGGCACCCGCTCGGCCGCCGACCTGAGCGCCTCGGCGAGCGCAGCGTCCCCGGCGGAGCCCTCCCCCACGGCGGGTATCGCGGTCACGACCACCGCGTCGCAGGTGTCGTCCGCCAGCGCGCGCGACAGGGCGGTGTGGAAGTCCGCGGGCGAGGCGGCCGTCGTCAGGTCCAGCGGGGTCAGCGGCCTGAGCCCCTCGGAGAGGCAGGCGTCGTAGGTCAGCAGGCCCAGGGACTCGGAGTTGCCGAGGATCGCCACGCGCGGGCCGCCCGGGAGGGGCTGCCGGGCGAGCAGCAGGCCGGTGTCGACGAGTTCGGTGATCGTGTCCACGCGGATCACACCGGCCTGCGCGAGCAGGGCGGACACCGTCGAGTGCGGCAGCCGGGTGGCGCGTACGGCGTGCCCCTGGGGGGCGGCGCCGGCGCTCTGGACGACGACCAGCGGCTTGGCGGCCGCGGTGCGGCGGGCGAGGCGGGTGAACTTGCGCGGGTTGCCGATGGACTCCAGGTACATGAGGACGACGTCGGTGTCCGGGTCGTCGTACCAGTACTGCAGGACATCGTTGCCGGACACGTCCGCGCGGTTGCCGGAGGAGACGAAGGTGGAGACGCCCGTGGTCCCCGTGACGCCGCCGCCGCGCCGGTGCAGGCGGGACAGCAGGGCGATGCCGATGGCGCCGGACTGGGCGAAGAGGCCGATGCGGCCGGGTCGGGGCTTCTCGTTGGCCAGGGACGCGTTCAGCTGTACGTCCGGGTTGGTGTTGATGATGCCGAAGGCGTTGGGCCCGATGATCCGCATGCCGTACGCGCGCGCGTGCCGTACGAGTTCGCGCTGCCGTTCGCGTCCCTCGGGGCCGCTCTCCGCGTACCCGGCGGAGATCACCACGAGTCCCTGTACGCCGTGCTCGCCGCACTCGGTGACGACCTGGGGGACGTGCTCGGCGGGCACGGCGACGACCGCGAGGTCGACGGGCCCCTCGATGTCGCGCACCGAGCGGTAGGCGGGGACCCCGTCGAGCTCCTTGTCGGGGAAGGCCTTGTTCACGGCGTACAGCCGGCCCGTGAAGCCGGCGTCGCGGATGTTGTCGAAGACGCCGCGGCCCACGCCGCCACGGGTGCGGCCGACGCCGATCACGGCGACCGAGCCGGGCGTCAGCAGCCGCTGCACCGACCTCGCCTCGGCGCGCTGCTCGCGCGCGTACTGCACGGCCAGGGAGCGGTCGGTGGGTTCGAGGTCGAACTCCAGGCGGACGACGCCGTCCTCGAAGCTGCGCTTCTGGGTGTACCCGGCGTCCCTGAACACCTTGATCATCTTGTTGTTTGCGGGCAGCACCTCGGCGGCGAAGCGGCGGATGCCGCGCTCGCGGGCGACGGCCCCGATGTGTTCGAGGAGGGCGGAGGCGACGCCCCGGCCCTGGTGGGCGTCCTGCACGAGGAAGGCGACCTCGGCCTCGTCGGCCGGTGCGGACGCGGGCATTCCGTCGGTGCCGATGCGGTCGTAGCGTACGGTGGCGATGAACTCACCGCCGACCGTGGCGGCGAGTCCCACCCGGTCCACAAAGTCGTGGTGCGTGAAGCGGTGGACGTCCTTGGCGGACAGGCGAGGGTAGGGCGCGAAGAAGCGGTAGTACTTCGACTCGTCCGACACCTGCTCGTAGAAGCTGACCAGGCGCTCGGCGTCATCGACGGTGATGGGGCGGACGCGCGCGGTGCCGCCGTCGCGCAGCACCACGTCGGCTTCCCAGTGCGCGGGGTACTCGTGCCGGTCCGGCGAGGTCTGCATGGGCCCCAGATTACGGCTCGCGTACGACAACGGCGCGAGGCAGTCTGTGGAGAACGCAAGAGGATCGCAAGGACGGAAGTCGGACCGAGGCCGCGGTCCGACGGCTCACCCCGGACGGGACGCAGGTCCGCTCCGGAGAAGCTTCACGTTGTGGGAAACTGGTCTAGACAACCCTGAACACCGAAGGGCAGCATCACATGGCTGAGCGCCGCGTCAACGTCGGCTGGGCCGAGGGTCTTCACGCCCGCCCCGCTTCCATCTTCGTCCGGGCCACCACGGCCTCCGGTATCCCCGTGACGATCGCCAAGGCCGACGGCAACCCCGTCAACGCGGCCTCCATGCTGGCGGTTCTGGGCCTCGGCGCCCAGGGCGGCGAGGAGATCGTCCTCGCCTCCGACGCCGAGGGCGCGGACGCCGCCCTCGACCGGCTGGCGAAGCTGGTCTCCGAGGGTCTCGAGGAGCTTCCCGAGACCGTCTGATTTACCGGGTCCGGCTGATTCACGGCACCACAGAAGGGCTCGTCCGAATTTATCGGGCGAGCCCTTTGCATTTCCTGCTCACAGGCAGCGGAAATAATCTCCCGCGAATTACTGCCTCTTTGTATACGGCTCTTGTGTTAATGCCGCAGGCTCGGCATGTTTACGGGATGTTGCGAGTTCCTCACACGCTCGGGCCGATCTCCCGCGCCGTTGAATCGGAGCCGGTGCGCGGCTGTCGAGCGCTCGGTGTGCAGAGCCGTGACCGCCCGCGCGCGCTCCCCGTCGCCGCGCGCCACAGCGTCGACGATGGCGCCGTGCTCCGCCCAGGACTCGACGGGGTTGACCGGGGCGTCCACGGCGTACATCCAGGAGATCTTGTGCCGCAGCTGGGTCAGCATCGAGGTCAGCGCGGGGCTGCCGGAGGCCTGGGCGAGCGTCTCGTGGAACCAGCCGCCCAGGGACCGCAGGTCATCGCTGTTGCCCCTCCTGGCCCTCTCCTGACCCAGCCTCACCAGACCGCGCAGGACCTTCAGATGCGCCTCGGTGCGCCGCTGTGCTGCCCGGGAGGCACCCAGGGGCTCCAGGAGCATCCGCATCTCCAGCAGGTCGGCGGCCTCCTGCTCGGTCGGTTCGGCCACGCACGCGCCCGCGTGGCGCCGCGTCACCACGAAGCCCTCGGCCTCCAGGGTGCGCAGCGCCTCCCGGACGGGGACACGGGAGACCCCGTAGCGACGGGCGAGGAGTTCCTCGGTGAGGCGGCTGCCGCGCTCGTAGACACCGGCGACGATGTCGTCCCTGATCGCGGTGCATACCGAGTGCGCCGGAATACGCATGACCGACCTCCGCCTTAATCCCCGTGAAACGTCGATGATTGACGTGTGTTCAGTGACTCTATTGCAAAGAGCGGGAATTTCCGATGGCGGGCCGGAATCCATGGATATTTTTTGGACAACAGGGCGACAGAAACGGCAAAACCCCGGCTCGGTGAGCCGGGGTTTCAGGAGATCTCGCGGTCCGTCGTCAGACGTTCACGCCATGCGAACGCAGGTAGGAGACGGGGTCGATGTCCGAGCCGTACTCCGCGGTCGTACGAGCCTCGAAGTGCAGGTGCGGCCCGGTGACGTTGCCGGTCGCGCCGGAGAGGCCGATCTGCTGGCCCGGGGTGACCGTCTGGCCCACCGAGACACCGATGGACGACAGGTGCCCGTACTGGGTGTACGTGCCGTCGTTCATCTTGATCACGATGTTGTTGCCGTACGACCCGCCCCAGCCGGCCTCGACGACCGTGCCGGAGCCGACCGCGTGGACGGAGGTGCCGCTGGCGGCGTGGAAGTCGACGCCGGTGTGGCTGCCGGAGGACCAGACGGCGCCGCCGGCCTTGTAGCCGGTGGAGATGTACGAGCCCGAGATCGGGGCGACATAGCTGTTGAGGCGCTTGCGCTCGGCGGCGGCGCGGGCGACGCGCTCCTTGGCCTCGCGCTCCTTCTCGGCCTTGGCGGCGGCCTTCTTGAGCGCCGCCTCCTCGGCCTTCTGCCGGGCCTTCTGCTCGGCGGCCTCGATGGCCGCCTGCTGCTGGGCCTCGGCCTGGGCGTCGATCTGGGCGGCGACCGAGTCGCCGATGGTGACGACCGGGGTGAGGCCGGTCTGCTCGGCCGCGGGCTCCGCGGCGAGGGCCGGGGCCGCGAGGGTGCCGATGACGCCGGTGGTGGTGAGGGCCGCGACCCCCGCCACGTGGGCGGTGGTGCGCTTCATCCTGCTGGGACGACGGTGCTTCCCGGTGGCGCGCGTGAACGCCATGTGGTGGCTGGTCCTTTCCTTCCTTCTCGCCTACCGGGTTAGCTGACGGGTTCGGAGCAGGAAGGTCTCCTACGGACCCCCCTCGCTGCGCGCGGGCGTCCGATTCACCCCAGGGACTACATGAATGTGGGTCCCCGGCTCCCCTGGCTCGCGCCGTACGGGGACTCGGCGATGACTGTCCGGTGCCGCGGGCGCGGCGCACTGCCTGACGAACAGCCCGGATGACGCTAAGCGGGGCGACTTTCAATCCCCAAACGGATCAGGGGTTTTGTAGCGCATGCCACAGGGCAGACAGGCAACCTCTCCCCTAATTCGGACATTAAGGGGCCCTGGTGACACGTCAGTCACCAGGGCCCCTTCACGCGCGTGGCGCTACTCGGCGGACACGACGCTCACTTCACCGATTCCGAGCGCCTCCACGGGCTCCTTGATGGCGGACGCGTCGCCGACCAGGATCGTCACCAGCCGGTCCACCGGGAAGGCGTTGACGGCCGCCGCGGTGGCCTCCACGGTGCCGGTCGCGGCGAGCTGCCGGTACAGCGTGGCCTGGTAGTCGTCGGGCAGGTGCTGCTCGACCTGGTCGGCCAGCGTGCTCGCGACGGCCGCCGCGGTCTCGTACTTCAGCGGGGCCACGCCGACGAGGTTCTGCACGGCGACGTCCCGCTCGGCGTCGGTCAGCCCCTCGGCGGCAAGGGTGCGCAGGACCGTCCACAGGTCCTCCAGGGCCGGACCGGTGTTCGGGGTGTCGACGGAGCCGCTGATGGCGAGCATCGCGGCGCCGGTTCCGTCGGGGACGGACCTGAGGACCTGCCCGAACGAGCGCACACCGTAGGTGTAGCCCTTCTCCTCACGCAGGACGCGGTCCAGGCGAGAGGTGAGGGTGCCGCCGAGGCAGTACGTGCCGAGCACCTGCGCGGCCCACACACGGTCGTGCCGGTCGGCGCCGATACGGCCGATCAGCAGCTGCGTCTGGACGGCGCCGGGGCGGTCCACGATGACGACACGGCCCGTGTCGTCGGCGGTGATCGGCGGCACCGGACGCGGCTCGGCCTGGGAGCCGGTCCACGAGCCGAGGGTGTCGGCGAGCAGCGCGTCCAGGTCGATGCCGGTCAGGTCACCGACGACCACGACGGTGCCGGTGGCCGGGCGGACGTGCTTCTCGTAGAAGGCGCGTACGGCCGCGGAGTCGATGTTCTGGACGGTCTCCTCGGTGCCCTGGCGCGGGCGGGACATGCGCAGGTCCGCCGGGAACAGGGTCCTGGAGAGCTCCTTGGCGGCCCGGCGGGAGGGGTTGGCCAGCTCGTGCGGGATCTCGTCGAGGCGGTTGGTGACAAGGCGTTCGACCTCGCTGTCCGCGAACGCGGGCGCCCTGAGGGCGTCGGCCAGCAGACCGAGCGCCTTGGGCAGACGCGACGCCGGGACCTCGAGGCTCAGCCGTACGCCGGGGTGGTCGGCGTGGGCGTCGAGAGTGGCGCCGGCCCGCTCCAGCTCGGCGGCGAACTCCTCGGCGGTGTGCTTGTCGGTGCCCTCCGAGAAGGCCCGCGCCATGATCGTGGCGACGCCGTCCAGGCCGGCCGGCTCGGCGTCCAGCGGGGCGTCGAGGAGCACCTCGACGGCGACGACCTGCTGGCCGGGGCGGTGGCAGCGCAGGACCGTCAGGCCGTTGTCGAGCGTGCCGCGCTCGGGGGCCGGGAAGGCCCACGGCCGCGCCTCGCCCGCCTGCGGCCGGGGGTGGAACTCCATCGTGGCGAGCTCGGTCACTTGGCCGCCTCCTCGTTCTTGTCGCCGGCCTCGACGGTGGCCTCGGCCTCGGGGTCCTCCGGGGGATCCGCGTCCTCGGCGGTCTCCGCGGAGACGGGCTCGTAGACGAGCACCGCGCGGTTGTCGGGACGCAGGCAAGCCTTGGCGACCGCCTGCACTTCCTCGGCGCTCACTTCGAGCACCCGGTTGACGGCGGTGAGGGCGAGCTGCGGGTCGCCGAACAGGACGGCGTAGCGGCACAGTTCGTCGGCGCGGCCCGCGACGGTGCCGAGCCGGTCCAGCCACTCGCGCTCCAACTGGGCCTGGGCACGCTCCATTTCCTCGGCCGTGGGGCCCTCCGCGGCGAACCGGGCGAGCTCCTCGTCGATCGCCGCCTCGATGACCGGCACCTCGACGTCACCGGACGTCTTCACGTCCAGCCACCCCAGGGAGGGCGCCCCGGCGAGCCGCAGCAGGCCGAAGCCGGCGGCGACGGCCGTACGGTCGCGGCGTACCAGCCGGTTGTAGAGGCGGGAGGACTCGCCGCCGCCGAGGACGGTGAGCGCCAGGTCGGCCGCGTCGGCCTCGCGCGTGCCGTCGTGCGGCAGCCGGTAGGCCGCCATCAACGCGCGCGCGGGGACCTCTTCCTCGACGACCTCGCGCAGCTGCTCGCCGATGATCTCCGGCAGCGAGCCGTCGCGCGGGGCGGGCTTGCCGTCGTGGGACGCGATCGAGCCGAAGTACTTCTCGATCCAGGCGAGCGTCTGCTCGGGGTCGATGTCGCCGACCACGGACAGCACCGCGTTGTTGGGTGCGTAGTACGTCCGGAAGAACGCGCGCGCGTCCTCCAGCGTGGCCGCGTCCAGGTCGGCCATCGAACCGATCGGCGTGTGGTGGTACGGGTGGCCCTCGGGGTAGGCGAGGGCGGTCAGCTTCTCGAACGCCGTGCCGTAGGGCACGTTGTCGTAGCGCTGCCGGCGCTCGTTCTTGACGACGTCCCGCTGGTTCTCCATCGACTCGTCGTCGAGGGCGGCGAGCAGCGAGCCCATGCGGTCGGCCTCCAGCCAGAGGGCGAGCTCCAGCTGGTGGGTGGGCATGGTCTCGAAGTAGTTGGTGCGCTCGAAGCTCGTGGTGCCGTTGAGCGAGCCGCCCGCGCCCTGGACGAGCTCGAAGTGGCCGTTGCCCTTGACCTGTCCGGAGCCCTGGAACATCAGGTGCTCGAAGAGGTGAGCCAGGCCGGTACGGCCCTTGACCTCGTGACGCGAGCCGACGTCGTACCAGAGGCACACCGCCGCGACCGGGGTCAGATGGTCCTCGGAGAGCACCACGCGCAGCCCGTTGGCCAGGCGGTGCTCCGTTGCTGTCAGGCCTCCGGTGCCTGCCTGGTCTGTGGCCGTGTGACCCATGGGCATGTACGTCCCTTCGATCGCGGTGCGGTTGATCTGAACCGCGTTTTTCTGCCGGTCCTGCCACTGTATGCAAGCGTGCGGAGCGCCGGTGAAGTTCCCGGTGGTCGTACGCCGACAGCGAGATCCCGTAGCCTGCGGGCGGGGGCCGCGCGCCGTACGGGTGAACACACGGCGGGACGGCTGACGCCGGGGCGTCGTCCGCGTTGTCAGTGCCACGGTCCACAATGGTCCGCGTCAGATCCCGTTCACGCTTCAGCAAGAGTGAGCCGAAGGGGCGCGACCCGAAGGCGAGCGACCAGAAAAGAGGAGCCGGCAGCGATGGCCCGCCGTAGCACGAAGACCCCGCCGCCCGACGACTCGTTCGAGGAGAAGATCCTCGACATCGACGTCGTCGACGAGATGCAGGGCTCCTTCCTCGAGTACGCGTACTCGGTCATCTACTCCCGCGCCCTGCCGGACGCCCGTGACGGCCTCAAGCCGGTGCACCGCCGCATCGTCTACCAGATGAACGAGATGGGCCTGCGCCCCGACCGCGGCTATGTGAAGTGCGCCCGTGTCGTCGGCGAGGTCATGGGCAAGCTCCACCCGCACGGCGACGCGTCGATCTACGACGCCCTGGTGCGCATGGCCCAGCCCTTCTCCATGCGCGTGCCCCTGGTCGACGGCCACGGCAACTTCGGTTCGCTGGGCAACGACGACCCGCCGGCCGCCATGCGGTACACCGAGTGCCGCCAGGCCGAGGCGACGAGCCTGATGACCGAGTCGATCGACGAGGACACGGTCGACTTCGCCCCCAACTACGACGGCCAGGAGCAGGAGCCGGTGGCGCTGCCCGCCGCGTTCCCGAACCTGCTGGTGAACGGCGCCTCGGGCATCGCGGTCGGCATGGCCACGAACATGCCCCCGCACAACCTCTCCGAGGTCATCGCGGCCGCCCGCCATCTGATCCGCCATCCCAACGCGGATCTCGAGACCCTGATGAAGTACGTCCCCGGCCCCGACCTGCCCACCGGCGGCCGGATCGTCGGTCTGGCCGGCATCCGGGACGCCTACGAGACGGGCCGCGGCACCTTCAAGATCCGCGCCACGGTGTCGGTGGACACCGTCACGGCCCGCCGCAAGGGTCTGGTCATCACCGAGCTTCCCTTCGCGGTCGGCCCGGAGAAGGTCATCGCCAAGATCAAGGACCTGGTCGGCTCGAAGAAGATCCAGGGCATCGCCGACGTCAAGGACCTCACCGACCGCGCGCACGGCCTGCGTCTGGTCATCGAGATCAAGAACGGCTTCGTGCCGGAGGCGGTCCTGGAGCAGCTGTACAAGCTGACGCCGATGGAGGAGTCCTTCGGCATCAACAACGTCGCGCTGGTCGACGGCCAGCCGCTGACGCTGGGCCTCAAGGAGCTCCTGGAGGTCTACCTCGACCACCGCTTCGAGGTCGTGCGCCGGCGCAGCGAGTTCCGCCGCACCAAGCGCCGTGACCGTCTGCACCTGGTGGAGGGCCTGCTCACGGCGCTCGTCGACATCGACGAGGTCATCCGCCTCATCCGCTCCAGCGACAACTCCGCGCAGGCCAAGCAGCGCCTGATGGAGCGCTTCTCGCTGAGCGAGATCCAGACGCAGTACATCCTGGACACGCCGCTGCGCCGTCTCACCAAGTTCGACCGCATCGAGCTGGAGTCCGAGAAGGACCGGCTCAACGCGGAGATCGAGGAGCTGACCCGCATCCTCGACTCGGACACCGAGCTGCGCAAGCTGGTCTCCACCGAACTGGCCGCGGTGGCCAAGAAGTTCGGCACCGACCGGCGTACGGTCCTGCTGGAGGCGGGAGCGGTCGCCCCGGCGGCCGGTGTTCCGCTGCAGGTGGCAGACGACCCGTGCCGGGTGCTGCTGTCCTCGACGGGTCTGCTGGCCCGTACGGCGAACGGTGAGCCCTTCCCGGAGGACGCGGACAGCCGGCGCGTGAAGCACGACGTGATCGTCTCGGCGGTCCCGGCGACCGCGCGCGGTGAGGTGGGGGCGGTGACGTCGAGCGGCCGGCTGCTGCGGATCAGCGTCATCGACCTGCCGCAACTGCCGGATACGGCGTCGGCGCCGAACCTCGCCGGAGGGGCTCCGCTGACGGAGTTCGTCTCCCTGGTGGACGGCGAGACGCTGGTCTGCCTGATGACCCTCGACGAGTCGTCGCCGGGTCTGGCGCTCGGCACCGAGCAGGGTGTCGTCAAGCGTGTGGTGCCCGACTATCCGTCCAACAAGGAGGAGTTGGAGGTCATCACGCTGAAGGACGGTGACCGGATCGTCGGCGCGGTCGAGCTGCGCACCGGTGAGGAGGACCTGGTCTTCATCACGGACGACGCGCAGTTGCTGCGCTATCAGGCCGCGCAGGTCCGCCCGCAGGGCCGGCCCGCGGGAGGCATGGCCGGCGTCAAGCTCACGGACGGCGCGAAGGTCATCTCCTTCACCGCGGTGGACCCGGCGGTGGACGCGGTCGTCTTCACGGTCGCGGGCTCGCGCGGCACGCTGGACGACTCCGTCCAGACGACGGCGAAGCTGACCCCGTTCGACCAGTATCCGCGCAAGGGCCGCGCCACCGGCGGCGTCCGCTGCCAGCGGTTCCTGAAGGGCGAGGACTGCCTGTCCCTGGCCTGGGCGGGTCCCGTACCGGCCCGCGCCGCGCAGAAGAACGGCACACCGGCGGACCTGCCGGAGATCGACCCGCGCCGCGACGGTTCGGGTGTGTCGCTGGCGAAGACGGTGTCGGTGGTGGCGGGACCGGTCTAGAACGCGGGGTCCTGAAGGTCTGCTTCGGGATCCTGTACGTAGCGCAGGACGCCCCACATTCCGTGCTCGTCGGCGGTGTGCGGGGCGTCGCTCGCGCACTCCCCCAGTTCCTTGCCGAGTCCGGGCACGTCGATCCCGGAGCCGATGAGAACCAGCTGGCTGAGGCGCTCGGCGTCCGCCGGCCAGGGTTCCGGGTAGAAGCGCAGGAACCGCCCGACGGCATGGACGGCGTAACGGTTTTGGGTGTCGTACGCGCCGAAGTCGACGTACCCCTTGATCCGGTACAGCCCCTCGGGCCGACTGTCGAGGAACCGCATCAGCCGGCGCGGGTCGAGCGGCGTCTCGGAGACGAAGGAGAGGCTCTCGTACGCGGCGTGCAGATGGCCGTCGTGCGGGTCGTCCTCGTGGTGGTGCAGGTCGTCGAAGGAGAGCTGCCCGATCCGCTCCTCGCCGGGCCGGCAGTCGAAGAGGAACTCCGGGTCGATGCGGCCGTAGGCGGCGGGCACGACGGCGGCACGGTCGACGAGGGACCGTACGAGTCCGAGGACGCGCTCGCCGTCGGCCGCCCGGTCGAGCTTGTTGACCACGACGAGGTCGGCGAGGGCGAGATGCCGGTCGATCTCGGGGTGCTTGGCTCGGGTGTCGTCGAACTCGGCGGCGTCGACGACCTCGACGAGTCCGCCGTAGACGATCCCCGGATGCTCGCTCGCGAGCACCATGCGCACGAGTTCCTGGGGTTCGGCGAGTCCGCTGGCCTCGATGACGATCACATCGATGCCGGTGTCCGGACGGGCCAGCCGTGCGAGGTACTCGTCCAGCTCGCCGACGTCGACGGCGCAGCACAGGCAGCCGTTGCCGAGGGAGACGGTGGAGTCGCCCAGGGCGCCCGCGACGGCCATGGCGTCGATCTCGATGGCCCCGAAGTCATTGACGATCGCACCGATACGACTGCCTCCGCTGCGGTGCAGGAGATGGTTGAGGAGGGTGGTCTTGCCGGAACCGAGGAATCCGGCAAGTACGACGACCGGGATCTGCCGAAGGGGGCGACTCGGCTGACTCAACGTGCGACCTCTCTGACACCGACGCGTGCACCGGATCGTGGGCCCGGCGCACGTACGAGGATTGAATGCCGGACCAGGATACGAGCCGGAAGAATCACCGCGAAGTGAACGATTGTTAGCAGCACTTGCGGGGCAGACGTTGGGCAAGGCGCCGGTTCGTGCGACCCTCGCTTCCTTCCGTGCGCCTCCTCTCCGCCTCCCCGCCGATCAGAGCCGCTCGGCATTCTGGGAGACGGCAAGCGCCGCCCATCGCTCGCCGGTCCCCTTCCGTCGACCCGCACCCCGACGACCGGCGGACGGCCGCCTGATTCGGGGGTTGACATGGCCACACTTAGGCACTTCGCGGGGAGGCTGAGCTCCGCCACGCTCGCGCTCCTGGCTGCCACGGTGACGATGGCAGCACGCCAACGGCGCCTCGACGCGACCCGGCTGGACGAGAGGCGACTGGAACTCCAAGCGCTGGCGGTTCGGCGCAAGGGGTACGCGCATCAGCAGCGCATGCACTGGGAGCTGCTGTCCAGGGCGATCGACGACCCCACCCTCTTCGCGGTGATCGACACGTACGACAAGAGCATCCCGGCGGCGAAGCGTCGCCAGTTCCTCTACGCCAACGCGTGGTACGCCTACCTGTTCCATCTGTTCCGAGCCGAGGTCCTGGACCAGGAGGAGCTGTACATAGCCATGCGCGAGTTGCTGCAGAATTCGCTGTTCCGTGAGTACTGGGACGCGTCGAAGGCCCAGCGGGCGAACCTGAAGCAGTCGTCCGACGAGGCACGCGTCGGGCGCATGATCGACGGTCTCGTACGGGACCTGGACGAGGCGGACACCGACGAGTGGTGGGTGGTGGGCAACCCTCCGTCCGAGTGATCCCCGCCCGCCCTGCCGCATCATCTCGCTCAGTCGCCCCGACAACACGAGCCTGCGACTTTGGCCGCATGAACGCGTAGCACTCATCAACCCCAGTACGGTTCTGCCAGCACTGTGCCCCACACAGCGAAGGACCGATACCCCTTGAAAATCGTGCGCCGCATCGGTGTGCCTCCAAGCGCCCGAGGCTCCAACACGGGCGCCAGCTGCCCGGACGTGTTCGAGCTGAGCGATGGCAACTTCGCCGTCATCGGAACCGAAGCCACCGAGGCGCTTGAGCGTGAACTCCCCGCCGATGCCTCCCGTGCCGACTACGAACGCATCGTCATCGTGAGCCGGGAGACCCTGATCCGCGCCAAAGCGGACATCCCCGACGCCTGAACCACGGGCACGCGTCCGCACCGGACTCGTCACGTGAAAGAGCCCCGCCCGGCCGCACCTCACCAAGAAGCGTCCCGGGCGCCCACCGGCGAGCAGCCCGTCACCCCGTCCCTGCTCGATCTCCCTCGATGAGGCCTGGCGCCAGAACGGCACCAGGCCACACGCATGTCATGCCGCGAAGGCCCTGCGGTCGATCAGGCGGGGTCCTCGTCCAGCTTCGCCACCACCCGGTCGGAGATGTCGGCCAGCGTCCGCAGCTCCGCCGGGGTGACATGGTCCAGGAACAGCTCTCGCACGGCCTCGACATGCATCGGAGCCGCCGCCGCGATCGCCGCCCGCCCGGCGTCCGTGATCACCACGAATGCTCCTCGCGCGTCTTCGGGGCACTCCTCGCGGATCACCAGCCCTCGTCCGGCCATCCGCGCGATGTGGTGGGACATCCGGCTCTTCTCCCACTCCAGCGCCCGGGACAGATCCTGGTAACGCTGCCGGCCTTCCGGCACATCCGTCAGGTTGACCAGTACGGCGAAGTCCGCGGCCGAGAGTTTCGACTCGCTCTGCAGCATGCGTGACAGACGGCCCACCAGCCGCTCGTGCAGTCGGACAAAGCTCCGCCAGGCGTGCTGCTCCTCCGCCGTCAACCACCGCACCTCGTCATCCATACAAGCGAGTGTAAAGGAGTTGATAAGTCATCCAGCTTGGTGAAGGGCGACCCTCCGAACAGCAGCACGAGCACATGCACAGCGTCCGAAACCTCGTGGTCAGGACGCGTATCGCGGTGTCCACTGCGTCGCCGAGATCGCGTCGCGCAGCTCGGCCTCCGTGGCCCGGGGGGCCACCCCGTCCTCCACCGCGGCCTCGGCCACGGCCACGGCGATCTCGCGGGCCGCCTCCCGCATGCCCGCCAGCGGTGGCAGCAACGGGGTGGCCCCGTCCGTGCCCGCTCGAACCGCGCACTCCCCCACGGCCCGCGCCGCGGCCACCATCATGCGGTCGGTCACCCGGGAGGCCCGGCAGGCGGCCACGGCCAGGCCGACGGCGGGGAAGACGTAGACGTTGTTGGCCTGAGCGACCGGCACCTCCCGCCCGTCCACCTTCAGCGGCGGGAAGGGCGAACCCGCGGCGATCAGCGCCCTGCCGTCGGTCCAGCGGGCGAGGTCGGCCGGCTCGGCCTCGGCGTTCGAGGTCGGGTTGGACAGCGGAAGGATCACCGGCCGGTCACAGGCTTCGGCCATCGTCCGCACGATCTCCTCGGTGAACGCGCCGTGCGCGGTGGACAGCCCGATCAGCACCGTCGGCTTCACCTCGTCCACGACCTGCGCCAGATCGCGCCCACCCCACTGTCGTACCTCCGCGTCATCGCGCGCGTAGACCCGCTGCTCGGGAGTGAGGTCGGTGCGGGAGCGCACCAGCAGGCCGTCGATGTCGACGAACCAGAAGCGGTCGGCCGCCTGCTGCTCGGAGAGGCCTTCCTCGACGAGCGCGGTGCGGATCATGTCGGCGACCCCGATCGCCGCCGACCCCGCGCCGAGGACCACGAGGCGGTGGTCGGTCAGCCGCGTCCCGGCAACCTTCGTGGCGGTGGACAGCGCGCCGAGTGCCACGGCCGCGGTGCCCTGGATGTCGTCGTTGAACGTCAGCAGCCGGTCCTGGTAGCGGCCGAGAATCGGGCGGGCGTGCGCGGTCGCGAAGTCCTCCCACTGAAGGAGGGTCCCGGGCAGTTCGGCCTCCACGGCGGACACGAACGCCTCGATCATCTCGTCGTAGGCGTCCCCGGTGACGCGGTGCTGCCTGCGGCCGAGATAGTGCTCGCCGGTCAGCAGCTGCTCGTTGTCGGTGCCGGCGTCGAGCAGGATCGGCAGGGTGCGTGCCGGGTGGATGCCGCCGATGGCGGTGTAGAGGCTGAGCTTGCCGATCGGGATGCCCATGCCGCCCACCCCCTGGTCGCCCAGGCCCAGGATGCGCTGGCCGTCGGTGACGACGATAACGTCGACCTCGGGGTTGGGCCGGTTGCGCAGGATCTCCCTGAAGCGGTGGCGGTCCTCGTAGGTCAGGAACAGACCGCGCGGCCTGCGGTAGATCTGGCTGAAGCGTCGGCACGCCTCGCCTACCGTCGGGGTGTAGACGACCGGCAGCATCTCCTCCAGGTGGCGGGTGAGCAGGTCGTAGAAGAGCACCTCGTTGGTGTCCTGGAGCTGGCGCAGGTAGATGTGCCGGTTGAGCGGTTTGTCGTACGCGAGGAACGCCTTGTACGCCCGGTCCGCCTGTTCCTCAAGGCTCTCCGTCGCGGGCGGCAGCAGCCCGTCCAGGCCGAGTTCGGCGCGTTCTTGCGGACTGAAGGCGGTGCCCTTGTTGAGCAGCGGGTCGGCGAGCAGGGCCGCCCCGCGGGCGGAGGCCGGGTTGGTCGACGTCATGACGCTTCCTCACAGGTCCACGGTGGGCGGGCTTCAGGGGCGGGGGATGTTGCGCAGGTTGGCGCGCGCCAGGTCCAGCATCTTGCCGACCCCTCCGTCGAGCACGGTCCGACCTGCCGCGAACGCGAAACCCTTCACCTGACCGGCCGAGATGTGCGGCGGGATCGACAGCGCGTTGGGGTCGGTCACCAGGTCGACCAGGAAGGGGCCGTCGTGGGCGAAGGCCTGCTTGAGGCCGGCGGTGACGTCCTCGGGCCGTTCGACACGGATCCCCGCGATGCCGGCGCCGCGGGCGATCGCCGCGAAGTCCACCGGCTCGTGGTCGGTCTCGTAGTCGGGCAGTCCGTCGACCAGCATCTCCAACTTCACCATCCCGAGGGAGGAGTTGTTGAACACGATCGTCTTCACCGGCAGGTCGTGCAACTTCGCGGTGAGCAGTTCGCCCATCAGCATGCCGAGCCCGCCGTCGCCCGACATCGAGATCACCTGGCGGCCGCGGTCGGCGAACTGCGCGCCGATGGCGTGCGGCAGCGCGTTGGCCATGGTGCCGTGCAGGAAGGAACCGATCACCCGGCGCCGCCCGTTGGGGGTCAGATAGCGGGCCGCCCACACGTTGGACATGCCGGTGTCGACGGTGAACACGGCGTCGTCGGCGGCGAGTTCGTCCAGGACGGAGGCCGCGTACTCGGGGTGGATCGGGAGGTGCCGCTCGACGTCGCGCGTATAGGCGCCGACCACCGTCTCCAGGGATTTGGCGTGCTCGCGCAGGCTGCGGTCCAGATAGGAACGGTCCCGCTTCGCCTCCACCAGCGGCAGCACCGCGCGCAGCGTCTCCCGTACGTCGCCGTGGACACCGAGCTCCAGCACCGTACGGCGGCCCAGGCGGCCCGCGTCATGATCGATCTGTACGGTCCGCGCCTGCGGCAGGAAGTCGTTGTACGGGAAGTCCGTACCCAGCAGGACGACCAGGTCGGCCTCGTGCATCGCGTCGAAGCACGCCCCGTAGCCCAGCAGTCCGCTCATGCCGACGTCATAGGGGTTGTCGAACTGGATCCACTCCTTGCCGCGCAGCGTGTGCCCGACGGGGGCGGCGGCCTTCTCGGCGAGTGCCATGACCTCGGCGTGCGCGTCCCGGACTCCGGCGCCGGCGAACAGCATCACCTTCCGCGCCGCGTTCAGCTTCTCGGCCAGGGCCTGCACCTGCGTGTCCGGGGGGACCACACGGCCGCGCTCGGTGACCAGGTCACTGCTCCCGGTCGGTTGGGTCGCCTGGGCGTGGGTGACATCGCCTGGGACGATGAGCACCGAGACCGCGCTGTGCCCGAGGGCGCGCTGCAGGGCGATCCGCAGTACGCGGGGCATCTGCTCGGGGGTGCTGATCATCTCGCAGTAGTCGCTGCAGTCGGTGAACACGCGCTCGGGGTGCGTCTCCTGGAAGAAGCCGGTGCCGATCTGGTGCGAGGGGATGTGCGAAGCGATCGCCAGCACGGGCGCGCCGGAGCGGTGCGCGTCGTACAACCCCTGGATCAGGTGAGTGTTGCCGGGGCCGCAGCTTCCCGCACACACCGCGAGCTTGCCGGTCAGCTGTGCCTCCGCCGACGCGGCGAACGCGGCGGCTTCCTCGTTGCGTACGTGCACCCACTCGATGCCGTCGGTGCGCCGCACCGCGTCGACCACGGGGTTCAGGCTGTCGCCCACCACTCCGTAGATCCGCTCCACGCCCGCCTGGCGCAGGATGTCCACCATCTGATGGGCTACGGTCACGTTTCGCATCGCCGGGCTTCTCCTCGTGAGCTGTACGCCGTGTCGTCCGGCGCCTACCCATTCCGATTTTGTTGACGCATCCAGCCTGGAAACCGATGTCAGGCGCCCCGCAAACGACTCCAGCCCCGTCCGCAGCGTCACCTCGGCACCCCGGCTGTCGGCGGCGCACTCCGCGCGCCGTACGAGCCCTCGCCGCTCCTTACGCCGGAGATGATGCGAGAGGCGGCTGCGCTGCCGGCCGATGCGGGAGGCCAGCACGGAGGGACGCGGTCGGCGCCCCTCCGCCTCACACAGGGCGAGGAGAAGGGCGTAGTCGGTGCTGGGCAGCGCCTCGCGTGACCCATCCATCGCTTCACTCCTTTAGTTGACACATCAATTAGAGCGGGCCACCATTGACACGTCAACCGTTGGTGCCGCGCAGCCACCCCTGGCGCGCAACACCTACTCACGAAGGAACCCAGCCATGTCTGATCTCGTCTTCGGCCTGGACACGTTCGGCGACGTACCGGAGGACGACTCCGGCACTCCGGTGTCCGACGCGCGGGCCATCCGGCAGGTCGTCGACGAGGCCGTTCTCGCGGAGGAAGTCGGCGTCGACGTCATCGCCCTCGGCGAGCACCACCGCCCCGAGTACGCGATCTCGACCCCGGAGACCGTTCTCGCCGGCATCGCCACGCGCACGGAGCGGATCCGTCTGTCGTCCGGCGTGACGGTGCTGAGCTCCGACGATCCGGTCCGGGTCTTCCAGCGGTTCTCGACCGTGGACGCGCTCTCGAACGGCCGGGCCGAGGTCATCCTGGGACGCGGCTCCTTCACCGAGTCGTTCCCCCTCTTCGGATACGACCTGAGCGATTACGACGTGCTGTTCGAGGAGAAGATCGAACTCTTCGCCAACCTGCTGGAGGAGAAGCCCGTCACCTGGAGCGGCACCAAGCGGGCCGCTCTCGACAACGCCGACGTCTTCCCCAGGACCGAGTCCGGGCAGCTGACCACCTGGGTCGGTGTCGGCGGCTCGCCCCAGTCGGTCATCCGCACCGCGCACTACGGCTTCCCGCTCATGATCGCCATCATCGGCGGCAGCCCGGAGCGCTTCGCGCCCTACATCGACCTCTACCAGCGCGCCAGCGACAAGTTCGGCACCACCGCCCACCCGGTCGGCATGCACTCGCCGGGCTTCATCGCCGACACGGACGAAGAGGCCCGCGAACTGCACTGGCCGCACTACAAGGTCATCCGTGACCGTATCGGCGCGCTGCGCGGCTGGCCGCCGGTCAGCAAGGAGGAGTACGCGAACGAGATCGAGCACGGCTCCCTCTACATCGGCTCCCCCGAGACGGTGGCCCGCAAGATGGCCGGCGCCATCAAGGCACTCGGCGTCGGCCGGTTCGACCTCATCTACACCACCGGGGCGCAGCCGATCAGCGCCCGGCTGCGCGCCGTCGAGCTGTACGGCACGAAGGTCCTCCCGATGGTCCGCGACCTCCTCACCGCCTGACACCCCGAACGGAACAGACATGACCAGCACAGGCGTAGCAACGGTCGGCATCCTGGGCGCGGGAAAGGTCGGCACCGTGCCCGCACGGCTGGCCCGTGCGGCCGGCTACCGCGTGCTCATCGCCGGGTCGGGCGACCCCGACAGGATCGCCCTCACCGTCGAAGTTCTCACCCCCGGCGCGGTCCCGGTCACCGCGGTGCAGGCGGCGGCGGAGGCGGACGTCGTCGTCCTGGCCCTCCCCCTCGGCAAGTACCGGAGCGTTCCGGCGGGGGCCCTGGAGGGCAAGCTCGTCATCGACGCGATGAACTACTGGTGGGAGATCGACGGCATCCGCGCCGACCTCACCGACCCGCGCACCTCGTCGAGCGAGATCGTGCAGGAGTTCCTGTCCGGCGCGCGCGTGGTCAAGGCCTTCAACCACATGGGCTACCACGACCTCGAGGAAGGGTCCCGGCCTACCGGCATCCCTGGCCGCAAAGCCATCGCCATCGCCGGTGACGACCCCGAGGACCTCATCACCGTCTCGCACTTGGTCGACGACTTCGGCTTCGACCCCGTCGTCGCGGGCCCGCTGGCCTCGGGGGTACAGCTGGAGCCGGGCACCGAGCCGTTCGGCGCCAACGTCGACGCCGAGGAGCTGCGCGCGATGCTCGACCGTTTCCCCGAGTCGGAGCGCGGACGGGCCGTCGCCGGCGCACGGGCCACCCTCGCTGAACCGGCGCCTGAGCCGTCGTAGGCATCGGAACGTCTCAGCCGCACCGACCTCGCTCACCTGCTTGACGTGTCATCCACATTCGATGGATTTAGATGACGCATCAACAGAAGCTCGAGAGGGCAGTCGCCGACAGGTCAGTCCAGGTGAGCCTCCAGCCACCGCAGGACCTCGGGAGTCACCGGGTCGGCGATGTCGGCAAACTCGTCATGTTTCTTCAGGAACTTGGCCACGTAGGGGCAGACCGGCACGATCCGCTTGCCTGAGGCGTGCGTGTCGGTGAGCGCCTGGCGCACCAGTTGTGCGGCCAGGCCTTGTCCGGCGTAGGCGTCGTCGACCTCCGTATGGAAGAACACACGCTGCTCACCGTGGTCGCGGTACTCGGTCAGGCCGGCGCGCTTGCCGTCGACCACGATCTCGTACCGATGGTGTGCGTCCACGCGCTCGACGACCGGATCAGCAGAAGGCCGGCTCATGAGGGGACCGTTCCGAGGGAGGTCAGCAACGCGGAGGGTTGCGGCGCGGCCTGATCGTGGCGTTGGGCAGGGCGGGCGCGGGAAGGCGGCCGCCGGGAAAGCTCTCGATGGTGCCGAAGCGTTCGGAGGAGGTCTCCCAGTCCTCGCGGGCCTTGGCGATGTCCTCGTGGGTGCGGCCGATGAAGTTCCACCACATGACGATCTCCTCCTCGAACGGCGTGCCGCCGAGCAGAATCGCCCGCGCCGGACCGTCCGACTCGTTCGTGAGCGTCAACGCGTCGGCGCCCGGCGGGACATAGCCCAGCTCCGCCCGGTGCAGCAGGGTGTCGGCCACACGGACGTCCCCGCTGTCCACGAGAACACCGTGCTCGAACTCGGCGTCCACGGAGAGAGTGATCGTCATACCCGGTTCGAGGACGATCTCGGCGCCGAGCAGCGGCGTGAACGTCCGCACCGGGGAGACCTCACCGGCGAGCGAGCCGAGGAAGACCCTGATCTCGGCCCCCTGGGTCCGCACCGGACGGGGCGCATGGTGCTGGAAGTCCCGGTCGGCGTTCCGGTGCTCTTCCGGCAGCGCCACCCACAGCTGCACGCCGTGGACGACGGTCGTGCGCGGGGTGGAGACCTCCGAGTGGGCGATGCCGTATCCGCCGGTCATGAGGTTGATCTCGCCGGGGCGCACCACGGCGTGGGTGCCGAGCGTGTCGCGGTGCTCGACCTCCCCGCCGAACAGCCAGGTCACCGTCTGCAGCCCGGTGTGCGGGTGCGGCGGCAGCGCCATGCCGCCCCTGTCGGCGACCTGGTCGGGACCGTAGTGGTCGGCGAAGCACCAGGCTCCGATCAGCGTCCGGTCCCGCTGCGGCAGCGTCCGCCGCACCGTCATCGACCGCGGTCCCCCCAGGGGCACGTCCCGCGCGGAGAGCACGTCGACCCGAGGCGCCCCGGCCGGCCGTACGTCGTCGACCGGTGCCCCGCATCTCATCACTGCCGACTCGGCTTCCACGTTGCTCACCGAGACCACCTCCCACGAATCTAGTTGCTGCATCAACTATCATGCCATGATCGCACAGCCGTCGCCCAGCAGAGCCGCGTGCGATAGCCGGCCTCGACCCCTCACAGACGACACGGCACCCCTCCATATATTGATTCAGTCAATATTGACAGAGAATCAGTCAAGCATGGACAGTCGAATCAAGTCCAAGGAGGGAACATGCCGATCAACCAGACCGGGTCCACCACGGTCAACGTGCCGCGAGGCCTCGCGGGTGTCGTCGTCACCGACACGGCCCTTGGTGACGTCAGAGGGCTGGAGGGCTTTTATCACTATCGCCAGTACTCGGCTGTCGACCTCGCGCGGACCCGCGGCTTCGAGGACGTCTGGTACTTGATGGTCCACGGCGACCTGCCGGAGGCTGCGCAACTGTCCGCGTTCACGGCGCAGACAGCGGAACTCCGTCGTCTGCCCGAGGACGTGCGCGCCGTACTTCCCGCCCTCGCCGCGGCGAGCGGCGCTTCCGGCCCGCTCGCCGGTCTACGGACCGCACTGTCCCTGCTCGGGGCCTCGAAGGGGTTCCGGCCGGTGTACGACATCGACGCCGACCAGCGGCGCGCGGACACGGTCGCGGCCGCGGCCGCCATACCGACGCTGCTGACGGCGCTGTACCGGCTCGGGCAGGGCCTCGAACCGGTGGAACCGCGGACGGATCTGCCGTACGCCGCGAACTACCTCTACATGCTGACCGGTTCGGAACCGGACGCGGACCGGGCGAGGGCGATCGAGCAGTACTTGATCTCGACCATTGACCATGGATTCAACGCATCAACGTTCACGGCGAGAGTGATCGCATCGACCGGGGCGGACGTGGCGGCCGCCCTGGTCGGCGCGGTGGGGGCACTCTCCGGTCCCCTCCACGGCGGCGCTCCGAGCCGCGCGCTGGACACGCTGGACGCGATCGGCAGCCGGGACCGTATCGACCCGTGGATCAGGCAACACGTCCTTGCAGGGGACCGCATCATGGGCTTCGGCCACCCTGTCTACCGCACCGAGGATCCCCGTTCCCGCATGCTGCGTGGCATCGCGGAACAGTTCGGCGGCCCGCTGGTCGACTTCGCGACCGAGGTCGAACAGCGCGTGGAGGCGATCCTGGCGGAGCTCAAGCCCGGCCGTGAACTCCACACCAACGTCGAGTTCTACGCGGGCGTGGTCATGGAACTGTGCGGCCTTCCACGGCAGATGTTCACCCCGACGTTCGCGGCGGCGCGAGTGGTCGGCTGGGGAGCGAACATCCTCGAACAGGCAGAGGACTCGAAGATCATCCGTCCCGCGGCGCGGTACGTGGGGCCTGAACCGCCGGTGGCGGTGCCGACGATGGCCTGACATGTCTCCTCCCTGGAATGGATTCGCCTGTGCATGGATGACTCAAACGTCGTCACTATTGATTGAATCAACATTCACTCAGCGCCGATACGGTGACCTCATGAGCGATCACGAACCCCTTCCCGACCTCGAGGGACGGCGGCTGACCACCAAGGAGGCCGCCGAGCTGCTCGGCGTGAAGCCCGAGACCGTCTACGCCTATGTGAGCCGCGGTCAGCTCGGCAGCCGACGGGTGCCAGGCGGCCGCGGCAGCACCTTCGACGCCAAGGAGGTGCAGGCGCTCGCCCGGCGCAACAGGCGGGACAGCGGCGGGAGTTCGGGCTCCGGCGGCGAACTGTCCGTGCGGACCCGCATCACGCTCATCGACACGGACCGGTACTACTTCCGGGGCGTCGACGCGACCGAACTGGCCGCGCGCCATTCCTACGAGGAGATCGCCGAGTGGCTGTGGACGGGGCGGATGCTTCCCGGCACGGCGTTCACGGCCCCCGACACCTCCGTCTCCGTCGCCCGACGAGCCGTCGACGCGCTGCCCGAACACACCTCGCCCACCGACCGGTTGCGGGTCGCGGCGATCGCCGCCGCGACCGCGGACCCGCTGCGCTTCGACCTGTCCGAGAGCGCCGTACTGGGCACCGCGCGCATCCTCATCCCCACCCTCGTCGCCGCCCTGCCACCGGTGCGGATCGGCCACCGCGACGAGGGCTCGCTGGCCGAGCGCCTGTGGGCGCGGCTCAGCGCGCGCAAGCCCGACGAGGCGTCCCTGCGCGCCCTGGACACCGCTCTGGGCCTGCTCGTCGACCACGACCTGGCCGCCTCCACCCTCGCCGTGCGGGTCGCCGCCTCGGCCCGCGCACACGCCTACGCGGCCGTCTCCGCCGGGCTCGGCGTGCTCGAGGGCCCGCTGCACGGCGCGGCCAGCGGGCTCGCCCACCGACTGCTGCTGGACGTGCTCGACCGCGGCGACGCGGGCCCCGTGATCGCGGACGAGCTGCGGGCCGGGCGCCGCATCCCGGGACTGGGCCACCGGCTCTACCCGGGCGAGGACCCACGCGCGCGTGCCCTGTTCGGCCTCCTGGAGGAGATCCCCCGCGCGGCACCCGCCCTCGCCGCGGCCCGCGACGTGGTGGCCACCACCGCCCGCCACACCCCGCTGCACGCCAACGTGGACCTGGCCCTCGCCGTGCTCACCGCCTCCTCCGGGATGCTCGCCACTGCGGGCGAGACGATCTTCGCTGTCGCCCGTACGGCGGGCTGGATCGCCCACACCCTGGAGGAGTACGGCGAACGCCCGCTGCGCATGCGGCCGAGCGGTCTCTACGTAGGCAACAAGCCACCTCAAGCGCTGCCGTAGCGGGACACCGGCACCGCCGGAAGTCGCCCCGAGCCAAGTCAGGTTAGGCTCACCTCTGTGAGTACGTGTGCATCCGTCTCCCGCGACCTCGACGAGCCCATTTCCGGGACCGCGGCGACCGCGAAGACCTGGCTGCTCCTCGAACAGCCCGGTCCGTGGGGCGCGCATGCGCTCACCTCGAGCCATCTGGACCCCGCGCTGGGCCGCGCCGTGGAACGGGCGGCGAAGGGCACGGGCGTACGGATTGCGCTCATTCGCCGCCCGGGGCGGCACGCGGACTGCGGCACACCGTCCGTGCGCCGGGTGTACGCGTCCCACACGGCTCCCGGGAACGTCTGGCTGCACAGCGCCGAGGTCCGCGACCCACGGCGCCTGCTCGATCTCGACTTCGCCGCGCTGGGCGCCGGTGACCACGACAGCTTCGGTTCAGCGCTCGACGGACGGCCCCACACAGGTGACCCGCTCGCCCTCGTCTGCACCAACGGCAAGCGCGACCGCTGCTGCGCACTCCTCGGCCGGCCCCTGGCCGCCGAGCTGTCCGCCTCCGGGGTCGACGGGGTCTGGGAGGTCACCCATCTGGGTGGACATCGCTTCTCGCCGACGCTGCTCGTCCTGCCGTACGGCTACGCGTACGGCCGGGTCGGGGCCCACGCCGTCAAGGAGATCCTGCACAGCGTCCAGGACGGACGGATCGTCGTGGAGGGCTGCCGCGGAGGCTCGGCCTGGGAGCGGCCCGGCCAGGCGGCGGAGCTGGCAGTGCGAACAGCGGCGGGCGAGTACGCGGCGGACGCGCTGAGCGTCGTACGGATGGACGGCGCGGCTCCGCGCTGGGAGGTGACCGTCGCGCATGTCGACGGACGCCACTGGCGGGTCGCCGTGGCCCAGAGCGCGTCCCTGCCGCCCCGCGCGGAGAGCTGCGGGACGTCGGTGCTGGGCTCGCCCGCGCGGATGGACGTGGTGGCGGTGCGCGAGCTGGCACCGTCGACAGCGCTGGCGAGCTGACCTGGGCGTACGACTTCCGTGCGATGACGGTCGTACGGCCTCCATGTGTTGATCAAGAGATCCACGCCACACACCCCTGCAGCAGCTCGTACCCGTCCGCGTACCGTCATGGGTATGAGCCCCACTCCCCCCGCACGACGCCTCCGCCTCGGTCTGCCGCGGCGGATGTTCTCGCAGCTGCTGCTGATGCAGCTCGCGATCGCCGCCGGGGTCACGGTGCTCGCGACCGGGCTCTTCCTCGCGCCGCTGAGCGACCAGCTGGACGACCAGGCGATGCGCCGGGCCCTCGCGATCGCACAGACGACCGCCGAGCAGCCGCAGATCGCGAAGGACCTGCAGAGCACCTCGCCGTCGGTGAACGGACCGGTGCAGGTGGAGGCCGAGCGGATCCGGAGGGCCACCCAGGCCGAGTACGTCGTGATCATGAACACGAGGGGCGTGCGCTGGTCGCACACCGACCCGCGGCAGATCGGCGGGATCGTCTCCACCGACCCCGCGCGGGCGCTGGCCGGCGAGCAGGTCATGGAGATCGACGACGGCACCCTGGGCCGCTCGGCCCGCGGCAAGGTGCCGTTGCGCGACAGCGACGGCGACATCATCGGAGCGGTCTCGGTGGGCATCGCGTACGACAGCGTGCGGGCCCGGCTGATCCACGCGATCCCGGGGCTGCTCGCCTACGCGGGCGGTGCCCTGGCCGTCGGCGCGCTCGCCGCCTGGCTCATCTCCCGGCGGGTCCAGCGGCAGACCCGTGACCTGGCCTTCTCCGACATCTCGGCGCTGCTCGCGGAGCGCGAGGCGATGCTGCACGGCATCAGGGAGGGGGTCGTCGCGCTGGATCGCAGCGGCCGTATCCGCCTCCTCAACGACGAGGCGCGGCGCCTGCTGGGAATCGGCGACGAGGCCGTCGGCCGCTCCCTGGACGAGGCGCTCGGCGAGGGCCGTACGACCGACGTACTGGCCGGCCGGGTGACCGGCACCGACCTGCTCACGGTGCGCGGCCAGCGGGTCCTGATCGCCAACCGCATGCCCACCGACGACGGCGGCGCCGTCGCCACCCTGCGCGACCGCACCGAGCTGGAGCAGCTGGGCAGGGAGCTCGACTCGACGCGCGGTCTGATCGACGCCCTGCGCGCCCAGGACCACGAGCACGCCAATCGGATGCACACGGTCCTCGGGTTGCTCGAACTGGAGATGTACGACGACGCCGTGGAGTTCGTCGGAGAGGTGGTCGGCGACCATCGCGCCACCGCGGAGCAGGTCACCGAGAAGATCAGGGACCCGCTGCTCGCGGCCCTGCTGGTCGGCAAGGCGACCGTCGCGGCGGAGCGCGCGGTCGCGCTGTGGATCTCGGACCGGACCTGGCTTCCCGATCGGCTGATCGATCCCCGGGGCATCGTCACGGTCGTCGGCAACCTGGTGGACAACGCGCTGGACGCCGTCGCGGGCACACCGCACGCGCGCGTGGAGGTCGAGTTGCGTGCCGAGGGACGTACGGCCGTTCTCAGGGTGCGTGACACGGGGCCCGGGATCCCCGCGGAACAGCGTGAACTGGTCTTCACCGAGGGCTGGTCCACGAAGAAGCCGCCGGCACACGGCAAGCGCGGCATCGGGCTCTCCCTGGTGCGCAGGCTTGCCGAACGTCAGGGCGGCAGCGCGGCGGTGACCGAGGCCGACGGCGGGGGCGCGGAGTTCACCGTCGTGCTGCCGGAGGCCCTGGCGGGCCCGGGCCTGGAACCGGCGCTCACCGTACCCGCAGTCGTCGAGGAGGAGTCGTGATGATCGAGGTCCTTGTCGTGGACGACGACACGCGTGTCGCGCGGGTCAACGCCGCCTATGTCGAGAAGGTGCCGGGCTTCCATGTGGCGGGCGAGGCGCACAGTGCGGCGGAGGCGCTGCGCCAGGTGGAGCTGCTGCCCCGGCTCGACCTGGTCCTCATGGACCACTACCTGCCCGACGAGACGGGTCTGTCGGTCGTCCAGGAGATGCGCCGCCGCGGCCACCAGACCGACGTGATCATGGTGACGGCGGCCCGGGACATCACCACGGTGCAGGCGGCGATGCGGCAGGGCGCGCTGCAGTACCTGGTCAAGCCGTTCGCCTTCGCCGGCCTGCGCGCCAAGCTGGAGGCGTACGCGGAGCTGCGCCGCACCCTCGACGGCGGCGGCGAGGCGGAGCAGGCCGAGGTGGACCGCATCTTCGGTGCCCTGTCCGCACCCTCGGAGCCGGACCTGCCCAAAGGCCACTCCCCCACGACCGCGGAGCTCGTACGGCAGTCCCTGATGAACGCCGAAGGCCCCCTGTCGGCCCAGGAGATCGCCGAACGGACCGGAGTGAGCCGCCAGACCGCTCAGCGCTATCTGAAGCTCCTGGAACGCACAGGACGCGCCCGCCTCACCCTGAAGTACGGCGACGCGGGCCGCCCGGAACACCGTTACGTGTGGGCGACCCGCGCCTGAGAGGGCACGGCCCGTGGGGGCGGGGGAAGGGAACCGTGCCCTCCCCTCTTACGGATGGCACCCCGTCGTCGTCTCGACGGCCTAGGCGGCTCCTGCCCCCGTGAGCGACCGCACCTCGGTCTCCGCGTGCTTGGCCTCGCCCGCCACCTCCGCCGAGGTGACCGTGCCGAGCCACCCGGCGAGGAAGCCCAGCGGGATCGAGACGAGGCCGGGGTTCTGCAACGGGAAGTACTGGAAGTCGACACCCGGGAACAGGGACGCGGGGCTTCCCGACACCACCGGCGACAGCAGCACGAGGACGACGGCCGGGATCAGCCCGCCGTACACCGCCCACACCGCACCCCGGGTGGTGAAGTCGCGCCAGAACAGCGAGTAGAGCAGCACCGGCAGATTGGCCGACGCGGCGACCGCGAAGGCGAGACCCACCAGGAAGGCGACGTTGAGGTCGCGGGCCAGGAGGCCGAGCCCGATCGCCACCACGCCGATACCGACGGCGGCGAGGCGCGCCACGGCGACCTCGCTGCGGGGCTTCGCGTTCCGTCGCCGCAGCGACACGTACAGGTCGTGAGCCACGGACGCGGAGGAGGCGAGGGTGATCCCGGCGACCACCGCGAGGATCGTGGCGAAGGCGATGGCGGCGACGATCGCGAACAGAACCGTTCCGCCTGTGGAGTCCGCGCCTCCGCCCAGGTCGAGGGCCAACAGGGGCACGGCCGTGTTCCCGGCCGCGTTGGACCCGCGCACCGCTTTCGGCCCCACGATCGCGGCCGCCCCGAAACCGAGGACGATCGTCATCAGATAGAAGCCGCCGATGAGCCCGATCGACCAGACCACCGAACGGCGTGCCGCCCGCGCCGTGGGCACGGTGTAGAAGCGCGAGAGGATGTGCGGCAGCCCCGCCGTCCCCAGAACGAGCGCGAGTCCGAGGCTCATGAAATCGAAGCGCGCGGTCCAGTCCTCACCGTACTTGAGCCCGGGCGCCAGGAACTTCTCGCCGTGCCCGCTGCGTTCGGCCGCGGTGAGCAGCAGCTGGTCGAAATTGCCGTGGAACCGCACCAGAACGAGCACGGTCAGGACGATCGTGCCGCTGAGGAGCAGGACCGCCTTCACGATCTGGATCCATGTGGTGGCCCGCATCCCTCCCAGCGACACATAGATCACCATGAGCGCGCCCACCCCGATGACCGTCCAGGTCTGCGCCGCCTCGCTGGTACCGCCGAGCAGCAGGGCGACCAGGCTCCCCGCGCCCACCATCTGCGCCACCAGATACAGAACGGACACCGTGACCGAGGACGTTCCCGCCGCGATCCGCACCGGCCGCTCACGCATCCGCGCCGCCACCACGTCGGCCAGCGTGAACCGCCCGCAGTTGCGCACCAGTTCGGCGACCAGGAACAGCACCACCAGCCATGCCACGAGAAAGCCCACCGAGTAGAGCATCCCGTCGTACCCGAAGAGCGCGATGAGCCCGGAGATGCCCAGGAACGATGCCGCCGACATGTAGTCACCCGCGATGGCAAAACCATTCTCCATCGGCGAGAAGAGGCGACCCCCCGCGTAGAACTCCTCCGCCGAACCGTGCCGGTTGCGGCTCACCCACGTCGTGATCGCCAGCGTGACCGCGACGAACGCGCTGAACAGCAGTAGCGCCAGTGTCTGATGGTTGCCCGTCACGAAGCACCGCCCCGGATACCCCGCGTCAGCTCCTGGGTGTCCCACCGCAGCTCCAGCGCCGCCCGATCCCTGCGCAGCCGCGCGTGCCGTGCGTACGCCCACGTGAGCAGGAAGGTGGTGAGGAACTGACCCAGCCCGGCGACCATCGCCACGTTCACCGCACCCGCCACCGGCCGTGCCATCAACCCGGGCGCGGTCGTCGCGGTCACGACGTACCCCACGTACCAGCCGAAGAACACGACGCACGCCGGCACGACGAACCTCCGGTACCGGCCGCGCACCTCCTGGAAGGCCGCACTGCGCTGCACCTGGAGGTACACGTCCGCAGCCGCCGCCTCCTCCCGCTGCGCCCGCCCGGCCTGAGCAACGGGCAGCGGCACAGGCGCACCGGCACCGCCCAACTCACCCCAGCCGGAGGCGAGCGCGTCGTACCAGGGGTCCTCGTACCTCACGGCTTCGGGCGCCTCGGCGAGTGCCGGGTCGTGACCGCCGTGGTGTTCGGCCGCACTTTCGGGACCACCCCCGACGCCGCGGGGACGACCGTTGCTTGACTGCATGCCCCAAGGATGGACAGAACGGGAAGATCCCCGACTCTTCTTCCCCTCGCGCTTCACCCCATCAGGTGACTCAACCCGCCGGAGGCCGCACAAGTCCCTTCGCATACGCGTAACGCACCGCCTGCGCCCGGTCCTTGAGCCCCGTCTTGGCGAACAGGTTGTTGATGTGCGTCTTCACGGTCGCGGTGGAGACATGCAGTCTTCTGGCGATCTCCTGGTTGCTGAGCCCATCGGCGATCAGCACCAGCACCTCGGTCTCCCGCCCCGTGAGCCCGTCCGGCGCCTCCACCGGCTCGGCCGGCTGCGGCTCGGGGTCCGACAACCGCTCCAGCAACCGCCGCTGGATACTCGGCGACAGCCCGGCGTCCCCGGACAGCACACTGTGCACCGCCCTGACGATCTCGTCCCCTCCCGCGTCCTTCGTCAGATAACCGCGCGCACCGGCCCGCAGCGCCGGGAACAGCGACTCGTCGTCCGCGTACGTGGTGAGCACCACCACCTGGGTGCCGGGGTGCTCGGTCCGGATCCGCCGGGTCGCCTCCACGCCGTCGCAGCGGGGCATGCGCAGGTCCATCAGCACCACGTCCGGCGCGAGTTGGGCCACGAGCCGCACCGCCTCGTCCCCGTCTCCTGCCGCGCCGACGACCTCGACACCGGGCAGCAACCCGAGCAGCATCACGATGCCCTCCCGGACGACGGTCTGGTCGTCAGCGACCACCACCCGCGCGGTCGTGCCCTGGACCTCCTCCGTCATACGGGCACCTTCAGCGTCACCACGAACCCCTCCTCGTCCGGCCCGGCCTCCAGTGAACCGCCGAGCAGTTCGGCACGCTCCCGCATGCCCAGCAGACCGTACCCGGCCCCCGCAGCGGTGAGTTCGCCCGGCGATCCCCCTGAGTCCCGTACGCCCAGGGTCACTTGATGTTCGCCGTAGTCCAGTCTCAGCCGCACCTTGGCGCCCGGAGCGTGCTTGCGGACATTGGTCAGCGCCTCCTGGGCCACCCTGCGGACAGCCTGCGAGGCTTCGGCCGGCAGTCCCCTGCGCTCACCCGTAATGGTGACCTCGGCATCGGCGGTCGTCTCCACGAGCTGGGTCAGGAAGTCCTCCAGCGGCGTGAGATCACCGCGCAGCGCCGAGAGAGCCTGCCGGGTCTCGGCGAGCCCGTCCCGCGCCATCCCCCGTGCCGCCACGACCCGCTCGAGGATCTGCTCCCGGTCGGCGCCCCGCTCGATCAGGAGCCGCGCGGCCTCCAGGTGCACGAGCTGCGCCGAGAGGCTGTGCGCCAGCACGTCATGGATCTCCCGTGCGATGCGGGCCCGTTCCGCGAGGGCCGCCGACTCCGCCTCCGCCTCCCGCGCGGCCCGCTCCTGCGCCAACAGCCGCTGGGCGTTGCCACGGGCTTCGGCGTCGAGGCGCAGGGTGTAGCCGGCGAGTGCCAGCCCGGCCGCCGTCACCGCGGTCGTCAGCCACGCGTCGTCGTTCATCGCGGCGAAGGCCGCGAGGGAGACCGCCGTCACGGGCAGCGCGGCGGCGAGGGGGAGTCGCTCCAGGGCGCTGATGGCACAACCGCACCAGATGACGAGAGCCACCGTTGTGAAGTCGGCGGCCTGTCCCACGACTGCGATCCCCACGAGCACGGCGATGAGCGCGATCGACGGCAGGAGCCGGTGCGCCAGCGTGGCGCGCCAGAACGCCCAGGCGACGAAGGCGGTCAGCAGCACTCCCGCAACGGCCCCGGCCACGCCCCATCCATGGACGTGCGTGCTGTCGTAGGCACCCCACAGCAGCATGCCGATCACCAACAGCCGCACGACCCAGCCGATCAGCCGCCGGGATCGCGCGGCGCCGTCACGGCCCAGCGCCTCCCGTGAAGGCCAGCGTGTCCAGGCATTGTCCGTCACACACGCTCCTTCCATGCGGGCCGGGGCATGCCGTCACCGTACGCCGCGCCCTGTGCGGGAGCCGTGTGCGGGGACCGGGCCCGCAGGGCGAGGATCCCGGAGCGGACGAGCAGCGTGGCTGCCAAGGCGAGGAGCAGGGCGGACGACTCCTGGTGGACGCCCAGTGCGGCACCGAGGGCGTAGAGGCCGGCGCGGAGGGCTATGCCGACGAACCAGACCATGCCGCTCGCCTTGGTGCTCCTGCTCCACACGGCTCCGTCCGGCTCCGTCCATATGCGGGTGGTCCAGCCCCAGGCGGCTCCGGTGGCCAGACCGATGAGCAGCTCGGCGGTGAGCAGGACGACCGACGCCGTGTGGTGACGGGCATCGACGATGCCGGGCTCGCGCAGCGCCACGACACCCAGGACGACGGGCAGCAGCCACCAGCGCTGTCCCGCGTCGATCTGCTGCGCGCGGAACTGGCGCGCGATCACCAGGGCGACCACGGTCACGATCAGAAACGCGTCGACCAGCCCGGACATCGGAGCCTCCGTGAGCGAAGAAGGGCCGTGCCGGCAGCGAGTGCTGCCGACGCCTTCGAAGCTACGGAAATTCGCAGGTCAGGAGATCGGAGCAGGGGTGGATCGTGGGTGGATCCGCGAGTGCGGCGGCGTCCACCCACGGGTGGAGAGACGCTGCCGCCAGTCGGTCGTGGGCGGGCGGCCCTCCGCCGGCCGACACCGACCGTTCCCACCGCCTCGAGCCCAACCGGAAGCGCTCGTGCACCTCGCGGTGAACCGGAGGCACGCCTCAGACACACCCCGGATCGAGCCCGGCGACTTCACCGGCCCGAGGTGGCCACTCCCAGCTCAGCCGCGCCCACCGGCCCGGCCCCGCCAAGCCCGGCCGGGGCCCCGCTCCGGCATCGCCGGTCCGGGTTCCCGGCCCAGGCCCAGCGCGGCGTTACGCGTCGATGCGCGACCGGTCCAGCGTCGCCGCCGAGTTGGAGATGAACTCCTTGCGCGGCGCCACATCGTTGCCCATCAGGAGGTCGAAGACCTGCTCGGCGGCCTCCAGGTCGGAGAAGGTGATGCGTCGCAGAGTGCGGTGGCGGGGGTCCATGGTCGTCTCGGCCAGCTGGTCGGCGTCCATCTCACCGAGGCCCTTGTACCGCTGGATGGAGTCCTTGTACCGGACGCCCTTCGTCTGGAACTCCATGAGCTTGTCGCGCAGCTCTCGGTCCGAGTACGTGTAGACGTACTTGTCCTGCCCCTTCTTGGGCTGGACGAGTTCGACGCGATGCAGCGGCGGCACCGCCGCGAACACCCGGCCCGCCTCGATCATCGGCCGCATGTAGCGCTGGAACAGCGTCAGCAGCAGGGTCCGGATGTGGGAGCCGTCCACATCGGCGTCGGTCATCATGATGATCTTGCCGTAGCGGGCCGCGTCGATGTCGAAGGTCCGGCCCGACCCCGCCCCTATGACCTGGATGATCGCGCCGCACTCGGCGTTCTTGAGCATGTCGGTCACGGACGACTTCTGGACGTTGAGGATCTTGCCGCGGATCGGCAGCAGCGCCTGGAACTCCGAGTTCCGGGCCAGCTTTGCCGTACCGAGCGCGGAGTCTCCCTCGACGATGAACAGTTCGCTGCGGTCGACGTCGTCGCTGCGGCAGTCGGCGAGCTTGGCGGGCAGCGACGAGGACTCCAGGGCCGTCTTCCGGCGCTGCGCGTCCTTGTGCTGGCGGGCCGCGATACGCGTGCGTGCGGCAGCGACCGCCTTCTCCATGACGACCCGGGCCTGCGCCGCCGCGTCCCGCTTCGTGGACGTCAGGAACGCCTTGAGCTCCTTGGCGATCACGGTGTTCACGATGCGGCGGGCCGCCGAGGTGCCGAGGACCTCCTTCGTCTGCCCCTCGAACTGCGGTTCGGCCAGTCGCACCGTCACCACCGCCGTGAGGCCCTCCAGGGCGTCGTCCTTGACGATGTCGTCCTCGGCGACACGGAGCAGTTTCTTGGCGCGCAGCACCTCGTTCATGGTGCTGGCCACGGCGGTCTCGAAGCCCGCGACGTGGGTGCCGCCCTTGGGGGTCGCGATGATGTTGACGAACGACTTCAGGGTCGTGTCGTAGCCCGTGCCCCAGCGCATGGCGACATCGACGTCGAGCTCCCGGGTGACCTGGGTGGGCGTCATCTGTCCATGCTCGTCCAGGACCGGCACCGTCTCCTTGAAGGTGCCCTGGCCGGAGAGACGGAGGACGTCACAGACCGCCTTGTCGGTGGCGAGGTACTCGCAGAACTCGCTGATTCCGCCGTCGAAGCGGAAGGACTCCTCTCCCTTGCTGCCGCCCTCGCCGAGACCGAACTCGTCACGGACGACGATGGTCAGCCCTGGCACCAGGAACGCGGTCTGACGGGCGCGCTGGTGGAGGTTCTCCAAGGACAGCTTGGCGTCCTTGAGGAAGATCTGCCGGTCGGCCCAGTACCGCACGCGCGTGCCGGTGCGGGTCTTGGGGACCCGCTTGGTCTTGCGCAGGCCGCCCGTCTCGAACTTGGCGTCGGGACCGATTGCGGCGAAGGAGCCGGGGACGCCGCGTCGGAAGCTGATCGCGTGCGTGTTGCCGGCGCGGTCCACCTCGACGTCCAGCCGGGCGGACAGGGCGTTCACCACGGAGGCTCCGACGCCGTGCAGGCCGCCGGAGGCCGCGTACGACCCTCCGCCGAACTTGCCGCCGGCGTGCAGCTTCGTCATGACGACCTCGACTCCGGACAGGCCGGTCTTGGGCTCGACATCGACCGGGATGCCCCGGCCGTTGTCCCGGACCTCCACCGAGGCGTCATCGTGCAGGATGACCTCGATGTGGTCGCAGTAGCCCCCGAGGGCCTCGTCCACGGAGTTGTCGATGATCTCCCAGAGGCAGTGCATCAGGCCTCGACTGTCGGTCGAGCCGATATACATACCCGGGCGCTTGCGCACGGCCTCGAGCCCCTCGAGGACGAGCAGGTGCCGCGCGGTGTAGTTGGAACCGTCCCGGTCTGCTCCTGCCAGCAGCGCTGTGGACGGCACGGACGTCTCGGCGGTCACGCGGTTCGCTCCTCGCTGAATTTCAGATGTGGCCCTTGTGGGTAAGGGCGCGGCTTCGGTCGCCGCCAAGAGGGTACCGAGGCCTGGTAGAGCCGTTGTAACGCCACCCTCGTCCCAAACTCACGATAGCCCAGGGTCGCATACGTGTTCGATCCCTCGATTGAGTGAAGTACATATCACGTTCCCTTCGAGGCATGAACCATTTAGGCTCCGGGCACGTCCTCATGAACAACCGGCAACCCAGCCGGGAGGACGGACCTTGACAGCAAGAGCGAACCCGTAAGACACATAGATACGCAATACGGCACATTCGCCGCCAACCGGCAGCAGACAGCCGGACTCGAAGATTTTTTTTCGAGGAGAGACCCAGAGCGGGAACGTTTTGGGGCTGGTTGGATGTTGACCCTGGTACGACAGCTCGTCGAGCTAGAGAAGAGGCGACGTGACTACTGTTCTGACCCCCGCGAGCCCGTTGACGGCCGCCGATCGCTGCGACCGCTGCGGCGCCCAGGCATACCTGCGCGTCGTCCTGCTCAGTGGTGGTGAACTGCTCTTCTGCGCCCACCATGGCCGCAAGTTCGAGCCGGAACTCAAGAAGATCGCCGCTGAGATACAGGACGAGACGGAGCGACTGACGACCGTTCCGGCATCCTCCAACGAAGAAGAGCGCTGACACCTCGCGTCCACGACGAGCCAGCGTCGGCACAGGCCGGCACACGGGCGGCCGCCCCTGGAAGCAGGGGCGGCCGCCCGCGCCGTATCCGGTAATGACCCTCAGGCGCCGTCAGGGGACCGCGTGCGGCCCTCGCAGGCCCCTGCCCCACCCCAGCGCCCGTACGACGTCGGACACGCGCGTATAGACGCCTGGGCTGCCCGGGCGACCGCAGCCGCTCCCCCAGGACACGAGCCCGACCAACTTCCCCTGGGCGACCAGCGGCCCGCCGCTGTCCCCCTGACAGGCGTCGCCACCGCCCTCCGCCTCCCCGGCGCACAGCATCGCGCCGGAGGCATAGGTGCCGTCGTCGCCGCCCGGGTAGGCCCGCTCACAGAGAGCGTCGGCCAGCACATGCACGTGTGCCGCCCGCAGACTGCGCGCGTAGTCACCACCCCCCGTGGCGTCACCCCAGCCGTAGACGACGGCAGCCGTCCCCGGCTCGTACGCCGCGTCACCGGCGGACGCCATCGTGACGACGGAACTGCCCGCCAGGGGCTCGGCGAGTCTGAGGACCGCGAAGTCTCCGGCGTTGGTGCTCGTGTCGTATCCGGGGTTCACCCAGGTGTCGCGGACGGGGATCTCCTGCCCCTGGTCCGAGAGCAGGTCCGTGCGGCCTGCGATGACCTTGAGATCGCGCACCCGGTTCGGCGGCGCCCCCAGCACGTCCGCACCCATACAGTGCGCCGCGGTGAGCACGACGGTCCGGCTGACGGCCACACCACCGCAGTACTGTCCCGCGCGAGTACCTCCGAAGCGGTCACGGCTGGAGAGTGCCACGTTCCACGGCCCTTCGGAGATGTCGACGGGAAACCCGCCGACGACGACGCTGCCGGCGGCCACGGGGGCGGCGGACACCAGCGGTATGACACCCGCCACGACCGCCAGCACCAGCGACCCGTTCAGTGCCCGGACAAAGGGACGACGCATGCACGCTCCTCACTCAGGGGTGGTCATGGGACACCCAGAGTGATCCACGTCGGCGCCACGCGCACCCGCTCAGCACGAAGGCCCGGCTCCCACCAGGAGAACCGGGCCTTCGACGTCGTACGACCGCGACCTAGTCGAGGTAGTCGCGCAGCACCTGCGAACGCGACGGGTGGCGCAGCTTCGACATGGTCTTGGACTCGATCTGGCGGATACGCTCGCGCGTCACGCCGTACACCTTGCCGATCTCGTCGAGGGTCTTCGGCTGACCGTCGGTGAGGCCGAAGCGCATCGAGACCACACCGGCCTCGCGCTCGGACAGGGTGTCCAGCACGGAGTGCAGCTGCTCCTGCAGCAGGGTGAAGCTGACCGCGTCGGCCGGGACAACGGCCTCGGAGTCCTCGATGAGGTCACCGAACTCGCTGTCGCCGTCCTCGCCGAGCGGGGTGTGCAGCGAAATGGGCTCGCGGCCGTACTTCTGGACCTCGATGACCTTCTCGGGGGTCATGTCGAGTTCCTTGGCCAGCTCCTCCGGCGTGGGCTCGCGGCCCAGGTCCTGGAGCATCTGGCGCTGCACGCGCGCGAGCTTGTTGATGACCTCGACCATGTGCACCGGGATACGGATGGTGCGGGCCTGGTCGGCCATGGCGCGGGTGATCGCCTGACGAATCCACCAGGTGGCGTACGTGGAGAACTTGTAGCCCTTGGTGTAGTCGAACTTCTCGACCGCGCGGATCAGACCGAGGTTGCCCTCCTGGATCAGGTCCAGGAAGAGCATGCCGCGGCCGGTGTAGCGCTTGGCCAGGGAGACCACCAGACGGAGGTTGGCCTCCAGAAGGTGGTTCTTGGCGCGACGGCCGTCCTCGGCGATGATCTCCAGCTCACGCTTGAGCTTCGGAGCCAGCTTGTCGGCGTTGGACAGCTTGTCCTCGGCGAACAGACCGGCCTCGATGCGCTTGGCGAGCTCGACCTCCTGCTCCGCGTTGAGCAGCGGGACCTTGCCGATCTGCTTGAGGTAGTCCTTGACGGGGTCGGCGGTGGCACCGGCCACGGCGACCTGCTGGGCAGGCGCGTCGTCCTCGTCGTCGTCGGAGAGGACGAAGCCCTTGGTCTCGCCGCCCTCCTCTTCCTCTTCGCCGGGCTTGATCTCCTCGAGGACCTCGTCCTCGGCGCCCTCGGCGTCGTCCTTGCCGGCGGTCGTCTTCTTCGCCGCCGTCTTCTTGGCGACGGTCTTCTTCGCGACCGCCTTCTTGGCGGTCGTCGTCTTCTTGGCGGCGGCCTTCTTCACGGGCGCCTCGTCCTCGACGGAGGCCTCGGCGGCGGGCGCCGCCGGGGTGGCGGTGGCGGTGGCCTTCTTCGTGGTCACCGTCTTCGCAGCAACCGTCTTGGTGGCGGTGCGCTTGGCCGGACTCTTCGCTGCGACGCTCTTTCGGGTGCGCTTGGGCTCCGCGGCACTGACCATCAGCGTCACACCCTCTTCCTCGAGGATCTGGTTGAGGCTGCGCAGTACGTTCTTCCACTGAGTGGCCGGAATCTGGTCAGCTTCGAAGGCCCGACGCACGTCATCGCCGGCGATCTGCCCCTCAGCCTTTCCCCGCTCAATGAGAGCCATGACAGAGACGGACTCGGCGATCTCCGGCGGGAGCGTACGGGATGTGCTGGCCGACACGAACAACCTCTCGGAACGTTGGAAAACGGCTTCCGGCCCCGTCCGGGATGGACAGGAACCGACCACCGGCCGTGGGGATGGGCCGACGGTGCGGGCGGGGGCCGGGAAGATGCACAGCGCCTTTGACGGCGTCCGTATTCCCTCCGCGGCTGTCACCTCTTAGGTCATCGCGTTGTTTCCACAAGCGTTACGCCCAATCTGCGTGGCCCGAGTCACACCCCGTAAGCGTTCAAAAACGGTCAGACACGGACAGAGGTGGTCACCAGCGAGCCCTTCAGAGGAAAAACTGCCCTGTCACACCGTCGGACCCCGCAGGATTCCGAAGGATCCTGCGGGGTCCGACGGGGGGACGGTTCACCGGCCGAACGATGCCCAGGAGGGGGAGGCACCCTCCGGCCGTACCGCCCGCGGTGCGTGGTCAGTGCTCGCGCGGCGCCGGCACCACGCGCTCGACCTCGGGATGAATGGTGAGCAGTTGCCGTACGGCCGCCTCGGCCGCCGTCCCGTCGCCAGTGGCGAGGCCGTCGACGATCCTGCCGTGCTGCACCAGCGACGCCTCATTGGGCCGCTCACATCCTGTGAGCGGACCGCCGGAGACCTGAAGGGCCGCCGAGACGATTCCCGAGAGGTGCTCCAGCATGCGGTTGCCCGCGACCTGGATGAGCAAGGAGTGGAACTCGGCGTCCGCGCGGGAGAAGGTGAGCGCGTCACCCTGCGCCATGGCATGGCCCATGATCTCGACCATATCGGAGAGCCGCTGCTGGACATCGTCGCGTCCATGCCCGGCGGCGAGGCGCGCGGCGAGCGGTTCGATCGTCCAGCGCAGCTCGCTCAGCTCGCGGCGCTGGTCGTCACGCTGCGGCCCGAAGGCCCGCCACTCGATGATGTCCGGGTCGAGCAGGTTCCAGTCGCTGACGGGGCGCACGCGCGTGCCGACGTTCGGACGGGCACTGACCAGGCCCTTGGCCTCCAGGACACGGAGGGACTCACGGACGACGGTGCGGGAGACCTCGAAACGCTGGCCGATCTCCTCGGGCACCAGCGGGCGGTCGGCGCCCAGGTCGCCCGAGACGATCATCTGGCCCAGCTGCTGGACGAGTTGGCCGTGCAGTCCGCGTCCACGGCTGCCCGCGGAGCGTCGGCCCACGCGCCCCAGCTCGGGGTCCGCGGCGTCCCAGGCGGACATCCCACGGTCGGCGGCGGGCGCCTCGGCATAGGGGTAGCGGTCGAGTCCGCCCGGGCCGGCGAGGCCGGAGTCTGCGGAGCGGGCGGCGGTCATCATGGTGTGCGCAAGGGTACTCACGGATCATTTGTCGGCGCTGGCCTCAACTGCCTTGAGGTCTTTGGTGAAAAGCACACGAAAGGGTGATCGCTCACCCCGTCGCAATTGACGCCTTATCGGAAAGAAATGGGCTTTCCACGGGGAGTTGTGCGCAGAGCAGGACCGGGCAGGCACGGGCGGTCGTCATCGGACCCTGCTTCGCAGGGTCGTGAGCACATATGCGCAGAGCAGGGCCATCAACGACAACGTCAGCGCACCACCCACGGGTTGGGCGATCATGCGCGCCGCGGCGGAAAGATAGCGCTCTCCACCGAAGGGCCACTGCAGCAGGAGCCCCTCGCGCAGCCGCAGCGGAAAGCCGGCCGCCGTCCGCACAGCCGGTCCCTCCAAGGCTTTTTGTACGAGGGGTACGACCAGGACGGGTACCGCGACCACCACCGCCAGCCCGGCCGTGGTGGAGCGGAAGATCCCGGCGGCCAGCACGCCGGCCCAGGCGCACCCGATCACGAGCCCGAACCAACTCGCGCTCAGCGGCAGCCAGTCGGCGGGAACCTGCGCGAGCTCTCGTCCGTAGAGGAGGTAGAGCACTTCGGCGTCGCAGCCCACCGTGAGAAAGGCCAGCAACAGCGCGGTGGCACCGGAGACGACGAGTTTGGCCGCGAGCAGCCCCAGGCGGCGGGGCACGGTGCCGCGGTCCGCCGCCAGTGCGGGGTGGCGGAACTCGTCGCCGAAGGCGAACGCCCCGAGCAGCCCCGCGCCCAGAGCAGCGGGCGGCAACGGCAGCTCCTGCGGCCATGCGACCAGCAGGCGGTGCTGCGGGGTATGGCCGACACGGGCGAGGAGTGCGGCGGTCAGGGCGGAGACGACGAGTACGGCAGCCCCGGTGAGGAACCCGGTCCCGACACCGGTGGCCCGGCGCAACTCGTACCGCAGCGGGCGGAGCGGGCTGGGAGCGGGGCGGACGGAGATGGGGGGCGGGAGTTCGGAGAGGGCGGTGAGGGTGGCGACTCCGGCAGCAGGTCGGGGTCGCGTGGGGGGCTGAGGCGAGGCGCCCTTCGCCGGGTGGGGTGCGGCACCGGCGGAGGGTGGCCGGGTGGTCGCGCTGTTGGCCGAGGTATGCGCGGAGGTCGCTGGTCGGTCACGGACGTCGGCCGCCCCTGCACCGTCGGCTTCGTGTGCTCCTGAGCGATCGGCCTCGGCGACCAGCTGTGTCTCGCCAACTTCCCCCTGGTCGGCCTGACCGTCCTGCGCGAGCGGCGACGGCACCTCCCGCGATCCACCCGGATCGAGGTGGCCTTCGTGAGCGACAGGCGACGACGGCCGGTCGGCTCCGTCCAGGGCTTCGGGACGGAAGGCGGCCGCGTCCGATCCCGGCTCGTCGCCAGACGGCTTCGGCTGGGCTTCCGCTGTTCCGGGCGCAGCGGCGGCGGCCGGACCGTGTGCGGCGGTGTCGGGCTCCCGGATCGCGTCGAGCCGGTGCCCGTTCTGGGTGGCCTGCGGTACGTCCGAGGGGGCCTCTCCCGCTCCGGGACCCATGTCGCCGATCTCGTCCGCGAGTTGGTGCACGAGGATGCCGTGGCGGTACGCGGTCTCGCCCACGTCGGCGCAGGTGCTGCCGTACACGGAGAGGCGGCTGCCGCCCTCGCGTACGACCTCGACGGAGCGCTGTGTCGTGCGGGCCTCCTTGGTGAGCAGGGTCGCGAGGCGGGCGGCGTGCGGGGTCCGGACGGCGACTCGGGGGCGCAGTCGGGTGCGGGAGAAGTCGGCGGCCTCCTGGTCGGCGACGAGTCGGCCCTCCTCGAGCGTGACGATCCGGTCTGCGGTGCGGGCGGCCTCCTTGGGGTCGGTCGCGGTGATCAGGACCGTGCCGCCCTGGTGCGCGTGGGCGCGCAGCATGCCGTACAGCCAGCGGCTCTCACGGGCGGAGAGCCCGCCGACGGGATCGTCGAGGACGAGTGTGTGCGGGTCGGACAGCAGGGCGCAGGCCAGACCGAGGCGACGGTCCATTCCGCGCGAGAGGGTGCCGAGGCGTTCCTCGCGCAGGCTGACGAGACCGACGACCTCGAGCACTTCGTCGGCGCGACGCACCGGGACGCCCGCGGCGGCGCACAGCATGCGCAGATGGCTGCGGACCGTGCGGGCGGGGTGCCCCGGCACATCGCCGAGGAGCACGCCGACCTCGCGTGACGGATGGGCGATCCGGCGCAGGGGGCGTCCTCTGAAGTAGGTGACCCCGCGGCCTTGTTGGAGTTCGAGCATGAGTCTGAGCGCTGTCGTCTTGCCCGCCCCCGGAGCGCCGAGCAGCGCGGTGACGCGGCCCGCGCGTGCCTCGAAGGAGACGTCGTCGACGGCGGGCGGAAGCTCCTTGCGGGGGTTGCTGGTCAGTCCGAAGGCCTGGATCACTCGTAGCAAGATAGCGCGCTATGTCCGGTTTTGCGGGCACCGCAAGGCTCGCTCCGCGAGCAGAGATTCAGCCCGGTCGGACCCGTGTTCAGTGGCTGCGGGCGAGGCCGACCGGCCTGGACCGCGGCGGTGGAGTCACATCTCGCGGCGTCGGCAAGGAGATTGAGCGGTCGTCACACTTCGGGGCGCAGCATCGGCGGGTTGAGCAGGGTGGCGCCACCGGCCCGGAAGAGCTGGGCGGGGCGTCCGCCCTGCCGGGTGGTGGTGCCGCCGGTGGGGACGAGGAAGCCCGGTGTACCCGTCACCTTGCGGTGGAAGTTGCGTGGGTCCAGCGCCACTCCCCACACCGCTTCGTAGACGCGGCGCAGCTCTCCGACGGTGAACTCGGTGGGGCAGAACGCCGTCGCCAGCGACGAGTACTCGATCTTGGAACGGGCGCGCTCCACGCCGTCGGCCAGGATCTGGGCATGATCGAAGGCGAGCGGCGCGACGGGTTCGCCGTCCCGCCCGTAACCGCCCCGTTGCAGCAACTCCTCGACCGGCGCCCAGCGGGCGTTGCTGGCATCGCCGCCCGCGCGGGGCGCGGGGAGGTCGGGGGCGAGCGCGAGGTGGGCGACGCTGACCACCCGCATCCGGGGGTCCCGCTTGGGGTCGCCGTACGTCGCGAGCTGCTCCAGGTGGGCGCCGTTGTCCTGCACGGGAACGGCCGGCTCGTGGGCACGCAGCCCGGTCTCCTCGGCCAGCTCGCGGGCCGCGGCCTGCGACAGATCCTCATCGGCCCGTACGAAACCGCCCGGCAGCGCCCAGCGTCCCTGGAACGGCGGCTCGCCCCTGCGCACCGCCAGCGCGCACAGAGCATGGCGGCGCACGGTCAGCACGACCAAGTCCACGGTGACGGCGAAGGGCGGAAAGGCTGACGGGTCGTAGGGCATGCGGCGATCATAGTCGTCTGCCTGACGATAAACACTCTCTTCGTGGGCCGCATCGATGACTGGTCCACTGCGACTCGAGCGGGTTCCACCGTCCTCCCTGCCGTCGTGCGGCGACACGTCCTACGAGGTCACACTCCCAGTTGCAGCCCGTCGGCCGCCTCCTCGACCATGGCGAGGCCCAGACGCCCGACCCGTACCGAGAACGGGGCACCCGCGATCCGCAGTCCGGTCAGAACGATCTCACCCAGGGGTGCGCTGCGCACCGGGCGCAGGGTGACGGTCCCCGCGGGGGCGTCGGGGCGGATGCCCGCGAGCGTGGTCAGCAGCAGCACGCCCGCTGCCGCCGCCGTGGCCGCGGGCCGGCACGCCGCCGGATGCGGGACGGGGGCGCTCCCGTCGGTGCGCTGCTCCCCCGCGTACATCTCCGGCAGCCGGTGGCCGAAGGCTTCGGCCGCCGCCAGTGTGCCCCGCAGCAGAGAGGCCGCCTCCTTCTCGTAGCCGGCGGCGGCGAGTCCGGCGACGGCTACGGCCGTCTCGTGGGTGCGCACGGCGCCCCCGCGATGGCCGAACGGGTTGTACCCCGCCTCTTTGGCACCCAGACCGCGCAACCCCCAGCCCGAGTCCATGGCGGGGCCGCCGAGCAGCCGGGCCAGCTGTTCGGTCTGCACCTTGGCGAGCAGCCCGGACGCCCGCTCACCCCCGCCCAGCAGACCCGTGTCGAGAAGGTGGACGGCTGCCGCGCCCAGGTGTGGCACGAGCCGGCCGTCCGGAGCGCGGGCTGCCGCGGGCCGGCCACCGCCCAGGTCGTCGATCCAGAACTCCTCCCGGAACGCGGCCCGCAGTTCCTGGGCCCATTGCCGCAGCCCGGCACCGCCCGGTCTGCCGCAGGCGTCCAGCAGATCGGCGCCGAGCAGTGCGGCGCGATGGGCATGAGCCTGTGTCTCGCAGCGGACCGGTCCGGCGGGCTGCGGGTCGCGCAGGTAGGGGGTGTCGCCCACGGTGGTCCGCAGCCAGGTCAGGCAGCGTTCGGCCGTGGGCAGCAGTTCTTCCGTGTCGGGATCGGGAAGGCCCCAGCGGCGTGCTTCCGCGAGGAGCACGGGGAAGAGCAGCGTGGCTTCCGTGCCGGTGCAGCTCGGCGGGAGATGGGTGCCCGCGTCGCGTCTGGGCCCGGGGATCATGCCGGACTGATCTCCCGGGCCCCGGAGTTGGGTGCGGGCAAGGGTGCGCAGGGTGCCTGCGACCAGCCGGGTACCGAGTGGCAGGAGCATTCGGGCGGCGGCGAGCGCCTCGGCCGGGGCCAGGCCACAGCGCCAGGGGGCTCCGGCTGCCAGGTGTGTGTCGGTGGGATGTGCGGGGTCCCGCAGGAGCAGCGCCTGGAGGTCCTCGATGCTCGTCCGGAGCAGTTCCCGGACTCGGGGATCGTCGCCCGCTGCCCGCGCGGGAGCGAGAGGACTCGTGGCCGCCCGGCCCACGGCCCGCACGGGCCCCGTACCGTCCGGACGGACCCGCAGCTCCACGCTCGTACTGCCTCCCGGGGGCAGGACGAACTCCCAGCGCAGCAACCCGGCCGAGGCCAGCGCGTCGACGGGCTGCGGGTCCGCCGTGATCGACGAGTTGCCGACGGGAGAGGACCAGCGCAGACCGGAGTCGTGGACGCTCGCGGGCAGTTCGGGCCCGGGTGCGCCGCTCGCGATCGCCCCCAGGTCGGCCAGGTCCGTCCCGAGGGCCACCTCGACCGGTAGCCGCAGCGGGCGCGGGGCCGCGCTGTACAGGGTGATCCGCTCCGTGCCGTCCGCGTGCCGGACGCGCTCGACGACGACATCCGGGTCCGGTCCCGTGTGCGCGGAGGTCCGAACGGTTCCCAGGAAACGGGCGCTGTCGGCCGTGGTCATGCGCGACTGGACCGCGACGGGTTCGCGTCCGGCCACTCGGACCTGGCAGCGGGACAGCACGCGTCGACCGGCCCGGTAGAACCCCTCCAGCCCCCGCCCGGTCAACTGCCCCTGTTCCGTGGAGATCGCAAGGCCCGGGAGAGCGACGCAGATGAGGGCGGTGTGGGTGGACGGCAGGTCGACGGGGCGGCGGGGTGGCGGAAGAGGGCTGCCACGACCAGGTGAAGCCGGCGGGCGACCTGTCTGGCCGGTGGGCTGAGGTGGTGCCGAGCGGTGGCCCGTGGGAGGCGGAGAGGCAGGCCTTTCGGCGGCCGACGGACCTGGGTGGTGTGGCCGACCTGCCGATCGGGCAGAGGGCGAGCCGGACAGAACGGCCGGGTCCTCCTCGCCCCGGCCGGGCGGGCCCAGCGCCCTCCCCCGGCTGGGGCGATCGGCCGGCTCGGCCTCCCACGACGGGCGTGAGACCGAGGGCGTCACAGGACCGGGACGGCCATCAGGGGTCGCCTCCCACGAGGGCACCGAGGCCGGAGGCATCGCAGAACCAGGGTGACCGTCGGGGTGCGCCTGCGATGAGTGGAGTGGACCCGGTGCGGTCACCGGACCAGGGGGCGCGACTCGGCCCGTCGGCCAGGCGGAATACACCCCTTCCTCGGGCCGCGCGGGCGCGTATCGGACCTGGCCGGGGGAGACAGCGGGGCCACTCGGACCCTCCGGCGCGTGGCGGTCGGCGCCGGCCGGGTGCCGTGGCAGGCCGGTCTGCGGCCCTGGTCCGCCTGCGGCGGAGAGGTCGTCGTCGGTGGCGGCGGGCGGAGTCGGCTGATACATGGGCGGCTTCTTCTGCGCTCTGTGCGCCTCGGGCGTGATCGGCGTCGGCATGGAGGTTCCTGAACGGCCTGAGCGGCACACCGGCAAGGCCCGCCCAGGCGTTCCGCCACTCAGGTGAACGGAACAGGGCTCCTCGGGGTCACGCCTGTGACCGGCCGAGCCGACCGATTGGCGGCGGGTGTGAGGGCGGCCGTAGCGGCCAGTCACCGACGTGGGCTGCCATTCCGCAGGCCGTTCCGGTCGGCTGTCATCCCTTAGGCAGGAAGTAGGCCAACATATCTGAGGTCGGTGACCGGTCGGCCGAGGCGCTTGGACGCCGATGCGGGCTTCCATTCCGAAGGGCGGTGCTCGGGTCCGCCAAGGCCCCTGGCCGGCTGCCTGTGTGGGCGTGCGGACATACCGAGGACTCAGGTCCGGACAGCCCAAGCCTCTTGGGCAAACACATGGTCTGCCTACCAAGTCGCTCCCGCTCACACGTCCCCGTCAGTGTCACCACCCCGACTCCGCACCGCCCTCTTCCGCGTGCGGTTCACCCGCGCGGCCAGCGGCCTCGTGCCTCCCGCCGCCGGCGTACGAGGGCGGGAACCGTCACCCCCCTGCCCGTGCCCCTGCGCCCTGGCGTCCGCGGCGTCACCGGGTCGCGTCCTGCGTCGGCGCCCGGTAGCCGGTGCGGCGCAGGGCGCAGGTCCGTCCACGTCGCCCGCCTCCGGGTCCTCGGCGCCTTCGGGACTTCCGGATTCCGGCTGTTCCCTGTCCCCCCGCTCGGCGCGCAGACAGCGGCGGATCGACTCCGGGTCCAGGCCCTCGTTGCAGGCCTGGTGGAGCAGCCGCGCGAAGAGGTAATCGGGGTCCGCGCCGAGTGCCATGGCCAGGGCTTCCCTGGCCTCCAGGTCGTCGCCGGTGGACCAGGCGACCCAGCCGGCGAGGGTGAGCGGCGCGGCGGCGTGTTCGCCGTACGGGCCGACACAGCGCCGGGCCAGGGCCCGCCACAGCCGGAGCGCGAGGACGGCCTCGTCGCCCTCCATCCACTCGGCCGCGCGGTCGCGAGTGGTGCGGTCCTGCAGACCGAGAATAAGCGTGGCGGCCTCGTCGTGGTCGAGCAATTGATCGTCCCGGAGATCCTCGGTGAGCGTGCCGGACACGGCCGGAGCCAGGGCGTAGCGCTGCATGATCTGCCTCGCCAGCTGCAGCGTCTCCTCTGCCACGCCCGTACGGCTCGCGCCGTCGAGGATCCTCGGGACGATCGCCATACTGCCCGTGTCCAGGGCGATTTCCTGAGCCAGGGCGGAAGCGTTCTCCCAGGGCAGCAGCCTGCCCCGCAGCTCCCTGAGGGTGCCGCGCACCTGGAGCCCGGCGTAGGTGGCGGCTGCCGCCAGGACGGACGTGCCGGGCAGGCCCATCGCCTCCCCTTCGGGCGGGCAGCATTCCTCGCTTCCGCAGCAGTAGGACCAGAAGCGGCCGTCCGAAATGCACAGCGCCTCGATCACCGGTACGTCGAGGAGACCGCACTCGACGCGCAGCTTCTGCGCGAGTCCCCTCAGCCGCTCCATCACCTGCCTGCCGGACTCGCCCTTCCCGGGCTCCTGACAGAGATAGGCGACCATCTGTTCGGGGCGGGCTCCCCGGCGTTCGCTGCCGGTGACCAGCCCGTGGGCCAGCTGTCGCGCCACGGCGGGCCAGTCGTCGGCGCTGGCGGGGATGCCGAGCCGGGCCCGGCCCCCGAAGCGGCCCCGTCCGCCCCGGTCATGGAGGGCGACCAGGACGATGCTGTCCTCGGGGCGGTATCCGAGCAGATACGGCAGCGCGTCGGCCAGTTCGGCCGGGGTGCGCAGCGTCACCTGATGCTCGGCGCTGTGGCCGTCGTAGGTGGTGCAGTCGAGGTGGCCCATGGGCGTCGCATGCCCGCCGTGCACACCGTGGGGTGCGCGCGGCTCCTGTCCCGCCGCGTCGCCGTTTTCGGAGGATCCAGTCGTTTCGCTGTGGTTCGTCATGCGCAGACGATCTCGCGGATCATGAAGTTCCGCTTTGCCCTGTGGATAACCCCGACCAGGGACACGTCAATTCACATCTTGACCGCGAGACCTCGTCCACGGGCGCCTCCGCCCAGCGCCCCGCCCCGAGCGGTCCGGGCCCGGATTGTCAGTGGCGTCCTGTTGTATGGACGCATGGAGCACACGAGCAACGCCGATCTCCGAGTGGCCGCCGACGCGGTTCTCGCCCGTCTCGTCGGGGATCCCACGGGCACGGCCCGGCTGCGGGAGGACCAGTGGCGGGCGATCGAGGCGCTGGTGGCCGACAAACGGCGGGCCCTCGTCGTACAGCGCACGGGCTGGGGCAAGTCCGCGGTGTACTTCGTGGCGACGTCGCTGCTGCGCTCCCGGGGCAGCGGCCCCACCGTGATCGTCTCGCCGCTTCTCGCGCTGATGCGCAACCAGGTCGACGCCGCGGCCCGGGCCGGCATCCACGCACGGACCATCAACTCCTCCAACACGGAGGAGTGGGACACGGTCCAGGCCGAGATCGCGGCGGGCGAGGTCGACGTCCTGCTCGTCAGCCCCGAGCGGCTGAACAACCCTGACTTCCGTGACCAGGTGCTGCCCAAGCTGGCCGCCGCGACCGGACTCCTCGTGGTGGACGAGGCTCACTGCATCTCCGACTGGGGCCACGACTTCCGCCCGGACTACCGGCGGCTGCGCACCATGCTCGCCGACCTCCCGCCCGGCGTCCCCGTGCTGGCGACGACCGCTACCGCCAACGCGCGCGTGACCGCCGACGTGGCCGAGCAGCTCGGCACGGGGGCCACCTCGGACGCCCTGGTCCTGCGCGGCCCGCTGGACCGGGAGAGCCTGAGCCTGGCCGTCCTGCCGCTGCCGGACGCCGCGCACCGGATGGCCTGGCTGGCCGACCACCTGGACCAGCTGCCGGGCTCCGGCATCATCTACACCCTCACCGTGGCCGCCGCCGAGGAGGTCACCGCCTTCCTCCGGCAGCGGGGCCACACCGTCACCTCGTACACGGGCAAGACGGAGAACGCCGACCGTCAGCAGGCCGAGGACGACCTGCTGGCCAACCGGGTCAAGGCCCTGGTCGCCACCTCCGCCCTGGGCATGGGCTTCGACAAGCCCGATCTCGGCTTCGTGGTCCACCTGGGCTCGCCCTCCTCCCCCATCGCCTACTACCAGCAGGTGGGTCGAGCCGGACGCGGCGTCGAGCACGCCGAGGTGCTCCTCCTGCCGGGCAAGGAGGACGAGGCGATCTGGGAGTACTTCGCCTCTCTCGCCTTCCCTTCCGAGGACCTCGTGCGCCGCACGCTCGACGTCCTCACCCGCGCGAGCGGACCGATGTCGCTGCCCGCGCTGGAGCCGCTGGTGGAGCTGCGCCGTTCCCGGCTGGAGACCATGCTCAAGGTCCTGGACGTGGACGGGGCCGTCCACCGGGTCAAGGGCGGATGGGTCGCGACCGGGGAGCCGTGGACCTACGACGCGGGGCGGTACGAATGGGTCGCCCGGCAGCGCAAGACCGAGCAGCAGGCGATGCGCGAGTACGCGTCCACGACGGGCTGCCGGATGGAGTTCCTGCAGCGCCAGCTGGACGACGAGGGGGCCAAGCCCTGCGGACGCTGCGACAACTGCGCGGGGACGCGCTTCACCGCGGACACCTCGACGGCCGCACTGGACGCCGCACGCGTCGACCTGGGCCGGGCGGGCGTCGAGGTCGAGCCGCGCCGCATGTGGCCCACCGGGCTGCCGGCGATCGGTGTCGAGCTGAAGGGTCGCATCCCGGCAGGCGAACAGACCGCACCCGGAAGGGCGTTGGGCCGCCTGTCGGACATCGGGTGGGGAAACCGGCTACGACCGATGTTCGCCCCCCAGGCCCCGGACGGTCCGGTACCCGACGACGTCGCGAAGGCGGTCGTGGGCGTGCTGACCGACTGGGCCAGGGGCCCGGGCGGCTGGGCCTCGGGGGCGCCGGACGCCCCGCCACGGCCCGTCGGTGTCGTCACCGTCCCCTCGCGCACCCGGCCTCAGCTGATCAACTCCCTCGGTGCGCGCATCGCGGAGGTCGGGCGACTGCCACTGCTGGGGTCGGTGGAGTACGCGGGCGAGGCGCCCCCGCTGTCCCGGAGCAACAGCGCCCAGCGCCTCAAGGCACTCGACGGAGCCCTCGTCGTGCCGCCCGCCCTCTCCGCCGCGCTGGCCGGAGCCGGGGGCCCCGTCCTCCTCGTGGACGACTTCACCGAGACGGGCTGGACCCTCGCGGTGGTCGCCCGGATGCTCCGACGAGCCGGTGCGCAGGGGGTGTTGCCGCTGGTGCTGGCCGTACAGGGTTGATGACGCCGCGTTGCGGAACCCGGTCTCCGACGGCACACACCGGCTGCCTGGCACCTCGGGAGTCCGCACCTCGCTGAGGTGCGCGGATGTCCCGGGCGTCACACGGTGCTTCGGCGGGTAGGGATATAAACCACACACCACCAGATTCCGGTCGGTGACCCCAATTGCTCGTTGCCGCAACCAAGTTCGACAGGAAGAATTGAAGTCCGCTCCCCGCACGGCTCGCCCGTGGTCCGGTAGGGCTCTGCTGCGGCGTGCGTTCCCCCGAATCCGACCCCGCCCGCAGTGTGGGCGCGTAGCCGAAGGGAGGACCGTGACCTTCGGATTCGCTCCGTCCTCCGCGGCATCCACGTCGACGTCTGCCGACCTGTCCGCCGCATCCAACAACCCGCTGACCCGCATGCTCGAACCCGCGGAGTGGGCCGCAGCCGGAATACCCCTGCTGCGCAACCCACGGGAGGTCGTCAGCGGACTGCACTCCCGACATCGCCCGAAGCCGGCGACCGCGATCGTGGCCGTGCTCGATCCGGACGAGCGGCTGCGCGCGAGTGCGTCGTTCACCCGCCGCCCGGCCCCGGCCGACGGCTGGATGTTCCGCAACACGCTGCTCGCACAGCTGCGCAGGGTCATCCCGCACGACCTGCGGCGCCGCACTCCGGTGCGTACCGCCGTGCTGCTCTACTGCCGGGACGGCGACGCGCGTTGGACAGAGGAGGACGGCGCGTGGATGTGGGGCCTGCGGGACGCCTGCACGCTGCACGGGCTGCGCTGCGGTGCGTACATCACGCTGACCCGTGACGGCTGGCAGGTTCTCGGCGAGGGGCGCGGCGGCCGCCGCCCCAACTCCGATTCGTCACCGGAGCCCTTCGCTCTCTCCGAGGCGCCGCCCCCGCTGCCCCGCACCGGCGGTGCCGCCTCGGAAGTCCTGCGCCGCGCGGCAGCCCGCTGAAGAAGCACCGCAGAACCCCGACCCTTATGGATCAGAGGTCGGGGAACGCTCCGGGCCCGAGCCGATGGAGCGGTCCGGCTGAGCATGTCCACGGATCGTTCCGGTTCGCGTCGCGGTCAGCCGCGTACGGCATACGGCTTCGAACGGCACACGCCTTGGCGCGCCTCAGTACGGCGTACGACGGACGGACGCGAGGAGCATCGGGCGGCCGCCCAGTGATCGCGGGCCACACCTCGATGCTGCGCTGCCGGCCGACGACGCAACTCCCCCACGGCTTCAGGGCGAACTCGGGCGACGGCGGACGCGCACGGACCATCCCCACGATCGTCCGCGCACGACAAACCCCCCGCTGTGCAGGTGCCGCCGAAGCGGCGCCTTCATCACCCCCGCGTCCCCCGGACGCGCCGGAACGGGCTCAGACGCGCGCGCCCAGCACCGAGTTGATCTGCTGCGGGTCTCCGCAGACGATCAGCAGGGCACCGGCCCGGCCGTGCGCCAGGGGCAGAACGGTCGCGGCAGAGGAGTCGGGACCGCCGTTGACGGCGACCACGACCACGGGGCGCTTGGTGGTACGGCCCACTGCGGTGGCGTCGGCGTAGAAGACATCGTCGCCCGCGTCGTGCTGGGCCCAGTAGGAGGCTTCGCCGAAGGTCAGCTCGTGGGTGGCCCACGGGTGCTGTTCGCCGGTGGTGATCACCAGCACCTCACCGGGGGCACGACCCGAATCCAGCAGCAGGTCCACGGCTTCCTCGGCGGCGTCGAGCGCGCCTTCGGCGGAGGCCGGGATCAGCTGGATCTGCGGGGATGCCGGAGCCGGAGCGGCGGCGGTGCGGACAGCCGGACCCGACGGTCCGGGCGTGGCGGCCACGTCATGCGGCGTGCGTTGCACCGGAGGCGTGGGCCGGAGGGGGCCGGGACGACCGGGACGCGGGTGCGCCGCGGGCCGGGGGCCGGGTACGGGACGGGGGGTCGGCGCGGTACGGCCACTGGCCGAAGTGGCGCGGGGACCCTGGGCACTCTCGTGAATCTGAGGCTCCTCGGGAAGGAGAGGCATGGCTGACTTCTATCAAACGTTGGTGCGACTCGCGTCGGCGGGTGGCACACGAGTGCGAGCGGAACGGTCAGAAATCGAATCCGAGTTGGCCTTCGATCTCCGGAACGCCTCCGTCTGCCCAGCTGCGGGCCTTCTTGAGGTGCCGCCACTGGGGCAGCGCATCAAGATACGCCCACGACATCCGGTGGTACGGGGTGGGTCCCCGCTCCTCCAGTGCGGCCTTGTGCACGGGCGACGGATACCCGGCATTGTCCGCAAAACCGAAGTCTGCATGGTCGATACCCAGTTCGGCCATCATTTTGTCGCGCTGAACCTTGGCAATCACCGAGGCCGCCGCGACAGCCACGCACGACTGGTCGCCCTTGATCACCGTGCGGACCTTCCAGGGGACCCCGAGATAGTCGTGCTTGCCGTCGAGGATCACCGCGTCCGGCCGGACCGGCAGGACCTCCAGGGCACGGACCGCCGCCAGCCGCAAGGCGGCCGTCATGCCCATGGTGTCGATCTCCTCCGGGGAGGCATGCCCGAGGGCGTAGGACGTCACCCACTTCCGGAGCTCCACGTCGAGCGCGGTGCGCCGTTTGACGGTGAGCAGCTTGGAGTCGGTGAGGCCTTCGGGGGGTCGGCGCAGTCCGGTGATGGCCGCGCAGACGGTGACGGGGCCGGCCCAGGCGCCGCGCCCCACCTCGTCGACACCGGCAATGACCTTCGCTCCGGTCGTGGCACGGAGGGAGCGCTCGACAGTGTGTGTAGGTGGTTCGTACGGCATGGCGCCCTTAGCGTACGCCGCCTGGATCACCCGGCGACACCCCGGTTCCCCCGAGCCCTGTCGCCCCGGCCCCAGCCACGTTCAGCCGTGGCTCGTCCGCAGCAGGGGAACCATCAACTGGTCGATCATCTCCTCAAGATCCCGATCGTTCCATTCACTTCCGCACATCTTCGATCGGTACATCATCATCGCCGGTATGGCATCGAAAACGTAGCTGTTCGCCGCGTCGGATCGGACCTCTTGTCGCTTGATTCCACGGGTGATGACCTCACGGAGCAACCTGATGGTCGGCTCGACAACCCCGTTGAAGATCACGCCATGGAAACGCTCCGCCTGGATGGGATCGCACTCGTGAATCACGGCACGGAGCGCGAATCCGGGGCGCGAGTACATCGCCTCACGCGCCTGTCGGCACAGCTCGAGAAGATCCTCGCGCACGCTGCCCAGATCGGGAGCCGTCTCGATGATCGGCAGCCCGGACTGCAGGGCATCGGCGACGAGGTCCTCCTTGGACGGCCAGCGCCGGTAGACCGCGGCCTTGCCGGTCTGGGCGCCGGCGGCGACGCCTTCCATCGTGAGGCCCTTCCAGCCGACCGTACTGAGCTGTTCCAGCGCGGCATCGAGGATCGCGCGTTCGAGCACGGCGCCGCGCCGACGGAGGGAGGCCGCCTGAGCGGGGGCGGCCGTCCAGCGCGAGGTAACCATCTGACTGACTCCAACGAGCAGAGGAAGCGGGGATTCCGGGGGACGGGGACGGTGCGCGGCGACGACGGGGGAAGACGTCGCACGACGAGAACGTAAGTGAACGCTTGCGTTCACTATGAGGGACTCACTACGGTTGACGCGACAGTGAACGCGAGCGTTCACTAACGCACTTGTGGGGGACCCATAGTGACAACCTCTCAGTTGATCAAGGAACAGAAGCCAGGTGCGGCCCGTCGGGAAGGACACCCCGGCATCGCGCTCACCGTCATCGCGGCCTGCCAACTCATGGTGGTCCTCGACGCGACGATTGTGAACATCGCCCTCCCGCACATTCAAGACGCTCTCAAGTTCAGCACCACCGACCTCACCTGGGTCGTCAGCGCGTACACACTCACCTTCGGCGGGCTGCTGCTCCTGGGCGGCCGGGCCGGCGACATCCTCGGCCGGCGCCGGGTCTTCACGGCCGGCATCCTGCTGTTCACCTTCGCCTCGCTGCTCGGCGGACTCGCCCAGGAGCCCTGGCAGTTGCTGGCCGCACGCGTCCTGCAGGGTGTCGGTGGCGCGATAGCGTCGCCCACCTCGCTGGCCCTCATCACCACCACGTTCCCCGAAGGCCCGGAGCGCAACAGGGCGTTCGGAGTGTTCGCCGCGGTGTCCGCGGGCGGCGGCGCGATCGGTCTGCTCGCGGGCGGCATGCTCACCGAGTGGCTCGACTGGCGCTGGGTGCTCTTCGTGAATGTGCCGATCGGTGTCCTGATCGCCGTCCTCACGCCGCTGTACATCAACGAGTCCGAGCGGCACACCGGCCGCTTCGACATCGCCGGCGCACTGACCTCGACGGCGGGCATGGCGTCCCTCGTCTACGGCTTCATCCGCGCGGCGGACCAGGGCTGGCGGGACAGCCTGACCATCGGTTCGTTCGGCGCGGCGATCGTGCTGCTGGCTGCCTTCGCCTTCATCGAGACCCGGGCGAAGGAGCCGATCACACCGCTGAGGATGTTCGCCGACCGGAATCGCTCGGGCACGTACGTGATCATGCTGAGCCTGGCCGCCGCGATGTTCGGCATGTTCTTCTACATCGTGCTCTTCGTGCAGAACGTGCTGGGGTACACCCCGATCGAGGCAGGTCTCGCCTTCCTGCCGGTGACGGTCGTGATCGCCCTCGGCGCGGGCCTGTCCCAGCGGTTCCTGCCGGTGCTCGGACCCAAGCCGTTCATGATCGCCGGTTCGGCGCTCACGATGATCGGACTGTTCTGGCAGACCCTCATCAGCTCCGACAGCTCGTACGCCGGCGGAGTACTCGGTCCGATGCTGCTCTTCGGCTTCGGCATGGGCCTCAACTTCGTCACGTTGACGATCACCGCCGTCTCCGGGGTCGCCCCGCACGAGGCGGGCGCGGCATCCGGACTGCTCAACACCACGCAGCAGGTGGGCGGGTCGCTCGGTCTGTCCATCCTGACGACGGTGTTCGGCACGGCCAGCAAGGACGAGGCGGAGAAGCAACTGCCGCAGTTCATGGCCGACGCCACGCCTGAGCAGAAGGCGGAGTTCGCCAGGACCCACGAGTTGCCCGCTCCCTGGGGGCACGAAGTGCTCACCCAGGGCATCTCGACGGGATTCGTCGCCGCGGCCTCGATGGCCGTACTCGCCCTGGCCACCGCCGCGTTCGTCATCCGGGTCCGCAAGAGCGACCTGGAGGCGCTCGCGGGCACGGCGGGCCCCGGAGTCGGCTGACTCCACCGGGCCCTCGCAGGGTCGCGGATGGCCGGACCTCGTCCAGTGAGTCGACGGCGAGGACGACGCTCCGGTCATCCGCACTCCGCGCACGGGGCGCGACGAGACGCAGGCGGCGCGTCGCCGTACGGCCCACGCTCCGGTCACCATGGCCACCGCGGCCGACAGGACCGCGAACATCGACATGAATCCCATGACCACCCCCTGCGCCCCTCGTGTGCCACCTGCCTGTGCGCCCCCATGGCTCACACAGCGGAATGCCACGACAACGAGCACGTGGTCACGCAGAGTTCCCGACATGCACAGAGAGTTTCATGCGGGTGGATACAGCAAGGTCTCAGACGGTGGTCGGCACCCAGTCCGGCAGCGCCTCGGTGCGCTCCACCCACGCGGCAGGCGGTGTCCCCGCCTTGCCCCCGGCGATCACCCCGCCCACGATGGCGCAGGTCGTGTCCACGTCGCCGCCCACCTGAGCGGTCGACCAGAACGCCTCCTCGTAGTCCCCGAGGGACCGGGCTGCCGACCAGAGGGCGAAAGGCACCGTGTCATGAGCTGTCGTGCGCCGTCCGCAGCCCAGCACGGCCGCGACGGTCCCCGCGTCGCCGTAGTCGAGCATGTCGCGGGCGCGTCGCAGGCCCGCTCCGACGGCGCTCTTGGGGACGAGCGCGATGACTCCGTCGAGGAGGGCCTCGGGGCTGGGCGGCCCTCCGGCAGCCGCGGCCAATGAGGCCGCCGCGGCGACGGCCATGGCGCCCACCACGGCCTCGCGGTGCTGATGCGTGGGGTAGGCGGAGATCTCGGCCTGGTGCACCGCCTGTTCCGGGTCGTCCGCGTACCAGGCTCCGAGGGGGGCGATCCGCATCGCGGCGCCGTTGCCCCAGGACCCCTGCCCGTTGAAGAGTGCGGCGGCGAGCTCACGCCAGTCGCCGCCCTCCCGGACCAGTCGCAGCAGACGGTTGACGGCGGGGCCGTAGCCACGGTCGAAGTCGTGGTGATGGGCGAAGGAGTGGGCCAGCGCGTCCTGGTCGATCCGGCGGTGGGCGCCCAGGACGGCCACCACGGAGCAGGCCATCTCGGTGTCGTCCGTCCACTGCCAGGGCTCGGACGGCAGCTCGCGCCGCTTCAGCAGCGGATAGTTCACCGGCACGAAGAACTGTGAGCCCAGCGCGTCCCCGACCGCGAGTCCGCGCAGGCTGGACAGGGCGCGGTCCAGGCGCCCGTCGGGAGAGGAGTCAGCGGTCATCGCTCTGCCACCCTATCCGGTGACCCCGTAGGGCTCCGGGTCACGCCACCGTTCAAAAGGCCGGTCGATCACGTACTTGCCGTCGTCCCCGAGAACGAGCATCCGCATCTCCGCGTTCCCCGGATTCGCCAGCGACTCGAATTCCGCGACGGTCCAGTGGAACCAGCGCATGCAGAACAGGCGCATCGCGAGGCCATGGGTCACCAGCAGGACGTTCGGCGGATGGTCGGGGGCCTCGAAGCTGCGGAACAGACTCTCGAGGAAGCCGCCGACCCGGTCGTACACGTCGGCCCCGGACTCCCCCTGAGCGAAGCGGTAGAAGAAGTGGCCGTAGGCGTCCCGGTAAGCCTTCTGCAGGCGCACGTCGTCACCGTCCTGCCAGTTCCCCCAGTCCTGCTCACGCAGCCGGGGCTCCTCACGCACGCGTACGAGCTCGGGGTCGAGGTGGAAGGCGCGGAACGTCTCGTGAGTGCGGCGGTAGGGGGAGACGTACACGCTGATCCGCTCGCGGCCGAACACCTCGCGCAGCCGTTTGCCGGTCTCCTCGGCCTGCTGCCAGCCCCGCTCGGTCAGCGCCAGAGCGTGGTCTGGCTCGCGTTCGTACACGGTGTCATCAACATTGCCCGTTGACTCGCCGTGCCGGACAAGGACGATGCGCCGTGGTCGTGCCATGTCATGACCCTAGATCGAGTGAGGGCCGATCGAGCACCCGTACGGCCTCCATACGGCGTAGGTCACACATTTCCTGCACCATGGGCCACACCAGTGCGCACGGTTAACAGTCCGCTTTTCAAACCGTCCAGCTCGGCTCCAGCTGCACGATGTCGCCCGTCAAAGACGCCACGTCCGCCTCGATCTGGGCGCGCAGCGCGAGGCGCTCGATGCGCTCCGTGCGGTACTTGCCGTGCTCGGCGGCCGACTGCCACATCGACAGCACCAGGAACTCATGGCCCGGCGCCTCACCGAACAGGCCGCGGATCATGCCCGGCGAACCGGCCATCGCGGGATTCCAGACCTTCTCCTGCATCAGCGTGAAGTGCTCGGCGCGCTCCCCGTGGACCCGGCAGTGGGCGACCCGTACGAGGTCGGTGTCCGTGAAGCGCGGTTCGAAGCCGGTCTTCACGTCGAAGCGGTAGTCGAAGAGCTTGACCTGCGCGTCCTTGAACGTGCCCGACTGTGTGGACGCGAGACGGTCGTGGGAACGGGCCATGAAGGAGTCGTAGAAGGAACGGCTCTCCCAGAAGGAGAAGATGTGCGCCACTCCGGTCCGCCCCCGGCTCCAGCCTCCGCCCTGTCCCCGAAACCCCGGCTCCCCCAGAAGCCCCGCCCATTTCCGCTGCCCGCGCTCGAAGCCGCGGCGGTCCACCACGGTGCAGCGAATCCACTTGACCAGCACCGCGCCATCGTAAGGCCACGCAGCGTGGCCCAGGTCACGCTCCGGCAGAGATCTCTCACGCGAGCGGTACGCGCGCGTGGCAGGATGGACAACCGGCCCCGGCTGCCTGGCAGTTCGGACCGTGGACACGGAGAAGGGGAAACCTGGTGAACGCCCTCAACAAGGGGATCCGCAAGGTCGAGGTCTCGCTGAAGTGGGATCCGAGTCCGGTGGGGAGCGCTGCCACCGACCTGGACATCGTCGCCGCAACGTATCTGGAGGCGGATCCGTACGGCGATCCCGCCTATGTGGTGCATTTCGACAGCCGCTCCCCCGACGGCACCATCACCCTCAATCGGGACAGCAAGGACGGCAAGGGTTTCGGCTGGGACGAGGTCATGACCCTGGAGCTCAACCGGCTCGACAGCCGGTACGCGCGCGTGGTCGTCGGTGTCGTCATCCAACAGCGCTCCGAGGACCGGACCTTCGTCGGTGTGCTCAACCCCGCGCTGCGGATCCGCGAGGGGTACACCGTGCTCACCGAGGACGACTTCGGCAGCGTCCTCGGGGCGACCGCGGCGACGGTCGCGGAGTTCGTGCGGGACGGGTCCGGAACGTGGGAGCTGCACCCCGGCATCCACGGCTCCGGGGACGACCCCGCGGGGTACACGCGGGCCATGGGGCAGGCACACCGGCCCTGATCAAGGGGTGCCGGTGCCGGTGCCGAGGCCTCCGAGCTCCAGGCCCTTGCGTTCCCAGTCCGCCGCGATTCTCGCGAGCCATACCAACTGCCCGTCGCCGGCGAGGAGTCCGGCTCGGGCGGTCTCACACCAGTCCTCGCAGTCGAGCAGCATGAGATAGACGCGATGCGAGGCCGCCCAACGCTCGGCGGGGCCGACAAAGTCTCGCTGTGTCTCCGAACCCAGGCTCCGGCCAGCGCCCCGGCGATGAAGAACCGTTCGGCCGACGGCCCGAGCCGAGCGGCCTGACGTACGTGAGCCGCCATGACGGCGTCGGCGTGCGGATACAGGGCCAGTGTCGTGCCCATGTCCGCGCAGTGGCACATGACATGGAGCAACCGCCCTGGTCCACGGCAAGGTCGCACAGCTCCTCCACCACGTTGACCCGGCCCCAGCCCGTGACCCGCTCCGCCAGCCAGAACAGCGTCTGCAGGCTCCCCGGCAGCCGCGCGAGCGCCGGCACGGCAAGGGGGCCGAAAGCGCGCGAAAGGATCCCGGGCGTCTGGATGCGCGGGATGTCGGCAGCGGTTCCGACGGCACCGAGCGGGGCGAGCCCGACGAGCACGTCGTACGCGTCCGCGCCATGGCGTACGAGCCAACGGCCGGTCGTACGGGTCCGATCGCCCGCTCTCACCGCCGCAGCGGTGATCCGCTCATTGGGGCGGTCCGGTACGTGGACACGGTCGAACCGGCCGACCAGGTCCCCGGGATGGGCGCCCGGGCAGTCAAAGTGCTACGTGCGTGCGGCCGCCGTCGGTGCAGGCGGAGCGCGTGCTCGGACAAGGGGATAGTCACCTTGCTCACCGGACGGTTGAGCGCTCGATTCTCTTGATCATGTCCAGGAGCTTGCCCTCAAGGACCCGAAACGGCAAGGGACGAAGCATCCATGAGCGAGACGGACCTGGTGCCACGGGCTGCTGACTGCAAGAGGCGGGGAGCCGGCACTTCGCCGGCTCCCCGCCTCTTGCAGTCACTTCACGCCTGAACGGCGCTCACCCTCAGCTGCAGCCGCTGGTGGAGCCGCAGCCCTCGCAGATGTAGCAGGAACCGGCCCGCTGCATCTTCGTACCGCAGGAGAAGCAGAGCGGGGCGTCGGCCTGGATGCCCAGCTGCATCTCCACCAGCTCGGCGCTGGTGTGGGCCTGCTTCGGGGCGGGCTTGGCCGCCTCGACCTCGGCCTTGGGGGTGACGACGGCCTTCAGCTCCTGGGCGCGCGGCGCCGACTGGGCCAGCCCTTCGACGTCCATCTCGTCATCGGACGGCTCGTACGAACCGGTCTCCAGGTGGCGCTGACGCTCCTCGGCGGAGTGGATGCCGAGCGCGGACCGCGTCTCGAAGGGCAGGAAGTCGAGTGCCAGGCGGCGGAAGATGTAGTCGACGATCGACTGCGCCATCCGCACGTCCGGGTCGTCCGTCATACCGGCCGGCTCGAAGCGCATGTTGGTGAACTTGGAGACGTACGTCTCCAGCGGCACGCCGTACTGGAGGCCGACGGACACCGCGATGGAGAAGGCGTCCATCATGCCCGCGAGGGTGGAGCCCTGCTTGGACATCTTCAGGAAGACCTCGCCGAGACCGTCATCCGGGTAGGAGTTGGCGGTCATGTAGCCCTCGGCGCCGCCGACCGTGAAGGACGTCGTGATGCCGGGACGGCCCTTGGGAAGACGCTTGCGGACCGGGCGGTACTCGACGACCTTCTCGACCGTCTCGCGGATGGTCGCCTCGGCCTTCGCCGTGACCTCGACCTTCTCCTTCTCCTTGGTCTTGGCGGAGAGGGGCTGGCCGACCTTGCAGTTGTCGCGGTAGATGGCGAGTGCCTTGACGCCCATCTTCCAGGCCTCGAAGTAGACCTCTTCGACGTCCTCGACGGTCGCCGTCTCCGGCAGGTTGACCGTCTTGGAGAGCGCGCCGGAGATCCAGGGCTGGATCGCGGCCATCATCCGGACGTGGCCCATCGCGGAGATGGAGCGCTCGCCCATCGCGCAGTCGAAGACCTCGTAGTGCTCGTGCTTGAGGCCCGGAGCATCGACGACATTGCCGTTCTCGGCGATGTGGGCGACGATCGCCTCGATCTGCTCCTCCTGGTAACCCAGGCGGCGCAGGGCCTGCGGGACGGTGCCGTTGACGATCTGCATCGAGCCGCCGCCGACCAGCTTCTTGAACTTGACCAGGGCGAGGTCGGGCTCGAGACCGGTGGTGTCGCAGGACATCGCGAGACCGATGGTGCCGGTCGGAGCGATGACGGACGCCTGGGCGTTACGGAAACCGTTCTTCTCACCGACACGCAGCACGTCCTGCCAGGCCTCCGTGGCGGCGGCCCAGATCGGCGTGTCCAGGTCGTCCACGCGGACGGCCTTGGTGTTCTCGTCGGAGTGCTGCTTCATGACCCGCAGGTGCGGCTGCGCGTTGCGGGCGTAGCCGTCGTACGGGCCGACGACCGCGGCGAGCTCGGCGGAACGCTTGTACGACGTGCCGGTCATCAGGGAGGTGATGGCACCGGCGAGGGCGCGGCCGCCGTCCGAGTCGTACGCGTGGCCGGTCGCCATCAGCAGGGCGCCGAGGTTGGCGTAGCCGATGCCGAGCTGGCGGAACGCGCGCGTGTTCTCACCGATCTTCTGCGTCGGGAAGTCCGCGAAGCAGATGGAGATGTCCATCGCGGTGATGACGAGCTCGACGACCTTGGCGAAGCGCTCGACCTCGAAGGACTGGTGGCCCTTGCCGTCGTCCTTGAGGAACTTCATCAAGTTCAGCGAGGCGAGGTTGCAGGACGTGTTGTCCAGGTGCATGTACTCGCTGCAGGGGTTCGAGCCGTTGATACGGCCGGACTCCGGGCAGGTGTGCCAGTGGTTGATGGTGTCGTCGTACTGGATGCCCGGGTCGGCGCAGGCCCAGGCCGCCTCGGCCATCTTGCGGAACAGGGTCTTGGCGTCGACCTCTTCGATGACCTCGCCGGTCATGCGGGACGTCAGGCCGAACTTGCCGCCCGTCTCGACGGCCTTCATGAACGTGTCGTTCACACGGACCGAGTTGTTGGCGTTCTGGTACTGGACCGACGTGATGTCGTCGCCGCCCAGGTCCATGTCGAAGCCCGCGTCACGCAGGGCGCGGATCTTCTCCTCTTCCTTCACCTTGGTCTCGATGAAGTCCTCGATGTCGGGGTGGTCGACGTCGAGGATGACCATCTTGGCGGCGCGACGGGTGGCACCACCGGACTTGATCGTTCCCGCGGAGGCGTCGGCACCGCGCATGAAGGAGACGGGACCCGAGGCGTTGCCGCCGGAGGACAGCAGTTCCTTGGAGGAGCGGATCCGGGAGAGGTTCAGGCCGGCACCGGAGCCGCCCTTGAAGATCATGCCCTCTTCCTTGTACCAGTCGAGGATCGACTCCATGGAGTCGTCGACGGCCAGGATGAAGCACGCGGAGACCTGCTGCGGCTGCGGGGTTCCGACGTTGAACCAGACGGGGCTGTTGAAGCTGAAGATCTGGTGCAGGAGGGCGTACGCCAGCTCGTGCTCGAAGATCTCGGCGTCGGCGGGCGAGGCGAAGTACTTGTAGTCCTCGCCGGCCTTCCGATACGTCTTCACGATGCGGTCGATCAGCTGCCTGAGGCCGGTCTCGCGCTGCGGGGTGCCGACGGCACCGCGGAAGTACTTGCTGGTGACGATGTTGACCGCGTTCACCGACCAGAAGTCGGGGAACTCGACGCCACGCTGCTCGAAGTTGACCGAGCCGTCGCGCCAGTTGGTCATGACGACGTCACGACGCTCCCAGGCCACCTCGTCGTACGGATGCACGCCGGGGGTGGTGTGGATGCGCTCGATACGCAGCCCCTTGGTCGCCTTGGTGCCCTTGGCGCGGGAACTCCGTGCCGGACCGCTCGCCGTCTCTGTCATGCCGCCTCCCTGTACAGGCAAAAACGCCCTGAAATGCCACGATGTTCCCGTGGCACTGTGTTGTGTCTGGTGTCGCGGGCACCCACGTGCATGCCGCCCGCAACAAGTCGTCGTCCGACGCCGCCCGGCCGGATCCGGGGTCTTGGCCCGGTTCCGGCCCGCCGGTCAGTCGGCGGCGTGGGCGGGTTCGGGGACCTGAGCAGTCCCTCCGGACCCGCGGTCGTCTTCCTGGCCCCCCGTGACAGCCCCTTCGCGGTCCTCGTCGTCCGCGGTGGGGGGTCCCGTCTGGTGCCTGAGCTCCACGATTGCGGCCTCGAAGTCCTCGAGCGAGTCGAACGCCCGGTAGACGGAGGCGAATCGCAGATAGGCGACCAGGTCGAGCTCCTGCAACGGGCCGAGTATGGCCAGCCCGACGTCATGGGTGGTCAGCTCGGCGCTTCCGGTGGCCCGCACCGCCTCCTCGACCCGTTGGCCGAGTTGGGCGAGCGCGTCCTCGGTGACAGGTCGCCCCTGGCATGCCTTGCGCACGCCGTTGATGACCTTGGTACGACTGAAAGGCTCGGTGACCCCGGACCGCTTGACCACCATGAGCGAGCACGTCTCCACGGTCGTGAAACGACGGGAGCAGTCCGGACACTGGCGGCGCCTGCGGATCGACGTGCCGTCGTCGGTCGTACGACTGTCGACGACGCGGCTGTCGGGGTGCCTGCAGAAGGGGCAGTGCATGAAGTCCCAACCCTCCTCACAGCAGAATCAATAGCCTCGCTGGGCCTCTTGGGCCCCTCGAAGCAGCCCCCAGCATAGGCGATCGCCGAGGGTCCGGAGACCCGGGGGACCACAACTTCTGGGCTGCTGTAGCAATCCAAGCACTAGATGTAGGGATCGGCTCCATAAACACGCCGTACGCGCGTGTCGCGCCCGTATTGGCATGTGCCGCACGACAACGCCGCCACGCCGGGGACGCTCATGCACAGGCGTACCGCTGCGCCGCATGCGGAGATACCGTGGGCACCGCACGGAGGGGACGTGGGGCTCCCGCGCAGATGAGGACCGGGGCCCTGCCGCCGGAGCACCGGATGGCAGACTGGGGCACCAGCCCATGAGGTCCCCACCTCGGCGGTGAAGAGTACAACAAAGGGCCCTTTTGTCCGCCGGACATCACGTTAGCCATACACCCAGACACATGATCGCGGCAGGCAATCCGCGATTTTTCACTCGAACGTGTGTTTGGCGCAACCTTTCGAAAGCAACTACCGTTGTCCAGCAGGGAGACCATCGAGAGGGGCCGACGTGACCACCACCGCAGACAGTGCCACCATCACTGCCCAGGACCGCTCCCAGGACCGACCCGAGCCGGTGCATGCGATGAACGAAGCCACGAATCCCGAGGGGCACAAGCGCTCCCTGCCGGGCCGACCGCCAGGCATCCGGGCGGACAGCTCGGGGCTCACCGACCGGCAGCGCCGGGTGATCGAGGTCATCAGGGACTCCGTGCAGCGGCGCGGCTACCCGCCGTCGATGAGGGAGATCGGACAGGCCGTTGGTCTCTCCAGCACCTCCTCGGTCGCACACCAGCTCATGGCACTGGAACGCAAGGGCTTCCTGCGGCGCGACCCGCACCGCCCGCGCGCATACGAGGTGCGCGGCTCGGACCAGGCCGCCTCCGCCCAGCCCACGGACACCGCCGGCAAGCCCGCCGCGTCCTACGTCCCGCTGGTGGGCCGAATCGCCGCCGGCGGCCCGATCCTCGCGGAGGAGTCCGTCGAGGATGTGTTCCCGCTCCCCCGACAGCTCGTCGGTGACGGCGAGCTGTTCGTCCTGAAGGTCGTCGGCGACTCCATGATCGAGGCCGCCATCTGCGACGGCGACTGGGTCACGGTCCGCCGTCAGCCCGTCGCCGAGAACGGCGACATCGTGGCCGCCATGCTCGACGGCGAGGCCACCGTCAAGCGCTTCAAGCGCGAAGACGGCCACGTCTGGCTGCTCCCGCACAACGCGGCCTACGAGCCGATCCCCGGCGACGACGCGACCATCCTCGGCAAGGTGGTGGCAGTGCTGCGCCGCGTGTGACGGCCGCGGCGGGCGGACCACTTCGACGTCCGCCCTCTGACCGGGCCCCGGGACCTCTGCGCCGGTTCCGGGGCCCAGTGCTGTGCGGGCGCCTTACGGCGGTCCAGGCGACCGATGCCTTCGCCGAGCGTGGGTTGGCCTGGCCGGCGACGGTCAAGCCAACCCACGCCCTTACTCCGCTTCCGCCGACTTCGCCGTCGCGTCGATCGAGGCCAGCGACTTCCGGACCTGGTTACGGTCCGTCGTGTACCAGAAGTCGGGCAGCGACGCCTTGAGGTAGCTCCCGTATCGCGCGGTGGCGAGCCGCTGATCCAGTACGGCGACCACACCTCGGTCCCCCGACGCCCGCACGAGACGGCCGGCGCCTTGCGCCATGAGCAGCGCCGCGTGCGTGGCGGCGACCGCCATGAAGCCGTTGCCGCCTGCGTCCTCCACCGCTTTCTGCCGAGCGCTCATGAGCGGGTCGTCGGGGCGCGGGAAGGGGATCTTGTCCATGACGACCAGCTGGCAGCTGGGACCGGGCACGTCTACGCCCTGCCAGAGCGACAGCGTGCCGAACAGGCATGTCTTCGGGTCTGCCGCGAAGTTCTTGATCAGCTCCCCGAGGGTCTCCTCGCCCTGAAGGAGGATCGGGAACTCGGGGATACGGGAGCGTAGTTCCTCGGCGGCGAGCTGGGCGGCCCGCATCGACGAGAACAGTCCCAGGGTGCGACCGCCGGCCGCCTGGATCAGTTCCGTGAGCTCGTCGAGCATGTCCGCGCGGTCGCCGTCCCGCGCGGGGCGCGAGAGGTGCTTGGCGACATAGAGGATGCCCTGCTTCGGATAATCGAAGGGCGAGCCGACGTCGACGCCCTTCCACTGCGGAAGGTCGTCTCCTTCGGTGCCCTCGGGGGACAGTCCCAGGGAGGCGCCGACGCCGTTGAAGTCGCCGCCCAGCTTCAAGGTCGCCGAAGTCAGGACGACGGAGCGGTCCGCGAAGAGCTTCTCCCTCAGCAGGCCCGACACGGACATGGGGGCGACACGCAGTGATGCGCCGAAGCGGTCGTGCCGTTCGTACCAGACGACATCCCACTCGGAGCCGTTGGTGATCCGCTCCGCCACGTCGTGCACGCTCTCGACAGAGGCCAGAGCCTGCTTGCGTACGGAGTCCTCGTCCTGGACGGACTTGTCGCGGGTGGCGCCGATGGCGGAGATGACTGTACGGGCGGCATCGCGCAGCGCCATGAGGGCGTAGCCGAGGTCTTCCGGGATCTCCTCCAGGCGGCCCGGCAGCGCGAGTTCCATCAGCCGCTCGAAGCCCTCGGCGGCGGTCTGGAGCTGGTCGGCGGCCTTCTCGTTGACGAGCCTCGCCGCCCGGCGCACCGCGCGGTTGACCTGCCCGGGGGTGAGCTCGCCGGTGGCGACTCCGGTGACCCGGGAGACCAGCTCGTGCGCCTCGTCGACGATCAGTACCTCGTGCTGCGGCAGTACCGGGGCGCCCTCGATGGCGTCGATGGCGAGGAGCGCGTGGTTGGTGACGACGACGTCGGCGAGCTTGGCGCGCTCACGGGCCATCTCGGCGAAGCACTCCGCGCCGTACGCGCACTTCGTGGCGCCCAGGCACTCCCGGGACGACACCGACACCTGGGCCCAGGCCCGGTCGGAGACGCCCGGGGTGAGGTCGTCGCGGTCGCCGTTCTCCGTCTCGTCCGACCAGTCGCGAAGCCTCAGCAGGTCCTGGCCCAGCTTGCTGGTGGGCGCGGCCGCCTCGAACTGGTCGAAGAGGCCCTCTTCCTCCTCCTGCGGCACTCCCTCGTGGAGGCGGTGCAGACACAGGTAGTTCGACCTGCCCTTGAGCATCGCGAACTCCGGGCGGCGGCGGAGCTGAGGGTGCAGCGCGTCGACCGTGCGCGGGAGGTCCCGCTCCACGAGCTGGCGCTGCAGGGCCAGGGTGGCAGTGGCCACGACGACTCTCTCCCCGTGCGCGAGCGCGGGCACGAGGTAGCCCAGCGACTTTCCGGTGCCGGTGCCGGCCTGGACCAGCAGATGGGAGCCGTCGTCGATCGCCTCCGCGACGGCTTCGGCCATGGTCACCTGACCTGGGCGCTCCGTGCCGCCGACGGCAGCGACGGCGGCATGCAGGAGTTCGGGGAGTGAGGGCTTCGTCATAGCGCGACAACCCTACGGCCCACCACTGACAAACGAGAGGCCAAGGGGGGACGAGGGGCGGGATCAAGGCCGGGTGCGGGAGGGGCTGGGGATCGGATGGGTTCGCTTGAGGTCGGGATTGGGCGATTCAGAGTCGGTTTCGGTCTGTGCGGAGGTGGGATCGGTTCGGATGCGAGATGGGTGCGTCGGCTCGGTCCGGATCGGTCAATTCCGGACGGGATCGGTCTGCTGTGCGCGGGCCCGTCGGACACTCAGGTGCGGACCGGGTCTGGCGCGGACTGGCTGAGCACGGACTGCTTGACCAGGGACTTGTCGGGTGCCGACCGGTCGAGCGGTGTCGGTCGAAGGCATGCAGGCGGTCAGTACTGGCCCAGGATCGTCCGGTCAGGCGTCCCGCACCGGCAAAGCACGGCGGTGTCGCTCCGGCTTGAAAAAGGTGCGGCGCGAGTGGAACCGGGCCGGGACGAGCGGTGTACCAAAAGTGACAATGTCGCGACGTTGTGTCACACCAGATCGCGCAGGCATCGGTCTCGGACCATGAGGGCGGCTCGTTTGTCGGGCAGGTCGACCTCGGCGGAGAACCGGAAGCCGGCGCTCAGGAAGGCGGAGACGGAAGGGATGTTTCGCATGGCGGGTTCGGCGATGACACGGGCGCAGGCGGGGCGCTTGTCGAGCGCGAGGTCGGCGACGGCTCGGAGCAGTGCGCTGCCGAGACCTCGTCCGCGGTCCGTGACCGAGCCGATGAGGAGGTGGATACCCGTGTCGTGAGGTCGGGCGGGATAGTGGCGGGCCAAGGGATCGAGGTCTGCCCGGTAGATCTCCCAGTAGCTCATCGGCGTGCCGTCCAGGACGCCTAGGCAGGGGACGCTTCGGCCATCTCCGGCGAGCTGGGCGCGCACATGGTCCGCGGCCAAATTCCGGGGGCCGGACAGTTGCCAGAACTCCGCGACGGTCGGGTCGTTCATCCAGTGGCTGATGAGCGCAAGGTCTTGCTCGCCCTGGACAGGGACGAGGTGGAACACCCCCACGGGCGTGTCCACGGATCCCCAGTCGGTGACGCAATCGAGGAGGTCGGCACATGCCCGGGTGGCCGATCCGGGTCCTGCCGTGTCGTGCTCGCCGCGTCGGTCCTCACCGCTGTCAGAGGGGTCATTCGCGATGAGCGCGAGGAATTCGTCGGGCAGGCGCAGTTCGAGGGTGTCCTCGCTGTCGGATTCCCAAGCTGGACCGGCGTCGATACCCCGGACGGAATCGGCATCGGCGACGCCCGGGCCGGCCCCGAAGGTGGTGCAGCGGTCGGCCGGGCCAGGGTTGGTGCAGGTTGCGGCATCGGTGCCGGGGGCGGTACCGGCGTCGGCACTCGCGTCGGTGGAAGGCACGGCGACGCTCCTCTCAGGAGACGGGTCGGGGCATGTTCCTCAGGAATGAAGGTGGTTGACGGTGACCACGGGCGAAGGAACGCCGGCGATGAGGCGATACACGGCGGTGATCACGAGTGCAGGGGGTTGGCGATGGTGACGTACACGGACTGGGTGTCGACCGGGCCGACGAGTTCGTCGAGGCCATGCAGTCGGGTCAGGAGGTTGGCCTTGCAACGAAGAACGGGCGAGTCGAGCAGGCGGGCGGGCAGTGAGGTGCGCAGCCGGGAGGGTCCGGAGGCGACCTCGCTCAGGAAACGGCGGAAGGCTGCGAGCAGCAGCCGTTCGTCGGCGAGGCGCTGGGAGCCGAACGCACCGATGAGACCGAGGACGTTGTTGATGCCGAGGTAGTACGCGAAACGCTCGTCGGTGACCTCGTCGGAGACGAATGTGTCGCTGTGCTCGCCGGTTCCGGGAAGCCTGGCGTCGAGTTCCGCACGTCGGGAGGCTCGGAAGTAGTAGCCCTGGTTGTCCCGGTAACGGCCTCCCACGGGCCAACCGTCGCCGTCCAGGTGGACCAGCGTGTTCTGCTGATGCGCCTCCAGAGCGATGCCCGCCTCCGCGTCGAACCACAGCACCGGACGGACGACCTGCTCCAGATAGCGCAGGAACCACTCGGCGGCGACGGCACCCAGCGGTCGACCGGTCCGGCCCGCGAGGCGCGTGACGACGTCGGCGAGACGGGACCGCGTGGTCGGCGGGTCGGCCGTTCCACCGCCCGTGGTGCTGTCCGGCCAGGGGGAGGGTCTGGGCGAGACGAGCCCGGCGACGCAGGAGACGTCGTCCGTGGGACGGAAAGGGTTGTGCCGGATCATCACATCGAGTCCCGGCACGGGTTGGCCGTCCGGCCCGTCCACGGCCAGCCACGCCGGGTCGCGGACGATGTCGAAGCCAGGATGAACGGCCTGCCAGTGCTCGACGAGCCCACTGCGCAGAAGGCGGTGGACCTCGACGCCTCGGTGGAGTTCCTTACGGAGATTTTCGCGGCGGGAGTTGGTGATACGCAGTCCCAGCGAGAGCTTGAGCATGGCCGGGGCACCGGAGCGATACACAGTCCGGACGGAGGAGGTGGCGTGCCACGCGGAGCCGTGTGCTCCGAGATCCTTGAGCAGTCCGGCGTCGAGCAGGGCCGCGGTCGCGGGATGGTGCCGGACTTCCCGCAACTGCCAGGGGTGGAGCGGCAGGGCGGCGTGTCCGTCGGGCAGGGGCAGGCCGGTTTCGGCGAGGCGTGCTGTGAGTTGTGCCGCCGGGATGGGGCGGCCGCGCTCGGTCCAGGCCGAGTCGGTGGCGAGTACGGAAGGAGCGACAGCGAGCCAGTGGAGGGGGAAGCAACCGCGCAACTCAGGTGAGTAGAGGGGTGCTTCGACCTCGGAGAGACCCTCACGGCTCTTCGGAGCGGGGTGCAGGGGGTGTCCGAGCACCAATGCCTGTTCGGCGGCTAGGAAGAGGTCGGATTCGTCGGAGGGATGCTTTCTGTGCTCGTCGATGAACGTGGCGGTGCGGCGCACGGAGTCGGCTACGCGTGCGGCGAGGTCGTTGCCGGCGGCGGCGTCCAGGAGTGTGAAGGCGGCTTGGCCGACGGGGGCACGGACGGCGGCCGGCCCGCTGTCGGTGGCCGGGCTGGAGACCGCGGTCAGGGCCCGGGCGTCGGGACCTCCGCCCGACCTCTCCCTGGTGAGCAGTGCGGTGACCGTGACGGCGTCGACGGGCGGGGCCTGTGGGGGAACGTCAGCCAGACGGGGAGGGCCGAAGCGGTGCCAGCCCGTCGGGGACCAATAGTGGACGGGGGTCAGCAGAGCGGTGCCGCTGGCGGGCAGAGGGATGCGGAGGGTGCCGTCGGCGGGGGCGGGGAGGTCGGCCTCGCGCACCCAACAGCGGAGGAGGTTCTCCACGGCTGCGGCCTGGGCCGCGATGTGCGGGTCGGGATGGTCCAGGGGTTCCGCAGGGGTGCCCCGCGGCCGGTCGACGCTCTGACGGTTTCCCGGCGCGGGGGTCCAGTCCTGGCCGGGGACCTGTCCTGGAACCCGCTCCTGACCTGGTCCGTCGCCTCGGCTGGAGGTCTTCGCTTCCTGAGGACTGCGTCGTCCCTGTTCCGGCACCCGTTCCTGCGGGCGAGGGGCCGCGACGGTCGCCGGTCCGGGCTCGGGCTGCCGGGAAGTCTCCGTGACGGAGGGGCCTCGGGTGGGTGTGTGGACCGGGCCGTCGGGTGCGGAGGTGCTGTTCAAGGCTGTTCCTCGTGAGCGGGTTCTGGGTCGTGAGAGCGGGCCGGGGTCATGTGTGGGAGTGCGTCGGTCTGTGGCGTCTTGGTCGGTGGTGAGTCGAATGGGGGTGCGATGTCTTTCCGGAGCTGGAGCAGCGGGTCGGGGTCGGTCCAGGTCGCGATGCGCGCGTGGGCGTCCGCGCGATGCGTGTCATCGGCCGGCGGGCTGGCCCACGCGTGCGGCGCGATCGCCGTGACGGTGGTGTGCGTGACCCGATGGGCCTGTCTGGCCGTGAGAGGTGTGGCCGCGAGCCACCGCCTCCACCGCGTCGGACAGCCGGTCGAGCACCGCGTCCGCCTGCTCGTCGCTGATGGTCAGGGGTGGGAGGAGGCGTACGACGCTCGCGTGGCGGCCACCGAGTTCGACGATGAGGCCGCGCCGCAGACACTCCCGCTGGACCGCGGCGGCGAGTTCAGGAGCGGCAGGGCGGGAATCGGTGGCCGCACTCTCGGCAGACCCGCTCCGGCCGGCTTCAGCCTCAGCATGCCGACGCCCCACCTCGGGATCCACCAGCTCGACCCCGAACATCAGCCCCCTTCCCCGCACCTCCCCCACACACGAAAGGCGCTGCCCCAGATCCCTGAGTCGGCACAGCATCCGCGCCCCCAGTACCGACGCGCGCTCGGCGAGACCGTTCTCGCGGACGTACGTGAGCGTCGCGGTGCCCGCCGCCAGGGCGAGCTGGTTGCCGCGGAACGTGTCTGCGGGAGCGCCGCGTTCGCAGCGGCCGAGGTCGTCGCGGTGGACCAGGACGGACAGCGGCAGGCTGCCCCCGATGGCCTTGGAGAGGATCATCACATCGGGAGTGATGCCACTGTGCTCCACCGCCCAGAAGGCGCCGGTGCGACCGACTCCCGTGTGGACCTCGTCGGCGATCAGGGGGATGGATCGGGCCGCAGTGATCTGCCGCATGCGCCGCATCCAGGTATCCGGCGCGGGGATGACTCCGCCCTCGCTCTGTACGGCTTCGACGATCAACCCGGCAGGTCTCGGGGCACCCGACACGGGGTCGTCGAGGAGGGACTCGGTCCAGCGGGCGGTGAGTTCGGTGCCGCGAGTGCCGCCGACGCCGAACGGGCAGCGGTAGTCCTGCGGATAGGGCAGCCGCGTGACGCGGACGCCGGCCGCCTCCTCGGAGGTGTCGAATGCCGAGGTGGCCATGCAGTGGTGGGCGCCGGTGAAGGCCAGCATGCCGGTGCGCCCGGTTGCCGCCCGGACGAGCTTGAAGGCGGCCGCCACCGCGTCCGTGCCCGCCGGTCCGCAGAACTGCACGCGCGCGTGGTCGGCGAGACCGGCCGGCAGGGTGCGGAACAACTCGGCGACGAAGGCGTCCTCGACGGGGGTGGCCAGGTCGAGAGCGTGCAGGGGCGCGCCCGAGTCGAGGACCTTGCGGATGGCCTCCAGCACCACGGGATGGTTGTGCCCCAGCGCAAGGGCCCCCGCGCCGGAGAGACAGTCCAGGTAGCGGCGGCCGTCCGCGCCCTCGATGGTGAGTCCGCGCGCCCGCACGGGCACGATCGGAAGGGCACGCGCATAGGTGCGCGCCGCCGACTCGCGTGCCGACTGTCGGCGCGGGGCCCCCTCGGACACGCACCCGCCGTGCGAAGACTCGGCCACGTCTCGCTGTCCTCCCGCCGTCGTCACACGCCCAGGGGTGAGCCGAAGTCGCACCACGGGCACAGGGGACCGCACAGAAACAGCAGACCCCCACGGCTACCAACCCCGGACGGTTCGCCCGGTTACGGGTTGCCTCAAGATCCTTGCCGTGACGGAACCGTTGCCGTTCCGTGGGGAGTCCCCCACAGCGAGCGCATAGTGTGTGTTGCCGTTCCAAGAGGCCGTGCGCCCACAGGAGAACGGCACCGGACGGACCAGAGCCGCCGGAGTGCCGATGTGGGGGTCACGGCCGCAGCGCCTAGTTCGTTCACCTCAGGGGGAGTCAGATCATGCGATCCATACGGCCGTTGTCCACCGTCCGCCGGGAAAGGGGGGCGCGCCGCAGAACCTCCCCCGTGCTGGCCGCCGTTGCTCTCGCCTCGGCGCTCGCGCTCACGGCGACCGCCTGCGACTCGGGTGACGCCGAGGCAGGCGGCGAGTCCTCCGCCTCCGCCACGTCGGGCGACGAGAAGATCACCATCCCGGACGACATCAAGGACCGGCTCAAGGAGCACGGGATCGACGTCGACAAGTGGAAGGACGGCGCCTGGAAGGACTGGAGCAAGGACGACTGGCTGCGCGAGGCCGAGGACTACATCAACCCGATCATCGAGGGCCTGTGGGACCCGGACCGGATGCGGGAGGCCGAGGAGCCGGACCAGGAGGTCGACGACAGCGACCTCGACGGTGACCAGGGCGTGACCGACCCGGAGCCTGCGCCGGTGGACGCGAAGGCCGTGTCGCCTACGTATCACGACAGCGTCCCCGAGGCGGGCAAGGTGTTCTTCGACTCCCCCGAAGGACAGATGGTCTGCTCGGCAACGGTCGTGCAGGACCCGGCCAACCCCGGCAAGTCCAACATGGTGTGGACGGCGGGCCACTGTGTCCACGCGGGCAAGAGCGGCGGCTGGTACCGCAACCTCGCGTTCGTGCCGTCGTACAACGACAAGGGCCTGGCCACCGCCGAGTTGGAGAGTGCCGCTCGGGAAGAGGTCGCTCCGTACGGCGTCTGGTGGGCCGACTGGGCGCAGACCTCGGACCAGTGGATCGAGCAGGGCGGTACGACGGGCGGCGACGGAGCCTCGTACGACTTCGCGGTCATTCATGTGACTCCGGAGGAGGGCGGCACGGGCAAGTCGCTGGAGGAGACGGTCGGTTCGGCTCTGCCGGTGGACTTCAAGGCTCCGGCCGCGACGAAGATCCAGGACATGACGGCGACCGGCTACCCGGCCGCGGAGCCGTTCGACGGCCAGACGCTGTACCAGTGCCAGGACAAGCCGGGTCGGCTGTCGATCAGCGCCTCGGACCCGACGATGTACCGCATCGGATGCACCATGACGGGCGGCTCGTCCGGTGGCGGCTGGGTCGCGACCGGTTCCAACGGCAAGCCGGCGCTGGTGTCCAACACCTCGATCGGCCCGGTGACCGCGGGCTGGCTGGCCGGACCGCGGCTGGGCGAGGTGGCCAAGGGCGTGTACGACTCGGTCAGCGACAAGTTCGCCGGTCAGTGACGACGACGGCGACGGGGCGGTTCACCGGGCCCCCGGCTCACGAAAACCTTCACCGCCCCGTCGCCGTTCGCCCTCAATTCCACGGGCATAGTGGGTTCTCGCGTCACGAGGGGGTTCGCGCAGAGCACGGACCCGCATGAGTGACACGCCCATGACACCAACGCACTGTGAAACACCAATCGCTCCAACGGGGGTTACCGCACCATGCGTTCCACACGTACGTCCGCGACGCCGAGTCGCAGGCGGCGCACCGCTCTTGCCGTCACCGGCCTCGCCGCCGCCCTGGCGCTGACCGCGACCGCCTGCGAAGGCTCGGACACGGCGAGCGACAAGGCGGGCGCCACGACGTCCCAGGCCGCCGACAGCGGCAACGACAAGGTCCAGATACCTGCCGACCTCGCGGACAAGCTCAAGGAGCACGGCATCGACGTCGACCAGTGGAAGGACGGCGCCTGGAAGGACTGGGACAAGGACAAGTGGCTCAGTGAGGCCAAGGACTTCGTCAACCCGGTGATCGAGGGCCTCTGGAAGCCGGAGCGGATGAAGTCCGCGAAGGAGGCCAACAAGACGTACTCGACGAAGGACGCGGCGGCCGACCAGGGCGTCAGCGACCCGGACCCGGTGCCCGTGGAGGCCTCGGCCGAGAAGACGCCGTACCACGAGAACGCGGCCCCCGTCGGCAAGATCTTCTTCGACACTCCCGAGGGCTCGGCCGTCTGCTCGGGCACGGTCGTCAAGGACGTGAACCACCCGGGGAAGTCGAACCTGGTGTGGACGGCCGGTCACTGCGTGCACGCGGGCGACGGCGGCGGCTGGTACCGCAACATCATGTTCGTCCCTGCCTACAACGACTACGGCAAGTCCGAGGCGCAGCTGACGAATTCCAACCCCGCCGAGATCGCGCCGTACGGCCAGTGGTGGGCGGACTGGGCGTCGACCTCGAACGAGTGGATCGCGGGCGGCTCGGAGACCGGCGGTGCCGGTGCCGCGTACGACTACTCGGTGCTGCACGTGAAGCCGGAGTCCGGCGCCAAGTCGCTGGAGGAGACGGTCGGAGCCGCGCTGGACGTGGACTTCTCCGCCCCGTCCGCGACCGAGGTCGCCAAGATGGGCGCCTGGGGCTACCCGCAGGCGGCGCCGTACAACGGTCTCAAGATGTTCAAGTGCATCGACCGGCCGGGCCGGCTCTCGCTCAGCACGACGCTGCCGACGATGTACCGCATCGGCTGCACGATGACCGGCGGTTCGTCCGGCGGCGGCTGGTTCCGGGTGGTGGACGGCGAGACCAAGCTGGTCTCGAACACGTCGATCGGCCCGGCCGACAACACCTGGCTGGCCGGTCCGCAGCTGGGCCAGGGGGCCGAGGCTATCTACCAGAGCATGAGCAAGACGTACGGCGGTCAGTGACCGGAACACGCTGAAGGCCCGCCCCCTGCGGAGGGGGCGGGCCTTCACGGCGTTCCTGAAGAGCTATGGCCGTCAGGCGACCGGCACCGCGACCGGCACGTACGGCGCGAGATCCGCCGCCAGCTCCTCATGCACCCGGACCTTGAGCAGGGTGCCCTCCGGGGTGTGCTCCTCGGAGATCACCTCGCCCTCGGTGTGGGCGCGGGCGACGAGCTTGCCGAGCGTGTACGGCACGAGCGCCTCGACCTCGACCGACGGCCGCGGCAGCTCGTTGTCGATGAGTGCGAGCAGTTCCGCGATGCCCTGGCCGGTACGGGCCGAGACCGCGATGGAGCGCTTCTCGATCCGCATCAGCCGCTGGAGCGTCAGCGGGTCCGCCGCGTCGGCCTTGTTGATCACGACGATCTCGGGCACGCGGGTGGCGCCCACGTCCGTGATCACCTCGCGCACGGCGGCCAGCTGCTCCTCCGGGTTCGGGTGCGAGCCGTCCACCACGTGCAGGATCAGATCGGACTCGCCGACCTCCTCCATGGTGGAGCGGAACGCCTCGACCAGGTGGTGCGGCAGGTGGCGTACAAAGCCGACGGTGTCCGCCAGTGTGTACAACCGTCCGCTCGGGGTCTCGGCCCGGCGCACGGTCGGGTCGAGGGTCGCGAACAGGGAGTTCTCGACCAGCACGCCCGCGCCCGTGAGGCGGTTGAGCAGCGAGGACTTGCCGGCGTTGGTGTAGCCCGCGATGGCGACGGACGGCACCTTGTTGCGCTTGCGTTCCTGGCGCTTGATCTCGCGGCCGGTCTTCATGTCCGCGATTTCCCGGCGCATCTTCGCCATCTTCTCGCGGATCCGTCGCCGGTCCGTCTCGATCTTGGTCTCACCGGGACCACGGGTGGCGAGGCCGCCGCCCTTGCCGCCGCCCATCTGACGGGACAGCGACTGACCCCAGCCGCGCAGTCGCGGCAGCATGTACTGCATCTGCGCGAGCGCGACCTGCGCCTTGCCCTCTCGGGACTTGGCGTGCTGGGCGAAGATGTCGAGGATCAGGGCCGTACGGTCGATGACCTTGACCTTGACGACGTCTTCGAGGTGGATGAGCTGGCCCGGGCTGAGCTCACCGTCGCAGATGACGGTGTCGGCGCCGGTCTCCAGGACGATGTCCCTGAGCTCGGTGGCCTTGCCGGATCCGATGTAGGTGGCCGCGTCGGGCTTGTCGCGGCGCTGGATCACGCCGTCGAGCACGAGCGCGCCCGCGGTCTCCGCGAGGGCGGCGAGCTCCGCGAGGGAGTTCTCCGAGTCCTGTGCGGTCCCCGAGGTCCAGACGCCGACGAGCACGACCCGCTCCAGGCGGAGCTGGCGGTACTCGACCTCGGTGACGTCCTCGAGTTCGGTGGAGAGGCCTGCCACGCGGCGCAGGGCCGCGCGCTCGGAGCGGTCGAACTGGTCGCCGTCCCGCTCTCCGTCGATCTCGTGGCTCCAGGCGACGTCCTCTTCCATCAGGGCATCGGCCCGAAGACCTTCGGGGTGTGAGTGCGCGAAGCGCTGCGAGTCCTGGGAAGGGGATGAAGAGGAGGTCATTGGGTCCTTACGTCGTTGGGGATGCCGATTCGGCGACCGTCACTGGTGACAACGCACGAGTACCCCGGGAGATTCCCGTGTCCCGTGCCGCGCCGACCTGAAGATGGTCGCACGGCACGGCCCGTCTCGTCATCGCCTTATTTCGCGGCCTTCCCCGTGGCCGCCTTCGGGATCGCCACCGACTTCCAGTCCGGGTGGCCCGGCATCGGCGGGGTCTTCTCGCCGTAGAGCCAGTCCTGGAAGAAGCCCCCCAGGTCGCGGCCCGAGATCTCCTCGGCGAGCGCGACGAAGTCGGCGGTCGTGGCGACGCCGTCCTCGTGACGGCTCACCCAGGCCCGCTCCAGACCCTGGAAGGCAGGCCGGCCGATCTCCTCGCGCAGGGCGTAGAGGACCAGCGCGGCGCCGTCGTAGACGTTGGGACGGAAGATGCTGATCTTCTGGCCGGGATTCGGTGCCTTGGGCGTGGCCGGCGGTCCGCCCGCGGCGCGCCAGCGGTCGGAGGCGCCGTACGCGGCCTTCATCCGCGTCTCCATGGGCCTGTCGGCCTTCTCCTCGGCGTACAGGGCCTCGTACCAGGTGGCGTGTCCCTCGTTGAGCCACAGGTCGGACCAGTTGCGGGGGCTGACGCTGTCGCCGAACCACTGGTGGGCGAGTTCGTGCACCATGATCGACTCGACGTACCACTTGGGATAGGCGGGCTCGGTGAACAGGTCTCTCTCGAAGAGAGAGAGGGTCTGCGTCTCGAGTTCGAAGCCGGTGCCGGCGTCGGCCATGAGCAGGCCGTACGTCTCGAAGGGGTAGCGGCCGATCTTGCTCTCCATCCAGGAGATCTGGTCGGGGGTCTTCTCCAGCCAGGGTTCGAGCGCCTCGCGGTGCTTGGTGGGCACGACGTCACGGACCGGCAGTCCGTGCGGGCCGGTGCGGTGCAGCACGGTGGAGCGGCCGATGGACACCTGGGTGAGCTCGGTGGCCATGGGGTGCTGGGTGCGGTACGTCCACGTGGTCTCCCCGGCGACCCGGTCCACGCCGGTCGGCAGGCCGTTCGCGACGGCGGTGTAGCCGTCGGGCGCGGTGACCCGGATCGTGAACATCGCCTTGTCGGAGGGGTGGTCGTTGCACGGGAACACCAGATGGGCGGCGTCGGCCTGGTTGGCCATGGCGAGGCCGTCCGTGGTCCGCACCCAGCCGCCGTCGCGGCCCTGGGCGGGCACGGGATCGCTGGTGTGTTGCACGGTGATCCGCATCCAACTGCCGCCGGGCAGCGGTTCCTCGGGCGTGACCACCAGGTCCTCGCCGACGCCGGTGAACGTGGCGGGCTCGCCGTCCACCTCGACCGAATCGACCTTGCCGTGAGCGAAGTCGAGGTTAATGCGGTCCAGTTCGGTGGTCGTCCAGGCGTCGATCGTGGTGACGGCCTTCAGCGGCTTGCTGTTGGAGCCGGGATAGGTGAAGGCGAGGTCGTACGACGCCACGTCGTACCCGGGGTTGCCCAGGTGCGGGAAGAGACGGTCGCCGACGCCCAGCGGGGTGGCGGGAGCGCTCGCGGCGACGAGACAGACGGAGACGGCGGAGGCGAGCAGCGCGGCCGCCTTCAGCCGGCGAGGGCTCCTGGCGTGGGGGGTGAGCAGCATGCACCACGGCTACCAGCGCGCGCGTGCCGTACGGCGGCGACTCGCGCCCGGCCCACCCGAACGGGTAACGGCCTGGTTGGATGCGGACATGGACGTGAACGCGGAGTCCGGACTCACGAAGGCGGTCTGGAGCGACGCCGATTTCGAGCAGATGGGGTGGCACGACGTCACCGTGCACGGCATGTACGTGCAGCGGACCGATGACGTGCTGCCGCGCCTGCTGTTCGATCTCGACTACGTCACCCGCTGGGTCCATCCGGTCCCGCCGGAGACGCACTTCAGCTTCTGGATCGCGCCGTCGACGCTCGTCTTCGACGACGTCTGGGATCTCGAAGGGGATCTCGACTTCAAAGGGCTGGGCGTGGACCTGGAACTCGACGCGCTGCACCGGCTGGCGCCCGAGGAGGACCGGCCCGGGTGGAGTGACGCGCCGCTGTGGCACCTGGAGGGGCATGCGTTCGACCTCAGGTTCCGCGCCCCCGGCTTCCGCCAGTACGTCCGGCAGCCGCCCCGGCTCTCGCCCCGCCTCGTCCTGGGCCACGCCGAGCGTGGCGGCTGCTCCTTCGCCGAGACGGCGTTCGAGTAGGGCGAGCGCCGTCACACTCCCGTCGTCTGCGCCCTGCTCACGTCGTACACACCCGGGACGTTCCGCATCGCCCGCATGAGCGCGGGCAGCAGCGCCGCGTCCGGGAGCTGGACCGTGTAGGTGTGGCGGACACGCTGCTGGGTGGGGGGTTCGACGGTCGCCGAGACGATCTCGGCGCCTTCGAGTGCCATGGCCTCGGTGAGGTCGGCGAGCAGATGAGGGCGGCCGAACGATTCGGCGAACAGCGTGACCCGGCACTCGGTGGTGTCGCCCCAGCGCACATCGACCTCCGCGCGCTTCGCGTCCTTCATACGCGCCACCGCGGCGCATCCGACGCGATGCACGGTGACCACTCCCCCGCGCACGGCGAACCCGGTGATGTCGTCGGGCGGTACGGGCGTGCAGCACCCGGCCAGCCGTACGGTCGCGCCGGGCAGGTCGACAAGGACGTCGGCGCTGCCGGGGCGGGCGGCCGGACCGTCCGCGACCGGCGCTTCGGCGGCGGAGCGCGGGGCCGGCTCGCGCTCCTCGACCTCGTGCGGCTCCTCCTGGGAGGGGTGCGTCGCGATCCAGCGCTGGATGGCGATCCGCGCGGCGGGCGTGTGCGCGTGCTCCAGCCACTCCCTTGAAGGCTCGGAGGCCGGGTCCTGGCCCATGAGCAGCTGGACGGTGTCGCCGTCCCGCAGAACGGTGCTGAGCGTCGCCAGCCGGCCGTTGACGCGGGCTCCGATGCACGCGTGCGCGTCCTCGCCGTACTGCTCGTAGGCGGCGTCCACACAGGTCGCCCCCTCGGGGAGGCCGAGTGTGCCGCCGTCGGGCCGGAAGACGGTGATCTCGCGGTCCTGGGCGAGGTCCTCGCGCAGGGTGGACCAGAAGGTGTCCGGGTCGGGTGCGGCCTCCTGCCAGTCGAGGAGGCGGGAGAGCCAGCCGGGGCGTGTGGGGTCCTCGCGCTCGCCGTCTGCGGACTCCTCCGAAGGAGGAGCGTAGGGATTGGCGAGCGCGACGACGCCGGCCTCGGCGACCTTGTGCATCTGGTGGGTGCGGATGAGGACTTCGGCGACCTGGCCGTCACCGCGCGCGACGGCGGTGTGCAGCGACTGGTACAGGTTGAACTTCGGTACGGCGATGAAGTCCTTGAACTCCGAGACGACGGGCGTCAGACAGGTGTGCAGCTCGCCGAGCACGCCGTAACAGTCGGCGTCCTCGTTGACCAGCACCAGTAGCCGGCCGAAGTCGGCGCCGCGCAGCCGACCGCGCTTGCGGGACACGCGGTGCACGGAGACGAAGTGCCGGGGCCGGATGACGACTTCGGCCGGGATGTCCGCGTCGCGCAGGACGCCGCGCACCTCGTCGGCGATCTCCGCGAGGGGGTCGTCGGCGCGGGAGGCGTTGTCGACGATCAACTCCCGTGTGTGCTCGTACTCCTCGGGGTGCAGGATCGCGAAGACCAGGTCTTCCAGTTCGGTCTTGAGCGCCTGCACGCCGAGCCGTTCGGCGAGCGGGATGAGGACGTCGCGGGTGACTTTGGCGATGCGTTCCTGCTTCTCGGGGCGCATCACGCCGAGGGTGCGCATGTTGTGCAGCCGGTCGGCGAGTTTGATCGACATCACACGGACGTCGTTGCCGGTGGCGACGAGCATCTTTCGGAAGGTCTCGGGTTCGGCGGCGGCGCCGTAGTCGACCTTCTCCAGTTTCGTCACACCGTCGACGAGGAAGCGGACCTCCTCGCCGAACTGCTCCCGTACCTGATCGAGTGTCACATCGGTGTCCTCGACGGTGTCGTGGAGCAGGGACGCCGTCAAAGTCGTGGTCTCGGCGCCGAGTTCGGCGAGGATCAGAGTCACGGCGAGCGGATGTGTGATGTACGGCTCACCGCTCTTGCGCATCTGGCCGCGGTGCGAGGACTCGGCCAGGACGTAGGCGCGGCGCAGGATGTCGCGGTCGGCGTCGGGGTGGTGGGCCCGGTGGGCCTCGACGACGTGGCTGATGGCGTCGGGCAGCCGATCGCGGGTCGCGGGGCCGAGCAGGGCGGCGCGGCCCAGACGGCGCAGGTCGATCCGCGCCCGCCAGCGCGCCGCAGGTCCTGTTACCGGACCTGGGGTCGCGGGGTTCGTGGCCTCCGCACTCATGGGCACCTCCGGCTGCGTCAACCGGCGGACGGGGTGCCCCAGGGCGGACACGGCTCAGGGGATGGCATCGGTCCCCCGTCCGGGCCGGTGCTTGATGCTACCGAGCCCACCACGCGCGGCTGACCGCCTCTCGTCGAGCGTGAAACGGATCACCCATTCGAGCGACGATTCCGAGGTTTACGATTTCGCGCCAGCTGACCGGCGATCGTCCGTCGATTCGAACCGCTCCGGCTGCCCGGAGCTGCGGATCCCAGCGACCGGGGCCGCCGGACCCCATGATTCACGCGCTCAGCGGACCGCGTTTTCCAGCCATTCCGGTTCGATCTCACCCTCGGCGACGATCACCGCGGGGCCGGTCATCTCGATCTCGCCGTCGGGCCTCTCGGTGATCACGAGGGTGCCGCCGGGTACGTCGACGGTGTACGTCACCGGCGTCCCGGTCACGGCCGGGTCGGCCCCGTCCCTGCGTGCGGTGGCCACGGCGACGGCGCAGGCGCCCGTGCCGCAGGACCGGGTCTCGCCGGAGCCGCGCTCATGCACGCGCAAGGCGACGTGACGCGGACCACGGTCGACGACGAACTCCACGTTGACCCCGTCCGGGTAGGCGGCGGCCGGGCTGAAGGGCGGCGGGGAGTACAGGTCGCCCGCGTGGGCGAGGTCGTCCACGAAGGCCACGGCATGCGGGTTGCCCATGTTCACGTTCCGCGCGGGCCAGCTGCGCTCGCCGACGCTCACGGTGACGTCCCCTTCGGGGAGCCGGGCCGCGCCCATGCCGACGGTGACGTCACCGTCCTTCGCGAGGTGCACGGTCTTCACACCCCCGCGCGTGGCCACGGCCAGGTCGCCCTCGGTGATGTGCCCGGCGTGCTGGAGGTAGCGCGCGAAGACGCGTACGCCGTTGCCGCACATCTCCGCGACGGAGCCGTCGCCGTTGCGGTAGTCCATGAACCACTCCGCCTCGGCGGCCATGCCCCGCGCCTCCGGGTGGGCGGCGGATCGCACCACGTGCAGCAGACCGTCACCCCCGATGCCGGCGCGGCGGTCGCACAGGGCGGCGACGGCGGCCGGGGGGAGGTCGATGGCGTTCTCGGGGTCCGGGACGATCACGAAGTCGTTCTCGGTGCCGTGACCCTTGAGGAAGGCGATCCGCGTGCTCATTCCTCGATCGTACGGCGTGGGTACGACAGCGGGTCACGGACAGCCGTACGACGTCTGCACGCGTACGTGGTCGTACGTCACGCCACGCGCGCGTGGCGTCAGCGCAGCCGGGCCACGCGGAACACGGCCAGCGCGATCACCGCGGCCACGACCACGACGTACAGCAGCACCATGCGCCAGTCGGGACGCCGTCCGGAGCCCCGCTGCGGCAGCCCGGGCCACGTGTGACCGACCCGGCGGGCGGCCATCATGCCCCACCCCGCCGCACAGGAGCAGATCAGCAGGCCCAGCATGGCGATCACGGCCCCGCTGTCGCCGAAGTCGAAGGCCAGCGGGAAGGCGAACATCAGGGAGCCGACCGCGGCCAGGGTGACGATGGGCGCGAGCTGCCAGATACGCATCCGGCGCTGCGGGCGCAGCTCGACCTCGACCTCCGGGCCGCCCGCGAACATCTCCTCGGGCTCGGGACCGTCGGCGGTCACTCCGCCCTGGGTGTCGTCGGGCCCGTCGGGGCTCAGACTGTCTTCGTCCTGCTCCGCTTCACCGCCGTCGACGGTGAGGGGCTCGGTGCCTTGTGCGGTGTCGCGAGGGCCGGCCTCCATCGCCACGCGCCCTCCCAACTCGGACTCCACTTGGTCGATCGAAGCTCGATGATGGCACGGCGCCGGAGGGCCGGATGACGGCCTGAGCGTCCCGATGCCAGGACGTGATCAGGCTGTGACCGGTCGTTCGACCAACGCCAGCGCGAGCTGCGGAAGTTCTGTGAGATCCGCCGCAGCCCCACTCAACCAGTGCACCCGCGGATCGCGCCTGAACCACGAATCCTGGCGGCGCGCGAAGCGCTTCGTGGCACGGACGGTCTCGTCCCGCGCTTCCGCGAGCGTGCACTCCCCGGCGAGCGCCGCGAGCACCTGCTGATACCCGAGCGCGCGCGATGCCGTACGCCCCTCGCGCAACCCGTGCGCCTCCAGCGCCCGTACCTCGTCCACCAGGCCCGCGTCCCACATCCGGTCGACCCGGCGCGTGATGCGCTCGTCGAGCTCGGGGCGCGCGACGTCGACGCCGATCTGGAGGGTGTCGTAGACGGAGTCGTGGCCGGGGAGGTTGGCGGTGAAAGGCTTGCCGGTGATCTCGATGACCTCCAGGGCCCGGACGATGCGGCGTCCGTTGCTGGGCAGGATCGCCTGGCCGGCCTCGGGGTCGGCGGCGGCCAGACGGGCGTGCAGCGCGCCGGAGCCGCGGAGTGTGAGCTCCTCCTCGAGCCGGGCCCGGACCTCGGGGTCGGTGCCGGGGAACTCGAGGTTGTCCACGGCGCCGCGGACGTACAGGCCGGAGCCGCCGACCAGGATCGGCCAGCGTCCCTCGGCGAGCAGCGCGTCGATGCGCTCGCGCGCGAGTCGCTGGTACTCGGCGACGGAGGCCGTGACGGTCACGTCCCAGATGTCCAGGAGGTGGTGCGGGACGTCATCGCGCTCCTCGGGCGTCAGTTTCGCGGTGCCGATGTCCATCCCTCGGTAGAGCTGCATGGAGTCGGCGTTGACGACCTCGCCGCCGAGACGTCGGGCCAGGAAAACGCCCAGATCGGACTTTCCGGCCGCGGTCGGTCCGACGACGGCGATGACTCGGGGGGCGGGGGGTGCGCTGCTCACCGCCCCAGTCTCGCAAACGTCAGGGCGTGGCCTCGAACGAGTTACGTGACGGCACGCGTGCGGGGTCGTTGCCTGTTGCGAGGTTTTCGCCGCCGGTTTCGAGAGGCGGCGTCCCGGGCGACGCAAATGGACGCACTGGGCAACGCGGGATTTCCCCCGCACAAGTAACGTATGGAGTGGATATGGGCGTTTTCGCACGACTTCTCCGGAGGTCAAAGGCTGCGGAGGAGGCGTCAACCGCCGAGGTGGAGGCCGCCACCCTGACGGCCGAGCCCGAGGCGGAGAAGGCGGCAGAGGCGAAGGAGCCGGCCGAGGCGGACGCCCCGGCCGGGACCGACGCCGGGGACACGGCAGAGCCGACGGCGACGGAGGCCGTCGAGGCCGGTGCCGCCGAAGGCGTCGACATCCCCAAGCAGCAGTCCCCCGAAGAGGCGGCCGACAGCGAGGCCGGCGAGGGCGCCCGCACGTAACTGCCCCGCGCGGGAAGGTGAACGATGGGTCTCCTGGACAATTTGAAAGCCAAGCTCAGCCCGGCCAAGGACAAGGTCTCCGGCCTCGCACAGCAGCACGGGGACAAGCGTGCAGCACGGTCTCGACAAGGCCGCGAAGGTCGTCGACGAGAAGACCAAGGGCAAGTACAGCGACAAGATCCAGACGGGCACGGGCAAGGCCAAGAACGCCATGGACCGACTCGCGCACAAGGACGACGGAACGGGCGGCGGCACGACCACGCCCCCGTCCTCACCGCCGCCTGCTTCCTGAACGGCACACCGACGGACGGCCGCGGGGCACAGCGCCTGGCGGCCGTCCGCCGTTTCACACGGCCCGCACTCGCCTCACCACCGGGCCGGTCCCGACGAGGCCGGTCACGACCAGGTCGCGACCACGTACCCCACGCCGTACGGCGCGTCGTCGTACAGCAGCCGGCCATCGAGGCCCGCCCCCTCGGCGGCGCCCGCCAGGACCTGCCAGGGGGCCCGCCCGGACACCTTGAGCTCGTGCGCCAGCTCGGCGTCCAGCGCTTCGAGGGCCGCCACGTCCGCCGCCCCCAGCGCACGCGCGACCTCCGCGTCGAAGGGCGCCGCGCGCTCGTCGAGGTAGCCGGGTGACTTGAGCGTGCGGCAGGCGCTGGCGTCTCCCATCACCAGCAGCGCCACGCGCTCGGCCCGCGCGGCGATTTCCCTTCCGACTTCAATACACCGCTCGGCGGCCAGAGGTTCCCCCACGCCGAGTCCCTCGATCGGGGCGTCCGCCCAACCGGTGCGTTCCAGCAGCCACGCGGCCACGGCGAGGGAGGGCGGAAGCAGGCGCCCGGACGCCCCGCCCTTGTCCGCGCCCAGCCTGACGTCGAGCTGCACACCGAAGCCGCGGAAGGACCCCGCCGTGCCCTCCGGATGTGTACCGCGCCCGCTCTGCTCGGCGGGTCCGAGGACCACCAGCAGATCGGGCCGGGCGGCGGCGAGCACCCCGAGCGCGTCCGTGCACGCGGTCCGGGCCGCGTCCAGCTCGGGCGCGGCGCCCGCGGCGACCTCGGGCACGAGGAGCGGCGGACAGGGGCAGACGGCGGCGGCGACAAGCATGATCGGCAGCCTACTGCGGTCCCCGGGAGGGCCGAGGACGGCACCGCCGGATCACGGGGCCTCCGTACTCCACACCCGCTCGGCGAGGTAGTACCGCAGGCGGTATCTGCCCAGGCCGCCCTTGATCTCCACGTAGTACGTGTCGTCGTCCACCCGGAACACCTCGCGGCGGCGCTGTTGCAGTCCATCGGCGAACTTGTGCGCACACGCCGTCTCGTACAGCCTGCTGCGGGCCTCCTCCCGGTTGCCCTCGAAACGCTCGATCGCCCGGAGGCTGTCCGCGCGCTCCTCGACGATCACCCCATGCACCATGCGTCCCCCTGTGCGCTCCGGTCAGTCGACGGCACAGCCTCCGGTGACCGCAGGCAGCGGTTCCGGAACGCCGATCTTCGGCAGCCCCAGCAGCACGCCCGCCGGCTTCGCCGCCTCGGCGGCGTTCCGCTTCTCCCAGGCGTCGCCCGCGCGCGTGCGGCGGACCTTCAGGACCTCGCCCTCGGCGAGGAGGTGGTGCGGGGCGGCGTAGGTGATCTCGACCGTGACGACGTCGCCGGGGCGGACCTCGTCGTCCGGCTTGGTGAAGTGGACCAGGCGGTTGTCGGGGGCACGGCCGGAGAGGCGGTGGGTGGTGCCGTCCTTGCGGCCCTCGCCCTCGGCGACCATGAGGTCGAGGGTGCGGCCGACCTGCTTCTTGTTCTCCTCCCAGGAGATCTCCTCCTGGAGGGCGACGAGACGCTCGTAGCGCGCCTGCACGACCTCCTTGGGGATCTGCCCGTCCATGGTCGCCGCGGGGGTTCCGGGACGCTTGGAGTACTGGAAGGTGAAGGCGTTCGTGAAGCGGGCCTCGCGGACCGCGTGCATGGTCTGCTCGAAGTCCTCCTCGGTCTCGCCGGGGAAGCCCACGATGATGTCGGTCGAGATCGCGGCGTCCGGCATGGCGGCACGCACCTTCTCGATGATCCCGAGGAAACGCTCCTGCCGGTACGAGCGGCGCATCGCCTTCAGGATCGTGTCCGAGCCGGACTGCATCGGCATGTGGAGCTGCGGCATCACGTTCGGCGTCTCGGCCATGGCCGCGATCACGTCGTCGGTGAAGTCGCGCGGGTGCGGGGACGTGAAGCGCACGCGCTCCAGGCCCTCGATCTTCCCGCAGGCCCGCAGCAGCTTGCTGAACGCCTCGCGGTCGCCGATGTCGGAGCCGTATGCGTTGACGTTCTGCCCGAGCAGCGTGATCTCGGAGACGCCCTCGCCGACCAGGGCCTCGATCTCGGCGAGGATGTCGCCGGTACGGCGGTCCTTCTCCTTGCCGCGCAGCGCGGGGACGATGCAGAAGGTGCAGGTGTTGTTGCAGCCGACGGAGATCGACACCCACGCCGCGTACGCGCTCTCGCGCCGGGTGGGCAGCGTGGACGGGAACGCCTCGAGGGACTCGGCGATCTCGACCTGCGCCTCTTCCTGGACGCGCGCACGTTCCAGCAGGACGGGCAGCTTGCCGATGTTGTGGGTGCCGAAGACGACGTCCACCCAGGGCGCCTTCTTCACGATGGTGTCGCGGTCCTTCTGCGCCAGACAGCCGCCGACCGCGATCTGCATCCCGGGGCGCTTGGTTTTCATGGGGGCGAGGCGGCCGAGGTTGCCGTACAGCCGGTTGTCGGCGTTCTCGCGCACCGCGCAGGTGTTGAAGACGACGACGTCCGCGTCGCCGTCGGAACCCTCCGGCGCCTTCACGTAACCCGCGTCTTCGAGCAGCCCGGACAATCGCTCGGAATCGTGGACGTTCATCTGGCACCCGTAGGTGCGTACTTCGTAGGTCTTGGAAGAGGAGACGTCCACTGCCTGGCTCCGGTCGATGCTGCTCATGTGACAAGGGTAGGCGGTGCCGGAAGCGGCTCCGGTCGCCCTGTGGACAACCGGGGTCTAGGGCTCGATCAGCCCGGCTCGTATCGCGTACCGCGTGAGTTCCAGGCGGTCCCGCATGCCCAGCTTCTGGAGCAGGTTCGCCCGATGGCGTTCGACCGTCTTCGCGCTGATGAACAGCATCTCGCCGATCTCCTTGGACGTGTGCCCCTCGGCGACGAGCTTGAGGATCTCCTCCTCGCGTTCGGTGACGGCCCGCTCGGGCAGGGAGTCGCCGCGATGGAGGCGGTCCAGGTAGGAGCGGACGAGGGCGCGTTCGGCGCCCGGGTAGAAGAACGGCCGGTCGCGAACGGCCGCGCGGCACGCCTCGACCAGATCGCGGTCGGCGACGGACTTGAGGACGTAGCCGCTGGCCCCGGCCTTGAGGGCCTCGAAGAAGTACTGCTCGTTGTCGTACATGGTCAGGATGAGAATGCGCAGGTCGGGCAGGCGGCGGGAGAGCTCGCGGGCCGCCTGGAGGCCCGTCATCCGGGGCATGGCGATGTCCAGGACGGCCAGATCGACGTCACGCGCGCGTGCCAGCTCGACCGCCTCCGCCCCGTCGCCGGCCTCGGCGACGACCGTGAGATCGGCCTCACCGTCGAGGATGAGACGGACTCCGCGTCGTACGAGGGTGTGGTCGTCGACGAGCAGCACGCGGACCGGGGTGCGGGGTGCCCGGGGAGTCATCGGTGCCCTCCGACGCGCAGGCGTACGTCCGTGCCCCCGCCGGGCGCCCCGGCGACCGTGAGCTCCGCTCCTATCAGCAGCGCCCGCTCGCGCATGCCCCGTATCCCGGCCCCTTCCGTGGCCTCCCCCAGGCCCCGGCCGTTGTCGCGGACGAGCAGTTCGACACCGCCGTCGATCTGCTGGAGGCGGACCTCTGCGTGGTCGGCGGCGGCGTGCCGGGCGGTGTTGGTGAGGCCCTCCTGGGCCACCCGGTAGAGCACGAGTTCCGACTCCTCGGTCAGGGGCGGCAGTCCGCCGGGGACGTGGTGGCGCACGGTCAGTCCATAGGCGCTGAACTCACCGGCGAGCGAGCGCAGGGCGCTGCCCAGGCCGAGTTCCTCCAGGACGCCGGGGCGTAGCCGACGGGCGATGAAGCGGATCTCGTCGAGCCCCGCGCGCGTGGCCTCCTGTGCCTGGGCCACCTCCTCGCGCAGCCCCTCGGGTGCCCGGTCGGCGACCCTCTTGAGCTGGAGGAGGACCCGCGGTCAGGGTCTGACCGACCTCGTCGTGCAGCTCACGCGCGATCCGGTGACGCTCCCGCTCCTGCGCGGACAGGGCCCGGCCCGCGCCGGCGGCGCGCTCGGCCTCCAGCCGGTCGAGCATCGTGTTGTACGTCGTGATGAGCTCGGCCGCTTCGGCGGGACCGGCGACATCCGCGCGGGCGCCGGGCCGCAGCAGGTCAGCGGTGGACATGGCCCGGCCGAGCCGCTTGAGCGGGGCGAGGCCCACCCGCAGGACCAGGGCGTTGGCGACCAACAGCAGGGCGAGGCCGACGAGGACGACCAGGGCCTCGGCCTGTCTGATCGGCGTCGACACGGTGACCGGGCCCAGCAGCAGCGCGGCAGCCACGACCAGGCCGGCGGCGTTGAGCGAGAAGATCCGCCAGAACAGTGACACCTGCGTGTTCTCGCCTTCCTCGCCCCTGTCGCATGGCCCTTCCGTGGCCAGCTTCGCCGCCTGGCGCCGGTCGCGCATATCCGTGGCAACACCCATGTCGCCACGGTACGGCCGATGGCAGCATGCGGACTCGGCACCCACGATCACGCTTGGTACACAGGCTCAGCACAAGGGGAGAAACGTGTCTGCACCGCGCCTGAGGGCGACGCCGCTGCCGGGGATCGGGGTCCAGTACGACCTCGTGACGCGCGAACACCGCCATCTGTCCGTGGTGGCGCACCGCGACGGTGCCCGGACGGTGAGCCTGTACCGGGCCGACGACCCCGACTCCTGTGCCCAGTCGCTGCGGCTGACCGGTGCGGAAGCGGGCTCGCTGATCGACGCGCTGATGCCGTCCCACCACAGCGCGAGCCTGCTCCACACCACGGATCTGGGGCTGGTCGCCGAGCGGATCGAGGTGGCCGCGACCTCACGCTGGAACGGGCGGGTGCTGGGCGAGACCCGGATGCGCACGGACACGGGCGCGTCCGTCGTGGCGGTGCTGCGCCGGGCCGAGGCGATTCCCTCGCCGGCGCCGGACTTCCGGCTGGTGGGCGGCGACACGCTGATCGTCGTCGGTACGCGTGAGGGCGTCGACGCCGCCGCGGCGATACTCGGGCGGGAGTGAACCGGTGCACTCCGCGGTCCTGCTCGTCGAGTTCGGTTCCATCATTCTCGGCCTCGGCCTGCTCGGCCGGTTCGCCGCCAGGTTCCGGCTCTCCCCCATCCCGCTCTACCTCCTCGCCGGTCTCGCCTTCGGGAAGGGCGGGCTGCTGCCGCTGGGCGCGAGCGAGGAGTTCGTCTCCATCGGCGCCGAGATCGGCGTCATCCTGCTGTTGCTGATGCTCGGCCTGGAGTACTCGGCAGGCGATCTCGTCACCAACCTCAAGGCGCACTATCCGTCCGGACTGGTCGACTGTGCGCTGAACGCCGTGCCGGGTGCGGCGGCCGCGCTGCTGCTGGGCTGGGGCCCGGTGGCCGCCGTGGTCCTCGCGGGTGTCACCTGGATCTCGTCGTCCGGCGTCATCGCGAAGGTGCTCGGCGATCTGGGCCGGGTGGGCAACCGGGAGACGCCGGTGATCCTCAGCGTGCTGGTCCTGGAGGATCTGGCGATGGCGGTGTACCTGCCGATCGTCACCGCGCTGGTGGCCGGAGCCGGACTGCTGGCCGGGAGCCTGACGCTGGCCATCGCGCTGGGCGCGGCGGGGCTCGTGCTGTTCGTGGCGGTCCGCTACGGGCGGCTGATCTCCCGGTTCGTGTCGAGCGACGATCCGGAGAAGCTGCTCCTTGTGGTGCTCGGGCTGACGATCCTGGTCGCGGGCGTGGCCCAGCAGCTGCAGGTGTCGGCGGCGGTCGGCGCCTTCCTGGTCGGCATCGCGCTGCCCGGGGAGGTCGCGGAGGGGGCACACACCCTGCTGAGCCCGCTGCGGGACCTGTTCGCCGCCGTGTTCTTCGTCTTCTTCGGGCTGCACACCGACCCGGCGAGCATCCCGCCCGTGCTGCTGCCCGCCCTGGCGCTGGCCGTGCTCACCGCGGCGACGAAGATCGCCACGGGTTACTGGGCCGCCCGGCGGGCGGGGATCTCCGTCAAGGGCCGCTGGCGTACGGGCGGCGCGCTGGTCGCCCGCGGCGAGTTCTCGATCGTCATCGCCGGCCTCGCGGTGAGCGCCGGCATCGAACCGTCGCTGGGCCCGCTGGCCACGGCGTACGTCCTGATCCTGGTCGTCCTCGGCCCGCTGACCGCGCGCTACACGGAGCCGCTGGCGTCCTGGTGGACACGACGCTCCGGAGAGCGCCGGACGGTACGGGAGGACGCGTCCACAGTGGCGGAGGCATCGGTGGCGGACTGAGGGACGGCGTGGGGTGCGTGGCACCAGCCCCATCCGTCCGACAAGCCTCCGCCCTCTCAGGCAACCCCCTCCGGAGCCCACCCCTGTCTCCGCAGCACGCCCGACACATCCGGTGCCTCGTAGTGCTCACCCTTGAGGACCTTGCCGTCGGCCCGGCGGGCGACATGGCCGTCGGGACCCAGCTTGGTCATGTTGGAGCGGTGGATCTCGGCGATCACCGCGTCGAGGTCGATGCCATGGACGAGGGCCGTGCCATAGGCGACGTAGACCACGTCGGCGAGTTCGTGCGCGAGCCGGTCGAGCGGGCCCTCGACGGCTACCTCGGCGACCTCGGCGGCCTCCTCCGCGAGCAGCTCGCCGCGGTGGGCGGCCAGCTCCGGCGACACCGCGGTCGGCGTACTACGGGCGTCCAGCCCGAAGGCGAGGTGGAACTGACGGACCAGGTCGGCGGGCGATGAACTCATACGGCGACTCTATCGATCACCACTGACAGTCCGGCGGGCCTCTGCCGACCCCGACGGACGCCACCGGCACACACCGCCCGGCAGCCCACGCGGATGCCCCTGTGGCGCCCGCCCTGGTCAGCACGGCGTCCCTGCTGGCAGGATCGCGCGCATGTCCAAGGTGTTCCCCCGTATGAGCAGGAACCGGGCGCTGCAGGGTGCGGCCGCCGGTTTCGTGGTCTTCGGGCTGCTGCTGTGGTGGCTGCTGCCGGGCGAGGAGCCGCCGGGCGGAGCGATCTCCTTCGCCACCGGCTCGCGCGGCGGGGTGTACGAGGAGTACGGCAAGGACCTGAGCGACGAGTTCGCCAAGGACATGCCCGACCTCAAGGTGGACCTGGAGACCAGCGCCGGGTCGCAGGACAACGTCGCGCGCGTGGCGTCCGGCGAGGCCGACTTCGCCATCGCGGCCGCCGACGCGGTGGAGTCGTTCGCGATCGACCATCCGGTCGAGGCCGCCCGGCTGCGCGGTGTCGCACGCCTGTACGACGACTATGTACAGCTCGTCGTCCCGCGGAACTCGGCCATCGACTCCGTGGCCGACCTGAGGGGCAAGCGGGTCGCCATAGGGCTGAAGACGTCGGGCGTGCGGCTGATCGCCACCCGGGTGCTGAACGCGGAGGGCATCGACCCGGTCAAGGACATCAAGCCGTTCTCGTACGGCATCAAGGACGTCGACCAGCTCGGCCACACCATCGACGCGTTCTTCTGGTCGGGCGGACTGCCGACGAACGGACTGAAGGCGCTCGCCGAGACGTCCTCGTTCAAGTTCGTCCCGATCAAGGCCGACTTCGTCACCAAACTCCACACCCAGAGCGCCGCCAACCGCTACTACCGGCCCACCAACATCCCGGAGGCGGCCTACGACGGCCAGGACGCGTACGCCGTGCCGACCATCGCCGTGTCCAACCTGCTGATCACCCGCGAGGACCTGGACCCGCGGCTCACCGAGTGGCTGACCCGGACCGTGATCCGCAGCCGGGACCACATCGGCAGCGAGGTGCACTCCGCACAGCTGGTCGACCTGCGCACCGCGATCTACACCTCTCCCCTGCCGCTGCACGAGGGCGCACGGCGCTACTACCGCTCCGTCAAGCCGTAGCACTGCGGGGCACCGTCACCGTCACCTTCAGGCCGTGCGGCTCGTGATGGTCGTACGAGATCGTGCCGCCGCCCGCGTGCAGCAAGGTCCGCGAGATGGACAGACCGAGGCCGGAGCCCTTGATGTTCTGGTGGCGGTTGCTGCGCCAGAAGCGGTCGCCGATGCGGGCGAGTTCCTCGGCGGTCAGACCGGGGCCGTTGTCGGTGACGACGACGGTCGCCGTCTCGCCGTTGGAGGAGACCGCCACCTCGACGCACTCGTCCTCGGGCGTGAACTTGACCGCGTTGTCGATGACCGCGTCCAGCGCGCTGGACAGGGTGACCGGGTCGGCCCAGCCGGTGGTGGGCGGGCAGTCGCCCACCAGGCGTACGCCCTTGGCCTCGGCGGTCGGAGCCCATGCCGCCACGCGCTCGGCGGCCAGCGCGCCGATGTCGGTGATGCGCAGATGCGCGTCCGTGTGCTCGGCCAGGGCCAGGTCCAGCAGGTCGTCCAGGACCTGGGCGAGACGCTTGCCCTCCGTCTGGACCGAGGCGATCTCCTTGTTGCCCTCCGGGAGTTCGAAGGCGAGCAGTTCGATGCGCAGCAGCAGCGCGGCGAGGGGGTTGCGCAGCTGGTGCGAGGCGTCGGCGACGAAGGCGCGCTGCTGCTCCAGGACGTCCTCGACGTTGTCCGCCATCTCGTTGAACGACCGGGCCAGTCGCTGGAGTTCCGGCGGCCCGCCGGCGGCCGCGACCCTCGACTTCAGGCGGCCGCTCGCGATCGCGTGCGTCGTGGCGTCGAGGACGCGCACCGGCCTGAGCACCCACCCGGTCAGCCGCAGGGCGGCGCCGACGGCCACCAGCATCGCGGCCATCAGGCCCGCGCCGATGACCAGCCAGCCGTGCAGAATGCGCGAACGCATCTCCCCCGTGGGTGAGTCGGTGACGACGACAGCGATGACGTCACCGTCCCGGATGACCGGGGAGGCGACCACGAGCCGCCCCTGCTGCCAGGGAAAGACCTGCGGCGGATCCTCGCTGCGTCGGCTGAGCAGCGCCTCGTCGAACGCGGTCCGCACCTCGCCCGTCTCGGGGATGAACAAGGTCATGGGAGCGTTGGCCATGATGCTCTTGTTCTGGTAGAAGACGCCGACGCGGATGCGGTAGACCTCGTAGTAGCTGTCGAGTTCGCTCTGCAGCGTCTTCTGGCGCTCGCCGCCCTCGCCGGTGACGTACTGGGCGAGGGCCGCGAAGTGCGCGGTGTCGTCGATCCGGTCGACGACCACTTTCTGCTGCTGGGCCGCGGCCACGCTGAAGCCGAGCGGGATGCCGAGCGCCAGCAGCACGGCCGCCATCAGGACGATCAGCAGCGGGAGGAGTCGTGTGCGCACCCGGGCCCGCTACGAGGACGGGGCGACGAGCCGGTAGCCGACGCCGCGTACGGTCTCGATGAGGGCCGGCATGCGCAGCTTGGCGCGCAGGGAGGCCACGTGGACTTCGAGAGTGCGCCCGGTCCCCTCCCAACTGGTGCGCCACACCTCGCTGATGATCTGCTCCCGGCGGAAGACGACTCCGGGGCGCTGGGCCAGCAGGGCGAGCAGGTCGAACTCCTTGCGGGTCAGTTGGACGACCGAACCGTCCACACTGACCTGACGGGTCGGCAGCTCGATACGGACCGGGCCGAGGTGCAGCGCGGCCTCGGCTTCGGCCGCGGGGTCCTCGTGGGCGGTGCGACGGCTGACGGCGTGGATCCGGGCGAGCAGTTCTCCGGTGTCGTACGGCTTCACGACGTAGTCGTCGGCGCCGAGGTTGAGGCCGTGGATGCGGGAACGGACGTCGGAGCGGGCGGTGACCATGATCACCGGGGTGCTGGTGCGCTTGCGGATCTTGCCGCAGACCTCGTATCCGTCCTGGTCCGGCAGGCCCAGGTCGAGGAGGACGACTCCGAAGCCGGCGCCTTCCGGGACGAGTGCCTGGAGGGCTTCCTCGCCACTGCGCGCGTGGGTGACGTCGAAACCGTGCCGCGCCAGAACCGCGGACAGAGCGGCGGCGACGTGATTGTCGTCCTCTACGAGGAGCAGTCTCATCCGGGCCTCCTTCGGTTCATCGGCCGTACGATCTAAATGAGGACAAAAGTGCGATTTAGTGGTGTACAAAAACGCGTGCACGCGCGCGCGTGCACTTTGTGAAGTCACGCCGATGGAAGAGGACGACGTCAAGTGGGTTCCGGTTGCGAGCCGCTTCCGTTACCCGGCCGATATGCGCCCTGCTCACAACTGCTACGACACGTGTCCGATTGCTATCGGATCGTGATGCTCAGATTCCCCTCAAAGGTAATGACGCAGGTCGCGTGGGGTCACTAGTGTCCTCCGAAACCGAGGAGGACGGAGCCCGATAGCGATGACCGAAGTATCGGTGGCCAAGGAAGATGTGGCCGCGACCGGAGAACTGGTCGTCCTGAAGAGCGTCAACAAGCACTTTGGCGCGTTGCATGTTCTCCAGGACATCGATCTGACGATCGCCCGCGGCGAGGTCGTCGTGGTCATCGGGCCCTCCGGGTCCGGGAAGTCCACCCTGTGCCGCACCATCAACCGCCTGGAGACGATCGACTCCGGCGCGATCTCCATCGACGGCAAGCCCCTGCCCGCGGAGGGCAAGGCGCTGGCCAAGCTGCGCGCCGACGTCGGGATGGTCTTCCAGTCCTTCAACCTGTTCGCGCACAAGACCGTGCTCGAGAACGTGATGCTCGGCCAGATCAAGGTCCGCAAGGCGGACAAGAAGCAGGCCGAGGAGAAGGCTCGCACCCTGCTCGACCGGGTCGGCGTGACGAGCCAGGCGGACAAGTACCCCGCACAGCTCTCCGGCGGCCAGCAGCAGCGTGTCGCCATCGCCCGGGCCCTGGCCATGGACCCCAAGGTCATGCTCTTCGACGAGCCCACCTCGGCGCTCGACCCCGAGATGATCAACGAGGTCCTCGAGGTCATGCAGCAGCTCGCCCGGGACGGTATGACCATGATCGTCGTCACCCATGAGATGGGATTCGCCCGTTCGGCCGCGAACCGGGTGGTGTTCATGGCGGACGGCCGCATCGTCGAGGAGGCTGTGCCGGACCAGTTCTTCAGCGCCCCGCGCAGCGACCGTGCCAAGGACTTCCTGTCCAAGATCCTGCACCACTGACAGCGCGTCACGACCTGCGTCACCCGCCTCGACGGCTCGCATCTCCCATCACACAAAGGATGTTCACCATGAAGCTCCGCAAGGTCACCGCCGCGGCGGCCGTTGCGCTCGTCCTCTCTCTGACCGCGACCGCGTGCGGTGGGGACGACGGCGACAGCGACAGCACCGACTCGGGCTCCAGCGGCGGCGGCAAGATCAAGGTCGGCATCAAGTACGACCAGCCCGGTCTGGGCCTCAAGGAGCCCGACGGTTCCTTCTCCGGCTTCGACGTGGACGTCGCGACGTACGTGGCCAAGGAGCTCGGCTACAAGCCGGACCAGATCGAGTTCGTGGAGACGAAGAGCGCCGACCGTGAGAACGCGCTCGCCCGTGGTGACGTGAAGTTCATCGCGGCCACCTACTCGATCACCGACGAGCGCAAGGCGAAGGTCGACTTCGGCGGGCCGTACCTGCTGGCCCACCAGGACCTGCTCGTCAAGGCGGACTCGGACATCACCGAGGCCACCGACCTCAATGGCAAGAACCTGTGCTCGGTGACCGGCTCCACGTCGGCGCAGAACGTCAAGGACGACTTCGCCCCGAAGGCCAACCTGAAGACGGTCAGCGGCTACTCCGAGTGCATCTCCGCCCTCCAGAACGGCACCGTGGACGCGCTCACCACGGACGACTCGATCCTCGCCGGCTTCGCCGCGCAGTCGCAGTACAAGGGCAAGTTCAAGCTCGCCGGCCTCAAGCTGAGCAACGAGAACTACGGCATCGGTGTCAAGAAGGGCGACACCGCGACCGTGGACAAGATCAACAAGGCGCTCGAGAAGATGGTCAGCAGCGGCGCGTGGGAGACCGCCGTCAAGGACAACTTCGGCCCGGCCAACTACAAGAACGAGCCCGCCCCGAAGATCGGCGTGATCGTCAAGTAACGCAGGGATCCACTGGCGCGCCGCCGCCCGCAGCGATCAGGGCGGCGGCGCGCCGCGCCCCTCCACGTACCCCAGACACCCGGAAGCGCGGGAGATCGTGTTCGACTTTCTTGATGGTTACGACGTCCTAGGGGCGTTCTGGATGACGGTGAAACTCACCGCCATCTCCGCCCTCGGCTCCCTGATCTGGGGCACCTTGCTGGCCGCGATGCGGGTCAGCCCGGTCCCGCTGATGCGCGGGTTCGGCACCGCCTACGTGAACATCGTCCGGAACACCCCCCTGACGGTGATCATCGTCTTCACCTCGCTCGGTCTCGCCGACACCTTCGGCGTGACCATGGGCTCCAAGGACTTCGACGTCCAGGGCTTCCGGCTGGCGATCCTCGGCTTCGTCGTCTACACCGCGGCCTTCGTCTGCGAGGCGATCCGCTCCGGCATCAACACCGTGCCCGTCGGACAGGCCGAGGCGGCGCGTGCCATCGGGCTGAGCTTCAGCCAGGTCCTGCGCCTCATCGTCCTGCCGCAGGCGTTCCGTTCGGTCATCGGCCCGCTGGCCAACGTACTGATCGCCCTGACCAAGAACACGACCGTGGCGGCCGCGATCGGTGTGGCCGAGGCCGCCGCCCTGATGAAGACAATGATCGAGAACGAAGCCCAGACGCTCGCCATCGGCGCCGTCTTCGCCTTCGGGTTCGTGGTCCTGACCCTGCCGACCGGCCTCTTCCTCGGGTGGCTGAGCAAGCGACTGGCGGTGAAGCGATGAGCTCCGTTCTGTACGACACTCCCGGGCCCCGCGCCAAGCGGCGCAACATCCTCTTCTCAGTGCTCTTCTTCGTCCTGCTCGCCCTCCTCCTGTGGTGGGTCTGGCAGGTCATGGACGACAAGAACCAGTGGGACTGGGCCCTGTGGGAGCCGTTCACCACCGAGCAGGCGTGGACGACCTACCTGTTGCCAGGCCTCGGCGACACCCTGAAGGCCGCCGCGATCTCCATGGTGATCGCCCTTCCGCTGGGCGCGGTTTTCGGCATCGCCCGCCTGTCCGACCACCTCTGGGTACGCGCCGTGGCCGGCACGGTGGTCGAGTTCTTCCGGTCCATCCCGGTGCTGCTGCTGATGCTGTTCGCCTTCTACTTCTACTACCGGTCCACGGACATCAGCAGCGAACAGCGGCCGCTGTACGCGGTCGTCACCGGCCTGGTGCTCTACAACGCGTCCGTCCTCGCCGAGATCGTCCGGGCCGGCATCCTCTCCCTGCCCAAGGGCCAGACGGAAGCGGCCTACGCGGTCGGCCTGCGCAAGGGCCAGACGATGTCCAGCATCCTGCTGCCGCAGGCCGTCACCGCGATGCTGCCGGCCATCGTCAGTCAGCTCGTCGTCATCGTGAAGGACACCGCGCTGGGCGGCGTGATGCTCGGCTTCACCGAACTGCTCAACTCGCGCCAGACGCTGGCCGCCAACTACGCCAACAACATCCCCAGCTTCATCGTGGTCGCGGCCATCTTCATCCTCCTGAACTTCCTTCTCACCACCTTCGCGAGCTGGCTGGAGAAGCGGCTGCGGCGCAGCAAGAAGAGCACGGGCGCGGTTCTCGGCGAGGATACGGAGATCAATCCCGGCGCGATCCGCGGCACTCTCGGCACCGGCGAGAACACCGGCGGCGGAATCTGATGATCAGTCAAGATGCTTGAGTGACACGGCCGCAGAGCCGTGACCAGTGCGGAGGCAGTGGCGTGATCGCCACTGCCTCCGTCACTTGACGCAAGCACCGGCAATGGGTTGCATACGTTCTGTGATCGTGCACCCTGCTCCAACCTCCTGTTCACACACGTCTCTCGGGACGCCCTCGCGGGCAGGGGGCGCCGCGTCGTGGACCCGGTGATCATCGTCGGAGCGGGGCCTGTCGGGCTCACGCTCGCCCTTGCGCTGGCCCGTCAGGACGTGCCGTCCGTGGTCCTCGACGAGGGTCCCGGCAAGGACGAACCGCGTCCCGCTCGCACCGTCGTTCTGCGCGAGGACACCGCCGCCCTGATGGAGCGCCTGAGTGGCGTCCCGCTCTCCGAGGCCGGTTGCCACTGGGCCGGATGGCGGTCGTTGCGCCGCAAGCAGGTGATGCGCGAGGTCACCTTCGACGACGTGGAGCCGGCGCCGCTGCACATCGCCCAGCACGAGCTGACCGGCGCCCTGCGCGCGGCCTGCGCCGAGGAGCGGCTGGTCAAGGTCTCCGTGGACAGCCGTCTCGACACCGTCGAGCAGGAGCCCTCCGGCGTCACCGCCCACACCCGCGGCCCCAGCGGCACGTGGTGGCGCGGCAGTCACCTGGTCGGCTGCGACGGCCCCCGCTCGACGGTCCGCAAACTCCTCGACATCCGTTTCCCCGGCCGTACGGCGGTGGAGCGGCACGCCGTCGCCGCGCTGCGCACGGAACTTCCGTGGGAGGACGAGGCGTTGCTCCATCGGATGCCTCCGTGGCGGACGTCCGGACCCTCGGCCGGGGAGGTCACCGGACGGCCCCTCCCGGACGGCGTCTGGCGCCTCGACTGGCTGCTGCCGCCCGGCAAGGAGCTGGTCACCCCCGAGCTCCTGGTGGCCCGGATCCGGGAGACCCTCGCCGGCTGGACGGGCGGCCCGACACCGCCGTACGAACTCCTCGACACCGGCGTGCACACCGTGCACCACCGTCTCGCGCGCCGCTGGCGGGTCGGACGGGTGTTCCTCGCCGGGGACGCGGCACATCTGCTCGGCGCGCTCGGCACACAGGGGCTCGACGAGGGGCTCAGGGACGCCGACAACCTCGCCTGGAAGCTGGCCCTGGCCTGGCATCACGGGCCGCACGAGGCGCTGCTCGACAGCTACCAGGCCGAGCGGCGCGCGGTCGTCGCCGCCCGGCTGCGCGCCGCCGACCAGGCCCTGCCGCTGGTGCGCGGCGGCGGAGGGCTGCGGGCCGTCGTCCCGGGTTCCGCGCGCGGACACGACGCGCTCCTCACGGACGGTCACCTGGGGCGCGGGACACTCGGTGCGCCGGGGGCGTACGCCACCTCGCCGCTCGCGCCGCGGCATCTGGAGGCGGAGGTCCCGGTGGACACCGCTCCGGGCGCGCCGGTCGCCGATGTCCGGGTCACCGCCGAGGACGGTTCCTTCGTAGGACTGCGGGACCGGCTCGGTCGTGGGGCGCTGCTCGTGGTGCTGATCGCGCCGGGCACCGGGGTGTGGGAGCGCAGGCACTGGGTGGGCGCCGGGCTCATGCCCCGCCTCGCCGCCGCGGTGGCGGCGCTGCCGCATCCGGCCGAGCTGCTGGTCGCGGAGGGCTACCCGGGCGCGGCCGCCCACACGGTGCTGCTGGTACGGCCCGACGGTCACCTGGTGACCGCGCTGAACGGCGTGCGGCCGGCCGATCTCTACGCGGCCGCCGAGGCGACACTGGGCGGGCCGGCGAAGACGGAGGCGGGAGCGGGGGCGCGCTGACGGCTCCGGGAGCTCGTACGGGAGCGGAATCCGGCTCGCGTCGACGGGGCCGGACAGCTCGGGCCGCGGTGGTCGCGGAGTCGAGTCCGAGTGGTGCGGATGGCTCGGCCCGAGGTCACGGGCCGGGCCACGCCGTGCGTGACTGCCGCACGCACCGTCACCGTGAGGTCCACATCGTGACAGTGAGTTGACCGGCCTGCACCATCATGGTGTACTCCGGATCGTGACCGACACCTGTGTGCGCCTGTGGCGGAGGGTCCATATGGACCTCGTCCGCTATGCGGGCTGCGTGTGTCGCGTGTCCTGCTGAATTCGCCTCCCTCTTTTCCAGCGCGCGCCGCTTCGGTGCTGCCGCGCGCTTCCCGCGAACGCTCATCAGGACGGTGCCCGTGTCTGTCTCCCCTTCTGTGTCCGCCGTTTCCACGCCGACGCAGGCGGAACTCCTCGATTTCGTACGGCGGACCGCCGCCGATACCGAGCTGATCTCCTCGCTCCCGCTCGACCCCGAGGGCCGCACCTGGGTGCGCCTGGAGGGGCCCGGCGGCAGCGAGGCCTGGCTGATCGGCTGGCCGCCCGGTACGGGCACCGGCTGGCACGACCACGCCGAGTCCGTCGGTGCCTTCGTGACGGCCTCCGGTGAGCTCAAGGAGAACTCGCTCGCCGCCCGGCTCCCCGCGGACGGCTGGCAGACCCTGGAACTCGCCGACGGCATCGACCGGGAGCGGAGGCTCACGGCCGGCAAGGGGCGCTCTTTCGGGCAGCACCACGTCCACGAGGTGCTCAACGAGTCCACCGCCGAGCACGCGATCTCGGTCCACGCCTACTACCCGCCCCTGCCGCAGATCCGCCGCTACAGCCGCACCGGGCAGGTGCTGCGCCTGGAGCACGTGGAGCGCCCGGAGGACTGGCAGTGAGCGGCTCGGGCACGCGGGAGGAGCAGCGAGTGGGCGGCCTCGGTGACAGTTCGGGCGACGTCCCGGTCGGCATCGACGAGTTGCTGGAGCGGGTCCGCGCGGGCTATGAGCGGATCGAGGCCCGGGAGGCGTACGACGCCGCCCGGCGCGGGGAGGCGCTGCTGGTCGACATCCGCTACGCCGCGCTGCGCGAACGGGACGGACTGGTTCCCGGCGCCCTTATCGTCGAGCGCAACGAGCTGGAGTGGCGCCTCGACCCGCGGGGCAGCCATCGCGCCCCCGAGGCCACGGGGCACGATCTGCGCGTCGTGGTGATCTGCAACGAGGGTTACGCCTCGAGTCTCGCGGCCGAGTCGCTGCATCGGCTGGGGCTGCGCCGGGCCACGGATCTGGTGGGCGGGTTCCAGGCGTGGAAGGCCTCGGGTCTGCCCGTGGCGTCGTAGAACGTGTCTCGGTCGATCTCGGGTCCGCAGCGGAGCGGGGCGGCGGCAGCGCTGCCTTCCGTGACGAGGCGGACCGGATCGCGGCGCCCGTGTCCCCGCCCTCGACGTCTTCGCCCCGTTGCAGGGCGCGCGTTTGTCCACCGCCAACTCTCCGGTGCCCGCCGCCTAGTTGGCGGCCGCGACCGCGAAGCGTCCGTTCTTCAGCGCGACCAGGCCCTCCTCGCTCACCCTCGTGGAACGCAAGGTATGGCTGCGCCGGCTGAGCGGTGACGCCGAGGGACGGAAGCGGTGCGGGTCGGGCACCTGTACCGGCGCCCTGTCAGATGTACCGGCGCCCTGTCAGAGTTCCTTCGCGGCCCCGTGAAGTCTTCCGCGAGCCCAGCCCCGACACGCTCCCGGGGCCGCAGCTCCCCGCCGACTCGGCCCGCGGCTTCAGAACCCCTCGTCGAGGAACTCCGCGTCCTCGCCCTCCTCTTCGAGCGCCTGCCGGACCACTCTCAGTGCCATGCCCTCGGGGTACCCCTTGCGGGCGAGCATGCCCGCAAGGCGGCGCAGTCGCTTGTCGCGGTCGAGGCCACGAGTGGAGCGCAGCTTGCGGGCGACGAGGTCGCGCGCGGTCGCCTCCTCCTGCTCGGAGTCGAGCTGTGAGACGGCCGCGTCGATCAGTGTGGAGTCGACGCCCTTGGTGCGCAGCTCCTGGGCGAGGGCGCGCCGGGCCAGTCCCCGGCCGTGGTGCCGGGACTCCACCCAGGCTTCGGCGAACGCGCTGTCGTTGATCAGCCCGACCTCCTCGAACCGCGACAGCACCTCCTGCGCCGCCTCGTCCGGGATCCCCTTCTTGGTCAGGGCGTCCGCGAGCTGTTTCCGCGTGCGCGGGGTCCCGGTGAGCAGGCGCAGACAGATAGCCCGTGCCCGCTCGACCGGGTCCCCTGAAGACTCCCCCTGCTCGGCCCTCGACGAGGAGGGAGCGCCTTCGTCCGCACCGGACGGCTCCCCGCCGCGTCGCTGCCGACGCCCACGGGAACCGCCCTCGCCACGGGCCGCACGGCCCCCACGGGCGCCACCGCGCCCACGCCGGGAACCGCCGTCGTACGGCACCGAGCCGTCGCCCGGCTCGTCGTCGTACGGCGCGTCATGGCCGTACGGCCGCCCGGCGCCGTGGACCCGGTCGTCGCCGAACGCTCCCCCGGTGCCGTACGACGCGGCGCGACCGTGTCCCCCGTGCCCCGCGTCGTCCCCGTACGCATCGCCGACCGGCCCGGAGAATCCCCCGTCGCCTGCCCCGCCCCGCTCACGCGGAGCGTCCTGGTAGGCGTACTCGGCCCAGTCGGTTCGTCGTGTCACGGGGTCAGCCCTTGGCAGCCGCGGCCTTGGGCTTGGCGGCCTTGGCCGCCGGAGCGGGCACCGTCTTCGCGGCGTCGTCCGACGTGGCGGTGACCGCGGCGTCCGCGCCCGGCTCGGCGGTCGGCTCCTGGGGCCGTACGCCGACGCCCAGCTTCTCCAGGATCTTCTTCTCGATCTCGTTGGCCAGGTCGGGGTTGTCCTTCAGGAAGTTGCGCGCGTTCTCCTTGCCCTGGCCGAGCTGGTCGCCCTCGTAGGTGTACCAGGCGCCGGCCTTGCGGACGAAGCCGTGCTCCACGCCCATGTCGATCAGGCCGCCCTCGCGGCTGATGCCGTGCCCGTAGAGGATGTCGAACTCGGCCTGCTTGAAGGGCGGCGCGACCTTGTTCTTGACGACCTTGACGCGGGTGCGGTTGCCGACCGCGTCCGTGCCGTCCTTCAGGGTCTCGATGCGGCGGATGTCGAGTCGCACCGAGGCGTAGAACTTCAGCGCCCGGCCACCGGTCGTGGTCTCCGGGGAGCCGAACATCACGCCGATCTTCTCGCGGAGCTGGTTGATGAAGATCGCGGTGGTCTTGGACTGGTTGAGCGCACTGGTGATCTTCCGCAGGGCCTGGCTCATCAGACGGGCCTGCAGACCGACGTGGCTGTCACCCATCTCGCCCTCGATCTCCGCGCGCGGGACGAGGGCTGCGACGGAGTCGATGACGATGAGGTCGAGGGCTCCGGAGCGGACCAGCATGTCCACGATCTCCAGGGCCTGCTCGCCGTTGTCCGGCTGGGACAGGATCAGGTTGTCGATGTCGACGCCGAGCTTCTTCGCGTACTCGGGGTCGAGGGCGTGCTCGGCGTCGACGAAGGCGACCTGGCCGCCGGCCTTCTGCGCGTTGGCCACCGCATGCAGGGTCAGGGTCGTCTTGCCGGAGGATTCCGGGCCGTACACCTCCACCACACGGCCACGCGGCAGGCCGCCGACGCCAAGGGCGACGTCGAGTGCGGTCGACCCGGTGGGGATGACCTCGATGGGCTCGTTCGGCCGCTCGCCCAGACGCATCACCGCGCCCTTGCCGAATTGCCGTTCAATCTGTGCGAGAGCGGCATCCAGGGCCTTCTCGCGGTCGGTTCCTGCCATGGGTTCCACCCGATTTGCTTGAGTCGATCGCTTCACGTCAACGACGCTAACGCCTGCCACTGACAATGGGCCCCGACGCCCGTCCGGCCTGTGGATAACTTGGTCACTTCTCCACCGAAACCGTGCCGTAATACCCGCCGCGCGCCTCGCCGGAACTCCCATCAGAATGGATGTTCGATTTTCGTGTCAAGCGCACCACGCGGCACTGCCGGGTGGTATGTGTGGCGGCGTTGTGAAGCTAGCTCTGCAGGGCCGACCGCATGTGGTGGCAGCGGTCGATGAAGCGGCGGCGCGCCCAGAGGAGCCACCAGCAGAACCCCACCACAGCGATCGCGAGGACCAGCGGAAGGATCCACGCACCGGCGCTCACTCCGAGAGCGAGTGTGCCGATCGCGATCAGCCCCATGAAACCCAGCCAGTACGGCAGCCACCGGCCGCCCCGCTCCACCCGTCCCAGTTCCGCGTCGATCAGCCGTCGCATGGTGGCCCGCTCCTCGGGCGCCTTGGGCACCTCACTGTGCCGGAGCTTGCGGTTGAGCTCGGCGACTCCGCGCGCGTCGGTGCCGGTGACACGCGCCGGCCCTGCGACGCTGCGCAGCCAGGAACCCGATGCTGATGGCGGTGCAGAGCGCGGCCTGAACCACCCACCAGACCGGGTTCTCGTGCCGCCGGAACAGGGCGGTGAACCCCAGGAGCAGCGGGAAGATCAGGACTGCCTGCGCGGTAAGACTGCGGTCGAGCAAGCGCTTGAAGGCGCGCACGGCACGTACCTCCTCGAAGTCGACGAAATACCGCTGTCGCTTCCGAATACCCCGCCGGGACGGGCCTATTGAGGTTTGTCCGGTGCCGCGCGGCCCGGTATGCCGCCCGGGGTTCCGGGCCGGCGTGCTTCCCCCGTCGTACGACCGGTGCCTCCGGCCGTACGACGACGGGACGGGCTCGCTTCGCGAGCCTTGGGTCATGGAGACCACGAAGAGCACCTACGAGCCCGTGCAGCCCGCCAAGGAGGGCACCATGCCGACACGCACACCCGCCGTCACCGCCACCCTGGCCGCCCTGCTCCTGCTGGCCGCATCCATCGCAGGCCAGATCGCCGCCGGTGCGGACTACCCGGCCGTCCCGCCGGGCCTCGTCGTCCCACTGGTGACGGCGGGACTGCTGTTCTGGCGCACCAACCGCTGGACGACCGGGCTCGCTCTCACGGTCGGCCTGTTCATCGGCGCGGGCGCATTCCTGACCCCGAACACCGGCGACCACCTCGGGTCGGGGGACACCGCGCTCATCGTCTCGACCGGCGCCGAAATCATCGCTCTCGCCGGGCTGGTCGTCGCCGGGGCCGTCGCCACGCTGCGAAAGGCCGCGAGGGTCTGACAGACACGCCTCTCAGGAGGAATCGTCCGTCGAGTCCCGCTCCCCGGGCCGTCTCGTCCACAGCGCACGCGCGCGTGTGAAGAGGTTGGATTCCGACAGGCGGTGACCGTGGACCCGGGGGTCGTCCGTGACGTCGTACCGCTTCACATACGCCCCCAGGAACGCCTGCAGCGTGGCGACCGCCGGAATGGCGATCAGCGCACCCACCGGACCGAGGAGGGCGGTACCGGCGATGACCGAGCCGAAGGCGACGGCAGGGTGGATGTCGACGGTCTTCGAGGTCAGCTTGGGCTGCAGCACGTAGTTCTCGAACTGCTGGTAGATCACGACGAAGATCAGCACCCACAGCGCGTACCAGGGATCGACCGTGAAGGCGATCAGCATCGGCAGGGCGCCCGCGAGATACGTACCGATCGTCGGGATGAACTGCGAGACCAGCCCCACCCAGACGGCGAGCACGGGCGCGTTGGGCACCCCCAGGGCCTGGAGCAGGATGTAGTGCGCGACACCGGAGATCAGCGCCATCAGACCGCGTGAGTACAGATAGCCGCCGGTCTTGTTGACGGCGATCTCCCAGGCCCGCAGCACCTCCGCCTGCTTGGCGGGCGGCAGGACCGAGCAGAGCGCACGGCGCAGTCGCGGGCCGTCCGCGGCGAAGTAGAACGAGAACAGCGAGATCGTCAGCAGTTGGAAGAGCCCGCCGAGAACCTGGGCGGACACGTCCAGGACGCCGGTGGCGCTGTTCTGCACGTAATTGCGCAGCCAGTCGGAGCGCAGCAGCCCCTCCTGCACGTCCACCCGCTTCAGCTCGGTGTGGAAGTGGGTGTTGATCCAGTTGATGACGGAGTCGATGTAGGCGGGGAAGTCCTCGACGATCTTGATGATCTGGTTCGCCAGCATGGTGCCGAGCAGGGTCACGAAACCCGCGGACACGATCAGCACGGCGAGGAAGACGAGGAAGGCGCCCAGCCCCCGCCGCACCCCGCGCGAGGCCATCCAGCTCACCGCCGGCTCGATGGCCAGGGCCAGGAAGAACGCGATGAGGATGTTGATCAGCAGCCCGGTGAGCTGGTGGAAGGCCCACGTGCCCAACTGGAAGGCGGCATAGAGGGCGAGCGTCAGCACCACGGCACGCGGAATCCAGCGTGGCATGCGCGAGTTCGCCCCGGTGGGTCCGTCGGCCGGGGGCCGGATGGGCGGCGTCGTGCCGAACGGCGACGCGTGCTGGGGGACCTCGTCGGTCTCGTCGGTGGGTGCCACGGAGCAAGTTTCGCCCACGCGGCCGACAATGCGCCGCCCCCGGCCGATCTTCGTGACCGGTCAGCGCTGTTCTTGGGGCACGTTCATGACGCCGCACACCACACGCCACACGTCCTTGGCCTCCCAGCCACAGTCCAGTGCCTCGTACACCGTGCGCCCACCGAGCTCCGCCATGACGTGGTCACGCGCGAAGGTCTCGGCGGAGCCCGGACCGAAGTGCTCCGCCATCCGCTGCCAGAAGACCGTCAACCGCATGACACCAGTATCCCGCCCCTGAGAGTGGGCCTCGTCCGGGACCGCTTGCCGAGAACGCTTTCCGTCCTACGGTCTGACGCATGGCCGAAACAGGAGCTTCCCCACTCCCCCCGACGCCCCCGGCGCGCTCCCCGCTCTTCCGCGCCGAGCACTTTGTCTGGCTCACCGCGCGCGTGCTGGAACAGCGCCTCTTCGCACACCACTTCCTCAACGGGAACGCCGACCCGGTGGAGACCGCGCTGGACGCCTACCGCAACGAGGACGGCGGATACGGCCACGCGCTGGAGCCCGACCTGCGCGGCCCGGTCAGCCAGCCGCTGCACGCCGGTCACGCGCTGCGCGTCCTGGACGCCATCGGCCGCTGCGGCGGACAGCGCGTGGAACGGGTGTGCCGCTATCTGACCTCGGTCTCCACCCCGGACGGCGCCCTGCCGGCGATCCGTCCCAGCCAGCGCGGCTATCCCGCGGCCCCGTTCATCCCGATCGTTGACGACCCGCCCAGCGAGCTCCTCGCCACCGGCCCGGTGGTGGGCCTGCTGCACCGCAACGAGGTGTGGCACGCGTGGCTGTTCCGGGCCACGGACTTCTGCTGGCACGCGGTCGAGTCCCTTCGGGAGTCGCACCCGTACGAGGTGCAGGCCGCCGTGGTCTTCCTGGACTCCGCTTCCGACCGTCCGCGCGCGGAGGCGGCCGCCGACCGGCTCGGCCGCCTGGTGCGCGAGCACCGTCTCGCGGCCCTGGACCCGGAGCGCCTCGATTCCTCCCCGGTGTCGCCCGGCTACGCCCCGGGTGAGCACCACTTCCCGCACGACTACGCGAAGACCCCGCACTCGCTCGCGCGCGCGTGGTTCACGGACGAGGAGATGGAGCGCTCCCTCGGCTTCCTGGCGGACGAACAGCAGGAGGACGGCGGCTGGCCGGTCCGCCGGCGCCAATGGGCCCCGAGCGCGGCCCTGGAGGCACGCCCCATAGTGACGATCGAGGCACTGCGCACCCTGCGGGCGTACGGCCATTCGATCGGCTGATCTCGGCGCGACGGCCCGCTCGACCGGCTGTCCTCACCCGATGGCCCGCCCGCCCGCCGTCACCACCACGGCCGCCGCGACGACGAGCAGGAAGGGGGCGCGCAGCACCAGCGCGAGCGCGGCCGCCGCAAGCCCCGCAACCCTGGCGTCCAGCACGAGGTCGCGGCCGTCGGCGAAGGTCTGCTGAGCCGTGAGCGCGGCAAGCAGGGCGACCGGCAGCAGAGCGGCGAGCCGCCTGACGAGAGGCCGCTCCAGGGCGCCCGCGGGGACGAGCAGCCCGAGGAGCTTGACGGCGTAGCAACCGAGCGCGGTGACACCGATCGCGATCCAGACGTTCACCGGTTCCCCCTACGACGTCCCTGGACCCACAGCACGAGCGGCGCCGCGAGGGCGGCCGCCAGGACAGGCACCCCGGCAGGCAGCACAGGCAGCAGACCGAGGCCCAGCAGGACGGCGAGCCCGGCGACGGCACGCTCGGTGGCGGTCTTGAGCATCGGCGCGAGCAACGCCAGGAACACAGCGGGCCCGGCCGCATCGAGGCCCCACGCGTCCGTGTCGCCGATCGCCTCGGCACCCAGCGCACCGAGCAGAGTCGTGAGGTTCCACAGCACGTACAGGCTGAGCCCCGTGACGGCGAACCCGATGCGCACACTCCGCCGGGTGGGCTGGGCCAGCGCGACGGCCGCCGTCTCGTCGATGACCCACTGAGCGGCAAAGGGCCGTACCGCGCGCGGAAGGGCGAGCAACTGCGAAAGGCGCAGTCCGTAGAACGCGTTGCGCACACCCAGGAAGAACGCCCCGGCGGCCGCGGTGAGCGGATTGCCACCGGCGGCGAGCGCGCCCACGAGCGCGAACTGGGACGCCCCGGTGAACACCAGGAGACTGAGCGCACAGGTCTGCAGCAGCGTGAGCCCGCTGCCCGCCGAGGTCACCCCGAAGGCGAACCCCGAGAGTCCTACGGCGACCCCGACCCCGAGGGCGTCCCGGACGACGGCGGCGTCCGGCCTTCCTCCGTCGTCGGCGCGTGAATCCGGGAGAGCTGTCTGTTCTGCCACGCATCGGACGGTAGGACCAGCCCCCGCCCGCCGTCTTGTACGTTCTTGCGCTCGCGCTGATACGCCCCGGGAGGCACGCCGACGATCCGGGTGAAGTGCCGGTTCAGATGCGGCTGATCGGTGAACCCCACGGCGAGGGCGGCCTCGGCCGGAGAGGTCCCCGCGTCCAGCAGCCGCCGGGCCCGCCGTACCCGCGCATCGGTCAACCAGGCATGCGGCGGCATCCCGTACGCGTCCCGGAAGGCCCGCAGCAACGCGAACGGACCGGCACCGAGCTCGGCGGCCAGCCGCTCCAGGGTCGGCGGCGCGACCATCCGCTCCTCCAGCACACCACGCGCCCGTGCGGCCACCCGCGCCCCCGCCGTCCGCACCTCCCGCTCCGGCAACGCCCCACCGTTGAGCCGCAGCAACCGGGTCACGGCAACCCGCAGCAACGTGTCGGCGGCCAGCGCGTTCCCCTCGTCCGCGGCCCGCAGCACCCGATGCACGAGCCCAGCGGCATAAGGATCATCGAGAACCGGGCTGACGAACCCCGGAGTACCGCGGACAGCCGTGGTCTCACTGGCGATCTCCGCCACCACCTCGGGCGACGGGTACACCGCCCCGTACCGCCACCCCTCGGGCACCCCAGCCCGCCCGGTATGCGCGGTGTCGGGATTGACCAGCGCGAGCGACCCGGCCCCCGCATACCGATCGGCACCCCGATAGTGAAAAACCTCCACACCATCGGCGATGGCGGCGATCACGAAGTTCTCGTGGGTGTGCCGCACAAAGTTCTTCCGCACATACCGAGCCCGCAGCAGATCCACACCAGGCAGCTCGGAGTACCGCCAGTGCCGCGCCCGCTCACGAGAACCCGCCATGGCCCCATTGTCCGCCTGGCCGCGCACCCCCGCGGCGTCACGCCTGCGCAACGGCGAGAAGGGGACGTACCCGGGGCGTCCGCCCGCAGCGTCGGGCGCCCAACCAACAGCACATCCCCAGCCCACCGCACCGCCCGACCGAGGACGGACACCCCCCGGTGCGGCACCGACCCCCAACCGGACCGAATGCGCGACGCGAACCCCCACCGAAGCCGCCACGGGCCGCCGCAGGCATACGAGACGCGCCCGCGCCACGGAAAACCACAGGTCAGACCCGTCTGTCAGTACCCGGGTGCAGGATGGACACATGGTCAGCAACCCACGCCGAGCCCTGGACGGCTTCTCTCCCGCCACTCGCGGCTGGTTCACGGGAGCCTTCGACGCTCCCACCGCCGCCCAGGCCGGCGCGTGGAACGCCATCAAAGAGGGCTCGGACGTCCTGGTGGTCGCCCCCACCGGCTCCGGCAAGACCCTGGCCGCCTTCCTCGCCGCCCTTGACCAGCTGACCTCCACACCCCCACCCGCGGACCCGCGCAAGCGCTGCCGAGTCCTCTACGTCTCCCCCCTCAAGGCCCTCGCGGTCGACGTGGAGCGCAACCTCCGCAGCCCCCTGACCGGCATCCGCCAGGAATCCGTCCGCCTGGGCCTCCCCGAGCCCGAGGTCAAGGTGGGCATCCGCTCCGGCGACACCCCCGCCGCCGAGCGCCGCGCCCTGTCCACCCGCCCCCCGGACATCCTGATCACCACCCCGGAGTCCCTGTTCCTGATGCTGACGTCGGCCACCCGCGACGCGCTGACCGGCATCGAAACGGTGATCCTCGACGAGGTACACGCCGTCGCGGGCACCAAACGCGGCGCCCACCTCGCCCTCTCCCTCGAACGCCTCGACGAGCTCCTGCCCAAGCCGGCCCGCCGCATCGGCCTCTCCGCGACCGTCCGCCCGGTCGACGAGGTCGCCCGCTACCTCTCCCCTCGCCGCAAGGTGGAGATCGTCCAGCCGAAATCCGGCAAGGAATTCGACCTGTCCGTCGTGGTCCCCGTCGAGGACCTGGGCGAACTGGGCGGCTCCCCGGTGGCCGACGGCACCGAGGGCGCGGAACGCCCCTCGATCTGGCCGCATGTGGAGGAGCGCATCGCCGACCTCGTCCAGTCCCACCGCTCCACGATCGTGTTCGCCAACTCCCGCCGCCTCGCGGAACGCCTCTGCAACCGCCTCAACGAGATCGCCTACGAACGGGCCACAGGCGAAACCCTCGACGAACACCACGCCCCCGCGGAACTGATGGGCGGCTCGGGCGCGGCCCAGGGCGCACCCCCGGTCATCGCCCGCGCCCACCACGGCTCGGTCTCCAAGGAACAACGCGCCCTCGTCGAAGAAGACCTCAAAGCGGGCCGCCTCCCCGCGGTGGTCGCCACCTCCAGTCTCGAACTCGGCATCGACATGGGCGCGGTGGACCTGGTCGTCCAGGTCGAGTCGCCCCCTTCCGTGGCCTCCGGCCTCCAGCGCGTGGGCCGCGCGGGCCACCAGGTGGGCGCGGTCTCCACCGGCGTGGTCTTCCCGAAGTACCGAGGCGACCTGGTCCAGGCGGCGGTCGTCACCGAACGCATGCGCACCGGCTCCATCGAGTCCCTGAAGGTCCCCGCCAACCCCCTGGACGTACTGGCCCAGCAGGTGGTCGCGATGACGTCGATGGACACCTGGCAGCTGGACGACCTCCTCGCCATGGTCCGCCGAGCAGCTCCCTTCGCCTCGCTGCCCGATTCCGCCTTCACCGCGGTCCTCGACATGCTCGCGGGCCGCTACCCGTCGGACGCCTTCGCGGAACTGCGCCCCCGCGTGGTCTGGGACCGGGTCGCCGGCACGATCACCGGCCGCCCTGGTGCCCAGCGCCTCGCCGTCACCTCCGGCGGCACGATCCCCGACCGCGGCCTCTTCGGAGTGTTCCTCGCCGGAGCCGACCCGAAGAAGGGCGGCGGAAGGGTGGGCGAGCTCGACGAGGAGATGGTCTACGAGTCGCGCGTCGGCGACGTCTTCACGCTCGGCACCAGCTCCTGGCGCATCGAGGACATCACGCGCGACCGCGTCCTGGTCTCCCCCGCCCCCGGTGTCCCGGGCAGGCTCCCCTTCTGGAAGGGCGACCAGCTGGGCCGCCCGCTCGAACTCGGCCGCGCGGTGGGCGCGTTCCTCCGCGAGGTCGGCTCTCTCCCCAAGGACAAGGCCCGCCCACGCCTCCTCGCGGCGGGCCTGGACACCTGGGCGGCCGACAATGTCCTCGCCTATCTCGACGAACAACGCGAGGCCTGCGGCCACATCCCCGACGACCGCACGATCGTCGTGGAGCGCTTCCGCGACGAGCTCGGCGACTGGCGCGTGGTCGTCCACTCCCCGTTCGGCGCCCAGGTGCACGCCCCGTGGGCCCTCGCCCTGGGCGCCAAGCTCTCCGAGCGGTACGGCATGGACGCCCAGGTCATGCACGCGGACGACGGCATCGTCCTGCGGCTGCCCGACGCCGACCTGATGGGCCTGGACCTGCTCGACCAGGAACCGGCCAGGCTCGGCACGGAGTACGACGCGGACCAGGCCCCCGTGGGAGCCGCGGACGTCGTCTTCGACAAGGGCGAGGTCGACCAGGTCGTCACCGACCAGGTGGGCGGGTCGGCTCTGTTCGCGTCCCGCTTCCGCGAGTGCGCCGCCCGCGCGCTCCTGCTGCCGCGCCGCAACCCGGGCAAGCGCACCCCGTTGTGGCAGCAGCGCCAGCGCGCCGCCCAACTGCTCCAGGTCGCCAGCGAGTTCGGCTCGTTCCCGATCGTCCTGGAGGCGGTCCGCGAGTGCCTCCAGGACGTCTTCGACGTCCCCGGCCTCGTCGAGCTGATGGGCGACCTGGAGTCCCGCAAGGTCCGCCTGGTCGAGGTCACCACTCCCGAGCCGTCCCCCTTCGCCCGCTCCCTCCTGTTCGGATACGTCGCCCAGTTCCTGTACGAGGGTGACTCGCCGCTCGCCGAGCGCCGCGCGGCGGCCCTGTCCCTCGACTCCCGTCTGCTGGCCGAACTGCTCGGCCAGGCGGAGCTGCGCGAGCTGCTCGACGCCGAGGTGCTGGCCGAACTGGAACAAGAACTCCAGTGGCTCACCGAGGACCGCCGGGCCAAGGACGCCGAGAGCGTCGCGGACCTCCTCCGCCTCCTCGGTCCCCTCACGCACGCGGAGCTGGCCGAGCGGGGCGCGGAGCCGCAGTGGGCGCAGGAGCTCGCCCGAGCCCGGCGCGCGATCAAGGTCCGTATCGCCGGCACCGACCACTGGGCGGCGATCGAGGACGCCGGCCGCCTGCGCGACGCACTGGGCACAGCACTGCCGGTCGGCGTACCGGAAGCCTTCACGGAACCGGTCAAGGATCCGCTGGGCGACCTCCTGGCCCGCCATGCCCGCACCCACGGCCCGTTCACCTCGGCGACCGCGGCGGCCCGGTTCGGCCTCGGCGTGGCGGTCACGGAAGGCGCGTTGCAGCGCCTTTCCGCGAACGGACGTGTCGTGCAAGGCGAGTTCCACCCGGCGGGCATCGGCCAGGAGTGGTGCGACGCCGCCGTGCTGCGCCGACTGCGCCGCCGCTCCCTGGCCGCCCTGCGCCACGAGTTGGAGCCGGTGTCCCCGCCCGCCCTCGCCCAGTTCCTCCCCCAGTGGCAGCACATCGGCAAGGGCCACGGGCTGCGGGGTGCCGACGGACTGGTGCGCGCGGTCGAGCAGTTGCAGGGCGCCTCGGTGCCCGCCTCCGCCCTGGAGAAGCTGGTCCTGCCGTCCCGCGTCGCGCACTACACCCCGGCGATGCTCGACGAACTCACCTCCGCGGGCGAGCTGGTGTGGGCCGGAGCGGGCTCCCTCCCCGGCAAGGACGGCTGGGTCTCCCTCTATCTCGCCGACGCGGCGCCCCTGCTCCTGCCACCACCGCACCCCTTGGAGCTGACGGCACTCCACGAGTCGGTCCTGACCGCCCTCTCCGGCGGCTACGGCCTGTTCTTCCGCCAGATCGCCGACCAGGTCCGCGCGACCACCCACCCCGACGCCACCGATCCCCAACTCGCCGACACCGTCTGGGACCTGGCCTGGTCCGGCCGCCTGACCAACGACACGCTCACCCCGATGCGCTCCCTGCTGGGTTCGGGCCGCACGGCCGGCTCCACGGCCCACCGCGCCAAACGCACGGTCCCGCGCGGCCGCTACGGCTCCCTCACCGCCGCCGCCCGCCCCGCCTCCCGCACCGGCCCGCCCACGGTCGCCGGCCGCTGGTCGCTGCTGCCCGACCGGGAGCCCGACCCCACCCTGCGCGCCCACGCCCTGGCCCGCACTCTCCTCGACCGGCACGGTGTGGTGACCCGGGGCGCGGTCTCCGCGGAAGGCGTCGAGGGCGGCTTCTCGGCGACGTACCGCATCCTGTCCGCCTTCGAGGAGACCGGCCAGGCCCGCCGCGGCTACGTCGTGGAAGGCCTCGGCGCCGCCCAGTTCGCCATGGACGGTGCGGTCGACCGTCTCCGCGCGGTGGCCAACGCCCGCGACCGGGGAGACGGCCTGCCGGGCGCGAACACCGGCTTCGGCACCCCCGGCGCACAGGACGGCTTCGAGGCCCCCGCCGGCACCGCCCCCGCCGACGACTTCGCCTTCGACTGGCTGGACGAGGCCCCACGCTCCCCCGGCGACTACGTCTCCCCCCGCGACCTGGCCCCACCAGGCACCGGCGGCCCCCGCAGCGGGCCGTACGGCCCAAGCCACCCCGTCACCCCCCACCGGTTCCCGGCCCGCACCCCCGACTCCCGCGCCGTCGTCCTCGCCGCCGCCGACCCGGCGAACGCGTACGGCGCCGCCCTCCCCTGGCCGGAGCCCCCGACCGGCGCGGGCCACAAGGCAGGCCGTAAGGCGGGGTCCCTGGTGGTCCTGGTGGACGGTGAACTGACCCTCTACATGGAGCGCGGCGGCAAGACCCTGCTTGCCTGGCCGGAGGACCCGGACGGCAAGGCCACCGACGACCCACGCCTCCAGTCGGCCGCCGAAGCCCTCGCCACGGCCGCCCGCGCAGGCTCCCTCGGCACGGTCACCGTGGAACGCATCAACGGCGCCTCAGCCCTGACCTCCCCCATCGGCACCCTCCTGGAAGGAGCAGGCTTCATCGCCACCCCCCGAGGCCTACGCCTAAGGGCCTGACACGCCCGGCCTCTCTTGGCCAACGGCAGGCCGGACCGACTTGGGGGCGCGGGGCTGTATCGATATGCGGCTCCGCCGCGGGGCGCGGCAAGCCAACGACAACCCGCACCCGCCACAAAGACAGCAGCCCCCAACCCATTGGGCGCCCACCCACCACCCCATGCCACCCTTGACCCATGCCCGAAGGAGACACCGTCTGGCAGGCAGCGAGCCGACTGCACACCGCCCTCGCCGGCAAGGTACTCACCCGCAGCGACCTCCGCGTCCCCAAGTACGCCACGGCCGACCTCACGGGCCGGACCGTCCTGGACGTCACCCCACGCGGCAAGCACCTGCTCACCCGTATCGAGGGCGGCCTGACCCTCCACTCACACCTCAAAATGGACGGCTCCTGGAAGGTGTACGCCACGGACCAGCGCTGGACCGGCGGCCCCGCCCACCAGATCCGCGCGATCCTCGGCACCGCCGACCGCACGGCCGTCGGCTACCGCCTCCCCGTCCTGGAACTCCTGCGCACCACCGACGAAGACCGTGCCGTGGGACACCTGGGCCCCGACCTCCTCGGCCCCGGCTGGGACCCGGACCGCGCCCTCGCCAACCTCCTCCAGGACCCGGCCCGCCCCCTCGGCGAGGCACTCCTCGACCAGCGCAACCTCGCCGGCATCGGCAATGTGTACAAGAGCGAGCTCTGCTTCCTGCTCGGCGTCACCCCGTGGCTCCCCGTGGGCGCCCTCCCCGAGGACCGCGCGGCCAAGCTGCCCCTGCTCGCCAAGAAGCTCCTCGAGGCCAACCGCGACCGCCCGGTCCGCACCACCACGGGCCGCCGCGGCCAGGACCTCTTCGTCTACGGCCGCGCCCGCCACCCGTGCCTGCGCTGCCACACCACCGTCCGCAAGGCCGACCAGGGCGACGGCTCCCGCGAACGCCCCACCTACTGGTGCCCGGCATGCCAGACCGGCCCGGCCCCCGGCACCGCCCGACGCCCGGGAACCCCACACCGTACGACTAATTGACGCCCCGTCAGATTCCCTCGTACCGTCCCCACATGACCGTCAGCGCGTACGACCTGACCGGACGCACCGCATTCGTCACCGGCGCCGCCGGCGGTATCGGCCGCGCCTCCGCGGTCCTGCTCGCCGAAGCCGGCGCCATCGTGCACTGCGCGGACCGGGACGCGCAGGGCCTGCACGAGACGGCGACCCTGATCAAGAGCGCGGGCGGTACCGCCCACACCCACCACCTCGACGTCACGGACCGCGACCGGCTCCACCAGGCCGTCACCTCCTGCGAGCGCCTGGACGTGATGGCGGCGATCGCCGGCATCATGCACAGCAGCCCGGTCCTGGAGACCCGGGACGAGGACCTCGACCGGGTCTGGAACATCAACTTCAAGGGAGTCCTGTACGCCTGCCAGGAGGCGGCCCGTCTGATGCTGGAGCACCGGACCAGGGGCAGCATCATCACGATGGCCTCCGGCGCCGTCGACACCGGCGGTCCCGGCCTGCTCTGCTACGGCGCCGCCAAGGCGGCCGTCGTCCAGCTGACGAAGACCCTGGCGACCGAGGTCGGCCGCCACGGCATCCGCGTCAACGCCGTCGCCCCGGGCTGGATCCGCACCCCCATGACCGACCGCCACGGCGAGGACCAGGAACGGACCGAGGCGCTGATGGCCCGGATGTCCCCGCTGGGCCGGGTCGGCGAGCCGGAGGACATCGCCCACGCCGTGCTGTATCTGGCCTCCGACGCCTCGTCCTTCACGACGGGCCAGATCCTGCGTCCGAACGGCGGAGTGGCGATGCCGTGGTGACCCCCCAGGCCGCCCGCCACCGCCCCGCGGCAAGCGCCCCGGCCGCCCGCGCCCTGGGCACACAGTGCACCGGCAGCAGACTCAGCCCCCACCCTCCGGCGGCGACCGCGCCCTCCAGCACCCCCGCGCCGGGAGCGAAGGCCAGCCGCAGCACGGCCCACCACCACACCACCCCGGCCCCTAGGGCCACCCCCCACCGCACTATCGGCCGCGCCATCAACCCACCTCCAGCCGGAGCAGGACGAACGGGGTGAGCGAGACAAGCAGGCCGACCAACCCGAACAACCCGAAGCTAGGTCACCTCCGTCACCCACCGCGCGGGCGCACCGGCAGCGCAGAGAGGCATCGTCCGCACAACCGGCACCGGTGACCGCGAACCACGTCACTCCACGATGCACGAAAGCCCCGGCCGACGCCTCTCCGGATGATCCGGAGAAACCTGGCCGGGGCCTCCCGCACTTCTCAGCGCGCCCTCAGCTCGTCTTCGAGCGCGTCTCAAGCGCAAACGCCGACGACGCTCAAGCGGCGACGACGTCCACCGCTTCGGCGGGCGCCTTGATGGTGACCCGTTCCGGTGGCACACCGGCCACCGAGACGGAGCCCAGCATCGGACGTACCGACGTGGGCACGGGCTGGCTGGGGGTGGCCGCAGCGGACTGGGCCAGCTCGGCGAGGGCGAGCTCGTCGCTCACTTCTCGCATCAGTTCGGACATCCGTACGTCCAACGCGTCGCAGATGGCGGAGAGCAGCTCGGAAGATGCCTCCTTCTGCCCCCGCTCCACCTCGGAGAGATAGCCGAGTGAGACTCGGGCGGACGAGGAGACTTCGCGCAGAGTACGGCCCTGGCGCTGGCGCTGCCGACGCAGCACGTCACCCAGCAGGCGACGGAGCAGAATCATCGGTGGCTCCCTCCTCGGACCGCGTAGCCGCATCCTTCACGCCCCACCGTACCGCCTTGCGCCGCGGCCGTGCGGGGAGCGATGTCGTGTTCACTCAGGGCTGCAAACATCAAAACCCCCCGTTCCGTTCCGTATCCTGTGCCCGCTCATTCCCGGTCTGTTCGCCCGCAAGCTCCTGAAGGAGCAGTGCGAGTACGCTCCGTACACTCTCCATACGAATTTCCGCCCGGTCGCCGTTCAACCGCAGCGACGCCACTTTCCCGCCACCGGAGAGTTCCGAGGTGGGTCCGTCGACCGCCACATAGACCGTCCCGACGGGCTTTCCGTCCTGTTCCTCCGGACCTGCGACACCCGTGGTCGCGATGCCCCAGGCGGCACCGAGCGCCTTGCGCACTCCCGCCGCCATCTGGGCCGCGACCTGCGGATCCACCGCTCCGCGCTCAGCCAGCAGAGTGGCGTCGACGCCGAGCAGTTCATGCTTCAGCTCGGTGGCGTAGGCAGTCACCGAACCCCGGAACGCCCTGGACGCACCGGGGGCCGCTGTGATTTCCGCCGCAACCAACCCACCGGTGAGCGACTCGGCGACGGCGAGCGTCTCCGCCCTCACCGTGAGTAGTCGTACCACTTCGGTGGCCGGGGAATTCACGCTTCCGTCTCCTCCAACGCCGCCTCGCGCTCGGCGATTCCCTGCCGACGCAGCACAATGGCCTGTCTCACATAGTCGAGGCCGGTCGCCACGGTCAGCGCGACCGCCACAGCCATCACCCAGAACCGCGCGGTGGCCAACCACCCCGTCAGCGCCAGGATGTACATACCGACCGCGATGCCCTGGGCGAGCGTCTTCAGCTTGCCGCCGCGGCTCGCCGGGATGACGCCGTACCGGATGACCACAAAACGCAGCAGCGTGATCCCGAGTTCCCGCCCGAGGATGACGCCGGTCACCCACCACGGCAGATCGCCGAGGGAGGACAGACAGATGAGCGCCGCCCCCATGATCGCCTTGTCGGCGATGGGGTCGGCGATCTTCCCGAAGTCGGTGACGAGGTTGTAGGTGCGCGCCAGATGACCGTCGAAGAGGTCGGTGATCATCGCGACGGCGAAGGCCGCCCAGGCGAACGACCGCCAGGCCGGGTCGTACCCGCCGTCGGCGAGCATCAGCGCGACGAAGCCCGGCACCAGCAGCAGCCGAAGCATGGTCAGGAGGTTGGCGATGTTCCAGAGACTGGCCTGGTCGACGGCCGCCGCCGCGATCTTCCCGCTCCGCGCGGACTTGGCACCGGTCTCGGTGCCGGACGCACCCGCCGTGCCGGTCGCACCCGCCTGGGAGGGGCCACCCGCAGCGGATGCCGGTGCTCCGGTCATCTGCCCGCCTCCTCACTACACGCGAGCGAGCCGGTCAGCGGCTCGGCCACCAGGTCGACACCCTCGGTACCGATCACCTTCGCCTCGACCATACGACCGACACTCAGACCTTCGCCGCTCGTGAGCAGCACCTGGCCGTCCGTCTCGGGGGCCTGGTGCTCGCCGCGTCCGTGGACGCCCTCGTCGTCCATGGACTCCACCAGCACCTGCACGGTCTCGCCCACGCGCTCCTCGGCCCGCTGCGAGACGAGTTCCTCGGCCAGCCGGGAGACTCGCGCGAGGCGCTCGGCCACGACGTCCTCGTCGAGCTTGTTGTCGTACGTCGCCGCTTCCGTGCCCTCCTCGTCGGAGTAGCCGAAGACGCCGATGGCGTCGAGCCGCGCGCCGTTCAGGAACCGCTCCAGCTCCGCCAGGTCGGCCTCGGTCTCGCCCGGGAAGCCCACGATGAAGTTGGAGCGCACACCGGCCTGCGGGGCCTTGCCGCGGATCGTGTCGAGCAGCTCCAGGAAGCGGTCGGTGTCACCGAAGCGGCGCATCGCGCGCAGCACGCCGGGGGCGGAGTGCTGGAAGGAGAGGTCGAAGTAGGGCATGACCTTGGGCGTGGAGGTGAGCACGTCGATGAGCCCGGGCCGCATCTCTGCCGGCTGGAGGTAGCTGACGCGCACCCGCTCCAGGCCGTCGACCTCGGCGAGCTCGGGCAGCAGTGACTCCAGCAGCCGGATGTCGCCCAGGTCCTTGCCGTACGAGGTGTTGTTCTCGGAGACCAGCATGATCTCCTTGACGCCCTGCTCGGCCAGCCACCGCGTCTCGTTGAGCACGTCGGAGGGGCGGCGCGAGATGAAGGAGCCGCGGAAGGACGGGATGGCGCAGAAGGTGCAGCGCCGGTCGCAGCCGGAGGCGAGCTTCACCGAGGCGACCGGGGCGCCGTCCAGTCGGCGGCGCATGGGTGCCCGGGGGCCGGAGGCCGGAGCGAGCCCTTCCGGAAGGTCCGCGGGCGCGGGCGCGGCGACCTCGACGGCCGCCCCGTGCCCCGGCAGCGCGACCGCCGCCGCCGATTCCTGCCGCTGCGAAGGGCTGATCGGCAGCAGCTTGCGCCGGTCGCGCGGGGTGTGGGCGGCGTGGATGCCGCCGCTCAGGATGGTCTGCAGGCGATCCGAGATGTCGGCGTAGTCGTCGAAGCCGAGCACGCCGTCCGCCTCGGGGAGGGCCTCGGCCAGGTCCTTCCCGTACCGCTCGGCCATGCAGCCCACCGCCACGACGGCCTGGGTTCTGCCGTGCCCCTTGAGATCGTTGGCCTCCAGGAGGGCGTCGACGGAGTCCTTCTTGGCGGCGTCGACGAAGCCACAGGTGTTGACGACGGCGACGTCCGCGTCCTCGGCGTCCTCGACGAGTTCCCAGCCGTCCGCCTCCAAGCGGCCTGCGAGCTCCTCCGAGTCCACCTCGTTACGGGCGCAGCCAAGAGTGACGAGTGCGACGGTACGGCGTTCAGGCATGGGCTCAAGACTACTTCGTTCCACCGACAGCCCACGTCGAAGGGGTTGGCGATCTTGGCGCCAACCCCTTCCATGCCTGCCGGAACGCTCACCCGGGTCCTAGCCGACCGTCGGATCGCCCTTCGTGTACGTGAGCCGCTCCACGGCTCCCGGCTGCCAGTCGTCGTCGATCTTCTTGCCGTTCACGTACAGCTGGATCGCCCCGGCGTCGCCGAGGACGAGGTTGATCTTCTCGCTGTCCTGGAAGGTCTTGCTCTCGCCCTTTTCGAGCACCCCGTCGAACAGCAGCCGGCCGTTGTGGTCCTTGGCGGAGATCCAGCTCCTGCCGTCGGGGGCGCCGACCTGGACGGTCACCTTGTCCTGGGGCGCGGCCGCGATGGCGCTGTCGGACGGGTCCGGCTTCGGCGACTCGGGCTTCTCGCTCTTGGGCGTGGGCGAGGAGGACTTGCTGGCGGAGGGCGCGACACCCTCGGCGACCTGTGCCTTCCCGCCCTCGTCGTCACCCTTGAACGCGGTGAACCCGACGAAGCCGACCACGGCGACGATCGCCGCGACCATGGCGGCGGTCCAGTTGGGTCCACGCCGCTCGGGACGGATGCGTTCCGCCTCGAACAGCGGGGCGGCCGGGGTCGGCGCCGGACGCCCGCCGCCATGGTCGGCGGCGAACTGGTCCAGCAAGGGGGCCGGATCGAGATGGACGGCCTTGGCCAGGGTCCGGATGTGCCCACGGGCGTAGACGTCCCCGCCACAGGGGGCGAAGTCGTCCGCCTCGATGGCATGCACGATGGCGATGCGGACCCGGGTGGCGCTGCTGACGTCGTCGACGGTCAGCCCGGCCGCGATACGTGCCTGCTGGAGGGCACGGCCGATGGAGATACGGGCTTCCTCGCGGTCGTCTTCGAACGGACGCTCGTCTTCAGGGGAGTTGCCGAGGGACACGGGGGCGCCTTTCGAGCGTTTAAGCCACCTGTGCTGAGGATTCAGTCTAGGGGGGGTGCGAAAGGGTGGGGCAACCGGGCGGTGGGACTTTGTACGCCATCGGTATGGCCGGACACACCGATGGCGGGACAGCAGCTTTTCGCTTCCCTCAACTTGACGTACGCCGAAGGGAAACGGTTGCTCAATGATCCCTTACGGGTGAGTCACGATCGAACACCCATCGGCGGCTCATCCGTGGGTCCGGCGACCACTGCGCCCCGTTTCCTGCCTTTAAGCCTCCCCGCGGATCACCGCGAGCACTCCGTCCAGCTCATCAGCCTTCACAAGAACGTCACGAGCCTTGGATCCCTCGCTCGGTCCGACGATCCCCCGGGACTCCATCAGGTCCATCAGACGCCCCGCCTTGGCGAAGCCGACGCGCAGCTTGCGCTGGAGCATGGAGGTCGACCCGAACTGCGTGGAGACCACGAGTTCGGCCGCCTGGCACAGCAGGTCCAGGTCGTCGCCGATCTCCTCGTCGATCTCCTTCTTCTGCTTGGTGCCCACGACGACGTCGTCCCGGAAGACGGGCGCCATCTGGTCCTTGCAGTGCTGGACAACCGCCGCGACCTCGTCCTCGGTCACGAAGGCGCCCTGCATACGGGTGGGCTTGTTCTGGCCCATGGGCAGGTACAGCCCGTCACCCTTGCCGATCAGCTTCTCGGCGCCGGGCTGGTCGAGGATGACCCGGGAGTCCGCGAGCGAGGAGGTGGCGAAGGCGAGCCTGGAGGGCACGTTCGCCTTGATCAGACCGGTGACGACGTCGACCGAGGGCCGCTGCGTGGCGAGCACCAGGTGGATACCGGCCGCGCGCGCGAGCTGCGTGATGCGCACGATCGAGTCCTCGACGTCCCTCGGCGCGACCATCATCAGGTCGGCGAGCTCATCGACGATCACCAGCAGATACGGGTACGCCTTCAGCTCCCGCCCGCTGCCTTCCGGCGTCTTGAGCTTGCCTTCGCGGATGGCCTCATTGAAGTCGTCGATGTGTCGGTACCCGAACGCCGCCAGGTCGTCGTAGCGCAGATCCATTTCCCGTACGACCCACTGGAGCGCCTCGGCGGCCCGCTTGGGGTTGGTGATGATCGGCGTGATCAGGTGCGGAATGCCCTCGTACGCCGTCAGCTCGACGCGCTTGGGGTCGACGAGGACCATCCGCACGTCCTCGGGGGTCGCGCGGACCATGATGGAAGTGATCAAGCAGTTAATGCACGACGACTTACCGGAACCAGTCGCTCCGGCAACGAGCACATGCGGCATCTTCGCGAGGTTGGCCATCACATAGCCGCCCTCGACGTCCTTGCCGAGCGCGACCAGCATCGGATGCTCGTCCTCGGCCGCCGCGGCCAGCCGCAGCACGTCACCGAGGTTGACCATCTCGCGGTCGGTGTTGGGGATCTCGATGCCGACCGCGGACTTGCCCGGGATCGGGCTGATGATCCGGACGTCCGGGCTGGCGACGGCGTACGCGATGTTCTTCGCCAGCGCGGTGATCCGCTCGACCTTCACGGCGGGGCCGAGCTCGACCTCGTACCGCGTGACCGTCGGCCCGCGCGTGAAGCCGGTGACGGCCGCGTCGACCTTGAACTCCATGAAGACGTTCGTCAGCGAGGCGACGACGGCGTCGTTGGCCGCGCTGCGTGCCTTGCCGGGGCCTCCGCGCGTGAGGAGGTCGAGCGAGGGCAGGGAGTACGTGATGTCACCGGAGAGCTGGAGCTGCTCGGCGCGCGGCGGCAGTTCGCCCTGGGCCTCGGGCGCGGGCTTGGTGAGGTCCGCGACCTCGACCTTCAGTTTCTCCTGGACCTTCAGCTTCTCCTGCCGCGGGCGCGCGGCCGGGGCCGGCACGGGGGTCGGCACCGGCGTCGGCGTCGTGTCCTCGCGGTCCCCGACGCTGACCCCCTGGGTGAGGTCGGCGACGATCGGCGACGGCGGCATGCCGTGCAGTACGGCACCGTCGAGCGCGGCGGCGGCCGCCGCGGCGACGTCCACGGCGTCCATCGGACGGTCCATGTCGGGCTGCGGCACCGCGGAGCGCCGGGGACGGCCGCGACGCCGCGAGAGGGCCTCCTGCTCGGCGCCGTCGGGGTCGTACGCCTCGGGGGCCGGCCCGCGCCTGCGGGTACGCGCGGGCAGCGCCTCGCGCCACTGGTCGTCGTAGCGCTCGTCGTCCTCGCCGAACTCGTCCTCGGCCGGATCGTGCATGACACCGAGCCGCACACCGAGCTCCCGCAGTCGCCGCGGGATGGCGTTGACCGGGGTGGCCGTCACGACCAGCAGCCCGAAGACCGTGAGCAGCACGAGCAGGGGTACGGCGAGGACCTCGCCCATGGTGTAGGTCAGCGGGGTCGCCGCGCTCCAGCCGATGAGACCGCCCGCGTCCCTTATGGCCTGCATGCCGTCGCTGCGGGCGGGTGCGCCGCACGCGATGTGGACCTGTCCGAGCACACCGATGACGAGCGCGGACAGGCCGATCACGATGCGGCCATTGGCCTCGGGCTGCTCGGGGTGCCGGATGAACCGCGCCGCGATGACCGCGAGCAGTATCGGCACCAGCAGGTCGAGGCGGCCGAAGGCGCCGGTGACGATGATCTCGACCAGGTCGCCGACGGGACCTCGCAGATTCGACCAGGTACCGGCCGCGACGATCAGCGCGAGGCCGAGCAGCAGCAGCGCGACACCGTCCTTGCGGTGCGCCGGGTCGAGATTCTTCGCGCCATTCCCTATGCCGCGGAACACGGCGCCCACCGCGTGCGCGAGGCCCAGCCAGACGGCGCGCACGAGCCTGTAGATGCCACCGGTCGGACTGGGCGCCGGCTTCGGGGCCGGCGCGGTCTTCTTCGCGGCGGCTTTCTTGGCGGGCGCCTTCTTCGCCGGAGCCTTCTTCGCAGCGGCCTTCTTCGCCGGAGCCGCCGCCTTCTTCGCGGGCTGCTTCTTGGCAGCGGAGGGACGTGAGGCCATAGGTGCGAGGTTACCGGGGGAGACGACTACGGACACGTGTGCCCGGTGCTTCACCCGTTCGTGTCGCCCTTGCGGGGACGCGGAACTGACACGCGCTCACCCGCAACTGAGCTATGGGTGGGGGTCAGTTCTGCGAGGGCACCGACTGGGTGCTGCCCGTTCCCGGCTCCAGGGCGTCCAGTGCCCGCCGCAGGCCGGTGAGTTTGCGTTCGAGATGCGCCGCGGTGGCCACGGCCGCCGCGTCCGCCGACTCGTCGTCCAGCTGCTTGGACAGGGCCTCCGCCTGCTCCTCGACCGCGGCGAGCCGCGCCGAGAGCTCGGCCAGCAGTCCCGCCGGCTCCTTCGCCTCACCGGCCGGAGCCTTGCCGCCGGCACCGCCCTCCAACTGGAGCCGCAGCAGCGCCGCCTGCTCCCTCAGCTGGCAGTTCTTCATGTACAGCTCGACGAAGACGGAGACCTTCGCTCGCAGCACCCACGGGTCGAAGGGCTTGGAGATGTAGTCGACCGCGCCCGCCGCATACCCGCGGAAGGTGTGATGCGGACCGTGGTTGATCGCGGTGAGGAAGATGATCGGGATGTCCCGGGTGCGCTCGCGCCGCTTGATGTGCGCCGCCGTCTCGAAGCCGTCCATGCCCGGCATCTGCACGTCCAGCAAAATCACCGCGAAGTCGTCGGTGAGCAGTGCCTTGAGCGCTTCCTCCCCGGACGATGCCCGCACCAGCGTCTGATCGAGCGCGGAGAGGATGGCCTCCAGCGCCAGCAGATTCTCCGGCCGGTCATCGACCAGGAGGATCTTGGCCTTCTGCACCATGGCCCGCCCTCCTCGCCCCGGCTTGGGGCCTCCCCTGTCCTCAGGACTCGTGGTGACACCGGCAGGTGCCGCCCCGTGGGACGGCTCCCTTGCGCCGCCCGTCCTCGTGCCGGTCATGGTAGCCGCACCCCGCCCGTCGCCACACCCTGTCACCGCGATGTCACTGTGCACGTAGCAGAAACGCAGCGGGAGACCAGAAGGTTCCCCGAATCCCGTACTTCTACACGGCTTCGAGCACACTGAGTCAGCAACTCCGCGTGAACACGGAAGGTCCTCGCAGCATCCACGCGAAGCCCGACCGATCCCGTCACGCCTCCTGCATCCGCTGCGATCACGCGCCCCGCATCCACTCCTCCATCACCGACAGCAGATGATCGGGATCGACCGGCTTGGTGACATAGTCGGAGGCGCCCGACTCGATCGCTTTCTCCCGGTCGCCCTTCATCGCCTTCGCCGTCAGCGCGATGATCGGCAGGCCCGCGAACTGCGGCATCCTGCGGATCGCCGTTGTCGTCGCATACCCGTCCATCTCGGGCATCATGATGTCCATCAGGACGACCGTGACGTCGTCGTGCTGCTCCAGGACCTCGATGCCCTCGCGACCGTTCTCGGCGTACAGCACCGACAGTCCGTGCTGTTCCAGGACGCTGGTGAGCGCGAAGACGTTGCGGATGTCGTCGTCGACGATCAGCACCTTCTCGCCACCGAACCGGATGCCGCGCCGCACCTCCGGCGCCGGGCTCTGCGCCGTCGTCGCCGACCACTGGTCCAGCTGGGGCCGCTGTTCGACCTCCGGCAGGGTCCTGCGGCGGCGCCTGAAGAGTGCCGCGGCGCCGTTCTGGGTCTCCTGGTACGACTTCACCTCGGCCGGCGTCCCGATCTCGACCTCGGCCCGGCTGTTCTCGGAAGCGCTCAGGTCACCGACGTCCAGGACCGCCGCGGACTGCTGGTAGCCCTGCGGAGGCAGTTCGCTCGGGTGCAGCGGCAAATACAGCGTGAACGTCGAGCCGCGCCCCGGCTCGCTCTGCGCGTGGATCTCACCACCGAGCAGCTGGGCGATCTCTCGCGAGATGGAGAGCCCGAGCCCCGTACCGCCGTACTTCCGGCTCGTCGTGCCGTCGGCCTGCTTGAACGCCTCGAAGATCACCCGCATCTTGCTCGCGGCGATCCCGATCCCGGTGTCGGTCACGGAGAACGCGATCAGATCGGCGTCCGGATCCCGCAGCGAACCGGTCTCCAGCAACTGCTCACGGATCTGCATCGGCACATCCGCGCCGGCGGGCCGGATGACCAGCTCCACCGCCCCGGAGTCGGTGAACTTCACCGCGTTGGACAGCAGATTGCGCAGCACCTGCAACAGCCGCTGTTCGTCGGTGTGCAGTGTGGCGGGCAGCTCCGGCGAGACCCGTACGGACAGGTCGAGGCCCTTCTCCGCGGTCAGCGGGCGGAAGGTGGCCTCCACGTAGTCCACGAGCTGGACGAGCGCGATGCGCGTCGGCGAGACGTCCATCTTGCCCGCCTCGACCTTCGACAGGTCGAGGATGTCGTTGATCAGCTGGAGCAGGTCGGAGCCTGCGCCATGGATCGTCTCGGCGAACTCGACCTGCTTCGGCGAGAGGTTGGCGTCGGCGTTGTCAGCGAGCAACTTGGCAAGGATCAGCAGTGAGTTGAGCGGCGTGCGCAGCTCGTGCGACATGTTGGCGAGGAACTCGCTCTTGTACCGCATCGACACCGCGAGTTGCTCGGCGCGCTCCTCCAGAACCTGCCGCGCCTCCTCGATCTCGGTGTTCTTCACCTCGATGTCACGGTTCTGCTGGGCCAGCAGCTCGGCCTTCTCCTCCAGTTCCGCGTTGGACGACTGGAGGGCCTTCTGCCGGTTCTCCAACTCCGCCGACCGCTCGCGGAGTTGCTCGGTCAGCTCCTGCGACTGCCGCAGCAGCACCTCGGTCTTGGTGTTGACGGAGATGGTGTTGACGCTGGTCGCGATCATCTCGGCGATCTGGTTGAGGAAGTCCTTCTGGATCTGCGTGAACGGCGTGAAGGACGCCAGCTCGATGACGCCGAGCACCTGGCCCTCGAAGAGCACCGGCAACACGATCACCTGCGCGGGCGGCGCCTCCCCGAGCCCCGAGGAGATCTTCAGATAGCCGCTCGGCGCGTTCTCCACGAGGATCGTGCGCCGTTCCTGCGCGGCCGTCCCGATGAGTGCCTCACCCGGCCTGAAGGACGTCGGCATCGATCCCATGGAGTAGCCGTACGACCCGAGCATGCGCAGTTCGTACGACTCCTCCTGGTCGGCGCTCGCGTCCTTGCCGTCGACGAGCGGCATCGCCAGGAAGAACGCGCCGTGCTGCGCGGACACCACCGGCGTCAGCTCGCTCATGATCAGCGAGGCCACGTCCGCGAGGTCGCGGCGGCCCTGCATCAGCGCGGAGATGCGGGCCAGGTTGCCCTTGAGCCAGTCCTGCTCCTTGTTGGCGATCGTGGTGTCGCGCAGGTTGGCGATCATCTTGTTGATGTAGTCCTGGAGTTCCTGGATCTCCCCGGACGCGTCCACGTCGATCTTCAGGTTCAGGTCGCCGCGGGTCACCGCGGTCGCCACGCGCGCGATGGCACGCACCTGCCGGGTCAGGTTCCCGGCCATCTCGTTCACGGACTCGGTGAGGTCGCGCCAGGTGCCGTCGACGTCACGCACGCGCGCCTGACCGCCGAGCTGTCCTTCGGTGCCCACCTCGCGGGCGACCCGGGTGACCTCCTCGGCGAAGGAGGACAGCTGGTCGACCATCGTGTTGATGGTGGTCTTCAGCTCGAGGATCTCGCCCCGGGCGTCGATGTCGATCTTCTTCGTCAGGTCGCCCTTGGCGATGGCGGTCGTGACCATGGCGATGTTCCGCACCTGACCGGTCAGGTTGGACGCCATCTGGTTCACCGACTCGGTGAGGTCCTTCCACGTACCGGCCACACCCGGCACCCGCGCCTGCCCGCCGAGGATCCCGTCCGTACCCACCTCACGGGCCACCTTGGTGACCTGGTCGGCGAACGAACTCAGCGTCTTCACCATGGTGTTGAAGGTGTCGGCGAGCTGCGCGACCTCGCCGCGCGCCTCGATGGTCACCGTCCGGGTCAGGTCGCCGTTGGCGACGGCCGACGCGACCTGGGAGATGTTCCGCACCTGCACGGTCAGGTTGTTGGCCATCAGGTTGACGTTGTCGGTGAGGTCCTTCCAGATGCCCGTGACCCCCGACGCGTGCGCCTGCCCGCCCAGGATGCCCTCGGTACCCACCTCGCGGGCGACCCGGGTCACCTGCTCGGCGAAGGACGACAGCTGGTCCACCATCGTGTTGACGGTGCTGACGAGTTCGAGGATCTCGCCCTTCGCGTCGACGGTGATCTTCTTCGACAGATCGCCCTTGGCGACCGCGGTCGTGACCTCGGCGATGTTCCGCACCTGGATCGTCAGGTTGTTCGCCATGAAGTTCACGGACTGCGTGAGGTCCTTCCAGGTGCCGGAGACCCCCTGCACCTCGGCCTGACCGCCGAGGATGCCCTCGGTGCCCACCTCGCGGGCCACCCGCGTGACCTCTTCGGCGAACGACGACAGCTGGTCGACCATCGTGTTCAGGGTGTTCTTCAGCTCGAGGATCTCGCCGCGGGCGTCCACGGTGATCTTCTGGGACAGGTCACCCCGGGCCACCGCGGTGGCGACCTGGGCGATGTTGCGCACCTGTCCGGTCAGGTTGGACGCCATGCCGTTCACGGAGTCGGTCAGGTCGCGCCACACACCGGCGACGCCGGGCACCTGCGCCTGCCCGCCCAGCCGTCCCTCGGTACCCACCTCACGGGCGACCCGCGTCACCTGGTCGGCGAAGGCGGAGAGCTGGTCGACCATCGTGTTGATGGTGTTCTTCAGCTCAAGGATCTCGCCGCGCGCGTCCACGTCGATCTTCTGGGACAGGTCGCCCCGCGCCACCGCCGTCGTCACCTGGGCGATCTGCCGCACCTGCGAGGTGAGGTTGCCGCCCATGAAGTTGACGGAGTCCGTGAGCTCCTTCCAGGTCCCCGAGACCCCCGGCACCACGGCCTGACCCCCGAGGCGGCCCTCGGTGCCCACGTCCCGGGCCATCCGCGTCACCTGGTCGGCGAAGGCCGACAGCTGGTCCACCATCGTGTTCACGGTGTTCTTCAGCTGAAGCATCTCGCCGGAGACGTCCACGGTGACCTTCTGCGACAGGTCGCCGTTGGCCACGGCCGTCGTCACCTGGGCGATGTTCCTCACCTGTCCGGTGAGATTCCGGAACGCCGTGTTGACGGAGTCCGTGAGGTCCTTCCACGTACCGGCCGCGCCCGGTACCTGCGCCTGCCCGCCCAGCTCACCCTCGACACCGACCTCGCGCGCCACGCGCGTGACCTCGGCACCGAACGCCGACAGCTGGTCCACCATCCCGTTGACGGTGTTCTTCAGCTCCAGCATCTCGCCGGCCACATCGACGGTGACCTTCTGCGACAGGTCACCGTTGGCCACGGCCGTCGTCACGGCGGCGATGTCCCGCACCTGTGTGGTGAGGTTCCGGAAGACCGTGTTCACCGAATCGGTGAGGTCCTTCCACGTCCCCGCCGCACCCGGCACGTTCGCCTGCCCGCCGAGCTGGCCCTCGGCACCGACCTCGTTGGCCACACGGGTGACCTCGTCCGCGAAGATCCGCAGCGTCTCGGTCATCTGGTTGATCGTGTCGGCGAGCTGCGCGACCTCACCGCGTGCCGAGACGGTGACCTTCTGCGACAGGTCACCGTTGGCGACCGCGGTCGTCACCTGTGCGATCCCGCGCACCTGGGCCGTCAGATTGCCGGCCATCAGGTTCACCGAATCGGTGAGGTCCTTCCACACACCCGCCACACCGGGCACCTGCGCCTGCCCGCCCAGCTCACCCTCGACGCCCACCTCGCGCGCGACGCGGGTCACCTCGGAGGAGAAGGACGACAGCTGGTCCACCATCGTGTTGACGGTGTTCTTCAGTTCGAGCATCTCGCCGGCCACGTGAACCGTGACCTTCCGGGACAAGTCACCCTTCGCGACGGCCGTGGTGACGAGCGCGATATCCCGCACCTGCGCCGTCAGCCGGTACGCCATCGTGTTGACGGAATCCGTCAGGTCCTTCCAGGAACCGGACATACCGCGCACCTTGGCCTGTCCGCCCAGCTTGCCCTCGGTGCCCACCTCACTGGCCACACGCGTGACCTCGTCGGTGAACGTCGACAGCTGGTCGACCAGATTGTTGACGGTCCGCCCGACCTTCAGGAACTCACCCCGCAGCGGGTGCCCCGACCCGTCCGCAGCCTGCGTCCGCAGCTCCATCCGCGGCGACAGATCGCCCTCCGCGACCGCGGAAAGCACCCTGCCGACTTCCGAGACAGGTCGTACGAGATCGTCGACCAGGGCGTTGGAAGCGTCGATGGCCGTCAGCCACGACCCCTCACAGGCGCCGATCTCCAGCCGCTCCGTGAGCTTTCCCTCACGGCCCACCATCCGCCGCACCCGCGACAGCTCACCCGTCAGATGCAGATTCCGGTCGGCCACCTCGTTGTAAACAGCGGCGATCTCGGACAACACGCCGTCGCCGGACACCGTGAGCCGCTTCCGGAAGTTCCCGTCACGCATCGACACGAGAGCCGCCAGCAGTCGGTTCAGGGCGGCCGTGTCCACCGCGGTGGTCCCACCGCGTGGTTTGCGCTGGTTATTCAGGGACTGTCCGCCTTTCGCGCGCGTCTTAGTGCCCCGCGTCGCTGCGCCAGACTCCACTGTGTCCCTCCCGCAGGGGTCGACCGTTACTGCTGCTCCGGTACTACTGTTCGACGTACCAGTTAATGCTGCGCGTTTTCGCCGGGCAGACCAGGCCGCGCCCCGGGCTGCTGCCCACACTGCGCGGACCACACTCAGCCTGCCCGGACCTTCACAAGAAGCTTGCCCAGTGTTTCACCCTGGCTGAACCAGGCCATAACAGTTCGGCAGCTTCGCACATCGTCCGCACACCCTCCGGACGGAAACACTGGTGACCGGCATCCGCATGGACGGGGAAGGTAAGTAACCTTGCATGCGGCTGTCCAGCCGCGCCGGTCCGTCCGGCCTTGGACGGTGGCACGAGAACGAGCGGGCATCGGAGGGGCGGCCGCACAACATGACCACCGGACTGATCCCTGGGGGACATCCCCCGGACCGCCGGCCGACGGACAGCCTGCCGCACCAGCGGCACGAGCCGGCCGTCAGCGCAGCCCTGCACGTCGACAACCGGTCGAGGAGTTCTGTGATCACCGCGCGCGCGGCCGCCAGCTTCGAGCCCGTCGGGCGCTCGGTCGCGAGTGCCCGCTCCTTCGTCCGCGACACACTCCAGGGCTGGGGCTTCGCGGACATCGTCGACGACGCGGTCGTCCTCACCAGCGAACTGGTGACCAATGCCGTGGTGCACGCGGGCACCACGGCGGACGTACTGTGTCTGCGCAGCGACGACGGCGTACGCATCGAGGTCGCCGACCGCTACCCCGAGCGCGAGGTCCCCCTCCAGGGCTCCCTCGCCACCATGGGCAGCCCCGACCGCGAGGGCGGTCGCGGCCTCCAGTTGTGCGCGGCCCTGGCCGGCCGCTGGGGCGTCGAGTACACGCCCACACACAAGCAGGTCTGGTTCCAGATCGCCCTCCCCGAACGCCAGGTGGGCACCCGCGCCGCCGGCCCCTCGCTCCCCGCGAATCTCCTCCCCCTCGCCGACGGCCGCGTCCGCGTCGCCGTCGTCCAGATCGACCGTACGGCGGCCATCTCGGCGTGGAACGAGGACGCCGAGGAACTCTTCGGCTACCCGGCCGAGCAGGTCATCGGCAAACCGCTCACCGACCTCGCGGCCTGGCCCCACACCCCGGGCACCAGTACGGGCATCGCGGAGGCGCTCCAACTCTCCCGCTGGGAAGGCAGTTACGGCATAAGGGGCGCCAACGGCCGCGTCACCCCCGTGTACGCCTCCCACCTCCGCGTCCGCGACACGGAAGGCGAGCCCTCCACGGTCTGCCTCCTGGTCCGCGACCACGAACGCGCGGTCCTCCAGACCCCGTTGCGCATCCCGGCCTCCGACACCTCAACCTCCTCCGACGGCCAGAGCACCGACCCCTTCGAGGTGTTCATCGGCTCCCCGGCCCCGGACGACCTCGACGGCCTCCTCCAGCGCACGGTGGAACGCGCCCGCGACATGCTCGACGCCGACTCCGCCTTCCTCCTCCTCGCCACCGACGACGAAACGGAGCTGGAGGTGCGCGCCTCCACCGGCCTGCCCTCCGCCCGCCAGCGGTTCGCCCGCGTCCCCGTCGAGGCGGGCCCCGGCCGCTACGGCTCGGCCCGCATGCCGGCCGTCCACGAGGACCTCACGGCGGTCCCAGGCGCCGTCCCGCTCCTGAGCGGCACCGGCATGCGCTCGGTCGTCACGGTCCCCCTGAAGGTCGAGGGCCGCCTCACGGGCTCCCTCGGCGTCGCGGCCGAAGGCCCCGGCAGATACTCGAACGAAGAAGCCCTGCGCCTCCAATTCGCCGCGGACCGCATCGCGTTGGCCGTCGAGTCGGCCCGCCTCGGCGAACTGGAACGCCTGCGCCGAGGATCGCTCAGCTTCCTCGTCGAGGCCTCCGACCTCCTGGCCGGCACCCTGGACCGCGACCAAACGCTGGCCCTGATGGCCCAGATGACCGTCCCGACGCTGGCGACCTGGTGCGCGGTCTACACGATCGCCGACCAGGCCTCGGAGCCGTATCTGTCGTACGTCCTGCATGAGGACGAGGAACTCATCGACGGCATCAAGTCGTTGCTTTCGAAGATCTCCCCACCCGACCCGGTACCCACCCCGGGCGCCCGCGTCTGGTCGGCCCCCGCCGAGGCGGCCCACCAGGCGGCCCTGCGCACCTCCATGCGCAGTCTGGGCCTGGGCGAACCCATCGGCCGCCTCAGCTCGGGTATCGGCCCGACCCTCGCCACCGCATCGGCCGTGGGCGGCGAGACGGTCGTCCTCCCCCTGGTGGCCCGCAACCGCGTCATCGGCATGCTGACCCTCGGCAAGCCGACCGACGAGCACTTCCGCCAGGAAATCCTGGAACTGGCCGAGGACTTGAGCCGAAGGGCAGCGCTGGCGCTGGACAACGCCCGCCTGTACTCCGAGCGCACGGCCATCAGCCAGTCCCTCCAGCGCAGCCTCCTGCCGCCCGAGCTCCCCCAGATCGACGGCGTCGAGGTCGAGGTCATCTACCGCGCGGCCGGCGAGGGCAACGAGGTCGGCGGCGACTTCTACGACGTCTTCCCCATCAGCGACGGCGCCTACGGCTTCGCCATCGGCGACGTCTGCGGTACGGGCCCGAACGCGGCGGCGGTGACGGGCCTGGCCCGCCACGCCTTGCGGCTGCTGGCCAGGGAGGGCCTCAGCGGCCCGGCGGTCCTGGAGCGCCTCAACTCCGCGATCCTCGACGAGGGAGCCCGCAGCCGCTTCCTGACGCTCCTCTACGGCGAGATGCGCCCCCAGGAGGACGGCAGCGCCGAACTGAAGGTGGTCTGCGCCGGCCACCCCCTCCCGCTCCGCCTCCGCCAGGACGGCACGGTCGAACCGGCCGCCGAGCCGCAGCCGCTGCTGGGCGTCATCGAGGATCTCGAGCTGTACGAGCAGACGGTCACCCTGGACCCGGGCGACGTCCTGCTGTGCGTCACCGACGGCGTCACCGAACGCCGCGAGGGCGCCCGCATGTTGGGCGACGACGGCCTCACCGACGTCCTCACGACCTGTACGGGCCTGACCGCCGGCGCGGTCGCCGCCCGCATCATGCGCGCCGTGGAACGCTTCGCGTCGGATGCCCCGTCCGACGACATGGCGATCCTGGCCATGCGGGTCCCGGGCCTCCAGAAGGACTGAGAAGGGTACGAAAAAGGCCCCGCCCAATTGGGCGGGGCCTTTCGGTTGGAGCCCCCTAACGGAATCGAACCGTTGACCTTCTCCTTACCATGGAGACGCTCTGCCGACTGAGCTAAGGGGGCCTGTCGCCTTCGAGGTTTCCCTCGCGGCAACGGGATAGATCATACCCCGAACAGACGGGTGTTCCCAACCACGCCCACGAGGTACGAAAGCCGATCAGAAGGCTGCCTGAAGCAGCCCTCCGAGCGCATTGCACGCGCCCACGACCCGCTGCATGTCCCGCTTGGTCAGGGACGCGTCCACCGGCAGCGCCAACGTCTCGTCCGCCGCCAACTCCGTCTCCCGCAGCGACACACAGCGCCGGAACTCGGGCAGCCGGTGCACGGGCGTCTTCACCGGCACCCGGCACTCAACACCCTTGCCACGCAAGGCACGAGCGAAGGCATCGCGATCGGGCCGCCCGTTCCCGGGCACCCGCACGACGTACTGCTGATAGGTGTGCCCATCACCGCCGTCGGGCTTGCCCACACCCTTCAACTTCCCATCGAGGTAAGCCGCCCGCTCCCTGCGCTGAGCGACCTCGTCGTACGGCGCCTCGGACTCCCCCTGCTCCAGCACGAGCAGCCCATGACGTTGTCCCAGAGCGTGCAGCGCCGCGATGCCGGCCCGCCGCCCGAATCGATGTACGACCACCACGGCCGCGGTCCGCGCGGTCACGGCCGCCTCGACAGCGGACGCATCCAGGCAGTAGCTCACCGGATCTATGTCGGCGAACACCGGAAGCGCACCGGCCAGGACAACAGCCTCGGCGACCTCGACGTTCCCGAAGGCCGGCACCACGACCTCGTCACCGACTCCGACGCCGGCGGCCCTGAGCATTGCAGCAGTACCCATGCTTTGGATGGTGGTCGTGGAACGTGAACGTCAAGTGACGCAGAACAAAAAAGGGTTGGACCCCGAACCGAAGTTCAGGATCCAACCCTTTGAAGAATTGTTCGGCGGTGTCCTACTCTCCCACAGGGTCCCCCCTGCAGTACCATCGGCGCTGTAAGGCTTAGCATCCGGGTTCGGAATGTAACCGGGCGTTTCCCTCACGCTATGACCACCGAAACACTATGAAACTGTCGAACCATGCCACACCACACCCGAATACGGGTATGGGGCTGTTCGTGGTTTCAGAACCAACACAGTGGACGCGAGCAACTGAGGACAAGCCCTCGGCCTATTAGTACCGGTCACCTCCGCACGTTACCGTGCTTCCAGATCCGGCCTATCAACCCAGTCGTCTACTGGGAGCCTTAACCCCTCAAAGGGGGTGGGAATACTCATCTCGAAGCAGGCTTCCCGCTTAGATGCTTTCAGCGGTTATCCCTCCCGAACGTAGCCAACCAGCCATGCCCTTGGCAGAACAACTGGCACACCAGAGGTTCGTCCGTCCCGGTCCTCTCGTACTAGGGACAGCCCTTCTCAATATTCCTGCGCGCGCAGCGGATAGGGACCGAACTGTCTCACGACGTTCTAAACCCAGCTCGCGTACCGCTTTAATGGGCGAACAGCCCAACCCTTGGGACCGACTCCAGCCCCAGGATGCGACGAGCCGACATCGAGGTGCCAAACCATCCCGTCGATATGGACTCTTGGGGAAGATCAGCCTGTTATCCCCGGGGTACCTTTTATCCGTTGAGCGACGGCGCTTCCACAAGCCACCGCCGGATCACTAGTCCCGACTTTCGTCCCTGCTCGACCCGTCGGTCTCACAGTCAAGCTCCCTTGTGCACTTACACTCAACACCTGATTGCCAACCAGGCTGAGGGAACCTTTGGGCGCCTCCGTTACTCTTTAGGAGGCAACCGCCCCAGTTAAACTACCCATCAGACACTGTCCCTGATCCGGATCACGGACCCAGGTTAGACATCCAGCACGACCAGACTGGTATTTCAACGACGACTCCCCCTGAACTGGCGTCCAGAGTTCACAGTCTCCCAGCTATCCTACACAAGCCGAACCGAACACCAATATCAAACTGTAGTAAAGGTCCCGGGGTCTTTCCGTCCTGCTGCGCGAAACGAGCATCTTTACTCGTAGTGCAATTTCACCGGGCCTATGGTTGAGACAGTCGAGAAGTCGTTACGCCATTCGTGCAGGTCGGAACTTACCCGACAAGGAATTTCGCTACCTTAGGATGGTTATAGTTACCACCGCCGTTTACTGGCGCTTAAGTTCTCAGCTTCGCCCAACCGAAGTCGGACTAACCGGTCCCCTTAACGTTCCAGCACCGGGCAGGCGTCAGTCCGTATACATCGCCTTACGGCTTCGCACGGACCTGTGTTTTTAGTAAACAGTCGCTTCTCGCTGGTCTCTGCGGCCACCCCCAGCTCACCGAGTAAATCGGATCACCAGTGATGGCCCCCCTTCTCCCGAAGTTACGGGGGCATTTTGCCGAGTTCCTTAACCATAGTTCACCCGAACGCCTCGGTATTCTCTACCTGACCACCTGAGTCGGTTTAGGGTACGGGCCGCCATGAAACTCGCTAGAGGCTTTTCTCGACAGCATAGGATCATCCACTTCACCACAATCGGCTCGGCATCAGGTCTCAGCCTTAATGAATGGCGGATTTACCTACCACTCGGCCTACACCCTTACCCCGGGACAACCACCGCCCGGGCTGGACTACCTTCCTGCGTCACCCCATCACTCACCTACTACCACCGTGGTTCGGCGGCTCCACCACTTTCCATTCCCCGAAGGGTCCGGAACGGCTTCACGGCCTTAGCATTAATGGGTTCGATGTTTGACGCTTCACAGCGGGTACCGGAATATCAACCGGTTATCCATCGACTACGCCTGTCGGCCTCGCCTTAGGTCCCGACTTACCCTGGGCAGATCAGCTTGACCCAGGAACCCTTAGTCAATCGGCGCACACGTTTCTCACGTGTGTATCGCTACTCATGCCTGCATTCTCACTCGTGAACCGTCCACCACTAGCTTCCGCTGCGGCTTCACCCGGCACACGACGCTCCCCTACCCATCCCAGCGGGCGTTGGCCCTCATGCTGAAATGACACGACTTCGGCGGTACGCTTGAGCCCCGCTACATTGTCGGCGCGGAATCACTAGACCAGTGAGCTATTACGCACTCTTTCAAGGGTGGCTGCTTCTAAGCCAACCTCCTGGTTGTCTGTGCGACTCCACATCCTTTCCCACTTAGCGTACGCTTAGGGGCCTTAGTCGATGCTCTGGGCTGTTTCCCTCTCGACCATGGAGCTTATCCCCCACAGTCTCACTGCCGTGCTCTCACTTACCGGCATTCGGAGTTTGGCTAAGGTCAGTAACCCGGTAGGGCCCATCGCCTATCCAGTGCTCTACCTCCGGCAAGAAACACACGACGCTGCACCTAAATGCATTTCGGGGAGAACCAGCTATCACGGAGTTTGATTGGCCTTTCACCCCTAACCACAGGTCATCCCCCAGGTTTTCAACCCTGGTGGGTTCGGTCCTCCACGAAGTCTTACCTCCGCTTCAACCTGCCCATGGCTAGATCACTCCGCTTCGGGTCTTGAGCGCGCTACTATATCGCCCTATTCGGACTCGCTTTCGCTACGGCTTCCCCACACGGGTTAACCTCGCAACACACCGCAAACTCGCAGGCTCATTCTTCAAAAGGCACGCAGTCACGACTGTATGTGCAAGCACATACAGCGACGCTCCCACGGCTTGTAGGCACACGGTTTCAGGTACTATTTCACTCCGCTCCCGCGGTACTTTTCACCATTCCCTCACGGTACTATCCGCTATCGGTCACCAGGGAATATTTAGGCTTAGCGGGTGGTCCCGCCAGATTCACACGGGATTTCTCGGGCCCCGTGCTACTTGGGTGTCTCTCAAACGAGCCGTACAGATTTCAGCTACGGGGGTCTTACCCTCTACGCCGGACCTTTCGCATGTCCTTCGCCTATCCATACGGTTTCTGACTCGTCTCACAGCCGGCAGACTGTGAAAGAGAGATCCCACAACCCCGAATGCGCAACCCCTGCCGGGTCTCACACGCATACGGTTTGGCCTCATCCGGTTTCGCTCGCCACTACTCCCGGAATCACGGTTGTTTTCTCTTCCTGCGGGTACTGAGATGTTTCACTTCCCCGCGTTCCCTCCACATACCCTATGTGTTCAGGTATGGGTGACAGCCCATGACGACTGCCGGGTTTCCCCATTCGGAAACCCCCGGATCAAAGCCTGGTTGACGGCTCCCCGGGGACTATCGTGGCCTCCCACGTCCTTCATCGGTTCCTGGTGCCAAGGCATCCACCGTGCGCCCTTAAAAACTTGGCCACAGATGCTCGCGTCCACTGTGCAGTTCTCAAACAACGACCAGCCACCCATCACCCCGAACCATCCGGTTCGAGTGCACTGGGGCCGGCACTGAAGGCAGCCGATACGGCCATACCCTCAGACACCCAACAGCGTGCCCGGCACCCTCGCCACTCGTGATCAGCTTTCCACGCTCCGAAGAGCAGTACTGGCAGCCCGAGATGACTGAGAGTGCCGAATAATCAACGTTCCACCCTTGAGCAACCAGCATCAGACATTCGCCGATGTACTGGTCCTGGACCACCAAGCAAGCTTGGCGGCCTAGATGCTCCTTAGAAAGGAGGTGATCCAGCCGCACCTTCCGGTACGGCTACCTTGTTACGACTTCGTCCCAATCGCCAGTCCCACCTTCGACAGCTCCCTCCCACAAGGGGTTGGGCCACCGGCTTCGGGTGTTACCGACTTTCGTGACGTGACGGGCGGTGTGTACAAGGCCCGGGAACGTATTCACCGCAGCAATGCTGATCTGCGATTACTAGCAACTCCGACTTCATGGGGTCGAGTTGCAGACCCCAATCCGAACTGAGACAGGCTTTTTGAGATTCGCTCCACCTCACGGTTTCGCAGCTCATTGTACCTGCCATTGTAGCACGTGTGCAGCCCAAGACATAAGGGGCATGATGACTTGACGTCGTCCCCACCTTCCTCCGAGTTGACCCCGGCGGTCTCCTGTGAGTCCCCATCACCCCGAAGGGCATGCTGGCAACACAGGACAAGGGTTGCGCTCGTTGCGGGACTTAACCCAACATCTCACGACACGAGCTGACGACAGCCATGCACCACCTGTACACCGACCACAAGGGGGGCACCATCTCTGATGCTTTCCGGCGTATGTCAAGCCTTGGTAAGGTTCTTCGCGTTGCGTCGAATTAAGCCACATGCTCCGCTGCTTGTGCGGGCCCCCGTCAATTCCTTTGAGTTTTAGCCTTGCGGCCGTACTCCCCAGGCGGGGAACTTAATGCGTTAGCTGCGGCACCGACGACGTGGAATGTCGCCAACACCTAGTTCCCACCGTTTACGGCGTGGACTACCAGGGTATCTAATCCTGTTCGCTCCCCACGCTTTCGCTCCTCAGCGTCAGTAATGGCCCAGAGATCCGCCTTCGCCACCGGTGTTCCTCCTGATATCTGCGCATTTCACCGCTACACCAGGAATTCCGATCTCCCCTACCACACTCTAGCTAGCCCGTATCGAATGCAGACCCGGGGTTAAGCCCCGGGCTTTCACACCCGACGTGACAAGCCGCCTACGAGCTCTTTACGCCCAATAATTCCGGACAACGCTTGCGCCCTACGTATTACCGCGGCTGCTGGCACGTAGTTAGCCGGCGCTTCTTCTGCAGGTACCGTCACTTTCGCTTCTTCCCTGCTGAAAGAGGTTTACAACCCGAAGGCCGTCATCCCTCACGCGGCGTCGCTGCATCAGGCTTTCGCCCATTGTGCAATATTCCCCACTGCTGCCTCCCGTAGGAGTCTGGGCCGTGTCTCAGTCCCAGTGTGGCCGGTCGCCCTCTCAGGCCGGCTACCCGTCGTCGCCTTGGTGAGCCATTACCTCACCAACAAGCTGATAGGCCGCGGGCTCATCCTTCACCGCCGGAGCTTTCAACCACCACAGATGCCTGCGGTAGTGGTATCCGGTATTAGACCCCGTTTCCAGGGCTTGTCCCAGAGTGAAGGGCAGATTGCCCACGTGTTACTCACCCGTTCGCCACTAATCCCCACCGAAGTGGTTCATCGTTCGACTTGCATGTGTTAAGCACGCCGCCAGCGTTCGTCCTGAGCCAGGATCAAACTCTCCGTGAATGTTTACCCGTAATCGGGTGCACACACACGAGAGCGGAACCACCGGCGGAATAAGCCGATGATTCACAGCGTCCTCGCTGTGTTTTTCTTCAAAGGAACCTCATCTACGACCATGACGGCCGGAGACGGGGTATCAACTAATCTGGCGTTGATTTTTGGCACGCTGTTGAGTTCTCAAGGAACGGACGCTTCCTTTGTACTCACCCTCTCGGGCTTTCCTCCGGGCTTTTCCCTTCGGTCTTGCGTTTCCGACTCTATCAGACCGTTTCCGGTTCCGATTTCCTCGGTGCTTTCCAGGTTCCCGCTTTCGCGTTTCCCTTTCCGGCGGCTCCGACTTTATCAGAGATTCTGAGTCGGAATTCCCACCCGCTTCGGGGACTGGTTCCGACGCACGAAGCGATCGGGTTCCCGTTCAGGCGGAGCCGTAAACGTACTGGAGCGGGGCTCCTCGATGCAAATCGAGGAGCCCCGCTCCAGGTTCACGCGTACGGATGTCCGACAGACCGTCAGACCTCCACCACCACCGGGAGGATCATCGGCCTGCGGCGATAGGTGTCGGAGACCCACTTGCCCAGGGTCCGCCGCACCAGCTGTTGCATCTGGTGGGGTTCGACCACGCCGTCCTGGGCCGAGCGTTCGAGGACCTCCGTGATCCTCGGGATCACGTCGGCGAACGCCGAGTCCTCGATACCGGAGCCACGGGCCTGAACGTGCGGGCCGCCCGTGATCTTGCCGGTCGACGAGTCGAGGACCACGAAGACCGAGATGATGCCCTCGTCGCCGAGGATGCGGCGGTCCTTGAGAGCCGGTTCGCCCACGTCGCCGACCGAGAGGCCGTCGACGTACACGTAACCCGCCTGGACCTTGCCGGAGATCTTGGCCTTGCCCTCGATGAGGTCGACGACGACGCCGTCCTCCGCGATGACGATCCGGTCGTGCGGGACGCCGGTGAGGGCGCCGAGCTCGGCGTTGGCGCGCAGGTGCCGCCATTCACCGTGGACCGGCATCAGGTTCTTCGGGCGGCAGATGTTGTAGAAGTACAGCAGCTCGCCGGCCGAGGCATGGCCCGAGACATGGACCTTGGCGTTCCCCTTGTGGACGACGTTGGCGCCCCAGCGGGTCAGGCCGTTGATCACGCGGTAGACCGCGTTCTCGTTGCCGGGGATCAGGGACGACGCCAGGATCACGGTGTCGCCGTTGACGATCCGGATCTGGTGGTCGCGGTTGGCCATCCGGGACAGGGCGGCCATCGGTTCGCCCTGGGAGCCCGTGCAGACCAGGACCACCTCGCGGTCGGGAAGGTCGTCGAGCGTCTTGACGTCGACCACCAGGCCCGGCGGGACCTTCAGATAGCCCAGGTCCCTTGCGATGCCCATGTTGCGGACCATCGAGCGGCCGACGAAGGCGACCCTGCGGCCGTATTCGTTGGCCGCGTCCAGAATCTGCTGGATGCGGTGGATGTGGCTGGCGAAGCTCGCCACGATGATCCGCTTGCGGGCGTTGCCGAAGACCTGGTGCAGGACGTTGGAGATGTCCCGCTCCGGCGGGACGAACCCCGGCACCTCGGCGTTCGTCGAGTCGGAGAGGAGGAGGTCGATCCCCTCCTCGCTCAGACGTGCGAACGCGTGCAGGTCCGTCAGACGGTTGTCCAGCGGGAGCTGGTCCATCTTGAAGTCGCCGGTGTGGACCACCATGCCCGCAGGGGTGCGGATGGCCACGGCCAGGGCGTCCGGGATGGAGTGGTTGACCGCGATGAACTCGCAGTCGAAGGGACCGATGCGCTCGCGGTTCCCCTCCACCACCTCGAGGGTGTACGGACGGATGCGGTGCTCCTGGAGCTTCGCCTCGATCAGAGCGAGGGTCAGCTTGGAGCCGATCAGCGGGATGTCCGGCTTCTCGCGGAGCAGGAAGGGGACGGCACCGATGTGGTCCTCGTGGCCGTGCGTGAGCACGATGCCCTCGATGTCGTCGAGGCGGTCCCTGATGGACGAGAAGTCCGGCAGGATCAGGTCGATCCCGGGCTGCTCCTCCTCGGGAAAGAGGACGCCGCAGTCGACGATCAGAAGACGGCCGCCGTACTCGAAGACCGTCATGTTTCGGCCGATCTCGCCGAGACCGCCGAGCGGGGTGACCCGCAGGCCGCCCTCGGGGAGCGGCGGGGGCGAACCGAGTTCAGGATGCGGATGACTCAAAAGACTCTCCTCACCACACGCGCCACGTACCGGTAGGGCACGTGGCGCGCATGACGTTCGTGCTAGTAGCAGTTGTCGTTGTGGGTGGCAGGCACCGGTGGTGGCCTGCCTATTCAGTTGTGAAGTCTGTTGCGCGCCGGGGGCGCGCGAAGTCTGTTGTCAGAGCTGTACCCCGCCGGCGGCAAGATCGATCTTGAGCTGCTCGGTCTCTTCGGACGTGAGCTCCACCATGGGGGCGCGCAGTGGTCCGGCGGGCAGGCCCTGGAGGGTGAGCGCGGCCTTCGTGGTCATGACGCCCTGGGTGCGGAACATGCCCGTGTAGACCGGGAGCAGCTTCTGGTGGATCTCGGTCGCCTTCTGGACGTCGCCGGAGGTGTACGCCTCCACCAGTGCGCGCAGCTCGGGGGTGACCAGATGGCCGACGACCGAGACGAAGCCGACCGCGCCCACGGAGAGCAGCGGCAGGTTCAGCATGTCGTCGCCGGAGTACCAGGCGAGGCCGGAGCGGGCGATGGCCCAGCTGGCGCGACCGAGGTCGCCCTTGGCGTCCTTGTTGGCGACGATGCGCGGGTGCTCGGCCAGGCGGACCAGCGTCTCGCTGTTGATCGGGACGCCGCTGCGGCCGGGAATGTCGTAGAGCATGACCGGCAGCTCGGTGGCGTCGGCGAGGGCCTTGAAGTGCCGGTACAGGCCCTCCTGCGGGGGCTTGTTGTAGTACGGCGTGACGACGAGCAGGCCGTGGGCACCGGTCTTCTCGGCCGTACGGGCGAGTTCGAGGCTGTGGTGGGTGTCGTTGGTGCCGACGCCGGCGACGACGTGGGCGCGGTCGCCGACCGCTTCCAGTACGGCTCGTACGAGGTCCGTTTTCTCCGCGTCGCTGGTGGTGGGGGACTCACCGGTGGTGCCGTTGATGATCAGGCCGTCGTTGCCTGCGTCCACCAGGTGGGTTGCGAGCCGCTGCGCGCCGTCGAGGTCGAGCGCGCCGTCCGCCGTGAAGGGCGTGACCATGGCGGTGAGGACCCGCCCGAAGGGGGTCTGCGGAGTGGAGGTCGGAGCCATGGGTAACACGCTACTCGCTGCTCAAGACGTGGTCTGCCCTCGGGGGGCTGGAAAAGTCATGACAAAGAAGGAGCCCGGCACTGCCTGCTCGGGGGTTCAAGCAGTGCCGGGTCCGTTTGATCAGGCTAGATGAACTTCTCTAAATGCCGCAATACGGACACTTCGCGCGACTGGCCCGTACACCTGTGCCCGGAGGGAGAACGCGGGTGCGTTACGGCGCCACACGACCGTTCGCGTTGAAGGCCGCGTAGGTGAGCGGCATGAGCTTGGCCCACTCCGCCTCCATCTTCTCGCCGACCATCTCGATCTCCCGCTGCGGGAACGACGGGACCTTCGCCAGTTCGTGCTGGGTGCGCAGACCAAGGAAGTGCATCAGCGAGCGCGCGTTGCAGGTCGCGTACATCGAGGAGAACAGGCCGACGGGGAGGACGGCGCGGGCGACCTCGCGGGCGACGCCGGCGGCGAGCATCTCCTGGTAGGCCTCGTACGCCTGCCGGTAGGAGTCCTCCATCGTGCGGGTGACCAGCTGCTGCTGGGCCTCGGTGCCCTCGACGAAGACGTACTTGCCGGGGCGGCCCTCCTGGACGAGCTTGCGGTCCGGGCCGGGGACGTAGAAGACCGGCTCCAGCTCCCTGTAGCGGCCGGATTCCTCGTTGTACGACCAGCCCACGCGGTGCCGCATGAACTCGCGGAAGACGAGGATCGGGGCGCTGATGAAGAAGGTCATCGAGTTGTGCTCGAAGGGGCTGCCGTGCCGGTCTCTCATCAGGTAGTTGATGAGGCCCTTGGAGCGCTCGGGGTCCTTCTGCAGCTCCTCCAGGGACTGCTCGCCGGCGGTGGAGACGCGGGCGGCCCACAGGACGTCTGAGTCGGCCGCGGTGTGCTTGACCAGCTCGACGGTGACGTCGCTGCGGAAGCTGGGCTTGAGGTCGTCGGCGGGGGTGTCGGTCACGGCTCGGAGGGTCCTTCCATCACTTCTCTCGGGCGGCGCCCACTCTACGGCCCGGCACTGACATCGGGGCGTTCGGTGCCGGGACGCGACATCTTCGGTGAAGTTCTGCGAATTCGGGGCATCAGGGCACCTTTTGTGGCACTCGTGCGTCTGTATCAACAACAGTCACTTATTCGAGCTTGAGAGGAGCGTCTCCCCGATGTTCCGTCGGCGTGAGCCCGTCCCGTTCGCCTTCGTCGCCGAGGCCGACAGGTTCCGCAGCAATGTCACTCCCCCACCCCGTGGGAAGTCCTCCGCGGGGCAGATAGCCGGGAGCTGGCTCCTGGGGGTCACCATCGTCGCCGCACTGGTGGGGTCCCTGATTCTCGGGATGCCGGCGCTGGCGCTCGATCACTCCCCCGCCTCGACGCAGGAGTCACAGGCGTCCCAGGGACACTGACTCTCCCCCACTGCCCCAAATGGCGTGGGAGGGGCCCCCATGGACCCCCGAGGGTGGCTCCAGGAGACACCGGCGGATAGCCTCACCGGGCACAGCCCACCGCATGGATTGAGTGAGGACCAGTCGTGCCCCTGCCCTTCCTGACGGCCGACCGCGTGTTCGAGACAGCCGACGACGTCGCGCTGCCCTTCGACGACCGCGAGCACTGGCGGCGTCCCTACCGGCCCGGCCCCTATCGGGTGGGGGCGGCGGCGCTGCTGTTGCTGCTCGCCTCGTATGTGCTGTTCGCGGCGGTCATCATCGCCCTCACCGGCTCCGCGTCCGAGGGCGGTGTGGTCTTCGGGATCGCGCTGGCCGTCATCGCCGTCGCGCTGCGGCTGCTGCGCATGGGGGTGTGGGTGAGCGCCCGCGGAGTGCGCCAGGTGGGGTTCTTCCTCACGCGTACGACGCGCTGGGACAAGGTCGTCGCCGTGCGGACGGTGCAGCAGCCGGTGCGCTGGCTGGGGCTGCCGCGGACGGTGCAGGGGCAGGCGCTGACCGTCGTACGCCATGACCGGGCGGCCGGGGTTGCGGTGCCGCTGCTGACCACGCACAACGCGGACTTCCTGGCGCGCCCCGAGGCGTTCGACCGGGCTGCCGACTCGGTGGAGGCGTGGGGCGCGGAGTATCAGCGGGGCTGAGACGCCCGTAGAGACGTCGAAGGGGCCGGCCCGCAGCTGCTGCGGGCCGGCCCCTTCGGTGTGCTTCGGTCAGGCCTGGACCGGCCTTCCCTCGTGCAGGGCGATCGCGCGCTGCATGGCCTTGCGGGCGCGCGGGGTGTCGCGGGCGTCGTGGTAGGCGACGGCGAGGCGGAACCAGCTGCGCCAGTCGTCGGGCGCCGCCTCCGTCTCGGCCTTGCGCTTGGCGAAGACCTCGTCGGCCGAGTCGCGGTCGATACGGCCGCTGGGGGTGCGCTGCAGTTCGTCGAGGGGCAGGCCGCCCTCGGCGTCGAGTTCGGCGGCGAGCTGGTTGGCCTTGCGGACGAACTCGGTGTTCTTCCACAGGAACCACACGCCGATGACCGGCAGGATCAGCACCGCCACGCCGAAGGTGACGGTGAGGAGCGTGCCGGTCTGGATGAGCATGACGCCGCGGCTGCCGACCAGGACGAAGTAGAAGACCAGGACGGCGGCCGTTATGGCGTAGGACAGCTTGGCGCGCATCAGCTCAGGTCCAGGAAGTGTTCCAGGCCGAAGGTGACGCCGGGAGTGGTGACCACACGGCGGGCGCCCAGCAGGATGCCCGGCATGAAGCTGCTGTGGTGGAGCGAGTCGTGACGGATGGTCAGCGTCTCGCCCTCGGCGCCCAGCAGGACCTCCTGGTGGGCCAGCAGGCCCCGCAGCCGGACGGAGTGGACGGGAACGCCGTCGACGTCCGCGCCGCGCGCGCCGTCCAGGCCCGTCTCCGTGGCGTCCGGCGCCGGGGCCGTGCCCGCCTCGGCGCGGGCCGCGGCGATGAGCTGGGCCGTGCGCGTGGCGGTGCCGGACGGGGCGTCGACCTTCTTCGGGTGGTGCAGTTCGACGACCTCCACCGACTCGAACCAAGGCGCGGCGATCTGCGCGAACTTCATGTTGAGGACGGCCCCGATGGAGAAGTTGGGCGCGATGAGGACGCCCGTCTCCGGGGAGGCGGCCAGCCAGCCGTTCAGCTGCGCGAGGCGCTCGTCGGTCCAGCCCGTGGTACCGACGACGGCGTGGATACCGTGGCCGACGCAGTACTCGAGATTGGCCATCACCGAGTCGGGCGTGGTCAGTTCGACGGCGACCTGGGCGCCCGTCCCGGCCAGCGTCTCCAGCTTGTCGCCCCGGCTCAGGGCGGCGACCAGCTCCATGTCCTCGGCGGCCTCCACGGCCCGTACCGCCTCGGAGCCGATCCGGCCCTTGGCACCGAGGACCGCCACGCGCAGCTTGCTCATCTTCTTGCTTCCTTAACCGGGGTTCTGGAGTCTCGGAGTCGGACCGGGTCAGGCCACGGCCTCGTGCAGCCGCGACGCCTGCTTGTCCTTGAGCGGGCCGATGACCGACAGCGAGGGCCGCTGTCCCAGGATGTCGCGGGCGACCGCGCGGACCTCGTCCGGGGTGACCGACGCTATCCGGGCCAGCATGTCGTCGACGGACATCTGCTCGCCCCAGCACAGCTCGCTCTTGCCGATGCGGTTCATGAGCGCGCCGGTGTCCTCCAGGCCGAGGACGGTGGAGCCGCGGAGCTGGCCGATGGCGCGGTCGATCTCGTCGTCGGTCAGGCCGTGCTCGGCGACGTGGTCGAGTTCGTCGCGGCAGATCTTCAGCACGTCGTGGACCTGCGAGGGCCGGCAGCCCGCGTACACGCCGAACAGGCCGCAGTCGGCGAAGCCCGAGGTGTACGAGTACACGCTGTAGGCGAGGCCCCGCTTCTCGCGGACCTCCTGGAAGAGCCGGGAGGACATGCCGCCGCCCAGCGCGGTGTTCAGCACGCCCAGCGACCAGCGGCGCTCGTCGGTGCGGGCCAGGCCCGGCATGCCGAGGACGACGTGCGCCTGCTCGGTCTTGCGGCCGAGCAGTTCGACGCGGCCCGCGGTGCGCAGGGCGCGCCTGCCCTCGCGCGGGGCGATGGGCGTGGCGTCGGTGTTCTTGAGGGCGCCCGCCTTCTCGAAGGCGGCGCGGACCTGTCGTACGACCGTGTTGTGGTCGATGTTGCCCGCGGCCGCCACGACCAGGTGTGTCGGGTCGTAGTGCTTCTTGTAGAAGCGGCGGATGCGGTCGGCGGTGAGGGCGTTGACGGTGTCGACCGTGCCGAGGACCGGGCGGCCGAGGGGGTTGTCGCCGAACATGGTGTGCGCGAACAGGTCGTGCACACAGTCGCCCGGGTCGTCCTCGGTCATGGCGATCTCTTCGAGGATCGCGCCCCGCTCGACGTTGACGTCGTCCTCGAGGATCAGCGAGCCCGTGAGCATGTCGCAGACGACGTCGATGGCGAGCGGCAGGTCGGTGTCGAGCACGCGTGCGTAGTAGCACGTGTACTCCTTCGCCGTGAACGCGTTCATCTCGCCGCCGACCGCGTCGATCGCCGAGGAGATGTCCAGCGCCGACCTGCGCGTGGTGCCCTTGAAGAGCAGGTGCTCCAGGTAGTGCGTGGCGCCGTTCAGGGACGGGGTCTCGTCGCGGGAGCCGACGTGGGCCCAGATGCCGAAGGTGGCGGAGCGGACCGAGGGCAGCGTCTCCGTGACGATGCGCAGGCCGCCCGGGAGGGTCGTCTTGCGGACCGTGCCGATGCCGTTCGCGCCCTTGACGAGGGTTTGGGTACGGGCGACGGCCCGCGCCTCCGAAGAGGTGCGGGCCGTCGCCGGTGAGCTACTCGACGTCACTTGTCGGTGTCGTCCTTCTTCTCATCGTTCTCTTCGCCCTCGATGACCGGGATCAGGGAGAGCTTGCCGCGGGAGTCGATCTCGGCGATCTCGACCTGGACCTTGGAGCCCACGGCGACGACGTCCTCGACGTTCTCCACGCGCTTGCCGCCGGCGAGCTTGCGGATCTGCGAGATGTGCAGCAGACCGTCCTTGCCCGGGAGCAGCGACACGAACGCACCGAAGGTGGTGGTCTTGACGACCGTACCCAGGTAGCGCTCGCCGACCTCCGGCATGGTCGGGTTGGCGATCGAGTTGATCGTGGCGCGCGCGGCCTCGGCCTGCGAGCCCTGCTGGGCACCGATGTAGATGGTGCCGTCGTCCTCGATCGTGATGTCGGCGCCGGTGTCCTCCTGGATCTGGTTGATCATCTTGCCCTTCGGGCCGATGACCTCACCGATCTTGTCCACGGGGATCTTGACCGTGATGATCCGCGGGGCGTTGGGGGACATCTCGTCCGGCGTGTCGATCGCTTCCATCATCACGTCGAGGATGTGGAGGCGGGCGTCACGGGCCTGCTTGAGGGCCGCGGCCAGGACGGAGGCCGGGATGCCGTCCAGCTTGGTGTCCAGCTGGAGGGCGGTGACGAACTCCTTGGTGCCGGCGACCTTGAAGTCCATGTCGCCGAAGGCGTCCTCCGCACCGAGGATGTCGGTGAGGGCGACGTAGTGCGTCTCGCCGTTGATCTCCTGGGAGATCAGGCCCATGGCGATACCGGCGACGGGGGCCTTGAGGGGCACACCGGCGTTCAGCAGCGACATGGTGGAGGCGCAGACCGAGCCCATCGACGTCGAGCCGTTCGAGCTCAGCGCCTCGGACACCTGACGGATCGCGTAGGGGAACTCCTCGCGCGTCGGCAGGACCGGCACGATGGCGCGCTCGGCGAGAGCGCCGTGGCCGATCTCGCGGCGCTTCGGGGAGCCGACGCGGCCGGTCTCGCCGACGGAGTACGGCGGGAAGTTGTAGTTGTGCATGTAGCGCTTGCGGGTCACCGGGGAGAGGGTGTCCAGCTGCTGCTCCATACGGAGCATGTTCAGGGTCGTGACGCCCAGGATCTGGGTCTCGCCACGCTCGAACACGGCGGAACCGTGCACGCGCGGAATGGCCTCGACCTCGGCGGCCAGCGTGCGGATGTCGGTGACACCGCGGCCGTCGATGCGCTTCTTCTCCTTGATCACGCGCTCGCGGACGAGCTGCTTGGTCAGGGAGCGGTACGCGGCGGAGATCTCCTTCTCGCGGCCCTCGAACTCCGGCAGGAGCTTCTCGGCGGCCAGACCCTTGACGCGGTCCAGCTCGGCCTCGCGGTCCTGCTTGCCCGCGATCGTCAGCGCGGAGGCGAGCTCCGGGCGGACGGCGGCGGCGAGCGCCTCCAGGACGTCGTCCTGGTAGTCGAGGAAGACCGGGAACTCGCCGGTCGGCTTGGCGGCCTTCGCGGCGAGGTCGGCCTGGGCCTTGCAGAGCACCTTGATGAAGGGCTTCGCGGCGTCCAGACCGGAGGCGACGACCTCCTCGGTCGGCGCCTCGGCGCCGCCCGCGACCAGTTGGATGGTCTTCTCGGTGGCCTCGGCCTCGACCATCATGATCGCGACGTCGCCGTCCTCCAGGACGCGACCGGCGACGACCATGTCGAAGACGGCGTCCTCGAGCTCGGTGTGCGTCGGGAACGCGACCCACTGGCCGTTGATCAGCGCGACGCGGACGCCGCCGATCGGGCCGGAGAAGGGCAGACCGGCCAGCTGGGTGGACGCGGAGGCGGCGTTGATCGCCACGACGTCGTACAGGTGGTCGGGGTTGAGCGCCATGATCGTCGCGACGACCTGGATCTCGTTGCGCAGGCCCTTCTTGAAGGACGGGCGCAGCGGACGGTCGATGAGGCGACAGGTGAGGATGGCGTCCTCGGAGGGACGGCCCTCACGGCGGAAGAAGCTGCCGGGGATCTTGCCGGCGGCGTACATCCGCTCCTCGACGTCCACCGTGAGGGGGAAGAAGTCGAGGTTTTCCTTGGGGTTCTTGGAGGCGGTGGTGGCCGACAGCACCATGGTGTCGTCGTCCAGATACGCCACGGCGGAGCCGGCGGCCTGCTTGGCCAGGCGGCCCGTCTCGAAGCGGATGGTGCGGGTGCCGAAGGAGCCGTTGTCGATGACGGCCTCGGCGTAGTGGGTCTCGTTCTCCACTAGCGTTTCTCCATTACTTTTCGTCTTTTGTCCCGGCCCGCCCGTGTGGCGGGGGGACATGGGCGGAGAAGCGCTCCGTCTGTTGCGGGCCGGTCTTCGATCGAAGCACCCGGGTTCGCATTGCCCGGGAGCCACTACCGAGGACCGGCGGCGGCGAGGTGCACTTCTCCTCGTGGTACTGCGTTGTGCTACCACACTACAAAGTAGGTGTGACACTCCGCACGTTTCCGCACGTACGGCAAAGGGAGCGACCCCCGACTCGTTTCGGGAACCGCTCCCCACATGACGTCTTACTTGGCGCCCGCCGCACCGCGGCGGATGCCGAGGCGGTCGACCAGCGCGCGGAAGCGCTGGATGTCCTTCTTCGCCAGGTACTGGAGAAGGCGGCGGCGCTGACCGACCAGGATCAGCAGACCACGGCGGGAGTGGTGGTCGTGCTTGTGGGTCTTGAGGTGCTCGGTCAGGTCCGAGATCCGGCGCGAGAGCATGGCGACCTGGACCTCGGGGGAGCCGGTGTCGCCTTCCTTCTGACCGAACTCGGCGATGAGCTGCTTCTTCACTGCGGCATCGAGCGGCACTCGAAACTCCTCGTAGTCTGAAAATGGCCACCGAGTGCCCCCGGTCTATGTCTCGGGGGAGCTTCCGTTACTCGGGAGGCGGGGATCCGCTGGGCGCGGCCTCCAGAGCGAAGGGCTCCGGGGGTGCGTACACGAACGGCCGTCACTCAGGGTACCAGGCAAAGGTGGGGGCCTTCGCCCCGGTTCCGGAAGCACCCTGATGGGGCGCGGGGGGCCACTAGGGTGAGCGCTCGGATCGTGGTCGTACGACGTCGGAAGGGGTCGCCGGGACATGGCGGAGACGGCAGAGGAGATCAAGGCGCGCAAGGAGCGGGAGCGGGACGAGCTCTACGCCCTCGACATCTCGGGCGTCGAGTGGCACAGCGCGCCGGGCACCGAGGAGCACGAGGAGCGGGTCGAGATCGCGTACCTGCCCGAGGGTGCCGTGGCCATGCGGTCCTCGCTGGAACCGGAGACCGTGCTGCGGTACACGGAGGCGGAGTGGCGGGCGTTCGTGCTGGGTGCGCGGGACGGGGAGTTCGACATCGAGCCGGCGCCGCAAGAGGCGGAGTGACGGTGAGGGGCGGCACGCGTGCGTGCCGCCCCTCTTCGCTCTCTCAGTGCTTCAGTCCGGCGCCCCCGACGGCGAGGGCCATCAGGACCGGGTCGGTCGGGTACTTGTCGTCGGCGACCAGTTCCCGCTTCCCGAAGAAGACCCGGCCCTGTTCGTAGAGGATGTCCGACTGCTCCGGGTCGCTGAGCTCGCCGTCCTCGTCGTCCGGGAGGGTGAAGAGGAGGAGCGGGGTCTCCTTGTCCGTCCTCGGGTTCCAGCGCACCACGGCGGCCGGGGCGACGGTGCCCGCACCGCTCCGGTAGATCAGGAGGTCGTCGCCGCTCATCCGCAGCGGATGGACCTTCTGCAGCTCGCGCCCGTCGAACTTCCCGGCCGTCTTGCCCGTCACCAGGTCGAACGCCACGATCCAGCCCGTCGGCTGGTTGGCGGCGATGTTCTCCTTGCTGGTGACGAAGGCCTGGTCGCGTCCGACGACCAGGCCGTCGCAGGTCTCGTACTCGCCGAAGAACGACAGTCCGAAGTACCGCTCGCCGCACTTCGCCTCGTAGCCGTTCAGCGCGATGGTCGTACGGCGCTTGCCCGCGCTGTCGAGCGAGATCAGGTCGGTCACCTCGCTGTCCCCCGCCGCGACGGCGAGCACCGGCGGATCGGACGACGGCAGGTAGACGGTCTGGACCCCACTGGCGACCCGGTACGTCCACCGCACCTTGCCCGTGCGCGGGTCCAGCTTCTGCACCTGGAAGGTGACGTCGGGCAGTGATCCGCAGCTGAGCAGGGACAGCAGGGCGCGGCCGCCGGCGAAGGCCTTGTCCTGGCACTTGGAGCCGAGGGCGCTGTTCCACAGCTGCTTGCCGGACTTCATGTCGTACGCCACGGAGCCCTGCCCCCAGGCCACGGCGACGACGCCCTTCGTGAGCGTGAGGTTGGTGTTGGTGACGTAGGCGGAGTTCGCCGCGGGCATCTTCTTCTGCCACAGCTTCTTGCCGGTGTCGAGGTCGAAGAACACCACCTGGTCGCAGACGCCCTCCTTCTCCGAGCCCTTGGGCTGCGGAGGCTGGATGACGACGGCGGTACGGCCGTCCGCGGTGACATGTCTGCTGGTGGCGCAGATCTGGCCGTCCAGCTTGAGGCTCCAGGCCTTCTCGTCGGCGTCGAGGGCGATGTTGTAGCCCTCGAGACGGCCGGCGACGCCCTTGACCATGACCTTGTCGGTGGCCCAGGTGCCGGGCGCGTAGCGGGGGGCGGCGTCGTTGGTCTTGGCGAGGTTCTCCTCGTCGTGCTCGATCATCAGCCGGCCCTCGGGCGAGGCGGGGACCGTCTCGGTCGTCTCCCTGATGTCGTCCGGGCTCTGTGCGACGGCCTGCTCGGCGCCGGCGGGTGCGCCGTCGTCCCCGGACGCGAGGAGCCAGCCGCCTCCGCCCAGCGCGACCGCCGCGAGGACCGCCACGGCGCCCAGCAGCGTCGTACGGCGGCGGCGCCTGCGGGCGGTGTCGGCCGAGAGTGCGGATTGGGTGTAGATCGAGGGAGGCGGGCCGAAGCTCATGCTTGGTCAATCCTTCGCTTCGTCAGCACGTCAGCTCGTCATCGATCGGACCGTCGAGTACACGTCGAAGACGGCCAGCGCCAGTGGCACCAGCGTCAACAGCACGAAGCCCTCGGCAAGCTCCAGGAAGCGCCCCCAGAACGGTGTGAGGCCGCTCCGGGGGACGATCAGGCCGACCGCGGTGACGAGCAGGGCCGCGGCCGCGATCGCCGCGACGAGCCAGATCGTGCGGATGTCGAGGGCGGTGCGGTCGCCCTCGAGCGCGTCACGGACCAACGAGTGCGGCGGGTTGAGGGCCAGGCCGAGACCAAGCAGCACCAGGACTGCGAGACCGGCGGCCAGGACCGGGGCGACCTGGGCGGTGTAGCGGAAGAGGTGCGCGCGCATCAGCAGGGCGATACCGGTCGCGAAGGCGAGCAGCTGTGCCCAGGCGCCGTCGGAGAAGCCGAGGACCGCCGAGGCCGCGACCGCGACGATCACACAGCCGCCGACGAGACCGACCAGCAGTTCGTGGCCGCGGCGGGCCTGGGCCGCGACACGCTCGGCGTCGACGGGCTCCTGGGGGGCGGGATCGGCACCGTAGGCGCGGCGCGGGGCCGTGCTCGGCTGGTCGAAGCCGATCGGCAAGCGGGCGAAGCGCATCGACAGGCCCGGCAGAAAGGCCAGGGTTCCCACGGCCAGTGGGGTGCACAACGCCGCGATCTCGGAGGGCGTCCAATGCGCGAGGATCGCTGTGAACAGCACGATCAGACCGATGGCGGATGCGAAGACGAACGCGACGAACGGGCCGTCCCCGCTCGGGGCGCACAGGGTGAGAACGACCGAAGCCAGCAGTACCGCCGCGCAGGCGAGAAGGAACTGCAGTTTGCCGATGCCCTGGCCGTCGGCGAGGGGCAGGAGTCCGGAGCCCGCGACGCCCACGTTGGGAAGCGCGCCGAGTCCCAGTGCGACGGCCGAGGCCCTGTCGTCGTAGATCCGGGCCCGCGCGCAGGCGAACACGACCAGGAGCACCCCGACCACCCCGGCGAGGATGCCGGGCAGGCTGTTCATGTCATGGCGCGGGTCGGCTGTCCAGGCCACGAAGGCGAGCAGGGCGGGCAGGACTCCGCCGCCGACGAGGCCCGCGGCGCGTGTGAGGTCGCCGCCCCACAGGGTGTGCTCGCGCGTCACGGCGGAGGCGACCGCCTCGGACACGTCGTCGAAGACGGCCGGCGGCAGCGACTCGGAGAAGGGGCGCAGGCTGAGGAGTTCGCCGTCGAGAATGCGCTGGGCCGCGAACGAGCGGGAACTGTCGAGGACGGTGCCGTCCCGTCGGACGAGGTGGTAGCCGACGGGGGCTCCCTCGGCGGGGCTCTGCCGGGAGAGCCTGAGGATCTCCGGGTAGATGTCGGCGACCGGGATGTCGTCGGGCAGGGCCACGTCGATCCGGCTGTCGGGGGCGACGATGGTCACTCGGCAGAAACCGAGCCCTGCACCTGTCCCGGAGGGGACTCCCGTGCCGGGTCCTCCCCCGGTGGCCGCCGTGGAGGCCGTCATGCTCACCTGCTGCTCCCCCTCAGTGATGGTTGTGCGCGATAGCTGTGCCTGATGGTTGTGCGTGTTGACTGTGCGTGTTGGCCGTGCGCGATGGTTCTGCGTCAACAGTGTGAAGATCCTGGGCGTTTCCCGGCCCCGTATGCACGGCAGGACGGAGAGGCAGGTTCCGTCGCGCCGTCTCCCGAGCTCCGTACCGCTCCGCTCCGAATCGCGCGAATTGCGACGATTTCGCCCGTCCCAACTCACGTGTGCTCACGCGAACATCCGGCACCCTACCTCCCCCTCGTCACTTGTGGTGTCAGTAGGATCACGCGGCGGCCCGCGTCCGCCCGACACGGGGCGGCGGACGAACACTGGGGCCCGGCAAGGGAATTGGTGAGCAGTGAGCCACATCGTCGTGAAGCGCCCCCCACGGGCGCTGCCGTCCGAGGTGCCCACGGACGAGATCGTCCTGCAACCTCCGCCCGAGTTGCCGCGGGGGCACCAGGAAAGCGTGCTGATGCAACTGCTGCCGACGCTCGGCATGGGCGGCTCGGTGGTGTTCTTCTTCACGAACGGGCAGCCGTTCATGAAGATCATGGGAATGGTCATGATCGCCTCGACCGTGGCCATGTCCATCGCGATGGTGGTTCGTTTCCGCCGTGGTTCCCAGGGACAGTTGGCGGACCTGCGCCGCGACTACCTGAGCTATCTGGCGCAGACCCGGCACACCGCCCTCGCCGCCGCGAGGGCGCAGCGCGACGCGCAGTACTACCTCCATCCCTCCCCCGAGCAGCTGTGGGCCCTGGTCGCCGAAGGCAGCCGGGTGTGGGAACGCCGCCCGGGCGACGAGGACTTCGCCCACGTGCGCATCGGCCTCGGCGCGCAGGCACTCGCCACCCCGCTCGTCGCTCCCGAGACCGGCCCGGTCGAGCAACTGGAACCGCTGACAGCAGGCGCGATGCAGCGCTTCCTCTCTGTCCACGGCACCCTGGACGACCTGCCGTTGGCGGTCTCGCTGCGCGCCTTCTACTACGTCACGATCAGCGGTGACCCGCAGTCCGTACGGTCCTCCGCCCGGGCCATGGCCGGCTCGCTGGCCGCGCTGCACTCACCCGAGGACCTGATCCTCGTGGTCGCGGCGGGCCGGGATGCCCTGCCCGACTGGGAGTGGGCCAAGTGGCTGCCGCACGTCCAGGCGCCCGGTGCGGTGGACGGCGCGGGCAGCCGTCGGCTGATCGACAGTGACACGCGCGAGCTGGAGAACCTGCTCTCCTCCCGGCTGACCGGTCGCCCGCGCTTCCATCCGAACGCAGCGCCCCTGCCGGAGGAGCCGCACATCGTCGTCGTACTGGACGGCGTCTCCCTGCCGCCGGACTCGGTCCTGGCCAACCCCGAAGGGCTTCAGGGCGTCACCGTCATCGAGGTCGTTCCGGGCGAACTGTCCGGTGGCGGCGGCGAGTTGTCCATCGTCGTACACCCCGAGGCGCTGCAGCTGGAATCCGGGCACGGGATCGTCTACGACGGGACCCCGGACGTCTTCTCGTACGAGTCCGCCGAGGCCCTCGCCCGGCAACTGGCCCCTCTGCGGGTGGCATCCGGCGGGGACGACGACGAACCGCTGCTCGCCAACCTGGAGTTCACCGACCTGCTGAACCTGGGGGACGCGGCGTCCGTCGACACCAGGCGCACCTGGCGGCCGCGTTCGCTGGCCGAACGGCTGCGGGTGCCGATCGGTGTCGGCGAGGACGGACGCCCGGTGATGCTGGACCTCAAGGAGGCCGCACAGGAGGGCATGGGACCGCACGGCCTGTGCGTGGGCGCGACCGGTTCCGGCAAGTCGGAGCTGCTGCGCACCCTGGTGCTGGGCCTGGCGGTCACCCATTCTTCCGAGACCCTGAACTTCGTCCTCGCGGACTTCAAGGGCGGCGCGACCTTCGCGGGCATGGCCCAGATGCCCCATGTGGCCGCCGTCATCACGAACTTGGCGGACGATCTCACGCTCGTCGACCGCATGGGCGACTCCATCCGCGGCGAACTCAACCGCCGCCAGGAGATGCTGCGCGACGCCGGCAACTACGCCAACATCCACGACTACGAGAAGGCACGCGCGGCGGGCGCGCCCCTGCGGCCGATTCCCTCCCTGGTGCTGGTGATCGACGAGTTCAGCGAACTGCTGACGGCGAAGCCGGACTTCATCGAGATGTTCGTACAGATCGGCCGTATCGGCCGCTCGCTCGGCGTACACCTGCTGCTGGCGTCGCAGCGCCTGGAGGAGGGCCGACTGCGAGGCCTGGAGACGTACCTGTCGTACCGCATCGGCCTCAGGACCTTCTCGGCGGCCGAGTCACGCGCGGCGCTGGGCGTGCCCGACGCCTATGAACTTCCGAATGTCCCGGGATCCGGGTTCCTGAAGTTCGGCACGAACGAGATGGTGCGGTTCAAGGCGGCGTACGTCTCCGGGGTGCACCGCTCGGGTTCGCAGCGGGCGGCGCTCGGGGGCGGGCAGCTGCCGGTGGATCGTCGGCCGGTGCTGTTCACGGCGGCCGAGGTGCCCGTGCAGTACGCGCAGGTGCCGCAGCAGCGCCAGTCGGATGGCGCGTCGGGCAGTCCGGAGGTCGATGACGCCCTCGCGGACACCGTGCTGGATGTGATCGTGCGCCGCCTGGAGGCGCAGGGCCCGGCGGCGCACCAGGTGTGGCTGCCCCCGCTGGACAGTCCGCCCTCGTTGGACGGGCTCCTGCCAGGGCTCACCGCGGTACAGGGCCGCGGGCTCACTCAGCCCGAGTACGAGGGCGCGGGCCGCCTGATCGTGCCGGTAGGTCTGGTGGACAAGCCCTACGAGCAGCGCCGGGACCCTCTCTGGGTCGACTTCTCCGGCGCGGCCGGCCATATGCAGATCCTCGGCGGCCCGCAGTCCGGCAAGTCGACGCTCCTGCGCACCCTGATCTCGTCGTTCGCGCTCACGCACACGCCGTACGAAGTCCAGTTCTACGGCCTCGACTTCGGCGGTGGCGGCATGGCTGCGGTGGCCGGCCTGCCGCACGTGGGGCAAGTGGCCTCGCGCCTGGACCCCGAGCGGGTGCGACGCACGGTGGCCGAGGTGTACGGCGTGCTGACGCGCCGCGAGGAGTACTTCCGCTCGGCGGGCATCGCGTCCATCGCCGACTTCCGGGCCCGGCGGGCGAGGGGCGACATCCCGGTCACCGACCAGCCGTGGGGCGACGTCTTCCTGGTCATCGACGGATGGGGCAACTTCCGCGCGGACTACGAGGCGATGGACCAGATCATCCACGAGATCGCGGCGCGGGGGCTCGGCTACGGCATCCACCTGATCCTGACGGCGTCGAGGTCGATGGAGGTCAGGGCGGCCCTCAAGGACCACCTGATGAACCGTCTGGAGCTTCGGCTCGGCGACACGATGGATTCGGAGCTGGACCGGAAGGTCGCGGCGAACGTCCCGGCGGGTGTGCCGGGTCGGGGCCAGTCACCGCAGAAGCAGCACTTCATGGCAGCTGTGCCGCGTATCGACGGCTTGATGTCGGATACGGATCTGGCGGAGGCCACCGCGGCGCTGGCGACGGAGGTCTCGCGGCACTGGCAGGCGCCAGGTGCGCCCGAAGTACGGCTGCTGCCACGGGAGTTCGCCGCTGATCAGCTGCCGCCCGGGGGCCGGTTCCCGCGGCGGGGTGTGGCATTCGCGCTCGACGAGGACAACCTTGAGCCGGTCTTCGTCGACTTCGATCAGGATCCGTTCTTTCTGGTGTTCGGTGAGAGCGAGTCGGGCAAGTCGAATCTGCTGCGGCTGCTGATCAAGCAGGTGACGGAGCGGTATTCGGGCGACGAGTGCAAGTTGTTCGTGGTCGACAACCGGCGGTCGCTGCTGGATGTGACGCCGAGTTCGCATCTGGCCGAGTACATCCCCATGTCCAACGCCATGGACCATCACATGTCCGCCCTCGCGGAGCTGATGAAACGCCGGACGCCTACGGCCGACGTGACGGCTCAGCAACTGCGGGACCGGAGTTGGTGGCGGGGGCCGACGGTGTTCGTTGTCATCGACGACTACGACCTTGTGGCCATGTCGAGCGGTAATCCGCTGGCCGGGCTGACGGAGATGTTGCCGTTCGCTCGGGATGTGGGGGTGCGGTTCATCATCGCGCGGTCTACGGCTGGGGCGGGGCGGGCATCCTACGAGGCGTTCATGCAGCGGATCAAGGAACTGGGGGCGCAGGGGGTTGTGCTTGCCGGTGACCCGAGTGAGGGGGATCTGCTGGGTGGGGTTCGGCCTCGGCCTATGCCTGCGGGGCGGGGGGTCTTTGTGTCGCGGCGGCGGGGGAAGCCGTTGGTGCAGGTGGGGTTGGTGGCGGAGAGGGGGTACTGAGGTGGCGTACTCGGCGGTGGGGTTGGAGCGGGCCGGAGCGGGAGCGCGGCTCTGTGCCGCCGCAGTGGAGCCGTATGGCAGTGAATTGTGGAAAGTAGGGTGAGATTCGTGAACTCAGGTGAACTGAGCTCACCGTTCTGGCCTGTTGGTGACTTGGCGGAACTGTCCCGTCCGGTGTTGGGCGGGCTTCACGGGGACACGGGGAAGGGGTCCACGCATGGCGTGGGATGAGTGGGAGCAGCTGAAGTCCGAGGCGGCCGGTCAGCGTTCCACGCGGATGCAGCTCAATCAGTATCCGGCCGACCAGGGCGGGGACGGCACTCAGGGAGACCTCGTAGCGGGTCATCAAGATCTTGAGGCGGTGGGCAAGGCTGCCCATGACTTGTTCGAGGACTTCACAACCTTCAGCGGGCACGCACGCGTGGCCTCGGAGGCTGCCGCGGGTGGGCTCAAGGGGGAAGGGTTCGCTCTGGGAGGCGCGCTGGAGCACGTGACGGAGCACTGGAGCAAGCAGACCAAAACCCTGCTGGACGCCTGCGCCCACATCTCCAACCACCTGCGGTTCACCAAGAACCAGCACGCCGCAGACGACTCGTACATCTCCGGCTCTGTCAGCAGCATCGCCCTGCTGGACGAAGGCTTCGACGACCGGAAGGGCCACTGACTCCGATGGACCTCGACGCACTGCGCTACGGCGATTTCTCCAAGCTCGGTGAAGCGGTCACCGACTGGGAACAGATGACGAAGAAGCTCGCGGACCTGCAGAAGGACGCCGAGGAGAAACTCAAGGCCAAGGCAGACAAGGCCAAGTGGGCGGGCGTCAACGCCACCGTCACGCGCGAATTCATCACCAAGACCGCCGCAGAGTTCGCTGACGCGCATACCCAGGCTGACTCCATCACCAAGATCCTCAAGGACACCCGCGGTGAACTCATCAGCTACCGAACCCAGCTGAACGAGGCGATCACACGGGCCACGGCCACTCAGCAGCACCTGACAGTCGTCGACACTGGGGGCGGCACATTCACCGTCGCCGGAAACACCCGGCCCGACTGGGCGTCCGACCCCAGTGGGAAGACGGGGGCGACCGATCAGAAGGCCGTGGATGACCTCAGCAAGGAAATCGAGGGCATCCTGACCAAGGCCACGGAAAGCGACACCACTGCGGCCAACGTACTCAAGCTTCTCGTGGACCAGGTGAAGTACGGCTTCGCCGATGCGTCGTACGCCGATCGGGACTCTGCGGCCAAGGCCGTTGCGGCGGCTGAGAAACTGGCGAAGATGGCCAAGAACCCGGCCGACATGTCTCTCGACGACATTGCCGCCTTCAACCGAACCATGGAGCTGTACAACGACGACCCCCTGTTCGCGGAGCAGTTCGCAACGCGGTTGGGTCCCAAGGGGACGCTTCAGTTCTGGACCGAGATGGCCTCCGCGCACGCCGGCGCCAGAGGCTCAGAAGTCGACACGATGAAGGACCTGCAGAAGAACTTGAGCCTGACCCTGGCCACGGCATCCTTCTCGGACTCGGACGCCATGCAGGACTGGAAAAAGGACCTCGTCGCCGAGCGCAACACGAACTTCCGCGCCGCGAACTCCACGAACCCGGTCGGTGCCCTCGGCGCTCAGGTCATCAGCAGCCTCATGCGGGAAGGTCAGTACGACACCGAGTTCCTCGACGATTATCGGGAGAAGATTTTCAAGGCAGACAAGGGGGCGGGAGACTCAAGTACCGACGACCTGTGGGTCAAGGGCTACGACGGCCTCGACCTCGTCTTCGGTGACGGCACCGGTAGGGATCCTCTGGAGGGACTGTTCGAGGGCCTCTCTCACAACCCCGAGGCGGCAACGCACGCTTTCGAGTCCAAGTCGGATCTGAACCACATGCTGGGCACCACCCTGCATACGGAACGGGGAGAGTCCCTTGGGCGAGCCCTGGAAGCCGCCGTCACTGGAGTGGCCAACGGGGACTCTACTTCCGTGGCTCCGCCGCACAGTGCTGCCCAGGTTGAGATCATGGCCAACGTCATGGAGGCAGTAGCGCAGCCTGGCGAGGGCGGGATCATGGGCATTGCGGGGACAGAGGGAGGCTCGGGGCTCGTGAGCACGGGTTTGGGTGACAGCTTCGGGAACATGGCAGCTGCTTATATGCCGGAAATCAGTCAAACACTGGCCGGCGAAGGCTCGGAATCCATCTTCCTGACGAATAGTGATGATCCTGAAGGCTTGGGCAAGGTCCGCGATGTGGTGAGATTTCTTTCTGCTGTATCCGAGGACCCTTCAGGAAGGGCAGGTATCGTCCTTGGTGAAGGAATATACACAAGCGGCCTCATCGAATCGCACCTTGCAGACCCTTCCTTGTTCGATGGCCCCGACGAGCAGGTTCTCGAGCGTATCGGCAAGAACGCGGGGATCATTGAAGGTATCGTCGGTCATTCAGTAGCTGACGACGAAGTCCGAACCGCCGTCGAAAGTGAGCAGTCTTACAACGACGCCTTGAAAGCAAAGGGAGACTTCGCCAAAACCTGGATCGCGGTTGGCGTGACCTTCGTCGAGGTTCCTCAAGCCTATGGAGGAGCAGCAATGGGGGCCGTGGTTGGAGGAGGCGTAGGAGCCATCGCCGGAGGAGCCGTTGACCATTTGCTAGAAGGCCAGAAAATGAACGGCGCGCGAGACGGAGCTCTGTATAGCAGCGCGGGCGATCTGTACGATTCTCGCAATTCGGTCAGCAAACACACCCAGTGGGCAGCTCAAGAGAGCATCGATCGGTATCAGGTCAACCTTCCCAAGGAAGGCACCGACGCTCTGATTGGAAATGCCGTGACCGAAGGCTGGGACGCTAGCAGTGAATTTCTGAGCAATACGAAGGAGCGTCCCCATGCCTAATATCAGAGAACAGATTGTCACTCAGAGGAGCACGAAGGGTATCCTTCTCAGCCTGACAGCTCTGTGCCTTGCGGGCGTCGCCATCTGGGTTGGGTACGTGCAATTCTTCACCAATGGGCTTGAGAGTCTGCCCACCAAAATATGCGACGGAAGTGTCGACCGCGGCCTGGCCACCCAAGTGTTGCCGCCAGCACGATCAGCAGAAGAAGGGGTCAAACGTCAGAACTCAGGGGACGACCTAACATTTTACTGCCACGTCGACACCAGCAATGATTCTTCCCTCTGGAGTGAAGCGAAAGTACAACCCCTCTCCAAAGCGGATTGGCTCGAAAGCTATGGGGTAGGTGGTGGCAACAATCGAATCATTCACACCTCCGTCGATGGCATAGAAGCGGTGGCGAAGCTCGATACCGAGCACGCAGCGGTGTATGTTTCCTGCTCGCCTCCCGGCGTCCCTTCCTATAACGCCTCTGAGGACTATGCGGTCACCACGCGGGTGGAGGCGAATGGAGACCTCAACGTGACGGGCACAGCACTGCGGCAGGTACTGACCGACTTCGCCTATCAAGTCACCAAGCACACCTACGAACTGGCCGAGTGCAAGGAACCCCGGGACTTTCCCGACCAACTGCCCCGATATTGAGGCGGAGTGATGACGGACGAGGAAGTCATGCAGCAACTCAATGGTCGTGGCCGAGTTGAGCTGTTAGTCGGTCGCATCAACTCGGTGGAGCAGCACAGGATAGAGAAAATCATCCACGAAGTTGGTTACCAACTGCTGTCCATTGGCAATGCTGGCCGCATGGGCATCCTGCTCCGCTGCGAACGCAATGACGCACCCCATGCCAGACGCCGGGCCGAGCAAACCATTGCACGACTACGCGCGGGCGGCCCGCTGCTACCAGCTATTGGGGAGGCTCCACCCCCGCTACCTCCTCCGCCGCCTCCAGTCGGACCACCGCCCCCACCCCGTCAGAGCTTCCAGGCGCCTGAGGGGCCGCCTCCGCCACCCACCACCGCATCCCCGCCCCGACCCCGGATTCCACCACGCCCCGCGATCCCGCCTCCGCCACCTCCTCCCCTCGCGCAAGCCTCTTCCTCAGACGACTGAACCGTTTGAACCGTTTGAGTACTGCGGGACTGCTGGGACAGCGCTACCGGGCAGGCAGCCCGCGAGCCATTCCATTGGCCGGCGAAAAGCGCAGAGTCGATGATCCCGCGTGGTGCGGTAAGCCCCTCTCGCTCGACGGCACCCTGTGGTGAGCCAGCCACGCAAGGGCGTGTGGCTCGACAACTGATCAGCATGACTGCGCGTGAACTTCCGCTGTTTCAAAACTGGTTGAGACCTGAGCAGTTCATGCACGCGACCAGCCCAGAACCTAGGAAGGAAAGTAAGGCATGATCAAAACAATCACATGGCTCCCCGCATGCGTCGGGCTCGGCGTGATCCTTTGGCTGCTGACCAGCGCACCCGACATCAGCTCGGCCTATTCGGGACGGGCCTACTGTCACGCCGTACTCGGCAACGATTGGAGCCCCAACTACGGATCGATGGAGGAAGGGGCGGAGACCATGTGCACCTCCTATCAGACACGACGCACTGGCTGGGCGGTGCTGGTGGCCGTGCCGACGGTGGTACTGGCAGCCGCGGGCATGCGCAAGGGGAGCGCTTGAGCTGGTCATTTGAGGCCTTGGAACTCAAAGGGCCAGCTCAGAGGAGGTGGTCCGCCTTGCCCGCCTTGATGTCGAGGATCATCGTGCGGAGCGCTTCGCGGGTGTCGGTGAGGTGGGCCTCCTCGGCGCCGGCTATGGCGATGTAGGCGTTGCCTTCATGGTCGGTGCCGAGGCGGAAGCAGGCCGAGCCCTCGGCGCAGAATGGGTCTTCCCACGTGATGTCTTGCACGAGTGTCTCCTCATAGCTGGGTGGCAATGCCCTGGATGAAGGTGTATGAGTCGGCAGGCGGCAGGGCGTGCTGCTCCATCCAGGCGAGCTGGGCTCGGTACTTGGACAACTGTGCGTCCTCGTTCAGGAATTCCGGCCCATGGGCGCTGTCGATCTGCACGGTGTCGAGCCGCGGCACGGGACCCTCCATGTACACGACGGTCTGGCCAGCCCCAGGGAAAGACCCCGCGTCGAACGGAATGACGCGCAGCGACACGTTGGGCCGTTCAGTCATGGCGAGGATGTGTTCCAGTTGCGCTCGTGCAACCTTGCGTCCGCCGAACTGCATGCGCAGAGCCGACTCGTGGAGTATCCCGACGTACTCGGTGGGGTTGTCGCGCTCCAGCACGCGCTGGCGCTCCAGGCGGTGAGCGAGTCGCAGGGCGATCTCGTGCTCGGGCAGTGGCGGTAGCGCGGCCTTGAAGATGGCCTGGGCGCAGTCGCCGGTCTGAAGGAGTCCGGGCATGTGGATCAGGTGCACGGTACGCAGACGTACCGCGTGGTGCTCTAGCTCGGCAATGTCGAGGAGCCCGGCCGGGAGGCTTCCTCGGTATCTCTCCCACCAGCCCCGCTCCGCGGGTTGGGCCATCTCGGCCAGGGCGTCGACGTAGGCCTCGTCATCACAGTCACAGTTGCAGGCCAGCGTGCGAAGCCTCTCGGCGCTGATGGCACGCGTACCCGACTCGATGTTGGAGATCTTGCCTCGATCCACACCGAGCAGCCCGGCGGCGCGTTCACCCGTCATACCGGCGGCTGTGCGCAGCTTTCGCACCTCCGCGCCCAGCCGCTTCTGGCGTTCCGTCGGAGACGTCCTCGCTGCCATGCCGCTCCTCCCCTCCAAGCCAGCCGCGCCCTGCGGGGCTTGAGTTATCCGGACTAGGGGGCAACATAACCCCATTAGGCTCTACAGTGGGTAATGCACAAGCTACACACAGCAGTTGGCGGCCCATCGCGCGAGCCTGCCCGGATCCTCCTTCCCTGAGAGGGGTGGGCCGCGCATCAGGGAGGCGAGCCACCGACTGCTACCGCAGGACCGTCCACACATCCGTACACCGGCATAGGAGCCGACGTGTCCGTCTCTCTCTGCCCGCTGGCCCCCACCTACCCAGCCGACCCCACCACCCCCACCCCCGAAACCCTCGCCTACAGCTTCACCCTCCCTGCCGCCTTGGCCAGCCCAGCACTGGCGAGAGCAGCGACACGCGAGGTTCTCAAGGCCCACGACCTGTACGACATGCTGGACCCGGCGCTCCAAGCGGTGGGCGAACTCACGGCAATCGCCGCACAGTTCACGGAGGCCTCAGACTTCTACCTGTCCCTCCGCTACCGAGCCGGGACCCTCCGGGTGATCGTCTACGACAGTCACCCTCGCCATACCCAACCCCACCTCGCCGCAGCCTGCGACACCCGCCGCCGCGCGGCCCTTCGCGTCCTCGCCTGCGTCTGCCGTGCCTGCGACGGTGCCTGGGGGTTCGGCGAGTCCCGCGAACCGGGCGGCGGGACGCGTATGTGGACGAGACTGCCGAGGGCGAATGCGGCGGCGTACGGCGCGGGAGCCCCGTAGGGGTACAGCACAGGGTGGGCACCTCCCGTGCGTGCCCACCCTGGTTCTTTGAAGTGCGGGTTCCTACTGGAAGTAACTCGCGCCCTTCAGATCGCCGCCCCGGTAGTCACCGCCGGCGGTGTGGACCTTCTGGGAGATCTGGACCAGTGCCTGGTGGATGGCCGAGGCGTGGGTGTCCCAATCCTTGGCCTTCTTGGCGAACTCGGCGTGGGCCTCGCCGGCCCAGCCGCCGGACACGTCGAGGACGGCCTTTTTCAGGGCCTCGAGGTCTTCCTCGAGCTTCTTGGCCTGGTTACCGAGTTCGGTGGCGAGCGCGTCCATGACGCCGTACGAGACGGCAAGATCGCCGTAGTGGACTCCGGACATGCTTCCCTCATTTCATTGACGATTTCGACCGGACCACCCAGCCCGGAAGCAATGCGGTTCTACGCCGCCGATGGCTTCAGTAGCTGTTGAGCGCCGAGGTCTTGCCGCCGAGGTCCTCCAACGAGATCTTGGTGATGTCGGCGTGGATCTGGTCCTCGAGGATGTTCTTGTCCCGGGTGTTCAGCTTCACGCCCTCGAGGAAGCCGTCGAGCATCCGGCCGATCGCGGCCATGTGGGTGTTGATTTCCGTCTGCTTCGCGTTGAAGGCGTTGGCGCCGCCGCCGGTCCACGCCTTCTCGATCATGTCGATCGTTCCCTGCAGCTGCGCCAGCGTGTTCCTCACCGAGTCGTATCGATCGATGATCGCCGTCTGAAGGACTTGGGCGTGATCGTCACTGAACTTGCGGTCTACGGCCATTTCAACACTCCTTTTCGTGAGATCTGTGGTTCGTTTCGCGCTTCACCGACTGGAGACACGGTGTGCGTCGCGCCTTCGTACAGATGTGGTCGCCCGCTTCTGAACGGTTGTGGGTGACTGGTCAGTCGGTCGAGCGGGAGCTTTTATGCGCCTCGTCGGGAGCGGAACACCGCGAAGGTGCTGCCTCCGATCAGCAGGGCGGTTGCGGCGGCTCCGAGGGCGACCCACATCGTGGTGTCGTCTGATGTGTCGGAGCTTGCCCCTGCCGCCGAGGTCTGGCCGCCAGAAGTGCTTTTCCCCGGCTGCGACGAGGCTGATGCGGACGTGGAGGGCGAGTCACTCGGGTCGTCCGTGACGCCCGCCGCGTTCTCCTTGGCCAGCGGGTCGGTGTTGGCCGGACCGGGGTTGAAGTCGCTGTTCTCCAGCACCTTGCGGGGGCGGATCAGGCCGTAGCCGAGGTATGTGCTCGGGTCGTCCTTCGCCCAGTCGCGGCCGGCGGTGTCGATCAGGCTGGCGAGGACCTGGTTGGCCGTCCAATCGGGGTGGGCGGACCAGATTAGGGCAGCGGAGGCGGAGGCGATGGCTGTGGCTTGGCTGGTGCCCTGGCCATTGCAATAGGAACGGAAAGTGTTGTCGCACCAAGTGGGAGCATCCAGACCGGGGGAGGCCAAGTCGACGTAGTTCCCGTAGTTCGAGAACTTTCCGACCGTTCCAGATTTGTCTGCTGCGGCTACGCCCACCACGTACGGGTAGGAGGCCGGGTACCCGATGACGTTCTTTCCTTCGGCCTCGTTACCCGTGGCGGCAATCATCAACTTCCCTTTGGATTGGGCATACTTGACCGCCGCTCTCACATCGGGAAAATCGATGGCGCCGCCGAATGACATGCTAATGATCTTCGCATCGCTGTCAGCAATGGCCCTGATCACATTCCCCAGGGTCGGAGCATTCTTCTTTTCTGCCTTGCTCAAGCCCGTCAAAGCAATACGGTAAGGAACGATCTTCGCGCCCGGAGCAAGGCCCTTCAATCCGTCGTCGGCGCCCGTGCCTGCGATGAGTTCAGCCATGCTCGTCCCGTGGCCCTTGTAGTCCTCGGTCGCCTTGTAGCCAACAGCTTCAGGAACCTCATCTACGAGTACCTGGCCCTTGAGAGACGGGGTGTTGGGGTTGACTCCCGTATCGACAACGGCCACTTTGACGCCTTTACCGGTGCTCACCTTCCACATCTCGTCGGCCTTCATCGCCGACAGGTACCACTGCTGGGACTGGACATCCGCGGCTGCCGCACCCGGAGCCAGACCTGCCGACAGGACGGCCAAGGCGCCAAGCGCTGAGCAGACGGCGGAAACCCGTCTTCCGTTCCGTCCCGCGAAAGGCGCGCTCCACACGCCGCGTCGGCTGATTCCTGACACCATGCCTCTGCCTGTCCTCACTGTTATCCCGTCAGTCGTTGGCCGACGGCCCGTCACGCCGCTCGTCACGGCGCGAACGTCTCTCACCGGAACCCTGATTGTCCGCAGGGCCACGAGGCACGCCAGCAGCGCCAGGCGTACGCCCGCCGTCCCTGGGCCCGGGATTGCGCCCCTTCGGCGTTCCGATGACGCCGTCGGGACTGCCGACGGGACGGCGAGACGTCTGGCCTGTGCCTGCCGCCGCGTTCGAGACTCCGATCACCCCACGCTGGCCGGGCTTCTCCCCCGTGACACGTGACGTGGGTACGCCTTCGCCTCCGATGACCGCGCCGCGCGGAACCCTGGAACCGTTAGCGCCAGGGGTGGCCCCGGTGACAGGCTTGCCGCCGACAACTCCATTGGTGGTGCGCCCCACGCCCGTGCGACCGGGATTCGCTGAGCCCATGCCATTGACAGGACCCCGGGGGACACCACCGGTCTGCTTGGCCGCCGGTCCCCCGGTCCTCGGTACGCCTCCGACCACGCCTCGTCCCATGGGGCCTGCCGTACGGCCGCCCGCCTGCCCGGGCGCGACAGCTCGTCCCGTCGACCCCATAGGGCTGGTTCCCGTACGCCCTGCTGGGGTGCGTCCCGTCGCACCACCGGCTCGACCCTGCGCCGAAGCAGGCGCCCTGGTTCCGGGGACACCGCCGAACCCGGAGGTACGCCCGGCCGGCCCACGCACGGCAGGAGGTCCCGCAACGGGGGCAAAGGGAGGGGTCGATCCCACTGGGGTTGTATTGGGGCCTGCCGTCGACGGTGGTGTGACGTGCGTCGGCTTCACAGTCTCCTGCGGCGGCAACGTACCGACGCTGTCGATCTCTGTGCCGACGTGCGGTTCCGGTGACGTGGCAGATGCACCCGCACTCTTGTGGGACAGCGACTGATCACCGGAATGCGCCCCTCCCACCCCGGTGTCCAGCGTGCTCTTGTGCGTGCTACCTGAATTACTCAGGGACGAGATAGATTCCTGTCCAGGCGTCGGCGTCCTCGGATCGCCAAACTCCGGCGGCGGCTGAGGCACCCCCACATCCGGCATCGGAGGAAACACAGGCTCCTCAGCCGCCTGCATACTCCCCGCAGAAACCGAATAGAACGACGCCAACCGATACATCTGGTTGATCGCCTCCTGCCGGTCCCCCTCCGCCTTCACAGCCGCCGAGTACTCGGCATTACCGTCGACCCGCTTGGCCTCGGGAATGTCCGCAACGCTCTTCGGATCCGACCGACCGTCCCGAGGCGGCATAGCCTTACGCACAGACGCAAGCCCGGAACTCGCGGCCATCACCTGCGTCCCCACCGTGTCGGCATAGCCGGCAAGATCGAGCGCCGTGGTGACCAGGTCCATGCCCCACTTGTAGAACGCGCCGTGCGCCTCGCCCTCCCAGTCGACGTCGCCCAGGCTGCGGGTCAGCTCGTTGGCGGCGTCGTTGATGGCGTCCCGGGCGTCAATGAGCGAAGTACCCGCGCTCTCGATCAGCTCCGGACTCGCGGACTCCACGATGTCGATCATCTGGTTGAGGTCGTGGCCCTCGAAGCTGGTCTTGCCGAAGTGCATGCCCCGGTTGCCGCCGAAGGGGTTGATCCTGGTCGCCCCCATGACCGCGTCGAGCGTGCCGTTCTGCTGGGCGGCATCCTGGTGCTCCGGCTGGTAGTGACCAGGCCCCTTCCCGTCCCCGCTCATCAGTACCCCGCGTCCGTGTGGTCGGCGTTGTTGTCGCGCTTGACCTGTTCGTGCAGCATCTCGTCGCGCCCCTGGTTGACCTCGGTCCGGATCTCGTGGAACCGGTAACGAAGTTCCTCTTCGAGGTTGTCGAAGCTGACGTCCACGCCGTGCACGGCGATCTGCATGGCCTCCAGCTGGAGCCCGAGCGACTTGGAGAGCGACGTGATGCGCTCGTGGACGCGTTCGTACTCCAGGTGGAGCGTCTTCGCTTCCGGGAAGTTCCCCAGGCCGAACGCGCTCGCCGGCAAGCCGTGCGCCGCGACCTTCGACGCGCCGCCCGCCGAGCCCTCGAAGGCCGCGAGCAGGTCGTCGACGCGCTTCTTGAACGTCGAGAGCGCCATCAGGCCACGCCGTACGTCGGCGGCGCCTCCGTCCATGTCTGCAGGAAGCACGAAGCCACCCTCCCCGTTGGCTGTTGCCGTCGTGGGCAGCCCACGCACTCAAGTGGTCACTACAGCAACATGCGTGACTACTCTAATGACTTCCTACGACAGTCCCAACTGCCATATGCGACAACATCAGTTGCCTAATCCACGCCCGCGACCCTTCGGGCCCGCCTCCGCGCGTCCCTGATCGCCACCGCCGTACCTCCAAGGCCGGTGACCAGCACCACCGCCGCCACCACCGCGTACGTGGCGAGCCGGGCGTTGCGCTCGTCCGGGGTCTCGCCGACCTGGAACTTGGCGGCGGTCGGAGCCTCGGCCTTCCCCAGGCCCTCCTGAGGGTCGGGGGATTCGATCGGCTCGTCGTCCGCCGTCAACGCCCGCACCGGGTCCACCACCCCCCAGCCGACCAGCCGGTCGTGCCCCGCGAACGTGCGCTCCGCCGTCTGTTCGATCTGGGCGACGACCTGGGCGGCGGTCCAGTCCTTGTGCCTGGCCTTGATCAGGGCCGCGACGCCGGCGACATACGGTGCGGAGAAGCTCGTACCGTTGTCGGAGCAGTGGCCGCCCTTGGGGACCGTGGAGACCATGTCGACGCCGGGAGCGGCGACGCCGATGAAGTCGCCGGACTGGGAGAAGGCGGCGCGTTCGTTGTTGCGGTCGGAGGCGGCGACGGCGAGGACGCCGGGGTAGGAGGCCGGGTAGGTCTTCTTGACGTTGCCGCCGAGGCCGTCGTTGCCCGCGGAGGCCACGACCACGATCTTCTGCGCGAGCGCCGCGTTGACCGCCTGTTCCAGGAGGGCTGTGGGCTTCACCGCGTTCGATGTGTCCTGGGAGATGTTGATGACGTCGGCCCGGACTTCGATCGCGTGGTGGATGGCCGTGGCCAGGGTCTCGGCGGTGCCGTGGCCCTCCGCGTCGTTCTGCTGGATGGGGATGACTCTTGCCTCGGGGGCCAGGCCCACGAATCCGGTGCCCTTCGCCGGGCGGGCCGCGATGATGCCGGCGACCTTGGTGCCGTGGCCGACGGTGTCGGTGGTGCCGTTCTCCTTGCCGCGTTCGACGGGGTCGCCGTTGTCGTCCTTGAGGTTCTTCGGGAGGAGGTTCATGCCGGCGGCCGCGTCCACCGCGGCGGTGAGCTGCGGGTTCTTGACGTCTACGCCGGTGTCGATGACCGCCACCCGTACCCCTTCGCCCTTCGACCGGCGCCACAGTTCGTCGAGTTGGACGCGCTGGAGGGACCAAGGGCGGCCCGGGTACAGGCCGTTGGGGAACGTGCACTGGTCCGAGTAGGGGAGCTTGTCCGCGGCCGTCGCGGGGGGCGCGAGGGCTGTCGCCGTCGCCGTCGTCAGCAGAGCCGCGGCTGCCACCAACGCTGTACGCGCCACACCGGTCGCACGCGTCGCACGTGTCGTACGAAGCACTGTCGGACTCCCCCTCACGAACCCTGCGGCTGGCGTGCCGCGGCCGTCGACAGGCGTGGGCCCGTGGGCAGGAACGCCGACCAGGTCGCGGGGATCGGTGCCGGGTCCACATCCTTGTAGCCGAGGCGGGTCTGGGCCTGCTGGGCCTCCTGCTGGGGCTGCTCACGCTCCTTGGCCGTGGCGCCGATGCCCGCGTCGTCCGTGGCGCTGTCCGCGTTGGACTGGAGGACGTAGCGAAGGCCTGTGTCGGTGACGACGAAGACCGGGCCGGCCTTCGTCTCCTTGCCCTTGAACTGGCGGAACAACTGGCCGGATCCGGGAGTGACGTACCCGCTGGAGGAACCCGTGGCGAGGGTTTTCGGGAAGTCGGTGCCCACCCAGGTGCTCAGGGTCGTGGCGCCCGAGTCGGCGTCCACGTCGCGGAGCACGTTGCAGATCGTGCTGCGGCTGCCGGTCGCGTCCGACGCCTCGTTGACGGGCGCGGGGTCGGCCGTCGGCCAGTTGCGCTCCGTGCCGAAGGTCTTGCCGGGGACGATCGCGCCGGGGCTCATCTCCTTCGCCTGGCCGGCCTGGCCGAGCGGGGCCAGGTCCTCGCTGAACAGCAGGAGTTGGGCGATGAAGGCCGATACGGGTGCGACACGGCCGGGCAGTACGACGTAGTACTGCTCGGTGTTGTTGTCGAACGCCTTGAGCACCATGCCGACCTTGTCGGTCGCCTCGTCCAGCTGACCGGGCGCGCCGGCCGCCGTGCCCGCGGCGCCGGTGATCTCCGGGAAGGCGATCGGGTCACCCTGATGCAGGGTCGCCAGCCACTCGTCGGAGACCGACTGGGGTTTGCGGCCCGATCCGACGACGGCACGCAGGAGCAGTTCGTCACCCTTGTCGATGCCGTACGAGGTCCCGTTCGCGTCCACGATGTAGCGCTTGCCGTCCGGGGCCTGGACGTAGAGGAGTTGGCCGCCCGTCAGGCGTCCCTTGCTCTCGGTCGCGTTCATGTCGCGGGAGGCGAGGACCAGCGCGGCCTTCTGGATGGAGCGGCCGCCCGCGCTGGGACGCTCGCAGACCACCCACCGCTTGTCGCTGCCGGCCTCGGACGCGGACGGCAAACGGTCGGGGGCGTACGGGATGCCGATGGTGACACCGTGCGGGATCTTCCCGCTGTCGAGGACGGACTCGGAGACGGTGACGACCTCGCCCTGGCCCTCGCTGAGGAGCAGCTTGGCCGACGCCATGTTGAGGACCGGGTGCAGCTGGATCTTGCCGTCGGTCTTCAGCACGACGTACCGGGTGGTCGACTTGCTGGCGACGATCACCTTGGCGTTGGGGGTGTCCCAGCCCTTGGGGGCGGCGGGCTTGAACATGCCCCAGGCCCCGAACACGGCCATGACGATCACACCCACGATGACGCCGGGCAGTACCGCGCGCAGCGGCCGGGGTGCCCCCTCCTCGGAGCCGTCCGACGACGACTGCAGGAAGGCCGCGAGCATACGGCGCTTCGCGAAGGTGTAGGCGTTGAGCTGGTCCCGCCGAGATGCCATCTGTGACTGTCTCTCCCCCGTGTGTCCCTGGTCCGCGCTCGCGGGTGACGCAGTTCCGCGGCTCCGTTGTCAGACCGGCCCCCTACTATGCCTGGTATCTGCAGAGACTTGTGGGGCGGGTAGGGTGCCTGGGCCTTCAAAGGCCTTGTGCAGTGCCGAAGTTCCAGTGAGTTGTGAGCAAAAACGGGGGGATGGAGTGATGGCTTCCGGAACGCGTACCCGGTCCCGTGGCCGGACGCGGGCGCAGGGCTCCGCAGCGCCCCGGCCGGGACCGGCTCAGCGGCCGTCGGCGCCGAGCCCGCTTCATTTCAGGACGCGTTCGGGCCAGGGCGGAGCATTCCGGTTGCAACGCCTGGTCCTCGTGGAGGTCGCGTTCGCCGTCCTGCTCGTCGGCTGGGCCATCGGTCCGGTGGCGCTGGTGCCTGCAGCCGCCGTCGCCGTCTGCCTGGTGCTGCTCTCGTTCGTCCGTCGCCGCGGCCGCTCTCTGCCTGAATGGCTGGCCACCGCGCGGGCGTTGCGGGCGCGGCAGCGGCGGGCCGCGAGTACGCAGTTGCCGCCGGGCACCGAGCCGGGGTTCGCACCGGCCGTGGAGTGCGATCCGAGCCTGCGGACCTACACGTACGGGAGCCGGGACCGGCGTCCGGTGGGCATGGTCGGGGACGGCACGTTCGTCACCGCCGTGCTGCTGGTGGAAGCCGGTGCCACCGCACTGCGGGCCGAGCGGAGTCGGCAGCCGCTGCCGCTCGCGCTGGTGCACGACGCCCTCGAAGTGGACGGAATCCGACTGGAGTCGGCGCAGATCGTGCTGCACACGCAGCCCGCGCCCGCGATCCATCTGCCCCAGCAGTCCGTGGCCGTCGCCAACTACGCGCCGCTGCACGAGCAGACCGGTGCGCCGGCGGTACGGATCACGTGGATCGCGCTGAAGCTCGACCCGGAGCTGTGCCCGGAGGCCGTGGCCGCACGTGGCGGTGGTCTCCTCGGGGCACAGAAGTGTGTTCTGCGGGCGGCCGATCACCTCGCGAGCCGACTGACGGGGAGCGGGTTCCGTACGACCGTCCTCGACGAGGAGGAGCTGATCTCCGCCATCGCCACGTCGGCGTGCGCCAATCCGCTGGTGACGGCGGAGGCCGGGCGAACGGAGGTGCGGGAGAGACGGACCGAGGAGTCGGGCCGCAGCTGGCGCTGCGACAACCGCAGGCACACCACGTACTGGGTCCGCCGGTGGCCCGCCCTGGGCGGCGAGAGAGCCCCGTCGTTGCCCCAGTTCCTTGCGCTGGTCACCGCCGTCCCCGCGCTCGCCACCACGTTCAGCCTCACCCTCGCGCGCGGAGAGCGCCAGGAGGTGTCCGTCAGCGGGCACCTGCGGGTGACCGGGCGCAGCGACGACGAACTCGTGGCCGCCCGCCGCGCGTTGCAGACCGCCGCCCGGCACACGGGCGCGGGGCTCGCACGTCTCGACCGGGAACAACTGCCCGGCATGCTCGCCACCTTGCCCCTCGGAGGTGCCCGATGAGGACGATGCCGACGATGACCACGCGAGCCGGACAGGCGCCCGACGGTCACGGCGAACCGCAGTCCGCCACCCGGCAGCGGGCACGTTCACTGCTGCGCACCGGCTTCGGGCTGATCGGTCCGCGGCACGCGCGGCACTCCGTCCCCGTGGAGCAACTGGACGCCCTGGCCCTGCCGATCGGCGACGACGGCGTCGTCATAGGCGTCGACAGCGACGGGCGGCCTGCGGTCCTCGGGGTCAATCGGCCGACGCCCTACGACATCCTCCTCATCGGGGGCCTGTGGACCGCGCAGGTCATGGCCCTCAGAGCGGCGGCCACCGGTGCGCGAGTCGCCGTGGAGACGGGGCGGCCACAGGCCTGGTTGCAGATGGTGCACGCCATGGGCGGGGGACAGAACGGGCTGGCGGTGTACGAGGTCGGTCGGGTGCCTCCGCAGGGGGCTTCGGCCGGTACGCCGGTGCTTGTGGTGCGGGACTGCGGTATGCGACCGCCGCGCGGACGGGTGGTATCCGGGCCGTGGCAGTCGGTGCTGACACTGTTGCCGTACCTCAGTCCCGTCGCCCCGCGGCTGATCCGGCAGGCCCGGCTCGTCGGCGTGCAGCGGATCTCACCGGACGAGGCCGTGGAGCTGGGTCGCGCGATGGCACTTCCTCTGGCCGACGTGGAGGCTCTGCCCACTCTCGCCGACGGCGTCACGCTGTGGTGTGCCGACCGTGACCGGCGGTATGTGATGACGCAGCCGACCGACGCCGAGATCGGATTGTTGGGTACGCCACGGAGGATGGACTGAACCTGCGCACATCTGGGCGGTATTGAGCGGTTAGCGCCGTTTCGTCTCTCCCATTGCGTGGACCCTTGCACCAATTCCTCGCCTTTATATGCCGTTTTGACCGTCGACATGTCGAACGCGCGTGCCGATTTCAGCTGGCGTGTGACGCAATGGACGGACGCGGAGGGGTGGACGGCCCTGCCGGGGTGGGGCTTGTGGTGATTAGGCTGGTACCGGGCGCTACGCCAGACCCGTGGAGCAGGCGTCGGCGTCACCAGGGGGGAGAGCCGATGGATCGGACGACCTCGAACGACTCAGGACGACAAGTAATGGTCGCCCCGGCACGGCATGAGGGTGCTCGACCACACCAGGAGGAATTGTGAGCAGCGATCGGGACGGGATCCGCGGGGGCTGGGCCACACCCGGCGATGACCAGCCCGATGAGGAGACCTCCGTCGAGATGACGGGCGAGTTCACCATCGACTACGCCCCGCCTGCCTGGTACACGCAGAACGCGTCGCAGAGCTCGGGCGGAGGGGAGAGTTCGAGTGGCTCGGCCGCGTCGTCCGGCGGGGTGGATTCGTCCGGTACGGCGGGTGCGGCCGGGGCCGGTTCGCCGAGTTCCGGTGCGCCCGGTGCCGCGCCCTCTCCCGTGGACTGGTCCGCTTCCTCCCTGCCGGGGCTGACGCCTCCCGCGCATTCGCGTCCCCAGGGTGCCTCTGCGGGGCCCGGGGCTCCGTTCACGCCTCCGGCGCCGGGTCCGGGCGTTCCCTTCACGCCGCCCGCGCCAGGTCCCAGTGCTCCTTTCACTCCGCCCGCTGCCGGTCCGGGGGCGCCTTTCACGCCTCCGGCGCCGCCGTCTTCCGGTCCCGGGGCCCCGTTCACACCTCCGGCTCCGGCTACGGCTCCGGCTCCGGCTCCGGGTGCGCCGTTCCAGCCGCCCGCGCCGTCGAGCGAGGGGCCGGGTGCGGTGCCCGGGCTTCCGGCGGGCAGCGGGTTCGAGCCGCAGCCTCCGCAGGCCGCGCAGCCGCAGCAGTCCGAGTCGCCGGCCCCGGATGCCGGGTCGCCGGCGGCTGTGCCGAACATTCCGGGGTTCCAGTCGCAGTGGGGCGCTCCGGCGGCACCCGCGCCGTCCCCGTCGAGCTTCGCCCTGCCCACGCCGGTGACGCCGCCGGTCGCCGCGGACTCCGACCCCGCCCCGGCAGCGCCGCCCGCCGCGCCCCCGACGAGCTTCACCCTCCCCGCGCCCGCGGCTCCGCCTGCCCCTGCGGCGGCGGACGAGGAGCCGGAGTCCGGGAACGGTGACCTGGAGAGCGGCGCCACGATGCGGTTCTCCGCGGCCTCGCTGAAGCGCGAGATCGCGGAGCGCGCCGCGGTGGCCGAAGAGGCCGACGGTGCCGATTCCTCCGTTGCCGACGAGCCCGTTGCCGACGACTCCGCCGAGGATGCCGTCGTGGAGCCGTCGGTGGATGCCGAGGCGGACACCCCGGGTGCCGATGCGGCGGACGAGGCGGACGACGACATCGCGGAAGCGGTCGAACCGGCTGCCGAGGACATCGCGGAGCCGGACGGGACGGCCGCGCAGGACGACACGGACGCCGACGCCGACGTCCTGGCGTTCCCGGGCGCTTCTGAGGAGGCCCCCGCCGAGGACACGGAGCCTGCCGCGGACGACACCTCGCTGTCCCAGGACACCGACGCCGGTGTGGGGGACCCGGAGCCCGCGGTGACCGAGCCCGAGGACGCCGGTCCCGACGAGGAGACCGAGGCGGAGGAGACCGCGCTTCCGGAGGCCGCCGCCGAGCCGACCGCCACCGAGCCGGAGGACGCGGAGCTCTCGGACGCGGCGCCTGCCGAGGCCGAGCCGGAGGACGCCGTACCCGCGACGGCGGAGCCCGCCGACCCCGTACCGGCTGACGCCGAGCCCGAGGACACCGCCCCCGCGGACGCCACGCCCGAGGACAGCGCCCCGCAGGACGCACCCCCCGCCTGGACTCCCCCGCCGGCGCCGCAGGCCGGAATGCCGCCACTGCCGCCGTCGTACCAGCCCGCCGCTCCCGCCCCGGCGGCCCAGTGGCCGGCACAGGCCCAGCCCCAGCAGCAGGCCCCGGCGGCACCCGCCCCGCAGCCGACGGCCGCGCAGCCCCACCCGCCCGTACCGCAGCAGCAGCCGCCCTTCCAGCCGCAGGCCCCGCAGCCCGCGCCCGCCGCCTGGAACCAGCCGCCCGCCCCGGCCGCACCACAGCCCGGCGCCCCGGCGGCCCAGCAGCCGCCCACCACCCCCGCCCCGCAGGACGGTCACGGCTTCCCGCAGCCCGGCGGAGCCCCCGCACCCAACCCGCAGCCCGGCTACGGCTTCCCGCAGCCCGGCGCTGCCCAGCCGACCCCTCCCCAGCCTCAAGGCGGCTACGGCTTCCCCCAGCCCGGAGCCCCCGCACCCGCCCCCCAGCCCGGCGCTGCCCAGCCGACCCCTCCCCAGCCTCAAGGCGGCTACGGCTTCCCCCAGCCCGGAGCCCCCGCACCCGCCCCCCAGCCCGGCGCTGCCCAGCCGACCCCTCCCCAGCCCTCGGCCCCCAACCCCCAGGGCGGCTACGGCTTCCCCCAGCAGGGTCAGCCCCCGGCCGGCACTCCCTCCGTCCCGCACGCCCAACCGGCGCCCGCCCCGGGTCCGCAGGCCGGTTACGGCTTCCCGCAGCCCGGCGGAGCCCCCGCACCCAACCCCCAGCCGCAACCCGGCGCTGGCCAGCCCCCGGCCCCCAACGCCCAAGGCGGCTACGGCTTCCCCCAGCAGGGCCAGCCCCCGGCCCCCACCCCCTCGGACCCGCACGCCCAACCGGCGCCCGCCCCGGGTCCGCAGGCCGGTTACGGCTTCCCGCAACCCGGAGCTCCGGCCCCCGCTCCCAACGCCCAGGCCGGCTACGGCTTCCCCCACCCCGGTGCTCCGAACGCCCCGCAGGCGCCCGCCCCCGGCGGCTACGGCTTCCCGCAGCCGCCCGCGCAGCAGGATGGCCAGCCGCACCCTCAGCCGGGCGTACCGCAGGGACAGGTCCAGCCCGACGGTCAGCCGCAGGGATTCGCCCCGCAGGCACCCCAGGCGCCGCAGCCCCCCATCGACCCCCGCACCGGTACCGCCTGGCCGCAGCCCATGCAGCACGACCAGCGGCAGATGACCAACCCCGGTGCGGCGCCGCTCGGTTACACCGCTGCCGTGGAGCTGTCCTCGGACCGGCTGCTGAACAACAAGAAGCAGAAGGCGAAGAGCGGCCGTCCCGCCGCTCAGTCCTCCCGGTTCAAGATCGGTGGGAAGAAGGAAGAAGCCGAGCGGCAGCGGAAGTTGGAGCTGATCCGTACGCCCGTGCTCTCCTGCTACCGCATCGCGGTCATCAGCCTCAAGGGCGGCGTCGGCAAGACCACGACCACCACCGCCCTCGGCTCGACCCTCGCCACGGAGCGGCAGGACAAGATCCTCGCCATCGACGCCAACCCGGACGCCGGTACCCTCGGCCGCCGGGTGCGGCGGGAGACCGGGGCCACCATCCGTGACCTCGTCCAGGCGATCCCGTACCTCAACTCGTACATGGACATCCGCCGGTTCACCTCCCAGGCGCCGTCCGGGCTCGAGATCATCGCCAACGACGTCGACCCGGCCGTGTCCACGGCCTTCAACGACGAGGACTACCGGCGGGCCCTCGATGTGCTGGGCAAGCAGTACCCGGTGATCCTGACGGACTCCGGTACCGGTCTGCTCTACTCCGCCATGCGCGGTGTGCTCGACCTCGCCGACCAGCTCATCATCATCTCGACGCCGTCCGTCGACGGTGCGAGCAGCGCGAGTACGACGCTGGACTGGCTGTCGGCGCACGGGTACGCGGATCTCGTGTCGAGGTCCCTCACCGTCATCTCGGGGGTGCGCGAGACCGGCAAGATGATCAAGGTGGACGACATCGTCAGCCACTTCGAGACGCGCTGCCGCGGTGTCATCGTGGTGCCCTTCGACGAACACCTCGCGGCCGGTGCCGAGGTCGACCTCGACATGATGCGGCCAAAGGTCCGGGAGTCGTACTTCAACCTCGCGGCGATGGTCGCCGAGGACTTCGTACGCCACCAGCAGATGCACGGCCTGTGGACCAGCGACGGCAACCCGCCCCCGGTGGCGGCCCCGCCGATGCCGGGCCAGCCCATGCCCGGGCAGCCGTACCCGCAGCAGCCTCAGCAGCCGGAGCACCCGTACGCCCCGCAGCCGGGGCAGCCCTATCCGCAGCAGGCTCAGCCGTACCCTCAGCAGGCCCAGCCATACCCTCAGCAGGCCCAGCAGCCCGGCCAGCCCTACCCGCAGCCGGGACAGCCCGGGCAGCCGTACCCGCCCGCGCCCCCGCAGCAGTAGCCCGCACAAGCGAAGGGCGGCCGGTGCTCACCAGCACCGGCCGCCCTTCGGCGTCGTAGGAACGGGACGAACGACTACTCGGCCGCCGAAATCAGCTCCCGGCACTTCTTGACGTCCTCGGCCATCTGCTCCAGCAGGGCCTCCAGGGAGTCGAACTTCGCCTGGCCGCGCACATACGCGAGGAAGTCGACGGCGACGTGCAGGCCGTAGAGGTCGAGGCCGACGCGGTCGATGGCGTACGCCTCGACCGTGCGCTCGGTGCCGTCGAACTGCGGGTTGGTGCCGACGGAGATCGCGGCCGGCATCGCCTCGCCCTGGGCGTGCAGCCAGCCGGCGTAGACGCCGTCGGCGGGGATGGCGGTGTGCGGAAGTGTCTCGACGTTGGCCGTGGGGAAGCCCAGCTCGCGGCCGCGCTGCGCGCCCCGGACGACCACGCCCTCGACCCGGTGCGGGCGGCCCAGGATCTCGTGGGCGCCCTCGACATCGCCGGCGGCGACCAGTCGGCGGGTGAGGGTGGAGGAGAACGGCTCCCCGCCGCCCGCCTCACCGCACACGAACAGGTCGACGACCTCGACCTCGAAGTCGTACGTCTTGCCCTGCTCGGCGAGGAACTCCACGTTCCCCGCGGCCTTGTGGCCGAAGCGGAAGTTGGGGCCCTCGACGACCGCCTTGGCGTGCAGCTTGTCGACCAGGACCTTGACGACGAACTCGGCCGGCGAGAGCTTCGAGAACTCCGTCGTGAAGGGCAGGATGAGGATCGCGTCCACGCCCAGCTCCGCCATCAGCTCGGCGCGGCGGTGGTGCGGGGCCAGCAGGGGCGGGTGGCTGCCGGGGCGGACGACCTCGCTGGGGTGCGGGTCGAAGGTGACGACGACGGCGGGAACGCCCAGCTCACGGGCGCGTTCCACGGCATGCCGGATGATCAGCTGGTGTCCGCGGTGGACTCCGTCGTAGGAGCCGATGGTGACGACGCTGCGTCCCCAGTCCTCCGGGATGTCCTCCAAGCCACGCCAGCGCTGCACTGTGACCGCTCCTCGTCGAACCTGTGTCCGTATGTACGGCTTATCTCTTACGCAGGACTAAGGGTGCCATGCCGCGTCGCTCCGGCCCGCATCGGCATGGGCGCTGTGACTCGACGCACGTAGGACGGGCGGGTCAGGCGGGGACGCGGACGCCTGCCAGGTTCTCGATCATCCGGCGGGTACTGGGGCCGACCACGGCCGCCCAGTGCTGCGGAGCGCCGGCCAGCCAGCCCGCCACCTGCGCCGCGAAACCCGGCACCTGACGGCCGAGATCGACCAGGCCACGGTCGAAACGGGCCGCACCCTCCGGGGTGCGGACGAGGAGAAGGCCGGTGCGGTGGACGAGTTCGCGCAGTCCGTCGTCGGGGTGGCGGGCGGCGGCGCGCAGGAGGGCGTCCAGGACGGCGGGCGCGTGCTCGTGGCTCAGCAGGAATTCGAGCAGTTCTCGACGGAGGGGGCGGGAGGCGGGGGTGCCGGGGGTGGCCAGTACGGCGGCGAGGGCGGCCCGCGCCTCCTCCGAGCCGCCGTCCAGCAGGCCGGTGACCAGCGGGAGGAGTACCGCCCGCGCCCCCGGCCCCTGGTCCAGGCGCCGGTCGACGTACGCGGCCATGTCCGCCGCGGTCTCCGGACGCTGCTCCACCGCCTCCCGCACGAGCCCGGCGATCCGGCGGGCCTGCGTGGGCGTGGTGACGTCGGCGAGGGTACGCAGGACCGCTCCGGCGCCGGGGCGGCGCAGCCGGGCGCGGAAGGCGTCGAGGACCGGCTCCGGGTGCGTGGCCAGGGCGGCGACCAGCGCACTCGGCGGGAACTGCGGGTCGCCGGCCATGAAGTGGCCGAGGGCTTGCGGGAGATGACGGGCACGCGTGCGGGGATCGCGGACGAGGAGGGCGAGCGCACCGCCGTGCAGGGTGCAGTCGGCGGGGCGGGCGAGCAGGGTGAGGGCGGCGTAGCGCAGCAGCTCGCGGTCGGCCTCCGTTCTCACGTGCGGGGCGGCGCACAGGCCGTACGCCACCGCCGCGACCCGCCGGTCGGGGCGTTCGTCGTGCGCCCATCGGTCCACGGCCCGGCACACCGCCGACGGTTCGTCCTCCGCGAGCACGGTGAGCAGTTCGTCGGCCCGCCGGTGCGCGCAGTCGACGAGCACCTCGGTGAGGTCGTCGAGGGCCAGCCGCCGGTGGGTGTGCAGCAGCGCCTGCGCGGCCTTCGCGACGGTCGCGTGCGGGGTGGCGGGCAGCGGGCGCTCGTCGTCGAACCAGCACGTCAGATGCGGTGATACGGCGGTGGGGTCGGCGGCGAGCAGCCCGGAGGCCGCGTCCAGGAAGCGGGGGGCCGTGTCGTGCGCGGGGCCGTCGGCGAGGACGAGACGGCGGAGCAGGTCGAAGAGGGTGATCGGGGGCAGAGCCAGGGCGAGCCAGAAGTCGGGGGCGAACTCGGCGGCCCGGACGGGGCGTTGGTCGAGCTCCTGCTCGCGTCCTTGGCGTCGCCAGTCCACCACGCGGTCCGCGAGCAGGCGCAGTACGCCCGTGTACGGCGTCGCGTCGGGTACGCGGAGCAGGGACTCGGCGAGGAGTCGGGCGGCCCACCAGGAGTCGGGGTCGGCGTCCAGAGCCTGGATCAACTCCTCCAGGCGGAGGGCGAGTCGGGGGGTGCCGTGCTGGCGGGACTGGAGGAGCAGGGCCTGGACGACCGGGCCGATGCGGTGGTGCGGCACCGGGAGGGGATGCGGGCTGCGGCGGTGGACCAGGGCGCGCAGGGCCTCGTCCAGGTCGAGGTGCATGCCCTGGATCCAGTCGGCGAGTTCCTCGTGGGCGAAGCGGTAGCCGTTGCCTGCGGGGACAAGGAGGCCCTCGGTGAGGACGGCGGACGCCCAGCCGGTGCCGCCGCCGAGCCGGGCGGAGGCCTGGCCCCAGGGGAACACCGTCTCGAACGACTCGCGGTCCAGTTCGCCCTGGCCCGGGCCGAGGCTGCGGCGGGCGGCCTCGTGCACCTGGCCGGAGACCTTTGCGGCGAGGCGGCGTACGGCGGTGCCGCGCAGGCCGTTCTCGGCGGCGAGGCGGACGGCGATGCGGAGGCACATCAGGTCGAGGTGGGCGGCGAAGACGTCGTGGCGGTCCGCGCGGGTGGCGGGGGTGCCGGGGGTGCCGGTGTCGGGGAGGGCGGCTCGGACCTCGGAGAGGAGGCGCAGGGTGAGGGGGTGGCGGGCGTCGGTGTCCGTGAGGGCGTCCTCGGGGATGCCGTAGCGGGCCCGGGCTTGGCGGGCTTCGTCCTCGTGCAGGTCGGCAAGGTGGACGCAGGGCGGTTTCTCGCCCCCTGCGCCCCTCCCCTTCCCATCCCTGGGGGCTGCGCCCCCAGGCCCCCCTTCGGCGTGAACGGCCTCGTCCTCAAACTCCCCCAGAGGGGGTACCCCCAGACGGGCTGAGGGTGACTGAGCCTGCGGGCTGTGCAGCATTCCTCCCGGGAACCCCTCCCCCGCCCGCTCCCAGTACTCTTCCCGGCACGCCACCACCAGTCGTGCCTTCGTCTGACGCAGCCATGTCGCCGTGCCGTCGGTCCATTCCGTGAGGCGGTGGGCCAGGACGGGTGGCATCTCCTCGGGGCCGTCGAGGAGGAGGAGCAGGGGGCGGCCGTCGGTGTGGGCGAGCCGGGCCAGCCGCTCAGGGGTGACATCGCCCAGGTCGGCGACGTGTACCGAGCGCGACGCGGCGACGATCCGTGCCGCCCGGGTCAGCGCCCTGCGTGCCGCGTCCGCGACCGAGGTGTCGTCGTCCCTCAGATCGGCGCCGCGCAGCCACAGGGCCGGGCCGGGTCGGGCACCCCGGTTGCGGCGGGTTGCGAGGGACGCGAGTTCTGTCGTACGGCCGCTGCCGGGTGGTCCGACGAGGGCGAGGACGGCGGCCGGGCCGTCGGTGAAGGCCGCGAACTCCGCTGCCGTGGCCGCCCGTTGGACCGGTGTCACCGTTCCTGGGGTGCCGGTGCTCGCCCGGCCGACGTAGCCCGCGAGCGCGCCCGGCGGGCCGTCCTGGCCCACCGACGTCGCCGTCAGTTCCCGTACGCCCGCGAGGTTGAGGTCCACGCCGTACGCGGGGACGGTCGCCGCGTTCTCGGCGAGGAGTTCGGCGAGCGGGCCGGGCGGTGCCGGGAGCAGGGGGACGGCGAACCCAGCGTCACGGCCGCCGCCCTGCAGCGCGGTGCCGAGGACGCCGATCACCGCGCCGGTCGCGGCGTCGAGCACCGGTCCGCCGGCCGCCCCGCCGCCCAGCCGCAGCGCGTCCCGCCCGGCCGTGCCGATCGCCAACTCCAGTGCGCCGTCCAGGAGATGGAAGCGATCCGTCGCGGTGTACGTCACGGCAGTCGCGCCGAGCACCCTCGCCTCACGCCAGCACCCGGCGGCGATCCGCACATAGGCACCGGTCTCGATCCGGTCCCGCACGGTGACGGGGAGCGGTTCGACGCCGAGCCCCTCGGTCCGTACGAGCGCCAGGTTCAGCTCGGGCAGGGCGGTCACCGCGTCGGCGGTCACCACGCAGTGGCGGTCCTCGGTGGCGTAGAGCAGCAGCCTCGGCAGTCCGTCGACGGCCTCGTGGCTGGTGATCACGGTGCCGTGGTGGTCGGCCACGAAGCCGGTGCCCCGGGGGCGGCCGGCCAGATCGTGGATCCGGACAAGGGATTCGTCGCGTGCGTGTCCCGGCCCGGAAGCCGTGCCCAAGGACGCGTGGTGCTCGCTGTCACCCGCGCGTCGGCGGTCGCCCGCAGTCCGCGGGCCCCGTCCCGCCATGGTCGAACCTCCCCGCCGTGCCCTGCCCTGTCTTCGACGGTAGGCACCAGGTGATCGGCGGGACAGATCGCGCGGTGAACGCGCCCCCGTCCGCTCCCCCGCTTCACTCCGAGCGCCTGCCCGCACGGGTGAATGGGAGGGAGTCGATGGATACACCCTAGGGGTGGGGGAACCGAGGGGGGACCGTGGAGCGGCGGACAACTCCGTGCCCGCCGCTCCACGGACGGAGCGTCCTAGGACCTGCCCTAGCCGAAGACGGCGAGGCTCTTCGCCTTGCCCTTCTGTTCCTCCACGAGGGCCAGCAGTCGGCCCTCGGGGGCGAAGACGGCGATGGTGCCGCGGCCCGTGTACTCGTCGGGCATCTCCAGGCGTACGCCGTTGGCGAGCAGCCGGGCCCGCCTCTCGTCCACGTCCCAGCGCGGGAACGCGGCCGCGGCCGCCTCGGCGATCGGCATCACCGTCAGCTCCTGCTGGTGCTGCTCCAGCGTCTTGGCCGCGTCCAGCTTGTACGGGCCGACCCGCGTGCGCCGCAGAGCGGTGAGATGGCCGCCCACGCCCAGGTCCGCGCCCAGGTCCCGGGCCAGCGCCCGGATGTACGTACCGGACGAGCAGACCACCGAGACGACCAGATCCATCACGGGCGTGCCGTCCTCGGCGACGGCGTCCCGGACGTCGTACACCGCGAAGGACGAGATCTTGACGGGCCGGGCGGGGATCTCGAACTCCTCGCCCTCACGCGCCCGCTTGTAGGAGCGCACACCGTCGATCTTGATGGCGCTGACCTTGGACGGCACCTGCATGATGTCGCCGCTCAGCTTGGCGATCCCCGCGTCGATGGCGTCCCGGGTGACCTTCGAGGCGTCTGCCGCTCCCGTGATCTCGCCCTCGGCGTCATCGGTCAGGGTCGTCTGGCCCAGGCGGATCGTGCCCAGGTACTCCTTCTCGGTGAGCGCGAGGTGTCCGAGGAGCTTGGTCGCCTTCTCGACGCCGAGGACGAGCACACCGGTCGCCATCGGGTCGAGGGTGCCGGCGTGTCCGACGCGGCGGGTCCTCGCGATCCCGCGCATCTTGGCGACGACGTCGTGCGAAGTGAAGCCCGACGGCTTGTCGACGATGACAAGCCCGTCGGGCGTCTGGTTCTTCTGTGTCATTCGGCGGTGTCGTCCTCGTCTTCACCCGGCTTCTTGTACGGGTCCGCCTCACCGGCGTAGGCGGCTCCGGCCGAGACCTCGCGCACCTTCTCGTCGGACTGGCGCGCCTTGTCGAGGAGGTCGTCGATGGTCTTGGCGGTGTCGGGCAGCGCGTCCGCCACGAAGGTCAGCGTCGGCGTGAACTTCACACCGGCCGCCGCACCCACCGCGGAACGCAGCACGCCCTTGGCGCTCTCCAGACCGGCGGCCGCGGCCGCGCGCTCCTCGTCGTCCCCGTACACCGTGTAGAAGACGGTCGCCTCCCGGAGGTCACCCGTGACCCGGGTGTCCGTGATGGTGACGTGTGAGCCGAGCCGCGGGTCCTTGATCCCGCGCAGCAGCTTCTGGGCCACCACCTCTCGGATGAGGTCCGCCAGCCTCTTCGCCCGCGCGTTGTCGGCCACTGGTCCGTCTCCTTAAGTGTCTTGCTTCTTGCTGAGTCTTCGTCGCTTCAGTCTTCGTCGCCGTGGAGTCTGCGTCGAACCGAGAGCAGTTCCACCTCGGGCCGCCCGGCGACCAGCCGCTCACAGCGGTCCAGTACGTCGGTGAGGTGTGCGGTGTCCCCGGAGACCATCGCCAGCCCGATCTCGGCCCTGCGATGGAGATCCTGATGGCCCGTCTCCGCCGCGCTCACCGCGTACTTGCGCTGGAGCTCGGCCACGATCGGACGGACGAGAGAGCGTTTCTCCTTGAGCGAGTGAACGTCGCCGAGGAGCAGGTCGAAGGACAGAGTCCCCACATACATGTGTGTGTCCGGATGTCCCGCCGGTTCGGGGTATGGGCGCCGCGTCGACGCCGATACAGGAACCGTACACGCAACGGCCGGGGCCGATCGACGGATATTACGTCCGCCGATCGGCCCCGATCGCGTGCTACGACAATCAGCCGCGCGGCTTCTCGCGCATCTCGTACGTCGCGATGACGTCGTCGACCTTGATGTCGTTGAAGTTGCCGAGGTTGATACCGCCCTCGAACCCTTCGCGGATCTCGGTGACGTCGTCCTTGAAGCGACGCAGACCGGAGATGTTGAGGTTCTCCGCGATGACCTTGCCGTCGCGGACGAGTCGAGCCTTCGTGTTGCGCTTGACCTCGCCCGAGCGGACCAGGACACCGGCGATGTTGCCCAGCTTGGACGACTTGAAGACCTCGCGGATCTCCGCCGTGCCGAGCTCGACCTCCTCGTACTCCGGCTTGAGCATGCCCTTGAGGGCCGCCTCGATCTCCTCGATGGCCTGGTAGATCACCGAGTAGTACCGGACGTCGACGCCCTCGCGCTCCGCCATCTGCGCCGCGCGGCCCGCAGCGCGGACGTTGAAGCCGATGACGATGGCGTCGGAGCCGGTCGCCAGGTTGATGTCGGACTCGGTGACCGCACCCACACCGCGGTGCAGGACACGGATGTCGACCTCGTCGCCGACGTCGAGCTGGAGCAGCGAGGACTCGAGAGCCTCCACCGAACCGGACGCGTCGCCCTTGATGATGAGGTTGAGTTCCTGCACCAGACCGGCCTTGAGGGCCTCGTCCAGGTTCTCCAGGGAGAACCGGACTCCACGCCGGGCGAAGTTGGCGTTGCGCTCGCGCGCCGCCCGCTTCTCGGCGATCTGACGTGCCGTGCGGTCCTCGTCGACGACCAGGAAGTTGTCGCCGGCGCCGGGGACGTTGGTGAGACCCAGGACCAGGACGGGGGTCGACGGACCCGCTTCCTCGACGTTGTTGCCGTTGTCGTCGAGCATCGCCCGGACACGGCCGTACGCGTCGCCGACCACCATCGTGTCGCCGATGCGCAGCGTGCCGCGCTGGACCAGGACCGTCGAGACGGCACCGCGGCCGCGGTCGAGGTGGGACTCGATCGCAATACCCTGCGCGTCCTGCTCCGGGTTGGCCCGCAGGTCGAGCGAGGCGTCCGCGGTGAGGACCACGGCCTCCAGCAGGCTCTCGATGTTGAGGCCCTGCTTGGCGGAGATGTCGACGAACATCGTGTCGCCGCCGTACTCCTCGGCCACCAGACCGAACTCGGTGAGCTGACCGCGCACCTTGGTCGGGTCCGCGCCCTCGACGTCGATCTTGTTCACCGCGACCACGATCGGCACCTCGGCCGCCTTGGCGTGGTTCAGCGCCTCGATCGTCTGGGGCATCACACCGTCGTTGGCCGCCACCACGAGGATCGCGATGTCGGTCGACTTGGCACCACGGGCACGCATGGCGGTGAACGCCTCGTGACCCGGGGTGTCGATGAAGGTGATCCTGCGCTCTTCGCCGTTGACCTCGGTCGCGACCTGGTACGCACCGATGTGCTGCGTGATACCGCCGGCCTCGCCCGCGACGACGTTCGTCTTGCGGATGGTGTCGAGAAGGCGGGTCTTACCGTGGTCGACGTGACCCATGACGGTGACGACGGGCGGACGGACCACCAGGTCTTCCTCGTCGCCCTCGTCCTCGCCGAACTCGATGTCGAAGGACTCGAGAAGCTCGCGGTCCTCCTCCTCCGGGCTGACGATCTCGAGGATGAAGTTCATCTCGTCCGCGAGGAGCTTCAGCGTCTCGTCGGAGACGGACTGCGTGGCAGTGACCATCTCGCCGAGGTTCATCATCACGCCGACGAGCGATGCCGGGTTGGCACCGATCTTCTCGGCGAAGTCGGTGAGCGACGCACCGCGCGACAGACGGACGGCCTGTCCGTTGCCGCGAGGCAGCATCACGCCGCCGACCGACGGGGCCTGCATGGCCTCGTACTCCTGGCGCCTCTGCCGCTTCGACTTGCGACCACGACGCGCGGGACCGCCGGGACGACCGAAGGCGCCCTGCGTGCCACCACGGCCACCGGGACCACCCGGGCGACCGCCGAAGCCGGGACGGCCACCGCCGCCGGGACCACCGGGACCACCCGGACGACCGGCGAAACCGCCACCGCCGCCACCGGGACCACCCGGACGACCGGCGAAGCCGCCGCCACCGCCACCGGGACCGGCGGGACGACCGGCGAAGCCGCCGCCACCCGGACGACCGCCGCCGGCACCGCCGGGACGACCGCCGCCGCCACCGGGACCGCGGCCGCCGGGGCCACCGCCACCGGGACGCGGGCCGGCAGCCGGACGCTGCGGCATCATGCCCGGGTTCGGACGCGGGCCGCCGCCGGGACGCGGAGCGCCGCCCTGCGGACGGGGCATGCCGCCCGGGGAGGGACGAGCGCCGCCCGGAGCGGCCGGACGGGCACCGCCCGCCGCGCCCTGGGGACGGGGGCCACGGTCCTGGCCCTGCGGACGCGGGGCGCCGCCGGGACGGTCACCGGGGCCACCCTGGCCACCGGGACGCGGGGCGCCGCCCGGACGGGGCGCCTGCGGGCGCGCCATGCCGGTGGAGCCACCAGAGGTGAAGGGGTTGTTGCCCGGACGGGGACCGGCCGGACGGGCACCGGGACGCGAGGCCTGGCCACCCGGACGCGGGGCGCCCGGACGGTCGCCGCGATCGCCGCGGTCGCGACCCTGGCCGCCCTGACCGGGGCCACCGGCGGGACGGGGAGCACCCGGACGCGGAGCCTGCTGGCCGGCCGGACGCGGGGCGCCCGGACGCGGGGCGGAGCCCTGGGAGGCCGGCGGCGCGGCGGGGGCCGCCGGGGGTGCCGTGAACTCGGGCGTGGTCGGAGCCGGTGACGCCGGCGCGGGGCGCGGCGCGGGCTTCGGGCCCGGAGTGGGACGGGGGCCGGGAGCGGCCGACGCGGCGGGAGCCGCGGGCGTCTCGGCAACGGCCGGCTTGGGGGCCGGCGGGCGCGGGGCGGCCGGACGGGCAGCCTGCGCCGGAGAGGGGGCACCCGGCTTGGCCGGTGCGGCCTTGCGGGCGGGGGCGGGCTTGCCGCCTCCGTTGCCCTGCTGAAGGGCGTCCGTCAATTTACGGACGACGGGCGCTTCGATGGTCGAAGACGCCGAACGGACAAATTCACCGAGTTCTTGGAGCTTGGCCATGACGACCTTGCTCTCCACCCCGAACTCCTTGGCGAGTTCGTATACCCGGACCTTAGCCACTTCGCTCCTTTTAGGTCCGGGTTGCGTCCGGACCGTCGCTACTTCATGGGCGTACTCATCGCGTGCTCATCGAGTGCTCATCGCAATCTCGACCTACTTCCAACTCGCGGGGTACCAGGGCCGCACGGGGGTTCCGTGCGACGCTCCTTGCGGTGTTGCCTGCTCAGCAACTGTCTGTCTGCTCGACGTACTGGCGCAACGCCTTTACGTCGAGCGCTCCCGGGGCGCGAAGCGCCCGCGTGAACGCCCGGCGGCGTACCGCCTGGTCGAGACAGACCAGGGCGGGGTGCACGTAGGCGCCCCGGCCGGGCAGCGTACCGCGAGGATCGGGGACGCATGCGTCCTTGATCGCCACGGTACGCAGCAGATCGGTCTTGGCCGCTCGCTGCCTGCACCCCACACAGGTGCGTTCAGGGCATGCACGGGCGTGCGTCCGGCCAGACACTGCTAAGTCTACCTCCCCGTAGCGACCTCACCCCTTCGGGGCAGAGATCGAACGGTTGTTGTCGTGATCTCAGCCCTCGTGGGCCGAGATCTATTCCCGATCGTGATCCGGGACCTATTCGCTCGGCTGCTCGATGTCCGGACGGATGTCGATCCGCCAGCCGGTCAGACGAGCCGCAAGCCGGGCATTCTGCCCTTCCTTGCCGATCGCCAGCGACAGCTGGTAGTCCGGCACCGTCACGCGCGCGGAGCGGGCCGCGAGGTCGACGACCTCCACCTTGGAGACCCGGGCCGGGGAGAGCGCGTTCGCCACCATCTCGGCCGGGTCGTCCGACCAGTCGACGATGTCGATCTTCTCGCCGTTCAGCTCACCCATGACGTTGCGCACCCGCCCGCCCATGGGGCCGATGCAGGCACCCTTGGCGTTCAGTCCGGAACGGGTGGACCGTACGGCGATCTTCGTCCGGTGACCGGCCTCACGCGCGATGGCGGCGATCTCCACCGAACCGTCGGCGATCTCCGGCACCTCCAGGGCGAAGAGCTTCTTCACCAGATTGGGATGTGTGCGCGACAGCGTGACGGACGGACCGCGCACACCCCTCGCCACCCGCACGACGTACGACCGAAGCCGCATGCCGTGCTGATACGTCTCGCCGGGGACCTGCTCCTGCACCGGCAGGATGGCCTCCAGCTTGCCGATGTCCACGAGCACGTTCTTCGGGTCACGGCCCTGCTGGACCATGCCCATGACGATGTCGCCCTCACGGCCGGCGTACTCGCCGAGCGTCGCGTCGTCCTCGGCGTCGCGCAGCCGCTGCAGGATGACCTGCTTGGCGGTGGTGGCGGCGATACGGCCGAAGCCGGACGGGGTGTCGTCGAACTCGCGGGCCTCCTGGCCCTCCTCGAGGTCCTCGGGGTCCTCCTTCGCCCACACCGTCACGTGGCCGGTTTCCCGGTTGAGCTCCACGCGCGCGTGGCGGCGGCTTCCCTCGGTGCGGTGGTAGGCGATGAGGAGGGCCGACTCGATCGCCTCGACCAGCAGGGGGAAGGAGATCTCCTTCTCCCGTACCAAGCCCCGCAGGGCACTCATGTCGATGTCCACGGCTACGCCTCCTCTTCCTTCTTGTCCTTGCGGTTGAACTCGACCTGCACGCGCGCCCTGTCGATGTCGGCGAAGGCGAGTCTGCGGCTGGTGGCCTTGCGGCCCTTGACTCCGGGCACCTCGACGTCCAGACCCTCGTCGTCGACCTCGAGGATCCGCGCGACCACTTCGCCACCCTCGGTCAGCTGGAACTTCACCAGCCGGCCCACGGCGCGCACATAGTGCCGGTGCTCCTTGAGGGGGCGCTCCGCGCCCGGGGTGCCGACCTCCAGGGTGTACTCACCCTCGCCCATCGCGTTCGTCTCGTCGAGCTTCGCCGAGAGCGCGCGGCTCACATCGGCGATCTGGTCCAGGTCCGCCCCGGTGTCGGAGTCGACGACGACACTGAGCAGCCGCTTCCGTCCTACGGAGTCCACTGAGATCTCTTCCAGATCCAGACCCTGGGAGCTGACGAGCGGTTCCAGGAGCTCTCGCAGCCTCTCGCTCTGGGTGGTGCTCATCCGGGTGACTCCTCGGCCGCGTGTGCTGTTGTGGGTAGGTCGCGTGTCTGGTCAAAGGGTATCCGCTCCAAAGGTGTGTTGCCGTCCACCCTGCGGCGACCGGGGGTCCGCCACGGTGCCGATGAGGGGGTGTGGACCGGGGCGCGGGTACCGTGATCACCGGCGGGCCGCCTTCCCGCCCATGTGTTCGTACGAGCCCCCCGAGGACGACTGCCGTGCCGTACCCCCCGCCGCCGCGCACCCCCTCGGGGCCGCGCCGAAGAACCCTCCTCGCCTCGGCCGCCGGTGCCGCCCTGCTGGTGGGCTGCTCCTCCGGGTCCGAGGAGACCGAGGAGAGCACCGGAGGCAGTCCGTCGGTCGCCGAGCGGGCACGCACGCGTGCGGCGCGGGACAGCCGGGGGATCGTCGAGCGGTACGACGCGGTGATCGCCGCGTACCCGGGGCTCGCCGAGCGGCTGGGGGTGCTGCGGGCGGAGGCCGTGCGGCATGTGGAGGCGTTCGGCGGTACGCCGGCGGCGACCGGTTCGGCGTCGCCCACCGTCGGCTCCCCCGCCCCCTCCGTCGTACCCGGCACCGAGAAGGACGCCCTCGCCGGGCTCGCCACGGCCGAGCGGTCGCTCGCGGACGCACGGGCGAAGTCGCTCCTCGAGGTGCCGGGCGAGCTGGCCCGGCTGCTGGCCTCCGTGGCGGCGGCCGGGGCGGCCCACGCGTATCTGCTGACGGAGGCGGCGAAGTGAGCGACGAGCAGGACAAGCGTGAGCTGGCCGCGCTCCAGGCGGCGCTGGCGGCCGAACATGCCGCCGTGTACGGGTACGGGGTCGTCGGCGGGCGGATCCGTGAGGGGCGGCGTACCGAGGCGAAGTCGGCGTACGACGCCCATCGCGCCCGGCGCGACGCGCTCGCCCGTGAGGTGCGTGATCTGGGCGGCACCCCGGCGGCAGCGGCGGCGGGTTACGCGCTGCCGTTCCCGGTGCCGGACTCGGACGCGGCCGTGCGGCTGGCCGGCGAGCTGGAGGACCGGGTCGCCGGGGTGTACTCCGACCTGGTGCGGGCAACCGTGGACGGGCGGCGCTCCATGGCCGCCGAGGCGCTGCGGGAGGCGGCGGTGCGCGCGGTGCGCTGGCGCGGGGAGAGCGTAGCCTTCCCTGGTCTCGCCGAACGGGCGGCGACCGCGTCGGCCCCGCCGACTTCGGCGACACCCACGGCGTAACGGGTACGGGAAGGGAACTGCTCGCGTATGGCTTTCGAACCGCCACCGCGTCTGGTGAGGGCGCTCGGTGAGACGGCACCCGGAGACGGCTGGCTGGAGAAGCTGCCCGAGGCGGCTCGGCAGGCCGTCGCGCTACGCGAGTCGACCGTGGAGCGGGTGCAGGTGCCGGGCGGCCGCAGCAGCCTCGTCGTCCTGGTCCGGCGGTCCGACGGCACCCCCGCCGTGCTCAAGCTGGCCCCGCCGCGGTCCCGGCCGGAGGCCGAGCGGGCGGCGCTGGCGCACTGGGGCGGGCTCGGTGCGGTGCAGTTGCTCGACGAGCCGGTGACCGAGGGGGTGCTGCTGCTGGAGCGGCTGCATCCCGATGTGTCGGTGCGCTCGTTGCCGGAGGCGAAGGCGCTGCTGGAGGCGGCGGGCACGTTGCGCCGGTTGTGGGTGGAGCCACCTGTCGACGGGAGCGCCCAGGTCTTCGAGACGGTGGCCGAGCGGACCGGGCGGCAGGCCGAGGCGATGCGGGCGGGCGCGGGCGCGGATGTGGCCGATCTCGTGAGTGCGGCTCTGACTGCCCGTGAGGAGTTGCTGGTGGCTCCGCCGGAGTCGCGGTTGCTGCACGGGACGTTTCGGCAGAGCAAGGTGCTGGCGGCGGAGCGGTCGCCGTGGCTTGCCGTGGGGCCGGATCCGGTGGTCGGGGAGTGTGCGTTCGATCTGGCTCGGCTGGTGCGGGATCGGGTCGAGGACTTGATTGCTCAGCCGTCGGGGGCGGCCATCACCCGGCGGCGGATCAAGCGGCTTGCCGAATCGTTGGATGTGGATCAGGAGCGGTTGCGGGGATGGACGCTGTTCCGGGCCGTGGAGTCCGGGGTGCGGGCGCGGCGGGTGGGTCGGCTTCAGGACGCTGAGTTGTTGCTGGAGTTCGCCGGGTGGCTTTAGGGGTTGAGTGCCCCTGGGTGGGTCGGTCGGCCCGGAGTTGCGACGCACTGGACCTCCTGGCCGGTAACGTCCCCATGACCGTTCCCCGCCCGTAGTGACGTTCTGGCATGTCCTACGGTCGGGGAACGATCTGAGGTTCTTTATGCGCTGAGGCGGGCGATCGCCTCGTCCACCGTCAGCTCCTCGCGCTCGCCGGTCCGGCGGTCCTTGAGTTCCAGGACGCCCTCGGCGGAGCGGCGGCCCGCGACGAGGATCTTCGGTACGCCGATCAGCTCGGCGTCCGTGAACTTCACGCCCGGGGAGACGCCGGCCCGGTCGTCGACCAGGACCCGCAGGCCGGCCGCGCGCAGCTTCTCGGAGACGTCGAGGGCCAGTTCGGTCTGGAGGGCCTTGCCGGCGGCGACGACGTGGACGTCGGCCGGGGCGACCTCGGCGGGCCAGCACAGGCCCTGCTCGTCGGCGCTCTGCTCGGCGATGGCCGCGACCGCGCGGGTGACGCCGATGCCGTAGGAGCCCATGGTCACGCGGACCGGCTTGCCCTGCTGGCCGAGGACGTCGAGCTTGAGGGCGTCGGCGTACTTGCGGCCCAGCTGGAAGATGTGGCCGATCTCGATGGCGCGGTCCAGCTTGAGGCCGGTGCCGCACTTCGGGCAGGGGTCGCCGTCCTGGACGACCACGACGTCGACGTACTCGCCGACCTCGAAGTCACGGCCCACGACGACGTTCTTGGTGTGCGTGTTCGCCTTGTTGGCGCCCGTGATCCACGCGGTGCCCGGGGCGACGCGCGGGTCGGCGATGTACGTGACCTTCTCGCCCAGCCCCTGCGGGCCGACGTAGCCACGGACCAGGTCCGGGCGGCCCGCGAAGTCCGCCTCGGTGACCATCTCGACGACCGCGGGGGCGAAGTGCGCCTCGACCTTGCCCATGTCGACCTCACGGTCACCGGGGACACCGACGGCGACGATCTCGCCGTCGACCTTCACGAGGAGGTTCTTCAGGGTGGCGGAGGCCGGGACGCCGAGGGAGGCGGCGAGGGTCTCGATGGTGGGGGTGTCGGGGGTCGGGATGTCCTCGGCGACGGGGACGTCGGTGGCGTCCACGGGCTTGAGCTCGTACGAGATCGCCTCGGTGTTCGCCGCGAAGTCGCAGTTGGGGCAGTCGGCGAAGGTGTCCTCGCCGGCGCCGGCCGGGGCGAGGAACTCCTCGGACTTGGAGCCGCCCATCGCGCCCGCGGTGGCGGCGCAGATGCGGTAGTCGAGGCCGAGGCGCGTGAAGATCTTCTGGTAGGCCTGGCGGTGCAGCGCGTAGGACTGGGCCAGGCCCTCGTCCTCGGTGTCGAAGGAGTACGAGTCCTTCATGAGGAACTCGCGGCCGCGCAGCACGCCGGCCCGCGGGCGGGCCTCGTCCCGGTACTTGTTCTGGATCTGGTAGAGGATGACCGGCAGGTCCTTGTAGGAGGACGCCTGGTCCTTCACCAGCAGGGTGAAGATCTCCTCGTGGGTCGGGCCGAGGAGGTAGTCGCCGCCCTTGCGGTCCTGGAGGCGGAACAGCTCGGGGCCGTACTCCTCCCAGCGGCCGGTCGCCTCGTAGGGCTCACGCGGCAGGATGGCGGGGAGCAGCACCTCCTGGGCGCCGATCGCGTCCATCTCCTCACGGACGATCCGTTCCACATTGCGCAGGACCCGCATACCGAGGGGCAGCCAGCTCCAGATGCCGGCCGCGGTGCGGCGGACGTAGCCGGCGCGGACGAGGAGCTTGTGGCTGAGGACCTCGGCGTCCGCCGGGTCGTCGCGCAGCGTCTTCGCCATCAACTGGGACATGCGCTGGACCGGTGCGTTGGCCATGGTTCTCGTACTCCTGCCGGATAAGGGTGATGGCTAGGAGGTTAGCCGGGGGGCCGGTTGTGGCGGAAATCGGTTAGGGCCTGTCCGGCGGATCAGGCCGGCTGCAAGCAACGGCACTTGTCGACGCGGGTGAGCGGGGTCTGGTGCGTGCAGCTGCAAGGCGGAGGAGGGAGTCGACGCGATGGGGGTCCCCCCGCTCGAGCGAAGCCGAGAGTGGGGGAGTCGGCGAGTGACGACAACGCGGCAGATGTGCGTGCCAGACCCCGCGACGCCGGCATGATCCGCCGGACAGGCCCTAACGGCGGCGCAAGGGGAGGGGGGCGCCCATCACGGCGTACGGCTTCGGGGCGCTGGGGAACAGGACCTGGCGGGCCAGGTCCTGGTAGCCGAGGGAGTGGTAGAGGCCGCGGGCCGGGCTGTCGGTGTCGATCGCGGAGAGGATCGAGCGGGGTTCGCGGGCGCCGTCCGTGATGGTGGTGATCAGGGAACGGCCCACACCGCGGTTCTGGTAGCGCGGGTGGACGTGGAGTTCCGTGATCACGAAGGAGTCGTCCAGCCAGTTGTCGTGGCCCTGGGCGCGGAGATAGGGCTCCACGACCGTGGACCACCAGTGGGTGCGGTCGTTGGGCATGCCGTAGACGAAGCCCACGAGACGCTCCGCCGAGGTGGCGCCGAGGGCATGGGCGCCGGGGTAGGTCATGTGGCGGAGGACGATCTGGCGGCGGACCGCCACCTCGTCGGCGCCGAGACCGAACGCTACCGCTTGGACGGCCAGGGCTTCGTCGACGTGGGTGGAGAGGTCGAGAGGGCCGATCACGATGTCGTCGGGTTGGCGGCGGTGTCCGTGACCGGGGAAGCGCATGTGGGGATCGTATAGGGGGCGCGCGTTGTTGGCTGAGTACGGGTTCGTTGTGGCTGGTCGCGCAGTTCCCCGCGCCCCTACGGCCGTTGCACTAAGGGCATTTGCCAGAAAAGGCTTGTCAGAACAGGACGCTCATGAAGGCGCCTACCTCCTGGAAGCCCACCCTCCGGTACGTCCTTCTCGCCGACGTGTTGAAGTCGTTGACGTAGAGACTGACCACCGGGGCCACGTCCGCCAGCGCGTACCGCAGGACCGCCGCCATGCCCGGGGCCGCCAGGCCCCTCCCCCGGTACTCGGGGGCCACCCACACACCCTGGATCTGGCAGGCCCGGGTCGTGGCCGCGCCGATCTCGGCCTTGAAGACGACCTTGCCGTCGGCGTCGATACGGGCGAACGAGCGGCCGGCACCGACGAGTTCGGCGACCCTCGCCTGGTAGAGGAGGCCGCCGTCGCCGGCCAGCGGGGAGACGCCGACCTCCTCGGTGAACATTGCCACGCACGCTGGCATGATCGTCTCCATCTCGTCCTTGCGCACGCGGCGGACGTGGGGATCCGGGGCTATGTCGGTGGGCATGCGGTCGGTGACCATGAGGGGCTGGCGCGGGCGGACGTCGCGGGCCGGGCCCCAGCTGGGTTCGAGAAGGCGCCAGAGTTCGGCGGTGGGTTCGGCCGGGCCGACGATCGAGGAGCAGCGGCGGCCCGCCCTGCGGGCGCGGTCGGCGAAGGCGCGGACGGCTCGGGGGGTGGCGCAGATGGGGACCAGGTTGGCGCCGGCGTAGCAGAGGGACGTCAGCATGCCGTCCTCGTACCAGCCCCACATCTCGCCGCCGAGCCGCCAGGGGTCGAGGCCGGCGACCTGTATGCGGGATGTCACGAAGGCGTTCGCGACCGGGTCGCGGTCGAGGACGGCGAGCGCGGCGTCCAGGTCGCTCGGTTCGAGGACCCGGGAGGTCGTCTGGGTCAACACGGGCGGGGCCTCACACTGGGGACTGCTGATCTCCGCACTGTACCTGCGGAAGCTGAGCCATGCCGCCCAGTGGAGGGTGCCGTTGTTTTCAGGTGCGGGGCGTCGGGGGTGCCGGGCGCCTGTGAGCTCGGGGGCTGCGGTGCGGGGGCGGCTGCGGGTCGTGTGGAGTGGTCGCGCAGTTCCCCGCGCCCCTGGAGGGGCCTGCGGCCCCACCCCGGGACGAGTACCCGTCAGCCCGCGACCGCCACCGACGGCTCGCCCGATGCGACGCCGTCCGCCTCCATCTGCTCGGCCAGCTTCATGGCTTCCTCGATGAGGGTCTCCACGATCTTGGACTCGGGGACGGTCTTGATGACCTCGCCCTTGACGAAGATCTGGCCCTTGCCGTTGCCGGAGGCGACGCCGAGGTCGGCCTCCCGGGCCTCGCCGGGGCCGTTCACCACACAGCCCATGACGGCGACGCGCAGCGGGACCTCCATGCCGGTGAGGCCTGCCGTGACCTCTTCGGCCAGCTTGTAGACGTCGACCTGGGCACGGCCGCAGGACGGGCAGGAGACGATCTCCAGGCCGCGCTGCTTGAGGTTCAGGGACTCCAGGATCTGGTTGCCGACCTTGACCTCCTCGACCGGAGGGGCGCTCAACGACACGCGGATGGTGTCGCCGATGCCCTGGGACAGCAGCGCGCCGAACGCCACCGCCGACTTGATCGTGCCCTGGAACGCCGGGCCCGCCTCGGTGACGCCGAGGTGGAGGGGGTAGTCGCACTGGGCGGCGAGCTGCTTGTACGCCTCGATCATCACGACCGGGTCGTTGTGCTTCACCGAGATCTTGATGTCCCGGAAGTCGTGCTCCTCGAAGAGGGACGCCTCCCACAGCGCCGACTCGACCAGGGCCTCGGGGGTCGCCTTGCCGTACTTCTGGAGGAGGCGGCGGTCCAGGGAGCCCGCGTTCACGCCGATGCGGATCGGGGTGCCGTGGTCCTTCGCCGCCTTGGCGATCTCCTTGACCTTGTCGTCGAACTGCTTGATGTTGCCGGGGTTCACCCGGACCGCGGCGCAGCCGGCCTCGATGGCCGAGAAGACGTACTTCGGCTGGAAGTGGATGTCCGCGATGACCGGGAGCTGGGACTTGCGGGCGATGGTCGCGAGCGCGTCGGCGTCGTCCTGCGTGGGGCAGGCCACGCGGACGATCTGGCAGCCGGAGGCCGTCAGCTCGGCGATCTGCTGGAGGGTCGCGCCGATGTCCGACGTACGGGTCGTGGTCATGGACTGCACCGAGACCGGGGCGTCTCCGCCCACCGCCACGGTGCCGACCTGGATCTGCCGGCTCTTCCGGCGCTCGGCAACCCTGGTCGGAACGGACGGCATGCCGAGAGAAATCGCAGTCATCTGCTGTGCAACCCCAAGTCGTGGATCAAGGTCCGGCGCCAACGGAACAGTGGGCTCCAGGCTTCGAGATTACGGCACGAGCGCTGGCCCGAGCACTTCCCCACCTCGAATGCACTCGGCGGGGGGACCCCCATCACCGGTCGACCCACACGAACGAGGACGGCCCGGCACACACGGTGCCGGGCCGCCATGAACTCCGGATGACTAGGAGATTCTCACCAGGTTGATCGAGCCCGGATCGCTCTGGATGCTCAAGTCCGGAGCGGTCTCACAGCCCAACACAGGAGTGCCCCCACCTTCCCCGTTCAGGAGCCCCACGATCTCCGCCCACACGCCGTCCGCCAGCCAGGCTCGCTGCCGGGGGCGCACCTTCCCCGGAGCACCGAAGCGCGCAGGAAGATCACGCCACAGGATTCCTGTACGCAGACGGTGCAGCATCCCCACCAAAGCTGCCCGCAGGTCCAACGGCGACCGAAAGTGGTGCGCTCCATACCTGGAACGGAGCAGTTCCTCGATGCGAGCCCACTGGCTGTCGGACGGGTCGGGAGGCACAAGCACCCCCGTCTGCTCGTGCCACTGAATGGTCAAGCACTTCGTCCCCTCGCGGTACCGAAACCCGGAATCCACGATGCGGACCCGCACCCTCAGCTCCTCGACCAGACAACGCTGGTCGTAGTGCGACAGAGCCCGGATGTCCGGAGCCGCCGTGCCCAGAACATCGACAAGCCGGGCCTCCTTGTGGGCTCGACCCTCCAGCTCCGTCAGCCAGTCCCGGGCATGGCCCAGGATCCGCTCGAAGATCTCCCTCTCCGATTCGAGCTGCCGCATCGCGGCCGCGACAACACGACTCTGCCGCGTTTGGCCCTGCAATCCCTCCAGTTCCTCCGCGCACTGCGCGACGAGGCCCTTCAGTGATCTCACCCGCTCAAGGTGCCGGCTCAACTGAGTCCTCGCCTCGGAGGACGTCGACGACATCGGCCGAGGGTGGCGTGGCATAGCGGCCAGCAGAGCATTGACGTGCCGCATCACCTGTTCCTCGACGTGATCAGCACGCAGAGACATACAGCCGCATGAGACGGCTTCCTGCCATCCCGAACAGCGGTACGTCCGCACCCCGTCGTTGCTGCGGAAGCACCCGACGTAGGGCCGCCCGCACGGCCCTTGGATGCGCCCGGTGAGCGGGTACTCCCCCAAGGGAATCCTGCGTGGCCGGGCCAGCTCGGCCAGCGCCTGCTGAAAGGCACGGGACCGGTCCGCCGGGAGGATCGCAGGCAGTGGGATCACCACGCTCTCGCCGTACACAGGCCGCCCGTCGCCATCGAGCCTCGTGCAATGGCCGCCCCACTGCTGATCGGAGCGGCGGAAGGCGGCCTCTCCGAGAAACGCCGCGCTCTTGAGTCGCCTGTGGAGGTTCGACGCCGTCCAACGCTTTCCGCTGCGGGTGAGAAACCCACGTCGGTTCAGCTCCTCGGCAATGTCCGCGACGGAGCGGCCACCCTCGATCACCAGGTCCGCCAGGAGCCTCACCACGGCGGCCTCAGTCGGGTCGATCTCGAGAATCGATCCGAAGGCGCCCTTCCCACTGATCCGGTAACCGTAGGGCGCCGGACCGCCCGGCCAGCCCCCGTCGACCGCCTTGAGCTGCCGACCCAACTGCGTGCGGGCGACGATACGGCCGTAGTCCGCCTCCACCGCCTGTGCCAGCCGGTCGACAGTGAGCCACCTTTCAACGCCCGACTCGCCCAGAGGATCGGTGCAGCACTCGACCCGCGCCCCGGCATCCTCGATTTGCCAGATACAACGCCAGATAGCAGCTTCCGTCCGCGCCAGACGGTCAAGACGATGAACGAGAACGAGATTCACCCGGCCTGCGGCGATTCCCACGAGCAGCTCATTGAGTCCAGGCCTCGAAGCCGTCGAACCCGATTCACCGAGGTCTTCCCAGGATCCCGCGAGGTGCCAGTTCGGCCGCTGCTCCAAGAATGCCCGAATGGCATCGGCCTGAGCCGGAATTCCATACTTTCGTTTCTGCTCCGCTGTCGAGACCCGCATGTACGCGGCGACAGCGGGGGCCTCGGAGTTCCTGCCCTTGTCTTCTGCGCACAGCGCAGTACCTTGCTGCATGTCAGTCCCTTTCAGACTGGCCAGACCCCAGGGTGTTGGCGCACCGCTGGGGTCACCCATGAACAGCAAGAACGTACGAGGGTCGCATTCGCGTCGTACGAATAATTCGCGCCCTTCACCCGTGAGAGTTACACAAGTGAAGGGCGCGATAACTGCCGCGATGACAGAAAATGAGTGCTTCTCAGCTGATGCGGACCGGATTAACGACATCGGCGATCAAGACGAGAACGGTAAAGCAAATAAAGATCCCCGCCACGACATAAGCCACCGGCATCAGCTTCGCCACGTCGAACGGGCCCGGGTCCGGGCGGCGCAGGACCTTCGCGACGTTTCGCCTCAGCGACTCCCACAGGGCGCCCGCGATATGGCCGCCGTCGAGGGGCAGCAGCGGGAGCATGTTGAAGAGGAAGAGGGAGAGGTTGAAGCCGGCGAGCAGCATCACGAACATAGCCAGCTGCTGCGAGGCCGGGATGTCCAGTGTCGCGATCTCGCCGCCCACCCGGGCCGCGCCGACCACACCCATCGGGGAGTCCGGCTCGCGCTGGCCGTCACCGAAGGCGGCGTCCCACAGGGCCGGGATCTTGGAGGGCAGGGCGGCGAGGGAGTCCACCGCGTCGCCCACGCGGTCCGTCATCCAGACCACCGAGTCGCCGAAGTCCTGCTTGACGACGCCGGTGGCGGCGCTGAAGCCGAGGAAGCCCGCCTTGACGTACTCGCCCTCGACGTAGGCGCCGTTGGAGTCCTTCTTCGCGACGAGGTTGGTGGCGATCTTCGCCTGGAGGGGGACCTCCTTGCCGTCCCGGTCGACGACGATCGCCACGGTCTTGCCGGCGCTGTCGCGGATGAGGTCGGAGAGGGTGTTCCAGTCGTCGGTCTGCACGCCGGCGAAGGAGACGATCTTGTCGCCCTTCTTCATGCCCGCCGCCGCGGCCGGGGAGGCCGCGTCGGTCTTCTTGCACGTGTCGCGGTTCTCGCTCTGGGAGATCACGCACGGGGAGACCGAGGCGACGTCGGTCGTCTGCTGCTGGATGCCGAAGCCCATCAGGACCGTCAGGAAGAGGGCGATCGCGAGGATGAGGTTCATGAAGGGGCCCGCGAACATCACGATGACGCGTTTCCAGGGCTTGCGGGTGTAGAACATCCGGTTCTCGTCACCCGGCTTGAGCTCCTCGTACGCGGCCGAGCGGGCGTCCTCGATCATGCCGCGCCAGGGCGAGGTGGAGCGGGCCTCCAGCTTGCCGTCGGCGCCCGGCGGGAACATGCCGATCATGCGGATGTAGCCGCCGAACGGGATGGCCTTGACCCCGTACTCGGTCTCACCCTTGTTCCTCGACCAGATGGTCGGGCCGAAGCCGACCATGTACTGCGGCACCCGGATGCCGAAGAGCTTGGCCGTGGACAGGTGCCCCAGCTCGTGCCACGCGATCGAGACCAGCAGGCCGAGCGCGAAGACCGCTATGCCGAGGATGAACATCAGGGTCGTCATGCACGGGCCTCCGCCGTCTGTGCTGCCAGTTCCCGGGCCCGGGTGCGCGCCCAGGTCTCCGCTTCGAGGACGTCCGACACGGTGAGTGAGGTTCCCGTGACCGGCGTGCCGTGTTCGTCCACCACGCGCGTCACGGTCTCCATGATCCCGTTGAACGGCAGCGCGCCGGCCCGGAAGGCCTCCACGCACTCCTCGTTGGCGGCATTGAACACTGCGGGGGCCGTGCCCGCGAGCTCCCCCACGTGCCTCGCAAGGTTGACCGAAGGAAACGCGTCGTTGTCGAGCGGGAAGAACTCCCACGTCGACGCCTTGCTCCAGTCGAACGCGGGGGCCGCGTCGGGGACGCGTTCGGGCCAGCCGAGGCCGATGGCGATGGGCCCGCGCATGTCGGGGGGCGTCGCCTGGGCGATTGTCGATCCGTCCGTGAACTCAACCATCGAGTGGACATACGACTGGGGATGCACGACCACCTCAATGCGGTCGAAGGGAATGTCGTAGAGGAGGTGTGCCTCGATGACTTCCAGACCCTTGTTGACGAGGGTCGCGGAGTTGATCGTGATCACCGGGCCCATGGCCCAGGTGGGGTGGGCGAGGGCGTCCTCGACGGTCACCCGGGCGAGGTCGGCTTTGGTACGGCCGCGGAAGGGGCCGCCGGAGGCGGTCACGACCAGCTTCCTTACGTCGGCCCTCGTCCCGGACGCCAGCGCCTGGAAGAGCGCCGCGTGCTCGGAGTCGACGGGGATGATCTGCCCGGGCTTGGCGAGGGCCTTGACCAGCGGGCCGCCGACGATGAGCGACTCCTTGTTGGCGAGCGCGAGGGTGCGGCCCGCCTCCAGGGCGGCGAGGGTCGGGGCGAGGCCGATGGAACCCGTGATGCCGTTCAGCACGGTGTGGCTCTCGGAGGCGGCGACCTGGGTGGCCGCGTCCGGTCCGGCGAGGATCTCGGGGAGCGGCTCGCCTGTGCCGTAGCGGCTCGTCAGCGCCTCGCGCAGCTGCGGTACGGCGTCCTCGCGGGCGACCGCGACGGCCCGCACCCCGAGCCGGTGCGCCTGCTCGGCGAGGAGGGCGACCCGGCCGCCGTTGGCGGAGAGCGCGGTGACGCGGAAGCGGTCCGGGTTGCGCAGGACGAGGTCGATGGCCTGGGTCCCGATCGACCCGGTGGAGCCGAGGATCACCACGTCCTTGGGGCCGTCGCCCGGCACGGGGTCGTAGACGAGGTGCGGGTCGGCGAGGGCGCGGGCCGGAAGCCCCGTCGTCCGCCCGTAGGGCGGGGCCTTGCGACGTCAGGTGCGTGCTCTCGGGGTGCCGGGCGCTGACCCTCGTACTGGATGTACTTGGGTCAGCGCCCGGTGCGGCGAGAGTGCGTGCATGGCGTCGCGGGGCAGACGGGGCTTCCGGCCCGTGCCCTCGAGGGGCTGGACTGTCGCTCATCCCCCCATTGTTGCCGTAAGGACGGTGTGTGAGGACAGCGCATCCCTCAAAGGAGGTTCTCCGGGGGACGCGCTGTCATGGGCCGGTCAGCGGATCGGGCGGTGGACGTTCCCCTTCTCCGAGGCGCCCGGTGTGACGTCCGCGATCCACGGGCCCTCGCCCGACGGGTCGACGATGCCCTCCTCCAGCCATGCGTAGGTGCCGGACATGACGCCCTTGACGACCTTGCGGTCCAGGTCGTCGGTGTTGGTCCACAGGCGGCCGAAGAGTTCCTCGACGCGGATGCGGGACTGCCGGCAGAAGGCGTCGGCGAGTTGGTAGGCCTCGCGGCCGTGGTCCTCGGTGGTGCGCAGGAGTTCGGCGCGTACGCAGACCGCGCTCATCGCGAAGAGTTCCGCGCCGATGTCGACGATCCGGCCGAGGAAGCCCTGCTTGGTCTCCATGCGGCCCTGCCAGCGGGACATGGCGTAGAAGGTGGAGCGGGCGAGTTTGCGGGCGGTGCGTTCGACGTAGCGGAGATGGACCGAGAGGTCGACCTCGCGTTTGAATTCGTTGTACGAGTACGGGAGTTGGCCCTGGCCTGCCACCAGTTTCGGCAGCCACTTGGCGTAGAAGGCACCTGCCTGCGCGCCTGCTTTCGCCTTGTCCGACAGGGACTTCTCCGGGTCGATCAGGTCGCCGGCGACGGAGAGGTGGGCGTCGACCGCCTCGCGGGCGATGAGGAGGTGCATGATCTCCGTCGAGCCCTCGAAGATGCGGTTGATGCGGAGGTCGCGCAGGACCTGCTCGGCCGGGACCGCGCGTTCGCCGCGGGCCGCCAGGGAGGCCGCCGTCTCGAAGCCGCGGCCGCCGCGGATCTGGACCAGTTCGTCGGCCATGAGCCACGCCATCTCGGAGGAGAAGAGCTTGGCCAGGGCGCCCTCGATGCGGATGTCGTTCCGGTCCTCGTCGGCCATCTGGCTGGAAAGGTCCAGTACGGCCTCGAGCGCGAAGGTCGTCGCCGCGATGAAGCTGATCTTCGCGCCCACGGCCTCGTGGTCGGCGATCGGCTTGCCCCACTGCTCGCGGGCCGCGGACCATTCGCGGGCGATCTTCAGGCACCACTTGCCGGCGGCGACACAGGACGCGGGGAGCGAGAGGCGGCCGGTGTTGAGGGTGGTCAGCGCGATCTTGAGGCCGGCGCCCTCCGGACCGATGCGGTTCGCCGCCGGGACCCGGACCTGGTGGAAGCGGGTGACGCCGTTCTCGATGCCGCGCAGGCCCATGAAGGCGTTGCGGTTCTCGACGGTGATGCCGGGCGAGTCGCTCTCGACGACGAAGGCGGTGATGCCGCCCTTGTGGCCCTCGCTCTTGGGGACCCGGGCCATCACGACCAGCAGGTCGGCGACCACACCGTTGGTGGTCCACAGCTTCACCCCGTCGAGGACGTACTCGTCCCCGTCGGGCACCGCGCTCGTGGCGAGCCGGGCCGGGTCGGAGCCGACGTCCGGCTCGGTGAGGAGGAAGGCGCTGATGTCGGTGCGGGCGCACCGGGGCAGGAAGGTCTCCTTCTGCTCCTGGGTGCCGAACAGCTTCAGCGGCTGGGGGACGCCGATCGACTGGTGGGCGGACAGGAGTACGCCGATCGCGGGACAGGCGGAGCCCGCGAGGGCCAGGGCCTTGTTGTAGTACACCTGGGTGAGGCCGAGACCGCCGTACTTGGTGTCGATCTTCATGCCGAGGGCGCCGAGCTCCTTGAGGCCGGCGATGACCTCGTCGGGGATCCGGGCCTCGCGCTCGACGAGGGCGCCGTCCACCTTGCTCTCGCAGAAGTCGCGGAGCCTGGCGAGGAACTCCTCGCCGCGCCGGGCGTCCTCGTCGGGCGGCATGGGGTGAGGGTGGATGAGGTCGAGCCGGAAGCGGCCGAGGAACAGTTCCTTGGCGAAGCTGGGCTTGCGCCAGTCCTGTTCCCGGGCCGCTTCGGCCACCTGACGGGCCTCACGTTCGGTCACGACGGGCTTCTGCTGTGGTGCGGACATGAGGGCCACCTCACCGCGAATCGGGATCATGGTTACCGATCGGTGCTACTCGATCGTATGTACCCGATACCGAGCGTGCCCACCACCCCTGGGACGCGGCCGTTCAGCCGATGCTTACGGAGTACGCCTTGGTGTCAAGGCGTCCGGTGCCCTTGAAGACCTCGGTCCCGGACTCGATGCCGGAGACGTACTTGTCGTTGCCGAGGAGCTTGCGCCGAACGAGGGCCTGGGTGAAGTCGTCCAGGTTGAGCGTGGCCTTGGTGGTGTTGGTGCGGCGGACGAAGGAGTACACCTTCCAGCCGATGTCGCCCTGGTAGATGTCCCACATGGCGCCGCCGAGGCTGACGGATCCGTACTTGCTGCCGAGGGGTCCGGCGCCGCCCTGCCGGTTGAGCCAGATCATGACCTCGTCGGTGGGCTGGTCCTGCCAGTCCGCGGTGTTCTTGTCGTGCAGCCACAGGTCGTAGGCGACGTTCATGACGCCGGGGTTCGCGCTGACGGTGAACTCCCAGCTGGTCTTCACCGGCTTGCGGTCGCCGACGCGGATCGGCAGACCGGTGGCGGACTTGTCGACCTTCCAGCCCCAGTGCCAGCCGAGGACGCTGGACGCGTAGGACTTCACGTCGTAGTCCTTGCCGGTGCCGCTGTTGGCCAGGCTGTAGTCCGTGCCCCACGAAATGGTCGATCCCGAGCGGGAGTCGTCCCACACGCACTGGGTGCCGGTGGCCTTCTCCCGGTTCCAGACGTTGTTGTTCACGTAGTACTTGCCGAGCGTGATGGTGTCGAAGTCCGTGCACTTCTTGCTGGACTCGTCCGCCTGCGCGACGGTCACGCCGACGGCCGCGGCGAGCGCGACCGTGCCGGAGACGAGAGTCTTCGCCTTCTTGGAGAAGCGGGGGCGGCGGTGCGGCATGGGGCGGGTCCTCACGAAGGGGGTGATCGCTTACGTCCCTTCAGTGGGCGCCGGGGCGTCAAAGGTTGCCGTGGAGGGTGACGTGGGCCGCCCCCCAGGCCGATCCGCCGGCCGGGGTCCCCCGATTCCGTTCCGTGGCCCCCCGCGATCGGCCATGGTAGGGAGGAACCCCACACCCCGGAAGAGCCGCCGGGAGGCCCGAAGGGGAGCCTGTACCAACTCGATGTCGAAGCGCTTCGACAGCCTATGGACACCCACCCCTGGTGGAGCTACTGTCGAACCACCCTCACCCGCCCTTGTTCGTACTGCGCACTGTCGAAGCGCTTCACAAAGCTTGGAGAGCTGGATGGTCACCCTCGCCGAGGTCGCCCAGCACGCCGGAGTCTCGGCGAGCACGGTGAGCTATGTCCTCAGCGGCAAGCGGTCCATCTCCGGGGCCACCCGGCACCGGGTGGAGCAGAGCATCCGCGAGCTGGGCTACCACCCCAACGCGGGCGCCCGCGCCCTGGCCAGCAGCAGGTCCAACATCATCGCGCTGATGGTCCCGTTGCGCACCGACATGTACGTGCCGGTGATGATGGAGATCGCCATCGCGGTGGCCACCACGGCCCGGCTGCACGGCTACGACGTCCTGCTGCTCACCGGCGAGGAGGGCCCCGACGCCGTACGCCGCGTCACCGGCAGCGGGCTCGCCGACGCGATGATCCTGATGGACGTCGAACTCGACGACGAGCGGCTGCCGTTGCTGCGCGGCACCGACCAGCCCTCCGTCCTCATCGGCCTGCCCGCCGACACCTCGGGACTGACCTGCGTCGACCTCGACTTCCGGGCCACCGGCGCCCTGTGCGTCGAGCACCTCGCGATGCTCGGCCACCGCGACATCGCTGTCATCGGCGAGGCCCCGGCAGTGTACGAACGGCACACCGGCTTCGCCGAGCGCACCCTGGACGGACTCCGCACCCGGGCCCAGGAGTTGGGTGTGCGCCTGCTGCACCGGCCCTGCGAGGGCGGCTACGACGCGATGGCCGTGACGCTCGCCCGCATCCTCGACGAGCGTCCGGGCACCACGGGCTTCGTCGTGCAGAACGAGTCGGCCGTCGAGCCGCTGCTCGCCCTGCTGCGCCAGCAGGGCCGTGCCGTGCCCGAGGACGTGTCCGTCGTCGCGGTCTGCCCCGACCAGGTCGCCACCCAGGCCTCGGTACGGCTCACCTCGGTCGCCATCCCCGCACAGGACATGGGCCGGCACGCCGTGGAACGTCTGGTGGCCAAGCTGGAAGGCCGTGGCAAGGACGAAGTCGTGCTCATCGCACCCGAGTTGACCGTCCGCGCGAGCACGGGACCCGCGCCGTCGGCGCTTTGACGAACCTCTCTGTTCCTCCGCACCGAGCAGCCCGAGCAGCCCCGCTGGGGCACCACCTGTCTCCACTCGCCTCCAGGAGCACCCCTCGTGACTCAGCCTGCCGAAAATCAGCCCCAGCAGGGCGCTGTCAGTCTCGCGCAGTCGTCTCCCACCATCGGCACGTTCCGTGAGCGGGACGGTGGCCTGGAGTGGAGCGGCCGCCAGGAGACGCTCCGCATCGAGCCGTGGGGTCCGGACGCGGTCCGGGTCCGGTCGCGGCTCGGTGGTCCGATCCTCGAGGGGCTGCCGGGTGCGTTGCTGGAGAGCCCGCCCGCCACCTCGTCCACGATCAAGATCGAGGGCGGCCGGGGCCAGTTGACGGTGGGCACGCTCACCGTGGAGGTCGACGCCGAGGGCCTGGTCCGCTTCCTTCGCACCGAGGACTCCGCCGAGCTTCTCGCCGAGGCCCGCGCCCACTTCTGGTGGCCCGGCTCCCGCCTCTACACCGCCGTCGGCAACGGCCACCACCGGCTGGAGCAGCGCTTCGCCGCGTACGACGACGAGAAGCTGTACGGCCTCGGCCAGCATCAGCACGGCAGGCTCGACCAGAAGGGCCTGGTCCTCGACCTGGTGCAGCGCAACGCCGAGGTCGGCATCCCGGTGCTGAGCTCCAGCCGCGGCTACACCCTGCTGTGGAACAACCCGGCGATCGGCCGGGTCGAGCTCGCGCACAACGGCACCCGCTGGGTCGCCGACTCGGCCCGTCAGATCGACTACTGGATCACGGCGGGCGCCCCGGCCGACGGTCAGCGCCGCTACTCCGCGGTGACGGGCCGCACCCCGATGATGCCGGAGTGGGCGGCGGGCTTCTGGCAGTGCAAGCTGCGCTACCGCACCCAGGACGAACTCCTGGCCGTGGCGCGGGAGTACAAGCGCCGTGGCCTGCCCATCTCCGCGATCGTCTGCGACTTCTTCCACTGGACCCACCTGGGCGACTGGAAGTTCGACCTGAGCGAGTGGCCCGACCCGGGCGCCATGGTGCGGGAGCTGGAGGAGCTCGGCATCAAACTCGTCGTCTCCGTCTGGCCGTCGGTGTCTCCGCTGAGCGAGAACCACCAGCTCATGGAGCAGCGCGGCTACTTCATCGGCACCCAGTACGGGCCGATGGCGCACGCCGACTGGCCGGACAAGGAGGTCGCCTCCACGGTCCAGGTCGCGTTCTACGACGCCACGAACCCCGAGGCCCGCGACTTCATGTGGTCGCGCGTCCGCGACAACTACCTGATCCCGTACGGCATCACGGCCTTCTGGCTGGACGCCTGCGAGCCGGAGCTGAAGCCGGGCTTCTCGGAGAACCTGCGCTACTGGGCGGGCCCGGGCCTGGAGGTCGGCAACAGTTACCCGGCGGAGAACGCCCGCACCTTCCACGAGGGCCTGACGGCCGAGGGCGAGGAGGTCATCACCCTCAACCGCTCGGCGTGGGCGGGCAGTCAGCGCTACGGCGCCGCCCTGTGGTCCGGCGACATCGGCACCGACTTCCCGACCCTGCGCCGCCAGATCGCGGCCGGCCTCAACACCGCGCTCTCCGGCATCCCTTGGTGGAACACCGACATCGGCGGCTTCCACGGCGGCGATCCGGACGACGAGGCGTACCGCGAGGTCATGGTCCGCTGGTTCCAGTTCGGCGCCCTGTCGCCGCTGATGCGCCTGCACGGCTTCCGCGACCCGGGCATGCCGCTGGGCCCGGAGATGACCGGCGGTCCGAACGAGGTGTGGTCGTACGGCGAGGAGGCCGGCGCCATCCTGGAGCGGTATCTGCGGCTGCGCGAGCGTCTGAAGCCGTATGTCCTCCAGGTCATGCGGGAAGCCCATGAGGAAGGCCTGCCGCCCATGCGGCCGCTGTTCCTGGAGTTCCCCGAGGACCACGCGACCTGGTCCGTCGACGACGCGTATCTCTTCGGCGGCGAGCTGCTGGTGGCTCCGGTGCTGACGGCGGGCGCGACGGCCCGCACGACCTATCTCCCGGCGGGCGCGACCTGGACGGACGCGTGGACCGGTGAGACGTACGAGGGCGGCACGACCGTGACGGTCGACGCCCCGCTGGACCGTATCCCGCTGTTCCTGCGGGACGGGGCGCGCCTGCCCGTAGCGGAGTAGACGCGCCGGTGCGGCCGGTCCCCATAGGGGAGGGACCGGCCGCACACGCGTGTCAGCGGGTGGGTGCCGACGAGGGGGGTGGGGTATTGCACGGGCCCCATGCAATACCCCACCCCGCCCGGTCAACTGCTGCTGACCGTCATGTTGTTGGTCGTGAAGTTCAGCCCGCCGGACGAGGACGTGATCTCGTAGCCGAACTGCACGTCACCGATGGTCTCGTTGCCGAACCAGCCCTTGGTGTCCTTGATCCACTTCAGGATCGGCAGGACGTTGACGGTGCCGGAGGTGGAGTCGGAGGTGCGCAGGAACGAGAAGACCTCGTTGGCGCCGTTGCTGCCCTTGTAGACGGTCCAGGTGTGGCCGCCGAGGGTGACGTTGCCCTGCGAGGTGCCCAACGGGCCGACGGCTCCGTTGTAGTTGACCCAGAGCATGATCTCGTAGTCGTAGTCCGTGTCCCAGATGTCGTACGACGTGTTGTACGCGCCGGACGACGGGACCGTGACGTTGTAGCTGCTGGAGAGCGAGCCGAGGGAGGTGATCGTCTTGTTGATCACCTTCTTGGAGTTGGGGTAGGACTTGATGCCGCCGGTGTTGGGGTGATCGGCCCAGACGCCCCAGTTGGTGCCGGAGTTGGCCCAGATGCACTGGCTGCCGGCGCCGGAGCCCCAGATGTTGTTGTAGAGCGTGTAGCCGTTCAGGCTGGTGTTGCCCCACTGGTCGCAGGAGTTCCAGACGGCGGCCGAGGCGGGGGCGGAGGCGAGGCCGACGGTGGCGCCGAGGGCCATCGCCGGGGCCAGAATCGCCATGGTGATCTTGCGCAGTGTGCTCTTTGCCATGGTGTCCCTTTCCATGGGTGGGGGGAAATGCGGGGGTGGTTACCACGCCCCAAGCGGGAGGACGTGGTCTTCTCCGGCGACGAGGTCGAGCGGCCGCGCGCCGGTGGAAGTCCGGATCTCGATGCGGTGGGTACGGGTGGGGCGTAGCACCGCGGTGGCTTCTTGCGGGGACCAGCTGAGGTCGAGCTCCGCGCCGAACCGGGTGCGGACGCCCTTGAGTCGGCCTGACGGGTACGCCGCCGGGAGAGCCGGCAGCAGGACCAGCCGGTCCGGCGTGGACTGCACGAGCATCTCGAGGAGCACGGCCGGGAGGGTGTGTGCGGCGTCCGCGTTGTAGACGTCGCGGTTCGGGTAGTGCGCGCTCATCAGGGAGGTGTGGAAGAAGTCGCCCTTGAGCACCTGCCCGAGGGCGTGCGCGACCCGTTCGCCGTCGCGCAGCCGGGCGGCGACGAGCGCGTGGTGGAGGTGGCCGTGGGCCGAGTCGTTCTCGGCGCCCCGGAGTTCGAGCGCGCGGTACGCGGCCGCGGCGAGGTCGGGGGCGTCGTACGGGGTGATCTCGTCGAGCGGCCAGACGCCGTAGAGGTGGCTGAGATGGCGGTGGTCGTAGGTGTCGTCGAGGCCGGGCCAGGCCCATTCGGCGAGGGCGCCGTCGTCGTTGATCCGGTGGGGCGGGAGCCGGTCGGCGAGGGCTCGCCAGCGCTCTGCCGACTCGGGGTGGTAGTCGGCCGCCGTGTGCAGGGCGTGCCGGGCGGCCGAGAGGTCCATGGCCGCGTTGATCGCGCCCCAACTGCCGTTGCCGGGCCGGTTCTCGGGCGAGTAGGAGGGGACGACGACGAGGTTCCCGTCGGTGTCGGTGCGGGTGAGGAAGTCCTCGTAGAACAGGGCGACTTCGGCGAGCGCGGCGGCGGTGCGCGGGTCGCGCTCACCGCGGGTCTCGTCGTGGTCGACGAGCGGCTTGAGCAGCCAGTCGGCGCCGGCCGTCCACAGGTGCAGCGGGTATTCGCGGCTGAAGTGGTACGTCAGCCCGGACTCGCCGTCGCTGTGCGGCGGGGCGACGACCCCGCGGGCGCCGAAGACGGCGCGGGCGTTGTCCCGCCAGTCGTCGAGCTGGCCATGGATCAGGGAGGCGAGGGCTTCGGTGACTTCGGGCAGCGCGGCGGCCGCCGCGGACGCGGTCTGGAGGTTGACGTTGGCGTCGTTGGTGAACGCTCCCGACCAGGCGGTGTCCCAGTCGCCGGTCCACAGGCCGGTCAGACGGGGCGGGAAGAGGCCACTGGCGGAGAGCAGGTGGTAGCGGCCGGCGGCGAAGAGGCGTTCCAGGAGGGCGGGGCTCTCGGTGCGGTCGAGCAACTCCGAGCCGGGCAGGGCGCGTTCGTCGGGCTCCGCGCCGAGGTCGAGGGTGACGCGTGCGTAGGCGGTGCGGTGGAGAGCGGTGTGGCGGTCGAGGAGGAGGGTGTACGAGTCCCCTTCGTGCGCCGCGAGTTCACGGAGGGCGCGTGCCTGCTCCAGTACGTCGAGCTCGCCGGTGTGCCGCAGTACGCGGGTCAGCAGCAGCACGGACTGGGCTCCGGCGATCCGCAGACCGGGGGGTGTGAGGGTGGTGGTGCCGCCCGTGACGAGGACCAGGGTGACGCCGGTGCAGGCGCGGTCGCTGCCGGGGTAGCGGGCGCGCAGGGTGAGCAGGGCGCCGTCGGGGGTGAGGACGGCGCCGTGGCCCACCCCGAGGTCCTTCGGGGCGCCGGGGAGCCGGTGGTCCAGGGAGATGTCGAGCTCGGCCGCCAGGACCCGCTGGACGATGACGTCGTCGGCGCGGGAGACGAAGACCCGGCTGTCCCAGCCCTCGTACGCGCTGTGGACGACACCGGTGGCGAAGTCGACGCAACGTCTGTGTCCGCGCGCGCCGCCGTTCGCTCGGCGCAGCCGTACCTGGAAGGCGGGGTGGAAGGGCTGCACCCACTGGAGGTCCCGTCCGTCCGTGAAGCTCTCCGCGGCGTCCGGCTCTCCGGCGAGCAACCGGTCCTGGAGTGCGGGCAGTCCGGCGGCGAGCTCGGGCGGGCGGGCCTGTTCGGCGCCGTTGGGACGGACGAGGGTGTGATGGGTGACGACGACCTGCTCGTCGTTCGGTTCGCCGAACACGAGGGCGCCGTGATGGCCGTTCCCACTCAGGAAGCCGTCCTCCCAGCGGGTGGCGGGACGGGGCTCCCAGGTGCCGTGCACGATGCCGGTGTCGGCGTCCGCATTCGCGTTCACGTTCACGGACGCAACACCGCCACGCCGTACCGGTCCAAGGTCAACTCGTCCGCGACAGTGGTCCCCGTGAGCAGGTCGTGGTGGGTGCCGGGGACCTCGACGGTCACGGATTCGCGGGAGTGGTTGAGGACGAAGAGCAGGTCACCGCGGCGTACGGCCTCGACGCCTGCGGGGAGCCGGTCGAGCACCGGGCGGATGTCCGCCTCGGACGCGAACTGTGCGATGAGCGCGCGCAGTCGGTCAGCTTCGGGAAGCGTCGCGAGGTACCGCGCCCGTCCTTTGCGGAGCACCGCCGGCAGCCCGTCGAGTTCGCCGCCCTTGAACACGGCCTCGGCGGTCGCGTCCTCGTCCTTCTCGATCTCCTCCGACCACAGCGTTCCGCGGAACCCGTCGCACTCGACCTCCTCCCCCGCGTCCAGCGGCCACCACTCGTGCAGGGTGCGGATGCCGAACAGCTCCCGCAGCCGTCCGTCCATACCGCCGGGCCGCACCCGGTCGTCCTCGTCGGTGATGCCGGTGAGGAAACCGGAGACGAGGGTGCCGCCCTGCCGCGTGTACGCGATGAGGTTGTCGATCGCCGCGTCGCTCAGGGAGTACAGCTGAGGGACGACGACGAGCCTGTACGCGCTCAGGTCGTGCTCGGGGTGGGCGAAGTCGGTGGCGAGGTGGGCCTCCCACAGGGCTCGGTGCCAGGCGGTGAGGACCTGGGCGTAGTCGACCTGGGTGGAGAGGCGGCCCTCGTGGGCGCCGGCCCACCAGGAGTGCCAGTCGTGCAGGACGGCGATGTCGTTGGCGGTGTGACTGCCCGTCACCTCTCCGGAGATCCGGGCGAGTTCCGCGCCGAGCCGCTTGACCTCCTGATACGTCCGCCCCCGCGCCCCCGCGTGACTGACCATCCCGGAGTGGAACTTCTCCGCGCCCTGCCGCGACTGCCGCCACTGGAAGTAGCAGACGGCGTCCGCGCCACGGGCGACGGCCTGGAGGGACCAGAGGCGGTTGAGGCCACGCGGCTTGGGGTGGTTGACGCCCCGCCAGTTGACCGGTCCGGCGGCCTGCTCCATCAGCATCCAGGGTCCGCGGGCCTGCGAACGGGTCATGTCCTGTACGAGGGCGCCGGCCTGGGCGCCGAAGGGGTCGCGCGGATCGGGGTAGAGGTCGACGGAGACGACGTCCTCCTCCTCGGCCCACCGCCAGGCGTCCTGCCCGGACCAGAGCGGCATGAAGTTGGAGGTGACCGGGAGGTGCGGGGTGTGCCGGCGCACGATGTCCCGCTCGGCGACGTAGCACTCCAGGAGCATGTCGGAGGTGAACCGCTTGAAGTCAAGGACCTGCGCGGGGTTCTTGAGGTAGTGGGCGTGCCGGGGCGTGTGCACCTCGGCCCAGTCGCCGTAGCCCTGGCTCCAGAAGGCGGTGCCCCAGGCGTCGTTGAGTTCCGCGAGCGTGCCGTATCTGTCCTGGAGCCAGCGGCGGAAGCGGGCGGCGGCCTCGGGGCCCCAGTCGTAGGTGCAGTACTCGTTGTTGATGTGCCACATGGTGAGGGCCGGGTGGTTGCCGTAGCGGGCGGCGAGGTCCTCGGTGATGGCGGCGGCGTACCGGCGGTAGACCGCGCTGGAGTGCGAGAAGTGCTGTCGGCCGCCCCACCACTCGGTGCGGCCGTCCTGGTCGACGGGCAGGGTGTCGGGGTGCAGATGTCCCAGCCAGGGCGGGGGCGAGGAGGTCGGGGTGGCGAGGACGACGCCGATGCCGTGCTCGTGCATCAGGTCCATCAGCCGGTCGAGCCAGCCGAAGTCCCGCTCCCCCGGCCGGGGTTCGAGCGTGGCCCAGGAGAAGACGCCGAGGGTGACGGAGTTGACGCCGGCGTCCTTCATGAGCCGGACGTCCTCGTGCCAGGTCTCCTCGGGCCACTGCTCGGGGTTGTAGTCGCCGCCGAAGAGGATGCGACCGCGCGTCACATCGCCGAGGCCGGGCATCAGACCGGCTCCCCGTACTGGATGCCGCGCCCGTTGGTGGCGAGGTAGACGCGCCCGTACACCCGCGGGTCCCCGGTGATGACCTCGCCGGTCCACCCCCACTGGTGCTGGTCGTCGTTGATGCGCACCCAGGTCTTCGCCTCGTCGTCGGACCGGTGGACGGCGGTGATGCTCTCGGTGGAGCCCACCATGTAGATCGCCGGGTAGTCGGCCCCGGCGGCGGCCTTGCCGAAGCCGAGGGTGTACGAGGCCCAGCAGCCGGCGACCTTGGCGAAGCTCAGGCCCCCGTCGGTGGACCGGTGGAGCCCGTTCCCCTTCACGCTCAGCCAGAGGTCCCCGGACCGCCCGGGCGCGGCGACCAGCTCGAACTGGCTGTCCCCGGAGGGGAGGCCGGTCGCACCCTGGGTGAAGGAGCGGCCACTGTCAGTGCTGACGTACAGCGTTCCTGTGTCGGTGTCGTACGCGTGGAAGTGCGTCGGGTCGGCCGGGTCCGCGACCGGCGTGGCACCCTTCGGGAAGGAGGAGATCTCGGTCCAGGTGGCCCCGTTGTCCGTGGAGCGGTAGGCCGGGTACTTCGTGCCGTCCCAGTGCACGAAGACCCACAGCAGCACGCTGCCGTCGGCGTTGACGGCGATCGGCCCCGGTGCGTCCTTGGCGAGGGAGGGCTGGGCCTCGAAGGGCGCCCAGGTCTGTCCGCCGTCGTTCGAGTAGGCACCGTTGCCGTGGTCGCCCCACCCGCTGCGGACGACGTACGCCGGCTTCCGCGCGGCCTGTGCGAGTCCCGTCGCCGATCCGAACACGGGGTTCGTGGCCATGCCGCGCGAGGGCGAGGCGGTGAGCCGCTCGTGGTACATCACGCCGATGTCCCCGGACCCGCTGATCAGGTGCGCCTCCCCGGCCGGGGGCGAGATCAGCTGGCGCACGGACGTCTCCTCCATGCCCCGGATCTGCGGCGCCCAGTGCTTCAGGTCCCGGGTGCCGTAGAGAGTGGCGCCGGTGCCGTAGACGACGTGCCGGGAGTCGTACGGGTCGAGGGCGAGCGCCTGGATCCACCAGCCGAACTTGGGAGCGTCCGCACCCCACTTGAGATAGGGGGTCTCCGACACGTCGAGGACGGCGGAGTCCTTGAGGGACGTCCAGTGGCGACCACCGTCGGTGGACCGGAACACGGTGTCGACGGCGGCCCACCGGTTGTTGGTGGAGACGACGAGGGTGCCGGGCCGTCGCGCGTCCACGGCGACCCCGCCGTACCCGAAGGTGTCGGCGGATCCTCCCCCACTCTCGGCTTCGCTCGAGCGGGAGGTGCCCCCAGCCGTGGTGCCGCCGGGCTTCACCGGGCTCACGTCGGCCCACTTCCCGTTGGCGGTGCACAGCTTGTGCACGCTGCCGTCGGACTGCCCGTTGGGTCCGGGGGCGTTGGCGTACGTCACGTACAGCTCCCGGGTGAAGCGGTCGTACGCGGCTCGGATCGGCACCTTGGCGGCCGCACCGGAAGGCTGTCCGGGCACGGCCTGCCACTTCGTCCCGTCGGCGGTGCGGAAAAAGTTGGCGGCACTCCCGTCGGAGTCCCCCCAGCCGGCGTAGAGGGTGCGCCCGGCGGCGACGAGCAGGGTGACCCCCTGCCCGGAGGCGCTCGGAGCGCCGGGAAAGCCGGTGGCGGCTGCCCACGTGGCACCCCGGTCGGTGGACTTGAGGAGCCCGTCGTGCCGGGTCCCCAGCCACAGGGTGTCACTGTCGCGCGGATCGACGAGCAGCCGCTCGCCGGCCCCTCGCCCGTCCTCGTTGCCCCCGAGCTTCACGGTGAGGTCGGTTCGGGCCCAAGTGGCACCACGGTCGTCGGACCGGAGCACGGCACCATTACCGGCCCACGACTGGGCGTAGGTGCCGAGCGCGAGATAGACCCGGTTCGGGTGGGCGGGGTCGACGGCCATGGCCTCCACACCGAGGAGGTTCCAGTCGTCCCAGCCCAGGTGGTCGGTGAGCGGGATCCAGGCGGCGGCGCCGCTGTCCCATCTGTAGGCCCCACCGATGTCGGTACGGGCGTAGGCGAGCCCACGAACGGAGGGATGGAAGAGCACCCCGGTGACAAACCCGGTGCCCCCGATGAAGACGTTGCGCCACCGGTAGGAGGAGCCGGCGGCCTCAGCAGCGTGTGCTTGCGTGTGCCCGACGGGAAGGGCGGTGAGCGCGGCCGCGGCAGCGGTCCCGGCAAGAACGGCACGACGGCTCGGGTTGGACGTACGCATGACAAGCCTCGCTCTGAAGAAGAGGGGGAGTGGAGACACCTAAGGGGCGCGGGGAACTGCGCGACCAGCCACAACGAACCCGCAGCCGCCGACGCGCAGCACCACCCCTCCGGGATGGCGACCGGTCAGCCCTTCACCGCACCGGTCAGCATGCCCTTCTTGAAATGCCGCTGGACGAACGGCGACAGCACAGCCACCGGCAGCAACGCCATCACCATGACCGCCATCTGCACGGCCAGCCCCGACAGCTGCCCCGTCTTGATCGCCTGCCCCAGCCCGACCGGAGCCTCCTGCTTCTGCACGAGCTGGATCATGACGTTCTGCAGCGGCATCATGTCCTGGTCGTTCAGATACAGGGACGCGTTGAACCAGGCGCTCCAGTACCCGACGGCGTAGAACAACGTGATCACCGCGATGACGGCCCGCGACAGCGGCATGATGATCTGCCACAGAATCCGGAGGTCCCCGGCCCCGTCGATCCGCGCGCTGTCGGTCAGCTCCGGCGAGATCCCCATGAAGAACCCGCGCAGGACCAGGATGTTGAAGACACTGATCGCGCTCGGCAGGATCAGCGCGAGGTAGCTGTCGGTCAGCCCGAGGGTCTGCACCAGGAGATAGGTGGGGATGAGCCCGGCGCTGAAGAACATCGTCGCCAGCAGCGTCATGAGGATCCACCGGTGCCCGACGGACTCCGTCCGCGACAGCCCGTACGCGCACAGCACGGACACGGTCATGGAGAACGCCGTACCTACGAGAGTGACCAGGACGCTGATGATCGCCGCCCGGGTCACCTGGCCGCCGCTGAGCAGCTCCTGGTAGGCGATGAAGGTGATGCCCTTCGGCACCATCACCAGACCGCCGGCCTCGTCGATGGTCTTGCGCGAGGAGACACTGGTGACGACGACGATCCACAGCGGGAAGAGAATCGCGAAGCAGGCGATCCCCAGCACCAGGCCCTTGCCCGCCAGCCCCGCCTGTGAGGGCTGCTCCTCCCACACCGGCCGGGGCGGCGCGGCCCACCGGCCGGGCTTCTGTACAGGCTTGTCGATCACGGCGGTCATTTCTTGTACACCCCCTGCTCGCCCATCAGATGGGCCACCTTGTTCGCGGCCAGGACGAGACCGATGCTGATGACGCCCTTGACGAGTCCGGCGGCGGCCGCGTAGCCGAAGTCCTGGTTGCGGACGCCGTTCCACCACACGAAGGTGTCGAGCACTTCCGAGGCGCCCGGTCCCACGGCATCTCGTTGCAGCAGGATCTGCTCGAAGCCGACGGTCAGGGCGTCGCCGACGCGCAGTACCAGCAGCAGTGCGATCACCGGCCGGAGCGCCGGCAGGGTGACGTGCCACATCCGGCGCCAGCGGTTGGCGCCGTCCATCGCGGCTGCCTCGTACAGGTCGGGGCTGACCGCGGCCAGGGCGGCGAGGAAGACGATGATCCCCCAGCCGGCGTCCTTCCAGACCGCCTGCGCGGTGACCAGGAACTTGAAGGTGTTCGGATCGGTCATGATGTCGAGGCCGTCGTACCCGTGGTCGCGCAGCAGCGTCGAGAGCAGTCCGGCGCCGCCGAGCAGCTGCTGGAAGACCGCGATGACCAGCACCCACGAGAAGAAGTGCGGCAGATACAGCACGGCCTGCGCGACGGCCCGCACCCGGGGCCTGACCACGCTGTTGATGAGCAGCGCGAGCAGGACCGGGATCGGGAAGAACAGCACGAGCTGGAGGAAGAACAGCACCAGCGTGTTCTGGACCGCCTGCCAGAACGAGGAGTCCTCGAAGATCCGCTGGAAGTTCTCCAGCCCCACCCAGGGGCTGTGCAGCATGGACACGACGCCGTTGTCGCTGATGTAGGGGTCGTAGTCCTGGAAGGCGACCACGTTGCCGAGGATCGGCACGTAGTTGAAGAGCAGGACCAGGGCGACGGCCGGCAGCGTCATCATGAGCAGGACGCGGTCGCGTCTGAGCCTGAGCCGCAGACTCAGCTTGCCGGGGGATCGTTTCCTCCCCGAGCGGGGACCGGTGGCGCCGCCGGACGCCACCGGGGTCTTGTCCGTCGTGTCGGCCTCGGCCCTGCTCCGAGGCACCGTGCTGTGGGACACGGCCGTTCTCCTTGCCTCGGTACCGGGTCAGCTGGCCGCGGAGCCGTTCTCGTCCAGGATCTGCTTGTACCAGTCGCGCAGCTTGTCGCCGCCCTTGCTCTTCCAGTCGGAGACGGCCTGCTGCATGTCGCTGATCTTCTTGCGGCCGCGGACGATGTCGTCCTCCAGCTGCTCGAAGTCGTTGGAGAGGTTGGTGTAGCGGTTGGGCTCGGTGATCTGCATGCCCCAGAAGGTCGACTTCTTGGTGAAGGCGCCCATCCGCTGCTCCCACTCGACCTGGCCCTTGGCGACCTCGGGGAAGTCGGGGTGCGCGATCGTCGCGGCGGGGCTCGCCACCATGACGTAGGCGTTCATCACCTCGAGGTTGCCCTGGTCGGTCTTGGCGGGGACGCCGTCCTTGACGGTGTAGTGGGTGCCCTCCACGCCGTAGTTGGTCATCATGTACTCCTTGGTGCCGTACGGCGCCGCGGTGACATTGGCGACGGCGAGCACGTCGCGGATGACCGACTCGGAGGCCTTCTTGTTGACGAAGGCGAAGATGCCGGCGGGCTGCTCGGCGTAGATGGTGGGGTTGCCGCCGTCGTGGCCCCAGACGTCCATGCCCCAGATCTTGAACTTCGGGTTCTGGGTGGCCTGTTCGGCGGTGCGGCCCCACCACTGGGAGATGTTCTGGGCGTAGATCAGGAACTCCCCCGCCGCGAACTTGGGTCCCGGGTCCGGGGCGTTCTTGCCCATCTTGGAGTCGGGGTGGACGACCCCCGCCTCGAACAGTTTGCGGGACCACTCCAGCGCCTCGAGGTACTGCTCGGTCTCGACGCGGTAGACCAGCTTGCCGTCGACCATGTTCCAGCCGAGCGGCTTCTCGCTGCCGGAGAAGACACCGAAGGCCTGGAAAGCGGTCCACTTCATGTCCAGACACGCCCAGCGCTTGGCCTTGGCGTTGGTGATCTCCTTGGCCAGCGCCATGAACTCGTCGCAGGACTTGGGTATTTCGTACCCTTCCTTGTCGAAGATGTCCTTGCGGTACAGGGGCACGATGCTGGGCGCCCACGGCGCGGGCATCGGCAGGCCGCGCAGCTTGCCGCCGAAGATGGAGCGCTGCCAGGCGTCCGTGGGGATCGCCGCGAGGTTCGGGTAGTCCTTGACCGCGTCGCCGGACAGGTAGGGGCCGAGGTCGGCGAACTTGCTGATGATGGCGGTGGGTATCTTGCCGCTCATGTTCCAGCCGGGGACGACCACGACGTCCGGGATGTCGCTGGAGGCGAGGATGGCGCCGAGCTTCTGGTCGTAGGTGTTGCCGTCCTGGTTCTGCCAGGCGACGTCGACGCCGATCAGCTCGTTCATCGCCTTGTAGTAGGCATTGCCGCTCTTCGGCGGGGAGCCCCAGAACGGCGACATGACGGTGACCTTGCCGCCCTTGCCGAGCTTCTTGGTCACCGATGTCTTCAGGGTGGCGAGGTCCAGCTTGCTGGTGAACCCGATCGCCGAGCCGTTCTTGGCGGGGATGTCCGGCGTCACCACGTTGCTGGCCACGTACGCCGGCAGGATCTTCTTCGCGTCCTTGCCCGACGTGGTGCCGTCACGCGAGCCACCGTCCGAGCCGCCGCAGGCGGAGAGCAGCGGCACCCCGCCCGCCACCGCTGCGGTGGCCACCGCGGTGGAGGCGAGGAAGCTTCTCCGGCTGGGCCCGGAGGAGGCGGAAGCGGCGTTCGGCGTCATTGCGTCAACCCTTCATGGCGCACCAGGACACCCGGCGGAGGAGCCGTCGGCTGCGGTGTCTTGAGTGGAACTGGCTGAGCTGAAGCGTTCTCTCGACGTCTACGGTCACCGTGTAGTCGAAGCGCTTCGATGTTGCTGTGAGGTTAAGTGAAGCCCTGTGGGTGCACAAGAGTCGCTCCCAATATTCCTCCGAGGTAAGGGAGGCGACCTTTTCTTATGCACCGCTTGAAGTGATGGCGCTGCTCCCTTGACACCCACCCCGGTGTCGAATGAGCATCGAAGCGCTTCGAAAGGGCTCGACCGCTCCACTCCAAGGGGAACCCCACGTGACCGCACAGCCGCCGCCCACGCCGCCTTTCCGCGATCCGCATCTGCCGTTCGCGAAGCGCATCGACGATCTGCTGTCGCGGCTCGCCCTCGACGAGAAGATCGGGTTCCTGCACCAGTTCGCCCCGGCCGTCGAGCGGCTCGGCGTCGACGCCTTCCGCACCGGCCAGGAGGCCCTGCACGGGGTCGCCTGGATGGGCCCGGCGACGGTGTTCCCGCAGGCGGTGGGCCTGGGCGCGACCTGGAACACGGATCTCGTACGACGGGTCGGCGAGGCCGTCTCCAAGGAGGTCCGCGCGATGCGGGCCCGCGACGACCGCATCGGCCTCAACGTCTGGTCCCCGACGGTGAACCTCCTGCGCCACCCCCTGTGGGGCCGCAACGAGGAGGGCTACTCGGAGGACCCGAAGCTCACCTCGGCGATCGCCACCGCCTACACCCACGGGCTGCGCGGCGACCATCCGACGTACTGGCGCACCGCCCCCGTCCTCAAGCACTGGCTCGCCCACAACAACGAGACGGACCGGGCCACTTCGTCCAGCTCGGTCCGCCCGCGCGTGCTGCACGAGTACGACCTGCGCGCCTTCCGCGAGACCGTCGAGGCGGGCGCGGTGGCCGGGGTGATGCCCGCGTACAACCTGGTCAACGGCCGCCCCAACCACGTGAGTCCGTATCTGCGCGAGCACCTGCGCACCTGGACGGACGAGGACCTGCTGGTCTGCTCGGACGCGGGCGCGCCCTCCAACCTGGTCGACCACGAGCACTACTACGACACCCACGAGGAGGCCACCGCGGCCTCGCTCCTGGCCGGCGTCGACAGCTTCACCGACCACGGCACCGACAGCTCGCAGATCACCGGACGGGTCAAGAAGGCGTACGAACAGGGCCTGTTGACCGAGGCAGACATCGACACGGCGGTCCGCCGCCAGCTCTCGGTCCGCTTCCGCCTCGGCGAGTTCGATCCGCAGTACGACCCGCACGCGCTGACCAGGGACTTCGACACCCCGGCCCACCGCGCCCTCGCGCAGGAGGCGGCCGAGCAGTCGGTCGTCCTGCTGCGCAACGACGGTGTGCTGCCGCTCGCCCCGGACACCCGGCTCGCCGTGGTCGGCCTGCTCGCCGACGAGTGCAAGCTCGACTGGTACAGCGGCACGCTGATCCATCGCTCCACCCCGCTGGAGGGCCTGTACGAGCGCTTCGGCGCCGACCGGATCGAGTTCGCGGAGGGCGTGGACCGGGTCCTGCTGAAGGCATCCGACGGAACCTTCCTCCACGTGCCCGCGGCGAACGCCGACGACGAGGTGCGCGGCGCCGAGGGTGCCCTCGACCCGGCACTGCTGGCGGGCCGCACGGACCTCCCGCCGCTCACCACCCACGCGGTCGGCACCGAGCTCGCCCTGGTCGACTGGGGCGAGGGCGTGCTGACCCTGAGCGCTCCCGACGGCCGCTATCTCTCGGTCGCCGAGGACGGCTATGTGCGCGCCTCCGCCGACCAGCCCGGAGGCTGGGTCGTCCAGGAGACATTCCGGCTGGAACCCCATGGGAACGGACACCTCCTCCGGCATGTCGGCACGGGTCGCCACGTCTCTGTCGGCGCCGCCGGAGTAAAGGTTGCCGATGAGAACGCGGAACTCGACGATCAGCCCGAAATCTTCACGCTGATCGTCGCCGAGCACGGAAGGGACGCGGTCGCCAGGGCCGCCGCCGAGGCCGATGTCGTGCTGGTGGTGGCGGGCAACGACCCGCACATCGACGGCCGCGAGACCGAGGACCGCAGGACCCTCGCCCTCCCCGCCCACCAGGACCGCCTGCTGCGGGCGGCCCGCGCCGCCAACCCGAACACGGTGCTGGCCCTGGTCTCCGCCTACCCGTACGCGTTCCAGCCGGGTCCGCTGCGGGCCGCGCTCTGGATGTCCCACGGCGGCCAGGCAGCGGGTACCGCGCTGGCCCGGGTCCTGGCCGGCGACGTCTCCCCCGCGGGCCGCCTCCCGCAGACCTGGTACGCCGACGACGCCGACCTGCCCGACCTGCTGGACTACGACGTGCTCGGCGGCCGCCAGACGTACCTGTACTACGAGGGCACCCCGCTGTTCCCCTTCGGGCACGGCCTGTCGTACGCGTCCTTCACCTACGGCGAACTCACGTCCCGCGCGGGGGACGGGGCGTTGCACGTCTCCTTCACGGTCATGAACACGGGGGACGTGACGGCCGACGAGGTCGCCCAGCTCTACACCCGCGCCGTGGACCCCTCGGTCCCGCGCCCGCGTCGCGAGCTGGTGGCCCACCGCAGGGTCACGCTCGCCCCCGGAGAGAAGGCGGAGCTGTCCTTCGAAGTCCCGCTGTCCGCCTTCGAGTTCTGGGACGTGGCGCACGGCCGGTGGCGCCTGGAGCCGGGGTCGTACGACCTGATGGCGGCCGCGTCCAGTGAGGATGTGCGATTGCGTACGACGGTTCTCCTGGACGGCGAGCCGGGCGGACCGCGCCCCGTCGTCGAACGGGGCCTGGACGGGGCCGACTTCGACGAGCAGAGCGGTGTCGCGATCGTCGACCGGACGAAGGCGGCCGGCGACGCGGTGACGCCGGCGAACGGCGAGGTGGCCGAACTGTTCTACCGCGCCTGCGACTTCGGGGCGGGTGTCACGGAGGTGACGGTGTCCGTGGCGGGCGAGGGCACGGTGGAGATCTCGCTCGACGGCGGTCCGGCGCTCGCGACGCTGGCACCCGAGACGCCCACGTCAGGACCGTACGACTACGTCACGCTCCGCACCGGGCTCACGGCCTCCGGTGTGCACGACGTCCACCTCAGGCTGCGCGGCCCGCTGCGGCTCGCGCGTGCCGGCTTCTCCGGCTGAGGGTCCGGAGGAGATCGGCACAAAGAAGGGGCCCGGCACCGGAAGGCATCGGTGCCGGGCCCCTTCGGGACGGTGAGCCACCGTCGCTGCGACGATCTTAGCTGAAAATGGTTCCCATTAGCTAGTGCCGCGGCAGGCAACGTTTGCCCGTCAAGGAGCGGCGTCGTGGGGGTCCCTCCCGCCCGAGCCGTGCGAAGCGCGGTTCGAGGGTGGGGGAGCGTGCTCTCGGCGTGCCGGCCGGAAGCCCTCGTACTGGACGTACTTGGGCTTTCGGCCGGTGCGGCGAGTGGGGGCCCCTCCCACGCCCTCAAGGCAGTGGGGGAGCGTGCCGGGCGTCGCGACGGGGCAAACGTTGCCTGCCGCGGCACTAGAGGCGCCGTGTACGGATGTGCCCGCAGGGTCAGAGAGCGAGCCCGGTGAGGACGAGCACCCGCTCGTAGGTGTAGTCGTCCATCGCGAACTTCACACCCTCGCGGCCCACACCGGACTGCTTGGCGCCGCCGTACGGCATCTGGTCGGCGCGGTAGGAGGGCACGTCGCCGATGACGACGCCGCCGACCTCGAGCGCGCGGTGGGCGCGGAAGGCGACCTGGAGGTCGTGGGTGAACACGCCCGCCTGGAGGCCGTACTTGGAGTCGTTGGCGGCCGCGAAGGCCTCGGCCTCGCCGTCCACCTTCTGCACGGTCAGGACGGGTCCGAAGACCTCCTCGCAGGAGATCGTCGTGTCGGCCGGTACGTCGGTGAGGACGGTCGGCGCGTAGGAGGCGCCGTCGCGCTTGCCGCCGGTGACGAGGGTGGCGCCGGCGGCGACGGCCTCGTCCACCCACGTCTCGACACGCTTGGCGGCGTCCTCGCTGACCAGCGGGCCGACGTCGGTCTTGTCGTCGGACGGGTCGCCGGTGACCTGGGCCTCGACGGCGGCGACGATCCGGGGGAGCAGCCGGTCGTACACCGACGCGTCGGCGATGACCCGCTGCACGGAGATGCAGGACTGGCCGCCCTGGTAGTTGGAGAAGGTGGCAATACGGGTCGCGGCCCAGTCGAGGTCGGCGTCGGAGGCGTAGTCGCCGAGCACGACCGCCGCGCCGTTGCCGCCCAGCTCCAGGGTGCAGTGCTTGCGCGGCACCGAGTCCATGATCGCGTAGCCGACCTTCTCGGAACCGGTGAAGGAGATGACGGGCAGCCGCTCGTCCTGCACCAGGGCGGGCATCCGGTCGTTCGGGACGGGAAGGACGCTCCAGGAACCGGCCGGCAGCTCGGTCTCGGCGAGGAGTTCGCCGATGACGAGCCCGGAGAGCGGAGTGGCCGGGGCGGGCTTCAGGATGATCGGCACACCGGCCGCGATCGCCGGGGCGATCTTGTGGGCGCACAGGTTGAGCGGGAAGTTGAAGGGCGCGATGCCGAGGACGACGCCCTTCGGGAAGCGGCGGGTGAGCGCGAGCCGGCCCTGGCCGCCGAGGTCGGTGTCGAGACGCTGGGCCTCGCCGCCGTTGAACCGGCGGGCCTCTTCGGCGGCGAACCGGAACACGGAGACGGCACGGCCGACCTCGCCCCGGGCCCACTTGACCGGCTTGCCGTTCTCGGCGGAGATCAGCTGGGCGATCTCCTCGGTGCGCTCGACGAGGCGGCGGCTCACGTGGTCGAGGGCGGCGGCGCGGATGTGGGCGGGCGTGGCGGCGAACTCGTCCCGTACGGCGTACGCGGCGGCGACGGCCTCCTCGATCTGGGCGTCGCTCGGCACGCTGACCTTGCCGACGATCCGCCCGTCCCACGGCGAGCTGACATCGAAGCTGACCTCGCCGGCGACCTGGCGCCCGGCGAGCCAGAAGGCGTGGGTGGAAGTCATGTCCCGGCCCTTCCGCGTTGGGGGTGTGCGTTGGCTTTCGGGTCCACGGTAGGGGGGAGGACGCGGAGGGGCGTTTGTCCGGCGCGGAGTGGTGGAGGGCGGGGGCGCGCCGGTTTGGCGGGGTGGGGGTGCGGCGCCGGAAGTTTCCTCGCCCCCGGTCACTGCTCCGTCGACGTCGTCTTCAGGGCCAGCCAGAGTTCCATCCGTACGTCCGGGTCGTCCAGCGACCGTCCGAGGATCTCCTCCACGCGCCGCATCCGATACCGCAACGTGTGCCGGTGCACACCCAGGTCCGCGGCTGCCGCGTCCCACTGTCCGTGCCGCGACAGCCACGCCCGCAGCGAGGCCACCAGATCCCCCCGCCCGGTCGCGTCGTGGTCGTACAGCGCCCGCAGCAACCCGTCCGCGAAGGCCCGCACCGCGTCGTCGGCCAGCAACGGCACCACCGACCCCGCCGCCAGCTGCTCATGCTCCACGCACACCCGCCCCCGCCGCCGCGCGACGGACAGCGCCTGCTCGGCCTGCTTGTAGGCGGCGGCCACCGCGACCGGCCCGACCGGCGCCGACACCCCCACGACGAGCTCGTCCTGGCCCGCCGCGTCGCCCTGCTCCTCCACCGCCCGCCCGGCCTCCAGCCCGGCGGTGTACTCCCCGCACGCCCCGACCGCCGCGCCCCCGTCCGCGGCCAGCACCACCAGCCGCTCCCCCTCCGTGACGACCAGGACGGCCTCCCCGGCCCGCGCGGCGGCGGACTCCACGACCTCGGCGAGGGCACCCAGAAGGTCACCCTCCGCCGGAGCACGCCCCTCCTCGGCGACGACCATCCGGAACGGCGCGTCCAGCAACGACCCGTACAGATCCCCGGCGACCGCCCGCGCATGGTCCGGCTCCCCGGCCAGCAGCATGCGCAGCACCGCCGCCCCGAGCCGCTGCTCGGCGGCGCGCAGGGACCGGGACCGCTCGGTGGTCAGGGTGAGCAGGGCGATCGCCGAGTGGACGGCGTACCGCTCCGCCGTCCCCGGCGCCGCCGCCGTGCCCACCGCGAGCGCGGCGCGCGGCCGCCGCCCGGTGCCCAGGGAGTGCAGCTCGACGCGGTCCTCGTTGTCGGGGCCGCCGACCACGGAGGAGGCCGGCGCGGGCCGCTCCCGCAGTCGCTCCACGTCCGCCGTGAGCCGTGCGGCCCGCCGCCCCGCCCACTCCGGCGCGGTGGCGACGACGGCACCGGACGCGTCGTACAGCGCGGCCCACCCGTCCACCTGCGAGGCGAGCGCGGACAACAGCCCTTCGGGACCGTTCGTCAACGCCTGCCGGGTCAGCTCCCGCTGCGCGGCGAACCCGGCCGTCACCGCCCGGTACTGCTCGGCGGCGATGGCCGCGGAGACGGCCTTGCTGATGGCGAGGAAGGGCGTGCGCCGGGGCACTTCGAGCAGCGGGAGCCCTTCACCCGCGGCGGCGTCGACGAGCGCTTCGGGAATGTCCTCGTAGTTGACCCCGACCGCGAACCCGAGCCCCACGACCCCCGCCCCGACCAGCCGCTTCACATACCGCCGCATCGTCTGCGGATCCTCCGCGTCCAGTTTCAGCGCGGTGATCAGCAGCAGCTCCCCGCCCTCCATGTACGGCACGGGATCGGCGAGCTCGCTGACATGCGCCCAGCGCACGGGGACGTCGAGCCGGTCCTCGCCCGCCCGCACGGTCAGCTTGAGCGCGGAGTGGTGGACGAGCGAGGCGAGCGTGGGTGGCATGGGGCCTTCAGGTCTACGGGGATCGGGCGTGCCCTGTGATCACTTGGCCGTCCTGTATGAACGGCCTGTGCCGATTCTGCCTCACCGTACGGTCATCCGGTCTCCGGAAGCCCCCGCACCGGAGGCGCCGGCCTAGCCCCGCAGATCCACCAGCAACGGCGGCGCGTGCTCCCCCTTCGCCCCGGTCAGCGACAGCACCGCGTGCCCCGGCGGCACGGCGTGCGCCAGCTCGGAGGCGGACCACCGCTCCCGCTCGACCTGGCGGACGGTGACGGCCTCGGTCGTCACCGCCTTCCCGGTCACCAGCTTGCGCAGGGCGTGCATGGCCCGGGTCATCGGCTGATCGGCGAAGACCGTGTGCTGGGCGACGTCCTTGGTCTCCACCCACTCGGTGCCCCAGGCCTCGGCGAAGCGGCTGCCGTCCCAGGTCGTCACCCCGGACAGCGCCATCCGGCAGCCGACCGCCCCGAACAGGGGCCCGTGCAGCGCCTCCGGAACGTCGGAGACCGTACGCAGCGCGAGCACGACACCCGCGTTCTGCGAGCGCAGCCGTTGGATCCGCCGTACGGACTCGGGGGTCACGGTGCCGGTGGCGTCGTCGACGACCAGACCGGCGAAGTGATCGCGGCCCCCCTCCCGTACTACGGCGGTGAACTGGGCCAACACCAGCCGGGCGATCAGCCGGGACGCCTCCGCGTGGCCACGCTCGGGCAGGTCGATCCGGACGCGCAGGGGGTGGTGGACGAGGGCGCGCAGCGAGAACGGACGGATCGCGTCCGCGCCTGAGCCGGGCTCCCCGGCCGAGCCGAAGAAGCCGGCGAACGCCGGCCGGTCCAGCAGGGCCAGCCGGTCGGCGAGGACGGGACCGGGGTCGCCGGGGTGGGCGCTCTGCCGTGCGCGGGCGTCGAGCTCGCGACGCATCCCCCCGAACCGCTCGTCCGCCAGCCGCTCGCGCAGCCCGGCGAGGACCGCGGGGTCCGCTTCCAGCAGTTCGCGCAGGACGGGCAGGGGCGGGAAGTGCCCGTACGCGGTCCGGTAGGGGCCGAGAAGCTGGGCGAGGGCCCGCGCCGCGCGCTCGGGGCTCACCGTGTCGAGGTCCCCGGCCAGTGCCTCGGCGAGGAGCGCGGCCGCCTCGTCGGGGTCGTCGGTCTCGGCGTACGGGTCCAGGTCGTGCACCGAGCCGGGGTCGCCGACGCGCACGACGACGTCGTACGACGAGTCCGCCCCGATCGGTGTGCCCGCACCGCACACCGCGACGACGGCGCAACCGCCGGTGAGTGCCTGGAGGGTGAGGGACTCGGCCACCGGAGCGATCACCTGCCGGGTCTTGCCCGCGCCCGAGGGCCCGACGACCAGCAGCGAGGTGGCGAGGGTCTCCGGCCCGAGAGCCGCGCCCACGCCGCGGTACGCCCGCGGGGTGCGTTCGGCGGTGGCCCACTGTCCGATGCGGACCTGTCCGGTGAGCAGGTCGTGCCGGGCGGTGCGGCCTGCCAGGTCGCGGGCGCCGGAGGGGTGGGTGAGCGCGGCGGCGCCCTGGCGCAGCACGGTGTCCGTGAACGCGGCGAGCCGTCCCTGGCCGCGGGCCCGTTTCCAGCCGCGCTCGATCCGGGCGCAGTCCACGTCGTTCATCCGCCCGGCCAGCACTTCGGCGGTGAGCAGGTCGGCCGCCTGGTGCTGCCCGGCCTCCCGCAGTCCGGGCCAGCGGGTGCGGGGCTGATCGGTGACGGGTGCGGGGTGCTGTCCCTGCCGGGCCCGGCGCCGGGCCTCGAGCCGGGTACGGGCCAGGGACCACCAGCCGCCGATCCGGGCGAAGGGCCACAGGACGAGGGCGGTGACGAGGGCGTACAGCGTGTCCGTGGCCCAGGGCGAGGTGTAGACGCCGTATCCGCCGGTGAGGAGGGCGATGAGGGAGAACAGCGGGTTCACGACGGGCAGGGCGTCCCAGCCGACGCCGGGGAAGGCGTCCGGGAAGACGAAGCTGAGGGTGATGAGGGCGCCCAGCGCGGCCAGCAGGGCGCGGGCGGGCTGGGGCTTGCGGGTCACGAGGTGGCGCACGACGGCCGGCCAGCTGCCCAGGCGGCCCATCGTGTAGACGAGCACGGCGAAGAAGAGACCGCTGTAGACCTCCAGGGCCTCGACGCCCGGGTACTCCAGCGACTGCCCCTCCAGCCGCTTCGGCGAGGCCATCGTGCCGCCCCACCACCAGTCGTCCGGAGTGAAGAGCCGCAGCAGCGTGAACTGGTACGGGAGCGCGCCGCGCCGCCAGAAGGACCACACCACCAGCGCCACGACGAACGGGATGAGCATGCCGGCCACGGTCAGCGGATTGAGCCGCTCCGCCTTCGAGGCGGCCTTCGGCATCCGGTAACCGAAGCGCCAGATGCCGGGTTCGGTCTCGGGCCGGGCCTCATCCAGCCAGTCGGCCACGGACGCGCCCGGAGTGTGTGCCGGCCGCGGCGGCGCGTGCGGCACGTCCGGCGGCCCCGCCGGACGCGGCACGGGATTCGCATGCGTACCTCGCGCGTCCTGCGTCCCGTCCCTGTCCATCGCCCTCGTTCCCTGACCAGCCGTTCCGTCCACCATCAGCCGTCAATCTAACGCCCCCGCAAGGGGAGTTCACCGCTTACGCGGCCGACTTCCATGGAGCGGACGGTCGCCGTCCGGATCGTCCGCGGCCCCGCCGGTACCGAGCCGATCCGCGTCGCTATGTCCACGACGGACAAACCCGCACCCCCGACAACGCCCACATGGAGCATGCCCACCCCCCGCCCTCCGTCCTAGCCTGCGAGAAAGGAAGAGAAGCGTCCGCAAAGACCCCGTTCGCAACACCCCAGGAGCCCCTCATGAGCGCACTTCCGCAGGAGCGCCGGATCGTCACCGCCATCCCCGGCCCGAAGTCGCAGGAGCTGCAGGCCCGCCGCGTCGCCGCGGTCGCGCAGGGTGTCGGCTCGGTGCTGCCCGTGTTCACCGCGCGGGCGGGCGGCGGCATCATCGAGGACGTCGACGGCAACCGCCTGATCGACTTCGGTTCCGGCATCGCCGTGACGAGCGTCGGCGCCTCCGCCGAGGCCGTTGTACGCCGGGCCTCCGCCCAGCTCGCCGACTTCACCCACACCTGTTTCATGGTCACGCCGTACGAGGGCTACGTCGAGGTCGCCGAGGCCCTCGCCGAGCTCACGCCGGGTGACCACGCCAAGAAGTCCGCGCTGTTCAACAGCGGTGCCGAGGCCGTCGAGAACGCCGTCAAGATCGCCCGCGCCTACACCAAGCGCCAGGCCGTCGTCGTCTTCGACCACGGCTACCACGGCCGTACGAACCTCACGATGGCGCTGACCGCGAAGAACATGCCGTACAAGCACGGCTTCGGCCCCTTCGCGCCCGAGGTCTACCGCGTCCCGGTCGCCTACGGCTACCGCTGGCCGACCGGTCCGGACAACGCCGGTCCCGAGGCCGCCGCGCAGGCCATCGACCAGATCACCAAGCAGGTCGGCCCGGACAACGTCGCCGCGATCATCATCGAGCCGGTGCTCGGCGAGGGCGGCTTCATCGAGCCGGCCAAGGGCTTCCTGCCGGCGCTCAGCAAGTTCGCGAAGGACAACGGCATCGTCTTCGTCGCGGACGAGATCCAGTCCGGCTTCTGCCGTACCGGCCAGTGGTTCGCGTGCGAGGACGAGGGCATCGTCCCGGACCTGATCACCACCGCCAAGGGCATCGCGGGCGGTCTGCCGCTCGCCGCCGTCACCGGCCGCGCCGAGATCATGGACGCCGCGCACGCCGGTGGCCTGGGCGGTACCTACGGCGGCAACCCGGTGGCGTGTGCCGGTGCGCTCGGCTCGATCGAGACGATGAAGGAGCTCGACCTCAACGCCAGGGCGAAGAACATCGAGGCCACGATGAAGGCCCGGCTCACCGCGATGGCCGAGAAGTTCGACATCATCGGCGACGTCCGCGGCCGTGGCGCGATGATCGCCATCGAGCTCGTCAAGGACCGCGCCACCAAGGAGCCCAACGCGGAGGCGACCGCCGCCCTCGCCAAGGCCTGCCACCAGGAGGGCCTGCTGGTCCTGACCTGTGGCACCTACGGCAATGTGCTGCGTTTCCTGCCGCCGCTGGTCATCGGCGAGGACCTGCTCAACGAGGGCCTCGACATCATCGAGCAGGCCTTCGCGCGCGTCTGACGCCCCAGGAAGAACACGGGACGCGCCCCGGCCCAGGTCACACCCGTCGCACCCGCCCCAGCCCCGGATCCACAGCGGATTCCGGGTCTGGGGCGGCCGCCGTCAGAGCGTGTGAAGAACGTGTGCGGGGTCTCTGTCAGGACGCGATTCCGGCTGTCGCAGCCCCATCGGCTGTCGTAGGTTCTACCCAGATGAGAGATACACCCCGCCCACAGGGGACTGTGGGCGACATCAGGCCGGGGCCTCCCCAGCTTCGACCTGGTCGTGCCCTCGCGCACACAACCGGAGCCTCCGGCTCCGGATCTCCTCACCGATCGGACGGTCGCCCGCCCCAAACCCCCCGGGGCGCGCGACGATCCGGTCCGGACGGCCACCCCGGAACCACCCCCCCTGTTCCGGGGTGGCCGACCTCCTTCTCCACCTTCCTTCTTCTCGGCCTTCCGGCCGTCCTCTTCGCGCTGATCACCTGGCAGATCGTCGAGGACGGCCCTTTGGTGCGCCTGGACGAACGCGTCAGCCGCGCCCTGGTCCACCCCGACCGCGCCTCGGAACTCCTCGCCGACCTCGGCAATGTCCAGGTCGCCGTCCCGGTCCTGGTCCTGGCGCTCGGATACGCGGCCTGGCGGGCCCGACGCGCCGGCACAGACCGCTGGTGGCGGCCGTCCGCCGGCGCCGCACTGCTGATGGCCCTGGTCCCCGCCCTCATCATCCCGATCAAGGAACTGACCGACCGCCCGGGCACCCCGGCCGTCCCACCGGCCACCGGCTACTACCCGTCCGGCCACACGGCCACAGCGGCCGTCGCCTATGGCGCCGCGACCCTGCTCCTCCTCCCCTGGCTGCGCGCCGGATGGCTTCGCCGCACGATCGTGTTCTCGTACGGCGTCCTCGTCCTCGGCGTCTCCTACGGCCTGATCCGCCGCGGCTACCACTGGCCCCTGGACGTCGTGGCGAGCTGGTGTCTCTCCACAGTCCTGCTCACCGGTTACGTCCTGGCGGGCAGCCGAAGCAACCGTCGAACGTCCGCTGGAACTCCCGACTCCCGTATCGGTCCCCGTTGAGCTGGTGACACGGAACGTCTTTCGCCGCTCGATCGCCAGGTTCCACACGTACCGGGCATGCGCGCAGTGCAGCAGAAGCTGCCGCTCCTGCGCGAGTGTCGGGTACATCCGGAAACGTGGCATGCCGCGAACCCAGCCACCCCGTCGCAGGTTCAGTTGTCGCATCCCGCCTCGAGGTTTCCGCCTTTCGCGACCGCGTCGGCCGCACGGGCGGCCGACGAGAGGTCTGGAGCGATCCACAAGCGCCTCCGGAGCTGGGGGAATGGGAGGGGTGGAGCGCGCCCAATTTGGTCCAGACCAATTCAGCTGTCAAGGCCTCCCGCGGTCGGCTACCCGTCCCCCTCCGTGGCCAGACCCGCCGCCGCCTCGTGCATCGCCAGTTCGAGGAGTGCCGGGTCGGTGAGGGTGCCGGAACCGTCCGGGGGGATCAGCCAGCGGACGCCGCCGGTGGAGCGTCCCGGGTACGGCACCACGATCCAGGTGCCGACGCCGGCCGTGCGGATGCCCGTGCCGACCCAGCGTGCGGCGGTACCGGGCGGCACGAGGAAGCCCATCCGGGCGTCGCCGAAGTCGACCAGCACCGGACCGAGCTGGTCGATGATGCGGGTGAGGACGTCGAGCGTGGGATAACCGAGCTCACCGGGCAGGATGAGCACGTCCCAGGCCTTGCCGGCGGGCAGCAGCGCGACCCCGAGGGGATTGCGCTCCCACTCCCAGCGGCAGGCCTCGGGATCCGGTGCCACCGATGCCAGCCACTCGACCGCCGTCTTCGCCCCAGTCATGAGAAGACCTCCCTGTTCCTCCGTGAGCGCGGATCGCGTCCACGAGGGAGAGGGAGGTCCCGGGCGCGCATTACGCGGGTTTCAGAACCCCGTTGGAGCGAACCGGATCACATGGGGGCGGGAAGGGCGGGCCGGTCGACGCTCAGGCCGCCGGCGTCCTTGATACGCGCGGTGAGTTCCGTCATCTGGTTGTAGACGGAGCGGCGCTGGGCCATCAGGTTCCGGATCTTGCGGTCCGCGTGCTCGACCGTCACCGGGTCACGCCCGCCGAAGACGGTGGCGATCCTCGGTGTCGACACGTCGGTGAGCTCACGACACAGGTACATGGCGATCTGACGGGCCGTCACGATGGCGCGGCCGCGACTCCTTCCGCGCAGGTCGTCGGAGGTGACGCCGAAGTAGTGGGCGGTCTCGTCGATGATCAGGTGCACGACGTCCTCCTCCCGTGTCGGCACGCGGTCCGGGACCAGGTCCTTGAGGACCTTCTCCGCCAACGGCACGTCCATCGGCTGCCGGTTCAGGGACGCGAAGGCGCTCACGCGGATCAACGCGCCCTCGAGCTCACGGACGTTGCGCTGGATCTGCGAGGCGATGTACTCCAGGACCTCCGGCGCGGCGACGAGCCCGTCCCGTTGCGCCTTGTGCCGCAGCAACGCGATCCGGGCCTCCTGGTCGGGGGGCCGGACATGGGTGATCAGCCCGGATTCCAGCCGGTTGCGCAGCCGGTCCCCGAGTTCGGTGAGCTGCTTGGGCGGACGGTCCGAGGACAGCACGATCTGCTTGTTCGCGGCGTGCAGCGCGTCGAAGGTGTGGAGGAACTCCTCGCGCAAGGGCTGCTGGTCCGCGAGGAACTGGATGTCGTCGAGCAGCAGGACGTCCACGCCCCGGTAGCGGCGGCGGAACCGGTCGAGGCCGAGGTTGTGGCCGGCCCGGGCGAACTCGACGCCGAACTCCTCCGCGGTCACGTAACACACGCGCTTGTCCGGGTGCAGACGGCGCGTACGCTGCCCGATCGCGTGCAGCAGATGCGTCTTGCCGATGGCCGAAGTGCCGTAGACGAACAGCGGGTTGTACAGCTTGGCGGGGGCCTCTGCCACGGCGGTGGCGGCCGAGTGCGCGAAGCGGTTGGCCTCGCCCGCGACGAAGGCGTCGAGACGGTACCGGGGATCGAGACCGTTTCCGGTGGCGGGGCCGTCGTCCTGCGCCGGTGTGCCGGAGCCGGGGGCGGGCGAGCCGTCGTCGGCCTCGCCGCTCTCCTCCTCCCACAGCTCCTCGGCCACGACCAGCTGCCGCTCCAGTTCCTCGCAGCGGCGCTCGGCCTGCGCCCGCCGGGCGTGCGCGTCCTGGAGCTGCTCGCCGAGCGCCTCCACCTCCCGCAACAGGTTCTGCCGCTCCCTGAGCAGCGCCGTCACCTGATCCTCGTACAGCTGAAGGGACTTGTCCTTCTCGGCGAGCCGGTCGTCCTGGCGGCCGTGCAGCTGGCGGAGCTGCAACTCCAGGTCGGCGGCACGGTGTTGCGCGTTCGCCAACGCCCTCTCCAGGGCTCGCACCAGGTTGGTTGACTCCATGGACCGGCGGTCGGCGTCGGCGAGCTGGTCCTCGAGGAGCTGGACCCTGCCGTACGCGGAGCCGCTCTCGGCGAGGGCCTCGCGATGCAGTCGGCGCAGCAGCTCCATGGCCTCGGGGGTGGGCGGCTGGCCCTGCTGCTCGGTCACGTCGCTGATCAGGTCGTTGACGAACTCCCAGGGCGGTACGCGGCTGCCGTTGAGGAACCGGGACACCGAACCGGCGTCCCGGTGCCGCCGGGTGGCGTATCTGCGGACGCTGAGGCCCAGTCCGCCGAACAGGCCGCGTAACGCCTCCGCGAGCGCTCGCCCCTCGTCCGGCAGATCGCCTCCCAAGGGCACGAGACTGCCCATGCCGATCCCCCTGATCTCCCTCGTACCGAGCGTTGCGACAACTGGCAACTGTGACGCGTGGCGCAACACTTCGCGTCCGGCGCAGCCTGTTGTCCCTCCCCCATGGGAGCAGCTTGGCACGAGATCGGATCAGAGAGGGCAGCAATGCACACCCCACGACGACGAACCGACCTGGTGGTCTTCCTCGCGGTCCTGGTGACCGGAGTCGTCCTTGTCCTGTCCGGGATCGAGCCGGAGGCGGTGTCCACCGTGGCGATCGGGCTGTCCACGCTGTACGCCGCGTGGCAGCGTCAGGACGCGTCGCCGGGACGGCGGGAGCCGGAGCCGCCGGCCCCGCCGCAGAGCGAGCGGGGCCGGGCCTGCGAGTGATCAGCTGTCGAAGCCGAGTCCCAGTCTGTCCATCGTCCTCAGCCACAGATTGCGCCGCCCGCCGTGCGCGTCCGCCCGTGCCAGCGACCACTTGGTCAGCGCGATGCCGGTCCACGCGAACGGCTCGGGCGGGAACGGCAGCGGCTTCTTGCGGACCATCTCCAGCGAGGTCCGCTCCGTGGTCTCGCCGTCCAGCAGGTCCAGCATCACGTCCGCGCCGAACCGGGTCGCGCCGACGCCGAGTCCGGTGTAGCCGGCCGCGTAGGCCACGTTCCCGCGGTGCGCGGTGCCGAAGAACGCCGAGAAGCGCGAGCAGGTGTCGATCGCGCCGCCCCACGCGTGCGTGAAGCGGACGCCTTCGAGCTGCGGGAAGCAGGTGAAGAAGTGCTCGGCGAGCTTGGCGTACGTCTCCGGGCGGTCGTCGTACTCGGCGCGCACCCGGCCGCCGTAGTGGTGGACCGCGTCGTAGCCACCCCACAGGATGCGGTTGTCGGCGGACAGCCTGAAGTAGTGGAACTGGTTGGCGCTGTCGCCGAGGCCCTGGCGGTTCTTCCAGCCGATCGCCGCGAGCTGCTCGCCGCTCAGCGGCTCGGTCATCAGCGCGTAGTCGTAGACCGGGACGGTGTACGACCGGACGCGCTTGACCAGGTTCGGGAAGATGTTGGTGCCGAGCGCGACCTTGCGGGCACGGACCGAGCCGTAGGGGGTGCGTACGGCCATCCCGGCGCCGTACGGCTTCAGCGTCAGGGCGGGAGTGTGCTCGTGGACGCGGACGCCGAGTTGCACACAGGCCCGCTTCAGGCCCCAGGCGAGCTTCGCCGGGTTGACCATGGCGACGCCCCGGCGGTCGTACAGGCCCGCCTGGAATGTCGGTGAGTCGACTTGTTCCCGTACCGCCTCGGCGTCCAGGAACTCCACGCCCTCGGCGAGGCCCGCGCGCTCCATCTCCTCGTACCAGTCGCGCAGTTCCCACGCCTGGTACGCCTCGGTCGCGACGTCGATCTCGCCGGTGCGCTCGAAGTCGCAGTCGAGGGAGTAACGGGCGACCGCCTTCTCGATCTCGTCGAGATTGCGGGCGCCCAGCTCCTCCAGCCGGTGGATCTCGTCCGGCCAGCGGGTCAGCCCGTTGCCCAGACCGTGGGTGAGGGAGGCGGCGCAGAAGCCGCCGTTGCGGCCCGAGGCGGCCCAGCCCACCTCACGGCCCTCCAGCAGGACCACGTCCCGCTGCGGGTCCCGCTCCTTGGCGAGGAGCGCGGTCCACAGTCCGCTGTAGCCACCGCCGACGACCAGCAGGTCGCAGGTCTCGGCGCCGGTGAGGGCGGGCTCGGGGTGCGGCTTGCCGGGGTCGTCCAGCCAGTACGGGACCGGCTGGGCGTCGGAAAGAGATTTCGTCCATTCACTGCCACGACTCATGGCGCTTGGGGCCATGATTTCAACTCCCTACAAGGGTTATTCGGTTATGCCTTTTGCTTGTTACGGCGATTACTGATGACCATGGAGGCCAGGACGAGCAGTACGGCGACCAGGAACATGGCCGTACCGATCACATTGATCTGAACGGGTGTGCCGCGCTGTGCCGAACCCCAGACGAACATGGGGAAGGTGACGGTCGAACCCGCGTTGAAATTGGTGATGATGAAATCGTCGAAGGAGAGCGCGAAGGCGAGCAGCGCACCCGCCGCGATGCCGGGGGCGGCGATCGGCAGGGTGACCCTGATGAAGGTCTGGAACGGGCCGGCGTAGAGGTCCTGGGCGGCCTGCTCCAGCCTCGGGTCCATCGACATCACCCGCGCCTTGACGGCGGTGACGACGAAGCTGAGGCAGAACATGATGTGGGCGATGAGGATCGTCCAGAAGCCCAGCTGCGCACCCATGTTGAGGAACAGGGTGAGCAGCGAGGCGGCCATGACGACCTCGGGCATCGCCATCGGCAGGAAGATCAGCGAGTTCACGGCGCCGCGGGCGCGGAAGCGGTAGCGGACCAGCGCGAAGGCGATCAGCGTGCCGAGGACGGTGGCGCCGATCGTCGCCCAGAACGCGATCTGGAGACTGATCGACAGCGAGCCGCACATGTCGGCGACACCGCAGGGGTCTTTCCAGGCGTCCAGGGAGAACTGCTGCCATTCGTAGTTGAAGCGCCCCTTCGGATTGTTGAAGGAGAACACCGTCACGACGACGTTCGGCAGCAGGAGATATCCCAGTGTCAGCAGTCCCGCGATGACGACGAATTTGCGCTTGAGCCAGTTGACGAAGGCCATTTAAACCAGATCCTCCGTTCCGGACCTGCGGATGTAGACCGTGACCATGACGAGGATGGCGGCCATCAGGATGAAGGAGAGTGCCGCGGCCGTCGGATAGTCCAGAATCCGCAGGAACTGGGACTGGATGACATTTCCGACCATGCGGGTGTCCGTCGAGCCGAGCAGGTCCGCGTTGACGTAGTCCCCGGCGGCCGGGATGAAGGTCAGCAGCGTGCCGGAGACGACGCCCGGCATCGACAGCGGGAAGGTGACCTTCCTGAAGGTCGTGACCGGCTTGGCGTACAGGTCGCCCGCGGCCTCGTGGAGGCGGGTGTCGATGCGCTCCAGTGAGGTGTACAGCGGCAGGATCATGAACGGCAGGAAGTTGTACGTCAGACCGCACACCACCGCCAGCGGCGTGGCCAGCACACGGTCGCCGGAGGTCCAGCCGAGCCAGCTGGTGACGTCCAGGACGTGCAGGGTGTTGAGGGCGCCCACGACCGGACCGCCGTCCGCGAGGATCGTCTTCCAGGCGAGGGTGCGGATCAGGAAGCTGGTGAAGAACGGCGCGATCACCAGGATCATGATCAGGTTCCGCCAGCGGCCCGCGCGGAAGGCGATCAGGTAGGCCAGCGGGTAGCCGAGGATCAGGCACAGGATCGTCGCCGAGCCCGCGTACAGGATCGAGCGCAGATACTGCGGCCAGTACTCGGACAGCGCGTCCCAGTAGGTCGCGAAGTGCCAGGTGACCTTGTAGCCCTCCTCCAGGGAGCCCGTCTGCACGGACGTGGAGGCCTGATAGATCATCGGCAGCGCGAAGAAGACCAGCAGCCACAGGATGCCGGGGAGCAGCAGCCAGTACGGCACGAGTCGGCCGCGCCTGCGCGGGGGCTTCTTCTCGGGCGCGGTCGGGGAGAGAGGCGGCGGCGCCTCGGTGAGGGTCGCCATCAGGCCGTCGCCTCTTCCTGGATACCGGCATCGATGTCCTGGGCCGCGTCCAGGCCGAAGGTGTGGGCCGGGCTCCAGTGCAGGACGACGTCGGCGCCGGGCACGAGCCGGGGGTCCCGCTCGATGTTCTGGACGTAGACCTCGAACTCGGGGCAGACCGCGCTGTCGATGACGTACTGCGTGGAGACTCCGATGAAGCTGCCGTTGGCGATCTTGCCGGTGATCCGGTTGCGGCCCTCGGGGATCTCGCCCGCGTCGTCGGCGTGGGTGAGGGAGATCTTCTCCGGGCGGACGCCGACCAGCACCTTGCCGCCGGTCTGCGTGGGTGCCGAGCATCGCGACTCGGGCAGGACGAGCTTGCCGCCGCCGGCCTTCAGGACGATGTCGTCGCCGCTCTTGGAGTCGACCTCGGCCTCGATCAGGTTCGATGTGCCGAGGAAGTTGGCGACGAAGGTGGTGTTCGGGTTCTCGTACAGGTCGGTCGGCGAGCCGAGCTGCTCGACGCGGCCCGCGTTCATCACGGCGACCGTGTCGGCCATGGTCATGGCCTCCTCCTGGTCGTGCGTGACATGGATGAAGGTGATGCCGACCTCGGTCTGGATTCGCTTGAGCTCCAACTGCATCTGGCGGCGCAGCTTGAGGTCGAGGGCGCCGAGGGGCTCGTCGAGGAGGAGCACCTTGGGGGTGTTGATCAGCGCACGGGCCACGGCGACCCGCTGCTGCTGGCCGCCGGAGAGCTGATGCGGTCTCTTGCGGGCCTGCTCGCCCAGCTGGACGAGCTCCAGCATGTCCTCGACCTGCTTCTTCACCGACTTGATGCCACGCCGGCGCAGGCCGAAGGCGACGTTCTCGAAGATGTCGAGGTGCGGGAAGAGGGCGTAGGACTGGAAGACGGTGTTCACCGGCCGCTTGTAGGGCGGCAGATTGGTGACGTCCTGCTCGCCGAGCGAGACGGTGCCCGTGGTGGGCTCCTCCAGCCCCGCGATCATCCGCAGGGTGGTGGTCTTGCCGCAGCCGGAGGCGCCGAGCAGGGCGAAGAAGGAGCCCTGCGGCACGGTCAGGTCCAGCGGCTGTACGGCGGTGAAGCCGTTGTCGTAGGTCTTGCTGATGCCCGAAAGGCGGACGTCGCCGGTGTTGTCTGTCTTGTTCGTCACGGTGGTCACGCCCCAGTCAGCTTCGCGAACTTCTGTTCGAACTCGGTCTCTTCCTTCGAGCTCAGCGAGCGGAAGGCGTGGGACTTCGCGGCCATGGCCTTGTCCGGGATGATCAGCGGGTTGTTCGCCGCATCCGGGTCGATCTTCGCCAGTTCGGCCTTCACGCCGTCGACGGGCGTCACGTAGTTGATGTACGCGGCGAGTTCGGCGGCCGGCTTCGGCTCGTAGTAGTAGTCGATGAGCCGCTCGGCGTTCGTCTTGTGACGGGCCTTGTTGGGGATCAGGAAGTTGTCGGTCGACGTCATGTATCCGCTGTCCGGGATCAGGAAGTCGATGTCCGGGCTGTCCGCCTTCAGCTGGACGACGTCACCGGCCCAGGCGATACAGGCCGCGAAGTCGCCGCTGGTCAGGTCGGAGGTGTAGTCGTTGCCGGTGAAGCGGCGGATCTGGCCCTTGTCGACGGCCTTCTGGATGCGGGCGACGGCCGCGTCGTAGTCGTCGGCGGTGAAGTTCGCCGGGTCCTTGCCCATGTCGAGCAGGGTCATGCCGATGCTGTCGCGCATCTCCGACAGGAAGCCGACCTTGCCCTTGAGCTTCGGGTTGTCGAGCAGGTCGGAGACCGACTTCACCTCGACGCCGTCGAGCGCCTTCTTGTTGTAGGCGATGACGGTCGAGATGCCCTGCCACACGTACGAGTAGGCACGGCCGGGATCCCAGTCGGGATTGCGGAACTGCGCCGACAGGTTGGTGTACGCATGCGGCAGGTTCGCCGGGTCCAGTTTCTGGACCCACCCCAGGCGGATCAGCCGGGCGGCCAGCCAGTCGGTGAGGACGATGATGTCGCGGCCGGTGTCCTGGCCGGCGGCGAGCTGCGGCTTGATCTTGCCGAAGAACTCGACGTTGTCGTTGATGTCCTCGGTGTACTTGACCGTGATGCCGGTCCGCCGCTTGAACTGGTCGAGCGTGGGGTGGTGCTTCTCGCTCTCGTCCACGTCGATGTACTCGGTCCAGTTGGAGAAGTTGACGATCTTCTCCTTCGCCGAGTGGTCCTCCGCGGAGACTCCGCCCTTGGTGTTGCCCGCCGCGGGGATACCGCAGCCGGTCAGGGCTCCGAGGCCGCCGACCGCGAGTGCGCCGCCCGCGGAGGCGCGCAACAGCGACCGCCGGGTCATGGCGGCCCGGCCGCCCTGGAAGCTGCGCCGCATGGCGGCCACTTGGGCCGGGCTCAGGCGGTCGGGCTCGTACTGCTCCATGCGCGTGGTGCCCTTTCGGGAGGATCGGCCGCGGGTCGGGCGGCCTGGTTACGGCTATCGGTCCCCGAAGATCGTGCGGTGCCAGTCCTTCCTGACGACCGCCGTGTTGTCGAACATGACGTGCTTGATCTGGGTGTACTCCTCGAACGAGTACGAGGACATGTCCTTGCCGAAGCCGGACGCCTTGTACCCGCCATGGGGCATCTCGCTGATGATCGGGATGTGGTCGTTGACCCACACACAGCCCGCCTTGATCTCACGGGTGGCGCGGTTCGCCCGGTAGACGTCGCGGCTCCAGGCGGAGGCGGCGAGTCCGTACGGGGTGTCGTTGGCGAGCCGGATCCCCTCGTCGTCACTGTCGAAGGGCAGCACCACGAGGACGGGTCCGAAGAGCTCGGACTGGACGATCTCGCTGTCCTGGGCGGCGTCCGCGACCAGGGTGGGGCGATAGTATGCGCCGTTCTTGAGATCTCCCTGAGGAGCCTCCCCGCCCGTCACCACGCGCGCGTAGCCACGCGCACGGTCGACGAAGGCGGCGACCCGGTCCCGCTGGACGTGCGAGATGAGCGGGCCGAGATCGGTACCGGGGGCGAAGGGGTCGCCGAGCCGGACCTGGGCCATGAGCTCGGCCGTCCGCTCCACGAACGCCTCGTAGAGCGGGCGTTGCACGTACGCGCGCGTGGCGGCCGTGCAGTCCTGGCCGGTGTTGATGAGCGAGCCCGCGACGGCGCCGTTGACGGCGGCGTCCAGGTCGGCGTCGTCGAAGACCACGAAGGGCGCCTTGCCGCCGAGCTCCAGGTGGATCCGCTTGACGGTGGCGGTGGCGATCTCGGCGACCCGCTTGCCGACGGCGGTGGACCCGGTGAAGGAGGTCATGGCGACATCGGAGTGCCCGACGAGATGCTCGCCCGCTTCCTTCCCGGTCCCGGAGACGATGTTGATGACACCGTCGGGGATCCCGGCGTCGGTGGCGGCCTGCGCGAAGAGCAGCGAGGTCAGGGGGGTGAGCTCGGCGGGCTTGAGCACGATCGTGTTACCCGCGGCGATCGCCGGGAGGACCTTCCAGGCGGCCATCTGGAGCGGGTAGTTCCAGGGCGCGATGGAGCCGACGACACCGATGGGCTCACGGCGGACGTACGAGGTGTGGTCGCCGGAGTACTCACCGGCCGACTGCCCCTGCAGATGCCGGGCCGCGCCCGCGAAGAAGGCGGTGTTGTCGATGGTCCCCGGCACGTCGAACTCACGCGTCAGCTTCAGCGGCTTGCCGCACTGGAGGGACTCGGCGCGGGCGAAATCCTCGGCGCGGTCGGCGAGCACGGCGGCGAAGCGGTGCAGCGCCTCCGAGCGCTCGCCGGGCGTCGTGGCGGCCCAGGCCGGGAAGGCCTCGCGCGCGGCGGCGACGGCCGCGTCCACGTCGGCGGTGCTCGCCAGCTCGTAGGTGTAGACCTCCTCGCCGGTCGCGGGGTCGACGACCGCGTGCGTCCGTCCTGAGGTGCCCTTGGTGAGGCGGCCCGCGATGTACTGCGCACCCTCCGCGAAGCGCTCCTGCGCGGGGAATCGGTCCGGGGTGGCGTTGCCCGGGTTGTGCATGTCGCTCTCCTCCGCCGCCGGCCCACGTTCCCGTAGGCGGGGCGTAGCTCCAGCTCGATTTGAGTGCCGATCCTGACAGAGCAAGTGGCGTCCGACAAGGGATTCCGTTGTTGCCTTTTAGTTACGCGACGAAATCTGTCGACCAGGTGTCGAGCCGGCATGGGAAAGCCAGGACGGAGTGTCAGTGGTGCCTGCCAGACTCGCATGCATGACGAAGATCGATTCTCGGGACACCCTGGTCAGGGCGGTCCGGACGGGGGCGAGGGTCAAGTACCTCCACTTCTGGGGACACCGCCCGCTGCCGGACGGCCGGATCGGGGCGAGCTGTCTGAGCCAGTGGTGGCCGTCACCGTTCGTGGTGGACGGAGTGACCTATGCGACCGCCGAGCACTGGATGATGGCGGGCAAGGCGCGGCTGTTCGGCGACGCGGAGGCGGAACGGCGGGTGCTGGCCGCGGGACATCCTTCGGTCGCGAAGAAGGAAGGGCGCCTGGTCCGGGGCTTCGACGAGGCGGCCTGGGAGCGCGAGCGCTTCGGGATCGTCGTCGAGGGCAGCGTGCACAAGTTCGGCGCGGACGACGCGCTGCGGTCGTTCCTCCTGGGCACCGGGGAGCGGGTACTGGTGGAGGCCAGTCCGGTGGACCGGGTGTGGGGGATCGGGCTCGCGGCCACGGACGAGGGCGCGCTGGATCCGGAGCGGTGGCGGGGGCCGAATCTGCTGGGGTTCGCGTTGATGGAGGCGCGGGATCGCTTGCGGGGCGCCGGCGGCGCTTAGGCGGAACGGGTTGGGTTGTCTGCGGCCGGTGAGATCGGCGGGGGATGGTGAAGCCTGCGGAGGACCGGGCTCACGGCTGTGGCGAGGGCGCATCCGCGGGGGGCGCTTTGGCGGAGGCGCGGGATCGGTTGCGGGTGGGGGCGGGCGGCGCTGAAGCGGACCGGGTTGGGCATCTGCGGCCGGTGAGATCGGCGGGGGATGGTGAAGCCTGCGGAGGACCGGGCTCACGGCTGTGGCGAGGGCGCATCCGCGGGGGGGGCGCGTTGGCGGAGGCGTGGGATCGGTTGCGGGTGGGGGCGGGCGGCGCTGAAGCGGACCGGGTTGGGCATCTGCGGCCGGTGAGATCGGCAGAGCTGGTGAGGCCCGCGCGGAATCGGGCTCGCGGCTGCCGACGAGGGGGCACTGGAGCCGGAGCCGTGGCGGGGGCCGAATCCGCTGGGGTTCCCGTTGATAGAGGCGCGGGCATATACGGCCGGTCGCGCCCACGCTGCGGATCCGTATGCCGGCACGACCCCCTGCCCCTTCAGGCTTCAGGTCGCGCTTCTGCCTACGTCACGACCAGCAGTACGACCATGCCGATGCCCAGTGCGATGCCCGCGGCCCCGCAGATGATCCCGGCCAGGGCCTGACCCGGGTTGGTGGCCACACCCCTGCGGGCCTTGCCACGACCGATCGCACCGAAGATCACGCCGAGAACGCCGAGGACGATCGCCAGCGGCCAGAGGCAGAACACGAGGGCCGAGAGAATGCCGAGCACGAGCCCGGCGGTGCCCATGCCGTTACTGGGCAGGGGCTGCATACCGGGCCAGCCGTAGTAGCCCTGCGGTGCGGCGCCCGGGTAGCCGTACCCACCGCCCGGATAGCCGTAGGGCACCTGGCCCGGGCCGTCAGGGGCGATGGGCGGCGGGGGGACATGACTGTCCTGGGCGTAGGGAGCGGGACCGGCCGGGGCTGCGAAGGGGTTGACCGGAGGCCCGGGGTGCGGCGGGACGAAGGGGTTCGGCGAGCCGCCCCCCGGCGCGCCCGGCGAGACAAAGGGCTCGGCGGAGCCGCTCACCAACGTCTCCGGCGGACCGAACGGGTCGGTCCCACCGCTAGCCGGGCCGGACGGCGGGGCGAACGGGTTGCCGGGGCCACTGGCCGCAGCACCCGGCGAAGCCGAAGGGTCGACGGAACCGCTCGCTGGACCCGACGGCGGGCCAAACGGGGTGGCAGGGCCGCCAGCCGGAGCACCCGGCGAAGCAGCAGGGCCGACGGAACCGCTCGACGGCGCTCCCGGTGATGCGAACGCGTTAGCCCCACCGCTCGCCAGACCGGACGGCGGAGCAAACGGGTTGGCCGGGCCACCGGCCGCAGCTCCCGGCGAAGCCGAAGGACCGGCGGAACCACTCGCCAGACCCGACGGCGGGCCAAACGGGGTGGCCGCGCCACTCGCCGGCGCTCCCGGTGCCACGAACGGGCCGATCCCACCGCTCGCCGAACCGGACGGCGGAGCAAACGGGTTGGCCGGGCCACCGGCCGCAGCACCCGGCAAAGCCGAAGGACCGGCGGAACCGTTCGCCGGACCCGACGGCGGAGAGAAGGGAGTGGCAGGGCCACCGGCCGGAGCACCCGGCGAAGCCGAAGGACCGGCGGAATCAGACGGCGGTCCGAACGGGTTGGCCGGGGCGCTCGCCGATGGTCCCGGTGGTGCGAAGCGGTTCGCCGGGCCGCCGCCCGGTGTTCCGGGGCCGGGCGGTGCGAACGGGTATGCCCACGGCTGTGATGGTGGCGTGCCCTGCTGCCCCGGGGCCGAAGCGTCAGCGCCCGGCGTCGACGTGGTCGGCCGCCGGTCGTGGATGGACGGGGGTGGCCAGGAATGCGGGTCGTTCGAAGCGAGGGTGGTGCCGGGGCCGACGGAATCCCCGGCTGCGCTCGGCAGCCCGGAAGGAGGGTCGCTGGCGGCCCCCTGACCGGCGGGCGAGGAGGACGCGTCGTGGGACGGCGTTGCAGAGGCGTCCCAGGCCGACGCGGAGGACGGAGTGTCGACGACAGGCGCCGCGTCCTCGGGCGTGCCCGGCCCGGACCATGAGCCACCGACCGCCGCACGGGACCCCGCGGCCCCGTCCCCTTCCGGCGCCGTCGGCGCGAACGGCACGTCCTCCGCCGAGACCGTCTGCCCAGTCGCCCCGTCACCCACGGGCGGCGCCCAAGCCCCCCGCTCACCACGGCCCTCCACGTCCCGCTCCCCCGCCGCGTCCGTGCTGCCCGCCCCCACCCCGGAAGAGGTCACCTTGTCCAACTCCACCCGGGGAACCGTCAGCCCGTCCCGCTCCCCCTGAGAATCCACAGCCTCGCCCGGCTGCCCCTCGGAAGCCGACGGAGCCGACACCCGCGCCCCCTCAGAATCCACCGCCCCGCCCCGCCGCCCCTCGGAAGCCGACGAAGCCGACACCCGCGCCCCCTCAGAATCCACCGCCCCGCCCCGCTCCCCCACGGAAGCCACCGCCTCGTCCCACTGCCCCCCGGAAGCCGACGAAGCCGACCCCTGCGCCTCGCCTGCCAGGTGTCGCGCCTCGTCGGACATGGTCGGGACCCCCTCTGCCGTATGCCGTCATGCTACGACCGGCGCCCCTCCCCCCGACCGGTCGGCCTACGATGATCCCCGAGTCATCGATCAGCCGATCACCCGCGCCCGCCGCACGCCGGCCGAGGGCGCCGTTCCGGGGAGGAACCTTGACCGAGCACCTCATCGACCCCAGCGTCCCGCGCGACCTGCACGCCTTCATCGCCTCGCTGCCCAAGGCCGAACTGCACGTCCACCACGTAGGCTCCGCCTCCCCCCGGATCGTCTCCGAACTGGCCGCCCGCCACGCCGACTCCAAGGTCCCGACCGACCCCGAGGCCCTGGCCGACTACTTCACCTTCACGGACTTCGCCCACTTCGTCGATGTGTACCTGTCCGTCGTCGACCTGATCCGCACGCCGGAGGACGTACGTCTGCTGACGTACGAGGTGGCGCGCGACCTGGCGCGGCAGCAGGTGCGCTACGCGGAGCTGACCATCACCCCGTTCTCCTCGACCCGCCGCGGTATCGACGAGCGCGCCTTCATGGACGCGATCGAGGACGCCCGCAAGGCGGCGGAGGCCGAGTTCGGGACGGTGCTGCGCTGGTGCTTCGACATCCCCGGCGAGGCGGGCCTGGAGGCTGCGGAGGAGACCGTACGACTCGCCACCGACGACCGTCTGCGCCCCGCGGGCCTCGTCTCCTTCGGGCTCGGCGGTCCCGAGATCGGCGTACCGCGGCCGCAGTTCAAGCCGCACTTCGACCGCGCGATCGCGGCCGGCCTGCACTCGGTGCCGCACGCCGGTGAGACGACCGGCCCGGAGACGGTCTGGGACGCGCTGACCCACCTGCGCGCCGAGCGCATCGGACACGGCACCAGCTCGGCGCAGGACGAGAAGCTGCTCGCGCACCTCGCCCAGGAGCGGATCCCCCTGGAGGTGTGCCCCACCTCCAACATCGCCACGCGCGCGGTGCGCCACCTCGACGAGCACCCGATCAAGGAGTTCGTGAAGGCCGGCGTCCTGGTCACCATCAACTCCGACGACCCGCCCATGTTCGGCACCGACCTGAACAACGAGTACGCCGTCGCCGCCCGTCTCCTCGACCTCGACGAGCGCGGCCTGGCCGACCTCGCCAAGAACGCGGTCGAGGCGTCCTTCCTCGACGAGCCCGGCAAGACCCGGGTCAAGGACGAGATCGACGCCTGCACCACGGCGTGGCTCGCGCCCTGACCCCACCGCGAACCGGTACCGACCACCAGCACAATGGGCCCATGCAGAAGCTGACCGCAGTGGCCCATCGGGGCGACCCCTACCGCGTCCGTGAGAACACGCTCGACTCCCTGCGTGCCGCGCGCGAACTGGGTGCGGACGCCGTCGAGATCGACGTACGCCTCACCCGGGACGGGGTCCCCGTGCTGCTGCACGACCGCACGCTGAAGCGGCTGTGGGAGCACGACCGGCCGCTCACGTCCCTGTCGTCGGACGAGGTCCGCGGCCTCTCGGACGGCAGGGTGCCGACGCTGGCCGAGGCGCTGGCGGTGGCCGAAGGGGCCCGGCTGATGCTCGACCTGCCGGGCGCACCGGACGTGCAGGCCGCCCGCCGGGTCGTCGACGTCGTACGGGAGAGCGGGGCCGAGGACCGCGTGTACTACTGCGCGGGCGCCCCCGCCATGCTCGCCGTACGCGCCGCCGACCCGGCCGCCGAGATCGCCCTGACCTGGACGTCGCTGGCCCCGCCGCGCCCCGCGCTGCTGGCGGCGGTCCGCCCGCGCTGGCTGAACTACCGCTTCGGCCTGGTCGACAAGGCCCTCGCCGAGCGCGTCCACCGCGACGGCTGCCTCGTCTCCGTCTGGACCCCCGACACGGTCCGCTCGATGCGCCGTCTCATCGCGGCGGGCGTCGACTCGATCACCACGAACCGCGTCGACGCCCTCTGCGCCCTGCGTGACGAGGGCTAAGCCGCGGACTGGGCCCACGAGAGCGGGGGCGCGATGGCCTGCGCGTCCGCCCCCTCCCCCACCCACAGGCCGATCAGCAGCGCCGCCGTCGCCTCCAGCAGCCCGGCCCGTTGCAGACCTCCGGCGTTCAGCGGTTCACAGCCGAGGTCGCGCACGAGTCGTCGTACGACCTCCAGGGCCTCCTCGTCGTCCCCGCACAGTGGCACGGCCAGTGGGCGGCCGTCGAAGACCGGCGGGGTCAGGCGCCAGACGTCCTCGTGGCAGAGGTTGAAGGCCTTGACCACCCGAGAGTCCGGTGCGGCGGCCGCGATCCGTCCGGCGGCCGACGGGCCGTCCGCCGTGAGCAGCCGGAAGCCGGGATGGCCCACCGGGTTGGTGCAGTCGATCAGCACCCGTCCGCGCAGCACGTCCTCCAGCCCCGCGACCACCTCGACCGCCGCCTCGTAGGGCACCGCGAGCAGCACCGCGTCCGTCCCGAACCCGGCCGCCTCCCGCACCCCTCCCTGGGACCGGCTCCCGGCCACCACCTCGTGTCCCGCGCGCCGCCACCGCGTGCCCAGCGCGTCCGCCATTCCGCCCGTACCGAGAATCCCTATACGCATGCTCAGGACTGTAGGAACCCGCTCGGGCACCATTCGGTACGTGACGTACCTCGCCGACTGCCGCGCCCGCCTCGCCTTCGACCTCCTCTCCAACACCTGGAACGCCGTGGTGCTCTGGGCGCTGCGGGACGGTCCCGTGCGCCATGGGGAGCTCCAGGACCGCATCGGCGGCATCAGCCAGAAGGTGCTCACCGAGACGCTGCGGCGGCTGGAGTTCAACGGGCTGGTCCGTCGCCGCGCGTCCGAGGGAACCCGGGCCGCGTACGAACTCACCGAGCTGGGACGGACCTTGCTCGCGCCGATCGACGCCTTCGGTGCCTGGGCCTTCGAGCACGGCGACGAGGTGATGGAGGCGCAGGACCGCTACAGACGGGAGCGCTGAGGCACCGTGGCCGGGTCGGCGGGGCTCTCGCGGGTGACGTACTGCGGTACCGGCGCCGTGTCCTTGCCGTTGTCGCGGACCAGGCCGTAGCGGATCGCGCCTTGTGGGGGGCCGTAGTTGATGTCCTTGTCCGCCGCCTCCCAGCTGGAGGGGAAGACGGTCAGGCCGTAGGAGGCGCCGCGTTCGTTCACGGTCAGGTCGACGCTGCCGTCGAGGTAGAAGTACTCGTTCTGCCACATCTGCTGGGTGCCGTCCGGCAGCACCGTGTATCCGGTGTCGGGGCCGCCCATGCCGGTGGTGTCGGGGCCGGTGGCGTCGTCCATGCGGCGGCCGCCGCCCGAGGCGACATGGAAGAGCCTGCCCTTGAGACCGGTCCAGGTGGGCATGGTCAGGCCGCCCGGCCGGTCCTGCGGGGCGATCTGCCAGCGCACCAGCACGTATCCCTGCCCGCTCAGCGTCACTGTCTCGCCGCGGTGCTGCATGACGGCCTTGGCGCCCCAGGTGCTGGTGATGCCGGACTCGGGGCGGTGCGGCAGGGCGGCGGGCCGGGCGTCGGGGGCGGGGGCCCGGTCGACGGTGTCGACGACCGTGCCGTAGAGATCGGCCTTCTTCGGTGTGGGGGACGGTGTCGGTGACAGTGACGGGGTCGCCGACGGGGAGATCGTCACCGGTGGGCGGGCCGTGCTCGCCGCCGTGGGACTGGCGACCACGCGCGGCGGCGGGCTGTCCGGGGCCTGCGTGACGACGTACGCGCCGCCCGCCACGATCGTGGCCCCCGCCGTCACCGCGACGAAGGGCTGGGTGAGTGCGGCCATCGCCTTGGCGGACCAGCCCACGGAGGCGGCCCCCGCCGCCCCCGCCGCGGCTGCCGCCGTCTTGCCGCCGAAGGCCAGGGAGAGGGTGAAGCCGACGGGGAGCGGGACGAGGGCGATACCGACGAGCAGGCGTTCCGCCGGTACGACGGCCTCGCGGGTGTCCCCGCAGTAGCCGCAGCCCCGGATGTGCCGGGCCAGCCGCTTGCGCCAGACGGAGTCGGGCCGCCCGTTCCAGCGGCCGGTCAGTTCGCGCAGGTCCGGGCAGGCACCGTCGAGGGCCCGCACGATGCCGCGCGCGGTCTCCACGCGCTCCTTGAGCCGCTGGACGCGCACCGCGGCGTGCTGTCTGCTGATACCGGCGGCGGCCGCCAGCTCGCGCCGGGTCAGCTCGCCCGCGACCTCCAGCCACCACAGCGACAGCAGTTGCCGGTCCTCGTCGTCGAGCCAGCGCACCGCCTCCGCGACCTCGCGCCGCTGGCCCTCCAGCTGGAGTCTGAGGACGGTGAGTTCGGCGAAGTCGGCGGCGTCGCTCGCGGCGGCCTCCTCCAGCGGGGCCGGGGCCGTGCGGCGCCGGGCCCGGTCCCGTATCTGGCGCATGGCGATGGCCACCAGCCAGGAGCGGAAGCTGTCCGGGTCGCGCAGCGCACCGAGGTTGTCGACGGCCCGCAGCATGGTCTCCTGGACGACGTCGTCGACGTCGGCGTGACCGTTCAGGGCGCGGCCGACGATGTTGTAGACCAGCGGCAGCCAGCCCGCGACCAGGTCGTCCAGCGCCTGCCGGTCACCGGCCTGCGCCGCCGCGATGGTGTCGCGCCATTGCCGCGTGTCCACGTCGTTCCGTCCCTCGGTTCGGTTCTGCACGCACCCTCTCAGGCGGCCCCGGGGTCATGGCTATGCCGGAGATCACAAGGTGGAGACGGAGTGAAGGCTTCCGGGATAACAGTTTTTCGCGCGCCGCAGCCTCCCCTAGGGGCCGACCCGCACAACCCCCTCACCGGGCAGGGAAGTTGCTCAGGGTTCCGCCAGGGTGCGGTGCCCTCCTCGCCGACGATCCCGGCGGGAGCCTACCGGCGGACGATGATCACCACACCGATCGCTTGGAGCATCAGATGCGCACCCGTACGTCTGTCGTCACCCTCTCCCTGGCTCTCGCCCTGGCCGCCGGGCCCCTCGCCGCCCCCGCCTTCGCCGCGGCGCCGGCCGCCGCCGAGTGCACCATGAACGCGCCGGACGCCAAAGCCCTGAGCGCTGCGCTCGCCGGGCTCCCGAACGCGGACGCGACGGCCGCGCTCGTCCGGGTCGGCGGGTGCGGCGGCAGCTGGCGGGGCAGCGCGGGCGTGCACGACCTGAAGAGCGGCCGGGCGGCGGACCCGGACGCGCGGTTCCGGGCCGGGTCGACGACGAAGGTGGTGACGGCGGCTGCGGTGCTGCGTCTGGCGGCCGAGGGACGGATCGACCTGGACAAGCCGGTCCAGCGCTATCTGCCCGGCCTGCTCGGCAAGCAGTTCCGGCCCATCACCGTGCGGCAGCTGCTCGACCACACCAGTGGCATCCCGGCCGGCGACGGCCTCGGCGCCACCTTCGAGGAGCTGTACGCCCACCGCTTCGACACGCTCACCCCGCAGCGGGTCGCCGCGTCGGCGGGCGCGAAGAAGCCGGAGTTCTGCCCGGGGAAGCAGCAGCACTACCTCAACATCAACTACACGTTCCTCGGGCTGCTGATCGAGAAGGTGACCGGGCGGCCGTACGCCTCCGAGGTCACCCGGCTGGTGCTCGCGCCCGCCGGAATGCGGGACACCTACTTCCCGGGTACCGACCCCCGCATACGCGGCCCGCACAACCTCGGCTACCAGAAGGTGGAGCGAGCCGACGGGACCACCGAGTTCCTGGACGTCACGGAGTGGAACCAGGCGGACCGGTTCGCGGCCGGGGACATGATCTCCACGACGGCGGACCTGGAACGGCTGATCACCGCGCTCTTCCAGGGACGGATCGTGCCGGAGTCGCGGATGAAGGAGGTGTTCGCGGTCCCGACGGACATCACCGGCGCGAGCTACAGCGCGGGCGGCCTCCAGCGCTTCGAGATCGCGGGGACGGTCTACTGGGTCAAGTCCGGCGGCCGGTACGGCTACAACTCGGCGATCGCCGCAACCGAGGACCTCAGCCGCACCGTCGCCTACTCGGTCAACTCCACCGACGCGAAGAGCACGGACGCGAACCCGGTCGTCACCGGGATCATCATGGCCGCGGTCAAGTAGCGGGCACGGCCCAGGCGTTGCCCGGGGTGAGCGCCTCCAGCCGCTTGATCTTCCGGCGAACGACGTACAGGGGGATCACCCCGAACACCCCGAACGACATGTCGATCACGCTCCACCAGAACGGAATCCCCCGGATCGGCCCGCAGATCAGCGCGAGCGGGATGATCCCGGCGCAGGCGATCATCCCGAACTCGACGACCCAGATGTTGCGGACGGGGTCGCGGTAGGCGCCGTAGAAGGCGACCGCGATGACGAGGTGGGCGAAGGCGAGCCAGTCGGTGCCGTAGAGGAGGAAGGGGTAGTCGGTGTCGGCGGTGTCGAGGCCCTGGCGGACCCGCACGATCCAGTCCATCAGGGGGTCGGGGGTGGGCAGGTGCCGCAACAGGTCCTCGGTCCAGCGCAGTTCGTGGACGAGGGGGAAGGCCGTGGCGCCGCTGAGCGCGAGACACACGACGAACAGGACCAACCAGGCGCGAATGCCCTTGAGCAGGGCGGCTCTGTCGCTCATGGCAGGAGCGTACGCCTGGAATTGAACATGTTCAAAATATCTTTCGGCGGTCGCTTCTACGGCTGCTCCGTGGGCAGCTGCTCCGTGGGCGTCGGCTCGGCGGTGGCGGTGGGCGCCGTGGACGGCGAGGGCGAGGGGGCGTCCGGGCGGACGGGTACCGACGTCGCCGGCGCGGACGGCACGGCCGAAGGCTGCTGCCCGTCCGAAGGCCGCCCGTCCGAAGGGGGCGGGGTCGAGGGCGGCGCGGTCGGGGAACTGCTCGCGGGCGGGGGTGCGAGCGGGACCGTCGGGGACGCGGGGGCCTCGGACGTCGACAGCCTGAGCGGCAGCAGGACGGCTGCGGCGAGACCGCAGACCACGGCGGTTCCCGCCGCCGCGCGCAGCAGCTTGCGCCGGGTCGCGCCGCGGCGGATCGCCTCGTAGCGGCCGGCGGGCGGGCCGAGGTGGTCGGCGGGGGGCCGCAGCAGGACGGTGAGCGGGTCGTCCGGGTCGAGGTCCGGGTCGTCGTCAGGGCGCGTGATCAAGGCTTCTCCTCAGATGGGCGCGGAGCAGTTCGCGGGCCGCGTGGAGGTCGGCCTTGACGGTTCCTTCCTTGCGTCCGGTCAGCACGGACACCTCTCGGATCGGCATGTCAGCGTAGTAGTGGAGCAGGATCGGGACGCGCAGTCGCTCGGGGAGGGACTGGACGAGCAGTCGTACCGCGGGATCGGCCTGTTCGTTGTACGGGCTCACCGCGGCCTCGTTGCCGGCCCGGCGCACGGCCCTGCGCTCGCGCTCCAGCTTGCGCCAGTGATCACGGACGAGGTTCGCCGCGGTGACGTAGAGGAACCCGCGCGGTTCCTCCACCGCCGTCCAGCGTGCCCACAGCCGGGTGAAGGCCTCCGAGGCGATCTCGTGGGCCGTCTCGTCGTCGTCGACGAGCCGGCGGCACCAGCCGGCGAGGCGTGGGTAGAGGGCGGCGAACAGCTCGGACGCCGCCCTCTCTCGGGACCGTTTCAACGTTCTCCTGCTGAGATGGACGCGGCGAAGACGATCACGTTGTCGCGGTACCCGGCACCGGTCCGGGGTCCGCCGCAGGTGATGAGACGCAGTTCGGGCCGGTCGACGTTCCCGTACACGGCCCCCGCCGGGAAGTCGGCCTTGTCGACCGTACGGACCTCGGTGACGGCGAACGCCGCCGTGCCGCCGTTCTCCAGGCGCGCCTCGACGCGGTCACCCCGGCGCAGTTCCCCCAGCCGCCGGAAGACCCCGGCCCCGTACGAGCCGACCGTGACATGGCCGAGGAGCACCGACGGACCGGTCTGCCCCGGCGTCGGCGAGTGCTCGTACCAGCCCGCCTGGTCGTGCGCGGTGACAGGGGGCACCTGCACCGTGCCGTCCGGGGCCAGGCCCAGCCGCATGACGGGGGTGTCGACCCCGATCTCCGGTATCCGCAGCCGCACGGGGACCGAACGGCCCTGCGGGGTGGCCGCCTCGGTGGACGACGGCGTACTGGAGGCGCGGCCCTCTGTCGTGGTCTTCCCGCTCGTGGCTCCCGGGCCGCCGCACCCCGCGAGCAGCGTGGTCAGCGCCGCCGCGGTGAAGGCGCGCCTGGAGAGCGGGCTCATGCGCCGGTCGCCCGCCGACGTCGTACGAGGAGGACGGCCCCGCCGCCCAGGACGACGGCCGAGGCGGCACCCCCGCCGACCAGCACGCCCGAGCCACCGGACCCGGACGAGGCCACGCCGGTGTCGGGCGCTCCGCTGGGCACGACGGAGACCTGGTCCGAGGCAGGCGCCTCGGTCGGAGCGGCGGTCGGTTCGGCACTGGGGTCGGTGGACCCGCTCGGCGCCGCGCTGGGAGCGGTCGTGGCGCTGGGGGCGGGGCTCGGGGTCGCGGTCTCGTCGGCGAACGCGGGCATCGCGCCCGCCAGTACGGCGGTGCATGCGAGGACCAGGGCACTGAGGCCGGTTCGGCGCATCAATGGCTCTCTTTCGTCGGTCCGCCCGCGGGGTGCGGGACGGATCGAGCGGAGAGACGAGGCAGCGACCGACGGGGTTGTAAAGAGATGGCAAAGCCGTGAGGGGCGGCCTACAACCCCACGATGGCGTTCCACCGCTTCGCGAACCCCACCCGCTCCTCCGACGTGATGTCCCGCGCGATCACGAGCCGTGCACGCATCTCGTCGTCGGGGAAGATCAGCGGGTTCTCGGCGAGTTCCGCGGTGTCCTTGTCGTCGGACCCGGCGAGGATCTCCCGGGCCGCCGGGACCGGGCAGACGTAGTTGACCCATGCGGCGAGTTCCGCGGCGACCTCGGGCTCGTAGTAGTAGTCGATCAGCCGCTCGGCATTCGCCTTGTGCAGGGCGCGGTCGGGGATCATCAGGGAGTCCGACCACAGCTCGGCGCCCTCCTCGGGGACGACGAAGCGGATGTCGGGGTTGTCGGCCTGGAGCTGGATGACGTCGCCGGAGTACGCCTGACAGGCCAGGACGTCGCCGGTGACGAGGTCCTTGGTGTAGTCGTTGCCGGTGAAGCGGCGGATCCGGCCGCTGCGGACGTGCCGCTCGACCTGGTCGCAGACCTCGTCGAAGTCGGCCGCCTCCCACTTCCTGATGTCGACGCCGTTGCCCTGCATGAGCAGCGCGAACGCCTCGTCGAGCCCCGAGAGCAGGGTCACCCGGCCCTTGAGGTCGCTCGCCCAGAGATCGCCGACGCTCCGTATCTCGCGGCCCAGCCTGCGGTGGTCGTACGCGATGCCGGTGATGCCCGACTGCCACGGCACCGTGAAGGTGCGGCCCGGGTCGAAGGCGGGCGACCTCAGCAGCGGGTCCAGGTACCGCGTGACGTGGGGCTGGCTCGCCCGGTCCATCTCCTGGACCCAGCCGAGCCGGACGAACCGGGCGCACATCCAGTCGCTCATGACGATCAGATCGCGGTCGGTCTGCTGGTGGTTCATCAGCGCGGGGCTGATCTTGCCGAAGAACTCGTCGTTGTCGTTGATCTCCTCGACGTAGTCGACGCTGATCCCCGTCCGCTTCCCGAAGGCGTCCAGCGTCGGCCGCTGCGTCGAGTCGTCGTCGTCCGTGTCGATGTAGAGCGGCCAGTTCGCCCACGCCAGCCGCTTGTCGGTGGCGGACCGGTCGGGGACGGCACGGTCACCGGCGGACACGTACGCGGCGGGCACTCCGCACCCGGCGAGGGCGCCCAGTGCCGCGCCACCGCCGAGCGTGCGCAGCAGGGAGCGGCGGGTGAGCCGGGGTTTCCGCGGTGGGAGGGCCATTCCGGCAGCATGCCGCGCGCACCTGTGGCCGGACAATCGACGCTGCGTCGAGCCGTGGAACGGGGAACGGACACCCTGTCGATCAGCCGCCGGGGAGCGCGGGAGCCGACAGCGGCAGTCCGACCTCCACCGTCAGTCCCCCCTGCGGGCGGGTGGTGGCCCGCACCCGGCCGCCGTGCGCGGCGACGACGGCCGCGACGATGGACATGCCGAGCCCGAGCCCGTCACGCTTGCGCACCCGCTCCGGCCCGAGGCGCCGGAACGGCTGGAACAGCCCGGCCGCCTGGTCCGCCGGGATGACCGGCCCGCTGTTCTCGATCCGCAGCCCGGGTCGGCCCATGACGTCCACACCGGTCCACACACGCACCCAACTCCCCTCGCCTTCCGCCAGGTTGTGCCGCACGGCGTTGTCCGTGAGGTTGGCGACAAGTCGCTCGATGAGCTGCGGATCCCCGAGCACGACCGCGGGCTCCAGCCGGGCCTCCACCCGCACCCCCGCCTCTGACCCCGCCTGCGCGTCCGGCAACCGCTCCCGCACGATCGCCGCGAGGTCGACGAACTCCTGCCGCTCCAAGCCCCGTTGGCTACGTGCGAGGGTCAACAGAGCGTCGATCATCCGCTCCTGCTCCTCCCCCGCCGCCCGCACCCGAAGCAGCGCCGCCCGCAGCGTCTCGACGGAGGCTCCCGGGTCCGCGAGGGTCACGTCGACGACGGCCTGCTGGAGCGTGAGCGGGGTACGCAGCTCGTGCGAGGCGTTGGCGACGAAGGCCTTCTGCGCCTCGAACGCGCCCTCCAGTCGCGCGAGTACGGCGTCGATGGTGTCCGCCATCGCCTTCAGCTCGTCGTCGGGTCCGGCCACGGCGAGCCGCTCGTGCAGATTGTCGGCGGAGATACGGCGGGTGGCCGCGGTCATGGTGCGCAGGGGGTCCAGGACCCGCCCGGCCATCAGCCGGCCCAGGGCCAGGGAGAACACGGTCATCACCGCCAGCGCCAGGGCCGACTCGATCAGCAGCTCGTGCAGCTGCTCGGAGCGCTGCACCGACAGCCGCTGCTGGACGTACGAGGCGACCGTGGGCGGGTCCGGCGTGCTCGGGCCCTCGGCCCGCCCGGTCAGCCGTGGTGGCGAGCCCGCGGTGAGGGACGGCTCGGAGTTGGCCACGAGCACATAGGTGAAGGCCAGCAGCACCGCTCCGGCGACGACGAACAGCGCGCTGTAGAGCAGGGTGAGCCGCCACCGGATGCTGTGCGGGCCGCGTACCCGCCAGGTCGGGAGCCGCATCAGAGCCGGTACCCGGCCCGCTCGACCGTCTCGATCAGCGGCGGCTCGCCCAGCTTCCGCCGCAGTCGGCTCACCGTGACCTTCACGGTCTGGCTGAAGGGGTCCGCGGCCTCGTCCCAGGCGCGTTCGAGCAGCTCCTCCGCGGAGACGACCCCGCCCTGTGCGGCCATGAGGAGTTCGAGCACCGCGAACTCCTTGGGGCTGAGCGGCAGTTGGCACCCGGCCCGGGTGACGGTACGCCGGGCGGGGTCGAGCCGCAGTTCCCCGCGGACCAGGACGGGCGGCAGCGCGGGCTGCGCACGCCGCGCCAAGGCCCGTATCCGGGCGACGAGTTCGGTGAACGCGAAGGGCTTGGGCAGATAGTCGTCGGCCCCCAGGCCCAGCCCCGACACCCGGTCGGCCACCGTCCCGGACGCCGTCAGCATCAGCACCCGCGCCCGGCTGCCGCCCCCGGCGAGCGTCCGGCAGACCTGGTCCCCGTGCACGCCGGGCAGGTCGCGGTCGAGCACGACGACGTCATAGCCGTTGACCTGGGCGCGCTCCAGCGCGTTCGGTCCGTCGAAGGCGAGGTCGACCGCCATCCCCTCCCGGCGCAGCCCCGCGGCGACGGTCTCGGCGAGCTCTTCGTGGTCCTCGACCACCAGCACACGCATGCGGTCAGTGTCGCGGGCAGGGGGTTACACGGCGGTAAGGGCGGCCGTTCCCGTGCCGTAACCCCGCCGACGGTTGTCTGGGGGCCGTGAGCAAGACCCGGCTCCGACTGGAGGAACACATGCCCGCTCTGTCCCCCCGACCACGGCGGCTCGCCCTCGCCCTGGCCGCGATCACGGCTCTCACCCTCGGCACGGTCAGCGCGTCGACGGCCACCGCCTCCGATTCCACCGACGACCCGCCCCGCGCACGACCGGGCCTCGCGATCGGCTACGAGCCCACCGAGAACGCCCCGGACGACCTCAACAAGGCCAACGACGATTTCGCCGCGTGCATGCGCGACGAGGGCCAGACGGTCTTCCCCGACTTCCACGCGGAGAAGGGCGAGGACGGGGGCATCCGGCTGCGCGTCCAGATGAAGGCCGAAAAGGGTGACGTCCTCGGCAAGGCCCACCGCAAGGCGCTCAAGAAGTGCGCCCCGATCCTGAAGGAGGCGGGCCTCACCCTCCCGCCGAAGCTACCGCCGGGCCACCCGGGCGGGGGCGAACTCCCAGGGCTCCGCAAGCACATGGAGAAAGCCTGACCACCAAGGAGAGGGAAACGCAGTGGCCCCGCATGGGAGTTCATCTCCACGCGGGGCCACTGCAACCCACCTAGGGGCGCGGGGCTGTGTCAATTTGCGGCTCCGCCGCGTGGGCGCGACCAGCCACGACGGACCCGCTGCCGAAAACGGCTCCCCCAGCGGAGCGTCACGCGTCCAGGGACGTCATCACGTGCTTGATCCGCGTGTAGTCATCGAACCCGTACCCCGACAGATCCTTGCCATAGCCGGACTTCTTGAAGCCCCCGTGCGGCATCTCCGCCACCAGCGGAATGTGCGTGTTGATCCACACACACCCGAAGTCCAGCTTCTTGGACATCCGCATGGCCCGCCCATGGTCCTTCGTCCACACGGACGAAGCCAGCGCGTAGTCGACTCCGTTGGCCCACTCGACGGCCTGGTCCTCGTCCGTGAAGGACTGGACGGTGATGACGGGCCCGAAGACCTCGTTCTGCACGATCTCGTCGTCCTGCTTGAGCCCGGACACGACGGTCGGCGCGTAGAAGTACCCCTTCTCCCCGACCCGGTGCCCACCGGCCTCGACCTTCGCGTGAGCCGGCAGCCGCTCCACGAACCCGGAGACCTGCTTCAGCTGGTTCGGGTTGTTGAGCGGACCGAACAGCACGTCCTCGTCATCCGGCTGCCCGGTCTTCGTGTCGGCGGCGGCCTTCGCGAGTGCCTGCACGAACTCGTCGTGGATGCCCTCCTGTACGAGCACGCGCGTCGCGGCCGTACAGTCCTGCCCGGCGTTGAAGAAGCCCGCGACGGAGATGTCCTCGACGGCCTTGGCGATGTCGGTGTCCTCGAAGACCACGACCGGCGCCTTGCCGCCCAGCTCCAGGTGGACCCGCTTGAGGTCCTTGGACGCGGACTCGGCGACGGACATGCCCGCGCGCACGGACCCGGTGATGGAGGCCATGGCCGGGGTCGGGTGCTCGACCATGAGCCGCCCGGTGTCACGGTCGCCCGTGACGACGTTGAAGACACCCTTGGGCAGGATCGACCCGATGATCTCGGCGATGAGGACCGTCGAGGCCGGAGTGGTGTCCGACGGCTTCAGCACGACCGTGTTGCCGGCCGCGATCGCCGGCGCGAACTTCCACACGGCCATCATCATCGGGTAGTTCCACGGCGCGACCTGTGCGCAGACGCCGACCGGCTCACGGCGGACGATGGAGGTCATCCCCTCCATGTACTCACCGGCCGAACGGCCCTCGAGCATGCGGGCCGCACCGGCGAAGAACCGGATCTGGTCCACCATCGGCGGGATCTCCTCGGACCGCGTGAGCCCGATCGGCTTGCCGGTGTTCTCCACCTCGGCCGCGATCAGTTCCTCGGCGCGCTCCTCGAACGCGTCCGCGATCTTCAGAAGGGCCTTCTGGCGCTCGGCGGGGGTGGTGTCGCGCCAGCCGGGGAAGGCGGCGGCGGCCGCGCTCATCGCGGCGTCGACGTCCGCCGCTCCGGACAGCGGCGCGGTCGCGTACGCCTCGCCCGTCGCGGGGTTGACCACCTCGGTGGTCCGTCCGTCAGCGGCGTCCCGGAACTCGCCAGCGATGTAGTTCCGTAGGGTGCGCAGCCCACGCGGCTCGGTGCTCACTGCCGGCCTCCTGTGTCGGGTCGAACTGTCCATTGGTTGAGACACCCACCCTAATCGCCTCACCCACGTTTTCAACACCCCTGATCGCACCGTGGCTGCGAAATCCGCAGTACTCACTCCCGTAAACAACGAATTTCATTGCTGTGGCCTTGCGAAACCATCGAGACGTCGTGCACAGTGAGGTCGTGGCCAGTCGAAGCGCAGAGCACAGGGACTCCCGCGAGTCCAGGAACGGCACTCCTCATCTGGATGCCGTCTCCCTCGCCATCATCGAACAGCTCCAGGAGGACGGCCGCCGGCCGTACGCCGCCATCGGCAAGGCCGTCGGCCTCTCCGAGGCCGCCGTGCGCCAGCGCGTCCAGAAGCTGCTCGACCAGGGCGTGATGCAGATCGTCGCCGTCACGGACCCCCTCACCGTGGGGTTCCGGCGCCAGGCGATGGTCGGTATCCATGTCGAGGGCGATGTCGAGTCCGTTGCGGACGCGCTGACCTCCATGGCCGAGTGCGAGTACGTGGTGATGACCGCGGGCTCCTTCGACCTGATGGTGGAGATCGTCTGCGAGGACGACGACCACCTTCTCGAGGTCATCAACCGACGCATCCGCGCCATCCCCGGCGTGCGCTCCACCGAGAGCTTCGTCTATCTGAAGCTCAAGAAGCAGACCTACATGTGGGGAACCCGATAACCGTGAGGACCCGATAACCGTGAGCTCCAAGGACCTCAGCCAGACCGCGTACGACCACCTGTGGATGCACTTCACCCGCATGTCCTCGTACGAGAACTCCCCGGTCCCCACCATCGTCCGGGGCGAGGGCACCTACATCTACGACGACAAGGGCAAGCGCTACCTCGACGGTCTCGCGGGCCTGTTCGTGGTCCAGGCCGGCCACGGCCGCACCGAACTCGCCGAGACCGCCTTCAAGCAGGCGCAGGAGCTCGCGTTCTTCCCCATCTGGTCGTACGCCCACCCGAAGGCCGTGGAGCTCGCGGAGCGTCTCGCGCACGAGGCGCCGGGCGACCTCAACAAGGTCTTCTTCACCACCGGTGGCGGCGAGGCGGTCGAGACCGCCTGGAAGCTCGCCAAGCAGTACTTCAAGCTCACCGGCAAGCCGACCAAGTACAAGGTCATCTCCCGCGCGGTCGCCTACCACGGCACCCCGCAGGGCGCCCTGTCCATCACCGGTCTGCCGGCCCTGAAGGCCCCCTTCGAGCCCCTGGTCCCGGGCGCGCACAAGGTCCCGAACACCAACATCTACCGCGCCCCGATCCACGGCGACGACCCCGAGGCCTACGGCCGCTGGGCCGCCGACCAGATCGAGCAGCAGATCCTCTTCGAGGGCGCGGACACGGTCGCCGCGGTCTTCCTGGAGCCGGTGCAGAACGCGGGCGGCTGCTTCCCGCCGCCGCCCGGCTATTTCCAGCGGGTGCGCGAGATCTGCGACCAGTACGACGTCCTGCTCGTCTCGGACGAGACGATCTGTGCCTTCGGCCGCCTCGGCACGACGTTCGCCTGTGACAAGTTCGACTACATCCCGGACATGATCACCTGCGCCAAGGGCATGACCTCGGGCTACTCCCCGATCGGCGCCTGCGTCATCTCCGACCGGCTGGCCGAGCCGTTCTACAAGGGCGACAACACCTTCCTGCACGGCTACACCTTCGGCGGCCACCCGGTCTCCGCGGCGGTCGGCATCGCCAACCTCGACCTGTTCGAGCGCGAGGGCCTCAACCAGCACGTGCTCGACAACGAGGGCGCCTTCCGCGCGACCCTGGAGAAGCTGTACGACCTGCCGATCGTCGGCGACGTCCGCGGCAACGGGTTCTTCTACGGCATCGAGCTCGTCAAGGACAAGACGACCAAGGAGTCCTTCACCGACGAGGAGACCGAGCGCGTCCTGTACGGCTTCCTCTCCAAGGCGCTGTACGACAACGGCCTGTACTGCCGTGCCGACGACCGCGGCGACCCGGTCGTCCAGCTCGCCCCGCCGCTCATCTCCAACCAGGAGACGTTCGACGAGATCGAGCAGATCCTGCGCGCGACGCTGACGGAGGCGTGGACCAAGCTCTGACCTTCGCGCACCGATCTTCCGCCTGGATGATCAACAACGGCCCCGGTGCCGCCCGTTCGAGTGAGAAACGGGCGCCCGGGGCCGCGTGCTGTCCGGCCTCGCACGGCGGACTCCCTAGCGTGCCCAGTGACCGATCGGCCCTGTCTTCGTTCCCCCGCACGGGGGATCACTTGCAGGGATAACGGATCAGAACGAGGTGTACGCGTATGCAGGCCCCGCCCGACAACGACGTTCTCTGGGCGCGCGCCCTGCACTTCACCTACAAGGACGGCTCACCGGGCCTCGGCGGTGTCTCGCTCGGCGTCCAGGAGGGCGAGATCCTCGCCGTCGGCGGCCCGCGCGGCAGCGGCAAGACCACCCTGCTGCACTGTCTGTCCGGACTGATCCCGGCCCAGCGCGGCGAGATCTGGTTCAACAGCGTGCCGGTCCACACGATGGGCGCGATGACCCGGGAACGGCTGCGCCGCGACCGCTTCGGCTGGATCGACCCGGTCCCGGTCCTCGTCCCCGAGCTGAACGTCTGGGAGAACGCGGCCCTCCCGCTGATGCTCCGCGGTACCAGCCGCCGCCGCGCCAAGACCGCCGCCCTGGAGTGGCTGGAGCGCCTCGACATCGGCGACAAGACCCGCAAGCGCCCGCACGAACTGCACCAGGCGGAGCGCCAACGGGTCTGCATCGCGAGGGCGTTGGCGCCGGCGCCGACGGTGTTGTTCGCGGACGAACCGACGGCCCCGCTGCACCGCACGGACCGGGCCCACGTGCTGCGCACCCTGACCACGGCGGCCCGCTCGCACGGCATCACCGTGGTCCTGGCGACCCACGACGCGGAGACGGCGGCGCTGGCCGACCGCACGGTCTCGCTCCTGGACGGCCGCCGGGTGAACACGGTCCACCTCCCCCCGGTCGCCGAGTCGGAAGGCCGGGCCGCGTGCTCGCTCTCCGTCTGACCCGCGGTGCCAAGCCGGCCGTACAGCTGCGCCGCCTGCTGGTGGCCATGGCGGCGGCGGGCACCGGGTTCCTCCTGCTGTGCACCCTCGGCTACGCGATCAGCCACCCGGACGACCCGAGGGGGTCGTTGCTCCGCCTGGCGTGGTGCCTGACCCCACTGGCGGCGACGGTCTACTTCGCGGTGGCGGTGGCCCGCACGGACCCCGGCACCCTCCCCCGCCCCGGCCTCGCGGCGATCGGCCTGGGCCCCGCCCGTCTGATGGCGGTCTCGGCCGCGACCACGGCCCTCTCCTGCACGCTGGGCTCGATGCTGGCCCTGCTCTTCTTCCTCCACCTGCGGGGCGACCTGACAGGGATGCCCTTCGACGGCGCGGCGGCGGAGTTCCTGGCCGCGGACGCCTCCCTGCCCCTGCCGGCGGCCCTGACCCTGCTGGGCCTGGTCCCGGTGATCGCGTCGGTCGCAGTGGCCCTGGTGCACCGGCCGAAGGACACCCGCACGGCCGTGACCCGGCGGGCCGCGCGGTCGTACGGCCGCTTCGGGGCGTACGACCGGACGGGGACGAGGGAGACGTTCGGCGCGTACGGACGGTTCGGCTCACGGCTGCGGCGGGGGTCCGACGGCACCGGGCAAGCGCGGTCCGGCGAAGCGCCTCCCGCCCAAGAGGGCCGGACCGACGACCCGGACCCCCACGACCTCCCCGAGACCCCCCGGGAAGCCCCGAAGGACCTCCCCTGGGGCATCGCGGTCCTGGCCGCGGGCCTGGCGGTGGAGGCCTACGCCGCCGAAGCCTCGGCAACCCCCCTCACCTTCCCCGGTGGCCCCACCCCTGTCCTCCTCGGCTGGCTCCTCACCGCCGCCGGCCTGACCCTCGCCGGTCCCGGCCTCACCCATCTCTGCGGCCGCCTCCTGCAAGCGGTCCGGCCGGGCGCCCTGCGCCTCCTCGCCGGCCGGGTTCTCATGGAGGAAGCGACCCGCATCGGCCGCCCCCTCGGCGTGGTCTGCGCGGTCGCCTCCGCCACGTACGCCATGGCCGAACTCCGTCACCCCGGCAGCGACGCCTTCGGCCCCCTCACCATCCTCGGCGCCCTCCTGGTGACCGGTTGCACGGTGGCGACCCTGCTCACCGCGGCCGTGGAGGCGAAACACGCCCGCGCGGACACCACCGCCGCCCTCCTGCGCCTGGGCGCCCCCGCGACCATGCTCCGCAGCGCGGCCGCCCTGCGCGCGGGCGCGGTGCTGGTCCTCTTCGTCCCCCTCACCCTTTTCGTCGCCGAACTGGCGGCGATGCCGCTGGCCCGCTGAAACTCGTAGGAAAAGGTGACCACTCGCCGATGAGTTCCGTTCGGCGCCCGGGTCTACCCACCGAACACCAGGAACCCGATGGGAGACACCAGACATGACCTCCACCGCGTACCAGCAGATGGTCTTCATCAACCTGCCGGTCAACGACCTCGACGCCTCGAAGAAGTTCTTCACGGGGCTCGGCTACTCGATCAACCCCCAGTTCAGCAACGAGAACGCGGCCTCCGTGGTGATCAGCGACACCATCGTCGCGATGCTCCTCACCAAGCCGTTCTACTCGACCTTCACCAAGAAGGAGATCGCGGACGCCTCGACGACCAGCGAGATGATCATCTGTCTGAGCGCCGAGAGCCGCGAGAAGGTCGACGAACTGGTCGAGAAGGCGGGCGCCGCGGGCGGCACCGTGTCGGACAAGGTCCAGGACCCCGGCTTCATGTACGGCCGCGCCTTCGACGACCCCGACGGCCACACCTGGGAGGTCGTGTGGATGGACCCGGCCGCGATCGAGGGCTGAACTCCCGCCGCAGGAGCTGTGCCTAGCATGGGCGGGTGCAGACGATGCCCGCCCATGCGGCCCACCACAACGACCGCGAGATCGAGAGCCTCGACGAGTTCGACGCCACGATCTCGGCCCGCGGCACCCTCGCCGGCTTCCGCGTCCAGGCCGTCGATCTGACGGACCGCACCCGGGAGTTGCTCGCCACGGACACGGCGGGCGCCGTCTTCCTGGGCTGCCCGATGCGCGAGGACGCGGCCGCCAAGGTCCGCGCGGACGGCGCGATGGTCTTCCCGCCCGTCCCGGACCTGCCGTTCAACCCGTACCGCGGCCTCCTCTACTCGCCGGACGAGCTCTTCGCCGGGCTCGCCAAGGGGTACGAGGAGACGCTCGACGCCCGTGCGTACGCCTGGTTCCAGCAGACCAAGGCCGACCGCGACATACTCGCCTCGATGCTGCGGGCGATCCACGACGACGCGGTCTCGGACGCGCTCGACGAACTCCTCAGGGACACCCGGGTCGTGGGCGTGATGGGCGGCCACGCGATGGGCCGCGGCACGGAGGCCTACGCCGGTGCCGCACGGCTCGGCCGCGAGCTGACCCGCGCCGGCCTCACCGTCGCCACCGGAGGCGGTCCCGGCGCGATGGAGGCGGCGAACCTGGGCGCGTACGCCGCCCCCCTCGACGACGAGATGCTCACCGAGTCCCTGCGACTCCTCGCCGCGGCACCGAAGTTCACGCCCTCGATCACCGACTGGGCGGCGGCCGCCTTCGAGGTGCGCACCCGCTGGCCCCGGGGCGGCACCTCCGTCGGCATCCCGACCTGGTTCTACGGCCACGAGCCGCCGAGCCCCTTCGCCTCGCACATCGCCAAGTACTTCGCCAACGCCACCCGCGAGGACGGCCTGCTGGCCCGCTCCACCGCCGGTGTGGTGTTCCTGCCGGGCGCCGCCGGGACCGTACAGGAGATCTTCGACAGCGCGACGCCCAACTACTACGAGTCACGCGGCGAGCCGACGCCGATGGTGCTCGTCGACCGGGCGCACTGGACCGAAAAGCTGCCCACGTGGCCGTTGTTGCGGTCACTTGCCCGGGAGCGGTCGATGGAGTCGCGAATCGCCCTGGTTGACCGAATCGAGGAGGCTCCCGACGCGTTGAAACGTCTTGGTGGTTAATAAGACGGCAAAGGCAATGCCCAGGACGCGTCTACACGTTGACACTACTTACGTCACGCTTATAAACCTGTGAGTCTCGTGGGGATCGTGATGTCACATCACTTCTCCCTCAACCCCCCGCATTTGCGCATCCCGTAAAGGACAAACGTGGCAGTTCTGTCCATATCCCGCCGCACCGTCGCACGTTCCGTGCGCATCCTCGGTGTCGCCTCCGCCTCGGCCGCGCTCGCGCTCGGCGCCGCCGGCAATGCGCTGGCATGCAACATCAACGAGTTCTCCGCCGAAGCCAAGTGCGACGGCAAGAACGGCGTCATCACCGTCACCGACGTCGACAAGGCCGGCGTCGAGGCCACCGTCTCCGTGTACCTGGTGGAGAAGAACGCCGACGTCCGCATGGTCGGCGAGCAGACCGTGAAGGGCTCCAAGGACGGCACGACCATCACCTTCGAGGAGGACTGGGCGCCCAACGCGGAGTACCGCGTCCACGTCGTAGCCCTGCCCTACATCAAGGGCGCGGACATCAAGCCGAACCTGACGACCCCCTCCACGGCCTGCAAGCCGGAGGAGGAGTCCCCGACCCCGACGGCCACGCCGTCCCCGTCGGACTCCGCCACTCCGCCGGCCGAGGAGGAGAGCCCCAGCCCGACCCCGTCGGCCTCGGAGAGCGAGAGCACCGCACCGGCGTCCTCGCCGAGCAACGCGCCGACCCCCGCGGCCGGTGACTCCAACCTCGCCGAGACCGGTGCGAACTCCAACACCGGTGTCATCGCCGGCATCGCGGCGGCCCTGGTCGCCATCGGTGGCGGCGCGGTCTTCTTCGGCATGCGTCGTCGTGGGGCGAGCAACACCCGCTGACGCCCCGTGAGCAGTACCGCTGCGGCCCGCCCCCCGTCGGGGGACGGGCCGCAGTCGTGTCCGGGGACCATCACCCGAACGTGGCCCGCTCCAGCCAGAACTCCAGCAGCTCCCGCTCGCCGAGCACCTCCAACTCCTGGCTGTCCAGCGGCAGTCGACGGTAGAAGGCGAGCAGTACGGCGGTCAGCGGCCCCCTGAGCACGACCGTCGCCTTCTCGTGCCCGCGCCGCCAGACGATGACGTCATCGGTGAGCTCGACGATCCACTCGGCTTGGAGCGCGGGAGCGCCATCGGTGGCATGCAGATGAATGCTGCGCCCCGCGCCCCTCAACTCCCCGGCCTCGTCGTGCGGCATGGTCCGCTGCACGAACTCCACGATCTGCAGCCACTCGTCGATCGCGTCGGCGGCGATGTCGGGCGCGACCTCGTAGGGCAGTCCCGCGACGAGGGTGGCGTCGGCGCGGCCGCCGACAGATCGGCCCTGGAGGTCACCACAGACCCCAGCAGGCCGATCCGATGGGCGATTTCGTCGCATTGACGCCCTCGCCACCTCAAGGGCAGCGATTCAGGTCACACCGCTGCGCGGCACGCCCACGGGTTCCTGCTTCACCGACCCTTGCCGTCCCGCGAGGGCGGTCTTATGAGGTCTCCACAGGCTTCACATCCCGCCCGTCCGGCGGTAGGTCCGCAACTAGGTTGTCAGACAAAGCAACTGTAGCCGCAACATTGCGACTTCTCGGGCCCTGCCGTCGCACCTGCACCCTGAAGAATGGAGCCCTGGACAAAGGTTCGGTCTGATCAAGAGTGAGCAACGCATACCCCTTGCCGTACGGGCCCCGGATCAGCCGAGCACGACAATTTCGGCCGCGTCGAACTCCACGCCGACCCGGTCCCCGACCTCCGGCGCCTCCCGCAGGGCGCACGCCGCTTCGAGGCGCGGCGCGTCCCCTTCCGGTCGCAGTCGTACGGCGACATGCGTGCCCTTGAACGTGCGGGCGGCGACCGTGCAGGGCAGCCCCTCGTCGGCGCCCACGAGCCGCACGCCCGCGGGCCGCACCAGCAGAGTCCGCGGGCCCTGCGCGGCGTCCGCGGGGACCGGCAGCTTGCCCCAGGGCGTGTCCGCGGCCTCCCCGCCGACCATGCCCTCCACGACGTTCTCGAAGCCGAGGAAACGGGCCACGAACTCGTCCGTGGGCCGCTGCCACACCTCAAGAGGTGTACCGGACTGGGCGATCCGCCCGTCCCGCATCACGACGACCCGGTCGGCGAGCGCGAACGCCTCGCCCTGGTCGTGGGTGACCGCGAGCACGGTGGTCCCCAACCGCCCGAACAGCTCGCGCAGTTCGACGACGAGCCGCTCCCGCAGCGAGCGGTCCAGCTGCCCGAGCGGCTCGTCCAGCATCAGCAGCCGCGGCCGGGGCGCGAGGGCCCGGGCCAGCGCGACCCGCTGCTGCTCACCACCGGAGAGCGAGGCGACGGCACGTCGACCGGCGCCCGGCAGCCCGACGAGGTCGAGCAACTCCCGTACGCGCGAGCCCTGTTCGGCTTTGGAAGCCCGGTGCATCCGCAGCCCGAACGCCACGTTTCCGCCCACGTCCCGCTGCGGGAACAGCTGATGATCCTGGAACATCAGCCCGACTCCGCGCCTGTGCGCGGCCACCCCCACCTGATCGCGGCCGTCCAGCGCCACCCGTCCCGCGTCCAGGTGTTGCAGCCCGGCCACCGCCCGCAGCAGCGTCGACTTCCCGCTCCCGCTGGGCCCGAGCACACACACGATCTCGTGCTCGGCGACCGCCAGGTCGACCCCGTCCAGCACCGCCCGCCCGCCGAAGCGGACCGTCGCGCCCTGAAGGCTCAGCAGCATCAGAACTCACCCGTCCGATCGGTCCGCAGCCGCTCCAGCACCAGCAGCGCCACCGCGCACACCACCATCAGAATCGTCGAAAGGGCCATCGCCTGCCCGTAGTTGAGCTCACCGGCCCGCCCCAGCAGCCGCGCCACCGCGACCGGCAGCGTCGGGTTGTCGGGCCGCGCGATGAACACGGTCGCCCCGAACTCCCCCAGCGACACGGCGAACGCGAACCCGGCCGCGATCAGCAACGCCCGCCGTACCAGGGGCAGATCGACCTCCCGCCACACCCGCCAGGGCGACGCCCCGAGCACCGCCGCGGCCTCCCGCAGCCGGTGGTCCACGGCCCGCAGCACGGGCAGCATGGTCCGTACGACGAAGGGCACACCGACCAGCGCCTGCGCGAGCGGCACCAGGATCCAGGTGGCCCGCAGATCCAGCGGCGGCTCGTCGAGGGCGATCAGGAACCCGAACCCGACGGTCACCGCAGACACCCCCAGCGGCAGCATCAGCAGCGCGTCGAAGCCCCGTACGAACCGCCCCGCGTCCCGCCGGGTCAGCGCGGCCGCGGCGAGACCGCCGATCACCATCGCGATGGCGGTGGCGGCGAGCGCGTACGAGAGGGAGTTGCCGACCGCCTCGATCGGGGGCACCAGGAACACTCCCCCGTCGGACTTCGTCAGTGCCCGGTAGTACCCGAAGTCGGGGGCGTCGAGCGAGCGCTGCACCAGCACGGCGAGCGGCAGCAGCAGGAGGACGACGACGGTGAGCAGCACCCCGCCCAGCAGCGCCCACTGTCCCGCCCCGCGCGGCCGCCGGGCCGTCCCGGACGCGTCCACCAGCCGCAGCGCGGTCTCCCGTCGCCGTACGGTCCAGGCGTGCAGGGCGAGGATCGAGCCCACGGCCACGAACTGGATGATCGTGAGGACCGCGGCCGTGGCGAGGTCGAAGATCTCCGAGGTCTGGCGGTAGATCTCCACTTCGAGGGTGGAGAAGGTCGGTCCGCCGAGGATCTGCACCACACCGAAGGAGGTGAAGGTGAACAGGAAGACCATGAGGGCGGCGGCCGCCACGGCGGGCCCGAGCGCGGGCAGGGTCACCTTCCGCCAGGCCGCGAGGCGCGAGGCGCCCAGCATCCGTGCGGCCTCCTCCTGCCGCGGGTCGAGCTGTGACCAGAGCCCGCCGACCGTGCGTACGACGACCGCGTAGTTGAAGAAGACGTGCGCGAGCAGGATCGCCCACACGGTCGTGTCCAGCCGTACGCCCCACAGCTCGTCGAGCAGTCCCCCGCGCCCGACCAGTGCCAGGAACGCCGTACCCACGACGACCGTCGGCAGCACGAACGGCACCGTCACGACCGCCCGCAGGATCTGCTTGCCCGGGAAGTCGAAGCGGGCGAAGACATAGGCGCCCGGCAGCGCGACCAGCAGGGTGAGCGCGGTGGACGCGAGGGCCTGCCAGGTGGTGAACCACAGGACGTGCCGGATGTCGGACTGTGCGAGCACGTCCGTGATCCGGCCGAACTGCCACGTACCGTCGGCCTTGAGCCCGCGCGCCACGATCGCGGCGACGGGCCAGGCGAAGAAGACCCCGAAGAACGCGACGGGCAGGGCCATGAGCCCGAGCCGCGCCACGTTCCCCTTGAGGCTCCCGCGTGGGGCTACTTCAGTACGAGCGAGGTCCACGACTTGACCCACTGGTCACGGTTGGCGGCGATCTTGGCGGGATCGAGGGTCTCGGGGTCCTTGGCCTGCGGGCCGTACTTCGTGAACTCCTGCGGCACCTCGGCGGCCTCCCGCACGGGGTAGACGAACATGTTCAGCGGCATGTCCTCCTGGAACCGCTTGGTGAGCATGAAGTCGAGGAGCGCCTTGCCGCCCTTGCTGTTCCCGGCGTTGCTCAGCAGGCCCGCGTACTCGACCTGGCGGAAGCAGGTCCCCGCGGCGACCCCGGTCGGCGCGGTCGTCGGCTTCGGGTCGGCGTAGATGACCTCGGCGGGCGGCGAGGAGGCGTAGGAGACGACGAGCGGCCGGTCGGCCTTGGCCTTCTTGCCGCCGGCGGACCCGGAGAACTCCTCGTTGTAGGCCTGCTCCCAGCCGTCGACGACCTTCACGCCGTTGGCCTTGAGCTTGGTCCAGTAACCCTCCCAGCCTCCCCCACTCTCGGCTTCGCTCGAGCGGGAGGTGCCCCCATCGCCGTACTTGGCGGCGGTCCCGAGGAGGAATCCCAGCCCGGGCGAGGAGGTGGAGGCGTTCTCGGTGACGAGGAGGTTCTTGTAGGCGGGCTTGACCAGGTCGTCGAACGAGCTCGGCGGGTCCAGCTTGTGCTCGGTGAAGTACGCCTTGTCGTAGTTGACGCAGATGTCGCCGGTGTCGATCGGCGTGACCCGGTGCTTGTCCTCGTCGACCCGGTACTCGGGCAGGATCAGGTCGGATCCCTGGGCCTCGTACGACTGGAACAGCCCGTTGTCCAGCGCCCTCGACAGCAGGGTGTTGTCGACGCCGAAGAAGACGTCGCCCTGCGGGTTGTCCTTGGTCAGGATGGCCTTGTTGACGGCCTGCCCGGCGTCGCCGTCCTCGAGGACCTTGACCTTGTACCCGGACTCCTTCTCGAACGCGGCGAGGACGCTCTTGGAGACGGCCCACGAGTTGTGGCTGACGAGGGTGACGGTCTTGGAGCCGCCGCCACCACTGTCGTTGTCGCCGTCGGACGACCCGCACGCGGACAGCGCGACGAGGCCGAAGCCGACGGCGAGGACCGTGGCCTTCTTGGTGATGCTCACTGGATTCCTCCTGGGGTGACCAGGAAGAGACGCGGCCCTGCCCGAAACCCCAGGAGGGCTCCGGGCAGGGCGCAACAGCTTGAGTGATGACCGAACTTCCTACCCAGAATGACCTGGGCGAGGTTCAGAGGGTCTGCGGCCCGATTGCCGCACTCTCAGCGCTGTGGCGCTCCCCTGTCGGAATATGAAGATGTACGTACGGGCTCAGGTTACCGCTCGCCCGCCGCCAGCTGACCGCAGGCCCCGTCGATCTCCTGCCCACGGGTGTCCCGAACGGTGACGGGCACCCCGTGCGCGGCGATGGCCTCGACGAAGGCCTTCTCGTCCTCCGGCCGGGAGGCGGTCCACTTGGACCCGGGAGTCGGGTTCAGCGGAATGAGATTCACATGCACGGGCTTGCCCCGGAGCAGCCGCCCGAGCCGGTCACCACGCCAGGCCTGGTCGTTGATGTCCCGGATGAGCGCGTATTCGATGGAGAGCCGTCGCCCCGACTTCTCGACGTACTCGAACCCGGCGTCGAGCACCTCGCGCACCTTCCACCGCGTGTTCACGGGTACGAGGGTGTCGCGCAGCTCGTCGTCCGGCGCGTGCAGCGAGATCGCGAGCCGGCACTTGAAGCCCTCGTCGGCGAACCGGTGGATGGCCGGCACCAGACCGACGGTCGAGACGGTGATGCCACGCTGCGAGATGCCGAGCCCGTCGGGGGCGGGGTCGGTGAGGGCCCGGATGGACTGCACGACCCGCTTGTAGTTGGCGAGCGGCTCGCCCATGCCCATGAAGACGATGTTGGAGAGCCGCGCGGGCCCACCGGGCACGTCCCCGTCGCGCAGCGCCCGCATCCCGTCCACGATCTGGTGGACGATCTCGGCGGTGGACAGATTCCGGTCGAGCCCGGCCTGTCCGGTCGCGCAGAAGGGACAGTTCATCCCGCACCCGGCCTGCGAGCTGATGCACATGGTGACCCGGTCCGGGTACCGCATCAGCACCGACTCCACGAGCGTCCCGTCGAACAGCCGCCACAGCGTCTTGCGCGTGGTCCCCTGGTCGGTCGACAGATGCCGTACGACGGTCATCAGCTCAGGAAGCAGCGCCTCCTGCAGCTTTCCGCGAGCACCGGCCGGGATGTCGGTCCACTGCTCCGGATCGTGCGCGTACCGCGCGAAGTAGTGCTGCGAGAGCTGCTTGGCACGGAACGGCTTCTCACCGATCTCGGCCACGACATCCTTGCGCTCGGCAGGCGTGAGATCGGCAAGGTGCCGCGGCGGCTTCTTGGCTCCGCGGGGGGCGACGAAAGTGAGTTCTCCGGGCTTGGGCATGGTCATACCAGTGTCGCAGATCAACCGGAGTGCCCCAGTCGGCTACCGCCACGCCCAGAGATGGGCGGAAACCACCCCGTCGCCGGCCTCCCGGGTCCAGAAGTTCCCCGAGGACAGACCCGGCACCTGGGCCTCGATGTCGTGGAAGACGTATTCGGACGCCAGCCCCGGATACGACGGCGACGAGTCCCGGCGCTGACGCCGTTCGGACACGGGGCCCACGACGACGCCGGGGCCTTCGACTCCGAGTTCCTCGGCCACGCACCGCCGTGCCGTGTCCGCTGCGTCCTCTCCGGGCTTCATCTTCTCGGCGGGGGCTTCGTTCCTGGAGCGCCAGGTCCCGTCGGCCATCAGCTGCGCGATCTCCACGAGCTCCTTGCCTCCCTGCCGGACGCGCAGGGAGACGACGGTGACGCGACGCAGCGGTGGCTCGGAGTCCAAGGTCGTCTCCCCCGCCTCGATCTCGTCCCACAGGTGCTGGACGGACTTGGTCCCGGCGGTCCCCCACGAATCCTGTGGAATCCCGTTGCGCTCCAGCCACTCCCGCAATCGGTCCAGGCTGTCCGGCACCCACATACGCCCCGCCCTTCACGGTGTAGCCCGCTCCACCACCCATACGGGAGGCAGCTGCCTCGTAGCAGGGGACCCTACGGCGGAATCGTGGACGGCACACAGATCGCAGCAGCGCCCTGTGCCTTCCAGGAGGGGACCCGTTCCATGGCCACCAACCGACGACGCGGACGCCGTATCGCCGCCCTCGCCACCACCGTCGCCGCCGTCACCCTGACCGCCGGGCTCCTCACCGGCTGCGAGAACACCGACGACGCGCTCGACTGTCTCACCAACGCCGACACGATCGCCGACAGTCTCAAGGCGATCCACGAGGCGGGCTGGGACGCGGCGAAGGACCCGTCGAGGACCGACGAATCCATCGACACCATCGAGAAGAACCTCGACAAGATCAACAACGACACGGACGACGGCAAGGTCGACAAGGCCGTCGACGACCTGAACAAGGCCGTCGAGGACTACAACAAGTCCATCCTCGACGGCGACACCGACCCGGACAGCAGCCGGATCGACGCCGCCGCGAACGAGCTCAAGGACGTCTGCACGTCCTAGGCGGAACGGAGAAGCCCCCGCCGAAGCGAGGGCTTCTCCCTGTACGGAAACGATCAGCCGAACCGCTCAGCCGGAACCGACGAACAGCACCAGCAGCAGCCACACCACCGGCGCCGTCGGCAGCAGCGAGTCCAGCCGGTCCATGATGCCGCCATGGCCCGGCAGCAGCGTGCCCATGTCCTTGATGCCCAGGTCCCGCTTGATCATCGACTCGCCGAGGTCGCCGAGCGTGGCGCTGGCGGCGACCGCGAGGCCCAGCACCAGGCCCTGCCACCAGATGCCGTCGTCGATCAGGAAATGCATGCACAGCGCACCCGCGACCATCGCGAACGACACCGCGCCGAGCAGGCCCTCGCGGGTCTTGCCGGGGCTGATGCGCGGCGCGAGCTTGTGCCTGCCGAAGCGCCAGCCGACCGCGTACGCCCCGGTGTCGCTGACGACCGTCAGGACCAGGAACGTCATGACACGGAACGCGCCGTCGTCCGCGGTGAGCATCATCGCGACGAACGTCGCCAGGAACGGCACGTAGAACGCCGCGAAGACCCCCGCCGTGACGTCCTTGAGATAGCCCTCGGGCGGCTCGGTCATCCGCCAGACCAGGACGGCCAGCGCGGTGAGTGCCATCGCCACCCAGGCACCTTCGGCGCCCCGGACGTACCCGGCGACGACCATGGCCGCACCGCCGACCGCGAGCGGCACGAGGGGTGCCTTGATGCCCTTGCGCTCCTCGAGCCGGGACGTCAGCTCCCACAGACCGACGACGACGGCGACCGTTATGACGCCGACGAAGGCGGCCTTGACGACGAACAAGGACGCGACGATCACCGCACCGAGGCCGACGCCGACCCCTATGGCCGCACTCAGATCCCGCCCCGCGCTCTTCTTCTGCGGCGCGGGAGCCGGCTGCGGGGCGTCGGGCATGGGCTCCGGATTCTGCGGCGCCGCCGCACGGGGCTGCGCCGACGTGGTCTCGTCGCGGAACAAGGGGCCGCTCAGCCGAGCGGCCCCCCGGTCGTCATCCTGGTCGTCGCCGTATCGGGGCACGTCAGGTCCGCCAGGCACGATGGGCATGGGGCGAGTGTGCTGCGCCTCAGGCGCATCGTACGCGGGACCCGCCGGGGCAGCCCCCTGGACAGGCCCCTGGTCGGACGGCCCCCAGTACCCGGCTTGTGGCGGCGCTCCCCAGGAAGAGTCGTTCATCAGACCTCGAGCAGCTCCGCTTCCTTGTGCTTCAGAAGCTCGTCCACCTGAGCGACGTACTTGTGCGTGGCGTCGTCGAGCTCCTTCTCCGCACGGCGGCCCTCGTCCTCGCCGACCTCGCCGTCCTTGACGAGCTTGTCGATCGCGTCCTTGGCCTTGCGGCGGACCGAACGGATGGACACACGGGAGTCCTCCGCCTTGGCCTTGGCGACCTTGATGTAGTCGCGGCGGCGCTCCTCGGTCAGCTCGGGGAACACCACACGGATGATGTTGCCGTCATTGCTCGGATTGACGCCCAGGTCGGAGTCGCGGATCGCCTGCTCGATGTTGCGCAGCGCGCTCTTGTCGAACGGGGTCACCACGGCCATGCGCGGCTCCGGCACGGAGAACGAAGCCAGCTGGTTGATCGGCGTCGGCGCACCGTAATAGTCGGCCACGATCTTGTTGAACATCGCCGGGTGCGCACGACCGGTGCGGATCGCGGCGAAGTCCTCCTTGGCGACCACGACGGCCTTCTCCATCTTCTCCTCGGCCTCGAGGAGGGTCTCTTCGATCACCACTTGCTCCTGCGTGTCTTGAGTGAGGCCCGGCTGCGGTTCCTTGGTGAGGGGCGGCGGCCGGCTGCGTCGCGTCTTCTTCCTGCACGGTTCCCGACCGGCAGGACATTGTCCATCCCCCGGTCAGGGTCCGTCCCGTCCGTCCCCCGGACGGGTTGGTTGCCGGATCGTCAGTCCCGGCTGCCCTGGTCACCCACGAGCGTGCCGATCTTCTCACCCTTGACGGCGCGGGCGATATTGCCCTCCGCCAGGAGCTCGAAGACGAGGATCGGGAGCTTGTTGTCGCGGCACAGCGTGATGGCGGTCATGTCGGCGACCTTGAGGTCGCGGGTGATGACCTCGCCGTAGCTGAGCGAGTCGAACTTGACGGCCTCGGGGTTGGCCTTCGGGTCGGAGTCGTAGACCCCGTCCACGCCGTTCTTGCCCATGAGCAGCGCCTGGGCGTCGATCTCCAGGGCGCGCTGGGCGGCGGTGGTGTCGGTGGAGAAGTACGGCATGCCCATACCGGCGCCGAAGATGACCACGCGGCCCTTCTCCAGGTGGCGCACGGCGCGCAGCGGGATGTACGGCTCGGCGACCTGACCCATGGTGATGGCGGTCTGCACGCGGCTGTCGATGCCCTCCTTCTCCAGGAAGTCCTGGAGGGCGAGGCAGTTCATCACGGTGCCGAGCATGCCCATGTAGTCGGAGCGGGCGCGGTCCATGCCGCGCTGCTGGAGTTCGGCGCCGCGGAAGAAGTTGCCGCCGCCGATGACGACCGCGACCTCCGCGCCGTCGCGCACGACTGCCGCGATCTCGCGGGCGATCTTGTGCACCACGTCCGGGTCCACGCCCAGGCCCCCGCCGCCGGAGAAGGCCTCTCCGGACAGCTTCAGCAGAAACCGGCCGCTCACTTTGCCGTCGTCGCTCTTCTGGGCCTTGGTGGTCATCGGATTCTCCTCGTGGTGCACATACGAAGAAGGCCATTGCCGATGGGAACTGGTTCGTATCCCATGCGCGGCAATGGCCTCCTCGTCAGATCTGCTGTCGTCCGCCGCGCGCGTGCGTGGCGGCGTACCGGACGACTGTCTCCGACCCTATCGGGGTCGGACGTCGCACGCGGTACGGACTCAGATGCCGACCTTGATACGCGTGAAGCGCTTCAGGGTGACACCGGCCTCGTCCAGAACCTTCTGGACGGACTTCTTGTTGTCGAGCGCGTACGGCTGACCGAGCAGCGTGGCGTCCTTGAAGAAGCCGTTGAGGCGACCCTCGACGATCTTCGGCAGGGCGGCCTCGGGCTTGCCCTCGGCGCGGGTGGTCTCCTCGGCGACGCGGCGCTCGGACTCGACGACCTCGGCCGGCACGTCCTCCTTGGAGAGGTACTTCGGCGCGAAGGCGGCGATGTGCTGGGCGACACCCTTGGCCAGATCGGCGTCGGCCTTGTCGAGCTCGACCAGGACACCGATCTGCGGGGGCAGGTCGGGCATGGTGCGGTGCATGTAGGAGAAGACGAAACCGTCGGCGAACTGCGCGAAGCGGTCCAGGACGATCTTCTCACCGAGGTTGGCGTTGGCCTCGTCCACGTACGCCTGGACGGTCTTGCCGGCCTCGATCTCGGAGGCGAGCAGGGCCTGGAGGTCCGCCGGGGAGGTGGCGGCGACGTGCTCGGCGATCGCGGTGGCGACGGCCTGGAACTTCTCGCCCTTGGCGACGAAGTCCGTCTCGCACTTCAGCTCGACCAGGACACCGGAGGTGTTGTCGTCGGCGATGAGGGAGACCACGGCGCCGTTCTCGGCGGAGCGGCCCTCGCGCTTGGCGACGCCCTTCTGGCCCTTGATGCGCAGGGCCTCTACGGCCTTGTCGACATCGCCTTCGGCCTCGTCCAGGGCCTTCTTGCAGTCCATCATGCCGGCGCCGGTGAGCTCGCGGAGCTTCTTGACGTCGGCGGCGGTGTAGTTCGCCATGATTCCTGGAATCTCTCTCGAAGTCTGAAGATCTACGGGCTTGACGGCGGGGGCTGGTGGGCCCCCGCCGTCAAAAGACCCGAAGGGGTGAGGGGTCAGGCCTGCTCGGCCTCGGCGGCCGGAGCCTCGGCAGCGGCCTCGGCGGGCGCCTCGGCAGCGGGCTCCTCGTCGGCGGCAGGGGCGGCGGCCTCGTCGGCGGCGGGGGCCTCGGCAGCAGCCTCGGCGGGCGCCTCAGCAGCGGCCGGAGCCTCGGCGGCCGGGGCCTCCTCGGCCTTCTTCTCGCCCTCGAGCAGGTCGCGCTCCCACGCGGCGAGCGGCTCGCCCGCACCCTTGTCACCCTTGTCGCCGGTGGCGACGCCGGAGCGGGAGATGAGTCCCTCGGCGACGGCGTCGGCGATCACGCGGGTGAGCAGGGTGACGGAGCGGATCGCGTCGTCGTTGCCCGGGATCTTGTAGTCGACCTCGTCGGGGTCGCAGTTGGTGTCGAGGATGGCGACGACCGGGATGTTGAGCTTCCGGGCCTCACCGACCGCGATGTGCTCCTTCTTGGTGTCCACGATCCAGACGGCGCTGGGAACCTTGGACATCTCGCGGATACCACCGAGGGTCTTCTCGAGCTTGGCCTTCTCACGCGAGAGGACCAGGAGCTCCTTCTTGGTGAGGCCGGACGCGGCCACATCCTCGAAGTCGATCTGCTCGAGCTCCTTCAGGCGCTGCAGGCGCTTGTAGACGGTCGAGAAGTTGGTGAGCATGCCGCCCAGCCAGCGCTGGTTGACGTAGGGCATACCGACGCGCGTCGCCTGCTCGGCGATGGCCTCCTGCGCCTGCTTCTTCGTACCGACGAACATGACCGTGCCGCCGTGGGCGACGGTCTCCTTGACGAACTCGTAGGCGCGGTCGATGTACGACAGCGACTGGAGCAGGTCGATGATGTAGATGCCGTTGCGCTCCGTGAAGATGAATCGCTTCATCTTCGGGTTCCAACGACGGGTCTGGTGACCGAAGTGGACGCCGCTTTCCAGCAGCTCCCGCATCGTGACGACGGCCATGGCCGTTCTCCTTGTTTCTCGGTTATGTCCTGACGCCCACGTGCGCCGTGCCGCTAAGGACCGAGGGGCGCTGACCGGGACCGTTGCCGGCCGCCGTGTCGGGGCGTGCGAAGTCGACCCGGTGACCCGGATCGCCAGTAGAAGTGTACGGGACCCGCGGGGTACCGGGTGACGCCGCTGTCCACAACCGGGGCGCGGTCCACAGCTCCCGGCCGTGATCACGGCTTTTCCCGCAGGCTTCCGGCATGCGAGCGATGCGATGTGTGAGCGGGGGCGGCCCGGGGTTGCTGCTGGCCCTGGTGCTGACGGTGCTGGCCGCGGGCCCGGTGTCGGGCGGCCCGGCCCCGCCCCCGCCGGCCGCCCCGGACCCTTCGGTTCCGGCCATCGGCCGCGCCTGGCCGGTGGGGGTGCGTCCCTCGGTCCTACGGGGCTGGGAGCCCCCGGCGACGGCGTACAGCCGCGGCCACCGGGGCGTGGACCTCGCGGCAGCACCGGGCACACCTGTACGAGCGGTGGCGGCGGGGCGGGTGCTGTACGCGGGGCGGGTGGCCGGCAAGGGCGTGGTCTCGGTGGAACTCACCGGCACGGACCTGCGTACGACGTACGAACCGGTGACGGCGTCGGTCGGGAAAGGTGACGAGGTGGCGCCCGGCGAGGTGCTCGGCACGGTGGCGGCGACGGGCTCGCACTGCACGGCTCCGTGCCTGCACTGGGGCCTGCGGAAAGGGGAGGCCTACCTGGACCCGCTGTCACTGCTGCCACCGTGGCTGCTGCACAGGGGCCCGTCGAGGCTCCTGCCGGTACTGGGGGTGCCGCTGCCTTCTTCAGTCACGTAGCCGACGGGCACGTGTGCTGCCCGAGACGAGGTGGGCGCAGGCGGTACTCCGCAAGCATGGGCATGGTCCCCACCTCTACGGCAGCCCCCACGCTCAGCCCCGAACGCCCCGCAGAGCCATGGCCACAGCGGCGTCGGTGATGGCCGAAGGATCCTCCGCCATCCCCAGCTCGATCCGCCGCACAGCCGCGTCCACCACCCCTTGCAGCAACATCGCGGCAAGCCGGGGTTCCGAGTGCCCCATTTCCCCGAGCGCCTGCCCGATCATCGCCACGAGCCCACCGTGCGCCGCCCGGATCTTCTCCCGGGCCCCCGCATCCAGCTCACTGGCCGAGATGGCCACGACAGCCCGGTGCCGCCGGTCCCCGACCAGGGCCAGCTGCCGGCGCACATACGCCTCGACCTTCGCCTCGGGCCCCTCGGCCGCGGCCATCGCCGCCGAGACCTCCGCGGCCCAGACCGGGAAGTCGACCTCGCACAGCTCCTCGACCACCGCGGCCCGCGACCGGAAGTACTCGTACACGGACGACCGCGCCAGCCCCGTCCGCTCGGCGAGAGCCGGAAACGTCAGCGCCTCCGTCCCGCCCTCGGACAGCAACGACCGAGCCGCGTCCAGCAGGGCGGCTCGCTGCATCGACCGGTGCTCGGCCACGGAGGCCGCTCGAATCCTTGGCACGTCGTCCACTTTACGGACGCACCACGCCCGGCGGGAGTCACTCGTCCCGACGCTCCTCATTCGGCCAGGTCAGCGACCGAAGCTGGCCAGTTTCGCGCGCAGTTGCAGGACCGACTTGGTGTGGATCTGGCTGACCCGGCTCTCGGTCACACCCAGCACGTTCCCGATCTCCGCGAGCGTGAGCCCCTCGTAGTAGTAGAGGGTGACCACGGTCTTCTCCCGCTCGGGCAGCGTGTTGATGGCCCGCGCCAGGAACCGTCTGAGCTCCCGGTCCTCGGCCACCTCGACCGGATTGTCGGCGGCGGTGTCCTCCAGCGTGTCCATGACGCTGAGCCCGTCCCCGCTCTCGCCCCCGACATGCAGCAGCTCTTCCAGTGCCACCACGTTCGCCAGCGACAACTGGCTGAAGACCGCGTGGAGTTCGTCCACCGCGATCCCCATCTCGGAGGCCACCTCGCCCTCGCTGGGCGTCCGCCTCAGCCGCGCCTCCAGCGTCGCGTACGCCCGCTCGACGTTGCGCGCCTTCTGCCGCACCGAGCGCGGGATCCAGTCCAGCGCCCGGAGCTCGTCGATCATCGCGCCCCGGATCCGCGTGATCGCGTACGTCTCGAACTTGATCTCCCGGTCGATGTCGAACTTCTCGATCGCGTCGATGAGCCCGAAGACCCCGGAGGACACGAAGTCGGCCTGCTCGACATTGGGCGGCAGCCCCACGCTCACCCGGCCCGCCACGTACTTCACCAGCGGCGAGTAGTGCAGGATCAGCTGCTCCCGCAGCCGCTCGTCGCCCGTCCCCTTGTACGAACGCCACAGTTCGTCGAGTGTCGAGGGAGCGGGCGGCCGCACGCTACCGTCGCGGGCGGCTGGGGGGATCGCCGCCCGGTCGGACCCGGAGGTGTGCTGGGGCATTCGTCGCCTTGTGCCGTTCTGCCGTGAATGAGGTGTGCCTGGGTGAGCTGTCTGCCTGATGTCGAGTTCGATGCCGTGGTGCCGGTCTGCGCCGGAATCCCCGTGAGCGTAGCGTGACTGGAGTGTCGCGGTGTGCGAAGTGTGTGACAGAAGCTGTGCGCAGATACGTTCCTTTGACCGCCCCGCCGGGTCACGGCAGTAGCTCTGCGTGACCAGGCGGCGAGGTCAACTGCGCGAATTCCCAAGGCTGTCGGGGTTCCCCCGGACGGCCGAACACGCTCGGTCAACATCGACTCCGACCGTCTCGGACGGGGATCATCGCCTGGCGTGTCAACTTCCAGCCGTCGCCGTGTCGTTCGACGTAACCAAGTGATCGGAGCTCGTACAGTCTCGCGATCGCGTCGTCCCGCGTCGTCTGCGCACCGCTCCCGACCTCGGTCGCGGTCGCCGCGCCGCGTGACGGCAGCGCGGCCAGGACCCGCCGGACGCCCGGTGGGAGCAGATCGCGCGGCAGGACGGGTCCTCTCCGGTCCGGGGCGAGCTCTCCCATGTCGCCGACCAGCTCGACGACCTCCTCGGCGTCCGTGACGAGCACCGCGTCCCCGCGCAGCAGCTCGTGCACCCCGGCGGAGAGTCCGCTGGTGGCCGGCCCGGGCACGCCCATGGTGTGCCGGCCGAGCCGCTGCGCCGCCCGCGCGGTGACGAGGGAACCGCTCCGATAGGCGGCCTCGACCACCACGGTCCCTCTGGTCAGCGCGGCGATCACCCGGTTCCGCAGCACGAATCTGCTCGGCGTCGGATGGTCGCCGGGCGGCAACTCCCCGACCACCAGGCCCTGTGCCGCGATCCTGGTGATCAACTCGGTGTGCCCCGGCGGGTAGGGCCGGTCGACCCCGCAGGCCAGCACGGCGACGGTGGCCCCGCCGGCGCCGAGGGCACCGCGGTGTGCGGCGCCGTCGACTCCGTAGGCTCCGCCGGACACGACGACCCACCCGTGCTCGGCGAGACCGCACGCGAGGGTGGCCGCCATGTGGGCCCCGTACTCGGTGCACGCCCGGGCGCCCACGACGGCGACCGACCTGAGCGCCCACATCCGCAGACTGGGCGCCCCGCGCACCCACAGCCCCAGCGGCCGCGCGTCACCGAGGTCGTCGAGCTGCCCGGGCCACTCCGCGTCCCCGGGACACACGAACCGCACCCCGCAGTCCCGTGCGACCCGCAGATCGGCATCCGGCTCGGCGGCCCTCCCCCGAGCCACCAGCCCGCCCCACCGCTTCCCGGTCACCCCCGGCAGCGAGACCTCCTGTCCCTCCCGCACCCGCCGGGCCACCTCGCACGCCCCGAACTCCCGCACCCACCGCCCGGCGACCTCGTCACCGGGTTCGAAGACCCGGGCGAGGAAGACCCGGGCGAGGAGTTCGCCGTCCGGTTCCTGGCCTGCGTTCACGTCAGCGCTCCGATGGCCATCGGTACGCCCCTGGGGACCCCGGTGCGCAGTTGCAGCGCGAGGGCGACGTCGGTCGCGTCGGGGCGGTCGTGTCCGATCAGGTCGGCGACGGTCCAGGCGACGCGCAGGACACGGTCGAGTCCGCGGGCCGTCAGGACGCCGCGTTCGAGGTTGCGCTCGGCCTCGTCCATCGCGCCGGGCACCGCGTGCCAGCGGCTGCGCAGCTCACGGCCCGGCACTTCGCTGTTGGTCCGCCACGGGGTGCCGGTGAGACGGGCCGCGGCCCGCTCCCTGGCCGCCCGTACCCGGTCGGCCACGGCCGCGGTCGACTCGCCCCGGACGCCGCGCTCGGTGAGCTGGGCCCGGGTGACGCGGTCCACCTCCACCCGCAGGTCGACCCGGTCGAGCAGCGGGCCGGAGAGCCGGGCCTGGTACCGGCGGATCGCCGAGGGCGGGCATTCGCAGAAGTCGTCGGTCTGCGAGAAGCGTCCGCAGGGGCACGGGTTGGCCGCCAGCACCATCAGGAACTTCGCCGGGAACCGCACGACACCCGCGCTGCGGGCGATCACCACATGGCCCGCCTCCAAGGGCTGCCGCAGTGCGTCCAGGGCCTGACTGCTGAACTCCGGGGTCTCGTCCAGGAAGAGGACTCCCCGGTGGGACAGCGACACCGCGCCGGGCCGGGCGATGCTCGGACCGCCTCCGACGAGCGCCTGCATGGTGGCCGAGTGATGCGGGGCGCAGTAGGGCGCGACGTCGATCAGCGGTTTGCCCGGCGGCAGCAGACCCGCGACCGAGTGCACCGCCGTGACCTGGAGCGACTCCTCGCGGGTCAGCCGGGGCAGGACGGCGGGCAGCCGCTCCGCGAGCATCGTCTTGCCGGCGCCGGGCGGGCCCTGGAGGAACAGATGGTGGCCGCCGGCCGCCGAGACCTCCACCGCCGTACGGGCCGAGAGCTGGCCCACGACGTCGGCGAGGTCGTGGCCGTAGTCCTGCTGCGCGGCGCCCATGCTGTGCATCCCCGTGGCGGCGCCGGTGCCCGGCATCCGCAGGCCCGCCATGAGCGGGTCGGGGCGGCCCGGCTCGTCCGGCTCCTCGTCGGGGACCGGCTCGTCCGCGAGGACCGCGATCAGCTGTCGCAGACTGCGCACACCCAGCACGGAGACACCAGGTACCAGCGAGGCCTCGACGGCGGCGCACTCCGGCACGACGACCTGCTCATAGCCCGCGTCCGCGGCGGCCAGCACCGCCGGCAGGATGCCCCGGACCGGACGTACGCGCCCGTCGAGGCCCAGCTCTCCGATCATCACGATGTCGGCGAGCACCCGTGGGTCGATCCGCTCCGCGGCGCCGAGCACGGCACACGCGATGGCGAGATCGAAGCCCGAGCCGGCCTTCGGCACCGACGCCGGGCTGAGCCCCACCGTCAGCTTCTTCTGCGGCCACCCGACACCCGAGTTCACGACCGCCGCCCGAACCCGGTCCTTGCTCTCCGTAAGACTCTTGTCCGGCAGCCCCACCAACGTGAACGCCGCCACCCCCGGCTCCAGATCCGCCTGGACCTCCACGACCACGCCCTCGACGCCCACCAGCGCCACCGAGCACGTACGAGCGAACCCCATGTCAGGCCACCCCTCGCGCGTGCTCGACGACAGGTGCGCCGCGGTTCGGGAGGACGACGCCCACGAGGTCGATCCGGACACCGCCCGGCGGTGCTCCTCCGTGGGCGTGGATCCAGCAGGCGGCGAGACCCCGCAGCCGCTCCGCCTTCTCAGGGGTGACGGCTGCCATCGGATGCTCGAAGGCACCCGTCCGGCGTGTCTTGACCTCGCAGACGACCAGGACGTCCCCGTCCCTCGCCACGATGTCGATCTCGCCCGTCCTGCCACAGCGCCAGTTGCGCTCCAGGACCGTCATCCCGGCTTCCGCCAGCTGCCGCGCGGCCAGCGTCTCGCCGTACTTTCCCAGTGCACTGCGTGCCTGATGTGTGTTCATGTCGGCACCACCTCCGGCGCCAACCGTCACGCACAGCGGCCCACCAAGTTGATCTTGGTGGGCTACTCAGTGGTTGTGGAAAACTCCGTCACCCCGATGGGGCAACGTCAGCTGCCCGGGAGCTCCAGATCGCTCTTGTTGAGCTCCTCGATGTTCACGTCCTTGAACGTGAGCACCCGCACCTGTTTCACGAACCGAGCCGGCCGATACATGTCCCACACCCATGCATCCGCCATCGACACCTCGAAGAACACCTCACCCTGAACCGAGTGCACCTGCATCTCGTAGTCATTGGTCAGATAGAAGCGCCGCTCGGTCTCGATCACGTACTTGAACAGACCGACGACATCGCGGTACTCCCGATAGAGCTTCAGCTCCATCTCGGTCTCGTACTTCTCGAGGTCCTCGGCGCTCATGGCATGTTCCCCTTCAGCCGTGCGGTCCCACCATTGTGCGCCAGTCCCGTCAGCCCCTAGACGATTTCGGGGTCGAGGGTCACGGGCGTGGCCGGGGGACCTTCGTCGAGCAGCCTGCGGAGCAGCCCGGCGAGTCTGGTCGGATACACCGTCTCATGTGCCTGGGTCAGTTCCTGACACGTCCACCAGCGCGCTCCGGCGACGCTGCGTCGCTCCAGCTCGGTCAGCGCCACGGCCCCGGGCACCACATCCGACGTCTTGGCCGTCCGGGCCAGGTAATACCACTCGTCCTGGTCCCACCGACGGCCCGCGAACGGGAAGGAGCACATCCGCCGCCACAGCACCGGACCGAGTTCCACCTCGGTGATGCCGGTCTCCTCCTCGAGTTCCCGCAGAGCGGCCTGTTCACGAGTCTCGTCGCCCTCGATCCCGCCGCCCGGGGTGAACCACCAGTCGTTCGTCGGATCGTCCGGCTCATGGCCGTGCAGCAGGAGGATGCGGTCGTCCGGGTCCAGCAGCACCACTCTGGCGACCTTGCGCAATCCGCCCTGGTAGGTGTCCGCCGAAGCCTCAGCGTGCACCCACGGGCTCCGTCCGGGTCCGGGAACGGCCGCGGCCCAGCAGCTTGGCGACCGGGCCGTAGGCGCCGCCGCCGAGGACGAGCACCGCACCGGCCACGATCAGGATCGTGAGCGTCCGCAGCGGGCCCGGCGGGGAGAGCGCACCGAGCTTCTCGAAGCCCGTCGGTTCCTTCAGCATGCCGTTCATCGGCCAGACGACGGCGTCCACCCGGGCCGTCACGGCGGACCGCGCGACCGTGCCGCTGGCGGCGTCCGTCAGATGGGCGCTGGAGTCCAGGGAGCCCTGCCGCTCGTCACCCAGCAGGAACAGACGCCCCTCGGGAACCGTCACGGACGGGATGGTCTTCCACTCGGCCGCGCTGCCCGCGGGCAGATACGGCTCGTCGATCTGCTTGCCGTTGACGGTCAGCTTGCCGTCCGTGCAGCAGGCGACCGTGTCGCCGCCGACCGCGACCACGCGCTTGACCACGGGGGCGTTGGACACCCAGGTCTTGTCGGTGAAGACGACGACATCGCCCCGGCGTATGTCACCGCCGTCGACACGCTGGGCCAGCACCCGGTTGCCGGCGTCGATGGTGGGCGCCATCGAGCTGGTGGGCACGGTGTACGGCCGGTAGACCACCGCTCCCCAGGCGAACCCGCCGAGGAACAGCACAAGGCCCAGCGCGACGGCCAGTCCGGACAGTCGCTGTCCGGTCCGGCTGCCCACCGGGCCCGTGTTCGTGCCTCCGCCGCGCGGGGCCGTGCGTGTCGTGCTCTCGCCACCCATGGGTCCGCACCCTACCCGGCGGTACCGGACGCGGTCAGCCCCTCACCAGCGACGAAGGTCACCCGCTCCGTAAAGGTTTCCCCCTGGGTCAGCCGGTCAGCGGGTCTCGGCCGGCGCGATCCTGCGCCGGCGCCACAGCACCACCGGCACCACACCCGCGAGCGCGAGGCCCTGCGGGGCCGCCGACAGGGCGGTGGAGGCGGCGGACCGCGCGCTCAGATCCTGGTCGAAGGTGTCCGGGACCGGCAGCGTGCCCCAGCGGTTGATCGGCCAGGCCTTCACGATGGCGCGTCCGACGACCTCGTCGACCGGGACCATGCCGTGGTACTTGTCGTCCTGGTTGTACCGCGAGTCACGCGAGTTCTGTCGGTGGTCGCCCATGACCCAGATGTAGCCCTCGGGCACCTTGACCTTGAACTGGCCGCCGAAGTCGTCGACCGTGCACGGTGTGTTGCCGGGGTAGACGTACGGCTCGTTCAGTGCCTTGCCATTGACCTTCAGCGGACCGGTCCCCTTGCACTCAACCGTGTCTCCACCGACCCCGATCACGCGCTTGATCAGGTCCTTCTCCTCCACCGATGGCATCAGACCGATCCAGCTGAGGAACGTCTGCACCGCGTTGGGATCGGGCGTCGGCTCGCCCCTGAGCCAGTTGCCGGGGTCGTGGAAGACGACGACCTCGCCGCGCTCGGGCTCGGAACCGAACCACGGGGTGAGCTTGTCGACCAGGACGCGGTCACCCTGCTGGAGGGTGTTCTGCATCGAGTCGGACGGGATCGAGAACGCCTGCACCAGAAACGTCTTGATCAGCAGCGCCAGGACGAGCGCGATGCCGATCAGGATCGGCAGTTCCTTCCAGAAGGAGCGCTGGGTCTTCTGCTTGGGGGCCGAGTCGCCCGGCCCGTCGTCCCCGGGCTGTGTCCGCTCGTCCGCCGCGGAGTCACTCCCGGAGGTCACGGCGTCGTCCGTGGCCGGGTCGGGCGCGTCCACGGGGCGTCCGCGGTGCTCCTCGCCGTCGTGCCCGGACCGTGCGCCAACCGCCACATCCCCCACGCCAACTCCTTACTCTGTGCCGCCGCCTGCCCCATGTACGGCGCAGGCCCACCACTCCCATAACGAGCGGGAGTTCCGCAGGGCTCGGGAGCTGGATCGTTCCGTTCGGATCGTCGGAGGCAACCCTATGCGACAGTTGGGGAGCCGCAGTCGACGCGGCGGCCGAGTCGGTAATGGATGAGTATGTTTTCGGCTCGTCGAGGCTGTTCCAGTGGCCGAAGGGCCAGGCGATGACCCTCGCCCGTCCCACCACCGAGTCCTCGGAGACCGTACCGCCGTAGTCGGTGTTCTGATGCGCGCGGGAGTCCGCGGAGTTGGCCCGGTGATCGCCCATCACCCACAACCGCCCCTGCGGGACGGTGATGTCGAACTCCTGCGTCGACGGTGCGTTGCCGGGATAGAGGTAGTCGCCCTCGGTGAGCGGGACGCCGTTGACGGTGACACGGCCTTCCGCGTCACAGCACTTGACCCGGTCCCCGCCGACGCCGACGACGCGCTTGATGAGGTCCTTCTCGTTGTCGGACGGCAGCAGGCCGATGAAGGTGAGCCCCTCCTTGATCTGCTTGATGACGACGGGGTCTTCCTTCTTCGTCGTCGTCTGCTCGTCCTGCAGCCAGCCGCCCGGGTCCTTGAAGACCACGACGTCCCCGCGCTGCGGCTTGGAGCCGAACCACGGGGTGAGCTTGTCGACCAGCACCCGGTCGCCGATCTGGATCGTCTGCTCCATGGAGCCGGACGGGATCACGAAGGCCTGCACGAGGAAGGTCTTCAGCACCAGGGCTATCAGCACGGCGACACCGACGAGAAGCGGTATCTCCTTGGCGGCGGAGCGCCTGCGGCGCCGCTTGACCTTGCGCTGGAGCTTGCGCCGCTCCGCGCGCGTACGACCGCCGGAGGGACTGGAGGCGCGCCGGACACCGGTGGGCAGAAGGTTGTCGGCGGCGTCGCTGGGCACACCGCGCGGTTTGCCGCGATTACCCATCGGCACCTGCCGCGGCGGGCACCCGCGCGTAGGCGCCGGGTCGGTGCAGCCGGGTCCAGTGCGCGGTCGGCCATACGATCCAGTCGGCACGGCCGATCACCTCGGTCACGGGGATCATGCCGCCGCCGGGCGAGCCCAGGTGGTCGCGGGAGTCGCTGGACTCGCCGCGGTGGTCACCGAGGACGAAGAGGGTGCCGTCGGGGACGACGACGTCGAAGTCCACCGAGGACGGAGAGTCACCGGGATACAGGAACGACGACTCGTCGACCGACCGGCCGTTCACCTGGATCCTCCCCTCCTTGTCGCAGCAGACCACGTGGTCTCCCCCCACACCCACGACCCGTTTGATGTAGTCCGCATCCCCGAAATACCCGGTTCCGTCGAACACCACTACATCTCCGCGCCGCGGCTCGGCACCGAAACGGTACGCCAACTTATTTACGAGAACCCGGTCCCCGATCCTCAATCCGTTTTCCATGGATCCGCTGGGAATCTGGAACGGCTGCGCCACGAAAGCGTTGAGGGACAGCAAAAACAGCAGGCAGACCAACAGGGTCAGGCTGATCCGGCCGCCGGGAAGCCACTGGGTGATCCACGACGCCAACACGAAGCGCGACCGTCCCTCCTGACCCTCTGTGTCCGAGATCTCCTCGGATTCGGAAGGGCGGGAGGAGCGGTCGCGCTCCGTCTGCTGTGCTTCGGTGTCCATCGGGGCCAGATGCTATCCGGCCCCTCTGTGGACCCCGGAAGGCGAGATCAGTTGTCGCGCTTCTCCTTGATCTTCGCGGCCTTGCCGCGCAGCTCACGGAGGTAGTACAGCTTGGCGCGACGCACGTCACCGCGGGTCACGAGCTCGATCTTCTCGACGATCGGGGTGTGCACCGGGAAGGTGCGCTCCACGCCGACGGAGAACGAGACCTTGCGGACCGTGAAGGTCTCGCGGACACCGGCGCCCTGGCGACGGATGACTACGCCCTTGAACTGCTGCACACGGGAGCGGTTGCCCTCGATGACGCGGACGTGGACGTTGACGGTGTCACCCGGGCGGAAGGCCGGGATGTCGGTGCGCAGCGACGCGCTGTCGACGGAGTCGAGCAGGTGAGACATTTCGTCTGCTTTCTTCACCCATGCCACAGGTCATAGGCGGTAGCTAGGTGTATCGGAGGATGCTGTCCGTGCCGGGGCGGGCGTCGTGTCCCCCTGTGGCAGGGGCGCACGCCGGACGACGCACAACAGCGACCTATTGTTCCACGTCGTCGACCCGACGCCAAAATCGGCCGTACGGCTCCCCTGCCGGATCGGGCGCCCAGCCCAGGATGGAGAGCATCTCGCGGTCCTTCTTGTCAAAGGCCTTGGGGTCGCAGCGCTCGATGAGGTCGGGCCGGTTGGCCGAGGTGCGCTTGAGCGCCTCGTCGCGCCGCCAGCGGGCGATCTTGCCGTGGTGGCCGCTGAGCAGCGTCTCCGGGATCTCCCGGCCGCGCCACCGGGGCGGCTTGGTGTAGACGGGGCCCTCCAGGAGGTTCGCCATGGCCCCGGGTGCGAAGGAGTCGTCCCGGTGGGACTCGGCGTTGCCCAGGACACCGGGCAGCAGCCGGGCCACGGCCTCCGTGACGACGAGGACGGCCGCCTCGCCGCCGGCGAGGACGTAGTCGCCGATGGAGACCTCGTAGACGGGCATCCGGGTCGCGTACTCGTCGATGACGCGGCGGTCGATGCCCTCGTAGCGGGCGGGCGTGAAGACCAGCCAGGGCCGCTCGGAGAGCTCCACGGCGAGTTCCTGGGTGAAGGGACGGCCGCTGGGCGTGGGAACGATGAGCGCGGGCGCGTGCGAGCCCGTGTCATAGCCGTCGGCCAGCACGGAGTCCAGCGCGTCCCCCCACGGGTCGGTCTTCATGACCATGCCGGGGCCGCCGCCGTACGGGGTGTCGTCGACGGTGTTGTGGCGGTCGTACGTCCAGTCGCGCAGGTCGTGGACGTGGACGTTCAGCTGTCCACGCGCGCGTGCCTTGCCGACGAGGGAGACGTTCAGCGGTTCGAGGTACTCGGGGAAGATCGTGACGACGTCGAGCCTCATGCGCTGTCTTCCTTGGACGACACGATCTCGGCCTGGTCGTCGATCAGCCCCGGCGGCGGGTCGATCACCGCCCGCTGCTCCTCGAGGTCGATCTCGGTGACGATCGACTCGACGAAGGGGATCATCACCTCGCTGCCGTCGGGACGCTCGACGATGAACAGGTCCTGGGAGGGCAGGTGCGAGATCTCGGTGATCCGGCCGACCTCCACACCGTCCTTGGTCACCACGTCCAGGTCCATCAGCTGGTGGTCGTAGTACTCGTCCTCCTCCTCGGGCAGCTCCTCCGGGTCCACCTCGGCGATCAGGAGGGTGTTGCGGAGGGCCTCCGCGCCGGAGCGGTCCTTCACGCCCTCGAAGCGCAGGAGGAGGCGTCCGCTGTGGACGCGGCCGGTCTCGATGGTGAGGGGGCCGGTGGAGGCGGGGTCCGTGAGCAGTACGGCGCCGGGCCCGAGCCTGAGCTCCGGCTCGTCGGTGCGGACCTCCACGGTGACCTCGCCCTTGATGCCGTGGGCACGGCCGATGCGAGCGACTACCAGCTGCACTGTGCTTGTTCTCCTGTAGGTACGACTACGGGCCGGGGACGGCCCAGTGGCCCTCCCCGGCCCGAGCCGGTGCTGCGTTTGGCGTCAGCGGACGTGGTCGACGTCGACGAGGTCGACGCGGACACCACGGCCGCCGATGGCGCCCACGACGGTACGCAGAGCGCGTGCGGTGCGGCCGTTGCGACCGATCACCTTGCCGAGGTCGTCGGGGTGGACCCGGACCTCCAGCACTCGCCCACGACGCAGATCGCGTGAGGCGACCTGCACATCGTCAGGGTTGTCGACGATGCCCTTCACGAGGTGCTCGAGAGCCTCCTCGAGCATGCTCAGGCCTCGGTCGACTCGGACTCGGCGGCAGCCTCGTCCTTCTTCTCAGCCTTCTTCTTCTGGGTGATGGCCTCACCCTTGCCCTCGTCGTCGCCACCGAGGGCGTCGAACACCGGGCGCGTGGCCTTCGGCTCGGCCACGAGCAGCGGAGCCGGGGCGGGCAGGCCCTTGAACTTCTGCCAGTCGCCGGTCAGCTTCAGGATGGCGAGGACGGGCTCGGTCGGCTGCGCGCCGACACCCAGCCAGTACTGCGCGCGCTCCGAGTCGACCTCGATGCGCGAGGGGTTCTGCACCGGGTGGTACAGGCCGATCTCCTCGATCGCACGGCCGTCACGACGGGTGCGGGAGTCGGCGATGACGATGCGGTAGTGAGGCGAACGGATCTTGCCCAGACGCTTCAGCTTGATCTTGACTGCCACGGGAGTGGGTTCTCCTGGATTTGACGTGGTTGGGCACGGCGAGATTGCCGCGTGGGGTTGCGGTACCCGAGTGCCCGATGGACGCGTCAGCCGGAGGCGAGAGGGTTCCTGTGCGGCTGTCGAGTACAGCTAGCCATTGTGCCATACCCGGCGGGTCGCGTCGGACGGAGCCCGCGGCGGGCACGCCTGAGGGGCACCCGGCAGCGCAGGGTGCCCCAGGCGTCGTTCCGGCACCCACGAGATGCCGGTACTCCACCGGCCGCGGTTACGCGGCCCCGAGTACCTCGGGAATCCGGAACGGCTTGCCGCACCCTCCGCAGACGATCGGCGCCTGCGCCAGGACCGACGGGACGACGCGCACATTGCGACCGCAGTCGCAGACCGCCTTGACGCGTACGCCACCGCCGGACGAGCCGTGCCGGGCGGCCGGGCCGCGGAAGGAGCGGGCCGTGTCGGCGGAGGTGGCCGCCGTGTGGGCTTTCAGGGCGCGCTGGAGCCGCTCGATGGTCGGGCGGTAACGGCGCTTGGCCTCGGGGTTGAGCGTGACCAGTGAGAAGCCACTGCTGGGATGCGGCTCCTCGGGGTGGTCCAGGCCCAGCTCCTCGGCGATCGCGAGGAATCTGCGGTTGTGGTAGCGGCCGGCGCGGGAGGTGTCGCGGACGCCGCGGGAGGCGGCGATCCCATGGACTGCCTCGTGGAGCAGTCGCTCGAAGGAGAGCTCGTGTCCGCACGCGGACGACGACTCTCCGATCAGGGACTCTGGCGCGGCGAGATCGGGCAGCTCGGGGTGGTACCGCTGAATGTCGGCCCACGCCTGCGCCAGCTCGGCGGCGAGAACAGGTGGTGTCTGTGTCGTGCTCACGTAATGACAACGAGCCGGGGTGCCCCAGTGTTCCGATTCCGGGGCATCCCAAATAATTTGCACGTACCCGTCAGTTGCCGCTGATGCGTCCGGACGAGGGCGGGTGCGCTGATCTGCGGAGAAGCCTCACAGCTCGTACTAAGCCGGTACGTAGGCCGATATACGCCCCGCCACGTAGACGGTGTCCGCGCCCCGGGGCGACCGTGGTCCGCGGATGCGCAAGAGGCGTTTCGGTCGCTCTCGCGCCGGAAGGGCGCTACCTCAATCAGCGCGCGCGACGACCGTGACGTTACCGGGCGCCTTGTCTCCGTCGCCAACCGACCCGCCCTCGGCGACCAGACACGCCCGCGGACCTTGGCCAGAACCGTCTCGTCGCCCTTGATCGCCGGAACGACGGCCTGGAACTGCTCCCAGCGGACCACGTTCGCCCACTGGTTGATCAGCAGCGACCGTCTCCGCCCGCGTGCGCTCCCCCAGCCCGTACCCGTGCAGCCGGATGACCATGGTACGGCTCCAGGTTGCCGGGATGTGAATTCTCGCCAGGTGTCCAGGGAACCCGCAAGCCGGGCCCCACAGACCCTGGACGCGCGCTCGAGTGCGGAGTTATCTGGCATACGGGGGGAGAGCGAGCGCACGTCACGGGGGCCACGGAATCGGGCACAGCAGCAACTCTCGGCGGATTGGGGCGCTTTCGATGACACCTACGCTCGTGCGGCAGCACCTGACTCACACGGGGCAGGAGCCCCGGGTGGACCGGTGTGCACGCGCGCGTGACTGGTCCGAGATCCAGGAGCGGATGCTGGTTCCGCTCTACGAGGCCGTCTACGAGCGACTCGAAGTGGGCACCGGCACCCGGGTGCTGGGCCTCGGCTGCGGCAGCGGACTCGCCCTGCTGATGGCGGCGTCGAGAGGGGCCGCGGTCACCGGGGTCGACTCCTCGGCCTCGGAACGACTGGCGCTGGCCCGGGAGCGGCTGCTGCCGGAGGCGTGGGGCACGCGCACACGTGCGCAGACCCGGATCGTGGACGGTCACCCTCGGGACACGGCCGACGCGGAGACGCCCGCGTACACCCTGGTGACCGCTTTCGAGCCCATCGGGTGTCTCGCGGGCGACTCGGAGGGGCTCGCCGGGCTGCTCGCCGCGGCGACGCCGCTCGTCGAGCGGGGGGCGCCCGTGGTGCTCGCCGGCTGGGGTCCGCCGGAACGGTGCACCACGTCGTCCGTGTTGCGGGTGGCCACCAAGCTGGCGGATCCGCTGCGCAGCGCGGGCAGTTGGCGCCCCGCCCTTCGCGACGACCTGGAGGAGGTGGCCCAGCGGGCGGGCCTCAAGCCGGACGGTTCCGGCCGGGTCGCCTGCCCCTTCGGCTACGCCGACGTGGACAGCGCGTTGCGGGGCCTGCTCTCCACGGGCCTGTTCGACGCGGCGATCTCCGCGACGGACCAGGCCCAGGTGGACAAGGAGGTCGTGGAGGCCCTCCACCCGTACCAGCGCCGGGACGGGACGGTGTGGATGCCGAACGTGTTCCGGTACCTGATCGCGCGCGTGCCGTAGCGCTTCGCCGGCGGTGCCGCCGCGGGCCGTCGGCCGGTCTCAGCCTTCCGTCTCCTTCGTCAGCCGTGTGATCCCCGCGATGCGATACGCGTCCGCCTCCTCCAGGGTCTCGTTCACCAGCAGGGCCTGGGCGAGGGCGTCCAACTGGTCGCGGTGGTCCCGGAGTTTGCGGCAGGCCTCCTCGTAGCAGTCGTCCACGATCCGGCGCATCTCGTGCTCGATCACGTCCAGGGTCTGCGGGGCCGCCGAGAGACCGTAGGCCTGCTGGGCGTCACCGGGCAGCGCGGACAGCCGGCCCACGCGCTCGCTCATCCCCCACCGTGCGACCATGCCGCGCGCGATGTTGGTGACCTGTTCGAGGTCGTTCTCCGCACCGGTGGTGATGGCGTCGTAGACGACGTGCTCCGCGGCCATGCCACCGAGTGCGCCGATGATGCGGCCACGCAGGTACTCCTCGGTGTACGCGTACCTGTCCGCGTCCGGCGTGGACAGCGTCACGCCGAGGGCCCGGCCGCGCGGCACGATGGTGATCTTGCGGACGGGGTCGGCGCCCGTTGCAGCATGCCGAGGAGGGCGTGTCCGTAGGCGGTGCGGCGACGTTCCTCCTCGGGCATCACCAGCGGGCGTTCGGCGCCCAGTTGGACCTTCTCCAGCGCCTCCGAGAGGTCGGCCTGTGTGACTCTCCCCTGCTTGCGCTTCACCGCCGGCAGCGCCGCCTCGTTCGCCAGGTTGGCCAGTTCGGCGCCGGTCATGCCCGGGGTCGGACGGGCGACCTGGGCCAGGTCGACGCCGTCGGCGAGCGGGATCTCGTGGGTGTGGATCTCCAGGGTCGCCTCACGGCCGCCCCGGTCCGGGGGCGAGACCATGACCACCCGGTCGAAGCGGCCGGGACGGGTGAGAGCCGGGTCCAGGACGTCGGCCCGGTTGGTCGCCGCGATGACGATGACCCCCTCCGAGCCGGAGAAGCCGTCCATCTCGGTGAGGATCTGGTTGAGGGTCTGCTCGCGTTCGTCGTGGCCGCCCATGCCCGAGCCGCCGCCGCGGGCCCGGCCGATGGTGTCGATCTCGTCGATGAAGATGATCGACGGAGCCACCTTGCGCGCCTCGGCGAACAGTTCACGCACGCGTGAAGCGCCGACACCCACGATCATCTCGATGAACTCGGACGCGGAATCCGAGAAGAAGGGCACCCCCGCCTCACCGGCGACGGCCCGTGCGAGCAGGGTCTTCCCGGTACCGGGCGGGCCCTCGGGCAGCACACCGCGCGGCATCTTGGCGCCCGTCTTCCGATACGCGTCCGGGTTCTTCAGGAAGTCGACGACGTCGTTGAGCTCGCCCTGGACCTCGTCGATGCCCGCCACGTCCTGGAACGTCGTGCGCTTCTCCCCCGACTCCAGCTCGACCGGCTTGGGCGGGGCCTTGCGTCCGAGCATCCCGCCGACGCCGCCCATCCCCGCGCTCATCCGCCGCGCGATGAAGATCCACAGCACGACCAGGAGCAGCATCGGGGCCAGCGAGATCAGCAGGTTGGACAGGAAGCTGCGTTGCTGGACGACCGGCCCCGCGGTGACGGTGACGTCGTGCTTGGTCAGGTCCTCCCAGAGCCGGTCGTCCGCGAAGGTCGGCCGCTCGGTCGTGAACTTGGTGCAGGTGCCGTCGCCCTCGGGGTCGTCCTGCTTCTTCTTGAGCTGACCCTGGATCGCGTCGCCCTTGGCGTAGATCTTGCTGACGTTGCCGTCGTCGACCTGCTTGCTGAACTCGGTGTACAAGATCGTCGGCTCGTCGCCGTCATTGAAGTACGACAGCACGAGGTTGGCGACCAGGAACACGACCAGCGCGGTGAGGAGAAGGCTCCACCAGCCCCCGCGCGGCTTCCGCCCGCCGGCCGGCGGCTTCGGCGGCTCCTGCGGGGTGCCCTCGGTACGCCAGGGCTGGTCGAGGGATTTCCGCGACGGCGCAGGGTTGGTCATATCCGGACGTTGCGACAGGAAAGCCGCACGAGCATGTGCGCCTATGGCGCTGGGGGCGCCCTCCACAACGGAGGGCGCCCCCAGCGACGTACAGAACGAATCGTCAGCCCATGAACTTCTTGAACTCGTCCGGCAGCTCGAAGTCCTGCGGGGCCTGCTGGCCCGGCACACCGAAGGCGTTGCCGCCCTGGGCGCCCGCTGCCCGGCGCGCGGCCTCCTCGGCCTCCTGCTGCTTGCGCTTCATCGGGTTGCCGGAGCGCTGCTTGCCCTTGGCCTGCTTCGGCTGCTTCTTGGCGCGGCCGGGACCGCCACCCATGCCCGGCATCCCGGGCATCCCCGGCATGCCGCCGCCCTGAGCCATGCGGGACATCATCTTGCGGGCCTCGAAGAACCGCTCGACCAGGTTCTTGACCGCGCTGACCTCGACACCGGAGCCCTTGGCGATACGGGCGCGGCGGGAGCCGTTGATGATCGTCGCGTCCTGGCGCTCGGCCGGGGTCATCGACTTGATGATGGCGGCCGTGCGGTCGACGTCGCGCTCGTCCAGGTTGTTGATCTGGTCCTTGATCTGGCCCATGCCGGGGAGCATGCCGAGCAGCTTGGAGATGCTGCCCATCTTCCTGACCTGTTCCATCTGGGCCAGGAAGTCGTCCAGGGTGAAGTCCTGGCCCTTCTTGGACGCCAGCTTGGAGGCCATCTTCTCGGCCTCTTCCTGACTGAACGTCTTCTCCGCCTGCTCGATCAGGGTGAGCAGGTCACCCATGTCGAGGATGCGGGAGGCCATCCGGTCAGGGTGGAAGGCGTCGAAGTCCTCGAGCTTCTCGCCGTTCGACGCGAACATGATCGGCTTGCCGGTGATCTGCCGGATCGACAGGGCCGCACCACCGCGGGCGTCACCGTCGAGCTTGGAGAGCACCACGCCGTCGAAGCCGACGCCGTCGCGGAAGGACTCGGCGGTGTTGACCGCGTCCTGGCCGATCATCGCGTCGACGACGAAGAGGATCTCGTCGGGCGAGACGGCGTCCCTGATGTCCGCCGCCTGCTGCATCATCTCCTGGTCGATGCCGAGGCGGCCGGCGGTGTCCACGATCACGATGTCGTGGACCTTGGACTTGGCGTGCTCGATGGAGTCCTTGGCGACCTTGACCGGGTCACCCACGCCGTTGCCGGGCTCCGGCGCGTAGACGGCCACGCCCGCGCGCTCGGCGACGACGCTGAGCTGGTTCACGGCGTTGGGGCGCTGGAGGTCGGCGGCGACGAGGAGCGGCGAGTGGCCCTGCTCCTTCAGCCAGCGGCCGAGCTTGCCCGCGAGGGTGGTCTTACCGGCACCCTGCAGACCCGCGAGCATGATCACGGTGGGCGGCTGCTTGGCGAAGCGCAGTCGCCGGGTCTCACCGCCGAGGATCGTGACGAGTTCGTCGTTGACGATCTTCAGAACCTGCTGCGCCGGGTTCAGGGCCTTGGAGACGTCGGAGCCGAGCGCGCGCTCCTTGACGTTCTTGATGAACGTACGGACGACCGGCAGGGCCACGTCCGCTTCGAGAAGGGCGATGCGGATCTCGCGGGCCGTGGCGTCGATGTCCGCCTCGGACAACCTGCCCTTGCCGCGGAGATTCTTGAAAGTCGCGCTGAGGCGGTCGGAGAGGGTATCGAACACGGCGGCGTCGGTCCTCGGAGTCGGGGGCGTTTGGACTGCCTTCCAGGGTATCCGGCCCGGCAAGCAATTCGTCCCCGCCCGCCGGGTTGAGCGGACGGGGACGGAAACCCGCGCGTCGGCGGGGAACACATTCGGCTGTCGGGCGACACGACCGCGAGGTCACGCCCGCAGCGTCTCCTCCAGCTTCCGCGCCACGCTCGACGCCTCCTCCCCCGGCAGCGGTGCCCCCTCGGGCCCCGTGACATAGAACGCGTCGACGGCGTTGGCGCCCAGCGTGGACACATGGGCGCTGCGCATCCGCACTCCCGCGTCCTCCAGCGCCCGTCCGATCCGGAACAGCAGCCCCGGTGCGTCCTGCGCGCGCACCTCGAACACCGTGGCCAGCCGGGACGCGGCCGGATGGACGCTCACCCGTGCCGCGGGCGCCACCACACCGCGCCTGCGGGGATACGCGGCGTCCCGCTCGGCCAGCCGCCCGGCGATGTCCAGCGAACCGTCCAGCGCCCGCACCAGGTCCGCGCGCAGTCGCGCCGCCTGCGGCAGGGAGCCGTACTCCGCCGCCACCCGCCAGTTCAGCAGCAGCACCGAGCCCTCGACGCCGTCCGGCAGGTCCAGGGCACGCAGCTCGGCCGTGCGGACGGTCAGGCGATGCATGGCGAGCACGCCGGCCACCGCGGGCAGGACGCCCGCCCGGTCGGGTACGGCGATCAGCAGCTCCACACCGAGCGGCTCGGGGTCACCGGCCGGCTGTCCCTCCGCGACGGCCGGCGGCTCGGTCTGCGCGCGCAGCGACAGCACCGGGCTGCCCGTCGCGATCGCCTCGATGGCGAGCCGCTCCTGTTCGGCGGTGGGCGCGGCGGCCTCGGGTTCGTCCGGGTCGTCGCCGGCGAGCACGGCCGCGACCCGCTTGACCAGGTCGGCTACGAGCGAGCCCCGCCAGGACGACCAGGCGGCCGGCCCGGTGGCCAGCGCGTCGGCCTCCGTCAGGGCGTGCAGCAGTTCGAGGGTGCCCTGCGAGCCGACCGCCTCGGCGACCGAACGGACCGTCGCCGGGTCCTCCAGGTCACGCCGGGTGGCCGTGTCCACGAGCAGCAGGTGATGGCGTACGAGGGAGGCGAGCACCGCCACGTCCTCGCGGTCGAAGCCGATCCGGCTCGCCACGTCACGCGCGATGATCTCGCCGGCCACGGAGTGGTCACCGGGCCATCCCTTGCCGATGTCGTGCAGCAGCGCGGCGACGAGCAGCAGGTCGGGGCGGTTGACGCGCCGGGTGAACTCGGAGGCCCGTACCGCGGTCTCGATGAGATGCCGGTCGACCGTCCAGATGTGCACCGCGTTGCGCTGCGGCCGGCAGCGCACCCGCTCCCAGTCGGGGAGCAGACGGGTGATCAGCCCCTCCGCCTCCAGCGCCTCCCAGACATCGATCGTCGGGGAGCCGGAGCCGAGCAGGGTCACGAGCTGTTCGCGTGCCTCGGCGGGCCAGGGCGTGGGCAGCGGGCGCACATTGGCCGCCATGCGCCGTACGGCGTGCAACGACAGCGGCAGGCCCGCCTGCGCGGCGGCCGCGGCGGCGCGCAGCGGGAGCACGGGGTCGCGTTCGGGACGCGCGGCGCGGGCGAGCACCACCTCGCCGTCCTGCTCGACCACGCCCTCCGCCAGCGGCGACCTGTCCGCCACCGGCTTGCCGCCGCCCAGCATGGCGCGCAGCCGCGGCCGCACGGCGCGCGAACGCAGCACGCGGCCCACTTCGCGCCAGGTGACATCACTGGCGTAGGCGATGACGCGCGCGGCCTCGTACACCTGCCGCAGCAGCGTGTCCGCGTCGAGCAGTCCGAGCTCGGCGGCGACCTGGTCCTGCTCCTGGAGCGCGAGCCGGTCAGTCGCGCGCCCGGTGGTGAGGTGCAGGGCGTCGCGTACGTCGAGCAGCCGGCGCCGGGCGTCGTCGAGGCCCTCACGCGGGGCGTCGGCCAGCCAGGAGGCGGCGACGGCGCGCAGGGCGGTGGCGTCCCGCAGTCCGCCGCGGGCTTCCTTCAGGTCCGGCTCCAGCAGGTACTGGAGCTCGCCCTGGCGCTCGGCGCGCTCGGCGCACAGCTCCTGGAGCTCGGGGAGGCGCTTGGGCGCCTGGTTGCGCCAGTCGGCGAGGACGGCGGTGCGCAGTCCGGCGGTCAGGCCCAGATCACCGGCGAGGTGACGGGCGTCCAGGAGACCGAGCTGTACTTTCAGATCCTCCGCGGCCGTCTTGCGGGCTTCGGCGGGCGTCCGCACGGAGTGGTCGAGGGCGAGGCCCAGGTCCCAGACCGGGTACCAGAGACGGTCGGCCAGGGTCGCGACGGCGCCGGAGTCGCTGCCGTCGTGCAGCAGGAGCAGGTCCAGGTCGCTGCGCGGGGACAGCTCGCCACGGCCGTAGCCGCCGACCGCGACCAGGGAGACCCCGCGCAGTGCCTCGGAGCCCGTGTCGAAGAGCCCCGACAGCCAGTCGTCCGTCAGTTCGGCGAGGGCCGAACGGCGCGGCGGCCCGGACTGCGCCCCCTCGGTGAGGAGGCGCAGCCGGGCCGCCGCGTAGCCGCTGGGTCCCGAGTCTTCTGCTTCTTTTCGCACGTCCGTACTCGACACCCAGCAGCTCCTAAATCTTCTTCTGTCAGAGCGCGTCGGGTCCGCGCTCGCCGGTCCGGACCCGTACGGCCGTCTCGACCGGCAGGGACCAGACCTTGCCGTCACCGATCTTGCCGGTGCGGGCGGCCTTGACGATGACGTCGATCAGCTGTTCGGCGTCATCGTCCTCGGCGAGGACCTCGATGCGGATCTTGGGGACCAGGTCGACGGTGTACTCGGCACCGCGGTAGACCTCGGTGTGGCCCCGCTGACGACCGTAACCGCTCGCCTCGGTGACCGTCAGGCCGTGCACTCCGAAGGCCTGGAGGGCTTCCTTGATCTCGTCGAGCCGGTGGGGCTTGACGACTGCGGTGATGAGCTTCATGCGTCCACCTTCTTGCCCGCTCCTGCGGCGGCCGGAGCGGCCGAGGTCTTGGCGGCACCGCCACCGGCGCCGCTGAAGTCGTATGCGGTCTCGGCGTGCTCGGCCTGGTCGATACCGGCGATCTCTTCGTCCTCGGTGACCCGCATGCCGATGGTCTTGTCGAGGATGAAGGCGAGGATCGCGGAGGCGATCAGGGAGTAGGCGAGGACACCGCCGACACCGGCGAGCTGCTTCCACAGCTGGGTCCACGAGTGATCGCCGTAGAAGACACCGGTCGCCTCCGACTGGCCCTTGCCGCTGGCGAAGAAGCCGATCAGGACCGAGCCCGCGATACCGCCGACGAGGTGGACACCGACGACGTCGAGCGAGTCGTCGTAGCCGAACTTGTACTTCAGGCCGACGGCCATGGCGCACAGGACACCGGCGATGGCACCGATCGCGATCGCGCCGATCGGGGTGACCGCGCCACCGGACGGGGTGATGGCGACCAGACCGGCGACCGCGCCGGAGGCGGCGCCCAGCGTGGTGAACGCGCCGTGGCGGATCTTCTCGTAGACGAGCCAGGCCAGCATGGCGGCGGCGGTGGCGACCTGCGTGTTGACGAACATCAGCGTGCCGACGCCGTCGTCGTTGCCGAGCCACGAACCGGCGTTGAAGCCGAACCAGCCGAACCACAGCAGACCGGCGCCGAGCATGACCAGCGGGAGGCTGTGCGGGCGCATCGGGTCCTTCTTGAATCCGACGCGCTTGCCGATGACGAGGATCACGCCGAGCGCCGCGGCACCGGCGTTGATGTGGACCGCCGTACCACCGGCGAAGTCGATCACGCCCAGGTCGAAGGCCCAGCCGCCGGTACCCCAGACCCAGTGGGCGACGGGGAAGTACACGATCGTGGCCCACAGCGCGATGAACAGCGCCCAGGCGGAGAACTTCACACGGTCGGCCAGCGCACCGCTTATCAGGGCGGGCGTGATGATCGCGAACATCAGCTGGAAGACCATGAAGGCCAGGACCGGGATGTTGTACGGGAGCCAGAGGTCGCCCTTGTCGATTCCGCTGAGCCCGACGAAGTCCGACGTCCAGCCGACGAGGCTGCCCTTGTCGGCGCCGAAGGCGACGGAGAAGCCGTACAACACCCACAGGATGGTGATGATCCCCATGCTGATGAAGCTCATCATCAGCATGTTCAGGGTGCTCTTGACGCGGACCATGCCTCCGTAGAAGAAGGCCAGACCCGGGGTCATGAGCAGCACCAGGGCGGAACAGATGAGCATGAAGCCCGTGTTGGCGGGCGACAGCTCTACGTCTGCCGCCATCGTGATGGCTGGTGCCATCGGCGTCTCCTCGTCGTTGGTACGGCCCCGTGCGGGCGAAGCCTGAGCGGATTGAGGGGTGGGCCGGTTATGCGCCATGAGATTGGCGCAGCGCGGTTTCGTTGGAAGCCCCTCGTTGTTTCGCCGCCGTGACGAAGGCGCCTTACGTGTTACGCCTCAATGAACTGCCGGATGTTCGCCGGAATGATCGTTATCGTGCCGCAACCTTCGGGAAGGCAAGAAACCGGCCGCGGTCGGCCTTCCGATGACCTGGCACGGGGGAGCCGAGTCGGGCAGTTCGGGAGGGTCGGCCGCGGCCGGGGCTCAAGGAATTCAGACTGCTTCGGCCGTCTCCGGAAGCTCGATGCCGAGCTTCTCGGTGAGATCCACAACCTCGGCGAGATCACCGAAATCGCGTACGGCCGTGTCCACCGTCTTTCGGATACGAGTGTTCACCCGCTCGGAGCGGACCTTCTTGGCGATATGCATCGCCTCCTCGGTCAGCACCGTGCTCCGCTCGGGCTCGCGCTGGAGCAGGTGCACGGTGGCCATGCCGATCAGGTTGAGTGCGTACGACCGCTGGTGCTCGGCGTCATTGGCGAAGAGGTCCACGGCCCGCTGCATCAGGGGCTCGGCCAGGGACGCGTACGTGGGGCTGCGGCCGGCGACATAGGCCAGGTCACGGTAGGAGTGGGAGTTCTCGCCGTACAGCTCGGCCTCGGAGAAGAAGCGGATCCAGTCGGGGTCCGGCTCGTCCCATTCATCGGAGTGCGGCGAAGGTGTCCTCGGCCATCCGGACGGCACGCTTGCACTTGCCGGGCTGTCCCATGTTGGCGTACGCGCGGGCCTCCATCGCATACAGCATCGACTGGGTGCGCGGACTCGCGCAGTCCCGGCTGCCGTACTGCGCGAGGTGGATCAGCTCCAGGGCGTCGTCGGGCCGGCCCAGGTGGATCATCTGGCGGCTCATGCTGGACAGGACGTACGAGCCCAGCGGCTTGTCGCCGGCCTCCTTGGCGGCGTGCAGGGCCAGGACGAAGTACTTCTGCGCGGTGGGCTGGAGCCCGACGTCGTACGACATCCAGCCCGCGAGCTCCGCCAGTTCGGCGGCGACCTTGAACAGCTTGCGGGTGGTGGTGTCGGGCTGGGGTTCCTGGAGGAGGTCCGTGACCTCGTGCAGCTGGCCGACGACCGCCTTGCGGCGCAGACCGCCGCCGCACTGGGCGTCCCACTGCCGGAACATCACCGTGGTGGACTCGAGGAGGTCCAGCTCGGGCTTGGACAGCCGGCCGACCCGGCGGGCCGCGGCCGCCGACTCCGGCTCGTGGTGCGCGGCGGATGTGGAGGGCACGAGCCAGCGCTGCATGGGCTCGATGAGGGACGGGCCCGCGGACAGGGCCAGCGAGGTCCCGAGGAAGCCGCGCCGCGCCAGCATCAGGTCGCTGCGCGAGAACTCGCTGAGCAGGGCCACGGCCTGCGGGCCCGTCCAGGGCAGGTCGACCCCGGACACGGACGGTGACTGGCGGGCGGCGCGCAGGCCGAGATCCTCGACCGAGACGACACAGCCGAACCGCTCGGAGAACAGCTCCGACAGGATCCTGGGGATCGGTTCACGGGGATTCTCGCCGTCCAGCCAGCGGCGGACGCGCGAGGTGTCGGTGGAGATGTGGTTGGCGCCCAACTGGCGGGCCCGGCGGTTGACTTGGCGGGCGAGTTCACCCTTCGACCAGCCGCTGCGCACGAACCACGAGGTGAGCAGCTCATTGGGGCGCTTGTCACCGTTCGCCGCGCTGCCGGCGCCCGTTCCACTTTCGCCGTTGCCGCTCACTGGAACGCCCCCATCCCTGAGACCACTTGTCGCTGAGTGCGCCAAGCCCTATCAGAATGCCGGTAAATACGGCCGCCCGTCCGGTACTTCTCACCCTTCGAACGGGATACCGACTTGCCTCCGGCATACCCATAAGTGCATGTGCCCCCAGGACTCGTGCACTCACAGTAATCCTACGATCACCCCTCCAACCATGAGGATCCCGGAAACGCCACCATTCGCCACCCCTTCGAATGAACTCACGGTCGCCTGCGCGCGATTCACTTGACATAGGACAGCCGGGAGTGGGCGGAACGGTGCACTCAGGGGCGCACAAGGCCGGGCACGCCACCCGGGGCGCATCCGGGCGCCGAGTGGACGTTCGGGAGCAGCCCTCAGGTCACTTTCCGTGCACGTCTCGTAACCACCGGTGCGTCGGACCCGTTGGAGGGGGCATGGGCTTCACGATCGGCAGCAGTCGGGGTATCCGCGACATCCGGTCCTCCTCGCGTCGCCGCGGCCGCTCGTCGGACTGCACCGCCGTGGCCGAGTTCACCGGACTCTGGGGCTGGGACGTCGTCCCGGGCGCCCGGGCCGCCGCGGGCGCCTGCTCCTGCGGCCGGGCGGACTGCCGGGCACCGGGCGCGCACCCGCTGGACTTCGCACCGGAGGTGCCCGCCGGGGCGACGCTGGACGAAGTGACCGGCGCCTGGGCCGAGTTCCCGGGAGCCTCGGTGATGCTGCCCGTCGGCAGGGCCTTCGACGTGATCGAGGTGGCGGAACCCGCCGGCCGCCGCGCCCTGGTCCGCCTGGAGCGCATGGGCCTGCCCCTCGGCCCGGTGACGGCGACCCCCGAGGGCCGCGCGCAGTTCTTCGTCGCCCCCGGCGCCGCCGCCGAACTGCCCGAACTCCTCTACCGCATGGGCTGGGACGACCCGACCTCCCTGGACCTGCGCGGCCTGGGCCCCCGGCACCCACATCACGGCCCCGCCCTCGGACCGGGCGGGCCTGGGCCCGGTCGAGTGGCTGCGCTCCCCCGCGCTGGACTCGGCGACGAAACCGCCGGCGGCGAGGCTGCTGCTGGGGACGCTCGCCTATGTGGCGCACCGGTCGCGGGCGTAGCGGTACGAGCAGGCGTACACGGCGAAGTGCCCGTCCCCGACTGCATCTCGGGGGCGGGCACTTCTTCATGTGGAGGCATTCTCTCCACCGACGGCGGGTGAGTACTACTCACCGATAAGTGCATCCACGAACGCTTCCGGCTCGAAGGGCGCCAGATCGTCGGCACCCTCACCGAGACCCACCAGCTTCACCGGCACGCCCAGCTCCCGCTGGACCGCGATCACGATGCCGCCCTTGGCGGTGCCGTCCAGCTTGGTCAGCACGATGCCGGTGATGTCGACGACCTCGGCGAAGACACGGGCCTGCACGAGGCCGTTCTGCCCGGTCGTGGCGTCCAGCACCAGGAGCACCTCGTCGAGCGGCGCCTGCTTCTCCACAACCCGCTTGACCTTGCCGAGCTCGTCCATGAGCCCGGTCTTGGTGTGGAGGCGCCCGGCGGTGTCGATCAGCACGACGTCCGCACCCATCTGCTTGCCCTCCTTCACCGCGTCGAAGGCGATGGAGGCGGGGTCGCCGCCCTCGGGGCCCCGGACGGTGTGGGCGCCGACCCGGTCGCCCCAGGTCTGGAGCTGGTCGGCGGCGGCGGCACGGAAGGTGTCGGCGGCGCCGAGGACCACACTGCGGCCGTCGGCGACCAGGACCCGGGCGAGCTTGCCGGTGGTGGTGGTCTTGCCGGTGCCGTTGACACCGACGACCATCACGATGCCGGGCTTGCTGGTCTCGGGCTCAGTCCTGACCGTGCGGTCGAAGTCGGTGCCGAGCAGCTTGAGGAGCTCCTCGCGCAGCAGGCCGCGCAGCTCCTCGGGGGTCCGGGTGCCGAGCACCTTCACGCGCTCGCGCAGGCCCTCGACCAGTTCCTGGGTGGGGGCGACGCCGACGTCGGCGGTGAGGAGGATGTCCTCGATCTCCTCCCAGGTGTCCTCGTCGAGGTGCTCGCGCGACAGGAGCGTGAGCAGCCCCTTGCCGAGCGCGTTCTGGGAGCGGGAGAGGCGCGCGCGCAGGCGGACGAGCCGTCCGGCCGTGGGCTCGGGGACCTCGATCTCGGGGATTTCAAGAGCCGGCGGCTCCTCGACGGCGACCGGGGCCGAGCCGTCCGGGAGATCCACCTCCTCTATCGTCCGGCGCGGTTCGTCGCGGGGCGTCTCGGCCTCGTCGCCGACGTGCGGCTCGGCCGGAGGGGCGGTGATGTCGGGCGCTGCGGGAGGCGGCGGGGGCAGCGGCTTCTTACGTCGGCTGCCGACGACGAGCCCGCCGAGCACACCGAGCACGACCACGGCGATGACTACAGCAAGGATGACGGTTTCCATAACCTGTCCAGTATCAGTCATGGGCCCCTGCCGGACCCAGCCTGCACTTTCCACCAAAGGACAAAAGGGCCTGTAGAGGATCAACCAGATCAAAGCACGATGGTGCCCCATGAGCACCACCGCCTCCTGGTACCGGGGCGGCTTCGGGCCGGGGGCGGCCTCGTCCGAGGGCCCGCGACCATGGCCATCTGACGCATCGTCAGCTAGCGTCCCCCTCCACCGTCCAGTGCATCGAGGGGGAACCCATGCCCGTCACGGTCGTACGCTTCAACCTCGTCGAACCCGGCGCCGGCCCCGCCTCCCTCCGCGCCCGCTACCAGACCGCCCTGGAGATGGCCGCGTACGCCGACGAGCACGGGATCACCACCGTGCAGACCGAGGAGCACCACGGCGTCGCCAACAACTGGCTGCCCTCGCCGTTCGCCTTCGCGGGCGCCGTCTTCGGCGCGACCCGGCGGATCGCGGTCACGGTCTCGGCGATCATCGGCCCGCTGCACGACCCGCTCCGGCTGGCCGAGGAGATCGCCGTACTGGATCTGCTGAGCGGCGGCCGCCTGGTGACGGTCGCGGGAATCGGCTACCGGCCCGAGGAGTACGCCCAGTTCGACGTGGACTGGAAGCGGCGCGGCAAGCTCCAGGACGAACTGCTGGAGACGCTGCTCAAGGCCTGGACCGGCGAGGAGTTCGAGTACCGGGGCCGTACGGTACGGGTCACCCCGCGCCCCTGCACCGACCCGCACCCCCTACTCCTGGTCGGCGGCTCCTCCCGGACCGCCGCACGCCGGGCCGCCCGCCTGGGCCTGCCGTTCTTCCCCAGCGCGCATCTGCCGGAGCTGGAGGCGTACTACAAGGAGCGGCTCGTCGAGTACGGCACCGAGGGCTGGACCATGATGCCCGCCGCCGAGACACCGCTGCTGCACATCGCCGAGGACCCGGACCGGGCGTGGGACACGTACGGCTCCTGCTTCCTGCACGAGGCCCGGACGTACGCCTCCTGGCAGTCCGGGGACATCCGGTCCGCCGTGAGGTCGGGGGCCACGACCGTGGACGAGCTGCGCGCCGAGGGCGTGTACCGGATCCTGACTCCGGCCGAGTGCGTGGCGCAGGGCCTCGGCAACCTCGTCCTGCATCCGCTGGCGGGCGGGATGCCGCTGGAGGAGGGGTGGCGGAGTCTGCGGCTGTTCGCGCAGGAGGTGCTGCCGGCGCTGACGGACTGACCTGTGCGGTGGCCCACCGGCACCGCCGCCCCCGACCCGGGCAGTGACCGGGTCGGGGGCGGCGGCAGGATACGGGGAGAAGGGCAGCGGGGATGGGCCCGTCCCCCCGAGTTCGTGCGGGCCGTTCAGCCCATCTCCTCCAGCGTCTTGCCCTTCGTCTCCTTCACGAACTTGAGGACGAACGGGATGGAGAGCGCGGCGAAGACCGTGTAGATCACGTAGGTCAGGGAGAGGTTCCAGTCCGCCAGCGAGGGGAAGCTCGCGGTGATGGCCCAGTTGGCGATCCACTGCGCGGAGGCGGCCACACCCAGGGCGGCGGCGCGGATCCTGTTCGGGAACATCTCGCCGAGGAAGACCCAGACGACCACACCCCAGGACAGGGCGAAGAAGAGGACGAAGACGTGGGCGGCGATCAGGGCGGTCCAGCCCTGCGCGGCCGGCAGCTTGCCGTCGACCAGGTCGAAGGAGAAGGCCCAGGCCTCCAGTCCGAGACCGATCACCATGCCGACCGAGCCGATGAGGGCCAGCGGCTTACGGCCGACGCGGTCCACGAAGATCATGGCGATCACGGTGCCGACGATGTTGATGATCGACGTCGTGAACGAGTAGAGGAACGAGTCCGTCGGGTCGACACCGACCGACTGCCACAGGGTCGAGGAGTAGTAGAACGCGACGTTGATGCCGACGAACTGCTGGAAGACCGAGAGGCCGATACCGACCCAGACGATCGGCTTGAAGAAGAAGCTGCCGCCGAGCAGGTCCTTGAAGGTGGACTTGTGCTCGCTGTTCATGGCGTGCTCGATCTCGCTGACGCGGGCATCCAGATCGACGGTGTCGCCCTCGACCTCCTTGAGGATCTCGCGGGCGCGCTCGTGCTTGCCGACGGAGATCAGGAAGCGCGGGGACTCGGGGATCGCGAAGGAGAGCAGACCGTAGAGGACGGCCGGGATCACCATGACGCCGAGCATGACCTGCCAGGCCTCGATGCCCATCAGCTTGCCGCGCTGGTCACCGCCGGCCGCGTTCAGCAGGCCCCAGTTGACCAGCTGTGAGACGGCGATGCCGATGACGATCGCGGCCTGCTGGAAGGAACCGAGGCGACCGCGGTAGGCCGGTGGGGCGACCTCCGCGATGTAGGCGGGGCCGATCACAGAGGCCATGCCGATGGCGAAGCCGCCGACGACGCGCCAGAAGGCGAGGTCCCACAGGGCGAAGGGCAGCGCCGAACCCACCGCGCTGACCGTGAAGAGCACAGCCGAGATCTGCATGCACCGGATGCGGCCGATCCGGTCGGCGATCCGGCCGGCGGTCGCGGCGCCGATGGCGCATCCGATCAGAGCGATGGCGATGACCTGGGCCAGCGCTGCGGAGCCGATGTCGTAGCGATCCCGGATGGCCTCGACCGCGCCGTTGATCACGGAGCTGTCGTAGCCGAAGAGGAAGCCTCCCATCGCGGCCGCCGCCGCGATGAAGATGACGTGCCCGAGGTGCTCGGGCTGAGCCGACCTGGCTCCTGACTTGGGTGCCGCTGTGCTGGTCAAGTGAGACTCCTCGGGCCACCGGCAGCGCTGCCGGGTGGGGGGTGAGCCCTTCCAGTGGCGGATAGCTTCACGCCGCCCACCACCTGAAGGTAAAAGCAACGTTGCAGAGACTATGCCTTCAAGTTTCTTAGTCAACAGGGGGACTGCTGTGAATTTTTCGTACCCGCGGGGGTGTCAATCCGTTCAAGACTTGAAGTCAGTCAGAAGACGCAGGTCGCGATAGGTGTAGAGGCCACGCGACTAGCGGAGTCGCTGCGAGATGACCTTCGACACACCGTCGCCCTGCATGGAGACGCCGTACAGCGCGTCGGCGACCTCCATCGTGCGCTTCTGGTGGGTGATGACGATCAGCTGCGAGGCTTCCTGCAGCTCCTGCATGATGCGGATCAGCCGCTGCAGGTTGGTGTCGTCGAGGGCCGCCTCGACCTCGTCCATGACATAGAACGGGCTGGGCCGGGCCTTGAAGATCGACACCAGCATCGCCACGGCCGTCAGCGACCGCTCACCGCCCGAGAGCAGGCTGAGCCGCTTCACCTTCTTGCCCGGCGGACGCGCCTCCACGTCGACGCCGGTGGTGAGCATGTTGTCGGGGTCGGTGAGGATCAGCCGCCCGTCACCGCCCGGGAACAGCCGGCTGAAGACACCCTCGAACTCCCGGGCGGTGTCCCGGAAAGCCTCGGTGAAGACCTGCTCGACGCGTTCGTCGACCTCCTTCACCACCTGAAGCAGGTCGGCGCGGGTCTTCTTCAGGTCCTCCAGCTGCTCGCTGAGGAACTTGTGCCGCTCCTCCAGCGCCGAGAACTCCTCGAGCGCGAGCGGGTTCACCTTCCCGAGCTGCTGATAGGCCCGCTCGGCGACCTTGAGCCGCTTCTCCTGCTCGGCCCGGTGGAACGTCTTCGGCTGGTTGCGCGGATGCTCCGGGTCCTCCGGCAGCTCCTCGCCCTCGGCGGGCGGAGAGGGCGGTACGAGCTGATGGGGCCCGTACTCGGAGACGAGCCCGGCGGGTTCGACGCCCAGCTCCTCCAGCGCCTTGGTCTCCAACTGCTCGATGCGCATGCGCTTCTCGGCGCCGAGCACCTCACCCCGGTGGACCGAGTCGGTCAGCTTGTCGAGCTCGCCCTTGAGATCCCGGCCGGCGTTGCGGGCGGCGGCCAGCTCCTGCTCGCGGCGCGCCTTGGCGGCCTCGGCGGCGGCCCGCTCCTCGTCGGCTCGCCCGAGCGACACCTCGACGTGCGCGAGGAGTTGCCGCGCACCGGAGGCGACGGCCTCGGCGACCGTGGCCTCGTGCCGCAGCCGTGCCCGCCGCTGCTCGGCACGCGCGCGTGCGTCGCGCTCGGCCCGGGCGGCGCGGTCGAGGGAGTCGGCGCGGCCGGCGAGACCCTTGACCCGCTCCTCGTGCGTCCGCACTTGAAGCCGAGCCTCCATCTCCGTCTGCCGGGCGTTGGCACCGTCGGCGGCGAGCCGGTCCCGTACGGAGGTGTCCGGCTCCTCCTCGACGGGCAGCTCCTCGGCGACGGCGAGACGTTCGGCGAGTTCTTCCACGTCCTGGAGGGCCTTGTCGAGCGATTCCTGCGCCCTGGCTGCGGCGGCGACGGACCGTTCGGCCTCACCCGCGGCGCCGCGGGCCTGTCCGGCCAGCCGGCCGAGCTGCTGGGCCACGGTCGACTTCTCCCGGTCGGCGGCGCGGCGCCGCTCGCTGAGCTCCTCGACCAGTGCGGTGCGTTCTTTCCGCCGCTCCTGGGCCTCGTGCTGGGCCTCGCTCAACTCCTCGCAGCGGACGGCGAGTTCTTCCAGCTCGGCTGCTGCCTCGTCGACGGACGCCTGTACTTCGAGGAGGCTGGGGGCGCCCGCGGAGCCGCCGTGGGCGAAGTGCGCGCCGAGGAGGTCGCCTTCGGCGGTGACGGCGGTCAGGTCGGGGTGGGCGTAGACGAGGTCCTCGGCGTCCTCGAGGGTGCCGACGACGACGATGCCGTGGAGTAGGCGTCGTACGGCCGGCATGAGGTCCGAAGGGCCGCGGACGAAATCTGCCGCGCGAGGTCGTCGGGCGTCTGCAGGCTCGTCATGGCTGGTCGCGCCGTTCCCCGCGCCCCTTGGGTCGGTCGCGGTCCCGGCGTTCTCAGGCGCTCCCGCCAGCAGCAATGACGCCCGTCCGCCGTCCTGCTTCCGCAGCAACCGGATCGCGTCCGCCGCCGCCGACGGTGAGGTCACCGCCAGTGCGTCCGCCGCCGCTCCGAAAGCCGCCGCCAGCGCCACCTCGTAGCCCGGTGTCACCGTCAGCAGCTCTGCCGCCGGGCCCAGCAGGCCGGTGAGGCGACCCTTCGCGCCCAGCAGTATTCCCGTCCCGTCCTTCCTGCGCAGCCCCAACGCGAGCGCCTCGTGCCGGGCCTGTGTCGCCGCCCGCTTCCGCTCCGCCGCCGTGGCCGCTTCCCGGGCCGCCGTCAGCGCGGCCTCCGCCTCGGCCAGCGCCGCCTTCGCCGCGTCGTGCCGCTCCGCCAGTTCGGCGTCGCCCGCGTCGAGCCCGTCGACCTCCGCCTTGAGCGCCTCGTACTCCTCCTGCGCGGCGAAGGCCCGCTCCTGGGCCTCGTCCCGGGTGGCGGCCAGCCGGTCGATCTCGGCCTGGGCCGAGGCGGCGCGCGAACGAGCCGCGTTGACCTGCCCGTTCAGCCGGGCCAGACCCTCGCGGCGGTCGGCGATGGCGCGGGCGACGTCCTTCAGGCGCCGTTCTTCCTGGACGAGTGCGCGTTCCAGTTCGGCGCGGTGCGTGACCGTGTCCTCCAGGGCGTGCTCGGCCGCCTCCAGGGCCGCTTCGAGCTCGGCCTCCTGCTCACGGATCCGGGCGGCCTCGCGCTCCATGTCCTCGGGGTCACGGCCACGCCGTTCCTCCGGTGGCGCCGAGGTCGCGCTCTTCACGCGCGCGTCGGCGAGCGAGACCGTGCCCCGCACCCGCTCGGCGAGCTGGGAGAGCTCGTACCAGGTCTGCTGGGCCCGCTGGAGCCGCGGCATCAGCTGCCGCACCTCGTCCTCCAGGAGGGCCTCCCGTTGCAGGGCCTTCTTCAGCTCCTGCTCGGCGGCCTCCTTGCGCTCCTTCAGCGCGGCCTCGTCGGCGATCTCGGACCTGAGCGCCTGGCGCAGTCGTACGAGATCGTCGGCCAGGAGCCTGAGACGGGCGTCGCGCAGATCCGCCTGGATCACCGCGGCCCGCCGCGCGACCGCCGCCTGGCGGCCCAGCGGCTTGAGCTGTCTGCGCAGCTCGTCCGTGAGGTCCTGCACGCGCGCGAGGTTGGCCTGCATCGCGTCCAGCTTCCGCAGCGCCTTCTCCTTGCGCTTGCGGTGCTTCAACACACCCGCGGCCTCTTCGATGAAGGCCCTGCGGCCCATCGGATCCGCGTGCAGGACCGAGTCGAGCTGGCCCTGGCCGACGATGACATGCATCTCGCGGCCGATGCCGGAGTCGGAGAGCAGTTCCTGGATGTCCAGCAGCCGGCAGGTGTCGCCGTTGATCTGGTACTCGCTGCCGCCGTTGCGGAACATGATCCGCGTGATGGTGACCTCGGCGTACTCGATGGGCAGCGCCCCGTCGGAGTTGTCGATGGTCAGGGACACCTCGGCGCGGCCCAGCGGGGGCCGCCCGGTGGTGCCGGCGAAGATGACGTCCTCCATCTTGCCGCCGCGCAGCGACTTGGCGCCCTGCTCGCCCATGACCCAGCTGAGGGCGTCGACGACATTGGACTTGCCCGAGCCGTTCGGTCCGACGACACACGTGATACCCGGCTCGAACCGGAGCGTGGTCGCGGAGGCGAACGACTTGAACCCGCGGAGGGTCAGGGCCTTGAGGTGCACGCCGCTGGACTCTACCTTCCGGGCTTGTCTCACTCCATGAACGCGCTGTCCCCCGCGGTTTCACCAATGAACGTGCAGGGCACATCAGACGTTAAAGAGAGCGGGAAGGTGTTGTACGCGGGGGAAAGAAAGAAGGGACGCCGAAGCGTCCCTTGCAAACTCGAACTCTGACTACTTAGCGGTTGATCCGGGCGGCCCAACCACTGCGTATGTCGTGATGCGATGCAGTGATCAGGTGAGCGCAGGCTCCGCCTGGTGTGCGTCGATGCTCTCCAGAAGCGATTCGTGAGAAGCGGCAGCCGCGAGCGCGTCGTTCTCGGCCTGAATCCTTACGAGCTCGGATTCGAGATCCTGGACGCGCTGCTGGAGCCGTCGCATCTCGGCGATGAGTCGCGGGTCGGAGCCGCCGACGTAACCGAGAAGCGCCTTTGCCATGATGGATGGTCCTCCACACTGAGTGACCGACCGAAGCGGTGTGGGTCGTGAGGGATTCGCACCCGCGATGCTTGGCACTGTTGAGTTTGTGCTGCCGTTCATCCATGCCAAACAGCTAAGGTGCGCGGGGTGCATTCAGCGTCTCACCAAAAAGTTTGACGGTCAACACGATCACGCCCTGTATTGGCGGCAACCCGGGGGCACGCGGCCTTGAAACGGCGGCGCGGCGACTCCTGCGGGGCCCTGGGGCGTAGCGATCATCCTTAAGTGCGGAGCCTCCCAGGAAATGCCGTTCTTGGCAACCACCAGGGCCTTTCTGCTTCAGGCAGGTGCCAGTGGCATGTCCCTCGGGTCCCACCTGGCCCGCTTTACAGAACCGGCTCAGCGGATGGCGAACCCGTCGTAACCCCCGCGGGGTGTGTCCCAGATCTCGGTGACACCGTCCACGCGCCCGGGCGTGTCCTCGCCCTGGAGCCAGTCGAGGAGTCCTTCGCAGCGCCCTCTCGGGCCCTCCGCGACCACCTGGACCCGTCCGTCCCCCAAATTGAGAGCAAAACCACTCAACCCACCGAGTTCGAGGGCCTTGGCCCGCGTGAACCAGCGGAAACCCACACCTTGGACGCGTCCTCGCACCCAGGCGACCAGTCGCACATCCTCGCTCATAGACGCAACCTAACCAACCAATGTCTCTCTGGGCTCTCCCTCCCCTGGCGCCATGCGGTACCGTCCCCTGCCAATGAATCTCATACGAAACTCACTCGATCGTGTGAGTTTTGTGAGTTCGGTCCGACCGCTGGGGACGAGTCGGCCACAAAGGACGAGGAAGGCCAGGACACATGGGACGCCACCGACGCTCCGCCGCCGGCCGCGCCGCCACGGGCCGCGCCACGGGGGTCACGGAAACAGACGGCTCGTACACGAGCGGCTACGACCCGCAGCACTCGTACGACTACGACCCGCAGCACTCTTACGGCTTGGACCAGCAGTTCTCGTACGACTTCGACGCCGACGCCCGGGGCCACCACACGGGCGAGTACCCCACGGCGGGCATCGCGCCCTATCTGAACCCCGAGGCACACTCCCGCAGCAACACCTACCTGTACGCGACGGACGACGAGTACGCGCAGGCCACGGGCACCACGAGCACCGCGCTGTTCCCGAGCGAGGGTTTCTCGCCGGGTGACGGCCCGCGGCGCGGCGGGGGTTCGCGGCGTCGCCGTAAGAAGAGGGTCGTGACGCCGGTCAGGACCGGGCTGCTCGGGGTCTCCGCAGCGGTCGCGATCGGCACGGTCGCGGTGGCCACGGGTGTGGTGCCCGGCCTCGACAACTACAAGCTCGGCGGCGGCAACGCCGACAACGTGCAGGCCGCGGACACCCCGACCAACTCCGCGACCGAGCAGGGCGGCACCTCCGGCAGCGCCGACGAGGGCCGGGACGACGAGGCGGCCAGCCGCGCCGGCGAGCGCTCGGCCTCTCCCACGCCGTCCGCCTCACCCTCTACCTCTACGGCCGCGCCGACCAAGACGCCGTCGAAGAAGCCGACGGCCACACCCAGCGAGAAGAAGCCGGAGCCGAAGCCCTCGCGCACGGCCACGAAGGCACCGGCGAACACCAAGGCCCCGGTGACGGTCTCCGCGGAGGTCCAGGCCGGGGCCGAGGTGCTGAAGCTCGTCAACGAGGAGCGGGCGAAGGTGGGCTGCAGCCCGGTGGCCGCGAACAGCGCGCTGGGCAAGCTCGCCGAGGGCTTCAGCGACGCGATGGCCGCCGAGGGCTTCTTCGACCACACCGACCCCAGCGGCAAGACCCCCTGGGACCGGGCCGAGGCAGCCGGCATCACCAGCCTCGGCGGCGAGAACATAGCCCGGGGCCAGACCGACGCGGCCGCGGTGATGGAGGCCTGGATGAACAGCCCGGGCCACAAGGCGAACATCCTGAACTGCGACTTCCAGACGCTGGGAGTCGGCGTGCACTTCGGCTCCGGTGGCCCGTGGTGGACGCAGGACTTCGGCTACTGACCGAAAAAGGGAGCACTAACTCACGGTTAGTGCTCCCTTTTCGTTAGCGCTGCACTCCCGTACGCTGGGGTGTATGGACACCACGCTCGACATCTCCTACGACGTGTTCGCCAAGGCCTGTCCCTCGCGCAACACGCTGGAGCATGTGACGGGACGCTGGGGCGGGCTGACGCTCTGCGCCCTCCACGAGGGCTCCCTGCGCTTCAACGAGCTGCGCCGTCGTGTGGACGGCGTGAGCGAGAAGATGCTCTCCCAGACCTTGCAGGCACTGGAGCGCGACGGCCTGGTGCACCGCGAGGCCCAGCCGACCAACCCGCCCCGCGTGGACTACGAACTGACCCCGCTCGGACGCGGCGTCGCCGAGCGACTGGTCGGCCTCATCGCGTTCGTGGAGGGCCGCATGGACGACGTGCTCGCGGCCCGTCAGCACTACGACGAGACGCGCGGCACCCGCTGACACTTCGGGCAGAAGTAGCTGGACCGGTTCATCCAGGGCGCTCGCCGCATCGGCGTACCGCACCGCTTGCAGGGCAGTCCCTCGCGGCCGTACGCATCGAGCGAGCGGTCGAAGTAGCCTGACTCACCATTGACGTTGACGTACAGGCTGTCGAAACTCGTGCCGCCCACCGCGAGCGCCGCGTTCATCACATCCCTGACGTGGCCCAGGAGTTCGGCCGTGCGCGGGCGCGTGAATCCCGCGGTCGGGCGCTCGTAGTGGACGCGGGCGCGCCAAAGTGCCTCGTCCGCATAGATGTTGCCCACTCCGCTGATCAACGACTGGTCGAGCAGGGCCCGTTTGATGGTGCTGCGCTTACGGCGCAGGGCCTGGTGGAACGCCTCGTCGTCGAAGAGCGGGTCCAGGGGATCGCGGGCGATGTGCGCGATGACGTCGGGCAGACCGTCCTCGGTGTTGTCGTGCAACGACAGGCCGCCGAAGGTGCGTTGGTCGACGAAGCGGAGTTCCGTACCGAGGCCGTCGGCGAAGCGGACGCGGATGCGCAGATGCTTCTCGTCCGGGGTCTCGTGCGGCTGGACCAGCAGCTGGCCGCTCATGCCGAGGTGCGCCAGGACCGACTGGTTGGTGTCCTCCAGCGGCAGCCACAGATACTTGCCACGGCGGCTGGGCACGCCGATGCGATGCCCTTTGAGGCGGTGGGTGAAGTCGTCGGCGCCGGCGATGTGACGGCGTACCGCACGCGGGTGCAGCACCTCGGCCTCGGCGACGGCACGGTGGGCGACCCACCGCTCCAGACCTCGCCGTACGACCTCGACCTCGGGCAACTCGGGCATGGGATCCCCCGGTGTATGAGTCGAGCGCCCGCCCCGGTGCGGGACGGGCGCTCTGGGTATCGCGCTGTGCGGTCAGGCGGAGGCGGGCGCCTCGTCGGCGCCGGCGTCGGCCTCGGCGGCCTTCACCGCAGCCTTGGCTCGCTCGTCCGCCGCGGCCCGTATGGACCGCCATGCGGACTCGGCGGCCTGCTGCTCCGCCTCCTTCTTGCTGCGGCCGGTGCCGGTGCCGTACGAGACGCCTCCGACGCGGGCGGCAGCAGTGAAGGTCTTCTCGTGGTCGGGGCCGGTCTCCGAGACCTGGTACTCGGGCACGCCGAGGCCTTCGGTCGCGGTGAGCTCCTGGAGACTGGTCTTCCAGTCCAGGCCGGCACCGAGGTTGGAGGACTTCTCGATCAGTGGGTCGAAGAGCCGGTGGACGAGTTCGCCCGCCGCGTCCAGACCCTGGTCGAGATAGACCGCGCCGATCACCGCTTCAAGGGTGTCGGCAAGGATGGATGCCTTGTCCCGGCCGCCCGTACCCTCTTCACCACGGCCGAGCCGGATGAAGGAGCCCAGGTCGAGCCCACGGCCCACCTCCGCCAGCGCACGAGAGTTGACCACCGCGGCCCGCAACTTGGCCAGCTGGCCTTCGGGCAGGTCGGGGTGGGTGCGGTACAGCGTGTCCGTGACCACGAGGCCGAGGACGGAGTCCCCGAGGAACTCCAGGCGCTCGTTGGTGGGCAGACCGCCGTTCTCGTACGCATAGGACCGGTGGGTCAGCGCACGCACCAGAAGGGCGGACTCGAGTTTGTACCCGAGCCGCCCTTCCAACAGCGTGTGGGACGAGGCCGTGTTGTCCGCAGAATTCTTCTTCGGAGTGGACACAGTGCCTCTCACCAGCCGCTCAGACCTCGAGGACCTGGCGCTTGTTGTACGTGCCGCAAGACGGGCACGCGATGTGCTGCAGCTTGGGCTCGTGGCAGCGCTCGCACGCAACCAGGGTGGGGACCGCAGCCTTCCACTGCGACCGGCGGTGGCGCGTGTTGCTGCGCGACATCTTCCGCTTCGGAACAGCCACGGCTACTTCTCCTGCTTCTCGTTGGCGCGCGCCGGTCGAGGCGCTTCGCCACTGATCTCGTCCTTCTCGCCATCTTCGAGTGAACCGGCGAGTCCCTGCAGTGCCGCCCAACGGATGTCGACGGCGTCATGGTGGTGGTCCGGGTCGTCCGCCAGCCGCGCTCCGCACTCGGAGCACAGGCCGGGGCAGTCGTCCTGGCACACCGGCTGCATCGGCAGGGCAAGCACCACCGCGTCACGCAGCACGGGTTCGAGGTCGAACAAGCCGTCCTCGATGAAGAGCCTGTCCTCGTCTTCCTCGGCGTCGTCGGCCGGCTCCGCCTTGGGGCGGCCCCGGTCGTCGGCGTCAGGGTACGAGAACATCTCCTGGAAGTCCGCTGCGAGCTCCAGCTCAAGCGGCTCCAGACACCTTACGCACTCCCCCTCGGCCTGTGCATGGGCGGTGCCTGTGACAAGCACCCCTTCCATGACCGACTCGAGCCGGAGGTCGAGCTTTACCGGGGCGCCTTCCGGCACTCCGATCACTCCCGCGATCCCGAGATCCTTGGGAGCGTCGATCTCACGGGTCAGGCGCTGCAGCGCACCGGGCCGCCGCCCCAGCTCGTGCGTGTCGAACACGAGAGGCTTGCGGTGGTCGAGGCGGGCGTTCAGAGCCATTCCTGCTTTCGATCTTCGAGCTCAGAGGGACGCTGCCCTTCGGTGTTCCCGGGCAGCGCTGATCGCGGACGTACACGCGACCGAAGAGCCAGGATACTGGACCTTTCCCTCACGGCCCAATCCGGTGGCTTCTTACTGGCCGCGACCCTGCTCGTAGGCCCTGAGCTGCTCCGGCGTGATCATGCCGGTGTCGAAGAGGCTGGTCTCGTCGAGGGCGTACGACTGCTGGACCTGCTGCTGGTCCTGCTGCTGGCCCTGCTGGGTCTGTCCGGCGTCATAGGCGGCCTGCTGGGCGTCGTAGCCCTGGTACGCGTAGGGATCGGCCTGCTGGTAGCCGTAGGCGTCCCGCTGCTGGGCGTAGGCCTGCTGCTGCGGGTAGCCGCCGCCGTAGGTGTCCGTCTGTTGGTAGCCGTAGGCCGGTTGCGCGTCGTACTGCGGCTGGGCGGGCTGCCCGGCGGCGGCCCGGTTGTCCTGCTCGGCGAGGGCCGTGAGGTCGGCGAGGTAGTCGGCGTCGCTGGAGTGCTGGACGGTGGTGTTGTCGTCGGCGAGGGAGCCGAGGTCGTCCGTGGCGATCCGGCCGTGCAGCTTCTGGCGGCCCTTGCCGACCGCCTCCAGGGTCTTGGTGAGGACCGCCTCGAAGGCGCCGAGCTTGGTGTCGACGTAGGTGTCGGCGTCCCGGCGCAGGGTCTCGGGGTCATGGCTGCGCTCGGGGGCGTCCTCGTCCTCGTAGCCCTGCTCGTCGAGGCCCGGGCCGGTGCCGAGGAGCTTCTCGCGGCCGCGGCCGACGGAGCCGATGGTCTTGGTGAGGACGACCTCGAAGTTGGCGAGCTTGGAGTCGACGTAGTCGTCGGCCTCCGCGCGGACGTCCTCGGCCTCGCGGCGGGCCTCGGCGAGGATGCGGTCGGCCTCGGTCTGGGAGCGGCGGGCGACCTCGGTGTCGGAGATCAGCGAGCCGCGCTCGGCGTGCGCGGTCGAGATGATCCGCTCGGCCTCCTGGCGGGCCTGCTCGACCATCTGCTCACGGCCGCCGATCAGCTCCTGGGCCTGGGCGAGGGAGTCGGGCAGGGCCGCCCGCACCTCCTCCAGCATCGCGAGCAGCTCGGCGCGGTTGACCACGCACGAGGCCGACATGGGCATCGACCGGGCGCCGGAGACCGCGGCGACGATCTCGTCGAGCTTCTTCTGCACGTCCACCTGTGCTCGCCACTCTCTACAGCTGTGTTGGAGACGGACGGGACGACTGTAGCCCCATCAGTCCTTGCGCAGGCGTTCGTTGAGCGCCTCCAGGACCAGCGGCGGCACCAGGTGGGCGATGTCTCCGCCCCAGGTGGCGACCTCCTTGACGAGCGAGGAGGAGAGGAAGCTGTAGGTGGGGTTGGTCGGCACGAAGAGCGTCTCGACGCCGGACAGGCCGTTGTTCATCTGGGCCATCTGCAGCTCGTAGTCGAAGTCGCTGACCGCGCGCAGGCCCTTGACGATGGCCGGGATGTCGCGCTGCTTGCAGTAGTCGACGAGGAGGCCGTGGAAGGCCTCGACCTTCACGTTGCCGTATTCGGCGGTGACCTGGCGGATCAGCTCGATCCGCTCGTCGACCTCGAACAGGCCCTTCTTGGACTTGTTGATCATGACCGCGACATAGACCTCGTCATACAGACGGGAGGCGCGGGAAATGATGTCGAGATGTCCGTTGGTGATCGGGTCGAACGACCCGGGACAGACGGCGCGGCGCACTTGAGATCCCTCGCTCTCCGGTCCGGTCATCGTGCGTCTTCGCACGTAGAGGCGGCGCGACCGTACCAAAAGGTTCCTTCGCCGTAGCGACGGGACCGGAGCGCTTCGAAGCCGTCCGGCCAGTGGAACTCTCCGCCTCTGGTGCTGCGCTCCACGGTGACCAGGGCATCGGCCGTGAGCCAGCCCTGGGTGCGGAGTGTGAGCAGAATCTCCCGAAGATCGTCGTCCGAGACGGCGTACGGGGGGTCGAGAAAGACGATGTCGTACGGGTCCGGCGGCGCCGGCGTCCGGACGATCTGTTCGGCTTTGCCCGCCCTCACCTCGGCGCCGGGCAGACCGAGAGACTTCACGTTCTCGCGGATCGTGCGGGCCGCTCGGGCGTCGGCCTCGACGAGAAGGGTGTGGCCTGCGCCACGGGAGAGGGCCTCCAGGCCCACGGCGCCTGATCCTGCGTACAGGTCCAGGACGCGTTCCCCGTGGAGAGGGCGGCCTCCGAGCAGGGACTGCCAGGTGGAGAAGAGACCTTCGCGTGCGCGATCGGAGGTGGGGCGGGTTCCGGTCCCTGGCGGGACGGCCAGTCGACGTCCGCCGGCTGCGCCGGCGATCACGCGGGTCATCTTCGGTCCTTGGTTGTGGGCGTCTTCAGGTATCAGTGTGGCTGGTCGCGCCCGCGCGGCGGTAGCCGCATATGGATTACAGCCCCGCGCCTCTGGCAAGTCTCCCTCACCCCTTTTCCAAGTACTGCTCCCTCTCGTCGTCCAGGAGGGCGTCCAGAGCCGTCCGCAGACCTGGAAGGTGCCTCAGCTCCGGGTCGGCCGCCACCACTGCCGCCGCCTCCTGCCTCGCCTCCGCGATGATCTCCTCGTCCTCGATGACGGCCAGCATGCGCAGGCTGGTGCGGGCGCCGGACTGGGCCTGGCCGAGGACGTCGCCCTCCCGGCGTTGTTCGAGGTCGATGCGGGAGAGTTCGAAGCCGTCGAGGGTGGCGGCGACGGCGTTGAGGCGCTGGCGGGCAGGGCTGGCCTCGGGCATCTCCGTGACGAGGAGGCAGAGGCCTGCCGCCGAGCCTCGGCCGACGCGGCCGCGGAGTTGGTGGAGCTGGGAGACACCGAAGCGGTCGGCGTCCATGATCACCATGGCGGTGGCGTTCGGGACGTTGACACCGACCTCGATGACCGTGGTGGCGACCAGGACATGGGTCTCGCCGGCGGCGAAGCGGCGCATGACCGCGTCCTTGTCGTCGGGGTGCATCCGGCCGTGCAGGACCTCGACACGGAGGCCCTGGAGCGGTCCCTTGGCCAGTTGGTCGGCCACCTCCAGAACGGCCAGCGGCGGGCGCTTCTCGGCCTCGTCCTCGGCGGACTTCTTCTTTTTCGGGTCCACCTCCTCGTCGCCGATGCGAGGGCAGACGACATAGGCCTGATGGCCGTTCTCGACCTCCTCGCGCACGCGCTCCCACGCGCGCGACAGGAAGTGGGGCTTGTCGGCGGCGGGGACGACATGGCTGGCGATCGGGGAGCGGCCGGCCGGGAGCTGGTCGAGGACCGAGGTCTCCAGGTCGCCGAAGAGCGTCATGGCGACCGTGCGCGGAATGGGGGTGGCGGTCATGACGAGGAGGTGGGGCGGCTGTTTGCCCTTGCCGCGCAGGGCGTCCCGCTGTTCCACGCCGAAGCGGTGCTGTTCGTCCACGACGACGAGTCCGAGGTCGTGGAACTGCACCTTGTCCTCGATCAGCGCGTGCGTGCCGATGACGATCCCGGCGTCCGCGGTGACGAGGTCGAGCAGGGCCTGGCGACGGGCGGCCATGCCCATCGAACCGGTCAGGAGCACCACCTTCGTGGCGTGTTCGGTCCCGCCCAGCATTCCGCCCTCGGCCAGATCGCCCATCATCTCGACGATCGAGCGGTGGTGCTGCTGGGCGAGGACCTCGGTGGGGGCGAGCATGGCGGCCTGACCGCCGGCGTCGACGACGGCGAGCATGGCGCGCAGGGCGACCATCGTGTTGTGGGTGACCGTGAAATTGTCGGTGACGTAGGCGTGGCTTGGGTGGGCGACGCTGATGCACTGGACCGGCTTGCGCCCCACATGCTCGACGGCTCGGATTCCGCGTCGGAACGTGTTGTGCTTCGGCCGCGGACGGACGCGGTCGGCTTTGCGGGTCAGCCGGAACGGCGCGTGTTCCTCCGGCAGGGCCACCGAGACATGGAAGGCGGCTCGCTTCGGCAGGACTCGAGCACGGCCTCCAAGTGAACGTACGAGCCAGGCGACGTCGTCCGCGAGTCGGCGTGAGGCCGAACAGAACGAGATGGTCAGGCCGTCCTGGTGGACAGTCCCGTCCGTGTCCAGAAGGCCCTGCAACAGAGCCAGGCGGTTCTTGACCGACGCGTTCTTGAACTCGTCCGGCACGAACTTCCCGTGTGATGTCAGGCCCCACAGGTTCAGGTCACGCAGGGTCTGGATCACGGGATTGCGGACGCCACCGGCACGTTGCGTCAGCTGAATCGTGTAGTCGCAGCCGGAGCCTTTCACCGGCACCAGTCGGCATTCAGGCGCGACAGCGGCTGCCACCGCGTCCCGGATCTCCGCGTCGAGCGTGGAGAAACGCATGTTGTGGCGGAACGAGCCGTTCCCCAGGAGCAGGCCGAACAGGTAGGGGTCCAGCGGCGGCCCTGCATCGCCTCCGAGGTCGACGGGGGTTGCGGCCGGGATGTACCACTTCGAGGACCCGTTCGCCTTGAACGTGTCGAGACGGATCTCTCGCGTGGTCATGACCTTGGGGTCCTGCCCCCGGTGCCATCCGCAACTCGTACCGACGATCCAGAGATGCTCGTCGTCGCACTCGACGGAGCTGCCGTCGGACAGCACCAGCCGCCAGACATCGCGCTCCCCTTGTGGGAAGACGCCGTCGATCAGCGCGATTTCCCCGTCAGGGACGACCACCTCGTCCCCCACCCTCAAGTCGCCCATCCGACGGAAACCGGCAGGGGTGAGCACCAGCGAGTCAAGGGGTTGGGCCTTGCCCGATCCGACCTCTCCTTGCAGCAGCCGGTGCATCGGGTGTTCCGTGGCCAGGTCGTCGAAGATCTCCTTGGAGACCTTCTGCTGGCCCTCGGTGAGGGTGAAGGGGAGGCGGGCGTCGAAGGCGGTCAGGAGGCCGTCCGGCTTGGGTTTGCGGGCCACCGCGGGGAGTTGGGCGTCGGCGTGACGGCGGCGGGCGAGGGCGACCTGGAGGACGAAGGCCTCGTCCCACTTGAGGCGGGAGCGGGCGTCCTCGATGTCGGCCTTGGTGTGCGGGCGGTGGATCTTGAGGAGGGCCTCGGGGAGGGGGACCAGGCCCCGGCCGTCACGGAGGGAGTCCGGGAGGGGGTCCACCGCCTCCTGGGCGCTGGGAAGGACCGTCTGGATCGCCTTGCCGATCTTCCAGGACTCCAGCTTGGCCGTGGCGGGGTAGATGGGGATCAGGGCGCCGGCCCAGGTCTCCACCGTCTCCTCGGCGTCTCCGCGCAGCAACTCATAGGCAGGGTGCGCCAGTTGGAGGCGGCGGTTGAAGACCGAGACCTTGCCCGCGAACAGTGCGCGGGTGCCCGGCAGGAGCTCCTTGTGGGGCTTGTGGACACCGGCACCGAAGAAGACCAGCTGGAGGCGGCCGCTGCCGTCGGTGATGGTCACTTCCAGGCGCTGGCCCTTGCCGCGGGGAGCCTTGGCCGAGGCGAAGGTGTGCAGTCGGGCGTCGGCGACCTGGGCGACCACGGTGACGTGCTCGTCCATGGGGAGGTCGGCCAGGTGCGTGAGCTGGCCCCGCTCCTCGTATCTGCGCGGGTAGTGGTGCAGGAGGTCGCCGACGGTGTGCAGGCCGAGATGCTCGGCCATCACCTTCGCGGTGGGTGGGCCGAGCACCTTTTTCAGTGGTTCTTCGAGTGCGGGCACGAGATCCATTGCACACCACCCCACTGACATTGCCGTATACGTCTCGCGAAACCCCTGGTCAGACGGGCTGTTCCGGCTCTAGGATGACGCGCTCCGGCCATCCCGCGGTCACCGCCCCACCGGGACCGCCCAACCCCGCGCCGAAGACCTCCCCACCCTCGGCGTTGCAGCGATGGACTCCCAGACCTCACAGTCATCCCAGGCATCCCCGTCACCTCATACGTTCCAGGTCGACCTGCGTGGCCTGGTGGACCTGCTGTCCCATCACCTCTACTCCAGTCCGAAGGTCTATCTGCGCGAGCTGCTGCAGAACGCCGTGGACGCCATCACCGCCCGGCGCGCCGAACAGCCCGACGCCCCGGCCAGGGTGCGGCTCCACGCCCAGGAGGGCACCCTGCGGGTCGAGGACTCCGGCGTGGGGCTCACCGAGGCGGATGTGCACACCCTGCTGGCGACCATCGGCCGCAGCTCGAAGCGGGCCGGCGGACTGCAGGACGGGCTTCAGGAGGTCCGCTCCGACTTCCTCGGCCAGTTCGGCATCGGTCTGCTCGCCTGTTTCGTGGTGGCCGAGCGGATCCGGGTCGTCAGCCGCAGTGCCCGTACGCCCGAGGCGGCGCCCGTGGAGTGGACGGCGAGCGACGACGGTTCGTACACCGTGCGGACGTTGCCGCACGAGGCCCGTCCCGAGCCCGGTACCACCGTGCATCTGACGGCTCGGCCGGGAGCCGGGGAGTGGCTCACCCCCGAGCGGGTCCTCACGCTGGCGCGGGACTTCGGCTCGCTGCTGCCGTACGACGTGCGGGTGGGCGACGAGGCGGTCACCGACCTGCCGGCGCCCTGGGACCGGCCCTACCCCTCCCCCGCCACCCGAAGGGTGGCCCTGGCGCGGCACTGTCACGACCTCTTCGGGTTCACCCCGCTGGACTCGATCGAGCTGACCGTGCCGCTCGCCGGGATCCGCGGGGTGGCGTACGTGCTGCCCTCGGCGGTCAGTCCGGCCACGCGCGCGACGCATCGCGTCCACCTCAAGGGCATGCTGCTGACCGAGCGCGCCGAACAGCTGCTGCCGGACTGGGCGTTCTTCGTGCGCTGCGTCCTGGACACGGACAGTCTGCGGCCGACGGCCTCGCGCGAGTCGCTGTACGAGGACGAGACGCTGGCGGCCGTACGGGAGGCGCTGGGCGAGAGGATCCGGTCCTGGCTGACGGGGCTGGCCGCCGGTGATCCGGAGCGGCTCGCGGCCTTCCTCTCCGTGCACCACCTGGGCGTGAAGTCGCTGGCCCGGCACGACAAGGACATGCTGCGCACGATGCTGCCGTGGCTGCCCTTCGAGACGACCGACGGACAGCTGTCCCTGGAGGAGTTCGCACAGCGGCACCCCGTCGTGCACTTCACACGGACCGTGGAGGAGTACCGGCAGGTCGCGCCGATCGCGTCCGCGCAGGGCGTGGGGGTGGTCAACGGCGGTTACACGTACGACAGCGACCTGGTCGAGGCGCTGCCCTCGGTGCGGCCGGGGACGGTGGTCGCCGAGCTGGACACCGACACCGTGACCGCGCACCTGGACGCGGTCGACCCGGCCGACGAACTGGCACTGTCCGGGTTCCTGGCGGCCGCGCGGGCCAGACTCGAGCCGCTGGGCTGTGACGTCGTCCTGCGCGCGTTCCGCCCGCTCTCCGTGCCCGCGCTGCACCTGGACGACCGGTCCGCCCGGCACGAGCAGGCGCGCGCGGACGCCGAGGCGCGGGCCGACGACCTGTGGGCGGGCATCCTCGGCTCGCTGCGCGGCAGCGCGCCACGCGCGCGTCTGGTGCTCAACCACCTCAATCCGCTGATCCGGAGGATCGGTTCACTCGGCGATCCGGAGCTGATCGGCACCGCGACGGAGTCCCTGTACGGACAGGCGCTGCTGATGGCGCAGCGGCCGCTCAGGCCCGCGGACTCGGCATTGCTGAACCGGGCCTTCATGGGCCTTCTGGAGTGGGCCACGAACGGCGAGGAGGGTCGCTGATGGGCGAGATCACGGACTTCGACACCCTGCGCCGGGCGATGGCCGAGAACGGCGAGCAGCCGGAGGGGCCCGCCCGCAACGCGCGCGCGGAGCAGCTGCTGGTGGCGGCCGAGAAGCTGAACGTGCCGCTCGCCGTGATCGAGGCGCTCGGACACCAGCTGAAGGTCTACAACTACAGCTCCGAGAAGGACAAGATGTTCGTCCCCTTCGCGCGTCTGCTGCGCATGTGGGACGAGCGGCCCGAGGACTTCGACGAGTACGAGACCCACACCCTGCACTGGGTCTTCAAGTGGGTGTCGTCCGGCATGCTCGACCAGCCGCACGTGCCGCTCGCCTCGATCGAGAAGTGGCTCGGCGAGATGGAGCACCGCTACCGGCTCGCCGGGCACTCCGAACGAGCCGTGCGCAGCGCCGAGTTCAACGTCGCCGCGCACATCGGGGACCTGCCGCGCGCGGAACGGGCGTACGCCGCGTGGCTCGCCGCCGACCGGGACCGCATGGCCGACTGTCCCGCGTGCGAGCTGCACGGGCAGGGCTGGTGGCAGAGCGAGCGGAGCCGGGACGCGGAGGCGCTCGAGTTGTGGACGCCGGTCCTGGAGGGCGAGCTCAGTTGCGCGCACGAGCCGCACACCTCGCTCGCGGCCTCCCTGCTGCCCCTGCTGCGCCTCGGCCGCCTCGACGAGGCGCGCGCGAACCATCTGCGGGGCTTCCGGCTCGTACGGGCCATGGAGAGCATGCGCGGCGCCTATGCGGACCACGTCGAGTTCTGCGCCCTGAGCGGCAATGAGGCGCGCGGTCTGGAGCTGCTCGCGGAGCGGCCCGCGTACTTCACGGACACCGGGCACCCGCGCAGCGGGCTGGAGTTCCTGAGCGTGGTGGCGCTGCTCATGGACCGGCTGACGGGGCTCGGCCTCGGTGACCGTCAGGTGCCGGGACCGGCCGGCCGTTCGTGGACGGCCCGTGAACTCGCCACGCACGCGCGTGCGGAGGCCCTCGACCTGGCCGGCCGCTTCGACGCGCGCAACGGCACGGCACACGTCAGTGAGCGGGCACGCGCGCGCATGGCGCAGGAGCCGCTGGTGGAGCGATTGCCGCTGGGGGTGCGGTCGGCGAGGACGGCCGCACCGCCGACCGCGTCCCCCGCGGTCGCGCCGGAGGCCGCGGAACCGGATCCGGCGGCTCTGATCGCCGAGGCGCGGCGGCTGTCGGACGGTCTGCGGCCGAACGCCGTCGAGGCGTGGGTGGCGGTCTCGCGGGCGGCGCAGGGCGTCGAACTGGACCCGCGCGACCGGGCGGAGATCGCCGACCACCAGGCCATGGACCTCGGCCCCGAGGGCGTCGAGCTGTTCGAGCGTGCCGCCGAGCTGTACACGGAGGCCGGCGACCCGGGCGAGGCGCTGGCCGCACGCGCGCGGGGGGCGTTCGTACGCACACTCGCGGGCGACACGGACGCGGCGCTCACGGCGATCGCCGGCCCGTACGACGAGATCCTCGCGCTCTACGCCGAGGACGGCACCGGCGTACGCCAGACGGCGTCGGTGCTGATGGCACGGGCCCGGATTCTGATGCGGCGGGTGCAGGAGGCCGGGGAGGCGCCGGAGGGGGGCGAGCGGGCGGACGCCGCGGGGGCGAGTCCCGTCGGGGAGGCCCCTGCCGGGGAGGGGGCGCCGACGTCGGCCGAGACTCCCGCGGACCACCCGGTCACGGACGGCCTCCCACCGGGTGAGGCCCTCGGTGGCGTTGCCCGCCAGGGTGAGACGCCGGACGACGGCTCGACGGACGGCGGGATCGCGGACGGCGACCTGACGGCAGCGAGAGCCCTTGACGGCGCCGCGACGGCCGCCGCGGGCTCGCACGGCGACCCGACGACTGCCGAGGCCCCGAACAACACCCCGGCAGCACCCACGACCCCAGGCGGCAACCCGACAACGACCGGGGGCTCAGACGGCAACCCGACGCCAACCGCGGCCCCGGGCGGTAGCCCGACAGCAGCCGGGGTCCCGGGCCGCCGGCCCTCCATGGCCTCCCTCCGAGCCGACGCCGACGCCGCCGTACGGGAGGTGCTCGCGCTTGTCGACGGGCGGGCCGGGGACGATGTGCAGCTCGGGTCGCGGGCCGCCGAGGCGTGGGCGATGTTCGCGGAGCTGGCCGTCGGCGCCGGGGAGCTGCGGACCGGGGCGGACCTGTTCCGGCATGCCGCGGAGGGGTTCGTGGGGGCCGGGCTGCCGTGGTTCGCCGTGGAGTCCGAGGCCCGGCTGGCGCAGCTCGCCCACCATATGGGCGACGTCGCGGAGGCCGAGCGGGCGCTGCGGGCCGCGTTGGAACACGGCGGGCCGTATCTGGAGGCGGTCGGACGGGCCCAGCTGCACCTCCAGCTCGCCGAGGTGCTGGGTGGCAGGGGGATGGTCGAGGAGGCCGCCGAGCATGCCCTGGAGGCGGCGCACTGGGCCGACGGGGCCGGTGAGGGGCCGGCGCTGGGCGCGTGGGCGCGGCAGCTGCTCGGCGGGTTCCTGCTGCGGCAGGGACGGTGGGCCGAGGCCGCGGAGGTGCTGGAGTCGGCGCTGCCCGACCTGGCCCCCGAGACGCACGGCGACGGCGCGGTCGTCCAGGTGCAGTGGTGGCTCGGCGACTGTCTGAGCGAGCTCGGCGAGCACCGCGCGGCGGCCGAGCGGCGGTTGCAGGCGGCCGAGATCGCGAAGCTCTGGCCCGAGCAGCAGGACCACGCGACGCTCGCCCATCTCGCCGCCGAGTCCCTCGGCCGGGCCGGGTTGTCCGCCGAGGCGGACCGGGCCTACGCCCGCGCGGGTGAGTTGTGGCGCTCGATCGGCGACGTCCACGGCCTGGTCCGTGCCCTGCGCGCCCGCGCGTGGCTCGCGCTGGACACGGAGGACGGGCAGGGCGAGGCCAAGGAGCTGATGGCGGACGCGGTCCGGGAGTGCGAGGAGGCGCTGGGTGCGGACGCCGCCGACGAGGAGGCCCGGCAGCGGCTCGTCGCCGAGCTCGGGCACACGCACCGGCAGTTCGGCGACCTGCTCGCCCGGTCCGCCGCCGAGGACGACGATGACGACTCCATCCGGGCCGCGATGGAGGACGCCCTGTCCCAGGTGACGGAGGCCATCGTGGTGTTCGCCGCGCTCGGAGACGACGCCCTGCACAGCCGTACCGGCGCCGAGCTCGCCGCGGGCTGGCTGGAGGCCGACCTGGGCCGTCCCGACCGGGCGGCGACACGCGCGCGTGCGGTACTGGCGGCGTACCAGGCATACGAGGCGTACGAGGAGAGCGATGCCGACGAGACGGTGCCGGCCCGGCGGGCGGAGGCGCGGCAGATGCTCGACGTCCTGGAGGACTAGCGGCTACTCGACCCCGATGAGCAGCAGGGCGCCTTGGCGTCCGCCGCGGTAGACCACCGTGTCGACGCCGAGGTATCCCTCACGCACGCGTGCTTCGAGGTGGTCGGCGATGGACTCGGGTGCCTCGTCGCCGAGGACGAGGGTGACGAGTTCGCCGCCCGCCGAGAGCATGCGGTCCAGGACGGTCTCGGCGGCGGCGGTGACATCCGAGCCGATGACGGACACGTCGCCCTCGATGAGGCCGAGCACGTCGCCGGCCTGGCAGATGCCGGCCATGGTCCAGGACTGGCGCTCGGCGAGGGCGACCTCGGCGTAGCGGGTCGCGCCGGCCGCCGAGGTCATCGACACGACGTCCTCGTCGAAGCGGCGCTCGGGCTCGTGCACGGCGAGCGCCGCGATGCCCTGGACGGCGGAGCGGGTCGGGATGAGGGCGACGCGGATGCCCTCCGCGCGGGCCTGTTCGGCCGCCGCGGCGGCGGTGTGGCGCAGGTCGGCGTCGTTGGGCAGCAGGACGACCTCGCGCGCGTGGGCCCGCCGTACGGCTTCGACCATCTCCCCGCTGGCGGGCGGCTCTCCGGGCCGCGCGAGCACGGTCGTCGCGCCGGCCTCGCTGTAGAGCCCGGCCAGGCCCTCGCCGGGTACGACGGCGACGACGGCCCGCTGCACCCGCTCCCGCGGCGGCCGCTCACCGCCCCGCGTGTGCACGTCGCCGAGCCCGAAGTGTGTGATCCGGATCCGGTAGGGCCGCCCGGCCTCGACTCCCGCCTCCACGGCGGCGCCCGCGTCGTCGACGTGCACATGGACGTTCCACAGCCCGTCGCCGCCCACCACGACGAGCGAGTCCCCGAGACCGTCGAGCCGCATCCGCAACCGGTCCACGGCGTCGTCCTCGGCCTCCAGCAGATAGATCACCTCGAAGGCGGGCCCGCCCTGCTCAAGGGGGCTGTCGGCGCACTCGTCGACGTCACCGGGGCCCACCGCCCCCGCCGCACGGGCATCGGTCCGAACCGCCGGGCCGGAGTCGAAGGCCGTCTCGCCCCCGCCGAGGGGCAGGGAGCCTCCGTGCGGATCGCCGTGGGCCGCGGAAGCAACGCCGCCGGGTGCCGTACCAGCACCGGCCGCCCCGGCCCGGCCGTCAGCAGGCGCCGCGACACCGTCAGCCGTCTCCGCGCCACCGCTCTCCACGCGCGCGTGGAAGGCCCCTGAGCCTTCGTGCCCCACCCGCGGGAGCCGCCCGGGGACCGCCCCCGGCGCCTCCCCCGTGAACGTCTCCACCAACGCCCCGAGCACGGCCACCAGTCCCCGCCCCCCGGCGTCGACCACCCCGGCGCGCTCCAGCACGGCGAGCTGGCCGGGAGTGGCCGCGAGAGCCTCCCGTGCCCCTTCGTAGGCGGCCCGGGCGACCGCCCCGCAGCCGCCGTCGGTCGTCTCGGCCGCGTCGGCCGCCGCCGAGGCGACCGAGAGGACCGTGCCCTCGACCGGGTGGGCCACGGCCTGGCGGGCGGAGTCGGCGGCGTGCCGGAAGGCGAGCCGCAGGCCGGCCCCGTCGGTGTGAGCTGTGTCGCTGTCGGCGGCGAGCACCTGGGCCATGCCGCGCAGCAGTTGCGCGAGGATCGTGCCGGAGTTGCCCCGGGCGCCTATGAGGGCGCCGTGCGCCATCGCACGCGCCGCGTCGGCCGGCGACGGCTTCCCGGCACCCCCCGAGCCGCCCGGGTGGCCTCCGGGGCCGACCTCGTGGCCCTCGAAGGCGGCCTCGACGGCCGCGACGGCGGACTCCATGGTCAGGTACAGGTTCGTGCCGGTGTCCCCGTCGGCGACGGGGTAGACATTGATCGCGTCGATCTCCTCGCGCGCCCGCCCCAGCGCCGTCAGCGCGAGGCCGCACCAGGTGCGTACCGCGAGAGCATCGAAGAATGTCTGCGGCACCTGCGCCACCTGCGCCTCCCTGAGCTGCCCGGACGTGGACGCAGCGTAGACCCCGGAGAGGTGTCCGCCGGAAGAGGGCCTGGAGCAGGCCCATGAGCAGCCATGGTAGTTTCGTTGTACTGGCGCAGTCGTTGTATGCTGCTCCGGTTGCCCGATCTCATCGGGCCATTTCCCCCGGCAGCGCCACTCAGATCTCTGATCCTACGATCTCGATCCCGGCACGCCGGGTTCTATCCGTAAGTGCATCTGAAGTCTTTGGAGTGACCCGTGGCTGCCAACTGCGACGTCTGCGGCAAGGGGCCGGGCTTCGGCAACAACATCTCGCACTCGCACCGCCGTACGTCCCGTCGCTGGAACCCGAACATCCAGCGCGTCCGTACCGTGGTCAGCGGGACGCCGAAGCGCGTGAACGCTTGCACCTCGTGCATCAAGGCCGGCAAGGTCTCGCGCTGACGCACAGTTAAGCGCGCGGCCACTGCTGGTTCGCTGTAAGTAGCCGGTCCACCGTCAGGTGGGTCGGCTTCTTGCTGTACCTGGGAAACGCCCGCCGACCGGAGGGCCACGGCCGTCAGGCCGAGGCAGTACCCGGCCCTGCCGGAGACCTGAAGGCCCACCCGTGATCCACGGGCCCGATACCCCCGCCCAGCGCGAACCCGCCCCGGATCGCCCCGGTGACGTACTCCTTGGCCGCCGCCACCGCCTCCGGCACGGACCGCCCCTTGGCGAGGTGCGAGGCGATCGCCGAGGCGAGCGTGCAGCCCGTGCCGTGCGTGTGCCGGTTGTCGTAGCGGGGCGAGCGCAGCCAGTGCTCCTGCGAGCCGTCGGTGAGCAGATCGACGGCGTCGCCGGTGAGATGGCCGCCCTTGACCAGGGCCCATTCCGGTCCGTACGACAGGACGGCGGCCGCGGCCCGGCGCAGGTCGTCCTCAGTCTCCACCCGTACGCCGGTGAGCTGCGCCACCTCGTCGAGGTTCGGTGTCGCCACCGTGGCCACCGGCAGCAGCTTCGTCCGCACCGAGTCCAGCGCGGACGCGGCCAGCAGCGAGTCGCCGTGCTTGGAGATGCCGACCGGGTCGACGACGGCCGGGGCGTCCGTGCCGCCGATCAATTCGGCCACCGCCTCGACGAGTTCCGCCGAGGCCAGCATGCCGGTCTTCACGGCCTGTACGCCGATGTCGTCGACGACGCTGCGGTACTGGGCCCGCACGGCCGCCACCGGCAATTCCCAAGCCCCCTGCACGCCGAGGGAGTTCTGCGCGGTGACGGCCGTGACGACGCTCATGCCGTGCACGCCGAGCGCGAGCATCGTCTTCAGGTCGGCCTGGATCCCGGCGCCTCCGCCGGAGTCGGAGCCCGCGACCGTCAGCACCCTCGGCGGCGCGCTCACGACTCGATGTCCCCGAAGTGGTCCCAGCCGCCCTTGCTGGTCCAGGGCGCCCCGTCGACCGTCACCTGGGGCAGCGCCGAGGGGTTGAGGACCTCGCCGATGACCTTCCAGCGGGCCGGCAGCTTCACGTCCGGCGGGAAGGTCGCCACGATCGCGTGGTCCTCTCCCCCGGTCAGCACCCACTGCATGGGGTCGACGCCGACGGCCTGCCCGATGTCGTTCATCTGGGACGGGATGTCGATCGCGCCGGAACGGATGTCGATACGGACCTTGCTGGCCTCGGCGATGTGCCCGAGGTCGGCGATCAGCCCGTCGCTCACGTCGCACATCGCGGTCGCGCCGAGCCCGGCGGCCGCGGGGCCCGCGTGGTACGGCGGTTCGGGACGCCGGTGCGCCTCCACGAAGGCGCGCGGCGAGCGGAAGCCGCGGGAGAGCACCGCGAACCCGGCCGCGGACCAGCCCAGCCAGCCGGTCACCGCGACGAGGTCGCCGGGCTGTGCGCCGCCGCGCGTCACGGGCTCCTGGTTGCGCAGATCGCCGAGCGCGGTGATGGAGACCATGATCGTGTCCCCTCGTACGACATCCCCGCCCACCACCGAAGCGCCCGCCACCTGGCACTCGTCGCGCAGCCCGTCCATCAGCTCGCTCGCCCAGGTGACCGGGAGTTCGGCCGGCACGACCAGGCCGAGCAGGAGGGCCGTCGGTACGGCGCCCATGGCGGCGATGTCCGCGAGGTTCTGTGCGGCGGCCTTGCGGCCCACGTCGTAGGCCGTGGACCAGTCGCGGCGGAAGTGCCGTCCCTCCAGGAGGATGTCGGTGCTGGCCACGACCCGGCGGTCGGGAGCGGCCACCACCGCGGCGTCGTCGCCGGGGCCGACCCGGACCGCCGGGGTGGTGGTGAGACGGGAGGTGAGCTCCCTGATGAGCCCGAACTCCCCGAGCTCACCAACAGTGCCCTTCATTGCCCTTTCGCCCCTTCTGTCCCTTGTTGTGCCCGGTCGCGCGTGACCAGTGTCCTCGATACGGTCGAAGAGACCGTCAACTTCTGTCATGCCTGCCCCCGGCGCGGAGGCCGCCTGCCCCACAGGTCTCCCCGCGACGAGCGGCGACGCGATACCGTGGCGTTCCTTTTCCCCACATGATCCTCGTGGCCGCCCTGGAGGTTCCGTGGTACAGGCGTACATCCTGATCCAGACGGAGGTCGGCAAAGCGTCGACCGTCGCCGAGACGATCAGCAAGATTCCTGGGGTGATCCAGGCCGAGGACGTGACAGGACCTTATGACGTGATCGTGCGGGCACAGGCCGACACCGTGGACGACCTGGGCCGCATGGTGGTCGCGAAGGTCCAGCAAGTGGACGGCATCACCCGCACCCTGACCTGCCCGGTCGTCCATCTGTAGCCCCCGTCTACCCTTGGCCGGTGAACTTCTTCCGTCACCGGCACCGCACTGTCCTCGGGCTGCCCGCCCTGGCCCTGCTGATCGTCACCACAGGGTGCTCCTCAGCAGACGACGGTGACTCGGTGACGGTTCCCAGCCCCACGGCGAAGGTCGCGAAGCTGTGCCGAAACCTGGACAGTGTCCTGCCGGACAAGGTCGACGGTCTCGACCGGCATGATCCCGAGCCCGCGTCCGCGCTGACGGCGGGCTGGGGAAGCCCGGCGATCATACTGCGCTGCGGTGTCGTCCGGCCGCCGAAGATGGTCGACCCCAAGGTCGCGACCGGAAGCGACCCCAAGGCGATAGCGGGCGAGGTGAACGGGGTCGAGTGGCTCATGGAGAAGCAGGACGACGGATCGACCCGCTTCACCACGGCCAACCGCCATGCGTACGTCGAGGTGACGGTGCCCGAGGGGCGGGACACCGCGGGGATGCTGACCGACATGGCTTCCCCGGTCAAGAAGGCGATCCCCTTCGGGAAGTGAGCCCCACGGCTTCCCGGAGGGGCTGCTAGCGCAGGCCCGTGGAGCGCCGGAGCGCCGCCTGGATCAGCAGGTCCACCAGCTCCGGGTAGCTGATCCCGGTCGCCTGCCACATCTGCGGGTACATCGAGATCGGGGTGAACCCCGGCATCGTGTTGATCTCGTTGATGACGAACTCCCCGTCCTCCGTCAGGAAGAAGTCCGCGCGCACCAGGCCCTCGCAGGACGCCGCGTCGAAGGCCGCCACGGCGAGGCGCCGGACCTCCGCCGTCTCCTCGGAGGTCAGCGGGGCCGGGACGATGCCCGGGGTGGAGTCGATGTACTTGGCCTCGAAGTCGTAGTACGCGTGCGCGTCCGGCGGCGGGATCTCCGCGGGGACCGAGGCCCGCGGGCCGTCCTCGAACTCCAGGACACCGCACTCGATCTCACGGCCGCGCAGCGCCGCCTCGACGAGGATCTTCGGGTCGTGCCGCTGGGCCTCGGCGATGGCCTCGTCCAGCCCGGACGGGTCGTCGACCTTGGTGATGCCGATCGACGAACCCGCGCGCGCGGGCTTCACGAAGAGCGGCCAGCCGTGCTCGCCGGCCAGGTCGACGATCTTCCTGCGGGCGGCCGGCTCGTCCTGCTCCCACTCGCGGGGCCGAATCACCACGTACGGGCCGACCTTGAGCCCGAAGGAGGTGAACACCCGCTTCATGTACTCCTTGTCCTGGCCGACGGCCGAGGCGAGCACGCCCGAGCCGACGTAGGGGACACCGGAGAGCTCCAGCAGGCCCTGGAGGGTGCCGTCCTCGCCGTAGGGACCGTGCAGGACGGGGAAGACGACGTCGACCTCGCCGAGTGCCTTGGGCACCGATCCCGGCTCGCTGTAGACGACTTCGCGGTTCGCGGGGTCGACGGGAAGCACCACGCCGCCCTCGCGCGACTCGGCGAGCTCCTCGACGTTGGGCGTCCGGCGCTCGGCGATCGCCATCCGGTCCGGCTCGTCGGCGGTGAGGGCCCAACGGCCGTCCTGCGTGATGCCGATCGGCAGGACGTCGTACTTCGTCCGGTCGATGGACTTGAGGACGGCGCCGGCCGTGACCACGGAGATCCCGTGTTCGGAGCTGCGCCCGCCGAACACGACGGCCACGCGCGGCTTGCGAGGCGGCTGCTCAGGGCTCTGGGGGAGGTTCTCGGTGCTCATATCGCGTTGAGAGTACCCGTTGGTAGAGCCCCGATACAGCGTCCCTCAACCGGCGTCGCTCAGCGTCGTTCCGGCTTCGCGCTGCGCGACATCAGCTCCTTGACGGCGACCACCGGAGGCTTGCCCTCGTGCACGATGGCGACGACCGTCTCGGTGATCGGCATGTCGACGCCGTGCCTGCGTGCCAGATCCAGCACGGACTCACAGGACTTGACGCCCTCGGCGGTCTGCTTGGTGACCGCGATGGTCTCCTGCAGGGTCATGCCCTTGCCGAGGTTGGTGCCGAAGGTGTGGTTGCGGGACAGCGGCGAGGAGCAGGTCGCCACCAGGTCGCCCAGACCGGCGAGTCCGGAGAACGTCAGCGGGTCGGCGCCCATCGCCAGCCCCAGGCGCATCGTCTCGGCGAGGCCGCGCGTGATGAGGGAGCCCTTGGTGTTGTCGCCGAGCCCCATGCCGTCCGCGATGCCGACGGCGAGCCCGATGACGTTCTTCACGGCGCCGCCCAGCTCGCAACCGATCACGTCCGTCTCGGTGTACGGCCTGAAGTACGGCGTGTGGCAAGCCGACTGGAGCCGCCGGGCCACCGTCTCGTCCGCGCACGCGACCACCGCGGCGGCCGGCATGCGGGCCGCGATCTCGCGGGCGAGGTTGGGTCCGGTGACCACGGCGATGCGGTTCGGGCCGACCTTGGCGACGTCCTCGATGACCTCGCTCATCCGCATGGCGGAGCCGAGTTCGACGCCCTTCATGAGGGAGACGAGGACCGTGTCGGGCGCGAGCAGCGGCACCCACTCGGCGAGGTTGCCGCGCAACGTCTGTGAGGGGACGGCGAGTACGGTGAAGTCGGCGTCGCGCGCGGCCTCGGCGGCGTCCGTCGTCGCCCGTAGATTTACCGGGAGTTCGACGCCGGGCAGGTAGTCCGGGTTGGTGTGCGTGGAGTTGACCGCTCCCGCGAGTTCGGCGCGGCGGCCCCACAGGGTGACCTCGCAGCCCGCGTCGGCCAGCACCATGCCGAAGGCGGTGCCCCACGATCCGGTGCCGAAGACGGCCGCCTTGACCGGCTTGCTCACGTGCTCTGCCCCTCTTCCTGCTCGACCTTCGCCTGAGTCTGCGCGGAGGTCCTGCGCCGCTGCTCGATCCGCTCCTGGCGCGGGTCGTAGGGTGACTCGGGCGCCCTCTCGCCGCGGATCTCCTCCAGCTGGCGGGTGACCGCGGCCATGATGACCTCGGTCGCCTCCTTCAGGAGTTCCGGGCTCATCTCCTTGTCGTAGAAGCGCGACAGGTCCACGGGGGGACCCGCGAGGACGTGCGAGGTCTTGCGGGGACGGAGGTTGAGCTTCTTGGCGTACGGCGGCAGCAGTTCGTTGGCGCCCCACTGCGCGACCGGGATCACCGGGCACTTGGTCTGCAGGGCCACGCGCGCGGCGCCGGTCTTGCCGGTCATGGGCCATTGGGCGGGGTCCCGGGTGATGGTGCCCTCGGGATAGAAGGCGACGCACTCACCGCGTTCCACGGCGTCGATCGCGGCCCGGAAGGCGCTCAGCGCGTCGGTCGTCTCGCGATAGACGGGGATCTGTCCGGTGCCGCGCATGACGGCGCCGATGAATCCCTTCTTGAAAAGACCGCTCTTCGCGAGGAATCGCGGAACGCGGCCGGTGTTGTACTGAAAGTGTGCGTAGGCGAAGGGATCGACGTGCGAATTGTGGTTCACCGCGGTGATAAATCCACCGTCGGCCGGAATGTTCTCCATTCCGCGCCAGTCCCGCTTGATCAGAACCACCAGAGGCGGTTTGGCGATCACCGCTGCGAGGCGGTACCAGAAGCCGATTCTGCGGCGGGGCACGCGGACACCTTCCTCTAGGGCCTGAGGGCCGGACAAGTGTCGCCCCAGGCCGCCCGTCTGTCGAGAACACCGTACGCCTAGGGGCGACGGCCGCCAGATGGCCCAGGTGACGGCTGAGTGACAATGCTCGCGACAAGAGAGGGACGGAACGCTCGTGCAGTGGACCTTGGTCGTACCCCTGAAGCGCCTGGCGCGCGCCAAGAGCAGGCTCTCGGACACCGCCGCCGACGCGATGCGTCCGGGCCTGGCCCTCGCCTTCGCCCAGGACACGGTGGCAGCCGCGCTGGCCAGCCCTGCCGTCGCGGATGTGGCGGTCGTCACGGACGACGCCCTGGCGGCGCGGGAGCTGATCGCCCTGGGTGCCCGCGTCATCCCGGACGAGCCGCGCGCGGGCCTGAACGCGGCGCTGGCGCACGGGGCCGCGACCGTACGTGCTCGGCACCCCGAAAGCGCCGTGGCAGCCCTGAATGCCGATGTGCCGGCTCTGCGCCCCTTGGAATTGGCCCGGGTACTGGATGCGGCCGCCGAATTCCCCCGTGCTTTTCTCCCGGATGCGGCCGCGATCGGCACGACTTTGCTGGCCGCCGCCAAGGGCCAGGAATTGCGCCCGGCTTTCGGCACGGATTCCCGGGCCCGCCATCGCGCGTCGGGGGCGGTGGAGCTGTGTCTCGCCGGGGTGGATTCCGTACGACAGGACGTGGACACCGGCGACGACCTGCGGGCGGCGCTGGCGCTGGGGGTGGGCCCAAGGACGGCAGTGGCAACCGCGGGACTATTGATCAGGGGCCAGTAGGAGCGCCCGAAGGGGCGCGGGGGCCGTATCGATGTGCGGCTCCGCCGCGCGCGCGACCAGCCACAACGCAACCCGCACCCGACCACCAGCCACTACTCTGACGACCATGCAGGCCACCGCTTACACGTACGACGCCGATACCCGCACCGGCAGCGTGCTGCTGGACGACGGCACCCCCGTCCCCTTCGACGCCCCGGCGTTCGACGCAGGCGGTCTCAGGCTCCTGCGCCCCGGGCAGCGGGTGCGTATCGAACTGGAGGACTCCAAGGTCACCCTCGTGACCCTCCAGACCTTCTGAACCCCCTGAACACGCCGCGGGCCGGACTCCGACACGGAGTCCGGCCCGGCACGTGAGTACCCTTGCGCCCCTACCGCTTGCGGGCGGTGGTCTTCTTGGCGGTGGTCGTGCGAGCCGTCGACTTCTTGGCGGGAGCCTTCTTGGCCGTCGCCTTCTTCGCCGGGGCCTTCTTGGCCGTCGCCTTCTTGGCGGTGGTCTTCTTCGCGGCGGTGGTCTTGGCGGCGCCCGTGGTCTTCGTGGCCGTCGCCTTCTTCGCCGTGGTCTTCTTCGCGGTCGCCGTGGTCTTCTTGGCGGTCGTCTTCTTCGCCGTGGTCTTCGCGGCGGCCGTCGCCTTCTTCGCCGGGGCGGCCTTCCTCGCGGCGGCCTTCTTGACCGTCGCCGAAGACCCGCCGGTCAGGCTGCCCTTGGGCGCCTTCTTGACCGCGACGTCGTTCTTCGGGAGCTTCTTCGTGCCGCTCACCAGGTCCTTGAAGCCCTGGCCGGCACGGAAGCGCGGAACGGAGGTCTTCTTGACCCGAACCCGCTCGCCCGTCTGGGGATTGCGGGCGTAACGAGCCGGACGGTCGACCTTCTCGAACGAACCGAAGCCGGTGACCGAGACCCGGTCCCCCGCCACGGTCGCGCGGACGATGGCGTCCAGGACCGCGTCGACCGCGTCGGCGGCCTGCTGACGGCCACCGACCTTGTCGGCAATCGCTTCTACGAGCTGCGCCTTGTTCACGTCTTCCCCTTCGGAGACATTGCCCGAACGAAACGTTCAGGCTTTTTCGCACGTTAGGCAGATATATACCGCAAATCAAACACGAAACGGGCTTATCACCCTTGTGCCGCAACGGGTTCGACTGTTGTGGACTTGTTCAGCGTTCCTCTTCGGGGAATCGACCCGCGTCGAGGTCCGCCGTGAAGGCCTCCAGACGCCTTGCCGCATCGGCGAGATCGTGCTTGGCCGCGGCCGTAATGACCAGCAGCTTCCGGGTCAGCGCCATCCGTACGCCCTCCGGGACTTGCAGTGCGCGCACTCTTGTGTGCGCTTCCTTGAGTTGGTCCGCGACTGCCGCATAGAGCTTGAGTTGGCCGTCGTGTTCCATGCACAGATTGTGCCATCTGGGGCGAGTTGTCGCCTGCTCAGGGTGCAACTGCCGCCTCAAACGGCCTTCCGGGCGCTTGCGGAAGCCGCGGGTGTACAACTCGCGTACCCCGGCAACACCCCTCCTAACGCGGGAAGTTGAGGACGGTCACGAGCGGGTGCAGGGCCGTTCGGGTGCAGACACAGTCGTACCCCCGATCGGGCTGATCGGGGGTACGGCGGGGGCGTTGCGGTGGCCGAAAGTCGACCTGTTGGACGCCTTGGGATCAGACCTCGATCGTCCGCGGCTTGTACGAGGGCCGCTTGGCCTCGTAGGTGGCGATGTCTTCCTCGTTCTGAAGGGTGATGGAGATGTCGTCCAGCCCGTTCAGCAGCCGCCAGCGGGAGTTCTCGTCCAGCTCGAAGCTCGCGGTGATGCCCTCGGCGCGCACCTCGCGGGCCTCCAGGTCGACCGTGACCTCGGTCTGCGGGTCCTTCTCGGTGAGGTCCTGGAGCGCGTCCACGATCTTCTGGTCCAGAACCACCGTGAGCAGGCCGTTCTTGAGCGAGTTGCCGCGGAAGATGTCGGCGAACCGGGAGGAGATGACGGCCTTGAAGCCGTAGTTCTGCAGCGCCCACACGGCGTGCTCACGGGAGGAGCCGGTGCCGAAGTCGGGGCCGGCGACCAGGACGGTCGCACCCTCGCGCTCGGGCTGGTTGAGGATGAATTTCTCGTCCTTGCGCCAGGCCTCGAACAGACCGTCCTCGAACCCGTCCCTGGTCACCTTCTTGAGCCAGTGAGCAGGGATGATCTGGTCGGTGTCGACATTGGAGCGGCGCAGCGGGACGGCCCGGCCGGTGTGCGTGGTGAATGCTTCCATGACTCTCAGACTCCAGCGGGCACAGGGGCGTCGGACAGGTCGGCGGGCGAGGCCAGGTGGCCCAGCACGGCGGTCGCGGCGGCGACCTGCGGCGAGACCAGGTGCGTACGGCCGCCCTTGCCCTGCCTGCCCTCGAAGTTGCGGTTGGAGGTGGACGCGGAGCGCTCACCGGGGGCCAGCTGGTCCGGGTTCATGCCCAGACACATCGAGCAGCCCGCGTGCCGCCATTCGGCGCCGGCGTCCTTGAAGACGACGTCCAGGCCCTCGGAGACGGCCTGCAGACCGACCCGTGCGGAGCCGGGGACGACCAGCATCCGTACGCCGTCGGCGACTTTGCGGCCCTTGACGAGCTCGGCGGCGGCGCGCAGGTCCTCGATACGGCCGTTGGTGCACGAACCTACGAAGACGGTGTCCACCTTGATGGAGCGCAGCGGCTGTCCGGCCTCCAACCCCATGTATTCCAGGGCCTTTTCGGCGGCGTGGCGCTCCGAAGCGTCTTCGTACGAAGCAGGATCGGGGACGGTCGCCGAAAGCGGCGCGCCCTGGCCGGGGTTGGTGCCCCAGGTGACGAACGGCGACAGCTCGTCGGCCTTGATGACGACCTCGGCGTCGAACTCCGCGTCCTCGTCCGACTTCAGCGTCTTCCAGTACGCGACGGCCGCGTCCCAGTCCTCGCCCTTGGGGGCGTGCACGCGGCCCTCGAGGTAGTCGAAGGTGGTCTGGTCGGGGGCGATCATGCCCGCGCGGGCGCCGGCCTCGATCGACATGTTGCAGATGGTCATCCGGGCCTCCATCGAGAGCTTCTCGATGGCGGAGCCGCGGTACTCCAGGACATAGCCCTGGCCGCCGCCGGTGCCGATCCGCGCGATGATCGCCAGGATCAGGTCCTTGGCGGTGACGCCCTCGGGCAGTTCGCCGTCGACCGTGATGGCCATGGTCTTCGGACGGACCAGCGGCAGCGTCTGGGTGGCCAGCACATGCTCCACCTGGGAGGTGCCGATGCCGAACGCCAGACCGCCGAAGGCGCCGTGCGTGGAGGTGTGGGAGTCGCCGCAGACGACCGTCATGCCGGGCTGGGTCAGACCCAGCTGCGGGCCCACGACGTGGACGACACCCTGCTCGACGTCGCCCAGCGAGTGCAGGCGCACACCGAAGTCGGCGGCGTTCTTGCGCAGCGTCTCCAGCTGGACCCGGGAGACCGGGTCGGCGATGGGCTTGTCGATGTCGAGGGTCGGGGTGTTGTGATCCTCGGTGGCGATGGTCAGGTCGAGCCTGCGCACCGGGCGACCGCTCTTGCGAAGGCCGTCGAAGGCCTGCGGGCTGGTCACTTCGTGCAGCAGGTGCAGATCGATGAAGAGGAGGTCGGGCTCGCCCTCGGCGCGCCGGACGACATGGTCGTCCCAGACCTTCTCCGCGAGTGTCCTACCCATCGCTTTCCCTCCGGCCGGCAAATGGTGCGCCGGCCCAACTAGAGATCTTCAGGAAGCGGCGCCCGCACCCCCTGGTTTCCCGGGCAGCCGCCACCAGGCCCGTTGGTCCGCGGGCCCGCTGTGTATCCAAGGGTTGCGCGTCTCACGAAAAAAGGAACTTGCGTTTCACAGAGTGAGACGTGAGTATCGTTTCATGGACAACAGTAGCGGCGTCGGCGTTCTGGACAAGGCAGCCCTTGTCCTCAGCGCCCTGGAGTCCGGCCCGGCCACCCTCGCAGGTCTTGTGGCGGCCACCGGACTGGCACGACCCACGGCCCACCGGCTGGCCGTGGCCTTGGAACACCACCGTATGGTGGCGCGCGACATGCAGGGCCGTTTCATTCTCGGCCCCCGGCTGGCGGAGCTGGCCGCGGCCGCGGGCGAGGACCGCCTGCTCGCCACCGCGGGCCCGGTGCTCACGCATCTCCGTGACATCACGGGCGAGAGCGCGCAGCTCTACCGCCGCCAGGGCGACATGCGCATCTGCGTCGCCGCGGCCGAGCGGCTGTCCGGACTCCGGGACACCGTCCCGGTCGGCTCGACGCTCACGATGAAGGCCGGCTCCTCGGCCCAGATCCTGATGGCCTGGGAGGAGCCCGAGCGCCTCCACCGCGGCCTGCAGGGCGCCCGTTTCACGGCCACCGCGCTCTCGGGCGTACGACGCCGGGGCTGGGCCCAGTCCATCGGTGAGCGCGAGCCGGGCGTCGCGTCCGTGTCCGCGCCCGTACGCGGTCCCTCCAACCGAGTCGTGGCCGCCGTCTCGGTCTCCGGCCCCATCGAGCGCCTGACGCGCCACCCGGGCCGTATGCACGCCCAGGCGGTCATCGATGCCGCCGCCCGCCTCTCCGAGGCCCTGCGCCGCACCGGCTGACGAACCCGGGACATCACAGCGGGGAGGACCTGCCCCAACGCCGCGGCAGGCCCTCCCCGTCCCCCGATCCCCCCGTCACTTGGCTTCTTCGGCCACCTTCGCCTTCGCCGACCGGTGCGCGAAGCGGTCCTTGCCGGTACGTCCCCGCCGCTCCAGCGGCACCTGACCGTGCGCCGCCGCGAGTCCGAAGGCCGGCATGTCGGCGTAGATCGACTCGTAGGACCCCTCGGGCACGACATAGGTCTCGTGCCACAGCCCGACGTGCTGCCTGGCCTTCCCCGCCTTCTCCTTGCGGTTCATGATCGCCCACGCCCGGCGGTGGAACATGTCCGGTGCCTGCGCGTAGGCGTAGAGCTTCTCCTTGGACTCCCAGTACTGGACGACGTAGTACGTCCGCGGGTTGGCCGTCAGCAGGACATGGCCGAGCAGTCCCCGCTCGGGCGCCCTCCCCAGCTCGCGCAGCATCCGCGGCATGGCCAGGAGCACCGGGAACCAGTGGTGCACGGCCCAGAAGTGGTTGATGCGCATGCCGATCAGCAGGACGACCACATCGCCCTCGGCGTCGGCGGTGGTGCGACCCGGTACCGGCTTGGCGAACATGACGAGCCCCCGTTTCCCCTGTCGGACAGCGGCACTATCCTTCTGAGCAATGCTTGGATAGTGGCACTCCCCAATGAAGGGCGCAAGACATGCGGCTGGCCGAACTGAGCGAGCGCAGTGGGGTGTCCACGGCGACGATCAAGTACTACCTGCGCGAAGGGCTGTTGACCCCCGGCCGCCAGATCAACACGACGACGGCCGAGTACGACGAGGAGCACCTGCGCCGGCTGAGGCTGATCCGCGCGATGATCCAGGTCGGCCGGATGCCGGTGGCGACGGTCCGGGAGGTGCTGGGGCATGTCGACGACGATTCGCTGCCCCGCGCGATGCGTCTGGGCGCGGCGGTGTGGGCCATGCCGCAGGTGCCGGAGCCGGACGCGGACGACGAGTTCGTGCGGGGGGCGCGGGCCTCGATGGAGGAGCTGCTGCGGACGCTGGGGTGGTCCAACGCCCAGGCCCTGACGACGATCTCGCCCTCTTTCCGCTCCCTCGTGGTGGCGACGGCCGCACTGCGCCGCCTCGGCTACGACTGGGATCCCGAAACCCTCGTGCCCTATGCCCGGCTCATGCACCAAGTGGCCGAGCTGGACATGGAGTTCATGGAGTCGCATGTCTCGGAGGCCGAGAAGGCGGAGGTCGCGGTGCTGGGTGTGGTGCTCGTCGAGCCGATGCTCCGGGCACTGCACCGGCTGGCGCAGGAGGAGGAGTCGACGCGGAGGTACGGCTACGAGTAGGCCGCCGGGAACGGCGAAGGCCCCCCACCGAAGTGGAGGGCCTTCCCTGTACGTACCCCCGACCGGATTCGAACCGGCGCTACCGCCTTGAGAGGGCGGCGTGCTAGGCCGCTACACAACGGGGGCCCTAGCGATCCTGCGTTTCCGCAGTTCCGAGCTGGTCTACCTGGACTCGAACCAAGAATGACGGTACCAGAAACCGTAGTGTTGCCAATTACACCATAGACCAATAAGGTTTAAACCTTTTCGTACCCCCGACCGGATTCGAACCGGCGCTACCGCCTTGAGAGGGCGGCGTGCTAGGCCGCTACACAACGGGGGCCCTAGCGATCCTGCATCGAGATCGGCGGGAGCTACCCTGACCATCCTCGCGGGAAGGATCTGTACCCCCGACCGGATTCGAACCGGCGCTACTGCCTTGAGAGGGCAGCGTGCTAGGCCGCTACACAACGGGGGCTTTGCGGAATCGATCTCCGCTTGCAGATGAGCTCTGCGAGCTGGCCTACCTGGACTCGAACCAAGACTAACTGAACCAGAATCAGTCGTGCTGCCAATTACACCATAGGCCACTGGAACGCAAGCCCCGAAGGGGATCTTGTTCTAGTTTGCTCCGTCGGTCCCGGCCTTTCGGCCCGCTCTCCGGCGGCGCAGGAAGAACATTACCCGAAGGTGGACGGGGCTCCAAAACGGGTATCCGCGCCGAGGAGGGCGGGGAGTTCGGCGAGCGTGGCGATCCGGTGCAGGCCGACGGGCGGCGCCCCGGTCGCGTACACGCCGTCGCGGTCGATCCAGAAGGAACGCAGGCCGGCCTCGGCGGCACCGCGTCCGTCGATCTCCGGATGGTCACCGACGTACGCCACCTCCCCCGGGGCGAGTTCCAGGGCCTCGCAGGCCGCGTGGAAGGCACCGGCCTGCGGCTTGGAGACGCCCAGCTCGGCGGCGCAGAGGACGGCCTCGAAACGGTCGTACACGCCGAGGGCGCGCAGTTTGCGGTCCTGGACGTGGATGCTGGAGTTGGAGAGCACCGCGTGCCGGTGGCTGTCGGCGAGGGCGTCCAGGACGGGCAGGACGTCCGGGAAGAGGGCCCAGACCGTCTCGTAGTGGGCGATGTACCGCTCGAACCAGGCGTCGGCCTCGGTGTCGCTCAGTTCCGCGCCGAGGAACGCCCGCACCCGGTCCCGGCGCTGGCCCTGGAAGTCGACCTCCCCCGCCGAGAACCGCGCCCACTGGACGTCCGTGATCTCCCGCCAGGTCACGATGGCCTGCTCGGCGCTCTCGTACGCCTCCAAAAGCCCCTCGGCCGCGAGGTGCAGACGCATTCCGGCGCGGTCGGCACCGGTGTAGTCGAAAAGGGTGTCGTCCACGTCCCAGACCACGGCACGAATGCTCATGATCCGACCGTAACCCGGGAGTTGCCGCCCTGTCCGGGGTACGGCGAAGGGGCGGCACCCGGTGACCCGGTGCCGCCCCTCACGTGCGCGTGCGTCACGCCGTCAGCTTCACCAGGGCCGTGTCGATGCGGGCCAAGGTCGTCTCCTTGCCCAGCACTTCCAGGGACTCGAAGAGGGGCAGGCCGACCGTGCGGCCGGTGACGGCGACCCGGACCGGGGCCTGGGCCTTGCCGAGCTTGAGGCCGTGGGCCTCGCCCGCCGCCAGGACGGCCTCCTTGAGGGACTCGGCGGAGGTCCAGTCCGCCGACTCCAGCTTCTCGCGGGCCGTGCGGAGCAGGGCGTCGGAGCCGTCCTTCATCGCCTTGGTCCAGGACGCCTCGTCGAAGACCGGCTCCGCCAGGAACAGGAAGTCGACGTTGTCCGTGATCTCCGAGAGGACCTTCAGACGGGTCTGGGCGTGCGGGGCAATGGCGTGCCACTTCGACTCGTCGAAGTCCTCCGGCGCCCAGGGGGCGAACGGGGCCCGCAGCCACGGGGCGCAGCGCTCGGTGAAGTCCTTCACGTCCAGCAGGCGGATGTGGTCGCCGTTGATCGACTCGCACTTCTTGAGGTCGAAGCGGGCCGGGTTGGGCTGGACGTCGGCGACGTCGAAGGCCGCGACCATCTCGTCCATCGTGAAGATGTCCTGGTCGGCCGAGAGCGACCAGCCGAGGAGGGAGAGGTAGTTGAGCAGCCCCTCGGGCAGGAAGCCGCGCTCGCGGTACAGGTTGAGCGAGGACTCCGGGTCGCGCTTGGAGAGCTTCTTGTTGCCCTCGCCCATCACGTACGGCAAGTGGCCGAAGGACGGGGTCTGCTTGGCGATGCCCAGCTCGGTCAGCGCCTTGTACAGGGCGATCTGGCGCGGGGTGGAGGAGAGCAGGTCCTCGCCGCGCAGGACGTGGGTGATCTCCATCAGGGCGTCGTCGACGGGGTTCACGAGGGTGTAGAGGGGCGCCCCGTTGGCTCGTACGATCCCGTAGTCCGGCACGTTCTCCGGGGTGAACGTCAGCTCGCCGCGGACCAGGTCCGTGAAGGTGATCGTCTCGTCGGGCATGCGGAAGCGGACGATGGGCGCACGGCCCTGCGCCTTGTACTCCTCGACCTGCGCCTCGGTCAGCTCGCGGCAGTGGCCGTCGTAGCCGGAGGGCCGACCGGCGGCGCGGGCGGCCTCGCGGCGGGTGTCCAGCTCCTGCTGGGAGCAGTAGCAGTGGTACGCGTGACCGGCGTCCAGGAGCTTGCCCGCGACCTCCTTGTAGAGGTCCATGCGCTGCGACTGGCGGTACGGGGCATGCGGGCCGCCGATCTCGGGGCCCTCGTCCCAGTCGAAGCCCAGCCAGCGCATCGAGTCGAGCAGCTGCTCGTAGGACTCCTCGGAGTCGCGGGCCGCGTCGGTGTCCTCGATGCGGAAGACGAGCGTGCCCTGGTGGTGCTTGGCGAACGCCCAGTTGAACAGGGCGGTGCGGACCAGGCCCACATGGGGGTTACCGGTGGGCGAGGGGCAGAAACGTACGCGGACGGGTGCGCTAGCCACGCTTGACAACCTTGTTGGTGAGAGTGCCGATGCCTTCGATGGTGACGGCGACCTCGTCGCCGACGGTGAGCGGCCCGACGCCTGCCGGGGTGCCCGTGAGGATCACGTCGCCGGGGAGCAGCGTCATGGCCTCGGAGATGTTGACGATCAGATCCTCGATCGGGTGGATCATCTCGCTGGTGCGGCCGAGCTGGCGCTGTTGGCCGTTGACCGTGAGCTGGATCGTGAGATCGGCGGGGTCGAGGTCCGTCTCCACCCAGGGGCCGAGCGGGCAGGAGGTGTCGAAGCCCTTGGCCCGGGCCCACTGCTTCTCGCGCTTCTGGACGTCGCGGGCGGTGATGTCGTTGGCGCAGGTGTAGCCGAGGATGACGTCCTTGACCCGGTCGCGCGGGACCTCGCGGCACATGCGGCCGATGACCACGGCCAGCTCGGCCTCGTGGTGGAGGTCCTGGGAGAAGAACGGGTACTGGATCTCGTCGCCGGAGCCGATCACCGAGGTGGACGGCTTGAAGAAGGCGAACGGGGCGTCGGGCACCTCGTTGCCCAGTTCCCTCGCGTGCTCGGCGTAGTTGCGGCCGTAGGCCACGACCTTGTTGGGGAGCACCGGCGGCAGCAGCCGGACCTTGCTCAGCGGGACCTTCGTACCGGAGAGCTCGAAGTCCGCGAACGGGATGCCCTTGATGATGTCGAGGACGAGCTCGTCCGGCTTGTCGCCCTCGACCGCGCCGAAGGCGACGTTCCCGTCGATGGAGAATCTGGCGATGCGCACGGGATCCTTGCGCCCCTCACTTGAGCTGTCTGGAGTCTGACGCTCCAGGCTAACGCGGCAAGGGGCCGGCGCCTCGCGCATTGGGGCGGGCGCCCCGACGGCTCTACGAGCGTGATCTACTCGGCGGTGGCGGAGACCGGGACGTCCATCAGGATCGTGCGGCGCGGGTTGGCGGTCTGGGCCGGGAGGTCGACCGAGTGCTCCGGGAGCTCCGGGGTCTGCAGGTCGTCGGCGTCCTCGAGGTGCGCCAGCGTCGTGCGCCGCGGGTTGGCTATGTTGCGGAACATCATCGTCGTCTTCACGGTTGTACGAGACCTTGTCGTCTTAGGGCGCCGCATGGGTCCCAAGGGGCTCCGGGCGGGCGCGGGTTGTCAAAGTGTTACGTCATGTAAAGCGCCAGGCTAAACATGCGCTTCCCCTCCGAAGGCGTGAAGACCCCATGATCTGCATGTGAGTTTGCTCACGGGGTGACACACAAAGCGGTCAATTCAGACCCGCAACCCACCCCAACGAAACGGACATTGACCCCCTGAAGCCACCATTCCGCTCCTGATCATGGCGACTGGGACACCCTTGTCCCACAAGGGATCCGTTCAGGTATGTCCACTATTGAGTGGATCACTTTCTACGTCTCGTAACCCGTCCCTCACGTGCTGTCACGGAAGTCACAGCCTGGCCTACGGCCCTTGTTGGAGATCCTGCACTGTGCTGGAATCTCACGGACCGCCGCAGGAACGAGCCGGCGCACTGGGGGCGCTCCGCGCGCCGGGTGGCGGCGAGTAAGGGGGAGCCAGCGCCGGTCACTCACGACCATCGGGGGGCGTAATTCAGGGCGCCCCCTAGTACGCCGACACCGTGTCCTTCCGTTCACTCGGAGGGGCGCCTGGTCCAGAGGTTGCGACGCTAGTGCAGGGACGTTTCAAGAGGGATGGCAGCGCTTCGGCGGAGCCGGAGCCGCACGGCGGGACTGGCCCGAAAGGCAGCTCCGCGCCCCAGCACGCCCAGAACCCGGGCCAGGCGGCCACGTCCGGCGGCGGGGGCGAGCGCTCCGGTCGACCCGGCGCGGCGTCCTCCGGACCCGCGAACCCCGCCGCCCCGACGGTGAAGGCGCCGAAGGGCCCGACCGGCCCCGGCTCGCGAATAGCGCTGCGCAACTGGCGGATCTCCACCCGCCTGGTGTCGCTGCTCGCGCTGCCCGTGGTCGCGGCCACCTCGCTGGGCGCCCTGCGCATCAGCGACAACATGGACGACATCCAGCAGCTCGAGAACATGAAGCTGCTGACGGACATGACCAAGCAGGCGACGGCGCTGGCCGACGCGCTCCAGAAGGAGCGCGACCTGTCCGCCGGGCCGCTGGCGCACGGCTCCAGCGCGACCGAGTACACGATCAAGGGTCTGCGCGACAAGACGGACCGCGCCCTAGAGGACTTCGTCGACTCCTCGGAGGAGATCGACGCCGAGGGCGGAAGCCTCCAGGGCGTCCGCGACAACGTGGTGCTCCTGGTCAGCAACCTGCGCGGTATCGAGAAGATCCGCAACACCGCGTACGAGCAGAAGGACAACTCCACCCAGACGGTGGAGGCCTACCACCGCCTCGTGACGCAGCTGCTGGACCTCTCGCGCGACATGGCGCAGGCGACCAGCAACCCCGAGATGATCCAGCGCACGCGTGCCCTGGCGGCCTTCTCCGCCGCCAAGGAGTACTCCTCCGTGCAGCGCGCGGTCCTCGCGGCGGCGCTGCCCGCGAACAAGACGACGTTCGGCGACCTCTCCGAGAACGACCGGCTCTACGGCCAGTCGGCTCTCACCAACGAAGAGACCGACATCAAGAGCTTCCAGGTCATCTACGGCAAGACCAGCGCCGTGGAGCTCATGGAGCCCATCAGCGACAACAACTCGACCATCCAGTCCGCCGACACCTACGCCAGCCGTGCCCTGAACGCCCAGGACGGTCTGGAGAACCTGGACAAGCGGTCCTACCAGGACTGGGTGGACGACAGCTCCTCCAAGATCGACCAGATGGGCAAGATCGAGCACACGCTGCTCGAGGAGATGGAGCAGAAGGCCCGCGAGCTGCGCAACGAGTCGGAGCAGGAAGCGATCATCTCCGGTGCGCTGATCCTGCTCGTGCTCGGCATCTCGCTCGTCGGCGCCTTCGTCGTGGCCCGGTCCATGATCCGCTCGCTGCGCCGCCTGGAGGAGACCGCCACCAAGGTCGCCACGGACCGGCTGCCCGAGCTGGTCAAGCAGCTGTCCGAGTCCGACCCGCAGGACGTCGACACGTCCGTGGAGTCGGTCGGTGTGCACTCCCGGGACGAGATCGGCAAGGTGGCCGCGGCCTTCGACGACGTGCACCGCGAGGCGGTCCGCCTCGCCGCCGAGCAGGCCCTTCTGCGGGGCAACGTCAACGCGATGTTCACCAACCTCTCGCGCCGCTCCCAGGGTCTTATCCAGCGCCAGCTGTCGCTGATCTCCGAGCTCGAGTCCCGTGAGGCCGACCCGGACCAGCTGTCCTCGCTGTTCAAGCTGGACCACCTCGCGACCCGTATGCGCCGGAACGGTGAGAACCTCCTGGTCCTCGCCGGTGAAGAGCCCGGCCGCCGCTGGACCCGCCCGGTCCCGCTGGTCGACGTGCTCCGCGCCGCCGCCTCCGAGGTGGAGCAGTACGAGCGCATCGAGCTGGCCTCGGTGCCGACCACCGAAGTCGCCGGCCGCGTCGTCAACGACCTCGTGCACCTCCTCGCCGAGCTGCTCGAGAACGCGACCTCCTTCTCCTCGCCGCAGACCAAGGTCAAGGTCACCGGTCACGCGCTGCCCGACGGCCGCGTACTGATCGAGATCCACGACACCGGCATCGGCCTCTCCCCCGAGGACCTCGCGGCGATCAACGAGCGGCTCGCCTCGCCGCCCACCGTGGACGTCTCGGTCTCCCGGCGCATGGGTCTGTTCGTGGTCGGCCGGCTGTCGCAGCGGCACGGCATCCGCATCCAGCTGCGTCCGTCCGACTCCGGTGGTACGACCGCACTGGTCATGCTCCCCGTCGATGTCGCCCAGGGCGGCAAGAAGCCGCAGCCCGGTCAGGGTGCCGGTGGCGCCCCGTCCGCCGCACAGGCGGCCGCCGGTGTGGGCGCGGCCCGTCGTGGCCCCGGCCAGCAGGGCGGCGCGTTCGGTGCGGGTGCGCCCCTCGGTGCGGGCGCTCAGCCCGGTGGCCGGCTCAATGCCGGTCAGGGTCCGCGTGCCGCGCTGCCGGGCACCGGCAACGGCGGTCGTCCGGGTGCGCCGGGTGGCGCGCGCGGACCCCAGGCCCCCATGGCTCCTCCGCAGGGCCGGCCTTCCCCGGCCGGTGCGGGCGCCGGGTTCGGCGGTCAGACGTCGGGTGCGCCGCAGGGTCTGCAGGCCGCGGGCACCTCCGCGCCGCAGGACGCCTTCGGTGGCGGCCGCGGTCCCGTACCTCCGCAGCAGTCCGCTCCCGCGGGCAACTCGGGCAACGAGCAGCAGGGCCGTCGCCGTGGGCGTCAGCTCCCGGGCCGTGGCGGTCCGCGGGCCGAGCTGCCCGGCGGCAACCCGCAGCAGCCCCGGACGCCCAGCTGGAGCGACGAGAACGCGCAGCCGCAGATCTCGCACACCTCGCTCGACACCCCGCGCGGTCATGACGAGCAGGACCCCGCGCAGACGTCCCGTATGCCGCGGATGGACGACCGGCAGGGCCCGGGCGCGACCACGGAGATGCCCGCGATCCCCCGGTCGGACGGCCGCCAGGGTCCCGGCTCCACCTCCGAGTTCGCCCGCCCGGACTTCGACGCCCCGCAGAACACCGGTCAGTTCGCCCGCTCCGAGTACGACGCCCCGCAGAACGGCACGGGTTCGTTCGTCCGCCCGGACGTCTTCGGCGCCGCGGGGCAGAACAGCCCCTCGGCGACGGGCCCGTTCACGGTTCCGCAGGGGTACGACAACGGCTCCACGGGTCAGTTCCCGATGCCGGGCCAGGACAGCGGCTCCACCGGCCAGCACGCGCTGCCGGGTCACCAGAACCCGCAGCACACCGGCCAGTTCGAGCGCCCGCAGCCGAACGGCGGACGTGGTCCGGCCGACTTCGGCGCCCCGCTTCCCCCGGTCCCGCCGCGTCCGCAGCGTCCCGCCCGTCAGGAGCCCGAGGCGCTGCCTCCGGCGACGAGCGCGGGCGACGGACGGACGCCGCTGTACGACACCCTGGAGACCAACTGGTTCCACGGTCAGCAGGGCGGCCAGCAGGATCAGCAGGGCAGCGCTCCGGCTCAGGCCCCGCAGCAGCCGCAGACTCCCGCGGCTCCCCAGTCCTCCGCCTCCGCTCCCCAGCGGACCGCGGCCAACTCCTCCTGGCGCAGCTCGCCGAACGACGATCTCGTCCGGCAGGCCGAGCGGGTCAGGCAGCCGGCCGCGGGCGGGGTCACCACCTCCGGCCTGCCGCGCCGGGTGCCCCGGGCGAACCTCGTCCCGGGCACGGCTCAGCAGCAACAGCACCAATCCGGTCCGGCGGTCTCGCGTGCGCCTGATGACGTACGCGGCCGTCTGACCAATCTCCGTCGGGGTATCGCACAAGGTCGTCAGGCCGGCACCGGCCAGACGGGCAGCTTCCCGAGCCCCACTCACCAGCAGGAGCACTAGTTGAGCCCGATGAGCCAGGCGGCACAGAACCTGAACTGGTTGATCACCAACTTCGTGGACAACACCCCTGGGGTGTCCCACACCGTCGTCGTGTCCGCCGACGGACTCCTTCTGGCGATGTCCGAGGGTTTTCCGCGTGACCGCGCCGACCAGCTCGCGGCCGTCGCGTCGGGTCTCACCTCGCTGACGGCCGGGGCCTCCCGGATCTTCGAGGGTGGCGACGTGGCACAGACGGTCGTCGAGATGGAGCGGGGTTTCCTGTTCCTGATGTCCGTCTCGGACGGCTCGTCGCTGGCCGTGCTCGCTCACCCCGAGTGCGACATCGGCCTGGTCGGCTACGAGATGGCCTTGCTCGTCGACCGCGCGGGGGCTGTCCTCACGCCTGATCTCCGCGCCGAACTACAGGGCAGTCTGCTTCACTGACCGGCCCCCGGATCCACCTGTCTCACCACATCACCGTCCGGCCGCCACAATCCCCCCACGGCCATGTCAGACGGCTTGACCGACCGACTTGCTGTCCCGCCCGGAGGATTCATGACCCCGCCCAACGCCTCTCATGATCCGTACGCGGAGCCGTACGAGGATGAGGGCGACCAGCCGCTGGTACGTCCGTACGCGATGACCGGCGGCCGGACCCGGCCGCGCTACCAGCTCGCCATAGAGGCCCTGATCAGCACCACGGCCGACCCGGCGGCACTGATGGGCCTGCTCCCCGAGCACCAGCGCATCTGCCACCTGTGCCGTGAGGTGAAGTCGGTGGCCGAGGTGTCGGCGCTCCTGGCCATGCCGCTCGGTGTGGCCCGCATCCTCGTCGCGGACCTCGCCGAGGCGGGTCTCGTCGCCATCCACCAGCCGGGCGGCGACGAGAGCACCGGCGCTCCGGACGTGACACTGCTCGAAAGGGTGCTCAGTGGACTTCGCAAGCTCTGACGGAGGCCGGGCGACCACCTCCGCGAAGATCGTGGTGGCCGGCGGCTTCGGCGTCGGCAAGACCACGTTCGTGGGCGCCGTCTCCGAGATCAACCCGCTGCGTACCGAGGCCGTCATGACCTCGGCGAGCGCGGGGATCGACGACCTCACGCACACCGGGGGCAAGACGACCACCACGGTCGCCATGGACTTCGGACGCATCACCCTGGACCAGGACCTGATCCTGTACCTCTTCGGTACGCCGGGTCAGGACCGGTTCTGGTTCATGTGGGACGACCTGGTGCGCGGCGCCATCGGCGCGATCGTGCTGGTGGACACCCGCCGTCTCGCCGACTGCTTCCCCGCGGTCGACTACTTCGAGAACTCGGGTCTCCCCTTCGTCGTCGCGCTCAACGGCTTCGAGGGGCACCAGCCCTACGCACCCGAGGAGGTGCGCGAGGCGCTGCAGATCGGTCCGGACACCCCGATCATCACGACGGATGCCCGCCACCGCTCGGATGCGAAGAGTGCCCTGATCACGCTGGTCGAGCACGCTTTGATGGCACGGCTGCGGTAGCACTCAAATCGTCCGCGCCGTACGGAAGTTGTCGTAGATGTCCCGGAGCCGACTGTGTCCTTTGACACGGTCGGCCCTGGTGTTCATAACGTTTCGGCAGAGGAATCGGGTGGTATGGCCACGCGTCGTTGCCAAGCGGTCTCACTGCGCTCACAAAAGCCCCGTCATTTGACGGGGCTCGCTCTTTATGACCGTTTTATCTAGGGCTTACATCACTCCGAATCCCCGCCCTCCCATGTTTGGAGGACCGTAGGCCGACATGCTGGAATGCCTGAACTGCCCAATAGTCAAAGACGTACTCACTAGTCGATGGCGCACTGGGCTCTGAGAGACTGCGGCACAACGTTGGTGCCGACCCCGCCGGAAGGTTGTTGGTCGAGTGAGGCGAAGCAAGAACGGTCCCGAGCCGTCGGCCCGGGGCAACTTCACCCCGCCGCCGCGCGGAGCGGCGCCCGCCCCTGTGCCCGGTTCGGAACCGACGGCCGCGCCCGCTCCGAGCGGCAGCCGTCTCTCCCCGCGCAACTGGCGCGTGCCGACGCGGCTGAACGCGATCCTGCTCATACCCGTGCTGGTCGGCCTCGTCATGGGCGGCTTCCAGGTGAAGAGCTCGATCGACACCTGGCAGCAGGCCGAGGACGCGGAGAAGACCGCACGCCTGGTCCGGGCCGCCCTCACCTACGGCGACGCCCTCTACACCGAGCGCGACTCCACCGCCGCCCCGCTGCTCCAGGGCCTGGGCGAGGACGACAAGACGGTCGTCGCCGCCCGCAAGGCCACGGACACCGCCGCCGACGCCTTCGACGAGGCCGCGCAGAACATGCCGCAGACGGCGGGCCTCCAGCGCCGCCTCCAGATCTTCCGCAAGGTGGAGCCGAACCTCCAGAAGCTGCGTGCGGCCGCGTACACCAAGAAGCTCGCCGGTGTGCAGACCGAAGAAGGCTACGTCGAGGTCGCCCACCCCCTGATGGAGTTCTCCAACGAACTCGGTCTCGGCACCGGAAACATCACCAGCTACGGCCGTACCGTCTACGCGATCGCGCTGACCAAGGCCTCGCTGTCGCTCGAGCGCTCCATCGGCATGCACCTGCTGATCAAGCCGGGCACCGACCCCAAGAGCTTCGCCGCCCAGCGCACCGCGCTCACCTCGTACGCCTACCTCGAGGGCATCGCCATCGAGGAGTACATCGGTGGTGGCACCGAGGCCGACGCCCAGAAGCTGGACACCCTGCAGAAGCAGGCCCTGGCCGACGGCGCGGCGATGGCCAAGGAAGCCAAGCAGAAGAACTCCGCCTATGTGCCGCCGCCGGCCGACCCCGTCGACATGGTCCGGGGCATCGGCGGTCTGACCTCCACGGACAAGTCCGAGCGTGACGCGCTCGCCACCAAGGGCATCACCGCCGAGAACTGGTGGGCGGTCAACACCCTCAAGTACAACGTCTACCGGACGATCGAGTCCGACATGGCCGACAAGGCCGTGGACGAGGCCTCCAGCATCGCCGACGAAGCCCAGCGGGACGCCTTCGTCACCGGTGCCGCCGTCGTGGTCGCCCTGCTCGCCGCGTTCATCCTGGCCGGCATGGTGGCCCGCCAGATGTCCCGCTCGATGCGCCAGCTGCGCAACGCCGCCTTCGGCATCGCCGAGCAGCGCCTGCCGATGCTGGTCGACCAGCTCTCCCGCACCGACCCCGGCCGGGTCGACACCCGGGTCACGCCGATCCCGATCACCTCGACCGACGAGATCGGCGAAGTCGCCCGCGCCTTCGACCAGGTCCACCGCGAGGCCGTCCGGCTCGCCGCCGAGCAGGCCCTCCTGCGGGGCAACATCAACGCGATCTTCACCAACCTGTCGCGCCGCAACCAGTCGCTCATCGAGGGCCAGCTGACCCTCATCACCGAGCTGGAGAACAACGAGGCCGACCCGGACCAGCTGGAGAACCTCTTCCGCCTGGACCACCTCGCGACCCGTATGCGCCGCAACGGCGAGAACCTCCTGGTCCTCGCCGGCGAGGAGCCCGGCCGCCGCTGGGACCAGCCGGTCCCGCTGGTCGACGTGCTCCGCGCCGCCTCCTCCGAGGTGGAGCAGTACGAGCGCATCGAGCTCTCGGGCGTCCCGGAGGCCGAGATCCACGGCCGCGCCGTGACCGACCTCGTGCACCTGCTCGCCGAGCTCCTGGAGAACGCCACCACGTTCTCCTCCCCGCAGACCAAGGTCCGCGTGACCGCGACCCGTCTCCCCGACGGCCGCGTGATGATCGAGATCCACGACAAGGGCATCGGCCTCACCGCCGAGGACTTCGCGGACATCAACCACAAGCTGGCCAACCCGCCGACCGTGGACGCCGCGATCTCGCAGCGCATGGGTCTGTTCGTGGTCGGCCGGCTGTCCGACCGGCACGGCATCCGCGTCCAGCTGCGCCCCTCGGGCGAGCAGGCCGGTACGACCTCCCTGGTCATGCTGCCGGACGCGATCACCCACGGTGGTGGTGGCGAGCAGCAGCAGCCGTCCGCGGACGAGTTCACGGTCTCGCAGATCATCCCGGAGCAGAGCTTCGGCGGCGAGAACTTCAACAACGGTCTGCCGATGCGCACGGCCGCCGAACTCGGCTTCGACGACAGCCGCTACACCGAGGTCCCGGACGACATCCGCGAGCTGGACCCCGTAGGCCGCTCCCTCATGCGTGAGGAGCGTCGCGCGGCCCTGGAGGCCCAGCACGGCCAGCCGTCCCTGGAAGGCCCCGCGAACCCGTCGTACGCCGACGAGTTCGACGCGCAGCAGGCCGCCTACGAGAACGGCCACGGCGGCTTCCAGCAGCCCTCCGGCTACGAGGAGCCGCAGCAGGCGCCGTACGCCGAGCCGCAGCGCGCCGCGTACGAGGAGCCGCAGCAGGCGTCGTACGACGAGCAGTACTACGCGCCGAACGGCGGTATGCCGCAGAACGACGGCTTCTCGGCGACCGGCGGCTACCCCGAGCCCACGTATGCGGAACCCGCCCAGGCGGACCACACGTCCGTACCGGAATCCATCCCGGCCTTCGAGGAGCGGCGCTACCAGGACGACTGGCCGCAGCAGGACGGGTACCAGAACGGGTACCAGGACCAGTACGCTCCCGAAGCGGAATCCGCGCAGGCCGCTGACGTCGGTGAGCGCGACCACGTAGGCTTCGACCGTCCGGGTCCGGCTCCGTCGGCCGCTCACGACCTGACCGAGGCGGGGCTCCCCCGCCGCGGATCCGGCGGGGGCGGGGCGAACGGCACGGCCCGTGCGAACGGAACGAACGGCACGGGCAGCACGACCGACATGTTCGGCTCGCGGCACGTGGCCCAGGAACAGCCGGCCTCCGCACCGGAGAGCAACGGCACCGGCAACGGTGACTGGCGTTCGGCCAACGACGAGCGCTGGCAGCAGGCTTCGGCGCTCAAGAAGCCCAAGGCGGGCGGGGTCACCTCCTCCGGTCTGCCGAGGCGGGTGCCCAAGGCCAACCTGGTCGAGGGAGCCGCCGAGACCACCCCCCAGGGCGGCCCACAGGTCTCCCGCGCTCCCGAGGACGTCCGGGGCAGGTTGAGCAACCTGCGCCGCGGTGTCGAGCGGGGCCGCAGCGCAAGCAGTGAAACGAACGGTCAGGGCTTCGGTTCTGACAGCACCTACAACCAGGAGCGTTAGTGTGAGCCCGATGAGCCAGGCGGCACAGAACCTGAACTGGTTGATCACCAACTTCGTGGACAACACCCCCGGGGTGTCCCACACGGTGGTGGTCTCCGCCGACGGACTCCTTCTGGCGATGTCCGAGGGTTTTCCGCGTGACCGCGCCGACCAGCTTGCGGCCGTCGCCTCCGGTCTGACCTCACTGACCGCCGGTGCCTCGCGCATCTTCGAGGGCGGCAGCGTGAACCAGACGGTTGTGGAGATGGAGCGGGGATTCCTCTTCATCATGTCCGTCTCCGACGGATCATCGCTCGCAGTACTCGCACATCCCGAGGCGGACATCGGCCTCATCGGGTACGAGATGGCGCTCCTGGTGGACCGTGCCGGTACGGTCCTGACGCCCGATCTTCGGGCCGAGCTCCAAGGGAGCCTTCTCAACTAACAGACAGACGGTGCGTTTTGGCGTCCCGAGGCCATAAGGTTTCGGGACGCGGCTCCACAGTGATGCGGTGCCCGGCGCAGTCGGAGGAGGAGAGAAAGTGGCAACACCCCCAGGCGGTTCATCGTCCGGTAATTGGTCGTACGGCCCTGGCCAGGGTCAGAACGACGGTTCCCAGAACCCGAACCGTTACAACTTCCCCTCCGCACCGAGCCATCGGCAGCCGTACGCGCCCCAGGGCCCCGGGCCCTCGCCGTACGACCAGCCGTCGGCACCGCGTATCCAGCCTGTGCAGCCGCAGCGACGCGCCCCTGAGCCGGCGCCCGCAGGGGCGTCGAACAACAACCACAACCCCTTGGTGCGCCCGTACGCCATGACCGGCGGCCGGACGCGCCCGCGCTACCAGCTCGCCATCGAGGCACTGGTGCACACCACCGCGCAGCCGCACCAGATGCAGGGCCAGTTGCCCGAGCATCAGCGGATCTGCAACCTCTGCCGGGAGATCAAGTCGGTAGCCGAAGTCTCGGCTCTGCTGACGATCCCTCTCGGTGTGGCCAGGATCCTCGTCGCCGACTTGGCGGAGGCGGGCCTGGTCGCCATTCATCAGCCCGGCGGCGACGAGAACGCCGGCGGCCAGCCAGACGTGACACTGCTCGAAAGGGTGCTCAGTGGACTTCGCAAGCTCTAGCGGCGGTCCTTCCCGCTCCACCACCTCGGCGAAGATCGTGGTGGCGGGTGGCTTCGGCGTGGGCAAGACCACGTTCGTCGGGGCCGTTTCGGAGATCAACCCGCTGCGCACCGAGGCCGTCATGACGTCCGCTTCCGCGGGCATCGACGACCTCACCCACACCGGTGACAAGACCACCACCACGGTGGCCATGGACTTCGGCCGTATCACCCTGGACCAGGATCTGATCCTGTACCTGTTCGGTACGCCCGGTCAGGACCGCTTCTGGTTCATGTGGGACGACCTGGTGCGCGGCGCCATCGGTGCGATCGTCCTCGTCGACACGAGGCGCCTTGCCGACTGCTTCCCGGCTGTCGACTACTTCGAGAACTCGGGGCTTCCTTTTGTGATCGCCCTGAACGGGTTCGACGGGAACCAGCCGTACAACCCCGACGAGGTCCGCGAGGCCCTTCAGATCGGCCCGGACACCCCGATCATCACGACCGATGCGCGCCACCGTGCGGACGCGAAGTCGGCGCTGATCACTCTCGTGGAGCATGCGCTGATGGCGCGCCTGCGGTAGGCGGTTCTCTTTGCGGCTCCTGGGCTGCCACGGACGGTTGTACGCCGTCCGCGGCAGCCCAGTGGCTTGTCGCGCAGTTCCTCGCACCCCGGAAAGCCAAAAGCCTGAGGGCCCCCTCTCTTTCGAGAGGGGGCCCTCAGACGTCGTACGCGTGCTCAGTGCCAGCTGTGCGGGGCTCGGAATCCGCCCTCGCGTTCCAGGCGGCGCCAGCCGGCCTTGGGGTGGGGGCGGTGGTCCGGGAAAGCGGGCTGGGCGGCGGCGCGGGCCAGGAGGATCGCGGTGATCGCGGCGACTTCCTCGGGCCCGGCGTGGCCCTTCTCGACGCGGATGTCGGGAGTGTTCATGGGTGTCAGTCTCCGTGAGAGAGGTTTCCGCAGGGGTGCCGCGGAGGGTCCGCTGGGTTACTGCGGGGGGTTGCCGTGCTTGCGGGACGGCAGGTCGGCGTGCTTGGACTGGAGCATCGCCAGGGACTTGATGAGGACCTCGCGGGTCTCCGCCGGGTCGATCACGTCGTCCACCAGGCCGCGCTCGGCGGCGTAGTACGGGTGCATGAGCTCGGACTTGTACTCCTTGACCATCTTCTGCCGCATGGCCTCGGGGTCCTCGGCGTCCGCGATCTGCCGGCGGAAGATGACGTTGGCGGCACCTTCGGCGCCCATCACGGCGATCTCGTTCGTCGGCCACGCGTAGGTGAGGTCGGCGCCGATGGACTGGCTGTCCATGACGATGTAGGCGCCTCCGTAGGCCTTGCGCAGGATCAGCGAGATCCGCGGCACGGTCGCGTTGCAGTAGGCGTAGAGGAGCTTCGCGCCGTGGCGGATGATTCCGCCGTGCTCCTGGTCGACGCCCGGGAGGAACCCGGGGACGTCCAGGAAAGTGACGATCGGGATGTTGAAAGCGTCACACATCTGCACGAAACGCGCAGCTTTTTCGCTCGCCTCGATGTCCAGGACGCCCGCGAGGGACTGCGGCTGGTTCGCCACGATGCCGACGACCTGGCCGTCGAGGCGGGCCAGTGCGCAGATGATGTTCCGCGCCCAGCGCTCGTGGACCTCGAGGTAGTCGCCGTCGTCGACGATCTCCTCGATGACCTTGGCCATGTCGTAGGGCCGGTTGCCGTCCGCGGGGACCAGGTCGAGCAGTACGTCGCCCCGGCGGTCCGCCGCGTCCGTGGACTCCGCGCGCGGCGGGTTCTCGCGGTTGTTCTGCGGGAGCATCGACAGGAGGTAGCGCACCTCCGCGATGCAGGTCTCCTCGTCGTCGTAGGCGAAGTGGCAGACGCCCGAGGTCTCGGCGTGCACGTCCGCGCCGCCCAGCCCGTTCTGCGTGATCTCCTCGCCCGTCACGGCCTTGACCACGTCCGGACCGGTGATGAACATCTGGGACGTCTCGCGGACCATGAACACGAAGTCCGTCAGGGCCGGCGAGTACGCCGCGCCACCCGCGCACGGGCCCAGCATCACCGAGATCTGCGGGATCACCCCGCTCGCCCTGGTGTTGCGCTGGAAGATGCCGCCGTACCCGGCGAGCGCCGAGACGCCTTCCTGGATACGGGCGCCCGCGCCGTCGTTCAGCGACACCAGCGGCGCGCCGGCCGCGATGGCCATGTCCATGATCTTGTGGATCTTCGTGGCGTGGGCCTCGCCCAGCGCGCCGCCGAAGATCCGGAAGTCGTGCGCGTACACGAAGACCGTGCGGCCCTCGACCGTGCCCCAGCCGGTGATGACACCGTCGGTGAACGGCTTCTTGGCCTCCAGACCGAACCCGGTCGCCCGGTGCCGGCGCAGCTGCTCGACCTCCTGGAAGGAACCCGCGTCGAGGAGCAGCTCGATGCGCTCCCGCGCGGTCAGCTTGCCCTTGGCATGCTGCGCCTCGGTCGCCCTGTCACTCGGTCCGGCCATCGCCTGCGCACGGATCTCGTGCAGCTCGGCCACTCGCCCCCGTGCGTCCGTCGGCTCACCCGGCGCGTCATCCAAAACGGTCATGTAGTGACCTTACGAAGTGCGGCAAGGAAACTGGGCCGTCGACTCCGTACAGTCTCCGACCCGTTTTCCTGGTACCCCTGAACAGAACCTCAGAGCCATGCAGCCATTCCGACTGCTCAGAGGGCGTCCCGCTTGTAGAGATCACACAAAGACATCAGCTGAGAGCCACCTCACATTCATGGGGGGCACATGCCCTCCCCGGGGTGATTCTGAGGCGCAGACGGCGGCCCGTGGCGAGGATCTCGACCGATTCTTCGGCCCGGATCACCTCGCGGACCGGGTGGTCCCAGACGATCTCCACCGGCTCCCCCGTCCGCGGCGGCTCGCTCACGCAGAGGGTAGCGGTGCGGCCCCGGCGGCGTACCAGCACGCTCGCGCCCGCGGAGGCGGCGAGCGGGCCCGCCGTACCGGCCTGCCAGAAGTTGGCGGCCGTCAGGGAAAGGGAGGGCACATGGACGGCCTGGCGGGTGCCGTCGTTGGCGAGCACCTTCAGCCACTGGCGGTCGGCGGCGCGGGCCGCGACCCCGTGGCGGGACGCCCCCGGCATCAGGACATAGGCGTACGACGCGTCCGTCGGGTCCGTGCCGTGGTCCAGCCAGAGGGTCTGCCAGCGGCGGGTGGCCCGCTCGGTCGTACTGGTGGTGTTGATGTCCGACCAGGCGCCGCTGCGGTCCTCGCGGAGAGTGCGCAGTTCGCCGTACGGCACCACCCAGCCGCCGTGGCCCTCCAGGTGGGCCCAGCCACGCCCCCGCACGAAGGCCGGGGTGCCGCCCTCCCCCAGGTTGCGGTTGTCGACGACGGTCTCGACCGGGACGCCGTCGGAGCAGGTGATGCCGGCGCCCAGGCAGATCACCGCGTCGGCGACACAGAACCACGACTTACGGGCTTCCAGCGTCGAGCCGAGGCCCTTCAGATGCTGTCCGATCGCCGCGTACTCGCCGTCGGTGACACCGCCGACCCAGCGCGCGTCGGGCTTGGGCTCGCCCCATTCGCCGCCGGCCCGGTCGGGAAGGCGGCGGGTGGAGACGGTGGTGCCCGGGAGGCGGTACCAGTCGACGGTGGGCCAGTACCAGTCTGTGTACTGGTCGGCTCGGCCCGTCCGGCCGCCGGTCCACCAGGAGAGCATTCCGGCTCCGGTGTGCCAGCCGCGCGGGTTCTCGCCGTTGCCGCACTCGTAGTACGCGATGCGGTCGCTCGCCATGGCGATGTTCGCGACGAAGCCGGGGCGGCGGTGGACGGCACGGTCCATGGCGGCGAAGAGGCGGTGGCCGACGGGGTCGGGGGCGGCTGGCACGGGGGACTCGGCGACCGCGTGCAGTCGGGCGAGGTCGGCCACCCCGAGCTGACGTGCCGTCAGGATCGGGGAGACGGTGTCCCGTTCGATCCATCCCTTGATACGGCCGTACCAGCGCTCCCGCTCCGCCTCGCTCGCCGCGCCCGCGAGGAGGGCCGTCGCGGCGATGACGCCCTGGCCGTGGAAGTGATCGCCGCGCAGCACGTGCCGGTCGTCGCTCTTGAGGTAACCCCGGCTGATGGCACGGCCGTTGACGCTGTCCATCATCAGACCGTCGTGGATCAGGGGCGCGTAGGCGTGCTCCACGGCGTCCAGGACGATCTGCCGGTTCGGGTCGGTCACGGCCCACTCGGAGCCGGCGAGGAGGGCGAAGAGACGGCCGAGGCCGTCGAGGAGGACCTGGCCGTAGGTGCCGGAGTAGGCGACCCAGGTGTGCTGGACGAACGAGCCGTCGGCGTAGAGGCCGTCGCCCTGGACGACGTACGGGAAGACCGGCGAGAGCGCGTCGCGGGCCAGGGCGATCTTGGCGGGTGCCGGGCCGAGGATGCCGCGCAGGGCGACGGAGCGGCACAGGTCGACGCGGTTGGCGCCGGTGGAGGTACCGGAGTAGTCGCTCAGCATCGCGTCGGGGATGAAGTGGTCGACGGCGGCGCAGGCGGCTTCCCGTCGGTCGTCGGTGAGGTGGTCGTACAGCGCGGCCGTGAGGTCCATGAGCAGTCGGGGGCTGCCGATCTGCCATTCCCACCAGTTGCCGTAGCGGGTGGTGGAGGGGTTGTAGACCGTGGCGGAGAGGTGGTCGAGGCCGCGGAGGACGTCCGCGAGGAGGGACTCGTCGCCGGTGGAGCCGGTGCCCGGCTGGACGCAGGCCTGGGTCATGGTCCACAGGCGGCTGTAGCTCTGGGTGATCCCGGACGGCGGGTCGTAGGGGTGGCCGGGCCAGAGGGAGGTCGCGGTGGGGGTCATGGTCGCGCGGAAGCCGCGGGCGAGTGCGCCGGTCTCGGCGAGGCGGGCGGCGTACGGCTCGGCGGTGGGGTCGTAGCCGGCGCCGAGGGCGATGTCGAGCCAGCGGAGGCGCAGGGCGCGGTAGGGGTCGGGGGCGGCGGCGCGGGCACCTGGGGCGGCCGTGGCGAGGAGCGCCGCGGTGAGTAAGGCGGCCCGGCGGGTGAGCCGGAGGGGGCCTCTGGGATGCGGGTTCATGCCCTGGGCATCTACCACCTCAGCGTAATCACGCCAACACTTTACGGATGATGTTGAAACTTGTACGGAATAGGTCTACGGTCGTTCCTGTTAGGTAATTCAACGTTCAACTTCCTCACTTCCCAAGGAGCACGCCATGGCGAACACCGACCTGACCGCCCTGACCGGCGACTACTCGATCGACGCGGCTCACTCGACGATCGGCTTCACCGTCCGCCACGCCATGGTGACCAACGTGAAGGGCAAGTTCCTCGACTTCAGCGGCTCGCTGCACCTGGACGGCGGCGACCCGGCCGCGTCCTCGGCGTCCATCGACGTCAAGATGGACAGCATCGACACGGGCTCCGCGGACCGCGACGGCCACCTCAAGAGCGCGGACTTCTTCAAGACGGACGAGTTCCCGACGATGACCTTCCGCTCCACCAAGGCCGAGGCCCTCGGCGACGAGGACTACCGCATCACCGGTGACCTCACCATCCTCGGCACCACCAAGCCGCTCACCATCGACCTCGAGTTCAACGGCGCCGCGAAGGACCCCTTCGGCAACGAGCGCGTCGGCTTCGAGGGCAAGGCCACGATCCTGCGCTCCGAGTGGGGCCTGACCTGGAACGCGGCGCTGGAGACGGGCGGCGTGCTGGTCTCCGACAAGATCAAGCTGAACTTCGACATCTCGGCCATCAAGAACGCGTGACGCGTCTTTCGTGAGCATGCCCGCCCTCGTGTCCTTGAGGGCGGGCGCTCGGCGTTCTCAGCCGTCGTGACCGGACAGCTCCTCCAGGCCGGCCACCGCCGAGGCGACCTGAGCGGCCCGGCTCTCCGGGGTGAGGGCCCGCAGCACACCGAGCATGACCTGGTACCGGTCCGTCCTGCCGAGCCCCTCGAAGGCCGCTTCGGCCCGCGGGCTGCGCTCCAGCGCGGCGGCCAGGTCGTCCGGCACCCCCGCCTCCTTCTGGGAGAGGTACGCCGCCGCCCACCGTCCGTCCGCCTTCGCCGCGTCGATCTCCGCGAGGCCGGTCTCACGCATCCTGCCGTCGGCGATCAGTACCTCGACCCGGCGGACGTTGACCATGGACCAGAGGCTGCCGGTGCGGCGCGGGGTGATCCTCTGGAGGAAGTGCGAGGCGTCGAATCCCTTGCGCTGACCGGTGATCCAGCCGTGGCAGAGGGCCACGTCATTGACCTCGGCGGCGGTGACGGAGGGGACGCCCGAGCCCTTCTTGGCGACCTTCACCCAGAGGCCGGGGTGGGGGGCCGGGTGGGTGGTGAGCCAGGCGTCGAGGGCGGCGGCGGAGGCGAAGGTTTCCGACATGGCACGACCGTACGCCGCTATGAGGTCGGTTCCTGTCCTAGTCGGCGCGCGGCCGGGCTGGCCGAATCACACCCCTTGTGCGGCCTGTCGCAGCGTTCTCATAATCCAGCAACAGATTTGACCTGCCCATGCCAGGCCCATACCGGCAGATGGGCGCCTCTTTGTGTTTCTTATTGGCATGCGCACGACAGATCTGTGACTGAGCACTTCATGAGTACTTCCACCCCCCACGGAAGGCAGAACGTTGAAGAGACTCCTCACGGCCCTCAAGAGATGCGTGGCCCTCGGCGCCGCCGCCCTCGCGATCGCCAGTCTTCAGCCCGTCTCGGCCGCGCAGGCCGCCCCCGCTCCCGTCGTCGGCGGAACCCGTGCCGCGCAGGGCGAGTTCCCGTTCATGGTCCGGCTCTCCATGGGCTGTGGCGGCGCGCTGTACACGCAGCAGATCGTGCTGACCGCCGCGCACTGTGTGAACGGGACCGGCGCGAACACCTCCATCACCGCCACCGCCGGTGTCGTGGACCTGCAGTCCACCAGCGGGCGGGTCCAGGTCAGATCGACGTACGTGTACCGGGCTCCCGGGTACAACGGCGACGGCAAGGACTGGGCGCTCATCAAGCTCGCCTCCCCGATCAATCTGCCGACGCTGAAGATCGCCACGACCACGCAGTACAACACCGGGACGTTCACCGTCGCCGGGTGGGGCGCGGCCAGTGAGGGTGGCGCTCAGCAGCGGTACATGCTCAAGGCGACCGTGCCGTTCGTGAGTGACGCGACCTGCCGTTCGTACAGCGGGTACAGCGGGCTCATCGCGAGCGAGGAGATCTGTGCGGGGTACGCGGCGGGTGGGGTCGACACCTGTCAGGGGGACTCAGGTGGGCCGATGTTCCGGCGGGACGCCGGCAACGCGTGGGTGCAGGTCGGCATCGTGAGCTGGGGTATCGGGTGTGCGCGGGCCAACGCGCCCGGTGTGTACACCGAGGTGTCGACGTTCGCGTCGGCGATCGCGTCGGCTGCGGCTTCTCTCTGACGCACGGGTTGTCTCGTACGAACTTCCGCGGGCTCGGCGTGTGGTGCGCCGGGCCCGTTGTTCGTGGACGGGGCTTCTTTCGCCCCCGCCGCCCCTACCCGTCCCACCCCCAGGGGCTCCGCCCTTCGACCCCACTGGGGCTCCGCCCCAGGCCCCGATCGGCCCGAAGGGCCTCGTCCTCAAACGCCGGACGGGCTGAGATTGCCTGGCCCGGCGTCCAGGGGCACAGCACCTGCGGGCGGGCGGGGGATCGGGACGGCGAACCCTCCTCCCCGGACGCCGGACGAGCCGAGATTGCCCGGGCCGGCGTCGAGAGGCTCCGTCCCAGCGGGTGGGCGGGGGCTTGGGATGGCAAGTCTTCGTCCCCAAGCGCCCGACGGGCTGGGATTGCCTGGACCGGCGTCAGAATCCTCCCCCGCCGAAGTCGCCTCCCCCTCCGAAGTCGCCGCCGCCGAAGCCGCCCGAGAAGTCGTCGGAGTTGAAGTCCGCGCCCGAGATGTCGCCGCCTTCGTAGCCGGAGTCGGGGCCGTAGTCGGACGCGTAGGCCGGGGTGGTCATCATGCTGCCGAGCATCGTGCCGACGAGGAGGCCGGGGAGGAGGCCGCCGCCGAAGTAGCCGCCGGCCCAGGGGCCGTAGGCGGGGCCCGCGTCCCAGTAGGGGCGGCGGCCCTGGTCGGTGTCGACCTCGCGCATCACCGGGTCGCGGCCGTCGGCGAGGCGGGTCGCGTCGGCCGCGCAGACGGGGACCTCTCGCGGGGCGCCGCTGGGCGGGGTCCAGGTCGCGTCCGTGGTGGACGGGCCGTGGCGGGGGTCGAAGAAGCAGGGCGGGCGGCGGTCCGGGAGGGGCCGGCCCTCCCTGCGGGCGGCCAGTCGTGCCAGGGAGAAACGGCCGTCCTCCAGGGCCTGGGTCACCGCACGGACCTCCTCCGGCTGCCGTGCGGCCGCCATGAACGACTTCGCCTTCTCGTAGGAGTCGAGCGCGTGTTCGTAGTCCTCGCGCATGGCGTCGTCCGCGCCCGGTTCGGCGGGGTGGAAGTCCAGACGGTCCAGTTCCTCGCCGAAGGCGGTGATGTCCTCGTCCACCACGACCCGCAGCTTCTCCAGGGCGGCCCGCTGCTCCTCCGCCTGGCGGCGGCGGTTGCGGCGGACCAGCGTGTACGCGCCCACGCCACCGGCCGCCAGCACGGCGCCGACCGTCACCAGCGCACCCGCCGGAACCCCTCCGCCGTCGGAGGACGAGCCCCAGCTCGCGGGCGCCGAACCGCCCATGTTGGCCAGGGCCTGGTCCGCGAAGTCGTCGAGCTGGTTCTTCGCGTCACTCTCGCCCCCGACGCTCGCGACGAGGTTGCGCACGGCCGTCCTGGGCAGGACCGAGGAATCCGCGCCCGCGTCGAAACGGTCGCCGACCCGCACCGCGTACAGACCTGTCACGCCGGTCGCGGTGCGCAGGTTCCGCAGGAGGTTCTCGGTCGGCTGGTCCGCGGGCAGGACCGCCACGAACAGGGCCTTGTCCGCGTCCTCGATCTGCTCGGCGAGCGCGGCCGCGTCCCCGGAGGACAGCTGCGCGGACGCCGCCGGGTCGACGTACACCGGACTCTCGCGGAGCGCCTCGGCGATCCTGGAGACGCTCGTGGCGGCGGAGGCGGGCGCGGGAACCGCCCACAGTACGGTCAGGGCCGCGAGCACAAGTGCCGCGAGCAGCCCTGGGAGGCTTCGGGTCCGCAGGACGGACGTCATACTTCGAAGCTACCCGAAGCCTCCCAAAAGAGCCTCAGCCGGTCGCCCGGTAGGCCTGTGTCAGTTGTGCCACCGCCGCCGCGTACCGCCCGGTGAGCAGCAGGTGGTCCGCTTCGGCGAAGGGCTTCGCCGACGCGGCCGTGATCTTCCTCTGCTGGACGATCAGCCGCGCCTTGGTCACGATCGCGCGGCCCGTCTCCTCGGACCCCGCCTTCTCGGCCACCGCCGCCGCGACGCCGAGCGCCTTCAGTGTCGTCGCGCCGCCCTCCGGCACCTTGGTCAGCGTGGTGAGGCCCCAGCCGTAGGGGAACTGCGGGTCGTACGCCGTGTCGCCGACGTTGATCGGCAGCTGCTCCTGCGACTTCGGCCAGGTGACGGGGAGTTGCCCGGTGAAGGCGCGCTTGCCGTAGATGACGTCAGCGACGCCGTCGCCCTCCGTCCCGGGCAGCCAGGAGGCCACCAGCGCGTCGATCTCGCCCAGCCGGTCGCCGATGAGCTGGGGGCGGCCGGAGACGATCAGCACCGCGCACTTCATGGCCGCGCAGACCTTGTCGACGGCCGCCCGGTCGGCGGGGCTCAGCTCCAGGTCATGACCGTTGCCGACGTCTCCGACGCCCTCGGCGTACGGGGTCTCGCCGACGACGACCACCCCGATGTCGTGGCCGGTCGTGGGGGCGGAGGCGTCCTTGGAGTACGTCAGCCGCGCGGAGTTCTTCCGCATGGCCTCCAGGATCGTCGTACCGGGGGTGATGTCGCCGGACGCGCCCTGCCAGGTGACGGTCCAGCCGCCGCTCTGGTTGCCGATGTCGTCGGCGTTGGAGCCGGCGACGTACACCTTCTCGGACCCCTTCAGCGGCAGCACGCCGTCGGCGTTCTTCAGCAGCACCTGTGACTCGGCGGCCGCCCGGCGGGCGACGGCCCGGTGCTCGGCGGAACCGATCTTCGAGGCGCCGCTGGTGTCGGCGTACGGCTTCTCGAAGAGACCGAGGCGGAACTTCTGCGTGAGGATGCGGGAGACCGCGTCGTCGATGCGCTGCCCGCTGACGCGCCCGGCCCGTGCCTCCTCCATGAGCGTGGTGCGGAACTCCCTGAAGGCGTACGGGACCATGACCATGTCGACGCCGGCGTTGACCGACGTACGGACGTCGGACGCGCGGTCGCCGGGGATCTGGTCGATGCCGTCCCAGTCGCTGATCACGAAGCCGTCGAAGTCCATACGGCCCTTGAGCACGCCGTTGATCATGTCGGCGCGGGCGTGCATCTTGACCGGTCCCTGGCCGTCGCCGAGGACGTCGAGCGAGGAGTACGAGGGCATCACGGTGCCGACCCCGCGGTCGACGGCGGTCTCGTAGGGCGCCAGGTGGACGGCTTCCAGCTGCTGCCGGGTGACCTTGGTGACGCCCTGGTCGATGGTGTAGGTGCCGGTGGTGGAGGAGCCGTACGCGGTGCCGCCGTCGCCGACGAAGTGCTTGGCGGTGGCGAGGACCTTGTCGTTGTCCTTCAAGTCCTTGCCGTTCCGGGCGCCTTGGAGGCCCTGGATGACCGTCTCCAGGGAGTCGACGAGGGCCGGGTCCTCGCCGAAGGACTCGTAGGAGCGGCCCCAGCGTTCGTCGCGGGTGACGCAGAGGCAGGGGGCGAAGTCCCAGGGGACGCCGGTGGCGCGGACCTCGGCGGCGGTGACCGCGCCGGTCCGCTGGGCGAGTTGGGGGTTCCGGGAAGCGCCGAGGCCGATGTTGTGGGGCATGACGGTGGCGCCGACCAGGTTGTTGTGGCCGTGGACGGCGTCGACGCCGTAGACGAGGGGGATCTGGAAGCGGGTCGCCTGGGCCCGGAGTTGGAAGCCGTCGATCATCTTCGCCCAGGCCTCGGGGGTGTTGGGCGTCGGCGTGGAGCCGCCGCCGGACAGGAGCGAGCCGAGGTCGTACGTGGCGACGTCCGCCCCGGTCCCCACGGCTCCGCGCTCGGCCTGGGCCATCTGGCCGGCCTTCTCCGCGAGCGACATACGGGAGAGGAGGTCGGCGACACGCCGCTTCACCGGCAACTCGGCGTCCAGATACGGCAGTCCGTGCGCGTCGACGACGATCTGCGGGGTCTCGGCCGGGGGCTTGGCGCCGGTGACGGTGAGGGCGAGGGGGACGGTCTCCGCGGGCTCAGCCTTCTTGTCCTTCAGCGTCGGTACCCGCACGGTCCGTGTGGCGCCGGAGACGGTGCCTGCCGGGAAGGTGATGGTCCCGCTGACCGGGGTGTAGTCCTTGCCGGGGTCGGCGGTGCCGGTCGCGGCCGTCTCGTAGGCGACGGTGACGGGTTCGTCGATCGGGGCGGAGCCCGTGGTGGCGACGGAGATCTTCACGGTCGCCGTGCCGCCCTCGTCCGTCGGGTGGACGGCGGAGTCGGTGAGGACGGAGGCGCGCAGTGACTGGTCGGCCTTGCCGTACAACTCGACGCCGTCCATGGCGAACCGGCCCTGGATGCCGACGGGGAGGGTGACGGCGTAGCCCCATGTCCCGGTGAGGCCGAGGATGTGGTCGATGCCGCCGACGGGCTGGTAGTCCGTGCGGTAGGCGAAGTCGGTGAAGGGGATCTCGATCTGCTTCCAGCCGCTGAAGTCGTCGGTGAAGGACGTCGTCCACAGCTCGGAGGCCTCGCCGTCGGCGCCGCCGTCCTTGAGCTCGAAGGCGACCTTCTTGCCGTTGTCGCGGCCTTCCCACCAGAAGCGGATGCCCTTGTGGGCGGACCAGTCGTGGGCGGGCTCGGCGAAGGCGAAGTCATGGGTGAAGCCGCCGTAGCCGCTGATGTCGTAGGCGCCGGACAGGACGCGGTCGCCCTCGGGGGCGTCGGCGCGTTCTTCGAGCGCGAGCGCGGGCGGGTCGTCGTTGTCGCTGCCCCAGGTGAAGATGCCCCCGGCGGGCGGGTTCGCGAAGGGCACCTCGCCCTCGAAGCGGTCCACGGGGACCGAGGCGGGATCGTCGGCGGCCTGTGGCTGTGCCTGTGCGGACACCATCGGCAGCAGGGTTGTCAGCAGGGCGGCTGAGGCGAGCAGGGCGGTTCTTCGCATGGAGCTTCCCCTTGGCTCTCGTTAGTCCACTCATGGCTTACCTCACGCCGTGAGTTAACTGGTGGCACCCAGGCCCGTCAAGGCATCACGTCAGCCATTCAGCCCCAACTGGCGGGCTGGTGAGGCACGTTGTGGGACCGCAATGGGAACGGTGCACAACAGTGGTCGCCCGGCTTCCCGTCCCGTGATGTGGTGAAGGCGACGAAGGGTGGGGGCATGGGGCGTGCGGGGGTGGCGGCGCTGGTCGGGGCCGTGGGCGGGGCCTTGCTGCTGAGTGGGTGCGGGGCCTCGCTGCTGCCGCTGGTCGCGGTACGGCTGGACGCCTCGGGGGCACCCCAGGCCTTGCTGCGGCCGTGCGGCGACGACCTGATCCAAGGTCTCCGGCTGACCGGGGCCCCGACCGAGGGGGACTCCGACGAGAACCTCTCCGGCTGGGAGACGTCCGGCAAACGCGCGGGCGAGGACATCGGGTTCCCGCTGTTCGAGCCGCCGGCCGCGTGGCACGCCCGGGTGGCCGGGCAGCAACGGCTGGTGCCGGCGTACACCTACCGACTCGCCTTCGGGAAGGCCGAGTTCAACTACGAGTACACGGGCACCGGCACGTTCCGCGCGGCAGACCTCGCCGCTCTGCGGCCCGGTCAGGTCTGGGCCGATGGCCGGGCCATGAGCCTCGGCGAGTTCGAGGAGCTCGCCGAGGACTCGTGTTGAGCGGCGGTTACTCGGCGGGCTCCACGCCGGCGCGCAGCAGGCCGTAGGTGTAAGCGTCCTCCAGGGCCTGCCAGGACGCCGCGATCACGTTCTCCGCGACTCCCACGGTCGACCACTCCCCCGCCCCGTCGGACGTGGAGATGAGCACGCGGGTCGTGGACTGGGTGCCGTGAACGCCTTCCAGGATGCGGACCTTGTAGTCGACGAGGTCGAGCTTGGCGAGCTGGGGGTAGATCTTCTCCAGGGCGACCCGGAGCGCGCGGTCCAGGGCGTTGACGGGGCCGTTGCCCTCCGCCGTGGCGACGATGCGCTCGCCCTTGGCGAAGAGCTTCACCGTGGCCTCGTTCGCGTGGCTGCCGTCGGGGCGGTCCTCGACGATCGCGCGCCAGGACTCGACCTGGAAGTACTTCAGGGGCTTGCCCTCGACCTCGGCGCGCAGCAGCAGCTCGAACGACGCGTCCGCCGCCTCGTACGTGTAGCCCTTGAGCTCGCGTTCCTTCACGCGCTCCACCACCCGGCCGACCACCTCGCGGTCGCCGCCGAGGTCCACGCCCAGTTCCTTGCCCTTGAGCTCGACCGAGGCGCGGCCCGCCATGTCGGAGACCAGCATGCGCATCGTGTTGCCGACCTGCTCGGGGTCGATGTGCTGGTAGAGGTCCGGGTCGACCTTGATGGCCGAGGCGTGCAGGCCGGCCTTGTGGGCGAAGGCCGAGACGCCCACGTAGGGCTGGTGCGTCGAGGGGGTGAGGTTCACGACCTCGGCGATCGCGTGCGAGATCCTCGTCATCTCGCGCAGCTTGCCCTCTGGCAGCACCTTCTTGCCGTACTTCAGCTCCAGGGCCGCGACCACCGGGAACAGGTTGGCGTTGCCGACGCGCTCGCCGTAGCCGTTGGCCGTGCACTGGACGTGGGTGGCGCCCGCGTCCACCGCGGCCAGGGTGTTGGCGACCGCGCAGCCCGTGTCGTCCTGGGCGTGGATGCCGAGCCGGGCGCCGGTGTCGGCGAGGACCGTGGAGACGACCGCCTGGACCTGGGCGGGGAGCATGCCTCCGTTGGTGTCACAGAGGATGACCACCGAGGCGCCCGCCTCCGAGGCCGCCCGTACGACCGCCTTGGCGTACTCCGGGTTCGCGCGGTAGCCGTCGAAGAAGTGCTCGCAGTCGACGAAGACCCGGCGGCCCTGTGCCGTCAGATACGACACCGTGTCGCGGACCATCTCCAGGTTCTCGTCCAGCGTGGTGCGCAGGGCGAGTTCGACATGGCGGTCGTGGGACTTGGCGACCAGGGTGATCACCGGGGCGCCGGACGCCAGCAGCGCGTTGACCTGCGGGTCCTCCGCCGCCTTGGCGCCGGCCCTGCGCGTCGCGCCGAAGGCGACCAGCTGGGCGTGCTTGAACTCGATCTCCTGCTGGGCGCGGGCGAAGAACTCGGTGTCCCGCGGGTTGGCGCCGGGCCAGCCGCCCTCGATGAAGCCCACGCCGAAGTCGTCCAGGTGCCGCGCGATGGCCAGCTTGTCCGCGACGGTGAGGTTGATGCCCTCCCGCTGGGCGCCGTCGCGCAGGGTGGTGTCGAAGACGTGGAACTGATCGTCGAGCTCGCTGGTTGCGGTCATGGTCTCAAGGCTCCTGAGGATTGGATCTCGGTCTGTACCGGAATGACCGGCTCCACCGTCCCCACATGGTCCCTCGCGCTCTCGCCTCTGGTTACGGGTGGGCCAGAAAAGCGAAAAACCTCTCGCGGGTGCGAGAGGTCTGCGCGCGGGTCGAGGACGACGGTGTCCGCCCGTACCTGGTCGTACGTGGCGGTCACTGCGGACCGGCGCGCCTGCTGCCAATAATCATGGCGAACGAGAGCACGGGGGCAGTCTGGCACAAGACTCCCCCGCGCTCACCGTCCGTCTCAGGATGCGAACCGGGTGCTGGTCACCGCAGGTGGCGGACGAAGCCGTCGGTGACCCCGTTGGTGTCGTCCGGCACCAGTTGCGCGGAACCGGAGGCGAGGCCGACCGCCCTGCCGCCGCGGGTGACGGAGTAGAGGGTGACGTTCTCGTCCTCCACGGTGCCTCCGGTGACCGACTCGGTGACGAGGCGGATCGATCCGGTGCGCAGGTCGCGCAGGTAGATGTTGCCGACGCCGAAGTAGCCCGTCTCCCGGTTCCGCAGGGTCGCCTCGTAGGCCACGTACCGGCCGTCGGGACTGATCTCGGGGCTCTGGGTGCCGAAGGCCGTCTCGGCGTTGTGGGAGATCCTTCGGATCTCGCCGCCGACCAGGTCACGCACGAACACGTCCGTGGTGTCGTTGGTGTCGCCCGGGACCAGGTCCGGGGCGCCGGAGCTGAAGGCGACGAACCGGCCGTTCGCGGTGAGCGAGCCGTCGAGGGCCTGGCTGGTCGGGGTGCCGTCGGGTGTGACGTTCAGCTGCTGCCGGGTGCCCTCGCGGATGTCGTACGCCCACAGGGCCGAGCCCGGCCCCCGGTACTGGAACTGGTTGTAGACCAGGCGGCTGCCGTCCTCGCTGACGTCGTAGAGAACGGACGTCCAGTCCGGACGGGCTCGGTCGCTGACGCGTTTGACGGTTCCGGTGGTGCGGTCGAGGAGGTAGAGCATCCGGTAGCCGTTGGGGTCGTCGGCCTCCATCCGGTTGGGACGGGCGGTGAAGGCGATGTAGCGGGCGTCGGCCGACATGGCGGCGCCGCCCGCGTCGACGGAGCGTCCGTCGACCCCGAAGCTGAGCCGTTCGGTGGTACCGGTGCGGCGGTCGTGCAGATAGACGTCGTCGACCCATTCCTCGGCGGGCGGCGGCGTGTCCCAGTGGTCCAGGTTGCGGGCCTGGGAGGTGAACAGCACGTACCGGCCGTCACGGCTGATGTCGGACACGGAGGACTCCCCGTCGGCCTGGGCTCCGCCGGTACTGACGTTGACCCGCTCGACCGTGCCCTTGCGCAGGTCGCGCACGAAGACGTCGGTGAGGCCGTTGGTGTCGCCGGGCACCAGGTTGGTGGCCTGGGACGAGAAGACGGCGAAGCGTCCGTCGCCGCTGAACTCGGGGCCGTAGGAGTTGCTGTCGCCCTGCTCGCCCGTGGCCGACTCGGTGATCCGGTCGGTGTGGGGTGCGGGGGCGGCGGTTGCGGTGGTGACGGACAGTGCGATGAGGCCGGACAGGAGTCCGGCGGCGACTGCGAGACGTGTGCGGGTGTACAAGATCTGTTCCCCCCTGTTGCGTGCGAAGTGCGGTCAGTGCAGGCGGCGTACGAAGACGTCGCGGTTGTCGTTCGTGTCTCCGGGCACCAGGTCGGTGGCCCAGGAGTCGAAGGCCACGACCCGGCCGTTCCGGCTCACCGCGGTGGCCGGCCAGCCCTGGTAGTCGCTCTCGCCGCCGTCCTGGGCGACGGTCACCCGCTGGGTGACGCCGGTGCGCAGGTCGCGGGAGAAGAGCGGGCCGTGGGCGGTGTCGCCCGCCACGAGGTTCGTCGCGCCGGAGACGAAGGCGACCCGCCGGCCGTCCTCACTGATCATCGGCTCGTACGACCTGGCGTCCAGCTGTTCCCCGGTCGCGCTGACGGAGACCCGTTCGACGGTGCCCTTCTTCATGTCCCGGACGAAGATGTCCTCCATGCCGTTGGTGTCCCCGGGCACGAGGTCGGGAGCGGCGGAGTAGAACACCGCGTACCGGCCGTTGCCGCTGAACGTGGGACGGCTGGTGCGCTGGTCCGCGCGGTCGAAGCGCTCCTTGAGCCCGGTTCGCCGGTCCCAGGTGTAGGCAGCCCCGTGGCGGCCGGGCCTCGCCTGGTTCATGGCGTACGCGACGCGGCTGCCGTCGGCGCTCATGCTGGGGGCGCCCATGATCCAGGAGTGCCCGTCGTCGGTGGGCGGCGGTTCGGTGACGCTGACGAGGCGGGTCGTGCCCTCTTCGCGGTCGCGCACGTAGACGCCCACCCCCATGCGCGTGCTCGTGTCGCCGTGGTCGGTGAGCGAGGAGACGAACGCGATGTACCGCCCGTCCCGGCTGATCACGGGATCGGTGCCGTGGGCCGGTTTCTCGTCGTCGGTGAGACTGACGACCTCGGTCCGGTCCTTCACCCGGTCCCAGAGGAAGACACCCGAGAACCAGTTGCCCTCCTCGGGCGACCCCGTGCCGCCCTGGAAGACGACGTACCGCCCGTCGGCACTGATGTGGGCGCCGTAGGCGAGCGTGTACTCGCCCCCGTCGTCGCGCACGCTGACCCGCTGGACGGTGCCCTTGCGCAGGTCGCGCAGGAACACGTCGGTGGACTGGTTGGTGTCCCCCGGCACCAGGTCGTCGGCGTCCGACTCGAAGACGACGAACCGGCCGTCACCGCTGATCGACGGCGTCCGCGAGTCCCCGGCCACCTGCTCACCGCCGGCGCCCTCACTGACCCGCCGCGTCTCCCCTCGCTCCGGCGCGGCACCGGCCGCCACCGTCACCGTCGACAGCGCGATCGCCCCCGCGAGCAGCGCTACAGACGTCCCCCGTAGGACATGTGACATCGTTTCCCCCGTTGACACTGCTTCCCCCGGCCCTGTGCCGAGGGCTCTCTACGAGGCAAGCGCATCACACGACACACGGCAATCCCCCGAATTGAGTACAACCCGGGCGCCGCCTCACGCGTCCGCGAGAAGGTTCTCGTCCAGGAACTCCCGTACGTGGCCGAGAATCTGCGCTCGGTCCGTGCCTCGCAGACCGATCGCCACGTGGATGGAGAATCCGTCGAGCAGCGCCCGCAGCCGGGCGGCCACGCGGTCCGGGTCGACCGCGCGGAACTCGCCCCTCGACACTCCTTCCGCCAGCAGTGCCACCAGGTCGCGGTGCCAGGCGCCCTCGATGGCGGCCTGCCGGTCGCGGGCGTCGGCGGGGGCGTTCTGCGAGCGGTTCCAGACCTCCAGCCAGAGCGTCCAGTGGGGGTCGCGATGGCCGTCGGGGACATACAGGTCGACGTACGCATCGAGCCGTTCACGCGCGGTGGCCGTACGGGTGAGGAGGCGGCCGCGCTCGGCGCCCAGCCGGCCCTCGCTCCACTCCAGGGTCTGGAGCAGCAGCTCGTCCTTGGAGTGGAAGTAGTACAGGAGGTGGCCGCTGCTCATCCCGACCTCGCGGCCGAGGGCCGCCATGGTGAGCTTCTCCAGGCCGAGTTCGGCGATCATCTCCATGGCGGCGACGAGGACGTCCTCGCGGGGCGGGGCGGGGGTGCGACGGCGGGCGGGGGTCATACGACGGACTCCACGCGGACGGCGTCCGGCAGGAAGTGCGTCTCGTACGGGCCGTAGCACTCGGAGTACCGCGTCGCCACGGCCGTGCCGCACTCCGCGCAGACCTCGTTCGGCCCCTCGCGGCCGGGACGGCCGCAGCACCCGACCTCCTCGACGGCGGGGTTGGCGGACAAGCGCCCACGGGTGTCCTCGGGGTGGACCACCCATGTGTCGCGCGGCCCGGCGGACATCAGGCATCCCGGTCCGTCGGGGTCTCCTATGCACACGTCCCCCGGGTGGGCCGATCCGCACCACTCGGGGTCGGGATGCGGCACGTACGGCGCCCCGCACGGCTCCGGGTCCACCGCGTACGCCCCGCGCGGGAGGGTCGGCGGGGCGTGCCGGGAGCCGTCGGGGTTCTTGAGTCCGTCGTACTCCGGGCGGGGCGGCACTTCCGGCAGGAGCCGCAGCGGCTCGGTCAGGCGGCTTCCGCAGGCGGCACAGGTCAGCACGTTCACCCGTACGTTCTACCTGACCGTCGTCCTCGGCTGCTGCTGGGTGATGCAGTGGATGCCGCCCCCGCCCGCGAAGACGGTCCGCGCGTCCACCGGTGTCACCGTCCGTTCGGGGAAGAGCCGGCGGAAGATGCCGGCCGCGAGTTCGTCGTTCGGGTCGTCGAAGGCGCAGAGCACGACGCCGCCGTTGCAGAGGTAGTGGTTGATGTACGAGTAGTCGACCCACTCCCCGTCCTGGTCCTTGAGGACGGTGGGGGCGGGGATCTCGACGACCTCCAGGCGGCGGCCCCTCGCGTCCGTCTGTCCGCGCAGGATCTCGACGTACTCCCGCGAGCGGGCGTGGTCGGGGTGGTCCGGGTTCCGCTGGCTGTGGACGACCACGGTGCCGGGCCCGGCGAAGGCCGCGACGATGTCGACGTGCCCCTGGGTGCCGTACGTGCCGTAGTCGCCGGCGAGGCCGTGCGGGAGCCAGATCGCCTTGCTGGTGCCGAGTCGGTCGTGGATCTCCGCCTCGACCCGTTCGCGCGTCCAGCCGGGATTGCGCTCGGCGCCGAGCTGGACCGTCTCGGTGAGCAGGACCGTGCCCTCGCCGTCGACGTGGATCGCGCCGCCCTCGTTCACCAGTGCGCTGCTCCGGACCGGGACCCCGGCCAGGTCCGCGACGTGGCGGGCGATCTTGGAGTCGTGCTCCCAGCTCGCCCAGTCCTGTGCCCCCCAGCCGTTGAACACCCAGTCCACGGCGGCCAGTCGACGGCCGTCGCTCACGAACGTGGGCCCGATGTCACGCATCCACGCGTCGTCGAGCTCGCGCTCCACCAGGTCGATGTCCGGTCCGAGCAGCTCGCGCGCGGACTCCCCCTGGCCCGTGCCGTGCACCATCGTCACCGGCTCGAAGCGGCGCACGGCGCGGGCCACCGAGGCCCAGGCGGTCCGGGCCTCGGCGAGTTCCTCGTCGTCGGTGAAGGTCGCGTTGGGTCCGGGCCAGGCCATCCAGGTGCGCTCGTGCGGCTCCCACTCGGCGGGCATGCGGTAGGTCATGAGGTGCTCCAGGGGGCCTAAAGGAAGTACAGGCGGTTGAGGGAGACGGAGTCGGCCGGCTCGGAGCGCAGCGGCTCGCCGTCGAGGGTGACCAGGCCGGTGCGTTTGTCGACATCGACCGCTCCGGTACGGGAGTTGAGGCGCAGGTCGGCCGGTCCGATGCCGCGGGTGCCGCGGACGGCGACCCTGCGGCGGCGGGTCGGCATCGAGTCGTTGCCCTGGTCGAGCGCCGCCCGGGCGACGAAGGCGACGGAGAGATCGGCGGGGGTGGCGCCGTACGCGCCGAACTGCGGCCCCAGCACGAGGGGTTCGCAGGTGTCCGTCGCCGCGTTGGGGTCGCCCACCACGCCGTACGCCGGGAAGCCGGACTTCAGTACCAGCTGCGGTTTCGCGCCGAAGTACTCCGGGCGCCACAGCACGATGTCGGCCAGCTTGCCGACCTCGATGGAGCCGACCTCGTGCGAAAGTCCGTGCGCGATGGCCGGGTTGATCGTCAGCTTGGCCAGGTAGCGCAGGACGCGTTCGTTGTCGTGGTCCTCGTCGGGGGCTCCCGACTCGGCCTTCATCTTCCCTGCCATGGCGAACGTACGGCGGACCGTCTCGCCCGCTCGCCCCATGCCCTGCGCGTCCGAGGAGGTGATGCCGATCGCGCCCAGGTCGTGCAGGACGTCCTCGGCCCCCATGGTCCCGGCGCGGATGCGGTCGCGGGCCAGGGCGGCGTCGCCGGGCAGGTCGGTCTTCAGGCCGTGGACGGAGACGATCATGCCGTAGTGCTCGGCGACCGCGTCCCGGCCGAAGGGCAGGGTGGGGTTGGTGGAGGAGCCGATGACATTGGCGACGCCCGCCATCTTCAGCACGTTCGGGACGTGTCCGCCGCCGCAGCCCTCGATGTGGAAGGCGTGGATGGTGCGCCCCTCCAGGACGCGCAGGGTGTCCTCGACGGACAGGCACTCGTTCAACCCGTCGCTGTGCAGGGCGACTTGGACGTCGTGCTCCTCGGCGACCCGGAGCGCCGTGTCCAGAGCCCGGGTGTGGGCGCCCATGTCCTCGTGCACCTTGAAGCCGGACGCACCGCCTTCGGCGAGGGCCTCGATCAGGGGCGCGTCGTGCGAGGACGAACCCCGGCCCAGGAAACCGATGTTGACCGGCCAGGCGTCGAAGGCGTTGAACGTGTGCCGCAGCGCCCAGGGCGAGTTGACGCCGACGCCCCACACCGGCCCGAACTCCTGGCCGATGATCGTGGTCACGCCGGAGGCCAGCGAGGCCTCCATGATCCGGGGCGACAGCAGATGGACGTGGGTGTCGACGGCCCCGGCGGTGGCGATGAACCCCTCGCCGGACACGATGGACGTGCCGGTGCCGACCACGACGTCGATCCCGTCGAGGGTGTCGGGATTCCCGGCCCGGCCGATGGAGTGGACACGGCCTTCCCGGATGCCGATGGAGACCTTGCGGATCCCCTGCACGGCATCGATCACGACGACGTTGCTGATGACGACGTCACAGGTCTCCCGCACGGCCGCGGCCTTGAGGTGCAGTCCGTCGCGGGCGGTCTTGCCGAAGCCGGCGAGGAACTCGTCGCCGTAGCGCTGGGAGTCGGCCTCGACGCGGATCGTCAGCCCGGAGTCGCCGAGCCGGATGCGGTCGCCGGCGCGGGGGCCGTGGGTGGCGGCGTACTCGTGGGGGGTGAGGCGGCGGGCCTCGGCGGGGTGCCCTCCGGGGCGGCTCATCGGCCGGCCTCCTCGGCGGGCACGCCCAGGTAGCCGCAGGCGGCGGCGCGGCGCAGGGCCTCCTCGCGGGCGCCGGGTGCGTCCAGCGGTCCGTCGACGAGCCCGGCGAAGCCGATGGCGACGCGGGCACCGCCGATCGGCACCAGGCCGACCTCCAGCGACTCCCCCGGCCCGAACCGCACCGAGGAACCGGCGGGGACGGCGAGCCGCGTCCCGTAGGCCTCGGCGCGGTCGAAGTCGAGGCGCGGGTTGACCTCGAAGAAGTGGAAGTGGGAGGTGACGGAGACGGGGACGGTCGCGGTGTTGGTGACCGTCAGCCGTACGACGGCCTCCGGCTCGGCGTGCTCGGGTCCGGGCAGCAGCGCGCCGGGAGCCTCGGGGCCGAGCCCGCCGCCGATCGGGTCGCTCACCACGGCCAGCCGGGACCCGTCGTCGAAGACGGCCTCGACATGCACCTCGGTGACGACGTCCGCGACACCGGGCAGCACGTCGTCAGGACCGAGCACCGCGCGGGCCCGCTCGACGGCCTCGGCGAGCCGTGCCCCGTCGCGGGCGGCCTCGCACACGGTGTCCGCGATGAGCGCGGTGGCCTCCGGCACGTTGAGCCGCAGCCCTCGGGCGCGGCGGGCACGGGCCAGCTCGGCGGCTCCGAAGAGCAGCAGCCGGTCGCGTTCGGTGGGGGTCAGCCGCATGTCGTTCCCTTCTCTTAGAACTTCACTCTAATCAGAGACATCGACGAAGGGAACCCTGCGCTCTTCTCATGGCATGCATCACATTGAGTGTCGTTCTAATTGCGATCACGACATGCGCCCTGAAGAGGCGCGGGGAACTGCGCGACCAGCCACGACGGTGCCGCGGCCGACAGACGGCATACGAAAGGGCCGCCGCGGACACGGAGTCCACGGCGGCCCCGGTGGGGTCCGCGATTAGCCCAGCTTGTGCATCCAGCCGTGCTTGTCCTCGGCCGTGCCGCGCTGGATGTCCAGCAGGGCCTGCCGCAGCTTCAGCGTGACCTCGCCCGGCTCGCCGCCCGACTGCTGCCACTCGGCGTTCGCGCGCTTGACCGTGCCGACCGGGGTGATCACGGCGGCCGTGCCACAGGCGAAGACCTCGGTCAGGGTGCCGTTCTCGGCGTCGCGCTGCCACTGGTCGATGGAGACGCGGCCCTCCTCGGACTCGTAGCCGAGGTCGCGGGCGACCTCCAGCAGGGAGTCGCGGGTCACGCCTTCCAGGATCGAGCCCGTCAGCGTCGGCGTGATGATCTTGTCGCCGTACACGAAGTACAGGTTCATGCCGCCGAGTTCCTCGACCCACTTGTGCTCGACCGCGTCGAGGTAGCAGACCTGGTCGCAGCCCTTGGCGGCCGCCTCGGCCTGGGCGAGGAGGGAGGCCGCGTAGTTGCCGCCCGTCTTCGCGTCGCCCATGCCGCCGGGGACGGCGCGGACGCGGTCCTCGGAGAGCCAGATGGAGACCGGCTTGACGCCGCCGGGGAAGTAGGCGCCGGCCGGGGAGGCGATGACCAGGAAGAGGTACTCGTTGGCGGGCTTGACGCCCAGGCCGACCTCGGTGGCGATCATGAAGGGGCGGAGGTAGAGGGACTCCTCGCCGCCGTGCGCCGGGACCCAGGCCCGGTCCTGCTGGACGAGGGCGTCGCAGGCCTCGATGAACGTCTCGACCGGCAGCTCGGGCATGCCGAGGCGGTGTGCGGAACGCTGGAAGCGCTCGGCGTTCTTCTCGGGGCGGAAGGTGGCGACGGTCCCGTCGGGCTGGCGGTACGCCTTGAGGCCCTCGAAGATCTCCTGCGCGTAGTGCAGGACCATCGTCGCCGGGTCGAGCTGGAGCGGGGCGTACGGCACGAGCTGGCCGTCGTGCCAGCCGCGGCCCTCGGTCCACTTGATGACGACCATGTGGTCGGTGAAGTGGCGGCCGAAGCCGGGGTTCGCCAGGATCGCGGCGCGCTCGGCGTCGGAAAGTGGCGAGGCTGAGGGCTTGAGCTCGATCGTGGGCGTCGTCATGAGTGGTTGTCCTTCACCGGTTGTGTAGTGATGGGCCGCGCTCCACGCCCCTTTACTGTCAGTTGCCAGTGCTAGGACGTCCGAGCATTCCCTCATTCCGCGGCTCCGCGTTCGATTATCGCGCTGCGGAGGCCGGGGACGAAAACGGCGTGAATGCGACCCAGGGGATGATGGTGGCACCCGGCGGGGACATAAGGAAAGCCGCCGGGTGCAGATGCGACCCGGCGGCTTCGTGTGGTTCTGGAGCCTGGCGGGTCAGCCGGCTACTCGTACGGCGAGCGCGTCGCCGATCTCCGACGTGCTGCGCGCGGGCTTGCCGGTGCGCTCAGCGAGGTCGACGGAGACCGCCTCGTCGATCCGGGCGGCCTCGGCCTCGTAGCCGAGGTGACGCAGGAGCAGCGCGACGGACAGGACCGTGGCGGTGGGGTCGGCCTTGCCCTGGCCGGCGATGTCGGGGGCCGAGCCGTGGACGGGCTCGAACATCGACGGGAACTCGCCGCTGGGGTTGATGTTGCCGCTCGCCGCGACGCCGATGCCGCCGGAGACGGCCGCGGCGAGGTCGGTGATGATGTCGCCGAAGAGGTTGTCGGTGACGATCACGTCGAACCGGGCCGGGTCGGTGACCAGGTAGATCGTGGCCGCGTCGACGTGGATGTAGTCGGTGGTGACCTCGGGGAACTCCTCGGCCACCTGGTTGAAGACGTTCGTCCACAGGTGGCCCGCGAAGGAGAGCACGTTGTTCTTGTGGACCAGCGTGAGCTTCTTGCGGGGACGGGCCTGGGCACGGGCGAAGGCGTCGCGGACGACACGCTCGACACCGAAGGCCGTGTTCACGGAGACCTCGGTGGCGACCTCGTGCGGGGTGCCCTTGCGGATGGTGCCGCCGTTGCCGGTGTACGGGCCCTCGGTGCCCTCGCGGACCACGACGAAGTCGATGGCCGGCTCGCCCTTCAGCGGTGTCTCCACACCCGGCAGCAGCTTCGACGGCCGCAGGTTGACGTGGTGGTCGAAGAGGAAGCGGAGCTTGAGCAGGAAGCCGCGCTCCAGGACGCCGGAGGGGACGCTGGGGTCGCCGATGGCACCGAGGAGGATCGCGTCGTGCTGCTTCAGCGCGTCCACGTCGGCGTCGGTGAGGGTCTCACCGGTGGCGTGGTAGCGCTTGGCGCCGAAGTCGTACTCCTTGGTCTCCAGCTTCACATCCTGCGGAAGGACGGCGGAGAGGACCTTCAGACCTTCGGCCACGACCTCCTGGCCGATGCCGTCACCGGGAATCACTGCGAGATTGATGCTGCGAGACATGTCCGCACCCTACTCCGCGTCCCATGGGATGACACGACACGTCCGCCATACGGACAGCCGCGCACACCTGGGCGTCAGCCCTTCGACTGGCGTTCACCCGTACGTATGGCGGGTGTTGGGCTGCGCTGGGAACTTCACCGGCATGGACCTTCCCGACGTCGGCATCCCGCCGCAGCTCGCGCGCCGGATGAGCATGGCCGAGCAGTACGAGTATCTGCGCACGAAGCTGACCCGGCGCCGCACCCTGGTGACGGCCGGCGCGGTGGCGGGCGGCCTGCTGACCGGCGGCTGCGCGGGAGACTCGCCCTCGCCCTCTTCCCGTACGACCGCTTCCCCGTCCCCCTCCGCCAAGGTGCACGGCTCGGTCGTCGCCCCCTTCGGCCGTCACCTCGCCTTCGGGGCCGACCCGAAGACGCAGATGCGGATCTCCTGGCAGGTCCCGCTCGCGGTGCGGAAGCCGTTCGTCCGGATCGGCACACGCCCCGACGATCTGAGCCGCCGGATCGGGGCCGAGGTCCGCGATCTGCGCACCCCGGGCGTCCCGGGCGTCCGCGCGCCCCTCGACCAGTACTACCTGCACGCCGCCCTGGACGGCCTGCGCCCCGGCACCACCTACTACTACGGCGTCGGCCACGACGGACTCGACCCGGCCGCGGCCGCACACCGCTCCACCATCGCGTCCTTCCGCACAGCCCCGGCGAGCCCGGAGACGTTCGTCTTCACGGCCTTCGGCGACCAGGGAGTCAGCAAGGCGGCGGCCGCCAACGACCACATCCTGCTGCGTCAGAACCCCGCGTTCCATCTCCACGCGGGCGACATCTGCTACGCGAACGTCAACGGCCGGGGCGAGACCTCGGACGGCTACGACCCCGCGTACTGGGACCTGTTCCTCAAGCAGAACGAGGAGGTCACACGGTCGGTGCCGTGGATGGTGACGACCGGCAACCACGACATGGAGGCCTGGTACTCCCCCGACGGCTACGGCGGCCAGCTCGCCCGCTGGTCCCTACCGGACAGCGGCTTCGACCCGCGCGCGGCGCCGGGCGTGTACGCGTTCACGTACGGCAACGTCGGCTTCGTGGCGCTGGACGCCAACGACGTGTCGTACGAGATCCCCGCCAACCTCGGCTACACGGGCGGCAAGCAGACGGCGTGGCTGGACGAGAAGCTGGGCGAGCTGCGGGGATCCGTGGACTTCGTCGTCGTCTTCTTCCACCACTGCGCCTACTCGACCTCCTCGCACGCCTCCGACGGCGGGGTGCGCGAGGAGTGGCTGCCGCTGTTCGCGAAGCACCAGGTGGACCTGGTGATCAACGGGCACAACCACGTCTACGAGCGCACCGACGCCATCAAGGGCGACGCGGTCGGCAGGCGGGTGCCGATCGGCGCGTCGACCGACCCGACGCGGGACGGGACCGTGTACGTGACCGCGGGCGGTGGCGGCAAGGACCTGTACGGCTTCCCGGCGGGCGTGAAGGAGAGCTACGAGGGGCACGTGCGCGACCGCGAGTCCGTGGACACCTTCCGGTGGACGAAGTCACGGGCCGCCGACAAGGAGACCGTGGAGTGGTCGCGGGTGCGCTACCGGGGGTTCTCGTTCCTCCAGGTGGAGGCGGAGAGCGGTACGGCGCCGAGGCTCAAGGTGTCGGCGCTGGCACAGAACGGCGACCGGATCGACCATTTCGAGGTGCGGCGCGGGACGTGATCCCGCGCCGCATCCCGACGGGTGCGGCTCCCGGTACTGGGGGTGTGCGGCCTCAGTGGCCGGTCGAGCCGCCGTTGTCACGGCGGTCGAGGGCGCGCTGGAGGGCGGCCGCGGCGTTCTTGCGGTCGGACTCGTTCGTACGGACGGTGTGACGGACTCGACGGCGGGCGGTCGTCTCGGCCATGAGAAATCGACTCCTTCGAATTCATGGAGTACGGAAGGACGTTACGAGACGCCGGAAGAGGCGGGGAGCGGTGGCCACAGGGGTTGCCTGCATGGGGCCCGGCTCACGACCGCCATTCGCTTGATCGAGCGAGACGTTCGGCTTCTACAAAGCTAAGGGAGGAGGCTCGGTCTGTCTCCACAATTACTCGGACTTCCTACTATCTGAGACAGTGCAGTGGGTCACACGGCGCTGACCTGCGGTTTCGCATGGCTGCGCAGCTCGCGGACCAGGGCTCGCACGACGGCAGTGGTGGCGAGTTCGGGTGTGGTGACGTATCCGATCCGACGGGTGGGCCGGTCCGGTCCGAGATCGGTGATCTCCAGGCCGTGGGGTGCCCTGGTGAGGGAGAGCGCGGGCATGATCGCCATGCCGAGACCGCTGCCCACCATGGAGAGCACCGCCCCGTCGTCCTCGGCGCGGACGGTCGCGGTGGGGATCCAGTCCTGGGCCGCCCACCAGGTGCGGGTGTAGGAGGAGCAGTTCTCCCGCCAGTCGACGAGCGGCAGGGAGCGCGGGGCGGGGTGGCCGGCCGGATGGACGAGCGCGTACGGCTCCTCCAGCAGTACGTCCCCGACCAGGTGCGGCGGGATCGGGGAACTGGTGCCGAAGGTGGCGATACCGAGGTCGGCCCGCCCCTCGGCGACCTCTCCGGCCGTGCCGGGCCCGATCTCCCGTACGACGGTGACGGTCGGCTCGATCGCGGGGTGCCGTGCGGTGAGGCGTTCCAGGACGGGAGGCAGGAGGTGGAGGGCGGCGCTGCGGAAGGCGGCGATCCGCAGGGGCCCGGCGACGTCGTGGGGCTCCGCGGCCCGCGTCTCCCGGACGAGCAGGTCCAGCATCCGCAGGACACGACGGCCGTGGGCGACGGCCCGTGCGCCGGCCGCCGTGGGCCGGGCCCCGTACCGTCCGCGGTCGAACAGTACGACGCCCAGCTTGCGCTCGATGCCGCGCACCGCGTGCGAGACGGCGGACTGACTCGTGCCGAGCCGGACGGCGGCGGCCGAGAAGCCGCCCTCCTCGGCGACCGCGACGAGGGTACGGAGTTCCTGCGGCGCGAGATCGACGGTGCTGCTCATGGCGCGTCCCCCACCTGCTGCTATGAGCGAAAGCTCATGGATGTGTCCGTTCCATGAGCGCAACCCTCTGCTGCGGTTCGGCATTCCTCCGTACGGTCCCGTCCATGACCGACACAGCGATCACCGTGCACCAGACCGCCCGCCCGAAGGGCTTCCCCACCGCCGACGACTTCGCCTTCGTGGAGTCCTCCCTGCCCTCCCCCGCCCCCGGCACCGCGCTGGTGGAGAACCTCTACTGGTCGGTCGACCCCTACCACCGCGAAATGATGGACGGCGACTTCGAGTTGAACGCGCCACTGGAAGGCCGCGCGCTGGGCCGGGTCGTGGCCTCGCGGGACCCGGGGCTGCCCGAGGGCGAGATCGTCTTCCACCGGCAGGGCTGGCGCACCCACTCCCTGGTGACCCCGGGGGAGGTCAGACGCCTGCCGTTGCACCAAGGGGTCCCGCTGTCCGCGTACTTGAGCGTGCTGGGGGGCACGGGCCTGACGGCGTACGTCGGTCTCACCCGGATCGCGCGGCTGCGCGAGGGCGACGACGTGTTCGTCTCCGCGGCGGCGGGCGGGGTCGGAACGGCGACGGGCCGCTTCGCGCGGCTGCTGGGCGCGGGCCGGCTGGTGGGCAGCGCGGGCTCACCGGAGAAGGTCCGCCATCTGACCGAACAGGTCGGCTACGACACGGCGTTCGACTACCACCAGGGCCCGGTCCCGGACCTCCTGGCGAAATCCGCTCCCACCGGCATCGACGTCTTCGTCGACAACGTCGGCGGCGACCACCTGGGCGCGGCGATCGGCGCCCTGCGCGACCACGGCCGCGTGGTCCGCATCGGCACGGTGAGCCAGTACAACACCCCGGACGCGCCCCCGGTCGTCTTCAACCACGCCGACGTGGTGGAGAAGCGCCTGCGCATCGAGGGCTTCCTGGTCAGCGACTACCGCAACCTCCAGGACGAGCTGTACGACTTCGCCGTCCCGCACCTCCTCAGCGGCGCGCTCACGCTGGACGAGACGGTGGTGGAGGGCTTCGAACGGATCGTGGAGGCGTTCTTGTCGATGCTGAGGGGCGGGAACGTGGGGAAGATCTTGGTGTGCGCGAGGATGTGACCCGGCATGTGAGGGCGAGGCCCGTGCAGGTCAGGAGACCGGCGCTGAGGGACGCGCCGTCAGGGACACCGACCTCAAGTACACCGCCGGTGACCGCTCCAGCCGAAGGCCGGCTCCATCGACGTCCGCCAACGCCCGCTCCACCTCGCCCTGTTCATGCCCGAAGAGGTCGATGTCCTGCCAGACGACCGGGAAGGCCGGCGCGTCCGGCTGAGCGAGGTTGATCCAGTCGAGTCGCCGCCTTTCGTCCGCGGCCCCGCAGACCAGCAGCTCGACCCCTTCGTAAGCGGCCCCGAAGCTCCACCCCGCCCCGCAGACCCACGCCTCCCGTACATCGGCAAGCGTGGCCACCATCCACTGGGCCTCCCGCTCCCCCATCCCGAATCGCAGCACCCCTGCCCCTCGGGGCAGGACAAGCCCTTCCCCAGGGCGGAGTTCGAAGTGGAGCGGCATGGTGCCGAAGGGTAGTCGTCGCGTCACGAAGGTCGGCACCGCCCGTGCACGACATCAAAGCAGCGCCCAGATAACCCCTCAAACTCACTTGACCAGTTAGGCGCCTCGTGCTGAGCTTGCCTAACCATCAAATAGTCAGTCAGGGGTTAGAACATGATGACCGCCCACCGCACCACCACCGTCCGCGGCCTCGACGTCCACTACCGCGAGGCCGGGCCCGCCGACGCCCCCGTTCTCCTGCTGCTGCACGGCTTCCCGAGCAGCTCGCACATGTTCCGTGACCTCATCCCGCTTCTCGCCGACCGCTACCGCCTCATCGCCCCGGACCACATCGGGTTCGGGCGCTCGTCGGCTCCGGGAGCCTCCGACTTCGCGTACACGTTCGCCGAACTCGCCGAGATCACCGCCGAGTTCACCGAGCAGTTGGGGCTGACGGAGTACGCCCTCTACATCCAGGACTACGGCGCCCCGATCGGACTGCGGCTCGCCCTCGCGCATCCCGAGCGGGTGACGGCGATCGTCACGCAGAACGGCAACGCCTACGAGGAGGGGCTGGGGAAGGAGGCCTGGGCTCCCGTGCTCGCGCTCATCGCCGAGCGGACGCCGGAGACCGAGGCTCCGGTGCGGGAGATCTCCTCGCCGGACGGCATCAAGTGGCAGTACCTGCACGGGGTTCCGGAGGACCTGCAACACCTCGTCAGCCCGGACGCGTACGAGCACGACGCGGCCTTCATCGCCCGCCCCGGCCAGTCGGAGATCCAGCTCGACCTGATCTCCGACTACGGCTCCAACTTCGCCCTCTACCCCGCCTTCCACGACTACTTCCGCACCAGCCAGGTCCCGCTGCTGGCCGTCTGGGGCGCCCACGACGAGATCTTCGTTCCGGCCGGCGCCCTCGCCTACCAGCGCGACCTCCCGAAGGCCGAGATCCACCTCCTGCCCACGGGCCACTTCGCCCTGGAGACGCACGCACCCCAGATCGGCGCGCTGATACGGGACTTCTTCAGCCGGACCCGCTGAGCGCCGCCCCCACCGCCTCCCGGAAGCCGTCCGGATCCTCCACCCACGGCGAGTGCCCGGCACCGGGGAGCACCACCCGCCGCACCCGGGGCAGCGCCCGCTCCAGCGAGTCGACCGCCCAGCGCGGCCGGACGTCCCGCTCACCGTCGACGATCAGCACGGGCACGTCCAGCCCCTGGCAGGCGGCGTACAGCCCGGGGCTCCCCCAGGTCTGTTTCGTCTCCGCGCCCAGCGCCCTGTTGCACTCGAAGTTGATCTCGAACCAGGGGTCCGCCAGCCGACCGGCGTGCTCCAGCGCCCGCTCCCGGTCCTCGAAGTCGGCCGACCACTGCAGCACCGCCCGCTCACGGTCGCCGTCCGTCAACTCCTGCCACCGGGCGAACCGTTCGGGCACCTCACCCAGCCTCGCGCGGAAGTTCTCCTCGAAGGGCCCGCGCCAGGTGGACACCGGGTCGATGCCCGTGCCGCTCACGTACACGAGGCCCCCCACCCGCTCCGGGTGCGCCAGCGCATAGCTCAGCGCCAGCTGGGCGCCCCAGGAGTGGCCGAGCAGCACGGGCCGGTCGAGCGCGAAGTGCTGTCGTACGGCGTCCAGATCCGCCACGAACCGGTCGGTCGTCCACGGCCCCGCGGCCCGCTCGGAGCGCCCGCACCCGCGCTGGTCCCAGCGGACGACGGTCGCCCGGTCCTCCAGCATGGCGGCCACGTCCTCGAACATGTCCCACAGTCCGGGGCCGCCGTGACACAGCACCAGGGCCTCGCCGCCGTGCCCCTGCCGCGAGGCCCACAGCCGTACACCGTCGTCAGTCGTCACCGTCATGACCACGAGTCTGTGCCACGAGTCCACCCGCAGACGGCCAAGGGCCGGGCAACAGCCCGGCCCTTCAAGCTCTCCGACCTACCGTCAGCCCATGTGCGGGTACGCGTAGTCCGTCGGCGGGACCAGTGTCTCCTTGATGGCGCGGGTCAGGGTCCAGCGCATCAGGTTCTGCGGGGCGCCGGCCTTGTCGTTGGTGCCGGAGGCGCGGCCGCCGCCGAAGGGCTGCTGGCCGACGACGGCGCCGGTGGACTTGTCGTTGATGTAGAAGTTGCCGGCCGCGTAGCGCAGCTTGTCCATCGTGTACGCCGCCGCCGCGCGGTCGGCCGAGATGACCGAGCCGGTGAGCGCGTAGTCGGACACCGACTCCATCTGGGTCAGCATCTCGTCGTACTTGTCGTCCTCGTAGACGTGCACGGCGAGGAAGGGGCCGAAGTACTCGGTGGTGAAGACCTCGTTCGCCGGGTCCGAGCACTCGACGACGGTCGGGCGGACGAAGTAGCCGACCGAGTCGTCGTACGAACCGCCCGCGACGACCGTGCAGGCGGGGTCGGACTTCGCGCGGTCGATGGCGGCCTTGTTCTTGGCGAAGGCGCGCTCGTCGATGACGGCGCCGATGAAGTTGGAGAGATCGGTGACATCGCCCATGGTGAGGTAGTCGACCTCGGCCGCGAACTCCTCCTTGAAGCCGCTGTTCCAGATCGACGCCGGGATGTAGGCCCGGGAGGTCGCGCTGCACTTCTGGCCCTGGTACTCGAAGGCACCGCGGGTCAGTGCGGTCTTGAGGATCGCCCTGTCGGCGCTCGGGTGGGCGACGACGAAGTCCTTGCCGCCGGTCTCGCCGACCAGCCGCGGGTAGGTGCGGTACTTCTCGATGTTGGCGCCGACCGTCTTCCACAGGTGCTGGAAGGTCTTGGTGGAACCGGTGAAGTGGATGCCCGCGAGGTCGCGGTGGGCCAGGGCGACCTTGGAGACCTCGATGCCGTCGCCGGTGACGAGGTTGATGACGCCCTTGGGCAGCCCGGCCTCCTCCAGGAGCTGCATGAGCAGCACGGCGGCGTGGGTCTGCGTCGGGGACGGCTTCCAGACGACGACGTTGCCCATCAGCGCGGGCGCGGTCGGCAGATTGCCCGCGATCGCCGTGAAGTTGAAGGGCGTGATCGCGTAGACGAAGCCCTCAAGGGGGCGGTGGTCGAGGCGGTTCCAGACCCCCGGGGAGTTCGCCGGAGGCTGCTCAGCGAGCAGGTCGCGGGCGTACTTGACGTTGAAGCGCCAGAAGTCGACGAGCTCGCAGGGGGTGTCGATCTCGGCCTGCTGGGCGGTCTTCGACTGACCGAGCATGGTGGAGGCGGCGAGGGTCTCGCGCCAGGGGCCGGCGAGGAGTTCGGCGGCGCGCAGGATGATCGCGGCGCGGTCGTCGAAGGCCATCGCACGCCAGGCGGGCGCGGCGGCGAGGGCCGCGTCGATCGCGTCCTGCGCGTCCTGCTGGGTGGCGTTGCGGTACGTGCCCAGTACGGCCTTGTGGTTGTGCGGCTGCACGACCTGGAAGGCGTCGCCGCCGCCGAGCCGCTTCTCGCCGCCGATGGTCATCGGCAGGTCGATCGGGTTCTCGGCCAGCTCCTTCAGCTTGACCTCGAGACGGGCGCGCTCGGGCGAGCCGGGGGCGTAGCCGTGCACCGGCTCGTTGACGGGGGTGGGGACCTGGGTCACGGCGTCCATGGGTTACCTCTTCGAAGTGACTCTCGGGCTTCAGCACGGGGAGCCGAAGCTGTTGCGTATGGTGAGCAGCGGTCAGGGCTTGACCGTCACGGACTCGCTGCGGCGAGCTTGTGAGAAGCCCCTTCGGGGGCGGAGTCACGAGATCCGTAACTCATTCACGGCTCATCCCGGCACATCACCCCTTGCTGACCATCGACCGGACGAAGAAGCGCAGGTTGGCGGGCTTCTCCGCGAGGCGGCGCATGAAGTAGCCGTACCAGTCGGTGCCGTAGGCCGTGTAGACGCGCATGCGGTGGCCCTCGGCGGCGAGGCGCAGATGTTCGTCGCCGCGGATGCCGTACAGCATCTGGAACTCGTACTCGTCGGGCTTGCGGCCGGCCTGGTGGGCCAGTTCCTGTGCGATGGCGATCAGGCGCGGGTCGTGGGACCCGATCATCGGGTACCCCTCGCCCTCCATCAGGACCTTGAGGACGCGGACGTACGCCTTGTCGATCTCGTGCTTCTGCTGGTACGCGACCTCGGCGGGCTCCTTGTAGGCGCCCTTCACGAGCCGCACCCGGCTGCCGCTCGCGGCGAGGCGGCGGGCGTCGGCCTCGGTGCGGAAGAGGTAGGCCTGGATGACGCAGCCGGTCTGCGGGAAGTCCTTCCGCAACTCCTCGTGGATGGCGAACATCGAGTCGAGGGTGGTGTGGTCCTCGGCGTCCAGCGTCACGGTCGTACCGATGGCGGCGGCGGCCTCGACGACCGGTCGGACATTGGCGAGGGCCAGCTCGTGGCCGCCCGGCAGCGCCTGTCCGAACATCGACAGCTTCACGGACATCTCGGCGCGGGTGCCGAGGTCCAGCTCCTTGAGCCGGTCGACGAGCCGGAGGTACGCGTCCCGGGCGGCTTCGGCCTGCTCGGGGGTGGTGATGTCCTCGCCGACGACGTCCATCGTCAGCTCCAGGCCCCGGTCCGTGAGCTCTCTGATGATCGGCACGATCTCGTCGACCGTCTCGCCGGGGATGAAGCGGTCGACGACCTGCTTGGTCACCGGCGCCGCCGAGACCAGGCGTCGCATCCGGTCGCTGCGCGACGCGGCAAGAATCACGGGACCCAGCACGGGGCACCTCCACAAACCAGCAGATAGAACCACCGTGAAACCTAAGGATCCCTCCGATCGTCGGCCATCGACAGCTGTCACGCATCCGTGCCGCAGATCTCAGACAGATGTATGAAAGGGCGGGACTGTGCGGGAGAATGCCCGAGTGACAGCCGATGCCGCGTCGTCCAGCCGAGCCGGTGACTACCAGGAGCTGGTCGACGAGATCTCCGAGCTGCTCGGGGTGCCCGCGACCCTGGAGAGCCGCGACTTCGAGCTGATCGCCTTCGGGGCGTACGACAGTGAGGGCGACCTCGATCCGTCGGCGCTGGACCCGGTGCGCGCCCGCTCGATCCTGACCCGCCGCTCGACGGCCGCGGTCCGGACCTGGTTCGAGGGCTTCGGCATCACGCGCGCGACCGGGCCTGTCCGTATCCCGCCGACGCCCGAGGCGGGGGTGTACCGCGGACGGATCTGTCTGCCCGTGCGCCATCGGGGTGTCGTCCTGGGATACGTCTGGCTGCTGGAGTCCGACCCCGGGCCCACGGAGGCCCAGCTGACCGCCGCCATGGAGGTGACGGTGCGGATCGGCGCGCTGCTCGCGGACGAGGCGCAGCACGGGGCGGACCTCAGCCGGGAGCTGCGGGCGGTGCTGACCGCCGAGCGGGGCTGGCAGGCGGAGATGGCGGTGGCGGCGCTGCGTACGGCGCTAGGGCCGCGCGGCGACGGGCCGCACGCGGTGGTGTGTGTCGCGCCGTGGCCGTCCGCCGACCCGGAGGACGCGCCGTCCGCGCGGACGGTGCCGCACACGACGGCCCTGTGCACGGTTCCGTGGGGCGCGACCGGGCAGAGTCTCGCGGTCCTCGTCCGGCTGCGGTCGCCCGAGGTGCGGACGCCGGCGCTCGCGGCGGCGCAGCGCCTGCTGGGGGAAGGTGCCCGGGTGGCCGGCGTGGGTGAGCCCCGTACCGGTCTCGGCGACCTGGCGACGTCCTGGCAGGAGGCCTCGGCGGCGGCCCGCGCGGCCCTCGCTGAGCCTGCGCTCGGCCCGGTCGCGGAGTGGTCGCGGATCGGCCCGTACCGGCTGCTGACCTCGCTCCCGGCGGAGACGGCCCACGACCCCGCCGTACGGCCCCTGCTCTCCCCCGCCCACCGCGAACTCGCGCGCACCGCCGAGATCTACCTCGACCGCGCGGGCCAGGCGGGCCGCACGGCCGCCGAGCTGGGCATCCACCGTCAGACCCTGTACTACCGCCTGTCCCGGGTGGAACAGCTGACAGGCCTGGACCTGGACGACGGCGAGGACCGGCTGCTGCTGCACATGGCACTGAAGGGCGCGCGCCTCTAGAGCCCTTTCGACCGCCCCCCTGCCCGAATCCGGGCAGAAAGAGGGGGAAGCCGACGACTTCCCCCTCTACAGTGCCCGCATGATCACTGCCTCCGCACTGGGCTCCTTCGCACTGATCGTGGGCCTGCTGACCCTCACTCCGGGCATCGACACCGCCCTCATACTCCGTACCGCCGTCACGGGGCGCAGCACGCGCGCGTGGGGCGTGGTCCTCGGCATCCAGACCGGCACCCTCGTCTGGGGTGTGCTCGGCGCGCTCGGCGTCACCGCCGTCCTGACCGCGTCCCACCTCGCCTACACGGCCCTGCGCTGGGCGGGCGCCGCGTACCTGGTCTGGATGGGCGCCCGCATGGTGTGGGCGACGCTGCGGCGGCGGGGCGGGGACGCCGGGCCCGCGGAGGAGGCGGACAGCGGGGGCGGATTCTGGAGCGGCTGGCGCAAGGGCGCCCTGACGAACCTGCTCAACCCGAAGGTGGGCGCCTTCTACATGGCGGTCCTGCCGCAGTTCGTCCCGGAGGGCGGCGCGGCGGCACACCTGCTGGCCGGCGCCCTGCTGGCGGGCGTGCACATCGCACTCGGGGTGATCTGGTCGGGCGTCCTGATCCTCTTCGCCCGCACCCTGCGCGACACGCTCCGCCGCCCGTCCGCCCGCCGCGTCCTGGACCGTGTCACGGGCACGGTCATCGCCGCCTTCGGGGCACGCCTCGCTTTCGGGGAGTGACCCCGTGCCGCTGCTGCTGATCGATCTCGACAACACCCTGGTCGACCGAGACGCCGCGTTCCGCGAGGCCGCGTCGGGATTCCTGGCCGAGCACGCGCTGCCCGGGACCGAGCTCGACTGGCTGACGACCCTCGACGCCAGCGGCTACACACCCCGCGAGGACGTGGCCCGGGCCATGGTCGAGCGCTACGCCCTTCCCGAGGCCCCGGTCCGGCGGCTCCTGGACGACGGCGTCGCCGAACATGTCACCCTGACCGACGCCACCCGCCGCGCTCTCGTCGGGGCCCGCGCGCACGGTTGGACGTGCGTGATCGTCACCAACGGCCGTGTGGCCCAGCAGGAGAGGAAGATCCGCGGCACCGGCCTGGACCGGCTGGTCCACGCATGGGTGGTCTCCGAGGCGGTCGGCCACAAGAAGCCGGCGCCGGAGATCTTCCAGGCGGCGGCGGACGCGGCCGGAGCCCCGCTGCACGGCGCCTGGGTGATCGGCGACTCGCCGCACGCCGACATCCGGGGCGCGATCGGCATCGACGCGCGCAGTGTGTGGGTGTCGGGAGGCCGGTTGTGGGGCGAGGCGGGGTACCGGCCCACCCGTGTCGCACCGGACGCCGCCACCGCGATCCGAGTCGGCGTCCACGAGGGGCCGTGACTCAGCCGCCGTCGAGAAGATCCGCCACCGCCGCCACTCCCTCCGCGATCGCGCGTTCCGTCACATTGCCGAATCCCAGGACGAGCTGAGGCGGCTCCGCGGACTCCGACGTGCGGCACGCGCTCATGCCGTACAGGCCGACGCCGCGGGTGCGAGCCCTGCCGACGAGGGTGTGTTCGTGGGCCGTCGCGGGCAGATGGGCCACGGCGTGGAATCCCGCCGCCAGTCCGGACAGCCGTACCGCGGGGGCGTGCGCGGCCAGGGCGTCGACCAGGACGGTACGGCGGGTGGCGTAGGTCGTGCGCATGCGGCGCAGATGGCGGTCGTAGCGGCCGGACTCGATCAGGCGGGCGAGGGCGAGTTGGTCGAGGGTGGGTGAGCCACGGTCGGTGACGCGTTTGAGGTCGGTGACCGGGTCGAGCAGGGCCGGCGGGCACAGCAGCCAGCCCAGCCGCAGTGCGGGGGCCAGTGACTTGCTGACCGTGCCGACGGAGATCACCCGATCGGCCGCCAAACCCTGGAGCGCACCGACCGGTTCGCGGTCGTAGCGGAACTCGGCGTCGTAGTCGTCCTCGATGACGTACGCGTCCTGGCGCACGGCCCAGTCGATCAGGGCATGGCGGCGGTCGGGAGCCAGCACGACTCCCGTCGGCCACTGATGGGCCGGGGTGACGATCACGGCCCTGGTGCCGGTGGCCGCCAACTTCCGTACGTCCACACCCTCTTCGTCGACCGGGACCGGTACGGCCGTCAGCCCCGCCGTCTCGGCGGCCGCCCGCGCGGTGGCCGGGCCGCCCGGGTCCTCGTACGCCACGACCCGCACCCCCCGGCGGGCGAGGGCGCCCAGGGCGAGGCTCAGCCCCTGCGCGTAGCCCGAGCAGACCACGGTCCGGGCGGGGTCGCCGGCTGCGCCGCGCACCCGGCGCAGATATCCGGCGACGACCTCGCGCAGGGCCGAACTCCCGCGCGGATCGCCGTAGTCGAGGTCGGTGGTGGGCATGTGCCGGGCCGCTTCCCTGGTGGCCCACAGCCAGTCGGCGAGCGGGAAGGAGGTCAGGTCCGGCACTCCGTGGCGGAAGTCGGCGATCAGCCGGGGGCGGGGGCCGGGCGGGGGCGCCGGGGCCGGTTCCGTCGGCTGGGCGCAGGCCGCCACGCGGGTGGCCGAGCCGACGCGGGTCACGAGGTAGCCCTCGGCCTGGAGTTGGGCGTAGCAGTCCTGGACGAGGCCACGGGACAGACCGAGCTCGCGCGCGAGTTCCCGGGAGGACGGGAGGCGTTCGCCGGCCTGGAGCCGCCCGGTGCGGATGGCGTCCCGCAGCTGTCCCTCCACCTGCGCGGACAGCCGCTGCGTGCTGTCCCGGTCGACGGTCAGAAGCAGCTCTGGTGACAGACCGGCCCACTGCACTGGCATGGAATTGGAGCTTAGCGGAGGGCCGGTGCGAACCTACCGTCGACGGTATGACGACTTCGGCCAAGCACCCCGCGCGGACGACCGGTTCGCGTCCGCCCCTGCTCACCCGGCCCCTGCTGCTCCGCTTCGTGAGCCTGGTCGGGGCGACCGTCAGCTTCTTCCTGCTGCTGTCGGTCGTACCCGCCTACGCGGCCGGGTCGGGCGGCGGGGGTGCGGCGGGTCTCGCCACCGGTGCCCTGATGCTCTCCACGGTCCTCGGTGAACTGGTCACTCCCCGGCTGGTCGCACGTTTCGGATACCGGGTGGTCCTGATCGCCGGTCTGTTCCTGCTCGGCGCCCCTGCCCTGGCGCTGACCGCCTCCCGGGACATCGTGTGGATCGTGGCCGTGTGTCTGGTGCGCGGGCTGGGCTTCGCGCTCACCATCGTCGCGGGCGGCGCCCTGACCGCGACGCTGATCCCGGCCGAGCGCCGGGGCGAGGGGCTCGCCGTGGTGGGCGTGGTGTCCGGTGTGCCGTCGCTGGTCGCGCTGCCGCTCGGGCTGTGGCTGGCGGAGCACGCGGGATACGGGACCGTCGCGGCCGTCGGCGGCGGTGCCGCACTCGCCGCGATCGTCTCGGTGTTCGGCCTGCCGGACCGTGGCGCGAGCGCCGAGCGGCCGGTCGGTGTGGTCCGCGGGCTGCGCACGGGCGCCCTGCTGCGTCCCGTCCTCGTCTTCGGCGCCACCGCGACGGCCGCCGGAATCCTGGTCACCTTCCTGCCGTTGGCGGCCGGTTCGGCGTCCTCCTCAGTGATCGCGGCGGCCCTGTTCGCCCAGCCCGCGGCCGCGACCGTCACCCGCTGGCTGGCGGGCCGGCACGGGCGACCGGCACGGCAGCGCCGGTCTCGTCCTGCCCGGCCTGCTCCTGTCGGCGGCGGGCGTGCTGCTCACCGCCGCGACCGGCGCTCCGGTCGCCGTCGTCGCGGGATCGGCGCTGTTCGGGGCCGGCTTCGGCATCGCCCAGAACGCCACCCTGACCCTGATGTACGCCCGGGTGTCCGCCTCTTCGTACGGCACGGTCAGCGCACTGTGGAATCTCGCCTACGACGGTGGCATGGGCGTCGGTGCGGCGGGCTTCGGTGTCCTCGCGGGGGTGACCGGCTATCCGTGGGCGTTCGCGGCGACGGCCGCACTGATGCTGATCGCGCTGGTCCCGGCGCTGCGCGATCTCCGTCACACTGATTACTGAAAATGATTGTCATCGTGTTAGCGTCGGCGCACTCACCCTTGACCACCCCTTTACCCGGAGGGTTCCGTGCGCCTGCCCGCCCGTCACCTGTTCTCGGCCGCCGTGGCCTCCACCCTGCTCACCGGCTGTTTCTCCGGTTCCTCCGCCGAGGGTGAGGGCGACGGCGGCGGTCACGGTGACGGCAAGCGTGTCCGGGTCGCGATGATGCAGCCCCCGCGCTCGGCCCTCTCCCCGCTCTCCGACGACGCGTTCAAGCTGTCCCGCTGGTCGACGGCGGAGACCCTCGTGAAGCTCGACGCCGACGGGGACGCCGAGCCCGCGCTCGCCACCGAGTGGCAGCAGTCCGGCAGGACCTGGACGTTCGAGATACGCGACGGCGTCACCTTCCACGACGGCACGAAGCTCGACGCCGAGGCCGTCGTACGCTCGCTCACCACCGCCGCCACCGCCTCCCCCAAGCCCCGCATCCTGGACGGCGTCGAACTGACCGTGAAGGCGAAGGACCCGGACACCGTCACCGTCACCACCGCCGACGAGGACCCCCTGGTCCCGCAGCGGCTCAGCTCGCCCCAGCTGTCGATCCTCGCCGCGAAGGCCTACACCGGGAAGACGGTGAACCCCGTCGGCGCCGGCACCGGCCCCTTCGAGCTCACCGAGGTCGACGGCACCTCCTCCGCCGCCCTCGACCGATACGACGCCTACTGGGGCGGCAAGGCCAAGTCCCCCGGTATCGACGTGAAGTTCGTGCCCGACGGCACCGCCCGGGCCGCCGCCCTGCGCAGCGGTGAGGCCGACATCGTCGAGGCGGTCCCCGTCTCCCAGGCCGCGCTCCTCGACGAGGACCTGATCACCGAGGTCCCGATGCCGCGCACCAACACCCTCTACCTCAACACCGGGAAGGGCGTCTTCAAGGACGCCGCCCTGCGTGCCGCCGCCCGCGAGGCGATCGACGCCGAGTCGATCGTGAAGGGCGTGTACGAGGGACGGGCGGACGTCGCCGAGGGGCTGCTCGGGCCGGCGCTGCCGTGGGCCGCCGAACTGCGGTCGGACGTCCGGCGCACCGCCGCCGCCGAGCCGAACGGCCGGACCGTCACCATCGGCACCTTCACCGACCGCGCCGAACTCCCCGAGGTCGCCGCCAGCCTGCAACAGCAGCTCGAGAAGGCCGGGTTCAAAGTGAAGCTCGATGTCCGCGAGTACGCCAACATCGAGTCCGACGCCCTCGCCGGCGAGTTCGACGCCTTCATCCTCTCCCGCGCGACCGTCCTCGACTCCGGCGACCCGGCCGCCTACCTCTACAGCGACTTCGCCTCCGACGGCTCCTTCAACATCTCCCAGCTCGCCGACGCCCAGGTGGACGCCGCTCTGAAGAAGGCCGGCGGGACCGGGGCCGGTGAGGCCCGGCGCAAGGCCGTCATCGCGGCCGAGGCCGCCGTGCTCGGCACCGACGCGGCCGTCCCGATGCTGCACGAGCGCGTGATCCAGGGCGACGCCGCAGATGTCGTGGACGCCGCGCACGACCCGCGCGAGCGTGAGCTGGTCACGACCGACACGTACGTCAAGTGAGGCTCGCCTCAAGGCGGTTGCTCACCGCGGCCGGGGTGACCCGGGTCCTGAGCCTGTTCGGGATCGTGACCGCCGTCGGGCTGCTCCCCTGGCTCTCCGGCAGGGACCCGGCGCTCACCGTCCTGCGCGCCCGTTCCGCCGAGCAGGAGCCGACGAGGGAGGCTCTGGACGCCGTACGACAGGATCTCGGCCTCGACGCGGGTCCCCTTTCCCTGCTGGGGAGTTGGGCGTCCGATCTGCTGCACGGGGACCTCGGGACCTCGTGGGTGTCGGGTACCGACGTGCTGCCGTCCGTCGTGTCCGGGCTCCAGGTGTCGCTGGCGCTGATGGGCGCGGCCTTCGCCGTCGCGGTGCTGCTCGCGGGTGCGCTGGTCGCGCCCGTGCTGGTACGGGGGCGCAGGTCGGCCGGGGCCTTCGCGGCGATGCTGGCCGCCGTGCCCGAATTCCTGCTGGCCACCGTCGCGTTGCTGGTCTGCGGGGTGTGGCTGGGATGGCTGCCCACCTCCGGCTGGCAGGGTCCGGCGTACATGGTCCTGCCCGCCCTCGCCCTCGGCGTCCCCGCGGGCGGGCTGCTCGGACGGCTGGTCGCGGACGCGCTGCCCGCCGTGCTCGACGAACGGTGGGTGGAGCTGTGGCGCGGGGCCGGGGTCGGCGGGGCCCGGGTCTCCGCGGCCGCCCTCCGACGCGTACTGCCGCCGCTCGTCCCGCAGTTCGGGATGGCCGCCGTCGGGCTCACCGGGGGCGCGGTCGCCGTGGAGACGGTGTTCGCGGTGCCGGGGATCGGGCGCATGGCGCTGGGGGCCGCCAAGTCGCAGGACCTGCCGCTTCTCCAGGGTGCGGTGCTCGCCCTGCTGCTGCTCGGTCTGGCCGTGGGGGCGCTGTCCGCGCTCACCCGGCGCCGGCTGCTGGGTCCGGCCCTGCGGGACGCCTCGCTCACCCTGCCGCCGGCCCGGCCGGTCCGTACCCACCCGGCGATCCCGTCGGCCCTGTTCGCCGTCCTCGCCGTGGCGATCGGCTGGGGTCTGCTGCGCGACCCGTACGCGATCGACACGACGAACCGGCTGGCCTCTCCCACCGGGTCGCATCCGCTCGGCACCGACGGTCTCGGCCGTGACGTCCTGGCCCGGCTCGGGCACGGCGCCGCCTCCACCGTCGGCACGGCCGCCGCCGTCTGTCTGCTGAGCCTGCTGGTCGCGCTGGCGCTCGGTTTCCTGCCCGGTGTCGCGGCGGGCGCGGCGGACATCGCCAACGCCCTGCCCCCGGTGATCGTCGGCATCCTGGTCGCCGCGGCGGCCGGACCCGGCACGGGCGGTGCGGCCCTCGCGGTCGCCCTGATCTCATGGCCGCCGCTGGCCGCGCACGCGGCGGCGCTGGTGCAGGAGGTCCGGGCGTCCTCCTTCCTGATGGCCCAACGCGCCATCGGCGCACCGCCCTTGTGGATCCTGACCCGGCACGTCCTGCCGTCGGTGGCCGCGCCCGTCGCCCGGCACGCGCTGCTGCGGCTGCCCGGCATCGCGCTCGCCCTGGCCTCACTGGGCTTCCTGGGCCTGGGCGCCCAGCCGCCCGCCCCGGAGTGGGGCCTGCTGCTCGACGAGTCCCGCGCCTATGTCGAACGCGCCCCCTGGGCCGCCCTCGCCCCGGCGGTGGCGCTGGCCCTGCTGGCGGGGCTGGCGGTGTCGGGGGCGTCGTACGCGCAGGGCCGGAACGGCACGAAAGGCCGGCAAGCCGTGAAGGAGATCCCCGTTGGAGTCTGAGGCACTGCTGTCGGTGCGCGATCTGCGGATCGCCTTCGACGGCGTCGAGGTCGTGCGCGGACTGTCCTTCGACATCCGTCCGCGTGAAGTGCTGGCGGTCGTCGGCGAGTCGGGCGCGGGCAAGTCCCTGACCGCCCGGGCGCTGCTGGGCATGCTGCCGAAGGACGCGACGGCGACCGGGACCGTCCGGCCCGACCTCTCGGCCGAGCGCGGCAGCCGCATCGCCCTGGTCCCCCAGGACGCCCTGTCCGCCCTCTCCCCCGTGCACCCGGTGGGCGACCAACTCGCCGCCGCCGTACGGTCGGTGGCCCGCGTCTCCCGCAAGGAGGCCCGGGCGCGCGCGGTCGCGGCACTCGACCGGGTGGGCATCCCGGACGCCGCTCGGCGGGCACGGTCGTATCCGCACGAGTTCTCCGGCGGTATGCGCCAGCGTGCGGTCGTCGCGATGGCCACGATCAACGAACCCGACATCCTGGTCGCCGACGAACCCACCACCGCCCTCGACGAGGAACGCCGCGAGCAGGTGCTCCGGGTCCTCGCCGAGCAGCGGGAGGCGGTCGGCGCCGCTCTCGTCCTGGTCACGCACGACCTGGACGTCGTACGGCGGCACGCGGACCGCGCGCTGGTCATGTACGCCGGCCGGCTGACCGAACTCGGCCCGGCACAGGAGGTACTGGCCCGTCCCCGGGCCCCGTACACAGCGGGCCTGCTGGCGTCCCTCCCGCAGAACGCCCGGGGGCGCCGCCTGCCCGCCCTCCCCGGCACACCCCCGGCCCCGGGGGCGCTTTTGCCAGGCTGCGCCTTCGCCCCGCGCTGTCCGCTCGCCACCGACACCTGCCGCCGCGAGGAACCTGAACCGCGGCGTGTGGAGGGGCGGTTGGTCTCCTGCCACCACTGGGAGAAAGTGTGAGCACACCCCTTCTCGACGTCCGCGCCCTCGTCGTCCGCCACGGTGCCGTGACCGCGGTGGACCGTATCGGCTTCTCCCTGGAGGCCGGTGAGACCCTCGCCCTGAACGGCCCCTCCGGCTGCGGAAAGTCCTCCACCGCGCTGGCGGTGCTTCAGCTGCGCCGCCCGGAATCCGGCGAAGTGCGCTTCGAGGGCCGGGAGTTGACGACCCTGACGGAACGCGAACTCCGCCCCCTGCGCCCGCGTATGCAGCCCGTCTTCCAGGACCCCTACGGCTCCCTCAGCCCCCGCCACCGCATCCGGGACGCGGTGGCGGAACCGCTGAAGGTGCAGGGCCGCTGGAACGCCGCGTCCGGTCCTGCCCGGGTGGCCGGACTCCTCGACCGGGTCGGCCTCGACCCGTCGTACGGCGACCGGTATCCGCACGAACTCTCCGGCGGCCAGTGCCAACGCGCCGGGATCGCCCGGGCGTTGGCCTCCGAGCCGCGCCTGCTGGTACTGGACGAGCCGGTGTCGGCGCTGGACCCGTCGGTGCGGGCCGGGGTGCTGAACCTGCTGGCAGACCTCCAGGACGAGCTGGGGCTCGGCTATCTGTTCATCTGCCACGACCGGGCGGTCGTCCGGCATTTCGCGGACCGGGTGATCGAGATGCGGGACGGTCGGGTCAGCTCCGGCTGAAGCCCTCGGTCACGCGCCGCAGCCCCTCGGTGAGCTGGTCCGCGTCGGTCGCCGTGTCCGGGTTGAAGACCCACTGGACCATGAGGCCCTGGAGCAGGGTCTGGTAGAAGCGGCCCTCGGTGTCGACGGTCTCCTTGTCCTGCTCCTCCTCCGGGATGTCGTTGAACAGGGGCAGGAGGCCCGAGCGACCCTGCTCCTCCGCCTCGACGAGCATCTGGCGGATCTCCGCCAGCCGCTCTCCCTGGACGACTACCTCGAAGCTCAGCATCCAGATCGCCCGCGCCTCTCCCACGGCGCTGGTGATGCTCGTCCACACCTGCCGGAACCGCTCCAGCGACCCGGTCGGCGTCGCCGGCGCGCCCTCCCCCTCGCCGCCCGGCTCGAAGCGGTGCCCCGTGGCCTCGATCAGGGCGACGTACGCCTGCACCAGCAGCGCGTCCTTGGAGCCGTAGTGGTAGCCGATGGACGCCAGATTCGTCCCCGACTCCTTGACGATGTCCCGCGCCGTCGTGCGCAGGAAGCCCTTCACCAGCAGGCAGCGCTTGGCGCCTTCGAGCAGGTCCTCACGGTGTCCCATGCGCCCACTCTATCTAGACAGGCGATTTATACAAGCGTCATAGACAAGCGTTTAAGACGCCCGTATAGTCGCCGCCATGACGAACCCGACGAGCACGTCCGCCGGCCCCCTCGCCGGACGCCGTGAATGGACCGCCCTCACCGTCCTGATGCTTCCGCTGCTCCTGGTCTCGATGGACGTCTCCGTCCTCTACTTCGCGATCCCGTCGATCAGCGCGGACCTGGAGCCGAGCGGCACCCAGCAGTTGTGGATCTTCGACATCTACGCGTTCGTGCTGGCCGGCCTGCTGATGACGATGGGCTCGCTCGGCGACCGCATCGGCCACCGCAGGCTCCTGGTGATCGGCGCCGCCGCCTTCGGCGCCGCCTCGCTGGTGGCGGCGTACGCGAACAGCGCCGAGACCCTGATCGCGGCCCGCGCGGTCCTCGGCATCGGCGGCGCGACCCTGATGCCCTCGACGATGGCCCTGCTGCGCACGATGTTCACCGACCCCGGCCAGCGCGCGAAGGCGATCGGCCTGTGGTCCGGCGTGATGACGGCCGGGATCGCGCTCGGCTCGGTGATGAGCGGGGTACTGGTCGAGCACTTCTGGTGGGGCTCGGTCTTCCTGGTCAACCTGCCCGCGATGGCCCTGCTGCTGCTCCTCGGCCCACTGCTGCTCCCCGAGTCGAGGAACCCCTCCCCCGGCCGCTTCGACTGGCTGAGCGTCCCCCTGTCGATGGCCGCCGTGCTCCCCGTGATCTACGGCCTCAAGGAGATCCCCTCGGAGGGCTGGAACGTCCTCTACGTCCTCTCGATCACCGTCGGTCTGCTCTTCGCCGCCCTCTTCGTCCACCGCCAGCGCACCACGGCCTCAGCGATGATCGACCCGGCCCTGTTCCGCAACCGCGGCTTCGCGCCCTCCGTCGCCCTGAACCTCGTCTCGGCGTTCGGAATCCTGGGATCGGCCTACTTCACCACGCAGTACCTGCAGTCGGTGCTCGGCAAGAGCGCGCTGGAGTCGGCCCTGTGGGCGCTGCTGCCGTCGGTGCCGATCGGAGCCGCTGCGCCGATCGCGACCGCCCTGGTCCAGAAGGGCGTCAACCGCGCCTACGTCGTCACCGCGGGCTTCGCGATCTCCGCGTGCGGCTTCGCGCTGCTGGCACTGGCCGGTACGGACTCGATGTGGCTGGTGCTGGTCTCCTGCGCCGTCCTCGCGGTCGGCGGCGTCACCGTGATGTCCCAGATCATGGACCTCGCCATGGGCACCGCACCGGTCGAACGGGCCGGCACCGCGTCCTCCCTGATGGAGACCGGCGCGGAGTTCGGCGGCGCGCTGGGAATGGCGGTCCTCGGCTCCATCGGTACGGCCGTCTACCGCCACGACATCCCGTCCTCGGCGCCCGACGTGGCCCACGAGACGCTGGGCGGGGCGCTGGCGGTCGCCGATCAGGTGCCGGGGCTGGCGACCGTGGCCCGCGAGGCGTTCACCCACGGGATGCAGGGGGCGGCGATCGCGGGGGCGGTGCTGCTGGCGGGCGCGGCGGTGCTGGCGGCGGTGACGCTGCGGGGTGTCGAGGTGCGGGAGCCGGTGAAGGAGCCGGAGCCGGACAAGGTTCCCGCGTAGGACGGAAAAGGCCGGGCGGGCCGAGGAAACCCTCGGCCCGCCCGGCCTTTCGCGTGGTACGTCAGACCAGGTTCACCGCACGGGCCGACGTCGCGCCGATCTCCACCTCGAGCTCGGCCAGGACCGCCGGGGGCACCGTGTCGTCCACCGTCAGGACGGCGAGCGCCTCGCCGCCGGCCACCGAACGGGACACCTGCATACCGGCGATGTTGATGCCGGCCTCGCCGAAGACGCGGCCCACGGTGCCGACGACGCCCGGGCGGTCCTCGTACTTGAGGACGACCATGTGATCGGCGAGGGCCAGGTCGACGTCGTACTCGCCCACCGCGACGATCTTCTGGAGGTGCTTCGGACCGGCCAGCGTGCCGGAGACCGCGACCTCCTCGCCGTTGCTCAGCGTGCCGCGCACGGTGACGACGTTGCGGTGGTCGGCCGACTCCGAGCTGGTCGTCAGGCGCACCTCGACACCGCGCTCCTGCGCGAACAGCGGGGCGTTGACGTACGACACGGTCTCGTCGACGACGTCCTCGAAGACACCCTTGAGGGCGCTGAGCTCCAGCACCTTCACGTCGTGCTGGGTGATCTCGCCGTAGACCTCGACGTCGAGGCGGACCGCGACCTCACCGGCGAGCGCGGTGAAGATCCGGCCGAGGCGCTCGGCGAGCGGCAGACCCGGCTTGACGTCCTCGGCGATGACACCGCCCTGGACGTTGACCGCGTCCGGGACCAGCTCACCGGCGAGCGCGAGGCGCACGGAGCGGGCGACGGCGATGCCGGCCTTCTCCTGGGCCTCGTCGGTGGAGGCGCCGAGGTGCGGGGTGCAGACGACCTCGTCGAGCTCGAAGAGCGGGGAGTCCGTGCAGGGCTCCTTCGCGTACACGTCGAGGCCGGCGCCGGCGACGCGGCCCTCCTTCAGCGCCGAGAACAGCGCCGTCTCGTCGACGATCCCGCCGCGCGCGGCGTTGACGATGCGCACGCTCGGCTTGACCTTGTGCAGGGCCTCGTCGCCGATGAGACCGAGGGTCTCGGGGGTCTTCGGCAGGTGCACGGTGATGAAGTCGGAGACCTCGAGCAGCTCGTCGAGGGAGAGGACCTTCACGCCCATCTGCGCGGCCCGGGCGGGCTGCACGTAGGGGTCGTAGGCCACGACCTTCATGCCGAAGGCCGACATGCGCTGGGCGACGAGCGCGCCGATGCGGCCGAGGCCGACGACACCGAGGGTCTTCTCGGCCAGCTCGACGCCGGTGTACTTGCTGCGCTTCCACTCGCCGTTCTTCAGCGCGGTGTTGGCCTGCGGGATGTGGCGCGCGGTGGCCAGCAGCAGACCGCAGGCCAGCTCGGCGGCGGTGACGATGTTGGAGGTGGGGGCGTTGACGACCATCACGCCGGCCTTGGTGGCGGCGGAGACGTCGACATTGTCCAGGCCGACGCCGGCTCGTGCGACGACCTTCAGCTTCTTCGCGGCGGCGATCGCCTCGGCGTCCACCTTGGTGGCGGAGCGGATCAGGATCGCGTCCACGTCGGCGATGGCGGGCAGCAGCTCGGCCCGGTCGGCGCCGTTGCACTGCCGGATCTCGAAGTCCGGGCCAAGCGCGTCGACGGTCGCGGGCGACAGCTCTTCAGCGATGAGTACGACAGGTTTCGAGCTCACGTGAGTCCTCACAAGTCCAATGCGGACGGCCGTCCCGACGGCCGCATGCGGTGGAGGTGGCTAGCCGCGTGGAAGACGCACGACGCTGTGGGCCTGACGCGAATGTTGTGCGCCAGTGTAGTGGCGCGGCGGAGGTCGTCTTGCGCCTCTGCGGAAGGATCACCCGTCCGTGCTCCGACGGGTTGGACAACGGGGCCGGACAATGGCGTTCCGGCCCCGTCGGCCGAGGCTTACGCCTCCTCGTCGACCCAGCTCATCAGCTTGCGCAGCTGCTTGCCGGTGGTCTCCAGCAGGTGCTCGGAGTCCTGCTGCTTGTACTCGTTGTACTTCTTCAGACCGCCGTGGTACTCGGCCATCCACTCACGCGCGAAGGTGCCGTCCTGGATCTCGGCGAGGACCTTCTTCATCTCGGCCTTGGTGGCGTCCGTGATGATGCGGGGACCGGTGACGTAGTCGCCCCACTCGGCGGTCTCGGAGACGGACCAGCGCATCTTCTCCAGGCCGCCCTCGTACATGAGGTCGACGATCAGCTTCAGCTCGTGCAGGCATTCGAAGTACGCGATCTCGGGCTGGTAGCCCGCCTCGGTCAGCGTCTCGAAACCGGCCTTCACCAGCGCGGCCGTACCACCGCAGAGAACGGCCTGCTCACCGAAGAGGTCGGTCTCGGTCTCCTCGGTGAAGGTCGTCTTGATGACGCCCGCGCGGGTGCCGCCGATGCCCTTGGCGTACGACAGGGCCAGCGCGAAGGCGTTGCCCGTGGCGTCCTGCTCGACGGCCGCGATGCAGGGAACGCCGCGACCCTCCTCGTACTGGCGGCGGACGAGGTGGCCCGGGCCCTTCGGGGCGACCATGCAGACGTCGATGCCGGCCGGGGGCTTGATGAAGTCGAAGCGGATGTTCAGACCGTGGCCGAAGAACAGCGCGTCGCCGTCGTTGAGGTTGTCCTTGATGGACTCCTCGTAGACCTGGGCCTGGATCGGGTCCGGCACCAGGATCATGATGACGTCGGCCTCGGCGGCGGCCTCCGACGGCGTCACCACGCGCAGGCCCTGCTCCTCGGCCTTGGCCTTGGACTTCGAGCCCTCGTGCAGACCCACCCGGACGTCGACACCCGAGTCACGCAGCGACAGCGCGTGGGCGTGGCCCTGGCTGCCGTAACCGATGACCGCGACCTTGCGGCCCTGGATGATGGACAGGTCGGCGTCGGCGTCGTAGAACAGCTCGGCCACTTTGGGTTCTCTCCTTGAGTGCAGGTGTTGCGTCCCACCGTATGACGGCGGGGTGACGTGAAGTTTCGGGGTCTCGCCATACGGGCGGCCGACGACCGCGACCGCCCGTGTCAATCGTCAGGCAGATCGGTCGAGGGCGCGCAGTGAGCGGTCGGTGATCGAACGGGCGCCGCGGCCGATGGCGATCGTGCCGGACTGGACGAGCTCCTTGATGCCGAACGGCTCCAGCATCTTGAGCATGGCCTCCAGCTTGTCGCTGCCGCCGGTGGCCTCGATGGTGACGGCCTCCGGGGAGACGTCGACGGTCTTGGCGCGGAACAGCTGGACGATCTCGACGATCTGCGAGCGCGTCTCGTTGTCGGCGCGCACCTTCACCAGAACGAGTTCACGCTGAACGGCATTCGCCGGCTCGAGCTCGACGATCTTGAGCACCTCGACGAGCTTGTTGAGCTGCTTGGTGACCTGCTCGAGGGGCAGCGCCTCGACGCTCACCACGATCGTGATGCGGGAGATGTCGGCGTGCTCGGTGACGCCGACGGCGAGCGAGTCGATGTTGAAGCCGCGGCGGGAGAAGAGCGCGGCGATCCGGGCGAGGATGCCCGGCTTGTTCTCCACCAGGACGGAGAGCGTGTGCTTGGACATGATCTTTTACGTCTCTCTCGCTCAGTCGTCTTCGTTGTCGCCGAAGTCGGGGCGGACGTCCCGGGCGGCCAGGATCTCGTCGTTGGAGGTGCCGGCGGCGACCATCGGCCACACCATCGCGTCCTCGTGGACGATGAAGTCGACGACGACCGGGCGGTCGTTGATGGAGTTCGCCTCTTCGATGACCTTGTCGAGGTCGTCCGGGGACTCGCAGCGGATCGCGTAGCAGCCCATGGCCTCCGACAGCTTCACGAAGTCGGGGACGCGGGTGCCCCTGGCCTCCGGGTTGACGTCGTCGGGGCCGGAGTGCAGCACGGTGTTGGAGTACCGCTGGTTGTAGAAGAGGGTCTGCCACTGGCGGACCATCCCGAGGGCGCCGTTGTTGATGATGGCGACCTTGATCGGGATGTTGTTCAGGGCGCAGGTGGTGAGCTCCTGATTGGTCATCTGGAAGCAGCCGTCACCGTCGATCGCCCAGACCGCCTGGTCCGGGGCTCCGGCCTTGGCGCCCATCGCGGCCGGGACCGCGTAGCCCATCGTTCCGGCGCCGCCGGAGTTCAGCCAGGTCGCGGGCTTCTCGTACTGGATGTAGTGCGCGGCCCACATCTGGTGCTGGCCGACGCCCGCGGCGAAGATCGTGCCCTCCGGCGCGAGTTGGCCGATGCGCTCGATGACCTGCTGCGGGGACAGCGTGCCGTTGGTGGGCTGGTCGTAGCCGAGCGGGTAGGTGTCGCGCCAGCGGTTGAGGTCCTTCCACCAGGCGGTGTAGTCACCCTGGTGGCCCTCGCTGTGCTCCTTCTGGACGGCCTGGACCAGGTCGGCGATGACCTCGCGGGCATCCCCGACGATCGGCACGTCCGCGGCGCGGTTCTTGCCGATCTCGGCCGGGTCGATGTCGGCGTGGACGATCTTGGCGTACGGGGCGAAGCTGTCCAGCTTGCCCGTGACGCGGTCGTCGAAGCGGGCTCCGAGGGCGACGATCAGGTCGGCCTTCTGCAGCGCGGTGACGGCGGTGACCGCACCGTGCATGCCCGGCATTCCCACGTGCAGCGGGTGGCTGTCGGGGAATGCGCCGAGCGCCATCAGTGTGGTGGTGACGGGCGCTCCGGTGAGCTCGGCGAGAACCTTGAGCTCCGCGGTGGCGTGTGCCTTGATGACACCGCCGCCGACGTAGAGGACGGGCCGCCTGGCGTTGGTGATGAGCTTCGCGGCCTCGCGGATCTGCTTGGCGTGCGGCTTGGTGACGGGCCGGTAGCCGGGCAGGTCCATGGTGGGCGGCCAGGAGAAGGTGGTCCGCGCCTGGAGGGCGTCCTTGGCGATGTCGACCAGGACCGGGCCGGGGCGGCCGGTGGAGGCGATGTGGAACGCCTGCGCGATCACCCGCGGGATGTCCTCGGCCTTGGTGACGAGGAAGTTGTGCTTGGTGATCGGCATCGTGATGCCGACGATGTCCGCCTCCTGGAAGGCGTCCGTGCCGATCGCCTTGGACGCGACCTGCCCGGTGATCGCCACGAGCGGCACCGAGTCCATGTGTGCGTCCGCGATCGGGGTCACCAGGTTGGTGGCACCGGGTCCGGAGGTCGCCATGCAGACGCCGACCTTGCCGGTGGCCTGCGCGTAGCCGGTGGCCGCGTGGCCGGCGCCCTGCTCGTGGCGGACCAGGACGTGGCGCACCCGCCGGGAATCCATCAGCGGGTCGTACGCGGGCAGGATCGCACCGCCGGGAATGCCGAATACCGTCTCGGCGCCGACCTCCTCGAGAGAGCGGATGAGGGACTGCGCGCCCGTGACGTGCTCGGGGGCGGACTGCTGTCCTCCGGATCGGGGCCGCGGCTGCGGATGGGCCCCGGTGGCCTGCTCGGTCATCGTCATTCTCTTCTCGATGCTGAGGGTTTTTGCGAGGTTCGTACGGTGTGATGCTTTTTACGCCTGGTGTCTGTGCAACAAAAAACCCCTCGTGCCAAGAGGCAAGCGAGGGGAGCGCGCCGGGTGTGGTCGCTGGGAGTTCCGGGTCGATCCGGACGTCACCAGCTCAGCCGACGCGCTGTCCAAGTACGAGAATTCGGGTGCGCATGGCACAGACCCTCCCCCCGGCGCACACCCAGTGTCAAGCGGGTGGGACGGGAGTCTCATTATGTGAGCGAAGGGCACTTCCGCCTCCGAGAACAGCGGGCACACCACTTGTGTACACCCCCGCACCGCCTCCCGCGAACGCGGGCTCCGCCGGTCCGTGCGGAACCGGATAATGGCCGGAACCGAGCGCCCGGCGCAGCCGGTACTCGTCCAACGGACCGGAAAAAGCCATTCCCTGTCCGTGTGTGCACCCCATCGCGCGCAGCGCCACGACCTGCTCGGGCAGATCCACGCCGTCGGCCACGGACTGCAGCCCGAGATCCCCGGCGATCCTGAGCAACCCACTGGTGATCTTGTGCAGCCGCGCGGACTCCACGACCCCCTCGACCAGACTGCGGTCGAGTTTGAGCACGTCGACGGGGAGTCTGCGCAGTGCCGTGATCGCCGCGTACCCGCTCCCGAAGCCGTCCAGGGCGATCCGGACACCGAGCCTGCGCAGGGCGCCGAGACGGCGTTCCAGCTCGTCGAGGGAGACCCGGGGGTCGGTCTCGGACAGCTCGATCACCAGGGACCCGGACGGCAGCCCGTGCCGGGTCAGCAGAGCCTCGATCGAGCCGAGCGGCAGGGAGCGGTCCAGCAGTCGGCGGGCGTTCATCCGGACGGCCACCGGCATGGTCAGCCCGGTCGCGGCACGCTCGGCGGCCTGCTCGACGGCCTCCTCCAGCATCCAGCGGCCCAGTTCGGCGGTCTTGTCGCTGTCCTCGGCGACTCTGAGGAACTCGGCCGGCGTGAAGAGCACCCCCTGCGAGGAGCGCCAGCGCGCCTGGGCGGCGACCGAGGTGATCCGGCCGTCCTCCAGACAGACCACGGGCTGATGCAGCAGCGCGAACTCGCCGTCGTGCAGCGCGGCACGCAGGCGCGTGGCCAGCTCCGCCTTGCGTACGACGTCCTGCTGCATCTGGGGCGCGTACAGCTCGACGCGTCCCTTTCCGGCCGACTTGGCGCGATACATGGCCAGGTCGGCGTTGCGCAGGATCTCGCCCGCGCCGAGGCCCGGCTCGGAGAACGCGACGCCGATGGAGGCGGCGACGCGGACATCGTTGCCGTCGATGAGGTAGGGCTGCGAGAGCGTGATCCGCAGGCGATCGGCGAGGTCCAGGATGTGCCGCTCGCGAGCGCTGCGGTCACGGGTGCCGTCCCCGACGATCAGGGCCGCGAACTCGTCGCCGCCGAGCCTGGACGCGGTGTCGCCGTGCCGGACCGCGTCCTGGAGTCTGCGGGCGGCCTGGACGAGCAGCTCGTCCCCGGCCTGGTGCCCGATCGTGTCGTTGACGGCCTTGAAGCCGTCGAGGTCGATGAACAGGACGGCGGTGCCGCGGTCGGAGGCGCGGCGGCCGGAGAGCGCGTGCTGGACGCGCTTGGTGAACAGGGCGCGGTTGGGCAGGTCGGTGAGCGGGTCGTGCTCGGCGTTGTGCTGGAGCTGCGCCTGCAGGCGCACTCTTTCGGTCACGTCCCGGCTGTTGAAGATGAGGCCGCCGTGGTGACGGTTGACGGTGGACTCGACATTGAGCCAGCCTCCGTCGCCGGACCGGAAACGGCACTCGATGCGCGTGGTGGGTTCATCGCGAGGGTGGGCGGCGAGGAAGCGGCGCACCTCGTGCACCACGCAGCCCAGATCCTCCGGGTGAATGAGATTGGCCAGCTCGGTGCCCACGAGGTCCTCCGCGGGGCAGCCGTAGACACCGGCGGCGGCCGGGGAGACGTAGCGGAGGATCCCGTTGGGCGCGGCGATCATGATGACGTCGCTGGAGCCCTGCACCAGGGAGCGGAAGTGGTTCTCCTTCTGCGCCAGTTCCTGGGTGAGGGTGATGTTGTCGAGCAGCATGATGCCCTGGCGCACCACGAGGGCGAGCACGACGGTGCCGCCGGTGAGGAGCACCACGCGGTCGACGCTGTGGCCGTCGAGGACGTTGTAGAGGATGCCCAGCGTGCAGACGGCGGCGGCGAGATACGGCGTGAGCGCGGACAGGGAGCCGACGATGGGACCCGCGGCCGGATACCGGCTGTGCTCACCTCCCTGCGGGGGTGCGTGGTGGTGGACGCCGCCGCGCTGTCCCGGCAGATGCTCGTGGACCACGCGCGTGTGCCCCGCGCCGTCCTGCCCTTCGGTGCCCGGCTGCCCCTGGCGGGATGCGGCCCAGGGCGCGTAGGCCAGCAGCAGCGAGCCCGCGAACCAGCCCGCGTCCAGCAACTGGCCGGAGCGGTAGGCGTTCTGGACCAGCGGCGAGGTGAACAGGGCGTCGCACATGACGGTCAGGGCGAGTGCGCCGATGGCGGTGTTCACCGCCGTACGGTTCACCGCCGAGCGCCGGAAGTGCAGCGCGAGCGCCATGCTGACCAGGGCGATGTCCAACAGCGGGTAGGCGAGCGACAGCGCGGTCTGCGACACGCTCGACCCGTCGGACCGCGCCGCCTGGGCGAGGGCCAGGCTCCACGAGAGCGTGAGCAGCGAGCCGCCGATCAGCCAGGCGTCCAGGCCGAGGCAGACCCAACCGGCCTTCGTCACCGGCCGTTTGGCGAGGACCAGCAGGCCCACGATGGCGGGCGGCGCGAAGCACAGGAAGAACCCGTCGGCGTAGCTGGGGGTGGGCACGGGGCGTTGCAGAACGACCTCGTACCACCCCCAGACCAGGTTGCCCAGGGACGCCATGGCCGAGGAGACGGCGAACAGTATCCAGGCGAGTCGAAAGCGGACGCGCCGGTTACGGGCGCAGACGACGCAGGAGACGGCGGCGATGGCCGCCGCGGCGCTCAGCCCGAAGTCGCCCATGATCAGCGCGACTTCCTGGGAGCCCCAGCCGAGCGCGGAACCGACGGCGTATCCCGCGCACACCAGGGCCAGCAGGAGTTGATGGACCATGCTCGTCCGGCTACCGGAGGCCGGCGGCCGGGGCAGCCGCGCCCCCGGCGAAGGCTGTGCCCGCAGCGCTCCGTTGAGGGTGGTCGTGGGAGGCGGCGGCGAACTCACCGGACCCTCCTGGTCCGCGCCGCTCCCGGGTCCCGGGAGTCCGGGGTCGCTGGATGCGCATGCCTCCTGCGGCTGCTGTGCCTGCGCTGGTGATGGCTGTGACGGCAGGGGTGGCTGCCGTGGTGACCGCGTCTGCGCGCGGCCGTGCGCCAGGGTCGTCGTCGGCGGCTTCGCCGCGTCGGATCGTTCGTCCATAGGCCGTGCATCGCCCGTCGCCCCCCTCACAGTCTGCAATGTCCATCCCCAGCGCCGAACTGTCCGTGGCGCAGCCCCTGTCGGGACGATACACCAGTCTCGTCACTCAGGGACATAGTTCCTCTACGCTCCGTGACGACCAGCGGGGATGCGAGCACGGACCGCGTCCGGGGGGTTGCGGAGGGTACCGGAAACGGATTACGCGCTTGTTGCTCCGCGGCTCTCAGCGCTTGTGGGGCCCGTCGTAAGGATCACGTTGCGCAGCGGCTCCCGGTTCACGAAACGCCCCAACTGGTCCACCAGCAGCCGCTTGGCGCGCGGCAGGAAGGCGGATGTCGGTCCGCCCACGTGGGGACTGATGAGCACGCCGGGCGCCTGCCACAACGGGTGCCCCGCGGGCAGCGGTTCGGGGTCGACGACGTCCAGGGCCGCGGTGATCCGGCCGCTCTCCAGTTCGGCGAGCAGGGCCTTGGTGTCGACGACGCCACCGCGCGCGACGTTCACCAGGAGGGCGCCGTCCTTCATCCGGGCCAGGAACCCGGAGTTCACCAGACCTCGCGTGGTGTCGTTGAGCGGCGTGGAGAGGATGACGACGTCCGCCTCCGGCAGCAGGGCGGGCAGTTCCGCGAGTGGGTGCACCGGTCCGCGCTCCGTGGTGCGTGCGGAGCGCGCGACGCGCGCCACCCGCGCGACCTCGAACGGTACGAGCCGGTCCTCGATGGCGGAGCCGATGGAGCCGTAGCCGACGATGAGCACCGACTTGTCGGCGAGCGCCGGGTGGAAGTCGCCCTGCCAGTGCTCCTGTTGCTGGGCGCGGACGAAGCCGGGGATGCCGCGCAGCGAGGCCAGCGTGAGCGTCAGGGCGAGCTCGGCGGTGCTCGCCTCGTGCACACCGCGCGCGTTGCACAGCTCCACGCCGGGCACGATGTCGTCCAGTTGCGCCAGGACGTCGTCGACGCCCGCCGTGAGCGTCTGGACGAGCCGCAGGTTGCGCATCTCCTTCAGCGGGCGGACCTTCACGGGCTGCCGCTTCATGTACGGCACGACGTACACGGCGCAGTCGGCCGGGTCCCCGGGGAACTTCTGCCGCCCGTCCTCACCCCCGTCCCAGAAAAGGTAGTGGGGCCCTTCCGGGAGCCCTGCGATCTCTTCCGGCGGGATGGGGAGCCACACGTCAGCGGTCATGGTCCGAGGCTATGTCAGGTGCGTGGGGTGCAGAGGTTAGGTTGTGGGGTGCCGGAAGAGGGAGGGTCACGAGCAGGTGGAGCGCAGGACGATCGGGGCGGCGGCGCTCGCGGTGGGGGGTGTCGGACTCGGTTGCATGCCGATGAGCTGGGCCTACAGCGGGTCGCGGCAGCGGGGCGAGGAGTCGTTCAGGGCCGTGCACCGGGCGCTGGACCTGGGCTCGACGCTGCTGGACACGGCCGACATGTACGGCCCGTTCACCAATGAGCTGTTGGTGGGGCGGGTGTTGAAGGAGCGGCGCGGTGAGGCCTTCGTGTCGACGAAGGTGGGGCTGCTGGTCGGCGAGCAGCACATCGTGGCCAACGGCCGGCCCGGTTATGTGAAGCGGGCGTGCGACGCGTCGCTGCGGCGGCTGCAGACGGACGTGATCGACCTGTACCAGCTGCACCGCGCCGACCCCGAGGTCCCGGTCGAGGAGACCTGGGGTGCGATGGCGGAGCTGGTCCAGGCCGGGAAGGTACGGTCGCTGGGGCTGTGCGCGGTGGGCGCGCGCGGTGGCCGCCGGTCCGGGGCCCGTCTGCACGACGCGACGATCCGCCAGCTGCAGCGCGTCCAGCAGGTCTTCCCGGTGAGCGCGGTGGAGGCGGAGCTGTCGGTGTGGTCGCCGGAGGCCCTGGAGTCTCTGCTGCCGTGGTGCGAGACCCGCGGGGTCGGCTTCCTGGCGGCGATGCCGCTGGGCAACGGTTTCCTCACCGGCACGCTGACCCCGGGCGAGGGCTTCGAACCGGACGACGTCCGGGCCCGCCACCCCCGCTTCACGGCGGAGATGATGGCCGCCAACCAGCCGATCGTCGTCGGCCTGCGCCGCATCGCCGCCCGCCACGGCGACGCCGTCACACCGGCCCAGGTGGCCTTGGCGTGGGTGCTGTCCCGGGGCCGCCATGTGGTCCCGGTCCCGGGCGCCAAGCAGGAGCGCTGGGTGACGGAGAACGCGGCGGCGGCCGGGCTGCGGCTGTCCGCGCAGGACCTGGCGGAGGTGGCGGCATTGCCCAGGGCGCGGGGATCCTGGGACTGACGGGATCCGGCGGCGGAGCGGCCCGTCGCGGTTCGGGTCCCGGAGATCGGGAACCTGTGAGGCCCGAGCGGTGTAAGAACAGTAGAAGCCACCGCGTCGAAGGGACCGAGATCGTGCAACGACGAGCAGTGTCGGCCGTGTTGGCCGCAACCGCGCTCCTGGTGACGGCCGGATGTTCCTCCGACGACGGCGGTGGCGGGGCATCGGGCGGTGGTACGACACCGAGCAGCAGTACGACGTCGGAGGCCGCCCCCAGCCGGCAGGCCGCCGAGGAGACACCTCCCGCGAAGGGCTCGGTGAAGGTGCTCCGCACGGCCGCCACCGGGCTGGACACCCCTTGGGGCCTGGCCCCGCTGCCCGACGGCGACCTGCTGGTCTCCTCCCGGGACGAGGCGACGATCACCCGCGTCGACGGGGAGACCGGCAAGAAGACCGAGCTGGGCGAGGTGCCGGGGGTCTCCCCCGCCGGTGAGGGCGGGCTCATGGGCCTCGCGCTGTCACCGGACTACGCCTCGGACCACATGGTCTACGCCTACTTCACCTCGGCCTCGGACAACCGCGTCGTCCGCATGCTGTACGAGGAGGGGAAGCCGTCCGGCGAGCAGCTGGGCGCTCCGGACACCGTCTTCAGGGGCATCCCCAAGGGCTATATCCACAACGGCGGCCGGATCGCCTTCGGCCCGGACAAGATGCTGTACGCGGGCACGGGCGAGAGCGGCAACACCGGTCTGTCCCAGGACAAGAAGTCCCTGGGCGGCAAGATCCTGCGGCTGACGCCGGAGGGCGATCCGGCCCCGGGCAACCCGTTCCCCGACTCCCCCGTGTACTCGCTCGGCCACCGCAATGTGCAGGGCCTGGCCTGGGACACCAAGCAGCGTCTGTTCGCCTCGGAGTTCGGCCAGGACACCTGGGACGAGCTGAACGCGATCGAGCCGGGCGGCAACTACGGCTGGCCGGAGACGGAGGGCAAGTCCGACGAGGGCGACTTCCGCGACCCCATAGCCCAGTGGGCCACGGATGACGCCTCCCCCAGCGGTATCGCCTACGCCGAGGGCTCGATATGGATGGCGGGGCTGAAGGGCCAGCGCCTGTGGCGCATCCCGCTGAAGGGCACGGAGGCCTCGGCGGACCCGCAGGCGTTCCTGGAGGGTGAGTACGGCCGGCTGCGCACGGTGGTGTCGGCGGGCGGCGACAAGCTGTGGCTGGTCACCAGCAACACGGACGGGAGGGGCGACCCGAAGGAGGGGGACGACCGGATCTTGCAGGTACAGGTGAGCTGAGCCAGGCCGTCAGTCCTGGGCGGACTCGTCCTCGTCCGACGTCGGCCGCCGTACGACGACCTTGCCGGACGCGAGGTCTATCGGCCCGCGTCCGGGGTCGTTGTCTCCGATGTCCTCCCGTGTCAGTGCCAGCCGGTTCTCTTCGTCCTGGGTGTGTTTTCGACCGGGTGCGAACAGTTCCTCGAAGGCGTTGAACACGGGACCTCCCTGGGCCGACGTCCTTTACAGCGTAAGCCTGACGCCGTTCGTCCGAAGGGTGAGCCTGTGGCCCCGTTCCCGCGGGGCCTCATCCCGCCGTCCGGCCGGTGAGCGGCTCGGCCGGGAACAGCCCCAGCCGGTGTGCCACGGCCGCGGCCTCGCCCCTGCCCGAGACGCCGAGCTTGGCCAGGATGTTCGAGACATGGACGCTGGCCGTCTTCGGGGAGATGAACAGCTCCTCGGCTATCTGACGGTTGCTGCGGCCGGCGGAGACCAGGCGCAGCACGTCGCGTTCCCGGCCGGTGAGGCCGAGGGAATCGGCCGTCGGGGCCTGGGACCGCTTCGGGGCGCGGGCCATGGGGAGGCGGGCGCGCTGGGCGAGCTGGGTGACGGCGTCGGCCAGGGGACGGGCACCGAGGTGGCGGGCGACGGCGTGGGCGAGGCGCAGCAGCTCCGTGGCGCGGTCGCGTCCGTCCTCGCCGCCGGTGGCCAGGAGGGCCTCGGCGAGACGGTGGCGGACGCGCGCGAGGTCGTAGGGGCGGTCCAGGCGCTCGAAGGCGGCGGTCACCTCCGACCAGTCGTCGGGGTCGCTCGCGCCCTCGGCGCGCAGGAGCTCCGCGCGGACCCAGCGTTCGTGGGCCTGCCAGACGGGGACGTTGGTGGCCAGGGGCTTGGCGGCCGTGCGGATGCGTTCGAGGAGTTCGGCGCGGCCGGGGTCGGCGGCGGGCAGACCGAGGGCGTCGGCCTCCATGGCGGCTGCGGTCCGCAGGAGGGGCCAGGCGTAGCGCTGGGTGTCGGGCGGGAAGCCGGTGTCCATGGCGCGTTCGAGTTCGGCGCGGGCGTCCAGGAGGCGGCCCTCGCCGGCGGCGACGCCGATGGCGATGCGGGCGAGGGGGATCTCGTTCTGGGGCGGCCGGTCGTGGTTGCCGAAGTGACTTCGGGAGGCGGCCAGTTGGTGGCGGGACTCGGCCAGGTCTCCGCGGGCGAGGGCGAGTTCGGCGCGCAGGAGGGCGTGGAAGCCGCGGGGCTTGGCGCTCTGCCCGATGCGTCCGGCGTTGACGGAGGCTTCGGCGGCCTCGTCCCAGCGGCCCAGGCTGCAGAGGGATTCGGCGAGGTTGCCCCAGGCCCAGGCCTCGCTGTCCGGGAGGCCGAACCGCCGGGTGTAGGCGAGCCCTTCTTCCAGGATGGGCACGGCGTCGGCGGAGCGTCCGACGGCTTCGAGGGCGTCCGGCAGGTTCACATAGACGCGGGCCGCGACGGCGGAGAGGCCGTGCTCGACGGTCTCGCGCTTGACCTCCAGCATCTCGCCTAGTCCCGTCTCGATGTCACCGGCGTGGACCTTGAGGCTGCCGAGGGTGAGCCGGGCGTTCATCTCGATCTCGTGGACGCCGAGCATGCCTGCGTACTCCACGGCGCGTTCGGCGGCGGAGAAGGCGTCGGGGCCGGGGACGTGCACCATGGACCAGTTGGCGACGCTGGCGAGGACCTCGGCGTGCACCTCGGAGGGCGGCAGGCCGCGTACCAGCTCCTGGGCGGTGGCCAGTTCCTGCCAGCCGTCGCCCCGGGACAGCGCCGAGATCAGCCGGGAGCGCTGTACCCAGAACCAGGCGCTGCGCAGCGGGTCGCCCTCCTCCTCCAGGAGGTGCAGCGCCCGCTTGGTGATCTTCAGGGCGCGTTCCCGTTCCCCGCAGAGCCGGCCGGCCACGGCGGCCTCGGCCATCAGGTCGAGATAGCGCAGCGGGGTGGTGGCCGGGTCGCAGCCGCAGGCGGGGTAGACCTCGGCGTAGTCGACGGGTCGCAAGGCGGCCCGTACGTTCTCGGGGGCGGTGTCCCAGAGCTCCATCGCGCGTTCCAGGAGCCGCAGTTGTTCGGAGTAGGCGTGCCGGCGGCGGGCGGTGACGGAGGCGTCCAGGACGGCGGGCAGGGCCTTGGCCGCGTCGTGGGCGTGGTACCAGTAGCTGGCCAGGCGCATGACGCGGCCGTCGGCCGGCACGAGCGTCGGGTCGGCCTCCAGGGCCTCGGCGTAGCGGCGGTTGAGGCGGGAGCGCTCGCCGGGCAGCAGGTCGTCGCTGACGGCCTCGCGGACCAGGGAGTGGCGGAAGCGGTAGCCGTCGCCGTCGGGTGCGGCGCTGAGGATGTTGGCGTTCACGGCGGCCCGCAGTGCCTCGATGAGGTCGTCCTCGGCGAGCCCGGCGACGGCGGCGAGCAGCCGGTACTCGACGGTGGAGCCGCCCTCGGCGACGACCCGGGCGACCCGCTGGGTGCTCTCGGGCAGTCCCTCGACCCGGACCAGGAGCAGGTCGCGCAGTGAGTCGGTGAGGCCGGCACAGCAGCCCTCGTGGGCGGCGACGGCGAGTTCCTCGACGAAGAAGGCGTTGCCGTCGGAGCGTTCGAAGATGTCGTCGACGGTGGCCGGGTCGGGTTCGGAGGCGAGGATGCCGGCGATCTGGCGGCCGACCTCGGTGCGGTTGAAGCGGCCGAGTTCGAGGCGGCGGACGGTGCGCAGCCGGTCGAGTTCGGCGAGCAGGGGGCGCAGCGGGTGGCGGCGGTGGATGTCGTCGGCGCGGTAGGTGGCGAGGACGACGAGGCGGCCGGTGCGCAGGGTGCGGAAGAGGTAGGCGAGGAGGTGGCGGGTGGAGGCGTCGGCCCAGTGCAGGTCTTCGAGGGCGACGACGACCGTGCGGTCGGCGGCGACGCGCTCCAGCACGCGGGCGGTGAGTTCGAAGAGGCGGGCCATGCTCTGCTCGTCGTGGCGTCCCGAGGGGGCTTCGCCCAGTTCGGGCAGGAGCCGGGCGAGTTCCTCCTCCTGGCCCGCGGCCGCGGCGGCCATCTCGTCCGGCAGTTCGCGGCGCAGAGCGCGCAGGGCGGTGGAGAACGGGGCGAAGGGCAGCCCGTCGGCGCCGATCTCGACGCAGCCGCCGAGCGCGACGACCGTGCCCTGTCCGCCGGCCGCGGTGGCGAACTCCTCGACGAGCCGGGTCTTGCCGACTCCGGCCTCGCCGCCGATCAGCAACGCCTGTGGCTCGCCCGCGGCGGCACGGGCGAGCGCCTCGTTCAAGTGGGTCAGTTCATCGGCGCGACCGACGAACACGGGACTGACGGACCTGGTCTCCACGGGCCCGAGCATCGCACGGGGGTCCGACAGCGCGGCACCGGTTTTCGCGGGGAGCGTGCCCGCCGCCTCCCTCCTGGGGTCCGCCGGCGCCCCGGCGTTCAGGGGGGCGGCCGCCGCCTCGGTCGGCGGGCGGCCGTCCCCCTCCCCCGTGGTCACGCGGTGCGCAGGAAGCGGAGTCGGCGGGAGAGCCCGGTATGCACCTCGCCCTCGGTCTCGTGGCCGGCTGCCTCGCGGCGGGCGGCGCGGCGTCCGCGGACCGCCTCGCGGGCCAGCCGCTCCTGCTGGGCCTGACGGCGCAGGTCGGCGGAACGCAGCTGGGAGAGCTCGTACTCGTACATGGTGTCCCCTTGGGAGAGTCGGTTTCGTGCTTCGCTTTCTGCGATGCCTTTACCTTCGTCTCCAAGGCGGGTCCGCCACATCGGGAGAGTTCCGCATCTTCGGCCACGGTAGGGGCCTTAGACGTGCCTAAGGGGCCTCAGGCGCTGCGTAAGGTGCTTACGCTCGACCTAAGACCCCTTGGTGACCTGCGGTGATTCAGCTCGTGGACGGCAGTCCGAGCAGGACGTCGGTGTACTTGAGGACGGCCAGGAGCAGGCCGATGACACCGAGCGAGACACCCGCCCAGCCGACCGACTTGATCCACGGGGCCTGCGGCTTGCCGGGCGCCCCGAAGGCGGGCCGGGCCAGCACGAAGACGCCCACGATCAGCGCGGCGAGCGCGAAGAAGCCGGCCCACAGGGCGGAGGTCTGCCAGGCGTCGCCGTAGACCTCCTTGACCTGCGTGGCGACGGTCGCGGTCGACGCCGTCTCCAGCTGACCCACGAGGGTCTCGCGGGCGGCGGCGACCGTACCGATCCAGCCACCGGTGAGGGAGACGAGACCGAGCCCGGCGGACACGACGGCGGCCGCACCCTGGCCGACGCCGGACGGGCCCTCCTTCTCGTCCTCGCCGAGGCCCTCGAGGAGCTCGGCCTCGTCGCCGTCCTCGGCGTCGTCGACCTCGGTCACCTCGTCGGCGCCCACGGCGTCGCTCTTCGTGACGTCCACCTTCTCCTCGTCGGTCCTGGCCTCGGGGCCGGTGTCGGCCCCGGTCTCGTCAACAGTCTTGGTTCCCATACCTCGCACCGTACGGACGCAGTCTGAGAGGTTTCTTAATGATCGCTGTGAGCGGCACGCGCGCGTGCCTCACGCCACTCGGGCGCCAGCACCGACCAAACCTCGAGATCGTGCCGCACCCCGCCATAGAGGTGCGCCTGCCGGTGGACGCCGTCGCGGGTCATCCCCAGCCGCCGGGCGACATTGAGGCTGTTGGTGTTGCCGGCGGCAGCGATCCATTCGACGCGGTGGATGCCGCGCTCCTCGATCACCCAGTCGATGAGCACCCGCATCGCCCGGGTGATCAGCCCGCGCCCGGTGGCGGCGGGCTCCAGCCAGCAGCCGACCTCGGCGTTGCCCTGAGCGGCGTCGAAGTTGAGGGTGAGCACTCCGCCGACGAGTTTTCCGTCGAGCCAGATGCCGTGGTAGCCGCCGGTGTCGTCGGCGCGCATCCGGGCGTAGCGCTGGAGCGTCTCGCGCGCGGACTCCACGTCCACCACGTGGGAGCCGAAGGGGATGAACTCCCCGATGAACTCCCTGCCGCGGTCCAGGTTCGCCAGGAACTCCTCCGCGTGCCACGGCTCCAGCGGACGCAGTTCGGCGCCGTCACCCAGCGATATCGCGTACATCGATGTCCCGCTCCTTCTCCAGCTCCGCCACGACGCCGTCCAGCCTCGCATGGGCGGCCCGGCACTCGGGCGGCTCGATGCTGATGCGGGGCATCCGGCGGTCCAGCCAGCCCGGCAGCCACCAGTTGGCGCCGCCCAGCAGATGCATGAGGGCGGGGACGAGCAGGGTGCGCAGGACGAACGCGTCGAGGGCGACGGCGGCGGCGAGGGCGATGCCGAACATGGCGATCACGCGGTCGCCGCTGAGGACGAAGGCGAGGAAGACCGAGATCATGATGACCGCGGCGGAGTTGATCACCCGGCTGGTCTCGGCGAGGCCGACGCGGACGGCCCGCCGGTTGTCACCGGTCTCCAGCCACTCCTCGTACATCCGGCTGACCAGGAAGACCTGGTAGTCCATGGAGAGCCCGAAGAGGACGGACACCATGATCACCGGCAGGAAGGGCTCGATCGGTCCCGCCCGGCCGAGGCCCAGGAACTCGCTCCCCCAGCCCCACTGGAAGATCGCGACGACGATCCCGAAGGCGGCGGCGACCGCGGCGACGTTCATCGCGGCCGCCTTCAGCGGGATGCCGACGGACCTGAAGGCGAGCAGGAGCAGCAGACAGCCCAGGCCGATGACGACGCCGACGAACAGGGGCAGCTTGCCGACGATCACCTCGGCGAAGTCGTCGTACGACGCCGTCACGCCGCCGACCTGGATGTCGAGCGAGGTGCCGGTCTCGGCGCGCGGCAGCACCTCGGTGCGCAGCCGGTCGACGAGGTCGCTGGTCTTCTGGGACTGCGGGGACGACTCGGGGACGATCGTGAAGTACCCGGTGTCCCCGCCCGCGTCGTAGGTCACCGGCGTCGCCGAGGCGACGCCCTCGGTGGTGCGGATGGTGGCGTCGAGGTTGTCGAGGAGGAGCTTGTCCTCGGCGCCGTCGACGTGGGTCACCAGGGTCAGCGGGCCGTTGACGCCGGGGCCGAAGCCGGCGGCGAGCAGGTCGTAGGCCTGGCGGGTGGTGGACGCCTGCGGGTTGTTGCCCTGGTCGGAGGTGCCGAGGTGCAGTCCCAGCGTGGGCAGGGCCAGGACGGTCATGACGGCGAGGGCGACCGCGCCGAGCAGCTTGGGGTGGCGTTCGACGAACGCCGACCAGCGCGCGGCGAGCCCGGTCGGCAGCTCGGGCTGGGGCCCGTGCTGGTCCAGGTGGCGTCGCTCGCGGCGGCTCAGGGCGCGCATGCCGATGAAGGAGAGCAGGGCGGGCAGCAGGGTGACGGAGGCCGCGACGGTGAGGACGACGGTGAGCGAGGCGGCTATCGCGACGCCGTTGAGGAAGCTGAGCCGGAGGATCAGCATGCCCAGCAGGGCGATGCAAACCGTGGCACCCGCGAAGACGACGGCCCGTCCGGTGGTCGCGACGGCGTTGGTGATGGACTCGGCGACGCCCAGTCCGCGTTTCAGTCCGCGCCGGTGCCTGGTCACGATGAACAGGGCGTAGTCGATGCCGACGCCGAGCCCGATCAGCATGCCGAGCATGGGCGCGAAGTCGGCGACGGTCATGGCGTGCCCGAGCAGCACGATCCCGGCGTAGGCCGTGCCGACGCTGACCAGCGCGGTGGCGATGGGCAGCAGTGAGGCGGCGAGCGAGCCGAAGGCGAGGAACAGCACGAGCGCGGCGACGAGCACGCCGACGGCCTCGGCGAGATGTCCGCCCGAGGACTCGGTGAGGGCGATGGCGCTGCCGCCCAGTTCCACCTGGAGCCCGTCACTGCCTGCCTTCTCGGCGGCGTCGACGACGGCCTGCGCCTGGCCCGCGTCGATGTCCTCGGCCCGGTCCTCGAAGGTGACCGTGGCGTACGCGGTTCGACCGTTCTCACTGATCTGGGTGGCGCCCTGCTCGTCGTACGGACTGACGACGGCTGCCACTCCGGGCAGATCGGCGATCTCGTCGAGGGTCCGGGTCATGGTCTGTTCGACGGCGGAGGCACGGACCGTGCCGGACGTGGTGTGCCAGACGACGGTGTCGCTGTCCCCGCCGAGCTGCGGGAAGCCTTCCCGCAGCAGCTGGGTGGCGCGGCCCGACTCGGTGCCGGGGACCTCGTAGTCGTTCGAGTACGCCGAGCCGGTGGCCACGGCGGCCGCGGTCACCCCGCCGAAGGCGAGGAGCCACAGCAGAACGGCGACGAGGCGGCGCTGGACACACCAGCGTGCGAGGGCTGCCACGAAACGTGCTCCCGGGGGGATTTATGGATCTTTGACCGGGAACAGTCGTCGATGAGATGAACAGCCCGCAAAGAACGCATGAGCAATGCGGAGACCACTCTTGCAGCCAGAAATGATCGTTTACCGCATTCGTGCGTTTATTCACAGGAGTGGGAGGCAGATCACAGGACAGTAACGGCCGCTCTGTCACCTCAGTCGAACTGGTCGCCCAGCGCCATCACCATCACGCCGACGATCAGCAGCCACAGCGCCCTGCGGGTGCGTCCCCGGGAGCCCAGCACCGACGCGAGTGCGCAGACCGCGGCCCCGGTGGCGTAGGCCGCCGGGACGAGCGCCGGACCGGATCCCGTGAAGCGGAGCGCCGAGGCCGCCATGCCCGCGAGCGTCAGCACCGCCCCGGTGGCAAGAGCCGTCCAGCGGGCCCGCCGCGCGTCCTCGGCCGGGTCCGCGTACTCCTCCGGTATCTCGGAATCACCGCGTCCGTTCATGGCGGGCGAGCGTAGCGCGTCCCCCTGAGAAACCGGGTGCCGAACGGCCTCGCCCCCTGCTACGGTCCCGCCGTCCGCCGTCTCCGGCTTCCCGCCGCCGACCGAAGCAGGTTGATTTTTTGAAGGTCCGACCGAGCTCCTACGCATCTCTCTTCCCTACGAAGGACTCAAGGAGCCCGTTCACCGATGTCAGACATCACCCCGAGTGCCTCGAGTGAGGACCTCGTCCAGCGGCTGACCCAGAGCCGCTGTCCGCGCAGCAACGGCTACGACGTCCGCTGGGTCATCGAGAACCAGATGGGCCCGAACGCGCTGTGGCTGCTGGAGTGGCTGGCGCCCGCGCTGGGTCTCGACCGGCTGCGCCCCGGCGCCCGCGTCCTCGACCTGGGCTGCGGCCGCGCCATGACCTCCGTGTTCCTCGCCAAGGAGTACGACGTTCAGGTCACCGCCGCCGACCTGTGGGTCAAGGCCGACGAGAACGCCGTACGCGTCGCCGAGGCGGGTGTCGGCGACCGTGTGCTGCCGGTGTACGCCGAGGCGCACGACCTGCCGTTCGGCGAGGGCACGTTCGACGCGATCGTCTCCGTCGACGCGTATCAGTACTTCGGCACGAACGACCTGTATCTGCCCACGCTGGCGCGGCTGTTGAAGCCGGGCGGGCGGATCGGGATCGTCGTACCGGCACTTCGGGAGGAACTGGAGGGCGACGACCCTCCGGCGCATCTGAAGGAGTACTGGGAGAAGGACCCCGGGTTCTGGGCGTTCCACTCCCCCGCCTGGTGGCGGAGGCTGTGGACGCGCAGCGGGGCCGTGACGGTCGAGACTGCCGACTGGCTGGAGGACGGCTGGCGCGACTGGCTGCTGTGGAGCGAGGTGTGCGCCGAGGAGAGCTCCAGCGAGTTCATGGCGGACATGGCGCGCTGGTCGGTCGACCTGATGCACGCCGACGTCGAGCATGTGCTCGGTTTCGCGCGGGTCGTGGGACGCCGTAAGTGACAGCGGGGCCCCGGAGGTCATGCCTCCGGGGCCCTGCCCACGACTGCCTCAGCCCTCGCTGACGCCCAGCTTCTCCAGGATCAGTTCCTTGACGCGGGCCGCGTCGGCCTGACCGCGGGTCGCCTTCATGACCGCGCCGACCAGGGCGCCGGCGGCGGCGACCTTGCCGCCGCGGATCTTGTCGGCGATGCCCGGGTTGCCGGCGATGGCCTCCTCGACGGCGGTGGTCAGCGCACCCTCGTCGGAGACGACCTTCAGACCGCGCTTGTCGACGACCTCGTCCGGGGTGCCTTCGCCCGCGAGGACGCCTTCGATGACCTGGCGGGCCAGCTTGTCGTTGAGGTCACCCTTGGCGACGAGCTCGGTGACCCGGGCGACCTGCGCCGGGGTGATGGCCAGCTCGTCCAGCGACGTGCCCGACTCGTTGGCGCTGCGGGCGAGTTCGCCCATCCACCACTTGCGGGCGGAGGCCGCGTCGGCACCGGCGTCGATCGTGGCGACGATCGGGTCCAGCGCACCGGCGTTGAGGATCGCCTGCATGTCGAGCGCCGAGATGCCCCACTCCGCGACGAGGCGGTTGCGGCGGGCCAGCGGCAGCTCGGGCAGACCGGCGCGGATCTCCTCGACCCACTCGCGCGAGGGGGCCACCGGAACGAGGTCCGGCTCGGGGAAGTACCGGTAGTCCTCAGCCTCTTCCTTCACGCGGCCCGAGGTCGTCGACCCGGTGTCCTCGTGGAAGTGCCGGGTCTCCTGGATGATCGTCGCGCCGCTGTTGAGTACGGCGGCATGCCGCTGGATCTCGAAGCGGGCGGCTCGCTCCACGGAACGCAGCGAGTTGACGTTCTTGGTCTCGCTGCGGGTGCCGAACTTCTCGCGGCCGTGCGGGCGCAGCGACAGGTTCACGTCGCAGCGCATCTGACCCTGCTCCATACGGGCCTCGGAGACACCGAGCGCCTTGATGAGCTCGCGCAGCTCGGCGACGTACGCCTTCGCGACCTCGGGAGCACGCTCGCCGGCGCCCTCGATCGGCTTGGTGACGATCTCGATGAGGGGGATGCCGGCCCGGTTGTAGTCCAGCAGCGAGTGGGACGCGCCGTGGATGCGGCCGGTGGCACCGCCGACGTGCAGCGACTTGCCGGTGTCCTCCTCCATGTGGGCGCGCTCGATCTCCACACGGAAGGTCTCGCCGTCCTCCAGCTGGACGTCGAGGTAGCCGTTGAAGGCGATCGGCTCGTCGTACTGGGAGGTCTGGAAGTTCTTCGGCATGTCCGGATAGAAGTAGTTCTTCCGGGCGAAGCGGCACCACTCGGCGATCTCGCAGTTCAGCGCGAGGCCGATCCTGATCGCCGACTCGACTCCGGTCGCGTTGACGACCGGGAGCGCGCCGGGCAGGCCGAGGCAGACGGGGCAGGTCTGCGTGTTGGCGTCCTGACCGAGTTCGGTCGAACAGCCGCAGAACATCTTGGTCTTGGTGCCGAGTTCGACATGGACCTCGAGGCCCATGACGGGGTCGTACGACGCGAGTGCGTCCTCGTACGACTCCAGGTCGGTCGTGGTGGTCACGGTGAAACTTCCCTCTCAGCCCAGCAGGACGTCGTCGTCGCCCAGCCGCTTCAGCTCGCGGTAGAGGATGGCGAGGCCGGTGACGATGGCGACGGCGGACACGGTGGCGTCGATGAGGACCAGGGTGTCCTTGTCGGCGCGGGCCTTCTTGAGCCGCTTGGCGACGCCGATCGCGCCGAACGCGGTCCCGGCGATGGACAGGTACGTGCCGGACCTGGACTTCTTGAAGCCCTTGGCCTTGGTCAGTGCGCTCACAGCGACGGAGCCTCCTCGAGAAGCGGATGCCCCCACTTTTCCACGAAGGCGGCCTCGACGGCGGCGCCGACCTTGTAAAGACGGTCGTCCTTCAGCGCCGGGGCGATGATCTGCAGACCGACCGGGAGGTTGTCCTCCGGGGCGAGACCGCAGGGCAGCGACATGGCAGCGTTGCCCGCCAGGTTGGTCGGGATGGTGCACAGGTCCGCGAGGTACATCGCCATCGGGTCGTCGGCACGCTCGCCGATCGGGAAGGCGGTGGTGGGCGTCGTCGGCGAGACGATGACGTCGACCTGCTCGAAGGCCTTCTCGAAGTCACGCGTGATGAGCGTGCGGACCTTCTGGGCGCTGCCGTAGTACGCGTCGTAGTAGCCGGAGCTGAGCGCGTAGGTGCCGAGCATGATGCGCCGCTTCACCTCGGGGCCGAAGCCCGCCTCACGGGTGAGGGAGGTGACCTCCTCGGCCGAATGGGTGCCGTCGTCGCCGACCCGCAGGCCGTAGCGCAGGCCGTCGAAGCGGGCGAGGTTGGACGAACACTCGGACGGCGCGATCAGGTAGTACGCCGACAGCGCGCGGTCGAAGGACGGACAGTCCAGCTCGACGATCTCGGCGCCCAGGTCCTTCAGCAGCGCGACGGACTCGTCGAACCGCTGGATGACACCGGCCTGGTAGCCCTCGCCGCGGAACTGCTTGACGACGCCGACGCGCATGCCCTCGACGCTGCCGTTGCGGGCAGCCTCGACGACCGGCGGGACCGGGGCGTCGATGGAGGTGGAGTCGAGCGGGTCGTGCCCGGCGATGACCTCGTGCAGCAGCGCCGCGTCCAGGACCGTACGGGCGCAGGGCCCGCCCTGGTCGAGGGAGGACGAGAACGCGACCATGCCGTAGCGGGACACGGCCCCGTACGTCGGCTTCACGCCGACCGTGCCGGTGACGGAGGCCGGCTGGCGGATGGAGCCGCCGGTGTCGGTGCCGATGGCGAGGGGTGCCTGGAAGGAGGCGAGGGCGGCGGAGGAGCCGCCGCCGGAGCCGCCGGGGATCCTGGTGAGGTCCCAGGGGTTGCCGGTCGGGCCGTAGGCGCTGTTCTCGGTGGAGGACCCCATGGCGAACTCGTCCATGTTGGTCTTGCCGAGAATGACGACGTCCGCGGCCTTGAGCCGCTTGGTGACGGTGGCGTCGTACGGCGGGATCCAGCCCTCGAGGATCTTCGAACCGACGGTCGTCGGGATGCCCTCGGTGGTGAAGATGTCCTTCAGCGCGAGCGGGACGCCGGCCAGCGGGCCGAGCTTCTCGCCCTTGGCGCGCTTCTCGTCGACGGCACGGGCCTGGGCCAGCGCGCCCTCGCGGTCGACGTGCAGGAAGGCGTGCACCTTCTCGTCGACGGCCTCGATACGGGCCAGGTGGGCCTCGGTCACCTCGACCGCGGTGAGCTCGCCGGAGGCGATCTTCGCGGCGGTCTCGGCGGCGGTGAGCTTGATGATGTTGACGTTGTCCGTCATGGCGGTTAGTCCTCCCCCAGGATCTGCGGCACCTTGAAACGCTGCTGCTCCTGGGCCGGGGCGCCGGAGAGCGCCTGCTCGGGGGTGAGCGACGGACGGACCTCGTCCGCCCGCATGACGTTCGTCAGCGGGAGCGGGTGCGAGGTCGGCGGTACGTCTTGGTCGGCGACCTCGCTGACGCGTGCGACCGCGCCGATGATGTCGTCCAGCTGTCCCGCGAAGTGCTCGAGCTCTTCGGGCTTCAGCTCCAGACGCGCCAGCCGTGCGAGGTGGGCGACCTCCTCGCGCGTGATGCCAGGCATGCAGCGATCCTCTGGGTGGGAGTGTGTGGTTTGGGGCCAATCCTATGGGGCGGCGCCCTGTGCCCGTGAAACGGTTTCCTCGCCCCCGGCCGGCGTCGGTGAATTCAGCCCCTCCGGCGTCTGAGGAGCGAGGGTCCAGCGGGCGGCGCCCCCTGGGAGCCGGGTCGAAGGCGCGGCAGCCCCTGGGGATGGGAACGGGTAGGGGCGGTGGGGGCGAAAATCGCCTGGCTACTCGTCGGCGGCAGCCGCCGGCAGGGCCGCCCGCGGGCGCTGCCATCCGCGTGCACCCCGGGCCCGCAGCCAGGCAGTGGCCTCCTCGGCCGGCATCGCCGCCGCGACCAGCCACCCCTGGACGGCGTCGCAGCCCAGGTCCCGCAGCCGCTCCCAGGTCTCGTCGTCCTCGACGCCCTCGGCGACCACGAGGAGGCCCAGCGAGTGAGCCAGGTCCACCGTGCACCGCACGATCTCGGCGTCCTCGGTGTCGATCGCCAGCCGCGCCACGAAGGAGCGGTCGATCTTCAGCTCGCTGACCGGCAGCCGACGCAGATGCACCAGCGACGAATAGCCCGTGCCGAAGTCGTCCAGCGACATCTTCACGCCGTGCCCGGTCAGCCCCGCGAGGGTGTCGGCGGCGCGCTGCGGGTCCTCCAGGAGCACGTGTTCGGTGATCTCCAGCTGGAGCGAGCCCGCGGGGACGCCGTGCCGGGCCAGCCGGGCGGCGACGGAGCCGGCGAAGCCGGGGGTGTGGACGTCGCGCGGGGAGACGTTGACCGCGACGGGCACGTACAGGCCCTGGGCGCGCCACCGGGCCACCTGGGCGAGCGCGGTGTCCAGGACGTACTCCGTGAGGTGCGGCATCAGCCCCGACGACTCCGCGATGGCGATGAACTCGTCCGGCGGCACCTTCCCGCGCTCCGGGTGCACCCACCGGACGAGGGCCTCCAGGCCTGCCACCTGTCCGTCGAAGCGGACCTTGGGCTGGTAGTGCAGCTGGACCTCGTGCGCGTCCAGGGCCCGGCGCAGATCGCCCAGCAGTCCGAGCCGGTCGGGGGTGTTGGAGTCCCGCTTGGACTCGTAGACCTCGACGCCGGTACGGTCCCGCTTCGCCTGGTACATCGCCACGTCCGCCCGGCGCAGCAGCCCCTCGGCGTCCAGGGCGTGGTCGGGGAAGACGGCGACTCCGGCGCTGGCCTCCAGGACGAGGGTGAGCCCGTCGAGGTCGAGCGGGGAACTGAGGGCCGCGACGAGGTTGCGGGCGACCCGGGTCGCGGACGTCGTGGAGTCGGCGACGGGCAGTAAGACGGCGAACTCGTCACCGCCGAGCCGTGCGGCCTCCGCTCCGCGCGGCAGGGCCGCCTGCAGCCGGTCGGCTATCTGCAGGAGCAGCCGGTCGCCGGCCAGGTGGCCCAGGGTGTCGTTGACCGACCGGAAGCGGTCGAGGTCGATGAGCATCAGGGCGGCCCGGGCGCCGATGCGTTCGGCGTCGTCCAGGGCGGTCCAGATCCGTTCGAGGAGCCATTGCCGGTTGGGGAGCCCGGTCAGCGGGTCGCGCAGCTGCTCCTCCGCCCGGGCCCTGGCTATCCACAGGGTGGAGTCGAGGGCGATGAGCGGGATCGAGAAGAGCGGCAGCAGCACCGGTTTGGCGACGGCGACGACGCAGACCAGCGGTGCGATGCCGAGCAGCGCGACCGCGACCAGGCCTTGTCTGACGAGGGCGGTGCGGGCCACGGTGGGCAGTCCGCCGGTGCGCGGGGCGTGCAGGTACCACAGCAGGGTGCGGGTGACCGCGAGGTAGGCGGCCGCCACGAGGACCACCCCGGGGGCGGTGTAGAAGGTCCAGGTGTCGGGGTCCCAGGGGGTCTCGACGGACGGGACGCGTCCGAACGCGGCCAGCACCAGGGCGCCGGCGCCGATGCCGAGGATGTCCACCGCGCCGTGCAGGACGCCCTGTCGCCAGCGGTTCCGCCTGGCTATGCCGACCAGGACGACGACGGTGAGGCTGACCATCCCGGCGGGCACCCAGCCGTACAGCAGCAGCACGGCGAGGGTGAGGGCGGCGCCCGAGCCGGTGCCGCCCCACCAGCGCTCTCGGCCGAGCGCGACGAGGTGGCCGACGATGATGCCGGTCAGCAGGGCCAGGGACCAGCCGACGGTGCCGGACGGGAAGAGGGCGTGGCCTTCGGTGAAGGCCCGGTAGAAGCCGGCGCCGAGCACGAATCCGGCCGCCGCGACGACCCCGGTGGGCAGCGCGGGCCAGGACAGATGCCGCTCGGACCCGGAGCCCGGCAGCGCGGGGGTATGGTCGGCGAGCTGTACGGTGCTACGTCCGGCTGCCGAGGCGGAGTACGGTCCGAGGGCGCGCGCCTCCTCGCCCGGACGGTGTGCGGACCGCGTCGACCGCCGGCTCGCCCGCCAGGCGCCCGTCATCCGGCGCAGCCGTGAGTCCGGGGCGGCGCTCTCGGTCGGTTCCATTCCCGTCCCTCTCACAGCCGGCGGTGCCCACGCCACGCGGCCCGTTGCCCGACAAACCTTCGACGGCGCCGCGTTGGAAAGCCCTTCCCCCTGCTCTGGAGGAGCAAGGGGATGCCCCGACCGCAGCTGGGCACGGCAGGCGCACCTCTCAACAGTAGGCCGCGGAAGGCTTCCACGGGCAACGGTCGTCGACGGTTGCCCGAATGCGCCCCGGCCACCCGTATGCATCTGGTATGCGCCGATCGGGTGGCCTTCAACCGCTGCTCCGTCCTACTCCTCGCCCGCTTCGCGCCTACTCCTCGGTCGGAAGCGCGACTTCGGCGGCCGCCTCGGGGCCCTGTTCCAGCAGGACGTCGAAGCCGTCCTCGTTCAGGACGGGCACCTTGAGCTGCATCGCCTTGTCGTACTTCGAACCTGGATTGTCACCCACAACGACGAAAGACGTCTTCTTCGAAACAGAACCGGTCACTTTCGCACCCCGAGTTTGCAATGCCTCCTTGGCGCCATCACGGGTGAAGCGCTCCAGGGTGCCGGTCACCACGACGGTGAGGCCTTCGAGGGGGCGGGGGCCCTCGTCCTCGCCGGAGCCCTCCTCCTCCATGCGGACGCCGGCGGCCCGCCACTTGCGGAGGATCTCCTGGTGCCACTCCTCGGCGAACCACTCCTTGAGCGACTTCGCGATGATCCCGCCGACGCCGTCGGTGCCGGCCAGCTCCTCTTCCGTCGCCTGCTCGATCCGCTCGATCGAGCGGAACTCACGGGCCAGCGCCTCGGCAGCGACCGGTCCGACGTGACGGATCGACAGGCCGGTGAGGACCCGGGCAAGGGGGCGTTCCTTGGCCGCGGCGATGTTCTCCAGCATCGCGAGGGCGTTCTTGCGGGGGCCGCCCTCCTTGTTGGCGAAGACCGTGGCGGTCTTCTCCTTGCCAGTCTCCGGGTCCCGCTTGGGCAAGCCGGAGTCCTGGTCGAGGACATACGCCGTGATGGGCAGCAACTGCTCGATGGTGAGGTCGAACAGGTCGCCCTCGTCGGTCAGCGGCGGCTCCTTCGGTTCCAGCGGCTTGGTGAGGGCCGCCGCGGCCACGTACCCGAAGTTCTCGATGTCCAGCGACTTCCGCCCCGCGAGGTAGAACAGGCGCTCGCGCAATTGGGCGGGGCAGGTGCGGGCGTTCGGGCAGCGCAGGTCGATGTCTCCCTCCTTCATCGGCCTGAGCGGGGTCTCGCACTCGGGGCACTTCTCCGGCATGACGAAGGGCGTCTCGGTGCCGTCGCGCAGATCCACCACCGGTCCGAGGATCTCCGGGATGACGTCACCGGCCTTGCGGATCACCACGGTGTCACCGATGAGGACGCCCTTGGCCTTGACGACGTCCTGGTTGTGCAGGGTGGCGAACTCGACCTCGGAGCCCGCGACCGTGACGGGCTCGACCTGGGCGTAGGGCGTCACCCGACCGGTTCGGCCGACGCCGACCTTGACGTCGATCAGCTTGGTGTTCACCTCTTCCGGCGCGTACTTGTAGGCGATCGCCCAGCGGGGCGCGCGAGCCGTGGAGCCGAGGCGTCCCTGGAGACGGATCTCGTCGAGCTTGACGACCGCGCCGTCGATCTCGTGCTGCACCGAGTGCCGGTTCTCCCCGAAGTACGCGATGAACTCCCGTACCCCGTCGAGGTCGTCGACGACCCTGTTGTGCTGGGCGGTGGGCAGGCCCCATTCCTTGAGCAGGTCGTAGGCCTGGGAGAGGCGGGTCATGCCGTCGAAGCCCTCCAGGGCGCCGATGCCGTGCACGACCATGTGGAGGGGGCGGGTGGCGGTGACGCGCGGGTCCTTCTGGCGCAGTGAACCGGCCGCCGCGTTGCGCGGGTTGGCGAAGGGCTTGTCACCGGCCTCGTTCAGGCGGGCGTTGAGCTCCTCGAACTTCTCCATCGGGAAGTAGACCTCGCCGCGGATCTCCACGAGGTCGGGGACCTTGTCGCCGGTGAGCCGGTCCGGGATCTCGGCGATGGTCCGGACGTTGGGCGTGATGTCCTCGCCGGTGCGGCCGTCGCCGCGGGTCGCCGCACGGACGAGACGGCCCTGCTCGTACGTCAGGTTGACGGCGAGACCGTCGACCTTCAGCTCGCACAGGAGGTGGTAGTCGGAGGTGCCGACGTCCTTGGCGACGCGCTCGGCCCAGGCCGCCAACTCCTCGTCGCTGAAGGCGTTGTCGAGGGAGAGCATGCGGGAGCGGTGCTCGACGGAGGTGAACTCCGTCTCGTAGGCCCCCGCGACCTTCTGCGTCGGCGAGTCCGGTGTCCGCAGCTCGCTGTACTCCTCCTCCAGCGCCTCGAGCGAGCGCAGGAGCTTGTCGAACTCCGCGTCGCTGACGACCGGAGCGTCCTTCACGTAGTACCGGAAGCGGTGCTCCTCGATCTGCTCAGCGAGCTTCGCGTGCTGCTCCCGCGCCTCGGCGGGCACCGTCGTCTCCGCTTGCTTGTCGCCGGCCACCGTGTTGTCCTCCCGTTACTCTGGGTTGTCCGCGAGGGACCTCGCCGCCTGGGCACAGTGGGCGAGAGCCGCGCGCGCGTAACTCGGGGAGGCCCCCGCGAGCCCGCACGCCGGAGTGACCGTGACCGCCTCCGCGAGAAGCCCCGGATGCAGCCCCAACCTGCGCCACAGCGTCCTGACACCCATGACGCTACCGGCCGGGTCCGACAATGCCGTGTCCGTGCCGGGTACGACACCGGCGAAGAGCCGGGCGCCGTCCTCCACCGCCTCACCGATCGCGTCGTCGTCACGCTCGGTGAGAAGACTGAAGTCGAAGGAGATCGCCGCCGCACCGGCCCGGCGCAGGAGGGCGAACGGGACGTCCGGTGCGCACGAGTGGACCACGACGGGACCTTCCGCGTGAACCCCGACGACACCGCGGAGGGTCGACTCGACGACCTGCCGGTCGACGGCGCGGTGGGTGCGGTAGCCGCTGGCGGTCTTGACGTGCCCGCGGAGCACGGCCATGAGGGAGGGCTCGTCGAGCTGGAGGACGAGCTGGGCGCCGGGGATGCGGCGGCGCACTTCGGCGAGGTGCTCGCGCAGTCCCTCGGCGAGCGAAACGGCCAGATCCCGGCAGGCGCCGGGGTCACCCAGGGCGGACTCGCCGTTCCTCAGCTCCAGCGCGGCGGCGAGGGTCCAGGGACCGACGGCCTGCACCTTGAGCGGGCCCTCGTAGCCCTGGGTGAACTCCTCCAGGGCGTCCAGGTCTTCATTGAGCCAGGACCGGGCGCGCTTGGTGTCCCGGCCCGGCCGGTCCCCGATCCGCCACCCGCTGGGCTCGACGCGCGCGTACACCTCGACGAGCATCCCGGCGGTCCGCCCGATCATGTCCGCGCCGGGCCCGCGCGCGGGGAGCTCGGGCAGGAACGGGAAGTCCTCGAAGGAGCCGGTGGCCGTCCTGGCGGCCTCCCTGGCGTCGCCGCCGGGCAGGGAGCCCACGCCGGTGGCGGGAGCGAAAGCGAAAGCGGTCATCGTCCCGGCCTCACCGTCAGGTCGTTGATCTCCGCGTCCCTGGGCAGGTCGATCGCCGTCAGGATCGTCGTGGCGACCGACTCGGGGTCGATCCATGCCGAGGGGTCGTACTCCTTGCCCTCCTGCTGGTGGACCTTGGCCTGCATGGGGCTCGCCGTGCGGCCGGGGTACACGGAGGTGACGCGGACACCGTTGCCGTGTTCCTCCGCGCGCAGGGAGTCCGCCAGGGCCTTCAGGCCGTGCTTGGAGGCGGCGTACGCCGACCACTCCGCGCTCGCCCGCAGGCCCGCGCCCGAGTTGACGAACACCACGTGCCCCCGCGCGGTGCGGAGTTGGGGCAGGAGGTGGCGGGTCAGCTCGGCGGGGGAGATCAGATTGACGTTCAGCTGGTGGCGCCAGGACTTGGGGGTCAGGTCGCCGACCGGCCCGAGGTCGACCACCCCCGCGATGTGCAGCAGGGAGTCGATCCGGTCGGGGAGCGTCTGGTGGGAGAAGGCCCAGGACAGCTTGTCCGGGTCGGACAGGTCACCGACGAGTGTCCTCGACCCGGGGAACTCCGCCGCCAGCTCCTTCGCACGGCCCGCGTCGCGCGCGTGGAGCACGAGTTCGTCTCCGCGGGCGTGCAGACGGCGGGCCACCGCCGCGCCGATGCCGGAGCCCGCCCCGGTGATCACATGTGTAGCCATGCCGCCATGCTCGCATCACCCGGGGGTCACCCGATGCCCTGGCTCTCCTCCAGGTACGCCAGCGCCCCCACCGGCTCCTCCGCGAAGAACACCAGGTCGGTCAGTGGACGCGGCAGGAAGCCCTCGTCGTCCATGCGCCGGAACTGCTCCTTGAGACCGTCGTAGAAGCCCGCGGTGTTCAGCAGGACCACCGGCTTGTCGGTGTGGCCGTGCTTCTTCAGCTCCAGGATCTCCGTCGCCTCGTCCAGCGTCCCCGTGCCGCCCACCATGATCACCACCGCGTCGGCCTTCTCCAGGAGCAGCTTCTTGCGCTCGGCGAGATCCTTCGCGATCACCATCTCGTCGACCCCGGGACGGACCTTGGCGGACAGGAACTCGACCGAGACACCGACGAGCCGGCCGCCCGTCTCCTGCACCCCGTCCGCGACCACCTTCATCAGCCCGACGTCCGAACCGCCCCACACCAGTGTGTGGCCGCCCTTGCCGAGCAGCTCCGCGAACTCCCGCGCGGGGCGGGTGTAGCGCTCGTCGAGGTCGGCGGCGGAGAGGAAGACGCAGATGTTCATGGGCCCACCGTACGGGCCCGGTCCGACATCAGGGTGACGCGGATCTTCGACTGCCCTTGCGGCAGCCGCTCCCAGTCGTCCATGAAACGGGCCTTCAGGCCGTGGCGTGCGGCGATCGTGGTCAGGGTCCGCGTCCGGTAGGAGAAGTCCTCGTGCGGCACCTGGTGTTCGCGGCCCTCGGTGCGGTTGAAGGTGAAGTCGAAGTGGCCGCCGGGCGCCAGGATGCGCCCCACATGCGCGAGGCACTGCTCGACGACCTGCCGGGGCGAGTGCGAGAAGACGCTGTGCGCGTGGACGACGTCGAAGTGCCCCTCGGGCAGGAAGCCGAAGGTCAGGTCGCCGACGAGCGTCAGGTACGGCAGTTTGGACTGCAGTCCCTCGCGTACGAGGGTGCCCTGGGCGGCGAGCAGGATGGCCGGGGAGATGTCGATGCCGTAGTAGTGGCCGGTGTCCAGGTGGTCGATCAACAGGCGTCCCGCGCGGAGGTTGCCGCAGCCGATCTCGAGCACGTGGTGCTCCGGGCGCAGGCCGTGGGCCAGCAGGTAGTCGAACTGCATCCGGCCGAGCTGTGCCCGGCGTTCGCGCGACGGGTCGTGCCCCACCGCCGCCTCGGGGCTGCGGGCCGTGTCGTCGGCCGTCACCGCGCGGTGGTACGCGATGTGCCCGGGGTACCGCAGGGCGTGACGGACCCGGTGGACGACGTTCTGGCGGTCTCCGGACGGATCTGCGGCTCCCATGAGGACCTCCTCGGGAAGAACTCGAGGCCGGCGCGCGCTGCATCTTCCACATACGGCTACCCCAAGGAGGCCCCACCGTGACCCAAGGGCACCGCATCACCGTCGAGAAAGGCACCGCACACGTCCGCGTCGTCCACGGCGACCAGGTCCTCGCGGAGACCGACCGGCCCCTCGTCCTGCGCGAGACAGGCTCTCCGGTGCGCTACTACATCCCTGCCGAGGACGTACGCCTGGACCTGCTGACCCCGTCGGACACCCGTACCGTCTGCCCCTTCAAGGGGACGGCCTCGTACTGGTCGCTGCCGGACGCGGCGGACCTGGTCTGGGCCTACCCCGATCCGAAGCCGGGCGTGGCCGAGATCAAGGACCACCTCTGCTTCTACGAGGTGGACGTCACCGATTAGTCCGGCGGCCGGTGGCAGTCTTCACCGGCATGGACAAGAAGATTCTTTCCCGCGACGGCACGCCCCTCGCCTACGAAAGCACCGGACAGGGCCCTGCCGTGATCCTCGTGAGCGGGGCGATGTCGACGGGCGGCACGGTGGCTCCACTGGCCGTGCCGCTGTCGGACCGGTTCACGGTCCTCGTGTACGACCGCCGGGGCCGTGGCGAGAGCGGTGACACGGCGCCGTACGCGGTGGAGCGTGAGGTCGAGGACCTCGCCGCGCTGATCGGTGCGGCGGGCGGCGAGGCGTGTCTGCACGGGATCTCGTCGGGCGGGGCGCTGGTGCTCCGGGCGGCGGCGAGCGGGCTGCCGGTGCGCCGGGTCGCCGTGTACGAGACGCCGTTCGCGGACTTCTCCGAGCACGGTGCGAAGCGGCGGGCCGAGTACACCGAGAACCTGACCGCCGCCCTGGCCCAGGGCCGGCGCGGGGACGCGGTCGAGCTCTTCCTCCGGCTCGTCGAGATGCCCGACGAGATGATCCAGGGCGCCCGCCGGTCCCCCATGTGGCCCGGCATGGAGGCCGTCGCACCGAGTCTGGCCTACGACAATGCCGTCCTCGGCGACGGTCTGGTGCCCCGGGACCGGCTGGCCTCGGTCACCGTCCCCGTCCTGGCGGTCGCGGGAGGTGCGAGCCCCGAGTGGCTCCAGGAGGCCACCCGGGCGGTCGCGGAGGCGGTGCCGGAGGGGTCGTACCGGAATCTGGCGGGTCAGACCCACATGGTGGATCCGGACGCCCTGGCTCCGGTGCTGGCCGACTACTTCACGCGGTAGCGCCCGCCCTCGCGCGCGTGGTCGTCGCGATCGTCGCCGAGCCGACCACGCGCGTGTCGTCGTACAGCACGATCGCCTGGCCGGGGGCCACGCCGCGGACGGGCTCGGTGAACGACACCCGCAGCTCGCCGTCCACCAGCTCCGCGGTCACCTGCGTCTCGCCGCCGTGCGCGCGGAGCTGGGCGGTGTAGGTGCCGGGGCCGGTCGGGGCGGTGCCGCACCAGCGGGGCTTGACGGCCGTCAGCGCGTCGACGTCCAGGGCGGCGGCCGGGCCGACCGTCACGGTGTTGTTCACCGGGGAGATGTCCAGGACGTAGCGCGGCTTGCCGTCGGCGGCCGGGGTGCCGATGCGCAGGCCCTTGCGCTGGCCGATGGTGAAGCCGTACGCGCCCTCGTGGGTGCCGATCTTCGCACCCGACTCGTCGACGATGTCGCCCTCCGCCTTGCCGAGGCGGTTCGCCAGGAAGCCCTGGGTGTCGCCGTCGGCGATGAAGCAGATGTCGTGGGAGTCGGGCTTCTTGGCGACCGCGAGGCCGCGGCGCTCGGCCTCCGCGCGGATCTCGTCCTTGGTCGTGACCGTGTCGCCGAGCGGGAAGAGCGCGTGGGCGAGCTGCTTCTCGTCGAGGACGCCGAGGACGTACGACTGGTCCTTCGCCATGTCGGAGGCGCGGTGCAGCTCGCGCGAGCCGTCCTGACGGACGATCACCTGGGCGTAGTGGCCGGTGCAGACCGCGTCGAAGCCCAGCGCGAGCGCCTTGTCGAGCAGGGCGGCGAACTTGATCTTCTCGTTGCAGCGCAGGCACGGGTTCGGGGTGCGCCCCGCCTCGTACTCGGCGACGAAGTCCTCGACCACGTCCTCGCGGAAGCGGTCGGCGAGGTCCCAGACGTAGAACGGGATGCCGATGACGTCCGCGGCGCGGCGGGCGTCGCGGGAGTCCTCGATGGTGCAACAGCCACGCGCGCCCGTGCGGAACGATTGGGGATTCGCCGAGAGGGCGAGGTGGACACCGGTCACGTCGTGGCCGGCTTCCGCGGCACGGGCGGCGGCGACGGCGGAGTCCACGCCGCCGGACATGGCGGCGAGGACGCGGAGGGGGCGCTGCGTGGAGTGAGTCATAACTCTTCAAGGGTACGGGGGCGCGGGAACCGGAGCCCACGAGTATCCGTTGACGATCACATGGGGGCGAGCGAAGCATCCAAGGACGGCGACCGGCGGATCGGGCGCCGCGCCCTGCTGATCGGCGGGGCGGCCGCCGCGGTGGGCACCGGTGTGCTGGCCCGGGACGAGCTGGCGCGTCTGTGGTGGCGCACGCCCGGCGTGGAGAAGCCGCGCAAGGAGGGCGAGGTCGACTACACCGGAGCACGCTGGGTCGCGGCCTCGGACGCCAACTGGCGGCGCGCGGACCGGCCCGACGACTACGGCATAGACATGGTGGTCGTCCATGTCACCCAGGGCAGCTTCGACAGCGCGGTGAAGGCCTTCCAGGACCCGGACCACCAGGCGGCCGCGCACTACATAGTCGGCAAGAACGGCCGGGTCACCCAGATGATCCGCGAGCTGGACGTGGCGTACCACGCGGGCAACCGCGACTACAACGAGCGCAGTGTCGGCATCGAGCACGAGGGTTTCGTGGACCGGCCAGAGGACTTCACGGACGAGATGTACGAGGCCTCGGCCCGGCTGACGGCCCGGATCTGCGCGCGCTACGACATACCCGTGGACCGCGAGCACATCATCGGGCATGTGGAGGTGCCGGGGACGGACCACACCGACCCGGGTGAACACTGGGACTGGGACCGGTACATGAAGCTCGTGCGCGAGGCCTCAGTGAAGGTGTGACACAGGTCACATCTCCGGCTCCCTAGGTCAGCCCCGCCGCCCGGGCACGTTCCACCGCCGGGCCGATCGCCTTGGCGACCGCCTCCACGTCGGCCTCGGTGGAGGTGTGGCCGAGGGAGAAGCGGAGGGTGCCGCGGGCGAGGTCCGGGTCGATGCCGGTGGCGAGGAGGACGTGACTGGGCTGGGCGACGCCGGCGGTGCAGGCGGAGCCGGTGGAGCACTCGATGCCCTGGGCGTCCAGGAGCAGGAGCAGGGAGTCGCCCTCGCACCCGGGGAAAGTGAAGTGGGCGTTGGCCGGAAGCCGGCCCCCCGGGGACGGGTCGCCGCCGAGGATCGCGTCCGGGACCGCCGTACGGACCGCTTCGACCAGGTCGTCGCGCAGGGCGCCGATCTCCCGGGCGAACCACTCGCGCTGCTCGGCGGCGAGCCGGCCCGCGACCGCGAAGGAGGCGACGGCGGGGACGTCGAGGGTGCCGGAGCGGACGTGGCGCTCCTGGCCGCCGCCGTGCAGGACGGGTACGGGGGTGTACTCACGACCGAGGAGAAGCGCTCCGATGCCGTACGGACCGCCGATCTTGTGGCCGGAGACGGTCATCGCGGCCAGCCCTGAAGCGGCGAAGTCGACGGGGACCTGACCGAACGCCTGGACGGCGTCGGCGTGCAGCGGGACGCCGAACTCCTGGGCCACGTCGGCGAGTTCACGGACCGGCAGCACGGTGCCGATCTCGTTGTTGGCCCACATCACGGTGGCGAGGGCGACGTCGTCGGGGTTGCGCTCGACGGCCTCGCGCAGGGCGTCGGGGTGGACGCGGCCGTACGCGTCGACCGGGAGGTACTCGACCGTGGCGCCCTCGTGTTCGCCGAGCCAGTGCACGGCGTCGAGGACGGCGTGGTGCTCGACGGGGCTGGCCAGGACCCGGGTACGGGCCGGGTCGGCGTCGCGGCGGGACCAGTACAGGCCCTTGACCGCGAGGTTGTCGGCTTCGGTGCCGCCGGAGGTGAGGACCACCTCACTGGGGCGGGCGCCCAGTGATTCGGCGAGGGTCTCACGGGCCTCCTCGACGGTGCGCCTCGCGCGGCGGCCGGATGCGTGGAGGGAGGAGGCGTTGCCGGTGACGGCCAGCTGTGCGCTGAGTGCCTCGACTGCCTCGGGAAGCATCGGAGTCGTCGCGGCGTGGTCGAGGTAAGCCATGGTGACCCGATTCTACGGGCCCTGCGGAGAGGACTCGGTGCGAGGGTTGGCGCTAGAAGCTCCAGGACACCGTGCTGTCCATCTGCATGAACGCCACCAGCACCAGGAGGTCGGCGACGCCCAGGCCCAGCCCCAGGAAGGCGCGGCCGCGGCGGGCGGTGCCGCGCCACAGGGCGACCGAGGCCAGGGCGATGGCGATCGGGCCGAGGAAGACGTTCAGGACGAGGAGGCCGACGAGGCCGAGGATGAAGGCGGCCACGGCCATGCCGTCGGCGTCGCGGACCGGGGTGTCGCGGACCGGGGTGCGGTGGGTGGTCGGTGCGGTGAGCTGCATGGTGATCAGTCCCCTGGGATGCGGTGAGGGCGGGTGGGTCGGCGGGTCAGCGGGACGAGGCGTGGCGGCGGGAGTGCCGCTCGCGGAGCGCGAAGATGCCGAGCCAGGCGGCGATCACGGTCGCGGCGACGGCGGTGAAGGTGAACGGCGCGTGGGCGACGGTGCCCAGGACGGCACCGAAGAGCAGAAGTGCGGCGACGAGGAACAGCATGGGATGGATCCCCCTCCGAGATGCTTGCGTGGTGCTTCTCGTTACATGTCGGTGAACAGTTGTAGTAACACTTGTTCACTGACTTCCCAGCTTAGCGCGCCCTACGACTTCTCAATTCCAGAGAACAGTTGTTTACTGATGACATGAGTCACACCCTCGGCATCCGGCAGGCCCAGAAGCAGAAGACCCGGCAGGCGCTCCTCGACGCCGCGTTGGGACTGCTGGAGGAGCAGAGCCTGAGCAGCCTGGGCCTGCGCGAGGTCACGCGTGCCATCGGCGTCGCGCCGACCGCCTTCTACCGGCACTTCCGCTCCACCGCCGACCTCGGCGTCGCCCTCGTCGAGGAGGCGCTGGGCAGCCTGCATCCGCTGATCCGCACGACGGTCACCTCGGCCGACAACGCCGAGGAACGCATAGTCCGCGCCGTAGAGTTGATCGCCCACCACGTGGCCACGCACCCCGCCCACGTCCGCTTCGTCGCCCGTGAGCGGCACGGCGGTGTCCAGCCCGTGCGGGAGGCCATCCGGGGCCAACTGGCCCGGTTCGCCCAAGAGGTGAAGGACGAGCTCGCCAAGGACGTGGAGTCCGAGGGCTGGAGCGACGACGACCTGCTGATGCTGGCGAACCTGTACGTCGACCAGATGCTCATCACCGCCTCGCTGTTCCTGGAGGCACTGGAGGGCTCGGAGCAGGAGCGGGAGCGGGTCCGGCAGGTCGCCACCAGCCAGATGCGGCTCATCAGCATCGGCCGGGACCACTGGCGCGACTGAGCCGCACCGAGCGCAATGCCCGGGGGCGGCACCCCCGTTCACCGGGAGTGCCGCCCCTGTCGTACGACGTGGCAGGTCAGCTCTTCGTGGCCGACGCCGTCGCCTGCTGCGTCGGGGCACCGCTCGGCGCCGCGCCGCCGCCGGGACCACCGCAGCCGCCGCCCTGGTCACCGCCGGGACCGCCGCCCTGACCGCCCCCGCCGGGGCCGCCGCTGGGCATGCCCGAGGGCGCGCCGGACGGCTGGGCCGTGCCGTTGGCGGTGGGTGCGCCCGACGGGGCGCCGCTCGGCATGCCCGACGGGTTGCCACTCGGTGCACCGGACCGACACGACTGCTGCCCGGAGTTGCCGCTGTTCGAGGAGGACGAAGAGTCGCCCGAGCCGCAGGCCACCAGCGCGAGGGGCGAGAGCGCGAGCAGGGCCACTGCGGGGATGAGACGCACACGCTGCATGAGAAACAACTCCAAGAAGGATGAGGGAGTCCTGAGGGCTGGAACTCAATCAACGCGGCTTAGGGCTTCCTTGAGTGATCGCTGTCCCCGGCCTGTGCGCAAGGCAAAGCCCCTCTAAAGAGACCCGTCTGACCTGCGACTTTCTCCTGGCCCGTCGTCTGATCGCTGGTACAGGCCCGTGACAGAAGCGGCCGCCCGGAACAGTTCCTCGCGCACTTCGGGAGGGGAGAGCACCTCGACCCGGTCGGAGAATTGGAGCAGTTGGCGGGTCTCGCCGAGCTCGCCGTACGACATCCGGACCGTCACCCACTCACCCGCACCGCCGTCCTCGCCGTCGTCCGCGGGGAGTTCGGCCAGCCAGGGGCCGTTGAGCCGCAGGAACAGGTCGAGGCGGTCGCGCCGGACCCGCACGACGACGTCGATGCCGCCCGGCTGCTTCTCGACCTCGCGGCGCAACACCTCCCACACGTCGGCGAGTTCGACGCCAGGGCGGCGTTTGACCGGGTCGTCGAGCACGGTCGCCGCCCGCACCCGGTCGGCGCGGTACAGCCGCGGACTCCTCCGCCGGTCGGCGACGAGGTACCAGACGCCGGCCTTGGAGACGAGACCGTACGGGTCGACGGTGTACGTCCTCGGTTCCCGCCGCCCGCTGTGCCGGTAGCGCAGCCGGAGCCGGCGGTCGGCGAAGACCGCGTCCTGGAGCACGTCCAGGTCGACGGCGGCCCGCGGTCCGCCCTTCCAGCGGGTGGCGTCGACGAGGATGCGCCGGGCGGTCGCCTCGGCGGCGGGCCGATGGGGTGCGGGCAGCGCCGCCATCACCTTGCGCAGCGCCGAGCCGAGCGCCGCGTCCAGGCCGAGCGCGGCGTGCGAGCCCTGGGCGGCCAGGATGAACAGGGCACGGGACTCGTCGGCGGTCAGCCCGGTGACGTCCGTACGGAATCCCGCGAGCAGCTCGATGCCACCGTGCCGCCCGCGTTCGGCGTAGACGGGGACGCCCGAGGCGGACAGGGCCTCGATGTCCCGGTAGATGGTGCGTACGGACACTTCCAGGCGTTCCGCGAGTTCGTGCGCGGGGACACGGCCGCGGGTCTGCAGGAGCAGCAGGATCGACAGGAGGCGGTCGGATTTCACCCCACCAGGATCCCTCCCGCGGGGAAGGCACCCGCCAGGAGCAGCCTGGACCGGCGGCGGATCAGCCGAGCCTGACGCGGGCGAGCTGGCGGGACTGGGCGACCAGGCGGTCCGTGCTGTCCCAGACCTCGGCGTCCTCCTCCAGGAAGCCGCCGGCGAGGTTGCGGGTGGTGATCGAGACGCGGAGGGGGCCAGGCGCGGGGCGGCAGCGGACGTGGACCGTCAGCTCGACCGTCGGGACCCAGCCCTTGAGGCCGATCTCGAAGGCGGTGGGCGGCAGCGCGTCCACCGCGAGGAGCAGCGAGAAGGGGTCGGCGTCGCGACCGTCGGCCAGGCCGAACCAGGCCCGCATCTCGCCCTTGCCGGACGGCGCGCCGAGGGCCCAGCCCAGGGTCGACGGGTCCAGCTTGAGCATCAGCCGTTCGGTGAGGGCGGAGCTGCCGTCGACCGGGGCCGGACCACCCGACGGTAGTCGGATATCAGGTGCAGTCTCGGGACCGAAGCACTGGTCCATGGGCGGGAACGCGGGCGGCTTCGCCGTCGTACGGACGTCGTCGGGCAGGGAGCCCAGGTCGCCGTAGGAGGCGAGGACGCGGATGCGTTCGATCTCGTTGCCCTGCTCGTCGTACTGGAAGAGCGAGGCCTGGCCGGTGGAGAGGGTGCGGCCGGTGCGGACGATGTCCGTGCGGACGACCGCGGGGCCGGGCTGGGAGGCGGTCAGGTAGTGCGCGGAGATCGTGAACGGGTCGGCGTGCGGCAGGGCGTCCGCGAGGGCTCGGCCGAGGACGGCCAGAAGGTAGCCGCCGTTGACGGCGCTGATGATCGTCCAGCCGGCGGAGAGGTCGATGTCGTAGACGCCGGGCTCGCGGAGGGTGAGCGCGGTGTCGCGGTCGAACTCGCTGTCGCCGATCGTGGCCTGCGTGGCGGTAGCTGCTTCTGGCATGGCTGAACGGTACAACAACCAATTACTAAGCGGTAGCTTTGCATGCGGTCAAGCGAGGGTGAGAGCGGGGCAATTTCCTGGTAAGTGTCCGCACTCGTCCGTAAACCCGGCGCCCCGCCGCCCCCTCTGTAGGGGCATGAGCCTCACCGGGACCACGTTCCTCTCCACACTGATCGTGCTGTCCGTCGTCGCCGTCCTCCTTCCGCTCCTCCTGTGGTCCCGGCTGCGCGGACCCCGCGCCCTGCGCGCCGCGGGCCGTCTGCTGATGGTCGTGTTCGCCCAGGGGACCGCCGTCGCCCTCGTCTTCGTCCTGGTCAACAACCAGAACAACCTGTACGACGACTGGGCCGACCTGCTCGGCACCGGCGACCACGTCCAACAGGCCGCGGACCTCGGCGCCGACGGCACCGGCGGTATCGCGCTGAAACGGCTCCCGAGAGTCCGGCAGCACTTCACCGACGCCTCCGGACCCGGGATGCGGGGAGTCCGGGAGACCCAGCTCACGGGCCGGGTGTCGGGTGTGAACGCCGAGGTCTACGTCTGGCTGCCACCGCAGTACGGCCGGCCCGCCTACCGGCACCACAGGTTCCCCGTCGTCGAACTGCTGTCGGGCTACCCGGGCTCGGCGAAGGCCTGGTTCGGATCGCTGCACGCGGCGGACCAGCTGCGGCCGCTGATGCGTGACGGCCGGGTGGCGCCGTTCATCATGGTCGCCCCGCGTATGAACCTGCTCGCGGGGGTGGACACCGGGTGCGCCAACATCACGGGCACCGTGAACGCCGACACCTGGCTCAGCGTCGACGTGCCGAAGATGGTCACGGACAACTTCCGCGCCCAGGCCGGTCCGGCGGGCTGGGCGGTGGCCGGATACTCGGCGGGCGGGCACTGCGCGACGAAGCTCGCCGTCGCACACCCCGACCGCTACCGGGCCGCGGTGAGCATGTCCGGCTACAACGACCCGATCGGCGAACCCAACTCACTGGCCGCCGAGACACCCGCACTGCGCCGCGCCAACAACCCCTACGTGCTGCTGCGCGACGCCCGCACCCCGCCCGCGGTCGCGCTCTACCAGTCCGGTCAGCCCGGCGACGGCTACGAGGCGGCCACCGGCCTCGCACAGATCGCGAAGGCGCCGACGACCGTGCACGCCGTCTACGTCCCGAAGAGTGCGGGCGGCCACAACATGGCGCTGTGGCGGCCCCAGGTGGTCCCGGCGTTCCGCTGGCTGACCGAGGAGATGGGACTGCTGCACGGCCGGGCGGGAACTACTCCTCGCGCACGGTCGAGCGCCGGTTCCAGGCCCGCGGAGCTCGCCAGTGGAACCGCATCGCCAGCAGCCGCAGCACGAAGGCCGTGAGGGCCGCGAGCCCGCTGGTGAACGAGGTGAGGGCGTCGTAGCGGATGCACAGGGCGACCAGGGTGGCGCCGACGATCGCCGGGACCGCGTACAGGTCGCGGTCCCAGCGCAGCAGCGAGGGCACCTCGTTGGCGAGCACGTCCCTGAGGACACCGCCGCCGACGGCGGTGGCGAGGCCGAGGGTCACCGACTGGGTGAGGCCGAGCCCGTACTCGTACGCCTTGGTCGTCCCGGCGACGCAGAACAGTCCGAGGCCGGCCGCGTCGAAGACGTTCACACCGACCTGGATGCGCTCCACGTGGGGGTGCAGGAAGAACACCAGCAGGGCGGCGAGCAGCGGGGTGACGAAGTACCCCAGGTCCGTGAAGGCCGCGGGCGGTACCGCGCCGATGATCAGGTCCCGGAACAGTCCACCGCCCAGCGCCGTGACCTCGGCGAGGACGGCGATGCCGAAGACGTCGAAGTTCTTGCGGACGGCCAGCAGCGCGCCGGAGATCGCGAAGACGAAGATGCCGATCAGATCGAGCGTGTGCTGGACGGAGGGGCTGAACAGGTTCTGGAACACCCTCATATTCTCACCCAGCAGTGAGCCCCCGCCTTACAAATGAAGGCGGGGGCTCGCTGACAGGGCTTACTTCTCCTTGGAAGGAGCTTCCGGCTCTTCGGAAGGAGCTTCCGGCTCTTCCGGCTCCTCGGCGGTGAGCTCGGCGACCTCCGCCGCCACCGCCGCCGACGTCTCCGCCGACTCCGCGAGCACCTCGTCCGCGACCAGCTCGGCCGCCTCCTTGGCGACCGTCAGCAGGACGGTGTCCTGCGGGGCCTGGTCCTCGAAGTTCTCCGGGTGGTGGCAGGCGACCTGCTGGCCGGGCTTGAGCTCGACGAGCTTCGGCTCGGTCGTCTTGCAGATCTCCGTCGCCTTCCAGCACCGGGTGTGGAAACGGCAGCCGCTGGGCGGGGAGATCGGCGAGGGCACGTCGCCCTTGAGCAGGATGCGCTCGCTCTTGGCGTTCTTGCGCCGCGGGTCCGGGATCGGCACCGCCGACATGAGCGCCTTGGTGTACGGGTGCATCGGCGCCCTGTAGAGCGACTCGCGGTCCGCCAGCTCGACGATCTTGCCGAGGTACATCACCGCGATCCGGTCCGAGACGTGCCGGACGACCGAGAGGTCGTGCGCGATGATCACGTACGTCAGTCCGAGCTCCTGCTGGAGGTCGTCCAGCAGGTTCACGACCTGGGCCTGGATCGACACGTCCAGCGCGGAGACCGGCTCGTCGGCCACCACGAGCTTCGGGTTGAGCGCGAGCGCGCGGGCGATGCCGATGCGCTGACGCTGACCGCCGGAGAACTCGTGCGGGTAGCGGTTGTAGTGCTCGGGGTTGAGACCGACCACCGACAGCAGCCGCTGGACCTCCGCCTTGATGCCGCCCTCGGGCGTGACGCCCTGGAGCTTGAAGGGGGCGCCGACGATCGTGCCGATGGTGTGGCGCGGGTTCAGCGACGAGTACGGGTCCTGGAAGATCATCTGCACATCGCGGCGCAGCGGACGCATCCCGCTCACCCCGAGGTGGGTGATGTCCTTGCCCTCGAACTCGACCGTGCCGGCGGTCGGTTCGAGCAGCCGGGTGATCAGCCGGCCCATCGTCGACTTGCCGCAGCCCGACTCGCCCACGACACCGAGGGTCTCGCCGGACTTGACCTCGAAGTCGATGCCGTCGACCGCGCGCACCGCGCCGACCTGCCGCTGGAGCAGGCCCTTCTTGATCGGGAAGTGTTTCTGGAGCCCGGTCACCTTCAGCAGGGTCTCGCCAGGGGCGGCGTCGCCCTTGGTGATCACCGTGCCTTCGCTCTGCGCAGGGATGCTCACTTTGTCCTCGCTCACAGCTTCGGCGCAATCTCTTCGATCCAGATACGCTCCCGCTGCTCCTGCGACATGTGGCAGGCGGCCCAGTGCTGGCTGCCCACCTCCGACAGCTCGGGGCGGACCGTGCGGGTGACGTCGTCCTTCGGGATGTCCGCGTACGGGCAGCGCGGGTTGAAGGCGCAGCCGGACGGGATGTTGATCAGCGAGGGCGGGGAGCCCTTCACCGGGATCAGGCGCTCCTGCTGGTCACGGTCCAGGCGCGGCATCGAGCCGAGCAGACCCCAGGTGTAGGGGTGGCGGGGCTCGTAGAACACCTTCTCCGCCGGACCGCGCTCGACGCACCGGCCGCCGTACATCACCAGGATGTCGTCGGCGAGCTCGGCGACGACGCCCAGGTCGTGGGTGATGATGATGACCGCGGAGCCGAACTCCTTCTGCAGATCCCGGATCAGGTCGAGGATCTGCGCCTGGACGGTCACGTCCAGGGCGGTCGTCGGCTCGTCCGCGATGAGCAGTTCGGGGTTGTTGACCAGCGACATCGCGATCATCGCGCGCTGGCGCATACCGCCGGAGAACTCGTGCGGGTAGCTGTCCACCCGCTTGTCCGGCTGCGGGATGCCGACACGGTCGAGCATCTCCACGGCACGGCGCTTGGCGGTCTTCTTGTCGACCTTGTGGTGGATGCGGTACGCCTCCACGATCTGCTGGCCGATCGTGTAGTACGGGTGCAGCGCGGACAGCGGGTCCTGGAAGATCATCGCCATGTCACGGCCGCGCAGCTTGCGCACGTGGTCGGGGTCGGCGGTGAGCAGCTCGGTGCCGTCCAGCCAGATCTCGCCGGAGATCTGCGCCTTGCGCTTGCCGTACTGGCCGGCGGTGTGCAGGCCCATGATGCCGAGCGAGGTCACCGACTTGCCGGAGCCGGACTCGCCCACGATGCCGAGGGTCTTGCCCTTCTCCAGCTGGAAGGTGAGCCCGTCGACGGACTTGACCAGACCGTCGTCGGTCGGGAAGTGCACCTTCAGGTCGCGCACTTCCAGGAACGCGGTCGGCGCGGGCGAAGCGGGGGTGGGCTCGCCCACGGCCGCTCCGCTCTTGCTGAGTTCGGTCATGCGAGCCTCACTCGGGGGTCGATCACGGCGTACAGGACGTCCACCACGAGGTTGGCGATCAGCACGGCTACGGAGGTGATCAGGGTGACGCCCAGGATGATGGGCAGGTCCTGGTTCTTGATGCCGTTCAGCACCGCCTGGCCGAGGCCGGGGAGGCTGAACGTGGTCTCGGTCAGGATCGCGCCGCCGATGAGGGCGCCGAGGTCCATACCGAGCATGGTGAGGATGGGCGTCATCGTGGAGCGCATGGCGTGCTTGCCGATGACGACCTGTTCCTTGAGGCCCTTGGCGCGCGCGGTTCTGATGTAGTCCTCGCCGAGGATCTCCAGCATGGTGGCGCGGGTGATCCGGGCGTACATCGCGGCGTAGAGGAAGGCCAGGGTGATCCAGGGCAGGATCATGCCGCCGAACCAGCCGGTGACGCTGTCCTCGAGGGGTACGTACTCGCCGTCGATCCAGCCCAAACCGTAGGAGAAGATCGCAAGGCTCAGCAGACCGGTGAAGTAGATCGGGAGCGAGACACCCGACAGGGCCACGACCATCGCACCGCGGTCCCACAGGCTGCCCCGCTTGAGCGCGGAGAGCACACCCGCCGAGACGCCGAGGATCAGCCACAGCAGTGCGGCACCGAGCGCGAGCCCCAGGGTCACCGGGAAGCGGTCGGTCAGCACCGGCCAGACGGCCTGCTCGCTGCGGAAGGAGTAGCCGAAGCACGGCGCGGAGCAGTGAATGACGTCGCCGCCGCCCGCATAGGTGCGGCCCGCGAAGATGCCCTTGAAGAACTCCCAGACCTGAGCGTAGATCGGGTCGCCCAGTCCCAGCTTCTGCCGCACGCCCTCGACAGCGGCGGGGTCGGCCTGCTTGCCCACGAAGCTCAGGGCGACGTCGACACCCGCCCACTTGGGGACGAGGAAGAAGATGCCGAAGACCACCATGATGATGACCACGAGCATCACTGCGGCGGCAAACAGCCGCCTGATGAGGTAAGCGAGCACAGCTCTCGGCCCGCCGCGGACCGCGGGCCACCTACGGTCTCCCCCACTGCCTTATGGGCGTGGGAGGGGCCCCCAGGTGACCCGCGATCACACGTCGCCGGCCTTCACCTGCCTTTCGTGCCGTTCGGCGGGTGTGCCGGGATTACTTCGAGGACTTCAGACCGAGGTTGACGAAGTCGTACATGCCGCTGTAGTTGTCCGACGTGTAGACGTTGGCCAGGCGGTCACCGCGCCAGTTCACGAACTTCTCGAAGACGAACGGCAGGTAGTAGCCACCGTCCATCACCGCGTGGTTGATGTCCTTGGCGAGCTGCAGCTTCTCCGCGTCACCCTGCGTCTTGACGTAGGTGTCGAAGAGTCCGTTGATCTTCTTGTCGTCGATCATCGCGAAGTTGTTGTTACCGCTCTCGAGGATGTACTTGCCATCCCACAGCGGCAGACCGAAGCCCTGGACGGACGGGAAGTCCGCGCCCCAGCCCATGATGATGATGCCGAAGCCCTTCTTCTTCACGTTCGAGGGGCTGCCGATGATGCCGGAGGTCTGCGAGCCGTCGTACTGCTCGATGTCGACGGAGATGCCGACCTTCTTCAGCGAGGCCTGGAGGGACTCGGCGGTGGCCACCTCGACCGGCTTGTTGTTACGCACCGCGATGGTGGTCTTGAAGCCGTTCGGCTGACCGCAGGCCTTCAGCTCTTCCTTGGCCTTGGCGACGTTGCCGTTCTTGTTGGCACCGGCGAGCTCGTACGGGTCGTAGGACTGGCCCTCGGAACCCGGGACGGTCGGCGGGAGCATGTTGGTGCCGATGTCACCACCGGCGACCGGGCCACCGCGCGCGGTCTGCAGCGAGACGTGGTCGGCACCGTAGATCACGGCCTTGCGGCAGTGCTCGTTGTCGAACGGCTTCACCGTCTGCGGGAAGACCGCGTAGCGGATGTAGCCGGAGACCGGGTTGTCCAGGTTGGCCTTGTGCTCCTGGAGGGCGGTGGTGCGGCCCTGCGGGGACAGACCGGTCTGGTTGATGTCCAGGTCGTAGTCACCGGCGAGCAGACGGGAGTCCAGCTCGTTGGCGTTCGAGAAGAACTTGACCGAGATCTTGTCCGGGTACGCCTTGCGGATCGGGTCCGAGGCCTGGTCCCACTTGTCGTTGCGGACCAGGACCAGGTCCTTGCCCGGGCTGTACGACTGGAACTTGTACGGGCCGGAGGAGAACGGCTTCAGGCCGTACTTGGACTTGGTGTCCTTGTCCTGGCGGACCGGGGAGGCCGAGACCAGGGCGAGGATCTCCTGGAAGTCGGCGTTGGCCTCGGGCAGCTTGAAGACGATGGTCTTGTCGTCCGGCGTCTCTATCGCCTTCAGACCGAGCTTGTCCGCGGAGGTGTCCTTGTACGGGCCCTTGTACTCGCCCTTGGGGTCGAGGACGTCCTTCAGGTACACCGGACCGCCGGACAGCACGTCCTGCGCCCAGACGCGCTCGATGCCGTACTTGACGTCCTTGGACGTGATCGGCTTGCCGTCCTCCCACGTGATGCCGTCACGCAGGGTGTACGTGTAGGTCTTGCCGTCGTCGGAGACCTTGGCCAGACCGGTGGCGAGGTCCGGCGTGAGCTCGGTGCCCTTCTCGCCCGGCGCTGCGGCACCCGTCACGAGCTGACGGCTGTAGTAGCGCGCGAAGTTCCACATGAAGCCGTAGTAGCCACGCGTGGTGTCCCACGAGTCGGCGTCCTGGGCACCGGCGAACTTCAGCTCGCCGCCCTTCTTGGCCAGCGAGGCCTGGGCGACCTTGTTGTTCGCGGCGTTGAAGCCGGCCGCGCCCTTGGAGCTGTTGTTGCCGTCGCCGTCATCACCGCCGCCGCCGCACGCCGCCGTGGTCAGCAGCGCGGCGACCGCGGCGACAGCGGCAAACGCCTGCTTCCGCCGCCCTGAGGTGCGTTGGGTAGTCACGATCTCGGATCCTCCGGATTTGATGAGAGAGACCCCGTGTTGGTGCCACGGGACGCTTTGTGTACGGCAGTTCAGCGGGAACCCTTCGGGTCCAGCGCGTCCCGCACGCCGTCGCCGAAGAGGTTGAAGGCCAGAACGGTGATGAAGATCGCTACACCCGGGACCACCATGTACGTGGGGTCCGACTTGTAGTAGTCGATCGCGTTCGAGAGCATCTGCCCCCAGGAGGCCGTGGGCGGCTTGACGCCCACGCCCAGGAAGCTGAGCGCCGCCTCGGTGAGGATGTTGGTGGGGATCATCATCGTCGTGTAGACGATGATCGGCGCGACCAGGTTGGGCAGCAGTTCCTTGAACAGGATGTAGAACCGCCCGGCGCCGAGCGAACGGGCCGCCTCGACGTATTCGCGCTCGCGCAGCGAGAGCGTCTGGCCGCGCACCACGCGTCCGATGTAGGGCCAGCCGAAGAAGCCGATGACCAGGATCATCACGAACAGGCGCACGTCGGTGCCGGTCAGTCCCAGCATCTCGTTCGGCATGACGGAGACCAGCGCGATGATGAAGAGCAGCTGCGGGAAGGCCAGCAGCCCGTCCATGACCCGGCTGATGGCCGAGTCGACCCAGCCTCCGAAGAACCCGGCCAGGATGCCCAGGATCGTGCCGATGACGACGGCGACGATCGCGGACAGGAAGCCGACGAGCAGGGAGATACGGGCGCCGTAGAGGACCCGGGCGAAGATGTCCCGGCCGTTGACCGGCTCGACGCCCAGCCAGTGGTCGCCGCTGACGCCGCCGAAGGACCCCTTGGGGGTGCCGAACAGCGGGTCGATCAGGTCTTTGTCGTTGTACGTGTTCGGGTCCTGCCCGTACAGGTTGGTGATCACCGGCGCGAGCAGTGCGACGACGATGAGGAAGAGCACGACAATGCCGCCCGCGAGCGCCAGTTTGTCCCGCTTCAGGCGCTCCCAGGCGATCCGTCCCAGGGAACGCCCCTGTACGGCCTTGGCGTCGGCGCTGATAACCGCCGCTTCTTCGGCCGCGCTCGGGGCCGCTTCCGCGGTCGGCTCGTGCAATGGTGCCGTCATCTGGCAGGGGCCCCTCTCAACCGGCGGTAGCCGGCCTTCACTTGCCGCTGTGGCGGCGTGATCAGTCCGTCGTACACAGGGGCGAACCCACCCCTGCTGCGGGAGTCTTCAACGCTTTGGCGATCTGTTGCCAGACTTGGCGATGAAAGGATGCATAAACGTGATGCGGCTAGGAGGGTTCCGTTATCCGGACGCCGGGTAACGGCGGCCGGACGGGGACCAGTTGGGACAATGAGGGCCTCATAGGGGCTATCTGCCCTCATCTACGCGCGCAGATACACTCCCGTAACAGTAGAGCCTGTGACCGTCTGGATCAGTAGCCGCCGGGCGCCGGAGGGTAGCCGTACCCCGCCGCCGGGGCCTGGGCCGGAGCCGCCGCGTGCGCCTCGCGGTCGTAGAAGGGGCGGGCGCTCGCGCGCATCCACATCGCGACCGGGTCGTACTCGTCGGACATGGCGACGGTCGACACCGGCAGCCCGTCCGGGACCGCGCCGATGGACTGCTGCATCATCGCCCGCACCGAGTCCACGGCGGGCGGACTGGTGTCGTACACATCCAGCCCGATGGCGAGGTACGGCGCCCCGAGCGCGGGCTGCACCCAGGCGCGGCGCAGCGAGCGGACGGCCGGGGTGCGGTGGGCGTTCTGCGCGATCAGGCCGTAGAACTGGGGAATCTCGATCCCGGGCTCCGACAGCCGCAGCGGGCCGGCGGGCTGGCGCTCCAGACCGGTGGCGATCCGGCGCAGGTCGAGCCAGGGGATGCCGACGCCGCCGCCGGGGGCGTGCGGGTTGAGCCAGAGGCCGAAGTGGTCGGGGTAGAGGGTGCGGGCGACGTCGACCCCGTCGACGACCTCGTAGGAGCGGTTCCACCCGCTGGCGCTCAGTTCCTGGGCGGAGGTGACGCACGGGGCGTATCCGTACCCGCCCACCTCCATGTTTCCGTACTGGGCGTCCGGCGAGCCCGACTGGCCGTGCCAGAGGAGCATCCAGATCTGGCCGGAGGAGGGGGTGGCGAGGGCGCGGAGGAGTGCCTCGTAGGCGTCGTATCGCCCCGGCGTCACCTGGCGCAGCATGTGCTCGACCTGGCCGGTCGCGGCGGTGCCGCTCGCGCTCACCTTCTACCGCCCCTTCGGGAAAGTTGGGTGTGTCTGCCGACAGCTTAAGCGGTGAGAGCTCGGGGCTTGCGGTGGTCTGTCGGCTGCGAGTGTGTGGGGGTTGATCGCGCCCACGCGGCGGAGCCGCAAATCGACACAGCCCCGCGCCCCTGGGTCGGTGCCCCTGGCGGCGTTTACAAGTCCCCTTGGTAGAACGGGCGTACTTTTTCTCGCATCCAGTGGCCCACCGGATCATCCGCTACGTCCAACAGGACCAGGTTCACCGGCCACTGCACCGGGGTCCGGGTCAGGGCGCGGCCCAGGGCGTCCATGGGGAGGGTACGCAGGTCGCCCTCCCATTGGGAGAGTTCGACTCCCACGAACATCACGGGGTCGGCCGTCTCGATCGAGGCCAGGCAGCGGCGGGCCGTGCGGACCACGCCGGTCGCGGCGAACTCGGCGGAGGCGGTGGCGAGGAAGTCGACCGGGTCCTCCTGCCAGTCGGGCTCGTAGAGCTTGACGCGGCCGCCGGTGTTGGGGCCGTCCAGCGGGGTGCGGCCGACGCGGCAGAGCTCGGCGACGGCGGGCGGCGGGAGCGGGACGCCGACCACACCGTCCGGGTTCACGGCGATCCCGATGTGCGGGGGCAGACCGCGCGCGAACTCGACCGCGGGCGCGATGGTGTACGCCATGTGTCCGCCCGCGACGTGCCGGAACTGCTCCTCGGAGCTGAAGACCGGGACGTACGCCTGGCCCTCGATCTCCATGCTGGGCAGGTCGAGTGGACCGCTGTGCGGGCCGCCGCCGTTCGGCAGCGGGACCCAGACGAAGCTGCGGCCCAGGACCTCGATGATCCGGCCGCCGGCCGCCGGCATGCCGAGGGAGGCCGAGAGCACCTCCTCCAGCTCGTTGCCGGGCCATCCGCCGCCGTGCGGATGGGGGTGTGCCTGTGCCGGGAATGCCATCTGTCCGTCCGCCTGCCGAGTGCTGCCGCTTGTGGCCTGTCTGTGGCTGAAAAGGCTAGCGGGTGTGGAGGCGGCTGAGGTCAGCCCGTGAAACCGATCCGGCGCAGGGTGTCCGCCGCGTCCCGGTCGAGGAGCACCGCCGAGCCGACGCCCTGCGGCAGGTCGCCCTTGGCCACGGAGCGGATCAGCCGGTCGGCCGCCGTGCGGTGCCGCAGGAAGGCGTACTTCGAGACGCCGCGGCCGCGCTCGCGCTGGCCGGCCAGGGCGGTGTCCGGGGTGACGTCGAGCAGCAGCAGATGCAGGGTGCCACCACGGCGGCGGGCCTCGCGGGCCAGCCAGCCGCGCACCCAGGACTGGGTGCCGCAGTCGTGCACGACGACACCCTTGCCGGAGCGCAGGGCGCGGAACAGACCGAGGTAGTGGGCGGCGCGGACGAGGGGGCGGTAGATCGCGTACGGCAGGAAGCGCGGCGCCCGGTCGTCCCAGCGGTCGCGGGTGTCCTGGGAGTCGATGCGGACGCCCTTGACCGCCCGCCGCATCAGGGTGGACTTGCCGCTGCCGGGCAGGCCGGTGATCACGACCAGGTCGTCCGGGGCGAAGAGCAGGGCGTGCGGGCTGTGGCCGGCGCGGTCGCGCAGGTCGCGGACGACCGGTTGCGCCGCGCACGTCTCCCGGGCCGGAGCGGCCGGCTGTGCGGGCAGCGCGACGGCCGACGTGGTGGCGTACGCAGTGGGCCTGTTCACCGTGATCGTCCTCCCCTGGGGCGGGTCACGAGTTCCCTTCCCCGTCGAGTGTAAAGAGAAGGTAATCCGCGGCGCCTCTTGTTTCCGTCCGTTTCTCGCAACAGGCCTGCTACAGCGTGCGGCGAGTGACGGTTGGGTCTGTGCGACCCCTGTGGGAGCCACCCCTGCCCCGCCGGACGGATGCGTGCAATGATGTCCGCGCCAACTGCATACCGGCCGTTTGAATCCGCGCGGGAGAGTTCCGGGCCGTACGTCCTCGTACGAGTGCCCGGGCGCCGAAGGAGCAAGTCCCTCCCTTGAATCTCTCAGGCCCCGTTACCGCGCGGGCGAGGCACATCTGAAAAGCGAGCCGCCCTCCGGCGACTCCACCCAAGGTGCAAGTCATGTCCCCTGCGGTCATGGCGAACCTCTCAGGTTCCGATGACAGATGGGGAGGAACGACCTCGCCTGTCATGCCTTGGGAGACAACCGTCCGATGAGCAATGAACCCCGCCTTACCGCGCTCGATGCCCTGCATCGGTCGCTCGGCGCGACGATGACCGACTTCGCCGGCTGGGACATGCCCCTGCGCTACGGCTCCGAGCGCGACGAGCACAACGCCGTACGCACGAAGGCCGGGCTCTTCGACCTCTCGCACATGGGCGAGATCACGGTGAGCGGACCGCAGGCGGCCGCCCTCCTGAACTACGCCCTGGTCGGCAACATCGCCTCCGTCGGTGTGGGCCGCGCCCGCTACACCATGATCTGCCGTGAGGACGGCGGCATCCTCGACGACCTCATCGTCTACCGGCTCGAAGAGACCGAGTACATGGTGGTCGCGAACGCCTCCAACGCCCAGGTCGTCCTGGACGCGCTCGTGGAGCGTGCGGCCGGCTTCGACGCCGAGGTGCGGGACGACCGGGACGCGTACGCGCTGCTCGCCGTCCAGGGACCGCAGTCGCCGGGGATCCTCGCCTCGCTCACCGACGCCGACCTCGACGGACTGAAGTACTACGCCGGGCTGCCCGGCACGGTCGCCGGCGTCCCGGCACTGATCGCCCGCACCGGTTACACGGGCGAGGACGGCTTCGAGCTGTTCGTGAAGCCCGAGCACGCGGTCGAGCTGTGGCAGGCCCTGACCAAGGCGGGCGAGGGCGTCGGCCTGGTCCCCTGCGGTCTGTCCTGCCGGGACACGCTGCGCCTGGAGGCGGGCATGCCACTGTACGGGCATGAGCTCTCCACGGAGCTGACCCCCTTCGACGCGGGCCTCGGTCGGGTCGTGAAGTTCGAGAAGGAGGGCGACTTCGTGGGCCGCGCGGCCCTGCGGGAGGCCGCCGAGCACGCCAACCACGAGCCGCCGCGCGTCCTCGTCGGCCTGATCGCCGAGGGCCGCCGGGTCCCCCGTGCCGGGTACGCCGTGGTCGCCGACGGCCAGGTGATCGGCGAGGTCACCTCCGGCGCCCCCTCGCCCACGCTGGGCAAGCCGATCGCGATGGCGTACGTCGACGCGGCCCACTCGGCGCCGGGGACCCCGGGCGTCGGCGTGGACATCCGGGGCACCCACGAGCCGTACCGCGTCGTGGCGCTGCCGTTCTACAAGCGCCAGAATTGAAGTTCTCTCCCGTCTGAAAGCCGGGAGACTCTCCCCTGGATCGCTCCGGGGAGTTTGACAGGTCGTGCCTGTCCGACGACGACCCTCCCGGCCGCCGGAGCAAGTACAGGACTCGCTCGGGTCGTTGGGGACTTGACTGTTGCCCCCGACAATGCGCTGAGCGCATCAGACGACGGGCGCGTTCTGTAGCGAGAACGTAACCCTGCGCACATAACCTGCGCCAACCAGCAGTTCCAGCGGTCCCCCATCCACCAGCACTCCCCCGCGTACAGGAGAATTCAGGCCATGAGCAACCCCCAGCAGCTGCGCTACAGCAAGGAGCACGAGTGGCTGTCGGGCGCCGAGGACGGCGTCTCGACGGTCGGTATCACGGAGCACGCGGCCAACGCCCTCGGCGATGTCGTCTTCGTGCAGCTCCCGGAGGTCGGTGACACGGTGACCGCGGGCGAGACCTGCGGCGAGCTGGAGTCGACCAAGTCGGTCTCCGACCTGTACTCCCCGGTCTCCGGTGAGGTCACCGCGGTCAACGAGGACGTCGTCAACGACCCGTCGCTGGTGAACTCCGCCCCCTTCGAAGGCGGCTGGCTGTTCAAGGTACGTATCGCGGACGAGCCGGCCGACCTGCTCTCCGCCGACGAGTACACCGCCTTTTCCGCCGGCTGAGGAGTCGTAGAACCTGATGTCCGTTCTGAACACGTCCCTGCATGAGCTCGACCCGGAGATCGCCGCGGCGGTCGATGCCGAGCTGGACCGTCAGCAGTCCACCCTGGAGATGATCGCCTCCGAGAACTTCGCGCCGGTCGCGGTGATGGAGGCCCAGGGCTCGGTCCTGACCAACAAGTACGCCGAGGGCTACCCCGGCCGCCGCTACTACGGCGGCTGCGAACACGTGGATGTCGCCGAGCAGATCGCCATCGACCGGGTCAAGGCCCTGTTCGGCGCCGAGTACGCCAACGTCCAGCCGCACTCGGGTGCCTCCGCCAACCAGGCCGCACTGTTCGCGCTCGCCCAGCCCGGCGACACCATCCTGGGCCTGGACCTGGCCCACGGCGGCCACCTCACCCACGGCATGCGGCTGAACTTCTCCGGCAAGCAGTTCAACGTGGTCGCCTACCACGTGGACGACGCCGGGCTGGTCGACATGGCCGAGGTCGAACGCCTCGCCAAGGAACACCGCCCCAAGGTCATCATCGCCGGCTGGTCCGCCTACCCGCGCCAGCTGGACTTCGCCGAGTTCCGCCGGATCGCCGACGAGGTCGAGGCCTTCCTGTGGGTGGACATGGCACACTTCGCGGGCCTGGTCGCGGCGGGTCTGCACCCCAACCCGGTCGAGTACGCCGATGTCGTCACCTCCACCACGCACAAGACCCTGGGCGGGCCGCGCGGCGGGATCATCCTCGCCAGGCAGGCGTTCGCGAAGAAGCTCAACTCGTCCGTCTTCCCCGGCTTCCAGGGCGGTCCACTGGAGCATGTGATCGCGGCCAAGGCGGTCTCCTTCAAGGTCGCCGCCTCCGAGGAGTTCAAGGAGCGCCAGGCGCGTACGGTGGAGGGAGCGCGGATCCTCGCTGAGCGGCTGACGGCCCCGGACGCCCGCGCGGCCGGCGTCAACGTGCTGTCCGGCGGCACCGACGTCCACCTGATCCTGGTCGACCTGCGTGAGTCCGAGCTGGACGGGCAGCAGGCCGAGGACCGTCTCCACGAGGTCGGCATCACCGTCAACCGCAACGCCGTCCCCAACGACCCGCGTCCCCCGATGGTCACCTCGGGCCTGCGGATCGGCACCCCGGCCCTGGCCACCCGCGGCTTCACCGCCGACGACTTCACCGAGGTCGCGGACGTGATCGCCTCCGCACTGAAGCCGTCCTACGACGTCGACGACCTCAAGGCCCGGGTCAAGACGCTCGCCGACAAGCACCCGCTGTACCCCGGCCTGAACAAGTAGTTCCCTGGTGGGGGCACCCGATGACGTGTGCCCCCACCCTTTCGCAAGGAGTTCCCGTGGCCATCTCGGTCTTCGACCTGTTCTCGATCGGCATCGGCCCGTCGAGCTCGCACACGGTCGGCCCGATGCGTGCGGCCCGTATGTTCGCCCGCCGTCTGCGCAACGAGGGCCTGCTGCCCGACGTCGCCTCGGTCCGCTCGGAGCTCTACGGCTCCCTGGGCGCGACCGGCCATGGCCACGGCACCCCCAAGGCGGTGCTGCTGGGACTCGAGGGAGCCTCTCCGCGCACGGTCGACGTGGAGGGGGCGGACGAGCGGGTGTCGGCGATCAGGGACACGGGGGTCCTGAAGCTCCTCGGTGAGCGCGAGATCCCGTTCTCCTTCGACGACGACCTCGTCCTGCACCGGCGCAAGGCACTGCCGTACCACGCGAACGGCATGACGCTGTGGGCGTACGACGCGGCGGGTGCGGAGCTGTTGTCCAAGACCTACTACTCGGTCGGCGGCGGTTTCGTCGTCGACGAGGACGCGGTGGGCGAGGACCGGATCAAGCTGGACGACACCGTCCTGAAGTACTCCTTCCGCACGGGCGACGAACTGCTGCGCGTGACCCGGGAGACGGGTCTGTCGATCTCCGCGCTGATGCTGGAGAACGAGCGCGCCTGGCGCACCGAGGACGAGATCCGCGCCGGCCTGCTGGAGATCTGGCGGGTGATGCAGGCCTGCGTCTCGCGGGGCATGTCGCGGGAGGGCATCCTGCCGGGCGGGCTGCGGGTCAAGCGCCGCGCCGCCGTCACCGCACGCCAACTGCGGGCGGAGGGCGATCCGTTGGCGCACGCGATGGAGTGGATCACGCTCTACGCGATGGCGGTGAACGAGGAGAACGCGGCGGGCGGACGGGTCGTCACGGCCCCGACGAACGGCGCCGCCGGCATCATCCCGGCCGTCCTCCACTACTACATCAACTTCGTGCCGGGCGCCGACGAGGACGGGGTCGTGCGGTTCCTGCTGGCCGCGGGCGCGATCGGCATGCTCTTCAAGGAGAACGCCTCCATCTCCGGCGCCGAGGTCGGCTGCCAGGGCGAGGTCGGCTCCGCCTGCTCGATGGCCGCGGGCGCGCTCGCGGAGGTCCTCGGCGGCTCCCCGGAACAGGTCGAGAACGCCGCCGAGATCGGCATGGAACACAACCTCGGGCTGACCTGCGACCCCGTCGGCGGCCTCGTCCAGATCCCCTGCATCGAACGCAACGGCATGGCCGCGGTCAAGGCGGTCACCGCCGCGCGGATGGCGATGCGCGGGGACGGGTCGCACAAGGTGTCCCTGGACAAGGTCATCAAGACCATGAAGGAGACCGGGGCGGACATGTCGGTGAAGTACAAGGAGACCGCGCGGGGCGGGCTTGCCGTGAACATCATCGAGTGCTGAACTCCAGCAGAGCCTGACACCTGTGGTGCCTAAGGTATGGGGTACTCCAACTCCTGTCCCCCTACGGCATTTCGAGGAGTCCCCCATGCTGCGCGGCATCGACGTCAGCTCGTACCAGTCCTCCTCCTACGACACTGACGGCCTCTCCTTCGTCTTCATCAAGGCGACGGAGGGCCGCACGTACACCAACCCCAAACTGGCGGCCCAGACGAAGACGGCCCGCGACGCCGGCCTGGTCGTCGGGTACTACCACTTCCTCTGGCCGGGCAACCTCACCGCCCAGGCGGAGCACTTCGTCAGCAAGGCCCCGGAGCGGGCCGGCGAGATCCTCGCGGTGGACTGGGAGACGACCGGGGACGGGACGCATGCGACCAACGCGGAGAAGGACCGGTTCATCCGGAAGGTGAAGGAGCTGCGGCCGAACAACAGGGTCGTCCTCTATGCCAACCGCAACTACTGGTTGGACATCGACAAGACGTCCTATGCCGGTGACGCCCTCTGGATCGCCGACTACGTGACCGCGGGCAAGCCCCGTATCAAGGCGAAGTGGCTCTTCCACCAGTACACCGACGATCCGGTGGACAAGAACGTCGCGGACTTCGCGAGCAAGGCCGCCCTGCGGGCGTGGGCGGAGAACGCCTGAGCCCATTTATGCTGCTCGGCTTATGCTGCTCGGCATGGGTGGGACAGTCGCTGCGGTCAGCAGCAATGGGACGTACTCGTTCACCAAGCCGAACCGGGACAGCGTCACGCTGCTCGCCGGGCTCGGGGTGGAGGGGGATGTGCATGCCGGAGAGACGGTGAAGCATCGGTTCCGGATGAAGAAGGATGCTTCGCAGCCGAATCTGCGGCAGGTGCACCTCATCCACGAGGAGTTGTTCGAGGAGGTGAGGGAGGCCGGGTTCGAGGTGGGTGCCGGGGAGCTCGGGGAGAACGTCACCACCCGGGGGATCGATCTGCTCGGGCTGCCGGTCGGGACTCGGCTGCATCTCGGGGCGCAGGCCGTCGTCGAGGTGACCGGGCTGCGGAATCCCTGTGCGCAGATCGACACCTTCCGGAAGGGGCTCATGAAGCAGGTCGTCGGGCGGGACGACGACGGCAAGGTGCGGTTCAAGTCCGGGATCATGAGCGTCGTTCTCGAAGGCGGCGTCGTGCGGCCCGGGGATGCCATCAAGGTCGTGCTTCCCGACGGGCCGCACATGCCGCTGGAGATCGTCTGACGCCGGCCCGGATCTAGCCGCGGAAGTCCGCCGGGCGCTCCGGGCTCGCCTCCGCCAGCGCCTTCGTGACCGCCTCGACGCCCTCCCGCAGTCCGTACACCGGTGTGTCCGGCTGCTGACGCCAGGAGTCGTCGAGGCCGCCCGCGTCGACCGTGTCGAAGCCGAGTTCGTCGATCAGGGCGCGGACCTTCGCCTTGGCCGCCGCGTCGTCGCCCGCGACCGGGAGTGCCTGCCGGTCGGGGGTGCCGGCCGGACGGTGGCGGTCGAGGATGTCCTGGGCGTAGGTACCGTTGAAGGCCTTGATGACGGGATGGCCGAGGTGCTGTTCCGTCCAGCGGCTCTCCGTGAGGCCCTCGTCCTCGATCGCGGCGATCCGGCCGTCGCGCTGGCGGGGGTAGTAGTTGCCGGTGTCGATGACGACGACCCCGTCCGCCGCCTCGGCGAAGAGGCCCGAGGGCAGGTCGGGGATCGCCTTCAGCGGGATCGTGACGACGACCACCTCCGCGCCGCGCGCCGCCTCCTCCACCGGGACGGGCGTCGCACCCGTCTCCTTCGCCAGCTCGGTGAGCGTGTGCGGGCCGCGGGAGTTCGCGACGGACACCTCGTGTCCGAGAGCGGTGAGCCTGCGGGTGAGGTTGCCGCCGATCTGTCCCGCGCCGATGATGCCGATCTTCATGGAAGCCCTCTCAAGGTCGATGCATGTGCATGCGTCTGAGCAGGGCAACCGGGGAGGGCCGGAGGGTATTCCTCGGAGCCTCAGATCCGTACGACGATCTTGCCCGTGTGCCGGTTCGACTCCATCAGCCGGTGGGCGTCCCGGATACGGTCCAGCCCGTCGAAGACCTCGGCCACCACCGGCCGGAACCCCCCGTCCGCCAGCCCCGCGTTCAGGAACGCCGTGGAGCGGCGGCGGCCCCCCGGTGTCGCGGTGAGGGTCATGTTGGCGTACGTGTGGATCTTGAAACCTCCCCCGTCTGATGGGCGGGGGATTCCTGGCTCAGGCCGCCTCCTGGAGCAGCGCTCCAGGAGGTCTTACGCCCTCGGCGCCAGCCGGGTTGAGACCAGCCCGGACGAGCATCACGCGGGCGGAGTTCTTGTCCCGTGGGGACACGGCTCCGCACGCGGTGCAGGTGTAGGTACGTTCCAACAGCGGCAGTGCGTGCTTGGTTCTCGCTCCGCACTGCGCGCAGTCCATGGTGGTGTGCGCAGGATGCACCAGGCGGACGTCCCGCCCGTGTTTGCGGCCCATCTCCAGCAGGGCCGTCTTGGTGGCGCCGATCGCGGCATCCGCCGCCTTGCGGGCCATGGTCGTCTTCGCGAGGAACTTCGGGCGGAAGTCCTCCACCGCGATCGCGTCATGGTCCCGGACGACTCGCTTGGCCCACTTGCGGCCGGTGTCCTGCCGCTGCCGGGCGATCTTCGCGTAGGTCTTCGCCCGCCACTTCTTCGCCTCGCGGTAGCCCTTCGAGCCGGACCGGCCCTTCTCGGGCTTCCTGCGGGCCATCATCCGGTCGTACCGCGACAGCTTCGCCCGGGCCTTCTTCCCGTGCTGGGCATGCGGGAGGTCGTGCACGTCGGAGGTGGTGGTCGCGGTCTCCTTGACGCCCCAGTCGATGCCGATCACCGCACCGGTGGCGGGCAGCGGCTGGACTTCGGCGGGGGCGACGAAGGAGGCGCACCAGTGACCGAGACAGTCCTGGTAGATCCGTACCGAGGACGGGTTGGCGGGCAGGTCCCGCGACCACACCACACCCAGCACGATCCCGCCCGCCAGGTGCAGGCGCCCGTCCTTGAGCCGGAAGCCGCGTCGGGTGTAGTTCAGGCTCGGGAGGGCCTCGCGCTTCTTCTTGTATCTCGGCATCCCGGCCCGCCGCCGCTGCGGCAGGCGTTGCTTGATGTCCTTGTGCGCCTTCGCACGGGATGTGACCTCCTTGGCCACCGTCTCGGCGTCACCCCCGGAGACGATCACCTCCGCCGCCCCCGCGTCCAGCAGCCCTTGCCGCTTGGCCTCCGTGCGAGTCGTCGCCAGCGGAATCGCGCCGATGCGCCGCGCGACCTGGATCGCCGCCATGCCGACCCCGCGGTGGCGGCGCTCCAGGCCATCCACGCCGCCCCGGACCGCCCCTGGACGGTGGAGGAACTCGGCGCCCACGGTGGCCTGTCCCGCGCGGCCTTCTCCCGACGGTTCACGGCGCTCGTGGGACGCCCGCCGCTGACGTATCTGACGTGGTGGCGCATGACAACCGCCGGCCGGCTGCTCCGCGAGGACGACCTGCCCCTGCGCCTGGTCGCCCAACGCACCGGCTACACCTCGGAGTTCGCCTTCGCCAAGGCCTTCAAGAGGGAGTACGGGGTGGCGCCGGGGCAGTACCGGAGGAAGGTGTCCTGACCCCGTCCTGGCCTGCGAAGGGGTCCTCCAACTCCTCGCGCACCACCTCGGCCGCCGCCTCCGCGTCCCCGTCCGCGACGGCCCGGACCAGCGCCTCGTGCGCCTCGTCCGCCGTGTTGGGGTCGTGCGTGCGCAGGCCGGTCAGGGACAGGAGGTCGATGAGGCCCTGTCGCAGGACCGGTGTGAACTCCGCGAACAGGTCGTCGAGCACGGGGTTGTGCGCGGCCGCCACCACGGCCGCGTGGAAGGCGATGTCCGCGTCGACGAACGCCGCGTCATCCGCGCCCGAAGCCACCCGGCGCCCCTCCAGCGCCGCCTCCATCGCCGCCACGTCCTCGGGCGTGCGCCGCCGCGCGGCGAGACGGGCCGCTTGGACCTCGACCGCCATGCGGACCTCGTAGACGTCGGTGACGGCAGCGCGCCGCAGCCGGGTGGGCCAGTCCCGCGTCGGCTCGGTCGCGAGGACGAAGACACCGGCGCCCTGGCGGGGCTGCACCAGACCCGCGCCGGCCAGCGCGCGGAGCGCCTCGCGGACCGTCGAGCGGCCCACGCCGAGTTTCCTGGCGAGCGTGGTCTCGCCGGGCAGTTTGCTGCCGACCGCCCAGTGACCGGCGGCGATCTGCTCGCGCAGACGCTCGGCGGCCTGTTCCACCAAGGGGCTCGGGCGGAGGGGACCCAGCGGCATCGACCGTTCACCACCTTGTCTGAGGAGTTTTCCGTACTCGAGCCATTCTCACTTGTCTGAGGAGCTGAGGAGTGGTTAGCCTAGCCCGTATGACGTTCCGCGGTCTTCTTCTCGGCTGCCGCGGCGGGGCCTGACGCGACCGGCACCCCGCCGCGGGTCGCCGTGCTGCCGGTCACCGTCCGACCGAGCCGACGAAGGCAGCAGCAGACGATGACCCTCACCTGGAATCCGCAACGGCCCAGCGCCATGCCGTTCCACCGCTACCGCCCCTACGACCAGCGCGTCGACGTCCCCGTCACCGACCGCGGCTGGCCCTCCGCCCGTATCGAGTGCGCCCCGCTCTGGGTCCCCGTCGACCTGCGCGACGGCAACCAGGCGCTGGCCGAGCCGATGGACACGCCGCGCAAGCGCCGCTTCTTCGACCTGCTGGTCTCCCTGGGCTTCAAGGAGATCGAGGTCGGCTATCCGTCCGCGAGCCGTACCGACTTCGACTTCGTACGGCATCTGGTGGCCGACGGCGCCGTACCGGACGACGTCACCCCCGTCGTCTTCACCCCGGCCCGGCGCGAGCTGATCGACCGGACCTTCGACTCGATCGAAGGGCTGCCCCGTGCCGTCGTCCACCTGTACATCGCGACCTCGCCGGTGTGGCGGGACGTCGTCCTGGGCCGGGACCGGGACGAGGTGTGGCGGACGGTGAAGGACGCGGCCGAGCACATGGTCCGGCGGGCGGCGCCCGGAGTCCGCTTCCAGTTCTCGCCCGAGACCTTCAACCTCACCGAGCCCGACTTCGTCCTGGAGCTGTGCGACCGGCTGACCGAGCTGTGGGACGCGAGCCCGGACCGTCCGGTCACGCACAACCTCCCGGCGACGGTGGAGATCGCGACCCCGAACGTCTACGCCGACCAGATCGAGTACTTCCACCGCCATCTGTCCCGCCGCGACTCGGTGATCCTCTCCGTCCACCCCCACAACGACCGGGGCACCGGCGTCGCCTGCGCCGAACTCTCCGTGCTGGCCGGGGCGCAGCGGGTCGAGGGCTGTCTGTTCGGCAACGGGGAGCGGACGGGCAACGTCGACCTGGTCACCCTGGCGCTGAACCTGTACGCCCAGGGTGTCGACCCGATGATCGACTTCAGTGACATCGACGCGGTGAAGGAGACGGTCGAGCACTGCAACCGGCTGCCGGTGCATCCCCGCCATCCCTACGCCGGGGACCTCGTCCACACCGCCTTCTCGGGTACGCACCAGGACGCCATCAGCAAGGGCTTCGCCCGCCGGGCCGAGCACCCGGACGGGCCCTGGGACGTCCCGTACCTGCCGATCGACCCGGCCGACATCGGCCGTTCCTACGAGGCGGTGATCCGCGTGAACTCCCAGTCGGGCAAGGGCGGAATGGCGTACCTGCTCAAGGCCCACCACGACATCGACCTGCCGCCCCGCATGCGGCCCGAGTTCTCGCGGGTCGTCCAGGAGGCCACGGACGACAGCGGGCGGGAGATGACGCCGAAGGAGCTGTACGACCTGTTCCGTTCCACGTACGTCGTGACGGACGGGGAGGTCGCGCTGGAGGCCTGGTCGGTCCACCGGGACGAGTCCGGCGCGCACCGTTTCGTCTGCACCCTGCGCACGGGGGACCGTACGGGCGACTACGAGGGCACCGGCGCCGGTCCGGTGACCGCGTTCGTCGACGCGCTGGCCGGCGCCGGATTCACCGTCCACGTCCGGGACTTCGCCGAGGACGGCACGGCGGCCTACGCCGAGTGCGAGACGGACGACGTCCCGGCCTGGGGCGCCGGCGAGGGCCGGGGCGCCTCCGTCCAGGCGGTGCTGTCGGCGGTGAACCGGGCGCTGCGGTGAGGGAGGTACTGCGCGCCGAGGGGGTGGATGTCGTAGGGGACGGACGGCTGATCTCCGGAACCGGTGGACAGCTAGCAATAGCTAGGCGATGCTAGTCGAATCGCCAGTGCCCAACGAGCAGCCGGGAGCCTCCATGCAGACCCAGGACACCAAGCAACTGAACGTCCGCCTCCCCGCCGAGCTGGTCGACAAGGCCAAGGCCATAGCGCACGAGCGCGGCATGATGCTCTCCGGCTACATCCGCACCCTCATCGAGCGGGACCTCGAGGGGAAGGAGACACCGGACGAGACAGTGCCACCGCACGTCCTGGCCGCTGCCAAGGCCTTCGCCGAGGCTCTGGAGGCAGGGCGCAGCTGATGGAACTCACCGTCGACCTGCGCTGGGCCCTCGTCATCGCGGACCAGCTCACCGACCCGCCCGAAGTCCTGGACATCCCCGCGCTGGAGGCGGCCGTCGCCCGGCACGCGAGCAAGAACCAGGCCGACGCCGACAACGACTGGCGAGCGGCCACCCTCGCGGCGACCGTGGCACAGTTACGCCCTTTCGCCTGCCGCAACGACGAAGTGGGCGCCCTCTACGCGTACGCATTCATGGCGCACGCCGACGAGCCGCTCGCCGTGGAAGCCTCGCACCTCGTCGGGATGCTGACGCGGGTCTCGGCCGCCGAGATCGGCATCGACATGCCGGCGACCTTCCTCCGCAACGCGCGCACGGCATGACGAAGGGGGGCGCCCGAAGCCGGGCGCCCCCCTTCCGTTCGCGTCACTTGCTCAGGTATGCCCAGAACTCGTCGAACGACAGCACCTTGTCGCCGTTCAGGTCGCGAGTCTTGATGATCACCTCGGCGACCGACTCGGTGACGTTCCAGTCGCCTGCCTGGGCGAGGGCGGTCTTGAACTCGGCCGCGGTGATGAAGCCGTCACCGTCCGTGTCGATCCGTTCGAAATGCTTGCGTGCCTCGTCGATGTCCGCCACCGAGCCGCCCCTTTTTCGTCGTTCCTTGCCGTCTTGCTGACGGAGGCCAGATTATCCGGCGCTCCGAGCACGCAGAGCGGCGACCACCCACGCGAACTCCTCCTCGTACGACGGCTGGGGTTCGAGCCCGTTCACGACGGCCGACAGCTCGCGGTACCGGGCGAGCCGCAGGTTCGTTCCCGCCTCGAGACGCTTGAGCACCTCGGCCCGGTCGGCGTCGCCGAGGAGACCGGCCAGCAGCTCGTCCGCCTCCGGTGCCTCGGGGGCGATCCCGCGCCCCAGCGCCTCCCCTGCCAGCTGGACGAGCCGGCTCATGAACCACAGGGACGTCCCGGCGGGGACATCGGGCCCCCGGTCCGCCGCGTTGAACTCGACCGCCCTGCGCATCAGCGCCCGGAACTCCGGGTCCTGGATGAGTTCGGCCAGCTCCACCCACGCGTCCACCTGCTCGGGGCTGGGATCGTCCGGCAGGTTGGCGGCGCCGGCGAACCGCAGCCGGGTGCGGATGTCGGGATCCGCCGTGTCGAGCCCCTCGAAGATCTCCGCCATGAAGTCCTCGATGATCCTGCGCCGCTCTGCGGCGGACAGCCGTGCCAGCTTGTTCATCAGTGTCATCTCCTCCGCGGTCGACCCGCGTCGCGCAACGGTCGACAGCACCGCCCGGGTCACTTTGAGCGAGCGGATCCGCGCGTCCAGCGCCACCACGTGCGCCGCCGCGACCTCCGCCACCGTCCGCTCCCCCGCCAGCACCCTGCGCACGTCCACCAGGCCGAGGCCCAGCTCGCGCAGCGTGCGGATCAGTTCGAGGCGGGCGGCGGACTCCGCGTCGTAGAGGCGGTAGCCGCCGTCCGAGCGGGTCACCGGCTCGAGCACGCCCTCGTCGGACCAGTAACGGATGGTCCGTACGGTGAGGCCGGTGGCCCTCGCCAGCTCGCCGATGGTGAAAAGCCCGGTGCCGTCGTCGATCATGTCTGCGAGTCTGGGCCTTCCAGTGGGTGGAGACTCAAGGAGCGGGTGCGGTGGAGACTCTTCGGGACATTCTCGACGCGGCCGCCCGCGGTGTCTTTCCGCCGCCCAACGGCCGTACGACCGTCGTGCCGCAGGCCTCCGCCCGGGACGCGGGCGTGCTCGCCTTCACCGCGCACTCCGTCGTCTTCACGGACGAGGACCCGCGGTGGGTGTACGACACACTGGCGGCCCTGGAGTGCGATCCGCTGGCCGCGACGATGAACCCGGCTTTCCTGGCGGCCTTCATGGCGCGGACGGGGCGTACGGCCGAGACCATCGACGCGATGTTCGTCGGCTCGCCCCTGCCCGGCGAGCCTCCGCTCGCGCTGGCGGAGATCACGGACGCCGGTCATCCGCGTATCGCGTACGCCCGCGGGCGCCGCGACGACGTACGGGCCTGGACGACCGACGGCGGGGTGCTGGTGGCGGGGCGCGGGATCGGTGGCCGGCTGGAGGTCTCGCTGGAGGTGGACGAGGACGTACGGCACCGGGGGCTGGGGCGACTGCTCCTGACCGCCGCCCGGCAGCTCGTCGAGGAGCCGCTGTGGGCCCAGGTGGCCCCCGGGAACGCCCGCAGCACACGGGCGTTCCAGGCGGCGGGTTACCGTCCCGTCGGCGCGGAGGCGCTGCTGCTCAGTGCCAGGCCTCGAAGTGCGGGTTGCTCTGACAGCCGCTCATGATCTCGGGGCCGCCGCCGTCGCTGCGGTAGAGCGTGCGGCGCAGATCTTGTCATCGGCGGTTGTGCAGTCGGCCCAAGGGGCGCGGGGAACTGCGCGACCAGCCACAGCGGACCTGCAGACTCCCCTGGGCTCAGCCGGCGCGGCGCTCACGCGGCCCGCCGCCGCAGCTGGTTGTGATCACGGGGAACACCATTCCGGTTCTGCGACGGCGGGTTGTGGATCATCACTGGTAGTGGGGCGTGTCAACCGACCCGGTGTCAGCGGAAGATGCCGGTGTGGCCGAGCGAGTACCGTCCCGGCTGCGGGTACACCGCGAGCCCGTGCGGGCCGCTGCCCACCGGGATCCGGGCCAGCTGCTCGCCGGTGCGGGTGTCGATGGCGTACACCTCGGCGTCGTAACGCCCCGACAGCCACAGCACCTTGCCGTCCGCCGAGACACCGCCCATGTCGGGGCTGGCGCCGTCGGACAGTTGCCACTTCCTGGTGACCTTGTTCTGCGCGAAGTCCCAGACGGAGATGGTGCCTTCGCCGCGGTTGGAGACGTACATCTCGCGGGAGTCGCGGCTGACGTACAGCCCGTGGGTGCCCTTGCCCGTGGGCAGCAGCTTCGGCTTGCCGAACGTGTCGCCGTCGAGGACCCACATGCCGTCGGCCATCATGTCGGCGACGTAGAACCGCTTTCCGTCGGGCGAGATCTTCACGTCCTGCGGCATGGCCCCCTTGAAGGGGAGTTTCTGCTGCCCGACGACCTTCATCTTCTCGGTGTCGACCTTGAGCAGTTCGCCGCTGAACTCGCAGGAGACGATGAAGTACCTGCCGTCGAGGGAGAAGTCGGCGTGGTTGACGCCGTAGCAGCTGACCGGTTCGGTCTTGACCCGCTTCATGGTGTGCGGGTCACGGAAGACGAGTTCGCGGTCGAGGGAGGCCATCACGACGGCGTACTTGCCGTTGGGTGTGAAGTAGAGGTTGTAGGGGTCGTGCACCTCGACCGGCTTGCCCGCTTTCCCGGTCTTCGGGTCGATGGGGGTGAGCGTGTGGCCGCGGTTGTTGTTCACCCAGAGGGTCTTCATGTCCCAGGAGGGGACGACGTGTTGGGGCTGACGGCCGACGCGGACGGTCTCGATGATCCGGTACGTCTTCGGGTCGATGACGGAGACCGTGTCGGACTCGGTGTTGGGGACGTAGACCCGGGACGGGAAGTCCTTGACCACCGGGGAGAGCTTGCCCGGGCGGTCGGCGGCGTACACGTCCTTCGGGTCGAGGACGGGCGGCATGCCGGGCAGCCCCTGCACGGGCTTCTTCTTCGGCGGGGCGGGGACGGCGGCCTTGGTGGTGCGCTGTCGTTCTTCGGAGGGGGCGTTGTCCCGGGCGTCGGTGCCACAGGCGGCGAGGGCGGCGAGTACGGCGCCCGTGACAAGGGTGTGCTGGAGGAGGTGGGTGCGGTGCATCAGCTGAACAGCTCCGTGGTGGTCACGGCGGCCAGGCCGCGGCGGTCGAGTTCTTCCAGTACGGCGGGGAGGGCGGCGACCGTGTCGACGTACCCGAAGTGCAGGCTCACCACGGATCCGTTGCGGATCTCGCCGAGGACCTTGCGGGTGACGGCGGGGGCGCCGGGTGAGGTGAAGTCGAGGGAGTCGACGTCGTACGACAGGACGTGCGGGTAGCCGGCGTCACGGGCCAGCCGCTCGACGAGCGGTGTGGCACGCGCGGCGCGCGAGGGACGGAACCAGCTGCCGATCGAGCCGGTGAGCCGCCTCAGCCGCTCGGCACAGCCGTCGATCTCGGCTCGGGCGTCGGCCTCGGACATGTCGTTGACGCCGAGGTGGTGGAGGGTGTGGTTGCCGAGGTCGTGGCCGCCGTCGAGGATGCGGCGGGCGATCCCGGGGTGCTCGTCGAGCCAGGTGCCGACGGCGAGGACGGTGATGCGGGCCCCGGCCCGTTCCGCCTCGCGGAGCAGGGCGTGGGCGGTGGCGGGGTCGCCGTTGCCGTGGAAGGTGAGGGCTACGCGGGAGTGGGTGCGGGGGCCGTGGGTGAGTTGGGCGGGGAGGCCGGGGAGACGGCGAGGGCCTGGGGCGGGCGTGGGTTCGGCTGGTGGGCTGGAGTGGACGGGATGGGCGACAGCGCCACTCGTAGCGCACCCGGCGGTGAAGACGAGCCCCGCGCTGACGCGCAGCACGGTACGGCGATCAGTCGTAGTCATCCGCCCCATTTAAGGGGCTTACCTGGCGATACCGGCCGATTCACCCACCCAGGGGCGCGGGGAGCCGCACGATTAACCCCCACACAGCCGCAGCCGGACAACTACCGGTCAGCCACCCGCATCTCGAACCACGTGGTCTTCCCGCGAGGCAGGAGATCCACGCCCCACCGGTCGGACAGCTTGTCCACGAGGAAAAGCCCCCGCCCGCTGATGTCCATCTCCTGCACCGGCATCAGACAGGGCAACCCGCGGGAGGGATCACGCACCTCGACCCGGATCCACCCACGGCGACGCCGCATCCGGAGTCCGAAAACCCGGCCTCCCGTATGACGCACCGCGTTGCCCACGAGCTCGGAGACGAGCAGAACCGCGTCCTCGGTCATCTTCGGGGTGAGCCCCCAGTGACGCAGGACCACGACTTGGGTCAACCGGCGGGCCGCGGCGGCGGACTCGGGGCGCGAGGGGAGCGGAACCTCCGCCTCCGTCGGGTTACCGAACAACTCCAGCACCTTGAGCGCGTGTTCGTCCTCGACCGTGGGCGACCAGCGCGCCGCGGTCGCACGGCCGTGTCCCCGCGGCTGTTCGATACCCTCCAGCCCCGCCATGCCACCATCATGGCCGCACCCGCCGCCCTGCGGGGCCGTCTCTACGGAATACGCCCCCTGGAATCCATCATTCCGCTGGTTCCGATCGGCATATGCCAAAGGTATTTCGTGGCTTGAAGTAACCCCTTTGACCTGCGGCGGAGGCTCGACTGACGGCAATCGACGATTCCCTCGACAAGGCAGGCTTAAGGTTGCCTTAAGGCTCCCATAAACCGCCCCATCGAGGGACCCGGATCAGACGTCCCGTCAACAGCAAGTGGTTCAGGCGAGTTTCCTCAAGAGATTCCTCACAGGAATTTCGCCTTGCCAGGGCCTTCCTCGACGAAGCTGCGCATCCCGGTCTCGCGGTCGGCGGTGGCGAACAGGCCCGCGAACCAGTTCCGTTCGACGGCCAGTCCGGTGTCGATGTCGGTCTCCAGTCCGGTGTCGATGGACTCCTTCGCGGCGCGCAGCGCGATCGCCGGACCCTGCGCGAGCCGCGCCGCCCAGGCGTGCGCCTCGGTGTACACGTCGGCGGCCGGGACGACCCGGTCCACCAGGCCCAGCTTCTCGGCCTCGTCGGCCCTGACCATCCGGCCGGTGAAGATGAGGTCCTTCGCCTTGGACGGGCCGATGAGCCGGGCGAGACGCTGGGTGCCGCCGGCGCCCGGGATCAGACCGAGGAGGATCTCGGGCTGACCCAGCTTGGCGTTGTCGGCGGCGATACGGAAGTCCGCGCACAGCGCCAGTTCGCAGCCGCCGCCCAGGGCGTAACCGGTGACGGCCGCGACGACCGGCTTGGGAATGCGGGCCACCGCCGTGAAGGAGTCCTGGAGCGCGCGGGCGCGCAGGACCATCGCCGTGTGGTCCATGGCCTGCATCTCCTTGATGTCCGCGCCCGCCGCGAACACCTTCTCCCCGCCGTAGATCACCACGGCACGCACGTCCTCGCGGCGCGTGGCCTCCTCGGCGAGCTCCTTGAGCCGGTCCTGGACGGCGATGTCCAGCGCGTTCATGGGCGGGCGGTCGAGTCGGATCGTGCCGACGCCGTCGGCCACTTCGAGAGTCACGGTCATGAGGGAAGGTTAACGGCCACTAACGACAGGCGCCCCGGTGCGATGTCTCACACCGGGGCCCCTCGTCGTCGTAGGAGTTACGCCTTCCACTTCTCCCAGGAGAGGTTCCAGCCGTTGAGGCCGTTGGCCGGGTCGACCGTCGGGTCGGTGGAGTTCTTCACCGTCACCACGTCACCGGGCATCGAGTTGTTGAAGAACCACGCGGCCGGCACCGAGCTGTCGTAGCCGCCGCGGACATCGCGCAGACCGATGCAGCCGTGGCTGGCGTTGTAGTTGCCGAAGGCGCCGCCGCCCCAGTAGTTGCCGTGCACGAAGGTGCCGGAGTCGGTCAACCGCATGGCGTGCGGGACGTCCTTGATGTCGTACTCGCCGTCGTAGCCGACGGTGTCGCCGTTCATCCGGGTCACCGTGAACTTCTCACTGATGACCATCTGACCGTTCCAGGTGGCGTAGCCGGGCTTGCCGGTCGTGACCGGGATGGTCTTGAAGAGCTTGCCGTCCCGCATGACCTTCATCGTGTGCTTCTTGGCGTCCACGATGGAGACCTGGCTGCGGCCGACGGTGAAGGACACGGTCTTGGACTGCTTGCCGTAGACGCCGTCGCGACCCTCGACGCCGTCCAGGTTCAGCTCGACGGTGACCTTGGTGCCGGACTTCCAGTATTCCTCGGGGCGGAAGTCCAGCCGGTCGTTGCCGAACCAGTGGCCCGCGACGTCGACGGCCGGCTCGGTCTTGATGGTGATGGCCTTCTCGACGTCCTCGGGCTTGGTGATGCCCCGGGTGAAGCGGATGGAGAAGGGCATTCCGACGCCGACCTTGGAGCCGTCCTCGGGCGTGAAGGTGCCGATGAAGGTGTTCTTCGGCGTCAGCGTGGTGAAGCTGGAGTCCTCGGCGGCCTCACGGCCCTCGGAGTCCTTCGCGACCGCGTGCACCGAGTACTTGGTGGCGGCCGCCAGATGGCTGGACGGCGTCCAGGAGGCGCCGTCGGCGGATATCGCGCCGTCGATCTTCTCACCCTTGGAGTCCTTGACCTCGACCGTGGTCAGCTTGCCCTTGTCGGCGCCGATCTTCAGAGCCCCGCTGGTCTCGACGGACTTGGCCCCGTCCTTGGGGGCGATGGAGACCACCGCCACGGACTGCTTGCTCTGCCCGGTGTCCGCGTCCTTGCCCTTGCCGGAGCCGGGCTTGGCGTCCGAGTCCCCGCCGCCTCCCCCGCACGCGGTGACGGCGGTCAGCACGACCCCCAGCAACAGCGCGGCCATCCGCTTACGGCCACGCCCGCGTGCGTCAACCGACGCCCCCGATATCGGTCGCACGTTCAAGATCTTTTCTCCCCTCGCCGGGCCCGGTCCCAGGCCCGCAACCCCTGCGCGTCCCGCGCGTCCGGCGATATTAACCGCAAGATCAGGCCCGTCGGCGGGGTGCGATTGTCACCGTTCGGTCCCAACTGCTCCCGCTCGACCGGGGCCCGACCCCGCCCCCCACCTGGCTACTTCACCGCGCTGCCCGCCTTCCACTCCTTCCAGCCCATATTCCACCCTCCGAGGCCGTTGTCAGGAGCGACCTTTTTGTCATTGCTGTGGACGACCTCCACGACGTCCCCGATGAGGCTGCGGTCGAAGAACCAGCCCGCCGGGGTGCCCGAACCGCCCCCCTTCACGTCCCTCAGCCCCACACAGCCGTGGCTGACATTGACCTTGCCGGGGGCGTTCGGCGCCCAGTAGTTGCCGTGCAGGAAGGTGCCGGAGTCGGTCAGGCGCATGGCGTGCGGGACGTCCGGGATGTCGTACTCGCCGCCGAAGCCGACCGTGCGGCTGTTCATCCGGGTGACCTCGAGCATCTCGGAGACGACCATTTTGCCGTTGTACGTCGTCGTCCTGGGGGCGCCCGCCGTGATCGGCACGGTGGCGAGCAGCTCGCCCTCACGCCGCACCTGCATGGTGTGCTTCGCCGCGTCGACCAGGGAGACCTGGCTGCGCCCGACGGTGAAGGAGAACGTCTTGTACTGCAACCCGTAGACGCCGGGCGCCGCTTCGACGTCCCGCAGCCGCAGCCCGACGGTGACCTGGGTGCCGGGCTTCCAGTAGCGCTCGGGACGGAAGTCGAGGCGGCCCTTGCCGAACCAGTGCGGGCGGATCTCGACGGGCGGCTCGGACGTGACGTGGACGGCGCGTTCGACGGCGGTCCGGTTCTCGATCTCCCGGTTGAACTCCAGGGAGACGATCATTCCGGTGCCGACCGTGGAGCGGTTCTCCGGGCTGACGTATCCGATGAAGCGCTCGTCGGGGACGTACGTGGTGAAGGTGGTGTGCCGGGCGGAGCGGCGCCCGTGCCCGTCCAGGGCCACCACGTCGACGGTGTACTCGGCGGCGAGCGCGAGCCTCTCCTCGTCGGGTTCCCAGCGCAGGCCGTCGTCGGAGATGTGCCCGGACACCGGGGTCTCCTGCGCGTCCTGCGCCTTGACGACCTCGACCGACTCCAGCCGCCCGCTGGGTACGCGGACGAGGAATCTGGTGTCCTGCCGGACGCCTTTGCTGTTGTCGTCGGGCAGGACGCGGATGACGTCCTCGGGTGCGGGGGGCTTGCCCAGCCCGCCGAGATCGATCCCTCCCGTGGATCCGGAAGTGCAGCCGGCCAGCAGTCCGGCCCATGTCAGTACGGCGGCCAGTGCGGCCCCTGCGCGCCGAGCGCGCCCTTGTACGTGCCTCACATCGCACCCAACGACGCGGCCCGCCCTGGGGAAACGTGAGTGCGACGCCCTCCGCTGATACGCCGTCATGGATCCTCGGCCCGGTGGGGGCTGATCGCGCCGTTCCTCGCGCCCCTCAGAGGCGCGGGTCGGTTGGCCAACCGTTGGGCAGAACAGTGGGGAGGACGACGCTCTTGGGGAGCCGCGGCCGGGATGCCGTGCGCTCTCCTTCCAGGTCGTCCCCCGAGCCGTGGGAGGACGAAGGGTGTCCAGCGCAGCCGAGCAGGAGGCGGTGGCCGAGGAAGTAGGTCCGGCCGTCGTGAACGGTGCGCGGCGCACGCCGTCCGCACCGGGGGTACCCGTGTGGCCGGGCGCACCCATGCCCCTGGGATCCCGGTTCCGGGTGGGTCCCGACGGGGTCGCGGGCACCAACTTCGCGCTGTGGGCGGGCGGCGCCGAAGGAGTCGAGCTGTGCCTCTTCGACGAGCGGGGCAAGGAGACACGGGCCCGGCTGACCGAGCTGACGCACGAGATCTGGCACGGCTTCGTGCCGGGCGTGATGCCCGGGCAGCGGTACGGCTATCGGGTGCACGGCCGCTGGGACCCGTGGACCGGCGGCCGCTGGAACCCGGCGAAGCTGCTTCTCGACCCGTACGCCCGCGCGGTGGACGGCGACTTCGGTCTGCCGCCCGAGGTCTACGGGCATGTCCGCGACTGGCCGCAGCAGCAGGTCGCCGACACCGTGCGCGACGAGCGGGACTCGGCGCCGTTCGTCCCCAAGGGTGTCGTCGTCCACGATGACGACGAGTGGGAGGACGACCGCCGTCCGAAGACACCGTGGGCGGACTCCGTCATCTACGAGCTGCACGTACGGGGCTTCACCAAACTGCACCCGGGGATACCCGAGGAACTGCGCGGCACCTACGCCGGGTTGGCGCACCCGGCGGCCATAGAACACCTGGTGAAGCTGGGCGTCACGGCCGTGGAGCTGCTCCCCGTGCACCAGTTCGCCCACGAGGACCACCTGCTGCGGCGAGGCCTCAAGAACTACTGGGGCTACAACTCCATCGGCTACTTCGCCCCGCACGCCACCTACGCCGCGTCCGGTACGACCGGCCAGCAGGTCGGCGAGTTCAAGCGCATGGTGCGCGCCCTGCACGCGGCCGGGATCGAGGTCATCCTCGACGTGGTCTACAACCACACCGCGGAGGCGGGCGAGCTGGGCCCGACGCTGTCGCTGAAGGGCATCGACAACCGGGGCTACTACAGGCTCCAGTCGGACGCCCGGAGGTACGCCGACTACACGGGCTGCGGCAACACCCTGCACGTGGTGCAGCCGCATGTCCTGCGTCTCATCACCGACTCCCTGCGCTACTGGGTGACGGAGATGGGCGTCGACGGCTTCCGCTTCGACCTCGCCGCCGCGCTGGCCCGGTCCATGCACGACGTCGACATGCTGTCCCCGTTCCTGGCGGTGATCGCCCAGGACCCGGTGCTGCGGCGGGTGAAGCTGATCGCCGAACCGTGGGACGTGGGGTCGGGCGGCTACCAGGTCGGCGCCTTCCCTCCGCTGTGGACGGAGTGGAACGACCGGTACCGCAACGCCGTGCGGGACTTCTGGCGGGGCGCGCTGCCGGACGTGCGGGATCTCGGCTACCGCCTGTCGGGGTCCAGCGATCTCTACGCCTGGGGCGGCCGACGCCCGTACGCCTCGGTCAACTTCGTGACCGCACACGACGGTTTCACGCTGCGGGACATGGTCTCGTACGAACGGAAGCACAACGAGGCCAACGGCGAGGGCAACCGGGACGGTTCGGACGACAACCGGTCGTGGAACTGCGGGGCGGAGGGCGAGACCGACGACGAGCGGATACGGGGGCTCAGGCGCCGTCAGCTGCGGAACCTGCTGACGACGCTGCTGCTGTCGACGGGGGTGCCGATGCTGGTCGCGGGCGACGAGCTGGGACGGACCCAGCGCGGCAACAACAACGCGTACTGCCAGGACAACGAGATCAGCTGGCTGGACTGGGAGCTGCTGGAACAGCCGGGCTGGAAGGCCCTGTTCGACCTGACGTCGAGGCTCATCGCACTCCGGCACCGGCACCCGGTCCTGCGCCGCCGGGCCTTCTTCTCCGGACGGGCGCACTCCGCGGACGGGCTGCGGGACCTGGCCTGGTTCACGGCACGGGGCACGGAGATGACGGAACGGGACTGGTACGCGCCGGCGCCCACCCTCGGCATGTATCTCTCCGGCCGCGACATCCCCGGACGCGACGAGCGGGGCGCCCCGATCGTCGACGACAGCTTCCTCGCCGTACTGCACGCCGGGGACCGCCCGGCGAGCTTCGTCCTGCCGGCCCCGCCGTGGGCGGAACGGTACGAGGTGGTGATCGACACGGCCCGGGAGACCCAGGCGGAGGAGCCGGGGGTGGTGCATCGGGCGGGGGCGGCGATCACGGTGCCGGCTCGGGCGGTGCTGCTGCTGAAGGTGGCGGGGTAGACCCTGTGCGCGACGCGCCCCCGCTTCACCGCTCCGGTCGGCCTTCTCCGCCCAGCCGATCTCGGCTGAGACCGGTTGGCTCAGGCAACGTTTCAGGTCCATGAACTCCCCGCCGGAATTCTGGCCAGGAGGCGGGGTCGGTTGATCCACTGAAGGACATGCCCGAGATATCCCGCCGTGCCTTCGGTGGTCTCGTCGGCGGCGGCGCCGTGACCGCCGTCGCCGGTACGGCCGCCACCGCCGAGGCCGCTGAGAACGCCGCCCCCACCGAGCGCCCCTTCCGGGCCCGCCGCGCCGCCTCCTCCGGCAGGCGCCCCAACATCCTGGTCATCCTCGGTGACGACCTCGGCTGGGCCGACCTGTCCTCCTACGGCGCCCCGCACATCAGGACGCCGCACCTGGACCGGCTGGCCCGGCAGGGTGTGCGGTTCACCGACGCGTACTCGGGGTCGGCCACCTGCTCGCCGACCCGGTTCAGCCTCTACACGGGGCGCTATCCGGGACGTACCCCGGGCGGGCTCGCCGAGCCGATCGGGTACCGGACGCAGGGGCTGGACCCGAACCACCCCACGCTCGCCTCCCTGCTGAAGAAGGCCGGTTACGCCACCGCCCTCATCGGCAAGTGGCACTGCGGCTGGCTGCCGGACTTCAGCCCCACCAAGTCCGGCTGGGACGAGTTCTTCGGCAACCACGGCGGCGTGCTGGAGTACTTCTCCAAGCTCGGCCAGCTCGGCGAGTACGACCTGTACGAGGGCGACGCCACCTACAAGGACCTGCGCTACTACACCGAGGTCCTGACCGAGCGGGCCGTCGAGTACGTCGGCCGGGACCACCACGACAGGCCCTGGCTGCTGAACCTCAACTTCACCACCCCGCACTGGCCGTGGCTCGCGGAGGGCGACGAGGAGACGGGCGCCGGGATCGAGGCGAAGATCCGCGCCGCGAAGACGCAGGCCGAGGTCGTCGCCGCACTCAACCACTACGACGGCGGCTCGGTCGAGAAGTACAAGGAGATGGTGGAGAGCCTGGACGCCGCCGTCGGCGAGGTGCTCGCCGCGCTGCGCCGCTCCGGGCAGGAGGAGAACACCCTCGTCCTCTTCGCCAGCGACAACGGCGGTGAGCGCTACTCCTACAACTGGCCGCTCAGCGGCGAGAAGTTCGTGCTGCTCGAAGGCGGTATCCGCGTCCCGACGATCGTGCGCTGGCCCGCCCGCGTCGACGGCCACCAGGTCAGCCACGAGCCCAACTTCTCCCCCGACTGGACGGCGACCCTGCTGGAGATCGGCGGCGCGCGCCCCGACCCGGCGTACCCGCTGGACGGCACGAGCCTCGCCGGATACCTGCTCAAGGGCGAGGAGCTGCCCGAGCGGGACCTGTTCTGGCGGGTGCGGGCCAACCGGGCGCTGCGGCGCGGGGACTGGAAGTACTACCAGGACGCCGACCAGACCGACCACCTCTACAACCTGGCGGCCGACTCCCGCGAACAGGCCGATCTGGCCCCGGACGAGCCCGAGTTGCTCGCCGAGCTGAAGGCGTCCTGGGAGAAGACCGCCGGCACCCTGCTGCCGTACCCGGACTAGCCGAGGATCCCTCGCTCGTACGCCGTCGCCACCGCGGCCGCCCGGTCCTTGACGCCCAACTTGGCGTACAGGTGGGTGAGATGGGTCTTCACGGTCGCCTCGCTGATGAACAGTTCACGGGCGATCTCCCGGTTCGACGTGCCCCTGGCGACCAGGGCCAGCACCTCGCGTTCGCGCGCGGAGAGCGGCTCGTTGCCGGGGGCGCGCACCGCCGAGACCAGGCGGGAGGCGACGGCCGGGGAGAGGACCGTACGTCCGTCCGCCGCCGCGCGGACGGCCGTGAACAGTTCGTCGCGCAGGGCGTCCTTGAGCAGATAGCCCGTCGCGCCCGCCTCGATCGCGGGCAGGGTGTCCGAGTCCGTGTCGTACGTGGTGAGGACGAGGACTTTCGCGCGGGCGGCCCGGCGGGTCAGTTCGCGGATGGCGTCGACTCCCCCGCCGCCCGGCATGCGCAGATCCATCAGGATCACGTCGGGGTCGAGCGCGGCGGCCTGCGCCAGAGCCTCGACGCCGTTCGACGCCTCGCCGAGGACGGTGAATCCGGGGGCGTTCTCGAACATGCCGCGCAGACCGTCCCGTACGACGGGATGGTCGTCGACGATCAGCAGCGAGATGTCACGGCTCATGGCGGACCAACGGTACGCGAGCCGACAGCGCCGTGCCGTGGCCCGGCTCGGACTCCACGGCGAGCGTGCCGGCGATGCGCTCGGCGCGGGCCCGCATCCCGTCGAGTCCGAAGCCGCCGGCGCGGGTGCGTGCGGGGACGGCGAGGGGGTCGAAGCCCTGGCCGTCGTCACGGATGTCGAGGATCACCTCGTCGCCCAGGAAGCTGAGGGTCACCCCGACACGGGTGGCCCGCGCATGGCGGGCGGCGTTCGACAGGGCCTCCTGGACGATCCTCAGCAGGGTGGCCGCGACCTCCTCGTGCAGCTGCTCCGCCCGCCCGGTCACGGTGAACTCGGCCCGTACGCCCGTCCGTTCGCCCCATTCGGTGACCGTCTTCTGCAGTGCCTCCGGCAGCCCGGCGTCCTGAAGCGCCACCGGGGCGAGGTTGTGCACCGAGCGGCGGGCCTCGCCGAGGCTGTGCCGGGCCAGGTCGGAGGCGCGGGCCAGATGGGTGCGGGCGACGTCCAGGTCGGGGGCGTTGGCGACGACCTGGAGCTGGGCGATGATGCCGGTCAGGCCCTGGGCGATGGTGTCGTGGATCTCGGCGGCGAGCCGCCGGCGCTCGTCGGCGACGCCCGCTTCCCGCGCCTGGACGAGGAGTTGGGCGTGAAGGGCGGCGTTCTCGTCGAGCGCCTGCTGCAATGCCGTGTTGGTACGTTCGAGTTCGGTGATGGTGACGGCCCGGTCGCGGGAGCGCTGTTCCTCCTGCCGGGCGAAATGGCCGACCATCATCAGCAGGGTGGTGTTCGCGATCAGCATCACGCCGAACAACACCCACTGGATCCAGCTGTGGAACGGCATTCCGCCGGCCTGCGAGCCCGCGATCACGACGGCGTGGGCGAAGAGGCCGAGCCGCTGCCGGCGCTTGCCGGGGATCAGTTCGTCGGTGTCGAAGTAGCCGGTGGACGCGTAGAACGCGAAGAACGGGTTGATCCACGTCAGCACGAAGGCGACAGCCCAGCGCAGGGCGTAGATGACGGCTCCGCGGCGGGACGGGGTCCGGCAGCCGTGGCGAGGGCCGAGCCAGAGCTGGAGCGCCACCGCGGCGACAACGAGGGCCCCGCCCGCATACCACTCGGCAGGGCCCGCGATCAGGGTGCCGGCGGCGAGCGAGAGGACGGTGGAGACGAGGAGCAGCCCGTAGGGGCCCCAGTTGTGGAACTGGTCCTGGCGCCGCTCGAACTTCGCGTACGACGCGGTCATCTCCCCAGTCTGCACGGCCACTTCCCTACTCCCAGCGGAACCAGCGCGACGCGGCGGCCGTGAGCAGTACGGTCCAGGCCACCAGCACGCCCATATGGGTCCAGCCCGGCGAGTCGCCCGCCGCGGCCCGGTTGAGGGCCTCGGCGGCCGCACCGAACGGGGTCCAGCCGACGATCCGGGCCAGCATGTCCGGCATGGCCTGCACCGGCAGCCACACGCCCGCACAGAACATCGCCGGGAAGAACACCGCTGACCCGATCGCTGCCGCGATCTTCGTCGTACGGGACAGCGCGCAGATCACGGCACCCAGGGCGAGGGCGGCCAGCACGGCCAGAACAAGGGCGAGGACGTATCCGAAGGGCTGCTCGGGCAGTCGTACGTCGAAGGCGAGTCGCCCCACGAGGAGGGCGGTCAGCGCAGATGCCAGGGCGGCTCCGGCGTAGACCACCATCTGCGCGGACAGCAGCGCTGCGGGGCGGACCGGGGTGGTGGACATGCGGCGCAGTATGCCCTGCTCGCGATAGCCGGTGAGGGTCTGCGGCATCGCCTGGACACCACCCACGATCAGGCCGAGCAGCACGGTCACGGGGACATAGACGTCGATGGTCCGCAGTCCCCCGAGGCCGGCTTCGTGCTCGTGGAAGGCCGGGATCGAGCCGAGGATCACCAGCAGCAGGGTCGGGAACGCGAGCATCCAGAAGAGCGCGCCGGGTTCGCGGCGGAGGAGTCGCAGCTCGGTCCTCAGGACGGCGGTGTTCATGCCGCTGCCTCCTTGGTCTCGGTGAGGTCCAGGAACGCGTCGTCCAACGTGGCGTCGGTGACCCGGAGTTGGTGAGCCGTGATGTGGGTGCGGGCCAGCAGGGTGATGACGGCGTTGACCGTCTCGTCGGTGCCGGCGAGCGTGACGCGGCTGTCCCGGTGCTGGACGGACGCGAGCCCGGGCAGGGCGTTCAGGTCACGGTCGTCGAGGGGGACGGACGGCGTGAAGCTGATGACGGTGGCGCCCGCCGAGCGGCGGATCAGTCCGGCCGGGGTGTCCAGGGCGGCGATCCGGCCCTTGTCGATCACCGCGATCCGGTCGCACAGCCGCTGCGCCTCCTCCATGAAGTGCGTGACCAGCAGGACGGTGACACCGCGCGCGCGGACCTCCTCGATGAGCTCCCAGGTGTCGCGGCGGGCGCGGGGATCGAGGCCCGTGGTGAGCTCGTCGAGGACGACGACCCTGGGGTCGCCGATGAGGGCGAGCGCGATGAACAGGCGCTGCTTCTGACCGCCGGAGAGCTTGCCGAACCGGGTGGTCAACGTGCCGGTCAGGCCGAGGCGTTCGGCGAGGGGGCGCCAGTCGGCGGGCTTCTCGTGGAACGCGGCGTACAGCTCCAGGGCCTCGCGCACGGTCAGTTTGGGCTGGAGCTCGCTCTGCTGGAGCTGGGCGCCGAGGACGCGGGCGACCCGCTCGTGGTCGGCGATCGGGTCGAGGCCGGTGACGCGGACGCGGCCGGCGTCGGGGACGCGCAGGCCCTCGACGCACTCGACGGTGGTGGTCTTGCCGGCTCCGTTGGGGCCGAGGACGCCGAAGATCTCGCCTTCCTCGACGGCGAAGGAGACACCGTCCACGGCGGGCCGGCCGCCGTAGGACTTACGCAGTTCGGTGACTTCGATGACGGACATGGCATCAGCGTCGCGGTCGGCAGGCGATGCGCACATCGGCCGTCGCGCTCGAAGGGACATCAACCGATCGGTTGACGCGGGGGTACGACCGGGCCGTGCGGCCGGTCGAACGCGCAGGTCGTAGGTCCAGCGGCCGATTCGGGTCCGGCCAAAACTCGGTGGGCGTTGTCAGTGCCGATTTGTAGGCTCACTGCTGATGCCCTCGACACGTGCCACCACCAAGGAACACTCCGCCGTCCGTACCCTGCTGCGCCTGTGGCCGTACGTCAGGCCCGTCCGGGCGCGGCTGCTCGGCGCCGCGGCGGTGGCGATCCTCGCGTCCTGTGCGGGGCTGGTGATCCCGCTCGTCCTGAAGTGGATGGTGGACGGACCGGTCGCCGACCAGGATCCGGCGGGCGTGTGGCTCGGCGCGCTGTTCCTGCTGCTGCTCGGGCTCGGGGAGGCGCTGCTGTTCGGGCTGCGGCGGTGGCTGGTGGCGCGGCCGCTGTCCCATGTCGAGGCGGAGATGCGGGCGGATCTGTACGGGCATCTGCAGCGGCTGCCGGTGTCCTTCCACGACCGGTGGGCATCGGGACAGCTGCTGTCGCGCGCCACCACCGACCTGATGCTGGTGCGGATGTTCCTGGCGTTCCCGCTGACGTTCCTGCTGGTCAACGCGGTGACGATCCTCATCGGCGTGATCATCATGCTGCTCCAGGACTGGGCGCTCGGGCTGGTGATCCTGGGGCCCGCCCTGCCCGTGATCGTCACCTGCGTGCTCTTCGAGCGGCGGTACTTCCATGTGGCGCGGCTCGCCCAGGACCAGGTCGGCGATCTGACGACGGTCGTCGAGGAGAGCGTGCTCGGCATCCGCATCATCAAGGGCTTCGGTCGGCACCGGAGCCAGGCGCGGGCGTTCCGTGAACTGTCGCGGACCCTGCGCGGGACGGAGCTGCGCAAGGCCCGGCTCCTCGCGTCGATCTGGGGTGTCATCGTGACGCTGCCGGAGATCGCCATCGGGGCCGCGCTGGTGCTGGGGTCGGTACAGGTCGCCGACGGGGACCTGTCGGCGGGGACCCTGGTCGCCTTTCTGTCCACGGCTCTGGCGCTGCGGTGGCCCATCGACTCGATCGGCTTCCTGCTGGCGATCAGCCAGGACGCGGCGAGCGCGACGGAACGGTACTTCGAGGTGATGGACGAAGTGCCGGAGGACGCGACGGTCGGCGTGGCCGACGGCGACCGAGAGGACAGCGGGCTGCGGTTCGACGGTGTCGTCTTCCGGTACCCCGACGCACCCCTCGACTCCCCGCCCGTCCTCGACCGCATAGACCTCCACATACGCCCCGGCGAGTCCATGGCCCTCGTCGGCGCCACCGGCAGCGGCAAGACCACCCTCACCGCGCTCGTTCCCCGGCTCCACGAGACGACCTCGGGGCGGATCACGCTCGACGGCGAGGACATCACCGCGATGTCCCGCGAGGAGCTGCGTTCGCTCGTCGCCGTGGCCTTCGAGGAACCCACCCTCTTCTCCGCGAGCGTCGGCGAGAACGTGCTGATGGGCGCCGAGGAAGGGGACCTCGACCGGGCCCTCGCCGTCGCCCAGGCCGACTTCGTGCACGCCCTCCCCCACGGCACCGACACCCAGGTCGGAGAACAGGGCCTCAGCCTCTCCGGCGGCCAGCGGCAGCGCCTCGCTCTCGCGAGGGCGGTGGTCGGGCAGCCCCGGTTCCTCGTCCTCGACGACCCCCTGTCCGCCCTGGACGTGCACACCGAGGCCGCCGTGGAGGCCGCGCTGCGGGAGGTGCTCGCCGAGACCACCGCGCTCATCGTGGCGCACCGGCCCTCGACCGTGCTGCTCGCCGACCGGGTCGCCCTGCTGTCGGAGGGCCGGATCACCGCCGTGGGCACCCACCACGAACTGCTGCGCACGAACGCCGAGTACGCCCACCTCATGGCGGGGTCCGGGGAGACGGGGGAGGACCGATGACGGCGCCGACGAAGGCCGCGCCCACCGCCGCCGACGAGGAACCGGACGGCCACAAGTCCGCGGGCGGCGGCGATCCCTTCGACCGTGACGTCCTGCCCGTACCGCCCCGGGCGACCTCGAACCTCCTGCGTTCCCTGCTCGCGCCGATGCGGGCCCGCGCCCTCGGTGCCGCGTTCCTGCTGCTGCTCCAGCAGGCGGCGGTGCAGGCGGGCCCGCTGCTGGTGGCGTACGCGATCGACAGGGCCGTCCCGGCGTTCCGCGAGGACCGCCACGGCCCGCTGATCGCCGTGGGCGTCGGCTATCTGCTGTGCGCGCTGGCCGCGGGCGGGTTGCAGTACGTGTTCATCCTCGCCTCGGCGCGGGTCAACCAGGATGTGCTCCTCGACCTGCGCGGCCGTATCTTCCGCCATGCGCAGGCCCTCAGCGTCGACTTCCACGAGCGCTACACCTCGGGCCGGCTCATCTCCCGCTCCACGGCGGACGTCGAGTCGCTGCGCGAGCTCCTGAACGAGGGGCTCCAGGAACTGGTGACGGTCGTCCTGTCCTTCGTCTACATCTCGGCGCTGCTGCTCTGGCTGGATCTGGGCCTCGGCGCGGTGGCGGTGGCGTCGTTCGTGCCGCTCTATCTCCTCATACGGATCTACCAGCGGCGCGCGGGAGAGGTGTACACCCGGCGGTCCACGGCGATCGCCGCCGTGATCGTGAAGTTCGTCGAGACGATGAACGGCATCCGCCCGGTGCGCGCCTTCCGCCGCGAGGCGGCCAACGACGCCGACTTCGCCGTGCTCAACAAGCGGCACGAGCGCACCAACGGCGACGCGCTCATCGAGATGGCCCGCTATGTGGTCGGCTCCCGGCTGGTCGCCAACACGGCCGTCGCGCTGATCGTGCTGTGGGGCGCCTACCGGGTGGCGGGCGGCACGCTGGAGCTCGGTGTGCTGGCCGCGGCGGTGCTGTATCTGCGGCGGCTGTACGACCCGATCGACCGGCTCGGCATGTTCCTCAACTCGTACCAGTCGGCGGCGGCCTCGCTGGAGAAGATCGCGGGCCTGCTCGCGCAGACGCCGTCGGTGCCGGAGCCGTCCGAGCCGCGGCAGCTTCCGCCCCTGGAGTCCGAGCACCCCGGCCGCGAGGTCGTCTTCGACGGCGTCCGGTTCGCCTACCGCACCGGCGGCGAGGTCCTGCCCCCCTTCGACCTCGCCCTCCCCGCCGGGCAGACGGTCGCGGTGGTCGGCTCCACCGGTGCCGGCAAGTCCACGCTGGCCAAGCTCCTCGCCCGCTTCTACGACCCCTCCGAGGGCCGCGTCCTGCTCGACGGGGTCGATCTGCGCGAGCTGGCCGTGCCCGAACTGCGGCGCGGGGTCGTCATGGTGACGCAGGAGGCCTTCCTGTTCTCCGGCACGGTCGCCGACAACATCGCCATCGGCCGCCCGGACGCCACCCGCGAGGACATCGAGCAGGCCGCGAAGGCGATCGGCGCCCATGAGTTCATCAGCGCCCTGCCCGACGGCTACGACACGGACGTACGCAAGCGGGGCGGCCGCATCTCCGCCGGTCAGCGTCAACTCGTCGCGTTCGCGAGGGCGTTGCTCGCCGACCCGGCGGTGCTCATCCTGGACGAGGCGACCAGCTCGCTGGACATCCCGGGCGAACGGGCCGTGCAGCGGGCGATGTCGACGGTCCTGCACGGCCGTACCGCGGTGGTGATCGCCCACCGTCTCTCCACGGTCGGGATCGCGGACCGGGTGCTGGTGATGGAGCACGGCCGGATCGTCGAGGACGGCCCGCCGGACGAACTCATCGCGGGGACGGGCAGGTTCGCGGATCTGCACCGGGCGTGGCGGGACAGTCTGGCGTAGGGAATCGGGGGAACGACAGGTGATCGACGCGTACGAGGATCCCGGCACGCCCGACGCGCGGGGCGGCTGGTGGTACCTGTGGTGGCTGGTGCGGTGCCAGGCGGGCCGGTGCGCCCTCGGGGCGGTGATCGCCAGTACCTGGATGGTGCTGCTGGCCGCGACGCCGTACCTGATGGCCAAGGCGATCGACGAGGGTCTGGAACCGGGCGACCTCGGCGCGCTGACCGGCTGGTCCGCGGTCCTCTTCGTGGTGGGGTCGTTCAACGCGTGGCTGAGCATCATGCGGCACCGCACGATGACCCGGGTGCGGATGGACGCCAACTTCCGCACGGTGAAGGTCGTCGTCGGCCACGCCGTCCGGCTCGGCGCCGCCCTGTCACGCCGGGCGGGCGCCGGGGAGGTCGTCACGATCGGAGTGGGCGACGTACAGACGATCGCCCAGGCCCTGACCGTGGTCGGCCCGGGTGTCGGGGCCGTCATCGCCTATCTGACGATCGCCGGACTGCTGGTCTCGGTCTCACCGCTGATCGCGGCCGTGGTGCTGCTGGGCATCCCCGCGATCGTCGTCCTCGTCGGCCCTCTCCTCGCCCGTCTCCAGGGCACGGAGACCGAGTACCGCGAGCGGCAGGGCGTCCTCACCGCCCGCATCGCCGACCTCGCGAGCGGCCTCCGCGTCCTCAACGGCCTCGGCGGCAAGGGCCTGGTCGCGGACGCCTTCCACCGCGACTCCCAGCATCTGCGCGCGCAGGGCTACCGCGTCGGCGCGGTCACCAGCTGGGTCCAGTCCCTCGGCGTGGGCCTCCCGACGGTCTTCCTGTCCGTGGTGACCTGGCTGGCCGCCCGCCTCGCCGCCCAGGGCGACATCACCGTGGGCGAGCTGGTCTCGGTCTACGGCTATGTCGCGGTCCTGGTGGGCCCGGTGGCGTTCTGGGTCGAGTGCGGCTACATGCTGAGCCGGGGCGTGGTGGCGGCCAGCCGCGTCGTACGTTTCCTGCGCCTGGAGCCGATGGAGGACGCGGGCACAAGGCCGGCTCCCGCGGAACCGTCGGTACTCCACGACCCCGAGTCGGGCGTGAAAGTCCGACCGGGCCGCCTGACAGCACTGGCGAGCGCACATCCGGCGGACGCGGCAACGGTGATCGACCGCCTGGGCAGATACACCCCGTCGCGAACGACCTGGGGCGAAATCCCCCTGGACGAGATCCCGTTGACGCAGATCCGCGCCCGCATCCTGGTGGCGGACCACGAGGCGGACGTATTCGCGGACACCCTGCGCAACGTAATAGACGGCGCCGGAGACGCCCTTAGGGGCGCGGGGAACTGCGCGACCAGCCACAACGAACCCGCAGACGCCATGCGACAACCCGAGGCACCCCCTGAAGCGCAGATCTCCCGAGCCCTCCACGCAGCGGTAGCGGACGACATAGTCCAGGCCCTCCCGGACGCCCTGGACTCACAGATCGACGCCCAGGCCCGCAACCTCTCCGGCGGTCAACGCCAACGCATCCGCCTCGCAAGAGCCCTCGCCGCCGACCCGGAAGTACTCCTCGCCACAGAACCCACCTCGGCCCTGGACGCCCACACCGAGGCCCGCGTCGCCGACCGACTCCGCGCCGCCCGCGACGGTCGTACCACCGTCGTCACCACCACCTCCCCCCTGGTCCTGGACCACATGGACACCGTCCTCTACCTGGTCGACGGCAAGGTCGCAGCCACCGGCACCCACCGCCGGCTCCTCGACACCACCCCCGGCTACCGCCAGCTCGTCGCCAGGGACACCGACTCCGAGGAGGCCGTACGGTGACGTCCGGACACCTGCCCGTCGCCGAACCCGCGGACGTACGCAAGGCCTCGCTCCGCCTGATCCGGGCCGACGGCCAAGCCTTCACCGCCGCCCTCGCCCTCAACGCACTGGCCGCGATCACCGGCCTCGGCGGCCCCTGGCTGCTCGGCAGAATCATCGACGAGGTCCGCGCGGGCAGCGGAGTGGGCGCCGTGGACCGGCTCGCCCTCGCCCTGCTGGTGTGCTCCCTCGCGGAGTTGCTGCTCGCCCGCTGGGCCCGTTACGTGGGCCACCGCTTCGGCGAACGCACCCTCGCCCGTGTCCGCGAGGAGTTCGTGGACCGCACGCTCGCCCTGCCCGCGTCCGTGGTGGAACGCGCGGGAACGGGCGACCTCACCGCCCGCGGTACGGCGGACGTGGCCACGGTCGGCACGACACTGCGCGACGCCGGTCCCGACCTGTTCATCAACTCCGTACGGTTCCTGTTCGCGCTCGTCGCCATCTTCCTGATCGATCCCGTCCTCGGCGCCGTGGGCGTACTCGGCCTCACCCCGATCTGGTTCGCCCTGCGCTGGTATCTGCGCCGGGCCCGGGAGGGCTATCTCGCCGAGGGCGCGGCGACCTCGGACGTCGCCGAGATCGTCGCGGCGACGGCGGCGGGCGCCCGTACGGTGGAGGCGCTCCGGCTGGAGGAGCGGCGTGTCCGGGCCGGCCGGGACACCCTCGAGACCGCCCGGCGCACCCGCTTCCACACCCTCTACCTGCGCAGCGTGTTCTTCCCCTCGGTGGAGGTGTCGTACATCATCCCCATCACCGGGATCCTGATCATCGGCGGACTCCTGCACACGCACGGGGCGATGAGCCTGGGCTCGGTCGTGGCGGCCGCCCTCTATCTCAACCAGCTGGTCAACCCGCTCGACCAGATCCTGGTCCGGGTCGAGCAACTACAGAGCGCCAGTGCCTCGTTCGCCCGCGTGGAGGGGCTGGCGCGCGCTCCGCGGGCCACCGATGCCAAGGTCCTGTCCCCGGCCGGTGACCGGATCGACGTGACCGGCGTGCGGTATTCCTACGGCCGGGGCGGCGAGGTGCTGCACGGGGTCGATCTGACGGTACGGCCCGGGGAGCGGCTCGCGGTCGTGGGGCCGTCCGGTGCCGGGAAGACCACGCTCAGCCGGCTCATCGCGGGCGTCGACGCGCCCAGCGCGGGCAGCGTGACGGTCGGCGGGGTGCCCGTCGTCGAGCTCGGCCCCGAGCAGCTGCGCCGCCAGGTCGTCCTGGTCACGCAGGAGCACCATGTGTTCCTGGGCTCGGTCCGGGACAATCTGCTGATCGCCGAACCGTCCGCCGGGGACGAGGAGTTGTGGTCCGCGCTGGCCGCGGTCGGCGCCGACGCCTGGGTGCGGGAGCTGCCCGACGGCCTCGACACCGCGCTGGGCGACGGCGGTCGCCCCACCGACGGCTCGCAGGCCCAGCAGCTGGCCCTGGCCCGGGTGGTCCTGGCCGACCCGCACACCCTGATCCTCGACGAGGCCACGGCGTTGCTCGACCCGACCGCCGCCCGGCACACCGAGCGCGCCCTGGCCGCCGTACTGGAGGGACGTACCGTCATCGCGATCGCGCACCGGCTGCACACCGCGCACGACGCGGACCGGGTGGCGGTGATGGAGGACGGGCTGCTCACCGAACTGGGCTCGCACGAGGAGCTGGTGGCGGCGGACGGGGCGTACGCGGCGCTGTGGCACTCGTGGCACGGGGACCGGCCATCCTGACGAGCAGGCAAATTGCCCGTATAACGAACATGACCATCCGGGCAACGGACGATTTCCAGCCAACTTCCTGACGCGCTCCTGACAGAAACCGCGAACTGCTGCCACTCTTCCCACGGCCCCGTCACAGCAACCCCACAGCACCCGCACAGCGCTGTGCCGCGGCCGAACTCCCGCACGCGCAATTCCCGTTCTGCCCGGCCGGCCCACCCGCCGCCCGGTCTCCCCCGGCCGCGCGACCCGCGGCCCGCAGACGCAGGAGTCAGTGTTGAGAGCGAGTTCCTCCCACAGACGCACCTCCCACACCATGCCCCGCCGGGCCGCCGCAGTGGCCCTGGTCGGCGTGTCCGCCCTGATCGCCGCGGCCGTCCAGTCGGGCGCCGCGTCCGCAGCCCCGGAGAAGGCACCGTCGGCCGCGGGCAAGGTCATACCGGGCGCCGAGTCCGTCAAACTCACCCCCGCCCAGCGCGCCGAGCTGATCCGCACGGCCAACGCCACCAAGGCGGACACCGCCAAGGAACTGGGCCTGGGCGCCAAGGAGAAGCTGGTCGTCCGTGACGTCCTCAAGGACGGCAACGGAACCCTCCACACCCGCTACGAGCGCACCTACGACGGTCTGCCCGTCCTCGGCGGCGACCTCGTCGTGGAGTCCACGAAGGCCGACGCGACCGAGTCCGTCGTGAAGGCGACCCGCGCCGCCATCAAGCCGGCCACCACCACGGCCGCCGTCTCCGCCGCCAAGGCCAAGAGCCAGGCCCTCGGCGCCGCGAAGGCGGAGGACGCCAAGAGCCCCGCCGTCAACCGCGCCCCGCGCAAGGTGATCTGGGCGGGCGACGGCAAGCCGACCCTGGCGTACGAGACGGTCGTGGGCGGCTTCCAGCACGACGGCACCCCGCAGGAGCTGCACGTCGTCACGGACGCGGCGACCGGCGCGAAGCTGTACGAGTGGGAGGCCATCGAGACCGGCACCGGCAACACGGTGTACTCGGGCACGGTCACCCTCGGCACCACACAGTCCGGGTCGACCTACAACCTCACGGACGGCACCCGCGGCGGCCACAAGACGTACAACCTCAACCGCGGCACCTCCGGCACCGGCACCCTCTTCTCCGGTCCGGACGACATCTGGGGCAACGGCAGCCCGTCCAACCTGGAGTCGGCCGGCGCGGACGCGCACTACGGTGCCGCCCTGACGTGGGACTACTACAAGAACGTGCACGGCCGCAGCGGCATCCGCGGTGACGGCGTCGGGGCGTACTCCCGCGTCCACTACGGCAACAACTACGTCAACGCGTTCTGGTCCGACAGCTGCTTCTGCATGACGTACGGCGACGGCTCGGGCAACACCAACCCGCTCACGTCGATCGACGTGGCCGCACACGAGATGACCCACGGGCTCACCTCGAACACGGCCGGACTCAACTACAGCGGCGAGTCCGGCGGTCTGAACGAGGCGACCTCGGACATCTTCGGTTCGACCGTCGAGTTCTACGCCAACAACTCCTCCGACGTCGGTGACTACCTCATCGGCGAGGAGATCAACATCAACGGCGACGGCACGCCGCTGCGGTACATGGACCAGCCGAGCAAGGACGGCTCGTCGTACAACAACTGGACGTCCAGCATCGGCAACGCCGACGTGCACTACTCGTCCGGACCGGCGAACCACTTCTTCTACCTCCTGTCCGAGGGCAGCGGCGCCAAGACCATCAACGGCGTCAGCTACAACTCGCCCACCGCGGACGGCCTTCCGGTCACCGGTATCGGCCGCGACAAGGCGGAGAAGATCTGGTTCCGCGCGCTGACCACGAAGTTCACCTCCACGACCAACTACGCGGCGGCCCGCACCGGCACCCTCGCGGCGACGGGTGAGCTGTACGGCACGACGAGCGCGGAGTACACGGCGGTCCAGAACGCCTGGGCGGGCGTGGCGGTCGGTTCGCGTCCCGGCGGTGGCGGTGGCGGCGGCACCTCCTTCGAGAGCACGACCGACGTATCGATTCCGGACAACGGGGCCGCGGTGACGTCCCCGATCACGGTGTCCGGCCGTACGGGCAACGCGCCGTCGAACCTCGCGGTCGCGGTCGACATCGTGCACACCTACATCGGTGACCTCCAGGTCCAGCTGGTCGCCCCCGACGGCTCGGCGTACACGCTGAAGGCGTACGGCACCGGTGGGAGCACGGACAACCTCAACACCACCTACACGGTGAACGCGTCCTCCGAAGTCGCCAACGGGACCTGGCTGTTGAGGGTTCAGGACAACGCGGCGATCGACACCGGCTACATCAACAGCTGGAAGCTCACCTTCCCGTAGACCGGGTGGGTGCCGATCGGCTGAAGGACAGGGCGCCGTCCCGGTGGTTCGACTCCCCGGGGCGGCGCCCTCTTTTTGCCAGCGCCTTACCGAGGGCTTGTTGGGCCTTTGCCGAGGTCAAGTCGCTTTACATTGCGGCAATGTTCACTCAGTCGCTGGTTTTCGGCCAACATCACGACGGGGTCATGACATTTATGCGGCCCTGATGCCACTCTTCCTCACACCCGCCGCACAACTTCACAACCACCCCGGCCGGTTGCCCCACAGCCGTCCGGGCTCCCCCACTAAGGAGCTTGTGTGACCCCCGTCTACGCGCGTCGCAAGCACACCACTCTGGCCATCGCCACCGCTGTCGCGGCCGGAGCTCTCCTCGCCACCGGTCTGACCACCGGCAGCGCCGCGGCGCAGAGCCCGGCGGAAGCCACCGGCAAGGCCACCCTCGCCGCCGCCCCCCTCCAGCTGTCTCCCGCCGCGCGCACCACGCTCATCAAGCAGCAGCAGGCCGACGCCTCCGACACCGCCCGGGAGATAGGCCTCGGCGCCAAGGAGAAGCTGGTCGTCAAGGACGTCGTGAAGGACGCCGACGGCACCGTCCACACCCGTTACGAGCGCACCTACGCCGGTCTGCCGGTCCTCGGTGGCGACCTGGTCGTCCACGAGTCGAAGTCCGGTGCGGCCAAGGGCGTGTCCAAGGCGACGACCAGAACCATCAAGGTCTCCTCCCTGACCCCGAAGCTCACCGTCGCCAAGGCCGAGAAGCAGGCGCTGACCATCGCCAAGGCCGCGGGCTCGGAGAAGACCGCCGCCGACGGCGCGCGCAAGGTCGTCTGGGCCGGCTCGGGCACCCCCGTCCTCGCCTACGAGACGATCGTCGGCGGCTTCCAGGACGACGGCACCCCCAACCAGTTGCACGTCATCACCGACGCGGCCACCGGCAAGAAGCTCTTCGAGTACCAGGGCATCGAGAACGCGACCGGCACCGGCAAGAGCCTGTACTCGGGCACGGTCAGCCTGGAGACCACCCTGTCGGGCTCGACGTACCAGCTGACCGACGGCACGCGCGGCAGCCACAAGACGTACAACAAGGCCCACGGCACCAGCTCCTCCGCGGGCACGCTCTTCACGGACGCCGACAACACGTGGGGCACCGGAGCCGCCTCCAGCTCCACCACCGACCAGACGGCGGCCGTCGACGCCGCCTACGGCGCGGCGACCACCTGGGACTTCTACAAGTCCACCTTCGGCCGCTCCGGCATCAAGAACAACGGGGTCGCGGCCTACTCCCGGGTCCACTACGGCAACGCGTACGTCAACGCGTTCTGGGACGACAGCTGCTTCTGCATGACGTACGGCGACGGCGAGACCAACACGCACCCGCTGACCTCGCTGGACGTGGCCGGCCACGAGATGAGCCACGGTGTCACCTCGAACACGGCCGGTCTGAACTACAGCGGTGAGTCCGGCGGCCTCAACGAGGCGACCTCGGACATCTTCGGCACGGGTGTCGAGTTCTACGCGGCCAACCCCAACGACGTCGGTGACTACCTCATCGGCGAGGAGATCGACATCAACGGCGACGGCTCCCCGCTGCGCTACATGGACAAGCCCAGCAAGGACGGCGGCTCGGCGGACTCCTGGTCCTCCTCGGTCGGCAACCTGGACGTCCACTACTCGTCCGGCGTCGCGAACCACTTCTTCTACCTCCTCTCGGAGGGCAGCGGCGCGAAGACGATCAACGGCGTGAGCTACAACTCGCCCACGTCCAACAGCTCCACGGTCACCGGCATCGGCCGCGCGAAGGCGCTCCAGATCTGGTACAAGGCGCTGACGACGTACTTCACGTCGACGACCAACTACAAGGCGGCACGCACGGGCACGCTCTCGGCGGCCTCCGCCCTGTACGGCTCCACCAGCACCGAGTACAAGGCGGTCGCCGCCGCCTGGTCCGCGGTCAACGTGAGCTAGCCCGAGGGGGCTCGCTGGGCGGTACCCGGGACGAAGGCATTCCTGGGTGCCGCCCTACCCTTGTCTCCCATGTCCTTCACGTACGACGACGTAGGCGCGACCCAGCGGAACGGTTTCTGCCCGCCCGGCTTCCGCCCCCTCCACGTCCGCAACCGCATCGGCGAGGGCGAAGAGGTCTTCCGCCGCGCCTCGGAAGCGGTCCTGACCTGGGAGATGCACCGGGCGCTGGGCATGGGCATCGACGCCTCCGCGGAACGCGCGGCGCCCGACGTGGACGTCACGGTGACGCTGGCCGGCCTCATCAAGGCACCCTGCCGTGTGGTCTGGACGGTGGAGGAACACCGCCGCGCGGGCTGGGCGTACGGCACGCTCTCCGGCCACCCCGAGTGCGGCGAGGAGTCCTTCGTCGTGGACCGGACGGGGGACGGCACGGTCTGGCTCACCGTCTCCGCGTTCAGCCGGGCCGCGAAGTGGTACGCCAAGGCGGGCGGGCCGGCGACCCGGGGGTTGCAGCACGCGTATGCGCGCAGGTGCGGGGTGGTGTTGCGGCGGCTGAGCGGCGGGGACGAGGACTGAGTCCTGCCCGGGCCGCGCCAGCCGCCCGGCGAGCACCCGCGCCTGTCACCTCATCAGCACGCCCGCCGCCTCCACCACGTCCTCCGACGGCACCGCCACCAGCCCCAGCTCCGCCCCGGACGCCAGCAGCCGATGAGAGGGAAGGATGCGGACGGTGTATCCGAAGGGCCCCGTCCGGTCCAGTGACAGCGGCCCCTCGTACACCCACCGCCCCTCCGGGTCGGGCCCGCCCACGGGCTTCAGGGGAACCGTCATCGCGTCCGCGATCCGGTCCTCCTCGTCCACGCGCCCGGACACGGCCTGGACCTCGACGTCCTCGGGGCTCAGCTCACCGAGCCCCACCCGCACCCGTAGCCCGAGCGTGGACCCGAGTTCCGCCGTGGTCGTCGCGACCGACGTCTCGACGTGGTCGACGGTGACCGAGGACCAGGCGCCGCGCACCCGCGCCTTCCAGACCGCGAGCTCCCGCGCCAGGTCCGGCGTCATCGCGCGATGCGCGTGCGCGGCCGGCGTGTAGAGGCGCTCCACGTAGTCCCGGACCATGCGGCCGGCCAGCACCTTCGGGCCGAGCAAGGTCAGGGTCTGGCGGACCATCTCGATCCAGCGGTCCGGCAGCCCGCCCTGCCCCCGCTCGTAGAACCGCGGCGTCACCCGCTGCTCCAGCAGGTCGTACAGCGCCGCCGCCTCCACGTCGTCCCGGTGGTCGGGATCCGTCCCCGTGCCGTCCGCGGTCGGGATCGACCAGCCGAAGTCGGGCTGGAACCACTCGTCCCACCAGCCGTCCAGGACCGACAGGTTGAGGCAGCCGTTGAGCGCCGCCTTCATCCCTGACGTCCCGCACGCCTCCAGCGGGCGCAGCGGATTGTTCAGCCAGATGTCGCAGCCCGGGTAGAGCTTCTGCGCCATCGCCATGCCGTAGTCCGGCAGGAACACGATCCGGTGCCGCACCCTCGGGTCGTCCGCGAACCGAACCAGCTCCTGGACCAGGCGCTTTCCGCCGTCGTCCGCCGGGTGCGCCTTCCCCGCGACCACGATCTGGATCGGGCGCTCGGGGTGCAGCAGCAGGTCCATGAGACGGTCCCGGTCGCGCAGCATCAGCGTCAGTCGCTTGTACGACGGGACGCGTCGCGCGAATCCGATCGTCAGGACGTCCGGGTCCAGCACCCCGTCGATCCAGCCCAACTCGGCCGTTCCCGCGCCTCGTTGGCGCCACGACACGCGCAGGCGCTCCCGCACCTCCGTCACCAGCTGCTCGCGCAGCACCCGGCGCAGCTCCCAGATGTCCTGGTCGGGGATCTCCCCCACCGCGTCCCACCGGTCCGAGCCGCCGACCGTCAGCGCGTCCTCGGTGCGCTGGGCGCCGATCTGCCGGGCGCCGAGCCGGAAGACCTCCGGGGCGACCCAGGTCGGCGCATGCACCCCGTTCGTCACGGAGGTGATCGGCACCTCGTCGGGGTCGAATCCCGGCCAGAGTCCGGAGAACATCTCGCGGCTGACCTGCCCGTGGAGCAGCGAGACGCCGTTCGCACGCTGCCCCAGGCGCAGGCCCATCACCGCCATGTTGAACAGATTGGGCTCGCCTCCCGGGTACGTCTCCATGCCGAGCCGCAGGATCCGTTCGACGTCGATGCGCGGCAACTCGGCATCCGCCCCGAAGTGCCGGGCGACCAGTTCGCGGTCGAAGCGGTCGATGCCGGCGGGGACGGGGGTGTGGGTGGTGAAGACCGTCCCGGCCCGGACCGCCTCCAGTGCCGCGTCGAAATCGAGGCCCTGATCGCCCAGTTCGGCGATCCGCTCCAGCCCCAGGAACCCGGCGTGGCCCTCGTTGGTGTGGAAGACCTCGGGTGCGGCGTGGCCGGTCAGCCGGCAGTACGTGCGGACCGCCCGGACCCCGCCGATGCCCAGCAGCATCTCCTGGAGCAGGCGGTGCTCGCTGCCGCCGCCGTAGAGCCGGTCGGTCACCCCGCGTTCGCCGAGATCGTTCTCCTCGACGTCGGAGTCGAGCATGAGCAGGGGCACGCGGCCGACCTGGGCCAGCCAGATCCGGGCGTGCAGCTGTTTGCCGCCGGGCAGGGCCAGTGACAGCTGGGCGGGCGTGCCGTCGGCCTCCCTCAGCAACGCCACGGGCAGCTCGTTGGGGTCGAGGACGGGATAGTGCTCCTGCTGCCAGCCGTCGCGGGACAGCGACTGGCGGAAGTAGCCGTGCCGGTACAGCAGGCCCACGCCTATCAGCGGGACGCCCAGGTCACTGGCCGCCTTCAGATGGTCGCCCGCCAGGATGCCCAGACCGCCGGAGTACTGGGGCAGGGCCGCCGTGACGCCGAACTCGGGTGAGAAGTAGGCGACGGCGGCGGGGAGTTCGCCGTACTGCGCCTGGTACCAGCGCGCGCCGGAGACATAGTCGTGCAGATCGTCCGCGGCGGCCGTCAGCCGGCGCAGGAAGCGGCGGTCCTCCGCCAGCTCGGCGAGGCGCCGGGGCGGTACGTCGCCCAGCAGGCGTACGGGATCGCAGCCCGAAGCGGCCCAGCACTCCGGGTCGACCGACTGGAACAGGTCACGGGTCTCCGCATGCCAGGACCAGCGCAGATTGCGCGCGAGGTCGCTCAGCGGCCGGAGGGGTTCGGGCAGTACGGGTCGGACGGTGAAGCGACGGATAGCCTTCATTGCCACCTCGTACGACGTGCGGAGGGGGACGCACCGCGCTGTGCGCCCCGTCGTCACCGTCGACGGTATAGGGCGGCGGCCGTCGTAACCACGGTGCAGCTGAAGCAGACAGACCGGAAAACGCCGCAACCTTCACGCGCCTCCCATGGACGGTATGGCCGATTCCGCCCCCGTAGGCGTCCTTGTGGTGGCTTCGCACCCCACGAGAGGCTGCGGGTGGCGTATCGGCCACGCCGGTCGACTCCCGGTGCACCACGGCCGTCGTACGCCGAGTCGAGGAGGGGAACTCACACCATGGCACGGACGCGCACATGGCGTCTGCGCTGGGCGGGGGGCCTGACCGCGGTGACCTGTGCCGCCGCGCTTTCAGCCATCACCCTGCCCGCGCACGCCGCACCGGAGGGGAAGATACTCGGCGCCGGCACCCCCGGTTCCGTCGGGGGAAGCTACCTGGTGACTCTCAAGGGGGGAACGAAGGCTCCGTCGTCGGCGGGAAGAAGTGTCGCCGAGATGTACGGGGCGAAAATAAGCCATACCTACGGCACGGTCCTCAACGGCTATGCGGTCGAGGCCGACGAGAGACAGGCCACGTTGCTCGCCGCCGACTCCCGCGTGGCGTCGGTCACCCAGGACACCCGTGTGACCCTGGAGCACAGCCGGCGAAACCCGCCGTCCTGGGGGCTGGACCGCGTCGACCAGAAGAATCTGCCGCTGGACAAGAGCTACACCTGGCCCGAGTCCGCGGGCGCCGGAGCGACGGTGTACGTGATCGACACCGGCATCCGCATCTCGCACAAGGACTTCGCCGGACGCGCCCGCTACGGCTGGGACTTCGTCGGCGGCGACCGGACCGCGAGCGACGGGAACGGCCACGGCACCCATGTCGCCGGCACCATCGCGGGCACCGAGTACGGCGTCGCCAAGCGGGCCGAGGTCGTCGCCGTCCGTGTCCTCGACAACGCCGGCTCGGGCACGACCGCCCAGGTCATCGCGGGTATCGACTGGGTGACCAAGCACGCGAGGAAGCCCGCGGTCGCCAACGTCAGCCTCGGCGGCTACCGCAACGCCCAACTCGACGCCGCCGTACGCAACTCGATCAAGTCGGGTGTCACGTACACGGTCGCGGCGGGCAACGACGCGCTGCCGGCGAGCCTGTACTCGCCCGCGAACGTCCGGCAGGCGATCACGGTCGGCGCGAGCGACAAGAAGGACGCGCGGGCGGACTTCTCCAACTTCGGCGCCGCCCTCGACCTGTTCGCCCCGGGCGTCGCGATCACCTCGGCATCCAACAAGGCCGACACCGCCAAGGCCACCTTCTCGGGTACGTCGATGGCGTCGCCGCACGCGGCGGGCACAGCCGCGCTCTATCTGGCCGACCACCCCAAGGCCACACCCGCACAGGTGTCCAAGGCACTGGTCGCACAGGCGGTTTCCGGCAAAATCTCTGGCCGAGGGCTTGCCTCACCGAACAAACTGCTGCAGGTTCCGGTCCCGTAGCGACAGTGTGCAGGAACCGGCCCCGTTCGTCTCGAACGGGGCCGGTCTTGTGTGTAGACATACGCGTGAGTAGTTAACAAAGTGCCGGATTGCTCACCCGAATAGGGTGGGAAGGCTCCTCCGGTACAACCCCCAGCAACACCACGCAGGACCCACCTCCCCACAGCCATCCGCCCACCCACGTTGACGCGGACAGGAGCGGTCATGCCCGCCACGCACCACTCGTCAGCACCCCCGACGGCCGGCACCGAGACACCCGCCGAGCAGCACTCGGCAGCCATCCAGCCACCGCCTCCGGAGCCACCCTCCACCGGCGACGGCATCGGGCGCATACCCGTCCTCGACGTCCGTCCGATCGTCCAGCGCGGACGCCGGCCCGCGAAGGCGGTCACCGGCGAGACGTTCGAGATCTCGGCCACCGTGTTCCGCGAAGGACATGACGCGGTCGCCGCCAACGTCGTACTGAAAGACCCCGAAGGCCGCCCGGGCCCCTGGACCCCGATGCGTGAACTGGTTCCCGGCACCGACCGCTGGGGCGCCGACGTCACGGCCGGTGAACCCGGCCACTGGACCTTCCACGTCGAGGCCTGGGGCGATCCGATCAGCACCTGGCGCCACCACGCCCAGATCAAGATCCCGGCGGGCATGGACACCGACCTCGTCCTGGAGGACGGCGCGCGCCTGTACGAGCGGGCCGCCGACGGCGTCCCCAAGGGCGAGGGCCTGCGCAAGGTGATCCGCGCCGCCGTGGCGGCCCTCCGCGACGAGACCCGCCCGGCCGCGGCGCGGCTGGCGGGGGCGTTTGACGCCGGAGGTGGACGCGGTGCTGGCGCGGTATCCGCTGCGGGAGCTGGTGACGGTCTCGGAGGCGCTGCCGCTGCTGGTGGAGCGGGAGCGGGCGCTGTACGGGGCCTGGTACGAGTTCTTCCCGCGCTCCGAGGGCACGCCGCAGCGCCCGCACGGTACCTTCCGCACGGCCGCGCGGCGGTTGGGGGCGATCGCGGCGATGGGGTTCGACGTGGTGTATCTGCCGCCGATCCATCCGATCGGGTCGACCTTCCGCAAGGGCCCGAACAACACCCTGTCGGCCACCGCGGACGACGTCGGGGTGCCGTGGGCGATCGGCTCCCCCGAGGGCGGCCACGACGCCATCCACCCCGACCTGGGCACGATCGAGGACTTCGACTGGTTCGTGGCCCGGGCCCGCGAGCACCGGCTCGAGATCGCGCTGGACTTCGCGCTGCAGTGTTCGCCGGACCATCCCTGGGTGCACAAGCATCCGGAGTGGTTCCATCACCGCCCCGACGGCACCATCGCCTATGCGGAGAACCCGCCGAAGAAGTACCAGGACATCTACCCGATCGCCTTCGACGCCGACATGGACGGCCTGGTCGCGGAGACGCTGCGGGTGCTGCGGTACTGGATGGAGCACGGGGTGCGGATCTTCCGGGTCGACAACCCGCACACCAAGCCGGTGGTCTTCTGGGAGCGGGTGATCGCGGAGATCAACGCCGCCGACCCGGACGTGATCTTCCTGGCCGAGGCGTTCACCCGGCCGGCGATGATGCACACCCTGGCCCAGATCGGCTTCCAGCAGTCGTACACGTATTTCACCTGGCGCAACACCAAGGAAGAACTCACCGAGTACCTGACGGAGCTGTCCGGTGAGGCGGCCGCCTACATGCGGCCCAACTTCTTCGCCAACACCCCCGACATCCTGCACGCCTGTCTCCAGCACGGCGGCCGGCCCGCCTTCGAGATCCGGGCGGTGCTGGCAGCGACCCTCTCCCCCACCTGGGGTATCTACAGCGGCTACGAACTGTGCGAGAACACCCCCCTGCGCGAGGGCAGCGAGGAATACCTCGACTCCGAGAAGTACCAGCTCCGCCACCGCGACTGGAACACCACCGACAGCATCACCCCCCTGATCACCCAGCTGAACCGGATCAGGCGAGCGAGCCCCGCACTGCGCCAGTTGCGCGATCTCCACTTCCACCACGCGGACCAGGAAGCGGTCATCGCGTACTCGAAGCGGAGCGGCTCGAACACGGTTCTGGTGGTCGTCAACCTCGACCCTCACCACACCCAGGAGGCCACGGTCTCGTTGGACATGCCGCAACTCGGCCTGGAATGGCACGAGTCGGTGCCGGTGCGCGACGAGCTCACCGGCGAGACCTATCACTGGGGCAGGGCGAACTATGTGCGCCTCGAACCGGGCACTCACCCCGCGCACATCCTCACCGTCCTGCGACCGTCCACCCCGCAGACCGGAGGGTCACCCACAATATGATCGTCAACGAGCCCGTCCAGGACACCTTCGAGGACACCCCCGCGAAGGACCGGGACCCCGACTGGTTCAAGCGTGCCGTCTTCTACGAAGTGCTGGTCCGCTCCTTCCAGGACAGCAACGGCGACGGCGTCGGCGACCTCAAGGGCCTCACCGCCAAACTCGACTACCTGCAATGGCTGGGCGTCGACTGCCTGTGGCTGCCGCCGTTCTTCCAGTCACCCCTGCGTGACGGCGGCTACGACGTCTCCAACTACACGGCTGTCCTGCCCGAGTTCGGCGACCTCGCCGACTTCGTGGAGTTCGTCGACTCCGCACACCAACGCGGCATGCGCGTCATCATCGACTTCGTCATGAACCACACCAGCGACCAGCACCCGTGGTTCCAGGAGTCCCGCAACGACCCCGACGGCCCCTACGGCGACTACTACGTCTGGGCCGACGACGACAAGCAGTACCAGGACGCCCGGATCATCTTCGTCGACACCGAGGCCTCCAACTGGACCTTCGACCCGGTCCGCAAGCAGTACTACTGGCACCGCTTCTTCTCCCACCAGCCGGACCTCAACTACGAGAACCCGGCGGTCCAGGAGGAGATCATCTCCGCGCTGCGGTTCTGGCTGGACCTCGGCATCGACGGCTTCCGCCTCGACGCGGTGCCGTACCTCTACCAGCAAGAGGGCACCAACTGCGAAAACCTTCCGGCGACCCACGAGTTCCTCAAGCGGGTCCGCAAGGAGATCGACGCGCACTATCCGGACACGGTGCTGCTGGCGGAGGCCAACCAGTGGCCCGAGGACGTCGTCGACTACTTCGGCGACTACCGGTCCGGCGGCGACGAATGCCACATGGCCTTCCACTTCCCGGTCATGCCCCGCATCTTCATGGCGGTGCGCCGCGAATCGCGCTACCCCGTCTCGGAAATCCTCGCCAAGACCCCGGCGATCCCCTCCGGCTGCCAGTGGGGCGTCTTCCTGCGCAACCACGACGAGCTCACCCTCGAGATGGTCACCGACGAAGAACGCGACTACATGTGGGCCGAATACGCCAAAGACCCCCGCATGCGCGCCAACATCGGCATCCGCCGCCGGCTCGCCACCCTGCTCGACAACGACCGCAACCAGATCGAGCTGTTCACCGCGCTGCTGCTGTCCCTGCCCGGCTCGCCGATCCTCTACTACGGCGACGAGATCGGCATGGGCGACAACATCTGGCTCGGCGACCGCGACGCCGTCCGCACCCCCATGCAGTGGACACCGGACCGCAACGCAGGTTTTTCGTCCTGTGACCCAGGACGGCTGTACCTGCCCACCATCATGGACCCCGTCTACGGCTACCAGGTCACCAACGTCGAGGCGTCGATGTCGTCGCCCTCCTCGCTGCTGCACTGGACCCGCCGCATGATCGAGATCCGAAAGCAGAACCCCGCCTTCGGCCTCGGCTCCTACACCGAACTCCCGTCGTCCAACCCCGCCGTCATCGCGTTCCTGCGCGAGTACGAGGACGACCTCGTCCTGTGCGTGCACAACTTCTCCCGCTTCGCACAGCCGACGGAGCTGGACCTGAGCACGTTCAACGGACGGCACCCGGTCGAGTTGTTCGGCGGGGTACGGTTCCCGGCCATCGGGGACCTGCCGTACTTGCTGACGCTGGCAGGGCACGGTTTCTACTGGTTCCGCCTCCGCAAGGAAGCGCTCTAGAAGCCCGGCGGGACGGTTTCCCCCGTCCCGCCCGGGGCACGCATCAGTAACACCCCGCCCACCCGGGGAAAGGACGCGACGCCATGTCGGAAGCCGTCATCCGTACTGCCACGACGAGTCCCGCCCTCCTTGCGTCTCTTGATCCACTGCTGCGGGAGTGGCTGCCACGGCAGCGGTGGTTCGCGGGCAAGGGCCGTCCGGTCACCGGGTTCTCGCTGGTCGCGGCGACCGAACTGCTCCCCGTCGACGGCAGGCTGGGCCTGTACCACCTGTTGGTGCGGGCCCATCAGCCCATGACCTCGGGCGACTGCTACCAGCTCCTCATAGGCGTGCGCGAGGCGCTGCCACCCCATCTGGCGCCCGCGCTGATCGGTCACATGGAAGAGGGCCCGCTCGCCGGACGCACGGTGTACGAGGCCCTGTACGACCCCCGGCCCGCCGAGGTGCTCCTGGAGGCGCTGCGCGCCCAGGCCCGCATCGGCGGGCTGCGCTTCGAACGGGACCCGGGCCAGGAGATCCGGCCCGGTCTGGTGCCCCGCATGGTGACCGCCGAGCAGTCGAACTCGTCGGTGGTCTACGGAGATACGTTCATTCTCAAACTGCTCCGCCGGATCGTGCCCGGCGTCAACCCCGATCTGGAGCTTCCGCTGGCGCTGGCCCGTGAGGGCTGCCCACGGGTACCGGCGCCGACGGGGTGGCTGCACGCCGACCTCGACGGGGAGTCGTACGTCCTCGGTGTGCTCCAGCCCTTCGTCCAGGGCGCGGCGGACGGCTGGGAGCTGGCGCTGCGCGAGCTGGCCAAGGGGGAGGACTTCACCGCGGAGGCGCGGGCGCTGGGGCGGGCCACCGCCGAGGTGCACACCGCGCTGGCCCGGGCGCTGCCCTCGGTGACCCTGGGCGCGGCCCAGCTGCAGCCGCTGGTCGACGGCATGACCGAGCGCCTGGAGGCGGCCGTGCAGGCGGTGCCCTCGCTGCGCCCGTACGCCCCCGGGCTGCACTCGGCCTTCACCGCGCTGGCCGACCTGGCCGCGGAGGGCCGTACCTGGACCGCGCAGCGCGTGCACGGCGATCTGCACCTGGGCCAGTGTCTGCGCTCGCCCGCCGGACAGTGGTCGCTGATCGACTTCGAGGGTGAGCCGTCGAAGCCGCTGGCCGAGCGGCGGATGCCACAGCCGCCGGCGCGGGACGTGGCGGGCATGCTCCGCTCCTTCGACTACGCCGCCCTCTCGGCCGATCCCCCGATGCCGGGCTGGGCCCACGCCTGCCGGGCCGCGTACTGCTCCGGGTACGCCGAGATCGCCGGTGCCGATCCGCGTACCGATCCCGTGCTGCTGCGGGCCTACGAGACGGACAAGGCGATCTACGAGGTCGTCTACGAGGCCCGCCACCGTCCCGACTGGCTGCCGGTGCCGATGGCCGCGATCGAGCGGTACGCCACATCCGATCTGATCTGACCCGCACTGCCGAGGAGGCTCCACCCGTGACCCCGCGCCCCCCGTCCAGCGATTCGGATCCGAAGAAGTCGGTCAAGAAGGCCGCGAAAAGCGTGAAGAAGGCCGCGGAGAAGGCGGTCACCAAGAAGGCCGCCGCCAAGAAGGAGACTCCGGCGGTGAAGAAGGCCGCCGCCCAGAAGGCCCCGGCGAAGAAGGCTCCCGCCAAGAAGGCCCCGGCGCGACCCGAGCCCGTCGTGCCGCCCGCTTCTCCCGCCCTCGACGCCCACGACCGCGACCGTCTCCTCTCCGCCACCCACCACGACCCGCACGGCGTCCTGGGCGCCCATCCCGTGCCCGGCGGCATAGCCTTCCGCGTCTTCAAGCCGTACGCGATCTCCGTCACGGTCCTCGCCGGAACCCTGCGGGCGGAGCTGCACGACGACGGCGACGGGTTCTTCTCGGGCCTCGTGCCGCTGCAGGAGGTCCCCGCCTACCGGCTGCTCGTGACATACGAGGGAAGCGTCCAGGAGACCGAGGACGCGTACCGTTTCCTGCCCGCGCTGGGCGATCTGGACCTGCATCTGATCGGCGAGGGCCGGCACGAGCAGCTGTGGAGGGCGCTCGGCGCCGAGCCGATGACCCACCAGGGCGTGACCGGCACCCGCTTCACGGTGTGGGCGCCGAACGCGCGCGGGGTGAGTGTGGCCGGCACCTTCAACTTCTGGGACGGCACGGGGTATCCGATGCGCTCCCTCGGTTCGTCCGGTATCTGGGAGCTGTTCGTGCCCGGCATCGGCGAGGGCGAGCTGTACAAGTTCGCGATCACCCGGCAGGACGGTTCGAAGACCCTGCGGGCCGACCCGATGGCCCGCCGTACGGAGGTCCCGCCCAACACCTCGTCGATCGTGCACGCCTCGCATCACGAGTGGCACGACGACGGGTGGCTGGAGGGGCGCGCGGCCACCCCGGCGCACGAGGCTCCGGTCTCGGTGTACGAGGTCCATCTGGCGTCCTGGCGACCGGGACTGACGTACCGTCAACTCGCCGAACAGCTCCCGGCGTACGTCAAGGACCTCGGCTTCACCCACGTCGAACTCATGCCGGTCGCCGAGCATCCCTTCGGCGGCTCCTGGGGCTATCAGGTCACCGGCTTCTACGCCCCGACGGCCCGGCTGGGCACGCCCGACGACTTCAAGTACCTGGTGGACGCCTTCCACCAGGCGGGCATCGGCGTGCTGATGGACTGGGTGCCGGCCCACTTCCCGCGTGACGACTGGGCGCTGGCCGAGTTCGACGGGCGGCCCCTGTACGAGCACGAGGACCCGCTCCGCTCCGCGCATCCCGACTGGGGCACCCTGGAGTTCGACTTCGGCCGCCGTGAGGTGCGCAACTTCCTGGTCGCCAACGCCGTGTACTGGTGCGAGGAGTTCCACATCGACGGGCTGCGGGTGGACGCGGTCGCCTCGATGCTCTACCTCGACTACTCGCGCGAGCCCGGCCAGTGGGTGCCTAACGAGCACGGCGGCCGGGAGAACCTGGACGCGGTGGCGTTCCTCCAGGAGATGAACGCCACGGTCTACCGGCGGGTGCCGGGCGTGGTGACCATCGCCGAGGAGTCGACGGCCTGGGACGGCGTCACCCGCGCTACCGACCACATCGGTCCCGGCGGCTTCGGTGGGCTGGGCTTCGGCCTGAAGTGGAACATGGGCTGGATGCACGACTCCCTGGGCTACGTCCAGCACGAGCCGGTGCACCGCAAGTTCCACCACCACGAGATGACCTTCTCCATGGTGTACGCCTACAGCGAGAACTACGTCCTGCCGATCTCCCACGACGAAGTCGTCCACGGCAAACGCTCCCTGGTGTCGAAGATGCCGGGTGACTGGTGGCAGCAGCGCGCCACCGACCGCGCCTACCTCGCCTTCATGTGGGCCCACCCCGGCAAACAACTCCTCTTCATGGGCCAGGAGTTCGCCCAGGGCGCCGAATGGTCCGAGGCACACGGCCCGGACTGGTGGCTCCTCGACCCCGGCTACGGCGCGGAAGCGGACCACCGCGGGGTCCGGGACCTGGTCCGCGACCTCAACATCGTCTACCGCCACACCCCGGCCCTGTGGCAGCTGGACACGAGCCCTGACGGCTTCCAGTGGATCGTGGGAGACGCGGCCGAGGACAACGTCTTCGCCTTCCTGCGCCTGGACGCCGAAGGAAACCCCCTCCTCGCCGTCTCCAACTTCTCCCCCGTCGTCCGCCACGACTACCGCCTCGGCGTGCCCGACTCCGTCCCCGTCTGGCACGAGACCCTCAACACCGACGTCGGCAAGTACGGCGGCGGGGACGTGACCAACCCCGACCCGGTCAAGCCGGAGGCGACGGCCTGGCACGGCCGCCCCGCCAGCATCACCCTCGTCCTGCCGCCGCTGGCAACGGTGTGGCTACGGCCCGCGTGATCGGGGGGCTGCGCTCCTTACAGTGAGCAGGGTCGACTTCGGTGCTCCACGGGGGAGTTGAGGGCTCATGCGATCCGGAATCAGGCGCGGGGCGGGCGTGGCGGCCCCGCTCTGCGCTGTCACCGCCCTGCTGCTCGGTGCGTGCGGAACCGAGACGGCCGGCCGCGGGACCTCACCGTCGAACGCTGCGTCCCCGGCGACCAGCGCGCTCCGGTGGACGCTGTCGGCGCCCACGCGCACCCAGATCAACGGCGCCGAGATCGGCGCTGACCGGCGCACGGTGACCATCACCGTGGATGTGCCCAGCGGCCCGAACCCGTGTATGCGCGACCTCAAGGCGAAACTCACCGAGCCCGTCGGGAACACCGTGCCGGTCCAGGTCACCTTCGCCTCGCCGTCCGGGGACCGGAGCTACGGCTGCGCGAAGACGACCACGGCGAGGGCCCGCGTCAAGCTGCCCGAGCCCTTGGGAGACCGCGAGCTGGTGGTCGGCTACCCCGGCGCCGTCTTCACCGCCGAGGGCGCCCGTCCGCCCGCGCTGCGGCTCTGCGGCGACCTGGGCTGCACCCCTCCGGCCACCGGCTGCACCGCCCCCTCCTACGAACAGGCGCTGAAGGCGGTCGGCGCACCCGCGCACACCCTCCGCGACGCGGAGCACTGCGACGGAAAGTGGCTGGTCCTGGACTTCTCCTGGCCCACGGGTCCGGCCTGCGGCGACCAGACGGACGGTGTGTGCATGTCCCGGCTGGGCGACCGCTGGTTCTTCAAGGCCGGGAAGTCGGGCTGGAAGTCGTTCTTCCGCACCGCGGAGGGGGGCTGCCAGGACGTGCGGGACAGGGAGCCGGCCTTCCCGACCGCCCTGTGCGCGTCACTGGAGCCCCTCGCCCCCTCGCTGCACCCGAACCACTCCACGACGACGACCGAGGCACCCTCGCCCTAGCCGGCCAGCGCCTTCGGCAGCCGCCCGGTGTGCAGCACCCCCAGCCGCTGGGTGGCGCGGGTCAGGGCCACGTACAGATCGCTCGTGCCGTACAGCCCCGGCTCGACCACCAGCACGGAGTCGAATTCGAGACCCTTGGACTGCCGCGGGTCGAGGAGGACGACGGTCCGGGTGAGGTCGGGTTCGGCGCCCGCCGTCACCCCGTCCAGGTGCGCCGCCAGCCTGGGGTGCAGATGGCGCGGGGCGATGACCGCGAGCCGGCCCTCGGCGGGGGTCAGCTCCTCGACCGCCTTGGCCACGGCGCCGGGGAGGTCGTCGGTGGCGCGGACCCAGGGCCGTACACCCGTCGAACGCACCGAGCTCGGCGGTTCGAAGTCCGGGTTCTCGGCCCGTACGACGGCTGCCGCCAGCTCCATGATCTCGGCGGGCGTGCGGTAGTTGACGCCCAGGCGGGTGTGGTCCCAGCGGTCCTCGACATACGGTTCGAGGATCTTCTGCCAGGAGCCGACGCCCGCCGCCTCCGCGGTCTGCGCGGGGTCGCCGACCAGGGTCATCGAGCGGGTCGGGCTGCGCCGCATGAGCAGCCGCCAGGCCATCGGCGACAGCTCCTGCGCCTCGTCGACGATGATGTGCCCGAAGGCCCAGGTCCGGTCGGCGGCCGCGCGTTCGGCGGCGCTGCGGTGGTCGTCCTCCTCCTGCCGCTCGGCGAACCGTTCGGCGTCGATGATGTCGTGCGCGGACAGCACCTCGGACTCCTCGTCGTCGATGTCCTCGAACTCATAGGTCCGGGAGGCGTAGGAGACGTCCAGCACGCCCTGCGCGTAGGCGACCTGGGTCTCCCGCTCACGCTCGGCCCGTGCCCGCGCCAACCGTTCGTCCACGCCGAGCAGTTCGGCCGCCTCGTCGAGGAGCGGTACGTCCGCCACGGTCCAGGCCCGGGTCACCGGGCGGCGGATCGCGGCCGCGTCCTCGTCGGGGAGGTAGCCCACCGGGTCGGCGAGGAAGTCCGCGACCAGGCGCTGTGGCGTCAGGCGGGGCCACAGCTGGTCGATGGCTGCCCACACTTCACGGTTCTCGGCGATCTCGTCGCGGATCTGTGTGACATCGCTCGGGTCGAGGAGGTTCGTGCCGTCGTACGGGTCGGTGCCGACGCGCTCGGCGTACAGCTCGGTGAGCGTGTTGAGGATGTGGCCCTCGAAGTGCTCGCGGGCGACGTTGTGCGGCAGTCCGGCCTCGCGGGTGCGCTCGCGGGCGACCCGCACGAGGTCGTCGTCGAGCATGAGGATCTCGCGCTCGTGCTCGATCGCGATCACCGGGTCGGGCAGTGACTGCCAGTCGCGTACGGCGGCGGCGAGGACGTCCGCCATCGCGGCGTGCCCCTTCACCGCGGCCGCCTCGCGGGTGTCGGTCGCCTTCGCCTTCACCCCGGGGAACAGTTCTCCGACCGTCGCGAGGAGGACGCCCGTCTCGCCCAGCGAGGGCAGCACCTCGCCGATGTAGCCGAGGAAGGCGGGGTTGGGGCCGACGATCAGGACGGCGCGCTTGGCCAGCAACTCACGGTATTCGTACAGGAGATACGCGGCCCGGTGCAGGGCGACGGCGGTCTTGCCGGTGCCGGGGCCGCCCTCGACCACCAGCACCCCGCGGTGCGGTGCCCGGATGATCTCGTCCTGCTCGGCCTGGATGGTCTGCACGATGTCGTGCATCCGGCCGGTGCGGGCGGCGTCGAGCGCGGCCAGCAGGACGGCGTCGCCGGTCGGGTCCTCGTGGCCGGTGCGGGTCGCGTCGCCCAGATCGAGGATCTCGTCGTGCAGGGCGGTGACCTCACGGCCCTCGGTGGTGATGTGCCGGCGCCGCCGCAGACCCATCGGGGTGTGGCCGGTGGCCAGGTAGAACGGCCGGGCCACGGCGGCCCGCCAGTCGATCAGCACCGGTGTGCGCTCGGCGTCGTCCCTGCGCAGACCGATCCGGCCGATGTGGTGACTGGTGCCGGACGTCAGATCGATCCGGCCGAAGCACAGCGAGCCGTCCACGGCGTTGAGCGCGGCGAGCAGCCCCGAGCGCTCGGCGACCAGGATGTCCCGCTCCAGGCGGGCCTGCATGGGCGTGTTGCCCTGGGCGAGCGCGTCGGTGACACCGGCCTCGGTGTGACCGCGCAGGGCGTCCACGCGCGCGTACAGGGTGTCGATGAATTCCTGCTCACCACGAATTTCACCGCTGTTTGACAATTCCACTCCCACGCCGATATACTGTGCCTACTGAGCTTCCCGCGACTGAATTCCCATAAAGTCGCGAACCATTGAGTGTAAGCAAAGAAATCCCCCCGGCGCAATTGCCGAGGGGATTTTTTCGTTATGCGTAATCAGATCACGTCGGCCAGTTCCTCCAGCAGACGGCGCTTGGGCCTGGCTCCCACCATGGACTTCACCGGCTCACCGCCGCGGAACACCATGAACGTGGGCATCGAGAGGACTTTGTAGGCGTTCGTGGTCAGCGGATTGTGGTCCACGTTCAACTGCACCACCTTGAACCGGTCGGCCTCCTCGGCGGCGAGGGCGCGCAGCACGGGCCCCATCTGTCTGCACGGCGGGCACCAGTCGGCCGTGAACTCCACGAGCACCGGCATCTCGGACCCGATCACTTCCGCCGCGAAATCCGCGTCCGTCACATCGATCACAGTTCCTGCCCTCCCAGTTCGCACAACGGTGGTTCGTCCCCGGCCATGGCCGACAGCCGTACGCCGATCTGCGCCCGCACCGTCTGCAGTTCGCCGATCAGCTCGTCCAGCTCCGTCAGCTTGCGCCGGTAGACGGCGAGCGAGGCGGGGCACGAGTCACCCTCGGGATGCCCGGACCTGAGGCACTCCACGAAGGGCCGCGTCTCCTCCAGGTCGAACCCGAAGTCCTGGAGCGTCCTGATCTGCCGCAGCAGCTTCAGATCGCTCTCGTCGTACGCCCGGTACCCGTTGTCGCCGCGCCGCGCGGGCAGCAGCCCCCGGGACTCGTAGTACCGCAGCGTCCGCGTCGTGGTCCCGGCCCGTGCGGCCAGCTCGCCGATTCGCATGCGTACGAACGTAAGCCTTGACCCCGACGTCAAGGCAACAGGGGCTTGCGCTCCACGGGAGAGGTGAGCACGATCGAGGTCGTCGTGCGGCCCAGCGCGGAGACCGATTCGAGGACCTCCTCCAGATGGACCGTGTCGCGGACGGCGACCTTGAGGATCCAGCAGTCCTCGCCGACCACGTGGTGCACCTCGGTGATCTCGGGGCGCTCGATCAGCTCCAGGGTCCTCGGGTGCTTCAGGGTGTAGCCGCCGTGCGGGTTGACCCGGATGAACGCCTGGATGCCGTAGCCGAGCCGGGCGGGGGCGACATGGGCGCCGTAGCCGCTGATCACACCCGCCGCCTCCAGCCGCCGCACCCGCTCGGTGACCGCCGCCGGACTCAGCCGCACCCGGCGCCCCAGCTCGCTCAGCTTGATCCGGCCGTCGCTCTGGAGGAGCTCCAGGATCTGCCGGTCCACCGCGTCGAAGGCCACCGAGGTTTCCTCGGCGGCAGCACGCAGCGGCCGAGGTTCTTTCGGTGCCACGGACCGAACTCCCATGGTTCCCCCTTCAGAACGCGGATGTACGCCGGGAGAATTATGGTCATGGAAAAGGCACGGGAGATACTGGTCATCGGCGGCAATCGCTATTTCGGCAAGCGCCTCATCGCACGGCTGCTGGCCGCCGGAAACCGCGTGACCGTACTGAATCGGGGATCCTCGCCGCCTCCGCCGGGCGCGACCCATCTGGTCGCCGACCGCAACGACGAGAGGTCCCTGACGGACGCGCTCGGTCCACGGGTGTTCGACGTCGTCGTCGACCAGGTCTGCTACACCCCGCGGCAGGCGGAGATCGCCCGCCGGGTCTTCGCGGGGCGCACCGGACGCTATGTGATGACGTCGACGGTCGAGGTGTACGAGTACGAGGACTCCATCGCGCTCGTACGGGAGGACGCCGTCGATCCGCTGACGGTGACCGTCGACACCGAACTCCCCTGGGACGACCCGGAGTTCCTGGAGACCCACTACGGTGAGGGCAAGCGGCAGGCGGAGGCGGTGTTCGCGGCCGCTCCGGACTTCCCGTACGCGGCCGTCCGGGTGGCCCATGTGCTGGGCGGGGACGACGACTTCACCGGACGCCTCGACCACTACGCCTCCCGCATCCGCGCCGGCGAGCCGATCGCGGTGCCCTTCTCGAACCAGCCCGCCACCTACATCCACGTCGAGGAGATCGCCGACTTCCTGGCGTGGTCGGCCGGCGAGGAGTTCACGGGGCCGGTCAACGCGGCCTCCCACGGTCTGCTGACCACCGTGGAGCTGTGCGAGGCGGTGACCGCACACCTGCCCCGGGGCAAGGTGGTGCTCCAGCTCGTCGAGGTCGGCGAGGTCTCGCCGTTCTCCTTCTCCCGCTCCTACGGCATGGACAACTCCCGCGCCGCACGGCTCGGTTTCCCCTTCGGCGACGTACGGCAGTGGCTGCCCACGGCGATCGCAGAGACCCTCGGGAAGGGCGGCGACTGACATGCGGTACCGCACAGTTGGCGATCTGCGGGTGAGTGCCGTCGGGCTGGGCGCGATGCCGCTGTCCCTGGAGGGCCGCCCGGACGAGCGGCGCGCCCTGGCCACCGTGCACGCGGCACTGGACGCGGGCGTCACCCTGCTCGACACCGCGGACTCGTACCATCCGCCCGGCGCCGAACCCGGCCACAACGAACTGCTGGTGGCCCGCGCCCTCGCCGCGTACGGCGGTGACACGTCCGACGTGCTGGTGGCGACAAAGGGCGGCCGAGGCCGTCCGGCCGACGGCGGCTGGACGGTGACGGGCGACCCGCGCCATCTCAAGCGGGCCGCCGAAGGCTCCCTCAAACGGCTCGGCGTCGAGGCGATCGGTCTCTACCAGCTGCACAAGCCCGACCCGGCCGTGCCCTTCGAGGAGTCGGTCGGCGCACTGCGGGAGCTGCTCGACGAGGGCAAGATCCGCCTCGCCGGGATCTCCAACACCGATGGGGAGCAGATCCGTTCGGCCCGCGCGATCCTCGGTGACCGGCTGGTGTCGGTGCAGAACCGGTACTCCCCCGAGGTACGCGACAGCGAGGCCGAGCTGCGGCTGTGCGCGGAGCTCGGTCTGGCGTTCCTGCCCTGGAGTCCGCTGGGCGGTATCTCGCGCAGCGCGCTGGACGGACCGTCTCGGCTGCCGGGGGCGGGACGTTTCGGCGCCTTCCACGAGGTCGCGGCCGAGCGCGGGGTCAGCCCCCAACAGGTGTGTCTGGCCTGGCTGTTGGCGAAGGCGCCGACCGTGATCCCGATTCCCGGGGCGAGCCGGCCGGAGACGATCCGGGACTCGGCGGGCGCGGCGGACCTCGTCCTGAATGCGCGGGAGCTGGCCCGGCTGGACGCTCAGCGCAACGGCGGCTCGTAACGGCCGGGAGGCATCCCCGGGTACCCCGGGTACAGGCCCGGCCCCGGGCCCGGCCCCCTGACGGCCTGCGCCCCTCCTCTCCCGTCCTCGTCGCCGTCCGTCATCCAGTCCTCGTCCTCGATGTCCTCGGCGCCCCGCACCCCCAGCAGCCGGCGGGTGAGCCGGTCTCCGTCGGACAGCAGCTCGTCGAGGGCCTCGCGGACGTCCCGCGCCTCGGTGCGGGCCGCTTCGCGCTCGGCGGCGATGAGCACGGACCGGCGTACCAGCTCCTTGGCGAAGGAGGCGGTCGTGCCCTCCGTGCGGGCCACGACCTCGTCCGCGATGTCCTGGCCGAGGCCCAGTCCGCTCCCGTACAGGCCGAGCAGGGCGGCGCGGCCCGCGGCGTCCGGGAGGGGGATCTCGACGGCGAGGTCGACCCGGCCGGGGCGCTGCACGAGGGCGGGTTCGAGGAGGTCGGCGCGGTTGGTGGTGAGGAGGAAGGTCACGTCGGCGTCGTCGCCGAGGCCGTCCATCTCGTTCAGGACCTGGAAAAGCAGGGGCTGTTCGCCGCCGCCGTAGTCGCGGGCCTCGGCGATGAGGTCGCAGTCCTCCAGGACGACGAGGGCCGGCTGGAGCATCCGGGCCAGGGCGCAGGCCGGGCCGATGGCCCTGATGCTCTCGCCGGACAGGATCACCGCCGTGAACTGCGGGAGGTGGGAGAGGAGATAGCGGATCGTGTGCGTCTTGCCGGTGCCGGGCGGGCCGTACAGCAGCAGGCCCCGGCGCAGATGCTGACCCGCCGCGCGGAGCTGTTCGCGGCGCCGGGCCACGCCCACGACCTGACGCTCCACGCGGTCCAGGAGTCCGGCCGGCAGCACGATGTCGTCGCGGGTCAGGCCGGGGCGGCGGTGGAAGCGGAACGGTCCGAGGCCGTGACCGAACTCCGAGCCCTCGAAGGAGAGGACCTGTCCGCGGAAGACGTTGTGCTCGCGCAGGAGGGCGTCGATCTCGGCGAGGAAGCGGTCCCCGAACTCCTTGTCTCCGGCGAGGACTTCGAGCTCGACCTTGTTGCGTCCGTACTCGTCCTGCGGGCCGCGCAGGAGGACGGCGAACCGCTCCTCGCCTTCGGTGCCGAGGTAGAACCCGCAGGAGACGCAGGCCAGTTCCTCGTCCGGGGAGACGGGCAGGTGGGCGTAGTCGACGGCGCCGATCACGAACCGCTGGTGGCGGTCGGCTACTTCGAGGATGTCGCCGAGGGTGAGCTCGCCGTGGTGCTGGGAGCCGCGCATGCCGATCAGTTCATGCGTACGGCCGTCGGCGGCGAACCAGCGTTCCAGGGCGAGGTGGACGTTGGGCAGGTCGTAGGAGGCGTACGCGGCCTTCACCACCGGGCGGTCCGCCGGCGCCGAGCCCAGGTGGTCGCGGAGCCGCTTGGCGAGGTCGCGGCTGCCGTCGGCGTCGGTGCGGTTCGGGCGGGCGACCGCCATGAGGAACTCGTGGAACAGCTCGTTGACCCGGTCCAGCGACAGCGGCGAGGGCTCGCGGTCCTTCCCGTACCTCGCCTCGTACTCGGCACTGCTGACGATCTCCACCCCACCGGGCTCCCCCATGTCCGCCTCCGCGTCGCTCTGCCCCAGGCCCCAGGGTTCTCCAGCGTGCGCCCCTGCGGGCCACGGGTCAAAGCATTTCGGGTAGTGGTCGCGAACAGACCGGAAAGGGACGGGAGGCGTCACTCAGGTGGCGTCGAGCAGAGCCTGTTCCTCTTCGGTGACCCGGCTGAAGCAGGCGTCTTCGGTGACCATGACGGTGGACCGGCTCCAGGTCCGCAGGCTGCTGTGCCGGGCGTGAAGTGTCCAGCCCTGCTTCTTGTAGCCGGCCATGAAGTAGGTGCCGTTCTCCGTGAGCGGCGCTTCGGTGGACGGTGCGGACTTCTTCCAGGCCCGCTTCTCGAGGCCGGCCAGCACGACGTCGAGCTGCCGACGCGGGTCGGCCGAGTCGGTCGTGGGGGTCGCGGGGGTCGCGGGGGTCGCGGGGGTCGAGAACCCTGAGTCCTCGGTCGACCAGGAGACCACGCAAGGTGACAGCCGGGTGATGAGTGCGGCCAGCTTCCGTTCCTCCGCGGTGGTCGCCGGACTGGCGGCCCGGCCGCTCCGGGAGTACCCCGCCTCGGTCCTCCCCTCCGGCAGCCCGGCGGCCGCGCCGGCCGCTTCCAGGTCGCCCCGCACCCCTTCCTGCCCGAAGGACGCCGGGGCGGTCGCCGCGGTCACGGTGGCGGGTGCGCCGTCGCCGCCGCATCCGGTGACGAGAACCGCCCCTGCGGCGGCGGCCACTGTCCGTGCGGCCCTGATCGCGGTGGTACGCATGCGCTCTTCCCGGTTGACGAATGGTCGGCTCCGGATCTTCGCACGACCCGTCACGACGTCTGCCGGGAGGCGTGACCGGGCCCCCATCCCCCGTTCAGCCGGCCTTCGGAAGCGTCCCGTCGAGGCGTGGTGCCGCCGCCTCCGTACGTCCCGTCAGCAGGAGCAGCAGTGCGGAGATCGGGCCGCGGATCTCCTCCCCCGCCCCACGCGTCCACTCGATGTCGGTGGCGACGAGGCGGGCCTTCGGCAGTGGCCAGGGGCGGGGCGGGAAGCGCATGGTCCACACCCGGTCGGCGCAGTCGCGGGCGGCGGCCGGGGGCATCTCGCGGTGCCGGCCGAGCGCGAGGGCGATGTCCTGGCCGTGGACGAGGAGGTCGATGAGGGGTTCGCGGGGCGAGGTGGTGGGGGCGAGGCGGCGGGAGCCGATGATGGAGCGCAGGTTGGCGACGATCTCGGCGACGGGCCGCCCCGCCTCGCGTACGGCCGAGTCGTGGATCATCCGGTTCCAGTCGCCGCGAGCGCGGACCATCTCCCGGACGACCTGCCCGTACGTGAATCGTGCCGCGACGGTGAGATGCGCGGCGACGTCCCGCACCCGCCAGTCCCCGCACCGCGTGCGCGTCTCCCACTCCTCGGGGCGCAGCCCCTCCAGGAGGTCGGCCAGGCTCGCGCGCTCCCGATCGACGATCTGCCAGAGCTCGTCGGTGTCCAGCGCGGCATCCGAGACAGCACCCACGGAAATCACCCACTCAAGTGGTAAGCTTCTCTGACCAAATTAGTCAGTGACTCTGACCAATGTCAAGCGATACGGACCGGAGGCGTCGACCATGGTGCCGGAGAGCGAGCTCACCACGGGCGTGCTCCTGTTCCTCCCGTACCGGGCGCTGGAGAACCGCGTCTTCGCCGCGCTGGCCGAGGCCGGCTTCGACGACTTCACGCCCGCCCAGGCCCGGGTCATGCAGCGCATCGGCCCCGAGGGCACGCGTCTGACGGAACTGGCCGAACAGGCCCAGATCACCAAGCAGACCGCCGGCTTCCTGGTCGACCAGCTGGAGAAGGCGGGCTATGTGACACGGGTCCCGGACCCGACGGACCGACGCGCCCGCCTGGTCCGCGGCGCCGCGAAGGCCTGGGCGGCCAAGGAGGTCGCCGACGCGGTGGTCACCGAGGTCGAGAAGGAGTGGGAGGAGCACCTGGGCAGGCGGCGGATGAAACAGTTGCGCGAGGCCCTGACGCTGCTGCGGGAGATCACGGACCCCTGGGCCTAGGCCGGGGCTCCCGCTTTCGCCGCCTCCTCGACCTCCAACAGCGAGGCAGTGCGCCGTTCCGCCTCGAAGGCGCGGTGGCCGCCGCGCAGGCCGAACAGGCGCTTGGCCAGGAGGATGTAGACCACGGCGAGGATGTTGAGGACCAGCGTGGCGATCTTCAACCAGCTGATGTGCTCGGTGAGTTCGTAGATCTCCAGAGGGAGGAACGCGGCCGTGGCGACGACCGTCAGATACTCCGCCCAGCGCTTGGCGTACCAGAGGCCGACCGCCTCGACGAGTTCGATCACGGCGTAGGCCAGAAGCAGCACCGCCACCAGGAGCAGGGTGTTGTGGCGGTAGCCGAAGGTCTTCTGGATGGTGCCCACGACCGGTGAGTGGTCGAGGTCGTAGTGGAAGTGTCTGAACACCGGGCGGAAGACGTCCAGATACTCGTCGAAGAGGCTGCGCACCGCGTCCTGACTGTTGCTGAACTTCCAGACCGCCAGCGCCACCAGCACGATGAACACCCCGCGCACCGCCCGCTCGACGGCGAGGAAGCGCAGGATGAACAGGTCGCGCAGGACCTTGCCGCGCGGCACCAGCGGGGCTTCGGAGGCCGGCCCGGAACCGTGCGGCTCCCCCAGTGCGAAGTCGCCGCAGCGCAGACAGCGCCAGACCTCCCCGAGGGCGGTCTCGGCGTGCAGGCTCGCCCGCAGCCGGGGGTCGTCCGGCGCGTACGTCACATGTCCGCGCCGCGCGCACGTCCGCCGGTCCCAGTCGATCGCCATCCCCCGTGCCTCCACCGACGTGCCGCGCCTGTACTGGACAGACGCGGCACGCTACCGGGAGGGGGTAAGAGTTCGGTGAGTCAGCGGCTGCCGGCCAACTCCTTCTCCTCCGCGGCCGCCTCGACGGGATCCGCCGCCTTCTTCCGCCCCGGCAGCAGCACCGCGACCAGCACCGTGCCGACGCCCAGGACCACGGCTCCGATCAGGCTGGTGTGGGCGACCGCGTCGGAGAAGGAGGAGCCGACCGCTTCGGCCATCTGCTTTGCCCCGGCGGCGAGTTGATCGGCCTGCGCCTTCAACTGGGCGGCCTGCTGGGGGTCCGTCGCCTTCGCGGCCTGTCCGGCGACCTGCCGGGCCTGCTCCCCGATGCCCTGCGCGACGGCGTACCCGGCACCGACCGAGTCCTGCGCGATGTCGAGCGTGGCCGCCGGGAGCTTGCTGCCGCCGGTGGCATCGGCGAGGTGGCCGGAGTACGACGTCGCCAGCAGCGAGCCGAGGATCGCGATGCCGAGCGAGCCGCCGAGCTCGATCGAGGTGTCGTTCACCGCGCCGCCGACGCCCAGTTCGGACTCCGGGAACGCCCCCATGATCGCGTCCGTGGCGGGCGAGAGGGCGAGGCCGATCGCCAGACCGAGGACGGCGAGCGGGGCGACGAAATCGCCGTACGACGAACCCGCGTCCACCTGGGTCAGCAGCGCGAGCGCCGCGGTGCCGCCCACCATGCCCGCGGTGACCGTCCACTTCATGCCGACCCGCGGGGTGAGGAAGCCGGTCAGGGCCGAGCCGACGAAGACGGCGCCGGCGAGCGGCAGCATGCGCAGGCCGGTCTCCAGGGCGCTGTAGCCGAGGACGAACTGGAGGTGCTGGGTGAGGTAGTAGAAGGCGCCGAAGACGGCGAGGAAGAACAGGGCGACGGCGAGGTTGGAGCCGGCGAAACCGCGGTCGGTGAAGCGGCGGACGTCGACGACGGGGCGCGGGTGACGCAGCTCCCACAGGACGAAGGCCAGCAGTCCGGCGGCCGCGACGACGGCGGCGCCGATCGCCTTCGCACCCCATCCGAAGTGCGGGCCCTCGATGATCATGTAGACCAGCGAGCCGATCCACACCACCGACAGCAGTCCGCCGACGTAGTCGATCCGGCCCTTGTCCCTGGCCTTGGACGGCGGGACGAGGACCAGGGCGCCGACGATCGCGAGCGCGGCGACGGGAACGTTGATGAGGAACGTCGAGGTCCAGTCGTGGTTCTCCAGGAGCGCGCCCGCGACCAGCGGACCGGCCGCTATCGCCACGCCCGACGTGGCGGTCCACACGGTGATCGCCTTGGCCCGCTCGGCGCGCGGGAAGGTCGAGGCGAGCAGGGACAGCGTCGCCGGCATGATCATCGCGGCGCCGGTGCCCATCACGGCACGTGCCGCGATGACCGTCGTAGAGCTGTCGGCGAGGTACCCGAAGACGGACCCGCCGCCGAACACGACCAGGCCGAGCAGCAGGGCGCCGCGGCGGCTGTACTTGTCGCCGATCGCGCCGAGCAGCAGCATCAGCGCGGCGTACGGGACGGTGTAGCCGTCGATGACCCACTGGAGATCGGCGCTGGACAGACCGAGGTCCTCGGTCATGGCGGGCGCGGCGACCGTGAGGGCGGTGTTCGCCATCACGATGATCAGCAGGCTCAGACAGAGGACGAGGAGCGCCCACCAACGCCGGGCGTAGGGGCGGTCCATCCTCTCGACCGGTTCGGTCATGACGAGTCGCATGGCAGGGGTGGCCTTCCTCAGCGGACTTGCTTTCCACGGGTTGCACAGCGCTGTGCATTTGCACAACACTGTGCAATGTACGCTCACTGCACAGCACTGTGCAAGTCGATGAGGAAAGAGGCACAATGGCGTCCATGACCACGGGTAACACCAGCCGCGCCGACGCCAACCGCCGCCGCATCCTCGACGTGGCGCTCGCCGAGCTGCTGCGCGATCCGGACGCGTCCATGGACCAGATCGCGCGCGCCGCGGGAGTCGTACGGCGGACCGTGTACGGGCACTTCCCCAGCCGTGAGGCGCTGGTGAGCACGCTCGTCGACGGAGCCGTGGAAGCGGTGGCGGCCGCCGACGAGGCGGGCCGCAAGGACGTCGAGGACCCGGCACAGGCGCTGGCCGCCTCCACCCTGGCGGTCTGGGAGGTCGCCGACCGCTATCGCATCCTGGTCGCGCTGGCCCAGCGCAGCGTGACGATGCAGGGCATCCGGGAACGTCTGGCGCCGGTGCGCGAGTCCAGCGAGGAGCTGCTGCGGCGCGGCCTGGAAGCGGGCGTCTTCGTCTCGCCACTGCCCGTGCCTGCCCTGGCGTACGTGCACGAGCAGCTGGTGTTCGCGGTGATGGAGGCGGTGAACGACGGCCTCCTGGCACCCGAAGAGGCGGGCCGCTCCGCCGCGGTCACCGTACTGACCGCGGCGGGCGTACCCGCCTCTCGTGCCACCGAACTGGTGGCGAAGCTGAGCGATTGAGTTGTACTGCCAGTCGTGGCCCGGGCGGCTGAGCGACGGGGGAGCTTCTCAGCCGCCCGGAGTCTGTTGCCCTCGCGGGCTGGGCCCCGAGCTCTAGGCCTTCGCCAGCTCCTTCTCGCCGCCCTGCTCCGGCACATCCGCGACAGCGGTCTCGTGGCCGTCGTCGAGGAGGGTCTTCTCGTCGAACGGGAGGTGACCGGCGAGGACCTGGTCGACGCGCTCGCGGTCGATCTCCTTGGTCCAGGTACCGATCAGGACCGTGGCGACGGCGTTGCCCGCGAAGTTGGTGAGGGCGCGGGCCTCGCTCATGAAGCGGTCGATGCCGACGATGAGGCCGATGCCGTCCACCAGGGCCGGCTTGTGCGACTGCAGACCACCGGCCAGCGTGGCCAGACCCGCACCGGTGACACCGGCGGCGCCCTTCGAGGCGACGAACAGGAAGAGCAGCAGCGGGATCTGCTCACCGATCGACATCGGCGTACCCATGGCGTCGGCGATGAACAGCGAGGCCATGGTCATGTAGATCATGGTGCCGTCGAGGTTGAAGGAGTAGCCGGTCGGGACGGTGATGCCGACGACGGGCTTGCTGATGCCCAGGTGCTCCATCTTCGCGATGAGCCGCGGCAGCGCGGACTCGGAGGAGGAGGTCGACAGGATCAGCAGGAACTCACGGCCGAGGTACTTGAAGAGCGTGAGGATGTTGAGGCCCGCGATCACCCGCAGCAGCGTGCCGAGCACGATGAAGACGAACAGGATGCAGGTCGTGTAGAAGCCCAGCATCAGCAGGGCGAGGTCCTTCAGCGCGTCCACGCCGGCGGAGCCCACGACGGCGGCCATGGCACCGAAGGCACCGATCGGAGCGGCCCACATGATCATGGCGAGGATGCGGAAGACGAGCCGCTGGATGTGCTCGACACCGCGCAGGACCGGCGCCCCGGCCGGACCCATGGCCTGCAGCGCGAACCCGGCGAGCAGGGCGATGAGCAGCGTCTGCAGGACCTCGCCCTGGGTGAACGCGGAGATCATCGTGGTCGGGATGATGCCGAGCAGGAACTCGGTGGTGTCCTTGGCCTCCGCGTCGACCTGTGCGTGACCGGCGTCCTTGACCGCGTCGGTCACCGCGAGGCCGGTGCCCGGGTCCAGGATGTTGCCGACGACGAGGCCGATGCCCAGCGCGACCATCGACATGATCGTGAAGTAGAGCAGCGCGATACCGCCGACGGCACCGACCTTGGCGGCCTTCCGTACCGAACCGATGCCCAGCACGATCGTGCAGAAGATGATCGGCGAGATCATCATCTTGATCAGGTTCACGAAGCCCGTACCGATGGGCTTCAGCTCGACGGCGAAGTCGGGCGCGACCATGCCGACAAGAATGCCGATGGCGACCGCGACGATCACCGCGATGTACAGATAATGGGTGCGGTCCCGCTTGGCGGGCGCGGCAGATGCGGTTTCGGGGGTGCTGGCGGCCACGGCTGCCCTCCTTTGACGTCTTCGTCGGTTGTCACCGGCGTGCGGCTCACGTCCGGGCTTTAGAGGAATGCCGTGACTATCTCCCGCCCTGTGAGGGCGGTCACCCTTCCGTTCATTTAGTTCACACTTACTGTCGGAGGCACACTGACGACATGCACATCCCGGTCCCGAGACCCCGCAGCCTGGCCGGCCAGCTCTTCGCCATGCAGGCCGTGCTGATAGCGGTGCTCGTCGCCGGGTACGCGCTCTTCACCTACGTCAGTGACCGCAGCCAGGCCGAGGACGCGGCCGGCCGGCAGGCGATGGGGGTGGCCCGCGCGGTCGCGGACGCCCCTTCCGTACGGGAGGCCATCGGTACGCCCGATCCCTCGGCGAAGCTCCAGCCGTACGCGCTGCGGGTGATGCACGACGCCGACGTCGACTTCGTCACGATCATGAATCCGAAGGGGATCCGCTGGACGCATCCCCGCGAGGAGGAGATCGGCAAGCACTTCCTCGGCAACATCACCCCCGCCCTGCGCGGCGACTCCTTCACCGAGACCTACACGGGCACGCTCGGCGCCTCGGTCCGCGCGGTCACCCCCATCGAGGCGGACGGCAAGGTCGTGGGCCTGGTCAGCGCGGGTATCCGGGTCGAGGCGATCAGCGAGCGGGTGCAGGGCCAGCTGACGGCCCTGCTGGGCGTCGCCGCGGGCGCACTGGCGCTGGGCGCGGTGGGCACGTACGTCATCAACGCCCGCCTGCGCCGCCACACCCACAACATGAACGCGACCGAGCTCAGCCATATGCACGACTACCACCAGGCCGCGCTGCACGCGGTGCGCGAGGGGTTGTTGATGCTGGACGGGCAGTACCGGGTGGCTCTGATCAACGACGGCGGCCGGGAGCTGCTCGGCGTGGCGGATGACGTGGTGGGCCGCTCGGTGGCCGAACTCGGCCTGCCCGCACCCCTGACGGGCGCGTTGCTGGCGTCGGAGCCACGGGTGGACGAGGTGCACCTGACGGCGGACCGGGTCCTGGTCATCAACACGTCACCGGTGTCCGGAGGAGACCGCCGGGGCACGGTCGTGACCCTGCGCGACGTGACCGAACTCCAGTCCCTGATGGGCGAGTTGAACTCCGAACGCGGCTTCACCCAGGCGCTGCGCTCGCAGGCGCACGAGGCGGCGAACCGTCTCCACACGGTCGTCTCGCTGATCGAACTCGACCGGGCCGCGGAGGCGGTGGACTTCGCCACGGCCGAACTGGAGCTCGCGCAGGCGCTCACCGACCAGGTGGTGGCGGCGGTGAGCGAACCGGTGCTGGCGGCCCTGCTGCTCGGGAAGACGGCACAGGCGAACGAGCGGGGCGTGGAGCTGGTGGTGTCGGAGGACAGCCGCCTGGACGACGGCCTCCTGCCGGCCTCGCTCCCCGCACGCGACCTGGTGACGATCCTCGGCAATCTGATCGACAACGCGGTGGACGCGGCGCAGGGCAGCGTGGGCGCGCGGGTCACGGTGACGGCGTACACGGAGGCCGACGAACTGATCCTGCGCGTCTCCGACACCGGCGGGGGCGTGGACCCGGCGCACGCGGAGGCGGTGTTCCAGCGAGGCTTCTCGACAAAGCCGGCGGGCCCGGGCGGCCGAGGGCTCGGCCTGGCCCTCGTACGCCAGGCGGTCGGCCGCCACGAGGGAACACTGACGGTGGCGGAGGCTGCCGGGGGCGGGGCAGAGTTCGAGGTTCGCGTGCCGCTGCGGGGCGGGGGCCCGGCCGAGGCCGGGGCGCGGGGGGCTGCTCGGGCCGGGGGCGACGGGGAAGGCGGGAGCGTCGAGGGCAAGGCGGAGACCCGGGGCGCCGCGGAGGCGGGGGGCGTCGGAGACGCGGCGGCGACCCGGGGCGAGGTGCGGGTCGGGGGCGGGGTGGAGGCCCGCAGCGTCGAGGGCACGGCGGAGACCCGGGGCGACGTGCGGGTCCGGGGCGAGGTGGAGACCTGGGGCGGGGTGCGCGCCCGGGGCGCGGTGGAGACCCGCAGCATCGAGGGCACAACGGAGACCCGGGACGACGAGCGCGCCCGGGGCGCGGTGGAGACCCGCAGCATCGAGGGCACAGCGGAGACCCGGGACGACGAGCGGGCCCGGGGCGGAGTGGAGACCCGCAGCATCGAGGGCACAACGGAGACCCGGGACGACGAGCGGGCCCGGGGCGGAGTGGAGACCCGCAGCATCGAGGGCACAGCGGAGACCCGGGACGACGAGCGGGCCCGGGGCGCGGTGGAGACCCGCAGCATCGAGGGCACAGCGGGGACCGGGAACGTCGGAGGCGAGACGGTCACCGGGAGCGGGGCGGGCGAGGCGGAGGCTCGGGGCGGAGGGCAGGCCGGGGGCGAAGCGGAGGTCGGGGGCGTGTCCTCGACGGGGAGCGGTGGGGAGGCCTCGCGGGGCGGCCGTGTGGGGGGCGGGCGTACGGTGGGCGCGGCGGTGTCCGACGATGCGTCGACGACAGGTGCCGTACCGGTGGGGATCGAGCCGCGGACCCCGGGGCCGGAGGGTGGCGAACCGGAGAGCTCCGAGCGTGGGGGCGCCGCGCCGGAGGGCGCAGGTTCGCGGGGTACCGCTTCTGGAGGCGACGCATGACGACCCAGCCACAGCCGATCCGTGTCCTGGTCGTGGAGGACGACCCGGTCGCCGCGGACGCGCACGTCATGTACGTCAACCGGGTGCAGGGCTTCACGGCCGTCGGCAAGGCGCACACCGGCGCGGAGGCGCGGCGCCTGCTGGACCGTACGCCGGTGGACCTGCTCCTGCTGGACCTGCACCTCCCCGACGTGCACGGTCTGCAGTTCGCCCGCTCGCTCCGGGCCGCCGGACATCAGGCGGACGTGATCGCGGTGACGTCGGCGCGGGACCTGACGGTGGTACGGGAGGGTGTCTCCCTGGGTGTCGTCCAGTACGTTCTGAAGCCGTTCACCTTCGCCACGTTGCGGGACCGGCTGGTGCGCTACGCCGAGTTCCACGCGTCGGCGGGCGAGGCGAGCGGACAGGACGAGGTGGACCGGGCGCTGGCGACACTGCGGGCGCCTGGACCGGCGGCGCTGCCGAAGGGGCTGAGCTCCCCGACGCTGGAACGGGTCACCGTGGCGCTGCGGGACAGCGGGGAGGGACTGACGGCCACCGGACTCGCGGAGGTCGTGGGGATCTCACGGATCACCGCCCGGCGGTATCTGGAGCATCTCGTGGACGCGGGGAGGGCGGCGCGGGCTCCGCAGTACGGGACGGTGGGACGGCCGGAGTTGCAGTACCGGTGGGTCAAGGGGCCGTAGGACCGAACGGCCTTGTATATACGACGACTTGGGACGCGAGCCCGATCACGGTCAGCGCCTCGACGAGCGACAGGACGAGAAGTCCGGCGCCGTTCTCTCCCGCCGCCCAGTAGACGGTGAGCCCGGCGAGGGGTACGACGCAGAAGGCCAGGAGGTCGATCCCGCACTGGATGACTTTGCGCTGACGCCGGCGGGCGTCGGAGCGGTGGACGGTCTCCCAGGTGAACGCGTGCTCGGACCGGGCGAGTTGGGCGAGCTTCGGTCCCACGTCATGGCGTATGTGCCGGCCGATCGCGGAGATCTTCTCGTCGTTGACGAGGTACGTCCACCCGAGCACCACGCACACGGGCGGGAGCGCGAGCAGCATGTCGGGGCGTTTCGCCTGGGCGGTGGCGGCGATGACCGCGGCGACGACGGTGAGGGTGACGTAGAGGAGGTTGTCGCGGAAGCCGATGCGGGTCTTCTGTTCGTCCTTGAGGGTCTGGTACTCGGCGAGGAGCAGTTGCCCGACGGTGACGTCGTGCTGGTCCGGCATCAGCTCTCCCCTGGTCCCGACGGCGTCCCCGCGCAGGTCACTTGGCCGTACTTTAAGGGAGGGACTCGACCCCCTGTGATCGGGCCGACGGGGACAAGTCCCGGGTGGACAGGGAGGAATGGCAGACTCGGGCACCCAATCCGGCGCAGACTCATTGACCTGACTAGACCACTCCCCCTACGTTCACCGGGCAGCCACCAGGCCACCCCCACGTGAGCCCGTAGGAGGTCATGCCCGTGCGCCCCACCGCCGTTCGCACCGCGCTCCCCGCACTCCTCGCCGCCGTCCTCACCGCCACCGCCCTCACCGCGTGCAGCTCCGGTTCCGGAAGCGACCCGGACACCCTGAAGGTCTCCTTCAAGCAGTCCACGGACAACTCCATCAAGGTGATGGACGAGTTCCTGGCCGGCATCAAGAAGCAGTTCGAGAAGGAGAACCCCGGCAAGAAGGTCGAGCTCGTCCCCATCAAGGCCCCGGACTCGGAGTACTACACCAAGGTCCAGCAGATGCTCCGCTCCCCCAAGACCGCCCCGGACCTGGTCTACGAGGACACGTTCCTCATCAACTCCGACATCACCAGCGGGTACTTGAAGCCCCTGGACGCCTACCTCGCCAAGTGGCCGGACTGGAGCCAGTTCATCGACACGGCGAAGACGGCGGCCAAGGCCGAGGACGGGAAGACGTACGGCGTCCCGGACGGCACGGACACCCGGGGACTGTGGTTCGACAAGGGCATCTTCGCCAAGGCCGGTCTTTCCGCCGACTGGCAGCCGAAGACCTGGGACGAGGTCCTCGACGCCGCCCGCACGATCAAGAAGAAGGTCCCCGACGTCACCCCCCTCAACGTCTACACCGGCAAACCCGCAGGTGAGGCCGCGACGATGCAGGGCTTCGAGATGCTGCTCTACGGCACGGGCGACGGCACCGCGGACCCCCTCTACGACACCGCCACCAAGAAGTGGGTCGCCGGTGGCCAGGGCTTCAAGGACGCCCTCTCCTTCGTCGAGACGGTCTACAAGGAGAAGCTCGGCCCGGACGTCGAGACCGCCCTGGACCCCAACATCCAGACCATCATCCGCGGCGACCTCCTCCCCAAGGGCAAGCTCGGCATCGACCTGGACGGCTCCTGGCTCCCGCAGGACTGGCTGGAGGGCAGCGGGCACGAATGGCCCGAGTGGTCACAGAAGTTGGGCCTCGCGTACATGCCCACACAGCACGGCCAGGACCCCGGCAAGGTGAGCATGTCCGGCGGCTGGACCTGGGCGATCCCGTCGAAGGCGGCCAACCCCGACCTGGCCTTCGACTTCATCAAGACGATGCAGACGAAGGCGAACGCCCAGAAGTGGTACATCGCCAACTCCGGCATCGCGGTCCGCAAGGACGTCGCCGAGGACCCCGCGTACGCCGACGCCCAGCCCGGCATCACGTTCTTCACCGACCTGGTGGCGAGCACGCACTACCGGCCCGCCTACCCGGCGTATCCGAAGGTCTCCACCGCGATCCAGGAGGCGATGGAGGGTGTGACGACGGGCGACATGTCGGTGGAGGAAGCGGCGAGGGCCTACGACGAGGAGCTGAAAACGGCGGCCGACGGCAAAGTGATCGAGAAGTGAGTCCTCTCCCATGAGACTCACGAGGACCGCCCGCGCGCTCCCCCTCGCCCCCTCCGTGATCCTCCTGCTCCTCTTCCTGGCCGGCCCCATCGCCTACTGCGCCTACATCGCCTTCACCGACCTCCAACTCACCGGCCAGGCACAGGAGTCGTTCATCGGCTTCGAGAACTTCCGTACGGCCTTCGGGGACGAGGCGTTCCTCAACGCGGTGTGGCTGACGTTGGTCTTCACGGTCGTGTCGGCGCTGATCGGCCAGAACACCCTGGGCCTGGCGCTGGCCGCCCTGATGCGGCGCGCGTCGAAGCCGGTGCGCACGGTCGTCGGCGCGGTGGTCATCGCGGCGTGGGTGCTCCCGGAGGTGGTCGCCGGCTTCCTCCTCTACGCCTTCTTCCGCCGCGAGGGCACCCTGAACGCCGTCCTGGACCGGCTCCATCTCCCCACCCAGAACTGGCTGTTCACCCTGCCGATCCTCGCGGTGTCGTTCGCGAACGTGTGGCGGGGCACGGCGTTCTCCATGCTGGTCTACTCGGCGGCGCTGAACGAGATCCCCAAGGAGATCACCGAGGCGGCGGAGGTCGACGGCGCGGGCGGCTGGCGCCGCATGTGGCACATCACCCTCCCGATGATCCGCCGCTCCATCGGCACGAATCTCATGCTCATCACCCTCCAGACCCTGTCCGTGTTCGGCCTGATCTGGGTGATGACGAGGGGCGGCCCGGGCGGCAGGAGCCAGACGCTGCCGTTGTTCATGTACGAGGAGGCGTTCCAGAAGAGCATGATCGGCTACGGCACGGCGGTGGCGCTGCTGCTTCTGGTGGTGGGCTCGCTGTTCTCGGCGGTGTACGTGCGGCTGCTCCGGACGGAGGTCTGACACCGATGGCATCCAGGGCATCCAGTGCCTCCAGTGCCTCCATGGCATCCCGCAGAACCACCCACCGCCTGGCCGCCGACGCGGGCCTCCTGGTGGTGGCCGCCGCGTTCATGCTCCCGCTGGCGTGGGTGCTCCTGTCCTCGGTGGACCCGGACGCGAACCTCCGCGTGAAGCTCCCCGACGGTGTGACCCTGTCCCACTTCGACGCGGTCCTGACCCCGGAGATCACGTTCACACCGCTGCTGAACAGTCTGCTGCTGTGCGGGGGCGGCACGCTGCTGACGGTGGTGTGCGCGGCCCTGGCGGCTTACCCCCTGTCCCGCTTCCGCTCCCGCCTGAACCGCCCCTTCCTTCTGACGATCCTCTTCGCGACGAGCCTCCCGATCACCGCGATCATGGTCCCGGTGTACGCGCTGTTCGTCCAGGTGAACCTGATCGACACCCTCCAGGGCACGATCTTCTTCTTCGCGGCGTCTCAACTGCCGTTCGCGATATGGCTGATGAAGAACTTCATGGACGGCGTACCGAAGGAACTGGAGGAGGCGGCCTGGACGGACGGCGCGTCGCCCTTCCAGTCCCTGCTCCGGATCGTCCTCCCCCTGATGGGCCCGGGTGTGGCGGTGGTGACGGTCTTCTCGTTCGTCATGATGTGGGGCAACTTCTTCGTCCCGTTCATGCTGCTGCTCACACCGGATCAGATGCCGGCGGCGGTGAGCATCAACGAGTTCTTCGGAAACCGGGGGATGGTGGCATATGGGCAGTTGGCGGCGTTCTCGGTGATCTACTCGACGCCGGTGATCCTGCTTTATGTGCTGGTGGCGCGGCGGTTGGGCGGAGGGTTCGCGTTGGGCGGGGCGGTCAAAGGGTGAGGGTTTCGGCTGGGGCGCGGGCCTCGATCGCCTCATGCATGCGGCCCGCCTCGATCAGGACGATGAGGGGCCCCCTGAACTCCCCGTCCCGCCGACCTCCCCTACCCCTCTTCAGGCAACACCCCGGGACGGAACGGCTCCACCCCCACAACCCTCCGCACCCGCACCGGCTCGATCAACAACATCACCCGCCGCTCCCCGGGCAGCAACCACGGATACCGCTCCTCCCCGATGTACTTCCGAGTGAGCCGGTCCATGGACCGCTCCGCCTCCTCCCCCTCGACGAAACGCACGACCCGCCCCCGGATCTCCACCCGGTCGTAGGGGTTCTCGGGGTCATGGTGCGACAGCGAAACGTTCGGATTGCGCCGAAGATTCTCCTCCTTCACGCGCCCGATCGCCGTGTTGACCATGACGTACTCCCCTTCGAGATCCGCCCACATGGGCGAGACCTGCGGAGACCCGTCCGCCCCCACCGTCGCGAGGTGCCAGAAGTTCGGCGCCAGCAAGCGCTCGCGAATATGCCCCTCTACCTTGCCATTCACCTCGTACACGAAGATCCACACGCCTTTCCGGAATCCCGATCACGCCACTGCTCGCCATCCTCGCCACCACCCCCGCCCACCCGACAGGCGATCTTCAGCCACCCCCGACCGGGGCCTGAACCGTACGTTCCTACAATCCGTGATCCTGGCCGAACAGACCGTAGTAACCGGAGCCCAACGCCCCTACGTTGTGCCCCGTGCGCCGACCCCCAGCCCTTCCGAACCAGCCAGGCCCTCCCTTCAACGCCCCCGCCGCCCGTCGCCTCCGTGCCGCCCTGAACATGGGCCCCGAACATGTCGCCTACGGCATGCGGGCCTCCTACGGGCTGCCCTACGTCACCCCGGACCTCGTCATCGCGTGGGAACGGGGCACGACAAACCCCACCAGCCCCGAACTCACCGCTCTCGCGGGCGTGTTGTGGTGTTCGGCCGGCGAACTCATCGGCAGGCCGCGCACCCTGCGCGAGCACCGGATCAGACGCGGCCTGGCCCCCGAGGACGTCGCCCATGCCCTGGGGTTCGAACTCCTCGCCTATCTGAGCATGGAGGAGAACAACGACTGGCGGGGCAACGACCGCCAGTCCGCCGTCCTCGCCGAGGTGCTGGACCTGACTCTGCCGGACTTCGTCACCGTCACGGGCCGCGAGCCACGGCTGACCGAGCATCTCCGCAGCGCCGTCACCACGCGCTGGCAGGCGTACGTCCGTCCCGTGAGCAAGATCGTGCCCCTGGACCGGCGGCTCCTGGAGGACGTCCTCCAGGAGCTGCACCAGGAGTACCAGCGGCAGATGGTCGCCACGCTGAGCTGGGGAGAAGGCAGCGCGGCAGGCGATTCGAGCCACTCGGGCCGAGACTTCCTCGACCGGATCGTCGACACCTTCTGGACGAACGTCCAGAAGGTCACGGGATAGCGGGCCCGGCGAACACGGGCTCGGCGCGCGGGGTGGGTGAACGCGGGCTAGAAGACCGACTCCGCCTCGTCCATCCGGTCCTTGGGCACCGTCTTCAACTCGGTCACCGCCTCCGCGAGCGGCACCATCACGATGTCCGTCCCGCGCAGCGCCGTCATCCGCCCGAACTCACCCCGGTGCGCGGCCTCCACCGCGTGCCACCCGAAGCGGGTGGCCAGGACGCGGTCGTACGCCGTCGGTACGCCACCTCGCTGGACGTGGCCCAGGATGACCGGCTTGGCCTCCTTGCCGAGCCGTCGCTCCAGCTCGTACGCCAGCGCCGTACCGATGCCCTGGAAGCGCTCGTGGCCGAACTGGTCGATGTCGCCCTTGCCGTAGTCCATGGAGCCCTCGGCGGGGTGCGCGCCCTCGGCGACGCAGATGACCGCGAACTTCTTGCCGCGGGAGAAGCGCTCCTCGACCAGCTTGACCAGGTCGGCCGGGTCGAAGGGGCGCTCGGGGAGACAGATGCCGTGGGCGCCGGCGGCCATGCCGGACTCCAGGGCGATCCAGCCCGCGTGGCGGCCCATGACCTCGACGACCATCACCCGCTGGTGCGACTCGGCCGTCGTCTTGAGGCGGTCCATCGCCTCCGTGGCGACCCCCACCGCCGTGTCGAAACCGAAGGTCCGGTCCGTGGAGGAGATGTCGTTGTCGATCGTCTTCGGGACGCCGACGACCGGGAGGCCCGCGTCCGACAGCATCCGCGCCGCCGTCAGCGTGCCCTCGCCGCCGATCGGGATCAGCGCGTCGATACCGAAGTCACGGGCGATGTCGGGCGCGCTCTCACAGGCCTCGCGCAGGCGGTCGCGCTCCAGACGGGAGGAGCCGAGGATCGTGCCGCCGCGGGCCAGGATGCCGCTCACCGCGTCCAGGTCGAGGCTGCGGTAGTGGCTGTCCAGGAGGCCCGCGTAGCCGTCCTCGAAGCCGATCACCTCATCGCCGTACTGCGTGACCGCTCGGTGCACGACCGACCGGATCACTGCGTTCAGGCCGGGACAGTCGCCGCCTGCGGTGAGAACTCCGATACGCATCGTGCTGTGTCTCCTGCTCGCTGTTGATACCGGTGAGCCAGTCCGATTGTTTCACGTCCCACACCGCACTGCCGCCTCCACTCCTGACGGGCGCCGTATCCAGCGCGAGAGGTATTGTCAAGAGGGTTCTGCTCACCTCGGTGGGCGATTTTTGTGCCCCCTCTTTCGAACGGAGAGCACGCGTGACCCGCAGCGTGTACGTGACCGGAATCGACCGCGGCGACGGCCGCCAGGTCGTCGAGCTGGGGGTCATGGAACTCCTGACCCGGCAGGTCGACCGGGTGGGTGTCTTCCGGCCCCTCGTCCACCACAGTCCCGATCGCCTGTTCGAGTTGCTGCGTGCCCGCTACCGCCTCTCACAGGACCCCACGACGGTCTACGGCATGGACTACCACGAGGCGTCCACGCTCCAGGCCGAACAGGGGACGGACGAGCTGGTCTCGACGCTCGTCGACCGCTTCCACCTCGTCGCGCGCGACTACGACGTCGTCCTCGTCCTCGGGACGGACTTCGCCGACACCCAGCTCCCCGACGAGCTCTCGCTCAACGCGCGGCTCGCCAACGAGTTCGGGGCGTCCGTCATCCCCGTCGTCGGCGGCCGCAAGCAGCCCGCCGAGTCGGTGCTCGCCGAGACCCGAAACGCGTATCGCGCCTACGACGGCCTGGGCTGCGACGTCCTGGCCATGGTCACCAACCGGGTCGCCCGCGAGGACCGGGACCTCATCGCCGAGCGGCTCGACTCCTCCCGGCTGCCCGTGCCCTGCTACGTCGTGCCCGACGAGCCCGCCCTGTCCGCGCCGACCGTCGCGCAGATCGGCCAGTCCCTCGGCGCCAAGGTGCTGCTCGGCGACGACTCGGGGCTCGCCCGGGACGCGCTCGGCTTCGTCTTCGGCGGCGCCATGCTGCCGAACTTCCTCGGCGCCCTGACCCCGGGCTGTCTCGTCGTGACCCCGGGCGACCGCGCCGACCTCGTCGTCGGCTCGCTCGCCGCGCACAGCGCCGGCACGCCGCCGATAGCCGGTGTGCTGCTCACCCTGGGCGAGGTGCCGAACGACGACGTCCTCACCCTCGCCGCCCGCCTCGCCCCCGGCACCCCGGTGCTCTCGGTGCCCGGCAACAGTTTCCCGACCGCCGAGCAACTCTTCTCCCTGGAAGGGAAGTTGAACGCGGCCACGCCACGCAAGGCGGAGACCGCGCTCGGCCTCTTCGAGCGGTACATCGACAGCGGCGACCTGCTCAAGCGGGTCTCGGCACCGAGCAACGACCGCGTCACACCGATGATGTTCGAGCACAAGCTCCTGGAGCAGGCCCGCTCCGACAAGCGCCGCGTCGTGCTGCCCGAGGGCACCGAGCCCCGCGTCCTGCACGCCGCCGAGGTGCTGCTGCGCCGCGGGGTCTGTGAACTCACCCTGCTCGGCCCCGTCGACCAGATCCGCAAGAAGGCCGCCGACCTCGGCATCGACCTCGGCCACGCCCAGCTGATCGACCCGGCCACCAGCGAGCTGCGCGACTCCTTCGCCGAGAAGTACGCGACCGTGCGCGCCCACAAGGGCGTGACGGTGGAGCTGGCGTACGACGTCGTCTCCGATGTGAACTACTTCGGGACGCTGATGGTGCAGGAGGGGCTCGCCGACGGCATGGTCTCCGGCTCCGTGCACTCCACCGCCGCGACCATCCGGCCCGCCTTCGAGATCATCAAGACCAAGCCGGACGCCGACATCGTGTCGTCCGTCTTCTTCATGTGCCTCGCCGACCGGGTCCTCGTCTACGGCGACTGCGCGGTCAACCCGGACCCGAACGCCGAGCAGTTGGCCGACATCGCCATCCAGGCGGCCGCGACCGCCGGGCAGTTCGGGGTGGACCCGCGGATCGCGATGCTGTCGTACTCGACGGGTACGTCCGGCTCCGGCGCCGACGTCGACAAGGTGCGCGAGGCGACCGAGCTGGTACGGCTGCGGCGGCCCGATCTGCGGATCGAGGGGCCGATCCAGTACGACGCCGCCGTCGAGCCCACCGTCGCGGCGACCAAGCTGCCGGAGTCCGAGGTGGCCGGGCAGGCGACGGTCCTGATCTTCCCCGACCTCAACACGGGCAACAACACCTACAAGGCCGTGCAGCGTTCGGCCGGCGCGATCGCCGTCGGCCCGGTGCTCCAGGGTCTGCGCAAGCCGGTCAACGACCTGTCCCGGGGCGCGCTCGTCCAGGACATCGTCAACACCGTCGCCATCACGGCGATCCAGGCCCAGTCCCCCGCCCCGTCCCCCACCGAGAAGGCGTCCCAGCAGTGAGCTCGCCCCGCGGAACCCGTGTCCTCGTCCTCAACTCCGGCTCCTCGTCGGTGAAGTACCAGCTGCTCGACATGCAGGACAGCAGCCGACTGGCCTTGGGCCTCGTCGAGCGCATCGGCGAGGAGTCCTCCCGGCTCAAGCACACGTCCCTCACCACGGGCGACACCCGTGAGCGGACCGGCCCGATCCCCGACCACGAGGCCGCCCTGAAGGCCGTAGCGGAAGAACTGGCCGAGGACGGGCTCGGCCTCGACTCCCCCGAGCTGGCCGCCATCGGCCACCGGGTCGTGCACGGCGGGCAGTCCTTCACCGCGCCCACCGTCATCGACGACGCCGTACTCGCCGAGATCGAGCGACTGATCCCGGTCGCCCCGCTGCACAACCCGGCCAACCTCACCGGCATCCGCACCGCCCAGGCGCTGCGCCCCGACCTGCCCCAGGTCGCCGTCTTCGACACCGCCTTCCACACGACGATGCCGGAGTCGGCCGCCCGGTACGCGATCGACGCCGCCACCGCCGACGAGCACCGCATCCGGCGCTACGGCTTCCACGGCACCTCGCACGCGTACGTCGCCCGGGCGACCGCGAAGCTGCTGGGCAAGGCGCCGGAGGAGGTCAACGTCATCGTGCTGCACCTGGGCAACGGGGCCTCGGCCTCCGCGGTCGCGAAGGGCCGGTGCGTGGACACCTCCATGGGGCTGACGCCTTTGGAGGGACTCGTGATGGGTACGCGCTCCGGAGACGTGGATCCGGCCGTCATCTTCCATTTGATGCGTGTTGGCGGAATGTCCACGGACGAGATCGACACTCTTCTCAACAAGAAGAGCGGCTTGATCGGACTGTGCGGGGACAACGACATGCGGGAGATCCGGCGCCGCGTGGACGAGGGTGACGAACAGGCGCAACTCGCCTTCGACATCTACATTCACCGTTTGAAGAAGTACATAGGCGCCTATTACGCGGTGCTCGGCCGGGTGGACGCCATCGCCTTCACAGCGGGAGTCGGGGAAAACGCGAGCCCGGTGCGGGAGGCTGCGGTGGCGGGCCTGGAGGAGCTGGGCCTCGCGGTGGACAGCGGGCTCAACGCCGTACGCAGCGACGAGCCGCGGCTGATCTCCCCGGAGCACGCACGCGTGGCCGTGGCCGTGGTGCCCACCGACGAAGAACTGGAGATCGCCACACAGACCTACGCGCTGGTCGGAAGTAATACACGTCAGTAACACGCCTGAGCAGATAGGCGCCCATTTGTATCTTCCACCAGACGGAATATTCCGTAGCGAAACAAACCGATAGGATCGCCCCATGCGCCGTTCGAAAATCGTCTGTACTCTCGGCCCCGCGGTCGACTCCCACGAAATGCTCGTGTCCCTGATCGAAGCCGGCATGAACGTGGCCCGCTTCAACTTCAGCCACGGCACGCACGCCGAACACCAGGGGCGGTACGACCGCGTCCGTGCCGCCGCCAAGGAGACCGGCCGGGCCATCGGTGTCCTCGCCGACCTTCAGGGCCCCAAGATCCGCCTGGAGACCTTCGCCGAGGGCCCGGTGGAGCTGGAGCGCGGTGACGAGTTCGTCATCACGACCGAGGACGTCCAGGGTGACAAGCAGATCTGCGGGACCACCTACAAGGGCCTGCCGGGCGATGTCTCGCGCGGCGACCAGATCCTCATCAACGACGGCAACGTCGAGCTGAAGGTCCTGGACGTCGAGGGCCCCCGGGTCAAGGCGATCGTCATCGAGGGCGGTGTCGTCTCCGACCACAAGGGCATCAACCTGCCCGGCGCGGCCGTGAACGTCCCGGCGCTGTCCGAGAAGGACGTCGAGGACCTCCGTTTCGCGCTGCGCATGGGCTGCGACATGGTCGCACTGTCCTTCGTCCGCGACGCCAAGGACGTGGCCGACGTCCACAAGGTGATGGACGAGGAGGGCCGCCGGGTCCCCGTCATCGCCAAGGTGGAGAAGCCGCAGGCGGTGGAGAACATGGAGGACGTCGTGATGGCGTTCGACGCCGTGATGGTCGCCCGTGGTGACCTCGCCGTCGAATACCCGCTCGAGAAGGTCCCGATGGTGCAGAAGCGCCTCATCGAGCTGTGCCGCCGCAACGCCAAGCCGGTGATCGTGGCGACCCAGATGATGGAGTCGATGATCACCAACTCCCGTCCCACCCGCGCCGAGGCCTCCGACGTGGCCAACGCGATCCTGGACGGCGCGGACGCGGTCATGCTGTCCGCCGAGTCGAGCGTGGGCGCCTACCCGATCGAGACCGTCAAGACGATGTCGAAGATCGTCAGCGCGGCCGAGCAGGAGCTGCTCAGCAAGGGCCTGCAGCCGCTCGTCCCCGGCAAGAAGCCGCGCACGCAGGGCGGTTCGATCGCCCGCGCCGCGTGCGAGATCGCCGACTTCCTCGGCGGCCGAGCACTGGTCGCGTTCACCCAGTCCGGCGACACCGCCCGCCGTCTGTCGCGCTACCGCGCGGTCCAGCCGATCGTCGCCTTCACCACCGACGAGAGCACCCGCAACCAGCTGACGCTCAGCTGGGGCGTCGAGTCGCACGTCGTGCCGTTCGTGAACAGCACCGACGAAATGGTCGACATGGTCGACCAGGAGATCGCCAAGATCAACCGCTTCAACCCGGGCGAGATCGTCATCATCACCGCCGGCTCGCCCCCCGGCATCCCCGGCACCACCAACATGCTCCGCGTCCACCACCTGGGCGGCCACAAGTAGGACCCCGGGGCCCCTCCGGGGGCCCCGACGGCCGAGAAGGCCTGTGTACGGCGCTGAGGGCGCCCCCTGGATCAGGGGGCGCCCTCAGGCGTGTTGCGGCTCCCGAACGGGCCTGTGGGGGCGCTCAGTCGGTGGTGTAGTTGTGCAGCCCGGGCACGTGCAGGGTGCCGCCGAACTGGCCGGCCTGCACGACCGTCACCTTGGTGAAGTAGATCAGCGGGATGTTCAGCGGCGGCGGGCTCTTCGGGCTGAACGTCACCGGGATCAGCCCCAGCAGGTTGCCGGAGATGCTCTCCGTGTACATCACCGTGTCGCCGTCACGGATCGTGGAGGTCGAGCCCTTGGCCGCCTGCACGTGGTAGGTCTTGCCGGACTGCTCGTCTTTCACCGTCTGGTGCAGGTCGCCGATGTCGGTGCCGTCGGAGATGACGTACTTCAGCACCTCCTTGACGGTGCCGTCGGCCGTGCGCACCTTGACGATGCCCTTGTAGTCGGCGCCCTTCAGCAGCAGGGAGCTGGCGTTCAGGTACCAGGGGTCGGCCGGCAGCGGCACGGCGTTGTCCACGCCGCCCTCCGCGTCGGTGGCGACCGGGCAGTCGTCGACGTCCGTGCTGGAGCTCGGCGACGGGCTGGCGGTGGCCGCCTCGGCCGCCTTCTCGACAGCCTTGGTGGTGTCCTCGGCAGCCTTGGACGCCGCGTCGGTCGTGTCCTTCGCGGTGTCCTCGACCGTGTCGGCGACCTTGTCGGTGGTGTCCTTGACGGCGTCGGACGCGTCGTCGTCCTTGCTGTCGTCGGAGGCGCTCTCCGAGGCCGAAGCGGACGGCGTCGGGCTGGCGCTCGCGGACGGCGAGGCGCTCTCACCGCCCGTGAAGATGCCCTCGATGGCGTCGCCGATCTCCTCCAGCACGTTCCCGCTGCTCTCGGAGGCCGAGGGCGAGGGCGTGGCGGTGGCACCGGACTGCGCGTCGTTGGAGCCCGCCGAGGACGAACTGGCGGACGCCGACGGCGTGGGCTCGGCCTCGTCGTCGGAACCTGAATCCGACGAAGAGCCGTTGCCCGAGTCGGTGGGTGACGCGGACGCCGAAGGGGTGGCCTCGGCCTCGTCGTCCTTGGAACCGGAGTCACTGGCGCTCGGGGACGGTGAGGCGGACGCCGAGGCGCCGTCCTCCAGGGCCGCGACACAGTCCTTGTACTCGTCGGCCGTCAGGCTCTTGGAGGTGGGCTGGTCCTCCGCGTTGGCGAGCGTCGGCGTGAACCCCATCCCCATGAGGACCGCGGTCGGCATCGCCGCCAGGGCTATCGCCTTGCCGGCGGGCATGTGGAAGCGGGTGAACAGCGGCTTCTTGGGCGCCGCATGCCGTGGCCCGGTTCTCGCACGGGACCCCTCCACATCGGTCCCGTGGGTCACCTCGTCAGCCGGCACTGTGCCTCCCGTTCGCCCCGTTCGCCGGGCTCGTTCCTGACAGATCGTTCGGCTCGCCGACGTCGTACGCGTCCTTGGAGAGCGTGGGAACCGCACCACCGGGGGCGCTGCCCTCACCCGCGGTGTCCCCCTGGCCCGGCTCCTGCACGGGCGGCTCGCCCGGCACCCAGGCCACGGCCATCGCTCCGCCGATGAGGGAGAGGAGGAAGCCGACGAGGAAGCCGCCGAGATTGGACACGGGGATGGACACCAGGGCCAGCAGGATCGCCGCCACGCCCGCGAAGGTGCGCACGTGCTTCTGGAACCAGAGGCTGATGCCGAGGACGACCAGCAGCACGCCGATGATCAGCGACCCGGCGCCCGCGGTGGTGGCCATCGCGAGGGTCAGGTGACCGATCTGGAGGTGTGCGTAAGGGAAGTACGCGATGGGGATTCCGCCCAGAAGGACGAACAGGCCGGCCCAGAACGGCCGGTCGCCCCGCCAGGCGCGGAACTTCCGCTTGATGACCCGGATGTAGTGCTCATCGTGGCCGGGTACGGCAGGAGTCTCGGCGCTCATGGATACAGCTCCCTGGTGCGGCGTTGCTGTGGTGGTGAGTTGTACGGCATGTGAAGAACCGCGCTTCACAGTGGACGGGCGGGGGCGCCACCGGCTCCCCCGCCCGTCAGCGAGTGCTTAGTAGCACTCCTTGACACCTGACGACAGCGACATCTTGAGGCCGCTGAGCTTGAAGGTTCCGGCGGTGGTGGCCCACGCCGTCTGCTTCACGCCGGTCAGCGTGGCCTTGTCGGCCTGCTGGGCGAAGCCGAAGGGGTTGGCCTGCTCGCCGCCACCCTTCATGCCCGGACCCTTGCTGGCGTCCTTGGCGGCCACACCGATGTCGATGTTCTCGAACGTCGCGTCGGCCTCGAGCTCTTCGACGTCGATGTACAGGTTCTCGGCCTGGACGGGAGTACCGCCGCCGCCCGCCTTCAGGATCAGGCTGACGGAACCGAGGACCGGGATGTTCGGCGTGACCACGGACTGGCACATGCCGGTGATCGAGGCCGACTTGAACGCCGAGACCGCGACGGGGTGAGCCGTCTTCTTGCCGTCGAGGGTGTACCCCGTGTCAAGCGCACCGTACTGGGAGAAACCCGTACCGACGAGCTTGTCCGCGGTGACCTTGAACGACTGGCCCGACACACTGAACGACGCGGCGAGAGCGCCCTGCGCGAGGGCGACACCTATCGCAGCCGTGGCGGCCACGCTGGGCACCATCACGACGGCGAACCGCTTCCATCTGGTCCCGCCACGCACCTGGGACTCCATATTTCCTCCTTCTCGGACGTACATCTCCTGGCCCTGACTGCCCCTGTCGAACATGACGGCTCAGCCGGGCAGGGATGGGAGAAGTGCTACGTCCTCGGGAAGGGGAGCGCCCGTACTCGGAGGCGCGAACCGCGCACCGATCACCGGCGATCACCCCCGAGCGACAACCACTGGTCGCGCCTGAGCACATCACGCACAACCTTCTGGACAGGCTTCACCGGAAGGCGAAGACCCCCCTGCCCAAGAGCAGGCACCACTGCTGCCTGCTCTGCTCGGTGGGGACCCAGGAGTTCCCGCGGGCCCGACCGGCTGTCGGGGTGCGGGGAATGGACCGAGCGTCGCCGATCGTGGTGCATTCTCGCCGCCCGCACAAGGGGCTTCGTTACTCGGTAGTAACGGCCGGATAACCGAACAACGACCCGCTGGTCTCGGCCGACGACTCAGGGTGGCGCGCAGGGGCCGGACAAAATTGTTGATCGCCGGACAGAAACCGACAGATCAACGCCCAAAACTTACTTGCAGTAACAGCGGCCGCGATTACCAAGATTTGGTAAAGCGCGGCCGCAGTGACACTCCGTCGGCAAATCTTTCACTCGGGCACCACAGGCCCGGGTGTTTAGGGACTGGTCAGAACGGGGCTCCCGCCCCGGTCGGCGCCCCTCCCCTAGAACAGGGCCCGCGCCAGCGCCCGGCGTGCCGCGATCACCCGCGGGTCATCGGCCCCGACGACCTCGAAGAGCTCCAACAGCCGTACACGTACGGCATCCCGGTCGTCACCGAACGTGCGCCGCACGGTGTCGATGAGCCGCCCGAAGGCGTCATCCACATGTCCGCCCACCAGATCCAGGTCGGCGGCGGCGATCTGCGCCGGCACATCGGCCGGCTTCTCGGCGGCGTCCTTGCGGACCTGCTGCGGGTCCAGACCCTGCACCCGCTGGAGCAACTCGGCCTGGGCGAGGCCCAGTTTGGCCTCCGAGTTGCCCGGGTCGTCGCTCAGTACGTTCTTGTACGCCTGCACCGCACCGCCGAAGTCCCCCGCGTCCAGGGCCTGTACGGCGGCCTCGAGCAGCGCGTCGTAGGGCCCGACCGGCGTCGCGGGCGCGGCGGCCTGTGCGACACCGGGCCGGGCGTCGGGGTCCACCGTGATCCCGGTGAGCCCGAAGCGCTCCTCGGCGACCTGCACCAGTTGGTCCAGGGTCTGCTGGATCTGCTCCTTGCCGGCGGCTCCCTGGAAGAGCGGCAGGGCCTGTCCGGCCACCACCGCGAAGACGGCGGGAATCCCCTGGACCCCGAACTGCTGCATCAGCATCTGGTTGGCGTCGACGTCGATCTTGGCGAGGAGGAGGCGCCCGTTGTACTCGACGACGAGCTGCTCCAGCACCGGGCTGAGCTGCTTGCAGGGCTCGCACCACTCGGCCCAGAAGTCGATGACGACCGGTACCTCGGTGGAGCGCTGCAGGACGTCCCGCTCGAATCCGGCCTCGTCGACGTCGATGACGAGATCGGCCGGCGAGACGCCTGCGGTGCCGCCGCCCTGCCGGGCCGCTGCGGCGCGCGCCTGCTCCGCCTTCTCCTTGGCCTCCTGGGCCGCCTTCACCGCGGCGAGGTCGACGACTCCGCTCATGGACATGTTCCGTGGCTGCATGCGTCTATCCTCCCCCGTCCGCGCGTGCAAGTGAAAAGCGTTGAGAAAGCCGGTACCGCTTCTGTACTGCCGAGCGCCGGGTCCCCACCCCACGCCAGTGGTTTCGCTACGGGTCGTAGCGTAATGGCACGGGGTGCCTCGGGGCCACCCGAGCCCGGTGATCTCCCTCACGGCCACACGGGAACCGCCGGTTATGGTCATGGGATGCAGAGCCGCACTCCCGCCCCGCGGGCCACCGGACGCCCCCGCAGCGCCACCGCGGACGCGGCGATCCTCGCGGCGACCCGGGAGGCCCTGGTGGAGCTGGGCTGGTCCAAGCTCACCCTGGGAGACGTGGCGGCCCGGGCGGGGGTCGCGAAAACGACGCTCTACCGTCGCTGGGCGGGCAAGAACGAACTGGTCGTCGACGCGGTGGCGGAGCTCTTCGACGAGCTGGAACTCCCCGACTGCGGCACCCTCGCCGCCGACATCGAGGGCGTGGTCCTGCAGTACGCCGCGATCCTGGCCCGTCCGGAGGCGAAGAGCGGTCTGATGTCGGTCGTGGCCGAGTCCATCCACGACGAGGCCCTGCGCGAGCGCATCCGCTGCTCGATCGTCGAACGCCAGAAGCGGCTGGTCCTGGAGGGCCGCGCCCGCGCCGAGGCGCGCGGCGAGCTCCCCCCGGAATCCGATCCGGGGGAAGCCGCCCGCACGATCGACCTCATTTTCGACATGGTCGCCGGCACGGTGGTGCACCGCACCCTGGTCAGCGCGCAACCGGCGGACGAGGAGTGGGTGCGCGGTTTCGCCCGCGTCCTGCTCCTGGGCCTGACCTCGGCCGGACCCCGGTAAGTGCGAGAGGCCGCCCGGCGCGGGCGGCCGAGTCCGTCGCCTCAGCCGTCTGTTGTGGAGTGGGACCGCACAGTCGGGCTGACGTCGCGGGCCCGTGCCACAGCCCTGGACCAGATCTCGGCGACCTTGTGCAGCCTGGACCTGTCGGCGACGGGCAGCGAGGCCGCGTACTGCTTGCGCAGCGAGAGCACCGTGGACGGGATGTGCAACCGCGCGGCGCACTCCCCGTCTCCCACCGCCACCGCGATCTCCCGTCGGCGCAACTCCTCGGTCGCGCCCCGCTTGCGGAACTCGGTGCTGAGACGCTCGCTCGCCTCTTCGGGGGTCGGGTAGGGATGTCCCTTCTCCCTCATGCACGTCCGCCAGTCGCGCAGGGCGGCCGTATACCGGGGGGCGCGGGTCACCTGGTCCGTGAGCGAGGCGTCGAGGTTCTGCGGGATGTGCATCGCCGCCGCCCAGCCGTCCAGGTCGCCGAACAGCCGTCTGCGGCTGTCCGCCTCGCAACCCACGGCCGAGAAGGTGACGGTGCTGCCCGCGCCGAACCTGATCTCCCGCAGGTCCCCCGGAGTGCCGCGCAGAGCTCGCAGATACGCGTCCGCTTCCCTGGCCGGCAGCCGGGCCACGTACTGGTCGTTGGTCGGACTGTCGGTGTCCGCCGCCTTCCGGGCACGCTCCGTCGAGAACCTCGCATACAGCCCGTAGCCTTCGCGGCGCCGGGTGTCCAAGCCGATCTCCCGCTCCTCGTAGGAGCCTGTGGCCGGGGCGAACGCATCGACTCGGTAGGGGAAGCCCTTGGCGGTCATGCATGCCGCGATGAGTTCGGTCTCGGCGTGGAAGAGCCGGGCCTCGTCCAGCGCCTGGCCACCCGAACGCGTGAGCAACGCGAGCTCGGCCGGGCCGAGTTCCGGCGTGGGCGCTGGGGCCGAGCCCGAGTCGCTGCACGCCGTCAACACGAGAGCCGCCGCCACGGCGCAGGCGGAGAAGGCTGCGCTTGTCGCCTTCCGGCGGTGTGTCATACGACCGTCCCCTCTCTGGACGTACACGGCGTCCCGTCCGTGGAAATGGGCGCGAGTGGCGGGCGGTGCCGATGGGCACCGCCCGGGCGCGCTCAGTCGAACGGGTTGGGGCCGCCGCATGCGGAGGTGGTCGTGTCGCTGGGCGAGATCCAGCTGTTGGACGAGAAGTTGTTGTTGTGCGAGGAGGCGAACTGGGTCTCACCGGAACCGCGGGACAACCGGTAGAAGCCGCCGCTGTAGTTCGTCCCGGTCCACATGACCGCGTTGCAGCTGACCCCGTTGTTGTAGGCGGAGGAGGCGCAGTCGCTCCAGGTGCCGTTCGGGCAGGCGCTCTGGCCGAACACCCCCCAGTTCGAGTTCCGTCCGGACAACTCGCCCGGTCCGGCGCCCGTGTAGTTCTCACCGTTCCAGAAACAGAGGTTCCCCGAGTCGCAGCCGACGGGCGCGGCCGCTATCGCCACGCTTGAGGGCAGGGCGGCGGACGTACCGGCGACACCACCGGACGAGGCCGCGGACGTTCCGGCCAGACCGGCGACCGCCAGGACCGCTCCCGCCGCGACTGACAAGAGTCTCTTCACGCATTTCTCCTTCCGATATGGCCAGAATGCATCGGCCGTTCATGGCGCCCGAATTCCTAAAACCGGCAAAAAAGTCTCGCCCGGTCCTTTCCGGAAGCCGATCCGGCCATGTTGCGCATGGCTGGCCTGAGCTGACCGGTACAGCATTGCCCGCCGATGCGAGAGCGGTCCATGATGCTGAACCTCATAGAAAAAGCGCAGGTACAGGGGAGGAATGAAATGCTCCGCATTCATTTCACGGACGCCGACCTCGCCCGGACACGCGTTGCCCGCTCACCCGACCCGATGTGGGAGATCACAACGAGCCTGCACCGTCTCCAGACGAAACGAGGCCGCTGGTCCCATGCGGAATGGTACAGATCAACCCGCGACCGCATCGCGGATCGAGGACTCGGAAGCCTGCTGCAGAAGTTCTTACTGCCGCTCTTTCCCAGGGCCGCCTATTTTCCCGACTTCCTCACGCCGAGTCAGGGCGCTGATGAGGAACTCGACGGCGGTCTCGAAGGCATGGTCGCCACATCGCCAGACCGGGTTCTGAAGGAAATGGCGATCTTCGACCGCAGGGTGGGCGCCCCCTCCTGGGCGCCCCGCATCGCCGAGAAAGAATCGAGGCAGGAACTCGCGGCGGCGCTGCGCACCTATTACGACGTCGCCGTCGCTCCGTACGCCGAGCGGATGCAGGCACGCATGGACGCCGAGCGGGCCCTCCGCTGCCGGCACGCCCTCGATGGCGGCATCGGGGGGATGCTGGCGAGCCTCGGACCCGCCATGTGCTGGCGGCCGCCGGTCCTGCACGTCTCGTTCACGGTCGCGGACCGGGACCTCCATCTGAACGGGCGAGGGCTGGTGCTGATCCCGTCCTACTTCGCCGCGCAGAATCCGACCACCCTCGCCGACCCGGAACTGCCGCCCGTCCTGGTCTACCCGGTCCACCGCGCCGCCCCGGGACGTCCCCCGCTCGCCACCGTGGCCGCGAACGCCGGTGCACCGCTCACGGCACTGCTCGGGCGCGCGCGGGCCGGGGTGTTGCGGGCCACCGCCGCGGGAGCCACAACCGGCGAGATCGCTCGCGTCACGGGCATCTCCCCGTCGTCCGCGAGCAAGCACACCACGACCCTGCGGGAGGCAGGGCTGATCACCAGCCATCGGCACGCGACGACGGTGCTGCACACGTTGACGCCTGCGGGGGCCGCGGTTCTGCGAGCGGCCACCCGCACCGCGCCCGACGCTTGAGCCGCCCTGTCCGCTCGGGGTCGGTGCGGGCTCAGAACCCCGCCGGCTCCGTATAGACGCCCCACTCGTCCCGCAGCACCCCGCAGATCTCACCGAGGGTCGCTTCGGCCCGTACGGCGTCCAGCATCGGCCCGATCATGTTGCCGCCGTCTCGCGCGCAGGCGAGCATCGCGTCGAGGGCGGCGCGTACGGCGGCCTCGTCCCGTGCGCCCTTGCGGGCACCCAGCACACGCACCTGCTCCCGCTCCACCTCGTGGCTGACCCGCAGGATCTCCAGGTCGCCGGTGACGGAGCCGTGGTGGACGTTGACGCCGACGACCCTCTTGTCGCCCTTCTCCAGGGACCGTTGGTACTGGAACGCGGACTCGGCGATCTCGCCGGTGAACCAGCCGTCCTCGATGCCGCGCAGGATGCCGGAGGTGATGGGCCCGATGGGATGCCGCCCGTCGGGATGGGCCCGCAGCCCCCGCTCCTTGATCTGCTCGAAGATCTTCTCGGCGTCGGCCTCGATACGGTCCGTCAGCTGCTCCACGTACCACGAACCACCCAGCGGATCCGCCACGTTGGCGACCCCGGTCTCCTCCATGAGGACCTGCTGGGTCCGCAGCGCGATCTCCGCGGCCTGCTCGGACGGGAGCGCGAGGGTCTCGTCGAGGGCGTTGGTGTGCAGGGAGTTGGTGCCGCCGAGCACGGCCGCGAGCGCCTCGACGGCCGTCCGTACGACGTTGTTGTACGGCTGCTGCGCGGTCAGTGAGACCCCGGCGGTCTGGGTGTGGAAGCGCAGCCACTGCGCCTTGTCGCTCCGCGCCCCGTACACGTCCCGCATCCACCGCGCCCAGATCCTGCGGGCCGCGCGGAACTTGGCGATCTCCTCGAAGAAATCGACGTGGGCGTCGAAGAAGAAGGAGAGCCCGGGCGCGAAGACCTCGACGTCGAGTCCGCGACTCAGCCCCAGCTCCACGTACCCGAACCCGTCGGCGAGCGTGTAGGCGAGCTCCTGCGCGGCCGTCGATCCCGCTTCCCGGATGTGGTAGCCGGAGACGGAGAGCGGCTTGTACGCGGGAATGCCCTCCGCGCAGTACTCCATGAGATCCCCGATGAGCCGCAGATGGGGCTCGGGCTGGAAGAGCCACTCCTTCTGCGCGATGTACTCCTTGAAGATGTCGGTCTGGAGAGTGCCGTTGAGCACCCCGGGATCGACGCCCTGCCGCTCGGCGGCGACGAGGTACATGCAGAAGACGGGTACGGCGGGCCCGCTGATGGTCATGGAGGTGGTGACGTCCCCGAGCGGGATGTCCTTGAACAGCACCTCCATGTCGGCGGCCGAGTCGATGGCGACCCCGCAGTGCCCGACCTCCCCGAGCGCCCGGGGGTCGTCGGAGTCCCGCCCCATGAGGGTCGGCATGTCAAAAGCGACGGACAGCCCCCCGCCCCCGTTGGCGAGGATCTTCTTGTACCGCTCGTTGGTCTGCTCGGCGTTCCCGAACCCGGCGAACTGCCGGATGGTCCACGTGCGCCCCCGGTACCCGGTCGGATAGAGCCCCCGCGTGAACGGATACTCCCCCGGCCACCCGATCCGCTCGAACCCCTCGTACCGGTCCCCCACCCGAGGCCCGTACACCGGCTCCACGGCGTCCCCGGACAACGTGGTGAAGTCCGCCTCCCGCTTACGCGAGGCGTCGTACCGGGCCTGCCACCGTCGGCGGCCCTCTTCGATGGCGTCAGCGTCCATGCTTCAAATTTACTAGGACGTCCTAGTAAATGTCGATGGAGAACCGCCGCGAGCTCTCTCGCGGCGGTGGAGTTACGCCTTGGCGACGGCCGCGCCGTCCTCGGCGACCTGGCCCTCGAGCTCGTGAGTGATCTTGCGCTCCACGAAGAAGGCGGCCGTCGGAATCGTTCCTGCGAGCAGGACCCAGAGCTGCTTCTTGACCGGCCACTTGGCCTTGGAACCCAGGTCGAAGGCGAAGACCAGGTAGATGACGTAGAGCCAGCCGTGGGCGATGCCGACGACGCTCGTGAAGCTGTCCGCGCCGTCCATCTCGAGCAGGTACTTGGCGATGACGCCCAGGGTCAGCAGGACGAGCAGCACGCCGGTGACGTAGGCCATGACGCGGTAGCGGGTCAGCACGCTCTTTTTCATGCGTACGAGCGTAACCGCCGGTTTCGAATGATCTTCCGGCGCCCCTGAAGGCCACCGGCGTGTCCGTCAGCCCTCGTCGAAGTCGTGCGCCGCCACCCGTAGGGGCCTCAGCATCGCGAAGAGTTCGGCGCACTCCTCCGCGTCGTAGACGCCGAGTCCGAAGTCCATGGCCATGAGGTCGCGGGTGGCGGATTCGACGACCTCGCGGCCCTTGTCGGTGATGACGGCGAGCGTGCCGCGGCCGTCGTTGGGGTTGGGCTTTCTGTCCACGAGGCCCGACTTCACCAGGCGGTCGACCGTGTTGGTGACCGACGTGGGGTGGACCATCAGACGTTCGCCGATCTTGGACATGGTCAGCTCGCCGGCCTTGGAGAAGGTGAGCAGGACCAGGGCCTCGTAGCGCGCGAAGGTCAGTCCGTAGGGCTTGACGACCGCGTCGACCTCGGCGAGGAGGATCTGGTGGGCGCGCATGATCGAGGTGATCGCGGCCATGGACGGCACGTTTCCCCAGCGCTGCTTCCAGAGTTCGTCGGCGCGGGCGATGGGATCGAAGGGAAGACTGAGCGGCTTCGGCACGGCACCAGACCTTACCGGCCGGTCACATGCTGGTCAGCCCCGTCTTGGCATTCGGTCCGGCGGGCCGCCACGGCCAGCAGCACACAGCACGCCGTGCCCAGCACTCCCGCCCCCGCCACGGTCCCCGCGACCCCCGCGAACTCCGCCACCACCCCTGCCAGCGCCATTCCCACGCCCTGGATCGTCATCAGGCCGGCCGTCAGCAGCGTCATCGCCCGACCCCGCAGTTTCTCCGGCACCGCCCGCACGAACCACTGGTCCAGGCCCAGCGTGTACGCCGACCCCGCCCCCGACAGCACCAACACCAGCAGGGAGACGGACAAACCGGGGTGCAGCACATACGCCACGTACGGCACCAGCGTCACGCACACCAGCGGCAACGCGATCCGTTCCCTGGCCGCCGGCCCCAGCCGCGCCCCCGCCCACAGCTCCCCCGCGATCGTGCCCACCGGCAGCGCGCACATCAGCAGTCCCAGCCCCACCGACCCCGCGCCCAGATCGTCCGCGTACGGCGCCGCCAGCGCCTCCGGGACCACCGAGAACATCGGCGGCACCCAGAAGAGGAACAGCAGCACCCGGACCCTGCGGTTCGCGAACACCTGCCGCGCGCCCTTCAGCGACTCCGTCACCAGAGCGGTCCCGGCCCCCGCCCGCGCCGGCCGCCGCCGCGTGCCGAAGCGCAGCAGCACCGCCGACGCACAGAACGTGGCCACCGTGATCAGCAGCGCATGCCGCGGCGCCACGACGGTCAGCAGCAGGCCGCCCACCCCGTACCCCACGAGCAGCGCGCTCTGCGACACGATCCGCAGCAGCGAGCGGCCCAGCACGAACAGATCGCCGTCCCCGAGGATGTCGGCCAGCGTCGCCATCCGCGTCCCCTGGAACACCGGCGCCACCACCGCCAGACAGCACCGCAGTGCCAGCAGCAGCGCGATGCCCGCCCCCGGCGCCGCCATCGGCAGCACGCACGCCGCGCACACCAGGTCGCACACCACCAGCACCCGCCGGGCCGGAAAGCGGTCGGCGATCCCCGCGAGCAGGGTGCCGCCGACGACGTACGGGAGGAATCCGAGCGCGAACGCCAGCGCGCTCATCAGGGGCGAGCCCGTCAGCTCGTAGACGAGGACCGAGAGCGCGATCTCGCTGACCACGACACCCAGCAGGGAGAGCAGATGCGCCACGAAGACCGCGCGGAACTCCCGTACGGCGAAGACGCGGCCGTAGCCGGTGGGCGGGGCGGCGGTGAGGGTGTCGTCCGTCATGTGCAGCAGCGTGCCGACCGCCCCGCCCGCACCCTAGAGTTTCGGACACAGCCGAATCTTCCCGCCATCCAGCCATCCAGCCATCCAGCCAGGGACACGGACACGTATGCCATCGCGACTGCACTTCGGTGAGGACGACTTCCTCCGCTGCCGCTTCGCGATCTCCCCCCTCTGGGAGACGCAGGAAGTCGTCCGCACCCTGAAGCGGCCCGACCGGCACGGCTATCACACGCCCTGGCTGCGCCGGATCCGCACCGCGGCCGCCGAGCTGGATCTCACGCCGTTGTGGCTGCTGATGCCCCGCCGCGGGCACTCCCCCGACTGGCTGGGCCCGCCCCCGCTCGGGCCCGGGGCCACCTTCGAGGAGGAGATCGCGGCCGTACGGGCGAGTGATCCGGTGGCCGCGCGCGCGGACACCGCGAAGTCGCTCGCGTGCACGCCCGGCGCGCCGGAGTCGGCGCACGGACGGGCCTGGATGCGGGATCCCGTCCGGATGGTGCGGGAACTGTCCGACGCGATCGAGGAGGTCTGGCGCACCCTCGTCGCCCCGGACTGGCCTCGGCTGCGCGCCCTGCTGGAGGCCGACGTCGCCTTCCACTCGCGCCGGCTGGCCGAGGTGGGGCTCGGCGGCCTGCTGCCGGAGATCAGCCGGCGGTTCGGGTGGGACGCGGGGACGCTGACCGTCGAGCACCGGGGCGAGCACGAGCGACGGCTCGAAGGCCAGGGGCTGGTGCTCATGCCGAGCGTCTTCATCTGGCCCGACGTGGTCAGCACCTTCGAACCGCCCTGGCAGCCGACCCTCGCGTATCCGGCGCGGGGCATCGGCGGGTTGTGGGCCGAGCCCGACGACCGTACGTCCGACTCGCTCGTACGGCTCCTGGGCCGCGGCCGGGCCGCCGTACTCGCCGCACTCGACGAACCCGCCACCACGACCGCCCTGGCCCACAGGCTCGGCCTCGCCCCGTCATCCGTGTCCGCACACCTGACAGTCCTGCGCGACGCGGGCCTGCTCACCGCGAGGAGGTACGGCCACCAGGTCCTGTACGAACGCACACCGCTGGGGATCGCCATGAGCGGGGCCGCGCCCCGCTAGGGGCGTGGGGCTGTGCTGGATCTGCGGCTACCGCCGCGCGGGCGCGACCAGCCACAACGAACCCGCACCCGAAACACGGCCCTCCCGCGGAGCGGCGCGGTGTCGCATACGGCTCGGACACGTGATCCATGTGACGATGAGTCACGCACCCTTACTCAAAGTCATCACTCGCGCAAGGGAGCAGCATGCCCCGGCTGAGCCACACCCTCGCGGTCCTCGCAACCCTCGCGCTCGCCGCAGGCTGCTCGTTCGCGTCCGACGTCGAGGAGGCCTCCGTCGCCGGCGCGGCCAGCAGGAAGTCGGACACGGATCCGGCGTCCCCGTTCTGGGTGGACCCCAACAGTTCCGCCGCCCAGCAGATCCAGCTGTGGCAGCGGGAGGGCCGTACCCGGGACGCGGCGCAGCTCCAGAAGATCGCGGACCAGCCGGCCGCGCTGTGGCCGGCCGGTGAGATCGACCCGGGTCCGGCCGTCAGGGCGGCCATCGGCTCGGCCGCGGCCGAGGACCGTACGGCACTGTTCGTCGCGTACAACATCCCGCACCGGGACTGCGGCCAGCACTCGGCGGGCGGGGCCGCGGACGCGGACACCTACCGGCGGTGGATCGGGAGGTTCGCGGACGCGCTCGGTGACGCGAAGGCCCTCGTCGTCCTGGAACCCGACGCGGTCGCGCACATCGTGGACGGCTGCACACCGGGCGAATACCACGCCGAGCGCGAGCAGTTGCTGGGCGAGGCGATCGACCGGCTGAAGCGGCAGCCGAACACCAAGGTGTACCTCGACGCGGGCAACCCGTCGTGGATCCGGGAGCCCAAGAAGCTGGTCGAGCCACTGCGGCGGGCGGGCGTGGCGAAGGCCGACGGCTTCTCGCTCAACGTCTCCAACTTCCAGACCGACACCGTCACCAAGGAGTACGGCCGCCGCCTCTCCAGGGACCTCGACGGCAAGCACTTCGTCATCGACAGCAGCCGTAACGGCAACGGGCCGCTGCCGGGTGTGTGGTGCAACCCGCCCGGCAGGGCGCTGGGCACCGCGCCTACGACGAGCACGGGCGAGACGGCCCTGGACGCCTATCTGTGGGTCAAGCGGCCCGGCGAGTCGGACGGGACCTGCGAGGGCGGTCCGGACGCCGGGCAGTGGTGGCCGGAGTACGCCCTGGGGCTGGCGGACAACTCCCGGAACTGACCGGCCACTTCACCCGCTTCGGCCACTTCGCCTACTTCACCTGGATCCACTTCGCTTCGGACGGGGTGCCGTCCGCGTCCGTCACGAACAGCATGTACCAGCCGGGCGGCACCAGGGCCGGGTCCTTGGGCACATCGAAAGTGACGGCGTTCGCGTTCTTCGTGATGCCGAGTTCGATGGAGCGCTGTTCGACGTCGGTGGTGTGCGTCACCGCGCTCGGCCGCATCAGCCGGGCCTTGGCGATCCGGTCCGCGTCGGCGGTGCGGAAGGTCGCGCGGTGGTCCGCGTCGAGTTCCTTCGGTCCGTTCTTCAGTTCGGGGCGGTCGGCATCGCCACGGTGCAGGGCGGGCGGTGTGAAGATCTCCATGCGCTGCTCGAAGTGGCCGAGCTTGGTGTTCTGCTGGTCGTCGTAGAGCGGGTCGGAGCCGAAGCTGGCGACCCTTCCGTCGGGCAGCAGCAGCGCCTCGGAGTGGTAGTTGCGGCCCACCGTCGGGGACGCGGCCTCGTGGAAGACGTTGCCCTTCGGGTCGTAGAACTGCGCCTTGAGGATGTTGCTGGCGCTGCGGCCGCGGTAGTCCTCGGCGCCGTTCGCGGTGAACACGGTGTCGTCCGGCATGATCACGCTGTTCAGATACCGCGTGCCCTGCGGGAGGCTGGGGCCGTCCTCGAAGACGGGGTTGTCCTTCTTCAGGTCGACCACGGCCGTGCGCGGGGTCGACTTCTTCGACTCGCCGACGCCTCCGCCGCCGAGGATCATCACCTTCTGGTCCTGCGCGGGCGGGAGGAGGAGGGACGCCGAGGTCTCCGTCTCGTCGGCGTCACGCAGACCGGGGACCTTCTCGAAGGTGTTGGTCTTCAGGTCCCACAGCCCCGGCTCGCGACCCATGTCTGCGGGCCCGTAACCGGCGTTGGAGGCCGGGTAGAAGAGCTTGCCGCCCTTGGTGAGGAAGAGCGCGGGGTACGTGGGGAAGTACCGCTTGGGGCCTGGTGACCACTTCTTCGTCTTCGGGTCGTAGATCTCGTTGTCGCCCGGGTCGATCATCCCCACGTCGTCCAGGCCGGAGACGGCGAGGACGCGGCCGTCGTCGAGGCCGACCAGGGTCGGATACCAGCGGGCCTTGTCCATCGGGTCGACCGGGATGTACTTCTCGGCGAGCGGGTCGAACTCGTAGGCGGCGCGGATGCCCTGGAAGTCCTGCTTGTCGAGGGTGATCTTCTCGCTGAGACCGTAGGCGTTGTCCGCGTCCTCGCCGTTCAGGCCCACGATCTCGTACTGGGCCTGCTTCTCGGTGACGGACATCGGGCCCTTCTCCACGGCCTCCACGAAGACGCGCGCCTCGGCGGCCGTCACCTTGGTCTGCCAGGGCTGCATCACACCGCGGGCGTTGTAGGTGACCTTGAAGGTCTTCTTCGCCTTGGGGACGGTGACATCGAACTTGGTGGCGTACTCGACCCCGGCGGGCGAGCGGAAGCGGGTCCCCTTCTTCAGGACGATCGCCTTGTCGGGGTTCTCGTTCTTCACGCGCATGCCGCCGCCGGCCCGGTCCACCTCGCCGTCGAGCAGCTCGTAGCGGGCCGTGCCGCCGGCCACGAGGAGGCTGCCGTCCGGGAGTTGGGCGTGCCCCGAGCAGAAGAAGTCGTCGGGCGTCGGGATCTTCTTGAAGGTGTCCGTGGCCGGGTCCCAGAGAACGGTGTCGAAGGACCCCTCGTCGAACTTCTTCTGCTCGTTCCCGGAGCCCGCGACGATGAGCACCTTGCCGGTGTGCAGCAGCGCCGCGTGGATGGCGTTGGTGCGGTACTCCTCCGGGATGTCGACCCGGCTCCAACTCCCGTACTTCGCCTTGTACTCGGGTTGGGCGATCTTGTACGCGTAGTACTGATCACCGGCGAAGTCGAGCGCGGCCGGGGTGTTCAGGCCGACGAGGAGGGCGATGCCGCCGATGGCGAGGGCGGTCTTCTTGGTGCGCTGGGACGGCTGGTAGGCCATGCCTAGTTGCCTCCTGTCGTGGTGCTGGAGGTGGTGGCGAGGGCGGGCTCGGTGCCGTCGGCGGGGCGGGGGGTGGCTGAGGCTGTGGCTGTGGCTGTCGTCCTGGAGCGGTGGGTCTGGCGTTCCTTCAGGCGGGTGGAGATCCACACACCGACTGGGGCCAGGGATATCGCCATGGCCAGGACCGCCCAGGTACGCATCGCCACATGCGTGTGGTCCAGGGCGACCGAGCCGGCCAGCGAGGTCGCGAGGAGGGCCGCCCAGAACAGGTGGATGCGGAAGGTGAGCAGCCGGTCGGGGCTGACGTCGCCGCCCTTCGGGGTGACGACGAAGCGGCTGGGGCGGCGGATGAGGGCCTCGCCGAAGGACTTCAGGTAGATCGGCGCGGAGAGGGCCGACATCGCCATGCCCGCGAGGCCGCCGGAGCCCTCGGGCTCGTGCGGGGAGACGTTGTGGCGGCGGTTCCAGAGGTAGAGGCCGATCTGGAGGGCGGCCGCGTCGCTGTAGAGCATCAGCCAGACCGATGCGGCGACTTGAGTGCCGGACGCGCCGAACCAGAGGAACAGGAAGCAGCTCAGGATGCCCAGGAACCAGTTGACGGCCGTCATCGGGTAGTAGACGAGCATCAGCGTGTACGAGAGGAGACGTCCGGGCGGCATCGTGAACGGTGCCTTCCAGTACTGCTTGAAGAGCGTCTCGTACGTGCCGCGCGACCACCGCAACTGCTGGGTGAAGAAGTCCGTCCAGGAGGCGGGGCCTTCGCCGACGGCGAGGACGTCGGGGGTGTAGACGCTGCGCCAGTGGTTGCGGGTTTTGGGATTGCGGTGGCGGTGGAGCTCGAAGCCGGTGGCCATGTCCTCGGTGATGGAGTCGTACAGGCCGCCGATCTGTTTCACGGCCGCGATGCGTACGACGTTGTTGGTGCCGACGAACATGGGGGCGCGGTAACGGTTGCCGGCGCGCTGGATCAGCGCGTGGAAGAGGAACTGCTGGGACTCGGCGGCCTTGGTGACGGGGTTGTGGTAGTTGCCGTACACCTGCGGGCCCACGACGAAGGCGACGTCCGGGTCCCGGAGGTAACCCATCATCCGCTCCAGGAAGTTGGGGAGCGGGACGTGGTCCGTGTCGACCGAGGCGAAGAAGTCGTACTCGTCGCCGTGCATGGCGATCCAGGCGTTGTAGTTCCCGTGCTTGGTGTTGGCCTTGTGGACGCCCTTGGGTCTGTTCCACTCGGGGACGCCGTGGCGGGTGAAGTGCCGTACGCCGAGTTCCGTGCACAGGGCCTTGGCCGGTTCGTCGTCGCCTTCGTCCAGGAGCCAGACGTCCAGGGGGCCGGTGTGGGTGATCTTCGTGGCGCCTTCGAGGGTGGCGCGGACCATCTCCAGGGGTTCCTTGCCCGGGACGTACGTCGTGAGGAAGGCGACGCGGGTGCCGGGTTCGGGGGTGACGGGGACGGGGTCGCGGGCCACGAGGGTGGCGTGTGCGACGGAGACGACGTTGACGACCATGAACAGCTCGATGAGCGCGATGGCTATGAGCATCGTGAAGTCGAGGCCGACCATCCAGTCGTCGCCGCCCTCGCGTTCGACCCAGTGGGTGGGCCAGACGAGGTAGACCAGCAGGGCGCCGGTGAGCAGGGGCGCGAGGGTCATCAGAAGGATCGCGCGTATTCGGTGCGGCTCGCCTGCGAGGAGTGAGGTGTACCGCACCCGGTACTTCTCTTCGGACGGCTCGGTGAGCGGTCCGGCAAGTCGGCTGTGGGTGTCGTAGTCGTAGCCCTCCGGCCGCACAGCGCCCTCCAGTGATCGAACGAGCCGATATCAACACACAAGTGGAGATTTACGGGCGTGTCGAACTGGGAGGGTCCAGGCGAGTGGGATGCGTCTGACGGTGAGTGGGGGGATGCCTGCGGCGGCCCGTGGCGGCTTCGGTGGGGTTCGCGTTGCGCACTACTCGTCGTTGGGGGTCGGTGCCGCACCGGGGGGTGTCCGTCCTCGGTCGGGCGGTGCGGTGGGCTGGGGATGTGCTCTTGGTCGGTCGCCCGACGCTGCGGGCGGACACCCCCCGGTACGTCCCCTTCTCGCCGTTGCGCAAGCGCGGGCCCGTCCCGCCTGGGGACGGTGCGCCAGTGCGCCGCTGCGGGTGCGTCCCGCCTGGGGACAGTGCGGCGGTGCGGGTGCGTCCCCGCCTGGGGACAGTGCGGCGGTGCGGGTGCGTCCCCGCCTGGGGACGGTGCCCATGCGTGGGTGGTGCCCCGCCGGGGGCCCGGGGGGTGCGGCTCCCTGTCCGCGCGCCCCCAAAGGGGCGCGGGGAACTGCGCGACCAGCCACGACGGAGTCGCAGACGAAGCACCGCACTTGCAGCGGAGCGCTCAGTCGGTGAGGTGTCGCTCCACCGTTGCCACCTTGGAGGTCAGGCCGTCGGTCACGCCCGGGCGGATGTCCGCCTTGAGGACCAGGGAGACGCGCGGGGCGCGTGCCTCGACCGCGGCGACGGCGCGCTTCACGACGTCCATGACCTCGTCCCAGTCGCCCTCGATCGAGGTGAACATCGCGTCGGTGCGGTTGGGGAGGCCCGATTCGCGGACGACACGGACGGCGTCGGCGACGTACTCCCCCACCTCGTCGCCGACGCCGAGCGGGGTGACGGAGAAGGCGACGATCACGACGTCTTCACCGCGCTCTCCTGGCGGGCGCGGGAGGCGATGACCGCGTCCTCGGCCTCGCGCTTGAGCTTGCGCTCGGCGAAGAAGCCGCCGGTGGGCAGGACCGAGAGGACGAAGTAGAGGGCGGCGGTCTTCACGGACCACTTCGTACGGTTCCAGGCGTCGGCCCAGAAGATCACGTAGAGGATGAAGAGAACGCCGTGGACCATGCCCATCACGGGCACCGCGTTGAAGTCCGTGGTCCGCTTCAGGACCGAGCAGACGAGCAGGAGCAGGAACGAGACCGCCTCGGGGGCGGAGACGAGGCGGAGGCGGCGCAGGGCGCTGGCGGTCTTGAGGTCCACGGGTCACCTTCGGTGGATGGGCGTCGACGCTTTGTGAATGCGTGCACAAACGTTGTCCATTGTGGCAAACCGTTGAGCGGGGGCAGGCTGGGGGGTCCGTCGTCGGTGTCTCGCAGCCAGGAGTGCGTGTGCGGTTCGTCTGCGGGCCGGCCGGGCCGGAGTGCTGCCGTGGCGCAATGCTGCCCGGCAGGGGCAGATCTCCGCGACCGGCTTCGAGCAATTGCACGCCGCCCTCTCGCCGGGCAAGCAGAGCGAACTGAAGGAACGGCAGAGCGCGCTGGTGATGCGGGACGACGAGGAGGACGGGGCGCCCCCGCACTCCACCGTCGACCTGACCTCGGGGAAGGCGGTCATACGGCTGCCCGGGGCCCGTCACTGACCCCCTAGGGGTGCGATCAGGGTCCCTCTCCACCCACGGGCTCTGTCGGCAAGGCCTTTCCGCGGGCTACCTTCGCAGCGTGGCGATGTTCCGACTTCAAGGAAGCAAGGTGCTCGCCGTCGAGATGACCGGGGACGCCGTGAAGGCGAAGAACGGCTCGATGGTCGCGTACGACGGACAGATGGCGTTCAAGAAGCTCAGCGGTGGCGGTGAGGGCATCCGGGGCATGGTGACCCGGCGGATCACCGGTGAGCAGATGACGGTGATGGAGGTGAGGGGGCAGGGGACCTGCTGGTTCGCCGATCGCGCCTCCGAGATCAATCTCGTCGGTCTCCAGGGGGACAAGCTCTACGTGGAGTCGAGCAATCTGCTCGCGACCGACGGGGGGCTGCGGACGGGGACCACTTTCACGGGGCTGCGCGGCGCCTCGCAGGGCAACGGGCTGTTCACGACCACCGTCGAGGGCCATGGACAGGCGGCGATCACCTCGGACGGTCCGGCCGTGGTGCTGCGGGTCAGCCCGCAGTACCCGCTGAGCGTCGACCCGGGGGCGTACATCGCGCACCAGGGGAATCTGCGGCAGTCCTTCCAGTCCGGTGTGACATTCCGCACCCTCATGGGAGAGGGCGGCGGCGAGGCCTTCCAGATCCGCTTCGAGGGGGACGGTCTGGTGTACGTCCAGCCCAGTGAGCGGAACACGATCGCGGGGGATGTCTGAGATGGCCTTCCGCGAGCTCAACTCGAAGATGGTCGAGGCGACCGTCGTGCCCGGGCAGCGGCTGTTCAGCCAGCGCGGCGCGATGCTCGCCTACCGGGGCGAGGTGTCCTTCACGCCCAACACCCAGGGCGGCCGGGGCGGGATCGCGTCGATGATCGGGCGCCGGGTCGCGGGCGAGGCCACTCCCCTGATGACCGTGGAGGGCAGCGGCACCGTCCTGTTCGGGCACGGCGGCCACCACGTCCAGGTGATCAACCTCACCGGCGACACCCTGTACGTCGAGGCGGACCGCCTCCTCGCCTTCGAGGGCACCCTCGATCAGGGCACGATGTTCATGGGCTCGCAGGGCGGCGTCATGGGCATGGTCCGCGGCCAGGTCACCGGCCAGGGGCTGTTCACCACCACCCTCAAGGGACATGGCTCGGTCGCCGTGATGGCCCACGGCGGCGTCATCGAGCTGCCGATCACCCCGCAGCGTCCGGTCCATGTCGACCCACAGGCCTACGTCGCCCACCACGGGGACGTCCGCAACAAGCTGTCCACCGCGCTCGGCTGGCGCGACATGGTGGGCCGCGGCTCCGGCGAGGCCTTCCAGCTGGAGCTCAGTGGTCACGGAACGGTGTTCGTCCAGGCGTCGGAGGAGAAGCTGTGAGCACCTACCCGGGCGCGGGCCCCACCGTCCACGACCCCGCGACACTGCCCGTCGACGACAACGTGAACAACTACACCTTCTGTGTGGAGCTCAAGGGGAGCCAGTGGTTCCTGCAGAAGGGGAAGATGATCGCCTACTACGGTTCGATCGATTTCAACGGCGTCGGACACGGGCGACTCGACCGACTTGTCCGTACGTCCTTCCATTCGCCTCTGCACGCGAGCGACTGGGTCGTGGCCGAGGGTTCGGGCAAGATGCTCCTCGCCGACCGGGCCTTCGACGTGAATTCGTACGACCTCGAGAACGGCAACCTGACCATTCGCTCAGGCAACCTGCTCGCTTTTCAGCCAAGTCTCGCCCTCAAGCAATCAATCGTGCCGGGTTTTCTGACCCTGATCGGAACCGGAAAGTTCGTGGCCGCATCTAACGGCCCGGTGGTGTTCATGGAACCCCCGATCCGGGTGGACCCGCAGGCGCTCGTCGGCTGGGCCGACTGCCCGTCGCCGTGCCATCACTACGACCACGGCTATATGACCGGTCTGATGGGCGGTCTACGTGCGATGACGGGCCTGGGCGGGGCCTCTGGAGAGGAGCATCAGTTCGAGTTCGTAGGGGCCGGCACCGTGCTGCTCCAGTCCTCCGAGGCACTGATGGCGGAGCAGGCCACGGGGGCGGTTCCCCAGCAGGCCGGAGTGCCCGGTTCCGGAGTGCCCTCCACAGGCCCTTCACAGCAAGCGGGCACACCGCGCCTTCCCGGACAGCTGGGGGACCTCCAGCGTCGCTTCGGGCTGTGAGCGGTAGTCTGCGGAGTGTGACGTCGAACGTGTGCACGCCGTCACGCCAAACCCTCACTAGTTCGCCTTTCAACTTCTTAGGTAGACTTCATTCATGGAGACCGAGACGGCCACGCCCTGGCTGACTGATGCGGAGCAGTGCGCCTGGCGCACCCACCTGGAGGTCAACAGGCTGTTGACGTACCAGCTCGAGAAGGACCTCCAGCCGTTCGGCCTGACAATGAACGACTACGAGATCCTGGTGAATCTCTCCGAGTCGGAGGACGTACGGATGCGGATGAGCGATCTCGCGTCCGCCACCCTCCAGTCCAAGAGCCGCCTCTCGCACCAGATCACCCGCATGGAGAACGCGGACCTGGTGCGGCGCGAGAACTGCGAGTCAGACCGCCGCGGTCTGTACGCGGTGCTGACCGAGCACGGCATGGAGACGATGCAGAAGGTCGCGCCACACCACGTGGCGTCTGTGCGGCGCCACTTCATCGACCTGCTGAACCCCGATTCCCTGGCGGAGCTCGACAAGTCCCTCAAGCCCATCGCGGAGCATCTGCGCGGCCAGCGCGGGCGCCCCTGACCGGGTAACGGCAGCTAGACGAGCGGCAGGCGGAGTTCGAACAGGGCTCCGCCTGCCGGCGCGTCGCGGACCGTGAGCGTGCCGCCGTGGCGTGCGGCGACGTCCCGGGCGATGGCGAGCCCGAGCCCGGCGCCGCCGTCGTCACGGCCGCGGGTCTCGTCGAGCCGCACGAACCGCTCGAAGATCCGCTCCCGGTCGGCCTCGGCCACCCCGCCCCCGTCGTCGGCGACCTCGACGACGGCCCACGCCCCGTCCCGCCGTACGGTCACACCGACCGCCGAACGGGCGTGCCGCTGGGCGTTGTCGAGCAGATTGCCGATCACCCGCCCCAGCCGGCTCCGGGACCCGGCCACCTCCACGTCCACCGCCTCGACGGTCACCCCGTCGCGTCCCCGCGCCTCCCGCCGCGCCACCTTGCCGAGGTCGAGCCGCTTGTCGCCGGCCCCTCCCCCGCGTCCAGCCGGGCGAGCAGCAGCGGATCGGCGGCGAGCCGCTGGAGTCGTACGGTGTCCTGGACCGCGCCCGGGACGTCCAGCAACTCCAGATGGGCGGCGCCCACTTCCAGCTGGGTGCGCAGGACGCGATCGGGCTGCGCAGTTCGTGCGAGGCGTCGGCGACGAACCGGCGCCGGCGCTCCACGGAGGTCTCCAGCGCGGCCGGCGTCGCGTTGGTGGTGCGGGCGAGCCGGGCGACCTCGTCGTGGGTGTCCGGCTCCGGTACGCGTCGCGCGAGGTCCTCGGAGGCGGTGATCGCGGCCATCTCGCGCCGGATGCCCTCGACCGGGCGCAGGGCGCGCCGGGTGACGAGCCAGGTCGCGGCGGCGACGACGCCGAGCAGCAGGGGGAAGTCGATCAGCATGACGGTGAGCGCGGTGTCCACGGCGCTCTGTTCGGTGTCCAGGGACTCTCCGGCGTACACGGTCGGCTCGGCCCCGTCGTCGGTCTCCACGGGGAGCGCCGCGAAACGGTAGTCGGCGCTCGCGCCGTCGATGGTCGCGGTGACGTCAGTGAGCTCGACGCTGTCGCCGATCTCGCCGGGTTCGAGGGCGGTGCCGTCGTCCGCGTCGTCGTCGGAGTCGTCGCCCGAGCCGCTCGGGCTGCCCGGCTGCGCCTGGGCCTTCACCGCGTCGGTGGCGGTGCCGCTGATCCGCTCCAGGCCGTCGCTGACCGCGACCAGCGTGCCGTTCGCGTCGCCCAGGTCCAGGTCGGCGTACGACTTCCCGGTGGCGAGCAGGGTGGCCACGCCGCGTGCCGAGCGTTCCGCCTGGTCGATGAGGTTGGACCGCGCGAGCGGACCGAGCCGAAGAGGCTGCTCACCGCCGTGCCTCCAGACGGTGCCGCTTCTCGTCCTCCATGGGCAACAGGCGCATACGTAAAGGTTCGCAAAGCCGAGCTGAAGATCCCTTCAGGCGGCTTCAGGTTCCCCTCAGCGTCGATCGGCGATGTTTGGTCATGTCGAAAGCGAGCGAATCGCTGAAACCGAGTGAAGTCGACCGAATAGGCAGGAAAACCTCATGAAGCGCAACATCGTCATCGCCACCCTGACCGCCGCCGCCCTGGTCACCGGCGGGACCGTCGCGGCCTTCGCGGCGGGCGACGACGACACGACGGCGCAGCGTCAGGCGAGCGCCGGCGCGCAGGTGATCGCGGACCGGGACGACGTGAACGACCGCGACGACGACGCGAACGACGACCGTACGGCGACCGCCGGTGGTGACGTCACCGCCGCCGAGGCGATCGCGGCCGCCCTCAAGCACACCCCGGGCACCGCCGTCTCCGCCGACGTGGACGACGACGGCGCCGACGCCGGCACGTGGGACGTGGACGTCGTCAAGGGCGACGGCGCCGAGTACAGCGTCAAGGTCGCCCCGGACTCCGGCGAGGTCCTCGGCGCCCACCGCGACACCGACGACGGCAACGACAGCGAGGACCGCGCCGAACTGGCCGCGCTGAAGGGCGCCGAGTTCGACGCCCGTGAGATCGCGAAGGCGGCCGCGGCCAAGGGCACGGTCACCGAGGTCGGCGTCGACGACGACAACGGCACCGTGGCGTGGAGCGTGGAGACCGTGAAGAACAACGTGACCTCCGAGTGGAAGGGCGCCCTCGACACGGGCAAGCTCACCCAGGACCAGGACGACTGACCGTCCCCTCCACCGAGGGCCCGGCCTCCCCCGCCGGGCCCTCGGATCCCCCCACCCGGCGGGCGCGGCTTACTGGCCGCGCCCGCCGGTCTCGTCATACGGCGGCCAGGGCCCCCTTCGCCTCAGCAGTACGGCCGCGGCGGGCACCCTTCGCCACGGCCAGTGCCGTCAGGACGACGGCCGCACCGGTCACCGCGAAGCACCCGGACACTGGCAGCCGTCCGGCGAGGACGCCGGCCGCCGCCGTACCGGCCGTGCTCCCGGCGTTGACCGCCGTGTTGACCCAGGCACCGGCCCGGGTGCGCGCCTCGTCGGCGACGGCCTCGTCCGCGATGAGATACGCGGTGGTGAGGGCCGGCGACACGAAGAGGCCGGCCACCGTCATGGTCAGGGTGAGCGTGCCCAGGCCCGGGGCGAGACCGGCGCCGAGGAGCGCGAGGCCGAGGCCCGCCGTCAGCAGGGCCAGCCGGACCGGGGCGGACGTACGCCAGTGGACGGCACCGTTCAGCAGGCCGCCGACGGCACTCCCGGCGGACAGCGCGGCCAGCACCCAGGCCACGCTCGCCCCGCCGTGGTGATGGCGCTCGGCGAAGACCATGACCAGCAGATCGAGCACACCGAGAGCGACCCCGACGGCCACGGCGGCGGTGACGGGCCGCCCGATCCTCCGCAGCACGGGACGACCGCGCCCGCCCCGACCCCCGGCCCCACTGCGGCCCGCGGGCGCCATGCCCCGCACCACCGGCGACGACACGAACCCCACCGCCCCCGTCACCATCAGCGCCGCCCCCACGACGATCCCGGCCGCCGGCGTGACGGCCCCGACCAGGACGCCCACCAGCAGCGGGCCCGAGACGAAGAGCAGTTCCTCGGCGACGGCGTCGAGGCTGTACGCGCGTTGCCGCAGGTCGCGGTCCGGGGCGAGCCGGCTCCAGACGGTCCGCATGGTCGGGCCGAGCGGCGGCACGCAGGCGCCGGCGAGGGCGGTGAGGGTGCCCAGGAGGTACGCCGGAGCGCCCGGCCGCCAGACGGCCGCGGTCAGCAGACCGAGCAGGACGGTGTAGGCGACGAGCATCGGCACGAGCGCCCGGCGCGGCCCGTGCCGGTCGATCAGCGAGGCCCTCGCGGGCGCCAGGAAGACGACGGTGGCGCCGAACAGCGCCATCACGGTGCCCGCCACGGCGTACGAGCCGGAGGCGCGGGTCACGGCGAGCATCACGGACAGCGGGACGATGCCGTACGACAGTCTGCCGACCAGGGCGGTGACGAAGGTGCGGCGGGCATGCGGAATGCGCAGCACGCGCGCGTAGGACGCGGACATGATGAGTTCCTCGGAGAAGAGGCGGAAGGCGGACACCGGCACGTCACGGGAGCGGTGTGCTCGACCGTGACTCGGTGTGCGCTCTATGCCAGGGAGAGGAACATGCGGATCACCGTATCAGCGGCGCCGCGGAGTCGACCAGGGCGCCTCAGCCCTGCGTCAGGCCCGCCACCAGCTCGTCCGCCGCCCCGTACGGGTCCAGTTCCCCGGCCACGATCCGGTCCGCCAGCGCGTCCAGGCGTCGGTCGCCGTGCAGGTCGCCGATCCTCTCGCGCAGGGCCGTGACCGCGATGGTCTCCACCTCGCGGGCGGCGCGGGCGCGGCGGCGCTCGGCCAGGACTCCGCGCTCCTCCATCCAGGCGCGGTGCTTCTCCAGCGCCTCGACGACCTCGTCGATGCCCTCGGAGCGGGCGGCGACCGTCTTCACGATGGGCGGGCGCCAGTCGCCGGGGCCGCGGGACTCGCCGAGGCCCAGCATGTGGTTGAGCTCACGGGCGGTGGCGTCGGCGCCGTCCCGGTCGGCCTTGTTGACGACGTACACATCGCCGATCTCCAGGATTCCGGCCTTGGCCGCCTGGATGCCGTCGCCCATGCCCGGGGCCAGGAGGACCACGCTGGTGTCCGCCTGCGAGGCGATCTCGACCTCCGACTGGCCGACGCCGACCGTCTCGACCAGGACGACGTCGCAGCCCGCCGCGTCCAGGACCCGGATCGCCTGCGGGGCCGACCAGGCCAGGCCGCCGAGGTGGCCGCGGGTGGCCATCGAGCGGATGTAGACGCCCGGGTCGGAGGCGTGGTCCGACATCCGGACGCGGTCGCCCAGCAGGGCGCCGCCCGAGAAGGGCGAGGACGGGTCGACGGCCAGGACGCCGACCCGCCTGCCCTGCTTGCGGTACGCGGTGACCAGGGCGGACGTGGACGTGGACTTGCCCACGCCCGGCGAACCGGTGAGGCCCACGACGTACGCGTTGCCCGTCAGCGGGGCGAGCGCCGCCATGACCTCCCTGAGCTGCGGGGACGCCCCCTCCACCAGGGAGATCAGCCGGGCCACGGCACGCGGCCTGCCCTCCCTCGCCTGGGCCACCAGAGAGGAGACGTCCTGCATCACAGCTCCGATCCGTGAGAAAAGTACAGCTCAGGCCTTGGGTACCCGCACGATGAGCGCGTCACCCTGACCGCCGCCGCCGCACAGCGCGGCCGCGCCGACACCGCCGCCGCGCCGCTTCAGCTCCAGCGCCAGGTGCAGCACCAGACGGGCCCCGGACATGCCGATCGGGTGGCCCAGGGCGATGGCACCGCCGTTGACGTTCACCGTTTCGGAGGACACCCCGAGGTCCTTCATTGACTGGACCGCGACGGCGGCGAAGGCCTCGTTGATCTCGATCAGGTCGAGGTCGGAGACGTCCAGGCCCTCCTTCTTCAGGGCGTGGAGGATGGCGTTGGACGGCTGGGACTGGAGGGAGTTGTCCGGTCCCGCCACATTGCCGTGGGCGCCGATCTCGGCGATCCACTCCAGGCCGAGCTCCTGCGCCTTGGTCTTGCTCATCACGACCACGGCCGCGGCACCGTCGGAGATCTGCGAGGAGGTGCCCGCCGTGATGGTGCCGTCGCGGGTGAACGCCGGGCGCAGCTTGCCCAGGGACTCCGCGGTCGTCTCCGCGCGGATGCCCTCGTCCTTGCTGAACACGACCGGCTCGCCCTTGCGCTGCGGGATCTCGACCGGGGTGATCTCGGCCTCGAAGATGCCGTTCTTCTGCGCGGCCGCGGCCCGCTGGTGGGACAGGGCGGCGATCTCGTCCTGCGCGGGACGCTGGATGCCCAGGCGCGCGTTGTGCTTCTCCGTGGACTCGCCCATGGCGACGTTCTCGAAGGCGTCGGTCAGACCGTCGTGGGCCATGGCGTCGAGCATCTCGATGGCGCCGTACTTGTAGCCCTCGCGGGACTTCGGGAGCAGGTGGGGGGCGTTGGTCATGGACTCCTGGCCGCCCGCGACGATCACGTCGAACTCGCCCGCGCGGATCAGCTGGTCGGCCAGCGCGATCGCGTCGAGGCCCGACAGACAGACCTTGTTGATGGTGAGCGCCGGGACGCCCATCGGGATGCCTGCTTTGACCGCGGCCTGGCGCGCCGGGATCTGGCCGGCCCCGGCCTGGAGCACCTGGCCCATGATCACGTACTGCACCTGGTCGCCGCCGATCCCCGCACGGTCGAGGGCGGCCTTGATCGCGAAGCCGCCGAGGTCGGCTCCGGAGAAGGACTTGAGTGAGCCGAGCAACCGTCCCATCGGGGTGCGGGCACCCGCCACGATGACGGACGTCGTGCTGTTCGAACCAGACATGAGGTGCGATCCCCTTTCAGCTGCACAGCTGAGGAGTGAACGAGGGTTTACTTCGAATGTACTGAGTGGCACTCCGTGCCGTCACCGGGCTGTCGGTGTGATCGCGCGCACGTTGCGTAACCACCTCCGGAGCGCTGCACTGAGTTCCATGCTGACGCGAATCGACCACATCGGGATCGCCTGTTTCGACCTGGACAAGACTGTCGAGTTCTACCGGGCCACCTACGGCTTCGAGGTGTACCACTCCGAGGTCAACGAGGAGCAGGGCGTGCGCGAGGCCATGCTCAAGATCAACGACACGTCGGACGGCGGGGCCTCCTACCTGCAGCTCCTCGAGCCGACCCGCGAGGACTCCACCGTCGCGAAGTGGCTCGCGAAGAACGGTGAGGGCGTGCACCACATCGCTTTCGGTACGGCGGATGTGGACGGCGAGTCCGCCGACATCCGCGGCAAGGGCGTACGCGTCCTGTACGAGGAGCCGCGACGCGGCTCCATGGGGTCACGGATCACGTTCCTGCACCCCAAGGATTGCCATGGAGTACTGACAGAACTGGTCACTTCGGCGCCTGTTGAGTCACCTGAGCACTGACCCCCGTACATATGGGCCGGTAGGGTTGGGGGCGGTCGCCGCTCTTGGGGGGCGACCTGGCTCCCCCGGTCAAAGGTGGTGCCTGCCCCGCGACGTCTGGTACGCACGCTCGCCGCGTTGCCGAAAGGCCCTAGTAGCTCCGCTACGAGGACCTTCCGGCGCCTTGCGATCGCACGCACCAGACGCCGCGGGGCCCGCCCTTCGGGCGGACGACACCACCTTTGACCGGAGAAGCCGCCGGGGTCCGGGTTTCGGGGGACAAGCGTCGGGGCGGCAGCCCTTGCTCCGCCGTTGATCTGACACCATTCCCCGGGGGCCCCGTTCGGCGGATGGACGGAGCTCGTTTGGGCAGACACGCGACCAGGGGACGGATGGGACCGCGCAGTGCGGGGCTACGAAAGCCAGGAGCGAGTGCCGGCGGCTGACGTCGACCACCTCTCTCGGTTCGAGGCCGAGATGGACCGGCTGAAGACCGAGCGGGAAAAGGCGATCCAGCACGCCGAGGACCTCGGCTACCAGGTCGAGGTGCTGCGCGCCAAGTTGCACGAGGCGCGGCGCACCCTCATGTCCCGACCGTCCTACGACGGCGGCGACATCGGCTATCAAGCCGAACAGTTGCTCCGCAACGCCCAGATCCAGGCCGATCAGTTGCGCCAGGACGCCGAGCGCGAGCTGAGCCAGGCGCGGGCGCAGACGCAGCGCATCCTCCAGGAGCACGCCGAGAACGCGGCGCGGCTCCAGGCGGAGCTGCACCAGGAGGCGGTCACCCGCCGCCAGCAGCTGGACCAGGAGCTCTCCGAGCGCCGCCAGACCGTCGAGTCGCACGTCAACGAGAACGTGGCGTGGGCCGAGCAGCTGCGCGCCCGTACCGAGCAGCAGGCCCGCCGGCTCCTGGAGGAGTCCCGCGCGGAGGCCGAGCAGGCCATGGCCGCCGCCCGCGCGGAGGCCGAGCGGGTCGCCGCCGAGGCCCGCCAGCGGCTCCAGAGCGAGGCCGAGACGGCCCGCGCGGAGGCCGAGCAACTGCTGCGCCGCGCCCGCACGGACGCCGAGCGGCTGCTGAACGCCGCGTCCACGCAGGCCCAGGAGGCCACCGACCACGCCGAGCAGCTGCGCAACTCCACGGCGAGCGAGTCGGACAGCGCCCGCCGCGAGGCGACCGAGCTGAGCCGCGCGGCCGAGCAGCGGATGACGGAGGCCGAGGAGGCGCTCCGCAAGGCGCAGAGCGAGGCCGAGAAGCTCCTCGCCGAGGCCAAGGCGAGCGCCGAGAAGACGCTCTCCAGTGCCGAGTCGGCCAACGAACAGCGCACGCGTACGGCCAAGGAGCAGGTCGCCCGGCTGGTCACCGAGGCCACCAAGGAGGCCGAGGCCACGAAGGCGGACGCCGAGCAGGTCGTCGCGGACGCCCGCGCGGAGGCCGAGAAGATCGTCGCCCAGGCCTCCGAGAAGGCCCGCACGCTCACCGCCGAGGAGACCGCGTCCCAGCTGGGCAAGGCGGCCAAGACCGCCGAGGACGTCCTCACCAAGGCGTCCGAGGACGCCCGTAGGACCACCAGGGCCGCCGCCGAGGAGGCCGAGCGGATCCGTTCCGAGGCCGAGGCCGAGGCGGACCGGCTGCGCGCCGAGGCGCATGACATCGCCGAGCAGCTCAAGGGCTCGGCGAAGGACGACACCAAGGAGTACCGGGCCAAGACGGTCGAGCTCCAGGAGGAGGCCCGTCGGCTGCGCGGCGAGGCCGAGCAGCTGCGTGCCGACGCGGTCGCCGAGGGCGAGAAGATCCGCGCGGAGGCCCGCAAGGAGGCCGTCCAGCAGATCGAGGAGGCGGCCAAGACCGCCGAGGAACTGCTGGCGAAGGCCAAGCAGGACGCGGACGAGCTGCGTCAGACGGCCACGACGGACAGCGAGAAGGTCCGCACCGAGGCCATCGAGCGCGCCACCACGCTGCGCCGGCAGGCCGAGGAGACCCTGGAGCGTACCCGCCAGGAGGCCGAGCGGCACCGCGCGGAGGTCGTCGAGCAGTCCGAGGGCATCAAGGCGGACGCCGAGCGGTCCGCGCGGGAGCTGCACGAGGAGACCGAGCAGGCCATAGCGGCCCGCCGGGCCGAGGCCGCCGAGGAACTGACCCGGCTGCGCACCGACACCGAGGAGCGTCTCGCCGCCGCCGAGCAGGCGCTGACCGACGCTCGCGCCGAGGCCGCGCGGATCCGTCGCGAGGCCGTCGAGGAGAGCGAGCGGCTGCGCTCCGAGTCCGCCGAGCGGATCCGCACCCTGCAGCAGCAGGCCGAGGCGGAGGCCGACCGGCTGCGCAACGAGGCCGCCTCCGACGCGTCCGCGTCCCGCGCGGAGGGCGAGGCCATCGCCGTACGGCTGCGTTCGGCGGCCGCGGCCGAGGCCGAGCAGCTGAAGGCGGAGGCCCAGGACACCGCCGACCGGGTCCGTGCGGAGGCGCAGGCCGCCGCCGAGCGGCTGGCGACGGAGGCGTCCGAGACGCTGGCCGCCGCCCAGGAGGAGGCCGTCCGGCGCCGCCGCGAGGCCGAGGAGACCCTCGGCTCGGCGCGCCAGGAGGCCGACCAGGAGCGCGAGCGGGCCCGCGAGCAGAGCGAGGAGCTGCTGGCCTCCGCACGCAACCGTGTGGAGGAGGCGCAGGCCGAGGCGGTGCGGCTGGTCGAGGAGGCCGACCGGCGCGCCACCGAGATGGTGTCTGCGGCCGAACAGCACGCCCAGCAGGTACGGGACTCCGTGGCCGGGCTGCACGAGCAGGCTCAGGAGGAGATCACCGGGCTGCGCAGCGCCGCCGAGCACGCGGCGGACCGCACCCGGCGCGAGGCCGAGGAGGAGGCGGACCGGGTCCGCGGCGACGCCTACGCCGAGCGGGAGCGGGCCAGCGAGGACGCGGGCCGCATCCGGCGCGAGGCGAACGAGGAGTCGGAGGCCGCCAAGGCGCTCGCCGAGCGCACCGTCGGGGAGGCGATCGCCGAGGCGGAGCGGCTCAGGTCGGACGCCGCCGAGCACGCCCAACGGGTGCGCACGGACGCCTCGAACGCGATCGCCGAGGCCGACCAGGCCGCCGCCCGTACCCGGGCGGACGCCCGTGAGGACGCCAACCGGATCCGCTCCGACGCGGCCTCGCAGGCCGACGCCCTCATCACCGAGGCGCGCAACGAGGCCGAGCGGCTCACCACGGAGACGCTCGCCGACACCGACCGGCTGCGCACGGACACGGTCAACGAGGCCGAGCGTGTACGGTCCGAGGCGGTCGCCAAGGCCGAGAAGCTGATCGCGGACGCCACCGGGGACGCGGAGCGGCTGCGCGCCGAGGCCGCCGACACGGTCGGCTCCGCGCAGCAGCACGCCGACCGGGTCCGCGCCGACTCCGAGCGTTTCAAGGCCGACGCGCTGGCCGAGGCCGACCGGGTCACGACGGCCGCGCGCGAGGAGGCCGAGCGGACCCTCGACGAGGCCCGCAAGGACGCGAACAAGCGGCGCCAGGACGTGGCCGAGCAGGTCGACACGCTCATCACGGAGACCACGGCCGAGGCGGACAAGCTCCTCACCGAGGCGCAGCAGCAGGCCCACAAGACCACCGCGGACGCGGAGGGACAGGCCGACTCCATGGTGGGCGCGGCCCGCTCGGAGGCCGACCGGCTGGTCTCGGAGGCGACCGTCCAGGGCAACTCCCTGGTGGAGAAGGCCCGTACGGACGCGGACGAGCTGCTCGTCGGTGCCCGCCGGGACGCCACCGCCATAAGGGAGCGCGCCGAGGAGCTGCGGGACCGCATCACGGCCGAGATCGAGGACCTGCACGAGCGGGCCCGCCGCGAGGCCGCCGAGACGATGAGGTCGACCGGTGACCGCTGCGACGCGCTCATCAAGGCGTCCGAGGAGCAGCTGGCGAAGGCGCAGGCGAAGGCCAAGGAGCTGGTCTCGGAGGCGAACTCCGAGGCGGGCAAGGTCCGTATCGCCGCCGTGAAGAAGGCCGAGGGGCTCCTGAAGGAGGCCGAGCAGAAGAAGGCGGCGCTCGTGCGGGAGGCCGAGGAGCTCAAGGCGGAGGCGATCCGCGAGGCCCGGCGCACGGTGGAGGAAGGCAAGCGCGAGCTGGAGATCCTGGTGCGCCGCCGCGAGGACATCAACGCCGAGATCTCCCGTGTCCAGGACGTCCTGGAAGCGTTGGAGTCCTTCGAGGCTCCTTCGGCGGGCAAGGACGGTGGCGTCAAGGCCGGCGTCACGGTCGGCGCCCCGCGATCGGGTGGCAAGCCGTCCGACAGTTAGGCGTCGGACAGCTGAGCGAAGGCTGACCGACAGGTCGAATTCCGGTGCCGTCTGAGGCCTTTGACCAAGTTTTTGGCAAGCCGTCCCGGGGTTAGCCACTCAAAAGGGGTGTCATTCTCCAGATCAAACACGTATCCGCTCGATGACACACCGCTTCGGCCCCTAGGATTCCCCCTATCACCTCACCGGTCTCATTTGACAGGAACCCCATGAGCGACACTTCCCCCTACGGCTTCGAGCTTGTGCGGCGTGGGTACGACCGCGCTCAGGTGGACGAACGGATCTCCAAGCTCGTCTCCGACCGTGACAGCGCTCTCTCCCGCATCACCGCTCTGGAAAAGCGCATCGAGGAGCTCCACCTCGAAACGCAGAACGCGCAGGCTCAGGTCACCGACGCCGAGCCCTCGTACGCCGGTCTCGGCGCGCGTGTCGAGAAGATCCTCCGCCTCGCCGAGGAGGAGGCCAAGGATCTGCGCGAGGAGGCCCGTCGCGCGGCGGAGCAGCACCGCGAACTCGCCGAGTCGGCGGCCCAGCAGGTCCGCAATGACGCGGAGTCGTTCGCCGCGGAGCGCAAGGCCAAGGCCGAGGACGAAGGCGTCCGGATCGTCGAGAAGGCCAAGAGCGACTCCTCTCAGCTGCGCCAGGAGGCACAGAAGGACGCGCAGCAGAAGCGCGAGGAGGCGGACGCCCTCTTCGAGGAGACCCGCGCCAAGGCCGCCCAGGCCGCCGCGGACTTCGAGACGAACCTCGCCAAGCGTCGCGAGCAGTCCGAGCGCGACCTGGCGTCCCGCCAGCAGAAGGCGGAGAAGCGCCTCGCGGAGATCGAGCACCGCGCGGAGCAGCTGCGTCTCGAGGCCGAGAAGCTGCGCACCGACGCCGAGCGCCGGGCCCGTCAGACCGTCGAGACGGCGCAGCGCCAGGCCGAGGACATCGTGGCCGACGCGAACGCCAAGGCCGACCGGATCCGTTCGGAATCCGAGCGCGAGCTGGCCGCCCTCACCAACCGCCGCGACAGCATCAACGCCCAGCTGACGAACGTGCGCGAGATGCTCGCCACGCTCACGGGCGCCGCGGTGGCCGCGGCCGGTTCGCCGGCCACGGACGACGAGCCGATCTCCCGTGGGGTCCCGGCTCAGCAGTCCCGGTAAGCAGTAGCGCGCTCAGAGGCCCGCACCGTCTCCCCCGGAGGTGCGGGCCTCTGGCGTGCCCACCAGGGGCAGGAAGACGTCGTCGACGATCTCCGGTCAGCGTCTCGTGGCACAGGACACCGGCACGACGCTCGCGAGGGCCGGCAGATACGCCGTGCTCACCCACTGCACGGCTGTCGTCGAGGCGTCCAGGTCGTGGGGCCGCCGTACTGGCGCGCGGGCGGGGAGCCGCGGCCTTCCCGCCCGCCTCCTCTGGTCGACGGCCTTCACGGTGCTCGCCGCCCTCGTCGCACTCGCCCTGCCCGCTCAGGTGGCAGCCCCCGAACGCCCGTCTTAGCGTGGCCGCATGATCGAGCTCGAGGGCCTGACCAAGCGGTACGGCGAGAAGATGGCGGTCAACAACCTGACCTTCGCCGTCAGACCGGGCATCGTCACGGGCTTCCTCGGTCCCAACGGCGCCGGCAAGTCCACGACGATGCGGATGATGCTCGGCCTCGACCGCCCCACCGCCGGTGACGTCCGGATCGACGGGCAGCACTACGACCACCTCAAAGAGCCTCTGAAGTACATCGGCGCCCTGCTGGACGCCAAGGCCATGCACGGCGGGCGCAGCGCCTTCAACCATCTCCTCTGCCTCGCCCAGAGCAACGGCATCCCCCGCGGCCGGGTCGCCGAGGTCCTCGACACCGTCGGCCTCACCGCGGTGGCGAGGAAGAAGGCCAAGGGGTTCTCCCTCGGCATGGGACAGCGGCTCGGCATCGCGGGCGCGCTCCTGGGCGATCCGCGGATCCTGATGTTCGACGAGCCGGTCAACGGGCTCGACCCCGAGGGCATCCACTGGATCCGCAACCTGATGAAATCGCTCGCGACACAGGGGCGGACCGTCTTCGTCTCCTCCCACCTCATGAGCGAGATGGCGCTGACCGCCGATCACCTCGTCGTCATCGGTCAGGGGCGGCTGCTCGCCGACACCTCCATGGCCGAGTTCATCGAGCAGAACTCGCGGTCGTACGTCCGGATCCGCTCACCCCAGCGCGAGCGGCTGCTCGACGTGCTGCACGAGGCCGGGATCACGGCCGTGGAGGCCGGCAACGGGACGCTGGAGGTCGACGGCGGCAAGCCCGAGCACGTCGGGGAACTGGCCGCGCGGTACCAGATCGTGCTGCACGAGCTGAGCCCTCAGCAGGCCTCCCTGGAAGAGGCGTTCATGCAGCTGACCGCGGAGTCGGTCGAGTACCACGCACACTCCGACACACCCGTCGCGGCGCCGGCCGAGCAGTGGGGCGACGACTGGAAGGGGAACCGACCATGACGGCGATCCAGGTCGTACGGTCCGAGTGGACCAAGATCCGGTCGGTGGCCTCCACCGTGTGGACGCTCTCCCTCGCCGTGGTCGTCACCCTCGCCCTCGGCATGCTGATCGCGGCCCTGTCGAAGAACGAGTTCGACACCATGAGCCGCAACGACCAGCTCTCCTTCGACCCCACCTTCATCAGCTTCGCCGGGATGGGCCTCGGTCAGCTCGCGATGATCGTGTTCGGGGTGCTCGTGGTGTCGAACGAGTACAGCACCGGCATGATCCGCACCTCGCTGGCCGCCGTACCGCAGCGCGGCACCTTCCTGTTCAGCAAGATCGCGGTGGCGGCCGGCCTCTGCCTGGTCGTCGGCCTCGTCACCAGCTTCGTCACCTTCTTTCTCGGGCAGGCGATGCTCGGCTCGCGCCGGGCCGACATCGGCGACCCGGGAGTGCTGCGCGCGGTCATCGGCGGCGGGCTCTACATGACCCTCATCGCGGTGTTCTCGATGGGCGTGGCCACGATGCTGCGCTCGCCGATGCTGTCGCTGGGCATCCTGATGCCGTTCTTCTTCCTGATCTCCAACATCCTCGGCAACGTCTCGGCGACCAAGAAGATCGGCCAGTACCTGCCCGACCAGGCCGGCAGCAAGATCATGCAGGTGGTCACCCCGATCGAGGACGACACTCCGTACGGTCCCTGGGGCGGGCTGGGAATCATGGTGCTGTGGGTGGTCGCGGCGGTCGCGGGCGGGTACGTCCTGCTGAAGAAGAGGGATGCGTGACGACCCAGAGCTTTGCTCGCTCTTGAGTGGAACCGTCAGCGCCCCGATAAGCTCCTAACCCTTACGGGGGCGTGTGCCCTGCTGTCCTGAACCTTTCGATGGGTGCGGAGCATGATCGAGGCAGTCGGCCTGACCAAGCAATATGGCGACAAGACCGCTGTGTACAACCTTTCCTTCCAGGTGCGGCCCGGTGCCGTCACCGGCTTCCTGGGCCCCAACGGCTCCGGCAAGTCGACGACGATGAGGATGATCCTCGGTCTGGACAACCCCACGTCGGGGCAGGTGACGATCGGCGGCTACCCGTACCGCAAGCTGCCCAACGCCCCCCGCCAGGTGGGCGCGCTGCTCGACGCCAAGGCCGTGCACGGCGGCCGGCACGCCCGCAACCATCTGCTCTGCCTCGCCCAGCTGTCCGGCATCCCGGCCCGCCGGGTGGACGAGGTGCTCGGTGTGGTCGGACTCCAGGACGTGGCCAGGAAGCGCTCCAAGGGCTTCTCCCTCGGCATGGGCCAGCGGCTCGGCATCGCCGCCGCGCTGCTCGGCGACCCCCAGGTGCTGCTGTTCGACGAGCCGGTCAACGGGCTCGACCCCGAGGGCATCCTCTGGGTGCGCAACCTGATGAAGTCGCTCGCGGCGGAGGGCCGTACGGTCTTCGTCTCCTCGCACCTCATGAGCGAGATGGCGCTGACCGCCGACCACCTGATCGTCATCGGGCGCGGACAGCTGCTGGCCGACATGAGCGTGCAGGACTTCATCGCCGCGAACTCCGCCGGCTTCGCGCGCGTACGCACCCCCGACACCGACCCGCAGCTGCGCGAGAAGCTGACGTCCGCGCTGACGGAGGCGGGCGGGCACGTGCTGCCGGAGCAGGACGGCGCGCTGCGCATCACGGGTCTGCCGCTCCCCCGCATCAGCGACATCGCCCACGACACGGACGTACGCCTCTGGGAGCTCTCCCCGCACCAGGCCTCGCTGGAAGAGGCGTACATGCGGATGACCCAGGGCGCCGTCGACTACCGCTCGACGATCGACCAGAAGGCGGGCCTCCAGCAGCTCCTCCCGCCGGGAACCCAGCCCCCGATGCCGGTCCCGGGCCAGGGCCAGCCCGGCTGGTACGCGCCTCCGCCGCCGCAGCAGGGCGGCCAGCCGCTCGCGGGCGCCCCCGCCGGCGCGTACGGCACCGGGCAGCCTCCGGCGGGCCCGTACGCCGCCCCCGGCGCGGGTCAGCCCAACCCGTACGCCCAGACGCCTCCCCAGGCCCCCCAGGCCCCGGCGCAGCCCTCCGCCCCAGCGACCCCGCCCGCGGACCGGCAGCCCGCCCCGAGCGCGCCCGCCGCGGCCCCCGCGCCGCCCACGGCCGCCCCACAGCCCACCGCACCCGCCCCGGCCCCCGCGCCCGCCGCCGACCTGACGAAGTCCGAGGACGCCCGATGAGTACGCCCCAGCCCCCGATGCCGCAGGCCGCCGCACCCGACTGGCAGGCGGCGCCCGCTCCTTCGTACGCCGCGTACACCTCGCCGATCCCGGTCGTGCGCACGCACCTCGGGCACGCGATCGCCTCGGAGTGGACGAAGATCCGCTCGGTGCGCTCGACGATGTGGACGCTGGGCGTCTTCGTGCTGCTGGTCGTCGGCATCGGCCTGCTCGCCGCCGCCGTGGTGTCGAGCAGCGCGACCGAGGGCGATCTGTCCGGTGAGAACCCGCTGTCGTTCGGCTTCTTCGGACTGCTGCTCGGCACGATGTGCGTGATCACGCTCGGCGTGCTGACCACGGCCTCCGAGTACGGCACCGGCATGATCCGCACGACGATGACCGCGTGCCCGAGCCGTGGCCGGGTGCTGACCGCGAAGGCCGTCGTCTTCTTCCTGGTCGCCTTCGTCGTCACGTTCGTGTCGGTCCTGCTGGTCGCCCTCGCCGACGTGGCCCTCCTCGACGGCACCGGTGTGAAGGACCCCTCCGGCAGCGAGTGGCTCAAGGGCACCCTCGGCATCTCGCTCTACATCGCGCTGCTCGGCCTGCTCTCGCTGGTCGTCGGCTCGATCATCCGGCACTCGGCGGGCGCCATCACCATCATGATCGGCCTGGTGCTGGCGCCGCTGGTCATCGCCCTGTTCATGTTCTCGTCCTCGCTGGAGGACCTGCGCACGGCCCTGTTCGAGTACTCCATCCCGAACCAGCTGAGCGTCTTCTACTCCAACTCGCTCACCGAGACCGGCCCCTCCGGCTGGGACCCGCTGTGGATCATCGCGGGGGTGACGGCCGCCGCGTTCGCCGGTGCCTACGCCCTCCTCAACCAGCGGGACGTCTAGAACCTCGGCGCGTTACGGGACCGCTGCACCCGCGAGGTGCGGCGGTCCTTCGCGTTCCAGCAGGCCTTGTGCCAGTGCCGCCGCTCGTCGACGCCCGAGTGGTCCGGCCAGGCCACCACATGCGGGACGCCGTCGGGGATCAACTGGTCGCAGCCCGGGCAGCGGTAGGACTTGCCCTGGGCACTCGCCCCCGGCACATGGCGGATGTTCCACTCCTCGCCCTGCCAGCTCTCGGAGGACTGGAAACCGCCGTAACGTCCCGAGCGGTCGTCCCCGCCTGAGGGGTCGGCTCCTTTGGGGCGGTTGCGACGCGGGGACACAGGACACCTCACGGGGCTATACAGGAAGCATGGACCGTGTCCAGCCTACGCGGCGCGAGCCTGGGTAGGCGTAGGGGACCAACCCCCACAAGTACCCCTTCATATCGGCCCATTCTGCAGACAATCCGAGTATCTCTTCGGCAGGCCGTGTCCTCGGCACGTGTCAGACGGTTATGCCGGGTGGGGGAGCTCCGCGTCGGAGCCAAGGAAGCAGGAAAAGCAATGCACGTGGGAAGTTTCGTGTTGGCGGCCCAGTTCCCGGGGCAGGGCCAGGGGGAGGCGCTGCACCGCGCGGTCCGCTCGGCCGAGGTGGCCGAGGAGGCCGGACTCGACTCCGTCTGGCTGGCCGAGCATCACTTCGTGCCGTACGGCACCTGTCCGTCGGCGGTCACCCTGGCGGCGTTGCTGCTGGGCCGCACCAGTCGTCTCAGGGTCGGCACCGCGGTCAGCGTGCTGCCCACCGTCCACCCGGTCGCCCTTGGCGAGCAGGCCGCGCTGCTGCACATCGCGTCCGGCGGACGGTTCTCGCTGGGCGTGGGGCGCGGCGGGCCATGGGTCGACCTGGAGGTGTTCGGCTCGGGCCTGGAGGCCTACGAGACGGGGTTCCCGGAATCACTCGATCTGCTGGTGCGCTGGCTGCGCGAACCGTCGGTGGGTGCCTCCGGGGAGCGCTTCGTCTTCCGTGAAGTACCCGTCGTACCGCGGCCGTCGGAGTCCCTGTCGGAGGAGCCGGGGCCCGAGGTCGTCGTCGCGTGCACCTCTCCGGCGAGTGTGCGGCTGGCCGCCGAGCGCGGACTGCCGATGCTGCTCGGGATGCATGTGGGGGACGAGGAGAAGGCCGAGATGGTCTCCTTGTGGCGCACCCACGCGCGCACGGCGGGTCGTTCACCGGAGGAGGTGCGGGGCGCGGCCCATGTCTCGGCCGGGGTCTGCCAGATCGCGGACCGGCGCACGGATGCGGTGGAGACCCTGGTGAAGGCGATGCCGGGCTGGCTGCGGCAGGGCCTGGAGGCCCATGTGACCGTCGACGGCCGGCATCGCTCGATGCGCGACCCGGTGGCGTACACCGAACTGCTCTGCGGGCTGCACCCGGTGGGCACTCCGCGGCTCTGCGCCGACCGGCTCGCGGCGACCAGCGAGCGGACCGGGATCACCCGCTTCGCCCTCCTCACGGAGGGCTCGGGAGATCTGGCGGCGACGGAGGAGAACGTCCGGCGGCTGGGCGCCGAGGTGCTCCCCCACCTCGGCTGACCGTGCGTATCGCACCCGCCGTGCTTGCCGCCCCGGTACCTGATGCACCTCGCGCGTACGGAGCGGCAAGCAAGCAGTTCGCTGTCAGCAGTCCCGGAACTCCGGTGACTGATTGAGCAGCTGGCTACGGACCGAGGTGAAACGGGCCAGGGTCTCGTCCACCGAGCCGTCCAGCGGGAACACCGCCACACGGTGGCAGTTCTGGAAGGCCAGTCGCACCCCGAAGTGCCTTTGCAGCGCGCCGCGTATCGCGTCACTCGCGAGCGCACGCAGCAGCTGACCGCGTGCTTGCTCGTCCGGCGGAGGCGTCTGGTTGTCGGCGAACTGACCGCCGTCGACCTTCAGCTGGGCCACCAGGGAGCTGACCATCTCCCATGCGTAGGGCAGGGAGGTCCGGACGCAGTCGACGAATTCCGCTTCGTCGACCTCGCCTCGCTCGGCCTTCTCGAGTAGGGCCGGTGAGACGTCGAGCGACATGGGTTCTCCTCTCGCACCCCCGAACAGGTATTCAGGGGTTGCCGGACAGGTAAGGGAGTTCGCGAATCTGAACACTCTGAGTGCACGTTCCGCGACCTCCCGGTTACTACGGTAAGCAACGGACGGTGACCGCACCAGGCGAACGCGTACATAGAGAGCCCTGGTTGGGGACACAATCGGCCACAAACGAACATCGCGTTTCTGGGGCGAATCGCGTGGACCCGGGCCCGTCGAGTAGCGTTGCCGACCATGCGTCTCGTCATTGCCCGGTGCTCCGTGGACTACGCGGGCCGGCTCACCGCCCACCTCCCGTCCGCCCCCCGTCTCATCCTGGTGAAGGCGGACGGCAGCGTGTCGATCCACGCGGACGACCGGGCCTACAAGCCCCTGAACTGGATGTCGCCGCCCTGCACGTTGAAGGAGGAATCGGGGGACTTTCCCGAGGGCGCCGTGGGCGTCTGGACCGTCGTCAACAAGGGCGGCGAGAAGCTGATCATCACCATGGAGGAGATCCTCCACGACTCCTCGCACGAACTGGGTGTGGATCCCGGCCTGATCAAGGACGGCGTGGAAGCACACCTTCAGGAGCTGCTCGCCGACCGCATCGAAACCCTCGGCGACGGCTATACGTTGATCCGCCGCGAGTACATGACGGCCATCGGCCCGGTCGACATCCTGTGCCGGGACGCCGAGGGCCAGACCGTCGCGGTCGAGATCAAGCGGCGCGGCGAGATCGACGGCGTGGAGCAACTCACCCGCTATCTGGAGCTGTTGAACCGCGACCCGCATCTCGCCCCGGTCCGCGGCGTCTTCGCGGCCCAGGAGATCAAGCCCCAGGCCCGCGTCCTGGCCACGGACCGCGGCATCGGCTGCACGGTCCTCGACTACAACGCCCTGCGCGGCATCGAGGACGACAAGCTGCGGCTGTTCTGACGGGTTCTTCTTCTACGGCGGTTCTTCTACGACGAAGAGGGCCGGGTCCTGTTTCCAGGATCCGGCCCTCTCGTGTTGCCGTACGGCGTCAGATCACCGCGTTCGACGCCGAGCCCGTCGCGCTGGGCGAACCCGCGTCACTGCTCCCCGGGACGCCGGCGGAGGTGCTCGCCGGTGCGCTGGAGGAGGCGGGGCCACTGGCCGAGTCGGAGGTGGAGGTGGACGGCGTGGTCGACGGCGTGGTCGACGGGGTGGTCGACGGCGTTTCGCTCGGAGTCTGCGAAGGCGTTTCGCTGGGCGTCGACGACGTCGGCGGCTTCGAGGTCGAGGACGGCGGCTTCGTCGTCGGCGTCTTGCTCGGCGAGCTCGACGTCCCGCCCGTCCCCTTCGTCCCGCTCGGGTCGTCCGAAGGCTCCGCGGTGTCCGTCGGTGTCGGGTCGTCGGATGTGCCGTAGGTGCCGTCGGGGCCCGGGTCGGTCGGCCGGCTGGTGGCCTCGCCGGTGTCGCCCTCGTCGCCGTTCTTCGGCACGTCGGCGCCCAGGCTGCCGTCGTCCAGGCCCTGGCTGGCCGACGGGTTGGGGCCGACCTTGGTGGACGGGTCGTCGTTGTCGGGGTTGGTGGTGGCGCCGAGCGTCACGACCGTGCCGAGCACCGCCGCGAGCAGCGCGCCCGCGCCGGCCGCGACCAGGTTGCGGCGGGCCAGACCCTTCAGACCGCCCCGGGCCTTGCGGTTGGGAACGGGGGCCGCCGGGACCCGGTTGGTGACCAGGGTCGAGTTGTCGAACGGCGACTGGAGCGGCGGGAAGGCCGTGGGGACGCCACCGGGAGGCGACTGCGACTCCTCGGACCGGGCGTCGGGCACCTCTTCACCGGCCGTCGCGCCGATACCGAGCGGGGCGCCGGAGCGGTCGGAGACCAGCGCCAGAGCCCGGCGGCCGGCGACCGTGCCGCGCTTGTCGGCGAGTGCGCCACGCAGCCCGATGGAGGCCTCCAGTTCGGAGCGGGCCCGGTCGAGCTGGTCGGCACAGAGCGCGAGGACACCCAACTCGTGGCGGAAGTAGGCCCGTTCGCCCCCGTCACCGGCGACCTGGGCGGCCTCGGCCCCGAGCTGCAGGGTTTGCTCCCAGGCGCTCCAGTGCAGACCCGAGGCGAACGCGGGCGCCGCCGTGCGGGCCAGCTGGACGGTGACGGACTCCTCGTCCTCGGCGGGCGGAACGGCGGCCGGCACGAGGATGCCGAGCGCGGCGAGCACGGCGTCCGCCTCGGCGCACACCCGCTCGGGAGTGACCGACGGATGCCCGGCCCACCAGGCGTAGTGCCGGGCGGCGGCGAGGGCCTTGGCCTCGGTGTCGGTGCCGTATCCGGCGGCCTCCAGCTGGGCCTGCACCCCGGCGGCGAGCCGGTAGCGGGAGCCGACCGGGGAGACCAGCGCGCAGCCCAGCAGTTCGCCGAGGGCGGCGTCCGCGTGGGTGTCGCCGACGAGGGCGGGCAGATGTGCCTGGTGCGGCACCTCGCCGTCGAGCGCCACGGCGAACCGCAGTGCGGCGCGTGCCGAGTCGCTGAGCCGGGTGGCGAGCAGGGCCGCGGGCGCGGCTCCCTCGGCGAGCGAGGGCAGCGGTACATCGTGTCCGTCGCCGGCCTCGAAGGGTGCGTCGACCTGGGTTTCCTGGAAGACGCCGAACTCGTCGAAGGCGTCCGCGCTGGCCCGCAGTTCGTCGCGCTGCCGGAGCAGGGCGCCGGCCTGGACGAAGCGCAGCGGCAGCCCCTCGGACTCGAACCAGAGGTCGCCGGCCCAGTTGGCCTCCTCCTCGGTGAGGACCCGGCCGACACCGCGCTCCAGGAGTTCGACGCCGCCGGCCCGGTCCAGGCCGCTGAGAAAGACCTCCTCGATGGCCGAGTCGGCGGACGGCGCGGGCACGTCCGGTGTCGTGGCGACCAGGAAGGCGCACTCGGGGGTGGCGTCCAGGAGTTCGTCGAGCGCGGCCCCGCCGAACTCGACGTCGTCCAGGATGACGACCGCGCCGATCTCCCGGACGTACCCGAGCAGTTCGTCCCGTGCGGGCCGGTGCAGAGGGGCGTCGAAGACGGCGTAGAAGAGGTCGTACAGCAGGTCGTCGGCCGTGCGGTGGAAGCCGGTCAGCCGGATCACGCCGTCGGGGGCGAGGTCCGAGCAGTCCTCGGCGAGAAGGTCGAGCAGGCTGGTGCGACCGGAGCCGGCGGGGCCGGTGAGACGTACGGAACGGCCGCGGGCGAGCAGGCGTACCAGCCGTTCCCGCTCGTCCTGGCGGGCCAGGAGATGCAGTGCGGGCCGGTTGAGGCCGGCCGGAACGGGAGGTTTGGCCGCGCGGTCCAGCTCGGCGCGTTCGGTGGCGCTGAGCTTCCGGGGCCGCGAGGGCCGTTCGCCGGGCGGGCAGACCTCTATCTCGCTGCCGTCGACGGGGTTGACGGTGAGCAGGTAGTCGCCGGACACCAGCTGCACCGTGCGGGCCAGGGCGGGTCGGCTCTGGCCGAAGTCGGGTGTGAGGGGGTCCCTGGGCGGGCGCTGGCGCGGCGAATCGCCGTCACCGTCATGGCCGTACTCCTCGGGTCCCCGGTTGTTCGGGTCCATAGGTTCAAGCCCCCCAAAAGCGTCGTGTGCCGAGCCCCTCCCGGCCTTGCTGCACACCGCGCTGTCGCTTCTGGTCCGGGCCCGCTCATTCAGGGATGTTCACTCAGCGGGCGACCGAACCCTAAACCTTCGCACAGTATCTACGACAGCCCGGGGTACCGCGCCGTCCGAGACGTCACAGTCTCGTGAGGATTGTGCGCGACCTGCACTTCACAGCCGCAGCACCCAGCCCTCACACCGCATTCACACAAGGGGTCACACCCGGGGCAGTGACTCCACCCCGATGCCGCCCTCGATCGCCAGGATCCGGTGCAGCCGGGTGGCCACCAGCAGGCGCTGCAGCTGCGGCGGTACCTCGCGCAGCACCAGGCGTCGGCCGCAGCGGCCGGCCCTGCGGTGGGCCCCCATGATCACCCCGAGTCCGGTGGCGTCCCAGGAGTCGAGCTCGGACAGATCCAGCACCAGATCGCCGACTCCGTCGTCGACGGCCGTGTGCAGGACCGTACGGGCGTCCGCCGCGCTGCGGACGTCGAGGCGGCCCCCGACGACCAGCTCGGCGTGGTCGCCCCTGATGAACATATGCGCTCCCCGTGGTGCGTCTCGTGCTCCGCGAATGTGATGTCCGGTGATGCAACGTCTGACTGAGTTGGACGGTCAGAGGTTGCCGTCTGTAAGCGAACCGATACCGAATTCACCCCTGGGAGTGATACCTCAGGGGTCTGTGCGGTTTCAGTGCTTGTAGAAGCCCTGCCCGCTCTTGCGCCCGATGTCACCGGCGTCAACCATCCGGCGCATCAGCTCGGGCGGGGCGAACTTCTCGTCCTGGGTCTCGGTGTAGATGTTGCTCGTGGCGTGCAGCAGGATGTCGACGCCGGTGAGGTCGGCGGTGGCGAGCGGGCCCATGGCGTGGCCGAAGCCCAGCTTGCAGGCGAGGTCGATGTCCTCGGCGGTGGCGACGCCCGACTCGTAGAGCTTGGTCGCCTCGACGACGAGGGCGGAGATGAGCCGGGTGGTCACGAAGCCGGCGACGTCCCGGTTGACGACGATGCAGGTCTTGCCGACGGACTCGGCGAACTCCCGGGCGGTGGCGAGGGTTTCGTCGCTGGTCTTGTAGCCGCGGACGAGCTCGACGAGCTGCATCATCGGCACCGGCGAGAAGAAGTGCACCCCGACGACCCGCTCGGGACGCTCGGTGGCCGCCGCGATCTTGGTGATCGGGATGGCGGAGGTGTTGGAGGCGAGCACGGCGTCTTCGCGCACGATCTTGTCCAGGGCACGGAAGATCTCGTGCTTGACCTCGAGCTTCTCGAAGACGGCCTCGACGACGATGTCGGCGTCCGCGGCGGCGTCCAGGTCGGTGGTGGCGGTGATCCGGCCGAGGGCGGCGTCGGCGTCGTGCGCCTCCAGCTTGCCCTTGCTCACGAACTTGTCGTACGAGGCCTTGATGCCGTCGGTGCCACGCTTGAGTGCCTCGTCGGTGACGTCCCGCAGGACGACGTCCCAGCCCGCCTGAGCAGAGACCTGGGCGATCCCGGAACCCATCAAGCCGGCGCCGATGACGGCAAGCTTCCGTGCCACTGTGCGACTCCCCTTTGAACGCCTTACACGCTGTTGACATCTGCCTCTTCGGCGGACCTTAGCGGGCGTGAGGTGCTGTGTGGCCGGTTAGTAATGCGCGTCACGTCTCATCTGACGGACATCACACCGGCACGGCTCATCCGTGGTCTCGTACGGCGTAGTTGAGCACGTTCTCGCTCAACAGCTCCTCGATGTCGTCGAGAAGCGTCAGCACCTCTCGTGACACTTCGTCCGGATTGCGCCCGGCGACCATCTCACGCCCCACGTGCACGAACACCTCCGAGTGGACCCAGCAGATCTGACCGGCGATCAGCCCCGGCAGCGGGTCCGCGCCGGCGGCACCGGTCGCCTCCCGGAGGGTGGCTTCGAGGTGGTCGTGGATCTCCTGCTGGAGACTCCACAGCCGGGAGCGGAGCGGCGGTGCCTCGTGGATGCAGCGCATGAAACGGTCGTAGCCCGCCATGAGGCCGATCCGGGGCGAGACCGCCTCCGCCTCCGCGCGCAGCTCGCGCAGCACGGCCCGCGCGGCCGACTCCCCCACGTCCCGGGCGCGCACCCAGCGCGAGAGCTGTTCGACGACGCCGGAGGAACGGTCGAAGAAAAGGTCCTCCTTCGCCGGGAAGTAGTTGTAGACGGTGTTCACGGAGACATCGGCGGCCTCCGCCACCTCCGCGATGGTCACGGTCACGAACCCGTGCTCCAGGAACAGCCCGGTGGCGATGTCCGAGATCCGCTGTCTCGTCTCGCGCTTCTTCCGCTCCCTGAGCCCTTCAGCCATGGTCCACATCCTAGCTTCGCTGGGCTCTCTGAAACTTTGGGGTCATTGCAAAATTTAAGAGACTCTGTTTTTCTGTGGCCATGACCGTCATCAGTACGGCGGGCCTGGCCCGTACCTTTCAGACGAAACTCGGCCCGGTGGAGGCCGTGCACGGCATCGACCTGAGAGTCCGCGAGGGCGAGATCCTCGGCTTCCTCGGCCCGAACGGCGCCGGGAAGACCACCACCCTGCGGATGCTCACGACCCTGTTGAAACCCACCGGCGGCGCCGCCACCGTCGCCGGCCACGACCTCACCACCGACCCCGCCGGGGTGCGGAGAGCCTGCGGCTATGTGGCCCAGTCGGGAGGGGTCGACCCGCAGATCACCGTGCGGGAGGAACTGGTCACCCAGGGCCGCCTCTACCGCCTGACGAAGTCCCGGGCGGCCGAACGGGCCGAGGAACTGGCCCGGGATCTGGACCTGACCGGGCTGCTCGACCGCAAGTGCGGGGCGCTGTCGGGCGGTCAGCGCCGGCGCCTGGACATCGCGATGGCCCTCACCCATCGCCCGAAGGTGCTCTTCCTCGACGAACCCACCACCGGACTCGACCCCGGCAGCCGGGCCGACCTGTGGGACCTGGTCCGCCGGCTGCGCGACGAGCACGGCACGACGGTGTTCCTGACCACCCACTACCTGGACGAGGCCGACGCCCTCGCCGACCGTCTGGTCGTCGTCGACAAGGGCGTGGTCGTCGCGGAGGGCACGCCGACCGCGCTCAAGCTGGAGTACGGCGGCTCGATCGACGCCTCGCTCCAGGACACCTTCCTCGCCATCACCGGCCGCAGCGCCACACCGGCCGACGCCGCCCCCGTAGCCGTATAGGAATCCCCCGACGATGCTTCTCCACGACACCGCGCTGATCTACGGCCGCTATCTCCGTCAGTCGCTGCGCTCCCGCTTCGCCCTGCTCTTCGGCGTGCTGATGCCGCTGCTCTATCTCCTCTTCTTCGGCCCGCTGCTCACCGATCTCCCGCTGGGCGGGGCGGGCAGCTCCTGGCAAATGCTCGTGCCCGGCCTGCTGCTTCAACTCGGCCTGTTCGGAGCCTCGTTCGCGGGGTTCGCGATCATCGTCGAGAAGAGCCAGGGGGTGGTGGAGCGGATGCGGGTGACGCCGGTCAGCCGGCTGGCGCTACTGCTCGGGCGGGTGCTGCGCGACGCCACCGTCTTCGTCCTCCAGGCGGTGCTGCTCGTGCTGGCCGCGCTGGCGATGGGGCTGCGGGCCCCGCTGGCCGGCATCCTGATCGGCTTCGCTTTCGTCGCGCTGCTGACGGTGTCGCTGGCCTCGCTGTCGTACGCGCTGGCCATGAAGCTGCACACCCCGGGCGAGTTCGGTCCGGCGGTCAACGCCCTGACGATGCCGATGATGCTGCTGTCCGGCCTGATGCTCCCGATGACCCTCGGCCCGGCCTGGCTGGACGTCCTCTCGCACTTCGTGCCGTTCCGCTATCTGGTGGACGCGGTCAGGGACGCCTACGTCGGCTCGTACGCCTCGGCGCACATGGCGTACGGCGTGCTGGTCGCCCTCGCCCTCACGGCACTCGCGGTGACGGTGGGCACACGCGTGTTCCGAACGGCCGGGGCGTAACTACGCTGACCTCATGGTCAATCTGACGCGCATCTACACCAGGACCGGCGACCAGGGCACCACCGCCCTCGGTGACATGAGCCGGGTCGCCAAGACCGATCTGCGGATCTCGGCGTACGCCGACGCCAACGAGGCGAACGCGGTGATCGGCACGGCGATCGCGCTGGGCGGACTCGACGAGGAGATCGTCAAGGTCCTCACCCGGGTGCAGAACGACCTGTTCGACGTGGGCGCGGACCTGTCGACGCCGGTCGTGGAGAACCCGGAGTTCCCGCCGCTCAGGGTCGAGCAGTTCTACGTCGACAAGCTGGAGGCGGACTGCGACCGCTTCAACGAGCGGCTGGAGAAGCTCCGGTCCTTCATCCTGCCCGGCGGCACTCCGGGTGCGGCCCTGCTGCACCAGGCGTGCACGGTCGTACGTCGCGCCGAGCGCTCCACGTGGGCCGCGCTGGAGGTCCACGGCGAGGTGATGAACCCGCTGACCGCGACCTACCTGAACCGGTTGTCGGACCTGCTGTTCATCCTTGCCCGCTCGGCCAACAAGGACGTCGGGGACGTGCTCTGGGTCCCGGGCGGGGAGCGTTAACGCTCCCGCTTGGGAAACAGGGTGTAGCTCCCGGCGATGATCACGTTGATGCCGATCAGCCACACCATGCGCTGCTGCCAGGCCCGTAGCGAGTCGGTCCCGCCGTCGCCGCCGACGTACCAGATCGCCCCCTGGAGCAGCGTCATGGCGACGACCGCGGCGAGGATCCAGCGGCCCGCGACCTTCCACTCGTGGACGGCGCGGGCCGTGCCGTACTTCGGCGGCCGTACCGGCGGCGGGCCGCCCGCGAAGCGGTGGGCGAAGCGGGCGTCGGCCCAGCGGATCGTGGAGTGGCCGAGGCCCACGGTGAAGCCGATGTAGACGGCGGCCAGGCCGTGCTTCCAGTCGGGCTCGGCGCCGCCGCGCAGATCGACCGCGGTGACGGTGAACAGCACGAGCTCGAGCAGCGGCTCGCACAGCAGCAGGGCCAGCCCCGCCCGCGGCATCCCGAGGACGTACCGGAAGGCCAGTCCCGCGGCCAGCAGCACCCAGAACGCCACCTCGCAGGCGACGATCAGTCCGACGATCACGGCTCGCTCCCTTCGGTCACCCTTCCAGGCTCCCGGTGCGCGCAGCCGCTTTCGTCGTCGCCGCTGACGAAGTCGCCGTACATCGAAAGATGCAGTCCAGGACCGTCCCCGGGGATCAGGCGGGCGCCGCGCGGGCCGTGTTTCATGGGGACATGGCCGTTCGACTCCCCCGACCGCACCGCTTCGACGTGTACATCGCGGCCGGCGGGCTGCTCGGCGGGCTGCTGCTCGTCCTCGCGGGTCTCGGCACCCGGCGGTCCGACGACCCGATCACCCTCTTCGACGGCCCCTGGCCGGTGCTGGTACCGCTCACCGTGCTGGCCGGCTGCGAGCTGCTGCGCCGCACGGCACCCCGCACGGCCCTGCTCACCGGCACGGTCGCGATCTGCGCGGACCTGGTGACCCAGGGCAGCCTCGCGTCGGTGCTGATGTTCACCGACCTGGTCTACGCGGCCGTCCTGTACGGCCCGCTCGCCTCGGCCCGGCGCATCCAGTGGATCACCGGTCTGCTCACGGTGGCGGGGACGCTGGTGCCGTTCGCGGTGTGGCGGGTACCGGAGGCGCTGCTGATCGGCGTGGTCGTCGGTGTCGTGGCGTACGCGCCCGCCGCCACCGGCTGGATCGTCCGCAACCATCGCGACGCCGCCGAGGCCGCGCGCCTGCGTGCCGAACAGACCGCCCTGCTCGCCGAGATGGACCGCACCCAGGCTGTCGTCGCCGAACGCGCCCGGATGGCACGGGAGTTGCACGACATGGTCGCCAACCATCTGTCGGCGATCGCCATCCACTCCACCGCCGCGTTGTCGCTGGACGATCCGGAGACGTCCCGGCAGGCCCTCGGCGTCATCCGCGAGAACAGCGTCAAGGGACTCGAGGAGATGCGCCGGCTGATCGGCATCCTGCGGGAGGGCGACGGCGCGCCCAGCGCGGTACCCACCCTCGACGGACTCGCCGTCCTGGTCGACGACGCCCACGCCAACGGCCTCGACGTCACGCTGGAGGCCGAGCACGGCACGACCCTGCCCGCCCCCGTCGAGCTCGCCGCCTACCGAATCGTCCAGGAATCCCTCACCAACGCCCTCAAGCACGCCTGCCCCGGCCGGGTCACCGTGCTTCTGCGCCAGGCGGACGGCTCCCTCGCCATCGCCGTGACCAGCCCGTACGGCGACCGCGACGGGCCGAGCGCGCCCGGTTCCGGCGCCGGTCTGGTGGGTATGCGGGAGCGGGCGGCGCTGCTCGGCGGCACCTTCGAGTCCGGCCCCGAGAGCTCGGCGAACGGCAAGATCTGGGCCGTACGCGCCGCCCTGCCCGTCGCCGACGTCACTGAAGGAGATCCCGCATGATCCGCGTGCTCGTCGCCGAGGACCAGTCCGCCGTCCGCGCCGGACTGGTCCTCATCCTGCGCAGCTCGCCCGACATCGAGGTGGTCGGCGAGGCCGCGGACGGCGAACAGGCGGTCGCGCTGACCCGGGAACTGCGGCCCGACCTGGTGCTGATGGACGTGCAGATGCCGCGTCTGGACGGGGTGTCGGCGACCCGGAAGGTCACGGAGGAGGGGCTCGCGGACGTCCTCGTGCTGACCACCTTCGACCTCGACGAGTATGTGTTCGGGGCGCTCAGGGCCGGGGCGGCCGGGTTCCTGCTGAAGAACACGGAGGCGAGGGATCTCGTGGAGGCGGTCCGTACGGTGGCGCGCGGCGAGGGGATCGTCGCTCCGGCCGTCACCCGACGGCTGATCTCCGAGTTCGCCGCCAGGCCGGTACGGCAGCCGAGCGCCGACCCTGCGGTCCTGGACACCCTCACGCGCCGGGAGCGCGAGGTGCTGTCCTGCCTGGGCGAGGGACTGTCCAACGCGGACATCGCGGCCCGTCTCGACATGGCGGAGGCGACGGTGAAGACGCACGTCAGCCGACTGCTGGGGAAGCTGGAGCTGCGCAGCCGCGTGCAAGCCGCGGTGCTGGCGCAGGAGTTGGGTGTCTGAGCGATCGCATACTGAGTGGTCCAGACCTATTGACCCGTGGTCCAGACCTTTCTATTCTCGCCGCACCGTGGGCGTGAAGGCTCAGTCGCGCCCCCAAGACCCCTCAAGGAGGCGCCGCATGCGCTTCAGACACAGAGTGGCGGCAGGGATAGCGACCCTGGTGCTCCCCTTCGCCGGCCTCGTCGGCCTCGCGAGCCCCGCCCAGGCCGCGACATCCGCGACCGCCACCTACGCCAAGCCGCAGGACTGGGGCACCGGGTTCGAAGGCAAGTGGACCGTCAAGAACACCGGCGACACCGCCCTCAGCTCATGGACCGTCGAGTGGGACTTCCCCTCCGGCACATCCGTCACCTCCGCCTGGGACGCCGACGTCACCTCCTCCGGCACCCACTGGACCGCCAAGAACAAGTCCTGGAACGGCACCCTCGCCCCCGGCGCCTCCGTCTCCTTCGGCTTCAACGGCTCCGGGTCCGGCTCCCCCGCCAACTGCAAGCTCAACGGCGGCAGTTGTGACGGCGGCACCACGACCCCCGGCGACAGCGCGCCGAGCGCCCCCGGCACTCCCACCGCCTCGGACATCACCGACACCTCGGTGAAGCTCTCCTGGAGCGCCGCCACCGACGACAAGGGCATCAAGAACTACGACGTCCTGCGCGACGGCACCAAGGTCGCCACCGTGACGACGACGTCGTACACCAACACCGGCCTGACCGCCGGCACCGACTACTCCTACAGCGTCCAGGCCCGCGACACCGCCGACCAGACCGGCCCGGTCAGCGGCGCCCGCGCGGTGCGCACCACCGGCGGCACCACCGAGCCGCCGCCCACCGGTGACAAGGTCAAGCTCGGCTACTTCACCGAGTGGGGCGTCTACGGCCGCAACTACCACGTCAAGAACCTGGTCAGCTCCGGCTCCGCGTCGAAGATCACGCACATCAACTACGCGTTCGGCAACGTCAAGAACGGTCAGTGCACCGTCGACGACACCTACGCCGCCTACGACAAGGCCTACACCGCCGACCAGTCCGTCAGCGGCACCGCCGACACCTGGGACCAGCCGCTGCGCGGCAACTTCAACCAGCTGCGCCAGCTGAAGGCCAAGTACCCGCACATCAAGGTGCTGTACTCCTTCGGCGGCTGGACCTACTCCGGCGGCTTCGCCCAGGCCGCGGCCAACCCGGCCGCTTTCGCCAAGTCCTGCAAGGCGGTCGTCGAGGACCCGCGCTGGGCCGATGTCTTCGACGGCATCGACATCGACTGGGAGTACCCGAACGCCTGCGGACTGACCTGTGACACCTCGGGCGCTGCGGCCTTCAAGAACCTGATGCAGGCCCTGCGCACCGAGTTCGGCCCGTCCTACCTGGTCACCGCGGCCATCACGGCCGACGGCTCCTCCGGCGGCAAGATCGACGCAGCCGACTACGGCGGCGCCTCGGCCTCCGTCGACTGGTACAACGTGATGACGTACGACTACTTCGGCGCCTTCAACGCGAAGGGCCCGACCGCTCCGCACTCACCGCTGACCTCGTACTCCGGCATCCCGCAGGCGGGCTTCAACTCCGCCGACGCGATCGCCAAGCTGAAGTCGAAGGGCGTGGCCTCGAAGAAGCTGCTGCTCGGCATCGGCTTCTACGGCCGCGGCTGGACCGGTGTCACCCAGGCCGCCCCCGGCGGCACGGCGACCGGCGCGGCCCCGGGCACCTACGAGGCGGGCATCGAGGACTACAAGATCCTCAAGACGTCCTGCCCGGCCACCGGCACCATCGCGGGCACGGCGTACGCCTACTGCGGCAACAACTGGTGGTCGTACGACACCCCGGCCACCATCGGCACCAAGATGACCTGGGCCAAGAACCAGGGCCTGGGCGGGGCGTTCTTCTGGGAGTTCAGCGGCGACACCGGCAACGGTGAGCTGGTGAGCGCCATCAACAGCGGGCTGTCGTAAGCGGGGTTACGACCGTCAGTAGGACCTAGGCGACATTGACGCGCTGACCGGGCGGGGCTGCTTCCAGCCACGCGAGGAAACCGGTCAGCGCGTCTTCGCTCATGGCGAGTTCCAGCCGCGTGCCCCGGTGCAGACAGGTCAGGATGATGGCATCGGAGAGCAGTGCCAGCTCCTCCTCGCCCTCCGGCAGCCGACGCCCGGCGACCTCGATCGCGGCGCGCTCCAGGACACGGCGCGGGCGGTAGGCGTAGGAGAAGACGCGGTACCACTCGATGCGGTCGCCGTTGTAGCGGGCGACACCGTAGCTCCAGCCCTTGCCGTTGGTGTCGGGTTTCTCCGGGACGTCCCAGCGCAGCGAACAGTCGAAGGTGCCGCCGGAGCGCTGGATGAGTCTGCGACGAAGGCCGAAGACGAACAGTCCCAGCACTACAAGTGCCACGACGATTCCGCACACAGTCAGAGCGAGGGCCATCGACACCGACCTCCTCGTCTACTCGGTAACGGAATGGAAAAAACATCCACATTTGCCTCAGCCGCGACCAGGACCGGATTGCTCCGGTCCCAGCCGCGGCTGAGTGACGTCATAGGCGTGACGCGCCGACTAACGCGTCGCCGCCGCACGGATCCGTACGTCCGCGCGACGCTCGGCGGCGGCGTCACCCTCCGCCTTCGCGCGCTCCAGCTCGCGTTCCGCGCGCTGGAGGTCGATCTCGTCCGACAGCTCGGCGATCTCGGCCAGCAGCGACAGCTTGTTGTCCGCGAACGAGATGAAACCGCCGTGCACCGCGGCGACGACCGTTCCACCATCACTCGTACGGATGGTCACCGGGCCCGACTCCAGCACACCGAGCAGCGGCTGGTGACCGGGCATGACGCCGATGTCGCCGGACGTGGTACGCGCGACGACCAGGGTGGCCTCGCCGGACCAGACCTCTCGGTCGGCCGCGACCAGCGCGACGTGCAGCTCAGCAGCCAAGGTGGCTCCTCGGGTCACCACCCGGCGGTTCGGCCGGGTGTTGGTTACAAGTCTAGTAGGCGTGAAAGAGGGGGCGGGACGTGCCCCGCCCCCTCAGTCGAACTCAGAGCTTAAGGACTCTTCAGGTCCGAGTTCAGGAGACGCCGAGCTCCTTGGCGTTGGCCTTGAGGTCCTCAATGCCACCGCAGAGGAAGAACGCCTGCTCCGGGAAGTGGTCGTACTCGCCGTCGATGATCGCGTTGAAGGCCCTGATCGACTCCTCCAGCGGCACGTCCGACCCGTCGACGCCGGTGAACTGCTTGGCGACGTGGGTGTTCTGGGACAGGAAGCGCTCCACGCGACGGGCGCGGTGGACGACGAGCTTGTCCTCTTCGCCCAGCTCGTCGATACCGAGGATCGCGATGATGTCCTGGAGGTCCTTGTACTTCTGCAGGACACCCTTGACACGCATGGCCGTGTTGTAGTGGTCCGCCGCGATGTAGCGGGGGTCCAGGATGCGGGACGTGGAGTCCAGCGGGTCCACGGCCGGGTAGATGCCCTTCTCGGAGATCGGACGGGAGAGCACCGTCGTCGCGTCGAGGTGGGCGAAGGTGGTGGCCGGGGCCGGGTCGGTCAGGTCGTCCGCGGGGACGTAGATCGCCTGCATCGAGGTGATCGAGTGACCACGGGTCGAGGTGATGCGCTCCTGGAGGAGACCCATCTCGTCGGCCAGGTTCGGCTGGTATCCCACCGCGGAGGGCATCCGGCCGAGCAGGGTCGAGACCTCGGAACCGGCCTGCGTGAAGCGGAAGATGTTGTCGATGAAGAACAGCACGTCCTGCTTCTGCACATCGCGGAAGTACTCCGCCATGGTCAGACCCGCGAGAGCCACGCGCAGACGGGTGCCCGGGGGCTCGTCCATCTGACCGAAGACCAGGGCGGTCTTGTCGATGACGCCCGACTCCGCCATCTCCTCGATGAGGTCGTTGCCCTCACGCGTGCGCTCACCGACACCGGCGAACACGGAGACACCGTCGTGGTTGTTGGCGACGCGGTAGATCATCTCCTGGATGAGCACCGTCTTGCCGACGCCGGCACCACCGAACAGGCCGATCTTTCCACCCTTGACGTACGGGGTGAGAAGGTCGATGACCTTGACGCCGGTCTCGAACATCTCGGTCTTCGACTCGAGCTCGTCGAAGTTCGGGGCCTTGCGGTGGATGCCCCAGCGCTCACCGTCGTACTGCTCGTCGGTGTTCAGTACCTCACCGAGGGTGTTGAACACCTTGCCCTTGGTGAAGTCGCCGACCGGCACGCTGATGGAGGCGCCCGTGTCGGTGACCGCGGCCTGGCGGACCAGACCGTCGGTGGGCTGCATGGAGATGGTGCGGACCAGGCCGTCACCCAGGTGCTGGGCGACCTCCAGGGTCAGCGTCTTCTTGGCGCCGTCGAGGGCCGGGTCGGCCACCTCGACGTGCAGAGCGTTGTAGATCTCCGGCATCGCGTCGACGGGGAATTCCACGTCGACGACCGGGCCGATGACCCGGGCGACGCGGCCCGTGGCAGCGGCCGTCTCAACTGTCGTCGTCATTACCTGTCACTCCCCGCGGTCGCGTCGGCCAGGGCTGCGGAGCCACCGACGATCTCGCTGATTTCCTGGGTGATTTCGGCCTGGCGGGCCGCGTTGGCAAGACGGGAGAGAGTGGTGATCAGCTCTCCCGCGTTGTCGGTGGCCGACTTCATCGCGCGCCGCGTGGCGGCGTGCTTCGAAGCGGCCGACTGGAGCAGCGCGTTGTAGATACGGCTCTCCACGTAGCGCGGCAGAAGGGCGTCGAGGACGTCCTCCGCCGAGGGCTCGAAGTCGTACAGCGGAAGGATCTCGCCCTTGGGCGTGGCCTCCGCGGCGACCTCTTCGAGGCTGAGCGGCAGCAGACGGTCGTCGAGCGCCGTCTGCGTCATCATCGAGACGAACTCGGTGAAGACGATGTGGAGTTCATCCACGCCGCCCTCGGCCGTGTCCTTCTCGATGGCCTCGATCAGCGGACCCGCGACCTTCTTCGCGTCCGCGTACGTGGGCTCGTCGGTGAAGCCCGACCACGACTCCGCGACCTTGCGCTCGCGGAAGTTGTAGTGAGCCAGACCGCGGCGGCCGACGATGTACGTGTCGACCTCCTTGCCCTCGGCCTCGAGACGCTCGGTGAGCCTCTCCGCCACCTTGATGGCGTTGGCGTTGAAGGCGCCGGCGAGACCACGGTCGCTCGTGAGGAGCAGCACCGCGGACCGCACGACCGTCTCGGCCTGCGTGGTCAGCGGGTGCTTGGTGTTCGAGCCGGTTCCGACCGCCGTGACCGCTCGGGTGAGCTCGGTCGCGTACGGCGTGGAGGCCGCCACCTTGCGCTGCGCCTTGACGACACGCGAGGCGGCGATCATCTCCATCGCCTTCGTGATCTTCTTGGTCGCGGTGACGGATCGGATACGACGCTTGTAGACCCGGAGCTGGGCTCCCATGAGTCAGGTCCCTTCCGTCGTCACTTGGCCGCGGCGGCCGGCGCGTCTTCGCCGAGAAGCTTGCCGTCCGAGGTCTCGAACTGCTTCTTGAAGTCCGCGATGCCGTCGGCGATGGCGGTGAGCGTGTCGTCCGACATCTTGCCGCCCTCCTTGATGGAGGTCATGAGGCCCTGCTCCTTGCGGTGCAGGTACTCGAGAAGCTCCTTCTCGAAGCGGCGGATGTCGTTGACCGGGACGTCGTCCATCTTGCCGGTGGTACCGGCCCACACGGAGACGACCTGGTCCTCGGTCGGCATCGGCTGGTACTGAGCCTGCTTGAGCAGCTCGACCAGTCGCTGACCGCGCTCCAGCTGCGACTTCGACGCGGCGTCCAGGTCGGAACCGAAGGCGGCGAACGCCTCCAGCTCGCGGTACTGGGCGAGGTCGAGGCGCAGACGGCCCGAGACCTGCTTCATCGCCTTGTGCTGCGCGGAACCACCGACTCGGGAGACGGAGATACCGACGTTCAGCGCGGGGCGCTGACCGGCGTTGAACAGGTCCGACTCCAGGAAGCACTGGCCGTCGGTGATGGAGATGACGTTGGTCGGAATGAACGCCGACACGTCGTTCGCCTTGGTCTCGACGATCGGCAGACCCGTCATCGAACCGGCGCCCAGGTCGTCGGAGAGCTTCGCGCAGCGCTCCAGCAGACGGGAGTGCAGGTAGAAGACGTCACCCGGGTAGGCCTCACGGCCCGGCGGGCGCCGCAGCAGCAGGGACACGGCGCGGTAGGCGTCGGCCTGCTTCGAGAGGTCGTCGAAGATGATGAGGACGTGCTTGCCCTCGTACATCCACTGCTGACCGATGGCCGAACCGGTGTACGGCGCCAGGTACTTGAAGCCGGCCGGGTCGGACGCCGGGGCGGCGACGATGGTCGTGTACTCCAGCGCGCCGGCCTCGTCGAGGGCGCCACGCACGGAGGCGATGGTCGAGCCCTTCTGGCCGATGGCGACGTAGACGCAGCGGACCTGCTTCTTCGGGTCGCCGGAGCGCCAGTTGTCACGCTGGTTGATGATCGTGTCGACAGCCAGGGCGGTCTTGCCGGTCTGACGGTCACCGATGATCAGCTGACGCTGGCCACGGCCGATCGGGGTCATCGCGTCGACGGCCTTGTAGCCGGTCTCCATCGGCTCGTGCACCGACTTACGGGCCATGACGCCCGGAGCCTGCAGCTCAAGGGCGCGACGACCGCTGGTCTCGATCTCGCCGAGGCCGTCGATCGGGTTGCCGAGCGGGTCGACGACGCGGCCGAGGTAACCCTCGCCCACCGCGACGGACAGGACCTCGCCGGTGCGGGTGACCGGCTGGCCCTCCTCGACGCCGCTGAACTCGCCGAGGATGACGGTACCGATCTCGCGCTCTTCCAGGTTGAGCGCGAGTCCGAGGGTGCCGTCCTCGAACTTCAGCAGTTCGTTGGCCATGGCCGAGGGAAGACCCTCGACCTTCGCGATGCCGTCGCCGGCAAGGGTGACCGTACCGACCTCCTCGCGCGAGGCCGCGTCCGGCTTGTACGACTGGACGAAGTTCTCCAGCGCGTCCCGGATCTCCTCCGGCCGGATCGTGAGCTCCGCCATCTGGGTTCCCTGCTCTCCTTGTTGGGCCCGAAGTTTCAACTTGGGGGTCTGGGGGCGACCCCCAGGAATCCTCTGCACGGCCCAACCGGGCCGTCTGTACGTACTGCTTATGAAGTTGCTGCTCAGCCCGCCAGGCGGCGGCCGGCGTCCTCGATACGGTCCGCGAGGGAGCCGTTGATGACCTCGTCGCCGACCTGCACCCGGATCCCGCCGAGGACCTCGGGGTCCACGTCGATGTTGAGGTGCATCGTGTGGCCGTAGAGCTTCGCGAGGGCGGCGCCCAGGCGCTGCTTCTGCGTGTCGCTCAGCGGCACCGCCGAGGTGACGACGGCCACCAGCCGGTCCCGGCGCTCGGCGGCGAGCTTGGACAGGGACTCCAGTCCCGACTCCAGGCTACGTCCCCGCGGCGCGGTGACGAGACGCGTCACCAGACGCTCGGTGGTCGCGTGGGCACGGCCGCCGAGCAGAGTGCGCAGCAGCTCGCTCTTGGCCGACGCCGTCGCGGCGCGGTCGGTCAGCGCGGCGCGCAGCTCGGTGTTCGAAGAGACGATCCGGCCGAACCGGAACAGTTCGTCCTCGACGTCGTCGAGCGCGCCCGTCTGCTGCGCGGCGGTGAGGTCGGCGATGTTCGCCAGATCCTCCAGGGCGTCCGCGAGGTCACGCGACTGCGACCAGCGGGAGCGCACCATGCCGGACACCAGATCGGCGGCCTCGCCGCCCACCTGGCCACCGAGGAGGCGCCGGGCCAGTTCGGCCTTGCCCTCGCCGGCCTGCGCCGGGTCGGTGAGGACCCGACGCAGCGACACCTCGCGGTCGAGCAGCGTGGTGACGGCGGCCAGCTCCCCGGCGAGCGTGCCGACGTCCACGGACGTGTTGTCCGTCAGCGCGTCGAGACGCTCACGTGCGGCTGCCAGGGCCTCGCGGCTCGCTCCGTTCATCGCGCGGCCTCGGCCTTCTCCTCGAGCTCGTCGAGGAAGCGGTCGATCACGCGGCTCTGCCGGGCGTGGTCCTCGAGGGACTCACCGACGAGCTTGCCGGCCAGGTCGGTGGCGAGCTTGCCGACGTCCTGGCGCAGCGCGGAGGACGCGGCCTTGCGGTCGGCCTCGAGCTGCGCGTGACCGGCGGCGACGATCTCCTCGCGCTGCCGCTGGCCTTCCGCGCGCATCTCGGCGATGAGCGTGGCGCCCTGCTCCTGCGCCTCCTGGCGCAGACGCGCGGCCTCGTGCCGGGCCTCGGCGAGCTGAGCCTTGTACTGCTCAAGGACGCTCTGGGCCTCGACCTGAGCGGCCTCTGCCTTCTCGATTCCACCTTCGATCGCCTCGCGGCGCTCTTCCAGAACCTTGTTGATGTTCGGAAGCAGCTTCTTCCAGAAGAAGAAGAACACGATGGCGAAGGCGATCGTGCCGACGAGCAGCTCGGGGCCCGGAGGAATGAGCGGGTTCTGCTCTTCCTCGGCCGCCAGCTGTACCCAATTGGCGATCACATCAGTGCCTTTCGTAGAAAGGTTGGCTCGTCAGGGTTCGATCATCCGTAGACGAACGGCATGACGATGCCGATGAGGGCAAGCGCCTCACAGAAGGCGAAGCCGAGGATCTGGTTGGCACGGATCAGACCGGCAGCCTCGGGCTGACGGGCGAGGGCCTGGGTGCCGTTACCGAAGATGATGCCGACGCCGACGCCGGGGCCGATGGCGGCAAGGCCGTAACCGATGGAACCGATGTTGCCTTCGACAGCGGCGAGGGTCTCAAGGGCAGCCATGCTGATTCTTCCTTCTCTTTCATGGACCGGCGGGGGTTGACCACCGGACGTTCTGGGGGCTTGGGAGCGATACGACTCAGTGGTGCTCGGCCATCGCGCCCTGGAGGTACGAGCAGGCCAGCAGCACGAAGACGTACGCCTGGACGGCCTGCACGAAAAGCTCGAAGAGGATCATGACCATCGTCATGACGAACGAGACGCCGGCAGCCGGGATCATCCAGCTGTTCAGCAGGTACCACGAGGCGACCGTGAACATGACCAGCATCAGGTGGCCGGCGAACATGTTGGCGAAGAGTCGGACCGCGTGTGTGAACGGTCGGACCAGCAGGTTCGAGAAGAACTCGATGACCATCACGAGCGGCAGAACCGGACCCAGCGACTTGTCGTAGCCGGTGACGTTCTTGAAGAAGCCGACGAAGCCGTGACGCTTGAACGTCACCGAGACCCACATGATCCAGACGATGGCGGCCAGCACCATCGGGAAAGCGATGATCGACGACACCGGGAACTGGGCCAGCGGGATCACGGACCAGATGTTCATGATCCAGATGAAGAAGAACAGCGAGACCATGAACGGGACGTACTTCTCGCCCTCGCGCTTGCCGAGCGTCTCGTAGACGATGCCGCGGCGCACGAAGTCGTAGCCGGCCTCGCCGACCATCTGGAGCTTGCCCGGTACCACCTTGGCCTTGCCGAAGGCGGCCCAGAAGAAGCTGATGACCAGAAGCGTGGTGATGAGCGCGAGCAGCATCACCTTGTTGAACTCGAACCCGCCGACCGTAGCGATCGGCTTGAACAGGAACGAGTGCAGGCCCGGAGCCGGGAAGCCACACCCGTTGTCGGACATGATCCGACAACTCCAGTCAAAGGCGAGCTGGGTCTGGTCAGCACTCACCACGGGCTCCTTCGGCGTGACGCATGGGTACGGCTACCTCGTTGTGTCGGCGCGGCGCGCAGCCGCGGATCGGCACTGGACTGGTGTTACGGATGTGAGAGCGGCTGGGGGGCATCTCGCCTCGCGATTGAGCAGGCGTCAGCTCAGATGCCCGCGCCCGCGATGCCGCAGTTGGCACCGGACGATAGCAGGGTCTCCCGAGCGCCCTTATCCCCGCCCTACCTCTCACGACGAGTGCCCTGTCTTTTCGGGCTTGTCACCCGAATCAGGTTCGACGTAGAGGATCTTGGCCTTCATGTGGGCGCGCGTCTGCGCGGCGATCCACACGAGCGTGCCGGCGAGGAGCGTGATCGCGAAGGCACGGGGGTTGAACAAGGTGGTGTCCTTGAACATGGACAGGAAGATGAACAGCAGCAGGATCTGCGCCGCGTACAGCATCAGCCCCATCATCTGGAACAGATGCGGAAGCGTTTTGGCAGTGCGCTGCAGGACGTAGAACCCGAGCCCCATGAACAGAATCACGAGCAGTGTCGCGACTGCAGCCCCGATCGCTCCCTTGCCGCCGGCGACCACTCCACTGACGACGACAGCAACAGCTCCGGCGGCGACTGTGGGCACAGCAGCCTGGAGCAGGGTCCGGACGTCGTTGGACGGCATGGCGGCAACTCCGCTTTCACGGTGGGGGAAGGGGTGTCGTCATGGACGAGCGTAGTCCCGGGCCGAGGGTGGACCTCACACCAACGGACCGTCGCACTACGGTCCTTCGGCTCTACCCGGGGTTCTCGTGAACCGTATCACAAACTATTTGATGAGGTCTTTACCTGGCTGGTGTGCTCGGTGTCACACATGAGAGTGAGAGTGCGCGTCTGTGCAAAAACGCCGCCCGTTTGTCTGGTATTGGGGCGCTTTGCACCCCCAACCCACTCCCACGACTTGGCAATGCTCTCGTCAGATTCTTACCTTGCCGCCTCAGCGCGACGTTCCGGCTTTCCGTCTGTCCAGGAAGCGCGAACGAGCGCCAAGGGCGGTCGCCCCGTTGACGCCGGAGACCCCGACGGCGACCGGAGTGCGCTCTTCGTCCTCCTCCGACTCCACTGCCGCGGCGGCCGGTTCGGCGACCGGCGCGGATTCCGCAACGGCCCTGCGACGGCGGTAGCGCGGCGGCAGGAAGGCCTGCGCCCACCTCGGGGCACGCGGCGTGAAGCGCGGCAGCAGCAGGAGCAGCAGGCCGATCGCGGAGAGGAACACCACGCTCAGGACGATCCACATGGACGCGGAGTTCACGGAGTAAGCGAGCGCGCCGAACGCGATCAGCGCCGACCAGAAGTACATGATCAGCACCGCGCGGCTGTGCGAGTGCCCGATCTCCAGGAGCCGGTGGTGCAGATGCCCGCGGTCGGCGGCGAACGGCGACTGACCGCGCCAGGTGCGGCGCACGATCGCCAGGATCAGGTCGGCCGCCGGGATCGCGATGATGGTCAGCGGCAGCAGCAGCGGGATGTACACCGGCACCGTCTGGTGCACGGCCGCCTTCTCGGACCCGGCGAACAGCTTCAACGCGTCGGGGTCGACCTGACCGGTGATGGAGATCGCGCCCGCGGCCAGCACCAGACCGATCAGCATCGAGCCGGAGTCGCCCATGAAGATCCGCGCGGGATGCATGTTGTGCGGCAGGAAGCCCAGGCACATGCCCATCAGGATCGCCGAGAACAGCGTGGCCGGGGCGGCGGCCTCGATGCCGTACGACACCCAGACGCGGTAGGCGTAGAGGAAGAACGCCGCCGACGCGATGCACACCATGCCCGCCGCGAGGCCGTCGAGGCCGTCGACGAAGTTGACCGCGTTGATGGTGATGACGACGAGCGCCACCGTCAGCAGGGTGCCCTGCCACTGGGTCAGCGCGACATTGCCCACCGTCGGGATCGGCAGCCACAGGATCGTCAGACCCTGCATGACCATGACGCCGGCGGCGATCATCTGGCCGCCCAGCTTGATCAGGGCGTCGATCTCGAACTTGTCGTCCAGGACGCCGATCAGCCAGATCAGCGCGGCGCCGCTGAGCAGCGCTCTGGGCTCGTTCGACTTGTCGAAGACCTGGCTGAGGTTGGTGAGGTGGTCGGCCACCAGCAGGCCCGCGCACAGGCCGAAGAACATGGCGATACCGCCGAGCCGCGGAGTCGGTTCCCGGTGCACGTCACGGGCCCTGATCTCCGGCATCGCCCCGGCCACGATCGCGAACTTACGTACCGGCCCTGTCAGCAGATACGTCACCGCGGCCGTGATGCAGAGCGTCAGCAGGTATTCACGCACGGGCTTCCCCACAGGTCTCGCTGGCCATCTCAGCCCCACACCCTAGCGATGGACGCATATGGATGGGGACTTTCGGGTAGCGACGATGGTTGCACGAGTGGCTGTGCACCTCGGAACGCGTACCCCCGCTCAGGCCGGATACGGCGGAAATCCCCCGACCAGATCCCGGACTTCTTCACGTGCCTTCTGCGTCTCGGCCTCACCTCTGAGCACGCCCGCGAGCAGTACGGCGATCCGCGCCATCTGCGCCTCCCCCATGCCCTGGGTGGTCACGGCCGCCGTTCCCAGGCGCAGGCCGCGGGCGTCCGCGTGCGGCAGCGCACAGCAGTCGAGCACCATGCCGGCCGCCATGAGCCGGCCCTTCGCGGTCCGTCCGTCGACGCCGAGCGGTGCCGGATCGACGGTCACCAGATGGGTGTCGGTCCCGCCCGTGGTGACGACGAGCCCCTCGGCGGCCAGCCCCGCCGCGAGAACCCTCGCATTGGCGACCACCTGATGGGCGTACGCCGCGAAGGCCGGTGTTGCCGCCTCGCCGAACGCGACGGCCTTGGCGGCGATGGTGTGCATCTGCGCGCCGCCCTGCGTGAACGGGAAGACGGCCCGGTCGACCCGCTCGGCCAGATCGGCGCCGCACAGGATCATGCCGCCGCGGGGTCCGCGCAGCACCTTGTGCGTGGTGGCGCAGACGACGTCGGCGTACGGCACCGGACTGGGCGCCGCTCCCCCGGCGACGAGCCCGATGGGGTGGGCGGCGTCGGCGATGAGATACGCCCCGACCTCGTCGGCGACCTCGCGGAAGAAGGCGTGGTCGATGTGCCGGGGGTAGGCGATGGAGCCGCACACGATGGCCTTGGGCCGGTGCTGACGGGCGAGCGTGCGGACCTGGTCGTAGTCGATGAGCCCGGTCTCCGCGTCGACGCCGTAGGGCACGAAGTCGAACCAGCGGCCGGAGAAGTTGGCGGGCGAACCGTGGGTGAGGTGACCGCCGTAGGGCAGGCCGAGGGCGAGGACGGTGTCGCCGGGGCGCAGGAGTGCGGCGTAGGCGGCCAGCACGGCCGACGACCCCGAATGGGCCTGCACGTTGGCGTGTTCGGCGCCGAAGAGGGCCTTGGCGCGGTCCACGGCGATCCGCTCGGCGACGTCGACGATCTCGCAGCCGCCGTGGTGCCGGGCACCGGGGTATCCCTCGGCGTACTTGTTCGCCAGCGGCGACCCCATCGCGGCCAGCACGGCCGGCGAGCTGAAGTTCTCGGCGGCGATCAGCTGCAACGACGTCGACTGGCGCGCGAGCTCACCGAGCAGGATCTCGGCCAGCTCGGGATCCTGCCGCCGCAGGATGTCGGCGGTCTCGGGGGCATGGGTGACCGACATGGTGGACTCCGGGGCGTCGACGGTGACGTACGTCCAATGTAGGCCCGGGACCGGTGAGGTGCTCGGTCGTCACGTCCTGGCAGCTACTCCGGTGAGCGCAGTGACCACAGGATCCACCGCCTGATGTATCTCGTCCCCGATCGACCGGAAGAACGGGAGCGGGGCGCCGTACGGGTCGTACACCTCGTCCGCCTCTGCCGTCGGGGCCAGGAGCCACCCGCGTAGAGCCGCCGCGGCACGGACCAGGGCGCGGGCGCGGGCCACCACGCCGTCCTCCAGGGGAGGCAGCGTGGTCGGGTCTATCGCGCGGACCAGGCGGGTGAACTCCTTCAGGGTGAAGGTGCGCAGACCCGCCGAGTGGCCCATCGAGATGACCTGCTGACGGTGGTCGCGGGTGGCGGTGAGGACCAGGTCGGCCATGATGACGTGCTCGTCGAGGAGTTCGCGGCCCGTGAAGCCGGTCGCGTCCGCGCCGAAGTCGGCCAGCACGGTCTCCGCGTTGGCCTCCATGGGCGCGCCCTCATGGCCCCAGGTCCCCGCGCTCTCCACGACGAGCCCGCCCCACAGCGGGTCGCCGAGCCGGTCCGCCAGGGCATGCCGGGTCAGCCGCTCGGTGATCGGCGAGCGGCACACGTTGCCGGTGCTGACGTGGAGGATGCGGAAGGTGTCACGCGGGAGCCCTGTGAAGGTCCGCGTCTCCTCCGGGTCCCATATGCCACGCCCCGCGTCAGGGGCCGTCAATTCGCCACCTCGAGGTCGGGTACGACCTTCCTGAGCTCCTCCGCGGAGATCGCGCCCGCACGCAGCAGCAGCGGCACCTCGCGGGTGACGTCGACGATCGAGGAGGGGACGATGCCCGGGGTCGGACCGCCGTCGAGGTACACGGAGACCGAGTCGCCGAGCATCTCCTGGGCCGCGTCGCAGTCCTCCGGCGCCGGGTGGCCCGTCAGGTTCGCCGAGGACACCGCCATCGGGCCGACCTCGGTCAGCAGCTCGATGGCCACGGGGTGCAGCGGCATACGGACGGCGACCGTGCCCCTCGTGTCCCCCAGGTCCCACTGGAGCGACGGCTGGTGCTTGGCGACGAGCGTCAGCGCGCCCGGCCAGAACGCGTCGACGAGCTCCCAGGCCAGCTCGGAGAAGTCCGTGACGAGGCCGTGCAGGGTGTTCGGGGAGCCGATGAGGACGGGCGTGGGCATGTTGCGGCCCCGGCCCTTGGCCTCCAGCAGGTCGTGCACCGCTTCCGAGGAGAACGCGTCGGCACCGATGCCGTACACCGTGTCGGTCGGGAGGACCACGAGCTCGCCACGGCGGACGGCGGACGCGGCTTCGCGCAGACCGGTCGAGCGGTCGGTCGCGTCGTTGGTGTCGTATCGCCGTGCCATTTAGCGGGCCTCCTCGTACACGTACTGCTCTGAAGACTGGGGGGTGGGGCTCACGGCATCGCCTTGCGGGCCGTGGCGAACCGGGGACGGTTGTTGAGGTCCGGGTGGTCGGCCGCGTCGGCCCAGCCGCGCTCCTCGGTGAAGATCCACGGCACCTGGCCGCCCTGGGTGTCGGCGTGCTCGATGACGACGACGCCGCCCGGGCGCAGGAGCCGGTGTGCGGTCCGTTCCAGACCGCGGATGAGTTCGAGGCCGTCCTCCCCTGAGAACAGGGCGAGTTCGGGATCGTAGTCCCGCGCCTCGGGAGCGACGTACTCCCACTCGGTCAGCGGGATGTAGGGCGGGTTGGAGATGACCAGATCGACGTGGCCGTCGAGGTCCGGGAAGGCGTCCAGGGCGTTGCCCTGACGCAGGTCGACCCTGGACCCCTCCGTGTTCTTGCGCGTCCACCGGAGGGCGTCCTCGGACAGCTCCACGGCATGCACCCGGGAGCGCGGGACCTCCTGGGCGAGGGCGAGCGCGATGGCGCCGGAGCCGGTGCACAGATCGACGATGCACGGCTCCACGACGTCCATGGCGCGTACGGCGTCTATCGCCCACCCGACCACGGACTCGGTCTCGGGCCGGGGCACGAAGACCCCGGGACCGACCTGGAGTTCCAGGTAGCGGAAGAAGGCCCGTCCGGTGATGTGCTGGAGCGGCTCACGCTGCTCACGGCGGGCGATGACCTCCCAGTACCGGGCGTCGAAGTCCGAGTCCTTCACGGAGTGCAGCGCGCCCCGCTTCACGCCGTGCACGAACGCGGCGAGCTCCTCCGCGTCGTTGCGCGGCGAGGGCACGCCGGCGTCGGCCAGCCGCTGGGTGGCCTGGGCCACCTCTGCGAGCAGCAGGTTCACGCAAGTCCTCCGTGTCGTACTCGGTCGTGCGTAGGTACCTCTTTACGCGGCCGCCAGCTTGGCCGCCGAGTCCGCGTCGACGCAGGCCTGGATCACCGCGTCGAGGTCGCCGTCCAGGACCTGGTCCAGGTTGTACGACTTGAAGCCGACGCGGTGGTCCGAGAGGCGGTTCTCCGGGAAGTTGTACGTGCGGATCTTCTCGGAGCGGTCGACGGTGCGGACCTGGCTGCGGCGGGCGTCCGCGGCTTCCCGCTCCGCTTCCTCCACGGCTGCCGCGAGCAGCCTGGAGCGCAGGATACGCATCGCCTGCTCCTTGTTCTGCAGCTGGCTCTTCTCGTTCTGGCAGGAGGCGACGACTCCGGTGGGAATGTGCGTGATGCGCACGGCGGAGTCGGTCGTGTTGACGGACTGGCCGCCGGGGCCGGAGGAGCGGTAGACGTCGATGCGGAGGTCGTTCGGGTTGATCTCGACGTCGACCTCCTCGGCCTCGGGGGTCACGAGGACACCGGCCGCGGAGGTGTGGATACGGCCCTGGGACTCGGTCGCCGGCACCCGCTGCACGCGGTGCACGCCGCCCTCGTACTTGAGCCGGGCCCAGACGCCCTGTCCGGGCTCGGTGGCACCCTGGCCGCCCTTGGTCTTCACGGCGACCTGGACGTCCTTGTAGCCGCCCAGTTCGGACTCGGTGGCGTCGATGATCTCGGTCTTCCAGCCGACCCGCTCGGCGTAGCGCAGGTACATGCGCAGCAGGTCGCCGGCGAACAGGGCTGACTCGTCGCCGCCGGCGCCGGCCTTGACCTCGAGGATGACGTCCTTGTCGTCGTTGGGGTCGCGCGGAACGAGGAGAAGGCGCAGCTTCTCCGTCAGCTCCTCGCGCTGCTTCTCCAGCTCCTTGACCTCGGCCGCGAAGTCGGGGTCGGCGGCGGCGTACTCGCGCCCGGTCTCGATGTCGTCGCCGGTCTGCTTCCAGGAGCGGTACGTGGCGACGATCGGGGTGAGCTCGGCGTAGCGCTTGTTCAGCTTGCGCGCGTTGGCCTGGTCGGAGTGGACCGACGGGTCGGCGAGCTTCTTCTCCAGGTCGGCGTGCTCACCGACGAGCTCCTCGACGGCCTCGAACATCTTGGACTCCTGATACTGCGGTGAAGGGGGGTGGCGGGCGACCAAAAACGCCGGTCCCGGCGCACTCCGAGGAGTGCGGCGTGGACCGGCGCTGGTGGCTCGCTACTTCTTGGCAGCAGCCTTGCCGAAGCGGGCCTCGAAGCGGGCCACACGGCCACCGGTGTCGAGGATCTTCTGCTTGCCCGTGTAGAACGGGTGGCACTCGGAGCAGACCTCGGCGCGGATGGCGCCGCTCTGGATCGTGCTACGGGTGGTGAACGACGCGCCACAGGTGCAGCTGACCTGCGTCTCGACGTACTCGGGGTGGATCTCGCGCTTCAAGGTGTCTCCTAGTTTCGGGAGGGCACCGGGTCGCCGTCCGCGGGTTGCGGGGGCGTGAACCGGGGCCGACGTACCAGTCTGCCAGCACTGGCCGCATCCCCCAAAACCGGGAGGCGTGGCGATCTATTCCCAGCGGCCCGGCGGGGGGTCGTGCACGGGCCTACGAGGAGGTGACGACGCCCTTGGCCTTGCCGGTGGCGGTGCCCTTGGTGGCGCTCTTCGGGATCGCCCGGTCGTTCTCCAGGGCCTTCCAGACCAGCTTCGCCTTGTCCTCGTCCACCAGCACCCGGTTGCCGTCCTGCGGGTCGTACTGGACCGGCATGGTGACCATGGTCATGTTCTTGGAGCTGATGCCCTTGAGGCCGTTCGCGAAGGACATGAGCTTGTTGACCGAGCCGAGGCCGGTGTCGGTCGTCACGGCGTTGGTCGCGGTGTCGGCGAGGTTGTAGAGCTTCTTCGGGCTGTCGAAGAGGCCGACGGTCTTGATCTGGTTGATCAGGGCCTTGATGAACGCCTGCTGGAGCTGGATGCGCCCGAGGTCGGAGCCGTCGCCGACGCCGTGCCGGGTGCGGACCAGGCCGAGTGCCTGCTTGCCGGTGAGCGTGTGCGTGCCGGCCTTCAGGTCGAGGTGGCTGTCGGGGTCGGTGATGTTCTTCGTGGTGGTGACCTCGACGCCGCCGAGCTCGTCGATGAGCTTCTGGAAGCCGGAGAAGTCGACCTCCAGATAGTGGTCCATGCGGATGTCGGTGAGCGACTCGACGGTCTTCACGGCGCAGGAGGCGCCGCCTGTGGAGTACGCGGAGTTGAACATCGCGTTGGTCGCGGCGTCGTGCTCGGTGCCGTCGGAGTCGGTGCACTCGGGGCGGTCGACGAGGGTGTCGCGGGGGATGGAGACCACGCTGGCCTTCTTGTGGCCCTCGTAGACGTGCACGATCATCGCAGTGTCGGAGCGGGCGCTGCCGTCGTCGGCGCCGCCGCCCAGCTTCTTGTTGGAGCCGGACCGGGTGTCGGAGCCGAGCACGAGGATGTTCTCGGAGCCGTTGTCGACCTTCGTGGGCCGGTCGGTGCCGAGTGCCTGGTCGATGTCGACGCTCTTGATGTTGCCGTTGAGCTTGAAGTACAGATAGCCGGCGCCCGTGCCGCCCAGCACGACGATGCCCGCGGCGGTCCAGGTCGCTATCAGCAGGCCCTTGCGCTGGCCGCGGGAATTGCGGCGGCGGCCCTTGGCGCGGTGGCGCGGGCCCGTGGTGCCGGACTCCCCGGGTATGCCGGGTTCCGGCGTGCTCTCGGCAGACATGTGCTCCTCATTCTCGTCCGGTCGGTTACCCCCTGTTTTCAGGGTCAGACGTGGTCGTTACGACCCGAACATCACCATGGTCGCTCCGTCCGGTCAGACGGGTAAACCGGAGAAAGGGTTGCACAACGCACTGTGCCCACCCCGTGGAAGGGTGGGCACAGTGCGTAGTCGTTGAACGCGGGTGGACCGCGCTCACCTGCTATTTCATCCGAAGATGTCGTACTGCTTGAAATCGGTACCGACCGAGATCCTTGTGGCGAAGATCTCGCTGGTGGCCTTGCCGGTGCCCTTGTACAGGTACAGGGTGCCGCCGGGCGTACGGGCCAGGAAGTCGGCCTTGCCGTCGCCGGTCATGTCACCGATGGCGTCGAAGGCGTTGTACGTCGTGTTGCTCCAGGTGCGCACCTTCACGCGGGCGGAGAAGGGGCTGGAGGCCTTGCCGGTGCCCTTGTAGAGGTAGATGGCACCGGTGCTCTTGTTGCGCGCGAGCAGGTCGGCCTTGCCGTCCCCGTTGAAGTCGCCCTTGCCGCGGACCATGTTGTACGCGTTCCAGCCGGTGCCGGTGCCGATCTGCACACGGGCCGAGAAGGTGCCGTCGCCCTTGCCCGGGTAGAGCCACGCCTTGCCGGCGGAGTCCACGGAGACCAGGTCGGGCTTGTAGTCGCCGGTCAGGTCGCCCGGGGTGATGATGCGGGTGCGGGTCTTCCAGTTGTCGAAGATCTGCTTGGTCGCCCAGTCCTGGGCGGACCAGTCGTAGTGCGTCCAGTAGACGTCGCCGTTGTCGCTGCGGCGGTACACCAGGTCCTGGACGCTGTCCCGGTCGAAGTCCGTCTGGGTGACGAGGTTGACGCCGCCCCAGTCGCCGAGGCCCTGCCGGGCTCCGAAGGACGTGCCCTTGGAGTCCTTCTCATAGCCCGTCTTCGTGGACGCGTTGCGCACGAAGAGGTCGGCCTTGGCGTCGGTGTAGCTCATGTTGGCGTCGTCGACCTGGGCGTAGGCGGCACCGAGGTACGTCTTGACCTTCGAGAAGACGCTGTACGCGCCCTTCTCGACGCAGTCCACGACCCCCCAGGAGACGACACCCACGATGCGACCGTTGACCACCAGCGGGCCGCCGGAGTCACCGTTGCAGGCGGACGTCGTACCGGCGTCGCTGCCACTGGCGGGCTTGCCCGCGCAGACCATGTGGCCCTTGACGAAGTCGGTGCCGTAGTAGCCGGCGCAGGTGCTGTCCGACTGGATCGGCAGCGTGGCCGTCTTCAGGGTGTCGGAGACGTCCTGGGTGGTGGAGCTGGTGCGGCCCCAGCCGTAGACCTTGGCGCTGGTGCCGGCGGCGTACGAGGCGGTGTCCGTGGACGTCGTCATACGGATCGGCGTCGACTTGGTCGGGGTCGCCAGGGTGAGGACGGCGATGTCGTTGTCGATGGTCCGCGAGCTGTACGACGGGTGGGTCCACTGACGGACCACACCGGAGACCGCGCCGGTGGTGTTGCCCGCGTCGTCGGGCAGCTGCGTGGCACCGGTCACGATCGCGCCGTACTTGGCCCAGTCGTAGCCCTTGGCGCAGTGCGCGGCGGTGAGGATCTTCGTGGGCGAGACGACGGTGCCACCGCAGAAGAAGCCGGTGTCGGTGGTGTCGTCGTAGTACCAGAGCTGGGCCATCCACGGTGCCGAGGTGATGGTCGTGGTGGAGCCGCCGATGATCTTCGCGTCGACGGTGCCGCTGCTCGAACTCAGCGACGACTTGCTGGTGTTCTCCCCCGCGGTGTCGTCACCGGCGACCGCGCCGGCCACGCGCTTCTCCAGCTCGGCCTGCGACACCGTGCTGATGGCGGGCTTGACCGTCGGCTTCGGAAGTGTGGTCGCGGCACCGGCCGACGTGGTCAGCAGCGCGGCGGCGACAGCGGCTGCCACACCGGCCGCGCCGATGGGCAGGGCGATCCGCATCCGACGTCTGTGGCGACCGGCTCCGGACATGGCTGTACCCACTCAAGTCCCCCCTCGGGATCAGAAGTTCAAGGGTCGAAAAAGTGACCGAAGAGCGCGATCGTACACCGAGCCACAGACAGCGAAGAGGGCCACCCTTGCAACAAGGGTGGCCCTCTTAACGAAGACTTACGTCAGTCGCCGTTACCGGGGGTCGGCGTCGTCTTCTGGATCTGCATCAGGAACTCGGCGTTCGACTTCGTCTGCTTCATCTTGTCGAGGAGCAGTTCGACCGCCTGCTGCTGGTCGAGCGCGTGCAGCACCCGGCGCAGCTTCCAGACGATCCCGAGCTCGTCGGGAGCGAGCAGGATCTCTTCCTTACGGGTACCGGACGCGTCCACGTCCACCGCCGGGAAGATGCGCTTGTCGGCGAGCTTGCGGTCGAGCTTGAGCTCGGCGTTGCCGGTGCCCTTGAACTCCTCGAAGATGACCTCGTCCATGCGGGACCCGGTGTCCACCAGCGCGGTGGCGAGGATGGTCAGCGAGCCGCCGTCCTCGATGTTGCGGGCCGCACCGAAGAAGCGCTTCGGCGGGTACAGGGCGGTCGAGTCGACACCACCGGACAGGATGCGGCCGGAGGCGGGCGCGGCGAGGTTGTACGCACGGCCCAGACGCGTGATCGAGTCGAGCAGCACGACGACGTCGTGACCCAGCTCCACCAGACGCTTGGCGCGCTCGATGGCGAGCTCGGCGACCGTGGTGTGGTCCTCGGCCGGGCGGTCGAAGGTCGAGGAGATGACCTCGCCCTTGACCGACCGCTGCATGTCGGTGACCTCTTCCGGACGCTCGTCGACCAGGACGACCATCAGGTGGCACTCGGGGTTGTTGTGCGTGATCGCGTTGGCGATCGCCTGCATGATCATGGTCTTGCCGGTCTTCGGCGGGGCCACGATCAGACCGCGCTGGCCCTTACCGATCGGCGCGACGAGGTCGATGATGCGGGTCGTGAGGATGCCCGGGTCCGTCTCCAGACGGAGGCGGTCCTGCGGGTACAGCGGCGTCAGCTTGTTGAACTCCGGCCGCCCGCGCCCGGATTCGGGCGCCATGCCGTTGACGGAGTCCAGCCGGACCAGCGCGTTGAACTTCTCGCGACGCTCGCCGTCCTTCGGCTGACGGACCGCACCGGTGACGTGGTCGCCCTTGCGCAGGCCGTTCTTGCGGACCTGGGCGAGGGAGACGTACACGTCGTTGGGACCCGGGAGGTAGCCCGACGTACGGATGAAAGCGTAGTTGTCGAGGATGTCCAGGATGCCCGCGACGGGGATCAGGACGTCGTCGTCGGCGACCTGCGGCTCGGCGGCGCCACCCATCTCGTCACGGCCACGACGGCCACGACGGTCCCGGTAACGGCCGCGACGGCCACGGCGGCCGCCGTCGAAGTCGTCGTCGTCCTGCGGGCCGGCGTTGCGGTCCTGGCGGTCCTGACGACCGCCGCCCTGCTGCTGGCTCTGCTGCTGGCCGCGCTGGCCGCCCTGCTGGTCGCGCTGGCCGCCCTGCTGGTCGTCGCCCTTGCCGCGGCGGTCGCGGTCCCGGCCGCCCCGCTCACGGTCACCGCGCTCGGCACGGTCACCGCGGTCGGCACGGTCCCGGCGGTCGCGACGGCCCTGACGGCCATCCGCGTCACCGGCGTCGCCCTGCGTCTGCGCGGGCGTCTCGGCCTTCGGCTCGCTCTTCGCCTCGGCGACCACCGTCTCGGGGCTGCCGGCGTCGGCCGTGGCACGACGACGACGGCGCTCCGCGGGAGCGTCGTCTCCCCCACGCTCGGCTGCGCTCGCGCGGGCGGCACCCCCATCGCGGGAGGGGTCCCCAGCGGGCTGGCCGGGAATCTCGATCTGCTGCTGGGCCACGGCCTTCTCGGCGGGGGCCTCGGCCGCCTTCTCCGCCTTCTTCTCGGCGGCTTCGCCGGTACGGGCCTTGGAGGTGGCACGGCGCTTGGGCTTGGTCTCGGCGGCGTCCCCGGCGGGGGATGACGCGGCCTTGGCCGGGGCGGCACCACCGCCGGCCTGTGCCTCCTTGATGACCTCGATCAGCTGGCTCTTGCGCATACGCGCGGTGCCCCTGATGCCGAGGCCGGATGCGACCTGCTGCAGCTCGGCCAGCACCATGCCGTCGAGGCCGGTACCGCGGCGCCGCCGGGAGCCGGCACCGGTGGCAGGCGCGGAGGCGTCCGTGGAGGGCGCGGCAGCGGTCTCCTCGACACGTGCGCCCATCAGATCGGTGGTGTCGCTCACGAAGGGTCCTTCCCTGGAGCGGACGTCGGCCTGTCTGGCTCGGCGACCGTTTGTGCTGTCCGACGGCGGTCCCATCCTTGTGGACCGTGCCGGGGCGGTTGTCCGCCTGGGCGGCGGAGGAATCTGGTGATGGCGCTTCCCAGAGCAGTGACACCGACGGTCTGTGTCACATGGCTCGGTCGCACCGGTTCCGGAGCGTGCCCGGCAAGTCGCTCAGTGCCCGCGTACGAGGTACAGCCCGCGTACGTCGTACGAAGCACAGTGCGGCTTGGGAGGCTCCCGGAAGAATGTCTGTCCCGGACGGGGACGTGAAGCACCTCGCCATGGTGGGGTCGGGTGCAGACTTGAGGTTAACACTACCGGATCCAACAAACATTCCCCCTCTCCAAATCCGGCAATCGCCGGTATTCAGATGTCACTGGTGGCAGCGAGCGGCAGCACAATCGCCCCCTGACCATCGAGTTCGAGCCGGTTGGCGGCCCAGCCCTCGCCTGCCAGATGGGCCACCTTGTCCGCGCTGTCCTCATCGGCCAGCGCGAGAACGGTGGGGCCCGCTCCGGAAATCACGGCCGGAACTCCGTCCGCCCTCAATCGCTCCACGAGCGCGGCACTTTCCGGCATGGCCGGAGCCCGGTATTCCTGGTGCAGCCGGTCCTCGGTCGCGGGCAGCAGCAACTCGGGGCGCCGGGTGAGGGCCTCGACGAGCAGCGCGGCGCGGCCCGCGTTGGCGGCGGCGTCGACGTGCGGCACGGTGCGCGGCAGCAGTCCGCGCGCGGTCTCGGTGAGGACCGGCTTCCCGGGCACGAAAACCACCGGAACGACGGAACGATCGGGCTCCATCCTGATCGCCCGCGCGGCACCCGCCTCCATCCAGGAGAGCGTGAAACCGCCGAGCAGACACGCCGCGACATTGTCGGGGTGACCCTCGATCTCGGTCGCGAGCTCGAGGAGCGCGGTGTCGTCGAGCTTGGACTCGCCGCCTATGGTCACGGCACGCGCGGCGACGATGCCCGCGCAGATGGCGGCCGAGGAGGAGCCCAGGCCACGACCGTGCGGGATGCGGTTGGCGCACACGATCTCGAGGCCGCGCGGCTGTCCGCCGAGCAGGTCGAAGGCGGTGCGCAGGGACCGTACGAGAAGGTGCTTCTCGTCGCGCGGGAGGGTCTCGCTGCCCTCACCCGCGATGTCGATGTGCAGCCCGGAGTCGGCCACCCGGACGACGACGTCGTCGTAGAGCCCCAGCGACAGGCCGAGGGCGTCGAAGCCCGGGCCGAGGTTGGCGCTGGTGGCGGGGACGCGCACCCGGACGGCGGCGGCGCGGAACGCTGGACCGGCCATCGCTCGATGACTCTCCTTGAGCTGCGTGATTGTCGAAGACATTCGATACGTACCTGGAAACCCTCGGGTCGCGGAGATGACACGACTCCCGGCCATGCGCGGGGGCATATGCGGCGGGCGGGTTCAGTACAGCCTATCGAAGGAAGGTTCTGTGGCGACATAGGGCGCACAGGAGGCGCACGATGCGTGTCGTAAGCCCTCTGTGCACCCCCTTGGGGATGTCGCTCCAGGGATGTCTCTTATACGAGGCCGAGGCGCTCGGCCGCCGTCGCCGCGTCGACCGGGACGGTGACCGGCTGCGGGGCGCCGGCGACGGCCCAGTCGGGGTCCTTGAGGCCGTTGCCGGTGACGGTGCACACGATCTTCTGGCCCGGGTCGACCAGTCCCTGCTCGGCTGCCTTCAGCAGACCGGCGACGGACGCGGCGGAGGCGGGCTCCACGAAGACGCCCTCCTGCGCGGCCAACAGGCGGTAGGCGCGCAGGATCTCACGGTCCGTCACCTCGTCGATGAGGCCGCCGGACTCGTCCCGCGCCGCCAGGGCGTAGTTCCAGGAGGCCGGATTGCCGATGCGGATGGCGGTGGCGATCGTCGACGGGTCCTTGACGACCTCGCCGCGCACGATCGGGGCGCTGCCGGAGGCCTGGAAGCCCCACATGCGGGGGGTCTTCGCGGCGATGCCGTCGGCGGCGTACTCCTTGTAGCCCTTCCAGTACGCGGTGATGTTGCCCGCGTTGCCGACCGGGAGGACGTGGATGTCGGGTGCGTCGCCGAGCATGTCCACGATCTCGAAGGCGGCGGTCTTCTGGCCCTCGATACGCACCGGGTTGACCGAATTGACCAGCGCCACGGGGTAGTTGTCGCTCAGGGCGCGGGCGAGGGTGAGGCAGTCGTCGAAGTTGCCGTCGACCTGGAGGATCTTCGCACCGTGGATGAGCGCCTGACCCATCTTGCCGAGCGCGATCTTTCCCTGCGGGACCAGTACGGCGCAGACCATGCCGGCGCGCACCGCGTACGCGGCGGCGGAAGCGGAGGTGTTGCCGGTGGAGGCGCAGATGACCGCCTTCGCACCCTCCTCCTTGGCCCGGGAGATGGCCATGGTCATACCGCGGTCCTTGAAGGACCCCGTTGGGTTCGCACCCTCCACCTTGAGGTGGACCTCGCAGCCCGTGCGCTCGGAGAGCACCTGCGCGGGCACGAGGGGCGTGCCGCCCTCGCGGAGCGTCACGACCGGCGTGCTGTCGGAGACGGGCAGCCGGTCCCGGTACTCCTCGATGATTCCGCGCCACTGGTGGGTCATTGCTGGTTACTCTCCTTCAACCCGCATGATGCTGGCGACACCGCGCACGGTGTCGAGCTTGCGCAACGCCTCGACGGTCCCGCCCAGGGCGGCGTCGGACGCGCGGTGGGTCACGACGACGAGGGAAGCCTCGCCGTCCTTGCCCTGTTGGCGAACCGTATCGATGGACACCCCGTGCTCGGCGAACACAGTGGCCACCTGGGCGAGAACACCCGGTTTGTCCGCCACGTCAAGGCTGATGTGGTACCGCGTGAAGACCTCGCCCATGCCCGACACGGGAAGGGCGGCGTACGCGGACTCGCCGGGACCGGTCGCACCATTGAGCCGGTTCCGGCAGACGGCGACCAAGTCGCCGAGCACGGCCGAGGCGGTGGGAGCACCACCGGCGCCGGGGCCGTAGAACATGAGCTGACCGGCCGCGTCCGACTCGACGAAGACGGCGTTGTAGGCGCCGCGCACGGAGGCCAGCGGATGGGTCAGCGGGATCATCGCGGGATGCACGCGCGCGGTGACGGACCCGCCGTCCCCGGCCCGCTCGCAGATCGCGAGCAGCTTGATGGTGCAGCCCATGTTCTTCGCGGAGGCGAAGTCGGAGGCGGTGACCTCGGCCATCCCCTCGCGGTAGACGTCGTCGAGACGCACGCGCGTGTGGAAGGCGATACCGGCGAGGATGGCGGCCTTGGCGGCGGCGTCGAAGCCCTCGACGTCGGCGGTGGGGTCGGCCTCGGCGTACCCCAGCGCGGTGGCCTCGTCGAGGGCCTCCTGGTAACCGGCGCCGGTGGAGTCCATCTTGTCGAGGATGAAGTTGGTCGTGCCGTTGACGATGCCGAGCACGCGGTTGACCTTGTCGCCGGCGAGGGACTCGCGCAGCGGCCGGATCAGCGGGATGGCACCGGCGACGGCGGCCTCGTAGTAGAGGTCCGCGTCGTGCTCCTCGGCGGCGGCGTGCAGGGCGGCGCCGTCCTGGGCGAGGAGCGCCTTGTTGGCGGAGACGACGGAGGCGCCGTGCTCGAAGGCCGTGGTGATGAGGGAGCGCGCGGGCTCGATGCCGCCGATGACCTCCACGACGACGTCGATGTCCCCGCGTTTGACGAGGGCGGTGGCGTCGGTGGTCACGAGCTCGGCCGGGATGCCTTCGCGCACCTTGGAGGGCCGTCGCACGGCGACCCCGGCGAGCTCGACGGGGGCGCCGATGCGCGCGGCGAGGTCGTCGGCGTGCGTCGTCATGATGCGCGCCACCTCTGAGCCGACAACCCCACAGCCCAGCAGCGCCACCTTCAGCGGACGCGTACGCATCATCCGACCTCGTTTCCTCATACCGTCTACGGTTGGACCAGTCTCACTCACCGGACGGGAGTTTCTACCCTTCGTCCGGATCGTGAGACATCTATTTCATTTGTACGGGGGTGGAAGACAGGAGATCTTCCACCCGCCGACGAGGGCTCACCCGACGTCGAGACGCAGCAGGTCCTCCTCCGTCTCACGGCGGACGATGACTCGGGACTCACCATCGTTCACCGCGACGACCGGCGGCCGCAGCACATGGTTGTAGTTGCTGGCCATGGACCGGCAGTACGCACCCGTGGCAGGGACGGCGATGAGGTCACCGGGCACGATGTCGGCCGGCAGGAACGCGTCCTTCACCACAATGTCCCCGCTCTCGCAGTGCTTGCCGACGACCCGGGCGAGCATGGGCTCGGCGTCGGAGGTGCGGGAGACCAGGGCGACGGTGTACTCGGCGTCGTACAGCGCGGTCCGGATGTTGTCGGACATGCCGCCGTCGACGGAGACGTAGGTGCGAAGGCCGTCGAGGGGCTTGGTGGTGCCGACCTCGTAGAGCGTGAACGCGGTGGGGCCGACGATGGCCCGCCCCGGCTCGACGGAGATGCGCGGGGTGCGGAGCTTGGCGGACTCGCACTCACGCGTGACGATCTCGGTGAGCGCCTTGGCGATCTCGTGGGGCTCGCGGGGGTCGTCGTCGGAGGTGTAGGCGATACCGAGGCCACCACCGAGGTCGATCTCGGGAAGCTCCACGCCGTGCTCGTCACGGATGTCCTTCAGCAGCCCGACGACCCGGTGGGCGGCGACCTCGAAGCCGGACATGTCGAAGATCTGCGACCCGATGTGGGAGTGGATGCCGATGAGCTCGAGGCCGTCCAGCTGAAGAGCCCGCCGTACGGCTTCGGCGGCCTGCCCGCCGGCGAGCGGGATGCCGAACTTCTGGTCCTCGTGGGCGGTGGCGATGAACTCGTGCGTGTGTGCTTCCACGCCGACGGTGACACGGATCTGGACGCGCTGCCGCTTGCCGAGTTCCTGGGCGATGTGGGCGACGCGGACGATCTCCTGGAAGGAGTCGAGGACGATACGGCCGACGTCCGCGCGGATCGCCCTTTCGATCTCCTCCTTCGACTTGTTGTTGCCGTGGAAGGCGATGCGGTCGGCGGGCATACCGGCGGAGAGGGCGGTGGCGAGCTCGCCACCGGAGCACACGTCGAGGTTGAGCCCCTCCTCGTGCAGCCAGCGGACGACAGCGCGGGAGAGGAAGGCCTTGCCGGCGTAGAAGACGTCGGCGTCGGCACCGAAGGCGGAACGCCAGGCGCGGGCCCGCGCGCGGAAGTCGGTCTCGTCGATGACGTAGGCGGGAGTGCCGTACTCCTCGGCGAGCTGCGTGGCGGCGATGCCGCCGACGGTGAGGACACCGTCCTCGTTGCGTGTGACCGTCTGGGCCCAGACCTTCGGGTCGAGGGTGTTGAGGTCGGCGGGCGGCGCGGAGTAGTGGCCCTCGGGGAGAACATCGGCGTGACGGGGCCCGGCGGGGTGTGCGGAACGGCTCATGGTCTGTGGCTGGCTCTCTAGATGTGGTCGGGTGCGTCGATGCCGAGCAGGGTCAGGCCGCCGGCCAGCACCGTCCCGGCGGCCTCGGCGAGGGCGAGCCGGGAACGGTGGGCGACCGAGGGTTTCTCGTCGCCGAGCGGGAGGACCGTGGGAAGAAGGGCGAGGGTCGCGTCGGCGACGGTGACCAGGTGGCGGGCGAGCCGGTCCGGCGCATGCGCCGTGGCGGCGACGCCCAGGATCCGGGGGTGGTCGGCGAGGGCGGCGATGAGAACGCCGGCAGTGACTCGCGGCTCGCCGGGGTGCGGATCTCCAGGCCGTACGTCCCCGGGGTGGGGGTCGAATCCCAGGTCGGCGGCGTTGCGGCTGAGAGCCCGGGTGCGGGCGTGGGCGTAGCGGACGCGGAAGAGAGGGTTGCTCTCGCGCTGGACCAGGTGCTCGTCGGTGATCCGGGGCCGGTCGTGGGCGGCGGGATAGAGCAGGGCCCAGCGGGCGGCGTCGCGGCCGAGGGGGGTGGGGTCGGCGGGGGCGGGCACCGGGCGGACGTTGATGTCGAGGGGGTTGCGTGCGTCCGGGGTGCCGGAGGGGGCGGGGGCGGCCACCGGACACACGTCGACGTTGAAGGGGGCGGGCGCGTCGGGGGTGTCGGAGGCGTCGACGCGTGCGCCGAGGAGGTCGGTCCACTCCGGCCGGGGCGGGGCTTGCGAGGACGTACGGACGAGGGCGCCCTGGGAGACCAGGATGCGGGCGATGGCGTCCATGACGACGACGGCGCGGACCTCGTGTGGGGCGTGGAGCCGCACGATCTGTCCGGTGGGGCGGTCACTGTGCCCGTACCGGAGCCCGCGCCGCAGGATCTCCTCGACGAGCCCGGCGGGGGTGGTGTCGCGCAGGCTGATGTTGAGGAACCCGGGTCCCGTGACCACGACGTCGGTGACGCCGGGGGTGTCGAGGAGATGCGGCCGGAGGATCTCGGCGACCTTTGCCGGCGGCTGCCCGGCGGGGCGGGCGAGCTGGAGGGCGATGTTGGTGGCGTAGTCACCACAGCCGCCGGGCCCTGGGGGCGTGACGACGGCCCGTCCGGGAACGGTCACGCTCAGCTCCCCGCCGTCGACAGCGCGACGGACCGCGCGCAGCACGGTACGGGAGAGCTCGACGGGGGTCACGGGACAAGCGTAGGGGAGGAGGGGGGTGGGTAGGCGAGTCGGTTTGGGCGAAGGTCCGCGATATGGACGGGGACGGGAAACCGGACCGGGCGGGAGTGGGGCGGGCGGGGCGATCGACCGGCTCAGCCTCCGGTGCGTCCGGCCCTCTCGGTCTCGCCGGCGCCGAGGACGCGCCCGAAGACGTCGTCGCTGTCCTCCTCGACCGGGTGCGCGGCATGCCTGCGCTCGATCAACTGCCGTACGAGCCGGACGAGTTCGGCGGGCTCGAAGGGCTTGGCCAGGAAAGCGTCGACACCGACATCGAGACCGCTCTCGACCTCGTGCTGCGTGCACGCGCTGACGATGGCAAGAGGAAGATCACGGGTCCGCGGATCGGAACGCAGCCGAGCGGCGGTCCGAAGCCCATCGAGTCGGGGCATAACGACATCAAGGGTCACCACATCGGGCCGCACCTGATGCACCACATCCAGACACTCGGCACCATCAGCCGCGGTCACGACCTCGATGCCCTCCAGCTCGAGATTGACCCTGATCAACTGCCGGATGACCTTGTTGTCGTCCACAACAAGCACCCGGCCCGACGCGCCTGGCACAACTCGAGAGTAGGTCCGGACCGGCCACCGCGTCCGGGTTTTACCGACTTCTGCCCCGCCGGGGAACGAACGAGATCACCAGTCCCCACAACCGACCACCACGACCCCTCCCGGACAGGGCTACGACGCCGATAAACCCGTTCATGAACACCCCGACGGAGCTGGTAGTGTTCTACCCGTCGCCGCGAGCAACGCGACCGACACGCCCCCGTAGCTCAGGGGATAGAGCAACGGCCTCCGGAGCCGTGTGCGCAGGTTCGAATCCTGCCGGGGGCACTCGCCAGTCAGACAGCAGCAATCAAGCTCTGACCTGTGCGGATGCCGACATGAGAGAGCGGGAGTCAGTCTCACTGACTCCCGCTCTTTCTCATTGCTGCGCACTGTTTGTGTGTGAGGAGCGTGTGAGCCACACACGAACGGGGAGCTTCTTACGTCGCGCACCGGAGAGAGGCTGAGCCCTCATATTCGGGGGCGGCCGTAGCTTTGATGTTGCGAGAATGGCCGCCATGGCACGACGGCAAGCACCTGCATACGCCTGGCCCGGTCACCTCGTTCGAGGCCACACGGGACAGCGTCTCGTCTATCTGGACCTCAACCACTGGATCAATCTGGCCAAGGCCGCTACGGGACACCGGACTGGGGGGCCGCACCAGTCGGCGCTCACTGCGGTGCAAGATGCTGCTAGTTCAGGGCAGTACCTCTTCCCCCTGTCTCTCACCCACTACATGGAAATGGCAGGGATTCAGGATCCCCGCCAGCGAGCCGACGTCGCCAATGTGATGGAAGAGGTCTCGGGCTTCACCACCTTGCTCTCCCGCACACACATCATGCGGCTGGAGGTTGAGGCAGCGCTTGACCGCGCATTCGACACTGAATCACCGCATCTTGCAGATATCCATCTGCTGGGCCACGGCATCGGTCATGCCATGGGTAAGCGGGGCGGCTTGACTATCCGCTCAGCATCCGGTGATGCCACAGACGAGGCTCGCGCCGCGTGTCCAGATGGGCCAGCAGCCTTTGATCTAATGCTGGCAAATGCACGTGAACAGCTTGAGCGCGCCGTGCTGCGAGGACCCACTGACGCCGAAGTACCAGACCTCAAGGCAAACGGGTGGGACCCGACCGTCGCTAAGAGAATCGCCGAAAACCGAGCGGAATCTGAGCGGCAACTAGCTATACGTCTCGACAATGACCCGCAGTATTGGAACCGCTTGCGTGATGTAGTACAGGCCCGGTACATGTCTCTCGAAGTCATCGACATGCTCACTCAAGCACTCATCGACCGCGACAGAGACTTCGCTGAAGTAATCACGGACAGAGAGTCGATCAGGGCCTTCGCGGATTGCATGCCAAGCGCCGCCGTCCATACGACCCTCACGGAAGCGGCCCACCGCAACCGCGAGAAGTCATGGCAGCCGAACGACATCTTCGATATCGATGCACTGAGCCTCGCGGTGCCGTATTGCGACATGGTCGTAACTGAACGCTATGCATCACATGTCCTCCAAGCTGCCCACCTTCCACGAGGAATGGAAACTGAAGTAGTTCCCAAACTCAAGAACCTAGCAGAATGGCTGGATCGCCAGTGAGTGTGCGGCCACGCGACCGCACACTCACACGAAGAGGCCCCTACCCCCAGCCCATGGTCTTTTCGATCTTCTTGTTGTTTTCCTCCTCGCTGTCGTCGATAACGCCCGCATAGCGGCGGTGGATGACTTCCGGGGAGTTGCCCGCACGGCGGGCCACCTCGGCTACGGGGAGGCCGGCGCGGAGCCAGTTCGTGATGCACGTGGCCCGCAGGTGGTACGGCTTCCGGGCCAAGGGCGAGTCCACCTTGTCCGGCGGGAGCGCCAGCGGCCGGGCTTCCTGCCACACCCGCCAGTAGCTGGACGTGCCGAGCAAGTCTCCTCGCTCATTCGGGAAGAGTCGCCCGTCCTTCGCAGTGCCGAATTCCTTCAGGTGCGCCCGGAGCATGGCCACGAGCACAGGAGGAATCGGTACCGGCCGATCGGCGCCAGGCTCCCGTGATTTCAGCCCTCTTCTATCGTGGCGCTCCCCTGAGTCGGTCCAGCGCTTACCCGAGATCGGACGCGTCTCACGGAGAGTCAGGGTCCCCCATCCCGTCTCGGGAAGATGGCAGTCTGCGAACCGGAGCCCGACCACTTCCGCCGGACGCATCGCCGCGTACAGGATGCAACCGAAGAATGCGACAAGGCGCCTCCCCCGATTGCGGTGAACCGAGCCGACATACGAGACAGCTATGAGAAGTTGCCTCCCCTGCGTCTCGTTGACCAAGACCCGACGGTCCACCCTGTCACTCCCGGGGGAGGCCGGCCGTTTCACTCCCGCAAGCGGGTTGGCGTCGAGATACCCCTCCTGAATCGCGTACTCCATCGCTGTGTTGAACCCGCGACGGCGGCGCCTGTAGGTATCCGCTGCCGCCGGTTTGTCGTCCAGCCTGAACGACAGTCGATAGTGGACGTCTCGAACGACCCGGGGCTCCCCAAGGGCCGACAGAGGGAGGGCGTGAGCTGAGAGCCACGCACAGGTCTTCTCCAGCTCCTGCGGGGGCTCTTCGTCCTTGTGGTTGGGTACGACCGCCCACCGCACGGCGCGCCGGACGTCTTCCAACTCCGGCGCTCCCGGGCTCTCCCCCATCATGCCGAGAGCTGCGGTTGCGAGACTGTCCGCAAGTCCTTCGCGGGTCTTGGCGGCGGCCGTACGCCAACGGACTCCCATGTACTCGCGGGCGAAGTCCCACCACGACGGGTCTGGCCGGGTGTTCGCCTTTGCCTTCTCTGCCGCTGCTCGGAGTTCAGATTCAGGAACTCCTGTCTCCACATCGAAAGCCTCGCCCTTGCGCATGGCGCGCCACAGCTCAGATCGGCGGCTCTCGGCAAGAGCCGACGTTGCGAAGGTGGCGTGATGCACCTTCCCGGCAACCTTCCAACGGATTTGATGGGGCGCCGACTTGCTGGAAATTCTGCTGACTTTCCAGACCCGAACGGCGGTGGAGAGCGTCGGCTCTTCAGCAGCGTCCGGGCGCTCGCTCTCGCGAGCGCCCGGAACTGCACTGGTCTTGCGATGGTTCACGCGGCTTCCTCCAGAGCAGCAATCCAGCGCTCCAGTTCCGAACGACGAATGCGCACGGACCCGTTCGGGAGCTTGATGGCTTTCGGCCCTTTCCTCGTCTGCCGCCAGCGGTAGAAGGTCGACAGAGGTACGCCGATTTCCTCGATGACTTGAGAGATCGTGAGCATCTCGTCACGCGCCACGGCCGGTTCCCTCCGAGTTCTCGCCTGGGGACCGGGAGTCGGACAGGTGGGACAGTCCCGGTTCCGGCTGTCCCGCCCCTTCGTGCAGGTCAGGGGGCGCACTGGGACAGTCGGACACCTGGGACACCCCCGGCGTGCCCTCCGTCCGGGTCTCGGTGTCCGGGTAGTACCGGCCGGCTCCGTCCTTGGTGAGCTGTCCGTCTGCGGCCATGCGGGAGCAGGTGCGGCGGACGTTCTCGGCATCGAGCTGCGGCAGTGCGGCGACGATGTCCTTGGGCCGGGCGCCGGGGTGGGCGCGGACGTGTCGCAGGATGGCCGCACGAGTGTCGCCGATGGTGTGGTCGGTGACCGGGCCGTCAAGCATCTGCCAGGCGCCGGAGGCAGCTTGGAACTGAAGCGCGTACTCGGCTTCGTCGACGTCGCGGCCGGTGACGTGCAGGATGCCGTCTGCTTGCCCGCGTGCCCGCTTCAGTACGAGGGTGGCGTCTGCGGCTCCGGCGATGCCGTTGGTGCCGGACACCTCGGTCAGGAAGTCGTCTGAGCCCGCCTTGCGGACGTGGTGTACGAGCACCACGGCGATGCCGTAGTGGTCGGCGATCCGCTTGGCGTAGCCGACGGCGACATAGTCCGCATCGTAGGCGGACACGCCCTGGGGTGCTTGGCCACGCATCTTGGCGAACACGTCGATGACGACCATGCGGGCGTCCGGGTTGCGCTCCAGCCATCCGGCGATGGCGTCGCTGCCGCCCTGGGGGAAGGGCGGGCATTCGGTGACCAACGTCAGCCCGGCCGGGGCCGGTTGCCCTCCCAGCATCTTGCCCATGCGGGTCTGGAGACGGCGCGGGGTGTCTTCCAGAGCGAGGTAGAGCACCGGGCCACTGTCGACCGGCAGGGAGCCGAAGGCATGCCCGCCGGAAGCGACCGCGAGGGCGAGTCCGAGGGATAGCCAGGACTTGCCCACCTTGGGAGGTCCGGCGAGCAGGCTGACGCCCTCAGCGAGGATGCCGGGCACCGCCCATTTCGGCTCGGGGAAGTCTGCCGCCATGAGCTGATCCGCAGTCCAAGCCGTGCGGGGGCGCTCCCGCTTGGGCAGTTCGCGCGGGGCCGCCTGGGGGTCGCTGGGGACGGAGTACAGGTGCAGTGGGGGGATCGGGTTGCCGTTCATGCCGCGACCGTCCGGGGCCGGTTGGCTCCGGCCCGCAGGCCGGATGCGATGGTGCGGCGCGCCTCGCGCTCGCCCTGGCCGACGCTGAGCCCGGCCGCGACGAGCCGCTCGGTCACGTCGTGCGCGTCCAGCTCGCCCCCGGCGACCAGTTGCCCGAGTGCGACAGAGGCGATGTAGAGGGCGGTGTTGTGCTCGTGCTCGCCGGAGCCGGTGACGCGAGCCAACTCGCCGTTGAGCGCGGCGTTCAGGAACCTGCCGCGCCGGTCGCGTGCGGTCAGCGGCACCGTGACCGGGCGCTGCGGGGGCAGTGGGGCGGGGCGTAGCAGTTCCGCCAGCCAGCCCGGCAATGGAGCCACCGGAGCGTCATGGGCGACCATGTAGGGGTTTCCGGCGAAGGTGCTGCCCGCGCCGACCACGAGCCCGCCGACGGCGCGGGTGTCGACCTTCCAGCCGAGCCCGCGGGTGCTGTCTCCGGCCGTGTTGCGCAGCGCTTCGCCCTTGGGCGCGGCGAAGTACAGGTGAATGCCACCGCTCCAGGTGCGCACCGTGTACGTGTCGGCGGGAAACGGCTGGCCGTGGCGCTCGCAGAGTACGGCGAGCACGTCGGCGCCGTCCGTGACGCCGTGCTCCGCCCAATCGGCCGGCGGGGTGTCACCCGGGTGCTTGGGCCTGTCAAGGTCGATGATGACCAGCCGGGAGGGACCGGCCGCGATGCCGACGTTGTACGGGGAGTGCGTCCAGCACCGGGCGATGCGCTCACGGTCGGTGGTGGCGCGGGTCTCCCAGTCGCGAACGGAGGGGCGCTTGTCGTTGGGGATGAGGGGGAAGACGTGCCAGTCGCGCGACGCTGCGTCAAGCGCTGCGGCGAGCTGGGCAGAGCCGTCCAGTTCAGGCATGCTGGAGGTCTCCTGTTCTGTCGAAGGGACAAGGGGAAACCGGGGCGGCCGTGGTCTTGTGGTGAGAGACGGCCGCCCCGGGCGCATCTAGAACGGGGGCTCTTCGCTGTACTTCGTGTCGCCGGAAGCGGCCGGAGCGGGCGTGCCCCATCCGCCGACGGCCGGAGCCGCGGTGTTCCACGCGTCGGCGGCCGGGCCGGAGCCAGAGGCGCCGCCGTTGCGCTGGACGCGTTCGACCTTGGCCGTGGCGAACTGGAGCGAGGGGCCGATGTCGTCGACTTCCAGGCCGAGCATCGAGCGGTTCTCACGCTGCTCGTTCTGCCAGTTGTGCTGACGCAGACGGCCGGTGACGACTACGCGCATGCCCTTGGTCAAACTCTCGGCGATGTGCTGGGCGAGGTCGCGCCAAGCGGTGCAGCGCAGGAACATCGCGGTGCCGTCCTGCCACTGGCCGGTGGCCTTGTCGTAACGGCGCGGGGTGGACGCGACGGAGAACTTGACCAGGGCGGCGCCGCTCGGGGTGAACCGCAGCTCGGGGTCTGCGGCGAGGTTGCCGACGACGGTGATGGAGGTCTCTCCCACGGACATGTGGATCACTCGCTTTCGGTGTGCGTGTGGGCGTTGAGCCGCCCGGCGGCGGCGTGCAGCTTGGCGTCCAGGACGACGGGCGGGACGGCGGTGAAGGCATGCAGGGCGACGGCGGCGGCGATGATGACGTCGCACAGTTCGTCGGCCACGTCCGCCGGGGTGTGGGTGGTGCCCTTGCGGGGGTTCTGGCCGGTAACGCCGATGTACGCGGCGGCGGCTTCGCCCGCCTCCTCGGTCACCTTCATCAGCCGCATAGCCCTCTCGTGCTCTCCCGCGCCGTTCGCGGCGTTCAAGGTGGCGGCGATGCTGGCCGTGACGGTCCACAGGCCCGCGGTCATGCTGACTCCCTCTCGGCGGTGGGGAGTTCGGGCAGGCCCGCGCGTTCCAGGGCGGCGGGGTCGAAGCCGGGCAGGGCGGCGCGGGTGACGAGTGCCTGTGCGAGGGATTCGGCGTAGGCGGCGCCGCTGCGGGCCACTTCGATCTGTGTGGTGGAGCGAAGCGTTTCGACGCGCTCGATGTGGGCGTACTCCTCGCGCCGCTCGCTCGTCTGCCGCTCATACGCGACCGTCTCGCGGCGGTCGGTGCGCCAGTAGCGAGCGGCCAGGCCGTAGGCGCCGGCGGTGGCCAGCGACCACAGCAGCAGCGGCAGCGGCAGGCCGTCGGCGTATCCGGCCACCCCGGCGAAGGCGAGGGCGCCGGAGGCGGCGAACGCGGTGCCCACGAGGACGGAGTCGCCGGTGGCGTTGGCCGCAACCACGCCCGCGGCACCGGCCCCCAGGGACAGAGCGGTCATCAACACGGCGTTGCCGACACTGTGTTCGGCGCCGTTGGCGTTCCAGATGCGGGCCAGCGCGAGCACGGTCGTGGTGGCGAGGGCGGGCGCGGCCTTGGGCAGGGCTTCGGCGAGCCAGTGCCGGGCGGTGGTGGACTCGTTCACGGGAGTCTCTCCCTTGCGTTCAGTTGCCGAGCTGGGACAGGAAGCGGGCGAATGACGCCACCAGGTCGCGGACGGGCCCGTAGGCGCCGGTCCCGGCGGTGAAGAAGCCGAACAGGAACAGCACCACCGCGCCACCCGCGTTGGCGCCCCGGGTCTTGACGGCAACGACGGAGGCGATGCCGAAGAGCAGCACGGCGGAAATGGTCAGAGTCATCGCGAGCCCTCCGGACGCGGGGTGTCGGTGCCTGCGCGGTAGATGCGGGCGAAGCGGTTGTAGAGCCAGCGGCCGATGCGGATGCGCTTGCCGGTCGCGTGGCAGCGGCGGCAGTCCTTGCCACGCTTGGGCCGCCCCTTGCGGTCGGCCTTGAGCTTGTGGCCCATGCCGTGGCACTTGCGGCAGTCGCCGAACGGCGAGGCCGCACACACAGCGACGTAACACAGCGTGACGCCGATGAGCAGGGTGATAGCGAGCAGGATCAGGGGCATGAAAAGCCCTCCCAGGCGGTTTCCAGGGGTTTCCGCAGGTGGGCCGCTATCCGCTAGCGGCCTGATCAGACGGGGTATAGGGCGCTAGCGGGGCCGCTAACGTTAGCGGGGTGTGCCGCTATCGTTAGCAACCCCGGAGCCTCAGCCCGCGTTCCGGTTTCCGTCACGCTCCGCAATCGCGGCGACGATGTGGGAGCGGTCGATACCGCGCCGGTTGACGACCTTGCCCTTGACCCGGCGCCCCACCTGGATGGTGGCCACGCCGTGCGGCTTGAGCGCGGCGGCCAGTCCTTCCGGGTCCCATCCGTCGTAGACCTCGGGCCGGAGTTCGGCGAGGCGGGCGACGACGGTCTCGGACCACACCTTGGGCTCGTCGGCGGGGACGACGGCGAGGATGTCGGCGAGCAGGTCGTAGCCGCTGCCCACGATGGGCTCCGGTTCCTGACCGAGCGCGTAGCCGGACAGGGTGCCGGCGTCCTCGCGTGCCTTGCGGGCCCGCCGCGCGATGCGGTCCGCGTTCGGGGCATCCACGTAGACGCTGCGGATGATCCTGGCGTCCGAGCCGTCGCCGACGAAGTAGGCGATGCCCTTGTCGGCCCAGGCGAACATGGTCGCGCGCACGCCCCGCTTGTAGGAGGACGTGCCCAGCACCATGTCGTTCTCGGTCTGCCCCATGACCTTCATGCACAGCCGAACGCCCGCGTTCGCGGAGATGCCGGTGGGCAGCGACTTCGCGTCCGGACGCTGAGTGGCCAGCATGAGCACAATCCCGGTGGCCGGTCCGCGCTTGACCAGGTCGGTGCAGATCTCCTCGAACTCCTTGCCGTACTTGTCGTGCTCGAACCACACCTGGCACTCGTCCACGCACACGACGATGGGGTGCAGTCCCAGACTCGGCTTGGAGGCGAGTTCGCTGGTCACCTTGGACTCCGGGCACACATCCCGCGGCAGCGAGCGGATCACCTTCGCGCGCCGGCGCAGTTCACCGCGCACCTCGCGCATGTCCGCGATGGCGTACTCGATGTCCTCGTCCTCCTCGCCGGCACGGTGCCGGTAGGAGACGTGCTCTCCGACCGGGTCCAGGTCACCGGTGCCCTTGAGGTCGTAGGTGTGCAGCTCCGCGCGCGGGTCCAACGCCGCGATCAGGGCGAACAGGCGCAGCAGGAACGTCTTGCCCATGCGCGGGATCGCACCGATGATCGCCGCGATGTACATGAACGTCAGCCCCACCCAGCGGCCTCGCTGGTCGGTGGAGAAGTCGACCGGCTTGAACAGGTCGACCAGCCCCGCCTTGGCCAGCGGCCACGCGGGCTGCGTGGCCCGGTTCATGTCCTGGTCACCCACCCACAACACCAGGCGCCCGGTGTGCTCGTCCGCGACCGCTTCGGGCCACACGCACCCGAGCGGGCGGCGCAGGCCGGACGCGAGCCGCTCACGCCGCTCGATGATGTCCGTCACCGTCACGCCGTAGGGCAGGTTGCCCTCCGCCCGCCACCCCGGGCCGTCGCGGGTGATCGGGGCGGTGAACTCGAACCCGTCCCGCCCCTTGGCCTGCGCCTGGTTGATAGAGGGGATGCCGAGTGAGCCGAGCGCCCGCAGCACAATGTCCGAGGTGAGCTTGACCGCGGTGGGCAGTTCCACCGCCCGGTGGATGACCGGGTCATCCGCCTTGCGGCCGGCAAACCCGAGCGCCAGCACGACCGCTCCCACCGACAGGGCTTGCAGCCAGTCGGGGGCGAGGACGTAGATGGCGAGCGCGGAGCCGAGCCCAACGAACATCGCGAGCACGGTCACCAGGGTGCGCAGCCGGACCCGACCGTCACGCTGCCGCGACAGCTTCAGATACTCGGCCGCGTCCTCGCGCCGGACGGCGGCGAGGCGGACCGGTTCGCCCTCGCGGTCGGCCACCCACCGCATGGTGCCCCCGACGAACCGGGCGGCGCCGGTGGGTGCCTGAATCGTCAGGCGGGCGGCGTAGACCGGCGAGCGCAGCGCGTGGTAGCCGAGCGAGTGGGCGTAGTGGCGGGCCACCCATGCCGTGGCGGTGCGCAGTTCCGCGAGCGAGCGCAGCCAGACGGGTACGACCGCCCGGCGCCGCGCCCCGGCGAGCCGACCGAGGTAGCCCGGCCCGGTCGCGGTGAGCGTCGGCTGGTCGACCATCGGACGGGCAGTCGGGTCACCCGACTCGGCACCCGACCGACCGGCCTCGGAGTCGGCCGACCCATCGGTGTCGGGTCGGGTGGCCGGGTCGGCCGACTCGGCACGGGCTGAGCGTGCCTTGTCGAGGTCGACTACCTCGCCCCCGGAGTCGGGGCGGGCGTCGGCGGACATCTCGGCTTCGAGTCGGTCGAAGAGTTCGTTGTCGTCGTCGGGGTGCTTCACTGAGGGTCCTTCCACTTTTCGGGTGTGAGGGAGAGCGGGCCCGGCCGTCGCTGTAGGAGGTGAGCGGTCGGGCCCGTGTGTTGAGGGTCAGTCCTGGCTTGCCGCACGTAGCCACACGATGTGTGTGCCTTGTGCGGCGGGAGCTGATCATGCGTGCCCCGGGCCGGATTCGATCCGGTGCCCTCACGGCATCAACACCGGGGCTGCATACCGCGTCGGCTACGCGGCTTGGGCGAGGGCGTAGACCGGGCCGTAGGCGGTCACCACCACCGGCACACCGTTGAAAGTGCCGTACGCCTTGAGCGTCTGAACGGTGGCCAGCGGCATGTGTTCGACGCCAGCGATGTCGACTCCCAGCGCCGTTCGCCATGCCTCGAAGTCGGCGAACGTGGTGTGCAGGTCGACGCTGATCCCCAGCGCGACCGTGTGGCGGGTGACCACCCTGCCGATCTCGACCGGGCCGGGCAGCGCGGGGAACGCGTCCGCCAGCGCGGCGATTGCCGTGATGACCGGGCGCAGTTCACCCAGGGTGGGAACGGGTGCTTTGCGGTTGCTGCTCACTGCGAATCTCCTGAGTGTCGAGGGGCAAGGGGCGGTGTCGGCGTGTGTGGTCACCACCAGCGGGATGCCTTCTTGGGCACGAGGTAGGGGCAGCCGTTGACCATGTGGTCCACGCACTGCGGGCAGTCCTGCCGGGGACCGAGGCGGCGGTGTGCGCGTCGGTCGTGGGCGTGCTGCCAGCACTGCGGGCACTCGCCCGCAGGCGTCTCCGTGCGGGCCATGGTCACCACCAACTCGATGACTTCTTGGCGGCCTTGGCGGTGGCGAAGTCGTTCACGACGCGCTGCCGCTCGTTCTGCAGCGCGGTCAGCTCCGCGGTGAGCCGGTTCATTACCGACTGCGTCAGCGCCTCCAGCTTGCGTTCCGCGCGGGCGGGGCTCTTGCCCCGCGCCACCTTCAGCGAGCCTCCGGCGAGAGCGGCCATGATCTGACGGCGCTCGGAGCCGGTCAGCGGCCACCACTCCTGCCTGCGAACAGCCTCGATCTTGCGCTGTACGAGCAGGATGTCGCGGTCCAGACGGCCGGTGTTGGGCTTGGCCATGGTCAACCCCTCCTCGGGTAGCTGTGGCCGGCGGGCGGATAGACGGGCACGGCCTTGTCGGTGAGCAGGCCCTCCATGACGACGGACTCGAAGTCCGCGTGCAGCTCGGTGGGCGGGTCGCAGTCGAAGGCAACGTCCGCGCGGTCGAGCAGGCGTTCCGTGCGGGCGGCGTCGTCGTTGTGGGACTCGTGTCGGATACGCATCAGGCCCCCTTGCTCGGCATGCCGTGATCGGCGGGGCGGGTGGTGTCGGGGTAGGCGCACAGCAGGCAGCAGCCGAGCGAGGTCGGCAGGCAGTAGCTGTAGGTGACCCGGCAGAGCGGGCAGGTACGGCGGGCCAGCATCGCCAGCGCGAGGGCTCCCCACTTGCGCGACGTCATCGGCCGCACCGGCAGCGCGAGGTCCTCGCGGTAGAGGTAGGCCACCTGCACCCCGGCCTTGCGGCCCCGGTGGCGGCGCATCACCTGCGCCGCCACCGGCTGACCGCCAGGGCGTAACCCGCGTGCCCGTAACTGCCGTCGGGTGGCGTAGCCGTCCGGCGCGAAGCGCCAGGGGAACGTGGGCACCCCGAACCGGATGCCGGCAGGGTCGTAGCACTTGCCATACGCGGCCATCAGGCCGCCTCCGCCGACACGTCAGGCTGTTCCGAATCGGTCACGGGGGTGTCGACCGCGTGCAGCGGACGGCCCTCAGCGCGCTCGTCCTTGAGGGTGTCGCGGAGCGTGCGGGCGTTGGCCTGCGAAACGTGCACGGCGGTGCGGATGCGGTCCGCGGTCAGCTCCGCGTCCGGCCAGTCGGCGGTGACCTTGCGCGCCTCGGTCAGCAGCTCCTCGAAGGTGCGCTGCGTCTTGGCCTTGGTCTTGGCGGGCCGCTTGCGCGGTGCTTGGGGCGGCTCGCTGTTCGTCTCCTGCGGAACCTGCGCAGGCTCCGGCTCGGGGGCGACCGGCACGGCCCCGGTGGGGGCGAGTTCGCCCATGCGCAGCATCACGCGCTCGCGCCGCGGAGTCTGCGAGCGCCACTTGCGGCCGTAGCGCTCGCGCAAGTCCGCGCGGGCCAGCTGCCGTTCCTTCTCCCGCGCCAGAGCCTCGCTGTAGGAGGTGATCTCCCACAGCGTCATGCGCCGCCACAACGCGAACGTGGACGGGAAGGCGAGCAGCCAGCGGGAGAACCGGATCTTCTCCATCCGGCGGCCGGTCACCGCGCCGATGCGGACGGCGTAGATGTGCGCGCCGATCTCGGAGAACACGACCCACAGCAGCGGCATCGTGCCGTGCGCGACCTTGGCCCACATGCCCTGGCCTGCGGCGACGTTCAGCCCGCAGGTGATCAGGGTGAGGGCCCAGGGCACGAACCGCACCCAGGCCAGCGCCATGTCCATGCGGATCAGCAGCAGGTTGGCCACCGTGAACACCGGAATGGCCACGTCGATACCGACCGGCAGCATCCACGGAGCGGAGAACCCCCAGCGCAGCGCGGCAGCCGACACAGCGTCGAACGACGAGATCAGACCAAGCGCGCCGACACCGGCCGCGGCGAGCGCGCCGATTCCGGCGAGGCCCATTTCCGGGCGGGTCAGCGGCGGCACGGCCGGGTGTTCCACGGCGGTGATGGTCTCGGCGGTGGCCATCACTGCTCACCCGCCTCGGACGCCCGAAGCTGCGCGTCCATCAGCTCTGCCTGCACGTCGGTGACCTGGCCGTCGAGGATGCGCTGATAGACAGCCTCGCTCTCCAGGAACATGCGGTCCTCGAAGTTCGTGCCCTCGCTCATGCCGCCGCTCCCTTCCGGGAAGCCCGGCGCCGCCCGGCCGGGCGGGGCAGCGGGACGACGTTGAACAGCCCCGGGGCGTGCACCTCGATCACCTCGGCGGCGATGCGGGCCACGTCGTCCGGGAGCTCCGGGTTGTCGGCGAGGATGTCGCGCGCGGCGTCCAGCCGGGCCGCCTGCTCTTCGCTGGTCTCGCCCTCTTCTCCGAGCCACAGCTCAACCGGGGTGCCAAGGGCCAGTTCGATGAAGTCATTGACGGAGACGGCCTGATGACCGCCGATGTAGGCACGCATGCAGCGCTCCTGATGTCGAAGGGACAGGGAGATGCCGGGCGGTCGTGGCCTGGTGGTGAGAGGCGACCACTCGGGATGTGCAGCCCCAAGCCGCATCGGCGGCAGGGCAGCGCCCCGGAGGCAGATTCGATCTGCCGCCATCACGGCTATCCGGGGCCGCAGCGCCAGAGCTGCGAGAGATTGGGTTGCGCTGTACCTCACGCGGGACAGGTCCCGCGTGGCCGCCTACTTGGCCGAGGAGAGGCGGCATGATCCCCATTCAGTTGTCAAAGGCCAGACGCTCCCGACGGGTGCGGTAACCCCTGGAAGGGGCTCCCGTTTTCACGGGACCCGGCGGCACGCATTTAGATTGACCTAGGTCAATCTGACTGTCAAGGGGTTCGAGCGAAGAGCAGAGATTGACCTAGGTCCGGCTACTCTCGAACCCATGGAGCAGAGCCCAGATGCGCCCAAGCAGACGCCCACGGCCAAGGAGATCGCTGCGGAGTTCCGCGGAAAGATCACGAGCCCGAACCGCGAGTACGATCCGGGAGACCAGCTCCCTGCGGCTCGCAAGCTCGCCAAGGACCTTGGCGTGCAGCTCATGACCGTGCAGAGCGCATACGGCCAGCTCCGCGACGAAGGACTGGTTCTCACCCAACAGGGCCGCGGGACGTTCGTCCGCGACCCCTCGGTGCCACTCGGCACCGAGCCGGGCAGTAGCCCCGCGTACACCGCCCTCGCGGCAGAGCTCAGTACGATTCATGACGCTCTTCGCCTGCTCGGCGAGCGACTAGACCGCCTTGAACAGCTTGTCGGCGACGGGACTCCACCCGCGCCGTGAGTTCGTCCGCACGTCGCAGCAGTCGTTCGACCGTCGCGCGCGCCTCGCCCAAACTCGCTTCGATCAAGGCAAGTTCTGTGGGAGTCAGACCTCCCAACCCGCTGCTTCGCTCATTGATCCCTGACATGGCAATGAGCATGAAGCCGGAAACGAAAGAGGACCCGGACAGTCTGTCCGGGTCCTCTTTCCTTGCAGGTCACGCGTGTCGACGAGCCGTCACCGAGTGGCTTCCTCCACAGCGTCGAGCACTGCGGCCCACGGGAGTTCGCGCCCCGCCGGCGCATCCCTCGGCTCGTACAGCGGCCAGACGTCCGGGCCGTAGACAACGAGCACTCCCCCGGCCCGAAGGGCATCGAGGTGACCTTGCCACGCGGGGTGTCGAGCGTGCGCCGCGTTCACCCGCGGGAAGACGACAACCGGCAGACCGAGGGTGCCGATAGCCTCGCCAACCTGGGTCAGGGCCTGGTTGTCCATCAGGCCAGTCGCGAGTTTGGCGACCATGTTGGCCGACGCGGGAGCGACCACGTAGCAATCAACAGGCGGATGCGGCCGGGCCTCACCAGGCAGGCGCGGTTCGTCACGCACGGGTAGACCGGTGAGCTTCTCGAGTCGCTCAACCTCCCCGCTCAACCGCAGCCACTGACCTGCGATCGGCGTCAGCGTGACGGCAACCTGCCAACCGCGATCCATCGCAGGTTCGACGAGACCGGTACGCAGCACCTCTACGCCTCCGGCCGCCGATCCGACGACCCCGAGCACCCCGCGCTTGCCTGAAGTCACTGCACCGCCCTGCACCGTTGCGCCATCACGAACACCTCGGACGAACTCGAACCGCCGGTCACGGGGGACTGCTTGATCAGATCCCGCAGCGTCTCACGTACCCTCGGATTGTTGCGTACGAGCTGCGGCGACGTGCGCTCAGCCGTACGCAGCTCCGCGAACGCTTCGTCCCCCTGGCCGGCGAGCGACAGAGCGCGCGCGTAGTCGATCCGATGCGAGACGCTGCGCTCCTGCGGCATATGGTCGACGTTGATCCGGCCGTGTTCCACCACGTACGAGACGTTGTCTAGGTCCAGCTCAATGGACAGGCGATGGAGCAGAACGTTCGTCGGCCCGAATCCGGTCTGCCAGTAGTTCTCATCCGACCCGAGGTCGTTCGCAAGCTCTTCGGCACGGTCCAATAGCCCCGTGGCAGTGGGCCGGTCCTGATGCCGCGCTGCCGCGACTGCCGCACGCAGGTGGATCATCCCCAAGAGGCTGAGCGCCGCCGGATCATGCTCGGTCACCTGAGACGACAGCCAGGCGGCGGCCGTGTTGCCCAGTTCGAGGGCATCGTCGTAACGCCCGTTGGCGAGCAGGGCGTGTGTGCCGGACCGTGCCGCGGACGCCAGCACGAGTGGGTCGTCCGACTCGTCAGCGGCTCGCATCGCGCGCTCAGCAGCAAGCCATGAGATGTCCGATTCACCGATCTTCGCGAGCGTCGTTGCCGCGAGGTGGTGTGTCCGTGCCGATACAGCCCAGCAATCACCCCGGTCCTCACCGCGGCGCCCTGCTCGCTCCTCCAACTCCTGCGCCGTCTGAAGCAGAACGGGGAGCGCGGCGATGACGCTCCCGAGTCGTCCGCCCTGGTAGTCGTTCCATACCTGCTCCACACGCACGGCTGCAGGGGCAGGCGTCGGGAGCTGAGTCTCAGCGTCGGGACCGAAGAGCAGGCGCGACAGGCGACGCGGGCTCATGAGGGCGTCGCGCACGGCGGGGACGTCGTCCTGTTGCCGCTCGTCTTCCATAAGGACGGTCTGTCCGAGCAGGTCCCCGAGGGGCACGCGCAGAATGCGCGACAGCTCCGAGAGCATGTCGATCCGGGGCGGCTTCCGGCGCCCGGTCTCGATCTTCGCAAGCCAGTCAGTGCTACGACCGACCAGACCGGCCAACACCTCTTGCGTGTAGCCACGGCGCTTCCGGTAGAACGCGATGCGCTCGCCGATGCTGAGGTGATCTCCAAGACCACGCATGGGGTGCTGCCTCCTGAGACTGGTAGGGGCGAACTTCACGGTACCGAGGTGCGGGGCTTCGGGACATGTGGCCCGTACAGCGGACCACCACAAACAAAGATGAGGCAGGGCCAGTGGGCCGTCCCGGACAAACTGTCCGGGTCGCACTCTTCCCTCGGTAGGCGCCTGCTGATTTGCTCCGGCGCCCCCCCCGTGCTGACCTGCGTGGAACCAGCCACAGTGCCGCGGATCCAGCTCAACCCCTGAGTCGTGGCAGGCGCCACATCCGTGATGGTCATGCCGCCCTTCAGCATTACCCACCGTTCATCTCGCCGATGACCGGTGTGGCCGATTTCCACACTTCCCATAGGCAAGAGGAACAGACCAGCATCGAATAGATCGAACGTCAATAGAGCCCCTATTCGGTCAAGCTCCATGGAAGCATCTCAACCGCATGATTACTGCACCCAAACCCCGCATGTAACTTGTACGATTCAACCGGCTAGACCATGACCACACGGGGGAGTGGGGTATGACGCATCCTGTTCAGTCCACGAGCGGCCCCACCGAACAGCTGCTAGAACACAAAACCGCAATCCTGGAACTGCAAGCGCAGATTCGAACAAGGAAACGTCAACTGCGTAGCCTGTGGGGCACTGGATTGACCACCGCGTTCGGGATTGTCGCGATTTACATTGCAACCGTGGCCACTTGGCGAACGGTGGACATCGGTAAGGTCAACAGGATTGCCATCCCAATGACCATCGTGTGCGGAATTATCTTTTGGGTCCTCGTCCAAATGGAAGAAAACCGCAGCGAACGTAGGTCTGTTCGTCGGTTGGAACTAGAACTAGAGATAGCCGAAGAGCGCAGGATACTTCAAGCCAAGCAACTCGACTTCCCGGTTGATCACCGCCAGTTCTCCTATAAAGACTCACTACCCCGGGAACTCGACCAACTTCGCGCCGAAGGCCAGCATTACAGGCGCATCCACAACACGTTTCAGTCCATCATCATCATCGGATCACTCGGCACAACCACGGCGGCTAGTTTGGCCGATACACCTTCCTACCTGAAGTGGGTCACGGTCGGCCTGAGTTTCGCAGTTGGGGTTTCCGCAGGATTCACCGGCTACTTCAAGTACCGCGAGCGAAGCTTCTATCTCCAACAGACGGCAGATGCCATTGAACAACACGCAAACGCCTTCGAACTGGGGATTCCTCCGTATACCGGCACCGGAGAAGACAACTTGGCAAAGTTGACCAAGGAAGTCGAGAATCTTCGCGTTGAACAGCGCAAGAGGGAGCAACAACTCGACCAGCCCCACGAAGGACGAGATGGCACGGTCTAGGTCGGCAGGCTGCTACAGATCAGGGGTTCAACCTGATGCAACTCGCTACTAAGCGCTGGCTCTTGTCCCCGATTACACAATGGCGCGCTCGCAGGCTCACACACAAGCACAGGGCGGGAATGGCTGTCGAGACAGCATGGGTTCTCGTTCGACTGAGACGAAATCCGGCAGAGGCAGAATACGCTCTCGCGGAAAGCGGCCTACCCATCAGCAATGATCCAGGTCTTCACTTCGACGATTGGTCATCACTGCCGTTGGAAGAAAAGGACCGGCGCTGCGCCTGGATCAGGAAGCATGGGCGGTCCCCCTTCCAACAACTCGGGATCAGTGAGCAGTTCCTCTTGCAGGCAGGTATCAAGGTGACGGATTGGGGCTCGCCACCCGATGGGGTGGGCAGGGGCAAGTGATCAGTTGGCCTTGCAGACGGTGTCCCAGGTGTCCGACTGTCCCGTTAGAGCTCTGACCTGCACAAATAGGTGGGACAGCGAGATTCGCCAGTGTCCCACCTGTCCGACCTGAGTACAGCGCTGCAACACCCCGGGTGTTGCAGCCCCTCACGTCGTCGGCTCCCGTCGGGCCTCAGCAGCCGGAAGTGATCCTGCCCCTCCCCTGCGTGCGTGTGAGGGGCGTGTGAGGGAGACGAGATCGCGCAGCCCACACGGCTCCCGCGCAGGTCAGGGCCGTAATTGCGCATGTCATTAGCATGCTCTCCGGAGCCGTGTGCGCAGGTTCGAATCCTGCCGGGGGCACCCTGTATGAGGTGCCCAGAGACCCCGTAACCAGCAGTGATGCTGAGTGCGGGGTCTTCGCGTGTGTGCAGCCGTATGCCGCTCGAAGCGGGCGTATGTCGGGCCCTGTGGGCGAGGCGTGGACGGGATCTTGGTGCATTCCCGCAGGTGATGAGGCTCTCGCAGTCAAGCAGTGCCGAGCCAGCGCGCCAGCCGGGCCGAAGCGGTGGAGCAGAACCAGCGTGCCGACCGTGAACGGGAGCAGGAGCGCAATGATCAAGCGCAGCAGGCCAAGCGCGATCTCTATGCCCACCTGAACACCACAGCTCGCGCTTACCGGGTCGCAGCCCGAGACGCCGTCGAAGCTGCCCAACGCGGTGAAAGCGTCGACCCGGTGCTCCTCGACGCCGCCAAGGAGTCCTGGGCCGACCAGTACTCCCAGGCACAGATGGCACTGCCGAAGCATGTCCTGCAGGTCGCCTCGGCGCTCAACAGGGCGCTCGGATCGGGTACTCGGTCGTCAAGCAGTTGCCAAGCAGCGCCGATCTCGATGAGGCATACCAGCGAGCGAAGGCATGGTTCAGCGGCCCGCTGTCCGATGGCGTGTATCTCCTGCGGGTCACGCTGAGACACGACCTCGGAGTCGAGGTCGACCCTCACTTCCAGCAGACCCGCATGCAGATGCTCGCCGCTCTCAACCCCGCGCGGAACAACCTCGATCAACTGCTGTCCGCAGAACGGGCCCAGGCGGCCCAGCCTGATTGACGGACAACGCAAACGGCGACGCCCCTTGACGGGATGCCTTGGAATCAGCGAGCAGTTCCTCGTACGCGCAGGCCTCAGCGTCACGGACTGGGCGATCCACGAAACGAGATCCATGGGGCCTGAAGAGGCTTGTCCCATGCTGTCGACGCTCGGGGCGGCGGTGGTACCGCGCTGGTGATGCCGAGTGGTGATCGGCTCGTGTGCGACCGTGACCTTCCACACAGATCATCCACAGCTGCGGTCGGCAACTCAACCCTGACCGAGGCGAGTTGACGGCACGTCCGTTTCGCGGCCTGTTTGCGGAGTGCAAGAAGGCGGGCATGTTTCCCTTTCAACTATGGCCTTTCCGGCTTTCGTCCAGTTCACTCGGGACGGCCTGCCGCAAGGCAGTTCGGACCACAGGAAGCATGTACGGATATGTCCAAATCGTCCGAGAATCCCCAAGTGCCGATAAATCCCCACCCCGTTAGCGCCGCCGAGGTCATCCCGGGGGATCTCGTCGCCCTGGCGCCGGAGGATGTCGAGGCGCCTCGGTGGTACGTCGTCACGCACACGCTGCCCGAGTCGCCGGAGACGATCCGGCTGACGTTGCGGCCGCCGTTGGGCGGGGTGGACCGGGACGAGGTGCTCGGGCGGGAGCGGCCGGTGACCGTCGCCTGCCGGCGGATGGATGTCGCCGGGGTGCCCCGGCTCTCCACGCCCCCTCTCGACGACGTCGAGTTCCGGGACGAGGACCGGGTGGGGTCCCTGCGGGCCGTCGATCCGGGTGCGGTCGAGGTGACCTTCGTACGGCGGTGGGGGGCCTGGCATCGGGACCTCGACCACTGCGCCGAGTCGCCCGTGTCCGACCGTGACGTGCGGCGGTGGGCCGCCGACGCGGACCGGGAGGGGTTCGTCGTACGACATCACCCTCGGCCCGTGCGTGAGGCCGCCGCCTCCGGACCCCGGCGGGTCGTCGTCACCGGGCTCGGGGCCGTCACTCCGCTCGGTGTCGGGGTCGACGAGCTGTGGCGGGGGCTGCTCGACGGGCGGCACGGGATACGGGAGTTGGACGACGAGGAGTTCCGTGAGCTGCCGGTGCGGTTGGCCGGGACCGTGCCCGTCGATCCCGTCACGCTGCTGCCCCGCGCTGCCGCCCGGCGGATGAACCGTGCCGCCCAGTTCGCCGTGCTGGCCGCGCGGGAGGCCTGGGCGGATGCCGGGTTCGTGGACGGCGGGACGGTCGAGAGCGGACTCGACCCGGCTCGGGTGGGGGTGAGCCTCGGGGCGATTCTCGGGGACGCGTCCGTGCTCGTGGGCGGGGACCGGAAGCTGCGGGACAAGGGGCCTCGTGGGGTCTCACCGCTCACCACACCCATGACCGTGCCCTCGCAGGCCGCCTCCCAGGTCTCCCTCGACCTGCACATCACCGGCGAGGCACGGACCGTCACCAGCGCCTGCGCCTCCGGGACCGAGGCGATCGGGCAGGCCATCGACCGCATACGGTACGGCCGGGTCGACCTCGCTCTCGCGGGTGGCGCGGAGGCTGTCGTCACGCCGGCGATCATGGCCTCGTTCGCCTCCATGCGGGCGCTGTCCCAGGCGGGGCTGGCGGAGGGGTCGCCCTCGCGGCCGTTCGCCAAGGACCGGGACGGGTTCGTGAACGGGGAGGGCGCGGGGGTGCTCGTACTCGAGGCCGAGGAGCACGCCCGGGCCCGGGGTGCGCGGATCTACTGCGAGGCCGCCGGGTGGGGGCTCTCCGCCGACGCGCATCACATGGCCGCGCCCGATCCGTCCGGGAGCGGGGTCGCGCTGGCCGTGCGGCGGGCGGTGCGGGATGCGGGTGGGTACGTGGTGGACGTCGTCCATGTGAACGCGCATGCGACGGCGACCGTGGAGGGTGACCTTGCCGAGGCGGGTGCTCTGCGGGCCGTGCTGGGACGACGGTCGGTGCCGGTGACCGCGCTGAAGGGGCACCTCGGGCATCTGCAGGGGGCCGCGGGCGGGGTCGAGGCGATTGCCGCCGTGCTGACGTTGCATCACGGGGTGGTGCCGCCGACCGTGGGGTGCCGGGAGGTCGACGACGCGGTCGGGCTGGATGTGGTGCTCGGGGAGCCGCGGGAGTTGCCGGCCGACGGCGACCTGGCGCTCAGCAACTCGTTCGGGTTCGGGGGGCACAACGCGGTACTGGCCCTGCGGCGGCTCGGGCTCGCATAGTTCGGAGCGCCGGGCCGCGGTGTGGGAAGAGACAGCGGGGCTCGTCTCAGGCCGAGCGCTTGCGGGGTGTCGCCTTCTTCGCCGTCGTCTTCTTCGCCGACGCCGTGGATTTCGATGCCGTGGATCTCGACGCCGTGGACTTTGACGCCGTGGACTTCGACGCCGTCTTCTTCGTCGCCGTCGACTTCTTCGCCGAGGCCGCCGTCTTCTTCGCGGAAGCGGTCGTCTTCTTCGCAGCCGCGGTCGCAGCCGTCGACTTCTTGCCCCCCGCCTGCTTCGGCGTGGCGCGTGCCGACTTGCGCTGGGGCAGGCGGCGGACCTCCGCGGGCTCCTCGCCCCGGGACTCCTTCGCGTCGCGGACGCTCTTCTCCAGGGCGGCCATGAGGTCGAGGACCTTGCCGCCCTTCGCGGGTTCCGGAGCCTCGGGCACGGTCTCGCCGGCCGCCTTGGCGGCGACGACCTCCTCCAGGGCCTCGCGGTACTCGTCGTGGAGGTCGTCCAGGTCGATCTCGCCCAGGGTGTCCATCAGCGCGTCCGCGAGGTCCAGCTCCTTGTCGTTCACCGTGACCCTGGTGTCAGGCGCGAGTCCCTGCGGGGCCCGGACCTCGTCCGGCCACAGCAGCCCGTGCATGGCGATCGCGTCCTCCACCACCCGCAGCATGCCCAGGCGCTCCCTGCCCCGTAGCGCGAACTTGGCGATGGCGACCTTGTTGCTGCGCTTCAGCGCCTCCCGCAGCAGCGTGTACGGCTTCGCCGCCGGGGCGCCGCCCGCCGCGAGGTAGTACGCCGCGTCCATCTGGAGCGGGTCGATACGGTCGGCCGGTACGAAGGCGACGATCTCGATCGTCTTGGCCGTCGGGAGGGGGAGGTGGGCGAGATCGTCGTCGGTGATCGGGATGATCGTGCCGTCGGCGTCCTCGTAGCCCTTGCCGATCTCGGCCGAGCGGACCTCCTTCTCCTCCAGCTCGCAGACCTTGCGGTAGCGGATGCGGCCGCCGTCCTCCAGATGGATCTGACGGAAGGAGATCGAGTGGCTCTCGGTGGCGTTGACCAGCTTGATGGGGATGCTGACCAGGCCGAACGAGATGGCGCCGTTCCATATGGATCGCACGATCAGCACCTTTCCGGAACATAGAGGCCTTTAGGGTGTTATCCACCCATTCCGTGGGATTCTCATCGTATGACGCCGATCACCGAGGTGGACGGGCACCGGCTCGCGCTCAGCAATCTGGACAAGGTGCTGTATCCCGCGACCGGGTTCACCAAGGGCGAGGTGCTGCACTACTACGCGACCGCCGCCGACGTCCTGCTCCCCCATCTGCGGGACCGGCCGGTGTCCTTCCTGCGGTATCCGGACGGCCCGGACGGCCAGGTGTTCTTCGCCAAGAACGTGCCGCCGGGTACGCCCGACTGGGTCACCACGGCCGAGGTGCCCAGGTCGGAGGGGCCGGCGCGGATGGTGCTGGTCCAGGATCTGGCGAGCCTGATGTGGGCCGCGAACCTCGTCACGGAGTTCCATACGCACCAGTGGGTGATCCAGCGGCCCGACCGCGCCGACCGGATCGTCTTCGATCTCGACCCCGGCTCCCCGGCCACCGTCGTCGACTGCTGCGAGGTCGCGCTCTGGCTGCGGGAGCGGCTCGCCGAGGACGGGATCGAGGCGTACGCCAAGACGTCCGGGTCCAAGGGGCTGCATCTGCTGGCCGCCGTGCACTCCACCCCGTCCGAACGGGTGACCGAGTACGCCAAGGAACTGGCCGTCGCCGCTGAGCGGGCCCTCCCCCGCCTCGCCGTGCACCGGATGACCAAGAGCCTGCGGCCCGGAAAGGTCTTCGTCGACTGGAGCCAGAACGCGGCCCGGAAGACGACCGCCACGCCCTACACCCTGCGGGCCCGACAGGAGCCCACCGTCTCCGCTCCCGTCACCTGGGACGAGGTCGAGGAGTGCCGGTCGCCCGGGCAGCTCACCTTCCTCGCGACGGACATCGCCCCCCGCCTCCAGGACCACGGCGACCTGCTCGCCCCGCTCTTCGACAGCGCTGACGCCGCTCGGCTGCCCTCGCTTCGGTGACCGTCATCGCTTCAGGCCGTTGACGTGGTCACACCCGCGTCCAGGTGTGCCGGTCGCGTGCCATCGCGTGCAGGGCCTCCACGTCCGCCGGCTTGAGCATCCCGCCGAGCCGGGCCAGGCTCTCCACCTCCGTGTCCGCGATGATCCGGACCTCCCTCGGCGGGGCGGTGATCCGGACGTCCGTCGGGCCGACGAGGGCGAGGACGGGGTGGACCTCGGCGGTCAGGGCGTACGAGGCGCGGTCGGCGTCGGCGCGGACGCGGCGCAGCAGCGGACAGGCGTCGCGGCGGCCCAGGGTGACCATGGGGTCGGCGACCGTCACCCGTTGCTTGCGGGCGTACACCGAATGGATCGCGAAGAGGCCGCCGGGACCGATCGCCAGATGGTGGACGCGGTCGCCGCCGGGGAACGGGACCGAGTGCAGGACGTGCCAGCCCGCCCCGTCCAGCCGGTCCAGCGCCTCCCCCACCGCCTGCTCGGCCAGCAGTGCCCTGCGGCGCGGGTCCGCGCGCAGCCGGTGCGGTGGTCCCGGGTCGCGGTCGAGGGCGATCTGGGAGGGCCTCGCCGGGGCGGTTGGGCGCCAGGTCGTCGTCCGGGTGGAGGGTGAGCCGGGCGAGCTCCGCCGGTGTCGGCACCGGGGGCGGACCCACCGCCACCGGGCCCGTCAGGAAGGGCCCGAGGACTTCGAGTACGTCGTCCCTGCGGTCCTCGCTCAACAGGTTCACCCGGGCCGCCTCACGGTCGTACCAGGCGACGTTGCGCCCGTCCGTCAGGCACACGTAGAGCCGCTCCTGGCCGTGGCGCCAGGTCGGTATGACACGCAGTCCGCTCATGCGCCATCACCCCTTGACCATGGGAACAGGCGGGGTGCTCCAGGGGCAAGAAGGCGGTTACCTTTGGGAGTAGTTGGGTGGGGGAGTTGGGGAGGCATTGTTGCGTACCCGCAGGAAGCAGCCCGACGTACCGGCCCCGGACAGTCCATGGAACGAGATAGTGCCCGGCCTGTGGATGGGCGGGCACGAGTTCAGGGGGCACTCGGGGCAACCGGAATTCGCCGTCGTACGGGACGAGTTCGATCTCGTCCAGACCTTGCTGAGGCTGCCGGGGCACGGGCCCGACCCGGGAGTGGAACACCATGTCTGGCCGATTCCCGACGGGCCACTGGACGGAACCCAGCTCGCGGGCGTGATGCGCCTCGCGCAGGCCGCGAGCGACGCACTGGACGAGGGCCGCAAGGTCCTCGTCCGCTGTTATCACGGCTACAACCGCTCGGGACTGGTCATCGCACACACGCTGATCCGGAGCGGGCGCTCCGCGGAGGAGGCGATCCGGACGATCCGGGCCCGCCGCTCGCCGTGGGCGCTGCACAACGACCTGTTCGTCGACTATCTGCGGGCGGGGCTACCGACCGCGCGGCTGCTGGAGGAGCTGGCAGAGTAGGCCCACGCCCCGCCCCTCAGGTGCGCAAAAAGGACTTCCGTACGAATAAGGTGTACGGGCCGGTCACCACCCCACCGCCTGCCCGTCCCCGCCAGGAGCACAGTGCCACGCCCCGTCCGTTCCCTCGTCACCGCAGCCCTGGTGCTGGCCACCGCCGCGGGCTGCGGTGACGCGGGCGGACTGCACGGCGCGGGCCCCACCTCGACCGCGACCAGCCCGGCCCGGCTGTGGCCGAATCTGACCCCGGCCGCCAGTCCCGCCTGGAACTACGACGACGGCGAGTCCGAGGCCATGAAGGGCATCACCGCGCCGGGCGACGACGTCCGCGAGGTGGATCAGGTGGCCGTCGTGAAGGCGGAGATCGCCCAGCATCCCGACGAGTACTCCGGCGCGAAGGCGCCGTACCGCGAGACGGCCCGCCGCATGGCGTACTGCGGGAAGCAGCCGGCCGACAGCCGGTGCCCGCTGCTCAAGGCGTACTACCGCGACCTCACCGGCGACGGGCACGAGGATCTGACGCTGGGGTTCCGGCTGCTGCCGGGCCACCAGACGGCGGTGCGCGTCTACACCTTCGAGGGCGGCCGGCTGGTCCAGGTCATGGCCAACGAGGACGCCGTGAGCGGGGTCGAGCTGGCCGGGCGCTCGGTGATCATCCACGCGCCGTCCGACCTCGCGGACTACGAGTACCGCTTCCAGTGGACCTGGGATCCGGAGCAGCGCGTCATGCTGCTGACCCACGACGAGATGCTGCACATCGGCAAGAGCCCGTCCCCGTCGGTGAGCTCGCGGTGAGGGTCGCGCTCCCCCGGTGGGCCGGCACCCTCGCCGTGAAGGCCGCCGCCTTCATCACGGTGATGTGCTGTGCGCTCGCCGCGTTGCTCGGCGTCCTGGTGCATGTCTCGGTGACCAACCAGACCGTCGGCCAGGCCCGCGACCTCGCGCTCCAGCGACTCGAGGACGCGACCTCGGCCTACGAGGCCGGGGGCACCCCCGGACCCTTCGCGGGCGTCGATCCGCCGGGACTGCCGGGCTCCCTGCGGGACCTGGCCGTGGCGGGCGACCGCGGCACGATGGTCGCCACCCGGGACGGCGATCCCACGATGTGGGCTGCCGGCCCCCGCCGACGGGAACCGGGCCCTCGCGGTCCGCGTCGACTACCGCCAGCAGGCCCGCACCATCGCCGCCCTCGACCGGTCGATCCTGTGGTCCTCGGCACTGGCGATCGGGGCGACGCTGCTGGTGGGGGCGTTCGCGGTGACCCGGGTGACCCGGCGGCTGCACGCCACGGCCCGGGTGGCCCGGCGGATCAGCGCGGGTGACCTGGACGCACGGGTCGACGATCCCCGCACGAAGGATCCCTCGCGGCCCCAGGACGAGGTCGCCGCGGTCGCTTCGGCGCTGGACTCCATGGCGGCCTCGTTGCAGGGGAAGCTGCTGAGCGAGCAGCGGTTCACGGCGGACGTGGCGCATGAGCTGCGGACGCCGTTGACCGGGTTGCACGCGGCGGCGGAGCTGTTGCCTCCGGGGCGGCCGACGGAGTTGGTGCGGGACCGGGTGGGGGCGCTGCGGACGCTGACGGAGGATCTGCTGGAGATCTCGCGGCTGGACACCGGGCGGGAGCGGGTGGAGCTGGACACCGAGCCGTTGGGGGCGCTGGCCGAGCGGGTGGTGCGGGCGTCCGGGACGGACACCGAGGTCGTCGTCGTACGGGATGTTTCCGTGGAGACGGATCGGCGGCGGCTGGAGCGGGTGCTGGGGAATCTGGTGGCCAATGCGCATCGGCATGGGCGGGGGCCGGTGTCTCTGACAGTTGACGGGCCGGTTGTGATCGTTCGTGATCACGGGGACGGGTTTCCGGAGTATCTGGTCGAGCACGGGCCGCAGCGGTTTCGGACCGAGGGGGGTTCCAAGGGGCATGGGCTGGGGTTGACCATTGCGCTCGGGCAGGCGGAGGTGTTGGGGGCGCGGCTATCGTTTGCGAATGCGGCCGGTGGTGGGGCGGTTGCGACGTTGGCGCTGCGGTAGTTGGCGGTCCGACGGTTATCCGTGGCTGGTCGCGCCCACGCGGCGGAGCCGCATATCGGATACAGCCCCGCGCCCCTAGAGGGTTCTCCTATGGCCCAGCCTGAAAGGCGCCCCTCGGACACTCCTCCTAATGTGGCGGATAGTCAGCTTCGCCCCATACGTGGAGGTCTCCCCCATGTCCCTGCGTTCCCGTCTCTCCATAACCGTCATCGCCGGCGCCCTTGTCGCCGCGGCCGCCGTCACCCCCGCCGTCGCGAACGACGACTGGAACAACTCCCAAAGCGACTCCCAGAGCGACTCCCAGAGTGACTCCCACGGCGACTGGAACAACTCCCAAAGCGACTCCCAGAGTGACTCCCACGGCGACTGGAACAACTCCCAAAGCGACTCCCAGAGTGACTCCCGCGGCGAATGGAGCGAATCGCAAAGCGACTCCCGTGGCGACTGGGGTCAGCACCACCAGAGCAACCAGCGTCTCTACAAGGGCGTCGTGACGGCCAGTACGCTGCGGCTGCGCAGCAAGCCGACGACCGGGTCCCAGGTGATCCGCTACGCCTACCAGGGCGAGATCGTCTCCATCTTCTGCAAGACCGGCGGTCAGAACGTCGACGGCAACCACCTCTGGTACCTCCTCACGGACGGCACCTGGGCCTGGGGCGCCGCCCGGTACATCGACAACATCGGGCCCGCGCCACGCTGGTGCTGAGACTAGGAAGACAACCTGCACCATTTGGGTAAGTTCCGGACATGACCAAGGCCGGAACCACCGTGGCTCAAGCGGATCCCTCCGCTCCCGCTGTACGTCTCCCCCGGCGCCGTGGCATCGAACTCGCCCTCATCGTCGTCGCCGTACTGCTCTCCGTGTACGGCTACTGCGCTGTCGGCCTCGCCACCTACGGCACCGTCCCGCCCGGCGCCGCCGGCTACGGCGCCGGGCTCGGTGTGCTGGCGCTGGTCGCGCATCTCGTGGTGCGTTACCGGGCGCCGTACGCCGATCCGCTGCTTCTGCCCATCGGCGTCCTGCTCAACGGGCTCGGCCTGGTCCTCATCTACCGGCTCGACCTGGAGACGCCCGGCGACCGGGCGGCCCCCACCCAACTCGTGTGGTCCACGGTCGGCGTCGCCCTGTTCATCGTGACCGTGCTGCTGCTCCGCGACTATCGCGTGCTCCAGCGGTACGCGTACGTCTGCGTGGCGGCCGCCCTCGTGCTGCTCACCCTGCCGATCTTCTTCCCCTCCGTGAACGGGGCCCGGATCTGGATCCGGATCGCCGGATTCTCCATCCAGCCGGGCGAGTTCGCGAAGGTGCTCCTCGCGGTCTTCTTCGCGGCCTACCTCGCCGCCAACCGCAACGCGCTCGCGTACGCGGGGCGCCGGGTGTGGCGGCTCCAGCTGCCGACCGGGCGGGTGCTCGGGCCGATCGTGGCGATCTGGCTGCTGAGCGTGTGCGTGCTGGTGCTGGAACGGGACCTCGGGACCTCGCTGCTGTTCTTCGGACTGTTCGTGGTCCTGCTCTACGTCGCCACCGGGCGCACCGGCTGGATCGCCGTGGGCCTGCTGCTGGCCTCCCTCGGCGCGGTCGCCGTCGGATGGCTGGAGCCGCATGTGCACAGCAGGGTCGAGGACTGGCTGCATCCGTTCGCCTCGATCGAGGACGGCCAGGGGCCGAACCAGCTCGCGCAGTCCCTGTTCGCGTTCGCCGCCGGTGGCATGCTCGGCACCGGGCTGGGGCTCGGCCACTCGATCCTCATCGGGTTCGCGGCGAAGTCGGACTTCATCCTGGCCACGGCGGGCGAGGAGTTGGGCCTGGCCGGACTGTCGGCGATCTTCCTGCTCTACGCCCTGCTGGTGGAGCGCGGGATCCGGGCCGGGCTGGCGTTGCGCGATCCCTTCGGGCGGCTGCTCGCCGTCGGGCTCGCCTCGATCGTGGCGTTGCAGGTGTTCGTCATCGCCGGCGGGGTGACCGGGCTGATTCCGCTGACCGGGATGGCGATGCCGTTCCTGGCGCAGGGTGGCTCGTCGGTCGTCACCAACTGGGCGATCGTGGCGCTGCTGATCCGGGTGAGCGACTCGGCCCGCAGCCAGTACGACGGGGAGGTGGCCCCATGACCCGGGACAAGACCCGGCACATGACCCGCTACATCCGGCACGCGGCCTGCTTCTGTGCCCTGCTGCTCGCGGCGCTGCTCGTCAACGCCACCCGCGTCCAGGTCTTCGAGGCCCGGTCCTACGACGACAACCCCGCCAACCGCCGTTCCACCATCGCCCGTTACGGTCAGCCGCGCGGCGACATCCTGGTCGGCGGAGAGCCGGTCACCGGTTCCCAGGACACGGACGGGCGGCTGCGCTTCGAACGGACGTATCCGAAGGGCCCGTTGTACGCACCGGTCACCGGGTTCGCCTCGCAGATCTACGGCACGACGTTCCTGGAGCACACCGAGGACGGCATCCTGTCCGGGACCGACCCGATGCTCTCGGGGTTCCCGCTGTGGAACGACTTCACCCGCGCCCAGAGCCCCGGCGGGCACGTGGTCACCACGATCAACGGGGCCGCCCAGGAGGCCGCTTACGCGGGGCTCGCCGGACGGAAGGGCGCGGTGGCGGCCGTCGAGCCGTCGAGCGGGCGGATTCTGGCGCTGGTGTCGAGCCCGTCGTACGACCCCGGAGTGCTGTCGGGGAACGGCGCGGCCGTGGAGCGGTCCTGGGCGGGGCTGAACGAGGACCCGGACAAGCCGATGCTCAACCGGGCGATCCGGCAGACCTATCCGCCGGGTTCGACCTTCAAGGTGGTGACCGCGGCGGCCGCGCTGGACGCGGGGGTGGTGACGGACGTGGAGAAGCCGACCCACTCGCCGGACCCCTATCGTCTGCCGGGCACCTCGACCTCGCTGGTGAACGAGGCGACGGGCTGCGAGAACGCCTCGGTGCACGCGGCCTTCGTGTGGTCGTGCAACACGGTGTTCGCCAAGCTGGGGGTGCGGGTCGGGGTGGCGGACATGGCGGCCACGGCGGCGGGGTTCGGCTTCAACGACCAGGGGCTCGGCATCCCGTTCTCCGTCGCCGAGAGCACCTTCGACGTCTCCGTCGACAAGGCGCAGCTCGCGCTGTCGTCGATCGGGCAGTACAACACGCGGGCCACACCGCTGCAGATGGCGATGGTGTCGGCGGCTGTCGCGAACGGGGGTCAGGTGCGGCCGCCGTATCTGGTGGAGCGTACGACCCGTTCGGGCGGCGCCACCGTGGCGACGTCCGGCTCCCGGCCGGTACGGCAGGCGATGTACCCGTCGACCGCGGTACGTCTGAAGGAGCTGATGGAGGACGTGGTGCGGGAGGGCACCGGCATCAACGCCGCGATCCCCGGCGCGCGGGTCGGCGGCAAGACCGGCACTGCGCAGCACGGGATCGGCAACTCCGGGACGCCGTACGCCTGGTTCATCTCCTGGGCGCAGGGCGAGCGGGACATGGAACCGAATGTCGCGGTCGCCGTGGTGGTGGAGGACGCGGAGGCGGACCGGGGGGAGATCAGCGGGGGCGGGGACGCGGCGCCGATCGCCCGGGCGGTGATGGATGCGGTGCTCAACTCGTAGGGCGGCGGCAGCTGTTCACGTGGTGAGACGGGGTCTGTACTTCCGGCGGAGGGCCGACCTACCGTTCGGTACATGACTTCAGCCGTCGCTTACGAACTCGCCCAGGTCAATATCTCCCGCCTCAAGTTCCCGCTGGATTCACCCGAGTTGAAGGACTTCGTCGACGCGCTCGACCCGGTCAACGCCTCCGCGGAGGCAGCCGACGGCTACGTCTGGCGCCTGCAGTCCGAGGGGGGCGACGCGACCGACATCAAGGTCTTCGGCGACGACTGGCTGATCATCAATCTGACGGTGTGGCGGGACACCGACGCCCTGACGGCCTTCATGTACCAGGGGCAGCACCGCGAGATGCTGGCCCGGCGCCGCGAGTGGTTCGAGAAGGTCGAGGAGGCGATGACGGCCCTGTGGTGGGTCCCGGCCGGCCATCGCCCGACGGTCGCGGAGGCCGAGGCCCGCCTTCTGCACCTCCGGGCGAACGGCCCGACACCCTACGCCTTCACGCTGCGGACGTCGTTCCCGGCCCAGGGTGCGGAGCCGGTGTCGGTCGCGGTGCCGGAGGATCTGGGCTGCGGGGTCTAGTGCCGCGGCAGGCAACGTTTGCCCCGTCGCGACGCCCGGCACGCACTCTCGCCGCACCGGCCGAAAGCCCAAGTACGTCCAGTACGAGGGCTTCCGGCCGGCACGCCGAGAGCACGCACCGGACGCCGCTCCTTGACGGGCAAACGTTGCCTGCCGCGGCACTAGCCGGTTCCGCCGGGTACCGCCTCCCGTCGTCGCAGCCACCCCTCCGGCACGTCCTCCACGCCTGTGCGGGCGGCGACGATGCCGCCCGTGATGGCGCAGGTGGTGTCGACGTCGCCGAAGCCCTCGGCGGTGGACCAGAGGGCGGAGACGAGGTCGTCGGGGTGGCGGGCGGCGGTCCAGAGGGCGAAGGGGACGGTGTCGTCGGCGCGGATCCGCTGTCCGTTGCCGAGGAGGTCGGAGGCTTTCCAGGGTTCGGTGGAGAAGGGGACCTCCGCGGCCCGGACCAAACCTTCCTGCACCGCACTCCGGGGCGTCAGCGCCGCCACCGCGTCCAGTGTCAGCTCGTGCCCGGCAGACAGCGCCGCGGCCACCGCCACGGCGACCGCACCCGCGACCCCTTCCGGATGGGCGTGCGTGACCTCGGCCGACAGGGTGGCCTGCTCGACCACCCGGGACAGATCGGTGTGGAACCACGCGCCCAAGGGCGCCACCCGCATCGCCGAGCCATTGCCGAGGCTGCCCTCGCCGCCGAAGAGCTCCCGGGCGAACTCGGGCCAGCGGCCGGGCTCGTGGAGGAGACGGGGCAGCAACTGGTGCATGCCATGGCCGTACCCGCGGGCGGGATCCGCGTCGTAGCCGAGCGCGAAGGCCTGGGCCAGCTCGGTCTGGCGTACCTCGCCGAACTCGTCGAGCACCCGGAAGATCCCGAGCGCCATGGCCGTGTCGTCGGTCCAGTGCCACTCGGGCTCCTGCGGCACACGACGGTCACGGACCTCGTTGTACGCCTGCCGGGGCTCGCGGAAGAGCGGGAACCACCGCTCACCGAACGCGTCGCCGAGGGCGAGGCCCTCCAGGCTGCGCCGCGCGGCGACACGGTCCGAGACGATGGTCACTCATTGGCCCCCAGTTCGATCGACTGCCGCACTTCAGCGACGCGTTCATGCTCCTCCGCCGCGAACCGTTCCGCATCCAGTTTCTCGGCGATCTCCTCGTCCTGGGCCATCAGCAGATCGAGGTTGGAGTCCCCCATCTCGAAGACCCCCATGTCGACATAGGCCTGCTGGAGCCGTTTGCCCCACAGTCCGATGTCCTTGACGCACGGCACGATGCGCGAGAACAGCAACTGCCGGAACAGGGCGAGGAATTCGGACTTCTCACTGTACTCCTCGGCCTCGGCGGTCGGGATGCCGAAGTTCTCCAGGACCTCGACGCCCCGCAGCCGGTCGCGCATCAGATAGCAGCCCTCGATGACGAACTCCTCCCGCTCACGGAGTTCGGCATCGCTGAGCTGCTTGTAGTAGTCCCGCAGCGCCATCCGCCCGAAGGCCACGTGCCGGGCCTCGTCCTGCATCACGTAGGCGAGGATCTGTTTCGGCAGCGGCTTGTCGGTCGTGTCGCGGATCATCCCGAAGGCGGCGAGGGCGAGCCCCTCGATGAGGACCTGCATCCCCAGATAGGGCATGTCCCACCGGCTGTCCCGCAGGGTGTCGCCCAGCAGGGACTGGAGGTTGTCGTTGACCGGGTAGAGCATCCCGATCTTCTCGTGCAGGAACCGGCCGTAGATCTCCGCGTGCCGGGCCTCGTCCATCACCTGGGTCGCCGAGTAGAGCTTGGCGTCGAGATCGGGAACGGACTCGACGATCCGCGCGGCGCACACCATCGCGCCCTGCTCACCGTGCAGGAACTGGCTGAACTGCCAGGAGGCGTAGTGCCGCCGCAGCTCCCCCTTGTCCTTCTCCGTCAGCTTCGCCCAGTGCTTGGTGCCGTACAGGGACATGGACTCGTCGGGCGTGCCGAGCGGGTCGTCCGGATCGACCTCCAGCTCCCAGTCGATGCGCTTCTGCCCGTCCCACTGCTTGTCCTTGCCCTTCTGGTAGAGGGCGAGCAGACGGTCCCGTCCGTCGTCGTACTCCCAGCTGAAACGCGCCGCGCCGGTGGCCGGCACCTGCCAGTGGGGATCTCCCGGATCTGTGGCGTACAGGTCGAAAGTCGGCATGTCCCGCAGGCTCACACGCGGTAGACGCGGGGTCAACAAGTCGCGCGCGAGGGATTGACGAGCTTGCTGACAAGCAGTCTCATAAGGGCATGACGACGTTGACGGACGCCGACGCGCTCGCGGGGCTGCGCGATGCGCTCGGCCTGCTCAAGGACCGGGAGCAGGTGGCCCAGCGGCTCCTCGACTCCTCCGCGAAGCACTCCTTCGACCCGGACAAGGAACTGGACTGGGAGGCGCCCTTCGAGGAGGGCAAGTGGTTCTGGCCGCCGGAACTGGTCTCCCTCTACGACACCCCGATGTGGAAACGGATGAGCGAGGAGCAGCGGATCCTGCTCTCCCAGCACGAGGCGGCGGCGCTCGCCTCGCTGGGCATCTGGTTCGAGATCATCCTGATGCAGCTGCTCGTCCGGCACATCTACGACAAGGCGGCGACGAGTGCGCATGTGCGCTACGCGCTGACCGAGATCGAGGACGAGTGCCGGCACTCGAAGATGTTCGCCCGCCTGATCTCGCGCGGCGGCACCCCCTGGTACCCGGTCAGCCGGGCCCATCAGAACCTGGGCCGCCTCTTCAAGACCATCTCCACCACCCCCGGCTCCTTCACGGCGACGCTGCTCGGCGAGGAGGTCCTCGACTGGATGCAGCGGCTGACGTTCCCCGACGAGCGGGTGCAGCCCCTGGTCCGGGGCGTGACCCGCATCCACGTCGTGGAGGAGGCCCGCCATGTCCGCTACGCCCGTGAGGAACTGCGCCGCCAGATGATGACGGCGCCTCGGTGGTCGCAGGAGTTCACGCGGGTCACCTCCGGTGAGTTCGCGCGCGTCTTCTCCGTGGCCTTCGTCAACCCCGAGGTCTACACGAACGTAGGCCTGGACCGCCGGGAGGCCATGGCGCAGGTGAAGGCGAGCGGCCACCGCCGGGAGGTCATGCAGACGGGTGCGAAGAAGCTGACGGACTTCCTGGACGACATCGGGGTACTGCGGGGTGTCGGGCGACGGCTGTGGAGGGCTTCGGGGCTGTTGGCTTGATGGTCGCCTGCCGGCCGGTGGGGGCTGGTCGCGCAGTTCCCCGCGCCCCTGAGGTGGGTGCAGTCAACGCATGCCCAGCAGTACCCACCCAGGGGCGCGGAGAACTGCGCGACCAGCCACGACGCGCCCGCAGACGCCCGACTACGCTGCACCCATGACCCCTGCCGCGCCCGCCTATCGCCGCCTGAGTGTCGAGGAGCGCCGCACCCAGCTCCTCGACGCCGCCCTCGGCCTCTTCGCGCACCGCGCACCTGAGGACGTGTCTCTCGACGACGTGGCGGAGGCGGCCGGAGTCTCCCGCCCCCTGGTGTACCGGTACTTCCCCGGCGGCAAGCAGCAGTTGTACGAGGCCGCTCTCCGATCCGCCGCCGATGAACTCCAGCAGTGCTTCGACGAGCCCCGCGAGGGCCCGCTCCTCATCCGTCTCTCCCGTGCCCTGGACCGCTACCTCGCCTTCGTCGACCAGCACGACGCCGGGTTCAGCGCCCTGCTCCAGGGCGGCAGCGTGGTGGAGACGTCCCGCACGACGGCCATCGTGGACGGCGTACGCCGGGCCGCGGCCGAGCACATCCTCAGCCACCTCGGGGTCACCGAGCCCGGCCTCCGGCTCCGCATGACCGTACGCATGTGGATCACCGCGGTGGAGGCGGCGTCCCTGATCTGGCTCGACGAGGGCAAGCAGCCTCCCCTCGACGAGCTCCGCGACTGGCTGGTCGAGCAGTTCGTCGCCGTACTCACCGTCACCGCCGCCCGCGACCCGCAGACGGCGACGCTGGCGCAGGCCCTCACGTCGCCTATCTGAGACTGGTCCCGTGAAGAGCGAAGACACCCCCTTCGAGGGCGGGCCGATGGACGGCCGCGTACTGCCCGTCCTCCTGGGCCCCACCGGCCACCCGCCCAAGCAGTACCGCATCCCGGTCCCGGACGCCGCCGGCGGCTCGCCCACCGTGCTGGTCTACCGCCGTGTCCCCCGGGGCCAGAGCAAGCGGCTCGGCCTCCCGCAGGGGTGGAAGTACGAGTACGAGCCCGAGGGCACACCCTCCCGGCTGCGCTGGCCATGGTCGAAACCCGCCACCAAGCCCGACGCCACGCCGGGCGGCAAGCGGGAGGACACCGACGGGTGACGTGATTGGGCCGAACCGCGCACGCTCGACGCGCGCGCCCTTCCCGCCCGTCCCATGCTCGCGGTGCGGAACAGAGTGGCTGTTCCGCACCGGAGGTGATGACGTGTCAGGAAGGCTTCTGCGCCTGGCGTGTACGGCGGCGATCGCGGCCGCTACAGCCCTGGCGCCCGTGCCCGCGAACGCCGTACCGGAACCCGGGGAGCGCACCGTCGCCGAACTGCTGACGGACCTTCAGCGCCTGTACCGGGAGGCGGAACGGGCCACGGAGACGTACAACGCGACCGAGGAGAAGCTGAAGAGGCAGAAGGCGGAGGTGCTCCGCCTGGACACCGCGCTGTCCCGGGCCCGGCTCTCCCTCCACGACAGCCGGGGCGCGGCCGGCCGCCTGGCCCGCCAGCAGTACCAGAACAGCACCGACATCTCCCCGTACGTCCGGCTGCTCCTGGCCCGCGACCCCCAGCACGCCCTCGACCAGGGCCATGTCATCGGCCAGATGGCCCGGGAGCGCGCCGAGACGGTCGGCCGCCTGACCGGAAGCGAGAGGAGGGCCGACGGTGTGGCGCGCGCGGCCCGCAAGGCGCTGGACGGCCAGCTCACGCTGGCCGCACGCCAGAAGAAGGACCGGGACGAGGTACGGAAGAAGCTGCACGACGTCGAGGAGCTGCTCTCCTCCTTGAGCGAGGAGCAGGTGCGGGAGCTCGCGCGGTTCGAGGAGGACGAGATCACCGAGGCACAGGACGACCTCATCGCGTCGGGTGCCCTGAGCGACAAGGACGGCAAGCCGTCGGACCAGGGCGACAAGGCGGTGCGCTATGCCTTGGACCAGCTCGGGAAGCCGTACAAGTGGGGTGCGGAGGGGCCGAAGGAGTACGACTGCTCAGGTCTGACCGCGCAGGCGTGGGGCCATGCGGGGACGCCCATCCCCCGGACCAGCGAGGAGCAGTGGGCACGGCTCCCCCGTATCCCTCTGAAGGAGCTGCGCCCCGGCGACCTGGTGGTCTACTTCCCCGACGCCACCCACGTGGGGATGTACCTGGGCAAGGGCAAGATCGTCCAGGCTCCGAGGACCGGCGAGGAGGTCAGGGTGTCGCCGATCGCGTCGAACCCGATCCTCGGAGCCGTACGCCCTGATCAGGACAGCGAGGCCAGGTAGGCCGCGGTCTTCCCGGGCTCGTAGAAGAAGTTCTCGAAGTCGGCCGGGTCGTTGAACGCGTTGGCGAACCGGTCGGCGGCGGGCTGCAACTGCCCCGCCGCGCCGATGAGGTTCAGGATGTGCTCCGGCGGCGGCGCCAGCATCGCGTTCGTCCACTTGGTGACGTGCTGGGCCGCGTCCCAGTAGCGGTCGAACGTCCCCCGCATCCACTCCTCGTCGAACTCCTTCTCGCCGCGCTCGAGGATCGACGCGAGGTACGAAGCGGCGCACTTCGAGGCGGAGTTGGAGCCCTGGCCCGTGATCGGGTCGTTCGCGACGACGACGTCGGCGACACCGAGGACGAGGCCGCCACCGGGGAGACGGCCGACGGGGTTACGGACGGTGGGCGCGTACCGGCCCACCAATGTGCCACCGCCGTCGGTCAGTTCGACCTTCGTGGCCCGCGCGTACTCCCACGGCGTGAACCTCTCCATGAGTTCCAGGGTCAGGGAGAGGTGTTCCGCGGGGTCCTTGACGCCGTTGAAGACATCGAGCGGGCCGCCGGGTATGCCCTCCCAGAACAGGATGTCCGCGCGGCCGGAGGTCGTGAGGGTCGGCATGATGAACAGTTCGCCGACACCGGGGACCAGGTTGCAGCGGACCGCGTCGTAGTCCGGGTGCTCGGGCCGGGGGCCCAGGCCGTGGACGTACGACACGGCCAGCGCGCGCTGCGGCTCGCCGTACGGCGAACGGGAGGCGTCCCGGCCGAACATCGACACCAGTTCGCCTTTGCCCGCCGACACCAGCACCAGGTCGTACGTACGGGAGAAGTAGTCGAGGTCGGAGACCGCCGCGCCGTGGATGACGAGCTGGCCGCCGCGCTGGGCGAACGTCTCCATCCAGCCCGCCATCTTGACGCGCTGGTCGACCGACTGCGCGTACCCGTCGAGCTTGCCCACCCAGTCGATCGCACGGGCCGCGGGACCCTCGGCCCACGAGCCGGGGGCCGCGACCGAGACGCCGAGTCCTTCGATCTTCGGGGCCTGGGACTCCCAGAAGTTCAGCTGGAGATCGCGCTCGTGCTGCAGTGCCGTGTGGAACATGCACTGCGTCGACATGACCCGGCCGGAGCGGATCTCGTCCGCGGTCCGGTTCGACATCAGGGTGACCTCGTACCCGTGCGACTGGAGTCCGAGGGCGAGCTGGAGACCGGACTGGCCGGCCCCTACGACGAGTATCTTCCGCATACGGCTGGTGGCTCCTAGGTCGCGACTACTCGGGTGTTTCGTCCAGCGCGTGGCCGACGAGGGCCAGGAGGCTCTCGATCACCGAGATCCTGCGGCGCGCATCCATGATCATTACAGGTATGTGCGCGGGGATCGTCAACGCGTCCCGCACGTCCTCCGGTTCGAACAGCTCGCTGTCGTCGAAGTGGTTGACCGCGACGACGTAGGGCAGTCCGCAGCTCTCGAAGTAGTCCAGCGCCGGGAAGCAGTCCTTCAGCCGGCGGGTGTCGGCCAGCACGACCGCGCCGATCGCACCGCGCACCAGGTCGTCCCACATGAACCAGAACCGCTGCTGGCCCGGCGTGCCGAACAGATAGAGCACCAGGTCGTCGTCGAGCGTGAGGCGGCCGAAGTCCATGGCCACGGTGGTGGTGAGCTTGCCCGGCGTGGCGGTGAGGTCGTCGGTCTCCTCGCTCGCCTCGGTCATCAGCGCCTCGGTCTGCAGAGGCGTGATCTCCGAGACGGCGGTGACGAGCGTGGTCTTGCCGACGCCGAAGCCGCCGGCCACGACTATCTTCGTCGCGATCGGGGCCCGGGTACGGTCCGTCTGCCAGGACTTCACGTCCTCGTCGGTGTCGTCAAAGACGGCGGAGTCCACTCAGCACCCTTTCGAGCAGAGCGCGGTCCGGGCGGCCGGTGCCGTGACCGGTGCCGGTGCCGTACACACGGATCTTTCCCTGGTCCGCGAGGTCGCTCAGGAGCACGCGGACCACGCCGAGCGGCATCTTCAGCAGCGCGGCGATCTCGGCCACCGTGCGCATACGGCGGCAGAGTTCGACGATGGCCCGCATCTCCGGCATGACCCGGGTGTTGAGGGAACCGTTCGTCAGTTCTTTCCGCTCCTCGGCTGCCTCCAGTGCCGCGACGAACGTCTCCACGAGGAGGACGTGGCCGAAGCGGGTGCGGCCGCCGGTGAGCGAGTAGGGGCGGACACGGGCGGGCTTGCGGTCACCGCCGCGGACGGGGAGGTTCGGACGGCCGGTCATCGCCCGCCCCCCGTGGTCTCGGACTCCAGCGACTGCCGTAGCTCACTGCGGAGTTCGGGGGTCAGGACGTGCCCGGCACGGCCGACGAACAGCGCCATGTGGTACGCCACGACGCTCATGTCGCTGTCCGCGGAGCCGTGCACACCGAGCAGCGAGCCGTCGCTGATCGACATCACGAACAGGCTGCCCTCGTCCATCGCGACCATCGTGTGCTTCACCCCGCCGGACTCCATGAGCTTGGCGGCGCCGATGGTGAGGCTGCCGATGCCGGACACGATGGTCGCGAGATCGGCGGAGGAGCCCCGTGGGCCCTTCGGGGTGGTGCGGGTCTGACGGGCCTCGTCGTTGGTGCCGGGGTCGGAGGAGAGCAGGAGCAGGCCGTCCGATGAGACCACCGCTACTGACTGGATGCCCGGCACCTCCTCGACCAGGTTCGTCAGCAGCCAGTGCAGATTGCGGGCTTCACTGCTCAGTCCGAAGGTACTGGGCGCGGTCAACTGCTTGCCTCCTCGGGAGTGCCCCCCGTGGAATCTTCGCTGTGTGCGGGCGTCCTCGTCTGGCCCGTCTGTTCGGCGATCTCTGCTTCTACGTCGCGGTAGCCGGCCTCCGCCCCCCGGCGGAAGCCGCCGAGCCTCCGGCGGAGGGCTTCGGCGTCCACGGAACTGCTGCGCGGGCGCGGTGTGGTCGCGGGCGCGGTGATCTTCGGTGTGCGCTTGGGGAGGCCCTTCGCGGTGAGCTGGTCCTCGTCCGGGGTGCGCTCGTGTTCCGTCTCGCCGTCGTCGGGCGCGGGTGACCCCTGTGGGGGTTCCTCGCCGTCGGCGGCCGCGGGTTCGGGGGTTGCCTCGGGCTCCGCCGGAACCGGTAGCAACAGCTCCATCGTCGTCTCGGCCGGGGTCTCCGCCCCCGCCGTCTCCGATGTCCGTACCGCCTTCTCCGCCAGGGCCACCAGCACGTCGCCGGTGCCCGAACGGGTGGGCAGGATGTTGGAGTTGGCCTCCGCGTCGGCGCCCGGCAGGGAGAAGGTGTGGGGGGTGCCGGGCAGCGGGTCCGAGGAGGGGACCGCGGCGGACGGTGCCGGCGCCAGCAGGCCCTTCGGGAGGACGACCACCGCGGCGATGCCGCCCTGCTTCTGCTCGCGGAGCTGGACGCGGACGCCGTGGCGGTGGGCGAGGCGGGCGACGACGTACAGGCCGAGGCCGAGCCCCTCCTCGCCCTCCTGGTCGTACGGGGAGTCCGGGTCGAAGTCGGCGAGGCGGGAGTTGAGGCGGGTCAGCCGCTCGTCGGGCACGCCGATGCCCTCGTCCTGGACGGAGAGCATGACCTCGCCGCTCTCCAGCAGCCAGCCGGAGACCTCGACGGGCATGTCCGGCGGGGAGAACGATGTGGCGTTCTCCATCAGCTCGGCCAGGAGGTGGGACAGGTCGTCGGCCGCGAAGCCCGCGACATGCGCGTGCGGGGGCAGGGCCGCGATACGGACGCGCTCGTAGCGCTCGATCTCGCTCACCGCGGCCCGTACGACATCCACCAGCGGGACCGGACCGGCGTGCTGCTGGACGTGTTCCGTGCCGGCGAGGACGAGGAGGTTCTCGCTGTGGCGGCGCATGACCGTGGCGAAGTGGTCGAGCTTGAAGAGCGTGGCGAGGCGGTCGGGGTCCTGTTCGCGCTCCTCCAGGCCCTCGATGACGGCGAGTTGGCGTTCCACCAGGCCGAGGGTGCGCAGGGCGAGGTTGACGAAGGTGCCGCCGATGCTCTCGCGAAGGCGCGTCAACTGGGCGGCGGACTCGGCGAGTTCGGTGCGCAGCTCCTCGCGGGCGTCGGCCATCTTCTGACGCTGGCCGACCAGATGCTTACGGTCGGACTCCAGGGTGGCGACGCGCTCCTGGACGGCGACGGCGTGCGCGTGCAGGGCGTTGACGGAGCGGACGACCTGGGCGAACTCGTCGTTGCGGCCGGTGAACTTGACCGGTTCCTCGGCGGCCGGCTCCTCGGACCCGGCGAGCCGTGCGGAGCCCAGGCGCAGGACGGCGAGGGGGCGGGTCAGGGTGCGGGCCATGGCGGTGGCGATGCCGACGGCGAGCAGCATGAGGGCGCCGAGGATCGCGACGCGCAGCTCCAGCGCGGTGACGTCGTCGTCGCGGAGCTGGGCGAGGTCCTTGGTGCGCTGGTTGTAGAGGGCGGACTCCACACCGCGCATGAGGTCCACACGCGCGGAGAGGGCGGCGTCGGCCTTCTTGGTGCTGGTGTCGAGTTCGCCGTCGGAGAGCCTGGCCTGGTCGGTGAGGCCGGCGAGGTACTTCTCGGCGGAGTTGACCTCGGGGCCGGTGACCGTGGAGTCGAAGCTGTTCTTCGCGGCCTCGGGAGCGGTGTCGTGGAAGTCGGCGAGGGCGGCGTCGGAGCGCAGCCGGGCCTGCTGGGCGGCGGCGGTGAGGGCGTCGCGCTGCCTGGTGCCGGCGGCCGAGGAGGTGACGACGGTGGAGGCGAGCCCGGTGACGGGGTCGGTGACCGTCTGGGTGGTGCGGGGCACGTTGAGCGCCGCGAGCAGCAGGCCGCGGGTGGCGGCCGCCTGCTGTACGGCGGAGTCCAGTTCGGCGAGCGCGTAGGCGCCGGAGCCCGCGCGGGGCGGCATCTGCTCGGCCAGGTGCTCGGCGAGACGGTGCAGCTCGTTGATGGCCGCGGAGTAGGTCTGGTGCACCTCGAGGGCGGAGCTCTTGCCGGTGAGCGCTGCGCGGCGCAGGGCGGCGATGCCGTCGAGATCCGTACGGAGGTCGGCGGGGGTGTCGGTGTCGGCGCGCAACTCCTCGACCTGGCGGTCGACGCGGGCACCGCGCTGCTCGGAGGGGGCCTTGGACTTGGCGCGCCCGGCGGCGACGTACGACGTGACCTCGTCCCGCTCGTCGGCGAGCGAGTGCGCGAGGATCAGGGCGTCCTGGGTCTGCTCGGCGAGCGTCACCAGGTCCTGGGAGTCACTCAGTTCTCCCGAGGCAGCGAGGATCGAGGGGGCCCCGGCGCCCGCGATGGCGGCGGCCACGACGGCCGCGGCGACGATCAGCCGGTTGCGTACGTGGGTGGGGCGGCCCTTGCCGACGGCGGAACCGTCGGCGGTGGTGGGATCGGCGGGGGCCGTCTGCTTGCTCGTACGACGTGGCCGCGTCTTCTGCACCGGTGCTCGCATTCCTGACTCGTGTACCCATGGGCCCGGGTGACGCTCCGTCAACCGGAGTCACACACCGGGTACGTTTCCCGACCCTCCCAGTGCCGCTGGGCGGCGGGCGCGCATCACCCGACCCGCCACCCGAAGGAGTGAACCCCGGACGGGAGTTGGCGAGCAAGTTCCGGTGGCATGGTCAGCGACCTTGACCGGCGGGCCGGTTGGACGTCGCCGCCGACCGATGGCATCATCCGCCACCACGCCTTCCCGGAGTGACCAATCCCTCCCAAACCAGGCGCCTGACCTGCGCGACTGCGCCCGCCCGGCAACCATTGCCAGCCTTCTGTGAACACCGTGAAGGGCTCGTGCAGACTGGCCGGATGCGTACGGAACTTGTTTCGGAGCCCGGCGACCGGGCCCGCCCCAACGAGGACTTCGCGAGCGTCGCCCTTCCGGCCTCCGGACAGGGCGGGGCACTCGTGGTCCTGGACGGCGTCACGCCGCCGACGGGCGGGACGGGGTGTCTGCATTCCGTCCCCTGGTTCACGGCACGACTGGGTGGCGCGCTGACCGAACTGACCGTTTCCCTCCCCGATGTTCCGCTGACCGAGGCATTGAGCCTCGCCATCTCCCGTACCTCCGAGTCCCACGCGCACACCTGTGACCTTTCTCACCCACGCACACCACAGGCAACAGTGGTCGTCGCACGCTGGTCGGCGCGGACGGTGGAGTACCTGGTCCTCTCGGACTCGGCCCTGCTGCTGGAGTCGGAGGACGGCACGGTGACGGCCGTCCTCGACGACCGCCTCGCCCGCCTCCCCCGCTCCGCCTTGGCCACGGACGCCCTCATCGACTCGACCCTGCGCAACATGGAGGGCGGCTTCTTCACCGCCGCGGCCGATCCGTCGGTGGCGGGCCGGGCGGTGACGGGCGCACTGCCGCGTTCGTCGGTCCGGTCCCTGGCCGCGCTGACGGACGGGGCGGCCCGGTGGGTGGAGAAGTTCCGCGAGGGGGACTGGACGGACTGCCTCACCCTCGTGCGGAAGGACGGGGCGGGGGCGCTGGTGGCGCGGGTGCGGGAGCTGGAGAGCGCGGATGCGGAGGGGCGGATGCATCTGGGGCGGAGCAAGACGCATGACGATGCGACGGTGGTGTACGCGGAATGGTGAGGCGGGGCCGGGTCAGCGCTCCATGCCCCGGTTCAGCTCATGCAGCAGCCGCGCGAGCTCGGACACCTCGCGGGGGTTCCAGTCCGCCAGCCGGCCCGCGTACCGCGCCCGTCGCGCGTTCCGTACCCGCCCCACCCGGGACCGTCCCTCCGCCGTGAGCTCGACGAGCCAGGCGCGTCCGTCCGCGGGGTCCGGGGCGCGGGTGACGAGGCCCAGGGTCTCCAGGGCGCGCAGCTGGCGGGACATGGTGGCCTTGCCGACACCGATGTAGGCGGCGAGTTCCGTGGCGCGCTGCTGTCCGGACTCCTCGAGCCGCACCAGCAGTCCGTACGCGGCGGACTCCAGGTCGGGGTGGACTTCGCGTGCCATCTCGCCCTGGTTGGCCCGGGCGCGCCGCAGGAGCACGGTCAACTCGCGTTCCAGCGCCAGGAATTCTGGCTGGTCCAGACCAGTCCTGGGCCCCCCGGGCCTGTCTCCGTGTCCGCCGTCGTTCCCGTCTTCGTGCACGTCAGCCCCTGCCTCGGTCTTCCCGGTCCTGAAAGTTTCCGCCAAATTGCGCCGTCACCGCAGCTCGGTAAGTATTTCGCAGGGCTAGACCAACGGCAGCAACCGGTCCCTCTTCCCACCCGCTCGTCGACGTGCGTAGCTTCTTGACCAGGCGCTGACTGGCATGCCCACGCCATGCACACCCCCGGCCGGGTGTCCCCCACCGAGCATCACCGAGCCCTCGGAGGCACGCCATGCCCGTGCACAGACCCGCATCGCCCCGCCCTCGCCCCCTGTTCCTCACCGGCGTCCTCACCGCCGTGTTCGCGCTGCTGTCCATAGCCCCGGCGTCGGCCGCCGAGTCGCCCGACGCCACCGCCACGCCGACCCGCGGGACCGCCCGCATGGGCATGGGCGTCGTCGCCCACGACGGACAGGGCGGACTGCCCGCCGGCACCCGCGCCGCCCAGACCGAGGGCGTCGACGTGTCCAGCTACCAGGGGAACGTCGCCTGGACGACCCTCTGGAACAGCGGGGTCCGTTGGGCCTACACCAAGGGGAGCGAGGGGACGTACTACACGAACCCCTACTTCTCCCAGCAGTACAGCGGCTCCTACGGCGTCGGCATGATCCGCGGCGCGTACCACTTCGCGACCCCGGACACCACGACCGGCGCAACGCAGGCCAACTATTTCGTCGACCACGGAGGCGGCTGGTCCGCCGACGGCAGGACCCTGCCCGGCACCCTCGACATCGAGTGGAACCCGTACGGCGACTCCTGCTACGGCAAGACCAAGAGCGCGATGGTGAGCTGGATCCGTGACTTCCTGAACCAGTACAAGGCCCGCACCGGCCGCGACGCCGTCATCTACACCTCCACCAGCTGGTGGACCCAGTGCACCGGCAACTACGCCGGCTTCGCCGCCAACCCGCTGTGGATCGCCCGCTACGCCTCGACCGTGGGGACACTGCCGGCCGGCTGGAGCACCTACACGATGTGGCAGTACACCTCGTCCGGGCCGACGGTCGGCGACCACGACCGGTTCAACGGGGCGCTCGACAGGGTGCAGGCGCTCGCCAAGGGCTGATCCCTTCCCCGGTACGGCGAAGGCCCGGGCCTCCCTCACGAGAACCCGGGCCTTCACCTCATCCGATGCCCGCGGGCGGAGCCCGCTATGGACGCCGCGTCACGCCGCCATCGGAAGTCACGCCGCCACCGGAACCTCCGACGTCGCCCCGTTCACGGCCGGCGACAACGCCAGTTCCAGGACCTGGCGGACGTCCGTCACGGCGTGGACGTCGAGCTTGTCCAGCACCTCGGCGGGGACGTCGTCCAGGTCGGGCTCGTTGCGCTTGGGGATGATGACGGTCGTGACGCCCGCCCGGTGCGCGGCCAGCAGCTTCTGCTTCACGCCGCCGATGGGCAGCACGCGGCCCGTCAGCGAGACCTCGCCCGTCATGGCGACGTCGGTCCGCACCAGCCGCCCGCTCAGCAGCGACGCCAGTGCCGTCGTCATCGTGACGCCCGCGCTCGGGCCGTCCTTCGGCACCGCGCCCGCCGGGAAGTGGATGTGCACGCCCCGGTCCTTCAGGTCGCCCACCGGCAGCTCCAGTTCGGCGCCGTGCGAGCGGAGGAAGCTCAACGCGATCTGCGCGCTCTCCTTCATCACGTCACCCAGCTGGCCCGTCAGGGTCAGACCCGCCGCACCCGTCTCCGGGTCCGCCAGGGACGCCTCCACGAAGAGCACGTCGCCGCCCGCTCCCGTCACCGCCAGGCCCGTCGCCACACCCGGCACCGCGGTACGGCGCTCCGCCGGGTCCTGCGCCGACTCCGGCACGTGGTGCGGGCGCCCGATGAGGCCCCGCAGCTCCTCGTCCGTCACGGTGAACGGCAGCTTCCGCTCGCCCAGTTCGTGCTGGGCCGCGACCTTGCGCAGCAGCCGTGCGATGGACCGCTCCAGGGTGCGGACGCCCGCCTCACGGGTGTACTCGCCGGCGAGCTTGCGCAGGGCGCTCTCGTCCAGCGTCACCTCGTCCTTGTCGAGGCCGGCCCGCTCCAGCTGGCGCGGGAGCAGGTGGTCACGGGCGATGACGACCTTCTCGTCCTCGGTGTAGCCGTCGAGGCGGACCAGCTCCATACGGTCGAGCAGGGCCTCGGGGATGGCCTCCAGGACGTTGGCGGTGGCGAGGAAGACCACATCGCTCAGGTCCAGCTCCACCTCCAGGTAGTGGTCCCGGAAGGTGTGGTTCTGCGCGGGGTCGAGGACCTCCAGCAGGGCCGCCGCCGGGTCGCCCCGGAAGTCGGAGCCCACCTTGTCGATCTCGTCGAGCAGGACCACCGGGTTCATGGACCCGGCCTCCTTGACGGCACGGACGATCCGGCCGGGCAGCGCGCCGACGTACGTACGCCGGTGACCGCGGATCTCGGCCTCGTCCCGCACCCCGCCGAGGGCGACGCGGACGAACTTGCGGCCCATGGCGTGCGCGACGGACTCGCCCAGGGACGTCTTGCCGACGCCGGGCGGGCCGACCAGTGCCAGGACGGCGCCGCCACGGCGGCCGCCCACCACACCCAGCCCCCGTTCGTTGCGCCGCTTGCGCACCGCGAGGTACTCGGTGATCCGTTCCTTCACGTCCTCCAGGCCCGCGTGCTCGGCGTCCAGGACCGCCTTGGCGCCCTGGATGTCGTAGGAGTCCTCGGTCCGCTCGTTCCACGGGAGTTCGAGCACCGTGTCCAGCCAGGTCCGGATCCAGGATCCCTCGGGCGACTGGTCGCTGGACCGCTCCAGCTTGTCGACCTCCTTGAGGGCCGCCTCGCGGACGTTCTCCGGCAGGTCGGCGGCCTCCACGCGGGCGCGGTAGTCGTCGGACTCCTCGCCGTCCTTCTCGCCGTTGAGGTCACGCAGTTCCTTGCGCACGGCTTCCAGCTGGCGGCGGAGCAGGAACTCGCGCTGCTGCTTGTCGACGCCTTCCTGGACGTCCTTGGCGATGGTCTCGGCGACGTCCTGCTCGGCGAGGTGGTCGCGCAGGTGCTGGGTCGCGAGCTTGAGGCGGGCCACCGGGTCGGCGGTCTCCAGCAGTTCGACCTTCTGGTCGGTGGTCAGGAAGGGCGAGTAGCCGGAGTTGTCGGCGAGCGCGGAGACGTCGTCGATGGCCTGGACGCGGTCCACGACCTGCCAGGCGCCGCGCTTGCGCAGCCAGGCGGTGGCGAGGGCCTTGTACTCCTTGACCAGTTCGGTGACATGGCCCGGCAGCGGCTCGGGCGTGGTCTCGTCGATACGGGTGCCCTCGATCCAGAGGGCGGCACCCGGCCCCGTGGTCCCGGCACCGATGCGCACCCGCCCCCGGCCGCGGATCAGCGCGCCCGGGTCGCCGTCGGCCAGCCGGCCGACCTGCTCGACGGTGCCGAGGACGCCGGTACCGGTGTAGGTGCCGTCGATGCGCGGCACCAGCAGGACCTTGGGCTTGCCCGGCTCCGACCGGGCGGCTGCCTGGGCGGCCTCCACCGCGGCGCGTACGTCGGGATCGTTCAGGTCGAGCGGTACGACCATGCCGGGAAGCACGACCTCGTCGTCGAGCGGCAGCACGGGCAGAGTGAGCGGTGTGGACGTCGAAGCCATGATCTCCCCTTCGGCACTCAAGTTGAGCTATGCCGACTCAATGCACGTGAGCCGTTGATTGTTCCCCTGGGCGCGTTCGCTGTGAGCGATCACGTCTGCCGGAATGCGTGACCAGCTACTGTAATAACCCCAGACGGCTTTCATTCATTACCGGAGGGGGTGTCATGGACCGGCTCGTACGGGCATGGGTGGACGGATGGGTGCTCTCGCGCGGGGCGGCCCCGCCGGTGGTCGAGCCGTGGGGGTGCACGATCGACGTGGGCGCGGACGGCCATGTCGCCCGGCATGTGTTCGGCGCGATCGACGGCGGAGTCGAGGAGATGGCCGTGCGCAAGGTGGCCGGGGCGGTCACCGGCGCCGGTGTGTGGCTCAAGGTCTTCCGGGATCCGAGCGTGGTCGGCGGCTGGCTCGGCGAGGGCTGGTGGATCGACCCCGAGCCCGGCCACCTGATGACCCTCCCCCTGACCACCGCGCCCGACCGGCCGACGGTCCCCGACGGCTACCGCCTGCGCACCTGGTCCCGCGGCGGCGTCACCCGCACCATGCTCGCCGCCCCCGACGGCTCCTGGGCGGCCCGCGGCCAGCTCGCCCCGACCGGCGCGACCGCGGTCGTCGACCAGATCGAGACCTCGCCGCTGCACCGCCGCAAGGGCCTCGGCACGGTCGTCATGCACACCCTCCAGCGGGCCGCCTCGCAGCAGGGCGCCGAGCTCTGCGTCCTGGCGGGGACACCCGCGGGCCGGGGGCTGTACGAGTCGCTGGGCTGGACGGTGACCGCGCCACTGACCAGCGCGAAGTTCACCGGCTGAGGGCGCCGCACAAAACCGGTTGCCTCCTGTGCCGGGCGCCGTACGGTCGTGCCGTGACCGACACCGAGATCTTCCTCGCCGCCTACGACGACCAGATGCGCGGTGCGCCGCCCACCGCGCCCGCCGGGGTGACGTACGAGAGGGACGGCCCGCTGCTGCGGATCGTCGGACAGTTCCGGGGCTTTGTGAGCGGGCCGCGCGTACTCGGCGTCGACGGGGACGCTCTGGACGGACTCATCGCCTCGCAGCGGGACTTCTTCGCGGCGCGCGGCGAGGCCGTGGAGTGGAAGACCCGGGGCCACGACACCCCGACCGACCTCACCGAACGGCTCCGCGCGGCCGGCTTCCTGCCGGAGGACCGGGAGACGGTGCTGATCGGGCGCGCGGCCGACATGGCCGTACGCGAGCCCGTCCTGCCGGACGGTGTGACCCTGCGGCGGGTCACGGCGGACGCCGACCTGCACCGCATCGCCGCCATGGAGTCCGTTGTCTGGGGCGAGGACCGGAGCTGGCTCGCCGACGACCTCACCGGCCGGGTCGCCGCCGCCCCCGACGAGATCGCGGTCTACGTCGCCGAAGCGGACGGCGAGGTGGTCTGCGCGGCCTGGCTGGCCTTCCGCGCGGGCACGGCGTTCGCGAGCCTGTGGGGCGGTTCCACGCTCGCCGAGTGGCGGGGGCGGGGGATCTACCGCGCCCTGGTCGCCACCCGCGCCGCCCTCGCGACCGCGCGCGGCGTCACCTATCTGCACGTGGACGCCTCCGACGACAGCGCACCCATCCTGCGCCGCCTCGGCTTCGAGCCGGTGACGACGACCACGCCGTACGTCTGGAACCCGCCCCGCACGGCCTGAGATGCGCTGCGATCGCCATGAGCATGGCGGCACCGCCGCCGAACCGGCTGGGCGAGACGAGCAGCCCCTTCGCCCCGCCGGAGACCAGGTGCGGCACGCTCGCGGAGCCGGACGCGGCCGGGGCTATGCGGCGGTGGCCGCGCCCGGGGTCCGAGCCCGGTACCAGCGCCGGACCACCGGCCAGGTCGCCACCCCGATCGCCAGCGCGATGAGATGCCCCCACTCGGTCATCGGGTCGCTGAAGGCGAGCAGATCCTGCACCAGCATCCCCCCGTACAACCCCAGCAACGGCCACCGCAGCCACGGCGGGAGCAGCCCGGCCAGCGCGCCCGTCCCGGCGGCGACGCCGAAGCTGATGCCGTAGTCGAGGCGGTGCAGGGAGCTGTCGGGGAGGTGGCCGGCCAGGACGGCGAGGCCCACCGGGACCTCGGTCGCGAGGGTGGCCAGGACATGGCCGAGGAGGAAGACGCCGGCCGCGCGCAGGCCGCCGATACGGCGCTCCAGCGCGGTCATGACCAGCAGGAAGCCGAGGACGTACGGCGACGCGATCCCGCCCGCGATCCACAGCGCGCTGGCCGCCAGGACGAGCAGGGGCGTGCGCACGAGGTGGGCCACGTCGGTGCTGGAGCCCTGGAGCAGGGCGTGGACGAGGGAGGGGTCGGCGTACTCGGTGACGAGCGAGGTGACCGCCAGGACGGCGGCGTAACCGAAGGTGAACGGCGTCCCGGTGGGGGTGGGGAACAGCCGCCACGGGCGGATCCTCGGGCGCGCCTCGGGGGCGGCCACGGCGACCGGGAGAGCGGCCGGCACGGGGACCGGCCCGCGCTGCTTCGGCAACCCGTCCAGCAGGCCCGGTACGCCGGGTGGGCAGGCGTCCGGCGAAGGATGCGCCGCCGCCTCGGAGTCCGGCACGGACGCGGGCCCTGCCCTGTCCTCAGAAGCCCGCGCGGCGACCTCGCTGCGTTCCACCGTGAGGCGCTCCTTCCGTTTCGCTCCAGCCTTCGCGCTCCGCCGCCCCGTGTCTGTGACCGGCGCCACGCGGACCCCGATTCACAGGTACTTCTCAAGAACCGTCCGGCAGCCCGGCCCCTTCCACGGTGGCCGCCCGCAGCAGCCGGTCCGCGCACTGACCGTCCTGACCAACCACTCCCTGCTGCCCCTCGCCGAGCGCCCCGACCTCTATGTCCAGGGCGTGAGCGGGAAGACGGCGGCGGCGTACGGCAACGTCGTGGCGGACCCGGCCGAGGCGGACGTGGCGGTGCTGCGGCTGCGGACGCCCTTCGAGCCGCGTACCGGCGCCTTCGAGTCCTACTTCCACGCGGGTTCGCTCGCCTTCCCCGAGGACGAGCTGAAGGAGATCCTGCGGCTCCTGGGCACCGTGCCGACGCTGGTGTGCGTCAACCTCGAACGGCCCGCCGTGCTCCCGGAGATCGCCGAGCGCGCGGCCGCCCTGGTCGCCGACTTCGGCGCCTCGGACGCCGCCCTGCTCGACGTGGCCTTCGGGCGGGCGCGGGCGGAGGGCCGACTGCCCTTCGAACTGCCGCGCTCCATGGCGGCGGTGGCGGCCGCACGGCCGGACGTTCCCGACGACACCGGACCCGGTGTTCCCGTACGGCCACGGACTGGCCCTGTAGAGCACCCCTGACCGGCGGGGACCTGAATCCATCCCCGCCCGCCCGGGGTCCGGCCCGTGGGGGGGTCGGGCCCCGGGCAATTCCCTGTGCACCCGCCACCGAACTGCCAGGATGGGCGGATGCCCATCTCGTACGACATCCCCGAAGTCCTGGACCGTCGTGAGGGCCCGCACGGCGAGGTCGTGCTGCGCCGCCACGGTGAGTTGCTCCAGATCATCGCCAACGGGTGCTTCCTGATGGACACCTCCGACGGGCGCTCGGAGCGGCTGCTGATGGACGTGGCGCTCGACGCGCTGGGCGGGCGGCCCGAGCCGGGTGTGCTGATCGGCGGGCTCGGGGTCGGGTTCTCGCTCGCCCATGCGGCCGCGGATCCGCGCTGGGGCCGGATCACGGTCGTGGAGCGCGAGACGGCCGTCATCGACTGGCACCGCCACGGTCCGCTGTCCGCGCTCTCGGCGCCGGCGCTCGCCGATCCACGGACCGAGATTCTGGAAATGGATCTTGTCGCTTATGTGAATGAGACGTCGAACACGTACGACGCGCTGTGCCTGGACATCGACAACGGGCCCGACTGGACCGTCACCGAGGGCAACGACGGGCTGTACTCGGCGAGCGGACTGGCCAGCTGCGTAAGGGTGTTGAGGCCCGGCGGGGTGCTCGCCGTCTGGTCGGCGCAGCCTTCGCCGGAATTCGAGGGATCCCTACGGAATGCCGGGTTCCAGGGGGTGCGTACCGAAGAGGTGCCGGTTGCCCGGGGCGTTCCGGACGTCGTGCACCTCGGGGTCCGACCTGGATAGCCGAGGCGTGGTGACTCCCCGTACTCTGCTTCCCTGGCGCAGATCATTCAAGCGTCAATCGCAAGCATGCGCAGGCATAAGCCAGTAAGCGGGATCACCCCACTGATTCCGGAAAGCAACCCTTGGGGCGGGCGATGGAGCAGACACACACCTCCCACAACGGCACGGCCACGGCCACTCCCGGCGCACAGCGCCGGGTGCTCGTGGTCGAGGACGATCCGACGATCGTGGAGGCCATCGCGACCCGCCTGCGTGCCGAGGGATTCCTCGTGCAGACCGCGGGCGACGGTCCGGCGGCGGTCGACACGGCCGAGGCCTGGCAGCCCGATCTGCTGATCCTCGACATCATGCTGCCCGGCTTCGACGGTCTGGAGGTCTGCCGTCGTGTGCAGGCCGCCCGGCCGGTGCCGGTGCTGATGCTCACCGCGCGCGACGACGAGACCGACATGCTGGTCGGACTCGGGGTCGGCGCCGACGACTACATGACCAAGCCCTTCTCCATGCGTGAGCTGGCCGCCCGCGTGCATGTGCTGCTGCGCCGGGTGGAGCGGGCCGCACTGGCCGCCGCGACGCCCAGAAGCGGCATCCTGCGCCTGGGCGAGCTGGAGATCGACCACGCGCAGCGCCGGGTGCGGGTGCGGAGTGAGGATGTTCACCTCACGCCGACCGAGTTCGACCTTCTGGTGTGCCTGGCGAACACCCCGCGCGCGGTCCTCTCCCGCGAGCAGCTGCTCGCCGAGGTGTGGGACTGGGCGGACGCCTCCGGCACCCGCACGGTCGACAGCCACATCAAGGCGCTGCGCCGGAAGATCGGTGCCGAGCGGATCCGCACGGTGCACGGCGTGGGCTACGCCCTGGAGACGCCGACGCCATGAGCGGCGGTCCGTCCGGACGGAGAGGTCCCTGGGAGCCCTGGGGCGGCGTGCGCCCGTTCTCGATCAAGACCAAGCTGGGTGCGCTCGTCGTCACCTCGGTCCTGATCACCACGGGTCTGTCGATGATCGCGGTTCGCACCAAGACGGAGCTGCGCTTCATCACGGTGTTCTCGATGATCGCCACACTGCTCATTACACAGTTCGTGGCGCATTCGCTCACGGCTCCGCTGGACGAGATGAACGCGGTGGCCCGGTCCATCTCGCACGGCGACTACACGCGCCGGGTGCGGGAGAACCGCCGGGACGAGCTGGGCGACCTCGCCGAGACCATCAACCGGATGGCCGACGACCTGGAGGCCCAGGAGCAGCAGCGCAAGGAGCTCGTGGCGAATGTCTCCCATGAGCTGCGCACCCCCATCGCGGGGCTGCGGGCGGTGCTGGAGAACATCGTGGACGGGGTCTCGCCCGCGGACCCCGAGACGATGCGGACGGCGCTGAAACAGACGGAGCGGCTCGGCCGGCTGGTCGAGACGCTGCTGGACCTCTCCCGCCTCGACAACGGCGTCGTACCGCTGAAGACGCGTCGCTTCGAGGTGTGGCCGTATCTGTCGGGCGTGCTGAAGGAGGCCAACATGGTCGCTTCGGCGCGTGCGGGCATCGCCTCCGGATCGGGCAGTCACACGCGTACGGACGTGCATCTGCACCTGGACGTGTCCCCGCCCGAGCTGACCGCGAACGCGGACCCGGAGCGGATCCACCAGGTCGTGGCCAACCTGATCGACAACGCGGTCAAGCACAGCCCGCCGCACGGGCGCGTGACGGTCAAGGCCCGGCGCGGGCCGCTGTCGGACTCCCTGGAGCTGGAGGTTCTCGACGAGGGCCCCGGTATCCCGCGCTCGGAGTGGCATCGCGTCTTCGAGCGGTTCAACCGGGGGGCCGTGAACCGGCCGCACGGTCCCGGCAGCGACGGCGGCACGGGGCTCGGTCTGGCGATCGCCCGCTGGGCGGTGGATCTGCACGGCGGCCGGATCGGAGTGGCCGAATCCGAGCGGGGTTGCCGGATTCTTGTCACCCTTCCGGGACTTCCATCTCTGCCAAGTTGACGTAAAGTTCGAACCGGAGCCACAAGATCCATGTGCGTCCGCGCTGACGGACACGTGTGATCGGCCACAGGCCCGCGCCATCGGCGTCCGGGGTCCAGCTGAGCCCTTCCCATCTGAAGCGGAACCACGCTTGTTTCCCGCCATTTCTGGCCCCGAAACACGCTTTCCGATGTGACTTACACGACGATGACCTTGCCCGGCCTGAACTTCCCGGCCATGGGGGCGTAGCCTTTATTCCCGCTGTCCATCACCTTGTGAAGCGGAAGAGGGCGGTTGCCGCCGTGTCGTCACAGTCCCCCAGTAACTCGAGCATCTCGACCGACACCGACCAAGCGGGGAAGAACCCTGCTGCTGCGTTCGGTCCCAATGAGTGGCTCGTCGACGAGATCTATCAGCAGTACCTCCAGGATCCGAACTCGGTCGACCGAGCCTGGTGGGACTTCTTCGCCGACTACAAGCCGGGCGCCGCTGCCGCCCCGACGGCGGCCGCTCCGGCCCCCGCCGCCGCGCCGGCCCAGGCCGCGCCCGCCGCCCCGGCCGCTCCACCGGCTCCCGCGGTGCCCGCTCCGGCTCCCGCCGCGCCCGCGGCCGCCAAGCCCGCGGCCGCCGCTCCGGCGCCCGTGAAGGCCGCCGCCCCGGCTCCGGCCGCGGCGCAGCCCGCCGCGGCCAAGCCGAAGGCCGAGCCCGCCGCCACGTCCGCGGGCGGCCCGGAGCTGGTCACGCTGCGCGGCCCCGCGGCCGCCGTCGCGAAGAACATGAACGCCTCGATCGAGGTGCCCACGGCCACGTCCGTGCGCGCGGTCCCGGTGAAGCTGCTCTTCGACAACCGCATCGTCATCAACAACCACCTGAAGCGCGCCCGGGGCGGGAAGATCTCCTTCACGCACCTGATCGGGTACGCGATGGTGCAGGCCATCAAGGCCATGCCGTCGATGAACTACTCCTTCACGGAGAAGGACGGCAAGCCGACCCTGGTCAAGCCGGAGCACATCAACTTCGGCCTCGCCATCGACCTGGTGAAGCCCAACGGCGACCGCCAGCTGGTCGTCGCGGGCATCAAGAAGGCCGAGACGCTGAACTTCTTCGAGTTCTGGCAGGCCTACGAGGACATCGTCCGCCGCGCCCGTGACGGCAAGCTGACGATGGACGACTTCTCGGGTGTGACGGTCTCCCTGACCAACCCCGGCGGCCTCGGCACCGTGCACTCCGTGCCGCGTCTGATGCCCGGACAGTCCGTGATCATGGGCGTCGGCTCCATGGACTACCCGGCGGAGTTCCAGGGCACCTCCCAGGACACCCTGAACAAGCTCGGCATCTCGAAGGTCATGACGCTCACGTCGACCTACGACCACCGGGTCATCCAGGGCGCCGCCTCCGGCGAGTTCCTGCGGATCGTCGCGAACCTCCTCCTCGGCGAGGGCGGCTTCTACGACGACATCTTCGAGGCGCTGCGCATCCCCTACGAGCCGGTCCGCTGGCTCAAGGACATCGACGCCAGCCACGACGACGACGTCACCAAGGCCGCTCGCGTCTTCGAGCTGATCCACTCCTACCGGGTCCGCGGCCACGTCATGGCCGACACCGACCCGCTGGAGTACCGCCAGCGCAAGCACCCCGACCTGGACATCACCGAGCACGGCCTCACCCTGTGGGACCTGGAGCGCGAGTTCGCGGTCGGCGGTTTCGCGGGCAAGTCCCTGATGAAGCTGCGCGACATCCTCGGCGTGCTGCGCGACTCGTACTGCCGCACCACCGGCGTCGAGTTCATGCACATCCAGGACCCCAAGCAGCGCAAGTGGATCCAGGACCGCATCGAGCGCGCGCACTCCAAGCCGGAGCGCGAGGAGCAGCTGCGCATCCTGCGCCGGCTGAACGCGGCGGAGGCTTTCGAGACCTTCCTGCAGACGAAGTACGTCGGCCAGAAGCGCTTCTCGCTCGAAGGCGGCGAGTCGGTCATCCCGCTGCTGGACGCGGTCATCGACAGCGCGGCCGAGTCGCGCCTGGACGAGGTCGTCATCGGCATGGCCCACCGCGGCCGGCTGAACGTCCTCGCGAACATCGTCGGCAAGTCGTACGCCCAGATCTTCCGCGAGTTCGAGGGCAACCTCGACCCGAAGTCGATGCACGGCTCCGGCGACGTGAAGTACCACCTGGGAGCCCAGGGCACCTTCACCGGCCTGGACGGCGAGCAGATCACCGTCTCGCTGGCCGCGAACCCGTCCCACCTGGAGACGGTCGACCCGGTCATCGAGGGCATCGCCCGCGCCAAGCAGGACATCATCAACAAGGGCGGCACGGACTTCACCGTCCTGCCGGTCGCCCTGCACGGTGACGCGGCCTTCGCGGGCCAGGGCGTAGTGGCCGAGACCCTGAACATGTCGCAGCTGCGCGGCTACCGCACCGGCGGCACGGTCCACATCGTCATCAACAACCAGGTCGGCTTCACGGCGGCTCCCGAGTCGTCGCGTTCCTCGATGTACGCCACGGACGTGGCCCGCATGATCGAGGCGCCGATCTTCCACGTGAACGGCGACGACCCCGAGGCCGTCGTCCGCGTGGCCCGGCTGGCCTTCGAGTTCCGTCAGGCGTTCAACAAGGACGTCGTGATCGACCTCATCTGCTACCGCCGCCGCGGTCACAACGAGTCGGACAACCCGGCCTTCACCCAGCCGCTGATGTACGACCTGATCGACAAGAAGCGCTCGGTGCGCAAGCTCTACACCGAGTCCCTCATCGGTCGCGGCGACATCACCCTGGAAGAGGCCGAGCAGGCCCTGCAGGACTACCAGGGCCAGCTGGAGAAGGTCTTCACCGAGGTCCGCGAGGCCATCACGGCCCAGCCGGCCGCGGGACCGATCTCGGACCCGCAGGCGGACTTCCCGGTCGCCGTGAACACCGCGATCACCTCGGAGACCGTGAAGCGGATCGCCGAGTCCCAGGTCAACATCCCCGACACCTTCCACGTCCACCCGCGTCTGCTGCCGCAGCTGCAGCGCCGGGCGACGATGGTCGAGGAGGGCACGATCGACTGGGGCATGGGCGAGACGCTGGCCGTCGGCTCCCTCCTGCTGGAGGGCACCCCGGTCCGGCTCTCCGGCCAGGACTCCCAGCGCGGCACCTTCGGCCAGCGCCACGCGGTCCTCATCGACCGCGAGACGGGCGAGGAGCACACCCCGCTCCAGTACCTCGCCGAGGACCAGGCGCGCTACAACGTCTACAACTCGCTGCTGTCCGAGTACGCGGTCATGGGCTTCGAGTACGGCTACTCGCTGGCCCGCCCCGACGCGCTCGTGATGTGGGAGGCGCAGTTCGGCGACTTCGTCAACGGCGCTCAGACGGTGGTCGACGAGTACATCTCGGCGGCGGAGCAGAAGTGGGGCCAGACCTCCGGCGTCACCCTCCTCCTCCCCCACGGCTACGAGGGCCAGGGCCCGGACCACTCCTCGGCCCGTGTCGAGCGGTTCCTCCAGCTCTGCGCCCAGAACAACATGACGGTCGCGATGCCGACCCTGCCGTCGAACTACTTCCACCTCCTGCGGTGGCAGGTGCACAACCCGCACCACAAGCCGCTGGTGGTCTTCACCCCGAAGTCGATGCTGCGCCTCAAGGCCGCCGCGTCGAAGACGGAGGAGTTCACGTCGGGTCAGTTCCGCCCGGTCATCGGCGACTCGACGGTGCCGGACCCGGCCGCGGTGCGCAAGGTCGTCTTCGTGACGGGCAAGCTGTACTACGACCTGGATGCCGAGCGCACCAAGCGGGGCAACACAGACACGGCGATCATCCGTATCGAGCGCCTGTACCCGCTGCCCGGCGCCGAGGTCCAGGCGGAGATCGCCAAGTACCCGAACGCCGAGAAGTACCTGTGGGCCCAGGAGGAGCCGGCGAACCAGGGCGCATGGCCCTTCATCGCCCTCAACCTGATCGACCACCTCGACCTCGCGGTCGGCGCGGACGTCCCGCACGGCGAGCGCCTGCGACGCATCTCGCGTCCGCACGGCTCGTCCCCGGCGGTGGGTTCGGCCAAGCGCCACCAGGCCGAGCAGGAACAGCTGGTGCGTGAGGTGTTCGAGGCGTAGGTCTCGGAGGGTTTACTGAAGGGCCCGGTCCCCGTCATGGGGGCCGGGCCTTCCAGGTCTGAGCGAGAGAGCGTTGATGGACGAGCGACACATACGGCAGTTGCTGCGCCGGATGGCCGGTGGGGAGCCCGTGGCGGCCGGTGCCGGCACCTTCGGGCAGGCGTTCGCCCCGCTCGTCTTCTACGCCCGGCAGTTCGGCTACACGTACACAGACATCACAGCCGGCAGACGGCAGATGCTGATCCAGTTCGTGCCCGATCCCACCCCGCAGGCCCGGGCCCGGGCCGCGGAGAACCGGGCGCGGTACCCGGACGCCGCCACCGGAGGCGAGCTGCCGCCGCCGGACCCCGACGCGATGGCCCTCATCAAGGCCCAGGGCTACTTCGCGATGGATCTTCCGATCAGCGAAGGGATGAAGATCGGCCTGTCCGTGTTGCTGGTCAGCTTCGTGTCCATGGCGCTCGTCGGCAGGTTCGGCCTGGGCATCGGCGCAGCCGTCTGGGCGGGGGCGCTGGCCCTCGTCGCGGTGGGGGCCTTCTTCAACCGGCGCTCCCGCGCCAGGAACTCGGCCCTGCTGGAGGCCGCCGGGTTCACCCTGACGACCGACCCGATGGGACGGCGGCGGTATCTCCCGCCTGCCGACCCGCCGGACTGACTACTCGTCGTCCTCGTCGTCCAGCCGCGCCAGCCACGTGGCCAGCCGCTCCACCGGCACCTCGAAGTCCGGGTTGAGATCGACGAACGTCCGCAACTGCTCGGCGAGCCACTCGAAGGTGACCTCCTCCTGGCCGCGCCGCTTCTCCAGTTCTTCGATGCCACGGTCGGTGAAGTACAACTCTCGCTCCTGATACGGACGGGCACTGCCCTCGGACGTACTCCCTCAGGGTATGCCGTACGTCAGTCGCGCGGCCGCCCCAGGTCGTACGCCAGCCCCAGCACCCCGTGCGCCAGCAGCAGGGCGCCGGCCGTGATCCAGCCGCCGCTGCGGCGCCGCAGCCCGAGGGCCGTGAGCGGGACGCCCGCGGCCACCTGGGCCAGGGCGAGAACACGCGCCCTGGGGGTGCCTGACCAGGGGAGCCAGGAGCCCAGGCGGCTGCTGTCGACGACGTCGAGTTCCGCGCGGACCGCGTCCCGCCAGCCCGACCACTCGACCGGGCGGGCGTCCGGCTGGACACGGGCGACCTCGCGGAGGCGGTCGGCGGGTTCGCCGGGAGCGAGACCGGTGGGCAGGGTCAGGCCCGCGCGGGTGAGGACGGCGAGGAGGCCGCGGAGGCGGGCGCGGGCGTCGGCGGCCGGGTCCGGTTGCGCGAGGGCGTTCAGGGACTGCACGTCCAGGACCGGGTCCAGACCCAGCCGGGTGGCGAAGGTGCGCATGGCCTCGTCCTCGCCGGCCGGGGTGCCACTCGCGAGCCAGACGTAGCCGACGGGGCGGCGGAAGCCGGCGGCGAGGGTGTAGCCGCTACGGTCGGCGTCCCACCACAGGGCGAGGACGGGCCAGGGGGCGCCGACGGCCAGTGCCGTGGCCCAGCCGGTGAGGACGCGGTCGACCGGCTCGCCGCCCTGCTGCCAGGGCGTGCCCTCGGGGACGAGGACGCTCCACTGCGCGCCCGCGCTCGTGAGCAGCATGCGCTCGCGCAGCAGCCGGGCAGCCGGGGCGACGGCTTCGGGTTCCGCGCGGCAGAGCAGCAGGGCACCCGGGGCGGGGCCGATACGAGGGACATCCGTCGGGGACATGCTCACACGCTAGGCGGATTCCCATGGTTTGTACGTTTTTGCCCCCGAACATCCCCAGAACGGGTGTCTTGACTTTCCGTTTCCGCGATATATCGTGAGTAGCGGAAGACGCGATATGGCGTGTGCGGTGTCACGGGGAGGTCTGCACCATGTCCGAGTGGTCCGTATCGGAGCCGAGGAAGCTCACGTTCGACGAGCCGGTGAGCCAGCTCCATGTGCGCATCGTCAATGGAACGGTGAACGTCGTGGGCACGGACGAAGGTTCCGCCCGACTGGAGGTCTCCGAGCTGGAGGGACCGCCCCTGATGGTGACCCAGGAGGGCGGCACCCTCACGGTGGCCTACGAGGACCTGCCCTGGAAGGGCTTCCTCAAATGGCTGGACCGCAAGGGCTGGCGGCGCAGTGCCGTCGTCTCGCTGGCCGTGCCGGCCGGCACCCGGGTCGAGGTGGGCGTGGTGGGCGCCGCCGCCGTGGTCTCGGGGATCGACGGACGCGCGGAGGTCAAGGGCGTCACCGGCGACACCACGCTCGTGGGGCTCACCGGCTCCGTCCGCGCCGACACCGTCTCGGGCAACCTGGAGGCCCAGGCCCTCCGCGGAGACCTCCGCTTCAACTCCGTCTCCGGCGACCTGACCGTGGTCGAGGCGGGCTCCTCGGTCAAGGCGGACTCGGTGAGCGGTTCGATGATCGTCGACCTCGATCCGACCAGCCGCCCGACCGACATCAACCTGACGAGCGTCTCCGGCGAGATCGCCATCCGCCTCCCCCACCCGGCGGACGCGGAGGTGGAGGCGAACACCGCGAGCGGAAAGGTCTCCAACGCCTTCGAGGACCTGCGGGTCGGCGGCCAGTGGGGCGCCAAGCGGATCACCGGCCGGCTCGGCGCGGGCAACGGCAGCCTGAAGGCGACCACCGTCTCGGGCTCGATCGCCCTGCTGCGCCGCCCGCAGACCGAGGACGTGCCGTGGGGCGCGGAACCGGCGGACATGAGCCCGGTGCCCGAAGAGGCTGGGGCGGGCCCCGGCCCGATGGCCGATCCACAGAGCGACTCGGGGGACAATTCCGTTTCCGGCCCGGGTGAGGGCGCTGACGCCGTGGACGCGGCCGACGCCGACGACCCGGCCGACGGCACGACCGACAAGAAGGTGCTCTGACATGCCTCCCGTCTTCGCCCACGGCCGCCTCCGCCTCTACCTGCTGAAGCTGCTCGACGAGGCCCCCCGTCACGGCTACGAGGTGATCCGGCTGCTGGAGGAGCGGTTCCAGGGCCTGTACGCGCCCTCGGCCGGCACCGTCTACCCCCGCCTCGCCAAGCTGCAGGCCGAGGGCCTGGTCACCCACACCACCGAGGGCGGCCGCAAGGTGTACGCCATCACGGACGCGGGCCGCGCCGAACTGGCCGACCGCAGCGGTGAGCTGGCCGATCTGGAGCTGGAGATCCGGGAGTCGGTCGCCGAGCTCGCCGCCGAGATCCGGGCCGATGTGCGCGGCGCGGCGGGCGACCTGCGGCGCGAGATGCGGGCGGCCGCCTCGCAGGCCCGCGCCGGCGGCGACCAGGACAGCCCCCCGGGGGAGCTCGGGGACCACACCGACAGCGAGTCGTGGCGTGCGGCCAAGGAAGAGATGCGCCGCGTCAAGCAGGAGTGGAAGGAGCAGGCCCGGCGCGCCAAGGACGAGAGCCGGCGGGCCCGTGAGGAGGCCCAGCGGGCCCGGCGTCAGGCCAAGGAGGCGCAGGAGCGGGCGCGGGTCCAGACCCAGGAGGAGGTGCAGCGCATCGCACGGCGGGTCCAGGAGCAGGTGCAGGACCACTTCGCGCGGGGCGACTGGCCGACGGGGGTACGCGAGGGGCTGACCGAACTGGCCAAGGAGTTCGGCGAGTTCGGGCGGGACTACGGCAGGGGGCTCGGCAAGGACTTCGGGTTCGGGCACGGGAACGCGGAGAAGGAGGGCGCGAAGTCGGCGGCGGGTGCGCCCGAGTACTCACAGACCCCCGAGGACTTCCCCGCCGACTACGAACCGGCCTGGGCCCATGAGGACGGCACCGGGGACTCGGCCCGCGACCTGGACCGCCTCCTCGACCGCTTCCGGGACGACATCCGCGACGCGGCCCGGGACCACGGCGTCACCTCGGACCAGCTCCACGACGCCCGCCGGCACCTGTCGACGGCGGCAGCGCACATCGGGGCACTGCTGCGGTCACCGAAGGCCTGAGTCTCCCCAGGCCCACCTCCGGAGCCGGTGCCGACCCGGCGCCCCGGGTCCGCCTCCGCCCCCTCCGCCCCCTCAGCCCGCCTTCGCCTCCCCGTCGCCGTAGAGCACACGGACCAGCGACTCGTACGTCACCCCGTGGTCGGCGAGCACCTCGCCCGGGACGCCGGGGCGGATCGTGAGGGCGAGGAGCAGGTGTTCGTCGCCGATATGGCGGTCGTGGCGGGCGATGGCGGTGCGCAGGGAGCGTTCCAGGGTGTCCTTGGCGCTCCGGCTGAAGGGACGGCGCCCGGACAGGCCGCTCCTGCCCTTACGGTCGCCGGACATCGCGCCGACGCCGTGCACCTCCTCGACGCGGGCGACGATCCGCGCGACGTCGATGCCGAGTCCGGCGAGGGCGTCGGACTCGGCCTGGGAGAGGCCGGCGCGGCGCCGGGCCTCGGCCAGGGACTGCCGAACCGACTCCTTGCCTTCCTCCGCGACGCCCAGCGAGGCCAGCGCGAAGGAGGCACGGCTCGCCTCGCGGTCGAGCAGCGCGAGCAGGAGGTGCTCGGCGTCGACGGTGTCCGCGCCCGTCCGTTCGGCCTGTGTCACCGCCGACTGCACCACGGCGCGGGCGTCCTTCGTGAACCGCTCGAACATCAATGCCTCCCGTACTTCTTGTGCACGGCCTGCCTGCTCACACCGAGTTCGGCGGCGATCTCCTGCCACGACCAGCCCTGATTGCGCGCGCTGCGCACCTGCACCGACTCCAGCTGTTCGAGGAGCCGGCGCAGGGCGGCGACGGCCCGCAGGCCGACCCGTGGATCGCGGTCGCCGGCACGCTCGGCGAGATCCGTTGCTTCGGTCATGCCGTCAACTTACATTGACGCCAGCCGCACGTCAACCAAAGTTGACGACCTGGGCGCGGGAAAGGCGGGCCCGAGACCCCGGACCCGCCTCATGTCACCTCACGTCACGTCAGGAATGCGTGAGCACGATCTTCCCGAACTGCTCGCCCGACGCCAGCCGTTCGAAGCCCTCGCGGGCCCGGTCCAGCGGAAGCACCTCGTCGATCACCGGACGCACCCCGGTGGCCGCGCAGAAGGAGAGCAGGTCCTCCAGCTCGTCCTTGGTGCCCATGGTCGAGCCCACGACCTTGAGCTCCAGGAAGAAGATCCGGGTGAGTTCGGCGTGCGAGGGTCGGTCGCCGCTCGTCGCACCGGAGATGACCAGCGTGCCGCCCGGCCGCAGGGACTTCACCGAGTGGGACCAGGTGGCGGCGCCGACGGTCTCGATGACGGCGTCCACCCGCTGCGGCAGCCGCGCCCCCGACTCCAGCGCCTCCACGGCGCCCAGCTCGATCGCCCGCTTGCGCTTGGCCTCGTCCCGGCTGGTGGCGAAGACCCGCAGACCGGCGGCCTTGCCGAGCACGATCGCGGCCGTGGCGACACCGCCGCCGGCCCCCTGGACGAGGACCGAGTCGCCGGGACGTACACCCGCGTTGGTGAAGAGCATCCGGTACGCCGTCAGCCACGCCGTGGGCAGACAGGCGGCCTCGGCGAAGGACAGCTCCTTGGGCTTGGGCAGCACGTTCCAGGTCGGCACGGCGACCTGCTCGGCGAAGGTGCCCTGGTAGTGCTCGGTGAGGATGGAGCGGGGCTCCCTGGGGCCGACCCCGTGTCCGGTCTGGCCGATCACGGAGTGCAGGACGACCTCGTTGCCGTCCTCGTCGACACCGGCGGCGTCACAGCCGAGGATCATCGGCAACTTGTCCTCGGACAGACCGACGCCCTTCAGGGACCAGAGGTCGTGATGGTTGAGGGAGGCGGCCCTGACGTCGATCACACTCCAGCCGGGGCGGGCCTCGGGAGCCGGACGCTCCCCCAACTCAAGTCCGGAGAGCGGCTGGTCACGGTCGATGCGGGCGGCATAGGCGGCGAACATGACCTTGACGATAGGGTCCACCGGCGACACGGGGAACCGGAAAGCCGTGTGACACACACCCTCTTGCGCGACAGATCCAGCCCGTCCGGCGTCCGAGGACGAGGGCGAGGACGAGGACCCACCGTCCCCATCCCCCACCCACCCGCGTCCTTCAGCCCGTCCGGTGTCCGAGGACGAGGGCCTCCCGTCCCGATCCCCCACCCGCCCGCAGGCGGCTTCTCCTGTCGATGCCGGTCCAGGTATTTCAGCCCGTCCGGCGTTTGAGGACGAGGGCCCTTCGGGCCGATGGGGGTCCTGGGGGCGGGGTCGAAGGGGCGGCACGCCCCTGGAGGATGGGACGGGTAGGGGCGGCGGGGCGAAAAATCACCCGCCCAGCCCCCCGCCCAGGTAAAAAAAGCGACCCCGCCCGGCGAACCGGACGGGGCCACCCACAGCCACCTGCCTCAGCGGCGGGCAACACCCTCCGCACGGGCCGCGGCCGCGACAGCCGCGGTGACGGCCGGAGCCACCCGCTCGTCGAACGGCGACGGGATCACGTAGTCCGCCGCGAGGTCGTCACCGACCACCGCCGCCAACGCCTCCGCCGCCGCGATCTTCATGCCCTCGGTGATACGGGAGGCCCGCACCTGGAGCGCCCCGGCGAAGATGCCCGGGAACGCGAGGACGTTGTTGATCTGGTTCGGGAAGTCGGAGCGGCCCGTGGCCACGACCGCCGCGTACTTGTGCGCGACGTCCGGGTGCACCTCGGGGTTCGGGTTGGCCATGGCGAAGACGAAGGCGCCCTCTGCCATCGACGCCACCGCCTCCTCCGCCACCGTGCCGCCGGACACGCCGATGAAGACGTCGGCGCCTGCCAGAGCGGCCTCCAGGGATCCGGTGAGGCCGGCCTTGTTGGTGAAGCCCGCGAGCTCGCGCTTGACCGGGGTGAGGTCGTCCCGGTCGGCCGACACCACGCCCTTGCGGTCGGCGACGGCGACGTCCCCGATCCCGGCGTCGACGAGGATCTTCGCGATGGCGACACCGGCCGCGCCGGCACCCGAGATGACCGCACGGAGCTCACCGACCCCGCGCCCGGTCAGCCGCGCGGCGTTCCGCAGGGCGGCGAGGGTCACGACGGCCGTGCCGTGCTGGTCGTCGTGGAAGATCGGGATGTCGAGGGCGTCCTGGAGGCGCTTCTCGATCTCGAAGCACCGGGGCGCCGAGATGTCCTCCAGGTTCACGCCGCCGAAGGACGGCGCGAGCCGGACCACGGTCTCGACGATCTCGTCGACGTCCGTGCAGGCCAGCGCGATCGGCACCGCGTCGACGCCGCCGAACTGCTTGAAGAGGATGGCCTTGCCTTCCATCACCGGAAGGGAGGCCTCGGGCCCGATGTCACCGAGTCCGAGCACGGCGGTGCCGTCCGTGACGACGGCGACGACGGAGGACTTCCACGTGTAGTCGTGGACGAGGTCGGGCTGCTCGGCGATGGCGCTGCACACCTTCGCCACGCCGGGCGTGTACGCGAGGGACAGGTCGTCCTTGTCACGGATCGGCACGGTGGCCTGCACAGCCATCTTGCCGCCGCGATGCAGCGCGAACGCGGGGTCGAAGGAATCGAGGGGCTCCGCCCCGTCCTGGCCCGTATCGCTGTCGCTGCGAGGATTGACGATCTCCGCTGCCACTTGTTCTACCCCTTAGATATTCATGGTTTGAGGGTGGCCACTCCTGGTTGAGAAGTGGGCGGGCACCGCGTACGACCCTGTCGGTGATGCGTATAGGTCGTGCGCGACGGGCGCGCCGCACACGCGCCCTGAGCCCCGGATGAGGGGTGTAAAGAACCTTCTTACCGGACGGACGGCACCTGCGACGAGTCCATAAGTGCAAGGTCACATGACGGACCTTGTGGGCCCCAGACCGGTGACATGAATCATGGTCAAGTATGCGGACTCATCCTCGATTGCCTCTTGACAAGGACTGGAACCGCGGGCCCGGACGTCAAGGCCACGCTCGCATCCTGAGATGCGCCGAAGATCCTCCGGCCGGAAGGATGGATTCCCGCAGAAGGTGCGGCCGTGATGTCCGACCTGATGCGGTTCGGGGGTCACCCGTTATCCGATTTTGACATGGCTGGCCCCCTGAATGGTCCAGTCCGAATGGCAAGATGCCGTCATCACACGAGGTCGCGACACTCGAAGGCGTGTGCTCTCGTCGACCTGAGAAACCAAGGCGTCCGTCGGCACCGTCGACAGATGCCCGCCCCATCGGCAACTCCACCCATCCGCCGGAGGAACCCAAAATGACCGCAAGCTCCCGTCGTACGACCGCCGCGCGCTCCAGGACTGCCGCGGTAGGCGCGATCGCGGTCGCAGGCGCCCTGCTTCTCACCGGTTGCGGTGACCAGACGGAGGGCGGCAACGACAGCGGCTCGAAGGAGACGGCGTCCTCCAGCAGCGCCCCGCTGTTCGACAAGCTGCCCGCCAATATCCAGAAGGCGGGTGTCATCAAGGTCGGCACCAACGCCGAGTACGCCCCCATGGAGTACCAGGACGGCGGCAAGATCGTCGGCGTCGACCCCGACATCGCCGCGGCGCTGGGCAAGCAGCTGGGCGTGGAGTTCAAGTTCACCTCCGGCTCCTTCGACGGCCTGATCACCTCCCTGAACTCGGGCCGCTACGACGTCGCCATGTCCTCCATCACGGACACCAAGGCGCGTCAGGAGGGCCTGGACGACAAGGGCAAGAAGCTCGGCCCGGGTGTCGACTTCGTCGACTACTTCACGGCCGGTACCGCCGTGTACGTCCAGAAGGGCAACCCGAAGAAGATCAACTCGATCGCCGACCTCTGCGGCCAGACGGCCGCCGTGCAGCGCGGCACGACGTACGAGCAGGCCCTGCAGAAGCAGTCCAAGGGCTGCACGGACGACGGCAAGAAGAAGATCACGATCGAGTCGTTCGAGAACGACACCGAGGCCCAGACCCGTGTGAAGTCGGGCGGCGCGGTCGCCGGCGTCAACGACTACCCGGTCGCCATCGACATGGCCCGCAAGGCCGACGGCGGCAACGCGTTCGAGGTCGTCGGCGAGCAGGTCGACGCCGGCCCGTTCGGTATCGCCGTGAACAAGGACAACAAGGAGCTCTCCGCCGCCCTGGAGGAGGCCGTCAACGCGATCATCGAGGACGGCACCTACAAGACGATCCTGGAGAAGTGGGGCGCCGAGAGCGGCGCCATCGACAAGGCCGCCGTCAACGGCGGCAAGTGACCGACCCAGCAGCACTGAAGGGCAGTCACTGTGACTGACAAGTTCGACAAGGAGCCGGCGGACGCGACGCCGCCGGTCTCCAAGGAAGCCTCCGTTCCACCGGAGGCGATCAAGGCCATCCCGGTCCGCCACTACGGCCGCTACATCAGCGGCCTCGTGGTCCTGGCCCTGGTGGGCCTGCTGGTCAACGCGTTCGCCACCGCTGAGAAGATCCAGTGGAGCGCCGTCGGCGACAAGCTGTTCGACTCCACGGTCCTCGCGGGTGCCGGTCGCACCCTGCTGATCAGCATCCTGGCGATGATCCTGGGCGTGGTCCTCGGCATCGTGCTCGCTGTCATGCGGCTCTCGAAGAACCCGGTGACGAGCTGGGTGGCCTGGGTCTACATCTGGTTCTTCCGCGGGACGCCGGTCTACGTCCAGCTCCTGCTGTGGTTCAACCTGGCGCTGATCTTCCCGATGCTGAATCTCGGTCCGATCTACAAGGACGAGATGACGGATGTCATGACGCCGTTCATGTGCGCCCTCCTCGGCCTCGGCCTCAATGAGGCGGCGTACATGGCGGAGATCTGCCGCGCCGGCCTGATGGCCGTCGACGAGGGCCAGACCGAGGCCTCGCACGCCCTCGGTATGAGCCACGCCAAGACGCTGCGCCGCATCGTGATCCCGCAGGCGATGCGGGTGATCGTGCCGCCGACCGGTAACGAGTTCATCAACATGCTGAAGACCTCGGCGCTGGTGTACGCGGTGACGTACAACGAGCTGCTGCGCGCCACGTCGTCCATCGGCTCCACCTCGTACGCCGTGATGGAAATGCTGTTCGTCGCCTCCATCTGGTACCTGGTCATGACGAGCGTTTTCAGCGTCTTCCAGTACTACCTGGAGCGCCGTTACGCCCGCGGCACGTCCCGAAGCCTGCCGCAGACGCCGTGGCAGAAGATCAGGGTCAACCTGATGGCCTTCAGCCGTGAAAGGGGCGGAGCATGACCGCGATGGTGAAGTCCGAGGGCGTCCACAAGTCCTTCGGCCTGGTGCACGTCCTCAAGGGCATCGACCTGGAGGTCAAGCAGGGTGAGGTGTTCTGTCTCATCGGCCCCTCCGGCTCCGGCAAGTCGACCTTCCTGAGGTGCATCAACCACCTCGAGAAGATCAGCGCCGGACGGCTGTACGTCGACGGTGAGCTGGTCGGCTATCGTCAGAAGGGCGACAAGCTGTACGAGCTCAAGGACAGCGAGGTCGCGCTCCAGCGCCAGGACATCGGCATGGTGTTCCAGCGGTTCAACCTCTTCCCGCACATGACAGCCGCCGACAACATCATCGAGGCGCCGGTCCAGGTCAAGGGCGTGAGCAAGGCCCAGGCCAGGGAGCGGGCGCGGGAACTGCTCGACCGGGTCGGACTGGCCGACAAGGCCGACACCTACCCCTCGCAGCTCTCCGGCGGCCAGCAGCAGCGCGTCGCCATCGCCCGGGCCCTCGCCATGGACCCGAAGCTGATGCTGTTCGACGAGCCGACCTCGGCCCTCGACCCGGAGCTGGTCGGCGACGTCCTCGACGTCATGCGCGACCTCGCCGAGTCCGGCATGACGATGGTCGTCGTCACCCACGAGATGGGCTTCGCCCGCGAGGTCGGCGACAGCCTGGTCTTCATGGACGACGGCGTGGTGGTCGAGTCCGGCAACCCGCGCGACGTCCTGACGAACCCGCAGCACGAACGGACGCAGGCGTTCCTGTCGAAGGTGCTGTAGCGGCGGTACGACGGGGAAGGGGCGGTACGGGATTCCCGTACCGCCCCTTCCGCATGCGCTACTTCAGCGCCAGCAGCAGCGTGTCCGAAGGCGAGCACCACACCGGCCGAGCCTCCCCGAAGCCCTTCTCGCGCAGCACGCGCGCGTGCCACGCGGCGGCGGGCATGTCGCCGTCGGCGTGCTCGCCGTAGATCTCGAAGCGGCGGGCGGTGGGCTCCGCGAGGACGGGGTCGTTGGCGGCGACCTGCCACCATTCGGACCAGTCGAGGGCGCCGTCGTGCCTGGCCTGGTCCATACGGGTGTGGCGCTGGGCGCGTTCGGCCGCGTTGATCCGGGGCGTGGTGTCGTCGATCATGTGGTCCGCGTTCATGAAGAGACCGCCGTCGCGGACCAGGCCCGCGACCTGACCGTAGAGGGCCGCGAGGGGTTCGCTGTGCAGCCAGTGCAGGGCCGTGGCGGTCAGGACGGCGTCGTACGACGCGTAGGGCAGCTTCGCCGTCCAGTCCGGGTCCTTGAGGTCGGCCGTCACGAAGGTGACCCGCTCGTCGGCCGCGAAGGTGCCCTCGGCGATGGCGAGGAGCGCCGGGTCGAGGTCGACACCCGTACTGACGGCCTCCGGGAACCGGGCGAGCAGCCGGGCCGTGATACTTCCCGTGCCGCATGCGAGATCCAGTACCCGGGGGCGGGGTCCCACGAGGGCCTCGACCATGTCGAGCATGATCCGGAAGCGCTCCTCCCGGTCGGGCATGTACCACTCCTGCTGCCGGTCCCAGCTCTCCTGCCAGGCCTGCCAGTCGGTTCCGGTACTCGTCGTCATGGAAGCCCCTCTTCGAACGTATGCGTAATACCCTGGAAGCACGATCAGCTGTTACCAACCGACCGCACGACGACGATAGAACGCCTCCGTAAGGACTACAAGTGGAACTGGCCTATTACTCGGACTACGCCGTGCGCCTCGTCAACACCGAGGACCCGGCCCGGGGCAAGGACTCGCTCACCTCGGTCGAGGCCGTTCGCGACCTGTTCGGCGGCAACTCGTCGGCGGCCCGCCGCGCCACCGACGCGGATGTCACCCGCTTCCGCTCGGTCCGGGGCCGGCTGCGCTCGGTCTTCGAGGCGGCGGACGGCGGCGACGAGACGCTCGCCGTGGACCTGCTGAACTCGCTCCTCCTGGAGTTCCCGGTGAGCCCGCAAATCTCCGGGCACGACCACCGCGACGACGACGGCCGCCCCCTGTGGCACATGCACCTGGCGGACCACCCGTCCAACGCGACCGCCGGCTACGCGGCCATCGCGGCGATGGGCCTCGCCTTCCACCTCACGGAGTACGGCGTGGACCGCCTGGGCCTGTGCGAGGCGTCGCCCTGCCGCAACGCCTATCTGGACACGTCCACGAACCGCTCCCGGCGCTACTGCTCCGACCGCTGCGCCACCCGCGCCAACGTGGCCGCCTACCGCGCCCGCAAACGCCTGGAGGCCGACCGGTCGGAGAAGACGGGCCTGGCGCAGGACAGCACCCAGCGCGCGACGGCGAACGGCGAACGCTGATCCGGCCTGCGCGGCCGGTACCTCAGACGCACCTTGCCCAGGACCAGCTCGACGGGCACGACCCCGTAGTCCGTGCTGTCGCCGCCTGCGTACGCGTTGTCCCCGAGCACCCACCAGCCGCCCTCACGGCGCTCCACGGCCCGCTTGACGACCAGCAGGTCCTGCTGGAACGGATGCCGCAGGACCACCACGTCACCCGGCCGGATCCGGGCCCCGTACTGCACCAGGAGCCGGTCCGCGTGGTGCAGCGTGGGCACCATCGACGGCCCGGTCACCTCGGCCGGCCCGAAGGGCAGGAGCACTCCCCTGTGTTCGGTCTCCTGCGACAGTTCCGGCATCCCCGGCACCTCCCCTGTCCGTTCATCCACCAGTCTGATACTGACCCCGGACTTTTGTCCTAAGCCCATGGGGGCACTCGCGAAATCGCCTCTCCCAGGGAGTAATGTCGCACCTGAGAAGACGATCACGAGGAAGGAATGCTCCATGCTTTCCCGCCTGTTTGCCCCCAAGGTCAAGGTCAGCGCACACTGCGACCTGCCCTGCGGTGTGTACGACCCGGCCCAGGCCCGCATCGAGGCGGAGTCGGTGAAGGCCGTGCAGGAGAAGATGGCCGCCAACGACGACCCGCACTTCCAGGCCCGTGCCACGGTCATCAAGGAGCAGCGCGCCGAGCTCGCGAAGCACCACGTTTCCGTGCTCTGGAGCGACTACTTCAAGCCCCCGCACTTCGAGAAGTACCCGGAGCTGCACCAGCTGGTCAACGACGCCCTGAAGGCCCTCTCGGCCGCCAAGGCGTCCACCGACCCGGCGACCGGCCAGAAGGCGCTGGACTACATCGCCCAGATCGACAAGATCTTCTGGGAGACCAAGAAGGCCTGACGCACAGTCAGCCGCCCGTGACCGGCGATCGGTGCACCATCGCGGGTCAGCGGGAATCTGAAGGGGTCCGGCCGAAGTTCTGGCCGGACCCCTTCGGCATGCGTCGGCCGGCAGCCAGAGCGAAGGAGTCGTGGTGTCCTCCCTCAAGCCCGTGTCCGGTACCGAACTCCCGATCTGCCGCACCTGCGGAGTGCAGTACGCCGCACCCCGCGCCGACTGCCCGATCTGCCTGGACGAGCGGCAGTACGTCGGCTGGGAGGGCCAGCGCTGGACCAGCCTGGCCGAGTTGCGCGACAGCGGCCACCGCGGGCGGCTGCGCGAGGAGGGGCCCGGTGTCGTCGGCGTCGCCGCGGAGCCGTCCGTGGCCATCGGGCAGCGGGCGCTGCTGCTGCGCTCACCGGCCGGGAACGTGCTGTGGGACTGCCTCGGCTACCTCGACGACGAACTCGCCGCCGAGGTCGAGAAGCTGGGCGGCATCAGCGCGATCGCCGTCAGCCATCCGCACTTCCACGGCGCGATGACCGAGTGGGGCCGGGTCTTCGACGCCCCCGTGTACGTCCACGCCGCGGACCGTGACTGGGTCGGCCGCCCCGATCCGCTGATCGAGTACTGGTCGGGCGACACCCACCCGATCGCCCCCGGCATGACGCTGATCAACGCGGGCACGCACTTCGCCGGCGGCACCGTGCTGCACTGGGCGGACGACCCCGAGGGGCGCGGTGCGCTGTTCAGCGGTGACATCTTCATGGTGGTGATGGACCGGCGGTGGGTCAGCTTCATGTACAGCATCCCCAACTTCATCCCGGAGCGGCCGCGGACCGTCCGGCGCGCGCTGCGGCTGGTCGAGCCGTTCGGCTTCGAGCGCATCTACGGGGCGTTCTGGGGACGGGTGGTCACCGCCGACGGGGCGGCCGCGGTGCGGCGTTCGGCGGAGCGGTATCTGCGTTTCGCGCTGGACGACGAAGGGTGACGGATCATCCGAGCGCCTCCCCCACGGGGGCAGACCCCGCCCCCTTTCCGTCGGCGTGTGCCTGCGTGCGATGCTGGCGAGGTGAACCGTGAGGATCTGGTCAGACTGCGCAAGGCACGCGACCGCATGGACCGCGAGTACACCGAGCCCCTCGACGTGACCGCCCTCGCGCGCACCGCCCTGATGTCCCCGGGCCACTTCCAGCGCAGCTTCAAGGAGGCGTACGGCGAGACGCCGTACGGCTATCTCATGACCCGCCGCGTCGAGCGCGCGAAGATGCTGCTGCGCCGCGGCGACCTCTCCGTCACCGATGTCTGCATGGCGGTCGGCTGTACCTCCCTCGGCTCCTTCAGCTCCCGCTTCACCGAACTGGTGGGCGAGACGCCGAGCTCCTACCGGGCCCGCTCGCACGAGGAGAGCGCGGAGATCCCGCCCTGTGTGGTGCGGGCGTACACGCGCCCCAGACGGACGTGACGCCGTTCCGAGCTTAGGTTGGTCCCATGGACCTGAAACTCCACACCTGTTTCATCGCCGTCGACGACCACGACAAGGCGATCGCCTTCTACTGCGACGTCCTGGGCCTGGAGGTCCGCAACGACGTCAAGTACGAGGGCATGCGGTGGACGACCGTCGGGTCGCCGCTGCAACCGGACGTGTCCATCGTCCTGGAGCCGCCCGCGGCCAACCCCGACCTCTCCCCGGCCGACCGGGAGGCGATGGAGCAGCTGCTGGCCAAGGGCGTGCTGCGCGGGGTCAACTTCACCACCGAGGACTGCGACGCCCTCTTCGCCCGCGTCCGGGAATCCGGCGCCGACGTGATCCAGGAACCGACGGACATGCCGTACGGGGTGCGCGACTGCGCGTTCCGGGACCCCGCCGGAAATATGCTGCGGTTCATGCAGTCCCCCTGATCTACCATCCCCGGCATGAGCATCCGCTGGACGTACGCCTTCGTCGACCGTCGCATCGAACTCCTCGACCGCGCCCATGAGTTCTGGACGGTGGTCACGGACACACGGCTGTCCGCGCCGCGTGGCTCGCGGGGCGAGTTCGTGACCCTCGTACCCGACGGCGCCGACGCCTGCGTCAAGGTCCAGGGCGTCGGCGAGGGCCACGGCGGTGCCCACCTCGACTTCTGCGTGGACGAGGACGGCCTGCCGGAGTTCGTGCGGTCGGCTCTGCGTCTGGGCGCGACCATGGCCGCCGAGCACGAGGGATGGGCCGTACTCCGCTCCCCCGCCGGGCAGTTGTTCTGCGCGGTGCCCTGGCACGGGGAGTCGGTCCGCCCGCCCGTCGTCCACGGCAGCCGCCTCGACCAGGTCTGTCTCGACGTCACGCCTTCGCTCTACGATGCCGAAGTCACGTTCTGGAGCGCCCTGTTGCCCGACTGGGACTCCCGCCCCGGTTCCCTGCCCGAGTTCCACGTACTCGCGCCGCCGCCCGGCCTCCCGGTCCGCATCCTGCTCCAGCGGCTCGGCGAGGAACGCGCCGGCTCCGCCCATCTCGACCTGGCCTGCGCGGACATCGAGACGACCCGGGTCCGGCACGAGGAGCTTGGCGCGCAGACGGTCGCGCACGGCAAGCACTGGACGGTGCTGCGGGACCCGGCGGGCGGGACGTACTGCCTGACCGGCCGGGATCCGGAGACGGGCGGGCTGCCCGGCGCGTCCTGATGGACTAGTGCCGCGGCAGGCAACGTTTGCCCGTCAAGGAGCGGCGTCGTGGGGGTCCCTCCCGCCCGAGCCGTGCGAAGCGCGGTTCGAGGGTGGGGGAGCGTGCTCTCGGCGTGCCGGCCGGAAGCCCTCGTACTGGACGTACTTGGGCTTTCGGCCGGTGCGGCGAGTGGGGGCCCCTCCCACGCCCTCAAGGCAGTGGGGGAGCGTGCCGGGCGTCGCGACGGGGCAAACGTTGCCTGCCGCGGCACTAGCGCGTCCTGATGAAGCAGAGGGCGTCCGAGGCCTCTTCGTCGCCGGGCCCGGGCGTGGCGAGCCCGCACTGCTCCTCCCACCCTTCCGGAAGCGACGGCTGCGGGCTGAACTCCGCCCAGCTCTTGGGCTCCTGGGGCCCGGCCGAGTCCTGCAGCAACCAGGTGAGCCCGCCTGCGACGGCCACCACGGCGGCCCACACGACGACGACCCACCGCCATAACCGTGGACGCCGCGTGGACCCCCACGGCTCCACGTCGACCACGGCGTCCACCGGCAGCGGCCCGTAGATGTGCGGGAACTCCTCGGCACCCGGCTCCGGGGCCTCGTACTTCAGCGGGACGCCGAGCCGGTCGGGATCGATGACCAGGAGCACCAGTTCGTCGGGGCCGTCGTAGGAGCCGTAGAGGAAGGCGGCGACGTCCGGGAGCTGCGCGCGCGTCGAGCAGTGGATGAAGCCCTCCTCCTGGAGGGTCTTGCCGCGGGTCGACATCTCGTACGTGCCGCGGGCGCGGGCGGCTTCCCAGAGGGAGCGTTCGGTCAGGTGCACGATCGGCGTTGACATGGACTCACGTTAAGCCCTGAGCCGTGCCGCCCGCGCGTGCAAATAGCGCTGCTCGGGCAGGCTCAGCGTCTGCGCGGCCGCCGACTCGTAGGCGGCGCGGGCTTCGTCGTACGACCCGGCGCGCTCCAGCAGATGCGCCCGTACGGCGTCCCGGCGGTGTCCCGACTCGCCCTCCAGGGCGTCCACTTCGGCGAGGCCCGCTTCGGGCCCGTGGACCATGGCGACGGCGACCGCCCGGTTGAGGAGTTCGACGGGGCCGGGGACGAGGCGGACCAGGACGTCGTAGAGGCCGAGGATCTCCCGCCAGTCGGTGGCCTCGGCGGAGGGTGCCTCGTCGTGCACGGCGGCGATGGCCGCGCGTAGTTGGTACGGGCCCGCCGGGCCGCTGCTCAGGGCGTGGGTGATGAGAGCCACGCCCTCCTCGATCGCGGCCTTGTCCCAGCGGTCGCGGTCCTGTTCGTCGAGGGGCACGAGGTCGCCGTGCGGGCCGGTGCGGGCCTCGCGGCGGGCGTCGGTGAGCAGCATCAGGGCGAGTAGTCCGGTGACCTCGCCGATGCCGGGGAGGAGACGGTGGACGGTGCGGGTCAGCCGGATCGCCTCGCCGGCGAGGTCGCGGCGTTGCAGCGCCGGGCCGGAGGTCGCCGTATGGCCCTCGTTGAAGATCAGGTACAGCGTGTGGACGACGGCCGGCAGCACGCTCCACCCCGTGGTCGGGTCGCCCGAAGCGCACCCCCTTGACGCGCTGCTTGGCACGGCTGATGCTCCCCCAGAGGGGGCACCCCCAGGGCCATGGTCGCCTCGGGCACCAGGTGGGCGCGGGCGATCTCGGCCGTCGTCAGACCGCCGACCGCGCGGAGGGTGAGGGCGATCTGCGCGGGTGGGGGCAGGTCGGGGTGGCAGCACAGGAAGAGGAGGGAGAAGGTGTCGTCGTCCTGCGGGACCCGCTCGGCCGGTGGCAGGGCGAGCGCCGCCGCCTTCTCCTCCCGCGCCCGCCGCGCGTCCTCCGCCCGCAGGGCGTCCACGAGCCGCCGCGAGGCCACCTTGATGAGCCAGCCGCGCGGGTTGTCCGGCACCCCGGCCTCGGGCCACTGCCCGGCCGCCGCGATCAGTGCCTCCTGTACGGCGTCCTCGGCGGTGTCGAAATGGCCGTAGCGCCTGATCAGCGCGGAAAGGACCTGCGGCGCGTGCAGGCGCAGCAGGTCCTCGACGTCGGTCGTCCTTCGCACGGGATCAGATGTCCCCGGCGCCGTCCAGGATGGGGCGGATGACCACCGGGTACTCGGGGGCGCCCGCGGGCTGCGGGCAGCGGGCGATGCGCTCGGCGATCTCCGTGACCCGTTCCAGGCTCGCGCAGTCCAGCACCCAGTAGCCGGCCAGCAGCTCCTTGGTCTCGCTGTACGGCCCGTCGGTGATCACGGCCTTGCCGTCCGGGCCGAGGCCGACGTGCCGGACCTTCGCGGGCTCGGCGAGGCCCTGGCCGTCGACCATCTCGCCGCTCTCGGCCAGGTCGTCGTTGATCGCGCTCATGAAGGCGTACATCGCCTGGATCTCCTGCTCGCTCCAGGCCGGGGAGTTCGCGGAGGCCTTGCCGCGCATGGCCTCGTAGTCGGCCTGGGTTCCCTGCACCATGACCAGGTACTTCATGAGTCCGCTCCTTCGGCTCCGGCCGCCCCTGACGGGCGGCTCTCACAGGGGACGTCGGAGCCGGGCCCGGGTTCTCGACAGGGTTCAGGATTTTTTCGCGGCGGATTTCCAGCCGGTCTTCTTCGCGCGCTCGTCCTCGGCCTCACTGCCCTCCTCGACGTGCGCCTCGCACTTCGGATTCCGGCACGGCCCGGCCACCCAGACCGGGACCCACGCGCCCAGCGTCTTGTGACGCTTGACGACCGTCTCGACAGACTGTCCACAGGCGGGACAGGCATTTCTCTCGCTGTCCATGCCTTCAGGGTAGGGCGGACAGGACGTCAGCGCTTCCTGCTGTACGTCCGCACGAACACGCCGTTCTTGAAGGTGCGGACGTCGTCGAGGCCGAACTCGGTGATCGAGAAGCCGGATCCGAACATCGGCATGCCCGAGCCGATGGTGACCGGGTACGTCTTGATGACGAGCTCGTCGATCAGGTCGAACAGTTCGCCCGCGATCCGGGATCCGCCGCACAGATAGATCCCCAGCTCCCCTTCCTCGGCCTTCAGTTCGCGGACCTTGCCGACCAGGTCGTCGGCGATGATCTCGACGTGGGGATCGGGCGACTCGGTCAGGGTGCGCGAGGCGACGTACTCCCGCAGGTGGGCGTAGGGGCTGGTGATGCCCTGCTTCAGGCCCTCGTTGTAGCTGCCGCGGCCCTGGACGACGGTGTCCCAGCGCTTGTTCGCGAGGCCGTCGAGACCGAGGGCCCTGCGGCCCGCGGTCGCCAGGGTCTCCGGGTACTCGGCCGTGAGGAACGCCAGGAACTCCTCGTCGACGAACGGCATCATGAACGTCGCGTCGCCGCTCTCGTCCCCGATGAAGCCGTCGATGGAACAGGCGATGAAGTAGGTGAGCTTGCGCAAGCTGGTCTCTTTCCGTCGGCTGGATGCTGGCTGTGTACTGCCCGTTGAACGACTTCATTTGTAGTGCTTCACTTGTAGTGGTTGCAAGATGTTTTCGGCACCTGGCACAAGTAGGAAAGGGGATTCCGCATGGCGAGCAATCCGGAGCGACGGGCGGCGCTGGTCGACGCGGGGATCGAGGTGCTCTCACGGGAGGGGGCGCGGGGGCTGACGTTCCGCGCGGTGGACGCGGAGGCCGGGGTGCCGGTGGGGACCGCCTCCAACTACTTCACCGGGCGCGACGACCTGCTTCGCCAGATGGACGCCCGGCTGCATGTACGACTCGCTCCGGACCCGTCGGTGCTCGCCGAGCTGATGACGAGACCGAAGGACCGCGCGCTGGTCACGGCCCTCATGCACGACCTCATGGCCCGCGCGACCCGCGACCGCACCGGCTATCTGGCCCTTCTGGAAATGCGCCTCGAAGCCACCCGCCGCCCCGGACTCCGGGAGTCCTACACCGAGTCGGTACGCGGAGACCTCGACTACGGCATGCGGTTCCACCGCGACGCGGGGCTGCCCGGCGGCGACGAAACGGTCGTGGTCCTCTACCTCGCGATGCTCGGCCTGATCCTGGAACACCTGACCCTGCCGGGGGTACTGGACGGGGCGCTGCCGGGGGTGGGGGTGCCGGAAGGGATGGTAGAGCGGGTGGTGGGGGCGGTGGTGCCGGAGGGGTAGCCGCCGGGCCCACCCGGCACCCCCGTGGCCGCATCCACCCCCGCGTCCCGCTCGCGTCGGCTCAGCCCCGCGGCTCGCGCCACATCGGCCACATCCGGGGGCCGTCCGGGAGGTCCAGCGCGGGGCCGGTGGGCTCGAAGCCGAGGCGTTCGTACAGGGCGCGGCTGCGGGCGCTGCTCGCTTCCAGGTAGGCGCAGAGGCCCTCGCGATCGCAGCGGTCGAGGACCGAGGCGATGAGCGCGGTGCCCAGGCCCTGGCCCTGGTGCTCCGGTGCCACGCCGATCATCCACAGGTATTCGTGGGCGCGGCCGGCGGGGTGGATGCCCGCCGTCAGCCGGCCGATCAGCTCGACACGCTCGTTGTCCGGGTCGACCTCCGCGCGCAGCTCGGCGGGACCGTCGGCACCCTCCTCGTCCGCGTGCTCGCCGTCCGGCACCGGCAGCCACAGCGCACAGGCCGTACCGTCCTCGGTGACGTCGACGCGCCCCTCGGCCAGCACGATGTCGGTGAAGGCGGCCATGAGCCGAGGGTGGGTCGTACGACGGTGCTCGTCACCCGGGAACACCCACCGGCTGACCGGGTCGTCCTGGAACGCCGCGTCCAGCAGCCCGACGACCAGTTCACGATCCCCTTCGCCCGCCGCCCGGATCGCCACACCCATGTTCCGCCGCCCCTCGCCTCAACCGCCCGTGATCGTACGGGCGTTGACTCTATCGGGGACCAAGTGGCGGGTGAGCCGGAAAAAGAGGGCGGGGCCCGCACGCCGTGGGGATGTGCGGGACCCGCCCGACCGGAGCCCCTCGGGGCCGTGCGGGGTCAGGAGCCGCACGGCCCCGGGGGCTCCGGGGTCCGGATCGACTGCTTCCGCAGAGCAGTACGGCCTACTGGGGTACCAGCGCTCAACTGGTGCGCCGTGTCACGAACTCGGCCAGGGCCAGCAGTCCCTCCGCCGCCGCCGGCTCGGGCACCGCACGGGACAGTTCCGCGATCGCGCGGGCCATCCGGTCGGCCGCCTGGACCTGCGCCCAGTCACGTCCGCCGGCCCGCTCGACGGCGAGTGCCGTCCGGTCCAGGTCCTCCTTCGCGTACGGAGTCGCGTAGAGCTCCGCCAGTTCCGCGCTCGCCGGGGTGCCGGAGGCCAGCGCGGCGACCACCGGCAGGGACTTCTTGCGGACCGCGAGGTCGGACCCGGCCGGTTTGCCGGTGCGGCGCGGGTCGCCCCATATGCCGATCACGTCGTCGATGAGCTGGAAGGCGAGCCCGGCCTCCCGGCCGAACGCGTCCAGCGCCTCGACGTCCTCCCGCGACGCGCCCGCGTACAGCGCGCCCACCGCACAGGCGCACCCGAGCAGCGCGCCGGTCTTGGCCTCGGCCATGGCGAGCACCTCGTCGAGGGTGACCTCGCCGGGGTCCTGTGTCTCCATGGCCGTGTCCGCGTGCCGGCCGGCGCACAGCTCGACGACACAGGCCGCGAGCCGGGCGGCCGCGGCCCCGGCCGCCGGGTGCGGGTCCTGCGCGAGCAGCCCGAGGGCGAGCGCCTGGAGGGTGTCACCGGCGAGGATCGCGTCGGCGTCACCGAACACCGTCCACGCGGTGGGCCGGTGCCGCCGGGTGGTGTCCCGGTCCATCACGTCGTCGTGCAGCAGCGTGAAGTTGTGGACCAGCTCCACCGCCGCGGCCGCCCGCACGGCCACCTCCCGCGCCGCCGCTCCCCCCAGTGCGGCGGCCGCGGTGAGGACGAGTGCGGGCCGTATCGCCTTGCCGGCGTTGCCCGCCGCCGGGGTGCCGTCGGCGTGCTCCCAGCCGAAGTGGTGGAGCGCGATCCGGCGCATGGAGCCGGGCAGCGACTCGATCGCCTCGCGCAGCACGGGGTCGACCGACGCCCGGGCCCGCTCCAGGATCACCGCCGCCTCGTGCCCGTCGAGCGGCTCCGTCCCGGCGGGGTGCTGTGGCACCTCCCTCATGAGCTCGGCCATGGAGGTCCCCTCGGAGAGTCCGCGGACGGTGGCGTTTCCGCTGCGACTGGGCGCATTCGACCGGGGTACACCCGCCCGCGGGGGCGGGGACACGGTTCCCAGCTGCAGGAACGTCACCTCCACCGGCCGATCTCGACGTTCTCCAACACACCGAGCGCGTCCGGCACCAGCACCGCGGCAGAGTAGTACGCCGTCACCAGGTACTTGATGATCGCCTGCTCATTGATGCCCATGAACCGCACCGACAGGCTCGGCTCGATCTCGTCCGGGATGCCGGCCTGTTGCAGACCGATGACGCCCTGCTCGGCCTCGCCGGTACGCATCGCGATGATCGAGGTCGTACGGGCCTCGGTGACCGGGATCTTGTTGCACGGGTAGATCGGCACCCCCCGCCAGGTGGGGATGCGGTTGCCGCCCACGTCGATGGTCTCGGGGACGAGTCCGCGCTTGTTGAGCTCACGCCCGATCGCGGAGATCGCGCGCGGATGCGCGAGCAGCAGCTTGGTGCCGCGCCGCCTGCTGAGGAGCTCGTCCAGGTCGTCGGGGCTGGGCACGCCGTCGTGCGGCTGGATGCGCTGGTCGTACTCGCAGTTGCTGAGCAGCCCGAACTCGCGGTTGTTGACGAGCTCGTGCTCCTGGCGCTCCTTCAACGCCTCCACGGTCAGCCTCAGTTGCTGTTCGGTCTGGTTCATCGGCTGGTTGTAGAGGTCGGCCACGCGTGAGTGGATGCGCAACACGGTCTGGGCCACGCTCAGTTCGTACTCGCGCGGCCGGGCCTCGTAGTCCACGAAGGTGTGCGGGATGTCCGGCTCGCCGCTGTGGCCGGCCGCGAGGTCGATCGCCTTCTCACCGTATTTGTTGGTGCTCTGCTCCGGGATCGAGCGCAGCGCCTGGAGATGCTCACGCAGGGAGTCGGTGCGCTCCGCGACCTGCTCGACGGCGTTCCGAGGAAGGACGAGCACCGTGCAGGCGGTGACCGCGCGCGCGGTGTACTCCCAGATGGCCTCGGGGTCCAGCAGCGCCTGGTCGCCGAAGTGGGCGCCGTCGGCGAGGACTCCGAGGACGGCGTCGTCGCCGTAGGGGCCCGTGCCGATCTTCTCCACCCTGCCGTGCGCGAGAAGGAAGACCACGTCGGCCAGGCTGCCGAACGAGGCGATCACGTCCCCCGCCGCGAACTCGCGCTGCTCACACCGCCGGGCGAGCTCCGTGAGCACCTCCTCGTCCTCGTACGTCCGGAGCGCCGGGAGTTCGCACAGCTCCTCCGGGATGACCTCGACCCGTTCGCCCGTCTTCACGAAAGTGACCCGGCCGTCCCCCACGGCGTAGGTCAGCCGCCGGTTCACGCGGTACGTACCGCCTTGAACATTCACCCAGGGCAGTGTGCGCAGCAGCCAGCGAGAGCTGATCTCCTGCATCTGGGGTGCGGACTTGGTGGTGGTGGCCAGGTTCCGCGCGGCCGCCGTGCCGAGGCTCTGCTGCGGCCGGCCCTGCTCGGTGCGGACCTCTTCGCCTACCGACATATGAGAATTGCCCTCCCGGTCAACCCCGGCGCCGGTCTGCACCGGGGCTTCGAACTGCGGACCAGCCTTCCATCACGGAGTGTGCTGGTGCTATTACACGAAAGAGTTGGAATGGATCTTCGATAACTGGGCAATACCGAGATCTCGCACACTGTTCCCGGCCCGGTGTCCGAAACAGCTCGCACACCGTGCGAACCAAGTGGTCCCGGCTGTCCGCCCCGGGTACAAGCAGCGGTACGAGCCGGTCGCGACAGGCGGTCGCCACGCAAGCGAAGGAGGCGGCATGGCCCCACCCATGTCCGCGAGCACGTTCCTGGACGCCCTGCAGGACGAGGGCGTCACCATCGTCCAGGTCGGCGACTGGAGACATCACAACCGCAATCACAAGGGCCCCTGGGGCCCGGTGCACGGCGTGATGATCCACCACACGGTGACCAAGGGCAGCGCACGCACCGTCGAACTCTGCCGCGACGGCTACGAGGACCTCCCCGGCCCGCTGTGCCACGGCGTGATCACCAAAGACGGCCGCGTCCACCTCGTCGGCTACGGCCGCGCCAACCACGCGGGCCTCGGCGACGACGACGTCCTGCGCGCGGTGATCGCCGAGAAGGCCCTCCCGCCGGACAACGAGGCGAACACCGACGGCAACCGCCACTTCTACGGCTTCGAGTGCGAGAACCTCGGCGACGGCCGGGACCCGTGGCCCGCGGCCCAGCTGGACGCGATCGAGAAGGTCGCCGCCGCGATCTGCCGCCACCACGGCTGGACGGAACGGTCGGTCATCGGCCACCTGGAGTGGCAGCCCGGGAAGGTGGACCCACGCGGCTTCACGATGGCGTCGATGCGGACCCGGATCAGGGACCGTCTGACGTGACGGCACGGCTGGTCCGGGGGTGACCACACAGGCGACAATGAGGGCGTGACCAGCACCGACCTCGCCGCCCTGCGCCCCCGGCTCCCGTCGCCGCTGCAGGAGATCGAGGACGACCGCTTCACCCGCCGGGGCGTCCGCCTGTCGCTGAAACGCGACGACCTGATCCACCCGGACCTCGTCGGCAACAAGTGGCGCAAGCTCGCCCCGAACCTCACGGCCGCGGCCGGCCGCACACTGCTCACCTTCGGCGGCGCGTACTCCAACCACCTGCGCGCGACGGCTGCCGCGGGGCGGTTGCTGGGGCTGCCGACGGTCGGCGTGGTCCGCGGCGACGAACTGGCCGACCGGCCCCTGAACCCGTCCCTGGCCCGCTGCGTGTCCGACGGCATGCGGCTGGCTTTCGTCGACAGATCGACCTATCGCCGCAAGAACGAGCCATCGGCTCTGCTGGCGATACTGCGCGCGGCCGGGGCCGAGGACGCGTACGTCGTGCCCGAGGGCGGGAGCAACGCGCTCGCGGTACAAGGCTGTCGGGCGCTCGGTGAGGAGTTGCGGGGGCGGGCCGACGTGGTCGCCGTGGCGTGCGGGACGGGCGGGACCTTCGCGGGGCTGGCGGCCGGGCTGGGGGCGGGTCAGCGGGCGTTGGGGATACCGGTGCTCAAGGGCGGGTTCCTGACGGCCGACATAGAGGGTCTGCAGCGGGAGGCGTTCGGGGGGCGCCGCGGCGAGTGGGCGCTGGACGACCGGTTCCACTTCGGGGGGTACGCACGCACGACACCCCAACTCGACGCCTTCACGGAGGACTTCGAGGGGCGGCACGGGGTGGGGGTGGAGCGGCTGTATGTCGCCAAGTTGCTGTATGGACTTGTGGCGTTGGTGGAAGAGGGAGCGTTCAAGCCGGGGAGCAGGGTGACCGCCGTGATCACCGGAGCGCCGTACGACGGGTGACCGGCGGGGCCTCTTGCGGAACTTGCGCCCCGTCGCCTTCTTGGCGACCTGGACAACAGCGCGACGACAGCGCGATGACCGCGTCCGCCCGCCTCAGCCCCTCGTCCATGCGCTGGACGAAGTCGTCCCCCGTGTCACCCCGTGCCGATCGTGTCGCGCCCATGATCCCCCGTCAGACCGCCGCGGGAGTACGGAAATCGTCACGTCGCCTCCCGGTACGCCGCCGCCTCCTCCAGGTCCAGCCTGCGCAGCAGGGTCCGCAGCATCTCGTCGTCGATGTAGCGCCCGTCCCGCAGTTTCACGAACACCTCGCGTTCGGCGCCGATCATCTCCCGGGACAGCCGGCGGTAGGTGTCGTCGACGGTCTCGCCGGTCACCGGGTTCACCGAGCCCAGGCGCTCCCAGACGGCGTTGCGGCGGCGTTCCAGGACCGAGCGGAGGCGGTCGGCGAGGGGTTGCGGGAGGGAGTTGCGTTCGTCGGAGAGGAGTCCGTCCAGGGTGCGTTCGGCGGCCCGGGAGGCCTGCGCCTGGGCGTTGGCCTCCGCCAGGGTCTCGGCCTGGGCGTCGCGGCCGGGGAGCTTCAGCAGGCGGATCAGCGGGGGCAGGGTGACGCCCTGGACGACCAGGGTGCCGATGACGGTGGTGAAGGTCAGGAAGAGGATGAGGTTGCGGCCGGGGAACGGTTCGCCGCCGTGCATGGTCTCGGGGATCGAGAAGGCGATGGCCAGCGAGACCACACCGCGCATGCCGGCCCAGGCGATGACGAACGGCGCCTTCCATGTGGGGTTGTCCTCACGTTTCCTGATCCGCGCGGAGAGCAGGCGCGGCAGGAACGTCGCGGGGTACACCCAGACGAACCGGGACGCGACGACCAGCGCGAAGACGGCCACCGCGTACCAGACGGCGTCGCCGCCCTCGTACTCCCCGAGTCCCTTCACCACGACGCGGAGCTGCAGACCGATGAGGGCGAACACCGACGACTCCAGGACGAAGGCGACCATCTTCCACACGGCGTCCTCCTGGAGGCGCGTGGCGAAGTCGACCTCCCACGCGCGGTGTCCGAGGAAGAGGGCCACGACGACGACCGCGAGGACTCCGGAGGCGTGGAACTGCTCGGCGGCGGCGTAGGCGACGAAGGGGATCAGCAGCGAGAGGGTGTTCTGGAGCAGGGGTTCCTTGAGGTGGGTGCGCAGCCAGTGGATCGGGACCATCAGGATCAGTCCGACCGCCACCCCGCCGACCGCCGCGAGCAGGAACTCACCGATGCCGCCCGCCCAGGACGCGCCCTCGCCGACCGCGGCCGCGAGGGCGACCCGGTAGGCGGTGATCGCGGTGGCGTCGTTCACCAGGGACTCGCCCTGGAGGATCGTGGTGATCCGGGACGGCAGCCCCACCCGGCGCGCGACCGCCGTCGCCGCGACCGCGTCCGGCGGCGCCACCACCGCGCCCAGGACGAGTGCCCCGGTCAGCGACAGGCCGGGCACGATCTGGTAGGCGGCCCAGCCGACGACGATGGTCGCGAAGAGCACGTACCCCACGGACAGCAGCGCCACGGGCCGCAGTTGCGCGCGCAGGTCGAGGTAGGAGCTGTCGGTGGCCGCCGAGTGCAGCAGCGGGGGCAGCACGAGGGGCAGGACGATGTCCGGGTCGAGGGTGTACTCCGGGACCCCCGGGACGTACGAGAGCACCAGCCCCACGGCCACCAGGAGCAGGGGTGCCGGCACCGGGGTGCGCCGGGCCGCCGCGGCGACCGCGGCGCTTCCCGCCACCAGCAACAGCAGTGGCATCACGTCCATGGTCTTCGCCCACCCTCGTTTTTCCGCACGGTCTTCTGCGCGGCCGTCGTAATCTGGCAATCATGAAACAGTGCACGCATGCCGACGCGCTGCCGCACCCGGAACCCGCCCCGCTGAGCGACACGTGCGTCGAGTGTCTGCGCGAGGGCCGGCACCCGGTGCAGCTGCGACTGTGCCTCGACTGCGGCCACGTCGGCTGCTGCGACTCCTCGCCGGGAAGACATGCCACCGAGCACCACAAGGATTCCGGACACCCGATCATGCGGACATTCGAACCCGGTGAGAGCTGGCGATGGTGCTTCGTGGACCACGTTCTCGTATGACGTCGGACCGCTCCGGTTTTCGACGGTTCGACCGTCTGACGTCTGGGTACGTCAACCCGGCGCGCGTTCTTCCCAATTGGAGCCGCAGACCCCTAGACACGGAGCGTATCCACAGTTTTACTGTGAGTGACGCCGAGGGGTTGGGGTCCTGGGGACAGGAAAGTTGAGAGCGCGATAGCGTCACCGCTGAACCACACTTCGCGTTACCCCGGGGGGCGACCCTCGGCCCCGAAAAGCTTGTACCACCTTGGAGGTGAGGGTGTCCCAGATCGCAGGCGAGCCCGCGACCCAGGACTTCGTGGAAGTCCGGCTGCCGGCTGCGGGTGCCTACCTGTCGGTGCTGCGTACGGCGACTGCCGGCCTCGCGGCCCGTTTGGACTTCACCCTCGACGAGATCGAGGACCTGCGCATCGCGGTGGACGAGGCGTGCGCGATCCTGCTCCAGCAGGCCGTGCCCGGCTCGGTCCTCAGTTGCGTCTTCCGCCTCGTCGACGACTCACTCGAGGTCACCGTCTCGGCGCCGACCACGGACGGTCACGCCCCCGCGCGTGACACCTTCGCCTGGACCGTCCTGTCCGCTCTCGCGGGCAAGGTCTCCTCAGCCGTGGACGACGACAAAACCGTTTCGATCAGCCTCTACAAACAGCGCGGCGCGGGACCCGGGCCGGCGTGAGGACAGGGGACGGGCCGGTGCGTGACGAAGAGCGCGGCACACGGGAGCTGCCGGCCGAGGGCACAGGCGGGTCCCGACGCATGGGGGACGGCGTCGACGGCATCCCCGAACAGGCCCGGCCGCATCCGGAGGACGACTCGCCGGAGGCCGGCTCCCTGGACGACGGGCAGCGGGATCAGGAAGGTGCCGTGCAGAGCGTGTCTCTGGACGGACGGATCGGGGTCTCCCCTGTCCGAGCAGAGACGAGGGCTCGGGGAAGGGCGACGGGCGGGACGATGAGCGAGCACCAGCGAGACGATCAACAGGGCGCGCAGAGCGGGCAGGCCACGCAGGACAACCCTCAGGACCGCAGCGGGGCGCGGGCACTCTTCATCGAGCTGCGCAAGCTGCAGGACGGCAGCGCGGAGTACGCGGACCTGCGCAACCGGCTGGTCCGTATGCACCTGCCGCTCGTCGAGCACCTCGCGCGCCGCTTCCGCAACCGCGGCGAGCCGCTGGACGACCTGACCCAGGTCGCCACCATCGGCCTGATCAAGTCGGTCGACCGCTTCGACCCGGAGCGCGGCGTCGAGTTCTCGACGTACGCGACCCCGACGGTCGTCGGCGAGATCAAGCGGCACTTCCGGGACAAGGGCTGGGCGGTCCGCGTCCCGCGCAGGCTCCAGGAACTGCGCCTCTCGCTCACCACGGCGACGGCGGAGCTCTCGCAACGGCACGGCCGCTCCCCCACGGTCCACGAGCTGGCCGAGAAGCTGGGCATCTCGGAGGAGGAGGTCCTGGAGGGCCTGGAGTCCGCCAACGCGTACTCCACGCTGTCCCTGGACGTCCCGGACACCGACGACGAGTCACCGGCGGTGGCGGACACCCTGGGCGCCGAGGACGAGGCGCTGGAGGGCGTCGAGTACCGCGAGTCGCTCAAGCCGCTCCTCGAGGACCTGCCCCCGCGCGAGAAGCGGATCCTGCTGCTGCGTTTCTTCGGCAACATGACGCAGTCGCAGATCGCGCAGGAGGTCGGCATCTCGCAGATGCATGTCTCCCGGCTGCTGGCACGGACGCTGGCGCAGCTGCGGGAGAAGCTCCTGGTGGAGGAGTAAGTCGAGGGCCGGGCCCTACTTCTCCGCGCCGCCGGCGTTGCCGGGTCCGCGGATTCCGAGGGCCCGGGTCGTCTCCGCGTTGACGAGCAGGACGAGCGCGGTGACCGCGACGACCGCGAGCACGATCCCCGCCGGGATCGCCACACTGTCGGCCTGCAGCAGGTTGTAGGCCACGGGCAGCGCCAGGATCTGTGTGATGACGGCAGGCCCCCGGCTCCAGCTGCGGCGGGCGAGCAGCCCCCGTGCGGCGAGCAGCGGCAGCAGGGCGAGGGCGATCACCGTGATGCCACCGGTGACACCGGTCTGCCTGTTGTCCGAGTCGCCCGTGAATGCCGCCACGAGCATCCACACGCCCCCGACCACCAGTGCGAGCCCCTCCAGCGCGGCCAGCGCGGCGGCGTAGATCAGCCGCCGTGGACGCGGACCGGCGGTTTCCTCGGGAACGGGCGTCTGCTCACTGGTCACCCCTGAAGGGTATCGGCCGCCCACAGCGCCCCCATGGCGGGCCCGAGCGTCTCTCCGGCGGTTCCGGACCCACGGCCGTGGCGAGGTTCACGTGCTCATCTCTTACTTGATCCCTACCTCGGCCTGTGCCGGGTACCACCCAGTAGGTACTCTGCAACTCATGCGTGCACTTCTCGTGGTCAATCCGGCAGCTACCACCACAAGCGCACGTACGCGCGATGTGCTGATCCACGCGCTCGCGAGCGAGATGAAGCTCGAGGCGGTCACCACCGAGTACCGAGGGCACGCGCGCGATCTGGGCAGGCAGGCGGCGGACAGCCGGGACGTCGACCTGGTGGTCGCCCTCGGCGGCGACGGGACGGTCAACGAGGTCGTCAACGGCCTGCTGCACGCCGGGCCCGATCCGGAGCGGCTCCCCCGTCTCGCCGTGGTCCCCGGCGGCTCCACCAACGTCTTCGCCCGCGCCCTGGGCCTGCCCAACGACGCCGTGGAGGCGACCGGCGCGATCCTGGACGCGCTGCGCGACGGCAGCGAGCGCACGGTCGGCCTGGGCCTGACCTCGGGCACGCCCGGCACGGAGGACGAGGCGGTGCCCGCGCGCTGGTTCACCTTCAACGCGGGCCTCGGTTTCGACGCGGGCGTGGTGGGCCGGGTCGAGCAGCAGCGCGAGCGCGGCAGGAAGTCGACGCACGCGCTGTACGTCCGTCAGGCCATGCGTCAGTTCTTCGGCGAGGCCCACCGCCGGCACGGCACGATCACCGTGGAGCGCCCGGACGCCGATCCGGTGACCGATCTGGTGCTGTCCATAGTCTCGAACACTTCTCCGTGGACGTTCCTGGGCAATCACCCGATGTACGCGTCACCTAAGGCCTCGTTCGATAAAGGCCTCGACGTACTCGGTCTCAGCCGAATGACGACGACCGCGGTTGCCCGGTATGGCACCCAGTTGCTCACTTCGTCCCCCGAGCGTGGCCCGCATGGCAAGCATGCGTTCTCCCTGCACGACCTGGACCAGTTCACCTTGCATTCCAAGGTGCCCCTGCCCCTTCAGATGGACGGCGACCACCTAGGGCTGCGTACGAGCGTGACGTTCACAGGCGTACGCCGTGCACTGCGTGTGATTGTGTGAGCAGAAAGGGCTGAAGTCCTTTCACTCGAACGTTTAGGCCAGGATCCACCCCATGGAAGTACGGCTGTGACCTAGTCGACACCGAGGAATCAAAAAAAACTTTCCGGAAGGGGTTGTATCCGCCGCTGAGGTTTGCGAGTCTCTACGTGGCGATCGGGACAGCCCGCAACACCGGCTCCACAGATCACCGGAACCCCTCATCAAAACCCAGGACCACGGCAGGGAAACCTGACGTTCGGCCCTTCACTTGTTGAGGGATTCGTGAAAGCGTTCACATTCACAAGCAACTTGCATGTAATACCAAGGAGAGGTAGCAGCCATGGACTGGCGTCACAACGCCGTTTGCCGCGAGGAAGACCCCGAGCTCTTCTTCCCCATCGGCAACACCGGTCCTGCGCTGCTGCAGATCGAGGAAGCCAAGGCCGTCTGCCGCCGCTGCCCCGTCATGGAGCAGTGCCTGCAGTGGGCGCTCGAGTCCGGCCAGGACTCCGGCGTCTGGGGTGGTCTCAGCGAGGACGAGCGTCGCGCCATGAAGCGCCGCGCCGCCCGCAACCGGGCCCGTCAGGCTTCTGCCTGACGCACCCACCCCGCCTGAGCTTGGCGGCGCGTACAGCGAGTACGCATCTCCCGCCCCCGAGCCGCAGCGCGCAGTACCCCCGATGCGCAGCACAAGCTGGCAACGAGCATTCGAGCCCCGGACCACTTCAGGTCCGGGGCTTCTTGCTGTGCCCGTTTACTGAACACAGCGCGTTTCACTCCTACTTGTTCGCACTCACCGGCACGTCCAGGATCACCCGGGTGCCGCCCTCCGGTACCGGAACCATGTCGAACGTGCCGCCCAACTCGCCCTCCACCAGCGTCCGTACGATCTGAAGACCGAGGTTGCCGCCGGTGTGCGGGTCGAAGCCCTCGGGCAGACCGACCCCGTCGTCCTGGACCGTGACGAGGAGGCGGGCCTCCTTGGTCGTACCGCCACGGACGGCCGAGACCTCGACCGTGCCGGTCTCGCCCTCGCGGAAGCCGTGTTCCAGGGCGTTCTGGAGGATCTCGGTCAGCACCATCGACAGCGGGGTGGCGACCTCGGCGTCGAGGATGCCGAAGCGGCCGGTGCGCCGGCCGGCGACCTTGCCGGGCGAGATCTCCGCGACCATCGCCAGGACCCGGTCGGCGATCTCGTCGAACTCCACGCGTTCGTCCAGGTTCTGAGACAGCGTCTCATGCACGATCGCGATCGACCCGACCCGGCGCACCGCCTCTTCCAGGGCTTCGCGGCCGCGATCGGACTCGATACGGCGGGCCTGGAGGCGCAGCAGCGCGGCGACCGTCTGGAGGTTGTTCTTGACCCGGTGGTGGATCTCCCGGATGGTCGCGTCCTTGGTGATCAACTCGCGCTCGCGGCGCCGCAGTTCGGTGACGTCACGGAGCAGGACCAGCGAACCGATGCGCGTGCCCTTGGGCTTCAGCGGGATCGCCCTGAACTGGATGACCCCGTCACCCGACTCGATCTCGAACTCGCGCGGCGCCCAGCCGCTGGCGACCTTGGCGAGCGCCTCGTCCACCGGGCCGCGGGTGGGGGCGAGTTCGGCGGTGGTCATGCCGAGGTGGTGGCCGACGAGGTCGGAGGCGAGGCCGAGACGGTGGTAGGCGGACAGCGCGTTCGGGGAGGCGTACTGGACGACACCGTCGGCGTCGAGGCGGATCAGGCCGTCGCCGACGCGTGGGGCGGCGTCCATGTCCATCTGCTGGTTCGCGAACGGGAAGGAACCGGCCGCGATCATCTGCGCGAGGTCCGACGCGCTCTGCAGATACGTCAGTTCCAGACGGCTCGGGGTGCGCACGGTGAGCAGGTTGGTGTTGCGCGCGATGACACCGAGGACGCGCCCCTCCCGTCGCACGGGGATCGACTCGACCCGTACGGGGACCTCTTCGCGCCACTCCGGGTCGCCCTCGCGCACGATCCGGCCCTCGTCGAGAGCGGCGTCGAGGAGCGGGCGGCGGCCGCGTGGGACGAGGTGGCCGACCATGTCGTCCTGGTAGGAGGTGGGGCCGGTGTTGGGGCGCATCTGCGCCACGGACACATACCGGGCGCCGTCCCGGGTGGGCACCCACAGCACGAGGTCGGCGAAGGAGAGGTCGGAGAGCAGTTGCCACTCCGACACCAGCAGATGGAGCCACTCGAGGTCGGAGTCGTCGAGGGCGGTGTGCTGGCGGACCAGTTCGTTCATGGAGGGCACGAGTGCGAGCGTACCTGGGGGTATGTGGATGGCCTAAAAGCGCCGGGGATCGTACGGCCCTGCGCACCGGCCCGGTCCGGACGGGCCCTGAGAACACCCGCGGGCCGCGGCGCCTGAGAGGGACCCTCAACCCTCTCGGCACCGCAGCCCGGAGCAACAACGGCCGCGGGGTGTGCGGTCCCGGTCGGCCGAAGGATGAGGAGCCGGGGCAGTCAGGGCAGAGAGCACCGGTTCCTCGGTCCGCCTTCCTGTGCGGGGAAGACGGAAGTCTGTGTATTCAGTTCTCTGCAACGCATTGTGGACTAGACCACTCGATGTGTCCATGCGTTGGAGGCTGTTCGTTGTTGTCAGTTCTCCGAGGGTCCCCGAAGCGGCTCGACCCCCGCTGGAGAACTGATCGGACGCCCTAGCATCCACCACGCAGCCTAACCCGTGTGGGTTCATGTGCGGGGCCAGATGGCCATGGCAATTTCCGCGAGCGCCTCCAGTTCCGACCGGCTCGCCCCGTCGCGCGCCTGTTGGGACATGCCGTTGATGATCGCCCCGGTGTGGCGGGCGAGCGCGGCAGCGTCGAGGCCGGGCGGGAGTGCGCCGGTGGCGATGTCCGCCCTGATACGACTCTCGAAGGCGGCGATGGTGGCGTTGCGCCGGTCACGCAGGGAGTCCGCGACCTCCGGGGTCGTGCAGTTGATGGCCGCGTGGGCGATGAGACAGCCGTGCGGGCGCTCCGGGTCCGTGTACTTGGCGGCGGCTTCCCGCAGAGTCCGTTCCACCACGGCGCGGGCCGTGGGTTCCTCGGCGAGCGCCCGGTCGGCGAAGGCGGCGTAGCGGACGGTGTAGACGCGCACGGCTTCGTCGAAGAGGGAGCGCTTGTCGCCGAAGGCGGCGTAGAGGCTCGGGGCTCCGATGTCCATGACCCGGGTGAGGTCGGAGACCGAGGTGGCCTCGTAGCCGTGCTCCCAGAAGGCGAGGATCGCCTTCTCCAGGGCGGTCTCCCGGTCGAAGGAACGGGGCCGGCCGCGGGGCCTGGCCACGGGGGCGGTCTTCGCCTTGGTCTCCTCGCTGCTCACCATGGAGTGCATTTTATAGCGGGTGCTAGAGAATTGTCGGCACCCTGTTGTACGGTCTTTATGTATCGATCGCTAGGGAATTTCGAGGGGGCGTCGGCATGGGTGAGACGGGTGTGCTCGCGGGCAGGACGGCACTGGTCACGGGGGCGAGCAGGGGGATCGGGCGGGCGGTGGCCGAGCGTCTGGCGCGCGACGGGGCGCGGGTCGCCGTGCACTACGGCAGCAATGAGGCGGCGGCGAAGGAGACGGTCGCCGCGATCGAGGCGGCGGGCGGGAACGCCTTCGCGATCCGGGCCGAGCTGGGCGTGCCCGGCGACGCGGAGTCCTTGTGGGAGGCCTTCGACCAGCAGGCGCGGGGACTGGACATCCTGGTCAACAACGCGGGCATGGCGCTCTTCGCGACCGTCCAGGATACGGACGAGGAGCTCTACGACCGGACGCAGGCGGTCAACGCCAGAGCGCCGTTCTTCATCGTCAAACACGGCCTGCGGCGACTGCGCGACCACGGCCGGATCATCAACGTCACGGCGGCGACGGACTCTGCGATCTCTCGCTCGCGGGCGGCCCGGGTCGAGGCCACGAGGTCCGGGGAGCCGCCGGACTGACTGACGGTGACGACCAGGACGTCGGTGAGGTCGGGGCGGGCGCCGTAGGCCGTGGTGGTCGACATCGAGGTCAGACCGCAGGGCAGGCCGAGGCGGATCTCCAGGAGGTACTTGGCGTAGAGCGCGGCGTTGTCGGAGGTGCCGCGGGCGGTGAGCAGGACGAAGCGGGGATTGCGGGCGGCGATCTCCTGGGCGACCTGCCGGATGCCGGGGGCGCCGTCCGCCAGGATCCGGCGGAGCACGGCAGGCTGCTCGGCCATCTCGCGGGCCATGATCCGGCCGGGGAGTTCGCTCTGGGGCTCCGATGTCGTGGCGGTCATGCGGGGGGCCTCCCGGGTGGGGCCGTGCGTCCGGTTCTCGAGTGGCCGGCGGCCGGTGGCCTCTCCTATTCCACTCCCCCGGGCGCCAAGACGCCTGTGCGGGGTGCGGATCCGTCCGTCCCGGCGTCTCGTCCACACCTGTTCGCGGCCGTCTCGTACGGGCCGCTTCACCTGGGCAGGGAAAGCCGATTCTGTTAAATTGGTCTAAACCACACAGCCCTTTCAGAACGGCAGGCCCAGCGTGGAAGTTGTCATCGTTCCGGACGCCAAGTCGGGTGGCGAGCTCATCGCCGAGGCCATGGCGCAGCTCCTGCGACGCAAGCCCGACGCGCTGCTCGGCGTGGCCACCGGCTCGACACCGCTGCCGATCTACCAGGCGCTCACCGCGAAGGTGCGGGCCGGTGCGGTGGACGCCTCGCGGGCGCGGATCGCCCAGCTCGACGAGTACGTGGGGCTGCCTGCCGAGCATCCGGAGTCGTACCGGTCGGTGCTGCGGCGCGAGGTGCTGGAGCCGCTGGGCGTCGGAATGTCCTCCTTCATCGGGCCGGACGGTACGGCGGAGGACGTTCAGGGGGCGTGCGAGGCGTATGACGCGGCGCTGGCGAACGCCGGGGGTGTGGATCTGCAGTTGCTCGGGATCGGGACCGACGGGCACATCGGGTTCAACGAGCCGTGTTCTTCCCTGGCCTCGCGGACCCGGATCAAGACGTTGACCGAACAGACCCGGGTGGACAACGCGCGGTTCTTCGACGGGGACATCTCGCAGGTGCCGCATCACGTGATCACTCAGGGGATCGGGACGATCCTGGAGGCTCGGCATCTGGTGCTGCTCGCCACGGGTGAGGGGAAAGCAGATGCCGTGGCGGCGACAGTGGAGGGGCCGGTTGCTGCGGTGTGTCCGGCGTCGGCGTTGCAGTTGCACCCGCATGCGACGGTTGTGGTCGACGAGGGGGCCGCGTCCAAGTTGAAGCTGGCGGACTACTTCCGGCACACGTTCGCCAACAAGCCGGAGTGGCAGGGGATTTAGTCCGGTCTCGTCTGCCGGGTTCGGTTCGTTGCGGGGTGCGGGTTCGCTGTGGCTTGTCGCGCCCACGCGGCGGGGCCGCACATCGATACAGCCCCGCGCCCCTCAACGCAATACAGGCGCCGGTTCCCTTCCGAGGAACCGGCGCCTGTCTCGTCGTAGCGGCTACTCGCCCGCGATGACCTCCGCCGCCGCCCTGCCGCACACCCTCGCCGCGCCGTGCGTCGCGATGTGCAGGACGCCGCGTGCGGGGGCCTGGGGGACGCCCATCTCGACCACGATCGTGTCCGGGCGGCTGCGGAGGACGCTGTCCAGGGCTGCCGTCATCCAGGGGTGGCGGTGTTCGTCGCGGACGACGGCGACGATGCGGCGCCGACCCGCTGCCGCCAGTGCGGCCATCCCGGCGCCCTCGCCCGAGAAGCTGCCCGTTTCCGTGCCGGGCAGCAGGCGGGTAAGTTCCGCGGCCACACCCCAGGGGGTCTCGTCGCCCACCGCGAAGTTGGCGACCGGGGTGAAGGCGGCGACATAGGGCGGCTCGGTGAGGGGCGTGGGCCTCGCGCCGGTCAGGGTGAGGGCTCGGCGGGCCGCGCGGAGGCCTACCTCCGGGTCCGGGTCGGCCGCCGGGTCGGCCGCCGATGCCGCCGCCGTCCAGCGGGCCAGGGAGCGGACGCGTTCCGCCGCGTCCGCCAGGCGCTCCTCGGGGAGTTCGCCCGAGCGGACCGCCGACACCAACGCGTCGCGCAGACGTCGTACCGTCTCGTCGTCCGCCAGACCGCCGCCCACGCAGATCGCGTCCGCGCCGGCGGCGACGGCCAGCACGCTGCCGCGTTCGATGCCATAGGTGTCCGCGATGGCCCGCATCTCCATGCCGTCGGTGACGATCAGGCCGTCGTAGCCGAGTTCGCCGCGAAGGAGGTCCGTCAGCACCTTGTGGGACAGCGTCGCCGGGTGCTCGGGGTCCAGGGCCGGGACCAGGATGTGGGCGCTCATCACCGCGCGGGAGCCGGCGGCGATCGCGGCGCGGAACGGGGAGAGTTCACGGGACATCAGCACCGGGAGGTCCACGTCGATGCGCGGCAGGGCGTGGTGGGAGTCGATCGCCGTGTCGCCGTGGCCCGGGAAGTGCTTGGTGCAGGCGGCGACTCCGGCCGACTGAAGGCCCGTGACGTAGGCCGCCGTGTGCCGGGCGACCAGGTCCGCGGAGGCGCCGAAGGAGCGGACGCCGATCACCGGGTTGTCCGGGTTCGAGTTCACGTCGGCCGACGGGGCCCAGTTGAGGTTGACCCCGCAGGCGGCGAGGCGGCGGCCGAGTTCGGAGGCCACCTCGCGCGTCAGGTCCACGTCGTCGACCGCGCCGAGTGCGTGGTTGCCGGGGAAGGAGGAGCCCGTCCGCACCTCCAGGCGCGTGACGTCGCCGCCCTCCTCGTCGATGGCGACCAGGACGTCGTCGCGTTCGGCGCGCAGCTGGGCGGTGAGGGCAGCGAGTTGGTCCGGGGAGTCGATGTTGCGGCCGAACAGGCCCACCGAGGCGAGCCCCTCCCCCAGGCGGCGCAGCAGCCAGTCGGGGGCGGTGGTGCCGGTGAAACCGGGCTGGAGGACGGTCAGGGCGTCGCGGGTGAGCGTGTCCGTACCGCTGGCGAAAGTCGTCATCGGGTGGCGTTATCCCTTCACCGCGCCGGCGGTCAGGCCCGCGGCCATCTTGCGCTGGACGAGGAGGAACAGGACGACGATCGGCACGGCCATGAGGGTGGATCCGGCCATCATCGGGGCGTATTCGGTGCCGTGCTTGGTGGTGAAGTTGCCCAGCCAGACGGTCGCCGTCTGGTTCTCCTGGCTGAGCAGCATGAGGGCGTAGAGGTACTCGTTCCAGGCCTGGATGAAGCCGTAGACCGAGGTGGCGACCATGCCGGGGGCGAGGAGCGGGAAGACCACGCGCAGGAACGCGGTCGTGCGGGAGCAGCCGTCCACCATCGCCGCCTCCTCCAGCTCCTTCGGGATGTTGACGATGAAGCCGCGCAGCGTCCACACCGTGAAGGGGAGGATGAAGGTCAGATAGGTGAGGACCAGGCCGGACAGCCGGTCGTACTGGCCGAGGTCGTTGAGCAGCAGGAAGACCGGGATGATCATCGCGACCAGCGGGACCATCTGGACCGCCAGGATGCCGACGATCACGATCTTGCGGCCGCGGAAGGCGAACCGGGAGATGGCGAGCGCGGCCAGCAGGCCGATGACGATGCCGATCGCCACCACCGAGAGGGACACGACGAGGCTGCGGCCGACCGGGCCCCAGAAGTCGGCGATGTTCAGCGCCCGGTCGAAGTTGGCGAACGTGATGCCGGTGGGCAGCAGGCTCGGATCCGGGTCGATGGCGTCCTTGGCCGGCTTGAAGGCCGTGTTGAGCATCCAGTAGACGGGAAAGCCGGCGGTGACGAAGACGAGGAGACCGAGGAGGTTCCAGCCGGCCTTGGACTTCCGGCGCCCCGAACGGCCCTTCGAGCCGCGCCCCGGCGTGGTGGTCGCGCTCATGCTGGTCATTCGACGTCTCCGATCTTCAGCATCTGACGCATGTAGACCGCGACCACGCCGAGCAGGAGCAGCACGGTGAGCAGGGCGATCGCCGAGCCCTGGGCGTAGTCGTTGACCACGAAGGCACGGTCGTAGGAGTAGGTGGTGAGGAGCTGGAACTCGGCCTCCGGATGTCCGTTGCGCATCACGAAGACCTGCGGGAAGACGCCCATGTCCCAGATGACCGAGAGCGTCGTGAGCATCACGATGATCGGCTTGAGGATGGGGAGGGTGACGAACCGGAAGACGCCCCAGGCGCCCGCGCCGTCGAGGCGGGCCGCCTCCTCCAGTTCGGCCGGGACCTGGGTGAGCCCGGCGCTGAGGGTGATCACGACGAAGGGGACGGCTCCCCAGACCACCAGCAGCATGATCACGGCCAGGCCCTGCGGTCCGCTCGCGAACCAGTTGTGGCCGACCATCTCGACCCCGGGCAACTTGCTGAGCAGCGCGTTGAGGATCCCGTAGTCCGCGTCGAAGAGCCATTTGAAGACGGTGGTGGCGACGATGATCGGCATGCCCCAGCTGGCCACGAGGGCGATGTTGACGAGGGTCTTCACCCAGCCGGAGACCCGCTGGAGCAGCAGCGCGATCAGCATGCCGGCGACCATCGTGAAGATGACGCAGCCGGCCGCGAAGACGACCGTGCGCACGACGACCGCCCAGAACTCGCCGTCGCCCAGCACCTTGCTGAAGTTGTCGAACCCGACCGACTCGGCCGGCTTGAAGCCCCACAGCTGGGACTGCCCGAACTCCTGGAAGGACAGGGTGACCAGGCGGACCAGCGGATAGCCGAGGACGAGCGCCAGGATCAGCAGACAGGGGGCGAGCAGCAGCCAGGGGGTGCCGGCTCCGCCGGTACTGCGCCGTCCGGCCGGCTTCTTCCGCACGGCCGGTGCTGGTGGTGGTGACTGCCGCGCCGGCGGCACTTTGGCAGTGGTCGTGTCTGCGGCACTCATCCGCGCGCTCCTCAGCGGTCCCTCGAGGTCGAACGAGAAGCAGGGCCCCGTCACGCTCAACGGGGCCCCGCCGGTGGTCACTTGGTGTTGATGACCTTGTCGATCGCGGCGTCCGCGTCCTTCGCGGCGTCCTCGACCGACTTCTTGCCGGTGCCGATGGACTGCAGCATGGTCTGCAGGACCTGGGCCTTCTCGACCTGGCCCCAGCCGGGCGCCATCGGGACGAACCAGTTGGACTCGGCCGCGGTGGCCGGGACCGCCGTCGCCGGGTCGTTCTTCAGGGTGGCGAGGTCGGTCTTGTTGTTGGGCAGGTTGCCCTTGGCCATCAGGCCCTTCTGGCCGGAGGAGCCCGTGAAGGCGTTGATCCACTCGGCGGCGACGGCCTGCGCGTCGGACTTCACCGGTACGGCGAGGTCGGAGCCGCCCAGGAAGACGGGGAGGTTCTTGCCGGACGGGCCGGGCATCACGAAGTTCTCGACGTTGCCCTCGAGCTTGCCCGTCTTGTCGTTCTCCTTGGCCGCGGCGGTGGCGCCCTCCCAGGCGGGAGCGAAGATCATGCCGGACTTGCCCTGGCCGTAGACGATGTAGCGGTCGGACTCGTCCTTGGTCTTGTCGCCGTGCATGTACGTGTCGACGACGTTCTGGAACGCCTTCAGGCCCTTGACGGACTCGGGCGAGGAGAGGTTGGCCTTCCACTGGCCGCCGGACTCGACCGCGATGGAGCCGCCGGCGTCGTAGACGAAGGACATGGCCGCGTACCAGTCACGGGTGGGCTGGTACCAGGCGTTGAACTTGTCGCCCTCCTTCTTCTGGACCTTGTCCAGGGCGGCGGTGAGCTCGTCGTACGTCTTCGGCGTGGACTTGACGCCGACCGAGGCGAAGAGGTCCTTGCGCCAGTTGGCGACGCGGCCACCGGCGTAGTACGGGACACCGTAGGTCTTGCCGTCGTAGGTCACCGAGGCCTTGAGGCCGTCCAGCCAGGCGTCCGAGCTGTCGAACTTCGCCGGGTCGACGGGCGCGAAGGCGCCCTTGACCATGTAGCTCAGCATCTCGGTGTTGCCCATCTCGACCACGTCGGGGGCCTTGTCGGTGGCGAGGACCGCGTCGAGCTTGGCGTTCTTGTCCGGCCAGCCGTAGTACTCGTGCTTGATCTTGATGCCCGGGTGCTTCTTCACGATGGCCGCGTCGGCGGCCTTCACCAGCTCGGGCCAGTTGTTCTGCGCGTCCACGGTGAGCCAGACGGTCAGTTCCTTGGCGTCGGCGCCGCTGTTGTCCGAGCTGCCGCTGTCACTGTCCCCACATGCCGCGATGGAGACCATCATGCCCGCGATACCGATCGCGGCTATCAGCTTGCGCTTCACGCCACCCTCCTCAGGGATGCCACAAACCCCCCTGCCTCCCCGCACGAGCGTTGGGCCGGGACCTGGACCAATGGTGTAGACCAGTACCGGGAGCTTGGACCAGACCAGGAAGCCTGTCAAGGGTGTCCGAATAGGCTCTGACCAGCCGTTATCCGACCTACATATGCAAGAACCTTTAAGTAAGAAGCCAGCGAAATCAGCACCGCCGGAGTACTGTCTTCCACTAGACCACCTGGGACTATGGACTAGACCAAAAGAGGCGGCGACGGTATACAGAAGGGATCACGATGTGACCCGCATCCGGAGCCGGGAAGGCAGAGCATGACTACCGACGTCAGCAGTGCGGAGAACGAGGGCGGGGCCGGCGTCCGTACCGCGCGCGTGCCCAAGTACTACCGCCTGAAGAAGCACCTGCTCGACATGACGGAGACACAGTCGCCCGGTACGCCGGTCCCGCCCGAGCGCACCCTGGCCGCGGAGTTCGACACCTCCCGCACGACCGTCCGCCAGGCCCTCCAGGAGCTCGTCGTCGAGGGCCGCCTCGAACGCATCCAGGGCAAGGGCACCTTCGTCGCCAAGCCGAAGGTCTCCCAGGCACTCCAACTCACCTCGTACACCGAGGACATGCGCGCCCAGGGCCTCGAACCCACCTCGCAGCTCCTGGACATCGGCTACATCACCGCCGACGACCGCCTCGCCGAGCTCCTCGACATCACGGCCGGCGGCCGGGTGCTGCGCATCGAGCGCCTCCGTATGGCGAACGGCGAGCCGATGGCCATCGAGACCACCCACCTCAGCGCCAAGCGCTTCCCGGCACTGAGGCGCAGTCTCGCGAAGTACACCTCCCTCTACACCGCGCTCGCCGAGGTCTACGACGTCCATCTCGCCGAGGCCGAGGAGACCATCGAGACCTCGCTGGCCACTCCCCGCGAGGCCGGCCTGCTCGGCACCGACGTGGGCCTGCCGATGCTGATGCTGTCCCGCCACTCCCTGGACCGGGACGGGCAGCCGGTGGAGTGGGTGCGGTCGGTGTACCGCGGGGACCGGTACAAGTTCGTGGCACGCCTGAAAAGGCCGGTTGACTAGGAGCGCCCAAAGGGGCACGGGGCTGTGTCGATATGCGGCTCCGCCGCGCGGGCGCGACCAGCCACGACGGCGCGGCGGCCGACCGCCGGCCTCACGGCTCACCCAGCGGAGCGATACCGCACGCGGTGTAGCGCAAGCGCACATCCTGCTCTACGGTCCTCCCGTCTCCGTATGGACGGGAGGACCGCGCTGTGCGTACCGCGAACGTCCGAACCATCGCCATCTGGACCGTCGTCGCGCTGATCGCCGCCACCGGCTGGGCCGTGCTCGCACTCTCCCGCGGTGAGGACGTCTCCGCCGCCTGGATGGTCGCGGCCGCCCTCGGGTCGTACGCGATCGGCTACCGCTTCTACGCGAAGTTCATCGCGTACAAGGTCCTCAAGGTCGACAGGACCCGGGCCACCCCGGCCGAACGCCTCGACAACGGCATCGACTTCCACCCCACCGACCGGCGCGTCCTCCTCGGCCACCACTTCGCGGCGATCGCCGGCGCCGGACCGCTCGTCGGCCCCGTGCTGGCCGCGCAGATGGGCTATCTGCCCGGCACGATCTGGATCATCGTGGGCGTGATCTTCGCGGGCGCCGTCCAGGACATGGTGGTGCTGTTCTTCTCGACCCGTCGCGACGGCCGCTCGCTCGGCCAGATGGCCCGCGAGGAGATCGGCCCGTTCGGCGGCGCGGCAGCCCTCATCGCCGCCTTCGCCATCATGATCATCCTGCTCGGTGTGCTGGCCCTGGTCATCGTCAACGCCCTCGCCCAGTCCCCCTGGGGCACCTTCTCCATCGCCATGACCATCCCGATCGCCCTGCTCATGGGCTTCTATCTGCGGGTCCTGCGCCCCGGCCGGGTCGCCGAGGTCTCGCTCATCGGCGTGGCGCTGCTGCTGTTCGCCCTGGTCGCGGGGCGCTGGGTCGCGGAGTCCTCGTGGGCCGGCGCCTTCACCCTCGCGCCCTCGACGCTGGTCGTCTGGCTGGTGGCGTACGGCTTCATCGCCTCGATCCTGCCGGTGTGGATGCTGCTCGCACCGCGCGACTACCTCTCCACCTTCATGAAGATCGGCACGATCTTCCTGCTCGCGCTCGGTGTCGTCGTCTCCCTGCCGACGCTGAAGATGGACGCGGTCACCGACTTCGCCTCACGCGGCAACGGCCCCGTTTTCGCGGGGTCGTTGTTCCCCTTCGTCTTCATCACCATCGCCTGCGGCGCCCTGTCCGGCTTCCACTCCCTCATCTCCTCCGGCACCACGCCGAAGATGATCCAGAAGGAGACGCAGGTCCGGATGATCGGCTACGGCTCCATGCTGATGGAGTCGTCGGTCGCCGTGATGGCGCTGGTCGCGGCGAGCATCATCGACCCGGGCCTGTACTTCGCGATGAACGCGCCCTCGGGAGCGATCGGCACGACCGTGCAGGAGGCCTCACGGGTGGTGACCGGGTGGGGCTACGCGATCTCCCCCGACGATCTGGCCCGGGCGGCCGAGCGGGTCGAGGAGTCGTCGCTGCTGTCCCGGACCGGCGGGGCACCCACCCTGGCCATCGGTGTCTCGGAGATCTTCTCCAAGGTCACCGGCGGGAGCCTGAGAGCCTTCTGGTATCACTTCGCGATCATGTTCGAGGCGCTGTTCATCCTGACCGCGCTCGACGCCGGCACGCGCGTGGGCCGGTTCATGCTCCAGGACATGCTGGGCAACGTCATCAAGCCCTTCAAGAACATCAGTTGGAAGCCCGGCCTGGTCATCACCAGCGCGATCGTGTGCGGTCTGTGGGGGTACTTCCTCTGGGTGGGCGTCCACGAGCCGCTCGGCGGGATCAACCAGCTGTTCCCGATCTTCGGCATCTCCAACCAGCTCCTCGCGGCCGTGGCCCTGGCCGTCTGCACCACGCTGCTCGTGAAGTCCGGACGCCTCAAGTGGGCCTGGATCACCGGGATCCCGCTCGCCTGGGACGCCACGGTCACCCTGACCGCGAGCTGGCAGAAGGTGTTCTCCAGCGACCCCAAGGTCGGCTTCTTCAAGCAGCGGCAGATCTTCCAGGACGCCATCGACCGGGGCGAGGTGCTGCCGCCCGCCAAGACCATGGACGACATGCGCACCGTGGTCACCAACTCCACGGTGGACGGCGTACTGACGGCCGTCCTCGCACTGCTGATCGTCGTGGTGATCGCCGACGCCCTGCGGGTCTGCGTCCGGCACGTACGCCGTCCCGCGCTCTCCACGCTCAGCGAGTCGCCGTACGTCGAGTCGAAGATCGTCGCCCCGGCCGGGCTGTTCCCGACCCGGGAGGAGAAGGAGGAGGCACGCCATGAGGTCGGCACTGCGGCGCGCACTTAGGGGTGTGCGCTGGTACGTGCGCGAGCTGACCGACGAGTCGGCGTACGACCGCTATGTCGCGCACGTCCGCCGGGACCACCCGCAGGCGGCCGTGCCGACCCGGAGGGCGTTCGAGCGGATGCGGTCGGACCGGCAGGAGGCGGACCCCCGGCAGGGATTCCGCTGCTGCTGACACCGATTCCGGACCTTCACCAAATCGACATACCGATATGCGGACGAGGTCTTCCACTCCTGTCACACCGTGACCTAGATTGCCTGCGCGTTACACGGTGATCAGTGAGGATCGGAGCCGCCGTATGTCAACAGATTCGCCCGAGGCCAGACCACCGGTGGTGACACCCGTGCGGGTCGTCATCGCCCTGTGCCTCCTGGCACCGTTCGTCGCCATGCTGTGGGTCGGCTCGTACGCCAAGGTGGACCCCACGTTCATCGGCATCCCGTTCTTCTACTGGTACCAGATGCTGTGGGTGCTCATATCGACCGCGCTGACGATGGTCGCGTACAAGCTGTGGCAGCGTGACCAGCGCGCCCGCCGGGAAGGTGCCTCCAAGTGAACGACGGCGTGAACGGCGTGGCACTCGCCGTCTTCATCATCTTCTTCCTGGCCGTCACGGTCATGGGCTTCCTGGCCTCGCGCTGGCGCAAGGCCGAGAACGAACACACGCTGGACGAATGGGGCCTGGGCGGCCGGTCGTTCGGCACCTGGATCACCTGGTTCCTGCTCGGCGGCGACCTCTACACGGCGTACACCTTCGTCGCCGTACCGGCGGCGATCTACGCGGCGGGCGCGGCCGGCTTCTTCGCGGTGCCCTACACGATCCTTGTCTACCCGCTGATCTTCACCTTCCTGCCCCGCCTCTGGTCGGTCTCCCACAAGCACGGCTATGTGACGACGTCCGACTTCGTACGCGGCCGGTGGGGCTCCAAGGGCCTGTCGCTGGCGGTGGCCGTCACGGGCATCCTGGCGACGATGCCCTACATCGCCCTCCAACTCGTCGGCATCCAGGCGGTGCTGGACGTCATGGGCGTCGGCGGCGGGGAGGACACCAACTGGTTCGTCAAGGACCTCCCGCTGCTCATCGCCTTCGGTGTGCTGGCGGCGTACACCTACTCCTCGGGGCTGCGTGCCCCCGCGATGATCGCGTTCGTGAAGGACACGCTGATCTACATCGTCATCGCGGTGGCGATCATCTACATCCCGATCAAGCTGGGCGGGTTCGACGAGATCTTCGGCGCGGCGAACGACAAGTACACCGCCGCCAAGGCGGGCGGCCTGGTCCCGCCCGAGGCGGGCCAATGGACCTACGCCACGCTGGCGTTGGGCTCCGCGCTCGCGCTGTTCATGTACCCGCACTCGATCACCGCGACGCTCTCGTCCAAGAGCCGTGAGGTGATCCGCCGCAACACCACGATCCTGCCGCTGTACTCGCTGATGCTGGGCCTGCTCGCCCTGCTGGGCTTCATGGCCATCGCGGCCGGTGTCGACGTCACCAACCCGCAGTTGGCGATCCCGCAGCTCTTCGAGGACATGTTCCCGAGCTGGTTCGCGGGCGTGGCCTTCGCGGCGATCGGCATCGGCGCGCTGGTGCCGGCGGCGATCATGTCCATCGCGGCCGCGAACCTCTTCACCCGCAACATCTACAAGGACTTCATCAATCCGGACGCGACGCCGCAGCAGGAGACGAAGATCTCCAAGCTGGTCTCGCTGCTGGTGAAGGTGGGCGCCCTGGTCTTCGTCCTCACCATGGACAAGACGGTCGCCATCAACTTCCAGCTCCTGGGCGGCATCTGGATCCTCCAGACCTTCCCGGCCCTGGTCGGCGGCCTGTTCACCCGCTGGTTCCACCGCTGGGCGCTGCTCGCGGGCTGGGCGGTCGGCATGATCTACGGCACGGTCGCCGCGTACGGCGTGGCCTCCCCCACGCAGAAGCACTTCGGCGGCTCGTCGAAGGAGATCCCGGGCATCGGCGAGATCGGCTACATCGGCCTGACGGCGTTCGTGCTCAACGTGGTGGTCACGGTGGTCCTCACGTTCGTCCTGAGGGCCGCGAAGGCCCCCGAGGGCATCGACGAGACGCGCCCCGAGGACTACACGGCGGACGCGGGCGACCCTGGCGTACAGGTGGAACTGCCGCCGGCGACCGCGGGTTCCGCTCACTGAGGTCACGGTGATCGACGGGCCGCCGGAAATCCGGCGGCCCGTCGGCGTGCCGGTCGGGCACACTCGCCCTCATGGACATCGAGATCCGGGCAGCGGACCCCACCGAATACGACACGATCGGCGAGATCACGGCCCAGGCCTACCTCCTGGACGGCCTCCTCGCCTTCGGCAACAGCGACTGGTACCTGGGCGAGTTGAGAGACGTCGCCAAACGAGCCGCGGCGGCCGAGGTACTCGTGGCCCTCCTCGGCGGCGAGCCGATCGGCACCGTCACCTACGTCGCCGCCGGCGGCCCCATGGCGGAGCTCTCCCGCCCCGGGGAGGCCGAGATCCGCATGCTGGCCGTGTCCCGGGCGGCCCGCGGCAGAGGAGCCGGCGAAGCCCTCGTGCGTACCTGCGTCGACCGGGCGAAAGCCGCCGACGGCTGCACCGGCATGGTCCTGTCGACCCAGCCGATCATGCACGCCGCGCACCGCGTCTACGAACGCCTCGGCTTCACCCGCGCCCCCGCACGCGACTGGAACCCGATCGAGGGCGTCGAGTTCACGCTCCTCACCTACGAGTTGACTCTGTCAACTACACCCGTCGTGAACGACCGGGCTTGCTGCTCGAGTCATCACTGGCTGTGATGGGATCGGCTGCGTCCTGAGCTCACGCGAGGAGCGTGAGTTCTGGGGCCGTTGACTGGGCCCCGCAGACCCACGCCATCCACCCGCGGTGGGCGATGTTGTGGGACGAGTTGAGGTCCGCGTGCTCAACGAAGCCGCAGGACCGGCAGGCGAAGACGGCCTGGGAGGGCCGGTTGCCGCGTGCGATGTGGTGACACTGGGAGCATTCCTGGCTGGTGTACGCCGGATCGACGTACACCACCGGCACCCCGGCCTTCTTCGCCTTGTAGGCGATGAAGGCGCCGAGCCGGGCGAAGGGCCAGGAGTGGAGCGCGGCGCGTTGGGGCTTCCTCAGCCGTGCCCGCTGCCGGATGCCCGTGAGGTCTTCCAGGGCGATCCCGCGTGCGGTGCGTTCAGCCTCCGCCACGACCTGCTTCGAGATTTTGTGGTTGATGTCCTTGGTGCGGCGAGCCTCACGGCCCGCGTACTTCTTCGCACGCCGCTTCGCGGACTTCGTACCCTTCTTCTGCAGTTTGGAGCGTAGTTTGCGGTCTTGCTCACGCCGCCGGTTGATCTTCCGGCCGGAGTGCCGGGTCCCGTCCGAGGTCACCGCGATGTTCACGATGCCCAGGTCGACCCCCAGGAAGGAGGTCGGGTCCGCGTTCAGCGCCTTCTCGTCGATCTCGCAGGTCGCGATGAGGAACCAGACGCCGTCCTGACACACCAGGTCGGACTCGCCCCTGCGGTGCGCGGCGAGCACGGCCAGCTGCTCGGCCTGTCCGGTGAAGGCAAGGTCCTTCATCCGGCCGCCGGTGGTCCAGATCGAGACGGTGCGCCGCTGGTGTTGCCAGGACAGCATCCGGTCGTCGTAGGGCTGGGCGGCATCCGGCCGGAAGGCGACCGGCTTGCCCAGGACGCGGGTGTGGCGTTGGGAGCCGGGCCGCCCGTAGCGGCCGCCCCGCAGGTTGGCCTTCAAGGTGGTGTAGGCGTCGCAGGTCTTCTTGATCGCGTGCTGGGCGGCCTGCGCTCCCAGCTCCCACCGCTGCCGGATCGGAAGGTAGGCGTGCTTGCGCAGACCCAGCGGTTTGCGCTCATTTTCCTCGAAAGCAACCCGGGCGGCCCACGTGGCGGCCTCGTTGCAGGCGTGCAGGGTCGCCTCAAGTGCTTCCGCCTGTAGGGGCGTTGGCAACAGCTTCACCCGCACCACCAGCTTCATGAACACGACCCTAACCACCCGGACACGCCCGCCGACTACGCGCGTAGGTATTCCGCTTGACCGGGTGATCCCTCGACCGCGCGTTCGTTTCATGGCTCTCATTCGACTCCGCCGACGGCATTCCAGGCGCTCGCGCCCAGCGACACGGCTCGGTGACGCTCCGCGTCGCAGTCCTGGGATGCCATTCCTCCCGGGCGTGAACGCCCGGGGTTCCTCGCAAGATCACGCTGAAATCGCCGCGACACAACATCTAGGGGTGCCAACTGAACCCGGCACAAGATGTATGCTCATGCTCGCTGTCGCCGCAGGGGAATCCGGTGCGAATCCGGAACTGTCCCGCAACGGTGTACTCATGTGTGCATAAGCGCATTTGAGAGTCAGTCCGAGGACCTGTCGACAGTGTGCCCAGGCCGCCGTGGCCCGGGTGCCAAGACGTCCGGGCCTCGTGGAGTGGGCCGGTGGACGCGACGCCCCGTGCGCTCGTGTGCTGCCCCCTGCCCTCCGCAAGGCCCCCGTGCCGAGCGAGGGAGAGCCCCCACGTGACCATCGCGCCAGTCGACCCGGCTTCAGTGACGCAGGCGGAGACCGACGGTCCCGGAACCGCGCTGCTGCGGACCCTGACCGAGCTGACCGCCGACCTCCCCGACGCCGACCCCGGACGGGTCGCCGCCGCCGCACTGCGCGGCCGGTCCGCCCGGGCCGACGAGTCGGAGCTGCGCGAGCTGGCGACCGAGGCGGCCGCGGGGCTGATCTCCGAGGACCCCGCCTACTCCCGGCTCGCCGCCCGGCTGCTGACGATCAGCATCGCCGCCGAGGCCGCCTCGCAGGGCGTCACGACCTTCACCGAGTCGGTCGCGGTCGGCCACCGTGAGGGCCTGATCGCGGACCGCACGGCGGAGTTCGTCCGGGTGCACGCCGCAAGGCTCGACGCCCTGATCGACGCGCATGCCGACGACCGCTTCGGCTACTTCGGTCTGCGCACCCTGCACAGCCGTTACCTCCTGAGGCACCCGATCACGCGCCAGGTCATCGAGACCCCCCAGCACTTCATGCTCCGGGTGGCGTCCGGCCTCGCCGAGGACGACACGGCCCGGGCCATGGACGAAGTCGCCGCGCTCTACCGGCTCATGAGCCACCTCGACTACCTCCCCTCCTCCCCCACGCTCTTCAACTCCGGCACCCGGCACCCCCAGATGTCGTCCTGCTACCTCCTCGACTCCCCGCTGGACGAGCTGGACTCCATCTACGACCGCTACCACCAGGTCGCCCGTCTCTCGAAGCACGCCGGCGGCATCGGACTGTCGTACTCCCGCATCCGCAGCCGCGGTTCGCTGATCCGCGGCACCAACGGGCACTCCAACGGCATCGTCCCGTTCCTGAAGACACTCGACGCCTCGGTCGCCGCCGTGAACCAGGGCGGCCGGCGCAAGGGCGCGGCCGCGGTCTACCTGGAGACCTGGCACTCCGACATCGAGGAGTTCCTGGAGCTGCGGGACAACACCGGTGAGGACGCCCGGCGTACGCACAACCTGAACCTCGCGCACTGGATCCCGGACGAGTTCATGCGCCGGGTGAACGCCGACGGACAGTGGTCCCTGTTCTCCCCCGCCGACGTGCCCGAGCTGGTGGACCTGTGGGGCGCGGAGTTCGACGCGGCGTACCGCGAGGCGGAGGCGAAGGGCCTCGCCAAGAAGACCATCCCGGCCCGTGACCTGTACGGCCGCATGATGCGCACCCTCGCGCAGACCGGTAACGGCTGGATGACCTTCAAGGACGCCGCCAACCGCACCGCCAACCAGACGGCCGAGGCGGGCAGCGTCGTCCACTCGTCCAACCTGTGCACGGAGATCCTGGAGGTGACCGACGACGGGGAGACGGCGGTCTGCAACCTCGGGTCCGTCAACCTCGGCGCGTTCGTGCTCGGCGACGACATCGACTGGGAGCGGCTGGACGAGACCGTCCGCACCGCCGTCACCTTCCTCGACCGGGTCGTCGACATCAACTTCTACCCGACCGAGCAGGCGGGCCGCTCCAACGCCCGCTGGCGCCCGGTGGGCCTGGGTGCGATGGGCCTCCAGGACGTCTTCTTCAAGCTGCGGCTGCCCTTCGACTCCCCGCAGGCCAAGGCGCTCTCCACCCGGATCGCCGAGCGCATCATGCTCGCCGCGTACGAGGCCTCCGCCGACCTGGCCGAGCGCAACGGCCCGCTGCCGGCGTGGGAGCGGACCCGTACCGCGAAGGGTGTCCTGCACCCCGACCACTACGACGTGGAGCTCACCTGGCCGGAGCGCTGGGCGGCACTGCGGGAACGCATCGCGGCGGTCGGCATGCGCAACTCGCTCCTGCTGGCGATCGCCCCCACGGCCACCATCGCGTCCATCGCGGGGGTGTACGAGTGCATCGAGCCCCAGGTCTCGAACCTCTTCAAGCGCGAGACACTGTCCGGTGAGTTCCTCCAGGTCAACTCCTACCTGGTGGCCGAGTTGAAGAAGCTCGGCGTCTGGGACGCGCAGACCCGGGAGGCGCTGCGCGAGGCCAACGGCTCGGTGCAGGGCTTCACCTGGGTGCCGCAGGACGTCCGCGACCTGTACCGCACGGCGTGGGAGATCCCGCAGCGCGGCCTGATCGACATGGCGGCGGACCGGACCCCGTTCCTCGACCAGTCGCAGTCCCTGAACCTGTTCCTGGAGACGCCGACCATCGGCAAGCTCTCCTCGATGTACGCGTACGCCTGGAAGCAGGGCCTGAAGACGACGTACTACCTGCGCTCGCGCCCGGCGACGAGGATCGCCCGCGCGGCCCAGGCGCAGGCCCAGCCCGAGAAGACCGTCCCCGTCCAGCAGGTGACCTCCGAAGAGGCCCTCGCCTGCTCCCTGGAAAACCCCGAGTCCTGCGAGGCCTGCCAGTAATTCCCGCCCGCCACCCGACCACCACCCCTGGAGGACGGCGCTCCGCGCCGGCTGTTATGACTGACCAGAACCTGCTCGACCCCGGCTTCGAGCTGACTCTGCGCCCCATGCGCTACCCGGACTTCTACGAGCGCTACCGGGACGCCATCAAGAACACCTGGACCGTCGAGGAGGTCGACCTCCACTCGGACGTCGCCGACCTGGCGAAGCTGTCCGAGGGCGAACAGCACATGATCGGCCGCCTGGTGGCCTTCTTCGCGACGGGTGACTCGATCGTCGCGAACAACCTGGTCCTGACCCTCTACAAGCACATCAACTCCCCGGAGGCGCGCCTGTATCTGTCGCGCCAGCTCTTCGAGGAGGCCGTGCACGTCCAGTTCTATCTGACCCTTCTGGACACCTACCTCCCCGACCCGGAGGACCGTGCGGCCGCCTTCGACGCGGTGGAGAACATCCCCTCCATCCGTGAGAAGGCCGAGTTCTGCTTCAAGTGGATGGACTCGGTCGAGAAGCTGGACCGCCTGGAGACGAAGGCCGACCGCCGCCGCTTCCTTCTCAACCTGATCTGCTTCGCCGCGTGCATCGAGGGCCTGTTCTTCTACGGCGCCTTCGCCTACGTCTACTGGTTCCGCAGCCGCGGCCTGCTGCACGGCCTCGCCACCGGCACCAACTGGGTGTTCCGGGACGAGACCATGCACATGTCCTTCGCGTTCGAGGTCGTCGACACCGTCCGCAAGGAGGAGCCGGAGCTCTTCGACGACCAGCTCAGGGACCAGGTCGTCGACATGCTGAAGGAGGCCGTCGAGGCCGAGCTCCAGTTCGGGCGCGACCTGTGCGGTGACGGCCTGCCGGGCATGAACACCGAGTCGATGCGCCAGTACCTCGAGTGCGTCGCCGACCAGCGCCTCACCCGCCTCGGCTTCGCCCCGGTCTACGGCTCCGAGAACCCCTTCTCCTTCATGGAGCTCCAGGGCGTCCAGGAGCTGACCAACTTCTTCGAGCGCCGTCCGTCCGCGTACCAGGTCGCCGTGGAGGGCACGGTCGACCTGGACGAGGACTTCTGACCGAGGATCGTGGATCCCTCCTCGCCGCTGTTACGTCACAACGGTGAGGAGGGATTCTTCATGCGCCGTATCGCGACTCTCGCGGTCACAGTCCTGCTGCTGGCCGGGTGCGGAACCCAGACCGGCGGCGACCGAGGTGACAGCGGTGACTCCGTGTCGCCGTCGCCTTCGGGCTGTACGTCCGTACCGGAACTCCACGCCGCCGACAATGGCCGCACGGTCTGCCTGGCGGTGGGCGGCACGCTCCGGGTCGCCCTGGACGGGGCGAAGAACCGGCCGTGGACACCGGTCACCGCCGAGGGCAGCGGGCTGAAAGCCGCCAACAGCGGCATCGTCCTGCTGCCGGGCGACGCGAACGCGGCGTTCGAAGCGGTCTCGGCGGGCCGCACGAAGCTCAGCTCCTCGCGACCGCTGTGCGCCGCCGAGACCGGCAAGGTGTCCTGCAAGGGCCTTCAGGACTGGTCGGTCACCGTGGTGATCACTTGAGCGTGACCGCGTCCCCCACCGACACGACACGTGCGGTCGTCGTCGTGCCGGGGAAGTACCAGCGCCAGCTGCCGGCCGAGGTGACGGTGACCTTGGTGCTCAGCTTTCCGGCGTCGCCCGTCTTCACGGTCCTGACCGTGCTGTAGTGGGCGGCGCCGGCCGGGCGGTACTGGAGCTTGACCTCCTGGCCGGTGAAGCCGTGGTACTTGAGGTCCTCCCAGTCGGCCCGGGAGAGCTTGCCGTTGATGGTGAGCTTCGCGCCCTTGGCGACCGGCTCGGGGGTGGCGTCGGTCGTGAGCTTGGAGGCGCGCTTGACCTTGTACTGGGCGATGTCGTCCGAGATCCAGTAGTCGCCGTCGTTCGCCTTGACGGTGGCGTCGACCCGCCAGACGCCGGCGACCTTGTTGCTGTCGATGTCGTCACTGTCGGCGATCCAGCCGGGGTCGATCGTGACCGTACCCGTGCACACCGACGTCGTCGAACTCTTCTTCACGCAGGACGAGTCGCCGTCCCAGGTCGCGAAGCCGTAGCCGTTGGTCTTGTTGAACGTGAAGAGATCCGTGATCTTCTTGACGCCCGAGTCGTCCTTGATGGTGATCGCGACCGGGTACTTGACGGTCTTCGCCGTGCCGACGATGACGTTGCCGCCGCCATTGACGACCGTCTTCGTGACCCGGATGTCGCCCTTCCCCTCGGCGTGCGCCCCCGTGGCCGTGAGCAGTACGAGCGCTGCCGTCCCGCCTGCCACGGCCCATGTTCTGTGTCTCATGATCCTCCCCTGTCGGTGCAGGAGAGGTTAGACGGTGCGAGCCAGCCGCCGTGAGGTGCCCCTGTGCTGCTGGGCTGCCTTGATCTGGCGGTCCATGCGGCGGTCGCGGACGATGCCGATCACGGCGGGGGTGACCAGCAGGACCAGGATTCCGAGAACGATGAGCATTCCGATCAGTCCCTCTGTCTGTGCGGTAGTCATGACACCACTGTCGCGCCGGACACTCCTTACCAACAGTGGCAGGACTGCCGTACAACCTCGATTTACTGCCACTTCCGAGGCATACTGACACCATGCTGAAAAACGTGGCGGCCGTACTGCTCGACGGCGTGCACCCCTTCGAACTCGGGGTGATCTGCGAAGTGTTCGGCATCGACCGCAGCGACGAGGGCCTGCCGACGTACGACTTCGCGGTCGCCTCGGCGGAGGGTCCTTCGCTGACCACGCATGTCGGCGGCCTCACCGTGGGCACGCCGTACGGCCTCGAGCGGCTGGAGGAGGCCGACCTGATCGCGGTCCCCGCGGGGGCGGACTATGTCGTGCGCGACTATCCGCCCGAGCTGCTCGACGCGCTCAGGAGGGCCGTCGACCGGGGCGCCCGGGTACTCAGCGTCTGCTCCGGCGTCTTCGTGCTCGGCGCCGCCGGTCTCCTCGACGGGCGGCGCTGCAGTGTGCACTGGCGGCAGGCGGACGAGCTCGCCGTACGCAACCCGCGGGCGGTCATCGAGCCCGATGTCCTGTACGTCGACGAGGACCCGGTGATCACCTCCGCCGGTACCGCCGCCGGCATCGACGCCTGTCTGCACATCGTGCGCAAGGAACAGGGACCCGAGGTCGCCAACAAGATCGCCCGGCGCATGGTCGTACCCCCGCACCGGGACGGCGGACAGGCGCAGTACATCGAGCGGCCCCTGCCGAAGAACTCGTGCGACACCGTCGGAGAGGTGCTGGTGTGGATGGAGCACCACCTCGACGAGGACGTCACCGTCGAGCAGCTCGCCGACCGCGCCCACATGTCCCCGCGCACCTTCGCCCGCCGCTTCCAGCAGGAGACGGGCACCACTCCCTACCGCTGGATCCTGCGCCAGCGCGTGCTGCTGGCCCAGCACTTGCTGGAGGCGACCGACGAGACGGTGGACGCGGTCGCGGGCCGAACCGGGTTCGGCACCGCGGCCGCACTGCGCCACCAGTTCGTCCGGGCGCTGGGGACCACCCCGAACGCCTACCGAAGGGCGTTCAGGGGGCCGGAAGCGGCCTGAGCGGTCACCTCGCGAGGGGCCGCAGCAGCAGCTTGTGCGGACGCAGCGTGATGCCCACCCGCGTCCCGTCGTCGGAACCCGACACCTGCTCGAAGCGGTACTTCGTCGCGACCGCCGCCGTGATCAGTGACAGCTGCGCCATGGAGAAGTGGTCGCTTGGGCACTTGCGGTTGCCCACGCTGAACGGGCTCATGGCGTATTTCGGCACTTCCTTGACCCGCTCGGGAAGCCAGCGGTCGGGGTCGAACTCCAGGTTGCCCTTGTACGACTTCGCATCGCGCTGGATCGCGTACGGGCTGTAGACGATGTCGGCACCGGCCGGAATGCGATACCCGCCGAGTTCCGTGTCGGCGACCGCCCGGCGCGTCAATATCCACACGGCGGGGCGCAAACGCATGGCCTCGACGACGACATTGTTCGTGTGGGTCAGCGCCCGGACATCCTCGAATGCGACAGGACGGCCGCCCGTTACGGATTGCACCTCCTCGCACACCCTGTCCGCGTGTTCCGGGTGTTCCGCGAGCACTTGGAGCAGCCACATGATCGTGGAGGCCACTGTTTCGCTGCCCGGGGTGAGTATGGCGACCACCTGGTCGTGGATCTCCTGTTCCCCGATGGGGTCGCCATTGTCGTCCTTCGCCTCCAGCAATGCCGTCAGCAAATCGTCCGGCTTTTGACCAGATGTGCGGCGCTCGGCGACGATCTCGTCGACCACCAGATGCAAATCGGCCAGGGCCGCGTTGAATTTGCGGTTGGGCGGCAGGGGGAGGTTGTACAGCGGTCCGAGCGGGACGACCATCCGCCGGTACATGCCCCGGAAGACGGTGGCGAGCGCGACGCACAGCCGCTCGGCCCGCTCGTCCATGAAGTCGCCGCGCAGCAGACAGCGGGCCGCGATGCGCACGGCCACCCGGAAGGACTCGGAGGTGCAGTCGATGGTCTCCCCGGGCTGCCAGCGCGTCGTCAGCGCGTGCGCCTCCTCCTCCATGATCGGCCCGTATCCGGGGATCGCGTCGAGCCGGAAGGCGGGCTGGATGGTGCGCCGCTGCCGCCGGTGCCGCGGACCGTTGGCGGTGGCCACGCCCTCTTTGCCGAGCAGGCCCTCCAGGGACTGCCACAGCGGCCCGTCGATGACGTAGTCGGGGTTGAGTGCCATGGCCCCGGTGAGGGCCGGCGTGGTGACGGCGTACACCGTCTTGGGTCCGAGCTTGAGGCGCACGACATCGCCGTGGTCGCGCAGCTGGGACATGAAGGCCAGCGGATCCCGCAGCAGTTTCAGCCCGTGCCCGAGGACCGGGACGGCCCCTCCCGCGAGGACCGGTTCAAGGGGCCCGGGCCCCGGTGTCACCGGGGCTTCGGGCTTCACAGACTCGACGGTCATTTCTCACCTGCCGCTTCGTTGTTGACGTACGGGGGTGTGGACCGGTCGTCCCAGCTGTCGACCATGTAGCGGCCGGACTCGTGGTGGAACCAGTAGACGGTGCTGAACCAGTTGCGCATATTGCCGACGCAGGCCCGTACGGTGGCGCTCAGGTCTTTTCCGCGCAGGGTTCCGTCGTCGAGCGACGCGGCGAACCGCAGGGCTGCTTTCTCGGCGACAAGGAATTCACTGACGCATTCCTCGACCCGTCGCCGGACTTCCCTTATGGCCTCCTCGAGCGTCAGCCCCTCGTGTTTGATGAAGCTGATCCCGAGATTATGGACCTCGTCGCCCGCTATTTCCTTCGGCAGCGAACAGAGGTCGTTGTACCAGGCGGCGAATTCCTGGCTCAGGAGTGCCGCCCGCCGATATGCCGGGTGTTTCCTCACCCGGTCCGGGAGTTCCCGGCCCGCGCTCGGCTCCAGCAGATCGGTCCAGATCCAGTGCGCGAAAGTGAGGCGTCGCAGCGCGAGGTATTCCTCGACGGTCGGCACCACACCTTCCGTGCGGTTGCGGAATTCCCGGTCGTACGCCTCGATCACCGAGTGGAAGTGCCGGGCGAACCGTGCGTTCCATGTGCCGGGCAGGAACGCGTACAGCCGCACCATGGTGTCGGCGAACGCGGCGACCAGGGGATCCTCGTGATGCAGGTGCTCCCCGGGGGAGTCGAGTGCCGCGTGCAGCCGGTGCTTGAGCCGCCGCCAGGCACCGCGCCGGCGGTGGACGATGTCGCGGTCGTGCCGGTCGTCCCAGACGAAGAACCACGCGCTGTAGTCCGCTATCGCCTGGAGGACCTCGTCGGGGGCGCCCAGGTAGTAGCCCGCCATGAGGTCCGTGTAGCAAAGACCGTCGGCATATTCCTCCACCTTGTCCGCCGGCATGAGCCGCTTTTCCAGCAGCCAGGTGCGTGTCTTCTCCTGGAGCTGGGGCCAATACGAGTGGAGTTGCCGGGGAAACGCCGCCTCGATCATCGGGAGAGAGAGCGACGGCGGGACCGCGATCGCTGTCGGTGTCGCTGTGGTGCCGTGTGAGAAAGCATGCACGAACTAACCCCTCTCAGCCGTCAGTTACGCGCGCCCCTCCCGCAGTGCCGGGCGTGCGCCGTTGCGTATCCCCGCACTTCCCATTCAGCACCACAACTGACCGATCTGGGAACGCATTTGCACCATTCACTACCCCACAGTGCCGAGAATCCCCCCTTGTGTGACTCAATCTGGACCGCTAAGGGAGCACATCCGATCGAACGTGCGACGGACAGACGAACGGCGCCTGGTCAGCGAGGGAAACCTGAACAGACGCCGTGCGCAAGGGACTTGAGTGATCCCGAGAGGTCTCAGTCGTTGGCGACCACGGGGTAGCGGGGCTCGTTCTCGGCCATCTGCCGCAGCGCGTCCTTGCGTTCCCGCTTGGAGAGCCGGTCGATGTAGAGGTATCCGTAAAGGTGATCGGTCTCGTGCTGCAAACACCGAGCGAAGTACCCTGTGCCGCGGACCTTGATCGGGTTGCCCTTCTCGTCCTGCCCGGTCAGCTCCGCGTAGTCGGGGCGGGCGAGCGGCGCGTACGCGGTCGGCACGGACAGGCAGCCCTCGTTGCTGTCGTCCAGGACACGCCGGTCGGCGGGCAGGTCGACGAGCTTGGGGTTGCAGACCACGCCGACGTGCCGCTTGCCCTCGTCGTCCATGCAGTCGTACACGAAGACCTTCAGGTCGACGCCGATCTGGTTGGCGGCCAGGCCCACGCCCTCGGCGGTGCGCTGCGAGGCGAACATGTCCGCCACCAGCTGGTCCAGCTCCGCGCCGAACTCGGTGACGTCCCTGCACTCCTTGTGCAGCACCGGATTCCCGACGACGGTGATGGGCCGCGAGGTCCCACGCTCCCGCCAGCCGTTCTCCCGCTCCTCGGTCTCCTCGGTGTCGATGACGAAGCCCTCGTCGTCCACGGGGAGCACGCCCGCGTGCTGCTGATCGGTGTCCTGCTGCGCCATGACCGACGTATGCCTTCCTGAAACCATGGGAATTCTGCGAATACAGGGTAAGGGGAGCGCGCCCTGAAGGGGCGCGGGGCAGTGTCCGATATGCGGCTCCGGCGCGTGGGCGCGACCAGTCCACCACGGACCAGCAGCCGAAAGACGGCCTAACAGACCTCTTCCAGATCACGCCAGTCACGGGAATCCGGGCTGTCGGCGACCCACCCGTCCAGCAGCCCCCGGACCAGCGCGGCCGGCGCCGCGACGCCACACTCCCGCTCCGGCACCCACAACTGCCCGTCCGTCCGATGCCCCAGCGGCCCCGGATGCCCCGGCTCGCTGTGGTCATGCGGATCGAGATGCTCCCCGTCGCCCTCGTCTGACGGCATCTGCGACTCGGAACACATCCGGCACAGCAGCCGAACGGAAGACGACCAGTCCTCCGCGGCGAACCCCGCGTCGGAGGCGAGCTGCTCCAGGGCGTCCCGGTCGGCCTCCGTCGCGGCCTCCAGCAGCACCACCCACGTCGGCACCGGCGACGGCGCCCACAGCTCGATCTCGTCGAACACGGGGTACGAGTGCCCGGCAGCGGTGGTCCGCTCGCCGTGCGGCACCCCGTCGTGGAGCACGACCTCACCCCAGCGCCGCCCGGACGACGGCAACGGGATCGACAGCACCTCGATGCGGGCCGGATCCAGCCGCCGACCCCACACCACCTCGGCCTCCCCCTCCGGGGACAGCCGTACGGCGGCGCTGCCGAGGTCCATGCCGGCCGGCTCCCCGGGGTCCGCGGCCCCGCCGGGCACCCGCAGCCCGTAGGCCTGCCAGGCCCGCCGGGCCAGCGGCCAGTCCTGGAGCGCGGTGGCCGCGATGCCGACGTTCCACCAGTCGGGTGCGCCCGTCTCCCGGTCGAGCAGCGCGACGGCCCTGAGGCCCGCGGCCCGCGCCTGCTCCCAGTCGTGCCGGAACTTGTGCAGCAGGGCGAGGTTGAACCAGGACTCGGACAGCCAGGGCTCCAGATCGGCGGCGCGCGTCAGCAGCGCGCCCGCGTCCTCGTACCGACCGTCGCCGATCAGCGTGAACGCGCGGTCTGTGGCCTGCCGCCAGGAGGCGGAGGGCCGGTGCCGTCCCTTGCCGAAGATCCTCACGATTCCCGCCTGCCAGTTCCGTTCAGTGGGCTGGCCATCGCCCCCGGACACCCTCTTCTTCGCATCCAACCATGCGCGGCTGGAAGGGCGCTCATTACCCATGGGTTACCCAACCGAGGGCAGGGTAAGACTGTCCCTGGCCAGCACCCGGGCCAGCGCCTCCACGACCTCGGGCGCGTAGTCCCCCGCGGTGGCGAGCCGCAGCTCCTCCAGGGCGGTGAGGGGCCCGCCGGGTCCGGCCTCCCGCGCCTTCTCCTCGTAGGCGTTCACCGCCCGCACGATCCGTGCGGCGACAGGCTGCTGCCGGTAGGGGTCGGCCTGCCGCTCCACGACCACGGCGACCGTGCCGTCCACCCCCGTCTGCCGTACGACGGCCCCGCCGAGCAGGGCGATCCGCCGCTGCTCCTCGGTGGGCAGCCCCGCGGTGGCCCCCGCCGGGACGGGGTCGATCAGGCTCAGCTGCCCGATGTCGTGCATGAGGGCGGCGTACTCCAGGACGGTGAGATCGGGCCCGGTCAGCCCCAGGTCCCGCCCCACGGCCTTGCTGAGCTCGGCGACGCGGCGGGCGTGCCCTGCGGGGGTGTACCCGGCGATCTCGGTGGCCCTGGCGAGGGAGGCGATGGTCTGCCGGTAGGTGGTCCGTACGGCGGCGTACCGCCGGAAGGCCAGCTGGGTGAGGAGGAGGGGCACGGAGAACACGGGCAGCGCCCACAGTCCGACGACGGCGACCGCGAGGGCCATCACCGCGCCGGTCGCGCAGACGGCGGACCCGATGCCGAGCAGGGCCCGCAGCTCGTGCCTCAGCAGCGGGGCGAAGGGCCAGCGGGTGCGGGAGTGCGCGAGTGCGGCGGCGAGCACGGCGTCGCAGAGTGCCGTGAGGGCGAGGAGCGCGATCAGGACGAGGGCGTACGCCGGTCCGGCCCAGTCGTCCTGGACGCCCCGGTTGTAGAGGGGCTGGAAGCAGACGGCGCAGAAGGCGGTGCTGAGCAGACGCCGCGAGAGATGGTCGATCATCGGCCCCTGCCCGCGCGCGATGTGCGGCACGCTGGCGAGGAGCGCGGCGGCGAGCACGACGGTGATCACCTGGAGGACCCCGTGCGTGGTGGGCCGCCCGGCGTCCGCCCCGAGCAGCGCGTACGCCAGCGCCCCGGCGGCCCCGAGCGGCGCGGCCTCCCGGACCCGGGCACCGGTCCACCGCGCGAGCTCCCCGCCGGTGATCAGCACCCCGAAGGCCAGCGCGACCCCGCGCTCCTCGAGCCCCGTCCAGAGAACGACCCCGAGCGACACAAGAGCGAGAACCCCCGCCGAACCATGCACAAGCAGCCGGGGCCACCTCATCGGTGCGCTTCGGGGCGGCTGGAGACCGGGCGTCGGGGCCTCGGTGGGCGTTCCTCGTCCGCGGTCACCGCGGGGCGCCAGCCGTGTCTGCTCAGCGCCCGCACCAGCGCCGTGACCATCCGCGGGTCGAACTGCGACCCCGCGCAGCGCTCCAGCTCCTCCAGCGCGGTGGCGACAGGCCGCGCCCGGCGATAGGACCGCGTCGACGTCATGGCGTCGAAGGCGTCGGCGACCGCCACCACTCGCGCGGACTCGGGGATCTGGCTCCCCACCAGCCCGTACGGATACCCGCTCCCGTCCAGCCGCTCGTGGTGATGCAGGACGGCAGCCCGCGCCTCCCCCAGAAACGAGATCCCCCGCACCATCTCGTGCCCGTACTCGGGATGCAGTTCGATGACGCGCCGCTCTTCCGGGGTCAGCGGCCCGTCCTTGCGCAGCAGCCGTGTCGGCACGCCGAGCTTGCCGACGTCGTGGAGGATCCCGGCGAACCGGAGCACCTCGACGCGGCCCTCGTCCATGCCTAGTTCACGGGCGATCATCATCGAGGCCTGGCCGACGCGCTCGCTGTGTCCGCGGGTGTACTCGTCCTTGATGTCGACGGCCTGCACGAGTGCGCGGATGGTGGCCTGATGGGCGGCCTGTTCCCGGTGGTACTGGGCGAAGGCCCACCAGGACACGCACATCGGCAGCAGCACGAGCAGCGCGGCGACGGGCCCGTACGGGCTGCGCCACAGCACGGCCATCATCAGCCCGGCGAGCCCGTGCACGGCGATCGGTGCGAGGGAACGTACGAAGAGACCGCGCCAGGCCAGTCGTACCGGCACCCGCTCGGCGAGCGCCAGGATGCCACCGTCCAGAACGGTGAGCACCAGACAGAAGGCGATGACGGCCGCCCCGGCCGGGACGAGCACGTAGGGAAAGTCGGGGGCCACGACGGCGTCCCTGCCGCCCAGCGTCCAGTGCACCCGGGACGCCACCCAGACGGCGACGGCGAGTTGGGCGGCCCGCCAGATCCGGTGGATCGCGTGCGGCCGCTGCACGACCGGGGAGAGCAGCGCCCCCGGCAGCGCGACGAGCGCGGCGGCGGGGGGCGGCAGCAGAAAGGCCGCGGCGAGCAGCACGGGGTAGAAGGTGCCGGACAACCGCTCGCCCCCGGCATAGAGGGCGGCGAGCAGGGCAACCGCCCACCAGGGGGCGGTCACCGCCGGCAACGCGTGCACGCAGTACAGGGCGCCGAGGGCGACACCGACCACGTACACGCGTGCCCGTGCCGCTGTCCCCTCCATGACGCCCCTTTGAGATCTCCCGAGCCGGCTCAGCTTCGGAGCCTAGGAGGGCAAGAGGGGGTTCCGCGGGCCGATTACCCGCGGATTAGCACGTTCGAGTGACGACAGCCCGTTCCTCGAAGGGAGTTCAGGCCTCCTGGGCCGGGGCCGCGGTGATGTCGTGGTCGGGCACCGCCTGCCCGGAGCGGATCAGATCGAGCCGCCCCAGGACCTTGGAGCGCAGGTCGGTGGGGACGTCGTCATGACCGCAGCACCGCTTGACCAGCTTCTTCACGGCCTCTTCCAGGCCGTACTTCTCCAGGCACGGCGAGCACTCCGTGAAGTGCTGCTTGAACTTGTCGCGGTCGACGTCCGGCATCTCACTGTCGAGGAACTCGTAGAGATGATCGAGTACCTCACTGCAGTCCGTCTCGTGCGGCTCTCCGCAGCTCATGAGCCCGAACCTTTCGCTTCGTTCGACTCTCCGGCGCCGGCCGGGACCAGCCCGCGCTCACGGGCGTAGTCCTCGAGCATGCCGCGCAGTTGACGGCGGCCCCGGTGCAGCCGGGACATCACCGTACCGATGGGTGTCCCCATGATGTCCGCGATCTCCTTGTACGCAAAGCCCTCGACGTCCGCCAGGTAGACGGCGATGCGGAATTCCTCGGGGATCGCCTGGAGCGCTTCCTTCACGTCCGAGTCGGGCAGGTGGTCGAGCGCCTGCGACTCGGCGGAGCGCAGACCGGTCGACATGTGCGACTCGGCACGTGCGAGCTGCCAGTCCTCGATCTCCTCGGCCGCGGAGCGCTGGGGTTCACGCTGCTTCTTGCGGTACGAGTTGATGAAGGTGTTGGTCAGGATCCGGTACAGCCAGGCCTTCAGGTTGGTGCCCTCGCGGAACTGGTGGAAGGACGCGTACGCCTTGGCGTACGTCTCCTGCACCAGGTCCTCGGCGTCGGCCGGGTTGCGCGTCATGCGCAGGGCGGCCGAGTACATCTGGTCGAGGAATTCGAGCGCGTCCCGCTCGAAGCGCGCGGTGCGCTCCGAGGTGGTCTCCGTGCTCGTGCCCTGGCCCTCGGGCTGCTCCGCCTGGCCGTGTTCGGTCCCTGCGTCGGTACCGGGAACCGGACCCACCTCCTCAAGATTGCGGGCAGGACCGAAACCGATCCCACCAGAATCGGAGGATAGAACACGATCCGGTCCGCCCGCCGCCCGAATAGGGCCGGTCTTGGCCGCGTGCAGCACCGTCCAGTCCAGGTCAGCGCGGCTGCTGCGGCTCGGGCAGATGGTCGAACCCATGCGGCGGACTTCCTCTCTACGACGGTCGGTGCTGGTTCTTCAGCACTTCTGTCCGCCACAACAGAGCTCCGGAGCTCAGCATTCCCGAGCCTTTACCCGAGTGACCCGGCCCACTTCACCACCGCGTCGGTGATGAGTGTCACGGCCTGTTCCTGGGTGAGGTCCGCCTTCTTCGGCACCGCGAACCCATGATCCCCGTACGGCACCTCGACCAGTTCATGAGCGCCGTCCGGGAACTCCTCCGGCCTCCCGAAGGGGTCGTTGCCGCCCTGTACGACCAGCGTGGGCACCCCGGACCCGAGCAGTTCGTGGGCGCGGGACTTCTCGGGCCTGCCGGGCGGATGCAGGGGGAAGCTGAGGGCGAGCACGGCGGCGGCGCCCAGCTCGACGGCGGTGCGGCAGGCCACGCGGGCCCCGGCGCTGCGTCCGCCGGAGACGACGGGCAGCCCCGGCCCGGCCACGGCGGGCCAGATCCCCCGCCATCCCACGTCGAGGGTCTTCGGCGGAGACGCCACCTTCTTGCCCGCCACCCGCCAGGGCTGCTCGACGAGCGCGACGCTCACGCCGTGGTCCGGGAGAGTCCCCGCGAGGGCCTGCAGATCCCTCGCCTCGATCCCTCCGCCGGCACCATGGCTGACGGCGAGCACGAGGCGTGCCTTCTGCGCGGGGTGCCAGGTGATGCGGGCGTCGCCGGCATCCGTACCGATGATCTCGGTGGTCATATTCGTCACCTGGCGAGGATGCCCCACGTCGGCACGAGTCCAGGCGGATGCCCCCGACAGAGGAACCTCAGGAACACGCCCGCGACTGATCACCGGTTGGGGTGATCACGCCAAAAAGGCAGCACAGGCGTACGGGAGTCGCACATACGGTCACCTGGTGGAAGGAAGTCGGACCAGCCCATCGGGACCGAGAACCAACGTCACGCCCTGGCTGGCCGAGGGTTCCTCGGTGCCCCAGCGGCAACTCATCCGAGATTTCTGGAAGTCCCGCGCCAAGGCTTTGAAGGACATCAAGGACCGGCTGCCTGTCAGGCAGCGGGCCGGCCTACCTGGCCACAAGAAGAAGCGCGACGCCACTCCGACGCTGAACCCTCCCACTGGACGGGTGCTCGGCATCGACTGGGGCGTGAAAGAGATCGCGACCACGACCAGCGACGGCCACGACCTCCCACACCCCGACCACGGCAGGAAGGCCCGGCAGCAACTGTCCCGGTACGACCGCGTACCAGAAGATCGCCGCCTGAGCCAGGAATCCCTCTTCCCGCGAGGGAGGGGGCAGTCGGGTCAGAAGAGTGTGCCCTCTTCGGGCCCCTCCAGCTCGGTCAGCAGCTCCGGTCCGTTGTTGCGGACGTTGCTGACGGCCGTGGAGACCGGGTAGGCGCGCATCAGCCCTGCCGGGGGCGGCTCCAGGAGGGAGCGGAGGTCCTCGACGTCGGTGCGGGAGGGGTCCAGCCAGGAGTCCCAGCGGTCCGGCGTCAGCATCAGCGGCATCCGGGGGTGGATGTCGGCGAGGGCGTACGGTCCGTCGGCCGGGGCGATCGCGAGCGGGGTGGACTCCGCCTCGGTGGTGATGACCGAGCAGGTCACCCACCAGGCCTGCGGGTGGTCGTCCGGGAGGGTCTTGTCCCGCCAGAACTCGTACAGCCCCGCCATCGCGAACACCGACCCGTCGGCCGGCAGCACGAAGTACGGCTGCTTGCGCGGCCGCTTCTTCTTGCCCTCGACCTCCAGGTCCCGCTCCGCCTTGGCGGTGACCCACTCGTAGTAGCCGTCGGCGGGGATGATGCAACGGCGGGAGGAGAAGGCCCGCTTGTACGACGGCTTCTCGTGGACGGTCTCGGCGCGGGCGTTGATCATCCGGGCGCCGCCCTCGGGGGTCTTCGACCAGCTCGGCACCAGTCCCCACTTGAGCGTGCGCAACTGGCGAACCGGGCGTGGATCATCCGCGTCCTTGAGAGGACGGTCGAGGACGGCGTAGACCTCCTTGGTAGGGGCCACGTTGTAGTCGGGGGCCAGTGTCTCCTCGGGCTCCCACTTCTCGATCTCAAAGATTCCTGCGAGATCCTCGGGCCCACGACTCGCTGCATACCGTCCGCACATACGTGCCACACTGCCAGACTCCGTATGACCAAAGGGAGCCACCGCCGAACATGGACACCAGCACAGCGACCTCTCTCTGGGACGAGCTGATCGGCACCCAGCCCGACCCCGACCTGTGGGTGGTTCTGGCCACCTTGGTCGCGGCGCTCGCCATAGTGGTCCCGCACGGTCTGTGGCGTGTCTCGCGCAACGCCATCACCATCGCCCACGAGGGCGGCCACGGTCTGATCGCCCTGCTCACCGGTCGCACCCTCACCGGTATCCGGCTGCACTCCGACACCAGCGGCCTCACGGTCAGCCGGGGCAAGCCGCACGGCATCGGCATGATCCTCACCGCGGCGGCCGGCTACACCGCTCCCCCGTTGCTGGGCCTGGGCGGCGCGGCCCTGCTGGCCACGGGCCGCATCACCCTGCTGCTCTGGGTGGCCACGGCCCTGTTGGTGGCGATGCTGGTGATGATCCGCAACGCGTACGGCGCCCTGACCGTCGTCGTCACCGGCGCCACGTTCGTGGTGGTGTCCTGGCTTTCGGGCCCCCAGGTCCAGGCGGCCTTCGCGTACGCGGCGGTGTGGTTCCTGCTGACGGGCGGCGTCCGTCCCGCTTTCGAGTTGCAGGCGAAGCGGGTGCGGGGAGGGGCCGGCGACTCGGACGCGGACCAGCTGTCACGCCTGACGCATGTACCGGCGGGCCTGTGGTTGTTCCTGTTCCACGCGGTGAGCCTGTGCTCACTGATAGGCGGCGGCCGGTGGTTGCTGGAGGTGTGATGCAGCCCCGAAGGCGCTCATCACAGGGGCGCGGGGCCGTATCTGTCAGCGGCTCCGCCGCAGGGCGCGACCAGCCACGATGGCGCAGCACTCGACAGGCAACCCCCTACTAAAGTGGACCCCATGGCTTTGAACCCCGCAGACACCGCCCTCTGGCCCGCCCCCTATGCGACCGGAGCCGTCGACGCAACGGTCCAGGTACCGGGGTCCAAGTCGGTCACCAACCGAGCCCTGGTCCTCGCGGCCCTCGCCAGCGAGCCCGGCTGGCTGCGCCGCCCCCTCCGCTCCCGGGACACCCTCCTCATGGCCGCGGCCCTCCGCGAAATGGGCGTGGGCATCGAGGAAGGCGTGGGCCCCGACGGCACGGGCGAGTCCTGGCGCGTCCTGCCGGCAGGCCTCCGCGGCCCCGCCACGGTGCACGTCGGCAACGCCGGCACCGTCATGCGCTTCCTCCCCCCCGTCGCCGCCCTCGCCGACGGCGAGATCCGCTTCGACGGCGACCCGAGGTCGTACGAGCGCCCCCTGAACGGCGTCATCGACGCCCTGCGCGTCCTCGGCGCCCGCATCGACGACGACGGCCGCGGCGCACTGCCGCTGACGGTCCACGGCGGCGGGGCCCTGGACGGTGGCCCGGTGGAGATCGACGCGTCCTCGTCGTCGCAGTTCGTGAGCGCGCTGCTGCTGAGCGGCCCCCGCTTCAACCAGGGCGTGGAGGTCCGTCATGTGGGCTCCACCCTCCCCTCGCTCCCCCACATCCGTATGACCGTCGACATGCTGCGCGCGGTCGGCGCCCAGGTCGACACCCCGGAGTCGGGCGGCGAGCCCAACGTCTGGCGGGTCACGCCGGGTGCGCTGCTCGGCCGGGACCTGACGATCGAGCCGGACCTCTCCAACGCCCAGCCGTTCCTGGCGGCGGCCCTGGTGACCGGCGGCAAGGTCGTCGTCCCCGACTGGCCGAGCCGCACCACCCAGCCCGGTGACAGGCTGCGGGAGATCTTCACCGAGATGGGCGGTTCCTGCGAACTCACCGAGTACGGCCTGGTGTTCACCGGTTCGGGTGCGATCCACGGTATCGACGTGGACCTGGGCGAGGTCGGCGAGCTGACTCCGGGCATCGCGGCGGTGGCGGCACTGGCCGACTCCCCCTCGACGCTGCGCGGCGTGTCCCATCTGCGTCTGCACGAGACGGACCGCCTGGCCGCGCTCACCAAGGAGATCAACGAGCTCGGCGGTGATGTGACCGAGACGGCCGACGGACTGCACATCCGCCCGCGCCGTCTGCACGGCGGGATCTTCCACACGTACGAGGACCACCGTATGGCGACGGCCGGCGCGATCATCGGTCTCGCGGTGGAGGGCGTGCAGATCGAGAACGTGGCGACGACGGGCAAGACCCTGCCGGACTTCCCCGGACTGTGGACCGGGATGCTCGGGGCGTAGGGGCCTAGACATCATGCGTCGCTACGGCAAGAACACCGACGAGGACGACATCCGCAGCCGCCCGAACCGCAAGGGCAACCGGCCGCGTACGAACATCCGCCCCAAGCACGAGGAAGCGGTCGAGGGCATGGTCCTCACCGTCGACCGGGGCCGGCTGACGTGTCTGGTCGACGACACGGTCGTGATGGCCATGAAGGCCCGCGAACTGGGCCGCAAGGCAGCCGTCGTCGGAGACCGGGTGGCCATCGTCGGCGACCTCTCCGGCCAGAAGGACACCCTGGCCCGTATCGTCCGCATCGCGCCGCGCACCTCGGTGCTGCGCCGTACCGCGGACGACGACGACCCCTTCGAGCGCGTGGTCGTCGCCAACGCCGACCAGCTGGCGATCGTCACGGCCCTGGCCGACCCCGAACCCCGCCCGCGCCTCATCGACCGCTGCCTGGTCGCGGCGTTCGACGGCGGCCTGACCCCCCTCCTGGTCCTGACGAAGTCGGACCTCGCCCAGCCCGACAAACTCCTTGAGCTGTACGGCCACTTGGACATCCCGCACGTCGTCACCAGCCGTGAGGAACTGGAGAACGGCAGCGCGGTGGAGCGGGTGCGCGCGGAACTCGACGGCAAGATCACGGCGTTCGTCGGCCACTCGGGCGTGGGCAAGACGACGCTGGTGAACGCGCTGGTCCCGGAGGACCGCCGCCGGGTGACGGGCCATGTGAACGCGGTGACCGGCCGCGGCCGCCACACCACCACCTCGGCGCTGGCGCTGCCGCTGGCGGGCGACGCGGGCTGGGTGATCGACACCCCGGGCCTGCGGTCGTTCGGGCTGCACCACGTCGACCCGTCCCGCGTGATCCTCGCGTTCCCCGACCTGGTGCCGGGAACCGAAGGCTGTCCCCGTGCGTGCAGTCATGATGAGCCGGACTGCGCGCTGGACGAGTGGGTAGCCGAGGGGCACGCCGACCCTGCGCGGCTGTACTCGCTCCGCCGTCTGCTGGCGACCAGGGAACGCACGGAAGGCGACTGACCTCCGCGTTGTTTGGCTCCGTACAGGTCAGGCAAAGGCATAATCGCACCGAGCCGGACCTACGGGAGGACAGCACATGGCGTGGCTGCTGGTGGTGGTCGCCGGGTTGTTGGAGACCGGTTTCGCCGTGTGCCTCAAGCTCTCGCACGGCTTCACTCGACTGTGGCCCACGGTCGCGTTCTGCATCTTCGCCCTCGGCAGCTTCGGTCTGCTGACCCTGGCGCTGAGGAAACTCGACGTGGGCCCGGCGTACGCGGTGTGGACCGGCATCGGGGCGGCGGGTACCGCGATCTACGGCATGATCTTCCTCGGCGACCTGGTGTCGACGCTGAAGCTCGTCTCGATCAGCCTGGTCATCGTGGGCGTGATCGGCCTCCAGCTGTCCGGCTCGGCACACTGAGGGCCGCTCGGACGGCTCTCCTGACGGCCCGTCCGCCGTCGAAGTCGACGTCGGGCGGGGTCACTTCGGGCAACGGGCAACGGCTTTCACACCGGTTGCCGGTGCAGCGCGCTGCGTACCAGGTCCGCGACCCCGCCCTCACCCGGCGGAGCGGCCACACACGACAGTGCGACCCGGACGGTCAGCTCGCAGGAGCGGGCGAGGTCGGCGTGGTCCGCCTTGTTCGCACCGGGTCCGCCGAGCACCGCCACGGCACGGTCGCGGACCAGCGCCACGAAGTCGCCGGGGGACGGCAGCGGACCGTCCGCCCGGCGCTGTGCCGGTACGGCCGAGGAGGACGGGACCGCGGACAGCGTCGGGGAGGGCAGCCGCTCGCTCCAGCAGCCGGTGAGCAGGGCCCGTACGAGTGCGTTGTCCTTGGCGGTGGCCGCGGTCCACTCGGCGGTCGCGGTCAGCCGGTCACGGGCGTCGCTGTGGGTGGCGAGCGCGCGCTCGACGCCGGCGAGATAGCTGTCGGCCTCCCTTCTCACCAGCGCGCGGGCCAGCCCTTCCTTGCTCCCGAACTCGTTGTAAAGCGTCTGCCGGGACACTCCTGCCGCCGCCGCGACATCCACCATCCGCACGGTGGACCACGGCCTGCGGGCCAGCGCCGTGTACGCGGCGTCCAGCAGGGATTCCCTCGCTGCAGGCATCATCGCCTCCTAGGGGCGAGCGGCTCTGGGCCCCAGATTTGACGCGCGTGAGGGCACTGTCAAGGGTTCGCGAGGGCATCGGGGGGCGCTCTTGATCCACCGCACGCCGTCCGCCCGGGGCCCGTCCGCACCTTGGTCCCGTGTAGCCCCGCACCGACCACGGCAGATAGCGTTCGTCCCATGCCGGACTACCTCGACGACCTCCGCTTCGCCCATGTCCTCGCGGACGCGGCCGACGCAACCACCATGGACCGCTTCAAGGCGCTGGACCTCAAGGTCGAGACGAAGCCGGACATGACCCCGGTGAGCGAAGCGGACAAGGCGGCGGAGGAGATCATCCGTACCCATCTCCAGCGCGCCCGTCCGCGGGACGCGATCATCGGCGAGGAGTACGGCGTCCAGGGCACCGGCCCCCGCCGCTGGGTGATCGACCCGATCGACGGCACCAAGAACTACGTCCGGGGTGTTCCCGTCTGGGCCACCCTGATCTCCCTGATGGAGGCGGCGGAGGGCGGCTACCAGCCCGTTGTCGGCGTCGTCTCCGCGCCGGCGCTCAACCGCCGCTGGTGGGCCGCGAAGGGCAACGGCGCCTTCACCGGGCGCAGCCTCACCTCGGCCTCCCGGCTGCATGTCTCCCGCGTCTCGAAGATGTCGGACGCCTCCTTCGCGTACTCCTCCTTGAGCGGCTGGGAGGAGCGCAGCCTCCTCAACGGCTTCCTGGACCTGACCCGCGATGTGTGGCGCACGCGCGCGTACGGCGACTTCTGGCCCTACATGCTGGTCGCCGAGGGCGCGGTCGACCTCTGTGCCGAACCCGAGCTGTCCCTGTGGGACATGGCCGCCAACGCGATCATCGTGACGGAGGCGGGGGGCTCCTTCACCGGCCTCGACGGCCGCCCGGGCCCGCACAGCGGCAACGCGGCCGCCTCCAACGGTCTGCTCCACGACGAGATGCTGGGTTATCTCAACCAGCGCTACTGAGCGCGTACGCCCTCAATCGGCCGCACGCGCCCCCTTGTTGACCCTCGCTTTACCTGCGACTCTGAGGGGACCCTCATTTGTGAACTTGTGAATCCTCGAACTATCCCGGGGATTCGTAGGAGGTGACTCCGCACCCATGCTCGTCCGCGACGCCATGAGCACGGTGGTCCTCACCATCGGCCCCGCCCACACCCTCCGCCAAGCCGCCGCCCTGATGTCAGCCCGGCGCGTCGGCGCGGCCGTGATCCTCGACCCCGATGCCGGCGGCATCGGCATCCTCACCGAACGCGACGTCCTCAACGCCGTGGGACTGGGCCAGAGTCCGGACACGGAACGCGTCCACGACCACACCACCACCGACGTCGTCTTCGCGACACCGTCCTGGACCCTGGAGGAGGCGGCCCGGGCCATGGCCCACGGCGGCTTCCGGCACCTCATCGTCCTGGACCACGGCGAGCCGGTCGGCATCGTCTCGGTCCGCGACATCATCCGCTGCTGGGCACCGGCACGACAGCACGTCCCGGCCTGAGCGCAGTACCGGGGGGTGGGTCGGGCGGCCCGGCCCACCCCCCGCCACACTGGACATTGTCCAACTCGAGGTGCACTCTAAATTCACACCTATTCGGAGCCTGGTCCCCCTTGCTGTTAAGGTGACCCCTATGAGTGACCTTCTGGAACGACTGCGCGGCCGCGGATGGCGGATGACCGCGCAGCGGCGTGTCGTGGCCGAGGTCCTCGACGGCGATCACGTCCACCTGACGGCCGACGAGGTCCACGCACGGGCCGTCGCCAAGCTGCCCGAGATCTCCCGCGCGACCGTCTACAACACGCTGGGTGAGCTGGTCTCCCTCGGCGAGGTGCTCGAGGTGGCCACCGACAAGCGCGCCAAGCGGTACGACCCGAACGCGCACCGGCCCCACCACCACCTGGTCTGCGCCCAGTGCGGCGCGATCCGCGACGTCCACCCGAGCGGCGACCCGCTCACCGACCTCCCCGACTCGGAGCGCTTCGGCTTCACGGTCTCGGGCGTCGAGGTGACGTACCGCGGCGTCTGCCCGAACTGCGCGGCGGCATAAACCCGCTTCCGAAGCCCCGGCCCCCTTGGGCGCCGGGGCTTTGTGCTGTCTACAGGCTTCCCGGATCTGACGGACCGTCATATGGTCAACGGCACCCACCAGTCCGTTCCGCACTCCGCGAGGAGACCCCGTGGGAGAGCTGTATCCGAAACTCAGCGCACGTGATCTGACCCGAACCTTCGGCCGAGGCCCCGGCGCGGTGCCCGCCCTCGGCCCGCTGGACCTGTCCGTGACCGCCGGTGAGTTCGTCTGTGTCGTCGGCCCCTCAGGCTGCGGCAAGTCGACCCTGCTGCGCATCGCCGCGGGTCTGCTGCGCCCCAGCACGGGCCGCCTGGAGATCCGTACGACCAGCCCTCGCCCGGCCGCCATGATCTTCCAGGACTACGGCATCTACGACTGGAAGACGGTCCGCGCCAATGTCCGCTTCGGCCTCGACATCCAGCGCGTCCCCCGCCGCGAGGCCGACGCCCGCGCCGACGCCTGGCTGGCCCGCATGGGCCTGTCGGACTTCGCCACCGCCTACCCGTCGACCCTCTCCGGTGGCATGCGCCAGCGCGTGGCGATCGCCCGGGCGCTGGCGGTGGAGCCCGAACTCCTCCTGATGGACGAGCCGTTCGCGGCCCTGGACGCCCAACTCCGCATGATCCTCCAGGACGAGCTCCTGGAACTCACCCAGACGACCCGCACCACCACCCTCTTCATCACCCACAGCCTGGAGGAGGCGATCGTCCTGGGCGACCGCGTCCTGGTGATGTCCGCCCGCCCCGGCCGCGTCATCGCCGAGCGCCGCCCGCCCTTTCCCCGCCCGCGCACCGGCGACATCCGCTCCGCGCCGGAGTTCACGGACCTCAAGAGCGAGTTGTGGGACCTGCTGCGCAAGGAGGCGGTGCCGGCATGACGACGACCGCTCCCGCACGGGAGTCCGTCCTGGTCCGCGCCCCGGGCCCGCACGAGCTCCATCCCGTACGCACCCACAGGCGCCGACGCGCCCTGGAACTGTCCCTGGCGGCGGCCGTCCCCCTGTTCCTGGTCCTCCTGTGGCAACTGGCCGCCGACCGGGCCTGGATCGACTCCCGTGTCTACCCGGCACCGTCCACGATCTTCGCGGACGGCTGGGACCGGGCCGCGGAGGGCGAGCTGTGGCCGGACGTGTGGGCCACGACGAAGCGCGTCGTGGCGGGCTACGCGGTGGGCACGGCCGCGGGGTACGCGCTGGGCCTGCTGATGGGCTCGCTCTCCCTGGTCAGAGCAGCACTGGAGCCCCTGCTGGACGCCCTGTACGTGGTCCCGAAGCTGGCCCTCCTGCCGATCTTCCTGAACATGTTCGGTCTGGGCGAGGGGCCGCAGGTGGCCCTGGTCGCGGCCACGGTCTTCTTCTTCGTGTGGATCTCGACGATGTCCGCGGTCATGTCGATCCCGGAAGGCCACCGCGACGCGGGCCAGGTCTTCGGTGCCTCACCCTGGCAGATGTTCCGCCACGTCCTGCTGCCGGCGTCACTGCCGTCGGTCCTGGTGGGCGCCCGCATAGCGGCGGGCGTGGCCGTGCTGGTGATCGTCGCCTCGGAGCAGATCGCGGCGACGAACGGCCTGGGCCATCTGATCTTCGACTCCCGCGCGCTGTTCCAGAACGACGTGATGTTCGTGGGGATCGTCTGTGTGGCGGCCCTGGGGGTCGTCTTCTCCGAACTGGTGCGGGTGGTGGGCCGGTTGCTCACCCCATGGGCACCGCGGGACCGTGGACGGGGGCAGTCATGAGGGGACGGACGTGCGTGGTGGCGGCACTGACCGCCGTACTGCTGACCTCGGCGGCCTGCTCGTCGCCGTACGAGGACAACGCACCGCGGGCGGACGCCGGGAAGCGCACGATCAGCCCGGTGGAGGGCTGTGGCGCCACGTCCTGGACGGACCCGGCCGACCTCTCCGCGAGCCGTCTGCCGGCCCGCTGCCAGCCCGGCGCACCGGCCCCGAAGCCCCTGGCGAAGAGGCAGAAGCTGACGATCGCGACGGGAACACTGAGCGCCGAGTACGTGGCACCGCTGCAAGTGGCCCTGGACAAGGGCGAGTTCGCACGTGAGGGCCTGGACGTCACCCTCAAGGTCCTCCCCACGCCGGACGCGCTGCCCCTGCTCGCCAAGGGCGGCCTCGACGCGATCTGGGCGGCTCCGGAGGCGGCCGTGATGAACGGTCTCCGGGGCGGCTTCGACATCAAGTGGGTCGCGGGTAACTTCTCACCGGGCCCCGGCTCGAAGAGCGGCCTGTGGGTGCGGCTGAAGGACGGCGAGAGCGCGTCCCACGTGTCCATGGCCGACCGCAGACTCGGCACGATGATCGGCAAGGGCTCCGTCATCGCGTACCCCATGGAGAAGGCCCTGGAGAAGCACGGCGGCGGCCTCGACAGGATCCAGTACCAGCAGCTGGGCTCCGCGGACGTCCTCACCGCCCTGGAGAACGGCGGCGTCGACTCGGCCTGGCTCCTGGACCCGGTGTGGCGCAAGGTCGACGGACAGCCCGCCTACGCCTTCCTCGGCGGCCAGCCGCAGGGCGAGCCGCTGGGCGGCATGCTGTACGGCCCCTCGCTGCTCCAGCGGGACGTGGACGCGGGAGTGGCCCTGCTCCGCGCATACATCCGCACGGTGAACTCGTACTTCGCGACGGACTACAAGAAGGACGAGGCCTACGTCACCTATCTGGCGAAACTCCTGAAGGCAGACCAGCAGATCCTCCGCTCGACCCCGTCCCTACGGATGGACTGGGAGATCCGCAAAGGCACGACCGACCGTCTGCAAGCGGCATACACCGCGCAAGGAGTCTCCGAGGGCGACCCGCTGCCGGAGTCCAGGACAGTCGACCGCACCCTGTACGAGGAGGCGGTGGGCCACCGGCGATGAAGAAACACCGAGGGCCGGAATCCTTCTGGATTCCGGCCCTCGGCCTTCAGTAGCGGGGACAGGATTTGAACCTGCGACCTCTGGGTTATGAGCCCAGCGAGCTACCGAGCTGCTCCACCCCGCGTCGGTGAAATGAACACTACGTCAACGCGGAGGACGGAAGCAAATCGCTTTTCCCCCGGTCCCCGGAGCCGGCCCGTCAGGCCGACAGCTCCTGCCGCAGCGCGTCCCGCAGGCGAGCCGCCCGCTCCGACACCTCCTGCGGTCCCAGCGTCACGGCCCGGTCGGCCCAGCGCTGGCCCTCCGCGAGCTCCCCACGACGCGCGTAGACCAGGGCGAGCCGCAAAGCCGCCCGGCCGTGTCCCGCGTCCGCCGCACGGGTCCACCACACCGCCGCCTCGGGCTCGCTCCCCTCCCGGGCCAGCAGCAGCCCGAGATTGAAGGCACCGTTGCGGGAGCCCGCCTCGGCCGCCTCCCGGTACCACCGAGCCGCCCCCACGACATCCCCGGCGGGCAGCGGCCAGCATGCCCACCCGCACCTGTGCCCGCCGATGCCCCTGGGACGCCGCCCGCTCGTACCACTCCTCGCACTCGCTCTTGGAGGAGTGCACCGGCTCCCCCAGCTCATGCGCGGGCACGGGCGGACGCCGGGCGTCCAGCACGGTCGCCAGCCGGTACGCCGCCTCCGAGCTGCCGCCCCCGGCCGCACACCGCAGATGCTGCTCCGCCGCCGCCTCGTCCCCGTCCCGCAGTCGCGCGATCCCGACCTGGAGCGCCGCCTCGGTGTGCCCGGCGGCCGCGGCCCGCTCGTACCACCGCAGCGCGACGACATCCTCGCCCCGCCCCGCGAAGAGAATCCCGAGGTTGAACGCCGCGTCCACGCTCCCGGCCTCGGCCGCCTTGGAGAACCACGGCTCCGCCCCGGCGGTGTCCCCGCCCTGCAGCAGCAGGATCGCCAGCGCGTTCGCCGCCTCCCGGTGTCCGGCGTACGCCGCCCGCCGGTACCACTGCTCAGCCTGCGCGGTCCGCGCCTGCTCGGCACAGAGCAGCCCGAGGTTGTACGCGCCGTTGACATCACCGGCGTCCATCGCGGCCCGGTACCACCGCTCGGCGGTCTGCGTCTCACCCCGCTCGGCGTGCAGCGCCCCCAGCGCGTTCGCCGCGTTGCCGTCCCCGTCCTGCGCGGCGCGCAGCCACCAGACCGCGGCGCTCTCGACGTCTCCCGCGTCACGCAGCAGGAACCCGAGGGCACAGGCGGCCCGTGCCTCGCCGTCCTTGGCGGAGGTCAGATACCAGCGCCCGGCCTCCTTGAGCTCACCGCGCCGCTCCAGGATCGCTCCGAGGTGCAGCGCGGCCCGCCGGTGTCCGCGCGCGGCGGCCTGCCGGTACCACTGCTCGGCCGCCGGGGAGACACCGTTGTCGGGCCCGTCGTCCCCTTCGGCCGACACTTCGCGATCAAGAGCACGCGCCAGCCGGTAGGCCGCCTCACGGTGCCCCCGCTCGGCCGCGGCCCGCATCCACTGCCCGGCCGTGGCGTCCCCGCGGTGCTCCAGCAGATCGGCGAGCGCGTACGCGCCGAGGGCGTGCCCCTGCTCGGCGGACTGGCGCAGCCAGTACTCGGCGGCGGGCTCGTCGCCCTTCTCCCGGTGGTGGCGCCCCAGCGCGTGCGCGGCCGCGGCGGACCCGGCGACGGCGGCGATCCGCCACCATCCGGCGGCGTCGTCGGCGTATCCGCGCTGGTGCAGCAGGACGCCCAGGTTGTTGGCGGCGGCCCGGTCACCCGCGGCGGTGGCGGCACGCAGCTGGGGTTCGGCTCCGTCGAGATCACCGCGGCGCAGCAGCATGGCCCCGAGGACGCTCATCGCCTCGACATCGCCGGCTTCCGCGGCGAGCCGCTGCCTTGCTTCCTCGGCGGCCTCACCGGTCTCGTCCCGGTCGGAAGGCTGCACAAGATCGGCAGACTGCACAAAGTCAGCAGACTGCTCAAACCGCCCTGTCTCCAACAGAGTTGCCTTGTCCCCCATAACGTCCATCGTCGCACCACCTGCAACCTGGGTACACCTGGTATACCGCAGCCAGTGAGGTCACTTCAGCGTTTTGTCGACATGCCCACAGAGAGACAAGTCAAACACAGTTCGCCCAACTCCCCACGGCGGCACAGCCATCCCTCTGTCCGGCACATGCGTTCGCACACCACGAAGGCCCGGATCCTTGATCAGGATCCGGGCCTTCGTTTTCAGTAGCGGGGACAGGATTTGAACCTGCGACCTCTGGGTTATGAGCCCAGCGAGCTACCGAGCTGCTCCACCCCGCGCCGTTGTGTTCAAACCGTACCACGGCGCGGGAGGGGCATTTGACCAGCTCAGGAACCGGTCAGCCGCTGGGACTGCTGCTCGGGCTCGGACTGCCGCTCGGACTCGGGCTGCTGCCGCCGGTCTTGTCCTCCTTGGACTGTGCGTCCTCGGCCCGTTGCAGCGCTTCCTCCAGGTCCTTCTGCGCCAGGCCGTACGCCTCCCAGTCGCCCTTCTTCAGGGCAGCCTGGCCGTCCTCGAAGGCCTTCTGGGCGTCGTTCAGCGCCTCTTGGACCGTCGGGTTGTCGGAGGTCGGTGGCGGTTTCGTGGTGTCCCCGCCGTCGTCCTCCGGTGGCGTGGTGGTCTCGCCGTCCGCCCCGAACACCTTGTTGAGGGCCTCGTCGAGGGTGTCCTCGAAGGCGGTGTTGCCTCCGTAGGTCACCAACACCTTCCGCAGCAGCGGGTACTTCAGTCCACCACCGCGTACGTAGACCGGCTCCACGTACAGCAGTCCTCCGTCGAGCGGCACCGTCAGCAGGTTGCCGTACTCCACCTTGGAATCACCTCTGTTGAGGAGGCTGATGGTCTCGGCGATGTCCTGTTCGGAGTTGAACTGGCTCTGTACCTGTTTAGGGCCTTGGACGCTGGTGTTCGTCGGCAGTTTCAGGATTCTGATCTTGCCGTAGTCGCTGGTGCCCGCTTCGGCGTCGACCGACATGAACGCGCTGAGCTGGTCACGGCCGTTGGGCGTGAACGTCGTCGTGAGCGAGAACGCCTGCGCCTTCTGGTCGGGCATCTTCATGCTCAGGTAGTACGGCGGCACCGGCTCGCCCGACGTGTTGGTCGGGTCGTCCGGCACCTGCCACACCTCGGAGCCGCTGAGGAACGTCGTCGCGTCCTTCACGTGGTACCGGCTGAGCAGCTCGCGCTGGACCTTGAACAGGTCCTGCGGGTAGCGCAGATGCGCCATCAGCGAGTCCGAGATCGCGGTCTTCGCCTTCACCGTGCCCGGGAACGCCTTCATCCAGGTCTTCAGGACCGGGTCCTTGGTGTCCCACTGGTACAGGTTCACCTGGCCGGTGTAGGCGTCGACGGTCGCCTTCACCGAGTTGCGGATGTAGTTGACCTGGTTCTGCTGGGCCACCACCGCGCGCGAGTTGTTCGTCGCGGTCAGCGAGTCGGCCGTGGTGTCACCGAGGGTCGTACGCGACGAGTACGGGTAGCCGTTCGTCGTCGTGTACGCGTCGACGATCCACTGGATCTTCCCGTCCACGACCGCCGGGTAGGCATCGCCGTCGATGGTCAGCCACGGGGCGACCGCCTCGACGCGCTCCTTGGGCGTGCGGTTGTACAGGATCCGCGAACCCTCGCCGATCGCGCCGGAGTACATGATCTGCGGCTCGTTGAACGCCACCGCGTACGCGGCCCGGTTGACCGGGTTGGAGAGGTTGACCCCGCTCTTGCCGGTGTAGCTGAAGGTCTTCTCGCCGCTGTCGTCGGAGTAGTCGATCTCCTTCTGGGGACCGCCGACGATCGAGTACTCGGTGGTCTTCTCGCCGTAGTAGACCCGCTGCTGATACGTCCCGAGGTCGCCCTGCGAGGGCAGGTCGGACTCGGTGAAGACCGGGCGGCCCTCGGAGTCGGCGGCGGTGCCCTTGGCGGCGACCACGCCGTAGCCGTGGGTGTAGCGGAAGTGGTCGTTGATCCAGTTGTTCTTCGGAATGCCGGCGAGGTTCAGCTCGCGCAGACCGATGACCGTGTCCTGGTCCTTGCCGTCCTTGGTGTAGCGGTCGACGTCCAGGTTGATCGGGAACGCGTAGTAGTTACGCATCTGCTGAAGCTGCTGGAACGTCGGCGAGACGATGTTCGGGTCCACCACGCGGATGCTGGCCGTGTTGTCGACGTCGTCGCGCAGCTTGGTCTTGTCCGTGGTCGTGGACGTGCCCGTGTACTCGTTGACGTCGGCGTCGTCGATGCCGTACGCCTCGCGCGTCGCCTTGAGGTTCTTGGTGACGTACGGCGCTTCCTTGGCCTGCTCGTTGGGCTGGACCTGGAACTTCTGGACGATCGCCGGGTACAGACCGCCGATGAGGATCGCCGACAGCACCATCAGACCGAAGCCGATGACGGGCAGCTGCCAGGTGCGCCGCCACAGGGTGGCGAAGAACAGCAGGGCGCAGATGACGGCGATGCAGAACAGGATCGTCTTGGCCGGCAGATAGGCGTTCGCGTCGACGTACCTCAGGCCGGTCCAGTTGTCGGTCGCCTTGAAGTCGCTGGACTTGACCGCGAGGCCGTACCGGTCGAGCCAGTAGGCCACCGCCTTCAGGGCGACGAAGATGCCCATCAGCACCGACAGATGGCCCGTGGCGGCGGCCGTGGCGCGCGCTCCCGGGCTGGTGATCCTGAGCCCGCCGTACAGGTAGTGCGTCAGCGCGGCGGCGATCACGGACAGGATCGCAGCTGCGAAGCCGAAGCCGAGCAGGAACCGGTACCAGGGCAGGTCGAAGGTGAAGAAGGAGATGTCGAGCTTGAACTGCGGGTCCTTCTCACCGAAGGACACGCCGTTGACCCACATCAGCCAGGTCCGCCACTGGCTCGACGCCGAGGCGCCGGCGATGAGGCCGACGAGCGCGGTGATCCCCAGCAGCAGCCACTTCTTGTAGGGCGCGATGCCCATGCGGTAGCGGTCGAGGTTCTGCTGCTCCATCGACATCGCGCTCAGCGGCGGCCGCAGCCGGTGCGCCAGCCAGATGTTGAAGCCGACCGACAGGGCCATCAGCAGGCCGAAGACGAAGAACAGGCCGATCTTCGTCCACAGGGTCGTCGTGAACACGGACGAGTAGTTCACCGACCGGTACCAGAGCCAGTCCGTCCAGAACCCGGCGAACATGGTGAACGCCATGCCGAGCACGGCAAGGACGCCCAGTGTCATGAGCAGGGTCCGGACACGCCGGGACGGGCGGCCCACTCTGATCCGTGGCCCCGTCGGGCCTCCGCCGCGGTCCGGCATCTGGAAAGCCAAGGTGCGCACCTCGAAAGTCGCTGTTGGTCCGTCAGACCCGCGTCCCCGCGGGCCGTCCGTGGGCCACGTGATCGTAGGCCCTCACCTATGCAACTTACTCACGCTTTACTCGGTTCCCGATTCGGGCCATGAACGAGGCAGGATTGTGACCATGTCCAACACACCCATGGCAGCGAGCCCCCTGACCCGGGCCGTACTCGAGATCGACGAGTACGTGTCCGGCCTCGGCTGGGACCAGCCCGCTCGCCTCTTCGCCCTCGTAGACACCGCCCGGCTGCGCGCTCAGGAACCGGGCATCGCGGCCCAGCTCGGCCTGGAGGACGAGCAGGCGACCACCGGTCTCACCCCGATCGAGCAGGAGGAGATCCCGGCGGGCAAGCCGCTGGACGAGTTCCTCGGCACGATCGCCTGGCCCGACCCGGTCGTCGGCTGCGCCCTGACGGTGGAGCGCCTGATGCTCCCGCCGTCCGCCGAGGCGTCGGTCCCGGAGGGCCTGAGCGACAAGAAGCTCTCCCAGTGGGTCGCCAAGCACCCCGACCGCCAGGAGGTCCGCATGACGGTCGCGGTCCTGCGCGACGGCACCCGCGACTCGGCCCTGCGCCTGCGCGAGAAGGACTCCCCGACGGAGGTCCTCACGGGCGGCGCCCTGGTGCCGGGGCTCGCGGAGGCGCTGTCGGCGACGTTCGAGGACTGAGTTCTTCCGGTACGACGGCCTCTTCCCGTACGTGAACGAGGGCGCCCCTGGTCCTGGGGCGCCCCCGTTCACGTACGCGCGCGTGCCTGTTCCGTCAGCCCTTGGTCGTGCACTTGGGCAGGCCGTCGGTGTCGCCGGAGCGGATGTCCTCGAGGGCGCCGAGGGCGTCCTCGATGGTGTTCACCTTGACCAGCGTGAGCCCGCCGGGAGTGTCCTTGGCGGCGGCCGCGCAGTTGTCGGCGGGCGTGAGGAAGTACTGGGCGCCCTTGTCGTGGGCGCCGACGGTCTTCATCTCGATGCCGCCGATCGGGCCGACCTTGCCGTCGTCGTCGATGGTGCCGGTGCCGGCCACGAACTTGCCGCCGGTGAGGCTGCCCGGGGTGAGCTTGTCGTAGACGCCGAGCGCGAACATGAGCCCGGCACTCGGCCCTCCGACGTCGGCGAGCTTGATGTCGATGGTGAACGGGAAGGTGTGGTCGATCCCGGCGGAGATCCCGACGATGGCGCGCTTCTCACCGTCGTCGTCGGACGCCTTGGTCGTGACGGTCACGTCCTCGGTTCTGGTCGCCGTCCGCTGCTCCTTCTCCGCGGCGGCCTGCTCCTTGGCGGGCACGATGGTGAAGACGACCTTCTCGCCGGTCTTGTGCTTGGTGACCAGCTCGGCGACGTCGGCGGGCGCCTTGACGGCGGTCCCGTCGACGGCCTTGATGACGTCACCGGCGTGCAGCCTGTCCTCGGCCGGGGAGTCCTTGACGACCGTGGAGACGATCACGAAGGACTTCACGGGGACGTCCAGCTCCTTCAGGGCGGCGACCTTGGCGCTCTCCTGGGACTGGCTGAACTCCTCGGCGTTCTCCTGGGTGGACTGTTCCTCGGTCTTGCCGTCCGGGTACAGCGTGTCGTGCGGCACGACCTTGTTGTCGTGCGCGAGCCAGCCGTACACGGCCTCGACGAGGTTCATCTTGTAGTCGGCGCTGGTGACCCGGACGGTGGTCATGTTCAGGTGGCCGCTCGTCGCGTACGTCTTCCGGCCGGAGATCTGGAGCACCGGCTCGCCGTCGTGATCGCCCAGGGTGTTCACCGTCGGCCCGGGGGACATCTCCGCGTACGGCACGGGGATCAACACACCCGCGCACAGGAGTGCGATCAGCATCAGGGTGGAGGCGAGCATCGTCGCGGTGCGGCGTGGCATGGCACGACAGTACGGGACGCCCCTGTCAGCGACCCGTCAGGGCCGCCTGAAGGACTGTCTCAGGGCTGCTTCTCCATGGCCTTGCGGAACCGGGCGTACCCGTCCAGCTCGGGCCCGTCGCTGCGAGTGCTGCGGGTCCGGTTGGCCCAACTGCCCCACAGACCTGCGCCGATCGCAGCCAAGAGCGGAATCAGCAACCAGGCGAGCGCCGCCATGTCGTCCTCCCAACCCCGGTGCGCGACCGCAACTGACTGATCAGCAGATTAACCATCCGCACGGACAACGCTCACGCCAGGGGTGCGGTTACGCAACCGGAGAGAACAGAAGGAAGGGTTCGGCAGAGGCCGTGGGCTCAGCAGGCGCCGACCCGCCCTCCCGTCGCCCGACCACCGCCCCCTCAACGACGGCGCTACGCGCCGACCCATTCATCGGTGCCGTCGGAGAACTTCTGGTGCTTCCAGATCGGCACTTCGTGCTTGAGGTCGTCGATCAGCTTCCGGCAGGCCTCGAAGGCCTCCCCGCGATGCGGGCACGACACGGCGACGACGACGGCGAGATCCCCGACGCTCAGGTCCCCCACGCGATGCACCGCGGCCAGCGCCCGCACGGGGTACTCGGCGACGACCTTCTCCGCGATCCGCCGCATCTCCGCCTCGGCACTCGGATGACACGAATAGCCGAGCTCGTCGACGTCGGCTCCGCCGTCGTGATTGCGCACGGTCCCGACGAACAGCGCGGTCCCCCCGGCCGCGTCGTCCCCGACGGCCTTGAAGACCTCGTCCAGGGAGAGCGCGGTCTCACGAATGGCGATGAGCTTGATCGCGTCCTGCGCGCCCCGCTCACCGGGGTGATCGTCGATGGCTGCCATGCCCCCATCGTGCCTCATGCCCGCGACCGCACGGAATAGCGTGATCGCCCGGCACGCGCGCGTGGGCGTTTGGAGCCTCCTACAGGCCTGGACCCCTCGATCTCAGATCCGCCGTCGGGCCTTCCGCGCCCGCCGCACCACGGCCGCCGCGCCCAGCAGCGCCACCGTCGCACCCGCGGCACCCGCGGCCGTCGCGTCCTTGCGGCCCAGTCGGCGCCCCACGACCGTGTGCCGTCCGGAGACCTCCTCCAGCAGCTCCGCGAGGACCTCCTCGTTGGTCCACTGCGGCCGCCATCCGGCGTCGTGGAGCCGACTGCCGCTCACCACCCAGGGGTACATCGTGTAGGCGAGATCCCCGGCCGGAGACGGTGTGAGCCCGATCCGGTGCAGCCTGGCCGCCGCGCCCAGCGCGACGGCCGACGGCAACTCCATCCGCCGGATCCCGCTGAGTTCCTCGACCTCCTCCTGCTCCAGCCACCCGTCACAGCCGACGGCGAGCTCGCCCTCGACCTTCTCCAGGACGGCGTACTCCAGAGCACTGCACAGATCCTCGACGTGGCAGAACTGCCAGGCGGGCCGGGAGCCGGCCACAACCAGCAGCCGCGGCGACTCGAAGTACCTGGTCAGCGCGGTGTCGATGCCTCCGACGAGGACAGCGGGCCGCACCACGGTGACATTGAGCCCGGGGTGCGCCCGCGGAGCGCGCCGCGCGAGCCGCTCGACCTCCAGCAGGTCCCCGACCCCGGTCGCCTCCGCCGTCGCCCGCAGCTCCGCGTCCTCGGACAGCGGCAGCTCGTTGTCCGGAAGGGCGCCGTAGACCATGGCGGAGGTGCACAGCACGACCCGGTGCACGCCGGCCGCGGCCGCGGCGGTCAGCACGGTCTGCGTACCGCGCACGTTGTAGGCCGTACGGGCGGCGCCGTCGGTCTCCAGATCGAGATCGAGCGCCAGATGCACCACGACGTCCGCGCCCCGCAGCTTCTCCGCGATCGCCGGATCCCGCACATCCAGGATGTGCCACTGCGCCGCCGCGCACTCGCCTCGCCGCTCGTCGATGGCGATGACCTGCTTGATCTCCTCCGAAGCGGCGAGCCGCTCGGTGAGCAGCGCGCCGACACCGGCGGCGGCGCCGGTCACAGCGACGACCGGTCCGCGCAGGCCGGGACGGGTTGACTGGTTTCGCGCTGCGCGAACCTGTGGATCAGGGGAACTCACCGGGCGTCTCCCGCGGTTGTCTTCAGTACGGGCGCGAGTGACGCGTACGTACCAGGTGGCATCCATCCTGCCGCAGGCCGAGACTCGGCGGAGCATCGAGGCCCGATCCGCCCACGGTGTCTAGGCTGGGTGGTGTTATCGGGCAGTCGCGCCGTCGGAGAGACACCGGCGGCCTTACCAGCCGAGGAATCCCGTGAGTGACACCCCATTCGGATTCGGCCTTCCGCCGGAGGAGCCGGACGACGGCGACGAGGGCAAGAAGAAGGACCAGCAGAGCGGTGGTGGTCAGGGCCCGGCCAACCCGTTCGGTTTCGGCGGGCTGCCTGGAGCCGGCGGCTTCGGTGCCCCTGGTGCCGACAACCCGTTCGCTGCCATGTTCGGTTCCCTGAACCCCAACGACCTGGGCGCCGCGTTCCAGCAGCTGGGCCAGATGCTCTCGTACGAGGGCGGCCCGGTGAACTGGGACATGGCCAAGCAGATCGCCCGCCAGACGGTCTCCCAGGGCACCGCCGACGGCACCAAGGACGCGAGCGTCGGCCCCGCCGAGCGCACCGCGGTCCAGGAGGCCGTCCGCCTGGCCGACCTGTGGCTCGACGACGCGACGTCACTGCCGTCCGGCGCGGGCTCCGCCGTGGCGTGGTCCCGCGCGGAGTGGGTCGAGGCGACCCTGCCCGCGTGGAAGGAGCTCGTCGACCCGGTCGCCGAGCGCGTCGGCACCGCCATGGGCGACGTGCTGCCGGAGGAGATGCAGGCCATGGCCGGCCCGCTGATCGGCATGATGCGCTCGATGGGCGGCGCCATGTTCGGCACGCAGATCGGGCAGGCCGTCGGCGTGCTCGCGGGCGAGGTCGTCGGCTCCACCGACATCGGCCTGCCGCTCGGCCCGGCCGGCAAGGCCGCGCTGCTGCCGCTCAACATCGAGGCGTTCGGCAAGGACCTGGGCGTGGCGCAGGACGAGGTGCGGCTGTATCTCGCGCTGCGCGAGGCCGCCCACCAGCGTCTCTTCACGCACGTGCCGTGGCTGCGCTCGCACCTGTTCGGCGCGGTCGACGGGTATGCGCGCGGCATCAAGGTCGACACCGCCAAGCTCGAGGACGTGGTCGGCCAGTTCGACCCGCAAAACCCCGAGCAGCTCCAGGACGCTCTCCAGCAGGGCATGTTCCAGCCGGAGGACACGCCCGAGCAGAAGGCGGCGCTGGCCCGTCTGGAGACGGCTCTGGCGCTCGTCGAGGGCTGGGTGGACGCGGTGGTCCACGCCGCCGCGAAGCCTCGTCTGTCGTCCGCGGACGCGCTGCGCGAGACCCTGCGCCGCCGTCGCGCCTCGGGCGGCCCGGCCGAGCAGACCTTCGCCACGCTGATCGGCCTGGAGCTGCGCCCCCGCCGGCTGCGGGACGCCTCCCGGCTGTGGGCCTCGCTCACGGACGCGCGCGGTGTCGACGGCCGGGACGGTCTGTGGGCCCACCCGGACATGCTCCCGACCGCCTCCGACCTGGACGACCCGGACGGCTTCGTCCACCGCGAGCAGCTGGACTTCTCCGAGCTGGACAAGATGCTCGGCGAGGCGGCGCAGAAGCCCGACCTGAAGAAGAAGGACGCCGACGCCGACGCTGACAAGGACGACAAGGACGACGACACCGAGTGAGCCTGTTCGACGACGCGGTCCTCGTACTGAAGGGCTACGAGGACCAGGAAGAGCTGCGCCAGACCTACCTGGACCATCTGGCGACGCACCCGGACGGCATGTGGAAGGCCTGTGGCGACGGGCACATCACGGCGAGCGCGCTGGTGATCGACCCGTCGCGCGGGCAGGTCCTGCTGACCCTCCACCGGAAGCTGCGGATGTGGCTCCAGATGGGCGGCCACTGCGAACCGGTCGACGAGACCCTGGCGGCGGCCGCCCTGCGCGAGGGCACCGAGGAGTCCGGCATCGAGGGGCTGACCCTGTTGCCCGGCGGCCCGGTCCGTCTGGACCGCCATCACACGCCGTGCGCCTGGCACCTCGACGTCCAGTACGCGGCGCTGGCCCCGGCCGGGGCGGCGGAGGCGATCAGCGACGAGTCCCTGGACCTGCGCTGGTACGCGTACGACGAGGTGGCGGACGTGGCGGACGAGTCCGTCGTACAGCTGCTCGAAGCGACCCGGGCCAGGCTGTGAACGCGTAAGGGGCGACCACCATGGGTGGTCGCCCCTTACCTGTCAGCTGTGGCTAGCTCCAGGCGTTGCCCTGGTTCTGGCCGCGGGCCCCCTGCTGCCCCATCCCGTACTGCGCGGCGAGGCCGGAGCCGATCTGGGCATTCTGCGGCGGCAGCAGCTCGCTGGGCTGGACGATCGCGTAACCGCTGCCCATGAAGCTGAGCTCCCAGCCCTCACCGGTGTTGCCCCGGCGCCGGAACACCCCGGAGGAATGCGTCTGGGCCTGCATCTGGACGCGCAGCGAGGTCGACCAGGCGACGATCGCGTCGGCGTCGCAGTTGACGTACTTGTCGGGCGTCACCTGCATCATCAGCGGCGCACCGGAGGTCATGAGGGCGACCTTGCCGCGGCCGGTGATGTTGAGCTGGTACTTCCCGGAGCCGGAGATGCCGTAGAGGCTGTCGACGGCGATGACCTCGTGGTGCAGCGACGAGTCCATGGCGAGGACGTAGTTGCTGTCGACGGTCAGTCCGTCCTGCTCCACGTCCACCAGATGGACGTGCTGCTTGAGATTGGCGAGATAGACCGTGCCCTGCCCGTGGCAGCGCATCAGGTCCAGGCCCTCGCCGGTCCGCGCACGCGCGCGTCCCTGCTGGTTGCTCTGGTACTCGGCGTCGAACTCCATCAGGCCCTGGTAGGCGACCATCGTGCCCTTGCGGGCGAGGATGTCGTCGTGGCCCTCCAGGCTGACGCGGAGCATCTGCTTGTTCTGCAGGCTCCAGCGGTCCTGGGTCTGCTGGTCGTTGTAGGCGAAAAGCGGACTCTGCATGACGTTCTGGCTCCCCCTCAGCCCCGGAACCGGAGACGGTCGGTGCTGTCCTCGCTGGGCTGGACGACGACGATGCCCTGGCCCGAGAAGGCCATCTGGTAGGCCTCACCGCTGCCCCGGCCGATGAGTGACTGCGCCTTGAAGCTGCGCTTGCCCTTCACCTTGAGGTTCGGGGACCAGGCGACGAGCGCGTCGGGGTCGACGTACGTCTCGTCCTCGCCACCGCCGCAGTCGACGACGATCGGCTTGCCCCGGGAGGTCAGCGCGACCCAGCCCTGCCCGGAGATCTTGGTGTTCCACAGTCCCTGCCCGGCGAACTTCGCCAGGCCCTTCACGCGCTCGACACCCCAGGTGAGGTGCGCGTCGAAGGCGAGCAGGTTGGTGGCGTTGACGGAGATGCCGTCGCCGTTGAGGTTGATGACGACCACGTTGGCGCCGTAGTCGGCGAGATAGAGCAGTCCGTCGCCGGTGCACTTCATCAGGGGCGCGCCCTCGCCGGTCATCCAGTCCTTGGCGATCTGGCGCACGGCCGGCGGGTTGGGCTCGTACTGGACGAACCCTTCGTAGGCGACCATCGACCCCACACGCGCGAAGAGGTCGTTACCGGTCTGCATGGCGATCTTGGCCATGTGGTTGCCGTGGTTCTCCATGCGGGCCGTGACGGGTGCGGGAGCGAAGCCCGCGAGTGGCTGGTTCATGACGGACTCCCTCAGATCTCGTACGGCTGGACGACGATGAAGTTGCCGGGCGCTGCCCGGAACTGCAGGTTGACGCTCTCCCCGGTGTCGCCGGGGTAGGCGTTGCGCCGCATCCGGACCTGGCTGGAGACGACCACCTGGGCGGCGGGCGACCAGGCGACCACGGCGTTGGCGTCGGCGAACGTCGTGGGCGTCACCGGCAGCACCACGGGTGTGCCGTGCGTCTTGAGGACGATCGTGCCGGTGCCCTGGAACAGCATCGTGAACAGCGCGCCGCCCGGGATGCCATGTCCTTCGATACGGCGGACCTCGTACTGGAGGCTCTCGTCGAAGGCGAGGACGTTCTCGGCGGAGACGCAGATGCCGTCGCCCTGGAGTTCGATGGGGTGCAGCATCGTGGAGTTCTCGGCGAGGAAGACCTGACCCTGGCCGGTACAGCGCATCAGCTGCATCTCCTGGCCGGTCGCGTTGCCGACGACCCGGCCGGCGAAGCCCGCGCCCTTGTAGCTGAAGTCGACCTTGCCCTGGTAGAGCACCATGCTGCCCTGCCGGGCCAGCACGGGGTGCCCGCCGATGCCGAGGTCCACGCGGACGAGCTTCTTGTTCTGCTGCGTCCAGCGCTGGCCGGTGGGCGTCTCCTTGAACTGCTGGAGAGCGCCGGAGACCCCGGCGGCCTGGGGTGCGCCCTGCGGTACGCCCTGGGGCGCGCCGTAGGGGGCCTGCTGGCCCGGGACCTGGCCGTACGGAGGCTGCTGACCGTAGCCCGGGGGCGGGGTCGGCTGGCCGTAGCCGGGCGGCGGGCCCGGCGCCTGGGGCGCCTGCGGGGCCTGGGGCTGGGCGCCGTAGCCGGGCGGCGGGGCGGGCTGGCCGTACGGGGGCTGCTGCGGCTGGCCGTAGGGCGCGGGAGCCGGGGCAGGGGGCGGTACCGGGGCGCCGCCGGGCGGGGTCATGGGCGCGACGATGGTGGGCTGGGCGTGCATGTTCGGCGCGGGTGCCGGGGCCGGGGGCGGAGTCGCCCCGGGCGGAGGCGCATAGCCCTGCGGGGCGGGTGCGGGCGCGGGAGACGGGGCGCCGAACGCGGGCGGCGCGGTGGCCTGGGCCGGCGGGGCGAAGCCCGGGGTGGGGCCGGCCTGCGGCTGCGGCGGGGCCGCGGGGGGCTCCTCCTCCGCCACCTCGCCGCCGAAGTTCTTCAGCAGTGCGTCGAGGCCGCCGTCGAAGCCCTGTCCGACCGCGGCGAACCGCCAGACGTCCTTCAGGTAGAAGTCGCCCAGCATCACGGCCCGCTCTGTGGAGAACTCCGAGCCGTTGAAGGAGTAGCGGGCCACTTCCTCGCCGCCGGCCACGATCCGGAGGTATCCGGGGGCGATCTGCGACATCTGGCCGGCGCCGTCGATCGTCGCCGTGAAGGACAGCTTGTGGATCTGCGCCGGGATCCGGTCGAGGGTGACCCGGAAGGACTCCGAGTCACCCGCCTGGGCGCCCAGAAGCTGGATGGACTCCTCGGGGGACTTCGGCTGGTTGAAGAAGACGAAGTACCGGTCGTCCGAGAGCCGTTCGTCGGCGTCGAGGCCGAAGCAGCTGATGTCGAAGCTCAGTCCGGGGCCGGTGATCTGCACACCTACGTACAGATCCGTGCCCGCGGTGAGGTCACTGACCTTGGCCTTGTGGCCGCGTTGGAATTCCCTGGCCATGCGTAACGACCGTCCCCCATCCAAGTGCGAGTGCGTCGCGCCAGGCTAACGGCAAACTCGGACAGTGGACGAAGTCGGTACAGACCCGGTACACAATCCCCGGCCGGGGGTGTGTCGGTCACTCTCCGCTCGCGCCGGGCACATGCGGCAACCGGTCGGCCGCGACCACGCCTTCGAGATAGCCCCGGGCCCGCTCGGTGCGCGGATACGCCTCCAGGAGCCGCCAGAAACGGGGCCCGTGTCCGGGCACGAGCAGATGTGCGAGCTCATGGACGAGGACGTAGTCGACGACGTATTCGGGCATGCCCTGGAGCCGGTGCGAGAGGCGGATGCTGCCCTCGGAGGGGGTGCACGAGCCCCAGCGGGTGTTCTGGTTGGTGACCCAGCGCACCGAGGCGGGCCGGGCGCGTCCCTCGAAGTACTGGGCGGACAGCCGTGCGGCGCGCTCGGCCAGTTCGGTGTCGCCGAGGACCCGCTTGCTCTCCTGGGCGGCCAGCTTGTCGAGCATGACGCTCACCCAGCGTTGCTCCTCCGCCTCCGACATCCGGGCAGGGATCAGCACGACGGTGCGGTCGCCCTCGCGGTACGCGGAGACCGTCCGGCGTCGTCGGGCGCTCCTGCGCACCTCGATCGCGCTCGCACCCGAGCCGCTGGGCGGCTGGCTCGACGTGCGTCGCTGTGGTGTTCCGGCGCGGTGCAGTGGGTCGGCGGACACGCCCCGACGTTACCCGCTGTGAGGGCTGGAAGTCCCGACTCCGGGACGGTTCGGTCCGGATCCCCCGCCAAGCGTTTGATTTGTACGACGAATACCCACCGCCTGTGGACAACTTTCGGCGGCGCGTCACCGATCCGGGCATGCTGGCATGCGCCGACGGAGCACAACGGACCACCGAGGGGTCTCCGGGCGGCGCACGGGGATGTTCCACGAGGGCTACGGGGGCCTGTCATGCAGTCTTCACAAGATCCGCCGGTTACGGCGATCCCACTGGTTCCGCTGGTGAAGCCCGCGCTGCGGCGCGGCTGGCGCGACCTGAACACCGTGCAGTTCGGGATGACCCCGGCGCACGCGATGACGCTGGGCCCGATGGACACGGCTACAGGCAGTTTCCTCGATCTGCTCAACGGCACCCGCGGTCCGGGGCTGCTGCGCGAGGAGGGGCGGCGCATGGATCTGCCCGACGGCCATGTCGACCGGCTCCTGGAGCGGCTGGCGCGGGCCGGGCTGCTCGACGACGCGCGGGGCGGCGGCCGGGCCGGTGACACCCTGCGAAGGAAGAAGCGGGTCCTCGACCGGCTCCGCCCCGATCTGGCCTCGCTGTCCCTGACGACGTCCGAACCGGGCGAGGGGATCGAGCTGCTGGCCGCCCGCCGCTCGCTGCGCGTGCAGATCAGGGGTGCGGGCCGGGTGGGCGCGGTGCTGGCCTCGCTGCTCGCGGGCGCCGGGGTCGGCGAGGTCGATGTGCGCGATGTCGGCGAGGTCGAGCCGTGGGACGTCGCTCCGGGCGGGCTGCCCGCCGAGGCGATCGGCGAGCGCAGGGACGAGGCCGCCCGGCGCGCGGCACGCCGGTCCGCGCCGGACCGCTCTCCACGCCGGCCGCCCTCCGGGGAGGGCGAGCCCGGGTTCTCCCTGGTGATCCTCGCCCCGAGGGACGACGTCGCGGTGCACGCCCCACCGCCTGCCGACCCACTCGTCGACTCCGGTACGCCCCATCTGTACGCCGGTGTCGTGGAGGCGACCGGTGTCGTCGGCCCTCTCGTCCTGCCGGGGGTGACGGGTTGCGCGGACTGTCTGCACGAGGGGCGTGCCGACCGGGACCCGGTGTGGCCCCGGCTGGTCGCGCAGTGGCGGTCGGGTTCGGGGCGGTCTCGCCAGGTGCGTCCGTGCGACCTGGCGCTGGCCACTACGGTGGCAGGGTTGGCGGCCGCGCACGCCCTTTCCTTCCTCGACGGCCGGACCCCGTCGAGCGCCGGCGCCCGCTGGGAGGTGTCCCTCCCCGCGCTGAACTGGCATGCTCGGCCGGTCTGGGCGCATCCCGCGTGCCGGTGCGGAGCCGCGCAGAAAGGTAAGGAGGAACACACCGTCAAGGACGGGGAGTCGCACGAGACAATGGCGGAGCAAGGGCCGTCGAAGGAATTGCGCCGTAAGGCGGATGCGGCACGGCCTGCTGGGACCTGGAGGGCGCATGTCTGATCTTCCCCGCAAGGCGGTCACCCGTACCGCCAAGCTCGCCGCGCTCCCGCTCGGCTTCGCAGGCCGGGCCACCTGGGGGCTGGGCAAGAGAATCGTCGGGGAGTCCGCGGAGATCGTCGGCCGTGAGCTGCAACAGCGCACGGCGGAGCAGCTGTTCAAGGTGCTCGGCGAGCTCAAGGGCGGTGCGATGAAGTTCGGCCAGGCCCTGTCCGTCTTCGAGTCGGCGCTGCCCGAGGAGGTCGCCGGTCCCTATCGGGCCGCGCTGACGAAACTCCAGGAGGCGGCACCGCCGATGCCGACGCGCACGGTGCACCGGGTGCTGGAGGAGCGGCTCGGGGAGGACTGGCAGGAACTGTTCGTCGAGTTCGAGGACAAGCCCTCCGCCGCGGCGTCGATCGGCCAGGTGCATCATGCCGTGTGGCATGACGGCCGCGAGGTGGCGGTCAAGGTGCAGTACCCGGGAGCCGGCGACGCCCTCCTGTCCGACCTGAACCAATTGAGCCGTTTCGCCCGACTTTTGGGCCCGCTGATCCCCGGCATGGACATCAAGCCGCTCATCGCGGAACTGAGGGACCGGGTCTCCGAGGAACTGGACTACGGCCTGGAGGCCCAGGCCCAGCAGATCCATGCCGAGGAGTTCGCGGACGACCCGGACGTCGTGGTGCCGGCGGTGGTCCACCAGTGCGACCAGATCCTGATCACCGAGTGGATGGGCGGCGTCCCCCTGTCGGAGGTCATCTCGGACGGCACCCAGGAACAGCGCGACCGCGCCGGCCAGTTGCTGGCCCGCTTCCTCTTCTCCGGCCCGGCCCGCACCGGTCTGCTCCACGCCGACCCGCATCCCGGCAACTTCCGCCTCCTGCCCGGTGGCCCCGACGGCGAGGACGACTGGCGCCTGGGCGTCCTGGACTTCGGCACGGTCGACCGCCTCCCGGGCGGCCTGCCCACCCCCATCGGCGACTCCCTGCGCATGACCCTCGACGGCGAGGCGGAAGCGGTCTACGAACTGCTGTGTCTGGAGGGCTTCGTCAAGGAGTCCATAGAACTGGAACCCGACGCCGTCCTCGACTATCTCCGGCCGATCATCGAACCGGCCCTGCTCGACGAGTTCACCTTCACCCGCGGCTGGATGCGCAGCCAGGCGGCCCGCATCGCCGACATCCGCTCCCCCGCCTACCAGCTGGGCAAGCAGCTCAACCTCCCCCCGGCCTACCTCCTCATCCACCGCGTGACCCTGAGCACGATCGGCGTCCTGTGCCAACTGGGCGCGACGGTACGGCTGCGGGAGGAACTGGAGGAATGGCTGCCGGGGTTCGTGCTGGAAGAGGAGACCGAGGAGTCGGCGGCGGAAGCGTGAGCCGCTGGTGAACCGGGGCGGCGGCAAGGCGTCAGCGAGGCCCTACCACCAAGCGGAGTCCAAACGCCCCTCGATCGCCCTGAGGTTGTCCCTCGAGCAGGTGTCGCAGAAGTACTGACGGACGCCGTTCTCCACGGAGCAGATCCAGGTGGGCCGCGGGCCGTCGGCGGTGGTGCCGCAGCGGGCGCACACCAGAGGCCGGGGCTCCGAGGCGGAGCCGCTGTCTTCGCTGCCTCCCGGAAGACTCGTCACGCGGCGACGATATCGCCGCGGCCGGCGGATCGGCGCGCGCAACGCACCGCGGGGGCCGGTCCGTTCGCACGGACCGGCCCCCGCGGGGAGCTTTCGCCTCCCGGAGTCCGGAAGGCCACTGCTTCAGGTGGCTTCGCCTACTGCATGACCGCGATGGCCAGCGCACGGCGGGCGCGCATCGAGGCGCGCTCGGCCCGGCGCTGCATGCGGCGCGCGGCCGCCAGGCTCACGGCCCGGCGTTCCTGCTCCGCCTGGTGCAGTCGCTCGTGCATATGCGCACGAGCGAGGGCTTCTGGTTGAAGTTGCATCTCTCGGGTCCTGTTCTGGCGCAAGTCGCTCGCGCCGACGGTGGTGAAGTCTGGAATCGCGGAGCCTGCGGGCTCGGTGGTGGACGGCTTCATCGGGGCCTGCTTCTTGGGGTCGAGCGTGAGGGGGCGGTCGATCGTTCCTGCGATGGTGTTCATGCCGTGACCGGGTTCTTGCGCGGGCGGCCACGCGGCCGCTTCCGGGCGACGACGACACCCTGGACGAACAGCTCGCCACCCCAGACACCCCAGGGCTCACGCCGCTCCTTGGCGCCGGCGAGGCAGGCCTCCATCAGCGGGCAGGTGCGGCAGAGGGACTTGGCGTACTCGACGTCGGCCGGCGACTCGGCGAAGAAGACCTCCGGGTCGTACGAACGGCAGGGGACGGGTACACCGAGGCTCTCGATGGCGTCGTCGAGCGCGGTGAGCGCGGTGAGCGGGATCAAGGTGGAGTCCTCCGTGAGGCCGGGCGGGGGGATCGTTTCGGAAGGCGGTACGGACGGGGCGTGCGCTTCGAGTTGCACGGTTCGTTTTCCTCGTCTGGTCGGCCCGGCCCTGTTGGGCCGGTGGTCGGCTTGGTACCGGGTTCTTTTCTTGTCCCGAGGCCCCTTCGCTCCGTCATCCCCGTTCGAGGACAAACAGAAGGGCCGCGGATCCCGGATGGGGTTCCGCGGCCCTGAAGGCGCCGGCCTGATCACATCAGGCTGGATCACTCCAGGGTTCTGGCCCACGGAAGGCCCACATCAGGTGGTGCTGCGTCGCCTGCTTCCGGCTTCCGGCACCGGCTGCCGTAAAGGCATAGGCATGCGCCTGTCCCTCTACTGCTTCCAGTGCCTTAGTCGGTCGCTCATTGCGCTCACGAACGGGAAGACCGGCGCGAGACACGGAGGCTGCCGGGCCGGCGACACGAATGCCGGACAGACCGGTGCCCTGGTTCGAGACAGCGAGCATGCACAGGGAGGCGACGACCGAGCGATCGGTCATTTTCGCGGTGAAGCTGGCGTTGATGCTGGTCACTGGGCTCGCCTCCTCTCGGCGTCTCGGGGGACTGGGATGAACCAGTCCTGCGGGTATGTAAGTAGAGCACGGAATCAGGGCCTCCGAGAAGGCCTCCGTTCCCGTGGAAAGAACCTATGGGGATTGCTGGGGCATGCGCAAACTATTTTTTCGACGAGTTCGGATCAGTTCCCCGCTTCTTCCGCCCCGGGCTCCTGGCCTGCGCAGATCGCCAGCACATCGGCTCCGAAACGGTTGAACTTGCGGACGCCGACCCCCGGGATCCGCGCGAGCTCGCCCTCGTCGTCGGGGACGGCCTCGGCGATCGCCATCAGTGTCTTGTCGGTGAAGACGCAGAACGCGGGCTGTCCGCTGCGCCGCGCCTGCTCCGCCCGCCACTCGCGCAACCGCTCGTAGAGGCCCTCGTCCATGTCGGAGGGACAGTCCTCGCACCGCATCAGTTTCATCTCACCGGCGTCGGTGAGAGTGCGGCCGCAGACCCGGCAGCGGGCCGGGGTGCGCTGGGTCCGCCGGGGCACGGCACCGGCCGGACCGCTCGTGAAGCCGCGCTCCACGCCGCCTGGGCCGCCGGTGGCGGCGCGCGCGGCGGCGCCGGTCGAACCGGGGCGCAGCCCGTCGAGGAAGCGGCTGGGGCGGCGACTGGGGCGTCCGCCGGGCGAGCGGGACAGTGCCCAGGAGACATGGAGGTGCTCCCGGGCGCGGGTGACGCCGACATAGAGGAGGCGGCGCTCCTCCTCGATCTGCTCGTCGGTCTTTGCGTAGGTGATCGGCATCATGCCCTCGGCGACCCCGACCAGGAAGACGACGTCCCACTCCAGGCCCTTGGCCGAGTGCAGGGAGGCGAGGGTGACGCCCTGGACGGTCGGGGCGTGCTGGGCGCCCGCCCGCTCGTCCAGTTCGGCGACGAGGTCGGCGAGGCTGGCACCGGATCTTGCCGCGGCGAAGTCCTGCGCCAGGTTCACCAGGGCGGCCAGCGACTCCCAGCGCTCCCTGACCGCGCCGGATCCTGCCGGGGGTTGAGTGGTCCAGCCTTCTCCGGAGAGCACGGCCCGCACCTGGGAGGGCAGGTCGGGGGCGTCGTCCAGGAGGGCGTCGTTGCCGCCGAAGCGGGAGGCGGCGCGCAGCGCGATGCCGGCCTTGCGCACCTCAGGGCGGTCGAAGAACCGTTCGGCGCCGCGCAGCTGATACGGGACGCCCGCGTCGGCGAGGGCCTGTTCGTACGTCTCGGACTGGGCGTTCGTACGGAACAGGACGGCGATCTCGGCGGCCGGGACACCGGCGGCCATCAGTTCGCGGATGCGGCGGGCGGCGCCCTCGGCCTCGGCGGGCTCGTCGGTGTACTCGGTGTAGACGGGCTCGGGGCCGGAGGCGCGCTGTGAGACCAGCTCCAGGCGGTGATCGGCGGCACGGCCGCTGGCCTGGGCGAGCAGGCCGTTGGCGAGATGGACGACCTGGGGGGTGGAGCGGTAGTCGCGGACCAGCTTGACGACGGTGGCACCGGGGTGGCGGGTGCGGAAGTCGAGCAGGTGGTCGGGAGTTGCTCCCGTGAACGAGTAGATCGTCTGGCTGGCGTCGCCGACCACGCAGAGGTCGTCCCGGTCGCCGAGCCACAGCTCCAGCAGGCGCTGCTGGAGGGGGCTGACGTCCTGGTACTCGTCGACGACGAAGTGCTGGTACTGGGCGCGGACCTGGTCGGCGATGTCGTGCCGGTCCTGGAGGACGGCCACCGTCAGCAGCAGGACGTCCTCGAAGTCGATGACGCCGCGCTCGCGCTTGAGGTCCTCGTAGGCGGCGTAGAGCTGGGCGACCTCGGCGGGGTTGCGGGGGACGTCCCGGCCCGCCTTCGCGGCCGCGAGGGCGTAGTCGCCGGGGACGGTCTGGGTGACCTTGGACCACTCGATCTCGGCGGTGACGTCCCGCAGCTCACCTCGGTCGAGGCGGATACGGCAGGCGGCGGCCGCGTCGACGACGAGCTGGATCTTGCGGTCGACGAGCCGGGGCATGGAACCGCCGACCGCTTTCGGCCAGAAGTACTGGAGCTGGCGCAGGGCGGCCGAGTGGAAGGTGCGGGCCTGGACCCCGGCGGCACCGAGCTGGCGGAGCCGGCCGCGCATCTCACCGGCGGCGCGGTTGGTGAAGGTGACGGCCAGCACGCTGGAGGGCTGCAGGATGCCGGCGCGCACTCCGTAGGCGATGCGGTGGGTGATCGCCCGTGTCTTGCCCGTACCGGCGCCGGCCAGCACGCACACCGGCCCGTGCAGCGCCAGGGCCACTTCGCGCTGCTCGGGATCGAGCCCTTCGAGCACCGCGTCGGCCGTGTCCGGGACCTGCGGGAAAAGGGTGGAGTGCGTTGCTGCTGTCACATCGCCATGCTGCCAGGTCGGCGGGGACGGCTGTGCCGGTTGTCCACAGGCAGGGGCTCGCAGTCGTACTAATGCGGCAGGCGTCACCCGGCCGGGCAGCGCGGTCGGGAATGGCGCTCCGGTCGCTTACGTTCACCTGTGTGGACCACCTCGTCCCCGAGCCACCAGAGGAGCGCGCGAGACATGCAGGGCACTGTGACGATGTACAGCACCACGTGGTGCGGCTACTGCCAGCGGCTGAAGAAGCAGATGGACCGCGAGGGCATCGCGTACACCGAGATCAACATCGAGCAGGACCCGGCGTCCGCGGCGTTCGTCGAGAAGGCGAATGGCGGAAACCAGACGGTCCCGACCGTGCTGTTCGCCGACGGTTCGACGCTGACGAACCCGTCGCTGGCCCAGGTGAAGCAGAAGATCGCCGCGTAAGCGACGCATGTTCACGCGAGTGGGGCGGCTCCCGATCGGGAGCCGCCCCACTGCGTTGTCAGACGCCGCGCGTCGGCAGCGGCTTTCCGTACCAGAGCTCGATCAGGCGGGCCGCGATCGAGATGCCGTAGGGCGGCAGGACCTCGCCGGAGTCGAAGGCGGCGCCCAGTTCGTCGCGGGAGAACCAGCGGGCCTCGCCGATCTCGTCACCGTCGACGTTGATCTCGGTGGAGGTGGCGCGGGCCAGGAAGCCGAGCATGAGGCTGGACGGGAACGGCCAGGGCTGGCTGGCGATGTATTCGACCTGGCCGACAGTGATGCCGGCCTCCTCGAAGACCTCGCGGCGCACGGCCTGCTCGATGGACTCGCCCGGCTCGACGAAGCCGGCCAGCGTCGAGAAGCGGCCCTCGGGCCAGTGGACCTGGCGGCCCAGCAGGATGCGGTCGTCCTCGTCGGTGACGGCCATGATCACGGCGGGGTCGGTGCGCGGGTAGTGCTCGGCGCCACAGGCCTGGCAGCGGCGGATGTGGCCGGCCGCCGCGATGACCGTGCGCTCGCCGCAGCGGGAGCAGAAGCGGTGGGTGCGCTGCCAGTTCTCCAGACCGACCGCGTGCACCATCAGGCCCGCCTCGCGCGGTGACAGCAGCAGGCCCGCCTCGCGCAGACCCGCCGGGCGCGCGGACTGGTCGATGCGGCCGGGCAGGGCGTCCTTCTGGAGGGCGAAGTAGCTGACGCCCTCCTCGTCGATGCCGAGGAAGTAGCGGTGTGCCTCGGTGAGCGGCGCCTCGAAGGCGGGCGTCATGAGGAGTTCGGTACGGCCGTCGGCCGTCTCGTCGACGAGGATCTGGCCGCCGGACACCACGAAGCAGCGGGTCGTGGGGTGGCTCCACGCCGCGGCGAGCCAGGCCTCGTCGAGCCGGTGGTGGGCGGCCCGGTCGATGCCGCTGGGGGCGGTGAGCGAGATGGGTCGATCGGCGGTGTGGTCGGTCCAGGTGGTCACGGGTACTTCCAACTCCCCCGGTGGAACGGATTGTTTCGGCGGGCGGTGCGGCGGGACGTACGGCGGGAGGCGACCGCGTCCGGTGTTCGGCGGTACGGGACAGCTCTTCCAGTCTGCCCCGTGCTCCATGCCGGTCCGGGCGCCTCGGGGTGATCAGGGCGCATGCCGCCAGTGCTCGGCGAGGTCTCCCCACAGGTACGCGGTGGTCTCGACGCCTTTGAGGAGCAGGTCGAGTTCGACCTTCTCGTTCGGCGCGTGCCAGCCGTCGGAGGGGACGGAGATACCGAGGAAGAGCACGGGGGCGCCGAGGACTTCCTGGAGGTCGGCGGCCGGCCCGGAGCCGCCCTCGCGGGTGAAGCGGACGGGCTTGTCGAAGGCGCGGCCCATGGCGCGGACGACGGACTGCAGGGCCGGGTGGTCCAGCGGGGTCAGACACGGGCGGGTGGCCGCGCCGAACGTGATCTCGCAGCGGATCCCGGCGGGCACCTGCTCGGCCGCCCACGCGCGGACGGCCTTCTCGATGTGATCGGGGTCCTGTCCGGCGACGAGGCGGAAGGACAGCTTCACCATCGCGGAGGACGGGATGATCGTCTTGCTGCCGGGGCCCTGGTAGCCGCCGCCGATGCCGTTGACCTCGGCGGTGGGGCGGGCCCAGACGCGCTCCAGGGTGGTGTGGCCGGCTTCGCCCCGCGTGGCGTACGACTTGGCCGTGCGCAGCCATTGCCGCTCGTCGAAGGGCAGCTCGGCGAAGAGTTCGCGCTCGCGGTCGGTCAGTTCGACGATGCCGTCGTAGAAGCCGGGGACGGCCACGCGTGCGTCGTCGTCGTGCAGGGCGGCGACCAGGCGGGCGGCGGCGGTCGCCGGGTTGGGCACGGCGCCGCCGAAGGAGCCGGAGTGGATGTCCTGGGCGGGACCGTGGAGCCGGATCTCGCACTCGGCGAGACCGCGCATGCCGGTGCAGACGGTCGGGGTGTCCTCGGCCCACATGCCGGTGTCGGAGACGATCACGGCGTCGGCGGCGAGTCGCTCCGCGCGCTCCTCGACGAGGGCTCGGAAGTGCGGCGAGCCGGACTCCTCCTCGCCCTCGATCAGCAGCTTGAGGTGCACGGCGGGCGTGCTGCGGCCGGTCGCGGCGAGGTGGGCGCGGACGCCGAGTGTGTGGAAGAACACCTGGCCCTTGTCGTCGGCCGCCCCGCGCGCGTAGAGCCGATTGTCGCGGACCACGGGTTCGAAGGGGTCGCTGTCCCAGCCGTCCTCCAGGGCAGCGGGCTGCACGTCGTGGTGGCCGTAGACGAGGACCGTGGGCGCGCCGGGGACGTCGGAGGGCCACTCCGCGAAGACGGCGGGGGCGCCGGGTGTCTCCCAGACCTCGGTGGTCGGGAAGCCGGTCTCCTGGAGTCGGGCGGCGAGCCAGTCGGCGCTGCGGCGTACGTCGGGCGCGTGGTCGGGCTGGGCCGACACGGAGGGGATGCGCAGCCACTCGGCGAGGTCGCCGAGGAAAGCGGTGCGGTGCTGCTCGATGTACGTACGGACGGCGCTGACGGCACTGTCAACGGGGTGGCTCATGGTCACGAGCCTATCGGCCCGCACCGACATCCTCGGTGGGCGGTTCCTCACACTCTGCCTGCGTGGAAGGGTCCTCCAGCAGCAGCCGCTCCAGCGCGCTCCGGTCCGCGAGGTCGTCCGGCCGGTCGATCTCACCGCTGCGGACGTACAGGAAAGCGGCCGTGACCGACTCCAGCGGCACCCCCTGCTGCTCGGCCCAGGCGAGGCGGTACAGCGCGAGCTGAAGCGGGTCGGCGGTGCGGTCCCGGTTGGTCTTCCAGTCGACGATCTCGTACGTCGCCGTCTCGCCGTCGCCTTCCTTGTAGACCGCGTCGATACGGCCCCGCACCACGCGGCCGGCGATGGCCAGCTGGAAGGGGGCCTCCACCCGGTAGGGCGTGCGGTGGGCGAACTCGGTGCGCTCGAAGGCGTCCTTGAGGCCTTCCAGGTCGCGTTCGTCGGCGATCTCGGCCTCGCTGCCGGGCAGCTCCTCCGGCTCCAGCATGGGCAGCGTCAGCGCTTCGAAGCGAGCCTCCACCCATGCGTGGAAACGGGTGCCTCGGCGTGCGGCGGGTTGTGGGGGGCGCGGCATGGGGCGCGCGAGTTCCTGCGCGAAACCGTCCGGGTCGGCTGCCAGGCGCAGCAGCTGGGAAGCGGTGAGCGAGGCGGGCAGGGGTACGTCGGTGACGGCCTCCCGCGCGCGGAGGAGCTCCCCGGTAAGGGCATCAAGGTCGCGGTCCCAGGAGGCGAGGGTGCGGGCCTCCTCCGGGGTGAGGCGGGGGCGTGCCGGCTCGGTGCCCGGGTCGGGTTCCACCGGGTGGGCACGCGCGTGCGCGGTCGCGCCGGTGTCGGGTGCCGTCGCCTGGTGCGGGACTGTCGGGCGGTCCGTCGTCCAGGTGTCCCAGTCGGCCGAGTCGGCGGATTCGGCTGCGTCGTCGGGGAAGACCTCGTCCTCGTAGGGAGGCTCGTCGTCCTCCGGTGGCGGCCAGTCCGGGTCGCTGTACGTCTCCGGGTCGTGCTCGGCGGCCGGGTGGCCGTCCGTGTGGGTGGCGAGGCGCTCCAGGTGGGCCAGGACCGTCTCGGCTGCGGCGCGGCGGCGGGTCAGGGCCATGTCGTCGAGGGGCAGGGGCCAGACCTGGTCGACGGTGGCCGCGTGGAGGGCCGGATTCTGCTCGTCCTCGGCGGGCTCGTCCGCCCACGCCTCGATCTCGCCGTGGCCGGCCTCGCAGTGCGCGTACAGGGCCTGGAGGAAGTCGGACGGGCCGCGGGGCTTCTTCTGGGCGGGGCCCCACCAGTGGCCGGAGCCGAGGAGGAGGGAGCGGGGGCGGGTGAAGGTGACGTAGCCGAGGCGGAGTTCCTCGGTGTGCTGGTGCTCCTTCATGGCCTCCTGGAAGGCCTTCAGACCGCGGGAGTCCCACGCCTCCACATCGGGCAGGGTGTCGGCGTCGCCGCGCAGGTCGTGCGGCAGCACCTTGCCCTGGGCGGTCCACTTCTCGCGGCCCTGGGTGCTGGGGAAGGTGCCGGTGACCAGGCCGGGCACGGCGACGACGTCCCACTCCAGGCCCTTGGACTTGTGCGCGGTGAGCACCTTGACCGTGTTCTCGCCGCCGGGCAGGGCGTTGTCGAGGCCCTTCTCGTACTGGGCGGCGGTGCGCAGGAAGCCGAGGAAGGCCAGCAGGGTCGCCTCGCCGTCCCCGGCGGCGAACGAGGCGGCGATGTCCAGGAAGTTGGACAGGGTCTCGCGGCGGCGGGCGGCCAGGGCGTGCGGGGACGCCGACAGTTCCACCTCCAGGCCGGTGACGGCGAGGACACGGTGCAGGACGTCCATGAGCGGGTCGGCCAGGGAGCGGCGCAGGTCGCGCAGTTCGGTGGCCAGGCGGGCGAACCGCACGCGCGCGTCCGGCGAGAAGGGCAGCCCGTCGTCGTCCCCGCCGCCGTCGAACGGCGTCTCCAGGAACGTGTCCAGGGCGTCCGCGAGCGATATCACCTCGGACGGGTCGACCCCCTCGACGGCCTCGGCGAGCCGGCGGTCCGGGTCGTCGTCGCCGTCCACGCGTGCGTGGGTCACGAGGCGCCGGGCGCGGCGCCCCAGGAGGGCGAGGTCGCGCGGTCCGATGCGCCAGCGAGGGCCGGTCAGCAGACGGACCAGGGAGGCGTTGGCTCCGGGGTCCTGGAGGACCTCGCAGACGGCGACCAGGTCGGCGACCTCGGGCAGGTGCAGCAGGCCGGAGAGGCCGACCACCTCGACCGGGACGTCCCGGGCGACCAACGCGGCCTGGATCTCGGCGAAGTCGGTCGCCGTGCGGCACAGGACGGCGATCTCGCCGGGCGCCTTGCCCGTGTTCACCAGATGCGCGATCGAGTCGGCGATCCAGTCGATCTCCTCGGCGTGGGTGCGCAGCAGGGCGCAGCGCACCATGCCGTCGCGTTCGGCACCGGGGGCCGGGCGGAGGGCCTCCACGCCCGCGTGCATGGCGCGCAGGGGCTCGGCGAGGCCGTTGGCGAGGTCGAGGAGGCGGCCGCCGCTGCGGCGGTTCTCGCTGAGCGACTGACGGGTGGCCAGGTGGCCGTCGGCGTGGGCGAAGTGCTCGGGAAAGTCGTCGAGGTTGGCGACGGAGGCGCCGCGCCAGCCGTAGATCGCCTGGCAGGGGTCGCCGACCGCGGTCACCGGGTGGCCGGTGTCGGCGCCGAAGAGACCCGCCAGGAGGACGCGCTGGGCGACGGAGGTGTCCTGGTACTCGTCGAGCAGCACCACCCGGAACTCGTCGCGCAGGATGCGCCCCACCTCGGCGATCTGGGCGAGCTCGGCGGACAGGGCGATCTGGTCGCCGAAGTCGAGCAGGTCGCGCTCGCGCTTGGCCGCGCGGTAGCGGACCACCAGCTCGGCCAGTTCGCGGCGCGCGGCGGCCGCCTCGGGGACCTTGCGCAGGTCGGCGTTGGTGAGTTTGGCGCGCTCGAGGGAGAGCAGCAGCTCGGCGTCGTACGCGCGCAGCGCTTCCGGCCGTACGAGGTGTTCGGCGAGCTCGGCGTCGAGGGTGAGGAGGTCGCCGACCAGGTCCGGGAAGGAGCGGGTCAGGGCCGGGTAGGGGCCCGGGGCTTCGCGCAGCACGCGCGCGGCGAGCTGGTAGCGGGTGGCGTCGGCGAGGAGGCGGGAGGTGGGCTCCAGGCCGATGCGCAGACCGTGGTCGGTCAGCAGGCGGCCCGCGAAGGCGTGGTACGTCGAGATGACGGGCTCGCCGGGCGGATTGTCCGGGTCGATGACGTCGGGGTCGGTGACGCCCGCCTTGATGAGCGCCTTGCGGACGCGCTCGGCGAGTTCGCCGGCGGCCTTGTTGGTGAAGGTGAGGCCGAGTACCTGCTCGGGGGCGACCTGGCCGGTGCCGACCAGCCAGACCACGCGGGCCGCCATCACCGTCGTCTTGCCCGACCCGGCACCGGCCACGATCACCTGCGGTGCGGGCGGCGCGATGATGCAGGCCGTCTGCTCCGGGGTGAACGGGATGCCGAGGAGCTCCTTGAGCTGATCGGGATCGGTGATGCGGGCGGCCATGTCGGAGAGGCTAGCGGCGCCCACTGACAGTCGAGGACGAATCGCCCTCCAGAGCACATCCGGGCTGGAAGAAGCGCAGGTCAGCACAGGTGGTGCAACCGATCACACCAGGAGGGTCACTCGACCACGTGACGTCCTTCGGGGCGAGCGCTGCACGACGCCCGGAACGCGCAGTGCGTGCAGTGCTGCCCCGTGCTCGGCGTGAACCGCTCGTCGAGGACCTTGCCGGCGGCCGTGGCGAGCAGATCTCCGACCCACTCCCCTTCGAGAGGCTCCTGTGCCTGCACCTTGGGCAGCGTCTCGCCACCGTCCCGCTTGGCGGCGCCCTGACGCAGCTGAACGAGTTCCGCGCCGCCCGGCTCCGGACGTACCCCGTCGAACGCCTCGTCGACGGCACCTTCCCGGACGGCCAGCTGGTAGACGGCGAGCTGCGGGTGGTGCTCCACCTCCGCCTTGCTCACCGCCTGCTTGCCGGTCTTGAAGTCGACGACGTAGGCGCGCCCCTCGCCGTCCGCCTCGACGCGGTCCATCTGGCCCCGGATGCGCACCTCGTAGTCGCCCGCTCCGAGGGTGACGTCGAAGTCGTGCTCACTGGCGACCGGTGTGCGTCCGGTGCGGTCCATGACGTGCCACTGGAGGAAGCGTTCGAGCGCCACGCGCGCGTGCTCCTTCTCCTGCGCCGACTTCCAGGGCGCGTCGAAGGCGAGCGCGTTCCACACGGAGTCGAGGCGCTCCATCAGGACGGCGAGGTCGGCCGGGGTGTGTCCGGAGGCGACCTCGTCGGCGAGGACGTGGACGACGTTGCCGAAGCCCTGGGCGACCGTGGCGGGCGCGTCGGCCTTCACCTCGCGGCCCAGGAACCACTGCAGGGCGCAGGTGTTGGCGAGCTGGTCGAGGGCGCTGCCGGAGAGCACGACGGGCTGGTCGCGGTCGCGCAGCGGCACCTTGGACTCGGTCGGTTCGAACATGCCCCACCAGCGGTAGGGGTGGGCGGACGGGACGAGCGGACGGCCGTCCTCGTCGGCGAGCGCTGCGAGCCTGGCCAGCCTGCGGGCGGCGGCCTCCCTGAGGGTGTCCGAGACACGCGGGTCGACGGTGGTGGCACGGAGTTCGGCGACGAGCGCGGCGACGGACAGGGGGCGGCGCGGGCGGCCGGTGACGTCCTTGGGTTCGACGCCGAGTTCGGTGAGGAAGCGGGAGGGCTGGTCGCCGTCGTCCGCGGGTGCCTTGACCGCCGTGACGACCAGACGTTCACGCGCGCGTGTGGCGGCGACGTAGAACAGGCGGCGCTCCTCCGCCAGCAGCGCGCCCGGGGTGAGCGGTTCGGCGAGTCCGTCGCGGCCGATGCGGTCGGCCTCCAGCAGGGAGCCGCGGCGGCGCAGGTCGGGCCACAGGCCCTCCTGGACGCCCGCGACGACGACCAGGCGCCACTCCAGGCCCTTGGAGCGGTGCGCGGTCATCAGGCGGACGGCGTCAGGACGTACGGCACGCCGTGTGAGGGTGTCGGCGGCGATGTCCTCGGCGTCGATCTCCTCCAGGAAGTTGAGGGCGCCCCGGCCGCCGGTGCGCTCCTCCGCGCGGGTCGCGGTCGCGAACAGCGCGCACACGGCGTCCAGGTCACGGTCGGCGTTGCGGCCGGCCGCGCCGCCGCGCCGGGCGGCACGCTCCAGGCGCGTGGGCCACGGTGTTCCCTCCCACAGGTCCCAGAGCGCCTCCTCGGCGCTGCCGCCGCCCGCGAGTCGCTCACGGGCCTTGCGCAGCAGTGCGCCCAGCCGCTGGGCGCCACGCGCGTACGCGGGGTCGTGCACGGCCAGCCGCTCCGGCTCGGCGAGCGCCCGCGCGAGCAGCTCGTCCGAGGGCGGCGGCAGCGGGTTGCCGGCCGCCCGCTCCTCGTCGCGCAGGGCTCGTCCGAGGCGGCGCAGGTCGGCGGCGTCCATGCCGGCGAGGGGGGAGGCGAGGAGGGTGAGGGCGGTCTCGGTCTCGAGCCAGCAGGGGGCCTGCTCTTCGACGGGCGCCTCGTCAATGGGCGCCTCATCGGCGGAAGCCTCTTCAGCGGGCACCGCCACGGCAGAGTTCTCCCCCGGAGCAGCCTCCTCGTCAGGGCGCGCCGAGGCCTCCGCCGTGGCCACTGCCCGCAACGCCGTCAGCAGCGGCGCCACCGCCGGTTCGTGCCGCAGTGGCAGATCGTCGCCGTCGATGTCGAGGGGCACCCCGGCCGACGTCAGGGCTCGGCGGACCGTCGGGATGGTGCGTGACCCCGCGCGCACCAGTACGGCCATCTCGCCCCACGGGACGCCGTCCTCCAGATGCGCCCGGCGCAGGATGTCGGCGATGTTGTCCAGTTCCGTGCCCGGCGTCGGGTAGGTGAAGACCTCTACGCGGCCGCCCTCCCGGACCGGGGCGAGCGCGCGGTGGGCGCGTGCCTTGTCCGCCGGGAGCCGGGTCAGCGGCATCCGCTGGGTCAGCAGCCGGGTCGCGTTCAACAGGGCGTCGCCGGAGCGGCGGGAGGTGCGCAGGACCTCGACGGGCGCCGGGCGGCCGTCGAGGCGCGGGAAGGCCTGCGGGAAGTCCAGGATGCCGTTCACGTCGGCGCCCCGGAACGCGTAGATCGACTGGTCGGGGTCGCCGAAGGCGACGAGGTCGCGGCCGCCGCCGGCGAGGGCGTGCAGCAGCCGTACCTGGGCCGGGTCCGTGTCCTGGTACTCGTCCACGAACACGGCGTCGTACTGCGTGGCGAGCCGCCCGGCGACCTCGGGGCGGTGGGCGAGGAGCACCGCGCGGTGGACCAGTTCCGCGTAGTCGAGCACGCCCTGGAGGTCGAGGACGTCGAGGTACTCGGCGAGGAAGGCGGCCGCGGCCCGCCAGTCGGGGCGGCCGATGCCACGGGCGAAGGCGTCCAGGGCGTCCGGGCCCAGGCCCAGTTCGCGGCTGCGGGCGAGTACCGCGCGGACCTCGTCGGCGAAACCGCGGGTGGTCAGGCAGGCGCGCAGCTCGTCCGGCCAGCGCACATGCGCGAGTCCGAGCCGCTCCAGGTCGGGCTGGCCGGCGAGCAGCCCGCGTACGGCGACGTCCTGCTCGGGGCCGGACAGCAGCCTGAGCGGCTCCACGAACAGGTCGCTGTCCTGGTGGGCGCGGACCAGGGCGTAGCAGAACGAGTGGAAGGTGGTCGCCCGGGGCGCGCGGGCGGCCCCAATGCGCAGGGCCATGCGGTCGCGCAGTTCGACGGCCGCCTTGCGGCTGAACGTCAGCACCAGCACGCGCGCGGGGTCACCGCCCCGGGCGATCCTGGCCGCCACGGACTCGACGAGCGTGGTGGTCTTGCCGGTGCCCGGACCAGCGAGGACGAGCACCGGACCGGCCCCGTGCTCAACCACGGAGCGCTGTGCGGCGTCCAGACGAGGGGGGACCACGCGGGTCGGCGGGGTACGCACCAGTCGATAAGCGCCACGGCTCCCCTGCCGCACCTGGGGGTGCGGCAGGCGCCTGGTGAAGGAAGAGGAGCTCACGTGGTTCGCCGGTCCTGGTGGGTGTGCTGGTCGGGCGTCCGCCGTACGTGCAGGGCGGTGATCGCGGGATGAGGGGGACGCGTGCAGTCGACGCTACGCCGACGAAGAGATCGGAAGCAGGTCTTCCGCTTCTTCCCGTACGACACTCACGGCGCTCGCGACACCTGCGTCCCTCGCCCCACGAACGTACGCCATGCCACGGACATGCCCGCTTTCGCCCGTTTCCCCCGTACGGATCACAGGCCACCCCTGGACCCGTCCGATGGCGGAAGCTGTCAGGTGTGACCTTCCGCGCGTTCGCCGCCCTCCCATCGCGCCCGCTTCATGTCGAGGCGCGGCAGGTGGCCTTCGGCGGCCCTGCTCGCGGTCCTCAGCGGTGTGCCCTCCGCGCGGTAGTGGTCGAGCGCCCGCAGCTCGTGGCCCGGGAGCAGCACGCCGTCCGAGCGGACGACCCGCCACCACGGGACGGCTCCCCCGTAGAGGGCCATCACCCGGCCGACCTGACGCGGGCCGCCCTCCTCCAGCCACTCGGCCACGTCGCCGTACGTCATGACGCGCCCGGGCGGGATGAGTTCCGCCACTTCCAGGACGCGCTCGGCGTACTCCGGCAGGGCGTCGCGCGGAAGACTCTCGTCACTCATCCGCCCCATCCTGCCCCACCCCACCGACAACGTGACGCGCTGACCACCGTGCGTATCTCTCGCCCCGGGGCGGCGCTTCGGGCAGACTGTGCGCCCCCGCGTTTGCACCCTGATGCCCCCGTGTGTCGGTGGGGCATGCCACCATCGTGCGGGCGGTGACCGGTGATACGAGATCAAGAAGAGACGATGAAGCAACAGGGCGTGCACCCGGAGGGCGCGGAGAGCACCTCTGACGCTTCGTCGCGCCCGGGCACCAGTGGCGAAGACGCGGCGGCCGAGTTCGAGGACGAGACGCACAGCGACGAGGTCGAGGGCGACGAACCCCTCCTCCCCGCGCGCGTGCACCGTCCGTCGGACCTCATGCGGCTCCTCGTCGGTGTGCTGGCGGTGGTGATCCTGCTGGCGATCGCCGCGTTCGCGCACGGCACCACCTCCGGTCTCGAACAGGACATCAACAAGGGCACGGGACAGGCGCCCGACCTGCTCATCAAGATCGCCGGCCTGGCCTCCAGCATCGCGATCCTGCTGGTGCCGGTCGCCTTCGCGATCGAGCGGCTGATCAAGCGCGACGGGCTGCGCATCGCGGACGGCGTGCTCGCGGCGGTCCTGGCGCACGGAGTGACCCTCGCCACCGACCTGTGGGTCGCCAAGGCCGCCCCCGACTCGATCCAGGAGGCGCTCACCCAGCCCTCCCCCGGTGACATCCACGCCCTCACCGACCCGGTGCACGGCTATCTCGCGCCGGTCATCGCCTACATGACGGCGGTCGGCATGTCGCGCCGACCGCGCTGGCGCGCGGTGCTGTGGATCGTGCTGATGCTCGACGCCTTCTCGATGCTCGTCACGGGTTACACCACGCCGTTCTCGATCATCCTGACGGTGCTGATCGGCTGGACCGTGGCCTACGGCACGCTGTACGCGGTCGGCTCGCCCAACGTCCAGCCCACGGGGCGGACGCTGATGGCGGGCCTTCGGCACGTCGGCTTCCATCCGGTGAGCGCGGCCCGCGAGGAGGTCGCGGAGACCCCCGAGACGGGCGACCGGGGCCGGCGCTACTTCGTCACGCTGGAGGACGGTCCGCCGCTGGACGTGACGGTGGTCGACCGGGAGCAGCAGGCGCAGGGCTTCTTCTACCGCGCGTGGCGCAATCTGACCCTGCGCGGCTTCGCCACCCGCAGCAGCCTGCCCTCGCTGCGCCAGGCACTGGAGCAGGAGGCCCTGCTCGCCTACGCGGCCATCGCGGCCGGCGCCAACGCCCCCAAGCTCATCGCGACCTCCGAGCTCGGTCCCGACGCCGTGATGCTCGTCTACGAGCACACCGGCGGCCGCACCCTCGACTCGCTGCCTGACGAGGACATCACCGACGACCTGCTCCGGGACACCTGGCACCAGGTGCGGGCCCTGCAGTCCCGGCGCATCGCCCACCGGCGCCTCGTCGGCGACGCGATTCTGGTGGATCGTTCCGGCACGGTGATCCTCACCGATCTGCGCGTCGGCGAGATCGCGGCCGGCGACCTGCTGCTGCGCATGGACATCTCCCAGTTGCTGGTGACGCTCGGCTTGCGGGTGGGCGCCGAGCGCGCGGTGGCCGCGGCGGTGAGCGTGCTCGGCCCCGACGCGGTGGCCGACTGTCTGCCGATGCTCCAGCCCATCGCCCTCAGCCGCTCCACGCGCGCGACGCTGCGCACACTGGCCCGGGAACGCGCCCAGCGCGAGCGCGACGCGATCCTGGAGGCGTCCCGACAGGCCAAGCAGGCCAGACTCGAGGAAACGCACGACGACGCCAGACCCGTACTCGAGAAGCCCGACAAGAAGGCCGTACGCGCGGAGGCGCGGGCCGAGAAGCGGGCCATCGACGAGGCCCTGGAGGAGGCCCGCGAGGAGGACCTGCTCACTCAGATCCGCCACGCGGTGCTGCTGATCAGGCCGCAGGCGCCGGTCGAGCCGGCCCGCCTGGAGCGAGTGCGGCCACGCACCCTGATCAGCGTCATCGCCGGTGCCATCGGCGCGTACTTCCTGCTGACGCAGCTCACCCACATCGAGTTCGGCCCGCTCATCCAGAACGCCGAGTGGGGCTGGGTCGCCGCGGCCGTGCTGTTCTCGGCGGCGAGCTACTTCGCGGCGGCGATGTCGCTGCTGGGGTTCGTGCCCGAGCGGGTGCCGTTCACGCGGACCGTGGGGGCGCAGGTCGCCGGGTCGTTCGTGAAGATCGTCGCGCCGGCCGCAGTGGGCGGTGTCGCCCTCAACACGCGCTTCCTGCAACGCCAGGGAGTGCGGCCCGGGCTCGCGGTGGCCAGTGTCGGCGCCTCGCAGCTGTTCGGGCTCGGCTGCCACATCCTGATGCTGCTGTCCTTCGGCTATCTGACCGGCACCGAGAAGACACCGTCGCTGTCGCCGTCCCGGACGGTCATCGCGGGTCTGCTGACGGTGGCGGTGCTCGTGCTCGTCGTCACCTCCGTGCCGTTCCTGCGGAAGTTCGTCGTCACGCGCGTGCGGTCGCTCTTCGCGGGCGTCATCCCGCGCATGCTCGACGTGCTCCAGCGGCCGCAGAAGCTTCTCACCGGCATCGGCGGCATGCTCCTGCTGACCGCCTGCTTCGTGATGTGCCTGGACGCCTCGATCCGGGCCTTCGGCACCGAGGGCTCCTCGATCAGCATCGCCAGCGTCGCCGTCGTCTTCCTCGCCGGCAACGCGCTCGGCTCGGCGGCCCCGACGCCGGGCGGTGTGGGCGCGGTCGAGGCGACCCTGACCGTCGGCCTCATCGCCGTGGGCCTCGAGAGTGAGGTCGCCGCCCCGGCCGTGCTGCTGTTCCGGCTGCTGACCCTGTGGATTCCGGTGCTGCCGGGCTGGCTGGCCTTCAACCACCTGTCCCGCAAGGGCGCGCTGTAGGCACGCGCGTACGCCGTACGTCAGCCACGTACGCGTGCCTCGGACGACCGGCACGCGCGTACCTCGTACGGCCCGTGCCCCGAGCGGCCCGAGGTGGCCGACCGCAGGATGGGATCATGCCGAACCCTCCCCGCCTGCGCGTCGCTGCCCTGACCGTCTCCGCCGTCCTGCTGTCCAATCTGCTGGCGGGCTGCGGCGACGACTCCGAGGACCAGAACGTCACAGCCCAGAAGCTGAGCTGGAAGGACTGCCCGGCACCGGACGGGGCGGAGGGTGGTGGTGACGCCCCGTCACCTCTGCCGAACGGCGACAAGTGGCAGTGCGCCACCCTGAAAGCGCCGCTCGACTGGAACAAGCCCAAGGGCGACAAGATCGGGCTCGCGCTGATCCGGGCGAAGGCCAGCGGCGACGAGAGCAAGCGGATCGGCTCCCTGATCTTCAACTTCGGCGGCCCCGGCGGCTCGGGCGTCACCACGCTGCCCGCCTTCGGCGAGGACTACGCGAAACTGCGCACCCGCTACGACCTGGTGAGCTTCGATCCGCGCGGGGTGGGCCGCAGCGAACCCGTGGAGTGCCTCAACGACCTTCAGCTCGACGCGTACTTCCAGCAGGACGCGACCCCTGACGACGCGGCCGAGCGCACCAGGCTCCTGGACGACACCAGGGAGTTCAACGCGGCCTGCGAGGACAACTCCGAGAAGGTCCTCTCCCATGTGCGCACCACCGACGCGGCCCGCGACCTGGACCTGATGCGCCAGATCCTCGGCGACGAAAAGCTGCACTACTTCGGCATCTCCTACGGCACCGAACTCGGCGGCGTCTACGCCCATCTGTTCCCCGGGAAGGTGGGCCGCGCGGTCTTCGACGCGGTCGTCGACCCGACCGAGGACTCGGAGGAGGGCTCCCTCGGGCAGACCAAGGGCTTCCAGCGCGCGCTCGACAACTTCGCCGAGCACTGTGTGTCGCAGACCGAGGACTGCCCGATCGGCGACAGCGCACAGGACGTCAAGACCCGTATCGCCAAACTGCTGAAGGACCTCGACAGCGCGCCGATCCCCGGTGTCGGCCTGCGCGAGCTGACCCAGACCGCGGCGACCAGCGGAATCGCCCAGTCGCTGTACTCGCAGGACTTCTGGGAGTACCTCACCGAGGGCCTGGAGCAGGCGTACGACGGGGACGGCCGGGTGCTGATGCTGCTGGCCGACTCCATGAACGGGCGCAACGAGGACGGCGAGTACAGCAATCTCAGCGCGGCCAACATCGCCATCAACTGCGCCGACGACAAGCCCCGTTACACCGAGGACTACGTGGAGCGGAAGCTGCCGGAGTTCCGGTCCGTCTCCCCCATCTTCGGCGACTACCTGGCATGGGGCATGGTCAGCTGCACCGACTGGGCCGTCGCGGGCGCCGCCGAGCACCCCGACGTGAGTGCGGCCGGCTCGGCGCCGATCCTTGTCATCGGCAACACCGGCGACCCGGCCACACCGTACGAGGGGGCACGGAAGATGGTGGACGCGCTGGGCAAGGGCGTGGGCGTGGAGCTGACGTACAAGGGGCAGGGGCACGGCGCGTACGGCAGCGAGAACACGTGTGTGCACAGCGCGGTGAACGGCTATCTGCTGGACGGGAAGGTACCGACGGCCGGGACGATCTGCCCCTGACACGAGGATTCCGGAAAATCAGCAGGTCAGAGCGTTATCCACAGGCATGCGTAGCTGTGATGCGGGCCGCCTACCATGGCATGACCGCCATCCGCGGCACAGTGCGGACGGCCTGCATGGGGGGACTGCGATGACGCGTTTCGTACGGTGGACGGCCCTGGCCGCCGCCGCGGCACTGCTGGTGGGGGGCTGCAGCGGCGGCTCGTCCGACGACGGCAAGAACGACGAGGGCACGAACACGTCCACTCCGTCGTCGGGTGCCTCCGACACCGAGGCGGCCGCCGCGCTGCCGTCCTCGCTGACCTCTCAGAAGCTCGACTGGGAGGGCTGCAAGGGCACGGCGGACTCCCCCGCGCCGAGCAGCGAATGGCAGTGCGCGACGCTCAAGGCGCCGCTGGACTGGGCGAAGCCGGAGGGCAGGACGATCGGTCTGGCGCTGATCCGCGCCAAGGCCCGCGGCGACAGCGACGAGCGCATCGGCTCGCTGCTGTTCAACTTCGGCGGCCCGGGCGGCTCGGGCGTGTCCATGATGCCGCTGTACGGCGCGACGGTCTCCACGCTCCGCGAGCGGTACGACCTGGTGAGCTGGGACCCGCGCGGGGTCGCCGCCAGCGAGGGCGTCCGCTGTCGCGGCGACAAGGAGATCCAGTCCGCCGAGAGCGTGGACGCGACGCCGGACACCGCGGCTGAGGAAGCGGCGTACTTCAAGGACGCCACCACCTTCGGCAAGGGCTGCCAGAAGGCAGCCGGGGCGCTCCTGGCGCACGTCTCGACCACCGACACCGCCCGCGACATGGACCTCATGCGCCAGGTGCTGGGCGACACGAAGATGCACTACTTCGGCATCTCCTACGGCACCGAACTCGGCGGCGTCTACGCCCACCTGTTCCCGAAGAACGTCGGGCGGCTGATCCTCGACGCGGTCGTCGACCCGAGCGCCGACACGGTGGGCCACGCGGAGAACCAGACCCGGGGCTTCCAGCGGGCGCTCGACGACTATCTGAAGTCGACCGGCCAGGACCCCGAGCAGGGCACGCGGAAGATCGCCGACCTGCTGAAGAAACTCGACGCGAATCCGCTGCCGACCGGCTCCGACCGGAAGCTGACGCAGACGCTCGCGGTCACCGGCATCGTGCTCCCCCTGTACAGCAAGGCCAGCTGGCCCACCCTGACCAGTGCGCTGGAGGCCGCGGAACAGGGCGACGGCTCGGAGCTGCTGACGCTCGCCGACGGCTACAACGAGCGGGACACCGCGGGCCACTACGGCACGACGACCCACTCGCAGCGGGTCATATCGTGCTTGGACGACAAGCAGCGGCCGACCGCCGCGGAGACGAAGAAGCTGCTGCCGACGTTCGAGAAGCTCTCGCCCGTCTTCGGCGCCTTCCTGGGCTGGGACACGGCCGGCTGGTGCCACGACTGGCCGGTGACCGGACAGTGGGACACCCCGGAGGTGAGCGCTCCCGGTGCGCCGCCGGTCCTCGTGGTGGGCAACACCGGCGACCCGGCGACGCCGTACGAGGGCGCCCGGAAGATGGCGGACGAACTGGGCAAGGACGTCGGTGTGGTGCTCACCTGGAAGGGCGAGGGGCACGGGGCGTACGGCAGCGGGAGCGACTGCGTCGACTCCACGGTGAACGCGTATCTGCTCAAGGGCACGGTGCCGAAGGACGGCAAGGTCTGCTCATGACGACGGCGGGGGTTCCCCGCACCCGTGGTGCGTGGAACCCCCGCCGATCACGGCAGGTCCGGTCAGTACACCGGCTTGTCGGGCTCGATCTGGTGGACCCAGCCGATCACGCCGCCGCCGACGTGCACGGCGTCCGCGAAGCCCGCGGACTTCAGCACGGCGAGGACTTCCGCACTGCGGACACCCGTCTTGCAGTGCAGGACGATCTTCTTGTCCTGCGGGAGGCTCTCCAGGGCGGTGCCCATGAGGAACTCGTTCTTCGGGATCAGCTTGGCGCCCGGGATGGAGACGATCTCGTACTCGTTGATCTCGCGGACGTCGATGATCTCGATGTTCTCGCCGTCGTCGATCCACTCCTTGAGCTGCTTGGGAGTGATCGTCGAGCCGGCGGCCGCCTCCTGGGCCTCCTCGGAGACGACGCCGCAGAAGGCCTCGTAGTCGATGAGCTCGGTGACGGTCGGGTTCTCGCCGCAGACCGCGCAGTTCGGGTCCTTGCGGACCTTGACCTGGCGGTACTGCATCTCCAAGGCGTCGTAGATCATCAGGCGGCCGACGAGCGGCTCGCCGATGCCCGCGAGGAGCTTGATGGCCTCGTTGACCTGGATGGAGCCGATGGACGCGCACAGCACGCCCAGGACGCCGCCCTCGGCGCAGGAGGGGACCATGCCCGGGGGCGGGGGCTCCGGGTAGAGGCAGCGGTAGCACGGGCCGTGCTCGGCCCAGAAGACCGAGGCCTGGCCGTCGAAGCGGTAGATCGAGCCCCATACGTACGGCTTGTTCAGCAGCACGGCCGCGTCGTTGACGAGGTAGCGGGTCGCGAAGTTGTCGGTACCGTCGACGATCAGGTCGTACTGGCTGAAGATCTCCATCACGTTCTCGGCCTCGAGCCGCTCTTCGTGAAGGATCACGTTCACGTACGGGTTGATGCCGAGGACGGAGTCGCGCGCGGACTCGGCCTTGGAGCGGCCGATGTCGGCCTGGCTGTGGATGATCTGGCGCTGCAGGTTCGACTCGTCGACCTCGTCGAACTCCACGATGCCGAGCGTGCCCACGCCCGCCGCGGCCAGGTACATCAGCGCCGGCGAGCCCAGGCCGCCGGCGCCCACACACAGCACCTTGGCGTTCTTCAGCCGCTTCTGCCCGTCCATCCCGACGTCGGGGATGATCAGGTGGCGGGAGTACCTGCGGACCTCGTCTACGGTGAGCTCGGAAGCGGGCTCGACCAGGGGTGGCAGCGACACGGGGACTCCGTTGGTCGGTCAATCACTACGGTTGTTCTCCCCGTAACACTGCCATGGCCTTCTTCATTCCGAGACACCTGTTCCGATCCGCGAGACGATTTCGTCCCAGTAGCCGGGCATGGCCTCCCAGGGGTCGGTGCGGCCGTGCCGGTCCGTGCGGTCCGTGAAGTAGATGGTCGAGGCGCCCTGCCAACGGGCGATGCGCAGCGCCTCGTCGAGATGGCCGCCCGGCACCCCGTGGACGAGATGGCAGAAGCGCTCGGGCGGATAGTCGGCGGTCCACTCGGCCACCTGCGACCAGCGGTAGTCGCTCCACGCGCCGGAGAAGGTGACCAACTGGTCGGCGCTCTCCGCGTAGCCGGGGTGCGGATGGGTGCCATGGCCGAGGACGACATGGGCGTCGTCGCGGATCGCGCGGAGCGTGGTGACCGTGCGGCGGATCTCGGGGAGCGTGGCGCGCTCGGTCGGGCAGCGGTCGAGGAGGAAGCCGTCGGCCTTGTACCAGTCGATGTAGCGGTGCGCGTCGGAGATCATCTCGCCGAAGCTCCGCGCTCCGTAGGTCGCGTCGATGTGGCCGAGGACCCGGACGCCCGCGTTGCGCAGCCGGCCGGCCGCCTCCAGACAGTGCGGGTCGGGGCGGCTGCCGGGGCCGTCGGCGACGTTGAGGACGACCCAGTGCACGGGCGTGCCCGGGCGGGTGAGTTCGGCCCATTCGGCGGGGGCGACGAGGGGGTGGGCGAAGCCGGGGACACCGACGCCGGTATGGAGCCCGGTACCGGACGCCGCCTTTTTCGTGCTGGTCAGATGCGGCATGCCGCCTCCATCCAGATGTCGGCGAGGGACTCTTCGAGGTTGATCCGGGGGCGCCAGCCAAGCCGGTCGCGTGCGGTGCGCACATCGGCCTGCTGCCAGCTGCCGCAGCCGTCCGGGTACGGGTACGCGGCCGGAGCGGCATGGTCCGGTTCGGAGCGGGGATGGCCGATGGATGCCCGGAGTGGGCCGGGAGGTCCGTCGAGTTCGTGGAGGGCGCCCCCGTATCCGGCCACGCGGGCCAGGACGGCGGCGGCGTCACGGAGGCGGACGGCACGACCGGAGCCGATGTTGATGACGCCCTGCGCGGCGGAGAGGCTGGCGGCGTGGACGGCGCGGGCGACGTCGCGGACATCGATGAAGTCCCGTTGGGCGCCCAGGCCGCCGAGCTTGAGTTCGCCGTCACCGGACTGCATGGCGCGGCGCATGGCCTCGGCGAGGCGGCCGAGCGGGGATCCCGCGGGAGTGCCGGGGCCTGCCGGCGAGAAGACGCGGAGCACGACCGCGTCCAGGCCGGAGCCCAGGACCAGTTCGGTGGCGGCGAGCTTGCTGACGCCGTACGGGCCACCGGGGCGGGGGACCGCGTCCTCGGCGGTGGAGGAGCCGGGCTGGCTCGGGCCGTACTCGGCGCCGCAGCCGATCTGGACCAGCCGAGCCCCGCAGCCGCTGCGCCGCAGGGCCTCGCAGACGGTGGCCACGGCGACGGTGTTGTGGCGGGCGAGTTCACGGGCGCCGCCGCGGGTGGCGCCCGCGCAGTTGATGACCACGCCGGGGTGGACCGCGTCGAGGAAGCGGGTGAGTGCTCCGGGGCTGCCGGACGCGAGGTCGAAGCGGACGTCGGCGTCGTCGCCGCGGCCGAGGGCGGTGAGCTGGACGGCCGGGTCGGCGAGCAGGCGGTCGGCGACGAAACGGCCGAGGTAGCCGTTGGCTCCGATCATCAGGACCCTCATCGTGCGGCTCCCGTCGCCGGGCCTTCGGGTCGGGAGGTGTTCATGTGGTGCTCTCCTGTCAGGACGGTGTGCCGCCGGCAAAGGGGCGAGATGCCTGCGCCGGCCTGCTGGGGTGAGTGGGGGCGCGCGGGGCGCCGTACTGCTTCGTCATGCGTTGCGGGGTTCACGCCCCGTTGCCTCACCACTGCTGGTCCGTGGGGGCGTGGGCCGAGGCCCTCGTCAGCCTGCGGGTCGCGTGCAGCAGGAGGGTGAGTGCTCCCGCCGCGCAGGCGAGTGCCGGGACGCCGCCCGGGCCCCATGCCGCGGCGAGGGTCTCGATCGGGGCGCCCAGGAAGTCGCAGCCCGGGAGGCGGGCGGTGAAGACCGAGGCGATGGCGGTCAGTTCCGTCAGGGCCGTGGCGGTCAGGACGAGTGGCGGGGCGTGGGTGAAGCCGTGGATGGCGAGGAGACGGGAAAGGAAGAGGAGGGCGCCCAGGGTGAGGGTGTGGGCGTAGCGGGCGGGTTCGCCCAGGACTGCCGAGGTCGGGATCAGCAGGACCGTCAGGGCGCACAGGTACAGGGCGAACACGCCGAACAGCAGCGGCAGTACGGAGGCGGTGAAGTCCTCCAGGCCCCGGCTGAGCGTGAGTTTGCGGCGGGCTCTGGTCGTGAAGAGGTGGGCGGTCCAGGCCGCGGGGGCGCAGGACAGCGTGAGGGCCAGGACGGGGGCGGTCGTCAGCGGCCAGGGGCCGTCGGGGGCGCCGGTGGGGAGGGCGTCGGGGCCGCCGGTGACGGCTGCTTGGAGGAGGCCGTCGCCCAGGAGGGCGTAGGCGATCAGCCAGCAGGTCAGGGTGAGGGTGCGGGGTGGTGAGTGGTGGGTGGTGCTCAGGGGGCCGCGGGTGAGTGCCGCGCGCAGCGCCAGAGCCACGGCGAGCGTGCCCACGAGGGCCGCGGCCAGACGGGGCTGACCGTCGGTGAGGCGGAGTCCGGCCACTGTCGCGGCGCACAGTGCGCCCGGCAGGAGGGTGAGCAGGATCCAGTCGGCGCTTGCTCGGGGGGCGTCGGAGGGGGTGGCGGGTGCGGCGGGTTCGCCGTCTCTCGACACGCGCGCGTACATCTCCTCGGCGAGGGAGAAGACGTCCCGGTGGCGGAAGCGGGTCGCGGTGCGGTCGGTGACGCCGTGTGCCTCCAGGCCTGCCGCGATCTCCAAGGGATCCACGGCTCGTTCGCACAGCTCGCGATGGCGGTGGATCAGGGTCTTCACGGGGTCCCCGGCGGTGCGGCGGGGTGCGGGGGGCCGGCTTCGGGCCGGGGTCGCCTCGGGGGCGCGGGGGATCGTGCTGTCCTCGTCCGCGGTGGCTACGACGGTTTCGGTGCCGTCGGCGTCAGCGTCCTCGCCTTCGTCGCCGTCCCCCACCAGCCACTCCTCCGAGCGTGTGTCCCACGGGCCGGGGCCGGCCGGAGTGCCGGGACGGTCCAGTTCGCCGAGGTCGCTCATCGCGCTCCCTCCGTGGCGGGCAGCGGGGTGTTGGCGCGCACCGGAGGGCCTGCCGCCCAGCCGGGGCCGCCGCGGGCGACGACCCGTGGCCCGGAGTCCGTCCAGCGGCCGGGCATGTGGGCCTCGGCGGGGACGGCGAACGGAAGCGGTTCCCCGGTGGTGTCGAGGACGACCCGGCGGACCGGGTGTCGCGAGACGATCTCCAGGTAAATGCCGTGAAATGCCGTGATGTTCTGCTCGACGGTGAACAGCTCGAGCGCCCGCGCGCGTGCCGCGGCGCCCAGGCGCGCACGGCGCTCGGGATCGCGCAACAGGGTCACGCACGCCTCGGCGAGCGCCCGCGGGTTGCGCGGGGGGACGACGAGTCCGGTCCCGCCGATGGCCTCCACCACCGCGCCCACGTCCGTGGACACGGTCGCGCGGCCGCAGAACATGGCCTCCACCAGGCTGATCGGGAAGCCCTCGACGACACTGGACAGGACGGTCACGGCGCCCGAGGCGTACGCGTCGGCGAGGGCCGGCACCTCCGGGCCGCCGATCTCCCCGAAGGAGACCGGGTTGTCACCGACGGCGTGCAGGCCGTCCGCCTCGTCCGGGAAGAGTTGCGCGGCCAGCGCCTTGCAGTGGCCCAGGTAGGCCGTGCCCTCGGGACCGGCGGGCGCTCCGATGATCCGCAGCCGGGTCTTGGGCTCCTCCTTGCGGATCTCCGCCAAGGCGTGCAGGAGGGAGATGAGGTCCTTGGTCGGTTCGATGCGGCCGACCCAGACCAGAGTGTCGGGATCCGCGCTCTCCGGGGACTCGCCGACCTCCGCGAAGCGGGCGGCGTCCATGCCCGGATAGACCGTGCGGATCTTGTCCCGGTCGGCACCGCAGCGCTCCTGCCAGCGACGGGCGTGTGTGTTGCCGGGGGTGACGAGCGCGGCGCGGCCGTAGATCTCGGCGGCGAGCCGGCCGTGGAAGGCGGCGAGCAGCGACCGCACCGACGGCGAGGCCTCCGTGGCGGACAGGTAGTGCGTCCGCAACCGCACCCCGTACTCGGTCACCAGCAGGGGGACGTCGGAGAAATGGCGGGCGAGCAGTCCGGGCAGCGCGGCCGGGCCGCCGGAGGCCGCGTGGCACAGGTCGACCGAGCCGAGCCCGTCGTCCTCGTACCAGTCGAGGGACAGGGGGCGCAGCGCGCGTTCCAGGTGGGCGGCCACGGCGAGCAGATCGGGTACGCGCGCCTCGCGGGCCGTGCGTGCGACGCCCGGCGCCCGACAGGCGTGCTCGAGGGCGCGCACGGCGGCCTCGGAGCGCAGCGCGCCCACCAGCCCGCCCTCGTCGCGGGCCAGTTCGGCGAGACCGTACAGCGCGCTGCCGAAACGGTCCGCCTCAAGGGCCGACGGCTCCTCGGAGGGGCCCGCGCAGAGTACGGCCGCCAACTCGCCGTAGCACTCGGCGAACCGCCGGCGCGCACGGCGGCCGTACCCGACGCCGTCGTCCTCGGCCGTCCACAGTGGCGCCGTACGCACCCGGCTGACCTGCGAGGGAAGCGGGACCCAGCCCTCGTCCTCCTGGCGCTCGCTGCGGCTGAGCGCGTAGATGTCGAACTCGTGCTGCCCGAGCCCGCGCACGAGCCGGTCGCACCAGAGCCTGGCGTCACCGCTCACATACGGATAGCCACCCTCCGTAAGCAGTCCGATGCGCACGAGCGCACCCCCGATCTCCCGTAAGGGGAGCCGCCGTTGGTCCGGCGGCTCACAGCGGGACGAACGTATGCGGACATGACGGTGGCGCGACGGACGGTTGTCCATCGCGCCACCAGAAGGGGTGAACGGTCGTAACTTTCCCGTGCGGGCCGCGTTCGCTCGCGCTAAGAGATCAAGCAGTTACGTTACGTCAGGCAGTGGCCAGTTCCCTCCGTGCCGCTCTGCGCCGCGCGGCCACCTCGGGATCGAGCGCCGGTACGGCGGCCAGGAGCTGCTTGGTGTACGGGTCCCGGGCGTTGTCGTACACCTCGTCTGCGGGTCCCGACTCGACGATCCGGCCGCGGCGCATCACCGCGACCCGGTCGCTGACCTGCCGTACCACGGCGAGGTCGTGGGCGACGAAAACGAGAGCGAGCCCGAGTTCGCGCTGCAACTCGCCGAGCAGGGCGATCACCTGGGCCTGGGTCGTCACATCGAGCGCGGAGACCGGTTCGTCGCACACGATGACGCGCGGGTCGGCCGCGAGCGCCCGCGCGATGCCCACGCGCTGGCGCTGTCCGCCGCTGAACTCGTGCGGATAGCGGTCGTAGTGCGCCCCTTCGAGCCCCACGCGCTCCAGCAGTTCCCGCACGCGCCCCTTGATGCGTGTCTCGTCCTTCTCGCCCCGCGCGCGGAGCGGGTCGGCGATCGACTCGCCCACGCTGCGGCGGGGGTTGAGGGAGGAGACGGGGTCCTGGAAGACCATCTGCACGTCCGGGCGCACCCCGCCGCCCGGCTCGATCTCCCCCGCCGTCGGCTCCAGCAGCCCGACCAGCATGCGCCCGAGCGTCGTCTTGCCGCTGCCGCTCTCACCGACGATGCCGAGGGTCTCCCCGCGACGGATCGTCAGCGACACGTCGTCCACGGCGACGAACGCCCGCTTGCCGCGGCCGAACTCACGGCGGAGGCCGCGCGCTTCGAGGACGACGTCGGTGGGCCGCGCAGGCGTCTCGGAGGCGGGCTTCGACAGCGCCCCGGAGGGCGGGCCCGGCGGTTCGGGGTCCGCGTCGGAGTGCGGCCCGGCAGCCGTCGGCGAGGACCCGCCCGAGGCGGTTCCGGGACCGCTCGACGGCTTTGCGGGACCCTCGGGAGACGGCACGGCGGCTGCCGTCGAGCCCGTCCTGGCAGCCGGTACTCCTGCCGCCGCGCGCCGCCGCGCTTCCACCCGCGGCACCGCCCCCAGCAGCTCCCGCGTGTACGCCTGCGAAGGCGCCCCCAGCACATCCCTCACCGCTCCGTGCTCGACCACGCGCCCGTGCCGCATCACCAGCACCTCGTCGACGCTCTCGGCCGCCACGCCCACGTCGTGCGTGACGAGCAGCAGCCCCATGCCGGTCTCCTCGCGCAGCGTGTGCAGCAGGTCGAGGATCTGGGCCTGGACGGTGACGTCGAGGGCGGTGGTCGGCTCGTCGGCGATCAGGAGGTCCGGCTCGCAGGCCAGCGCCATGGCGATGAGCGCGCGCTGGCGCATGCCGCCGCTGAACTCGTGCGGACGGGACCGGGACCGGCGCGGCGCGTCCGCGATTCCCACCCTGTCCAGCACCTCCACCCCACGCGCGCGTGCGGCTCGGCGCGACACGCGCGCGTGCACGCGGTACACCTCGGCGATCTGGTCGCCGATCGCGTAGTACGGGTCGAGGGACGACAGGGGGTCCTGGAAGACCATCGCGGCCTTCCCGCCCCGCAGCCGCCGCAGCGCCTCGTCCGATACCGCCTGTACGTCGATGCCGGCGACCTCGATCGCACCGCCGACCTTCGCGCCCGTGCCGCGATGCAGCCCCAGCAGCGCGGACGCGACCGTGGACTTGCCGGAGCCGGACTCACCCACCAGGGCGAGGGCGGCGCCCTTCTCAAGGCGGAAGGAGAGTCCGTCGACGGCCCGCAGCTCGCCGAACTCGACCGTCAGGTCCCTGACGTCCACCAGACTCATGCGAGCACCACCCGTCGGTCGGCCACCGCGTACAGCACGTCCGCGACGGCGTTGGCGAGGACCACGAAGAAGCCGACGACCAGGACCATGCCGACGACGACCGGCAGGTCGACCACCTTGACGGCGTGGACGAGCTCCTGACCGATGCCCGGCAGTCCGAAGAGCGTCTCGGTGAGCACCGCGCCGCCGACCGCGCCGCCGAAGTTGTTGGCGTTGAGCGCGATGACCGGCGCGAGCGCCCCGCGCAACGCGTGCCGCCCGATGATCGACCGCTCCCCCACGCCGTACGCGCGGAAGGTGCGGATGTGGTCCTCGGCCAGCGTCTCCAGCATCGACGCGCGCGTGAGGCGGGCGAACGCGGCCGCCTCGATGAGGGCCAGCGACAGCCAGGGCAGCAGCAGGTTCCACGCCCACTGCTCGGGGTCGTCGGTGAGTTTCACGTACTGCGGGAACGGCAGCAGTTGCAGCTGCCCGCAGACGACGATCATCAGAACCAGACCGATCACGAAGACCGGCGTGGCCACACCCGCGAGCGTGATGCCGGTCAGGACGCGCTCGGTGAGCCGGCCGCGCCGCCACGCGGACAGCACGCCGGTGCCGACACCGAGGATCAGCCAGAGCACCATCGCGCCGAAGACCAGCGACAGGCTGACCGGCAGCTTGGCCAGGATCAGCTGGGTGACCTGCTGGTCGCTCTGGTACGACAGCCCGAGGCAGGGCGCCGAGCAGTGCTCCACGGACGTGCCGGTCGAGTAGTCCTGGCCGGCGACGAGGCTCTGCAGGAAGTGCCCGTACTGCGTGTAGAGCGGGTCGTTCAGGTGCAGTTGGTCGGCGACCTGCTGCACCTGGGCGGGCGAGCAGCGCGGGCCGCAGGTGATCTGGGCGACGTTGCCGGGGGTGACGTAGAAGACGACGTAGACGATCACCGAGATGGCGAGCAGGGTGACCAGGGCGCCGAGGAGGCGGCGCAGCACGAAACCGGTGAAGCCGCTCATGCCTTGGCCTCCCTCTTGCGGCCCGTTCCGACGCGCAGACGTGAGGCCGCGCGCGGGTCGAGCGCCGTGCGGACGCCGTCGCCGAGGACGGTGAGGGCCAGCACGGTCACGAAGAGCGCGCCCGCGGGCAGCAGCAGGTACTGCGGGGCCGCCTGGTACCAGACGTCGGCGGCGGTCAGCATCTGTCCCCACGACGGCGTCGGGGGTTTCACTCCGACACCGAGGAAGGACAGCGCGGCCTCGACAGTGATGTTGATCGGGACGAGGAGCGCCGCGTAGGTGATGACCGGCGCGGCGAGGCCGGGAAGGAGCTCGCGGCGGGCGATCCGCCAGGTGCTCCAGCCGCTGAGCCGGGCCGCGGAGACGTAGTCGAGCCCCTTGAGGGTGAGGGTCTGCGCGCGCGTGATCTTCGCGATGTTGCCCCAGGCGATGAGGCCGATGACGAGGGCGACCAGGACGGGCCGCGGGAAGTCCGACGGCACGATCGCGAGCAGGGCCAGCGCCATGATCATGAGGGGCAGGGCGACGATGATGTCGGTGAGCCGGCTCAACAGTTGATCAACCCATTGACTGCCGAGTGCGGACGTCACGCCCACCAGGACGCCGATCAACACCTGCACGACGGTCGCGGCCAGCGCGACACCCAGGGAGACACGAGCGCCGTAGACGAGCCGCGCGAACATGTCGCGCCCGGTCTGCGGTTCGACGCCGAGCCAGTGGTCGCCGCCGGCGCCCCCGAAGGAGCCGACGGGCACGCCACCGCGCGCGGAGTCGACCAGGGAAGGGTGGTAGGTGGTCGGGTCCTGGCCCTCGAGCGCGGTCAGCAGCGGCGCCGCGAGCGCGACCAGGACGAGCAGCGCGACGACGGCAGCCGCGACGAGGGCGGCGCGCTGCGTCCGCAGCCGCCGCCAGAACTGACGGGCCCCCGAGGCCCCCGAGACGGACGCCTCGGGGGCCTGGGTGGCGACAAGTGCCTCGCTCACGGCGCTACTTCACCGCGACCTGCGAGATGTCCAGCACCCCGGTCCAGTCGCTGATGACGACGTTCTTGATGTCCTTGCCCACCAGACGCTTGTAGACGGGGTGGAACAGCGGCACGGTCAGCGCCTGCTCGCCGATCTTCTTGTCCAGTGCACCCCACCGCTTGGCGGCAGCGTCAAGGTCGGTCAACTTGTTGATCGAGTCAATCTCGGCATTGACCGACTTGTCGTTCAACAGGCCCGTGTTGAAGTTCGCGCCGTCCTTCACGATCTGTCGGCCATCGAAGATCGGGGCGAGGAAGGGACCGCCGGACGGCCAGTCCGCACCCCAGTGGGCGAGGAAGAAGCCGGGCTCCGTCTTCACATTGTGGATCTTGTCGGAGTAGTCGTTGTCCTCCAGGCCCTGCAGCTTGACCGTGATGCCGGCCTTCTTGAGCGCGTCCTGGATCGCGGTCGCGATCTCCGGGCTGGTCTCGAAGTCCTTGGCGTTGGAGTGGGTCAGCGTGATGGTGAGCCCGTTCGCGTGACCGGCCTCCTTCAGCAGCTCCTTGGCCTTCGCCGCGTCGCCGGCGTCACCCGCCGGGAACAGGTCGTAGGGCTCGTAGCCGAAGGACTTCTGGTTCGGCAGGAAGGTGGTCGCGGGCTCGGCGAGGGACGACCCACCGGCCGCGTTCACCACGGACGACCGGTCAATGGCGTACGAGATCGCCTGCCGCACCTTGGCGTTGTCGAACGGCTTGACCGTCGGGTTGAACGCTATGTAGTTCGTGTAGCCGAAGTGACCGGTGCCGACGCGAGCGGCCAGCTCCTTGTCGCCCGTCACCTTGGCGAGCTCGGCCGGCCCGAGGTTGGTGTCCGTGGTGACCGCGGTCGAATCCGCCCCCTGGGACGAAGACAGCCGCTGGTTGATCACGGAGGAGTCGAGCCCGGACCGTACGTCGACCTTGTCCGGGTAGGCCTTGCGCTCGGCGTCCGTCGAGGCGGACCAGTACGTGTTGCGCTCCAGGACGAGGTGCTCACCGTCGTTCTCGTTCTTGACGACCTTGTACGGGCCGGACGAGACCGGGTGCTCCTCGTACTTCGTCCCGGTGTCCTTGACCTTGGGCACCGGCGTGAACTGCGTCTGTGTGGCCAGGTACGGGAACTCGCCCTCGGGCTTGTTCAGATGGAAGACGATGGTCCGCTCGTCCGGCGTCTCGATCGCGTCGAGCCCGCCCTTGTCCTTGTACGGCCCCTGGTAGTCGGCGGCACCGACCAGCCAGTCCCGCAGATAGGGGGCGCCACCGGAGAGCTCGGGGGCGAAGGACCGCTCGATGCCGTACTTGATGTCGGCGGACGTGATCGCGGCGCCGTCCTCGTACTTCAGGCCCTTCTTCAGGGTGTACGTCCACACGGTCGCGTCCTTGCTGGGGCGCCCCGTGTCGGTCGCGAGGTCCGGGACGACCTCGGCACCGGCCTCGCCGTTCTCACGGTTGCGGGTGGTGAGCGTACGGAACACCAGGGACGGGACGTTGCCGCCGCCGGAGGTGTAGAGACGGGCCGGGTCGAAGTCCTGCTGCGGGTTGGAGTTCAGGACCGTCAGGGTGCCGCCCTTGTGGGGCGTGGAGTCACCACCGGAGCCCTTGGCATCGTTGTCGTCCGGCCCGCAGGCGGCGGCGCCCGCCGCCAGAACCAGGCTTACGGACACCGCGGCCACGCGGCGCGCTATGACGGACGGTTGACGCATCGGAGACGACCTCTCGAATGGTGAGACAGGCAGACAAGGGGTGAGACGAAAGTGCACAGAGGTCTGCCCGGGCGTCAGGTCGTCGAAAAACCGTGACCAGGTCACGGGAAAGGAAAAAGATCGCGACGCGAACGCCTCAGGGCGGACGTCAGCGACAGTGAATGTCGGCCACGCACAGTGCGGTCACGCCGATGAGCGCCAGCTCGATGGCGGCGCGAACGGAGGCGTGACGGGGCGACATGCGCAGCAATATGTACGACTTTTCTGCGCATGTCAACGCGGCACAAGAGGCGCCCGTCAACTCCCGGGATAGGCCCAGGGGTTGGCTTTGCACGTGATTCCGTCGTGGTTCAGGAACTTGGTCTGCTGCTGCATGACCGGGGCGAGTTCGCCGTTCTTGTCGCAGGTCACGTGGTGGTAGCCGAGCCGGTGGCCGACCTCGTGATTGATCAGCATCTGCCGGTAGGCGTGAATTTGATCACCGTAGGTCGGGGACCCCTGAGCCCACCGATAGGCATTGATCATCACGCGCTCGGTGGAGGCCGAATCGCAGGACACGTTGTCCACGGTCGTGTCCAGGCCGGACTTCGCACACCACTCCGCGGTCGTCCCCGGACTGGCGAGCGTGATCACGAAGTCGGGCTTCCCGGAGTAGACGCGCTCGAAGGTGCGGGCCCCGTTGTGCGCCCAGCTCCGGTCGTCGTTGAGCGTCTTGTGCACGGCCTCGGCGAACAGTTCGCCATCCAGCCCGAGCCCCTGCTCGACATCGACCCGGTAGGTGAACTTCTGCCCCGTACCGGGCGCCTTGACGATGCCCTTGACCGCGTCGAACTTCCCCGACCCGTCGAGCTTCGCGCTGAGCGCGTACCTCTTGTCCATCTTCTGCTCGTACGTCAGCGTGGCCACCCTCGCCGACGAGGACGGCGTCGGCCGCCCGTCCGAGCGCGAGGCCGAATCCCGGGCGTCCCGCGCCTGGTCGGTGGCCGACTGCGACCGTACGGCGTCGTCCCGCCCATCGGCGACCTGACCCGCGACGACGATGGCCAGCACGGTGGTGACGGCGGCCGCCGCGATGCCGGTGAAGGCCCGCCCCTTGCCGCCCTTCTGCTGCGTGGGCTCACCGCTGGGCGGCTCGTCGTCGTCGACGTCGTCGACATCGGTACGAGGCTGCGGCACGGTCCGCCAGTCGGTGACGGAGGCGTACGGGTCGGCCGGTCCCCGAGGAGAACGCGGCGCGAAGACGTCCTGGTCCCCGAAGGCGTCGAGATACTCCTGCCGAGGGCTCCCCGCCCCTGTCTGCCGGGGTCCTCCGGGAGGCGCCTGCCGCTGCCGCGGTATCGCGACGCCGGACGCACCAGCCATGCCGTGCGCCCCCAACTCACCCCATGCACCGCCTGCTTCACGCTGCTCGGGGTGACCGCCACGGACCCGGGGGGTGCCGTGCGCGGGGGTGCCGTCGGAGAACCTGGTCGTGCCGTGGGCAGGGGTGCCGTCGGGGAAACGGGGCATGCCACGCGAAGGAGTGCCGTCGGGGAGACGCGGCACACCCTGCGCGGGCGTACCGTCGGCGAGCCTCGGCACACCATGAGCCGGTGTCCCGTCAGCCGAGCGCGGAACCCCCCGCGCAGGCGTCCCGCCCCCGAACCGCGGCACCCCCCGCGCCGGAGTCCCGTCGGCGGACCCGGGCGCCCCCTGCGCGGGCGCCCCGTCCGGGAACCGCCGAGCCCCCTGTGGGGCCTCCCGGTAGACCGGATCCCCGTACACCGGGGGCCCGCCCGGCGCCCGCACCCCCTGCCGCGGCGGAGCAGCCTCGGCCTCCCGGCCCTCTTGTCTTGCGGTCATGTCCGCGGGGTCGCTCTTGGGAGCGGGCCCGCGGCGGCGACTGTGTCGTCCCACCCCGCCCCTCAGCTCCCCGCGCTCGCGGTCTCGGCCGCACTGTCGGACGCACCGGCATCCACAGACGCCCCACCACCGGACGGGCCCACGGCCCCGCCCCCGCCGTCGGAGCCCTCCGTGTCCGCCAGGAACTCCCGGAACGCCCGGGACACCGTGTCCGGATACTCCATCATCGCCACATGCCCCGCCTCCGGCAGGGTCAGCAGCCGGGAGTCACGGAAGGCCCGGGTCGCCTTCTGGGCCATGCGATAGCCGACGAGCTGGTCGCGGCCGCCGTAGACGAGCAGGGTCGGCGCGAGGACCCGCTCGGCCTGGCGCCACAGTGCGTGCTGCCCGCCGAGCGTGTACGCGTTGACCAGCCCGCGCGCGGACCGTGTCATCGCGTCCCAGAAGTACGGGAGTTGCTGCCGTCGCTCCATCTCCTCGACGGCGTGCCGGAACCCCTCCGGGGACACCCGCGTGGGATCGCCGTAGCAGAGCGCCGTGACGCCGCGGACGCGCTGCTCGGCCGTCCAGTCGCGGCTGAGCCGGGTGAACAGCGCGGCCACGCCCGGCACCGCGAGGAGCGCCGTGGGCACCGCGCTGCGCTGCACACGGATCTCGGGGAGCGCCGGCGACACGAGCGTCAGCGTCCGCACGAGGTCGGGGCGGACCGCGGCCACGCGCGTGGAGACCGCGCCGCCGAGGGAGTTGCCGAAGAGGTGAACCGGGCCGCGGCCGGAAGCGTCCAGAAAACGAATCACCGCACGTGCGTGTGCGGTGATCGAGTAGTCGCCGTCGTCCGGCGGCGGCGAGTCCCCGAAACCGGGCAGGTCGACGGCCTCGCCATCGAGAACACCCTCGAGCTCCAGCATCAGCGCCGACCAGTTCTGCGAGGAACCGCCGAGGCCGTGGACGTAGAGCGCGGGGGGCAGACCCTCGCGCGCGGGCGGTCTCGAACGGACCGACAGCGTGATCCCCGGCAGCCCCACCGACCTGAGCCGCTCACCTTCCGCCACCCTGACGGGCGTCACCCTCGGGAGCACATTGGCGGCCGGTACGGACGGCAACTCGGTCGAAGACATGCGGCAATGTTACGAGACGATCACGCAGTGGTTCATGTGTTCGCCGTCACAGAGTCCACGCACATCGCATAGCGTCCAGATCGTGTGTCTCCTAGGCTCGTACGCAGGGCACCCGCATGTGGCCCCCTGCATCAGTCAGGGACGTTCTAGGAAGGGAGCCCGCAATGCCCTACGACCCCAGCGACCCCGACACCTTCGAGGACAGCGGCGGTGACGTCGAACTCGACGTCGAGGCCCCCGAGGGCGACGCCGCCGAGCAGCAGACGGCCGTCTCCCAGGACCGCGACGACCCGTTGACCGACGTCGACACAGGCCAGGCCGACGAGGCCGACCTCATCGAACAGGCCCGCGTCGTACAGATCGACGAGGAGGACTATCGGTGACGCCCCGGGCTCCAGCACCGAGCGGGAGCGCGACAGGCGTTGCCCGCTAAGTACCCCTTTGAAACCTTCGCGGGGCTTTCGCCGCCGTCCGGTACGTGAAATTCTGCGCTCCCACCGCGCACACCACGGTTACCGAAAAGTACGATGGCGGCGCGGCGCACACCGCGAGTGGACGAGTTTTGGGAGGCGGCGTGACAGCCATCGAGCAGACAGAGGCGGCACGCCCTCGAGGTACGCGCCTGCCGCGCCGTGCCCGACGGAATCAGTTGCTGGGCGCCGCACAGGAAGTCTTCGTGGCGCAGGGCTACCACTCGGCCGCGATGGACGACATCGCCGAGCGCGCCGGGGTCAGCAAGCCGGTGCTCTACCAGCACTTCCCGGGCAAGCTCGACCTGTATCTCGCACTGCTGGACCAGCACTGCGAGTCCCTGATCCAGTCCGTCCGGCACGCGCTCGCGTCGACGAGCGACAACAAGCAGCGCGTGCGGGCGACCATGGACGCCTATTTCGCGTACGTCGAGGACGACGGCGGCGCGTTCCGTCTGGTCTTCGAGTCGGACCTGACCAACGAGCCCGCCGTGCGCGAGCGCGTCGACAAGGTCACGAACGAGTGCGCCGAGGCGATCTGCGACGTCATCGCCGAGGACACCGGCCTCTCGCGCGCGGAGTCGATGCTGCTGGCCTCGGGCCTGGGCGGTCTCGCGCAGGTCGTGGCCCGCTCCTGGTTGCACAGCGACCGCAGCGTGCCGCGCGATCAGGCGGTCCAGCTGCTGACGTCCCTGGCGTGGCGGGGGATCGCCGGCTTCCCGCTGCACGGCATCGATCACCACTGACCCGACACTTTGTTCCCGCCCGCTGTTCGCTCCTGGCGTTCTTGCGCGGAGCGTGAACGTCCCCTCACCGGGCTAATGTGTGCTGGGTACGGCGCGCAAGGTCGCGCACTTCACTGACCGTCGGAGGGACATAGCCGTGGAGGTCAAGATCGGCGTGCAGCACGCGCCCCGCGAGATCGTTCTGGAGAGCGGTCAGAGTGCCGAGGAGGTCGAGCGCGTGGTGGCCGAGGCACTGGCCGGAAAGTCGCAGCTGCTGAGCCTCACGGACGAGCACGGCCGCAAGATCCTGGTCCCGGCGGAACGCCTGGCCTACGTGGAGCTCGGCGAGCCGGCCCCGCGCAAGGTGGGCTTCGGCGCGCTGTAGGCGGACGCATACGAGAAGGGCCCGGCGACGTGAAGTCGCCGGGCCCTTCTCGTCGTACGGACAGAGCTCCGCAAGATTTTTTCTCCACATATGGAGCACAAGTCACCCACGGAGGAGGGTTGCATTCCGCAGGTCACGGGTATGACGGGCTACGACCGCAATGCGCAGCGTGACCGTGTGGGAGGGACCCCGAATGATGTTGCTGGAAGCACTCGGTTCCGCGTTGCTCGGTCTCGTCCTGGCCGCGGCGGCGGCGCACCGGCTGGCCCACCGCCTGCCGGCCCGCTCCCTGGTCATGGCGACGGGCGTCGCCGGAGCCCTGTTCGGCGCGTTCGTGACGCACAGCGCGCTGGGCGCGGGCAGCATCCTGGTCAACCTGATCGGCGCGACGGTCGTCTCGGCCGCGTCCCTCTCGCTCCTGCTGCGCCCCGCGGGAAGACTCCGCCGTAGGTCGGCACCGGCGTAGGGCCGACTGCGGCGTAGGGGCGACTGCGGCGCGGGGAACTGCGCGACGAGCCCCCACACCCGGCCAGTCGCGCAACAACCCGAGCCACCCCCCGCGAAGCGCTAGGTGTATTGCCCTGAGAGGTTAGGAACACGGCTGGCGGGTGGCTGGCCCTTGAGCGCGGTGTGTCCGCGGTGGTGATTGTAGGTGTGCAGCCAGCCGAGGAAGGCGTCGCGTCGTTCCTGCTCTGATCGGTAGGGGCGGGCGTAGGCCCACTCGTCGAGCAGAGTGCGGTTGAACCGCTCGACCTTGCCGTTCGTTTGCGGCCGGTAGGCGCGCGTGCGCTTGTGCGTGATCCCGGCTGCGGTCAGGGCATCACGCCACAGACGGGACTTGTAGCAGGAGCCGTTGTCGGTCAGCACGCGCTCGACGGTGACTCCGATGGAGGCGAAGAACGACTGCGCCCGCTCCCAGAAGGCGACGGCGGTCTCCTTCCTCTCGTCTGCATGGATCTCGCTGTAGGCCAGGCGGGAGTGGTCATCGACAGCGGTGTGCAGGTAGCTGTAGCCGGCGCCGGAACGCTTCTTGCGGCCTGCTTGGCGGCCCAGGACCTTGTGGCCGCCGCCGTCGGGAATGTTGCCGAGCTTCTTGATGTCGACATGCACCAGCTCGCCGGGCCGGTCGCGTTCGTAGCGGCGTATGACGCGGCCGGTGGCCCGGTCCAGATGCGCCAGGCGGGCAAGGCCGTATCGGGTCAGCACCCGGTGCACGGTGGAGGGCACCAGCCGCAGCAGGCCGGCGATGCGGGCCGGTCCCCAGCGGCGCAGCACGCGGACCTTGATGATCCGCCGCTCGGTACGGGTCGGGGTCCGCCGTGGGCTGGCGTGCGGGCGGCTGGAGCGGTCGGCCATGCCCGCCTCGCCGAGCTGCCGGTAACGGTCGGCCCATCGTTGGGCGGTGCTTACAGAGACCTGGAAGCGTTCTGCAGCCCGCCGCAGGGGCCAGTTGTCGTCCACGACGCAGCGGGCCAGGCGCAGGCGTCCGGTCTCGGTCAGCGGTGCGTTACGGTGCGGCATGAGGGCCTTTCTGGCCGCCGGTGCAGATGTCGCAATCCACACCGAGCCAGAGGGCCCTCACCCATTTCAAGAACACATGTCAGTGATCGCTGTCACCAACCTCCGTGGACAGAACAGCTAGGCCGCCAAGCCCAGCGCGGCCATCCGCTTCGTGTGCGCCTCGGTGATCCGCGAGAACATCCGCCCGACCTCGGCCAGATCGAACCCGTCGGCAACCCCGCCCACGAGCATCGTCGACAACGCGTCCCGGTCCGCGACGACCCGCTGCGACTGCGACAGGGCCTCTCCCATGAGACGTCGCGCCCACAGAGCGAGACGCCCGCCCACGCGCGGATCGGCGTCGATGGCCGCCCGTACCTTCTCCACGGCGAACCCGGCGTGCCCGGTGTCGTCCAGCACCGCCAGCACCAGCTCACGGCTGTCCGAGTCCAACCGCGCCGCGACCTCCCGGTAGAAGTCACTGGCGATCGAGTCGCCCACGTAGGCCTTGACGAGCCCCTCCAGCCAGTCCGAGGGCGCCGTCTGCCGGTGGAAGCCGTCCAGCGCGGCGACGAACGGCTCCATGGCCGCCGTCGGCTCCGCACCGATCTCGGTCAGCCGGTCGCGCAGCTTCTCGTAGTGGTGGAACTCCGCCGACGCCATCTTGGCCAGCTCCGCCTTGTCCGCGAGCGTCGGCGCCAGCTTGGCGTCCTCCGCGAGCCGCTCGAACGCCGCCAGCTCCCCGTACGCGAGCGCGCCGAGCAGGTCCACGACAGCGGCCCGGTACTGCGGTTCGGCGGAGGCCGTCGCCCAGTCCTGGGCGGCGACTCCGGTGGGTTCGGGAGAAGCGTCGGAGGTGTTGTCAGGCGTCGTCATGAAGCGCACAATAGCCCGCTCCCCGCGTGGTGGAAGTCCCTGGTGAAGCAGTGTGACGACGACTACGTGACCAAATCGGCCATCGCATGTGCGCGTTTCCGGGGTATGGTGGTAATGCGCCTGCTGAGTACGCACGTCTATGAGGACCGCGTATGTCGACGGGCCGCACGTATGAGGATGCCCGGTCGGTGGCCCCGGTCGGCTCCGACCTGACAGCTCTCCTTGGCCGTACGGCACTGTGCGTACGGCATCCGGAGGGACCCTCAGCGGTTCGAGCGCTTGAGCGTCGGCAGAGGTCCCGTGCCATTACGGCTACCCCCGTAAGGCAGTCGACGTCCCCAGCACGGTCCTAGACGACCCCCGAGCTCGCCTCGCACCGCGCACACAGAAGAGGCAAAACCCTGACTACGACGTTCAGAGATCTCGGAATCCTTGCCGAGACCGCCGAAGCCCTCGAGGCCGTCGGCATCATCAACCCCTTCCCCATCCAGGAGATGACGCTCCCCGTCGCCCTTTCGGGCTCGGACGTCATCGGCCAGGCCAAGACCGGCACCGGCAAGACGCTGGGCTTCGGCCTCCCGCTCCTCGAGCGCGTCACCGTCCCCGCCGATGTCGAGGCCGGCCGCGCGAAGCCCGAGGACCTCACCGACGCCCCGCAGGCCCTCGTCGTCGTCCCCACGCGCGAGCTGTGCCAGCAGGTCACCAACGACCTGCTGACCGCGGGCAAGGTCCGTAACGTACGCGTTCTCGCCATCTACGGCGGCCGGGCCTACGAGCCGCAGGTCGAGGCCCTCAAGAAGGGCGTCGACGTGATCGTCGGCACCCCGGGCCGGCTGCTGGACCTCGCGGGCCAGAAGAAGCTCAGCCTCAAGCACATCAAGGCCCTCGTCCTCGACGAGGCCGACGAGATGCTCGACCTGGGCTTCCTGCCCGACGTCGAGAAGATCATCAACCTGCTGCCGGCCCGCCGTCAGACGATGCTGTTCTCGGCGACCATGCCGGGCGCGGTCATCGGTCTCGCCCGTCGCTACATGTCGCAGCCCACGCACATCCGCGCCACCGCGCCGGACGACGAGGGCCAGACGGTGCGCAACACCGCGCAGTTCGTCTACCGCGCGCACAACATGGACAAGCCCGAGATGGTCGCGCGCATACTGCAGTCCGACGGCCGGGGACTGGCCATGGTCTTCTGCCGTACCAAGCGCACGGCGGCCGATCTCGCCGACCAGCTCCAGCAGCGCGGCTTCGCCTCCGGCGCCGTCCACGGCGACCTCGGCCAGGGCGCGCGTGAGCAGGCGCTGCGGGCCTTCCGCAACGGCAAGGTGGACGTCCTCGTCTGCACCGACGTCGCCGCCCGCGGTATCGACGTCGAGGGCGTGACCCACGTCATCAACTACCAGACCCCCGAGGACGAGAAGACGTACCTGCACCGCATCGGCCGTACCGGCCGCGCGGGCGCCAAGGGCATCGCGATCACCCTCGTCGACTGGGACGACATCCCGCGCTGGCAGCTCATCAACAAGGCGCTGGAGCTCAACTTCAACGACCCGCCGGAGACGTACTCCACCTCCCCGCACTTCTACGAGGAGATGAACATCCCCGCGGGCACCAAGGGTGTCCTGCCGCGTGGCGAGCGCACTCGCGCGGGCCTCGCCGCGGAGCAGGTCGAGGACCTGGGTGAGACCGGTGGCCGTGGTGGCCGCGGTCGCGCCGACCGGGCCGACCGGGGCGACCGAGGTGGCCGCGGTGGCCGGGACGAGTCCCGTTCCGCCGACCGCGAGCGCCCGGCCCGTACGCCTCGGAGTCGCCGTCGTACCCGCAACGGCACACCGCTGGACGGGACCGCCGCTCCGGTGGGCACGACCGCGCCGGAGGAGACCGCGGTGACCGAGGACGCGTCCGCGTCCCGCACCCCGCGTCGCCGTCGCCGCACCCGTAACGGAGCCGCCTCGCTGGAGTCGGTGCCGGCCACGGCGTCCGAGGCCGCGGAGGTCGCGGTCGACACGGCCGAGGCCGCGGAGACCCGGCCGCGCCGCCGCCGTAGCCGCAGGTCGGAGACCGCCGCCGTCGAGGCGCCGGTCACCGTCGAGGTCCCGGAGGTCGTCGCCGAGGTCAAGGAGCCCGAGGCGCCCGTCGCCGAGGCGACCGAGACGAAGCCCCGCCGCCGGACCCGCAAGGCCGCGGAGACGGTCGCCGTCGAGGCGCCGGCCGTCGTCGAGGTAGCGGAGGCCGAGGCCCCCGTCGCCGCGCCGCGTCGCCGTACGCGCAAGACGGCTGCCGCCGCGGAGACCGCGGTGGACACGGCCGAGGGCACGGAGGCCAAGCCGCGCCGCACCCGCAAGGCCGCCGCCGCTCCCGAGGCCGCCGTCGACACCGCCGAGGCCGTGGAGACCAAGCCGCGCCGCACGCGGAAGACGGCCGCCACCGCCGAGACCGTGGTCGACACGGCCGAGGCCGCCGAGGCCAAGCCCCGGACCCGCCGCACCCGCAAGGTCGCCGAGACCGCCGCGACGGTCGCCGAGATCCCGGCGCAGGCCGCGGAGGAGCCGGAGACCAAGCCGCGCCGTACACGCAAGACGGCCACTGCCGCGGAGACCGCGGTCGACACGGCCGAGGCCCCCGCCGCCGCGCCGCGCCGCCGTACGCGCAAGGCCGCCGAGGCCGCCGAGGCCGTGGTCGACACCGCCGAGGCCACGGAGGCCAAGCCCCGGACACGCCGCACCCGCAAGGTCGCCGAGACCGCCAAAGCCGCTGCGGCTCCGGAGGTCACCGAGGCCAAGCCGCGTCGCACCCGCAAGGTGACCGCCGCCGCCGAGACGGCCGCCGACACGGCGGAGGGCGCGGAGACCAAGCCGCGCCGCACCCGCAAGACGGCCGCCGCCACGGAGACGACCGAGGCCAAGCCGACACGCGCCCGCAAGACGACCGCCGCCGCCACCGAGGCCAAGCCGGCTCGCACGCGGAAGACAGCCGCGGCCGCCGACATCCCGGCGCAGGCCGCCGAGGAGCCGGAGACCAAGCCGCGCCGCCGTACCCGCAAGGTCACGGCCGCCGCGGAGACCGCGGAAAGCTGACCGCTCACCCGACGGCCCGGCCCACCTCACGTGGGCCGGGCCGTCGGCGTTTCCGCCCCCTCCGGAGGAGCGAGCCCGGCTCACTCACCCACCCACATGGCCCCTCGCCCCCGTAGCAGCGAGAGGGCCGCCCACGAACCCTCCTCACATGGACCACGGCAGGCCGCTCGGCCCGTCACACGCCCCGCCAGGGCCCCGCATGGCCCACCTCACACAGCCACCGCCGCCCTCCACCCGCCCCGCCGGATAGCCTCATCGCATGAGCAGGCCCCCCACCTTCGCCCCGCCCCCCGGCGCCCGCGCCCACTCCCTGCGCACCGCTCGCGGTGAGTTCGCCGTCGTCGACGCGGCCGTGGCGGACGGCGTCGCCCCCAGGGGAACCGCTCTGCTGCTGCCCGGGTTCACCGGCAGCAAGGAGGACTTCAACCCGCTGCATGAGCCGCTCGCGGCGCGCGGGTACCGCACGGTCGCGGTGGACGGACGGGGACAGTTCGAGTCCGACGGTCCGGCGGACGACGAATCGGCGTACGCACAGGACGAGTTGGCGAAGGACGTGCTCGCGCAGGTCGCGGCTCTCGGCGGGCCCGTGCATCTCGTCGGGCACTCCCTCGGCGGCCAGATCGCGCGGGCCGCCGTCCTCCTGGACGCCGGCTCCTTCCATTCCCTCACCCTCATGTCCTCGGGCCCCGCGCAGATCTCCGGCTCCCAGCAGCAGCGCGTGAAGCTGCTCCGGGACGCGCTGACGGTGATGGGCATGGCGGAGGTCTGGGACGCGATCCAGGCCATGGAACCGCCGGAGGAGACCGACACCGGCGGCGCACTGGACTCCGGGCTCGACGACCGGGAGGACCTGCGCCGGCGCTGGATGGCCACCAAGCCGGCCCAACTCATCGCCACCGGACGACAGTTGTCCGCCGAGCCGGACCGAGTGGCCGAACTGGCCGCCGTACCGCTGCCGTTCCACGTGCTGTCGGGCTCGCACGACGACACCTGGCCGGTGCCGCTGCTCGACCACATGGCCGTCCGCCTGCGGGCCCGCAGGACCGTGATCCCCGGCGCCGAGCACTCCCCCAACACGGACCGCCCCCTGGAGACGGCCCGCGCCCTCGCCGACTTCTGGGACAGCGCCAGCTCGCCCCAGCAGGGCCGGGCCGCCGAGAACCGCTAGTACTGCTTCTGCAGGTGCTCCCAGAACCCGTCCCGCAACGCCCGCCGCAGATCCGCCTGCCCCCGCAGGGAGTACTGGAGCAGCCCTTCCGCCTCCACCAGCAGATCCTGGTCCACCGACCCCGGCAGATAAGGGTGCCCCGGCAGCAGCTCCCCCACCGACTCCCGCCCCCGCGCCGCCAGCCACTTCGCCGCGATCTGGGCGCCCACGAAGCGGACGTCCTCACGGCCGGGCCGGTTCACCGAGGTCTCGAAGGCGGCGGACGTACGCCGTGACACGTACGGCTTGAAGAAGTCGAGGTCGAGGACGCGCTGGCTGTCGACCTCCCAGAGCAGCGGCTCGGCCTGGTTGCGGCCCTCGGGCGCCTCGATGCCCCACAGGTGGACGCGGGCGCCGTACCCCTGGGCCGCCTCGACCGCCGAGACCAGGTCCTCGTCGCCGCCGAGCAGGGCCGCGTCGCTGATCGCCCGGTGCCGGGCCAGGGACTCCAGATCGGACCTGATCAGTGAGTCGACGCCCTTCTGCTGGTTGTTGGCGTTGAGATTGCCCAGCCGTACCTTGACGTCCGGAAGCTCGGCGACCGTCTGCTGCTCGGCGGTGTGGATGCGGCGCCGGGCGCCGTCGTACCAGTAGACCCGCAGCAGTCTGCTGTCCGCGAAGATCGTGCGGGCCCGGTCGATGAGCGCCTCGATCAGCCCCTCGGCGTCCAGGTCGAAGGCCCGGCGGTCCTCGGTCCCGGCGACCAGACGGCCCGCGGCCGCGTACAGATACCCCGCGTCGACGAAGATCGCATGGGTCGAGGGCGTCTTCGCCACCTCGGCGAGCATGCGCGTCAGCAGCTCGTTGGTGCGGTCGATGCGGGCGGCGAGTGCCGCGAGGTTGTCGTCGTTCATCGCTTCCATTGTCCCGGCGGTCACGCTGCGAACACAACCGGTCCCGGTCGGTCTCCGAAGGGACGGCGGAGAGTTGCTTACCGGTCAGTAGTTAGCCGTTCGAAAAATTTCTTTAGCGTAGGGAATGTTTGTAACACGCACCCCGTTGACTACCTACGTACGCAGTAATTCTCCGCAGGAGGATGACCAGACGAAGGGAGAAGCCCATGCGCTTCGAAATCATGCGACTCGACGACGTCGACGGCACGCCCGTGGACAGCACCGTTGTGGACGCCGCCTCCGTCAATCGGATCGTTCAGCAGGCCGCCTCGATAGGCCAGCGACTCTGGATCCGCCCGGCCGAGGCCTCGGCCTCGTAACACATACGCGGTAACACCCAGGCTTCAGAGCCCCCGTACGGCAACGATGTCGTACGGGGGCTCTGCGCTGTCCGGCCACGGGATCAGCTCGCCTGGATGACCTGCGTGATGCCGTTGATGATCTGCTGCACGGCGATCGCGGAGAGCATCATGCCCGCGAGCCGTGTCACCAGGACCACGCCGCCGTCCTTGATGACCCGGATGATCAGCAGCGAGTACCGCATCACCACCCACAGCACGACATGGATGGCGAGGATCGCCGTCCACACCGACACCTGCGTGGCGACGCTGTCGGCCTTCTGCACGGCGAGGATGACCGACACGATCGCGCCCGGCCCGGCGAGCAGCGGCATGCCCAGCGGCACCAGCGCCACATTGACGTCCTTGGTCTGCTTGGGTTCGTCGGTCTTGCCGGTCAGCAGGTCCAGGGCGATCAGCAGAAGCAGCAGCCCGCCCGCGATCATCAGCGCGGGGACGGAGACATGCAGGTAGTCGAGGATCTGGTGCCCGAGGAGCCCGAAGACGGTGATGACACCGCCGGCGACACAGACGGCCTGGAAGGCCATCCGCTTCTGCACCTTGGCGGGCCGGCCGGAGGTCAGCGCCAGGAAGATCGGGGTGATCCCGGGGGGATCCATGATGACGAAGAGGGTCAGGAACAGGGAGCCGAAAACGGCAGCGTCGAACACAGGAGAACCTTGCGAGGAGAAAGGGAGAGATCAGATGGACGTGAGAGCGAGTCTCAGACTCCGCCGGTCCCCGGCACCGGGAACGCGCCGGTGGCACGCCGGGTGATCTCGCCGTACACCTCGGGGTCGGTCCGGTACTCGCCGAGCGTGACGGTCTTGCGGCTGCCGTGATAGTCGGAGGACCCGGTGACCAGCAGCCCCAGCTCGGCGGCGAGTCCGCGCAGCCCGGCCCGGGTCTCGTCGTCGTGGTCCATGTGGTCGACCTCGATACCGTCGAGCCCGGCCGCGGCCATCTCGGCGATCGCGGACTCCGGCACCGTGTGCCCGCGCTTGCTGGCGCCCGGGTGCGCGAAGACGGTGACGCCGCCCGCGGCCTTGACCAGCCGGATCGCCTCGAAGGGGTCGGTCTCGTGCTTCTCCACGTGGGCCCGGCCGCCGTCGGCGAGCCAGTCCTGGGTGAAGGCGTCGCTCACGGTCGGTACGACCCCGAGTTCGACGAGCGCGGTGGCGACATGCGGCCGCCCGACGGACCCGTCCCCGGCGATCCGCATCACCTGTTCCCAGGTGACGGGCACACCCAGCTCGTTGAGCCGGGCGACCATGCCCCGCGCCCGCGGCACCCGGTCGTCCCGCACCAGCTCCCGCTCGGCGAGCAGCTCCGCCTCCTCGGGATCGAAGAGGTAGGCCAGCATGTGCATGGACACGCCGTCGATACGACACGACAGCTCGGCCCCGGTGACGAGCGTGAGCCCCTCCGGCAGCGCCGCGATCGCCTCGGCATACCCGCGAGTGGTGTCGTGATCGGTCAGCGCGACCACGTCCAGCCCAGCAGCAGCGGCATTACGCACCAGCTCAGCAGGCGTGTCCGTCCCATCCGAAGCCGTGGAGTGGGTGTGCAGATCAATGCGCACGACACGAACTCCAGACACCGACGGAACACAAGGGACCGCACAAGGATAACCGGATCCCCAAGGCCCCCCGTCACACCCGAAACCTGCGAGAGACCTTTACATCAACTTCCCTAGGGGCGCGGGGAACTGCGCGATCAACCACAACGCACCCGCAGCCGCCAACGCACCGAAGCCCCCACCCCCGTAGGCGCTACGGCTCGAGCAAGCGCGGCGACAACGCTCCGCAGGGCACCAGCTCCACCTCGGCCCCCGCGTCCCGCAGATCCGTCAGCACCAGCTCGTCGTACATCAGCAGGCCCGACTGCTCGGGCCACACCACGGCCCACAGCCACAGTCCGCGAGCCTCGCCCGCGAAGACCGCACGATCGTCCGGCACCCCGGAGACATGCCACAGCGGCGTGGGCCGCCCAGCCGCCAGCACCTTGGCCTGCGGCGGCTTCTCGACGCTCATGTACGGTCCCGGGTCCGGCCCGTCGATCCCGGCGTACCGCGCCCCGAGCCCCACACCGAGTTCCTCGGCGACCAGGATCAGTTCTCCGATACCGCCCAGCGGTCCGGGCCCCGTGCACGCCACAGCTGTCGCGCGCCCTCCGCTGCGGTCGTCGCCCGCGCAGCCCACGCCCGTGAACAGCCAGCCGACCGGCAGTGGCCACGGCATCCAGACCGGTACCTGTGTGCGGTGCACCACGACGTCGAGCGCCTCGACGCTGGGCGGGATCACCGGCTGGAGCGGATGCACCGTCCCGTGCACATCGCACTGCCAGGTGTCGGCGAAGAGTCCGGGAGCCCTGACCCGGCCACCACACTTCGGGCAACTGGGTTCGCCCCTCATAGGGCCCCACGGTCCTACCCCTGCTCCCCCACGTCAAGGACGATCACCCGTCCGGACGGAACCGCCTTCAGGATCGCCCCACCAGGGGAAACTAGATGTAGCTTGCATTATTTAGCTGCCCTAACTTACTATGTGCATATACCAACCATCTCCTCGCCGGAATTGGAGAAACCATGGACGCCTTCGACGCGGGAGCGGGCAGCCTCCTGCGACAGCCCAAGGCGGTCTGGGCCACGGCCGGTGCCTCCGTCGTCGCCTTCATGGGCATTGGACTGGTCGACCCGATCCTCCCGTCCATCGCCCAGGGCCTCGACGCCACCGCCAGCCAGGTCTCCCTGCTCTTCACCTCGTACTTCCTCATCACCGCCGTCGCGATGCTGGTCACCGGCTTCGTCTCCAGCCGCATCGGCGGCCGCAAGACCCTGCTGCTCGGCCTCGCGTTCGTGGTCGTCTTCGCCGGCCTCGCGGGCACCTCGAACTCGGTCGCCGAACTCGTCGGCTTCCGGGCGGGCTGGGGCCTCGGCAACGCCCTCTTCGTCTCGACGGCCCTCGCCGTCATCGTCGGCGCGGCGGCGGGCGGGAGCGCCGCGGCGATCCTGCTGTACGAGTCGGCGCTCGGCCTGGGCATGGCATGCGGGCCGCTGCTGGGCGCGCTGCTCGGCGACGCCAACTGGCGCTACCCGTTCTTCGGCACGGCGTTCCTGATGGCGGTCGGCTTCCTGTGCATCACAGTGTTCCTGAAGGAGCAGCCCAAGCCGGACCGCAAGACCTCACTGCTCGACCCCCTCAAGGCACTGGGCCACGGCGGCCTCGCCTCCGCCGCCGCCTCGGCGTTCTTCTACAACTACACGTTCTTCACCGTGCTGGCCTTCACGCCGTTCGTGCTGAACATGACCCCGTACAAGTCGGGTGCCGTGTTCTTCGCCTGGGGCGTGCTGCTCGCCGTGTTCTCGGTGCTCGTGGCACCGCGTCTGCAACGGCGGTTCGGTTCGCTGAAGGTGCTCGGCGGCTCGCTCGTCCTGCTCGCCGTCGACGTACTCGTCCTCGGCTACGGCAGTCACACCCTCGCGATCGTCTGCACGATCCTCTCCGGCGCGTTCATCGGCGTGAACAACACCGTCTACACGGAACTGGCGCTCGGCGTGTCGGACGCGCCGCGCCCGGTGGCGAGCGCCGGCTACAACTTCGTGCGCTGGTTCGCGGCCGCCGCCGCGCCCTACTTCGCGCCGAAGATCGAGGAGTGGAGCGACATCCACATGCCGTTCGTGGTGGCGGCGGTGACCGCCGTCCTGGGCGCGCTCGTGGTCGTCGTACGACGGAACGCGCTCACTCACGAAGCGGAGGAACTGGAGTCGAAGCACGCCACAGAGGACAGCGTGGCCGTCTTCGCCAACTGACGCTTTTCAGCCACCGGTTGGTGACGTCAGTCACTCCAGCGGGACGGACTTCCGGGACGGATCCCGGAGATCCGTCCCGTTCGTCAGCCAGCGCTCCTGGAGGGCCTGAGCACCGTGGACGCGCTTCCAGGCGGCCTCGTTCGGGGTCATGGGCAGCAGCGGCAGGAACTGGACCGGGTCCATGGGCTCGTCGAGCTCCAGGTCCTCGACCAGGCCGCCCGGTTCGGCCACCAGGACCGAGGTGAACGGGGCGCCGGGCCACAGGGGTTCGCCGACGTCGAGGGAAGCGCCGGGGGCCACGATCACGCCCTCGACCTGCGGGGACGCGGCGAGTACGGCGAGCGGCCGGAGCACCTTGTCGGTGTCGGCGAGTCCGGCGCGGACCGAGAGGACCAGCTCGGCGCGCGGTCCCTTGACCGGGTCGGCGAGCGTCGCGGTGGGGTCGCCCATCGGTTGCGCCGACATGCCGAGCGTGGCGTAGCGGACGATGTCGCCCTCCTGGAAACGCAGCACCTCGACACGGTCCGTGCCGAGGAAGGTGACCGCGGCGCGCGCGTCCGGTTCGCCCAGCGCCGTACGCAACCGGGCCTCGACCAGAGGAAGAACATCAGCCATGCCGCGAGCATAGAACTCGTCAGTACCGGGCAAAGCAGCGCCTTGACTATTCGGTCGGCTGATACTCTTTGCCGGTGGTTCGGGGCAGCACGCAGAAGCGTCGCTATCGAGTCCCGACGCCGTGAGACTCCCCCTACGGGGAATGGCTCGTCCCTTACGAGGGACCGACCGGAGGAGGTGGGGCTGTCATGGATCGAAGTCGACCTGGTAGTACCACTCGCTCTTCCGGCCACTGATGTAGCTGATCCGCCCTCGGCCGATCGCCGCCTCTCACGCTCGCGTCTTCATCGTCGGAAGAGCACTTCGTCTCGTTTTGCCTGATCTGTTTGATCTGTATCAGCAGCGAAACCCGCTACCGCAATGGTGCGGTGCTCCCCGCTTTGTGGACGTGCCAAACATCCGCAGTCAGGACGTCCTCATTCCGGGCAGTTCCATCCGTTGAAGCGGCTTTTCGTTGCCTGTCGCGAAGGAGCCCGCCATGTCGATGATCCGCGACCTGCGTGCCGTGGTCCGACCCTCCCGCGTCTCGCTGCGCAAGAGCAGCAGCACCGACTACGACACCACGCGTGACCCCGGGACGCCCTCGGCCGTCGTCGACTGCGCCGTCTACCGCGACGGGGCCCGCATCCAGCTGCCGACGGCCCTGACCCCGCACGAGGCGATGCGTCAGGTGCGCCGTGACGGGGGCTTCGTGTGGATCGGGCTGCACGAGCCGACCGAGGCCGAATTCTCCGGTATCGCAAGCGAGTTCGGGCTGCACCCGCTGGCCGTGGAGGACGCGGTGCAGGCACACCAGCGGCCCAAGCTGGAGCGCTACGACGACTCCCTCTTCACCGTCTTCAAGACCATCCACTACGTCGAGCACGACGAGCTCACCGCCAACAGCGAGATCGTCGAGACCGGCGAGGTCATGTGCTTCACCGGACGGGACTTCTTCATCACCGTCCGGCACGGCGGACAGGGTTCGCTGCGGGCGCTGCGCCACCGTCTCCAGGACGACCCCGAGCTGCTCGCCAAGGGCCCTTCGGCGGTGCTGCACGCGATCGCCGACCATGTCGTCGACGGGTACATCGCGGTCGCCGACGCGGTGCAGGACGACATCGACGAGGTCGAGACGGAGGTGTTCTCGCCGGGGCGCAAGGGCTCGCCGCGCGGCACGGACGCCGGCCGGATCTACCAACTCAAGCGTGAGGTCCTGGAGTTCAAGCGGGCCGTCTCGCCGCTCCTGCGCCCCATGCAGCTGCTGAGCGAGCGGCCGATGCGGCTCATCGACCCCGACATCCACAAGTACTTCCGGGACGTCGCCGACCACCTCGCCCGGGTCCAGGAGCAGGTCATCGGCTTCGACGAGCTGCTCAACTCGATCCTCCAGGCCAACCTCGCCCAGGCGTCCGTCGCGCAGAACGAGGACATGCGGAAGATCACCTCGTGGGCGGCCATCATCGCCGTACCGACGATGGTGTGCGGTGTGTACGGCATGAACTTCGAGCACATGCCCGAGCTGCACTGGCGGTACGGCTATCCCGTGATCATGATGATCACCGGTGTCATCTGCCTCGGCATCCATCGCACGTTGAAGCGCAACGGCTGGCTGTGACCCGGTCCCGGTGAGCCCGCCTGGATAGGCTGGGCGCATGACAAGTGAGCTGCTCGACCAGGCCCTCGTCGAGGAGGCCACGAAGAAGTCCGGCCTTGTCTGGGTCAGGGGTCCCGAGGGTCCGGCCCGGGCGCTCTGGCACGTGTGGCACGAGGGTGCGGCGTGTCTGGTCGGCGACGGGCCGGGCGAGCAGCCGCTGCCGGGGCTCACCGACGGGACCGAGGCCGAGGTGACCGTCCGCAGCAAGGACAAGGGCGGGCGGCTGGTGGCCTGGACGGCGAAGGTCATCGAGCTGTCCGCCGGGTCCGAGGCCTGGGACGCGGCTGTCGCCGAACTCAAGGGCAAGCGGCTCAACGCGCCCGACGGCGAGGCGATGACGGGGCGCTGGGCGCGCGAGTGCCGGGTGCTGCGACTCGAGCCGACGGGGTCGACGCTGCCGTTGCCGGACGGGGATCTGGCCGAGGCGCCGGTTCCCACGACGGCCACGACCCGGCAGCCGATCCCCGCCGGGCTTCCCAAGCTGCTGCTGAAGCGGCGCAAGCGGAAGTAGTCAGGACGTCGGCAGCTGCTTGCCGTAGTCCACCGTCTCGTCCTTCTCAGGCTCCTTCAGGCTGAAGGGCTTGCCCCAGCCCGAGAAGGTCAGCGTGCCCGCGCCGCCCGCGCGCTCCAGGCGGAGCGGATACGGCTCGCCCTCCAGGGAGACGTCCAGCTTGCCGCCGGCGCCGTCGCCGCCGGTGATGCGGATGGTGCGGGTGCCGGACTGTTCGTGGTGGCCGTCGGTGGACAGTTCCCCGTGCAGGGTCAGCAGGCCCGCCAGGAGGACGTCCTTGTCGGTGAAGCCGCTGAACTTCTTGTACGAGGGGTCTCCCTGCGGCACCTTCACGAACTTGTCGTCGAGTTTGTCGGCGGCGGCCGTGTCCGTGCCGGAGTCGCCCTTGCCGTCCTGCTGACCCCAGAAGCCCGCGTCGGCCTTGAGATAGAGCTGCTCGCCGATCCGCAGCAGCCCGAAGGTCGCGCCCTCGGAGGTGACCGAGCCCGAACCGCCGTCGGACTTGAGACGCATGTCGAGTTTGTAAGTGCGCCCGCTGGTGACCACGTTCCCTGAGAGACGCACCGTGTCGGCGGACTCGGCGGCCGCCTTGGTCTTCGTCTGGATCTGGGCGGCCGGCAGCTTGCCGACCCCGTTGGTGCCCGCGTCGGGGTCGTCACCACCGCACCCGGTCAGGCCCGTTCCCGTCACGACCAGGGCGCACATCGCGCCGAGCAGTCCGGTCCGGCGGGTGCGGCCCTGGGGAATCGCAGTCACAGGTGGGGCTGCCTTTCTGACGAGGGTCCATCGGAGGCGTACCGCAGGGTACCGGGGCCCCGCGGGCCCGACGGAGCCAGTCCGTCCGGACCGCCCCACCAGGGCGTACCGCATCGGGACGGGCTAGCCTGAAGCCCGTCGCAGCGGGCAATCGGCGTGAAAAGGAGGCGCAGGCATGGCAGGGGGTGTCCCCAGGATCTTCGTCTCGCACCTCGCCGGAGTCGCCGTCTTCGATCCGAACGGCGACCAGGTGGGCCGGGTGCGCGACCTGGTCGTCATGCTGCGCGTCGGACGGAGACCACCGAGAGTGCTCGGCCTCGTCGTCGAACTGTCGACCCGGCGCCGCATCTTCCTGCCCATGACCCGCGTGACCAGCATCGAGTCCGGCCAGGTCATCACCACCGGGGTGCTCAACGTCCGCCGCTTCGAGCAGCGGCCCACCGAGCGCCTGGTCTTCGGCGAACTCCTGGACCGGCGCGTGACGCTCGTCGAGGCCAAGGAGGAGGTCACCGTCCTCGACGTGTCCGTGCAGCAATTGCCGGCCCGCCGGGACTGGGAGATCGACCGCGTCTTCGTCCGCAAGGGCGGCAAGGGCGGTGCCTTCCGCCGCAAGGGCGAGACGCTGACCGTCGAGTGGTCCGCCGTCACCGGCTTCTCCCTGGAGGAGCACGGACAGGGCGCCGAGAGCCTCCTCGCCACCTTCGAGCAGCTCCGCCCCGCCGACCTGGCGAACGTCCTGCACCATCTCTCCCCCAAGCGCCGCGCGGAGGTCGCCGCGGCCCTCGACGACGACCGGCTGGCCGACGTACTCGAAGAGCTCCCCGAGGACGACCAGATCGAGATCCTCGGCAAGCTCAAGGAGGAGCGGGCCGCGGACGTCCTGGAGGCCATGGACCCGGACGACGCGGCCGACCTGCTCTCCGAGCTCCCCGAGGAGGACCAGGAGCGGCTGCTGAGCCTGATGGAGCCCGCCGACGCGGCCGACATGCGGCGCCTGATGTCGTACGAGGAGCACACGGCCGGCGGTCTGATGACGACCGAGCCGATCGTCCTGCGGCCGGACGCCACCGTCGCCGACGCCCTCGCCCGGGTCCGCAACGCCGACCTGTCGCCCGCCCTCGCCGCCCAGGTGTACGTCTGCCGCCCGCCCGACGAGACGCCGACGGGCAAGTACCTCGGCACGGTCCACTTCCAGCGCCTGCTGCGGGACCCGCCGTACACCCTGGTCAGCGCGATCATCGACGACGACCTCCAGCCCCTGGACCCGGACGCCGCGCTGCCGGTCGTCGCCGGGTTCTTCGCGACGTACGACATGGTGGCGGCGCCCGTCGTGGACGACTCCGGGTCGCTGCTGGGCGCGGTGACCGTGGACGACGTACTGGACCACATGCTGCCGGAGGACTGGCGTGAGACCGAGTTCCACCTCGACGAGGACGAGGTGACTCCGCATGGCTCCTGAGCGTGAGACGGGCCGCGAGCGCACCCCCGCGGGCGCCACCGCCGCCACGCGCCCGCGTGCCCGCCTGGACCAGCCCCGGCCGCCCCGGCGGCGCCTGCTGCCCGAGTGGGACCCGGAGGCCTTCGGACGGCTCTCGGAGCGCATCGCGCGGTTCCTCGGCACCGGGCGGTTCATCGTCTGGATGACGATCGTCATCATCGTGTGGGTGCTGTGGAACATCTTCGCGCCGGGCGACCTGAAGTTCGACCACTATCCCTTCATCTTCCTGACCCTGATGCTGTCCCTCCAGGCCTCCTACGCGGCCCCGCTGATCCTGCTCGCGCAGAACCGGCAGGACGACCGCGACCGGGTCAACCTCGAACAGGACCGTAAGTCGAACGAGCGGTCGATCGCGGACACCGAGTACCTGACCCGCGAGATCGCCGCCCTGCGGATCGGCCTCGGCGAGGTCGCCACCCGGGACTGGATCCGCTCCGAGCTGCAGGACCTGGTGAAGGAAATGGAGGAGCGACGGGACGGCCACGTCGTATTCCCGGCAGAACGGTCTGCGGGACGTGACGTAGAAGACCGCTGACGGGCATCCCGGGGGCACGCCACCGAGCCGTACCATCGTCCTTATGGCTAGCGAAGACGCGGTGCGCGAGGCACTGGCGACGGTGAACGACCCCGAGATCAACCGACCCATCACCGAACTGGGAATGGTCAAGTCGGTGGACATCGGCGCGGACGGAGCGGTCGCGGTCGCCGTCTACCTGACCGTGTCCGGCTGCCCCATGCGCGAGACGATCACCCAGCGTGTGACCGACGCGGTCGCGGCGGTCGAGGGCGTCACCGGTGTGGACGTCACGCTCGACGTCATGAGCGACGAACAGCGCAAGGAGCTGGCGACGGCCCTGCGCGGAGGCCAGACCGAGCGCGAGGTCCCCTTCGCCAAGCCGGGCTCGCTCACGCGCGTGTACGCGGTCGCCTCCGGCAAGGGCGGCGTCGGCAAGTCCTCGGTGACGGTGAACCTGGCGGCGGCGCTGGCCGCGGACGGTCTGAAGGTGGGCGTCGTGGACGCCGACATCTACGGCCACTCCGTGCCCCGCATGCTGGGCGCCGACGGGCGTCCGACCCAGGTCGAGAACATGATCATGCCGCCGTCGGCACACGGCGTGAAGGTCATCTCCATCGGCATGTTCACCCCGGGCAACGCCCCGGTGGTGTGGCGCGGCCCGATGCTGCACAGGGCTCTTCAGCAGTTCCTCGCGGACGTGTACTGGGGTGACCTCGACGTCCTCCTCCTCGACCTTCCGCCGGGCACGGGCGACATCGCGATCTCCGTGGCCCAGCTGGTCCCGAACGCCGAGATCCTGGTCGTCACGACCCCGCAGCAGGCCGCCGCCGAGGTGGCCGAGCGGGCGGGTGCCATCGCCGTCCAGACCCACCAGAAGATCGTCGGCGTGGTCGAGAACATGTCCGGCATGCCCTGCCCGCACTGCGACGAGATGGTCGACATCTTCGGCACGGGCGGCGGCCAGATGGTCGCCGACGGCCTCACGAAGACGACGGGCGCGACGGTCCCGGTCCTCGGCTCCATCCCGATCGACGTCCGCCTGCGCGAGGGCGGCGACGACGGCAAGCCGGTCGTCCTGAGCGACCCGGACTCCCCGGCGGGCGCGGCCCTGCGGGCGATCGCGGGGAAGCTGGGCGGACGCCAGCGCGGCCTCGCGGGACTGTCCCTGGGGATCACCCCGCGGAACAAGTTCTAGATCCTCCTACGACGAGGGGCGCCGGCTCACGGAGTCGGCGCCCCTCGTCGTAGGACGGGCTATGCGTCGTAGGCCGAGATGTCCTTGATCATGGCGAAGCCGAGCCCGTACGCGCTCATGCCTCTCCCGTACGCCCCCACATGCACGCCCTCCGGCGTGGACCCGGCGAGCACCCAGCCGAACTCGGACTCGCGGTAGTGGAAGGACGTCGGCACCCCGTCCACGGGGAGCGACAGGGTCGACCAGTCCGAACCGTCGAGGTCGTCGGCCAGGGCCCACGCCGTCTCCGTCTGCTGGTCCAGCCAGTCGTCGCGCAGCGAGTGGTCCATCGAGCCGGGCCAGGTGAAGGACAGCAGCCCGACCCCCGCGAGCCACGCCGCCGAGGAGACGGACGTCGCCTCGAGAAGCCCCGTGCCGTCGGCGCTCCTGCGGGACGGATTCGCCGCGACGGTCACCACCACCGCGAACTTCTCCTTGTCCTCCGACGCCTCGTTCCGTACGGAGGGCTCGTCACCGTGCCCGATCGAACCGTGTTCGACGGCACCGTCCGCCGCCGTCCCGACCTGCATCAGCCAGCGCGGACCCGTGAAGGCCTCGTCGAGGCCGTACCACGGGAAGGGCGCCAGCAGGTAGCCGTCGACCGTGCGCCGGGCGGAGGGGACCTGCTGTCCGCCCTCCGCCGGGGCCTGTGCGACCGCCTGACTCGTCGTCTCCATGTGCCCGGACGCCTCCTCGTTCCTCGTCGGTCCGGAACGGCCCACCCCCCTTCGGGCGACTCGTCCGGTCCGCACAACAACTCGGCAGCATAGCCACCCCACCGGGACCAGCAGGGAAAGCGCCCGGCGCGCGGGGCGTCCGGGCGTCGGGATCAGGCCGCACGGAGGCCCGGCGAGATATGAAACGCGTCACGTACGACTCAGCCGCACGTCACTGACGTGCGGCTGAGGAGCATGGGTACGACTGCGGGTGTACGACGTTCAGGTGGCGTCCGCGTCGAAGACCGGGCGGTCGTCCTTGCCGTCGTCATCGGGCTTCTTGGTCATGTCGATCCGGCCGCCTGACGACGACCCGGAGGAGGACGAGGACGACTCCGACTCACGGCCGTGGACCGCGTCGGTGACCTCGGCCATCTCCTTCTTGATGTCGAAGCCGTTGCGGATCTCCTTGAGCCCCAGCTCGTCGTTGTCCATCTGCTTGCGGATGAACGTCTTGGGGTTCAGGTCCTCGAACTCGAAGTCCTTGAACTCGGGACCGAGTTCCGAGCGGATGTCCTGCTTGGCGCTCTCCGAGAACTCCCGGATCTTCCGGACGGTCCGCATGACGTCCTGGATGACCTTCGGGAGCTTGTCCGGACCGAAGACGAGCACGGCGAGGACAACGAGCGTCACCAGCTCGAGCGGTCCTATGTCATTGAACACCTGAAGCTCCTTGCGATGTCCGGGCCGGGTCCACGGTACCCGGCGATCCGGTACGACCGGTACTGTCCCGAGGCCTCCGAGTGCGCGGGCATGAGCGGTTTTGAGGGTTGTTTGCCTTGTGGGGCCGGGTTTGCGGGCGCGCCTGTGAGGTTTCTGTCAATCGGGGGCGCTCAATCGCCGTCCGAGGATCCGAGCACCAGGGCGATGGTCAGCTCCTCGCCGCCGCGTTCCACGGTGAGCTCCAGCCGGTCGCCCGGGCGGTGGGCGCGGGTCTTGACGATCAGCTCCTCGCCGGAGTGGATGCGCTGGCCGTCGACCGCGGTGATGACGTCGCCCGACTTGATGCCGGCCTTGTCCCCGGCGCCACCGGCGATGACCGCGGGCCCGCCGTCGTTGCCCTTCGTACCGACGCGGGCGCCGTCGCCCGAGTAGTCCATGTCGAGGGTGACGCCGATGACCGGGTGGGTCGCCTTGCCGGTGTTGATCAGCTCTTCGGCGACCCGCTTGCCCTGGTTGATGGGGATGGCGAAGCCGAGGCCGATGGAGCCGGACTGGGCGCCGCCGGAGTCGGAGCCGTCGTCGGCGGAGCGGATCGCGGAGTTGATGCCGATGACCCGGGCCTTGGAGTCGAGGAGGGGGCCGCCGGAGTTGCCGGGGTTGATGGGCGCGTCGGTCTGCAGGGCGTCGACGTACGACACGTCGCTGCCGTCGCCGCTCTCGCCGCCGGCCGTGATGGGGCGCTCCTTGGCGCTGATGATCCCGGAGGTGACGGTGCCCTCCAGGTCGAAGGGGGCGCCGATGGCGACGACCGGGTCGCCGACCTGGACGCTGTCGGAGTTGCCCAGGTTCATGGGCCGGAGTCCGCTGACGCCGGTGACCTTCACGACGGCGAGGTCGTAGCCGCTGTCCCGTCCGACGACGGTGGCCTTGGCGGTGTCGCCGCTGTGGAAGGTGACGGATATGTCCCCGTCGGCTCCGGCGGGCTCGACGACGTGGTTGTTGGTGAGGATGTGGCCCCGGTCGTCGAGCACGAACCCGGTGCCGGTGCCCTGCTCCTCCGCGCCGCTCACATGGAGGGTCACCACGCTGGGCAGCGCCCGTGCGGCGATCCCCGCCACGCTGTCCGGCGCCCGCCCTGCGGGCTCGGCGTCGGCCTGCGGCAGCTCCACGTCCCCCACACCGCCATTGCTCTCCAGGTAGGCCCCTACGGCCCCGCCGACGCCTCCGGACACGAGCGCGAGCAGCGCGGCACCGACGACGAGGACCTTCCTGGCCCGCTTTCGGCGCCCGTCCGTGGGGACGGCCGCGCCGTTCTGCTGGAGGGAGGTGGGGAGGGGGACGGGGGCCCAGGGGTCGTAGTTTCGCCAGGGGTTGGCGGGGGGTGGGGTGGACGGGGTCTCGGCGTAGGGCGCCGGAGGGGGTGCGTCCGCGAAGGAGGGAGCGCCCGGGGCCGGCGCGGGGGTGCCGTGCGCCTGTGGGGGCGTCGGTATCGCCGTGCCGTGGGACGGGGTGCCGGCCGGGTGCTGCACCGGCGGGGCCGGGGCCCAGGGGCCGGGCTCGCCGTACGGCGGGGTGCTGTACGGGTCGGGGTCGTGCAGGGGCTTGGGAGAGGGGTCTGCCGTGCCCTCCTCCACCGCCGGGGCGGTGCGCGTGACGGGCAGGCTCAGCTCGAAGTCACCGTCACCCTGGGTCCCCGCGGGGACCCGGTCCTCGGGCGGGGTCCCGGGCTCGCGTCCGGGCTCAGGCTCGGACGAACCGTCCTCGCGCACGGCATCCCGCGGCGACCTCAGCGCGAAGTCGCCGCCGGCATCGGCCGCGTCGGCCGGCTGCTGAGGCTGCTTCAGCTCGTAGTCACCGTCGGCGGTGGGACCCGGCACCGGAGGTGCCCCCTCGGTCCCCGCGCTGTACTCGCCCGGCGCGGCCGGAGCCCCCTCCGCCTGGCCCGCAGGGCCCTGCGGACGCGGTCGGCTCCACCACTTCGCCTTCGTGGGCTTCCCCTCGTTCATGCTCTCCCCACACCGGGGCCTGGCCGGCACGTCGGCCCCGCTCACCTGCGCCTGTCAGGCACGCTGCCGCCATCACGGCCTGATCTGCCGGACAGGCGCGGGCACGGCTCTCCCTGGATTCAACCAGGTTCGGGTGCCGGCGCGCAGAGGCCGGGTCAGTGGGCGGTGCCGGAGGGGGAGGAGGTCGCGTGGGGGACGGGTGCGGCGAGCAGGCCCCGCGGGGTGAGGTCCGCGGACGTGGACCAGGAGGTCAGGGTCAGCGGCGGGGTCGCGCTGAGCGGACGTATCAACGGGGACATGGCGGCCGCGCCGGCCACCACGGGTGCGGTCAGCGTGGCCTCGTGCGCCTGGGTGCCGGGAACCAGCGGCGCGGACACCTCGGTCGGGGCGACCGGGGCGTCGATCCGGGACTGGTCCTGGGCGAACAGCGGACCCACCGCACGACGGCGCTGGCTGTCGGGTGTCGCGGCGCCCGTCCCGCCCTGCGTGCGGGCCGGGGTGACATTACTGCCGCCCGAGCCGCCACGGGCGTCCGTGTCGGTCGGCGCGACCGTGGCGACACCGCCCAGCGCGATCGCGGCCAGCGACACCGCCCCGCCCACGACGAACGCGAACCGCATACCGCGCGACGCCGATCTCTCGGCCTCGTGCCGGCTGACGTCATGGATGCGGAAACCGCCGCTGGAGGGGTTGAGCGCGGAAGCGTGCGGCGTCGCGGGGACGTAGTCGAACGCGAAACGCTCGCCCCGCTTCACGCCGAAGACTCCGGCGCTGCCGGGTCTTCCGGAGAAGCCGTCGGCGAATCCTCCCCCGAACGGCGAGCCGCCGTCCGAGTCACCTCCGCCGGGCAGCCCCTGGAGGCGGGCCAGGAAGCTCTCGGAGGGAGGCGGCGGCGCTGCCTCCGCGAAGACGTTCTTCAGTCGGCGCTGGGCGTCGGCCTCGGCCTTGCACCTGGCGCAGGTGGCCAGGTGAGCGAGGACGCGCTCGCGCGTCTCATGACCGAGCTCGCCATCGACCAGCGCGGCGAGTCGGTCTCCCAGGTGCTGCTCAGCAAACCGCCCTTCGGCGGGATTGGGCCGTGATCCACTCACGCGGTCGCGCCCCCTCCCCCCAGAGCGGCGACGCGGGGCACGAAGGAGCGACGCTCGGCCCGCGCCTCCGGCGAACGGTGCGCGAGTGCCTTGCGCAGCTGGGAACGGCCGCGGTGGATCCGCGAGCGGACCGTGCCGAGCTTGACACCCAGGGTCGCGGCGATCTCCTCGTACGACAGTCCTTCGATGTCGCACAGGACGACCGCGGCGCGGAACTCGGGCGCGAGGGTGTCGAGAGCCTGCTGGACGTCCGCGTCGAAGTGCGCGTCGTTGAAGACCTGCTGCGGCGACGGCTCACGGCTGGGCAGGCGCTCCGCCGCGTCCTCGCCGAGGGCGTCGAAGCGGATGCGCTGCTTGCGCCGGACCATGTCCAGGAACAGGTTGGTGGTGATGCGGTGGAGCCAGCCCTCGAAGGTGCCGGGCGTATACGTCGACAAGGAGCGGAAGACGCGGACGAAGACCTCCTGAGTGAGGTCCTCGGCGTCGTGCTGGTTGCCCGTCAGGCGGTAGGCGAGCCGGTAGACCCGGCCGCTGTGCGTGCTGACGATCTCCTCCCACGTCGGAGGAGTCCAGGCCTGCCCGTCCGCGTCGGTGGAGAAGGTCGCGGTGGCGTAGTCGCCGTGGCTGTGGTCAGCAGCGGTGTCGTTCACGGATTTCGGCCTACCCGCCGATCCGAGGAAGCGCCGCAGCACTCCTCCCCGATCCAAAGGCGCGGCCGCACCTCCCCTGTCGGCTCTGGTGGTGTCCAGTGGAGCCCCTACCATAGCCACCTCGCCCGTTAGCTCCGGATAAGCGGTTTTACGAGAATTTGATCTGGGCTGATACCGCTCGTGCGGCTGCGTCACCGCCCGCTCGGGCCCGTGCTCGGCATCGTGATCCAACTGTGTCCCCCCGGGTGCGTCTCCACCCCTCTAAACGCCCGGTCCCATCTGCGGGTTCCCGGGCCCAACGGATACAGTCACGCCCAGGCAACCACGGGGACAGGAGAGGGTCATTACCGCCAACCGGCAGACGAGCTGGGCGTTCGCCGACGCCTACGTCGCCGAGGACGAAGTGCTGCGCTGGGCCCGTGACCGGGCCCGTGAAGCGGGCCTGCGCTCGGTGTCGCCCGGCGCGGGCGCAGCCCTGCGGTTGCTGGCGGCCTCCGTCGACGCGAAGGCGGTCGCCGAGATCGGCACCGGTACCGGTGTCTCCGGTATCCATCTGCTGCACGGCATGCGGCCGGACGGGGTGCTCACCACGGTCGACCCCGAGCCTGAGCACCAGCAGTTCGCCCGGCAGGCCTTCCGCGCCTCCGGGTTCGCCAGCAACCGGGCCCGCTTCATCCCGGGCCGCGCCCTGGACGTCCTGCCCCGCCTCACCGACGCCGGCTACGACCTCGTCTTCTGCGACGGTGACCGGCTGGAGGTCATGGACTACCTCGCTGAATCGTTGCGCCTGCTGCGGCCGGGGGGCCTGGTCATCTTCGAGGGTGTCTTCGCGCACGGCCGGACGGTGGACTCGGGTCCGCAGCCCACCGAGGTCCTGCGGCTGCGCGAACTGCTGCGCGCGGTGCGGGAGAGCCAGGAGCTGGTGCCGTCGCTGCTGCCGGTGGGCGACGGGCTGCTCTGCGCGGTCAAGCGCTGACCCTCCCACCATTCTGACCTGGGCAAACACCTGCCCCGACACCGATGACGATGCCGGGGCAGCTGAAGGGGTATGGTCGCTTCCGCGTCAGCCGACGACCTTCTTGAGGGCGTCACCGAGCGCGTCGGCCTCATCCGGGGTCAGCTCGACGACGAGCCGACCGCCGCCTTCGAGCGGAACGCGCATGACAATGCCCCGCCCCTCCTTTGTCACCTCGAGCGGGCCATCGCCCGTCCGCGGCTTCATGGCCGCCATGCTCGTTCCCCTTCCTGAAACCAGCTCATCGTCAAAGCCGACGGCCCTGGGAGGGCACGCGTGTCGTGCGTGGGCACGCGACACCGGCATCGAACACATTGCTTCCAGGCCATTATCCCGCATCTCAGGACCCGATGACCAACATCAGTCGGCATCGCTTGGGCAACGCGCGCGAGCAAAACCACTCAATTCGGCGATGTGACTGCGATACTGCGCGGCCGCACACGTATCCGGCGGCCTCTTTCGGTCGCACATTCTTTGACGCAGGTCACACGTCCGTTCCGGTCGTTCGGCGGTGATCTCCGCCATGCTGTCCTTCGAAACCCGCAAGTAACCCGCTGGGACGCAGGAGGGGACAGACCATGGCCGACACCGTGCTCTACGAGGTGAGCGACGGGCTCGCGACGATCACGATCAACCGTCCCGAGGCGATGAACGCGCTCGACATCGCGACGAAGGTCGAGCTGCGGGAGGCGGTGGAATCCGCGGCCGGTGATGGAGCCGTACGGGCGGTGCTGCTGACCTCGACCGGGGAGCGGGCGTTCTGTGTGGGACAGGACCTCAAGGAACACATCGGGCTGCTGGCCGAGGGCTCGACGAAGGTCATGAGCACGGTCGCGGAGCACTACAACCCGATCGTGCGGGCGCTGACGCAGATGCCGAAGCCCGTGGTGGCCGGGGTGAACGGCGTCGCGGCCGGGGCCGGGTTCGGACTGGCACTGGCGGCGGACTACCGAGTGGTGGCGGACACGGCGGGGTTCAACACGTCGTTCGCGGGGGTCGCGCTGACGGCGGACTCCGGGGTCTCGTGGACCCTCCCGCGCGTGGTCGGGCCGGGCCGCGCCGCCGATCTGCTGCTCTTCCCCCGGACGATCAAGGCTCAGGAGGCGTACGAGCTGGGTATCGCGAACCGTCTCGTACCGTCCACCGAGCTGCCGGGCGCGGCCGAGAAGGTCGCGCGGGCGCTGGCCGAGGGGCCGACGGTGGCCTACGCGGCGATCAAGGAAGCTGTCGCGTACGGGTTCTCGCACTCCCTGGCCGAGACGCTGGACAAGGAGGACGAGCTGCAGACGCGGGCGGGGTCCTCAAAGGACCATGCGATCGCCGTGCAGGCCTTCGTGAACAAGGAGACGCCCAAGTACCTGGGTCGCTGAGCGTCAGCTCTGCCTGGCCACGCACGTGGCCAGATGATCGTCCACCAGGCCGCACGCCTGCATCAGCGCGTACGCCGTGGTCGGGCCGACGAAGCGAAGGCCCCTCTTCTTCAGGGCCTTCGAGAGGGCCGTCGACTCGGGAGTGATCGCCGGGACGTCCCCCAGCGCCTTGGGGGCCGGTCCCGGTGTCTTCGGGGCGTGGGACCAGATGAGGTCATCGAGTTCACCCGGAGCCCAGTCGGCCAGCACGCGCGCGTTGGCGAGTGTCGCCTCGATCTTGGCTCTGTTGCGGATGATGCCCTCGTCGGTGAGGAGGCGGTCCCGGTCGGCGTCCGTGAACAGGGCGACCTTGGCGATCTCGAAGCCCGCGAAGGCCGCCCGGAAGCCTTCCCGGCGGCGCAGGATCGTGATCCAGGAGAGGCCGGACTGGAAGGCCTCCAGGCTCAGGCGCTCGTACAGGGCGTCGTCGCCGTGGACCGGGCGGCCCCACTCCTCGTCGTGGTACGCGACGTAGTCCTCGGTGGACAGCGCCCAGGGGCAGCGCAGAGCCCCGTCCGGGCCGGCGAGGGCGGCGCCGTCGGTCACTGCTGCTCCTCCGGACCCTCGGCGGGCTTCTCCATGGACACATGCGAGACGGGCGCGCCGCGCGTGACGGCCTGGGCGCCGGCCAGGGCGGACTCCAGGTCGGCGATACGGGCGTCGCGTTCGGCGAGTTCCGCGCCGAGGCGGCTGAGGGCGTCGTCCACGTCGCCCATGCGGTAGCCGCGGGCGGCGAGCGGGAAGCGGAGGGCCTCGACATCGGCGCGGTTGACCGGGCGCTCCAGCGGGAGGGGATCCTGGAGCCGCTCCGGGGCGGCCTCGGGCAAGGGGCCTGTCTCGCCGCCGCCCACCACGGCGAGCGTCACCGCGGCGACCACGACGGCGAGCGCGACGACGAGGAACAAGAACATAACCATCGCTGGGGGTCTCCACGCTCGGTGAATGTGCTCGGAGTCGAATGTGTCAGAGTCCGATCGTGCCATGCGAGTCTGACAGTTAGGGTCGCAGGCGGCCGAGGAAGTGGCCGTACCCAGGCCGTACTACGAGAGGTCACAGCGGATGCTCAGGCTGGGCAGGCGGGAATTCGGGCAGCACGAGCCGGTGATCATGGCGATCGTGAACCGGACGCCGGACTCCTTCTACGACCAGGGCGCGACCTTCCGTGACGAACCGGCCCTCGCGCGCGTGGAGCAGGCGGTGGCCGAGGGTGCCGCGATCATCGACATCGGCGGGGTCAAGGCCGGGCCGGGTGAGGAAGTCTCCGCCGAGGAGGAGGCGCGTCGGACGGTCGGGTTCGTGGCGGAGGTGCGGCGGCGGTTCCCGGATGTCGTGATCAGCGTGGACACCTGGCGGGCGTCGGTCGGTGCGGCCGTGTGCGAGGCGGGGGCGGATCTGCTGAACGACGCGTGGGGTGGGGTCGATCCGGGGCTCGCGGAGGTCGCCGCGCGGTACGGGGTGGGGCTGGTGTGTACGCACGCGGGGGAATCGGAGCCTCGTACGCGGCCGCATCGGGTTTCCTACGACGACGTCATGGCCGACATCCTGCGGGTGACGCTGGAGCTGGCCGAGCGGGCGGTGTCGCTGGGGGTGCCCCGGGAGTCGGTGCTGATCGATCCGGGGCACGACTTCGGGAAGAACACGCGGCACAGTCTCGAGGCGACGCGGCGGTTGGGGGAGATGGTGTCCAGCGGGTGGCCCGTGCTGGTGTCGCTGTCCAACAAGGACTTCGTCGGGGAGACGTTGGACAAGCCGGTGAAGGAGCGGGTGGTGGGGACGTTGGCGACCACCGCGGTGTCGGCGTGGCTGGGGGCGCAGGTGTACCGCGTGCATGAGGTCGCGGAGACCCGGCAGGTGCTGGACATGGTGGCGTCCATCGCGGGCCACCGACCTCCGGCGGTCGCCCGGCGGGGGCTGGCGTAGGACGTTTTCGCCCCCGCCGCCCTTACCCGTCCCATCCCTGGGGGCTGCGCCCCCAGACCCCCGCTGTCGAACGGGCCTCGTCCTCAAACGCCGGACGGGCTGAGAAACCCAGCCCGTCCGACGTCCGCGGAGGCTTCTAGCGGCCCGCCTCCTTCGAGACCAGGGCCACCGCCTCGTCCACGTCGTCCGTCACGTGGAAGAGGAGCAGGTCCTTTTCCGATGCCTTGCCCTGGGCTACCAGGGTTTTGGTGATCCAGTCGACGAGGCCGCCCCAGTACTCGCTGCCGAAGAGGACGATCGGGAAGCGCGTGACCTTCTGGGTCTGGACGAGGGTCAGGGCCTCGAACAGCTCGTCCAGCGTGCCGAGACCGCCGGGCAGAACCACGAAGCCCTGCGCGTACTTCACGAACATCATCTTGCGGACGAAGAAGTACCGGAAGTTGAGGCCGATGTCGACGTAGGGGTTGAGCCCCTGCTCGAAGGGGAGCTCGATGCCGAGGCCGACGGAGATGCCCTTCGCCTCGCATGCACCCTTGTTGGCCGCCTCCATGGCTCCGGGACCGCCACCGGTGATGACGGCGAATCCGGCCTCCACCAGGCCCCGCCCGAGCTGGACGCCCGCCTCGTACTCCGGTGAGTCCGCCGCCGTCCGCGCCGACCCGAACACGCTGATCGCGGGCGGGAGTTCGGCAAGCGTGCCGAAGCCCTCGATGAACTCCGACTGGATGCGCAGGACCCGCCAGGGATCGGTGTGGACCCAGTCGGACGGGCCGCCCGCGTCCAGGAGGCGCTGGTCGGTCGTGCTCGCCGTCACCTGGCCCCGCCTTCGGAGGACCGGTCCCAGGCGCTGCTCCGACGGTGGCTGCTTCTTCCCCTCGGGGTTGCCGGTAGCCATGTGCGCTCCCTCCACTTGCGGGTGTTTCCACCTCAGCGTAGATCTACGCGGGTTACAGAGGGGGGACATGCGGATGTCCGACCGGCACGAGGCTCACTTCACGCCGTCAGCCAGGACTTCAGCCGCTCCTCCGCCTCGGGGATCAGCGACACCTTGACCCGCTCGTCCACCTTGTGGGCCAGAAGGGGGTTGCCGGGGCTGTAGTTCACCGCGGGCACGCCGAGCGCGCTGAAGCGGGCCACGTCCGTCCAGCCGAACTTGGGGTGGACCTCGCCGCCGACGGCTTCCACGAAGGCCGCGGCCGAAGGGTGGTTCAGGCCGGGGCGCGCACCGCCCGTGTGGTCGTCCACCACGAACTCGTCCACCCCGCAGTCGGCGAAGTACTCACGGACGAACGCCTCCGCCTCCTCCTCGCTGCGGTCGGGCGCGTAGCGGAAGTTGACGGTGACCGTGCAGGCGTCGGGGATGACGTTGGTGGCCACCCCGCCCTCGATACGGACCGCGTTGAGGCCCTCGTGGTACTCCAGACCGTCCACCATCGGCTTGCGCGGTTCGTACACCGCCAGCTTCGCCAGCACCGGCGCCGCGGCGTGGATCGCGTTCGAGCCCATCCACGCGCGCGCGGAGTGCGCCCGCTCCCCCTTGAACTTCAGCAGCACCCGGAGCGTGCCCTGGCAGCCGCCCTCGACCTGGCCGTTCGTCGGCTCCAGCAGCACGGCGAAGTCGCCGGCCAGCCAGTCCGGGTGGGCCTCGGAGACGTGCTTGAGGCCGTTGAACTCGGCGGCGATCTCCTCGTTGTCGTAGAAGACGAAGGTGAGGTCGCGGTTGGGTGCCGGGACCGTCGCCGCGATACGCAGCTGGACCGCCACCCCGGACTTCATGTCGCAGGTGCCGCAGCCCCACAGGTAGCCGTCCTCGTCGAGGCGCGAGGGCACGTTGTCCGCGATCGGGACCGTGTCGATGTGCCCGGCGAGGATCACCCGCTCCGCGCGGCCCAGGTTCGTACGGGCCACGACGTTGTTGCCGTACCGGTCGACCGTCAGGTGCGGCAGCGCGCGCAGCGCGGTCTCGATCGCGTCCGCGAGCGGCTTCTCGGTGCCGCTGACGGAGGGGAAGTCGACGAGCCGCGCGGTGAGCTGCGCGGCGTCCTGCGTGAGGTCAAGCGGGGTATCGGCCATGGCGTCGACCCTAACGCGCCGGGCTCCGCCCGCTCTGTCCACACCCGGCTCGGACACCACAGGGGCCTCCGCTACCTTGTACGGATGCCAGCGCAGTCCCGCCCTCAACAGCGTCGTCGTGGCCGCCTTTTCCGCGGTCTGGCGGCCTTCGTGATCTTGTGTGCCGTCGCCGGATATCTGGTGGTCCAGTACATCACCGCGGGCACGGACGCCCCGGGCTGCAAGGTCGTCTCGGGCAGGGACGACGGGGTGGCCTACGAGTTCACGCCGGAGCAGGCGGTGAACGCGGCGACGATCACGGCCGTCGGCACCGGGCGCGGGCTGCCCGAGCGGGCGGTGGCGATCGCGCTGGCGACCGCGCTCCAGGAGTCGGGCCTGCGCAACATCACCCATGGCGACCGGGACTCCCTCGGCCTGTTCCAGCAGCGGCCCTCGCAGGGCTGGGGCACGGAGAAGCAGATCATGGACCCGACGTACGCGGCCGGGGAGTTCTACAAGCATCTGGTCAAGGTCGACGGCTACACGAAGCTGCCGCTCACCGAGGCCGCCCAGCGCGTGCAGCGCAGTGGTTACCCGGAGGCGTACGCCAAGCACGAGCCGGACGCGACGGTGCTCGCCGCCGCCCTCACCGGGTCCTCGGCGGCCGCGCTGACCTGCGACGGCCGCTCGGGGGCGACCTTCGCCGCGGGTCCGGAGGGGGTGCGCGAGGCGCTTGTACGGGACTTCGGCGGGGACGCGCTGGACACCACCGCCAAGGAGGTGGGGGCCGCCGAGGCGACGCCCGCCCCGGAGGCCACGGTGTCCGGACGGACCGTGACCGTGCCCGTTACCGGTGCCGCCAAGGGCCGCGGCAGCCAGGAGCGCGGCTGGCAGCTCGCGCACTGGGCGGTGGCCAACGCCTCCGCGCTGCACATCCAGCGCGTCACGTACGCCGGGCGGGAGTGGACCGCCGGGAACACCCAGAGCGAGTGGCGGGCGATGTCGTCGGAGGAAACCGACGGGGCGGAGAAGGGCGCGGGGTCCGTGCGGATCCTGACTGCTCAGTAGTACGGACGATCACCCGCAGGGGTTACGCACGGCCGCCACGGACGGCGGTGTGCGCAGGTTTTCGCGCAGTCACCCTCGTATTCGCGAAACCCTTGAGGACAAAGGGCTGTAAGGATTCGGCACACTTTCCGACCGGACACCTTTTGACTGTTTTATCCGCAGCCGATAATGCGACGCATTGCCAACTCTTTACGTTGGGCCGCCGCAACCTTCGCGGGCTTCGAGCGGTAGTCACTGCGTCCGAGCCCGGTGATCAACTGCCGGACACGGTCGAACACTTCCCCGTTCTCTCCCGTCAAAGGAGCATCATGTCCCTCCCCCTGACCCGCAGGATCGCCCGTGCCGCGCTGCTCGTTGCTGCGGGAGCGGCAGCCGGGGTCGGTGCGGCCGGCTCCGCCAGTGCGGCCCCCGCCGAACTGCCCACCTCGAACCTCGGCGGACTGACCGCCCTGGACGGGGCGAGCGTCGGCAACACCGTCGACGGCGCGGCGCAGAACGCCACCGGGATCGCCGGCAAGACCGGTGGCAACGCGGTCAAGAAGGCGCTTCCGACCGCGGGCAAGACCAGTGGCAAGGTCGCGAAGAAGGCGGCGCCGGCCGCACAGCAGACGGCGGGCGACGCGGCGGGCTCCGCCGGGGACATCCTGGGTGACACGGCGTCCACCGCGACGAAGGGCGGTCTGCCGACGGACTCCCTGACCAAGGGTGGCCAGCCGACCGAGTCCCTTCCGGTGAAGAGTCTCCCGCTCGGCTGACGGCCGACTGATACGGCGATGGGGTCCAGGGGTGTCTCCCTGGACCCCATCGCCGTATGCGTGACGCTTACGCGAGCCGCTCCACGGCCGCCCGCACCCGCTCGTCCGTCGCCGTGAGGGCCACGCGGACGAACTTCTCGCCCGCCTCGCCGTAGAAGTCACCCGGGGCCACGAGGATGCCCAGGTCGGCCAGGTGGGCGACCGTGGTCCAGCAGGACTCGCCCCGGGTGGCCCAGAGGTAGAGGCTGGCCTCGCTGTGCTCGATGCGGAAGCCGTGGCCCTCCAGGGCCCCGCGCAGGGCCTTGCGACGGGCCGCGTAGCGCTCGCGCTGGACGCGGACGTGTTCGTCGTCGCCGAGGGCCGCCACCACCGCCGCCTGGGTGGGCGCCGCCGTCATCATGCCGCCGTGCTTGCGGATCTCCAGGAGGGGGCCGAGGACCGCCGGGTCGCCGGCCAGGAACGCGGCGCGGTAACCCGCGAGGTTCGAGCGCTTCGACAGGGAGTGGACCGCGACGATGCCGTCGTACGAGCCACCGTTGACGTCCGGGTGCAGGACCGAGACCGGGTCGGCGTCCCAGCCGAGCTCCAGGTAGCACTCGTCGGAGAAGACGAGCACCCCGTGCTCGCGGGCCCAGGCCACGATCCGGGTGAGCTCTTCCTTGCCCAGCACCTTGCCCGTCGGGTTCGACGGGGAGTTGAGCCACAGGAGCTTCAGGCCCTCGGGGTCCAGCTCGGTGGGGTCGTCGTAGACCTCGTACTCGGCGCGGGCCAGACGGGCGCCGACCTCGTACGTCGGGTAGGCCAGGCGCGGGTAGGCGACACGGTCGCCGGGGCCGAGGCCCAGCTGGGTGGGGAGCCAGGCGACCAGTTCCTTGGAACCGACGATCGGCAGGACGTGCTTGTGCGTCACCTCGCGGGCGCCCAGGCGACGCTCCACCCAGCCCGTGATCGCGTCACGCAGCGCCGCTGTGCCCCAGACCGTCGGATAGCCCGGCGAGTCCGCCGCGTCGACGAGCGCCTTCTGGATCAGGTCGGGAACCGGGTCGACCGGGGTGCCGACGGACAGGTCGACGATGCCGCCGGGGTGCGCGAGAGCCGTCTTCTTGTACGGCTCGAGCTTGTCCCAGGGGAAGGTGGGGAGACGGTCGGAGACAGCGGACACGGTGTCTGGCTCACTTTCTGGTACAGCACTCGTACGGCAAACGCCTCGGTCCCGTACAGCGATCAGAGGTGATCGAGCCGTACGGGACCGAGGCGGCGCGCGGGTGCGGGCCGCCCTTACTGGTTCTGCGGCGGCAGTCCGGCCACGAACGGGTGGTCGCGCTCGATCAGGCCCAGCTTGCTGGCACCGCCCGGGGAGCCGAGCTCGTCGAAGAACTCGACGTTCGCCTTGTAGTAGTCCTTCCACTCCTCCGGAGTGTCGTCCTCGTAGAAGATCGCCTCGACCGGGCAGACCGGCTCACAGGCACCACAGTCGACGCATTCGTCCGGGTGGATGTACAAGGACCGGGAGCCCTCGTAGATGCAGTCGACCGGGCACTCTTCGATGCACGCCTTGTCCTTCACGTCGACACAAGGCTGCGCGATGACGTAGGTCACGCTGTCGTTCCTCCTCGATAGGGCGCTGGCGGGCCTCCTCAGGCCCTGCCGCCTGGCGCGCGGGAGCGCGGCGTCGTCGATGCCCACCCCTAGTATCTCCGTTCTTGGGCATGATCCGAACAGGAGGGGTGAACAGACCTGTGGAAATCTCTGCGACGGGGCGCCTTGAGGTCCGTATCACCGCTGCTGACGTGGGCAAACGGGTCTCCGTACGCCGCTTGAACGATCCTTGGGTTCCGGGTGAGAAGTTCACCGACACGGTGGGTGTTCTCGCATCATGGGACAACGGTGTGCTGCTGATCACACGGAAGGGTGGCGAGACCGTCCACATCGCGGAATCCTCGCTGGTCGCGGGCAAGGTGGTGCCGAGCGCGCCGGCCCGCCGCCGCGGACCCTCCGCCACCTACCAGGAACTCGCGCATGTCTCCACGCGCGCGTGGCGGCCGGTGGAGAGCGAGCGGCTCGGCGAGTGGGAGCTGCGGGCCGCGTCGGGCTTCACCCGGCGGGCCAACTCGGTGCTCCCGATCGGCGACCCGGGGATACCGCTGGACGGGGCGCTGGAGGCCGTACGGCGCTGGTACGGCGAGCGCGGGCTGCCCGCGTACATCCAGACCGCGACCGGCGCCGAGGGCACGCAGGAGCTGCTGTGCGCGGAGCTGGAGCGGCGGGGGTGGGAGCGCGAGGTGACCGCCGAGCTGTGGATCGGCGCGCTGGCCCCGATCGCCGACCGGGCCGGGGCGGACGAGGTTCTGCTGGCCCGCGACGCGGACGAGGCATGGCTCGCCCGGTACCAGCGCAAGGGCGTGAGCGAGGTGGCGCTGAAGGTGCTCGGGAGCGGCCCTTCGGTGTGGTTCGCGACCGTGCCGGGCTCCTCCGACGGGGCGGCTCCGGCCGCCATTGGGCGGTGTGTCGTCGACGGACGGTGGGCCTCCTTCTCCGCCGTCGAGGTGGATCCCGGACAGCGGCGGCGGGGGCTCGCCACCACGGTGATGGCCGCGCTGGCCCGGCGGGCGCTCGACGAGGGCGCGTCCGCCGCATGGCTCCAGGTCGAGTCGGACAACACGGGTGCGCGGGCGCTGTACGCCGGGATGGGCTTCGCGGCGCATCACGCGTACCACCACTACCGGGAACCGGCGGTTCCCGACGGCGGCCGGTACGGATCATCGTGACCGGGCACGAGCCAGCTATGCGCCCCCTCTACCCCCCGCCCCCGGAACGCTCCGCCGAACTGCGCCGCCGGTTCGCCGAAGAGGTGCGGTCCGAGCGGCCCGATCTGTCGTCGCTGTGCCTGCTGGTGGGCGCGGAGGCGGACGGGACGCTGGACGAGACGGGCATGGACGCGGCGCAGATCGAACTGGACCGGCTGGCGGGGCAGCTGCCCTTCCGGCCCGGCGGGCCGCGGTCCTGGGCGGTGTCCCTGCGGGAGCTGCTCGGGGAGCGGCTCGGTTTCCGTGGCGCCCCTGGCGACTACCAGCGGCTGGAGTCCTCGCTGCTGCACTCGGTGCTGCAGCGGCGGCGGGGGCTGCCCATCCTGCTGTCCGTGGTGTGGATGGAGGTGGCCCGGCGGGCCGGGGCTCATGTGTACGGAGTCGCGCTGCCGGGGCATTTCGTCGTCGGGTTCGGGGCGGAGGAGGAGCAGGTGCTCGCCGATCCGTTCGACGGGGGGCGGGTGTTGAGCGGATCCGACGCGGAGTTGCTGGTGGCGGGGGCGACGGGGGCGCCGTTGCAACCGTCCATGCTGGTGCCGGCGGATCCGTTGGATGTGGTGCTGCGGATTCTCAACAACGTGCGGGCGTGGGCCGCGGCTCGGCCGGAGCGGTCGGATGTGGCGTTGTGGGCGGTGGAGTTGGGGCTGCTGTTGCCTTCGCATCCGGCTCGGTTGCGGTATGAGCGGGCGCAGTTGTTGGTGCAGCGGGGGGATTTTCTGGGCGGGGCCATGGAGTTGGATGCGTACGCGGATGTCGTGGAGGCCGTGGATGAGTCCGCTTCTGCTCGTGTTCGGCAACAGGCTCATGCCGCGCGAGCGATGTTGAACTAGCGGTTCAGCGGCGGCTGCGGGTGATTCGTGGCTGGTCGCGCCCACGCGGCGGAGCCGCACATTGATACAGCCCCGCGCCCCTGGGGTGGGTTACAGCCAGCCTTTCTCTCTTGCCAGCCGGGCTGCTTCCGCCCTATTCCTCACCGCCAGCTTCTGAATCGCCGTCGAGAGGTAGTTGCGGACCGTTCCCTGGGACAGGTGGAGCTTGGTCGCCAACTCGGCGTTCGTGGAACCGTCCTCCGCCGCCCTCAGGATCTCGCGCTCGCGGTCGGTCAGCGGGTTCGCGCCGTCCGCCAGAGCCGCTGCCGCCAGTGTCGGGTCGATGACCCGCTCCCCCGCCAGGACCTTCCGTACCGCTTCCGCGAGTTGGGCCGCGGGGGCGTCCTTGACCAGGAAGGCGTCCGCGCCGGCCTCCATCGCGCTGCGGAGGTAGCCGGGGCGGCCGAAGGTGGTGAGGACGACCAGCTTGACCGCCGGGAGTTCCTTGTGGACCTGGGCCGCCGCCTCGATGCCCGTGGCGCCCGGCATCTCGATGTCCAGGAGGGCCACGTCGACGTCGTGGGCGCGGACCGCGGCCAGCACCTCGTCGCCGCGGGCCACCTGGGCGACGACCTCGATGTCGTCCTCCAGACCGAGGAGGGCGGCGAGTGCCTCGCGGACCATCGACTGGTCCTCGGCGAGGAGGACCTTGATCGTAGGGCTCATGCGCCGGATCCTACGGGCGCCGACGTGGTGGCGGGGACTCGGGCGGCCAGGCGGAATCCGTGCTTGGTACGGCCCGCCTCCAGGGTGCCGCCCGCCTTCTCCAGGCGTTCGGTCAGGCCCGTCAGACCGTTGCCGGGGCCCTTGCCCGAGCCTCCCGAGCCGTTGTCCTCGACGGAGAGTTCCAGCACCGGCCCGTCGAGGGTCTGGCGTCGCAGGAGCTCGATCGTGCAGCGGGTCGCGCCGCTGTGCCGTACGACGTTGGTGACCGCCTCGCGCAGCGCCCAGGCGAGGGCGGTCTCGCTCTCCTCGGGGACGCCGTCGAGGCCGGGTTCGGCGGGCACCTCCGCGGTGACGTCGGCCGCGTTCAGGGCGACCTGTGCGCCGGCGAGTTCGTCGGACAGCCGGGCGCGCCGGTAGCCGGAGACGGCGGCGCGGACGTCGACCAGGGCCTGGCGGCTGACCTGTTCGATGTCGGCGACCTGCTGGGCCGCCTTGCCGGGGTGGTCGGGGAGCATCCGGCCCGCGAGCTCGCTCTTGAGGGTGATCAGCGAGAGCGAGTGGCCGAGGAGATCGTGCAGATCCCTGGCCAGGCGCAACCGCTCCTCGTTCGCCGCCAGTTGGGCCACCGTCGCGCGGGCCTTGCGCAACTCCACGGTCGTCCGCACCAGTTGCTTCACGCCCATCATCGCGAAGCCCAGGAGCAGCACCACCAGGATCAGGCTCCAGTCGTCCGAGCCGACATGCAGGCCGACCAGAGCCATCGCAAGGGTGTTCACCCCGACCGCCCAGTACGCCATCCGCTGCGGCAGAGTGGCGCCGCACGTGACGGAGACGTACACGAACAGACCGATCCAGGCGCTGCCGAGGCTGAGGCACAGGACCACCGCGAGCAGGCCGAGCAGGACGACCAGGGCGCCGACCGCCGGTCCGGAGAACGGCCGGCCCATGTTCCGGAAGACCAGGGTCAGATAGACGCCGGTGAAGGAGGCCAGGGCCACCCAGCCGGCCGCGGTCGCGGCCGTCGAGTGGTCGCCGGAGTTCAGGTCCTGCACCGGTGAGCCGAGGAAGATCAGCCAGGGCAGTATCCAGACGAGCTTGCGCACCGCGTCCGTCCGGTTGCGGGGCGTCCGGCCCACCAGGATCGAGTTCTCCGCCCGGAGGTCCGCGGGCAGCCCGTCGTCGGTCATCGTCCTCACGCCTTCAGCGTGTCCTTCCGGTACAGCCAGGCCGCGCCGCCGGTGAACAGGGCGAAGAACACGGCGAGGACGGCGATGTCCTTGGCATGCGGGGCCTGGCTCTGCTCGATGGCCTGCCCCAGGGCAGCGTACGCGTGCGTGGGCACCCACTCGGCGATGTCCTGGAGCCAGCCCGGGAAGGTCGTCGTCGGCATCCACAGGCCGCCGAGGATGGACAGCCCGAAGTAGGTGATCATCGTGATCGGGCGGACCGCGTCCCCGCTCGCGAGGTAGCCGATGGCCACGCCGAGCGCGGCGAAGACGAGGCTGCCGGCCCAGATCGAGCCGGTGAGGGCGAGCCACTGCCAGGCGTCCAGCCGTACGTCCTTCACGACCGCGGCGACGGCGAAGACCACGACGATGGACGGCAGACTGACGACCGCGGCACTCGCGGTCTTCGCGAGGACATAGCCCCGGCCCGGCAGCGGGGTCAGCCGCAACTGCCGCACCCAGCCTGTCTCGCGCTCCTTGGCGATGCGCTCGCTGTTGCCCATCAGGACAGCGGTGAGGGCGCCGAAGGAGGCCATCGAGACCATCATGTAGGTCGGCAGGGTCAGGCCCGTCCCGTCGACCTTCGACGTGCTGTCGGCGCTGCCGCCGATGAGCAGGAACAGGATCGAGGGGTAGATCACCGAGAAGAACAGGAACTTGCGGTTGCGCAGGGCGCGGGCCAGTTCCAGCCTGATCAGACTGTTCATGAGGTACGGGCCTCCTCGGCCTCGGTGATGGCGACGAACGCCTGCTCCAGGCCGAGCCCGGCGACCTCGATGTTGCGGGGGTAGACGCCGAGGCCGTAGAGGGCGTGGACGGTGGCGTCGGCGTCGGTGGACTGGATGCGGACGGTGGCGCCCGAGACGGTGAGGGTGGTCAGGAAGGGGAGGGCGCGCAGGGCGGTCTCGTCGACCGGGGCCTCCAGGTCGAAGGAGATGCGCCGGACGCCCGCCTTCGCCTTGATCTCGGCCGCGGTGCCGTCCGCGAGGAGCCGGCCGCGGTGCAGGACCAGTACGCGGTCGGCGATCGCGTCGGCCTCCTCCAGGTAGTGGGTGGCGAACAGGACGGTCCGCCCCTGGTCGGCCTGTTCGCGCATGGTGGCCCAGAAGCCCTGGCGGGTGGTGACGTCCATGCCGGTGGTGGGCTCGTCGAGGACGATCAGGTCGCTGTCGCCGGCGGTCGCGAGGGCGAAGCGGACGCGCTGGGCCTGGCCGCCGGAGAGCTTGTCGACCTTGCGGTCGGCGAGCTGGGTGATCCCGGCGCGGGCCAGGACGTCGGAGGGGCGGTAGGGCCTCGGGTGCAGATCACAGGCGAGCCGCACCAGCTCGGCGACCGTCACCTCGTCCATCAGCCCGCCGCTCTGCAGCATCGCGCCGACCCGCCCGGCGACGATCGCCTCACGCGGCCCGCCACCGAAGAGCCGCACGCTGCCGCTGTCGGGGTTCCTGAGTCCGAGCAGCAGATCGAGCGTGGTCGACTTACCGGCACCGTTGGGCCCCAGCAGGGCCACGGTCTCCCCCGGATACAGAGCCAGGCTCAGCCCGTCCACGGCCCGGACCTCGCCGTACGCCTTGTGCACCTGGTCGAATTCGACCGCTGTCGTTGTCATGTGATCCAGAGTGGCGCTCCGGACCCCTCGCCCGTCAGTGTCGGCGGTCCTGACTGCCGGATGACAGATGTCATACGACGTCTACGACGAGGGGGCACCCGGCGCGTGCCGGGTGCCCCCTCGTCGGTGCGAGGACCGCTAGCTGGGGTTGGTGTCGATCGCCCCGGTGCGCTCCGCCGTCGTCTTGCCGAGCAGCACCTTGCGCAGTACGGAGACGACGTCCTGCGGCAGGACGTCACGCTCACCGGTCGCGGTCTTGACCTTCACGCCGTCGAAGACGGAGCCGTACGCCTCCTTCAGCGCCTCCAGGTCGTACGTCTCGACGAGCTTGCCGTCGACAGCCTTGACCCCGAGGATCTTCGGCAGGGACAGCGCGCCGAACTGGATCGGCGTGGAACCGCCCGTGATGGTGACGACCTCGGACATCGCGGGCTTCGCGAACTCCTTCATCATGCGGTCGACCTCGGCGTTGGTGATCGACGGCTGCTGAGTGGTCGTCGCGACCGTCACCGCGCCACCGCTGCCGGTCTCCACCTGGGTGCGGTACGCCTCCTCCACCGCGGTGGTCGACTTGGCCACGTCGATGCCCTTGCCCGCCTTGCCGTACACGGCGACGGCCTTGCCGGCGGAGGTGAACTTGATCGTGCCCTCGGTCACCGAGCCGGAGCTGCCGCCCGCGTCCTTCAGGGCTGCGGTCAGCTTCTCCTCGTCCACCGGCATGTTCGGCTCGACGACCCGGTGGTTGCCGAAGAGGGAGCCGATGACGGACATCGGGTTGTAGTCGCTCTGCGCCGCCACGGCGACCGTGGCCGTCTCGTCGAACTGGAGGCCCGCCTGGTCCGGCTTGAGCTCGACGGTCTTGCCGCCGACCGACAGCTTCAGCGGCTTGTTCACCCGGTCGCCGAACTCCGCGTCGAGCTTCTTGACGGCATCGTCGCGGGTGCCGCCGCCGATGTCGACGCCGAGCACAGTCGTGCCCTTGGGTACGTCGGAGTGGTTCATCAGCAGCCCGGCGCCGTAGGCACCGGCCGCGATGACGAACACACCGCTGCCGATCAGGACCAGCTTGTTGCGGCCCTTCTTCTTGGCCTTCTTCGACGAGGCGGGCACGCTCTGCGCCACCGGCTCGGGGAGCTTCGGCACCGTGTGCTGCATCGGTCCGTCGGACGGGGCGCCCTGCCCGAACGGGGCGTTCTGGGTGCCGGGCGGCACGACCGGGATACCGCTGGTGACGGTGTGCCCGGAGACGTTGTCCGGCGGGGCGCCGGGGGTGCCGTAGCCGGGGGTGCCGGGTTCGGGGGCCGGCTTCTGCGGGGTGAGGATCGCGGTGTCGTCGCTCAGACCGCCGCCGGGGCCACGACCCGGCCCGCCGGGGCCGCCGTGGAGACCGGCACCGGGGAGGGTGCCCGCGCCCGGCCCCGCGAGGCCGGTCATTCCGCCGGAGGCGCCGGGAGCACCGGGGCCGCCGAAGCCGCCCGGGGCACCGGGACCGCCGGGACGCTGCTGACCGCCGGGGCCGCCAGGGGCACCGGGGATGCCGGGCATGCCGGGACCAGCCGGTCCGCCGGACACGCCAGGTCCACCAGGTCCACCAGGTCCACCAGGTCGACGGTGACCGCCAGGGCCGCCCGGAGCGCCGGGGCCGCCGTACGCGCCCGGGCCACCAGGACCGCCGGGCCCGCCAGGCCCGCCGTTGACCGGCGGTACGACCGGGCCGTCACCGGTGACCGGGCCGCCCGTCGGGCCCGCGGGGCCCTGGGGGCCGCCACGGCCGTTCGGGCCGGCGAAGTCGTTCGGGCCGTTGAAGTCGTTGGAGGCGTCGAAGCGGTGCGAGCCGGTGGAGCTGTTGAAGTCATTCAGGCCGTCGAGGCTGTGCGAGCCCGTCGAGCTGTTGAAGTCGTCGTAGCCGTTCGCACCGCCCGGGCCGCCCTGGGCGCCGTAACCGCCCTGCCCGCCTTGCCCGTTCTGGCCGCTCTGCGCACCATCGCCGTTCTCCGCGAAGTACGGCAGATCGTCGCGCCGCGGCTCGCCACCCGGACGCGAGCCGTTGCCCAGCGCCTCGGTCACGTCGAAGGAGCCGGTGCCGCCGCCGTGCCCGGGTGCCACGGGGCCGCCGGTCGCACCGGGGAGTCCCGCACCGTTCGTACCGCCGCCGGGACGGGAACCTCCCGGCACGCTCATGGCGCCGACCACACCACCGGGGCGTCCGGCGGCGGGGCCGGGCCGCGCAGCGCCGGGAGCGGCACCGGAACCGGGGGGCGCCGCACCCGAACCAGCGGGCGCACCCTCCCCGTTGGTCGCACCGCCGCCCTGACCGCCCTTGGGCGGGCCGGACTTGCGCGGCGCGAACCAGTTGCTCGCCTTCTCCTCAGCGGGCGGCGCGGGGTCGGCCGGAGGCGCGACGGTGCCCGTGGGGGCGCCCGGTGCCGGCGCCTCGGCCGCGGCGGGCGCGGTGGGCTCGGCATCCGCGACCGGTGTACGCACGACGACCGGCGGGATGGGCCGCGACCCGGGGATGTTGATCCGGATCCGGGTCGTCAGCGTGGTCTCGGTCTTGCGCTCCTCGGACTGCGTGCCCGAACGGACCGCGTCCGTACCGTCGTCGGAAACCATGGGGGTCCCGTAAGGCGGCGTGCCCGAAGGGTAGGCGGCTCCGCCGCGCCCGTTGGGCCCGGAGGACGGACTGTCAGTTTCACGACTCAAGGCAGGTTCTCCCGGTTGGCTCCACCGGCCGTGTCGACCTCAACTGCGCGGGCGGCTCGGCGGCGCGCACCACCATACTGGCCACTTCTGGCGCGTATCCCACGACCGCTGGGGAAACCCACACGGGACTCGCACGTCCCAGTCGCGGCGAAGTGGTACGTCACTTGCCAAGTCGGACGGCATCGCCGCCCGGTTGCCGCCTCTGCCCAAGCGTGGCGCAGATCACAGCTGTGGCCATGCCGCCGAGCAGAAAAAGATACGAGCCGGTGCCCGCGCCGAAGAGGAAATCCCCTTCCGGCCGGCTCGCGGTGAGCAGGATGACGGCGAGCATCCAGCCGGCGGCGGGTGCGACGGCCCCGCCCCGGCTGCCGACGGCACGCGCGCCGCCCAGACAGAGTCCGGCCTCACCGGCGAGCGCGAGCAGCAGCCCGCCCGGGAACCAGCCGGCCTGCACCAGCGACCCGGCGGCGCCGATGACCGCGCCGAGCACGAAGAGACCGGCGAACACCAGCGCCCGCCCGGCGGGGGGCGCCTTCAGGGGCTGGGCGAGCAGGGATCCGGGCTCGTTCATGAGGTCGCCTCCGTACCGGCGAAAAGATCGGTCTCGCGCGCTCCGAGTGCCCTTTCGCCCCGTACCAACTCGTAGTACTCGGTGGTGAAAACGGGCTGCGCGAGGTCGTTGGACAGCACGAAGTACGGCTCGGCGACGGTGACCTGGGTGGCGTGCGCGGCCATCGCGGCGGCCTTGGCGGCGGCGTACGCGGTGCCGTCGATCTCGGTGGTGATCCGCTCGTCGGCCACGACACCGGGGACGTCGTCGAGGACGCCCGGCTTGTCGAAGGGGAGCCCCGGCAGCACCTCGGCCAGCCGCTCGAAGGCCTGCTCGCCGAGCGAGCGGGGTACGCGGTTCCAGTAGATCTTGGGAATCGTCCAGCCCGCTTCGGCGGCCAGGTCGGCGGCGCGCATGGCGACGCGGTGGGCCTGGATGTGGTCGGGGTGGCCGTAGCCGCCGTTCTCGTCGTAGGTGACGAGCACCTGGGGGCGTACCTCCAGGATCACCTCGACCAGCCGGGCGGCGGCCTCGTCGACGTCCGCCCGCCAGAAGCAGGCGGGGTCGTCGTTGTCGGCGAGGCCCATCATCCCGGAGTCCAGGTAGCGGCCGGGGCCGCCGAGCAGACGGAAGTCCTGGACGCCGAGTTCACGCATCGCGGCGGAGAGCTCGCCCAGCCGGTACTCGCCGAGGGCGGGGCCGGTGAGGTGCTGGAGCTCGGCCGGGATGACCTCGCCGCGCTCGCCGAGCGTGCAGGTGACCAGGGTCACGAGGGCACCCTCGGCGGCATAGCGGGCCATCGTCGCGCCGTTGTTGATCGACTCGTCGTCCGGGTGCGCGTGCACCAGCAGCAGACGCCGGGCGGGTGGTTCCGTCATGGACCCCACCCTACGAGGCCTCCGCCCTCCTCCCCTGCCCACCCGCCACCTACCGCCCCGGCATCACCTCTGGTCGTCGAGCACGTGGGCGATGGCGAGCGCGATGCGTTCGATCCAGTCGATGGCGTCGTTCACGCTCGCCTCGTCGATGGGGCGGCGTTGCTCCAGATCACCGTCGATCAGGTCGGCGTCATGTGCGATCTTGTTGCGCCGCTGCGTGATCTCCAGATAGCGGCTGCGAAGTTTCTTTTCGTTCAGCGAAGTGCGCCCCTGGAAGAACGACTGATTGATCCATCCAGCGGCCTCATACCAGACCTTCATTTCCGTGACGAGCTTGAGCACCTCGGAGATCTTTCCGGGGTGCTGGAGCGACTGGGCCGCGAGTTTGTCACGCAGGTGCTCCACGACAGCGTCGGACACCGTGACGTCGCCGCGCTTCACTGCCTCGACCGTGTGCAGAGGCAACTCATAAACCCGCAGCTGGTACGGCATGTCGGAGCTGTCCTTGGCCGCCAACTCGGCGACCCTGCGCAGCACTTCCTCGTGCGGCCAGTGGTCGATGGCGGCGACCGCTTGCACCCAGGCCGCCCGATAGAAGTCGTCGATGTCGATCGTGGGCGACTTGAACGGGGTAAGCATCTTGCCCGCTTCCACCATGCGTCGCGCGTACGACAGATTCGTCATGAACGCCTCGAACTGACGCGTCTGCGGTCTGGGAACGGCCATGGGTAACCCCGTACGACTCTCCGTCATGATCTCCAAGAGCACGATCCCCGAGTCACACGGGGATGAGTCAGGCTGGGCAGGACCAGGTTGGAACAACGTGGCCGATTCCGAGTCTTCCTTTTCCGGATCACGCCCCGTCGACTCGGCCGGGTCATGGCGGTCAGGTGGGGGATAGCCGGGTGCTGGAGATGGCTGCCACCTGCCTGATCCCAACCCGCGTCCGGCAACGGCACGCCCAGATCCGAGCCGTACGGTCCGAGAGCCGTCGTTCAACCGCGCATACCGGCCTACGATCACCGGAGATGACCAGTCATGCCTGACATTGAAGGGGGCTCGGATGGCTGAGCTCGTCCGGCGGCAACACCTCGATGCGGACGTGGGCTATCACGCCCTCGGGTTCCAGGAGTCCGACGACGGCGACTTGCCGGTCCCGTTCCCGGACGACTTCGAGCAGGGCGTGTTCCTCAACTCCTTCCCGGGACGTCTCGACATTTACAGCGCAGGCCACACCCACACGGCTTCGGTCGATGCAGAAGTGTGGGACGGGCAACCACCCCCACAAGACCCCGCGGGCTGGGACGAACAAGGTGAGGCCGACTTCGAGTCGACCAGCGGCGAGGTGGCGGTGTGGTCCATGAGTCTGGGACGCGCCGATGACGTCATCACGCTCGCGGACTCGGGCGGCTCATGGCGGGTGCGCGTGAGTTGCACCGGCCGTGCTGAAGCAGCCGCCCTGTCGGAGGGTGAGGGCATCGGCGGGGGCGTGGAAAAATACCTCGTACAGTTCTGGCCCGCCAAGCCCTGAGCGCGAGGGCGGGAGAGGCCCATCCAAGCCTCCCCCGCCCCTGCCCTTATCAGGAGACGATCTTCACGATGAAGCCGTCGTCCATCCCGTCGATGATGCGGTTCTTGGCATAGAAGCTGGTCAGGATGTTGCCACCCGCACCGTTGTCGGTCTTGGCGATCGGCTTCACGGAGAAGTTGAACTTCTTCACGTCGTCGTCGTAGTCATGCTCGGCCGCCCCTTCATAGGTGGTGGCGAAGGGGTACTCGTCACACTCTCGGTCGCCGCCCCAGGAGTAGTTGGCACCCCAGTACCGCTTGCACTGCTTGACCGCCGCCTTGCGGTTGGCGTCCCGACGGTCCTTGCTCACCGTACGGTGCAGCGGATCCTTCACCGTCTGGCCCGGGACCTTCTTCGCCGACATGTACGGCTTGGTGTCTTCCGGCTTCGTGAACGCCGTCTTGACGTGCTGTGCAGCCGCACGTTCCTCCGCACCCGGCTTCGCGCTGTACGTCATCGTCGGTACGTAGCTGAAAGTCGCCGCACCTTTCCTGTCCGGGTTACCGCCACCGGTGGAGTTGGCCAGATAGCTCGCGGCATCCCACCGCGGGGCGAGCATGAACAGCTTGCCTCCCAGGGCACCGCTGAGTGTCCAGCCCGTCGGCGGCGTGTAGCTGATGGCCGGCTCGTACACCGCGAAGATCAGGTCCGTGGAGCCACTGCTGCCCTGCCCGGGCTTCGCGTTCACCGTCTGACTGAACGTGCGCAGTGCCTTCAACTCGGTGAAGGTCTTCGTCCCGGGCGTGTTCCCGCCCCGCGTGTAGCGCACTCCGGACGGCCAGCTCTGCGGGATGTTCCCCTTCGTCGTGATCGGCATGGTCGCGGCGCCGGTCGACCCGGTCGTGACGAAGTCGGTGAAGTAATACTGGAAGTTGATGGTGCGGCTGTTCTTTGCGATCGTCCCGACCACACGAACGTTGAACATGCTCTCGCCGACCGGCTGGTTGTTGCGCACCCAGGTCTGCAGGAACGAGGCTCCGTTGCACACCGCGAAGCGGGACTTGACGAAGAACTTCTTGTCGCTTCCCAGGCCCTTCTTGCACTCCTCGAACGTCATCTTCCGCGAAGGCTCGGGAGCCGTGACCATCGGCCCGACCGCCGACCGCGCACTTGCGGCCTCCACCAGCGGCACCGAACCGGACGCCTTACGCGACAGCGGAGCATACGACGCGGCAGGTCCCACCGTCTCCTGCGCCAACTCCGTCCCAGGCTCCGCCTGCCGCGCGAGCTGGCGAAGCCGGTCCATACCTCGCCCGCTCTGCAAATCCTCCAAGGTGGGCTTCTTCGCGCCTACCGGCAGCACATACGACTCGACGCGCAGGTCAACGGAGCTGCCCGCGCTCGCCAAGGACGGTGCCGCCGCAGACAAGACGGCGACCGCCGTCCCGGTGGTCAACGCCCGTCTACCTATTCGACGCAGCCATGCCTTGTCCATCGTGGAACCCCCGAACTCACGTGGCGCCAGACCTCACGTCTGAGCACCTGGTCGAGGGCAATAGTTATCGAACTGGCGAGCGAAAACATGGATGACACACGGAAGTTGGCGTGCTCATAACGACGCATTGGCCGAGATCAGGACGCCGCCGACCGATAACAACGTCCTGTCAGAAGCCCAGATACGTGATCTGTACGATGTAGACCCGCTCGCTGCGTACGACGACCTGGTACCGGAACATGCCCCCGGAGACGAGGAACTGGCGTCCCTGAGGGTCGAGGCCCTCGTGGGCCCGGCCGTGGACATGAAGGGCTTCAGCTGCCCTGACCAGTTCGTCAGCCGCACGTTCGATGGTGGCCAGGAAGTCTGACGGTAGGGAGCGGACGGCCTCTTCAGCTCCGAAGGCGTACTCCCACTTCCAGCTCACTCGCGAACTGCCTTCATCGCCTCGTCGAGAACGGCACTCAGCTCGCGAAGGGCTTCCCGTGCGATGGCTGGATCCTCATGCTCCAGGTTGCCCTTCGCCTGGGCATATCGAGCGGACAGGTCCGGGCGACGGGCAATCTCGATCTCCTGAGCCCAGGCCAGCACCCAGCTCTGGACAGGGCTCAGAGACTGCCACTCGACCGCCTTGGCGAAGGCGTCGTCCTTCATGGCCTGCATCTCGTCCAGGCGACCTGGCGCGACGATGGCGAGAGCGGCGCGCAGGGCATCGGGAGTCGGCTCGGGACGGGGGATCAGCTCGCGTCCGTGGTCGGCCTGAGTGCTCATGGTGTCCTCCAGTGCGTGCCCCGGCCAGAGTAGCCGGGCTGAGGGACGGGGGCCTCGCACAGCGGGCTCAGGCGACGGTGGCAGCGGAAGTGCGTGTGCCCGGTTCCTCGTCGGCCCGCTTCATCCACGCCGCTACGGTCTCGGGACGGTGGAAGGCGAAGACCTCGCGGGAGCGCGCGTCGGGATCGACACGGTTCAGGAAGTACGTCTCCGCGCCCGTGCTGACGTAACGGAACGCGAAGGGTTCCTCCCGGCGCCACACGGCCATCGCGTGTTCCTTGAGCACACCGGCCGCGTATCGCTCGTTCTGGGCGAGGGCACTGGCGAGTGGTGTTCCCTCACGCTTGGCCTCGACGACCCCGACGATCTTCCCGTCGACGTACAGGACGTAATCGGCCCGGCCGGTGGCCAAGGTGAACTCCTCGATGGCCACGCCCCGGCCCGCGAGCGGGTTGGCCTCCGCCTTGCTCTGGATCAGCCAGCCCGCCTTGAGCAGCATCGCGTCGATCTTCTTGCGCGCCTGGACCTCGTTGAGAGGGGCTGGGCGCTGGGCGCGTTCGACGACGGCGTCCCGGGCCGCGGAGGCGACCTTGCGCGGTTGGAGGCGCTCACGGTCGTACTGCTGCTGGTGGGCCGCCCGCAGGTCGGCGACCTGCGCCCTCAGGTCCTCGATCTCCGCGGCGTACGCCGACTTCTGCTGCCGCGCGCTCTCGATCAGGGCCTCGGCTTCGACACGGGCCCGACGCTCGGCCTCCAGTCGATTGCTGGTCTCGGACAGCTTGACGCGTGACTCGGCCAGTGATCGGCGATGGCCCTCCAACGCCGCCTGGAGCTCCGCGATCTCCTCTGGGTCGACGGACTGTGTATCGGCTGGGAGCGTCGGCGGGACGAAGGCCGACACGGTCCGCGTCCCGCCCGTGGCACGGTCGAAGAGATCACCCAACTGCCAACACAGCTTCAGCGCTTCGAGCGCCTTCGTCGTGTCGAAGAGATGGTTGTGCGCGGCATCGTTGCGGCCTCGGCGCAGCTTGCGCCTCACGGCTCCAGCCGACGAGCACTCCCGCACGTGTGAGCGCGTTGAGGCGGTCGAACTGGGTCGTGCCCGTGGCCCGCGTGCCCGTGCGGGCGACGGGCACCTCCGCCAGCACCTCGCCGAACTGGCCTGCGCTGACGTAAGCCGCGTTCGGATTGGTGAGGACGGTGGGTTCCGCCTGCGAGCCATAGATGGCAAGGAGAGGCTGATACCCGCACAACCGGCCGAAATTGGGCGAAGCCTTCGCCAGTTCCCGGAGCCGGTCGTCCCCACTGCGTCTGTCCACGCGCCCCAGCCTCAGCCCTCGCTCGTCCTGGATCCGTCATCAAAGCCTACGGAGCCAGAGACACGCGAGGGAGGACAACAGGCCGGGCGGGCGCGGCGTCAGAACTTGATGCTGCCGATCATCCCCGCGATGTTCGTCGTCAGCTCGCTGATCGTCGGCGCCATGGTCGACGAGGCCAGGTAGAAGCCGAGCAGCATGCAGACCACCGCATGTCCGGCCTTCAGCCCTGACTTCTTGACCAGCAGGAAGACGATGATCGCCAGCAGCACCACCGCCGAAATCGAAAGTGCCACGGCGGCTCACCTCCAAAGATCCCAGAAGCGCGGGGGTCGGACCAGGGGGGCAGATAAATCCATACAGGCGCCAGCAGGTTCATACCCACTATGCGCGTTTGATCATAACTATCCGTGCGCGCGCATCCGTCGGCGCACTGCCGCACAAGGGGGCGCATGGCCAATATGGTCGGAGCATGACGACGACGTCCGACTCCTTCCCCCGCCGACATGCCCGGACCCAGCGGTTCACGCTCGGCGCGCCACGCGCGTTCGCGGTGGCTCCCGACGGTTCCCGTGTCGTGTTCCTGCGCTCGTCCTCCGGTACGGACCGGGCGAGTTCGCTGTGGGTGCTCGACCCCGCGGACGGCGGGGAGCGCGTGGCGGCCGACCCGCGCGCCCTGCTGGGCGGGGCCTCGGAGGACCTCTCGCCGCAGGAGCGGGCGCGGCGCGAGCGGAGCCGTGAGGGCGGGGCCGGGATCGTCGGCTACGCCACCGACACGGCGGTCGAGTTGGCCTCTTTCGCCTTGTCAGGACGGCTCTTCGCGGCGGAGCTGCGGGCCGGCACGGCACGTGAACTTCCCGTCCCCGGGCCGGTGATCGACCCACGCCCCTCCCCCGACGGCCGGTTCGTCGCCTACGTCGCACAGGGCGCCCTGCGCGTCACGGGTGCCGAGGGCGAGGGGGACCGGGCGCTGGCCGAGCCGGAGTCGGAACACGTCACCTACGGGCTCGCGGAGTTCATCGCGGCCGAGGAGATGGGGCGGTCGCGGGGGTTCTGGTGGTCGCCGGAGTCGGACCTGCTGCTGGTCGCGCGCGCGGACGACACTCCCGTACGGCGCTGGTGGATCTCCGACCCGGCCCGTCCCGAACGTGATCCACAGCACGTCGCGTACCCGGCGGCGGGTACCGCGAACGCGGAGGTCCGGCTCTTCGTGATCGGCCTCGACGGGGCGCGCACGGAGGTGTCCTGGGACCGGAAGCGCTACCCGTATCTGGCGCATGTGCACTGGTCAGCGGCGGGCGCCCCACTGTTGCTGGTGCAGGCCCGGGACCAGCGCAGCCAGCTGTTCCTGGCCGTGGACCCGGGGTCGGGGGCGACGCGGATGGTGCACGCCGACGAAGATCCAACTTGGCTTGATCTTTTCCCGGGAGTGCCCTGCTGGAGCCCTTCCGGGCGGCTCGTCCGGATCGCGGACGAGGGCGGCGCCCGGGTCCTCGCGGTGGGCGACCGCCCGCTGACGGGGCCGCAGTTGCACGTCCGTGCGGTGCTGGACGTCTCCGACGACGACGTGCTGATCTCGGCGTCGGCCGGGGAGCGGGCGGCCGCGCCGGAGACCGGCGAGGTGCATGTGTACCGGGTGAACGAGCTCGGCATGGAGCGCGTCTCGCAGGAGCCGGGCGTGCACTCGGCGGTGCGCGCCGGGGGCGTGACGGTGCTGGTGTCGGCGACGCCGGGGCGGGCCGGGTCGCGGGCGCAGGTGCTCAGGGACGGCGACCGAAGGGAGACGGGGGTCCCCCCGGCCGGAGGCTGGGGGAGGACGTCGACTGTCACGTCGTATGCCGAAGATCCCGGTATGTCCCCGCGCATGATCCTCACCGAGGGGGGCGCACGGCGGATCCCATGCGCCGTGCTGCTGCCTCACGATCACGACGGTGCGACCCCGTTGCCGGTTTTGATGGATCCCTACGGTGGTCCGCACGGTCCCCGCGTCCTGGCCGCCCACAACGCGCACCTCACCTCGCAGTGGTTCGCCGACCAGGGTTTCGCGGTGGTCGTCGCGGACGGCCGGGGTACGCCCGGTCGCTCGCCGGCCTGGGAGAAGGCGATCCACCACGACCTCACGGTGTCCCTGGACGACCAGGTCGAGGCGCTGGAGTCACTGGCGAAGTCGTATCCGCTCGACCTCTCCCGGGTGGCGATCCGGGGCTGGTCCTACGGCGGCTGGCTGGCAGCGCTCGCGGTGCTGCGCCGCCCCGATGTCTTCCACGCCGGGATCGCGGGGGCGCCGGTGACGGACTGGCGGCTGTACGACACGCACTACACGGAGCGGTACCTGGGCGATCCGACGGCGTCACCCGAGTCGTACACCAGGAGCTCCCTGCTGACCGACGAGGGCCTCTCCTCCCCCGCCGAGCCGCACCGGCCCCTGATGATCGTGCACGGCCTGGCGGACGACAACGTCGTCGCGGCCCACACCCTGCGCCTGTCCTCGGCCCTGCTCTCAGCCGGCCGCCCGCACGAGGTCCTGCCCCTGTCCGGGGTGACCCACATGACCCCGCAGGAACAGGTCGCGGAGAACCTGCTCCTGCTCCAGGTCGACTTCCTGAAGCGGTCGTTGGGGCTGTCGTAACCGCACAAATACCCACGAACTGCGTTAACACACAGGCAACTTGGCCGACCCGATCCCGATATACGGACGGGCCAGGCTAAAGAACGTACGGCCGTGCGGGTGCCGTAAACGGACCGGGGTGCGCCATGTCACCCCGGTCCGTTGCTGTGTGGCTCCTCCGGCGGCACGACCTGCTTCTCCTCCGCGAAATGGCAGGCCGAGTCGTGGGCCGCCGGGCCCGGGAGGAGGCGGAACTCGCTCGGGACCGCCAGGGCCGGTACCTCCAGGGCGCAGCGGTCGCGGGCCTTCCAGCAGCGGGTGCGGAAGCGGCAGCCGGAGGGGATGTTGGTCGGGGAGGGGACGTCTCCGGACAGGATGATCCGTTCTCGGCGTTCCCGGGCCTCGGGGTCGGGGACCGGGACCGCGGAGAGCAGGGCCTGGGTGTAGGGGTGCGTGGGGTGGTCGTAGATCTCCGCGTCCCTGCCGATCTCCACGATGCGGCCGAGGTACATGACGCCCACGCGGTCCGAGATGTGGCGGACGATCGACAGGTCGTGGGCGATGAAGACGTACGAGAGGTCGAACTCGTTCTGCAGCCGGTCCATCAGGTTGATGACCTGGGCCTGGACGGAGACGTCGAGCGCCGAGACCGGCTCGTCCGCGACGATCACCTCCGGGCGGAGCGCCAACCCGCGGGCGATGCCGATGCGTTGGCGCTGGCCGCCGGAGAACTGGTGGGGGTAGCGGTTGATGTACTCCGGGTTCAGGCCGACCACGTCCAGGAGGTCCTGGACCTTCTTCCTGCGGTCGCCCTTGGGCGCCACCTCCGGGTGGATCTCGTACGGCTCCCCGATGATGTCGCCGACCGTCATCCGGGGGTTGAGGGAGGTGTACGGGTCCTGGAACACCATCTGGATGTTGCGGCGCACCGCCTTGAGGGCCTTACCGGAGAGCCGGGTGAGGTCCTCGCCCTTGTACTTGATCGTGCCGGCGGTCGGCCGTTCCAGGTTGACCAGCATCTTGGCGACGGTGGACTTGCCGCAGCCCGACTCGCCCACGATGCCCAGGGTTTCGCCGCGCTCGAGGGAGAAGTCGACGCCGTCTACGGCCTTCACCGCGCCGACCTGCTTCTTGAAGAGGATGCCCGTGGTGAGCGGATAGTGCTTGACCAGCCCGCTGACCTCCAGAATCGGCTCAGCCATTCAGGCACTCCCTCCAGAAGTGGCAGGCACTCGTGCGGTCTTCGGAGACGTCGTACAGCGGGGGTACGTCGGTCCGGCACACGTCCTGGGCCATGGGACAGCGGGGGTTGAAGGCGCAGCCCGGCGGGATGTTCATGAGGTTGGGGGGCAGTCCCTTGATGGCGTAGAGCTCCTGGCCCTTCTGGTCCAGGCGCGGGATGGAGTCGAGGAGACCCCTGGTGTACGGGTGGGCCGGCGCCTTGTAGATGTCGTGGACGGGGGCCGACTCGACGATCCGGCCCGCGTACATCACCGCGATCCGGTCGGCGACGTCCGCGACCACGCCGAGGTCGTGGGTGATGAGGATGAGCCCCATGTTGAGCTCGCGCTGCAACTCCGCGAGCAGGTCCATCACCTGGGCCTGGACCGTCACGTCCAGCGCGGTCGTCGGTTCGTCGGCGATGATCAGGGCGGGCTCCAGGGCCATCGCCATCGCGATCATGATGCGCTGGCGCATACCGCCGGAGAACTGGTGCGGGTACTGCTTGACCCGCTCCCTCGCCCCCGGGATGCGGACGCGGTCCATCAGCTCGATCGACCTGGCCCGCGCGTCCTTCCTCGACATGCCCCGGTGGACGACGAACATCTCACCGAGCTGGTCGCCGACGCTCAGCACCGGGTTCAGCGAGGACAGCGCGTCCTGGAAGATCATCGCCATCTCGGCGCCGCGGACCTTCCGCCGCTCCTCCTCCTTCAGCTTCAGCAGGTCCTTGCCCTGGAAGAGGATCTCGCCGCCGGTGATCCGCCCGGGCGGCATGTCGAGGATCCCCATCACCGCCTGCGCCGTCACCGACTTGCCGGACCCCGACTCACCGAGCACGGCGAGCGTCTCGCCCGCGTCCACCGAGTAGTCGACCCCGTTGACGGCCTTGGCGACCCCGTCCTGCGTCCGGAACTCCACCTGCAGATCACGCACTTCGAGCAGCATGGCGCCGACTCACCTCGTCTTCGGGTCGAGGGCGTCGCGCACCAGGTCCTCGCGGACGGCGAACGCCGATTCGGTGACCGTCCCGGCCGTGGAACAGCACGACCCGGCACGGGCCAGCCGCCCACCGCCCCATCGGGCCGAGGGCGTTCGCGGACCGCGTCGCCGGGCGGAATGGACTCGGACGCCGTGACCGCCCCGGGTCCGGAGCCGCGGAAGGCCGCACGACACGGCCGCCCTCCCCGCACCCGGCATTACTCGCACCATGACGCCGTCACCTCAGCTTCGGGTCGAGGGCGTCGCGCACCAGGTCCTCGCGGACGGCGAACGCCGATTCGGTGACCGCCCCGGCCGTGGAACAGCACGACCCGGCACGGGCCAGCCGCCCACCACCCCATCGGGCCGAGGGCGTTCGCGGACCGCGTCGCCGGGCGGAATGGACTCGGACGCCGTGACCGCCCCGGGTCCGGAGCCGCGGAAGGCCGCACGACACGGCCGCCCTCCCCGCACCCGGCATTACTCGCACCATGACGCCGTCACCTCAGCTTCGGGTCGAGGGCGTCGCGGACCGCGTCGCCGAGCATGATGAACGCGAGGACGGTGAGGGCGAGGGCGCCGGCCGGCCAGAGGAGCATGTGGGGGGCCTGGCGGATGTAGGCGGAGGCCGAGGAGATGTCGATGCCCCAGCTGACGGTCGGGGGCTTCAGGCCCACACCGAGGTAGGACAGGGTCGCCTCCAGCGAGATGAAGGTGCCGAGCGCGATGGTCGCCACGACGATGACCGGGGCCACCGCGTTGGGCGCGATGTGGCGCAGCAGCTGGCGGGAGCTGGAGGCGCCCAGAGCCTTCGCGGCCTGGACGTAGTCGTTCTGTTTCGCCGTGATGACCGAGCCCCGGGCGATCCGGGAGATCTGTGGCCAGCCGAGCAGCACCATGAAGCCGATGACCGGCCAGACCGTGTTGCTGGTCACCACGGACAGCAGGACCAGGCCGCCGAGGACCACCGGGATCGCGAAGAAGACGTCGGTGATGCGGGACAGGATCGAGTCCGAGAACCCGGCGAAGAAGCCGGCCAGCCCCCCCAGGACCGAGCCGAGGATCGCGACCCCCAGCGTGGCGCAGACGCCGACCGTGACGGACGTACGGGCGCCGTACACCGTGCGGGTGTAGACGTCGCAGCCCTGACCGTCGAAGCCGAAGGGGTGTCCGGGCTGTGAGCCCTCCTGCGCCTTGGCCAGGTCGCACTTGAGGGGGTTGCCGGAGGCGATCAGGGACGGCCAGATGGAGATGACGACCAGGAAGAGGATCACCAGGCCCGAGATGATGAAGACGGGGTTGCGGCGCAGGTCGCGCCAGGCGTCGGACCAGAGCGAGCGGGGTTTGTCCGCCGGGCCCGTTCCCTGGGGCCCGTCGGGTGTCTCCTCCAGGGTCTCCCCTTCCGCCGTCGCGAGGTCCATCGTGCCGCCCATACCGGTCGGGGCGATCGCTCCGTCGTCGTACGGCTGCTCAGGCATAGCGGATCCTCGGGTCGAGTACGGCGTAGAGGAGGTCGACCAGCAGGTTGGCGATCAGGAACACCAGGACGAGCACCGTCACGAACCCGACGACGGTCTGGGTGTTCTGCCGGAGGATGCCCTGGTAGAGCTGGTAGCCGACGCCGTGGATGTTGAAGATGCGCTCGGTGACGATCGCCCCGCCCATCAGGGCGCCGATGTCGGTGCCGATGAAGGTGACGACGGGGATCAGCGAGTTGCGCAGCAGGTGGCGGATGACGACCCTCCTGCGTGGCAGCCCCTTGGCCACCGCCGTACGGACGTAGTCGGACCGTTTGTTCTCCGCGATGGAGGTACGGGTCAGCCGGGTCACATAGGCGAGGGAGACGGACGCGAGGACGAGGCCCGGCACGATCAGCTCGCCGAACGTGGCGTCCGTCGACACCGACGGTTTGATCCAGCCCCACTCGACGCCGAGCAGGAGCTGGAGCAGCAGACCGGTGACGAAGGTCGGGACGGAGATCACGACGAGCGTGAGCATCAGGACCGAGGTGTCGACGGGCCGGCCCCGGCGCAGGCCCGTGACGACACCCAGCGTGATGCCGATGACGATCTCGAAGAAGATGGCGACGATCGTCAGCCGGATCGTCACGGGGAACGCCGTCGCCATCAGCTCGGTGACCTCCTGCCCGTTGAACGCGGTGCCGAAGTCGCCGGTGAAGACGTTCCCCATGTAGGTCAGGTACTGCTGCCAGACCGGTTTATCCAGGCCGAACTCCTTCTCCAGCTGGGCGGCCGTGGCGGGGTCGCACTGCCGGTCACCGCACAGGCCCGCGATGGGGTCGCCCATCACGTTCACCATGAGGAAGATCAGGAGGGTGGCGCCGATGAACACCGGGATCATCTGGAGCAGACGCCGGACGACGTAGCGTCCCATGGCGGGTCAGCTGACCTTGATCTCGTTGTAGACGGGGACGCTGAACGGGTTGAGCTTCACGTTGGACAGCCGCTCCGAGTAGCCCGCGCTGCCGTTCTGGTACCAGAGCGGGATGGCGGCCATGTTGTCCCGGACGACCTCCTCGGCCTTCTGGAACGTCTCGATCGCCTTGCCGGTGTCGGTCTCGGCGTTGGCCTCGTCGACGAGCTTGTCGAAGTCCTCGTTGGACCACTTGCCGTCGTTGGAGGAGGCGTTGGTGTAGTAGAGCGGCTGCAGGAAGTTCTGGATGAGCGGGTAGTCCATCTGCCAGCCGGCGCGGAACGGGCCCGACATCTTCTTGTCGGTGATCTGGGTACGGAAGTCGGCGAAGGTGCCGATCGGGTTGCCGACGCAGGCCTGGTCGTTGTCGAGCGCGTTGTTGATGGAGTTGCAGACCGCGTCGACCCACAGCTTGTGGGAGCCGGTGTCCGCGTTGTACGTGATCTTGAACTTCCCGCCGGGCAGCCCGCCGCCCTCCTCGATGAGCTTCTTGGCCGCATCTGGGTCGTAGTCGCAGGCGTCACCGCACAGGCCGTCCTGGAAGCCGCCCGCCTCGCCGAGCACCGGGGAGGTCCAGTCGGTGGCGGGAGTGCGGGTCTTCTGGAAGATCGTCTCGGTGATCTGCTTGCGGTCGATCGCGCGGGACAGGCCGGTGCGGACCTTGTCCATCCCGCTCTTGTTCCAGTCCTTGTCGTAGTACGGGAACGCGAGGGTCTGGATGATGCCGGCCGGGGTGTTGATGTACCGGTCGCCGAGGTCGCTGGAGACGTTCTTGAGCTGGGCGGCCGGGACGTCGTCGACCAGGTCGAGGTTGCCGGCCATGAGGTCGGTGTAGGCGGTGTTGTTGTCGGTGTAGACCTTGAGGGTCACGCCGCCGTTCTGCGCCTTGTCGTCGCCGGGGTAGCCGTCCCACTTCTTCAGGGCCATCTGGGAGCCCTTGGTGTACGAGTCGATCGTGTACGGGCCGTTGCCGACGGGCTTCTTGACCCAGGCCGCGTGGTCGGTGAAGAACGCCTGCGGGAGCGGGGCGTAGGCCGGGTAGCCGAGGGTGTCGGGGAAGGTCGAGAACTTCTGGCTGAGCTTGACGGTGAAGGTGTTGGTGCCGGTGACCTTCAGTCCGGAGAGCGTCTGGGCGGACTGCTTGCCGCCGTCCTCGGGGTGCGCCTTGTCGTAGCCGTCGATGTAGCTGAAGAAGTACGCGTTCTTCTGGTTGTTCTTGAGGCTGGCGCCGTAGTTCCAGGCGTCCACGAACGACTTGGCCGTGACCTTCTCGCCGTTGCTGAAGGTCCAGCCGTCCTTGACGGTGACGGTGAAGTTCTGGGAGTCGCTCGACTCGATCTTCTCGGCGAGCATGTCCTCGGCCTTGCCGGTCTCCGGATCGTACTTCTTCAGGGACCGGAAGATCATGTCGAGGACCTTGCCGCCCTGGACCTCGTTGGTGTTGGCGGGCTCCAGAGGGTTCTGCGGGTCGCCCCAGGAGGAGCTCAGCACCGCGCCGCCGTCGCCACTGCCGCCGCCGCTGTCACTGTCCCCGCCCCCGCAGGCCGTGGCGGCGAGGACGACCGCCACCGCGCATGCGGCCCATTTGGCGTGCGTGGCTCCGCGCATGGAGTTCCTCCTGTGTGACTGCACTGTTCCGTTACCGGCCAATATCGGCATAAAACAGGCAGGCCGCACATGCACTCACCCCATTAGGGGAACGCCCGGGAAGGTCCGACCTTCGCCACAATGGATCTTCCATGGAGGGTGCAATGGATCTTCACGATCCGATGCCGAACCGTTGGATTGCGACCCTCCTATGTACGGATTTCGACACTCTGACGTCCGTATATCGAACTCATTGCCCGATTGGGGTAGTTGGCCCGATGTAAGACACAGGCCGATCACGGCACGCTACACGCGTAGCTACAGATCAGTCAATGGAAGGTAAAGAAAGTAAAGAGCCGACCAAGTCGACCGAGAATTTATTGACCTTGAATGAATTGCGTTGAAAAAGTCCGGCGTAGCCCGTAGGGACCGCCCTGCGGAGTCCTTGATCCACAGGGCACGGAGCATCATGACCCCCCCAACCCCTTCCCCGGTCACTTCACTCGAGGTGACCGACGAAGACAGCGTGGCACCGGTGAAGTCCTCGGCTCTCAAGGGCAACGAGAGCCGCTCGCCGGGACGGCTCGCCTGGAGCCGTTTCAAACGGGACCGCGCAGGCGTCATCTCCGGGTACGTGGTCCTCTTCTTCTTCGTCGTGTCGATCGGCGCTCCGCTGATCGCCAAGCTCTACGGCAAGAACCCGTACACGACGTACGGCATCAACACTCCGGGGCTGCTCAACGAGTTCGGTTTCCCGGTCAAGGCCAACGGCGGCATCAGCGGTGACTTCTGGTTCGGCATCGAGCCCCAGCTCGGCCGTGACGTGCTGACCTTCCTGCTGTACGGCATGCGCAACTCACTGCTCATCGCCACCGCGGCCACGCTCCTGACGACCCTGCTCGGTGTCGTCATCGGCATCACCGCCGGCTACCTGGGCGGCCGCACCGACTACTTCGTCGGCCGGGTCATCGACATCCTGCTGGCCTTCCCGCAGACGCTGTTCTTCATCGCCTTCTGGCCGGTCGTGCTGGCGATCTTCGTGTCGCCGGAGGAGAACACCCCGATCTGGCTCACGGTCACCAGCCTCATCACCGTGATGACCGCCTTCGGCTGGGCCTCCATCGCCCGTCTGCTGCGCGGCGAGGTCCTCGCCCTGCGCGAGCGGGAGTTCGTGGAGGCCGCCAAGGTCACCGGAGCCTCACCGGCCCGGATCATCTTCAAGGAACTGCTGCCCAATCTGTGGACGCCGATCCTGATCCAGTCGACGCTCCTGCTGCCCGCCTATGTGACGGCGGAGGCGGGGCTCGCCTTCCTCGGCGTGGGACTCACCGACCCCACGCCCGACTGGGGCGTCATGCTCCAGTTCGGCGCCAAGTACTACCAGGACGACATCACCTTCATGCTCTTCCCTGGTCTCTCCATGGTGATCTTCGTCGTCGCCTTCAACCTGCTCGGCGACTCGGTCCGCGACGCGCTGGACCCCAAGACGAAGCGCTGAGCCACCCCACTCCGCCGAGCGACGGGGCCCGGCCGGAGTACCCCAAGCACCATCCCTATCCACAAGAAATCGGGTCAGCCATGTCTCTTTCCCGCAGAAACTTCGTCATAGCCACAAGCGTCGCGGCCGCGGGCTCGACTCTGCTGTCCGCGTGCAGCAGCGGCGACGCGGGCGGCAGCGGCGGCAGCGCGACCGAGGGTGCCAAGACGTACTCCAAGGTCACCATCGGCACCGCGGCGGACTCGACCGGCCCCGCGCCGGAGATCGCCGGGGCGAAGAAGGGCGGGACGATCTACGGGCTGGCCCCGGACGACTTCTCGCACCTGGACCCGGGTCGCATCTACTACGCGTACAACTCGACCGCCGCGCTGCTCCTGCACCGCTGCCTGACCGGCTACAAGGTCGCCGCGGACGGCTCGCAGAAGCTCGTCGGCGACCTGGCCACGGACACCGGCACGATGTCCAACGCGGGCAAGACCTGGACCTTCACGCTGAAGGAGGGTCTGAAGTGGGAGGACGGCAGCGAGCTGACCGTCGAGGATGTGCGCCACGGCATCGAGCGGCTGTGGGCCCCGTACATCATCGAGTCCGCCAGCTACGTCCAGATCGCGCTGACCGGCAAGGGCGGCAAGTGGCGTGACGCCTACGAGGGCCCCTACAAGGGCAAGCACCTCTCGCAGATCGTGACGGACAAGGCCAAGCGGACCATCACGTTCAACCTGGCCGAGGCCCGCCCCGACTTCAACTTCACGATGGCGATGCACTCGTACGCCGCGGTGTCCCCGAAGCTGGACACCAAGGAGAAGTACGACAAGAACCCGGCCTCCTGCGGTCCGTACAAGATCAAGAACCACACGACCGACAAGTCGATGACGCTGGTCCGCAACAAGAACTGGGACCCGGCGACCGACGCCATCCGCAACAACTACCCGGACGGCTTCGAGTTCACCTTCGGCATCGAGATCCTGGACTCCACGGACCGTCTCATCGCCTCCCAGGGCAACGACGCCTTCGCGGTCTCCATCTACAAGGGTGTGCCCGCCGAGCGCATCCAGAAGGTCCTCACCGACCCGGAGCTGAAGAAGCGCACCTTCAACGGCCTGCTCACCGGCACGTACTACTACGCGATCAACACCAAGCGCGTCACCGACCTGAAGGTCCGTCAGGCCCTCAACATGGCCTGGCCGCTGCAGCAGATCCGCCAGATCTACGGCGGCCCGTCCGCTGGCGACTTCGCGACCACGGTCCTCAGCCCCGACATCCTGGGCCGCGAGAAGTTCGACGTCTACGGCAAGCTGAAGAAGCCGCAGGGCGACCCGGCCGCCGCGAAGAAGCTGCTGAAGGAAGCCGGCAAGGAGGGCGTGAAGATCGTCTACGCCTTCCCGCAGGACCCGACCTACAACAAGACCAAGGTCGTCATCGAGAACGCGCTGAAGGAGGCCGGCTTCACCCCGGTCATCAAGCCGCTCGACTCCACCTCGTACTACGACCAGGTCCAGAAGCTCGACAACAGCTACGACGTGATGTGGTTCGGCTGGTCCCCGGACTGGCCGACCGCCTACACGATGATCCAGCCGCTGTTCGACAGTGCCAGCGTCGGTGACGGTCTCTACAACGTCTCGCAGACGAAGATCTCCTGGATCGACGAGACCATCCAGAAGAACATGGTCCTCACCGACCAGAAGAAGGCCGGTGAGGCCTGGGCCGCGCTCGACAAGCGGATCATGGAAGAAGTCGCGCCGATCATCCCCGAGATGTACATGCGCCGTTACTACGTCTACGGCAACAAGGTCGGCGGAGCGATGTTCGACCCGAACTTCTCCGCGACCCTGCTCTACAAGACGTACGTGAAGGCCTGACGACCGGCCCTCGTGGCGGGGCGGCCCTCGGCCGCCCCGCCTCCTTCCCCCCTTCGGCATCCGTCAGGAAATCCCAACTGCCATGCTCCGCTTCCTTGTCCGACGAATTCTCGGCGCCGCGGTGATCCTGCTGATCATCAGCGCGATCGTGTTCGTCCTGTTCTACGCCGCCCCGCGCGACCCCGCCCGCATCGCCTGCGGCAAGGCCTGCACCCCTGAGACTCTGGAGCTGGTGCGGAAGAACCTGGGGATCGCCGATCCACTGCCTGTGCAGTACTGGGACTGGCTCAAGGGCATCTTCGTGGGCCGCGACTACACGTCGTTCGGCAACTGCAACGCGCCCTGCCTCGGCTACTCGTTCCAGAACCGCGAGCCGGTCCTCGGCACCATCATGGACCGCTTCCCGACCACCCTGTCGCTGTCGCTGGGCAGCTCGGTCATCTACCTGACCTTCGGCATCGGCGCGGGCATGCTGGCCGCCGTGAAGCAGGGCAAGGCCCTGGACAAGATCGCGAGCTCCGCCTCGCTGGTCGCGTCCTCGATGCAGATCTACGTCGTCGGCGTCCTCGCCACCTATCTGCTGGTCGACCAGTGGCAGGTGCTGGACCGGGCCAGCTACACGCCCTTCACCGACGACCCGGCGGCCTGGGCCAAGGGTCTGCTGGTGCCCTGGATCGTGCTGTCCCTGATCTGGACGGCCAACTACACCCGTATGACGCGCTCCCAGATGGTGGAGTCGCTCAGCGAGGACTACGTCCGCACGGCCCGCGCCAAGGGCATGTCCCGCCGCACGGTCTTCTTCCGCTTCGCCTGGCGCGGTGCGATGGGGCCGATCGTCACCATCTTCGGCCTCGACCTCGGTGTGCTGCTCGGCGGTGCGATCATCACCGAGTCGACGTTCAGCCTCCAGGGCCTCGGCATGCTCTCGGTCAAGGCGGTCAGCACCAACGACCTGCCGATGCTGCTCGGCGTCGTCCTGGTCGCCGCCGGCGCGATCGTCGTCTTCAACATCGTCGTCGATGCCCTGTACGCCCTCATCGACCCGCGCGTGCGCCTCGCTTAAGGAGAGACCATGAGCACCCCCTTCCTCTCCGTCCGCGACCTCAAAGTCCACTTCTCCACCGAGGACGGTGTCGTCAAAGCCGTCGACGGGCTCTCCTTCGACGTGGAGAAGGGCCAGACCCTCGGCATCGTCGGTGAGTCGGGCTCCGGCAAGTCCGTCACCAACATGGCGGTCCTGGGCCTGCACGACCCGCGCAACACCAGGCTCGACGGCGAGATCCTGCTCGACGGCAAGGAGCTGATCACCGCCTCCGAGCGCGAGCTGGAGAAGCTGCGCGGCAACAAGATGTCCATGATCTTCCAGGACGCGCTCGCCTCCCTGTCGCCGTACCACACCATCGGCGCGCAGATCGGCGAGACGTACCGCAAGCACACCGGCGCCTCCCGCAAGGAGGCCCGGGCGCGGTCGATCGAGATGCTGCGCCGGGTCGGCATCCCGCAGCCGGACATGCGGGTGGACGACTACCCGCACCAGTTCTCCGGCGGTATGCGCCAGCGCGCGATGATCGCGATGGCCCTGGTCTGCGACCCGGAGCTGCTGATCGCCGACGAACCGACCACGGCTCTCGACGTGACGGTCCAGGCCCAGATCATGGACCTCCTCAAGGATCTCCAGCAGGAGTTCGGCACGGCCATCATCTTCATCACGCACGACCTCGGTGTCATCGCCGACATCGCGGACGACGTGCTGGTGATGTACGGCGGGCGCTGTGTGGAGCGGGGCACCAAGGAGGAGGTGCTGCGCACCCCCGACCACCCCTACACGCTGGGGCTGCTGGGTTCGATGCCGAGCCTGACCGGGCCGGTCGACGTGCCGCTCTCCCCGATCCCGGGCTCGCCGCCCTCGCTGCTCAACCCGCCGTCGGGCTGCCGCTTCCACCCCCGGTGCGCCTTCGCGGAGAAGGTCGCCGGCGGGCTCTGCTCCAGTGAGCGGCCGGGTCTGAAGGTCCTCGACGGGCGGGGCTCGGCGTGCCACCTGACGGCGGACCAGAAGCACGAGCTCTTCACCGAGCACGTCGCGGCCCGGACCCACTGACGTACAAGACGGGATTCACCACCATGAGCAACACCACCCCCCTCCTGGACGTCGCGGGTCTGACCAAGCACTTCCCGGTCAAGGGCGGCTTTCCGATCCGCCGCACGGTCGGTGCTGTGCAGGCCGTCGACGGCCTGGACTTCCAGGTGGCCGAGGGCGAGGCCCTCGGCCTGGTCGGCGAGTCGGGCTGTGGCAAGTCGACCACGGGCCGGCTGATCACGCGGCTCATGGAGCCGACGGCCGGCACGATCGCGTACCGGGGCAAGGACATCACGCACGCGTCCCGCAGGGAGCTGGCGCCGATCCGCTCCGAGATCCAGATGATCTTCCAGGACCCCTACGCGTCGCTGAACCCGCGCCAGACGGTCGGCAAGATCATCTCCGGCCCCATGGAGATCAACGACATCATCCCGGAGGGCGGCCGCGAGAAGCGGGTCCGTGAGCTCCTGGAGATCGTCGGTCTCAACCCCGAGCACTACAACCGCTTCCCGCACGAATTCTCCGGCGGACAGCGCCAGCGCATCGGTGTGGCACGGGCGTTGGCCCTGGAACCGAAGCTGATCGTCGCCGACGAACCGGTGTCGGCCCTCGACGTCTCGATCCAGGCCCAGGTCGTGAACCTGCTGCAGAAGGTGCAGCAGGAGCTGGGCATCGCGTTCGTCTTCATCGCCCACGACCTCGCGGTCGTACGCCACTTCTCGCAGCGCGTGGCGGTCATGTACCTCGGCAAGATCGTCGAGATCGCGAACCGCGACGACCTGTACGGCAACCCCCGCCACCCCTACACGCGGGCTCTGCTGTCCGCCGTGCCGGAGGCAACGGTGGACGATACACCGACCCGCGAGCGCATCCGTCTCACCGGCGATGTACCGTCTCCTCTGAACCCGCCCTCGGGCTGCCGCTTCCGGACCCGCTGCTGGAAGGCGACGGAGAAGTGCGCGACCGAGGCACCCCCGCTGGTCCAGGTCGAGGGCAACAAGCCCGGCCACCTGACCGCGTGTCACTACCCCGAGACGGAGGGAACCGTTCCGGCCCCTCGTCTCTCCAAGGACCCCGAGGCAGCGGTCTGACAACACCCCTTTTCCGTCAGCCGCCGCCCTTAGCGGAACGGACTTTCTCGGCCCATTGACCCGAGCCCATGAACGTCCGCTCCAGGGGAACGAAGGCCCGTACCTCCCCAGGTACGGGCCTTCGTCATACGGGGATCCCGTCATATGGCTCCGGCACCTGTGACAGACTGCCGCGATGGTCGATCGCTCGTTCGCGGATCTCTCGCTCGCCGCGCTGTACGACTCCCTCAACCCGTGGGGTCCGGGCGACGACTTCTACCTCGGTCGCGTGATGTCCGCACCCACCGTGCTGGACGTCGGCTGCGGCACCGGACGCCTGCTCGCCGCGGCCCGCCGGACCGGACACCCGGGGCAGCTCACCGGGCTCGACCCCGCCGCCGCGATGCTGGTCCAGGCACGGCGCCGGGAGCCCGGCGTGGAGTGGGTGCTCGGAGATCTGCGCTCACGTGCCTGGTACGGGGAGTTCGACCTCGTCACGATGACCGGCCACGCCTTCCAGACCCTCGTCGGCGACGAGGAACTGCGCGCCGGCCTGCGTGCCGTCCGGACCGCCCTCGCGGACGACGGACGCTTCGTCTTCGAGACCCGGAACCCGGCCGCCCGCGCCTGGGAGTCCTGGACACCGGACCGGGTGCACGAGGCCGCCGACGCGGACGGCACCGTCGCGTGGATGTGGCACGAGGTGATACGTCCCGTGGTCGGGGACCGCGTGACGTTCACCTCCACCTTCGAGGGCGTCCGCTGGGACCGCCCCCAGGTCACCACCAGCACACTGCGCTTCCTCGACCAGCCCGCCCTGGAGAGCTTCCTGGCCGAGGCCGGGCTGGTTGTGGAGGAACAGTACGGCGACTGGGCAAGGGGCCCGGTAACGCAGGCAAGCCAAGAGCTGATCACGGTGGCGCGAAGCGCCACCTGATCAGGGGCGCGGGGAACTGCGCGACCAGCCACCACGCACCCCCAGCCGACACACAACAGCCCCCACCACCCCCTCAGTCGCCCAGCTCCTCCTCCAGCGCAGCCAACGCGGGATCCAGCACGATGTCCTCCTCGCGCCCCTCGATCGTCGGATCCTCCGGAAAGTGGCACGCCGTCAGATGCCCCTCCCGGTTACCGGAGATCTGGACCAGCGGCGGCTCCTCGGCCGCGCACTTGTCCTGCGCCTTCCAGCACCGCGTACGGAACCGGCACCCGGACGGCGGCGAGATCGGCGACGGCACATCACCGGCAAGGCGGATCCGCTCACGGTCGGGCGCCCCCTCGTCCGACAGGTTCACCTCGGGCACCGCGGACAGCAGCGCGTGGGTGTAGGGGTGGCGAGGCCGGGTGTAGATGGAGTTGCGGTCGCCGACCTCGATGATCTTGCCGAGGTACATGACCGCGACGCGATGCGAGAAGTGCCGTACGACGGCGAGGTCGTGGGCGATGAACAGGAACGCGATGCCCAGCTCCTGCTGGACCTGCTTCAGCAGGTTCACCACCTGCGCCTGGATGGAGACGTCCAGCGCCGACACCGGCTCGTCGGCGACGATCAGCTTCGGCTCCAGGGCCAACGCCCGTGCCACACCGATGCGCTGGCGCTGTCCGCCGGAGAATTCGTGCGGGAAGCGGTTGTAGTGCTCGGGGTTGAGACCGACGATCTCCAGGAGCTCACGGACGCGCTTCTCGCGGCCGCCCTCCGGCTCGATCTCATTGATCTCCATGGGGCCGGAGATGATCTTGCCGACCGTCTGCCTCGGGTTCAGCGAGGAGTACGGATCCTGGAAGATCATCTGGATCTCGGAGCGGATCGGCGCCAGCTCCCTGCGGGACGCGTGCGTGATGTCCTTGCCCCGGTACGAGATCGTGCCGGCCGTCGGCTCCATGAGCCGGGTGATCAGCCGGCCCGTGGTCGACTTGCCGCAGCCCGACTCGCCGACCAGGCCGAAGCTCTCGCCGACGTTCACGGTCAGGTCGATGCCGTCGACGGCCTGCACGGCACCGACCGTGCGGCGGATCGGGAAGCCGCCCTTGACCGGGAAGTGCTTGGTGAGCCCCTCCACGACCAGCAACGGATCTCCGGCCGAGCCGGTGGTGGCCCCTCGCGGGGCGGGGAGGACGAGGTCCTCTTTCATGACGGGTCCTCCTAGCCCAGGCTGGGCTTGATCTCTTCGATGAAGATGGTCCGCTTCTGATCCGCCGTGAGATGACAGGCGGAGGCGCGGTCCGGGGCCAGCAGGGGACGTTCGTCGACGCAGCGGGTGCCGCCGACCCGGTCCTGGAAGGTGCAGCGTGGGTGGAAGCGGCAGCCCGAGGGCGGGTTGAGCAGTGAGGGCGGGGCGCCCGGGATGGGTGCGAGCGGGGCGTCGAGGTCGGAGTCGATGCGCGGCATCGAGTTCAACAGGCCCCAGGTGTAGGGGTGTTGCGGCGAACGCAGCACCTCGTTCGTCGTGCCGCGCTCGATGGCACCGCCCGCGTACATCACCATGATGTCGTCGGCCATGTCGGCGATGACACCGAGGTCGTGCGTGATGAAGACGATCGCCGAACCGAACTCCTGCTGGAGGTCCTTCAGAAGGTCCAGGATCTGCGCCTGGACCGTCACGTCCAGCGCGGTCGTCGGCTCGTCGGCGATCAGCAGGTCCGGGTCGCACACCAGCGCCATCGCGATCATCGCGCGCTGCCGCATACCGCCGGAGAACTGGTGCGGGTAGTCCTTCGCCCGCTCCTTGGGGTTGGGGATGCCGACCTTGCCGAGCATCTCCACGGCACGCGCCCAGGCCACCTTCTTGGAGGCACCGGTGTGCTTCATGAAGGGCTCGGCGATCTGCCGGCCCACCGTGTAGTACGGCGACAGCGCCGTCAGCGGGTCCTGGAAGATCATGGCGACCTTGTTGCCGCGCAGCTTCTCCAGCTCGGACTCGCGGGCGGTGGTCAACTCCTGCCCCTCCAGCAGGATCTCGCCCTCGACGGTGGTGAACTTCGGGTTGTGCAGGCCCAGGATGGTCAGGTTGGTCACGGACTTGCCGGAGCCCGACTCACCGACGATGCCCAGCGTCCTGCCGCGCTCCAGGTCGAAGGAGAGCCCGTCGACGGCCCGGACGATGCCGTCCTCGGTCCTGAAGCTGACGTGCAGGTCCCGCACCGAGAGGAAGGCGCCCGCGTCGGACGGGACGGGCGCCCCGGCCTCCTTGGTCAGAGTGGTCACGACAGAACTCCTAGGACAGCCGCACGCGCGGGTCGATGATGGCGTAGCAGGCGTCGACGACGATGTTGCACAGCAGGATCACGGCGGCCGCGAACAGCATCACCCCGAGCAGCAGCGGCAGATCGCTGAACTGCACCGAGTCCACCGCGAGCCGGCCGAGTCCGGGCAGTCCGAAGGTGTACTCGGTGATGATCGCGCCGCCGAGCAGCGAGCTGAGGTCGATGCCGAGGATGGTGATGATGGGGATGAGGGAACCGCGCCAGGCGTACCGGAAGAAGACGTAGCGGCCGCTCATGCCTTTGGCCTTGGCCGTGCGGACGTGTTCCTCCTGGAGCTGCTCGATCATCGCGGAGCGCGCCATACGGGTGTACTGCGCGGCGAAGATGGTCGACAGGACGACCCAGGGGATCATCAGTCCGGTGAACCAGGCGGCCGGATTGTCGGTGAGGGGGGTGTACTTGGGCTCATCGAAGGCGTGCGTCTGGTACACGAGGATGGCGAGCGCGAGCGGGCCCAGGAAGTAGATCTGCATCGAGCTGAGCGCCATGGAGCCCGCGGTGAACGTCTTGTCGATGAGGGTGCCGCGCTTCCAGGCGGCGAGCAGGCCGGTGCCGAGGCCGACGAACAGGAACACGATCGTGGCGCCGAACGCGAGGGAGAGTGTGAGCGGCAGCCGGTCCAACAGGGTTGTCCAGACTGCCTCGTGGGTGTGGTACGAGTACCCGAAGCACGGGGCGGGGCAGGGCCCTTGCGGGAAGTTGTCGCGACCGGCCACGAGTCCCGACAGGAAGATCCAGAACTGCTCCGGGATCGACTTGTCGAGTCCGAGCGTCTGGTGAATGGTCGCCAGGGCGTCGGGCGTGCACGTCTTGCCGCACATCAGCAGCGCCGGGTCGCGGGGCATGCCGAAGAAGAGCAGGAAGGCGACCACGGTCAGCAGGACCAGGATCACGAGTGAGCCGAGGATCCGGCGGAGGAGGAAGCGCAGCATCTCAGTGGCAGCTTTCGGGCTTCAGGCCTGGCGTCGCCGGTCGCGTCCCGTCACGGGAGGGGGCGCGACCGGCGCCGCTTGGACGGGTTACTTCACGTACAGCCTGCGCGGGTCGACGCCGCCGATGACGTCGTCGTACACAAGGCCGCCGATCTTGGACCCGGCGATCTGGGTCTGCTTGTAGTACGCCGTCGGGATGTTGGAGACGACGTCCTTCACGATGTACTCGTTGATCTTGTTCCAGGCCGCGGCCGCCTTGACCGGGTCGGTGAGGGCTGCGGCCGCGTCGATGTCGGCGTTCACCTTCGGGTCGTTGATGTGCGAGTAGTTGGACGCGCCGTCCTGGATCTGGCGGCCGTCATACAGCGGCGGGATCACGGTGGACGCGCTCGGCCAGTCGGCACCCCACGCGGTGTGGTAGATGTCGTAGTTGTTCTTGACCTTGCTGACCTGGTCGTAGTACGTCTCGGCCGGGATCTCCTGGCGCTGGACGTCGAAGCCGGCCTTCTCCAGGCCCGCCGCCATGGCGGTGGAGTACTGCTGGCCCTCAGGGGTGTTGATGTAGCCGAAGGTCAGCTTCAGACCGACCTTGCCGGCCTTCTCAAGGAGCTGCTTGGCCTTGGCCGGGTCGCCCGCGGGCTTGGCCTTCTTGCCGAAGGGGTCGAACTTCGGGTCGTAGCCGGTCACGGTCGGGCTGATGAGACCGCCGGCGACCTCCATCGCGTCAGTGCCGCCGAAGGCACGCACGAACGGCGTGATCGGCAGGGCGTAGGCGATGGCCTCGCGGACCTCCTTCGACTTCATCTCCGGCTGGGACAGGTTGATGTTCATCTGACCCACGTACGGCTGGTAGCCCGAGACCTGGCGGGACTTCAGCGCCGCGTCGTTCAGGACCTTGGTCAGGTTGCCCGCGTCGACCTGGTTGGTGAAGCTGATCGCGGTCGCGTTGGCGCCCGAGTCGTCGAGGATGGCCTTGGTCGAGTCCTCGAACTGCTTGTTGAACTCGAAGTTGAACGTGTCGACGTACTGGTGGCGGACCGCGTCGGTCTTCGGGTCCCAGTTGGTGTTCTTGACCAGCGTCATCGACTTGCCGGACTTGAACTCGGAGATCTTGTACGGGCCCGAGGTCATCGGGGACTTGTCGTACTTCTCCTTGGTGTCCTTGGCCTCCGACACGATGGAGTAGCCCGCCATGGCGAGCGCGTACGGCAGGTCGGGCTTGGCCGTCTCGAACTTGAAGACGATCGTTTTGTCGTCGGGCGTCTCAAGGACGCTGTCCGGCAGGTGCTTGCCCTTGTACGGACCGTCCGGGAGAAGCTTGCGGTACTCCGCGCCCGGGGTGTTGGCCATCCACTGCTGGATGAACGTCGGGCCGTTGGAGACGAACGGTGCGAAGAGCCGCTCGAAGGTCCGGCGCACGTCCTTGGCGGTGATCGGGGAGCCGTCGGCCCACTTGATCCCGTCCTTGAGCTCGAACTTCCAGGTCTTGCCGCCGTCGGTGGTGGTACCGCTGTCGGTGGCCAGGTCGCCGACGACCTCGTGCTTCTCGCCGTCGTTGCTGGTCGCCTTGTAGCTGGTCAGGCCGCGGTGTATCAGCTGCGACAGGGCCATCTCGTCCGAGACGTAGATCTGTCCGGGGTCGAGGTGCGCGAAGCTGTCGCGCTGCAGCACCGTGATCGTGCCACCCGGCTTGGCGCCGCTGATCTCGGCGGCCGGGCCGGTCGAGGCCTTGGCGTCGCCGAAGGTGATGCCGGACTGCTGCCGCTCGGCGTTCTCCTTGTCCTGCTTGTCGTTGTCACTGCCTTTGCTGCCACCCTCGCTGCAGCCGGTGAGCACGAGAGCCCCCGCCGCGAGCAGTGAGAGCGCGGCGTACGCGCGGCGTCCACCCTTACCCATCACTCAGATTCCACCCATCTTGTGTCACCGGTGTGCCTGTCACCAGTGCGAATTGAAGTGCGGACCGGCATCAGAGGTGCCATCCGGTCGGTGTCGGGCGAGGATTGCCCACAACTCCGCGGTCAGCGCGCCGTCTTGGGATCGAAGGCGTCCCTGACCGAGTCCCCGAGCAGGTTGAACGCCACGATGAAGATGATCATCGAGATGCCCGGGAAGAACATGTAGGTGATGTCGTTCTGCATCACGAGTTCCGTCGACGCCTTGGAGAACATCTGTCCCCAGTCCGGCGTCGGTTCGACGATTCCGACGCCGAGGAAGGAGAGACCGGCCTCGGCGGTCACGAAGTTGGGGAGCATGTACGTCGACTGCACCAGGATCGGCGTGACCACGTTGGGCAGGATCTCCCTGCGGATGATGCGCACCGGAGAGGCCCCGCTGACCTTGGCGGCCTCGATGAACTCCCGTTCTCGCAGGGCGAGTGTGGTGCCGCGCAGGATGCGCCCCAGACTCATCCAGCCCAGGAACCACTGCACCGTGATCAGGGCGACGACCCGGACGTACACCGGGGTCTCGTCGCGCGGGCTCACGAACAGCGAGACCACGACCGGCATGCTCGCGATGAAGAACAGCTGGGACGGGAAGGCGAGGAGGAAGTCGATGACCCGGCTGATCCAGTAGTCCGTCCGGCCGCCGAGATAGCCGGCCGCGACCCCGAGGAGGATGCCGGTCAGCACCGTCGCGACGGTGACCGCCAGCGAGATCATCAGGGAGTTGCGGATGCCGTAGATCAGCTTGGTGAAGACGTCGTAGCCGTTGCCGGGCTCCAGGCCGAACCAGAACTCGCCGCTGATGCCGCCGTTGGGCTGGATCGGGACACCGGCGCTGTCGAAGAGTTCGGGGCGCTCGTCCGCGAACACCGTGTACGGGTCCTTGCCGTACAGCTTGGCGATCAGCGGGGCCGCGAGGCCGACCACGAAGAAGAAGATCACGACGTACGCCGAGATCACTCCGGTGCGGTCGCGCTTGAAGCGGATCCACATCAGCTGACCAGGAGAGCGGCCCTCGAGCTGCTTGGCCTCCTCCGGTTTCGTCTTCGGCGCTTTCTCGCCGTCGACGACGACCGACGTACCGCCGCCCTCGATGTCGATAGGACTTGTCACAGTTCGCCCATTTCACAGGTGTGGGTGTGCCGAACCGGCGACCGGCGCGAGTGCTGCGCGATCGCGGTTCGGATCATGAAGAAGCGTCAGCGGCGACGTACGGCCCACGGGAGAACCCGCAGCCGGACGCGCGTAGTGGTAAGGGCGTGGCCCTTCAGAGCCGATCGCCGTGCGCCGGGGCGCAGTTGCCGGCTACTGCGGACGCTGTGACCCACCTGGTGCTTGTGACACCGCGCATGGGACTCCTCCTCATGACTCCACGTGTTCACCAACAGGAGGGGGTTCATGTCTTTCCTCCGACACCCCTGACGGAAGATCAGACACCCCCTGGTGCTCGAGAGTCGGCGCCGTCCCCACGGCGCGAGACCCATTGACCCGAGCGCTACGCGGCTAACTATCTGCCATGAGCCAACCGGCGACCACTGTCTTTAAATCTCGATTCAGTCACAGCTGACGCGTACATCTTCCGAAATTTGGACAAACCGTCTGGCGGGATAAGGCCGCGAAACGGACGTGTTACATGCGTATCGGGCGAGGATCTCCGCATTACGGACATCGACCGACGTGAACCGACTGAAAATGAGTTGCAAAAAGCCCGGGCACCCCCAAGATGGGGGCACCCGGGCTTCAAGCGACCGATTGTCAGCCGTGCTTGGCGCGGCTCGCGGCGCGGGCGCGCTCGCGGGCGTCCAGGTTCACCTTGCGGATGCGAACGGCCTCCGGGGTGACCTCCACGCACTCGTCGTCGCGGCAGAACTCCAGCGACTGCTCCAGGGAGAGCTTGCGCGGCGGGACGATCGCCTCGAACGAGTCGGCCGAGGACGACCGCATGTTCGTGAGCTTCTTCTCCTTGGTGATGTTCACGTCCATGTCGTCGGAGCGCGAGTTCTCGCCGACGATCATGCCCTCGTACACCTCGGTGCCGGGGTCGGTGAACAGCACACCGCGCTCCTGAAGGTTCGTCATCGCGAAGGCGGTGACGGCACCGGCGCGGTCGGCGACCAGCGAGCCGTTGTTACGGGTCGTCAGGGTGCCGAACCACGGCTCGTGGCCCTCGTGGATGGAGTGGGCGATGCCCGTGCCGCGCGTGCCGGTCAGGAACTCCGTACGGAAGCCGATGAGGCCACGGGAGGGCACGACGAACTCCATGCGCACCCAGCCGGAGCCGTGGTTGGACATGTTGTCCATCCGGCCCTTGCGGACACCCATGAGCTGCGTGACCGCGCCCATGTGCTCCTCGGGCACGTCGATCGTCATGCGCTCGACCGGCTCGTAGACCTTGCCGTCGACCAGCTTGGTGACCACCTGCGGCTTGCCGATCGTCAGCTCGAAGCCCTCACGGCGCATCTGCTCGACCAGGATGGCCAGCGCGAGCTCTCCACGGCCCTGGACCTCCCAGGCGTCCGGGCGCTCGGTGTCGAGCACCCGCAGCGAGACGTTGCCGACCAGCTCGCGGTCCAGACGGTCCTTGACCTGACGGGCCGTGACCTTGCGGTCCTTGACCGCGGCCTTGTTCTCCGCGCCCTTGCCGGTGCCACCGCGGCCGACCAGCGGCGAGGTGTTCGTACCGATGGTCATCGAGATGGCCGGCTCGTCGACCGTGATGAGCGGCAGCGGGATCGGGTTCTCGGGGTCGGCGAGGGTCTCGCCGATCATGATGTCCGGGATACCGGCGACGGCACAGATGTCACCGGGGCCCGCCATCTCGGCGGGCCTGCGGGTGAGCGCCTCGGTCATCAGCAGCTCGGTGATGCGGACGTTGGACATGGTGCCGTCGCGCTTGATCCACGTGACGGTCTGGCCCTTGCGCAGCTCGCCCTGCTCGACGCGGAGCAGCGCGATACGGCCGAGGAAGTTGTCGGCGTCCAGGTTGGTGACGTGCGCCTGGAGCGGGGCCTCGGTGTCGAACTCCGGGGCCGGGACGTGCGACAGGATCGTGGAGAAGAACGGCTCCAGGCTGTCGCTGTCCTGCGGGACCGTGCCGTCCTCGGGCTTGGTCAGCGAGGCCACGCCGTCCCGCGCGCACGCGTAGACGATCGGGAACTCGATCTGGTCCTCGTCGGCGTCGAGGTCGAGGAAGAGGTCGTACGCCTCGTTCACGACCTCGTCGATGCGCGAGTCGGGGCGGTCCGTCTTGTTGATGCACAGGATGACGGGCAGCCGGGCCTGGAGCGCCTTGCGCAGCACGAACCGGGTCTGCGGCAGCGGCCCCTCGGAGGCGTCGACCAGCAGGACCACCGCGTCCACCATCGACAGACCGCGCTCGACCTCGCCACCGAAGTCGGCGTGGCCAGGGGTGTCGATGATGTTGATGGTGATGACGTCCCCCCCGTCCTTGGGGTGGTACTTCACGGCCGTGTTCTTGGCCAGGATCGTGATGCCCTTCTCACGCTCCAGGTCGTTCGAGTCCATCATGCGGTCGTCGAGCGACTCGGCGGCGTGCGCGGCGAAGGCGCCGGCCTGCTTCAGCATGGCGTCGACAAGAGTCGTCTTGCCGTGGTCGACGTGGGCGACGATGGCGACATTGCGGATGTCGTGGCGCGTGGCCATATTGCGGCGTACTCCCGGAGTCTTAGGAAGGGGCGTCGCGTACGTCTGGTGTTACGCGGACCCTGCCGGGCTGTACATGCCACGGCCTCACCCCATGGTACGTGGCGTTGACGGGGGCGGCCTCCGCAGGGGACTCAGGCCCCCTCGACGGCCCGGGATCCGGCCGGGCAGCTCCGCACCGCGGCCTCGTGCGCGGCCGTGTCCTCGCGGGGGTCGTCGGCGCAGGAGAGGAAGCCGATGCCGAGGGTGTCCCAGGTGCGTACGTGCCCTTTGACGGGCTCGCCGCCGTCGCAGGTGTACGTGAAGTCGGCGTCGACCATCTTGAGGGCGTCCCAGGAGTAGTACATGCCCTTTGTGAGTTCCGTCTCCGTCTCGTAGTACGTGTCGTACCGCGTGTCCTCGTCCTGGGAGGGGTCGGCGAGCGGCTTCTCGACCTTCAGGTGTCTGCCCAGCGCGAGGATCACCGCCCCGGCGTTCGTCCCGTCCGGCACGGGGCTCACCGTGGGCTCGTACCGCAGGGTGTCGTAGGACTTGAGCCGGGCCTTGTAGGACGCCGTCCTCTTCTTGATCACGATGGGGTCGGCCAGCCGGATCAGCTTCTCCGTGCGGGTGACACCCGACCACGCGTACGTCCCGTCCGCGCAGGCTCCGGCCCGGTCCTCCGTGTCACCACTGCAGCCCGTCAGCCCCGCCCCGAGGGCCACCAGCGCCGCCCCCGCCACCCACGTACGCATCCCCGTCATCCCTCTCTGTGGCCGTACGACGGCCGCCACCCGCTCGTCGCGGAGTGGCGGCCGATCGTGTGCTGGAGGGAATGATCCCCTACTCGGCTGTGGGGCTCGCCACCGGCCTCGCGCCCTTCTTCAGGAAGCCGATGTCCTCGTAGACCGGGGTCCGGAAGCCGAAGGCCCCCGCGTTCACCACGTTCTTCCTCGCGGCCGTCAGCTGGGGCCGCTGGTACAGCGGGATGGACCCCGCCGCCGCCCAGATGCGGGAGTCGGCCTTGCGGATCAGGCCCCGGCTCTCGCGCTCGTCCAGCGTCGTCATCGCCTGGTCGAAGAGCTGGTCCACCTGGTCGGTGCCGACCCGGGTGTAGTTCTGCTCGACGTTCAGGGAGCCGTCGGCGGCCGGGACGGGCTTGGCGTAGATCGGGCGGCCGTCGGTGGCGGGGAAGGCGGAGGCGGGCCAGGAGTACAGCGCGAGGTCGTACTGGCCCGACGCGATGTGGTCCTTGAAGTAGCTCTCGTCCTTGACCTTGGAGATCTCGGTGCGGATACCGACCTTCCGCAGCATCTCCGAGATCCGGTCGGCCACGGTGCCCAGGGTCTGCGAGCCCGGGCCCGAGGGCAGTACGAAGCGGAGCGTGAGCGGCTTGCCGTCCTTGGCCAGCGCGCCCGCCGCGGTGCCCGCCGGTGCTGCGGTACCCCGCGGGGCGTACGCACCCGGCGCCCCGCCCTGCTTCAGCTTGTTCGTGTACTGCTTGCCGTCCTGTGCGAGGTGCTTGGGGTCCTTCTTCTTCTCCCGGTCGGCCTCGCGGCGCGCCTTGTCGTCCTCGCCGACGATGTACGTGTCGTCGTCGCCGTCCTCCGACTTGTCCCGGGACTTCTCGCCCTCGGCCCCGGCCGCCTTCTCCCCCTTCTTCGTCTCCTCCTTGAGCGGACCGCCCCGCACCCATCCGGCGTCCGTGAGCAGGGCCTGCGCCTCCGCGGTGTCCTGGCCGCCGAGCGCGCCGCTGTTGTCGGCGTACGCGGCCTGGCCGGAGAGCGCGAGGTGGCTGCCGACCGGTTCGGCGGGCAGACCGAGCGGCGTGAGGACCACCGAGGCGAGGGCCTCCCGGTCCAGGGCGCGGGCCACGGCACGGCGTACCCGCTCGTCGGCGAGGGGGCCGTCGGCGCCGTTGAGGGCGAGCTGGGTGTAGGCGGGCTCCAGGGAGCGGCGGACCTCGAAGCCGCGCAGCGCCTGCTGCTGACGGGCGTATGCCGCGGCCGCCGTCCGCTGCTGCTCGCGGGCGCTGATCTCGTCGTCGGCGGCCTCCTCGTCGGAGCCGTTGGCGACGGCCCAGGAGCGCAGGGAGTCGGCGGCGCCGAGGTTGCTGCCGGGGCCCATCAGCGGGGTGCTGCCCGTGCCGCGCTTCGGACCGGCGGCGCCGGTGATCCGCTTGACGGACTCCGGGTCGATCTCGGCCAGGTCGAGCTTGCCGGCGGCCAGTGCGGCGGCGCGCTCTTCGCGCGGCACGGCCCGCAGCACGATCTCGTCCAGCTTGGCGGGGTGGCCCCACCAGCGCGGGTTGCGGTCGAGGGTGACCTCGTCGTCCTTGCGGTCGACCTTCTTGACCCGGTACGGGCCCGCGCTGACCTTGAGCTTCTTGCGCGCCCCGTCGTTGAAGGAGTCCGGGGTGCCCATGACGTCCTTCGGGTACAGCGGCGAGAACAGCGACTTCCAGTCGGCGTACGGCCGCCCGAAGGTGACCTTGACCTCCAGGTCGTTCTTCCCGCGCTCGATCCGCTCGATGCGGTCGTAGCCGGCGTTGCGGGCCGTCCAGTACGCGGTGTCCTTGCCGGACAGGGCACGCCACTGCGCGGCGAAGTCGGCGGCGCCGATCTCCCGGCCGTCGCTCCACACCGCCTGCTGGTTGAGCTTGTACAGCACGACCTGCTTGGGCTCGGTCTCGACGACCTCGGCCTTCTCCAGGTAGTCGGGGTTGACCTGCGGACGCCCGTTGGCGTCGAGCCGGTACATCGAGGGCAGGACGGCCTGGGCGACCCGGGTGGTGGTGCCGTCGGCGTCCGCCTGGAACGTGTTCAGGGTCTCCGGCACGGAGTCCACGGCCCAGCCGAGACTGCCGCCGTCGGCGACCATCGCCCGGGCGACGGGCGCGACGTCCGGCTCGGCGAGCGGCTTGCCGGCCGGATCCTTGGCACTGCAGCCGGCGAGCGCGGGCACGGCCAGCGCACCCGCGGTGAGGAAGGCGACCGAGCGCATGACCGCGCGCAGGCCGACGCCGTCGTGGGACATGCCACATACCTCCGGGGGTGCACCGCCGGTTTGGATCACGTTTGGCGGTATATGGAGTTGATCAGATGTATGCGGCCACTGAAGAGGAAAGGGTTCGGCAGAGGGCGGCGACACGGCCGAGGCGGCGCCGAAGCCCACCCATGCGGCGCAATCCAGGGCGTACAGGGGGCGCGCACGGAGGCTCACGATCCGCCAATCCGTGCACGTCCCTTCACACCGGCAGGTGTGACGCGCAACACTCGCAGGCGCACATGAACGTTGCCGCCCTAAGTGAGGTCACGTCATGGCCCTGCACGACGAACTGACATCGGCACAGCGCTGCCTCGACGAGCTGCTCCGGTATGTGAAACGCCTGGAACAGCAGTTGGGCAGCGGTGGTCTCGAGATGCGCCGCGTCCGCATGGACGCCGACCGTCTCCGCGAGAGCCTCGCGCTGCTGAGGGACGCCGACCCGGCGCTAGCGAAAGCCAAGCGCCCCGATCTGGTCTCCATCCCCGACACCCCGTACGACAACACCCTCTGGACGGACTCGGACGACGAGGGACTCGGCGCCCGCGACCGCCACGCCCCCTGAACCCGACCGGAGTCATGCGTTGGCCACTGGTACGGAACCCCATCTGAACAGCGGCGGTGTACGAACGGGTACGCGCGCCGCGATCGACGCCCCGCATCTGCGGACCGACCGCTGGTGGCTGGCGCCCGCCGCCACCACGGCCGGGCTGCTCGCGTTCATCGTCTACTCGACGTGGCGGGCCTTCGCCGACACGGACTACTACACGGCGCCGTATGTGTCGCCGTTCTACTCGCCCTGCCTGGCCGAACGATGCGAGCCGATGCGCAACGGCCCCAACTGGGAGATCTTCGGCGGCTGGTGGGGCATCTCCCCCGCCGTCATCATCCTGATCTTCCCGCTCGGCTTCCGCCTGACCTGCTACTACTACCGCAAGGCCTACTACCGCGGCTTCTGGGCGTCCCCACCGGCCTGCGCGGTGGCCGAACCGCACAAGAAGTACTCCGGCGAGACCCGCTTCCCGCTGATCCTCCAGAACCTCCACCGGTACTTCTTCTACGCCGCGATCGCCGTCGCCGGGATCCTCACCTACGACACCGTGCTCGCCTTCCGCGACGAGCACTACGCGTGGGGCCACATGGGCCTCGGCACTCTGGTGTTCCTGGTCAACATCGTGCTGATCTGGGCGTACACCCTCTCCTGCCACTCCTGCCGGCACATCGTCGGCGGCAAGCTCAAGCACTTCTCCAAACACCCCGTGCGCTACCGGGCCTGGCAGTTCATCGGAAAACTGAATGCCCGTCACATGGCCCTGGCCTGGGCGTCATTGGTGAGCGTGGCACTCGCCGACTTCTACGTGTTCCTGGTCGCCTCAGGCGCTTTCGATGATCCGAGGTTCTTCTGATGTCCGTGGTCGATCGCCAGGAGTGGGACGTCGTCGTGGTCGGTGCGGGGGGCGCGGGCCTCCGCGCCGCCATCGAGGCACGCGAGCGGGGTGCCCGTACGGCCGTCATCTGCAAGTCCCTCTTCGGCAAGGCGCACACCGTCATGGCCGAGGGCGGCATCGCGGCGGCGATGGCCAACGCCAACGAGCACGACAACTGGCAGGTCCACTTCCGCGACACCCTGCGCGGCGGCAAGTTCCTCAACCAGTGGCGGATGGCCGAACTGCACGCGCAGGAGGCCCCCGACCGGGTGTGGGAGCTGGAGACCTGGGGTGCCCTCTTCGACCGCACCAAGGACGGCCGGATATCCCAGCGCAACTTCGGCGGCCACGAGTACCCGCGCCTCGCCCACGTCGGCGACCGCACGGGGCTCGAACTGATCCGGACCCTCCAGCAGAAGATCGTCTCGCTCCAGCAGCAGGACAAGAAGGAGACCGGCGACTACGAATCCCGTCTGAAGGTCTTCCAGGAGTGCACGGTCACCCGCGTCCTCAAGGACGGCAACCGGGTCTCCGGAGTCTTCGCCTACGAGCGGGAATCCGGCCGTTTCTTCGTCCTGCAGGCCCCGTCCGTGGTCATCGCGACGGGCGGCATCGGCAAGTCCTTCAAGGTGACGTCGAACTCGTGGGAGTACACCGGCGACGGCCACGCGCTGGCGCTGCTGGCGGGAGCGCCCCTGCTGAACATGGAGTTCGTGCAGTTCCACCCGACGGGCATGGTCTGGCCGCCGTCGGTGAAGGGCATCCTCGTCACGGAGTCCGTCCGCGGTGACGGCGGCGTGCTGCGCAACTCCGAGGGCAAGCGGTTCATGTTCGACTACGTCCCGGACGTCTTCAAGGAGAAGTACGCCGAGTCGGAGGCCGAGGGCGACCGCTGGTACGAGGACCCGGACAACAACCGGCGTCCCCCCGAACTCCTCCCCCGCGACGAGGTCGCCAGGGCCATCAACTCCGAGGTGAAGGCGGGCCGCGGCTCCCCGCACGGCGGGGTCTTCCTGGACGTGTCGACGCGGATGCCCGCCGAGGTCATCAAGCGCCGGCTGCCGTCCATGTACCACCAGTTCAAGGAGCTGGCGGACGTCGACATCACCGCGGAGGCGATGGAGGTCGGGCCCACCTGTCACTACGTGATGGGCGGCATCGCGGTCGAGTCCGACACGGCCGCCGCACGCGGGGTGCCGGGGCTGTACGCGGCCGGCGAGGTCGCGGGCGGCATGCACGGCTCGAACCGGCTCGGCGGCAACTCCCTGTCCGATCTGCTGGTGTTCGGCCGCAGGGCGGGCCGGCACGCGGCCGAGTACGCGGCGGCCCAGGCGTTCGAACGCCCCGCGGTGGACGAGCTCCAGGTCGACGCGGCGGCCGCGGAGGCGCTGCGCCCCTACTCGGCGGAGTACCCGGAGACCGGCGCGCAGGACGCACGTCCGCCGGAGAACCCGTACACCCTCCACCAGGAACTCCAGCAGGCCATGAACGACCTCGTCGGCATCATCCGCCGCGAGCCCGAGATGAAGCAGGCCCTGGAGAAGCTCGCCGAGTTGCGGGTACGGGCCCGGCGGGCCGGCGTCGAGGGCCACCGCCAGTTCAACCCCGGCTGGCACCTCGCCCTGGACCTCAGGAACATGCTGCTGGTCAGCGAGTGCGTGGCACGGGCCGCGCTGGAGCGCACGGAGTCGCGCGGCGGCCACACCCGCGAGGACCATCCGACGATGGACCGCAAGTGGCGCCGTATCAACCTGCTGTGCCGGCTCACCGATCCCACCGGCGGACTGGCGGCCACGGACCCGGTCCGCGGCCAGATCGAGCTCACCCGTGAGACCACCGACCCCATCCGTTCCGACCTGCTCGCCCTCTTCGACAAGGAGGAGCTGGTCAAGTACCTCGCCGAAGAGGAGCTGTACGAGTGAGCAGCTACAAGGCCCGCTTCAAGGTGTGGCGCGGCGATGTGAAGGGCGGCGGCCTGGAGGACTTCGCGGTCGAGGTCAACGACGGTGAAGTGGTCCTGGACATCATCCACCGCCTCCAGGCCACCCAGGCCCCCGACCTCGCCGTCCGCTGGAACTGCAAGGCGGGCAAGTGCGGTTCGTGCTCGGCGGAGATCAACGGCCGGCCGCGACTGCTGTGCATGACCCGGATGTCGGTCTTCACCCGGGAGGAGACGATCACCGTCACTCCCCTGCGTGCCTTCCCGGTCGTCCGCGACCTGGTCACGGACGTCGGCTTCAACTACGAGAAGGCGCGCGAGGTCCCGGCGTTCGTGCCGCCGGCGGATCTGGGTCCCGGCGAGTACCGGATGATGCAGGAGGACGTGGACCGTTCGCAGGAGTTCCGCAAGTGCATCGAGTGCTTCCTGTGCCAGGACACCTGCCATGTGGTCCGTGATCACGAGGAGAACAAACCGGCGTTCGCCGGGCCCCGCTTCCTGATGCGGGTCGCCGAGCTGGACATGCATCCGCTGGACGCGGCGGAGGAGAGCGGCCTGGACCGCAAGAAGACGGCTCAGGACGACCACGGTCTCGGCTACTGCAACATCACCAAGTGCTGCACGGAGGTCTGTCCCGAGGGCATCAAGATCACGGACAACGCGCTCATCCCGCTGAAGGAGCGGGCGGTGGACCGCAAGTACGACCCGCTGGTGTGGCTGGGGTCGAAGATCAGGAGGAGGCCCTCGTAGCTCCGGCGCCCGCCGGGAACCGGGCCCGGCGCTGCACGTACAGGCCGAGCATGGCCACGGCCGCGCCGGTGAGCGCGAACGGGAAGAAGCCGGGGTGACGCGACGCGTCGAGCGGGCCCAGGAAGAGGAACGCGCCCGTCCCGGCCTGGTTCAGCAGCGTGCCGTATCCCCAGACCCTGGGCCGGAGTATCTTCGCGCTTCCCCGGACCGGGAGCAGCCAGCCCTTGGTGACGGCGGCCGTACCGATCGACAGGCCGGTGGTGATCACCACGGCGCCCACGATCCCCAGTACCTCGTTCATACCGATCATGCTTCCACGAGTTCCAGCACACGCAAGAGATTTGACTCGGCGATGGCCCGCAGGAAACCAGGGTTTGGGAAGTCACCGTCCAGGAGCCGGAGCGGGCCCGCGACCAGGGACAGGTGCATGACGAGCCGGTAGAGGCGCAGCCGGTCCTCGTCCAGGCCGGGGACGCGCAGCGCGTCGTAGCGCGGCCCGAAGCGGATCCGCAGGAAGACGTGCTCCCACTCCACGTCGAAGTACATGAGCCCTTCGATGTCGATGAGGGCGGGACGGCCGTCGCTGTCGAGCAGGACGTGGTCGGGGCCGAGTTCACCGTGGATCAGGGTGTGGCGGGCGCGCGGGCGGACGGCGGCGGCCAACTCCCCGATCCTGGCCGTCAGCCGGTCCGCCACGGCGGCGATCCGGGTATCGCGTACGGCGGTGGCGGCGATGTCGCGCAGCGCGCCCTCGGTGATCCGCCGCGCGCAGGAACCCGCCCCCGAGTCACCGCCGTTGTCGACGATCACGACCTTCCCGAAGTCCCGGCCCTCGTGCGCGTGCAGGAGCGCGAGCTCGTCGGCCAGCCGCTCCAGGGAGGCGCGCGCCGCGACCGGGTCCCTCTCCAGGGCCTCCTCCAGGCTGCCGCCCGTGATGTCCTCCATGATCGCCACGTCCGCGGGCACGTGGGTGTGCGTGGCGTCCGCGTGCAGGAGACGGGGTGTGCGGACGCCGGCCGCGACGAGGCGGTCGTGCGCGGCCGTGAACACGTCCAGACTCGAACCCGCCGAGAAGGGGTCGCGCAGGTCGGAGGGGCCGGAGTCCCAGTAGTCCTCGTCGGCCGACCAGACGTAGGCGACCGCCGTGCTCCCGTCGTCGAGGGCGAGCCGGTAGACGCCCTTCTTGGAGCCGCCGCGCAGCCGGGTCACGGCGGCCAGGGTTCGGTGGGGGCCCAGGGCGGTGTGGGCGAGCGGTGCGAGGTCGTCGCGCGTGAGGAACTTCCGGGTCGCGGTCATCCGGCAGATCGTCGCAGCCGTGCGGGGCGGACCGCCTCGGTTTTTCTCACGGCACCCCACCCCTGCCCCACCCCGGTCGCGCCGCCGCATTCCTGCTCATACGCTCCGAAATGTGACGTCATCCTTGTTCCGGGGCCGGCCGCGGCGCGCGACCTCGCACATATCCGTGCGGGTGGCGCACACCCTGCTGGGCGGGCTGGCCGGGGTGGTGTGGCTGGTGCTGCCGGGGATGGCGTTCGACGACGGTGCCGCGGTCGCGGGGCCCCGGGCGGGGACCGCGCAGCAGGTGCAGGCTCAGGAGGACGGGTCCTCGGCCGCCGATCTCGTCCTTCCGCTCCTCGCGGTGGGTGCCGCGGGTGCGGTCGCGGGATACACCTACGTACGGCGTACGCGGCGGGCCCGGACCCGCACGACTCCCGGCGGCGTCCTCGCCGCCCCATGGACACCGTCCGCCGGTGAACTCGACGCACAGGCTCAGGCCCTGCTCGTCACGGCCGACGACTGCGTCCGCACCAGCCGTGCGGAACTCGGCTTCGTCGAGGCACTGTTCGGAAAGAGTGCCGTGGCGCCCTTCACGGCGGCCCTGCGGGACGCGGAGGGCGAGCTGAGGGCCGCCTTCCGCATACGGCAGCAGTACGACGACGGCGTACCGAAGGAGCCCGCGGCCCGGCGGCACGCGCTCGCCGGGATCGTCGGACGGTGCGAGGAGGCCGGACGGCGGCTGGACGCGGAGGCGGCCGGGTTCGACCAGTTGCGGGCGCTGGAGAAGGGCCTGGGCGAGGCCCTGGAGATCGCCGAGGGCCGCTTCCGGACGCTGGCCGGGCGCACCGGGACCGTCGAGGCGCTCCTCGCCGACTGGCACGAGCGGTACGCCCCCTCGGCCACCGCCCCCGTCACCGGCCACACCGAACAGGCCAAGGACCGCCTGGTGTTCGCCACCGTCCGCCTCAACCAGTCCCGCCAGTGCGCCGACCGCGCGGAGACCGAGAAGGCCGCCCTGCACCTCTGTGCCGCCGAGGGCGCGATCGCCCAGGCCGCCGTCTTCCTGGACGGCGTCGAACGGCTCGGCGCGGCCCTGACGAACGCCGAGGCCCTGCTACCGGCGGCACTGACCGGCGCGGAGGCGGAACTCGCGAGGGCACGGGAACGGCCGGCCGGTGCGCCCGCCGGTGAGCTGCGGGCCCGGATCCTGCATGCCGACGGTGCCCTGGCCGTCGTACGGGAGGAACGGACCACCGGACCGTACGACCCCCTCGGCGCCCTGCGCCGGATCGTGCGGTCGGCCGGCCCGCTGACGACGGAGCCGACGGCCGGGGTGCTGGGGGGGCGGCCGCCCTGCTGGTCGGCCGTACCGCGACAGCCGCCGCGGACGATGTCGTCGCGACCCACCGGGGCGCGGTGGGCGCGGTGGCCCGCACCCGGCTGGCGGAGGCGGCACGAGTGCTCACCGACGACCCGGCAGCCGCGGACGAGTACGCCACGGAGGCCCGCGACCTCGCCGAACAGGACGTACGGGTGCACGGCAATCCGGCGACGGAGCACGAGAGCGGTGTCGCGGGGGCGATCCTGGGCGGGGTACTGCTGGACGCCGAGACGCCCACGACCTTCGGCGGCCCCCGGACGCGAGCACGCGGGATGGGCGCGAACACGCCCTCCTAGGGGCAGGGCGAACTCAGAACAAGCTGAGCAAGGCTTCCGCGGGGTCCGCCAACCCCGTCTCCCCGTCCGGCAGCGGCAGCTCGAACCACACCGTCTTGCCGCGAGGCGTCCGGCGCGACCCCCACGCCGCACTCAGCAGCCCGACCAGCTGCAACCCCCGCCCGCCTTCGTCCGTGTCCCGCGCCCGCCGCCGCCGCGGCTGCACCAGCCCGGAGTCCCACACCTCGCACACCAGGGTCCGGTCCAGCAGCAAGCGCAATCTGATCTCCCCCTCGCCGTACCGCAGGGCGTTCGTCACCAGCTCGCTGACCAGCAGCTCCGTCGTGTCGACCAGCGGCTCCAGATCCCACGCCAGCAACCGCGTACGGGCGTACTCCCGCGCCCGGCCCACACTCCGCGGTTCCCGCGGCAGCGTCCAGTCGCCCACGGAGTCCTCGGGCAGGCCCTGGACACGTGCCATCAGCAGCGCGATGTCGTCCTCGCCGTGGTGGGAGTCGAGGGTGTTGAGGACGTGGTCGCAGACGTCCTCCAGCGGCTGGGCGGGATCCGTCAGCGCGCCCACGAAGGCCTGGAGCCCCTCGTCGAGGGGGTGATCGCGGCTTTCGACCAGTCCATCCGTGTAGAGCGCCAACAGCGCGCCTTCGGGCAGTTCGACCTCCACCTCCTCGAAGGGCTCGCCCCCGACGCCGAGCGGCATGCCCGGCGGCACGTCGAGCATGAGGGCGGCCTCGCCGGGCTCCACGAGGACCGGCGGCAGATGACCCGCGTTGGCGAAGGTGCAGCGGCGGGTCACGGAGTCGTAGACCGCGTAGACACAGGTCGCCAGGTACACCTCGGACAGGTCCGCCTCACGGGGCCGACGGGCCGCGCGGGTGGCCTGCTGGACGCCGCCCGGCGCACCGAGACCGCGCGCGATCTCGTCCAGCGCGCTGAGCACTTCGGCCGGTTCGAGGTCCAGCAACGCCAGTGTCCGTACGGCGGAGCGCAGTTCACCCATCGCGACCGCCGCCCGCAGTCCGCGGCCCATCACGTCGCCGACCACCAACGCCGTACGGTGACCGGGCAGTTCGATGACGTCGAACCAGTCGCCGCCGACCTCGCTGGGCCGGTCGGAGGAGGAGTTGCCCGGCAGATAGCGACAGGCGATGTCGAGGCCGGAGGCGACCGGGTCGCCCGGGGGCAGCAGGGACCGCTGCAGTATCAACGCCCGCTCGTGCTCCCGCCGGTACAGCCGCGCGTTGTCGATACAGACCGCCGCCCGCGCCGCCAGCTCCACCGCCAGATCCCGGTCCCGGTCCCCGAACGGCTCGCTGCCCTTGGTACGGGCGAACTGCGCCAGTCCTACGACCGTGTCGTGGGCGACCATCGGCACGGCGAGCGTGGACTGCACCAGGCCGCCCTCCTCGGCCGGGATGAACAGCGGGCGGGCGGTGCGCAGGGCGTCCGCGCAGGGCGAGTTGAACGGGAAGTGGTGGACGGCGCCGACCGAGGCGGGCGGGCCCGAGCTGATGAAGGGGGTGTCGGAGACGGCGCTGGCGAAGGCGACGCGGCGGAGTTCCGCGCTGCCGTCGGCGAGTCCCGGCGGGGTCTCGTCGCCCGCCAGGAGGCCTTGGTAGAGGTCGACGGTGGCCAGGTCGCAGAAGCCGGGGACGACGACGTCCAGGAGTTCGCGGGCCGTGGTCTCCAGGTCGAGGGAGTTGCCTATCCGGGCGCCGGCCTCGTTCAGAAGGGCGAGATTGCGCCGCGCCGCGGCCGCTTCCCGGGCTGCCGCGCGGCGGGCCGTGATGTCGGTCGCGAGCCAGGCGATGCCGATGGGGCGGCCGGAGCCGCTGCGCACGCGGTAGAGGTTGACCGACCAGTGGCGGCGCTCGTCGGAGCCGGGCAGGAAGCCGGTGACGTGCATGTCCGTGATGGATTCGCCGGTCTCCAGGACGCGGCGCAGGGTGGCCGCCACCCGCTCGGCCTCGGGGCGGGGCAGGTAGTCGCCGACCCCCTTGCCACGGTGGTCGTCCGGGGTACCGCCGAAGAGGGAGGCGAAGCGGTGGTTGGCGCGCCGGACCCGCAGATCGGGGTCGATCAGCAGAAAGCCGAAGGGAGATTGGCCGAATATCGACTGCGAGGCGGCAAGGTCGGTCTCGATCCGACGCAGGGTGCGGACGTCCACGACGATACAGACGGCGGCCCGCTCACCCTCCGCGGTCTGCGTCGGCATGACGTAGACCTCTGCCAGCCCCTCCTCGCCCGCCTCCCGGTCGGCCGACTCCGGCACCCGGAAGGGGACCACCCCGGTCCACTCGCGCCCGTCGAGGATCTCGGCCATCTTGCGCTGACCGACCTCGCGCCGGTCGGCGTCGATGAACGCCTCGATGGGGTCCATGCCGACGGCCCGGTCGGCGGGGATCCCGAAGAGCTGCTCGGCGCGCACACTCCACTGGTCCACGAGGCCGTCGGGGCCGATGGAGAAGGACGCGACCTTGATGTAGTCGTAGATGGAGCCGGGCGGGCTGCTCTGCCACATCGCGTCGCCCCGCAGGACGCCAGCGACTCCGCCGGGTCCACCGGCGGATTCCAGGCCTGTCCCGCCCGTGGCACCACGCGTCACGTCCGCCTCGGTGTCACCCGCGACCTCCGACCTCGCGCCGTCCGACGGGTCCTCGGACTCCGTGGCCTTCGCTGGTATCTCGCTCACGCGAACCGTCCCCTCCAGCTCACCGCGTCCGGCACCGGTCACCGGCAGCGGCTGCCCGCAGTATCCAGCACTACGGCGCCGCACAACACGGTGTTCACGATCACAGCACGGTCCCAGCGTTTTTTGGACCGCACCGCGACAACACTTCCAGTCTTCTAACCAGCCAACACACTGTCGAACCACCCACTCCGGCAACCGTCAGTGGCCTGAACCAGTCGCTGGACAGCACCGGCGGGGTCGTACAGCCGGGGCGGCCCCGCCTCATCCCGGGACCGCGAGCTCGAACCACACCGTCTTGCCCGTCGCACCTGGTCTGGTGCCCCAGCGGCGCGAGGAGTGGGCGACCAGTTGCAGACCCCGGCCGCTCTCGTCCTCGGGGCGGGCGACCCGCTCCCGCGGCGGGTCCGGAAGCGGGTCGGAGACCTCGACCAGCAGGACGCCACCGAGGCCGGCGGGGCGGACGAGGCGGACTCCGATGGGGCCGGTGGCGTGCCGCAGCGCGTTGGTCACCAGCTCGCTGACCAGCAGGGTCGTGATGTCGGCCACGCTGTCGAGCTTCCAGTCGCACAGCCGGCCGCGGACGGCGGCGCGGGCGGCGCGTACGGCGCCGGGGTCCGCGGGGAAGGTCCAGTCGGCGCGGTCGCCCTCGGTGTCGATCACGCCGATCACTTCCCAGGCCACATCCATGTCCGGTTTCATCGGGTTAATGGGCACATACCCGATATTCAGGGCGTGGTACCGCCTGGGAGGGCGCGTTGTGGTGCGAACGGCGTAGCCGGGGGCGCCCCTATGAGGCTGGGGGTGCCTGTTGTGTGGCGGCTGCGGGTGCGTGGCGGCTTGTCGCGCCCCGCGGCGGAGCCGCTGATGTCACAGCCCCGCGCCCCCAGGTCGCTACAGTCGGCCCTCGACTTCACGGACCGCCTCCACGTCCTGGTCCAGCCAGGGCACGTCCCAGAGGTGCTCCCGTGTCAGCCAGCGCAGGTCGTCGTGGTCCTGGAGGGGCTTGGGGTCCGGTGAGGCCGGGAACAGTTTCGCTGTCCAGACCTGGAGGACGTACGGGGATCGCAGGGGCCACTCCCCCGGGATTCGCTCCCCCACCTCCACCTCTACGCCCAGTTCCTCCCGTAGCTCGCGCGCCAGCGCCGCCTGTGGGGTTTCGCCCGGTTCGACCTTGCCGCCGGGGAGTTCCCAGCGGCCGGCCAGTTCGGGGGGTGCGCTGCGGCGGGCGGCGAGGAGGTGGTCGGCGTCAAGCAGGGCTGCGCCCACCACCACGATCGGTTCCGTCATGTGCCGGAGCCTACGGGAGGCGTCGATCGGTCAGTTCGCCGTCGCGGTGCTGCCGTTCTGGCCGATGCGTTCGACCCAGTACAGCTGCTTGTGGCCGCGGCCGTCGAGGCTGTCCGCGATCTTCTGCGCCTCGGCCCGGGTGGCATAGCGGCCCACGCGATAGCGATTGCCGTTGTCGTCCTGCCGTATGACGAGCCAGGGAAGAGTGATCGTGCCGTCGTTCATCGCGCCCCACCGCCCCTTCCCGCTCGCGGTTCTCGCCCTACCCCGCCCGTTGAGGAAACCGCAATCCGCATATGCCTGAGCCTACGCCTAACCTTTACGGAGCGAACACGGATTCTCACAAAGAGGTACGCAACCAGCCAGAACGCAGGGGGCGTGCGATGCCGAACGCGCCGTGCGCGCGCAGGAATGCATCCGGTCAGAGCGGTGTGCGCACGCCCGGGGCCACCTGCGAGAACGGCCAGATTCCAACGCCGCTCGCATGGGCCCCGATGGGACGGGTACTGGTGGCAACTGCCGTAGCGGCGTGCGCTACTTCACCGGAAGGTGGTAGGCGACCCGGTAGCGGTCCGCCGGGATGACCACGTCGGCCGTCTCCACAGGGCGGCCGGAGGCGTAGAACGTGCGGTGGACGACCACGACGACATGGCCGGGGACGCCGCCCAGCGCGAGGAGTTCCTCGGCGAGACCGGGGCGGGCGCCGACCTCCTCGGTGACGTTGTCCACGATCACGTCGATGGCGGCCATGCGCTCGACGACGCCCATGCCGCCCAGCGGGCCCTCCTCGGGCAGCATCACGGGGGTGCGGCCGGTGACGGCGAGGGGCTCCCAGGAGGTGGAGAGCATCATCGGCTCGCCGTTGTCCCGGTAGACGTACTTGGTGCACATCACGCGGTCGCCCGGCCGGATGGCGAGCCGCTCGGCGACGGCGACGCTCGCCTCGGCCTGCGCACTGCGGGACTCCCAGGTGCCGCGCGTCTCGAGGTCGGCCTGCTCCTGCCGGAAGGGCGTGGCCCCGCCGTCCGGACGGAAGCCGGAGCGGGCCACCCGACGGGGCACCGGGCGCTCGCGCACATACGTCCCGGAGCCGGAGCGGCCCTCGACCAGCCCCTCGGCCATCAGCACCTTGCGCGCCTCCAGGGCGACGGTGTCCGAGACGCCGTACTCCTCGCGGATTCTGGCCTGGGAGGGCAGTCGGGTGTGCGGTGGCAGCGACCCGTCGGCGATCTTCTTGCGGAGATCGCCCGCGACGCGCAGATACGCCGGCTGCTCACCGAATGTCACTGGCCGCTCCCATCAGGTTGTACAGACAGCAACAGCCTGGCAACCGTGGGTTCCGCCATGCAAGCAAAGGCCAGAGAATCACTCGATGTAGTGACATGTGCCCGCCTCGGGCTTTACGCAGGCACTTTCTCCCCGCTATGGCGGCGATCACACATCAAGTCCCCCGGCACCCCCGCCGCCGCTCCCGCTGTCGTCGCCCTCGTCGTACGTCGGCGCCGTGGTGGCCAGGCCCAGAGCTTTGCGGGCGGTGACGGTGGACTTGCCGTCGATGAAGTCGTAGCCGGCGTCATAGTGCTCGTAGTACGTGTCGACGTCCTCCGCGTCCGCCGCCTTCGCCCACTCCTTGCGGGCGTCCTTCATGTCCTTCACGAAGTCGGCGACGGGCTGCGCGGCCTCGGCGGACCAGGAGCGGCCGCCCAGTGCCTCGGACTGCTCGCCGAGCGCGGTGTCGACGTCGGCGGCCCAGTCCGTGTTCGCCGGGAGGTCGTCCTCGGCGTAGTCCTCGGGCTCCTCGTAGAGCACCGTGTCCAGGGCGTTGGCCGCCTTGAGGAAGGCCAGCTGGTCGGCGTCGAGGGTCGTCTCGTCGTTGCGCAGCGAGCCGGTCAGGTTCTTGTCCTCGTCGACGTTGCCGAACAGGCAGGTGATCTCGCGGTCCCCGAAGGCCCAGCTGTCCTCGGACGGCACCAGGTAGTAGACGTCCACGTCCTCCGGTACGGCCCAGGCGTCCATGGCGTACGTCTCCTGGAGCGCGTAGCACTTGTCGTCGGCGGTGTCCTCGACCGCGCTGTCGCCCGGGAAGTCGCCGCCGGGGAGCTTGACGACGGCGAACACCTCACCCTGGTGCGCCTGGGCGCAGGGCACTTCGTCGACGTCGTAGGTCTCGCCCGTCAGGGCATCGGTGCCCGAGTCGAAGCAGTCGCCCTTCTTGAGCGAGTAGGCGCTGCCCTCGCCGCTCGCGGCGTCCTTGAAGCCGTCCCAGAAGTCGGCGGCGGCGCCGGTGGTGAGCGACAGGGTCCACAGGACGAGGCCCACCGAGGACAGCACGGAACCCGCGACCGCCATGCCCTTGCCGCGCTCGCCCTTCCTCTTGATCTGGCTCAGCGCGATGAGCCCCAGGACCAGTCCGACGGCCGGCAGGAAGCAGAGGATGCCGAGGACCAGGGCGGCGATGGCGAGGCCGTTGACGGGCACGGGCTGCGCGTATCCGCCGTAGCCGTAGCCCCAGGGGCCGGGCGGGGCGTAGGGGCCCGACGGGTACGGCCCTTGGGGCTGATGGGGGCCGGGAGGGGGTGGTATGGACACGGGTACCGTGCTCCTGGTTCGGGCTGGGGGTTCTCGGGAGAACTCACGTGCGACTTGGCGCATGGTAAGCGCGGGGTGAGTGGGGGCGGAATGGCGGTCACGAATGCGACGATCCGGGCGGTCAACGACCTGACCTCGCGATGGGCGGGGGCGTCAAAGGGCGGGACGGTCTTCTCGGCGGCCGGGGTATGGCCCCTGCTCGCCTTCCTGGCGGACGGAGCGGCGGGCAGGGCGCGGGAGGAGCTGGCGGAGGCTCTGGGTGTCCCGGCGGGGCGGGCGGCCGTCGCGGCGCGGGAGTTGCTGACGACCATGGCCGCCGTCGTGGGGCTGGACTCGGCGGTCGGGCTGTGGACCCGGCGGTTCGTGGAGCTCCGGGAGGAGTGGGCGGCGGGGTTGCCGGCCGAGGCGCACGGTGTGCTCACCGGCGACCTCGACGCCGATCGGGAGGCCCTGGACGCCTGGGCCGCCAAGCACACCGGCGGGGCGATCGGGCGGCTGCCGGTGACGCTGGGGCCGGACTCCTCGCTGGTGCTGGCGACCGCCCTGGCGTTGCGGACGGACTGGGAGGTGCCGTTCGAGGGCGAGCTGGTGCCGTGGTGCGGTCGGGACCGGGCCGGGCTCAGCCGGACCGACCCGGACCTGGACGGTGTGGCGGTGGCGCGGACGGCGGTCGGGGCGGTGACCGAGGCGCGGGTGCGGGGGACCGACGGCGTCGATGTGCATCTGCTGCTCGGCGACGAGGAGTTGACACCCGGGCAGGTGCTCGGCGCCGGAGTGGACATCCTGGCGGGCGCGGTGCCGGCCGTACCCGGGAGCCGTCTGCCGCTCGGCGCGGCCGGGCCCGGGCTCAGGGTCGAGACGGTCCGCACCGCGCGCCCCGAGCCGCCGAGCCTCACGCTCAGCACCGTCGGGTTCACGCTCGACGCGGATCACGACCTGCTGGCGCACCCCGGGCTGTTCGGTCTGGCCACGGCGTCCGACCGCGCCCCCGGCCACTTCCCCGGCATCACCCCGGCGCCGCTCGCGCTCGCGGAGGGACGGCACTCGGCGACGGCCACGTTCGGCGCGGAGGGGTTCCGGGCGGCGGCCGTGACCGCGTACGCCATGGACTGGATGGGGTGGGAGCCCGAGCCGGAGCACGAGTCCAGGCGGGCCTACGCCGGCTTCGACCGCCCCTTCGGCTTCCTCGCCGTCCACCGCGACACACGGCTCGTCCTCGCGGCGGGCTGGGTCACCGACCCGGAGCCCGTCCGCGAGGACGATCGTCGACCGAGGGGCCGTTGACGTACTAGAACTGCAGCGCCCAGGCGTCGATCCGCCCGGTGTCCTGCGCCGCGTTGTCACTGACTCCCAGCCGCCACGTGCCGGCCGCGACCTCGGAGGAGGCGTTCACGGAGTACGTGGTGTCGACGTTGTCCGCGCTGCCGCCGGTGCCGTACGCCTTGAGGGTGTACGCCGTGCCGTCGGGGGCGATCAGCTGGACCTGGAGGTCGCCGATGTACGTGTGGACGATGTGCACCTCGACGGCCAGGGCCGAGGGCGCGTTGCCCGTGACGCCGGAGACGGTCACCGGGGACTCGGCGGTGGAGTTGTCGGCGATCGCGTAGTCCGCGGTGTTCTCGAAGCGCGGTCCCGGCGGGGTGACGGTGCCTCCGGGGACGTTCAGGAGACGGTTGGGTGACCCGGTGCCGGGGCTGGTGACGACGCCGGTGGAGGCGAGGCCCACCAGGGCGGAGGAGACCTGCGCGGGCGTCGAGGCCGGGTTGGCCGCCAGGTACAGCGCCGCCGCGCCCGCCACGTGCGGGGTCGCCATCGACGTACCGGAGATGGTGTTCGTGGCGGAGTCGCTGGTGTTCCACGTCGAGGTGATGGACGAACCGGGGGCGAACAGGTCGAGGACCGTGCCGTAGTTGGAGTAGCTCGCCCTGGCGTCGGTCGAGGTGGTGGCGCCGACCGTGATGGCCTCGGTCACGCGGGCGGGCGACCGGGTGGAGGCGTTGGTCGTCTCGTTGCCGGCCGCGACGGCGAAGGTGACGCCGGAGGCGACGGCATTGCGGACGGCGGTGTCCAGGGCGGTGTCGGCGGTGCCGCCGAGGGACATGTTGGCGACGGCCGGCTTGACCGCGTTCCGGGCGACCCAGTCGATGCCGGCGACGACCTGGGCGGTGGTGCCGGAGCCGGAGTTGTCGAGGACGCGGACGCCGACGATGCTCGCCTTCTTGGCGACGCCGTAGGCGGTTCCGGCGACCGTGCCGGCGACGTGGGTGCCGTGGCCGTTGCCGTCCTGGGCGGTGTTGTCGTTGTCGATGGCGTCGTAGCCGTAGCGGGCCCTGCCGCCGAAGTCGCTGTGGGTGATGCGGACGCCCGTGTCGATGATGTACGCCGTGACACCCGTGCCGGCCGAGTCCGGGTAGGTGTACGAGCTGTTCAGCGGGAGCGTCTTCTGGTCGATGCGGTCCAGGCCCCAGGACGGCGGGTTGGTCTGGGTCGCCGCGATGCCGAAGGTGCGGTTCTGGACCACGGAGGCGACGGCCGGGTCGGCGGCGAGACGTTTCGCCTCGGACGCGGAGGCCTCGATCGCATAGCCGTTGAGCACCTTGGTGTAGGTGCGCTCGATGTCGGCGCCGTACTGCCTGGCCACCGCCTTGCCCTGGGCCGAGCCCGACTTGGTGCCCACCTTCAGGGTCACGATGTAGCTGTCGGCCACGGCGTTCGCCGCGCCCTCGTACTGGACACGACCCTCGGGAGCGGCCGTGGCCGGGAGGGCGGAGACGAGGCTCGCGGTGAGTGCGGCGGTCATCGCCGCGCCGAGCACCGCACATCTTCGGTGACGCATCGCTGCCATCTGAGGGATCCTCCTCGATCGCTGGTGCGCTGATATGTTCATGTCAATTTGCTGTGGGGTTGCTGTGCGCCCGCCGAAAGATTGATGCCTCCACAGGAATTGCACAAGGGCCCTGCGGGGCCCATCTACGCTGCACACATGACCCCACTGCCGGACTGTTACTGCCCCGTCGACGGCACCCGCGTCCCCGGCGGTTCGCTCGTCTGGTGCTGCCCGGTCTGCCACGGCCCCCTCGACCTCGACTTCCACCCCACCCCGGCGTCGCTCAAGTCCCTCACCGGGCGGGCGAATTCCCTGTGGCGGTACGCCGAGACACTCCCGCTCGCGACCCCCTCGGTCTCCCTCGGCGAGGGCCGCACCCCGCTGGTCCCCCTGCGCGACGGAGTCTCGGCCAAACTGGACTTCCTGATGCCGACGCTGTCCTTCAAGGACCGGGGCGCGGTGCTGCTCGCCGAGCTGGCGCTGCGCCTGGAGCCGCGCCGGGTGGTCGCGGACAGCAGCGGCAACGCGGGCACGGCCATTGCCGCGTACTGCGCCCGGGCGCGACTGCCCTGCACGGTGTACGTCCCCGAGGGCACGTCGGCGAAGAAGCTGGAGCAGATCGGGGCGCACGGGGCCCGCCTGGAGGTGGTCGCCGGTGACCGGGAGGCGGCCGCGGCGGCGGCCCGGGAGGCGGCGGACTCGGCGGGCACCTTCTACGCCTCCCATGTCTTCAACCCGTACTTCCTGCACGGCACGAAGACCTACGTCCATGAACTCTGGGAGGACCTCGGCGGCCGTCTCCCGGACGTCCTCGTCCTTCCCGTCGGCAACGGCACGCTGCTGCTGGGCGCCGCCCTGGCCGTCGCCGAGCTGCACGGCGCCGGGCTGATCGACCGCCGGCCCGCCCTGTACGCGGTCCAGGCGGCGGCGGTGGCCCCGCTTGCCCGGGCCTGGCAGCAGGGGGCCGAGGACCTCGTCGGCACGACCGCGGCGGCGCCGACGCTCGCCGAGGGCATCGCGATCCCCCGGCCGCCGCGTGCCCGGCAGATCCTGCGGGCGGTGCGGGAGTCCGGGGGCATCTTCGTGACGGTGACCGAGGACCAGATCCGGCACGCCCAGCGGGACCTGGCCTCGACAGGGCTGTTCGTCGAGTCGACGGGGGTGGCGTGCTGGGCGGCCGTGCGGGAGGGGGTGCTCGGGGAGCGGAGCGGGGTGGTGCCGCTGTGCGGGGCGGGGATGAAGTCGGGGCTGGCTGAGGCCTAGTTACGGCCGCTCCTTTTCCAGGAGCTCGACGCACCGCCCCAACAGCCCCGCCAGGGCCTCGCGTTCCTCGTCCGTGAACTCGGCGGCCAGGGCCCGCTCCACCCGTACGGCACGGGCGTCCGCGTCGGTCATGACGGCGCGGCCCTCGTCGGTGAGCCGGGTCTCCAGGACGTTGCGGTGCCACTCGTGGGGAGTGCGCTCGATGAGGGCGCGGTCCTGGAGGTTCTTCAGGACGGTGTTCATCGTCGGGGGTGTGACCCCGCACAGCCGGGCCAGGGCCGCGGCCGAGATCCCGGGGTTCTCGGAGAGGACGAGCAGCGCCGCGTACTGCGCGACGGTCAGGCCCGCCGGCTTCAAGACCGCGGTCTTCGTCGCGTTGAGAGCCTGTTCGGCCCGCTTGATGTGGGAGCCGAGGCGCTCGGAGGCGGGCATGGACGTCATCTGCGCATGGTAGCGGCCTCGACCATCGACGAGCCCTCACTCATTCATTAATGCATTGACGATGATTAGGACTCTAATCTACGTTCATACCCATCAGTCAGTGAGTAGCCGAACCGAGAGGCTCCGCCGTGTCCCGTACGACGCCCCGCCGCACCTTCCTGACCAGCGCCGCCGCCCTCACCGCCACCGCAACCCTCCCCGCGACGCCCGCCGCGGCCGCACCCAGGATCACCACCGCCTTCGAACTGCCCGGCGACCGCGTCTACCCCGAGGGCATCGCCGTCGACCCGCGCACGGACGACGTGTACGTCGGCTCGTACGGCACCGGCACCGTGTACCGGGCGACACCCGGCCGCCGTAGGGCCGAGGTCTTCCTGCCCGCCGGAACCGACGGCCGGACCACCGCCAACGGCATCAAGGCCGACCGCGCGGGCCGGCTGTGGGTCACCGACTCGACGGCCGGGGTCGATGTGTACGACATCCGCAGCCGTGCCCTGCTGGCCCGCTTCGCACCGCCCGGTGGCACCCCGTTCCTGATCAACGACCTGGTGATCACCGCGGACGGCACGGCCTATGTGACCGACAGCTTCCGGCCACTGGTGTACCGCGTCACCCCGGCCGACCTGGACCGTGCCCGCGGCGGCCGGGCGACGCTGAGCCCGTACGCCGATGTGAGCGGGGTCGGCGTACCGCGCGACGCGTACACCCTGAACGGCATCGCGACCGACGGGCGGCACCTGTTCGTCGTCGACATGGTCGTGGGCGACCTGTTCCGGGTGGACCTGGCCACCGGTGCCGTACGCCAAGTCGCTCTGCGCGGCGGGGACATGACCCACGGGGACGGGCTGGAGCTGGTCGGCGGCACGCTGTGGGTCGCGCACAACGCGTCGAACACGCTCAGCAGGTGGCGGCTGGGCCGGGGGGCCGGATCGGCCCGGCTGGAGCAGCGGTTCACCGATCCCGCGCTGCAGATCCCGACCACGCTGGTGCACAGCCGGGGGCAACTGCTGGTCGTGCGCGCCCAGTTCGACAAGGGCGGGCCGTTCGGGCCGGGGGTGCCGCAGACCCCGTTCACGGTGGCTCGGGTGGACGGGATCTGAGGGGCCGCTCGGGCGGTCAGTCGTCGAAGCCGGTCGCCCGGGTGGTCTTCTCCCACGCCGTGACGTCCTCGCGGACCTGGTCGAGGTGGCCCAGGACCGCCGTGACGCCGTCGTCGCCGAGCGGGAGGCGCAGGGGCGTGCGCTCCGCCTGGAGGGCGGCCAGGATCACCGCGGCCGCCTTGGCCGGGTCGCCGGGCTGCGAGCCGTCACCGCCGGCGACGAAGCCACGGGTGCCGCTGACCTTGGCGTACACCCCGCTGTCCGCGCTCGCGCCGGCCCGGTCCGCCTCGAACAGCGAGGTCCGGAAAGCACCCGGCTCCACGATCAGCACCTTGATGCCGAACTCCTCGACCTCGTCGGCGAGCGCCTCGGACATGCCCTCCAGGGCGAACTTCGTTCCGCTGTAGGCGCCGAAGCCCGCGAAGGACATCTGCCCGCCCACGCTGCTCATCTGCACGATCGCCCCGGAACGGCGCTCCCGCATCGACGGCAGCACCGCCCGCACGAGCGCCGCGGGCCCGAAGACGTGCACGTCGAACAGCGCGCGCAGCTCGTCCTCGCCGGTCTCCTCGAAGGCGCCGACATGGGTGCGGCCCGCGTTGTTGACGAGGACGTCGATCCGCCCGTGCCGCGCCACCACGTCCCGCACCGCCGCCTCGGCGGCCGCCGTGTCGGCGACGTCCAGGCGCAGCGCCTCCACCTGGTCGGGGTGGGCGGCCACGAGTTCGTCCAGCGCCTCGGGCCGGCGGACGGCACCCACGACGACGTCGCCGTCGGCGAGGGCCGCCTGCGCGATCTCCCGCCCGAATCCGCTGCTCGCGCCCGTGATCAGCCAGACCTTGTTCATCTCGATCCCCTTCATCCGAGTGGTTCGTGAACCACCTTGCTGCGAAAGTCCGTTGCCCGTCCAAGACCCACGGTGATAACCGATGGCTATGACAACGGACGTGCATCTGAGGGATCTGCGCTACTTCCTCGCGGTGGCCGAGGACCTGCACTTCACGCGTGCGGCCGAACGGCTGTATGTGTCTCAGCCCAGCCTGAGCAAGCAAGTGCGAGCTCTGGAGCGGCAGTTGGGTGTCGAGCTGTTCCGCCGCGACCGGCACGGCGTGGCGCTCACCGGGGCGGGCGAGGCGCTGCTGCCGCATGCCCGGCGGGTGCTGGCCGACTGGGTGGAGGGCGCGGCGGCGGTGGCGGCGGCCCGCTCGGCCCAGCGCAGCACGCTGGTCGTGGGGATGAGCACCAGCCCGGGCCGCGGCGGACTGCTGCCGGCGATCCGGTCCCGTTTCACCGCGGGCCATCCGGACGCGGCACTGCGGGTGCGCCAGGTGAGCTGGGAGGACCCCACCGCGGGCCTGGCGGACGGGGACGCGGACGTCGCGTTCGTCTGGCTGCCTCTGCCGGACGCCGACCGCTACGCGTGGACGGTGGTCGCCGAGGAACCCCGCCTGATCGCCCTCCCGGAGACCCACCCCCTGGCGTCCCGCCCGGAACTCGACTTCGCCGACCTCGCCGACGAACCGTTCCTCGCCCTCCCCGAGAGCGCGGGCCCCCTGCGTGACCACTGGCTCGCCCTCGACGAACGCGCCGGCCGCCCGGCCCGCGTCGGCGCGGAGATCGCCGGCACGGAGGAGACGTACGAGGCCCTGGTCGCCGGCCTCGGCATCTGCCTGGTCGCCGAGGGCAACGCCCCGCTGATCACGCTGGGCGGAGTGGTGACGCGGGCGGTGCGCGGGGTGAGCCCGAGCCGGTATGTCCTCGCCTGGCGGGAGGGGGACCGCAGACCGCTGGTACGGGCGTACGCGGAGGCGTGCCGGTCGGTCGCGGGAGTCTGACAGGGCGGCTGCTTCGCGGCGCGCCGGGGCTGTCTACGATCGCCGCATGAGCGCGTGGAAGAGGGCCCTGGACGCGGCGGGGATCCGGGAGCCGGAGCTGCGGAGCGACTACGACGCCCAGCGGCGGCTGGTGGCGCGCGAGCGGCGCAGTTCGTATCTCGCGGCCCGGGTGCTGCTGCCGCGGCCGATGCTGCCGCACGTGATGGCCGCGACAGCCGTGATGCACCACGGGGACGACCTCCTGGACACCGGCCCGAAGCACCTGCGGGTGGCGGCGTGGGCGTCCTGGGAGCAGCGGGTGCGCGAGGCGCTGGAGAAGGGCGTGGCCGACGATCCGCCGATCCGCGCGTTCCTGCACACCGTGACCGCGTATCCGCGGCTCTGGGAGGTGACGGAGGAATATCTGGCCACCGCCACAGCCGAGTTGGAGTTCACCGGTTTCACGACGGAGGCCGACTTCCAGGCCTATGTGGACGCCTACTCGCTGCCCGCTTACCTGCTGGTCGGCACCTTGCTGGGGCCGGAGACCGACGACGGACGGTACCGGGCGCTGTCCCGGACCCTCATCGAGGGCAGCCAGCGGCTGGACTTCGTCAACGACCTCGCCGAGGACCTCCCGGAAGGCCGCCTCGGCATCCCGGACGAGACCCTGCGGCGCTACTCGCTCACGCTGGAGGACCTCACGGCGGGCCGAGCCTCACCAGGCCTGCGCGACCTGGTGCACGACCAGGTCGACACCGCCCGGACCGCCCTGAAGGCGGCACGCGAACTGCCCGCCCTGGCGGCGCCCCCGGGCCGGGCGCTGCTGAGCGCGGTGATCGAGATCGAACTCCTGACCGCGGACGCGGTGTCGGCGCGCGGAACGGGGCTGCTGCACGGCTCCGCGAGCCCGCCGCTGCCGGGCACGCTGAAGGTGCTGCGGAACGCCCGCAGGCTGCGCCGAACGACGTCCTGACCGGGAGCTCCCGACGACGTGAAGGCGGTCGCCCCCGTTGACGATCTCGTGGCCCGGACCCCGTCGAGTCGCTACGGTTGAGCCATGACCGCACTGCCCGACTGGATGCGCCCGCCGCGCGCGGAAGGCTGGTTCGCGGAGGACCTGGACCGCCTCCCCGAGGCACCCCGCCATACCGAGCTGATCGACGGAGCTCTCGTCTTCATGCTGTCGCCCCAGCGAGCCTGGCACGGCCGCCTCGTCACTGCCCTGACCACCACGCTGATGGCGCAGGCGCCAGCCGGTTTCGAGGTCGAGCGGGAGATGACGATCCGCCTCGATGACCGAAGCCGCCCCGAGCCAGACCTGTTGCTCACGGACCTGCCCTACGACCCCAACCGCACCTGGTACGCCCCCGAGGACGTGAAACTCGTCATCGAGGTCGTCTCCCCCGAGTCCGCCCACCGCGACCGCACGGTCAAGCTCCGCAAGTACGCGGAGGCGGGCATCCCGCACTACTGGTGCGTCGAGGACGAGGACGGGGCGCCCGTCGTCCACGTCTACGAACTCGACGAACCGACCGGCCGCTACGCACCCGGGGGTATCTTCCGGGGCACCCTGGAGCGCCCCGTGCCTTTCGAGATCAGCCTGGATCTCGACAAGCTCACCCCGCCGAGCGGGAAGTAGAAGTCGTACGGGAACGCGGAGGGGGCCGGGCTCACCAGAGCCCGGCCCCCTCCGTCACGGCTGATCAGACGTTGAAGCGGAAATCAGCACAGAATCAGCACGGTTCGAACAAGGCGGCATCGAACGGTTCATCACCTACGCGGCGTTCGGACAGTCGCACGCGCTCGGCCCTCGGGACTGGTGACGTCGCATGTTCAAGTGTCGCGCATTCGCAGTGCACGAATGACCAGTCGTCACGCGGAGTGAACGTTGTGCGCCGCAGATACGGGGCGTTCCAGCCGCGGGGGAAGGAGGCACCGGCGGGGACCATCAGGTTGGTGCGCTCGTCGCACGCCAGGATGGCCCTGAGCCAGGTGCGTACCGCGAGGTGGAAGTCGTACGTGAGCGGCGCGGGCGCAAGCAGCCAGTCGCGGCACTGACTGCCCACATGCCGACGGTAGTCGCCGCGGTTTCTGCCGGGCCACGGGCTCTCCGGCTGGAGGAGATGCAGTCCGTATCCCAGCTCGGTGAGCACATCCAAGGCCCGGCCCAAGGCGTCATGGTCGGAGCCGGGCAGGATCTCCAGCACGATCCAGGGCCGGTGCCGGCGCACCGTCTCCAGCGCGCCCGCCAGCACCTGGCCCTCCAGCGTCTCCACATCGATCTTGATGAGGTGGGGCCGGGCCGACCGTTCCTCGGTGAACGCGTCCAGCGTGGTGACCGGCACGCTCACCGTCTCGGTGTGCTTGCGATGCGCGGCGTTGAGGGAGTTGGAGGATTCGGCCTTCAGGGACAGACAGAGCTCGGCGGTGCCCGGCGTGTCGGAGACCGCCGAGGTGATCAGCTCGAAGCCGAGGCCGTTGTGCCGGCGGATGTCCCCACAGATGCGTGCCGTGTCCGGTGTCGGTTCGAAGGCGTGCACCGACAGCCGGTGGCCGTACACCGCGTCGATCAGTGCCGCGTAGAGCCCGATGTGGGCGCCGACGTCGTACACCGCGCTGCCCGGCGGCGCCTGCTGCGCCAGAGCCAGCAGCGTCGCCTGGGTCACGGGCTCGTACCCCGCCAGGCCCGATCGGCGCAGCTGCCGCTGTACGGCGGTCTGCTTGCGGCTCAGGACGTTGAGCGCGCGTGGGTAGGAGCCGTCGGCCTCGAGGACGCCGGGATGGTGAGGGAGCCTGATGGCGAGGGGCATGGCAGGGAGAGCGCTTCCTTGTGGTCGGGCTGGTGCTCGAAGGGACTGGGGGCGGGGAAGTAGCCGTCCAGAAAGTGCTGTACGAGTGCCACATCGGTGTGGCGCTCGGCGTCGCAGGTCACCGTGTCGTTGAGGCAGAAGGCGACATTCGATCTGGAGGCCAGCAGACGGCTCAGCCGCGGGGCGATGCCGGGCTGGGAGATGTCGATGTAGTCGTAACGGATGCTGCCGGGCACGGCCCGGCCCGTGTGGAATGCGTAGTAGTGGTGCAGCGAGTTGGTGATCGAGATGTCGTCCGGGCTGCGGAAGGCGTGGGCGGCGGTGCGCCGGTGTTCGTCCGCGAAGACCTGTTCGATCTCCGCGAGCACACTGCGCCGCAGCGCGCACGGTGTGTGCTTCATCTTCTGGGTGATGCTGCTGCCGAAGCGTGCCTGAAGGAGCCGGCGGTTGGTGAGGCCCGCGGCGGAGACCGGTACGTCGTCCGCGCCCGCGCTTCCGACGGGCGGCAGCAACGCCTTCGAGAGGAAGAACTTGCTGATGCCGTTGGCCAGGAAGAACTGCTGCGGCACCGTGGGGCGCCCGAGGAAGACGTCGTCGTTGAAGTAGAGGAACTGCTCGGCGAGCCCCTCGATGTGATGCAGCTGGCTCTCGATGGCGTGCGAGTTGAACGTCGGGAGGACGGCAGGGTCGGTGAAGATCTCCCGGTGGTCGACGACCGTGAGCCGGGGATGTCCGGTGTCCAGCCAAGCGGGCACCTGCTGGTCGGTGACGAGGTAGACATGCCGGATCCAGGGGGCGTACATGTGCAGCGAGCGCAGCGAATAGCGCAGCTCGTCACGGCTGAGATAGCGGGCCGCGTTGGCGGCCTGCGGGTGGTACGGCTCCCCCACGACCGTCGCGCGGCGCCGCTGCCATTCGGGGTCGGAGCCGTCGACCCAGGTGTACACGGCGTCGATGGGGAAGTGGATGTCGTCGGGCACCGGCTCGGCGAACTCGCGCCGGGTGCGTACGGTGGCGGGCTGCGGCCGGGTGTGCTCGGACGCGAGTCGGGTGAAGCGGCGACCGGGGACCTCGACCGTGGGCGCCTCCCGGCAGACGCGCTCGCAGGTACGGTTGCGGCGCGGCGCCACGAGTTCGGCGCCCCCCTCGGACGGTCGCCAGACCTCGATGTCGCAGCCGTAGCCCGCACCGAGCACCATGCCGGGTGCGGCGGCGTCGGCCAGATAGCAGAAGACGCGGATGACCTGCCGGCCGGCGGCACGGTGCCAGGAACGCCGGGAGCCGACCGGTTCGGCGCGCCGGTCCCGGGCCCGCTCGGATCCACCCGTCCGCGTGAGGTAGGCCGGCACGTCCGCGCCCATGGCGACCAGTGCGCTTTCGGCTGCCGCCCGGTCTTCGGAGCTGATCCCCACGGCGGAGGAGGTGCTCGCGGCATTGCGTACGACGAAGTGCTCCACGCCCGCCTTTTCCAGCGTGCTCAGCACCAGTCGCAGATTGTGCTCCCGGGCCAGAAGGGGCGTCACGCCCTCCTGCAACAGGGCGATTCGGGCCCCTCCGGCGGTCCGTACGGGAACCCGTTCGCCGTCCCGCAGCAGTCCCAGGCGCTTCAGGCGCGCGCAGAGCCGGCGGTGCCGCGCCTCGCGCACCAAGGCCGCCGGTCTCTCCAGCCGCTGCCGCAGCCTCTCCCACTGCTCCGCACCGAACCAGGCCCGCACGGCCCTGCGCATCCGCAGGGGCAGCAGCCTCCGATAGGTCCTGAGCATCACGGACGGCGGTGCAGCCTGAAGCTGCGCGGCGCGGCGCGCATCGGCCTGCGCCGGGAGTTTGACGGTCATGGCACACCCCTGGTCTGTGTCGTCCAGGTGTCTATGCACTTGCCCGCCGGGCGAATATCAGATATGGGCGGAAACAGCCTGATTGTCCTAATGCCTCAGCCTCACGCGGCAGGCCGGTCGGCGTACAAGAGACGCGATCTTGTCTGAGGCACCGATGCCCACGAGGTGATCCGTGCTGCCTCCCCTTTCTACTACCGGCACCAAGCCGACAACGCGATCCTCGTCCTGCAATCACCCAACTAGTTGTGGCCCGACAACCCGGCCCATCCTGGCCTTCCAGCCATACCCGACCGAACCAGCAACGGCTCAGCAACCGGAAACCCCGCCCGGATTCAACTACCGGACGGAAATGCCGTGACCTGCACAAACACTGCGCCCCATCTCGCGAACCCAGCCCTTGACGTTCTTGACTTTGGTGGGCCTGTGGCCGAGTGAGCGGGAAACCTCGTGAATGGGATGCCGTTCGCGAGCGCCGTCGAGGCGAAGAAGTCCCGCAGAGGCGCGGCGTGCACTTCGCCCGGCCCTGGCTGTCCACCAGCCCCGCAGCCATGGGCGCCTTCTTGAACTGGTGACCGTACGTCGAAATGGCGACGCCCGGAACCCGTACGGCGCTGCCGCAGAGTCCGCACTATGCGGCGCAGGCTGGCGTGCCGCCACCGGTACAGCGGCGGCGCGTCAGTCGGCGCCGTGTGGCGACACGTCTCCGGTGGGCCCTGTTCAGTGCTCGGTCAGCGAAGGGCGTCGTTGGTGCGGGCGGTCCAGATCGCCAGGGCGGCGAGGAGGGCGCAGGCTCCGCCGAGCCACAGCACACCCTGGAGGGTGAGCGTGTCGACGATGACGCCGCCGACCAGCGCGCCGAGGCCGATGGACAGGTTGAGCACCGCCACCCACAGCGAAGAGGCCGTTTCCTCCGCCCGCGGGGCGGCCTTGATCATCCAGGTCTGGGGGCCCACGGAACACCGCCGTAGGAGAGACCCCAGACGATCAGCAGGATGGCGCCGCCGACCGGGGTCTGGCCCAGCAGCAGGAAGAGCGGCATCGCGACCGCCAGGGCCACGGAGATGATCAGCACGGTCCGGTGCACCTGACGGGAGAGCGCCGAGCCGGCGACGAAGTTGCCGATCATGCCGGCCACGCCGAACCCGAACAGCAGCGGACCGCCGTAGCGCTCGTTGATCGGTCAGTAGTGGTAACGAGCCGCGAGGATGACGATCTCCTTGTCGGTCACCAGGTAGACGAGGCGCTGCTCATCGTCGATCCGCCGGGACCACGCTCCGGGCAAGTGGTACTTCAGCGGCTCGGGCTTGCCGATACCGGTGAAAGGATCCCGCCTGACGTCCTCAATGAGCTTGTTGATCCGCACCAGCATCTTACGGTCGTTCTTGAGCCAGGACGTGTAGTCCTCCCAGCCCTGATCCTCAAAGGCAAGCCTCACGCAGTACCCGCAGCAGGGTCCACCGCATCCGGATCGATCAGCTCGCGCTCCGACACGTTGATGTTGGCCAGGGCGTTCTCATATGCCTTGAGCAGCCGACGAGCGTTCACCGGAGAGCGCAGGAGGTATGAGCCCTCGCGCAGCGCCGCGTAGTCCTCCGCCGAGACGAGCACGGCGTTGCCGTGCTTGGAGACGATCTCGATGGCCTCGTGATCGTCGTTGACCTTCTTGATCAGCGGAAAGAGAGCCTTGCGGGCTTCGCTCGCAGTTATCGACATGGATTGACTCCCTCTACCAAGTGGTACCGAATAACGTACCGCTAATGGCCGCCTGAAGCGAAGCCAAACGAGTGACAACCCGTCAGGAATCCCAGCACCATCCCAGCACGGGAAAGAGCCAGGGGCCCGACTTCGACGAGTCGAACCCCTCTGACCTGCGCATTTAATAAATGCTGACGTGGTGGATTTGCGCCTAAACGTTGAAGCGGAACTCCACGACGTCCCCGTCCTGCATGACGTACTCCTTGCCCTCCATGCGCGCCTTGCCCTTGGCGCGGGCCTCGGCGACCGAGCCGGTCTCGACGAGGTCGGCGAAGGAGATGACCTCCGCCTTGATGAAGCCCTTCTGGAAGTCGGTGTGGATCACGCCGGCGGCCTCGGGAGCGGTGGCGCCCTTCTTGATCGTCCAGGCGCGGGATTCCTTGGGGCCTGCCGTGAGGTAGGTCTGGAGGCCGAGGGTGTCGAAGCCGACGCGGGCCAGCGTCGCCAGGCCGGGCTCCTCGGCGCCGACGGACTCCAGGAGCTCCATGGCGTCCTCCTCGTCGAGCTCGGCGAGGTCCTGCTCCAGCTTGGCGTTGAGGAAGATCGCCTCGGCGGGGGCGACCAGGGCGCGCTGCTCGTCCTTGAAGGTCTCGTCGACCAGCTCGTCCTCGTCCACGTTGAAGACGTAGAGGAAGGGCTTGGTCGTCAGGAGGTGCAGGTCGTGGAGGAGTTCCTCGTTGCCCGAGCCCTGGACGATGCCCGCCGAGAACAGCGTGTCGCCCTTCTCCAGGATCTCCTTCGCGGCCTCGACCGCCGCCACCTTCGGTGCGATGTCCTTCTTGATCCGCGACTCCTTCTGGAGGCGCGGGAGGACCTTCTCGATGGTCTGGAGGTCGGCGAGGATCAGCTCGGTGTTGATCGTCTCGATGTCGTCCTTGGGCGAGACCTTGCCGTCGACATGGACGACGTTCTCGTCCTTGAAGGCGCGGATGACCTGGCAGATCGCGTCGGACTCACGGATGTTCGCGAGGAACTTGTTGCCCAGGCCCTCACCCTCCGACGCGCCCTTCACGATGCCCGCGATGTCCACGAAATCGACGGTCGCCGGGAGGATCTTCTGCGAGGAGAAGATTTCGGCCAGTTTCGTCAGCCGCGCGTCCGGGACGCCCACGACACCGACATTGGGCTCGATCGTGGCGAACGGGTAGTTGGCCGCGAGCACGTCGTTCTTGGTCAGGGCGTTGAACAGGGTCGACTTGCCGACATTCGGCAGACCGACGATTCCGATCGTGAGCGACACGTTGCGACTTCCCGTACGTGAGAGGAGAGGACTGAGGGCTGGGGCCGATCCACCAGTCTACGGCGTACCGGGCCCCGCCCCCTTCGAGGCGTCGAACACTTGGCCAAGGTCGATCCCTCGGCGTGTCTGAAGGGCGATTCTGCATATAAACCGTCCTAAGTTGGTCCGGTGGAGCAACACAGGACGCGACCCCCGCACATCCGAGCACGACGCGAGACGCCATCCCTGCCCCCGCAGGCGGCCCGCGGCGGGCGCCGTCCGGCGGCCGTACGGCGGCCCGCTCCCCCGGTCGTGCAGGCGGTGCGGCGCTTCCCCAACCCCCGGCTCACCGGGCTCGGGGGTGGTCTGTTCTGCATCGCGGTGATGGTGGTGCTCGGCTGTCTCGACGCACTGACATTCGATTCGCTGACGCTGTACGGCGTGCTGTTCCTGCCGGTGTGCGTGCTGACGGCCGTCTGGGTGCGGCGCAACGACCTGGTCACCGCACCCATCGTGGTGCCGATCGCCTTCGCCGCGGGCCTCGTGCCCGTCGCCCAGGGAGGCGACGGGTTCGGCGCCCGGCTGATGGGCCTCGTGACGGCCCTCGCCACCGAGGCCGGATGGCTCTACGGCGGGACGCTCCTCGCCGGTCTGATCGTGACCGTACGGAAGATCCGGCTGATGAACCGCCGGCGGCAGGCGAACCGCCGGCCCGCGTGAGCTACTCCTGCGCCGCCCGCATCGCCGCCCCCACGATCCCCGCGTTGTTCTGCAGCTGCGCCGGGACGATCTCCGCCTTGATGCCCTCGATGTAGTGCAGGAACTTCTGGGACTTGCGGCTGACGCCGCCGCCGATGATGAAGAGCTCGGGCGAGAAGAGCATCTCGACATGGGCGAGGTACTTCTGGACGCGGCTCGCCCAGTGCTCCCACGTCAGCTCGCCGTCCTCCTTGGCCTTGCTGGAGGCGCGCGTCTCCGCGTCGTGCCCGTGCAGCTCCAGGTGGCCCAGCTCGGTGTTGGGGACCAGGACGCCGTTGACGAACAGGGCGCTGCCGATGCCGGTGCCGAAGGTCAGCAGGACGACGGTGCCCTTGCGTCCGTGACCGGCGCCGAACTCCATCTCGGCGACTCCCGCCGCGTCCGCGTCGTTGACCACCGTCACCGGCAGGCCGCCGAGCCGCTCGCTGAACAACGCGCGCGCGTCCGTGTCGATCCAGTCCTTGTCGACATTGGCCGCCGTACGGATCGTGGCCCCGCCGGTGACCACGCCCGGGAAGGTCAGCCCGACCGGCCCCGACCAGCCGAAGTGGTCGATGACCTCCTTCACACCGTCCGCCACCGCGTCCGGCGTCGCCGGGTGCGGGGTGAGCACCTTGCAGCGCTCCTGGGCGAGGTCGCCTCTGGCCAGGTCCACCGGGGCGCCCTTGATCCCGGATCCGCCGATGTCCACACCGAAGATCTGCATGGCCCTACGTTACGACGGGCGACCGACAGTCACTCCTTCGAGGTGCCCGTACGCTCCGCGACCAGCGCCGCGGCCTCCTCGCGCAGATCGCGGCGGAGCTCCTTGGGCAGCGAGAAGGTGATGGACTCCTCGGCCGCCTTGACGAGCTCGACATCGCCGAAGCCACGCTGGGAGAGGTACTCCAGGACCTCCTCGACGAGGACCTCGGGCACGGAGGCACCGGAGGTGACGCCGACCGTGGTGACGCCTTCCAGCCAGGCCTCGTCGATCTCGTCGGCGAAGTCCACGAGGTAGGCCTCGCGGGCGCCGGCCAGCTTGGCGACCTCGACGAGTCGCACGGAGTTGGAGGAGTTGCGGGAGCCGACCACGATGACGAGTTCGGCCTCGGCGCCCATCTGCTTCACCGCGAGCTGACGGTTCTGCGTGGCGTAGCAGATGTCGTCGCTGGGCGGGGAGATGAGCTGCGGGAACTTCTCCTTGAGGGCGTCGACGGTCTCCATGGTCTCGTCGACGGAGAGCGTGGTCTGGGAGAGCCAGACGATCTTCGACTCGTCACGGACCTCGACCTTGGCGACGTCCTCGGGGCCGTCGACGATCGTGATGTGGTCGGGGGCCTCGCCGGAGGTGCCGATGACCTCCTCGTGGCCCTCGTGCCCGATCAGGAGGATGTCGTAGTCCTCATTGGCGAAGCGGACGGCTTCCTTGTGGACCTTGGTGACCAGCGGGCAGGTCGCGTCGATGGTGGCGAGCCTGCCGCGCGCGGCCTCCTCGTGGACGACGGGCGCGACGCCGTGCGCGGAGAACATGACGATGTTCCCCTCCGGGACCTCCTCCGTCCGCTCGACGAAGATGGCGCCCTTCTTCTCCAGGGTCTGCACGACGTACTTGTTGTGGACGATCTCGTGTCGAACGTACACCGGAGCGCCGTACTGCTCCAGGGCTTTCTCGACGGCGATCACGGCGCGGTCCACACCCGCGCAGTAGCCCCGGGGGGCGGCGAGCAGGACACGGCGGCCAGACGAAGCAGTCATGCGTCCCATCGTAAGGCCGCGCCGGACGGGTCGAAGATCGCGTCGTTGGCGAGACTGGCCGGGAAGTGTGAAGGGCGGGGAACCCGCGACGGCAGTCGACGGATGAAGCAGCGGAGAAGGGGCCGAAGGGCTTCCTCAGAAGGGTGGTGGTGGGAGACGGGCGGGCGGTGCGGTGAGCTGGTGGCGGCATGTGCTGGTGCCGGTGGCCGGCGCGGCCATCACCGTCGCGGTGATCGTGGAGGCGTCGGGGGCGGCACAGGTGGTGGGGACGGTGTGGTTCGTGATCGGACTCGCGGTCCTGCTGGGGCAGCGGGGGCGGACGGAGGCCGCACGGTGACCGGTGGACGTGGGCCGCGTTGTCACAACCGGCCACTACGCTCGGCGCATGGCTCTCAACACGTCCGCGGAAACGCCGCTGCCCGTCGGTGAGGTCTCCCGGCTGATCGGGGGATGGATCGACCGGCTCGGTGCCGTCTGGGTGGAGGGGCAGATCACTCAGCTGTCCCGGCGGCCCGGTGCCGGTGTGGTGTTTCTGACGTTGCGTGATCCGTCGTACGACATCTCGGTGAGCGTCACCTGTTTTCGGCAGGTGTTCGACGACGTCGCCGATGTGGTGAGCGAGGGTGCGCGGGTCGTCGTGCTCGCCAAGCCGGAGTGGTACGCGCCGCGGGGGCAGCTGTCGTTGCGGGCCGCGGAGATAAGGCCGGTGGGGGTCGGGGAACTGCTCGCGCGGCTTGAGCAGTTGAAGAAGTCGCTCGCCGCCGAGGGGCTGTTCGCGTCCGAGCGCAAGAAGGCGCTGCCTTTCCTGCCGCAGCTCGTCGGGCTGGTGTGCGGGCGGGCGTCCGCGGCCGAGCGGGACGTGCTGGAGAACGCCCGGCACCGCTGGCCCGCCGTGCGCTTCGAGGTGCGCAACGTCGCCGTGCAGGGCGTGCACGCGGTGCCGCAGGTGGTGCAGGCGGTCAAGGAGCTCGACGAGAACGACGACGTCGACGTGATCATCGTGGCCCGGGGCGGGGGCAGCGTGGAGGATCTGCTGCCCTTCTCCGACGAGCAGTTGGTGCGTACCGTCGCCGCCTGCCGTACGCCCGTCGTCTCCGCCATCGGGCACGAGCCGGACAACCCGCTCCTGGACCATGTCGCCGACGTGCGCGCCTCCACCCCGACCGACGCCGCCAAGAAGGTCGTACCGGACGTGGGCGAGGAGTACGAGCGCGTGCGGCTGCTGCGGGACCGGGCGCGGCGGTGCGTCGAGGCGTTCATCGAGCGGGAGGAGCGCGGGCTCGCCCAGGCGCTCGCCCGGCCGTCGATAGAGGATCCGCACCGGATGATCGACGAGCGCGCCGATCACGTGGCCGCGCTCGTGGAGCGGTCGCGTCGCACCCTCGGCCATCTCCTCGACCGCGCCGACTCCGAACTCACGCACACGCACGCACGCGTGGTGGCCCTTTCCCCCGCCGCGACCCTGAAGCGGGGGTACGCGGTGCTGCAGAGGGCCGACGGGCATGTCGTGCGGGACCCGGAGGAGGTCACCGCCGACGAGGTGCTGCGGGCGCGGGTGTCCGAGGGTGAGTTCACGGTGATCCGGGCCGAATGAGCGACGCGGGCCCCCTGCGGTCCGGCCGGGGGTCCGGGGGTTGCCCCCGGGGAAGCACAGCAGTGTCCGAGTCGATGCTTAGGGTGGGCGCATGACCAGCAAGGTGGATGAGGCGCTCGGGTACGAGCAGGCGCGGGACGAGCTGATCGACGTCGTACGACGCCTTGAGGCCGGTGGTACGACGTTGGAGGAGTCCCTCGCGCTCTGGGAGCGGGGCGAGGAGCTGGCCAAGGTGTGCCGGCGGTGGCTGGACGGGGCGCGGGCGCGGCTGGACGCGGCCCTCGCCGAGGGGGAGACGGCGGAGGAAGAGGCCGGCTCCGAGTAACGGACTTCGGTGATCTGTGAAGCGGGTCACCACGCTCCGGTTTTTGTTGAAGGTTCAACCTATGCCGCGTACAGTCATATGTGTCAGCCGATCCGGAACCCGGATCCGACGTACGTCCCCGAGAAGGTTCACGCATGTCTCTCGTCCTTGACCCCACCGCCCAGGACCTGCTGTTCCGCGAGGCCCGCACGGCGAACACCTTCACCGACGAGCCGGTGACCGACGAGCAGGTGCAGGCGATCTACGACCTGGTCAAGTTCGGCCCGACCGCCTTCAACCAGACCCCGCTGCGCATCACCCTGGTCCGCTCCCCCGAGGCCCGTGAGCGTCTGGTGCGGCACATGGCCGAGGGCAACCAGCCCAAGACGTCCACCGCCCCGCTGGTCGCGATCTTCTCCGCGGACAACGAGTTCCACGAGGAACTGCCCACGCTGCTCCCGCACTTCCCGCAGGCCAAGGACCTCTTCTTCAGCGAGCGCCCGGCCCGCGAGAGCGCTGCCGCGCTGAACGCCGCCCTCCAGGCCGCCTACTTCATCATCGGCGTCCGCGCCGCCGGTCTGGCCGCCGGCCCGATGACCGGCGTCGACTTCGAGGGCGTCCGCAAGGAGTTCCTCGACGGCGACCACACCCCGCTGATGGTCGTCAACATCGGCGAGCCGGGCGAGGACGCCTCCTACCCGCGCTCCCCGCGCCTCGCCTACGACGAGGTCGTCACCACGGTCTGAGCGACCCGGACACAGGAGAAGGGCCCCCGGTTCCGGGGGCCCTTCTCCTGTGTCCGCATGTGCCGGGCGCCTCGCGCCTCGGGGCGCTCACTCCGACGTGAGCGCCTTCACCATCCGCGTCAGCTCGGCGTGCGAGCCCGCGCCCGCCACCACGGTCGTCGCGCCGTCGGCCTGGTGGACGAGCGCGTCGTAGCGACCGCCGGTGTAGCGCGTCCAGGTCCGGCCGCCGATCTCCTCGGTGGTGTCCGTCTTCTCGCCGCCCTGGCTGGCCTCGTCGATGAACTCGGCGGCCGGCTCATGGGTCGACTGCTCGATCTGTACGTAGCCGTCGCCGGGGGTGTGGAAACCCAGGTGCCAGGCGTCGGAGTCCGCGCCGTCGTACCGCACGGAGGTGGCCTTCCAGGTGGCGGGCAGACCCGTCGGCGCCAGCACGGGGTAGGGCGCCGCGCGCCGGGCCGTGAGCAGCTCGACGCGGTAGTCGACCCGCTTGACCTCCTGCGGAGAGTCGTCGTGCGGGATGAAGAGGTAGATGACCCCCGCCATGAGACTGATCAGGCCCAGGGAGAGAACCATGTCCCGGACCGTCTTCTGCTTGCCGCTCGAACCTGCCACCGCTCTATCGTCGCAGGTGCCCTGGTCCGCTCATCCGTGGGGTCCCCTGCTCATTTTGTCTGCCTGACGATAGAGTTCGACGGCATCACCCTCATCCGGCCGTCGTCGTATCAGAAAGGTGCGCTCCGATGACCGAGCATCATCATCTGCCCTCCGAGCTCGAAGTACCCTCCGAGGCCCCCGACCGCAACCTCGCCCTGGAACTCGTCCGGGTGACCGAAGCCGCGGCCATGGCCGCGGGCCGCTGGGTCGGTCGCGGCGACAAGAACGGCGCCGACGGTGTCGCGGTGCGCGCCATGCGGACCCTCGTCTCCACCGTGTCGATGAACGGCGTGGTCGTCATCGGCGAGGGCGAGAAGGACGAGGCCCCGATGCTCTTCAACGGGGAGCGCGTCGGCGACGGGACCGGGCCCGAGTGCGACATCGCCGTCGACCCGATCGACGGCACCACCCTGGCCGCCAAGGGCATGCCGAACGCGATCTCCGTACTCGCGGCCGCGGACCGCGGGTCGATGTTCGACCCGTCCGCCGTGTTCTACATGGACAAGCTGGTCACCGGCCCCGACGCCGCGGACTTCGTCGACATCAACGCGCCCGTGTCCGTGAACATCCGGCGGGTCGCGAAGGCGAAGCGGTCCACCCCGGAGGACGTGACCGTCGTCATCCTCGACCGGCCCCGGCACGAGGGGATCATTCAGGAGATCCGCGAGGCGGGTGCGCGCATCAAGCTGATCTCCGACGGTGACGTGGCGGGCTCCATCTACGCGCTGCGCGAAGGCACCGGCGTCGACATGCTGCTGGGCATCGGCGGTACGCCGGAGGGCATCATCTCCGCCTGCGCCGTGAAGTGTCTCGGCGGCACCATCCAGGGCAAGCTGTGGCCCAAGGACGCGGAGGAGCGGCAGCGGGCGATCGACGCGGGGCACGATCTGGACCGGGTGCTGACCACCGACGACCTGGTGTCGGGCGAGAACGTGTTCTTCGTCGCGACGGGGATCACCGACGGTGAGTTGCTGCGGGGTGTGCGGTACCGGTCGGAGACCGCGACGACCGACTCGATCGTGATGCGGTCGAAGTCGGGGACGGTGCGGCGGATCGACTCCGAGCACCGGTTGAGCAAGCTGCGGGCTTACAGCGCGATTGACTTCGATCGCGCCAAATAGCGCCGGATAGCTCGGGGGGCGTGGTGCGTTGGCGGCTGCGGGTGCTTCGTGGCTTGTCGCGCCCCGCGGCGGAGCCGCATATCGATACAGCCCCGCACCCCTGGGGGCATTCAGTCCCCCTGATGGAAAAGTAAAGGGCGCTCCCGGTGCGGTGGGGGCGCCTCTTTACATGTCCTGCGGCGGTCAGCCCGCCTGCGCTATGCGGGAGGTTCCGGCCGCCTTCTTCAGTTCCATGTCGCGGCGCCTGCGGCGGGCCAGGACCACGCGGCGTTCTGCCGCGGTGAGGCCGCCCCAGACGCCGTAGGGCTCGGGTTGCAGGAGTGCGTGTTCGCGGCACTCGACCATGACCGGGCAGCGGGCGCAGACCCGCTTCGCGGCCTCCTCACGGGAGAGCCGGGCGGCGGTGGGTTCCTTCGAGGGCGCGAAGAACAGGCCGGCCTCGTCGCGCCGGCACACCGCCTCGGTGTGCCAAGGCGCGTCTTGGTCCCTGTCTCGCACTGGCACCCGCTGAGCCGGAACGGCAGCTACCTGCAGGGACGAATGCGGCGGTTGCAGCACGGTCTACTCCTGACGACGGCTTCGCGAGCGAGCGACGATGCAGCAAGGCCTACCCGCTGTGCGCGTGCCTATGCACTGAGTTCCGAACCGCTGGATTCCGGGTGGTCCCGTGCTGGGGTGTGAGTGGAAGCGATCGTTTCGCACGCGGCCCGATTCACAACCGTCAACGGTCCAGATGCTTGCGCAAACTCTTGTCGACCTTGTGCTGCACCCGATCGAGAATGTCCGCAACGAGCTTGCCCCGCCGGGGCCGCCCCTCGATGTTGCCGAGCACGGCCCACCCGTCGACGTAGACCACGGGCGCCTCGGGGTCGTCCGAATCCAGGGTGTGCACCTCGAAGTTGCCCAGAACCCCGCCGCCGGTGCCGCGCAGCGACACATTCTCCGGGACCCGGACCTCGACGTTGCCGAAGACCGAGATCGCCTTGATCACGACCTGCTGGTACTCGAACAGGGCCTCGCTGAGGTCTATTTCGACACTGCCGAAGATCGCGTACGCGTGGATACGGCGGCACGCGCGCCAGCGTCCCTTGCGGACGGCGCTGCTGAACACCGCCACCACGTTCTCGTCGGGCTCGATCGGGACGGCGCCGACCGTGGGGCGGTTGGGGGCGGCGGCCGGTGTCGTGCGCCGCCGGTGGGCGGCGGGCAGGTCCTGGATGAAGGCGTCCAGCTCACCGACCGTCTTAGCGGCCAGCACGCCCTCGACGCGCTCGGCGTGCTCGTCCGCGGTGAGACGGCCCTCGGCCAGCGCCTCGCGCAGGATGTCGGCGATGCGGTCGCGGTCGGCGTCGGAGGCGCGCAGGTCGGTGGTGGCAGCGGGCGAAGTCTGCTTCTCAAGGTCCACGGCAGCAGCGTACCCAAACGCGATAGATCGCGACTAGGCCTGTGGACAACCAACTGAGCCTTACCTCACAAGCTTCGGGCCTCGGGCAGGTTCTACGCTGGTGAGGCTCGCCAACGGAGGCGGGTCGCCGTCTGCCGAGTGAGGAATGGGCTGAGATGCCTGAGTTCGCGTACACCGATCTGCTCCCCATGGGAGAGGACACCACCCCCTACCGGCTGGTGACCTCCGAGGGTGTCTCCACCTTCGAGGCCGACGGGCGCACGTTCCTCAAGGTCGAGCCCGAGGCGCTGCGCAAGCTCGCCGAAGAGGCCATCCACGACATCCAGCACTACCTGCGCCCCGCGCACCTGGCGCAGCTGCGGCGCATCATCGACGACCCCGAGGCGTCGGGCAACGACAAGTTCGTCGCCCTCGACCTGCTGAAGAACGCGAACATCGCGGCGGCGGGCGTCCTCCCGATGTGCCAGGACACCGGTACGGCGATCGTCATGGGCAAGCGCGGGCAGAACGTCCTGACGGAGGGCGGTGACGAGTCGGCGCTGTCGAAGGGCATCTACGACGCGTACCTGAACCTCAACCTGCGCTACTCGCAGATGGCCCCGCTGACCATGTGGGACGAGAAGAACACCGGCTCCAACCTCCCCGCGCAGATCGAGCTGTACGCGACCGACGGCGGCGCCTACAAGTTCCTCTTCATGGCCAAGGGCGGTGGCTCGGCCAACAAGTCCTTCCTCTACCAGGAGACGAAGGCCGTCCTGAACGAGGCCTCCATGATGAAGTTCCTGGAGGAGAAGATCCGTTCGCTCGGTACGGCCGCCTGTCCGCCGTACCACCTGGCGATCGTGGTCGGCGGCACGTCGGCCGAGTACGCGCTGAAGACCGCGAAGTACGCCTCCGCGCACTACCTCGACGAGATCCCCGCCGAGGGCTCGGAGCTGGGCCACGGCTTCCGGGACAAGGAACTGGAGGAGAAGGTCTTCGAGCTGACGCAGAAGATCGGCATCGGCGCGCAGTTCGGCGGCAAGTACTTCTGCCACGACGTGCGCGTGGTGCGCCTTCCGCGGCACGGTGCGTCCTGCCCTGTCGCGATCGCCGTGTCCTGCTCCGCGGACCGGCAGGCCGTCGCGAAGATCACCGCCGAGGGTGTGTTCTTGGAGCAGCTGGAGACGGACCCGGCGCGGTTCCTGCCGGAGACGACCGACGAGCACCTCGACGAGGCCGGTGACGTCGTTCGCATCGACCTGAACCAGCCGATGGAGTCGATCCTCGCCGAGCTGACGAAGTACCCGGTGAAGACCCGGCTGTCGCTCTCCGGTCCCCTGGTCGTGGCCCGTGACATCGCGCACGCCAAGATCAAGGAACGCCTCGACGCGGGCGAGGAGATGCCGCAGTACCTCAAGGACCACCCGGTGTACTACGCCGGTCCCGCGAAGACGCCCGAGGGCTACGCGTCCGGCTCTTTCGGGCCGACGACGGCCGGACGTATGGACTCCTACGTCGAGCAGTTCCAGGCGGCGGGCGGCTCCAAGGTGATGCTGGCGAAGGGCAACCGGTCCGCGCAGGTCACCAACGCGTGTGACGCGCACGGTGGCTTCTACCTCGGTTCCATCGGTGGCCCGGCCGCCCGGCTCGCGCAGGACTGCATCAAGAAGGTCGAGGTCGTCGAGTACGAGGAGCTCGGCATGGAGGCGGTCTGGAAGATCGAGGTCGAGGACTTCCCGGCGTTCATCGTGGTGGACGACAAGGGCAACGACTTCTTCCAGGACCCGGCGCCTGCGCCGACGTTCACGTCGATCCCGGTGCGGGGTCCGGGCCTGGGCTGACCCGGCAGCGACAGCCACGGCGAGCCCCTGGCGAGTTGCCGGGGGCTCTGTCGTTCTCCTCGGCACCCACGGACCAGGAGCAGCACTTACAGGTCCCCGTGGGGCCGCTCTCCGAGCGGTGCTGAGGGGAGGTAAGCATCGCGAGGAAGGCTCCCGCGCCGCGGCTGGGAAGCGGCTGCGGATGTGGGGCGGTCCTTTCCCGCACTGACTCGCGGCAGGGCGACGTGACCCGGAGCAGGCAGTGGCTCCCTGCCCTTCCCCGTCAGACGGCGCGTCAGCCACCGTCGCGCCGGTGTCTCGAACCTGTCCGTCAGGACAAGGCCCCCTGCCACCAGCATCGCCATGAAGACGAATCCGCCCCATGGGGCAAAGGATTCCAACCGCTGGCCGGAGAATTGCAGGACGACAGCATAGAGAAGGGCTGCCAGCGGGCGGTGCAGCACGTACGCGCAGTAGGACGCCTTGCCCAGTGATTCGTAGACGCGTTGGGTGCCGGATCGTGGCTCGCTCCTCGCACCGAGCAGGACAACGAGCGGGAACACAAGCAGTACGGACAGGAGCTGCCCGGTCGGACCGGGCCTGAGGAACGCCATGGCCGGCAGTACACCCATCAACACCAGCGGCGGGATTCGGGGCGTACGCAACGTGTCTCGCAGGCGGTAGATCAACAGGCCGGCGGCGAAGGAGTAGCCCACTCGCGCGAGTCCTCCGGGAAAGTTGACCCATGTCAGACCCAACGCGGGGGTTTCCCAGTACATCAACGCCCATGAATAGAATCCGCCGCACACCACGACCGTGGCGGCAAGGAATCTGACGGACTGAAGCGGGCGCCAGAACACCGCCCACACCAGATTCGCCATGAGTTCGAAGAAGATCGACCACATCGGGCCGTTGAAGGGAAAAGCGTGGGACAGCGGCGCGGGCAACATGAACACGGCAAACGGAAGCGCGATGAGCAGTTCGCTCCAAGTCCACGCCACAGTTGGCGAATCGTACAGAATGCACATCGCCTGGTGCACGATCCCCAAGAGGAGCCCCACGCCATAGAGGGGATAAAGTCGCACCCAGCGCTGACGAAGGAAGGCCAGAGGAGTCATCCCCTGAAGGAAACGATCCTCATAGGCATGAGCAAGCACAAAGCCGCTCAGTACGAAGAAAAGATCGACAGCCAAACCCAGGAATCCCGGCATCGGTCCGAACAGTCGCGGGGAATGCAGGGCGACGATACACAGGGCCGCAACACCGCGAATGCCGTGGAGGGTCCGGTAGTTCTTTACTGGCATCGGCGGGCTGCCCCTCAGGGAAAAACGACATGACGTGCTCGCAATTGCGACGGCGGCGGCCACTTTAGCCTCGAACACCGGGTTATTATCGGCGACTGACGGCCGAGGCGCGGTTTCCTTGAAGCAATCAACGCACGAGGCTCCCGAGCCGTTGCGGGGCGTGCTCGAAGTCTCAACTCGCCGACACAGGAGATGCACGGCCGTCATGAGACCTGGGTCACATGACAACGGCACCCGAGTGGCCGAGCGCCCGGAACATCCCCGGCGTCCCGTTCGCTGTACCGGGCATGAGTGAATACCGCATCGAGCACGACTCCATGGGCGAGGTCCCGGTCCCCGTCGACGCCAAGTGGCGGGCGCAGACTCAGCGGGCCGTGGAGAACTTCCCGATCTCCGGGCAGCGCATCGAACGCGCCCACATCGAGGCGCTGGCACGAATCAAGGGCGCCGCGGCGAAGGTGAACGCCGACCTCGGTGTGCTTGACAAGGACATCGCCGACGCGATTCAGGAGGCGGCGGCCGAAGTCGCCGAGGGGCGGTGGGACGAGCACTTCCCGGTGGACGTGTTCCAGACCGGGTCCGGGACCTCGTCCAACATGAACGCCAACGAGGTCATCGCCTCGCTCGCCGGTGAGCGGCTCGGCAGGGGCGTACACCCGAATGATCATGTGAACGCCTCGCAGTCGTCCAACGACGTGTTTCCGTCGTCGATTCACATCGCCGCCACCGCCGCCGTCACCCGTGATCTGATCCCCGCCCTCGATCACCTCGCCGACTCCCTCGGCCGTAAGTCCGAGGAGTTCGCCGACGTCGTGAAGTCGGGGCGTACGCATCTCATGGACGCCACCCCGGTGACCCTGGGGCAGGAATTCGGCGGGTACGCGGCCCAGATGCGGTACGGCGTCGAGCGGCTGCACGCCTCCCTCCCCCGTCTCGCCGAGCTCCCGCTGGGCGGTACCGCCGTCGGCACCGGCATCAACACCCCGCCCGGCTTCTCCGCCGCCGTCATCGAGGAGGTGGCCCGCGTCACCGGGCTGCCGCTGACCGAGGCGCGCGACCACTTCGAGGCGCAGGGGGCCCGGGACGGGATCGTGGAGACGAGCGGGCAGCTCAGGACCATCGCCGTCGGGCTGACGAAGATCGCGAACGATCTGCGGTGGATGGCCTCCGGGCCGCGCACCGGGCTCGCCGAGATCTCCCTCCCCGATCTTCAGCCCGGGTCCTCGATCATGCCCGGCAAGGTCAACCCGGTCATCCCCGAGGCCGTCCTCATGGTCGCGGCCCAGGTCGTCGGCAATGACGCCACCGTCGCCACCGCCGGGGCCGCCGGCAACTTCGAGCTCAACGTCATGCTGCCGGTCATCGCCAAGAACGTACTGGAGTCGATCCGGCTGCTCGCCAACGTCTCCCGGCTCCTCGCCGACCGGACCGTCGACGGGATCGTCGCGCACCGCGAACGCGCCCGCGAGTACGCCGAGTCGTCACCCTCCGTGGTCACGCCGCTGAACAAGTACATCGGGTACGAGGAGGCCGCCAAGGTCGCCAAGAGGGCGCTCGCGGAGCGGAAGACCATTCGTCAGGTCGTCGTGGAAGGCGGGTACATCGAGCGAGGCGACCTCACCGTCGAACAGCTCGACGAAGCGCTGGATGTCCTGCGCATGACGCGTCCGTAACCATTGGCGCCCCGGACGCGAACCGTGACGCGCACCGCAGCGTCGTATGGCCATGGCACCTAATATCTGTTCATGGCAGACGGTGGAGCGGTGAGAGCGGCGGAAGCGGGTAGAACGACGTCCTTCTGGAAGCCCGGGAGTCAGATCCTGTGGCGGTACCGGGAGAACGGCGCCGCGCGTATTCACATCGCACGCCCTGTGACCGTCGTCCGGGACGACCACGATCTGCTGGCCGTGTGGATGGCGCCCGGCACCGAGTGTGTGAAGCCCGTCCTCGCCGACGGCACCTCGGTGCACGCGGAGCCGCTGGAGACCCGGTACACCAAGCCGCGGACCGTGCAGCGCGACCGCTGGTTCGGCACCGGTGTGCTGAAGCTGGCGCGGCCGGGCGAGCCGTGGTCGGTGTGGCTGTTCTGGGAGCCGGGCTGGCTGTTCAAGAACTGGTACGTGAACCTGGAGGAGCCGCTGGCCCGTTGGGACGGCGGGGTGGACTCCGAGGACCACTTCCTGGACATCTCCGTGCACCCGGACCGCAGTTGGCACTGGCGGGACGAGGACGAGTTCGCGCAGGCCCAGCGGGACGGGCTGATGGACGCGGCGCAGGCCGAACAGGTGCGTCGGGCCGGGCGTTCGGCGGTGGAGGTGATCCGCTCCTGGGGGTCCCCGTACTCGGACGGCTGGCAGCACTGGCGCCCGGATCCGTCCTGGTCGGTACCGTTGCTGCCGGATGACTGGGACCGCACGCCCGCGCACATGTCCTCATGAGACCCTTGATGCGCCCCCGGGCAACAAACGTAGGATCGTCCTCCGCAAGAGCGCGCGACGGCAACCACCGGAGCGTGCATCGAGCTTGACCATTCGTCACCGAGGGGCGGCAGGACGTGAGCGAGGGGTACGAGGGCAACACCGGTACGGAGGCCAGACGCTCCGCCGGTGGCACAGGAACATCCTCTGACCACGCGGGAATTCCGTTCCTGGGGCACGTATACCGGGTATCGGCATTTCGGCGGGACGAACTGAGCGCACGGCGCGCAGCCACCGACGGACGGATTCGACACGCGTGACGGAGCAGCCCACCTCCTTCGAGCGCCCCCAGCCGGGCGCCGACCCCGCGGACCCTCGCGGGGCGCTCCTGCGTGCCTCCACGCCCCCGCACAGCGCCTTACCGGCACAAGCCCGGGCCGGCGAGACGCCGCCCCCGGGGGCCGACATCGCGGCACCGGTGCCCGGCGGCGATCCCGAGCACTCGCAGCCCACCCTGGCCGCCGAGCCGGACACCCACCGTCCACGACCGGCGCCCGAGGGCATCTCCGCCCCGTCGGAAGCCGCGGCCGACGGTCCTGAGCGGCGGACCGGACAGAGTCAGGCGCTCGGCCGGCCCACGCCGATGCGGCGGGACGGCGACCGGCTGCGGTTCGTGGGTGCCGCGACCCGGCGGATCGCCCGTGGCATCGACCTCGACGAGATCGTGATGGGGCTGTGCCGGGCGACCGTGCCGACCTTCTCGGACGCGATCCTGGTCTATCTGCGCGACCCGCTGCCGGTCGGCGACGAGCGGCCCACCGGCCCGCTGGTGCTGCGGCTGCGCCGCACCGACCGGATACCGGAGGAACGGGACACCGAGGGCGGTTTCACCGTGCCCGCGCCCCAGCCGGAGCCGACCGAGCTGACCGAACTGTCGGCCGTCACCGCCGAACTGTGCGAGGTGCGCACCGGCGGCGCGCTCGCCGAGGTGCTGCGGGGCGTACGCCCCGTCTTCACGGACTCTCCGGCGGCCCGCGCCGCGCTGCCGGAACTCCTCGGCGAGGGCGGTGAGTCGATCGTCCCCGGCGGCCGGCGCGCCATCCTCGCCCCGCTGCGCGGCCGGCGCCGGGTCATCGGCGCCGCGCTGTTCCTGCGCCGCCCGGATCGCATCGCCTTCGAGCCGGACGACCTCCTGGTCGCCGCCCAGCTCGCCACGCACAGCGCGCTCGGCATCGACAAGGCCGTGCTGTACGGCCGTGAGGCGTACATCGCCGACGAACTCCAGCGCACCATGCTGCCGGAGACGCTCCCGCGGCCGACGGGGGTCCGGCTGGCCTCGCGCTACCTCCCGGCCGCCGAGACCGCCCGCGTCGGCGGCGACTGGTACGACGCGATCCCCCTGCCGGGCAGCCGGGTCGCGCTGGTCGTCGGTGACGTCATGGGCCACTCCATGACCTCGGCCGCGATCATGGGCCAGCTGCGGACGACGGCCCAGACGCTCGCCGGTCTCGACCTGCCGCCGCAGGAGGTGCTGCACCACCTGGACGAGCAGGCCCAGCGGCTCGGCACAGACCGCATGGCGACCTGCCTCTACGCCGTCTACGACCCGGTGTCTCATCGCATCACCATCGCCAACGCCGGCCATCCGCCACCCGTCCTGCTCCACCTGGGCGGCCGGGCGGAGGTGCTGCGGGTGCCGCCGGGCGCGCCGATCGGTGTCGGCGGCGTCGACTTCGAAGCGGTGGAGCTGGACGCCCCGGCCGGAGCGACCCTGCTCCTGTACACCGACGGGCTGGTCGAATCGCGCCTGCGGGACGTGTGGAGCGGCATAGAGCAACTGCGCGAGAAGCTCGCCGCGACCGCGCAGTTGACCGGGCCGGATCATCCGCCGCCGCTGGAGGCGCTGTGCGACGAGGTGCTCGACATGCTCGGACCGGGCGACCGGGACGACGACATCGCGCTGCTCGCCGCCCGCTTCGAGGGGATCGCGCCCAGTGATGTGGCGTACTGGTTCCTGGAGCCGGAGGACGCGGCACCGGGGCGTGCCCGGCGGCTGGCCCGACGTGCCCTGTCCCGCTGGGGGCTCGAGGACATGTCCGACTCGGTGGAGCTGCTCGTCAGCGAGGTCGTGACCAACGCCGTGCGGTACGCCTCGCGGCCGGTGACGTTGCGGTTGCTGCGGACCGATGTGCTGCGCTGCGAAGTCGGCGACGACGTGCCTCAGCTGCCGCGGCTGCGGCAGGCCCGGGCCACCGATGAGGGCGGGCGGGGTCTGTACCTGGTCAACAAGCTGGCGCGCCGGTGGGGAGCGACCCGGCTGAGCACCGGCAAGGTCGTCTGGTTCGAGTTGAACCGAAGCTGAGAGGACGAAGGGCGCCCGGCGGCTGCCGGGCGCCCTTCGTGCTGCCTACTGACCGTCCCCGGGGTCCACCGGGTCCTCCGGAATGCCGTCCGTCGGTGGTGTCGGCGTCGGAGTCGGCGTGGGTGTCGGGGTCGGCGTCGGGGTGGGGGTCGGCGTCGGCGTGGGGGTCGGCGTGGGTGTCGGGGTCGGAGTCGGCGTCGGGGTGGGGGTCGGCGTCGGCGTGGGGGTCGGTGTCGGGGTCGGAGTCCACGTCGGCTCGACCGCCGCGCCCTGGTCGGTGTCCAGGTCGAACTCGGCGGACGTGGACGTCACACCGAACATGTACGCCGCCCAGATCTGCGCCGGGAAGCCACCGCCGTTGACGCGCTCGAAGCCGCCCGCGTTGTACATCTTGGCCTGGGCCTTGGTCTTGTAGTCCTCGCCGAACAGACCCACCGAGGTGACCAGGTCCGGGGTGTAGCCCGTGAACCAGGCCGACTTGTTGTCGTCGGACGTACCCGTCTTGCCCGCGACCTCCTGGCCGTCGCGCTTGGGGTTGTCACGGACGGACGTCTTGGCCGTACCGTCGTCGACCACTCCGGTCAGGATCGAGGTCACCGTGTCGGCAGTCACGCGGCTGATGACCTGCTCGCCGATCGGGTCGGGCATCTCGACCTCGCTGCCGTTGCGCTCGGCCGACTTGATGATGGTCGGGGTGACCTTCTTGCCATGGTTGTCGAGGGTGGCGTAGACCCCGGCCATCTGGATCGGGCTCGCGCCCATCGTGCCCAGGGTGTAGGCGGGCAGCGCCTTCAGGCCCTCGGTGCCCATGCCGAGGTCGGCGGCGGTCTTGAGGACCTTGTCCATGCCGACGTCGACGCCCATCTGCGCGAAGACGGAGTTGATGGACTTGTTCATCGCCGTCTGGACGGTGACGTCGCCGTAGTCCTGGTCATCCTCGTTCTCCGGGGCGAAGGCGATGTCGCTGCCCTCGACGGGACGCTTGCTGGTGCCGTCGTAGACCGTGCTCGCGGTGATCTTCTTGTCGTCCTGGGTCACCGCGCCGTTCTCCAGGGCGGCGGCCAGGATGACCGGCTTGAACGTCGACGCGGGCTGGTAGTCGGTGCGGTTGGCGTTGCTGAAGAAGTGCGTGGTGTAGTCCTCGCCGCCGTACAGGGCGACGATCTTCCCGGTCTTCGGGTCGACGGAGGCGGCGCCGGCCTGGATGTTCTTGTCGACCTTGCGCTTGTCCGGGTCCAGCTTGTCGGTCAGCTGGGCCTTGACGGCCTTCTCCAGCTGCGCCTGCTTCTTCTTGTCGATGTTCAGGGTGATGGTCCAGCCACCCCGGTCGTACTGGGCCTCCGCCTCGTCCTGGGTGAGGCCGTCCTTGCTCATCAGCTGCTTCACGAGCTGTTGCTTGGCGAGCTTGACGAAGTAGCCCTTCTGCCCCTTGAGCCCGGACTCGGCCTTGGGCTCCTTGGGGATCGGGAACTTCATCTCCGCGCGCTTGGAGGCGTCCAGCCAGCCTTCCTCGACCATGTTGTCCAGGACGTAGTTCCAGCGCTGCTTGACCAGCTTCTTGCTGAAGTCCGAGGCGACCGCCCAGTCGTACTGGCTCGGCGCCTGGAGCAGCGCGGCGAGGTAGGCGCCCTGCTCGACGCTCAGGTCCTCGGCGTCGACGCGGTAGTAGGCCTGCGCGGCGGCCTGGATGCCGTAGGCGGTACGGCCGTAGTAGCTGGTGTTGATGTAGCCCGCGAGGATCTCGTCCTTGGACTTCTGGCGGTCCACCTTGAGCGAGATCACCAGCTCGCGGAGCTTGCGGGTGACCGTCTGGTCCTGGGTGAGGTAGTAGTTCTTGACGTACTGCTGGGTGATCGTCGAACCGCCCTGCTTGCCCTTGCCGGACAGCGTGTTGAGCAGACCGCGGGCGGTGCCCTTCAGGTCGACGCCGGAGTCCTGGTAGAAGGACTTGTTCTCGGCGGCGACAAAGGTGAGCTGGACCTTCTTGGGGATCTTGGCGAGGTCGACGGTCTCGCGGTTCACCTTGCCGTCCCGGACCAGGACGTCGCCGTTGCTGTACTTGATGGTGTTGCTCTGGAGCTCGGCCTGCGCGTTCCCCTCGGGGACCTGCACCATCATGTACAGGACGATGAAGGCGCCGATGCCGAGCAGGCAGAAGCCGAGGAACGTGCCGAGGATCTTCTTCCAGGTGAAGATCCGGCGTATGAGGCTCTTGTCGCCGCTGCCGGAAGCCCGGGTCGAAGCGCCGGTCGAAGCGCTGGCCGCCCTCGACGAACGGCCCTTGGGCGCGGCGCGGTGACCGCCGCGCTGTCGCGCTCGTCTTTCTTCCGCTCGTCCCATGGGTCCGTTCTGCTCCGCTTCGCTCGTGTGTGCGCATCTGTCACACAGGTTCGCCGCTCAGGTCAGCTCAGAAAGCTAACACCGGGAGATGTGACAAAGGGCGGCCGATCCGGTCTTTTACGGACGTGACAATCAGCACCCGTTCCTTACGGAACTGACGAGCGAGGGGTGTGAAGGGTTGCGTTCGAGGGTAAAAGTGATATCACTTAGATAGGTCAGAGCTAGCCGTACGAGCACTTCGAGAACCGGGGGACCAACCATGACCACCCACGACGACACCACCGTCGACGTACCCGACATGCCCGCTCCACGGGTGCGGGAGTTCACCGCCCACAGCATCGGCGGCGGGCTCGCCCTGCTTCTCGGGCTGCTCGGACTGTTCGCGGGCGCCGGAATGATTGCGGGCGCTACGGCGGTCTCGGCGACCGGCGGGAAGGCCGCGCTGATCGTCGGCGGGATCCTGGTCGGCCTCGCCGCGTTCCTCGCCATGTGCGGGCTGAACACGGTGGCGCCGGGCGAGGCGCGGGTCGTGCAGCTCTTCGGGCGCTACAAGGGGACGATCCGGCAGGACGGGCTGCGCTGGGTGAACCCCTTCACCTCGCGCACCAAGATCTCGACGCGGGTGCGCAACCACGAGACGGCCGTCCTGAAGGTCAACGACGCCTACGGCAACCCGATCGAGCTCGCCGCGGTCGTGGTGTGGCGGATCGAGGACACCGCGCAGGCCACCTTCGAGGTGGACGACTACATCGAGTTCGTCTCCACCCAGACCGAGGCGGCCGTGCGGCACATCGCCATCGAGTACCCCTACGACGCCCACGAGGAGAGCGGCCTCTCCCTGCGCGGCAACGCCGAGGAGATCACCGAGAAGCTCGCCCTCGAACTGCACGCGCGCGTGGAGGCGGCCGGCGTCGAGATCATCGAGTCCCGCTTCACCCACCTCGCCTACGCTCCCGAGATCGCCTCGGCGATGCTCCAGCGGCAGCAGGCCGGGGCGATCGTCGCGGCGCGGCGGCAGATCGTGGACGGGGCGGTCGGGATGGTCGAGGCGGCGCTCGCCCGGATCAGCGAGCAGGGCATCGTGGAGCTGGACGACGAGCGCAAGGCGGCGATGGTGTCGAACCTGATGGTGGTGCTGTGCGGGGACCGCGCGGCACAGCCCGTCCTGAACACGGGGACCCTCTACCAGTGACGGAGGAGTCCGCGCCCAAGCGGCGGCCGCAGCAGCGCAAGCAGGTGCTGCTGCGGCTGGACCCGTCGGTGTACGAGGCGCTGGCCCGGTGGGCCGGGGACGAGCTGCGTTCGGCGAACGCGCAGATCGAGTTCCTGTTGCGCACGGCCCTGGCGGACGCCGGGCGACTTCCGGGCGAGGCCGGGCCAATCCCGCGCCGGGGGCGGCCACCGGCGGATCCGGAGGCCTGAGATCCGTGTAGCAGAACCGTGACAATCGGCCCTCACCTGCGGTTCGGCACCCGTCCACGCTCTCTACACACTCGACGTATACATGCCGTGTATACGCCGCGTGTACAGTCCTCCGCATGTCCATCGGTCACACCCTTTTGGGACTCCTGGAGTCCGGGCCCCGCCACGGCTACGACCTGAAGCGGGCCTTCGACGAGAAGTTCGGTCACGACCGGCCCCTGCACTACGGCCAGGTCTATTCGACGATGTCGCGCCTGCTGAAGAACGGGCTCGTCGAGGTCGACGGCATCGAGGCCGGCGGCGGGCCCGAGCGCAAGCGGTACGCGATCACCGAGGCCGGCATCACCGACGTACAGCGATGGCTGGCCACGCCGGAGAAGCCCGAGCCGTATCTGCAGTCGACGCTGTACACGAAGGTCGTCCTCGCGTTGCTCACGCACCGCGACGCCGCCGACATCCTCGACACGCAGCGCTCGGAGCATCTGCGCATGATGCGGATCCTCACCGACCGGAAGCGGAAGGGGGACCTCGCCGATCAGCTGATCTGCGACCACGCCCTGTTCCATCTCGAAGCAGATCTGCGCTGGCTGGAACTGACCGCCGCGCGTCTCGACAAGCTCGCACAGGTGGTGGCCGAATGACTCCCGCTGGTTCCCTGCTCGTGGCCGACGACCTGCGCAAGGCGTACGGCCCGACCCTGGCGCTCGACGGCGCCCAGTTCTCCATCCACCCGGGCGAGGTCGTCGCCGTGATGGGCCCCTCCGGGTCCGGCAAGTCCACGCTGCTGCACTGTCTCGCCGGGATCGTGACGCCCGACTCGGGCTCGATCATGTACGGCGGGCGCGAGATGGCGACGATGAACGACGCCCAGCGCAGCGAGCTGCGGCGCTCCCAGTTCGGGTTCGTCTTCCAGTTCGGTCAGCTCGTCCCCGAGCTGACCTGTGTGGAGAACGTCGCCCTGCCGCTGCGGCTCAACGGCACCTCCCGCAAGGAGGCCGAGCGGACCGCCCTGACGTGGATGGAGCGGCTGGAGGTCGACGACCTGAAGAAGAAGCGGCCGGGCGAGGTCTCCGGCGGGCAGGGGCAACGTGTCGCCGTGGCACGGTCGTTGGTGACCGGCCCGCGCGTGCTGTTCGCCGACGAGCCCACCGGCGCGCTCGACTCGCTCAACGGCGAGCGGGTGATGGAGCTGCTCACCGAGGCCGCGCGGTCCACCAACGCGGCCGTCGTACTGGTCACGCACGAGGCGCGGGTGGCGGCCTACTCCGACCGCGAGATCGTCGTACGGGACGGGAAGTCCCGGGACATGGAGCGAGTCGTATGAAGCAGTGGACGCGGGACCTCGGTATGGGGGTCAGGTTCGCGTTCGCCGGGGGACGTGAGGGCTGGGTCCGGGTCGCCCTGACGGCCGTCGGGGTGGGGCTCGGGGTGGCGCTGCTGCTGCTGACGACCGCGATCCCGAACGCGATGGCGGCACGCGGCGACCGGGAGGACGCACGGGCCGACTCGGCGTTCAGCGCGACCCCGTTGAAGAAGGCCGACGACACCCTGATCGTCGCCTCCGTCGGCACGACGTACCACGACAAGAACGTGCGAGGGCGGGAGCTGGAGCCCGAAGGGGCGAAGGCGCCACTGCCGCCGGGGGTGCGGAGGTTCCCGGCGGTGGGCGAGATGGTGGTCTCCCCCGCCCTCAAGAAGCTCCTGGAGTCGGACGACGGCAAGCTGCTGCGCGAGCGGCTGCCCGACCGGGTCGTCGGCACCATCGGGGAGAGCGGACTGGTCGGCCCGGCCGAACTCGCCTTCTACCGGGGCGCCGAGGGGCTCGCGGCGCACATGAACAGCTTCCACTCAGAGCGCATCGACAAGTTCGGGAACCCGGACCCGAGCCCGTCGGACCGGATGGACCCGACCCTGCTGCTGTTGATCCTCGTCGTCTTCATCGTGCTGCTGATGCCCGTGGCGGTCTTCATCGCCGCGGCCGTACGGTTCGGCGGGGAGCGGCGGGACCGGCGGCTCGCGGCGCTGCGGCTGGTGGGCTCCGACGCCCGGATGACCCGGCGGATCGCGGCGGGCGAGGCGCTCGCCGGGGCCGCGGTGGGCGTGCTCTTCGGTGCGGCGTTCTTCCTGGGCGCCCGGGAGTTCGTGGGCTCGGTCGAGGTCTTCGACATCAGCGTCTTCCCCAGCTATCTGAACCCGTCGCCGCTGCTGGCCCTGCTGGTGGCCGTCGCGGTTCCGGCGGCAGCCGTGGTCGTCACCCAACTCGCCCTGCGCGGTGTGGTGATCGAGCCGCTCGGTGTGGTGCGGACGGCGAAGCCCGCGCGGCGCCGGCTGTGGTGGCGGCTGCTGCTGCCGGTGGGCGGAATCGCCCTGCTCTACCCGATGATCGGCCAGGGCAACGACGGCGGCGACTTCAACCAGTACCTCGTCACCGGCGGTGTCGTGCTGCTGCTCGTCGGCATCACCGCGCTGCTGCCCTGGATCGTCGAGGCGGTCGTCGCCCGGCTCGGCGCGGGTCCGGTGGCCTGGCAACTGGCCGTGCGCAGGCTCCAGTTGAGCAGCGGTACGGCGGCCCGCATGGTCAACGGCATCGCGGTGGCGGTGGCCGGGGCGATCGCGCTCCAGATGCTGTTCGCGGGCGTCGAGGGCGACTACACCAAGCCCACCGGCAAGGACGTGTCCCGCGCCCAGATGCAGGTGCAGGTGCCGACCGGGGCCTCCCTCTCGGCGGCGCAGGCGAAGTTCGAGGCGACCCGGGGCGTCAAGAGCACCGTCGCGCTGTCGTCGGGGTACCTCGGCGAGAGGCCCAAGGACCCCGAGAAGTGGGCCCAGGTGAACGTCGGCGACTGCGCGTCCCTACGCGTGATGGCGAAGCTGCCCTCGTGCCGGGACGGCGACGTCTTCCTCATCAAGGGCGGCGAGTTCAACTACGAGACCCCCGAACTGGTGAAGCAGGGGCGCACGCTCTGGTTCGACGGGTCCGGCCGCGCCGAGCCGGTGAAGTCGATCGCCTGGCCCGTGCCGAAGAACCTGAAGGAGGCCCAGTCGATCGAGGACCCGACCGGCATGAAGAACGGCGGCCTCCTGATGACACCGAGCGCCCTGCCCGAGGGGGCCGAGAAGACCGTCTCCGGGGACCTCTATCTGCGGCTCGACGAGTCCCTGCCCGGCGCACGGGAGTACGTCCGCAACACGGCGGCGCGCATCGACCCGTACGACGAGCCCATGGTCTGGGTCTCCGAGGCCCGCGACGACACCTACGAGTCCATCCGTACCGGCCTGTTCGTCGGCGCCTCAGCGGTCCTGGCACTGATCGGCGCGAGTCTGCTGGTCTCCCAGCTGGAGCAGCTCCGTGAACGCAAGAAGCTGCTGTCCGCGCTGATCGCCTTCGGCACCAAGCGCTCCACGCTGAGCCTGTCGGTGCTGTGGCAGACGGCGATCCCGGTCGGCCTCGGACTGGTGCTGGCCTCGACGGTGGGGCTGACGCTCGGCGTGGTCCTGCTGAAGATGACGGACACCCCGGTGTCCGTGGACTGGGCGAGCGTGCTGTCGATGACGGGCGCGGGTGCCGCGGTCGTCCTGGTGGTGACGCTGCTCAGTCTGCCGCCGCTGCTGCGGCTGATGCGGCCGGACGGGCTGCGCACGGAGTAGCCGGTACGACGATGAGGGCCCCTCCGGTGCGGGAGGGGCCCTTTCCGCGTGCTCAGAGGCTGTACTCCCGTACCACCCGCCGCACCTGGGCGAAGAGCATGCCCACGTTCACCGATTTCCGGCAGACCACCACGGCCACCACGTCCTGCTGCTCGTTCAGCCGGATGAACAGGTGGGTGAGGTTCTCGCTGTTGACCAGGATCTCCTGGAAGAAGTGGTTGTCGCCGCCCACCCCGCGGCGTTCCTTGAAGACGTCCTCGATCATCACGACCGTGCGGCCCTGGAACAGGTCGAGCGTCGCACCCGCCAGCAGGTCCAGCACCTCCGGCGGATGGTTCTCGACGGTCTCGTACGAAAGGAGCATGCCGGTGGACATGTCGACCACGCCCGAGGCGACACAGTCGGGGGCATCGGTACGCAGTGACTTGACCAGGCCCATCACCTGATCGGAGAAACCAGGGGTCATACGCTTCGTCGCCATCCCTTCAGACTCCTTCCGCTGCCTTGTGCGTGAGGATCGAGCCGATACGGTCGAGAGCGGGCTGGGTCGCCCGGTGCAGTCGGTCCACGTCCATGCCCTCGTCGCCGAGGACGACCATCAGGGCGGTGTCGCCGACCGCGTAGAACGCCGCACAGCCGTGACTGCCGTAGGTCACGGTCTGGCGCAGGGTGCCCCGGGCGGTCGCCTGGGCGGTGCGGCGGGCGAGACCGAGGCCGGCCGCGGCGAGGGCGGCGAGGCCCTCCGGATCGATGGAGTCGGCGGTGTCCGCCGCGATAAGCAGTCCGTCGGCGGCGGCGACCGCCGTGTCGGTGATGCCGGTCACCTGTTCGCGCAGTCCACGCATTTCCCGTGCCAGTGCTTCGTGATCCATGTATTCAACTCCCCTATTTCTGTTCGGATCTGTTCGGCTTCTTCATTCGAGGCCTCTCTTCGGGCTCATTCGGGCGCTCATTTGGGGGCTCCGTTTCGCATCCGGAAGAATCCGCCGGGTTTACGGCGGGGCAGGCTGCCGGGGACGAGCGGCGGGGCGGTGGGAGGCGACGGATCGCGCTGCCGCACCCCCTGGCCGTCGGGGAGGGGGCGGACCGGGATCGGGGTGGGTGCCACGGCGCACTCAAGGAGGCCCTCGCCGAGCATCCGGGCCATCTCGACGGTGACGGTGTAGACGCCGCGCCCGGTGCGGAAGGCCAGGTCACGGGCGGTGCTGCGGCCGTCGGCGTGGGTGAGCAGCTCACGGTGCAGCGCGGTGAGGGGGCCGGCGTCCATGCCCGGGACCGGATGCGGGCGCTCCCGCTCGGGGTGCACGGGGTGGGGCAGCGCGGCCAGGGCGGCAAGCCTGCGGGTGCCTTCCTGGAGCAGCCGGTTCGACGTCTCGCCGACGGCGATCGTGGCGAACGGCTCGGTCTCGGCGCCCCGTTCGCAGCCGTGCACCCGGCCGGCGAGGACGGCGAACACGGCGTCGTGCAGCGCCATCACACACACGACCTTGAGCTGGGCGGCCCCGGCGTAGCCGCGCGCGATCAGTCGGGCCGCCGGCCAGCGCGCGCCGCCCGACTCCCGTACCAGCGCGGCCCATTCCTCCCCGCTGACCCGGCCCGAGCGCAGCAGCAGCGCCTCCGGGCCGGGGGCGCCGGGACTCTGCGCGCCCACGACGAGGCCGTTGCGCAGATGGAGGGTGCCACCGGGCGCACCGGCCACTCTCAGTTCCCCGGTGAACTCCTCACGCCCGCACAGTGTCAGGGCGTGTGCCAGCAGGTCGTGACCGACCCGGTCGAGGTCGAGGGGGTCGCGGAGGCCCGACATCACTTCCCCCTGGCATTTCGCACATACGCCTGGCGCGTAGCACTGAGGGGGTATGTGTATCAGCCGTGCGGCATATTTCGGCCGGGTTATTCCGAGCTGCTCCCAGCTGTCGGAAATTGAAGCCTGGAGCCGTTCAATTCACTTTGTTCGGCGCTCATTTGAACGATTCTCATCCCAGATCGGCGGGGCCGTCCTTGGGGGCAGGGTCGTCCGTGGGGGTCACGGGGGCGATGTCCGCCGCCGTGGCGCCCCTCGGGCGGGGGGACTGCTTCAGGGCCTGTTCCTGGGAGTACGACCGCAGATAGCCGACCACCGTGTTCGTGACCGCGACCAACGGCACCGCGACCACCGCACCGCCGATCCCGGCGATCATGCCGCCCGCGGCGACGGACAGGACCACGGCCAGCGGGTGGACCCGGACCGCGCGGCCCAGGATGAACGGCTGCAGGATGTGCCCCTCGATCTGCTGCACCGCCAAGACGACCGCCAGGGACATGACCGCCGTGAAGACGCCCTGTGTCACCAGCGCGACCACCACCGCCAGCGCGCCCGAGACGACCGCGCCCACCAGCGGGATGAACGCGAACAGGAAGATGAAGACCGCCAGCGGCACGGCCATCGGGACACCCAGGAAGTAGATACCGAGGCCGATGAAGATGGCGTCGATCAGAGCCACTATCACCGTGCCGCGCACATAGGCCGTCAGCGTGCGCCACGCGCGCGGGCCCGCACCCGCGACGCCGGGCCGCGCCGCCGCCGGCACCAGCCTCAGCGTCCACTCCCAGATACGCTTTCCGTCGTAGAGCAGGAAGAGCGTCGAGAAGGCGGCGAGCAGGATGCCCGTCAGCGCCTCGACGACGACCGTCACACCTTCCAGACCGGCCGACGTGATCTGGTCCGTGTTCGCGCCGACCGCCTCCCGCAGGTTCTCGGCGATGTCGTTGATCTGCTTGTCCGTGACATGGAACGGGCTGTTGAGCAGCCAGTTGCGCAACTCGTCGATGCCGTCCTGAACCTGGTCGGAGACGTTGTCGATGTTCTCCATGACCTGCCAGGTCACGAACCATCCGATCAGGCCCATCACGACGAAGCCGAGGATCGCGGTGAGCGCGGTCGCGAGGCCGCGCGGGACGCCGTAGCGCCGCAGCCACGCCACCGTCGGCTGGAGCAGCGCGGTGATCAGCAGCGCGGCCACGAAGGCGAGGACGACGAGCTGTACGGCACTGATGACCCGCATGAGGACCCAGACCGTGCCCGCCAGGACGAGCAGTCGCCAGCCGGCCTCGGCGGCGACACGCATACCCCACGGGACCGCCTGCGCGGGATCAGGGCGGGGTACCGCGGCGAGGGGCGCTTCGTCGGGGGGCGGCGAAGGCTCGTCGGGGGGCAGGTCCTCCTCCTCGCGCTCCGCCTCCGCGCGGCGCTCGTCCAACCGGTCACCCATCTCGGTCAGTCCGTGGCCGAGCCGGCCGAGCCACCCAGGCACTCGCGACATGATCCGTGTCCGTCCCTTTCCCCCGTCTTTGCCCACCACTCCCCCCTGGAGTCCGTAAGTCGTCCGTCAGACCGTACAACAGGGCGAAAGCCCCCCACCGTAGGACGGTGAGGGGCTGCGCGGGGTTGAGCGTCGGCCGGGGGCCGGGCGGCTCTAGTACCAGTGGTTGGCCTGCCAGAAGGACCAGGCCTCGCACGGGCTGCCGTAGCGGCTGTCCATGTAGTTGAGGCCCCACTTGATCTGGGTGGCCGGGTTGGTCCGCCAGTCGTCACCGACGGAGGACATCTTGGAGCCGGGCAGAGCCTGGAAGAGACCGTAGGCACCCGAGGAGGCGTTGACCGCCGTGTAGTTCCAGCTTGACTCGTGGTCCACGATGTTGCTGAAGCACGTCCACTGACCGCTCGGCACCAGCTGTCGCGCCATCGCCTGGATCTGCGCGGTGGAGTACGAGCTCTGGACGGGGAAACTGGAGGAGTCCCGGGAGGCGGCGGCGGCCTTGACCTCGGCGCGCTCCTTGGCTTCCTTCGCCGCCTTCTCGGCGGCTTCCTTCTTCTCGACAGCCGACTTGGCAGCAGCCTTGCGAGCCGATTCCTCGGCGTCCTTCTTCGCGCTCACGTCGGCGGCGATGGCCTGGACATTGGCCTGCTGCGTCAGGGACGCGGTCTGCACCTGGACCTGCTGGCCCGCGGGTATGTCCGCGAGGAGCGTCGAATCGGCTACTGCCGCTTCGGCGTCGTTCGTCTGCGCGGTGCTGCCCGAGGCAACGCCGACGACGCTTCCGACAGCGGTGACCGCGGTGGCAGAGGCCACTGCGAATCCCCGGACCGAAATCGGACTCACACGGTTTCCTTCCAGCATCGCCCGCTTCGGTGACCCTGGCGGACGCAATCTTGCCCCTGGCGCTGACCTCCCAACTGCTGGGTCACGGGAGGTTCGGGCCCGGTGGGCAACCCCCGTGAGGGAGGCGCCGCATGGTGCTCGGGCGGCATACGACGTCGGCTATGGAGTTGAAGCTGGTGGTGCTGTGGTGCCGTACCGCTGGGGGTACAGGTGTGTCGTATGCGGGGCCTGACAGGAATGAGACTCTGCCGCAAGCGGACGCCGAGTGGCAATTCTGAGTTGCGTGTGAAAGCTCACACCTCGTTTGGCCCAGGGGATTTCAGGAAACCCGCACACCGCGAGGCGCCGCCCGGCTAGGCTCACTGCCTTTCCGGACGGCGCCAACTATTGCGTAACCCTTGTGAAGTTGGACGACAGGGTCAGATCTGCCCGTCCTCCAGCATTTCGGTCACAAGGGCGGCGATCTGGGACCTCTCGGACCGCGTCAGCGTGACGTGGGCGAAGAGCGGATGTCCCTTCAGCTTCTCCACGACGGCGACGACACCGTCGTAGCGACCCACCCTCAGATTGTCCCGCTGGGCCACGTCATGGGTGAGCACCACCCGCGAATTGGCACCGATTCGGGACAGAACGGTGAGAAGCACATTCCGTTCCAGCGACTGCGCCTCGTCCACGATCACGAACGCGTCGTGCAGCGAGCGTCCGCGGATGTGGGTGAGGGGCAGGACCTCGAGCATCCCGCGTGCGGTGACCTCCTCGATGACCTCGCGGCTGGCGACCGCGGACAGCGTGTCGAAGACCGCCTGCGCCCAGGGGCTCATCTTCTCGGACTCGGAGCCCGGCAGATAGCCCAGCTCCTGCCCGCCCACCGCGTACAGCGGACGGAAGACCATGACCTTCTGGTGCTGGCGGCGCTCCAGGACCGCCTCCAGACCCGCGCACAGCGCGAGTGCCGACTTGCCGGTGCCGGCGCGGCCTCCCATCGACACGATCCCGATGTCCGGGTCGAGCAGGATGTCCAGCGCGATGCGCTGCTCCGCGCTGCGCCCCTTGATGCCGAACGCCTCCCGGTCACCGCGCACCAGGCGGATGTTGCCCTCGGGACTGACCCGCCCCAGCGCCTTGCCGCGCTCGGACTGGATCGTCAGACCCGTGTGCACGGGCAGGTCGGCGGCCTCGGGGACGTACATATGGCCTTCCTCGAAGAGGATGTCCACCTGTTCGCCCGGCAGGGTCAGTTCGGACATTCCGGTCCAGCCGGAGGAGCCCGTGATGGCGAGCTCGGCGCGGTACTCCTCGGCGAGGAGACCGACCGAGGACGCCTTGATCCTGAGCGGGAGGTCCTTCGAGACGACGGTGACGTCGAATCCCTCGGCCTGCAGATTGCGGGCGACCGCGAGGATGCGGGAGTCGTTGTCCCCCAGGCGGTAGCCGCTGGGCAGCACGCTGGGGTCCGAGTGATTGAGCTCGACACGGACGGTTCCGCCGAGGTCCCCGATCGGGATGGGGGCGTCGAGGCGGCCGTGCCGCACCCGGAACTCGTCGAGCAGCCGCAGTGCCTGCCGGGCGAAGTAACCGAGCTCGGGATGGTGCCGCTTGGCCTCCAGTTCCGTCACCACGACGATGGGCAGCACGACCTCGTGCTCGTCGAAGCGGTTCAGGGCGTGCGGGTCGGCCAGCAGAACGCTGGTGTCGAGAACATAGGTGCGCCGGTCTGGCATACGGCGCTTTGTGCTGGTCACCACGGAAGGACGTACCCCCTCGGATGAGGTCGGGGAGCGACGGAGTGGAGCTGGACCGATCGACGGCCGCGATGCACGGGCCGAAGACCGGCCCTCCACTGCTTCTTCCGTGCTGAAACCGCACGGTCGAGCTGGTGCAAAGGGCCTCCCGGGCGAACGGCTCCGGTGCCGTCCGCTGAGATCCGACACCCGTGGTTCGGGTGTCGACCTGCTTGGCTTATGCCCTCGAACATGCGCTGCCATGCCGGTACGTATGACGGCGCGCTGGTGAACTCCTTGTTACTTCCGCCCCAAACGGGGTAGGCCGGGCGCTTGCCGCGCGCCCTAACCGCCGTAGCGCCGATGCCGTGCCGCGTAGTCGCGCAGGGCGCGCAGGAAGTCGACCTTGCGGAAGGCCGGCCAGAAAACGTCACAGAAGTAGTACTCGGAGTGGGCCGTCTGCCACAGCATGAACCCGGACAGCCGCTGCTCGCCGCTGGTGCGGATCACCAGGTCGGGGTGGGGCTGGTCGCCGGTGTAGAGATGACGGCCGATCGCGTCGATGGTGACGGACTCGGCGAGGTCCTCGAGCGAGGTCCCCTTGTCGGCGGCGTCGAGCATCATCGAGCGCATGGCGTCCACGATCTCCTGGCGACCGCCGTAGCCGATGGCGAGGTTGACGAGTATCCCGTCGACATGCGCCGTCGCCTCCGCCGCCTCCTTCAGCGCCAGCTGCATCTGGGAGGGCAGCAGGTCCGGTGTGCCGACGTGGTGCACCCGCCAGCGGCCGTCCGCGGCCAGGGTGCGCACGACGTCCTCGATGATGCCCAGCAGCGGGCCGAGCTCGTCCTGGGGCCGGTCGAAGTTGTCCGTCGACAGCAGCCAGAGGGTGACGACCTCGACATCGGTCTCGGAGCACCAGCCGAGGAACTCCTCGATCTTCTCGGCTCCAGCGCGGTGACCGTGCACGGTGGTGGAGCCGGCGGCCTTCGCCCAGCGGCGGTTGCCATCCATGATGACGCCGATGTGCTTGGGCACCTGAGCGTGGTCCAGGTGGCCTTCCACCCGGCGCGCGTACAGCCTGACCAGCAGGCCGCGCAGCTTGTCGCGCAGGTTCACGTTCTTGTCAGCCCCTCCGTACGGCGGTCCCCGCGGGCGGAAGCCTACCGCTGCGGTGGAGGAATACTTGAGTCCGGGTCGTGTTGCCGCTCACGCCAACACGGCGGAGTCACACGCCGACCCACAAAAAAACGGGCCGGTCCGTGGGGGGGGAGACGGACCGGCCCGAGGGGGGGTTTCCACCATAACCCTTCGTAAGTGATGCTGCGTGCATCGGCATGCCACAACTACTCTCCGGAGTCGAGCGGCGACGGCCCGATGACCTGGAAAGGCCCCGCTCCTGGAGGACTCATGGCCGAATCACAGCGGATTCCCAAGGCAATCGGATGGGATCCGGAGGCTTTGGGGCGGCTTGCCGGATGCCCGACGACGTGTTCTCGCATCCCCCAGGTGGGTGACCCGGCCGCGAACCTCCGCTTGACGCCGGGCGCCGATCACACAAGGAGGCCGGTGACCTGCGAAGGCAGCGCACCGCGCAGCCCCCTCCGCCGCGCGGTGCCGCCCGCGCAGATTTGCTCACGCGAATTACCTTGGTCCGAACTTACGCGAGATCAAGGTAAGAGGGGAGTTGACGGTGATAACAATGTGGAAACCCCGTGAATCCCATGGATGCGAAGGGGAAATGGGACGCTGATGCGATGATGGCCCGATTTGCCCAACGAAGATGACTACCACCGCCCCACGCGCATCTCCATAGAGGACAGGAGCTGACCTCGTTCCGGCCTAGCGTCGCATCATGACGGTGAGGATCACATGGGCCGAGGCGAGCGCACGCCGGCTCGAACGGCAGTTCCTGGCCACTTCCGCGAAGCCGCGCGTCCCGGTCGCCGATGTGGTCGCCACGATGCTCGGGGCACATGCGCAGGTGCTGTCCGCGGCCGAGCTGTCGGTCGGGGTGCGGACCGAGGGGGCGACACGGTCGCACGTGCGCGAGGCGCTCTGGGAGGACCGGTCACTGGTCAAGACGCACGGCCCGCGCGGAACCGTCCATCTGCTTCCCACTGCCGAACTCCCGCTGTGGTGCGCCGCGTTGCCGGCCGTCCCGGCCGGGTCGGTGTTCGCGCCGGACGTACGGGTCACCGAGGAGCAGGCCGGGCAGATCGTGGCGGCGATCGGGGACGCCCTGGACGGGGTGTGCCTGACCGTGGACGAGCTGAGCGAGGAGGTCGTGGCGCGCACCGGCGCCTGGGCCGGTGACCTGGTGATGCCCGCCTTCCAGACCCTGTGGCCGCGCTGGCGGCAGGTGCTGCACCGGGCGGGCTGGTCCGGCGCGCTGTGCTTCGGCCCCAACCGGGGCCGCAAGGTGACGTACACCCGCCCGCCGCACTTCGATCCGCTGCCGGCGGACGACGCCGTACGCACTCTCGTACGACGGTATCTGCACGCCTACGGGCCCGGGACCCCGGCGTGGTTCGCCAAGTGGATGGCGGCGCCCGGCGGTTGGTCGAGCGCGGTGTTCGGGCGGATGGCGGAGGCCGGGGAGATCGAGGAGGTCGACTTCGAGGGGACGGCGGCCTGGGTGGCGGCGGGCGACACGGAGTTCCCCGGGGACGGGGGCCTGGATCGGGATGGGGTACGGGGTGTGCGGCTGCTGCCGTACTTCGACGCGTACGGGATCGCCGCCCAGCCGCGGGAGCTGCTGTTCCCCGGTGTCGCGTACCGGCGGGCGCTGGCGGGCGGCCAGGCCGGCAACTTTCCGCTGCTGCTGGTCGACGGCGTGGTGGCCGGGGTCTGGCATCAGCGGCGCCGGGGCCGTCGTACGACCGTCACGGTGGAGCCGCTGCGGCGGCTCACGGCGCGGCACGAGCGGGAGTTGGGAGAGCGGGTGCAGCGGGTGGGCGAAGTACTGGAGGCGGAGGCGGAGTTGGTGGTCGGGGAGGTGACGGTCGGGCCTCACGCGTGAGACGCGGGTTTCCGGACGTCGAAGAGATGGCGGGTGCTGTGGGCGACGAACGGGCCCTCGGACTCGATCCGCTCGTGCAGGGCGCGGAGTTGGGGCTGGTACGTCTCGACGGTGAAGCCCGGAACCATCCACACCACCTTGCGCAGGAAGTGGACCACGGCCCCGATGTCGTAGAACTCGACCCGCAGCCGCTCCGCACGCAGATCGACGACCTCCAGCCCCGCGGCCTCGGCGCCGGCGCGTTCGCGGTCGGGGTGGCGATTCGCGCTCTGTTCGGCGGGGAGCGGCCCGAGGAAGTGCTCGACGAGCTCGAAGACGCTGCGCGGGCCTACGTGCTGGGCGAAGTAGGTGCCGCCCGGCTGGAGCACGCGCGCGATCTCCGGCCAGTCGGGGGCAACGGGGTGGCGGCTGGTGACGAGGTCGAAGGCCGCGTCCGCGAAGGGCAGCGGGGCGTCCTCGGGCGAGGCGACGACGGCGACGCCGTAGGGGCGGAGCAGCGCGGTGGCCTTGGCCACGTTGGGCGGCCAGCCCTCGGTGGCGACGACGAGGCGGGGCGCCTTCGAGGTCGCCGCCGCCTTGCCGAGTGCGAAGTCCAGGACCTCCCCTCCCCCGGTCTGGACGTCCAGCGCGGCGGTGGCCCGGGAGAGCCGCTCGGCCTTGGCCACGGCGTACCCCCAGGAGGGCCGTTCCTCGCTGGCCCGCCCCTCGAACCAGGAGAAGTCCCAGCCCTCGGTGGGCACGGAGGAGCCTTCGGCGACGAGGGCTTCGTAGCTGGGGTGGGGGTGGTCGATCGGCATGGGGTGATCGTCGCAGGGTGGCATCGGGGGCGCCGCTGAATTTTTGCGGGCCGGGGAGGGGTGGCGGACACCGTGGGCCTCCTGCCGTCACGAGACCGGCGGCCGAACGGAGACGGTCTCGGGACGTCAAACGATGAGGGCAGCATCCAGCAGGCCTAGTTGCACCAGCACAGCATGGATGCGAGAGGATGCAGCAGCGGACACGGTCACCTCACGATCAGCGGCCGGGGGCGGGAAGGTGCCCGCGGTGACTGTGCCGGTGGGATGAGCCCAACGGGGACGTGCTGACCACGCAAGCGCAAACGGAGAGGCCCATGGGGGAGCGCGACCGTCTGGTAGTCGACTACGGACTCCTGGAGTCTTCGAAGACGAATCTGCAGGACATCAAGAAAGCCCTCGAAGGCATCGACAAACACCGCGCCGACATCCATGACATCTGGGGCCATAGCAGTATCGCCGGCAAGATGGACGATTTCGTCAGCAACTGGGACAACTATCGGCGTGAACTCCTCGAGAACGTCGAGGACTTGGGCAAGCAGGTAGAGACCTCGCTCAAGAGCTTCGAGAAGCTGGACCTCGATCTCGCGAAGGCGAACGAGAAGAAGCACGGCGAAAACGGGGGGAGCTGACCGATGGGTACGGGCAAGGGCAGGCGCCGGCCGGTCGACTGGCATCCGCTGGCGGAGAAGGACCCGGTCCCCGGCGATCCGGAGGACATCCGCGACGAGGTCGGCAGAATGAAGAACCTCGCCTCAACCCTCCGCGACCAGGCTCGCATCCTGCGCAAGGCCGCCGACGGCGAAGCGCTGAAGGGCAAGTACGCCGACAAGATCCGCGAAAAGTCCGGCGACCTCGAAAAGCACTTCCGCGAGACCGCGGCCCGCTACGAACGTGTGGTCGGCGACCTCGGCCATTGGGCCAACGAACTGGAGGACTTCCAGGAACAGGCCGACGGCGTCCTCCGAGCCGCGAAGCAGGCCGACGAGGAGCACGCTGCCGAGGTGAAGAAGAAGGAAGCCGAGGCCAAGAAAAGCGGCGAAAAGAACGCGTCGGAGTCATCCGACCCCGACAGCCACCTGGCGCCTTACCACAAGCAGCTCAACCAAATCGTCTCCGAGCGCGACTCCCGCGCCCAGTACTACGCCGACAATATCGGCGATGACATCTCGGACATCATCAAGGACAGCGCTTGGGAGAACTTCAAGGACGGGGTGCACGAGCACGCGGATACCATCAAATCCGTCATCGAAGTCCTGAGTTGGGCCGCGACCGCCATCGGGATCATCGCCCTCCTCTTCACTCCGGTCGGATGGGTGGCGACCCTCATCACGGTGACCGCCATCAGCCTCACAGCGCTCGTCGGTATCGGACACACGCTGCTGGCGCTTTCCGGTGACGGGAACTGGGCGGACGTCGCCATGGACGTCTTCGCCTTGGCGACGCTGGGAATGGGCAGCGTGGCGATGAAGGGCGTGAAGGCCGCGACAACAGCGCTCAAGACCGTCAGCAGGGCGGAGCGGTTCCAGCGGTACGCGAATCTGCGCAAGCTGCTCAACAAGAATGTCGCGCGGTACGGTCTTGAGTCGGTCCGAGGCTCGAAAGCGGCACGCGCGCTGCAATCCCTGCGCCAGATCGGGGCGCGAGAGACACGTCCTGTGGCAACCCGGGTGGAGCGCCTGCTGGGGGGCGACGGGGAGGTCATCAGCGCGAGCAAGTTTGCCAAGGCGATGCGGGCTGAGTTCGGTGGGAATGCCAGCGTGCGGGCGGCGGCCGACACGGTGAACACGGCCGTACTGAAGTTCCGGCTGAACTACGGGGCTGCCACCCTGGTGGACGTGGGCGACAAACTCGGAGAAAAAGGCCCATACAAGGACCAGTACGGCGACGCCAAGGATGTCCTGACGCGTGAAGTCGGGAGCCGTTGGTGAACACACCGGAGCGCGCACTTACCCGCAACAACCGGGCACGACCAAATTCAGAGCAAAGTTCGAGGGAGTGGAGATAGTGGCGACAATCCCGGCGAAAAGCCCGCAGGAATCCCGGGCCATGAAGTTCCTCGCCGCGTGCACACTGGTACCGTTTTTCTGTTTCGCCTTCCAAGACCTCGGCAGCAAGTACGGCGAAATGGACTGGCTCACCTACGGCTACGTGGCATGGCCGTTGATGATCTCGCCCGTCCTGATGCTGGCCCTGTTTTTCAGGAACCGAGAGCTCATCCGTAACCCGCATATCGGCGCCAACTTCTCCCAGACGATCAAGATGGTTGCCATCATGTACCTGGTCTGGAACATCATCGGGACCATCGGCTACAACTGGCTGGGCATCATTTCAGTGCTCTGCTGCCTGACGATCCTCGTGGCCGACCGCCAGCTCAAGAAGCAGGCGCGCGTGTGAGCGCCTCCGATCTGGGGCAGCAGGCGCCACCCCCCGTCAAGGCGACCGCTCCCCACCGCTACGAACTCGTCCTGCCCCCCCGGCTGGGTCCGCATCCCCCTGCGCGAGGGCATGAAGGAAGCACTCGAGAGGATCCTCTTCTCGCACATGGAGCAAGTCCCGGAAGGCATCCCCCGGGACGACGCGATGCGCTTCCGGTTGGAGATGCGTCGCCAGTTGGAAAAGCAAGCCCGCGCGGCCAGAAGGAACGGCGGCCTTGACCTCTACCTTCCGGTCCTCCCGCGCGGGGGCATCTTCCTCATGGCCTCTTTCATCGTTGCCGAGCTGCCGATCGGCCGAGACCGTACGGTTCCCCCACAGGCGGTACTCGCACAGCTGGCCGCCGAGAAGGTGCCCGGCGGAACGGCGACAACGGTCGACGTGGCAGGGGCACCCGCACTCCGCCGCGCCTACCGCTCCACCCCTGATGAGGAGGAGCTGCCGACGCGGCGGGTCGACTATGTGATCCCCGTGGCGGACGACCCCGGCCGCTGGGTCAGCATCAACTTCTCCACACCGGGTGACGGAGACATCGACAGTGAATTCACCGACGTGCTGGTCGAGTTGTTCGACGCGGTGGTCGGCACGTTCAAGTGGAGTTACGAGTGAGCTGGCTCAACGTCAAGCACGCCATGGATCTGTCCCCCTGGATCCGCATCCCGCTCATGTGGCCGGAGCCGGGCCTTGAGGACGTCGAGGAGGCACAGACGCCCGAGGCATGGGCACGTTACTTCGCCGAGGGCCTCTGGGAGGATTTCGCGCCGGAGAAGCCGGAACCTGGCGAAGTCGATCTGCTGACCGACATCCTGTTGATGTACGCCATCAGGGCCCCCGCGGCCTTTCCCGACTTCGAGGTCTTCCTTCATCTCCCGCACCCACGGGAGATCCCGCTTCCCGCGTATGTCGACCTCGTGGAGATCGAGGAGGGCGAAGACCGGGAGACGGCACTGCGTGAACTGACCCACGCCGATGCGAGCTACGCCATCGAGCCCCCCATCGTCGAGGGCTTCGACTCCCCGCACCTGGGACCCGGCCTGCGGGTGCTGCGCTACTTCCAGGACGAGGACAGCAACGAGGTACACGTTGGCCTCCGTTACGCCTGGCGCTACGAGAAGGGCACGGAGGCCGCGAACGTTCTGATCATCCTGGCCGATCCCGACGCCGGCCGGATCCTCAAGGCTCTCGACGATGTCGACGAGTTCGCCCGCACCGTCCGGATCAGCCCGGATGAGGAAGCGGACAACTGGACGTCCTCATGATCACGGGCAGGTCGCCACGGCACGCCGGGCGATCACTCCCCTAGGGGAGTGATCGCCCGACCGCGGGATCTCGCGGTTGTCAGCGGTTGATGGCCTGGATCTCCTGTACGACGACGTCCTGCGTGGCACCGAAGCTGCCGTCGGGCAGGTCGCCGCCGGCGCCGCCGGTGCCGGTCCAGGTGATCTTCCAGGTGACCGTGGCCTGGAGCGGGTACGAGCCGTCGCCCGAGGAGCGCAGGTACTTCACGCCGCAGGGCGGCGTCTGGTCGGCCTTGCCCTTCGCGTAGGGCTCACCGATCCGGCCGTTGTTGATCTCGCAGACGCCGGAGGCCGGGTAGGTCACGGCGTCGGCCGTGCCGGGCTTGATCTCGAGGGAGATCGGTTCCGCGGTGGCGGTCGCTGTCAGGCCGATGGCGTCGATGGAGGCGGTGACGGAGACCGGCTTGAACTCGGCGCCGTCGAGCCAGGCCCAGGTCGGGAGGTTGACCTTGGTGTTGTTCGCGGGGGCCAGGGTCACTTCGGTACCGGGGACGCGGATCTCGTTGTAGGCGAGCCCGGCGAGGATCTCCGGGGTGACGGCGTTCGGGATGTTGGCCGGTGGGGCGTCACCCGTGTCCACCCAGAAATAGTCCTCGTCGCAGGCGTCCCAGCCGGGCGGGAAGTCCTTGTTGACGTACGAGCCCCACCAGTAGCCCTTGCCGGACTTGTCCTTGTTGAAGCCCTTCTCTTCATCCTTGGCGTTGTACTTCTCCCGCTGCTCGGCATCCCACTGGTAGCCCGTCGACTCGGCCTCCCAGATCGGCTCCAACTTCTTCTGCAGCTCTTCGGGGGAGTACATCGGGGCGTACCAGCAGGCGGGCGGCGTCCAGGAGGTGCTGGACGTCAGGGCGCCGGTGGAGGCGCCGCTGCCATTCTTCGAACGGTCGAATTCGACGGTGCCGACGGTGACGGAGAGATTGCCCTTGTCGTCGGCGTTGGCGTCCTGAGTCGGGTTGCTCGAGTCGAGGGTGCCACCGCCTCCGGTGGGCGAGTCATCGGCGTGGGCCACGCCCGGCACCGCGAAGAGCGACAGGCACACACCGACGGCGACCACGCTCGGTATCTTCCTCATTGCGCGTGTCAGGGCTGGCACTTCGCGCTCCCCCTCTGCGAGACGATCTTCTGGATCGCCCACACCCCCTTGCCGTTCTTCTTCAGAGACGTGTGGTAGATCACGTAACTGTCGGAAGTGACCTTGGTCTTCCTGACCTTGCCGTTCTTGAGGTCCTTCGCGTACGCCTTCCCCTGGTCCTCGCAGTAGCTGAGGGAAGCGGTACCGTCCTTGTCCACGGCCACTTCGGGGTTGTAGAAGCGGTAGGCCCCCGTGATGCTGACCTTTGCGTCCACGTACTCCTTGACGAAGTTCTCCACGCCGACGGCGGCCTCGCCCTCGTAGTAGTAGACGTACGCCTTGTCGAGCGCGTTCTGGTTCACGATGGCCAGGTCCACAGCCTTGATGGACTGCTCGCTGTCGGACAAGACCGCGTCCTTGTCCTGGTCGCCCGTCTTGGGCCAGTCGAAGGTGTAGGTCAGATCCGAGGGCAGGTCGATCTTCGGCCGGTCGGCCGCCGTCGAGGCGGACGGGCTCGGCGACGCCGACGTCTTGCCGGTGTCGGATCCCGCGATCTTGTCGTTGTCCTTGCCCTTGGAGCTGTCGTCGCCTCCGCACGCGGACAGCGTCAGGGCCGCGGTGGCGGTCAGTGCTAGCGCTGCAAGCAGCGTGGGGCGGCGGTTCACGGTCGGCTCCCGGTGAGGCGAGGCTTCTCTTGAGCGAAGCAACGCTATCCAGGGGGCAGCGGTGACACCAGGGTTGCTGTTGCCGAGGGGCGGGGTAAATGCGGCCAAATCGGCCTTGCCTGACACCACTTGGGCCGTAACGGTTGGATAACGCGTGGTGAGCGGGTGGTTCCAGTTATGAACTCGCAAAGCTGACGGGTGGTCGGCGAGGCCTCGTTCGGTTCGCAGGAGGGGTGGAGGGGCAGGTTGTGGTGGGCGAAGGGGGCGGTTCGGGTATGCGGCGGTTGCGGGACGGGCGGGGGACGTTGGTCGTCCCTGGGGAGCCGACCGGTGTTTCCGTTCCGTTGGAGATCGCCGCGTCCTATCGCGCCCGTACCAAAGGGCTGTTGGGGCGGGATTCCGTGGACGGGGCGATCCTGCTCTCGCCTGCCAGCGGTGTGCACACCTTTCGTATGCGCATGCCCATCGATGTCGCCTACCTCGATCGCCACCTTGTCGTCACCGCCGTACGCACCATGAAGCCCGGCCGACTGGGGATGCCCCGGCTCCGTTCGCGGCATGTACTGGAGGCGGAGGCCGGAGCCATGGCCGGGTGGGGACTGCGGGCCGGGGTACGGGTGGCCGTGGCCACCGACGCGTGACGGGGTGCAGGCCGAGCTGTCACGCCAGTGATTGGCCGACCTGTCTCACCAACGGCAGCGCTCACCTGGTCCTTTCCGTCCCGGCTTCGGGACGGATCTGCCAATCAATGGGCTTGGAGCGCCCTGTCGTCCGTGGTCATGACCAGGTGGCTGCCCGGGGCCGGGCAAGCGGGAAGAACGCGTACACCGTGTCGAAGGCGTACGGCGGTGGCTCGTACGTGCGTACGACGGCCAGCTCGAACCTGGCTCAGGGACCTGCGCCCGGGCCCGTTCGACCATCGCCGGTGACACGTCGATCCCCGTCACCTCGCAGCCCGCCCGCCTCACCCGCGTCAGATGAACCCGGCGGGAGTACGTCGGCGCCCCGTGAGACGCGCGTCACATTCTGGGGTGTCACATCTCGGTGGGGTCGTTCCGTCTAGGGGGTGTAGGCATCGACACCAACGCCACAGGAGCTCACCATGGAAGCCCGCCTCGACCTCTTCGGAAACCCGCTCGCCGGCAAGATCATCCGGTACGTCAACTCGGCGGGCAAGGCGGTCGCGGACTCGACCCTGCCGCACTCGACGGCGGAGCTCGTCAAGCTCCGCGCCAGCCAGATCAACGGCTGCGGGTTCTGCACCGACATGCACACCAAGGACGCGGTCGCCGCCGGCGAGACCCACGAACGTCTCCACCTCGTCGCCGCCTGGCGTGAGGCCAAGGTGTTCACCGAGGCCGAGCGTGCCGCGCTGGAACTGGCCGAGGAAGGCACCCGCATCGCCGACGGAGCCGGCGGGGTCAGCGACAAGGTCTGGGCCAACGCCCAGAAGCACTACGACGAGGAGCAGCTGGCCGCGCTGGTCGCCACCATCGCCCTCATCAACCTCTACAACCGCTTCAACGTCATCATCCAGCAGCCCGCCGGTGACTACCAGCCCGGCATGTTCGGCTGACCGAACGACGATCGACCGTTCCCACCGGTGCCGGGGAGTTCTCCTCCCCGGCACCTCGCCGTTCAGCGAATTCTTGCGAGGAACCCCGGGCGTTCAGGCCCGGGAGGAATCGCATCCCTGTGGTTGCGGCGCGGAGCGCCGCAGCATCACTGTCGGCTCGGCCGCGGAGCGGCTGGGCGCCGTCCCCGGCGGAGCTTGGTGATGCGAACGCGTGGCCGGCTGGGTCGCTCGGTGTGATGAACGCTGCCGAACGCGTGGGGGTGTCTCGTACGGGTGCGTAGGGTCAGTGATCGTGAAGCTGGTGGTGCAGATCAGACTCCTGCCGACCCCCGGACAGGCGGCGGCGCTCGAGGCGACCCTGCACGCCTGCAACGAGGCCGCCACTTGGGTGAGTGAGATCGCCTTCGAGCGCCGGGAGTTCAAGAACTTCCCCCTGCGCAAGCACACCTACGAGGCGGTCAAGTCCCGCTGGAGCCTGGGTGCGCAGGCCGCCCAGCACGTGATCAAGAAGACCTGTGACGCGTACACCACGCTGAAGGCGAACCTGAAGACCGGCAACCTCGGCAAGCCCGGCTCGAAGCGCTACCGCAAGGCCACCGAGAAGCCTCTCGCCTTCCGCCCCCAGGGTGCCCAGCCCTACGACGACCGGATGCTCTCGTGGCAGATCGCCGAGCGCACGGTGTCGGTCTGGACCACGTCGGGGCGGGTCAAGAACGTGGCCTTCACCGCCTCGATGGAGCAGCTCGCCACGCTCGCCCTGTACCGCAGGGGCGAGTCCGACCTGCTGGAACGCGACGGCATGTGGTTTCTCAACGCCACCTGCGAGGTGCCCGAGGCAGAGCTGAACACGGCTCCTGCGGACTTCCTCGGCATCGACCTGGGCATGGTGAACATCGCCACCACCAGTGACGGCGAGATCATGGCCGGGCGCGAACTCAACCGCGCCCGGGTCCGCGAGCGCGGCCTGCGGCAGAAACTGCAGAAGAAGAACACCCCGTCGGCGAAACGGCGCCTGAAGAAACGCAGGCGCAAGGAGGCCCGGCGGGCGCGGGACATCAACCACAAGATCGCGAAACATGTGGCGGCCGAGGCAGAACGCACCGGTCGCGGAATCGCCCTGGAAGAGTTGACGGGCATCCGTGAGCGGGTACGGCTTCGCAAGCCCCAACGGGCCACCCACTCCAGCTGGTCGTTTGCCCAGCTGGGTCAGTTCATCGCGTACAAGGCCCGCCGGGCGGGGGTGCCGGTGGTGTATGTCGATCCGGCGTACACCTCGCGCACCTGCGCCGAGTGCGGTCACATCGACAAGGTGAACCGGGTCTCGCAGGCCTGGTTCGCGTGCCGGAACTGCGGATTCGTTGATCACGCAGACCGGAACGGCTCCCGCAACATCCGCGCCCGTGCGTGGGAGTTGTGGCGACGCGGGGCCCAGTCAACGGCCCCTGCCCCACCCCGGACATCCGGGCGTGGGGCTGGACGCAAACGCAGCACCACAGCCAGTGATGCCCGTTGTGCAAGCCCGGCGCTTTAGCGCCGGGTAGTTGACCTCTCCGTGCGCGGGAAAGAGACCTCGACCCGTCGGTTCTTCTTGCGGCCGGCCTCCGTCGAGTTGTCGGAGATCGGGTACTGCTCGCCGTATCCGCGTACCTCGTACGTGACGTTCGCGTCGTTCAGTTCGGCTTCCAGGACGTCCTGCACGGCGTTGGCCCGCTGCTTCGACAGGACGTCGCCGTGGGCAGAGGTGCCCAGGTTGTCCGTGAAGCCGAAGACGCGGATCTTCGTCGCGTTCTGGTTCTTGATCTCGTCCGCGATCGCCGCGATACGGGCCTTCGACTGGCCGCTGAGTTTCGCGCTGTCCTTGCCGAACAGGACCTCCGCCTGGAGGGCGAACTTGACGTCCGCGTTGGTGTCTTCACGGCGTTCCTCGCCGGACTGGTCCTCCACGACCTGCTTGATGTCCAGGACCTTGGGTTCGGCGAGAGTGGCGCCCTCCGGGAGCTTGAGGTCCGGGTCGTTGGCGTCCACCTTCACGGGGGCCGCGGCGGTGGCCTCGGTGCCCGGGGGGACGCTGGGGGTTTCGTCGGCCTCGGCCGTCGTCGCGACGAAGAGGTTCGTGGCGAGCATGACCGACGCGGCGGAGAGGGTCAGGGCGAGGCGGGGTGGGGTGAGGGTCATCGGGGCCTCACCCGGAGATGGTGATCGTGGCGGCGGCGAAGCTGGGCAGTTGGAAGGTGACTTCGGTCGTTTCGGCGGGGGGAGCCGGGAACTGCATGAAGACGGGTGCTGACTCACCAGCCTTCAGCGAGTTGAGGTCCGTGGTCGTAAGCGGGCGACCATCAGTGTCGCGGAGTACGTAGTAGCGCTTCTTGCTTGCGGAATCCACGAGCGTGGCTCCACCCAGTGACCTGCCGTGCCTGATGATCTCGGTTTCGTCTCCCCTGAGCCCGGCAGGAACGACAACGGTCTCTGAACCGTCGTTCTTCAAGTTTCCGTTGACAGTGACGAAGCCGCCCGCATCCCGCTCGGCGGAGGTGACCTGAAGCAGCAGTCCGTCGGGCCCCTTCAACTCGGCCAGGGGCGTGTCTGCTTGACCTTCCTGAGCACTCGGGTCGGACCCGCTTGACTTGGAAGCTGAAGCCGACGCCTCCGGCTTCTTGTCGTCGTCGCCTCCACCGCCGCAGCCGACTACGCCGAGAGCCAACCCGGCCGCAACAGTCAGCGCGACCATCCCCCTGCGGGCCTTCGTAGTGAACCGAATGCTCATGACTCCGCTTCCTTCGTCCCTCGTCGTTCGCTTGTCAGCCGGCCAGATGGACGTCGAACAGATCCTCGGGTTCCGGTAGAACGGCGAGGTCCTCCGGATCCAAGTCCCAGTTCCTGTCCTCACAGGTGAGTTGCGGCAGTACCTCGTCTCCGGCATCCGCACCGGGAAGCTCGAACGTGCACAGGGGCTCGACCAACGCCTTGGCAGACGCCTTCGCGTACATGCCCTCCGTACCGGGCACGAGGGAATCGCCCACCGATTCATCGCTCTCGACATCGACTGTGTAGCTCAGGACATCCGGGTCACAGGCCACAACATGCGCCGCGTTCTGCGCCGCCAACTGATCTGCCCTCCCGCAGGAAGGCGTGAGGCCCTGTGCGTAGCCGTCGAAGATGTCCTGCCACTTCGTCGGGTCGAGTACGACCTCCACCCACTTGCCCGCGAGTTGGTCCCGGGTGTCCTGGGCAGCCGCGAGCGCCGCCGCGTCCGCGGCCGTCTGGGCGCCGTTCCGGCTTGCCGCGGCCTGGCCGACCGCAAGGTATGCGAACGCAAGAAAGAGCAGGCCCGCCACCACCATGATGTAGATGGGGAAGGCCTGCCCTGCGTCGCCGCACTTGCGGCGCCTGATCAACCAATGACCTCTTGAATCTTCGCGGTGATCGCGTCGAAGATCTGCGCACCAATGTCCGTCCCCGTAATCGCCAACACGATCGCCACAACCACCGCGATGATCCCCAGGTACTCGACCGCGGTCTGTCCCTCGTCGTTCCAGTTCCGCATGGCGTTGCCCTCCGTTGTCCGTGGTGTGGGCAACGTATGAGGTGGCGCCCGTCTTCGCGGAGGGTCCGTGGGCCCAACTCCGGGCCCAATTCGCCTTCCTCTTCCCCCCAGCCCTCATCTCAGGTCACCCCTAGCCACTTCGCGGCGGCTTCGGCGCGGCTGGTGCTGTGGAGTTTGGCGAAGATGCGGTTGATGTGGTTCTTGACGGTCTTCTCGCTGATGAAGCAGGTGGCGGCGATCTGTTGGTTGTTCATGCCGGATGCGATGAGGTCCATGATCTCCGCCTCCCTTGCGCTCAGATGGAACCGCGACTTGTCAGACTGTGCCACAACTGGTTGCAGTTGCGAAAGGCGTTTCGCGGAAATCAATGGGGACTTGGGTTGATGGGGGGTGTAATTGTGTGCAGTCGCACTGCCTTCCTTCGTCTGCCGTAGCCGGGCCACCAGGGCGTCCGCCGCCGTCGGTGTGAAGTGGGCCCGGCCGTTCTTGATGTTCCTTACGGCGTCGACGAGTTGGTCCGCCGTGAACTCGCCGTGGACCAGGTAGCCGCCGGCGCCCAGGCGCAGGGCCTCGTGGACGATCTCCGACTCCCTGCTGTAGGTGAGCATCACCACCGGGGCGATCTGGACCAGGTGCGGGAGGGCCGAGAGGCCGTCGACACCCGGCATGCGGACGTCCAGGAGGATCACGTCGGGGTGGTGGGCCAGCGCCGCCTCGTAGGCCTGGCGGCCGTCCGCGGCTTCGGCGACGACCGTGATGTCCTCGCGGCCGGAGAGGAGGGCGGTCAGGCCCGCGCGGACCACCGGGTTGTCGTCCGCCACCACGACACGTAGGGCGGTCGATGGCGCGGGGGGCGGGAAGTCCTCGAACGGGTCGTGGGGCGGTGGCTGCTTCGCGCCGGGGCGGGGAGTTGTCTGGTCCGGCATTCTGCGGCCTCCTCTCGTCGTCTCGCGTTGCGTGGGGGACTGTGCGGCGGCGTCGTGCGGATGGTCAAGCGCTGCCTGGGGCCGGTGCCGTCAGCGGGAGTTCCAGGCGGACCTCCGTGCCCTTGGTGTGGGTGCCGCGGCCGATACGGATGCGGGCGCCGAGCGCAGCGGCTCGTTCGACCATGCCCACCAGGCCGAAGTGGCCTGTGCTGCGGAGTTGTTCGAGGGTGGTGCCCTGGGGCAGGCCCCGGCCGTCGTCGTAGACGGTCATGCAGAGCAGGTCGCCGTGGACTCCCGCGCTCACGTCCACCCGGGTCGGTGCCGCGTGGCGGTGGGCGTTGTCCATCGCTTCCGCGGCGATGGTGAGGAGTTGGCGGGCGACGGCCGGCGGGATGAGGGGCGTCTCCTCCTCGCCGGTGGGGTGGTAGGTGGCCGCGAGGTTCGTGCGGGTGCCGAAGTCCCTTGTGCGGGCCGCCAGTTCCCTGAGTACGTCGGTGGCGTCCGCCTCCCGGCGCAGGTCTGCCAGGAGTTCGCGGGATTCGGCGGCTGCCCGGCGGGCCGAGCGGGCCACCAGCTCCGCCTGTTCCTTGACCAGCGTGGGGTCCATGCGGTCGGCCGTGCCTGCCAGGCCGTCCGCCGCCAGGGCCACGCCGTACAGGGTCTTGGCGACCGAGTCGTGCATCTCCCTTGCCAGGCGGGCCCGTTCCTCGGCGATCGCCTCCGTGACGGCCAGGCGGGCCTGGACCTCGGTCAGGGCCCGGGTGGCGGCGCCGAAGCGGAACATCAGGTTGCGCAGGGCCGAGCCGACCGCTCCGGCGATGACGCAGAGGCCGGGGAGGAGGAGGCGCTCGGCGACGGTGGTGGCCGGGTTCTGCGTCGTCGCGTAGACCAGGAGGAAGATCAGGGACTGAAGGCTCGCGAAGACCGCGGCGCCTCGCCAGCCGTAGACGATGCCGGCGAGGAGGGGGGTGCAGACGCTGACGTAGGCGAGCGTGGTGTCGGGGCCCGCGGAGATGAGGAGCAGGGAGCCGAAGAGGGTGTCCGCTCCGAGGAGGGTGGGGTGGCGGAGGAGGAGGGGGCCGAAGCGTTCCCAGTCCCTGAAGAGGACGTACGAGCCCATGAAGGTGGCGACCACCGCGGCGCCCACCAGGCGGGCGCCCAGGCCTGGGTTGGCGTTGAGGAGGGCGGCGGGGGCGGCCAGGGCGATCATGGCCAGCCGGAAGCCGAAGACGTGGCGGGCCAGGGCTTGCAGGGCGTTGACCTGGATGGGAATTGCGGGTGCGGCGGCCTGTGCGGGAGCGTCAGTCCTAGCGGGAGCGGCAACCCCTGCGGGTGCGTCAGTCCTAGCGGGAGCGGCAACCCCTGCGGGTGCGTCAGTCCTAGCGGGAGCGGCAACCCCTGCGGGTGCGTCAGCCCGCGCGGGTGGCCCCTGTGCGGCGCCTCCGCCCTCCGCGGCCGTCCGTGGCTGCCTCGGCACACCCGGCAGCGGCTCCTCCAGCCGCTCCACTGCCCGTCGCCGCCACACCCCCCGGCGTTCCCCGGTCATCGACATCCTCGTCACCCGCCCCTAGTCGCCCGTGATCGAGCCGAAGTCGGTCCCCGAGCCCAGCAGCAGGCCCGCGCCCAGGAGGATCATCGTGGCCGGGACCATGAACGTGGTGATCATCATCGTGGCCTTGGGGACCGCGCGGGCGGCCTTGCGGCGGGCGTTCTGGGCGTCCGTGCGGCGCATGTCCTTGGCGAGGGCGACCAGGGTGTCGACGATCGGGGCGCCCAGTTCCTCGCCCTGCTGGAGCGCCGTGACGAACATGGCCACCTGTTCGGAGTCGTTGCGGCGGCGCAGTTCCTGGAAGGCCTGGCGGCGGCCCATGCCGAGGTCCATCTGGCGGAGTGTGATGCGGAGTTCGTCCGCCCAGGGCCCCTCGTACTTCGTCGCCACCCGGTCCAGCGCCTGCCGGAAGCCCAGGCCCGCGCTCACCACGACCGCCAGGACGTCGAGGAAGTCCGGCAGGGTCCGCTCGATCACGTCCTTGCGGATCCGGATCGCCGACCAGATGCCGACCTCCGTCCAGAACGCCCCGAAGGCGAGCAGGAGCAGCGCCACGAGGAACTGGCCCCGCATCAGGAAGACCAGGCCGCCGAAACCGCCCAGGAAGCCGTAGACGGCGCGGCGGGCCGCGTAGCGGTCGATGGTCAGACCGCCGGGGTTGCCGGCCAGGTCGATCCTGCGGCGGTACTTCGCGACCTGTTTGGGGCCCATCAGGCGCAGGACGGCGGGTGCGTAGCGCATGCCGAGACGGTCGATCAGCGAGTCCACCGCGCCGGTCCGCGTGGCGCCGACCTCCAGGGCGAGGACCAGGTCGCCGGGGAGTTTCGCGTCCGCCCGGTACATGCGGATCCCGGCGAAGACGCCCCAGACCCCGAGGCCCATCAGCAGGGCGAGAAGAAGTGCCATCTGCGTACGCCCCCTCAGACGTCGATACGGGACAGGCGGCGGATCAGGACGAAGCCCACCGCGTAGAGCGCGAAGGCGACGATCACTGCCGCCTGGCCGGCCGGGGAGCCGGTCATACGGTCCAGGGCGCCGTCCTTCACGCCGTTCATCAGGAAGAGGGAACCCACTCCGAGGACCGGGACGGCGTACGACGTCATGTTGACCTGCGCCAGTTGGGTGCGGACCTCCCGGCGGGTCTCCTTGCGTTCCTCCAGTGTCTCCGTCAAGTTGCGCAGCGCGCCCACCACTTGGCCGCCCGCGCGGTTGGAGAGCACCAACGTCGTCACCAGGACCACCAGTTCGCGCGACGGCAGGCGCTCCGCCATCTCCCCCAGCGCGTCGTCCAGGGAGGCGCCCAGCGCCAGCTGGTTGGCCACCTTGCCCAGCTCCTCCCCGGCCGGGGCCTCCAGTTCCTCCGCCGCCATGCCGATCGCCGTGCGCAGGGCGAGGCCGGCCTGGGTGGCGTTGGCCAGGATCCGGGACATTTCCGGGAGTTGGTTGATGAACTTCTCGATGCGTTTCTGGCGTTGCCAGTTCAGGAACTGCACTGCCACCCAGATGCCCAGCAGACCGGCGAGGGGGCCGAAGAAGGGGGCCAGGGCCGCCTGGCTGATCAGCCACAGGCCGGCCGCCGTGGCCACCATGTAGACGAAGAACTCGCCCGGGGTGATGTCCAGGCCCGTCGCCGCCAGCCTCAGTTCCAGTTTCCTGCCGAGCTTGGTGCGGCGCAGCCGGCGGTCCAGGGTCGGGAAGCGGCGCCGGCGGCCGCCCGCCTGTATCTGGCCCGTCGCCGAGAGGCGGTCGACCAGGGCCTGGCGCTGGGCCTTGCCCATGGCGTACGCGTGCAGGCCCGCCACGGCGAGGACGCAGGTCAGCAGGGCGATGCCCGTGGTGAGCGTGATCAGCGAGTGGAGTTCCATCGGGCGGTACCTACCTGGCTTCTCGGGTCGTCAGTTCGAGCGCGGACTGGGCCACGCCGAAGGCCTGGGGGATCGGCTGGCTCGCCATGTAGAGGCGGTCCGCCGTACGGCGTGGGAGCGGGAAGTACTCGAAGGCGCCGTGGACGCGGCCGTCCGCCGACATGGGCTGGGCGTGGAAGCGGGCCGCCGTGGCCAGCCGGTAGGGCTCGGCGCCGTGGCTGTCGAGGATGGCGATCTCCGTGATGCGGCGGGCTCCGTCGGGGAACCGGGTCAGCTGGATGATCACGTCGAGCGCGCTGTTGATCTGGTCGTGCAGCGCTTCGAAGGGGACGCCGACCTCGGACATCGACGCCAGGGTCTTCAGCCGCATCAGGGCGTCCTCCGTGCTGTTGGCGTGGACCGTGGCGAGTGAGCCGTCGTGGCCGGTCGACATCGCCTGGAGCATGTCCAGGGACTCGCCGCCGCGGACCTCGCCGACGACGATGCGGTCCGGGCGCATACGCAGGGAGTTGCGGACCAGGTCGCGGATGGTCACCTGGCCCTTGCCCTCGACGTTCGGCGGGCGGGACTCCAGACGGATCACATGCGCCTGCTGGAGCTGGAGTTCCGCGGAGTCCTCGATGGTGATGATGCGTTCGCGCTCCGGGATCAGCCCCGACAGGGCGTTGAGCAGGGTCGTCTTCCCCGTGCCCGTCGCGCCCGACACGATGATGTTGAACTTGGCCTGCACCAGGCCCGCGAGCAGGTACAGCATGTGCTCGTCCAGCGAGCCGAGGCCGATCATCTCCTGGAGGGTGAAGGAGCGCGGGAAACGGCGGATCGTCAGGGTCGCGCCCGTCAGCGACAGGGGCGGGATGATGACGTTCACGCGCTCGCCGGACGGGAGGCGGGCGTCCACCATGGGATTCGACTCGTCCACGCGCCGGTTGACCGTCGAGACGATCCGCTCGATCGTCTGCATCAACTGGTCGTGGGAGGGGAAGCGGAGCGGCAACTGCTCCACCCGGCCACCGCGTTCGACGAAGATCGCGTCGGGGCCGTTGACCATGATCTCGGTGATGGACGCGTCTTCGAGGAGCGGCTCCAGGATGCCGAGGCCCAGCGCCTCGTCCACGACCCTGCGGATGAGCTGCGAGCGCTCGACCGTCGACAGCACCGGGCCCTCGCGGCTGATGATGTGCCCGAGCACCCGCTCCAGGCGGGCCCTGCGCTCGGCGGCCGCCAGCGAGCTCATCTCCGCGAGGTCGATCTCCTCCAGGAGCTTGGCGCGGTACGAGGCGACCAGGTGGCCGTCCTCGCCCCGGCTGCCGTTCTCCTCGGGGGTGCTGATGCGTGCCCGCAAGCTCATGGTGCTCCTCGTTCAGCCGAGTTCAGCCGATTTCAGCCGAGTTGATCCAAGTCCGTCCGGTTTCAGCCGGGTTCAGTGGTCGAGCGGCATCGTCGCCGTCTTGTTCGCGTCGCCGAAGTCCCAGCCGGGGACGATGGAGGGGATGGCGACGGTGGCGGTGACGGTGACCTCGTCGCCGGCCTGCGCGGCGGAACAGGTGACGGACAGCCAGTCGCTGACCGCGGTCGTACAGCCCTCCTGCGCGCTGTTCTCCAGCGAGGCCGCCCGCGCGCCGGCCCGCGCCGCCGTACCCGCCTGCTGTGCCGTGTAGGCGATCAGGCCGATCTGCACGCCCGCCATGGCGACGAGGATCAGGATCGGGATGAACCCGAGGTACTCGATGGCCACTTGGCCGCGGTCGCGGACTTTCCTGTCGTACGACATCTCAGTCCCCCTTCTCCTCCTCCACGGCACCGGCATGACCCGTCACCTCGAACGGGAAGCCGATCGCGCCCGGGAAGAGGACGGGGACCCGGAGTTCGACGTCGGCCGTGACATAGCCGCCGCCGGTGCCGCACTCCACGGTGCCGTCCCACGCGTCCGGCAGCTTCTCCAGCCCTGCCGTCTCGCACGCGCCCTGCCGCTCCCCCGGGCTCGCCGCCGTGCCCGCCCGTACCGCCTCGTCCGCAGCATTCCCCGCCAGCGTGAAGGTGTATCCCACCAGCACGAACTGCCACAGCAGCACCAGGGTGACGATGATCAGCGGGGTCATGCCGAGGAACTCGATGGTGACCTGGCCGGAGTCCCGGCGCCCCGTGCCCCAGAGCCGCCTCATGACCCCGAGCCGCCTCATGGCCCCAGCTCCTTGCGTCGGCGGAAGCCCACCGCGGCCCGGTCGCCCCTGGACCGTCCGCCCTTGTGCGCTCCCTCGGCCGGCTTGACCAGTCCCAGTTCCCCCGCGAGCCCCCACATCGCCTGCTTCACGACACTCTTGTTGTCGAGCTCGTGGACGCGTCCGGCGTCCACAACCGACTGCAGTTCCTTGAAGTTGGCGGGGATCGCCACGCCCGCGACCGGTGTGCCGGTGATCTTCCGGACCAGGGAAGGCTGGATCTCGGTTCCGCGGGTGTGCCGGTTGACGACCACCGTCGTCTCCTCGGCCTTGCGGATCTGGAGCCGGTCCCACATGCGGACGGTCCGTTTGGCGCCGCGTACCGCGATCACGTCGGGCGTGGTGACGAGCAGGGCCGTGTCCGCCATCTCGACGGCCGCCGCGCCGGCGCCGCCGATCTGGGCGCCGCAGTCGATGACGACGACCTCGTAGCGGGAGCGCAGGGCGCTGACGATCTGGCGGACGGCCCGGTCGGTGACCTCCTCGCCGCGTTCGCCCTCGCCGGGGGCGAGCAGCAGGGCGAGCCCGGTGTCGTGGCGGAAGACGGCGTCGGCCAGCACGCGGGGGGAGATGTCGGTGATGGTGGCCAGGTCGGCCACCGAGCGGCGGAACTGGACGTCCAGGAAGGAGGCGATGTCCCCGGTCTGGAGGTCGAGGTCGACCAGGGCCGTGCTGCGGCCGGACGCCTGGGCGGCGAGGGCGAGTTGGATGGCGGTGAGGGTCGTCCCCACTCCGCCTTTCGCGCCGCTGACCGTGACGACCGTGCCGCCTACGCCGGTGAACACGTCGACGGTGCCGCCCAGATGACGCCGTACGCCCACCGACCACTGGGCGACCGCCTGGACCCGGATGGCCAGTTCCTCGTAGCTCAGCGGCAGCGCCACCAGTCCCCGTGCCCCGTAGTCCATGGCGGCCTGGAAGAGGCCGGGGCTCGCGTCGGAGGAGACGAGGATGACGCCGACCGCGGGGAAGCGCAGGGCGACCTCGCGGATCAGTTCCAACGCCGGGACCGGGCCGATGCGTTCGTGGACGATCACGACCTCGGGCAGTTCGTCGAAGGACTCGGCGGCCAGGCGCGCGAGGGTGTCGACGAGCTGGGTGGAGTCGACGACCGGGGCCACCGGTTCGGCGTCCGGGAGCTGGCTGAGCAGGGTGGTGATGGAGCGGACCGCGTCCGCGTCGCCTACGGCCGGCAGGATCCTCGTGGGCATACGGCTCTCACTTGTCCTTCGCGAGTTCGTACGTGCGGTCCTGGTCGGGGACGGTGCCGGTCTCGCCCGGTGCGACCAGTGCGAGCCGGACGCGCTTGGCGAAGGACTCGGCGTACGTGATGCGCTGGGCGTCGATGGCGGAGAGCGCGAAGGTGATGGGGACGGCCTCGGTGGCCTCGCGGGTGCGGTCGTCGGCGTCGGGCTGGAGCGGGGTGAGGTCGCCTACGTCGAGGACTTTGGCGTTCGTTACGATGATCTTGGACTGGTCGGGAGCACCCTCCCGCTCACCCTCGAAGGTGGCGTACACGTTGACCGTGGAGTTCGGCGTGATCTTGCCGGCCACACCGGTCGCCGCGTCGATCATGATGGCGACCTCTTGCTGCCCGGGCTGCAGAGCCGGCTGTGCCACGATCATGTCGCTCTGCAGCAGGGAGCCCTTCTTCAGGGCGGTGACCGCGATCTTGCCGTCGATCTCACGGAGATTGCGGACCGCGTTGTCGGACAACCACCGATCGGGCATCTCGATCTTCTCGAACTGGGCCGTGCTCAACGGTTTGTAGGGCTCCACGTTCGTCTTGAGCCGGTAGGCGGTGACCTCGGGTCCGACCTTGGACTCGGCGTCGTTGATGACGGACAGGACGCCGGCGAAGGCCGCGAGGGCGCAGACGGCCGACAGGATCAGGAGTATGACGCCGCGGCGCTGACGGGAGTTCATGAACCGGACAACCTCATTGGGGGATATCGGTCGACAGGGCTCACCCGGCGGTGAGTTGGTTCTGCTGGTTCTCGGTGAGCGGTGACGTGGCGGAACAGAACACACAGCGGTCGCCGATCACATCGATGCCGCACCAGTGGCAGGCGCTCTGGCGGACCGAGGTGACCAGTTGGTAGAGGACCGAGAGGTCGGGCAGGAACGAACAGAACTCGACCACTTTCGGGGTGCCCCACCACGACGCCGACTCGGCGGGGAGCGGGACCTCGCGCAGACCCTGGACGTTCCAGGACGGGGCAAGGGTGGTGGAGACCCAGTCGGACGGGAACTGCCCCTTGGCGACCAGCAGGGCGGTGGCGAACTCGGGTCCCTTCAGGGCGGCTTCGGGGCCGATGCGGACCAGTTGCGGTTCGGGGTGGGCGATCACACCGAACTGACTTCCCGGCATCCATGACTTGGCATGCGCCTTGAGGTCCACGGGAACGCGGTCGAGCTTGGTGACGGAGCCGAGGACCGCCCCGGCGTGGATGTAGTGGGTGAGCAGCCGGCCCGCCGAGGCGAGCACGCCGGGACCGAGGTCGCAGGAGGCGAGCTGCCTCAACTGGCGGGCCAGGACGGCCAGCCCGAGGGGCGGCAGATCTGGGCGGAACACGGCGATACGGTCGCTCTCCAGGAGGGACCGTACGGTGTGCAGGCGTCGCTCGACCGCCTTCGGCACCGCCTGGGAGCAGACGACGATCACATGGCCGTGCTGGTCGATGAGCGCCTGGAGGCCCAGCAGCGTGCGCTCCAGCGGTTCCTTGTCCAGGCCCTTGAGCACGACGGCGGGCACGGTTCGCTCGTCCTGCGGCGGCAGCGCCATGTCGGCACCGGTCACGGCAATGGCAGTTGGCACGCGCAGCTCCCCGTTCCCATGCCCCGCCGGCCCGACCGGCGTTACTCCGGCACACCCAGTCGACTTCACTGCGTGACTACGTCAGCACTCTAGCCACGCCCATGTGACCGGAGAACAGCGTTTCTTCAGCTGATGGCAACTGTTTTTGCGCAAGGCTCCCCAAATCAGGGCGGATTGCATATGCCGATGCCCCTATGGGAGGACCCGCGGGACCACCGCAGACCTCGCAGACTCGCAAAGATGGTCTGGACCTATTGACGGACGCGATTGGTCTGAACCAGTCTGCTTGTCATGGCCATACTCAGACGACGCTCTGCTCGCTTCTGGTCGGCAGCGGTTCTCGCAGCCCTCGCCCTCGGTGTGTCCGGCACAGGCCAGGCCTCCGCCGCGGATGTCAACAACGCCAAGAACGCCGGCTTCGAGTCCGGCCTGACGAACTGGACCTGTACGGCGGGGAGCGGGGCCACCGTCTCCTCGCCGGTGCACGGCGGCACGGCCGCGCTGAAGGCGACGCCGGCCGGGCAGGACCACGCGAAGTGCACGCAGACGGTGGCGGTGAAGCCCGGGTCGACGTACACGCTCAGCGCGTGGGTGCAGGGCGGGTACTCCTACCTCGGTGTGACCGGCACCGGTACGACGGACGTGTCGACGTGGACGCCCGACTCCACGTCCTGGAAGCAGCTGTCGACGACCTTCACCACCGGCGCCTCGACGACCTCGGTGACGGTCTACACCCACGGCTGGTACGGGCAGTCGGCGTACTTCGCGGACGACGTCTCGGTGTACGGCCCCGACGGCGGCGGTGGCACCGACCCGGCCCCGACTGTTCCGGGCGCGCCGAGCGGCCTCGCGGTCTCCGGTACGTCCTCGTCGTCGGTGTCCCTGGCCTGGAACGCGGTGTCCGGGGCCACGGGGTACAACGTCTACCGCGGCGGTACGAAGGTGACGGCGGTGACCGGCACGTCGGCGACGGTGACCGGGCTCGCGGCGTCGACGTCGTACTCCTTCCAGGTCACCGCGACCAACGCGGCGGGTGAGTCGGCGAAGTCGACGGCGGTGACGGGGACGACGACGACCACCCCGACCGGGCCGGCGCTGCCCAAGCACGCCGTCACCGGCTACTGGCAGAATTTCAACAACGGGGCCAAGGTCCAGAAGATCTCCGACGTCCAGTCCCAGTACGACATCATCGCGGTGGCCTTCGCGGACGCCACGACCACTCCGGGCGCGGTGACCTTCAACCTCGACTCGGCGGGGCTGGGCGGTTACACCGTCGACCAGTTCAAGGCGGACATCGCGGCGAAGAAGGCGGCCGGGAAGAAGGTCATCGTCTCGGTCGGCGGGGAGCGGGGGACGGTCGCGGTCAACGACTCCACCTCGGCGGCGAACTTCGCGAACTCGGTGTACTCGCTGATGCAGACGTACGGCTTCGACGGCGTGGACATCGACCTCGAGAACGGCCTCAACGCGACGTACATGACCCAGGCGCTGCGGTCGCTCTCCGCCAAGGCGGGCTCGTCCCTGATCATCACGATGGCGCCGCAGACGATCGACATGCAGTCGACGTCCAACTCCTACTTCCAGACGGCCCTGAACATCAAGGACATCCTCACGGTCGTCAACATGCAGTACTACAACAGCGGTTCGATGCTCGGCTGCGACGGCAAGGTGTATTCGCAGGGCTCGGTGGACTTCCTGACGGCCCTGGCCTGCATCCAACTGGAGGGCGGCCTCTCCCCGTCCCAGGTGGGCCTGGGCCTGCCGGCCTCGACGAGCGGCGCGGGCAGCGGGTACGTCTCACCGTCCGTGGTGAACAACGCCCTGGACTGCCTGACCAAGGGCACGGGCTGCGGCTCCTTCAAGCCGTCCAAGACCTACCCCGACCTGCGCGGCGCGATGACCTGGTCGGCCAACTGGGACGCGTCGGCAGGGAATGCGTGGTCGAACGCGGTGGGTCCGCACGTGCACGGGTTGCCGTAGCGGATGGGGTTGAGCGTGGGGGCGGGCAGACCATCCCCACGCTCACTGCCGGAGCAGACCACCGAGGAACTTCAGCACGTCCTCGGCCTCGCGGATCACGAAGTCGGCGTATCCGTCCACCGGGTTGTCGTGGCAAAAGCGCTGCCATTCGTCGATCAGCTCAGGGGAGCGCCTAAGGCGCTGTGTGACGGCTCGGGCGAATTCCGCCGGATCCAGCTGCGGTGGATCGACCTCCTCGATCAGGTCGCCCAGGCTGCCGTACCCCGCGATGTGGTCGCTCGGAAGAAACAGCAGCCGATCGAGCCAGTCTCGCGGGCCGAAGGCGTCATCCAGATCCGCCCGCCAGTCAGCATGCCCCAGCTGCGCCGACATGAACAGGTCCCGCCAATCGATCTGCATCTCCTTGATCGCACGGAAAAGCCTGTCCGCATCGCCATTCGCCCGGATGACGATGGCGGCCGTCACTCTCTCCGACGGGACCTTGCGAAATCTTTCGGCCTCTGCTTCCTTCAGCAACCAGATGACCGTATCCGCATCGGCCCCGTACTGTTCCGCGACCCTGACGGCGATGCGATGGGTGACTGCCACGACTCACCCCATCGGCCTGTAGTAGCCCAACACCGCGGCCAGCCCCGCGAACCACTCCCCCAGCCGGTCCCTCGACTTCGCGTCCACCACGCACTCGTAGAACTGGCCGTCGAGATGGACCACGGCCAGCATCAGCGATTTTCCGTTCGGGCTCGCCTTGTAGTGGACGCTGCGGATCTCCGGCCAGTCGAAGTCGGCCTCGACACCGTTGAGTTCCAGGGTGACTCCGGACGCGTCGACGGACACCGAGCTACGGCGGTCGACGGCGAGGAACTCGGGGCCGGCGGGGGGCGGTGGGGGCATCGGTGGGGGTGGACCGAAGCCTTGGGGCGGGTAGGGCGGGTGGGTCATGGTGAGCCCCCGGGGTGGTGTGCGTGGGTGTGTACATACGGCAACCTACTCGTCGTACCCGGCCTCAAGATTCCCCGCATCTCGTGTGAAACATTTCCGGGGTGCCACCGCATCAATGAAGTGAGAGCGCGCAGTCGGCGCCTCCACGAGCAGGGGGAACACATGAGACAGGTCCTTGCGGACCAGTACGCGGAGTTCGCGGCGGCACGCGCGGGGCATCTGTACCGCTCCGCGTGCCTGCTCACCGCCGGGGACACGTATCTCGCCGAGGACCTGGTGCAGGAGACCCTGGGCCGGCTCTACATCAGCTGGCACCGGGTGGCCCGGGTCGGCAACCCCGCCGGGTACGCGCAGACCGTCCTCACCCGGGCGTTCCTCGCCCACCAGCGGCGCCGCAGCAGCAAGGAGCGCGCCACCGCCGAGTTCCCGGAGCAGGCCTACGCCGACCACGGCGACGTCCCGCTGCGCCTCACGCTGCTCCAGGCGCTGGCCCGGCTGCCCGCCAAGGACCGGGCGGTGGTCGTACTGCGCTACTGGGAGGACCGCTCGATCGAGGAGACCGCCGACGCCATGAACGCCAGTTCCTCCGCGGTCCGCACCCGCTGTACCCGCGCCCTCGGCCGGCTGCGGGAGCTGCTGGGCGAGGACCTCGGAGAGTACGCCCGCTTCTGACGGCCCCACCCGTCCCTGTGCCCTCGCCTCATCCACACCTCTGACTTCTCATCCTTCACACCTCGGGGAAACGGTGGTTAGCCATGCCCGCTCAACAGCAAAGTGATCCCTTCGAAGACCGTGTCGTCGCCGAACTGCGCGACGCAGGCGGCCAGTTCGACGCCGACGCGTACGCGCTCACCACCGCGGGCCTCGCCCGTGGCCGCCGGCTGCGGTTGCGGCGCCGGGCCGCCGTCGTGGGCGGCGCGGCCTCCCTCGCGCTCGTCGGGGTGGGCGGGGCGCTGCTCCTGCCCGGCGGCGGTTCGGACCCGGACCCGTCCTCGGTGGCCTCGAAGCCGAGCGCCACGGCGACCGTGCCGCCCGTCTCCGGCCAGGAGCTGATCAGCACGCTCAAGGAGCAGCTCGGCTACGGCAAGTTCAGCCAGGAGACCGGCCGCGGTACCGAGGACGCGCCGTACGCGTGGCTCGTGTGGGACGACGGGGACGGGGGTTCCGTCGTCTCCGTGAGCATGGACCGGGTCGAGCCGGGCACCGAGCAGACCCGGCAGTGGACCGAGTGCCCGGACAAGACGTTCACGCCGTACGACAGTTGCCGGACGAGCCGGCTGGACAACGGCTCCGTGCTGAGGATCTTCCAGGGGTACGAGTATCCCGACAAGCGAGAGCCCACCAAGCACTGGACCGCCGACCTGATCACGCCGAAGGGCCAGCACGTCGCGGTGTACGAGTGGAACGCCGAGGCCGAGAAGGGCTCGCCGGTCACCCGCGAGAACCCGCCGCTGGACGCCGCCGAGTTGAAGAAGCTGGTGACCGCGCCGGCGTGGCTGACGGCGGTGGACGCCATCCCCAAGGAGGACAAGTCCTCGCTGGCAAGCCCGGAGGAGACCGCCGCCCCCACCAGCGACATCCGCAAGACGCTCGTCGATCTCCTCCCCGACGGTCTCACCCCGGTCTCGAGGGGCGGTGACGAGTCCGGGTGGGGCTATGTCGTCGTCGACGACGGCAAGGGCAAGAGCCTTGTCGAGATCAACGTCCAGCCGAACATGGGGGACCTGCTCGGCGAGAGCATCTTCCAGGGCGCCGAGGAGGTCGGCGACGGCACGATGCTCGTCACCCGCGAGGACGCCGGTGACAAGGACGTCTCGGGCACGGTCAGGTGGACCGTCGACACGGTGCGGATCAACGGGCTGCGGGTCGTGATCAGCGCCCTCAACGCGGGCGGGCCGCACGACGCGCCGAGCCGTGACAAGCCCGCCCTGACGATGGAGCAGCTCAAGAAGATCGCGCTCAGCTCGAAGTGGGGGCCGAGCCGGGAGGAGTCGCAGACCGGTCAGAAGAACTCCGACCAGGGCTGATCCCAGATCTGCTTCACGCACAGCACCAGGAACAGCAGTCCGGCGATCACCAGCATCCCGTTGCTGATCAGGCCGTTGCGCCATTCGGCCGGTGTACGCGAGGAGTTGAGGAGCCAGATCAGCGTGCCGGCCAGGAAGGGAAGGAAGGCCGCGCCCAGGACGCCGTAGAGGATGATCAGGCGGAAGGGCTGGCCCTGGAAGAGCAGGACGATGGGCGGGAAGGTCAGCCACAGCAGGTACGCGCGGAAGGGCCAGGAGCGTTCGCGCGCACCGGAGGCGACCTCCTCGCCCGTCCCCTTGCCCTCGCCCTTGTCGCGGAAGCGGGCGACGAAGTCGGCGAACATCAGGCTCACGCCGTGCCAGACGCCGATCAGGGAGGTGTACGAGGTGGCGAAGAAGCCGATGAGGAAGAACTTGGCGGTCGCCGAGCCGTACTTGTCCTCCAGGATGTCGCTGAGCTGGATGAGCCCCTTGTCGCCACTGGCGATGGCGATGTTCGCCGAGTGCAGCATCTCGGCGCCGACGAACAGCATGGAGATGACGAAGATGCCGGTGGTGGCGTAGGCGACGCGGTTGTCGAGCCGCATGACCTTCATCCAGCCGGTGTTGGTCCAGCCCTTGGCGTTGACCCAGTAGCCGTACGCGGCGAGGGTGATGGTGCCGCCGACGCCGCCGATGAGGCCGAGGGTGTTGAGGATCGAGTCCTTCTCGTCGGGGAGGACGGGCAGCAGTCCCGCGAAGGCGTCGCCCAGGTTCGGGGTGACGCGGACGGCCAGGTAGACCGTGACCACGAACATGACGCCCACCAGGACCGTCATGACCTTCTCGAAGACCTCGTACTTGTTGAACCAGACGAAGACGAGGCCGGTCAGACCGCAGGCGACCGCCCACCACTTGAGGTCCATCACGTCCGGGAACAGCGCCTGGAGCGGGAGCGCGCTGGACGACATCGCGGCGGCGCCGTAGACGAAGCCCCAGATCACCACGTAGGCGACGAAGAACCACGAGGTCCAGCGGCCCAGGCTTGCCCAGCCGTCGAAGAGGGTGCGGCCGGTGGACAGATGCCAGCGGCCGGCGGCTTCGGCGAGGGAGATCTTGACGAGGCAGCCGATGACGGCGGCCCACAGGAGCGTGTAGCCGAAGTTGCTGCCCGCGATGAGGGTCGCGACCAGGTCGCCGGCGCCGACGCCGGTGGCCGCGACGACGATGCCGGGTCCGATGTACTTCCAACTGGACTTACGAGGTCGGGAGTTGCCGGATGATGCCTGGGTGTCCGTGGGGTTGCCCGTGGTGTCCGCCATGCAGGTCAAGAAAGCCCAAAGCGGCCTGCCCGGCAAGAGGGCCTGCGTGGATCTTCACCTGATGCGCGTACTCGACGTCACAACAGCTCTCGCCGACCACAGTCGTCGGACCCGCACGTGCCGAGCTCGAACCACACGGTCTTGCCCGGCCCGTCCTGATGGCAGCCCCAGCGCCGGGCGAGCGCATCCACCAGGAACATCCCCCGGCCGCTCTCCGCGGTGCCCGCCTGGGGAGTGCGGCGGCCGACATCGGCGACCTCGCAGCGCAGCACGCCGTGCGAGGCGGAGAGGGTGAGCCGGAAGCTGCTCGCGGTGGGGGTACCTCCCGCGTCGTTCGGACTGTGGGGGCGCAGCAGGGCGTTGGTGGCGAGTTCACTGACGAGCAGCTCGGCCGTGTCCACCAGGTCCTCCTGGTCCGCGAGCCCCCACCTCTCCAGTTGTCGGCGGACCGTGGCGCGGGCCTCGCGGACGGCGGCTGGACGGGGGGTGTACTCGACGCTCAGATGGCCTGCCCCCAAGGGGGGTTGGAGGCACGAGGCGTACCGAGGATCGGGGCCCGGGGGGCGGCTCCCGGAGAGTTGCAGCATGGGAGCAGGATGTCCGCCGCGACCGTGACACAAACGGGGAGGAATACCCGATTCACTACCTAAGGACATCAGTTCGGGATCGGGCCACGGCCGCCGGGTTCCGGCCACCGCGCCTTTATTGACTCTTGACCTGCTCATGCCATAGGCGCACGATGAGCGCCGCACCCGCACCTGTGAGTCACCTGTATCCCCACTTGCTCCAGGCCCGGAGACCCCGGAATCCCTGGAGAAACTAGGAGACTTCATGCGACTTCGCATACGAGGCTCAGGCGCCCGCGGCGGAAGACGTACCGCTGTGTTCGCCGCCCTCCTCGCCCTCGCGCTCGCGGCACCCCTCTCCCCGGGCGCCAGTGCCGACAGCACCGCCAAGGCGGCTCCCTCGGCGGACACCATCCGCCAGTACGAGGTCCACACGCACGCCACGGTCAAGGAACGCACGGCCCTCCAGCAGGCCGGCGTGGCCATCGACGAGGTGGACGACCACGGTGTCGTGATCTCCGGCCGCGCCGACCAGATCAAGAGACTGCGGGCTCAGGGCTACGACATCACGGCGCTCGGCGCGGTCCCCGACCGGTCCTCCGCCGAGGACGGCGAGGTCGGAATCCTCGACTTCCCCTCGGCCGACTCGAGGTACCACAACTACGCGGAGATGACGAGCGAGATCAACTCGGTCGTCTCCGCCCACTCGTCCATCGCGAGCACCCGCGTGATCGGCACCTCGTACCAGGGCCGGAACATCGTCGCCATCAAGATCAGCGACAACGTGGCGACCGACGAGTCCGAGCCCGAGGTGCTGTTCACCCACCACCAGCACGCCCGTGAGCACCTCACCGTCGAGATGGCGCTCTATCTGCTCAACGAGCTGACCTCGGACTACGGCACCGACTCCCGCGTGACCAACATGGTCGACAACCGCGAGATCTGGATCGTCCCGGACCTCAACCCCGACGGCGGCGAGTACGACGTCGCGACCGGCTCCTACCGCTCCTGGCGCAAGAACCGCCAGCCCAACTCAGGTTCCTCGTACGTCGGTACCGACCTCAACCGCAACTGGGCCTACCGGTGGGGCTGCTGCGGCGGCTCGTCCGGATCGACCTCCTCGGAGACATACCGCGGCCCGGCGGCCGAGTCGGCGCCCGAGGTCAAGGTCGTCGCCAACTTCGTCCGCAGCCGGGTCGTCGGCGGCGTGCAGCAGATCAAGGCCGGCATCGACTTCCACACGTACAGCGAACTGGTCCTGTGGCCCTACGGCTACACGACGGCGAACACGGCCACCGGCATGACGGCCGACGACCGCAACGCCTTCGCGACGGTCGGCGGGAAGATGGCCGCGAGCAACGGCTACACGCCCGAGCAGTCCAGCGACCTGTACATCACCGACGGATCGATCGACGACTGGCTGTGGGGCAGCCAGAAGATCTTCGCGTACACCTTCGAGATGTACCCCTCGTCGAGCTCCGGAGGCGGCTTCTACCCGCCCGACGAGGTGATCGCGGCCGAGACCGCGCGCAACCGGGACGCCGTGCTCCAGCTGCTGGAGAACTCCGACTGTATGTACCGGTCCATCGGCAAGGAGACGCAGTACTGCAGTTAGAGGTGGACGGGTCGGCGGGGAGCTGCGGGCCGGTGATGGCCGGTCGCGCAGTTCCCCGCGCCCCTGGGTGGGTGACTAGTCGTCCTCGGTCTTGTCGGCGGCGGCGTCGGCGTCGTCTTCGAAGTAGGCGTCGAGGACGGCGTCCAGCTGCTCGTCCCACTCCTGGAAACGCGCCCGCGACGTGGCCTCGATCTCGATCGGGTACCAGCGCCGGTCCGGGGTGTGCACGGTGATCGTGTACCGCTTGCCGAAGCGCGGCGTCTCGGTCTCGACCGCGCCGATCTCGTCCCAGCGGAACTCGCACCGCTCCTCGTCGAGGCTCAGGCGCACGCCCTTGGCGTCGGCGACGATCTTCGCGCGGCGGTCGGACGCCTCGAAGACAGGGCCGTCCGCCGCGTCCGCCTCCGGCTCGTCGGGAGTGGGTTCCTCCTCGGTGTCGGCGGCCTCCTTCTTCGTGAGGGACACCTCCTCCGCGAGGGGCTCCTCGGCGTCCTCCGGCTCGACGTCCTCGGGCTCGCCGGACACGGGTGAGGTCAGCCCGGGGATGAAGGCCGGGTCGAACCCGGCGCCTTCCAGGGGCTTGCTGCTCGAACCTATGCGCTGCTCCACAGCGGGAAGTATGGCGGACGAAGCTGTGCCGTGGGGCGCCGGGGGCCGAGGTCGGCTGCTGGGAATGCCGAATCGGCGGATCTGTCCCCCACCGACGCACCGGCAACATGCGCATGTACCGCCGGTGGGGGGACAGATCCGTCGATCACCGTCTCCCGCCTACACGATCAGGCTGAGCACGGCCGCCATCACGAAGCCGACCACCGACAGGACCGTCTCCAGGACCGTCCAGGTCTTCAGCGTGTCCCGCTCGCTGATGCCGAAGTACTTGGCCACCATCCAGAAGCCTCCGTCGTTCACATGCGAGGCGAAGATCGAGCCCGCCGAGATGGCCATGATGACCAGGGCCACGAAGGCCTGGGAGTGGCCGCCCGCCGAGAGCAGGGGCGCCACGATGCCCGCCGTCGTCACGATCGCCACCGTCGCCGAGCCCTGGGCCACCCGCAGGACCACCGAGATCAGGTACGACAGGACGATCACCGGGAGGCCCACGTCGTTGAAGGTGTCCGAGAGCGCCTGGGCCACACCGCTCGCCTTGAGGATCGCACCGAAGACCCCGCCCGCACCCACGACAAGCAGGATGTTGCCGACCGGCTTGAGCGAGGCCGTCGAGACGGTCTCCAGGGACTTGCGGGACCAGCCGCGCCTCAGGCCCAGGAGGTAGTACGCGAGGAGCAGCGCGATCGTCAGGGCGACGAAGGGGCTGCCGAAGAACTCGATCACCGAGCGGCCCGTGGAGGGGTCCAGGGCGATCGAGGAGAAGGTGGCGGCGAGGATCAGAACCAGCGGGGTGCCGATGATGCCGAGGACCGTGCCCAGCGGGACCGGGTCCTCGCGGGGCTCCACGCCCTGCTCGCGCTGCTCGTTGACGACCGCGAGCCTGGCCTCCGCGGCCGCTTCCACCATGTCCTGCGGTACGGCCACGAAGATGCGCCGGCCGATCCACGCGGAGTACGCCCAGGCGGCCAGTACCGCCGGGATGCCGCAGACCACGCCCATCAGGATGACCCAGCCGAGGTCCACGTGGAGCAGTCCGGCCGCGGCCACCGGTCCGGGGTGCGGGGGCAGGAAGGCGTGGGTCATCGACAGACCGGCCAGGAGGGGGAGGCAGTAGAGCAGGATCGACCTGCCGCTGCGCTTCGCCGCCGCGTACACGATCGGGGCGAGGACGAAGATGCCCACGTCGAAGAAGACGGGGATGCCGAAGATGAGGCCGGTGAGGCCCATGGCGAGGGGCGCCCTCTTCTCACCGAAGAGGTTGAGGAGGCGGGACGCCAACACCTCGGCGCCGCCGCTGACTTCGAGGATCGCGCCGAGCATCGTGCCCAGGCCGATGATGATCGCGACATGGCCGAGGATGCCGCCCATGCCGGACTCGATGGTGGAGACGGCGTCGGAGCGCTGGACCGTGCCGAAGAGTTCGGTGACCGAGAGGCCCGCGAGGAGGCCGACGGCTATGGAGACGGCGAGGAGGGCGACGAACGGCTGGAGTCTGACCTTGATGATCAGGAAGAGGAGGAGGGCAATGCCGATGGCGGCGACGGTCAGCAGACCGGCCGTGCCGTCGATGAGGAGGAGCAGACCACCTGTGTGCGGGGGAGCTTCGGTGGTTGCGGCGAGCGGTTGGGACATGGGGGTCCTCTGCTTGAGTGCATACAGCTTTCGGGCAGGGGGTATCGCGGCATGGCCACCCGTCGGGGGCCATGCCGTCCGCTTACGGCGTGCGGGAGTTGAGGGGGTGCGGGCTCAGCCGAGTACGGCGAGCGCGTCGATCTCGATGAGGAGTCCGGCGGGGAGGCCGACGTAGACCGTCGTGCGGGCGGCCGGGGGCGCGGTGAGGCCCTGCTCCTCGAAGTAGGTGTTGTAGATGCCGTTCATCTCGGCGAAGTGGTCGACGTCCGTGAGGTAGACGCGGATCATCATCACGTCGTCCCAGCTTGCACCGCCCTCCTCCAGGATCGCCTTGACGTTGGCGAGGGTCTGCAGGGTCTGCTCGCGCAGGGTGGGGCCGGCGGGCGTCGGGGGCTTGCCCTCCTCGGCGGGGAGGAAGCCGACCTGGCCGGCGACCTGGAGGATGTTGCCCTTGCGCACACCGTGCGAGAACTTCGCGGGCGGCGTGGTGTGGGTCCTGGGGGTGAGCGCGACCTTCTCGGCCTTCTCGGTCTTCTCGGTCATGAGGTGGCTTCCTTGACGGGAGTTCTGCCGGAGTACTCGCCGCTGACGGTGTCCGCGGTACGGCGGACCAGCGGGAGCAGGGTGAGGAGTTCGTCGGCGGTGACGACGACGTTCGGGGCGGAGACCGACATCGCGGCCACGACCCTGCCGTCGGCGCCGCGGATCGGTGCGGCGACGCAGTTGATGGACTCCTCGTGGCCACCGAGGTCGGTGGCCCAGCCCTGTTCGCGCACGCGATCCAACTCCTTGAGGAAAGCGGGTGCGTTGGGGGTCGAACGGGACGTGTACATGGGGTACTCGAGCTTGTCCGCGAGGGTGCGGCGCTCGGACTCGTGGAGATCGGCGAGGAGCAGCTTGGCCACGGCCGCGACGGTGATCGCGACGGGTTTGCCGATCCGGGAGTACATCCTGACCGGGTAGCGGCTCTCGACCTTGTCGATGTAGAGGACTTCCTCCTCCTCGTACACGGCGAGGTGGACGGTGTGGCCGCACTGCTCGTTGAGGCGTACGAGGTGGGGGTGGGCGATCTCGCGGATGTCCAGGTTCTCCATCGCCTCCTGGGCCAGCGCGATGAGGCGGGCGCCGAGGCGGTAGCGCTGGTCGGACTGGCGGTAGACCATGCCGTGTTCGTGGAGCGTGCGCAGGAGCCGCAGTGCCGTGGACTTGTGGACGCCGAGGCGGTCGGCGACCTGCCCCAGGTCTGCGGGACCTTCTGCGAGCAACGGCAGGATGCTGAGCGCGCGGTCGACGGTCTGGCTCATGGAATGCGTACCTCCTCCGGGGCCTGCACGGCTTGCGTCCAGCCGGGGCCGAGTCGAAGTGTCCCCCAGGTGCCGTCGTCCACGGCCGCCAGACGGTCGAGGGTGTCGCGGGCGGGGGGTACGGCGAGGTCACCGCGGGTGGTGAGGGTGGCGGCAGCATGGAGATGTGCGGCCCGGAGACAGGCCTTCACGGAGAGACCTCGCAGCATGCCGGAGAGAAACCCGGCAGCAAAGGCGTCCCCGGCACCGGTGGTGGCCACGACGTCGACGTCGAGGGCGGGAACAAAGGTGGGCGAGGAAGCCTCGCCTTGTGACTCCGGGTCGGTGCCCGACCTCAGGGGCGCGGGGAACTGCGCGACCAGCCCCCACCGGCCCGCAGCGCCACAACTACCCGCACCCTGCGCGGACAAGGAAACCTCACCTTGGGACCCCGGCCCGCCACCCGCCCCCAGGGGCGCGGGGAACCGCGCGACCAGCCCCCTCCGGCCCGCAGCCGACACGAATGCCGCGGCCCCCTTGGCCCCTTGCTTCACCACCAGCACGCCCGGCTCCGGCAGCAACTCCCGGATCGCCTCAGGTCCGCCCGTCACCCCCCACGCCTCCTCCGCCTCGTCCTCCCCCACGAACACCACATCCGCCCGGCGTGCCAGTTCCCGCACCACCCCCGCCCCCTCGGCGTCCCGCCACAGGTCGGGCCGGTGGTTCACGTCGAAGGAGATCAGGGGGCGCCCCGCGCCAGGAGCCGTCAGCTCGTGCAGCAACCCCCGGCAGTCCTCGGACAACGCCGCGGTGATGCCCGTCAGATGCAGCACCCGCCCCGCCCGCACCGCCTCCAGATCCACGTTCTGCGCAGACATCGCCGACGCCGCCGACCCCGCCCGGTAGTAGGCGACCTCGTGCGCGTCCGTACCCCGCTCCCCCGCCGTACGGAAGTACACGCCCGTCGGCCGCGCCGGATCACGGCGTACGGCCGACACGTCCACGCCGTACGAACCGACCGTCGCCACCAGATGGTCACCGAAGCCGTCCGCGCCCACCCGGCTCACCCACCGCACGGAGTGCCCCGCGGCGGCCAGCCCGCAGGCCAGGTTCGACTCGGCCCCGCCGATCCCCCGCTCGAACGACGGCACATCGGCGAGAGGGCCGGGCCGACTGGGCAGGAACGTGACCATGGACTCGCCGAGCGCGACGACATCCACGATGTCGGGGGCGTTGGTCACGATGGTCGTAGCTCCTCGGTCTCGGTCATGGGGGTCCATTGACCCTGCGTTGGCCGAGATGTTAGACAGCAGTAAGCGATATACGCAATGGACGTTGCAGCAAGCGCAACGCACCAGATCAGGGAGGCTCCATGACAGCCGACAGCCCCTCCGAAGCGCTCGCCCGCCTGGCAGAGGACCGTGTCGATCACCGCTTCAAGGGCCTCCCCCCGGACGCCGACGGCCTCACCGTCGCCGAGCTCGCCGCCCAGCGCCGCAACCTCTTCACCGACGGCTTCACGACCCCCGTCCTGGCCCTCTCCGCCGAGCGCCTGGAGCACAATCTGCGGCTCATGGAGACCTACTCCGAACGGCACGGACTCGCGTTCGCCCCGCACGGCAAGACCTCCATGGCACCCCAGCTTTTCCAGCGCCAGATCGAGCACGGGGCGTGGGGCATCACCCTCGCCGTGCCGCACCAGGTCCGCGTCGCCCGGGCCTTCGGCACGCAACGCGTCTTCCTCGCCAACGAACTCGTCGACCCGGCCGCGCTCCGGTGGATCTCCGCCGAGCTCGACTCCGACCCCGGCTTCCGACTCATCTGCTACGTCGACTCCGTACGCGGCGTCGAACTCATGGACGCGGCCCTGCGCGGAGCCGGCCGCCCCCTCGACGTGGTCGTCGAGCTCGCCGCCGGTGACGGCGCCCGTACCGGGGTCCGCACGGAGGCCGAGTGCGCCGCTGTCGCCGACGCCGTGGCCGCCGTACCGACCCTGCGGCTCGTCGGTGTCGCCGGGTACGAGGGGGAGGTCCCGGACGCCGACCCCGAGCGTGTGCACGCCTGGCTGCGGCGGCTGGTCTCCCTCGCGGTCGCGTTCGACAAGGACGGGCGGTTCGGCGGCACGGACGAGGTCGTCGTCAGCGCGGGCGGCAGCGCCTGGTTCGACGCCGTCGCCGACGTGTTCGCGGAGATCCCCGAACTCTCCCTTCCGGTACTGAAGTTGCTGCGCTCCGGCGCGTACGTCTCGCACGACGACGGCCACTACCGGAAGATCACCCCCTTCAACCGGGTCCCGGAGGAGGGCGCCCTGGAACCGGCGTTCCGGCTGTGGACGCAGGTCGTCTCCCGGCCCTCCCCCGAGCAGGCCTTCGCCAACGCGGGCAAGCGGGACGCGGCCTACGACCTCCATCTGCCGTTCGCCCAGGTCGTACGGCGGGAGGGGGCCGAACGTCCCGCGGACGGCATCGAGGTGACCGGCCTGTCCGACCAGCACGCCTGGCTGCGCACCGGGGCCGAGGCCGATCTGGAGGTCGGTGACTGGCTCGGCCTGGGGCTGTCCCATCCGTGCACGTCCTTCGACAAGTGGCAGCTGATTCCGGTCGTCGAGGCGGACGGCACGGTCGTCGACTACATCCGTACCTACTTCTGAACCTGCTTCTGAGGGGGCTGTCGCCGATGGAAGAGCTCGTCATCCGGGACGCGGACGTCGTGGACGGCAGCGGTGGGCCGTCGTACCGCGCGGACGTCGTGATCGACGGCGGCCGGATCGTCTCGATCGTCAAGGAGGCGGCCGACGCGGGCTGTCAACGTCCCATGGCCCGACGCAAGCTGGACGCGGAGGGGCTCGTCCTCTCCCCCGGCTTCATCGACATGCACGCCCACAGCGACCTCGCTCTCCTGCGCGACCCCGACCACAGCGCCAAGGCCGCGCAGGGGGTCACGCTCGAAGTCCTCGGCCAGGACGGGCTGTCGTACGCTCCCGTCGACGACCGCACCCTCGCGGAGGTCCGCCGGGCCATCACCGGCTGGAACGGGTACGGCGACGACATCGACTTCGACTGGCGTTCGGTGGGCGAGTACCTCGACCGCCTGGACTTCGGTTTCGAAGGCCGGGGCATCGCCGTCAACGCGGCCTATCTGATCCCCCAGGGCACCGTCCGCATGCTGGCCGTCGGCTGGGAGGACCGGGAAGCGACCCCTGAAGAGCTCGACCGGATGCGGCAGTTGGTCGCCGAGGGCATGGAGCAGGGCGCGGTCGGCATGTCGTCGGGGCTCACCTACACGCCCGGCATGTACGCCAAGGACGCCGAACTCACCGAGCTGTGCCGGGTGGTGGCGTCGTACGGCGGCTACTACTGTCCGCACCACCGCTCGTACGGGGCCGGGGCCCTTGAGGCGTACGAGGAGATGGTCGCCCTGACCCAGGAGGCGGGCTGCCCCCTCCATCTCGCCCACGCCACCATGAACTTCGGCGTGAACAAGGGCCGGGCGCCCGAGCTGCTGGCTCTTCTCGACGACGCGCTCGCGCAGGGCGCCGACATCAGCCTCGACACATACCCCTACACCCCCGGCTGCACCACCCTCGTGGCGATGCTGCCGAGTTGGGCGAGCGAGGGCGGACCGGAGCGGATCCTGGAGCGGCTCGCGGACGACGGGACGGCCGAGCGGATCCGGCACCACCTGGAGGTCATCGGCGCGGACGGCTGCCACGGGGTGCCCATCGAGTGGGACACGATCGAGATCTCGGGGGTCGGCGATCCGGCACTGGGCGACTTCGTCGGCCGTACGGTCCGGCAGTCCGCCGAGTCACGCGGCGAGACCCCCTGGACGACCGCGCGCCGCCTGCTCCTGCGGGACCGGCTCGGGACGACGATCCTCCAGCACGTGGGCCACGAGGAGAACGTCCGGCAGATCATGCGCCACCCGGCCCACACCGGCGGCTCGGACGGCATCCTGCAAGGAACGAAGCCGCACCCGCGCGCGTACGGCACCTTCCCGCACTATCTCGGCCGGTACGTCAGGGAGTTGGGCGTGCTGTCCCTGGAGGAGTGCGTGGCCCATCTGACCGGCCGCCCGGCGGCACGACTGCGCCTGCCGGACCGCGGGCTGGTGCGCGAGGGGTACCGGGCCGACCTGGTGCTCTTCGATCCGGCGACGGTGGCGGCGGGGTCGACGTACGAGAACCCCCGTACGCTCCCGACAGGCATCCCGCACGTCCTGATCGACGGCCGGTTCGTGATCGAGGACGGCCGACGGACGGACGTACTGGCGGGGCGGGCGATCCGTCGTAGTCCCGTACGACGGAACGCCACCCGTGCATGACTACGGCTTGGGCAGCGTGCAGGTGCTCGCGCTCAGGTTCAGCTGGTTGCGGGTCGTGAAGCAGGCCGGGATGTTGTAGATCTCCTGGGCGTAGTTGATGCCCTGGCGGACGGTGACGGTGCCGCTCTCGCTGACCTCGCACGGGTTGTTGACCGTGCAGGACTCGCCGTCCTCGTTGCCGGTGTTGTTGACGGCGACGACCTTGCCGGTGGCCTGGTCGATCACCGGCGAGCCGGAGGTGCCGCCGATGGTGTTGCAGGCGGAGGTGTAACGGACCGAGTCCTTCCAGGTCCAGTCACCCTCCTTCAGACGGTAGGCGAACCCGTCGATGTTGCAGTTGTAGAGCGTCTTCCAGTAGCCGGAGGCCACGGTGATGGCGGTGCCGGCGGTCGGGTGGGTGTCCTGGACGGTCAGCGGGGAGATGTTGTACGAGCTCTTGATCGTCGCGTACGTGCTGGTGAGCTGGTAGATCGAGACGTCCGTGTCGGTCATCGTCGCGTAGGCGAGCTTGCTCGCGCGCAGCGTCGCGACCCGGGAGCCGGAGGAGTTGAGCAGACCGAAGGTCCGGGTGGAGGCCTGGTTGGTGATGACCTGGCCGGGCGCCGGGAAACCGGAGGTCAGGCAGTGGCCGTTGCTGAGCACCAGGGCCGGGTCGGTGTCCAGGGAGTTCGGGAAGCGGATGACCGAACCGGAACAGTTGCTGAGCGAGACGGTCCCGGCGAGCGTGACGGCCTGGAGCGTGGGCGACGGCGAGGTGGCCTGGTTGACGGCCGCCGTGGTGGACGTGACCAGGTCGTGCACGACCGACGTGACCGTGTCCGTGTCCACGCTCTTGCCGACGCCCGCGGCCGCGGGTTCGGCGGCGACCGCGGGTGCCGTACCCATCCCGGCGAGCGCCAGGACACTGAGTGCGGCGACGAGAGGCTTTCTCATGTGGGGGTCCCCTCTTGCGACTTGGACGACCGGAAATCTTCCGGCCGTCCGTGAGTTTGTCATGCGCATTGTGAAGAGGGGTGGGCAATCGGGCAAGAAGTTGTGTCAAGCCTGATCACGCGACCTGGCCGGAACGGACACCCCACGTCCGGCAAGGGCAACCTACCCAGTACGACGGCTACTTGGGCCCTTTCGTGCTCCCCTGTCCGCGCCCCTTGCCGCTGGCGTTGCCCGGGGCGGACTGGCTCGCGGTCGCGGTCGGCGACGGGGTGGTGGAGGCACCCGAGGGCTGCCCCGACTCCGTCGCGTCCTTCGCGCCCTTCGACGTCTCCGCCGAAGCCGACGGGGAGGCACTGGAGACGGCAGCCTCGGAGGAGGGCGAAGACGAGGACGCGCCCGCGTCCGGCGACCCGGTCCCGTCCGAGCCGGTCGCGGTGCCGGCCTCGCCGGGCTCCGTGGAGCCGTCGGCCGCCGACGGTCCCGTACGGCCGTGCTTGCCCTCGGCGTCACCCGGCGCCGACCCGCCCCCCGAGAAGCCGAACCCGGCGATCAGCGCGGCCGCCGACACGGCACCCACCGCACCGGCCGCGACCGCCATCCGCCGCGAGCGCCAGGGGCTCGGCTTGCGGCGGGAGCCGGTACGGGAGCGCCGGGACGGGATCCGCGGCAGCTCTGCCGTCTCGTCGTACGCGTTCTGCCAGCCGTGCGCGACGGCCGGGTCGGCGTACTCCTCGTACGGCGGAGGCGGCTCGGTCCGCGGGTGGTACACGTTCGGCGGGACCTGGGGGTCGCTCGCGCGGTGTCTCCCGTTTCCGTACTCGTCTGGGCTGGACATGGCCGCGGATTGTAGGGACGGGCGGGGCCCCTGGGACAGCCACCGGCGATAACCACCCAAACCGCTCCGTCTCGCGTGGTGGAAAACACGACCCACGGAGCGTTACCCCGCCGTAAGCTCCCTGACATGCAGGTGATCCAGTCGACCAAGCTCGCCAACGTCTGTTACGAGATCCGGGGCCCGGTTCTCGAGGAGGCCATGCGGCTTGAGGCGGCGGGCCACCGCATCCTCAAGCTGAACACCGGAAACCCGGCCGCCTTCGGCTTCGAGTGCCCGCCGGAGATCCTCGAGGACATCCTCCGCAACGTGTCCTCGGCCCATGGGTACGGCGACGCGAAGGGTCTGCTCGCCGCGCGCCGCGCCGTCGTCATGCACAACCAGACCCTCGGCATCGAGACCGACGTCGAGCACGTCTTCGTCGGCAACGGCGTCTCCGAGCTCATCGTGATGGCGATGCAGGCCCTGCTGGACGACGGCGACGAGGTCCTCGTCCCGTCCCCGGACTACCCGCTGTGGACCGCCGCCGTCTCCCTCTCCGGCGGCACCGCCGTGCACTACCGCTGCGACGAGCAGTCCGACTGGATGCCGGACCTCGCGGACATCGAGCGGAAGGTCACCGACCGCACCAAGGCGATCGTGATCATCAACCCGAACAACCCCACGGGCGCGGTCTACGACGAGGCGATGCTCCGGGGCCTGACCGACATCGCCCGCCGCCACAACCTGCTGGTCTGCTCGGACGAGATCTACGACAAGATCCTCTATGACGGCGCCACGCACACCCCGACCTCGGCCGTCGCCCCCGACCTGCTCACCCTCACCTTCAACGGCATGTCGAAGGCGTACCGGGTCGCGGGCTACCGGGTCGGCTGGATGTCGATCTCCGGCCCGCGCGCGCACGCGGACTCCTACATCGAGGGCCTCACCATCCTCGCGAACATGCGCCTGTGCGCGAACATGCCGGGTCAGCACGGAGTCGTGGCCGCGCTCAGCGGGCGCCAGACGATCAACGACCTGGTGCTGCCGGGCGGGCGACTGCGCGAGCAGCGGGACGTGGCGTACGAGCTGCTGACCCAGATCCCGGGCGTGAGCTGTGTGAAGCCGAAGGGCGCGCTCTATCTCTTCCCGCGGCTCGACCCCAAGGTCTTCAAGATCAAGGACGACCGGCAGATGGTCCTCGACCTGCTGCGGCGCGAGAAGATCATGGTCGTCCAGGGCACCGGCTTCAACTGGAGCGAGCCCGATCACTTCCGGGTCGTGACGCTGCCGACCGCCCGTGATCTGCGGGACGCGGTGACGCGGATCGGGAACTTCCTGGACGGCTACAGCCAGCCGTAGGTGAATCCGCGACCGTCGCTCAACTTTAGACTGAATCTAAGCTAGGATGATTTCCTGACAGCACAGGAGGCCATCCCATGTACGAACCGATCCGCACCAAGTCGGTCCACAGCACGATGGCCGGCACCGCGTCCGACTTTCCGCACCGGACCCGCGAGGAGGAGCTGGAGTTCCAGCTCGCGGGGCATCTGGCGGCCCTGCTGGCGGTGACGGACGAACTGCGTGCGGCTTCACCCTCGGCCGACCTCGACGCGGCCGCGGAGCGGCTGGCCGAGCAGGTGACGCGGCTGCGGAACGGCAGCACGCCGGCCCGCGCCTCCGGCGGGGGCGACGGTCGGCTCACTTCTCTGCACCGACGGGCGCATGCCCTGGCGGGGCGGGCGCTGGTGGTGGCGGCATCGCGTGCGGACACGGCGGCGGCGATTCTGGCCGCGGAACGCATGGATGCGCATGCCGCTGCGCTGGCTGAGCCGCGTGAGTTGACCGCGGCCGGCTGATCCCTGGAACGGCCCTGGTCCGCGTGCACCCACAGAGACGCGCGGACCAGGCGCCACACACTGCGTTGGCTTGAGCCGCGGCGCCTCTTCGCCGTAGGGGTTCGTGTCGTCTTGCGGCTGCGGGTTCGTTGTGGTTGATCGCGCAGTTCCCCGCGCCCCTGGCGGCGTTGCAGTACTGGAGTGGGTATGACACCTCCCGTTCATGCCTCCTGCCGGGGAATGTTGGGTTCCGCGAGCAGTCTGGCTGTGTGAGACGAATCATCGGAATCGTCCTCGCGGTGTTGCTGATCGGCGGAGTGGTGGCAGCCGTCGCAGCGGGCCGGGACAGCGGGGACAAGAGCACGGCAACGAAGACCGTGCGAGGAGTGATCGGATCGGAGAAGGCGGAGTTCTTCGCCGATCCTGATGTGGTGAAGGCCCTGGCCGCCAAGGGGCTCACCGTGAAGGCCGAGACCTCCGGGTCCTGGGCCATGGAAGGGCTCGACCTCGAGGGGTACGACTTCGCCCTTCCCTCCAGTCAGGCGCCGGCCGTCGAACTCGCCGCGAAGTACAAGGTGCCGGGGACACTCCCCCGCCCCTTCTACTCGCCCCTCGTCGTCGTGGCGCACAAAAGCGCCGCCCAGGTGCTCGCGGACAACGGGCTCGCCACACTGGACGCCGAACACCGCGGCACGCTCAGGATGGCCGCCTACCTCGACGCGGCCCGCGAGGACCGCACCTGGCAGCAGCTCAAGGGCGCCGCGAAGTACGGGGAGCTGAGCGGCACGCTCTACCTCGCCAGCACCGACCCGGAGTCCTCCAACTCCGGCGCCCTCTATCTGGCCGCCGCCTCCTATGTCGGCAACGGCGGCAAGGTCGTCGCGAGCGACGCCGAGGTCGGGAAGGCAACTCCCCTGCTGCGCAAGCTGATCAGTGTGCAGGGCGCCCAGCAGACCAGCACGGACGCGGCGTTCCGGGACTTCGTCAGCGGGGCCGGCAACCCGCTGGTCCTCGTCTACGAGTCGCAGGTGGCCTCGCTCCTGGCGAACGGGCAGCGGCCGGACGACCTGGTCGTCCTCTACCCGGACACCACGGTCAACAGCGACCACACCGTCGTACCGCTGACCGAGAACGGCCGGGCGCTCGCCGAACTCCTCTCCTCGGAGCCCGGGTTGCGCGAGCTGGAGGTCCGGCACGGGTTCCGTCCGCAGGGCGCGGCCGCCGGGTTCACCTCGGCCGGCACCTATCTCCAGCGGGAACTGACCGGCGTCCGCCAGGCGCCCGTGCCCACCTCCGCGGTGCTGCACGAGCTGGCGCGACGGGCGCGTGGATGAACGGGGGGATCGTATGAACGGCTTCGACAACACCAGCCAGAACACCAGTCAGCACAGCAGTCGGCAGCACACCCTCAGCGGGGACGACGTCTTCACGCTCACCCCGCCCGAGGCCGTGGCACCCGTGCCGCGGGAGAAGGCCGGCGGGCTCGTCCCCGTCGACGAGAGCGTCCGTGCCGGCATGGCACAGAAGGCCGCCGACTATGTCGCGGGGCTCGCCGCCCTCGACGCCCGCTCGCCCCAGTTCGCGGGCAAGGTCGGTGAGATCACCGGGCTCGGCGCCGGCGAGATGCGTACCGCGGCCGCGCAGTCCAACCGGATGCTGGAGCGGACCATCCGCAGCCTGCCCGACACCGGCGGGGACGCCCAGTCGCAGGTCGCGGGCTCGCTCGTGGAACTGCGGCGGGTGGTGGAGGACCTGGACCCGCGCGACCTCCCGGCCGCCAAGGGGCGGAAGTTCCTGTCCCGGCTGCCCGGGGGCAACAAGGTCCGCGACCACATCGCCAAGTACTCCTCCGCGCAGGGGACCCTCAACAGAATCGTGGGCTCGCTGCGCGGCGGGCAGGACGAACTGCGCCGGGACAACGCCGCGTTGCAGACCGAGCGGGTCCGGCTGTGGGAGAGCATGGGCAAGCTCCAGGAGTACGTCGTCCTCACCGAGGCCCTGGACACGGCCGTCGAGCGGCACATCGCCGCGGTCGGCGACCCCGGGGCGGCCGACTCGCTCCGCGCCGACGTGCTCTTCCCGGTCCGGCAGAAGCACCAGGACCTGCTCACCCAGCTCGCGGTGTGCGCCCAGGGCTACCTCGCCATGGACGTCGTACGCCGCAACAACGAGGAGCTGATCAAGGGCGTCGACCGGGCGGCCACGACCACGGTGTCGGCGCTGCGGATCTCCGTGATGCTGGCCTCCGCGCTCGACCACCAGAAGAAGGTCATCGAGCAGGTCAACGCGTTGCGCGGCACGACCGAGGACCTCATCCGGGGCAACGCGGAGATGCTCGCCACGCAGAGCGGGGAGATCCAGCGCATCGCCGCCGACCCGGCCGTGGGCGCGGAGACCCTGCGGTCGGCGTTCCAGCAGATCTACCGGACCCTGGACGCCATCGACACCTACAAGGTGCAGGCGACCGAGGTGATGGCGTCGACCGTGGAGTCCCTGACCTCCGAACTCCAGCACGCCTCCGCGTACCTGGAGCGCAGCCGGTCGCGGGGCACGCTGGACGACGGGGGGCTCGTATGAGACGGGCACTGGCCCTCGTCCTCGCCGTGGTCGCCCTGCTCGCGGGAGCGGGCTGTACGGCCGAGAAGGAGACGAGGCGGGCGGACGGCCACCTCTGGATCCTCGCCTCCAGTGAACTCCGCGACATGGAACCGATCGTCGAACGGGTCGGCGCGGACATCGGTGTCGACGTCCGGCTGTTCTACATGGGCACCCTGGAAGCCGCGGACGTGCTCGCCAAGGGCGAGGCCGACCAGTGGTACCAGGCCGTGTGGCTGTCCTCCAACGATTCTCTGCGGCTGCGTCCGGAGGCCGCCCGCAGGGTGGTGTCGGAGACCCCGGTCATGTCCAGCCCGGTCGCCCTCGGCGTACGGCCGGCCGCCCTGCGGAAGCTGGGCGGGAAGCCCGACGACGTCACATGGGCGCGGGTCGCGCAGGCCGTGCGGGACGACGGACTGACGTACGGCATGACCGACCCGGGCTCCTCCAACTCCGGTTTCTCCGCGCTGATCTCCGTGGCCTCGGCGCTCTCCGGGGCCCAGTCCGCCCTCACCGACGCGGATGTCGAGAAGGCGACGCCCCGGCTGAAGGAGTTCTTCCGGGGGCAGAAGCTGACCTCGGGGTCGTCGGGCTGGCTGGCATCGGCGTACAAGCGGCGCGGGAACGTCGACGCGCTCATCAACTACGAGTCCGTCCTGAAGGGCATCCCGGGCCTGACCGTGATCCGCCCCCGCGACGGCGTCGTGACCGCCGACTACCCGCTCTCCACGCTCGCCTCGGCCGACGCCGCGCGGCGGGACGACGTCCGCCGGCTGGCGGATGCCCTGCGCACACCGAAGGTGCAGCGCGAGATCACCGAGCGCACCCATCGCCGCCCGGTCGTCGCCTCGGTGCCGCCCGCGTCCGGCCTCGACGAGAGCCGCCGGCGCGAACTGCCCTTCCCGGGCAGCCGATCGGTCGCCGACGGACTGCTCGACTCCTACGACAACGAGCTGCGCCGTCCCTCGCAGACCGTGTACGTCCTCGACACCTCCGGCTCGATGGAGGGCGACCGGCTGGCGCAGCTGAAGAAGGCGCTCACCCACGTCAGCGGCCGCTTCCGGGGCCGCGAGGAGGTCACCCTGATGCCGTTCGGGTCGCAGGTGAAGGACGTGCGCCGGCACGCGATGGGTCCGGATCCCCGGTCGGGCGTCGCAGATGTCCGTGCGGACATCGGCACGCTCACCGCCGAGGGGGACACCGCGATCTACACCTCGCTGGAGAAGGCGTACGACGAACTCCGCACCGACCGGGACATGTTCACGTCGATCGTGCTGATGACGGACGGCGAGAACACGGCGGGCAGCACCGCGGCGCAGTTCGAGGGGTTCCACGCGCTGCTCGACCCCGCGCAGCGGGAGATCCCCGTCTTCCCCATCCTCTTCGGCGACTCCGACCGGGGGGAGCTGGAGCACATCGCCGAACTGACCGGCGGCCGGCTCTTCGACGCCCGGCAGGGCTCGCTGGACGGCGCCTTCGAGGAGATCCGTGGCTATCAGTGAGTACCTCGAGTCCCGGAAGAACATCACGGGCAGCGTGTGCGGGATCGCCGGGCTGGGGCTGACCTTCGCGGGGGTGGCGGGCCCGTACTGGCCCGTCGTCGTCGTGGGGCTGTACGGCGCGGGCGCGCTGATCGCCCCGCCGGAACGGCCGCCGCTGCCGGACTTCCCGGACGCCTCCGCCCGGCTGGACGCCCTGCGCGGTGACTTCGAGACCCTCCAGGCGTATCTGGCGGAGATCAACCTGCCGCCCGCCGCGGCCGGCCGTCTCACCGAACTCACCGGGCTGCTCGGCGCGTTGCTCGATCCGGGCTGGTCGGCAGAGCTCCTCGCGCACGATCCGGAGGGGGTGCACACGCTCTCCCGGGCGGTACGGCAGGACGTTCCCGAGGCCGTCGACACCTTCGTACGCACCCGGTGGTGGACGCGTCTCGCACCGGGCCAGGAGGCGCCGGAACGGCACCTGGAGCGGCAGCTCACGCTCCTCCAGGGGGAGGCCGAGGGGCTGGCGGCGGCGCTGCGCGAGACGGAGGCGCGGCGGCAGGAGTCGCACACGCGCTATCTGGAGGACCGGGCGAACTAGTGCCGCGGCAGGCAACGTTTGCCCGTCAAGGAGCGGCGTCGTGGGGGTCCCTCCCGCCCGAGCCGTGCGAAGCGCGGTTCGAGGGTGGGGGAGCGTGCTCTCGGCGTGCCGGCCGGAAGCCCTCGTACTGGACGTACTTGGGCTTTCGGCCGGTGCGGCGAGTGGGGGCCCCTCCCACGCCCTCAAGGCAGTGGGGGAGCGTGCCGGGCGTCGCGACGGGGCAAACGTTGCCTGCCGCGGCACTAGCCTCCGCTCTCCAGGGCGATGGCCACGATCACGATGAACAGCACCAGGGCGATCAGCAGGTACACCACCTTCAGCGCACCGGACCCGGTACCCGTCGGCACCTCCTGCGCCAGCACCGGTGGCGGGGGCGGCAGCGGTACCGGCCGGGGGCCGTTGAACACGTCGTGGCCGGTGTGGACCGCCCTTACGCACCACGGGCAGTCCGGCAGATGGGCGCCGTACGCGTGCAGCGGACGCGCCTGGCACACCCGTATCTGTGCGCGCTGCCGGTCGAGGGCGCGCAGCCATGCCTCGGCCGGCGGGCGGGCGGCGGGGGCGTGGACGCCGGGGCCGAAGGCGGCGCGGGAGAGGGTGAGCAGGTCGGGCGGGAGGACGGACGGGTCGATGGTGCCGCGCGGGATGACGACCTGCTCGGGGCGGACGACGTAGGAGCAGCTGGCGGCGATGTTGTCCTTGACGGTCGACTCGGAGGTGCTCTCGTGCGGGACGCCCCCGAAGGGGTGGTTGCCGGCGGTGAGGAGCTGGTAGACGAGGACGGCGAGGGCGAAGTCGTCGCTGGAGCGGGTGGCGGGGCCGCCCGCTTGGCGTTCCGGGGCCGAGTAGTCCGTGGTGTGCATCAGACACGGGAACGGCTCGCCCGTCACCGGGTCGGTGAAGGCGATGGAGTCGCAGTCGAGGAAGGTCACGAAGCCGTTGGCGTCGACGACGACGTTGCTGCTGGAGAAGTCGCCGATGACGAGGTGGTCGTGGTGCATGCGCGCGGTCATGAAGGCGAGGTTCCAGGAGACACCGACCAGGAAGCGCCAGTCCGCCTGGGGAAAGAGCCGCAGGCGCTGGGCGCGGGTGAACAGCCCGACCAGCTGGACGTGTTCGGGCTCGCCGAACCGGTGCATGGCGTAGCCGAGGAACGCGCCCTCGGGGCTGCGGGCCATCGCGGTGGGCCAGGCCAGTTCGGGCGGCTGGGAGCGGTCGGTGGGGCGGGCGGCGAGGGGGGACATGGTCAGCATGCGGGCCAGTCGGCGCTCCTGGTCGGGGCCCGGCGGGTCGCGGTAGAGCTTGACGACGGTTCCGTGGTCGCCCTCGACGGGGAAGACGGCCGCCTGTCCGCCGCCCTTCAGGGGCTGCTCGGCGAGGACGACCGGTTTCCCGTCCAGGTGGACGACGCGGCCGCTCATGGCCGCGCCTTGCGCACGGCTCGCAGCAGTGTCTTGTCGTCGGCGTTGAGCGCGGTCAGCCGGTCCGACCTGAGCAGTGCGGCCAGGTTGTCGTGCGCGGAGTCGGACACCGGGCCGGGGCCGTCGAGGGAGCGGAAGACGGCGTCGGCGAAGGAGGCGTTGGGGGCCGGGGTGCCGCCGCCGGTGCGGGAGAGGGCGGCCTGGGCGAGTCCGTCGGTGGAGAGCAGGACGCCGTCGATCCCCGGGTCGCACACACAGTCGGTGCGCATCCAGCGGGCCGCGTCGGGCGAGGTGAGGAAGACCGTCTCGTTGCTGTACTCGCTGGCGTCCGCGGCCTGCGGCAGCACATGGAACTGCGGTTCGCCGTCCTCGGCTCCGGCGCGCAGGACGACGAAACCGTCGCCGACGGTGAGATGGCCGAGCCAGTCCGGGGCCAGGACGACAACGGTGAGGGTGGTCGCGAAGTCGGCGGCCGCCGCGCCCGTGGTGTCCAGGAACGCCATGGTGATCTCGTGGAAGGCGTCCGCGAGCAGGTCGTGCACGGCCTTGCCGGGCGGACTGTGGACGGCCTCGCCGGCCCGTCGTACGAAGTGTTCGGCGGCCAGCTCCACGGCGAGCCGCGAGCCCTCGTCGGAGCGCGGCCGGCTGCCGGCGCCGTCCGCGACGGCGAGCACGGCGACCGGTCCCTCCGTGACATGGGCGCAGGCGTCCTGGCAGGGCAGACCGTCCCGGCGGTGCCGGTAGCCCTCGACGCTCATGCCGTGGATCCGCCAGTCGGCCCTGCCCATCGCTCAGCTCTCCCAGGCGGGGCGCTGGGTCTTGAACTGGCTGAAGATCTTCTCGAAGACCTCGTCGCCGGCGCCCTTCTGCTCGGCGTTGGCGCTGGCGGACATCATCTGGAGCAGTTCGCGGAACGGGAAGCCGTGGATGGTGGCGTTGAACTTCGGGGCGAACGCCCGCAGGACCTGCTCGCCGGTGTCGGTGATGCCGCCGACGCCGATCGCGTACAGCCTGAAGCGGCGGGCCTGCTGTTCCTCGGCGAGTACGGGGACCAGCCGGTGCCAGGAGTCGGTGCGGCGGCCGGTGGCGTCGGTCGGGATGCCGTCGGTGACCAGGCAGATCTGCGGGCGGTAGTACTGGAGTCCGGAGGCGCGCAGTTCGGCCTTGCGGGCGGCGACGATGTGCATCGACAGCTCCAGTGCCTCCGTCATGAGGGTCACGCCCGCGGCACCGAGCTGCGGCGGGCGGAACATGTGCGCGGGCACGAAGGGGCTCACGGGGGCGCCGGGGGCGAGGGGTTGCGGACCCCGCCAGGCGGCGACGCCCTGTCCGCCGAAGGTGACGACGGCGACCTCGACGCTGTAGCTGAGGGCCACGTCGTCGTGCAGTTCACGCGTCCACTCCACGAGCGCGTTGTTGAGCGTCTGGATCGGCGCTCCCGCCATGGAGCTGGACGTGTCGAGGCACAGCACCAGCGGCAGCCGCTGAGCGTTGTTCTCGAACTCGATGTCGGCGTACTCCGCCGGCAGCGTGGGCGGGTATTCGCTGGACATGGGCTTCTCCTGGTGGAGCGGTACGACTAACGGGCGTGGGCGTGGCGCCCGGCGGCGGGCGGAAAGGCGTGCAGAACGTCGGAGTCCGGCTCCGGTGCGTCGGTGACGTCGACGCGCGAGCCGGGCGCGGGCGGCGCCTGCCCGGGATCCGCCCACACGGCCCGGTACAGGACGCGGTCGAGTTCGACGTAGCCCTGCGGGTGCAGGTCGGTGCGGACGACGGCAGGCCGGGTGGGACCGCTCGGGGCGCGGTGCCGGCCGGGGCGGGCCGGGGTGGTACGCAGGGCGCGGGTGGGCTCGTCGGCGCTGCGGGCGGCGGGCGCCGGGCCGGAGGCGGAGGCGGGGGCCGTGCGGGTGCGGCGTACGAGGAGGAAGAGGGCGGCGAGGAGGAGGGCGAGGACGGTGGCGGTGGCGGGGAGGAGCCAGTCGTCCGGGTCGCCGCCCGCGTCGTCGGGGGAGCCCGCGAGGTAGGCGGGGTGCTCGGTGACGAGCCTCCTGTCGATCAGCAGGGTGCCGGACACCGGGTCCGACTCCTCCTTCTGCGCGACGAGATCGCACAGGGCCTTCCGCGGCACCTTGCAGATGCGGTTCAGCTCCTTGAGCGTGCTCGGCTTCAGCCGGTCGATTTTGGCGTCCGGGTCGACGAGCCGGCGCTCCTGGTCCGCCAGGACGAGGAGTACGGTGCCGCCCTCTCCGGTGGAGACACCCGCCGGCACCTGGACCACCAGCTTGTCGGTGTGCCCCTCGATGCCGGCGAGGATCTCCTCGCGGGACTTGTCGGTGTCGTCGAGCGACAGCGCGCGGTCGAGCGTGAGGGTGACGGGATCGTCGCCGAGCCGGCTCGTCCAGCACTTCAGCCGGGCGGAGAAGTCGCCCTGGCACTTGTCCTCCGTCCCCGCCGCGGGAACGGCCGGCAGCAGGGCAAACAGAATTCCGAAAAAAATGATGACACGCAGCACTCGCCCCATGGGCACCCCCGTGGCCCGAAAACGACCCGTGCCCATAGTGGAGGCAACAAGCCTGTGCCCGAAAGGGTTTTACGCTTTCCCGCCATTCCCTTCTACAACTGGAACACCTCATGACAACGGGTGAACATCTGCCGCGCCCGTTCCACCCAATCACTGGCCAAAGCATCGAAGTCCGCTTGGGTGACCCGGCAGGTCAGCGGCAGATCGCACACCCCTGCGAGACACGGCCGCGGCCCCCGGACGTCCCACACGGAGAGCATGGGATTCAACTGTTCGGTATTCCACGCGTTCGACGCCGCCGCGGCGACCGCCAGTTGGTCATGGCGCAGGAAATTCCCGTCCGTGACAAAGGCGACGAGCAGCCGTTTGGTGGTCATGAATCTGACCGTGAGCGTGCGTCCCGTGTCCTCGAGATCGAATTTCAGGGACACGGAATCGGTGTCGGTCACGGCGTGGAAATTCCGGCCGGCTCCCCAGTTCCGCACCAACTGCCGCCAGTGCGTGCCGATTTCATGGGCCGGGCCGGTCGAGGATTCAGGCGGTGCCACGGCCCACCGCCCGGGCGACCATCGCGTCGGTCAGTCCCGCGTCCAGCAGCGCCTGGGCGTGCAGCATCAGACAGGAGGGCACGGACACGCTCGTACCGGAGGTGCGGCGCGCGGCCAGCTCGCCCACGCGGACCTCGATGGTCCGCCGTACCTTGGGCGGCGGCCACGAGGGCGACTGCGGGGCCTCCTCCAGCAGTTCGGTCAGCAGTGCGTCCAGCCGCGGCCGTTCCTCGGGCCGCTTGGCGAGGCAGCGCGCGATCAGCGGGCGCAGGGCAAGGGGTACGCCGTCGAGGTCGGGGTCGCCGAAGACGACCTGGTAGCGCACCGATTCCCCCGCCCCGTGCGGCGGGCGGCCCGACAGCGCGTACACCAGCACTCCGCCGAGGGAGAACACATCGCTCTCCGGCCCGGCCCGCGCCCCCTTCATCTGCTCGGGGGACATGAACGGCGGTGTGCCGACGATGAGTCCGACCTTGGTGAGGCCGGGCGCCCCGTCGACGCGGGAGATCCCGAAGTCGATGACGCGCGGCCCGTCGGAGGCGAGGAGCACGTTGGACGGCTTGAGGTCGCGGTGCACGACTCCGGCCGCGTGCACGGCCTGGAGCGCCTCGACGAGGAACGCGCCGAGCCGGCGTACCTGGTCCTCGGGCAGCGGCCCGTCCGTGCGGACCGCCTCGGCGAGCGAGGGGCCGGGGACGTACATCGTGGCCAGCCAGGGCAGTTCGGCCTCGGTGTCGGCGTCGATCACCGCCGCGGTGTAGGCGCCGCTGACGACCCGGGCGGCGGCGACCTCGCGCGCGAAGCGTTCCCGGAACTCGGGCTCGGCCGCCAGCTCCGGGCGCACCACCTTCACCGCCACCTCGCGCCCGGCGGGCGACCGTCCGAGATATACCCAGCCCATGCCGCCGGACCCGAGCCGTCCGACGATGCGGTAGGGCCCCACCTTCAAGGGATCGCTGACCGGTGTGCGCACCCCGCTCACCTCATTTCGGGGTTCGTTGCAGGATGTCCCGAGTGTCCCGCGAAATCCCCGTCCGCACAGAGGTGATGAGGAAAAAGACGAAGGCCTGTCGTCGGTCTCCCGTCGGGGCGGACGGGAGACCGACGACAGGCCTCAAGCCCCGCACGCCGTTGTACGGAACCTCGTCGGCTGTCACCGCGGCCGGCCGTGACGATCACTGGTCAGGGCAATATCCGGGCCGGCCGCGGAGTCTTCGGGCGGGCCTCAGCCCAGGCGCTGCACCAGCGCCCGGTACTCGTCCCACAGTTCCTTCGGGGTGTGCTCGCCGAAGGTGTTGAGGTGCTCGGGGACCAGGGCGGCCTCCTCGCGCCAGACCTCCTTGTCGACGGTGAGGAGGAAGTCCAGGTCGGACTCGGAGAGTTCGAGGCCCTTGGTGTCCAGCGCGCCCTTGGCCGGCAGCACGCCGATCGGGGTCTCGACGCCCTCGGCCCTGCCGTCGAGACGCTCGACGATCCACTTCAGGACACGGCTGTTCTCGCCGAAGCCGGGCCAGACGAACGTGCCCTCGTCGTTCTTGCGGAACCAGTTGACGTAGTAGATCTTCGGGAGCTTCGTCTGGTCCTTGTCCTTGGCGACGTCGATCCAGTGACCCATGTAGTCGCCCATGTTGTAGCCGCAGAACGGCAGCATGGCGAAGGGGTCGCGGCGCAGCTCGCCGACCTTGCCCTCGGCGGCCGCGGTCTTCTCGGAGGCCACGTTGGCGCCCAGGAACACGCCGTGGTTCCAGTCGAAGGACTCGGTCACCAGCGGTACGGCGGTGGCGCGCCGTCCGCCGAAGAGGATCGCCGAGATCGGCACGCCCTTGGGGTCCTCCCACTCGGGCGCGATGATCGGGCACTGCGAGGCGGGCACCGTGAAGCGGGCGTTGGGGTGGGCGGCGGGCGCCTCGGACCGCGGCGTCCAGTCGTTGCCCTTCCAGTCCGTGAGGTGGGCGGGAGTCTCCTCCGTCATGCCCTCCCACCAGATGTCGTTGTCGTCGGTGAGGGCGACGTTGGTGAAGACGGAGTTGCCCCACAGCGTCTTCATCGCGTTGGCGTTGGTGTGCTCGCCGGTGCCGGGCGCGACGCCGAAGAAGCCGGCCTCGGGGTTGATGGCGTAGAGGCGGCCGTCCTCGCCGAACCGCATCCAGGCGATGTCGTCGCCGATGGTCTCGACGGTCCAGCCGGAGATCGTGGGCTCCAGCATGGCGAGGTTGGTCTTGCCGCAGGCGCTCGGGAAGGCGGCGGCGACGTACTTCGACTCACCCTGCGGGGGCGTGAGCTTGAGGATCAGCATGTGCTCGGCGAGCCAGCCCTCGTCGCGGGCCATCACCGACGCGATGCGCAGGGCGTAGCACTTCTTGCCGAGCAGGGCGTTGCCGCCGTAGCCGGAGCCGTAGGACCAGATCTCGCGGCTCTCGGGGAAGTGCGAGATGTACTTCGTGGAGTTGCACGGCCACGGGACGTCCGCCTCGCCCTCCGCGAGGGGGGCGCCGAGGGTGTGGACGGCCTTCACGAAGAAGCCGTCGGAGCCGAGCTCGTCCAGGACCGGCTGCCCCATCCGGGTCATGGTGCGCATCGAGACGGCGACGTAGGCCGAGTCGGTGATCTCGACGCCGATGGCGGAGAGGTCCGAGCCGAGGGGGCCCATGCAGAACGGGACGACGTACATCGTCCGGCCCTTCATGGAGCCGCGGAAGACGCCCTTCTCGCCGGCGAAGATCTCCCGCATCTCGGCGGGGGCCTTCCAGTGGTTGGTGGGGCCCGCGTCCTCTTCCTTCTCGGAGCAGATGAAGGTGCGGTCCTCGACGCGCGCGACGTCGGTCGGGTCGGAGGCCGCGTAGTAGGAGTTCGGGCGCTTGATCGGGTCGAGCTTCTTGAAGGTGCCCTTCTCGACGAGCTCCTCGCACAGGCGCTCGTACTCGGCCTCTGATCCGTCACACCAGACCACGCTGTCCGGCTGCGTCAGTTCTGCGATCTCGTTCACCCACGAGACCAGTTCCTTGTGCTGGGTGGGGATGACGGGGGGAGCCGCGATGTCGCGCGCCACGATTGCTCCTAAATGAGGGATTTTTTGTTTGGAGGCCCCGTGGGGGCTGCGGCCCGGATGCTTCTCGGTGGTGACCTGGCGCTCATCCGGTGCCGACCGCACTCATCTGATCATCCGTCGCGAGTGCCCATCTGTCCAGAAGGCTTCACACTTGAGCGGAGTGAGGATTGCCACGTGTCGGAGTGTTGCCAACCGTGCACTTTGGGTTCGCTTGACGCTTCCTTGACCGCACCCTCACGGCGTCAACTGCCGTGAGATGATGGCCACTCTCGGCCCTTTCGGGGCCCGCACTCATCCGCAACCTACGGTTCCGTAGGTACGATGCAGTGCATGACTGCGTCCGCCTCCGACGCGCCTCTGGACTCGCCGGCCGCCGGCCGTAACCCCGTGGCGCTCTCCCTGCCGCAAGAGATCAAGCCCAAACTCCGGGGCTGGCTGCATCTCGGCATGTTCCCGGCCGTGCTCATCTCGGGTCTGGTGCTCACCGCCCTCGCGGACTCGACGCGGGGCCGTATCGCCTGCGGGATCTTCGCCCTGACCGCCTGCCTGCTGTTCGGCGTCAGCGCCCTGTACCACCGGGGCAACTGGAGTCCGCGCATGGACGGCGTCCTGCGCAGACTGGATCACGCCAACATCTTCCTGATCATCGCGGGCACCTACACCCCGCTGACCATGCTGCTCCTGCCCGGCACGAAGGGGCAGTGGCTGCTGTGGGGCATCTGGGGTGCCGCCCTGGCCGGAATCATCTTCCGTGTCTTCTGGGTGGGCGCTCCGCGCTGGCTCTACACCCCCTGCTACATCGCGATGGGCTGGGCCGCGGTCTTCTTCCTGCCCGACTTCATGCGCACCGGCGGCATCGCGGTCCTGGTCCTGGTGATCGTCGGCGGCCTGCTCTACAGCGCGGGCGGCGTGATCTACGGCCTCAAGCGCCCCGACCCCTCCCCGCGCTTCTTCGGCTTCCACGAGGTCTTCCACTCGCTCACGCTGGCGGCGTTCGTCGTCCACTACGTCGGGATCTCACTGGTGGCGTACCAGCACGCGTAACCCTCCCCACCCCTCCAAGGCCACGGCTTCACGCCGTGGCCTTTTTGCATGCCCGAACCGATTAGCCGCCCCAACCAATTGACAGAACTCATCTTTTGAGAGTTACTCTCATTTCATGGAAACTTTCACTCCTGATCCCCGACGCTGGTGGGCCCTCGGCGCCCTGGTCGCGAGCATGCTCACGCTCGGCTTCGACATGACGATCCTCAACGTGGCCCTCCCGACGATGGCCGCCGACCTCGGTGCGAGCACCGGCCAGCAGCAGTGGATGGCGGACGCGTACGTCGTCGTCTTCGCGGCGCTGATGCTCCCCGCCGGACTCCTCGGCGACCGGTTCGGCCGCCGCCGGATGCTGATCGTCGGACTGGGCATCTTCCTGGCCGGCTCGGCCCTCGGCGCCCTGGCCGACGACGTGAACGCGGTGGTCGCGGCCCGTGCCCTGATGGGCGTCGGCGGCGCCCTCGTCACCCCGCTCGCGCTCTCCGTGCTGCCCTCGCTCTTCGGCTCCGACGAGCGCACCAAGGCCGTCGGCATCATCTCCGCCGCCTCCGCGCTGGGCCTGCCGCTCGGCCCGATCATCGGCGGCTGGCTGCTGAACCACTTCTGGTGGGGCTCGGTCTTCCTGGTCAACGTCCCGATGGCCGCGCTCGGCATCGCCGCGTGCCTCTTCCTGCTCCCCGAGACCCGCGACCCCGCCTCCCCCAAGGTCGACGCCGTCTCCACCGCGCTCACCGCGACCGGCCTCGGCGCCCTGATCTACGCGATCATCGAGGCACCCGCCCGGGGCTGGGGCGACCCGCTGGTGGCGGCCATGTTCGCCGCGGCCACGGTACTGATCGCCGCGCTGGTGGTGCGGGAGCGGCGGGTCGAACGCCCCATGCTCGACATGAGCCTCCTGAGCCACCGCGGCTTCCTCTTCAACACCATCGCCGCGACCCTGGTGATGTTCATCCTGTCCGGCCTGCTGTTCGTGCTGCCGCCCTACCTCCAGGCCGTCCTCGGCAACGACGCCCTCGGCACCGGCGTACGACTGCTGCCGATGATGGGCGGTCTGCTCGTCTCCTCCCGGCTCGCCCCGCAGATCGTCGCCCGCTTCGGCGCCCGCGCCACGGTGAGCGGCGGCCTGGTGGTGCTCGCCTTCGCCGCGTTCCTCGGCAGCCGTACGACGATCGACTCCGGCTACGGCTTCACCGCGCTGTGGCTCTCCGTCACCGGTCTCGGCTTCGGTCTCGCCCTCATCCCCGCCATGAACAGCGCCCTGGGCACCCTCCCCCGCGACCGCGCCGGCAGCGGCTCCGGACTGCTGCTGACCCTGCGCCAGGTGGGCGGCGCCATCGGTATCGCCCTGCTCGGCAGTCTGCTCGCCGCCGCCTTCCAGGACCGGCTCGACGTCACCGGGCTGCCCGCGCAGGCCGCCGACACCGCCGAGAACTCCGTGGTCGCCGCCCACGTGGTCGCCCAGCAGACCGGTTCGGCCGACCTGATCGCCTCCGCCGACAACGCCTACGTCCACGGTATGGGCCTCGTCCTGCTGGTCTGCGGGGCCGCGGCCCTCGTCGCCGCCCTGCTGGCGGCGGCGTTCCTGCCGGGCACACCCCGCCCGAGCGAGACCGCGGCCACCCCGGACATGGCTCCCGAGCCGGCAGATGCCCGACAATGACGTCCATGACACCCGCACGCACCTCTCCGCCCACGGACGTCCCCCAGCTGGGACTCCGTGAGCGGAAGAAGATCAAGACTCGGACGGCGATCCGTGACGCGACGTACGCGCTCATCGAGGAGCAGGGCTACGACGCCACCACGATCGAGCAGATCGCCGACCGCGCCGAGGTGTCGCCGTCCACGGTCTTCCGCTACTTCCCCACCAAGGAGGACATCGTGCTCACCGACGAGCACGACGCCCTCATCCTGGAGGAACTGCGTGCCCGGCCGAAGGACGAGCCGTGGGCGGACTCCGTGCGGCACATCATGCACAAGGCCGTCCGCCTCGGCCACGAACGGGAACCCGAGGTCACCCGGCTCCGCGCGCACCTGATGGTCCAGGTCCCGACGGTGCGCTCCCGGATGATGGAGAGCATGTCGGTCGCCTCCCACATGCTCGCCGAGGGCATCGCCGAACGCACCGGCCGCGACGTGGACAGCCTGGAGGTACGGGTCTACACGATGTCCGTGGTCGCCGGGCTCGCGGAGATCACCCGGTACTGGGCCGAGAACGACTTCCGGGACGACCTCGCCGACCTCCTCGACCGCGCGATGGACGTCCTGGAACACGGGCTCACCAAGAAGAACGCCTGAGGCGCCACGGGAAAACACCCGAGGCCACCGCACCCGGCCGTGGCATCCTGACCGGGTGAACGGACCGGAGATCCACGTCGAATTCGCCACCAGGCTGGCCCTGTTCGTCCCGCACGAACGCCGCCACGGCTCCACCACGGTCACCACCGACGGCGTCTCGACCCTCGGCCATGTCGTCGAGTCCCTCGGCGTCCCGCTGACCGAGGTCGGCACCCTCCTCGTGGACGGCCGCGAGGTGCCCAGGTCGTACGTCCCCGCCGTCGGCGACTCCGTGGCCGTACGGGACGTCGAGCGCCCCCAGCAGGTGCCCGGCGCCCCGCTGCGCTTCCTCCTCGACGTCCACCTCGGCACCCTCGCCCGCCGGATGCGCCTGCTCGGCGTGGACACGGCGTACGAGTCGACGGACATCGGCGATCCGGCCCTCGCCACCCGCTCCGCGGTCCAGCAGCGGGTCATGCTCAGCCGCGACCGGGGCCTGCTGCGCCGCCGCGAACTGTGGGCCGGCGCCTACGTCTACAGCACCCGTCCCGAGGAGCAACTCCGCGACATCCTGGACCGGTTCCGCCCCGAGCTACGGCCCTGGACGCGCTGCACCGCCTGCAACGGCCTGCTCAGGGAGGCCACCAAGGAGGAGGTGGCGGACCAGCTGGCCGGCGGCACACACCGGTCGTACGACGTGTTCGCGCAGTGCACCCAGTGCGGGCGCGCCTACTGGAAGGGCGCGCACCACGAACAGCTGGAGGCCATCGTGGCGCGCGCCCTGGCGGACTTCCCTAACGCTTCCTGAGGTCGGCCTTCCCGCAGGCGATCCCGTCCCCGTCGCGGTCGAGCCGCAGCGGGTCGTCCTTGCCGTTGACCTTCAGCCGGCCGTAGTCGTTCTTCTTCAGCCAGTCGCAGCGGGCCTTGGCGGTGGCCTTCACGCTCGGCGGGAAGTGGGTCGGCACACAGACGTTGATCGAGCCGTAGTGCCGGTCGCAGCCGGAGACGGTGACCGGCACCCGCTGCGAGGCGCGCTGCTTGCCGGGCTCGGTGACCTTGCCTTCGAGTGAATCCGCGAAGGAGTGCACATGCGCCGAGGCGTCCGTCGCGCCGAGCGCCGAAGGCCCTTGCAGATGGACCCACTTGGCCACCGACGGCACCCCGCCCGCGTCGACCGCGAAGAGCATGTACCAGCCGGGCGGGGCCAGGTCGGGATTGCTCGTCACATTGAGGTCGACGTTGTTGCCGTCCACCGACAGCGGCAGATCGACGAACCGCTGGTTCGGGTCGGAGGAGTGCGTCACCGCGGCCGGGCGGATGAGCTCGGCCTTGGCGACGGGCCGGTCGACGGTGATCCGCTGGGTGTCGCCGTAGGTCCACTCGGTGTCGATGACCGAAGTGATCGCCGGACGCGGGCCCTTGAGGAGATAGGGCGGCGTGTAGATCGACACGTTGTGGTTCCAGGTGCCGTTGCCCGGGTTGTCGCCGGTCGTCATCACCCGGCCGTCGGGGAGCAGGAACGCCGAGGAGTGGTAGCCGCGGGCCTCGGGGTCGGCGGCCACCGGGTCGAAGGTGCCGGTGTCCGGATCGTAGAGCGACGACTCGTACACCGGGTCGGCGCGGTTGTGCAGCGCGCCGCCCGTCTCCAGCACCTTGCCGTCGGGCAGCAGGACGGCGGAGACATACATCTTGCCCTGGTTGCCGGTCTCGGCCTGCTTGCCGTTGCCGAGGTCGACCGTGCCCTGCGGAAGCGGCGGACCGGCGGTGTAGGCCGGGTCGGCCTGCTTGAGGTCGATGACGTCGGTCAGCCGGCCCGCGTCCGGATTGGAGTCGATGTTGCCGCCGCCGATCGTGAGGACCTTCTGGTCCTGCGCGGGAGGCAGCAGCACGCTCGCCGACTGGTCCCGCTGGTCCTTGTTCTGGAGCCCCGGGACCTGGGTGACCGTGTTGGCGTCGTAGTCGTAGATCGCGCTGCCGGTGCCCGGGATGTTGTTGCCGAAGACATGGCTGCCCGAGTAGAAGAGGCGGCCGTCCTGCATCAGGATCATCGACGGGTACAGACCCCAGTACGACCAGGTCTGGTTGACCTTCCAGAGCTCCAGCCACTTCTGCTCGGCGTCCGACCACAGCTCGGCGGTCACCGAACCGGTGGAGTCCTCGCGCAGCCCGCCGAAGGAGATGACGTCACCGTTGCCGAGGATCGTCGCCGACGGGTACCAGTGGCCGTCGTTCATGTCATTGGTCTTGCTGTACGTCTCGGTGACCGGATCGAAGATGTACGAGTCCTTGAATCCCTCGTAGCCGTGCCCGCCCGCGACCGGGTACGCCTTGTTCCCGCTCATCACCAGCACACGGCCGTCCTGGAGCTGGACGTGCCCGGAGCAGAACATGTCCTTGGGCGTCGGGATCACCTTGTACGTCCCCTTGACCGGGTCGTACACGGCCGAGGTGAAGGTGCCCGCGTCGAACTGCTCCTCGCTGTTGCCGGAGCCCGCGATCAGCAGCACCTTGCCGTTGTTGAGGACGACGGAGTGCATGGAGCGCACCGGGTTCTGTGTGGGCAGCACGTCCCAGCGGCCGTTGGCGCACTGTTCGGCGGTGCCCGTGCACTGCGGTGCGGGGACGGGGTCGGCGACCTGCTCCATGGTGTAGTCGTCGGTGGTGGCGGATCCGGTGCCGTAGACGGAGACACCCCAGGTGATGCGGTCGGTGCCGGTGGGGACCTCGGGCGTACGCACGCTCGCCTCGGTCCAGCTGCCGGCGATCGCCAGGGTCTTCAGGTCCGTCCAGTACTGCCAGCCGGCCGTCGTGTCGTGCCGGAACAGGGTGACCGACGTGTCCGGGGTGGTCGACTTGTACCAGAGGTTCAGGTCGTACTGCTTGCCCACGCTGACGACGGGGGCGCACTCCGCCGACTCGGTGATCAGCGCCTTGCGGTCGCCCTCGGTCCGGCGGGTCAGCTCGACCTTCATGGCCTTCGACCCGGAGTGGGCGTCGGACGTGGTGGTGAAGGTGAAGTCGTTGTCGCCCCAGCCGGACTTCTCCCAGCAGTACGGCATGCCGCCGGTGCCGGCGGTCTCGAAGCCGGGGTTCTTGATGAGGTTGGCGGCGGAGGCGGGCTGCGGGGCGGTCAGGAGCAGGCCGGCGGTCAGAGCGCCCACCGCGAGAAGGGCGGTTCTCCGTCTTCGGTTCATGCGGTGCGGCTCCTGTTTCTGCGCGGGAGATAGACCAGCGCCTCGGTCCCGGCGAAGCGCAGGACGAACGTCGTCACCAGCGCGAGCGCGGTGGCGGACAGCGCGCCCATTCCGAACCGGTGGACGAACAGGGCGATCAGCGGGATGCGCAGCACCAGGTCGGCGTTGGCGATCAGGGCGAACCGGCCGGCGCGATCCCACCAGCGCCGGTGCCGGCGGCGGTCGCGGAACAGCAGATGCTCGATGAGCAGGAAGTTCCAGGCGACGCCGAGCTGGTTGGCGAGGATCTCGGCCGGTACGTAGTGCATGCCGAGGACGGTGAGGGCGTACAGCCCGAGCAGATTGGGCACGAAGCCGGTCGCGCCGATCAGGCCGAAGCCGACCATGCGGGCGACCGGCGAGGCGGTGCGCAGACCGACCAGGTGACGCAGGAAGCGCAGGCCCTCCTGGGCGCTGGACTTGGACTCGCCCGCGTACCGGTCCTGGAAGACGAAGGGCACCTCGGTGACCGCGCGGGGGCGGCTGCGGACGGCGAGTTCGAGGAGGATCTTGTAGCCGAGCGGCTTCAGGACGTCGGCCGTGATGTCGCTGCGGCGGATCGCGAAGAAGCCGCTCATCGGGTCGCTGATGCCGTGCAGCCGGCGCGGGAAGAGGGACTTGGTCAGCCAGGTCGCCGCTCTGGACACGGCCACGCGGTAGCTGCCCGCGAGCCCGGCGCGGCTGCCGCCCTTGATGTACCGGGAGGCGACGACGAGCCCGGCGTTCGCCCGCTCCCCCGTCGCGACCAGCTCCGGGACCAGGGACGGCGGATGCTGGCAGTCGCCGTCCATCACGACGACCCAGTCCGACCCGGCCGCCTTCATCCCCTCCACGACCGCCCCGCCGAGCCCGCCGACCGGCTCGTCGCGGTGCAGCACGGTCACCGGGAACGGACAGTCCTTGGCGGCCTCGTGGATCACCTCGGGGGTGTCGTCGGTGGAGTCGTCCACGAAGAGGACCTCGCAGGGGAGTCTGGCCGGCACCGACTCGGTGATCTGGTGGAGCAGCTGGCGGATGTTCGCGGACTCGTTGTACGTCGGTACGACGATGGTGACGGCGCCGGGCTCGGGAACCTCGGTGACCCGTACGTCCGGGACGGGAGCGGTGTACTCGTGGGTCATCGAACGCCTCCGGAGACGGTCTGGATCTGCCGGATCTCGATCCGGTCCGCACCGGTGCCGAAGACGGCGACCGGCGTCGAGTGCTGGATGGCGGCCCTGACGTTGGGCAGGTCCGCCGCGTCGCGCCGCACGGTCGGGGAGGCGACGACGTAGTCGAGGTCCTTCCAGCCGTGCGGCATCGTCTTGGTCACCGCCGGGTCGAGGTCGGCCTTGTAGAACCAGATGGCGCCGAGCCCGGGCCGGTACCCGGCGTGGACCAGGTCCAGCCAGAGCGCGTCGTCCACGAGTACCCGCGTCTTCTCCGGCTGCTCCACCTCGGTCGCCAGCCACTTGGAGGCGGCCTGGTAGGGGGCGTTGGCGTCGGCGGTGACGGCGGTGCGGTCGCCGTCGTACCAGCGCGGGACGACGTAGGCGCCGGCACCGATCGCGAGGACGGCGGCGAGGGCGTACCGGCCGCCGTGGGGCAACCGGTGGCTTCTGCGCAGGACGGCATGGGCGACGGAGGCGGTGCCCCCGGCCAGCACGAGCGCGAGGAACGGCAGCGCCTGGATGACGTACATCGCGGGCAGATAACCGTTGGGGCGCAGGGCGAGCCCGGCGAGGATCGCGACCGTCAGCGCGGGTCCGGCCAGTGCGCGGGCGGTGACCGACCAGCGCCAGGTGGCCAGCAGCAGGAGGGCGCCGACGAGACCGCCCAGCGGCAGGACACGGTCGTAGTAGAGCCACGACCGCAGCACCCCGTGGGAACCGGACCCCTGGTCGAGGATGAAGCCCGAACCGGGCCTGGTCATCTGGTACTTGACCCCGTCCCACAACGACACGTGTCCGCCGCCGGGCAGCAGCTCGCCCTTGAGCAGGGCGAACAGGGGGTACGCGAGGCCGATCAGCGTGCACGCCGTGATCGCGCCGGTGAGGGCGAACTTGCGGGTGTCCCGGTGGCTGTGGCGCCACATGGTGAGCAGCAGCGCCGGCAGGACGACGAGCATCGTCTCCTTGGTGAGGACGGCCGTCGCGGCGGCGACGCCCGCACCGAAGTGGTGCCAGAGGTGGCGGCTCGGGGACGCGGCGAGGGTGAACGCGAGGAGCGTCCACATCACCGCGAGGTTGTCGAGGAAGATCTCCCGCTGGAGGACGACGGAGAGCGGGGAGAGCCCGAACAGGGCCATGCCGAGCCCGGCGGCCCAGCGCGGCAGGGCGAGCCGGCGCCCGAGGACGTACACGAGGGCCGCGCTGATCGCGCTGATCAGCAGCATCGTCACCCGCATCGAGCCGACGGTCATCGACTCGGGGCTCAGCATCTTCGGTATCCAGGTGAGCACGGCTATCTGGATCCAGCCGAGCGGCGGGTGGTCGTACCAGTAGGTGTAGTGGGCGAGGCCCTTGCCCTCCTGGACGGCCCAGGCCTGGGCGAGGTAGGTGCCCTCGTCGTCGCTGAGGGTCGGGTAGTCGGCGATGTTCCAGCCCTGGACGGTGAGGATCGCGACGAGGAGCGCACCGCACAGGAGGAGGTCGGGGCGTTTCGACGACGCCGTTCGGCCGGCCGGACGCACGTCAGGCGCAGGCTGCCGCTGCGCGGGGACCTGGGGAGCGGTCACCGCGGGAAGGGTGGAGGTCACGCAGGGACGTCCTCTCGGATCGCCGGCGCCTGGTTCAGATGCGCACCGACATGAGTGGTCAACTCCCAGTCGTTCCGGCCGCGTTGCTCACGCCATACGGCGCGGACGGCGGCTCCGGCGAGGAGCACCTGGTAGAAGGGGCCGCCCACGACGAGCTTGAGGTAGTGGACGGAGCGGACGCGCAGGCCGTACTGCTTGCCGAAGTCGTGCAGTCCGACGACCTCGAAGACGAAGGTGACCAGTGCGGTGACGGCCGGCAGGAAGGTGATGAAGGCGACGCCGACCGGCACGTCGAGGAAGAGCGCGATCGCGACGTTGAGCGGGATGACGACGCCGGAGAAGGCCTGAAGGAACGGCGTCATGAGGGTGTAGCGGGCGAGCAACCGCTGTCCGAGACCGGGGAGTTGCTTCCAGTCCTTCTTCCGGTAGACCTGGAGGAAGCCCTGGTTCCAGCGGGTGCGCTGCTTGAGCAGCGACATGAGCGAGCCGGGGGTCTCCTCCCGGGTCACCATGTCGGAGTCGTAGGCGACGACGACTTTCTTGCCGACGCTGGAGAGCCGTACGCCCAGGTCGCAGTCCTCGGCGAGACAGTCGGGATCCCAGCCCCCGGCTTCCTTGAGGGTGTCGGTCCGCACGAACACGGTGTTGCCGCCGAGCGGGATGAACCCCTTCTGTGCGTGCAGGTGCAGCCGGGAGCGGAACCAGAAGAAGTACTCCAGGCAGTTGCGCAGGCTGTACCAGCTGGAGTGGAAGTTGATGAGCTGCACACCGCCCTGGACGACGTCGGCCCCGGTGGTGCTGAAGGCGTGGTCGACATGGGCGAGGAGCTCGGGGTGGACCTGGTCCTCGGCGTCGAAGACCCCGACGACGTCACCGCGGCAGTGCGGCAGCGCCGTGTTCATGGCCTTCGGCTTGTTCTTCTTCTCGTGGGTGTCGACGACGACGCGGACGCGCGGGTCACGCGCCGCTGCCTTCTCGGCCACTCGCGTGGTCTCCGGGTCGTCGTGCCCGACGATGACGATGATCTCGAAGTCGGTGTGGCTGGACTCCAGCAGCCGCTGGATGGTGTGGTCCAGCACGGCCTGTTCGTGCCGCGCGGGCAGCAGCAGCGAGAACGACACATGCTCGCCCCCGTCCGGTCTGCTGAACCGGGTGGAGGCGAGCACCTCGGGCGTGCGCCACGCGTGCATCTGCCACCACAGGGTGAACGCCGCCATCCAGAACAAGGCGAGCGAGACGGCGGCGATGAAGACAGACGTCAGCAACAGATCCCCCCAGATCCCCAAACCCCCTGCCACGACGATCGGTCATATCCGCCGTGATCACTGTGGAGAGGTTATGGGTGATCTGTGAACAGAGGGATCTGCTCCCATAAATAGTGTGTTTCGGAGGAGTGTGGAGACTTAGGGGCGAATCCGAACACCGGATGACTGCCGGGTAACGGCGTTTCAGCCGTTCAGCGCCGCGCGCAGCCGGTCCGGGTCGGTCGTCGGGGCGTCACAGGTGAAGTTACGGCAGACGTACGCGGTCGGTTCACCGCCCACGAGAGGCCGGTCGGCGAGCAGCGGCAGTTCGTCACTCCCCGTCACCCCGACGGCGACCACGGCACCGGGGGCGGTGCCGAGAAGTGCCGTACGGTGCAAGGCCTTTGTGCCCGGGTCGTCGAGCGCGGGCCCGACGACCGCGACCTCCCGCGGCCCGTCGAGCAGCGCCTCGGCGACGGCGAGCCCCCACCCGATGAACCGCGGCACCCGCGGACCGAGCGCCTTGACGACCCCGAGGGCCTTCCCGGCGGCGGTGCGATGGGGCTCGGCACCGGTCTGGGCGGCATAGCCGAGCAGGGCGCCGGCGGCAGCGGTCCATCCCGAGGGGGCCGCGTTGTCGGTCGGGTCCTGGGGGCGCCGGATCAACCGCTCGGCGTCGGAGGCGGTGTCGAACAGCGCGCCGGACTCCTCGTCGACGAACCGTGCCAGGACGTGGTCGAGCAGGAAGCCGGCGAACTCCAGCCAGACCCCTTCACCGGTGACGGAGGCCAGCGCGAGGAACCCTTCGGCGACATCGGCGTAGTCCTCCAGCACCCCCGCGTTGGCGCCGGCATGCCCGTCCTTGCTGGTACGCGAGAGCCGCGCCTGCTCGTCGAGATGCAGCCGTACGAGGAGGTCGGCGGCCCCGACCGCGGCGTCGACGAGGTCGGGCCGGTCGAAGTAGGCGCCGGTCTCGGCGAGCGCGGCGATGGCGAGCCCGTTCCAGGCGGCCACGACCTTGTCGTCCCGGCCGGGAGCGGGGCGCTGGGCCCGCGCCTCGAGCAGCCGGCCCTTCACGGACTCGATGTGCCCGGCGTCGAACACGCCCTCGTGCTGCGGAAGCTGGAGGACGGAGGCACCTTCTTCGAAGGTCCCCTCCCCGGTGACGCCGAAATACTGGGCGGCGAGTTCGGCGTCCTGGGCCCCGAGGATCTCGGTGAGCTGCTCGGGCGTCCAGACGTAATAGGCCCCCTCGACGTGCTTGCCGCTGCCGTCGTCGCTGTCGGCGTCGAGCGCGGAGGCGAACCCGCCTTCGGGGGTGCGCAGTTCGCGCACCATGAAGTCGGCGGTCTCCAGGGCGACCCGGCGGGCGAGCTCGGAGCCGGTGGAGCGCCAGAGATGGGCGTAGACGCGGCAGAGCAGGGCGTTGTCGTAGAGCATCTTCTCGAAGTGCGGCACGACCCACTCGCGGTCGACGGAGTAGCGGGCGAACCCGCCCCCGAGCTGGTCGTAGATGCCCCCGCGGGCCATCCGCTCACAGGTGTCCCGCGCCATCTGGAGCGCGCCCTCGGAGCCGGTCCGGGCGTGATGCCGCAGCAGGAACTCGAGGACCATGGACGGCGGGAACTTCGGCGCCCCGCCGAATCCGCCGCGCTGCGGGTCGTACTCCCGGGTCAGCCCGAGCAGCGCCTTGGCGAGCTCCTCCTCACCGGGAGCCTGGGTGTCGCCGTAACTGATCTCCCGCCCGGCGAGATCCCGCACGATCTTCCCGGCCACCTCGGCGACCTCGTCCCGCTTGTCGCTCCAGGCGCTCCGCACGCCCTCCAGCACCTGCCGGAAGGACGGCATGCCGTGCCGGGGCGCGGGCGGGAAGTACGTGCCGAAGTAGAAGGGTTCGGCGTCCGGGGTGAGGAACACGGTCATGGGCCAGCCGCCCTGCCCGGTGGCGGCCTGGACGGCCTCCATGTAGACGGCGTCGACGTCGGGGCGTTCCTCCCGGTCGACCTTGACGCTCACGAAATGGGCGTTGAGGTAGTCGGCGGTCTCCTGGTCCTCGAAGGACTCGCCGGCCATGACGTGACACCAGTGGCAGCTGCTGTATCCGACGCTGAGCAGGACCGGTTTGTTGCTCCTGCGGGCCTCCTCGAAGGCCTCGTCGGACCAGGGCCACCAGTCGACCGGGTTGTCGGCGTGCTGGAGCAGATACGGGGACGTCTCATGGGCCAGTCGGTTCACCGTTCCACTCTCCCACGCCGTCCGGTACGGCGTAGAAGCGCAGGGAGACCGGGCGCGCCCCCTCGGGGGCGTCCTCGCGCGCGTGGCTGTAGCTCTCCAGGAGGGCGTTGTAGTCGCGCAGGAAGGCGTGGAGTTCGTCCTGGGTCATCCAGCCGCCGTGCCGCTGGACCTGGGCCCAGCCCTCCGGGCCCCGGTACTCCTGGTGGGCGCGGCGGAAGAGCTCCGTGTCCACGTCGATCTTCAGCAGGGCGAGGTGCTCGGCGGCGGCGTACTCCTCGGCCGTCATCGTCGCCGGGTCGGGGGTGGTGTGGCGGAAGGGCAGGGTCCGCCACCAGCGTTCGCGGCCGCCGGACTTCTCCGGGATCTCCTCGATGAGCCGCTGCTCGGCGAGTTTGCGCAGGTGGTAGCTGGTCGTGCCCGAGCTCTCGCCGAGTCCCCTGGCGAGCACGGTGGAGTTCGCCTCGCCGTGCTCGCCGAGGAACTCGAGGATCCGGCGGCGCAGCGGGTTGCCGAGGGACTTGTAGAGGGCGGTGCGTTCGAGGCTGGTCAGCTCGGGCGGGCCGTCGGTCATGCAGTCACGGTAACCCTGAGAACCCTGAGCCATCCCTGATGTTTGCCGAATTTTCTTTGCAGAACTTTCTCTGCGATCTACGGTGGGTGCATGCGCAGCAAATGGATGCTTGTCCTGCTCGGTTCCGCCGCCGTCCTGCTCGTGCCGTGGATGGTCGCCCTCGCCCTGACCCTGCCGAGTCGTACGGAGGTCAGGAACTGGTCGCTGGCCTGGATCGGCCTCGACGTCCTGATGGCCACGGGCTGTGCGGCAACGGCGTTACTGGGCCTGCGCGGTGACCCGCGCGCACACCTCACGGCGTCCGCGACCGCCGCCACCGCCGCACTGGACGCCTGGTTCGACATCACCACCTCACCGCCGGGCTCCGCCCTCGCGCAGGCACTGGCGTGTGCGGTGGCGGAGGCCGCGCTCGCCGGCGCCTGTGTCTTTCTCGCACTCGGTGATCGTCGGCCCTCTCGCATTGACGGCTCCCCCGAAGGACACTCATAGACAAGGAAGTTGTCACCGGAGGGGGACGTGACATGCGGGACAGCCATCGGGCGGACGCCGAGCGGCTGTTGGCACGGGCCGTGGAGGAGGAGGTGCGGCGCTCCGGCGGGCGTACCGACGGGCCGGTGCTGATGGCGCGAGGGCGTGGGGCGCTGGACGCCATGGCGCAGAGCGCCGCGGAGGAGTACGAGGCCTACACGCGCGCGCTGGACGAGGCGGCGGCAGGCCGGCTCACGTTCGGGCAGCGGTACGCGAAGGAGGGCGGCGGAACTCCGCTGATGGTGGCGGGCGTCGCGGCACTCGCGGCCGTCGTCACGGACCTGGCACTCGGCACCGGCGCGGGTACGGCCCTCGGTGCCGGAGCGGCCGTCGGCGTCGTGGGTGCCGCGGCGACCGTGGTGAAGGTCGCCGGTACCCATCTGCCGGCCGCGCATCATCAGGCGGGCGCCGTGGGACAGCCGGGCGGGCCCGAGCAGTTGCGGCTGGCATGGCTGACGGCGCTGGAGGTGCGGGGCATCCGGCCCTTCCTCGACCAGCAGCGGGTGCTGAGCGCCTCGACGGGGCCGAAGAAGACGGGCCCGCGGCTGAAAGGCGCCGACAAGAGCGCGGCGGCGCGCGGCCGGAACGTGCTGCAGCAGTCGTTCGGTCAACTCCCGGAGCCGGTGGCCGCGTTCGCGGGCCGGCGGCAGGAGCTGGGGCGGATCCGGCAGTGGGTGCAGGCGGCCCGGGCGAGCACGGAGACCCGGCCGACGGTGGTGGTGCTGCACGGGTCCTCGGGCAGCGGCCGTTCGGCACTCGCGCTGCAGGCGGCCCACGAACTGAAGGACTACTTCCGCGGCGCGTGCGTCGTGGACCTGCGCGGCGACAGCCCGGAGGAACCGCCGCTGTCGACGCGGGACGCCCTGCTGCATCTGCTGAACCGGCTGGGCGCGCCCCGCGAGCAACTCCTCTTCCGTGAGCGTTCCTCACCGGACCAGCAGGTCAAGCGGCTGGGTGAGCTGTACCACCAGCATCTGACGGGGCTGCCGGTGACGATCGTCCTGGACGACGCCTCGGACCCCGAACAGGTCCGCACCCTCGTCCCCGAGCGCTCCGACAGCCTGGTCCTGGTCACCGCCCGCACCTCCCTGGACCTGCCCGCCGAACTGCCGGCCTGGGTGCACCAGTTGCCGGTCGAGGCGCTGGACGCGGCGGGCGCGGAGGAGTTGCTGGGGGCGGCGGCGCAGGACGCGTCGGGTCCGTACGACGCCGATGCGACCGACCGGGTGCGGGAGTTGTGCGGGGGCCTGCCGCTGGCGCTGCGTGTCGCGGGTTCCTCCCTCGGCCCGCGCTCCCCGCGCGCGCTCGCCTCGGATCTCGGGGCGTACGGTCCGGTGGAGCCGGTCGAGCGGGTGCTGTGGCTGCGCTACACCGATCAGTCGGACACGGCCCGCCGCCTGTTGCGGCGGCTGGCCCTGGCCGGCCGGGCGTCCCTGGGTGCGGCGGCGGCCGCGGCGCTGCTGGCCACCGACCAGGCGGAGGCCACCCGCCAGTTGGTCGCGCTGTCCCGGGCGGGCCTGATCGACCACGTCCGCGGCGACCGCTACCGCCTGCACGATCTGGTCCGCGCCTTCGCCCAGGCCCGCCTCCTGGACGAGGAGGAACCGGCCGAGCGCAACTCGGCGCAGGAACGTCTCATCGTGAACTACGCCGAACTGGCCGACTCGGTCCTGCGCCTGGTCGACGGCAACATGTCGACCCGCTCGGACCGCTTCAGCCCGCACGGCTTCACCTCCCTGGACGAGGCGCTGCGCTGGCTGGACGACGAGTCGAGCTTCATCACCTCGACCCTGCGCCATGCGGAGGGCGTGAACCAGGGCGCGGTGCTCAACCTCCTGGGCGCCCTCTGCGACTACTGCCTCCTGCGCGGCGACCTCTACCGCCTGGGCGAGATCAGCGAACTGGCGCAGGCCGTGGACCAGGGTCTGCTGCTGAGGTCGGTCCAGTGGCGCACCGGCATCGCGGCCCGCCAGCTCGGCGAGCTGGACAAGGCCCGCACGACCCTGACCTCGGTGGTCGACCTCTACATGGAGGCCCACCACGACGCGGGCGCGGCCCGCGCCCTGTGCTCCCTCGGCATCACCCTGCACCACCAGGGCAACCTGACGGAGGCCGCGGCGAAGCTCCACGAGGCCCTCGATCTCCAGGCGGCCCCCGCACTGGCCACCGACCGCGCCTGGACCATGCACGCGCTGGCGGCGGTGGAACGCGACCGGGCGCGGGTGGGCGAGGCCATGGAGCTGCTCACCCGATCGCTGGTCCTGCACCGCGCGGGCGAGTCCGTGCACGGCGAGGCCTGGGCCCACTTCCAGCTCGGCCAGCTGGGCCTGCGCATGGGCGACGTCCCCCGCGCGGAGACCGAGCTGCGCACCGCCCTGGACCTGTACGGCCGCACCCGCGACGCCCGCGGCGAGGCCTGGGCGCTGACCCAGCTGGCCCGCGCCCGCCTGGTCGCCGGCGACCCCTCCCCCGCGGTGGACGGCCTGCGTCAGGCGGCGTCCCGGCATCGCGACAACGAGGACGCCCGTGGCGAGGCGTGGACGGTGTACTACCTGGGCCAGGCACTGGAGGAGACGGGCAACCTGGACCTGGCGGTACGGGAGCTGGAGAGGTCGAGAACCATGTTCTCGCGGATGCGGGACGTGTACGGCCTGGCCTGCGCCCGCCACCACTCGGCCCGGGTGACGCGCGACCAGCGCGCGGCACAGACCGGCTCGCTGCGGAACTCCGGCTTCGCGCGCCAGCTCCTGGTCGACGCGCGTGCGGACTTCCAGCGCATCGGCGTCGCCCACGGCGAGGCATGGACGTGCCTGGAACTGGCCGTGGTCGACGCCGGCAACACCCGCACCCAGCAGGCCCTGTCGCTGTGCGACGAGGCGATCGGCCTGTTCACGTCCTACGGAGACCGCCGCGGCGAGGACTGGGCCCGCTTCCTGCGCTGCACGCTGCTGCCGTACGCGGCACCGGGCGGCGTCGAGGTCGGCACGGCGGTGGCCCAGGAGGACCTGTCCCAGCTGGGCCGTAACAGCCACCCGCTACGGGACGAGAAGCTCGACGACTACGTCGAGGCGTACCAGCTCCTGCTGGAACGCGGAGTGAATCTGGAAGCCGGCTGGCAGGCGTGGCGCCTGGGCATGGTCCCGAACCGGCATGCCCGCGAGGTGATGGGGGTGGCGGTACCGGCCGGGAACTGACCGCCGCACACCCCCACGCCTGCGGGCGTCAGCTCTGGCGGGCCCTGGGCTCGGCCGAGGGCTCCCCGGACCCGGCCTCCGGGTCCGGGGTCTCCTTGAAGTCGACCTTGCCCATGTGCTTGCTCATCGACTTCATCAGCACCCACACGGCCAGGGCCATCGCCGCGAAGACGATGAAACCGAGGACGCCGGGGGTGACCTTGTCCTCGTCGACCTCCTTGGCGAAGGTCGCGAAGTGGGTCATTGCCAGGCTCACGCTTGCGCTCATGTCAGGCATTGTCCCGGATGCCCGCGAAGAGGTCGTCCTCGGGGAGGGAGGTATCGACGAGGGACTTCGCGAGCTCGTACTCCTCGGTCGGCCAGACCTCCTTCTGGACCTCCATCGGAACGCGGAACCAGCCGCCGTCGGGGTCGATCTGCGTGGCGTGCGCGATCAGCGCCTTGTCACGGATCTCGTAGAAGTCGGCGCACGGGATGTGCGTGGTCAGCGTGCGCTCGGTGCGCTCGATCTCGCTCCAGCGCTTGAGCCACTCCTCGTACGGCGACTCCAGTCCGCGCTCCAGCATCGCGTTGTGCAGCGCCTCGGTGCGCTGCCGGTTGAAGCCCTGGTTGTAGTAGAGCTTCCGCGGCTGGTACGCCGGGCCGAACTCCCCCTCCGGGTACTTCTCGGTGTCCGCCGCGCCCTCGAACGCCACCATCGAGATCTTGTGGGTCATGATGTGGTCGGGGTGCGGGTAGCCGCCGTTCTCGTCGTACGTCGTGATCACCTGCGGACGGAACGAGCGGATCTTGCGCACCAGCTCGCCGGCCGCCTTGTCGACGTCCTCCAGGGCGAAGCAGCCCTCGGGGAGCGGGGGCAGCGGGTCGCCCTCGGGCAGGCCGGAGTCGACGAAGCCGAGCCACTCCTGCTTGACGCCGAGGATCTCGCGGGCCTCGTCCATCTCCTTCTTGCGTACCTCGTGGATGTGCTCCTCGATGTACTTGTCGCCCTGCAGCTTCGGATTGAGGATGGAGCCGCGCTCCCCGCCCGTGCAGGTCACGACCAGCACGTCCACCCCCTCGGACACGTACTTCGCCATGGTCGCCGCGCCCTTGCTCGACTCGTCGTCGGGGTGGGCGTGGACGGCCATCAGTCGCAGCTGGTCAGTCAAGACTCAATCCTTGGTAAGTCGGCGCCCCTGATGTGAACCGGGGCGATCGGCGCTTCTATAGTGACCGAATCGGGGGGCGAATAATTCCGGTGTCCGGAGGACGATCATGAGCACGGCGAGCACGCGACTGCCCGAGGGCCGTTACGGCCGTTCCTCGGACGAGCGCGCCGACCACAAGCTCAGGATCGCCGGTGCCGTTCTCGGGGCGCTGCTGCTCGCGCTGATGGGTTATTTCGCCTACCACTACGTCGGCCAGAACAAGATCAGCGCCGAGGTGATCAGCTTCGAGCAGGAGAAGGACGCCGTGAAGGTGCATCTGGAGGTCCGCAAGGACTCCGGTGCGAGCGGCTACTGCACGCTGCGTTCCCAGGCCGAGAGCGGTGCCGAGGTCGGCCGGGCCGACTTCCGCTTCGACGGGGACGCCACCCGCATCGACAGGGTCGTCACACTGCGTACGACGTCACCGGGCACGACCGCGGAGCTGCTCGGCTGTCACGCCGACTGACCTCGTCCGCATTACGTACTTGCTGACCTGCTTCGATGTGATTCTGACGGCTTATGTCCTCCCCCTTGGGCCGCTGAATTGTTAGGCTCGTGGTTTCGCCCATCCGTGAAGGAACATTCTTCTGGGTAGGGCGATGCTTTGTATTCCCAGTACCTACGAGGAGCACCTGTGACCCAGACCAGCGAAGACGTCACCTGGCTTACGCAGGAGGCGTACACCAAGCTCAAGGAAGAGCTGGCGTACCTGTCTGGTCCCGCGCGCGAGGAAGTCACCGCGAAGATCGCGGCCGCGCGCGAGGAGGGCGACCTGCGCGAGAACGGCGGGTACCACGCGGCCAAGGAAGAGCAGGGCAAGCAGGAGCTCCGCATCCGCCAGCTGACCCAGCTCCTGGAGAAGGCCAAGGTCGGCGAGGCTCCGGCGTCCGCTGACGGCGCGGTGGCGCCCGGCATGGTCGTGACGATCGCCTTCGACGGCGACGAGGACGATACGACGACCTTCCTGCTCGCCTCCCGCGAGTACGCCAGCTCCGACATCGAGACCTACTCGCCGCAGTCCCCGCTGGGCTCCGGCGTGCTCGGCCACAAGGTCGGCGAGGACGCGGAGTACGAACTGCCGAACGGCAGGAAGGCCTCCGTGAAGATTCTCAAGGCCGAGCCCTACAGCGCCTGATTCCCTTACCCCGCATTGCCCCGACAGGCCCCCGGCGTCTTACCGACGCCGGGGGTTTCGTCATGCCGCCCGGCGCCTTCTCATGCGGTCGCGGACCGGTACTTCCGCACCGCCAGCGTCCTGAACAGGACGACGATCAAGATGGACCAGATCAGCGACGCCCACACCGGGTGCTGCATGGGCCAGGCATCGGAGGTCGAGACCCCTGGGTTGCCGAAGAGCACGCGGGAGGCCTGGACCGTGGCGCTGAACGGGTTCCAGTCGGCGACATGGCGCAGCCAGGGCGTCATCTGGCTGGAGTCCACGAACGCGTTCGAGACGAAGGTGACCGGGAAGAGCCAGATCAGCCCGCCCGAGGTAGCCGCCTCCGGGGTCCGCACGGAGAGTCCGATCAGCGCGCCGACCCACGTGAAGGCGTACCCGAGCAGAAGCAGCAGACCGAAGGCGCCGAGCACCTCACCGACGCTGGTGTGGGTGCGCCAGCCGACCAGCAGGGCGACCATCGCCAGCACGAACAGCGTGAGCGCCGTCTGCACCAGATCGGCGAGGGTCCGCCCGGTCAGCACCGCGCCGCGCGCCATGGGCAGCGAGCGGAAGCGGTCGATGAGCCCCTTGTGCATGTCGTCGGCGATCCCGGCGCCCGCGCCCGCGGTGGCGAAGGTGACGGTCTGGGCGAAGATGCCGGCCATCAGGAACTCGCGGTAGACCGCGGGGTCCGTGGTGCCGCCGATGTTCATGGAGCCGCCGAACACATAGCTGAACAGCACCACGAACATGATCGGCTGGATGAGCCCGAAGATGACCATCTCGGGGATCCTGGACATGCGGATCAGGTTGCGTTTCGCGACGACCAGCGAGTCCCGGATCGACTGGCTGACCGGGTTCGTGGCGGGCGTGACGCGTACGGCGTCGGTGACGGCGCTCACTGGCCGGCCTCCTTCTTCTGGCGGCGGTCCTGGGCGTCCTTGGCGGCACCGCTCGCACTGGCGGCACCGTTCCCCTCCGTCTCGGCCTGCGCGTGGTGGCCGGTCAGGGAGAGGAAGACGTCGTCGAGGGTGGGGCGGCGCAGGCCGATGTCGTCTATCTCGATGCCGTGCACGTCGAGTTCGCGGATGACCTCGGCGAGGAGCTTCGCGCCGCCGGTGACGGGCACGGTGAGCTTGCGGGTGTGGTCCTCGACGGTGGTCTCGCCCTTGCCGAAGCCGGCGAGCACGTCCCGGGCGGTCGGGATGTGCTCGCGCTCGTGCACCACGACCTCGACGCGCTCGCCGCCGGTGCGGGCCTTGAGCTGGTCGGAGGTGCCGCGAGCGATGACGCGGCCTTGGTCGACGACCGCGATGTCGTGCGCGAGGTGGTCGGCCTCTTCGAGGTACTGCGTGGTCAGCAGCAGGGTCGTACCGCCGGAGACGAGCTGCTTGATGACCTCCCACAGCTGCTGGCGGTTGCGCGGGTCGAGGCCGGTCGTCGGTTCGTCCATGAACATCACGGGCGGGGAGACGACCAGGGCGGCCGCGAGGTCGAGGCGGCGGCGCATGCCTCCGGAGTAGGTCTTCGCGGGGCGGTCGGCGGCGTCCGCGAGGTGGAACTGGTCGAGCAGTTCACCGGCCCGGACCTTCGCGTCCTTGGCCTTCATCTGGTAGAGCTGGCCGACCATCTGGAGGTTCTCGCGGCCGGTCAGATACTCGTCGACGGCGGCGAACTGGCCGGACAGACCGATCGAGCGCCGCACCTCGTTGGGATGCTTGAGCACGTCGAGGCCCGCGACGACCGCCTTGCCGCTGTCGGGTCGCAGCAGGGTCGTCAGACAGCGGACGGTCGTCGTCTTGCCCGCGCCGTTCGGCCCGAGCAGGCCCAGGACGGTGCCTTCCGGCACGTCGAGGTCGACGCCGTCCAGAGCCCTTACGTCACCGAAGGTCTTCACCAGGCCTTCGGCATAGATGGCGCCTGGCATATGAGTCTCCACGTCGTCGGGGATTCTTGGAAAAGCCTAGGTTCGTACGTTTTTGCTCCGCCTGATGGATGGCGGCATGGCGGCGGTGATCCGGCCACGAGACACACCATAACGCGATGTATCGCGTCTCTCAACGGACTTACTCGAACGGGTGATGGAGAGGCTCCTGAGCTGGGAGTTCGGTGTTCCGGCGGCTCAGTCGATGACCGTGTAGCCCGCGTCCCGCAGGGCCTGGCCGACCTCGGCGCAGTGCTCCGGACCCTTCGTCTCCAGGTGCAGCTCCACCTCCGCCTCCGTGAGCCCGAGCCGTGGATCGGTCCGTACGTGACTCACGTCGAGGACGTTAGCGTCCACCACTGACAACGCCCCGAGAAGTGTCGCGAGGGCGCCCGGACGGTCCGTCAGCCTGAGCCGTACGGCCAGATAGCGACCCTGCGCGGACATACCGTGGCGCAGCACGCGTTGCAGGAGCACCGGGTCGACGTTGCCGCCGGACAGCACCGCCACGACCGGCCCCTCGAAGGCACCGGGGTCGCTCAGCAGTGCCGCGATCGGGCTCGCCCCGGCCGGCTCGACGACCAGCTTGGCCCGCTCCAGACTCAGCAGCAGCGCCGCGGACAGCTCGTCCTCCGACACCGTACGCACTTCGTCGACGAGCTCGCCGATGATTTCGAACGGCACATCGCCGGGCCGGCCGACCTTCATGCCGTCGGCCATCGTCACCGGGTTCTCGATCGACACCGGACGCCCGGCCGCCAACGAGGGCGGGTACGCGGCCGCGCCCGCGGCCTGGACGCCGACGATCCGCACATCGGGCCTGATCGACTTCACCGCGATCGCGACACCGGCCGCGAGCCCGCCGCCGCCGATGCCGAGGACGATCGTGCGCACCTCCGGGCACTGCTCCAGGATCTCCAGACCGACCGTGCCCTGACCGGCGATGATGTCGGGATGGTCGAAGGGGTGGATGAACACCGCGCCGGTCTGCTCCGCGTACTCCTGCGCGGCGGCCAGCGTCTCGTCGACCACCTGCCCGTGCAGCCGGACCTCGGCGCCGTACTCCCGGGTCGCGCTGATCTTCGGCAGCGGGGCACCCTTCGGCATGAACACCGTGGAACGCACACCGAGCAGGGCCGACGCCAGCGCGACGCCCTGCGCGTGGTTGCCGGCGCTCGCGGCGACGACCCCGGCGGCCCGCTCCTCGGGCAGCAGCCCGGCGATCCGGACGTATGCGCCGCGCAGCTTGAACGAGCCCGTCCGCTGGAGGTTCTCGCACTTGAAGTGCACCGGCGAGCCCACCAGCTGGGTCAGGTGCCGGCTGCCCTCCATCGCGGTCACCCTCGCCACCCCCATGAGCATCTTCCGGGCGCCGCGCACATCGTCCAGGGTGACGGGCCGCAGGGAGTGCAAGGAGTCAGCCGTGCCATAGCTCATGACACAAGCATCGCAGTTCACAGGCGCAAGCGGCCGCTGTGACCAACCTCCGAGACCGGTTTCCGCAGCGCCGGTACGGCCCGCCTTCCGGCCGCGTACCCTGTCCCCCAACCCAGCACCCCTTATCTGAAGTGAGCCCCCGGCCATGCCCACAACACCTGAAATGTCGATGGACATGACGACCGTCGGTGACACCGGTCTCCTCGACACGCTGCAGCACGAGGTGGCGGTCTTCGCCCGTCGTGCCGAACAGACCCGGCTCGGCGGAGTCGGGCAGGTGCGCAACTCCATGGACCGCGCCGCATATCTGCTGCTCAACCGGCTCGACAAGGAAGGCCCGATGGGCGTCAAGGCGCTCGCCGCGAGCATGGGCATCGACTCGTCGACGGTCACCCGGCAGGTGGCGCCGCTCGTGGACACCGGGCTCGTCAAGCGCACCTCGCACCCGGAGGACGGCCGGGCGGTGGTGCTCCAGCTGTCCCCGCGCGGGCTGTCGCGACTGGAGGAAGTGCGTTCCTCCCGGCGTCAGTTGATGGCCGAGCTGACACACGACTGGTCACCGGAGGAGCGCGAGGCGTTCTGCACGCTCCTCACGCGCTTCAACACCGCGCTCTCCTCCCGGATGGCGGCCCAGGGCCTGCCGGGCGCGGACGCGCCGTCAGCTTCCTGACCGCCTTTCACGCGCGCGTGGCGCACCCGTTTCCCGGGTGCGGGGCTCTCGAGGGGTGCGCGGCTCTTGACCGAAAGGCCACCCCTGGCCTCATATGAGACCGGGTCCTTGACTCGCACACGGTTCCGTATCCGGAACGTGGCGCGGGTCCCGTTCCCTCACAGGTCGCCCCTCAAGGCGGGAGGCGCGCGGTGCGACAACGGCATGCGTCCCAGGACGCCCGCCGGGCCCGGGAGTTCAAGGCGTTCGTCGCGGGCGCCGCCGGGCGACTGCTGCATGCCGCGACGCTTCTGACGGCGGAGGCGCCGGACGACAACCCCCGCGCGCGGCGCCTGCTGACGCTGGCGCTCGCCCACACGTACGCGTGCTGGGACGGACTGCGCGGCGAGGACCCCTACGACCGCACCCGCCAGTACCTGGCCAGCCGCTTCGCCCGCGGCGCCTGGCATCAGTACGGCGGCCTGGGCGGTCACCGGCCGCACCCCGCGAGCCCGTTGGCCGCGCTGGCCCCGCAGGAGCGCCTCGTCCTCGTCCTGCGGCTCTACGAGGGCGTCGCCGAGGAACAGACGGCCGCTCTGCTCGGACTCGCCACGGAACGCGTCCGCACGATCTGCGACCGGGCGACGGCGACGCTGCTGCATCCCCCGCGGGGGCCCGCTCCGGCGGTGGGCGGCGCGAAGGTGGCGGCGTCATGAGGGCGAGCGGCCACCCGGGAAGGGAGCGGCCATGAACCGGCCCGAACGCGAAGCCGCCGTACGCCGCATCATGGAGCAGGCTCATCCGCCCGTGCCACCGGAGCTTCATGCCGAGGTGGTGCGCCGGGGCGGCCGCATGCTGCGGCGCAGACGGGCAGCCCTGCGGCTGATGTGGTTCCTGATGTTCGCGGCGAGCGTCGCGTTCGTGGTGTGGGCGGTGACGGCCCGGCCCTGGGTGGAGCCGCCGTCGGAGACGACTCCACCGCTGACCGGCTGGTGACCGGCCGGAACGCCCGGCTCGTGAACCGTCGAAGGGACTAGCCCAGGGCCTGCTGAAGGTCTTCCAGCAGGTCGTCGACGTTCTCGATGCCCACCGAGAGGCGCACGAGGTCGGCGGGGACCTCGAGGGCCGAGCCGGCGACCGACGCGTGCGTCATCCGGCCGGGGTGCTCGATCAGGGACTCCACGCCGCCCAGGGACTCGCCCAGCGTGAACACCTTGGCGCGGTTGCAGACCTCGACGGCCGCCTCCTCGCCGCCCGTGACCCGGAAGGAGACCATGCCGCCGAAGGACCGCATCTGCTTGGCGGCGACCTCGTGACCGGGGTGGTCCTCCAGACCCGGGTAGAGCACCTTCGACACCCGCGCGTGCCGGGTCAGCATGTCGGCGACCTTGGCCGCGTTCTCGCTGTGCCGGTCCATCCGCACCGGCAGCGTCTTGGCTCCGCGCAGCACCAGCCAGGAGTCGAAGGGCCCGGCGACCGCGCCCATCGCGTTCTGGTGGTACGCCAGTTCCTCACCGAGCGCCTCGTCGGCGGTGATCAGCGCGCCGCCGACGACGTCCGAGTGGCCGCCCATGTACTTGGTCAGGGAGTGCACGACCACGTCGGCGCCGAGTGACAGCGGCTGCTGCAGATACGGCGTGGCGAAGGTGTTGTCGACGACGAGCTTCGCGCCGGCGTCCCGGGCGATCTGCGCGACGGCGGCGATGTCGGTGATGCCGAGCAGCGGGTTGGAGGGGGTCTCCACCCACACGGCCTTGGTCTTCGGGGTGATGGCGGCCCGGACGGCGGCCGGGTCGCTGGTGTCGGCGACCGACCATTCGACGCCCCAGCGGGCGACGACCTTCGCGAAGAGCCGGAACGTGCCGCCGTACGCGTCGTTGGGGATGACCACGTGGTCGCCGGGGCTGAGCAGCGTACGCAGCAGGCAGTCCTCGGCCGCCAGTCCGGACGCGAACGCGAGGCCCCGTCGGCCGCCCTCGAGGGCGGCGAGGTTCTCCTCCAGGGCGGTACGTGTCGGGTTGGCGCTGCGGCTGTACTCGTAGCCGCCGCGCAGGCCGCCGACGCCGTCCTGCTTGTAGGTCGAGACCTGGTAGATCGGCGGGACGACCGCACCGGTGAGGGGGTCCGCCGTGTTGCCCGCGTGGATGGCGAGCGTCTCGAAGTGCTGACTGATGTGCCTGTCGCTCATGGGCACCGAGCGTAGTCCGCTCGCGGGGCAGGCGTCGCACAGCGAGGCCGGAGAAGGGTTTTCCCCAGGCCGCAGAGCCGGGACGGGAGGTTTTCCCCCGGCACTCGGAGCCTGGACACGAGGTTTTCCACAGGCCCGGGACCGGGTTGGCCAATTGTCGGCGGCGTCTGGAACGCTTGAGGCATGGAAATTCTCTGGGTCCTGATGGCGGTGGTCATGCTCGGCTTCGTGCTGCTGCCGGTCCTGCGGCGCCGCCGGGGCATGATCGAGCAGGTCCCGCCGGGCCATCCGGACGCGGCGGACCCCGCGGACTACGGCTTCGTACGGCAGGAGGAGCTGGACATCCGCATGCCCGGCCCCGACCAGGACCTGCTGGACGTCCTGGACCTGGTGCAGCGCACCCAGGACTACCGAGCGGCCTCCCAGCTGCTGGCGGGCACCGAGGCGACGGGCGAGCTGCGCTGGCAGCGGGTGCAGGCCTTCGCGGGCGCGGCCTCACTGGAGCTGTCGCAGCGGCCCGGCGGGGTGAGCGAGTCGCCGGGCGGCCAGTGGCTGCGGGTGTGGCGGTCCGAGCAGCCCAAGGACGCGGGTGGTGCGGCCATCCACGCGGAGTTCCTGGTGCAGCAGGCGTGGCGGACGGCGACGCCCGGCACGGACTCGTTCCGGATCATCATGGAGGAGGCGAAGGCGGCGTGCGGCGAGGCGGCACTGCTGGCGCCGGGTGACCCGATCCCGTACATCGTCGAGCTGTCGGTGGCCCGTGGCCTCGCCTATCCGCGGGCGGAGTTCGAGCAGCTGTGGCTGAAGATCCTGGACCGCGCCCCGGCGCACATGGGCGCGCATCTGGCGGCGCTCCACTACTGGTGCGAGAAGTGGCACGGCTCGCGTGAGCTGGCGATGTCCTTCGCGGAGGCGGCCGCGGCCCGCGCCCCGCAGGGCTCGCTCCTCGCCGCCATGCCCCTGTTCGCGGTCTTCGAGCACCTGCCCGAGGTGAACCTGGTCAGCGGCTTCTACCAGAGCGAGACCGTCACCAAGGCGATGCACGGGGCGCTGCACGCCGTGCACTCGGCCCGCGCGGACGACCCGATGCTGGCGCATGTGCGGCACCTGCTGGTCTTCTTCCTGGTCCGCGGCGAGCGCTGGCAGGAGGCCATGAACCAGCTCATACACATCGACGGCCACGTGGGCGCCCTGCCGTGGACCCTGTCCCCCGATCCGGCGGCCGAGTTCGCGGTCTACCGGGCGCTGGCGGTGGCGGGCTACGAGGCGAACGGCGGCAGCCCGGCGACGCTGCCGCACTGAGGGGCACGGGGACCGGCGTCGCCCCGCCTCGACGGAATGCGGGGCGGCGCCGGGCCGTTGTGCGGATGCCGCTTCCGGCCACCCCCGCAGGGGCCGCCGGCGAGGAGACGAGAAGGAGCCCGCGCCCATGCTGTTCGGCCGTACGCCCGTCCTGCCCACCGCCGAGCAGGCGCTGAAGGGCCGACCCGCCCCGGTGTTCGCGGTCCCCGACCGCCACACCGTCCTCGGCACCCCGCTGCTCGGCCCCTATCCCGAGGGCCTTGAGATCGCCGACTTCGCCCTGGGCTGCTTCTGGGGCGCCGAGCGCACGTTCTGGCAGCTCCCGGCCGGCGTCTGGACCACCCTGGTCGGCTACCAGGGCGGCCACACCGAGAACCCCACCTACGAAGAGGTCTGCTCCGGCCTGACCGGCCACACCGAGGTCGTCCGCGTCGTGTACGACTCCTCGCTCATCTCCTACGAGCGCCTCCTGAAGACCTTCTGGGAGTCCCACGACCCCACCCAGGGCTTCCGCCAGGGCAACGACGTCGGCACCCAGTACCGCTCCGCGATCCACACCCACACCCCCGCCCAGGCCACCACCGCCGAAGCCTCCCGCGAGACCTACCAGAAGCGCCTCACCGGCACGGGCCACGGCACGATCACCACGGAGATCCTGCCGGCGGCGGGGCGTACCTTCTATCCGGCCGAGGGGTACCACCAGCAGTACCTGGACAAGAACCCGGCCGGTTACTGCGGGATCGGCGGGACCGGTGTCTCCTGCCCGGTCGGCGTGGCCCGGGCGGATGGCTGAGCCGGGTTCACAGGCCCGCACGACCAGGCATACAAGCTGCCAGGAGTGATGCCCAAGTGACGTGGGTCGCCATAGGGTGCCTCCGTGACTGCCACGTTGAGTTCCACGCGAGCCCGGGCCGCGCTGCGTACATCTGCGCGGACCTCCGGGGAGTTGCTGCTCGTACTGCTGATGCTCGCGGTGACTCTGTGGATCCTGGGCCGGATGTGGTCGGTGGTCTGGCCGCTGCTGATCGGCCTGCTGCTGACCACGCTGACCTGGCCGCCGACTCGGTTCCTGCGGCGTCGCGGGTGGAAGCCCGCTCTCGCCGCGTCGGTCGTGACGGTGCTGTTCCTTCTGGTCGCCATGGGTGTCGTGGCGCTGATCGCGGTGCCGGTGGCATCGCAGTCCGGGGAACTGAGCGACGGGGTGTTCAAGGGCATTCAGGAGTTGCGCGAGTGGGCCGCCGGGCCGCCGTTGAACATCGATGACGCGCAGATCAACAAGGCCTTCGACACCGCGGTCTCCCGCGCGCAGGACAGTCTGGGCAACGTGGCGGGCGCTGTCGTCACGGGAGTGAGTACCGTGCTGAACGGTCTGGTCACCGCTGTGGTGGCCCTCTTCCTGATGTTCTTCTTCCTCAAGGACGGTCCACGGTTCCTGCCGTGGCTGGCCCGGCAGCTGCCCGGCCGACTCGCCACCGACGTCCCGACCGTGGCCGAGCGCGGCTGGAACACCCTGGGCGCGTTCGTGCGTTCGCAGGCGGCCGTCGGTCTGATCGACGCCGTTCTGATCGGGCTGGGGCTGTGGATCCTGGGCGTACCCCTCGTGCTTCCGCTGGCGGTGCTGACCTTCGTCTCCGCGTTCGTGCCGATCGTCGGTGCCCTGTTCGCCGGTTTCGTCGCGGTTCTCATCGCGCTGGTCTCCAACGGCCTGACGGACGCGCTGATCGTGCTGGCGATCATCGTGGTGGTGCAGCAGCTCGAGGGCAACGTGCTCCAGCCCATCATCCAGAGTCGTGGGCTCGGCCTCCACGCGGCCGTGATCCTGCTGGCGGTGACCTTGGGCGGCAGTCTGTTCGGCATCGTGGGGAGCCTGCTCGCGGTGCCGGTCACCGCGCTGATCGCGGTGTGCTGGGACTATGTGCGTGAGCAGCTCAGCGAACCGTCCGAAGGGCCGGGGCCGGGAACCGACGGGCTGGACACCGACGCCCCCGTCCCGTCCTAGGGAGCTCGACGCGCCGGTCACCACACGGCCCGATCCCCGCCTCCTCCGACGATGAGCAGCCAAAAGTACTCACCGGCGGCACGGCGCAGTACGGCACCCGCCGCGGAATCGCCCGGTGAGCGTTTGACCTTGACACGGTGACAAGGCCTTCACTGCTTGCCGAGGAGGTGGTCACGGTGACCATGACGCGACAGGACACGGACGCGCCGGCAGCGCTCCGGCAGTTGGAGGACGACCGTTCGTCCGTGCGGCTGCGGGCGGCCATGGCGGTCGGCACGACGCCCGAGCCGCGCTTCGTCGACAAGCTCGTCGAGCGATGCGCGATCGAGCCCGAGTTCTTCGTCCGCGACATGCTGACGTGGGCGCTCGCCCGCCACCCGGTGTCCGTGACCCTCCCCGTGCTGCTCCGCGAAGTCCGTTCGGAGCGGGCGCAGGCACGGAGCCAGGCGTTGCACACGCTGTCCAAGATCGGGGACCGGCAGGCGTGGCCGGCGATCACCCGGGCGCTGCTGTGCGACGCCGACGACGAGGTGGCGCGAAGCGCCTGGCGGGCCGCGGTCGTGCTCGTGCCGGAGGGCGAGGAGTCGGCGTTGGCCGCGGTACTGGCGACACAGCTCGGGCGCGGTGAGCGCGAGACGCAGCTGAGTCTCAGCCGGGCGCTGGTCGGGCTGGGTGAGGTCGCGCTGCCGGCTCTGCGTGCCGCGGCCACGGCCGCTGACCGGCAGGTGCGCACGCACGCCCTCGCCACGGAGCGGCTGCTGGGCGACCCGGACGCCGGTTTCGAGTTCGCGATCGAGGAGGCGAAGCGCGTGGTGGCCCTCGGCGGGCCGGGCCAGGCGGGACAATAGGGCGTGTTGATCGGTGAGGTGGCGCGACGGTCCGGGGTCAGCGCCCGCATGCTCAGGCATTACGAGTCGCTCGGACTGCTGCGGCCCTCGGCTCGTACGGGCTCCGGCTACCGGGAGTACTCCGGCGACGACATCCGGCGGATCTTCCACATCGAGAGCCTGCGGTCGCTGGGGCTGTCGCTGCGGGAGATCGGGCGGGCGCTGGACGATCCCGGTTTCACGCCCTCGGCGCTCGTCGACGACCTCGTCCGGCAGACGCGCGAACGCATCGCGGCCGAGACCGAGCTGCTCACGCGGCTCCGCAGGATCGACGCCGCCGAGCCCGCCGCCTGGGAGGACGTCCTCCAGATCGTCGTATTCCTCCAGGCGCTGGGGTCGAAGAGCCCTGCCGCCCGCCAGCGCGCGGCCCTTTCCTCGGCCGCCGAGATTCCGGTGGAGGCCCTGGTCGAGGCGGTGCTCAGGGAGACGGAGCCGAACGTCGCCGGAGCCCTTCGCTGGGCGCTGGCGCGATCCGGTGACGGCGCGACGGCACTGCTGGCCCAGGGCCTCGGCTCACCGGTGGCCGCCGTGCGGGAACGTGCCGTCCGGTCCCTCGCCGAGCTGCCCGGTGACGAGGCCACCGCCCGGCTGCGGGACGCCCTCACGGAGCCGGATGCCGTGGTCCGCGGCCATGCGGCTCTGGCCCTCGGGACGCGGGGAGTGGCCGAAGCGGTACCGGCCCTGGTCGACCTGATCGTGGAGGGCCGGAACGACACGGAGGCGGCCGACGCGCTGAGCATGCTGGCGGGCGACACCGCGACGGCGGACCGGATCGCCACCAGGCTCGTCGACCACCTCGCCCAGGACACCACCGAGGCGCCCGCACGCGTACGGCTGACGCAGGCGCTGGCGGACATCCCGGGGCGCACGGCTTCGGGCGCCCTCATGGAGCTGTCCGGCGACGGGGACCGTGCCGTCGCGCTGACCGCCGCGTACCTTGTTCGGCTGCGCGACGCGGGGTGACGGCTCTTCTCGGGTACCGCGTACGCGGCCCGGCCGCGGGTCCTGCGCCGGGCCGCCCCTCGGTCAGCCCTCGGCGCGGGCGGGCAGCCGCCATCCCGGGCGCGGGAAGTGGCAGGTGTAGCCGTCCGGGTAACGCTGCAGGTAGTCCTGGTGCTCGGGCTCGGCCTCCCAGAACGGGCCCACAGGCTCCACCTCGGTGACGACCTTGCCCGGCCACAGGCCCGAGGCGTCCGCGTCCGCGATCGTGTCTTCGGCGATCCGCTTCTGCTCGTCGTCCACGTAGTAGATCGCCGAGCGGTAGCTCAGACCGATGTCGTTGCCCTGCCGGTTCTTGGTGCTCGGGTCGTGGATCTGGAAGAAGAACTCCAGGAGCGCCCGGAAATCGGTCTTCGCGGGGTCGAAGAGGATCTCGATGGCCTCCGCGTGCGTGCCGTGGTTGCGGTACGTCGCGTTCGGCACGTCACCCCCGGTGTATCCCACCCGGGTCGCCGTCACGCCCGGAAGTCGGCGGATCAGCTCCTCCATCCCCCAGAAGCATCCGCCCGCCAGCACGGCCCTCTGCGTCTGCGCAGCCATTCCCGCTCCTCCCATATCTGCCGTCTCGGTCACTCGGGCTGCTCGGCTCGCACGACGGGCATCCCGGACCCACCCCCCTCAACGCACGAGGGCTTCCGACGATTCCGTGCCGGGCGCACGGCACGCCGCGACTCGCCAGGACAGGTCCGGGCGGGTCGAAAACCACTGGTCCCACCACCCGGAGCGACCCCACCCTGTACGTCATGGAACAGCCCCGCCACCAGATCCGTGCGGCCCACACGGCATCCACGATCACCGTCTACCAGGCGTACTCCCCTGCCCTCGGCCTGTCGGCCGCCCGCGAGGGCCGTTTCCCGGCGGCGTGGAAGCGCGACCGTATGTCGTGGATCAAGCCCAGCTTTCTCTGGATGATGTACCGCTGCGGCTGGGCCACGAAGGAGGGGCAGGAGACCGTGCTCGCCGTCGAGATCACCCGTGGCGGCTTCGAGTGGGCGCTGCGCCACGCGTGCCTGTCCGGCTATGTCCGCGGCCTGCACCCCGACCGGGCCGCCTGGCAGCGCCAGTTGAAGCGGGCGCCCGCTCGGGTGCAGTGGGATCCCGAGCGGGACCTGCACCTGCGGCCCCTGCCCCACCGCGCCCTGCAACTCGGCCTCTCCGGTGAGGCGGTTCGGCGATACGCGGACGAGTGGACGGTCTCCATCCGTGACGTGACCCCGCTCGCCCGCGAGATACACGCACGGGTCCGCAGCGGCGATCTGGACTCCGCCGCCCGGCTGCTGCCCGAGGAACTCCCCTTCCCCGAGGGCGACGGTCTCCTCGCCCACCTGCGGGGATGAAGCGAGGACGCCCCGCGCTACAGCTCAGGACAGCGCTCCACGCCCCCTTCGAAGGTCCTGCCCGCCGCGTCCGTCACCGTCACCGTCGTCGAGTCCAGATCCGGGCGGGTGAGCAGATACGCGCGGGCCGCGGTGCAGATGACCTGGTTCGCCGCGAGGGGGGTCAACTTGCCTGCGTAGATAGGTAGTTCGAGGCGGATCCTGTCGGTCTCCGTCATCAGCCGTACCGACTCCTCCGGGGCCGGCTCGGCGGGCGAGGGGGTCGGGAGGGTGGTGGCGGGGAGTTGGCGGGCCAGTTCGGTGGTCAGGTGTTTGCGTCGTTCCTGTGGGGTCGGGCCCTTGAGGAGTGACTCGACGGCTGCCACGGGTTCGCCGGCGTCGGAGATCGTGCGGTCCACCGCGACCAGGGCGCCGTCCCGGATCAGGTAGATCGGTACGGTCGGGGGGATTCCGCTCGCGGGTCCGCCCGCCTCCACCACGCCGGTCGTGGGGATGTCGCAGCCGGAGAGCAGGAGGACCGACGCCGCGACGAGCAGCGCGGCGGCATGGGCCGGCTTCAGGAGTGACCCCGGCTTCATGAAGACCCTCCGCTCTCCGACTCGTCCCGCCGTAGCGGCAGTTCTACGGTGAAGACCGCGCCGCCCTCGGCACGGTTCGCCGCGCGGATCGTCCCGCCGTGCATCCGTACGTTCTCCTCCGTGATCGAGAGGCCCAGCCCGCTGCCCTCCGTACGGGTGCGCGCACTGTCCGACTTGTAGAAGCGCTCGAAGACGTACGGGAGTACGTCGGCCGGGATGCCGGGGCCGCTGTCCGTCACCTCGACGATCACCGAGGCGGCCGCCGGTACGTCCGCCGGTACCTCCTTCGCCGGTACACCCGCCGACAATCGGATCCGCACCGGCCGCGCCCCGTGCCGCAGCGCGTTCCCGACCAGGTTGGCCACGACCACGTCCAGCCGCCGCGGGTCGACCCTTCCGCGCAGTGCGTCGGGGCCCGGCAGTGCCGTCTCCACCTCGTCCGACCAGCCGCGGGAGGCGAGGGTGCGGCGGATGGACTCGGCGAGGTCGATCTCGTCCAGGTGGAGGACCGCCGCGCCCGCGTCGAAACGGGAGACCTCCATCAAGTCCTCGACCAGACGGGCGAGTTTGACCGTCTCCTCGCTGATCAGCCGTACCGCGGTGGCCGTATCGGGATCGAGGTGCCCGGCCTCCTCGTCGAGGACGTCGGTGACCGCCGACATCGCGGCCAGCGGGGTGCGCAGTTCGTGGGAGACGTCCGCGACGAAACGGCGGGCCCGCGCCTCCATGGCGCGCAGTTCGGCGACGGACTGCTCCAGGGCCGCCGCGGTCTCGTTGAACGTGTGGGACAGGTCGGCGAGTTCGTCGGAGCCGTTGACGTCGAGGCGGGTGTCGAGGTGACCCTCGGCGATGCTGCGGGTGGCGCGACGCAGGGCACGGACCGGACGCAGTACGCCGCGGGCAGCGAACAGGGCGAGGAGTACGGCGGCGCCGAGGGCCGGAACCATCGCCCGCTCCACGGCGGTGACCAGGGCGTCGACGGACGCCTGTTCGCCGGTCTGGGGCACGGTGAGGAAGACCTGGACGCCGGACAGCACCGGAACGCCCCGGGTGGGACCGGCGAAGACGACCGACATGCCGACGAGCAGAGAGGTACGTCCACCGTCGCGCACCCGCTGGAACACCGTGGCCTGGCTCGCGTCGACGGCCTCCCGCACGGCCGGCGTCAGCGCGTCGAAGGGGTCGCCCGGGGCCGAGGTCTCGGAGATCCCCTTGTAGCGGACCAACACCCGCCAGGTGGCCGCCGGTTCGGCGCGGGCCACGTCCACGGCGAACCGGCGCAGCGACTGCCGGGACGGGGGGTACGCCAAGTCCGGTGCCAGGCGACCGACTTGGGCGCGCAGTTGCGCGATCACCGTGTCCTGGCTCTGCTTGAGGACCCCGTTGCGGGCCTCCCGGAAGGCCAGGGCGCCGGTCGTCATGGTGGCCAGGGCGGCGACGAGCCCGAACGCCACGACCAGCCGCATCCGCAGACCGCCGCGCGCGATCCACGCCGGGAACCCCACCCTCGTACGCCCGCTCACCGCCGTACGACGTCTCACTTGGCCGCGAACCGATAGCCGAAGCCACGCACCGTCTGTATGTAGCGCGGATCCCGCGGCGGTTCGCCCATCTTGGCGCGCAGCCGTTTCACGCAGGCGTCCACCAGGCGGGCGTCGCCGTGGTAGCTGTGCTCCCAGACCGCCTCCAGCAGTTGCTGTCTGCTGAAGACCTGTCCGGGCGAGGCGGAGAGGGTGAGGAGGAGGCGGAGTTCGGAGGGGGCGAGGGCGACCGGGGTCCCCGCGACGGTGACGGTGAGACCGGCCCGGTCGATGGCGAGCTCGCCGTGGGTGTCGATCCTCGGCAGGCCGGCGCCGTCGGCCGCGGCGCCGCCCGCCCGGCGAAGTACCGCGCGGATACGGGCGTTCAGCACACCGGCCTGCACCGGCTTGACGACGTAGTCGTCGGCGCCCGCCTCCAGGCCCACGACGATGTCCACGTCGTCGCCCCGCGCGGTCGCCATGACGATCGGCAGGGTCTGGTCGACGGAGCGGATGCCCCGGCACACGTCCAGGCCGGTCATGCCGGGCAGCATCAGATCGAGGACCACGACGTCGGGGCGGAAGGACGTGAGGTGCGCCATGCCGTCCTCGCCGGTCGCGGCGGCGGCGACGTCGTGTCCCTGGCGGCGCAGTGCCAGGGCGACCCCTTCGCGGACGGCGCGGTCGTCTTCGATCAGCAGAACTCGTGGCATGGGCTCAGTATCGGGACCGTCGGGCGCGCGCCCGGACTCTGTTACCGGATGATCACACAGCTCGCGACGGATCGTTCGTTATCGTTTCGTGATCATTCGGGCCAGATCCGATCACATGGCGACCACAACCTAGCCAACCATGACCGCCCACACCGCCACACCCGATCGTTCCCGACGCCGCCGACGCGGCGCCACACACGCCTCCGGAAGGCGGCGCGGAACGGGACGCGTGTGGGCGGGCCTGGTCGCCCTGACCGTCCTCGGTGCCGCCGGTTTCGCGGCCGCCCAGTGGGCGCCGCCCGGAGACGGGGAGGCCGGGACGGACGCCGGGCGGAAGACGGCCCCCGACCGTAAGGCGACACCGACATCGACTCCGGCGCCGACGACCGACGCGCGCTCCACTCAGCGGGCCAAACCCGCCCCCGCCCCGTCCCGCAAGACCTCGACGATCCCCGCGACCGGCCCCGGAACCTTCGTCACCGCATCCGGCGGCAGCCCCAAGGCCGGCAACGGAAGGGCCCTGCGCTACCGGGTCCAGGTCGAGACAGGGCTCGACCTGGATGCGGCGGACGTGGCCGAGCAGGTGGACCGCATCCTGGCCGACCCCCGGGGCTGGACGGCGGACGGCACCTCCGCGTTCCAGCGGATCTCCTCGGGGGGCGCCGACTTCGTGGTCAAGGTCGCGACTCCGGGCACCGTCGACAAGATCTGCGCGACGCAGGGCCTGGACACCGGGGGTGAGTACAACTGCAGCGTGAACGACGACGTCATGGTCAACCTCAAGCGCTGGGAACTGGCCACGCAGTACTACGCCGACGACGTACGGTCCTACCGGGCCCTGATCATCAACCACGAGGTCGGCCACTTCCTGCGCCACGGCCACGTCACCTGCCCCGGCCCCGGCAGACCCGCCCCGGCGATGATGCAGCAGATCAAGGGCCTGAAGGGCTGTGTCCCCAACGTCTGGCCCTACGACGCCCAGGGACAGCTCATCACCGGACCGGCCGTGCCCTGACGCCGTGCCGGGGTCACACTCACCCGGAAGCCGTCAACTTCTTCAGCTGCGCCTCGACGATCGCCTCCGGCACGGCGGCCGGGGGCGAGTCTCCCGACGCACGGGGCCGGTCGAAGTCGTAGAACATGGCGACCGTGGCTCCTTGCCGGACGGCCACCACCGCGAAGGGCACCCGGACAGGCTGCTCGTCCCCGGCGCCGGCCGCGACCTGAGTGAGCCGCAGGGACACGGACTCGTCGCCGTAACCCGAGTCGGGCCGCAGTTCGGTGTCCTCGTACGGGAAGTCCGCCGTGACGTCCTCGAAGGTCTCGCACTTCTCGGCGGCGGTACGGAGTTCGGCGATCACCCGCGCGGCGTCCTGACCGCTGTGCGACGACAGGATCACGGTCGCGCCGGTCGCGCTGTCCTTCTTCGAGAAGACCATCCGGCCGGCACGCGCGACGGCGCCGAAGCCGCTGCTTCCCCCCAACGCCCGGGCAACGGGGGTGCATTCGTCGGGATCGGCCGTACGCCGCGACGCGGACGTGCCCGTCACCACCTTCTCGACGTCGTAACCCCCGAGGTCCGCCCCAGCGAGCACCGCCTCTTCGAGCTCCGCCGCGCTCAACGGTTCCGCCTCCACGACGGCCACGTCCGCCGAGGCGTCCGCGCCGGAACCGCATCCGGCGACCGTCACGCACAACGTGACCACCACCAGGCAAACACCCACCCGCGACTGCCGAACCATCGTCGTCCCCACCCGTTCCCCACCCGCTCCCCACCGGAGCATCGACCAGCAGAGTAGAACGTCAGTCCCGCTCCCGAAGGCCCGAACCGAGATCCGGGATCATGGTGGGATGACAAACATGGAGCAGGCCGGTGGTCGTGGTGGACTGACCGTCTATCAGGCGGAGTTGCGGGACCGTATGCTCGCCGCCCCGGTCGTGCCCGCGCCCGAGCCCTGGCGGTCGGTCTTCGAGGGGTGTGTCCCCGTCGGAGGGTTGCTCGGCATCGGTTTCGCCACGCATCCGGGGAATGGGAGGGACCTGGTGATGGTCGTCTCCGGGGACGGGCACGGGCTGTTCGACGCTGTCACGGGAGAGAGGATCGCCCGGGACCGCGACCCCGATCCCGATGCCGAGGAGTGCGGTCGCGACATGCCTCCCGGGCTGTTGTGCAGGGGGCTCGGGCCGATCGCCGATCGCCGGGTGTACGTCGCCGGGCTTCTCGGCGGTGCTCTGCACACCGGCAGCGGGGACGGCTGGGTCCTGGAGGTCGTGAGTCCCGACTGGCCGCACGACCGGGTCCTGTTGTCCCGCGGCAGCAGCATGCCGCACCGCGCACCGCACGGAGAGGGGTGGTGGCACATCTTCCACTCGTCCCACTCCGAGTTGCGAGCCGTCGGCTTCTCCCCCTCCGGCCGCACTCTCGCCGTGGCGACCAGCAGCGACGTGACCCTGTGGACCCGCGCCCCCGCAGACTGAGTCACCCCACGCGCCCCGCCAGGAACTCCTCCCACGCCCGCTTCCCCGTCTCCGCCCCCCCCGCAGCGTGGTTCGCCCCCGCCCGGTACGCCTTCCCCGCCTTGCCCGGTATCCGCACCGGCATCCTCAACCGGGTCCGCTTTCCCCGGAGTCCGAGGTAGGGACGGGCCGGCTCGGCGATGTCGTACGTCTTCGGACCCGCGATGTCGGGGACCAGCCCCTGGGGCTCCCCCAACGTCAACTCGACGAGCCGCGCCGCCCCTTCGGCCGAGTCCACCGGCTGAAGACGCAGACCTCCCGGCACCGGGAGCACCGGCAGCTTCGTCATCTTCTCGATCATCGTGAGGGTCAGCTCGTGGAACTGGGCCGCCCGCAGGGTCGTCCAGGGGATGCCCGAGCCGGCGGCGGCCCGCTCCGCGTCGAGCTCGGTCCGCAGCCAGGTCAGCGGGACGCGGTCGGCGCCGATGACCGAGATCTGGACGAGGTGACGCGCCTCGGCGCCGACGCAGGCCCGCACCAGGTTCCGGGTCGCCTCGTCGTCCCCCTTCGGCCCGCCCGCCAGATGCAGGACCGTCCCGACACCGGCCACCGCCGCCGCCACGCCCTCCCCCGTCAGGAGATCGCCGGTGACGTACTCGACGCCGTCCCCGCCCTCGCGGGCACCGCGGCTCAGGACCCGCACCTCGTGACCGGCCGCCCGCAGCAGCGGAACCACATGACCGCCCAGGGTGCCCGTGCCGCCGGTGACCAGGAGGGGTGCCGTCTTCGTATCGGGCCGGAGAGCGTCGACACCGCCGACGGGGACTGGATCTTCTACTCCGGGCCGGGCACGCGGTGAAGGTCGACGACGACCCCTGGTACCTCGACTCCGGTCCCACCGCCGCGCGTCTGGTCGTACGACAGCTCACTGCTGTGGCTGCTGGGGAAGCGGTGAGGGCCCCGGAGCAGTGCGGCTCCGGGGCCCTCGGTCATGCGGCAGGCGTCAGATCGTCGCCGTGTCTCAGATCGTCGCCGTGTCGATGACGAAGCGGTACCGGACGTCGCTCGCCAGCACCCGCTCGTACGCCTCGTTGATCTCGTCGGCGCGGATCAGCTCGATCTCCGCGCCGAAGCCGTGCTCCGCGCAGAAGTCCAGCATCTCCTGGGTCTCGGCGATACCGCCGATCATGGAGCCGGCGAGCGTCTTGCGGCCGCCGATCACGGAGAAGAGGTTGAGGGAGATCGGCTCCTCGGGGGCGCCGACGTTCACCAGGGCGCCGTCCCGCTTGAGCAGGGAGAGGTACGCGCTGAAGTCGAGCGGGGCCGAGACCGTGGAGACGATCAGGTCGAAGGTGCCGGCCAGCTCCTCGAAGGTCTTCGGGTCGCTGGTGGCGTAGTAGTGGTCGGCGCCCAGCTTGAGGCCGTCCTCCTGCTTGCGCAGGGACTGAGAGAGGACGGTGACCTCGGCGCCGAGCGCGTGGGCGATCTTGACGCCCATGTGGCCGAGGCCGCCCAGACCGACGATCGCGACCTTCTTGCCGGGGCCGGCGTTCCAGTGCTTGAGCGGGGAGTACAGAGTGATGCCGGCGCAGAGCAGCGGCGCGGCCTCGTCGAGGGCGATGCCCTCGGGGATACCGACGACGAAGTTCTCGTCGACGACGACCTTCTCGGAGTAGCCGCCGTAAGTGGGCTCGCCGTCCTTGCCGACCGCGTTGTAGGTGCCCACGTTCCCGCCGGTGCAGTACTGCTCCTCACCGGCCTTGCAGCTCTCGCACTCGCGGCAGGAGTCGACGAGACAGCCGACACCCACCCGGTCGCCGACCCGGAACTTGGTGACGCCGGGTCCCACCTCGGACACGACGCCGGCGATCTCATGGCCGGGGACCATCGGGAAGATGGCCTCGCCCCAGCCCTCACGGGCCTGGTGGATGTCGGAGTGGCAGATGCCGGCGAACTTGATGTCGATCAGGACGTCGAACTCGCGGACCGCGCGCCGTTCGATGGTGGTGCGCTCCAGCGGAGCCTTCGCGGCGGGGGCGGCGTACGCAGCAACGGTGGTCATGCCGGGGTTCTCCTAGCAGTGGTGTCGCACCCGGCCGCCTTCTGACCGGGTACGACACCACCCTGCCCGACCGGAGGATGTTCACCCAGGTCACCGCTCTGCCTACGTTCACTGTTCCTACTACTGGCGGGGTCAGGATGATGAGCGTACGACCGTGAATACTTGAGGCATGGACGAACGCCCCGAACCCGTACAGGAGCCCTCCGGCGGCGCGCTGGACCGGCGTGCCGAGCTGAGCGAGTTCCTGCGCACCCGGCGGGCCCGGCTGAAGCCGGAGGACGTGGGCCTGCCGGACTTCGGACGGCACCGGCGGGTGCCGGGGCTGCGGCGCGAGGAGCTGGCGCAGCTGGCCGGGGTGTCGGTGGCGTACTACACGCGCCTGGAGCAGGGCAACGGACGGAACGTGTCGGCGGAGGTCCTGGACGCGATCTCCCGTGCCCTGCAGCTGACCGACGCCGAGCACGCCCATCTCACGCATCTCGCGAAGCCGAAGCAGCACAAGAAGAAGCAGACCGGGCGGACCCAGCAGGTGCGCGGAGCGCTGCTCCAGCTGCTCGACTCGATCGAGGGGGTCCCGGCCTACATCTCGGGCCGGCGCTCCGACATCCTCGCCTGGAACCGGATGGCCGCGGCGGTCTTCGGCGACTGGTCCGAACTGCCGCCGCAGGACCGAAACTGGGCCCGGATGGTGTTCCTGCGGCCCGAGTACCGCGACCTGTTCATGGAATGGGAATCGAAGGCGACCGACATCGTCAGCTATCTGCGCATGGACGCGGGCTGCCACCCCGACGACCCGCGCCTGTCCGCCCTGGTCGGCGAACTCTCGGTCAAGAGCGAGGTGTTCAGACGTCTGTGGGCCACCCATGACGTCAAGGAGAAGGGCTACGGCGTCAAGCACTTCCGCCACCCCCTGGTGGGCGAACTCTCCCTCTCCTTCGAGTCGTTCCGGCTCTCCGACGACAGCGAACAGATGCTGATCACCTATCACGCCGAACCCGGCTCGCCCTCGGCGGAGGCCCTGCGCCTGCTGGCCAGTTGGGGCACGGACGCGACCCGGGCGGGCAAGGGCTCGACGGCCCCGCGGACCTGACCGGGCGCCTCAGTCCGCGACGCCGAGGTCCTCGCGCATCAGCCGCCGCATCTCGGACAGCCGGGGCTCGGCCTCCTTCAGGTCGAGCAACGCCCGCACGGCGCTCTCCCCGTCCCGGGCCCGCCCCCGGTCGAGCCGCTTCACCAAGGCGTCGATGCCCGCGAGCACCTCGTTCACGGCCCGCGAGGCCTCAAGGATCCGCTCGGGCACGACCATCTGCGCCTCGGCGGACCGGTCCCGAGGAGGGTGTGGAACTGCCGCGAGGCCTGGGGGTCTGGGGGTGCCCCCCAGAAGGCACAGCATCGCCGTGCAGGCGGTCCGCCGGTCCTCGAACAGCCATCTGCGTTCGGCGACTTCGGCCTCCTCCGCCCGCTGTCGCGAGGTCAGCCGCTGGCTGAGGACAGGGGCGAAGGGAGTGCCGAGGACACCGACCACGGCGGTGATCATGGCGGTCACGGCAGCGGTCATGCGCGGACCCTACGTCACCCCTGGTACGGCGGCATCATCCCCCACCCCCACTTCGGCACCGGCTGCTCCGCCGGCGGCTTGGCGTCCGGGCCGGAGAAGTACACCGCGAGCCGGGTGCCCCACTCGACGTAGGCGAGGAAGGCCGAGCGGAACTCGGCGTCGGTCGGCAGGCCGGCCTCGTCGGCGGCGTCCTGGATGAGGCCGACCCAGCGGCGGCGCTGAGGCTCGGTGATGCCCCGGCCCAGGTGCTTGGCGACCATGTGGCCGTGGCCGCCCTGGGTCTCGGAGTACCCGGGCGGGCCGCCGAAGACCTCCGCCAGCCAGAGGGACACGTGCTCGGCGTGCTCGGGGGCCAGGCCGTCGAACACCGGGGCCAGCAGGTCGTCCTTGAGGACCTTGCCGTAGAAGACCGACGTGAGCCGGGCGAAGGCCTCCGCGCCGCCCGCCCACTCGTACAGCGTGGGCACGGCCGAGCCCGCGCCGCGTACCGTCGTCGGTTTGTAGTGCCGCATCTCCTCGATGTCGGCGATGTACGGACGGATCTCGGCGAGGAAGGCGGGGAAGAGGTCCGACTTCCGGAAGCCCTCGATGTGGTCCTCCGTCGAGGTCCATGTGATGCGCAGGACGAAGTGCGCGAAGTCCTCCTCGCAGCGCGCCAGTTCGTAGTCCACGCACTGCGGCGCCGCCGCCAGCTGGGCCGCGGCGCGGGTGTAGGCGGCCAGGAACTCCGCCGAACGGTCTTCCGGGATGTGGTACCGGACGTATTCCACGGTGTGGGCGGTCATGGGCCCACACAAACACGGAAGCCCCACCGGAGGCTGCACCTCCGGTGGGGCTTTCGCTCATGGCCTACTGCCGCGGACTACTTTCCGTAGTACGCGTTGTAGATCGAGATCGTCGACTTGTTGCCCTTCTTGTCGGCGATCTTGGCGTGGAAGGAGATGGCCTTCCCCTTCTCCGGGTTCTTCACGGTGATCTTGCCGCCCGTGACGGTGACCTTCTTCCAGGTCTTGCCGTAGTCGTAGGACACGTACACCGACAGCGACTTCAGGTTGGAACCCTTGGCCGCGCCCTCGACGCTGACCGGGATCTTCACCGTCTCGCCGGCCTTGACGCGGCTGTCCAGCCCCGTCTTGGCGTTGAAGCGGACCGTGGAGGCGGGCAGCGTGACGGCGTCGTCGCCGGCGGCCTTCTTCGAGCGGAACGTGAAGCTCACGTCGATCCGCGTCGAGGCCGCCGCCAGCTTGACGCTCCGCTTCACGGAGGACGTCAGCTTGTACTCGGCGTCGGCGGCGGGAACCGTGAACGTCTCCCCGAAGAGCGGGTCCTGGTTGGAACCGATCTTCGTGCCGTTGCGGTACAGCTCGGTCTTCACCGCGGTGAAGTCGGACGAGCCCGAGTGCTGGGCGCCGTCGGCGAACAGCGACAGAGCCCCGTAGAGGTAGTTGCCCTCGCGGAAGACGCCGTTCATCTTGTTGATGTGCGGGCCGAAGACCGCGGTGTTGAAGGTCTTCGTGGACGTGGTGCCCGGCTTGAACGTCTGCGGCTCACCCAGCGTGTAGCCGGCCTCCGGGATGGGGAGACCGTCCGGGTCCTTGGCTCCCCCGTACTGCAGGAAGTCCAGGCCCCACTGGATCTGGTCACCCGTGGACAGGTGGACGGTGCGGGTGCCGGGCAGCGGCTGCTCGACGGGCGCACCGAAGACGAAGTCGTTCGGCAGCAGGCCCCACGGGCTGATCGCGCCGGTCTTGCCACTCGCCGCGGCACCCATGGCGGCCTTGACCGTGGCGAGCTCGCTCTGCTTGTAGTGCCGGACCTTGTCGCCGACCAGGTGCTTGACGTCGGCGCTGGTCGCCACGTCGTACTCGGCGGTCGCGCCCTTCGCCCACTGACCGAACCAGGTCTGGGTCAGACCGCTGGGGACATCGGCACCGAGCGCCGCGATCCGGATGTTCTCGAAGGAGTCCATGCCGACCCCGATGGGCAGCATCGCGGGCTCGTAGAAGTAACTGATCATCGCGGACACCGGCTTGGCCGAGGCGTCCGGGACCGTGATGTCGGACGTCTTGGTCTTGCGGGCGTCGATCGTCACCGAGCGGTTCTTGGTCATGCTCAGCTTCGGCTGGACCACCCAGTCGAGGCCGCCCTCGAAGGTGACCCAGTCCTTGGCGATCCACGCGTCCAGCAGGTAGTCGCCCTTGGGCAGCCGCATCTTCGTGGTGCCGGACTCGTCGACCGTCACCTGGTAGCCGCGGTCCTTGGCCAGACCGGTGTAGCCGACGACGACGGTGTTGTAGTCCTTGGTGGGCCGGCCGTCCTTGCCGATGTGCTTGATGGTGAGGTCGTACGACTGCACCTCACGCTCCACGGCCGCGCCCGTACGGACCGTCTGGCCGCCGCCCGTCGCGGTCACGTACGCGGAGTACGCGCCGTCGACCGTGCCGCCCAGCTTGGTGTTGACGGTGAAGTCGACGGAGGCCGTGCCGCCCGCCGGGACGGTCACCTTCGTCTTGGAGAGCTTGAAGAAGCCCGCCGGAGCCGCCGCGCCCTTGGGGTTGGTGGCCTTCGACGAGAGCGTCAGCGTGACGTCCTTGTCACCGAGGTTGCGGTACGTCAGCTTCTTGGTGACCGGCTTGTCGTCGGTGTGCGGCCACTGCTGCGTACCGAAGCTCACCGACACCGGTTCGGCGATCACGGTCTGCTTGATGGCCTTGTCGACCTGGATCCGGCCCGAACCCTGCTCGAACGGGGTGTACTTGCCGCCCTTGGTGGAGGCGGTCAGCGCGCCCTTCAGTTCGGCGTACGTCCACTCCGGGTGCTCCTGCTTGAGGATCGCCGCGGCACCCGCGACATGCGGGGTCGCCATCGACGTACCGGAGATGGTCAGGTAGCCGGCCGGCTTCTCGCCGACTTCCTGCTCGATGACGCTGCCCTTGGCCGAGGCGGCCGTGATGTCCACGCCCGGCGCGGTCACGTCCGGCTTGATGGCGCTGTCGCCGACCCGCGGGCCGGTGCTGGAGAAGGGGGCCAGGACGTCCTTGTCGTCGACGGCGCCGACGGTGAGCGCGGCGTCCGCGCTGCCCGGCGAACCGACCGACTGCGGACCGGAGTTGCCCGCCGCGATCGCGAAGAGCGTGCCCTTCTCGGCGGAGAACTTGTTGACCGCCGCCTCCAGCGGGTCGACCTCCGGGGTGTCCATGCCGCCGAGGCTGAGGTTGACGACGTCGGCGCCCTGCGCGACGGCCCACTCCATGCCGGCGAGGATGCCGGAGTCGTCGCCCGAGCCGAAGTCGTCGAGGACCTTGCCGTTGAGGATCTTGGCGCCGGGCGCCACGCCCTTGAACTTGCCGCCCGACTTGGCGCCGGTGCCCGCCGCGATGGACGCGACGTGCGTGCCGTGGCCGAAGTGGTCGGTGGCGTCGGCGGCCGCGGAGAAGTTCTTGGCGTCGATCACCTGGTCCTTGAGGTCCGGGTGAGTGGCATCGACGCCGGTGTCCAGGACGGCGATCTTGACGCCCTTGCCGTCGTAACCGGCGGCCCACGCCTTGGGGGCGCCGATCTGCGGCACGGACTTGTCGAGGCTGGCCTTGCGGACGCCGTCGAGCCAGACGTGCGCGATGCCGGAGGCCGTCTTGTCGCCGTTGGTGACCGCGTCCCAGAGCTCGGGCGCGTCGGCGGTCGGGGTCTGCACCGCGTCCGCGTTCAGTGCCTTGAGGGTCTGGCGCAGGGTGCCGGCGTCGCGGACGTCGTCCTTGGCGGCGGTGGCGGCGCCCTTGTAGCCGACGATCACCTTCAGGCCCTTGGCCTGCGACTTGCGGGTCGCGGACTTGTTGAGCTCGGTGATGTCGAACAGCCGCTGGTCGAGCTTGCCGGCGGCGACCAGACGGGCCGCGTCGCCGGGGATGACCAGGGTGTGCCCGTCGGCCTTGCGGACCTGGAAGGGTATGTGCTCGCGCCCCTCCGCCCGCTCGACGCTGACGACCTGCCCCTTGGCGGTCACGGAGACCCGGTCACCCGTGATGAGGGTGATGCGGTGGTGTGCCTTGAGCGAAGAGGAGGCCGCCGGTGAGGGCGCCGCCTGCTCCGGCTGCGCCGCCGCGGGGCTGGTCATGCCCGCCGCGAGGGCGACCGCTGCTCCCGTGGCCACGGTGGCAGCACACACTCTTTTCACTTGTCTGCGCAAGTTTCCCCCTTGCAGAAGAACCGGGTGAATTCCCCGTTCACCCAGCCGGGGGTGGTCCCGTACGCATGCGCGTCGCCCCCCGGAATACGCAGTATGCCGGGGGGCGATCAGGCACCTCAATAGACAGGAACCCCACAGGAGGCACTGTTACGTGTTGCTCATATTCACGCGCCCGCGTTCTCCTTCACCGTGATCTTGCCCTTGCGGATGGTCGCGATCCGCGGGGCCTTCTTCGCGAGGGCCGAGTCATGCGTGACCATGATGAAAGTGAGCCCGAGCTCCTTCCACATGCGTTCGAGTACGTCCATGATCTCGTCGCGCATCGACTCGTCGAGGTTGCCGGTGGGTTCGTCGGCGAGCAGCACCTTGGGGTTCTTGACGAGGGCACGGGCGATCGCGACGCGCTGCTGCTGTCCTCCGGACATCTCGCCGGGCAGGTGTCCGAGGCGTTCCCCGAGGCCTACGGACTTCAGTGCCTCGACGGCCCGTTCGCGGCGCTCCTTCACCTTGGTGCCGAGGGGGACGAGGGCGGTTTCCACGTTCTCCTGTGCGGTGAGCGTGGGGATCAGGTTGAAGGACTGGAAGACGAAGCCGATGTTCTCGCTGCGGACCCTGGTGAGTTTGGCCTCGGAGAGCTTGGCCAGGTCGGTGCCGTCGAGGACGACCTCGCCCGCCGTGGGACGGTCCAGGCCGCCGAGCATCTGGAGGAGGGTGGACTTGCCGCCGCCGGTGGGGCCCTGGATGACGAGGCGGTCGCCGTCGGCGATGGTGAGGTCGATGCCGGCGAGGGCGTCCACGGATTCCTTGCCGCGGGTGTAGCGCTTGGTGACGCTTCTGAGTTCGTACATTTTGGGTGGCTCCTGAGTGTTGTTCGACTGCGGGTGCGTCGTGGCTGGTCGCGCCCACGCGGCGGAGCCGCATATCGATGCAGCCCCGCGCCCCTGGGTGGGTCAAGTCCCGTCGGCCACGCAGAACCCCTCGCTACTCGACGCGCCTCAGCGCGTCCGCCGGGCGCAGCCTTGACGCGCGCCAGCCGCCGAACGCACCCGCGATCAGGCCGCCGGCCACCGCGAGGCCCACGGCTATGGCCACGGTCGTCACGCTCACGGGGGCCGTCAGGGCGACGTCCAGGGTCCGGGACGCGGTCTGCCGGCCGGGGCCACCGCCGAAACCGCCGCCTGCGCCGGGGCCGCCACCGGCGTTTCCGCCCCCGCCCAACTGGGCTTCCAGCGTGGGGCTGATGGCCGTGACGACGTACGCGCCCGCCAGGCCCAGCGCGATCCCCAGCGCGCCGCCGAGCAGCCCGTTGACCATCGCCTCGCCGACGACCTGCCGGGTCACCCGGCCCGAGCGCCAGCCCAGGGCCTTGAGCGTGCCGAACTCGCGGACCCGGCGGGAGACCGCCGAGGAGGTCAGCAGACCGGCGACCAGGAACGCGGCGATGAGGACCGCGATGGAGAGCCACTTGCCGACGCTGGTGGCGAGGTCGGAGGCGGTGGAGAGGGAGCCGGAGACGGTGTCCGCGAGGTCGGCGGAGGTCGTCACGGTCGTACCCGAGATGTTCTTCTGGATGGTCGACTTGACGGCGTCGATCTGCTGGGAGTCCGTCGCCTTGACGTAGATCGTGGTGACCTTGTTCTTCTGGTCGCTGATCGTCTGCGCCTGCTTGAGCGGGATGTACAGGTTGGCCGCCGCGTCGCCGCTGTCCGCGGTCGCGACGCCGATCACCTTGAACTTGACCTTCTTGATGGTGACCGTGGAGCCGACTTCGAGTTCCTTCTCCTTGGCGTAGGCCGAGTCGACGACGGCGACCTTGGCGCCGGTCTCCGTCGTCTTGAAGGTACGGCCGCTGGTGATCTTGGAGGAGGTCAGCGGGCCGGCGCCGGACTGCGTGACGTCGGTGCCGTAGACGGAGTAGTTGTTGACGTCGAAGTCGGCGCCGCCGCCGCGCACTTCGCCCTGCGGCTGGCCGGTGCCGCCGCCGTTCCCACCGGGGCGGCCCTGCTGCTGCCCGCCGTTGTCGTTCTGCTGGAACTGGCCGCGGGTGAACTGACCGTCGACCTTGATGACCTGGAGGCTCAGACCGCCGACCGCGTCCGCGACACCCTTCTGCGAGCCGACCTTGGTGACGGTGGTGGCGGCCAGCGTCTGGAAGCCCTGCGGCATGACGATGTCGCTGCTCTGCTCCGCGTCGGAGTCGCCGTCCTGCGCGTCGAACTGGAAACGCGGCCGCTGCTGGGCGTTGTCGCCCGACTGCGCCGGGGCGGCCTTGGTGACCGTCATGTCGGTGCCGAGACCGTAGAGCGACTCCAGGACCTTGTCCTGGGCCTTGCCCATGCCGGAGGACACGGAGTTGACCACGATGACCAGCGCGATACCGAGCGCGAGCCCGGAGGCGACGACGAGCGCCGCCTTTCTGCGGCGGCGCAGTTCGCGCCTCAGGTAGGTGAAGAACATGCGCCGCAAGCTAGGTACGGCGCGTGATGACTGGATAAGGCCCAAATAAGAGATGCATGAGAAGGCTGTGGTGAAGCCCGGAAACACCGATGCCGCCCCTGGGGGCGGCATCGGGAAACTGTGAGCTGACCCTGGATCAGACGGCCGAGCCGGCCTTCCAGTCGGCCCAGCTGAGGTTCCAGCCGTTGAGGCCGTTGTCCGGGGAGACCGTCTTGTCGCCGGTGTTCTGGACGATCACGACGTCGCCGACGATCGAGTTGTTGTAGAACCAGTAGCCCGCGGTGCCCTTGTCGTTGGCGCCCTTGGTGTCCGAGAGGCCGACGCAGCCGTGGCTGGTGTTCACGCTGCCGAAGATGGACTTCGCGCCCCAGTAGTTGCCGTGCACGAAGGTGCCGGAGTTGGTGAGGCGGATGGCGTGCGGCACGTCCTTGATGTCGTACTCGCCCTTGCCGTCGTCGTCGGTGAAGCCCACGGTCGCGCCGTTCATGCGCGTCTCCTTGAACTTCTCGGACATCACCATGATGCCCTCGTACGTCTTGTTCTCCGGGGAGCCGGCCGAGATCGGGATCGTCTTGACCGTCTTGCCGTCCTGCGTGACCTTCATCTGCTTGGTCTTCGCGTCGACGTACGTGATCTGGTTACGGCCGATCTTGAAGGTGACCGTCTTCTGCTGGACGCCGTAGACACCGTCCGCGCCCTCGACACCGTCGAGCGCGAGCTTCAGCGTGACGGTGGAGTTCTCGGTCCAGTAGTCGTCCGGGCGGAAGTCGATGCGGTTGGCGTTGAACCAGTGCCCGACGACCTCCTGGCCGCTGGACGAGGAGACGGTGATGCCCTTCTGGACGGCGGACTTGTTGGTGATCGCCTTGTCGAAGTTGATCGACACCGGCATGCCCACGCCGACGGTGGAACCGTCCTCCGGCGTGAAGTTGCCTATGAAGCTGTTGGTCGGGGAGACCGTGGTGAACGAGGCGTTCTCGTGGGCCACGCGCCCGTTGGAGTCCTTGGCCTCGGCGGCCAGCTTGTAGGTGGTCGAGCGCTCCAGCTGGGCGCTCGGCTTCCAGCTGGTCTTGTCGGCGGACAGCGCGCCCGCGACCTCGGCGCCGTCGGCGGTCGTCATGGAGACGTCCGTGAGCGTGCCCTTGCTCACGGTGACGGCGGCCGAGTTGTTGATGGAGGCGTTGTCCGAGCCGTCCTTGGGCGTGATCTTGATGTCGGCCTCGGACGTCTTCTTGGCCGCCGCCTCGTCGGCCTTGGCCTGCGAGGTGTCGTTGCTGCTGCCAGAGGCATCGTCGTCGCCGCTGGAACAGGCCGACAGTACGAGTACACCGCCGAGCAGTGCGGACGCGACCGTCAGGCCCCTGCGCCGCTTACTGACCGTCATCACACGCTTCTCCATCGTTGCCAAATCCCCAAAACCCCGAGAGTCCCCGTTAATGAATCTTCAACGCTACGACCGGTTCGTCCCGTTCCACATTCTTCGAAGGTGTGGGGCACACCACGTCCGCCGTGGCGGGTGGTGTGGCTACAGCCATTAACGGCTGCGCCGCGTGCGGTCCGTGCGCCCCCTGAGACGAGTAAACCCCGGGCGGCGGTTGCCGTCCGGGGTCACGATTTCCCCAAGACTGCTCAGCCGGCCGCCGCTGTCGCCTCTTCTTCCTCGTCCTCGGTCACATCATCCTCGTCGAGGTCCCACTCCGGCGAATCCGGGTCGTAGTCGGTCTGCTCGCTCGACCAGGAGGCCTGGACGAGTTCGACCCCTGGCACCTCGCTGACCAGGTCGAACGGATCGACGAGATACGCGAGGGCCTCCGCGGTGTCTTCCGTCACAGCGCTCTCGGCGTGGGCCTGCTCGTCGGCCGGGATCTCGGAATCGTCGGCGATCCGCTCCAGCGCGGCCCTCGTCACGGCCTCCTCGTCGCCGATCTCGACGACGAGTTCCACGCGAAGGCGGACAAAACGTGATGTCTCTGAAGTGCTCATGTCCCGGAGAGTACGGCCCTTCGTCCCCGTGACTTTCCTGTGACCCGCCCCTTTCATTAACATCGCCCCACACGGCCAATTCGCCAGCGCCACAAGGGGATCGATATTCCGTGTCACCTGCTCGCCGTTCGTTGCTGACCGCCACCGCCGCGGGCACCCTCCTGGGCGCCCTGTGGTTCGTCCCTTCCGCCAACGCGTCCCAGGACGAACCGGCGAGAACGCAGGTCACGCAGCAGGCCAGGGCCACGACCGCCGAGGCGGCCCAGGACCAGGACACACAGGACGGCGCCCGGCTCGCCGACACCGGCAGCTTCGACACCACGCCGTACGTCGTCGGCGGCACGGCCTTCCTCGGGCTCGGTGCCGGATTCGTCGTCTATTCGGTACGCCGGGAACGTCTCGGATTTTGAATCGACTTGACGCGCGTTTGACCAAAACCTCATAGTCCGCTCATGAAGAGATCACCGGGGGCGCGCATAGGCGCCACGCTCGCCGTGAGCGCGCTGTCACTCGCCCTCATCACGGGCTGTTCGGACGAGGGTTCGGACGACGCCAAGGAGACGGGGTCGGATTCCTCCTCGTCGGCCCCGGCCGGGAAGACGTACACCGCGGCCGAACTGAAGAAGCTGATCCTCGCCCAGGGGGACCTGGGCGGCTACAAGGTCGCCAAGACCCTCGGGGCTCCGGAGACCAAGGACGAGGTCACGACCTCCGACGAGAAGTGCCGGCCGCTCGCCTTCGCCATGTCGGCCCAGGCGCCCGGCGACGCGGCCGCGGAGGCCAGCGTCCAGGCCACTCAGGAGAAGAACCCCACCGACACCGCCTCCAAGTCCGTGGAGGACCTGGCGGAGGGCGAGGTGGAGGACACCCTCACGGACGCGATGAGCGTCAACGTGACGATCGTCGGCCTCTCCTCCTACGAGGGCGACGGGGCGACGAAGACCTTCAAGTCCGTCTCGGACGCCGTCGAGAGCTGCTCCGGCGGCTTCACGGTCAACGCGGACGGTGAGAAGCAGAAGCTCACCAAGATCACCGCGGAGAAGGGCTCGGGCGCCGGCGACGAGTCGATCGCCTTCGCCTCCGAGGGCGAGATGGAGGGCTCGGCCGACACGGGTACCGTCCACGCCGAGGTCGTCCGGCACGGCAACACCATCGCCACGTACTACACGATCAACCTCGGCTCGCTGATGACCGGCAAGGCGTACACGATCGACGGCACCGTCGTCGACGCGCAGGCCAAGAAGCTCAAGTAAGCACCGCCGCAAGGGGCCCTGTCGCACGACAGGGCCCCTTCATGCTGTCTAGCGAAGCGGTCCGGTGACCGTCTCGGCCGCCGCCACCAGCTGCCCGCTCCGCACGAACGCGTCCGCCGCGGCCAGGTCGGGCGCGAGGAACCGGTCCGGACCCGGACCCTGGACACCCGCCTTCCGTACGGCCTCGATGACCGCCTGCGAGGCCGGCGCCGGGGACAGCCCCTCGCGCAGCTCCACCGCGCGCGTGGCCGCGTACAGCTCGACGGCGACGACCCGGGTGAGGTTGTCGACGGCCGTCCGCAGCTTGCGCGCCGCCGACCAGCCCATGGAGACGTGGTCCTCCTGCATCGCGGAGGACGGGATCGAGTCCGCCGACGCCGGCACGGCCAGCCGCTTCATCTCGCTCACCAGCGCGGCCTGGGTGTACTGGGCGATCATCAGCCCCGAGTCGACGCCCGCGTCGTCCGCGAGGAACGGCGGCAGACCGTGACTGCGGTTCTTGTCGAGCAGCCGGTCGGTACGCCGCTCCGTGATGGACGCGAGGTCGGCGGCGGCGATGGCCAGGAAGTCCAGGACATAGGCGACGGGTGCGCCATGGAAGTTGCCGTTGGACTCGACCCGCCCGTCGGGCAGCACGACCGGGTTGTCGACGGCGGACGCCAGCTCACGTTCGGCGACCAGCCGCGCATGGGCCATGGTGTCCCGCCCGGCGCCCGCGACCTGCGGGGCGCAGCGCACCGAGTAGGCGTCCTGGACGCGCGGCGCGTCGTCCTGGTGGTGCCCGGTGAGCTGCGAACCCTTCAGCACGGCCAGCATGTTGGCGGCGCTGGCGCCCTGCCCCGGGTGGGGGCGGATGGCGTGCAGCTCGGGGGCGAGGACCTTGTCGGTGCCGAGGAGGCCCTCCATCGACAGGGCGGCCGTGATGTCGGCCGACTTGTAGAGCATGTCGAGGTCGGCGAGTGCCATGACCAGCATGCCGAGCATGCCGTCGGTGCCGTTGAGGAGGGCGAGGCCCTCCTTCTCCCGCAGCTCGACGGGGGCGATGCCGTGCGTGGCGAGCAGTTCACCGGCGGGCCGCAGGACCCCGTCGGGCCCCTCGGCGTCCCCCTCGCCCATGAGGGTGAGGGCGCAGTGGGACAGGGGCGCGAGGTCTCCGGAGCAGCCGAGGGAGCCGTACTCGTGGACGACCGGGGTGATCCCGGCGTTGAGCACGTCGGCCATGGTCTGCGCGACCTCGGGACGGACACCGGTGTGCCCCGAGCAGACGGTCTTCAGCCGCAGGAACATCAGGGCCCGTACGACCTCCCGCTCGACGCGCGGGCCCATGCCGGCGGCGTGCGAGCGGACGATGTTGCGCTGCAGCTGGGCGCGGAGCTCGGTGCTGATGTGCCGGGTCGCCAGTGCGCCGAAGCCGGTGCTCACGCCGTAGACGGGGTCGGGCTTGGCGGCCAGCGCCTCCACGATCTCGCGGGCGGCGGCGAGTGCCGTGACCGCCTCGGCGGAGAGCTCGATCCGGGCGCCGTCGCGCGCCACGGCGAGAACGTCGGACGCGGTCACCCCGGACGTCCCCACCACCACAGTGTGCATATCCATATTCAGGAGCGTACGCACTGAAGACGAGGATGTCACGAGTGGGGTAGGGGTTTGCCCCTTACCCGTGCGTACGTCACAGACGCCGCCCCCGGAACCGCCGACGCTCCGCACGCCCCTCCCCGGAGGGCTCGTCGGCCAGTCGTACGACGGGGTCGTCGGGTCCCTCCCGCCCCGCGACGACCGGCTTGACGGCGTGTTCGGCCTTCGCCCGGTACTGCGCGGCGTCGGCGAGCCGGAACAGCCGGCGGGCCGAACGGACGGGCCCGATGGGATCCTCGGTCGACGCGACACCGCAGGCCACACCGTCCCCCAGCTCCAGTTCGGCGGCACGGCGGCACAGTTCGTCGGCGGCCTTCACCACCTCGTCGGCATCGGGCCCGACGACGAGCAGACAGAACTCGTCCCCGCCGAGCCGCGCGGCGAGCGCCCCCGGCAGCATGGCGCCACAGAGCGAGAGCACGGACCCGAACCGCTCCAGAAGCCGGTCGCCCACGGCATGCCCCTGGGTGTCGTTGACGCGCTTGAGCCCGTTCAGATCGCAGACGACGAGGCTGACGACGACACCCTCCCGCTTGTGCCGCTCCACCGCCTCGTCAAGGCGTACGTCGACGGCGCGACGGTTGGCGAGTCCGGTGAGCGCGTCGGTGAACGCCAGCCGTCTCGCCTCCTCCAGCCGCTCGGTCTGGGCGATCCCGGCGGCGACGACGGAGGCGAGGACTGTGGCGAAGTCGGCGTCGGCGCGGTCGAAGACGGGGTGTCCGGTGGGGCGGGCGACGTAGAGCTCGCCCCAGGCGCGGCCGTTGAGCACGATGGGGGCGACGACGCAGCAGCCGCGGCCCCTTCTGCGCAGGGCGGCGACGCGCTGGTGGACGTATCCGGGCCGGCGCCCGGCGGCGGGCCCCTCGGCCGTCTCCACCCAGGCGTTGGGCTCGCCGCCCCCGGCCCACCGCTCGTGCAGGAACTCGGTGATCTCGGGGAACTGATGGACGGGGTACGCCTCGCCGTCGGGGAACTCCTCCTCGTCCGGCGCCCGCTCCCCGACGTTGACGAGGACCCTGAGCCGTCCGAGCTCCCGCTCCCATACGGACAGCGCGGCGAAGCTCCCGCCGAGGGCACGGCAGGCACCGGCCGCCGCGGCGCGCCACGCCTCGCGTGAACCATGGGCTGCCGCCATGCCCTGAGCCAACGCGACGACGGCCGCGAGCCGCTTGTCCTCACCCATCACTCCAGGCTAGGGAGGTTTGGGACGAACAGGGACATTGATGCGCCGAACAGGTGTGGGGGCGCCGGAAAGGTGGGGGGCGGCTGAGCGGTTCGGCGGAGTGCGGGTGCGTGGGGGCTGGTCGCGCAGTTCCCCGCGCCCCTCATGTGCGTGCGGTCACCGGCAGTCACATGTCGCCGCACCCCGTCGCGCCGGGCTCACTCCCCCGGCCACTCAGGTGTCCGCTTCTCGTTGAACGCCCGTACCCCCTCCGCCCGGTCCCCCGAGAACGCCACCGACCTCCACGCCGCGTCCTCGACCTCGAGGCCCGCCCTCAGGTCCAGCCCGTGCCCGAGCCGCAACGCCTTCTTCGCGGCCCTCAACCCCACCGGGGAGTTCGCGGCCATCCGCGCCCCCAGCTCCAGCGCCTCCTCCCGGTCCCGCCCCTCCTCCACGAGCAGATCCACGAGCCCCAGCTCCCGGGCTTCCCCGGCCTCCACCCGTCGCGCCGTGAAGATCAGCTCCGCGGCCCGGGCAGCCCCCACCCGACGCGGCAGCAACTGCGTGCCCCCGCCGCCCGGAATCACCCCGACCGAGACCTCCGGCAGCCCCACCACGGCGGTACGGTCCGCCACGATCACGTCGCACGACAGGGCCAGCTCGAAGCCGCCGCCGAGTGCGAAGCCGTGCACCGCGGCGACGGTCGGCACCGGCAGTTCCAGGACCCCGGTGTACGCACCGCGAGCCACCGGCCGCTGGCGCACCAGGTCGGCGTCGCTGAAGGAGTTCCGTTCCTTCAGGTCCGCCCCGACGCAGAACGCCCGCTCGTGCGTCGACGTCAGCACGACCGCCCGGACGTCCTTGTCGTCCCCCAGCGCCGCACAGGCCGCCGCCAGCGACCGGGCCATCCCGGTCGACACGGCGTTCATGGCCTTCGGCCGGTCGAGGGCGAGTTCCGCGACGTGCCCGTGCCGCCGCACCAGCACGAACTCCCCGAACCGTTCCTCGCTCATGACACCCTCCGGTTAACGCGGGTTAACAACATCCGCCCCGATCATCGCAGCCCGGCCCCCGCCGCGAAAGGGCGGCAGGCACGGGCGGTGCCCGCATCCCCGTCCGACTCCCCGTTCGAGTGACATCCCGCCCAACTCGGGTCCCACCGCCCACAGGAGCACATAGCGTGCGCTCCGCCGCGGCGCACCGGGGGCGCGAGCGCATGGGGAGGGATCGCGATGACGACCATGACGGACACCGCACCGCGGCTGGACGCGGCCTTCGCCCAGGCTCCGGAGAGCGCACCGCCCCGCCTCTTCGCGGCTCCCCGTGGCCGGCACCGTCGTCCCCGCCCCCGCAAGATCCTCCTCGCCGCCGGCGGCCTCGCCCTGGCCGCCGGAGCGCTGGGCCTCCTACGGCTGGCGTCCGAGCCGGGCCTCGGCGGCGGCCCGGGCACCGGCACCACGGAGGCCGAACCCCGCTTCGACGACCCGGGCACCGGCGCGGACCGGGCGACCAACGCCGCCGCGACCCTCGGTTCGGTACCGAAGGTGAGCCCGTCGGCGACCGCCACGATGGGCGTGTCAGGCACGACACCGACACGCTCACCTTCGGTACCGCTCCCGTCCGCGACGACCGTCGTACCGGCGGGCTCCGCGGTCCCCGCGGTCCCCGCGGCCGTCGCCACGACCATCCCCGACGCCCCGAACACCCCGCCACCCGCGACCACACCCCCGGCGGCGGCCCCGAGCAGCGCGGCCCCGCAGCCCGCGCCCACTCCGGCACCGAGTCAGACCACACCGTCCCCCGGACCGCAGCAGCCCGGCGGAGTGTGCGTGCCCGTCATCGGGCTGTGCGTGCGCCCGCTGGGCCGCTGAGCGGCGGTTACGCGGGCCCGCCCGCGCGCCGCGTCAGCAGCCAGGGCTCCACCACGCCCAGGCCACGCACCGGCCGCTGCCACATCGGCTGGAGCGCGAAGCGGTACGTCGGCGGCTCCTCGCCCTCCTTCTCGGCGGTGGCCGCGGCCTCAGCGGCCTCCGCCTCGGAGGCGGGGGCCTCGGTGGTGCGGATCAGCTCCTCGGCGAACGCGGCGTCGACGAGCACGGCGTCCCGGGGAGCTATCGAGGTCAGCCGGGAGGCGAGGTTCACCGTCGTACCGAAGACATCGCCCATACGGGTGGTCACCGTGCCGAAGGCGATGCCGACCCGCAGCTCCGGCATGGTCTCGTCGTTCGCCATCGTCTCGATGAGCCGCAGCGCGATCTCGGCGGCGACGCCCGCGTCGTCGGCGGCGTACAGCACCTCGTCGCCGAGGGTCTTGATGAGCCGGCCGCCGTGTGCGGCGACCAGGTCGGCGGCGGTGGTCTCGAAGGCCTCGACGAGCTCGCCGAGTTCCTCCTCCTCCATACGACGGGTCAGCCGCGTGAACCCGACGAGGTCGGCGAACCCGACCGCGAGCCGCCGGTCCACCATCTCCTCGTCGTCGGCGGCCTGCACGACCCGGCCCGCCGAGGCGGCGAGCTGGCGCCGCCAGACGTAGACGAGGAACTCCTCCAGCTCGGGCAGGAGCAGCTCGATGATCGGGTACGTCACCTCGGTACGGGTCATCCCGGGCTCGGGCGGCTCGGTCAGGCCCTCCAGGAAGGAGTCGATCTGCCACTCCGCGAGCCGGGCGGTGGTCTGCCCGGTCGACCTGGCCACCTGCACGGCCATCGCCTCGCTCAACAGCCCCGCCTCGACCAGACCGGCGAGCCGGCGCAGCGCGAGGACGTCGGCTTCCGTGAACGCCCTGGCCTGTCCGACGTCGGCGAAGCCCATCGCCCGCCAGAAACGGGTGGCCAACTCCATCGAGACACCGGCGGTACGGGCCGCCTGAAAGGGCGTGTAGCGCCGCTCGGCGCCGAGGATCAGTGCCTCCAGACGCACGGCGAGCGGGTGCGGGTCCCCTCCGGGGGTGGCGCCGTTCGTGTCCGCGCCGGACCCCGTGTCGTCGACGGTCACGCCTGCTGCCCTTCCGATCTGCCGCGGTCAGGTATCGACCGGCCTTTACTTTACGTCAGGTGTGCCGTAGCTCACTCCCGTGGAGCCGAGAGAAGGGCCTTGCAGTTCACGCAGGTCGCAGGTGGACGATGTCTCCCGCTCCCACCGGTTCCTGTACGCCCTCCTCCGTCGCGATCACCAGGCGCCCGTCGCCGTCCACCGCCACGGCCTCCCCGGTGATCGAACGATCGCCCGGCAACTCCGCACGTACCGTCCGTCCCAGCGTCGCGCAGCCCGTCGCGTACGTCTCCTGCAAACCGCTCGCCGCCGGGTCTCCGCCCGCCTCGCGCCAGCGGCCGTACCACTCCTCCAGCGACCGCAGCACGGCCCGCAGCAGAGGGTCACGGTCCGTGGTGATCGCCCCGGCCAGCAGCAGCGAACCCGCCTGCGGCACCGGAAGCTCCTGCTCACTGAGCGTGACATTGATGCCGACGCCGACGACGACCCCGTCCTCCCCGGCCCGCTCCGCGAGGATCCCGCCGACCTTGCGTTCCTCGCCGCCGATGGAAACCAGCAGGTCGTTGGGCCACTTGAGTGCCGTGTCGATGCCCGCCGCCCGGGAGAGCCCGGTCGCGACGGCCACGCCGGTGAGCAGCGGCAGCCAGCCCCAGCGCGCCACCGGCACCTCGGCCGGCTTCAGCAGGACGGAGAAGAAGAGACCCGAGCGGGCCGGAGCCGTCCACTGCCGGTCCAGCCGCCCCCGCCCCGCCGTCTGCTCCTCGGCGACAAGAACGGCACCCTCCTCGGCGTCCCCCCTCGCGGCGAGGCCCACCAGGTCGTTGTTGGTGGACCCGGTGCTCTGCACGACCTCCACATCGCAGTACAGGCCGCCGTGCCCCCCGTCCCGCACCAGCCCGCGCCGCAGCGCGGCCCCATTGAGGGGCGGACGATCGAGGTCGGACCAACGGCTGTCGTCTGAAGCATCTCGCGGCGTCATGCAAGCCACCCTAGGTGTGTGAAACGCCGCACTGCTGATTGGTAGTGCCACCACTACTCTACGGATGAGTAACCGTCCCCCCTTTTGAGCAGGCAGGGAGCCGACCCCCGATGTCCGAGCCGGAAGAGATCGACATCCACACCACCGCGGGCAAGCTCGCGGATCTCCAGCGCCGTATCGATGAGGCGACGCACGCCGGCTCCGCACGCGCCGTCGAGAAGCAGCACGCCAAGGGCAAGTTGACGGCCCGTGAGCGTATCGAGCTGCTGCTCGACGAGGACTCCTTCGTGGAGTTGGACGAGTTCGCGCGGCACCGCTCCACCAACTTCGGTCTGGAGAACAACCGCCCGTACGGCGACGGAGTCGTCACCGGGTACGGGACCGTCGACGGGCGTCCCGTCGCCGTGTTCTCGCAGGACTTCACCGTCTTCGGCGGCGCCCTGGGCGAGGTCTACGGCCAGAAGATCGTCAAGGTCATGGACTTCGCGCTGAAGACCGGCTGTCCGGTCATCGGCATCAACGACTCGGGTGGGGCGCGAATCCAGGAGGGTGTCGCCTCGCTCGGTGCGTACGGCGAGATCTTCCGCCGCAACACCCATGCGTCAGGGGTCATCCCGCAGATCAGCCTGGTCGTCGGGCCGTGCGCGGGTGGCGCCGTGTACTCCCCCGCCATCACGGACTTCACGGTGATGGTCGACCAGACCTCGCACATGTTCATCACCGGCCCGGACGTCATCAAGACGGTCACCGGTGAGGACGTCGGTTTCGAGGAGCTGGGCGGCGCCCGCACCCACAACTCGGTGTCCGGCGTGGCGCATCACATGGCCGGGGACGAGAAGGACGCCATCGAGTACGTCAAGCAGCTGCTGTCGTACCTGCCCTCCAACAACCTCTCCGAGGCGCCGGTCTTCCCGGAGGAGGCGGACCTCGCCCTCACCGACGAGGACCGCGAGCTGGACACGATCGTGCCGGACAGCGCGAACCAGCCGTACGACATGCACGCGGTGATCGAGCACGTCCTGGACGACGCCGAGTTCTTCGAGACGCAGGCCCTGTTCGCACCGAACATCCTCACCGGCTTCGGCCGGGTCGAGGGCGCCCCGGTCGGCATCGTCGCCAACCAGCCGATGCAGTTCGCCGGTTGCCTCGACATCACGGCGAGCGAGAAGGCGGCGCGCTTCGTGCGTACCTGCGACGCCTTCAACATCCCGGTCATCACCTTCGTGGACGTGCCCGGCTTCCTCCCGGGCGTCGACCAGGAGCACGACGGCATCATCCGCCGCGGCGCCAAGCTGATCTACGCGTACGCGGAGGCCACGGTCCCGCTGATCACGGTGATCACCCGCAAGGCCTTCGGCGGCGCCTACGACGTCATGGGCTCCAAGCACCTGGGTGCCGACCTCAACCTCGCCTGGCCGACCGCCCAGATCGCCGTCATGGGCGCCCAGGGCGCGGTCAACATCCTGCACCGGCGCACGATCGCCGAGGCGGAGACGAACGGGGAGGATCTGGAGGTGGTCCGCGCCCGGCTGATCCGGGAGTACGAGGACGCTCTCCTGAACCCCTACGTCGCGGCCGAGCGCGGCTACGTCGACTCGGTCATCATGCCGTCCGAGACCCGCCGCCACATCGTCCGCGGCCTGCGCCAGCTGCGCAGCAAGCGGGAGTCCCTGCCCCCGAAGAAGCACGGCAACATCCCTCTCTAAGGAGCCGCTGTGACGATCAGAGTCGTACGGGGCAACCCCACCCCCGAGGAGCTGGCCGCCGCTCTGGCGGTGGTCCGAGCCCGCGCCGCGGCGGCAGCGGCCGCTCCGTCCGGCGCACCCGAGCAGCGGGACGGGTGGTCGGACCCGTCCCGCATCGCGGCCCACCGTCTGCCCCAGCCGGGGCCGACGACCTGGGCACGTACCTACTGGCCCGGTTAGAGGACCGCCGACACGGCTTCGGCCATCACCTCGTATCCCTCGTCGTTGGGGTGCAGGTGATCGCCGAAGTCGTAGGCGGGGTGGAGCCGGTCCGGGTCCTGCGGATCGGCCATCAGCCGTTGCAGGTCCACTACGGCGTCGTACTCCCCTGAGCAACGGATCCACTCGTTGACCTCGTGACTCACCTTCGCCGCGTGCTCGCCCCAGTGGTCCGAGCCCGCGAAGGGGAGCAGGGTGCAGCCGACGATGCGCAGCCCGCCCTGACGGGCCTGCCGTATCAACTGCCGGTACCCGGCGACGATCTCGTCCGCCTCCACCACGGGCGCCGGCTTGTACGTCGGCTGCTCGTCCGTCTCGCTGAACCCGATGTCGTTGAGCCCGAGCAGCACGACCAGCGTGTCCGTGCCGGGCCGGTCCAGGACGTCCCGCCGCAGCCGGTGCACCCCCTTCTCCCCGTACCACGAGGAGTCGTTGAGCAGCAGGTTGCCGCCGATCCCCGCGTTCAGGACGGGCCGCCCGGTGAGCCGGGCCAGCGTGTCCGACCAGCGTCGGTCCGCACCCGGGGTGGATCCGAACCCGTCCGTCAGGGAGTCCCCGAACAGCGCGACCCCGTCCGTGCGGCCGGCGTCCGCCTCCACCGCGCTCAGGAAGTACCAGGACTCGCTCGCCGCGTCGAACCCCTCCCCGTCCACGTCGTCCAGCAGGTCCCCCTCTCCCCGACGGCTGGTCGTGAAGGCCTGGGCGTGGAAGGTCGCGGGCCCGGTCGCCGTGTCGAAGTACAGCGTGACCGTCATCGACTCCCCCGCGGCGACGGCGAGCGGGACGGCGTCGCTGACGACCTCTCCGCGTGCGGGGATCTCGGTGTCCGGCCCGCCTGCGAAGGTGAGCCGCGTCGACGTTCCCGCGGACCCGGCGCTCGCGCCCGCGATCCGTACCGGCGAGGTGCCGTACGCGTGGGACAGCCGCACCCGCACCCGGTCCCCGCCCGCGCTCAGCCGGACGACCTGACGCAGCGACTGCCGCCAGAAGCCCTCCCGGGACCAGTTGGGCGTGAAGCCCTCGCTCGGCGGTTGAGGTGACGCGGTCCAGACGGTGGTGAACATGGCACGCCCTTTCAAACGGGACCAGGGTTCCTTTAACGGTAGACAGATTAACGGAACTCCAGACCCTTTTGGTGAATTTGAGTACGCGTACTCAGGCGCCGCCCCCTGCCTCCCCGCACCCTGGAGGCATGTTGTGGTCCGACCCCGAGAACGAGCCGCCCGAGGAACTGCGCGACATGCAGGACATGTTGCGGAGACTGGGACTCTTCCTGGCGTTGGCCATGGTGCTCGCGATGATCGTGCTCGGCATCGGCTGACGGACGCCGATACCCTGACCGCATGACTGATCAGCCGCGCCGCCGACTCGTTCTCGCCTCGCAGTCCCCCGCCCGGCTCAACCTGCTGAGGCAGGCCGGACTGACCCCCGAGGTGCTGGTGAGCGGGGTCGACGAGGATGCCGTCACCGCCCCCACCCCCGCCGATCTGGCACTCGCCCTGGCCGAGGCGAAGGCCTCCGTCGTCTCGGCGAAGCCCGAGGTCAAGGGCGCGCTGGTGATCGGCTGCGATTCGGTGCTCGACCTGGACGGCGAGGCGCTCGGCAAGCCCGCCGACCAGGAGGAGGCCACCGCCCGCTGGAAGGCCATGCGCGGCCGCGCGGGGACGCTGCAGACCGGGCACTGCATCTACGACACCGTCACCGGACGGTATGTCTCCGGCGTCGCCTCGACCGTCGTCCGCTTCGGCGAGCCGACCGACGAGGAGATCGCCGCGTACGTCGCCTCCGGCGAACCCCTCTACGTCGCCGGGGCGTTCACCCTGGACGGCCGCTCGGCGCCGTTCATCGAGGGCATCGAGGGCGACCACGGCAACGTGATCGGCATCAGCCTGCCCCTCGTACGCAAGCTGCTGGCCCGACTGGGCGTCGGCATCACGGAGTTGTGGGCGCCGGCGCAGGCCTGACCGGGCTCACGTCGTCCCCCTCGGGGGCCTCCGGGCCCGCCCTGGGCCCCTCCGGGTCCCCCTGGGGGACGTCCGGCTTCGCGTCGGCGGGCTCCTGGGGACGGTCGTACGTCATCAGGAGCAGCACTATGAGGCCGAGCACGGCCACCATGAACACGAACTCGGGCCAGCCCAGCAGCCCCCACGCGAACGCGCCCAGCAGTGCGTGCACCACCGCCGCGCTGATCAGCAGGACACGCCCGAGGCCGGCCGGCGGACGGTTCCGCAACGCCACGAGCAGCGCGACCACGCCGCACAGCGCGAAGTAGAGACCGAAGACAATGCCGCCGATCTTCGACGACAGCGACATCACGTCCGGGTCCAGTCCCGCCAGGGACATGTCCTGCCGGTCCACGACCACACCCATGAACCACTGCACCGCCGCGATACCGAGCGCCTCGACGAAGAGCACGACCGCCACGATCCACGCCACCGGTCTACGCACCACCGGCCCCCACCCACTCTCAAGCCGAGCTCTTGTTACCTCAAGTACGTTCGATACACGCGAACGCTACTAACGGGTAAACCGTGGGACAAGGGTTCTACGGAGGGCAAAGAATCATTGGGCCATTCGTAGGGACTCCACAAAGAAAGCGAGTGGTCCGCAGCACGCTCTCACAGAGACCTTGGCCACAGAGGAGGGCTAGGGTTTCCCGGAGGAGTCCTGCGTACCGAGGTGCGACAAGGGATTTCGCGGGTCGAGCGAGCCTCGAATCACGCTCCGTGTGGGCAAGCTCACCATTGGGGACGGGTCGAAGTGCCGTGTCGGCAGTCCCTAAACTCGGCTTGTTTCAAGGAGGGAGCCTCAATCGTGCGCAAGGTGCTCATCGCCAACCGTGGCGAAATCGCTGTCCGCGTTGCCCGGGCCTGCCGGGATGCCGGCATCGCGAGCGTGGCCGTGTACGCCGACCCGGATCGGGACGCTCTGCATGTCCGCGCCGCGGATGAGGCGTTCGCCCTGGGTGGTGACACCCCGGCAACGAGCTACCTGGACATCGAGAAGGTCCTGAACGCGGCGCGCGAGTCGGGTGCTGACGCCATCCATCCGGGCTACGGATTCCTGTCCGAGAACGCCGAGTTCGCTCAGGCGGTTCTGGACGCGGACCTGATCTGGATCGGGCCGCCCCCGCAGGCCATCCGCGACCTGGGCGACAAGGTGGCCGCCCGGCACATCGCGCAGCGCGCGGGCGCCCCGCTGGTCGCCGGTACGCCGGACCCGGTCTCCGGTGCGGAGGAGGTCGTCGCCTTCGCCGAGGAGCACGGTCTGCCGATCGCCATCAAGGCCGCCTTCGGTGGTGGCGGTCGCGGTCTGAAGGTCGCCCGCACCCTCGAAGAGGTGCCGGAGCTCTACGACTCGGCGGTCCGTGAGGCCGTCGCCGCGTTCGGCCGCGGCGAGTGCTTCGTCGAGCGCTACCTGGACAAGCCGCGGCACGTGGAGACGCAGTGCCTGGCCGACCAGCACGGCAACGTGGTCGTCGTCTCCACCCGTGACTGCTCGCTGCAGCGCCGCCACCAGAAGCTGGTCGAGGAGGCCCCCGCGCCCTTCCTCTCCGACGCCCAGGTCGCCGAGCTGTACGCCTCCTCGAAGGCCATCCTCAAGGAGGCCGGCTACGTCGGCGCCGGCACCGTTGAGTTCCTGGTCGGCGTCGACGGCACGATCTCCTTCCTGGAGGTCAACACCCGTCTCCAGGTGGAGCACCCGGTCACCGAGGAGGTCGCCGGCATCGACCTGGTCCGCGAGATGTTCCGCATCGCCGACGGCGAGGTGCTCGGCTACGGCGACCCGGAGCTGCGCGGTCACTCCTTCGAGTTCCGTATCAACGGCGAGGACCCGGGCCGCAACTTCCTCCCGGCCCCCGGCACGGTCACCGTGTTCAACGGTCCGTCCGGCCCGGGCGTCCGGCTGGACGCCGGCGTCGAGTCCGGCTCGGTCATCGGCCCGGCCTGGGACTCCCTGCTGGCCAAGCTGATCGTCACCGGTGCCACCCGTGAGCAGGCCCTGCAGCGTGCCGCGCGTGCCCTGGAGGAGTTCCAGGTGGAGGGCATGGCGACGGCCATCCCGTTCCACCGCGCGGTCGTCAAGGACCCGGCGTTCGCTCCGGAGCTGACCGGCAGCGAGGACCCCTTCACGGTCCACACCCGCTGGATCGAGACCGAGTTCGTCAACGAGATCAAGCCCTTCGCCGCCCCCGCCGACGCGGAGACGGACGAGGAGCCGGATCGCGAGACGGTCGTCGTCGAGGTCGGCGGCAAGCGCCTCGAGGTCTCCCTGCCGTCCTCGCTCGGCATGTCCCTGGCCCGCACCGGCCTCGCGGCGGGCGCCAAGCCCAAGCGCCGCGCGGCCAAGAAGTCCGGTCCCGTCGCCTCCGGCGACACCCTCGCCTCCCCGATGCAGGGCACGATCGTCAAGATCGCCGTCGAGGAGGGCCAGGAGGTCAAGGAGGGCGACCTGGTCGTCGTCCTGGAGGCCATGAAGATGGAGCAGCCGCTCAACGCGCACAAGTCCGGCACCATCAAGGGCCTGTCCGCGGAGGTCGGTGCCTCGCTCACCTCGGGTGCGGCGATCTGCGAGATCAAGGACTGACACACCTTGCCGGGAAGGTCGTAGGACACCCCGGAGCGCCCGGCGGACTGACGGTCAGTCCGCCGGGCGCTTCTTTTTTCCGGCATCCTGGAGGCACACGCGAGCCGGAGAGAGGGCAGGTGGGGCCATGGGGAGCCAGGAGGCCACGGCGACGCGTGCCATGCGCGCGGACGCCCGCCGCAACTACGAGCGTCTCCTCGCCGAGGCCCGCACCGCCTTCGCCACCCACGGCTCCGAAGCGTCCCTGGAGGACGTGGCCCGCCGCGCGGGCGTGGGCATCGGCACCCTCTACCGCCACTTCCCCAACCGCAACGCCCTGTTGAGCGCGGTCTTCGAGGACGCGGTGAACGACCTGCTGGCTCGTGCGAGCGAACTGCGCCGGTCACCGGAACCCTGCGTGGCCCTGGTGACCTGGCTCCGCGAGATGATCACCCAGGCGAGCGAGTACCGGGGCCTGGCAAGGGCGTTGATGTCCGTCTCCCACGACGACACCTCGGCCCTGGCGCGGTGCAGCGACCCCATCCGGGAAGCGGGCGGCGCCCTCCTGGCCCGCGCGCAGCAGGCGGGCGCGGTACGCGAGGACGTGGCGATCGGCGACCTGCTCCAACTCACCCACGCGATCGCGCTGGCGGCGGAGGAGACATCGAGCGACCCGGACCTGGCGGACAGATTGCTGATGCTGACGCTACGGGGCTTGAAACCCGCCCAGGGACAACGCCCCCAGGGCGCGGGGCTGTGACATCAGCGGCTCCGCCGCGGGGCGACCAGCCACACCCAGCCGGCACCCGCGCAGCAGACACGAACCCCTACGGCGAAGAGGCGAACCCGAACCTACCGCCGCCGCATATCCGCGACCCGAGCCGCCCGCTGCTCCGCCCCCGCCGACTCACTGAGAACCGACGTCGCCCGGAGCCCCGCCCCGGCGGAGCCGGCCGGCACTCGGCGCGGCCCCGGGAGGGACACGTCCCGGCGAGGCTGGCGCGGGGGGACCGCATCACTCCCCGAGCCCCCGGCGACAGCGATCTGAACACCCTGGTCGGCCAGCGCCTGCAACTCCGTGGCCGCACGATCGTCGTGCGCCGGGGGCTCGTCGGTCACCAGCCGGGTGATCACATCCGTGGGCACGGTCTGGAACATCGTGTCCGAACCGAGCTTGGTGTGATCGGCGAGGACGACGACCTCCGCGGCTGCCTGCACCAGCGCCCGGTCGACGGATGCCGACAGCATGTTGGACGTGGACAGCCCGCGCTCGGCGGTGAGTCCGCTCCCGGACAGGAAGGCCCGCGAGACCCGCAGCCCCTGGAGGGACTGCTCGGCACCGGAGCCCACCAGGGCGTAGTTGGAACCGCGCAGAGTGCCGCCGGTCATCACGACTTCCACCCGGTTGGCATGGGCCAACGCCTGAGCCACCAGCAGGGAGTTGGTGACGACGGTCAGCCCGGGTACGCGAGCGAGCCGGCGGGCCAGCTCCTGTGTCGTCGTACCCGCCCCGACCACGATCGCTTCGCCCTCTTCGACGAAGTTCGCGGCGAGGTCGGCGATGGCCGTCTTCTCGGCGGTCGCGAGATGTGATTTCTGCGGAAAGCCGGACTCTCGCGTGAACCCGCCCGGCAATACCGCACCGCCATGTCGGCGGTCGAGGAGTCCTTCTGCCTCCAGTGCGCGCACGTCCCGCCGTACGGTCACTTCGGAGGTCTGGACGACGCGGGCGAGCTCACGGAGCGATACGGCCCCGTTCGCTCGCACCATTTCGAGGATCAATTGGCGACGTTCTGCAGCGAACACGAAACTGACAGTAACCCCAACGACCGTCTGCTTTCAGCAGTATGCGCCGAATAACAGAAGTTGTTCGCACAGGAGGGTCGGGAGTGGTATAGGGCCTACGCCCCCCGACTATGCCGTACGAATGGGCGACAACTCCCTGTGACCAGCGGGGAGTCGGTTTCGGCCGCCAGGCCGTGCCCTAGCTCTCGCCCGTCTCCTTACGGGGTGTGGAGCTGGCGTGCGACCTCGGCGATCGAGCCCGAAAGAGACGGGTACACGGTGAAGGCATTCGCGATCTGCTCGACGGTCAGGTTGTTGTCGACGGCGATCGAGATCGGATGGATCAGTTCCGAGGCGCGCGGCGCCACGACCACACCGCCGACGACGATGCCCGTGCCGGGGCGGCAGAAGATCTTGACGAAGCCGTCGCGGATGCCCTGCATCTTGGCGCGCGGGTTGCGCAGCAGCGGGAGCTTCACGCTCCGGGCGTCGATCTTGCCCCCGTCCACGTCCGCCTGCGTGTAACCGACGGTGGCGATCTCGGGGTCGGTGAAGACGTTGGAGGAGACGGTCTTGAGGTTGAGCGGGGCCACCGCGTCGCCGAGGAAGTGGTACATGGCGATACGGCCCTGCATGGCGGCCACCGACGCGAGGGCGAAGACACCGGTCACGTCGCCGGCGGCGTACACACCGGGGGCCGTCGTCCTGGAGACCTTGTCGGTCCAGATGTGCCCGGACTCGCGCACCTTGACGCCGGCCTCCTCCAGACCGAGGCCCGCGCTGTTGGGGATGGCGCCGACCGCCATGAGGCAGTGGCTGCCGGTGATGACGCGGCCGTCGGAGAGGGTGACCTCGACCCGGTCGCCGACCCGTTTGGCGGCGGCGGCGCGGGAGCGGGCCATGACGTTCATGCCGCGGCGCCGGAAGACGTCCTCCAGCACGGCGGCGGCGTCCGGGTCCTCGCCGGGCAGGACCCGGTCACGGGACGAGACGAGGGTGACCTTCGAGCCGAGCGCCTGGTAGGCACCGGCGAACTCGGCACCGGTCACACCGGAACCGACCACGATGAGCTCTTCCGGCAGCTCGGTGAGGTCGTAGACCTGTGTCCAGTTGAGGATGCGCTCGCCGTCGGGCTGGGCGTCGGGCAGCTCGCGGGGGTGGCCGCCGGTCGCGATGAGGACGGCGTCGGCGACGAGGGTCTCCTCGCTGCCGTCGGCGGCCCGCACGATGACCTTGCGGGAGCCGTCGAGGGCCTGCATGCCCTCGAGCCGGCCACGGCCGCGCAGCACCCGGGCGCCGGCGCGGGTGACGGAGGCGGTGATGTCGTGGGACTGCGCGAGCGCGAGCCGCTTCACACGACGGTTGACCTTCCCGAGGTCCACGCCGACCACCCGGGCGGCCTGCTCCAGGGGTGGGGTGTCGTCGGCGACGATGATGCCGAGCTCTTCGTACGACGAGTCGAAGGTGGTCATCACCTCGGCCGTAGCGATAAGAGTCTTCGACGGCACGCAGTCGGTCAGCACCGACGCTCCGCCCAGACCGTCGCAGTCGACGACGGTCACCTCCGCGCCGAGCTGCGCTGCTACCAGCGCCGCTTCGTATCCGCCGGGTCCGCCACCGATGATCACGATCCGAGTCACGTACTCCATTGTCCCGCACGCTTCAAGGTGCTACTGCCCGGGGGCGGCGGGACGGTCCATGTTGTTACCTACGGGACGGGCGGGTCGGCCGTTTCGACTGCCGTACCCTCTCCCCATGTCGCTCTACGCCGCGTACGCCGGCAACCTCGACGCGCGGCTGATGACGCGCCGCGCACCCCACTCGCCGATGCGCGCGACCGGCTGGCTGAACGGATGGCGGCTGACCTTCGGCGGCGAGCAGATGGGCTGGGAGGGCGCGCTCGCGACACTCGTCGAGGACCCCGAGTCCCAGGTCTTCGTCGCGCTGTACGACATCGCGCCGCCGGACGAGGATTCCCTGGACCGCTGGGAGGGTGTCGGCCTCGGCATCTACCGCCGGATGCGGGTGCGGGTGCACACCATGGAGACCGAGGAGCCGGCGTGGCTGTACGTCCTCGACGCGTACGAGGGGGGCCTGCCGTCGGCGCGCTACCTCGGCGAGATCGCGGACGCGGCGGAATCGGCGGGGGCGCCCCACGACTATGTGATGGAACTCCGCAAGCGCCCCTGCTAGTGCCGCGGCAGGCAACGTTTGCCCGTCAAGGAGCGGCGTCCGGTGCGTGCTCTCGGCGTGCCGGCCGGAAGCCCTCGTACTGGACGTACTTGGGCTTTCGGCCGGTGCGGCGAGAGTGCGTGCCGGGCGTCGCGACGGGGCAAACGTTGCCTGCCGCGGCACTAGCCCCCGCGCCCCACCATTCGCCGGATTCGTTGGAAACGACAAGACAACGATCGGCAACCCGTGAGCTCTGTCATCTACGCGCGTAGGCCGGAAGAGGCTACGCTCATCCGCGTGAACGCATCTCTTCTTCCGGACGACATCCAGGGCGACCCGCATGGCGCCGCCGACGCCGCCGCCGCGCGCCTGCGCGAACTGACCGGCGCCGAGACCCACGACGTCGCCCTCGTGATGGGCTCCGGCTGGGCTCCGGCCGTGGACGCGCTCGGGGTTCCCGACGCCGAGTTCCAGGTCACCGAGCTGCCCGGGTTCCCGCCGCCGGCGGTCGAGGGTCACGGCGGCAAGATCCGCTCGTACAAGATCGGCGAGAAGCGGGCCCTGGTCTTCCTGGGCCGCACGCACTACTACGAGGGCCGTGGTGTGGCCGCCGTCGCGCACGGTGTCCGTACGGCCGTGGCGGCCGGCTGCAAGACGATCGTGCTGACCAACGGCTGCGGGGGGCTGCGCGAGGGCATGCGTCCCGGGCAGCCGGTGCTGATCAGCGACCACATCAACCTCACGGCGACGTCTCCCATCGTCGGCGCGAACTTCGTGGATCTGACGGATCTGTACTCGCCCCGGCTGCGGGCCCTGTGCAAGGAGATCGACCCCACGCTGGAGGAGGGTGTCTACGCCCAGTTCCCCGGCCCGCACTACGAGACGCCGGCCGAGATCCGTATGGCCCGTGTCATCGGTGCGGACCTGGTGGGTATGTCGACGGTCCTCGAGGCGATCGCCGCGCGCGAGGCGGGTGCGGAGGTTCTGGGTATCTCCCTAGTGACCAACCTCGCCGCGGGCATGACGGGCGAGCCGCTGAACCACGAGGAGGTCCTCCAGGCGGGCCGTGACTCGGCGACGCAGATGGGCGCGCTGCTCGGGCAGGTGCTGAGCCGGCTGTAGCCGACGGGACTTTTCCTCGCCCCCGCCGCCCCTACCCGTCCCGTCCCTGGGGGCTGCGCCCCCAGACCCCCACGACCGGCGTCAGTGAATCCAGCCCCTCCGGCGTTTGAGGAGCGGGGGTCCAGGGGGCGGCGCCCCCTGGGAGCGGGGTCGAAGGGGCGGCATGCCCCTGGAGGGAGGGGAACGGGTAAGGGCGGCGGGGGCGAAACCCACTCCACGCCCACCCCCACTCACCCGCACACCAACACGAGAGGTTGACCCGACGTGCACGACGATCTCATCGCACGAGCCACCGCATGGCTGGCCGAGGACCCCGACACGGAGACCCGTGACGAGCTCGCCAAGCTCATCGAGGCCGGAGACGTCACCGAACTCGCCGCGCGCTTCAGCGGCACGCTCCAGTTCGGCACCGCGGGTCTCAGGGGCGAGCTCGGCGCCGGGCCGATGCGTATGAACCGCAGCGTGGTCATCCGCGCCGCCGCCGGTCTCGCCGCGTACCTCAAGGGGAAGGGCCAGACGGACGGCCTCGTCGTCATCGGCTACGACGCCCGCCACAAGTCCGCCGACTTCGCCCGCGACACCGCGGCCGTGATGACCGGCGCCGGACTCAGGGCCGCGGTCCTCCCCCACCCCCTCCCGACCCCCGTCCTGGCGTACGCCATAAGGCACCTCGGCGCGGTCGCCGGCGTGGAGGTCACCGCCAGCCACAACCCGCCCCGCGACAACGGCTACAAGGTCTACCTCGGCGACGGATCGCAGATCGTGCCCCCCGCCGACGCGGAGATCGCCGCCGAGATCGACGCCGTACCGTCCCTGGACGACGTCCCCCGCCCGGACGCCGGCTGGGAGACCCTCGACGGCGCCGTCCTGGACGCCTACCTGGCCCGCACGGACGCCGTCCTGTCGGACGGGTCCCCCCGCACCGCCCGCACCGTCTACACGGCGATGCACGGCGTCGGAAAGGATGTCCTCCTCGCCGCCTTCGCCCGCGCCGGCTTCCCGGAGCCGGTGCTCGTCGCCGAGCAGGCCGAGCCCGACCCCGACTTCCCGACCGTGGCCTTCCCCAACCCGGAAGAGCCCGGCGCGATGGACCTCGCCTTCGCCAGGGCCCGCGAGACGGACCCCGACCTGATCATCGCCAACGACCCGGACGCCGACCGCTGCGCCGTGGCCGTCAAGGAGAGCGGCGAGTGGCGGATGCTGCGCGGTGACGAGGTCGGCGCGCTCCTCGCCGCGCACCTGGTGAGGCGGGGTGCGCAGGGGACCTTCGCCGAGTCCATCGTCTCCTCCTCCCTCCTCGGCCGGATCGCCGAGAAGGCGGGTCTGCCCTACGAGGAGACCCTCACCGGCTTCAAGTGGATCGCCCGTGTCGAGGGCCTGCGCTACGGCTACGAGGAGGCCCTCGGCTACTGCGTCGACCCCGACGGCGTACGGGACAAGGACGGCATCACCGCCGCCCTCCTGATCACCGAGCTGGCGTCCGAGCTCAAGGAGCAGGGGCGCACGCTGCTCGACCTTCTCGACGACCTCGCCGTGGAGCACGGTCTGCACGCCACCGACCAGCTGTCGGTCCGTGTCGAGGACCTGTCGGTCATCGCGGACGCCATGGGGCGTCTGCGGGAGCGGCCGCCGACCGAGCTGGCCGGCCTGGCGATCACCAAGGCCGAGGACCTCACGCGGGGCACCGACAGGCTGCCGCCCACCGACGGCCTGCGGTACACCCTCGACGGCGCCCGCGTCATCGTCCGGCCCAGCGGCACCGAGCCCAAGCTCAAGTGCTACCTGGAGGTCGTCGTCCCGGTCGCCGCCCACGCCGATCTGCCCGCGGCCCACGCGAAGGCGACGGACCTGCTGGCGACGATCAAGCGGGACCTGTCGGCGGCGGCCGGCATCTGACCCACCCGTTGGGGTGCCCTGACCGACCGGGGCACCCCAACGGGTGATTTCACCGCGCCGGTCGAAGCGCGCTCCACGCCTTGGCGCCCACCCCGGGAAACGGTGACGGGTATCCCGTCCGCCGAGCCCCGGAGCCGCCCCGTGTCCTCGACCGCCCCCGAAACCGCCCCCGGCGGCAGCATCCCGGGCAGCCGGCGACCCGAGACCACGCCCCGCCCGCACCCCGCCGTCCGCGCCCTGCGCCGCGCGGCCCCGGCGCTGGGCGCCTTCGTCGCCGTACGGCTCGCGGGTCTGCTGTTCCTCGCGCTGTGGGCCCATCACCAGGACCACGGCGTCTGGCCGATCCTGGCGCGGCAGTGGGACGCGAAGTGGTATCTCGGCATCGCCGACCACGGCTACGCCCGGGAGGTCGGGACCGAGGGAAGCAATCTGGCGTTCTTCCCGCTCTACCCGGTCCTGGTCAAGGCGGTCGCGGCCGTCACCCCCGGCACCAGGGCCACCACCGGTCTGTGTCTCGCCGTCGCCGCGTCCTTCGTCGCGGCGTGGGGGGTGTTCGCGGTGGGCGACCGGCTGTACGGCCGCCGGGTCGGGGTTCTGGCCACGGTTCTGTGGGCGGCGTTCCCGGTCGGCCTGGTGCAGTGGATGGGCTACACCGAGTCCCTGTTCACCGCGTGCGCGGCCTGGTCGCTGTACGCGCTGCTCTCCCGCCGCTGGCTGTGGGCGGGCACGCTGGCCGTGCTCGCGGGTCTGACCCGCCCGACCGGTGTCGCGCTGGCGGCCGCGGTCACCGTGACGGCGCTGCTGTCCCTGCGCCGCGGCTTCTCCGTGCGCGCGCTCACGGCCGCTCTGCTGGCCCCGCTCGGCTGGTGCGGGTACATCGCCTGGGTGGGCCTGCGGGTGGGCCGCTGGGACGGCTACTTCGCCGAACAGCGGGTGTGGAGCAACGAGATGGACGGCGGCCGGCGGACCCTGCGGGAGATCCGTCAGCTGCTGGTGCGGGACTCGACGCCGCATCTGTTCCTGGTGCTGGTGACGCTGGTGCTGGTCGTCTCGGTGGCGCTGTTCGCGCTGTCGGTGCGCGACCGTCAGCCCCTGTCCCTGCTGGTCTTCACGGGCGTGACCCTGCTCATCGTCCTGACCAGCGGGGGCGTCTACTTCCCGCGCGCCCGCTACCTCCTGCCGGCCTTCCCGCTCCTGTTTCCCCTGGCCCTGCGGCTCTCCTGCGCCGCCCGTCGCCACCGCGTCCTCGTCCTGACGGCGGCGGTGGCGGGCTCGGTGTACTGGGGCGCGCACATGGCGCTGGTGTGGCCGGGGGCGCCGTGACCCCCGCTGCGGCGGCCGGCCCGCCCGTTACGGCAGCAGCACCAGGAACGCCGTGAAGACCGCCGCCTGGGCGAGGGCGAGCGGCCACAGCGGGCGGCCCCGCTCCCGCTCGGTCGCCGAGACGGTCGGCCGCAGCGCGGGGTCCTCCCACATCGCGGTGATCTCGGCGGCGGTGCGCTCGTAGGGGTGGATCCAGCCCCGCCGCAGCTCCAGCTTCGGCCAGCGGACGCTCTGCATCGTCCAGGTGGGGAAGCCGGCGCCGCGGCTGTCGATCTTCAGCTCGGCGCCCTTGCAGCGGACGACGCGGATGTCGTCCCAGGCGATGTGGCGGACGCGGCGGAGCCCGTTGAACCAGAGACCCTCGCGGTCGGCGGTGACGGTCCAGCCGAGCCGCTCGGACAGCAGCAGGGCGCCGCCCAAGGCCACGCTGCCGACGAGGACGTAGCGCCAGAACCAGCCGGACTCGTCCAGGGCGATCGGGACGAACCACAGGATCACCACCACGGCGATGATCCGGTCCGTCCACCCCGCGCGCCACCGTCGCACGGCCCCCGAGCCGAGCGGGGCGACGGCCGCCCCGGCGGCCAGCCGGCCCAGCTCCTGGTACGCCGCCTTACGGGTCCCCGCCCGCTTGTCGCCCACGACGCGGCCGCGTCCGAACCGGCCCGACAGGGGTCGTACGGGCCCTTGCGAGCGCTCGACCAGCGGCGGCTCGCCGGGCTCCTCGTCGGCGCTGACGAGGAGGATCTCGGCGCCGTCGTACGGCGTGCCGTACAGGACGGCCTCGCGCAGGGGGCCGGGCTCCTCGTCGTCGATCCGGTCGAGGGCGTCCCGCATCTCCGCCTCGGCCGCCTCCTCGTCGAAGTCGTCGTCGTCCGCATCCTCGAAGAAGGGTTCGTCCTCGTCGTCGGGCTCCGACACCGAGACGGTGAACAGGGGGCGCAGCGCGCCCAGGTCGTCGGCCGCGTAGACCTCGGTGTCCACGTCGGCGTTCTCCCGCACGAGCACGCGGAGGACGGGGACGGGTGCGCCGCGCAGGGCGGCGGCGCGGCGGCGGCCGAGGAGGCCGGAGAGGACGGCGGTGAGGCCGAGCCCGGTCACGTAGAGGCCCGTCGCCGCGAGCACGTGGTCGTCTCCGGGCCCGAAGGTCGCGACCCCCGCGGCGCCGGCCGCCGTCACGGCCAGCCCGAACCAGACCAGGAGCCTGCCCCGCCGGAACGTCCTGCCCTCGTCCGGCGGTACGGCCGTCGCCCCGCCGGCCGCCGCCAGGGCCGCCGCCCGCTGCCGTCCGCGCGCGACCAGCCGGAGCATGGCGAGCGCCCAGGCCAGCAGCAGGAACGCGAGCACGGGCAGGGTCACCGGCCACGGCAGCGGTTGCTGGGCGGGGACCAGGAAGAGCAGAACCGGCACCGAGACCCGTACGACCTCGGGCCGTACCGCGAGCCAGATCGCGTGGAGCGCGACGACGGCCGCGGCCCACGGGCTCAGGTCGGTGGACAGCGCCAGGGCGCCGGAGCCGAGCAGACCGGCCAGCGCCACCCCGACGAGCACGCCCGTGCCGAGCCGCACCGGCACCCACCAGGCCGGCAGGGCCTGTGTCCACCGCCGGGTCTGCTCCGCGTCCCAGGGGAGGCAGTCGTCGGGTATCGCGGAGGCGGGCAGCGGCAGCGGCTGCTGGAGGTTCGTGCTCATTGTCTTCCAGACACTCGGACCACAGGTGTGGTTGCGGTCCTCGGGTCCTTGTTCGGGGCGGCACGCCGAGGTGGGGCCGCATCATCGCCCCCGGAAGCCGTGAAAGGACAGGCGTCTCAGCCCGTTGCGATCAAGATCACCAGCAGTACCGCTCCCGCGATGACCGGCGCGAAGATCTCGTACGCCCAGCGCACGGTCACCTCGCCCTGGGCGCTCTCCGCCGTCCCGCGTGTCTCCATGAGCTCGCGCAGGTCGTCCATGATCTTGTCGGTCTCGGCCCGGGCCGGCCCGGCGGCGGGGACGGGGACCGGGGCGGCGCCACCGCCGCCGAAGCCGAGCCGCAGGCCGGCGCCGCCGCCGCGCTCGGCGCGCGCGTCCTTGCGTGCCGCCCTCTTGCGGGCGCGCAGCGACACCGGGACGGCCCACAGCTGGAACGTGTCGCCGGACTCGGCGACGACCTCATTGGAGTAACCGGACCGCAGCGCGGCGGCCTGCCCCCAGGGGAGCACGATCACCCGGAACGGGTTGCGGATGCGCAGGCGGTCCTCGTTGGCGTAGACGGCCGGGCGGACGGTGAAGGCGACGATCAGCGGGAGCGCGAGGATCATCGAGGCGAGCGCCAGCCAGGGGGTGCGGTCCTCGCCCTGGACCAGGGCGTCGATGCCGAGCCAGAGGACGATGGCGAGCAGCAGGGCGCCTCCGGCGATGCCTGCGGGTGAGCGGTAGATGCGGTCCTTGGTCGTCATGCGGGCGATTGTGCCTCAGTTGTTCGCCTTCTCGCCGTGGGGGGCCGCCGAGTGCGCGGGTGCAGGTCCGTCGGTGGTTGCTCGCGCAGTTCCCCGCGCCCCTGGGTGGGTGCGCTCCCCTGCGTCCAGAGCAAACCGTTCTTTCGGGGTGTACAGCCGCTACGCGCGTAGATATGCTCGGCTGGTGACCATGCCCACCACTGCATCTCCCGCACACCCGCTTACGGATGTCGCCGCGTCCGACAGCACGCTGCGTCGCTTCCTCCACGGGCTGCCCGGCGTCGACGCGGTCGGCCTGGAGGCGCGCGCCGCCTCTCTCGGCACCCGTTCCATCAAGACGACCGCCAAGGCGTACGCCATCGACCTCGCCATCTCGATGGTCGACCTGACGACGCTGGAAGGCGCGGACACCCCGGGCAAGGTCCGGGCGCTCGGCGCCAAGGCGGTCCGCCCCGACCCGACCGACCGTTCGACCCCCGCGACCGCGGCCGTCTGTGTCTATCCCGACATGGTGGCCCCCGCGAAGGAGGCCGTCGCCGGCTCCTCCGTGAAGGTCGCCTCGGTCGCCACCGCCTTCCCGGCGGGCCGCGCCGCCCTCGCGGTGAAGCTCGCCGACGTGCGCGACGCCGTCGCCGCGGGCGCGGACGAGATCGACATGGTCATCGACCGCGGGGCGTTCCTCGCGGGTCATTACCTGAAGGTGTACGACGAGATCACCGCCGTGAAGGAGGCCTGCGGGACCAGCGCCCGTCTGAAGGTCATCTTCGAGACCGGCGAGCTCTCGACGTACGACAACATCCGCCGCGCGAGCTGGCTCGGCATGCTGGCCGGGGCCGACTTCATCAAGACGTCGACCGGCAAGGTGGCGGTGAACGCGACCCCCGCGAACACCCTCCTCATGCTGGAGGCCGTCCGCGACTTCCGCGCCCAGACCGGCGTCCAGATCGGCGTGAAGCCGGCCGGCGGCATCCGCACCACCAAGGACGCCATCAAGTTCCTGGTGCTGGTCAACGAGACCGTCGGCGAGGACTGGCTGGACAACCACTGGTTCCGCTTCGGCGCCTCCTCGCTCCTGAACGACCTGCTGATGCAGCGTCAGAAGCTGGCCACCGGCCGTTACTCCGGCCCCGACTACGTGACGGTGGACTGATCCACATGGCATCTGCATTCGAGTACGCACCGGCACCCGAGTCCCGCTCGGTCGTCGACATCGCGCCCTCCTACGGGCTGTTCATCGACGGCGAGTTCGTGGAGGCGGCGGACGGCAAGGTCTTCAAGACCGTCTCCCCCGCCACCGAGGAGGTCCTCTCCGAGATCGCCCAGGCGGGCGAGGCGGACGTCGACCGTGCGGTGAGGGCCGCCCGCAAGGCCTTCGAGAAGTGGTCGGCGCTGCCCGGCGCCGAGCGCGCCAAGTACCTGTTCCGCATCGCCCGGATCATCCAGGAGCGCAGCCGCGAGCTGGCCGTCCTGGAGACCCTGGACAACGGCAAGCCCATCAAGGAGACCCGCGACGCCGACCTCCCCCTGGTCGCCGCGCACTTCTTCTACTACGCGGGCTGGGCCGACAAGCTCGACCACGCGGGCTTCGGCGCGAACCCGCGTCCTCTGGGTGTCGCCGGTCAGGTCATCCCGTGGAACTTCCCGCTGCTGATGCTGGCGTGGAAGATCGCCCCGGCGCTGGCGACCGGCAACACGGTCGTGCTGAAGCCGGCGGAGACCACGCCGTTGAGTGCCCTGTTCTTCGCGGACATCTGCCGCCAGGCCGGTCTGCCCAAGGGCGTCGTCAACATCCTTCCCGGGTACGGCGACACGGGCGCCGCCCTCGTCGAGCACCCCGATGTGAACAAGGTGGCCTTCACCGGTTCGACCGCGGTCGGCAAGGCGATCGCGCGCCAGGTGGCGGGCACAGACAAGAAGGTCACCCTCGAACTGGGCGGCAAGGGTGCCAACATCGTCTTCGACGACGCCCCGATCGACCAGGCCGTCGAGGGCATCGTCACCGGCATCTTCTTCAACCAGGGCCAGGTCTGCTGCGCGGGCTCCCGGCTGCTGGTCCAGGAGTCGATCCAGGACGAGCTGCTGGACTCGCTGAAGCGCAGGCTCTCCACCCTCCGGCTCGGCGACCCGCTGGACAAGAACACCGACATCGGCGCGATCAACTCCGCGGAGCAGCTCTCCCGGATCACCTCGCTCGTCGAGGCGGGCGAGGCGGAGGGCGCCGAGCGCTGGTCCCCGGCCTGTGAACTCCCGTCCTCCGGCTACTGGTTCGCCCCGACGCTCTTCACGAACGTCACCCAGGCGCACACCATCGCCCGCCACGAGATCTTCGGCCCGGTCCTCTCGGTCCTGAGCTTCCGTACACCGGACGAGGCCGTCGCCAAGGCCAACAACAGCCAGTACGGCCTGTCGGCGGGCATCTGGACGGAGAAGGGTTCGCGGATCCTCGCCGTCGCGGGCAAGCTGCGCGCGGGCGTGATCTGGTCCAACACGTTCAACAAGTTCGACCCGACCTCGCCGTTCGGCGGTTACAAGGAGTCGGGCTTCGGCCGCGAGGGCGGTCGCCACGGCCTGGAGGCGTACCTCGATGTCTGAGAAGAACGAGAAGACGGACCGTTTTGATCGGTTGTCGGTCTTCAAGACCTACAAGCTGTACGTCGGCGGGAAGTTCCCGCGTTCCGAGAGCGGCCGGGTGTACGAGGTGAGCGACGCGAAGGGCAACTGGCTGGCGAACGCGCCGCTTTCGTCCCGTAAGGACGCCCGTGACGCGGTGGTCGCCGCGCGCAAGGCGTTCGGCGGCTGGTCGGGCGCGACGGCGTACAACCGGGGACAGATCCTCTACCGCGTCGCGGAGATGCTGGAGGGCCGCCGCGAGCAGTTCGTGCGCGAAGTGGCCGACGCCGAGGGGCTGTCGAAGTCGAAGGCGGCCGCTGTCGTCGACGCGACGATCGACCGCTGGGTCTGGTACGCGGGCTGGACCGACAAGATCGCCCAGGTGGTCGGTGGCGGCAACCCGGTGGCGGGTCCGTTCTTCAACCTCTCCACCCCGGAGCCGACCGGCGTGGTCGCGGTCCTGGCCCCGCAGGAGTCGTCCTTCCTGGGCCTGGTCTCGGTCGTCGCCCCGGTGATCGCGACCGGCAACACGGCGATCGTGATCGCGTCCGAGAAGTCCCCGCTGCCCGCCCTGTCCCTGGGCGAGGTGCTGGCCACCTCCGACCTGCCCGGCGGTGTCGTCAACGTCCTGTCCGGCCGTACGGCGGAGATCGCGGCGCCGCTGGCCGCGCACCAGGACGTCAACGCGATCGATCTGGCGGGCGCCGATGACGTACTGGCGAAGGAGCTGGAGATCGCGGCGGCGGACAACCTGAAGCGGGTTCTCCGTCCACAGGCTGTGGACTATTCGGCGGCTCCGGGTATCGACCGGATGACGGCGTTCCTGGAGACGAAGACGGTCTGGCACCCGACGGGCTCGCTGGGCGCGTCCGGCTCGTCCTACTGACGGCCACACAGACCGGAGAGCCGCGCCTTCCCACCGTCCTGGGAAGACGCGGCTCTCTGCGTACCGTCAGCCGTTGTTGAGCAGTCCCGCCGCCTGGCCGACCACCGGGATGCCGCCGATGGACTGGGCCTGCGCCACCGGGCCGGTCAGCGCCTGGGTGGCCAGGGGCTGGAAGTCGGCGAGCTGGGTGCCCAGGCCGTTGCCGAGGGGGTCGACGCCGGTGCCGACGAGGGGGTTGGGCTTGAGGCCGCTGACCGGGCCGGTGACATAGCCGACCGTGCTGGTCAGGCCCTGGAGGCCGGCCTGCGGGTCGATGTTGCCCAGCGAGGCGGGTGCGCATCACGTCGATGACCGGGTCGGTGTCCGCGGCGGCCGTCGCCGCGCCTGCGCCCAGGGCCACGCCCGCGGTCGCGAGGGCGGCCAGCGCACGCTGGGCGGTGGGGGTGGAGGAGGACGCGTGTCGGGCGACGACGGGTAGTTGAGGTTCGGCGCACACTCCACCGCCGACCCGCAGACTTCAAAGGCATCCCCATAGGCGTGACAAGTAATAGTCATTTAATGCCGGAATCCGATATGCGGCATTCGAACTATCGACTGAATAACGCCGCTTGACGTACCCTCACGATCACTTCAAAGCGGGGGCAACACCCCTGCCGCGGTGCGTGAGTCAGATGACCAGCCTTTCGATCAAGGATGGAATTTGAGACCCGGGGGGGCCATGTCCATACACATAGCCGATGTCCAGCAGCACACGCGCGCCACCGAAACCTATTCGGCTCTCGATGATTTCGAACTGGTGCACCCGGTACACGCCGACGCCGTCTGCGGAGTTCTTCGCAGCGCGTTCACCGAGGCACCGCAAACCCGGGGCTTCACCCAGTTGACCGGACGCTTCGCCGTCGAGACGATGCATCACCCGCTCTCCGATTTCTCGCGCCTGATCCGCACCGAGATCCTCACCCGCGGGCACAGTCTGCGGCTGCTGGCGGACCGCGGCGTCATGACCGACCCCCGCTCCCGCGCGCTGCCGGGCGGCGCCCGGACCCGCCAGGTGCAACTGCGCGTCACCGACGCCCCGTTGCCCGACCTGGCCCTGCTGGGGACCGAGCTCGGCCTGGTGCGCACCGTGGCGCCGGACGGCCGGCTGCAGATCCTGCTCGCCCGCCGGGAGGCCACCGCCGCCCTGCTCCAGTTCCAGCAGGTGCTGTGGGGCCACGCCGAGGGCCTGACCGCACCGCGCGACGTCCGTGAGCTGCACCTGGACGAGATCCAGCGACAGGTGTTGCAGATGCTCGGCTCCGGCATGAAGGACGACACGGCGGCCCGGCAGATGAACGTGTCCGTGCGCACCTACCGCCGTCATGTGGCCGCCATCCTCAAGTCCCTTGACGTCAGCACCCGTTTCGAGGCGGGGATCAGGGCCGCGGAGTACGGCCTGGTGTCCGCGACCTGACAGCCGCACCCGGGTCCGCGCCAGGGCCCGGGGTGGCAGGTTGCTGCCGACTTTGGCGCCCGGAACCTGTTGCTGCCGCGGCGCGCGGACTTCTAGGTTGATCAGGAAACCAGCACCCCCACCAGGTAATTGACCCCCGTTCTTCCGTGCCCACGCACGGCACCACGGGCAGAAACGGATGACGGAATGTCCATTGCTTCGGTCACCCTTGCCGATGTCGAGGCTGTCGTACTCGCCGTGACGGCAGAGGCCCTGAATGTCCCCGAAGTGCACCTCGACGACAATCTTCTGGAACTGGGCGTCGACTCCCTGGTCGCCACCCGGATAGTGGCGGCACTGCGCACCCGCTTCGGCGCGGACATCCCGTTGCTCAACATCTTCGAATACCCGGAATTGCGCGAATTCGCCATATCGGTCCTGGACACGATCCAGGACGCACCCCAGGAATGACGCATGGGCATACCGGGCGAGTTCCCCTACGACGCCGGACTGCACCCGGGCGGATACACGACCCGGCTGTGGACCATGCGACAGCTCGCGGGCCTCTACAGCGCCGAGAGCACCAATAGTCGTTTCCGCTACCTGCTGGAGATGGGTGAGACGGGCCTGTCGCTCGCCTTCGACCTGCCGACCCAGCTCGGTCTGGACCCCGACGCCCCCGCCGCCGACGGCGAGGTGGGACGCACCGGTGTCTCCGTCGCCACGGTGGACGACCTGAAGACCGTGTTCAAGGAGATCCCGCTCGACCGGGTCTCGGTCTCGTTCACCATCAACGCCACCGCCCCGATGCTGCTCGCGATGTGGATCGTGGCCGCCGAGGAGTCGGACGTGGACCCCGCCGCCCTGCGCGGCACCCTCCAGAACGAGATGCTCAAGGAGTTCCTCGCCCGCAAGGCGTATGTGTACGACCTCGACACCAGCGTGCGCTACGCCCTCGACGTCGTCGAGTACTGCATGGAGCACCTGCCCGGCGTCAACCCCATCTCGGTCTCCGGCGGGCATGCCCGGGAGGCCGGGGCGGACGCCGCGCTGGAGGTCGCCTGTGCGCTGGCGAGCGTGGACGCCTATCTCGCCGGGATGGTCGAGCGCGGACACTCCGCGGAGCAGGTCGCCTCCCGGTTCAGCTTCATCTTCGGCACCGACATGGAGGTGCTGAAGGAGGCCGCCAAGCTGCGGGTCGCCCGCCGCCGGTACGCGGAGCGGATGCGGGACCGCTGGGGCGTGACCGCGCCCCGGGCGATGCGGCTGCGCGCACAGGTCAACACCTTCGGCTCGGCCCTCGCCTACCAGGAACCCCTCAACAACATCGTCCGGGCGACCCTGCAGGCGGTCGCGGCCGTCCTCGGCGGCACCCAGTCGCTGCATGTGTGCAGCTTCGACGAGGCCGTGCAGACGCCCGGCCCGCTCGGCGCCCGGATCGCGCTGCGCACCCAGCAGATCATCGCCCACGAGACGGACCTGGCCCGCTACGCCGACCCGCTCGGCGGCTCCCATGTGATCGAGGGCCTCGTCGAGGAGCTGGGCAAGGAGGTCGACGACTGGCTGGAGCGCATCGAGGCGCGCGGCGGTGTGGCGGCCTGTATCCGCAGCGGCTGGCTGGAGGGCCAGATCGAGGAACTCGCCTACCGCGACCCCGGGCCCACCGTGGGGGTGCTGGAGACCTCGCCCTCGGAGTCCGAGCGCCGGCTGCTCCAGAGCGAGGCCCACACCACGACCGGTGGCCGCCGTGACATCGAACGCCCGGACTGCGAACCGGAGTTGACCCGGCTACGGGACGACGCCCGGGCCGGCCGCAACATCCTGCCGGCCCTGATCGAAGCGGTCCGGCGGCGGGCCACCATCGGGCAGCTCTGTACCGCCATGCGACCGGCCGACGACCTCTCGGCACCGTCCCTTTCCTGACACTCCCCCACCCCAGCGGAGTCGCACTGATGTCTCAACTGATCGAGGCGGTCCGGCACGGCGCGGACCCGGACGAACTACTGGCCTGTCCCGTACCGGAGTCCTATCGCGCGGTCTTCCTGCGCCGCGAGGACGAGGACCTGTTCAAGGGGCTCGACAGCCGCGACAAGGACGTACGGCGCACCCTGCACCTCGGCGAGGTGCCCATGCCGGAGCTGGCGCCGGACGAGGTGCTGGTCGCGGTGATGGCGTCCGCCGTCAACTACAACACCGTCTGGTCCGCGCTGTACGAGCCGATGTCGACCTTCGGGTTCCTGGGCCGGTTCGCCCGCGAGGGCCACTGGGAGGCACGGCACGACCGCGACTACCAGGTCGTCGGGTCCGACGCGGCCGGCGTGGTGGTCCGGGTGGGCGGCGCCGTACGGCACTGGTCCCCGGGTGACCGGGTGGTGGTGAACCCGCCGTACATCGACGAACAGGATCCCGTCGCCCAGCGGGACGGGATGCTGACCACGGGCATGCTCGCCTGGGGGTTCGAGACCAACTTCGGCGCGTTCGGCGACTTCGCCGTGGCCCGCGCCTCGCAGCTCGTGCCGATGCCACCGCATCTGTCGTGGGAGGAGGCCGCCTGCAACACGCTGTGTCTCGGCACCTCCTACCGCATGCTGATCGGTGACCACGGCGCCCGGATCAGGGCCGGGGACATCGTGCTGGTCTGGGGCGCGGCGGGCGGGCTCGGCAGCTACGCCGTGCAGCTGGTGCGGCAGGCCGGCGGGATCGCCGTCGGGGTGGTCGGCTCGCGGGACAAGGCCGACCTGGTGGAACGGCTGGGCTGCCAGGTCGTCGTCGACCGCAACGACGTGGGGCTCGGCGACGACGAGGACGACGCCTCCGCGTGGCGGGCGCTGGGCTCGGTCATCCGCAAGGAGCTCGGCGAGGATCCGCACGTCGCCTTCGAGCACGTCGGCAGGTCCACCTTCGAGACCTCGGTGAACGTGGTGCGGCGCGGCGGTGTGGTCGTGACTTGCGGGTCCAGCAGCGGATACCGGCACGTCTACGACAACCGCTATCTGTGGATGAAGCTCAAGCGGGTCATCGGCAGCCACGGCGCCAACATCGACGAGGCGTGGGAGGCGAACCGGCTGCTGCGCCTCGGCATGGTCGTGCCCGCCCTCTCCCGGGTCTTCCCCCTGGCCCAGGCCGCGGAGGCCACCCGCTCGGTACAGCTCAACGCCCACGAGGGCAAGGTGGGCCTGCTGAACCTGGCGACCGCGGAGGGCCAGGGCGTACAGGACCCGGGGCTGCGGGAGCGGATCGGCGAGCCCCGACTGCGACTCTTCCGCGACCACGCCGGACAGGTGGCCCGACCGTGACCACCCCGTACGACAGCGCCCCCGAGACCTTCCGCCACCGCCCGGCCAGGACGCCGGGAGCGATCACCGACACCACCGCGGACAAGGCCCGGCCGCAACCTCTCCACGACCACACCGAGCAGGCGGGACGCACATGACCACCCGTCACGACCGCGCCCCCGAGACCTCCCGCCACCGCCCGGCCAGGACGCCGGGAGCGATCACCGACACCACCGCGGACAAGGCCCGGCCGCAACCTCTCCACGACCACACCGAGCAGGCGGGACGCACATGACCACCCGTCACGACCGCGCCCCCGAGACCTCCCGCCACCGCCCGGCCAGGACGCCGGGAGCGATCACCGACACCACCGCGGACAAGGCCCGGCCGCAACCTCTCCACGACCACACCGAGCAGGCGGGACGCACATGACCACCCGTCACGACCGCGCCCCCGAGACCTCCCGCCACCGCCCGGTCGGGGCGCCGGGAGCGATCACCGTCACCACCGCGGACGAGGAGGACCGGTCGCGGCCTTTCCGCGGCCGTGTCCGGTGGGTGGGGCGCGCATGACCACCCCGTACCTCAGCATTCCCGAGGCCTTTCGTCGTCAGGTCGTCCGGGGGCCGGAGGCGGTTGCCGTCGCCGGGGCGGGGGAGGAGCTGACCTACGGTGAGCTGGACCGTCGCTCGGACGCGTGGGCGGATGCGCTCGTCGCGGGCGGGGTGCTGCCCGGTGACCGGGTGCTGATGTGCCTGGAGCGGTCGGTGTCGCTGGTCGTCGGCCTGCTCGCGATCCTCAAGGCGTCGGCGGCGTATCTTCCGGTGGACCTCGGCGAGGCGCCCGCGCGGCTGGCGGGCATCGTCGCGGACGCGGAGGTACGGCTGGCGTTGTGCGATGCGGTGGGGGCCGGGGTGCTGGCGGCGCATGGGGTGCCGATGCTGTTGGTCGGACGGTCCGGCGAGGCGCCGACGGATACGGCGGCAAGGGTCCCCCTCGACGTACCCGTGCCCCTGGCGCCCGCGGTCCCCGGCATCCCCGTACCCCTTGCCGGGCACCCCGCGACCGGGCCCGAGGATGTCGCCTGCGTCATGTACACCTCCGGCTCCACCGGCCGTCCGAAGGGCGTGCTCGTGCCGCACCGGGCCGTGCTGAACCTCGTTCACGAGCCGAACTACGTCACCCTGGACGGCCACGACCGGCTCCTCCAGCTCGCCCCGGTCGCCTTCGACGCGGCGACCTTCGAGATCTGGGGCGCCCTGCTGAACGGCGCCCGGCTGGAGGTGGCGCCGACCGGTCCGCTCGGTGCGGAGGGGCTGGGCGGGCTGCTGCGGGAGCGGGGCATCACGGTCCTGTGGCTGACCGCGGCACTGTTCCACCGTCAGATCGACTTCGACGCCGGTTCGTTGAGCTCGCTGCGCGTGCTCCTGGCGGGCGGTGACGTGCTGTCCGTCGAACACGTCCGGCGACTCCGCGCGGCCGCCCCCGACGTGCGGATCGTCAATGGTTACGGCCCGACCGAGGCCACCACCTTCTCGCTGTGCCACCGGATCGCGCCGGACGAGGAGTTCCCCCGCTCGGTCCCGATCGGCGTCCCCGTCCAGGGCACCGAGGCCCAACTGCGGGACGACTCCGGGGCCGTCGTGCCCGAGGGCGTCGAGGGCGAGCTGTGGATCGCCGGAGCGGGCGTGGGCCTCGGCTACTGGCGCCGCCCCGACCTGACCGCCGAGCGGTTCGTCACCGACGCCGACGGCCGCACCTGGTACCGCACCGGCGACCTGGCCCGCCGACGGGCCGACGGCGTCCACGAGTTCCTCGGCCGGATCGACGGCCAGGTCAAGCTGCTCGGCCACCGCGTGGAACCCGGCGAGATCGAGAACCTGCTCGCGGAGTGCCCGCCCATCGGCCAGGCCGCCGTGGGCGTACGCACCAACCTCGTGGGCGATCCCAAACTCGTCGCCTGGGTCACCCTCACCGCCCCGCTGGACCGCCGCGCACTGCGCGCCCGACTCCGCCGCGAACTGCCCGAGTACATGGTGCCGACGCTCTTCGCAGCCGTCGACGCGCTGCCCGTGACCGCCAACGGCAAGGTCGACCGGAACGCCCTGCCGACCCCCGACTGGCGACGTAAGGAGAACTATGTCTGAGGTGCGCGACCGGCTCGCGGACACCGTCACCGCGGTCTGGACCGAGGTGCTCGGCATCGACGGGATCGGCCCCGACGACGACTTCTTCGACCTGGGCGGCGACTCCCTGGTGGCCACCCGGCTCACCGCCCGGCTGGAACAGCGGCTCGGCACCGCGATCGACGTACTGACGGTGTTCGACCACCCCACGATCGGGGAGCTCGTCACGGAACTGGAGAAGGCACATGGCGACCGGCTCTGAGACCGCCGGGAGCGGAGCGCCTGCGCCCGCTCCGAACAGGCGGAACGTACGGCTGTGGCTGGCCGGGACGTCCGTCTCGCTGTTCGGCGATGCCGCGCTGTGGATCGCGCTCGGCATCTGGATGAAGGACCTGACGGATTCCGACGGCGCGGCCGGACTGGCCTTCGCCGCCTATGTGCTGCCCCGCCTCGGCGCCCCGTTCCTCGGTCTGGTCGTGGACCGCTACCGGCGCCGGCCACTGATCGCGCTGATCAACTTCGCGCTGGCCGGCTGGGTGTGCCTGGCCTTCCTGGTCCACGACAAGGACCAGGCGTGGCTGCTGTACCTGGTGCTGTTCGGCATCGGCCTGGGCGTCGGCATGCACAACGCGGCGGGCAGCGCGCTGCTCACCCGCCTAGTGCCGGCCGAGGAACTGGGCCCCACCAACGCGCTGATGCGCACGCTCCAGGAGGGCGGCATGCTCGTCGCGCCCGCCGTCGGCGCTGCGCTGTACACGTGGGTCGGGCCGCGTGCCGTGGCCGGCCTTGAAGTGGTGACGTTCCTGGCGTGCGCCCTGTGCGTGCTGGCGGTGAAGGTCGACGAGCCCGAGCCGAAGCGGCCGGACGGCAAGCTCGTCCAGGAACTCCTGGCCGGCGTACGGCATCTGGGACGCACCCCGCAGCTGCGCGCGGTCTCCGTGGCCATGGGGCTCGGCCTGCTCGGCTTCGGCTTCATCGAGACGCTGATCTACGCCGTCGCCGACGAGGGTCTGCATCGCAGCGCGTCGTTCGTCGGGGTGCTCACCGTCGTCAAGGGCGTCGGCTCGGTGCTGGGCGGTCTCGCCGGGGTGCGGGTGCTCAAGCGGATGGGGCCGGGCCGGGAGGCGATGCTGACCGTGTTCGGGCTCGGCACGATGGGCCTGGGCTGCGCCCTGCTCGTCCTGCCCGGCGTGGTGGCGGCGCTGGCGGGTGTCTTCGTGATCGGCCTGGGCATCCCCGGCGCGGTCGTCGGCCTGTACACCTCCGTGCAGCGCAACTCCCCCGACCGGCTCCAGGGCCGGGTCGCCTCGGCGGCGAGCATGCTCGCGACCGCGCCCCAGGTGCTGGCCGTGTTCACCAGCGCCGCGCTGGTGGCGAGCGTCGACTTCCGGGTTTTGCTGGGCGTGATGACCGTCCTGGTCCTGGGCGGCTCCGGCTACCTCGCCCTGCGGATGCGCGACTTCCCCGCCGTGCCCCGGCCCACCACAGCGCAGCCGCACTCCGCGCCCGCCGCGGCGGAGTGACGTACCGCCGCGCCAGGCACTGTCCGGTGGACGCCAGGGTCTGTCCGGCGGATCGGCGCGGCGGCCGACCCGAGCGAAGCCGAGTGACGACGCAGCAGACCGCGACGCCCGCGTGGCCCCGGCCGGACCCAGGAGCCGGCCCCGCACCTTCCGAAGGAGATTCCCATGACCGGCGCCCCCGTGGTGCTGCCTCTGACACCCCAGCAGCGAGGCGTGTACTTCCTGCACTGTCTGGCCCCGGACAGCGCGGTGTACAACGTGCCGATCGTGCTGCGGGTGCGCGGCGGTCTGGACCGCGGGCGGCTCCAGCGCGCGGTGGACGTGCTGGTGACCCGGCATCAGGCGCTGCGGCTGACGGTGCGGGAGAGCGACGGGCAGGTGCTCCAGCTGATCCACCCCGCGGACGCGGCGCCCCGGGTCGAGGTCAACTGGATCGCGCTGCCGGGCGCGGACCTGACCCGGGCGGCCGCGGAGGTCGTGCGGTACGCGGGCCGGCCCTTCGACGTGGTGCGCGGTCCCCTGATGCGGGTGGACGTCGTGGACCTCGGTGGCGAGGAGCACGCGGTGTCGCTGTGCTTCCACCACCTGGTCATCGACGAGATCGCGGCGACCGCGCTGGCCGGCGAACTGCACCGGCTCTACGAGGATCCCGCCGCCCTGCCCGCGTCCGGCCCCGAGCACCAGTACGCCGAGTTCTGCGCCGGACTGCTGGCCGAGCCCGATCCGAAGGGCCTCGCCTTCTGGCGGGAGCGGCTGGCGGGGATGCCGGTGCTGCCGCTGCCCGAGGAGCATGTCCCCGGGGAGCACGGGCTGTTCACCGGGGACCGGGTCGGCTTCACCGTGCCCGAGGCCGTGTCGGCGCGCGTCGCCGAGGTGAGCCGCGCCCACCGGGTCTCGGAGTTCATGGTGTTCCACGCCGCGCTGCTGGTGCTGCTGCACCGGTGGACCGGCGCCGAGGACATCGCCGTGGGCACGCCGATGAGCGGCCGGGTCGACGAGCGGTTCGCCGAGACCGTGGGCTTCTTCCAGAACACGGTCGTGCTGCGCGGCACGGTCGACCCCGGGCAGAGCTTCGCGGCGCTGCTCAAGGCGTCCCGGCGGACCGTGCTGGAGGGCCTGCAACGCCAGCACGTGCCCTTCGAGACGGTCGTGGACGCGGTCCGGCCGTCCCGGGAGTCCACCCGCAACCCGCTGTTCCAGGTGGCGCTGGTCTTCAACCGGCGCAAGGTCGAGCAGGACTGGAGCCTGCCGGGCCTGACGGTGGAGCCGCTGCCGTTCCCGTGGCCGACCTCGCACTTCGATCTGGCGCTGACCCTGCTGCACGAGTACGGGGTGCTCAAGGGCGACTTCGCCTACAGCGCGCAGCGGTTCTCCCGGGCCACGGCCGAACGGCTGACCGTGGTGTTCCTGCGGCTGCTCGGCGGACTGCTGGCGGACCCGGACGCGCCGGTCGGCGACATCGACCTGATGGACGCCGAGGAGCGGGCGCGGGTGCGGGAGCTGAGCACCGCGAGCGGCCGGCAGGTGCTGGACGGACGGGGCCGGGTGCTGCCGCTCGGCTTCCACGGCGCCGTGCACACCGCGGACCCGGCCGGCGGGCGGCCGGTGCCGACCGGGGAGCGCGGCCGGTTCACCGCGGACGGACGGTTCGAGCTGTGGCGCGATCCCGTCGAGTCGGCCCTGGAGGCGCATCCGGGTGTGCTGGCCGCCGCCGTGGTGCGGCTGCCCGCCGCCGAGGACGGCGGCGGCGAGCGGCTCGTCGCCTGTGCCGTGCCGCGCCCGGGCACCGAACCGCCCGCGCCGCGCGAGCTGTCGGCCCATCTGCAGGCCCGGGTGCCGACGCATCTGCTGCCGCAGCGGATCGTCGTACGGGACGAGATCCCCACCGGGGCGGACGGCCGCCCCGACCCGGCCGCGCTGGCCGCCGTGCCCGGACCGGCCGAAGGGGCGCCGGAGGAGGCCGCCGACGACGCTCCGCGCGATGCCGTCGAGCGGCGGCTGGTGGAGTTGTTCGAGGAGCTCCTCGGCGTGCCGGGACTCGGCCGCCACGACAACTTCTTCGACTACGGCGGCCAGTCGCTGCTGGCGGTCCGGCTGGTCGCACGGGTCGCCGAGGAACTGGGCCGCCCGCTCGGCGTCGGCGTCTTCATGAACAACCCGACCGTGGCCGCCCTGGCCCGGGCCCTCGCCGGGGACGGCTCTGGCGACCCCGCCGGTCTGGTGCGTCTGCGCACTCCTGCGGGCGCCCCCTCGGACGTGGCGGTGGCCCTGATCCACCCGGTCGGCGGCACCCTCATGTGCTACGCGCCCCTGGTCGGCCTCCTGCCCGAGGACACCGAGGTGGTCGGCCTGGAGCGGGTCGCGGGCGCCCACCCCGACGACAACGCCTACGCGGACCTCGTCGACCGGTACGCCACCACCCTGGCCGACGCCCTGCCCGGCCGCCGGATCGCCCTGCTGGGCTGGTCGCTCGGCGGTGTCCTGGCCCACTCGGTCGCCGACCGGCTCACCGAACTCGGCCACGACGTCGCCCTGGTGGCCCTGCTGGACTCCCTCGCCCAGCGCACCGCCGAGGACGCCGAGCGGATGTCCGCCACGTCCGCGGAGCTGTTCGCGCTCGCCGGTTCGGTGCTCCGGGACGGCACCGGTGTCCTCGGGGCCACCGCCGGGCAACGACTGCTCATGCGGCGCTTCGGCGTCGACCTGGACCTCCTGCGCGACACACCCGCGGACCAGGCCGCCCGCATGCTGGAGGACTGGGCGCGGCTGCTCGGCCTGGTGGCCGGGTGCGCCCCGGCGAAGACCACCGCGCCCCTCCAGCTGTTCCTGTGCGCGGACAACCCGGCCGGCTACCCGGAAGCGCTGGCCGCGAGCTGGGAGGGCCTCGGCGGGGCGCTGGAGCTGCGCCGGGTGCCCGGGACGCACATCGAGGTGCTCGCGTCCCCCGCGGTGGAGCAGGTCGCGGCGGCGTTCACCGAGCGAACAGGACGGTCATGACGGAGCCCCGCGTCGCCGCCGACTGGTACGAGAGCGCAGGGGTGCGCGGCGGTCCGCGGCGGATGCTCCAGGAGGATCGCGAGGCCGGACTGAAGGTGTTCCCCGAGCATCTGGTCCCGCATCTGCACCACGAGGGACTGGCCGGCCTGGGCGCGGACACCCGGCAGGCGTTGCTCACCCAGCACTTCTACCAGTACATGCTGTTCACCTCGCAGCTGGAGACCAAGGTGGTCAACCGGGGGGCGGCGATGGTGGCCCACGGCGAGACCGACGTCGACCTCGGGCCCGGCGCCCGGCTGGACGCGTTCAAGATCTACAGCGACGAGGCCTACCACGCCCTGTTCAGCCTGGACGTGGTGCAGCAGGTGGAGAAGACCACGGCGGTGCCGGTGCTGCCGTACGACTTCGCGCCGCGCATGGCCCGCCTGGAACGCACCGGTCACGCGTTCCTGCCGGACCACGGCTCGCTGGCCCACATCCTCCAGGTCGTCGCCTTCGAGACCGTGGTGACACGGATGCTGGCGCGGATCCCCCGGGACGAGACGGTGTTCCGGGTGGTGCGCGAGGTCGTGGGCGACCACGTCCGTGACGAGGTGCACCACCACGCCTACTTCACCCGCTACTTCAAGGAACTGTGGGCGAGCCTGTCCCCGGCGACGCGCGTCAAGGTGGCGTGCGCCATGCCGCACTTCGTCGACGACTGTCTGCGCCCCGACCTCGACCCGGTGCGATCCGCCCTGCGCACGGCGGGCGTGAGCGCCGAGCTGGCCGAGGAGGTGGTGCGCGACTGCTATCGCGAGGAGGTCCTCGCGGCCGGCGTACGGGACGCGGGCCGGCACACGCTGGGGCTGTGCGAATCGGTGGGCGCGTTCGACATACCCGAGGCCCGCGAGCAGCTGCATCTGCTGGGGCTGACGGACTGACGGGTCCCGGGCGGCGGCGCGGGCCGCCCGGGGCTCACTTCCTCTCGTACGTCATGGCCGGTACGTCACTTCTCCAGCGCCGCCGCGAGCGCGACGCCGTCGACCCGCCCGGACGCCAGCCGGGGCAGCCGGTCCAGGACGTGCACGGTGGGCGGGGGCCAGCCCGCGGGCCAGGCGCGGCGCACGGCACGGCGCCACACCCGGGGGTCGGGGTCCGTGCCCGCGGTCGGCACCACGGCGGCCCGGACCCGCAGTGCCCCGCTGTCGCCGGTCACGACCGCGGCCTCCTGGACCCCGGGCAGCGCGGCGAGCACCGTCTCGGCCTCGGCACGGTCCAGGGTGCGCCCGACCCAGTGCCGCACCTGGTCCGCGGTGCCCAGCAGCCGGACCCGGCCGTCCGCGTCGATCCAGGCACGGAACCCGCCAGGACGCGGGTCGTCGCCGACGCCCAGCAGCCCCGCGATCCCCCGGGGCAGGGTGCGCCCCTCGGGGTCGGTCACCCGCAGCGGGCGGCCGGGCGCCGGGTCGGTGAGCCAGATGCCGTACGGATCCCGCGCCCGCCAGTCGCACACGCCGAGCCGCCCGAGGGCGGGGTCGACGACGTCCAGCAGGACACGGCCGCCCGCACGCCGGTACGCGGCGACCGCGGGCGTCGGCAGGAACTGCTCGACGGGACAGTGCGCGACCGGGACGGCCGCCGGGCCGGTCGCCGCCGCGGCGGCGAGTTCGGGGAACGACCCGCGCGCGGTGGGCGGCAGGGTGTCGGTGTCGCCGTCCGGTGCGGGGCCCCCGGCGGGACGTACGTGGGGTTCGGCGAAGGTGTGCAGCGGGGCGTCGGGGCGCTCGGTGAGGGCGCCGAGCAGCCGGGTGAAGTCGGCCGTGAGGCGCCGCGCGCCGGCCTGGTCGAGGGCGGCCGGGGTGAAGTCGAGCCGTCCGTAGGCGGCGTCGCCCTCGCGGCGCAGTTGCAGGATGAGGTCGAAGGACCGCGTCGAGTTGGGCGCGAAGAAGTCCCAGTCGAACTCCAGCCCCGCCACCTCGCCCAGGTCCCGCGCGACCGACGGACAGGACACGCCGATCCGGTCGAAGGCGCCCTGGCTGACGTCCACGCCGTGACGTCGGCGCAGTTCGCGCAGGACCCAGCTGAAGGGGACCCGGCGATGGCGGTGAACGAGGCCGAGCGCCTCCCCCGCGGCCGCCAGCAGGTCCCGGAACGTCGTCTCGGGTGTCGCCTCCATCAGACACGGCACGACGTTGACCTGGAGGCCGATGTGGTCCCGGGTCTCGGGCACGCTGGTGTCCACCGGGATGCCCAGGACGAAACGGCGGTTGCCGTACCCGTGCAGGACCGCCGCGGCACAGGCCACCAGGCCGGTGAAGAAGCTGACACCGGTCTGCCGGGTGAGCTCGCGCAGCCGGGCGCAGTGCTCGGCGGGCAGGTCGAAACGGGGCGTGGGGCGCACCGCGGCGTCCTCGTCGGTGCCGGCGGAGCGGGGCAGGACCAGACCGGGCAGGTCGAGCAGGCCGGCGCTCAGCCAGTACCGGACGACGTCGTCCAGCTCCTCGTCGATCGCCGGGTGTTCGGGCAGGGCGTGGTTCTCGCGCGGGGGCCGGGGGCCGGTGGCGAGGGCGCGCAGGAACTGGCGGGCGAAGACGAACTTGGAGCGCCCGTCGAAGGCGATGTGGTGGACGCCGACGACCAGGGTGTGCCGGTCGGGTCCGTGCGTCAGCAGGGAGAAGGTGATGGGCGAGCGGGTGGTCAGGTCCCAGGGTCCGACCCGGTGCGCCCGGTACCAGTCGCGGGCCGCGGCGAGCTCCTGCCCGGGTGCGGCCTCCATCCCCAACTCCTCGAACTGGAGCACGTCCGACGCCGGACGGATCGCCATCCGCGCCTCGGCCCCGTCCGTGACCAGCCCTCTGAGCTGCGGATGATCCTCACACACGGCCAGGCACGCCGCCCGCACCCGCTCGGCGGTCACCCCACCGCTGATGAGCACCGACAGGAACCCGCCGTTGATGGACCGCGGATGCAACTGCTGCTCCAGCCACATCGCCTCCTGCGCGGGAGACAACCGCACGAGCACCGGTCCCGCGCCGGACGCCCGAGGGTCCGCCGCCCCCGTGACCTCCCGCACCGCCTCAGCCACCCGATCCCCCCGCCCCCACCGCGTCCGGCAGTTCGCGGCGGGCGAGCTTGCCGTTGGCCGTCAGGGGGAGCTCGGGGACGAGGACGAAGCGGGCCGGGACCATGTAGTCGGGCAGGGCGGCCGCACAGGCCGTGCGCAACGCGCCGACGTCGGGGGCCCCATCCTCGCCCGCCGGGACGACGTAGGCCTGCAGCGCGGTCGTGCGGTCCCTGCCGAGGCCGACGACGGCGACCCGGCGCACCCCGGGGACCCGGCTCAGCACGGCCTCGACCTCGCCCGGCTCCACGCGGTACCCGCGGACCTTGAGCTGGTCGTCGATACGGCCGACGAAGTGCAGCAGGCCGTCCTCCAGGCGCACGAGATCGCCGGTGAGGTAGCCGCGCCGGGTGCCGCCGTCGACGTACGGCAGCTCTGGGAACCGTTCCCCGGTCAGCCGCTCGTCGCCGAGGTAGCCCGTGGCCAGGCAGCGGCCGGTGACGACGAGTTCGGCCTCCTCGCCCTCGGCGAAGGGTCCGAGGACGCCGTCCCGCAGCCGCAGCAGCCCGGCGCCGGCCACGGAGCCGCCGAGCGGCGGATGCGCGGGCCACCGGGCCGGGTCCCGGGGCAGCCGGTACTCGGTGACGACATGCGTCTCGCTGGGCCCGTACTGATTGACCAGCGTCGCGTCCAGGCCCGTGAACAGCGCGCGCACCTCGTCGTTGACGACGAGCCGCTCGCCCGCGACGACGACCTCCCGCAGCGCGGGCAGCCGATGACCGGTCACCGGCACCGCGACGGCCAGCGCGTGCAGGGACGTCACCGGCAGGAAGGCGCGGGCGATGGCGTACCGCTCCAGCACGGCGGCGAGCAGGAACGGGTCGCGGCGGGTGATGTCGTCGACCACGACCAGCGGCGCGCCCGCGGCCCAGGCCGCCGCCAGCTCCTGGAACCCGACGTCGAACCCGACGGACGCGGCATGCAGCGTGCGCGGCACCTCGCCCCGCTCCCACCCGTCCAGATGCCAGCCGGCCAGCCCCTCGAGAACCACCGGCGCGACCGCCACGCACTTGGGCGTCCCCGTGGAACCGGAGGTGGCGACGACGTAGGCGACAGGGCCGCTCCGGTCGGCCGCCCTTTCCTTGGTCACGCCCGGCGTCTCGACCCCGAGTGTTATCACCTCCGGAGCGAGGTCGACGGATGGCGGGGCGTCGGTCAGGGTCAGCCGGACGTCCGCCGCGTCGATGATCCGGTCCAGGCGGTCGGCCGGCAGCCCCGGGTCCAGGGCGACGACCGCCGCTCCCGTACGCCAGACACCGAGCACGGCCGCGCACCGCCACCAGCCGCGCCCCGCCAGCACCCCGACGGACGCGCCGGGCGCCACGCCCCGTTCGGCGAGGACGGCCGCGATCCGGGCGGAGGCGGCGTCCAATTGGGCGTACGTGTACTCGGTGTCCTCGTGCACCACCGCGACCCGGTCCGCGTACGTCTCGCACGCGGCGACCAGCAGCTCGGTGAGCGGCATCAGAGCTCGACCCGTACGCCGGACTCGAACCAGTGGTCCAGCTGCACGGCCGCCTCGATGCTCATCCGGGTCACCCCGGCCCGCAGCCCGTAGGTGGGGTCGGTCAGCACGGACTCGACGCGCGCGGGGTCGAGCAGGTCGTTCACCCGGGCCCCGGGCCGCTCGGTGATCTCCTTCAGCTGGGCGCGCAGCGCGGTGCGGTAGGCGGGGTCCTGAACCGTCGGGTACGGCGACTTCTTGCGCTGGAGGACCGCCTCCGGCAGCAGGTCCCGGACCGCGGCCCGCAGCAGGCTCTTCTCCCGCCCGTCGGCGACCTTCATCTCCCACGGCACGTTGTAGACGTACTCGGCGAGTTCGTGGTCGCAGAACGGCACCCGGCCCTCGATGGACGCGGCCATCCCGAGGCGGTCCTTGCGGTCGAGGATGACCCGCAGATAGCGGGTCATGTTGAGGTACGTGATCTCCCGCATCCGGCGTTCGTGCGCGGACTCCTCACCGCTCAGCGGAACCTCGGCGACGGCCTCCTCGTAGCGGTCCCGGGTGTACCCGGCGAAGTCGAGCTCGTGGTAGAGCTCCCGGTCCAGGAGTCCGGACAGGAACTCCATCTGGTGCGAGGCGCCGAGCCAGGGGAAGGTCCTGGACTTCACGTAGAACGGGTCGTGGAACCACATGTAGCCGCCGAACAGCTCGTCCGAGCCGTCCCCGGTGAGGGTGACCGTGCAGAAGCGGCGGACCTCCTGGGAGAGCCGGTACAGCGACACGTACATGTCGAGTCCGGCGACGGGCCGCTCATGGGCGCGCACCACGGCCGCCTGGGCCTCGCGGTCGGCCAGGTGGTCCCGGTCGACCAGCAGCTCGCGGTGCTCGCTGCCCAGGTGCGCGGCCATCTTGGCGACGTAGGGGGCGTCCGGGGAGTCGTGCACCTCGTCGGGGCGGAAGTTCTCCAGGTGGTAGGCGAACTCCATGGAGAAGGTCTGGAGCCGGTCGCCGCCGCCGAGTGAGCGGTTGACCAGGGCGCAGACCGCGCTGGAGTCCAGGCCGCCGGAGAGCATCGAGGAGATCGGCACGTCCGAGATCACCTGGCGCCGGACGATGTCCTCCAGCATCTCGCGCACGGTCCGTTCCGTGGTGGCGAGGTCGTCGGTGTGCTCGCGCGGGGTGAAGTTCCAGTAGCGGGCGCGGCTGACGCCGGCGCGCGAGTAGCGGACGACCTCGCCCGGGATCACCTCCCGGGTGTGCCGGAACACCGACAGGCCCGGGGTGGGGGTGAAGGACAGCGCCTCCAGCAGTCCGGTCCGGTCCACGACCGGCTCGACCAGGCCGGTGGCGAACAGCGCCTTGGGTTCGGAGCCGAACGCGAAGCCGTCCGGGGTCTCGGCGTAGAACAGCGGGTAGATGCCGAAGCGGTCGCGGATCAGGACCAGTTCCTCGGTCCGTACGTCCCACACGGCGAAGGCGAACATGCCGCGCAGCCGTTCGGCGCAGGCCGGGCCCCACTCCTGGTAGGCGCGCAGCACCACCTCGGTGTCGCTGCGGTCGCGGAACTCATGTCCGCGGCCGCGCAGTTCGGCGCGCAGTTCGGCGAAGTTGAAGACCTCGCCGGTGTAGTTGAGCACGACGGTCTCGCGGCCCGCCGCGTCGGTGGCGACGGCGGGCTGGTGTCCGCCCGACAGATCGACCACGGCGAGCCGGCGGGGCACGAACAGGGCTCTCGGAGAGGACCACTCGCTGACTTCGTCCGGACCGCGCAGTGCGAGCGCGCCACGCATCGACTCGACCAGGTCTGAGCGGTGCGCGAGGTCCTGGGTGAAGGAGACAAGGCCGACTATGCCGCACATGGAAAGAACGCTCCCAGCGTCGCGTGCAGGGTGACGAAGGCGAGGATCACGCGCGACGCACCCGTGCGTCACCCCGGTTGGCAGCTAGTTGCCAGGTCTGGTGCTGTGGCTTCCCTACGGCCTCTGCGTGATCCACCTACGGTGACCGGTGCGGCACCGAAGGTGGTCGCCGATGTGACGCGCACTGCAAAGCCGGTCCGCGGGGTCGATGAACAGCGGGTGAATGCCGCACACTGGTGTCCCGTGAGTTCCCCTTCGTCCATACCGACGCGAGTCGTGCTGCTCTGCGGCCCCTCCGGCTCCGGCAAGTCCCTTCTCGCGGCCCGTTCCGGTCTTCCGGTCCTCAGGCTCGACGACTTCTACAAGGAGGGCGACGACCCGACTCTGCCGCTGGTGGCGGGGAGCTCCGACATCGACTGGGACCACCCGGAGTCCTGGGACGCGGACGTGGCCGTCGCGGCGATCGTCGAGCTGTGCGGCACGGGTCGTACGGACGTCCCCCAGTACGACATCTCGCTGAGCGCCCGCACCGGCGCGGAGACCGTCGACATCGGCCGGACCCCGCTGTTCATCGCCGAGGGCATCTTCGCCGCGGAGATCGTCACGCGCTGCCAGGAGCTGGGCGTGCTGGCCGACGCCCTGTGTCTGAGCCGCGGTCCCGTGCAGACGTTCCGGCGCCGGTTCCTGCGGGACCTCAGGGAGGGCCGCAAGTCGGTGCCGTTCCTGCTGCGCCGCGGCTGGCGGCTGATGCGGCAGGAACGCACGATCATCTCCCGGCAGACCGCGCTCGGCGCCCACGCGTGCGACAAGGACGAGGCGCTGGGCCGGCTGGCCGCGGCCGCGGCGGGACGCCGTCCGGCGGCTTCGACGCCGGCGGGCTGAACGTCTGCGGCGCCTTCGGCGTCGTAGGGCCATGACGATCACACGTGGAACCCTGCTCGTGGCGGCCGCGGTGCTGCTGGCCGCCACCGGATGCGCGGACGGCGCGGACGGCGAGGCCGCGGCCTCCTGCTCGGGCCTGGTGACCTACGACAGCCGCGGCTATCTGCCCACCGAGGAGACCGGCTTCGCCGTCGGCGAGCGGCTGGGCACCGCCACGGTCGAGGCCTGCGACGACACCGGCGACGGCGTGGACAACGGCAGCCCCGGACGCAGGACGGGCGCGTACGTCGTGCGGGGTGTCGATCCGGCGGAGGCCATCGCCGTAGGCGACAGCGCGGCCGGGACGGAGCTCGTGCGGGTCCACCGCTGACCACACACCAAAGCGGAACCGGACGGGCCCCCCGGCCCTCCAGTCCCGCTTTTTGGTGCTTCCCCCGTGGTGGTGCTTCCCCCGCTTTCCCCCCGGTGGTGCTTCCCCCGTGGAACCCCCCGGTACTGCTCCCCCCGAACCCTCAGGCGACAAGCTCCCCGAAGGCGTCTTCCTCGTCACGGCCGAAGCTGAGGACCTCGTCCTCGCGCAGCCGGCGGAGCGACCGCCAGATGCTGGACTTCACCGTGCCGACACTGATGTCGAGGATTGTCCGCGATCTCCGGGTCGGTGCGGCCCTCGTAGTAACGAAGGACCAGCATCGTCCGCTGGAGTTCGGGCAGCCGGGCCAGCGCCTGCCACAGGACCGCACGCAGCTCGGTGCCGCGCATCGCGTCCGTGTCGCCGGGCGTCTCCGGCAGTTCCTCGGTCGGGTACTCGTTCAGCTTGCGGCGGCGCCACGCGCTGATGTGCAGATTCGTCATCGTCCGGCGGAGGTATCCCCCGACGGCCGCCTTGTCGCTGATCCGGTCCCATGCCCGGTACGTCGAGAACAGCGCGCTCTGGAGCAGGTCCTCGGCCTCGAAGCGGTCACCGGTCAGGTGGTAGGCGGTTGCGTACAGGGAGGCGCGGCGCTCCTGAACGTAGGCGGTGAACTCCGCCTCCGACAGCGAACGACGCTCCCCCGTGTCCTCCCTGTACGCGCTTCCCCCGTGTGCTTCCCCCGTGAAACCGTCAACCACCGTCATGTACGCGGTGTGCTGACGCCCAGCGCCGCGAGCGCACCCCCGCCCGCTCACGGCGCCGGACTTCTCGGAACCCCGGCCCCCGTTCACGTCGTGCAGACGCGTGATCACTGCGCTGGTGCTGTTGCTGTGCAGCGTGTTCATCTCGCGCCCCCCGTCGTGGACTTCCGGTGTTCTGCTTGCCCAGGCTGTGCTTCCTTGCCTGTGCCGAGAATCTTGCCCTCGCACCTTCATGACCGTGTCCGCCGACTGTCACAGACCTGTCACAGGGGTCGGCCTCAGGGAAGACACAGCTTGGTCACAGAGAGCAGCGCTACACGTACGTACCTGTACAGGTGTCGATACCGCACCCCGCCATGGGCCAGAATGAGCCCCGTGCCTTCCCTGTTGCTGATCGAGGACGACGACGCCATCCGTACGGCCCTGGAGCTGTCTCTGACGCGCCAGGGTCACCGGGTTGCCACGGCTGCCACCGGCGAGGACGGCCTGAAGCTGCTGCGTGAGCAGCGGCCGGACCTGATCGTGCTGGATGTGATGCTGCCCGGCATCGATGGTTTCGAGGTGTGCCGGCGCATCCGGCGCACGGACCAGCTGCCGATCATTCTGCTGACCGCTCGCAGCGACGACATCGACATCGTCGTCGGACTGGAGTCCGGCGCCGACGACTATGTCGTCAAACCGATCCAGGGGCGGGTGCTGGACGCCCGGATCCGGGCCGTGCTGCGGCGCGGGGAACGCGAGTCGACCGACGCGGCGAGCTTCGGCTCCCTGGTCATCGACCGCGCGGCGATGACCGTCACGAAGAACGGCGAGGACCTCCAGCTCACGCCCACCGAGCTCAGGCTGCTCCTGGAGCTGAGCCGACGGCCCGGCCAGGCCCTGTCGCGGCAGCAGTTGCTGCGGCTGGTCTGGGAGCACGACTACCTCGGTGACTCGCGCCTGGTGGACGCCTGTGTCCAGCGGCTGCGCGCCAAGGTCGAGGACGTTCCGTCGTCCCCGACACTGATCCGCACGGTCCGTGGTGTCGGCTACCGGCTGGACACGCCTCAGTGACCCAAGCGCAAGGGGGGATCCGCGGCTGGGCCGCGGCTCGCAAGGGACATCTGACACGACTGCGCTTCACCAGTCTGCGGCTGCGGCTCGTCGTGGTCTTCGGACTCGTGGCGCTCACCGCCGCGGTGTCCGCGTCCGGGATCGCCTACTGGCTCAACCGCGAGGCGGTGCTCACCCGCACCCAGGACGCGGTGCTGCGCGACTTCCAGCAGGAGATGCAGAACCACGCGGGTCTGCTGCCGGAGCTCCCCGAGCGGTACGAACTCCAGCGCACCGCGCAGAACATGGCCAACAGCAGCCAGCGCTTCAGCGTGCTGCTCGTCGCGAAGGGCTCCGACGGCGAGGCGCTGTACGCCAACTCCGGTGCCCTGAACGGCTTCTCGGTCCAGGACGTCCCCGAGTCGCTGCGGGCCGCGGTGAACGAGACGCAGGAGGTCGACTCCTCCAACAAGTACGCGTACCACCTGTACTGGCAGCGGATCGTCGACGACGGCACCCCGTATCTCGTGGCCGGCACCAAGGTCATCAACGGCGGCACCACCGGCTACATGCTCAAGTCGCTGGAGCCGGAGGCGAAGGACCTCAACTCCCTTGCCTGGTCGCTCGGTATCGCCACCGGTCTCGCGCTGATCGGCTCGGCGCTGCTCGCGCAGGCCGCCGCCACGACCGTACTGAAGCCGGTGCACCGGCTCGGGGTCGCCGCCCGCCGGCTCGGCGAGGGCAAGCTGGACACCCGGCTGCGGGTGTCCGGCACCGATGAACTCGCGGATCTGTCACGGACGTTCAACGACGCGGCCGAGGCCCTGGAGAAACGGGTCGACGACATGGCCGCGCGGGACGAGGCGTCCCGGCGGTTCGTCGCCGACATGAGCCATGAACTGCGGACGCCGCTCACCGCGATCACCGCCGTGACGGAGATCCTGGAGGAGGAGCTGGAGGCGGAGTCGGGTTCGATGGACCCGATGATCGAGCCGGCGGTACGGCTGGTGGTCAGCGAGACACGGCGCCTCAACGACCTCGTGGAGAACCTGATGGAGGTCACCCGCTTCGACGCGGGCACCGCCCGTCTCGTCCTGGACGATGTCGACGTCGCCGACCAGCTCACCGCCTGCCTCGACGCGCGGGCCTGGCTGGACGCGGTGGACCTGAACGCCGAACGCGGCATCCACGCCCGGCTCGACCCGCGCCGCCTGGACGTGATCATGGCGAACCTGGTCGGCAACGCGCTCAAGCACGGCGGTTCCCCGGTGCGGGTGGCGGTGCGTGCGGCGGACGATTCGGTCGTCATCGAGGTGCGGGACCACGGGCCCGGCATCCCCGAGGACGTTCTGCCGCACGTCTTCGACCGGTTCTACAAGGCGAGCGCGTCGCGCCCCCGCTCCGAGGGCAGCGGACTCGGCCTCTCCATCGCCCTGGAGAACGCCCACATCCACGGCGGCGGGATCACCGCCGCGAACTCCCCCGAGGGCGGCGCGGTCTTCACGCTGCGACTGCCCAGGGACGGGTCGGAGCTGGCGCAGGAGTGCGAGGCGGAGAAGAGCTCATGAGCGTGACGCGAGGGCGGGGACGGCGGGCCATGAGCACCGTGACCGTACGACGGCTGCTGGCGCTGCCCGTGCTGGCGGCGCTGGCCACCGGGTGCGGTATCCGGGCCACCGAGGTCCCGACGGACTTCGGGCCCGCGCCCTCACGGGTGCACTGCTCCGTCTCGGAGCCGGACATCTCCGCGCAGTCCTCGCGCGGGCTGGCGGTGCAGGTGTTCCTGCTGTGCGGTTCGGCGCTGGTGGCCGTCGACCGGACGGTGAGCGTCGAGGACGGTACGGCGGACTCCCGGCGGCGGGTGCTGGTGGCGCAGGAGCTGCTCAACCAGCTCGCCGCGGCGCCGTCGGCCGGCGAGGCGGATGCCGGGTACCGGACGACCGTGCGCGACGGCATGACGGTGACCGGGCCGCGCCCGGCGGACCCCGAGGACACCCTCCGGCTGAGCTTCCCGCCGGGTGCCCTCGCCAAGTCCTCCCTCGCCCAGATCGTCTGCACGTTCTCCGACTCGGCCGCCGCCGAGGGCGACGGGTCGGTCATCCTCGGCGGCCCGGACGGCGCTGCCCCGCGCCGCTACGAGTGCACCGACGAGGTCCGCGCCGAACCGACCAGCGTGAAACCGCCGTCGACGGAGGTCACGGACGGCTGATGTACGGGTGTGTCGGACGCCTCACCCGTTCGCCCGGAACCGATCCCGCCGCACCCCGCGTCTAGGGGGTCGTGCAGCGTCAAGGCTTCATCGGCAGCAGCGCCGTGATCCGCATGCGGGCGGCGGGGGGTTTCCTCCTCGTCGCGCATCTCGCGTTCGTGGCCTGGCTCACCCTGCGACCGCTGGATGTCCCGTGGATGACGCCACCGAATCTCACCCCGTTCGCCGGCATCCGGGCCGACCTGGTCCTCGGCTGGCCGCAGGCCGCCCGGCGGATCGGTGAGGCGGTCGCGCTGCTGGCCCCGCTGGGGGTGCTGTTCCCGCTGGCGCACGGCAGGCTGTACGTCTCCCCGCTGGCGTCCCTGATCCGTACGGTCGCCGCGGGCGCCCTGATCTCCCTCGGCATCGAACTGCTGCAGACCGGCGTCCCCGGTCAGGTCGTCGACATCGACTCGGTCCTCCTGAACACCGTGGGCGTGGCCCTCGCGCACGCCGCCTTCATCCCCGCGGGCCGCGTCTGGTTCCGCCGCAGGTCCCACTCCCCCAGGCGGGTGACCGTGCTCGCGGAGGACCCCTCTCAGGGTCGCACCCCGACAATTCCCAGGGTCGGCATCGCACCGTAGAGCGACGCTTTGTCCCTTCGGGCTCCGTAGCTTGGATGGCAGATGGGCAGCCCGCCCACAGCAGCCGACAGCCAGAGCCCACCAAGGCCACGTGTCCCGACGACACCGGCCGGGCGACCCAAAACAAAGGAGTGCCCAATGTCCCGCCTTGCCCGCCCCACCAACGGCCGCATGATCGGCGGAGTGTGTGCCGCGCTGGCACGGCGCTTCGGCACCTCCGTCACCACGATGCGGGTGATCTTCGTGCTCTCGTGCCTGCTGCCCGGCCCGCAGTTCCTGCTCTACATCGCCCTGTGGATCCTGTTCCCCTCCGAGGGCAAGGTGAACAAGACGCAGGCGGCCTGGTAACCGGCCTCACGTACATACGCCGATGGGGCGCACCCCTGGTACGGGGTGCGCCCCATCGGGGCGTTCGGCGGGTTCAGCCGAGCGGGATCCCGTTCAGCGGCAGGCCCTGGGTGGGCAGCCCGGTCTGGCCGATCGGCAGACCGCCGAGCAGACCGGCGACCGGCTTGGTCGGGCCGTCGGCGAGCGCGCCCTGAGCGGCGGGCGTCACGGCGGCCAGACCCGCCGCCGGCTGCGCCTGCGACAGCGCGTCACCGGCTCCCGGCAGCGCCTTGGCGACGTTCTCCGCCGGAAGCGTCTTGGTGACGGTGTCCAGCGCCTGGGAGGCGGCCGGCGCGGCGTTCGCGGCACCCGCGCCGACGGCGGCGAAGGCGGCACCGAGGGCGGCGACACCGAGGGTCTTGGCAGCAGACTGCTTCATGAAAGTGCGTCCTCGAATGGGATGACGGTGAGTGAGCGGTCCACGACCGTAAACACGCATCGGCATCCACCGCAAACATCAAAATGCGGACGGATGGTGAATACCCGTCCGCATTTCGATTCCCGCGAGATTCCCGGTCAGCCCTCTTCCGCCACAGAACCGCTGGTGGAGGCGGTCTGCTGGAACAGCCATTCGGACTTCAGCTCGGCATAACCGGGCTTGACGACGTCATTGATCATGGCCAGTCGTTCATCGAAAGGAATGAACGCTGATTTCATCGCATTGACGGAGAACCACTGCATGTCGTCGAGCGTGTAGCCGAATGCTCCGACCAGGTGCTCGAATTCCCGGCTCATGCTCGTGCCGGACATCAGCCGGTTGTCGGTGTTCACGGTGGCCCGGAAGTGCAGCCGGCGCAGCAGCCCGATCGGGTGCTCGGCATAGGAGTCGGCGGCCCCGGTCTGGAGATTGGAGCTCGGGCACAGCTCCAGCGGGATGCGCTTGTCCCGCACGTAGGAGGCGAGCCGGCCGAGCTTGACCGAGCCGTCCTGCTGGACCTGGATGTCGTCGATGATGCGCACACCGTGGCCGAGCCGGTCGGCGCCGCACCACTGCAGGGCCTGCCAGATCGAGGGGAGCCCGAAGGCTTCGCCGGCGTGGATGGTGAAGTGGTTGTTCTCGCGCTTGAGGTACTCGAACGCGTCGAGGTGCCGGGTGGGCGGGTAGCCGGCCTCGGCGCCCGCGATGTCGAAGCCCACCACGCCCAGATCGCGGTAGCGGTTGGCGAGTTCGGCGATCTCCAGGGCGCGGGCGGCGTGCCGCATCGCGGTGAGCAGGGCGCCGACGCGGATGCGCCGGCCGTTCTCGCGGGCGATCCGCTCCCCTTCCCGGAAGCCCTCATTGACGGCCTCGACGACCTCTTCGAGGCTGAGCCCGCCTTCGAGGTGCTGCTCGGGGGCGTACCGCACCTCGGCGTAGACGACCCCGTCGGCGGCGAGGTCCTCGGCGCACTCGGCGGCGACCCGGACCAGGGCGTCGCGGGTCTGCATCACACCGACGGTGTGGGAAAAGGTCTCCAAGTACCGTTCCAGCGAACCGGAGTCGGCGGCCTCGCGGAACCAGATGCCGAGCTTGTCGGCGTCGTTCTCGGGGAGTTGGGCGTACCCGGTGGCCCGGGCGAGGTCGACGACGGTGCCGGGGCGCAGCCCGCCGTCGAGGTGATCGTGCAGCAGAACCTTGGGTGCCCGGCGGATCTGGTCCGAGCTCGGGGTGGTTCCCGTCCGGTCAGTCTGGCTCGTCATTCACGCACTCTAACTCCTACGCGCGTAGATCGCTCGCTGTACTCCACCCGTCGATACGTAACGGTGACCGCCCCGACGGGTGGAGTACACCAACGCTTCTGACACTGTTCTGTCATGGCACAGCAAGCGACGCCGGTTCGCACGGCCCGGCTGGGACGGGCGCTCGGTCCGGAACCGACGGCGGTGAGCGGGGTGGTGCTGCTGCTCCCCGGCGGCGAGGAGAGCTCCGGCCGCAGACCGTCCCCCCTGATGGCGAACGCGTCCGTCCGCGCCCTCGGCCGCCGGCTGGCGCGCGCGGGCCGGGAGGACGGCCTGGCCACCCATGTCGTCCACTACCGCTACCGCGGCTGGAACGGCGCGGAGGCACATCTCGCCCGGGACGCCGACTGGGCCACGGAGGAGGTCGTACGGCGTTACGGCGATGTCGCCGTGTGCCTGGCCGGTGTCGACATGGGTGCCCGGGCCGCACTGCACGCGGGCGGTCACGAGGCCGTCAACTCCGTTCTGGCCATCGCCCCTTGGCTGCCCGAGGAGGACGTGGCGGCGCCCCCCGAACCGGTGAAGCAGCTCGCGGGCCGACGGGTGCTGATGGTGCACGGCACGAACGACGCGCGCACGGACCCGGAGCTGTCGTTCCGGCTCGCGGCACGGGCGAAGAAGGCGAACCGGGACGTCTGCCGGTTCGAAGTCCACTCGGACGGCCATGCGTTGCGTCAGCACCGGGACGAAGTCCACGCGCTGGCGGAGGACTTCGTCATGGGCTCACTGTTCGGCCGCGCGTTCTCCCGTCCCGTCGAGGACGCCCTGGCCGCCCCGCCGCCGCTGGGGCTGCGGATGCCGCTGGCGGCGGGCTTCGGGCGGTCGCTGCGGCGCTAGCCGACAGCACCGCCCGGCGGTGACCGACACCGTCACGCGGTTCACAGCGCCCTCACGTCCCTCTCATGACCCTCTTGCGACTCTTTACTGAAAATGATTATCGTCTTTACGTGTCCATGGGGGCATGTCCATGACCTAAGGGGGGTCCTCTTTTGCGTACCCGCAACCGTCTGCTGACCGTCGCCGGCCTCGCCGCCGCCACGCTCGCCGCCGCCGGCCTCAACTCCTCGGCGTTCGCCGCGACGACCCTGTCGTCCGGCCATGTCGACGTCCTCGACGCCGACTGGGACGGCTCCGCGCTGAGCCTGCACGCCCATGACGAGGAGAACGACACCGAGTACGACCCCGCGGACCTGACGCTGGCCGTCCCGGCCGCCGCGAAGGTCACCAACCCGGGCTACACCTTCCTCGGTTCGGGCAGCCAGGTCTGGCTGCTGCCCGACACCGAGGCCGAGGCGACCGCCGCCGGAGTGCTCTTCCCCGGCGTCTCCACCGAGCACCTGACCACGGGGGTCTTCGCCAACAACAACGTCACGTTCACCCTCGTCAGCGCCACCCGCAACGGTGCCGCGACCGAGGACTTCAGCGTCTACGCGGGCAGCGGCAGCCGCTGGTTCGACAGTGACACCGCCACCGGCGGCTTCAAGTCCAGAACCTTCGCCGTCGCCACCCACAACCACGCCAACTGGGCCTTCGAGGAGGCCGGCACCTACCAGCTGACGTTCCGGGTCTCCGGCACGGTCGGCGGTGTCGCCAAGACCGCCACCGGGACCTACACCGTCGTCGTCAGCTCATGAGGGAAGCCCTGACGCGCGGCGGGCGTGCCTTCACGGCGGCCGCTCTCACCACGACGGCCGCGGTGCTCCTGTGCGCGGCAGGGCTGGTCGTCGCCGGCGGCAGCGGGGACGCCCGCGCCGCCGGCGGTGCCGTCGTGCTGGACGAGGGCGAGCTCGACTTCACGCCCCGGCAGGTGGACGGCGGGCTGCGGTTGCAGATCGACGACCGTGGAGCCGGCTCCACGGTCGTACGCGAACCGTCCGAGGTCGTCCTGCACGTCGTCCCGTCCGCCCTCCAGTACACGCCGGACCCGGTGGCCACGGCGCTGGGGACCACGAACATGGACTCCTGGCAGCTGGGCGGCTGGGAGGCGGCGAACATCTTCGCGGCCGAGCCGGGCTGGAAGGGCACCGAGGCGGGCGGGGACACCGAGGTCGCGCTGTCCGGATACGAGGGGCCCGGCATCTTCGGCCTGGCCACGTACACGCGTGAGACCGACAGCGTGAACGGCCCGGCGATCGCCCATCTCGGCAGCGCGGAGGGCGTACCGCGGTCCTTCACCCTGGCCGGGGACACGGAACGGCTGCTGCCCATCTGGCAGTTCACCGCGGAAGGTGTCTACCGGCTCACCTTCACCGTGACCGCGGGCGGCGCCACCGACACCGAGACGCTGGCCGTGGTGGTGGGCGACGACGTCGATCCGTCGAGCGTGGCGCCCGGCGACGGGACCACGCCGACACCGTCCGCGAGCCCCACCCCGACTCCCACCGCCACGACGCACGTCATCTCCGAGGGGCACGTCGACATGGCGGCCCGGAAGGTGGAGGGCGCACTGGAGTTCCAGCTCAAGGAGGGGTCCGAACTCGACCACACGTGGCACCAGCCGGGCGGGGTCGTCCTGCACGTACGGCCCGCCGCCAAGCGGAAGATCCCCGAGGGGTACGACTTCCTCGGCGCCCCGGGCGACGCGGTGTGGTGGCTGCCGTTGCAGCAGAACGCCGGGATCGTGTGGCCCGGCTGGAACACCGGGGAGTTCCCCCGGGCCGACCTCGACGGCAAGGTCTCCTTCCGGCTGGACTCCGTCCAGGGGCCCGGGAACGTCGCGATGTTCTACAGCGACTCGACGGGCACCCCGGTCGTCCCGCTCAACAGCGGCGACGGACTGCCCGACACCCACACCCTCGCCGGGGGCACCCACGCCCACTTCGACTGGGCCTTCTCCGCCGAGGGCGTCTACCGCACCACGTTCACCGTCGGCGCCACACTCGCCGACGGCACCCGGGTCGGTGACACGGAGACCCTCGCCTGGGTGGTCGGGGACGACACCGATCCGTCGACGGTGACACCGGGGACGGGGGACGAACCGACGGCCACGCCCACGACGACACCGACCGCGAGTGCGAGCGGGACCGGCTCGGCGACGCCCACGGCCACCGCTTCCGCGTCGGAATCGGCATCGGCATCGGCATCGGCGTCGGCTGCCGCTTCCGGGGCACCGGGTGCGGCGGCCTCCGGGGTGGCGGTGAGCGTCGACGGCACGTCGGGCTCGCTCGCCTCCACCGGTGCCCAGGTGTCGGCGGTCGCGGGGATCGCGGTGGCCGCCCTGGTGCTGGGTGGCGGTGGGGTGTTCCTCGTACGACGACGCCGTACGACCGACCGGGAGGAGGGAACCCCATGAGGGGCCGTCCCACGCATGTCGCGGCCGTGGTGCTCACCGCCGCCTGTGTGCTGGTCGCCGGCTGCGGCCGGAGCGAATCCGACGCGTCCGAAGCCGAGTTGAAGGTCTCCACGACCACCGCGATCATCGCCGATCTGGTCCGGCAGGTCGGCGGGGACCGGGTCGACGTGACGTCGATCGTGCCGCACCACGGCGACCCGCACTCCTACGAGCCGAGCCCGGGGGACGCGGCGAAGGTCGCGCGAGCCGACCTCGTGTTCGGCAACGGGCTGCTGCTGGAGGAGCCCGGGATCATGAAGATGGTCCACAGCAACGCCCGGAAGTCCACGCCGAAGATCGAGATCGCCGAGAAGCTGGAGCAGTACGGCGGCACGGTGATGAAGCTGGAGGAGGACCTCGGGCTCGACGTGCTGTGGCTCGGCTGGGCGGTGGAGGGCGAGGTCGCCGGGGACGGATCCCAAGTCCGTACGACCGCCACCGGGTTGGAGGGGCCGGGGGATCTGCGGGTCTACCTGACCGACACGCTCGGACGCCCCAAGGTGTACGTCGACTCCCGTGACGGTTTCGACGACTCGGACTCCTTCACCCTGCCGCCCGAGGCGCACACACACGTCAACTGGGCGTTCAGCGAGCCGGGAACGTACCGGCTGACGGTCGAGGGGCGGACCGAGACGCTCGACGGGAGGACCGAGGAATTCGGCAGCGGCACCTTCACCTTCGCCGTCGGCACCGACGCCCCCGAGGGCGCCACCGTCCTCGACGGCGGACACGCCGACCTGGCGCTCAACGCCGGGACCGGGAAGGTGTACGTCCGCGCCGACGACGAGAAGAGCGGCGAGCGCAGGAGGTTCGCGCCGGACGAGGTGGTGCTGAACGTGCCCGACCGGGCGCGGGAGTCGGTGCCCGAGGAGAGTGCGTACTCCTTCCTCGGGGAGGCCGGTGACCCGCTGTGGGTGCTGCCGCAGGCCGTGCTCGGCAAGCACGTGCACGGCGATCTGGACCCGCACGCCTGGGAGGACGTCTCCAACGCGGAGGCGTATGTGCGGCGGATCCAGGCCGAGTTGGCGAAGGCGGACCCCGCCGGCGCGAAGACGTACGCGAAGAACGCCTCGGCCTCTCTGAAGCGGCTCGGAGCGCTGGACGAGGAGGTCGGACGGACGCTCGCGACCATCCCCGAGCGGAACCGCAAGCTGATCACCACCCATGACGCCTTCGGCTATCTCGCCAAGGCGTACGGCATGGAGGTCGCCGGTTTCGTCGTGCCGGTGCCCAACCAGGAGCCCAGCGCGGCAGAGGTGGAGAGGCTCGGCGACACCATCCGGGAGAAGCGGGTCCCGGCCGTGTTCGTGGAACCGAACCTCGCCGCGCGGGCGAACGTGCTGGAACGGGTCGCCCAGGACGAGGGGGTCGACGTCTGCACGATCTACGGCGACTCGTTCGACGACAAGGTCCACGACTACGTATCGATGATGCGGCACAACGCGACGGAGCTCGCCAAGTGCCTTGGAGGGACAGCCGGATGAGGGGCAGTGAACGGGTCGCGGTCGCCGTGGTGCTGGCGGCCGCACTCGCGGGGGGCGGGGTCGCCGTCGCGGACGAGACGTCGAGCGGGATCGGGAGGATCGCTTACGCCGACGGGGAGTTGACGCTCGATCCCGGGGACAGCGCCCATGTCGTCGAGGCGGACTCGGCCGCGCCGGGGTGGGACACGACGGGGGTGCCGTCGGGTGCCCTTGCCGGGGACACCGTGACCTGGGCGCTGACCGGGGTGGACGGGCCGGGTGATGTCACGGTGTACGGGGACGACTCCGTGCTCTTCGACAGCGCGGACGACGTGCCGGACCGGGTCGAGGTGCCGGTGGGTGAACAGGCCTACGGGCGCTGGGAGTTCAGCGAGGAAGGAACCTACCGGCTCATCTTCGAGGCGGCGGGTACGGCGGCGGAGGACGGGCGGGAGCTGTCCGTCGGGACCGTGTACACCGTGGTGGTCGGAGGCGAGGACGAACCGGCGGAGCCGACCGCCACCCCCGAACCTGCGGCCCCGGCGCGCGCGCTCGCCGCTCCGGCGGAGAAGCCGCGCACGGCCGCCGCGTCCGAGGTCGTCTCGACCCGGAAGGTCCTCGACGAGGGCCACATCGACTTCGCCGCCCGCGTGCTCGACGACAAGCTCCAGATCCACGTCAAGGACGGCACGGTCTCCGGGAGGACCACCTGGCGCGAGCCGTCCTCCCTGGTCCTGCGCGTGGGACCAGCCGCGAAGAACACCCTGCCCGACAACGACGCCTTCGCCTTCCTGGGCAGGCCCGGAACCGATGTCTGGCTGCTCGACCAGGTGCAGCAGGAAGGGCTGCTGTGGCCCGGCTGGTCGACGGACCATGTCGCGGCCGGGGCGATGAAGGGCGGCGTGACGTTCACGCTGACCGACGTCGCGGGACCGGGCGCGTACGCGCTGTACACGTACGACGCGATGTCCGGCGCCGAGGTGCTGTTCAACAGCAAGGACGGCGTCCCTGACTCCTTCGAGGTCCCCGCGAACACGCATGCGCACGGCGGGTGGGCGTTCACGAAGGAGGGCGCCTACCGGCTGACCTTCAGGATGAGCGGGAAACTCGCCGACGGGACGGCCGTGAGCGACACGGAGACCGTGGCGTTCGTGGTCGGGGACGGGAAGGCGGACGCCGTGACCCCTGGGGGCGGCTCCTCCGATGCGGGGTCGTCGTCCTCGCCGTCCCCTTCCGCCTCGGACTCGGACTCCGCCAAGGCCGGCGCCGGTCAAGGCACTTCATCCGGCTCCATGGCCGGCACCGGCGCCGGCGATCCCACCCTCCTCGCCACCGCGGCCGCCGGCCTCGCGCTCGTCGGCGGGGGTGCGGTGTGGGGCGTACGGCGTCGGCGGCGGGGCGTGTGAGCGGGGTGCTGCGGGTCGAGGCCGCCTCCGTCGTGCTAGGGGGGCGGCTCGCACTGGAGGACGCCTCGCTCACCGTGGCGGCGGGTGAGCTGGTCGGGCTGATCGGGCCCAACGGGGCGGGGAAGACGACGCTGCTGCGGGCGGCGCTCGGGCTCGTGCCGCTCGTCTCGGGGGCCGTTTCGGTGGCGTCCCGGCCCGGGTACGTGCCCCAACGGCACGAGTTCGCCTGGGACTTCCCGATCGATGTCGCGGGGGCCGTGCTGACCGGACGTACGAGGACGATCGGGTGGCTTCGGCGGCCCCGGCAGGCCGACCGGGAGGCCGCGGAACGGGCCCTGGAGCTCACCGGGCTCACCGGGCTGGCCCGCCGCCCCATCGGCGAGCTGTCCGGGGGGCAGCGCCAACGCGTGCTCGTGGCCCGGGCGTTGGCGGCGGAGCCCCGGCTCCTGCTGCTCGACGAACCGTTCACCGGCGTGGACGTCCCCACCCAGGAGCTCCTCAACCAGCTCTTCCGGCAGCTCGCCGCCGAGGGCCGGGCCCTGCTGATGACCACCCACGACCTGGCGGCCGCCGCCCGCACCTGCGACCGGGTGGTGCTGATCAACCGGACGGTCGTCGCCGACGGCGGGCCCGAACTGTTGACCGAACCGGACCGGATGCTGCGGGCCTTCGGACTCGACCGGGCCATGCCCACGGAGACGATGACGTGATCGACTTCCTGCTCGACCCCTGGGAACTGCCCTTCATGCAGCGGGCGTTCGCCGTCGCCGCCGTGGTGGGGCTGGTGTGCGGGGTGGTCGGGGTGTACGTCGTGCTGCGCGGGATGGCGTTCATCGGGGACGCGGTGGCCCACTCGGCGTTCCCCGGGGTGGCGCTGGCCTACACCTTCGGGGGGAATCTGCTCCTCGGCGGCGCGGCGGCCGGGATCGTCACGTCGGTGCTCATCGCGTACGTGTCGCAGAACCGGCGGCTGAAGGAGGACACCGTCATCGGCGTCTTCTTCGCCTTCGCGTTCGGCCTCGGGATCGTGCTGGTGTCGACGCGGGACAGCTGGACGACCGACCTGTCCTCGTTCCTGTTCGGGCAGGTGCTGGCGGTGTCGCCGCAGGACGTCTGGACGGTCGCCGGGATCGGGGCGGTGCTGGTGGCCGTCGTGCTCGCCCTGCGCAAGGAGCTGGTGGCGGTCAGCCTGGACCGGGAGACGGCACGGGCGGCCGGGCTGCCGGTGTTCCGGCTCGACCTGACGCTGTACGTGGTCGTGACCTCCACGATCGTGATGTCGCTGGAGGCCGTCGGCAACGTCCTCGTCCTCGCCCTGCTCATCACACCCGCCGCGACCGCCCGGCTGCTGACCGAGCGGCTGTGGACCATGACGCTGCTCGCGTCGGTGATCGGCTGCGCGGGGAGCCTGGCCGGGCTGTATGTGTCGTACGTGTACGACCTGGCGGCCGGCGGCTCCATCGTCGTAGTCCTGACCGGGGTGTTCGTGGTGACGTGGTGCCTGGCGCCCAGGCACGGGCTGCTCGCGCGTGCCGCGAAGAAGACGGTGGTCGGTCCGGTCAGTCCGGGAGGAGACGGCCGCGCTGTGCGAGCAGGAACTTCTTGAAGGCCGCCACCGGTGGCGTGTCCGGGTGGCCGTCGAGCCAGGCGACACCGATCTCGCGCACCGCGCGCGGGGCGGTGACCGTCAGCTCGACGACACCGGGACGGGCCACGGCGGGCGGCGGGAGGAGGGCGACCCCGAGGCCGGCGGCGACCAGCCCCCGTAGCGTCTCGGCCTCCTCTCCCTCGAAGGCGATCCGCGGCTTGAACCCGGCCTCCTGGCACAGGTCGTCGGTGATGCGGCGCATGCCGTAGTTGGGTTCCAGGGTCACGAAGGTCTCGTCGGCGGCCTCGGCGAGGCGCACGCGCTTGCGGGCGGCGAGGCGGTGGTCGGCGGGGACGACCAGGCGCAGCTTCTGCTCGTCGAGGCGGCGGCCGACCAGGTCCGGGGCGTCCGGGACCGGGGAGGTCAGACACAGGTCCAGCTCCCCCGCGCGCAGCCGCTCGATCATCGCCTCGCCGTAGTTCTGCACGAGGCTGAAGCGGACGCGGGGGTGGTCGGCGCGGAAGGCGCGGATCAGGCCGGGGACCGTCTCCGAGCCCATGGTGTGCAGAAAACCGAAGGCGACCTTGCCGGTGGCCGGGTCGGCGTCGGCGCGGACCTCCTCGGCGGCGCGGTCGATCTCGGCGAGGGCGCGTTCGACGTGGCCGAGGAAGGCGCGGCCGGCCGGGGTGAGGGAGACGGTGCGGCCGATGCGGGCGAACAGGTCGACGCCCAGGTCCTGTTCGAGGCGGACCATCGCGCGGGAGAGCGTGGACTGCGGGACGTTCATCTCCTGGGCGGCCCGGGTGACGTGCTCGGTGCGGGCGACGCCGGCGAAGTACGCCAGTCGCGGGGCCAGCACCATCGACATCTCCGACATGTCTTGTGTGTCACTGGACGGTGACAGCCGAGGCTGTGAGCTGTGTTGATGCACCATGGGAACGATTATGGAGAGTCCGTGCATTGGACGCATGAACCGAGGTGTACGTAACTTCGAGGCATGCCTGCCAGTACCGAGGCGTCCATGACCATGGGCGCCGTATCCGCTGTTCCTGATCTCGACTCCCGTATGGCCCCGGGCGGCCCCGGCTACCGCCGGATGAGCTTCGCCCTCTTCCTCGCCGGGGTGGCGACCTTCGCCCTCCTGTACTCCACGCAGGCCCTTCTGCCGCTGATCTCCGGCGACTTCGGGGTGGCGGCGAGCGACGCGAGCTGGACGGTGGCGGCGGCGACGGGCGCACTGGCCCTGTTCGTCCTCCCGATGAGCGCGCTGTCGGAGCGGTACGGACGGCGCACGGTCATGACGGGCTCGCTGGCGGTCGCGGTGATGGTCGGCCTCCTGGTCCCGCTGGCTCCCTCGCTGCCGGTGCTGGTGGCGCTGCGGGCGTTGCAGGGCGCGGCGCTGGCCGGTCTTCCGGCTTCCGCGACGGCCTATCTGGCGGAGGAGGTCAGGCCGAAGGCTCTGGTCACGGCGATCGGACTGTTCGTCGCGGGCAACAGTGTCGGCGGGATGAGCGGCCGCGTCATCACCGGCTGGGTGGCGCAGGAGTGGGGCTGGCGGGTGGCCCTGGGCGTGATCGGTGCGATCGCGGTCGGGTGCGCGGTGGCGTTCCGGCTGCTGCTGCCGGCGCCGAAGCACTTCGTCGCCGGGTCGCTGAAGCCGCGGGTGCTGGTGCGGACGGTCCGTGAGCACCTGTCCAACCCGCTGATGTGCCGGCTGTACGCGATCGGCGCGCTGTTCATGACGGTGTTCGGCGGTGTGTACACGGTGATCGGGTACCGGCTGACGGAGGCGCCGTTCGATCTGCCGCAGGGTGTCGTCGGCTCGATCTTCCTGGTGTACCTGGTGGGTACGGTGTCGGCGTCCACGGCCGGGCGGCTGGTGGGCCGTCTCGGGCGGCGAGGTGCGCTGTACGCGGCGGGTGCGACGACGGCGGCGGGTCTGGTGCTGTCGCTGGCGGACTCGCTGGTGCTGGTCCTGCTGGGGCTGGTGCTGATCACCGGTGGGTTCTTCGCGGGGCACGCCTGCGCGTCCTCGGCGGTCAGCAAGACGGCGACCGAGGGGCGGGCGCAGGCCTCGGCGCTGTATCAGTCGGCGTACTACATCGGCTCCAGTGTGGGCAGTACGGTCGGTGCGCTCGCCTTCCACGCGGGTGGCTGGGCCGGGACGGTCGGCGTCGGTCTGCTGGCGGTGCTCGGCGTCGTCACGATCACCGTCCTCGGAACGCGCGCGGCCCGGGCCCAGCAGCGGCTCCTGGCGGCCTGAGCCGCACGCCCCCCTTTTTTTCTTCCCCCTGGTCGAGGTCGGTCGGCCAGGGGGAACGCCTTTTCTCGCCCCCGCCGCCCCTACCCGTTCCCATCCCCAGGGGGCGGCAGCCCCCAGGGACGGGACGGGTAGGGGCGGCGGGGGCGAAAGGCGTCTGGCCTGCATGTTTCGTCACTCGGCACGCCATTGTCAGACCCCTGCGATAGCTTCGAACGTGGTGGGCGCAAAGGCGCGACACAGAACGGCCACAGGGGTGGGTGGACGATGACGGACAGCACGATGACAGCGGACCTCGACGTCAGGCTGGAGAAGCACCGGGTCGAGCTGACCGGGTACTGCTACCGCATGCTCGGCTCGTCCTTCGAGGCGGAGGACGCGGTGCAGGACACGATGGTCCGCGCCTGGCGCAACTACGACAAGTTCGAGGGCCGTTCCAGCCTCCGCTCCTGGCTCTACCGCATCGCGACCAACGTCTGCCTGGACATGCTGACGGCCGGCAACAAACGCGCGAGGCCCATGGACCTCACCGACTCCACGCCGCTCGCCCAGGCCGCCCTCTCCCCCCGCCCGGACCACACCTGGCTGGAGCCGATGCCGGACGCCCGCATCCTGCCCACCGTCGAGGACCCCGCGGAGGCGGCCGTGGCCAAGGAGTCCGTACGGCTCGCCTTCATGGCCGCCCTGCAGCAACTCCCGCCCAAGCAGCGCGCGGTGCTGATCCTGCGCGAGGTGCTGGCCTGGAAGGCGAGCGAGGTCGCCGAGCTGCTCGACACCACGGTCGCCTCGGTCAACAGCGCCCTCCAGCGGGCCCGCGCGACCCTCGCCGAGCGGGACGGGCACGGCGCGGACGCGACGGTGTCCGACCCGCTGGACGAGGAGCAGCAGAAGCTCCTGGACCGCTACATGGCGGCGTTCGAGGGGTACGACATGACGGCACTGACGGCCCTGCTGCACGAGGACGCCATCATGACGATGCCGCCGTTCGACCTGTGGCTGACGGGCCACGACGACATCACGGGCTTCATGACGACCCTGGGCTCGGCCTGCGAGGGCTCACGCCTGGTGCCGGTGCAGGTCAACGGTCTGCCGGGGTTCGCGCAGTACAAGCCGGACCCGGAGGCGGGCGGCTACACACCGTGGGCGGTGCAGATCCTGGAGATCTCAGAGGGCCGGCTCACCGGGTTCCACTTCTTCCTCGACACCAAGAGGTGGTTCCCGCTGTTCGGGCTCCCCCTCCATCTCGACGCTCTCGAAGCGGAGTCCGACCAGGTCGAGGAGGGCGTGTAGGGCCGGGTCGGGGTCTCTGAGCCTGATCCGTCCGCCGGCCCGCCGGGCGGCGAGCTGGAGCCGCGCCAGCAGATCGACGGTCCCGAGCCCCGGCGGTCCGAGCCCGGCCACATCACAGACGACGACCCCGGCCCCGGTCGTGTCCAGCAGTGCCCGCACGTCGTCGCACAGCCCCGCCACCTCGTCCCGGGTGACGGGGCCGGCCAGTACGAGCACGGCGGGTGTCATGGCGTCCACGATCTGTAGACCGGGCGGGCGGGCAGAACTCATCGTCGCTGCGGGGGTCGTGCGGGAGTCCACCGACCGGGATCACATTGACCTGGGCATCCTCTTCCCCAGAGGGTTGGCTGTATGCCCCACGGATCAGCACCGCCCTGGATATCCCACGCCCTCCTCACCGACGAGGAGGTTCCGTGCAGGGGGTGCTGACCGGCTTCGCCGTCATCGCCGTGGTCATCGCGGTCGGGTATCTGATCGGCCGCCGCGGCCACCTCGGTGACAACGGCCGCGAGGTCCTGACCAAGCTCGCCTTCCACGTCGCCTCCCCGGCCCTGCTCTTCACCACACTCGCGCGGGCCGACCTGTCGATGGTCTTCTCCAGCCGCCTGGTCGTGACCGCGCTGAGCACGGCGGCGGTGGCGGGCGTCTTCGTGGCGGTGGGTGTCGTACGCGGCTGGGGCGTGGGCCGTACGACGATCGGCGCGCTCTGCTCCAGCTATGTCAACTCCGGCAACCTCGGGATCCCGATCGCCGTGTACGTCCTGGGCGACGCCTCGCTGGTGGCCCCGGTGCTGCTGTTCCAGCTGCTCCTGCTGACCCCGATCGCGCTGACCGTCCTGGACCTGTCGGCCCGGGACGGCAAGGACCCGCTGTGGCTACGGCTGCTGACTCCGCTGCGCAACCCGATCGCGGTGGGTTCACTGGCGGGGGTCGCGGTCTCGGCGACCGGCCTGCGCATCCCCTCGGCGGTCATGGACCCGGTGACGCTGATCGGCAACATGTCCGTCCCGGCGGTGCTGTTGGCGTTCGGCATCTCCCTGTGCGGCAGCACGATGCCGGGCCGGGGCCCGGACCGCCACCTGGTCCTGCTCTCGGTCGCGCTGAAGTCGGTGGGCCAGCCGGCGGCCGCCTGGGCGCTGGCGGTGGGGGTGTTCGGGCTGCGCGGGCACCAACTCCTGGACGTGGTGGTGACGTCGGCGCTGCCCGCGGCACAGAACCTCTATACGTATGCGTCGAGTTACCGGGTGGGCGAGCGCCTGGCACGGGACGCGATCCTGGTGTCGACCGTGCTGTCGGTGCCGGTCCTGGTGGTGGTCGCGGCGCTGCTGGGCTGACCGTGAGCACGGAAAAGGGGCCGGCGCCCGAAGGCACCGGCCCCTTTCCTGCCACCTCACATCAGGCGATGCGCTCCAGCACCACCGGCGACGCGGTGAAGTCCGTGCCCGCGGCGGCGATGTCGTAGGAACCCTCGACCGCCTCCAGCGCGTAGGCGAAGCGCTCCGGGGTGTCCGTGTGGAGGGTCAGCAGGGGCTGGCCCTCGGTGACCGTGTCGCCCGGCTTGGCGTGCATCTCGACGCCCGCGCCCGCCTGGACCGGGTCCTCCTTGCGGGCGCGGCCCGCACCGAGGCGCCAGGCGGCGATGCCGATGTCGTAGGCGTCGAGGCGGGTCAGGACACCGGAGGCGGTGGCCTTGACCACGTGCTGCTCCTTGGCGACCGGCAGCTCCGCGTCCGGGTCGCCGCCCTGGGCCGCGATCATGCGGCGCCAGACGTCCATGGCCGAGCCGTCGGCCAGCGCCTTCGCCGGGTCGGCGTCCTTCACGCCCGCCGCGGCGAGCATTTCGCGGGCCAGGGCGATGGTCAGTTCCACGACGTCCGACGGGCCGCCGCCCGCCAGGACCTCGACCGACTCGCGGACCTCGAGGGCGTTGCCCGCCGTCAGGCCCAGCGGCGTCGACATGTCCGTCAGCAGCGCCACCGTCTTCACACCGTGGTCCGTGCCCAGGCCGACCATCGTGGAGGCCAGTTCGCGGGCGTCCTCGATCGTCTTCATGAAGGCGCCGGTGCCGACCTTCACGTCCAGGACCAGGGAGCCCGTGCCCTCCGCGATCTTCTTCGACATGATCGACGAGGCGATGAGGGGGATCGCCTCCACGGTGCCGGTGACATCGCGCAGGGCGTACAGCTTCTTGTCGGCCGGGGCGAGACCGTCGCCGGCCGCGCAGATCACCGCACCCGTGGTGTCGAGGACGTGCAGCATCTCCTCGTTCGACAGCAGCGCGCGCCAGCCCGGGATCGACTCCAGTTTGTCCAGCGTGCCGCCGGTGTGGCCGAGGCCGCGGCCGGACAGCTGCGGGACGGCCGCGCCGCACGCCGCGACCAGCGGGGCGAGGGGCAGCGTGATCTTGTCGCCGACGCCGCCGGTGGAGTGCTTGTCGGCGGTGGGGAGAGACAGCCCCGAGAAGTCCATGCGCTCGCCGCTCGCGATCATCGCGGCGGTCCAGCGGGAGATCTCGCCGCGGTTCATGCCGTTGAGGAGGATGGCCATGTTCAGCGCGGCCATCTGGTAGTCGGCGACCTCCCCGCGGGTGTACGCGTCGATGACCCAGTCGATCTGCTCGTCGCTGAGCTCACCGCGGTCGCGCTTGGTGCGGATGACGGAGATGGCGTCCATGGCCATGAAGCATTCCTTCCGGACAATCAGAAAGTGTGCGGCCCCTCCGAGCCGGATGGATCATCAACTCGGAGGGGCCGCACGGTAGTTACTTGGTGAGATGGCCCGGTCCGAAGGCCTGCGGCAGCATCTCGGACAGCGGCAGGATTCCCGCCGGGGTCTCCAGGAGGAGATCCGGGCCACCGAACTCGTACAGCAGCTGACGGCAGCGCCCGCAGGGAACGAGGATCTCACCCCGGCCGTCGACGCAGGTGAAGTGCGTCAGCCGGCCGCCGCCGGTGCGCTGCAGCTCCGAGACCAGCCCGCACTCGGCGCACAGGCCGAGTCCGTAGGAGGCGTTCTCGACATTGCAGCCGGAGACCGTACGGCCGTCGTCGACGAGGGCCGAGACGCCGACCGGGTAGCCCGAGTAGGGGGCGTACGCGTGGGTCATCGCCTCGCGCGCCACCTCCCGCAGGGCGTCCCAGTCGAAGTCGGCGGAGGTCACTTCCCTTGCCCCTTCCGGTAGGGCAGGCCGTCCGCCTTCGGCATCCTCAGGCGCTGTGCGGACAGCGAGAGCACCAGCAGGGTGATGACGTACGGGCTGGCCGTCACGACCTGGTTCGGGACCTCGTTCGTGCTGGTGTACCAGATGAACATCAGGGCCGAGATCGCGGCGGTGATGGCGGCGGGGACGTACTTCTTCTTCCAGATGAGGTACGCGACGCCGAACACCAGCAGGATCGCCAGGAGCAGGATCAGCGCGTGGACGTTGGTCGTGCCGCCGCGCAGCTTGAGGCTGTCGGTGTAGCCGAACAGGCCCGCGCCGAGGGCGAGTCCGCCCGGCATCCAGTTGCCGAAGATCATCGCGGCGAGACCGATGTAACCGCGCCCTGCCGTCTGGCCGTCGAGGTACACGTTGGACGACACGATCGACAGGAAGGCACCGCCGAGGCCGGCGAAGCCGCCAGAGATGATCACGGCGATGTACTTGTACTTGTAGACGTTGACACCGAGCGACTCGGCGGCGATCGGGTTCTCGCCGCAGGACCGCAGCCGCAGACCGAAGGATGTGCGCCACAGCACGTACCAGGTGGCGGGTACGAGGGCGACCGCCACCACGGTGAGCGGAGACAGGTCGGTGATCAGGCCGCCGACCAGGCCGGCGATGTCGGAGACCAGGAACCAGTGCTTCTGGTTGAGGGTCTCCAGCCAGCTGGACAGGCCCGGGACGTCGAAGGTGCCCAGCGACTCGATCGGCGGGGACTGCTTGGAGGAGCCCTGCGGGGCCTCCTCGAAGGTGTACTTCGACAGATAGCGGGTGGTGCCCAGGGCCAGGATGTTCAGGGCCACACCGGAGACGATGTGGTTGACGTTGAACGTCACCGTGGCGATGGCGTGCAGCACGGCACCGAGCGCGCCGCCGATGATGCCGACGAGCACGCCGGTCCAGGGACCCCACTGGTAGCCGGCCCAGGCTCCGAACCAGGTGCCGAGGATCATCATGCCCTCGAGGCCGATGTTGACGACGCCCGCGCGCTCGGCCCACAGACCGCCGAGGCCCGCGAGCCCGATCGGCACGGCGGAGCGCAGCGCGGTGGACATCTGGCCGGTCGAGGTGATGCCGTCCGCGCCGGTGATCAGGCGGACGACGGACGTCAGGATGAGAACGCCCGAGATGATCAGGAGGACGACAGGCAGCGAGATACGGCGGCCGCCCTTTCCGGGCTTCGCCGGCGCCTTGGCGATGGTCGCGGTGCTCATCAGACCGCCACCTCCTTCTTCGTGTTGGCGGCGGCCGCGGCGAGCTCCTCACCGACGCGCTTCTGCTGGCGGCGCAGACCCCAGGTGCGGACGACCTCGTAGGAGATGACGACCGCGAAGACGATCAGGCCCTGCATGATCGTGGCGATCTCCTTCTCGTACGGCTCGGGAGTCGCGTAGTCGAGAGCGGGGGACGCCTTGTCGAGGAAGGCCCACAGCAGCGCGGCGAGGGCAATGCCGCCGGGGTTGTTGCGGCCGAGCAGGGCGATGCCGATGGCGGTGAAGCCGAGGCCGGCCGGGAAGCTGAGGCTGTAGGTGTGGGCGTCGCCGAGCAGCAGCGGCAGGCCCGAGATGCCGGCGACCGCGCCGGAGATCAGCATCGCGGTGAGCACCATGCGCTTGGCGTTGACGCCGGAGGCCGCGGCGGCGGACTCGGACTCACCGGTGGCCCTGAGGTCGAAGCCGAAGCGGGTGCGGTTGAGGACGGCCCAGTAGCCGATGCCCATGGCGACCGCGAGGAAGACCAGGCCGTAGATCTCGCCGACATCCGAGCCGAGGTTGATGCCGGGCACCCAGCCGGAGTCCTTCATCACGCCGGTCGTGACGTTGTCCCCGACCAGCACACCGAAGTTGTCGGTGAGGGTGAGGTAGCCGATGAGGCTGGTGGCGATCGAGTTGAGCATGATCGTCGAGACGACCTCGCTGACGCCCCGGGTCACCTTCAGCAGGCCCGCGATACCGGCCCACATGGCACCGGTGAGCGCGCCGACCAGGATCAGCAGCGGGACCTGGAGGGCCGACGGCAGCGCCACGTGGGCGCCGACCACCGCGGTCATCATGGCGCCGAGGCGGTACTGGCCGTCGACGCCGATGTTGAACAGGTTCATCCGGAAGCCGAGGGCGACCGCGAGGGCGGCGATGTAGTACATCGACGCCTGGTTGATGATCAGAACCTGTACGTCGGAGAAGCCGGCCTGCTCCAGCATGAGCGTGTACGGCTCGATCGGGCTCTTGCCCGAGGCGATCAGCACGACCGAGGTCAGCAGGATCGCCGCGACGAGCGCCAGGGCCGGTCCGGCCACGGCGAGGAGCAGTCGCTCCTTGTCGAACTTCTTCATCGGGCCTCGTCCTCCGGGGCGCTCTCGTCCTCGACGTGCTCAAGGTGTCCGGTGGCGGCACCCGTCATGGCGGAGCCGAGCTCCTCCGGGGTGACGGTGGCCGGGTCGGCGTCGGCGACCAGCCTGCCGTTGTAGATCACGCGCAGGGTGTCCGACAGGCCGATGAGCTCGTCCAGGTCGGCGGAGATCAGCAGCACGGCCAGGCCCTCGCGGCGGGCGTCGCGGATGCGGTCCCAGATCTGGGCCTGTGCGCCGACGTCCACTCCGCGGGTGGGGTGGGCGGCGATCAGGAACTTCGGATTGTGGCTCATCTCGCGGCCGACGATCAGCTTCTGCTGGTTGCCGCCGGAGAGGGAGGCCGCGGTGACGTCGATGCCGGGGGTACGGACGTCGTACTCCTCTACGATGCGGCGGGTGTCGGCCTGGGCGGCCTTCGGGGTCAGCCAGAAGCCCTTGGCGTTGGGCGTCTCGGTGACATGGCCGAGGATGCGGTTCTCCCAGAGGGGGGCCTCCAGGAGCAGGCCCTGGCGGTGGCGGTCCTCGGGGATGTAGCCGACGCCGGACTCCCGGCGCTTGCGGGTGGCCCAGGAGGTGACGTCCTCGCCCTCGAAGAAGATGGCTCCGGAGTCGGCGTTCTTGGTGCCGATCAGGGCGTCGATGAGCTCGGTCTGGCCGTTGCCCTCGACACCGGCGATGCCCATGACCTCACCGGCGTGGATGGTGAAGGAGACGCCGTCGAGGACCTTCTTGACCTCGGCGCCGCCCACCTCGTCCATGAGCAGGGAGGCGGACGACTCGCCGAGCGTCAGCGCGCCCGAGGAGTACACGGTGAGGTTCTTGACCTCGACGACGGCCCGGTCGGTGACGGTCGACTCGGCGGTCTCCGGGGTGGGGAGCTCGCTGCCGACCATCATCTCGGCGAGCTGGCGCGGGGTGGTCTCGGACGGTACGGCGGTGCCGACCGTCGTGCCGCGGCGGATGACGGTGATCTCGTCCGCGACGGAGAGGACCTCGCCCAGCTTGTGGGAGATGAAGATGACCGACAGGCCCTCGGACTTGAGCTCGCGCAGGTTGGCGAAGAGCGCGGCGACCTCCTGCGGCACGAGGACCGCGGTCGGCTCGTCGAGGATCAGGGTGTCGGCGCCGCGGAAGAGGACCTTGAGGATCTCCACGCGCTGACGTTCGGCGACACCGAGGTCCTCGACCAGGGCGTCGGGGCGGACGCCGAGGCCGTAGCGGTCGGAGATCTCCTTGATCTTCTTCCGGGCGGCGCCGCCGATGCCGTACAGCTTCTCGCTGCCCAGCACCACGTTCTCCAGAACCGTGAGGTTGTCGGCGAGCATGAAGTGCTGGTGGACCATGCCGATGCCGCGGGCGATGGCGTCGGCGGGGCTGCCGAAGCTCACCTGGGTGCCGCCGACCGCGATGGTGCCCTCGTCCGGCTTCTGCATGCCGTAGAGGATCTTCATCAGGGTCGACTTGCCGGCGCCGTTCTCACCGACGAGGGCGTGCACCGTGCCTTTTCGGACCGTCAGGTGGATGTCGTGGTTGGCGACGACACCGGGGAAGCGCTTGGTGATCCCCGCCAGCTCTACCGCGATCGTCGACGGTGCGGTGAGCGGAGGGCTGCTGGACGCGTCGATGGCGCACTCTCCTTGGGAAAGGGGCCGCTCTACGCGCGTAGCGCCCCTGCTTTAAATAGTGCCCGGACCTGATCGTTCTTTTCTGACGGACGATCCGTTCCGAGCATTCTGCCGCGCGAACGGGGCGCGAGGAGCCATCCTCTCCGCGCCCCGTTCCGCGGCCGTAACGCTGCCATTACAGCGCTTCTTTGGCCAAGGCCTCTACCCGGAGAGGTCAGGAGGTCTTCACCGTGATGGTGCCGTCCTTGATGCCCTCGGACGCCTTCTTGATCGCGTCCTGGATCTTGGCGTTGTTCGCGAACTCCGGGTTGGAGTTGGAGACGCTCACGCCGCCGTTGGAGAGGCTGCCGCGGACGACGCCGGTCTCCGGCTTGCCGTCGTGGACGGACTTGGCGAGCTCGTAGACCGCGCCCTCGACGTTCTTCATGGCGGAGGTCAGGATCGAGGACTTGTACGCCTTCAGCGCGTCCTGCTTGTACTGGTCGGAGTCGACGCCGATCGCCCAGATCTTGTTGGCGTTGGCAGCCTTGATGACACCCTGGCCGGACAGGCCCGCGGCGGCGTAGACGACGTCGGCGCCGTCGTCGATCTGACCCTCGGCGGCACTCTCACCCTTGTCGGGGCTGGAGAAGCCACCCTCGGCGGCGGTCTCGGTCAGGTACTGCACCTTGACCGTGACGCCCTTCTTGGTGTCCTCGACGCCCTGCTTGTAGCCGGCCGCGAACTTGTGGATCAGCGGGACGTCCACGCCACCGATGAAGCCGACGGTGTTCGACTTGGTGGACAGGGCGGCCGCGACACCGGCCAGGTAGGAGGCCTGCTCCTCGGAGAAGACGAGGTCGGCGACGTTGTCGGCCTTGGTCTGCTCGTCGTCGACGATGCCGAAGGTGGTCTTCGGGAACTTGACCGCGGCTTCCTTGACGGCCGGCGCGTAGGCGAAGCCGACGCCGATGACCGGGTTGTAGCCCTGCTTGGCGAGGGTCTCCAGGCGCTGGACCTTGTCCGCCTCCGACTCGCCGTCCTGCGGCTCGACGGCGGTGGACTTGTAGCCGAACTCCTTGTCGGCCTTGTCCAGGCCGGCGGTGGCGGCGTCGTTGAAGGACTGGTCGCCCTTGCCGCCGACGTCGTACGCCAGGGCCAGGCCGAGGTTCTTGCTGTCGCTGCCCGACGACTCGCTGGACGAGCTGCCGCACGCGGACGCGGTGAGGGCGAGGGCTGCGGTTGCAACGCCTGCAATCGTGATACGGGACACCCGGCGCATGGAACGAGACTCCTTTGTGCAAGCGCCCAAACCAGGCGCTGGTTCCGCCGCAGCGTAACGCGCGTAGACCAGACGGAAAACCCCTTCTGTCCGGTCCGTTACCGAGCTGTGGCCACAGTTGGTGGACAGACTACGGACAGCAGTACGCCCCTTGCGGGAGGCAAGGGGCGTACGAGCTGCAACGCTGCCCGGGCGGGCGTACGAAGGGCCCTTTCGGCCCCGCGTCGGGCCTTACGAAGTCTTCACCGTCACCTTGCCGTCGATGATGTCCTGCTTGGCCTTGTCCACCGCCGCGACGACCTCCGTCATGGCCTTGTACTTCGGGTTGGAGTCGGCGAAGCCCACGCCGCCGGACTTCAGGTCGCCGCGGACGACACCGGTGAGCGGCTTGCCCTCGTGGACCGACTTGGCGAGCTCGTAGACCGCGCCGCCGACGTTCTTCAGCGCCGAGCCGAGGATGTAGTCCTTGTAGCTCTTCAGCGCGTCCTGGTTGTACTGGTCGGAGTCGACACCGATCGCCCAGACCTTCTTGGCGGCGGCCTCGGAGATCACGCCCTGGCCGGAGAGACCGGCGGCGTGGTAGATGACGTCGGCACCCTTCTCGATCTGACCACTGGCAGCCTCCTTGCCCTTGTCAGGGCTGGAGAAGCCGCCTTCCGCGGGCGTCTCGGTCAGGTACTGCGACTCGATCTTGATGCTCGGGTCGACGGACTTGACGCCCTGGACGAAGCCCGCGCCGAACTTGTGGATCAGCGGGATGTCCACACCGCCGATGAAGCCGACGTGCTTGGCCTTGGAGGTCTTGGCGGCGGCGACGCCCGCGAGGTAGGAGGCCTGCTCCTCGGAGAAGACCATGTCGGCCACGTTGGCGGCCTTGGTCTGCTCGTCGTCGATGATCCCGAAGGTGGTCTTCGGGAACTTGGCGGCGACCTCCTTGACGGCCGGCGCGTAGATGTAGCCGACGCCGATCACCGGGTTGTAGCCGGCCTTGGCGAGCTCGGTCAGACGCTGGACCTTGTCCGCCTCCGACTCGCCGTCGCTCGGCTGGACGTCCCGGCCGCCCATCTTGAATTCCTTGTCGGCCTGCTGGAAGCCGGCGTAGGCGGCGTCGTTGAACGACTGGTCGCCACGGCCGCCGATGTCGTACGCCAGGCCGATGCCCTTGCCCGAGTACGAGCCGGACGAGGACGACTTCGACGCATCGTCGCTGCCGGCCTTCGTGCTGGACTCGCCACAGCCGACGGCCGCGAGCGCGATGACCGAAACGGCCACCACTGCTTGAGAGAACCTGGTCCTCCGAGATATGGAACGCACAGCAAGCACCCCTTCATCCCACGGCCCGTCGAACGGCCCGCTTTCCCCAATGCGCCGCCGATGGTGGCCATTTCGGCGCACAGTAACGCGCGTAGACGAGGAGGGGAACGGGGTTCCTCGTGGCCGTTATCGAACCGTGCCGCCATCGGGTTACGTTCACCGCCCCCCGGTTACGCCCGGGTGACACAAGAGGACGAAGGGGTGCCAAACCGGCCACCCCTTCACAAGCTCTTCCACGGACCTCTCAGGAAACCCCATCGAGCAGCGCGGCGGCGGTGAACAGCTCCACGCCCGCCGTGATCGCCGACTCGTCGGCATCGAAGTCACCCTGGTGAAGATCCCGTACGGTCCGCTCCCCCGGGGTACGGACACCGAGCCGGGCCATGGCTCCCGGTACATGCTCCAGATACCAGGAGAAGTCCTCGCCGCCCAGGCTCTGCTCGGTGCCCTCGATCGAGGCGGCACCGCGCCGGGCGGTCATGGCGTCCCGCAACAGATCGATGACGGCCGGGTCGTTGACCACGGGCGGCACACCACGCACGTAGTTGATCTCCGACTTGGCGCGATGCAGGTTGGCGACTTCGTCGATCGCGGCGACCACGACGTCGGGCGCCTCGCGCCAGGCCTCGATGTCCAGGCAGCGCACGGTGCCGGAGAGCTCGGCGTGCTGCGGAATGACGTTGGGCGCGTGCCCGGACTCGATCCGCCCCCAGGTCACGGCGAGCCCGGCACGGGTGTCGATCCGCCGGGCGACGATCGCCGGCACGTCGACGACGACCCGCGCGGCCGCGGTCACCAGGTCCGTCGTCAGATGAGGCCGCGCGGTGTGGCCGCCGGGTCCGCCGAGGGAGATCTCCAGCCGGTCGCAGGCGGAGGTGATGGCCCCGGCCCGCAGTCCGATCCGCCCGGCGTCCACCCGCGGGTCGCAGTGCACGGCGATGATCTGCCCGACGCCTTCCAGCACCCCGCACTCGATGGCATCGGCGGCGCCACCGGGCAGCACTTCCTCGGCGGGCTGGAAGACCAGCCGCACGGGCCGCGGCAGCAGTCCCTGCCGATGCAGATCGGCCAGGACGAGGCCGGCCCCGAGCACGACCGTCGTATGCACGTCATGCCCGCAGGCGTGGGCCCGGTCCGGCACGGTCGAGCGGTACGGGCAGTCACTCTTCGTGTCCGGAATCGGCAGCGCGTCGATGTCGGCCCGCAGCGCGAGGGCGGGACGCCCGCCGCTCCAGTCCCCGATGTCACAGACGAGTCCGGTGCCTACCGCGAGCACACGCGGCCGCAGTCCGGCCTTCTCCAGCCGCGCCTTGATGGCGGCGGTCGTACGGAACTCCTGGTTGCCGAGCTCCGGGTGCATGTGCAAGTCACGCCGGAACGCGACAAGTTCGGCACGCAGCGACTCCGGCAGCGTGCCGGGAAGCGGAGCTTCCGCGGGAAGACCGGCCTCGGACTCTAGGGACATCAATTGCTTCACCCTCTGAAGGGTAGGACGCCGGGCCGACCAACTGCCCCTCGATCAACAAAAGTTCAACCCGTTAGGGGAAGAAAATCCGGCCGCTCGACGCATACGTATCGGCTGGGATGGGTAAACTCGGCCGACTTTCCGGCCGAGTGGATCATGTAATCCCCGGAGAGCGGCCCGGCAGAGGACATCCGGCCACACCCGTCACTCATCCACTCCTCCCTCCACGGATACCACGCCCGGTGCCGCCCCGTCGGCTCTGTTCACCTGTCGGGACCGCGCCGCCCCGTAAATCCACCCTGCCTCCATGGAGACGCTTGTTCCGGTCCCGGAATCATCACCGCCACGCGACGTTTCCGCCACGCGACGTGACGGCCGGCCCGGAGGGGAGCACCCTTCCCCTATGGAGGCATGCGGCTGCGGCGAGGACCAGATCCCACGGATGCTGGCGAAATTCGGCGTTCTGGGGGTGGCGGGCCTGGTCCTGGCGATCCTGGTGATCATGACGCTGGCGGGCTGGCTGCTGATGTCGGCGGTGTTGCTGTTCCAGCGGTGGCGGCACCCACCGCTGACGGTCGACGAACACGCGCCGGGCACCCTGGACGGATTCACCTGGACGACCGAGGACCCCGGCCTCCTTCGAGATCCTCACCCGGGGCCGGACGAGCCTCGCTAGGGTCACCCCCGTGAGCGCCGAGCACCCGGACTTCATACGGGACACCCGAACCTCGTACGACACGATCGCCGACGCATACGGCGAGCGGTTCCCCGCCGACGGGCTGGCCGGCCTGCACGTGGAGCGCGCCCTCTTCGGCGCCTTCGCCGAGCTGGTGAGAGCGAACGGGGCAGCCGCCCCCGTCGCCGACCTCGGCAGCGGCCCCGGGCACATCACCGCGCATCTGAAGGGTCTGGGCCTGCCGGTCTTCGGGGTCGATGTCTCGCCCCGGATGGTGACGCTGGCCCGCCGGGGGTATCCGGAACTCCGGTTCCACGTGGGTTCGATGACGTCCCTGGATCTGCCGGACGCGACGCTGGGCGGGATCACCGCCCTGTACTCGCTCATCCACGTCCCGGACGAGCACCTGCCCGCGACGCTCGCCGAGTTCCGCCGGGTCCTGGTGCCCGGCGGATACGTGCTCCTCGCCTTCCAGGCCGGGTCGGATGCGGATGCGGACACCGAGCACCTGCACCTCGCCGAGCGCTTCGGCCACGAGATCTCGCTCGACTACTACTGGCGCGACCCGGACGCCGTGGCCGAGCAGCTCGGCAAGGCGGGCCTGCGCCCGCACACCCGGGTGCTGCGCGAGCCACAGGAGGGCGAGGTGCGCCCGCGCGCCTTTCTCCTGGCGCGCAAGGAGGGTTAGGGCCGCCGTCTGCGCCCCGCCCTCACACCGCCGCGACCACCGACGACAGCCGGTGCACGTCCCGTGCCGTCCCCGTCACCCCCGACAGGAACCCCTGCGCCCGGGGTGAGGCGTTCTCCGTCAGCCAGCTCGGGTCGATGTCGCACACCGAGACCCGCACGTCGGTGCCGACCAGGGCCAGGGGCAGGGTGTGGACGACCGTCGAGGGGAAACTCAGGATGGTGCGGCCGATCGGGCCCCGGCGGGCGATCAGTTCCAGGGGGAGGTCCGGGCGGACGATTTCCAGGCCGGTCTCGACCGCCAGACGGTGGAGTTTCTCCGTGCTCTCGCGGCGGTGGGCGAAGTAGCGGGTGGTGCCGTGGGCCTTGGCGAGGGTGCGGACCGCCTCCAGGTACCGCTCGCCGTCCACCACTCCCGTCTCCACCAGCGACGTGCCCACCATGTCGGCGCCCTTGGTGATGCGGGGCGGGCCGAAGCGGGCACGGGTCCAGGCGAAGGTGTTGGCCGAGACCGTCACGCCCGCCGGGGTCTCCTCCATCGGCATCGACGAGAAGATCTGCACCCGCCGGCGCTCGCTCGGCGTCAGCCGCCTGCGGGCCGAGGCCGACACCGGAGCGAAGATCAGGTCCCGGGGGCCCGGGCGGCCGCCCTTGCGGTGCCAGCGGACCAGCCTTTCCCCACGGGCGAGTTGGGCCACGAACTCCATCGTGGCCGTGCCGTCGTCGACGACGACCAGCTCGGCCGCGCGCGTGATGGTCAGCAGCAGTTGTACGTAGCGGGAGAACGGGTCGCCGAGGACGACCCGGTCCGCTCTGCGGAGCGTGCCCGCCAGGCCCCCGATGGTCTGGAAGGGGGCCGCGGGGCCGCCCCGGGCCTCCTCCCAGCGGACCGCGTGACCCTCGTCGCGGGCCAGCTCGGCCATCCGGCGGAGCTGGCCGCGGGTCATGGGGTCGGTCGGGGACAGCACGACGAGGGTGAGCCCCGCGCCGGGTGCGTGGGCGTGCGCCCACTCCAGCACGTTCAGGAGCTGTACCGGGCTCTCGACGAACGCGAGAGTGGAGTTGCTGCCGGCTGATCCGGCGCGGCGGCTCATCGACGTACGACCGTCCCCTAAGTGATTCACATCAGAACTTCAGCCTCGGAACTTCAGCCTCAGACCGAGACCGGCTCGCCCGCGGCGGCGGCGATCTCCGCCTCGGCGACGACGCCCGAGACGCGGCGGAGCTTCTTCATCGGGCCGAGCTCGGAGTCGTAGACCTTCTTGACGCCGTCGCCGAGGGAGGCCTCGATGGTGCGGATGTCGCGGACCAGGCGGGTCAGGCCCTGGGGCTCGACGGAGGCGGCCTGGTCGGAGCCCCACATCGCGCGGTCCAGGGTGATGTGGCGCTCGATGAAGGTGGCGCCGAGGGCGACCGCCGCGAGGGTGGTCTGCAGGCCCGTCTCGTGGCCGGAGTAGCCGATCGGGACGTTCGGGTACTCCTCCTGGAGGGTGTTGATGACGCGCAGGTTGAGCTCCTCGGCCTTCGCCGGGTACGTCGACGTGGCGTGGCAGAGCAGGATGTTGTCCGAGCCGAGGACCTCGACCGCGTGGCGGATCTGCTTCGGGGTGGACATGCCGGAGGAGAGGATGACCGTGCGGCCGGTGGCGCGCAGCTCGCGCAGGAGCTCGTCGTCCGTCAGGGAGGCCGAGGCCACCTTGTGGGCCGGCACGTCGAACTTCTCCAGGAAGGCGACGGCCTCGTTGTCCCACGGGGAGGCGAACCAGGCGATGTTCCTGCTCTTGCAGTACTCGTCGATCTGGCGGTACTCGTCCTCGCCGAACTCCACGCGGTGGCGGTAGTCGATGTAGGTCATCCGGCCCCAGGGGGTGTCGCGCTCGATGTCCCACTGGTCGCGCGGGGTGCAGATCTCGGGGGTGCGCTTCTGGAACTTCACGGCGTCGCAGCCGGCTTCGGCGGCCACGTCGATGAGCTTGAAGGCGTTCTCCAGGTCGCCGTTGTGGTTGATGCCGATCTCGCCGCAGATGTAGACGGGCTGGCCGGGACCGGCGAGGCGCTCGGAACCGAAGGAACGCAGACGGGAGTTGGTGCTCATGGCAGGCGATTTCCTTAACTGGTGAGGGAGTCGAGAGAGGGGCCGAGGATCCAGCTGGCGATCTCTCGGATCGCGCCGTCGCCACCGGGGACGGTGGTGACCGCACGGGCGGCGCCGCGTACCACGTCGTGGGCGCTCGCGACCGCCACGGGCCAGCCCACGAGGGCGAAGCACGGGAGGTCGTTGACGTCGTTGCCGACGTAGAGCACGCGCTCGGGCGCGATGCCCTGCTCCTCGCACCACTGCTTGAGTGCGAGGTCCTTCCGGTCGATGCCGTGCAGGACCGGGAGCCTGAGCTTCCGGCCCCGGGCGGCGACGACCGGGTTCTGCTCCGTGGAGAGGATCAGCATGTTCAGGCCGCTGTCGCGCAGGGCGGCGATGCCGAGGCCGTCTCCGCGGTGCACGGAGACGAACTCCTTTCCATCGGCGTCGATCAGCACCCGGTCATCCGTCTGGGTGCCGTCGAAGTCCAGTACGACCGCGTCGATGTCCTCGGCGGTCGGCAGCGAACCGGGCCGGTCCGCGTCCAACAGGGGGGCTAGCGCCCGCGCCCTGGCGAGGTCGTGCGGGTCGTCGATCTCCAGCACGCGGGCCGGGTCCGTGCGGACGAGTTCGGTGCGGCCGAAGAAGCGGTGCTGGTGCTTGCGGAAGCCGGCCGCGTCCATCGCGTAGGCGGCGCCGGTCTCCAGGAGGTCCTGGGGGCGGTCCTGGCGGCGGGGGCGGTAGGACTTGTCGTGGTTGACTCCGTAGCCGCCGCCGGTGGCCTCGTCGTCCGCGTCGCGCCAGATGAACCCGTGGAAGGCGGCCACGGTCACCGCCGTGTCGGCACCGGTCTCGACGACCGCGCCCGCCACTCCGTCGATGTCCTCGCGGACCAGGAACGGGCTGGTGCACTGCACGAAGACCACCACATCGACCGCCGCGCCGTGCAGCGCCTCATGGGTGTCCATCGCGTGCAGCACGGCGGCCTCGGAGGTCGCCGTGTCCCCCGCGATCGCGGCGGGCCGCAGCACGACCTCGGCGCCGGCCTCGCGGGCCGCGGCGGCGATGGCCTGGTCGTCGGTGGAGACGACGACGTCCGTCACCAGCCGGGTCGCCCGGCACTCCCGCACGGCCCGCGCCACGAGGGGCACGCCGCCGACGGGGGCGAGGTTCTTCGCGGGCACGCCCTTGGAGCCGCCGCGAGCGGGAATGACGGCGAGCACGCGACGCACCGCCGGGGAGTCGGACATGGCTTGCACTCCTAGCGCAGGGTTCACAGAGGTAGAGAGAGGGCCGGCGGAGCCGCCCTCCAGGGGCGCGGGGAACTGCGCGACCAGCCCCGACGGCGCCGCAGCCGCGAAACGACCCGTCGCGGCACTCTCGGAGGCGTTCACAGCTCCCCCATCCGCCGGATGACCGGCGCCACCCGCTGCACCCCGTGCCGATACGCCCCCCGAGCGGCCCGCCGCACGATCTGCCGAACCGGCCCGGGCTCCCTGTCATGCGCGGGCGCCCCCGGCAGCGGACTGCCGTCTGGGCCAAGGTGATGGCGGGCCAAAATGCCGGGCAGGTAACCGGGAGCCGTGGCGGGTGTGTAGTACGGGGTCAGCGGCGCCAACCCCCCGGGACGGGCCAGCAGCTTGGCGATCCGCTCCCGCGCCGCGTCGAAGGCGGTCTCGTACGAACCGTCCGCCACCACCCCCTGCCGGGCCACCCACTCCGCGTCGGCCACCGGCCGGTACCCCGCGTCCAGCTGGTCCCAGGACGCGAGGCAGCCGGAGCCGACGAAGTGGTGGTTGCCGAGGACCTCGCGGACGCCGAGGTCGGTCAGGACGACCGTCGGGATCCGGCGGTGCAGGGACTCGAGCGCGGCCGTGGAACTGATGGTGACCAGCAGGTCGGTGCGGTCGAGGACCTCGCCCATGTTCCCGTACACCAGCCGGAAGTTGGCCGGCGGATCGAGTCGCTGGACCAGCTTCTGGTAGGGCTGCTCCTCGATGTGCGTGGTGTGTTCGCCCGGCTTGGAGCGCAGCTTCAGCAGCACCTCGCGCTCGGGGTGCAGCCGGGCGTGCCGGATCAGCCGGTTCAGCAGGTACGTGCGGTCCTTGCGGCTGTCCGGGACGGAGGGCTGCACGGCGAACACCACGGTGTACGGATCGTGCTCGCCCTCGTAGACGGCCCCGCCGAGGAACGGCAGCGCCACTTCCGTGACCGACGAGGCGTCGGCGCCCACGCCTTCGTACACGGCCCGGAAACGGTCCGCGTCCTGGCGGGAGTTGGCGAGGACCAGGTCGGCGCCGTGGCGCAGCAGGAGGCCGTCGGCGAGCTTCTCGTAGACGACACCGACGTAGCCGGTGACGACGACGGGACGCCTCTCGCGGCCCTCCCACACCCGCTTGAGGCCGTGCAGCACGGCCTGGACGCCGCCGCCGACGAGGGCGACGACGACCACGTCGTACTCCTCCTCGGCCATGGCGCGCAGGAACTCGACGGCCGTGACCTCCCGCAGCGAGTCGGCGTGCACGCCGACCTCCGCCAGCTGGCGCGGGGTGGGGGTGGCGCGTCCGCGCAGCAGGAATCCGCTCAGGGCGAGGGGCCCTTGCGCGTCCTCGCGCGGGGCGATGCGATGGGAGGTGAGGGCACCCCATTTCCAGCGGGTGTCCGAGTCCGCTAGGACCGCGATTCGCGTCGGCTTCGTTGTACTTGCTGGCACGTCCAAGACGCTAGAAAGCAATTCCCAGGAATGGCCCAACCGCGAATCAACGAAAAGTTAACAACAGCCCACCGAGAGCCGAACTGGCCCGCCGAAGACCGGGAAGTACAGGGGATGCACCGTTCCGACACATTCAGTTCACCCCCCGTACTATCACCGTCCAGTTCCCCTGCCGGGCAGCCTTCTACCGTTTCCCAGGTGCCAAAGCTTTCCGTGATCGTGCCGTTCTACAACGTGCAGCAATACGCCCCGGACACCCTCAGAACTCTGCGGTTGAACGCCCGGAGCGACTTCGAGTTCATCCTGGTCGACGACAAATCCAGGGATGAGACACCGGCCATTCTCGAACGGGCGGCCGAGTCCCTTTCGGATGTCGCGCAGGTGAGATATATCCGCCATGAGGAGAACGGAGGTCTCGCCACCGCCCGCAACACCGGACTGGACGCGGCGACGGGCGAGTACCTCACCTTCCTCGACGGCGACGACTGGCTCGCGCCGGGCTATCTCGCCGAGCTGGTGGCGGCCATCGAGGACCTGGGCTGCGACTTCATCCGCACCGACCATGTCCAGGCGACCGCCCGCGCCCGGTCCGTCCACCGGGCGCCGGTCGGGCTGCGGGGGGAGGTGCTGAACCCGCGCGAGGCGATCCTGCCCGCCGACCGGACGACCTCCGTCGACTACGCGTACGCGTGGGCCGGCGCCTACCACCGCCGCCTCCTGGACAAGGGCCTGCTGCACTTCACCGACGGGCTGCGCACGGCCGAGGACCGGCCGTGGATCTGGAAGCTGCACCGCGAGGCGGAGTCGTTCGCCGTGGTGAGCCTGCTCGGCGTGTTCTACCGGCGTGGGGTCGCCTCCTCGCTCACCCAGATCGGCGACGCCCGCCAGCTGGACTTCATCCGCGCCTTCGACCAGGTCATCGAGGAGACGGCGACGGACCGGGACGCCGCCCGGCTGCTCCCGAAGGCGGTGCGCACCTACTGCGCGATCATCGCCCACCACCTCTCCGACGAGGCCAAGTGGGAGCCGGGTGTGGCCAGGCGGCTCCAGGCGATGAGCGCGGCGGCCATAAAGCGGATGCCGCAGGACGCCCTCGGCGACGTACTCGACACGATGGACCTGCGCCGCTCGTCCAGGCTGCGGCGGCTGCGGCGCCGGGTCACCACAGCGAAGGCGGCTGCCTGATGTCCCCCCACCCCCGTCGTACGACCCAGATCTTCTGCGCCTCCACGCTGTACGGGGCCGCCACCCTGGCCGCCGCGATCGACTCCGACCTCTTCGAGGAGGCGGAGCGGCGGGTGCTGCTGGTGTTCAACAACTCGGCGAACCCGGAGACCACTTTGGCGGTCGACGCCATGCCGGGCTTCGAGCCGCTGCGCGACCACTTCGACGACGTGCTGTCCTGGAACGAGGCCATCCGCCCCTTCCACCCCGGCTCCTGGACACCGCGCGCCGACGACATCCCGCTCTTCGAGCGCTATCTGCGGCTGCTCTGGGGCCTCGGTGACGACCGCGTCGAGCTGGTCCTGGAGTCCATCCAGGTCACCCCCGCGCTCACCGTGGCCCAGCTGTTCACCGGCGCCCCCGTGCATGTCTACGCGGACGGCCTGATGAGCTACGGCCCCACCCGCAACAAGCTCGACCCGCTGGTCGGCACGCGCGTGCGCCGGCTGCTCCACCTGGACCTGGTGCCGGGCCTCACGCCGATGCTGCTGACCGAGTTCGACGTGCCCGGGCAGGTCGTGCCGACGGGCGCGTTCCTGAAGGTGCTGAGCGAACTCGGCGAGGCCGTACCGGAGCTGCCCGAGCTGCCCGAGAACTCGGCGCTGCTCCTCGGCCAGTATCTGTCCGCGCTGAACATCCTCTCCGTCAAGGAGGAGGAGGACCTGCACGTACGGATGCTGCGCGGCGCGGTCGAGCGCGGGCATCGCAGCGTCGTCTTCAAGCCGCACCCCACCGCGCCGGCCCGCTTCAGCCGCGTCCTGGAGACCGAGGCCGGGAAGCTGGGCGTCGACCTGACCGTCCTGGACACCCCCGTCCTCGCCGAGGTGCTGTTCGAGAGGGCCCGGCCGGGGCTGGTCGTGGGCTGCTTCTCGACGGCGCTGTTCACGGCGTCCGTCTTCTACGGCCTCCCCGTCGCCCGCATCGGCACCGAGCCGCTCCTGGACCGGCTCACGCCGTACCAGAACAGCAACCGGGTCCCGGCGGTGCTGGCCGACGCCGTGCTGGCGGACCTGGAGTCGCGCAAGGGCGAGGACGCCGTGCCCGACGGGGATCTGAACGCTCTGGTCACCGCGGTGGGCTTCACCATGCAGCCGCAGATGCACCCGCGTCTGCGTCCGGCCGCCGAGCGCTACCTCTCGCAGCACTTCGGCCCGCGCACCCAGCGCTACTTCAAGCGCAAGCGCCTGACCTCGCTGGGCCTGCCCGGCGGCATCCCGGAGCGGCTGTCGTTCCTGCCGCGCAACTCCACCGCACGCCGGGTGGTCCGGCGGGCCAAGGCGTTGCGGAAGGCCGTGAAGCGCTGAGCGAATGAGGGATGAACTCCCCGGAAAGGCCGTGGAAATACAGCCCAACCATCGAGCTACTCCGTTGATTCAATGGTGAAGCGGTGTCCGGGTCCCTAGGATCACGGGCACCGCCTATCCGCATCCCGTGAGGCACTCATGACGAAGCTCGGCCGGCTGTACTCCCTCTTCGACACCGTCACCCTGCCGGAGAACCTGCCCTACACCCAGTGCAGCGCCTGGGAGCTGCAGTTCCTGTACCTGGTGGGCCGGCACCACCTCACGGGCCGGGACCGGATCGTCGAACTGGGCTCGGGGGGCGGCGGATCGACGTACGCGCTCGCGCTCGGCCTGAGCGAGAGCCCCGTGTTCGACCGAAAGACCGGGCGGCTGCACGCGTACGACTTCTTCCGGGTCGGCAAGGGCACGTTCGCCTCGGAGAAGTTCTTCGACTCCGGTCACAGGCCCGAGGACGACACCTCCTTCCTGGACGACTTCAAGGGACGCCTGGAGCCGTTCCTGCCGTTCCTGGAGATCCACGCCGGTGACCTGTGGCAGACCTCGGACCCCGAGGACACCAGCCCCGTGGAGTTCCTGCACATCGACATAGCCAAGACCGCCCGGGTGTTCCGGTGTGTGTCGGAGCGGTTCCTGACCCGGATGCGGCCCGGGACGGTCGTCCTGCACCAGGACTTCGCCGGGCCCCGGCTGCCGTGGCTGCACCACAGCACCGGCGCGCTGCTGCCGTACATCGAGATCGCCGGTCCGCCGATCCGCTCCACCCTCGCCTTCGAGGTGACGAAGCCGATCCCGGCGGACGTCCTCGAGCGGATCACCGAGGACGACTACACCGTCGACGAGAAGCTCGCCCTGATCTCCGCCGTCCAGGAGAGGATCGACCGCGACCACACCGGCGGCATCCCCTTCAAGTCCGTCCTGGAGCTGTCCAAGGCGTATGTCGCCCACTACGACGGCCAGCACCGGCGGGCCTGGTCGATCGCCAAGCCGCTGACCTCCGACGAGTACCTGAGCCGCACCCGCGCCGACCACTTCGAGCAGCTGCGCAAGGCGTACGAGAAGGAGCCGCCGGGCGGTTCGAAGCTCACCCGGCTGCTGCACAAGGCCGTCGGCCGCTGAGCTGTCGCATGATGGGCCCATGGACACGGACGCGGCGACAGAGGCGGGCTGGCAGAAGGCGCGGGACGACGGTCGGGTACGGCCGGAGCTGCTGGACCTGGCCTACGCGGAACCCCGGCTGCGGCGCCGGTTTCCCTGGGTCGGGATGGGCGAGCTCCACTTCAGCCGTACCGTCGCGTACCCGTGGACCTGGGACGTCCCCTTCGTTCTGTCCGAGCACGGGGGCACCTACTTCGTCATGGGTCCCTCCCGGCAGGAGTCGGTGGGCCGGGTGGCGACCGCGCGGGAGGCCGTCGACCTGGTTCTGGAACGCCTGCCGGACGAGTGAGGTGCGGGCCCCCTGTGCCGTGGGGGCCCGCCGTCTCTCAACTCCCCAGGATCACCCGGAGGTCGGCCGCGTTGGCCTCGGTGACCTTCCACAGCTCCTGCTGGCGGCCGTGGACGTCGGCGACCGTCTTGGCGTGGTCGGCGAGCAGGTCGCTCGCGCGCTCGACCAGCCGGGCCGCGAGGTGGCGGTCGTGGACCGAGACGCCCCACTCCGGGCGCTCGATGTCCCGCAGGAAGTACGCCATCTTCGGGTGCGAGATCAGGCTGATGACGGGCGTGCCGACGCCGAACGGGATCATCCCGGCGTGGCCGCGCATGCCGATCACCAGCTTGGTGCGGGCGTACAGCTCGCGGATCTGGTCGTTCTCGAAGTCGTACATCGGGATGACCGGCAGCGAGATGCCGTGTTCGCGGCGCAGATCGAAGGCGATCTTCTCGTCGTCGAGCGAGTGCGCCACGCACTGCACCTCGGCGAGCTGCCCCAAGTCCCGTACGGCCTGGGCCATTTGGGCGAGGAAGTAGCCGTAGTCGTGGCCGAAGCGCAGACCCGCGCGGTCGTACGCCGCGTTGACGAGGATCGTGTTCTCGCGCCGCACCGGGTCCTGCCAGCCCGCGACCAGCTGGCGCATGACGGTGGTGGGGCAGGGCTGGAAGCGCACCTTGTCGTGCAGGCGCGACGGCAGCATCGCGCGGACCTTCTCGATCGAGCCGTGGTTGCGCAGGCCGAAGAAGGCGGAGCGCTCGACCAGTTGGAGGAGCGAGTCGCGGAAGCGGTTCGCCCGGTACGACTGGCCGTCGAAGGCGTTGAAGCCCACGGCGAAGACCGCGATCGGCACGTCGATGCGGTTCAGGAGCTCGTCCGGGACGTTCCACTGCCAGGCGCTGTTGCCGTTGGGCATGGTGTCCGGGATGAACAGGCCGCCGCCGCCGATGACCAGGCCCCGCCGCGCGTTGACCCGCTCCAGCGCTGCCTCGTCGAAGAGGCGGTGGGCGTGGACCGAGTGCCAGCGCCGCGAGGTGACGTCGGGGTCGAAGGCGAGCCGGACGGTCTCCGGGAGGAGCTTGTCGCCCGCGTTGCCCTGCCGGTCCATGTAGAAGGCGACGTGGGCGAGCTGGTCCTCGGCACTGCCCCGCTCCTGCGAGGGGACGGCGCCCGCGCGCTGCGCCCACAGCCGGCTGGAGCGGTGGGTCGGGTCGACGGTGATACCGGCGGTGGCGTACCGCAGGGACTCCGTGTGGTCGCCGTGCACCCACGCCATCTGGGCCAGCCGGGCGTACGCCGTGGCGGCCCGGTTGGGGGCGGCGGTGGCCAGCAGCAGCTGGGCCTTGGCCTCCTCGTAGCGGGAGACGCTCATCAGGGCGTGGCCGAGGACCTCGTGCGGCCACGCCTCGTCGAGCGGGATCCGGACGCCGGACAGGACGTCGACGGCGTCCTGGTAGTCGCCGTTCGCGATGTGCGCGGCGGCGACCTTGCGGGCCACCTCGACGTCGCCGGTGCGCTGGACGTGCGGGGTGCCGAAGTGGACGACCAGGTCGTGGTGGAGGCCGCCGCTCGAGGCGAGGTAGGCGCTCTGGAAGTCGGCGTCCGACAGCTCGAACTCACGCCAGCGCTCCTCCGCCTGGCTGTATCCGGCCTCGCCGCCCTGCCAGGGCTTGTGGCGGCCGGTGAAGTGCAGGATCGCGGTGTCCTCGGGGACCGGCAGGTCTCCGGACAGCCGCCGCTTGACGAAGTTGTAGCGCGGGTCCAGGCGCGCGAAGTCGCCGTCGAGGACGGCGTTGAGGATGCCCTGGTCGTGCTTGTCGAGCTCGTAGTCGCCGCTGCGGCCGCACCGGTCGAGCCGGGCGCAGAACTCGTCGCTCAGATACTCGCGCTGGATGACCAGAAGCCCCGAGTTGAGCTTGTGCTGCCCGTAGAAGAACTGCGGAACGGCCGCCAGCCCTTCGCGCAGCTTCAGGAGTTCACTCAGGTCACTCAGGACCACCATGTCGGTGTCGAGGGTGATGATCGTGTCGTACTCGCGGATCCTGAACACGTCGAGGATGAAGTACGCCTTGCGGACCAGGTAGTTGTCCTGGTCGCCCTTCTTGTACGAGTCGTAGTGCGTGTCGCCCACCCGCTTGAGGACGATCCGCGGGTGCAGGGCCCGGATCCTCGCGATCGAGCCGGGGCGCAGATCGTCGTAGAGGACGACGAAGTCCTCGCACACGCCGGGGTTGGAGAGCGCGAGGCTGCGCAGGAGGGTGAGGAACCCGGGCAGGTAGTTCTCGTCGACGTAGGACGCGAAGGCGATGCGGCGCTTGCCGGTGAGCGCGTGGGCGTCGGTGGCGGGGGCCTGTGTCGCAGGCAGGGCAGTGGTCATCGCAGGGAGATCCTCATGTCGGTCACGCTCTGGGCCCGCTGCATGACCCATGCCTTCTCGCTGGTGTACTCGTGCACGGACGTGATCGCGAGCTTCATCGCCTCCTGGACGCGGTAGGCGCCGCTCTCGTAGAAGTCGAAGCCGATCAGGTCGAGGGTCGGGCTGACGTCCAGGAAGTCCAGCAGGTACAGCATGTTGAAGCCGGTGGTCGGGATGCCGGACCAGACGTCGGTGCCGAGCCTGCCGATGTTGCGCACGGGCCAGCGCAGCGACTCGTCGCCGAGGCAGGTCTGGGCGCCGGGGACGAGCCGGTTGCGCAGCGAGTACTTCCAGTCGCCGGAGATGCCGCCGAACACGAGCCGGGTGTCCACCCGTTGGTCCCAGTTGAAGCCGTGCTTGTGGATGGTGGCGTGGATGTCGGTGCGGCTGCCGGTGTGCTTCGGGTCGATCCGGTACGAGTTGAAGCGGACGACGAGGTCGTACGCGTCGATCTCGGCGCCCATGGAACTGGCGCCGACGCGCCCGGAGTTGGCGATCAGGCAGATCGACTTGCCGGCGATCCGGTTGCGGAACTCGCCGAGGCTGATCCACTGCACTCCGCCGACGGTGGGGTCGGTGACGGGGCCGCGCATCCGGTTGCGCCGCTGCTCGGCGTAGAGGGCGAGGGCCTCGGTGAGAGAGGCGAGGTCCGTCGACTCGGTGGTGCGCAGGTCCAGGTACTGGCTGAGGAGTTCCTGCCGGTCGGCGACCGGGGCGCCCTCGGCGGCCAGCGTCAGGAGCGCTCCCACGAGACGCGGCTCGGCCTCGGCCCAGTCCCCCACCGCGTGGGCGGCCAGGCCCTCGGCCCAGACGTCGGTGGCGGCACGGCGGGTGAACTCCGCGGCGCGTGGGCTCTGCCGCTTCAGCAGCGCCAGCAGCTCCCGCTCCTTGTCGGCCGCGACGCGCAGACCGGCGATCTTGGCGCGGACGCCGAAGCCGTCGTCGTCGGTGAGGGCGAGGTACTTCTCGTACGCCTCGACGGCCTCGGACTCCTCGCCGAGGGCCTCCAGGAGCCGGGCGCGCAGCCGCCATCCGGCGCGGGAGTTCTTGCGTTGGGCGAGGACGGTGTCGCTGATGACGAGGGCGAGGTCGAGCTCGTCGTCGTAGCCGCACTGGAGCGCCTTGTTGGCGACGGCGAGCAGCGCGTCGAGGAGCTCGCCCGGGATCGCGGAGGCCGGGGTCGCGGCGCCCTTGACGGCCCGCTTGAGCAGCGCGGTGGCGCCGCCGGCCGGAGCGGGCACGGGGGCGGACGTGGCCGTCGTGCCCCACACCACGAGCAGCTTGCGCAGCTGCTCCGCGAGTTCGACGCGGCGCCGGTCGATGCTGCCGACGACCTTTCCGCTGTGCACCGCGCAGGCGCGCAGGCAGTCGTCCAGCTCCCCTCCACGCGCCCGTGCACGTCTCTTCTGGACCGTCGTCATGGCACTCCTGTTTGTCTTCTTACCAAAGCTCAGGCGAGTTCTTGGGCTTTACCGCTTGTGTGGGGGGATTCTGAGGGAATTTAGGAAGCCAAAACGACATCCAGGTGAACTCACCGGGACCGTGCGGCCAATCGTTGGATCGCCCGCCAAGACATCCCTGTGATTCGGACTAATGTCCCTGTGTGTACCCGTAGGAACAGCTGTATCGAGGGGATATCCGTGACCACGACGACGGTCCGCCAGGTGATCGAGACACCCCGGCCGCCGGACCGGACGGCCCCCCGTGAGACCCGTCTGCGGGCCCTGGACGGACTGCGTCTGGTGGCCGCGCTGATGGTGGCGGCCTACCACTACGGCGGCCGGGGCGGCGAGGTCACAACGGCCTGGGGAAGTTCCCCGAAAGACCAGTTCCCGACGCTGAGCGGGTATTTCGCATACGGCTGTCTCGGCGTACAGGTCTTTTTCGTGATCAGCGGATTCGTGATCTGCATGAGCGGCTGGGGCAGGCCGCTGAAGTCGTTCTTCGCGTCCCGCGCGTCCCGGCTGCTGCCCGCGTACTGGGTGGCGGTCGTGCTCGTCACCGCGGTGTTCGCGCTGCCGACGGTCGCCTTCAAGGCGGTGGCGCCGAGCGACGCCCTGGTCAACATGACGATGCTTCAGCAGCCGCTGGGCGTCGACCGGGTGCTGGGCGTGTGCTGGACGCTGTGGGCGGAGATCCGCTTCTACGCCCTGTTCGCCCTGTGCGTGGTCCTGCCCGGAGCCTCCCGGCGCCGGGTGATCATGTTCTGTGCGGGCTGGACGCTGGCCGCGGCGATCGCGCAGGCCGCCAAGGAGCCGCTGCTCGACATCGTGCTGATGCCCGAGTACGCCCCCTTCTTCATCGGCGGTGTCGGTCTCTACCTCGTCCACCGCGACCGGCGGGACGTCCACGCGTGGGGCATCGTCGCCGTCAGCTTTCTGATCGGCCAGCACTACGCGGTCCGCGGCCTGTGGAACGCGGCCGACCCGAACGCCTTCGCGCACCGCACCACCCTCGGCATCGTCCTCGTCGTCGCCTTCGGCTTCCTCGCCGTCACCGCCATCGCGCTGGGCCGGCTGAACCGGGCGAACTGGCGCTGGCTGACGGTGGCCGGGGCGTTGACGTACCCCTTCTACCTGGTCCACGAGCACCTCGGCTGGGTGGTGATCCACGGGCTGCACACCGGGCTCGGACTGCCCTCCGCGGAGACGTTCGCGCTGACGGTGGCCTCGATGCTGCTGCTGGCCTGGCTGATGAACCGGTACGTCGAGAAGCCACTGACCCCGAAGCTGCGTTCGGCCTTGGCCAAGGCCCGCTGAGGTTGTTCACCGGACGTTCAGCGCGGGGAAAACTGGGCCGGACTCCAGCGAGCAGACATGCACCATGGCCAACGCACAGCAGACGTACACGTACCCCGGTGAACCAGGCGACGTACCGGGCTGGTTCCCTCCCCTCGACCAGGTCCTGTTCACCTGGTTCCTCGACCGGCAGCGAACGCGGGGCTTCGCCGGCGACCTCCTGGAGCTCGGCGCCTACCTGGGCAAGAGCGCGATCCTGCTCGGCCGGCACCTGGCGGCGGGCGAGCGGTTCACGGTCTGCGACCTCTTCGGCGGCGACGCCCCGGACGGGGCGAACAAGGCCGAGACCGCGAAGTCGTACGCCTCCCTCACCCGGCAGGCCTTCGAGCGGAACTACCTCTCCTTCCACGACACCCTCCCGAGGGTGATCGAGGCGCCGAGTTCGGTGATCTCCTCCGAGGTCGCGGCGGGGAGCTGCCGGTTCGTCCACATCGACGCCTCGCATCTGTACGAGCACGTCCGCGACGACATCGGTGCGGCTCGGGAGATCCTGCTGCCGGAGGGGGTGGTGGTTCTCGACGACTTCCGGTCCGAGCACACGCCGGGGGTGTCGGTGGCGGCGTGGGAGGCGGTGCTGAACCGTGGGTTGCGGCCGATCTGTCTCAGTACGCAGAAGCTGTACGGGACGTGGGGTGATCCCTCGGCGGTGCAGGAGGAGTTGCTGGAGATGCTTAGGGGGCGGGCGGACTGCGGGGTGAGTGTGCAGCGTGCGGCGGGGCATCGGTTGGTCCGGGTTCGCTCCGCGGGGGTGCGGGGGCCGGAGTTTCCCAAGTCGCGGCACTTTGTGGAGCCTGTGGTGGAGGTGGTTCCCGCCCCGCGGCCCCGACGCTCCCCGGCCAGGCGTATCGCCGTGGATCTGCTGCCGCCGGTCATCACGCGAGCTGTACGGAAGGTTCGGGCTCGTCAGGTCTGATTTCGGCTGCGGGTGTGTGGGGGCTGGTCGCGCAGTTCCCCGCGCCCCTTAGGGGCGCTCTCGATGCCCTTGATGATCAGGACCAGCCCCTCCTCGAAGTGCCTTTCGTAATCCGCGAAGATCTCCGCGCCCGCCGCGGCCGACAGGGGGAAGTCGGACATCAGGCGGGCGCGTTCGTCGATGTCGTAGCCCTCGCGGCGTTCGCCGGGAAGGGGCTCGACGCCCTGTTCCTCGATGACGAAGCCGAGGGTGTAGAGGTACGTCGTCGAAGAGGCCCTGACCGCTTGGGGGAGGGTGAAGCCCGCGGACAGGAACAGGCGCAGGTTGTCCTCCATCGCCTCCACATGCACGAGGCTCGTGAAGCGTGAGCCGCTGAAGACCCTCGCGCCGTCGCGGTAACCGAGCAGGGCGGCACGCAGCCCGCGGTTGGACTTCAGCAGCCGCTCCTGCCAGGTGTCGCCGGCGTCGAGTGGGGTCCCGGCGACCATGCGCCGGTACATCTCCGTCGCCATCTCGTCGAGCAGCGCCTGCTTGTCCTTGAAGTGCCAGTAGAGGGCGGGCGCCTTGACGTCGAGTTCCTTGGCGATGGCACGCAGGGTCAGCCCGTCCAGGCCCACCTCGTTCAGAAGCGTGAGGGCCGTGGCCGCGACCCGCGTGCGGTCGAGGGGCGCGCGTCGTTCCGTAGTCACGCTTGACAGCTTAACGGCGTTAAGGGCACGCTCATAGCCGACGGAACTTAACAGCGTTAAGGAGAGTGGTCGCATGCGTACCGATATGCACACCGACGTACTGATCGTGGGCGCGGGCCCGACCGGCCTCGCCCTCGGTATCGATCTGGCCCGGCGCGGGGTGGACGCGCTGGTGGTGGAGAAGGCCGAGAAGCTCTTCCCCGGCTCGCGCGGCAAGGGCATCCAGCCGCGCACCATGGAGGTCTTCGACGACCTCGGCGTCCTGGACGCGATCCACGCCGCCGGCGGCAGCTACCCGGTCGGGATGGTCTGGCAGGACGGCAAGCAGGTCGGCGAGCACCAGATGTTCGACCCGGCCGAGGCGACGGAGGACTCCCCGTACAACGCGCCGTGGATGGTGCCGCAGTGGCGGACCCAGCAGATCCTGGCGGCGCGGCTGACGGAGCTCGGCGGCGAGGTCGCCTTCGGACGCGAGCTGACCGGTCTCACCCAGGACGGGGAAGGAGTGACGGCCCGCTTCACGGACGGCGAGGACATCCGGGCCCGGTATCTGGTGGCGGCGGACGGCGGCCGCTCGGCGGTGCGGCGGGCGCTCGGCATCGGGATGACGGGCGAGACGGTGGACCCGCAGCCGATGCTGGTGGCGGACGTACGCCTGACCGGCCTGGACCGCGACTACTGGCACGTCTTCCCGCCGAGCGCGGAGGGCGACGGCTTCCTGGCGATCTGCCCGCTCGCGGGCACGGAGGACTTCCAGGTGGCGGCCCAGTTCCCCGCGGACACCGCGGTGGACGTGTCACCGGACGGCATCCGCAAGGTGGTCGCCGCCCGCTCCCACCTCGACCCCTCGGATGTGACGGAGGTGCGCTGGGCCTCGGACTTCCGGCCCCGCATGGCCCTCGCGGACCGGTTCCGGGAGAAGCGGGTGTTCCTCGCGGGCGATGCCGCGCATGTGCACTCACCGGCCGGCGGGCAGGGGCTCAACACCAGCGTGCAGGACGCCTACAACCTGGGGTGGAAGCTGGGCGCGGTACTGCGGGGCGGCGCCTCGGCGACGCTGCTGGACAGCTACGAGGAGGAGCGGCGCCCCATCGCCGCGGACATGCTCGGCCTGTCGGCGAGCGTCCACCGCGGGGAGACCCGGCGCGGTGACGCGACCCGTCAGCTGGGGCTGGGGTACCGGGACTCCTCCCTCACCCGGGAGACGAGGGCCGCGGCGACCGGGGTACGGGCGGGCGATCGCGCACCGGACGGGCTGCTGGGCGGGACGCGGCTCTTCGACGCGTTCCGGGGGCCGCACTGGACGCTGGTGGCGGTGGGCGGCGAGGCGCCGGGGGTGCCGGAGGCGATCAAGGTCGTACAGGGAGACACGCAGGCTTCGTACGGGACGGGCCTGTTCCTGGTACGCCCGGACGGCTATGTGGGCTGGGCGGGCGAGACGCCGAGCGGATTGCGGGAGTACCTGACGGCAGCGGGCCTGTAGGAGCACGGGGGCCGTATCGATATGCGGCTCCGCCGCGCGGGCGCGACCAGCCCCCACCGACCCGCAGCCGCCATCGAACATGAAATCGAACTTGAAAGGGAGCGTCGCCCGCTAGAACGCATCCGCCGGAACGTAGGTCCCCCAGACCTCCCGCAGCGCGTTGCACACCTCGCCGACCGTGGCCCGGGCCCGCAGCGCCTCCTTCATCGGGTACAGGACGTTGTCCTCGCCCTCGGCGGCCTTCTTCAGGGCCGTCAGGGCCGAGTCCACCGCCCGCTGGTCACGCTCGGCGCGCAGCCGGGCCAGCCGCTCGGCCTGCTGGGCCTCGATGGCCGGGTCGACGCGGAGCGGCTCGTACGGCTCCTCCTCGTCGAGCCGGAAGCGGTTGACGCCCACGACGACCCGCTCGCCCGAGTCCGTCTCCTGCGCGATGCGGTACGCGCTGCGCTCGATCTCGTTCTTCTGGAAGCCGTGCTCGATGGCCGCCACCGCGCCGCCGAGGTCCTCGACCCTGCGCATGAGGCCGAGGGCGGCCGTCTCCACGTCGTCGGTCATCCTCTCGACGACGTACGACCCGGCGAACGGGTCGACCGTCGCCGTCACGTCCGTCTCGTACGCCAGGACCTGCTGGGTACGCAGGGCCAGCCTCGCCGACTTGTCGGTCGGCAGCGCGATCGCCTCGTCGAAGGAGTTCGTGTGCAGGGACTGCGTGCCGCCCAGCACCGCCGCGAGGCCCTGGACGGCGACCCGGACGAGGTTCACCTCCGGCTGCTGGGCCGTCAGCTGCACCCCGGCGGTCTGGGTGTGGAAGCGCAGCATGAGGGACTTGGAGTTCTTCGCGCCGAACTCGTCCCGCATCACACGAGCCCAGATACGCCTGGCCGCACGGAACTTGGCGACCTCCTCCAGGAGCGTCGTACGGGCCACGAAGAAGAAGGAGAGACGCGGGGCGAAGTCGTCGACGTCCATTCCGGCCGCCACCGCCGTGCGGACGTACTCGATGCCGTCGGCCAGCGTGAAGGCGATCTCCTGCGCGGGCGAGGCCCCCGCCTCCGCCATGTGGTAGCCGGAGATCGAGATGGTGTTCCACTTCGGGATCCCGGTCCGGCAGTACTTGAAGATGTCGGCGATGAGCCGGAGCGAGGGCTTGGGCGGGAAGATGTACGTCCCCCGCGCGATGTACTCCTTCAGCACGTCGTTCTGGATCGTGCCCGTCAGCTGCCGCGCCGGCACGCCCTGTTCCTCCGCCACCAGCTGGTACATCAGCAGCAACAGGGCCGCGGGCGCGTTGATCGTCATCGACGTCGAGACCTGGTCCAGCGGGATCCCGTCGAACAGCACCCGCATGTCCTCGACCGAGTCGATCGCCACCCCCACCTTGCCGACCTCGCCGTGCGCGATCGAGGCGTCCGAGTCGTGGCCCATCTGGGTCGGCAGGTCGAAGGCGACCGACAGGCCCGTCGTGCCGTGGGCGATCAGCTGCCGGTAGCGGGCGTTGGACTCCGTAGCCGTACCGAAGCCGGCGTACTGGCGCATGGTCCAGGGGCGGCCCGTGTACATCGACGGGTAGACGCCACGGGTGAAGGGATACGCACCCGGCTCGCCCAGCTTCTCCGCGGGGTCCCAGCCGTCCAGGGCCCCGGGGCCGTAGACCGGTTCGATGGGCAGTCCGGACTCCGACTCGCGCGCCATGGTGTGCCGCCTCCCGCTGAGAAATCACTCGCCGGTTGTTCACCACCATGCCGTGCCGTTCGCAACCAGTCATCCGCGGGAAGCCATCTCTGGTGACACGAGTGGTGAGAAGGCGGGGGCGGACATGCGTACAGAGGGCATGAGGAGAGTGATCGCCGCGTTGGTGGCGGTGGCGGCCGTGGGCGGCTGCACCGTGCAGGCGTCCGAGGGCGACGGGAAGGGCCCGGTGCGGGTCGAGCTGCCCAAGAGCTCCCCCTCCTCCTCGGCCGGCGCGAAGGACGACAAGCCCGCCGCCGAGCCGACGAAGGCCCCGCCGAAGGTGCTCCTCTCCCCCGGCGACACCGGCCGTGACGTCCGTGAGCTGCAGGCCCGGCTGCGACAGGTGGCCTGGATCTTCGAGGGGCCGACGGGGACGTACGACGGGACGACCGAGGAGGCCGTCAAGGGGTTCCAGGGCAAGCGCGGGCTGCCGAAGACCGGCGAGACCGACGCCGTCACCTGGCAGCGGCTGCTGGGGATGACACATGAGCCCGGCAAGTGGGAGCTGTATCTGATGGGCGGGCAGCCGGCCGACAAGCCGGACGCGCGCTGTCTGACCGGCCGGGTGCTGTGCATCAGCAAGTCGAGCCGCACCTTGCGCTGGATGGTGGACGGGCGGACCGTCACCACCGTGCCGGTGCGGTTCGGCTCGGAGTACACACCGACCAGGGAAGGCGTGTTCAGCGTCTACTGGAAGTCGCGCCACCACGTCTCGACGCTCTACGACTCACCGATGCCGTACGCGATGTTCTTCAGCGGCGGCCAGGCGGTGCACTACTCGTCCGACTTCGCGGCCCGGGGTTACGCGGGCGCCTCGCACGGCTGCGTCAACGTGCGGGACGAGGCGGTGATCGCGGAGCTGTTCGACGAGGTCCGCGACGGCGACAAGGTCGTCGTGCACTGGTGACGTGTGGGGCGCGGGCGGGACCGGGGGAACGTGTCCCGCCCGCGCCGAGGTGCACGAGCCGTGAGTACGGGGGGAACCCCGGCTCTGTGCGACGGCCGATGACCAGTCGGCTCACTCATCTCAGCGCCACCGCGGCCGAAAATGTCACACCGGTCGCGAAAAAAGTTCGGCAGCCTGGGGAAACGCAGGTCACAGGGCGGAGTACGACGGGTTGGGCGACGGTTCGGGAACGGCGGCGGCCCGCTTCGGCTGAAGCGTGGCGTCGTCCGACGGGGACGGCGAGGGGGTGGCGAGGCCCCCGTTCTGGTGGTGGTCGTTGCCGTTGCCGTGGCCGTTGCCGCCGGAAACCCCGTGGTGGCTGTCGTCGTCACTGCCCGGACCGTCCTGGTCCTTGTCCGAGTCCTTGCGGTCGTCTTCCCGGCGGGCCTGGCCGTCGGAGGTCTTCAGGACGTCGTTGCAGTACTTCCACACGCGCGTGGAGCCGCCCGCCAGCCCTTCCAGGGCTCGTCTGCGGTCGGTGGACAGCCGCCGGCCGTCGCGGATGTCGCGGCAGGCCGACCGGGCCCCGTCCCATGAGGAGCCGAAACCGCCCGTCCGGCCGTGGCCGTCGGGGTCGGCGCTCGGAGCGCCGCCCGCGTCGTCGGTACGCGGGGCGGCTTGATCGGGGGAGGCGCCGACGGAGCCGTCGGGTGTCGGCTCGTCCTTCGCGGCGCCGTCGGGCGTCGGCGACACCAGCGGACGGTCCGGCGTGACGGCGGCCGACACCGAGGCTCCGGGCCGCGGTTCGGCGTCCCCGAACGGTGTCGGCAGCATTCCGGTCGCCGCCGCGGCCACCACTCCACCGACCATCCCGAACGCCACCACGGCGGCCAGCCCGACCCGCACGGTCCGCCGGGGGCGCGGGGCGCGGTGGCCGGGGGCGCCGATGCGGATGAGCCCGGTGTCGGCGGAGGAGGCGTGGCCGGAGGTGGCGCCAGCCGTCGCGCGGTTCGCGTGTGCCGTGCGGAAGGCGGCCAGGGCGGCGGCCTCGCCGGGGAATTCGGCGCTGCTCATCGGGGGTTCGACGGAGAGCGTGCCGAGGGTCTTGGCGAGGCGCTCAGCATCGTCGCGGTCGGCGGGGTCGACAGCGTTGTCCAGTGACTCGCCGCGCAGCAAACGCTCCGCCGTTTCGCGGTCCAGCCACCCGTACTGCTTGTCGGCCATCACATGTCCTTCTGCGTCCGCGGACGCATATGCGTCACACTCGCGGACGTCACCGCACGAGTGTGCGGTTCTCGCTGGGGCGGGAGCGCGTCGAGCACGCCGTCCGCTTCCGGATCGCCGCCGAGCAGTTCGGCGAGCCTCTTCAGACCCCGGTGCGCGGCGGTCCGTACGGCCCCCGGCCGTTTGCCCAGCGTCTCCGCGGCGGTCTTGGCGTCGAGGCCCACCACCACCCGCAGCACGACGGCCTCGGCCTGGTCCTGCGGAAGACGGGCGATGAGGGAGAGGGTGCTGTCGGTGGCCAGGGCCTCCATGGCCTCGCCCGCGGTGTCGGACTCGCCGGCCTTCCCGGTCAGCTCGGTCTCGTCGCCGCCGATGGCGGGGCGGCGGCCGCGCATACGTATGTGGTCCAGGGCGCGGTTACGCGCGATACGGGCGGCCCAGCCGCGAAACCGGTCCGCGTCCCCGCTGAACCGCTCGAGGTCCCGGGCGATCTGCAGCCATGCCTCGGAGGCGACGTCCTCGGCGTCCGGGTCGCCGACCAGCGTCCGGACGTATCCGAGCAGCCGTGGGTGCACGGCGCGGTACACAGTCCGGAACGCGGTCTCGTTCCCGTCCTGTGCCGCAAGCACCGCGGCGGTCAGCTCCGCGTCATCCCCCAGCACGCATGGTTCCTCAGTAGATGGTCGCGGCCCCGATGCCGCCTGCGATTGCGGTGATCTCTCGCTTCCGCGCTCGGCGCGAAAGGCACGTTACGACCTGAAACCGCTGCTCGTCCATGTCCGTACAGGATGCAACTACCTCGTGATGGGGCGGGTACTCCCCGGGTGTGACAGAAAACGCATCCATGGCGCTGTAGGAAGTACGGGTCGCCGCGCGGCCCGTGCCGCGCGACGGCCGGGGCCTCTCCTGTGGGGGGTGGCGGCCCCGGCCGTTGCTTTGGCCGCGGGGTCCTGCCGGGCTACTGCTTCTTCTTGCCGGCCGTGTCGTCGGCGTTCTTCTCGCTCTTGCCGGGCTTGTCCGCCTTCTCGCCCTGTGCCAGCTGGTCCGCGCAGTACCGCGCGACGTTCCCCTCGCCGCCCGCCGCCTCCACGAGCCGCTGCCAGGCCGTGGAGTTCAGTGCGTTGCCGCGGCCCCGCACCTTGTCGTAGGCGCGGCAGTGGGCCTCGGTGTCCTGCGCGGTGACCGGGCGGTCGGGCCGCGCGGAGGGGCTTTCGGTGGCGGGGGCGGTGGTGGCCGGGGGCCGGACCGGGGCGGATGTCTGCGGCCGGGGCGGGTCCTTCTTCTCGGCCTCGGGCGACGAGCCGCCCGTGCCGTCCGTGCCGATCGTGGCGAACGCGACGCCGCCGAGGGTGAGGCTGGCCAGGAACACGGAGAGCGTGGTGCGCAGTGAACGGGACAGCCGGCGCTGCTCCCGGGGCCGCCAGTCGTCCCGGCGGCGGGTGCGGGCCCGGTGCGCCCCGGCGTCGCGGGCGGCCCGGAACGCGGCGACGGCCTGCCGCTCGCCCTCGGCACCGGCGGGGTTCTCGCGCGGGCCGGCGTCCCCGCGCATGGCGGCGGCGAGCAGCGCCTCCAGGCCGTCGGCCCCGTCGGCGTCCGGGGAACCGGTACCGCCAGGGTGCACATGCCGACGGCCGGGGACCCCGCCGCCGCTCCGCCCTTCACCCATGCCCGTTCCCGTCCCTGTCCCTGTCCCTGTCCGGCCTGTCGCCGTCGTCGTCCTTCACTACTTCGACTCCCCCAGCGTCCGGGGATCGTCATCCGTCACACTCTCGACGCCCAGCTGCTGAGCCAGCCGCTTCAGACCCCGGTAGGCGGCGGTACGCACCGCGCCCGGCCGCTTGCCGAGGACGCGGGCGGCGGCGGGCCCGTCGAGGCCGACGACCACCCGCAGCAGCACGGCCTCCGCCTGATCGCGGGGCAGGCCCCGGACCAGCTCCAGGGCGTGGTCCGTGGAGATGGACTCCAACGCCTGGTCGTGGGTGCTGTGCGGGCCCGGCAGATCCAGTACGTCCTGCTCCAGCGCCGCCGACCGGGGCCGTACCTTCAGCCGGCGCAGATGGTCCAGCGCCCGGTGCCGGCCGATGGTGGCGGTCCAGCCGCGGAAGCCGGCCCCGTCGCCCTTGAACCGGCCGAGGTCGCGGGCGATCTCCAGCCAGGCGTCGGAGGCCACGTCCTCGGCGTCGTCGCCGACGATCCCGCGGAGGTAGCCGAGCAGGCCGGGCTGCACGAGCCGGTACGCGACCGCGAAGGCGGCCTCGTCACCTTCCTGGGCCCGCGCGACGGCCGCGCCAAGCTCCCCGTCGTACGCCTGCACGCGGCGGGGTTCCCCTCCTCGACCCAAGAACTGTCCTCGTCCGTACCGTTTCGTGGCGGTCCGGCACCGTTCTGCCCGACCGCCCCCCTGCGGGGAGTCCCCCCACGGTCAACAGCGCCGGACGCCACAAATGTGTCACTGCGCCCCGCGTGTCGCGGGGACGGCCGTGGACGCGGCGGGCTTCCCCGGTCCGCCGCGTCCACGGCCTGGTCAGGTGCGGGCCTGCGCCGTGCTCGGCTCCGCCCGGTGCAGGATCAGCATGTCCGCCACGAAGCACGTGACCTCGCCCTCCCGGTCCCGGCCCACCCACACCGGGTAGGAGCCGTCGCCCCGGCCGCTCGGGTAGGCGACGAGGTTGGTGCCGTTCGCCGGGTCGTCGACGACCGCGACACCGTGGGCGTCCTCCTCCTGCGTACCGGCGACGAGGCCGTCCCAGTACCGGCGCCCGAGGTCGGGGGCGGCGGTGGCGTCGGTGAAGGCGGCGGTACCGGCGTCGACCCCGAAGCCGTAGAACTCGCCCTCGCCCAGCAGCCGTTCGTCCTGCCCGTCGAGCAGCGCGGCCTCCCAGCGGACGGTCGGCCGGTCGCGGACCAGGACGCGCGCGGCGACGTACTCCTCGAACCTCGCGGCGGCGCGGGCGATCTGCACCGGGTACCTCCCGGGCGCCACCGTCGCGGTGAACCCGGAGTCCTCGTCGCTCGCCCCGTACGTGGGGTCCTTCGCCACCAGCCGCCCGCTGGGCAGCAGCAGCGTCCCCGCCTCGATCGGCTCGCGCACGGTGTACTCGCCGTCGGGTGAGGAGAACCGGGTGCCCGCGACGAACAGTTCGGCCAGATGCCCGGGCCGCATCCCTTCGGGCGCCCGCCAGTTGGGCTCGACGGCCGCCCCCTGCGGTACGTCCGTGATCTCCCGCAGCTCGACGCGGTCCGCGCCCTCGATGCCCAGCGGCGCGAACAGCCGCTCCCAGCACCCGAACCGGGGGACCTCGAACCACCGCTGCTCGTCCGGCACCTTGGCGGTCGTGTGCCGCGCGCCGCCCTTGTCGCCCTGTGGCTCGACGACCTCGGAGCCCCGCCCGTCCGGCCACAGCGACACCGTGACCCGCCCCGCGTCCGGCGCGAACTCGGGCGCCAGGTCGTCCGGGTAGACCCACGCACTCCGGCGCCGCAGGAAGAGCCGGTCCGCGTCCAGCTGCCGCAGGTCGACCTCCAGGAAGCGCCGCCCCTGGGCGTCGTACACGGCTACGCCGAGGTGGTTCCGCGCCCGCGCCACCTGCGCCACGACGGCCTCGGCGCCACCGGTCTCCCGCAGTACGACGGCGTACGGCTGCCCCGCCGCGTCCCGCGCCGCCGCCTCCTCGGGACCGATCGGGCCGAGGACGGACCCGGCGTCCCAGCCCATGCCGTACGCGACGTCGATGGTCCGCCTCACGCCGCGCTCCTTCGCCGGGCCCGCCCGTGCAGCGTCAGATAGAAGGTCTGCAGGGACTCCTCGGGGCCGCCCGCCTCGAAGCGGTTGAGGACCTTGCCGAGGGGGTTCCAGACCCGGCCGTCGGGCATCCGGACGCCGACCGGCTGACCGAAGTACCCGCGCTGCGCCTCGTCCAGATCGACCCACACCGCGCCCGCCCGGCGCACCAGCACCTCACCGACGTAGGCGCCCAGCGCGAGCAGCGGCCCGCTCACCCGCTCCCGGTCGGCGCCCCCCTTGCGCAACCCGTCGACCAGGAAGTCGACGACCCGCAGGCTGGCCACGGAGTAGTCCAGCGGCAGCCGGTTGCGGGCGGTGACCCGGGCGACGAACTCCGCCGCCCGCGCCCGCATCCCGCTCGCGCACGGCACCCGTTCGGCCTGCTTCTCCATGGGCCCCACCCCTTCGTTCGGCTTGCACTCCCCGCTGTCCCAGCGGATGCCGCCCCGGGAACATCACGGGTCACGGGCGTGGCTCTTCCCACACAGATGTCTCACAGACTCCGTGCAACCTTCTGTTTTCTCGTACGTCCCGGTCACGGGACGCGTGATGTTTGGCCAAAGCTGCGCGCTGTCTGTAGGTGCTGCCCAAGTGGCGGCCGATACGACCGTGTTCATCTTTCAGGGGTGGGATTCTTGAGTCCTCGCAACAGCCGTGCGTACAGACCGCTCAGTCTCAGAAGACGGGCCTGGCTGACCGCCGGGGCCGTTCTGCTGAGCGGCGCGGGCATCGCCACGTACGCCATGGCCGATCCGGGAGCGCAGTCCGACAGCAAGGCCGGGGGGCGTGAGCCGGCCGTCCACACGCTCAGGCTCCAGAGCGAGGGCGCGGGCCGCAAGGGGCTCGACCGGCGGGAGACGGACCGGTTCAGCGCGGTCCTCGTCACCTGGGACAACCCCGACGCGAAGTCCCCGGGCACGGCCGAAGTGCGCACCCGGGACGCCGAGTCGGGCAAGTGGTCGGGCTGGCAGAAACTCCAGGACGACCCGAGCCAGGCCGACGGCGCCGAGGGTGAGCGGGCCGCGCTGCGGGGCGGTACGGAGTCGTTGTGGACCGGTGACTCCGACGGGGTCGAGGTGCGGGTCGTGAACGCGGACGGCACGGAGGCGGGCGGGCAGCCGGCCGGGATGGACGTCAAGCTCCTCGACCCCGGTACGGATCCTGAGAGCAGCGGGGTGGAACCGGCGGCGTTCGTGGCCGAGACCCAGACACCCGTGGCGGTGACGACGAGCACGCCGACGGCGACCGACACCCCCACGGCCGGCCCGACGGCGACGGTCACACAGACTCCGAGCGGCACTCCCTCGGAGTCGGCCTCCCCCTCCGCGTCCCCCTCCCCCACCTCCACCGTCCCGGCCCCGCGCGCCTCCACGGTCGTGAAGCCGCCGATCATCACCCAGGCCGAGTGGGGCGCGTCCACGGACTACGACGGCACACCCGGCTACGGCACCGAGATCAAGGCCGCCGTCATCCACCACACCGGCATGGACAGCGACAACACCCTGTCCTGCGCCGACTCCCGGGCCCGGCTGCGCTCCATCCAGCAGGAGCACTTCACGCGCGGCTACTACGACATCGGCTACAACTTCGTCGTCGACAAGTGCGGCCAGATCTTCGAGGGCCGCAGCGGCGGCATGGACCTGCCGGTGACCGGCGCGCACGACATCGGGTTCAACACGAACACGGTCGGCATCTCGTACATCGGCAACTACGAGAGCGCCAGGCCGAGCAAGGCCGCGCTCGACGCCATCGCGCGGATCGTGGCGTGGAAGTTCGGGATGTACGGCATCGACCCGACCGGCAAGGTCACCCTGGTCTCCGGCAGCGACGCGGGCATCGACGGCAACAAGGTCGCCAAGGGCTCCTCGATCACGCTGCCCCGGGTCTTCGGGCACCGGGACACCAACGCCACGGCCTGCCCCGGCGCCAACCTCTACGCGAAGCTGCCGAGGATCGCCACGCTCGCGAAGACGCCGGGCATCTCGCACGCCCTCCCCACCTCCGACTACAACCGGGACGGCGTGACCGACCTGGTCACGGGCGTACCGAAGGCGAACGCGGTGAAGGTGATCCCGGGCAGCGTCGACGGACCCGTCACGGCGTCGAAGGTGACCCTCACCCAGAACAGCGCGGGCGTCCCCGGCTCCTCCGAGACCGGTGACGCCTTCGGCACCTCGGCCGCCTGGGGCGACGTCAACGGCGACGGCTACGCCGACCTCGCCGTCGGCTCCCCCGGCGAGGACGACACCAGCGGCAACGCCGACCGGGGCAACGTCACGGTGATGTACGGACCGGCGCTGAACACCGGCTTCTCGTACACCACTTCGGGTGTCACGGCGGCCGGTGCCAAGCTCGGTTCGACGGTCGCCGTCGGTGACTTCGACGGCGACGGCAAGGCCGACGTCTTCTCGGCGGGCACCGGCAAGGGCGGCAACTGGAACGCGCGACTGGGCGCCGGAAAGTACACGTACGGCACGCTGACCTCCGCCACCGGCGCGGTCGCCTACCTGGACGCCGCGACGGGCGACTTCAACCGGGACGGCTATGCGGACGTCGCCCTCAACTACCGCGACACCGGCTCCATCGGCCGCGTGGTCCGCTTCGCGGGCTCGGCGACCGGACTGACCAAGGCCGGCGTGATCTCCGTCAAGGGCGGCCGGTCCATCGCCGCCGGTGACGTCAACGGCAACGGCTACGACGACATCGTCATCGGCCAGCCGGTCGCCGCCGAGTCCGGCGGGAAGTCGGGCGGCCAGATCACGATGGTGCCGGGCACGTCGACCGGCTTCACGACCACGGGCATGACGGTGATCCACCAGGACACGGCGTCCGTCCCCGGCGGCAACGAGTCCGGCGACGCGCTCGGCAGTTCGGTCTCCGTCAGCGACTACGACGCCGACGGCTACGCGGACGTCCTCGCGGGCGCCCCGGGCGAGGACCTCGTCCGCGACGGGGTGAACCGCACCAACGCGGGCAACGCGATCCTGGTCAAGGGCACGGCGTCGGGGCTCACGGGCGCCGGCTCGGTGGCGGTCTCTCAGGACACCTCCGGCATCCCCGGGTCGACCGAGACCGACGACCGCTTCGGCTCCTCGGTCTCCCTGACCGACCTCTCCGGCTACGGCCGCGCCGACCTCACCTTCGGCGCCGACAACGAGGACGCCGGCGACGGCATCCTCCTGCACCTGCCGAGCAACAGCAGGGGCCTCGGGTACGCGGACGCGGTGATCTACAGCAGGACCACACTGGCGACACCGACGGACGCGCGGCTGGGCCAGGTGCTGGCGCCGTAAGGCACCGGAACCGCCGGAACGACGGCCGGGACCCCGCCCACTGCCCGGGGCCCCGGCCGTCTCAGGACGCCGCTCGGGAACCGGCCCTCACGGCCGGGCGGCACCCGTCGCGTCCCGGCACAGCAGCCGCAGCGACCCGTGCCCGGCGAAACACCGCCGGGCCTCGTCCATCGGATCCCACAGCAGCCCGTCGGGCGTACGGATCCAGTGGTCACCCCCGCTCGTCCACCACTCGGCACCGGACTGACGGGCGATCACCTCACCCGCGTACGCGCCGAAGCCGCGCAACACCGCTTCGACGGCGTCGTACGGCGTGCCCTCGCGGCGCAGGTCCTCGACCATCCGGTCGACGCGCCACAGACTCTGCGCCGAGTAGTCGAGCCGCACCCGCGCGCCCTCGCGCATCGTCGCCACCGCGTCCGCCGCCCACCGCATCGGCTTCGCCGCCGCCGGGGGCCTGGTCATCTGCTGTGTCGTCACATGTGTCGTCACATCCCCATGAGCGTGCGGCGCGGCCGGTTCGTCACCCGTTTGCGGCCCGATTCCCGATACCGGCGCAGGACCGCCCCACCTCCGCCCCACGACGGGCACAGACCGCTCCCAAGTGCGCGTTTTGCCCGGGAGTGACGGTTCGCCGTCCCCGTGCGCTCCTGTCACTGATGAGCATGTACTTCCACTTCCGCGCCATTCCGCCCGCCGCACTGCGCAACAGCCCGGCCTGGCTGGAGAAGCTCTTCGAGGACGACTGGGACGCCGTACGGGTGCGGATCGGCCGCCACCGGGAGGAGGTGCTGGACGGCGGCTACCTCGACCAGGAGCGCCTGTACGCCGACGCTCTGACCGGCGAGGGCCCGCACACACAGGTGGTCACGGGGGGCCGGCCGATAGCGCACCCCGACCCGTCGTCACCGCCGTTCCTGCTGCTCACCGCGGCCCAGACGAACCGCGTCGCCGCCTATCTCGCCACCGCCGACTTCGAGGACCTGTGGCGGAACGCGCGCGCCGACCTGCTGAAGCCCTACGACGGCCAGGACGCGGAGCCGGAACTGCGCGGCGTGTTCGCGGCGGCCCATCGGGATCTCACGGCGTTCTACGGGCAGACGGCGCAGTACGGCGATGCGGTGGTGAAGTGGCTGGTCCTCTGAGCCTCGTTGCGGTCGGGTGGCTGAGTGGCCGGGTGGCTGGGTGGCTAGGTGGTCGAGTGGCCGACCCACCGAGCCTCACCGCAGCGGACTGACCGGATGGCTGGGCGGCCGAGTGGCCGACCCACTCACCCTTCAGGCCATCAACTCCGCCCCCGGGCCCGCCGCGACACCACCGCCCGCAACACCCGCCGCCCCTCCACCGACACCTCCAGCGCCCGCCGCAACCCCGCCGTGCCGTGCCCGGCGAGTACCTCCAGGACGATGACCTGGCGGCGCAGTTCGGCGGCGACGAGCGGGGGCATGCCCTCCGTGCGGCCTCCACGACGGGCGTCGAGCGGGGCGTCGTCGGCGGCGGGGTCGAGCAGCCGGTGGATCTGGAGCGAGGCGACGGAGCAGGCGTCGGCCCACACCCGCACCTCGGCGGCGTCCGGCGTGGCGGGCGCGGCGTCGAGCATCCGGCGGGCGAGCAGAGCGGCCGCGTCCTCGGCGGCGTCCTCCCCGCCCCCGAGTTTGCCGCGCGCGACCTCCAGGCCCGCGCCCCAGTCGCCGGTGTCGGCGAGGCTCGCCCAGAGCGGTCTCAGGAGCTCGTCGTCACCGCCCAGCAGGGGCACGCACCGGTCCAAACAAGCCAACCCGCTGGCGGCCAGTCCGCGTTCGTCGGCCTGAGCGATCAGCTCCACCAGACTCATCCACGCCTCCCTCGCCTGCGGTTTCCCTGACGGAGCCCGCACTTCCCCTTACTGCGTGCGACGGCGCGGGAGTGTCACAGGGGCACCACGGCGAGTCGGTCGAGCAGTCGGAAGAACAGGTTTTCGGCCAACGGGTCGGGGTCCGCGGTCAGCACCTCCACCACCCCCTCGGCCGTCACGGCGTACCCGGCCTCCTCGGCCCAGGAGACGGCCCGTTCGGCGGCGTCCCGGGGCTCCAGGAAGTAGTCCTCCAGCGTGAGGCCCTCCTCGTCGGCGCCGATGTACTCGGCCATCGCGGCCCGCCCCAGACACGTCGTCCACGCCCCGCTCTCCGGCCCGGCCGCCTCCACGACCACACAGTCGCTGTCCATCACGTACCCGAAGAGCGCGGGCGCCCCGGTCTCCCGGGCCAGGGAGTTCATGGACCCGACGTCCCCCTCCCCGCTCGGGTACTCCCACACCTGCCATCCCCCGGACGCCTCCGCCCGCAGGCTCAGCCCCTCGGCCCCCGCCAGCGCGTCCAACTCCCCGAGCGGCCGCTCACTGCGGCCCACGACGAAATACCCCCAGTAGCCCATTCCCGGCTCCCCCCGGCGTCTCGGCTGCGGCTCGGGGCCGAATACACCACAGTCGCACGGCAGTTCGCAGCCGTATCGGACAATCCGCCCCATCAGACGTGCACAAGGACCGACCCATCAGGCGAGGGCGGGGGCCGACCCTCCAGTCGGGAACGGGGACAGGCCCGTCGCGCAGGAACGGGAGCAGGTCGTCAGGCGGAGGCGAGAACGGGAGCGGCCCTTGGGTGGAGGCAGGGGCCGAATCCCCAGGCGGAGACCGGGGCGAGCCCCCCTCAGACGGCGACTCGGGCCCGCCCCCCCCCGGCAGCGAAGATGGCCCACGCATCAGGCGCAGGGAGGGGCCGATCTCCAGGCCGACACGAGGCGAGCCCCTCGGACGGAGACGCGAACCCGCCCCGGCAGCGCGGGAACCGAACCGGTCCCTCGGCTCGGGACAAGGGCCGGCCCATGCAGCCGCCGGTCGCTCAGGCGAAGACAGGGGCGGGTCCCTGCCGGACCTTCTCGTTCTGCATCCGTGTCAGCCGCAGCACGACGGCGATGGCGAGCGCGGCGGCCACGATGTCGACGACGTCCGCGAACAGCATCTGTCCCGCCGCGTCCTGGATCTCCTCGGCACTGTCGGCCTTGGTGTACGCGCGGGACGCGGCCCGTCCGGAGAGCAGCGAGATGACCCAGAACATCCACCAGGTGTTGACGAGCCCGTGCGGCCGGGGCGCGCCCCAGGGGCTGCTGGCGTCCCAGCTGTCCAGCGTGATCCGGCGCGGGAACCAGAGGTTGACGATCGGCACGATCCAGCCCCAGATCGCCCAGCTCCGCGTCTTGCTGTGGCCGTCCGGCCGGAACACCTCGGCGTTGACCCGCACCCGGTGGAACCAGCACACGAACAGGACGGCGGTCGTGAGCAGCGCCGCCGTCTGAACGGTGCCGGCGACGGAGTAGAGCCGGTCCGCACGGTCGGCGCGGTCGCCGACCGCCACGCCGCTCGCGAGGTCGCCGGTCACGTCGCGCATGACGACGTCCGCCCAGACCGCGAACAGATCGGTGGCGATCACGACACCGAGCCCCGCGACGGCGGCCCACCCGAGCCCGATCGGCGACCGCAGCCAGGCGGTCGGTACGGCGTTGAGCTGGGCCTGCGGATCTTCGGTCATGGTGAGGCTGTCCCCCCGAGTACTGAGATGACGGAACGCCGCACCGGCCCTCCCCAGAGCCTCGCGCACGGCAAGCGGAAGATACGGTTCGCCGGCGCCGTAAGTCCACTCGCCGCCCTCAGTCCAGTCGATCGGCCAGCGCCTTGAAGTCCGTCCAGGACAGAGCCGGTTTCTCCGCGTCCCACAGCTTCTGGACGAGGGCCCTCAGCGGCATCCGGACGCCGGCCGCGACCTGGTCCTGGGTCTGGGAGTTCGCGAGGTCGCACCAGACCGCGAAGTACCCGCCGCGGATCCGGTCGTCGTACTTCGCCGGGACCGCGAGCGTGCCGCGCACCACCCGGGGCGTCCACAGCTCGTAGATCCGCTGCCCCGTCGGGTACACGAAGTTGTTGGGCTGTCCGAGGACGTAGTACAGGAACTCGTCGTTGTAGTTGATCAGTTCGCGCCCCGCGCTCAGATACTCCACGGGCTCCCGCGCCCCGATCTCCTTGCCGGTCCAGTAGGCGACCTGGATGCCGGCGTCGGGCCGCACGGACGTACCCCGGAAGAAGCCGTCGTTCCAGGCCAGCGGGGTCCTGTCGTGGGCGCGGACGGTGTCGGCGCGGTCGTTGAGCCACCCGGTGGTGAGGTCGGCGACGGTCCCGCCGGAGCCGTACGCCTCCTTCGCGGCGGCGGCGAGCTGCGGGTACGACGCCTCCGGGTTGCTCACCACCAGCGCCTGGTACTCGTCGCCACCGAGGTGCCAGGGCACGCCGGGGAACAGGCCGGCGTACTCGTCGAGCAGATCGTCGACGATCTTGGCGGACCCGTCCTTGGAGATGTCGATCGCGCCGCGGGTGGCGACGCCGGAGACGTTGCGCAGTTGCAGTTCGGGATGCGCGGCGAGCACGGCACCCAGGTGTCCGGGTGAATCGATCTCGGGTACGACGGTGATGTGCCGCTGGGCGGCGAGCTCGACGATCTTCCGGACCTCGGCCTTGGTGAGGTGCTGGGCGGACACGATCTCGGGGTGCGAGTCGGACTCGATCCGGAACCCCTGGTCGTCGGAGAAGTGCAGCTGGAGTTGGTTGAACTTCAGATCGCCCAGCTCCCGGACCCGGTCCTCGATCCAGCCCGCGGTGAAGTGCTTGCGCGCGATGTCGAGGGAGAACCCGCGTACCGCCTTGGCCGGCGCGTCCCGTACGACGCCCTCCGGCGCCGTACCGCCGTCGTGCACCTCCTGCTTGAGGGTGCGGGTGCCGTAGAAGACCCCGGAGTCGGCGGGTCCGCTGATGCTGACCCGCCCGCCGCGCACGGTCATGGTGTACGACTCCGGGCCGCTCCCTGCGCCGTCGTCGAGGGCCAGCCGCAGGTCCCCGTCCCTGTCGTCGCTCCGCTCCCCCGCGTACGTCAGGCCCAGCTCACCCGCGACCAGCCGCCCCTCCCCGGCCAGTTCCGCGTCGCTCACCACGACCCGCGCCCCGCGCTGCGGCCGCCAGCCGGGGCCCCGCGCCGGGGTGTGCGCCTGGACGGCGGGAATCGTGCGCGGGCTCCGCGAGAGGGGGTAGGAGCGGGTGGGAGACGGACTCGGCGTCTCCCGGGAAGCGCTGGGCGAGGCCGCCGAGGCCCCGACGGAGGACGTCGGCCGCGCGGATCCCGCGGGCCCGCCGTCACCGTCGTCCCCGGAGGCCCACAGTCCGAGCCCCACCCCCGCGGAGACGGTCGCGGCCACCGCCGCGACGACGACCGCCCGTGTCCTCATCTGCCGTGTCTGCCGTGCTTTCTCCGCCGACGGCCGGCGCCTGTGCTGGCTCACTACGCCAACCTAGACAGGAAGGGTGGCCGGAAGTGTCCACCCGACGTTCCGAAACTCTGCCGTTCGGGTGAAATTCGGTTGTCCGTCGGACACGTGATGCCCACTCTCGATAACGTAACGCCACACCTCACACAGCTTCCCCTGCCGAAACACACGTGACGCCCACACACCTTCCCGGCCGAGTCGCTATACCGGCCCTGCCCGAGCAGACCCGCGCCCCACGGTCGCCGACTCTGCTGGACGCCTTCAACACCGCGTCCCCCGAAGAAGCCCACCACCTCCTTCTCACCTGCCTCCGCAGCCTCCGCTGGGCCCGCCGGGTGGCAGACCACCGCCCGTACCCGGACCTGGACTCCTTGCAGGCCGCGTCCGACGAGGCGGCGTACGACCTGTCGCCGGGCGACCTGTCGGAGGCCCTGGCGGGAGAGACGCTGCCGGCACTGCCGGACGGAATGTACGAAGCTGCCCATATGGCCCTGAGTGCGGCACACGCGGCATACGAGGCGAAGTTCGGCCATTCGTTCGTCATCTGCCTGGACGGGTTGCCTCCGGGCGAGGCCCTGAACCACGTACTGGCGGGAATCCGGTCACGTTTGGCGAACGATCCGGAGGACGAACGGGTGGTGGCGGCAGAGGAACTGCGGCGCCTGGCCAAAGGACGCCTGGTGAACGCCCTCGGCGGCGCGGGGCTGTGACATCGGCGGTTGCGCCGCGGGGAGCGGCCCGCCACAACGGCACCGCACCCGGTGAATAACCACACACACCACCCCAGACCCCGCCAACGCTCACCCAAACGCGTGCCACTTTGATCACACCGCGATACCCCGGCTCAGCCCAGCGGCAGCGCATGGCTACGATGCTGGGGGCCGGTGGACCGTACCCGGCCGGGCCAGGCCGACAGCACAAGCCGGCGGCCCCAATCCCCGCTCCCGGAGGGACTTCCGTGCCGGCTGGAACGCTGTACCGCGGCCGGGAAGGAATGTGGTCCTGGGTGGCTCATCGAGTCACCGGCGTCCTCATCTTCTTCTTCCTGTTCGTTCACGTGCTGGACACCGCTCTCGTCCGTGTCTCCCCCGAGGACTACGACAGGGTCGTAGCCACTTACAAGACCCCGCTCGTCGCGTGTCTGGAGTACGGCCTCGTCGCCGCCATCCTCTTCCACGCGCTCAACGGCCTGCGCGTCATCGCCGTCGACTTCTGGTCGAAGGGCCCGCGCTACCAGAAGCAGATGCTCTGGACGGTCGTAGGCCTGTGGGTCGTGCTGATGATCGGGGCGATCTACCCCGTCCTCGGTCACGCCGCTCGTGAACTGTTCGGGAGCTGACGCGCATGTCCATCACCGAGAAGACCGCGTCCGGTATCGGCCCCGTCGAGGGCGATTCCCTCTACGACGTCGACAACCCGGCCCCCCTCATCGAGGCCCCGCGCAAGCGCACCAAGAAGACCCCCAAGTCCACGCGGGGCAACTTCGAGATGGCCGCCTGGCTGTTCATGCGCCTGTCCGGCATCGTGCTGGTCGTCCTGGTCCTCGGCCACCTGCTGATCCAGCTGGTGCTCGACGGCGGCGTCTCCAAGATCGGCTTCGCCTTCGTGGCCGGCCGCTGGGCGTCCCCGTTCTGGCAGGTCTGGGACCTGCTGATGCTGTGGCTCGCGATGCTGCACGGCGCCAACGGCCTGCGCACGGTCATCAACGACTACGCGGAGCGCGCGAACACCCGGCTCTGGCTCAAGGGCCTGCTCTACACCGCCACGGTGTTCACCATCCTGCTGGGCACGCTGGTGATCTTCACCTTCGACCCGAACATCCGCTAGGCGCGGGGCTGAGGAATTCCTGATGAAGATCCACAAGTACGACACCGTCATCGTCGGCGCGGGCGGCGCCGGCATGCGCGCCGCGATCGAGTCGACGAAGCGCAGCCGTACCGCCGTGCTCACCAAGCTCTACCCCACCCGCTCCCACACGGGCGCCGCGCAGGGCGGCATGGCCGCCGCGCTGGCCAACGTGGAGGAGGACAACTGGGAGTGGCACACCTTCGACACGGTCAAGGGCGGTGACTACCTGGTCGACCAGGACGCCGCCGAGATCCTGGCGAAGGAGGCCATCGACGCCGTCCTCGACCTGGAGAAGATGGGCCTGCCGTTCAACCGGACGCCCGACGGGACGATCGACCAGCGCCGTTTCGGCGGTCACTCCCGCAACCACGGCGAGGCCCCGGTCCGCCGGTCCTGCTACGCCGCGGACCGCACCGGCCACATGATCCTCCAGACGCTGTACCAGAACTGCGTCAAGGAGGGCGTGGAGTTCTTCAACGAGTTCTACGTCCTGGACCAGCTGATCACCGAGGTCGACGGCGTCAAGCGGTCGGCGGGCGTCGTGGCGTACGAGCTCGCGACCGGTGAGATCCACGTCTTCCAGGCGAAGGCCGTGATCTACGCGTCCGGCGGCACCGGCAAGTTCTTCAAGGTGACGTCGAACGCGCACACGCTGACGGGCGACGGCCAGGCGGCGGTCTACCGCCGCGGTCTGCCGCTGGAGGACATGGAGTTCTTCCAGTTCCACCCGACCGGCATCTGGCGCATGGGCATCCTGCTGACGGAGGGCGCCCGCGGTGAGGGCGGCATCCTCCGCAACAAGGACGGCGAGCGCTTCATGGAGAAGTACGCGCCGGTCATGAAGGACCTCGCGTCCCGTGACGTCGTGTCCCGCTCCATCTACACGGAGATCCGTGAGGGCCGCGGCTGCGGTCCCGAGGGCGACCACGTCTACCTCGACCTCACGCACCTCCCGCCGGAGCAGCTGGACGCGAAGCTCCCGGACATCACCGAGTTCGCCCGCACCTACCTGGGCATCGAGCCGTACACGGACCCGATCCCGATCCAGCCCACCGCGCACTACGCCATGGGCGGCATCCCGACCAACGTCGAGGGTGAGGTCCTGTCGGACAACACCACGGTGGTCCCGGGCCTGTACGCGGCCGGCGAGGTGGCCTGTGTGTCGGTCCACGGCGCCAACCGGCTGGGCACGAACTCCCTCCTGGACATCAACGTGTTCGGCCGCCGGGCCGGTATCGCGGCGGCGGAGTACAGCCAGACGGCGGACTTCGTCGAGCTGCCGGAGGACCCGGCGTCGCTCGTGGTCGGGCAGGTCGAGCGGCTGCGCGCGTCGACGGGCACCGAGCGGGTGTCCGTGCTCCGGCGTGAGCTGCAGGAGACCATGGACGCCAATGTCATGGTGTTCCGCACCGAGCAGACGATCAAGACGGCGGTCGAGAAGATCGCGGAGCTGCGCGAGCGCTACCTGAACGTCTCGATCCAGGACAAGGGCAAGCGGTTCAACACGGACCTGCTGGAGGCCATCGAGCTGGGCAACCTGCTCGACCTCGCCGAGGTCATGGCGGTGTCGGCCCTGGCGCGCAAGGAGTCCCGCGGCGGTCACTACCGCGAGGACTACCCGAACCGCGACGACGTCAACTTCATGCGCCACACCATGGCGTACCGCGAGGTGGGCGACGACGGCGTCGAGTCCATCCGTCTCGACTACAAGCCGGTCGTCCAGACCCGCTACCAGCCGATGGAGCGTAAGTACTGATGGCAACCCCGACCCTGGACAAGGCGGACGCGGCCGGCGCACCCGAGCCCGGCTTCGCCGACTCTCCGTACATCACGGTCACCTTCCGCATCCGCCGCTTCAACTCCGAGGTCTCGGCGGAAGCGGTCTGGGAAGACTTCCAGCTGGAGATCGACCCGAAGGAACGTGTCCTCGACGCCCTGCACAAGATCAAGTGGGACCAGGACGGCTCGCTGACGTTCCGCCGCTCCTGTGCCCACGGCATCTGCGGCTCGGACGCGATGAGGATCAACGGCAAGAACCGTCTTGCCTGCAAGACCCTCATCAAGGACATCAACCCCGCGAAGCCGATCACGGTCGAGCCCATCAAGGGCCTGACGGTGCTCAAGGACCTCGTGGTCGACATGGAGCCGTTCTTCCAGGCGTACCGCGACGTCATGCCCTTCCTCATCACGAAGGACACGAACGAGCCGACGCGTGAGCGTCTCCAGACCGCCGAGGACCGCGAGCGCTTCGACGACACGACCAAGTGCATCCTGTGCGCGGCGTGCACGTCGTCCTGCCCGGTCTTCTGGAACGACGGCCAGTACTTCGGCCCGGCGGCCATCGTCAACGCCCACCGCTTCATCTTCGACTCGCGCGACGAGGCCGGGGAGCAGCGGCTGGAGATCCTCAACGACCGTGACGGTGTGTGGCGCTGCCGCACCACCTTCAACTGCACGGACGCCTGCCCGCGTGGCATCGAGGTCACGAAGGCGATCGCCGAGGTGAAGAAGGCGCTGATCACGCGCCGGTTCTGAGATCGATTCCGGTACGGCTTCTCGTACGGCTGTGAGGGCCCCGTTCCCGTTGGGAGCGGGGCCTTCTGGCGTGCGGACACCCGTTTGGGCGAACGTGATCGTTAAGGACATACCGGTGGTGGTCGGCCTACGATGATGCTCTCGACACCAGCCCACGGGAGGCACGCGATGTCCGCAGCATCCGTCGAGCGGCCCCGTGACGACCGTCCGCTGATCTCGGCGGCCAACCGGCTCATGGACCGCAATCCGGGGTACCGCGTCGAGATCATCGGAGGATTGATCGTCGTGTCGCCGCCCCCCAACGGTGCTCATGCCCGCGCTCTGTCCCGGTTGAGGCGCCCCTTTGTCGCCGCCGGACTGGACGGTGACGAAACCGAGGTCCTCGAAGGAGTGGGGCTCTGGCTCCCGGCTGGCGCCGAAGACTATGCGATCCCCGATCTCGTTGTCGTCGACGCAGATTTCGAGGATCACCTGGTCGAGAACAACTGCTACGACCCGATCGCATTCCGTTTCGTCCTGGAGGTGACTTCCAGCAACTACCAGAACGATCTGCGCGCCAAGGTCACTGCCTATGCCCAGGCGAAGATCCCGGTCTACGTCATCGTCGACCGCGAACATCAGCGCCTCCATGTCCTCACCGACCCTACTGAGGACACGTACGAGACGCACCGCGTCCACGCCCCCGGCGAGATCGTCGCCCTCCCCGGCTCCATCGGCGCGAAGGTCACCCTCGACGTGACGGAGATCCTGAAGGCAGGCCAGCCGAAGAGCGGCTGAGATCCAGCCAACTCCCCTGTGACACCTGGGACTTGTGCGACGCCGGTTGCACACTGGCCCCATGCCCTTCCTGAAGAAAGCCGCCGCCTCCCTCTCCGCCGCGGCGGCCGTACTGATCGCGCTCCCCGCCTCCTCCTCGGCGGCCCCCACCCCGCACGGCACCCTCGCCCGGGAGAGCTTCGACCGTCTCCCCCTGGGCCCGGTGACGAAGGGCCACGGCTGGACCGCCGACACCGCCGACGGCACCCTGACGGTCGCCCCCAGCAGCACGGGCCACGGCCGTGAACTCCGGATCCACACCGAGGGCAACGGCCGCGCCTTCCTCGTCTTCCCCGACCTGACCGCCCCCGGCAACAGCTACTGGGCCCGTCTGCGCGTCCGGGTGGACGCCTTCCCGACGGCCCCGGACTGGGCGCACTGGACGATCGCCGAGGCGTCCGGATCCGACTCCCCCACACTCGTCCGGCCCCTGGGCGGGCAGTACGCCCCCACCGACCGGGGCAACTTCTGGGGCGTCGGCTCCGACCTCGGCCCCACCGGCGACTGGACGTCGTGGAAGACCTCCGCACCGGCGGTGGGCGGTGCGTGGCAGTGCGTCGAGTTCCATCTGGACGCGACGGACAACCGGGTCACGGTCTACTTCGACGGCGTCGAGCAGTCCGACCTGACCGTGTCCACGAAGGAACACGGCGGCACCACCGACGACTTCGAGTTCCCGGCTTTCGACAAGCTGAAGCTCGGCTGGCAGCTGTACCAGGCCGACCCGACCCCGTCCTCGTACGACATCCGTCTCGACGACATCGCCGTGACCACGCGTCGGACGGACGGCTGCTGAGCCTGCGGCGGTGCCTTCGGCAGGCGAGTTGGCCAGGTCTGCGCGACTGTGATCCACTGCCCTCGCCATGTACACAGCAGCCTCTGGGGAGGGGCTGCCGGGAGGGGGAGGGTGCGCCGATGCGTGCCGCCGGGGAACAGACAGTCCAGCCGTGCCCGCAGTGCGGGGTGGAGATCCGTGCCGACCGCCGGTTCACCGTGTGGTGCGCGGCCTGTGACTGGAACGTGGATCCGCAGGGGGCGGACGAGGAGAAGGGTGGGCTGGGGCGGCTGCGCCGCCGGCTGGCGCAGCGCCACGGTGAGCGGCTGGTCACCGAGCTGAGCACCGGGGACGAGCGGCACTGGAACGGACGTACGGCGGCAGGGATGCTGGCCTATGCGATCGCGCTCACGGTGCACGCGGTGACCGCCGCGCTGGCCGGGGGCGGCATCTGGTTCCTGGTCGGTGGCTGGGGCGGCATCGGCATGGTGCCCGGTCTGCTCCTGCTGGCGCTGGCCTGGACGCTCCGGCCACGTCTGAACCGACTGCCCGGTCACGCCCGCGTCCTGGCCCGGGACGACGCGCCCGAACTGTATGCGCTGATCGACGAAGTCGCCGCCCTGCCGGGCACCCGGAGCGTGGACATCGTCGTCGTCGACGCACAGGCCAACGCGAGCGTGACGCATCTCGGTCTGCGTCGTCGGATGCTGACGCTGGGGCTGCCGTTGTGGGAGGTCCTGACCCCACAGCAGCGGATCGCTCTCCTGGGCCATGAACTCGGCCACTTCACCCACGGGGACACCCGGCACGGGATGGTCGTGGGAACGGCGTACAGGTCGCTGACGACATGGCACTACTACCTGTCGCCCATCCAGGAGCCGACGTTGGTGGAAGCGCTCGTCAACCTGCTGTACGTCGTGCCTCGCGCGCTCATCGGGGGCCTCGTGCTGCTCCTCGACCTGCTGACCTCCAGCTCCGCCCGCCGCAGTGAGTACCTCGCCGACGCCGCGGCCGCCCGCGCCGGGTCCACCGAGGCCGCGGTCGGGCTGATGGATCGCCTCCATGTCACCGAGTCGGTGGAGACGACGCTGTATCGCGAGGCCAACGGCAGGCGTATGCGCGGGTCGGGCCGGACCACCTCGGCGGACGCCGAGGGGTTGTGGGAGGCGCTGACCCGTCACATGGACTCGGTCCCCGAGTCGGAAGTCGAACGCCAGCGCCGCGCGGGCGCCCGCCGCGGCCACAGCGTCGACGCGACGCACCCGCCGACGCATCTGCGACGCCGCCTGCTGCTCGACAGCCCGCCCCTGCCCGCCTCGGTGAAGGCCGACGCCGAACGGGCCCGCCGCATCGCCGCCGAACTCTCGGGACCGCGGGCGGAGGTGGCGCGGGAACTCGTCAGGGACGGTATCGACGCGTGAAGGCCCGCACTACAGCTGGCTCAGGATCGTCGGGTCCGTGATCTTCGTGTCCGCCGCCAGCATCATCGCCTTGCTCAGGATGACCGCCAGCATGCGATCTCCCTCGTAAGGGAGGTAACCCGCCTGCTGGGCCGCCGCGTTGGACTTCGGGACGATGCAGAGGTATTGGTCGTTCGGGGTGCGGAGGATGTTGCCCGAGCCGAGGTGGATCTTGTACGTGTGGCGGTTGCCCTTCACGTGCAGGAAGCGGCCCTCCAGGGTGCAGCGGTCGGCGATGGCCAGGCGAGGTATCAGGCGGTCCAGGAGGATGCGTCGTGTCTGCGCGCTCTGGCCCAGCTCGCCGAAGCCGTACGACGTCCAGTACTCCTGGAAGCGGCCGTCGGGGCCGCCGTCCTGCCAGGTGGGGTCGTTGCCGACGCTGGCCACGCCGACGAACAGGTCGACGTCGCGCAGGACTTCGGACAGGACGAGAGGGGGGATCGAGTCCAGGGGCAGAGCCTCGACCGGGTCCTGGCCGTCGCGCAGCCACATGCGGTACTCGCCGCCGCAGCAGTGCGCCGAGTTCTCCGGGGCGTCGATCGGGTAGAAGCGGACCTGGTCGGTGCGCAGGCGCAGGAAGCTGCCGGACTCGGTGATGTCCTGGTAGTGCTCGCCGCCGTCGCCCTCGATCCAGTACTCGGCGCGCAGACCCCACTGGGGCAGCTCGCGGACGGCCGGCGGCGCCTCGTCGTCGACGCTGAGGCGGAGCTTGTTGCGCCAGCCGCGGACCCCCGCCAAGGAGTGGAACTGGTGCTGGCGCAGGAAGTGCGCGGCGAAGCGGTTGGAGTAGGTGCCCGTCGCGCGTTCGGCGTCCGTCAGCAGGTACACCTCGCGGTGGGCCTGCTTGAACGGCTGGGTGATGCCGTGCCGTTCCAGCCAGTCGCGCCAGGCGACGATCTCGGCGGGTTCGTGGTCCACCGGGTGCCAGAGGGATACCTCGGTGCCGCTGTCCACCGGGTCGTCCGTGAGTGTGCGCAGGGCGCCCTCGGCGTAGCCCACCGTCCTGCCGTCCACCTTCCACAGGAGGCGGCGGCGAGGGTGCCCACCAGCGGGTGGTCGAGGCAGCGCTCGCGCCAGGCGGCGTAGGGCCAGGTGCGGCGGGCCAGGAACTGGCGGTCCAGGCGCTCGCTCTGGGCCGAGAGCATCTTGTCGATGTCCTTGACGGCCGCCTTGAGGTCCTTGAGGTCGTCGGCGTGGTCCCGGCGGACGGCGGCCGGCACGCTCCTGACGGCCTTGCCGGTCGCGTTGCGCCAACTCAGCACCGCCTTGGTGCCGTGGACCTCGACCAGGCCCGTGACGTCCCCGAGCCGGTGCTCGGCCCGTCCCACCTCCGTCAGTCCGTAGGCGGGGACCGCCAGTTCCTCGATCTCCTCGCGGCTGAGGCCCCTCGCCTCGGCCCGCGCGTCCAGGGCCCCGTCGAGCAGCTTGAGCGTGCCCTTGAAGGTGACGCGGGTGGCGAGCCGGGCCAGTTCGGCGAGGGCGGTCTCGCTGTCGATGCGGGCGAGGGCGGTGACGCCGGCGTTGGCGACCTTGGGGTTGCGCGGGCCGAGCCCGGGGACCTTGCGCAGGGAGGTCTCCACGAGGGCGCCGAGGGTGCGGGCGGTCTCGGGGTGCGGCGGCAGGAAGGACAGGAGCCAGGCCAGGCCGCGCAGGGCATCGGCGTTGAACGGGTCGAAGGTCGCGTTGGGGTCGGCGCTCCACCCCCGGTTGAGGAGCGGGCGGGTGCGGGGACGGCCCACCAGTCGCAGCCAGGGCACCAGTCGCGAGCGCGCCTCCTCCGGGCCGACGGCCTCGATCAGCGCCCGCCCGGCCTTCTCCCACTTCGCGGAGGGGCGGGCGGCGTTGGCGGTGGCGGCGTGGGCCAGCAACTGCTCCCAGGCTGGGGCGAGTTCGGGCAGCTCAGCCAGGGCCAGGTCCGCCCACGCCTCACCGGGGTTCACGACGGGGCGATTGAGCCGCGCAGCCAAGGGCCCCAGCTTCGCCTTGCCGTTCCACAGCGTCAGGTGGGTGCGGCGGACCACGGCGACGAACTCGCCGGGCAGCTCCCGGCCGTCCGCCAGTTCCAGTTCGGCCAGCCGGATCAGCTGCTCGCACTCGTAGTGCACGTCCTGTTCGGCCGACAGGCTCAGCAGCGCGGCCCGGGTGTCGAGGGACTTGTCCTCGGCCGGCATCCGCACGTCCCCGAGATTGCCGAGCAGGGCGACGATGCTGCGCCGCGCGCCCGTGCCGGGCTCCAGCGCGTGGTACCGGGCGGCGAGGACATGCACCAGCCGTCCCTGGAACCGTTCGTCGGCGCCCCGCACGGCGTCGATCACCTTGCGGTGCTCCCAGCCCCAGTGGTCGTCGACCATCTCGGCGAGCGCCAGCAGTTCCGGCACCAGGCGATCCGCGTCCTCGGCACTGATCAGGGCGAGGATCTCCCGGACCAGCCGGGCGTACTCGGCGGGCGACTCGATCATCAGCCACCCACCAGTGCGACGAGCTTCAGGAACGTGACCTCCGTGCCGAGCACCAGCTCGATCTCCTCGTCGAGCTCGGTGACCTGGCGGTCGCCGACCAGCACCAGGAACCCGTTCCCGGCGAACGCCTTCAGCGCCAGCTCGGACTGCTTCTCGGGGTCTATCCGACGGGGCGTGCGCAGGGCGTAGCCGTTCAGCACGCGCTCCGTGTCCTCGGGCTGGACCAGGCCCTGGAAGACCTCCGGCGTACGGGCGTTGTACTCGGCGACCTCCTGGAAGACCCGGCGCCGGATCAACTCCCGCACACTGAGCCGCTCCTCGGCGATCTCCAGGCCCCAGCCGTCGCTACGGCTCCCGCTCGTCGTCTCGTCGACGAACATCACGATTCCCATGCCGCCGACAGTACGACCCGCCACTGACAACGGGCCCGGCGTCACCGCAGGGCAGGCCTGCTCCACTCCCGCGCCCCCGCGGCCCGCATCAGCGCGACGGCCGCCTCCGGTTCCCCGGAGACCAGCGGATGCACCAGCTCGACGTAACGGACCTGTCCGGCCAGCGACTTCCTCAGCTGCCGCAGACTGCGGGCGCCGAAGGAGACCGGGCTGTCGGCCACTCCCGCGGCGACTGCCAGCCTGCCGATGCCGACCTTGCACTCGGTCAGCCCCGTCTCGCGGCAGGCGTGTATCTCGACGTCGCCGTCCCACAGGCCGAGGACGATCCGGTACCGCACGCCGGGACCCGTGTAGGTCGCGACGGCGAGGTGCCGGTCCCGCTCCCCCTCGCCGGGTCCGCTCAGGCCCAGTCTCTCGGCGACGTCCGTGAAAGCCACTCGCACCTCGTCGAGGAAGGCCTCTGTTCCCGGAACCATTCCCGCCCCCTCCGCCACACGGCACTGAAGACGGCTCAGCGTACCGACGCGAGGGCCCTCGTCTCGGCCCAATGAGTGACCCCGCGGAAAGCCCGCGGGGCAACCGCCGGCCCCGCACCTAATCTGATGGCATGTCAGATGAAGAGTCGTACGAGCTGCTCGGTTTCGACAACGTCCTGCTGCCCGTGGGTGACCTCGGCGAGGCCGTCGGCTTCTACGAGCGCGCCGGGTTCGCGGTGGCGGTCCGGCACGAGGAGGCCGGGATCGCGGTACTGAAGGCCGGCGGCGAGATCCCGGGGATCCTGCTCCGGCAGGAGGAGGGGATCGGGCACCGTCCGCCGCCGTGGCCCGCCCCGCGCCTGTGGCTGGAGGTGCCGGACGCGCGCGTGGCGGCACGGGAGCTGCGGAACGCGGACCTCGAGCTGCTCGACGGGCCCTTCTCCACGGCCACCGGCTGGACCGTCGAGATCGCCGATCCGTGGGGCAACGTCCTCGGGTTCACGGACTACACCAAGCGGCCGGAGCTGGGACGCCGCCCCTGAGCGCACCCGCGTCACTGGTTAGGCTCTGCGTCGTGCCCGCGAACAGCGAAGAGGGCGGTACGCCCAGCAAGTCCGAGCAGACCCGCGCCCTGATCCTGGAAACGGCCATGCGGCTGTTCCAGGAACGCGGCTACGACAAGACGACGATGCGGGCCATCGCCAAGGAGGCCGGGGTCTCCGTCGGGAACGCCTACTACTACTTCGAGGGCAAGGAGCACCTGATCCAGGGCTTCTACGACCGGATCGCCGCCGAGCACCAGGTGGCGGTCCGGGAGGTCCTGGAGCGGGAGAGCGACCTGGAGGCGCGGCTCGCCGGTGTGCTGCGGGCATGGCTGGACATCGCCACGCCGTACCACGAGTTCGCGGTGCAGTTCTTCAAGAACGCCGCCGACCCGGACAGCCCGCTCAGCCCGTTCTCCCCCGAGTCGGAGCACGCGCGCGTGGAGGCCATCAGCGTCCACCGCGACGTGCTGGCCGGTACGAGGACCAAGGTGCCGGAGGATCTGCGGGATGTGCTGCCCGAGCTGATGTGGCTCTCGCAGATGGGGCTCGTGCTCTATTGGATCTTCGATCGGACCGAGGGGCGCGAGCGGAGCTACCGGCTCGCCGAGCGCGGCGCCCGGCTCACGGCGCGCGGGGTCGCGCTGGCCCGGTTCCGGGTGCTGCGGCCGCTCGTGCGCGAGGTGCACGAGCTGTTCACGGACTTCCTGCCGGGGATGACGAAGATGATGCCCGACCCCGGCAGGAAGCCCTAGGAACCCCGCGTCAGTTCACCGAGTCCAGCTCGCCCTCGACCAGCTCCACGTCGTACACCAGCGGCCCCTCGCTCACGACCACCTGACTCGCGCGCGAGCCGTACGAAGGCGCCGAGGCCGACAGCAGATACGTGCCCGGGGCGGGCACCGACACGATGTACGAGCCGTCCGCCAGGGACACCACCCGGTCCAGCTGGCGGCCGCCCCTCGACAGCAGCGTCACCGCCGCCCCCGCGACCGGCTCGCCGTCGGTGTCCCGGACGATGCCGTGGACGACGGACGCCGGACCGTCGTCCTCGGCGGGAGTCTCCGTGACAGCCTCTTCCCTGGGCTCCACCGCCAGATGCGGCAGCCGCCTCTCCAGCCCCTCCGGCAGCCACCAGTTGGACTTGCCGAGCAGATGCATCGCGGCCGGCACCAGCGCCGTACGCAGGATGAACGCGTCCAGGGCGACCGCGGCCGCGAGGCCGATGCCCGCCATGGCGCCCTCCATGTCGCCGCTGAGGACGAACGCGGAGAAGACACAGATCATGATCAGGGCGGCGCAGTTGATGACCCGGCTGGTCTCCGCCAGGCCCACCCGGACCGCGCGCGCGTTGTCCTTCGTGTGCACCCACTCCTCGTGCATCCGGCTCACCAGGAACACCTGGTAGTCCATCGAGAGGCCGAACAGCAGGGAGAGCATGATGACCGGCAGGAACGCCGTGATCGGGCCCTCCTTGCCGATGCCGATGAGCTCCGTCCCCCAGCCCCACTGGAAGATCGCCACCAGGACGCCGAAGGACGCTGCCGCCGCGATCAGGTTCATCAGGGCGGCGGTCAGCGGGACCACCAGCGAGCGGAACGCCACGAGCAGCAGCAGGAAGCCCAGCGAGATGATCGCCGCGACGAAGTACGGCAGCCGCTCGCCGGTCACGGACGCGAAGTCCTTGAAGACGGCCGTGACACCGCCGACGTGGGCCTCGGCGCCGGAGGCGGGGATCACGTCGTCGCGCAGCCGGTCGATGAGCTGGTCGGTCTTCTCCGACTGCGGTGAGGTCGTCGGGACGACCTGGATCAGCGTGACACCGTTCGCGGGCGGTACGGCGGCCACCTGGGCCACGCCCTCGGTGGACTCGATACGGGAGACCAGCCCCTGTGCGTCGCCTTCGGAGACGACCACCTGGAGCGGGCCGTTGAAGCCGGGTCCGAAGCCCTCGGCGAGCAGGTCGTAGGCCTGCCGGGTCGTCGTCGACTCCTGGTGGTTGCCCTGGTCGGTGGCGCCGAGCCGGATGGAGAGCACGGGCAGCGCCAGGATCACCATGACCACGAGGGCCAGCCCGGCGACCGCGCGCGGGCGCTTTTGGACATACGCCGACCAGCGCGCCGCGAGTCCGCTCGTGAGCTCCGGCTCCGGTCCCGTGGCGGCGAGCCTGCGCCGCTGGCGGCGGCTGAGGACGCGCATGCCGAGGAGGCCGAGGAGCGCGGGCAGCAGGGTGACCGCGGCCAGCACGCTCAGCACCACCGTCAGCGAGGTCGCGATGACCACGCCGTCCAGGAACCGCATGTTCATCACGAGCATGCCGGCGAGCGCGATGCACACCGTGCCGCCCGCGAACAGCACCGCGCGCCCGGAGGTGTTGAGCGCGACGACCGCCGACTCCTCGGGCTTCATGCCCCGCAGGATGCCGCGGCGGTGCCGGGTCACGATGAACAGGGCGTAGTCGATGCCGACGCCGAGACCGATCAGCGAGCCGAGCAGCGGCGCGACTTCGGGCACGTCGGTGACATGGCTGAGCAGCGACGTCGCCATCAGTCCGGTGCCGAGGGCCGCGATGGCGACCACCAGGGGCAGCAGCATCGCGAAGAGCGAGCCGAAGGCCAGGAAGAGCACGACCGCCGCGGCGACGATGCCGACCATCTCGGCGATGCCGGTCGGCGGCTCCTGGGTCCGGGTGATCGCCTGACCGCCCAACTCGACCTGGAGTCCGTCGCGTTCGGCCGCCTGCGCGGTGTCGACGACGTCCTCGACGAGCTCCTTGGGCACGGCGTTGGCCTGCTCGACGAACGTCACCTGGGCGTAGGCGATCCGCCCGTTCTCACTGATCTGCGCCGCGCCGCCGGCCGCGTAGGGGTCGGTGACCTCGCCGACCCCCTTCATCGCGCCGATCTCCTTCAGCGCGGGCTCGATCCGCGACCGTACGGACTCGTCCCGCACGGAACCCTCGTCGACCTTCCACACCACCGTGTCGGTGTCGCCCGCGCTCTGCGGGAAGGCCTTCTCCATCAGGTCGTACGCGCGCGTGGAGTCCGTGTCCGGGAGCGAGAACGTGTTCGCGTAGTCCGTGCCCGCGGCGGAACCCGCGAAGCCCACACCGAACACCGTCCCCACCCACAGCAACAGGACCACCAGCCGGTGCCGATAGCACCACCGTGCCAATGCCGCCACGATCAACGCTCCCTATTTGTCGGTCGGTTGGTCCCCCAGGTCCTGGGCAACAAGACTGGCGCCGGCACGTGCGCGTGGACACCGGACAAGACCGACTCTCAAGGAACTCCAAAGCACCGAACCGCCCGGCTGTCAGTGGCTGCGCCGATACTGGGGGGCATGACGACGGCCCCAGGCACCGTGCTGGTAGTGGAGGACGAGGAGAGCATCGCGGACGTCCTCGCCATCGCGCTGCGCTACCACCGGTTCGAGGTGATGATCGCGGGCACCGTCCGCGAGGCCCTGGCGCTCACCGAGCGCACCCGGCCCGACGTGGCGCTGCTCGACGTCATGCTGCCCGACGGCGACGGACGCGCCCTGGGACGCCGGCTGCGCGCCGAGCGCCCCGACATGGCGCTGGTGTTCCTCACCGCGCGCGACTCGCCCGGTGACATCGTCGGCGCCCTCGGCTTCGGCGACGACTACATCACCAAGCCGTTCAACATCGACGAGGTCATCGCCCGTGTCACCGCGGTGCTGCGGCGGACGCGCCACGCCGACGTGCTGCCGCAGCGGCCGCCCCTGACGTACGGCGATCTGGAGCTGGACGAGACGACGTACAGCGTCCACCGCGCGGGACGGTCCGTCGAGCTGACCCCCACCGAGTACGCGCTGCTGCGCTTCCTGGTGCGCAACGGAGGGCGGATCGTGCCGAAGGAGCAACTCCTGCGCCACGTCTGGCAGTACGAGCACACCCCGCCCGAGTCCACGATCGTGGAGACCTACATCAGCTATCTGCGGCGCAAGCTGGACGCGCTGGGGCCGCCGGTCATCACGACCCGGCGCGGTGTCGGATACGGGCTCGCATGAGGTTTCCCCGCACCCTGTCCCGGCACTCGCTGCGCGCCCGGCTGACGCTGGCGAACGTGGCGCTGCTGGCGCTCGGCATCGTCGCGGCGACCGCGGTGAGCGTGATGGGCATGCGGTACTACCTGCTGGACCAGATCGACGGCGAACTCGACCAGACGCGAAAGTCGCTGGGCGGTTCCCAGCTCACGCTGGAGATGATCGAGGGCCTCACCGACCTGGCGATCGTGCGCGAGCAGTTCATGCGGCAGAGCGTGGAGGAGACCCGGCCGGACGAGCTCCTCACGCTCGTCGACGAGCGGGGTGACACGCTCTCCCTGGCCGGATACTCGCCGAGCGAGGTCCAGCGGGACTTCGCGGCCGCCGTGGGCGATCCGCGCGTGCTGGCCACCGACACCGAACCGCACGACATCCGGGTGGGCGGCGACGCCTACCGGGCGACCGCGACCCGCCTCGCCGACGGCACGTACGTCCTGCTCGCCACCTCCACCGAGGCCGTCCACAGAGGTGTCGCCAAGGCCGTCAAGCTCGATCTCGCCATAGGCACCCTGCTGCTGGCGCTGCTGGCCTGTCTGACGATGTTCAGCGTGCGGCGCCGGATGCGGCCGCTGGAGGACATGGTGGAGACCTCGTCGGCGATCGCCGAGGGGGATCTGACCCGGCGGGTGCCGTCCAGCCGGGAGGCCACGCTGGAGGTCGAGCAGCTGCGCGTCGCCCTCAACTCCATGCTCCAGCAGGTGGAGTCGGCGTACCGCACGCGCGAGCGCAGCGCGTCCCAGCTGCGCCGGTTCGTCGCCGACGCCTCGCACGAGCTGCGCACCCCGCTGTCGGCGATACGCGGTTATCTCCAGCTGTACGACAAGGGCATGCTGCGGGAGGAGGCCGAGCGCAAGCGGGCCTGGGCGCGGGTGATGGCGGAGGCGGACCGGATGGGGCGGCTGGTGGACGAGCTGCTCACGCTCGCCCGCCTGGACCAGCAGCCCGAACTGCGGTTCCGCAACGTCGATCTGAGCCGTCTGGTGCGGGACGCCGCCGAGGACCTGCGGGTGCAGCAGCCGGACCGGCCCGTCAGCGTCGGCGCCGAGGGCGCGCTGCTGGTGCACGCCGACGAGTCGGGGCTGCGGCAGGTACTGGGCAACCTGGTGGGCAATGTGCGCACCCACACGCCCGCCGACGTGCCGGTGCGGCTCGGGGTGGAGCGGTCGGACGGGGTCGTACGGCTGTGTGTCGAGGACGAGGGTCCCGGGCTCTGCGACGAGGACGCGGCGCGTATCTTCGACCGGTTCTTCCGGGCCGGCGGGGGCGCGGGGAGCGGGCTCGGCATGGCGATCGTGCAGGGGGTCGTACAGGCACACGGCGGGCGGGTGGCGGTGCGGACGGCTCCCGGCGAGGGGCTGACGGTGACGGTCATCCTGCCGGCGCGCACGTAGTCAGGTGTTCGCCGGCACGAGGGCCCACACGGTCTTGCCGTGCCGCCCTCGGCTCCACACCCCCCATGCGGCGGCGACGGTCTCCACCAGATGCAGCCCGCGGCCGGCCTCCTCCCACTCCCCGACCACCCTGAGCCGGGGCTCCATCTGCCCTTCGTCGGACACCTCTATGAGGCACGAGCCGTCGGCGAGCGCGGTCACCGCCACCTCGAACTCGCGTTCCAGCAAAGGCCCGTGGCGTACGACGTTCGTCGCCAGCTCGGACACCAGCAGTACGGCGTCCGCCAGCGCCGCGTCGTCGGTCCCGTGCCCCCAGTCGGTCAGATGGTCCCGCACCCGGCGCCGGGCGAGACCGACGGAAGCCGGGTGCCGGGGCAGCCGGAAGGAGTTGCGTCTCAACACGTTTGCTCCTCACCCCGCCCACACCTCCGTCACATGGTGTTGCGTAGGGCTGTTACCCCGCGTCACACCGGCGAATGTCAAAGCCGCGAGATCGCGTCAGATCCAGTTGAGCCGCCAGAGCCGGAAGACACCGGTGCCGTCCGAAAGATACTGGCCACCGCCGACGTCCTCGCTGGTCACCACGTACTCCTTGGCCTGCCAGAGCGGAATGACCGGAACATCTCGGGCGACGGCGTCCTGCAGCGACCGGAAGTCGTCCGTGGCGTCACCGCGGTCCTCGAACCGCTGACTGGCCTGAATCAGATCGTCGACCCGGCCGCTGCTGTAGCCGGTGCTCATGGTTCCGTCGGTGCCGACGAGCGGGCCGCCGTAGGTGTCCGGGTCGGGGTAGTCCGCGACCCAGCCGACCGCGTACGCGTCGAGCTTGCCGCCGACCCAGCGCTTCTGGAAGTCGGTCCACTCGTAGCCCTTGACGGTCACCTTGAACAGACCGCTCGCCTCCAGCTGCCGCTTGATCTCCTTCGCCTCCTGGGCGGCGGAGGCGCGGCCGATGCCGTAGCCGTAGGTGAAGCGGACCGGCAGGCTCACTCCGGCCTCGGCGAGCAGGGCGCGGGCCTTCTGGGCGCTCTGTTTCGGGTAGGCGTCGAAGAACGCCGTGGTGTGGCCGGTGATGCCCGTCGGGATGAGCGAGTACAGCGGGTCCACGGTCCCTTCGTACACCGTGGCCGCCAGCCGCTCTCGGTCGATCAGCCAGGCCATCGCCTGGCGGACCTTGGTGTCGCGCAGCGGCGAGGAGGCGCGGGTGTTGAGGTAGAGGTTGCGGACCTCGGAGCTGTCGGCCTCGGAGACCCGCATGGTCGGGTCGCTCGGGTTCAGCTCGGCGAGCGTTTTCGGAGGCAGCTGCCGGGTGGCGGCGTCGACCTGCTTCTTCTCCCAGGCGCTGTCGAGGGCGTCGGCGTCCTTGTAGTAGCGCAGTTCGACGGGGCGTCCGGCGTCCTTGACCGCGCCCTCGTAGCGGCCGTTGGGCGAGAGGTCCGCCTTTTTGTTCTTCGTATACGCCGTCAGCTCGTACGGGCCGGTGCCGTCCACGCCGTTGTCGGTGCGCAGGCCGTCGGCCGGGTACTTGGTGCGGTCGACGATCGAGCCGGCCCCGGTGGCCACCTTGAACGGGAAGGTGGCGTCCGGGGTGGACAGCCGGAAGGTGACGGTCAGGCCGCTCGCGGACACGGACTTGAGGGTGTCCAGCAGCGCGGAGGGGCCGACGTCCGACTTGATCTTCTTGACGCGGTCGAAGGAGTACTTCACGTCCTCGCCGGTCATCGCGCGCCCGCTCGGGAAGGCGAGCCCCTCCCGCAGCGTGCACCGGTAGGTGCGCAGATCGCCGCCGGTGAACGCACAGCTCTTCGCCGCGTCGGGCACCGGCTTCGCGCCGCCCGCGTCGAAGGTCAGCAGGGACTGGAAGACGTTGCTGAACAGGGCCCAGGACCCGGCGTCGTAGGCGCCGGCCGGGTCGAGTGACGTGACGACGTCCGACGTGCCCACCTTGATGGTCTTGCCCGAATTCTCCTGCGACGGCATCAGCTGCCAGCCGCCCACTCCGACGGCCGCCAACACCAGCAGCGTCGCGAGAATCCGTATGCGAACCGATCGCATCGGTGCCCTCCCCGGAGCCCTCTCGGCCCCCAGCGCAAGCGCCGCCTCCCCTGGCGGCGCGGCTCACCTAACCACACGCGTTTCAGCTCGGGGAAGAGGGATCTTGAGAGTTGAGAAAGTCATTGCCGCGAGGTGTTACCGCCGGGTTTCACAGGGCCCCCACAGCGTCCGCCGGGAGGGGTCACGGGCCTGCTTCTCAGGCTTGCCCCGACGCCAGTTCGATCACCGTGATGTCCGACGGGGCGCCCACCCGGGTCGGCGGACCCCAGGCGCCGGCGCCGCGGCTGACGTAGAGCTGGGTGTCGCCGTACCGTTCCAGCCCCGCGACGGTCGGGTTCGCGAGCTCGGCGACGAGGTTGCCGGGCCAGAGCTGGCCGCCGTGGGTGTGGCCGGAGAGCTGGAGGTCCACGCCGTGGTCGACGGCGTCGTGGATCTGGATGGGCTGGTGGGCGAGGAGCACGCACGCGCGTGCCGTGTCGCGGTCGCCGAGCGCCTTGGTGAAGTCGGGGCCCCGGCCCTCGCTCTCGCCCGCGATGTCGTTGACGCCGGCGAGGTCGAAGTACGGCAGTTCCGTACGGTCGTTCTCCAGCGGGCGCATACCGAGCCGCCGTACCTCCCGCACCCACTGGTCGGCGCCGGAGAAGTACTCGTGGTTGCCGGTGACGAAGAACGTGCCGTGCTTCGCCCGGAGTCGGGCCAGGGGTGCCGCCGCGGGGCCGAGGTCCTTCACGCTGCCGTCCACCAGGTCGCCGACGACCGCGATCAGGTCGGGCTGAGTGGAGTTGATCGTGTCGACGACCGTCTGCGCGAAACCGCGGCCGAGGACCGGACCGAGGTGGATGTCGCTGACGACGGCGATGCGGTAACCGTGCGCCGCGCGCGGCAGCTTGGCCAGCGGCACGGTGACCCGCTTGACCTTCGGGCCGCGCAGGACGCCGTACGTGCCGTACCCGACGGTCCCGATCGCCGCGGCGGCCGCGGCACCGGCGGCCACACGGGAGACGAAGAGTCGGCGGGAGGGAAGCGGCGTTCCCGGGGCGGCGCCAGGGGCGGATTCCGGCTCGGTTTCCGGGTCTGTTTTCGGGCCTGCGTCCGGGGCCGCTTCCGCGGCGGGCGGCTGCGGCCCGGCCGCCCGTGATTCCTCGGGCGGCGCGCCCGCCGGGACGGATTCCGGCTGCGGTACGGCTTCGGGCCGCGGCAGGAGGGCCTCGGCGGGCGCCCGTCGCCTGTCCCGCCGTTCGAGGAAACGTCGCAGCAGGGGCCGTACGACCTCACCCGCCACCGCACCGAGCAGCAGGTAGATCGACAGCGCGAGCCACAGGAAACCGGGCCACGCCAGCACGCGTTGCAGCCAGAAGGGAGCGCCGGTGCGCTCGCCCACGAGGGCGCCGACCGCCATCAGCCAGCCGCCGGCGATCAGCGCGGCACCCGCGCGGCGCACCCAGCCGCGGCGCTCGGTGGTGTCGCGGAACAACCGGCGCCACAGGTACCAGTTGCCCGTCACCAGGACGCCCAGGGCGAGCAGCGCGAAGACGATGACCACGGAGTCGTATCCCTCAGTTCTCTTTTATGACGTCTGGCGCAGTGCGCGCACTCCGCGCAACCCGATGGCCCCGACGACCGTCCCCAATACGAAGGAAACGACGGCGAGCAGCAGGTGCACCCAGAAGTACGCGGTCGGGTCGCCCGCGTCGTCGAACGCCAGCCCGCTGCCGTCCTTGACGAGATTCTTGACGAAAGTGATCCAGATGATCCAGCTCCACACCCCGAAGGCGAGCAGGAACCAGGAGACGGGGCGGCTGAGCTTCATACGCCCAGTATCTCCGCCGGGTGTCCGGTTCCGCGTCCGGGGTGGGGCGGGCGGCGGGACTTCCCGGCCCCCGGCATGTACGTTTCCGACCGTGTCCGCACCTCAGAAGACCGCCAGGCGCGCCCTGCTGGTCACTTCCGCCGCCCTGACGTCCTTCGCACTGGCCGCCGCGCCCGCCTTCGCGGCCCCCAGTCCGAAGCCGTCGGCCTCGGCTTCGTCCTCGGCCAGTCCGTCGGCCACTCCCCCCGCGAAGATGTCGACCGTCGGCGGCGCCCGGCTCGGGCAGCCCGGGACGCAGGTCAATCTGGCGAGCGGGGTGCCGGTGCTGCCGAAGGACATCAGCGCGCGGTCGTGGATCGTGGCCGACGCGGAGTCGGGCGAGGTGCTGGCCGCGCACAACGCGCACTGGCGGCTGGCCCCGGCGAGCACCCTGAAGATGCTGTTCGCCGACACGCTCCTGCCGAAGTTCCCCAGCACCACCGAGCACAAGGTCGTCCCTGCGGACCTGACGGGCGTCGGCGCCGGCTCCAGCATGGTCGGGATAAAGGAGGACGAGACGTACACGGTCCACGACCTGTGGCTCGGCGTCTTCCTGCGCTCGGGCAACGACGCGGTGCATGTGCTGTCCGCGATGAACGGCGGTGTGAAGAACACCGTCGCGGAGATGAACGAGCATGCCGAGGAACTCCAGGCCCTCGACACGAACGTGGTCAGCCCGGACGGCTACGACGCCCCGAGGCAGGTGTCGAGCGCGTACGACCTGACGCTGTTCGCCCGCTCCGGGCTGCAGAAGAAGGACTTCCGCGAGTACTCCTCGACCGTCACCGCGAAGTTCCCCGGCGAGACCAAGAAGAACAAGAAGGGCAAGAAGGTCCGCGGGTCCTTCGAGATCCAGAACACCAACCGGCTGCTGTCCGGCGACTCCGACGTCGATGTCTACCCGGGCATCGCGGGCGTGAAGAACGGCAACACCACCAATGCCGGCGCCACCTTCACCGGCGTCGTCGAGCAGGGCGGCAAGGTGCTGCTGGTCACGGTCATGAACCCGGAGAAGGACGAGCACAACGAGGTCTACAAGGAGACCGCCAAGCTCTTCGACTGGGGTTTCAAGGCCGCGGGCAAGGTCGAGCCGGTGGGTGAGCTGGTGCCGCCGAAGGGTGCGGAGGCGCGTGCCCCGGCCGGGGCGAACGACAGCGGCCAGGCGGGCGGGGCGTCCGCCTCGGCTTCGGGTCCGGCTTCCGGCAAGCCGATGGCGGCCGCCGTCGAGGACGGCTCGGGCGGCATCGGTATCGCCCTGGCGATCACCGGTGGGGTGCTGGTGCTGCTGGCGGCGGGCGCGTTCCTCGTCAACCGCCGGTGGCCACTGCCGGATCTGGTACGTCGGCGGCACTGACGTCCGTGTCCTCCTTGCTCTGCGTCGCCGTCCAGGCGGCGCAGAACAGCACCAGCTTCGACGTGAAGTTGATCCACAGCAGCAGCGCGATGGGGACGCCGAAAGCGCCGTACATGCTCTTCGACGCCACGCCCTGCATGTAGCCGCTGAGCAGCAGCTTCAGCAGTTCGAACCCGACCGCGCCGATCAGCGCCGCCACCAGCAGCCGGCGGCGCGTCGGCTGGACGCCGGGCAGCAGGGTGAGGACGTAGAGCAGCAGCAGGAAGTCGGCGAGTACGGCGATCAGGAACGCGACGGTCCGCAGCAGGACCGCGCCCCAGCCCTCCCGGTCGATGCCGATCTCATCGCTGATCCAGCCGACCATGGCGGAGCCCACGGTGGACGCGGCGATCGTGACGAGCAGGGCGCCGCCGAGGCCGAACAGCACGCCTGTGTCCTTGGCCTTGCGCAGGAGCGGGTTCCCCTCCTCGTCGGGCAGCTCCCACACCGCGCGCAGACACTCGCGCACGTTGCCGACCCAGCCGATGCCGGTGAACAGCAGGACGGCGCCGGCGATGAGGCCGATGGTGCCGGCGTTCGCGACCAGGCTCTCGATGTCCAGCTGGTCGGAGATGCCGGGCACCTGGTCGGCGAGCTTGTCCTGCAGTTCCTTCTGCTGCGACGTGCTGAGGGTCGCGGCGGCGACCGCGGCGGCCACCGTCAGCAGGGGGAACAGCGCGATGAAGCTGATGAACGTCATCGCGGCGGCCAGCCGGGCCCACTTCACCCGGTCCAGGCGCTCGTACGACCGCCACGCGTGCGTGGCCATCAGCCGGGCGACCGCCGGCCCGACCACAGGGAGTTTCTTCAGCCAGTCCATGATCCGACTCTCCCCTCGGTGCGGAACACCCATGTGCGGGTACCCCGAAAGCGCAGGACAGTGGCGGATGCCGTGCCGATGCCGAGGAGTTCTCCGCGGGTGTCTACCAAGGGGTCACCGCCAGCCCGTACATCGCGAGCCAGACCAGGCCGATGAGGGCCAGGGCGCGGTCGCCCAGGACGACCTCCTCGGGTTCGCCCGCCGTGCCGCGGTCGGCGAAGACGGCGTAGCGGAGGACGGCGAGGATGAAGGCGACCACGGACAGCTGACGCCAGGGCAGCACACTGCTGTGTGTGCCGCCTTCCTCCAGCGCCCACAGGCAGTACCCGAGGACGGCGACGCCGGCCGCCAACTGCCAGACGAACCGCAGGTATCCGGTGGTGTACTCGGTCAGCAACGCCCGCGTGGCGCCCGCTTCCCCGGCCATCTGCACCGCTTCCGAGTAGCGCTTGGCCGCCACCATGAACAGGGCCCCGAATCCGGTCGTGATCAGGAACCACCGTGAGAGCGGGATGCCCAGCGCGAGCCCGCCGACCATGGCCCGCATCAGGAACCCGGTCGCGACCAGGACGAGGTCCACGACGAGGACGTGCTTGAGGCTGACGCAGTAGGCCAGTTGCATGCCCAGGTAGGCGGCCAGCAGGGCCGGGACGAGGGGCGGGGTGAGCCAGACGGCTCCGGCGAGCGCGAGGGCGGCGAGGACGCCTCCGACGGTGTACGCGAGGGACACGGGGACCCGTCCGGCGGCGACCGGGCGGTGGCGTTTGGTGGGGTGGGCGCGGTCGGCCTCGGCGTCGCGGGCGTCGTTGATCAGATAGACGGCGGCGGCGCAGGCCGTGAACAGCGCGAAGACCAGAGCGAGTCGGGTGAGGGCGTGCGCGGTGAAGAGCTGCCCCGCCGCGGCCGGGGCGGCGATGACGAGGATGTTCTTGACCCACTGCTTGGGGCGCGCGGTCCTGACGAGGCCGCCCAGGAGGGAGCCCTCGCGGGGTGGTGGGGTGCGGCGTGGAGGCGTGCGCTGCTCCAGAAGCGCCGTGCTCTTGGAGGGCGCGCTGTTGGTGAGGGGCGCTGCCTCAGTCACACGCGCCGCCTCGCATCCAGCGCGCTCCGGCGCGTGCCGTGAGCGCTCCCAGTGCCGCGCCCGCCGCGACGTCCGAGGGGTAGTGGACTCCGACGACCAGGCGCGAGAGGCACATCGCGGCGGCGAAAGGCGGGAGGGCGCGTGCCCCCAGTACGCCGAAGGCGACCGCGGCGGCGGTCGCGGAGGCCGCGTGCGAGCTCGGGAAGGAGTGTCGGCCGGCGGTGCGGACGAGGGGTTCGACGTGCGCGGGGCGCGGGCGCCGCACCACCCTCTTCACGCCCATGCTGACGACGTGCGCGCCAGCGACGAGCGCTGTTCCGCGCAGCCAGGCGCCGCGCCGCGCGCTGTCCACGGCGGCCCCCGCGAGGCCCGCCGCGAGCCACAGTGCCCCGTGCTCGCCGGCCCAGGACAGGGCACGCGCGGCACCGCCGACGCGCGGGTCGGCACCGCACGCCCGGAACGCCGCGAGGATGCGGTGATCCATGCCGTCGAGGGCGTCGGGGCGGGCGCGGTCGTCGAATCGGTCCATGGAGAGCCACTGTTCACGTCAGCACCGGGATAACTCCGGCAATATTGAGCGACATCCCATTAATCACCCATTTCGGGGAGAGGATGAATGTCCCGGAATGTTTGGGAATCAATCGCCCACTCAAGGGCGATACGGTCACCGACATGTCTGCCGAGACCGTTTCCGTCACGGGATGGGGCCGCACGGCACCCACCACGGCCCGCCTGATCCGCCCACGGACCTACGAGGAGGCCGCGGCCGCCGTCCGGGGGTGCGGACCCCGTGGAGGCATCGCCAGAGGCCTGGGACGGGCGTACGGGGACGCCGCGCAGAACGCCGGCGGAGCGGTCCTCGACATGACGGGCCTGGACCGCGTCCACGTGATCGACGCCGCCGACGGCATCGTGCTGTGCGACGCGGGCGTCTCCCTGCACCGGCTGATGCGGGTGCTGCTGCCGCTGGGCTGGTTCGTGCCGGTGACGCCCGGCACCCGCCAGGTCACGGTCGGCGGAGCGATCGGCGCCGACATCCACGGCAAGAACCACCACGTCTGCGGTGCCTTCTCGCGGCACGTCCTGTCCTTCGAACTCCTCACCGCCGACGGCGAGGTCCGCACGGTGAGCCGCGGCACGCCCCTGTTCGACGCGACCACCGGCGGCATGGGCCTGACCGGCGTGATCCTGACCGCGACGGTCCGGCTCCAGCCGGTCGAAACGGCGCTGATGTCGGTGGACACCGAACGGGCACGGGACCTGGACGACCTGATGGCCCGTCTGTCGGCCTCCGACGACCGGTACCGCTACTCGGTCGCCTGGATCGACCTGCTCGCGCGCGGTGCGGCGACGGGGCGCGCGGTCCTGACCGGCGGCGACCACGCGCCCTTGGAGGCGCTCGGCACCCGCGCGCGCAGAGAGCCGCTGGCCTTGCGCACCTCCCGGCTCCCGGCGATGCCCGCCCACCTCCCGGAGGGCCTGCTCACCCGGACGACCGTGGGCCTCTTCAACGAGCTCTGGTACCGCAAGGCGCCACGCGCGCGTACCGGGCAGCTCCAGAGCATCTCCGCCTTCTTCCACCCCCTGGACGGCGTGCCCCACTGGAACCGCGTCTACGGCCGCGGCGGCCTCGTGCAGTACCAGTTCGTCGTCGGGTACGGCCAGGAGGAGGCCCTGCGCCGGATCGTGCGCCGCGTCTCGGAGCGCCGCTGCCCCTCCTTCCTGGCCGTCCTCAAGCGCTTCGGCGACGCCGACCCGGGCTGGCTCTCCTTCCCCGTGCCCGGCTGGACGCTCGCCCTCGACATCCCGGCGGGCCTGCCGGGCCTCGGCGCCCTCCTGGACGAACTGGACGAGGAGGTGGCCGCCGCCGGGGGCCGCGTCTACCTCGCCAAGGACTCCCGGCTGCGGCCCGAGCTGCTCGCGGCGATGTATCCGCGCCTCGACGACTTCCGGGCGCTGCGCGCCGAGCTGGACCCGCGCGCGGTGTTCGTCTCGGACCTGTCGCGCCGTCTCTCCCTCTAGGCAATCCCGGCAACTTCCGCTCACCCCAGGCAACCTCTAGGAGCTGCTGTCGTGAAGGACGCCTTCGGCATCCCCCAGTCCCTGCTCGTCCTCGGCGGCACGTCCGAGATCGCGCTGGCCACCGCGCGCCGCCTCGTCGCCCGTCGCTGCCGCACGGTGTGGCTGGCGGGCCGCCCCTCCCCCGCGCTGGAACGGTCCGCGACCGATCTGCGCGCACTGGGGGCCGACGTACACACCGTCGCCTTCGACGCGCTCACCCCCGAGTCCCACGAGACGGTCCTCGGCAAGGTCTTCGCGGAGGGCGACATCGACATGGTGCTGCTCGCCTTCGGGATCCTCGGCGACCAGGCGCACGACGAGCGTGAGCCGGCGAGCGCGGTGCGGGTCGCGCAGACCAACTACACGGGCGGGGTGTCGGCCGCCCTGGTCTCCGCGCGCGCGTTGCAGGCGCAGGGCCACGGCTCCCTGGTGGTCCTCTCCTCGGTCGCCGGCGAACGCGCCCGTCGCTCCAACTTCATCTACGGCTCCAGCAAGGCCGGCCTCGACGCCTTCACCCAGGGCCTGGGCGACGCCCTGCACGGCACCGGCGTGCACGTCATGGTCGTACGCCCCGGGTTCGTACGTTCGAAGATGACGGCGGGCCTTCCGGAGGCACCACTGGCGACGACACCGGAGGCGGTGGCGACGGCGATCGAACTGGGTCTGAGGCGCCGCTCGGAGACGGTGTGGGTGCCGGGGGTGCTGCGCGTGGTGATGTCGGCCCTGCGGCACGTACCGCGAGAGCTGTTCCGAAGGCTGCCGGTCTGAGCGGTTCGGACGCGCCCCTTCAGGGGCGCGGGAAACTGCGCGACTCCACGGGCGCCGAACCCTGCGGCGGCACAACAATCCCCCCGAAGGCGTACTCGCGCAGCTTGCGCCACACTCCGTCAGCGCCCTGCTCATACAGAGCGAAGCCCGTGCAGGGCCACTCGGCGGTGAAGTCACCGAGCTCTTCGTACGCCCGGTCCATCGCCTCGTCGTCGATGCCGTGGGCGACGGTCACATGCGGGTGATACGGGAACTGCAGCTCACGCGCCACCGGCCCCGACGCGTCACGCACCTGCTTCTGCAGCCAGGTGCAGGCCTCGGCGCCCTCCGCGACCTGGACGAACACCACCGGCGACACGGGCCGGAAGGTACCCGTGCCGGACAGCTTCATCGGGAACGGCCGACCCGCCGCGGCGACCTCGGTCAGATGCGCCTCGATGGCGGGGAGCGCGGTGTCCTCGACCTCGGTCGGCGGCACCAGCGTGACATGCGTGGGGATACCGTGAGCCGCGGCGTCACCGAAGCCCGCGCGCAGCTGTTGGAGCAGGCTGCCGTGAGGCTCCGGGACCGCGATCGACACGCCGATCGTTACGGTCCCCACGTCGTCTCCCTGTCTTCCTGTCGGGTTCGTCCCGGCCGTACGGCTATCGACTGTACGGCCACGGCTGTGTTGTGGGCAGGCGCAACCGTAGTGATGTGCAGCGCTCTGTCCAGTGGTACGTGTGTGCGGGCCTACGCCTCAGTGCTTGGCGGGCAGAAAGCCGACCCGGTCGTAGGCCTGTGCCAGCGTCTCCGCGGCCACCGCGCGCGCCTTCTCGGCACCCTTGGCCAGGATCGAGTCCAGTGTCTCGGGGTCGTCCAGATACTGCTGGGTGCGCTCCCGGAACGGCGTCACGAACTCGACCATGACCTCGGCGAGGTCCGTCTTGAGCGCACCGTAGCCCTTGCCCTCGTACTTCTGCTCCAGTTCCGCGATTCCCGTACCCGTCAGGGTCGAGTAGATGCCGAGCAGGTTGCTGACACCGGGCTTGTTCTCGGCGTCGAAGCGGATGACGGTGTCGGTGTCGGTGACCGCGCTCTTGACCTTCTTGGCGGTGGTCTTCGGCTCGTCGAGGAGGTTGATCAGGCCCTTCGGTGTGGACGCCGACTTGCTCATCTTGATCGATGGGTCCTGAAGGTCGTAGATCTTCGCCGTCTCCTTGAGGATGTACGGCTTCGGAAGCGTGAAGGTCTCGCCGAAGCGGCCGTTGAAGCGCGTGGCGAGGTCGCGGGTGAGCTCGATGTGCTGGCGCTGGTCCTCGCCGACCGGGACCTCGTTGGCCTGGTAGAGCAGGATGTCCGCGACCTGGAGGATCGGGTACGTGAAGAGGCCGACGGAGGCCCGCTCCGCGCCCTGCTTGGCGGACTTGTCCTTGAACTGGGTCATACGGGAGGCCTCACCGAAGCCCGTGAAGCAGTTCATGACCCAGGCGAGCTGGGCGTGCTCGGGGACATGGCTCTGGACGAACAGCGTGCAGCGCTCGGGGTCGAGGCCGGCGGCCAGGAGCTGGGCGGCGGCCAGGCGGGTGTTCGCCCGCAGCTCCGCCGGGTCCTGCGGAATCGTGATCGCGTGCAGGTCGACGACCATGTAGAACGCGTCGTGGGACTCCTGCAGGGCTACCCACTGGCGGACGGCGCCGAGGTAGTTGCCGAGGTGGAACGAGCCTGCGGTGGGCTGGATTCCGGAGAGCACGCGGGGACGATCAGAGGCCATGCTCACCATTCTCTCAGGTACCGGCCCCCGATCCGGGACCGGTCGGAAACAGATGGGAACCGATCCGTCTCCTGCGGTGTAACAAAGGTGTGAGAACGCGGGAGGGGGGCCGCATCGTCGATGAGGCCGCGGTGATCGCACGGGTACGCGCCGGAGAGCCGGAGGCGTACGCGGAGCTGGTGCGCGCCCATACGGGCATCGCGCTGCGGGCGGCCGCGGCACTGGGGGCGGGTGCGGACGCGGAGGACGTGGTGCAGCAGGCCTTCGTCAAGGCGTACTGCGCGCTGGGCCGGTTCAAGGACGGCGCGTCGTTCAGGCCGTGGCTGCTGTCGATCGTGACCAATGAGACGAGGAACACAGTGCGTACGGCGGCCCGCCAGCGCACGCTCGCCGGCCGCGAGGCAGCGTTCGTGGAGGCTGAGCCGCTGATACCGGAGGCTGCGGATCCGGCGGTGGCGACCCTCGAGACGGAGCGCCGCGCGGCCCTGCTGTCCGCCCTGGAGAAGCTGAGCGAGGAGCATCGCCTGGTCGTCACCTACCGCTATCTGCTGGAGATGGACGAGTCCGAGACCGCCCAGGCGCTGGGCTGGCCCCGGGGCACGGTGAAGTCCCGGCTGAACCGCGCGCTGCGGAAACTGAGTCGGCTGCTGCCGGATTTCGAGCCTCGGGAAGGGGGTGATGAGCGTGAGTGAGGGGCGAGAGCCGTACGGCGGTGAGGGCGGCCGTGGGCCCGAGGGCGCCGGTGGCCGGGGTCCGCGCGGTCGCGGCGGTGACCGGGGTCCGGGTCCGTGGGGGCGTGGCCGTGGGCGGGCGTCGCGGGGCGGTGACTCCCGGCTGCCGGAGGAGCTGCGGGCGCTGGGCAGGTCGCTGGACGCGCCCGGGGGCGAGGAGGCCGACGGGTCCGTGGGCTCCGAGACCATGGTCGAGCGGGTGCTCGGGCAGATACTCGCCGACCAGGTGCCGGTCCCGGTGGCCGAGCCGCCCCCCGTCCGTGAGCGGCTGACCGCGGTGCGGCGCTGGACGCGGATGCGGTGGCGCTCCCTGAGCGCGGCGCTGTGCGGCCTGCTGACGGTGCTCGTGCTCACCCCGCCGGTGCGGGCCGCGGTCTACGACTGGTTCGGTTTCGCCGGGGTCGAGGTGCGGTACGACCCGTCGGCGACGCCCTCGCCCGGCGCCGGGGCGCCCGGCTGCGGCCGCTCGGTGTCCCTTGCGCAGGCCGAGCGGCGGGCCGGGTTCGCGCCGCTGGTTCCGGACGCGTTCGGCAGCCCGGACGCGGTGGCGGTGACCGCGGAGCCGCAGGGGCGGACCGTGGTCACCCTGTGCTGGCGTGAGCGGGGGAGGACGATCCGGCTGGACCAGTTCGCGGCCGGTCTGGACATCGCCTTCACGAAGACCGTGCGCGAGCAGCCGGAATGGATCTCCCTGGGCGCCGACCCCGAGGACGTCGGCGGGGCGAACGACACGGCTCTGTGGTTTCCGCGCCCCCACCTGCTGAGCTTCTGGCTGGTGGACACGGGCGGGGAGCGCTACACCCGCACCGAGCGGACCGCCGGGCCGACCCTGCTGTGGAGCCATGGGACGGGCACCGAGGACGTGACGCTGCGGCTGGAGGGCGTGGCATCGCGGGCGCGGGCGGTGGAGATCGCGAAGTCGCTGGAGAAGTCCCCGAAATAGTGCGGCCGGGGTGGGAACCCCGGCGGGCCGGGCGGTGTACCAGAAGTGACACACGGCTCGCGAAGACGGGGGCGGGCCGTACGGCAGCGGCTGGTGGGGGGTTCTGATGCACAGGCGGATGAGCGGCTGGAGGGGTGGGCGGCGTCGACTCGGGGCGCTGGCAGGGGTGGTGGTGGCCGCGCTCGGGCTGGCCCTGTGGGGTGCCGGGTCCGCTTCGGCCGGTGGGCCGACGAGCGTGCTGATCGTCTCGCCGGAGAGTACGGAGACGGCCTCGCTCTACCACTCCGACACGAAGTACGGCGAGTTGCAGCGGCTCCTCGGCGAACCGGGCGCGGGCACGGCGGACAAGCCGCCCGAGGCCGACCTGGCCGCCGGCCCACAGATCAATGTCACCTGGATGCTGCACGACGTGACGCCGTGGCGGGTCGACCGGGTCCATCCGGCGGTGGACTCCGAGGCTGTCTGGATACACACGGCGGCGAATCTGGACGCGTCGACGAACGGCACCTGGCACCGCGCCGAACGGCCGGCCGTCCTCCGCGGGCTCCTCGAGAACCTGGGCGTGATGGGCGAGGCCGCCGACGGTGACTACCCGGTGGAGTACCCACCGCCCTGGGACATGTACGGCACGGAGCCGGCGGAGGCCACCGAGTCGGCGCCCGCGGCGGCCCCGGCCCAGCGGCCCGGGTCGGGTGACGGCGCCGACTGGTGGTGGGCGCTGCCGGGTCTCGCGGCCGGGGCGGTGCTGGCGCTGGTGCTGCGGCCTTTCGCCACGCGACTGCCGGACGTGCCGGCGCTGCGACGGCGGAGGGTGCGGGAACCGGGGCCTCGGCAGGAACTGAGGGATGTGTGAGGGCTTGCTTCCGGGGTCCCGGAGTCGGGCCGGCCGTCGGGGTCGCGACCGGGGTCGACGGGGGCTGCTGATACGCCGCGCGGCGGGCCGACGGGGAGCCGGACCGCCGCGGGAGGAGCCACGTCAGAACTCATCGAGCTGATCGATCTGACTGATCTGACCGATCCGTGAGAGTCGCCGGTCTTTGACAACTCAAGAGAGCGTTGGTCAGCCCAGGTCGATCTCGGGGTAGAGCGGGAAGCCGGCCACGAGGTCGGTGGCGCGGTGGGAGATCTCGTCCGCGACCTTGGCGTCGAGGATGTGGGCGGCCTTGGAGGGGGCGCCCGACTTGGTGGTGCCCGGCTCGGTGGCGGTGAGGACGCGGTCGATGAGGCCGGCGACCTCGTCCATCTCGGCGGTGCCCAGGCCACGGGTGGTGAGGGCGGGGGTGCCGATGCGGATGCCGGAGGTGTACCAGGCGCCGTTGGGGTCGGCCGGGATCGCGTTGCGGTTGGTGACGATGCCGGAGTCGAGGAGGGCGGCCTCGGCCTGGCGGCCGGTGAGGCCGTAGGAGGAGGCGACGTCGATCAGGTTGAGGTGGTTGTCGGTGCCGCCGGTGACGAGGGTGGCGCCGCGTCGCATCAGACCCTCGGCGAGGGCGCGGGAGTTGTCGACGATGCGCTGGGCGTAGACCTGGAAGGAGGGCTGGCGGGCCTCGGCCAGCGCCACCGCCTTCGCGGCCATGACGTGCGGGAGCGGGCCGCCGAGGACCATCGGGCAGCCGCGGTCGACCTGGTCCTTGAGGGAGTCGTCGCACAGGACCATGCCGCCGCGCGGGCCGCGCAGCGACTTGTGGGTGGTGGTGGTGACGATCTGGGCGTGCGGGACCGGGTCGAAGTCACCGGTCAGCACCTTGCCCGCCACCAGGCCGGCGAAGTGCGCCATGTCCACCATCAGGGTCGCCCCGACCTCGTCGGCGATCTCGCGCATGATGCGGAAGTTCACCAGCCGGGGGTAGGCGGAGTAGCCGGCGACGATGATGAGCGGCTTGAACTCACGGGCGGACACCCGCAGCGCCTCGTAGTCGATCAGCCCGGTGGCCGGGTCCGTGCCGTAGGAGCGCTGGTCGAACATCTTGCCGGAGATGTTGGGGCGGAAGCCGTGGGTGAGGTGGCCGCCGGCGTCCAGGGACATGCCGAGCATGCGCTGGTTGCCGAAGGCCTGACGGAGTTCGGCCCAGTCGGCGTCGGTGAGGTCGTTGACCTGGCGGACGCCCGCCTTCTTCAGGAAGGGGACCTCGACGCGGTCGGCGAGGACGGACCAGAAGGCGACGAGGTTGGCGTCGATGCCGGAGTGCGGCTGGACGTAGGCGTGGCGGGCGCCGAAGAGCTCCCTGGCGTGCTCGGCGGCGAGCGACTCCACGGTGTCGACGTTGCGGCAGCCGGCGTAGAAGCGGCGGCCGATGGTGCCCTCGGCGTACTTGTCGCTGAACCAGTTGCCCATCGCGAGGAGGGTGGCCGGGGAGGCGTAGTTCTCGGAGGCGATCAGCTTGAGCATCTCGCGCTGATCGTGGACCTCCTGGCCGATGGCGTCGGCGACGCGCGGCTCGACGGCGCGGATCACATCGAGGGCGGCGCGAAAGGCGGTGGACTCGGTGGAGAGGGGCTGCTGGTCCGACATGTGCGGCCTCCGGATGGCGTGGCGGTTGCGGTCACGATTCACGGTTCGGCCCAGGCGCACGGCACTCGGTCACGCACGGGCCGCTCCCCGATGGTCCGTCCCATCCCAGCGCGCCAGTCACGGCCCGTGGGCCACCCTACCGGCCGGCCCGGACGCTGGAGTGCCCGCGTCCACCATGCGAGCGAGGAATCACCCTGCTCCGGGCCCTGGTCGCCGTCCGCGGTCGGCATAGGGGCGACCCTGTGCGGCAGGCCGGGTCAGGACGGCTTGCGGCCCCAGGCGAGGACCATGAAATTGGGGATGTAGGTGCTTCCCTGGAGCTTCGTCAGGGTGATCACCTCCTCGATGTCCGCGTCGCTCACCTCGCCCGTCTCCAGGAGCCGTGGCCGCAGGGATCGCAGGGTGAGAGGGAAGAAGGCCGAGGAACCGCCGGTCAGGACGGGCGCGTAGACCTCCGCCCCGACCTCGGTCAGCCCGGCGTCCGTCAGGGCCTGCGGCAGGCGTCGGCCAGTGCCGGGGTCCACCCCCGCGGCGCCGAAGGCGGCCCGCAGCGCGCGGCCGAGGCGCTCGGCCACCTCGATGTACTGAGGCGGGTAATAGCGGGCGGCGGCCGGGTACATCGGCCCGTCGATGTCGAAGTCCTCCACGACCACCCAGCCTCCGGGCCGGGTCGCGGCGACCATGCGCCGCAGCGCCTCGTCACGGTCGGAGAGGTGTTCCACCACGGCACGTGCGTGCACGAGGTCGAAGGGGGCGTCGGGGAGCCGGTCCGTGAGGATGTCGTGCCGGCGCACCTCCAGGTTGGACAGGGTGTGGGCCTCGGCGAAGCGCGTGTCGAGGTCGACGGCGAGCACCCGCCCCGCGGCGCCGACCTGCCGGGCCAGCCAGCGGGCGATGCTGCCGGCGCCGCAGCCCACCTCCAGACATCGCCAGCCCTCGGCGACTCCCAGCTCGGTGAGCCGGTGCCGGCTCTGGCTGTCGTAGATCTCCTCCAGCGCGCTGAGCCGGCTGTGCTCGCGCTCCCAGGACGGGTCGAAGACGTATCCGTTCTCCACCGTGGCCGTGTCGCTCACCGATCGCCCCTCTGCCGTTCGTCACGGGTCGATCATTCTGTCGCGTCAGAGGATCACGTGGGGCAGGAAGCGCGCGTATGCGTCAGTCACCGGTCCGGGCGACTCGCGGATGCCGAGGCCCGCGGACTCGTCCTCGACGACCCAGGCGCCGAGGACGACACGGTTGCCGTCGAAGTCCGGCAGGAGGGACAACTCCTGGTAGCAGCAGGGTTCTTCGCGCGGTACGGGCACGGCGCCGGGTTCATGGATCGTCACGCCGGCGCCCTCGCGGCCCAGCAGCGGCTTGGCGACGTACCCCTTGGAATCGGCCAGCTCCCGTGGCCCGTCCAGATAGGCGGGGAGGAGGTTGGGGTGGCCCGGGTACAGCTCCCAGAGGATCGCCAGGAGCGCCTTGTTGCTCAGCAGCATCTTCCAGGCGGGCTCGATCCACAGGGTGCTGCCCGTGCCGCCGCCGTTGTCGAGGGTGTCGAGGACGTGGTCGGCGAAGCGGTCGGTGGTCAGCCACTCCCAGGGGTAGAGCTTGAAGCCGCTGCGGATGAACCGGAGTTGCTTGTCGACGAAGCGGCTGGACAGGGGGTCCCAGCCGATCTCCTCCATGGAGATCCAGGCGGTGTCCAGGCCGGCCTGCTCGGCGGTCTCCTGGAGATAGGCGACCGTCATGAGGTCCTCGCCGAGTTCGTCGGCCGAGGAGTAGGCGAAGTACAGGGGGCTGCCGGGCGGGAGCAGCGTGGCCTGCTTCTTCCACGCGGCGATGAGGCGCTCGTGGAGGGAGTTCCACTGGTCGGCGCCGGGGAAGCGCTCCTCCATCCAGAACCACTGGGGGGAGGCGGCCTCGACGAGGGAGGTGGGAGTGTCGGCGTTGTACTCCAGGAGCTTGGCCGGGCCGGCGCCGTCGTAGCGGAGGTCGAAGCGGCCGTAGACGGAGGGGAGTTCGGCGCGGCGGCGCCAGGCCTCGGCGACCGCGTCCGCGACGCGCGGATCGGTGATGCCGAGGTCGGCGAAGCGGCCCGTCGTGACGATGTGGTCCGCCGCCCGCAGGCACATGAGGTGGAGTTCCTCGACGACCTCCTCCAGCGCCTCGACCTCGTCGAGGGAGAAGACGTAGTACGCGCTCTCGTCCCAGTAGGGGCGCAGAGAGTCGTCGGGGTAGCGGGTGAGGGGATAGATGAGTCCCTGTTCCTCGACGGTCTGCTGCCAGCCGGGGCGGGGTTCGGTGGTGCGGCGTTCCATGGTGTGCGTCCGCTCGTCGTCCGGCGTCCGCTCAGCCGCCGCCGCTGCCGCCGGAGCAGCCGAAGCCGCCGCGGTCCACGGCCTCGCTCTTGCTGAAGGTGCCGTAGTCGGCGTAGCCGGAGCTGACGTCGGCGTCGTAGTACCAGGCGGCGTCGGCGGTGCCGGTCCTGCCGGTCTTCTTCTTGCCGTTCTTGCCGTACGAGGAGGAACTGGAGCTGCCGGAGTCGCAGTTCTTGTCGGCGACGACCTTGTAGCCCTCGTAGGTGTAGCTGTCGCGGTCGACGCAGCGGCGGTCGGGTTCCGAGCCGCAGGACGTGAGTGCCGCCGCGACGAGCCCCATGCCGCCGAGCACGACCGTGCTCGAGCGCAGCCGGCGCCGTGTCTCCGCCATTTTCGCGTCTCCCCGTTGTTCGTCGCCGGTGGTTCGGCTCTGGGTTGTCCGGCGGTCAGCCTAGAGATCGGTAATAAGCGTCACGCAGGCACCCCGCCCGTCGCACCCCCTCCCCTACAGTCGCTTTGTGCTCTTTGGGATGGTGTGTGCGCTTGGTGCGGCGGTCTGTTTCGGTACCGCGACGGTGTTGCAGGCGGTTGCCGCGCGGGCGGCGGGCAGCGGGGGCGGTGGGGAGGCGGCGCTGCTGCTGCGGGCGGTGCGGCAGTGGCGGTATCTGGCGGGGCTGGGGCTGGACGGGGTGGGGTTCCTGTTGCAGATCGCGGCGCTGCGGTCGGTGCCGATCTATGCGGTCGGGGCGGCGTTGGCGTCGAGTCTCGCCGTGACCGCGGTGGTCGCGGCGCGGTTGCTGCGGGTGCGGTTGAGCCGGGCGGAGTGGGGCGCGGTGGGGGTGGTGTGTGCCGGGCTCGCGATGCTGGGGGTCGCGTCGGGGACGGAGGGGGATCTGGAGGGACCGGACGCGTTGAAGTACGTGATGCTCGCTGTCGCCGTGGGTGTGCTGCTGCTCGGGCTCGGCGGCGGGCGGCTGCCGGAGCGGGGGCGGGGGCCGCTGCTCGGGCTGGGGGCCGGGTTCGGGTTCGGGGTGGTCGAGGTGGCGGTGCGGCTGATCGACTCGCTCGCGCCGTCGGAGCTGCTCGTGAATCCGGCGACGTACGCCCTGCTGCTGGGCGGGGGCGCGGCGTTCCTGTGTCTGACGGCGGCGCTGCAGCGGGGGTCGGTGACGGCGGCGACCGCCGCGATGGTGATCGGGGAGACGGTGTGGCCCGCGCTGGTGGGGGTGGTGTGGCTGGGGGACCGTACGCGGGAAGGGCTGGGGTGGCTGGCGGTGCTGGGGTTCTTGGTCGCGGTGGTGGGGGCGTTGGGGTTGGCGCGGTTCGGGGAGGCGCCGGTGGAGGAGGAGTCGGTCGGCGTGTGACGGTTCGTTGTCGTCGCGGTGGGCCGGATTGTCCTCCCCCGCCGCCCTTGCCCGTTCCCATCCTCAAGGGCTGCCGACGGGGCCGAAGACCGAGGGTGAAGCTCAGGGCTATGGCATGACCCTGCACAGCGCCTCCAGCGCCCCCGCCCACGCCCGGTCCGACGGTGCCCCGTACCCCACCACCAGGGCGTCCAGTCGCTCTGTCACCGCTTTCGGGTGGCGGAAGTAGGACAGGCCGTGGAGGGCGACGCCCTGCCAGGCGGCGGACTGGACGACGGACTGTTCGGTGCCGGGCGGGAGGCGGAGGACGGCGTGGAGGCCGGCCGCGATGCCGGTGACGTGGACGTCGGGGGCGTGCAGGGCCAGGGCCGCGACCAGGGCGTCCCGGCGGCGGCGGTAACGCAGGCGGGAGGCGCGGACGTGGCGGTCGTAGGCGCCGGAGACGATGAACTCGGCCAGGGTCAGCTGGTCCAGCACTCCGCAGGTGTCGACCTTGCCCTTCGCCTCCGCGGCCGCCTCCGCCAGTGCGGGTGGGAGGACCATCCAGGCCAGCCGGAGGCCGGGGGCCAGGGACTTGCTGGCCGTGCCGAGGTAGACGACGTGGTCCGGGTCGAGGCCCTGGAGCGCGCCGACCGGCTGGCGGTCGTAGCGGAACTCCCCGTCGTAGTCGTCCTCCAGGACCAGGCCTCCGGTGCGCCGCGCCCAGTCGACGACCGCGGTCCGCCGGTCCCGGTGCAGGGGCACGCCCATCGGGAACTGGTGGGCGGGGGTGAGGAGGACGGCCCCGGACCCGGCCGCCCCGCCCGGGTCCGTGCCCAGTTCGTCGTAGGGGAGCGCCTCGGCGCGCAGGTCCGCCGCCGTCAGCTGGTTCCAGTGCACGTCCAGGCCGTAGGACTCCACCGCGACCGACCGGACGCCGCGTGCCCGCAGGACCGTGCCGAGGATGCGGAGGCCGTGGGCGCAGCCGGCGGTGATGAGGATGCGGTCGGGGTCCGCGCGGACGCCTCGCACGCGGGCGAGGTAGCCGGCGAGGGCGGTGCGCAGTTCGACGCTGCCGCGCGGGTCGCCGTAGCCGAGGGTGTGGTGGGGGGCCGCGAGGAGGGCCCGGCGGGCGGCCTTGAGCCACTCGCCGCGGGGGAAGGCGGTGAGGTCGGGGGTGCCGGGGCGGAAGTCGTGGGCGGGGCGGTGCGATGCGCGGCGGCCGGGTCCCGTGGCCGACGGCGGGATCACCGCGCGGTCCGCCACCCGGGTGCCGGAGCCCTGTTTCGAGGTGAGCCAGCCTTCGGCGACCAGGTCGGTGTAGGCGTCGGCGACCGTGTTGCGGGCGACGCCGAGGTCGGCGGCGAGGGAGCGGGAGGAGGGCAGCCGGGTGCCCGGGGCGAGACGGCCGGTGCGGACGGTCTCGCGCAGGGCGTCGGTCAGGCCGCGGCGCAGGCCGGGACCGGTGGGTTCCAGGTGGAGGTCGACGCCCAGAGTGGCCCAGGTTTTCGGCATGGAAATGGACCATACCCGTGGGCAGCCTCACGCATAGTGTCGCCATTATGACGACGCACACCGATGACCGTCCGACGACCGTGGAGTACGCCCCTGAACACACTCCCCGGCTGAACTGGGCCGAGCAGGCTCCCGAGGTCTTCAAGGCGATGGTCCGCCTCGATGCCGCCGCCCGGAAGGGTCTGGACCCGAAGCTGCTGGAGCTGGTGAAGGTCCGCGCCTCCCAGATCAACCACTGCGCGCTCTGTGTCGACATGCACAGCAAGGAGGCGTTCGCGGCGGGCGAGAGCGTCGAGCGGATCGTCCAGCTGAGCGCGTGGGAGGAGTCGGAGCACTTCTACACCGGGCAGGAGCTCGCCGCGCTGGCGCTGACGGAGGCGGTGACCGTCCTCACGGACGGGTTTGTGCCGGACGAGGTGTACGAGCGGGCCGCCGAGCACTTCACGGAGGCCGAGCTGGCGCAGTTGATCGCGGCGATCGCCGTCATCAACGCGTGGAACCGTTTCGGGGTGACCTGCCGGCTGGTGCCGGGGCACTACCAGCCGGGGAACAAGTGACGGGGCGTACGCGGCTGCTGGACCCGGGCGTCGGGCAGGCCATGTCCGCGCTCAGCGCCGCCGCGAAGAAGGGGCTCGGGGACCCCGCGCTGGCCGAACTGGTGGTGATCCGGGCCTCGCAGCTCAACCACTGCGCGTTCTGTCTCGACATGCATCTGCGGATCGCTCGTGAACACGGGGTGAGCGAGCGCAAGTTGGACCTGTTGGCGGCGTGGGAGGAGGCGGGGGACGTCTACGACGAGCGGGAGCGGGCCGCGCTGGCGCTGACGGAGGCGGTGACCGTCCTCACGGACCGGTTCGTGCCGGACGAGGTGTACGAGCGGGCCGCCAAGCACTTCGACGACAGCGGGCTCGCCCATCTCATCGGTCTGATCGTCGCCATCAACAACTGGAACCGGGTGATGGTGAGCCGCCGTATCCCGCCGGGAGGCCACACGCCATGAGCAAGGTCGAGATCTTCCGCAAGCTGCACCGCCGCCCGGCCCAGGACGATCCGCTCGTCCTGCCGGGTCCCTGGGACGCCGCCAGCGCCCGCGTCTTCGCCGAAGCCGGTCATCCGGCGCTCGCGACGCCCAGCGCGGGGGTCGCCGCCGCCCTCGGATACGAGGACGGGGCGACGCCGGCCGACGAGATGTTCGCGGCGGTGGCGCGGATCGCCCGGGCCGTGGACGTTCCGGTGTCCGCGGACGTCGAGAGCGGGTACGGGATGGCTCCGAAGGAGCTGGTGGAGCGGCTGCTGGAGGCGGGTGCCGTGGGCTGCAACCTTGAGGACTCCAACGGGGGTGTCCTCAAGGACCCGCACCAGCACGCCGAGTGGCTCGCCGAGGTGCGGTACGCGGCCGGGGACGCGCTGTTCGTCAACGCCCGGATCGATACGTTCGTGCGCGGGGTCGAGGATCCCGAACCGACCATCGAGCGGGCGGCGTTGTACACCGCGGCGGGCGCCGACTGCGTGTATCCGATCGGCGCCCCGGCGAAGGTGCTGCCGTTGCTGCGGGCCGGGATCCACGGGCCGATCAACGTGATCGCGCTGGTCGGCAGCGGCCTCTCCCCCGCCGAACTCGGCGAGCGGGGCGCCACCCGGGTCACGTTCGGGCCGGGCCTGCAGCGGCGCTCGTCCGAGATTCTCTCGGAGCTGGCCGCGGAGATGAGGTGACCGGGCAGAGGTGACCGGGCAGGGGCACGCCCCGCCGCGCCCGGGGGCTAGAAGGTGAGCGACGCCGTGTAGTAGACCTTGCCGTTGCTCATCTGCCAGCCGTAGGCGCCGGTGCGCAGCCCCTTGGGGCACTGGCGCCACGCCGTGGTGAAGGTGTCGTAGCCGGGGATCGTGCCGTCCTTGTAGACCTTGGCGCTCTGGCCGTCGGGGCCGTAGCAGGTGATGCCGAACTTGCCCTTGGCCGACCTGGAGGTCGTGTTCGAGAACTTGACCTTGGCCTTGGTGCCCGACTTGGTGATGCACCGGGCCGTCAGCTTGCCGCTGCACGTCCACCTGGTGGCGGCATCCGCGGACGGCGCGGCCAGTCCGACGAGCGAGAGGGTGGTGAGCGCCGCCAGGGTGAGATGCGTGATCTTCTTCATGCGCCTCAGCCCACCAGACGGCGCGGGAAGCGACAAAATCGCTTTCGCCCGTAAGGGGGCGGTTCACCACCATTCCCAGTGGATCTTCTTACGCGATCCATGCCTGCCAGGTGGACGCATGGCCGGCCACCCACTTCTTCGCCGCCTGCTCGGGTGTCAGCTTCTGTTCGGCGATCATCAGGGAGACCTCGTTCTGGTCCTCGGTCGTCCACTTGAACTTCTTCAGGAAGGCCGCCGCCTTGCCGCTGCTCCGGGCGAAGTCGGCGTTGAGGTACTTCTGCAGCGGGGTGTGCGGATAGGCGCAGGCGACGTTCTCCGGGTCGGCGTCACAGCCCTCTTTGTAGGCGGGGAGCTTCACCTCGGTCATGGGGACCTTCTTGAAGAGCCACTGCGGTGAGTACCAGTAGGTGAGGAAGGGCTTCTTCTCCTTGGCGAACTGCTTGATCTGGGTGATCTGCGCGGCCTCGGAACCGGCGAACACGACCTGGTAGTCCAGCTTCAGGTTGTTCACCAGCGCCTTGTCGTTGGTGACGTAGGAGGGCGAGCCGTCCATCAGCTGGCCCTTGCCGCCGCTCTCCGCGGTGCGCATCTGGGCGGCGTACTTGTTCAGGTTCTTCCAGTCGGTGACGTCCGGGTGCGCCTTGGCGAAGTACGTCGGGACGTACCAGCCGATGTGCCCGGTGACCCCGAGGCCGCCGCCGTTGACGATCGTCTTCTTGTCCTTGACGTAGCGCTGTTCCTGCTCGGGGTGGCCCCAGTCCTCCATGATCGCGTCGACGCGGCCCTGGCTGAGCGCGTCCCAGGCGGGGACCTCGTCGACCTGCACGGTGTCGACGCGATAGCCGAGTTCGTGCTCCAGCAGGTACTGCGCGACGGCCACGTTGGCCTGCGCGCCCACCCAGGACTGCACGGACAGGGTCACGGTCTTGGCGCCCTGCGCGTTGGCGAAGGGCGAGGCCTGCTGGGTCATGTCGGCGGCACCGCAGCCGGTCAGCAACAGCAGGGAAGCGGCACCGGCCACTACGGCAGTCGTACGTACGCGCATGTCACGCTCCCTTCTTCGCGCGGCGTTCCGTCGGCTGGGTCACCCGGTCGAGCATCAGGCCGAGGCAGACGATGGCCGCGCCGGCCACCAGGCCGGTCGCCAGATCGCCCTGGGCGAGGCCGAAGACGGCGTCGTAGCCGAGCGCACCGCCACCGACCAGGCCGCCGATGATGACGACGGCGAGGACCAGGACCACACCCTGGTTGACGGCGAGCAGCAACGCCGGGCGGGCGAGCGGGAGCTGGACCTGGCGGAGTTGCTGCCAGGCGGTGGCGCCGAGCGAACTCGAGGACTCCAGCGCGGCCGGGTCGACCTGCCGCAGCCCCTGTGTGGTGATGCGGACGACGGCGGGCAGCGCGTAGACGACGGCCGCGGCGACCGCGGGTGCGCGGCCCACGCCGAAGAGGGCCACCACCGGGATCAGGTACACGAACTGCGGCATCGTCTGGAAGACGTCCAGGACGGGCCGGAGCAGCCGTTCGACACGGTCGCTGCGGGCGGCCGCGATGCCGGTCGCGAAGCCGATGACGAGCGTGACGGCGACGGCGGCGAGGACCTGGGAGAGCGTGTCCAGGGACGGCTCCCACACTCCGAGCACGCCGATCGCGGCCATGGCGAGGACCGCGGTGAGCGCGGTGCGCCAGGTGCCGATCAGCCAGGCCAGGGTGGCGACCACGAGCAGCACCGACCACCAGGGCAGCCACTGCAGGCCCTCCCGGAGCGGGTTCAGGACCCAGGTGGTGAAGTGGGCGGCCCAGTCGGCGGTGCCGCCGACGACGGGGACACCGGAGTAGAGGTGGGCGGTCATCCAGTCGACGGCACGGTTGACGGGCTGGGCGATCTGGACGACCCAGGCGTCGGGCCAGTCGAGGCGGCCCATGAGACGTCCGGCCACGGCCACGGCGAGGGCGGCGGCGAAGGCGTACGCCCAGCCCCTGCGGCCGGAGCCCTCGGTGCCGTCTCCGGCGGCCGCCGTCACCCGGTCCAGTACGACGGCGAGCAGCACGATCGGGATGCCCGCCGCCAGCGCCGCACCGACGTCGACCGACGCGAGCGCCTGGTAGACGCGGTCACCGAGGCCGCCGGCGCCGATGACCGACGCGATGACCGCCATCGAGAGGGCCATCATGATCGTCTGGTTGAGGCCGAGGAGGAGCTCCTTGCGGGCCAGCGGGATACGGGCGGTCAGCAGGCGCTGCCGTGCGGTGGCGCCGAGCGAGTCGACCGCTTCCAGGACCTCCTTGTCGGCGCCGCGCAGGCCGAGGGCGGTGAGACGGGCCATGGGCGGGGCGGCGTAGACGACAGTGGCGAGGACGGCCGCGGGGACGCCCATGCCGAAGATCATGACGACGGGGAGGAGGTAGGCGTACGCCGGGAGCACCTGCATGGTGTCCAGGACCGGGCGCAGGGCGCGGTCCATGCGGTCGGAGAGGCCCGCGGCGAGTCCGAGGAAGGCGCCCACGACGACCGAGGCGAGGACGGCCACGACCATCAGGGCGAGCGTCTGCATCGTCGGCACCCACATGCCGAGCAGACCGCAGGCGAGGAACGCGGCGGCGGTGCCGAGGGCGAGCCTGATGCCGGCGACCCGCCAGGCGACGAGAGCGCCGATCGCCGTGACGCCGGCCCAGCCCGCCGCCAGCAGCACCAGGTACACGGCACGGACGCCGAGGACGACCGCGTTGCTGACGTGGCCGAAGAAGTAGAGGAACAGCGGGTGGCTGTCCCGGTTGTCGACGATCCAGTCGCTGGCCGTGGTCAGCGGGCCGGAGACGTCGATGGTGAGGGCGTCGGGCCAGGTGCCGCTCGCCCAGCGGGCGTTCGCCAGCGGGACGAGGATCGCGGCGACCGCGGCGAGCAGCACAAGCTTGTGGACCGCGCGGTGCCGCAGGACGGCGGGGACCGTACGGGGGACGGCAGCGGTGACCGTAGCCATCAGACCGCCTCCTTGGCGGTCCCGGCCACCACCCCGAGCAGTGCGTCCGAGTCCACCACCCCGACACACCGGCCCTCGTCGACGACGCGGGCCGGAACCCCTGCCCGTGCGACCGCCTCGATGGCCTCCGAGACCGTGGCGTCCGGCGCGACGGCCGGGCCGTTGCCCTGCTCCGCGGCCGACGCGGTCCGCATCGCCGTACGGACCGTCATCACCTGCTCGCGCGGCACGTCACGGACGAACTCGCGGACGTAGTCGTCGGCCGGTGACCCCACGATCTCCTCCGGGGTGCCGAGCTGGACGACGCGGCCGTCGCGCATCAACGCGATGCGGTCGCCCAGCTTCAGCGCCTCGTTCAGGTCGTGCGTGATGAAGACCATCGTGCGGCCCTCCTCGCGGTGGAGGCGGACGACCTCCTCCTGCATGTCCCGGCGGATCAGGGGGTCGAGGGCGCTGAACGGCTCGTCGAACAGCAGGACCTGGGGGTCGGCGGCGAGCGCGCGGGCCAGCCCGACGCGCTGCTGCTGGCCGCCCGAGAGCTGGCTCGGCCGGCGCTGTTCCATTCCCTCCAGACCGACCTTGGCCACGACGTCCGCCGCCCGCGCCCGGCGCTCCGCCTTGCCGACGCCCTGGATCTCCAGGCCGTACGCCACGTTGTCGAGGACCGTGCGGTGCGGGAGCAGGCCGAAGTGCTGGAAGACCATCGCGGCGCGGTGGCGGCGCAGTTCGCGCAGGCGGGACTTGTCCATGGCGCGGACGTCCTCGCCGTCGATGGCGATGGTGCCGGCCGTCGGTTCGATGAGGCGGGTCAGACAGCGGACCAGCGTGGACTTGCCGGAACCCGACAGCCCCATCACCACGAAGACCTCGCCCTTGCGGACGTCGAAGGAGACGTCCTGGACGGCGGCCGTGCAGCCGGTGCGGGCGCGGAGCTCGGCGGGGGCCAGCCCCATGAGCTCCGGGTCCTCGGGGATCCGGTCCGCCTTCGGGCCGAAGACCTTCCACAGGCCGTCGACGGAGAACACCGGGTTCTCGACCGTCGTGCTCGAAGTCTCCGTCGTACTCGTAGCCGTACTCATCACGCACCGCCTCCGATCAGGTCCACGGCCCTCTCGCCGACCATCAGCACTCCGATCATCGGGTTCACTGCGGTCATCGTCGGGAAGACCGAGGCATCCGCGATGCGGATGCCGTCCAGGCCGCGGATCCGCAACTCCGGGTCCACTACGGCCAGTTCGTCGTCGGCGGCGCCCATACGGCACGTTCCCGCCGGGTGGTACACGGTGTGGGCGACCTTGCGGGCGTACTCGCTGAGCTCCTCGTCGCCGACGACGTCCGGCCCGGGGCACACCTCGCGCTTGAGCCAGCCCGCCAGCGGTTCGGTCTTCGCTATCTCACGGGCGATGCGGATGCCGTCGACCAGCGTGCGGCCGTCGTAGTCGTCCTCGTCGGTGAAGTACCGGAAGTCGAGGGCGGGCTTCTCGGACGGGTCGGCGCTGGTCAGGTACAGGCGTCCGCGGCTCTTGGGCTTGGGGATGTTCGGGGTCATCGAGACGCCGTACGCGGGCCGTTCGTAGCCCAGCCGTTCCGGGTTGTCCGTGAAGGGCACCTGGTAGAAGTGGAACATCAGGTCCGGGCCCGCGTGGTCGGGGTCGCGGCGGACGAACAGGCCCGCGTCGGAGTCCATCGCGGAGTTCTCCGGGATGGGCCCGTGGGTCTCCCAGACGATCACCGACTCGGGGTGGTCGAGGAGGTTCTCGCCGACGCCGGGCAGGTCCTGGACGACGGGGATGCCGAGCGCTTCGAGGTCCTCGCGGGGGCCGATGCCGGAGTGCAGCAGCAGGCGCGGCGAGTCGACGGCGCCCGCGCACAGCACGACCTCGCGACGGGCCCGGACGACGAACTCCTCGCCGTCCGCGGCCCGCACGTGGACACCCTGTGCGCGTGTGCCGTCCAGGTCGAGCTTGTACGCCCAGGTCTCCAGCAGGATCGTCAGGTTGGGGCGCTCGTCCATCACCGGGTGCAGATACGCCACGGACGCCGAGGACCGCTTGTTGTTCTCGGGGTGGTAGGCGAGGTCGAAGAAGCCGACGCCGTCGTCGAAGGGCTTGCGGTTGAAGCCCTCGACGCGCGGGACACCCGTCGCCGCCTGGGCCGCGTCGACGAAGTCGCGGGCGATGGCGTTCCGGTCCTTCTCGTCGACCGGGACGATGTTGTTGAGGAGGCGCGCGTAGTACGCCTCCATGGGGACCGCGCCCCAGCCCTTGGCGCCGTTCGCCTCCCACTCGTCGAAGTCGGACGGCAGCGGCTTGAAGGCGATCAGCGTGTTGTGGGAGGAGCAGCCGCCGAGGACGCGGGCCCGGCTGTGCCGGATGTGGGAATTGCCGCGTGGCTGTTCCACTGTCGGGTAGTCGTAGTCCAGGTCGCCGCCGAGCAGGCCCATCCAGCGGCGCAGGGTGAGGACGTCGTCGCGGCCCACGTCGCTGGGGCCGCCCTCGATGACGGCGACGGTGACGTCGGGGTTCTCGGTGAGGCGGGAGGCTATGACGGAGCCGGCGGTGCCACCGCCGACGATCACATAGTCGTATTCATGTTGGTGCATGGGGGGGTACTCCAAGGACGTGCGGTGAGCGGTTGCTTCAGCCGGCGAACCAGCGGACGGGCCGCGGCGCGAGGTTCTGGTAGATGTGCTTGGTCTCGCGGTACTCGGCGAGTCCGGCCGGGCCCAGCTCGCGGCCGGTGCCGCTCTTGCCGAAGCCGCCCCACTCCGCCTGGGGAAGGTAGGGGTGGAAGTCGTTGATCCAGACGGTGCCGTGGCGCAGACGGCCCGCGACCCTGCGGGCGCGTCCGGCGTCGCTGGTCCAGACGGCGCCCGCGAGGCCGTACTCGGTGTCGTTGGCGAGCGCGACCGCCTCGTCCTCGGTGCGGAAGGTCTCGACGGTGAGGACCGGACCGAAGACCTCTTCGCGGACGACCGTCATCTCGCGGTGGCAGGCGTCCAGGACCGTCGGCTCGTAGAAGTAGCCGTCGCCCAGACCCTCCGGCCGCTTTCCGCCGGTCCGCAGGACGGCGCCCTCCGCCAGCGCCGAGGCCACATACCCGTCGACCTTGGCGCGCTGCTGCTCGGAGACGAGCGGCCCGCACTCGACACCGTCGTCCGTGCCGCGCCCGAGCCGGATCCGCCCGGCCCGCTGGGCGAGTTCGGCGACGAAGCGCTCGCGGACGGACTCCTCGATGATGAGCCGTCCGCCCGCCGAGCAGACCTGGCCGCTGTGGATGAACGCGGCGTTCAGGGCCTGGTCGACGGCGGTGTCGAAGCCCTCCTCCGTGGCGCAGGCGTCGGCGAAGACCACGTTGGGGTTCTTGCCGCCGAGTTCGAGGGCGACCTTCTTGACCGAAGGGGCCGCGGCCTGTGCCACCTTGGTGCCGCTGGCCAGGCCACCGGTGAAGGAGACGAGGTCGACGTCGGGGTGCTCGGCGAGCCGGGCGCCGACCGAGTGGCCGGGCCCGGTGACGATGTTGGCGACGCCGGCCGGGAGACCCGCCTCGACGAGCAGCTCGATCAGCGCGATCGTCGTCAGCGGTGTGATCTCGCTCGGCTTGACGACGAAGGTGTTGCCGGCCGCGAGCGCGGGGGCGATCTTCCAACTGGCCTGGAGCAGGGGGTAGTTCCAGGGTGTGATCAGCGCGCAGACGCCGACCGGCTCGTGCACCACGACACTGTGGATGTCGGGCGAGCCCGCGTCGACGACCCGGCCGGAGGACTCGGCGGCGACGAGGCCGGCGAAGTAGCGGAAGGCGTCGGCGACACAGTCGATGTCGACGCGGCCCTCTTCGAGCGTCTTGCCCGCGTCCCGGCTCTCCAGCAGACCCAGCCGCTCGCGATCGCGAACCAGCAGATCGGCGACGCGGTACAGCAGCGCGGCGCGCTCGGAGACGGGGGTGCGCGGCCAGTCACCGTGGTCGAAGGCCTGCCGTGCGGCGGCGACGGCCACGTCGGTGTCCTTCTCGTCACCCTCGGCGACGACGGTGAACGGCTGCGCGTCCGCGGGGTCGAGGATGTCGCGGGTCGCCCCGGAGGCGGCTTCGCGCCACTCGCCGCCCGCGTGGATCGTCTGCCGCGCCTGTCGCGCGTGCTGTCCGGCCATGATCGCTGTCGCTCCGTTCCTGTTCAGTTCCCCTGAGTCACACAGGTGTCACTCACGGGGACCGTCACCGCCTGCCCTCGCCCTCGCATTGCATGCGCAATCGATGCCTGAAAGTGCGCCGCATCACTGAACATGCGGACAAATAGGGGTGAATCGTACGCTGAGTAATGGTCCACGGAGGTGACGCATGGCAGGGAAAGCATTGATCTGCGCGACGGCGGCGCTGCTGCTCTCACCGGTCCTGATCGCCGCGGACGACGGCGACGATCTGACCGCCCGGCAACTGGCCGACCAGGCGAAGGACAATCTTCTCGACGCCGAGTCCGTCCGTCTGAAGCTGACGGACCGCGGCTCGAGCGCGACGACCAGCAGGACACAGCCGACGTCGATGGAGCTCACCCTCGACCAGGACGGCAACTGCGTGGGATCGATGCGGATGGGCTCGGGCGGCGGCAGCGTCGAGATCGTCAAACAGGGCGACGAGGTGTGGATGAAACCGGACCGGACCTTCTGGAAGGCCCAGGTGCCCGGCAGCCAGGGCGAGGCGGTGGCCGAGCTCTTCGAGAACCGCTACATCCACGGCTCCACGAACGACGCCATGCTCAAGGGCCTGGCCGACACCTGCGACCTGACCTCCTTCCAGCAGGACGTCGAGGGCGACGACGGTTCCGAGGAGACGCCGTTGAAGAAGGGCAAGGAGACCACCGTCGACGGCACGAAGGTGATCCCGCTGACGGGCACGGAGGACGGCAAGAAGGCGATCCTCTACGTCACCTCGGACTCCCCGCACCAGCTGGTCAGGGCGGTCCAGCGCGGCGACGGCACCAACACGACACTGACGTTCACGGACTACGACAAGCCGGTGCCGACCGCGACGCCCTCGGCGGACGAGTCGGTCGACGTGGGCAAGTTGCAGGAGGAGCTTCAGAAGACCTGAGAACCCATGGACCCGACCGAAACCTTTGACTAAAGTCAAAGACTATGAACCCAGGACATCCCCAGCCCGTGTCGACGGACGACGTGGCCGCCCTCCGCCGGTTCAACCGCTACTTCACGCGCCGCATCGGAGCACTCGACGACCACTACCTCGGCCAGGACCGCCCGCTCGGCGCGGCACGGCTGCTGTTCGAGATCGGCGAGGGCGCGTCCCTGCGCGAGCTCAGGAGCCGTCTCGGACTGGACGCCGGGTATCTGAGCCGGATGGCGAAGACCCTGGAGACTCAGGGCATGGTCCGGATCAGCGTGCACCCCGAGGACAACCGGCTGCGCAGGATCGAACCGACCCCGGCCGGCCGCACCGAGGTCAAGGAACAGAACCGCCGGGCCGACGCCCTCGCGGCGGGCCTGCTGTCCGGCCTCACCACCGACCAACGCGCCGACCTGACCGACGCCCTGGCCACCACCCGCCGCCTGCTGCGCCTCGCCGCCATCACGGTCGACCTCGTCGACGGCCACAGCCCGGACGCCCGCGCCTGCCTCGACGCCTACGCCGCCGACATCGACGCACGCTTCCCGGAGGGCTTCGACACGTCCGACCTCGTACGACCGGAGGAGGTCTCCGGGGACACCGGGGCGTTCTTCGTCGCCTACGAGGAGGGCCGGCCGGTCGGCTGCGGGGCGCTGCGCCGCCTGGAGCCCGGCGTCGGGGAGGTCCGCCATGTCTGGGTGCATCCGGAGGCCCGGCGGCTCGGACTCGCCCGACGTATCCTCGCGGCACTCGAACAGGCCGCGTCGGAACGGGGGTTGACGGTCGTACGCCTCGACACGCATGCCACGCTCACCGAGGCGCAGGCGATGTACCGGGCGTGCGGATACGCGGAGATCCCGGCGTACGTCGACCACGTCTATGCCAGCCACTGGTTCGAGAAACGCCTGCCCGCCACCCCCTGACCGCTTACAGGCACGTGCCCGTCGTCGGGCAGAACGAGCTCAGGGCCGCCGTCAGCGGTTCGCGGATCTGCGCCACGGACGTGGTCTCGGGGCCGCTCGCCCGGATCGCGTAGAACTCCCCGTCGGCCGCCTCGAAGCGGTGGTCGACGACCTGGCGCGCGCCCTTGTCCTCGTCGTCGTAGCGGTAGGTCAGCTCGGACCAGGTCTCGCCCTCGTCGCGTTCGAGGGCCTGGTAGCCGGGCTGGCGGGCGAAGCCGTAGCCGGGGTCGTTCTCGGCCAGGCGCAGGGAGTCGGCGGGGCTGTCCTCCGAGAGCCGGAAGATCTGGAGCTGACGGCCGTCGGCGGGGGCGTCGTAGTAGACCACCGTGGCCTTCTCGCCCTCCTTCTGTCTGCGGATCCAGTCCTGCGGGACGAAGAGCGTGTAGCCGACGGGGTCCTCGACGTTGCGGTAGCCGGGAGCGGGCGTCGGCGGCGGGGAGTCCAGGGGCGAGACCGGAGGCGTGGACTGCGGGGCGATGGTCTGCGCGGGTGTGGCCACAGCGGGCGAGGTCACAGGGAGCGAGGTCGTGACGGCGATGCTCGTGCCCGGGGTGGCTCCGGGGCTCGTCGAGCCGTCACGGGTCAGGAACCAGGCGCCCGCTCCGATGCCCGCGCCCAGCACGGCCATCGCGGTGAGGATCACCAGCAGTCGGCGGGGGCCGGGCGAAAGAGGAGGAGGCGGCGGCGGAGGCACATACGCCGGGGGCGGCGGCGGGTACGGCGTTCCGCCGGTCTGCGGCGGGGGCGGGGTCCACGGCGGCGGGGTCATCGACGACCGTGTCTCCGCCGAGGCCCAGGGCGGTGGTGTGTGTGACGTCTGCGTCTCCGCCGACGCCCATGGCGGCGGAGAGCCCTGCCCCCGCGTGCCCCAGGCCGCCTGGCCGCTGTCCTCGCTCGGCTCGTGCTCGTCGGAGCCTGAGCTGTAGCCGTTCCATCCGCTCATCGCGAACCCCCCGAATCACCTTGGCGGGTAACGTTCTTGACGGTAGCGGTGAAAACGGGCGCGGGCCCCGCTCCGTGAGAAACCGGAACAGGGCCCGTGCAGGCTCGTGACAGAAGCCGGGTGGCCTCGGCGGGACGTTCGGCTCAGATGAGGCCGAGGGCGCGGACCGCCTCGCGCTCCTCCGCGAGCTCGGCGACGGAGGCGTCGATCCGGGCGCGGGAGAACTCGTTGATGTCCAGGCCCTGGACGATCTCGTACTTGCCGTCCTTGGTGGTGACCGGGAAGGAGGAGATCAGGCCCTGCGGGACGCCGTAGGAGCCGTCCGACGGGATGCCCATGGAGGTCCAGTCGCCGTCCGCGGTGCCGTTGACCCAGGTGTGGACGTGGTCGATGGCGGCGTTGGCGGCCGACGCGGCGGAGGACGCGCCACGGGCCTCGATGATCGCGGCGCCGCGCTTGGCGACGGTCGGGATGAAGGCGTCGGCCAGCCACTGCTCGTCGTTGACGACCTCGGCGGCGTTCTTGCCGGCGATCTCCGCGTGGAAGATGTCGGGGTACTGGGTGGCGGAGTGGTTGCCCCAGATGGTCAGGCGCTTGATGTCGGCGACCGTGGTGCCCGTCTTCTTCGCGAGCTGGGTCAGCGCGCGGTTGTGGTCGAGGCGGGTCATCGCGGTGAAGCGCTCGGCCGGCACGTCCGGGGCGGCGGCCTGGGCGATCAGGGCGTTGGTGTTGGCCGGGTTGCCGACGACGAGGACCTTGATGTCGTCCGCGGCGTTGTCGTTGATGGCCTTGCCCTGCGGCTTGAAGATGCCGCCGTTGGCCTCGAGGAGGTCACCGCGCTCCATGCCCTTGGTGCGCGGGCGGGCGCCTACCAGGAGGGCTACGTTGGCGCCGTCGAACGCGACGTTGGGGTCGTCCGAGATGTCGATGCCCTGGAGCAGCGGGAACGCGCAGTCGTCCAGCTCCATGGCGGTGCCCTCGGCGGCCTTGAGCGCCGGGGTGATCTCCAGGAGGCGCAGCTTGACCGGCACGTCCGCGCCGAGCAGCTGGCCGGAGGCGATGCGGAAGAGCAGGGCGTAACCGATCTGGCCGGCCGCGCCGGTGACGGTGACGTTCACGGGAGTGCGGGTCATGGCGTTCTCCGTATGACAGCTGGCGGTGGGGCGGCACTGCCCCGGGCCCGGGTGGGACGTACAAATGATCGATCTCTTGGTATCAAGAGATCCACCGGTCAGGCTATCGCGCATCCGGGATCCCGGACCGCCGGGTCCCTGTGGCCCACCCCACAGAACGGCCCCGGAGACAAGAAGAGGCGGCCGCCCGTCCGGGAGAGGGGGGACGAAGGCGGCCGCCGTATGGGGGTACCGACGTGGCCGGACTCCCGTGGGGGTACCGTTCGCGTGCCCACGATTCGTCCGGCCATGCCTGCGGCCCCGAAATTGTTCCCGGCCTCGCCGGCTACCCGGCGCCTACTGGGTGCACCCCTTCTCCCCCGCCGCCAGCGTCACGCAGGCGGTGGCGTCGCCGGCGTCCTTCACCGCGACCATCGGCGTGTACGCGATGGTGTCCCCGGCCGTGCTGATCGAGCCGGTCTGCGCGGCCTTGCCGGCCGTCACCGCGACCTTGTCGCCCTGCGCGGCCTGCGTGATACGGCCCCACGCGGCACCGCAGGTCTTGCTGTAGCGGACCTCCACGACCGTCGTGCCGACGGTGGCGGTCTGTGCGGTGGTCACCAGGTCCCCGCTGCACCCCATGCTCTCCGCGTCCTTGCCGGTGCAGGAGTCACCGCTGCACTCGACGCCGGGCGGGAGGTCGACGGAGGCGGTGACACTCGGGGAGGGCGAGGCGCCCGAGCCCTCGTTCTTCTTCTTGCCGTCGCCGTTCGTGAGGAAGTACGCGGCGCCTATCACCACGAGCACCCCGACGACGCCCGCGAGGAACATCGTCAGCCGCCGCCTGCCGCCGCCACCGGCGTGCGCGGCGGGACGGGGACCCTGCGGGGGCTCGCCGTACGACGGGCTCGGGGACGGCGTCGACACCGGGCGGGCCGGGCTCTCCGGGGCGCGTCCGCCCGACGGCGAGGGTCCGTTGTATCCGGCCATCCCCCAGGAGTTGGGGCCTTCCCGGACGTCCGGCGTCGAGTCCCGGACCTCGGGCGGCGTCGGCTGCGGCGGCACCGACGGGACCACGCCCGCGGGCCCGGCAACCCCCGGGGTCGCCGTGGCGCTGGTGCTCTTGCGGGCGGTCTTGCTGCCCTTGGCGTTCGCCGGGGGCGCACCGAACTCGCCGAGCGCGGCACGCGCCTGGGAGATACGGATGGCCTCCATGGTCATGTCGTGGCGCATCTCGGAGCGGCTCCAGGCGCGCTCGGCGAGCTCCCACATCGTGGTCAGATGGATGGGATTGGTGCCGGTGACCTCGGCCAGGGCGACGATCGCGCCCTTGGGCGCGAGCAGCCGGCCGTTGAGATACCGCTCCCAGGACGTCTTGCTGTAGCCCGTGCGGTCGGCCAGCGCCGCGACGCTCAGACCGCTGCGGTCCACGAGCCGCCGCAACTGGCTGGCGAACTCCCTGACCTGCGGATCCAGTTCATCGGGCAAGGCCCTCCAACGAGGCATTGCTTCCCCCTCTTCCCCCCGGTCGTGCTGGCTGTTGCTGCGCTTCCCCGCGTGTGGTGCCCTCTGCCGAGTCCCCGTCTGGCTACCCACAGGGATGCGCCCGCCAAGGATCTCAGTTCCCGGGGTGGGGGCGCACGGGTGCGTCGGGGCTGTGGGCATGCACCGTTGCACGCCCACCACGCCGCGGTCCAGTCTTCCAGCGGCGGGACGTCCCGGACCGTCCCGATTGGCCACGCTAACTCGGATGTTGAACGACTTCGTCGCACATCCGCGAACTTGTCAATACATCGACACATAGAAGGCACACATTTTTTCACACTTGCCACTTCAGCGCGAAATTTACCCAAAAGCCACGATGCCGCCGACCGCGACGACGAGCAGCAGGAGCAGCAGCAGTCCCGCGTACCGGAGCAGACGGCCGCCGTCCCGTTTCTCCGCCTTCTCTTCCGGCGGGGTGTCCCACCACGGCAGCGTGGGATCGTCCTCGTACTCCTCCGCCCGCTCCGCACCCCCCGGCCGGTCCGGGACGGCCGCCGCGCGGGGCCAGGCCTGGACGGCGAGCTCCCAGCGGACCTTGACGCGCTCCACGTCTGCGTCGGCGAGACCGACGAGCCGGCACAGGGCGGTCACCGCCTGCCGAGGCGGCGGCTGCGTGGCGTTGAGATAGCGGTGCCAGGAGGACTTGCTGTACGCGGTGCGCGCACCGAGCGAGGCCAGGCTGAGGCCCGTGCGGTCCTTGAGCCGCCGCAGCTGCTCCACGAAGTGCCGCACCTCCGGCGGCAGATCGTCCGGCAGCGACTGCCAGGCACCCATCCAGCTCACCTCCACGGTGTCGGACGACGTCAGGGAGGCGAACGGTTCCCCTTGTGGCAGGGACCGGACACCGTAGCGGAACGGTCACTTCCGTGCCACAGCGCACTGACAGCCGTTGAACGGGGTGTTCGCCGTACAAGAAGGTGGACGCAGACAGCGGCCCGTCCTTACTCGGGGGAGAGGACGGGCCGCCGTCGTCGTTCGCGGGGAGCACCTAGCTGTCGACCGTGAAGTGCAGGGTGTCCTTCAGGAACGGGATCTCCAGCCAGGGGTCCGGCTGGGCCATCATCGACAGCAGGACGATCACCGCGCCCAGCAGGCCGTAGGTGACGATGTCCGTGAAGCGGGAGCGCACCGCGAGCATGCCGACGTCCCGCACCAGCCAGCGCAGCACGGCTCCGGCCACCAGCGCGGCGCCGATCAGCATCGTGCCGTAGCGGAAGACGTCGAGCGCGGTCATCAGCAGGCCGACCGCGACCGCGCCGAGGACGAGGAGGATCGGCCACTGCCGTGCGGGCGCGGGGGCGTCACTCGGCGCGGCCCGGCCGCCGCCCTCGGGGCGTGCGGTGTCCTTGGTGAACAGCGGGAAACGGCGGGTGGTGCGACGCGGCCGGCCCTCGGCGTCGGGGGCGCTGACCGCGTCCCGAACCTCGATGTCCGCGCCTTCCGACGCGTCCTGGCCCTCCGGGGGCGTCGTGTCAGCCTGCACTGCGCTCCGCCGCCTCGACCACGTTGACGAGCAGCTGGGCCCTGGTCATCGGGCCGACACCGCCGGGGTTCGGGGAGATCCAGCCGGCCACCTCGGCGACGCCGGGGTGGACATCGCCCACGATCTTGCCCTCGGCGCTGCGCGAGACGCCGACGTCGAGAACGGCGGCGCCCGGCTTCACGTCCTCGGGCCGGATCAGATGGGCGGAGCCGGCGGCGGCGACGATGATGTCCGCGCGCTTGAGGTGCGAGGACAGGTCGCGGGTGCCGGTGTGGCACTGGGTCACGGTCGCGTTCTCGCTGCGGCGGGTGAGCAGCAGCGGCATCGGGCGGCCGATGGTGACACCGCGGCCGACGACCACGACCTCGGCGCCCTTGATCTCCACGCCGTACTGACGGAGCAGGGTGAGGACGCCGTTGGGGGTGCAGGGCAGCGGGGCCGGCTCGTTGAGCACCAGGCGGCCGAGGTTCATCGGGTGGAGGCCGTCGGCGTCCTTGTCCGGGTCCATCAGCTCCAGGATGCGGTTCTCGTCGATGCCCTTGGGGAGGGGCAGCTGGACGATGTAGCCGGTGCAGGCGGGGTCCTCGTTCAACTCCCGCACCGCCGCCTCGATCTCCTCCTGCGTCGCCGTCTCCGGCAGTTCGCGCTGGATGGAGGCGATGCCGACCTGGGCGCAGTCCCGGTGCTTGCCGGCGACGTACTTCTGGCTGCCGGGGTCGGTCCCGACGAGGATCGTGCCGAGGCCGGGCGTGACGCCCTTCTCCTTCAGCACCGCCACGCGGGCGGTCAGATCGGACTTGATCGCGGCTGCGGTGGCCTTGCCATCGAGAATCTGGGCGGTCATGACCCCATCCTCGCGGATGACCGGGTCCCGGTTCCAATCCGGGTCCCCCGGCGACTGTCCCGCCGTATCCGCTCATGATCAGCGATGTTGCACTTGCACAACACATGTGGATTGCGGCTGGACAACGAACCGGCCACTGAAGAACGATTGTGGCCACAGCGCCGCGGGCTGTACCGGGGGGACGAACCGCATCTGTTGAACATTCCTCCGAACCGTGCCGCTCGTCGTCCCCGCACATTCGGTAAACGGAGGAAACACCGCCATGAGTTTCGGCGATCCGAACAACCCTTACGGGCCCCCGCCCCAGCAGCCGCCGCCCGCTCCCGGTTACGGCTACCCGCAGCAGGCCCCGCCGCCGCCCGGCATCCCGCCGCAGCACCAGGCGTACCCCGGTTACCCGCAGCAGCCGGCGTACCCCGGCTACCCGGGCGGCAACATGATCCCGCAGTCGATGCCCGGCCTGCTGGTGACGGCCCGTGTCTTCCTGTACATCATCTCGGCCGTGCAGATCCTGGGCGGCCTGGTCTACCTGTACATCGGTGCTTTCGTGAACGATGTGTCCGACGAGGCGGACTCCTTCAGCTCGTCCTCCGACGACCCGTTCAGCGAGCTCGGCGACATCGGCAACGCCGCGGCCGGCCTGATCGCGGGCATCGGGATCTTCATGCTAGGTCTCGCGACCCTGTCCATCGTCCTGGGCGTCAAGTTCGCCAGGGGCGGTCAGGGTGTCCGCATCACCACGGTCATCTACGGCGCGCTCGGCACGATCGTCGGCCTGATCCTGCTCTTCGTCGGCCTCGACACGGGCATGGCCTCGGCTGTCATCCTCCCCCTGCTGTGGGTCGTCTTCGGCGCCATCATCACCGCCGCTCCGGTGGTGCCGAGCGGCACGGCCTGGTTCGCCCGCCCGCGCTACTGACCTTGCACAACTGAACAGTTCGCGCCAATCCTGTCCAAGGGCCGTGTCTCACCCGTACGAGGGGAGACACGGCCCTGGTGCGTCGCCCTAGGCTGATGCGGTAGCCGTCAGGCACGGGGAGACGCACCTTGTACAGCATCATCGTGGTACCTCCGCCGACCACGGAGGACGAGCGAAACCGCACCCAGATCAGGCTCGCCCCCGGCGAGCGCCTCACCTTCGGCCGGTCCGCCCGGGAGAACGACCTGCGGATCGCCCATGACGGGGTGTCCCGCAGAGCCGGTGAGATCACCGCGCAGGGCGCCTTCTGGATCCTCAGCAACCTCAGCCGGGAACAGACCTACGTCGTCGAGAACCCGGAGGGTGCCGGCGAGCACATCAAGGTCGGCCCGGGGCGCCTGGACGCCCCCGTCCCCTTCGAGTTCTCGCGGATCGTGCTGCCCGCGGCCGGTGATCTGCTGCCCGTCGAGGTGTGGGCGCCGCGCCACGACTACCGGGACGGCGAGAGCGAGCGGGACGGTGACACCACGGCCGCCGCGTTCTCGCTGGACTCCTCCAAACGCTACTTCGCGGTCCTCGCCGCCCTGTGCGAACCCCGGCTGCGCGGCGCACCGCACGCCCCGCTGCCCACCGTCGACCAGGTCGTGGACCGGCTGCGCCCCAACTGGCCCGCCGCGTCGCGCACTTCGGTGCAGTGGAACATCGACTACCTCGCCGTGAAGCTGCGCCTCAAGCCCGGCCCGGACGAGGCCGACAGCGGCCCGCGTCTCAACGGCAAGAAGGAGTCGCTGGTCTCCCTGGCGCTCCGCTTCGATCTCGTACGGGAGGACGACCTGGTCGTCCTGACGGAGCCGTCCGGCCGGGTGGCCCGGTGACCGAGCCCTACGCCGTCCCGGTGCCGAAGGGGTACCGGGTGGGCGGCTGGGAGGTGCGCGCGCCCCTCGCCACGGGCGCCTTCGGCAGCGTGTACGAGGGTCGCCGCACCGGCGACGGCGACCCGCGCACGGCCGCCCTGAAGTTCCTGCCGACCGGCACCGGAACGCCCCGGCAACTGGCCCATCTGCGCGAACTCATCGACCGCGAGGTCGAGTTGTACCGCCGGCTGAAGCAGCCGCGGCTGATCCGGATGTACGAGACGCTCGTCGTCGACGACCCGGAGCGCCCCGAACTCGACGGCGCCACCGTCCTCGTCCTGGAGAAGGCGGAAGGCTCCCTGAACGCCGTACGGCTCCCGGCGCCCGGTCCCCTTCTCGCGCAGATCTGCGAGGGCCTGGCCCAGCTGCACCATGCCGGGTGGGTGCACGGGGACCTGAAACCGGCCAATGTACTGCTCATGGCGGACGGTTCGGCGCGACTGGCCGACTTCAACATGGCGGCGGAGCTGGAGGGCACGCACGCGTACACGCCCGCCTTCTCCACGCCCGACTACACACCGCCGGAGCTGCTGTGGTCGGAGATCGGCGAACGCGGCCGCCGTATCCGGCCCTCCGCCGACGTCTGGGCGTTCGGCGTCCTGGCCCATCTGCTGCTCACCGGTACCTTCCCGCTGCCCGGCGGCACCCCGTCGGCCCGCCGGGACGCGGCCGCCGCATATGCCCGGGGCACCGACGAGCTGCGTCTGTCGCCCGAACTGCCGGAGGCCTGGCGCGAGATCGTGCGGGAGTGTCTGGCGCGGACGCACGCCCAACGCATCGGCACGCAGGCGCTGCTACGGCGGGTGGAGGCCGCGGCGGGCACGGACCGCTCGCCCCGACTGCGGCGGCTCCGCTCCCGTCGTACGACTGCCGCCGTGCTGGCTGCCGTCGCTGTCATCGCGCTGGGGTTCGGCGTCCGGGCAGTGCAGGACGACGGTTCCGACGCCAAGAACACCGCTGACGCCGCCTCCTACGGCGCCGCCGAACTGCGTACCGGCAAAGGTGTTCCCGTGGCCTACCGCCGTCTCATCGTCGACTCCGCCCATGACTGCCAACAGGCGGAGGTCACACCGGCGTTGCTCGCCGCGATGCTCAAGACGGAGAGCGACTTCGATCCGGAGCTGTCGGATCCCGCCGAGAACGAGTACGGCATCGCCCGCTGGACCCCGAGCGTCCTGCGCTGGTGGATCCGGGCGGACGGCATACCGGCGAAGGAGACTCCCGCACCGCCCCTGACCCCCGCGCAGTCGATCCCGGCGATGAGCCGCTACCTCTGCTTCATCGAACCGCGTCTGAAGACCTCGCTGCCCGGTGACCGCCGGGTGCTGCTCGCGGCTTCCTACCGGACCTCGTACAAGAAAGTGAACGCCGCGGGCGGCGTTCCCCCGAACCAGCGTGCCTACGCCGCCCGCGTCGCTCACTGGCTCAAGGAGTACACGCCGTCCGGCGGGCAGTGACCCTGAGAGTTCTGAGGTACCTGCCCGCGACGCCCCCTGGAACGGTGGTCCCGGAAACACCGACCACGTTCATTCATGGGGGAACCATCATGAACATCGTCAAGCCCGCCGCACTGCTCGTCGCGGCCACCGCCCTGCTCGCCGGCTCCACGGTCGCGGCCACCGCCGCGACCGGACCGACCGGCGGCTACCACCCCGACGGCACCCGGGTGACCAGCCTCCAGCAGACCGCCGACGAAGTGCTCGGCAAGGAACAGAAGGTGCTGTCCGTCTCCGCCGACAAGATCGCCTACGACGGCCTCGACGTCACCAAGGCCCCGAAGGGCGCCTTCAGCGCCCAGGACCTGGCCTGCGGCTACGGCCACCTGTGCATGGTCGTCAAGGGCACCAAGTTCGACTTCTACAAGTGCCAGACGTGGACCGTCTCCAACTGGACGGGCGACGGCCCGTTCACCAACAACCAGACGCCCGGCACGGTCGCCAGGTTCTACAACAAGGACGGCAGCGAGCGCTGGTCGTCGACGGCGTACCAGGCCGGCACGGCGACCTGGGACCCGATCTACTCGCTGCGTCCCTGCTGATTCTCCCCGAACTCTCCACCTGACACGCCGTATCACGGAGAAGCTTCGGACTCTTCGAGGAACGTCCCCTACCCTCCCCTTCGTTGGACTGGGGGAGGGTGGCCCTCATGGAATCGGGCGAGGGGACGAATCCATGTACAGCGTCATCGTCGTACCTCCGGCATGCGCGCGGCCGGACGACCAGATCAGGATCGCCACAGGTGAGCGGCTCACGTTCGGGAGGGCCGGGGACGGCGACGGCCTCACCATCGCGCACGAGGGAGTGCCCCGGATCGCCGGGGAGATCTCCGCACAGGGCACCTTCTGGCTGCTGAGCAACCGCAGCGAGCACCAGACCTACGTGGTGGAGAACCCGGAAGGGGCCGGGGAGCACATCAAGGTCGGACCGGGGCGCGTGGACGCCCCGGTCCCCTTCGAGTTCTCGCGGATCGTCCTGCCCGCCGCGGGCGACCTGCTCACCTTCGACGTCTGGGCGCCACGGCACGTCTTCCGCAGTGCCGCCCGGCACGGGCTCTCCGGAGCCCTCACCGCACCGGCGTTCACCCTTGACCGCACCAAGCGGTACTTCGCGGTCCTGGCCGCCCTGTGCGAACCCCGGCTGCGCGGCGCACCGCACGCCTCGCTGCCGGCGGTCGAGCAGCTGGTGGAGCGGCTGCGCCCGGTGTGGCCTTCGGTCAGCCGCTCGGCCGTCTACTGGAACATCGACTACCTCGCCCTGAAGCTGCGGCTGCGTCCCGGCCCGGACACGGCGGAACCCGGCCGGCGCGTCAACGGCAAGAAGGAGTCGCTGGTCTCGCTCGCCCTCCGTTTCGACCTGGTGTGCGAGGACGATCTGGTGGTCCTGGCCGCGCCGGCGGGCGAGGCGTGCCGGTGAGCCGGGAACCGCATGCCGTATCGGTGCCGAGGGGCTACCGGGTGGGCCGCTGGGAGGTGCGTGAGCCGATCGCGTCGGGAGCGTTCGCCACCGTGTACGGGGCCCTCCGCACCGACAGGAGCGAGGGCGCCCCGCGCACGGCTGCCCTGAAGTTCCTGCCCACCGGCGCCCGCACGGCACGCCGCCTTCGCCATCTGCGTGAACTGGCCGAGCGAGAAGTCGAGTTCCTGGCCCGGCTGCGGTCACCGCGGCTGATCCGGATGTACGAGACCCTCGTCGTCGAGGACCCGGGGAACCCCGAACTCGACGGCGCCACCGTCCTCGTGCTGGAGAAGGCGGAGGGGTCCCTCGACGCGCTGCCGGATCCTGGTGATCCCGGGCGGCTGCTCGCGCAGATCTGCGACGGGCTCGTGGAACTTCATCGCGCCGGGTGGGTGCACGGGGATCTGAAGCCCGCCAACGTGCTGCTGATGCGGGACGGTTCGGTCCGGCTGGCCGACTTCGGCATGGCCGCCGAGATGGAGGGCACGCACGCCTACGCCCCTGTCTTCGCCACCCCGGACTACACACCGCCCGAGCTGCTGTGGGCCGAGGTCGACGAGCGAGGTGCCCGGGTCCGGCCCTCCGTCGACGTCTGGGCCTTCGGTGTCCTCGCGCATGTCCTGCTGACCGGCGCCTTCCCGCTGCCGGGCGACACGCCGGAGGCGCGTTCCGACGCGGCGCTGCGGCATGCCCGGGGCGCGCAGAAGCTGCGGCTCTCCCCCGGACTCCCGGATGCCTGGCGGGAGATCATCCGTGGCTGTCTCGCCCCCGCGCACGCCGAACGCGTCCGTACCGAGGCACTCCTGACACGGGTGGAGGCCGCGGTCGGGATCGCCCGCTGCCCCCGCCCGTCCCGTCCGCGCCGTCGCCCCGTCCTGGCGGGCGCCGTCGCCACCGCGCTCCTGACCGTGTCGGGGCTCGGGGTCGCGGCGGACGTCACCCGCCGGTCGGCCATGACGGACGAGGGGACGCCGGAGTACCGGCCCGTACTGGTCGCCTCGGCGTCCCGGTCGTACGGGTCACCGCTGCCTGACGGACCGCGTCGGCCGCTTGAGTGAGCCGCGCCCACGAACCCGTCGTGGGCGCGGACCGCGGCAGGGCGGCCGGGGTGAGCGAGACCCGGGCGTCCTGTCGCTCGGGAATCCTGCCTTCGGTCACCTCTGCGGACAGTGCTCTTGAGCGCACCTGCACGTAGCCTTCGCGAACCGGCTGCGGCGCTCCCGCTCTGGCGCGCCGCAGCCTTCTCGCACATACGCCCGATCCTCCCGACTCCGGCACGCTAGCCTCACTTCAACTGGCGTGACGCCTGGGCACGTTGAGGCAGAACAGCACTCGGGGGACACATGACGGACCAGCGGCACCCCACGCCGCCGTACCGCGCCGCGCTCATACAGGCGGGCGCCGATCCACTGCAGCCCGCCGACCCCGCCCGGATCGGACCGTATGTGCCGCTCGGGCGGCTCGGCAGCGGCGGGATGGGTCGGGTCTACCTGGCACGGCCCGCCGACGACACCGCGGGGCTCGCCGCGGTGAAGGTGATCCGGCCCGAGTACGCCGAGGACCCGGAGTTCCGGCGGCGGTTCGAGCGGGAGGCCACCGTGCACCGGCGGGTCGACACCCCGCACGCGCCGCGGCTGCTCGGCACCGGGTTCGAGCACGAACTGCTCTGGATGGCCACCCAGTACGTCCCCGGCATCAACCTCGCCGACGCCGTGCGCCACGGCGGCAGGCTGGAGCCGACCGGTGTGTGGCGGCTGGTGGCGGAGCTCGGACAGGCCCTCTCGGCGCTGGCCGAGGCCGGGGTCGTCCACCGGGATCTCAAGCCGTCCAACGTCCTGCTGTCCACGCGGGGCGTGCACGTCATCGACTTCGGCATCTCGCAGGCCGTCGACAGCAGCGCGATCACCGGCACCGGCAGCCGGGTCGGCACGCCCGCGTTCATGTCCCCCGAGTATCTGCGGGAGGGCCGCTGCGACGGCGCCTCCGACGTCTTCTCCCTCGCGGGCACGCTGATCTACGCCGCCACCGGGCACGCCCCGTTCGGCGACGGGACCGGGGTCGATGTCATGCACCGGGTGGCCTTCGAGGAGCCGAAGGCGGAGGTGATGTCCGAACTCGGGCCCGTGGACGGCCCGTTGGCGACCCTGCTGACCGCCTGCCTCGCCAAGGACCCGGCCGGCCGCCCCACCCCGCCGCAACTGATCGCGGCCGCCGCGACCGCGCTGAAGGGTGAGGCACCCGACTGGCAGGAGCCCCTGGCCGGCCGCCTGGTCGACCGCCAGGAAGGCTGCGACTTACTGGAAGAGGCCTCGGCCGAGCAGACCGTCCACCTCCGCGCACCGGCGACTCCTGCGACTCCTGCGGTGACTCCCGTCCCCGGGCCGGGTTTCGGTCCCGCGACGCCGCCCGGGGCGTTCGGGGCCACACCGCCCGGAGCGTACGGACCCGCCACACCGCCCGGCCAGTACGCCCCCGGTGAGAACGAGGCCCGCCGCAGCCGGAAGAAGCCCGCCCTCGCCCTCGCGGCGTGCCTCGCCGTGGTCGCCGTGGCCGCGAGCGCGTTCTTCCTCACCCGCCCGTCCCACGACGAGGCGGCCTCGGACGCGCCGACCACGAGCACCAGCACCGGCCCCGCCTCGGACGCCGAGGCGGTCTCGGCCCTGCCCGGCACGTCCGCCTCCCCATTCCCGAGCACAGCGGAGGAGAAGAAGGAGCAGGCGAAGGAGGAGGAAGAGGAAGAGAAGCACACGGAGCCGGACGGCGGCACCTCCGGATCCGGCGACGGCATCGCCGGTACGCCCTCCGCGACGGCCACCCAAGGCGGCACCTCGGGCGGCGCCGCCCCCACCCCGACCGCCACCGTCACCGAGACCGCGACCACTCCCACCGACCCGGCCTGGATCTCCGACTGCACCTACTACTCCGGCACCGAGCTCACCAAACACGGCGACAAGGGCCAGCGCGTCGTCCAGGTCCAGTGCATGCTCACCAAACGCGGTTACGGCGTCGGAGACGCGGGCGTGGACGGCCGGTTCGGCAACGCCACCCTGGCCGCGGTCGAGCAGTTCCAGGGCGCGAAGGGGCTGGAGGTCGACGGGAGGGTGGGTCCCCAGACGTGGGCGGCCCTGCGGAGTGCCGGCTAGACGCCACCCGGCCGCCGTCCAGCCGGGGGCCGGCCGTCGGCTAGCCGACTATGTGGCGCAGATACGCCTTCGGGTCGTTCAGATAGCGCCGCCAGTGCTCGACCAGCTCCAGTTCGTGCCACTCGACGGAGCGCATCCCGTGCTCGCCGACCTCGATGATCTCGGCGCCGGGCAGTGCGGTGAGCAGGGGTGAGTGGGTGGCGCAGATGATCTGGGCGCCTGTCCGGGAGAGGTCGTCGAGCACGCCCACGAGTTCGAGGCAGGAGGCGAAGGACAGCGCGGACTCCGGCTCGTCCAGGACGTACAGGCCGGGGTCGAGGAAGCGCTCGCGGAACGCCATCAGAAAGCCCTCGCCGTGGCTCATCTCGTCCGGGGTGCCGGACAGGCGGCCCGTGTGCCGTTCGCGGCCGAGGGCGTCGAGCGCGGTCTCGGCCCGCAGGAAGAAGCCCCGGCGACGGGTGTGGGGGCCCCGCAGCATCCGGCGTCCGGCCACGGTCGCCTCGAACCGCATCCGGCCGCCGAGCACCGACGGCTCCCGCGGACCGGCGTAGCGATGGCCCGCCGACCCGCCCCAGGGGTCGAGACCGAAGGCCTCCGCCAGCGCCTCGACGAGGGTCGACTTGCCCGATCCGTTCTCCCCGACCAGGAAGGTGACCGGCGCGGTGAACCGCAGTCCGTCGTCGAGCAACTGCCGCACGCACGGCACCGACCACGGCCACACCGGGCCGCCGCCGGGACCCAGCTCGTCCTCGGCCACATGGGCGTACGCGCGTTCCACGATCATGCCGCCAGGCTCTCACCCGGCACTGACAACGGCAGGGCGGCGACGGGACGAGACCCCGCCGCCGCCCTCAGCCGCGACTCAGTGGAAGAAGTGCCGCGTTCCGGTGAAGTACATCGTCACGCCCGCCTTCTTCGCGGCCTCGACGACCAGCTCGTCACGGACCGAACCACCGGGCTGGACGACCGCCTTCACGCCGGCCTCGACGAGGATCTCCAGACCGTCGGGGAAGGGGAAGAAGGCGTCGGAGGCGGCGTAGGAGCCCTGCGCGCGCTCGGCGCCCGCCCGCTCCACGGCCAGCTTCGCGGAGTCGACGCGGTTGACCTGGCCCATGCCGACGCCGACCGAGGCGCCGTCCTTGGCGAGGAGGATCGCGTTGGACTTCACCGCGCGGCAGGCCTTCCAGGCGAAGGACAGCTCGGCGAGCTCGGACGCGCTCAGCGCCTCGCCCGTGGCCAGCGTCCAGTTCGCCGGGTCGTCGCCGTCCGCCTGGAGGCGGTCGGTGACCTGGAGCAGCGCGCCGCCGTCGACGAGCTTGAGCTCGACCGGGTTGGCGGGGGCGGCCGGGGCCTTCAGGACGCGGATGTTCTTCTTCTTGGCGAGGGCCTCCAGTGCCCCCTCCTCGTAGTCCGGCGCGACGATGACCTCGGTGAAGATCTCGGCGACCTGCTCGGCCATCTCCTTGGACACCGGCCGGTTGACCGCGATCACGCCGCCGAACGCCGACAGCGGGTCACACGCGTGTGCCTTGCGGTGCGCCTCGGCGACGTCCGCGCCGACCGCGATACCGCAGGGGTTGGCGTGCTTGATGATCGCGACGGCGGGCTCGTCGTGGTCGTACGCGGCACGGCGGGCGGCGTCCGTGTCCGTGTAGTTGTTGTACGACATCTCCTTGCCGTGCAGCTGCTCGGCCTCGGCCAGGCCGCCACCGCTGCCGTCGACGTAGAGCGCGGCGGGCTGGTGCGGGTTCTCGCCGTAGCGGAGGGTGTTGTTGCGCTCCCAGGTGGCGCCCAGGAAGTCGGGGAACTGCGACTCGTCCACGGGCGCGTAGGAGGACGCGAACCAGGAGGCGACCGCCACGTCGTAGGACGCGGTGTGCTGGAACGCCTCGGCCGCGAGCCGCTTGCGGGTGGCGAGGTCGAAGCCGCCGTCCTGGACGGCGCTCAGGACGTCGGCGTACCGCGCGGGGCTGGTGACCACGGCCACCGAGGGGTGGTTCTTGGCGGCGGCGCGGACCATCGACGGACCGCCGATGTCGATCTGCTCCACGCACTCGTCCGGCGAGGCGCCCGAGGCGACGGTCTCGCGGAACGGGTAGAGGTTGACGACGACCAGGTCGAACGGCTCGACGCCCAGCTCGGCCAGCTGCCGCTGGTGGTCCTCCAGGCGCAGGTCGGCGAGGATGCCGGCGTGCACGCGCGGGTGCAGCGTCTTGACGCGGCCGTCCAGGCACTCGGGGAAGCCGGTGAGCTCCTCGACCTTGGTGACGGGGACGCCGGCGGCGGCGATCCGGCCCGCGGTGGACCCGGTGGAGACGAGCTCCACGCCCGCCTCGTGCAGGCCGCGCGCGAGGTCTTCCAGACCCGTCTTGTCGTAGACGCTGACGAGCGCCCGTCGGATGGCCCGCTTGTTGCTCTCGGCGGTCACTGGATAACTACCTTTCGTCCCTCAATGCGATAGCCGTTGCGGGCTAGCCGCCCCACGACATCGACGAGCAGCCTTCGCTCGACTTCCTTGATGCGCTCGTGCAGAGCGCTCTCGTCGTCCTCGTCCCGGATCTCCACCACGCCCTGCGCGATGATCGGTCCGGTGTCGACGCCGTCGTCGACGAAGTGGACGGTGCAGCCGGTGACCCGGGCGCCGTACGCGAGCGCGTCACGGACGCCGTGGGCGCCGGGAAAACTGGGCAGCAGCGCGGGATGGGTGTTCACGAACCGCCCGCCGTAGCGCGCGAGGAACTCCTTGCCCACGATCTTCATGAACCCGGCGGACACCACCAGGTCGGGCTCGTACGCGGCGGTCGCCTCGGCGAGCGCGGCGTCCCACTCCTCGCGGGTCCCGTAGTCCCTGACCTTGCACACGAAGGTCGGGATCCCGGCGCGCTCGGCACGGGCGAGCCCCTCGATGCCGTCGCGGTCGGCTCCTACGGCCACGATCTCGGCGCCGTAGGCCTCCGAGCCTGCCTGGCCGATGGTGTCGAGGAGCGCCTGGAGGTTGGTGCCGGATCCGGAGACCAGCACGACGAGGCGCTTGGCCACGGGCTTGGCGGCCACGGTGGGGCCCTTTCTCGGGGGAGCGTTTTCCGTACGGTCGACCGTATGTACGTTCGTACGAATGCTTCGCGCCCCGGGATACGGGGAAGTCTACGAAGCGGCCGGACGGCAGCAACGATACCGGCACTCCGGGCGGCCCCCACGGGACGGGGGCGTGGCCGGAAGGTAGCGTCTGGGAGGGCCCGAGTCGGGAACGTGGTCGTCGTGCGGTGCGTTTCCGAAGTGAAGGCTCACGCCAGACCGCCGTAAGACGTCGTATCACCTAGGGGAAGACGCTCACTTGATGCCGGACCGCAGCCTGCGACTCCTCACGCTCCCCCCGCAGTCGGTGCAGGGAGGGGAGCACCGCGGCGTGCTGCTGCGGGAGCGCCCCGCCTCTCCGCCCGACGCGCCCTCCGACAAGCCGGACCGGAAGGCGGAGGAGGACAACCCCTTCGCACCGCCGCCGGAGGGCACCCCGGACCGCCCGTGGGAGCCGCGGCGCCCGGCGGACGACTCCTCCTCCGACGACGACGGCGCCCGCTCCCCTTGGGGCGGCCAGTGGAGCGACCGTCAGCCGGGCCGCTCCTCCGGCGGCTTCGGCGAGCGCCCCGGCGGCGGTCCCGGACCCGAGGGCCAGGGCGGTCCCGGCCCCGGCACGGGCATGCGGTGGGACCCGACCGACCCGGGCCAGCGCCGAGCGCGTTACTCGCTCCTGAGCGGTATGTGGGCGTTCTTCTTCGCTCTCTTCAGCTGGCCGTACGTCGCCCTGCTGCTCGGCGCGCTCGCCCTGTACTGGGGCATCAGCGCGCTGCGCGCCAAGCCGCGCACCCCCGACCCGGACACCCCGGCGCCCGAATCGGTCGGCCGCCCCCAGCGGACGGCCGCGATCAGCGGCCTGGTCACCTCGTCCCTGGCGATCGCGGTGGTGACGGCGACGTTCGTCCTGCACCTGGTCTACAGCGACTACTACACCTGCACGAGCGACGCCCTCACCAACAAGGCCAAGCAGTCCTGCAGCCAGCTCGTACCGGAGAAGCTCCGGGACATCCTGGCCCCCGGCTGACGCGGGGAGCGGCGCCCGGCACACCTTGTGATCACGGGGTCTCCGGCGGGTCCTGCGGTGTCGACGTCTCCTTGAGTGCCGCCCAGCGGGTCTCGCGGGAGGCGTCGCCGTGCCAGGGCGAGCGCAGCGAGGTGGGGGTCCCCCCGCCCGGAGGGTGGGGGAGGGTCGCCGGGGCCGGGTAGGGGTCGGCGGGCAGGAAGTCGTACGGCTCGAAGGCGGGGTCGTCTTCGCCGGTGTCGTAGGACGTGGCGACGGTCGGGTTCGGTCGTCCGGCGGGCCTTCCGCGGGAGAACCAGCGGCGGGGCGAGGGCTTCGGGGCGGACGGGCCGGTCCCGTCGCCCGGGGAGAGCCGGTCGTCCGAGGGGGGCTCCAGGGTCCCGTCCGCCGCCGAGACCTTCGGAACGGCCTGACCGGCGCCCCTCTTCCGCCGGAACCGGCCGCGCGCGCGGCCGCCGGACGCCCGGGGCTCACCGGCCCCGGACTCGTGTCCCCCACCGATCTCCGATGAGCGCGCCACCGCCTCCGGACGCACCGCGCCGTGCCCCGGCTCGGGTACGCCCGTGCCCGTCGCCCGCGCCTGCGCCTTCCCGCTCTTCGGCTTCCGCACCCGCCGCTCCCGGCACCGCCATGCCCGCAGCCCCAGGGCCGTGGGGATCGCCACCACCGAGGTCCACGCCAGCGCCGCCGCTCCCGTCAGCCACCACACCGGACCGAACCAGGCGAGCGCGGCGACTCCGAGCGGTCCGCCCGCGAGTGCGGCGAGCGTCGCGACGGCGGCCGCACACAGCAGGGCCGCGAGCCCGGCGGTACCGGCGGTCCGGCCGCATGACCAGGGTGTGGCGGGCCGGTGCCCCGACCGCTCGCCCGTCTGCCCGGCGCCCCTCGCTTGTGCACCGACACCCTTGCCCGGCGCCACGACAGACGCCCCGGCCGTCGCTCCCACAGCGCCCCCGCCCCGCCCTCCGGCGAGCACCCCGCTCCCCTCGTCCGCTCTCCGACTCCCCGCCCGCCCCACGAACCGCCCCACCGTCACCCCGGCGACCACCGGCACTCCCGCGGCCGCCCAGTTCACCCACGTCCCCGGCCCCGGCCCCGGCACCGCCGCCAGCAGCGGGAACGGTGGCAGGAGAGGGGCGGGGGCGGAGGACAGGGGCCCCACCACATGCCCCGTTCCCAGGACGAAGCCCGGCCCCAGCGCGTACGACGCCGACCAGACGGCCGCGTTCGGCACCAGCGCCACGCACAGCAGCAGCACCGCGAACCGGCCCGACCAGCCCTCCGTCAGCTGGAGGAAGGAGAGCCGCGTCGCGTCGCCGTGCCACACCAGGGACGTTCCCAGGAGCAGCGCACCACCGCCCACCAGGACCGCCACCCCCGCGCCCGCGGCCCGCGCCGCCGTGCCGAGACGGCGGCGGGCGTCGGGGCCGAGGAGCAGACGCCGTAGCCCCGCGGGAAGCGACAGCAGCGCGGCGTCCACCGGTTCGCGCGGGCGGCCGTACGCCGTCCAGACCCCCGCACCCGCCGCCAGCGTCACGACCACCGGCACGCACACCGCCGTCCACACCCACGCCGGCCGCAGCTCACCGCCCGCCGCATACAGCGCGACCCCCGTCCCGACGGCGAGGTAGCCGAGGACCACCCCCGCGAACGCCGTCCATCCCGACGCCTCCGTGGAGTCGTCCACCGCGTCCCGCGCCGCGCGGTGCACCAGCCACACCGGCAGCACGACCAGCAGCAACGGCGTCACCCCCACCGGCGCCGGGACCCCGGACAGCGTGTCGGTACGCATCAGTTCCGCCCCGTGCGCCAACAGCCACAGCGCCGCCGTGACATGCAACGCACCACCCGGCCCGCTGTCCGGATACGGCGAACTGATCCACAGCACCATCACCAGCACGGCGAGCGAACCGAGCCCGAGCCCCGCCGCGAGCACGCCGGCCAGAAGGCTCGCGCCCAGTCCGGGCGATCGGTCCCGCAACCGGGTGAGCGGCGACGACTGGGGTGCTCGGCGAACGGTCATCTGGATCACGCCCGCCATGCTCCCAACGACACGCGCTTTCTCGTCGCAACAGGCGAACCCCCGAAGTGTCGCTCAATATACGACTATGTACTTTTTCGTACGAAGGGGCGCCCTGTGACCCGGAGCCCTGCGACCCCGCTCCCCCCGCCCGAGGAACGCCGACGCCTGCGCGAGGCCGGATCCTTGACGCAGGCTCAGGTCGCCGAACGGGTGGGCACCACCCGCGAGACGGTCCGCGCGTGGGAGTCCGGCCGTACGAACCCGCGGGGCCGGAAGCGGGAGGCCTACGCGAAGCTGCTGGACTCCTTGGCGGAGGTCGAGGTGACGGTCCCTCAAGAGGAGCCGACTCCCGAACCCGAGGCAGCAGCCGTCCCCCTGACTCCCGCTCAGGCCTTCGACGCGCTGTACGCGTTCTGCGCCCCGGCCCTCGTACGGCAGTCCTATCTGCTCACCGGGCGCCGTGAACTCGCCCGCGAATCGGTCGAGCGGGCCTTCCAACTCGCCTGGCAGCGCTGGCCCGAGGTGGCCGTCGACCGCGACCCCGCGGGCTGGGTACGCGCCACGGCGTACGAGTACGCCCTGTCCCCCTGGCACCGCTTCCGCCCGCGATTCCGGCACCCGGAGCCACCGCCCGCCGACGCGTCGGACCGCGCCCTCATGGACGTACTCCTCAAGCTCCCCCCGCCGTACCGCCGCACGTTGCTGTTGTACGACGGTGTGGGCCTCGGCCTGCCCGAGACCGCGGCGGAGACGGAGGCGAGCACGCCGGCGGCGGCGAACCGGCTGCTGCACGCGCGCGAGGCGGTCGCCACGAGGTTGCCTGCCCTGGCCGACCCCACTGAGCTGCACCGGCGGCTTACCGAACTCGCCTCGGCGGAACGTCTGCGGGCCGCGAAGCCGCCGACGGTGCGGACGGGGAGCGAGCGCAGGGCGCGGTTCTGGACGCGGGCGGCCATTGCGTTCACGGTGGCGCTGATCGGGACGACGGCACTGACGGTACGGACGGCTCCGACCCGCTACGAGCCGCCGGTCGCGCCGGGCGCGGAGATCCAGGGGGTGCCGCCACGGGTCGCGCAGGGCGCGTTGTCGGAGGCGGAGGCGGAACTGCGGGAGAAGCTGCGGGGTGGGATGACGAGTGGGCCGGAGAGGGTGCTACCGCTCAGTCGTTGACCGCGGGCCGGTGGGGGTTGGTCGCGCAGTTCCCCGCGCCCCTAAAAGCGTGGGTCCAGTGCACGTACCTCAGGGGCGCGGGGAACTGCGCGAACGGCCACGACGCGCCCGCAGCCGCCAGACCACGTCGCGAGGCAAATGCTTGAGCGCACTGTGGGCCCGCCCCCAACCGGGGAACGGGCCCACAACGCTCAGCCAGGCAGATGCTCAGCCGGCGAGGATCTCGCGAGCAAGCTTCGCCGTCTCGGTCGGCGTCTTGCCGACCTTGACGCCCGCGGCCTCGAGGGCCTCCTTCTTCGCGGCGGCCGTGCCGGAGGAGCCGGAGACGATGGCACCGGCGTGGCCCATGGTCTTGCCCTCGGGCGCGGTGAAGCCCGCGACGTAGCCGACGACCGGCTTCTTCACGTTCTCCGCGATGAACGCGGCCGCACGCTCCTCGGCGTCACCACCGATCTCACCGATCATGACGATCAGGTCGGTGTCGGGGTCGGCCTCGAACGCGGCGAGCGCGTCGATGTGCGTCGTACCGATGATCGGGTCGCCACCGATACCGACGGCCGACGAGAAGCCGATGTCACGCAGCTCGTACATCATCTGGTACGTCAGCGTGCCGGACTTCGAGACCAGACCGATGCGGCCCGGCTTGGTGATGTCGCCCGGGATGATGCCGGCGTTCGACTGGCCCGGCGTGATGAGACCGGGGCAGTTCGGGCCGATGATCCGGGTCTTGTTGCCCTGCGACACGGCGTACGCGTAGAACGCGGCCGAGTCGTGGACCGCGATGCCCTCGGTGATGACGACCGCGAGCGGGATCTCGGCGTCGATCGCCTCGACCACGGCGGCCTTGGCGAAGGCCGGCGGGACGAAGAGGACGGACACGTTCGCGCCCGTCTTCTCGATCGCCTCGGCGACCGTGCCGAAGACCGGGATCTCGTTGCCGTCGATGTCGACGGACGTGCCCGCCTTGCGCGGGTTCACGCCACCGACGATGTTCGTGCCGTCGGCCAGCATGAGCTTGGTGTGCTTCATGCCCGTGGCACCGGTCATGCCCTGGACGATGACCTTGCTGTCCTTGTTGAGGAAGATAGCCATGGCTGTTTTCCCTCGTCCTTACTTCGCAGCCGCGAGCTCGGCGGCCTTGTCGGCCGCGCCGTCCATGGTGTCCACGCGCTGGACCAGCGGGTGGTTGGCGTCGGAGAGGATCTTGCGACCCAGCTCGGCGTTGTTGCCGTCCAGACGGACGACCAGCGGCTTGGTGACTTCCTCGCCCTTGTCGGCGAGCAGCTGCAGCGCCTGGACGATGCCGTTGGCGACCTCGTCACAGGCGGTGATGCCACCGAAGACGTTGACGAACACGGACTTGACGTCCGGGTCGCCGAGGATGATCTCCAGGCCGTTCGCCATGACGGCGGCGGAGGCGCCACCGCCGATGTCGAGGAAGTTGGCCGGCTTCACGCCGCCGTGGTTCTCACCGGCGTACGCGACGACGTCCAGGGTGCTCATGACGAGACCCGCGCCGTTGCCGATGATGCCGACCTCGCCGTCGAGCTTGACGTAGTTGAGGTTCTTCTCCTTGGCGGCGGCCTCGAGCGGGTTGGCCGCGTCCTTGTCCTGGAGGGCCTCGTGTCCCGGCTGACGGAACTCGGCGTTCTCGTCGAGGGAGACCTTGCCGTCCAGGGCGATGACGTCACCGGAGGCGACCTTGGCCAGCGGGTTGACCTCGACGAGGAGAGCGTCCTCCTCGATGAAGGTCTTCCACAGGGTGACAAGGACGTTCTCGACCTTGTCGGCGACCTCGGCCGGGAAGTTCGCGGCCTCGACGATCTGGCGGGCGACCTCGGGGGTCACACCCACGTTGGCGTCGATCGGCGTCTTGGCGACGGCCTCGGGGCGGGTCTCCGCCACCTCCTCGATCTCCATGCCGCCCTCGACGGACGCGATGGAGAGGAAGGTGCGGTTGGCGCGGTCCAGGAGGAAGGAGACGTAGTACTCCTCCAGGATCTCCGGGGCCGTCTCGGCGATCATCACCTTGTGGACCGTGTGGCCCTTGATGTCCATGCCGAGGATGTTGGTCGCGTGCTCGACCGCCTCGTCGGCGGTCGCCGCCAGCTTCACGCCGCCGGCCTTGCCACGGCCACCGACCTTCACCTGAGCCTTGACGACGGACTTGCCACCGAGGCGCTCGGTGGCTGCGCGGGCCGCCTCAGGCGTGTCGATGACTTCACCGGCCAGCACCGGTACATCGTGCTTGGCGAAGAGGTCCCTCGCCTGGTACTCGAACAGGTCCACGCGCTTCCGTCCCTATCAGTGATCTCGCGGTTCGTTGTCTGCGTGGGCGTGCCGCGAGGGCAACGTGACGTCCGACCGTGTCTGTCACAAGGGAGGCGCACACGGTGTCCGAGCGCGCGGCATGTCCGTCTCGCAGGTTATCGCTGCTTGCGGGAGGCCCCTAAATCGAGGGTCACACCTGAGCGGTGATACCTGTCACATGATGCCGCCCTCACTGGCACGCTGTGCCGGATGTGAGGGGCCGAGGGGGTCATGGGGAAGGGCCTCACCGGGCTGGGGTTGACCCGGTGAGGCCCCTTGAGCAGCCCCTGAAGGGGCACGGGGCAGTCGATCCCCACCCCAATGGGGACCGCTCCGCCCCGTCCGTGAGGTGCCGGCCGGACAGACCGACGGCTTTCGGCCGTCCGGGTCCTGCGTCCTCACGGAGTCGGTCGGTCCGCCGCTCTGAGGGCGGCGGCGATGGGGGACGGTCAGGCGTTGTACGCGCCGCCGTACTGCTGCGCGTATCCCGGCGTGAGCGACTCGGCGACGCCCTGGACACCGGCGACGGCGTTCCCGGCGAGCGGGGTCACTCCGTCGACCGTGTGACCGACGACGGGTGCGACACCGCCGACGACCGGCGCCACGTCCCCGACGACGCCGTACGCGAAGGGAGCGACGTCACCCGTGACGCCGTACGCGAGGTTCCCGGCGCCGCCCGTGACGCCCTGCACGACGGGCTGGACGAGGCCGACGACGGGCTGCGCGACCCCCTGCGCGAAGGAGTGGGCCTCCGCCGTCACGTCGTACGCCAGATCGGTGGTGTGCCCGGCCACGCCGTACCCGAGCGGCGCGACGCCGCCCACGACGGGCCGGACGTCGCCGACCACGCCGTACGCCAGCCCGTCCGCGTCCGCGACGGCCTGCCCCGCGACCGGGGCCACGCCGTGCACGGCGCCATACGCGACCGGCGGCAGCACGGCACCGGTGGCATCGACGGCGACCTGACCGACGAGACCGGTGGCGTAGCCGGGCACGTCGGTGACGACGCCGTCCACGACGGGGTGGAGGTCGGCGACCGCGCCGGTGGCGACGGGGGCGACGCCGTGAACGGCCGCACCGGCGAGGTGGTCGACGTCGCCGACGGTGGCGGTGGCGACGGGCCGGACGCCGTGGACTGCCGTCCCGGCGGTCTGCCCCACGCCCTGGACGGCACCGGCGCCGACCGGCTGGACGTCGGCCACGACGCCGTGGGCGAGCGCGGTCGCGGCGCCGACGGTGTGGTGGGCGGTGTGCGCGACACCGGCGACCGTGCCGCCGACGACCGGCGTGACCTCGCCGACCGTGTGGCCGACGACCGGGGTGACGCCGTTGACCACGCCGTGGGCGACCGGGCTCACACCCTCCACCGTGCCGGTGGCCACCGGGACGGCCCCGGCGACGGCGTGCTCGGCGGTCGGGACGACACCGGCGACCGTCCAGTCGGCGACCGGGACCACTCCGTCCACGGCGGCGGTGGCCAGCGGGGGGACGGCCGCCGCGACCGTCTCGTCGACGATCGGGGCGACGGTGCCGGGAACGGCGTCCACGGTGCCCGTGATGTGGCTCGGGACGGAGGAGACGCTCGCCCCGGCGGCCGTCGTGACGGTTCCGGCCTCGCCCCGGGCGACGGTGAGCGCGTCGCCGGCGCGTCCCTCGGTCCCGGTGACCGTGGCCTGCGCGGCGCCGGTCACGCCGGTGGCGGTGCGGCCCGCGCCCGCGACGGTCTGCCGCGCCTTGGTCCGTACGACGCCGTCGACGCCCTGGGCGTGGGTACGGGCCGCCGACTGGACACCCTGGAGCTTGGTCTGGGCGCCGGCCAGGGCCCGCTCGAGCTCCGGGGCGAAGGCGGCGAGGGGGCCGAAGAGGTAGTCGACGTCGTCCTGCGGGGCAGTCGCGTCGGAGACGGTGGCCCGGGCGGTGGTGACGGTCTCGTTCACTGTGGCCTTGGCCTTCGCCTGCGTGGCACGGGCGGCCTTCGCGCCCTGGATGGCCGCGGCGCCCTTGATCTTCGAGGCCTTGTTCGAGGTCGCGGTGGTCTGCGGGACGGTGACCTTCGCGTCCACGTAGCGGCGGGCCTGATCGGTGGTGGCGATGCCTGCCGTCTCGGAGACCGTGTCGGTCGCCTTGGGCGTGGCCGTCGCGGCGGTGTTCTCGGCTGTCGAGGTCACGCCGGAGACGGTGTCCCGCACCTCGGTGACAGCGCCGTCGACCGTGCCGGTCAGGGCGTCCGTGACGTCGGTCGTCGTGTCGGACACGGACAGCGAGGAGGCGGGCAGTTCGTCAGCGCTGGCCACGGAGGAGCCGAGCGCCCACGCGCCGGTGACGCCGGCGGCTATGACGATGGAGCGGCGGATGTTCTTGTTCATACGTGCGTCAGATCCTTAGATCCTGGGAGGTCCGAAGCTCCCCGGAGGCCTGGGACGGACGGGCTCCTGAACGCCGAGGGCGGCCTTTCAGGAGGAGGTCCGTGGCGGAGCTCCGGTGCTTCGGATGGCTGGGGACACTTCCGGTGCCGGTTCCGGCCGCGATGCCCCGGGGCGGGGTCCTGCGGGTTCGGATTCGGCTTCGGCGGTTTCTGTCCGGTGGTCCCAAGGGGGTCCGGACGGCGGGCGGACCTGTTCCGCCCCCGCGGCGGCAGGTCTACGGCGGAGGGGGTCCTGCCCTATGCCGGAGAAACCGGAATGTCCCGGTGCCGGTCCCGGGTCTCGAACGCGTCAGCACGCACAGCGGCTCCGGCCACGAGCCGCACCGCCGCCCGGTGGTTCAGGGAGACGGCATGCGCGTCCCCGTGCCGCGACGAACCGCTGTCCGCCGTCGACCGGTTGCCCAGCGCACCGCTCTGGTCATCGCCGGGCGTCTGCGGTACGGCGGCGTGGGCGCCCTGCACGGCAGGGTGCCCGCCGGTCTTCGCCGCAGAACCCGTCGTGGGCGAACCGGCAACGGACGGCGGACCGTAGAAGGTGGCCGTGGCCGCTGCCTTGCCGGAGCGCCGTCCGACGACGTCGCCCTGGGGCGAGTCGGCCACCGGGGACTCCGGCTGGGGCGTCGTCGCCGGCGGTGTGTGTCCCGGGAGCGTCTGCCCCGGGAGCGCGGGCAGACCCGGCAGGGTCGGCAGCTCCGGAAGCTCGGGCAGGCCGGGCGGCTCGGTCACAGGCGGGGACGGCGGACTCGGCAGCGGCGGCATCTGCGCCTGCGCCTGACCCAGTTGCTCGGTCACCGTGTCCACCAGGTCGCCGACCGGCTGGAGGACCTTGCCGTCCACGACACCGACGACCTGCTCGGTCACCGGTCGGAGGACCTTGTCGTCGACCGACGCCGGGTCGGCCGACGTCGGGAGGGTGTCCGTCCGGGGTGTGGTGTGAGGGACCTCGGGTTCGGCCGGCGGCTTCGCCAACCGCCCCACCGCGCCGCTCGTCAACGACCGGACGCCGTGCGCCGGATCCGCCGGAGCGGCCCCGGATGTCGCTGTCGTCGTCGGTATGCCCTCCGCCGCGCTCGCCTGTCCTCCGCAGAGGAACCCGAGTGCGAACAACCCGCCCACCAGCAGCGCCACTTGCAGCGCACGCCGCCCGGCCGCCGTGCGCAGACTGCGCAGAGCGGCACCGGACAGTGCGGCCGGCCAGGTCAAGAGGGTGGTCCTCCCGTGCGGCGGAACGAATCACGCGTGACGAGCGACGAAGTCGGTGCGACGCGGTACGGACGAGCGGTGCGCGACGCACCGCTGACGAGGCACCGATACTCGCACGGGAGTGCGGAGGTTACGCAAGCCCCCCGTTACCGATGCGACTCATGTCCGTTTTGCTGTCCCAATTCGGATGTCGCTGGGTCGACAAGTCACCACCGATTCACCGTTGTTCCTCTCTCTTCCGGTCTCTTCCGGCCGCCGGTCCGTTCCCCGTCATGCCGTGTCCGGGACGGGGATGGGCCGCTTCTCGATCGCCGCCGCCATCACCTCCGGGAACAGGTCGGGGGTACAGGCGAAGGCCGGTGCGCCCAGCGCGGCGAGCGCGGCCGCGTGCTCCCTGTCGTACGCGGGAGCCCCTTCGTCGGACAGCGCGAGCAGCGTCACGAACTGCACCCCCGACGCCTTCATCGCCGCCACCCGCTTCAGCATCTCGTTCCGTATGCCGCCCTCGTACAGGTCGCTGATCAGCACGACCACCGTCTCGGCGGGCCGGGTGATCTGCGACTGGCAGTACGCGAGCGCCCGGTTGATGTCCGTACCGCCGCCGAGCTGGGTGCCGAACAGGACGTCGACCGGATCGTCGAGCTGGTCGGTGAGGTCGACCACCGCGGTGTCGAAGACGACGAGCCGGGTGTTGATGGACCGCATGGAGGCGAGGACCGCCCCGAACACGGACGCGTAGACGACCGACGCCGCCATCGACCCCGACTGGTCGATACAGAGGATGACCTCCTTCTTCACCGACTGCGACGCCCGCCCGTACCCGATGAGCCGCTCCGGCACGATCGTCCGGTACTCCGGCAGGTAGTGCTTGAGGTTGGCCGCGATCGTGCGGTTCCAGTCGATGTCGTGGTGGCGGGGCCGGCTGATACGGGCGCTGCGGTCGAGGGCGCCGGTGAGGGTCGCCCGGGTGCGTGTGGCGAGCCGCTTCTCCAGATCCTCGACGACCTTGCGGACCACGGCCCGTGCCGTCTCCTTCGTCGTCTCCGGCATCGCCTTGTTGAGCGAGAGCAACGTGCCGACGAGATGCACATCGGCCTCCACCGCCTCCAGCATCTCCGGCTCGAGCAGCAGACCGGCGAGACCGAGCCGCTCGATCGCGTCACGCTGCATCACCTGCACGACGGAGGACGGGAAGTACGTCCGGATGTCCCCGAGCCACCGCGCCACGGAGGGCGCCGAGGCCCCCAGCCCCGCGGCACGCTCCCGCCCCGACTGCCCCGGCCTGTCCCCCTTCCCGTACAGCGCGGCGAGCGCCCCGTCCATCGCGGCATCCCGCCCCCCGAGCGCACACCCGGTCCCGTCGGCGGCATCACCCCCGAGCACCAGCCGCCAACGCCGCAGCCGCTCCTGCGCCGGGTCCACCATGTCGACCGTCATCCGGACACCCCCACGAGAGACTTCGCCGTCGAACACGTTGCCGCGGACCCCGTTGCCGCGGACCGCGTTGCGGAAGGCAGCCCCGTCGCGCGCTTCCCTGTCGCGGGTCGCGCCGCAGGCCGCGTCGCCGAAGGAGAGGCTGCCGCGAGCTGCGCTGCCGGAACAGGCGCCTTACCGACGCGCCCGGTCGTGGGTCGCGCTGCCGGGCAAGGCGTCGCGGCGAGTCGCCCGGTCGCGGGCCGCGTCGTGGAGGGAGCCGCCGCCGTGGGTCTTCCTGCCGCGGGCCACGCCACCGAAGGAGGCGCTGTTGCAAGCGGCTCAGTCGGCGGCCGCTCCGTCATAGCCCTCTCCGTCACAGGCACCGCAGCCGCAAGGCGTCCCGGCGCGGGCACCGTCGTGCGGGGCCGTGCCCAGAGCGGCATCACGCTCACGATCGCCGTCAAGGCATCTGTCGCCAGGGCCCCTTGCCCGTCGCTGAGGACGGCCGCCGCCTCCGCGGACCTCCTCGGCTCGCCCGGTCCGTCGGTCGTCATCGCCCCACCCCCACAAGGTCGTTGTCGTCGGCGCCCACGGGGTCGCCGTCCAGTCCCAGCAGCAGCCGCACCACCGGCAGCACCGCATCCGCACGCGCGGTATCGAGATCGGCCCCGAAACCGGGTATGCCGACGCCGCCGCCCGCCGCACTCCCCCGCTCACCCGGCCCTCGCCGGACCAGTTCGCCGAGCGTCCGCCGCACCCCCGGCTCGTACGCCGAGAAGGTCCGCCGCAGCAACGGCAGCACATCCGTGAACGCCTCCGCCGGCACCCCGGTCAGCCAGGCGTCGACCAGCCCGAGCAACCGCTCGTCGTGCACGAGCAGCAGCCCGCCCCCGGCACCACCGCCGACGAACCCCTCGATCCACGCGGCCGCATCCGCGGGCGGCGTCCCCGGCGACAGCACGAGCCCCATGAGCCGCGCCGCTTCGTCCTGCCCCAACTCCCCGTCGTCCAGCAGCAACCGCACCGCCCGTCCCCGGACGACCCCGGGCACGGTGTCCCGGCCCGACAGCACGCGCAGCACGGACCGCCAGCGGAGGCGGAGGTCACGGTGGGACGAGCCGAGGGCGCCGGGCAGGGGGTTCTCGACGGGCGGCACGGCGGCGTGTGCGGGCTCGCTGTCGTCGGGTGTTCCCTCCGCCGCCAGCACATCCGCCAGCAACCCCACCGCCCCGTGCACCGCGTCCACATGCCCCCGCATCTCCTCGGCCGCGTCCGCGTCGAGCGCGGCGCACGCCGGGGGAAGACCGACGAAGACCCGTTCGGCGAGACCCGCGGCGACCTCTGTGAGGGCGTGGGTGTCCGTGCCGCGCACGTCGCCGTAGCGCAGGGAGCGGACCAGGGCGGGCAGGGCCTGGGCGAGATGGCCGACATCGGCCTCGAGCGCGGCGCGGTCGGCGAGGACCCGCATCACCACAGGGAGCGCTTCGGGCAGTTCGGCCAGAAGGCAACGCTCGGCGAGTGCGGTGACATCGGCGAGGCTCTGCGCGGTGACGGCGTCCGCCTGCGCCTTGGCGGTCGCCGCGGCGAGCACGGTCGTCCCCCACACGCCGGCCTCCGCGACCCGCACGGACAGCTCGGGCTCCCACCTCAGCCGCCACGTCTCCCGGAACGTCCCCGTACTCCCCCGCGACGCCACCGGCTCACCCCACCCGATGCCCAGCAGCCGCAGCCGGTGCAGCAGCCTGCTGCGCCCCGCGTCGGTCTCCTTGCGCAGGTCGAGCTCCAGATCCCGCTCCAGCGCCTCCGGCTTGAGCCGCAGCCGACGCTGCGTCCGGTCGAGATCCCGCTGCAACGGCACCGCGGGCGCCCCCTGCGGCACCTCCCCCAGCACATCCCCCACGACGAGCCGGTCGTGCACCAGCGACAGCGGCACGTCCGAGCCCTCGCACATCACCGCCCGCACCGCGTCGGTCGTCTCGCTCAGCCCCGCCAGCGGGCGGCCGCGCATCGCGGCGAGAGTCTGCGCGAGCCGCACCGCCTCGATGACATGGGCCGACGAGACGATCCGGTCCTCCTCCCGCAGCAGCCCCGCCACCTTGGTCATCCACCGCTCCACCGGACGGTCCGCCGCGCCGAACAGATGCCCGTACCAACCCGGCGAGTCGATACCGGCCCCGTATCCGCTGACCCGGGCCAGCCGCCGGTACGTCCACGGCACCCACGTCATGTCCGCCTTGACCTTGGGCAGCCCCTTCAGCAGTGCCCGGTCGGCGGTGACGGCCGTCCTCTCCCGCAGCGCGGGCACATGCCACGCCCCGCACACCACGGCCACCCCGCCCCCGAACTCCCGCTGAGCCGCCCGTACTTGGAGCCGCATATACGCCTCCCGCACGAGATCCCGCTCATGCCCCCCGCTCCCGTACGCCTCCCGCAGCGCCCCCATGGCCTCCTCGACCACGACGAACGGCGCGAACACATCCCCGGCACCGTCCCCCCGGTGCTCGACGACGTCCTCCCACCACCGCTCGGGGTCGTCGTAACCAGCGGTTTCGGCGAGCACGGCGAGGGGGTCGATCCGGAGGCCGGTGCGGGCGACCGGATCGGGGGCACCGTCACCCGCTTCCGCACGGGAGCCGGGAGCCGTTCCGAAGTCGGGAGAGCCGGGTGTCTCCCCCACTGCCACGTCGAACCGCCCCTCCTCCCATGCCAACGAGTGCGTCGCCGGCAGGTCGATGAACCTCGCCGGGACGTCGCGCTCCAGGGCCCACCGGATCGCCACCCACTCCGGGGAGAACTCGGCGAGGGGCCAGAACGCCGAGCGGCCCGGCTCGTCTACGGCGTGGGCGAGGAGAGCGACCGGTGGCCGCATGTCCGCGTCGGCGGCCAGCGGGATCAGGGCGTCGGCCTCGGGCGGACCCTCGATCAGGACGACCCGCGGCCGGGCCGCCTCCAGCGCCGCCCGCACGGCCCGCGCGGAACCGGGCCCGTGATGCCGTACGCCGAGCAGCAGCGGCTCCCTGCCGCCGACTGCCGCTCCCCCCTCACCCGCGACCGCCCCGCTCCCAGCGCCCGCTGTCGGCTCGCTCCCGTCGCTCACGGCCGCCCCACCCCCGTCCCTCTCACTTCCTGTCACACCGTCCCCCTCCCCTCCAGAACCACCGATCACCGATCACCGGCCGCCGGTCCCTGACCGCCGCACCACACCGCCGACGCCCCCGCACGTCATGAACACCGAGCCACGCGACCCCTGGCTCCCGCCCGAGCCTCCCGATCCACCCGAGCCGCCCGGGCCCTGGCCTCCGCCGGGGCGGCCCCACCCCAGGTCGTCCCGGCTCACGCGCTCACCTCCCGACAGGCGCGGTAGAAGTCCTTCCAGTCGTGGCGTTCCCGGACGACCGCCTCCAGGTACTCCTGCCAGATGACACGGTCGGCCGCCGGATCGCGGACCACGGCGCCGAGGATGCCCGCGGCGACGTCGCCGGCCCGGAGTACGCCGTCGCCGAAGTGGGCGGCGAGGGCGAGCCCGTTGGTGATGACGGAGATCGCCTCCGCCGTCGACAGCGTGCCGCTGGGCGACTTGACCTTCGTGCGGCCGTCGGACGTGATCCCGTCGCGCAGTTCGCGGAAGACGGTCACCACCCGGCGGATCTCGTCGACCCCCTCGGGCACGGCCGGCAGGTCGAGGGAGCGGCCGATCTGGTCCACGCGCCGCGAGACGATGTCGACCTCGGCCTCGACGCTGTCCGGCAGCGGCAGCACGACCGTGTTGAAACGGCGGCGCAGGGCGCTGGAGAGGTCGTTGACCCCGCGGTCGCGGTCGTTGGCCGTGGCGATGAGGTTGAAGCCGCGGACGGCCTGCACCTCCTGCCCCAACTCCGGTATCGGCAGCGTCTTCTCGGAGAGGATCGTGATGAGCGTGTCCTGCACGTCGGCGGGGATGCGCGTCAGCTCCTCCACCCGCGCCGTCATCCCCTGCGCCATGGCCCGCATCACCGGGCTGGGCACCAGCGCGTCACGGCTGGGGCCGTTGGCGAGCAGCTGCGCGTAGTTCCAGCCGTACCGGATCGCCTCCTCCGGTGTGCCGGCCGTGCCCTGCACCAGCAGGGTCGAGTCGCCGCTGACCGCCGCGGCCAGGTGCTCGGACACCCAGGTCTTCGCGGTGCCGGGGACACCGAGCAGAAGCAGGGCGCGGTCGGTGGCGAGCGTGGTGACCGCGACCTCGACGAGGCGGCGCGGCCCCACATACTTCGGTGTGATGACCGTGCCGTCGGGAAGCGTGCCGCCGAGCAGGTACGTCGCCACCGCCCACGGGGACAGCTTCCAGCGGGCCGGGCGCGGGCGGTCGTCCTGGGCCGCCAGCGCGGTGAGTTCGGCGGCGAAGGCGTCCTCGGCGTGCGGACGCAACTCCTCCGTCGGCTCGTTCTCGGGTGATGCGGATGCTTCGACAGACATCGCGTCCACGGACACAGACATGGCTGAGAGCCCCCTCCAGCTCGGCCGGTTCGGATCTGTCACCCACGTTGCACCACGCCACTGACAACGCGATCTGACCTGCGGAAACCTGCTGGCGAGGGCGCTCGCCGGACCGATTGTCAGTGGTGGGATCTACCTTCGATGACATGACTCAGCAGGGGGTGCGCTGGAGCGCGGACCAGGTGCTGGCACTGGCGCCTGACGCCGCATCACGCAAAGCGGGAAGCAAACTCGGGGCGGCGGGGCCGTGGTCCGAGGCGGGGAGTTCCGACGAGGGGACGGTGTGGGGGCAGTGCAAGGGCAGTGGCAGCAAGCCGTATCAGACGGTCGTCGACATCGCGGACGTGTCCGGGCCGGCGTACAAGTGCAGTTGTCCGAGCCGCAAGTTCCCGTGCAAACACGCCCTCGGGCTGCTGTTGCTCTGGGCGGGCGAGGACGGCGCGGTGCCGCGGGGGCAGGCGCCGGACTGGGCGGAGCAGTGGCTGGAGGGGAGAAGGAAGCGGGCGGAGGAGAAGAAGGACGCGACGGCGTCCGCCGGCGGCGGTGGTGATCCGGAGGCGGCCAGGCGCAGGGCGGAGCGCCGGGCCACGCTGGTCACCGCGGGGGCGACGGAGCTGGAGCAGCGCCTCGCGGATCTGCTGCGCGGCGGGCTCGCCGGTGCGGAGCAGGCGGGGTACGGGATGTGGGAGGAGACCGCGGCCCGCATGGTCGACGCCCAGGCACCCGGACTCGCTGCCCGGGTGCGGGAGTTGGGGGCGATTCCGTCGTCCGGTCCGGGCTGGCCGGTGCGGCTGCTGGAGGAGTGCGCGCTCCTCCACCTCCTGGACCAGGGCTGGCTGCGGCGCGAGCGGCTGCCCGGGGATCTGGCGGCGACGGTCCGTTCCCGTATCGGGCTGCCCGCCTCGGCGGACGGGCCGGCGGTGCGGGACCGCTGGCTGGTGCTCGCCCAGTACGACACGGCGGACGCCCGGCTGACGACCCGCCGGATCTGGCTGCACGGCGCCGAGTCCGGGCGCATGGCCCTGCTCCTCTCCTTCGGCGCCGCCGGCCGCGCTCCCGAACTGGCTCTGCCGGTGGGCCTGGTCCTGGAGGCGGAGGTGTCCGCGTACCCGGGTGCCGGGCAGGTGCGGGCGGCGCTGGGCGAACAGTTCGCACCACCGGCGCCCGCGGAGATACGCCCGCCGGGGACGACCACGGCCCAGGCGGCGGCCCGTTACGGCGAGGCGCTGCGCGACGACCCGTGGCTGGACTCGGTCCCGGTGACGCTGGACCGGGTCGTCCCGACCCCGGACGGCGACACGTGGCAACTGGCGGACGCCGGCGGGGACACGGCGCTGCCGCTCACCCCTACCGCCCACTCCCGCCCGGGCCTGTGGCGCCTGGTCGCCCTCTCGGGCGGCGCCCCGGTGAAGGTCTTCGGCGAGTGCGGCCACCGCGGCTTCACCCCGCTGACGGCCTGGCCCGAGGGGGCGGGCGAAGGGGTGGCGCTGTACTGAGACGGCCGGAGCACGGGCCGTCCTGCCGCACAGCCGTCCGCGTACCCAGGCCGAGCGCGCGGCGCGCCCTCGCCGGCGCGACGCCACGGACGTACCCGCCCACCGCACCACAAGTACCACCCGGCCACCGGCTCCGCGGCACCCGCACACGCCGACGCCGATTCCATCCGCGCCGACCTCGGAGGACATACGGACACCAACGTCCACGCCACGCGCACCGGCCGCGCGGCACACACGGACTCGGACGACAACACCCACGTCACCCGCTGCCATCGCGCGGCCCACACAGGCACCGGTACCTGCACCGGTGTCCCCTCGCACTCCCGCACCTCCGGACACACCCACCGCCCCACCTCCCCCGCACGCCACGGCGTCCCACGGAAAGGACCCGCATGAACAGCACGTCCACACCTGTGGATTCACCCGCGCAGGACGTCTGGGAGGAACTCGTCACCACCGCCCTGCTCGGGACGGACCGGCGCACCCCGCCGGGCGCGGTTCCCGGCCGGGCGGCACCCGTCGCCCTGCTGGACGCGGCGGCGACGCAGACCGTACGGCGGCGGGCCGGGCTGCGGCCCGCCCCGGCGGCGGCGCGGCCGGACCCGGCGCCCGAGGATGCCCGTCCCGCCCTGCCCGCCGCCGCGGCCCGCAGGCTCTCGATGCTGCTGGCCGACCGTCCGGGCACGGGCGGCGGTGGCCGTCGCGGCACGGCGCCGGACCTCATGGAACTGCTGCCCCAGTGGCTGGCGACGGCGAACGCCCGCGGCTTCGCGGCACCCCCCGAGGTGCTGCCGGCGCTGTTGGACGCGGCCCGGGGACGTACGGACCTGCGGCCCGCGGCACTGGCGTTCGCGGGCCCGCGTGCCGTGTGGCTGGCCCGGCTGAACCCGGACTGGCGGTTCGCCCTGCGCGCGGCACCGGGAGGGGACCCGGCGCTGCCGCACCCGCGGGACACGGACCGGGTCCGGCAGCTGTGGCAGGAGGGCCTGTTCGCGGAGCGGGTCGCACTGCTCGCCGCGATACGGGCCCGTGAGCCCGCCGCCGCGCGGGAGCTGCTGGCGACGACGTGGGCGACGGAGCGGGCCGAGGACCGTCTGATGTTCCTGGACTCGCTGCGGACGGGTCTCGGCGCCGATGACGAGCCGTTCCTGGAGCAGGCGCTGGCCGACCGGAGCCGTAACGTCCGGGCGACCGCTGCCGAGTTGCTCTCCGCGCTGCCGGGCTCGGCGCTCGCCGCGCGGATGGCGTTCAGGGCGACGGCGTGCGTGGCCCTGGACCGTACGCGGGAGACACCGACGATCACCGTGGAGGCGCCGTTCGAGTGCGACGCGAGCATGGAGCGGGACGGTGTAGTGCTCAAGGCTCCGGCGGGACGGGGTGAACGGTCGTGGTGGTTCGGCCAGTTGGTGGAGGCGGCACCCCTGGGGACGTGGGCGGCGCGGCTCGGTGGGCGTTCGCCGCAGGAGATCGTGGCGCTGCCGGTGACGGACGACTGGCGGGCCGAGTTGCACGCGGCGTGGTGCCGGGCGGCCGTACGGCAGCGGGACGCGGCCTGGGCGCGTGCGCTGCTGGGAGCGCCCGGGGCGCCCGAGGCCGGGGGTCCCGGGGCGGTGTCCCTGGCCGAGCGCGCCAAGCTGCTCGGCACGCTGGGCTCCGCCGAGCGGGCCGACTGGGTGGCCGGGTTCATCGCGGCGCATGGGCTGTCGGAGGCGTTTCAGCTGCTCGGGGGGTGTGCGGTGCCGTGGGCGGAGCCGCTCGGGCGGGCTGTGGTGGACGCGCTCAACATCGCGCGGGACGCGGGGAGTTACCCATGGAGTTTCAGTGGAGTGATGGGGCTGGCGGAGCGGTGTCTCGATCCGTCCGAGGCGGGGCGGCTCGACGGGCTGCTGGCGGTGCCGGACGAGTCGGAGGACGCGAGCCCCGGGGCCGGCGGGTACTGGGCGGAGGCGTTCCAGCGGCTGGTGACGACGTTGCGGCTGCGGGCGGCGATGGCGCGGGAGTTGGGGGCGCTCTGACGGAGCCGGCCGGCGTCGGTCACGCCGGCCCGCCGTCTCGGATCGGCCTATGCCCCTGCCGGCTGCTGCACGTTGGCCCGGACCCAGTCCACGATCGCCTGTGTGGTCGCCCCCGGGGTGAAGATCTCCGCGACCCCCTTCTCCTTCAGCGGGGCGATGTCCGCCTCGGGAATGATCCCGCCGCCGAAGACGAGGATGTCCGCCGCGTCCCGCTCCTTGAGCAGGTCGATGACGGCGGCGAACAGCGTGTTGTGGGCGCCGGAGAGGATGGAGAGGCCGATCGCGTCGGCGTCCTCCTGGATCGCGGTGTCGACGATCTGCTCGGGCGTCTGGTGGAGCCCGGTGTAGATGACCTCCATACCGGCGTCGCGCAGCGCCCGCGCGATCACCTTGGCCCCGCGATCGTGTCCGTCGAGCCCCGGCTTGGCCACCACGACGCGGATCGGACCGGCTGCCACACCCATCACTGCCTCCATGAAGCGACTGCATCCATCCGTACCGACAAGTACCGAACATGCCATGTATGTCACCGCGACGGCGCCGATACGACCCGGACGTCCTCACACCACCTTGTGCGAGGAAGTGAACGAACGTTATCTCCACCATCCCGTAACCGGCAGTTTCGCGGTGCGGACCGAGGGGGAAATCACACGGAGGGACACGTTCGCCGCGCACCGTTCCGAGTCTTTGCGGCACACGGGCCGCAGCGGTACGCGGCCCCCGTACCGCAGTGGGAGCAAGCGCAACGGGAGCCGCAACGAGGTCGCCGTGCCACCGCGCCGCGGGCCGCGCGCCGGGGCGGTGCGGTGTACCGACGGTGGCACGAAGGGCACGCAGGGCAGGTAAGGCACGACAGCGGGGAGCCTCGTCGCCACACCGGCAGGGAGCCTCGCCAGGTCATCGGCGCACCACGCTCCACGCGCGCCGCTCGCCGAGCTCACCCCACGCGCCCTCCTCATGCCTCCTCGGTCGCCTCCGCCGCGGCCTCCCACGAGGGCACACGGGGGACAGAGCTGTCTTCACGTGTGCCGACAGGAGGTCGGCCATGAAGGTCACCAGGGCAGTGGCGCCCTTTCTTCCGCTCTGCCAGCGGCTGCTCCCGAGCAGAATTGCGGGCCTGTCCGCGGCTCTCCTGAGGGCGACCGCCCTGGAGATCGCGATCCTCGCCGGACACCTCCTCCTCTACCCCTCCGGTGTCCTGCAGGAGCGCCGGGCGCCGGCCGTCCCGCTCCCTTCCCCGGACGGCCCCGCCCAACTGCCGACGGAGGCCAAACCGCCGGTCGTCCTGCTGCACGGCTTCATCGACAACCGCTCGGTCTTCGTGCTGTTGCGCCGCAGCCTCCTCCAGCACGGCCACCGCCGGGTCGAGTCGCTGAACTACTCACCGTTGACGTGCGACATCCGCACCGCGGCCGAGCTGCTCGGCCGGCACATAGCGGAGATCTGCGAGCGCACGGGCAGCAGGCAGGTCGATGTCGTGGGGCACAGCCTGGGCGGACTGATAGCGCGGTACTACGTACAGTGTCTCGGCGGTGACCTGCGGGTACGCACCCTGGTCACGCTCGGTACCCCGCATTCCGGGACCCGGGTGGTGCCGCTGGCGGACGCGCACCCGATCGTGCGGCAGATGCGCCCCGGCTCGGACGTCCTCAAGGAGCTGACCCAGCCCGCGCCCGGCTGCCGTACGCACTTCGTGAGCTTCTGGAGCGACCTCGACCATCTGATGGACCCGCTGGAGACCGCCTGCATCGACCATCCCGACCTGATGGCGCAGAACGTCCAGGTGAGCGGGGTCGGGCATCTCGCCCTCCCGGTGCACCCGGCCGTCGCGACCGGGATACGGCAGGCCCTCGACACCTCACCGGCAGAAGCCACGTCCGCAGCCGAGGCCGGCGGTCTGACAGTGGCGTGACAGCCGCAGGACAGCCGTCCAACATCGAACAATCTTCGAACACAAGGCCAAACTCGCGCCCGCAGTCCCCCGAAACACGGCCGAATGCCCGTTTCCTGAAGGCGCGAAACCCGTTGAAGATTGTCGCGCCCGCATACCGGCGGGTACAGTCACCGCACTGCTCTGGCAGCCCCTGTTGTCGAGGCGAAAGAGAAGTTGGTGAACGATCCGTACCCGTCGGGGACCATGACCACCCCGGCCCCCGCTTCCGACACCTCGGCGCACTACACGTCGTACGGCACGCAGGAAGCCCAGTACGGTGACCACGCCACGTACGGTTACGACACGGGCGCCCACACCACCGCGCACTTCGACACGGACCCCCTGTTCGGCAGTCTCCCCGGCGAGAACACCGGGTCGTACGACGCCAGTCAGTGGGCCACGGACAGTCATCAGACCCTGAACTACGACGCGTACGCGGCCCAGCACCACGCCGCCTACGACACCGGCGCGTACGACACGACGGCCTGGACCGGCGAGCACCAGCAGCTCTCCGTGATCCCCCCGCAGGCCGGCGCGCCCGACGCGAGCGGCCAGTTGGACGCGAACGCCTGGCTCCAGCCCGACCAGTCCGGGGCCACCGCCGACCAGACCCAGCACTGGGAATGGGGCACGCAGGCCTTCGACACCGGCGCGTACGACGCCACGCAGTGGAACTCCGACGGCACCACGCCGGCCCACGAGGAGTCCGTCGACCACCAGTCGACAGCGATGTTCGAGCAGGTCACGTACGAGGAACCGGCCGCGCACGACGCCGAGTTGAGCGCCACCGGCGAACTGCCCGCCCTCTCCGAGGAGGACGCCGCCCCGCTCCTGGACGATCAGGAGGACGCCGCCCCGGCCCCGGGCTCACGCATGGCCGCCCGTAACGCGGGCCGTTCCCGGCGCCGTCCGCCCCCCAAGCGCTCCGCGCTGATGAAGATCGCCGTGCCCTCCGCTTGCGTCATGGGTGTCACCGGGATCGCCGCCGCCTCCGTCGGTGGCCTGAGCGACGACAAGAACACCTCGACGACCGCGTCCGACGTGACGACCAAGTCCGTCAAGCCGTCCGCCGCGAACAACAAGCTGGACACCCAGCTCGCGAGCCTCTCCGCGGGCGCCGACGACTTCGCCGACCGCGCCAGCCGTACGCAGGAGCGCATCGACCTCAAGGCCCAGCAGGTGGCCGAGAAGAAGAAGGCGGCGGAGGAGGCGGCCCGCAAGGAGCGGCTGCGCCCCAAGTTCGCGCTCCCGGTGGCTCGGCACGGCCTCAGCGCCTACTACGGGCAGGCCGGCGTCAACTGGATGTCCGTGCACACCGGCATCGACTTCCCGGTCTCCTACGGCACGACGGTGATGGCCGCGACCGACGGCACCGTGCGGACGCAGTGGAACAGCGCCTACGGCAACATGATGATCGTGACCGCGATGGACGGCACGGAGACGTGGTACTGCCACCTCTCCAGCTACCGCGTCGCCTCCGGTACGACCGTCAAGGCCGGCGACCCGATCGCGTACTCCGGCAACTCCGGCAACTCCACGGGACCGCACCTGCACTTCGAGGTCCGCCCTGCCGGCGGCTCGGCGATCGACCCGCTTCCGTGGCTGCGCAGCCACGGGCTGGACCCGACGTAAGACGTAAGGCGACAACTTCCCTGAGAGCCCCCGCACTTCACAGCAGCGGGGGCTCACTCATGGAACCGCCTGGAACGGCCCTCAGAGCTTCTCCACCGGCGCGTACCGCAGCAGCAGCCGCTTCGGCTTGGTGTCGCCGAAGTCGATCGTCGCCTCGGTGTTCGCGCCCGTGCCCTTCACCGATGTCACCGTGCCGAGCCCGAACTGGTCGTGCGTGACACGGTCCCCGACGGCCAGCGAGACGACCGGCTTGTCGGAGGCGCGGCTCGTGGCGAAGCCGGACGCGCCCCTCGCCGAGGAACGGGAGCGGGACGAGGACAGGGAGGCGGCCACTCCCGACGCGGGGCCGGAGGAGACCGGCGCGGTGGCACCCGTCCGCTTCCAGTCCACGTGCTGCTCCGGGATCTCCGACAGGAACCGCGAGGGCGGGTTGTAGGACGGCTGGCCCCACGCGCTGCGCAGCGCCGACCGCGTGAGGTACAGCCGCTCCCGCGCGCGCGTGATGCCGACGTACGCCAGGCGCCGCTCCTCCTCCAGCTCCTTTGTCTGGCCGAGGGAGCGCATGTGCGGGAAGACGCCGTCCTCCATGCCGGTCAGGAAGACGACCGGGAACTCAAGTCCCTTGGCGGTGTGCAGGGTCATCAGGGTGATGACGCCGGAGCCGTCCTCGTCCTCGTCGGGGATCTGGTCGGAGTCGGCGACGAGGGCGACCCGCTCGAGGAACGCGGCGAGACCGACCGGAGCCGCCGCCTCGCCTTCCGCGGCTTCCCCGGACTCCTGCTCGAACTCCAGGGCCACGGCGGCGAGTTCCTGGAGGTTCTCGATCCGGGTCTCGTCCTGCGGGTCGGTGGAGGCCTGCAACTCGGCCAGATAGCCGGTGCGTTCGAGCACCGCCTCCAGGACGGTCGCCGGGCCCGCGCCGGACTCGACGATCGTACGGAGCTCCTCCATCAGCACGTTGAACCGCTTCACGGCGTTCGTCGACCGCGCGGCCATGCCGTACGCCTCGTCGACCCGCTTCAGCGCCTGCGGGAAGCTGATCTTCTCGCGCTGGGACAGGGCGTCGATCATCGCCTCGGCGCGCTCGCCGATGCCGCGCTTGGGCACGTTGAGGATGCGGCGCAGCGGCACCGAGTCCTCGGGGTTGGCGAGGACACGCAGGTAGGCCAGGACGTCCCGGACCTCCTTGCGCTCGTAGAAGCGGACGCCGCCGACGACCTTGTAGGGCAGGCCGACGCGGATGAAGATCTCTTCGAAGACACGGGACTGGGCGTTGGTCCGGTAGAAGACGGCGACGTCGCCGGCCTTGGCGTCGCCCGAGTCCGTCAGTCGGTCTATCTCCTCGGCGACGAACTGCGCCTCGTCGTGCTCGGTGTCGGCGACATAGCCGGTGATGCGCGCGCCCGCGCCCGCGTTGGTCCACAGGTTCTTGGGGCGGCGGGACTCGTTGCGCTCGATGACCGCGTTGGCGGCGGACAGGATCGTCTGTGTGGAGCGGTAGTTCTGCTCCAGCAGGATCGTCGTCGCGTTCGGGTAGTCCTCCTCGAACTGGAGGATGTTGCGGATCGTCGCGCCGCGGAAGGCGTAGATCGACTGGTCGGCGTCGCCCACGACACACAGTTCGGCGGGCGGGAGGTCGAACTCGGCCGGGGGGACGTCGACGGGGTGCTCGTTCGTCCCCACGAGCTCGCGGACCAGCGTGTACTGGGCGTGGTTGGTGTCCTGGTACTCGTCGACGAGGACATGCCGGAAGCGGCGGTGGTAGTGCTCGGCGACGTCCGGGAAGGCGCGCAGCAGATTGACCGTGGTCATGATCAGGTCGTCGAAGTCGAGCGCGTTGGCCTCCCGCAGCCGCGCCTGGTACATGGCGTAGGCCTGGGCGAGGGTCTTCTCGAAGCCGTCGGTGGCCTGGGCGGCGAAGTCCTCCTCGTCGATGAGCTCGTTCTTGAGGTTGCTGATCTTGGCGCTGAAGGACTTGGGCGGGAAGCGCTTGGGGTCGAGGTCGAGGTCTCGGCAGACCAGGGCCATCAGACGCTTGGAGTCGGCCGCGTCGTAGATCGAGAACGACGACGTGAAGCCGAGCCTCTTGGATTCCCTCCGCAGGATCCGCACGCACGCGCTGTGGAACGTCATCACCCACATCGCGTTCGCGCGCGGGCCGACGAGCTGCTCGACGCGCTCCTTCATCTCGCCCGCGGCCTTGTTGGTGAAGGTGATCGCGAGGATCTGGCCCGGGTGGACATTCCGCTCGGCCAGCAGGTAGGCGATGCGGTGGGTGAGCACCCGCGTCTTGCCGGAGCCGGCGCCGGCCACGATGAGCAGCGGGGTGTCGGAGTGGACGACGGCCGCGCGCTGGTTCTCGTTGAGCCCCTCGATGAGCGCGGCCGCGTCCAGGACGGGGCGCGGGGCGCCGTCGCGGTAGTACGCGTCCCGGTCCGGCGGCACGTCGAACCTGCCGCCGAACAGGTCGTCCGGAACGGGTTCCGGTACGTGCTCGTCCTCGGGCGGTGGCGGGGGCTCTTCCTCGCGGCCCTTAGGGGCCTGGAGGTCCGCCAGGAAGCTGTCGTCAAAGAGGCTGCTCATCGCTCTCCGAGTCTAGGGCTCCCCACTGACACCCCGCCGCCGCCCCGAGAACATGGGCCGGTCTCGTCACCCTCCATCACCGTCCCGCCACGCTTCGCGACGGAACGGGCGGAGGCGTACACCTTGCGCCCACAATGCGCACAAGTCGTTGTAGATCACTCTGTATGCACCATCGCGAGCAACGCCCTGATCCAAGGTCACGAAAATGTATCGGGCCTATCGGACATCAACCTTCACAGGGGCCACACCCGTTGGCTACCGTGCCGGAAGGCCGTACGACCCCCACCGGCGAACGTCGCCGGGCCGCGCGGCCTCCGCCGAATCCGGAGCGCCGCCGCGCACCCGGAACCGGGGACCCACCGAACTTGGGGTGAATCGGCCGACTCCCTCGCCGGGAAGGGCCGTAGGGCAACCCTTCCGAACCACCCGCCCGAACCCGACAGCTAACTCGGTAGGCGGAGCATGGAAGGAGTCGCCGACCTTGGCGTCGCACCGCAAGCCGCCTCCCCCGGGTACGCGCGTAGCCGGCATACGCACACCCGCTCTCGCCACGGCCGCCCTCACCTCCGTGGCCCTGCTCTCCCAGACGGCCACCGCCGCGCCCTCGACCGATGACAAGCCGAGCATCGAGGAAGTCGAGAAGAAGGTCGACGACCTCTACCGCCAGGCGGAGTCGGCGACCGAGAAGTACAACTCGGCCAAGGAGAAGACCTCCAAGCAGCGCAAGGAGGTCGACACCCTCCTCGACGACGTCGCCCAGCGCACCCAGAAGCTCAACGAGGCCCGCGAGGAGCTCGGTTCCTTCGCCGCGGCCCAGTACCGCACCGGCGCCTCCGCGCCCGACACCGCGACCTTCCTGCTCGCGGACTCCCCGCAGGACTACTTCGACCAGACGCAGCTGATGGGCCGTATGACGTCCCGCCAGAAGGACGCGGTCGACGACTACGTCACCGAGCAGTCCGCGACGATGAAGAAGCGCCAGGAGGCCACCGACAGCCTCGAGACGCTCTCAGAGTCGCAGGGCGACCTGAAGACCGCCAAGGCGACCGTCCAGCGGAAGCTGTCCGCCGCGCGCGAGCTGCTGTCGCAGCTGACCGCCGAGGAGAAGGCGCGCCTCGCGGCGATCGAGAAGAAGAAGCAGGAGGAGGCCGCCCGCAAGGCCGCCGAGCTGGCGAAGCAGCAAGCGGCCGAGCAGAAGGCTGCGGAGGAGTCGGCCGCGGCCGAGGGGTCGGCGGGCAGCTCGTCGTCGACCTCGGAAGCCTCGGAGGCATCGGACTCCTCGTACGCCACGAAGGCCGAGAAGGCCCTCGCCTTCGCCCGCTCACAGGTCGGCAAGCCGTACGTCTGGGGCGCCACCGGCCCCGACTCCTACGACTGCTCCGGCCTCACCCAGGCCGCCTGGAACGCCGCCGGCATCTCCCTCCCCCGCACCACCTACGACCAGGTGAACGCCGGCACCACGGTCACCCTCGCCAACGCCCGGCCCGGCGACCTCGTCTTCTTCTACGACGACGTCACCCACGTCGGCATCTACATCGGCAACGGCAAGATGATCCACGCGCCGAAGCCGGGGGCGTACGTGCGCGAGGAGTCCATCTACTACGACGGTGAGTCGGCGATCCACAGCGTCGTACGGCCGGCCTGACGCGCGGCAGGGCCCTGGCGTCAGTGACCTCCCCGGTTCTCGACGCAGGGCCCCTCACCGGGCTGGGGCTCGGCGTAGACGCCGTGCACCTCGCCGGTCAGCTCGTCCTTCGTCACCCGTCCGGAGACGCACACCACGCCCGTGTAGACGGCGTAGTACCCGTTCCCGACGGAGACCCCGTGCTTCTCGCCGCACCCGACCCGCCGCAGCGCCGCCTCGACCCGCTCGTCGCCGAAGACACCGAACTCCCCCGACCCGCCTTCCTTCCGGACCTTCGCCAGCTCCGCGAGGATCAGCTCGGCCGACGCCTGCCCACTGGCCTGCTGCTCGGCGCTCAAGGACGCCTGCATGCGGTACGCGTGGTTGTCGGCGTAGTTGGGGGGAGCGTCCCCGGGTCCGTCCTGCCGCTCTCCGGCCGTGTCCGAGGCGGAGGGTGAGGGGGAGGAAGGCAGGGCGGTGGGCGTCGCCGTGGACTGCGCGCACTTCGGCGTGGGCGGAGAGGAGTAGGTCGGCGTGGCCGACCGAGCGGCACCGGCCCCATCGGCCGCCCCACCTCTTTGACTCCCGCATGCGGTGAGGGCGACCGCCACAAGGGCGAGGGCAACTGATCGTCTGAGAGCCATGCCCGGAGTCTGGCGCCCGACGACGGGGGTTGTCATGAGCGGAGCTACTCAGACGACTGGCAGATCTGTCCCGGCGTCGGGCGGTAAAGGCCCAGGTGGGAGGGTTTCGGTGTGATCCGGGGTGGGACACATCTGCCATTCACTCCACACACCTACGCACCGGCCCGCGCCTCCTCCGCTGCCTGCGCCCGCGCGTATTCGCGCGCGCCCGGCTCGCGCGCCCCGCCCCCGAGCCGGGCCGCGCTCCTTAGCATCGCCCCATGTCCGGCGCCTCCCCCCGCTCCCCTCGCTCCGCCCTCCGCGCCTGGTGGGACCGGCGGCCGCCCGCTGCCGGGGCTGCCGTGATGGCGACCGGCATCGTGTCCGTGGGGCTGCATCTGACGGGGTACGAGACTCTGTCGCGGATCGCCCTCGCGCTGGCCGGCGTCGCATGGGCCGCGTTGGCCGCCGACTTCGCCGTACGGCTGCTGTGGGACCGGGCGGGGTGGGTGGCGCAGGCCGAGACGCCGGGCGCGCTCACCGCCGTAGCGGCTACGGCCGTGCTCGGTACCCGTGTGTCGCGCTCGGCCGGCAGCAGCTCGCCGAGGCGCTGCTCGCGCTCGCGGCGCTGTTGTGGCCGGTGCTGATCGCGCTGGTCATGACGCACTGGACGCGGCGGATGCCGGGGACGGTTTTCCTGGCCTGCGTCGCCACGCAGGGTCTCGCGGTGCTCGGCGCCACGCTCGCCGCGGCCGAATCGACGGCGTGGCTCGCCCACGCGGCGCTCGTGCTGTTCTGGCTCGGCCTCGTGCTCTACGGCCTCGCCCTGGCCCGCTTCGACCCGCGGCAGGTGACCGCGGGCGCCGGGGACCACTGGGTGGCCGGCGGGGCGCTCGCCATCTCTGCGCTCGCCGGGTCGAAACTCGTCGCGGCCGACAGCGGCCCGCTGTACCTGTGGAACGACGACGACAGCGGCGTCCTGCGGGCCGTGACGGTCGCGCTGCTCGTGCTCGACCTGGCCTGGTACGTCGTCCTGCTCGTCGCGGAGGCGCTGAAGCCCCGGCCGCGCTACGAAGTGCGCCGCTGGTCGACCGTGTTCCCGATGGGCATGTCAGCGGCGGCGACGCTGTCCGTCGCCGCCGCCCTCGACGTGTCCTGGCTCAGGACACCCGGTCAGGTGCTGCTGTGGATCGCGGTGGCGGCCTGGCTCGCCGTCGCCGCGGGTGCCGTCGCGTCGGCGCGCGCCGGACTCAGGTCCCTCAGGTCCACAGCACCGCGATGAAGATGTCCGCGACGGTCAGCGCGCCCACCAGTCCGAACAGCCCCTTCTCCACCTTCTCGTCGTCCCGCTTCACATAGACGAGGCCGAGGATCACCACCAGCAGGGCCAGCTTGATGCCGATCTTGACGTTGTTGACGGACTGGTCGTCCGCCTGGTTGAGGCCGACCAGGATCACCCCGGTGACCAGCATGGTGAGCGCGCCGTGCAGCATCGCCGGGACGAAGCGGGCGGTGCCCTGACCCATGGCCTTCATCTGGGTGAGGAATCCGCCGAGCAACGAGGCGATGCCGATGATGTGCAGGCCCACGAAGAGGTGGATGAGTACGTCCATGAGGCCGGAGCCTAATCAGGGACACTTGAGTCGCCCTACACCGCCCTGCCCCTTCCGCCACGATCCCGCACATACGTGATCTTGCATATATGCGGCCCATAGCACCCCGTCACCTCCCCCCGTCCCGGAATCCGCACTTCGGTCATCACCCTGCGTGAAGCCGACGGCGTGCGAACGGAATCACGGTCACATGCGGTCACCCGGCGGTCCCCTGAGACCAGTTCCGCGCAACCCGTTACCCCCACGACACCGCGAGGTTTAGCGTCCTCCACCAGGTGACCGGCTCCCCACCGCCGCCCGGGCCAGGGGCGGCAGTCGGACACCACCGCCGAGAAGGTCCGGCGGCGGCCCGCTCCCCCTGTGCGGGCCGCCGCCGGACGCGTGAACCGTCCCGGGCGGTCGTACCGCGGACCAGGCGGTCGTACGAAAGGACGTGCAGTCCACGTGGCAGCGCACCGCAAGCCCAGGCAGCGCTCGGCCGGCGGCAATACGGTCCGTACGGCGGCGACGATCGCCCTGGCGGGCGCGGCGACCGCGACCGGCTTCGACGGGACCGGGTATGCCGAGCCGAGTCTGACACCGGCGCAGGTCAAGGCGAAGGTGGACAAGCTGTACCAGGAGGCGGAGGTCGCCACCGAGAAGTACAACGGCGCGAAGGAGAAGGCGGAGGGGGCCGAGGGGCGGCTGAGGGCGCTGCGGGACGAGGCGGCGCGCAAGACGGACAAGCTCAACTCCGCGCGGGACGCGCTGGGTTCGATGGCGGCGGCACAGTACCGCGACGGAGGCCTGGACCCCGCGCTGCAACTGGCGCTCTCCGGCGACCCCGACCGCTATCTCGAGGGCGCCGAGTTCGTCGAGCGCGCGGGCACCCGGCAGGCGGCTTCCGTCGCGAGCGTGCGCGGACAGCTGCGGGAGATCGAGCAGTTGCGTGGTGCCGCCCATATCGAGCTGGCCTCGCTCAGGTCGCGGCAGGCGGAGCTGAAGCGGCACAAGAAGACCGTCACCGGAAAGCTGGACGCGGCGCGCCGACTGCTGGCACAGCTGCCGACCGAGGAACGCACCGGCGATGTGGAGCGCGCCTCGCGCTCCGCCGGCTCCGGTGCCCGCGACGGCCTGACCTCCGCGGGCACCGTACCGGCCCCCAACTCCCGTGCCGCGGCCGCCGTTTCGTACGCCTCCTCGAAGCTCGGCAGCCCCTATGTCTGGGGCGCCACCGGCCCCGACGCCTTCGACTGCTCGGGGCTGATGCAGGCGGCCTACCGCTCCGCCGGCATCTCCCTCCCGCGCACGACGTACGCCCAGATCGACACCGGCCGCCGCGTCGCCCGCTCCGAACTCCTCCCGGGCGACCTGGTGTTCTTCTACTCCGCCATCAGCCACGTCGGCATCTACATCGGCAACGGCCAGATGATCCACGCCCCGAACCCCTCGGCGCCGGTGCGCGTCGCGCCGATCGACGAGATGCCCTTCGCGGGGGCCACGCGGGTGGTCTGAGCGGCTGCCGTCACGTGGCGAACGTGAACTTCTCGACCGGTGCCCCTTCCTCGCCGCTGTTGGGCACGCGCTCCATGCAACCGAGGCCCAGCGACTCCACGGCGGTGGTCTTCTCGCCCGCCCGGAAGAGGAAGAGGCCCGCGTACGCCTTCTTGCCGGGCTCGATCGTGGCGACCGCCTGCGGCTTCGACTCCATCGGAGCGAGCGGGTTCTCGGTCTCGTCGCCGAGGTGCACCCGCGGGTAGTGGTAGATGGTGCAGGCCGTGTCGCCGGCGTTGGTGGCGGTGATGAGGAGGTGCCGGACCTCGTCGTGCGGGTAGACCGACGTGGCGATCGAGAGGTCGGGGGCGGCGCACGCTCGAGTGGCGTCCTCACCGCTGCCGCCGCTGGGGGAGGCCGAGCCGCCGGGCGTGGCGGAGTCGGCCGCGGTCGGACTCGCGGACGGGGTGGCGTCCGCCTTGTCGTCGGTGCCGCCCCCCGGCTCGCACGCCGTGGACGCCAGGAGCACGGCGACGGCCACTGCCCCCAAGGTGTACGCCTTCCAACTCTTGCGGGCAGCGCCCGTGGTGATCTCCCGCGCTGTCGTCACGGATCATGGACGGCACCGTTCCGTGCCGCTGTCACGGCATCGTCCACAGCCCGCCGGCCGCGAACCTGCGACGCGCCCGGCCTCACACCAGCCGTCGAGCCGTGGCCCAGCGAGTCAGCTCGTGCCGGTTCGACAGCTGCAACTTCCGCAGCACCGCCGACACATGGGACTCGACCGTCTTCACCGAGATGAAGAGCTGCTTGGCGATCTCCTTGTACGCGTACCCTCGCGCGATCAGCCGCAGCACCTCCCGCTCCCGCTGCGTCAGACGGTCGAGGTCCTCGTCCACCGGCGGCGCGTCCGTGGAAGCGAAGGCATCCAGTACGAACCCGGCGAGCCTCGGCGAGAACACCGCGTCGCCGTCCTGGACACGGAACACGGAGTCGACCAGATCCGTACCGGTGATCGTCTTGGTGACATACCCCCGCGCGCCGCCCCGGATCACACCGATCACATCCTCCGCCGCGTCCGAGACGGACAGGGCGAGGAAACGCACCGGCTGTTCGGCGTCGGCCATCAACGGGGCGCAGCGGCGCAGGACTTCGACACCGCCGCCACCCGGGAGGTGGACGTCGAGAAGGACCACCTCGGGCCGGGTCGCGGTGATGACGGTGACCGCCTGGTCGACGTCCGCGGCCTCACCGACGACCTCGACACCGGTCTCCTCGGTCCGCCCGATCTCGGCCTGTACGCCCGTTCGGAACATGCGGTGGTCGTCGACGAGGACCACGCGCACCCTGCGCCCCTCCGCGCTGTCGGTGGCCTCCGCCGTACCGTTCGCCTCGTCGCTCATGACGTCTTCTCCGCCCTCTCCATCTCCAGCTCGACCTCCGTGCCGCCGTCCGGCACCGCGCGCAGCCGCGCCGTACCGCCGTTGCGCTCCATGCGGCCGATGATCGATTCTCTGACACCCATCCGGTCGGCGGGTATCGAGTCGAGGTCGAAGCCCGGACCGCGGTCCCGGACCGACACGAAGACCGTCCGTCCCTCGACTTCGGCGAAGACCTGAACCGCGCCGCCCTCGCCACCGTACTTGGCGGCGTTCACCATCGCCTCGCGCGCGGCCTGCATCTGCGGACCGATCCTCTCGTCGAGAGGGCAGTCCCCGACTATGACGACCTCTATGGGGACGCCGTGCTTGTCCTCGACCTCGGCGGCATTGCGCCGCACCGCGTCGGCGAGGGTCGTGGGTTCGTCGGCCTCGTCCTTGCCGGTGCCCTCGGGTTTGTAGAGCCAGGTGCGCAGGTCGCGCTCCTGGGCGCGGGCGAGGCGCCGCACCTCGCTCGCGTTCTCCGCGTTGCGCTGGATCAGGGTGAGGGTGTGCAGCACGGAGTCGTGGACATGGGCGGCGACCTCGGCGCGCTCCTGGGCGCGGATGCGCATCAGGCGCTCCTCGGAGAGGTCCTGCGTCATGCGCACGAGGTAGGGGCCGGCGAGGAGCGTTATGCCGACGAGGACCGCGAGCGCCGCCTGCAGGACCGAGCCGAGGTGGGCCGCGGAGCCCTGTAGGACGAAGATGCCGGAGACGCCTGCGGTGACCAGCAGGACGCCGCCCGCGGCGCGCAGCAGGCTGAGGGTGCGCTTGCGGCGGCCGACCTCGACCCAGCGGGCCCGGCGGGCGTTGTCGGCCTGGCGCCAGACCAGGGCCACGCCGGCGCCCACCAGCACGGCGGGCCACAGGTAGGCCTTGGCGCCGGTGCCGAGATTGACGTTGCCCACGAAGACCATGGCCACGACGACCATGAGGAGCAGGGCGACGATCTGTCCCTTGTCGGGCCTGCGGGCGACGAGTCTGCGGCGGCCGTCCGGCGAGGTCTCGGTGGAGACGAGGGACGGCGTCCGCTGCCCGCCGACCCCACCCACGCCGAGCGGCACGAAGAACCAGAACGCCGCGTACAACAGGGCACCGAGCCCGTCCGCCATGAACAGGCCCACGAAGACGAGCCGCACCCAGATGACGGGCAGCCCGAGATGCCCGGCGAGCCCCCGCGCCACACCACCGAGCCAGCGTCCGTCACTGCTGCGGTAGAGCTTGCGCGGCGGCCGCGGTTCGACGAGTGGAGCTGCTGCGGCTTCCGGCATGCCATCGATGTTCACACGGCGGGCGGGCGGGGGCATCAGGGTCGGCCCCCTAGACGCCCCTGATCTTCGAAACGTGCAGAAACGTCGGGCCGTCGAACGCTTCCCCGGCGCCGGCTCAGGGGCGATATCAGGGTCCGGCCAGGGTCGTTCCGACTCCCGCCGGGGCGGCTCGCCCGTCACCATGGACACATGACAGATCACCAGCACGCCGCGGACCCGGCGCCCGACGAGGGTGCCTCGTCCGCCGCGCCTCCCGCGACCGCCGCGGGTGAGGATTCGCGCGCGCAGGTGCGGGCGGGTGCGCGGACGGAAACGGGTACGGCCGACCGGCCGGGCCGGGCCCACGGCACGCCCGGCGGCGGCCCGGCCGGTGGAGGCGTCGAGGCACCCGGCGAGGCCGGGACCGCCGCGCCGCCCGCGAGGTTCCGGCGCGACCGGCGGTTCAAGGTGCTGGCCGGGGTGTGCGCGGGGCTCGGACGGCAGTGCGACCTGGACCCGGTGATCTTCCGCATCACGCTCGCCGTCCTCTCCGCGACCGGCGGCATCGGCCTCATCTTCTACGGCTTCGCCTGGCTCCTCGTCCCGTACGAGGACGAGGAGGAGAACGAGGTCCGCAAGCTGCTGACCGGCCGCGTCGACGGCCAGGCCCTGACGGCCGTGCTGTTCGCGCTGGTCGGCTGCGGGGTGTTCCTGACGATGCTGAACAACGGCGGGGTGCTCACCTTCGCCGTCGTCCTCTCCCTCCTCCTCGCCGGCGCCGGGTACTGGGCCCGCCACCGCGGCGCCCCCGACACCGACCCGCTGGCCGCGCAGGCCGTCGCCGACGCCCCGCCGGAGGCCCAGGCACCGCCGGTCGGCCCCGGATACCCGTCCTGGTGGCGCGAACCCATCGTCAAGGACGGCACGCACGAGGGCGGCACCGGCTATCTGTGGGGCCCCCGCGACTCCCGCGACCGGGACATCGCGGCGGCCGTCAACATCGGCCTCGGCAGATACGACGGGGCGCGCGCCGCCACCCGCACCGCCCGCCCACAGCCACCGAAACCGCGTGGCCCTCGCTGGATCGGCGGCTGGGTCTTCCTGTTCGCCCTGCTCGCGGGTGGTCTCGGCACCGGCCTGACGTGGGACGGGCACCCGCTCGGCACCAGCCTCCAGACCGGCCTGTCCTGCGCCCTCATCGTCATCGGCCTCGGCATCGCGATCAGTTCCTTCCTCGGGCGTACCGGGGCGGGCTCGATCTTCCTGGCGGTGATCACGGCGGGACTCCTCGCCGGTTCGGCCGCGCTGCCCAAGGACATCGGCACGCACTGGATCGAGAGGACCTGGCGCCCCGCCGCGGTCGCGGACGTCCAGCCCGCGTACGACCTGGGCACCGGCGTCGGCACGCTGGATCTGACGGGGCTGGACCTCGCCGAGGGACAGACGGTGACCGCCCGGGCCGAGGTGGGCGTGGGCAAGCTGAAGGTGGTCGTACCGAAGGACGCGACCGTGAAGGTCAGCATCGACGTGGGCGTGGGCGACATCCAGCTCCCGGGCGACGACCAGCAGGACGTGGACGTGGAACCGGGCAAGCACAAGGAGATCACCCTGACACCCCCCAAGGGCACCAGATCCGCCGGCACCCTCGACCTCGACCTCCAGGTCGGGGCCGGCCAAGCGGAGGTGAGCCGTGCTACGTCATGAGTTCCGCCCCGGCAAACTGCTCGCCGGCCTCTTCCTGACCCTGGCCGGCATCATCTACGCCGGCGACGCGGGGGGCGCCTGGGAGACCCCGTGGTTCGCGGTCATCCCCATCGTCACGGGTGGCCTCTGCCTGGCCGCCGCGACGGGCCTCGCGACGCGCGCGTTCCGCCGACGGCGTGCGGGGGGTGGGGCGAGCGCGGGTGCGGTGGGCGAGTCGGAGGGGGCGGGCTGACCGAGGGGGCGGCGCGGCCGGGCCCCGGCCCCCTGCGCCGTCGTCCGGCTAGTAGGCCGCCGCCGCCCGTCCCCGTCGTCGGGACCGCCAGGCCGCGTCGAGCGAGAAGTTCGGGGCACCTGCGAGGACCAGGGGGATCCAGGCCATCAGGTAGGCGAGGTCGTTGCCGTAGTAGTACGGGTCCGAGGCCCAGCTCATCGTCAGCCAGAGGCTCAGGGAGATCAGGGCTCCGCCGAGGGCGGCCAGGCGGGCGAGGAGGCCGAGGAGGGTGGCGATGCCGACGGCCAGTTCGCCGAGGGCGATGGCGTAGCCGAAGCCGACGGGGCTCTTCAGGGCCATGTCGATCATGTCGGGGATCGCCGCGGAGCCCCGGACGTTGCGCATCTGATCGCCGATGGAGCCGGGCCCGGAGGCCTTCATGAAGGCGCTGTCGGTGAGTTTGTCCAGGCCGGCGTAGATGAAGGTGACGCCGAGGAAGAGGCGCAGCGGGAGCAGGGCGTAACGGGTGGCGGTGTCCCGCCAGCTCCGTCCGCCGTCGTAGTAGGGGGTGTGCGTGTCCGTACGGAAGCTGTGCGTCATCGCTCCGAGCCGCCTCTCACCCAGCGTGCCGTGACCCCTCAGAAGACGATACGCACGAACGGGAAAAGCCGCTCAATGCCGACGCGACCGTTTTCCGCGGCTCGGGCCCAGGGAGGTGGTGGCGTCGCGGCAGGGGACAAGCCGCCCACGCCACTGCCCACGGCCCCCCGCCCACCCCTCAGTCCGTCACATCGATCCCGTACCGATTCGTTTCCACCCCCGCCGCGGTGACCACCTGCACCTCCACCCGTCCGGGTTCCACATCCGCCGGTACCGGCACCGTCAGGACCGCGTCCGTCGGGTTGCTGAAGCCTCCGTTCACCGGGACGAGGGGGACGTGGACGTGGACGGTGCCGACGCGGACCGTCATACGGGACAAGCGCTCGGCGCCCTGCGCGCCCGGGGGGACGAAACCGGCGCCGCGGATCTCGATGTCGTCGCCCGTGCGGATCGGCGCGTCGAGGTCGCCGGCCTCGCGGGCGCGGACGACGGAGAGGATGACCGGGCGGCCGCCCTCGGCGTATTTGCCGGCCACGTAGGTGGCTGCCGAGATGAGGACGACCACCGCCAGGCCCCAGGGGAGGTCGGGGAGTTGGTCGGGGCGGCGGGCGAGGCGGACCGCCGCGAACAGCAGGGCGACGGTGCTGATGACGACGTACTGGATGTCGGCGAAGGTGCCCCGGCCCGCGTCGTCCGTCAGGAGGTCGGCGGCGCGCGGGCGGTCGGCGCGTACCTTCTGCAACCGCTGTCCCAGGACGCGCAGGCCGACCACGCGCCGCACCAGGACCGCGATGGCGCACACCACGGCGAGGACCGTCACCACGCCCGCGCCGCGGTCGAGGTCGAAGCCGGAGATCAGGGTGTCGCGCTCGGCGGGGTCGGAGGCGGCGGCGAGGCGGCCGACCAGGACCAGCACGGCGTACGCCACGAAGAGCACCCAGGCCACGGCCACCGCGCGCGAGGTGGACAGGCGGTTGTCCTCGCCGATCACGGGCGCGAGCGCGCCGCCCCGGGCCCGGTGGAACCAGGACGCTGCGGTCAGCGCGCCGGCCGTCAGCAGCGCGGCCAGCAGACCGGCGGTCCGGGCCGAGGTCCAGCCCGCGCCGATCGCCGTCAGCGCCTGGACCAGCAGCAGGAGGACCACACCGGCCCACACCGTGCACGCGGTCCGGCTCCACATCCGGGCCAGCCAGGCCTCGCCCTCGGCGCGACCGCGCTCGGCGACGACTTCCGCTGACTGCGTCAGCTCCTCCGACACCCACTGGCGGGAGGCGGAGGCCGAGTGGGCCACAGCGGCCGGCAACCCCTGTCCGGCGGCGAACTCGTCCCGTTTCAGCACGAATTCGGCGACCGCCCGCCGATGCCCCGCCCGCGCCCCGTGCGGACAGTCCCCGCAGGTGCAGCCGCCCCCGTGAGCGCCCGCTTCCACGCTCTGTCTCGCCTCCTGCACCGCCACGTCCGACGCCTGCCTTCCCCGCGATTCCCACGCGCTGCGGCCCTGCCGAAGCCCCGGCGGACCGCTCTGCAACTCCCGTGCGATGACAGCGAATTGTGCCCTACGCCACTGGGCGCCGGTCCGGCAGGTCTGGTCAGGGCGGGGTGAAGACCGCACCGCCGTGTTGACCCGGCTGCGAGAATTTCCCTATGGCCGAGATCATCCAGCGCGACGGGACCTGGGCCTTCGACGGCGCAACCGTCAGGATCACGCCGGGACTCCACCGCTCCGTGCCGCTGTTCCGGCAGACGTACGGCGAGATCGCCGTACCCCTGGAGGCTGTCTCGGGCGTGGTCTACGAACCCGAACGCAAGCGCGGGCGGCTGCGGATGCGGCTGCGCGAGGGGGCGGATCCGCTGCTCCACGCGACGGGCGGACGGCTGCCGGACCCCGCGGACCCCTACCGGCTGTTGGTGGACATCGACCGCTCGGGGGTCGCCGAGTACATGGCGGAGGAGATCCGCCGGGCGCTGCTGCTCGACCAGGTCCCCAAAGAGCCGACGAAGACGTATCTGCTGGCCGGTCCGCCGGTCCCGGTCTCGGTGCGCTCCTCCGACGGCACGGTCTCCTTCGACGGTCTCCAGGTCCGTATCGACTGGTCGGACACCTCCGACCGGGTCAAACGCGCGACCGGGCCGCGGATCATCGCCATCGACGACGTCGTGGGGGTCGAATGGCTGCCCAACTCCGGCTACGAGGACGGCTTCCTGCGCTTCGTGACCCGTGAGACGGCGTTCTCCAAACTGCCGCCGGAGAAGGACCCGTACGCCCTCGATCTGTGGGGCAGCGCCCGCCGCGACCTGCTCACGGCCCTGGTCGCCACCGCGGTCACCGCCCGTCTCCCGCACCCCTCCACCCGCACCGGCAACGACCTCGCCGAGGGCCGCCCCGCCCGGCTCCCGGCGGCCGTCCCGCCCCAGGCCGACCATCACGACGTACTCCTGCGCAGGCTCCGGGAGCTGGGCGAGCTGCACCGCGACGGGGTCCTCACGGACGAGGAGTTCGCGATGACCAAGGCGGCCGTGCTCCGGGGCTTCTGAGAGCCCCCGTCGGCATGGGGGCTCAGCTCAGCAGATCCGGCTCGCTGCGACTGATGTCCTGCCACAACGGCTGGTAGTTGATCCACGCCACCAGGTCCCCGCCCAGCTGCTCCCGCGTCGCCACCGCCGCCTTGTGCTCGATGAGAACCGGGCGGCCGGCCGCCCTGGCCGTCAGCTGGACCTGCGAGGACCGCTCCATGGACAGGAACCACCAGGCCGCCGCGTCCACCGAGTCCCCCACGGTCAGCAGGCCGTGGTTGCGCAGCACCAGGCCCTTGCGGCAGTCGAGCGCGGCGGCGATCCGCCGGCCCTCGGCGGCGTCGACGGCGACACCCGAGTAGGCGTCGTAGACGGCGTGGTCCTCGTAGAACGCGCAGCTCTCCTGGGTGATCGGGTCCAGGAGTTCCCCCAGGGCGGCCAGCGCGCGGCCGTGCACGGAGTGGCAGTGGGCGACCGCGACGACGTCGGGGCGGGCGGCGTGGACCTGGGCGTGGACGGTGAACGCGGCCTGGTTGACGTGGTAGCGGCCCTCGATGACCTGCCCCTCGGAGTTGGCGAGGACCAGATCGCTCACCGTCACATGCCTGAAGGGCATCCCGAAGGGGTTGACCCAGAAGCAGTCGGTGAATTCCGGGTCGCGCGCGGTGATGTGCCCGGACACCCCGTCCTCGAAGCCCATCCTCCCGAAGATCCGCAGCGCCCCCGCGAGCCGTTCCTTGCGGTGCCGGCGCTCGTCCTCGACCGCGTCGTGCATCGGCGGCATCGCGAACTGGAGGCTGTCCGTGGGCAGGGGTGTCGGCGGGTTGGGCCCATACGTCCCGTGCATCTGTCCTCCAGCACTGGGGTTGCTTTACGGGGCGGAAGTTACCGCCGGTCAGCGCAGGAGAACAGAGCCGTTATGAAAAGATGACGTGCGCGATCGATCCGGCGACGCCACTTCGCGCAATACGGACAGCAGATGTCGGGTATGAGCGCCAGACTCGCCGTATGACAGCAAACTGGGCGGCTTTCACCACCGCCGAACCCGACTTCGCCCAGCGCGTCGAGGAACGCTTCGGCGCCTTCACCCACCACACCCTCGCGACGCTCCGCAAGGACGGCTCCCCGCGCACCAGCGGCCTGGAGGTCCGTTTCCTGAACGGCGAGCTCTGGCTCGGCATGATGCCGGACTCGCGCAAGGCGCTCGACCTGCTCCGCGACGCCCGCTTCGCGCTCCAGGCGAACCCCGGTGAGGGACAGAGCATGGGCGGCGGGGACGTCCGGATCAGCGGACGGGCGATCGAGGTGGTCGACGCCGGGACGAAGGCCGGATACGGCGAAGAGGTGGAACCGCCGGAGCCGTTCCACCTCTTCCGCACCGAGCTGACGGAGGTCGTACGGACCTACGTCGAGGACGACAAGTACCTGGTCGTCCAGGTCTGGAAGCCCGGTGAGCCGGTGCGCACGATCAGGCGCACCTAGGGCTTACTCCCACTCGATGGTGCCCGGCGGCTTCGACGTCACGTCGAGGACCACGCGGTTGACGTCGGCCACCTCGTTCGTGATCCGCGTCGAGATCTTCGCCAGCACCTCGTACGGCAGTCGCGACCAGTCGGCGGTCATGGCGTCCTCGGAGGACACCGGGCGCAGCACGATCGGGTGGCCGTACGTGCGGCCGTCGCCCTGGACGCCGACGCTGCGGACGTCCGCGAGCAGCACCACCGGACACTGCCAGATGTCCCGGTCGAGGCCGGCCGCGGTCAGCTCCTCGCGGGCGATGGCGTCCGCGTCGCGGAGCAGGTCGAGCCGCTCCTTGGTGACCTCGCCGACGATCCGGATGCCGAGACCCGGGCCGGGGAACGGCTGGCGCTGGACGATCTCCTCCGGCAGGCCCAGCTCCTGGCCGACCATCCGGACCTCGTCCTTGAACAGCTTGCGCAGCGGTTCGATCAGCTGGAACTCGAGGTCCTCGGGGAGGCCGCCGACGTTGTGGTGGGACTTGATGTTGGCGGTACCGGTGCCGCCACCGGACTCGACCACGTCGGGGTAGAGGGTGCCCTGGACGAGGAACTCCACCGCCGGGCCCTCGTCCGCGATGATCTCGGCCTGCGCCTGCTCGAAGACCCGGATGAACTCCCGGCCGATGATCTTCCGCTTCTCCTCGGGGTCCGAGACGCCCTTGAGCGCGGTCAGGAAGCGCTCCTCCGCGTCGACGACGACCAGCTTGACGCCGGTCGCGGCCACGAAGTCCTTCTCGACCTGCTCGGTCTCGCCCTTGCGCATCAGACCGTGGTCGACGTACACGCAGGTCAGCTGGTCGCCGATGGCGCGTGCGACGAGGGCCGCGGCCACCGCGGAGTCGACACCGCCGGACAGACCGCAGATGGCGCGCTTGTCGCCGACCTGCTCACGGATGGCCGTGACCTGCTCCTCGATCACATTGCCCGTGGTCCAGGACGGGGTCAGGCCCGCGCCCCGGTACAGAAAGTGCTCCAGGACCTGCTGGCCGTGCGTGGAGTGCATGACCTCGGGGTGGTACTGGACGCCGTAGAGCTTCTTCTCGTCGTTCTCGAAGGCGGCGACCGGGACGACGTCCGTGGCGGCCGTGACGGAGAAGCCCTCGGGGGCGGCGGAGCAGGCGTCGCCGTGGGACATCCAGACGGACTGCTCATCGGGGGTGCCCTCGAAGAGCGTCGAACCGGACCGCGACACATGGAGCGGCGTACGGCCGTACTCACGGGCGCCGGTGTTGTCGACCGTGCCGCCGAGGGTCGTGGCCATCAGCTGGAAGCCGTAGCACATGCCGAAGACGGGGACGCCGGCCTCGAAGAGCTCGCGGTCCAGGCGCGGGGCGCCCTCCGCGTAGACCGAGGAGGGGCCGCCGGAGAGGATGATCGCCGCCGGGTTCTTGGCGAGCATCTCCGCGACCGGCATGGTGCTCGGCACGATCTCGCTGTAGACCCGGGCCTCGCGGACACGGCGGGCGATGAGCTGGGCGTACTGCGCGCCGAAGTCGACGACCAGGACGGTGTCGGGGGCGGCGGCGGGGGTCGCTGATGACACGGGTTGCCTTCCGGCGTGAGCGAGGTGTGTGTGGGGCCGAGTCTACCGGGCGCGGCGGGGCCGGTCCCGGGGCAAGCCCTGTCTCACGATGCGAACCGGGTTGGACGCCCCCGCGGGGCGCGGCATACTGCTCCCATGCTCACGCACCCGACCTTCCTCTTTACCTATGGCACCCGGCCCGCCGGCTGCCATGGTCATGCTGCTTGAGCTACTGACAAGCGACTTCCCAGGCGCCCCGGGCCGACAAGGTCCGGGGCGCCTGTCGTTTCCTCCGGACCCTGCCGCTCCGGGGCACCTCGACCCCTTCCAGACGAGGAGCCCCCTATGACCGCCATCGACGTGACCGGCGCCCGTACCTCCGAGGCCGCGGACGTGATCACCGGCGCCCGTGAGCGCATCGACGCGCTCGACGACCGGATCATCGGTCTGATCCAGGAACGGATGGCCGTGTCCGCCGTCATCCAGGAGGCGCGGATCACCTCCGGCGGCCGGCGCGTGAACCTCTCCCGCGAGATGGAGGTCCTCAACCACTACAGCGAGGCGCTGGGCAGGCCGGGCACCTCCCTCGCGATGACCCTTCTCGAACTGTGCCGCGGTCGCATCTGAGTTCGAGCCCCGCCTCACCCGTACGGCGCGTGACCGGGACGCGGACCGCTTCGTTGGTGGGGTGTCCGCGCCAGCCAGGGGCGGACCCGAAAGAACCACGCGTGGCTCGCTGGGGCGATGAGACGTACGGATCGTGCCGTGCGTCGTGGGACCTCGTTCCAGGTAAGTGACCGGACGGCAGGGGACAGCAGCCCGGTCACCCAAGAACGGCCGGCTCCGGGGACGCCCGGGGCCGGCCGACGGAAAAGTGCACAACGAGTACAGGCAAAGTACGGGAACACGTACAAGCCCGGGCCGAACGGTTGCGGTGGCCGGGTCCATCCAGCACGATGCCTACAAAGCCCAAGTCCCCTCGCAGACAACCACATTGCCTTTGTCCTCCCGCATTGCCAGAGGTCGAGACCAGCCGTGCGCCCCGACTGCGCCGGGGCGCCGACCCAGGCACGCGAGGCAAGCGGCGCAACCCCCCGGCGCCGCTCCCAGGCACCGGTGCTGCCCTGACGCCGGTGCTGACGAAAGAAGGGCCCCGCGGCTCCGTCCCGCGGGGCCCTTCGCCGTGCCCCGGCCCTGCCCACCTCGGACCGCTGCGTCAGACGCGGGAGACCGTCCCGCAGTCCTGCCCCTGACGGATGTCCGTGCTGCGGTCGTACGGGTCCGACGTCGGGCCCGAGGGGGGCGCGCTCGTCGGGGCGTCCGAGGGGAACTGCGGGTGGAACCAGCCGTCGTGGGCGCCGCAGGCCGAGTTGCCGGCGTCCCGGTCGTGGCGCAGGACGGTGAGCTTGCCGGGTGTGATGTCGTACCTGGCCGGGTCGGAGAGTTCGACGTCGAGGACGCGGCGGACAATAGTGCGGGTCACCTCGGGCGAGCCGTCGGCGCGGACCACCGGGTAGACGAAGGTGTAGTCGGCGTGGACGGCGACGGCGGCGCCCTCGCCCGCCTCGAACGACATCCGGCCGCGGACCTTCACGACATCACCGACCGGCCGGACCTCGTCCGGGTCGAAGCGGGTGAACATCGACAGCGGGTCGTGCTTCTCGTCCGGCTCGCTCAGGGCGGTCTTCAGCCCCGAGAGGACGTCCTTCTGCTTCGGGTCCAATACGTTGAGCGCCGCCTCGGGGCGTTCGCCGCGCAGTGTCGCCGGGTCGAGGTTCGAGGAGATCAGCAGTTCCCTGGTCAGCCGAAGGGCCTGGGCGACCTCCGCCTTCGACCGTCCGCCGACCGCTTCCGCCTTCGGTGCGAGGATGCCGGCCTTGCCGTCGGCCCAGCGCTTGGCCGGGGAGCCGGCGAACGGATCGTCCAGGGTGGGTGTCGCCGGGGCCGCGGCGGAGGGCGGGGCAGTGGGGGCCGCGGTCTCCTCGGGGAGCGGTGACCCGGCGGCGGAGTCGGAGGTCCCGCTGCCGAAGGGGTCGCCCGGCAGCAGCGACGGCTTCAGCGCCACGACGGCCACGACGAGGGCGAGGAGCAGACCGAGGGCCGTCCACACCCGTCGGCCGCGCCTCTTCTCCTGGAGCGGCGGACCCGAACGCCAGCTCTCGGGCGTTTCACCGCGGGCCTCCTGCTGCCGCAGGCGCTCGGTCACCATGCGGGCGCGCGCGGAGGGCTCCTTCGGGGCCTCCCGCTCGCTGGCGCGGGTGAACTGTTCCCAGACGTCGTCGGGGACTTCGGGGGTCGAGGAGGAGTCCTCGGACGGCTTGTCAGACACGACGGCAGTTCTATGGGCTGAGAAAGCACTTTCACAAGCGCAATCCGAATGTGACTCAGGCCACATAAGGTTTCTGTGAATGCGGGGGCAACCATTCACAGGCTTCGCGAATCAAACCAGGCGAACCACGGGCCACACCCGCACCCCACAGGCGGGGCCCACCAAGCCCCACTCACGTGCTGCGACACGCAGCACACCGGACTTCCTGAGGTCATTCATGAAGCTTCGCCGTGCCATGGCCGCAGCGGCCGCGACGGCTGTCATAGCCCCGCTCGCGCTGCTGTCCGCGCCTGTCGCGTTCGCGGACGAGACGACTCCGACTCCCACCGATACGGTCACCAGCACGCCGACGGACGAGCCGACCGACACGGCCGAGCCGACCCCGACGGACACCGCGCTGCCCACCGACACCGCGCTCCCGACCGACACGGCGACGACGACCGCCACCGCCACGGCGACCGACACCGCGACGGCCACCGCCACGGCCACCGAGTCGGACGAGCCCGAGCCCTCCGACTCCGCCGAGCCGAGCGAGGAGCCAACCGACCCGGACGTCCCGTACTGCGAGGAACTCGACGAGGACTTCACGGACGCCAAGGTGTCCGCGGACATCAAGGGCCTGCCCGGCAAGATCGTCGCCGGTGACGGCTTCCACAACTTCAAGCTGGCCGTCACCAACGAATCCGGCACCACGGTCGACGGCGTCGCGTTCTACGCCGAGATCGAGAACTACGAGCTCGACGAGTCGAAGTGGCTCAGCCCGTACGTCGACCTGGAGTTCAAGAACACCGAGACCGGCACCTGGGACCGCATCGGCTCCGACGACTTCGCCGGTGACTACTTCTTCTACGTCGACTCGCTGAAGGCCGGCAAGAGCAAGTCCGTCGAGCTGCGCGTCAGCATCGGCTCCAAGGCCCCGGCCGGCGACGCCTACTCCTTCGGCTCCGGCGCCTACCTGGACAACATCGACGGCCAGGACTGCATCGCCGAGGGCTGGGCCCAGTACGACTTCGAGGTCCTGAAGGCCGGCTCGCCCAACCCGGACCCGGGCACGGCCGACCCGAGCGACAACGGCAAGGACTCGGTGAAGAAGCCGCAGGGTGACGTCTCCGAGCTGCCGACGGGCAACCTCGCCGACACCGGTTCCAGCTCGGCGCTGCCGACCATCGGTCTCGTCGGCGGTGTCGCGATCGTCGCCGGTGCCGGTGCCGTCTTCGCGATGCGTCGCCGCAAGGCGGGCGCGGAGGGCTAGAGCCCGGCCGTAAGCCTGCAAGACAAAGAGAAGGACCTGCGCTCGGAGGGGGGCGCAGGTCCTTCTCTTCGTGTGCGGAGGGGCTACGGCGGGGCTACTTCTTCGGCGGCACCGCCGGCATCCCCAGGAACGGCAGCCGCAGCGCGCCGAACGCCTCCGCCGGTACCGCCGCCGTCCGCGGCTCGACCGGCTTCAGACGTTCGTACGCCGCTCCCTGCGCCGGACGCGGGTCCGCCTCGTCCTTGTTGGGCCAGAACGACATCGCCCGCTCGGCCTGTGCGGTGATCGTCAGGGACGGGTTCACCCCGAGGTTCGCCGAGACCGCGGCGCCGTCGACGACCGAGATGCCGGGGTGGCCGTAGAGGCGGTGGTACGGGTCGATCACCCCGTCCTCGGCGGTGGCGCCGATGGGGCAGCCGCCGAGGAAGTGGGCGGTGAGCGGGGTGCCCATCAGCTCGCCGACGTTGGAGCCCGCGAAGCCGTTGATCTCGGCCGCGATCGCCGACGCGCCCTCCGAAGCGGCCCTGATCTGCTTGGGGTTGGGGGCCCCGTGGCCCTGGCGGGCGGTGAGCAGGCCCTTGCCCACGCCGTCCGGCTTCAGGTACGTCGTCAGGGAGTTGTCCAACGACTGCATCACCAGGCCGATGATGGTCCGCTCCGACCAGCGGCGGTTGGAGAGGGAGCGCATCACCAGCAGCGGATGCCGGGCCGCGTTCGCCATCCAGGCCAGGACCCGCGAGGAGCCCTCGGTGTACGGGACCTGGAGGATGGACAGACCGCCCATCGAGTTGGAGCCCTTGCCGTAGCGGACCGGCTCGATATGGGTGTTCGCGTCCGGGTGGATGGACGAGGTGATGGCCACGCCCCGGGTGAAGTCGGCCCTCTTGTCGCCGGTCGCCTTGCGGTAGCGCCGGTCGCTGGTCTGCGCGCCGACCAGTGCCTCGGAGTTGGTGCGGGTCAGCTCGCCCAGCTTGTCGGAGAGGTGCGGCAGCTGGCCGCCCGCCTTCATGCGGTGCAGCAGGGTCTGGGTCCCGTAGGTGCCGGCGGCGAGGACGACACGGCGGGCCTTGAAGATGCGGCCCTTGCCCTTGCGCTGCTGGTCCGTCGGCAGGGTGGCGATCGCGTACCCGCCCTGGGAGTCGTCCGTGACCGAGACGACCGTCGTCATGGGGAACACCACCGCCCCCGCCTTCTCGGCGAGGTACAGGTAGTTCTCGTTGAGGGTGTTCTTCGCCCCGTGACGGCAGCCGGTCATGCACTCACCGCACTCGGCGCACGCCCTGCGGTCCGGTCCCGCGCCACCGAAGTACGGGTCGGCGACCCGCTCGCCGGGTTTCGCCTTCACCGCGCCGTCGGCGTCCTGGCCGTCGCCGAAGAACACCCCGACGGGCGCCATGTGGAAGGTGTCCCCGACGCCCATCCGCTGGGCCGCCGCCTTCAGATGGACGTCGGACGGGGTCATCGTCGGGTTGAGCCGTACGCCGAGCATGCGCTGCGCCTGGTCGTAGTACGGCTTCAACTCCTCTTCCCAGTCCGTGATGTCACGCCACTGCGGATCCTCGAAGAACGGCTTCGGCGGCACGTAGAGGGTGTTGGCGTAGTTCAGGGAACCACCGCCGACGCCCGCACCCGCGAGGACCATCACGTTGCCCAGCAGATGGATGCGCTGGAGCCCGTACATGCCGAGCCTGGGTGCCCAGAGGTAGTTCTTGAGGTCCCAGGAGTTCTTGGGGAGGGTACCCGGGGTGAAGCGGCGGCCGGCCTCCAGGACGCCTACGCGGTAGCCCTTTTCGGTGAGGCGGAGGGCGGTGACGGATCCGCCGAAACCGGATCCGACGACGATCACGTCGTAGTCGTAAGCGTCCTGGGGCACGTGCGTTCTCTCCTTTGAGCGTGCAGTGCTTCAGCGTGTGGTGCGGTGCGGGTCGGTCCTAGCGGAACCGGAACGCCTTCATCAGGCGCAGGCTGCGGCTCATGAACTGGGCGTACGCCTCGTCGCTCATGCCCAGCGACGGCGCCATCGGCAGCAGCCGCTGCTGGGCCACCGTCTGGGCCTCCGTGTACTTGAGGATGCCCTCGGAGCCGTGGCGGCGGCCGAGCCCGGAGTCCTTCATGCCGCCCATCGGGGACTGGACGCTGCCGTAGGCGGGCGCGTAGCCCTCGTTGACGTTGACCGTGCCGGTGCGCAGCCGGGCGGCGACCTCGCGGCCGCGCTTGCCGTCCTTCGTCCAGACCGAGGAATTGAGGCCGTACGACGTGGAGTTGGCCTGCGCGACGGCCTCGTCGTCGGTCTTGAAGCGGTAGATGGAGACGACCGGGCCGAAGGTCTCCTCCGCGCAGATCGCCATGGGCTCGGTCACGCCGTCCAGGATCGTGGGCTCGAAGAAGTACGGGCCGATGTCCGGGCGGGCGACACCGCCGGCGACGACCTTGGCGCCCTTGGAGACGGCCTCCTCGACGTGCCGGGTGACGGTCTCCAGCTGGCGCTCGCCGACGAGGGAGCCCATGTCGGCGCCGTAGGCGAGGGACTTGCCGAGCCGCATGGCCTTGGTGCGGGCGGCGAAGCGCTCCAGGAAGGCGTCGGCGATCGACTCGTGGACGTACAACCGCTCGATGGAGATGCAGAGTTGACCGGCGGAGGAGAAGCAGGCACGGACCGCGCCCGCCGCCGCCTTCTCGATGTCGGCGTCCTCGAGGACCAGCATCGCGTTCTTGCCGCCCAGTTCGAGCGAGACGCCGATGAGGCGGGCGGCGGCGCCCTGGGCGACCTCGCGGCCGGTGCGGGTGGAGCCGGTGAAGGAGACGTAGTCGGCGTGCCGGACGACCTCGGGGCCGACGACGGGGCCCTCGCCGAGGACGACCTGGAAGACGTCGGCGGGCAGCCCGGCCTCGATCAGCAGGTCACGCGCCCACAGGGCGGTCAGGCAGGTCTCGGTGTCCGGCTTCATCATGACCGCGTTGCCCGCGACGAAGGCGGGGAGCGCGTCGCCGACGGACAGCTCCAGGGGGTAGTTCCAGGGGGCGATCTGGCCGACCACGCCCCGCGGGTGGCGCAGCTCGGTGACCTTGGTGAGGGTCGGCATGGCGCCCGCGTGCCGCTTGGGCCGCAGATAGGAGGGCGCCCTGCGGCCGTAGTGGCGGGCGGCGACCGCGACGGCCTGCACCTCCTCGTGGGCGTGCAGACGGGCCTTGCCGGTCTCCAGCTGGATGAGGTCGAGGACCTCGGCCTGGCGGGCGAGCACCAGGTCGTGGAAGCGGAGCAGCACGGCGGCGCGCTGTCGTACGGGCGTCTGCTCCCACACGGCCTGTGCCTTGCGGGCCGCCGCGTAGGCCTTCTCGACGTCCTGCGGCGTCGACTCGGGCAGGTCGGCCAGCTTCTCGCCGGTGAACGGCGTGTGGTTGGCGGTCCGACCGGAGCCGACCACACCCTTGGTGAGCTGGGCGATCAGCTCCGGGGTGACCACGTCGGCGGCGGTCCGGGCGCCCTCAGGGGCGGGGGCGAGGGGGTTGGTGGCCTGAGCCGAAGCCTTCGAGTCCGTCATGACGCGCAGGGTATGCCGGAGCGGAGGCTTTGGGTACCCGTCGGTAATCGGGATTCACGGAGTACTCACACGGCGCCAGTGATCACTGGCGCAAAAGCCGCTGATCAGCGCGTTGTTCGGTGTCGATCACCAGCCGCTCACCCTTTTTCGATCACGAGCCGGTCACGGGCCGCCTTGAACAGCGCCATGCCCTCCTTCTCGGCCGCCGTCCCCTTCGGCATGTCGACCCGGAGCTCGTAGAGACGGCCGTCGTCGGTCATGACGGACAGCTGCATGACCCGGGTCGGGTCGTCGCCCGCGTCGTCGTAGGTGGTGTCGGCCTGTACGGCGTACTCGCCCCCGAAGCTGGTCTCCGTGAGCCGGGTCTCGGCCTCCGCGTGCGTCGCCCAGGACCTCTTCTGCTGGTCCGCCCGGCCCATGGCTGTGGTGCTGGGCTGGTCCCACAGGCTGAGGCGGAGGTCGATGCCGCCCTCCCCGTAGATCACCATCCGCGGCTGGTCGGTGGCGCTGCCCTGCCGGTGGGTCTCCCCGTACCGGCTCGGGACGGCGAGCGTGGCCTTCAGGGCCTTCTCGGGGTGCTTGTCCCAGGGCTCGTCGGCGATGTCGGTGGCGGCGGGCGCGAGGGGGGCCGAGGTGTACGTCGGCTCGGTCACAGCGGCGGGCTCGGGCTCGGCGAGGAAGTAGGACGTGCCGAGCCAGGCGCCGCCGGCCAGAGCGACCCCGAGCAGGGCGGCCGGGAGGGGGCGCCGCAGGAGGTGGGGCCTGCGTGGCGACGTCGTCGGTACGACGGTGGTGTCCGGCTGCTCCGGTACGGGCTCGGGTTGCGGTCCCCGCAGGCGTACGGTTCCGGAGTCCTCGCCCAACTCTGTTATTCGATCCGGCACTTGGGGCGCCGGAGTGGCGTGCAGCGGCGGTACCGGCCACCCTTCCGCCGCCGCCTCCAGGATCTTGGCGGCTTCCTCGGCGTCCGGCCGCAGATCCGGTTCCTTCCCCAGCAGCCCGCTGATCAGGGGGCTCAGCGGACCGGCCCGCTTGGGCTCGGGCGGGTCGAAGGAGAGGATCGCGGCGAGGGTGGACTCCAGCGTCGTACGCCGGAAAGGCGGTTCGCCCTCCACGGCGGCGTACAGCAGGACGCCCAGGGACCACAGATCGGAGGGCGGACCGGCGCCCCGACCGGACATCCGCTCGGGAGCGATGAAGTCGATGGAGCCGACGAACTCGCCGCTGACGGTGAGGGATTCCTCGCCCTGGACATGCGCGATGCCGAAGTCGGTGAGGACGACCCGGCCGTGCGGCCCGAGCAGCACGTTGGCGGGCTTCACATCGCGGTGCACGATCCCGACGGCGTGCGCGGCGCGCAGGGCGCCGAGGACGGCCAGGCCGATGCGGGCGGTCTCGGCCGGGGCGACCGGCCCACGCCGGAGCACCTCGTGCAGGGACTCCCCGCGCACCCACTCCATGACGATCCAGGGCAGCCCGTCCTCGACGACCACGTCATGGATGGACACGGCGGCGGGATGGTCGACCCGGGCGGCGGCACGGGCCTCCCGGTAGAGCCGGTGAGAGGCCCGCTGATGGGCCTCGTCCTCCGGGTCACCGGGCAACCTCGGCTGCTTCACGGCGACTTCGCGGTCCACCAGCTCGTCGTGCGCCCGCCAGACGGTGCCCATGCCGCCCGACCCGATGCGCTCGGCCAGACGGTAACGGCCGCCTATCAGTCGGCCCTTCGGGCTGGTGCCGCCCCGGTCGTTGCTCATGCCCCATCAGTACCTTGTGGGGCGGTTGCTTGTCGACGCGGGTCAGAGCACGTCCACGTCGAGGTTCGCGATCGTCGTCCTCGCCACCTCTTGCCCCCGCTTCGTGAAGTCGCCCTTGCCCGGGTAGCTGATGGTGAGCTTGTACATGTCGCCCTTGGAGGTCTTGTAGTAGAAGATCTGCATCTCGCGGGGGCGGGGGTTCTGGCTGTCGTCGGTGATGTACGTGATCGTGTTCTTGGCGGCCTGTTTCCCCTGGTACGTGACCGCGTCATCGGTGTCCGTCTCAGGGTTCTCCGGCATGCCGAGCTCGTACTCGCCGTTCTCCTTGAACTTCTTGTCGTCCTCGTACATCTCCGCGGCCGCCGAGCCCGCGATGGTGTTGTTCGAGTCCTCGGCCTTCCTGTCGAGCCTCAGCCCGATCCAGATGCTGCCGCTGTAGTCGGTGTACGTGACCCAGTGCGCCTCGTCCGTCTTCCGGTCGGGCACGTCCTCCTGGTACGCGTGGGGCACCGCCAGCGTCGCGGCGACGTCCTTCACCTTCTTCGTCGTCCAGCCGTCCGGCAGCGGCCCGGCGAACGGGTCCGCGATCACCAGATACGCCGCCACCGCGGCCGCGACGACCGCGGCACCGAGCCCGATCAGCGACTTGCGGCCCAGCCGCACACCGCCCTTCGGAGCGCCCTCCGCGAGCTGCACGACCTGCGTCGGCGCCGGAGCGGGCGGACGGGCGGCCGTCTCCAGCAGCGCCCGCACCTGGGCCGCGTTCGGGCGACGCGCGGGGTCCTTCTGGAGCAGGCCGGTGATGACGTCGGCCAGCGGACCGGAGGCGGAGGCCGGAACGGCGGGCGTGGCGTTGAGGACCGACTGGAGCGTGGCCGGCGTGTTGCTGCGGCGGAACGGCGAGACGCCCTCGGTGGCCGCGTACAGGACGACACCGAGCGACCACAGGTCCGACGCCGGTCCCGGCCGCTGCCCCAGCACCCGCTCCGGCGCGATGTACTCGGGCGAGCCGACGAAGCCGCCGGTGTCGGTCAGATTGGTCTCGCCCTCGATCTGGGCGATGCCGAAGTCGGTGAGGACGACGCGGTCATGGCGGCCGAGCAGCACGTTGTCCGGCTTGACGTCCCGGTGCAGGATGCCCGCCGCGTGCGCGGCCTCCAGCGCGCCGAGCACCTCCAGGCCGATTCGCGCCGCTTCCCTCGCCCCGAGGGTGCCCTCCTGCAACGCGTCGCCCAGCGAACGGCCGTGCACCAGCTCCATGACGATCCACGGCTGGCCGTCGACGACGGCGACGTCGTGCACGTTCACAACGGCTGGATGGTCGAGCCGGGCCGCGGCACGCGCCTCGCGGCGCATGCGTTCGAACGCGTTGGCGCGTTCGCGCTCGGGAAGATGGTCGGGTACGCGGGGCTCCTTGACGGCGACCTCGCGGTCCACCGTCTCGTCCTTGGCGCGCCAGACCGTACCCATGCCGCCGTGCCCGAGCTTGGCGAGCAGACGGTAACGACCACCGATCAACCGGCCGGTACCCGGCTCCGGTTCAGGCGCGGAGGGTGCCGTCTGGTGCGGTACGACCTGGGTGGGCGCCGCGTACGGGTTGTCCGGGTGCGGCACGGCCGCGGGCGGGTTCGGCGGTTGCAGACCAAAACTCGTTGGCTCGTCGGACCCGTAAGGGGCTCCCCCGTTGTTGCTCATGGGTCCGTTCATATCGCGCCAGCAGCGTCCGAATCCACTCAGAGGGCGTCGCGGTCACAGACCCGTGACTCGGGAGGTCGCTTATCTCCCTTTTAGGTGAGCTCGCTGTGGGCTCTCGGACTCGGAGCCGGTCCGCGAGAAGGAAGGTTTCGGCACCGAGGGACTTTCGCTGGCGGAGACACTGACGGACGGGGGCGAAGGTGACGGTGTGGGCCCGTCCCCGCCTCCCTCCTGATGCATGATCAGCGCCGCCCCCGACACCCCCGCCCCCGCCATCGCGGCGACCAGCACCACGGCGGTCAGCACACCCCGCAGGGAACGCCGCTCGGAGACGGGCAGGCGCCCTGTCTCCAGGAAGGCCCGCAGCATCCGCTCGGCCGACTCCGCGTCCAGCCGCCGTGCCGGATCGCGCTCCAGCAGCCCTCGTACGACGGGCAGGATCGGCGCGGCCTGCGCGGGCGGCCGTATCTCAGCGGCGAGGACCGCGTGCAGGACACCGCTCAACGAGTCGCGCCGGAACGGCGATTCACCGCTCACCGCCGTGCACAGCAGCGCCCCCAGCGACCACAGGTCGGACGCGGGCCCGGTCCCCGTCCCGGTCATCCGCTCCGGCGCGGTGTACTCGGGCGAGCCGACGAAGGACCCGGTCTCGGTGAGCGTGGTGGCGCCCGCGACCTGCGCGACGCCGAAGTCGGTGAGGACGACCCGGCCGGTGCCGGCCTCCATCAGGACGTTCGCGGGCTTGATGTCCCGGTGCAGGACCCCGGCCGCGTGCGCCGCGCGCAACGCGCCGAGCAGATCGACGCCGATCCGGGCGGCCTCGGCGGGCACCACCGGCCCGTGCCCGGCGATCCGGTCGGCGAGGGAGCCGCCGTCGATCAATTCCATGACGAGATAGGGCCGTTCGTCCTGCTCGACGATGTCATGGACGACGATGATGTGCGGATGCCTGAGCTGTGCGACGGCCCGCGCCTCGCGCAGGGTCCGCTCGCGCTGCCACCGGGCCTCGGCCTCGGACAGCGTCTCGTCGAGGGAGATCTCCTTGACCGCCACCCGCCGCCCGAGCAGCAGATCGGTCGCCCGCCACACGACACCCATGCCGCCCCGCCCGAGCCTGACCTCCAGGCGATAACGGCCCGCTATGACACGGAAGTTGTCTCCCGGGGTCCCCATGCGCCCCATGATGCCGCGCCGGACGGATCCCCTCCGGGGTGCTGACCGGCCAAGTTGTCAGGAGGTTTTCGGCTGAAAGCTCCGCAGCATCCACGTGAACTGCCGGCTCGTGGTGGCCCAGTCGGCGGCCGGCGAGGAAGCGTAGATCGCGTACTCGGTTCCGTCACGGTCCATGTACCCGACGTCGATCGCGCGGTACGGCCCCGGGAAGTAGTGCGGCGCGTCCTTGGCCTGCGCGGTCCATGCGTACTCCCAGCGGGCGCCCGGCTGGTCACGGAAGAGCTCCTGCTTGAGAGTCAACTGCTCGTAGTCCCCGAACCGCCGCGCGAGCTGATCGCTGAGCTCGCTCATGTGGTCGTACGAGCTACTGAAGTCCGGCGCGATGTCGACAGCGACCCGCACGAGGTGCTTGCCGCCGTCGGGCGAGTAGTCGACCTGCTGGAGGCCGTCCTGGTCGATGGAGACGGACCGCTGCCACCCCTTGGGCAGGGAGATGCTGAACCCCACCGGGTCGTTGCGCCGCTCCCATCCCGCGGGAACCTCCCCGGGGCCGCCCTCCTCGCTCGGTGTGGCGTCGGCACTGGTGCCGGTACTCGGAGTCGGCAAGGCAGCGGCGGAGGTGCCGGGGCTCCCCGCACCGAACTGCTGCAACGCGACCGCCACACCCCCGCCGACGATCGCCGCGAGGGCGACGACCAGGGAAAACGTACGCAGGCGGTGTCGCTTCGGCGGGGCGGGCACGGGTGCGGGACCGATCGTCACCGGCGGATACGGCGTGGCGGCGACCGTCTGCGGGCGGGTACCGGTGCCGATCCCCGTCCCGGAGGTGTCGTACCCCGGCTGCCCCGTCGGCGCGTACGACTGCGCCGCACCCGGCACTCGCCCCTCCGCCGCCTCGGCGAGCATCCGCTCGGCCTCCGCGGCGCTGGGCCGCTCGGCCGGATCCTTGCGCAGCAGCGCGGCGAGGACGGGCCCCAGCACACCGGCGTTGACCGGCTCGGCGGGCTGCTCCTCGACGACGGCCTGCATCGTGCCGATCGGCGAGGTGCGGCGGAACGGTGACCGGCCCTCCACCGCCGTGTACAGCGTCGCGCCGAGCGCCCACAGGTCGGAGGCCGGGCCCGGATCATGGCCACGGACCCGCTCGGGGGCGAGATAGTCGACGGAGCCGACGACCTCTCCGGTGCGGGTGATCGTCGTATCGCCCTCGATCTGCGCGATACCGAAGTCGGTCAGCAGGACGCGCCCGTCATGGGAGAGGAGGACATTGCCGGGCTTCACATCGCGGTGCAACACCCCGGCGGAGTGCGCGGCGCGCAGCGCACGCAGCACCCACAGTCCGATCCGCGCGGTCTCGGCCGGCTCGATACGCCCCTGCGCCTTGACGGCGTCGGCCAGCGAACGCCCCTCGATCAGCTCCATCACGATCCACGGGCGGGCGTCATGATCGAGCACGTCGTGCACGGTGACGACGGCGGAGTGGTTGATCCGGGCGGCCGCGCGGGCCTCGGCGCGGGTGCGATGGAGCAGCCGCTCCTGGTCGCTCTCGGACACGTACAGGGCAGCGGTCAGCTCTTTGATGGCGACGGCCCGGTGCAGCACCTCGTCATGCGCACGCCACACACGGCCCATACCGCCGCTGCCGATGGTGTCGGCAAGCCGGTAACGACCCGCGAGAAGCAGGCCCTGCATCTGATTCACGTTGCCCCGCAATGTTCTTGACAGGGTCAGATTAGGGACCGGGCGGGGTGCGGGGAACCACGGGGGTGCCAAGGTTTCGCGGTTGTGACAGTTGTCGCTTTCGACGACCGGAAGCAACCGTCACCCGGCGTGACCGGGCTCAGTTCAGCCGGTGATCTCGTACGTCGCCGACGCCTGCTCGAACAGCCGCGTCACCTCGTCCCGTTCCGCCTCCGGCCCGCGCACCTGCAGCACGTGGTACTTCCCGTCGACGAGCATCGCGAGATTGCGCACGAACAGCTCGCGCCCCGCGTCGTCGGTCCAGGTGAACTGCCCCTCGGCCATGGTCTGCCCGCCCACCTGGATCGTCCTCAGCCCGCTCGCGCTGGCCCAGCTGGAGTCGCGGTACGGCTGGAGCTCGCGCTCGTCCTCCCGCTGGTACGCCATGGGGTCCTCGCCGTACTCGTCGGCGCTGTCCCTTCCGGGTACGACGATCAGGTCGAAGTCGCCGTGCGCGTACACGACCTGACCGCGGCCGTTCTTGGGCGTGTGGTCCCAGCCGCTCGCGACCGCGACACGGAAACCGGCGGAGTCCGTACGCAGGGTGAAGCCGTCGGCGACGTCCGGGCTGGTGGTCTGCGGCTCCACGGACTCGGAAGGGCTGGCCTTCGGGGAGTTCTGGTCGGGCCGCGGCTCACTGCTGGCGGGCGCCTCGCTGACCTCGCCGGCCGAACCGGTCCGGTCGGTGTCGCCCGCGCCGCCCGTCGAGTCGGCGGCCTTGGGCATGAACAGCACGGCGTACGCGATCACCGCGGCCATCAGCAGCAGCACCAGCAGAAGCAACGTACGCCCGAGCCGGCGCGGCGAACGCTGCACCTCCTGCCTGCCCTGCTTGGCCCGCTTGTGCCGTCCGTGCGCACTGGTCGCGGGCAGCCGGGCGCGCCGTCGGCGCACCAGCTCGCCCCGCCGTCGTACGACGGGCAGCCGGGTGGAGTCGAGGGGCGGCGCGGCGACGACATGCGCGCCCGCTTCGGGCTCGGGCGCGGACCGCACCAGCGACCGCAGCCAGCCCCGCAGCTCCTCGAAGTCGAGCCGCTCGGTGGGGTCCTGGCGCAGCAGCGACTCCACGACCGGCCGCAGCGGCCCGCACTCCTCGGCGAAGGCGGGCGGCTCGGCGCACACCATCTGCACCAGCTCGGCCGTCGACTCCTCCGGGTAGGGCGCGTGCCCCTGCACGGCCCTGAAGAGCAGCGCGCCGAGCGCCCACAGGTCGGTGGCGGGCCCGATCGGCGCGGCCAACTGCCAGTTCTCGTGCACCGGCCCGGCCTGCTCCGGCGCCCATCGCTCGGTCACCGGTCCGACCACGGCCATCCTGGCCTGCCGTGCCCGCTCGGCGGCGAGCGCGGTGGCGGGGCCGCGGGGAGCGGGGGCCGCGGCGGCGAGCTCGTCCCAACGGCCGGGGGTGGGCGCGGGATCGGGCCCGCCGGGCGGAAGGGCGGCGCTACGTCCATGCCCTGCCGCCGGCACCGCCGTGCCCGCGGCTCCACCACGCGGCACCGCTCCCTGCCAGTCGGCGCGCACACCGTACGGATCGGCTATCTGCCCCTGGGACGTGGCGCCGGAACGGAGGTGATCGCCCCGGCCGGGCTGCACCACACCGCCGGGGGGAGCGGAACCCGGCGGATACGCAACCCCGTGGCCAGGCCCGTACGCCGACTGCCCCTCGGCGCCCGGCGGAAGCTCGACGCCGTTGCCCATCGGGTACGGCGCCTGCAGCCCACCGCTGCCCGAGTCGTACGGCGATGTCGGCCCCCCGCCCGTCGTCGCGGGGCCGCCCTCGGGCACCGGCCGGGCTCCGGGCAGGGCCGTGCGGCCGCTCTGCTGGGCCTCCTGGACCCGGGCGGCGGCCCGGGCGCCCGCGCGATACGCGGCGATCGCCCCGGCGCGCGCGGCCCGGACGTCCCCGCCGGTCTCCACGGCCCTGCGCTCGATCGCGGCCGACGGCGTACCCGTTCCGTTCACCGCGTCCGCGCCGAGCCCCGGCAGCCCACCGGCCTCCCGCGCCTCGATGGCGGCCCGCCGCGCGGCCTCCGGGTCGACGGCACTCGCCTCGGCGGCGGCACCGCCGAGACCGGTCGCCCCACCGCTCACGGGACCGCCGGCACCACCCGGCCCACCGAAAGTCCCCGGGACACCCGCCCCGCTCCGGTCACCGACCTCCCGGTCGCCCTCCACGGCCGGCACCGGGTCGTACCCGCACAGTGCCTCCTCCGCCGCCCCGACCGCGAGGCCGGTCAGCATCACCCGGCCGTCGTCGCAGACCAGGACCGTGCGGGCGGTGATGTTCCGGTGCACCCAGCCGTGCGCGTGCAGCACCCGCAGGGCCATGAGGACGTCGGAGGCGACCTCGGCCGCCCGGTACGGCGTCAGCGGCTTCTCCACCAGCAGCGCCGCCAGTGACCGCGCGGCCACCAACTCGCTCACGATCCACAGCGACCCGCCCTCGGCGAACACGTCGAAGACCTGGTCGAGCCGTGGATGGTCGGGTATCGAGGCCGCGGCCTGCGCCGCCTCCACGGCCCGCCGCACGGCCGGGTCGGCAGGGCGCCGGGTACTCGCACGCGCCGAGGGCGACCGCCGAACTCCCCTGTCCCGCGGGTCCCTTGCGGTGAAGCCGTCGGGCAGCCCCTCCGCGTCGAGCACCTCCGCCTCGACGACCTCGGGCAACGGCACCTGCCGGACGAGGACTTCCTGACCGCTGTAGGTGTCGAAGGCCCGGGTCTCGGTCAGTTCGTACTCGTCGGAGGGCGGCAGCGGCAGGCGGTAGCGGTCGGCGAGTACCCGTCCCGCATAGTCGTCCACGTGGCCTCCCCCGGCACTCCGGATCGGTCAATTCCGTTCGCCCCGCGTGCCGTTCCGCCCATAGTTGGATGCGTACGGTCCGCAAGCCTTCACGATACGTGCCGGAGGCAACCCGCAAAGAGGGGATGCCAGATCTCACGCCTCAAACGCGGGTCGGGTCACTTCACGATTTCGGTTCGAATGTCTGCGCGAGGGTCTGCCAGGTGTCCTTGCGCAGCTCACTGCCCCAATTGGCCGCTTTCGCCGTGTACATCAGCGCATATCCGAGATGGTCGTTGACGACGAACCCCCGGTCGATCGTCCGGTACTTCGTCCCGCCCTCGACATAGGTGAACTCCCAGTCGGCCGCGAGCCAGCCCCGGTAGTTCACCTTCGCTATGCGGACCCGGTCGTACTGGGAACGCGTCATGTACCGCTCCTGGCTCTTCCAGTCCGCCACCGGGTCACCCTTCGGCGTGGACGTCCAGGCCACCAACAGCTTCTGCCCGTCAGGCCCGGTGAAACGATCCCCCGCCGAGGCCGACGTCTGGAACTTCCACCCCTTGGGCAGCCCGATCGAGTACCCCTGACCGCCCTTGTACGTCGTCTCCGCCGCGCTGTCGCCGTCGACGGAACCCCCGGCCTCGCTACCGCCGGTCGCGGTCGCGCTGCTGCTCGGCGTCTTCTCCGCCGCCGCGCCGGACCCCGCGGACTCGGTCGCCTTGCTGTCCGTCTGGGCGCCGCCGCTCTCGTCCTCCTTGGTGGAGGGACTCGGGCTCGCGCTGGCGGAGGCCTTGGCGCCGCCGCCCGCCGAACTCCTGGAGGAGTCGCCGTCACCGTTCAGCACGACGGCCAGCACGACCGCGACCACAGCGAGCACCACGACCACCGCGATGATCACCAGCGTCCGCTTCGGCACCACATCGGTGAGCGGCGCCCTCGGCACGGGCCGCGGCGGCAGATCCGGCGGCGTCATCACGGGCCAGCCCGAACTCCGCCCGCCACCGGCCGCGTTGCCCCCGGCTCCCGAGCCGGCACCAGCACCAGTGGCACCGGCACCGGCACCGGAGCCGCCCACGCTGCCGGACCCCGAGACAGCCGTCCCGGACGAAGAAGTCGGCTTCGCCTGCGCACCCGTCCCAGCAGTGCCCGGCCCCGAAGCCGCCGCACCACCCGACGAGCCCGAAGTACCGGACGAGCCCGAAGTACCGGACGAGCCCGAAGTGCCCGTCCCGCTGCCGGACTTGGCCCGAGCCGCAGCCGCTGTACCGGCCGCTCCCGCAGCCACGGCCGCCTTGCGCACGGAACGGAACGCCCCGCGCAACCGCTCCCCGCCCTCACCCCGGTCGGGCTGCGGAGGCAACGGCACGACCTTCGTCGCGTCCGGCGCCGGCTCCGGCTCCGCCTTGGGCTCGGGCGCGTGGATCACCGCGTTGAGCATCACGCGCGCACCGGTGTCGTCGAGCCGCTTCTCGGGATCCTTGGTGAGCAGCCCGTATATGACGTCCTTCAGCGGACCCGCGTTCTTCGGCTCCTCCAGCGGCTCGGTCATCACCGCGGTCAGAGTGGCGATCGCCGAGCCCTTGTCGTACGGCGGCACCCCCTCGACCGACGCGTACAACAACCCGCCCAGCGACCACAGGTCAGCGGCCGGACCCGGCTTGTGCCCGCGGGCGCGCTCCGGGGAGATGTAGGATGGGGCGCCGACCAGCATGCCGGTCGAGGTGATCGACGGGTCGCCCTCCACCTGGGCGATGCCGAAGTCGGTGAGCACGACCCGGCCGTCCTCGGAGATCAGCACGTTGGACGGCTTCACGTCCCGGTGCAGGATGCCCTGACGGTGCGCCGAACGCAGCACGTCGAGCACCGCGAGCCCGACCTCCGCCGCGCGCTTCGGCTCCAGCAAGCCGTCCTCCCGGATGGCTTCGGCGAGCGACTTGCCCTCGACGAGCTCCATCACGATCCACGGCCGGTCGTCCTCCTCGACCACGTCGAAGACGGTCACCGCGCTGTTGTTCCGGATCCGCGCGATCGCCTTGGCCTCACGCAACGTCCGCGTGATCAGCCGCCGCTTCTCCTCCTCGTCGATATTGGAGGGGAACCTCAGCTCCTTCACCGCGACGATCCGACCCAGGGTCTCGTCCTCGGCACGCCACACCGTGCCCATGCCGCCGCGGCCGAGCACTGCTCCCAACCGGTACCGCCCGGCGAGGAGACGTTCGCTCTTGCCCTGACGGGATGCCCCCGCCCGCTCCGCCTCCGACATGCGTCCCCTCATACAACCCGCCCTGACAGAGCCTCCATTGTCCCTCACCCGACAAGTGCCCGACGCCCAGGGTGCCTCTGCGGACCAGCCGCCCGCCATGAGGACCGAACGCCCGCACCCCCATGAACACGGCGCGCCACGGACCCTCACACCAGGGTGACGAACACACGCCCCGCCCCACGAAGCCCGCCCCACCCGAAGACCGCCGGAAGACCGAATTCCGCCACCCTGCATGATGGGCGCCACACCAGGAACCGCCGCAACCGCCGCAGGACCCCGATCGCCGCACGAGGAACCAGGAGGGACCACGATGCCGCCGCTCCGGACAGTACTGGCCGCAGCTGTGTCCCTCGCGCTCCTCGCCCTGGCCCCGGCCGCCTCCTCCGCACCCGCGGCACCCCCGACGGACGCGATCCTCCCGCTGCTGGTCAGCGAGGGCGGAGCGCCCGCCGCCGCCCTGCTGGCCCGGGAGGAGAGCGGCACCCGCTACGCCGAGGCTGGACAGGGCATCGCCCGCGCCGACCACTTCCGCGCCGGCAGCATCACGAAGACCTTCCTCGCGACGGTCGTCCTCCAACTGGCCGAAGAACACCGGCTGTCCCTGTCCGACACCGTGGAGCGGCATCTGCCCGGCCTGGTCCACGGGGCCGGCAACGACGGCCGCACGGTCACCCTGCGTGCCCTGCTCACCCACACCAGCGGCCTGAACGACTTCACCACGGACACCGAGGGTCTGGTCCCCCTCACTCCTCTTCAAGCCGTACGGATCGCACTCACCCACCCTCCGGCCGACCCGGGCCGCTACTCCTACTCGAACACCAACTACGTCCTGCTCGGCATGGTCATCGCCCAGGTCACCGGCGACTCCTACGCGACCGAGGCCGAGCGCCGCATCATCTCTCCGCTGGGGCTGGCGGACACCTCCTTCCCTGGATCCCGCACCTCGCTCCCCACCCCGCACGGCCGCGCCTACGACACCGACGGATCGGATGTCACCGATCTGGATCCGCGGGTCGCCGGGGCAGCCGGCGAGTTGGTGACCACGCTCGCCGACCTGGACCGCTTCTACGCGGCGCTGCTCGGCGGTGAACTGCTGCCCCCGCCCCGGCTGCGCGAGATGCGCGACACCCGCGCCGCACACGGCCTGTACGGCATGGGGCTGTTCCCGGCGAAGCTGCCGTGCGGCACGACGGTGTGGGGGCACAACGGCCGGATCTCCGGCAGTTATGTGCGCACCGCGGCCACCGTCGACGGCCGTCGCGTCCTCACCTTCCGCGTGAACACGACCGCGATCGCAGACCCCCGCCTCGAACCGGCCCTGCTCGCCGCCGAGTTCTGCCCCCGCACCTCGTAGAACGAGCCGATTCCGAACGAAGATCCCGGCTCGCGACACTCGTTCGAGTGATGTCGAACCGGGATCCAGGGCCGTGCGGAAGCCCTACAGCGGCGCGATGTCCGGCGCCCCCAGCCGAGCCGCGTCGGCCGTCAGGTCGTCGGGCTGCCGCTGCGACTCCCGCTCCGCCTCCACCCGCTTCTCGTAGTGCTGGATCTCCCGCTCGATGTGGTCCTTGTCCCAGCCCAGCACCGGCGCCATCAGCTCGGCGGCCTCCCGCGCGCTACGCGTCCCCCGGTCAAAGGTCTCGATGGAGATCCGGGTCCGCCGGGTGAGCACGTCGTCCAGATGGCGCGCCCCCTCGTGCGAGGCGGCGTACACGATCTCGGCGCGCAGATAGTCCTCGGCCGCCGGCAGCGGCTCCCCGAGTGAGGCGTCCGCCGCGATGAGGTCCAGGACCTCCTCCGCCAGCGAACCGAACCGGTTCAGCAGATGCTCCACCCGCACCACGTGCAGCCCCGTCCGGGCGGCGATCCGCGCTCGCGCGTTCCACAGCGCCCGGTACCCCTCGGCGCCCAGCAGCGGCACGTCCTCGGTGACGCACTCGGCGACCCGCAGATCGAGGGCGTGCACGGCCTCGTCCACGGCGTCCTTGGCCATGACCCGGTACGTCGTGTACTTGCCGCCCGCCACGACCACGAGCCCCGGCACGGGATGCGCCACGGTGTGCTCGCGGGACAGCTTGCTGGTGGCGTCCGACTCCCCGGCCAGCAACGGCCGCAGACCCGCGTACACGCCCTCGACGTCGTCGCGTGTGAGCGGCACGGCGAGCACGGAGTTCACGTGTTCCAGCAGATAGTCGATGTCCGCGCTGGAGGCGGCGGGATGTGCCTTGTCGAGGTCCCAGTCGGTGTCGGTCGTGCCGATGATCCAGTGCCGGCCCCACGGAATGACGAACAGCACCGACTTCTCGGTGCGCAGGATCAGCCCGGTCGTCGCATGGATGCGGTCCTTGGGCACGACGAGGTGGATGCCCTTGGACGCCCGTACGTGGAACTGTCCCCGCTCACCCACCATGGCCTGTGTGTCGTCGGTCCACACGCCCGTGGCGTTGACGACCTGCTTGGCGCGGACCTCGTACTCCCCGCCCGCCTCGACGTCCTGCACCCGGGCGCCGACGACGCGTTCGCCCTCGCGGAGGAAGCCGGTCACCCGGGCGCGGTTGGCGACCTGCGCGCCGTACGCCGCCGCCGTGCGCACCAGGGTGGCCACGAAGCGGGCGTCGTCCATCTGGGCGTCGTAGTACTGGAGGGCGCCGACCAGGGCGTCCTTCTTCAAGGCGGGTGCGATGCGCAGTGCGTGGCGGCGGCTCAGATGCCGGTGCATCGGCAGGCCTCGCCCGTGCCCGCGGGCCATCGACATGGTGTCGTAGAGCGCGACGCCGGAGCCGGCGTACAACCGCTCCCAGCCCTTGTGCTGGAGCGGGTACAGGAACGGCACCGGCTTCACGAGGTGCGGAGCGAGCCGTTCCAGCAACAGCCCGCGCTCCTTCAACGCCTCCCGGACGAGGGCGAAGTCGAGCATCTCCAGGTAGCGCAGGCCGCCGTGGATGAGCTTGCTCGACCGGCTCGAGGTGCCCGACGCCCAGTCACGTGCCTCGACCAGGCCGACGGACAGCCCGCGCGTCACCGCGTCGAGGGCGGTCCCGGCACCGACCACACCGGCGCCCACCACCAGTAGGTCCAGCTCGCGCTCGGCCATGGCTGCGAGCGCCTCGGCTCGCTGCGCCGGCCCCAGTGTCGCTGTCCTCACCGCTGCCTCCCGCTGTTCGGTCACGCCGGTCTCACCTGTGAGGAGTGACCCGGTCCGTATCCCTCATGCCCAAATTCTGACCGCCTTGCCCGACTTCAGCCACCAGTCACCCCCAGCCTGTGGACAACTTCCACAAGACGTAGGCCAAAGCTCCAGGGACTCCTGCGGGAAGACACAAGGAATCAATCTCGTATTTCGGTCAGATTTACTCTTAGTCTGACATTGCGCTCGCTCGTCCAGTCCACAGGGCTTGCGCACCTGTCCCGCTTCGGCTACTGGGAAGGACGGTCCAACGCCATGCCCGCAGATCTCGCCGTCATCGGACTCGGCCCCTACGGACTGCCCCTGGCCCAGGCCGCCGTCGCCGCCGGCATCCCCACGCTCGGTTACCGCACCGGACCCGAGCCCGGCTCCCTCAGCCCCGCCGAACTGCGCCGGATGCTCTCGGGGGGCTTCCGGCCGACCACCTCCCCCGCCGAGCTCGGCCGGGTGCGCACCGCGGTCATCTGCGCGCCCACCCCGCGCGGGGCGGACGGCGGGCTCGACCTCACCCAGGTGGAGTCCGCGGCCCGCACCCTGGCCGCCCACCTGCGCCCGCACACCACGGTCATCCTGGAGTCCCCGGTCCCCCCGGGCACCACCGAGGACCGCCTTCGCCCCCTTCTCGAAGAGGGCTCCGGCCTCCGCGCGGGCCGCGACTTCCACCTCGCCTACTCCCCCAGCCGCGTCGACCCCGGCAACCGCGACTTCACGCCCGCCAACACCCCCAAGGTGATCGGCGGCCTGACCCCCGCCTGCACCGAGTCGGCGGCCGCCTTCTACTCACGCCTCACCGACAAGGTGGTACGCGCGCGTGGCCCGCGAGAGGCGGAGACGGTCCAGCTCCTGGAGACCAACTACCGCCATGTCAACATCGCCCTCGTCAACGAGATGGCCGTCCTCTGCCACGACCTGGGTGTCGACCTGTGGGACGTCGTCCGGTGCGCGGAGACCAAGCCCTTCGGCTTCCAGTCCTTCCGCCCCGGCCCCGGCGTCGGCGGCCACGCGGTCCCCCAGGACCTGACCGGCGCCCCCACCGGCCGCGCCCTGCGCATGGTCGAACTGGCCCAACAGGTCAACAGCCAGATGCCGCGTTACGTCGTCCAGCGCGCCGCCGCCCTCCTCAACGAGCACGGCAAGTCGGCCCGGGGCGCCCGTATCCTGCTCCTCGGCGTGACCTACAAGCCCGACCTCGCCGACCAACAGGGCACCCCAGCCCGCGAGATCGCGATCCGCCTGATGGAACTGGGCGCCTCGGTGAGCTACCACGATCCCCACGTTCCCTCCTGGAACGTCCTCGACCGCCCGGTCCCCCGCGCGGACTCCCTCTACGAGGCCGCTGCTGACGCGGACCTGACAATCCTGCTCCAGCAACACCGGACGTACGACCTCCAGGGCCTGTCGGTGAAGGCACAGCTGCTGCTGGACACGCGGGGCGCCACGCCTACGGGGGCGGCGCACAGGCTGTGAAAGGGGGCCGGCCGCCCCACCGGGCGACCGGCCCCCTTCCCGTCGTACGGCCTACCGCTTGTGCTGCGAGTCAGCCACCGTCACCTCGACGCGCTGGAACTCCTTCAGCTCGCTGTATCCGGTCGTGGCCATCGCCCGCCGCAGCGCGCCGAAGAAGTTCATCGAGCCGTCCGGGATGTGCGACGGGCCCGTCAGGACCTCCTCGATCGTGCCGACCGTGCCGAGGTCGACCTTCTTGCCGCGCGGCAGCTCCTCGTTGACGGCCTCCATGCCCCAGTGGTTGCCCTTGCCCGGCGCGTCCGTCGCGCGGGCCAGCGGGGAGCCCATCATCACGGCGTCCGCGCCGCAGGCGATCGCCTTGGAGAGGTCGCCGGACCAGCCCACGCCGCCGTCCGCGATCACGTGCGCGTACCGGCCGCCGGACTCGTCCATGTAGTCCCGGCGAGCGGCGGCGACGTCGGCCACCGCGGTCGCCATCGGGACCTGGATGCCCAGCACATTGCGCGTGGTGTGCGCCGCGCCGCCGCCGAAGCCGACCAGGACGCCCGCGGCGCCGGTGCGCATCAGGTGCAGGGCGGCGGTGTAGGTGGCGCAGCCGCCCACGATCACCGGGACGTCGAGCTCGTAGATGAACTGCTTCAGGTTCAGCGGCTCGTGCGAACCCGACACGTGCTCGGCCGACACCGTCGTACCGCGAATGACGAAGATGTCCACGCCCGCGTCGACGACGGCCTTGGAGAACTGCGCCGTGCGCTGCGGGGACAGCGCGGCCGCGGTGACCACGCCCGAGTCGCGCACCTCCTTGATGCGCTGGCCGATCAGCTCCTCTTTGATGGGGGCGGAGTAGATCTCCTGGAGGCGCCGGGTCGCCGTCTCCGAGTCCATGCCGACGATTTCGTCGAGCAGCGGCTGCGGGTCCTCGTACCGCGTCCACAGGCCCTCGAGGTTCAGCACGCCGAGGCCGCCGAGCTCGCCGATGCGGATCGCGGTGGCCGGGGAGACGACCGAGTCCATGGGGGCGGCCAGGAACGGCAGCTCGAAGCGGTAGGCGTCGATCTGCCAGGCGATCGAGACCTCCTTCGGGTCGCGCGTACGACGGCTCGGGACGACGGCGATGTCGTCGAAGGCGTACGCCCGGCGGCCGCGCTTGCCGCGCCCGATCTCGATCTCAGTCACGTGTGTGGCCTTTCCCTGATGCGTTGCAGCGCCTTCCAGTATCCCCGACGGATACGCCGAGGGCGGCCCCGGAGTCCCGGGGCCGCCCTCGATCGGCACTCACGCGCGCGTGGGGGTCACTTACGGCTGTAGTTCGGCGCCTCGACCGTCATCTGGATGTCGTGCGGGTGCGACTCCTTCAGACCCGCCGAGGTGATCCGTACGAAGCGGCCGTTGGCCTGCAGATCCGGCACCGTGCGGCCGCCGACGTAGAACATCGACTGGCGCAGTCCGCCGACCAGCTGGTGGACGACCGAGTGCAGCGGACCGCGGTAGGGCACCTGGCCCTCGATGCCCTCGGGGACCAGCTGCTCGTCGGAGGCGACGCCCTCCTGGAAGTAGCGGTCCTTGGAGAACGACTTGCGCTCGCCGCGCGTCTGCATGGCGCCGAGCGAGCCCATGCCGCGGTACGACTTGAACTGCTTGCCGTTGATGAACATCAGCTCGCCCGGGGACTCCTCGCAGCCCGCGAGCAGCGAACCCAGCATCACGGTGTCGGCGCCCGCGACCAGGGCCTTGGCGATGTCGCCGGAGTACTGGAGGCCACCGTCGCCGATGACCGGGATACCGGCCTCCTTGGCGGCCAGCGCGGCCTCGTAGATCGCGGTGACCTGCGGGACGCCGATGCCGGCGACGACACGGGTCGTACAGATGGAGCCGGGACCGACGCCGACCTTGATGCCGTCCACGCCGGCGTCGATGAGCGACTGGGCGCCGTCACGGGTGGCGATGTTGCCGCCGATGACGTCGACGCCCGCGGAGTTCGACTTGATCTTGGCGACCATGTCGCCGACGAGCCGGGAGTGGCCGTGCGCGGTGTCCACGACGATGAAGTCGACGCCGACCTCGATCAGGGCCTGGGCGCGCTCGAAGGCGTCACCGGCGACACCGACCGCGGCACCGACGAGCAGCCGGCCCTCGGCGTCCTTCGCGGCGTTCGGGTACTTCTCCGCCTTGACGAAGTCCTTGACGGTGATGAGGCCCTTGAGGACGCCCGCGTCGTCGACCAGCGGAAGCTTCTCGATCTTGTGCTTGCGCAGCAGCTCCATGGCCTCGACGCCGGAGATGCCGACCTTGCCGGTGACCAGCGGCATCGGCGTCATGACCTCGCGGACCCGGCGGGAGCGGTCGCTCTCGAAGGCCATGTCGCGGTTGGTGACGATGCCGAGGAGCTTCTTGCCGGGGTCGGTGACCGGGACACCGCTGATGCGGAACTTGGCGCACAGCGCGTCGGCCTCGGCGAGCGTGGCGTCCGGGTGCACGGTGATCGGGTCGGCCACCATGCCGGACTCGGAGCGCTTCACCAGGTCGACCTGGTTGGCCTGGTCCTCGATGGAGAGATTGCGGTGCAGAACACCGACGCCGCCCTGACGGGCCATCGCGATCGCCATGCGCGACTCGGTGACCTTGTCCATGGCGGCGGACAGCAGCGGGATGTTCACCCGCACGTTCCTGGAGACGTACGAGGCGGTGTCGATCTCGTCGGGCGCCATGTCCGACGCGCCCGGCAGCAGCAGCACGTCGTCGTAGGTCAGCCCGAGTGTCGCGAATTTGTCAGGCACTCCGTCGACGTTTGCAGTCATGACACCTTCCCCAATGGCCTTGATCGGTGCGGATGTCCATGCTAACGGGAAGGAAGGGTCCCGAATTCCACGGTTCCGTCCGGCTACCGGCTTCGTATGTTTGTACGGAACTGAGGTACGGCCTGTTCACCGAAGGAACAAAGACAAGGGACGACCGCGGGGAACAACCTCGGGGAGCTACTGCTCGGCAAGGGCTCGCAGCCGGCTCAACGCCCGGTGCTGAGCCACCCGCACCGCCCCGGGTGACATTCCCAACATCTGTCCCGTCTCCTCCGCCGTCAGCCCCACCGCGATCCGCAGCAGCAGCAGCTCCCGCTGGTTCTCGGGGAGGTTGGCCAGCAGCTTCTTGGCCCATTCGGCGTCACTGCTGAGCAGCGCCCGCTCCTCGGGGCCGAGCGAGTCGTCCGGCCGCTCGGGCATCTCGTCGGACGGGACCGCCGTCGAGCCGGGACCACGCATCGCCGCACGCTGCAGGTCGGCGACCTTGTGCGCGGCGATGGCGAAGACGAAGGCCTCGAAGGGGCGACCGGTGTCCCGGTAGCGCGGCAGGGCGAGGAGAACCGCGACACAGACCTCCTGCGCCAGGTCCTCCACGAAGTGACGTGCGTCGCCGGGCAGCCGTGACAGCCGGGTGCGGCAGTAGCGCAGCGCCAGTGGGTGGACATGGGCGAGCAGGTCGTGTGTCGCCTGCTCATCCCCGTCGACGGCGCGGTGAACGAGCCCACCGATCACCGTCGTCTCGTCCTCGCGCATCGGTCCATGGTGCCTTGCGGCCGATTCATCCGCGGCACCACGTCCGATGTTGTGCACCGAAGCGTTATGAGCAGGTGCGCCGGAACTCATACCCTGCGCCCTCCCCTTCCGCTCGACCGACTCGTCCCCGAGAGACTCCACACCTCAAGGATGCGGCATCGGCGCCGAAACAAGCAGCGGACACCGTCAGGGCCCCTTGACCGACGCCGGCCTCCGCGCCCCGCAGGGGCGCGGGCCTGCATCAACATGCGGTTACCGCCGCGCGGGCGCGACCGGCCACGAACGACCCGCAGCCCATACGACTAGCTAGCGAACCAGACCCCAGCGGAACCCGAGCGCGACCGCATGCGCCCGGTCGGACGCACCGAGCTTCTTGAACAGCCGACGCGCGTGCGTCTTCACGGTGTCCTCGGACAGGAACAGCTCACGCCCGATCTCCGCGTTGGACCGACCGTGGCTCATCCCTTCGAGCACCTGGATCTCACGCGCGGTGAGCGTCGGCGCCGCCCCCATCTCGGCGGACCGCAGCCGACGGGGAGCGAGCCGCCACGTCGGGTCGGCGAGGGCCTGCGTCACCGTCGCCCGCAGCTCCGCGCGCGACGCGTCCTTGTGCAGATAGCCCCGCGCGCCCGCGGCGACCGCGAGCGCGACCCCGTCCAGGTCCTCCGCGACGGTGAGCATGATGATGCGCGCACCCGGGTCGGCGGACAGCAGCCGCCGGACGGTCTCGACGCCGCCCAGACCGGGCATGCGTACGTCCATCAGAATCAGGTCCGAGCGGTCGGCGCCCCAGCGGCGGAGGACTTCCTCGCCGTTGGCCGCGGTCGTCACGCGCTCGACGCCGGGCACGGTCGCGACCGCGCGGCGGAGCGCCTCTCGGGCAAGCGGGGAGTCGTCGCAGACGAGGACGGATGTCATGGCCGCCCTCCGCAGCTGATGCACGTCACCTTGAGCCTCCAGGCTGGTACGAAATCGTCACCTGTGCGGTCGACCGTCTCGGACGCCTGCCCGAGCGCTTTGTGTTTCAACCGCCTCCGCACTCTCAACGACGGTCACTCGAAAGAGTTACGGGGCCGTGTGCCATCTTCGGCACTCTACGTGAGGGGACGGATACGGCGCAGACATGCACGACGGACCCACAACGTTTCATCACAACCAGTGCCCCATTTAGCTCCATTTGTTCCCATTTCCTGGTGTCTGAGGCTAGATTCGCAATGAGTCATATTTTCATCTCCTTAGATCGGAGATGTACGGTCGTAGACACCGAATCCGCCACAGAACGGCTACAAGGGGTCACGCAATGGCAGATTTCTCCCGCCTTCCCGGACCGAACGCGGACCTGTGGGACTGGCAGCTCCTGGCCGCCTGTCGCGGGGTGGACAGCTCGCTCTTCTTTCATCCGGAGGGCGAGCGAGGAGCGGCCCGGAGCGCTCGTGAGAACTCGGCCAAGGAGGTCTGCATGAGATGCCCGGTCCGCGCCCAGTGCGCGGCGCACGCGTTGGCGGTGAGAGAGCCGTACGGCGTGTGGGGCGGATTGACCGAGGACGAGCGCGAGGAGCTCATGGGGCGGGCGCGGAACCGGCTGGTGACGGCGTCGTCGGTCGGTGGGCATGCCGTCACGAACAACTGAAGGAACGTTTCTTCCGAAAGGGCGTACGCGTGCCCTTCCTTACTTCCGGCCCGCCGCGACGGCGAGGCGGTCCAGGGTCGCCGCCACCGCGGGCACCTGGGCCAGATCGGGCAGGGTCAGCGCGACGATCTCCCGCCGCACGGCCGGTTCCAGCGTGACGGTGCGCGCGCCCCGCGGCCGTACGGACTCGATGGCCAGCTGCGGCAGCACGGCCACGCCGAGGCCGGCGCCCACCAGTCCCACCACCGCCGGATAGTCGTCGGTCGCAAAGTCGATGCGGGGTGTGAACCCGGCGCCCTCGCACACCTCGACCAACTGCCCACGGCAGCGCGGACATCCGGCGATCCAGGGCTCCCGCGCCAGCTCCCCGATGGCCACGGACCCGGCGGACGCGAGCCGGTGCCGCTCCGGTACGAGGGCGACGAGACGGTCCCGCAGCAGTGGCCGTACGACGAGGTCGTCCCACTCGCCCTCCTGGGCGGCCCCCTCGTACCGGAAGGCGAGGGCGACATCGCAGTCGCCCTCCCTCAGCATCGCGACGGACTGCGGGGGTTCGGCCTCCTCCAGGGAGACCCGCGTGCCCGGGTGCGCGGCACGCAGCGCCGCGAGCGCGGTCGGTACGAGGGTGGAGCTGCCGCTGGGAAAGGAGACGAGCCGTACGCGCCCGGCCCGCAGTCCGGCGATGGCGGCAACCTCTTCCTCTGCCGCCGTCAGTCCGGCGAGGATCCCGGCGGCGTGCCGCACGAGCGCCTCCCCCGCCTGGGTCAGCCGCATCTCACGGCCGCTGCGGATGAGCAGCGGGGTGCCGACGGACGCCTCCAGGGCCTTCATCTGCTGGCTCACGGCGGGCTGGGTGCATCCCAGTTCGCGCCCGGCGGCGGAGAAGGAGCCGGTGGCGGCGACGGCGCGCAGGACACGGAGATGACGGGCCTCGATCACCCTCCGAGGATAAGCCGGGCTTTGGCACGACGGCGAATATTGCGTGGCGCCTTTGGGCGCCGGTCTCCTACCGTGCCGCTATGAAGCTTCTGTCGGTGAATCTGGGCCGCGAGAAGGCCGTTTCGTACACGGACAACCCCGAGGGCGTCACCGGTATCGACAAGCGGCCCGTCGAAACACCGGTACGGGTGGCCGCGCCCGGCCCCAGGGGCATCGGCGGGAGCGGGCTCGCCGGAGACGCTGTGTGCAAGAGACAGCACCACGGCGGCGACGACCAGGCCGTGTACGCGATGGCGCGCGAGGACCTGGACGACTGGGAGCGCGAGCTCGGCCGTTCCCTGGCCGACGGCGCCTTCGGCGAGAACCTCACGACCCAGGGCATCGACGTCTCCGGCGCGCTGATCGGCGAACGCTGGCGCATCGGGCCCGAGGTGGTGCTGGAGGTCACCAGCGCGCGCATCCCGTGCGGCACCTTCCAGGGCCATATGGAGGAGCAGCGGTGGGTGAAGCGGTTCACGCAGAAGGGCGCGCCCGGGGCGTACCTGCGGGTGATCCGGCCCGGTGAGATCCGTTCCGGGGACCCGGTCGAGATCGTGCACCGGCCGGACCACGAGGTGACGGTCGCCCTGGCGTTCCGGGCGATGACCACCGAACGGCCCCTCCAGCCGCGGCTGTTGGCGGCTGGCGAGGCGCTCCATCCGGAAGTGCGGCAGTGGGCGCTCGCATATGTGGAGAAGCACGGCGCCTGACGGCGTCCTCGCAAGCGGACGCTGTCCGTCCCCGGTCACTAACCTTGCGGCATGACAACGGCATTGATTACGGGATCGACCGCGGGCATCGGTGCCGCGTTCGCACGGCGCCTCGCCGCCGACGGCCACAACCTCGTCCTGGTGGCCCGCGACACCAAGCGGCTGCGCGAACAGGCCACCGAACTCCACGACCGCCACGGCATCGAGGCGGAGGTCCTCACGGCGGATCTCGCGGAGGACTCCGGCATCGAGACCGTGGCCGCCCGCCTCTCCGACCGCAGGAACCAGGTCGACCTGCTGGTGAACAACGCGGGCTTCGGCAACAAGGGCCGCTACCTCGATGTCTCCATGGCCGACGAGCTGAAGATGCTCAAGGTCCACTGCGAGGCGGTGCTCCGGCTGACGTCGGCGGCGACGGAGGGGATGCGTGAGCGGGGCCGCGGTGGCGTGGTCAACGTCGCCTCGGTGGCGGCCTTCGTCCCCCGCGGCACGTACGGGGCGTCCAAGGCGTGGGTCGTGCAGTTCACCCAGGGGGCGGCCAAGGATCTGGCGGGGAGCGGGGTGCGCTTGATGGCCCTGTGCCCCGGCTTCGTGCGCACCGAGTTCCATGAGCGGGCGGGCATGGGCACGGACAACATTCCCGGCTGGATGTGGCTCGATGCCGACAAGCTCGTGGCGGCCGCGCTGCACGACCTCGCGCGGGGCAAGACGCTGTCGATTCCGGATCCCCGGTACAAGGCGTTGATGGGCGTGGTGAAGGTGGTGCCTCGGGGGTTGCTCGGGGGGATCAGCTCCAGGACGGGGCGGAAGTACGGGCCGCAGTAGGTTGGCCCGTCTCAGGGTTCAGGGAGCGGCGTTCGTTCCGTCGGCCTCCCCGTCCTGTCGCCTGTGCCACCCTTCGATCGCATCGATGGCGATGGACGCGAGGCCCGGATCGAACTTCAATAAGTCCGGGAGGCAATGCGGCCACCAGCCGTGATGAAGAGCCTGCGCGAGGTGAGTCCGTGCCCCGGATGCGGTCGCGGTCCGGGCAAGGGCCAGGTGCGCCTGAGCGGCTTCCCGGCCTGCTCTGATGTTCAGGGTCAGTAGTTCGGCCCGTTCCCGTTGGCCATGGCGTACGTAGGCCTCCACCAGGTCGGCCTGGGCCGCGGCCTTGGCCGACGGGCTGGGCACCCTGTCCACAAGACGTTCCGCTCGCGAGAAATTTCCGAGCGCCACCATGGCGTGAGCCAGGTCGTGTATCTCTGTACCGGTGATACGCCCCGTTTCAGCGAGGAGCTCGGCCTGGTCCATCTGGACCTGAGCGCGACTGGCGTCTCCACTGCGGGCCAGCACCCGCGCCAACGCGGCGGCCGCCCGCACGGAAGGCGCCCTGCTCGCCTGCCCTTCGGCTTCTGCGATGCGCGGCCCTGCTTCTCCCGCCCGTCCGGTCGACAGCAGTTCGTGCGCAATCTCCGCCAGGGCCCAGGCGTCCGGCCGAAGTTGCTCCGGTCCGCGAGCCAGATCGACAGCGCGCTCGAACTCTCCTGCTTCGGCGAGAGCCACGGCTGTGATGAAAGGGAGCCTGCTTCGGCTGAGACTCAAGGGCACGCGCGCGGCTCTCTCCGCGTCGTCGAGCCTGCCGAGAACGACCATCGCTTGTGTGATCTCCACCCAGATCCGCTCCTGCTCGCGTGCGCTCCCGGCGCGGGCCGCAAGAGATTCGGCTCGGGTGAGAAAGTCCGCATCGGCCAGTGCGCGTGCCAACAAGACCGTCAGTTCCCTACGCGCGGGTTCGACAGCCGCCCACCGGGCCGGCAGCGTGGCAAGGTCATGCTCAGCGCCCTCCAGGAGCGATCTGGATGCCTCGGCAAGGCCGGCTCCGGCCAGCGCTGACGCGACCACGAAGGCGGCCCGCAGCCTCGCTGGAGTGCTCACCGACCGGCGTGCCAGGCTTTCGCTTTCGACGAGGACGTCGCGGGCCCGCTCGGGTGAACCGCTCAAGGACAGTTCGACGGAGATCCGGACCAACGGATCGATGGAACCGTCTTCTTCGGCCAGCATTCCACCGATCCTGAGGGCTTCCTCCACCTGACCTTCTCTGATCTTGGCCAGAGAGATCTCGAGGAGTGCCTCGGACAGACTCAGGTCCTCCGTGATGAGGCGAGCCAATCGGAACGCCTCATCCATGTCTCCGGCGCGGCAGAGCTGAGTGACAGCGACGGCAGCGCCCGCGGAGAGGTGCGGCCCGACAGGTAACAGACGAAGCAGTGACTTGACGTCGTCCATGTGCCCTGACCGCGCACTCTCGGCAATCATCTTCGCTATCAGTTCGAAGCGCCATTCGGCCATCGTGTCCTTGCGAACAAGCTCCAGCCCCGTTTCCACTTGCCCCGCCGCTGCCAGCAGAGGGACAAGCTCTGCGAGGCGGACATAGGCACGGATGGAGAGCGCTTCTTCGATCAGCACTCGTGCGTGCTCTTCCTGCTTCATCCGACGCTGGACTGCCGCGAGCCGGATGAGCGCCAGTTTCCTGTTGACCGGTGAGGCGGTGGCACGGGCGATGTCCTCGGCCTCGGCGGCATGGCCGCACTCGGCCAAGGCCGCAGCCAGGTAGATCGGTGCCTCCGCGGCGAACCCCAGCGCCATGGCCATTCTTTCCACACGCGCGCGTTCTCCCGCTCGGACCAGCCGGTCGACGATCCAATGGGCGGTCCGGGAGTGCACCCGGACCTTCTCCGAGCCGGCCGCCAGTTCTTCGGCACGTTCGTACTGGTCCACCCATAGCAGCGCCAGCAACACGCGCACGAGTACGCGCTCACGTGTCGCCTCGTCCGGCTCCTGGCGGGCCATCGCCACTGCCTCGTCCAGCACCCTTAGGGCTTCGGTTCCCGTCAGCCGCTCCCCGACCTCGGCAAGCGCGAGCGCACGCTCACGCCTGCCCGGGAAGCTCCGAGCGACCGCTTCCCCACGGCTCGGTTCCCCCGCGCACACCCATGCCGCGGGGATGGCGAGCCTGACTCCCGAAGTCCGTTCCTCGAGCGCGTTTCGGTGAATGGCCAATTCCAACGCCTGACTGAGCCGTCCGGCGCCTTCCTCGATGATCAGGTTGCTCGCGTCCCTGATCTCGGCAAGCGCGAGGGAATCACTGCCGGACGCATGGAGAAGGCGGTCATGCCGCTCACTGTCCGCGGCACACAGAATCACCCGCTCGACATCCCGGCGGGCGCGCAGCATCTGGAAGTAACCCCGGAGCAGATAGGCAGGAGTGTCGGGAGGCCAGCCTCGGTCACGGTATTCGTCGCCCCAGTCGTGCAGGCGCTGCCGATAGGACTCGACCGCCGCCGGCCCCAGCATGTCCGCCGCCTGCCTCTGCAGCTCTTCGTGCGCGAGCAGATGCACAGGCCGGCCGGGGGTGCTGAGCAGTTGGATCTCGCGGATCGCGAAGGTTCTTCCCGCTCTGGTCCTGAGGATGTCCTTGATGCCGTAGTCGGTCTCATCGGACAGGTGTGCGAGCTCTGCTGTGGTCAGACCGCTTTCCGCTGCGACCACGAAACCCAGCAGGTCACGCGAGACCCGGCTCTCCGCCAGAAACGTCTTGAGTTCCCGCTCCGCTTCGGTACGAACCGCTTGCGCGTACTGCGAGGGGACCAGCCGACGGACACATCGCGGATCACGGAGCGGATGGTTCTCCGGCACGTCGGTGGGCAGCGGCGGGTTGAGGCGTCCGGAGACGATGACACGGATACCGCTCTCCTCACGAGGCGGAAGGACGCCCGCGATGCTGTGGGCGTCGGGTCCGGTGGTGACGCCCCGGTCCTCGTCCAGACCGTCTACCAACAGCACCAATTGCTCGCGGCGCTCACGACAGATCCGGGCTGCCTGCTCGTACAGACGCAGCAGATGAGCATCCCGTGTCGCCTCCGTCAGATGCGCCGGCAAGCTGTCCTCGGCCAGCTCGGCGAGCTGTTCCAGGACGACATCTCCGAAGGCCACCACGTCGTTCTGTGCCCGCCATCGGGCGGTGACGAAGAACGGCACGATGCGCACGCGCGGAGGCGGATGCAGTGCGAACCACGCCATCAGCGCCGTCTTGCCCGCCCATGCCTCAGCCCGCCACCATCCATATGAGGGGCCTTCGGTCCTGTCCGGGGCGCAGAATGTGGCGAGTTCCTCCAACTCGCTTTCTCTGCCCATGATTTCCGGGGGAGCGATCCGGAGCACCTGCTCCCAGTACGCAGACCGCACTCTGGGCGCCAACAGGACCCGGTTGTTGTCCCCCGTGACAGCCACACCCACGGCCCCGCCCGCCGAGACGGACCGCTCCCCCCGCGCCTCCATGACGCTCATGATGCCAAAGAGGAGGAGAATGGACCCGTACGACCGGGCCCAGGGGGGCTGGAGGCGACGGTGTCATGACCTTCGTACAGCTCATCGACTGCAGGACCAGCCGGTTCGACGAGATGAACCGGCTGATGGACACATGGGTCGAGCAGACCCAGGGGAGACGGACGGCGACGCACACCACCATCGCGAAGGACCGGGGGGATGCGTCGCACTTCGTCGAGATCGTGGAGTTTCCGTCGTACGAGGAGGCGATGCGGAACTCCGGGCTGCCGGAGACCGACAGGATCTTCCGCGAGGTGGTCGCTCTGTGCGACGAGATGCCGACCTTCACCGATCTGGAGGTGGTGCGGGACGAGCAGCTGTACGCGCACACCGCTCGACGGTTCTTCGAGACCTTGGCCGGGAGCGGGGAGCTGTCGGCGCTCGGGGAGCTGGTCGCCGAGGAGTATCACGATCACGATCCCGCCAATGACCAGGACGCCGTCGGGTTCGATGCCATGCGGCAGGAGGTCGAGACGTGGCGGGGGGCCTTCGACTTCGGGTTCACGATCCATGAGCAGATCGCCCAGGGCGACCGGGTGTGTACCCGGTGGACCTGGAACGGGACCCATGTCGGGGACTTCTTCGGGATCGCGGCCAGCGGGAAGCGGGTCACCATGACCGGGACCACCATTCACCGGTGCGCCCCGGACGGGCGGATCGTCGAGGGGTGGTGGCAGTACGACCGGCTCGGGCTGATGGGGCAGTTGGGTGCGCTGGACGCGCTGGAGCAGTAGGGCGGCAAAGACGAAGGCCCGGCACCCCAGGTGCCGGGCCTTCTACGAGCTACGAGCTAATGAGCTCAGTGGGAGTGGCCGTGGCTGTGACCACCGGCGGCCGGCTCCTCCTCTTCCTTCTTCTCGACGACCAGGGTCTCGGTCGTGAGGAGGAGGGAGGCGATGGAGGCGGCGTTCTCCAGGGCGGAGCGGGTGACCTTGACCGGGTCGATGACGCCGGCCTTGACCAGGTCGCCGTACTCGCCGGTGGCGGCGTTGAAGCCCTGGCCCTTGTCGAGCTCGGCGACCTTGGAGGTGATGACGTAACCCTCCAGGCCGGCGTTCTCGGCGATCCAGCGCAGCGGCTCGACGACCGCGCGGCGCACGACGGCGACACCGGTGGCCTCGTCGCCGGTCTTGCCCAGGCCGCCCTCGAGCACCTTGGCGGCGTGGACCAGAGCGGAGCCACCACCGGAGACGATGCCCTCCTCGACCGCGGCGCGGGTCGCGGAGATGGCGTCCTCCAGACGGTGCTTCTTCTCCTTCAGCTCCACCTCGGTGGCGGCGCCGACCTTGATCACGCACACGCCGCCGGCCAGCTTCGCGAGGCGCTCCTGGAGCTTCTCGCGGTCCCAGTCGGAGTCCGTGTTCTCGATCTCGGCCTTGATCTGGGCCACGCGGCCCGTGACGTCCGCGGAGTCACCGGCACCGTCGACGACCGTGGTGTCGTCCTTGGTGATCGTCACGCGGCGGGCGGAGCCCAGCACGTCCAGACCGGCCTGGTCGAGCTTGAGGCCGACCTCCTCGGAGATGACCGTGGCACCGGTGAGGACCGCGAGGTCCTGCAGCATCGCCTTGCGGCGGTCGCCGAAGCCGGGGGCCTTGACCGCGACCGCGTTGAAGGTGCCGCGGATCTTGTTGACGACCAGGGTGGAGAGCGCCTCGCCCTCGACGTCCTCGGCGATGATCAGGAGCGGCTTGGAGGAACCGCCCTGGATGACCTTCTCGAGGAGCGGCAGCAGGTCCTGGATCGAGGAGATCTTGCCCTGGTTGATCAGGATGTACGGGTCGTCGAGGACGGCCTCCATACGCTCCTGGTCCGTCACGAAGTACGGCGACAGGTAGCCCTTGTCGAAGGCCATGCCCTCGGTGAAGTCCAGCTCCAGACCGAAGGTGTTGGACTCCTCGACGGTGATGACACCGTCCTTGCCCACCTTGTCCATCGCCTCGGCGATGAGCTCGCCGACCTGGGTGTCCTGGGCGGACAGACCGGCGACGGCGGCGATGTCGGACTTCTCGTCGATGGGACGGGCGGTGGCGAGGAGCTCCTCGGAGATCGCCTTGACCGCGGCGTCGATGCCCTTCTTCAGGGCGGCCGGGGAGGCACCCGCGGCGACGTTCTTCAGGCCCTCGCGGACGAGCGCCTGGGCCAGCACGGTGGCGGTGGTCGTACCGTCACCCGCGATGTCGTTGGTCTTGGTCGCCACCTCCTTCACCAGCTGGGCGCCGAGGTTCTCGTACGGGTCGTCGAGCTCGACCTCGCGGGCGATCGTGACACCGTCGTTGGTGATGGTGGGGGCGCCGAACTTCTTGTCGATGACGACGTTGCGGCCCTTGGGGCCGATCGTCACCTTGACCGTGTCGGCAAGCTTGTTGACGCCGCGCTCGAGGGCGCGACGGGCGTCCTCGTCGAACTTCAGGATCTTCGCCATGGGAGCGGTTCAGCCCTCTCGGAAAACGTGGGTGAAACGAACCGCGCCCCCGACGCCCGGCTGATTAATGGTCGCGGGGGCCAGGGGCGCAGCTCACATGCAAGGTGCTTCGGTGAGGAAGCGGGTGCGGGATTTCTGGGGGTGACCCCCAGACCCCCTTACTTCTCGATGATCGCGAGCACGTCGCGAGCCGAGAGGACGAGGTACTCCTCGCCGTTGTACTTCACTTCGGTGCCGCCGTACTTGCTGTACAGCACGATGTCGCCGGTCTTGACGTCGAGCGGCAGGCGCTCGCCGTTCTCGAAGCGGCCCGGGCCCACGGCCAGGACGACGCCCTCCTGGGGCTTCTCCTTGGCGGTGTCCGGAATGACCAGGCCAGAGGCGGTGGTCTGCTCTGCGTCGAGCGGCTGGACCACAATGCGGTCCTCGAGCGGCTTGATGGCAACCTTGGAGCTGGTGGTCGTCACGATCCGACCTCCCCCTTCGGAGATCTCACGGGGTTAACTGTCTGAGGTGGCGACCAGGTGGATCCGTCGTCGCGGGTGCCGGACCTGCCCGTCGCTATTGGCACTCTCCAGGGGGGAGTGCCAGACCCGAGACTATGACTGTGATTAGCACTCGGTCAAGCGGACTGCTAATTCGCCGCGCGGGCCGAGCCTGTTCGCGGTCGCCGGGATGCCCCGAGGGCGCGCCGAGATCTCCCCGCCCGGGCGGCCACCGCCGTACCGTTCCGCCATGCCTCCTCGCGCCCGGCACAGACGCCGGCCGCGGCCTTCTTCCTGATCCTCATGGTCAGCCTTTGGACCCTCTGCCCCCGCACCGGACCTACAGGTGGTCCTCCAGCCGCCCCACCCTCAACCCGGCCCTGCGGATCTCCCCCAGCAGCCGCTCCGTGCGCTCCACCAGCGTCAGTCCCGTCGTCCCGATCGAGGCCACGGAGATGATGTCGCCGGGGAGCAGGCGGCGCTCCCCCGTCCGGTAGGTCAGCCGCTCGTCCCCCATCGACGCGCGCCACAGCACGACCGCCGCGACACCGCAGTCGGCGGCGGCGCGCAGGGTGGTCGTGTCGTACGTGCCGTAGGGCGGGCGGAAGAGGCGAGGGCGGATGCCGAAGCGGGACTTGAGTTTGTCCTGCTGGCCGCAGATCTCGGCGCGCTGCCCGGCGTACGGCAGACCGCGCAGGGCGGTGTGGTCGAGGGTGTGGTTCTGGATCGAGGCGCCCACCGACTGGAGACGGGCGAAGTGCCCGTACCCGGGGCCGACGACGCTGTCGGTGAGGAACATGCTGACGGGCAGCCGCCGTTCACGGACCAGCTCGACGAAGCGCGGGTCCTTCTCGGCGCCGTCGTCGTAGGTCAGGAAGACGGTCTTGTCGGAGGTGGGGACCCGCCTCACGACGGCCGGCGGACCCGTCCCGGACTCGGTCGCCCGCGCGCCGTACGAACCCGCCTTGCCCCACCGCTCGGCGGGGTCGACGGACCGGGCGCAACCGGCGGCGAGCAGGACGAACGCCACCAGGGCCGCTGCAACCGGTCCACGCGAACTCACAGGTAGTCCTCGAGGCGGGCCACCGCGTACCCCTCGGCCGTGACCTTGTTCAGGAACCGCCGGATCATGTCGGGCATCGTGCCCTTCCACTCGCCCCGACCGCGGAAGTGACTCAGCACGATGTCGCCCGGGCGGATCTCCCGGTCCCACTCGCGGTAGTCCCAGCGGTCGACGAAGACCTCCTCGTTCCAGATCGGCGCGTACTTCACCCCGCAGGACTTCGCGGCGCGCAGCGTGGCCTCGTTGTAGTTGCCGAAGGGCGGGCGGAAGAGGGTGGGGCGCTTGCCGTAGCGCCTCTCGATGATGTCCTGCATGCCGCAGATCTCGTGCTTCTGGCGGGCGTAGGACAGTCCCGGCAGGTGGGGGTGGTGCAGCGTGTGGTTGTTCAGTCCGACCCCCCTGTCCTGCATGTCCTTGAAGTAGCCATAGTCGCCCTTGACCAGGTAGTTGCTCAGGAAGGCGGTGTACGGGATCTTCAGCTCGCTCATCATCCGCAGGAACGCCGGGTCCTTCTCGGCGCCGTCGTCGATGGTGAGGAAGACGATCTTCTCCTTGGTCGGGATCGTGGTGAAGACCGGCGGGAGACCCTTCTCCTCGTGACCGTCCACCTCGAAGCCCTTGCGGGTCGTGATCCTAGGCTTCCGCACCGGCGGCGCCGGGGGCGCCAGCGGGACTCCGGCCAGGCCCCAGCGCTTCGCGACCCTCGCCGCGGCGCGGAGCTTCGTGGCGTACGAGTCCAGGGCCCGGGCGGGAGCCCCCTTCAGGGGCTGCTGGCCGGGCGCCGGGTGCACAGGACGCACCTCGGCGCGCTCGCCCTGTGCGCAGCCCGAGGCGATGACGGCGACGGCGAGCACGGCGATCCCGGCACGGGCCCGGAAAGCTCCAATAGACCTACTTTTATCATTTTGTACTACTGGTCCCATGGCGCCGGATCCTCGCAGGTCACCGCCCTGCCCCCGGGCCGACACCGCCGCCGGAGGCGGACCGTCCACCGACTGGCCCACAATGTCCCGGTGAACGACCTCGCCCCCCTCCTGACCCCCGAGGGCCGCGCCCTCCTCGACACGGTGCGCGACACCGCCCCCGCCGACGAACTCGCCGTCGCCACCCGGCTGCGCCGCGAACACCCCGCGGAGCTGGTGTCGGCCGCGCTCGGCCAGGCCCGGCTGCGGCAGCGGGCGGCGGTGAAGTTCGGGGCCGAGGACGCGGGACGGATGTTCTTCACGCCGAACGGGGTCGAGCAGTCGACGCGGGCGAGCGTGGCGACATATCGCGCCCAGCGGCTCAGGGAGTTGGGCGTCACCTCCGTCGCCGACCTGTGCAGCGGGATCGGGGGTGACGCGATCGCGCTCGCCCGGGCCGGGATCCGGGTGCTCGCCGTGGACCACGACCCGCTCACCGCCGCCGCGGCGCGGGCCAACGCCGACGCGCTGGGGCTCGCCGGCCTGATCGAGGTGCGGGAGGCGGATGTCACCGACATCGACACCGCACCGTACGACGCCGTGTTCGTCGACCCGGCCCGGCGTTCCTCCGGGCGCGGCCGGATCTTCGACCCCGAGGCCTACTCGCCGCCCCTGTCCTGGGCGATCGACACCGCGCTCAGGGCGCCCCACGCCGCGCTGAAGATCGCCCCCGGCATCCCGCACGAGACCGTCCCCGCCGAGGCCGAGGCCGAGTGGATCTCCGACGGCGGAGACGTCAAGGAAGCGGTGCTGTGGTTCGGTACGGCACCGGGGGCCGTACGGGCGACCCTGCTGCCGGGTCCGCGCACCCTGCTCGGGCGGGGCCTCGCGAACCCCGGGGTACGGCCGCTCGGACGGTACCTGTACGAGCCCGACGGCGCCGTCATCCGCGCCCACCTGGTCGCGGAGGTGGCCGAGGACCTGGAGGGCGGGCTGATCGACGCGACCATCGCCTACATCACCGCCGACGAACTGCGTGCGACCCCGTATGCGACGGCGTACGAGATCACCGACCAACTCCCCTTCAGCGTGAAGAAGTTGAAGGCGTTGCTGCGGGAGCGCGAGGTCGGGATCCTGACCGTGAAGAAGCGCGGGTCGGCCGTGGAGCCGGAGGAGCTGCGCAGGAAGGTGCTTCCGAAGCCGTACGGGGCCAGGTCGGCGACCGTGTTCCTGACCCGGGTCGCGGGCGCGCCGACGATGCTGGTCGGCGCCCCGGCGTGACCGGCCCGCGGGAGACCGTCGTCCGCGGTGCCGCCGCATACGGCACGCCGGTCACGGCGTGGGCAGTGACCTCAGTCGCGCCGTCAGCAGCTCCCGTTCCCGTGCGTTGCGCGCCAGGCCCGTCGCCCGCTCGAACTCCGTCCTCGCCTCCGCCGTACGCCCGAGGCGGACCAGCAGGTCGCCGCGGACGCTCGGGAGCAAGTGGTAGTCGCGCAGGGCGGGTTCGCCGATGAGCGCGTCGACGATCTCCAGGGCCGGTTCCGGGCCCTCGGCCCTCGACACGGCGACCGCGCGGTTGAGCTCGACGACCGGGGACGGGGCGCGGACGGCGAGCAGCCCGTACAGGGTCGCGATGCTCGCCCAGTCGGTCTCCTCGTAGGTGTAGGCGTGCGCGTGGCAGGCGGCGATCGCGGCCTGGAGGGCGTAGGGGCCGGGGGCGCCCGTGCGGGTGGCGTCGGCGCGGGCGAGGGCGTTGATGCCGCGGGCGATGAGCATGCGGTTCCAGCGGCGGCGGTTCTGGTCCTCCAGGAGGACCGGCTCGCCGGAAGGGCCGGTGCGGGCGGCGGTGCGGGACGTCTGGAACTCCAGGAGCGAGACCAGCGCGTGGACCTCCGGTTCCTTCGGCATCAGCCCGGACAGGACGCGGGCCAGGCGCAGGGCGTCCTCGCACAGTCCCGGGCGCACCCAGTCGTCGCCCGCCGTGGCGGCGTAACCCTCGTTGAAGACGAGGTAGATGACGTCGAGGACGTCTCCCAGGCGGGCCTCGCGCTCGGCGCCGTAGGGCACTTCGAAGGCGACGTTCTTCGTCGCGAGGGTGCGTTTGGCCCGGACGATGCGCTGGGCGATCGTCGGCTCCGGGACGAGGAACGCGCGGGCGATCTCGGCCGTGGTGAGGCCGCCGAGCAGCCGCAGGGTCAGGGCGACACGGGCCTCGGCGGAGAGCACCGGGTGGCAGGTGGTGAAGACCAGGCGGAGCAGGTCGTCGTCGATGTCCTCGGGGTCGGCCGGCTCCTCGAACGGGAGCGCCGTCTCCAGCGAGCGGCCGATCTCCTGGAGCTTGCGGGCGTAGTTCTCACGGCGCCGGACCAGGTCGACGGCGCGGCGCCGGGCGGCGGTCATGAGCCAGGCGCCCGGGTTGCCGGGGACACCGTCGCGCGGCCACTGCTCCAGGGCCGCGACGAGGGCGTCCTGGGCCAGTTCCTCGGCGATGCCGACGTCCCGGACGATACGGGTGACACCGGCGATGATGCGTGGGGACTCCATGCGGAACACCGTCTCGACGGTGCCGCGGGGGTCGCTGGAGGACTGTGGGCTCACAGTCCCCCATGCAACACCCCTACTCGCGTACGGCCAAGGACACCCGCTCAGCCCTCCGCGATCTCCCGCACCTCGCAGGTCACCGTCCAGTGCGGCTCGTGCACCTGAAGGAACCGCTTGGTCCACTCGATGGCCTCGGCCTTGTCCTTGCACTGCACGATGGCGTACCCCCCGACAACCTCCTTGGACTCGGTGAACGGCCCGTCCGTGACGGATGCCTGACCACCGCTCCAGTGCACCCGGGTGCCCTGCGCCGAGGGCGTGAGCCCGGCGGTGTCCAGCAGCACCCCGGCCTTGGTCATCTCCTCGATCAGCTCCCCCATGCGCTGCATCAGCTCGTCGCTGGGGCCCTCGGCGGGGGCGGTGGACTCGTCGATCTGCACGAGCGACAGGTAGCGCGGCATGGTGGCTCCTCGGTTCGGGGGGCCGGATCTTTCCGGCCTCTCAACCATGCGTCGATCGGGAGACACCCGGCTCGACAGGCTCGCGAGATTTCTTCGAAGAATTTTTCGCGTCCTACGTCTGCGCAGGTCACGGGCGTACTTCCGGGCGCGTTCGCCCTAGCCGAGCTCCGCCCCGAAGGCCGCCTTCGCGTACGGCGCCCCCACCGTCCGCCCGCCGAACACGAACGCGGCGTCGGTCACGACCCCGGTCGGCCGCCCCCGCAGGGACCACACCGAGCCCGCCCCGGAGTTCTCGTAGGGCGCGGCGGCCGCGAGGTCGGCGTAGCCGTTGCCGTTGGTGTCGAGCAGGCGTACGGCACCGCCGAAGCCGTCGCCCGCCTCCGCGGCGCCGAGGACACCGGCCGTGTCCTGGGTGAAGCCCTGGGCGCCCTTGCCGGTCAGGCCGGTGCCGCTGCCGTACAGGACGTCCACGGCGCCCGCGCCGTCGTCGTACCCCAGTTCCTCGCCGGGCGCGCCGACGGCCACGTCGTCGAAGCCGTCGCCGTTGACGTCGCCGACGGACACCGCTCCGCCGAAGTAGTCCACGTCCTCCCACGCACCGGGCACTCCGGGCGTGTCCTGGCTGTACGTCGTGCCGGTACCCACCCCGTCGGCCGAGCCGAGGCCCACGACGATCCTCGACTCCTCCGGGAGGCCCCGGACGAGGTCGTCGTAGCCGTCGCCGTTGACGTCACCGAGGGCGACGCCGCCGGTTCCGCCGCTTCCGGCGGGCGCGGTGGCGGAGGTGAAGGCGGCCCCGGAGGCGTTCGCGAGGTAGAAGGCCGAGCCGAAGCCGCCGTCGCCGGTGTAGACGGTCAGCGCGAGGTCGTCGCGGCCGTCGCCGTTCACGTCCCCGACCGCGCCGTCCCACACGTCGTGGTACCGCAGGTCGTCGGGGCCGAAGGCCCTCGTGGCGGCCGGCTTCCCGGCGCGGGAGAGCGGGCCGGTCCAGACCGTGGGGGTGGTGCCGTAGGGGTCGTCGCCCTGCGCGCGGCCGCCCTTGAACAGGGTCAGGTCCGTGCGCCCGTCGCCGTCGAAGTCCCCTGCCTGGGTGCTCGTCGCGGGGACGGACGTACCGCCGGACAGGCCGCTCTTCCCGCCCCAGACGACCACCGCGTCCTTCGTCGTGGACGCGTGTCCGACGACCAGGTCCGTGCGCCCGTCGCCGTCGAGGTCGCCCTTGGACAGCTGGACGCCGAACTGCTCGCCCTTGGCCGGGCCGCCCGGAATCCCGCTCGTGGCGCGGCTGATGACGGTCCGCCGGTCCTTGGTCAGCCCGTGCGGGCCGCCGTACAGGACGACGACGTACCCCGCCCGGTCCTGCCCGCCCACCGTGGCTCTCGGAGCGCCGACGGCGAGGTCCTGGTAGCCGTCGCCGTCGAAGTCGTCCCGGACGGGGGCGGGAACGGCGGCCTCGGCGCGGTCCGTCAGACCGGACGGCAGCGCACCGAGTGCGAGCACACCGGCCACGACCGGAACGGCCCGAGGGAGCAACGTACGCAGGGAGAACACAGGGAGAGCCTCTCGTCACGGCGACAACGTCACCGCACAAGACCCCCCGGCAGGCTGGGAAGTTGTACGCCGCTCAGCGCGACGACCGCGACAACCGGCCGCTCAGCGCAGCGACTTCCACAGCTCGCTCGCCCCGGGCTCGTCCGCCACCACCCGGTTGGCGTCCGACGGGGCCCGCACGACCGGCATCGTCACCGTCTTCACCTGGTCCGCCGACAGCCCCTTGAGGCTCTGCCCCAGGCGCATCAGCTCGCTCAGCGAGTCGAGCCCGGTGTCGGTGGTGAGGCTGCCGGTGACCGCGTCGGCGACCTCGTAGAGCTTGGTGGGGCTGGTGAGCAGGTCGGTCGAGGAGATCTGTTCCAGGAGCGCCTTCACCAGCTTCTGCTGGAGGCCTATCCGGCCGAGGTCGCTGCCGCCGCCTATGCCGTGCCGGGTGCGGGCGAGCGCGAGGGCCTGCTTGCCGTCGAGGTGGTGGGTGCCCGCCTTCAGCGTCAGATGGCTGCTGGAGTCGTCGATGTCCTCGTCCGTCGTCACGGTCACGCCGCCGAGGGCGTTCACCAGCTTCGCGAAGCCCGAGAAGTCGATCTCGATGTAGTGGTCCATGCGGACGTCCGTGATCGACTCGACGGTCTTGACCGCGCAGACGGGACCGCCCACGGAGTACGCGCTGTTGAACATCGCGCCGTAGGCCGCCGCCGTGGAGCCCCCGTCGTCCAGGGGGCACGACGGGCGGGTGACGAGCGTGTCGCGCGGGATGCTGACCACCGTCGCCGCGGTGCGGCCGGCGTCGATGTGCACGACCATCGCCGTGTCGGACCGGGCGCCTGAGCTGTCACCGCCGCCGAGCTCCTGGTTCTCCTTGCCGCTGCGCGAGTCGGAGCCGAGGACGAGGATGTTCAGGGCCTCGGAGGGCAGCGGGGAGGCGGAAGCGGACGCCGACGGCGACGGCGACGGCGAAGGCGACAGCGAAGGGGCCGTCACCGCCTTCGCCGGACGGTCGTCGCCGAGCGCGTTGTCGATGTCGACGCTCTTGATGTTGCCGTTGAGGTGCCAGTACAGCCAGCCACCCGTCGCGACGCCCAGCACCAGCACACCCGCGAGAGTGAGGCCGGCGGCCTTCGCAACACGCGACCGCCGGCCCACTCGTCTGTCTTCGCCGTCTCCGCTCACGGAGAGGAACGTAAGTCCGAATTATTACGAGGAGCGCGTCCGGGCCGCCTTTCTTCGGAAAATCTCACCTTTCTCAGCCCAGCGTCACGGTCGGCACCGGGTTGGTCCCGCTCCATGACCCGTTGAACCCGAAGGTCACCGAGCCGCCGTCCGGCACGGTCCCGTTGTAGGAGGCGTTGGCGCAGCTGACCGCCGCGCCGGACTGCGTGCAGGTCGCGTTCCAGGCCTGCGTGATCTGCTGGCCCGCCCCGTAGGTCCACGTCACCTTCCAGGACGACAGCGCGGCACCCGAGCAGGCGATCCGCACCTGGCCCGTGAACCCGGTGTTCCACTGGCTGGCCACGCTGTAGGTCGCGGTGCAGGCCCCCGTCGGGGGCGTGGTCGTGCCGCCGAGCGCTTCCGCGATCGCGCGGTACGCCGGTTTCGGCGCGTAGTTCTCGTCGTACGGCGTCGCCGCGCCCTGCCCCGGGAAGGTGCTCGGGATCCAGGAGTCGGAGTCGGTGAAGCCCCAGACGGTGACGCCGGTGCAGCGGGCGACGGCCACGCAGGCGTTCATGACGGCCTTGTAGTCGGCGGCCTGCTGGGTGAGCTTGGCGCTGTCGGAAGGCAGCGTCATCCGGATGTCCAGCTCGGTGATGGCCACGTCGACGCCGAGGTCGGCGAAGCGCTGGATGTTCTGCTGGAGCGTGGACGGCACCTGGCCGAGGATGAGGTGGGCCTGAAGGCCGACGCCGTCGATCGGGACGCCCTGCTCCTTCAGCGACTTGACCAGGTTGTAGAGGGCGGTGCTCTTCGCGTTGACGCCCTCGACGTTGTAGTCGTTGATGTACAGCTTGGCGTCCGGGTCGGCGGCGCGGGCGGCGGTGAGGGCCTGGGCGATGTAGCCGGTGCCGAGGCCGTTGTACCAGAGGGTCTGGCGGTAGGTGCCGTCCTCGTTGAAGGGCTCGTTGACGACGTCCCAAGCGGCGAGCCGCCCCTTGTACCGGCCGACCTCGGTGGCGATGTGGTCGTTCAGCAGCGTGCTCAGCTGGGCCGGGGTCCAGGTGCCGTTCGTCAGCCAGCCCGGGTTCTGGCTGTGCCAGACCAGGGTGTGACCGCGCACCTCCTGACCGTGGGCCTCGGCGAAGGCGACGATCTGGTCCGCCTCCGCCCAGTCGAAGGTCCCCCGGGTCGGCTCGACCGAGCCCCACTTCATGGCGTTGCCGGGGGTCAGCCAGTTGAACTGAGCCCCGGCGAGATCGCCGTAGGTCCCGGTCAGCTTGGAGCCGGTGACCGCCGTACCCATGGCCTTGCCCTTGGCGGCCGCGAGGTCGCGCAGCGGGGTGTCGGCGGCGTGCGCGGTGGTCGTGCCGGCGGTCACCAGGGTGCCGACGGCGGCCGCTCCGGCCAGCAGAGCGGCGAGTCGTACACGGAGCGAAGTTCTGGAGGATCTCACTGCGGGTGCCTCCGAAAGTTTCGGTCGTGCAGCCGATTGACTTCGGAGGAGTGTGGAGGTGACGGCCCCACCCGTCAATACGTCACCTTTCGGCCAACGGCGGCCCGGCGGTGCTGCTGCGCACCACCAGGCTCGTCGCCAGCTCCACCCGCGTGGCCGCCGGAGTCCCCTCCGCACGTGCCAGATCGAGCACCAGCTTGGCCGCCGCCTCGGCCATCTCGGTGAGCGGCTGCCGTACGGTCGTCAGCGGCGGCCCCACCCAGGGCGCGACGGGCAGATCGTCGAACCCGACCACGCTCAGGTCCTCCGGGATCCTGAGCCCCAGCTCGCGCGCGGCCTCGTACAGCCCGAGCGCCTGGAGGTCGTTCCCGGCGAAGACGGCGGTCGGCCGGTCCGGACGGCGCAGCAGCTCCAGACCCAGCCGGTAGCCGGCCTCGTGATGGAAGTCACCGTTCTTGATGAGCGCGGGGTCGACCGGCAGTCCGGCGGTCTCCAGGGCGGCCCGGTAGCCGTCGATGCGGGCGCGGCTGCACATCATCCGGGAGGGTCCGCTGATCGCGCCGATCCGGGTGTGCCCGAGGTCGACGAGATGCCGGGTGGCGGCGAGACCGCCCTGCCAGTTGGTGGCGCCGATGGAGGGCACGTCGGCACCGGGGTCGCCGGCCGGGTCCATGACGACGAACGGGATCGCCCGGCTGGTGAGCAGGGCGCGCTGGGACTCGTCGAGCCCGGACAGCACGAGGATCACCCCGTGCGGGCGCCGGGCGGCGACCTGGTCGGCCCAGGTCCGCCCGGGCGTGAGCCGCCCAGCGCTCTCGCTGAGCACCACGCTCAGCCCGGCGTCCCGGGCGACGTTCTCCACGCCCCGGATGACCTCCATCGCCCACGCGCTCTCCAGTTCGTGGAAGACCAGGTCGATCAGGGGCGAACGGCTCGCCTCGGCCCGGCGGCGCCGGTAGCCGTGGGCGCGCAGCAGTTCCTCCACGCGGGTGCGGGTCGCCGGGGCGACGTCGGCGCGGCCGTTCAGCACCTTCGAAACAGTCGGCGCCGAGACGCCGGCCTCGCGGGCGATCTCGGCGAGCGTCGCGGTCTGCGACGAGCGGCCGGTTGCTGGGGCTGTCGCCCGGGATTCAGCGGGCTCCGGGGGTGTCATGGCGGCGATCGTATCCCTGCACGACCTCTTGACGAACCCTTCCGACCCGCCTAGGTTCCCAAAACATTCGGCATGCATATCGAAACATTCGTCAGGTGCATTCGATTAGGGACATTCGTGAGGGCCTTCACCCTGACAGGAGTTTCATGACCACCGCCCCCTGGCGTGACCGCGCCCTGCCCGCCGCCGCTCGCGTCGACGACCTCCTCTCCCGGATGACCCTTCAGGAGAAGACCGCCCAGCTGTACGGCGTGTGGGTGGGCGCCAGCGCGGACGGCGAGGGAGTCGCGCCGCTGCAGCGAGAGATGACGGCCGACTACGACTGGTCCGAGCTGATCACCCATGGTCTCGGCCAGCTGACCCGCCCCTTCGGCACCGCCCCCGTGGACCCGGCGCTGGGCGCGCAGGCACTGGCCCGCGCCCAGCGCCGTATCGCGGCGGCGGGCCGCTTCGGCATCCCGGCACTCGCCCACGAGGAGTGCCTGGCCGGCTTCACGGCCTGGCAGGCCACCGCCTATCCGGTCCCGCTCGCCTGGGGTGCGAGCTTCGACCCGCCGCTCGTCGAGGAGATGGCCCGGGGCATCGGCCGGGACCTGCGCGCGGTCGGAGTCCACCAGGGCCTCGCCCCGGTCCTGGACGTCGTCCGCGACCCGCGCTGGGGGCGGGTCGAGGAGACCGTCGGCGAGGACCCGTACCTCGTCGGCACGATCGGTGCCGCCTACGTCCGGGGCCTGGAGTCGGCCGGGATCGTCGCCACCCTCAAGCACTTCGCCGGGTACGCGTCCTCGGCGGGCGCCCGCAACCAGGCACCGGTACGGGCCGGCGCCCGCGAGCTCGCGGACGTGACCCTGCCGCCGTTCCAGATGGCGCTGCGCGAGGGCGGGGCGCGCTCGGTGATGGCGGCCTACAACGAGACGGACGGCGTCCCGGCCTCGGCGGACCCGGGCCTGCTGACCGGACTCCTGCGCGAGGAATGGGGCTTCACCGGCACGATCGTCTCCGACTACTTCGGCATCGGCTTCCTCCAGAGCCAGCACCGGGTCGCCGGCTCGGAGGCGGAGGCCGCCCACGCGGCGCTCGCGGCCGGCCTCGACGTCGAACTGCCCACCCTGAAGTGCTACGGCAAACCGCTCCTCGACGCCGTACAGGCGGGCGAGGTCCCCGAGGAGCTCATCGACCGGGCGGTCCGCCGGGTCCTGCTCCAGAAGTGCGAGCTGGGCCTCCTGGACGAGGACTGGACCCCCGAGCCGACCGGCCGGATCAATCTCGACTCGACGGCGAACCGCGCCCTGGCCCGCCGCCTCGCCGAGGAGTCGGTGGTCCTGCTGGACAACCCGGACGGTGTCCTCCCGCTGTCCCCGGACACGAGGATCGCGGTGGTGGGCCCGAGGGCGGCCGACGCCCTGGCGATGCTCGGCTGCTACTCCTTCCCGTCCCACGTCCTGACCCAGCACCCGGACATCCCGATGGGCATCGAGATCCCGACCGTCCTGGAGGCCCTGCGCGCCGAACTCCCCGACGCCAAGGTGACGTTCGCTGAGGGCTGCGACACCTCGGACCCCGATCGGTCCGGCTTCACGGAGGCGGTGGCGCGGACGTCCGAGGCGGACGTGTGCGTGGCGGTCCTGGGCGACCGGGCGGGCCTGTTCGGCCGGGGCACATCGGGCGAGGGCTGCGATGTGACGGACCTCCGGCTCCCCGGCGTACAGAGCGAACTGCTGGACACCCTGGTCGCCACCGGCGTGCCCGTCGTCCTGGTGCTGCTGACCGGCCGGCCGTACGCGCTCGGCCGCTGGAACGGGCGCCTGGCCGCCGCGGTGCAGGCGTTCTTCCCCGGTGAGGAGGGCGGTCCGGCGGTCGCGGGAGTGCTGTCGGGCCGCGTCAATCCCTCGGGCCGCCTCCCGGTGAGCGTCCCGCAGGTGCCGGGCGGCCAGCCCTGGACCTACCTCCAGCCGCCGCTGGGGCTCGCGGGCGAGGTCAGCAATCTGGACCCGACACCGCTGTACGCGTTCGGGCACGGCAGGTCGTACACGTCGTTCGCCTGGGAATCCGATGCCGCCGACACGGAGATCGGCACGGACGGCACCTACGACATGACCGTGACCGTCCGCAACACCGGTGACCGCGAGGGCGCCGAGGTCGTCCAGCTGTATCTGCACGACCCGGTGGCCTCGGTGACCCGGCCGGACGTCCGCCTGATCGGCTACCAGCGCGTGCAGCTGGCCCCGGGAGCGGCGGCGCGGGTCTCCTTCCGCTTCCACACCGACCTGTCCTCCTTCACGGATCGTTCACTCCGGAGGGTCGTCGAACCGGGCATCCTGGAACTGCGGTTGGCGGCATCCAGTACGGACGTACGGCACACGACCCGGCTGAACCTCACGGGGCCGGTACGGGTGCTGGGCCCGGACCGTGTGCTGCGCTGCGAGACGGAGGTGTCGGGACCGGCCTGACCCTCCGCGCCTGGGGGAGGCTCGCCATGGACAGATACGTCCACCATGAACTGCGGTCCGTGTACACCGCGTTGGCCGCTCTCGCCGTCAGTCTGGCGGTGACGGGCGGCGTGCGCGGTGCGCCGATGACGGCCTACGGGGCGGGAAGGTTCGCCCTCGGCATGATCGCGTTCACGGTGGTGTTCACACTGCTCGGCGCGACCCGGCTCAAGTGGGTGGGCGAGATACGGGACTTCGAAGCCGCGGTCCCCCTGGAGACGGCCCCGGCGGACGTCGTCTCCCTGCGCCGCCACCCCCTCAACTGGTGGCTCTTCACGGTGATGTCGGTCTCCACGCCCGTCCTCGCCATCGCCTGGGAACCATGGATCGCCCTGCTCCCCCTGTGGCCGGCCCTCTCCTGGCTGGGCCAGGCCTGGCTGGCCGCCGACTGGGAGCGCAGGAACGGCAAGGTGCTGTGGCGGGGATACGACACGGACGCACCGTGGAAGCTGTCGTACTCCCCCGGCAGGGCCCCTGAAGGAACTGCTCGAAGGACCGCGTCGGCGTAGTCCGGGCGTCCCGCGCGGACTCACGGCCCGCGGACGGCTGCCGGGCCGGGCCGTACGACCCCGCCGACCTCGGCCCGGCCCTGTCGACTTCCAGGCGGTGACCCCGTTGTCAGTGGCACCGCCTAGATTCCGGCCATGGAAGCAACCCTCTCGCACTCCCTGCCGCCGGGCAGGATCGTCGAGTCGTACAGCCACTCCGGTCGCCTGGTGTGGATGGGCGACGCCTGTACGCCGAGCGGACCCGGACCGGCCTGTATCCCGTACTGCTCGAGTACTGCGAGGACTTCTCCGGGTTCAACGTCGGCGGGAACGAGCCGGTCGACGCCGCCGCGTACCTGCGCGGCCAGTGGAAGCCCGGATCCTGGCCGAGCTTCCCGCAGTGGCCGGGCCTGGCCGTACCGGCCGCGACGGGGCTCGACCCAGGTGCGTGTGCGGCGGAGGTCGCCACCGGCGTCGTACGCGAGAACTGGGCCCGTTGTCTGGCCCTGGTCGAGGTCGAGCGAGGCGCCGATTCGCCGGCCACCCTCCACTGGCCGCGCACCGATGATGCGCTGACAGCACTGCTCCACTCCTGGCAGGACCGCTTCGGCGCCCGGGTGGTGGCCTTCATGCACGGCGGCCTGTTCCTCTCGGCCGCGATACCCCCGAAAGACCTCCACGAGGCCCACGTCCTGGCTGGCGAGCACTATCTGGCCTGCCCCGACGTGTTCCACAACAACTTCGACGACTGGGAGAACACCTACCCGCAGGAACTGATGACCCAGCGACGGTGGTACTTCTGGTGGGACTGAGCCCTCGCTAGCCCTCCACCGACTCGAACCGCCACCGATGCACGGCCCGGCTCGCCAACTCTGCGTCCGGCTCGGGAAGTTCCGGCAGCTTCGCGTCGAGTCCCGCGTCCCACCACGTGATGACGAGCACCCGGTCCTGCGGTGCCCGGAAGGTCTCCCGCCGCAGCGGCGCGAGGGGCAGCTCCTGCGCCCGCGCCCAGGCCAGCAGCTCCTCCCCCCGCCCCGCGAGGGCCCGCGCCTCCCACATCAGCGCGACGGTCACCGAACTGCCGCCTCGTCCCGCGTGGCGTAGGCATAACCATCTGCCCGTTGCAGAAGTCGCACATGGCGATGATGGATGCCCTGGATGAGGCCATGTCGGGTACGCATGTTGAACCTGCCGCTGGTACGCACCGCGACCCGACCCACGTGTGTCCCCGCATACCGTCCAATGGGAATCACGGCGCGTACATAGTCGCCAGTTTGGAAGCCGAAGACGGCCTTTACGCGCGGGTTGGTCTTGCGTGGAAAGCCATGACGATCGAGGTCGGTTCGCCGATACCGGCCACGCCCACCGGCAACGGCGGTCAAGACCTCGCGTGGATACACGGTGACCTTGCTCATAACTCCGACGCACAGGGCATCCAGCGTGTGCGTTTTGGAAAGACCCACAGACTGTCTATTCCACTTCGTGCGTCCGCCCGTCGCGACACTCACAGAGGGGAAGGTGGAATTCAGGGCACGACAGAGCGCCCAGCGTGTGGCATTGACTGCGGCCGCATCCCGCAGCGGCTTCTTGGCCTGCGCCTGGATCCGCGCAGCAAGTGCGGGCTTACCCTTGAGGAATTCCTCGACGGCGGTACTGCCTTTGGCATGGTTACAGGGAATACAGGCCAGCGTAAGATTACTGATGCGGTCGGAACCGCCGCGGCTTCGTGGGTGAATATGGTCAATGTTGAGGGGCACGCCGGAGGCACCGCAGTAGGCGCATCTCCGCTGCCACTTGGAGAGCAGATATTCACGCACTTCGGCACCCGCCAGGGTGCCGTGCTGGTACTCGGCGCCCACCAATGTGTCTCCGGAGGCCAGCAGTTGGGTGTCGAATGCGGCCAGCTCGACGTGGACTGCGGTCACCGGCGCCCAGCGGGTCAGCCGAGTGGCCCACGTCTTGGTGGTTTCCACCCGGTGGCGCAGTGACGGCGCGAGCCAACCTTCAGGTCGTGCGCGGTTGCGGAAACGGCGGGTGCGATAACGCAGGTTGCGTGATCGCCGTCCACGCCGGTGGGCAGCACGCGCAGTGAGCTTGTCGCGGATCTGACCGCCTCTGTGCTGGAGTTCGACGTGATACAGGCCCCGACGTACGCCCTTGCCAGTGGCTGCGAACACCGCGAGGCCCGTGTATTTACTGCCGGGATCGATACCCAATTCCACGCCGCTCACCACCGATTCGGCATCAGTACGGTCCTTGAGGCGGATGACGAACGGAGTGTGCCGGGCGACAACCGCCCGGCCCGCCTTCAGCAGCTTGCGTGCCCTGGCAGGGCTGGTCGGCTGCAATGGCCGCCCGTGCCGATCCAGGACGAACACCGCAGGATGAGACAGTCGGGCCGCAAGGCCCTCGCCCGGCACCGAAGTGCCGGGGTGACGCCGGTCGGGCTCGGTGACGCCCTCCCCGGTCTCCCCTCGACCATGTTCCACGCCGGGTACCACGCCGTCGGTGTGGTCTTCGCGCCCCGTTTCGTCCCTGCTCCCGGGGGTGTCTGCTGGCGCGAATTCCAGAGCAAGCTGCTGAGGAAGCACAGCTTGGTGGGTCCGCTGTCCTGCGTGAAACGTAGCCATCTGGTCACCTCCTTCTGGAGATGGCTGGGTCTGGTCACCCACGGGCCGTCCTGTTTTCAGCAGACAGACCCCGCCCCTAGAGGCGGGGAGCGGGTGACGAGTAGAGGTTCTCCTTGTTGACCTCATGCACGTGGTCATGACGATGATGCCCTGGAACATGCGTATCCGTCACAGGAAGCGAGGAATCCGCCGAAAGATCCCATGATGATGGCGTTCGGTTCCGGGCGACCATCTCCGCACCCAGCGCGGCCACCATCGCCCCGTTGTCCGTGCACAGCTTCGGCCGCGGCACCCGCAGCCGGATCCCGGCCGCCTCGCACCGCTCCTGGGCCAGCACCCGCAGCCGGGAGTTCGCGGCGACACCGCCGCCGATCATCAGATGGTCGACGCCCTCGTCCTTGCAGGCACGGACGGCCTTGCGGGTCAGCACGTCCACGACCGCCTCCTGGAAGGACGCCGCCACGTCCCGCACCGGCACCTCCTCACCGGCGGCCCGCCTGGCCTCGATCCAACGGGCCACGGCGGTCTTCAGACCGGAGAAGGAGAAGTCGTACAGCGGGTCACGCGGCCCGGTCAGCCCGCGCGGGAACGCGATCGCGCTCGGGTCGCCCTCCTTCGCGTACCGGTCGATGACCGGACCGCCGGGGAAACCGAGGTTCAGCACGCGCGCGATCTTGTCGAAGGCCTCGCCCGCCGCGTCGTCGATGGTCGCGCCCATGGGCCGCACATCGGAGGTGATGTCGCTCGACAACAGCAGGGAGGAATGACCCCCGGACACCAGCAGCGCCATCGTCGGCTCGGGCAGCGCCCCGTGCTCCAGCTGGTCCACGCAGATGTGGGAGGCGAGGTGGTTGACGCCGTACAGCGGCTTGCCGAGCGCGTAGGCGTACGCCTTCGCCGCCGAAACGCCGACCAGCAGCGCGCCCGCCAGCCCGGGACCGGCGGTCACCGCGATGCCGTCCAGGTCCTTCGCCGTGACACCGGCTTCCTTCAGCGCGCGCTCGATGGTCGGCACCATCGCCTCCAGGTGCGCACGCGAGGCGACCTCGGGCACGACCCCGCCGAAACGGGCGTGCTCGTCGACGCTGGAGGCGATCGCGTCCGCGAGCAGGGTGGTGCCGCGGACGATGCCGACGCCGGTCTCGTCGCAGGAGGTCTCGATGCCGAGGACGAGAGGTTCGTCAGTCATTGTTCTCGGTTCCTTGTTCGGAGGTGGAACCCGCGGCGGAGCCGCCCTTGGATTCCGTGGTCAGTCGCATGACCAGGGCGTCGACGCTGCCGGGCTGGTAGTAGCCGCGCCGGAAGCCGATCGCCTCGAAGCCGTACCGCTCGTAGAGCTTCTGCGCGCGCACGTTGTCGATCCGGCACTCCAGCATCACTTCGGCGCACTCGAAGGCGGTGGCCGCGCGCAGGAGTTCGGTCAGCAGCCGCCCGCCGAGTCCGGTGCCCCAATAGTCGCGGGCGACGGCGATGGTCTGCACGTCGGCGAGGTCACCGGACGCGGCGATCCCGGCGTACCCGACGAGCCGTTCACCGTCCTCGGCGACGACGAAGCGCCGGGTCGCCGAAGCGCCGCGCGCATGGGCCAGCTCGGACCAGAACATGCCCCGCGACCAGGCGTCCTCGGGAAAGAGGTCCTTCTCCAGCACCAGGACGGGATCGATGTCCCACCAGCGCATCTCGCGCAGCACGGCGGTCACTTGGGGGTGACCACCTTGTAGTTCTTCGGCACCTGGGCGTCGGGCCGGCGCAGATACAGCGGCCGCGGGGCGGGGAGTTCCGCACCGGCGGCGAGTCTCTCGGCGGCGAGCGCGGCGAGCGCGGCGGCGGAGACATGCTCGGGCTCACGCGCGACCGGGAAGGTGTCCGGGTAGAGCAGCGCCCCCGCCCCGACCGCGGGCAGACCCGCGACCTGCTCGGCGATCTCGGCGGGCCGGTCGACGGCCGGGTCGGTCAGCCGCGTACGGGAGTCGGCGTAGCGCGCCCAGTAGACCTCCTTGCGCCGCGCGTCGGTCGCCACGACGAAGGGGCCCTCGTCGATGTCGGCGGCGTAGGCGAGTCCGTCGAGCGTGCACACACCGTGCACGGGGACGCCGAGCGCGAGCCCGAAGGTGTCGGCGGTCATCAGTCCGACGCGCAGTCCGGTGTAGGGACCGGGCCCGATGCCTACGACGATGCCGGTGACGGCGTCGAGTTTCAGCCCGGCCTCGGCGAGGACACGGTCGACGGCCGGCAGCAGCAGCTCGCCGTGCCGGCGCGCGTCCACCTGACTCGAAGAGGTGACGACGTCCGTACCGTCATGCAGCGCGACGGTCACGGCGGGGGTGGCGGTATCCAGAGCGAGCAAGAGCACGCAAACAGCCTACGGCTCCCGCGCCGCGCGTATCGCCGCCCCGGTCGCGGGCGCCCCGACTGCTAACGTCGCCGAGGATCACGCCGTACGACAACGAGGTGGACGACCGTGTCAAGCACCAGCGCCTGGATTGTGACCGGGCTCACCACGGCGGCCCTGGTCACGGTGGGTGTCCTGGCCTACCAGGCCTCGGCGAGCGTCCCGGTCGCGCTCGGCACCTCGCACCGCAGCGGTGAGCCCGCGGCCGCCGCCTCGAAGGCGCTCCGCGACACCGGACACCCCACCGCCCTGCCCGCCGGCTCCGGCAAGGGTGAACGGGTCGTGTACTCGGTGGACGACGACCGGGTCTGGCTGGTTCGTAAGGACGACCGGGTCCAGCGCACCTTCAAGGTCACCCCGGGCACGGTCGACCCGATCCCGGGCTCCTACTCCGTCACGTCCCGCTCGAACTCGGTCACCGGCACCGACGGCATCCCCGTCGAGCACGTCGTCCGCTTCACCAGCGTCGACAGCGTCACGATCGGCTTCAGCGCGGCAGTCGACGGCCCGACACCGGAGAACGACCCCACGGCGAAAACGGGCGGCATCCGCGAGTCCCGCGAGGACGGCAACGCAATGTGGGACTTCGCGACGATCGGGCAACGGGTCGTAGTAATCCGCTGAGCGATGGCGCGCCCCTTCAGGGGCGCGGGGCTGTATCGATATGCGGCTCCGCCGCGCTGGGGGTCCCCCGCTCGAGCGAAGTCGAGAGTGGGGGAGCGACCAGCCCACCGGCCCGCAGGCAAAGAACCAACCTCAGGCGGCTTTGCGCTGCCCGGCAGCAGACGACCGCACCGCTTCCCGGTCAGGCACCCGCGGCGGCGTGGAAATCACGTTCGCCGCAGCACAGGCCGCCAGCAAGTCCCGCATGGGAACCGGCACCGCGGACACCACACGCGGCGCCGCCTCGTCTCGTTCCGTGGCCGCCATGGACGCCTCCTGAGCACCGGGGGCGGACGTAGTTAGGTAGACCTAACTACGAACTGGATACCATGTCACCACGCACACGACCGCAAATGCAATATCTTGCCGACGTCTTGTCGGAATATTCATCCACCGATGCTCGAGCGGGGCAGCGCGCGCAGGCTCAGGCGGTCAGCACACCGAGGCCGACGGCCGCCCAGCGCTCCCCTAGCCCGGTCAGCGTCACGTGCCGCACCTCGTCGGTGGTGTCCCCGACGGCACGGTGGATCCGCACCTGGAGCCGCTCGGCGGTGAGCTCCTCGACCTTGCCCTCGCCCCACTCCACGACGATCACCGAGTCGGACAGCGAGACATCGAGATCGAGGTCCTCCATCTCGTCGAGCCCGCCGCCCAGGCGGTACGCGTCGACGTGGACGAGCGGCGGACCGTCACCGAGGGAGGGGTGCACCCGGGCGATCACGAAGGTCGGGGACGTGACGGCTCCCCGCACGCCCAGCCCCTCCCCCAGCCCCCGGGTCAGCGTCGTCTTGCCCGCCCCGAGCTCGCCGCTGAGCATCACGAGATCCCCGGCGCGCAGCAGCTTGGCCAGCTTCAGGCCCAGCTCACGCATCTGCTCGGGGGAGGTGACGGTCAGTTCGGTCTCAACCGGGTTGTGCGGTGCTGCTGGTGCTTCCATAGCCACCCACGGTAGCTCCTGCCGGCACGGCACCCGCGCGGGTGAGGAGGTCCGCGATGCGGTCGGTGACCACTTCCGGGTGTTCCAGCATCACCAGGTGCCCGGCGTCCGGCACGAGCACCAGTTCGGCGTCCGGCAGCAGCCCGGCGATGGCCTCGCTGTGCTCGCTGGGCGTGACGAGGTCCCCGATCCCGGCCAGCACGAGCACCGGGAGATCCATGAAGTGGGCGAGCGCCTCGGTCTTGTCGTGGTCGGTGAACGCCGGATAGAACTCGGCGACCACGTCGATCGGCGTCCCCTCGATCATCCGCTCGGCGAACCGGGCGACGGCCGGGTCCACGTCCCGGCTCGCGAACGAGTACCGCTTGATGATCCCCGCGAACAGGTCGGCGGTGGCCTGCCGGCCCTTCTCCACCAGGTCGGCCCGCTGCCCCAGCGCCTTCAGCACCCCGGGCAGGATCCGTCGTACGGCATTCACTCCCGCGACGGGCAGCCCGAAGTTGACCTCGCCGAGCCGCCCCGACGACGTGCCGACGAGGGCGACGGCGACCACCCGCTCACGGATGAGTTCGGGAAACGCGTCGGCGAGCGCCATGACGGTCATCCCGCCCATGGAGTGCCCCACGAGCACGATCGGTCCCTCGGGCGCGGCGGCGTCGATGACGGCCTTCAGATCGCGCCCCAGCTCGTCGATGCTGACCGGAACGTCGTCCTGCACCTGCTGCACCCCGCGCCCGGACCGGCCGTGGCTGCGCTGGTCCCAGTGGACGGTCCGCACGACTCCGCGCAGTGCGGCCCGCTGGAAGTGCCAGGAGTCCTGGCTGAGGCAGTAGCCGTGGCTGAAGACGACGGTGACGGGCAGCGGGGCCTTGCGTCCGAAGAGCCGGCGCCGGCGCGGGGCGGACCCGCCCTCCGGCTCCACGTCGTCGACCTCGTAGTACAGCTCGGTGCCGTCGTCGGCGTACGCCTTGCCGGGCATGCCACGCAGCGAGCCGTAGGGCCCGGCGGAGTCGAGCGCGAGCCGCGCCTTCTTCCGCATGCCGCGCCCGACGGTCATCCGCTCGAGGGCGACACCGGCCGCCGCTCCCGCCGCGACCACGCCTATCGCGGCACCCGCGATCCCGGTCGCCCTGCGCCAGCTCCCGGCCGCCCCCGTGGCGGAGACCACGGCTACGACAGCCTCCGCGCTGCTCTCGCTCACGTACCGCTCCTCTTCGCCGGACTGCTGGACCACCACTTGCTGCTGGGTCGGTTACCCCGGTTGTCCCTCATTCACATAGACGCGGGGAATGCGGCTTCCGATCCGGGTGACGATTTCGTACGCGATGGTCCCGGCCGCCTGGGCCCAGTCCTCGGCGGTGGGCTCACCGCGGTCGCCGGGCCCGAAGAGGATCGCCTCCGAGCCGGTCTCGGGCTCGTCGCCGCCGAGGTCGACGACGAACTGGTCCATGGCGATCCGTCCCGCGACGGTCCGCCACTTGCCGGCGACCAGGACGGGTCCGGTGCCGGAGGCGTGTCGCGGGACGCCGTCCGCGTAGCCGACGGGCACCAGGCCGAGGGTGGTCTCGCCGGGGGTGACGTAGTGGTGTCCGTAGCTGACGCCGTGCCCGCCCGGGACCCGCTTGACCAGCGCCACCGACGCGCTCAGCGTCATCACCGGGCGCAGTCCGAAGTCGGCCGGGCTGCCGAGCTCGGGGCTCGGCGAGATGCCGTAGACGGCGACGCCGGTCCGCACGAGGTCGAAGTGGGTCTCGGGAAGCGTGAGCGTGGCCGGTGAGTTGGCGATGTGCCGCACCTCGGGCCGGACGCCGGCCTCTTCGGCGTACGCCACCATCTCGCGGAACAGGGTGAGCTGGGCGGCGATGGAGGGGTGCCCGGGTTCGTCGGCGCAGGCGAAGTGCGACCAGAGTCCGGTGACGCGCAGGAGGCCCGCTTCCTCGGCCCGCAGGGCGTGGGCGACCAGCTCGGCCCAGTCGTCCCCCGGCTGGCAGCCGTTCCGCCCCAGGCCGGTGTCGGCCTTGAGCTGCACGCGCGCGGGGACACCGGCCTCCCGGGCGGCCGCGACGACCTCGTCCAGGGCCCACATCCCGCTGACGGAGACGTCGAGGTCGGCCTCGACGGCCTCCCTCCAGGGTCCGCCCGGGGTCCAGAGCCAGCACATGACGCGGACGTCGCGCAGGCCCTCGCGCCGCAGCTCGAGGGCCTCCTCGGGCGTCGCCGTGCCCAGCCAGGTCGCCCCCGCCTCGACGGCCGCGCGGGCGCACGGCACCGCCCCGTGGCCGTACGCGTCGGACTTGACCACGGCCATCAGGGCCGCGCCCGGCGCGAGGGCGCGCAGGGCCCGCACATTGGCCCGCAGGGCGGCCAGGTCGATCTCGGCGCGGGCGCGCAGGGGCGCGCTCCGCGGGGCAGGTGTCTCACTCATGGCGCCCCCAGTCTCTCAGAGGGGTCCGACAGTCCCCGCGGACGCCTATGCTCCCGGTCGCCGCCCCCAGACATAGACCCGGTCGCCCTTCCTCAGCACGCCCCACAGCCTGCGCGCGTCCCCGAGCCGCAGATTGACGCAGCCCATCGAGCCGACGGTGGTGAAGATGCTGCCGTAGACGGCGTGGAAGGCCTGGCCGCCGCTGAAGAACTGCGCGTAGGGCATGGGCTGGTGGTAGAGCGTGGACACATGGTTCTTGTGCTTCCAGTAGACCTTGAACCAGCCCGTACGGGTCTTGTACCCGGCCCGTCCGCTCCGCATGGGCACCGGCCCGAAGACGACCTTCTTGCCCTTCTGCACCCAGGTGATCTGCCGGTCGAGATCGACACAGGCGACGCGGTACGTGCGGACCGGGCACTTCTTGGCGGCGTTGGGGTTCTTCTTCGCGGACAGGTACTGCATCCGGGACCAGGTGACCGGCCCCGCGAACCCGATGGCGGGCTTGATCTTCTGCTTGACCTGGAAAGCCCGGATGGCCTTGCAGTCGGCCTTGGACTGCTTCCCGTCCACCTTCAGCTTCAGCCACCGCTCGACCTGCCGCTGATAGGGCCCGCGTGAGGTGGTGCACGAGACCCGGGCGACGGCGTCGGCGAGCGGCACATACTCGACCAGGTCGTACGCCCCCGGAGCGGCCTGCGCCGGTTCGACGGCATCCTCCTGGGCGGTGGGCTCGTACACCCGCGGCGCGAGGGCCTGGTCGGGGCTGTCGATCTGCCAGGGCTGGTACTCGCCGGGGACGAGTTCGGCCTCGGAGCCGGGGGCGGGCGGCGGGGGCGCGGCGGAGGCGGTTCCGGCGGGCAGCACGGTGGCGGCCACGAGGAGCGCCGTGACGCCCCGGCGGGCGATATGTCTGCTGATCATGCGATCAGAGAAACGTGGGCCCCGCGAGGACAGGGGGTACCACGCGGGGAGGTCACTCGTACGTACGCTACGCAGCCCCGGTCACCCGGCCCGCACGTCCCTCCAGGCCCCCCGGATCCCGTCCGCCACGTCATGCGCTCCCACCGGCGCCCCGTCGGCCGCGAACCGCCCCGCGAGCCCGTGCAGATACGCCGCCGCGCTTCCCGCGTCCACCGCGGAGAGCCCGGCCGCGAGCAGCGATCCCGCCAGGCCCGACAGCACGTCCCCGCTCCCCGCCGTGGCCAGCCACGCGGTCCCCGTCGGGTTCACCCGCACCGCCCCGCCCCCGGAGTCCGCGACCAATGTCGTCGACCCCTTGAGCAGCACCGTCGCCCCGTACCGCCCCGCCAACTCCCGTACGGACTCCAGCCGGGCCTCCTCGACCGACTCCCGCGCCACCCCCAGCAGCGCCGCCGCCTCCCCGGCGTGCGGCGTCATCAGCGTCGGCGCGCGGCGTCCCCGCACGGCACCGGCGTCCGCCAGCCGCAGCCCGTCCGCGTCGATCAGCACCGGCACATCCGCGGCCAGCACCTCAGCCACGCTCGCCGCGTCGTCCCCCGCCCCGGGCCCGACGACCCACGCCTGCACCCGCCCCGCCCGCTTCGGCCCCTGGTCCGACACCAGCGTCTCGGGAAAGCGGGCGATGACGGCGTCCCCGGCGGGCCCGACGTAGCGCACCGCCCCCGCGCCGCCCCGCAGCGCGCCCGCCACGGCGAGCACGGCCGCACCCGGATAGCGGGCGGAGCCGGCGGCGATCCCCACGACCCCTCGCCGGTACTTGTCGCTCTCCCCCGTCGGCACCGGCAGCAGCCGGGCCACGTCCGCGTGCTGCAACGCCTCCAGCTCCGCCTCGACGGGCAGCGCCAGCCCGATGTCCACGAGCCGCACGGACCCGGCGTACTCCCGGGCCGGGTCCACCAGCAGCCCCGGCTTGTGGGTGCCGAAGGTGACGGTCAGGTCGGCGCGGATCGCGGCCCCGCGCACCTCCCCGGTGTCGGCGTCGACGCCGCTGGGCAGGTCGACGGCGACGACGGCGGCGCGCGACGTCTCGACCACCGGGGCGAGCCGGGCCGCGTCCGGCCGCAGTCCGCCCTTCCCGCCGATCCCGACGATGCCGTCGAGGACGAGGTCGGCCCGCGGGATCAGGTCCTCGGCCCCCTCGACGCCCGCCACCGCGCCCCCCGCCCGCCGCAGCGCCGCGAGCCCTTCGGCATGGGCCCGCTCCGGCGCGAGCAGCACCGCGGTGACGCCGGCGCCCCGCCGTGCGAGCCGGGCCCCGGCGTACAGGGCGTCCCCGCCGTTGTCACCGCTGCCGACCAGCAGCACGATCCGGCTGCCGTACACCCGCCCCAGCAGGTCGGCGCAGGCGGCGGCGAGTCCGGCGGCCGCCCGCTGCATCAACGCTCCCTCCGGCAGCCGTGCCATGAGCTCCCGCTCGGCCGCCCTGACCGTCTCCACGCTGTACGCACTACGCATGGGTCCGAGTCTCCCCCGAGCGTGACGAACCTCGCCGCAGCCATTGACGCTTTACCGCGCCTTTGCCAAAATCCCCCCTCCCCACGGCATGAATCGATTCAGTCGAATTGGTTCGACACACAGGACGGACCCCCATGCGAAGCAGAGCCGCACTGATCGCCGGCACCGCAGCCGCCGCCCTCATGACGGCGGGCATCACCGCCACCACCGCTCCCCAGGCCGCCGCCGCGGCCTGCGGCGAGGGCTCCTACCAGGCCGAGGCCGTCCTGAACGGCGGCACCTGGACGGCCCGCCGCGGCAGCACGACGCTCTACACCGGCACGGACCTGCGCGCCGCGGCCCAGGCGGCGGTCAACAGCCTGACGTCGGGCCGCACGGCGAAGGAACGGGTCGTCGTACGCGGCTCGGGCTCGATGCCGGCCGGCTCCCGCATCTCCCTGCCCAGCTACACGGTCCTCGACGTCTGCGGCACGATCAACGTCACCGGCACGGGCAGCGGCGACCAGGCCCCCGTCTACTCCCGCGGCACCCGCGACATCGAGGTCCAGCACCTCAACCTCACCGGCAGCCCGCTCTACGGCGTCTTCCTGCGCAACGTCCAGAACGCGACCCTCGGCCAGCTCGACATGCGCCTGTCGGCCGGGCTCGGCGTCCGCATCGACAACCGCGGCGACACCTCGCAATGGACGCGGAACGTCCGCATCGACAACGTGTACGTGTCCGGCGCGTCGAGCCACGCGGTGGAGACCTACGGCGTGGACGGCCTGACCATCGGCACCGTGACCGCGCGCAACGTCGGCGAGTCCGGCCTCCTCCTCAACCAGACGATCAACGCGACGGTCACCAGGGTCGACGCGGAGAACGCCGGCACCGGCACGGGGTACGCCGCCTTCCGCATGGCCAACCGCAACGGCCGGGTGGGCAGCTCGTACCCCACCAACATCCGCGTCGGAGAGGTGATCGCGCGAGGCGGCGGCAGGGGCGTCTTCTGCGTCTCGGAGAGCGGCGGGGCGGTCATCGACAAGGTCACGCTCACGAACACCGGCAACAACTCGGTCCTGATCGAGAACTGCTACAACGTCAGCCTCGCCGCCCAGAGCGGCACCATCACCGGCGGCGGCGAACTGCGCCTCGCGGCCCGCTCGGAGTTCCCCAACAACGACAACATCACCGTCCAGAACCTCACGGTGACGAACTCGTCGATCCGCGAGAGCCCCTGCGGCACGAACACGACGTTCCGCAACATCACACGCGTCAACACCACACAGACCATCTGCTAGCCGCGGTCCGCCGCGAGGGGTGGGCTCCGCCTATCCCTCCGCCACCACCACGGCGGAGGCCACCCCCGCGTCATGGCTGAGCGACACATGCCAGGACCGCACCCCGAGCTGCGCGGCCCGCGCCGCCACCGTCCCGGTGACCCGCAGCCTCGGCTGCCCACTGTCCTCGACGTACACCTCGGCGTCGGTCCAGTGCAGCCCGGCAGGCGCCCCGAGCGCCTTGGCCAGAGCCTCCTTGGCGGCGAACCGGGCGGCGAGCGAGGCGACCCCCCGCCGCTCCCCGCTGGGCAACCACAGCTCACTGTCGAGAAACAGCCGCCGCGCCATCCCGGGTGTGCGCTCCAACGACGCCGCGAACCGCTCGATCTCCGCCACGTCGATCCCGACACCGATGATGCTCATGCGCAGCACCTTAAGGGGGGCTCCCCTCGCCCCCTACTCCACCGTCACCGACTTGGCCAGGTTCCGGGGCTGGTCCACCTCGTTGCCCCGAGCCGTGGCCAGCTCGCACGCGAAGACCTGCAACGGCACTGTCGCCACCAGCGGTTGCAGCAACGTGGGCGTGGCCGGGATGCGGATCAGATGGTCCGCGTACGGGACCACCGCCTCGTCCCCCTCCTCGGCGATCACGATCGTCCGCGCACCCCGGGCCCTGATCTCCTGGATGTTGGACACGATCTTGTCGTGCAGCACGGACCGGCCCCGCGGCGACGGCACGACCACCACCACGGGCAGGTCCTCCTCGATCAGCGCGATCGGCCCGTGCTTCAGCTCGCCCGCCGCGAAGCCCTCGGCGTGCATGTAGGCGAGTTCCTTCAGCTTCAGCGCCCCCTCCAGCGCCACCGGATACCCCACGTGCCGCCCGAGGAAGAGGACCGTGTCCTTCGAGGCCAGCGACCTGGCCAGGGCACGTACCGGCTCCATGGTCTCCAGCACCCGCTCCACCTCGCCGGAGATATGCGACAGGTCCCGGATGACGGCGGAGATCTCGTCGCCCCACTTGGTGCCCCGCACCTGGCCCAGGTAGAGGGCCACCAGATAGCAGGCCACCAACTGCGTCAGGAACGCCTTCGTCGACGCGACCGCCACCTCGGGCCCCGCGTGCGTGTACAGCACCGCGTCCGACTCACGAGGGATCGTGGAACCGTTGGTGTTGCAGATCGCCAGCACCTTCGAGCCCTGCTCCCGCGCATGCCGCAGCGCCATCAGCGTGTCCATGGTCTCCCCGGACTGCGAGATGGCGATCACCAGGGACCGCGCCCCCAGGATCGGGTCCCGGTAGCGGAACTCGCTCGCCAGCTCCACCTCGCAGGGGATCCGGGTCCAGTGCTCGATGGCGTACTTGGCGATCAGCCCCGCGTGGAAGGCCGTACCGCACGCCACGATCACCACCTTGTCCACCTCACGCAGCTCGGACGCGCTGATCCGCACCTCGTCCAGCGTGAGGGAACCGGCCGCGTCGATGCGTCCCAGCAGGGTGTCCGCGACCGCCTTCGGCTGCTCGGCGATCTCCTTGAGCATGAAGTAGTCGTAGCCGCCCTTCTCCGCGGCGGACGCGTCCCAGTCCACGTGGTACGACCTGACCTCCGCCGGACGGCCGTCGAAGCCCGTCACCGTCACCCCGTCCCGGCGCAGCTCCACCACCTGGTCCTGGCCCAGCTCGACCGCCGACCGGGTGTGGGCGATGAACGCGGCGACATCGGAGGCCAGGAACGCCTCCCCCTCCCCCACGCCCACCACCAACGGCGAGTTCCGCCGCGCCCCCACCACCACGTCCGGCTCGTCCGCGTGCACCGCGACCAGCGTGAACGCACCGTCCAGCCGCCGGCACACCAGCCGCATCGCCTCCGCGAGATCCCCCGTCACGGAGAACTCCTCCGCCAGCAGATGCGCGACGACCTCCGTGTCCGTCTCGGAGGACAGCACATGCCCGCGCTCCGTCAGCTCGGCCCGCAGCGCGGCGAAGTTCTCGATGATCCCGTTGTGGACGACCGAGACCCGGCCCGCGTTGTCCAGATGGGGATGCGCGTTCGCGTCCGTCGGGGCGCCGTGGGTGGCCCACCGGGTGTGGCCGATGCCCGTCCCGCCGGTGGGCAGGGGCCGGTCCACCAGTTCCTTCTCGAGGTTGACGAGCTTGCCCGCCTTCTTGGCGGCCGCCAGCCCCCCGTCCGCCAGCACGGCGACACCCGCCGAGTCGTACCCCCGGTACTCCAGCCGCTTCAGTCCGGCCATCACGACTTCGAGCGCCGGCTGCGACCCCACGTAACCCACGATTCCGCACATGCGCCGCAGCCTAAAGGCGAAACCCCGTCTGAACAGTGTCCGAACCGGCCGAAGCCTGCCCGAAATCGGAAATCCCACGGCCGTTACGAGCCCCCTGCCGCGCTCCGGGGGACCACCGCGTGACGGACCCCACCCGCCATCGCGTTCAAACTCCGTTAACAATGGACTGTGATCTCTCCGGTCTCCTCGATCCCCCGGAGCGCCCACCGGCACAAGCCGGAGGCGACTCCCTACGTCGACCTCACCCGCGCCGAGTGGAGCGCGCTGCGCCACAAGACGCCGCTGCCGCTCACCGCCGAGGAGGTCGAGAAGCTGCGCGGTCTGGGCGATGTCATCGACCTCGACGAGGTGCGCGACATCTATCTGCCGCTGTCACGGCTCCTCAATCTCTACATCGGCGCCACGGACGGGCTCAGAGGGGCGCTGAACACCTTCCTCGGCGAACAGGGCGCCCAGTCCGGCACCCCCTTCGTCATAGGGGTCGCGGGCTCGGTGGCCGGCGGCAAGTCCACGGTCGCCCGGCTCCTGCAGGCCCTGCTCTCCCGCTGGCCCGAGCACCCGCGCGTCGAGCGTGTGACGACGGACGGCTTCCTGCTGCCGACCAAGGAGTTGCAGGCCCGCGGTCTGATGTCGAGGAAGGGTTTCCCCGAGTCGTACGACCGACGGGCCCTGACCCGTTTCGTCGCCGACATCAAGGCGGGCAAGGACGAGGTGACGGCCCCCGTCTACTCCCACCTCATCTACGACATCGTCCCCGGCGAGAAGCTCGTCGTGCGCCGCCCGGACATCCTGATCGTCGAGGGCCTCAACGTCCTTCAGCCCGCCCTCCCCGGCAAGGACGGCCGCACCCGCGTCGGCCTCGCCGACTACTTCGACTTCAGTGTCTACATCGACGCCGGCCCCGAGGACGTCGAGCGCTGGTACCTCAACCGCTTCAAGAAGCTGCGCGAGACGGCCTTCCAGAACCCCGACTCCTACTTCCGCAAGTGGACGCAGGTGTCGGAGGAGGAGGCCCTCGACTACGCCCGCACCCAGTGGCGCACCATCAACAAGCCCAACCTGATCGAGAACATCGCCCCCACCCGCGGCCGCGCCACCCTCGTCGTCCGCAAGGGCCCCGACCACAAGGTCCAACGCCTGCGCCTGCGCAAGCTGTGAACTCCCGTACCGGGCCTGTTGCCTGTAAAAAGGCGTCATGCTGCATCTGCGCCTGATCACCCCGGCCGAGAAGACCGACGACGTGGTCCGGCTGATCGAGAAGACGGTCGGCACCACGCACCTGGTCGTGCTGCCGGGCGCCGCCCGCAACCCCGCCGGGGACGTCGTGATGTGCGACGTCGCCCGCGAGGCCGGCGACGAACTCATCGGCGTACTACGCGAGTTGGACCTGGACAAGACCGGCTCCATCGCCGTCGAGAACATCGACCTGTCGCTGTCCGAGCGCGCCGACGACGCCGAGAAGGAGGCACCGGGCGAGGGCGCGGACGCGGTCCTGTGGGAGCACCTCACGGACGCGACCCACGAGGAGTCGACGCTCTCCATCACCTACATCGCCTTCATCACGCTGGCCACGATGATCGCCGCCTGCGGTGTGGTCCTCGACAACGCGATCCTGATCGTGGGCGCGATGGCGGTGGGCCCGGAGTTCGGCCCCCTGGCCGCGTTCAGCACGGCGATCGTCCAACGCCACCCCAGACTGGCGCTGCGCTCCCTGATCGCGCTGCTGGTGGGCTTCGCGGTGGCCATGCTGGTGACGGTCGGCTTCAGCTACTTCATGGACTCGGTGAACCTCTTCAGCACCGAGCAGTTGGACGCCACGCGCCCCAACACCAACTTCATCTACCGGCCCGACTGGTTCTCCTTCGTCGTGGCCGTCCTCGCCGGCTGCGCGGGCACCCTGTCCCTGACCTCGGCCAAGTCCGGCGCCCTGGTCGGCGTCGCGATCTCGGTGACCACGGTCCCAGCGGCCGCGAACGCCGCCGTCGCCTTCAGCTTCAACCAGTACAAACAGGCCTGGGGTTCAACAGAACAGCTCCTGCTGAACCTCCTGGGCATCGTCCTGGCAGGCACAACCACCCTGCTCTTCCAGAAATGGCTCTGGCGCAAACCCACCTAGGGGCGCGGGGAACTGCGCGACCAGCCACGAACAACCCGCAGCCCGCAACACACAGAACCCCCCACCCCGAACCCGGCGCCCTAACCCAGCGCCGACTTCACCGCATCGGCCAACCGCCCGGCCACAGACCGAGCCTGATCGATATCCGCCGCCTCGACCATCACCCGGACCAACGGCTCCGTACCCGACGGCCGCAACAACACCCGCCCGGTGGACCCGAGTTCCCGCTCGGCCTCGGCAACCGCCGCCGCCAGCTCCCCCGAGGTCCCCACCCGCGCACGATCCACGTCCGGCACATTGATGAGCACCTGCGGCAGCCGCTGCATCACCGACGCGAGCTCCCGCAACGACCGCCCGGTGGCCGCGACCCGGGCCGCGAGCATGAGCCCCGTCAGCGTCCCGTCACCGGTCGTGGCGTGATCCAGGATGATGACGTGCCCGGACTGCTCGCCACCGAGCGCGTACCCGTGCTCCTTCATCGCCTCCAGCACATACCGGTCACCCACCGCCGTCTGGATGAGGCGAATCCCCTCCCGCTCCATCGCCAGCTTGAACCCGAGGTTCGACATGACGGTCGCGACGACGGTGTCGGCCCGCAGCGCGGAGCGTTCCCGCATCGCCAGCGCGATGACGGCCATGATCTGGTCGCCGTCCACCTCTTCGCCGGTGTGGTCCACGGCGAGGCAGCGGTCGGCGTCCCCGTCGTGCGCGATGCCGAAGTCGGCCCCGTGCTCCACGACGGCGGCCTTCAGCAGGCCGAGGTGGGTCGAGCCGCACCCGTCGTTGATGTTGAGCCCGTCCGGCGACGCACCGATGGTGATCACTTCGGCCCCGGCCCGCGTGAACGCCTCCGGCGAGACCCGCGCGGCGGCACCGTGCGCCTCGTCGAGGACGATCTTCAGGCCTTCGAGCCGGTTCGGGAGGACGCCGATGAGATGGGCGACGTACCGGTCGAAGCCCTCCAGGTACTCACGGACGCGCCCCACGCCCGAACCCGTCGGACGGTCCCAGGGCTCGCCGTGCCGGTGGGACTCGTAGACCGCCTCGATCCGCTCCTCCAGCTCGTCGTCGAGCTTGTGCCCGCCGCGGGCGAGGAACTTGATGCCGTTGTCGGGCATGGCGTTGTGGCTGGCGGACAGCATGACGCCGAGGTCGGCACCGAGGGCGCCCGTGAGGTAGGCCACGGCCGGGGTCGGCAGGACGCCGACCCGCAGGACGTCGATACCGGCGCTCGCGAGGCCCGCGACCACGGCGGCCTCCAGGAACTCCCCGGACGCGCGCGGATCCCGTCCGACCACCGCCGTCGCCCGGTGGCCCGCGAAGGTACCCGCCTCGGCCAGTACGTGGGCCGCCGCTACCGACAGACCCAGGGCCATCTCGGCCGTCAGGTCCGCGTTGGCGACGCCGCGCACGCCGTCCGTGCCGAAGAGTCGTCCCACTTGTCCTCCTGAAAGAGCGCTGCCACTCGGAGATCATCCGATCGCACAAGTCTGAGAACGTCTTGTGCCGTTATACGCCTAAGGCTGTGATAAACGAACGCCCCGGCGGCACTGTGGCGTGCCGCCGGGGCGTTCGGACGTACTGCTGACGTGCGAGTACGAGCTGCAGGCAGCGAAGCTTAACGCTTGCTGTACTGCGGGGCCTTGCGGGCCTTCTTGAGACCGGCCTTCTTGCGCTCGACCGCACGGTCGTCGCGGCGGAGGAAGCCGGCCTTCTTGAGGGCGCCGCGGTTGTTGTCCACGTCGGCCTCGTTCAGCGCGCGGGCCACGCCGAGGCGCAGGGCGCCGGCCTGGCCGGAGACACCGCCACCCGCGATGCGGGCGATGACGTCGTAGCGGCCCTCGAGCTCGAGCACCTTGAAGGGCTCGTTGACTTCCTGCTGGTGCACCTTGTTGGGGAAGTAGTCCTCAAGGGTGCGACCGTTGATCTTCCACTTGCCGGTGCCCGGGACGATCCGGACGCGGGCGATGGCGTTCTTGCGACGGCCCAGGCCGGCGGCCGGCTGCGGGTCGCCGAAGCGGCCGGCGAGGGACTCCGAGGTGTACTCGCCCTCGACGGGGACCTCGGACTCGGTGGTGTAGCTCTCCATGTCGACGAGCTCGGTCTCGGTCTCTTCGACCGGCTGCTCAACGGTGGTCTCGGCCACGGTTCTCCTCAGATTCTTTTCTGTTTAGGGGTGTGGCCGGAACTACTGCGCGACCTGGGTGATCTCGAACGGCACCGGCTGCTGAGCAGCGTGGGGGTGCTGGTCGCCCGAGTAGACCTTCAGCTTCGAGAGCATCTGACGGCCCAGGGTGTTCTTGGGGATCATGCCCTTGATGGCCTTCTCGACGGCCTTCTCGGGGTTCTTCGCCAGCAGCTCGTCGTAACGGACGGAGCGCAGACCACCCGGGTACCCGGAGTGGCGGTACGCCAGCTTCTGGGTCTTCTTGTTGCCGGACAGGTGAACCTTGTCGGCGTTGATGATGATGACGAAGTCGCCCATGTCCATGTGCGGGGCATAGGTCGGCTTGTGCTTGCCACGGAGGAGGTTCGCGGCAGTGGTAGCCAGACGGCCCAGGACGATGTCCTGAGCGTCAATGACGTGCCACTGGCGAGTCACATCGCCGGGCTTGGGGCTGTACGTACGCACTTCGCAGCCTTCTTCTTCAGTGGATGGGTGCTGACACATGGCATCACTGAAGCGATCGTGCAGCTGGGGACGACAGTGCCGGGACCGATGCCCGTATGCCGCCCACTGGTAACTGCTCCAGGGAACCTACGTAAGGGCCTCTCGCCTGAGAGCGACCAAGCCAATACGCATAACAATCGGCAAGAGTACTCGCGCTGCCCCGGACGGGTCAAAACGAGTACGCGCACCGGCCCCTCCCGCCCCCCGTCTAAGATGCGCCCCATGAGCTTTGGGCAGCAGGGGGGACCCCCGTCCCAGTGGGATCCCTGGAAACCGAATTCCCAGCAGCCGTGGACCGGCAGCGGTGACGGCCCGACCCCGGACTGGGCCGCGCTCGCCGAGGCGTCGGAGACCCGCAACAAACGCCGCAGGCTGCTGTTCATCGGCGGTGGCGCCCTCGCCACCGTGGCGATAGGCACCGCCGTGGCCGTGGCCGTGGTGTCGGCGAACGGGGACAGTGAGGCGTCCACCGCGTCCTCGCTGCCCGCGACCGCGGACATCCCGAGCCAGTCCGCCACGGCCCCGTCCTTCGCGCCGACCAGCGCCCCGCCGCCGCTGGACCCGAAGGAGTTCGTCTCCAGCAAGACCAAGGACACCGCCCCGATCGGCGCGGACATCCTCTTCCCGGGCACGCAGCTGACCATGGGCGAGACGGTCTACAAGAAGGGCCCGACGACCGACACCAAGAAGTGCGCCTCGGTCGCCCAGGGCACCCTGCCGAAGATCCTCGACGCCAACGACTGCACGCGCCTGATGCGGGTGACGTATGTCAAGGACGGCGTCGCGGTGACGGTCGGCGTGGCCGTCTTCGACACCGAGGCACAGGCGACCAAGGTCAAGACCCAGGCCGACGACAAGAGCGTCGTGCGGTCCCTGTCCGGCAGCGGCGTGAAGTCCTTCTGCGACTCCGCGATCTGCCGTACGACGACCAACTCCTACGGCCGCTACGCCTACTTCACGACCGCCGGCTTCACCAACGGCAAGAACGTCACGGAGAAGAGCACGCAGGTCTTCTCCACCGGCGACGACCTGGCCGAGTTCACCTTCCGCCAGATCCGGCGCCGCGGCGAGGCCCAGGCGTCGGCCGCGGCGAACGAGTAGCGAGCGCGTCGATCCGCCGGCCCCCGCAGGCCGGCGGATCCCGGTCCCGGCCGCTCAGCTGCGCCGGTTGCGCATCCGCAGCCGCAGCGGCACCAGCGCCGACTCGATCTGCGTCGAGAGGTTCATCTTGGAGACGCCCTCGGTGCGCTCCTCGAAGCGGATCGGGATCTCGACGGCGCTGTGCCCGGCCCGGACGGCCTTGAACTTCAGCTCGACCTGGAAGCTGTAGCCGGCGCTGTCCAGGGTCGCCAGATCCACGTCACGCAGCGTGGCGGCCGACCACAGGTTGAAGCCGGCCGTGATGTCCCGGATCTTCGTGCCGAGCACGGTCCGGGCGTAGCGGTTGGCGAAGCGGGACAGCAGGACGCGGTGCCGGCCCCACTCCTCGTCCAGCGAGCCGCCCTCGACGTACCGGCTGCCGACGACCAGGCCGACGCCGGAGGCCACGGCCGTGCCGAGCATCCGCGGCACCGCCTCGACGGGGTGGCTGCCGTCGGCGTCCATCTGGATGACGTACTCGGCGCCCTCGGCGAGCGCGGCGCTCATGCCCGCGACGTACGCGCGCCCGAGGCCGTCCTTCTCGGTGCGGTGCAGCACGCTCATCCGGCGCCGCCCGTGAGCCTGGTCCGCGTTGTACTTCTCCGCGAGCTCATCGGCGATCCGCCCCGTCCCGTCCGGGCTGGAGTCGTCGACGATCTTCAGATGCAGCCCGTCGATCGGCAGACCGAGGACCAGCTCGGCCATCCTGGGCAGGTTCGCCGCCTCGTTGTACGTCGGCATCACGATGGTGACCGGTACACCGCCGTGTCTGTCGTTGGCCGTCATGTCTTTCCGTTCCCTCCCCTAGAGGCCCTGAAGGGGCCTCTCCTCAACCGGCGCGGGCCTGCCCAGCGCGCGGAAGTGCCAGCCCGCCGCGGACCAGCGGTCCCCGTCGAGCGCCCCCCGGCCGTCCACGATCAGCGGACGGGCCACCAGCGACGCGGCCCGCTCCGGGTCGATCTCCCGGAACTGCGGCCACTCGGTCAGATGCAGCACGAGGTCGGCTCCCCTGAGCGCCTCCTCGGCCGACAGCGCGTATCCGAGGAGCGGGAACGCCTTGCGGGCGTTGTCCAGCGCCTCGGGGTCGTAGACCGTGACGTCGGCGCCGTCCAGGCGCAGACGGGCGGCCACGTTGAGCGCGGGCGAGTCCCGGATGTCGTCCGAGTCCGGTTTGAACGCCGCGCCCAGTACGGCGATACGGGCCCCCAGCACCGCACCTCCGCACAGCTCCCGCGCCAGCTCGACAACCTTGTCGCGACGGCGCATGTTGATCGCGTCCACCTCGCGCAGGAACGCCAGCGAGACCCCCAGCTCGTCGGCGCGGTGCGCGAAGGCGCGGATGTCCTTGGGCAGACAGCCACCGCCGAAGCCGACGCCGGCCCGCAGGAACTTCTTCCCGATCCGGTCGTCGTGGCCGATGGCCTGGGCCAGGACGCCGACGTCGCCGCCGGCCGCCTCACAGAGCTCGGCCATCGCGTTGATGAAGGAGATCTTGGTGGCGAGGAAGGCGTTGGCGGCCGTCTTGACCAGTTCGGCGGTCGGGAAGTCGGCGGTGACCAGCGGGGTGCCGGCCTCCAGGACGGGCTCGTACACCTTGCGGAGGATCGTTTCCGCATGTGCGGATCGGACACCGATCACCAGCCGGTCGGGCCGCAGCGTGTCCTCGACGGCGAAGCCCTCCCGCAGGAACTCCGGGTTCCAGGCGACCTCGACGCCCAGCGTCCCGGCGAGCCGCTCCGCCGTGCCCACCGGCACGGTCGACTTGCCGACCAGCAGCGAGTCCTCGGCCGCGTGCTCGGCGATCGCCGCGAAAGCCGCGTCGACATAGGTGAGGTCGGCGCCCTCGGAGTCCTTGCGCTGCGGGGTGCCGACACACACGAAGTGCACCTCGCCGAAGGCCCCGGCCTCCGTGTGGTCGGTGGTGAACCTCAGTCGCCCGGTCGCCGTGTGCTTCCGGATCAGCTCGGGCAGCCCGGGCTCATGGAACGGCACCTGGCCGGCCCGCAGCGCGGCGATCTTGTCCGGGTCGACGTCGACGCCGACCACCTCATGACCGAGCTCGGCCATGCAGGCGGCGTGGGTGGCACCGAGGTAGCCGGTGCCGATGACAGTGAGCCGCATGAGTACGGCCTTTCTACCTCGGCGCGGAGGTGCTCAGGAGGTCTTGATCCAGATGCGGTACTCGCTCGTGCCGTTCGCGTTGCGGAACGGGATCTCGGCCAGCAGCCGGTAGTGCGAGTTGCCCTTGACCGCGGCGGCGACGATGTCGTCCACCCGCGGATTGGTGAGCCCGTCGAGGACGATCAGGTCGAAGTCGCCGTCCTTGACCGCCGCCTTGTAGGCGCCGTCGCCGGTGTAGTACTTGCCCTTCGCGTCCTTGTACTCCATGCCGAAAAGGCTGTGCCACTGGTTGTGGCCGGACTTGTCGTACAGGTAGTAGACGGGCACCTCGGGCGTCGAGGCGAGGTAGTTGCCCTTGCGGTCCACATGGGACTCGATGGCACTGATCATCTTCGAGGAGTTGGGCCAGACGTCGAAGCGCCAGTCGGCCTGCTGGATGCCCAGGCACAGCATGGCCGTCCAGAGCATGATGCCGAGCTGGGGATAGCGGAAGTGCGCACCCACCAGCCGGGTCACCCCCACACCGGCCATCGGCGCGGCGAAGAGCAGACCGAAGCCGACGTGCTTGAACAGCGAGACCACGGTCCCCAGATGGACCTGGTACGCCGGTGCCAGCACGGCCGTGCCGCACAGCAGCAGACCGAGCAGGGCCCGCCAGCGCCAGCCGGGGTTGCCCAATCGCAGGGCCAGCGGCGACTCGTTCATCCGGCTGCGCCGCACGTACGAGATCGCGCCGCCGACGGCGGCCAGGAACATCAGCCCGCCCCACTTGGCGGACTGTTCCAGCAGGAACTCGGTGGTGTCGGTGCCATGGGCACGGTTGGTGGTGGTCTGCCGCACACCGTCCATCAGGTCGGTGGTGTACATACCGACGGCGACCAGGGCGCCGATGCCGAGCGCGAGCAGCACCATCCGCGCGAACGCCTTGCGGCCCTTGTGCGGCCACGCCGTGAGCAGCGCGAGCACGATGATCGTCGGCAGATACAGCGCGGACGCGTACTTCACCCCGACCGCCAGGACCGCGACGGGCGCGGCCAGCAACACGGCGAGGACGGGCGCCCGGTCGGTGCGCACGACGATCCAGGTCGTCAGGGCCAGCAGGAACACCGCGGCCGCGTCGTACGTGGCGAAGTAGCCCATGACGACGGTCGACTGGAGCACCGCGTAGAGCGCGGTACCGGCCAGCGCGGCCCGTTCGTTGAACAGCCGCCGGCTGAACGAGTACAGCAACCCGGTGGTGCAGAGCATGAAGAACAGGCTCAGACAACGCGCCCCGGCCAGCCCGAACTTGGCGTCGGCCATCGCGGCGAGCACCGGGTACAGCTGCGGGGAGCCGGAGAAGTACGCGGCGTAGTCGCGCGGCAGATCGGTGCCGTTGAGGAGGTGGTCCAGCTCGGCGTGGCCGGCCGCCAGGTACAGCGCCTCGTCCTGGAACGCCGTGTTGGCCAGCCGCAGCGACAGCGCCGCCTGGACGAGCATGATGCACAGCAGCACGGCCCGGCTGACCCAGGCCCGCCGCCGGCTCGTGGCCATGTCCCAGCCGGCTTCCGGCGTTTCGGGGATGTGATAGTCGGGCTCCTCGTCCGCGTCCGGCACCTGCTGGTACTGCACGGTGCGCAGGGCGTACGTCGGCTGGTCGTCGTGACCGCTCTGCGGCTGTTCCGGGATGCCGGCCGAGTACGGCGGCTGCTGCTGCTGCTGCTGGGGATGCTGCTGGGCGTCGTACCCGTGCCCCTGCTGCTGGGACTGCTGTTGCGGCGGCCGGCCGTTCGAGTTGAACCAGCTGCCGTCGTCGTCGGCGTACGGATCGTAGGGCTGCGGCGTGTAGTGATCGTGTCGGGAGGTCATCACGGCTTCCGTACGTCGAAGCCGAAACGGTCGTCCGCGGCCAGCCGCTTGAACTCCTGGAGGGCCAGCGGGCTCGCCTCCAACCGCCAGTCGGCACGCTTCTTGTGGTTGAACCAGATGAAGCCGAGCATGTCGTCGGCCTCCACACCCGCGAACAGGTTGCGGATGTCGGCCCGTCGCCGCTCACCCGCCATGGCCGCGGTCTCCAGGAGGAGCATCGGCTTCTTGGTGAAGGTGCGGATCTGGTCGATGGTGGGACCGAAGACGCTGTCGAAGGCGTTGTCGTCGTCGATCGTCCAGTAGCCGATCAGCCCGACCCAGTCGACGTAGGCGTCTCCCGGGTAGTACGGCTTCAGCTTGACGCTCTTGACCGGATTGACGATGTTCGGCGACCAGGCCCAGATCACGTTCGAGGCGCCGGCGTCGATGAACGTGTCGTGGATGTGCCGCCAGGCGGCCACGTAGTCCTCGGGGGTCGCGTGCTTCGTGCCCCACTTCTCCCAGTGGCCGTTGAACTCGTCGGCGAAGTCGATCACGACGGGGAGATTCAGCTTGCGCACGGCCGTGGCGTACTTCTTGATGTACGCGTCCGACGTGCCGGCCGCGATGTCCGCGATGCTGGTGTCGAAGGGCTCCCAGGACATCAGTGTCAGGGCGCCCTCCTTCCAGGCCTTGCGCACACCGCTGGCGTCGAAGCCGTCCCCGAAGGCGGCGTAGTACTCGATGAGGTTCGGCTGCTTGCCGGTCATCGTGGTGTAGGCGTCGACGGCCTTCATGGAGTTGGGAGCGCCGTCGAGGGCGGCGCCGTAGTACTTCTTCTCCGGCTTCAGCAGCGGGGTGACGTCGTAGGGAAGGTCCGACTCCGCGCTCTGCGACCGATCGGCGTCCCCCTCGCTCTGTCCGGCCGGTGAGCCGTTGTTCGAGTCGTCGAGCACAGAGCAGCCGCTGAGGGCCAGCGCGGTGAGCAGGACGGCGGTCAGTGCGGTGCGCGTGCGGGTGCGAAGCTGCATCAGACGGCCTCCTTCTCGCGGGGCTGGACCAGCACACGGGCCACCACGAGGGCGTAGAAGAGTCCGGAGGACAGGATCAGGGCGAAGTTCGGGGCGTCCATGGTGAACGTCCGGTACACGGCGCCGACCACCCAGATCAGGGCGGTGCCGCCGCTCCAGACCCACATGCCGATCCAGAAGCGGCGGGTCTTGTTCTTCTTGGCCCCGGAGGAACCGGTGGGCTGCCAGCCCATGCGGTTCTTGCGCAGGATGTCCCAGATGGCGAAGACGTGCGCCCAGCCGTACATCATGCGGGCGGCCCAGGCCTCCAGCCGGTAGGGCGCCTTGTGCCACATCGGGAAGACGATGGTGGTGTAGAGGATGCTGGGCGCCACCATGAGCAGATGCTCGACCTGGAGCTTGTCCGGCATCATCACCAGCAGCACGATGGGGATGACCGGCGCCGCGAAGGTGAACAGCGCCGTGTGGATGTAGTAGAAGAACCCGGACATGTAGCACAGCCGGCTGGAGAGCTTGATCTTGCGCTCCCAGAACTTCCTGCTGCCGAGCAGGCTCATCGACCCGGAGCACCAGCGGTACTGCTGGTTGAAGAAGGCACCGGCGGTGTCCGGGCACACTCCGGTGGAGACGGCGACCGGCACATACCGCAGGTCCCAGCCCAGCCCCCGCAGGTCGAAGCCGGTGTGCACGTCCTCGGAGTGCTCGATCAGCGTCGTACCGCCGTTGGTCTCCAGCGCGGCCCGCCGGTACACGGCACAGGAGCCGACGCAGATCGCGCCGTCACTGCCCTGCCGGGAGACCTGCACGGACCGGTAGAACAGCTCCTGCACGGCGCCCGCGCCGCGCTCGATCCAGTTCTGCGAGTCCAGCACCCGGAAGTACTGCGGGGACTGGACGATGCCGATGCCCGGGTCGGACTCCATGTACGGCAGCAGCTCCTGGAGCAGGTCCGCGCGCGGGGTGAAGTCGGCGTCCAGGATGAGGATGTACTTGCCGTCGGACTGCCCGAACCCGAAGTGCAGGTTGCCGGCCTTCTTGAACCAGCCGCGGTTCTCGCGGGTGCCGTAGCGGAACCCGAAGTCCCGGGCCATCGCCTCCAGCTGGGGGTCGGCGCCGTCGTCGAGGACGAACGGGACGCAGACGCCCGGGTAGTGGTCGGCCATGTCCCGGACATGCCGCCAGGTGTTGTGCAGCACCTCGATGGGCTCACCGCACACCGGCAGGAACACATCGACCGTGGGATAGACCTCGGGCCGCCAGTTGTGGACCAGCCGCTTGTGGTACGCGATGTCGAAGTCCCTGGTGAAACCATTCACCCGGAGCGATATCAGGTAGTAGATGACCGTGAAGACCAGCAGCGGTGTGTAGATCCACAGCACCGGCGTGGACTTCGCCAGCTCGAACTGACTCACCACCAGGCAGCAGAAGCTGATCAGCGAACTGATCGTCAGAATCCACAGGTTCCGCCGGGCATAGGAGTACTTCTCCTTGTCCGTCGGCGGCAGCGGCAGCAGCCCCAGTGGAGCGCTCCCACTTCGCCCGGCCCTGCGCCGTCCGCTGTTCTGACGCGCGTTGCGACGCCCCCCGGTCCGTACCGGACCCACTGAACTCATGAAAAAGAAACCGCCCATGGGCCCCACCGGCCCGTCGACCCCCACCCGTGCTCGGCCTCCCCATTCGAACCAATGGCCGAGCTGCGAAAGATTAACTGACGTTATGTAGATGACGTAAGAGTCGGATGGAGGCTTACGCCGGGAAAGGTGAGACATGTCCGCTATCTGCGGCGAAATGAGCGGTAACTAACAGGTTTCGCAACGGGACGTCCCGGGCAGCGAGCGCCGATTCCGCGCCTCCTTGTTCCGCGCGGCCAGCAACTCGTCGGCCGGGTAGCCGACTTCTTCGAGCGTCAGCCCGTGCGGCCGTACGACATGCACTGCGGAGTCCCTGACCCCCGCGGCCAGCACCTTCCCCGGCCACTCCGGCCCCCGGTGCCCGTCCCCCACGAACAGCAGCGCCCCGATCAGCGAACGCACCATGTTGTGGCAGAAGGCATCGGCCCGGACCGTGGCGGTGATGATCCCGTCCTCGCCTCGCGCCAGGCTCAGCTCCTGGAGCGTACGAATGGTGGTCGCACCCTCCCGCTTCTTGCAGTAGGCGGCGAAGTCGTGCTCCCCGAGGAGCCGCCCGGCGGCCTCGTTCATCGCATCGACGTCGAGCGGCCAGTCGTGCCACAGGACATGACTCCGCAGCAGCGGATCCACGCCCCCGGGGTTGTCGGTGACGCGATAGGCGTACCGCCGCCAGACGGCGGAGAACCGGGCGTTGAAACCGCTGGGCGCCTCACGGAGCGCCCACACCCGTACATCCTTCGACAGCCGCCCGGCGAGCCGCTTGAGCAACTTGTCGTGATGCTCACCCCAGACCTCCCGAGGCAGATCGACATGCACGACCTGCCCCCGCGCATGCACCCCGGCATCGGTCCGCCCGGCCACGGTCAGCTCGTACGTCTCCCGGGACCGGGTCACCGTACGCAGCGCGTCCTCGACCTCCCCCTGCACGGTCCGCCGCCCCCCGGCCTGCTTGGCCCACCCGGAGAACTCGCTCCCGTCGTACGACAGATCCATCCGCACCCGCACGAACCCGGGCTCTACTTCGTCACTCACACAGAGATCCTCTCAGGAACACGAAAGCGGGCCCGCTCCTGGAAAGGAACGGGCCCGCTTTGTCAACGCGAGGCGGAGCCTCAGGCGTCCTTGGACTCCTCGGCGGCGTCCTCGGCCTCGTCGGCCTTGGTCGTGTCGACCTTGGTCTCCTCGGCAGCCGGAGCAGCCTCGGCGTCCTTGGCGGCACGCTTGGTGGCGGCCTCGGCCTCACCCGTCGCAGCCTGCGCGACCGTCAGCGCCTCGACCAGCTCGATGACAGCCATGGGCGCGTTGTCGCCACGGCGGTTACCGATCTTGGTGATACGGGTGTAGCCACCCGGACGGTTCTCGTACCGCGGGCCGATCTCGGTGAAGAGCGTGTGGACGACGCTCTTGTCCGTGATCACCTGGAGCACCTGGCGGCGGTTGTGAAGGTCGCCCTTCTTCGCCTTGGTGATCAGACGCTCGGCGTAGGGACGCAGCTTGCGCGCCTTCGCCTCGGTGGTGGTGATCCGGCCGTGCTCGAAGAGCGCCTTCGCGAGGTTCGCGACAAGCAGCTTCTCGTGCGCGGCACTGCCGCCCAGACGGGCACCCTTGGTGGGCTTCGGCATTTCTTTCTCCTTGGTCTGCCCCGGCCGTATCAGGTACCGGGGTCAGGAACCCGGTGAGCGGATGCTCACCGGCAATGACCGATCAGTACTGCTCGGTCTCCACAAAACCCGCGTCCGCGTCGTCGTCGGCACCGAAGGCGTCGGCGGCGGCGGTCGGGTCGAATCCGGGCGGGCTGTCCTTGAGGGCCAGGCCCATGCCGGCCAGCTTCGCCTTGACCTCGTCGATGGACTTCGCACCGAAGTTACGGATGTCCAGGAGGTCGGCCTCGGAGCGGGCGACGAGCTCACCCACGGAGTGGATGCCCTCACGCTTGAGGCAGTTGTACGACCGAACGGTGAGCTCCAGCTCCTCGATCGGCAGCGCCAGGTCAGCGGCCAGGGCGGCGTCCGTGGGGGACGGGCCCATGTCGATGCCCTCGGCGTCGATGTTCAGCTCACGGGCGAGACCGAACAGCTCGACCAGCGTCTTACCGGCAGAGGCCATGGCGTCACGCGGACGCATCGCCTGCTTGGTCTCGACATCGACGATCAGCTTGTCGAAGTCGGTCCGCTGCTCGACACGGGTCGCCTCGACCTTGTACGTCACCTTCAGAACCGGCGAGTAGATGGAGTCGACCGGAATACGGCCGATCTCCTGGCCCACCTGCTTGTTCTGCACGGCCGAGACATAACCACGGCCACGCTCGACCGTGAGCTCCATCTCCAGCTTGCCCTTGCCGTTCAGCGTGGCCAGGACCAGGTCGGGGTTGTGCACCTCGACACCGGCCGGAGGCGCGATGTCGGCGGCGGTGACCAGACCCGGACCCTGCTTGCGCAGGTACATCACGACCGGCTCGTCGTGCTCCGAGGAGACGACCAGCTGCTTGATGTTGAGGATCAGGTCGGTGACGTCCTCCTTGACGCCCGGCACGGTGGTGAACTCGTGCAGGACACCGTCGATGCGGATGCTGGTGACAGCAGCGCCGGGGATCGACGACAGGAGAGTACGGCGAAGAGAGTTGCCGAGGGTGTAGCCGAAGCCCGGCTCCAGCGGCTCGATCACGAACCGGGAGCGGAACTCGTCGACGACCTCTTCGGTCAACGAGGGACGCTGAGCGATCAGCATGGTGCGTTCCTTCTGTCAGGGGCGCCCGCTATTTGACGCCCTGATTTGTTACAAGGGTACGGGCGATACGACTCCGAAGAGTCATACCGCCCGAAAACCTCAGACCAAGCAGCCGTGCGTCAGACGCGGCGGCGCTTGGGCGGACGGCAGCCGTTGTGCGGGGTCGGCGTGACGTCCTGGATCGAGCCGACCTCGAGGCCGGTGGCCTGGAGGGAGCGGATCGCGGTCTCACGGCCGGAGCCGGGACCCTTGACGAACACGTCAACCTTGCGCATGCCGTGCTCCTGCGCGCGGCGGGCGGCCGACTCGGCGGCCATCTGCGCGGCGAAGGGGGTGGACTTGCGCGAGCCCTTGAAGCCGACGTGGCCGGCGGAGGCCCAGGAGATCACGTTGCCCGAGGGGTCCGTGATCGAGACGATCGTGTTGTTGAACGTGCTCTTGATGTGGGCGTGCCCATGAGCGACGTGCTTCTTTTCCTTGCGGCGCACCTTCTTGGCAGCGCCCTGACGACCCTTGGGGGGCATCTAGTAACTCCTACGGGGAGGTGGTCGGTCCTACAGCGAAGACCGCTGATGAAGCGTTGTCCGCTGAGGACTACTTCTTGCCCGGCTTCTTCTTGCCGGCGATGGCGCGACGCGGGCCCTTGCGGGTACGAGCGTTCGTGCTGGTGCGCTGACCGCGAACGGGCAGACCACGACGGTGACGGAGACCCTGGTAGCAACCGATCTCCACCTTGCGGCGGATGTCGGCCTGGACCTCGCGACGGAGGTCACCCTCGGTCTTGATGTTGTTGTCGACGTACTCACGAATCGCGACGAGCTGCTCCTCGGAGAGGTCGCGAACGCGGGTGTTCGGGTCGACGCCGGTCTCGGCCAGCGTCAGCTGGGAGAGAGTACGGCCAATACCGAACACGTAGGTCAGGGCGACCTCCACGCGCTTTTCGCGCGGGATGTCAACACCGGAAACGCGTGCCATTCAATGGCTCCTGGTGATCTTCGGAGGTCTTCCACAGAACCGGTTCCCAGCCGCCGTACCAGGTACGAACTGGGTCCCCGGCCTCCGAACCGGGGGTGTCAGACACCGGAGTGCCTGGGTTCTGCGTATGAACAAATTCAGCTCGCGTCGCGCGAATCTCTGCGATATCGATGCAGAGGGATAGGTCGTGCGTCAGCCCTGGCGCTGCTTGTGGCGCGGGTTCTCGCAGATGACCATGACCCGACCGTGACGGCGGATCACCCTGCACTTGTCGCAGATCTTCTTGACGCTCGGCTTGACCTTCATTAGTGAGGTTCTCCGGGTCAGTGCCACCACCCCGCCGAAACGGGATGCGGGCAAGATCTACTTGTAGCGGTAGACGATCCGGCCACGCGTCAGGTCGTACGGAGACAACTCCACCACGACCCGGTCGTCAGGGAGGATACGGATGTAGTGCATACGCATCTTGCCGCTGATGTGTGCCAGGACCTGGTGGCCGTTCTGGAGCTCGACCTTGAACATGGCGTTCGGAAGAGACTCGACGACAGTGCCCTCGATCTCGATGGCACCTTGCTTCTTGGCCACGCTTCGCCCTTCGAATCGACTACCTTGATCGACTCTGCGCGAGCGCATGCAGACATGCGGGTGCACGAGAGCCGACGAGTCAGTCTACGTCAGCACACCCGGAAAAACGAATCGAGGAAGAATGCCCGGGAGGGGAGATCTTTAAGCACGCGGGGACGACAGAACCGCCCTCCCCGCAAGGCGCTCAGGCCAGCGGATCCGGAGCGGCGACGACCCCGTACTCGGCCAGCTTCGCCTTACCCCCGTCGGGAGCCGTGAGCACCAGCGGACCCTCCACGGTCAACGCGACAGAGTGCTCCCAGTGCGAAGACCACGTACCGTCCGTCGTGATGACGGTCCAGTCGTCGGAGAGGACCTCGGTCCTGGGCGTCCCCAGCGACACCATCGGCTCGATCGCGAGGCAGAACCCGGGAACCAGCTTCGGCCCCTTCCCCCGCCGCCGGTCGACGTAGTTCAGCAGATGCGGGTCCATGTGCATCTCGGTACCGATGCCATGGCCGCCGTAGTCCTCGATGATCCCGTAGCGCCCGCCGCCGGCCTTCGGCTGCCGGCGGATGTACGTCTCGATGGCCTTCGACACGTCCACCAGCCGGTTGCCCTGCTTCATCGCGGCGATACCGGCCCACATGGACTCTTCCGTCACCCGGGACAGCTCGAGGAGCTCAGGAGCGTGACCGGACCCCACGAAGGCCGTGTAGGCCGCGTCTCCGTGCCAGCCGTCGACGATCGCGCCGCAGTCGATGGAGATGATGTCGCCGTCCGCCAGGACCACGTCCTCGGACGGGATGCCGTGGACCACGACCTCGTTCACGGAGGTGCAGATCGTCGCCGGGAAACCGCCGTACCCCAGGAAGTTCGACTTCGCCCCGTGCTCGGCGAGCACCTTGCGCGCGACCTCGTCCAGGTCCTTCGTGGACGCCCCTGGCACAGCGGCCTCCCGCGTGGCCGCGTGGATGGCGGCGACGACCAGTCCCGCCTCACGCATCTTGGCGATCTGCTCGGGGGTCTTGATCTGCACCATGGGGGGCCTGCGCTCTCCGTCACTCGCTGGTTCGGTTACCTACACAACAGTACGGCCGTGCAGTCCCTCGGGACTCCACGGCCGTACCAGGACGACGACTACTGGTCGTCGCCCTCACGCTTCAGTCCGGCCAGCGCACGAGTGGTGACCTCGTCCACCGGACCCATGGCCTCGATCGTCACGACCAGGCCCTGCGACTTGTAGTAGTCGATGATCGGCTCGGTCTGCGTGTGGTAGACCTCGAGCCGCGTGCGGACGGTGGCCTCGGAGTCGTCGTCCCGCTGGTACAGCTCGCCGCCGCAGACGTCGCAGACGCCTTCCTTGGCCGGCTTCTTGTACGTCACGTGGAAGACGTGCGAGGAGTCGTTACGGCAGATGCGCCGACCGGCGATCCGCTTGACGACCTCCTCCTCGGGGGCCTCCAGATCCAGCACCGCGTCCAGCTTGATGCCCTCGGTGGTGAGCAGCTCGTCCAACGCCTCGGCCTGTGAGACGTTCCGCGGGAAGCCGTCCAGCAGGAAGCCGTTCACGGCGTCCGGCTGTTCCATACGGTCCTTCGCCATCGCGATGGTGACCTCGTCGGGGACGAGATTGCCGGCGTCCATGTAGGACTTCGCGAGTTTGCCAAGGTCCGTCTGCTGGCTGATGTTGGCGCGGAACAGGTCGCCCGTGGAGATGTGCGGGACACGCAGTTTCTCGGCGAGGCGCGTGGCCTGCGTTCCCTTTCCGGCGCCAGGCGGCCCGACGAGGACGATTCGCATCAGCGGAGGAACCCTTCGTAATTGCGCTGCTGGAGCTGGCTCTCGATCTGCTTCACCGTCTCAAGACCCACACCCACGATGATCAGGATGCTGGTCCCGCCGAACGGGAAGTTCTGGTTTGCCCCGAAACCAACCAACGCCATCGTCGGGACGAGAGCAATCAGACCCAAGTACAGCGAACCCGGCCAGGTGATCCGGTTGAGTACGTAGGAGAGGTACTCAGCGGTCGGTCGGCCAGCCCGGATGCCCGGGATGAAGCCACCATACTTCTTCATGTTGTCGGCGACTTCCTCGGGGTTGAAGGAGATCGCGACGTAGAAGAAGGCGAAGAAAACGATCAGCAAGAAGTACATGGTGATGTAAATCGGGTGGTCGCCCTTGGTCAGATTCTGCGTGACCCAGGTCTTCCAGCCGGAGTCGCTGCTCGAGAACTGCGCGATGAGAGCCGGGATGTACAGCAGTGACGACGCGAAGATGACGGGGATCACACCCGCCTGGTTCACCTTCAGCGGGATGTAGGTGGACGTCCCGCCGTAGGCGCGGCGGCCGATCATCCGCTTCGCGTACTGAACCGGGATACGGCGCTGAGCCTGCTCGACGAAGACCACCAGACCGACCATGACCAGGCCGACCGCGACGACGGTGCCGAACTCGATCCAGCCGTCGGCCAGGGTGCCCTGCTTCTTGATGGCCCACAGCGCCGACGGGAAGGTGGCGGCGATCGAGATGAACATCAGGATCGACATGCCGTTGCCGATACCGCGGTCGGTGATGAGCTCACCGAGCCACATCACGACGGCCGTACCGGCGGTCATGGTGATGACCATGACGATCGTGGAGAAGATCGAGCGGTCCGGGACGATGGACGACGCGGTGGTGCAGCCGGAGAACAGCGCACCGCTGCGGGCGGTGGCGACGAGGCCCGTGCCCTGAAGGATGGCGAGCGCCACGGTCAGGTAGCGGGTGTACTGCGTGATCTTCGCGGTACCGGCCTGGCCCTCCTTCTTGAGGGCTTCCAGGCGCGGGATGACCACGGTCAGCAGCTGAAGGATGATGCTCGCCGTGATGTACGGCATGATCCCGAGCGCGAAGATGGTGATCTGCAGCAGCGCTCCGCCGCTGAACATGTTGACCAGACCGAAGAGGCCCTGGTTCGCGGACGCCTCGTCGACGCACTGCTGAACGGACTTGTAGTCGACGCCGGGGATCGGGACGTGGGTACCCACTCGGTACACCACGATGATGGCCAGCGTGAAGAGCAGCTTCTTGCGCAGGTCGGGCGTCTTGAACGCCCGGGCGAACGCCGGTGAGCACGGTGCCTCCTGCGACCCCCGCGCTACTGCGTCAAGGGTGACGGTCTTGAGGTTCGACGGATACAGACGAATACGTAACGGCCAACTGCCGCTCAAGGTGCCCCAGGTGCGGCACCCCGTGAAAGTTGGCAGTGCAGGCCACCTTACCGGCGAGACTGCCACCCTAGGAACGACCAACCGGGGATACCCCATTTGTGGGGTATCCCCGGTCGGGATCGCTCAAGTCATCGAGACGCCTGAGGTATTCAGACGAGCTCGGTGACGGTGCCGCCGGCCGCGGTGATCTTCTCCTTGGCGGAGCCGGAGACGGCGTCGACCGTCACCTGCAGCGCCACGGTGATCTCACCCTGACCGAGGACCTTGACGAGGCTGTTCTTGCGAACGGCCCCCTTGGCCACCAGACCCTCGACGGTGACCTCGCCACCCTCGGGGTAGAGGGCGGCCAGCTTGTCGAGGTTCACGACCTGGAACTCGACCTTGAACGGGTTCTTGAAGCCCTTGAGCTTCGGAAGACGCATGTGGAGGGGCATCTGCCCACCCTCGAAGCGCTCCGGAACCTGGTAACGGGCCTTCGTGCCCTTGGTACCACGACCAGCCGTCTTACCCTTCGACGCCTCACCACGACCCACACGGGTCTTGGCGGTCTTGGCGCCCGGGGCGGGACGGAGGTTGTGGATCTTGAGCGGGTTGTTCTCCGCCATGATCAGTCGACCTCCTCGACCGTCACGAGGTGGCGGACGGTGTGCACCATGCCGCGGAACTCGGGACGATCCTCCTTGACGACCTGCGTGTTGATGCCCTTGAGACCAAGGGAACGCAGGGTGTCACGGTGGTTCTGCTTGCTGCCGATGTACGACTTCGTCTGCGTGATCTTGAGCTGTGCCATTACGCAGCACCAGCCCCGGCACGCGCACGCAGCAGAGCCGCGGGAGCGACGTCCTCGAGGGGCAGACCACGGCGAGCCGCGATCTCCTCGGGACGCTGCAGGCCCTTGAGGGCCGCCACGGTCGCGTGCACGATGTTGATCGCGTTCGACGAGCCGAGCGACTTCGACAGGATGTCGTGAACGCCGGCGCACTCGAGCACGGCACGCACCGGGCCACCGGCGATAACGCCGGTACCGGGGGAAGCAGGCTTGAGCAGGACGACGCCCGCGGCCTTCTCGCCCGTGATCGGGTGCGGGATGGTGCCCTGGATACGGGGGACCTTGAAGAAGTGCTTCTTGGCCTCTTCAACACCCTTGGCGATCGCGGCCGGCACCTCCTTGGCCTTGCCGTAACCGACACCGACGGTGCCATCGCCATCGCCCACTACGACGAGCGCAGTGAAGCTGAAGCGACGACCACCCTTCACAACCTTGGCGACACGGTTGATCGCGACAACGCGCTCAACGTAAGCGGTCTTCTCGGCGGCAGCTGCGCCGCCGTCACGGCCCTTCCGGTCCCGCCGCTCGCCGCCACCGGCACCGCCACCGCGGCGCTGGGGTCCAGCCATTGGAATTACCTCTCTCTGTTTCCGCTAGCTACGGAAGCGGCTCAGAACTTGAGCCCGGCTTCGCGGGCGGCGTCCGCCAGGGCGGCAATGCGCCCGGCGTACTGGTTGCCACCACGGTCGAATACGACAGCCTCGACGCCCGCGGCCTTGGCGCGCTCGGCGACCAGGGCGCCGACCGACTTCGCCTGCGCGGACTTGTCGCCCTCGGCACCGCGGATCGAGGTGTCCAGGGTCGACGCCGACGCCAGGGTGTGACCCTTGATGTCGTCGATGACCTGGGCCACGATGTGGCGGTTCGAGCGCGTCACAACGAGACGCGGCCGCTCAGCCGTACCCGAGATGTGCTTGCGGATACGAATGTGACGGCGCTTGATCGCGGCGCGCTTGTAGGCGTCGCCCTTAAGGATCTTCTGTCCGTATGCCATGGCTTACTTACCCGCCTTTCCGACCTTGCGGCGGATGACTTCGCCCTCGTACTTGACGCCCTTGGCCTTGTACGGGTCGGGCTTGCGCAGCTTGCGGATGTTGGCCGCAACCTCGCCGACCTTCTGCTTGTCGATGCCCTCGACCGAGAAACGGGTCGGGTTCTCAACCTTGAAGGTGATGCCCTCGGGGGCTTCGACGGTGATCGGGTGGCTGTAGCCCAGAGCGAACTCGAGGTTCGATCCCTTGGCCGTAACGCGGTAACCGACACCGCTGATCTCGAGCTTCTTCACGTAACCCTGGGTCACGCCGGTGATCATGTTCGCCACCAGCGTGCGGGACAGGCCGTGCAGGGCCTTGCTCTGACGCTCGTCGTTGGGGCGGGTGACGTTCAGGACGCCGTCCTCACCCTTGGCGATCTCGATCGGCGAAACGACGGTGTGGCTCAGGGATCCCTTGGGGCCCTTCACCGAGACCGTCTGGCCGTCGATGGTGACGTCCACGCCGGCGGGAACCGTGATGGGGAGCTTGCCAATACGCGACATAGCTTCTTCCGTTCCCTTCCGCTACCAGACGTAGGCGAGAACTTCTCCGCCTACGCCCTTCTTGCCGGCCTGCTTGTCGGTGAGGAGCCCGTGGGACGTGGAGATGATCGCCACGCCGAGGCCACCCAGCACCTTGGGCAGGGAGGTGGACTTCGCGTAAACCCGGAGACCGGGCTTGGAGATCCGCTTGATGCCCGCGATGGAGCGCTCACGGTTCGGGCCGAACTTCAGCTCGAGGACGAGGTTCTTGCCGACCTCGGCGTCCTCGACCTTCCAGCCCGTGATGAAGCCCTCCTGCTGGAGGATCTCCGCGATGTGAGACTTGATCTTGGACGCCGGCATCGTCACAGAGTCGTGGTACGCCGAGTTCGCGTTCCGCAGACGCGTAAGCATGTCTGCGATCGGATCAGTCATGGTCATGAATTGGCCTTCGGCCTCTCTCGCCGGGGTTTCCAGGTGCCCATCCCTCTCCTCGATCCGAGACGAGGCGGGTGCGGTGCGGTGGACCTACGGCGTAGTAAGTCGTACGGGCTACCATCAGGCGCCCAACCCTCCTAGCCTAAGCCATGGAGAGCAGGGCGCCTGACACGCCCAGTGCTTACCGAGAGCCCTTGGAGTCCCTAAAAGGGGGACTACCAGGAGCTCTTGGTCACGCCCGGCAGCTCGCCACGGTGAGCCATCTCACGGAGGCACACGCGGCACAGGCCGAACTTGCGGTACACGGAGTGCGGACGGCCGCAGCGCTGGCAGCGCGTGTAGCCACGTACTCCGAACTTGGGCTTACGAGCAGCCTTGGCAATCAGAGCCTTCTTCGCCATCTCGCTCACGCCTCCTTGAAGGGGAAGCCGAGGTGACGAAGGAGCGCGCGGCCCTCAGCGTCGTTGGTCGCCGTGGTCACCACGGTGATGTCCATACCCCGGGTGCGGTCGATCTTGTCCTGGTCGATCTCGTGGAACATGACCTGCTCCGTGAGACCGAAGGTGTAATTGCCACGGCCGTCGAACTGCTTGGGGGACAGACCACGGAAGTCGCGGATGCGCGGCAGCGCGAGCGACAGGGTGCGGTCCAGGAACTCCCACATGCGGTCGCCACGGAGCGTGACGTGGGCACCGATCGGCTGACCCTCGCGCAGCTTGAACTGCGCGATGGACTTGCGGGCCTTGGTGACGGCCGGCTTCTGACCGGTGATCGTGGTGAGGTCGCGGATGGCGCCCTCGATCAGCTTGGAGTCGCGGGCGGCGTCGCCCACACCCATGTTGACCACGATCTTGACGAGGCCGGGGATCTGCATGACGTTCTCGTAGGAGAACTCCTCACGCAGCTTGCCCGCGATCTCCTCGCGGTACTTCGTCTTGAGACGCGGAGTCGTGGTGGTAGCCATCAGATGTCCTCACCAGTCCGCTTGGCAACGCGAACCTTGTTGCCCTCGTCGTCGAAGCGGTAACCGACACGCGTGACGACCTTGTTGCCGTCCTTCTCAACGACCAGCTGGACGTTGGAGACGTGGATCGGCGCCTCGGTCGTGACGATGCCACCGGCCTGCGAACCCTTGGCGGTCGGGCCGGCCTTGGTGTGCTTCTTGACCCGGTTGACACCCTCGACCAGGACACGCTCGTCGCTCGGGTAAGCGGCAATGACCTTGCCCTGCTTGCCCTTGTCCTTACCGGTGATGACCTGAACCAGGTCGCCCTTCTTGATCTTCATGCTTACAGCACCTCCGGCGCGAGCGAGATGATCTTCATGAACTTCTTCTCGCGCAGCTCCCGGCCGACCGGGCCGAAGATACGGGTGCCACGAGGGTCGCCGTCGTTCTTGAGAATGACAGCGGCGTTCTCGTCGAAGCGGATGTACGAGCCGTCGGGACGGCGGCGCTCCTTGACGGTGCGAACGATGACCGCCTTGATGACGTCACCCTTCTTCACGTTGCCGCCGGGGATCGCGTCCTTGACGGTGGCGACGATGACGTCACCGATGCCCGCGTAGCGGCGACCGGAGCCACCGAGCACACGGATGCAAAGGATTTCCTTCGCACCAGTGTTGTCGGCGACACGCAGTCGCGACTCCTGCTGGATCACGTCTATCTCCTGTTTGTCTGCCGGTTCCCGGCAGGGGTTCCGTGACGGAACCCCTGCCGAGCCTGGCGGAACTGACCTGCGGGATTACCCCCGCAGGAAATTACTTGGCCTTCTCGAGGATCTCGACGATGCGCCAGCGCTTGGTCGCCGACAGCGGGCGGGTCTCCGCGAGGAGGACCCGGTCGCCGACGCCGGCAGCGTTCTGCTCGTCGTGCGCCTTGAGCTTGTTGGTACGGCGGATGACCTTGCCGTACAGCGCGTGCTTGACGCGGTCCTCGACGGCGACGACGACGGTCTTGTCCATCTTGTCGCTGACGACGAGACCCTCACGGGTCTTGCGGAAGCCGCGGGCCTCTGCAGTCTGCTCAGTCACGTTGCTCTCACTCATCAGGCGCTCTCCACCGTCTCGATGCCCAGCTCGCGCTCACGCATCAGGGTGTAGATCCGCGCGATGTCCTTACGGACGGCCTTGAGCCGACCGTGGTTCTCGAGCTGACCCGTCGCCGCCTGGAAGCGGAGGTTGAACAGCTCTTCCTTGGCTTCGCGGAGCTTGTTGAGAAGCTCCTCGTCACCCAGTTCGCGCAGCTCGGACGCCTTGGTACCGGCCGACATCACGCTTCACCTGCCTCGCGCTTGACGATCCGGCACTTCATCGGCAGCTTGTGGGCTGCGCGAGTCAGGGCCTCACGGGCGATCTTCTCGTTGGGGTAGGACAGTTCGAACATGACCCGGCCCGGGTGCACGTTCGCGATCCACCACTCGGGAGAACCCTTACCGGAACCCATGCGGGTCTCGGCAGGCTTCTTCGTGAGCGGGCGGTCCGGGTAGATGTTGATCCAGACCTTGCCACCACGCTTGATGTGGCGGGTCATCGCGATACGGGCCGCCTCGATCTGGCGGTTGGTCACGTACGCCGGCGTGAGGGCCTGAATGCCGTACTCGCCGAACGAGACCGTCGTACCGCCCTTGGCCTGACCACGGCGCTTCGGGTGGTGCTGCTTGCGGTGCTTGACCCTACGGGGGATCAGCATGTCGGTCAGGCCTCCGTTCCGGTGCTCTCAGCCGGAGCGGCAGCCGCCGGAGCCTCGGCCTTGGGGGCCTCGGCAGCGGGAGCCTGCTGCGGCTTACGACCGCGACCGCCGCGCTCGCCACCACGGCCACCACGGGCCGGGCGGTCGGCGCCGCCGCCGCCACGGGCCGGGCGGTTGCCGGCGCGGGCTGCGGCGTTCTCGGCGCGGACCTCAGCGATGTTCTTGACATCGCCCTTGTAGATCCAGACCTTCACACCGATGCGGCCGAAGGTCGTCTTGGCCTCGAAGAAGCCATAGTCCACGTTCGCGCGGAGCGTGTGCAGGGGCACACGGCCCTCGCGGTAGAACTCCGAGCGGGACATCTCGGCGCCACCGAGGCGGCCGCCGCACTGGATCTTGATGCCCTTGGCGCCGGCCTTCATGGCGGACTGCATGCTCTTACGCATGGCCCGACGGAAGGAGACGCGGGAGGAGAGCTGCTCGGCAACGGCCTGAGCAACCAGCTGAGCATCCGTCTCAGGGTTCTTGACCTCGAGGATGTTCAGCTGGACCTGCTTGCCCGTGAGCTTCTCGAGGTCACCGCGGATGCGGTCGGCCTCGGCGCCACGGCGGCCGATGACGATGCCCGGACGCGCGGTGTGGATGTCCACACGCACACGGTCACGGGTGCGCTCGATCTCCACCTTCGAGATGCCGGCGCGCTCCATGCCGGACGTCATCATCCGACGGATGGCGACGTCTTCCTTGACGTAGTCCTTGTACAGCTTGTCGGCGTACCACCGGGACTTGAAGTCCGTGGTGACACCGAGCCGGAACCCGTGCGGGTTTACCTTCTGGCCCATTACCGGGTTCCTTCCTTGCTGCTGACGACCACGGTGATGTGGCTGGTCCGCTTGCGGATCCGGTAGGCGCGGCCCTGGGCACGCGGACGGAACCGCTTCAGGGTCGGGCCCTCGTCGACGTACGCCTCGGAGATGACGAGGCTGTCGGCGTCGGTGTGGTCGTAGTTGTGCGCGGCGTTGGCGATGGCGCTGTCGAGCACCTTGCCGACCGGCACTGAGGCTGCCTGCGGAGCGAATCGCAGAACAGCCTGAGCCTCCGTGGCATCCATGCCACGAATAAGGTCCACCACGCGGCGGGCCTTCATGGGCGTAACGCGGATGTACCGCGCCTGGGCCCTGGCTTCCATGGTTGTCCCTCTCAGTTACTTACGTGTCTGAATGCGATCCGCTACTAGCGGCGCTTCGACTTCCGGTCGTCCTTGACGTGACCCCGGAAGGTACGAGTCGGCGAGAACTCGCCGAGCTTGTGACCGACCATCGACTCGGTGACGAACACCGGGATGTGGGTCTTGCCGTTGTGCACCGCGAGCGTGTGGCCGAGCATGGCCGGCACGATCATGGAGCGACGGGACCAGGTCTTGATGACGTTCTTGGTGCCAGCTTCGTTCTGGGCGTCCACCTTCTTGATCAGGTGGTCGTCGACGAAGGGCCCCTTCTTGAGACTCCGCGGCATCTAAACCCGCTCCTAGCGCTTCTTGTTCGTCTTGCGGCGGCGGACGATGTACTTGTTCGAAGCCTTCTTCGGCGAACGAGTACGACCCTCCTTCTGACCCCACGGGGAGACCGGGTGGCGACCACCGGAGGTCTTGCCCTCACCACCACCGTGCGGGTGGTCAACCGGGTTCATCGCCACACCGCGAACGGTCGGACGAACGCCCAGCCAGCGCTTGCGGCCGGCCTTGCCCCAGTTGATGTTGCTCTGCTCGGCGTTGCCGACCTCGCCGACGGTGGCGCGGCAGCGCACGTCGACCAGGCGGATCTCACCGGAAGGCATGCGGAGGTGGGCCATCTGGCCCTCCTTCGCGAGCAGCTGCACCGAGGCACCGGCGGAGCGGGCGAACTTGGCGCCGCCACCGGGACGGAGCTCGATCGCGTGGATCGTGGTACCGACCGGGATGTTGCGGAGCGCCAGGTTGTTGCCCGGCTTGATGTCGGCCCCGGGACCGTTCTCGACGCGGTCACCCTGCTGCAGGTTGCGCGGGGCGAGGATGTAGCGCTTCTCGCCGTCCACGTAGTGCAGCAGCGCGATGCGCGCGGTGCGGTTGGGGTCGTACTCGATGTGCGCGACCTTCGCCGGCACGCCGTCCTTGTCGTGACGACGGAAGTCGATCACTCGGTAGGCGCGCTTGTGTCCGCCACCCTGGTGGCGAACGGTCACACGACCGGCGTTGTTACGGCCGCCCTTGCTGTGCAGCGGGCGGACCAGCGACTTCTCCGGCGTGGACCGCGTGACCTCGACGAAGTCGGCGACGCTGGAGCCACGACGGCCCGGCGTAGTCGGCTTGTACTTGCGGATTCCCATTTCTCAGTCCTCGTCCGATATCGGACGATCCGACCCGCTTACGCGGTCGGACCGCCGAAGATGTCGATACGGTCGCCCTCAGCAAGGGTCACGATCGCGCGCTTGGTGCCGGCACGCTGGCCGAAACCGGTGCGGGTCCGCTTGCGCTTGCCCTGGCGGTTGATCGTGTTGACCCCGGTGACCTTGACCGAGAAGACCGCCTGGACGGCCTGCTTGATCTGGGTCTTGTTGGCGTTGGGGTCGACGATGAACGTGTACTTGTTCTCGTCGAGGAGCGCGTAGCTCTTCTCCGACACGACCGGCTTCAGCAGCACGTCACGGGGGTCCGTGTACGCCTTGCTGGGCGCGGTGACGACGGTGTTCTTGCCCTCGGCCTCGTGGCGACGCGCCTTGGCGACGCGCGCGGCCTTGGCGGCCTTCGCAGCCTTGGAGGCAATGCTCGGGTGACGCGTAGCCATCAGGCCTCGCTCCCTTCGGTGTCGTTGGCCTGCGGGCCGGCGACGAAGGACTCGAAAGCGGCCTGGGTGAAGACCACGTCGTCCGAGACGATCACGTCGTACGTGTTCAGCTGGCCCGGCTCCAGGATGTGGACCTGGGGCAGGTTGCGGGCGGACAGCCACGCGGCCTCGTCGGCGCGGTCGACGACCAGGAGCAGGTTCTTGCGCTCCGAGATCTTGCCGAACAGCGTGCGAGCGGCCTTCGTGGACGGGGAGTCGCCCTCGATCACGCCGGTGACGACGTGGATGCGGTTGTTGCGGGCCCGGTCGGTGAGGGCGTGGCGCAGGGCCGCGGCCTTCATCTTCTTCGGGGTCCGCTGCGAGTAGTCACGCGGCTGCGGGCCGTGGACGACGCCACCGCCGGCGAACTGCGGGGCGCGGGTCGAGCCCTGACGGGCGCGGCCGGTGCCCTTCTGGCGGTACGGCTTCTTGCCGCCACCACGGACTTCACCGCGACGCTTGGTCTTGTGCGTGCCCTGGCGGGCAGCCGCGTTCTGCGCAACGACGACCTGGTGGATCAGCGGGATGCTGATCTTCTCCACGCCGAAGATCTCCGCGGGGAGTTCGACGCTTCCGGTCTTCTCGCCGGCAGGCGAAAGGATGTCAACAGTGCTCATCGGTACCTCAGGCCCCCTTGGCCGCGGTGCGGACCAGGACGAGGCCGCCGTTCGGACCGGGGACAGCGCCCTTGATGAGCAGCAGACCCTTCTCCGCGTCAACGGCGTGGACGGTCAGGTTCTGGGTGGTGACCCGCTCGTTGCCCATGCGACCCGCCATGCGGAGGCCCTTGAACACGCGGCCCGGGGTGGCGCAGCCACCGATGGAACCGGGCGAGCGGTGCTTGCGCTGGGTGCCGTGTCCGGCGCCGAGGCCCTTGAAGTTGTGACGCTTCATGACACCGGCGAAGCCCTTGCCCTTGCTCTTGCCGGTCACGTCGACCTTGATGCCGGCCTCGAACACCTCAGCGGTGATCTCCTGGCCGAGGGTGTACTCGCTGGCGTCAGCGGTACGGATCTCGACGAGGTGGCGGCGGGGAGTGACGTCGGCCTTGGCGAAGTGGCCCTTGAGGGGCTTGTTCACCTTGCGCGGGTCGATCTCGCCGAACGCGATCTGGACGGACTCGTAGCCGTCGACGTCGTTCGTGCGGACCTGGGTGACGACATTGGGGCCGGCCTTGACGACGGTGACGGGAACAACGCGGTTGTTCTCGTCCCACACCTGCGTCATGCCGAGCTTCTCGCCCAGGATGCCCTTGATCTGCTTAGCCATTCTCAGATCACCGATCCCTAGAGCTTGATCTCGATGTCGACACCGGCCGGGAGGTCGAGTCGCATCAAAGAGTCAACGGTCTTGGGCGTCGGGTCGAGAATGTCGATCAGGCGCTTGTGCGTGCGCATCTCGAAGTGCTCGCGCGAGTCCTTGTACTTGTGCGGCGACTTGATGACGCAGTACACGTTCTTCTCAGTGGGCAGCGGCACCGGGCCCGCGACCGACGCACCAGTACGCGTCACCGTCTCGACGATCTTCTTCGCCGAGCTGTCGATGACCTCGTGGTCGTAGGCCTTGAGCCGGATGCGGATCTTCTGTCCCGCCATGGCTACTCAGTAGTCCTTTGTCTCGTTTAACGCTCTGGAACCCGATGTTCCTGTCTTCCGCTCTCCGACCCACGCGGTCGGGTGTGTCGCGCTCTTACTGACACAGAGGCCCCTTGTTCGAGCACTCCTTGTCTGGGAGCACGGCCCTTCCGGAACCGCAAGCCGAGGACGAAAGGTCCACCGGGTGCCTGGCCTGTGCCGTACCTTGCTTCCCGAAAGATTCCCGTACGTCCGCCCCAGCGCTGCCATAAGGCAGTTAGGGCGACGAGTACTGTGGGACTCGCTTCCGGTCCTCCCGGCGGGAGGCGCGCAGCATCAACACTCGACCGAGCAACTCGGACAGTCTGCCATATGGGGCAGGGAGTCCGCCAATCGAGCCGGAGACAATACCCCGGGAGTGACGCAGGTCAAACAAGGGACCAGCGAACGGCTGGGACCTTGGGGCGGAGCACACCCTTCCGTGACGTACCTCACCATCCCGCGAACGGCTCCTCCGTCCCACATGGTCAGCGCGGCGAGGTGCTCGGCGCCATCGAGGCTCAGACAGGCGCTCGGCCTGGCGTGGCCCTGGGTGGGTCCGCGCCACTCAACGGCGTACGGCGTCCCGTCCAGCTCGCCGCGCAGCCGAACGTGCCACGGGTGCAGTTCTTCCAGCTCCACTCGCCCGCGCCCCTCAGTCCCGCAACCGGGCCAGGGCGAAGTCGATGAGCTCTTCGATCCCGATCTCCCGCGGTGTGCCGTCCTGGGTGTCCCACTCCTCGACGAGCCACCCCCCGTCCCACATGACGCGCCACACATGGCCGTGCCGGTTCTCGAACTCGACGATGCTCCCCGGCCCGCCCTCCATCCAGCGGAGCTCCTCCACCAGTCGCCGCGGCTCGGTGAAGCCGCGCCCGCGGTTGGTGCTGCGGCCGCGGGTACGGGTGTTGATGTACCGCATCTTCAGGAAGGGCAACGGCTCGCGGGCGAGGTGGTTCGGGCGGAGCATGCGGTAGCGGGTGACGGCCTCGTCGAGGGTCTCGGTGCCGGAGAACTCGCAGGCGTACGCCGGGAAGGCCAGCCGGACGTGCTCGGTCAGCTCGGGTCTGTCGACGCGGTAGAAGCGGTGGACCTCGGGCGCGATGCCGACGACCGTGTCGAAGGGGTGACGCCCGGTGGGCGGGGCGAAGCCGCCGCGTGTGCCCAGGTAAGGGTTGCTGGCGAAGATCTCCTCCTCGTGCTCGCGGGCGAAGGAGAGGGTAGCCACGGCGAGGTCCTGGTCGTAGGAGTCCCGTCCACTCAGCTGCAGCAGCCGCTTCCCGTCGGCGGAGAGTGCCCCGGCGAAGTCGATACGGGGCATCGGCGACCAGGACCAGGCATCGGGCAGACCGGGAAGCGGGGCCGCGCCGCGGAATCCGGTGACCACGTCTCGTACGTCAGGCATCCGCATCAGACTCCGCTACCCCACTGCTCGCCCGCCCGATCGTCACGTCAGAAGCCCCCGGGAGCCGCATGCGGCGTGATCGTGCGGTCCTCGGACCAGATCGGGAGTGCCTCGGGGCGAAAGACCGTGATCTTCATCTGTCCCGTTTCCCTTCTTCGGCTTGGACGACCTGTGAGGATCCACGCAGTCGGCGACCTTCTCCACGAGGTAGAGGCGGTAGTCCGGCTCCCCCTCCGGGGCGGTGTCTCCGGGGAAGACGGGGAGGTATCTCCCAGCCTCCGACAGGTCGCCGGCCAGCAGATCGGCGACGCGTCGGCTGAAGATCGGGGGTCATGCTTGGCAGCAGCCGGAGCGTCGTCGTAGCCGCCCCGTGCGGGCCGGGGTGCGCCGGCTCATCCCTGCTCTCAGTCGTTCACCGATCGGAAGCACCTCGAATACAGGTTCACCTCTATGAGTGGCTCGTTGCCGTCCAGTCCCTTGAGCCAGGTAATTTCAGCCTGACTGAGCGTCTTTTCATGGACAGCCAGGATTCGCATGTTCTTGTTCCTGCTGCCATCGTCGCCGACCTTCTCGATCTTCCAGCCCTGGTTGGGGAGTTCCTGGCGCAGATTGGCCATGCCCTTCTCCATGACGTCGTTCCCCACCCCGTATGCCGACCAGGGGTGACGGATCCTGTGCAACTTCCCCGAGTCGCCGTCATCGGAGTCACAGGGCTGCACATTCGGGCCCGGTTCCGTGACTTTACTCTTGATGCTCATGACATCGAAGATCCGGCTGGACAGCTCCGAGATTTCGGTCTTGACCGTCTCGGTGGACCGGGACTTCGGCTCGTAGCCCAACGAGTTCTCACTCCCCTGAGTAGATGAACAGCCTGTTGCCAGCACGAGAGCCGACACGGCGAGCAGCGATCCCACGCCGCTGGAAAATCTCTGGCGGGGCTGGGGACTCTCAGTCCTCCAGAACGACATCTCCGTACCTTCCTGTGATCACCCGGGCCTGGTTCTCGAGACTGAGCGACGCCTCGTGGCCGTCCGTATCCCAGAATCCGCTGTGCCCGTCCGAGTCGCTCTTCATCACGTTCCCGCCGAACGAATCGTCGGTGGGAATGGTCAGGTTGTCTCCGAGTCCCATAAGGCGACCGCCCTGGCGGACGACCTGGTCGTCCCCGGGACCGCCCATCGCCCAGACATGATCCGCGCCGACACCCAGGTCGGCCGCGTGATCCGCCTGGACGCCGGGGCTGCCCGCGAACATGTAGTCGTCGACGGCCTCGGAGTCGTTCCAACTTCCGGACTGCGCGGAGACGCCGACCACCGTGCTTCCGTAGCTATGCCCGAGGACCGTGGTGTGGGCGGTGTTTCCGGAGAGCTCCTCATGGGCTGCCCTGTTTCCCTGGAGGAAGTCGTACAGACGCGGACCGCCCTCCTCCGCGAACTTCCCGCTACTCGCTTCCGGGACGATGCTGTCCGGGGCGTTGTAGTCGAGCCAGGTGATCGTGGACACGTTCTGGCCCGGCGCGAGCTTGGAACTCTCCGCCCACAGCGTCTCCCCGCGACCGATGTCCCCGTGATCCTCACCCTCCCCGATCTTGTCGAGGCCGGAGAAGGTACCGGGCACGTACACGGCGACGTGGTCTGCCTGATCCGGATTTCCGTTGGCGATGACGACCTTGCCGTCGCCCAGCCCCACGGGGTCGAAGCCGAGCAGGTATGCCTCGGGCAGGCCCCCTTCACCGGTTCGGTCGAAGCGGTCCTGTATGTACTTCATGCCCGTGAGGGTGGTGTTCAACTGTGCGTAGCGATCCCCGTACTGCCTGTCCCAGTCCATCCATTCATCGGTATGCACCTTGGATGCAAAGCCGCCGGAACTGATCCAGGTCCACTCGTTGGCGGGAGGCTTCGGGATCGAGTCCAACTCCGTCTGCGTCCTGCCCCGAGTCTCATCGAAGACGATGCGGTTCGCCTCGTCCCGGACCGTGGCGGGCAGCCCGTTCAGCGCGCCCACGGCGTCCGGCCGCATGGAGACCCACGCGGCCTGTTCCTCGGAGCTGAGCCCCGCCCACCACGCCGCGTTGCCTTCCGGGCTGCCGTCCTTGGGCGGCTGTGGCAGTGAGTCGAGGTACTTCTTGCCGGCCTCGGTCACGCCCTTCGTGTCCGAGGCCGCGTCGGCCCAGTCCTTGTCGGAGACGGTGAGATCGTCGTCCGCCTTCAGGGCCCGCAGTTTGGGAGCCCACTTCTCGTCGGTCTCCGTCGCCTCCTTGAGGGCGGCGGCGATCTGGTCGGCGTAGTCCTGGGCGAGGCGGTGGTTGGGGTTCGGATCGAAGTTCGCGGCCTGTCGGCCGATCGCGGTGGCCGTGGAGTCCGTCAGAGGACCCACCGTGCCGCCCTCGGGGGTCTTGCCGTTCTCGCCCTGCTCCCCACCGCCGAGCAACTCCTCGCCTGGGGACTGCCGTTGGCCCCGGCGGAGCACATCGTGGCCGAACTCGCCGCAAACGCCGCCACCCACGGCCGCGTTCCCGGCCGCGGCTTCCGTCTCACGCTGTACGTCGTCGGCGGCACCCTCCGCATCGAGGTGACCGACACGCGCGGTAACCAACTCCCCCAACTCCCCGCCGCTGCCGATGAGTCCGGCGAGTCCGGCAGGGGTCTCCGCATCGTCGACGCCCTCGCCGACCGCTGGGGAGTGGCCCACGGCCCCACCCCACGCAAGACCGTCTGGGCCGAAATCGAGACCCACCCCACCGGAACGCGGCCCGTCACGTCCCGGTGCCCCACCGCCCGGCTCCACGCGTGATCAAAGCTTTTCCATGACTTCGGGGCGAATTACCAACCCCACCCGACCCCGCCGATCCACCACAGCAACCCTGGTCACCCGGAAGGGTGATGATCCCCAACTCGGCTGGATTTCCGCCCGGTTCGCTGTCATATGCTCGCCGCAACCACAACCGCAGACATGCGACGGCCCCCGCCGGGACGGCAATCCCAGTGCGAGGGCCTGACCGCCGAGGAAGAGGAAACCTTCCCGATGGATACCCAGAACCTTAGCGCGCCCTCCTGCGCCCAGCCGCTGAATCCCCGCGGCATCACCCACATCAACACCCCCCACACCACCCGCTTCACGATCACGGGCAACCACCTCGCCCAGCACCGGCAGCTCTCCCTCACCGCGATCGGCCTCCCCCTCCACATCCAGTCGCTCCCCGAGCAGGCCCGCGTCGACATCAAGAGCCTCGCCGACCGCTTCCCCGAGGGCGAGACCCGTATCGCCGCCGCTCTGCGCGAGCTGAAGGCCCACGGCTATCTGGCCCAGGTCCGCAAACGCCTCCCCAGCGGCCGCATCGTCACGCACACGGTGTCGTACAACCAGCCGCCCACCGAGGCTCCGCGCCCCGAAGCCATCCCGGACCTCACCCCGAATACGCCTCGGCCTCCCCCACGACCCAGCATCCCCGAGCCCCAGTCCCAGCCGGAGCCGGAACCGGCAGCCCAGCCCTCGCGGCCCAAACCACCGCTCCCCGAGCCCGAGACCCCCGACCTCGACCGCCACCGCACGGCCACCACCCTTCTCAGCACGCTCCAGCACCGCGACCCCCGTCTGCTCCTCTCCGAGCGCGCCGTCCGCCACCTCGCCCCGGCCGTCGCCGCCTGGCTCGAACGCGGGGCCCGCCCCGAGGCCGTACGTCACGCCCTGAGCGCCGACCTCCCAGAGCCTCTCCGCAACCCGGCAGCTCTGCTCGCTCACCGGCTCACCGAGTTCATCCCGGCTCCGGCACCGCCCATGCCACCGCCCTGCACCGCTCCCACCGCGCCCGCCGCTCCACTCTCGATGATCAACTGCGATGGCTGCGACCGGGGTTTCTGGTCACCGGTGCCGGGCGCCTACTGCCGCGACTGCCGTGCGGCAGGCCACGTGAAGACCGAAGGCACACCTCATGGATGACCGCACGGCCGTACGCACACAGGAGTGCGCGAAGGTGTACACCGAGCTCCTCTGCACCGCCGCCAAGCTCGACACGCTGCGACACCTGGAGGGCGGGTACGCCGACGCCCACGTGACCGCGGCCATGCACGCGGTCCGGTTCGCCGCCACCATCCTGTGGCCGACCGTCCCGCACACCCCGCCGCCCGGCTACCGCCACGACAGCGAGCGCCTGCTCGACCTCATTGCGAACTGGCGCGAGGCAGCACTCGAAGTCGGCGAGTTCGCCCCACCACGTCCCACCCTGCGACTCGTCAACGACACGGCACCGCCCCCTTGACCTGCCCAAACCCTCGCCCACGCGCCTCACGGCGTTGGTCCGGCCTTCACGGAACCCCCCTCGGTCACGCGCCCCCGACGAGCAGCGTCTCCAGCGCCTCGTCGTACGCCCGGAACCCGGCCTTCAGGTACGTCGGCGTGTGCGACCGCGGGTCGAGGATTCCCGGCAGTTGCGCGACCCGCCACATCCGGAAGACCTGCGCCGGGGCGGTGCCGCCCGTCGGGTCCGCGAGGTCGCACGCGATCGCGAGAACGTCGACGATCCGTACCGCGCCCTGCGCGGCCTCCGTCTCCGCTTCCGTCTCCGCTTCCGCCTGGACGGCGACGCCGATCAGGGCCCCCAGGAACTCGGTCAGCTGGAGATCCGCCGCCATACGGCACATCCGCCGGACGGCGGGCGGCTGGTCAAGCCGGTCCAGGAACTCCGGGGTGGCCGCGAGGTACCCGGAGTACAGCGCCAGATGCGCCGCGTCCACCTCGTACTCCCCGAACCAGCCCATCTCGTCGGCGATCCCCATGGCCGCGTCATCGAACCGGCAGACCGACCGGATCCCGTCCATGAGCTGCTCGAAGTCGTCTCGCCGCCGTGCCAGGAACTCCCCCACCGAGACCTCGGCGAGCTCCCCTGTGCCGGTGGCGTTCACGGCCCCGGCCATCACGACTCCGCCGAGCGGCCCGAAGATCCATCGCGCACGCCTCATGCGGCCACCCTAGACAGGCGGGCTCACGGCTCCCCCACCCCCGAGGCTCCCTCCACGACCTGCCCCACGACGTCCAGGATCCCCCGGCCGAACGCCGTCGGAGCGATGAGCACCCCGAACACCAGCACAAGGGCCACGGTCAGTCTCTCGTCGGCCCGGCTCCGGGCCTCGGTGCGTCGGCGCAGACGCAGGACGATGACGACGGCCAGCAGAACCGCCACGTTGATCGTCAGGATCATCGAGCGAGTCCTTCCCTCTCCCCTCCGGGCAGCCCGGCCCGGATCCACAGCCATGAGCGACTTGTACGGTACGCACCCCGCCTCGGGTCCGACTCGACCGGCGGCCACCGACAACTCCCCTGCTCCCGGGCGCCGTTCCGCCTAACCTCGGCCGCATGACCCGCACCACCCCGCCCCGCTCCCTCGACGTGACGGCCGCCTTCCCCGAGCTGACCCCGCTGGCCCGTACGACCGTCCGCCTGCACCCCCGCGCCGGCGCCCCCGCCACCACCGACAGCTCCATCGGCGGCCCCCTGCTCTGGCCGGCGGACGAGCCCTGGCCCACCTGCCCCGAACACGACGGCCCCGCCCACCTCGGCCACGCCCCCGACGACCTCCGTCTGCGCCGCCGCATCCTCGCCGAGGCCCACAGCCGGCCGCGTGCCGAGGGCGCCGACTTCCTCACCCCTCAGGAGCGGACCGTCGTCGACCGCACCACGACCCCGCGCCGGATACCGCAGGACGGCCCCGTCCCCCTGATCCCCGTCATGCAGCTCTACGCCCACGACGTCCCCGGACTCCCCCGCCCGCCCGGCACCGACGTCCTGCAACTCCTGTGGTGCCCCTTCGACCACGAGGGCTGGATGCCCCGCCCGGAACTGCGCCGACGGACGGCCGCCGATGTCGTCGACGCCCTGGACGAAGGGGCGGCCCCGCGCCCATCGGTGATCGGCAAGGACCGCCACCTCCCCGAGCCCTGCGTCCTGCACCCGGAACCCGTCACCGAATACCCGGCCCCGCACGAGCTGCCCGAGGAGCTGGCGGACCGGGTCGAGGAGTGGGCGGAGGAGCACGGCGCGGTCTACCAGTACGACCTCGCCGTCGCCCCGGGCTGCAAGGTCGGCGGTCACGCCCCGTGGAGCTATACGGACCCCTTCCCGATGGCCTGCGAGGAGTGCGGCTCGGCGGTGCGGCCCCTGCTCACCATCGACGGCTGGGAGTGCGGCGGCGGCAGCCGCAGCTGGTTCCCGCTCGACGACACCGGCTCGACCCGCCCCACCCAGCTGAGCATCGGCCGGGACCACGCCCTCCAGCTCTACGTCTGCGAGATGTCGTACGACCATCCCCCGCTGCGCAACATCCAGTGATCCGGCCCTTGTCACAGGCCGCGGGGCACCTCGAAGATCACGCCCATGTACAAGCGAAGACGCATCCTCGGCACCTACCTCGGCGTAGGTCTCGCCGCGGCCCTGCTCCCCGGCATCTCTGCGGTCGCCGACGGCCCGTTCTGGCAGACGATGCTGGCCGGCATCGTCTTCCTCGTCGTCAACCAGCTGATCCACACCTATCCCAGCGCCATCCGTGGCGCGCCCGCGGTCATGCTGCTGATCCTCGCCGCGATCGGCGTCGCCCAGGACACCCTCGTATGGCTGCTCGTCTCCTGGCTCAGCGGGCAGATGGACTCCGGCCTCCATGTCGACGGTTTCCTGACCGCCCTGCTCGGCGGGGTCGTCACCCGCGCCGTCACCCTCGCCGTCATGGCCCTCGGCCCGCAGCCCGAGCCCGCGTAGGGAACGCGAAAGGGCCCGCACGACCGAAGTCGTACGGGCCCCTTCAAGGAGCTCTATGAGCTACCAGGCGTTCAAGCCAACAAGACTTACTTGTTGATCTTGGTGACCTGGCCGGCGCCCACGGTCCGGCCACCCTCACGGATGGCGAACTTCAGGCCCTCCTCCATGGCGACGGGCTGGATGAGCTCGACCTTCATCTCAGTGTTGTCGCCCGGCATGACCATCTCCGTGCCCTCGGGGAGGGTCACAACACCGGTCACGTCAGTCGTACGGAAGTAGAACTGCGGACGGTAGTTGTTGAAGAACGGCGTGTGGCGGCCACCCTCGTCCTTGGACAGGATGTAGGCCTGGGCCTCGAACTCGGTGTGCGGCGTGACCGAACCGGGCTTGATGATGACCTGGCCGCGCTCGACGTCCTCGCGCTTGATGCCACGAAGCAGCAGACCGACGTTCTCACCGGCCTGGCCCTCGTCGAGCAGCTTGCGGAACATCTCGATGCCGGTGACCGTGGTGGTGGTCTTCTCCTGCTTGATGCCGATGATGTCAACGGTCTCGTTGACCTTCAGGACACCACGCTCGATACGGCCGGTGACGACCGTACCGCGACCGGTGATCGTGAAGACGTCCTCGACGGGCATGAGGAACGGCTTGTCGACGTCACGCTCGGGGGTCGGGATCGACTCGTCGACGGCGGCCATCAGGTCCAGGACCGTCTGGCCCCACTCCTTGTCGCCCTCGAGCGCCTTGAGCGCCGAGACCTTGACGACCGGCAGGTCGTCGCCCGGGAACTCGTACTCGGAGAGGAGCTCACGGACCTCGAGCTCGACGAGCTCCAGGATCTCCTCGTCGTCCACCATGTCGGCCTTGTTCAGGGCGACGACGATGTACGGAACGCCGACCTGGCGGGCCAGGAGCACGTGCTCCTTGGTCTGCGGCATCGGGCCGTCCGTCGCGGCGACAACGAGGATGGCGCCGTCCATCTGCGCCGCACCCGTGATCATGTTCTTGATGTAGTCCGCGTGACCGGGGCAGTCGACGTGGGCGTAGTGACGCGTCTCCGTCTGGTACTCGACGTGCGCGATGGAGATCGTGATACCGCGCTGGCGCTCCTCAGGAGCCTTGTCGATCTGGTCGAAGGCCGAGGCCTCGTTCAGGTCGGGGTACGCGTCGTGCAGCACCTTGGTAATGGCGGCCGTGAGGGTCGTCTTACCGTGGTCGATGTGACCGATGGTGCCGATGTTGACGTGGGGCTTAGTCCGCTCGAACTTCGCCTTCGCCACGGGGTCCTCCTGTGGAGTGGTTCTGAACGCCTTGCTTCATCGGCGCCAGGTGATCTTTGCTGGAAAGCCTCGGCCCGGGGGCACTCCCCGCAAATGCGGGTGAATGCCCCTCCGGGCTCCGGAGTCAAGCCTAAAGCGTGCGAACGCGGTGCGTTACTCGCCCTTGGCCTTCGCGATGATCTCCTCGGCGACGTTCCGCGGAACCTCGGCGTAGGAGTCGAACTGCATCGAGTAGCTTGCGCGACCCGACGTCTTGCTGCGGAGGTCTCCGACGTAGCCGAACATCTCCGAAAGGGGCACGAGGCCCTTCACGACGCGGGCGCCGCTGCGCTCCTCCATGGCCTGGATCTGGCCACGGCGGGAGTTGAGGTCGCCGATGACATCACCCATCGACTCCTCGGGCGTAGTGACCTCGACGGCCATCATCGGCTCGAGCAGCACGGGGCTGGCCTTGCGCGCGGCCTCCTTGAAGGCCTGCGAACCGGCGATCTTGAACGCGAGCTCGGAGGAGTCGACCTCGTGGTAGGCACCGTCGAGAAGCGTGACGCGGACGCCCGTCATCTCGTAGCCCGCCAGGATGCCGAACTGCATGGCCTCCTGCGCACCGGCGTCCACCGACGGGATGTACTCCCGCGGGATACGGCCACCGGTGACCTTGTTCACGAACTCGTACGCCGGACCGTCGGTCTCGGTGATGGGCTCGATCGCGATCTGCACCTTGGCGAACTGACCGGTACCACCGGTCTGCTTCTTGTGGGTGTAGTCCACGCGCTCGACGACCTTGCGGATCGTCTCACGGTACGCGACCTGCGGCTTGCCGACGTTGGCCTCGACCTTGAACTCACGGCGCATACGGTCGACCAGCACCTCGAGGTGCAGCTCGCCCATACCACCGATGATGGTCTGGCCGGTCTCCTCGTCCGAGTGAACCTGGAAGGAGGGGTCCTCCTCCGCGAGACGCTGGATGGCGACACCCAGCTTCTCCTGGTCACCCTTGGACTTGGGCTCGATGGCGACCTGAATGACCGGCGCCGGGAAGTCCATGGACTCCAGGATGACCGGGTTCTTGTCGTCCGAAAGCGTCTCACCGGTGGTGGTCTGCTTCAGGCCCATCACGGCGACGATGTCGCCGGCGCCCACCGACTCGATCTCCTCACGCTTGTTCGCGTGCATACGGTAGATCTTGCCGATGCGCTCCTTCTTGCCCTTGACGGAGTTCAGCACGGCGGTGCCGGACTCCAGGCGGCCCGAGTAAACCCGGACGAAGGTGAGCTTGCCGAGGTGCGGGTCGCTCATGATCTTGAACGCGAGGGCGGACAGCGGCTCGTCGTCGGACGGCTTGCGCTTGACGACGACCTCGGGGTCCTTCACGTCGTGGCCCTCGATGGCCTCGACGTCAAGCGGGGTCGGCAGGTAGCGCACGACCGCGTCGAGCAGGGGCTGGACGCCCTTGTTCTTGAACGCGGTGCCACAGAACACCGGGGTGACCGTGACGCCATCGCCCTTGCCGGACGCGATGGTGATGCGACGGATCGCGGCGTACAGCTGCTCCTCGGTGGGCTCCTGGCCCTCCAGGAACAGCTCCATGATCTCGTCGTCGTTCTCCGCGACGGTCTCGACCAGCTTGCCGCGGTACTCCTCGGCAGCCTCGACGTGCGTGGCGGGGATGTCGACGACGTCGTACATCTCGCCCTTCGCCGCCTCGGCGGACCACACGAGCGCCTTCATGCGGACCAGGTCCACAACGCCCTTGAAGTCCATCTCGGCACCGATCGGCAGCTGCATGATGATCGGGACGGCACCGAGCCGGTCCTTGATCATGTCCACGCAGCGGTGGAACTCGGCGCCGGTACGGTCCAGCTTGTTCACGAAGCAGATGCGCGGCACGCCGTAACGGTCGGCCTGACGCCACACCGTCTCGGACTGCGGCTCGACACCGGCGACACCGTCGAACACCGTGACGGCACCGTCGAGGACGCGGAGCGAACGCTCCACCTCGACCGTGAAGTCGACGTGCCCCGGGGTGTCGATGATGTTGATCGTGTAGTCGTTGTCCTCGAGCGGCCAGTGACAGGTGGTGGCAGCAGAGGTGATCGTGATGCCACGCTCCTGCTCCTGCTCCATCCAGTCCATGGTGGCAGCGCCGTCGTGGACCTCACCGATCTTGTAGCTGACGCCGGTGTAGAAGAGGATCCGCTCGGTGGTGGTCGTCTTGCCCGCGTCGATGTGGGCCATGATCCCGATGTTTCGGACCCTGGCCAGGTCAAGTGAAGTGGTAGCCATAAGGCTTTCGTCTTCTCTCGGTCTCGATGTGGGTAGCGACTACCAGCGGTAGTGCGCGAAGGCCTTGTTGGACTCGGCCATCTTGTGGGTGTCCTCGCGCTTCTTCACAGCGGCACCAAGGCCGTTGGAGGCGTCGAGAAGCTCGTTGAGCAGACGCTCGGTCATGGTCTTCTCGCGACGGGCGCGGGAGTAACCGACCAGCCAGCGCAGCGCGAGCGTGTTGGCACGACCGGGCTTGACCTCGATCGGAACCTGGTACGTCGCACCACCGACACGGCGGGACTTGACCTCGAGGGTCGGCTTGATGTTCTCCAGCGCGCGCTTCAGCGTGATGATCGGGTCGTTGCCCGTCTTCTCACGCAGACCCTCCATGGCGCCGTAGACGATGCGCTCGGCGGTGGAGCGCTTGCCGTTCAGCAGCACCTTGTTGATGAGCGACGTGACAAGAGGAGAACCGTAGACCGGGTCGATGATGACCGGGCGCTTCGGGGCGGGGCCCTTACGAGGCATTTTCTACTTCTCCTTCTTGGCGCCGTAGCGGCTGCGGGCCTGCTTGCGGTTCTTCACACCCTGGGTGTCAAGGGAACCGCGGATGATCTTGTAGCGAACACCCGGCAGGTCCTTCACACGGCCACCACGCACGAGCACGATGGAGTGCTCCTGCAGGTTGTGTCCCTCACCCGGAATGTAAGCGGTGACCTCGATCCCGCTGGTCAGACGCACACGCGCGACCTTACGCAGGGCCGAGTTCGGCTTCTTCGGGGTGGTCGTGAACACACGCGTGCAGACGCCGCGACGCTGGGGCGAACCCTCGAGTGCGGGCGTCTTGTTCTTCTCGACCTTGTCCTGCCGGCCCTTCCGGACCAGCTGCTGGATCGTAGGCACTACTTCTCCGGTTTCTGTGTGCCGAATGGTGAAGCTAACCTGGAACAACTCCGACCCACGCGGTCGGGTGTGTCGGATCCCGCAGACTTCCACCCGAAGGCGAGAAGGGCGCGGATTCACGGTGGCCGATGGAGGCTCGCGATGCGGTTGATGGCACGCACGAGAGCCAGGGCACACCCCAGGCACAAGGTCTGAGCGTACCTACCTCAAGGACTTCGGTCAAAACAAATGGAGCGGGCCCCGACACGCCGGGCTTTCGACTGTCAAGGGGTGTGTCCCTCGTCGGTGGCCGATTCGCGCTCTTCCGCCCCACCCGATCTTGGGCGTTCAGTACGTTGACCGGTCCGCTGCACGGGATCCGTGGCGGGTTCCGATTCGGTACGGGATTCGCCGGGGATTCGGGGGATGAGGCATGACGACGTGGACGCCGGCGTACTCGCCGGACGACGGGGGGCTGGACGACCGGGTGCCGTTCCTGGCGCGGCTGGAGAGCGAGGACCGCTCGGCGCTGCTGGCGCTCGGCCGCAGCCTGGACTTCCCGCCGCGCACGGTCCTGCTCCGCCAGGAGGAGCCGTCCGCGCACGTCCTGTTCCTCGTCCACGGCTGGACCAAGGTCACCGCGTCCGCCGCCAGCGGCTACGAGGCACTGCTCGCCCTGCGCGGCCCCGGTGACGTCGTCGGCGAGTCGGCGGCACTGACGGGCCGGCCGCGGGGAGCGACGGTGACCGCGTTGGAGCAGGTCAGGGCGGTGGCCGTCGACCGGGAGCGCTTCCGGGGCTTCCTGCACCGCTCCCCCGCGGCCTCCTTCGCCCTGCTCGGCCTCACCGTGGACCGCACCCGCGCGGCCGACCGGCGCCGGCTGGAGTTCGCGTCGATGAGCGTGCGGGAGCGCTTCGCCGTCCTCCTCCTGGACCTGGCCCGCACCCACGGCCGCCGCACCCCGGAGGGCATCGAACTCGCCGTCCCCCTGAGCAAACAGGAACTGGCGGGCTCGGTGGGCGCCTCCCGCGAAATGGTCCAGCGCCTCCTGAAGGAACTCCGCGACAAGAACGTGGTCGCCACGGGCAGACGCGCAATGCTGATCATGCGCCCGGACGTACTCCGCCGCATAGCCGCGACAGACCCGGCAACGGGAATCCCCTCCCCACAACAACCACACGAGGCCTGACCCCCGACCTCGCGCACCCTGAGGCGGCGCAGCCGCCTTCAGGGGCGCGGGGAACTGCGCGACCAGCCACAACGCGCCCGCACCCGGCGACGAGACTCCGAGCGGCACCCCCGGCCCCGTCAGAACTGTGCACACGGTCACATTTCAACTGCGTCATCCGCCCTCCACGTCCCACCCCTCCCTCCCGCACGCTTCTCGTCTGCACGCCCCACCCCCCTCGAGAGGCGACCATGAGCGACCCCGTGGCCCGGACGATCCTGCTGGTGGACATCGAGAGGTACAGCGACCGGGACGACGTCGAGCAGGCCTATCTGCGGCGCATGCTCTACGACATCACCGACCGCACCCTGCAGCGGGCCGGCATCGACGAGACCCTCCGGCTACGAGCCGACCGGGGGGACTCGGTCATGGAGCTCATCGACGCGAACGCCCCGGTCACAGCCCTGCTGCGCGCACTCCTCAGCGAGGTCCCGGCCCAGCTGAGGGCGGTCAACCGCATGGCCTCCCGCTCGGCCCAGATCCGGCTGCGAGCCGTTCTCGCCACCGGCTACGTCGCCGTCGACGAGCACGACGGCTGGGTCGGCTCCGACCTGAACCACGCCTGCCGCCTGCTGGACGCCGACATCCTGCGCACCGCCCTGCGCGAGCGCGCCGACGACTTCGCCCTGTGCGTCTCGGACCCGCTGTACGGCGGAGTCGTACGGCACGACCACCCGGGAATCCCGGCCGACGGCTTCCACGAGGTCACCGTGGACAGCAAGAACGGCCCGCTGACGGCGTGGCTGCACGGACCGGTGCCCGCGGCGGCGACCGGCCAGGACCACCGTGAGAAGGGGGAGGCGCCGGGCGGATCGGGGGACCGCCCGGCGCCGCGGGTGCCCGAACAGGGCGGCCCTCATGAGAACGGCCCGGCGCCGGACGGAAACAGGGGAGCCCCGGCGCCGGGCTCCGCCGTGCACGTGCACGGGGGCACGTTCAACGGCGGTGTCCTCGGCGGCACCCAGCACGGCGGCATCAGCGGCGGAAACTTCCACGGCAACGTCACCTTCGGCGGCGCCGAGCGGGGTGAGGGCGCGTGAGCACCCCGGAGGCACCGGCCCCCGAACGCCCCGGCGCCGCGAACGCCGTACCGCAGCAACCCGGCGGCGACGCCGAGACCGCGGACGGCGGACGGCCCGAGGCGGAGGGCGAGCCGGAGGAGCGGGACCAGCCGCAGAACGCCTGGTCGGCCCGGCGCGACCTGGTCGATCACAGCCCGCGGATCATGAACGTGGGCGCGCGGGCCGCCTTCAACGGCGGGCTGCACGGCGGCACCCAGCACGGCGGCATCAGCGGCGGGAACTTCTCCGGGGACGTCTACCTGGGCAGCAGGACCGAGGTCTACCAGCTCAGCTTCCCGTCCTTCGCCTCACCCGCGTCCGCCGCGTCGGGAGAGGTCCCGGGCGCCACGCTGGAGGAGCTCGCCACGCACTTCGCCGCCGACGAGGAGCTCATGGCCCGCCTGGCGGTGCGGTTACGGCAGGACCGGGTCCTGGTGCTGTCCGGCGGCCGCTTCACCGGCCGACGCACGGCGGCCCTGATGCTGCTGCACCGGCTCGGCGCCTCCCCCGTACGCGTACTGGACCGCGACACGCGACCGGACGAACTGGCCGGCAGGTTCCCCGGCGACAAGGCGGCGGACGAAGCCGGGGACAAGTCCGAGGAACCGCCCCGCGCCTGCGGCTACGTCCTCCACGACCTCACCACCCGCCGCGACAACCCACTGCGCGAGCACCATCTGCTCGCCGTCCGCGACCGGCTCGCCGCGCAGGACGCCTATCTCGTCGTCACCGTAGGTCCCACCACCCCCGTCGAGGACGTCACCCCCGAGGAGTGGCCGCCCCCGGCGGCGGCCGATGTCCTCGCCGCCCATCTGCGCACCCGCACCGACCCGGAGACCGCCGCCGGTCTGCTCGTCCGCCCGCAGGTCACCGACTTCCTGGCCCGCAGCCACCAGCCCCGCGAGGTGGCCCGTTTCGCCGAACTGCTCGCCCGGTACGCGGCCGGAGAGGCGGACGAGCGGACGGTGGCCGACTTCTCGGGGGTGGCGCTGGAGAACCAGGTGCAGGAGTGGTTCGCGGAGGACGAGACCTCCCTGCACCTGCGCGACAAGGCCTTCCTCGTCGCCCTCGCCGCGTTCGACGGCGGCCCCTACCCGCTCACCGCCGAACTGAGCGACCTCCTCTACCGGTTCCTCCAGGAGACCGAGAACCCGGCCCGCGCCCCCGAGGTCCCCGTCTTCGGCACCCACGTCCGCAAGCGTCTCCAAGTCGCCCGCGCAAAGGCCTACTTGGCGGAGGAGCACACGGAATGGGGGCCGGTGACACAGAAGAAGGCCGAGTTCCTGGACGAACGGGCCTCCGGAGTACTGCTCCGCGAGGTCTGGACGGGCCACCCCTCCGCCCGCCCCGCGCTGATCCGCTGGCTGCGCCGCCTCGCCGACGACGGCCGCCCCCTCGTACGCACCCGCGCCGCGTCCACCGCGGCCGTCCTGGCCCGGACCGACCTGCCCTCGGCGATGGCGCTGGTCATCCAGCCCTGGGGCATGTCCAAGCGGTTCAAGCACCGGCTCGTGGCCGTCAACGCGCTCACCCTCGCCCACTTCATCGCCACCCCCAACATCCCCCGCATCCTCGACGCCTGGTGCTCGGGCGACGACCCGCGGCCGCGCTGGGTGGCGGTCCGGGCCTACGGCCTGCTCGGACCGGAACGCCCGGAGCAGGCCCTCGCCGCACTGCGCGGTGCCGTACGACGGCTCTACGCCGGCGCGCCCGACAGCACCGACGACGAACTGGTCGTGGAACTCGCCCAGTCCGTCGGCCTGTTGTTGCTCTCCTCGGCGAGCGACCAGGTCCTCGCCGAACTGCGGGCCCACATCGACGACGACCGGGCGGTACGCGACCTCACCCTCGGCGGCTTCGTGTCGGCCTGCGCCCGTACCGAGGACGACGAGCCGCACGGCACTCCCCTGGTCCTCGGCTGGTACGCCCGCGCCGCCACCGAGGGCGGTGCGGCGGCCCAGGGCGTGCCGTTCCTGTGGCGGACCGCGCTCGCCGACCCGCGCACCACCCGGGACGCCCTCGACGTCCTGCGCGAGTGGGTGCTGACCGCCGACCGGTCCACGGCCGTGGAGTGGGCGCTCGCCGCCCTCCTCCCCACCCTCGTCACCACGCCCACCGAGCACCAGCGCCTGAGCCATCTGCTCCGCACCATGTCCGGCGAGGACGGCGACCCACCACCCCCGGTCGCGGCCCGCCTGCTGACCACGCTGCCCCACCGCTGACCCGCACCGGACCGGTACCTCCGAGGAGACACACCGCATGCCCACCTTCCGCCAGCCCGAGTGGCAGCAGAACGCCGACCGGCACACCGAGCTGATCGACCCGGTCCTGACCGTGCGTCAGCTGTCGCGCTTCGAGTTCAACCTCAAGTCGTACGTCCGTATCGACCACGCCCTGGTCTTCGCCACGGCGAAGGGCGGCTACGAGGCGTATCTGCCGCCGCGCCGGCCGACCCGCGGCGAGATAGCCACCAACCGGTACACGGCGGTGTACGAGGTGGACATGGGCGTGCACCCGCACAGGGCCGAACTGCCGCTGCCCAGCGACAACGACGCGTTCGAGTTCACGGCCCAGGTCGATCTGTCCTGGCAGGTGCTGGATCCGGCCCGCTTCGTGGCCTGCGGCCACCGGGACGTACCGGGGCTGCTCCTCGGTGAACTCCAGCAGGCGGCCCGTCCGGTGACCCGCCGCTTCGCGATCGCCGACAGCGCGGCCGCCGAGCGGGAGATGCTGGACGCGATGAGCCTGCTGGGCCCGCTGGGCGCCCCGGCGGGCCTCCAGGTCACCTGGACCGTCCGGCTCCGCCGCGACCAAGAGAACATCGACCACCAGCGCCGGCTCCAGGCCATCGACCACTCCGCCGAGGAACAGATCCGGGTGGCGCAGCGCGGCATCGACATCGACGTCGAGGCGGACCGCCGGGGACGCCGACACGACGCGCTCCAGCTCGACCGGGCCATGGCCTACGGCGTCCAGCAGCAGGAACTCCTGCTCCAGCAGCAGCGCTGGCAGCACGAACAGGCACTGCTCCAGGGCCGCCAGATGCTGGAACTCCAGCAGATCGAGGCCGAGAAGATCGCCTTCTACCAGTGGCACCTCCAGCAGGGCGGCGTCCACGCCTGGGCCCTCCACCTCGCCCAGCACCCCGAGGACTCCCGCCTGGTCATGCAGAGCATGCGCGACGACCAACTCCGCATGATCCAGGCCCAGATGGACCTGGTGAAACAACTCCTCAGCAGCGAGGCCGCGGAGAACTGGGAACTTGAGGGCCCCAAACAACTCGCCCTGCGCACGGTCCACGACATCCTCAACCAACGCATGCCGGGCGTGGCACAACAGGAACTGCCGGAGGGCGACGGCCATCCGGGGACGCCGGGGACCGGGCCGGGAATGCCGGGAACTGTCGAGGGTCAGGTGGTACCGGGACAGCCGTACCCCGGGCCCGGCAGTGTGCAGGGTCAGCCGTACGCCGGGACCGCGGCGGAGCCCGCTGCGCCCTCAGCCACGACAGGGCCGGTCCCCGCGCCCGGTCAGGCCGCCCCGGCCCCGACCCCGCCCGACCGGCCCGTCTCCGGACCGATGGCACCGACCGTCCCCTTCCCGCCCGGACCGGCATCTACGTACCCCGGATCACCCATGCCCGCCCCCACTCCCCCGCCCGGCGCCCCCTACAGCCCGCCCGGCCCGTACGGCACCCAGGGCACCCCGTCCTGGCAGCCCCCGACGCCCCACGCGCCACCGCCGGGCACGCAGACCCCGTATCCCGGCGCGTCCACCCCGCACTCGGCCCAGCCCACGACGCACTACGCGCCGCCCCCAGGTACACAGACCCCCTATCCCGGCGCACCCACCCCCTACCCGAGCCCCCATCCCTCACCACCGGTAACCCCGGGCCCCCCGCCCTGGCAGCCCCCACAGGCACCGGCATCCGGCCCCACTCCCCCGCCCGCCCCGGCACCGGGCGCCACCCCGTCCTGGCAACCCCCGCCCGGCTACGGCCGTACACCCACCCACCCCGCCACGGCCGTACCGGACAGCGCCCCCTCCACCGAAGCCGACGCCGGCACGGAGGCTCGGCCCAACGGCCCGGAGGCAAGCGGCACATGACAACGCTCGACCCGACACCCGTGCCCGCACCCCCCGACGCCCTCGTCCCCCTCTGCGAACGCCTCCTCGCCGACCTGCGCACGGAGGTCGCCCGGGCCGACACGAAGGCGTCCGTGCTGGTCGCCGCCCTCGGGATGACCGCCGGTGTCCTCAGCGGACTGCTGGTCGGCCGGGACTGGACCCCGGCCGCGCTGTCCGCCGTGGGCACCGTGCTGTGGTGGACGGGAGCGGCCGCGCTGGTCCTGTCTCTCTTCGCCCTGCTGCTGGCGGTACTGCCCCGCTACCGCTCGCCGCACTGGGCCCCCGGCCGCCCGCTGTCCTACTTCGGTGACATCCAGGAGGCCGTCCGCCAAGGGCAGTTGGAGACGGCGCTGACGGACACCCGGCGCGCCCCCGTCGCCGCACTGACCCTCGCGCTCACCGAGATGAGCCGCATCGCCGTACGCAAACACCAGTGGATCCGAACCGGCCTCATCGCCTTCTGCGTCGGCACGGTCCTGCTCCCCACCTCACTGCTGCTCGGCTGACCCCGGCCGACCGGCCACCGCTCCCGTGAAGGACCCGACATGACCCAGCCACCCCAATATCCGGAACAGCAGCCCCAGTACCCCCAGCCGCAGTCGCCGCCCCCGTACCCCCAGCCATCACCGTCGTATCCCCGACAACAGGTCCCACCGCAGTACCCCCACCAGACCCCTCCCCAAGCCCCGCCGCAGTACGCCCAGCCCTACGCCCCCATACCCCCGCAGTACACCCAGGCCGCGACACCGCCCCACACCCCACCCGCACCCGCCGGCCCGGCCCACCCCCACCACATCAGCACGGACCCCCGCCGGATCCATCTCTCCAGCCAGCAGCGCCGCACCGACGCCACGGCCGTCGGCAATCTCCTTCTCCACCTGCCGAACTTCCTGTGCAGCCTCTTCGTCGTCGGTCTGGTCGCCGCGCTCTTCGGAGACTTCGCCCTCGTGGTGGTCCTGCTCTGGATCGCGAGCGGCGCACTCGTCTTCCACCGCCCCACCGAAAGCGCCCTCGCGCGCCATCTGCTCCGTCTGCGCTACCCCACGCCGCAAGAACGAGCCAAACTCGAACCGGTCTGGCGCGAGGTGACGGCCCGCGCCGGCGTCGAGGGCCGTACCTACGAACTGTGGGTCGAGGACAGCGACAGCCTGAACGCGGTCGCCGCCGCCGGCCACATCGTCGGCGTCACCCGCTTCGCCATGAACCAGCTCCCCAACGGCGAACTCGCCGCCGTCCTGGCCCATGAGCTGGGCCACCATGTCGGCGGCCACGCGTGGTCCGGTCTCCTCGGCTACTGGTACGCCCTGCCGGGCCGGGTCGCCTGGCGCGTGCTCAAAGCTGTCTCCGCGGTCGCCTTCCACGTCTCGAAGGCCTTCGGCTGCTTCGGCGTGGCCTTCGTCGTCCTGCTCGTCGGCGGTCTGGCCTTCGCGACGATCAGCACCCTGTACGGACTCCCGCTGCTGATCCTCGGTGTGCCGTACGCCCTGGCCGCAGTCGGCCGCCGTTCCGAACTCCGCGCGGACGAGCACGCGGCCGCCCTCGGCTTCGCCCCGATGCTGGCCGCCGTCCTCGACAAACTGCACCGGCAGGAGCAGTACGAGCAGGCCGAGGTCACCGCCCGCAACGGCGGTGTCCCCGTCGAGGAGAGCGCCCTGAGCCGGCTTCTGTCCTCGCATCCGGACCACCACACCCGGCTGCACCATCTGCAGCGGTACCTCCAGCCGCAGCAGCCGTACTGAGCCCGGACGCGCGCGGAACACCTCCGCGGACCGCTCACCCGCTCCCGATGGCCACCGCGAGCATCAGCGTCAGGATCACGGTCCAGGCCGCGACCGACATCCACCCCAGGACCAGCCCGATCAGCGCCAGCCCGTCGCCGCCCTCCCCCGTGCGCTGGATCTCCGAGCGCGCCGCCTGTCCGAGCACGACCGCCGGAACCCCGGTGAACCCGAAGGTCGGCAGACACAGCACGCCGCACACGGCGGCCCCCACGGCCTTCCCGTTGGTCCGGGGCCGGGGCAGGGCCACGAACGTCCGCGGCACGGCCATGGGGTGCGTCAGGGGCCCCTGCGGCAGATCCCCGACGAGCATGGCCAGCTCCCCGACGGTCCGGGCCGTGTACGCCCGGGCGACCCGCTTGTCGAACTCCGCCTTCTCCAGCCGCCCCTCCCCGTACCCAGCTCGGAGCACGTCCACGGCCCGCTCCCGGTCGGCGTGGGAGGCGAGCATGGGCGACGGAACGGAATAGGGCTGCCAGGGCTGTGGGACGCCGCCCTGCCCGGGCTGCCACGAAGGATTCGACACCGAGTACCTCCCCAACCCCCCCGAGCTCACTCCATGATGCGCCGAACCGGCATTCCGGGACAGACGGCGTCACCATTCCGGGCATGCCGAAGGGCGGCCACCCCGTACGCAACGGGGTGACCGCCCTTCAGTGCTTCAGAACCGATGCCTACTGGTTGTACGGACCGTAGTCGTAGTCCTCCAGCGGAACGGCCTGGCCGGAGCCGGTGCCGAACGGCGAGTAGTCGATGTCGTCGTAACCGACGGCCGAGTACATCGCGGCCTTGGCCTCCTCGGTCGGCTCCACCCGGATGTTGCGGTAGCGGGACAGACCCGTACCGGCCGGGATGAGCTTACCGATGATGACGTTCTCCTTGAGGCCGATGAGGCTGTCGGACTTGGCGTTGATCGCCGCGTCCGTCAGCACTCGGGTCGTCTCCTGGAAGGAGGCGGCCGACAGCCAGGATTCCGTCGCCAGCGAGGCCTTGGTGATACCCATCAGCTGCGGACGACCGGAGGCCGGGTGACCGCCCTCCTGGACCACACGACGGTTCTCGGTCTCGAACTTCGAGCGCTCGACCAGCTCACCGGGCAGCAGCTCGGCGTCGCCGGACTCGATGATCGTCACACGGCGCAGCATCTGCCGGATGATGATCTCGATGTGCTTGTCGTGGATCGACACACCCTGCGAGTTGTAGACCTTCTGGACCTCGCCGACCAGGTGGACCTGGACGGCACGCTGACCCAGAATGCGCAGCACGTCGTGCGGGTTGGTGGCACCCACGGTGAGCTTCTGGCCCACCTCGACGTGCTCGCCCTCGCTGACCAGAAGACGGGCACGCTTCGAGATCGGGAACGCCGTCTCGTCGCTGCCGTCGTCCGGGGTGACGACGATCTTCTTGGTCTTCTCGGTCTCCTCGATCCGCACGCGGCCCTGGGCCTCGGAGATCGGGGCGACACCCTTCGGCGTACGAGCCTCGAAGAGCTCGACGACACGGGGCAGACCCTGGGTGATGTCGTCACCGGCCACACCACCGGTGTGGAAGGTACGCATCGTCAGCTGGGTACCGGGCTCACCGATGGACTGGGCGGCGATGATGCCGACCGCCTCACCGATGTCGACCAGCTTGCCGGTGGCCAGCGAACGGCCGTAGCACATCGCGCAGGTGCCGACCTGGGACTCGCACGTGAGGATCGAGCGGGTCTTGACCTCCTCGACACCGTGGTGCACGAGCTGGTCGATCAGCACATCGCCGAGGTCCACGTTGGCCGGCGCGATCACCTTGCCGTCGATGACGACGTCCTCGGCGAGCATGCGGGCGTAGACGCTGGTCTCGACGTCGTCCGCCTTGATCAGCACACCGGCGGCGTTCTTCGAGGCGATCCGCAGCTTCAGACCGCGCTCGGTGCCGCAGTCCTCCTCGCGGATGATGACGTCCTGCGAGACGTCCACCAGACGACGGGTCAGGTAACCCGAGTCGGCGGTACGCAGGGCGGTGTCCGCCAGACCCTTACGGGCACCGTGCGTGGAGATGAAGTACTCCAGCACGGACAGGCCCTCACGGAAGGACGCCTTGATGGGACGAGGAATCGTCTCGTTCTTGGCGTTCGACACCAGACCACGCATACCGGCGATCTGCCGCATCTGCATCATGTTTCCTCGGGCACCCGAGTCAACCATCATGAAGATGGGGTTCGTCTTGGGGAAGTTCGCGTTCATCGCCTCGGCGACCTCGTTGGTCGCCTTGGTCCAGATCGCGATGAGCTCCTGCGTGCGCTCTTCCTTGGTGATCAGACCGCGCTCGTACTGCTTCTGGACCTTCTCGTCCTGCGCCTCGTAGCCCTTGACGATCTCCTTCTTCGCCTCGGGAACGACGACGTCGGAGATGGCCACGGTGACACCGGAACGGGTCGCCCAGTAGAAGCCGGACGCCTTCAGGTTGTCGAGCGTCGCCGCCACGATGACCTTGGGGTAGCGCTCGGCGAGGTCGTTGACGATCTCGGAGAGTTGCTTCTTGCCCACCGAGTAGTCGACGAACGGGTAGTCCTCGGGCAGCAGCTCGTTGAAGAGCGCGCGGCCCAGGGTGGTGTTCAGACGGAACGAGTCACCGTTCTGCCACTCCGGCTCACCCTCCTCGCGCACCGGCGGGGTCCAGCCGCGCGGCGGGATGGTGCCCACCGGGAAGCGGATGTCGACCTGCGACTGGAGCGCGAGCTCGCCGGCGTCGAACGCCATGATCGCCTCGGCCGTGGAGCCGAAGGACCGGCCCTCGCCCTTGGTGTCACGCAGCTCGCCGTCGGTGGTGAGGAAGAACAGACCGAGGACCATGTCCTGGGTCGGCATCGTCACCGGACGGCCGTCGGCGGGCTTGAGGATGTTGTTCGAGGACAGCATCAGGATGCGGGCCTCGGCCTGCGCCTCCGCGGAGAGCGGCAGGTGGACGGCCATCTGGTCACCGTCGAAGTCCGCGTTGAACGCGGTGCAGACGAGCGGGTGGATCTGGATGGCCTTGCCCTCGACCAGCTGCGGCTCGAAGGCCTGGATGCCGAGGCGGTGCAGGGTGGGAGCACGGTTCAGCAGAACCGGGTGCTCGGCGATGACCTCTTCGAGGACGTCGTACACGACCGTGCGGCCGCGCTCCACCATGCGCTTGGCGCTCTTGATGTTCTGCGCGTGGTTCAGGTCGACCAGGCGCTTCATCACGAACGGCTTGAAGAGCTCCAGCGCCATCGCCTTCGGCAGACCGCACTGGTGCAGCTTCAGCTGCGGACCGACGACGATCACGGAACGCGCGGAGTAGTCCACACGCTTGCCGAGCAGGTTCTGACGGAATCGACCCTGCTTGCCCTTCAGCATGTCGCTGAGGGACTTCAGCGGGCGGTTACCGGGACCGGTGACCGGACGGCCACGACGACCGTTGTCGAACAGCGCGTCAACGGCCTCCTGAAGCATGCGCTTCTCGTTGTTGACGATGATCTCGGGCGCACCGAGGTCGAGAAGCCGCTTCAGACGGTTGTTCCGGTTGATCACACGGCGGTACAGGTCGTTCAGGTCGGAGGTCGCGAAGCGGCCACCGTCCAGCTGCACCATCGGGCGAAGGTCCGGCGGGATGACCGGGACGCAGTCGAGGACCATGCCCTTGGGGCTGTTGGAGGTCTGCAGGAAGGCAGACACGACCTTCAGCCGCTTCAGCGCACGGGTCTTCTTCTGGCCCTTGCCGGTACGGATGATCTCGCGGAGGCGCTCGGCCTCCTCGTCGAGGTCGAAGGTCTCCAGGCGCTTCTGCAGCGCCGCGGCACCCATCGAACCGTCGAAGTACGTGCCGAAGCGGTCGCGCAGCTCGCGGTAGAGCAGCTCGTCGCCCTCGAGGTCCTGGACCTTGAGGTTCTTGAACCGGGTCCACACCTCGTCGAGACGGTCGATCTCGCGCTGCGAACGGTCCCGCAGCTGCTTCATCTCACGCTCGGCACCCTCGCGCACCTTGCGGCGCACATCGGCCTTGGCACCCTCGGCCTCGAGCTCGGCCAGGTCGGTCTCGAGCTTCTTGGCGCGGGCCTCGAGGTCGGCGTCGCGACGGTTCTCGACCTGCTGACGCTCCACGGAGACATGCGCCTCCAGGGAGGGCAGGTCGCGGGTGCGGCGCTCCTCGTCGACGTACGTGATCATGTACGCCGCGAAGTAGATGACCTTCTCGAGGTCCTTCGGGGCCAGGTCGAGCAGGTAGCCCAGACGCGACGGGACACCCTTGAAGTACCAGATGTGAGTGACGGGCGCGGCGAGCTCGATGTGGCCCATCCGCTCACGACGCACCTTGGCGCGAGTGACCTCGACGCCGCAGCGCTCACAGATGATGCCCTTGAACCGGACACGCTTGTACTTGCCGCAGTAGCACTCCCAGTCCCGGGTCGGACCGAAGATCTTCTCGCAGAAGAGTCCGTCCTTTTCGGGCTTGAGCGTGCGGTAGTTGATCGTCTCGGGCTTCTTGACCTCGCCGTGGCTCCACTGACGGATGTCGTCAGCGGTGGCCAGACCGATCCGGAGCTCGTCGAAGAAGTTGACGTCGAGCACTATGCGTCAATCCCTCTCAGGGTTGTAAGTCATGGGGTCTGATACGGGGGTCCTGGGGCCGGAGGCCTTCATGGTGAAGGCCTCCGAACTCCCGTCAGACCTCTTCGACGCTGCTCGGCTCGCGCCGGGACAGGTCGATGCCAAGCTCCTCCGCAGCGCGGAAGACATCCTCGTCGGTGTCGCGCATCTCGATGGACATGCCGTCCGAGGACAGCACCTCCACGTTGAGGCACAGGGACTGCATCTCCTTGATGAGCACCTTGAAGGACTCAGGGATGCCGGGCTCGGGGATGTTCTCGCCCTTGACGATGGCCTCGTAGACCTTCACGCGGCCGGTGACGTCGTCGGACTTGATGGTCAGCAGCTCCTGGAGGGCGTACGCGGCGCCATAAGCCTCCAGCGCCCACACCTCCATCTCACCGAAGCGCTGGCCACCGAACTGGGCCTTACCACCCAGCGGCTGCTGGGTGATCATCGAGTACGGACCGGTCGACCGAGCGTGCAGCTTGTCGTCGACCAGGTGGTGGAGCTTGAGGATGTACATGTACCCGATGGAGATCGGGTCCGGGAACGGCTCGCCGGAGCGGCCGTCGAACATCCTCGCCTTACCGGTCGGCTGCACCATGCGCTCGCCGTCGCGGTTCGGGATGGTGTGGTTCAGCAGACCCGCGAGCTCGTCCTCACGCGCACCGTCGAAGACGGGGGTGGCGACGTTCGTGCCCGGGTCGACCCGGTCGGCGCCGATGACCTGCAGGCGCTTCGCCCAGTCCTCGCCGAGGCCGGAGACGTCCCAGCCGCGGCTGGCGAGCCAGCCGAGGTGGATCTCCAGAACCTGTCCCGGGTTCATTCGGGACGGCACACCCAGCGGGTTGAGGATGATGTCGACCGGAGTTCCGTCCTCGAGGAACGGCATGTCCTCGATGGGAAGGATCTTGGAGATAACACCCTTGTTGCCGTGACGGCCGGCGAGCTTGTCACCGTCGGTGATCTTGCGCTTCTGCGCCACGTACACACGCACCAGCTGGTTCACACCGGGGGGAAGCTCGTCGCCCTCCTCGCGGTCGAAGACGCGGACGCCGATGACCTTGCCGATCTCGCCGTGCGGGACCTTCAGCGAGGTGTCACGGACCTCACGGGCCTTCTCACCGAAGATCGCGCGCAGCAGGCGCTCCTCCGGGGTCAGCTCGGTCTCACCCTTGGGCGTGACCTTGCCGACGAGGATGTCGCCGGCGACGACCTCGGCACCGATACGGATGATGCCGCGCTCGTCGAGGTCGGCGAGGACCTCCTCGGAGACGTTCGGGATGTCCCGGGTGATCTCCTCGGGGCCGAGCTTGGTGTCACGGGCGTCGACCTCGTGCTCCTCGATGTGGATCGAGGAGAGGACGTCGTCCTGCACGAGGCGCTGCGACAGGATGATCGCGTCCTCGTAGTTGTGACCCTCCCACGGCATGAACGCCACGAGCAGGTTCTTGCCCAGGGCCATCTCGCCGTTCTCGGTGGCCGGACCATCGGCGAGCACCTGGCCCGTGATGATGCGGTCGCCCTCGTTGACGATGACCTTCTGGTTGACCGAGGTGCCCTGGTTGGAGCGGGCGAACTTGGCCAGGCGGTACGTGATGTACGTGCCGTCGTCGTTGGCGGTGGTGATGTAGTCCGCGGAGACCTCCTGGACCACACCGTCCTTCTCGGCCTTGACCACGTCGCCGGCGTCGACCGCGGAGCGGTACTCCATGCCGGTGCCGACGAGCGGGGCCTCGCTCTTGATGAGCGGAACGGCCTGACGCATCATGTTCGCGCCCATGAGGGCACGGTTGGCGTCGTCGTGCTCGAGGAACGGGATCATGGCGGTCGCGACCGACACCATCTGGCGCGGCGAGACGTCCATGTAGTCCACGTCGTCACCGGGGACGTAGTCGACCTCGCCGCCACGACGGCGGACCAGGACGCGGTTCTCGGTGAAACGCATGTTGTCGTCGAGCGTGGCGTTGGCCTGCGCGATGACGAACCGGTCCTCTTCGTCGGCCGTGAGGTAGTCGACCTCGTCGGTGACGACGTCGCCGTCGACCCTGCGGTACGGCGTCTCCACGAAACCGAACGCGTTGACGCGGCCGTAGGAGGCGAGCGAACCGATCAGACCGATGTTCGGGCCTTCGGGCGTCTCGATCGGGCACATACGTCCGTAGTGGGACGGGTGCACGTCACGGACCTCGAAGCCGGCCCGCTCACGGGAGAGACCACCCGGGCCAAGAGCCGACAGACGGCGCTTGTGGGTGAGACCCGACAGCGGGTTGTTCTGGTCCATGAACTGCGACAGCTGGCTGGTGCCGAAGAACTCCTTGATGGAGGCGACGACCGGCCGGATGTTGATCAGGGTCTGCGGCGTGATCGCCTCGACGTCCTGGGTCGTCATGCGCTCACGCACGACGCGCTCCATACGAGCCAGACCCGTACGGACCTGGTTCTGGATGAGCTCGCCGACGCTGCGCAGACGGCGGTTGCCGAAGTGGTCGATGTCGTCGGTTTCGACGACGATGCTCGTACCCCGGTCGCCGACCGTCTCGGTCTCGCCGGCGTGCAGCTTCACCAGGTACTTGATCGTCGAGATGATGTCCTCGACGGTCAGGATGCCGGCGTCGAGCGGAGCGTCCGCGCCCAGCTTCTTGTTGACCTTGTAACGGCCGACCTTGGCGAGGTCGTAGCGCTTCGGGTTGAAGTAGAGGTTCTCCAGAAGCGTCTGCGCGGCCTCGCGCGTGGGCGGCTCGCCCGGACGCAGCTTGCGGTAGATGTCGAGCAGCGCGTCGTCCTGGCCCTGGGTGTGGTCCTTCTCCAGGGTGGCGCGCATGGACTCGTACTCGCCGAACTCCTCGAGGATCTGCTCGGTGGTCCAACCGAGAGCCTTGAGGAGAACGGTCACGGACTGCTTGCGCTTGCGGTCGATGCGCACACCGACCATGTCGCGCTTGTCGATCTCCATCTCCAGCCAGGCACCCCGGGACGGGATGATCTTGGCCGAGAAGATGTCCTTGTCGGACGTCTTGTCGATGGAGGAGTCGAAGTAGACACCCGGCGAACGGACCAGCTGCGACACCACGACACGCTCGGTGCCGTTGATGACGAAGGTGCCCTTGTGGGTCATGAGCGGGAAATCGCCCATGAAGACCGTCTGGGACTTGATCTCGCCGGTCTCGTTGTTGGTGAACTCTGCCGTCACGAAGAGCGGGGCCGCGTACGTGAAGTCGCGGTCCTTGCACTCGTCGATGCTGTTCTTCGGCGGCTCGAAGCGGTGGTCGCGGAACGTCAGCGACATCGACCCGGAGAAGTCCTCGATCGGAGAGATCTCCTCGAAGATCTCCTCCAGACCGGACTTGGTGGGGACGTCCTGACCTGACTCCAGAGCCTCCTCGACCCGACTCTGCCAGGCGGTGTTCCCGAGCAGCCAGTCAAAGCTCTCGGTCTGCAGCGCGAGCAGGTTGGGAACCTCGAGAGGCTCCTTGATCTTTGCAAAAGAGATGCGCAGCGGGGCAGTGCTGGCGCCATTGTTCGTATTCGCGTTCGAGGCAGTGCGCGAGGCGGCCAAGAGGGGGTCCTTCCGAGGGCTCGGACTCACTACGCGCGTACCGGTCCCACTCCTGCACCCGAAGAGACAGGGACCCCCTGCTCTGGCTTTTCGGCCAGGTCAGAGAAGTTCTGATCATCGATGCTGAGGCGAGGGCAGACCCCTGGTGACGGGCAGGGGGCAGCTAACAGGCAGCGCAAAGGGTCAGTGTAGCCACATGGCGCACTGATGTCCAGCCCCGATTTTTCTGTGACCCTCGTTGTCCTCAACGCCTTCGGCACGCTCGCCCTCAACGCACGTTGATACTGCCCTCTTCGTCGCCGATCCATGCCTCGGATTCGGACCGTTTGGCGACGCGTCCTGAGAATTGCGCGCCGCGTGCGGTTCGTCAAGGCCTGTCTTGCCCAAACCGGGTGCTGCGCTCGTCACTTGCGGTCTGCCTCTGGCCTGCCACCAGGGGCGCTCAAGGGGCACGGCGAAGATCACCATACTCCCCACGACCACGGCCGCAAGGCAGCCGCCACGACGCCCCCGGGAACGCCGAAGAGCGACCACCCGGATGGATGATCGCTCTTCGGTGCGTCAGCGTTACAGCCCTCTTACGAGGCCCGTAGCTCGCGCGAGTCCGTGCGGACCCGTGAGGTGTTACTTGACCTCGACGGACGCGCCGGCGCCCTTGAGCGCCTCGGCGGCCTTCTCAGCGGCCTCCTTGGCGACCTTCTCGACGACGGGCTTCGGGGCGCCGTCCACGAGGTCCTTGGCCTCCTTCAGACCCAGGGAGGTCAGCTCACGCACGACCTTGATGACCTGGATCTTCTTGTCACCGGCGCCGGTGAGGATGACGTCGAACTCGTCCTGCTCCTCAGCGGCCTCGACGGCGGCGGCCGGGCCGGCGGGGGCGGCGGCAACCGCGGCGGCGGCGGTGACGTCGAACTTCTCCTCGAACGCCTTCACGAACTCGGAGAGCTCGATGAGGGTGAGGGACTCGAACTGCTCGAGCAGCTCTTCCTGGGACAGCTTCGTCGCCATGTGGGCGATCCTTCCACTAATTCGGCTGGTGCCGGATGTACATGTGAGGCGGGCGTACGTTCGGCCCGCTGCGACCGTCGCCTCAGGCGGCGGTCAATGCGCGAGCCGAATTACTCGGCACCGCCCTGCTCGGCCTTCTTGGCACGAAGCGCCTCCGCGGTGCGGACGAACTTCGAGGGGAGCGCCTGGAAGAGCGAGGCAGCCTGGGACTGCTTGCCCTTGAACGCACCAGCCAGCTTGCTGAGCAGAACCTCGCGGGACTCGAGGTCCGCGAGCTTCTTGATCTCGTCGGCGGACAGCGCCTTACCGTCAAGGACACCGCCCTTGATGACGAGGTTCGGGTTGTCCTTGGCGAAGTCACGAAGACCCTTCGCCGACGTCACCGGGTCACCGGAGATGAAGGCAACCGCCGTCGGACCGTTGAACAGGTCGTCGAGCGTGGAGATCCCGGCCTCGTTGGCCGCGATCTTGGTCAGCGTGTTCTTCACCACGGCGTACTGGGCGTCGTCACCGAGCGAACGACGCAGCGTCTTGAGCTGCGCCACGGTGAGACCCCGGTACTCGGTCAGCACAGCGGCGTTCGAGCTGCGGAACTGGTCCGCGAGCTCGGCTACCGCGGCAGCCTTGTCGGGCCTTGCCATAAGCGTGGCCTCCTTCCGGGTGATGAGGACCGCTCAGAAGGGGCTACAGAAAACGAAACGCCCCGGCGCAGGCGCACGGGGCGTAGCTCGACCGGCACTCGCACGCTGTCGAGCAGCGAACTCCGGGAGCACATCCACAGTCACCTGCGCGGGTCGTCCGCGATTTTCAGCGGATCCTTCGGCCACCGAACCCTCTTGCGAGAGCACGGCAACGACCAGCGGTCTTTGGCTTCTTTAGGAGAGTACGTGACCCCGTCACCGTCAAGCAAATCGGGTCCTACGGTGCTCAGCTCCCGCTGAGATCGCCGCTCGCCCCGAGCTCCTTGAACATCTCCATCAGGTCGAAGGTCTGGGCGGCCGGCGGTACCTGGACCTCGGCCTTCGCACCGTAGTCGGAGAGCTTCATGCTCATTTCGACGGTGCCCTCCGGGCTGCTGATGCCGACGTCCATGCGGACCGGGAGGTCGTCCTCGTTGACCCAGACCTCGGTGTCGTAGCCCTTGATGCCGGCCTTCTTCATGCCGGCCAGGAGCTCCTTGCGCTCCTTGGGCTCCAGGACGTCCAGCGACTTGTTGGTCGCCATCATCTCCTCGACGGTGAGGGTGCCCTTGTAGTGCTCGGTGTCGGCCCCGTCGATCTTCTCGCTGCCCACGTGCTTGAGGTTGGGCGAGTCGAGGAGCATCGCCAGCTGCTGGGCGGGGTCCTGGTTCATGTCCTCCAGGCCGCCGGTCAGCCCCTTGGTGAGCTCGTCGTCCCCGGACTTCGCGGCCTCCTCGGCCATGGCCCCGAGGTCGAGCTTCATCCAGCGCTTGCCGTCCATCTCCTTGGCGGCAGCCGCGCCGGCGTCGACGTACACGACGTCGTTCTGCCAGATGATGCGGGCGTTCTTGGGCATGTCCGCGTCCGCGGCGAGAGCGGATCCCTTCATCGTCATGTCCATGAGGGTCGGGTCCCAGCCCATGATCCCGCTCATGGTCATCTCGCCGCCGTCCGCGCCCGGCACCGACATGGTCATGTTGACCCGGGCGGACTTGGCCTCGGCCGTCTTCTTGTACGCCGCGGTGATGACCTGCGTGACGGAACGTTTCTTGCCCGTCTTCGCGCCCGCACCCGCGGCGTCGTTCTTCTCTCCCCCGCCGCTGCAGGCCACGGCGCCCGTCAGCAGCATGGCCGCCGCGACGGCCCCCGCACCTCTACGGCGTACCGAACCGCGTATGGACATGCTCATGAGTCCCCCCTGGACCGAGTGATGTCTGTTGAAAGTTCGACCAGGACCATATCCCCCGTGGGACTCCCCCGTCCCCCTGGTTTCCGGCCCCCGTCAGGACGTGGTGCCGGCGACGGTGCCGCCCTGCTTCTCCAGCAGCTCCTTGAAGTCCTGGGTGTCGCCGGCCGCGGGCTCCTCGGCGGAGATCTTCACGCCGTAGTCGCTGTAGTAGGCGGTCTGGGTCAGGTCTCCGGTGGCCATCTTGCCCTTCTCGACCTTCTTGACCAGGAGATCCTGGTCGTCGACCCAGATGTCGACCTGCTGTGTGGTCACGCCCGCCTGTTCGAGCTGCTTCTTGAGGTCGCCGAGCTGGCTCGCGCTGAGGCTGGAGTTCTTGCCGGCGAGATCGGCGACGTCGACCGTGCCCGAGTAGTGCGTGGTCTCCTGGCCGCGGACCTTCTCCGCGCCCACCTTCTTCACATCCCCGGAGGCCAGCAGCAGCTTCACCGACTGGTTGGGCGTGGTGTTCTGCATCTGGTCCCGGAGGTAGGCGCCGGAGCCGCCGCCGAGGTCCGCGAGGTCGTCGTAGTCGTAGCGGATCCAGTGCTTGCCGCCGGCCTGCTCGGCGAACTTGTCGCCCATCTTCGCGTAGTAGGCGTCGGGCAGATAACGGGCCTCCATCGACGTACTGCCCAGCTGGCGCATGGTGTCGGCCATGGTGCCGCCGGTGTACTCGATGGTCATGGTGCCGGTGATGCCGTCACCCCAGCCGAGGGCTCCGTCGGCGGTCATGGACATCATCGTGCCAACCGTGGTCGTGGACTCGACCTTGGCGGAGTCGGCGGCTTCGGTGGACTTCTCGGCGGAGCGCAGGGCCGCCACGGGGCTGAGATTGCTCGTGTCCTTGCCGGACGCCTTGTCGTCCCTGCCGGAGCTTCCCGAGTCACCCGAGGACGTACAGGCAGCCAGGCCGGTCAGCGCGGTCGCTGTCGCGATCGCCAGAGCCGTCCGGCGCATGGTCGTGCTCTTCATTCGTCCCACCCCAATGCGGTTGCTGTGTCCGCACGTTAGCGCGGAGCACTGACACACGTACCGGGAAATGAGACGGGCCCCGCACCTCGAAAGGTTGCGGGGCCGCGTCAAGAACGCGTATCGCGACGCGACTGCCGTCAGATCAGACGGCGGCCGGGTCCTCCTCGACGAGGAGGTTGCGGGTGCGGTTCGGGTCGACCGGGATGCCGGGACCAATGGTGGTGGAGACCGCGGCCTTCTTGATGTAACGACCCTTGGCGGCGGACGGCTTCAGACGGAGGATCTCCTCCAGCGCGGCGCCGTAGTTCTCCACCAGCTTCTCGTCGTCGAAGGACGTCTTGCCGATGATGAAGTGCAGGTTCGAGTGCTTGTCGACGCGGAACTCGATCTTGCCGCCCTTGATCTCGGTGACGGCCTTGGTCACGTCCGGGGTCACGGTGCCGGTCTTCGGGTTCGGCATCAGACCACGCGGACCGAGCACGCGGCCGAGGCGGCCGACCTTGCCCATGAGGTCCGGGGTGGCGACGACGGCGTCGAAGTCCAGGCGGCCCTTCGAAACCTCGTCGATGAGCTCGTCGGCGCCGACGATGTCGGCGCCCGCGGCACGCGCGGCCTCGGCACGGTCGCCGGTCGCGAAGACCAGGACCCGGGCGGTCTTACCGGTGCCGTGCGGAAGGTTCACGGTGCCACGGACCATCTGGTCGGCCTTACGCGGGTCGACACCCAGACGGAAGGCGACCTCGACGGTGCCGTCGAACTTGGTCGTGGAGGTCTCCTTGGCGAGACGGACGGCCTCGAGCGGGGCGTAGAGCTTTTCCCGGTCGATCTTGGCGTCCGCAGCGCGGAGGGACTTGCTGCGCTTGCTCACTACTGCTCCAGTGTGTCTTGAGGAGTCGTGGTATGGGCCGAGCAGGCCCTGCCACGGTGCTACGAAGGTGCTACGAGGCTGGGGTTCAGCCCTCGACCGTGATGCCCATGGAGCGGGCGGTGCCGGCGATGATCTTCGACGCGGCGTCCAGGTCGTTGGCGTTCAGGTCGGGAAGCTTGGTCGTGGCGATCTCGCGGACCTGCGCCTCGGTGATCTTGGCGACCTTGGTCTTGTGCGGCTCGCCAGAGCCCTTCTCGACACCCGCGGCCTTGAGGATCATCTTCGCGGCCGGCGGCGTCTTGGTGATGAAGGTGAAGGAGCGGTCCTCGTAGACCGTGATCTCCACCGGGATCACCCAGCCACGCTGCGACTCGGTCGCGGCGTTGTAGGCCTTGCAGAACTCCATGATGTTGACGCCGTGCTGGCCGAGCGCGGGGCCGACCGGCGGCGCGGGGTTGGCCGCACCGGCGTTGATCTGGAGCTTGATGAGCCCCGTGACCTTCTTCTTCTTGGGAGGCATTGCTCTCTCCGGGTCCTAGTGAGAGTTTTCAGCCGTCCGGTCCGGATGATCCGGATGGAGGCATACCGCACAACGATAACGGGTATCTCTGCGCGGCCAAAAACCGAGCAGGTCAGACCGGCTACGAAAGCCTGTCTGACCTGATCGGAGGCTTGTGCTCCAGACGAAGCTAGTTCTTCTGGATCTGGTCGAAGGAGAGCTCGACCGGCGTCTCGCGGCCGAAGATCTCGACGAGACCCTTGACCTTCTTCGAGTCGGCGTTGATCTCGTTGATCGTGGCCTGCAGCGTGGCGAACGGGCCGTCGGTGACGGTGACCGAGTCGCCGACCTCGAAGTCCAGCACCTGGACCTCGACCTTGCGCTGCGGAGCCGGCTTGCCCTCGGCCTCGGCGGCCTCGCGGGCGGCCTTCTCCTCGGCCTCCGGGGCGAGCATCTTGACGATCTCGTCCAGGGTCAGCGGGTACGGGTCGTAGGCGTTGCCCACGAAGCCGGTGACGCCGGGGGTGTTGCGGACGACGCCCCAGGACTCGTTCGTCAGGTCCATGCGCACCAGCACGTAGCCGGGGAGCTTGTTCTGACGGATCGTCTTGCGGTCGCCGTTCTTGATCTGGACGACCTCTTCCTGGGGCACCTCGGCCGCGAAGATGTAGTCCTCGACGTTCAGCGAGACGGCGCGCTGCTCCAGGTTGGTCTTCACGCGGTTCTCGTAACCGGCGTAGGTGTGGATGACGTACCACTCGCCGGGGAGGGTGCGCAGTTCCTCGCGCAGGGCGACGACGGGGTCCACCGGCTCGGCCGGCTCCTCCTCGGCGTCCTCTTCCTCGTCCTCGACGGCTTCGACGTCGCCGCCGGACTCGGCTTCGACGTCGCCGCCGGACTCGGCCTCGGCGTCTTCGTCGGACTCGTCCTCGACGTGGAGAGCGGCTTCCTCGGCGGGCTCGCCCGCCTCGGCGTCGGCAGCCTCGACCTCGTCCAGGTCCTCGTCCGCGCCCTCGATGATGTCGAGCTCGTCTTCCACGGACTCGTCCGGCTCGATGGCGTCGTTCAGGTTCTGGTCAGACACGGTGGCTGCTTCTTCCTGGATACATAGGGGTGGAACATGCGAAAGGGGCGCCGGTAACCGCGGCGCCCTTCGCAACGTTGCTCAGCCGAAAACGTACTTGGCGGCGTGGTCGAGTCCATAGTCAATCACGGTGACCAGGCCGATCATGACGATCACGAAGACGATCACCACGGTCGTGTAGGTGGTCAGCTGGCTCCGCGAAGGCCAGACGACCTTGCGAAGCTCCGCGACGATCTGCCGGTAGAAGAGGGCAAGGCGCTTCAGCGGGCCCTTCTTGGCACGCTTACCGCCCTTGCGGGTCTTCTTCGACTCTGACGCCTCATCCTGGGCATCAGGCGTGTCGATGGAGCCCACGGCGTCCGCCATTCGTCCTCACCTGTTCCCGGGTCGTGGCCGTGCCGCGCCCGGTCTGAGCCGCACGGCGGTGCATTACCTGTACGTACATGCGTACACATCCTGGCGGTGTGTGTAGCAGGGCCGGAGGGACTTGAACCCCCAACCGCCGGTTTTGGAGACCGGTGCTCTACCAATTGAGCTACGACCCTTTGTGGTTCTCCCAAACGTACCGCATCCGCCCGGGTGCTCGGTGTGCACCGGATGAGTACGGCCGTTGTGAGGCCAACGAGGTGAGAGTGTACGTGTTCCGGAGGCCCCCGTCGAACAGAAAGCGCCCGTACGGGCTTTGCCGACGGAAGATCGTCAGCACGGCTGCCGAAGATCACCCAGGCCATCGGGTGAATCCGGACGGTTGTTCAGTGCGTGTTCAGTCTGTGAAACCCGTGTGCCGCTGGCGTTTCCGGTCTGGAACGATGGGCCCATGAGCGCTGCAACCCCTCCCACCGCGCGCCGGGTCTCCGCCCGAGTCGGCGCGATCTCCGAGTCCGCCACCCTCGCCGTGGACGCCAAGGCCAAGGCCCTCAAGGCCGCCGGGCGTCCGGTGATCGGCTTCGGCGCCGGTGAGCCCGACTTCCCGACCCCGGACTACATCGTCCAGGCCGCCATCGAGGCCTGCTCGAACCCGAAGTACCACCGCTACACACCGGCCGGCGGCCTGCCCGAGCTGAAGGCCGCGATCGCCGCGAAGACGCTGCGCGACTCCGGCTACGAGGTCGACGCCTCCCAGGTCCTGGTGACCAACGGCGGCAAGCAGGCCATCTACGAAGCCTTCGCCGCGATCCTCGACCCGGGCGACGAGGTCATCGTCCCGGCCCCGTACTGGACGACGTATCCGGAGTCGATCCGCCTCGCCGGCGGTGTCCCGGTCGAGGTCGTCGCGGACGAGACGACCGGCTACCGCGTCTCCGTGGAACAGCTGGAGGCGGCCCGTACGGAGAACACGAAGGTCCTGCTCTTCGTCTCCCCCTCCAACCCGACCGGCGCCGTCTACACCCGCGCGCAGATCGAGGAGATCGGCCGCTGGGCCGCCGAGAAGGGCCTGTGGGTCCTGACCGACGAGATCTACGAGCACCTCGTCTACGGCGACGCGGAGTTCCACTCCCTGCCGGTGGTCGTGCCGGAGCTGGCCGACCGGACGATCGTGGTCAACGGCGTCGCGAAGACGTACGCGATGACCGGCTGGCGCGTGGGCTGGGTCATCGGCCCGAAGGACGTGGTCAAGGCCGCGACGAACCTCCAGTCGCACGCCACGTCGAACGTCTCCAACGTCGCCCAGGTGGCGGCCCTGGCCGCGGTCTCCGGCGACCTGTCGGCCGTCGAGCAGATGAAGGAGGCCTTCGACCGCCGTCGCAAGACGATCGTGCGGATGCTCAACGAGATCGACGGCGTGCTCTGCCCGGAGCCCGAGGGCGCCTTCTACGCCTACCCGTCGGTCAAGGGTCTGCTCGGCAAGGAGATCCGCGGCAAGCGCCCGCAGGACACGGTCGAGCTGGCCGCACTGATCCTGGAGGAGTCCGAGGTCGCGGTCGTCCCGGGTGAGGCGTTCGGTACGCCGGGCTATCTGCGGCTGTCGTACGCCCTGGGTGACGAGGATCTCGTCGAGGGTGTCTCGCGGATCCAGAAGCTGCTGGCGGAGGCGCAGGACTGAGCCCGCCGTGAAAAGCCACCCCCTCACGTGAGGGGGTGGCTTTTTTGTGCGAGCAAGACCACTAAAGGGGAAAGCGGTACCGGGACACCCGTGACGTACGGCAGGATCCTCGAATGGAGCGTGTACGTGATGTCTCTGAGCTGCCGAAAGCCCATCTGCACCTGCACTTCACCGGGTCGATGCGCCCGGCGACGGTTCTGGAACTGGCCGACAAGTACGGAGTACGGCTGCCCGAGGCGCTGACCGAAGCACTGACCAGCGGGGAACCGCCGAAGCTGCGGGCGACGGACGAGCGGGGCTGGTTCCGTTTCCAGCGGCTGTACGACGCGGCCCGCTCGTGTCTGCGCGAGCCCGACGACATCCGGCGGCTGGTGCGGGAGGCCGCGGAGGAGGATGTGCGCGACGGCTCGGGGTGGCTGGAGATCCAGGTCGACCCGACGTCGTACGCGCCCATGCTCGGCGGACTGATCCCCGCGCTGGAGATCATCCTGGACGCGGTGGAGACCACCTCGCGCGAGACCGGGCTCGGGATGCGGGTGCTGGTCGCCGCGAACCGGATGAAGCATCCGCTGGATGCCCGCACGCTGGCCCGGCTGGCGGTGCGGTACGCGGACAAGGGCGTGGTCGGCTTCGGCCTCTCGAACGACGAACGCCGTGGCATGGCACGGGACTTCGACCGGGCCTTCAACATCGCGCGCGAGGGCGGGCTGCTGTCGACGCCGCACGGTGGCGAGCTGGCCGGACCGTCGTCGGTACGGGACTGTCTCGACGACCTGGACGCGAACCGGATCGGGCACGGGGTGCGCGCGGCGGACGACCCGCGTCTGCTGAAGCGGCTCGCCGACCGGGGCGTGACGTGCGAGGTCTGCCCCGCCTCCAACGTGGCGCTGGGCGTCTACGAGAAGCCCGAGGACGTGCCGCTGCGGACGATGTTCGAGGCGGGGGTCCCGATGGCGCTCGGCGCCGACGACCCGCTGCTCTTCGGGTCGCGGCTGGCCGCCCAGTACGAGATCGCGCGGCAGCACCACGGCTTCACGGACCAGGAGTTGGCGGAGCTGGCCCGGCAGTCGGTCCGGGCCTCCGCGGCGCCCGAGGGCGTCAAGGCGAGCATGCTGGCCGGGGTGGACGAGTGGCTGGCTCGCCCGGCCGTCTGAAGTGGGCGTAGGGCGGATACGGCTTGTGGCAGATCAACACCTCGACGGGATGCCCTCCGCCGGGTGGGTCGACCAGCTCGGGCAGGGCCGCCATCAGCGACATCTGTCCCTTGGCCGACCTCTTCTCGCGCGGCCCCCAGCCGGCCGCGAAGGCGAAGTCCGTGGCGGCCTGGGCGAAGACGTCCCTGCTGCCGAAGAGGAAGAACGTCCGGGCGTGAGTGGCGTGCCGCAGGTCCTCGCGGAAGTCCGTACGCCCGCTCCGCGCCCGCCAGGACTCCGCGTCCCGCGCGGTGCGTGCCTCGTCGGTGCGTGCGGTCAGCGGGACGCCGTTCTTGAGCTTGCGGCGCAGTTCGGGCCAGTCGCCGGCGCGCAGTCCGAGGCTGTGGTGGGCCATCACGAGGTCGACCAGCTCGCCTTGGCCCTCGTCCGGCGGGACTCCGTCGCGCAGCGGCACGTGGACGATCGTGTGCCGAGAGTAGGCGGCGAACGAGAACAGGCCGGCGAGCCGGTTCAGCCCGTCGTGGTCGCCGAGCAGCAGGCCGATCGGGGCGGGGGCGCGCAGTGACGTGTGGCGCAGGGGCTGCCGGGGCTGGACGACACGGTGCTCCTGCGGCCCGGTCCTGGGCCTGAACTGGCGCAGCCTCAGCTGCATACGGGGTCCCTCATGGGGCCAGGGTCGGGGGTGGGCGGGGTGCTCCGCAACGGAGATTCCCGGCGGGCCGGGCCGGGCCGGGCCGGGCCGACTACAGGCTGACGCCGACCGTCACCGGTTCGTTGACCAGCGTGATGCCGAACGTCTCGCGGACACCGGCGACGACCTCGCGGGCCAGGGCGAGGAGGTCCTCCGTGGTGGCCTCGCCGCGGTTGGTGAGGGCGAGGGTGTGCTTCGTGGAGATGCGGGCGGGGCCGGTGCCGTAGCCCTTCGTGAAGCCCGCCTTGTCGATGAGCCAGGCCGCGGAGGTCTTGGTGTGGCCCTCCCCCGCCGGGTAGGCGGGCGGTTCGGCGGTGTCGCCGAGGTGGGTCTTCACGCGCGCGTGGAACGCGGTGAACTGCTCGTCGGTGAGGATCGGGTTGGTGAAGAAGGAGCCCGCCGACCAGGTGTCGTGGTCCTCCGGATCCAGCACCATGCCCTTGCCCGCGCGCAGCTTCAGTACGGTCTCGCGGGCGGCGGCGAGGGGGACGCGGTCGCCGGGTTCCACGCCGAGGGCGCGGGCGGTCTCGGCGTACTTGATCGGCGCCGAGAGGCCATCGGCGTCCTCGAGCCCGAAGGCGACGCGCAGGACGACGTAGCGCTCGGGGTCGGCCTTGAAGCGGCTGTGACGGTAGGAGAACCCGCAGTCGGCGTTGCTGACAGTGACCGCCTCGCGGGTCCGGCGGTCGTAGGCGACCACCTCGGTGATCGTGGCCGAGACCTCCTGGCCGTAGGCACCGACGTTCTGGATCGGGGTCGCGCCCGCGGAGCCGGGGATGCCGGCGAGGCACTCGATGCCGGCGAGTCCCGCCTCCACGGTGCGGGCGACGGCGTCGGTCCAGACCTCGCCCGCGGCGAGTTCGAGACGGGTGCCGGTGAGCTCGAAGCCCTTGGTCGCGATGACCAGGGCGGTGCCGTCGAAGCCCTTGTCGCCGATGACGAGGTTCGATCCGCCGCCGATGAGCAGGAGCGGGGTCCCGCTGTCGTCGGCCTCGCGCACGGCCGCGATCACCTCGGCGTCGGTGGTCGCCGTGATCAGCCGAGCGGCGGGACCACCCAGGCGGAAGGTGGTCAGCGGGGCGAGGGGGGCGTGGTGTCGTTCCTGCACGGGCTCAAGGGTACGAGACGCGTCTGACGGCGAGTGGGTGGATGCCTGCGGCGGCCCGTGGCGGCTTCCGTGGGGGCTTGCGTCGCGCACTACGGTCCGGTTGGGGGTCGGTGCCGCACCGGGGGGTGTCCGTCCTCGGTCGGGCGGTGCGGTGGGCTGGGGATGTGCTCTTGGTTGGTCGCCCGACGCTGCGGGCGGACACCCCCCGGTACGTCCCCTTCTCGCCGTTGCGCCGGTGCGGGTGGTGCCCCGTCGGGGGTCGCAGGAGACGGCTCTACGGTGGCGGCCGGCCGGGCGCAGGCATTTCAGCCCGCGTTCGAGGACCAGGGCCTGCCATCCCAATCCCCCGCCCACCCGCAGGCGGCCGCGTCTCACGGCGCCGGTCCAGGTATTTCAGCCCGTCCGGCGTTTGAGGACGAGGCCCTTTGGGCCGATGGGGGTCCAGGGGGCGGAGCCCCCTGGGGCGGGGTCGAAGGGGCGGGGTCGAAGGGGCGGCAGCCCCTGGGGATGGGAACGGGTAAGGGCGGCGGGGGCGAAAACAGGCGAGGCGCGCCACAGCGGTGCGGCACACGTGGACGGCCCCGCCCCGCAGGGCAGAGCCGTCTCGTGGTGTGAGGTCAGCCGGCGACGCTCTCCAGGACCGGCGCCCGTTCCTCCGTCACCGTGCCCACCGCAACCCGCACGGACCGCCTCGACGGGATCAGCAGAGCCGCGACACCCGCGAGCCCCACCACCGCCGCCCCCGTCACCAGCGCGGGCCGCAGACCGTCCACGAAGGTCTGCCCCGTCTCGTAACCACCCTGGGCGGAGAAGATCGACCCCATGATCGCGATACCGAGGGCACCGCCGACCTCGCGCAGAGCGTTGTTCGCACCGGACGCCACACCCTGCTCGGACCCCCGCACGCTGGACATGACCAGGTTGGAGGCGGGAGCGAAGAAGAGGGCCATGCCGATGCCGCTGATGATCAGGCCGGGCAGCTGGATCGAGTAGGAGGCGTCCACCGTGATGACGTAGGCCAGGTAGCCGAGGCCTGCCGCCTGGAGGAAGAGGCCGGTGGCGACGACCGGCCGGCCGCCTATGCGGTCGGAGAGGATGCCCGCGATCGGCGCGACCAGCATCGGCATACCGGTCCAGGGCAGCATCCGCAGCCCCGCCTCGGTGGGCGAGTACCCGAGAACACCCTGCATGTACTGGCTGAGCAGGAAGATCGACCCGAACATGCCGAGGAACATCAGAAGGCTGGCCGCGTTGATGCCGGCGAAGGCCCGGGAGCGGAACAGCCGCATGGGCAGCATGGGGTTCTTGGCACGGGCGCTGTAGAGGACGAAGCCGGCGAGGAGCGCCGTACCGGCGAAGAGGGAGGTCAGGACGAGGTTGTCCGTCCAGCCGTCGGCGGGGCCGCGCACCAGGCCGTAGACGATGCCGAAGAGGCCGCCGCTGGCGAGGAGAGTGCCGGGGATGTCGAGGGGCGCGCCGGTGCCGTAGGACTCCGCGAGGCGCAGACGGGCGAGGGGGAGGAGAGCGATGCCCATCGGGACGTTCAGCCAGAAGATCCACTGCCAGGAGATGTGTTCGGTCAGGCTGCCGCCGATGAGGGGCCCGGAGGCCACCGCCAGTCCGTTGACGGCGCCCCAGATGCCGTACGCCATCCCGCGCTTGGCCGCCGGCACGGCCGCCGTCAGGAGGGTGAGGGTCAGCGGCATCATGACGGCCGCGCCCACGCCCTGGACCGCGCGGGCCACGATGAGGCTGTCGATGCCGGGGGCCAGCGCCGCCGCGGCGGATGCCCCGGTGAAGACCGCCAGTCCGGCGAGGAAGAGCCGGCGGCGGCCGAAGCGGTCGCCCAGGGCCGCGCCGAACATCAGCAGGACGGCGAAGGTGAGGGTGTAGGCGCTCACCGTCCACTCCAGGTCGTGCAGTCCGCCGCCGAGGTCCTCGCGGATGGAGGGCAGGGCGGTGGTGACGACGAGGTTGTCGAGAGCCGTCATGAACCCGGCGACGCTGGTGATGACGAGAGCCCCGACGGCTCCCCCACGTGGTGTCTTCTGTGCGGCTGACTGTGACATCGCTCCCCCAGAGCTTTCTGGATAGTTATTGATTACTAACTTTCGCGCTCAAGAAAAAAGGCGCCGATGACGCCCGTACCGCTCAGTGCTCCAGCCGGTCCTTGATCCGCGCCGACGGATACAACCCTTCCCACACCCGGTGCCCGGGCGGAAACCCCATGGCGACCAGGCAGTTGACGAGCATGCCGTACGCCAGAAAGGTCGTCGTGTCGTCGATGTCGGCACCCAGCGGCAGGTGGACCGTGTCCCACAGCCGCATCCAGCCGTCGCGCACCACCGTGCCGAACTCGTGGTCGCCCTCCTGCTCGGCGGCCGCCACCGCGACGTACGTCTGCATCTGCATCATCAGCCGCTCCGGCTGCTCCGCGATGACCTTGGTGTACGCGTTCGCCATGGAATGCAGGGCCTCTTCGCCCTCCAGCCCCTCGGCGGCCTCCGCGAACGTGTGGATCGTGTCCTCCATGCACCGCTGGGCGGCCGCCAGGAAGATCGCCTTCTTGCCGGGGAAGAGCCGGAAGAGGTACGGCTGCGAGACCCCGACCCGCTTGGCGATCACCTCGGTCGACGTGCCGTGGTAACCACCGCGGGCGAACTCGATCGTCGCCGCGCGGATCACGCTCTCGCGCCTCTCCTCTGCACTCATCCTGACCATGGCCAGTAAGTTAGTACTCAATCACTAACTACGTCAAGGGGCTGCGGCGGAGAGCAAGTAAGGGGCGCCCCGCCATGGAGGGCGCCCCTTACTTCACCCGCAGGTCAGGCCAGTCGTACGACCGCCCGGGACATCCCCAGCACCTTCTGTCCGGCGCTGGTCGCCGTCAGGTCCACGCGGACCGTGTTGTCGTCGAGCTTGGCCGCGACCTTGGCGCTGACCTCGATGACGGCGCCCTGGTCGTCGTTGGGGACGACGACGGGCTTGGTGAAGCGGACGCCGTACTCGGCGACGGCGGCCGGGTCGCCGACCCAGTCCGTCACCACCCGGATCGCCTCGGCCATGGTGAACATGCCGTGCGCGATCACGTCCGGCAACCCGACCTCCTTGGCGAACTTCTCGTTCCAGTGGATCGGATTGAAGTCACCGGAGGCGCCCGCGTACTGGACGAGAGTGGCGCGGCTCACGGGAAAGGTCTGGGCGGGCAGTTCGGTGCCGACCTCGACGTCGTCGTATGCGATCTTCGCCGTCATCTTCGTCACGCCCCCTCTGCCGCGCGCGCGACCAGCTTGGTCCAGGCCGTCACGACGTGCTCGCCGGCCTCATCGTGAACCTCGCCACGGATGTCCACGATGTCGTTGCCCGCCATGGACTTGATCGCCTCGATGGTCGAGGTGACCGAGAGACGGTCACCGGCGCGGACCGGGCGGGTGTAGGCGAACTTCTGGTCGCCGTGCACGACACGGCTGTAGTCCAGACCCAGCTGCGGATCCGCCACGACCTGCCCGGCGGCCTTGAACGTGATAGCGAACACAAAGGTCGGCGGGGCGATCACATCGGGGTGACCGAGCGCCTTGGCGGCGTCCGGGTCGGTGTACGCCGGGTTGGCGTCCCCCACGGCCTCCGCGAACTCGCGGATCTTCTCCCGGCCCACCTCATAGGGGTCGGTGGGCGGGTAGCTCCGCCCCACGAAGGACTGGTCGAGCGCCATGGGCTCGGCACCTCCTGGTGTCGATAACGAACGTTCGCTGAAGTGAGAGAAACGACGCGAGGCCGCCCCCTGGAGTACAGGGGACGGCCTCGTGTACGAGCCTGATTTATCGCGTTTCGCGGTGCGCGGTGTGCGCGTTGCAACGCGGGCAGTGCTTCTTCATCTCCAGTCGGTCCGGGTTGTTACGCCGGTTCTTCTTGGTGATGTAGTTCCGCTCCTTGCACTCCACGCAGGCCAGCGTGATCTTCGGGCGGACGTCGGTGGCAGCCACAGGAGTGCTCCTTGACGAACGGATGGGACGATTAACGCATGAAAGAGTAGCCGATCGAAGGACCGACCCCGCAATCGGCTACTGTCCGTAGCGGTGACCGGACTTGAACCGGTGACACAGCGATTATGAGCCGCTTGCTCTACCGACTGAGCTACACCGCTGTGATGCGATCGGTTCCCACCTTGCGGCGGGAACCTTTCACACCAGAGCCCCAATACGGAATCGAACCGTAGACCTTCTCCTTACCATGGAGACGCTCTACCGACTGAGCTATTGGGGCGAGCGATGAAGACATTACACGCTCGGCCGCCGTTCACCCAAATCCGTTTCGAGCCCTCGTCCATGGCCCGTCCGCGGCCCGTCCGAAGGGTCGTCCGGCCGCCTGTCGGGCGACTCCTCCAGGGGTCTCTCACCAGCCTCTGAGGCCTCTCCCGCACGACGAACCACAACCGGTACGACTATTGCGCTCCTCCCCGCCGCGAGCGGATCACCGCCCTAGGCTCGACTCACTCTGCGTGATCTTGCGTCCCCGTCCGCAGCCCCGAGCCACGAGCCTTGAGCCCCTGGAGCGCGATGCCCGACAGCCAGCCGCAGCCGCCCCCCTCCTCGTCCTCGTCGGGCCCGGCCGACACCACCTCACTCCTGTTGTGTGGGGCGCGGCTGACCGACGGCCGGACCGTGGACGTACGGCTGGGCGACGGACGCATCGAGGCGGTCGGCACGGCGGGCAGCCTGGCGGCGGACGGCACGCGCGCGTGCGGCGCGCGGGTGGACCTCAGCGGCTATCTGCTGCTCCCGGCGCCGGTCGAGCCGCACATCCATGGCGACACGGCCCTGTCGGCCGACGAGGGCGGCCCGGTCTCCTACGACCCCCAGGACGTCCAGCGCCGGGCCACCGAGGCGGCCCTGCTGCAGCTCGGGCACGGGGCGACCGCGCTGCGGGCACACGTGCGTGTGGGCGACGTCCAGGGGCTGGGCGCGCTGGCCGCCGTACTGCAGGCGCGGCGTTCGCTGCGCGGGCTCACCGAGCTGACCGCGGTGGCGATGCCGCGGGTGCTGACCGGGGTGGCCGGGGCGGAGGGGCTCGCGATACTGCGGGACGCGGTGAAGATGGGCGCCTCGGTGGTGGGCGGCTGCCCGGACCTCGATCCCGATCCGACGGGGTATGTGCAGGCGGTGCTGGATGTCGCCGCCGAGCAGGGCTGCCCCGTCGATCTGCACACCGACGGCACCGACCCGGCCCGCCTCTCCCGCCTCGCGGCGATGGCCGGCGGACTGCGTCCCGGGGTGACGATCGGCCCGTGCGGCTTCCTGGGCCGGCTGCCCTCCGAGATCGCCTCCCGCACCGCCGACCGGCTCGCCGCGGCCGGGGTGACCGTGGTGTGCCTGCCACAGGGCGGCTGCGGGGGCGTGGAGCGGCGCGGTACGGCTCCGGTACGGCTGCTGCGGGCGGCCGGGGTACGGGTGGCGTCCGGCAGCGGGGCACTGCGGGACGTGTCGAACCCGGTGGGCCGCGGGGATCCACTGGAGGCGGCCTATCTGCTGGCCTCGCGGTACGGCCTGCGCCCCGAGGACGCCTACGACGCGGTGAGCACCTCCGCCCGGACCGTCCTGGGGCTGCCCGAGGTGCGCGTGGAGGCGGGATTTCCGGCCGAGTTGCTGGCAGTGCGCGGGGATCGGCTCGCGGGGGCGCTGTCGCTGGCGTACAGCCGGATCGTCGTGCACCGGGGGCGCGTGGTGGCGCGGACGAGCGCGGTGCGGGAGTTCTGCGACTCGGCGGTGGCGGTGGAGTTGGGGCTGCCGCGGCAGGGGCGCGGGGAGTTGCCGTAGGCGGGTGCGGGTCGGGCGGGTGCGGGTTGAGTGCGGATCGGGTGGGGTGCGGGGGTCCCGTGCGGTTCCCCGCGCCCCTGATGCCTGCGACGACCTGCGCGACCAGCCACGACTGCGCCGCACTCACCCGACACCGAACTCGGCAATCACATCCGTTCCGGCGTACGGTCGACGCATGCGCATTGTCATCGCTGGTGGTCATGGTCAGATCGCGCTGCGGCTGGAGCGGCTGCTCGCCGCGCGCGGGAACGAGGTCGCGGGAATCATCCGCAAGGCCGAGCAGGGCGACGACCTGCGGGAGGCCGGCGCCGAACCGGTGCTCCTGGATCTGGAGTCGGCCTCGGTCGAGGAGGTCGCGGCCCATCTGCGGGGCGCGGACGCGGCGGTCTTCGCGGCGGGCGCGGGCCCGGGCAGCGGCGCGACCCGCAAGGACACGGTGGACAAGGGTGCGGCGGTGCTGTTCGCGGACGCGGCGGTCCTGGCCGGCGTACGGCGTCATGTGGTCGTGTCGTCGATGGGCGCCGATGCGAACCACCAGGGCGACGACGTCTTCGACGTCTATCAGCGCGCCAAGGGCGAGGCCGACGACCACGTCCGCAGGCTCGACGCCCTGGACTGGACGATCCTGCGGCCCGGTGCGCTGACGAACGACGCCGGTACGGGCCTCGTACGGCTCGAGGCGCGCACGGGTCGCGGTCCGGTCACGCGGGACGATGTGGCCGCCGTGGTGGCGGAGTTGCTGGAGACCCCGGCGACGGCCGGTCTGACCCTGGAGCTGGTCGCCGGGTCGACGCCGGTGTCGGTGGCGGTGAAGGCCGTGGCCGGGAACTGAGGGTGGCCGCGGAGGGGGTGCCGGCCGCGCAGGAGGAGCTGCTGCGGCGGATGTACGAGGTCTTCTCGACCGACGGGCGGGACGCCTTCGTACCGCACTGTCTGGCCCCGGACGTGGACTGGCCGAACGTCCTGGACGGGGCCCGGTTGCACGGGCGGGCGGCGGTACGGGCGTACTGGGCGCGGCAGTTCGCGGCCGGGCATCCCCTCGTACGGCTGGAAGGGTTGCGGCTCGACGGAGACGGTGCGTCGGTGGTGGCGAGCGTGCGCCAGGGGATGCGGGACGCGGGCGGGGATCACTGGGCGGACAGGACGGTCGAGCACGTGTACCGGTTCGACGGGGACGGGCTGGTGGCTCGTATGGATGTGCGAGCCGGGTCGTAAGAATCGTCCGCCGACAGTCGTAGGAGCCAGCCGTCCGGTCGTCCGGTCGTCCGGTCGTCCGGCCGTCCGGCCGTCCGTCAGAACAGGGGCATCTGGCCCGGGATGTCGGGGACCACGTAGCCGTCCAGCGATGGTTGGGCCGCGCCCAGTTGGGCCTGGCGGCGGGAGCCCGGGCAGGAGGTGAGCGCGCCGTTCTCGCGGGCGCCGGGCGGGTCGTGTCGCGCGAAGCGACCGGCGACGACGGCGATCTCGCGGCGGCATTCGGGGCAGTTCCTACGGCGGCTGGACATGTGATCAGTGTGCCCCGCGCGGGCCGGTGTCGTGCGTGCCGGACGGGTGGCAGCCGGGGTCGGCGGCCGTGAGGGCGACGAACGTCGATCCAGCCGCCCCCGGGCCACCTGACGACTTGCGGAGACCCCATGGACGAGGACCACGGCACGGATTTCGACGGACTCGCCGAGGCATACGAACGTATGGTCACGGCTTTGCCGCTGCGCGAGCTCGGCGCCTCGGCCGTGACCGGGATCGACAGCGCCGAGGGCATGCTCGACTTCGCGCGCCGCGCTGCCGCCGCGGGACTCGACATCACGTACCTGGCGCGTACGGCCACGGACCCGCCCGCCGCGGGCGATCCCCAGCTCGACGGCCGCTTCGACCTGGTGACCTCGGTCTACGTGCTCTGCTACGCGCCCACCCGCGAGGCCCTGACCGGCTTCTGCCGCACCGCGCGCCGGGCCCTGCGCCCGGAGGGCGGCCGGTTCGTCTTCGCCACACTCAACCCCGACGTCGCCGTCGAGCCCGGCTGGTACACGCGCTACGGCATCGACTTCACCATCGCCCCGGTGACCCGGGACGGCGAAGAGGCCCCGGCGGTGATGAGGGTGCCCGGCTTCGACGAGTTCCCGCTTCTCCCCTGCCGGTGGTCTCGGCGGACGTACGAGGAGGCGCTACGGGAGGCGGGGTTCGGCAGCGTCGGCTGGGTGTGGCCGCGGGTCTCGGCCGAGGGGGTCGCGGTGCACGGCGCGGGGCACTGGGCCAACTGCCTTGAGATTCCTCATGCGTTGTATGTCGAGTGTGCGGTGTGAGGCGGGGCGGCCGGGGACTGTCGGGCTTCCCTGACATCCTGCCGGACTGTCACAGTGGAGTGGCCTCTTGGCTGGGTCCAGGATGCCAAGAGTGCCGGAGGAGAAGCCGTCGCGGCAGGAACTGAACAGGCCCGCCGCAGAGGTGGCTTCGTCAGACGGCACGGCGAACTAGGCCTGCTCTGCGCGAACTTGACCCGCAATCCGGGCCACGAGGCCACGAGGCCTTCCGCTACCTCTTCCATGTGCATGGGCAGGCCGGGCTCGGCAAGGCCGCGTTGGTCAGGCAATGGGCCCCCTCCGCACGGGAGTCGGGGCGCGACCGCCTACCTCAACGACGACGTGCACAGTGTCGTCGAGGCGATGGAGGCAATCAGCACCCCGCTGAAGCGGCTGCCGCGCTCAGGGCGAGGGCGTGAAGCCGGTGGAGAGGTCCAGGTGGAAGGGGGAGCCCGGAGCCGTGGGGGTCCAGCCCTCGCGAAGAGCACGCTGGATGGTCTGGGCAACGTCGGATGGCAGTACGGGCTTGGCTTCGCGCCCGAACCAGTTGCTCGGGTGCGGCTGGTCGGTGGTGACCACGAGCGTTGTCCCGGGGACGTCTGCGTGCTCGACCGCGAAGGTGCAGGGCGTCCGGGCAAGAGCCTGGAAGTAGGTCGGCCTGCGTCGCAACCGCCAGCGGTAAGCCGTACCGTCGACGACGATGCGTCGCGATCCCTTGCGGCCCAGTGCCATGGCTCCTCCTCGACTCCGAGAATGCTAGCCAGTCCGGCCCGCCCGGGCGTCTCAGTTTCCGTCTCATGCAGCCCCGTTCACGGCCGCTCATCGAGGACCGCACGCCGAGTTCGCCTCACGGGGCGACCGCCCATGAACCCAGATGACACAGCGGGAATGCGTGTGGGTCAGTCGCTGCATACTGCCTCGCCTGTTGGCCGCGGCCCGCGTATGGTCGCGCGTCGGGAGTGACTCGCTGAGGACGGCACGGGGGTTGTGCCGGAAACCGGGGGACCGCGAGCAGGAGACGCTATGTCGCCCGGGGCGTGCCGGGTGGTTACCGGATCTGGGACAACCGGGGACGTCGATGGTGGGGCGATTTCTACGAGTTGTGTCCTGACGACCTCGTGGCTGAGCTCAACGGCCAGGCGGACCAAGCACGGATCACCGCGCTGATGAAGCGGTACCGGGCGCAGAAGCGGTAGGTGGCTCCCACTCCGCCGGGTTGTCGGCTCCCGTCCGCTTGATTCGCCCTTCTTTTTGACGTGTGTTGCCATCGGCGTGTCAGCTGCTCGACTCCGGGCCCCAGCGCTCGGGCCCTGCTCCCCGCCAGTCGATCCACGGTGACTCGGCCACCTCTGCCGGGTCGATCTCCAACCCTGCTCGGCGGAGGAACTCCGCGATGTCGACCACGTTGTGAGCCAACCCGAGGATCTCGCCGTCCACGCGCACGCGCCGGCCGCCGGTGGGTGAGGGCGGATGCACAATCACGCGAATCGGTCCGGGCATACCTTCAGGATCATCCGAGTCCCGCGGGCCCGCATTCCAGGACGTCATTGATGAAGTCGCCCCTTCACGTCCCCGTCCGACCGTCCCAGTTCACGCAACTCACACCAACCCGCGGGGCCTTGACGCCGACGCTGCCAATAGCGATGGAAGAACAGCTGAGTCGACAACCGGTACAGGCTCCGGCGCAGCTCGGTACGGCCGGGCCGCTCGGCGAGCTGTCGATAGGTGGCACTCCACTCCTGCTGGGCCTGGACGAGGTCGTCTGGGAACGGTCGCATGACCAAATTCAATCATGTGTTCGATTTATTAGGCCAGCAAGGGGTCACATTCGGCGGCTCGGCGATGGCTCGGCGATGCGCCTGAGCGTGCGGTGTCGAGGATCGCCTGCATCGCCTCCCCACTGCTGCTGGCCCTACTCGCCGGCCACGGCCAACAGGCCGTCTGTGTTCCCGGCCGGACGGTCAACCGGATGACAGGGACCTACCGCGGTGAAGCCAAGACCGACCAAGGACGGGCCGGGCGGCACCATGGACGTGTCCGTGACCAAGAGCGGCACCATTTCCCTCGAAGCCTCGGGCAGCGGGTGAGTGGTGGGCCGGGGCGATCCTCGCGAAGGCCAGGACCACCATCAGCGTCAAGGCCGCGGGGTGTGTAACCGTCGCCACCGGACACGCGTACTCTCGCGACATCGGCAGAAGCAAGTACGGCCATCGGCAGTGCGGTTCGTGGGGCTACGAGACGACCTGGATGAGGTGGCGTTCCGGCGGCGGCACCCCCGCCCCGCCGACAGCCTTCGCCTCGATCACCGAAGCCAGGGATCGCAGCCGGCAGGCGATCAGTCAGCGCCCCCGCGTCGAGCACGACTACGTTGAGGCACTCCGGCGTGACCCGCATATGCCCGGAACCTCTGATCAGTCCCGGGATCCACGCGTCACAGCGTGAGACAAGTCACCCGGTTTCGATTTGCTTCGAAAGATCGCCCCGAAACATGAAGAGACCCCCTCCAAACCACGTTTCCGCAGTTGAGAGGGGGTCGTCCCCAGTGTGGCGGCGCCAGGATTCGAACCTGGGAAGGCTGAGCCGGCAGATTTACAGTCTGCTCCCTTTGGCCGCTCGGGCACACCGCCGGGGTTTGCTGCCCTTCGAACCGTCTTTCGGCGGTGCTCCGTGGCAACGACGTAAACAATACCCGATGTGGAGGGGTGCTTCGCCACCCGATTGATCAGCGCTCCGGGGGCGTGGGGTGGCTAGGCTTGTCCGGGTGCGGCCCGGGACTGTACCGGGCTCGGCGGCTGCCCCGCTACGCCGATACGCACCCGACACGCACTCCGATACGCACCCCGATACAAGGAGCCACAGGACATGGCCGACTCCAGTTTCGACATCGTCTCGAAGGTCGAGCGGCAGGAGGTCGACAACGCCCTCAACCAGACCGCCAAGGAGATCTCCCAGCGCTACGACTTCAAGGGCGTGGGCGCCTCGATCTCGTGGTCCGGCGAAAAGATCCTCATGGAGGCGAACTCCGAGGACCGGGTGAACGCTGTCCTCGACGTCTTCCAGTCCAAGCTGATCAAGCGCGGGATCTCGCTGAAGGCGCTGGACGCCGGTGAGCCGCAGCTGTCCGGCAAGGAGTACAAGATCTTCGCGTCGATCGAGGAGGGCATCTCCCAGGAGAACGCGAAGAAGGTGGCGAAGATCATCCGCGACGAGGGTCCGAAGGGTGTGAAGGCCCAGGTCCAGGGCGACGAGCTGCGTGTCAGCTCGAAGAGCCGTGACGACCTGCAGGCCATCATCTCCCTGCTGAAGGGCAAGGACCTCGACTTCGCCGTCCAGTTCGTGAACTACCGGTGAGCGACGCCTGATTCGGTCGCGCGTCGCGCAAGGAAGCATGTGGAACTACGAGAAAGGGTGGGCACCTCCCGGTGCCCACCCTTCTCGCCTGCTGGCTGCGGTTCGGGGGGTGCTCAGCTGCGCGAGTTGCCGAACAGGATGCGGTAGCCGATCAGGAGGACGAGTGAGCCTCCGATCGCGGCCGCCCAGGTGGTGCCGTCATAGAAGTTCTTGGTGACCGGGTGGTCCAGCCAGCGGGCCGATATCCAGCCGCCGATGAACGCACCCGTGATGCCGATGAGGGTCGTGCCGATGAAGCCGCCCGGGTCGCGGCCCGGCAGCAGGAACTTGGCGATGGCCCCGGCCAGAAGTCCCAGGATGATCCAACCGATGATGCTCATGCCCTGAACCTGCCCTTCCGTGCTGTGCCCGCACTGTCCCGGCGCTGTGATTCTGGTCCCGTCCGGCTGTGCGCTCACAGGGTGTGCGTGGTGCGTTCGTCGCCTGGCAGCGGCACTTGTTCGTGCCGTGTTACTGAACAGGACGTCACGGATGCACCAGGCGGTTGCGCTGATCAGTAGGGTGCGGCGCATGACACCCTCCAGTTCCCCCTCCGAGCTGCGACGCACCCTGGGCGTGGGGGACGCCGTGGTCATCGGGCTCGGCTCCATGGTCGGGGCCGGCATCTTCGCCGCCCTGGCACCCGCGGCCCGCGCAGCCGGATCCGGGCTGCTGCTCGGGCTCGCGGTCGCCGCCGTGGTCGCCTACTGCAACGCCACCTCGTCGGCACGGCTGGCCGCGCTCTATCCCGCCTCCGGCGGCACGTATGTGTACGGGCGCGAGCGGCTCGGTCCGTTCTGGGGTTATCTCGCGGGCTGGTCGTTCGTGGTCGGAAAGACGGCCTCCTGTGCGGCGATGGCGCTCACCGTGGGCGCGTACGTCTGGCCGGAGCAGGCGCACGCCGTGGCGGTCGCGGCCGTAGTGGCGCTGACCGCGGTGAATTACGGCGGGGTTCAGAAGTCCGCCTGGCTGACGCGGGGAATCGTGGCAGTCGTGCTGGCTGTCCTCGCTTCCGTGGTGGTCGTGTGTCTGGGATCCGGGGCGTCCGAGGCCGGGCGGCTGGACAGCGGGGCATCGGGCGGCCTGGGCGGAGTGCTGCAGGCCGCCGGTCTGTTGTTCTTCGCGTTCGCCGGGTACGCGCGGATCGCGACCCTCGGGGAAGAGGTACGGGATCCCGCGCGCACCATCCCGCGTGCGATCCCGCTGGCTCTGGGCATCGCATTGGGCGTGTACGCGTGTGTGGCGGTGGCCGTCCTTTCTGTGCTGGGAGCGGAGGAACTGGGTCAGGCGGGCGCACCGCTGGCCGACGCGGTCCGTGCCGCAGGCGTGCCGGGGCTGGTGCCGGTTGTGCGGGTGGGTGCTGCTGTAGCTGCGCTGGGCTCGTTGCTCGCGCTGATCCTCGGTGTCTCTCGGACGACGCTGGCCATGGCCCGCGACCGTCATCTGCCCGGCGCGCTGGCGGAAGTGCACCCGCGATTCCAGGTGCCGCACCGGGCGGAGCTGGCCGTGGGCGCGGTGGTCGCGATTCTTGCCGCCACGGTGGATGTGCGGGGCGCGATCGGGTTCTCCTCCTTCGGTGTGCTGGCGTACTACGCGGTGGCCAACGCCTCGGCCTGGACGCTCGGTTCCGCTCCGACGGCACGGGTGGTGCCGGCGGTGGGGCTCCTCGGGTGCGTGGTGCTGGCGTTCGCGCTGCCGGGGGTTTCGGTGGCCGTGGGTGCGGGTGTGCTGGTGGTGGGTGTGGTGGCGTACGGCGTACGGCGGTGGATGGCGGCGCGGTGAAGCGGCGTACGCCGACGCACGAGGCGACCGTCCTTGCCGGACAGCACTTGGCGCCTACGTACGCCAAGTGCCCGTCAGGCCGCGTGTATACGGATGGCGGGCGCAGCGAGCTGCTGGGCGGATATGCCCGCACGGCAAACGCCGGTGTGGTGATGGGACTCGTGGGAAGTGCGGGCCCACGGGCGGGCGTTACTCATCCCGGCATTCCCCTGTGCCCGCAACTGCTCGTTCGCGGTCATGGGTTCATGATGCGGGCCGCCACTGACATTCGGGCGGCCCTGTGGACAACCGTCGGGCTGTGGAAAACCCTGTGCCGCATCGGCACTCGGCCTACCAGCGTGAGGAGAACGGCTGGTCGGTCGACACGATCTCGCGGCCCAGCGGAAGCAGCGAGACCGGGATCAGCTTGAAGTTGGCGATGCCGAACGGGATACCGATGATCGTGACGCACAGCGCGATGCCGGTGACGATGTGGGCCAGGGCCAGCCACCAGCCCGCGAGGACCAGCCACAGGACGTTGCCGACGCAGGAGGGGGCGCCGGCGTCACGGCGTTCGACCGTCGTGTACCCGAAGGGCCACAGGGCGTAGACACCGATTCGGAAAGCGGCAATGCCGAAGGGGATGCCGATGATCGTGATGCAGAGCAGCACACCGGCGAGCAGATAGCCGAGGAACAGCCAGAAGCCGCTCAGGACGAGCCATATGACGTTCAGGATGGTTTTCACTGGTGGCGACCTGCCATCTTCTCAAGGCGGGCAATGCGGTCCGCCATCGGCGGGTGCGTGGAGAACATCTTCGGGAATCCCTGGCCCGGACGGAAGGGGTTCGCGATCATCATGTGGCTCGCGGTCTCGATACGCGGCTCCGGGGGCAACGGAAGCTGCTTGGTGCCCATCTCGAGCTTGCGCAGCGCGCTGGCCAGGGCCAGGGGGTCGCCGGTCAGCTGGGCGCCGGACGCGTCGGCCTCGTACTCCCGGGAGCGGCTGATGGCCAGTTGGATGAGGCTCGCGGCGAGCGGGCCCAGGATCATGATGAGCAGCATGCCGAGGATGCCGGGGCCGTCGTCGTCGTTGGAGCGGCCGATGGGGATCAGCCAGGCGAAGTTGACCAGGAACATGATCACGGAGGCGAGGGCTCCGGCCACGGAAGAGATCAGGATGTCGCGGTTGTAGACATGGCTGAGCTCGTGGCCGATGACACCGCGCAGTTCGCGCTCGTCGAGGATGCGCAGGATGCCGTCCGTGCAGCAGACTGCGGCGTTGCGCGGGTTGCGGCCCGTCGCGAAGGCGTTCGGGGCTTCCGTCGGGGAGATGTACAGGCGCGGCATGGGTTGGCGGGCCTGGGTGGAGAGTTCACGGACCATGCGGTAGAGCGCAGGGGCCTCGAACTCGCTGACCGGGCGGGCGCGCATCGCGCGTAGCGCCAGCTTGTCGCTGTTCCAGTACGCGTACGCGTTGGTCCCCAGGGCGATCAGGACCGCGACCACGAGCCCCATACGGCCGAAGAAACTGCCGATGACGATGATGAGTGCGGACAGTCCCCCGAGGAGTACTGCGGTCCTGAGCCCGTTGTGCCGGCGGTGCACGGTACGCCCTCCAAGTCGTGCAGCAGGGGAACCCTTTGCGTGCTGATCTGCGGTCCTTCTGGTGTCACCACCAGTGGACCCTCCTGTTCTTGTCAACGCCAGGCGAGAGCAGCTAGTTCCCTTGTGCGTACGGAGGCGGACGTGGGCCGTCCGGGTGAGGGCTCGGAAGTTGTCCGGCCGTGGGCTCAGAAGAGGCCGGTGTCGGTGAAGCGCAGGATCAGCTGGGGCGCGCCCGACAGGGCGATTCCGAGGACGCCGGTGAGGGCGATGGCCGCGGTGAGCGGGGCCGGGATCCGGTGCCGTGCGGGTTCGCCTTCTGGGGCGCGGAACAGCAGGGCCGTCCACTGGAGGTAGTAGAACAGCGCGATCACGACGTTGGCGGCCATGACCACGGCGAGCCAGCCGAGGCCCGCGTCGACGGCCGCGGAGAAGACGGTGACCTTCGCGAAGAGGCCGATGATGCCCGGCGGCAGTCCGGCGAGGCAGAGCAGGAAGAAGGCCAGGAGGAGGGCGGCCAGGGGGTTCGAGGCGTACAGGCCGCGGTAGTCGGTGAGGCGGTTGAGGGCTCTCGTACGGCCGACCAGGGCCGCCACCGCGAAGGCACCGAGGTTCACGGCGGCGTACATGAGGGCGTAGGCGACGGTGGAGCCGACGGAGCGTTCGGCGTCGTCGGAGTACGCGGCGGCGGCGATCGGCACGAGGAGGTAGCCGGCCTGGCCGACGGAGGACCAGGCGAGCAGCCGTACGGCGCTGTACGCACGCGTGGCCTGCTGTCGGAGGGCGCCGACGTTACCGACGGTCATGGTGAGGGCGGCCAGTGCCGCGAGCGCCGGGCCCCAGACGTCGGCGTACGACGGGAGGGCGACGACCGTGACGAGGATCAGGCCTGAGAAGCCGACCGCCTTGCCGACGACCGACAAGTAGGCGGCGATGGGGAGCGGCGCCCCTACGTAGGTGTCCGGGACCCAGAAGTGGAAGGGGACGGCGGCCGTCTTGAAGGCGAAGCCGACGAGGGTGAGGACGACGCCGGTCTGGGCGAGGGTGTGAAGCTGGCCGTCGACGTTCTGGATGCGGTCGGCGATCTGGGTCAGGTAGAGGGTGCCGGTGGAGGCGTACACGAAGCTGATGCCCATGAGGCTGACCGCGGTCGCGGTGACCGAGGACAGGAAGAACTTCAGGGCCGCTTCGGAGGACTTGCGGTCGCCGTGGCGCAGGCCGACGAGGGCGAAGGCCGGCAGGGAGGCGACCTCCAGGGCGACGATCAGGGTCGCCAGGTCGCGCGAGGCGGGCAGGAGGGCGGCACCGGCGGCGGAGGAGAGCAGCAGGAACCAGTACTCCCCTTCGGGGAGTCCTTTGTCGGCGTCCTTGAGGGCGGTGACGGACAGGAGCGCTGTCAGCAACGCTCCCCCGAGCACCAGGAGCTGCAGGACGAGGGTGAAGCGGTCCGCGGTGTAGCTGCAGACGTCGGGAGCGCCGGTCAGGCAGAAGGTGGCGCGGTCGCCGTCCAGGAGGGGCAGCAGCATCGCCGTGGAGGCGGCGAGACCCGCGACGGACAGCCAGCCGAGCAGCGCCTTCTTGTGGTCGCCGATGAAGAGGTCCGCGACGAGGGCGACGAGGCCGACGACCGCCGCGATGGTGGGCGGTGCGATGGCGAGCCAGTCGACGGACTGGACGAGGTTCGCGGCCATCGGCTGGGCCATGGAGGCCAGGGAGCTCATCGGGTGCCTCCTGCGAGCAGCTGCTGTACGGCCGGGTCGGTCAGACCGAGGAGGGCCTTCGGCCATAGGCCGGCCACGACGGTGAGGGCGACGAGCGGCGTCCAGGCCGCGAACTCGTACGTGTGGACGTCGGCGAGTTTCGGGGCGTCCGGCGGTACGGCGCCCATGCAGACGCGGCGGACCACGACGAGGAGGTAGGCGGCCGTGAGGAGGGTGCCGAAGGCCGCGATCGCCATGAACGTGAGGAACGCCGGGCGGCTGAGGCCCTCTGCGGGGTCGAACGCACCGAACAGCGCCAGCATCTCGCCCCAGAACCCGGCGAGGCCCGGCAGTCCGAGGGAGGCGACCGCGGCGAACGCGAGCAGGCCGCCGAGGCGCGGGGCCTTGCCGTACAGCGCGGCGCCGGTCTGCTCGGCGAGGGCGTCGAGGTCGGTGCTGCCCGTACGGTCCTTCAGCGCGCCGACCAGGAAGAACAGGAGGCCGGTGATGAGGCCGTGGGCGATGTTGGCGAACAGGGCGCCGTTCACACCGGTCGGGGTCATCGTGGCGATGCCGAGCAGGACGAAGCCCATGTGGCCGACGGACGAGTAGGCGATGAGGCGCTTGAGGTCGCCCTTCGCGCCCTGCTTGGCGAGGGCGAGGCAGGCCAGGGATCCGTAGATGATGCCGACGACGGCGAAGGCTGCGAGGTAGGGCGCGAAGTCGCGGAAACCGTCCGGCGCGACGGGGAGGAGGATCCGGACGAACCCGTACGTACCCATCTTCAGCATGACGCCGGCCAGCAGGACCGAGCCGACGGTCGGCGCGGCGGTGTGGGCGTCGGGCAGCCAGCTGTGCAGGGGCCACATCGGGGTCTTCACCGCGAGCCCGATCCCGATCGCCAGAACCGCGATGACCTGCACGGATGAGGTGAGGGACCGGCCGTTGTCAGTGGCGAGTGCCACCATGTCGAATGTGCCCGCCTTGATCCCGATCAGGAGCAGGCCGAGCAGCATGACGACCGAACCGAGCAGCGTGTAGAGGATGAACCGCCAGGCGGCCTGGGTCCTGCCCTCGCCGCCCCAGCGGGCGATGAGGAAGTACATCGGGATGAGCACCATCTCGAACGCGAGGAAGAACAGCAGCAGATCGAGGACGGCGAAGGTCGCGAGCGTGCCGGACTCGAGGACGAGCAGCATCGCGACGAAGGCCTTCGGGGTCGGGCCCGCGGGCATCTTGAAGTACGAGTAGAGCGCGCAGAGGAAGGTCAGCAGCGCGGTCAGGACCAGAAGGGGGAGGGAGATGCCGTCGATGCCGAGGTGGATCCGCACGTCGAGTGCGGGGATCCAGCTGATGTCGGTCGTAGCCTGCATCTGCTGTGCCTTGACCGGGGTGTCGTGGTCGAAGCCGAGCGCGAGGACGATCGCGGCGATGAGAACCACGCCGGTCACGGTCACGCCGTGCCGCAGCACCGCCTGTTCGGGCGACTTCCCCTTCAGTCCCGGCGGGGCCGGCAGGAGAGCGGCGACCGCGCCGAGGAGCGGGCCGACGACGAGGAATGCCAGAAGGAACTGCATCACGGACTCGTTGATATCGATCACGCCTGCTCACGCTCCCGTGGCGACGAGGACGGCGGCGACCACCAGGACGACGGTGCCGGCGAGCAGCGCGCTCACATAGGTCTGCACATTTCCTGTCTGGGCACGCCGTACGACCGTGCCCAGCAGACGGGGTAGAGCGCCCGCGCCTCGTACGTAGGTCTCGACGACCTCGCGGTCGAGGAATCGGACGAGGGTGGCACCGGCCTGGACCGGGCGGACGAAGAGGGTCGAGTACACGGCGTCGAGGTGGAAGCCGACTGCCGCGTGCCGGTGCAGCGGGCCGAGCAGGAGGCGGCCCGGGTCCGAGGGGTCGGGTGCGTAGGCCACGTCTCCGTACGCGGGCTCGTGGCTGGCGATGGCCTCGGCCTCGACGAGTCCGGCGTCACCGTCCGGATGGGCGGCGACCGCACCCAGCGGGACGCGGGCGGCGAACGCGGTGGTGCGCCGCCAGGCGGCGTAGGTCACGATGCCGCCGACCAGGGCGACTCCGGTGCCGACGACGGACGTGGTGAGGGTCGGGGCGAGGGCGTTGCCGTCGAACCAGTCCGGGAGCACGCGGTAGGCGAGTGCGCCGACGGCGAGGGACGGGATCGCGAGAACCCACAGGACCGTGGTCATGGTGAGCGGCTGGCGGCCGTGGTCGGGGGCCTCCGCACCCCGGCCGTGGAAGGCCAGCAGCCACAGACGCGTCGCGTACGCCGCGGTGAGCAGGGCCGTGAGCAGACCGGCGACGAGGACGAGCCAGCCGGCGGCGCCGGGGACGTGCTCGGTGTGGCCGGTGGCGACGTGCTCGGCGGCGCCGAGGACGGACTCCTTGGAGAAGAAGCCGCTGAAGGGCGGGATCGCGGCGAGCGCGAGGAGCGCCACGGTCATCGTCCAGAAGGCGTCCGGCACGCGGTCGCGGAGGTGGCCCATGCGGGACATGGCGGCCAGCGAGTTGGTGCCGGCGGCGTGGATGACCACGCCGGCCGCGAGGAACAGCAGCGCTTTGAAGGCGCCGTGCGACAGGAGGTGGAAGACGGCGGCACCGCGGTCGCCGACGGCGAGGGCGCCGGTCATGTAGCCGAGTTGGCCGATCGTCGAGTAGGCGAGGACGCGCTTGATGTCGTCCTGGGCGAGTGCGGCGAGCGCCGAGCCGACCATCGTGACGGCGGCCATCACGGCGAGGACCGTCATTGCGGCCCGCGAGGCCTCGAAGACCGGGAGGAGACGGGCGATGAAGTAGACACCGGCGGCGACCATGGTCGCGGCGTGGATGAGCGCGGAGACGGGCGTCGGGCCCGCCATCGCGTCCGGGAGCCAGGTGTGCAGCGGGAACTGCGCCGACTTTCCGGCCACGCCCGCCAGGAGCAGCAGGGCGATCAGGGTCGGGTGGTCGAGCCCGTCGTGCGCGACGGCGCCGAGGACCTTCGTGATGCGGAAGGAGCCGGCGTCGGTGGCGAGCGCGAACAGGCCGATGAGGAACGGGACATCGCCGAGCTTGGTGACCAGGAAGGCCTTGATGGAGGCGGCGCGGGCCTCCGGGGTCTCCCAGTAGTGGCCGACCAGGAAGTACGAGCAGATGCCCATGATCTCCCAGCCCACCAGCAGCACCATCAGGTCGCCGGAGTAGACGACGAGGAGCATCGCGGCGGTGAAGAGGGAGACGAGGGCGGCGTAGGAGGGGTAGCGCGGGTCGTCGCGCAGGTAGCCCGTCGAGTAGATCTGCACGCAGGTGGCGACGAGGCCGACGAGCACGGCGACCAGGGCGGCGAAGCCGTCGATGTGCAGGGCGAGTTCGATGGGGATCGAGCCGGTGGGCGTGAGCTCGGTGGCGGCGTTCACGGCCTCGTCGCCGCCCTGGCGTACGGCGACCACGGCGGCCAGTACGAGGGAGGTGAGCGCCGGCAGGACGGCGAGCGGACGGACGAAGCCGGGGGCCGTACGGCCCAGGAGCAGGCCGGCGGCCGCGCCCAGGAACGGAAGGAGGGGGACGAGGACGGCGAGGGTGGTGGTGGTCACGCGGTGGCCTCAGCCTTCTCGGCCGCGGGGGTGTCGGAGTCGTCGGCGTGGTCGGGCTCGTGGCCCTCGGCGGTGTCGCGGAGTCTGTCGATGTCCGAGGTGCCGCGGTTGCGGTGCACGGCGAGGACGATCGCCAGTCCGATGCCGATCTCGGCGGCGGCGATGGCGATGGTGAACAGGGTCAGGGCCTGGCCGGAGTGGAGGGTCTCCTCGGCGGTCCTGCTGAGCCAGACGTCGAAGGCGACCAGGTTGAGGTTGACGGCGTTGAGCATCAGCTCGACCGACATCAGGACCAGGATCGCGTTGCGGCGCGCGAGGACGCCGTACAGGCCGGTGCAGAACAGGAGGGCGGAGAGTACGGCGGGATAGGCGAGGTGCATCAGCGGGCGCCTTCCTGCTCGGCCGGGGTGCCGGGCTCGGCCGGAGTGGTGTGCTCGGCGGGGGCGCTGGGCTCGGGCGGTTCGGTTCGCTCGACCGGCCTGTTTCGCCCGATCGGGTGATTACGGGAATTCGGTGCGGATGGGGAACTACCGGTCGTGGTCCGGGAGTTCACAGGGGGAGAGCTCGACTCCGCCTTCGCCTTGCGGGACAGGACGATCGCGCCGACCAGTGCGGCGAGGAGGAGGACGGAGAGGGCCTCGAAGGGGAGGACCCAGTTCTGGAAGAGGCTCGCTCCGGTGGCCTCGGTGGAGCCGGCGGCGGGGCCGTCCAGGTCGATCCAGGTCGCGCGGAAAGCGTCGACGACGACCCACACCAGGGCGGCGGCCGAGGCGCCAGCGACTGTGAGGGCCGCCCAGCGGTTGCCGGAGTCGGCGTCCGGGGAGCGGCCGATGGGCGCCTTGGTGAGCATCAGACCGAAGAGGAGGAGTACGACAACGGAACCCACGTAGATGAGGACCTGCACCCAGGCGATGAACTCCGCGGTGAGCAGGAGGTATTCGACGGCGAGACCGCCGAGGGTCACCACCAGCCACAGGGCGGCGTGCACCAGCTGCCGGGTGGTGACGGTGACGAGGGCGGCCCCGAAGGTGACCAGGCCGACGAGGAGGAAGGCGATCTCGACGCCGGTCGGCGAGAGGAACCCGTGGGTTTCGGTGGCGGCGGCGATGACAGTGGCGTGAGCTTTGGCCGGCGTCGCGTGCGCCGTGGTGGCCGTGGCGAGGGCTGCGGCGAGGGTCATGACGCACCTCCCTCGGGTGCGGTCGGCCCGGTCGACGGCCCGGACCGGGGCTCGGTCGGTTCGGCCTGGGCCGTTGCCAGTTTCTCGGCGGTCTTGCGGGCGGCCGCGATCTCCTTCGGCTCCTCAGCCGCGGGGTCGAGGGCCGGCGGGGCCGGGACGGTCCACATCCACTCGCGGAGCTTGTCGCGTTCATGTGTGAGTTCGCGGATGTCGGTCTCGGCGTACTCGAACTCCGGGGACCAGAACAGGGCGTCGAAAGGACAGACCTCGATGCAGATACCGCAGTACATGCACAGGGAGAAGTCGATGGCGAAGCGGTCGAGGACGTTGCGGCTGCGCTCACGGCCGCCGGGGGCGGCAGCCGGGACCGTCTCCTTGTGGGAGTCGATGTAGATGCACCAGTCCGGGCACTCCCGGGCGCAGAGCATGCAGACCGTGCAGTTCTCCTCGAACAGGCCGATGACACCGCGGGTGCGGGGCGGGAGGTCGGGCTGAACGTCGGGGTACTGCTCGGTGACGGTCTTCTTCGTCATCGTCCGGAGGGTGACGGCCAGGCCCTTGGCGAGGCCGGCGCCGGGAAACCGGGACCGGGTGGGCGGGAGCGACTCGGCCATCAGGAGATCACCACCTTGACGATGCCGGTGAGGGCGATCTGAGCGAGGGAGAGGGGGACGAGGAGGGTCCAGGCGAGCTTCTGGAGCTGGTCCTCGCGCAGGCGGGGATAGGTCACACGCAGCCAGATGACGAGGAAGGCGAGGAGCGCGGCCTTCAGCAGGGTCCAGACCCAGCCCAGGCCGTCGGCGCCCCACGGACCGTGCCAGCCGCCCAGGAAGAGGACGGTGGTCAGGCCGCAGAGGACGACGATCCCGGCGTACTCGGCGAGGAGGAACAGAGCGAAGCGGAGGCCGGTGTACTCGGTGTACGCGCCGAAGATGATCTCTGAGTCGGCGACCGGCATGTCGAAGGGCGGGCGCTGAAGTTCGGCGAGGCCGGCGACGAAGAAGACGATCGCGCCGACGATCTGCCACGGCAGCCACCACCACTCGAAGGCGTCGACGATGCCGGGGAGGGAGACCGTGCCGGCCGCCATGGCGACGGAGGCGGCGGTCAGGAGCATCGGCAGTTCGTAGGCGAGGAGTTGGGCGGCGGTGCGGAGACCGCCGAGGAGGGAGAACTTGTTGGCGCTGGCCCAGCCGGCCATGAGTGAGCCGAGGACGCCTACGCCCATGACGGCCAGGACGAAGAAGACGCCGGCGTCGACGACCTCGCCGACCGCGCCCTCGCCGGGGCCGATGGGGATGGCGAGGAGGACCAGGAGGTAGGGCAGGAGGGCGACTGCGGGGGCGAGTTGGAAGATACGGCGGTCCGCGCCCGCGGGTACGACGTCTTCCTTCTGTACGAACTTGACGCCGTCCGCGACGAGTTGGGCCCAGCCGTGGAAACCGCCGGCATACATGGGGCCGAGGCGGCCCTGCATGTGAGCCATGACCTTGTGTTCGGTCTGGCCGACGATCAGGGGGAAGGTGAGGAAGACGACGAAGACGATCAGGAGTCGCAGGGCGACGTCGAGAGCGTCGTTCACTGCGGGCCTCCTGCGGGGTTCTCGGGAGTTGCGGGGTTTTCGCGAGGTGCGGGGTCTTCGGGCGCTTCGGGGGCTTCGGGCTTTACGGAGGTTCCCGGGGGTTCTTCGGGGGCGGGGGTGGAGTCGGCCTCGGGGGCCGGAGCCGGGGCGGGATCGGGGGTGGGGGCCACGGTGGGCGGGGCCTCCGGCTCAGCCTTCGACTCCGGGTGCGGCTTGGCCACCGGCCCCGGCTCAGAGGGCTCCGGCCCCGGCTCAGAATCCACCTCGGCCTCCGGCTCCGACTCGGGCGTCGGCCGCGGCTGAGTCACTGGCTCGGCCTCCCGGTGCAGCCCGACCTGTGGGCGCGGTTCGGCCTCTGGTCGAGGCTGCGGCTCCGTGCGCGGTTCCAGCCCGGTGGAGGGTTCGGGCGCAGTGGACGGTTCGGGCCCAGTGCGCGGTTCGGTCTCCCGCTGGAACTGGGTTCCGGGCTCGGGTCGGGTCTCGGGCTCCGGGAGGGGTGTGGCCTCGGGCTTTTGGTCGGTTGCCGGCTCGTCGAAGGCCGGGCGGGCGTGGTGCCACGGGGCGTCGGGGCTGCGGGGGGCCGTGGCGGGCTTCGGGGGTGTGGCCTCGGCGCTCGGGGTGTCCTGGGTCGGGGCGGGCGATGACGGGGCGTCGGGTGTGGTCCGTTGGGTCGCGGAGCCGTCTGAGTCGCTGCGGGATCGGCGTGGGCCGGAGGGGGCGGTGGCCGGTCCGGGGCGCTGGGACGCCGAGCCCGAGCTCGCGCTTCGCGCACGACGCGGTCCGGTCGGCGTGCCGGTGCCCGACGGAGCGTCGTCGGTGCCCGGTGCCGGAGGCTCGGGGGTCGCGGCGGTCTGGCCTGCGGAACCCTCCGCGGCAGTACGAGCGCGACGCGGCCCGGCCGCCGTGCCCGAAGGGGCGGACGTCTCCGACTGGCTTGCCGAGCCTTCAGCTGCCGTTGCCCCGGCCTGACTCGCCGAGTCCTCGGCCGGCGTACCGGCACCGCGTGGCCCAGTCGTCGGCGTGCCCGCAGACGAGGGGGTCTCCGTCTGGCTCGCTGAGCCCTCCGCCGCAGTGCGGGCACGGCGGGGCGCGGCAGCCGGAGTCGCGGCCCCCTCCGCCTGACTCGCCGAACCCGCAGCCGCGGTGCGAGCGCGACGTACGGGGCGTTCGCCGGCCGCTCGGGCCGGGCGTTCTCCCGCTGCCCCGGTTCCCGTCGCTCGGGCTCCGGAGGCTCGGGCGGGGCGGGTCGGGGCTGGGGGGAGCTGGCCTTTCAGGGGGCCCCATTCGTTCGGGTCGGGGACGCCTGGGGGGAGCATCTGGCGGCGTTTGGGGCCGCCGTGGTCGGACTCGCCCGGCTCCTTGGCGCCGGGCCAGGCCTTGGCGACCCGGGCTGCCAGGACGAAGTCCTTGCGCAGGGGGTGGCCCTCGAAGTTCTCGGGGAGGAGGAGGTGGTCCAGGGCGGGGTGACCCTCGAAGACGACACCGAACATTTCGTGCGTCTCGCGTTCGTGCCAGGCCGCGCCCGCGAACACGTCCACGGCGCTGGGCAGGGTCGGTGACTCGTGCGGGACGGTGGTGCGCAGCAGCAGGCGGCGTACCGGTGAGAGGGCCGCGAGGTGTACGGCGACGCGGAAGCCCGTGCCCGGCTCGTCGACCGCGCTCAGCCAGTCGAAGTAGGTGCAGCCCAGTTCGTCGCGTGCCGTCTCCAGCGCCGTGATCCAGGACGTCGGCGGCACGTCCACCGTCAGGACCTCGTACGACTCCTCGGCCGTGGCCTCCGCGCCGAAGAGTTCCTCGGCGGGGGCGGGCAGCCAGCCGACCGCGGTCATCGTTCCTCCCGGGACGCCGGGCCGTCGGACGAACCGGAAGCCGAGCCCGAGGCGGGGCCGGAAGCCGAGCCCGAGGCGGGGCCGGAAGCCGAGCCCGAGGCGGGATCAGAAGACGTACCTGAAGCGAGGCCCGAAGCCGACTCCGAACCCGAACCGTCGCCCGGAGGCGACCCGGCCGCCGAGCCCGAAGCCCCGTCCGAATCCGATCCGGTCGGCACTCCCGAAGTCGCCGCCGGCCCCCGTACCAACCCGCTCTGCAGCGCCGCCGTCGACGCCCGCCCCCCGGTCACCCCGTACCGCTCCCCCAGCGACTCTCGGGCGATCTTCTCCTGGAGTTTGAGGATGCCCTGGAGGAGGGCTTCGGGGCGGGGTGGGCAGCCGGGGACGTAGACGTCGACCGGGATGATCTGGTCGACGCCCTTCGTCACGGAGTACGAGTCCCAGTAGGGGCCGCCGCAGTTGGAGCAGGCGCCGAAGGAGATGACGTACTTGGGCTCGGGCATCTGCTCGTAGAGGCGTTTGACCGCCGGGGCCATCTTGTCGGTGACCGTGCCGGAGACGACCATGAGGTCGGCCTGGCGGGGGCCCGGTGCGAAGGGGATCACTCCGAGGCGGATGAAGTCGTGGCGGGCCATCGACGCGGCGATGAACTCGATCGCGCAGCAGGCGAGGCCGAAGTTGAAGACCCAGAGCGAGTAGCGGCGGCCCCAGTTGAGGACCACCTTCATCGGCTCGGGAGCGAGGCGGGCCAGGGCGCCCAGCCGTTTCGGCTCGGGGAGCAGCACCGGTTCCGAGGGGGTCACGTCCATGTCAGGACGCCCTTCTTGTATGCGTACAGCAGACCCACGGCCAGGAAGCCGAGGAAGATGAACATCTCTACGAGCGTGGCCGCGCCATAGCCGGGGGCGGCGAAGACCGTGGCCCACGGGAACAGGAAGATCGAGTCGACGGCGAAGATGACGTAGAGGAAGGCGTAGACGTAGTAGCGGACCTGGGTGTGTGCCCAGCCCTCGCCGACGGGGTCGACGCCGCACTCGTACGTCAGGAGCTTCTCGGGGGTCGGGACGACGGGGCGCAGCAGGCGGGCCGCGCCGAAGGCCACGGCGACGAACAGCACGCCGACGACGGCGAGCAGTCCGACGACCGAGTACGACTGGAAGTAGTCCGCCGCAACGACGACGGTCGACCCGACGGTCTGTTCCGGCACGTCCGACCCCTCGCTCCCTGTGAACACACCGAAGATGCTGGACACCCGCTGTTCGACGATCTGTACGCACGGGAGTCTAGGGCCTGCTAATGGGACCGTAAGCAGCCCGTCACGGCTGAACCCGCCGGGGTGGGGTTTTCCCCAGGGGATCGCGGCGGCTCGCCTCATGGCGCCGCGGCGCGCCGCGCGGCACGCTAGCCCATATGACCGAACGCCCCAGATACTCACCCGAACGGAAAGCCGAGGCCACCGCGCCGCTTCCGCCGGTCCGGTTCGCCTACGACGCGCACACCTGGAAGGAGATCACGCATCTCCTCGTCAACCTTCCGGTGGCGTTGATCGGGTTCGTCTATGTGACGACAGTGCTGTTCACCGGCTTCATGCTGACGGTGACCGTGATCGGGTTCCCCGTGCTCGCGGCGGGGCTGATGGGTGCGCGGAAGCTGGGCGCGATGGAGCGGGCGCGGGCCCGGAAGCTGCTCGGGGTGCGGATCGACGAGCCGAGTCCGCTGCCGTTGAAGAGCAGCAACTCGGGCTTCTTCCAGCAGCTGTGGATGATGCTGAAGGATCCGGTGGGCTGGCGCACGATCCTGTACGACTTCATCCGGCTTCCCTGGGGCATCCTCACCTTCACCATCACGCTGACCTCGCTGTTCGTGCTGTGGCCGGTGCTGCCGTTCATCGCGCGTGGCCTCACCAACGCCGACCGGGCGATGGTGCGCGGGCTGCTGTCGCCCTCCGACGAGTTGGAACGGCGGATCGCCGAACTGGAGTCGGGCCGGGGGGTCGTGGTGGACGCGGCCGCGTCCGATCTGCGGCGGATCGAGCGCGATCTGCACGACGGGGCACAGGCCCGGCTGGTCAATCTGGCGATGGGGCTCGGTCTGGCGAAGGAGAAGCTGCTGGAGGACCCCGAGTACGCGGCGGCGATGGTCTCGGAGGCGCACGGCGAGGTGAAGCTCGCGCTCCAGGAGCTGCGGGATCTGGCGCGGGGCATCCATCCCGCCGTACTCACCGACCGCGGGCTCGATGCCGCCCTGTCCTCCGTCGCCTCGCGCTGCACGGTGCCGGTGAAGGTGACGGCCGATCTGAACGCCAGACCGGCCGCGGCCATCGAGGGCATCGCCTACTTCACGGTGTCCGAGCTGCTGCAGAACGTCAGCAAGCACAGCGGGGCGAGGACCGCGTCCGTGGACGTGTGGCGCACGGAGGACCGGCTGCTCATCCAGGTGTGGGACGACGGCCGCGGCGGCGCCCGCCTCGACGGCGGCACCGGTATGCAGGGCCTCGCGGAACGTCTCGACGCCGTCGACGGCCTGTTCGTCATCGACTCCCCGCCGGGCGGTCCTACGACGGTGACGGCGGAGCTGCCGTGGCGGGACCGGTCGTTCGACGCGGGCCGTAGGTAGGGAAAACCCCCCTCCCAAGACGCCGACGGACTCCATGGTCCGCCGACCTGCGGCGCAGCAGGGTGGAGGTACGACAGCGAGACCGCACTCCAGACACCCCGGGCGGGGGACGAGAGAAGGACGACGCCGATGGCCACGGACTACGGACAGAGCTACGGGTTCCTCGACGAGGAGACGCGGCGGCGCCGGCTGCCGACGGGGCTGCGGGCGCCGTTCGAGGGGCGGACCTGGCGGGAGTTCGGATATGTGCTGCTGGGCCTGCCGATCAGCATCGTGCTGTTCACGTACGCCGTCACGATGGTGGCCATCGGCGCCGGGCTGCTGGTGACGTTCCTCGGGATCCCGGTCCTGGCGGCGGGGCTGGCCGGGTGCCGGGGGTTCGGGGCGCTGGAGCGGGCGCGGGCGCGGGGGCTGCTGGAGCTCGATGTCGCCGATCCGGAGCCGCTCAGGATGCGGGGGAACGGGTTTCTGGCGTGGATGGGGGCCGTGCTGAAGAGCGGCACGTCCTGGCGGACGCTGCTGTACTCGGTGATCCATCTGCCGTGGGCGGTGTTCTCGTTCGTCGTCGCCGTGAACTTCTGGGTGTACGGATGGGCGCTGCTGACGTATCCGCTGTGGTTCTGGCTCTTCCCGGTGTACGGCGGCCAGGACGGGCTTGAGCTGTACGGCGACCAGACCCACCACATCTATCTCGACAACCCGTTCGAGATCGCGGTGACCGCGCTGGTGGGGCTGTTGTTCACGCTGGCCACGCCGTGGATCGTGCGGGCGCTGACGATGGTGGACCGGGTGATGGTGCACGGGCTGCTCGGGCCGTCCCGGCTGGCCACGCGGGTGGTGGAGCTGGAGTCCGACCGGGGGGTCGTGGTGGATACGGCGGCGGCGGATCTGCGGCGGATCGAGCGCGATCTGCACGACGGGGCGCAGGCCCGGCTCGTCGCGCTGGCGATGGATCTGGGGCTGGCGAAGGAGAAGCTCACGGAGGATCCGCAGGCCGCGGCTCGGATGGTGGACGAGGCGCACGGCGAGGTGAAGACGGCCCTGCAGGAGCTCCGGGACCTGGCGCGCGGGATTCATCCGGCGGTGCTGACGGATCGCGGGCTGGACGCGGCGTTGTCCTCGGTGGCTTCCCGGTGCACGGTGCCGGTGCAGGTGGAGGTGGATCTTCCGGCGCGGCCGGCGCCGGCGATCGAGGGGATCGCGTACTTCACGGTGTCGGAGCTGCTGCAGAACATCAGCAAGCATTCGCGGGCGACGTGGGCGGCCGTGGATGTGTGGCGGGTGGAGAACCGGCTGATGCTCCAGGTCGTGGACAACGGGGTGGGGGGCGCCGACGCTGCCGCGGGGTCCGGGCTCGGTGGGCTGGCGGAGCGGCTGGGTGCGGTGGACGGGATTCTGGTGGTGGATTCGCCGGTGGGCGGGCCCACGCGGGTCACGGCGGAGCTGCCTTGGCGGGGGGAGCGGGCGTTGGGGTGAGCGGGCGCCCAGGTGAGGGCGGCGGGGGTTTTCGCCTCCGCCGCCCTCACCCGTTCCCGTCCCCAGGGGCTGCCGCCGCTCCCCCAGAGGGGGCAGCCCCAGACGGGCTGAAAGCTACGGGCCCCGTCGACATCGGCACCGGATGATCGACAACAGGCCTGGCCGGAGGCCGAAACCAGCCGTGCCGTGCACGTATTCCCCTTGATTCCCGCCGCCCCGGCGCACCAGGGTGCGAATGCTGGAATGCTGGACTTCGTCCGTCGGGGAGTCGGGCACCGGGGCGGGCTGTGGGGGGACGAGGATCGTGGAGGACAGGGTGCGGGTGGTCATCGCCGAGGATTCGGTTCTGCTCAGGGAAGGGCTGACCCGGCTGTTGACCGACCGTGGGCACGACGTCGTCGCCGGCGTCGGCGACGGTGAGGCACTGGTCAAGACCATTACCGAGCTGGACGCACAGGGGGAGCTGCCCGATGTCGTCGTCGCCGATGTGCGGATGCCGCCGACGCACACCGACGAAGGGGTGCGGGCCGCCGTACAGCTGCGGAAGGCTCATCCCGGACTCGGGGTCCTGGTGCTGTCGCAGTACGTGGAGGAGCGGTACGCGACGGAACTGCTCGCCGGTTCCAGTACCGGCGTCGGCTATCTCCTCAAGGACCGGGTAGCCGAGGTTCGTGAGTTCGTGGATGCGGTGGTACGGGTCGCCGGGGGCGGTACGGCGCTGGACCCCGAGGTCGTCGCGCAGCTGCTGGGCCGCAGCCGCAAGCAGGACGTGCTCGCGGGACTCACCCCGCGGGAGCGGGAGGTGCTGGGGCTGATGGCCGAGGGCCGGACGAACTCGGCGATCGCACGCCAGCTCGTGGTGAGCGACGGCGCCGTCGAGAAGCACGTCAGCAACATCTTTCTGAAGCTGGGCCTCTCCCCGAGTGACGGGGATCACCGACGGGTTCTTGCGGTCCTCACCTATCTGAACTCCTGACGCTCTGACACCGTGTGAGCCATATGGGTGACACCCGATCAGCGGGTCCAGAACCGAACGTCAGCGGGGAGCGTCTTGTAGGGAAGCGCCGGGGGGCGAGTAAATCATGACAAGTCAGGGCGGCGAACCGTCTCAAAATCGTGTCCATCATGCGATTGGCCACAGGAAGGCGACCCTTACGGACGTAGGGTTGATCCAGGGCGGGCCTGCGGGAGTGCCTGTCCCGGACAGCTGCCTCGAAGGAGGTCCAGTTCAGTGACCAGCCAGGTCAGTAGCCCAGCGGAGCAGGCCGACGAAGCCGTCGTGGGAGAGCAGCGCAAACCGGCAGGGACCAAGGACGTCCGCCGGCTGGACCGGGTGATCATCCGCTTCGCGGGCGATTCGGGCGACGGTATGCAGCTCACCGGTGACCGTTTCACCTCCGAGACAGCGACCTTCGGCAACGATCTGTCCACACTGCCGAACTTCCCCGCCGAGATCCGGGCACCCGCCGGAACCCTGCCGGGTGTGTCGAGCTTCCAGCTGCACTTCGCCGACCACGACATCCTGACCCCGGGCGACGCACCGAACGTGCTGGTCGCGATGAACCCGGCCGCCCTCAAAGCCAACATCGGCGACCTGCCACGCGGCGCCGAGATCATCGTCAACACCGACGAGTTCACCAAACGGGCCATGCAGAAGGTCGGCTACGCGGCCTCGCCGCTGGAAGACGGCTCCCTGGACGGCTACAGCCTCCACCCGGTGCCGCTGACCACGCTGACCGTCGAGGCCCTCAAGGAATTCGACCTCAGCCGCAAAGAGGCCGAACGCAGCAAGAACATGTTCGCGCTCGGCCTCCTTTCCTGGATGTACCACCGGCCGACCGCGGGCACCGAACGCTTCCTGAAGACCAAGTTCGCCAAGAAACCCGAGATCATGAAGGCGAACCTGGCCGCCTTCCACGCCGGCTGGAACTTCGGCGAGACCACCGAGGACTTCGCCGTCTCCTACGAAGTCGCACCCGCCGCCACCGCCTTCCCCACCGGCACCTACCGCAACATCTCCGGGAACCTGGCCCTGTCCTACGGACTGATCACCGCGTCCCGCCAGGCGGACCTGCCGCTGTTCCTGGGCTCGTACCCGATCACACCGGCGTCCGACATCCTGCACGAGCTGAGCCGTCACAAGAACTTCGGTGTCCGCACCTTCCAGGCCGAGGACGAGATCGCCGGCATCGGGGCGGCGCTGGGCGCGGCCTTCGGCGGCAGTCTCGCCGTGACCACCACCTCCGGCCCGGGTGTCGCCCTGAAGTCGGAGACGATCGGTCTGGCGGTGTCGCTGGAGCTGCCGCTGCTGGTGATCGACATCCAGCGCGGCGGGCCCTCCACCGGCCTGCCGACCAAGACCGAACAAGCGGACCTGCTCCAGGCGATGTTCGGCCGCAACGGCGAAGCGCCGGTACCGGTGATCGCGCCGAAGACGCCCGCGGACTGCTTCGACGCGGCGCTGGAGGCGGCCCGGATCGCACTGACGTACCGCACGCCAGTGATGCTCCTGTCGGACGGCTATCTGGCCAACGGCTCCGAGCCCTGGCGGATCCCGGAGGTCGACGAACTCCCCGACCTGACGGTGCAGTTCACCCAGGGGCCGAACCACACCCTGGACGACGGCACCGAGGTCTTCTGGCCGTACAAGCGCGATCCTCAGACCCTGGCCCGCCCGTGGGCGATCCCGGGCACGCCGGGCCTTGAGCACCGTATCGGCGGCATCGAGAAGCAGGACGGCACCGGCAACATCTCCTACGACCCCGCCAACCACGACTTCATGGTCCGCACCCGCCAGGCCAAGATCGACGGCATCGACGTACCGGATCTGGAGGTCGACGACCCGCACGAGGCACGCACCCTCGTCCTGGGCTGGGGCTCGACCTACGGACCTATCACGGCGGCGGTACGGCGACTGCGGACCGCCGGGGAGTCCATCGCGCAGGCGCACCTACGCCACCTCAACCCGTTCCCGCGGAACCTCGGCACGGTGGTGAAGCGTTACGACAAGCTGGTGATCCCCGAGATGAACCTCGGGCAACTCGCCACGCTGATCCGGGCGAAGTACCTGGTCGACGCCCACTCGTACAACCAGGTGAACGGCATGCCGTTCAAGGCCGAGCAGCTCGCCACGGCTCTCAAGGAGGCCATCGATGGCTGAGACGTCCACGGAAGGCACGGGCACGATCGAGGCACTCTCCCTCGTCCCCAAGGCCGAGGCCAAGCAGTCCATGAAGGACTTCAAGTCCGATCAGGAAGTGCGCTGGTGCCCCGGCTGCGGTGACTACGCGATCCTCGCCGCGGTCCAGGGCTTCATGCCGGAACTAGGCCTGGCGAAGGAGAACATCGTCTTCGTCTCCGGCATCGGCTGCTCGTCCCGCTTCCCGTACTACATGGACACGTACGGCATGCACTCGATCCACGGCCGCGCGCCGGCGATCGCGACCGGACTCGCCACGTCCAGGCGGGACTTGAGCGTGTGGGTGGTGACGGGCGACGGGGACGCGCTGTCGATCGGCGGAAACCACCTCATCCACGCCCTGCGCCGCAACGTCAACCTCAAGATCCTGCTGTTCAACAACCGGATCTACGGCCTGACCAAGGGCCAGTACTCCCCCACCTCCGAGGTCGGCAAGATCACGAAGTCGACGCCGATGGGTTCCCTCGACGCCCCCTTCAACCCGGTGTCACTGGCCATCGGCGCGGAAGCATCCTTCGTGGCGCGCACGGTCGACTCCGACCGCAAACACCTCACCGAGGTCCTGCGCCAGGCCGCCGCCCACCCCGGCACGGCCCTCGTCGAGATCTACCAGAACTGCAACATCTTCAACGACGGCGCCTTCGAAGTCCTCAAGGACAGGCAGCAGGCCGAGGAAGCGGTCATCCGCCTCGAACACGGGCAGCCCATCCGCTTCGGCGCCGACGGCTCGCGCGGCGTGGTCCGGGACGTGGCGACGGGTGACCTGAAGGTCGTCACGGTCACGCCGGAGAACGAGTCCCAGGTCCTGGTGCACGACGCCCACTCCACGTCCCCGACCACCGCCTTCGCCCTCTCCCGCCTCGCCGACCCGGACACCCTCCACCACACCCCGATCGGTGTCCTCCGCTCCGTCGAACGCCCCGTCTACGACACGCAGATGGCCGACCAGCTGGACGCGGCGATCGAACAGAACGGCAAGGGCGACCTGGCGGCGCTGCTCGCGGGCGGCGACACCTGGACGGTCGTCGGCTGAAGGTCTGCGAACATGCGGAGGGCCCGGATGCGGTACGGCATCCGGGCCCTCGGCGTCAGGCGTCGGGGATGTCTCTCTTGGCGCGGAGGAGGGTGTCTCGCGTGATGACGACGATGCGTTCGTAGTCGGCGCGGGCGGCGTCCGCCGGCAGCTGCGCATCCAGTTCTTCGGTGCGATCCGTACCGATGACCGCGAAGCTGCCGTCACTCAGCTCGAAGAGATCGGGGCAGGTCTCGCCGCGCATGCTGCCACGTTGCTGAGTCGGATCGCCCAGGCGCCTAATGATCCGGGGGATGCATGCGAACTTGTCGTACACGTGAAGCCCCTCACTCGCCCGTGGACTCAGGGTCCACAACCCACCACTCGTCAAGGTCCTCGAGTCGCTCGTCCCTGATGACATCGACCGCTCTACCGATCCTCGCCTCAAGGGAGTCTTCGGGCAGGCCCCGACGTGTCTCAGCCGTCCGTTCCCAGTACTTCGAGAAGACTGGGCTGCCCAGCAACCACCGCAAAGATCCGAGAAGTTCACCCCGGTCGATGGAGCCGACTCGGTATGCCAGGAGAATCAACCCGTACTGCGCATTGGCATTGAGCGTCTGTCGACGTTCCTCATCAGGCAGATCGGTGAGGGCGCTCAGAGAAGCAGCGAGTGGCGGGTCGTCGATCGCCCGGTCGAGCCGACCCAGAAAATAGCCATGCAGCTGAATCAGGTTCGCCCGATGCAGTTCCGTTGCTATCCGTTCGTACCCGTCCGCCATCCGTCCGAGCTGGTGAGTGACCTGCTGAAGCGCCTCCAGTATCGGCTCGCCCTGGTCCGGCACCGCCATGGCCTACCCCCATTCCGCCGAGTGACAACGCTCGCGCCTCCAGCGTGCAAGCCGGAGGGGGGAAGCGGAAAGGGGGCGTATCGACGGATGTGCAAACCGAAGGGCTGAGTGTCCCTACCTCACTGGGGGACCCAGCCCCGTGCGCTCAGGCGTCGGGGATGTCTCGCTTGGCGCGCAACAGCGTGTCTCGCGTGATCACGACGATCCGCTCGTAATCGGCGCGGGCGGCGTCTTCGGGAAGCAGGGCGTCCAGTTCCTCGGTGCGGTCCGTTCCGATGACGGCGAAGCTTCCGTCGCTCAGTTCGAAGAGGTCGGGGCACGTCTCGTTCGTGACGCTTCCCCGCTGACGTGGTGAGTCACCGATGCGTCGGAGGATACGGACGGCGGGGGGTTCGTTGTGCACGCGGAGAGCCTCTTCGACGGGATGGAGCCATGGTCGTGCGGCACAACCGGCACAGTCGCCCCAAGACACGTCATTTTAAACGGAGTTAGGCCTTAGGGGTGAAGAGTTATGCCACTTGGAGTGAAAGCAATCTCTCAGGGCGACGGCTCGTCCGGGTGCGCCACGACCCACCACACCTCGGGCTCCTCGCGAAGGCCTTGCACGACCACATCCACCGCCTTCCCCACACGGGCTTCAAGTGATCCGCGGGGCAAGCTCCGGCGATGATCACGGGTCAGTTCCCAATAGCGATCGAAGATCGGATTCCGGCACAACACCCTCAGGTGCCCCATCAGTTCGTTCCAGCCCATGGCCTCTACGCGATACTGGAGCACGATGCCGTGGTATCGCGCGTTGACATGGATCATCTGACGACGCTCACGCTCCGTGAGACCCGACAAGGTGCTGACGGCATCCGCCAGAGCAGGATCCGCCATCCCGTGCTCCATCTGCTCAACCGAGATGCGGTGCAGCTGGATCAGGTTGGCATATCTGATCTCCTTGGCGAGAAGGGCCAGCTGATGAACCAGCCTCTCCGCCCACTCCTCGGACCTTCCGCTCGCTGCTGAATCGTTCCCTCGCGCGTCCGGATTCTCTGCGTCCAAGGCCAACCCCCGAGTCAGGCGTCCGGGCGTCGGATAGCAACCTCCTGGACCGGCGCACGGTTGGGCACAACGCCCCGCCCCCAGCATGCCGGGCGGCTCAAGTCGGCGTGGGAGGCGGAAAGGGGGCGCATGGAAGGACGTACCGCTCGTGTCGACCAACGCCCTGTCATGTATGTGCCCGGCGAGCGCCGTCGGCATACGTTCGGCAGGCCCCGAGCGATTGCGTCATTCCTGCTCAGAGGCCCGTTTCCGCGCGTCGTACCCCTCCCGCGCCTCCTGCACCGCCCCCATCCGCGTCTCCGTCCACACGGCCAGCCGCCGTACCTGTTCCGCCGCCTCGCGGCCCAGGTCGGTGAGGGAGTAGTCGACGCGGGGCGGGATCACCGGCTTGGCGTCCCGGTGCACGAAGCCGTCCCGCTCCAGCGTCTGGAGGGTCTGGGTGAGCATCTTCTCGCTGACGCCGCGGCCGAAGCCGCCGATCTCGCGGCGGAGCTCGCTGAAGCGGTACGAGCGGTCCAGGAGGGCGATCAGGACCAGGACGCCCCAGCGGCTGGTGACGTGCTCCAGGACCAGGCGGTGCGGGCACATCGCCTCGGCGTTCGTCTCCACGCTACTTACTGCCATGCCAGTACCTTACTTCAAAGTGGGTACTTTCCAAGAGTTAGCGCACCACCTAGGGTTAGCGTCACCGCACCCCACAAGGAGATCGCACATCATGAGCATCGTCGTCACCGGAGCCACCGGACACCTGGGCCGCCACGTCATCGAGCAGCTGCTGGAGAAGGTGCCCGCCGACCAGGTCACCGCCGTCGTCCGCAGCGCCGAGAAGGGCGCCGACCTCGCGGCGAAGGGTGTGAAGATCGCGATCGCGGACTACAACGCTCCCGAGACCTTCGGCAGCCTCTTCGCCTCCGGCGACAAGGTGCTGCTGATCTCCGGCAACGAGTTCGACAAGGGCCGGGTCAACCAGCACAAGGTCGTCATCGCCGCCGCCAAGGCCGCCGACGTGGCCCTGCTCGCGTACACCAGCGCCCCGGGCTCCCTCACCGCCGCGCTCGCCGACGACCACCGCGGCACCGAGGAGGCGCTCCTCGCCTCCGGCCTGCCGTACGCGCTGCTGCGCAACGGCTGGTACCACGAGAACTACACCGAGAACCTCGCCCCCGTCCTCCAGTACGGCGCCGTCACCCAGGCCGCCGGCGAGGGCCGGGTCTCCTCCGCCTCGCGCGCCGACTACGCGGCCGCCGCGGTCGCCGTGCTGACCGGCGAGGGCCACGAGAACCAGACGTACGAGCTGGGCGGCGACGAGGCCTGGAGCTTCGCCGAGTACGCGGCCGAGCTCAGCAGCCAGACCGGCAAGGAGATCGCCTACAACGCCGTCTCGGTCGAGGAGTACACCGGCATCCTGGCCGGCGCCGGGCTGCCCGCGCCGCTGGCGGCCACCCTCGCGGGCGTGGACGCCTCCATAGCGAAGGGCGAGCTCGTCGTCTCCTCCGGCGACCTCTCCCGGCTCGCCGGCCGGCCGACCACCCCGCTGTCCGAGGCGGTCGCCGTCGCGCTCAAGGGCTGATCACTCCCCTAAGGGCCCTTGAGCCTCCGACCCCCGCCTGTCATGACCGTATAGCGATACGGGCATGACAGGCGGGGGTGCTCGGCGTTACCTTCGTGCAGGCGAGGTCGACGTGAGAGGGAGGGCCCGTGAGCGGGAAGCCGAGGGGCGAGCGGCACATAGGACTGCTGAACGGCTTCGCCGCGTACGGGATGTGGGGGCTGTTCCCGCTCTACTTCCCCCTGCTGAAGCCCGCCGGATCGGCCGAGGTGCTCGCCCACCGGATGGCCTGGTCCTTCCTCGTCGTCACCCTGGCGCTGGTCGTCGTACGACGCTGGAAGTGGGCCGGTGAGCTGCTGCGGCAGCCGCGCAGGCTCGCGCTCGTCTCCGTCGCCGCGGCCACGATCGCCGTGAACTGGGGCGTCTACATCTGGGCCGTGAACAACGAACGGGTCGTCGAGGCCTCCCTCGGCTACTTCATCAACCCCCTGGTCACCATCGCGATGGGCGTGCTGCTCCTGAAGGAGCGGCTGCGGCCCGTGCAGTGGGCGGCGGTCGCCGTCGGTGCGGGTGCCGTGGTCGTGCTCACCGTCGGGTACGGACGTCCGCCGTGGATCTCACTCGTTCTCGCCTTCTCCTTCGCCACGTACGGCCTGGTGAAGAAGAAGGTCAACCTCAGGCGGGCTCGAATCGCTGGCCGCCGAGACCGCGATCCAGTTCCTGCCCGCGCTGGGCTATCTGGTGTGGCTGACCGCGCACGGCGACGCCACGATCGTCACCGAGGGCCCGGGGCACGCCGCCCTGCTCGCCGGGACCGGCCTGGTCACCGCGCTCCCCCTGATCTGCTTCGGCGCGGCGGCCATCCGCGTGCCCCTCTCCACCCTCGGTCTCCTCCAGTACCTAGCGCCGGTCTTCCAGTTCCTGCTCGGCATCACCTACTTCCACGAGGCCATGCCGCCGGAGCGCTGGGCCGGCTTCTCGCTGGTCTGGCTGGCGCTGTCGCTGCTCACCTGGGACGCGCTGCGCACGGCGCGCAGGCTCAGGGCGGAGACCAGCAGGCCCAGCACCACCATCGCGACGGGCACCACGAGCGCCGTACGGAACGCGGAGAGCGTCGCCTCCGGCCCCGACCCGGTGGAAGCCAAGCCGTAGACGGCCGTCACCGCCGAGATCCCGACCGCCGAGCCGAACTGGCTGGAGGTGGTCAGCAGCCCGCCGGCCAGCCCCTGCTCGGCATCGTTCACCCCTTCGGTCGCCGCGATCGTCAGCGGCCCGTACGCCAGCGCGAAGGCGGTGCCCGCGACGAACAGCGTCGGCAGCATCGCCAGATACGGCCAGTCCATGCCGACCGGCAGGAACAGCCCGTACGCCACCACCGCCAGCACGAAGCCGACGACGATCACGCGCGCGTGCCCGAACCGCGCGACCAGCCGCGGGGTGAGCGTGGGCGCCAGCACGGCGTCGCATCCCATGATCACCAGGGCGATCGCGGTCTGGAGCGCCGACCAGCCGCGCAGTTCCTGCAGATACAGCGTCACGACGAACTGGAAGCCGAAGAAGGCCCCGACGAAGAGCATCATGCCGACGTTGGCGCGGGCCACCGGCCCCTCGCGCAGGATGCCGAGCCGGACCAGGGGGTTCGCGCAGCGGCGTTCGACGGCCACGAAGAGCACGGCGAGCAGGAGCGCCGCGAGGGCCGATGCCGCCGTCAGCGGCCAGCCGTGCAGGCCGTGTTCCAGTCGTACGACGGTGTAGGCGGCCAGCAGCATGGCGCCGGCGACGGTGATCGTGCCGGGCAGGTCGAAGCTCCCGCGCCCGGTCCGCGTGGCGTCCTGATGCGGAATCACCCGCACCGCCGCCACCAGCAGCGCGCCCGCCATCAGCACCGGGGCGAAGAACACCCAGCGCCAGTCGAGCGAGGTGAGCAGGCCGCCGATCACCAGGCCCAGCGAGAAGCCGCCGGCACCGGTACCGGCGTAGACGAGGAGGGCCTTGTCGCGCTGGGGGCCCGCCGGGTACGAGGTCGTGATCAGGGACAGTGCGGCCGGTGTCATGAACGCGGAGGCCACCCCGGTGACGAAACGGGCGACGATCAGCATCCAGCCCTCGGTCGCGAACCCGCCGAGGCCGGAGAAGGCGAGGAAGACCGCCAGCCAGAGCAGGAACATCCGGCGGCGGCCGAGCAGGTCGGCGGCGCGGCCGCCGAGCAGGGTGAAGCCGGCGTAGCCGAGGACATAGGCGCTCATCACCCACGCCGCGGTGTCCGTCGCGAGCCCGAGGTCGGACCTGATCGACGGGATCGCGATCGCCATCATCGCGATGTCGGCGCCCTCCAGGAAGACCGTTCCGCAGAGAACGAGTAACAGCGCCCACGCGCGCGTGCCCATGGCAATGCTCCGTAAATAGGGGGGCGGTTACCCGAATGAGGGTCAGTTCCCTCTTGTAACCACCCCCAGCCTCCGGCAGCATCGACAGACATGGAAGAAGGCACTTCGAAGTCACCTGGTTACTGCGAGAGCACCGTGGACTACGGCGACGCCGACCCCTTCCAATGGGACACCCGGGAGGACTGTCAGGTAAGGCAGATCCTCGACCGGGTCGCCGACAAGTGGTCGCTTCTTGTCATCGCCCTGCTGGAGAACCGTCGGCTCCGCTTCACCGAACTGCGCCGGGAGATCGACGGCGTCAGCCAGCGCATGCTGACCGTGACACTGCGGCAGCTGGAGCGGGACGGGCTGGTGAAACGGACCGTGCATCCGGTGGTGCCGCCGCGCGTGGAGTACGAACTGACGCCGCTGGGCGGGACGTTGCACGCCACCATCCAGTCGCTGGTGACGTGGACGGAGGTGCATCAGGGGGAGATCGCGGCGGCGCGGGAGGCGTACGACCACCGGGCGGCGGAGGCGGTCTAGCGGCCGTGCTGCCGGGCTTTGTCAGTGGGCGGCGCTATAAGTGGACGCATGACTCCTGTGCACTGGAAGCTCGTCATCGATGCCGGAAACCCTCAAGCGCAGGCCGACTTCTGGGCCGCCGCGCTGCGGTACGAGATCGAGGACAACGACGCCCTGATCCAGCGTCTGCTGGAGCTCGGCGCCCTCCCCCGCGAGGCCACCGTCGAGTTCCACGCCCGGCTCGCCTTCCGTGACCTGGTCGCCGTACGGCATCCCGACGATCCGTACGACGAGGACAGCGGCACCGGTCTCGGCCGGCGGCTGCTGTTCCAGCGGGTCCCGGAGGAGAAGTCGGTCAAGAACCGGCTCCATCTCGACCTGCACCCGGGCGAGGGGAAGCGGGCGTCCGAGGTGGAGCGGCTGACGGGGCTCGGCGCGAGCGTGCTGCGGGAGGTGAAGGAGGCCGGGAGCGAGTGGGTGGTGATGGCCGATCCGGAGGGGAACGAGTTCTGCGTGCAGTGAGCTCCGCGCCGGGGCCTTCGGACCCTTGCACAGCCGATCGCATCGACGGGCTCCGGAATCCGAACTCCGTGTCCTGATACCGCTCTTGACGGAGAGTTAGCCACAGCTTCACCATCCAGGCACCCCATTCGCTGTGGAATCCCTGTGATTCCCGAGGAATCCGGAGCCCCCCACCATGAAGCTCTCCGTTTCCGGGCGTGCGTCGACGGCTGGTCTCGTCACGGCCGTCATGCTGCTGACCGGCGGATCCATAGCCGGCGCGGCGCCCGCGCCCGAGGTGACCGCCGCCGCCGCGCCCGACATCCCCGTGGCCAACGTCAAGGCCCACCTCACCCAGCTCCAGTCCATCGCCACCGCCAACGGCGGCAACCGGGCGCACGGCCGCGCCGGTTACAAGGCCTCGCTCGACTATGTGAAGGCCAAGCTGGACGCCGCCGGATACACCACGACCATCCAGCAGTTCACGTCCTCCAGCCGCGTCGGCTACAACCTGATCGCCGACTGGCCGGGCGGCGACACCAACCAGGTCGTCATGGCCGGCTCGCACCTGGACAGCGTCACGTCCGGGGCGGGCATCAACGACAACGGGTCCGGTTCGGCGGCGGTCCTGGAGACCGCGCTGGCCGTGTCGAGAACCGGGTACCAGCCCACCAAGCATCTGCGGTTCGCCTGGTGGGGCGCGGAGGAGCTGGGGCTGGTGGGCTCGCGCTACTACGTCAACAACCTGTCCTTGGCGAACCGGGCGAAGATCAGCGGATATCTGAACTTCGACATGATCGGCTCGCCCAACCCCGGCTACTTCGTCTACGACGACGACCCGGCGATCGAGAAGACCTTCAAGGACTACTTCACCGGCCTCGGCGTCCCCACCGAGATCGAGACCGAGGGCGACGGCCGCTCGGACCATGCGCCGTTCAAGAGCGCGGGGGTGCCGGTGGGCGGGCTGTTCACGGGCGCGAGCCGTACGAAGACGGCGGCGCAGGTGGCCAAGTGGGGCGGGACGTCCGGGCAGGCGTTCGACCGGTGCTACCACTCGTCCTGCGACACGACGTCCAACATCAGCGACACGGCCCTGAACCGGAACAGTGACGCGGCCGCGTACGCCGTGTGGGAGCTGTCCTCCTAGGAGTTGAGCTTGCGGGCGCGCTCGGTGAGACGGCCCATCCGGGTCCGGGCCGACTCGAGTTGCTCGATGTCCTCGGCGGCCGCGCCGCCCTCCATGGTCAGCTCGGTCCACAGGCCGATCAGGTCGGTTCCCATGCGCAGGCCCTGCTCGGGGTCGCGTACGGCACGCCAGGCGGTCGCCGCGCTCTGGATGTTGCCGTACGCGGCCTCCGTGTCCCTCGCGTGGTGACGGGTGCGGGCCAGGTCCAGGGAGAGATCGAAGGCGCGGGCCGGATCACCTGCCAAGTAGGCGATGTACGCGGTGAGTTCGAACAGCCGCAGCACCTCGGGGTGGTCCGTCCCGAGCGTGCGGGAGGCCTCACCGACCGTCTGCTCGGCGAGCTGCGCGGCCTCCGTCACCCGGCCCGCCTTCACGGCCTCGTTGATCCGCGCCATCGGCCCGGCGAGAAACACGGTCCCGCCACCGTCGTACGCCGTCGCCGGATCGTCCCCGAGCACGGCCTCGGCCACGGCATCGAAGCCGCGGGGCGGGGTGGGCTTGGGGTCGGGCTCGTCGACGGGGGCGGAGGCGGTGAAGCCGAGGATGGGCTTGCGGGCGGGGGCGAGGCCGGAGGTGGGCGGGGGCCCGGGGGCGGGTGCGAGGCCGGAAGTGGGCGCGGGACCGGGCGTCGGGGCGGGTTCGGAGGTCGACACAGGCCCGGAGCTGGGCTCGGGGTGGGTGGTCGGCGTGGGGCGCGGGGCGGTTTCCGGCTTGGCGTCCGTCGGTGGTGCGTCTGCCGGGGGTACGTCCGTCACGGGCGCGTCCATCACGGGCGGCGGACCGAACTGGCCCGTCGGGGGCGCGACCGTACCGGGCGCCGCTTCCGCCACCCACTCGGGCACGGCCCGCAGCCGGAACGTCGGCACGGCGTCCCGGGGCTCCTGACCCTCCGGGTCCGGCAGGGCACGGAGGGGGAAGGTCGGGGGCTCGGGGGTCTGGCGGAAGAGATGGGTGGGCTTGTCCCGAGGGGGCTGGTCGGCGGGCTCGGCAGAGCCGCCCGGACCGGCGGGTGCGGCGGTGGGCGCGGACGGCGACGCAGGCTGGGCGGACTCGGCAGCCCCCGGCGCAGAGGCGCCAGACCCGGACGGCACCGCGGACTCGGCAGACGCCCGAGACGATTCAGCCGCCTCCGGCACGAAGTCGGCAGGCTCGGACGGCGGCGTGGGCCAGGCAGACGCCCGGGGCGATTCAGCAACCCCCCGCGCAAAAGCGCCGGACCCGGACGGCGACGCAGACTCGGTGGACCCCCGGAGCGGTTCAGCCGCCCCCGGCACGAAGTCGGCAGGCTCGGACGGCGACGCAGGCTGGGCGGACTCGGCGGGTCCCGGCGGAAAGGCGGTGGGCGGCGCGGGCGGTGGAGTCGGTCGTGACGCCTCACCCGGCTCCGCCGAATACGGCGCCTGGCCCTGCTCCCGCGGGTAAGGCGCCCCGCCCGGCTTACCCAGCCGAAGAGCGTGCCGCGGTTCCCCGGCCCCCGACAGCGGCCGCTGCTCCCGCGAGGGCGACACCCGACCCGACTCCCCCGCGTACGACACCCGGCCCGCGCCCTCCGACCCGAAACCCTCCCCCGGCTCCCCAGACCCCGGCAGCCGCCCCGACTCCCCCGCATACGACACCCGCCCCGAGCCCCCCGGCCGGAAAGCCTCGCCCGGCTCCCCCGCGTACGACACCCGCCCCGAGCCCTCCGGTCCGAAGCTCTCCCCGGGCGCCCCCGGCGGAGCCGTCGGTGTCGGTTCTGCTGTGAAGCGGCTCGAGCCGTCCGTGTCGATGCGCAGGGCGAGTACGTAGCCAATGCGGTGGTCGTGGACCGTGGTGTGGACGGGGTGGCCGGTGGCGAGGGCGATGCGGTGGAGGTGGTTGAGGACGGTCTGGTGGAGTTCCTCGCCGGGGACCGGCGTCACCGGTACGCCGCCCACCGCCGCGCCGGCCGGGCCGACCAGGACATCGATCGGTGCCGCCGCGAGCACGGCCGGCTGCGCGGTGCCCTGCTGGTCCCGCTTCTCACGGCTCAGTCGCGACATCGTTCCCTCACTCGGATCCGTCGAAGAGTGGGCGGACGGCGTGTTCGAACTCCATGGTGCCTCCATCGGCCGCCGCCCTCCCGCTCCCCCGGCATCAAGAGCCGGTCGTACACGTACTGTTGAGTAGTCTCTCCGCTCGCTCACGGTTCTCACGTCACCGTGGCGTCACAGGCTCGTCCCAGCCCGGCGGAGGGACGGCCCCGGAGAGGAGACCGTACGTGCAGCAGGCGCAGGGACCGGAGATCTGGATCCGTGGTCCGGTGACCGTACCGGAGGAACCTCCGGGGGCCGTCGCCACCCATGCCTCCGCCCGGCGTTTCTCCTTCGTCGGCACCCATGGCGGCGCGGGTGTCTCCACGCTGGCCGCCGTCTACGGCGGGTACGACTGCGGACGTGACTGGCCCGGCCCCGACGCTCCCGCGTCCGTGCTGCTCGTCGCCCGCACCCATGCGAGCGGGCTGTCCGCGGCGCTGCACACCCTGGACGCCTTCCGGCGCGGAACGGCCCCGCACGGCCTCGACCTCGACGCCGTGGTGCTCGTCGCGGACGCCCCCGGCCGGCTGCCGAAGCCGCTGGCCCAGCACGTCAAGGTGATCGAGTCGCTGATCGACGTCTACCGCGTGCCGTGGGTGCCCGCCTGGCGCCTCGGCGATCTCGGCGGCCACCCCCCGCGCGAGACCGCACCCCTGGCCCGCCTCACCGGCCGGTCGCGCTGACGGCCCCCGGACACGAACCCCCTCGACAGATACTTGCATGCGCATATAATCGGCGTACGACGTCCATCACCTGGGGGATTCCATGACGCGCCGTTTCCTGTTCGTGCTCGGCAGCAGCCGCGACGACGGCAACACCGAACTGCTGGCACGCGCGGCGGCCGAGCAGCTGGCCGAAGACGTCGAGCAGCAGTGGATCGACCTCAGCGACCACCTGCTGCCCGACTTCGAGGATCTGCGCCACGACAGCGACCATGTGCGACCGACCGAGGGGAACGTCGGGCTGCTGTTCGACGCCACCCTCGCGGCGACGGACATCGTGATCGCGTCCCCGCTGTACTGGTACTCGCTCTCCGGACAGGCCAAGCGCTACCTCGACTACTGGTCGGGCTGGCTGCGCACCCCCGGTGCCGACTTCAAGGGCACGCTCGCGGGCCGCACCCTGTGGGGTGTCACCGCGCTCGCGCACGAGGAGTTCGAGGTCGCCGATCCCCTGATCGGGACCCTCCACCACTCGGCCGCGTACATGGGGATGCGATTCGGCGGGGTGCTGCTCGGCAACGGAAGCAAGCCGGGCGACGTACTCGGCGACACGGAGGCGCTGGCCCGGGCGAAGACGTTCTTCGCCCAGGAGGCGCCGCTCGCGCGTTTCCCGTACGAGACCCCGTGAGCGGTGCTCAGGCCGTGATGTCCTTCGTCGTGAACCTCGCCCATGCCGCCGAGCCGAACACCGCCGCGTACAGGGCCTGGAGGCCGAGGTTCTTCACCAGGTCGTCCCAGTAGACGGGTTCGCGCATGAGGTCGGCGAAGGACAGCCAGTAGTGGGAGAAGAAGTACGGCTGGATCGCGTGCAGCTGGGGGATCTGGTCGAGGATCTGGACCGTGATGAGCAGGCCCACGGTCGTCGCCATCGCGGCGATGCCGCTGGCGGTCAGCGTCGACACGAACAGGCCGAGGGCCGCCACGCCGGTCAGTGACGCGGCGACGACCAGGGCGATCAGGAAGGCCCGGCCGAGGCCTTCGCCGAAGCTGATCTGAGTGCCGGAGATGGTGGTCAGATCCCCCAGCGGGAAGAGCAGGGCGCCGACCGTGAGCGCCGAGGCCGCGACCACCAGGGTGGCCACGAGGCAGAAGGTCATCACCGTCGCGTACTTGGTGAGGAGGAGGCGGGTGCGGCCGGCCGGGGCGACCAGGAGGTAGCGCAGGGTGCCGGCGTTCGACTCACCGGCTATCGCGTCGCCCGCGATGACGCCGATGGCCATGGGGAGGAAGAAGGGGAGGGTGGCGGCGAGTGCGGTGAAGACCAGGAACAGGCCGTTGTTGGTGATCTGCGAGACGAAGGCGGGGCCGCCACCGCCGCCTTGGGAGCCGCCGCCGTCGCCCGTCTCGATCTTCACGGCGATGCCGACGAGGATCGGTACGGCCGCGAGGACGCCGAGAAGGGCGAGGGTGCGCCAGCGGCGGAAGGTGGTGATCAACTCACTGCGGAACAACCCGAAGGTCCACAACGGACTCGGCTTGACCAGGACCTCAGCCTGCGACATCGAAGCCCTCTCCCGTCAGCGCCACGAAGGCGTCCTCCAGCGAGGCCCGTTCCACTCCGAAGGCCCGTACGCGCACGCCCGCTCCCACCAACGCGGCGTTGATGTCCGCCAGTTCGCCGTCCGGGGGATCCGCGGTCACCCGGTCCTCGGCCACCACCACATCCGCGACGCCCTGTTCCTTCAGCACCCGCGCCGCGTCCCCCGTGTCCGGGGTCGTCACCACCAGCCGTCCCCGCGTCCCCGCCGCCAGGTCGGCCACCGGGCCCTGGGTGATCAGGCGGCCCTGGGCCATCACGGCCGCGTGGGTGCAGACCTGCTCGATCTCGTCCAGCAGATGCGAGGACAGAAAGACGGTCGTGCCGTCCGAGGCCAACTCCCGTACCAGGGAGCGGATTTCACGCATCCCCTGCGGGTCGAGGCCGTTGGTCGGCTCGTCGAGGACGAGGAGCTTGCGGGGTTGGAGGAGGGCCGCCGCGAGACCCAGGCGCTGTTTCATGCCCAGCGAGTACGCCTTGGCCTTCTTGCCGGCCGCGGCCGCCAGGCCCACCCGGTCCAGTGCCGTCGCGACGCGTGCGCGCCGGGTGCGGGGGTCGGCGGTCGGGTCGGCGGCGTCGTAGCGGATGAGGTTGTCGCGGCCGGAGAGGAAGCCGTAGAGGGCCGGGCCCTCGATGAGCGCGCCCACGTGCGGCAGTACGGCGCGCGAGGAGCGCGGCATGGGGCGGTCCAGCACCCGGGCCGACCCGGAGGTCGGTTCGATGAGGCCCATCAGCATGCGGATGGTGGTGGTCTTGCCCGAGCCGTTCGGGCCGAGGAAGCCGAAGACGCTGCCGGCCGGGACGGTCAGGTCGAGACCGTCGACGGCGAGCTGCCCGCCGCGGTAGCGCTTGGTGAGGGCGCGGGTGTGGATGACGGTGTCACCCACGTCCGCGCTGTCACCGTCGCCCTCCGGTTGCGGCTCCGTGGCGGGCGGCTGGTCCATCGGCTCCCTCGATCCGTCGTGCGCGTGCGGTGGCTACTTGGCCTCGTTCGCCGCCTTCACCAGCGCGTCCTTGGTCACCGCGCCGACGTAGACCTTGCCGTCGTCGGTGATCAGGGCGTTGATCAGCCGGGTCTTGAACACCGTGCCCTCGCCGAACTTGCCGCTCGCCTTGTCGCCGAGCGAGTCGAGGAAGCCGCCGAAGGCGCCGCCGGCCTCGGAGCCGGACGGGATGCCCTGGCCGCCGGTGTCGAAGGTGGCGATGGAGGTCCAGCCCTCGCCGATGACGTCGAGCCCGTCCGGGCCGCCCCGGGCGAAGCCCTCGTCGCCGGAGAGGCCGCCGCCGGAGTGGCGGGAGTCGCCGGAGTGGCGCTCGGGTGCCCCGGCGGCGTCCTCCTCGGTGACCTTCGCGCCCTTGGGAGGCGTGAAGTCGAAGGTGGAGGCGGCCGGCTTGGCGTAGCTGATCTGGGTGAAGCCGGCGTCGACGACGGCCGCGCCGCCGCTCGCCGGGGTCAGCGTGAACTTCAGCGGCAGCCCGGTCTTCGCGTCCACGGCCACGGTGACCTGTCCGACGGTGGACCCGGAGTCCTTGGGCTTGATGACGAGCCGGTAGGCGTCGCGGCCCGCGACGTGCGCGGTGCCCTCGACGGTCACCGAGGTCGTGTCGTCGACCGCCTTGAGGGCGTCCTCGGTGAGGTCCTTGGGCGTGGCCGGGACCTCTTCCCGCTGGTCCTTGCCGTCGCTGTCGTCGGCGGTGCCGTGGAAGACCTCGTTGGTCCCGCTGTCGTAGCCCCACACGTCCTTGCCGTTGTGGATGAGGCTGTACTCGGCGGCGTTCTCAAGGAGCGAGAGCTTCTGCTTGTCCTCGCCGTCGGCCGCGACCCGCAGGGTGTGGGTGCCGGTGGCGAGTTCGGTGAGCTTGGACGTCGGATCGGCCGACGAACCGTCACCCGATCCCGAACCGCCGCCTCCGCCGGTCAGGCTGTTCTCCAGCCCGCCGAAGTCCGGCAGCCCCAGATCCGTGGTGATCTTCACGGTGCCGGACAGCTGCTCCACGTCCGACGCGGCGATCTTCTCGATGAGTTGCTGTGCGCTGATCTTCGGCAGGTCGGGGTCGCCGGAATCGGCGAGCGCCGGGACCAGCCCGATGGTCGCCGCGGCCACTCCCACGACCGCGACCGGGACGACGTACCGCGCGGCCCTGCGCCTCCCCGCGCGCAGGTCGTCGGTCTCGTCCGGCGTCGTGCTGTCGTCGGATCCGTACGGTGCCATGTGTGCCCTACCTCCGTGATCGGCGGCGGCTTCCAACTGCTCCACTCGTCCACCCCGTAGCCGCCATTCTCACCCGAATCGGTGAGGAGTGGTGTTTTCCCGTGGTTCCCATCTGACCAAATCCGACAGGCCGATACGTCAGCCCCCGGGCTCAACTCCACGTACACCTGCGGTATGACACATGGAGGCGGCGCCTCCCCCGACCCGTAGGGGTCGCGAGGGAAGACGCCGCTCATGTACGTCGGTGGATCAGCCGCGCAGGAACACGTAGTCCGCCTGGTACGGCACGCCGACGATCGCGCCGGGCGTGCAGGAGCCGGCCGGGGCGACGCCGCCGACGGTGTTCAGGCGCAGGATCTCGGTGGTGTCGGCGAGCAGGCCGTGGTGCTTGCCCGACTGCGTGGCCTTCAGGTCCAGCTCGGGGATGTTCCCGTCGCCGTTCGGCGTGCGGGAGATGACCGAGCCGGTGACCGCGCTGCCGTCCCGCGCGATCCATTGCGGGGTACCGGAGTTGGGCTTGACGAAGGAATGCGCGATGTGGCCGGCGAGCACGGCGCTGACGTCCCGCTGGGCGAAGGCGTACCCGCCGCCCTCGACCGGCTTGCACTCGTAGATCTGCCGGCCCTTGACGACGGACGCCTGGAAGTTGTGCAGCGCGTCCCGGAAGTCGAAGCCCGCGACGGTGACCTGGTGGAGCTGGCCGCGGACGGCTCCACCGGGGAACTCGGCGGTGTGCAGATTGGCGTAGAACGCGCCGGGGTCGGACTTCAGGGCGTCGAGCAGTGCGCCGTCCTTCACCTTCACGGTGCCGGTGACGCTGTGACCCCTGGCCTTGTCGAGCAGCTCGGTGAAGTCGACCTTGACGCCGCCGTTGGTGCCCTTGGCGCCCTGGTGGATGTGGAGCAGGGTGGGTTTGCCGGTGCCGCGCCAGGTCACGGCGACGGACACCTTGTCGCCCTTGACCTTGATGAACTCCAGTGCGGCGCCGTCCTTGTCGTTCACGGCGGGGCCGCCCTGGACGGGCACCTCGTTGGCGCCCCGGAGGCTCGCGGCGAGGATCGTGCCGCCGCTGCCGCTGAGGGCGCCGCTCCGGCTGACGACGCTCTCGCCGCCCGAGTGGCCCGCGTGGTCGGCGCGGTCACCTCCGGCGGCGAAGGCGGGAATCACCGAGGCGGCGACACCACCGGCGGCGGCCACCGCGACGGCGGTGACGACGAGGCTCTTACGGCGCTTGAGAACGTCGCTTTCATGCCCATGATTCTGTTGTCTCCCCGTATCGCAGCTGAGGCCCCCTGCGTCAGCTTCTGGGCATGATTACGGAGCTGATCTTAGATTGGACTCAGTCCAGATTAGTGACGTACGTCACATGTGCCGGGGGTCGGTCAGCCCGCCCGGTGCACCACCGCGTCGCACATCTCCACGAGCGCGGCCTTCACATCGCCCTCCGGCAGCGGAGCGAGCGCCGCCCGGGCCTCCTCCGCGAACCGCACCGTGTCCCGCCGCGCCTGCTCCAGCGCGGGATGCGCCCGCAGTTTGGTCAGCGCCTCGGCGTGCCGCGCGTCGTCGGCCAGGTCGGAGTCCAGCAGCTCACACAGCGCGATGTCCTCCGCGAGGCCCAGCCGCGCCGCCCGCTCCCGCAGTCGCAGCACCGGCATGGTCGGGATGCCCTCGCGCAGATCCGTCCCCGGGGTCTTGCCGGACTCGCGGGAGTCCGAGGCGATGTCCAGGACGTCGTCCGCGAGCTGGAAGGCGACGCCCAGCCGCTCGCCGTACTGCGTCAGCACGTCGACCACCGTCTCGTCGGCGCCCGACATCATCGCGCCGAACCGGCAGGACACCGCGACCAGCGAGCCGGTCTTGCCGCCGAGCACGTCCAGGTAGTGCTCGACAGGGTCCCGGCCGTCCACCGGCCCCGCGGTCTCCAGGATCTGGCCCGTGACCAACCGCTCGAACGCCTCGGCCTGCACCCGGACCGCCTCCGGACCGAGGTCGGCCAGGATGTGGGAGGCGCGGGCGAAGAGGAAGTCGCCGGTGAGGACCGCGATCGAGTTGCCCCACCGGGTGTTCGCGCTGTCGACCCCGCGCCGCACGGACGCCTCGTCCATCACGTCGTCGTGGTACAGCGTCGCCAGATGGGTCAGCTCCACCACCACGGCCGACGGCACGACTCCGGGGGCGTAGGGGTCGCCGAACTGGGCGGTGAGCATCACGAGCAGCGGACGGAAGCGCTTTCCGCCCGCCCGTACGAGGTGCTGCGCGGCCTCCGTGATGAAGGGGACCTCGCTCTTGGTGGCTTCGAGCAAGCCCTCCTCGACGGCCGCCAATCCGGCCTGGACATCGGCTTCCAGAGCCTGGTCCCGCACGCTCAGCCCGAACGGCCCGACGACGGTCACGAGGGGTCTCCTGTCTGCTGGTGTCTACTGGCGATTACACGGTTTGTCGATAGGTCGCTGCCCTCACTCAAGTCAGCGTATCCGGTCACGTTTCGATCACCGCTGCCGCCCACCCGCGCAGCACGGGTGGTATCGGATCACGACCGGTATGTTTTTGATCACCTGAAAAGAACGGATATCTTCCGACTTCCACGGAAGCAGACGTGGACACCAGGGTGAGCAGGCCTTTCGGCCAGTCGAAGAAGGCGGTGTCGTCCTCGGGGCCGGCTGCCGCTCTGTCCTGCACTTCGCCGACTCCGTGGCCGACGAGGTCATGGGCATGTCGGCCGGAACGGCCGAGTCCGTGTCCGCGGCCTGCGGCACTCCCGCGCATCTCGCCCCGGCAGCCGGCGGCCGGCTCGCCGAGCGGATGACCTGGGTGGGCCTGGGCGTGGCTCCGCCCGCGCGGTGGACGAGCGGGCTTCCCGCGTCGCTGACCGAGCAGCGTCACAGGGGGCCGGCCCGGCTCTGCGATGTGGCGCCGGACGGTTCGTCGACGCCGGCCACCCGGGGTGTGCTGAATCTGTCGGCGCGGCACGGGCGAGACCCGGGCGGTGCCATGGGAGCCGGGGGCGTCCGAGGATGTGGCGTTCGAGCCACACGGCATCGGGCATACCTTCCCGCCCGGCCACCGCATCCGGCTCGGCGGGCAGTTTCCTCGAACTTCCGGTGCGATCCCGTGAGTCGGCGGGCGACATCACCTTCGACGAGCCCGAGCAGTCCGAGCCGCTCGGCGTCAACGTCCCTGCCGCGCTGGACGAACCGCGCCCCGAGCGCCTGGCCGTACGCGATGTCGCCAAGGGTGAGTGGCGTCCGGAGGTCGACCCGCTGTCGGCGCGCACCCGCTCGGGCTGCTCGATCCGGCCGCACCGGCCGGAGGTCGCGTGGGACATTCCGAGAACGGCCGGTTAAGGCTAATTGCCCGATTTGCGGCCGGACTTCATCTTCAGTGACTTGAGTCACTTCACCCTGTGGACGGCCTGTGAGATCACGTCCGTCGATCCGCTTTGCCGGAACGCCAGTTGGTGATTGGCGGTCGCAAAGGATCAAGTACCCCATACGCCTCAGACCGAGGCCAATCTGCCCGTTGTGTGAATCCGGTACTTGTTCCGGACATGTGCTCTCGCATACGTTCCCGGCCGGGCGGAACGCCGAATCCTGCCGCCGCCCGGAGACCGCTCACCTACGAGAACTCACGGCAGGAGCGGGGGAACCAGGTAAGTCGCCGGACATAACGGACCGGCTTGGGGTGAAGTCGTGTCGCCGTACGGCGGCCCGGCCGGGCAGCTCCCGCCCGAACCCGACAGCTCACCTCGCAGGCGCAGGAGAGGAACCGTCATGCCTGCTGCCGCTCAGCACCGTCGCACCAGAACGTCCCGCCTCGCCCGCAAGCTCGCCGTCGCCGGTACCGGCATCGCCGTCCTCGCGCTCCCGGTCATCGGCGCGACCAGCGCCTCCGCGGCCACCCCGACCGTGGCCACGGCGACCTCACTGGGCTACGCCAACACCCTCGACGGCTGGATCCGGGCGTCGCTCCAGGTCATGGCCCAGAACGGCATCCCCGGGTCGTACGACAGCATCTACCGCAACATCATCCGCGAGTCGTCCGGCAACCCCTACGCCATCAACAACTGGGACTCCAACGCGGCCGCCGGCACCCCCTCCAAGGGCCTGCTCCAGGTCATCGACCCCACCTTCCAGGCGTACCACGTGTCCGGCACCTCGTGGGACCCCTACGACCCGGTCGCCAACATCACCGCGGCCTGCAACTACGCGGCGCAGCGGTACGGGTCGATCGACAATGTGTGGGGCGCGTACTAGGCCGACAGGGGCCTAGGCCTGTCGGAAGAGTCTTTCGAGGACGACGGCGATGCCGTCGTCCTCGTTCGACAACGTCACCTCGTCGGCCACGGCCTTGAGTTCGGGGTGGGCGTTGGCCATCGCGACCCCGTGTGCCGCCCAGTCGAACATGGGGATGTCGTTGGGCATGTCGCCGAAGGCGATGGTGTGTTGGGGGCCGAGGCCCAGGTGATCGGCGGCCAGGGCGAGGCCCGTCGCCTTGGTGATGCCGCATGGCTGGAGTTCGACGGTGCCGGGGCCCGACATCGTCACCGTCGCGAGGGAACCGACGACTCCGCGGGCCGTCGCCGCCAACTCGTCGTCGGACAGGGCGGGGTGGCGGAGCAGGACCTTGCTGATGGGCGCGCACCACAGGTCGTCGCGGCGGTCGACCCGTACGGCGGGGAGGGTGGGGTGCGGCATCAGATACCCCGGCTCGATGAGCGTGAGACCGTCGACGCCGTCCTGGTCGACGGCCGCGTATACCTGACCGACCTCGGCCTCGATCTTGCCGAGCGCGGTCTCGGCCAACTCCCGGTCCAGGGTCACCGACCACAGCAGACGGTCCGCGCCGGCGTCGTACACCTGCGCGCCCTGCCCGCACACCGCGAGCCCCGTGCTGCCCAGTTCGTCGAGGAGCGGCCGCACTCTCGGGGCCGGCCGGCCGGTCACCACCAGATGCCGGGCCCCGGCCTCCGCCACCCGCGCGAGCGCGGCGAGCGAACGGTCGGAGAGCGTGTCGTCGCCCCGGAGCAGGGTTCCGTCCAGGTCAGTGGCGACGAGTGAATATGCGGTGGGTGCGGCCATGATCAGAGAATACGGATGGAAACCCCCAGCGACTCGACGCGAACCGGACGGCTGCACCCTTCACATCCGTTGACGTCGGCTCCGGTTCGACGCACAAGTCGAGCCTCTCGTAAGCAGTCACGATCGAAGGCGAACCGGCCGAGCGCGCGGACGAGCCCGCTGCCGCTGTGAGCGTGCACAGCAGAGAAGCGTTTCAACCCCTTGTCAATGAAGGGGACGTCGGGTTACCTACATGTTGCTCGCGGATTACCGGCACTCCTGATTCTGTGCACGATCACAGATCCACGAGTCGTGCTGATCTTTTGGCTACGTCGACTTGAGCGCTTTGAGAGGAACAGAACATGCGCAGACGCAGTGTTCTCACCGCTGCGGGAGCCGCCGCGCTGGCCGTTCCCGTGCTGGGGGCGGCGCCCGCGGCAGCCTCCGCGGGCGGTCGCCGTGGGCTGGACATCCGGGCCATGGACATCTCCTCGCTGCCCAAGAACGAGGACCACGGCGCCGTGTACCGCACGGCCGACGGCCGCCGCGAGGATCCGGTCCGCCTCCTCGCCCACGCGGGCATCACCCATGCCCGTCTGAAGGTCTGGGTGAACCCGGTCGACGGCTACAACGACAAGGCCCGCGTCCTGCCGCTCGCCCGCCGTCTGAGACGGGCCGGCATCGGCATCTGGGTCGACTTCCACTACTCCGACACATGGGCCGACCCGGCGCACCAGACGAAGCCGGCCGCGTGGGCGGACCTGGACATCACGGGTCTGACGCGGGCCGTCTACGACCACACGGCCGATGTGCTCGGCGCCCTGAAGCGGCAGGGCACCCCGGCCGACCTCGTGCAGGTCGGCAACGAGATCAACGGCGGCATGCTCTGGCCCGAGGGCAAGAACTGGGGCAGCGACAGCGGGGGTTGGGGCAACCTGGCCGCCCTCCTGAAGTCCGGCCTGAGCGCCGCCCGCGACACCTCGCCGCGTATCCGCACGATGCTGCACATCGCCTCGGGCGGCGACAACGGCACGTCCCGCTGGTGGTTCGACACCGCGGTGTCCTACGGCCTCGACTTCGACATCATCGCCCAGTCGTACTACCCCTTCTGGCACGGCACCCTGGAGACCGCCGCCGCCAACTTCGCGGATCTCACCGCCCGTTACGCTAAGCCGGTCGTGATCGCCGAGACCGCGTACCCGTTCACGCTGGGCAGCGAGGACGACATCAACGACATCCTCAACAGCCCCTCGCAGCTCACCCCCGGCTTCCCCGCCACCCCCGAGGGCCAGGCCGCCTGGCTGCGCGCGGTCGCCGACCTCGCCGCCGCCGTCCCCGGCGGACAGGGCCTCGGCTACTGCTACTGGGAAGGCACGTGGACCTACCGCGCGGGCAGTGGCTGGAACCCGCAGGACCCGGGATCGGGCAACGCCTGGGAGAACCTGGCGCTGTTCGACTTCGACGACAAGGCACTGCCGGGGCTGCGGACGCTGGGCCGCTACCGGTCGTAACTCCCCTCGGCAGGGCGCTGACCGGGCTTTACCCGGCGGAGCCGTACCGGCGTGGGTGGGATGCTCGCGGGGTGACGGATCAACCGGAGACCTTTCTGAACCATCTGCGGACGGCCGCGGTCGGCGTGCTGGAGCGCATACCCGATGACCTGAAGGCCGAGATCTACACCCTGGCCTTCAACATCTGGCGCGTCGACTACGACGACCGTCATCCCTACGTCGACCTCGGCTACAACACCGAGAGCCAGTACGAACGGGAGCGGCGACCGGAAGACCCCGGCGAGGCCCGCTGGAACTACGCCTGCTGGATCCTCGAGGGCTTCGAGAAACTCGGGAACGTCCCCGAGGACCCGGTCGGCGCCCGGGTGCACGAGGCGGAGGTCCGGCGGCTCGGCGCCTGGTTCGACTCCGGGGACGAGGAGGACGAGGGAGAGGTCGACGAGGGCGAGACCGATGCCAAGTCGGACCTTCTCCGTCTGCACTTCCACGACGCCGTCATCGACCTCGCCCGCCATCTGCACGCCGACGGAGTGATCGAGAAAACCTTCGGCCGTCCGATCCCCGTGGTCGTGTTCGACATGGACTGCCCGGGCTGGGAGCTCCATGCCACCGAGGCCGCCAACCCGCCCGACCTGGTCGAGGAGTTCATGGAGTGGCAGCAGGCTCAACTGCCCGACTCCTGACCGCGCGAAGCCGCCGTACGCCTCACCGGCCGCGGTGCCGCGAACTCCATACCGCCGCCCTGTCTGGACATTAAGGACTCTTCAGGCCCTGCCAAGACCAGCGACTCGGCCGTAACGTGTGGCGCGACCACATGGCACACGCAGCGATTGAGAGCGAGGCAGCACCCCATGCCCCCCTTCGATCTCCCCGAGGGCGACCCCTTCGGCCCGCACAACCTTCCGTACGGCGTCTTTTCCGTGGGAGAGCAGGCCGACCGGACCGTCGGCGTCCGGCTCGGCGACCACGTACTCGACGCCGGCGCGGCGGCCCACGCCCTGGGTTCGCCGTACGCCACCCTGCTCGCCCGGCCGTCCCTGAACCCGCTGCTCGCGGCGGGCCGCACCACGTGGTCGGACGTACGGCGGGCCCTGACGGCATGGGTGACGGTGCCCTCGCACCAGTCGGCCGTCCAGGAGTTCCTGCACCCGCTCTCGTCGGTGACCCTGCACCTGCCCTTCGAGGTCGCGGACTACGTCGACTTCTACGCCTCCGAGAACCACGCCCGCAACGTCGGCCACATCTTCCGCCCCGACGCCGCGGACTCCCTGACCCCCAACTGGAAACACCTGCCGATCGGCTACCACGGCCGCTCGGGCACGGTCGTGGTGTCGGGGACGGACGTCGTACGACCGTCCGGCCAGCGCAAGGCCCCCTCGGACACGGAACCCGTCTTCGGCCCCTCGGTCCGCCTGGACATCGAGGCGGAGGTCGGCTTCGTGGTCGGCGTGCCCTCGGTCATGGGCTCGCCGGTGGCGCTGGGCGACTTCCGGGAGCACGTCTTCGGACTGTGCCTCCTCAACGACTGGTCCGCACGCGACATCCAGGCCTGGGAGTACGTCCCCCTCGGCCCGTTCCTCGGCAAGTCCTTCGCCACCTCGGTGTCGGCGTGGATCACCCCGCTGGACGCGCTGGAGGAGGCGCGGGTGGCGCCACCGGAGCGGACCCACGAACTGCTGCCGTACCTCGACGACTCGGCCTCCGGGGACGGTCCGGGCGGCTACGACCTCCGTATCTCCGTGTCGATCAACGGGCACCTGGTCTCCGAGCCCCCCTTCTCCACCATGTACTGGACCGCCGCGCAGCAACTGGCCCACATGACGGTGAACGGCGCTTCCCTGCGGACCGGCGACCTCTACGGCTCCGGAACCGTCAGCGGACCCTCCGAGCACGAACGCGGCTCCCTGCTGGAACTGACCTGGAACGGCCGCGACACCCTCGAACTCCCCGACGGCAAGCGGACCTTCCTGGAGGACGGGGACGTGGTGACCCTGTCGGCGTGGGCACCGGGGCCGGACGGGGTGCGGGTGGGCCTGGGTGAGGTCACCGGGCGGGTGGCCGCCGGGGAGCAACCCTTGTAGCAAGGAGTTGACACAAGCCTCCCTGGCACGCATCTTGTACTCACAGCTTGATACAAGCGGTCGTCGGTTGCGTCTCCACGGGGGTCTGTCCGTCATGCTCGAACTCGAATCCACCGCGCGGTCCTCGTCCCGCGCGCCCCTCGACCGCTACTCCCGTTGGACGGGCCTGGCCGTCGGGGTCCTGGCGGCCCGCCTGCTGTCGCCCCTGATCGGCGACGACGGCATCCTCTACGCCATCCCGGTGTTCGGTCTGTGCGCGGTGGCCGGGGTACTGGTGGGTGACGCTCTCACCGGTCCCCGGCGGGGTGCCGTGCGCACGGCAGGTCTCACCCCGCGCCGGGTGCGCGACCACGTTCCGCCCCGGATGACGTGGCTGTTGCTCGGGCTCGCTGCCGCGCTGGTCGTCCTGCTGGCCGTGACGACCGCGGGTGGCCTCACGGGACGATCTGGGGCGAGCGGGCCGTGCGCTCACGCTGACCTGCCGGGGCGTGACCGAGTCGGCCACCCCCTGGCCCGGCTTCTACTACAGCCTCCCCATGCTCGTCTCCCTCGCCGTCTCGACCGTCGCCTGCGGCTGGTCCCTGCGGCGGATCGCGACCCGACCCGGTGACGAGCAGTCCCGCCGGGACCGGACGCTGGCGATCGTGGCCGCGTGGGGGCTCGTGGTCTCGTCGTCCCTGCTCGGGGTCGCCTCGACGGTGTCCGGCGCCCTCATGAGCACGACCTGCGACGGAACGTTCGGGACCGTCGCGAACTGGGCGGTGTGGCCGCTGGGCCTGGTCGCCCTGATCATGGCGCCGTGGTGCCTGTTCACCATCGCCTCACCCCGGGCGACGCGCGCCAAGAAGGCGAAGGCGGACCGCTCGTGAGCGGCGAGGCCGTACGCGTCGACACGACCAGTCCCGTACCGCCGTACGAACAGATCCGCGCCCAGCTCGCGGGTCTGATCACCGCGGGCCGCCTGCCGGAGGGCGAGCGGCTGCCGACGGTACGGCAGCTCGCGGCCGACCTCGGGCTCGCACCGGGGACGGTCGCCCGGGCGTACCGGGAACTGGAGGCCGCGGCGCTGATCCGGACCCGACGGGGAGCCGGGACACGGGTGGCCCCGCTGCCGGCGGAACTGCGGCAGGGGCCGGATCCCGCCGAACTGGCGGCGCTGGCACGGGATTTCGTGGCGTCCGCGCGAGCGGCCGGGGCGGGGGACGCGACGGTGGTGGCGGCCGTGGCGGAAGCGCTGCGGCAGTGAGCGATGCAATGCTCCGGGGAGAAGAAGCGCGGCACTGAGAGCTTGCCGAAGGCCGTCCGGGGGCAGAGCGTCCGTTCTGTCCCCTGACTCCGTGCGTTCGGGCCGTCATACTGGCGGCGGGCGACGATGTGACCCGTACGTGCCGCACGGGACGCGGCGTGATCCGCGTACCGCCCTCGCCGCAGCCGCCTTTCTTCCCTTCCGACCAGGATCCGGAGCCCGTGGAATGACGTTCTGCCTGCTCCTGCTGAGCGCCGTCGCGCTGGCCGCCGCCGTGCCCGCCCCCCGTGCGCTGACCCGGGCCGCCTGGCCCGAACGGGAACCCGTGGTGGGGCTCTGGGTGTGGCAGTGCCTGGTCGCCACCGTCCTGATGTGCTGTCTGACAGCCCTGGTGCTCGGCGCCGCCGCCGTCTTCCACACGGTCCGCGACCATGTCTTCGCCCCCGCGCCACCGGCGGTGACCGCGGCCTACGACCTGTCCGCCGCCCCCGTCTGGGCGGCCCTGCTGACCCTCCTGCTGGCCTGCGGGGCCGCCTGGACGACCGCGATGCTGGCCCGCGAGCTCGTCGAGGCGCGCCGCCACCGCGGCGTGACCAGGGCGCAGCTGCGCGAACGCGCCCCCGAACTGCCCGGCGGCCTGGAGAAAGCCGCGCGCGGCCCCCTGCTGGTGCTGGAGGACGAATACCCCGACGCCTGGTGGATGCCGGGCAGCCCGCCCCAGCTCGTGGTGACGACCGGCGCCCTGCACCGCCTGACCGACCACCAGCTGGACGCCGTCCTCACCCATGAGCGCGACCACGCCCGCTCCCACCACGACTGGCTGCTCCACCTCTCGACCGCCCTCGCCTCCGGCTTCCCCCGCGTGCCCGTGTTCGCCCACTTCTGCGACGAGACCCACCGCCTGGTCGAACTGGCCGCCGACGACACGGCCTCCCGCCGCTGCGGCCACCTGACCACCGCCCTGGCGCTGATCGAGCTCAACCAGCACCGGGGCGTCCTGTCCTGCTCCTCCAGCCACCGCCTGCTGGGCGAGCGGGTCGACCGGCTGCTGGAACCCCGGCCGCGCCTGCTGCGCCGACACCGGGCACTCACGGCGGCAGTGGCGGCCCTGGTCCCCCTGCTGCCCCTCCTGATCGCGTTCGGACCAGGGCTGACAGCACTGGCCTGACCTGGCAGATCTTGCTCAGCGACAGCCGTTTACGCAGGTCAGCCGCGCGCCTGACACCCCGGCAGGTGGCGCAACACTGCCGCAACACCCCTTTTCCTACCTCCTCGCTATGGTTCGTGGCATGCCTCCCTCCGACCGCATCCGCGACCACGCCGGCCAGGGCGCGACCACCGTCGCCGCCCACCGTGCGCGTCGCCGGCTGCGCGCGGACCAGGCCCGGCAACTCGCCGACCTCCTGCGCCACCAGATCCTCACCGGCGGCTTCACAGACGACACCCTCCCCCACGAGTCGACCCTGGCCACCGACTACCGGGCCTCACGCAACACGGTCCGCCTCGCCCTGGACCTGCTGCGCGCCGAAGGTCTCGTCGACCGCCTGCCCGGAGTGGGCACCGTGGTCGTCGCGCAGAAGTACCCCCACGGCCTGGACCGTCTGATGGGCCTCGCGGAAACCCTCCACGAACACGGCACCGTCACCAACGAGGTCCGCACGATGGGCCCCGCCCCCGCACCCGCCCCGGTGGCCGAACGCCTCCAGGTCACACCCGGCACCGACGTCCTCTACATCGAACGCCTGCGCCGCCTGAACGGCCTTCCCCTCTCCCTGGACCTCACCTACATCCCGCTCGACATCGGCACCGCCCTGCTCGGCGCCGACCTGGAGAACACCGACGTCTTCCGCCTCCTGGAGACGATCACCGGTCAGCGCCTCGGCCACGCCGAGATCACCCTGGAGGCGGTGAACGCGGACACCCACTCCGCCGCCGTCCTGGAGGCCCCGCGCGGCGCGGCCGTCCTCATGCTGGAACGCCTCACCCACCTCGCCGACGGCCGCCCGGTCGACCTGGAGTTCATCCGCTTCCGCGGCGACCGCATCACCATGAGCGGCCTGCTGCACCGCTCCCTGTGACCACCCCCTCCCACCTCTTCATCGTTCGGCAGATCCCGCCCGGTTCACCACCGCGCGGAAAATCTCAGGACATCTCTGGAGACAGCCATGCCCTTGGTGCCCCAGCGGGCCGACGTGCCCGTGACCATCGACGAGTCGAAGTGCATCGACGGCTGCACGCTCTGCGTGGACATGTGCCCGCTGGACTCCCTCGCCATCGACGACAGCAGCGGCAAGGCATACATGCACGTCGACGAATGCTGGTACTGCGGCCCCTGCGCGGCCCGCTGTCCCACCGGAGCCGTCACGGTCAACATGCCCTATCTGCTCCGGTGAAAGGCCCCCGACTCCCATGAAACACAAGGCAATCGCCGCCTCCCTGGTGCTGCTGCTCGCGCCCCTGACGGCCTGCGGCGGCAGCGCCCGGGCCGGCGACGGCTCCACGGTGACCGTCACCGTCGGCTACCAGTCCAAGACCATCAACACCGTCACCGCCGGCACCCTGCTGCGCTCCCTCGGCTACTTCGAGAAGCAGCTCAACTCGCTGGGCGACGGCAAGACCTACAAGGTCGACTGGCAGGACTACGCCACCGGCGCCCCCATCACCGCCCAGATGACCGCCGGGAAGATCGACATCGGCTCGATGGGCGACTTCCCGCTCCTCATCAACGCGGCCCGCGGCAAACAGCTCGGCAAGCCGACCCACCTGGTCTCGGTCACCGGCTACAACCTCCGCGGCGGCCTCAACACCATCGTCACCGCCCCGGACTCCAAGCTGGCCTCCCTCGCGGACCTCAAGGGCAAGAAGGTGTCGACCAGCATCGGCTCCGCCGCCGACGGCACCCTCGTCCGCGCCCTGCAACGCGCCGGCATCGACCCCGACAAGGGCATCGAGAAGCTCAACCAGCAGCCCGCGGTGGGCGCCTCCGCCCTCTCCGCCGGCAGCACGGACGCGCTCTCCCAGTTCGTCGCCTGGCCCGGCCTGCTCGCCTACCAGGGCAAGGCGAAAGCCCTCTACGACGGGGCCCAGCTGAACCTCCCCACCTTCCACGGCGTCACCGCCCGCGAGGACTTCGCCAAGGAGCGCCCGGCCGTCCTGGAGGCCTTCCTCAAGGCCCAGGCCGAGGCCACGGACTACCTCGACGAGCACCCCGTGGCCGCCGCCGAGAAGGTCGCCGACGCCACCGGCCTGCCCGCCGAGGTCGTCTACCTTTACAACGGCGCCCACGGCATCTCCACCTTCGGCCCGGCGATCAAGCCCCAGCTGATCTCCGCCCTGAAGGAGGACGTCTCGGTCCTGAAGTCGGCCAAGCTGACCGGCGACGTGGACGTGGACGCCTTCGTCGACGACCAGTACGTCAAGAAGGCCCTGGGCGCCGACTACGCGAAGCGGCTCGCCACCGCTCCCCCGGCGTCCGCGAGCGAGGTCTGGCCCAAGGGCGCCTCCAAGACCCGCGCCTTCAGGACCCCGGCCGAACTGCTGGCCTACGTCGCCGAGCACAAGTCCGGCATCCGCGCCGCGTACGTCCCCGACGCCACCACCGGCACCCTGTGGTTCGCCGACAAGGCGCTCTGGGTGAGCGACGGCAAGGAGCTGCTGCCCTTCGTCACCCCGGCCGCCGCGCAGGCGTACGTCGGCGAACACGAGGGCGCCCGCGTCGTCCCGTACGCCGCCGCGCTGGAGCAGGCGTCGTGAGCCGGTACGCGCGGCGGGCGCTCCGGTATCCACGCCGGGCCGGCCGCCTCGCCCTGCGGGCCGGCTCGCTCGGGGTCGCCCTCGGCGTGTGGCAGCTGCTGACCAGCCTGGACATCGACCTGTGGCTGCGCTTCTCGCAGTTCCCCACCGTCACCGACGTCGCCCGCACCTTCGCCGACCGGCTGTCCGGCCCCGACTACTGGACCGACCTCACCGACAGCCTCACCCGCATCCTGAGCGGCTTCCTGCTCGCCGCGGTGCTCGGGGTGGCGACGGGCGTGCTCGTGGCGCGCTCCCGCCTCGCCGAGAACCTGCTCGGACCGGTCCTCGAGGTGATCCGCCCCATCCCGGCGATCGCCCTGGTCCCCGTCGCGATCCTCCTGTTCCCCTCCAACGAACAGGGCATCGTCTTCATCACCTTCACCGCGGCCTTCTTCCCGGTCCTCGTGTCCACCCGGCACGCGGTCCGCGCACTCACCCCCGCCTGGGAGGAGGCGGTGCTGACGATGGGCGGCGGACGGTCGCGGATCCTCGCCTCGGTCGTCCTGCCGGGCGCGCTGCCCGGCATCTTCGGCGGTCTCTCGGTCGGCATCGGCGTCTCATGGATCTGCGTGATCTCCGCCGAGATGATCTCCGGACAGTACGGCGTCGGCTACCGCACCTGGCAGGACTACACGGTCGTCGACTACCCCGGCGTCTTCGTCGGCATGGTCACCATCGGCATCCTCGGCTGGCTCACCTCCACGGCGGTCGAAGCACTGGGCCGCCGACTCACGCGGTGGCTGCCACGGACGTCGTACGACGTGGGGGCGGCCCCTCGGCCGAGAGCTGCGGGGTCCGCAGGAACGGTGCCGCCGGCTCCCGCGGGCGCGGGGCCCATGGACATCGGGGCCGCGGACGAACAGGCCGTGCACGAGAGGCCCAAGGACAAGGGGTCCCACCCCAGGACCGAGGAGGCACGCGATGAGCACCTCGTCTGAGACGACCGGCACGACCGGGGTGTCAGGGGCGTCAGGGACGACCGACACGATCGGTGGAGGGTCGGCCGCGGCGGGCACGGGCTCGGAGGCGCCCACGGCAAGCGGCACGAAGGGCACGACCTCGGCGGCTTCCGGGGCAACCGGCATGACCGGCGCGACCTCGAAGGCTTCCGGCGCAACCACGCCGACCGACGCGACCTCGCCGACGTCCGGAACAACCGGCACGACGGACCCGGCCTCGGAGGTGTCCAGGGCAATCGGTACGACCGCGGCGACCTCGAAGGTTTCTGGACAGACCGACGCGACCTCGCCGACGTCCAGGACAACCAGGACGACGAACCCGGCCTCGGAGGCGTCCAGGACAACCGGCACGACCGGCGCGACCTCGGAGGATTCCGGGACGACCGGCGTCACCGGCACCGCCGCGCAGGCGTCCGACACGGGGCCTGGCGCCGCCCCGGAGCGGCCCGCCTCCGGGGGCGAGGCTCCGGCCGCCGCCCCCGTACGCGGCACCCGCCTCACCCTCACCGGCGCCGGTCTCGGACGCCCCGGCGCCCCCGCCGTTTCCGGTGTCGACCTGGACATCGCGCCCGGCGAGATCCTGACCGTCGTCGGCTCCTCCGGCTGCGGCAAGTCGACGCTGCTGCGCACCCTCGCCGGACTGCTGCCCCCGCTCGACGGAACCGTGGAGCAGGACGGCCACCCGATCACCGCCCCGGCCGCGGACCGCGCCCTGGTCTTCCAGGAGGACGCCCTCCTGCCCTGGCGCACCCTGCGGGCCAACGTGGAACTCCCCCTCGCCATCAAGGGGGTGCCCCGCACCGAACGCCGGGCGCAGGCCGAGTCCTGGCTGGACCGCGTAGGACTCGCCGACCGGGCCCGGCACCTGCCGCACCGTGTCTCCGGCGGGCAACGCCAACGCGCCCAGCTGGCCCGGGCGCTCGCGGGAGCGCCCCGCGCCGTCCTGATGGACGAACCCTTCGGCGCGCTCGACGCCCAGACCCGCTCCGGCATGCAGGACCTGCTCGTGGAGGTGCTGCGGGGCACGGGCGCGACCGTCGTCTTCGTCACCCACGACGTGGACGAGGCCCTGTTCCTCGGCGACCGCGTGGCCCTCCTCGGCGCCGGCCGCCTCACCGCCGTACGCGACATACCCCATCCGCGTGACCGTACGGCCCACGAAGATCCCGCGCGCCTGGCCCTGCGGCGCGAAGTCCTCACCTCGCTCGGTACCTGAAAGGCCCCCTGGTGACCGCCTCCGTGAACACCCCCCTGGAGATCCCCGCACTCACCGACGCCGAGGAGCTGAGCTGCGACGTCCTCGTCATCGGCGGCGGCACCGCCGGCACCATGGCCGCCCTGACCGCCGCCGAGCACGGCGCCGACGTGATCCTCCTGGAGAAGGCCCACGTCCGGCACTCCGGCGCCCTCGCCATGGGCATGGACGGCGTCAACAACGCGGTCGTCCCGGGCCGCGCCGAACCCGACGACTACGTCGCCGAGATCACCCGCGCCAACGACGGCATCGTCGACCAGTCCACCGTCCGCCAGACCGCCACCCGCGGCTTCGCCATGGTGCAGCGACTGGAGTCCTACGGTGTGAAGTTCGAGAAGGACGAGCACGGCGAGTACGCGGTCCGCCAGGTCCACCGGTCCGGCTCCTACGTGCTGCCCATGCCGGAGGGCAAGGACGTCAAGAAGGTCCTGTACCGGCAGTTGCGCCGACGCGAGATGCGGGAGCGGATCCGCATCGAGAACCGCGTGATGCCGGTCCGGGTACTCACCTCTCCCGAGGACGGGCGTGCCGTGGGCGCGGTCGGCTTCAACACCCGCACCGGCGCCTTCGTGACGGTCCGCGCGGGCGCCGTCATCCTCGCCACCGGCCCCTGCGGCCGCCTGGGCCTTCCGGCCTCCGGCTACCTGTACGGCACCTACGAGAACCCCACGAACGCGGGCGACGGTTACGCCATGGCGTACCACGCGGGCGCCGAGCTCACCGGCATCGAGTGCTTCCAGATCAACCCGCTGATCAAGGACTACAACGGCCCCGCCTGCGCCTACGTCGCCAACCCCTTCGGCGGCTACCAGGTCAACCGGCACGGCGAACGCTTCGTCGACTCCGACTACTGGTCGGGCCAGATGATGGCGGAGTTCGCGGCGGAGGTCGCCTCGGACCGGGGCCCGGTCTACCTGAAGCTGAGCCATCTGCCGGAGGAGTCGATATCGGCCCTGGAGTCGATCCTGCACTCCACGGAACGCCCCTCCCGCGGCACCTTCCACTCCGGCCGCGGCCACGACTACCGCACCCACGACATCGAGATGCACATCTCCGAGATCGGCCTGTGCGGCGGTCATTCGGCCTCGGGAGTACGGGTGGACGACCACGCCCGTACGACCGTCCCCCGCCTCTACGCCGCCGGCGACCTCGCCTGCGTCCCCCACAACTACATGATCGGCGCCTTCGTCTTCGGCGACCTGGCGGGCGCGGACGCCGCCCGGTACCGGCCCTACGAGGGCGAGTTGCCTCTTCACCAACTCCGCGAGGCCCACGAACTGATCTACCGCCCGCTGCGCAACCCGGACGGCCCGCCGCAGCCCCAGGTCGAGTACAAGCTGCGCCGCTTCGTGAACGACTACGTCGCCCCGCCGAAGTCCGGCGCCCGTCTCTCGCTCGCCCTGGAGGCCTTCGAGCGGATGCACACCGACATCGCGGAGATGGGCGCCCGTACCCCGCACGAACTGATGCGCTGCGCCGAGGTCTCCTTCATCCGCGACTGCGCGGAGATGGCCGCGCGCGCCTCCCTGGCCCGCACGGAGTCCCGTTGGGGCCTCTACCACGACCGTCTCGACCACCCCCAGCGCGACGACGCCTCCTGGTTCCACCACCTCGACCTGCACAAGTCCCCCTCCGGCACGATGGAGTTCACGGCCCGTCCCGTGGCCCCTTACCTGGTCCCCGTCGACGAGTTCACCCCCACAGGCGGTCCCTCCCGACACCTGGGCGAGGTGCATCCGGAGGACGTGGCGACGGCCGGTTCCAGGGACCGCGCACCGATGGCGGCGGGGGTGCCGCTGGGGGCGGGTGGGGCGGGGTCGGTGGGGGCGGCGGAGTCGGGGTCGGGGCCAGTGTCGCTATCGGTGTCGGGGAGGGGGCCCCTCCCCCTCCCCACCCACCCCACCCCCGAGACTTCCTCCGCCCACCTCCTCGAACTCGTCGCCCTCGCCGAGCAGGAGCCCGAACTCGGCGCTCTGCGGCCGTACTTGAGCGACCCGGTGCCCGCCGTGCGACGCGAAGCCGTCGCCGTGCTGACGGAGGCGCTCCCGCTGGGAACGGGCCCCGCCCTGGCCGAGGCCCTCCGCGACTCCGCCGCCGAGGTACGCGCCGCCGCCGCGGCCTCACTGCGCGAGCTCGTCGAGACGCTGCCGCCCGAACCCGCCCTCCGCGACGGCCTCGCCGCCGCCCTCGCCGAGCCCGACCCGGTCGTCCGCGCAGCCGCCCTCGACGTGCTGCGCGCCCTGCGGCTGGGCGACACGGAGCTGTTCGCCGGCTCGCTGACGGACTCCGACATCGCCGTCCGCGTCGAGGCGGTACGCGCCCTCGTCTCGGTCGACGCCGCGGAGCAACTCGCCCACGCGGCACCGTCCGAGCCGTCCCGCGAGGTCCGGGTCACGATCGCCAGGAGCCTGGCGACGGTGTCGACGGAACATCCGGTCGAGGCCGTTCTCACCGCTCTCGCCGACCTCACCGAGGACGCCGACGCCCTGGTCCGTGGCGCCGCCTACGCCGCACTGGGCACCACGGGCTGCCTCGGGCCTCTCGCCGCCCGCGCGGTGACCGCCCTCGACGACCCCGCCTGGCAGGTCCGGTCCGGAGCGGCGACCGCCCTGTCCGCGGCCGACCCGGATGTCGCCGTCCCCGCCCTCGCCAAGACCCTCGCCGACCAGAACGCCGACGTCCGCAAGGCGGCGGTCCTGGCCCTGACCCGCCACACGGCCACCGGGGGCGCCCGCGCGGCCCTGGCCACGGCGACGACGGACTCGGACGCGGACGTCAGGGCGTACGCGACCCGAGCACTGTGACTGGGCCGGCGCCGGAGCCCCTGTCCGTTCCGGCGCCGGAGGCGGAATCGGCGCCCGCGGCCGTTCCTAGCTCCAGTCGGGCTCCGGTTCCTCGTCCATCTCGGGCCAGTCGTCGGCCCCCGGATCCGCATCGCTCTCCGGACTCGGTGCCTCCGCGGCCGGAGGGCTGTCGCCGAGCCCGGCCAGGACCGCCAGCACGCCCTCGCCGTATGTCACCAGCTTCTTCTCGCCGACGCCGCCGACCGTCCCGAGCTGTGCCACCGACGTCGGCCACACGGTCACGATCTCCCTGAGCGTGGCGTCGTGGAAGATGACGTACGCCGGGACGCCCTGCTCGCGCGCCTGCTCGCCCCGCCACGCCCGCAGCGCCTCGAAGGCCGGCATCAGCGAATCGGGCAGTTCCACCGCCGCGGCCTTCGCCTTGCGTTCGCCCCGCCCGGAAGAGGATCCGGCGGTCTTCGCGGAGGCCGGCTTCTTCGGCTCCTTGCGCAGCGGTACGTCGCGTTCCCTCCGCAGCACCGCGCCGCTCGCCTCGGTCAGCACCAGCGTGCCGTACTCCCCCTCGACCGCGAGCAGTCCCTGTGCCAGCAGCTGGCGGACGACGCCGCGCCATTCGCCCTCGGAGAGTTCCTCGCCGATGCCGAACACGGACAGCTGGTCGTGGTCGAACTGGATGACCTTGCCGGTGCGCTTGCCGAGCAGGATGTCGACGATCTGCACCGCGCCGAACTTCTGACCGCGCTCGCGCTGCAGCCGCACCACCGTCGACAGCACCTTCTGCGCGGCGACCGTGCCGTCGATGGTCTCCGGCGGGGTGAGGCAGGTGTCGCAGTTGCCGCAGCCTGACGGGTCCGGCTCCTGGCCGAAGTAGTTCAGCAACTGGCCGCGTCGGCACTGGGCCGTCTCGCACAGCGCCAGCATCGCGTCCAGGTGGGAGGCGGCCCGGCGGCGGAACGCCTCGTCGCCCTCGCCGGACTGGATCAGCTTGCGCTGTTGTATGACGTCGTTGAGTCCGTAGGCCATCCAGGCCGTCGACGGCAGTCCGTCGCGTCCGGCACGGCCGGTCTCCTGGTAGTAGCCCTCGACCGACTTGGGCAGGTCGAGGTGGGCGACGAAGCGGACGTCCGGCTTGTCGATGCCCATGCCGAAGGCGATGGTCGCGCACACGACCAGGCCCTCCTCGCGCAGGAACCGCGACTGGTGCCCCGCGCGGGTGCCCGCGTCGAGCCCCGCGTGGTAGGGCACGGCCTCGATGCCGTTCTTGCTCAGGAACTCCGCCGTCTTGTCGACCGAGTTGCGCGAGAGGCAGTACACGATGCCGGCGTCGCCTTCGTGCTCCTGCCGCAGGAAGGTCAGCAGCTGCTTCTTCGGGTCGGCCTTGGGCACGATCCGGTACTGGATGTTGGGCCGGTCGAAGCTCGCCACGAAGTGCCGGGCCGTCGGCATGTTCAGCCGCTGGGTGATCTCCTGGTGGGTCGCGTGCGTGGCCGTCGCGGTCAGCGCGATCCGGGGGACGTCGGGCCAGCGCTCGCCGAGCAGGGAGAGGGACAGATAGTCGGGGCGGAAGTCGTGGCCCCACTGGGACACGCAGTGCGCCTCGTCGATCGCGAAGACCGAGATCTTGCCGCGCGAGAGGAGGTCCAGCGTGGAGTCGAGCCGCAGCCGCTCCGGTGCCAGATAGAGCAGGTCCAGCTCGCCCGCCAGGAACTCCGCCTCCACCACCCGCCGCTCGTCGAAGTCCTGCGTGGAGTTCATGAATCCGGCGTTCACGCCGAGCGCCCGCAGCGCGTCCACCTGGTCCTGCATCAGCGCGATGAGCGGTGAGACCACGATGCCGGTACCGGGTCTGACCAGGGACGGGATCTGGTAGCACAGTGACTTGCCGCCACCGGTCGGCATGAGGACCACGGCGTCGCCGCCCGCGATCACATGCTCAATGACCGCGCCCTGCTCGCCGCGGAAGGCCTCGTACCCGAAGACCCGGTGCAGCGTGGCCAGCGCCTCACTCTCGGCCGTGTCTGCCACCTCGGTCGTCCTTGGCATCTCGCTGATCCCACCCATCCCGCGCATAGCCCTGTTCCCCGTACGTAGTCCCTCGACCACTGCGTCCACGATAGGGGTCCGCACCGACAACGCCGGAGTTATCCACAGGCTCACCCTGTGACTCTCCGCGGTCATACAAATGGCATCCGTCACATGGCGCATCAAGGAGCCCCATCATGTCCTCTCGGCCCCTCAAGGCCGTCATCACCATGGCGATAGCCGGCGCTCTCTCCATGACCGCCGCCCCCGCGCAGGCGGCGCCCGAGCCCGACCCGTTCGTCCTGACGTACACGAACACCGCCACATCCGCCTACGAGCCGCTCGCCCCGCCGGACGGCTGGGCCCGCACCGACACCTGTGTGCCCGAGATGGGCTACCGGTACGTCAACGCGGAGTACCTCGCCGACGACGTCGTCGATGCCGGCAAGCCGGAGGTCCTGCTGTACGAAGGCGGCTCCGACACGAGCGACCTTGATCTGTTCGCGGTGGCATGGGCCGTCAAGAACACAGGGCAGGCCGCGCCGACGCTGTTCGGCGAGACGTTCCGCAGCACCGAGGTGCCCGGCTACTACACGCTTCACGCGTGGATCTACGAGGACAACCCCGACGGGCTCTTCGAAACCTTCAACCCCACCGTGACGTGTCCGGCCGCGCCGACACCGGCGACCACGACGACGACCACAACCACGGCCACCGTGCCTGACTGGGTGTCCAGCCTCGACGACCTCGACGGGACGTCCTGAGCGCAACGCGGCGGCCCCGGTTCCCTCGAAGGGAACCGGGGCCGCCGTACAGGCACCGGGGTACCGGCACCGAGGGTCAGCGCACGAACACTCCCGCCTGGTTCGCCAGGTCCAGGAAGTACTGCGGCGCCACACCGAGCACCAGCGTGACCGCCACGCCGATGCCGATCGCCGCCATCGTCAGCGGCGACGGCACGGCGACCGTCGGACCCTCGGGCCGCGGCTCGCTGAAGAACATCAGCACGATGACGCGGATGTAGAAGAACGCCGCGATGGCCGACGAGATCACGCCGACCACGACCAGCGGCGCCGCGCCGCCTTCCGCCGCTGCCTTGAACACGGCGAACTTCCCGGCGAACCCGGAGGTCAGCGGAATGCCGGCGAAGGCCAGCAGGAACACCGCGAACACGGCGGCCACGAGGGGCGAACGGCGTCCGAGACCGGCCCACTTGGACAGGTGTGTCGCCTCACCACCGGCATCGCGCACCAGCGTCACCACGGCGAACGCGCCGATCGTGACGAACGAGTACGCCGCCAGGTAGAAGAGGACGGACGAGACGCCGTCCGGCGTGGTCGCGATGACGCCCGCGAGGATGAAGCCCGCGTGCGCGATCGACGAGTACGCCAGCAGTCGCTTGATGTCGGTCTGCGTGATCGCGACGATCGCACCGCCGAGCATGGTGACGATCGCGACGCCCCACATGACCGGCCGCCAGTCCCAGCGCAGGCCCGGCAGTACGACGTAGAGGATCCGCAGCAGCGCGCCGAACGCGGCCACCTTGGTCGCCGCCGCCATGAACCCGGTCACCGGCGTCGGCGCGCCCTGGTACACGTCCGGCGTCCACATGTGGAAGGGGACCGCGCCGACCTTGAACAGCAGGCCCATCACGATCATCGCGGCGCCGATCAGCAGCAGCGCGTCGTTGCCCATGGTGTCGGCGAGGGCCGGGTCGACGTTCGTGACCGTGCCGTCGACGACCTGGGCGATCGTGGCGTACGACACGGAGCCCGCGTACCCGTACAGCAGTGCGATGCCGAACAGGGTGAACGCGGAGGCGAAGGCGCCGAGCAGGAAGTACTTGACCGCGGCCTCCTGCGACATGAGCCGCTTGCGGCGGGCCAGGGCGCACATCAGGTACAGCGGCAGGGAGAAGACTTCCAGCGCGATGAACAGCGTCAGCAGGTCGTTGGCCGCCGGGAAGATCAGCATGCCGGCGACGGCGAACAGCAGCAGCGGGAACACCTCGGTGGTGGTGAACCCGGCCTTCACCGCGGCCTTCTCGCTGTCGCTGCCCGGTACGGAGGCGGCCTGCGCGGCGAAGGAGTCGACCTGTTTTCCGTGCTCCACCGGGTCCAGGCGCCGTTCGGCGAAGGTGAACAGGCCGACCAGGCCCGCCAGCAGGATCGTGCCCTGGAGGAAGAGTGCCGGTCCGTCGACGGCGATCGCGCCCATGGCGACGATGCCCGCCTTGGTGGTGGCGTATCCGCCCTGCGCGAGCGCGACGACCGCGGCGAAGGCCGAGATCAGCGCTACTGCGGAGACGAACACCTGGGCGTAGTACCGCTGCTTGCGCGGTACCGCCGCCTCGATGAGCACCCCGATGATCGCCGCACCGATGACGATCAGCGTGGGTGACAATTGTCCGTATTCGATCTTCGGCGTATCGATCTTCGAGATCGGATCGGCCGCGGTTGTCCACAGGCTGTGGACGGCTGTTGCGCTCACTTGGCCGCCTCCACCTCGGGCTGGGGGTCCTTCTTCTGGACGTCGGACATGGTCGCCTTGACCGCCGGGTTGACGATGTCGGTGACGGGCTTCGGGTAGACGCCCAGGAAGATCAGCAGTACGACCAGCGGCGCGACCACCACCAGTTCCCGCACCCGCAGGTCGGGCATGGTCGCGACCTCGGGCTTCACCGGGCCCGTCATCGTCCGCTGGTAGAGGACGAGGGTGTAGAGCGCGGCGAGGACGATGCCGAAGGTGGCGATGATCCCGATCACCGGGTAGCGCGCGAACGTGCCGACCAGGACCAGGAACTCACTCACGAACGGTGCGAGCCCCGGCAGCGACAGCGTCGCCAGACCGCCGATCAGGAAGGTGCCGGCGAGCACCGGGGCGACCTTCTGCACCCCGCCGTAGTCGGCGATGAGCCGCGAGCCGCGCCGCGAGATCAGGAACCCGGCGACCAGCATCAACGCGGCCGTGGAAATACCGTGGTTGACCATGTAGAGCGTCGCGCCGGACTGGCCCTGGCTGGTCATCGCGAAGATGCCCATGATGATGAAGCCGAAGTGCGAGATCGACGCGTACGCCACCAGCCGTTTGATGTCCCGCTGGCCGACCGCGAGCAGCGCCCCGTAGATGATGCTGATCACCGCCAGGACGAGGATCGCGGGCGTGGCCCACTTGCTGGCCTCCGGGAAGAGCTGGAGGCAGAAGCGGAGCATCGCGAAGGTGCCGACCTTGTCGACGACCGCCGTGATGAGGACGGCGACCGGGGCGGTGGCCTCCCCCATCGCGTTGGGCAGCCAGGTGTGCAGCGGCCACAGCGGGGCCTTCACCGCGAAGGCGAAGAAGAAGCCGAGGAACAGCCAGCGTTCGGTGCTGGTCGCCATGTCGAGCGAGCCGTTGGCCCGCGCCTCGGCGATCTCCTGGAGGCTGAAGTTCCCGGCGACCACGTACAGGCCGATCACCGCGGCCAGCATGATGAGGCCGCCGACCAGGTTGTAGAGGAGGAACTTCACGGCGGCGTACGACCGTTGCGTGGACGCCGTCTCCTCGCCGTGTTCGTGGGCCCGGTCCCCGAAGCCGCCGATGAGGAAGTACATCGGGATCAGCATGGCTTCGAAGAAGATGTAGAAGAGGAAGACGTCGGTGGCCTCGAAGGAGATGATCACCATCGCCTCGACGGCCAGGATCAGGGCGAAGAAGCCCTGCGTCGGCCGCCACCGGGTGTTGCCGGTCTCCAGCGGGTCGGCGTCGTGCCAGCCCGCGAGGATGATGAACGGGATCAGCAGGGCGGTCAGCGCGACGAGCGCCACCCCGATGCCGTCCACGCCCAGCTCGTACTTGACCCCGAAGTCCTTGATCCACCAGTGGGATTCGGTGAGTTGGTAACGGTCGCCGTCCGGGTCGAAGCGGACCAGGACGATCGCGGCGAGCACGAGGGTGGCGAGCGAGACGAGCAGCGCGAGCCATTTGGCCGCGGTGCGCCGGGCGGCCGGTACGGCGGCTGTGGCGATCGCGCCGATCGCCGGGAGCGCCGCCGTCGCTGTCAGCAGAGGAAAGGACATCGGTATCAGACCGCCCTCATCAGCAGGGTCGCGGCGATCAGCACTGCCGCACCGCCGAACATCGAGACCGCGTACGACCGCGCGTAGCCGTTCTGCAGTTTGCGGAGCCGTCCGGAGAGGCCGCCCATGGAGGCCGCCGTACCGTTGACCACGCCGTCGACCAGGGTGTGGTCGACGTACACCAGGGACCGGGTGAGGTGCTCGCCGCCGCGGACCAGGACGACGTGGTTGAAGTCGTCCTGGAGCAGGTCGCGGCGGGCGGCCCGGGTGAGCAGGGATCCGCGCGGGGCGACGACCGGGACCGGGCGTCGGCCGTACTGGAGGTAGGCGAAGGTGACGCCGATGACCATCACGGCGACCGTGGCACCGGTGACCGTGGCCGCGCTGATCGGCGAGTCACCGTGGTCGTGCCCGGTGATGGGCTCGAGCCAGTGCAGGAAGCGGTCGCCGATGCTGAAGAAGCCGCCCGCGAAGACCGATCCGAAGGCCAGCACGATCATGGGGATCGTCATGGACCTGGGCGACTCGTGCGGGTGCGGCTCCGCGTGCTCGCCGTGGTGCTCGGCGGCGGGCTCCGCGCTCGGTGCCTCGGGAGAGCGGGTGGGCTGGTTCCTCCAGCGCTCTTCCCCGAAGAACGTCATCAGCATCACGCGCGTCATGTAGTACGCCGTGATGGCCGCGCCCAGCAGGGCCGCGCCGCCGAGGATCCAGCCCTCGGTGCCGCCCTTGGCGAAGGCCGCCTCGATGATCTTGTCCTTGGAGAAGAAGCCGGACAGACCCGGGAAGCCGATGATCGCGAGGTAGCCGAGGCCGAAGGTGACGAAGGTGATCGGCATGTACTTCCGCAGGCCGCCGTACTTCCTCATGTCGACCTCGTCGTTCATGCCGTGCATGACCGAACCGGCGCCGAGGAACAGCCCGGCCTTGAAGAAGCCGTGCGTCACCAGGTGCATGATCGCGAAGACGTAGCCGATGGGGCCGAGGCCCGCGGCGAGGACCATGTAGCCGATCTGCGACATGGTCGAGCCGGCCAGCGCCTTCTTGATGTCGTCCTTCGCGCAACCGACGATCGCACCGAACAGGAGCGTGACGGCACCGACGATGGTGACGACCAGCTGGGCGTCCGGAGCGAGGTTGAAGATGTTGGCGGAGCGGACGATCAGGTAGACGCCCGCGGTCACCATGGTCGCGGCGTGGATGAGGGCCGAGACCGGGGTCGGGCCCTCCATCGCGTCCCCGAGCCAGGACTGCAGCGGCACCTGGGCGGACTTGCCGCAGGCGGCGAGCAGCAGCATCAGGGCGATGCCGGTGAGGGTGGCCTCGCCGGCGTCGCTGACCGCGCCCGGCTCCTCCTGCGTGCCGAGGAGCGGTCCGAAGGCGAAGGTCCCGAACGTCGTGAACATCAGCATGATCGCGATCGACAGGCCCACGTCGCCGACGCGGTTGACCAGGAAGGCCTTCTTCGCGGCGGTCGCGGCGCTGGGCTTGTGCTGCCAGAAGCCGATCAGCAGGTAGGAGGCGAGACCGACGCCCTCCCAGCCGACGTACAGCAGAAGGTAGTTGTCGGCGAGGACGAGCAGCAGCATCGCCGCGAGGAACAGGTTCAGATAGCCGAAGAAGCGGCGGCGCCGCTCGTCGTGCTCCATGTATCCGACGGAGTACAGGTGGATCAGCGAGCCGACGCCGGTGATCAGCAGCACGAACGTCATCGACAGCTGGTCGAGGCGGAAGGCGATGTCCGCCTGGAAGCCCTCGACCGGGACCCAGCTGAACAGGTGGCTCGTCAGGGTCCGGTGTTCGGCGTTCTTGCCGAGCAGGTCGGCGAAGAGTACGGCGCCGATCACGAAGGAGGCGGCCGCGAGGGCGGTGCCGATCCAGTGGCCGACGGCGTCGAGCCGCCGGCCGCCGCACAGCAGTACGGCCGCTCCGAGCAGGGGCGCCGCCACCAGCAGCGCAATCAGGTTCTCCACGATTCAGCGACCCCTCAGAGCTTCATCAGGCTGGCGTCGTCGACCGAGGCCGAGTGGCGGGAGCGGAACAGGGACACGATGATCGCGAGCCCGACCACGACCTCCGCGGCGGCGACGACCATCGTGAAGAAGGCGATGATCTGGCCGTCGAGGTTGCCGTGCATCCGGGAGAAGGCGACGAACGCCAGGTTGCAGGCGTTGAGCATGAGCTCGATGCACATGAACACGACGATCGCGTTGCGCCTGATCAGTACGCCGGTGGCGCCGATCGTGAACAACAGCGCCGCGAGGTAGAGATAGTTGACGGGGTTCACTTCGACGCCTCCTCGGTCCGCTCGAGGTTCGCCGGTGCCGTGTCGGTCCGCTCCAGGCGCTCCTCGGCGCGCTGTTCCAGTGCGCGCAGATCGTTGAGCGCCTCGGTCGAGACGTCACGGATCTGGCCGCGCTCGCGCAGTGTCTTGTTGACGGTGAGCTCGGAGGGGGTGCCGTCGGGCAGCAGGCCCGCGATGTCCACGGCGTTGTGCCGGGCGTACACACCGGGCGCGGGCAGCGGCGGAAGGTGCTTGCCCTCGCGGACGCGCTGCTCGGCCAGTTCCCGCTGGGTCTTGGCGCGCTCGGTGCGCTCGCGGTGGGTGAGCAGCATGGCGCCGACGGTGGCCGTGATCAGCAGGGCGCCGGTGATCTCGAAGGCGAACACGTACTTGGTGAAGATGAGGGTGGCGAGTCCCTCCACATTGCCGTTGGCGTTGGCCTGCGCCATCCCGTTGAACTCGGTCAGGGAGGCGTTGCCGATGCCGGCGATGAGCAGGATGCCGAAGCCGAGGCCGCAGAGAAGGGCCAGCCAGCGCTGGCCCTTGATGGTCTCCTGCAGGGAGTCCGCGGCCGTGACGCCGACGAGCATCACCACGAAGAGGAACAGCATCATGATCGCGCCGGTGTAGACGATGATCTGTACGACGCCCAGGAAGTAGGCGCCGTTGGCGAGGTAGAACACCGCCAGGATGATCATGGTGCCGGCGAGACAGAGCGCGCTGTGCACGGCCTTCTTCATGAGGACGGTGCACAGGGCGCCGATCACGGCGACGGTGCCGAGCACCCAGAACTGGAAGGCCTCGCCGGTGGAGGTGCCGGCAGAAAGAGTGGCTGTGGCGGCGAGCTGCATGCTCATGCGCCGACCTCCTCTTCTTCCGGCTTCTCTCCCTTGGAGACGGCGACCTGCTGGACCGTGCCGGGCGCGGCCTCGGTCACCAGGCCCCGGTAGTAGTCCTGCTCGTCCGTCCCGGGGAAGATCGAGTGGGGCGAGTCGACCATGCCCTCTTCGAGCCCGGCGAGCAGCTGCTCCTTGGTGTAGATGAGGTTGGCACGGCTGGAGTCGGCGAGCTCGAACTCGTTGGTCATCGTCAACGCGCGCGTGGGGCACGCCTCGATGCACAGGCCGCACAGGATGCAGCGGGCGTAGTTGATCTGGTAGACGCGCCCGTACCGCTCGCCCGGCGAGTAGCGCTCCTCTTCCGTGTTGTCCGCGCCCTCGACGTAGATCGCGTCGGCAGGGCAGGCCCAGGCGCACAGCTCGCAGCCGACGCACTTCTCCAGGCCGTCCGGATGGCGGTTGAGCTGGTGCCGTCCGTGGAAACGGGGAGCGGTGGTCTTCTGCTGCTCGGGGTACTGCTCGGTCAGCCGCTTCTTGAACATGGCCTTGAAGGTCACGCCGAAGCCGGCTACCGGATTCTGGAAACCGGGATCGGTCTCCTTGGGCTCCTCAGCCATCGGACGCCTCCTTTCCATCCAGAGATCCGTCACTCTGAGTATCGGGCCCGCCACTGACAATCAGCTCCCGCTCCCGGCGCGGGCGGCGCCTGGGCACGGGTGGCAACTCCTGTCCGGGCAGCGGCGGTACGGGGAATCCGCCGGCCATCGGGTCGAAGCCGACGGGCGGGGCGGGCTCCTCCTTCGGCTTGCCGCGGAACATGTCCGCGACGAAGGACAGCAGCAGGAGCACCAGGACGCCGCCGGCGACGTAGAGGACGATGTCGGCGAAGTCGTAGTTCTCGTTGCGCAGGGTCCGCACGGTCGCGACGAGCATCAGCCACACCACGGAGACCGGGATGAGGACCTTCCAGCCGAGCTTCATCAGCTGGTCGTAGCGGACACGAGGGAGCGTGCCGCGCAGCCAGATGAAGAAGAACAGCAGCAGCTGGACCTTGATGACGAACCAGAGCATCGGCCACCAGCCGTGGTTCGCGCCCTCCCAGAAGGTGCTGACGGGCCAGGGGGCCCGCCAGCCGCCGAGGAAGAGCGTCACGGACACGGCCGAGACCGTCACCATGTTCACGTACTCGGCGAGCATGAACAGCGCGAACTTGATGGACGTGTACTCGGTGTTGAAGCCGCCGACCAGGTCGCCCTCGGACTCCGGCATGTCGAACGGGGCGCGGTTGGTCTCGCCGATCATCGTGACGATGTAGATGAGGAAGGAGACCGGCAGCAGGATGACGTACCAGCGGTCCTGTTGCGCCTCGACGATCGTCGAGGTCGACATCGACCCGGAGTAGAGGAACACCGAGGCGAAGGCGGCGCCCATGGCGATCTCGTACGAGATCATCTGCGCGCAGGAGCGCAGTCCGCCGAGCAGCGGATAGGTGGATCCGGAACTCCAACCCGCAAGCACGATGCCGTAGATGCCGACCGAGGCGACCGCGAGGATGTAGAGCATCGCGATCGGCAGGTCGGTGAGCTGCATCGTGGTGCGCTGGCCGAAGATCGAGACCTCGTTGCCGGCCGGGCCGAAGGGGATCACCGCGATCGCCATGAAGGCCGGGATGGCCGCGATGATCGGTGCGAGGACGTAGACGACCTTGTCCGCGCGCTTGACGATGAGGTCTTCCTTCAGCATCAGCTTGACGCCGTCGGCGAGCGACTGGAGCATGCCCCAGGGTCCGTGCCGGTTGGGGCCGATGCGCAGCTGCATCCAGGCGACGACCTTGCGTTCCCACACGATGGAGAACAACACGGTCACCATCAGGAAGGCGAAGCAGAACACCGCCTTGAGGACGACCAGCCACCACGGGTCGGTGCCGAACAGCGAGAGGTCTTCAGCGGCGAGGTACGGGCTCATGCCTCCACCTCCTTGAGGGCTTCGGCGGCGAGGGCCGCCGGGCCGATGCGGACGAGTGAGCCGGGCACCGCACCGGCGTCGGAGGCGACTCCCCTGCCCGCGGAGTTCAGGGGGAGCCAGACCACGCGGTCGGGCATCTCGGTGATCTGCAGCGGGAGTTCGACCAGGCCGGCGGGACCGGTCACGGCGAGGAGGTCGCCGTCCTTCACCCCGGCCTCGGCGGCGGTGGCGGCCGACACGCGCGCGTGGGCCGCGTGCCGCGTCCCGGCGAGCGCCTCGTCGCCGTCCTGGAGGCGGCCCTGGTCGAGCAGCAGCCGGTGCCCGGCCAGTACGGCTTCTCCGGCGGCCGGCCGCGGCAACTGGGCTGCGGTCTCCAGCGGTTCGGTGGCCCGGGGTCCGTCCCAGGCGCCGAGCCGGTCGATCTCGCCGCGCACGGTCCTGAGGTCCGGAAGACCCAGGTGGACGTCCATGGCGTCGGCCAGCATCTGCAGCACGCGCGCGTCGGTGGGCGCGAGGCGGCGGGTCATCTGCTCGGGCTTGAGCGCGGCCTCGAAGAAGCGCACCCGGCCTTCCCAGTTGAGGAAGGTGCCGGCCTTCTCGACGACCGCGGCGACCGGCAGGACCACGTCCGCGTGCTCGGTGACCTCGCTGGGCCGCAGTTCCAGCGAGACCAGGAAGCCGACCTCGTGAAGTGCTTCACGTGCGCGTGCCGGGTCCGGGAGGTCGGCGACCTCGACGCCCGCGACGACCAGCGCCTGGAGTTCTCCGGTGGCGGCGGCCTCGACGATCTGGCCGGTGTCGCGGCCGTAGCGGTGCGGGAGTTCGGCGACGCCCCAGGCCGTGGCGACCTCCTCACGCGCGCGTGGGTCGGTCGCCGGACGTCCGCCCGGCAGCAGCGACGGCAGCGCGCCCGCCTCGAGGGCCCCGCGCTCTCCCGCCCTGCGCGGGATCCACACCAGCTGCGCACCGGTCGCGGACGCGGCCCGTACGGCGGCGGTCAGACCGCCCGCCACGGCGGCCAGCCGCTCACCGACGACGAGTACCGCGCCCTCGGAGCGCAGCGCCTCGGCGGCCCGAGCCCCGTCGCCGTCCAGGCCGACCCCGCCCGCGAGGGCGTCGAGCCACTCGGTCTCGGTGCCGGGAGCGGCGGGCAGCAGCGTGCCGCCGGCCTTCTCCAGACCGCGCGTCGCGTGCGTGGCCAGTGCGAACACCTGCTGCCCGTGCTTGCGCCAGGCCTTGCGCAGCCGCAGGAAGACGCCGGGTGCCTCCTCCTCGGCCTCGAACCCGACCAGCAGGACGGCGGGCGCTTTCTCCAGTGCGGTGTAGGTGACGCCCGTACCGTCGAGGTCGCGGCCGCGTCCGGCGATCCGTGCGGCGAGGAAGTCGGTCTCCTCGCCGCTGTGCACGCGTGCGCGGAAGTCGATGTCGTTGGTGTCGAGCGCCACGCGCGCGAACTTGCTGTACGCGTAGGCGTCCTCGATGGTGAGCCGGCCGCCGGTGAGGACTCCGGTCCGGGAGCGGGCCGCGGCGAGTCCCTGGGCGGCCGCCTCCAGTGCCTCGGGCCAGGAGGCGGGCTCGAGAACACCTTCGGCGTTGCGCACCAGGGGCGTCTCCAGGCGGTCGCGCTGCTGCGCGTAGCGGAATCCGAACCGCCCCTTGTCGCAGATCCACTCCTCGTTGACCTCGGGGTCGTTGGCCGCGAGCTTGCGCATGACCTTGCCGCGCCGGTGGTCGGTGCGCGTGGCGCAGCCGCCGGAGCAGTGCTCGCAGACGCTCGGGGTGGAGACCAGGTCGAAGGGGCGCGAGCGGAAGCGGTACGCCGCCGAGGTGAGCGCGCCGACGGGGCAGATCTGGATGGTGTTGCCGGAGAAGTACGACTCGAAGGGGTCGCCCTCGCCGGTGCCGACCTGCTGCAGTGCGCCCCGCTCGACCAGTTCGATCATCGGGTCGCCCGCGATCTGGTTGGAGAAGCGGGTGCAGCGGGCGCACAGCACGCACCGCTCGCGGTCGAGGAGCACCTGTGTGGAGATCGGTACGGGCTTCTCGTAGGTCCGCTTCTTGCCCTCGAAGCGGGACTCGGCCTGGCCGTGCGACATGGCCTGGTTCTGCAGGGGGCACTCGCCGCCCTTGTCGCAGACCGGGCAGTCCAGCGGGTGGTTGATGAGGAGGAGTTCCATCACACCGTGCTGGGCCTTCTCCGCGGCCGGCGAGGTGAGGTGGGTCTTCACCACCATTCCGTCGGTGCAGGTGATGGTGCAGGACGCCATCGGCTTGCGCTGGCCCTCGACGTCGACGATGCACTGGCGGCAGGCGCCGGCCGGGTCGAGGAGGGGGTGGTCGCAGAAGCGGGGGATCTCGATGCCGAGTTGTTCGGCGGCGCGGATGACCAGGGTGCCCTTGGGCACGCTGATCTCGGCGCCGTCGATGGTCAGCGAGACGAGATCTTCCGGCGGGACCGCCGCCTCTCCCCCTCCCGAGGAGCGTTGGCCCGCGGCGAAGCCGCTATCAGACTGGCGTACGGTCATGCGTTCACCTCCGTGCGGGAGTCGGCCCAGACCGTCGACTTGGCCGGGTCGAAGGGGCAGCCGCGGCCCGTGATGTGCTGCTCGTACTCCTCGCGGAAGTACTTGAGCGAGGAGAAGATCGGCGAGGCGGCACCGTCGCCGAGGGCGCAGAACGACTTGCCGTTGATGTTGTCGGCGATGTCGTTGAGCTTGTCGAGGTCGGACATGACGCCCTTGCCGGCCTCGATGTCGCGCAGCAACTGCACGAGCCAGTAGGTGCCTTCGCGGCAGGGTGTGCACTTGCCGCAGGACTCGTGGGCGTAGAACTCGGTCCAGCGAGTGACGGCGCGGACGACGCAGGTCGTCTCGTCGAAGCACTGGAGGGCTTTGGTGCCGAGCATGGAACCGGCGGCACCGACTCCCTCGTAGTCGAGGGGGACGTCGAGGTGCTCGTCGGTGAACATCGGTGTGGAGGAGCCGCCCGGCGTCCAGAACTTCAGCCGGTGTCCGGCCCGCATTCCGCCGCTCATCTCCAGGAGCTGGCGGAGGGTGATGCCGAGCGGGGCCTCGTACTGGCCGGGGCTGGTGACATGGCCGCTGAGCGAATAGAGCGTGAAGCCCGGGGACTTCTCGCTGCCCATCGACCTGAACCAGTCCTTGCCCTTGTGCAGAATCGCGGGAACCGACGCGATCGACTCGACGTTGTTCACCACAGTCGGGCATGCGTAGAGGCCCGCGACGGCAGGGAAAGGGGGACGGAGCCGCGGTTGACCCCGGCGGCCTTCGAGCGAGTCGAGCAGTGCGGTCTCCTCACCGCAGATGTACGCGCCTGCGCCCGCGTGCACGGTGAGTTCCAGGTCGAGCCCGCTGCCCAGGATGTTCTCGCCGAGGAAGCCCGCCTCGTAGGCCTCGCGCACGGCCTCGTGCAACCGCCGCAGGACGGGGACGACTTCACCCCGCAGATAGATGAAGGCATGCGACGACCTGATGGCATAACACGCGATGACAATGCCCTCGATGAGGCTGTGCGGGTTCGCGAACAGGAGCGGGATGTCCTTACAGGTTCCCGGCTCCGATTCGTCGGCGTTGACAACTAGATAGTGCGGCTTTCCATCACCCTGGGGAATGAACTGCCATTTCATTCCCGTGGGGAATCCCGCGCCGCCGCGGCCGCGCAGACCGGAGTCCTTGACGTACGCGATCAGGTCGTCCGGTGACATGGCGAGCGCCTTGCGGAGCCCCTCGTATCCTTCGTGCCTTCGGTAGACGTCCAGAGACCAGGACTTGTCCTCGTCCCAGAAGGCCGACAGCACGGGTGCGAGCAGCTTCTCGGGGCTGGTGTCTTTCAGTTCGGGTGCCAAGGTCATCACTCCCCCTCCTCGGCGGTAGGCCCTGCCGGGTGGGCCGGGTCGGAGGCCGACGTGTCCTGAGGCGCGTCGTGCGAGCTCAGGTGCTGTGTCGGTGACGGGTCGTGCACGGCCCTGTCGTGCGGCTCGTCGTGCGGGCCGCCGTCACGCGGGTGGACCACGCGCGCGGGTGCGGTCTCTCCTCTGGCCAGGCGGAGGCCCACCAGCGACGCTGGTCCCGCGCCGCCGCTTGCCTCGACGGCCCCTGGCCGCTCGTCGGGGAAGCCGGCGAGGATCCGCGCGGTCTCCTTGAAGGTGCACAGCGGCGCCCCGCGCGTGGGCTCGACCGTCCGGCCCGCGCGCAGGTCGTCGACGAGGCGTTTGGCGCTGGACGGGGTCTGGTTGTCGAAGAACTCCCAGTTGACCATCACGACGGGCGCGAAGTCGCAGGCCGCGTTGCACTCGATGTGCTCCAGCGTGACCTTGCCGTCCTCGGTGGTCTCGCCGTTGCCGACGCCGAGGTGCTCCTGGAGCTCCTCGAAGATCGCGTCACCGCCCATCACCGCGCACAGGGTGTTGGTGCAGACGCCCACCTGGTAGTCACCGCTCGGCCTGCGCCGGTACATGGTGTAGAAGGTGGCGACCGCGGTGACCTCGGCGGTGGTCAGGCCCAGCACGTCCGCGCAGAACCGCATCCCGGTGCGCGTGACATGGCCCTCCTCCGACTGCACGAGATGCAGCAGCGGAAGGAGCGCGGACCGGGAGTCGGGGTAGCGGGCGATGACCTCGCGCGCGTCCGCCTCCAGCCGGGCTCGAACGTCGTCCGGGTAGGCGGGCGCGGGCAGTTCGGGCATGCCCAGGCTGACGCCCTGCTCGGAAGAAGAGGTGGTCACCGGTCGACGCCTCCCATCACGGGGTCGATGGACGCGACAGCGACGATGACGTCAGCGACCTGGCCGCCCTCGCACATCGCCGCCATGGCCTGAAGGTTGGTGAAGGACGGGTCCCGGAAGTGGACCCGGAAGGGGCGGGTGCCGCCGTCGGACACGGCGTGCACCCCGAGTTCGCCCTTGGGCGACTCGACGGCCGCGTACGCCTGTCCCGGCGGGACGCGGAAGCCCTCGGTCACCAGCTTGAAGTGGTGGATGAGGGCCTCCATGGAGGTGCCCATGATCTTCTTGATGTGGTCGAGGGAGTTGCCGAGCCCGTCGGGGCCCAGGGCGAGCTGGGCAGGCCAGGCGATCTTCTTGTCGGCGACCATGACCGGGCCGGGCTGGAGCCGGTCCAGGCACTGCTCGACGATCCTGAGGGACTGGCGCATCTCCTCGAGGCGGATCAGGAAGCGGCCGTAGGAGTCACAGGTGTCGGCGGTCGGGACGTCGAAGTCGTAGGTCTCGTAATCGCAGTACGGCTGCGCCTTGCGCAGGTCGAACGGCAGCCCGGTGGAGCGCAGGATCGGGCCGGTGGCGCCGAGGGCCATGCAGCCGGCCAGGTCGAGATAGCCGATGTCCTGCATACGGGCCTTGAAGATGGGGTTACCGGTGGCGAGCTTGTCGTACTCCGGGAGGTTCTTCTTCATCTTCTTCACGAACTCGCGGATGTGGTCCACCGCGCCGGGCGGCAGGTCCTGCGCGAGTCCGCCGGGGCGGATGAACGCGTGGTTCATCCGAAGGCCCGTGATGAGCTCGTAGATGTCGAGAATCATTTCACGATCACGGAATCCGTAGATCATGATCGTGGTGGCGCCGAGTTCCATGCCGCCGGTGGCGATGCACACCAGGTGCGAGGAGAGCCGGTTCAGCTCCATCAGGAGCACCCGGATGATCTTTGTCCGCTCGGTGATCTGGTCCTCGATGCCGAGGAGTTTCTCGACGGCGAGGCAGTAGGCGGTCTCGTTGAAGAAGGACGTCAGGTAGTCCATGCGCGTCACGAACGTGGTGCCCTGCGTCCACGTGCGGTACTCGAGGTTCTTCTCGATGCCGGTGTGGAGGTAGCCGATGCCGCAGCGGGCCTCGGTGACCGTCTCGCCGTCGATCTCCAGGATCAGGCGGAGCACTCCGTGCGTGGACGGGTGCTGCGGGCCCATGTTGACGACGATGCGCTCGTCGTCGGCGCGGGACGCGGACTGGACGACCTCGTCCCAGTCGCCACCGGTGACCGTGTAGACGGTGCCCTCGGTGGTCTCCCGGGCGGATGCTGACTGCGTGCTCACGAGTACGACCTCCGCTGGTCCGGAGCCGGGATCTGGGCGCCCTTGTACTCGACGGGGATGCCGCCGAGGGGGTAGTCCTTGCGCTGCGGGTGGCCCTGCCAGTCGTCCGGCATCATGATCCGCGTCAGGGCCGGGTGACCGTCGAAGACGATCCCGAAGAAGTCGTAGGTCTCGCGCTCGTGCCAGTCGTTGGTCGGATAGACGGAGACCAGGGACGGGATCTTCGGGTCGGCGTCCGGGGCACTGACCTCGAGGCGGATCAGCCGGTTGTGGGTGAGCGAGCGCAGGTGGTAGACGGCGTGCAGCTCGCGGCCCTTGTCGTGCGGGTAGTGCACCCCGCTGACGCCGGTACAGAGCTCGAAGCGCAGGGCCGGGTCGTCGCGCAGGGTGCGGGCGACGCGCAGCAGGTGTTCGCGCTCGATGTGGAAGGTGAGCTCGTCGCGGTCGACGACCGTCTTCTCGATCGCGTTGTCGGGCAGGAGTCCCTGCTCCTCCAGTGCCCCCTCGAGTTCGTCGGCGACCTCGTCGAACCAGCCGCCGTAGGGGCGGGCCGCGGGGCCCGGCAGGCGGATCGAGCGCACCAGGCCGCCGTAGCCGGAGGTGTCGCCGCCGTTGTCGGCGCCGAACATGCCGCGCTGGACGCGGATCTCCTCGCCGCCCTGGCCGCGCTGACCGGGGAGGTTGGAGGCGCTGAGGTCCTTCTCGGGGTTCGCGCCGTCGCCGGCACCGTTCGCGTCGCTCACCGCAGCAGCCCCTTCATCTCGATGGTGGGCAGGGCCTTGAGCGCCGCTTCCTCCGCCTCGCGGGCCGCCTCCTCGGCGTTCACGCCGAGCTTGGAGCCCTGGATCTTCTCGTGGAGCTTGAGGATGGCGTCCAGCAGCATCTCGGGCCGTGGCGGGCAGCCCGGGAGGTAGATGTCGACGGGGAGGATGTGGTCGACGCCCTGGACGATCGCGTAGTTGTTGAACATGCCGCCCGAGGAGGCGCAGACCCCCATGGAGATGACCCACTTCGGGTTCGCCATCTGGTCGTAGACCTGCCGGACGACCGGGGCCATCTTCTGGCTGACCCGGCCGGCGACGATCATGAGGTCGGCCTGGCGGGGTGAGCCGCGGAAGACCTCCATGCCGAAGCGGGCCAGGTCGTAGCGTCCGGCGCCGGTGGTCATCATCTCGATGGCACAGCAGGCGAGGCCGAAGGTGGCGGGGAAGACGGACGCCTTGCGCACCCAGCCCGCGGCCTGCTCGACGGTGGTCAGCAGGAAGCCGCTCGGCAGCTTTTCTTCGAGTCCCATGAGTTAGAGGCCCCTCAGTCCCATTCCAGGCCGCCGCGCCGCCACACGTACGCGTACGCAACGAAGACGGTGAGCACGAAGAGCAGCATCTCCACGAGCCCGAAAACACCCAGGGCGTCGAAGGTGACGGCCCAGGGGTAGAGGAAGACGATCTCGATGTCGAAGACGATGAAGAGCATCGCCGTCAGGTAGTACTTGATGGGGAAGCGCCCGCCGCCGGCCGGCGTGGGGGTCGGCTCGACCCCGCATTCGTAGGCGTCGAGCCTGGCCCGGTTGTACCGCTTCGGACCGATCAGCGTGGCCATGACCACGGAGAAGATCGCAAAGCCTGCCCCGAGGGCTCCCAGTACGAGGATGGGCGCATACGCGTTCACCGCTCCTCGCTCCTCTCAGTCGGCACTGACTGCTGGCGATGGCGTTGAGTTCGCTGCCGCCCCACCCGTCCCGCAAGTCCCGCCCGTCCCGGCGAAGATCGCGAACATGTGAAGCAGGTCACAAGCCCAACTGACCCGCATCTTATGCCCGCCGGTCTGTGATCTGCGACACGGGGTATTGCACAAGCTTTGTGATCTCCACCACCTGACGAAGGATCATGAAGTCGGATGAGCGGTGATCTTCGTACGTGAAGCGTCCGAGCGATCACCAGAGGTGACATTTTCGCTCGTCGGCGCAGCTGAGAGTAGGCGTCTCCATATCAAGAGAGTTCCCTTGCATGCAAATTGGCGCTGGACTCGGCCGCTTGATAGTGCGCCGCGTTCACACATCAGGAGGAGTCGCGAGGCGCTATGTGGACGCGTGCACACATTCACGAGCGGATGAGGGCGGGATGCGTGCGCGAGACGCAGCCGCCGCTGTAACCGTTGCGTGACCTCCGCCACATCGACGAGAGGCCTCCGAGAACCGGGCTTGGCCACCTGTCCCAACCGGTGGTAAGCGCGGGGCAATTCGGACGTAAACACGAAAGTACGTGATCAAGGCCGTGTTGGGTCGCGTCCGCAATGTCCGTTACGGCGTCAATAAGGAGCGGCGGACGACGAATTCGGGGCGCCCATTGAACAACTGTGGCGCAGCACACGTTTCTTGAAGGTATGGAGGAGCCCCTGATACCGCTTGGTCTCATGTCCCACACCGCTCACATACGTAGCCACCGGAAGCCGCGCCGCAGCGCGACGACATCCATGGCGATGCGCGCCGGAGTTGCCGGTGGCGTCCTCAGCATGGCAGCGGCGGGCGCGTCGGCCTCGGCGAGCGCCGCCGAGCCGGTGACGCAGACCCTCGAACTGCCCACCCTCACGGCCGACCTGGCCGTCCAGGTCGCCGAGTCCGCGGACGCCACGCAGCAGGCGGCCGCGAACTACGAGCTCCAGGCCGAGCGCGACGCGGCCGCAGCCGCTGCCGCCAAGGAGGCCAAGAAGGATCTCGCCGAGGCGAAGAAGAAGGCCGAGGCCAAGAAGAAGGCAGAGGAAGCCCGCAAGGCCGCCGCGGAGGCCGCCGTCTCGCGTTCCTCGGAGCGGACCACCCTGTCCACCACCACGACCGCCTCGGCGCCCGCCAGCGGCAGCGTCGCGACCGTCATCGCCTTCCTCAAGGCACAGGTGGGCGACGCCTATGTCATGGGCGCCACGGGGCCCAACGCGTGGGACTGCTCCAGCCTGGTCCAGGCCGCGTTCAATCAGGTCGGCGTCGAGCTGCCGCGGGTCTCGCAGGACCAGTCGATGCAGGGCACCGACATCCCGCTGTCGCAGATCCAGGTCGGCGACATCCTCTACTGGGGCGGCAAGGGTTCCGCCTACCACGTGGGCGTCTACATCGGTGACGGCCAGTACCTGGACGCGGCCAACCCCTCCAAGGGTGTCGTCATTCAGGACCTGTCCGGATATCCGGCGTCGGGCGCGGTGCGCGTACTCTGACGAGCACGCACACGCGTCACGAACGTCGGAAGGGCCGCAGCCGCTCGGGGGCAGCGGCCCTTCCGCCTTTTCCCCCGGATTGTCCACATCCGGCAGCGCGTTGACGGCCGGCCGGCCGCCGCGCTGACTCGTCGGCGCCTTTGTGCGGGCCGTGGGGCGGCTGCGGAGGGTGCCCGCGGGGTGGATGACGAGTTGCCCGCGGTTCCCCGGCTCAGGGCCGCCCAGGCCCGTCACAGCCGGGTCCAAGGACCGGCCGAGCCGGCCGGCCAGGCCGAGTCGAGGTCATCCACGCCCTACGACAGGTGGCGGCCCGGCGCGAGGAGGTCTCCGCACGCCGGGCCGCCACCATCGAGGCGCACAGCCTGGTTCACGCCTTCGGGGCCACCTTGCTCAGCCCGTTGATGATGCGGTCCATGGCGTCGCCGCCCGACGGGTCGGTGAGGTTGGCCAGCATCTTCAGGGTGAACTTCATGAGCAGCGGGTGGGTGAGGCCGCGCTGGGCCGCGATCTTCATGACCTTCGGGTTACCGATGAGCTTCACGAAGGCACGGCCCAGCGTGTAGTAGCCGCCGTAGGTGTCCTTGAGGACCTGCGGGTAGCGCTGGAGCGCGATCTCCCGCTGGGCCGGCGTCGCCCGGGCGTGGGCCTGGACGATGACGTCCGCGGCGATGTTGCCGGACTCCATGGCGTAGGCGATGCCCTCGCCGTTGAAGGGGTTCACCATGCCGCCGGCGTCGCCGACCAGGAGCAGGCCCTTGGTGTAGTGGGGCTGGCGGTTGAAGGCCATCGGCAGGGCGGCGCCGCGGATCGGGCCCGTCATGTTCTCCGGCGTGTAGCCCCACTCCTCCGGCATCGACGCGCACCAGGCCTTCAGCACCTCGCGCCAGTCGAGCTCCTTGAAGGAGTCGGAGGTGTTGAGCACGCCGAGGCCGACGTTGGAGGTGCCGTCGCCCATGCCGAAGATCCAGCCGTAGCCCGGCAGCAGCCGGGGCTCGGGACCGCGGCGGTCCCACAGCTCCAGCCAGGACTCCAGGTAGTCGTCCTCGTGGCGCGGCGACTCGAAGTACGTGCGGACGGCGACGCCCATCGGACGGTCCTCGCGGCGGTGCAGGCCCATCGCCAGGGACAGCCGGGTGGAGTTGCCGTCGGCCGCGACCACGAGCGGCGCGTGGAAGGTGACTTCCCGCTTCTCGCCCGTGTCGCCGAGCTTGGCGTGCACGCCGGTGATGCGGCCGGTGCGGTCGTCGATGATCGGGGCGCCGACGTTGCAGCGCTCGTAGAGCCGGGCGCCCGCCTTCTGCGCCTGGCGGGCGAGTTGCTCGTCGAAGTCGTCGCGTTTGCGGACGAGGCCGTAGTCCGGGAAGGACGCGAGTTCCGGCCAGTCCAGTTGGAGGCGGACGCCGCCGCCGATGATGCGCAGGCCCTTGTTGCGCAGCCAGCCCGCTTCCTCGGAGATGTCGATACCCATGGCCACCAGCTGTTTGGTGGCTCGCGGGGTGAGGCCGTCGCCGCAGACCTTCTCGCGCGGGAACGCCGTCTTCTCCAGGAGAAGCACGTCGAGTCCGGCCTTGGCGAGGTAGTACGCGGTCGTGGAGCCGGCCGGCCCCGCGCCGACGACGATGACATCGGCGGTGTTTTCGGAGAGGGGCTCAGTCACGGCTGTCACGGCGGGATCTCCCCAAGTTCGCAATCTGCGTGCCGACCGGCACTGGACATGGGCAGTCTATTCAGCACGATTGATCACCCGGCTGAAGGGCTGCCCCGTGAACCGAGCTCTCCCCGTAGTAAGGCTGCGCGTCCCCACCGACGAGGACGCCGTCGCCTGGCACCGGATCTTCGACGACCGGGACGTCATGGAGTTCCACGGAGGCAGGTCGGCGGAGCTGTACGTCTACGAGGAACTCACCGCCCGCCAGCGTCGGCACGACGCCGAGCGGGGGTTCTGTCTGTGGACCATGGTCGACGAGAACGGGCAGGTCATCGGGTTCGCCGGCGCCCAGCCGTGGCCGCAGGACTGGGGGCCCAAGGGGGAGATCGAGATCGGCTGGCGGCTCGGGCGGGCGCACTGGGGCAAGGGGTACGCCACCGCCGCCGCGCAGATGACGCTGGAACGGCTGCGGGCGGCGGGCGTCTCCCATGTCGTGGCGCTGGTCAGACCCGGCAACGAACGGTCCGTCGCGGTCACCCGGCGGCTCGGCATGGAGCTCGCGGAGACGTTCCCGCATCCGCGGCTGCCGGAGGACGCGCTGTGCTTCCGCCTTGATCTGTGACGCAGAGTGATAATCGGCTACAGAAAAATACTCAGCGCTTCCAGGTAGCGCCCCAGTGCGGTTACTCTGCCCATACCGCTGGGGGTGACATCTGTGCGAATAACACCCAAAACGCCCGAAGTGCGCGTCCCTCGTCTGGTCGGTCTGATGGCCGTCGACGCGCGCGAGACGGCCAGGGCACAGGACCTGTTCATCAATGCGCCGGACCGCCAGGACTTCCACCTCGCCGTCGTCGACTACGTCGTACGCCAGTACCCGCAGCCCGGCGCCGAGGTGCCGCGGGAGTCGATGGTCTACGTGTGGTTCGACTTCGGTCCGGGTGACGGCGGCGGAGGCATGCGCGAGCCGCGCGTGCCGAACCCGTCGGGCGGCGGGCTCCAGCGCGAGCTGGACGAGCCCGGCGACCCCTGCACGGTCGGGATCGCCCCGCCCTGAACCCTCAGCCCGCCTTGAACCCGCGGTGCAGGGCCACGACCCCGCCCGTCAGGTTCCGCCACGCCACCTTCGACCAGCCGGCCTTCTGCAGACGCTCGGCCAGCGCGGGCTGGTCCGGCCAGGCGCGGATGGACTCGGCGAGGTAGACGTAGGCGTCGGGGTTGGAGGACACCGCGCGGGCCACCGGCGGCAGGGCGCGCATCAGGTACTCGGTGTAGACCGTGCGGAAAGGCGCCCAGGTCGGGTGCGAGAACTCGCAGATCACGACCCGGCCGCCGGGCTTGGTCACCCGGTACATCTCCCGCAGCCCGGCGTCGAAGTCCTGCACGTTGCGCAGCCCGAAGGAGATCGTGACCGCGTCGAAGGTGTCGTCCTTGAAGGGCAGCTTCGTCGCGTCGCCCGCCGTCAGCGGCAGCCACGGGTGGTTCTTCTTGCCGACCCTGAGCATGCCCAGCGAGAAGTCGCAGGGGACGACGTAGGCGCCGGTCTGCGCGAAGGGCAGGGACGAGGTGGCCGTCCCTGCCGCCAGGTCCAGGATCTTCTGCGCGGGCCGGGCGTCGACCGCCTTGGCGACCTCCTTGCGCCACGCCCGGTCCTGGCCGAGCGACAGCACGTCGTTCGTCAGGTCGTACCGTTCCGCCACGTCGTCGAACATCGAGGCGACTTCGTGCGGCTGCTTGTTCAGGGAAGCGCGGGTCACGGGCCCATTCTTGCAGCCGCCCCCGAGGAAACGGCCGAGGCCCCGCTCACGGCAGCAGCTTCGGCTTCTTCCGCGCCGCCACGTCCTCCACCCAGCCGCAGGCCACGACGAACACCGCGATCAGCACCCACCCGACCCCGAACATGAACCACTGGCTCTCCAGCGGCAGATACTTCTCGAAGGCCGGCACGTTCCAGAACTGGTCGATCAGCGGCACGGCGAGGATCAAGGCGATCTCGTGCCAGAGGTAGATCGTCACCGCGCGCGCGTTGAAGACCGTCACGACCCGGTCGAGCCGCCGGAAGCGGGTGAGCCACGCGAAGTCGATCGCGAAGTACGCCTTGGCCCACATCAGCAGCATCACGAACCCGGCCGACCAGAAGGCCTGCGCGAGCGGGATCTCGTCGAGGTCGTAGGTGCCGACCTCGCCCTGGTGGGAGAAGGCGTACCAGCCGCCGTAGCCGACCGCGGCGAACGACAGGACGACCACGAGCGCCGGTTTCATCCTCCGCAGCACGCCGTCGCGGTGCGCGAAGCCGAGGATCCAGCAGAAGAGATACGTCGAGAAGTCCCACATCTCGTTGCCGAGCCGTCCCTCCGGCCCGGACCACACGAAGGTGAGGACCAGGATCGGCGCCAGGGACAGGAAGAGCACCGGGACCGGCGCCGCCCGGAACACCTTCAGCAGAAGCGGGGACAGCAGCACGAACCAGAGATACGTCCGCAGGTACCAGAGGATCTCCCAGGCCTGTACGCCCCACTGGTTCCCCGGCGGATCACCGAACGGCACGATCCAGTAGGCGATCTCCCAGTGCGGCATCCAGTCGTGGACCAGCATCGCGAGGACCACGAAGAAGCCCCAGAACCAGAAGGGGGGCAGCAGCCGGCGGAGCCTGCTCCTCACGACCTTCAGCGCGGGCCGCTCCAGCGACTTCGCCATCAGGGTGCCGGCCAGGCCGAACATGATCCCCATGGAGGGGAAGACCATCCCGCACCAGGCCCACCCGAAGGTGTGATAGGTGACGACCCGGATGAGGGCGACGGCCCGGAGGGTGTCGAAGTAGCGGTCGCGGCCGACGGGCTTCGGCGGCGGCTTCTCCTCCGCCGCCTCTCCCGCGGGCTTTTCCCCTACGACCGCTACTTCGGGCTCGGGTTCCGGCTCGACCGGCGGCAGCGGAGCCGTCTCCTCCACCGCCACGGGCTGCCCGTAGTCCACGTACTGCTGCTGCGGACAGGTCTGTTGCGGATACGCCGGCTGGACATACTGCGGCTGTGCGTATTGCGGCTGCTCATGGCCGCCGTACTCCTGCCCGTTCCCGTCCCCGTAACCGTAGCCGTACCCCTGCTGCTGGTACCCCTGCTGCTCCCAGCTCATCAGCTCGCCCCCGCCGGCGTCCCGACCTCGCCGGTCCGCTTCAGCTTCTGCCAGCGCAGCCGGCCGCCCGTGAGGGCCGTGATGCAGGAGTGGATGAGGACGAGGTACATCATCTGCCGGTAGGCCAGCTGCTGGAGCGGCATCATCAGCAGATAGCGGTACTTCTCCTTGTCCAGCCGGAAGGCGTACGCGGCACAGACCAACTGCACCGCCAGCACCGCGAGCCAGGCCAGCAGCGCCGCCCGGAAGTCGATGAAGATCATCGAGTACGCGGTGAAGACGTCGATCAGCGGCGCGAAGACCGGCGTGACGATCTGGAAGATCACCACCAGCGGCATCCCGACCCGGCCGAAGCGGCCCGAAGGGCCCCTGTCGGTCAGGGACTTGCGGTGCTTCCACAGCGCCTGCATGGTGCCGTACGACCAGCGGTAGCGCTGCGACCACAGCTGCTTGAGCGAACCCGGCGCCTCCGTCCAGGCCTTGGCGTGCTCCTGGTAGACGACCCGCCAACCCGCGCGGTGCATGGCGATGGTGATGTCGGTGTCCTCGGCGAGCGTGTCCTCGCTCATACCGCCGACCTCGAGCACCGCCTCGCGGCGGAACGCGCCGATCGCGCCGGGGATCGTCGGCATGCAGCGCAGCAGGTCGTACATACGGCGGTCGAGGTTGAAGCCCATCACGTACTCGATGTGCTGCCAGGCACCGATGATCGTGTCGCGGTTGCCGACCTTGGCGTTGCCGGCGACGGCGCCGACCTCCGGGTCGGCGAAGGGCTGCACCAGCTGGTGCACGGCGTCCGGCTCGAAGACGGTGTCGCCGTCCATCATGATGACGATGTCGTAACTGGCGTTGCGCACACCGTTGTTGAGGGCGGCCGGCTTACCCGCGTTCTCCTGCCGGATGACCCGGACGTTCGTCATGCCCAGCTCGTGGGCCGCGTTGAGCGAGATCTCGGACGTGCCGTCCGTCGAACCGTCGTCGACGACGATGATCTCGATCGGATGGGTGCTCCGCGCCAGCGACTTGAGGGTGTTGGCAATGCACTCCTTCTCGTTGTACGCCGGGACGATCACGCTCACCGGCCGGGTGACCGTCGGCCCCCAGCTGAAGCGGCGTTTGTTGCGCTGTCTGTAGTGGCGGCGGGCGAGGATCAGCATCATCCCGAACCGCCCCATGACGGCGACGCCGACGACCATGAGGCCGACCGACAGCGTGGGTACGGCGTACTCGGCGACGGCGACGGCCGCGAGCAGGGCCTTGCCCTCGTAGAGGGTCGCTCCGCCGGCCTCGCGGTGGGCGGCCTGGAGGTTGCCGGCACCCGTGCCCCCGCCGGGCTGCTGACCGTTCACGGCGCCCGGTCCGCCGGCCTGTTGGCCGTTCGCCGACTGCTCCTTCTCGATGACGCCGCTGATGGTGGTGAAGGTGTACCCCTTCGCCTTCATCTTCTGGATGTACTGGGGCAGCGCCTTGATCGTCTGCGAGCGCTCGCCACCGGCGTCGTGGAAGAGCACGGACGCCCCGTCGTTGTCGTCCGGTGTCGCCCACTTGACGATCTTCGAGACGCCCGGCTTCTTCCAGTCGTCGCTGTCGGTGTCGACGAAGACGCTGGTGTAGCCGTCCTCGCCGAGCTTCTCGTAGACGGGCCAGCTGTAGTTGTCGATGGCGTCCGTCTCCGAGGAGTACGGCGCCCGGAACAGCGTGGTCGTGATGCCCGCCGCACCCGCGAGGGCCAACTGGGTCTGCTGCATCTCGCGGTTGACCCGGGCGTCGCTCTGATAGGAGAGGTCGACGTGGGTGAAGGTGTGGATGCCCACCTCGTTGCCCTGCTCGACCATGTCCTTCACGATGCCCGGGTAGCGCGAGACCATCGAGCCGACCACGAAGAACGTGGCGGGGACGTCGTACTTCTCCAGGATCTCCAGCACCTGTGGTGTGTACGTCGGGTTGGGGCCGTCGTCGAAGGTCAGCGCGATCGTCTTGTCCGGGACGGAGACGCTCGTCGCCGAGCCGCCGCGGAAGCTGACGATCGGGCCTCCGTCGAGGATCTTGTCCGGCACCTTGCTGGAGCTGGCCCCGTCGCGGACCCGCTCGTCGCCGCCGACCTCGGCGCGCAGATAGCCGTCGAGCAGCATCACGCTGGTCAGCGCGAGCAGGAGCAGTCCGGCGAGGAGGACGCGCGGCTTCTGGAGCGCCGCGGCCTTGCCCGCCGCCCGTCCCAGACGGGAGGGGGCGCGGCGGCGGCCGCGGGAGGGAGTCGTCGTAGTCATAAGGGTGGCTGCGCTCCGGTCAGTCGGCGGTCGCGGCGGCGGACGGTGTGGGCACGCCCGACGGCAGCGCGGGCGGAGATCCGCTGGGCCGCACGCTGCTGCCGATGCCGCCCTGTGGCTGGCTGCCGGGTCCGTTGCCGTTCTGGGCGCCCGGACCGCCCTGGCCCTGGCCGGACCCGAAGGGCAGCAGCGAGGTCGGGGTCGAGGTGCCGATGCCCATGAAGGCGAGGCCCAGGACGACGGCGTACCCCACACACAGGAGACCGACGAGAAGACCGATCCGGCGCAGCAGCTTGGAGCGGCGTCCGGAGTTGTCAACGAACACGGGCCCGTCGGCGGCTCCGTTGCCACGGCGTTTGCGGCGGCGACCACGTTCGGCGCGGTTTTCGATGGCAGGCTCGGAATGCATTCCCCGGACGTTAGAGAGTCTTTATGTGTCCGAAACTCAGGAATTCATGTGAGGCGCGTATGAGAAACGTCTTAACCTGTCTCTTCTCTGAGAGTTCGCTGGAACGGCTGCGCAACTCCCGCGGAGAGGAAAGGGGTTGAATGCCCGCTCTGGGCGCCCGGATCACCCGTTTTATTCGCGCATGCCCATGCGCCCGCTGTGTGAATCCTGTCCTCATGAAGCTCAGCCCCGTGTGAGACATTTCCACTCGCCCAACACAGTTTGTTTCCATCCTGAGACAGAAATCACGAGAGCGGGTGCATGCCGAATGCGGCGTTTCCTGAGGCCGGCGGCAGGGCTGAGTTGCCTGTTTGCCCTGGCCACAGCCGGTTGTTCCGCGGACACCGACACCACCTCGGAAGCGACGCCGGCCCAGTCCGCCGAGGCTTCCGAAGAAACCTCGTCGAGCACCTCGTACGCCCCCTACGTCAGCGCCACGGAAGCCTCCGGCAACGACTCGGCCGGCGCTCCGACGACGTACAACCTGGCCTTCGTGATCGCGGACGGCAGCGACTGCACACCCACGTGGAACGACTCGCACGCCATCGGCGACTCCTCGGTGGCCACCCGGATCTCGGAGCTCAAGGAGGACGGCGCGAGTGTGCGGGTCTCCTTCGGCGGGGCGTCGGGCAAGGAGCTCGCGGAGAGCTGCGGCAGTGCGACGGCGCTCGCGCAGGCGTACGGCGAGGCCCTCGACGCGGCCGGCTCCACCCAGGCCGACTTCGACATCGAGGGTGACGCGCTGACGGACTCCGCGTCGGTGGAGCTGCGGTCGAAGGCGATCGCGCTGCTGCAGAAGTCGCGCGGCGACCTCACCGTGTCCTTCACGCTGCCCGTGATGCCGTCGGGGCTCGACGACGACAGCCTCGCGCTGCTGGAGTCCGCCAACAACAGTGCCGTACAGGTCTCGACGATCAACCTCATGACCATGAACTACAGCGAGACGTACGACGAGGACATGGGCGACTACGCGATCACCTCGGCGAAGGCCGCGCATACCCAGCTGAAGGATGTCTTCGGGACGTCGGACGCCGTCGCGTGGCGGGCGATCGCGCTGACGTCGATGATCGGGGTCAACGACGTCGACAACGAGACGTTCACGTTGTCGGACGCGGCTCAGGTGCGGGCCTTCGCCGAGGAGAAGGAGATCGGGTGGGTGTCGATGTGGTCGACGTTCCGGGATCAGGAGTGTGACGACGAGGGTGACGAGCTCACCAACTGCAGCGGGGTGGAGCAGAGTTCGGGCGCTTTCGCGGAGGCGTTCGCGGAGTAGTGGGTCGGCTGCGGGCCGCCTTGGGGGCGCTCCGACTAACGGCGTCTGTGGACCAGCCGGCCCGCGCACACCGTCGCGATGCACTCGCCGCTCTCGTCGAAGACGGCCAGATCCGCGCGGCCGGCATGGACGAAGCCGTACGGGCGGCGGACGGGCATGGTCGGCGGCACCACGATGATGTCGTTCCGGGCGGCGGCGGCCCTCAGTTCGGGGGTGTCGACGTACGCCTCCAGGACGGCTGTCGCCCCCGTTTTCAGCAGCGCGTGCATGCGCTCACGCGGTGTCGGCGCGTCCGGGATCGGGCCCTGGTGGAGGAAGGCGGGACCGAGGACGCCGGGCCAGCGCCGCACCCGGGCGTCCGGAAACTGCTCCTGGACCTCGGCCAGCGTCCCCATTCCGACGACCCGGTTGCCCTGCACGGCCACGGCGCCGCCCGGCACCGGCTCCAACTCCTCGTCCCACCCGTACCGCAGCGCCTCGGCGGCGTGAATTGTCAGCACGGGTACGTCAGTTGGACGCGAGGATCTTCAGCTCGGGATGTGCCGTGCCACCCTCGATCGCCGTCGACGAGATGTGGGACACGATCCGCGCGTCGACGGGGTCGTGCGCCGGGTCGTCGTGGACGACGAGGTGTTCGTACGTGGTGGAGCGCTGGGCCGGGACCCGTCCCGCCGTACGGATCATGTCGATCATTTCCTGGAGGTTGGAGCGGTGCTTGGCACCGGCCGCCGAGACGACGTTCTCCTCCAGCATGATCGAGCCGAGGTCATCGGCGCCGTAGTGCAGGGTCAGCTGCCCCGCGTCCTGGCCGGTGGTCAGCCAGGAGCCCTGGATGTGGGCGATGTTGTCCATGAAGAGCCGGGAGATCGCGATCATCCGCAGGTACTCGAAGATCGTGGCCTGTGTGCGGCCCTTCAGGTGGTTGTTCATCGGCTGGTAGAGGTACGGGATGAAGGCCCGGAAGCCGCCGGTGCGGTCCTGTACGTCACGGATCATCCGCAGGTGCTCGATGCGCTCGGCGTTGGTCTCGCCGGTGCCCATGAGCATCGTGGAGGTGGACTCCACGCCCAGGTTGTGCGCGGTCTCCATGATCTCCAGCCAGCGCTCGCCGGACTCCTTGAGGGGCGCGATGGCCTTGCGGGGGCGCTCGGGCAGCAGCTCGGCGCCGGCGCCGGCGAAGGAGTCGAGACCGGCAGCGTGGATGCGCTGGATCGCCTCCTCCACGCTCACCTTGGAGATGCGGGCCATGTGCTCGACCTCGGACGCGCCGAGGGAGTGGATGACCAGCTGCGGGAATTCCTTCTTGATCGCCGCGAAGTGCTTCTCGTAGTACTCCACGCCGTAGTCCGGGTGGTGGCCGCCCTGGAACATGATCTGCGTACCGCCCAGCTCGACGGTCTCCGCGCAGCGGCGCAGGATGTCGTCGAGGTCGCGGGTCCAGCCCTTGTCCTTGGCCGTGGGCGGGGCGTAGAACGCGCAGAACTTGCACGCCGTCACGCAGACGTTGGTGTAGTTGATGTTCCGCTCGATGATGTACGTCGCGATGTGCTCGGTCCCGGCGTACCGACGGCGTCGTGCCGCGTCGGCGGCCGCGCCGAGCGCGTGCAGCGGGGCGTCGCGGTAGAGGTCGAGCGCCTCCTCCGGAGTGATCCGCCCACCGGATGCGGCGCGGTCGAGGACGGACTGAAGGTCGGCCTTCTCGGTCACCGGAGCGTCCCTTTCGTCAAGGGTTGTGGACGGAACCATCCGTAATGGACGGACTGCGCCAGCCTACGCCAGCGGTTTTGCGAGGCACACGTCAGGCCGCGTACGCGCCGATCAGCAGTCCGACGAACGCCCCCATGATCAGGAACGGTCCGAACGGGATCGACGTCTTGCGCCCCGCCTTCCGCGCGACGACCAGCGCACCGCTGTACAGCGCCCCCAGCAGGAACCCGGCGAAAGTCCCCAGCATGACCGTCGGCCAGCCGTACCAGCCCAGCACCGCCCCCGCCCCGAGCGCGAGCTTCACATCGCCGAAGCCCATGCCCGCGGGGTTGATCAGGAACAGCACGAAGTAGCCGCCGCCGAGCGCGAGGGCGCCCAGGAGTGCTGTCGGCCAGTCCCCGGTGTGCTCGGGCACGAACGACATCATGCCCAGCAGCGCGAGGGCGGCGCCCGCGAGCGGCAGGGTCAGGACGTCGGGCAGCCGCTGCACCCGCAGGTCGACCACGGCCAGCAGTACGCCGACCGGGGCGAGCAGCAGCCAGACGGCGATCTCGGGCCGGGTGCCGGTCGCGGCGGCGAGGGCGGCGCAGACGAGAGCGGTGAGGGTGGAGAGAAGGGCCACGGGAGGGCCGTAGGACTGTTCGCGCTGTTCGCACTGCTTGCAGCGCGCCCATCCGATCCACCCCCCGAGCGGATGCCCGCCCGGGCAGGTGGTCCGCCACTCCTCCCCCGACGGGACGGAGAACCGATAGGCGGCCTTCGGCAGAAACGCACCCGCCGCCGCGCCCCACAGCGCGGCGGCGATCACGAGAAAGGTGGTCATCCCACGGCCGCGACGCCGTTGCGCCACGTAGGCAGGAGCTCGTCGAGCAGTGCCTCGGTGCGCGGCGGCAGGCCACGGGCCCCGCTGCGGGTGATGAGGTCGGCGGCGAGGGCCTGGAGCCGGTCGGTGTCACCGGTGGCGTGGGTGGCGCGGAGCAGTTCGTGCCAGAGGCGCTCGTCGCCGGGCGCGGAGTTGAGGGCGGCGCCGAGCGCCTCGATGGCCTTCTCCGCGCGGTCCTTGACCAGGTGGAACTCGGACAGCGCGAGGCCGATGTCCGCGACGAGGAGCGGAAGTTGGGCGTCGATGATCTCGTGGGTGAGCCAGCGGTAGCGCCCCTCGGGCCGGTCGGCGAGGAGCGGGCCGCGGACGAGGACGAGCGCGTCGGTGAGCAGCCGGCCGCGCACGACACGACTGTCGACGCCGCGGCCCTGCGTGGCCTCGTGGTAGAGGGAGCGCAGGACGTCGAGGTCGGAGACGACGGTCTTGGCGAGCGTGAGCCGCCCGGTGCTGTCGGTCTTGAGGCGCGGCGAGCCGTCGGGGTCGGTGCCGAGCCAGGCCCGGAGCCGGTCGAGGAGGGCTTCTCGTACGTCGTCCGTGACGCCGCGCGGCCAGAGCGCGGAGGACAGCACGCGCGGGTGGACGCCCTCGCGGTGCAGGAGCAGCAGGGCGAGCGCCTCGTGGAGCAGGGCGCTGCGGTCGCCGTCGGGGGTGTCGAGGCCGATGATCTCGTACGGTCCGACGAGCCGCGCGTACACCGCGGGCCGTCCCTGCTCGCTGACGTCGACGAGGAACGGGGGTGCGGTGGCCGGCCCCTGCGGTTCGCGCTCCGGGTCGGACTCGACGAAGAGTTCGACGACCGCGCGCTGGAGGGGGACGGGCAGGAGCTGGGCGTCGAGTTCGAGGCCGAGCAGCGGGGCGAGCAGCTTGCCCTCGCCGGTGATCTCCATCTCCCAGGCGGCGCCGGGCAGATCGCCGCTCTCGGTGCCGACGAGGTAGCCGATGCCGAGCCGGCCGGCGTCCGCGGCGAGTTCGGCGAGCTTCATCGCGTCGTCGGCGGAGGGCTCGGCGGCGAGGAGGACGAGGTGCGGGGCCCAACGGGTGTGCTGGGCGGGGCCGGTGCGCCCGGTGAGGACCGAGTCGTGCCCGGCGGCCCCCAGCGCGCCGCGCCGCTGCCGGGTCTCGGCCTCCATGGTCTCGACGAGGTCGGCGATCCCTTCGAGGTGCCGCAGCCGGTTGGGCGCGAGGGGCGTGAGGTCCTCGCCGAAGCCGACGAGGGTGATGGTCATGCGGTCCGACCAGCCGTTGGTGGCCAGTTCGGCGGCGACGGAGGCGAAGACGGCGGCACGGTCGGCCTCGCTTCCGCTCAGCGACACGATGCCGGGCACCGACTCCAGGTTGAGCAGCAGCCGGGAGTCGTCCAGGGTGCCGAGGCTGACGAGGCCGGGGTAGGGGGCGGCGGCGTCGACGTCCTCGTACCGCTCGGCGTCGGTGCGCGCGAGCATCCAGAACGTCTGGTCCTGGCCGAGCTGCCAGGGAGCCGGCGGGTTTCCGGACGGCTGGGCGAGCTGGAGGTGAAGGTCACCGTTGCCGCTGAGCCAGGTCGCGTAGACGGTGGGCAGGGGGCGCGACTCGGCGGCGAGGGAGGCGGCGAGCCCGCGCAGGGAGCGGTCCAGCAGTCGTACGCCTTCGGGGTCGGCGCCCACGAGCAGGGCGTCCTGCGCGTCGGCGGCGTCCCCGGTCGGCGTGGGCGGCTCCATGCCGCGCCGCCCGCCGACGGCACCGAAGGCCGACTGCCACAGGGCCTGCCGGCGGCGACGCCCGAGGGCGCCGAGGAGTCCGGCGGCGAGGAGGGGGGCGCCGACGAGCGCCTGCGGGAGACCGAAGGCGTCGGAGGCGGCGTTCGTGGATGTGGCGTGCTGCTGGTGCTGCTCCTGGTGGCCGGTCTGCCGGTCGGTCTGCTGGTCGGGGGCGGGGCGCTGCTCCGGGAGGGAGGCGTGGCCGGTGCCACCGCCTTGCTGTGCGCCGCCGCCCTGCTGGGCTCCGCCGCCCTGGGCGTGGTCGCCGCTCTGGCCGTAGTCGTGGATCTGCTGCTGGGCGGCGGAGCCTCCGGACGCCTCGGGCATCTCGACGAGGTCCCCGCCCCGGGCGTCGCCCGGCATCTCCATGATCCAGCCGGGCCGGATGAGGCTGGCCTCGGACAGCTTGGAACCGTCCGGCTGCACCCGGTCCTTGTTGAGATCGAAGATCTCCTTGTACCGGCGCCCGTCACCGAGGTGCCGTTCGGCGATCTCCCAGAGGGAATCGTGATGACGGCCCTCGGGCGGCTGGATCCGGTAGTACTTCGTGTCGTCGGCCTTGGACGCGCTGCCCCCGGCATCGGCGTGCGCGGCGGCGCCGGCGGCCTGCTCGGCGAGGGCCGCGGCAGTGCTCGCGGCCTGCTCCTGCTGCTGGGCGAAGAGGCCGCCGCCGGGGGTCTGCTGTGCGGCGGCGACCGTGCCCCGCTGGTTCCCCTCCATGTCGTGCCCGAGCTGGGACAGCCCCGGGGTGAGGCTGGCGGCGGTGGCGCCGACGAGCAGGAGGGCGGCGACGAGCTGCCGGGCGAGGAGCTGGCTGGGGCCGGAGCCGGGAACGCGGCCGGGGACGCCGATGCCGGAGACGGCGGCCTTTATCTCGACGAGCACACAGGCGGTGAACTGGGCCCACGCGAGCCACACGATGACCGTGAGGATGTTCAGGAAGGTGCCGGTGGTGATGGGCTTCTGGAGCCACTCGAGCTCAGGCACCCCGTGGGGCAACGGCCACCCGACGGACACGGCCAAGGCGCCCGGCACTCCCACGACCAGCACCAGCAGCGCGACGAACGCGAAGAACGCCTTGACGAAGTCCCCGAACGAACGCCGCCGGATCCGCACGGGCTGCGGAGTCCGGTTCCTCGGGGTACTCGGGCTGCCCGTCGAGCTTCCCGTCGAGCTTGACGAGCTGGAAGTGCGGCGTCGCGGCATGGCGGGTGTCCTGGGTGGTGTGTGAAGGGAGTGGGTGTGGGTGTGCTGAGGGGTGTACTGAGCCTACAGAGATCTTATGTACGGCGTCGAAGGTCGGGCAGGGCCCTGTGGACAACCTCTCGGATCACTTCCTCACGACCTGCCGGACATGCCCGAGTTGGCGCCTCTTTGACCTTCAACCTGTGCCGCCGTTCGCAATCGCCACGCCACACCCTCACGCTCTCTGCACAATGCTCCGCAGGCAGTTAAAGGCCCCTCACCCACCCCTGATAGCTTCGTTCCCCGTTGCACACGCCGACCTCCGGGGGAGATCCATCGTGGCCCGCCGCGCCCTGCCCGTCACCGCCGCCGCGTTCGCCATGACGGCGACCCTTCTGCTCACCGCGTGCGGTGGGGGTGACGGGGGGTCTCCGGATGACATCAAGGGGGCGGGCACGGCGTCGGGGAGTCCGTCGGCTTCCGCCTCCGCGTCGGCATCGCCCGTTGCCGACAGACCGGATGTGAGCCTTCCCGCGGACCTGGACCTGGTCTTCGACTTCGAGAAGCCGTCGGACGCGGACAACGCGGCCGCACTCGCCGACGCGGAGAACTACGTCCGCGCGCTGAACCACGGCGTCACGCGGCAGGACCCCTCCGACCCCGCCTATCAGTACTACTCCGCCGGGGACGCGGCCCGGTACGCGAACACGCAGATCAAGGAGTACGTGAAGGGCGGCTGGACGCTCACCGGCAAGGACCGTTACTACCGGGCGGAGACCAGCGCGGCCGGCGACTCGAAGTCGGTGAAGCTCGTGCGCGTCTCCTTCTGCGAGGACGCCTCGAAGGTCTACGGCAAGGAAGTGAAGAGCGGGAAGGTCCTCCACACCGAGGAAAGCCCGGACGATTTCCTCAAGTTCAACCTCGTCATGGCGTCCGCGAAGGGCTCGCCGGTGTGGCGTGCCCAGCAGATCACCGTCAAGGAGAAGGCGACGGAATGCCAGGAGTGATCTCCCCCCGGCGCGCGACGTGGGTTCTGGCCCTCACCGCGGGAGCCCTCGTCTGGACCGCGGGCACCGCGTACGCGGGCAAGCCCGTGCCCGGCGGCCACAACACCACGGAGGGCGGCGCCGACGGGAAGACCCTGCTGGCCTCGGCCGGCCAGTCCCGGATCAAGGTCACCCAGGTCAGTGGTCCCACCGGCGGCAAGCGCGGTGCCGTCTCGTCCCTGGACGTCAACTGGAAGCCGCCGGCCTGCTGGTACGAGCCGGTCTTCACCCCCGCGGCACTGAAGGACTTCTCGGAGACCAACGGGGTCGGGGACGTCGGCATCCACGAGTACTGGGCCGGCAAGGGACTCTGGACGGACCACTACCGGGACGACAAACCCACGACCAACGTCTTCGAGAACGGTGCGAGCGTCGAGGGCTACAAGAACTACAACCTCGGCCAGGACGGCTACTTCTGGCGCAGCGTCGCACCGGACATCTCCGACCCGGACTCCTGGGACTGCACCCGCATCATGTTCTGGCAGTCGGCGGGCGAGATTCCGAAGATCGCCCACGCGCCCACCCCGAAGACGCTCGCCGAGTACGCCTACAACAAGGTCGAGGTCCCGGACACCGAGATCGAGCTGAAGCCCACCACCAAGTCCACGGTGAACCTGCCCACTTGGGTCTGGCTGGACAAAGCCACCTTCCAGGACGTCAAGGTCCGCGCCGAGCTCCCGAACACGGGGCTGTGGGCGGAGACCACGGCCAAGCCCGTCGCCCTCCACCTCGATCCGGGCACGGCGGACGCGCAGACCTACCCCGCCTCCGGGGACTGCGAGATCAACGCCGACGGCAGCATCGGCACACCGTACGAGAAGGGCGCCGACGGGACCCCGCCCTGCGGCATCCGCTACCTCAAGGCCACGGACGGCACGCCCTACCGCCTGTCCGCCTCGGTGACCTGGCAGATCACCTGGCAGGGCGCGAACGGCACCGGCGGCGACCTGCCCGACGGGACCTTCGAGACGACGCAGGACATGAACGTCCAGGAGATCCAGTCGATCAACCGCTGACGTGCCGTCCCTTCGGGACCGTTCCACACAGTCGACACGTTTGTTCGTAGGGCAACGTCACGCACTGGCACCAGGGAAGATACCGGTTCAATGCCATTCGTCGGGGTTGAGTGCCGCCCCCACGAATCCGTCTCCCGTGGTGACTGTCAGGTCCGGCTGGCTCACCAGGCGGGCGATCTTCTCCGCATCAAATTCGCGGAACTCGAGAACGAAATGTTCGGCGATGGCGGGTCGGTCCAAGGGGAATCCATCCAGGTCGACCGCTGAGTTCGCGCGGTCGGCTCCTTGGCAGAGGACCGATACGAACAGTGGGAAGTGTTCCACCTCCAGCAGCCGGTCCGCCTCATCGATGACGGCGGCGATCCCTACTCCGCCGGTCACCGCGCCGCACAGGTCGTCCAGGCAGTCCACCATCGCGTCCCAGTTCCAGCCGAAGTAACCGTGAAACTGCAACACTTCGGCGAAGGCGGCATAGATCCCGCGCTCAGTCACCAGATCGCGGGAGTCGAAGCGATGGACATGCCCGCCCTTCGCCTCCAAACGTGCCAGCTGCCGACGGACCTCGGCATCGCCCTGGGGAACGAAGACAACCCAGGGTTCTGAAGTCCCTGTGATATCGAAATCGGTCATTTCTGAATCACCCTGTGAATTCACCAACGTAGTAGAAAGTTCCATAGTGGTCTGGCGTGTAATACGCGGGACCGGGACCGTCCTTTGGCGTCAGCAGGCGTTCAGTGCCTCTGATTTCCTTGCCACAGCCGGGCGCGCTGCAGTGCGGGAGGTCGACCTTGGCGTTGACGTCCCATTCCTTGTACTTGCCCCCGGGCAGTTGAGACTTGTTGTTACCCCAGTTCGCGTTGCCATGGTAACCGTCGACCTTCCCGATGCCTCCGGGGCGGGCGTTGACCTTGTTCAGCATGTCCGTGGCGCTCTGAGGGGCAGGACCGGGGAGAAGGCCGGGGCCGTCGGGACTGCCGGTGTCGCCGCCATGCTGATGACACAAGGGCGCGAGACCCATCGGGTCCGACCATGTGTGGGGGTTGTGGACATACGTGACGGGGTTCGGCGCCGGGAGCAGGCCGAGGGGGTCGGGGCTGGTGTAGCGGGCCGTCTCGGGATCGTAGTGACGGTGATGGTTGTAGTGGAGGCCGGTCTCCGGATCGTGGTACTGGCCGGGGAATCGCAGCGGCGTGTACGCGCTCGCACCCCTGTTCCAGGCAGTGTTCCCCCACAGGGTGGACCGTGTGTGCCAGGCGATCTCGCCATCCGGGGAAACCAGTTCGGTCGGGGTGCCGACGAGGTCGGTGACGATGGCGAAGAAGCGCTCGTCGATCGTCTCCTGCGGAGCTTCCGCTGCCCAGATCCGCTCGGCCTGGCTCAGGGGAGAGAGACCGTCGTGGTCCCAGGTGAGCGTGGTGTGGCCGCCCGTGTCGCCGTGCTCGGTGGTCTGTTCGCAGAGGGTGTTGCCGTCCCATGTGAAGACGGTGCGCTCCAGGACGGTCTCCCCGTCGGCGCCGAGCCGGAGCTTCGCGGTCCGCCGTCCCAAGGGGTCGTAGGTGTAGCGCCAGCGGCTGCCGTCCGGTGTGGTGACGGCAGTGAGCCGGTCGTCTGCGTCCCACTCGTAACGCCAGACGTCGGGCTTGCGGGAGAGCCGGGTCTTGCGTCGTACGACCACACGTCCCTGGGCATCGTGCTCGTGGTGAACTCCGCCCGCTCGCGTCAGTCGCGTTCCCGAGTACTCGCGCGGTCCGGCAGCCTCGTGGCCAGGATGCTTCGCCGGCCAGTCGGCCTCGGTCTGGTTGCCCGCGGAGTCGTACGCATAGCGCTCGTTCCACCCGTCGGCGCGTACCGCTGTCACACGGCCCTGAGCGTCGAGATCGAAGCGCCGGCTGCCCGTGCGGGAATCCTGAATCGCTGTGAGGTGACCGTCGGGTCGATAGGTGTAGGAACGCTCGGCGACCCGGTGCTCTCCCGGGGCCGTGCTCACCTGCCTGACCAGGCGGTCGAGGCTGTCGTAGCCGTGGCTGAGGGTAAGTGCGTTGTCTATTCGACGGGTGATTTCCCGGTCTGCCGCGTCGTGTACGAAGTCGATGACGTGACCCGCTGCGGCCAGCCGGGCGGTGCGTCCCGCGTCGTCGTACTCCCAGGTGCTGCGGGCGCCCGAAGGGGTGGTGCGCAGTGTCCGGTTGCCGGCGGCGTCGTAGGCGAAGCTCATGGTCCGGCCGTCGACGACCTCCTTAACACGACGGCCGAGCGCGTCGAGTTCCACCCGAAGGCTGCTGTCGGGACCGGCGGCCTCGGTCAGCGATCCGTTCGCCGTGTAGGCGTAGACGGTGGTCGTGCCATCGGCGTCCTTCGCGGTGATCCGCCCCAGCGCGTCCCGCTGGTAACGGATGCTCTGGCCAAGGGCATTGGTCCGGGCGACCAGGCGGCCCGCGGCGTCGTAGGCGTAGCGGGTGGTGCGCCCGTCGAAGTCGGATTCTGTCAGGAGTTGCCCAGCCGCGTCATAGCTGTAGTTCCAGGTCAGACCCTGCGGGTTGGTCACCGAGGTGAGGCGGAGTTCCGCGTCGTGGGTGAATGTGTGCAGCTCACCTCCTGGGCCGGTGCGGGTACTGAGCCGGTCGAAGTGGGTGTACTCGAAGGTGGTCGCATGGCCGACGGCGTCCACATGACGGACGCAGTTGCCCTCGCCGTCGTACTCCCACGTCTCGCACGACCCATCGGGTTGGACACGCCTGGTGGGCAGGCCCTCGACGGTCCGTTCGAAGCAGGTCTCGTTGCCGAGCGCGTCAGTCACGGCGATGGCCAGGCCGAAGGCGCTGTACCTGTAGCTCGTGGTGTTGCCGAGGCCATCCGTAACCGTGAGCGGGAGGCCAGCGGCGTTGTTCGTATAGGTGGAGGCACGGCCAGATGCGTCCCGGGCCTCGATGAGGCTGCCGTCCGCTCCGCGAATGAAGTGGGAGGTCGCACCGACAGGGTCCGTGATGGCGGTGACGTTTCCATGTTCGTCGTTGGTGTACTGCCAGTGAGCGCCGTCCGGCAGCGTGACAGCCGTGAGGAGATGCCGGTCGTCGTAGACCGCACGCACGACCGATCCGTCGGGCCGAACGACCTCGACCGGCTGCCCCGCGTCGTTATTCACGAAGCCCGTGCGGTGACCGAGTTGATCCGATGTCGCGATGACGTGCTGACGAGCGTCGTAGGTGGTGGTGACTGTGCCGCCCAGCGCGTCGATCTCGGCGACAACCAGGCAACGATCGTCGACAACGAAGCGGGAGACGGCACCGTCGGCGGTGGTGAGGGTGGTGACACGGCAGTCGGGCCAGGATGGATCGGTCCCGTCGTAGGCGAGGGTGATCGCGATGTGCCCAGCCTCGCCGCCCTCGGCGAGGCAGCGGTCCTGGTCGTCGTATGCGTAGAGGTAGCGCCTGTTGTTCGTGTCCTCCCACGAGATGATGCGCAGTCGCTCGTCGTAGGCGAACTGGAGGGGCAGACCTGAGGAGTTGGTGACCGAGGTGAGGTTGCCGTCGGTGTAGCCATAGCGCTTGACCACGACGTCCGAGCCGTCCTCGGCCGCTCCGGCCAGGCTCAGGGACGTGACACGGCCGTCGTCGGTGGTGATCTTGAGGTGATAGCCGCCGGAGTGGCGGATCGCGACTGGCGTGCCGTTCTCGTCGTAGTCGAAGGTGATCGTGTGCTGGTTGCGGTCGCTGATGCGTGCCAATAGGGCGCTGCCGTCGGCGGTGGGGCGGGAGAAGTGATGTGCGTGGCCGGTGAGCGGGCTGTCGACGCGGTATCCGCCGTTGTCCAGTCGGGTCAAGGGCCGGCAAGGGCCGGTCTCGGGCAGGACCGACACGTGCGAGTTCGAGGGGTGGGGGTAGGTGAGGAGCAGACCGTCCTCGGTGACGAGGACGATGCCGGCGTCATCAACTTCGAGGCGCTGGTCGATGGTGGAGGCCCACGTGGGGCCGAACCACCATCCGCAGCGGTAGTCGGAGGCGACCCGGCGGGTGAACGCCAGGGGCAGCAGGCCAGGCAGATCCACGTCGGTCTGCGGCAGGTACATTGCGCCCGAGGCCATGTCGACCGGGTCACTGCCCTTGGACTTCACAAGGTTCTTGGCTCGGTCGTACGCGCCTTTGGCCCCGTCGGTGACCATGGTCCGGGCGTTCTTCCCCAGGCCGCGCACCGCCAGCCCCATGCCTTTGAGGCCGCCCTTGAGCCCCTTCATCGCGGCCATGCCGCCCTTGAGGCCCTTGGCAAGGCCGCCGAGCGTGGTCAGGCCCTTCATGCCGGGTATGCAGTCCAGCGCGGCCAGGCCCACATCCCATAGGGACGCCTGGCCTTTCGAGTATTTGTAGAGCGTGTCCGCGAGCACGACGAGCGCGGCGATGAGGACGATCGCGCCGAGGATCGGACCGCCGATGATCATCGCGACGATACCGACGACCGCGACGACGACTTTGCAGACGGTGACGATGTTGTCCCAGTTGTCGGTGAACCAATCCCCGACCTCTTCCCACCAGGACCGGTTCTGGATACCGGCGTCGGAGGCCTCATCGATCTTCGTCTTGGCCTCGCGGGCGGCGTCCTCACGCATCTTGCGGGCGTCGGCGGCCATCTTCTTCGCCGCGTCCAGGGCATCCTGTGCACTGTCGACGTCCGACTGGGCGCTGGTCTGCGCGGACTTGGCGTGCTGGGCGTCCCGGGTGGCGGCCCTGACCTTGGACTCGTCGGGCTTGTCCGCGTCGGACTTGCTGCCGGTGGGATCGTCCTTGTACTTGTCGGCTTCCTTGCTCGCCCGGGTCACCCACGAATCGGCTGAAGCAAGGCGTGAGTTGGCCGAGGACAGATTCGCCTGCGCCTCACGCGCCTTGGCGAGAGCCTTGTCGGCGAGAGCCTGGGCACGCTCCAGCTTGGGCCAGAAGTCCGCGAGCGCGTCCCCGCACTTGGCGTAGGACTTCTCCAGCTTCTTCAGGTTCTTCGGGACCCCGCCGAACTCGTCCTTGAAGACTTCCGCCGACTTGCCGGCCCACTGCAGCAGGGTGTCCTCGTCCGACATGCCCTTGACGAGGCGGAGCGCGTCGGAGACGTCGTCGGCGAAGTCATGCAGCGTCCTGGCCAGACTCCGGACCCGGTCCGGATCCCCCGGCGTCGGATCCTTGTCCAGGTCGAGGACATGCCAATCCGCCGGTCGATGCCCCGCCATAGTGCGACCCCCGTCACCTGCGCATCACGAACAACAGCTATGTGCACACGCGAACTTACAGGGCACTCCCGTTCGACGTGAAGCTCAGCCGGACCGAGAGCCTCGCACGGCCCGCCACGCCTCGCCGACCGCCTCCACCGGGCGCAGCCACCAACGCAGCAACGTCTCCCGCACCGTCACGTACACCCACCGTCGCTTCAACCACGGCGGCAGGTCCCGGAAGGGCACGAACGACAGCGTGTCGTCGATCGCGTGATCGGCGGCTCCGCCGATGCCCTCCGCGCGGAGGGCGGCGTACAGCTCCGGAGTCAGTCGGCCGTCGAGCCGGGCCAGGTGGGCGGTCGCCGTGAAGGGGAAGTCCCGCCCCGGGCCGGGCAGCAGCTCCAGTGCCCGGATGATCCGCGGTGACACCACCTCCGGCGGGCAGTTGAGGGCGAGGCCGATCACCGCCGCGCCGAGGTACCGGTCGGCACGATCGAGCGCGGCGTCCACCTCGGCGGGGTCGTCCATGCCGAGCAGGCCCTTGCCGGTCTCCCAGTTCCAGTCGGGTGTTATCGCAACCACCACTTGTCGGAGTTGTTCGGCAACTTCACACCTCTTCGGGACGGGTGGAGAGAAAGGCTTCCAATTCACGCTTCACGTAGCGTGAAAGGTCGGTCAGCCCGGTTACGGTATCCCGCAACTCACGTGCCGAAGCCGGGATATCCACCCACGCTTCCGGCCTTCTGGTGACGACCGCATAGAGCAGATCCTCGTCGTACCAACCGCCGGCCGCCTGACGGGGGGCGGTGTCCCGGAGGAACTCCACAGCCAGTGGAAGCAGCCAGGGCAGGCCAATGTCCTGGCCGATCAAGCGAGCAAGCTCATGCGGTTCGAGCAGGCCGACCGGACGGCGGCGCAGCTCATGAATGTTCATGACCATGGCGGTCGTGTCCGGGGGCGGGTCCGGCCAGCTATGCCCGTCGAGCTGTTCCAGGGAGCGGCTGCGGTCGATCGTCTGAGGCACGAGCGGGATCTTTTCATGCACTTGCTCACTGCCCCACTCACCAGTGATGGTCATGGTCCGACGGTCACGCACGCCTTCATCCTGGCCGCAGCCTGCGCAAGCTACCGGGTCGCTCGGGGTCGGCACCCAGCAGTGCAGCCGCCTTCTGCACGGCGGATACGACGAGACGGGTGCCCGGCTCAGCCCCAGGGGCTGGTGGGCGCCGCGATGGTGCGGGCGGGCACAAAGTCCGTCAGCGACTCTGCCCGCCGCGGCGCCCAGGTCCAGCACCGCCCACAGCGGGCCGAACACGTCGTACGCCAACCCCTTCTCGGGAACCCGCGCCACCGCCGCTGTCAGCCGCTGAACCGGAACGTCGACGTGATCGCGTCGAAGATGTCGAAGAAGGAGTCAGCCAGGTCCAGCACCTGGCTGCTCCCCGCCACCAGCGCGACCTTGCCCTCCTGCCCCGGCACGGGAATGTACGTCTGCATCAGTACGGCCCGGATGGTCCGGTTGAGCGCGTCGTCGGGTACGACGATGTCCTCGACGCCGTACGTCCGTGCCGCCGGCCCGACCCCCGGGATGTCGACGGTCGTCACCTTCCGCCAGGAGTCGCCCTCCTTCTTGGCTTCCTTGACGCCAAGCTGGCCGGCGATGACGGAGGGGTCGTTCGACAGGGGCTCGCCCCGCTCGTTGCGACCGCCCACCATCGACACCGTCACCGAGCCCGTGATCGGTGTTTCGCCGCCGAAGCTCTCCGCCATGCAGCCGCAGTACAGCGCGCCGGACTTCCACGCGTCCGCCGCGGCCTTGCGGAGGAAGTCCATGTAGGTGTCGCGGTACTGGGCGAGCTCCGGGTGCTGCTGGACGCGTTCGTTCACCATGCGGCGGATCGAGTCGTCCCGGGACTCCGGTCGTACGTCGAACTCCCACCACGACTCGGGGACCTTGATACGGAAACCCCCGCGCTCGACCGTGAGCGCCTCCATGTAGCGGGCCATGTTGCCGACCGACCTTCCCCGTTTGCTCGTTCGCTGACGCCGGAATCTTTCCGTTGTACCGTGCACGTCAGACTACGAGATCGGGGGAGTCCGGAATGGGCCAGGGCGGCAAGAGCGACCTCTCCATCCCGCTGAGCCAGCTGGAGGACTACGGCCGCCAGCTGCGGTCGATCAAGACCCGGCTCAACCACACCAAGAAGCTTTTCGAGCAGTACAGGGACGACATCGGCGACGGCAGCGTCAACGACTCCCTCGACGACTTCGAGTCCAACTGGGAGGACGGCCGCGAGGACATCACGCAGCAGCTCGACGCGCTCGCGAAGATGTCGGACGCCGTTGTCCGCGAGTTCAAGAAGCTCGACGACGAGCTCGCGAAGCAGGCCGACGAGGGGATGAAGACCGAGGAGAAGGACTCCAAGAGCAGCTAGGACCGTCACGGCCTGACAATCCGCAGGGCGGAGTCAGGCCGTGGGCGGCTAGCCGCCCGGCGTGGGGTCCGCACAGTCGTCCCCGGGGGCTACGGGGGCGGGACCCGGGTCGGTCGTAGTGGGCGGGTCTGCGGGGCTGGGAGCGGTCGGCGCCGGGTCCTCGGTCGGCGGGGTGGCCGGGCTCGGGTCCTGGACGGGCGGTGCGACCGGCGTTGGGTCCTCGACTGGCGGGGCGACCGGCGTGGGGTCTGGGTCGGCCGGTGCGGGGCGCGGGTCGGCCGGTGTCGGGCTCGGGTCCTCAACGGGCTGAGGATCCACCGGAGTCGAGGGGCCCGGGTCCGGCGTGGGGTCGGGTGTCGGTGCGCTCGGGGTCCCGGGTTCGGGGGTGCCCTCGACGGGAGGCGTCGGTGCCTCGGGGGAGTCGTGGCCGGGCTCCTCGGCGGGCGGGGCCGGTGGGGTGGGGGGCTGCTCGGTGGGCGGTATGGGTGTCTTCGGCGGGTCCTCGGCGGGAGGTTCCGGTGTCTTCGGAGGGTCCGCGACGGGGGGCTCCGGTGTCTTCGGAGGTTCCTCGACGGGAGGTTCCGGTGCCTTGGGGGAGTCATCGACAGGCGGTGCCGGGGCCTCCGGGTCCTCGCCCGCCCCTCCGGTCGTCGGCGGTGCCGGATCCGTGTCCCCCGGCGTCGCGTCCCCAGGCTCCTCCGGCGGCGCGGTCCGGGTGGGCGACGGTGTGGCGGCCACCGGCCCCTCCTCCGCCTCCGTCACACCGGTTGCGCCCCCGCTCGCGCCCTCGACCCGAACCCGCACACTGGGCTGAACGTCGGCCGCCCCCTCTGCCTTACCGCCGCCCTCCACCCCGTCACCTGTCGCCGGCGCCTCCGCCACCGGAACCTCGGCCACCGGCCCCTCGGCAACCGGCTGCCGCTGAGCCGGAATCGAACCGAACTCGACGGGCCCGAGGGCGAGGAACACCGCGGCAGCCCCCACCACCACGGCCCCCGCGGCGGCAGCGGCCTTGGACACCCCGACCGAGCCGTGCCGCACTCCGTCCAGCAGCCCGCCACCGGACCCGCCGAAGGCGGTCGCCGTACCCGCGAACCCCAGCAGGAACTTGCCGGTCCCGCCCACCGCGAACACCAGCAGCGCGGGCCCGACCAGGGCCGGCAGCCGGTTGTTGGCGCTCATCAGCGCCGCCAGCCGCGCCCGGCAGTCGTCGCACGCGTCCACATGCCCGAGCAGCCGCTCGGACTGCCGGGCGGTGGCTGAACCCCGTACATAGGCGGGCATTCGAGCCCAGTGCACCTGGCACGCGGGGTCGTCGGGCGCACCGGTCTGCGTCCGCAGAAACGCCAGCCGCATCCCTTCCCGTGCCCGGTGCAGCAGTACGGCGGTGGCGCCCTCCTTGGTCCCGAGCTGCGGCCCGATCGCCGCGAGCGGCTGCCCCTCCGCCTCGGCCAACCACAGTGCCTTGACCCACCGTTCGGGCAACTGCCCCAGCACCCGCACCACCATGTCGACGGAGGACACGTGCTCGGCCGGATCGTCCCCGTGCCGCCCGGCCTCGGCCTGCTCGCCGGCCTGCGGATCCAGCGGGGTCTCCCGTACGGCACTCCCCGCGGCGCTCGCCAAGTGCCGCAGGGTCGTCATCAGATACGCCGGCACGTTGTCGATCCTGTGCCCCGCGGCCAGCCGCCGCCACACCCGGAAGTGCGCCTCGGCGACGAGGTCTTCGGCGGTGTGGGCGTTCCGGGTGAGCGAGCGGGCATACGCGACGAGACGCGGCTGCTGCTCCTCGTAGATCCGGGCGTAGTCGGCGGTGGAAACGGCGGTGGAAACGTCGGACATGGCGAAACGCTCCAGGGGCCTGCTCTGAGCGGGGAAGGATTTGCAAGGCTAGATGGCAAAACATTCAAACAAAGTTTCAGCCATCACAGAAAGTGACGCACGTCACTCCCGTAACGACGTAATCAGAGACCCCTCCAGTCGCTCGTACACACGTATCGGCCCAACCAGCCCCACATCGGAGCCCGTCCATGTACTTCGCCCTGGAACAGCCCACCGGCGCGCGTCTGCTCACCGAGGACGACGAGGAGCTGGCGGTCCCCGTGACCCTCCGTTACGCCTCGGACGACCCCCTGGCCGTCCACTTCGTCTTCCCGCCCTGGATCTCCCTCGACGGCGAGGAGGTCACCTGGACCTTCGCCCGCGGCCTGTTGGAAGAGGGCCTCGGCTGCCCGGCCGGAGTCGGCAACGTCCACGTCCGCCCGTGCGGCCCGTCCCGCACCGCCATCGAGTTCCGGTCCCTGGAGGGCGTCGCGCTGGTCGTCTTCGAGACGCCGGCGCTGCATCGGTTCCTGCTCCGCTCGTACGCCGTGATGGAACCGGGCGGCGAGCCCCTGGAACCGGCCCTTGACCGTGGGTTGGCGTCTTTGCTGGGCGGGGTGTGAGCTAGGTTCACGGGATGGTCGACTGGAAGACCGGCGAGGGGGTGTCGGGCATCGCCGACCCCGCCGAGGTGGACGCCGCGTTCGAGCGCGGTGAGTGGCCGCTCGGTACGGCCGTGATCGCGCTGGCCTTCAACTGCTCGCTGGAGGAGGCGTCGCCGCGGATCGTCAGGGCGACGCGGTTGCCCGACCGCGATCAGCGGTGGTTCGCGTTCACGGCGGTGGCTGTGGCGGCGCGGCTCAACGGGGCGCTGACGCCGGAGCTGTACGCCGTGCTGCGGGCCGCGGGTCTGCAAGGGACCGCCGAGGACGCCATCAGGGACACGCTGACGTTCGTGCCGTACCGGGATCTGCCGCCGTGGCTCAAACGGATGCGGGTACGGCTGCGAGTACAGGACAAGTTGGAGGCGTGGTGGCTGAGCGCCACTTACGCGACCGAGGGCTTGTGGCAGGCCGTAGGCGGACGTCGATCCGGTAAGTAGCTCTTCATGTGATCGGCGAGAAGCGAACGGGCTCCTTGCGGAAGCGTCGAGGGGGCGCCGCCGACGTATTCGAGGAGACGTTTCGAAGGGTGGGAGTCCACGAACTCCTGCTCGACGTCTTCCAGCTCACTCGCAGGCGCGTAACGATCGGCCACCCCGAGTGCCGCCAGGACTTCCGGAAGCCTGTACCCACATCACTTCCGAGATCCACGGGAAGTCGATATGGAATGACCGCAGCCGGAGATCGAAGCGAGGGTCGGCAGGTCGTCCTTCCTCAAGCGGAACCAGGGACCCGTTCGCTTCACGACCATCCACCGATCGGAGACGCCGCTTTGGAGGATGACGTACTCGGGTCCGGAGAAGATCTGGGCGTGTCCGGCGTGATCACGAGCCTGTCGGTTGGCGAGGCGGGTCGACGGCGTCAGCCGACCTCGTTCTCCGCCACCGCCTGCCCATGGACGACCACGTCGCCGCTGTAGAACATGCCGACGAACACCGGCGAGTACGTCAACTGCACCTCGACCTGGACCTGGTCGACGTCCGCCGCCACGCAGTGGGTGGCGGCGATGTCCGCGCCGGACATGTCCATCTCGCGGGCGAAGGCCTTGACGCGGGCGTCGCAGTTCTCGTAGTTGATCGGTGCTTCGCCGCCCTCGTTCTCGTAGAGGGCGTCGGTGTCGATGTCCTGGGCGGCGTAGCGGGCCGCCTGTTCGGCGATGTCCGCCGCGCGCTCCCGTTTGGAGATGGAGAGGCCGCCGTCGATCACGAAGGCGGAGAGGGAGATGAAGACGAGGGCGAAGATGATGACCGCGCCGGCGCCTGAGCCGCGGTCGTCGAGGTGGGCGCGGCGGGAGTCCAGCCATGTGCGGACAGCGGCAGGAACGCTCAAGTTCCTCATCCCGCCTTCCTCTTGAACGGGTCGAGCGGGGCCGTGAAGGAACCCGACATCGTGGTCTTGATGTCCAGGCCGACGATGGCCAGACCCTTCACCCGGCAGCTGACCTCGACCGTGAAGAGCTCGGCGTCCTCGAAGCCGGCGCTGGTCTTGTCCACCGTCACCGGGCCGACGCAGACGTCCGTCAGGTCGGCCTCGGCCGCCTTCCGCGCCTCCGCCATGGCGTTGCCGACGTCCCACTGGAGGGAGCCGGCACGGGCCGCGTCGCGGGCGGCGCCGTCGATGGCGCCGCGCCCCTCCACCATCTGCCCGAAAGCGACCAGGACGAGGATGAAGAGGATCATCACCGGGGCCAGGATCACGACCTCGATGGCGGACAGGCCCCGGTCGTCGGCCAGGCGGCGCTTGAGAGAGGACATCTAGTTGCCGTCCTCCGTCACGAACCGCTCCACCGGACCGACCGACTGTGCGTGCACGGTGAGATCCAGGCCGGGGAAGACCGACGGGACCCGTGCCGTGATCTCCACACCCACCGTGTTCTGCTCCGGCTGCACCATCTCCACGTCCGGTGACAGCACCAGGCTCGGGCCCAGTTGGCTGATGTAGTCGTCCACCACGTCCCGCGCCTTGCCCCGCCACGCACCCGGCTCGTCGTGCGCCGTGGCACGCGCCTTGCGGGCACCGGCCTGAGCGGCCGCCTGAGCCACGTGGTCGGCGAAGAAGTACAGCGCGAACTGCACGGTGGCGAAGATCATGAAGAACAGGACGGGGGTGAGCAGCACGAACTCGATCGCGGTCATGCCGGAGTCGCCGCGTGACGCGGCTTCCCGCCGACGGCGTACCCATGCCCGCATGCGCTGCACCAGACCCCCGTACCTTCTTCGATTCCGCTGCTTCAGCAGGTGCCGCTCTGGTTGGCGCCGTTGATGCAGTTCTCGACCTTCTCGGCGCCGCCTTCCAGGGCCCGGTTGATGATCGCGGCGACCACGCCGACGATCGCCACGACGACCGCGGAGATGATGACCCACTCGACGGCGGAGGCACCGCGGTCGAGTTCGCCGGAGCGGGCACGCTGCACGCGGCCCTGGAGGAAGGTGACGAGGAAGTCCACCGCCGGGATCCCCGTGCTGAAGTTCCGCTCGTTCATGGTCAGTTGTCCTTTCAGAGGCTTTCGAGGGTTGAGGCGGCGTCAGACTTGGAAGACCCGCATGGCGGCCGGGTAGATCAGGAACACCAGGAAGCCGGCGCACAGCAGCAGCTGGGCGACGAGCATCGACTGTGACTTCTCGCCCGCGCTGCCCTCGATCTCGGCCATCTCGCGGTGTCGCATGGTCTCGGCGCGGGAGGCGAGCGACTCACGGACCTTCGCGCCGTCGTCCGCGACCAGGGCGAGGGAGGCCGAGAGGTCCTTCAGCTCCTCCACGCCCAGTTCCTCACCGAGCTGGCCCAGCGCCTGCCACTGGCTGGTGCCGGTGATACGGGCGTCGGCGAGGGCGTTGCGGATGCGCTGGGTGGCCCAGCCGTCCGACACCTCGGCCGCCGCCATCAGCGCCTCCGGCAGACCGCGGCCGCCGGCGAGGCTCATCGACACCAGGTCCAGATAGGCGCCGATCACGCGCCGCAGGTCGCGCCGCTTGTCGGCGGCGTCCCGGCGCACCTCGAGGTCGGGGAGGAAGAAGAAGACGGCCGCGAACAGCAGCGCCAGCCAGACCGGGATGATCGGGCTGTCGGCGATGGCCAGCGTCCACACGATCGCGAACATGAGCGGGCCGAAGAACAGCCCCGCCGTGGCCAGCAGCACCTTCGTCGCCAGGAACTTCTCCCAGCTGCGGTCCAGGACCGCGAGGTCCGCCCGCAGCGAGCGCTGCTCCCAGCCCTGCTGGAGATAGAACTCGGCGACGCGCTGGCCGACTTCGGCCCGCACCGAGCCGAGACGGCCCGAATCGGAGGCGCCGCGCGCGGACTCGTACGCCGTGCCCCGGGCCCGCATCGCGTCGATCCGCGCGACCTGCGAGACCGCGCTGCGCTTCGACGGCATGAGGGCGCGGACCAGGACGTAGATGCCGAGGCCGATGACCGCGCCGACGACGACCGGCATGGTGACGTCACTCATCGGCGTACCCCCTCTTCCTGCGACGGCTGGACCGGCTGCTGCGCGGACGGCGTGCGCGGGCGGACGAACTGGACCGAAGCGTCGTCCTTGACCAGGAAGCGTTCGGGCGTCTCGATCGTCGACAGCTTGCGCAGCCACCAGAAGCCGAGGGCGAACAGCCCGCAGACGATGGCGAGGACGACCTGGCCGATCGCGGTGCCGTACGGCTCCACGAACTCCCGGTTGAACACGGACAGTCCGAGGACGAAGGCGACCGACACCGCGACGACGATCTGCACCGAGCGCCGGGTGGAGGCCCGTTGGGCCATCACGCGGTTGCGCATGTCGACCTCTTCGCGCGCCGACTTGGCGAGCGCGCCGAGCACCTGGCGCAGACCGGGGCCGCGGAGGCGGGCGTTGAGGATGAGGGCCGCGACGATGATGTCGGCGGAGGCGTCGTCGATCTCGTCGGCGAGGTGCTGGAGCGCGTCGGGCAGCGGCGTGCGGGCACGCAGTCGGTCGACGAGCGCGTCCAGGTGCGGGCGCAGCACGGGCGCCGAGGCGCGTGCGGACGCCGGGATGGCCTGCTCCAGGCCGACCGCGCCGGCGATGGTGTCGCGCAGCGACTCCGTCCAGCCGGCCAGCGCCTCCACGCGTTTCATCGCGGCGCGCTCCTCGCCGGCACCGCCGAACAGGCGGTCCCAGAAGAAGACGAGCACACCGGCCGCGATACCGGCCACCGCCCACTGGGTGAGCAGCAGGACGACGATGCCGACGATGGCGGCGAGCGAGCCGCGCTGCCCGGCGAACCGGATCAGCTCGCTCGCCCGCTCGGCGGCCTTCTGCTTCTCGTGGTCCGGCTTGGCCGGAAGCCCTCGTACGGCGATGGCGAACAGCGCGATGCCACCGCCGACGGCGACACCGGACGCGATCGAGAACAGGACCTCGGTGGAGAACAGCCCGCCCATGGAACCGAGCGAGTCGAGTGCGGCAAGAGTCTGCGTCCGGGCCGTCATGGCCTGAGCCGCCATGGTCTGAGTCGTCATGGTCACCCCCACGCTCCGGTGGGCCGGTAGCCCTGTGCGATCAGGTCTTCCACGCACGCGATGGGCGCGTGCGGCACGACCCGGCCGTCGTGCGCCTCGGCGAACACCTCGCTGGACAGCACCCGGCCGTCCACGCCGTTGACCTCGCGGATGGAGGTGACCGAGCGCTGGAGGCGGCCGCCCGACTGGAAGTTGTTGCGCCGCTGGATGAAGACGACGAAGTTCACGGCGCCCGCGATCAGCATCTGGCTGGCCTCGATGGGCAGCCGCTCGGAGGCCTGCAACGCGTACGTGGAAATACGGTTGAAGACCTCGCTGGAGCTGTTGGCGTGGATCGTGGACAGCGAGCCGTCGTTGCCCTGCGACATCGCGTTGAGCATGGTCACGATCTCGTCGCCGAGGACCTCACCGACGATGACGCGGGAGGGGTTCATACGCAGGGAACGGCGGACGAGTTCCGCCATCGAGATCATGCCCTGGCCCTCGGAGTTGGGCAGGCGTTCCTCGAAGGCGACGACGTTGGGGTGGAGGTCGGCGAAGGTGTCGAGCCCGAGCTCCAGGGCGCGTTCGACGGTGATCAGTCGTTCGTGCGGCGGGATCTCGTTGGCGAGGGCCCTCAGCAGGGTGGTCTTTCCGGCGTTGGTCGCGCCCGCGATCATGATGTTCTTGCGGGCCCGCACCGCGCAGGCGAGGAAGTGCGCGACCTCCGGGCTCAGCGTGCCGTTGCCGACGAGGTCGGAGATGAAGACCTTGCCCATACGGGCGCGACGGATGGAGAGCGCCGGGCGCCGGGTGACGTCCATGACGGCCGACAGACGCGAACCGTCCGGGAGCCGCAGGTCGAGCTGGGGGTTGGCGGAGTCGAAGGGGCGGGACGACAGACCCGAGTACGCGCCGAGCACCTGGATGAGCTCGATGAGTTCCTCGTCGGACTCGGCGACGGGGTCGCCGGTGACCTCACGGCCGTCGGAGTAGCCGACGAAGACCTGGTCGTAGCCGTTGATGTCGATGTTCTCGACGTCCGGGTTGTCGAGGAGCGGCTGGAGCCGTCCGACGCCGAAGAGCGCGGCGTGCACCGCGGCGGCGTACTGCTCCTCGGTCTCCGCGTCGAGAGGGGTGCGCCCGGCGTTGATCTCGGTGCGGGCGTGGTCCTCCAGGATCTGGGCTATGACCGCACGGGCGTAGTGCCGCTCGTCCTCGGGGGACATCGGGGTGACGCCGGACACCTGGTCCTGGCGCCGCTGCTCCGAGATCCGGTCGCCGGCCTCCTGACGGAACCGCTTGACCAGTTGATGGTCGACAGCGGTCATCGGCCGGCTCCGGCATGGCCGTTCATCTCGCCGTGCATCTGACCGTGCTGGGCCTGCGTGGGTACGGTCCAGGCGGCGCCGTACTGCTGGTAGAGGTCCGCGGTGACCTTGCGGGCCGAGCGGATGAGCAGCGACTTGTCGAGCCGCCCGCGCTTACGGCCGGCCAACTGGTCGGCGCCGGTGGGGTCGTCGGCGATGGTGCCGACGACGCGGGCGCCGGTCTGGGCGTGCACGAGCATGTCGTTGACCTGGCCCGCGATCTTCGCCGCGCTGTTGGTGTCGGCGATCAGCACGACCCCGATCATCGGCGTGCCCAGGCTCGCGGCACCGCGCGCGCCGCCGTGCAGCTTGTTGCCGAGGGCGGCGGCACGGTCGCGCACGCGGGCGATGGCCTCCGGCTCGGTACGGCTGATCAGCAGTACGAGGGCGGCGTGCGGGAACAGGTCCGCCGCGGGGGTCTCCCCGGCGATCCGGCCGCAGTCGGCGATGACGTCGGCGGCGGCGTGCGGGGACTCGGCGAGCGAGGCGAAGGAGTGCCCGAGGGTCGGCCACAGTCCGGCGAGACCGGCGGCCTGCTCGGCGTTCCCGAGTCCGACGAGCACTTCGAGCCCGCCGCTCAACGGCTGTACGTGGTCCCAGAGTTGGTCGGGGACGAGTCCGCGGCGGGCGGTGGCGGCGATGGACAGCATGCCGGTGTTCGGGTTGAGCGGCCCGCCGTGCGCGGCGGCACTGCGGTAGACGAGGTCGCCGCCCGCCGGGTCGGTCTCGGCGAGCAGCACCCGCCGCGGCCAGACCGCCGCGAGGGCGACGGCCGCGGTGGTGACGCCGGGGGAGCCCTTGTCGGCGGCGAGAGCGATGAGCGCCATGGGTCGGGAGCCGCCTTCTAGTTGCTGCTGGGGACGAGGACGAGGACGACTTCGTTGTTGGCGGCGGCCTGGGCGAGGGCACCGGCGTCGTCGTTGTCGACGGCCAGGGTGTACGACGAGTTCGTACTGCCGACGAGTTCGTCACCGCTCGCGGCCGGAACGGTGCTCACCACGGCGTTGTCGACGATCAGCGAGTTGCCGCCGGTCGCGGACGCGGAGCTGTTGCCGCCGGAGCCGGATCCGCCCTCGGTGACGCGGTAGGCGGCGACGGTGTCCCCGACCTTGATGTCAGCCGGGAACTGGCCTGCCTTGAGGGAGACGCCGACGAGGGTCTTGCCCTGGGTGGCGCCGACCTTGTCACCGAACATCTCCCCGACGGCGACGGCGCCCGCCGGGATGGTGCTGACGGCCTTCAGCTTCTTCAGGTCATCCAGCAGTGACCACTTGACGTAGTGGATGCTGCTGTCCTCGGCGACCATGACGGAGGTCACGTTGCTGTCGGTGACCGATCCGCCCGCCGGGATCTCCTTCGTCACCTTGACCACCTCGATCCGGTCACCGGCCTGGAGCACGAGCATCGTCGCCCCCAGCGCACCGACCAGGATCAGCAGCACCGCCAGCGCCGCCAGCGCCGGTTTGCGCTCGCGAGGCGGCGTGGGAAGCCGGTCGCCGACCGACGGCTGAGCAGGAGCGGCGGAACGACCCTGACCCGCCCCCGTACGCTCTTGGATCTTCACGCAACCGCTCCCCGTACACCCAAGAAAATTGTCTGCCAAATTCTCTGCAAATTAGGACACTTCACCCGCCGCTGCTCGATCTGCGCGGATAGCGATCGCTGGGGTGAGTGTCAAGCCATGGCACCGTATCAGCCGCACATAAGCCCCTCAAGGCGCGTTCGGAGTCACGCTTCTCACCCTGCTCCTCGTTATTCATCTGCAACTTCGGGCGCGCGTTGCCCAGTTGTGCGGGAGCCGGAGAAGGGCCGCGAGCTGTGCGGGAGTGAATCGATTACAGCCACCTCATCCCGCACGCGCGGAGGTTTTCGTCACGGTCCGCCCATGAGGCCTGCACGATTCGCTCACGAGGCCGGAAAACCGGCGTGCCATGATCTTTGCTCGATTCACGGACACGGGGCGGGATGACGGCGATGGCGAGCATGGAAGCGGTCCTTCTTCCGATCGGAGGGGCGGCGCTGGCGTCGGACCCCCGGGTGGCGGAGGCGGTGCGCGCGATCGGGGCGCGGACCGGCGTGGACTACACGGACGACCGGCAGGTGACGGCGTTGCTCGCGGAGCGGCGCCGGGCGGCGACGGCGGCACAGCACAGGCCGTTGGCGTGGGCGGGCGGTATCGCCCTGCTGGCGTGCGTGGTGTGGCCGTTCGTGGCGGTGTCGGCGCCCTCGCTCGGTCCGAAGGCCGCACTGGCGGCGGGCCCCCTCCTGATCCTGGCCGTGGCCGCGCTCACCCGCGTCCGCGCGAACTGGAAGCGTGAACTGCTGCACCCCGCCCTCGCCGGTTACCGCGAGGTCCTGGGCGTGGCCCGGGCCCACGGGATGCCGCCGGCGCATGTGCCGGCGTGGCTGGAGGGCAAGGCGGAGGGCGGGAGCGGGAAGGGGGCGACGCCGATTCCGTCGTACCCGGACGCCGGTGCCCCTTCCCCGCAGGGTGCCAGCGGAGGCGCGGTGCCTCCGAAACCGGCCGCGGTCACCGAGTACGAACGCCTCGCGTCCTCCGGTGGCTGGCACGACGAGACGGGCTGGCTGCTGCTCTTCGCGGGCGCGGGTGGTGCGGCCTGGGCCTGGTCACAGACCGAGCCGATCGGTTACGCCGCCCTCGTGCTGATCCCCGTGGCGATCGGCATCTGGCTCGCGGGCAGCCACCACGGCAGCGAGGAGACACGGCTGCGCGCGGAGGCGGTGCAGTACGTCCGGTCGGTCATCGCGGCGCAGGCGGCCGGGGCGCGGGTGCCCGAACTGTCACCGGCCCTCCGGAAGTTGCTGAACGACTAGCACGACAGCGCGCCTTCCCCCACCCCCACCGAAGACCAAGCACCCCCCACCAAGGAGCCCCCACCATGAAGCGAGCCGCACTCGCCCTGCCCCTGCTGACCGTCCTGTCCCTCACCACGCTGACGGCGTGCGGCGACGGTGAAGGCGACGGGGGCTCGGACGCGAAGACCACCGCCGGGCCGAAGACGACGGCCTCGCAGGCGAAGCCCGCGGTGGACCCGGTGAAGGAGCTGACGAAGCTGTTCGTCACGAAGGCGGAGGCCCCCGACTACACCGTCGACGAACCCGCCAAGGGCGACGCCATGGCCGAGACCCAGGAGGACATGAGCGTCGACAAGGCGTCCTGCGCGCCGCTGGCGTACGCGACCAACTACCTTCCCCTCGGCGACCCCGAGGCCTCGGTCGTCCACGTCGCCAACGACGGAACCTTCGCGTACAACTACATCACCCTCGCCACCTACACCGAGGGCAAGGCCGAAGCCGCGATGAAGGGCCTGGCCGAGGCGGTCTCCTCGTGCACAGCGGGCTACACCGCCAAGTCCGACAAGGCGAGCACCCCCTACACCTCGGTGAAGAAGGAGACGCCGTTCCCGGACGCAGCCGCCGACGAGTCGATCGCCACCGCGTCCACCGTCAGCTACAAGGGCACACAGACCATGCGCACCCAGACCTTCCGCTTCGGCGACACGATCGTCAACTACTTCTCGATCGACACCAGCGGCTTCATGCAGGGCCGGTCCGGCTCCGCCAAGGTCCCCACCGACCTGGTCAAGGCCCAGAACAAGAAGCTGAGCTGATCACACTTCACCCCACCGGGTGATCCAACGCCCTACGCGGGATCACGGTGGCCGCGTCCCCCTACCGTCCACCACATGGTCAGCTCATCCCACGAGGCGATGCACCGCATCTTCCAGGAGGACCCGGGCGTCTTCGCCCGGACCTTCCGGCGTCTCGATCTCCCCTTCCCCGACCCCGTCGCCGTGTCCCTGATGCCCACGGACCTCACCGAGATCCAGCCCACGGAACGGCGCGTGGACACCCTCCTGAGGATCGACACCGCGTCTGGCGAGAGTCATCTCCTGATCGTCGAGGCGCAGGGGAAGAAGGATCCCCGAAAGCCCGGCAGCTGGGCCTATTACGTCGCGCACCTGCGCGAGAAGTACGGCATTCCGCCCGTCCTCCTCGTGACGTGCCAGGACAGGAGCATGGCCGAGTGGGCCGCGAAACCCTACGCCATCGGCCCGTCGTACTGGCCCACACTCACCCTCCGCCCTCTGGTTCTGGGCCCGCACAACGTCCCCGCCATCACGGACCCCTCAGCCGCCGCCCGGGACATCCCGCTCGCGACACTCAGCGCCATCACGCACGCCAAGGACCCGAACGTCCCTGCCATACTGAAAGCCCTGGCTGTCGCCCTGAAGACCATCGACGAGGAGACCGCGAGGATCTTCGCCGAGCTCACCGAACTCGGCCTCGGCAAAGCCCTGGCCGCCGAGACCTGGAGGCATCTGATGGCAGTCGACCTCTCCTTCTTCCGCTCCGAGACCTCCCAGCGTCTGCGCGCAGAGAGCCGCGCCGAGGACATCCTCCTGATCCTCACCGAACGCGGCCTCGACATCCCTGACACCGCGCGCGAGCGGATCACGACCTGCACGGATCTGGACACCCTCCGCACCTGGCTCACCCGCGCGGTGACGGCCGACGCCGCCGAGGACCTGTTCGCGGATGCCGGGGACTGATACCGGCCTGGTCCCTCGAATCGAGCCGTACGACGCGTTGTGGTGGCAGGCTGTCTCTCCGACTTCCTCTGGGTCCTGGCGAACGGCACAGGCCCCATGGAGGCCGTCGAGTACGACGAGCACCCCTCCCGCCCGAACGCGCTGCTGACCGCGCTCGCCGAGGCCCACGCCACCACCCCCCGCCGCCCCGCGCGCACGATCATCGCCGAGGCCAGGGCGGAGTTCCCGACGTTCAGCGAGGACATCGAGGAGCTGCGCCGCTGAGGCACTCCGTGCGCGTCCCGGAATCACAGGGACGCCACGGCATCACCACGCTCCGGCAAACACCCGTCCATGCCCGGCCCAAGTCCCGCCCGCCCCTCCCCCACCCCGCTCATCAGCGCGATTCCCCTGCTTAGGATCACGGTCACGAACCCGAGCACACCCGCCCAACCCGAGCCCTGCACCGCACCGCACCGCGCCGCACCGGGGTCATGCGAGGAGTCCCGATGGCAGCCCCCTCCCGCGCCGCGCACCGCTGGCAGCCGGCCCCCGGCGAGCACGAACTCGCCCGCGCCCCCGTCTCCTTCGCCACCGGCGCCGCCGACCGGGTGGCAGGGCGACGTTGGTTCCGCGACGCCGAGCGCCGGGACATCCAGACGGAGTTGCCCGGCTGGCCGGCAGGGCCCGCGTACCGGCTCCGTTCAAGGGTGATCATCGCGCTGGGCGCGACCGCACAGGTCGTCTTCGCGCTCGCGCTCATCGCCCTCGCCGCGGTGCTCGGCGGCACCGGAGTCGGCCCCAGCGCCTCCGAGTCCCTCGGCGAACCGGACGAGCCCGAGAACGAGACCCAGGACTTCCCCGTCCTGTGGGCCGCCCCCGGCACCCTCGCCCGCACCCTCCCCTGGCAGCTCGACCCCGCCCGCCGCCCGGACACGGACGTCACCCACGCCGTACTGACCGACCGCCGCCTCCTCGTCCTGGGCGCCCTCGACGATCCGACGGACCCTTGGGAAGAGGTGCTGTGGGAAACCGAGTTGAGCGGCATCGCCACCGTGGACCGTAGAAGGTTCAGCACCGCGCGACGCGACTTCCGGATCGTGTTCACGGACGGCTCCTGGTGCCGGCTCACCTCCCCAGACGGAGAACGGCTGCTCACTCACCTCTCGCCGCCGCAGGACGTCGTTTCGCACTAGCGAAGTCCCCCAGTAGAGTGCCGCGCGTGGCAGCAGGCGGGGAACGGGGGCGCACGGCAATGAGGGCGGCTGCGAAGACGAACGGCACGATCAGAGCCCGGCTTCTCACCCTCCTCACTCTCCTCGCCTTGCTCATCACGGCATTCGGCACCGCCGCCCAGGCCGCCCCGTCCGTCACCTCCACGGACACCCAGGCCGCCTATCTCGCCGCCCAGCTCCGCACCGACCCGGTCTACGTCACCGACCAACTCCCCCGCGAGATACCGCAGTCCACCGCCCCTGACTTCGCGAAAGTCGCCCAGCGCACCGGCGTACCGACCTACGTCCTCGTTCTCCCGGCCCAGGCCACCACCGGCGTGGGACTGCTCGACGCGGTGCACGACCGCCTCGGCAAGGACGGCCTGTACGTACTGATCGACGAGTCGACGGTTACGGAGGCCAAGGCGTACGGGGTGAAGGCCCCGGCGGCGGACGCGGCGACCGTCGCCTTCTACGAACTCCCCTACGACGCGGGCCCGTTGCGCAGCTTCGAACGCTTCACCGACGCCATCGCGCAGGGCGCCGAGAAGGCCGCGGCCCGCGCCGAGTCGGCACGTGAGAAGTACAACGCGGGCGACGAACCGGCCGACCTGTACATCGGCCCGTCCGACCGCGAGAACCAGTCGACCCTCACGGGGATGGCGATCACGGGCGTACCCCTGCTGATGCTCCTGCTGGTTCCTTATGTACGGCGATGGTGGCGCCGCCGCCCCGGAGCGGCCCCCCGCAAGCAGGACAAGCAGGCGAAGGGGAAGTCGAAGTCCTCCGGACGCTGGATCCTCGCCGTACTCGCCCTGGCCACCGCCCTAGCGATCACCCTCACCGCCCCCCTCGTCTTCGACCAGACCAGGTCCAGCGCCTCACCCCCGCCCCGGGCGATCGACCTCAACGCCCGCCTCGACCGGGTCGCGAAGGGCCTGGCCGAGGACCCGGTGTACGCGGACCCGGAGAGCCCCCGGGTACTGGACACGGCACAGCTGGCCCAACTTCACGGCCGCATCGAGAAGTTCAGCTCCTCCAAGGGCGGCGGCCCGGTCTTCGTCGTGCTGGTCCCGCAGATCTACGAGGACGAGTCCCAGGGCGACGAGGAGGCGTTCACGGCGGCGGTCCGCGACAAGCTCGGCGGCAAGGACGGTGTCTTCATCGTCGCCGGCCCGTTGGACGGCTACATCAACGTCTTCAACTACGGTCTGGCACTGGACACTTACAGCGCCTTCTTCGACCTCCCGGAGTCCATCTCGTACGGGGACTCGAAGGCGGACGAGGCCGACGACCACCTCCTGGGCGAACGTCTCGACGACCTGATGGTCATCCTCGACAAGACCGCCCGCACCGACGAGCCGACCACCCCCGGCGACCCGTACCCGGCCACCGACCCGATCGCCGAGGACGAGCTGCGCCCGCTCTACTACGGCGAGTTCTGGTCGGGCCTGTTCCTGGGCGTCCTCGCCGCGCTCCTGTTCTTCGGCCTCGCGGCGGCCGTCCTGGGCATCGTCCGCGTGCTGCTGCGGCGCCGCAATCCGGAGCCGCTCCCGACCGCGATGCTGCCCCAGGTCTCCCCGGCGGCGCCGTCGTTGTCGTATCTGCGCGAGACGGCGACGACCGAGATCCGCGCCATGACCACCGCCTTCGGTACCGGCGAGACCGCGGACGCCCGGTCCCTCGACCGCTACGAGGCGACGATGGTGCTGGTCGATGAAGCCTCCGCAGCGGGCGGCTCGGGCGAGGACCTCGACGTCCTTCGGCCCGCCGCCCTCGTCGTGATCATCGTCCTCGCCCGGGCCACCCGCGCCGCCCTCGCGGACGAAGACACCACCCGCTGCTGCGGCGTGAACCCCCTGCACGGCCCGGCGAAGTCCAGCCGCCACGTACGGGTGTCGACGGAGGGCAACCGTCGCAGGATGCTCCCGCTCTGCGACCGTTGCCTCAACGACACGGCCCCGAACGACTATCCCGCCCTGCTCCTGACCCTGCCGGCCCCGGACGACGACTCGCAACGCACCCCGTACTACGAGGACGACCTGCTGTCCGCAGCCCCCGAGGGCTACACCAAGCTCGGCCGCAAGGTGCGGGAGTCGGCACTCGCCCACTGACACGAGACGTGCCGCTCTCCCGGCGTGCTGCCAGACGTACCGCGCTGCCGGCGGCAAGGCTGACGAGGGGGCACTTCACTCGCACCAGCGGCTGTCCTCCCGATCCGCGGTGATCTCGACCTGGAGGGTCCCCTCGTCCGGCCCCCAGACCGTCAGATACCCGGTCGTATCGCCGACCGATTTCGCGAAGCAGTCCCCGGCCACGGCCCGCCAGCCCTGCGCGGACGCCCCCGGAGGCTCGGCGAGGATCTCGCCGTCGGGGCCGGCCAGCAGGGGGAACCTGACCCCTGAAGGCAAAGGCCGGCGCAGCCGCCTTTGCCTTCAGGGGCGCGGGGAACTGCGCGACAAGCCACGACGAACCCGCACCCGCCGCACAACGGCCCCCACCACCCCCTGGGCGCCCGGCACCAACACCAGCCGTACCCCACTGTGCATACGCATGGCGGGGGACGTTAGCGCACGCCGGACGCCCGCGCGGCATCCACCCACGGCCCGCTACCGCTACCGCGCCGCCCGACTCTCCCCCTTGCCCTTCTTGCGCAGCGCGCGCCGCCGCCCCCGCCGCTCCGCCTCCCCGGCCTCGACCAGGGCCCGACGCCGGCGGTCACAGAGCAGACCGAGGAGCCCCGCGGTGACGGCGTAGGCGAGGAAGGCGGTGCCGGTCCCCGGGAGGTATTCGCACGTGTACGAGCGGCAGTTCCTGCTGGGCAGCCCGCTGAACAGCAACAGGGCCGGCCCGAGCGCCGCGGCCCAGCAGACGGCACTCCCGAAGGCCCGGGCGAGCCGCAACGGCTGCCCTTCGCCCGCCTTCTTCGCGGCCCCGGCCCCGAAGACCAGGGCCCCTCCGATCCAGCCGAGCACGCTCACGATCCCCAACGCACCCCCGGCCACCCACGCCCCGCCGGGTACGTCCACCAGCACCGGGACCGCCTCCCGTGCGAGCCCCCGCCCGACTCCGAGAACAAGCAGGAGTACGGCCAGGAGGGCAACCAGAAAGAGGACACCCCCGGCGATCCCGAACCCGTCCCGCACCCGAAACCGACTGCCTGCCATCTCAGCCCCGTACTCCCGATCCCGCCGGCTGCGCCGCACCCACCTGTTCCCAGGATTTAACCTCCGCCCTCTTGGCGCCCCCACTTCTACGCGCGTAACTTGAGCCGACTCCCCACGGTCCCCCCACGCCCCCCCGCCACAAGTACCGCCGACCGAAGGCGCGTTGTCGCACCCGCCGTCCGACGCCCGATCCGAGGAGACCGCCAGCGTGTCCAGCCCCGAAGGAAGACCCCACGAGGAAAGCAGCTCTCGCGGGGGAAGCAGCCCGCACGCGGAACGAGGCCCCCGCGCCCGCCGCGCCGCCTACCCGCTGATAGCCGTGGGGGCGGTGGGCGCGCTCGCCCTGACCGCCCTCCCCGCCTGGACCGCCGTCGCCGCCCCGTCGGCCACCGCGGTGATCTCGGAGGTGTACGGCGGCGGAGGCAACTCGGGAGCCACCCTGACCCGGGACTTCGTCGAGCTCGCCAACGCGGGCTCCGAGGTCTTCGACCTGTCGGCCTACAGCGTGCAGTACCTGCCGGGCGCCGCCTCCGCGAGCTCGCAGTGGCAGGTCACCGCCCTCAGCGGTTCGCTCGCCGCCGGTGGCCACTACCTGGTCGGCGAAGGCACCGGCAGCGGCGGTACGACGGCCCTGCCCACCCCCGATGCCACCGGCTCCGTCGCGATGAGCGCCACCACCGGCACCATCGCCCTCGTCTCCGGCACCACCGCGCTGACCTGCAAGACCGCCGCGGACTGCACGGCCGACAGCCGGGTCCTCGACGTCGTGGGCTACGGCACCGCGGTCGTCCGCGAGGGCGGCGGCCCCGCGACCGGCGCCTCCAACACCGCCTCGGTCGCCCGCGCCGACTCCCTGGCCGACACGGACGACAACGCCACGGATCTCACCGCCGGGACGCCGACTCCGGTCAACTCGGCGGGTCAGAGCCCGGATTCGGGCGGCGGCGAAGGCGGTGGCGGTGGCGGTACGACGGACCCGGGCACCGTCCGCGTCCACGACATCCAGGGCACCACGCGCCTCTCGCCGTACGCCGGCAAGGCGGTCACCCGTGTCCCCGGCATCGTGACCGGCGTCCGCACGAGCGGATCGAAGGGCTACTGGATCCAGGACCCGCAGGCGGACACCGACGCCCGTACCAGCGAGGGCGTCTTCGTCTACACGGGCTCGACCACCCCGACGGTCGCGGTCGGCGACTCGGTGCTGGTCACCGGCCGGGTCACCGAGTACCACCCGAGCAGCACCAGCCAGTCGGTCACGGAGATCACCGGCCCGACGGCGACGGTCGTCTCGTCCGGCAACGCCCTCCCGGAGCCGGTGAAGCTGGACGGGACGACGGTCCCGGACGCGTACACGCCCGACGCGGACGGAGGCAGCATCGAAGCGCCGGCTCTCGAACCGGGCGCGTACGCCCTGGACTTCTACGAGTCCCTGGAGGGCATGCGTACGACGTTCACGGACGCGCGCGTGGTCGGCGCGACGGACGCGTACGACGAACTGTGGGTGACGGTCAAGCCCGACGAGCACCCGACGAAGCGCGGCGGCACCCTCTACACCGCCTACGACGAACCCAACTCGGGCCGGGTGAAGGTGGCGTCGCTGGACACGACGGGCCCGGTGGCGAACGTCGGCGACGAGCTGTCCGGCACGACGACCGGCCCGCTCGACTACTCGACGTACGGCGGCTACATCCTCCAGGCCACGCAGCTCGGAACGCTGGTCTCCGAGGGGCTGAAGCAGGAGGTGACCCGCCGCCAGAAGGGCGACGAACTGGCGGTGGCGACGTACAACGTGGAGAACCTGGACGCGTTGGACCCCCAGGAGAAGTTCGACCGCCTGGCGGCAGGCGTCGCGGTGAACCTCAACTCCCCCGACATCGTGGCCCTGGAGGAGATCCAGGACGACAACGGCGCGACGAACGACGGCACGTTGACGTCCGAGGCGACGCTGACGACGTTCACCACCGCGATCCGCGCGGCCGGCGGCCCCCGATACTCCTGGCGTTACATCGCCCCCGAGAACAACCAGGACGGCGGCGAGCCCGGCGGCAACATCCGCCAGGTGTTCCTCTTCAACCCCAAGCGGGTCTCCTTCACGGACCGCGCGGGCGGCGACGCGACGACGGCGACGAGCGTGGTGAAGACGAGAAAGGGCGCTCACCTGACGTACTCCCCGGGCCGTATCAACCCGACGAGCGACGCCTGGGACAGCAGCCGCAAGCCTCTGGTGGGCGAGTTCGTCTTCCACGGCGAACCGGTCTTCGTCATCGCCAACCACTTCACCTCCAAGGGCGGCGACCAGCCCCTCCACGGCCGCTACCAGCAGCCCGCCCGCAGCTCGGAAACCCAGCGCGCGGCACAGGCGGCGGAGGTGAACACCTTCGTCAAGTCCCTGCTGGCGGCCGACAAGGACGCCAAGGCGGTGGTCCTGGGCGACCTGAACGACTTCGAGTTCTCCCGGACGGTGACGACGCTGACGTCCGGGGGCGTCCTCCGTCCCCTGATCACAACCCTCCCGCCCGCGGAGCGCTACACCTACGTCTACGACGGCAACTCCCAGACCCTGGACCACACACTGACGACCCCCGCGGTCACCCACTTCGACTACGACGTGGTCCACATCAACGCGGAGTTCGCGGACCAGGCGAGCGATCACGACCCGCAGATCGTGCGGATCGATGTGAGCCGGTGCCGGGGGCATTGACGGGCTGAGGTGACCGGCTGAGGTGACCTACCGAGGTGACCGGCTGAGGGTTCGGGCCGCCGCCCCGTGCCTGGATGGGCTGATGTCCGTTCGGGGGCGGGGCGGTTGGCGTGGACCGCCGCCCGCCGCCTTCAGCTGCTCGGCCGCATCTTTTGGGATTCCAGGTACCGAACGTGAAAACATATGGCGGCATCAGTGACGCTTCGTAGCGGAGGCTTACAGGCATGGATGATCGCAACCCAGGGAAGCTGCAGATCTACGCAGTGGAAGAGGCGGACTCCATGTCGGCCACCTGCATTGTCCGCTGCATAGGTGGAGTAGTGCGACCCGGTCAACTATTTGATGCCGATTCTCTTTCTGATAATCCAGACGAGCGCTCCCATATTACGCTTGATTGGATTGACCAATACAGACGCAGGGTGGACTTCATCGACCCGCCCCATAGCGCAAAGGTCCACTTCTCTGGAGGCGGGGTGTCTCTTCTGGAGAAAGGCGTGATGATCGTTTCTGTTTAACATTCTGGGGTGCGAGTCGGCAATGGGCGAAAAGTCGTGAGAAACAACATCAGAATGTCCGGGCTCCTCGGGGCGGTAAAGCCCCACGCCCGCGAGGAGGACGTGCCGCACCAGTTTCGCGCCGTCGCCCATGCGGGCTGGACCGTGGACGACGGCGCACAACTTCTGACTGCCTTGAAGTCCGGCTACTCCGGGGCCGGTCGCACGGAGTTCGAGGATGTCGTCCACTACGAGGCGACGGTGAACGGCCGCGGCATGATGGACTACGACCTCCCGGACTCCGGCTCCGAGCGGCTCGGAACACTGCTGCGTCGTTCCCTCGGCTATGCCTGCACCGCCCTGCTGGCCGTGCCGCCGAGCAGTCAGTGGCCGGTACTCGCCTACATCTCCCTGTCCGAGGGAGGCTCGAACGACGACCTCCTCACCGCACATGTCACCTTCTGCTCCCGCCGCCCCGATGTGCCGCCCTACGTGGATGACGTGGAGTCGTACGTGCACGAGGCGCTGATGGAGATCTCCCAGGAGGATGCGGCGGCCCTGCTCAGGAAGTGACACCACCTTGACCCGCACCACCTCGCCCAGGCCGATCGACGTCGAAGCCCAGTTCCCCGAGTTGTCCGGTCACCGCAGCACGTGCACTCGGCTGCACCCGCGCCCCGGAACGCCGGGACCGTTCGAGAGCTCGGTCGGGGGGCCGTTCCTGTGGCCGACGGACGAGCCTTGGCCGATGTGCCGAACAGCACACAAGCGAGACTCGGGTCGACGCGTAGCCGACATCCATCGCTGGCGCCGAATTCTCGACGAAGCATGGAGCGGCGCTCCCGACGTCGGCCCCTCGGCCGAGGAGCGGGAGCTACTGGCGTCTCTCGAGACCGAGTACACGGTGCCCGGCCTCGGAGGGACCGACCCCGTTCCCCTTCTGGCTGTAGCCCAACTCTTCGCCAAAGACATTCCCGACCTCATCGTTCCCGATGGGCGGGACCTTCTTCAGGTCTTGTGGTGCCCGTTCAGCGCCCATGGCCAACAAGCCACTCCCGGCCTCACCCTTTTGTGGCGCACGGCATCCGGGTGCACTCCTCTGCTGCACCCGCCGCTCCCACAAGTGGTTGGCGATGCCGCTTATGTGCCCGAACCGTGCACCCTTGACCCGGAGCAGGTGTTGGAGCACGCATTCAGCGAGCTTCTGCCCGAAGACCTGCGGGTGCGTATCGAGGAATGGGAAGAGGAAGCCGAGGAACAGACCGACGAAGAGTCCGCGGACAAGGGGCACTTCCTCACCTACGACGGAGACCATTCCATCGCGCCGGGCTGGAAAGTGGGAGGCTACGCAACCTGGGGTGTGACCGGCCCACATCCGACGATCTGCTCGTGCGGGACACCCATGGCACTTCTACTGACCATCGGCTCCACCGAGTGGAGTGGTACGAACAGTTGGGTCCCGCTGGAGGATCGGAAACTCATCGGCGCGCATGGAGCGAACACCCCCACACAAGTGACGGTGGGCAGGGGCGGATCACTGAACATCTTCAGCTGCCCTGCGAATCCCATGCATGAGCACAAGGTCAGCCTCCAGTAACACTGACGCGCCGTGGCGTGCCCCGCCCCCGAGGGGGCCGCGCCGAGTCAGTTCCGCGCCGGCAACACACCGGCCGGGATTTCCGCGTCCTTCGCCTTGTCCCCCACCACGAGTTGGTCGGCGTAACCGGCCTCGGTCCACACCAGCTTCTTGAACTGCTCCGGGGTGAGCAGCCCCTGCCACGGGGTGCCGCCCGGGCAGAACACGGAGGTGCAGCCGTAGCAGTAGTGAGCGGGCCGCCACAGCCGCTCCGCGCGCGGAATCCCGGCCTCGGCAGCGGCCTTCTCCCGCCGGTCGTCGCGAACGACCACGAAGGTCCCGAGGAAACAGACGAGAGCGAGCAGCGCACCGCCGCCCATGTACAGGGGCTTGTCCTGCTGAACGCCCGTGTACGCGAGGGCGATACCGATCCCGGTCAGCACCATGCCCTCCAGAAAGTGCAGCCATCCGTCACCGGTCTTGTCCGGCCCTGGCGCCAGCCGACCGAACAGATCGTCGCGCATCGCGCCCTTACCGCTGCGGGCCTGCGAAACCGTCGCCACCTCGGTGCTGCCGCACCCCGGGCACATGACCATCACTGACCACCTTCGTTGTCTGCGGAGCTGTCCGGCTCGGCGGGGTACGCGACGAACGTGCCCTTGGCGGGGAGGGTGACTACGAGGCCGCGTTCGCGGAGTTCACGGATGGCGCGGCGGGCGGTCAGGTAGGCGACGCCGTACTCGGAGCCGAGATCCCGCTCGCCGGGCAGCCGCGCCCCCGGCCGCAGCTCTCCGGACGCGATGCGGGCAGCGATGTGGTCAGCCACCTGCATATAGACGTACGCGATCTTGTTGGGGTCGATCGGTGAATCGCCTCTGTCTGCTGCCATAACCACCACCGTAAAACAGCCCTGAGCTGCAGTGATGGACGCATTGCTGCGCACTGCTATGCACTGACATGCGCAGCAATGTAGGCTGATCGACGGAAAATGAAGACCCCGGCGACGGGTGGAGCCGTCCCGGGGCATGGCCCACGCTGAAGAAGGAGCGTCGACATGCTGGACCTTACCGTCCGGGCCCTCGCCTGGATCCTGACCCTGTTCACCCCAGACCCCCGGGGCCGCCACCGCCTCGGCGCCCTACCACCCCTCCGCTACATCCCCACCCCACCAGCCCCCCGCCTCCAACGCGCACGCCGCCGCGCCGCCTACCTGGCCACCCTCGGCATCGACGTAGGCCCGACCCATATCCACGGCGTACGACTCCCGGCGGCCACCCGATGACCCGCCCGGCGCTCCGCATGTGCGCCCGCTGCGAACGCACCACGGGGGAACCGGTCCTGGTCCACGAGGTCCACGCCCCGACGGGCCCCGGCTTCAACGTCTACGCCTGCCCGGAATGCGCCGTGCACTACCCGCCCCAGACGGACGTACTCGATCTCATCGACAGCACGCGCCGCCGCTCCCGCCTCACCCTGCGCGTCTACAAACTCGACGCCGAAGGAACGGTGACCGAGGACCGGGGCAAGCTCGAGATCCTGGCCGGCGGACGGGCAGAACCACTGCCACGCACCTCGGCGTATCCCCCGTGCGCATGCCCGAGATGCAGAACCCAGCGATAGCAAAGCGAAACGCATCGCCACCCCGGCACCCTCGGACGCCCCTCCCACAACGCGTCCGAGGGCGTCGCCCGTTCGGGCAAGATCAGGACACAGGTCACATCCACAAGCGCCCCCATACGACCGGAATTGCCCCCCTTCACAGGCAAGTTCGCTGTGGCGAAACCCAGAACCCCACCGATACCGTCAGACCTCTTGCCTGAACTTATTTCTCACGGGGAGTTCACTGTGAAGCGCCGCTCTTTGCCCGTTGCTGCCGCGCTGGCGGCGACGGCGGCACTGCTGTTGACGGCCTGCGGTAGCGGGGACGACAACGCCAGCGACAACGACAAGATCGCCGGCGCCGACCAGGGATCGGAGTCACCGAAGGCCTCGGCGTCCGCCTCGGGAGCACCGGCGGAGGACAAGCCGGACGGCGTGGATGTGTCGCTGCCCAAGGACATGGATCTGACCATGGTCTTCGACTGGGACAAGCCGAAGGACAAGAACGAGGCGGAGGCGATGGAGGATGCAGCGAACTTCCTCCGCGCCATCTACCGGGGCATCGACGAACGCACAACCAAGGACGCAGCCGTCGTCACGTACTCCACAGGTGACGGGCTTCACTACGCGGAGACCCAGATCAACGCCTGGATCAAGGGCGGCTGGACGGCCACCGGCACGGAGCGCCACTACGACGTCAGCACGCGGTCCACCACGAACAGCCAGGCCGTGGAGGTGGCGTTCTGCGTGGACTCAAGCAAGTTCTACGGCAAAGAGATCAAGACGGGGAAGGTCCTGAAAACCGAGCCCAGTCTCGCGGACTTCGACTACTTCAAGATCATCATGTCCAAGGCGCCCACGGCCGACAGTTTGTGGCGAGCATCGAAGGTGTACGTCCAGACCAAGGCGGCGAAGTGCCAGTGAGCGGATCGCGACCCACGCGGCTCGGTACCGCGGCCCTGTTCCTGGCTCTCGGCATCCTCGTCCTCACGGAACCTGCCTACGCGGCAGGGCCGACAGGCAAGGACGAGGGCGCGTCCACAGAGCAGTCGGGCGGCGGCGACGGCAAAACCATCTACGCCGCCGCAAAGATCCAGTACTCCGGCTCCGTCGCCAAGGGCGGCGGCGCAGGCAACGTGACGTCCTCCGACGTCAACTGGACGCCCCCGCCCTGCTGGTACGCCCCCTACCTCGGCGCCAAGGACTTCAAGGCAAAGATGTCCAAGGACATCGAGAGCCAGATGAACACCCCCGGCATGGGCGGCCACGCGGGCGCGGCACTCGACGAACTGCAGCGCCACTACGAGGACGACTTCGGCTGGACCGACACCCCCGGTTACAAGGACTACAACGTCGACAAGGACGGCGAGGGGATGTTCTGGGCCGCGGTCGAGAACCCCGACGAGCCGGACATCCTCAAGCGGGGCTCGTGCAACGACATCCCGTTCTGGGTCGACAACGGCGAGGCCCCGCCGCCCCAGTACGAGGAGGCGATCACCCCGGAGATCCTCGCGGCCCTCGCGTACCAGCACATGGAGTTGCCCGACACCGAGGTCACCCTCGCACCCGAGGCCATCACCAAGGTGAACCTGCCGGCCTGGGCCTGGCTCGACAAGGCCGTCTTCGACGAGGTCCAGGCCACGGCGGCCCTCAACGTCCCCGGCTTCAACATCCAGGCCACGACCACCGCGAAGCCGGTGTCCCTGAAGCTGAAGCCGGGCACCAAGGACGCCCAGACCTACCCGGCCTCCGGTGAGTGCACCATCAACGCCGACGGTTCCATCGGCGAGCCCTACGCCAAGGGCAAGGCCGACGAGACCCCGCCCTGCGGCCTCAAGTACCTCCGCTCCTCCGGCGACGGCACCTACAAGCTCCGCGCGACCATCACCTGGGAAATAGCCTGGACCGGCACGGGCGGCGCCGGCGGCGACCTCCCCAACGGCACGTTCGGCAACGAACAGGCCGTCACCGTCCAGGAGATCCAGGCCGTCAACCGCTGATCACGGAACCGCCACACGCCGGGGAGGGGCCTGAGTGTCCGACTCAGACCTTACGGTCGACTACGAATTTCTCGCCGAGTCCGAGAAAAAGCTCAGTCAACTCAAGAAGACGTTCGAGGACATCGAGAACCGTCGCGACGATATGCGCGAGCATTGGGGTTCCGGAAAAATTCCTCGGCTTCGCGGCGATCATCGCCCTGTTGGCCGTCCTTGACCGGCTCTGGGGCGACGGCACATGGCAGTGGGCGGCCAAGTCCTGGCCTGGCGGCGCGTACGGCTTCGCGGCCTGCGTCGGCGTGGCCGGGCCGTGCGTACTCGGCCTGTCGCTGTTCTGTCTGGGCCGGATGCGGTGGAGGTCCTGGCGGGAGCATCCGGGGAGCACTGTGCTCAGCACCGGGGCGGCAATCGTCTGCCTGGCTGCGCTCGTGCCCTACGTGGCCCTCGTCTTCAACGCCCAGGACACCGGGAAGTGGGGCAAGGGGCGTGACACACCGCCCAGTTGGGTGTTCCGGAACTTTCCCTGGCTCTGGTCCGTCGGTCTGCTCGGCACCGTCGCCGCGCTGGCAGCAATCGCCTGCGCCCTGGTCATGTACAACCGCCGACAGCGAACGCCGTAGGTCGTCTCCTCGCGCGGCCCCGCTATCCCCGCCGCGCCGCCCGGCTCTTCCCCTTCCCCTTCTTACGCAGCTTCCGCAGCCGCTCCCGCTCACGAGCCTGGCGCCGCTCGGCGCGCACGCTGCCGACCCGATACACCGCGTAGCCCACAAGCGCCGCAGTGCCCAGGCAGGTGACGAGCGCGCTGCCCGTCCCCGGGATGTACTCGCAACCGTCACGGTACGAAGGACAGTTCCTGCCGGGCAGGGAAGCGATGATGTACAGCACCGGGCCGAATGCCGCGCCGACGCACACCATGAGGCCGGCCATGCGTCCCGCACGCGCCGGCAGCGACTCACCTCGGGGTCGCTCCAAGAACCGCCGCCAGGCACCGAGTGAGCCGAAGACCACGAGCAGGCCGCAAGCCACGCCGAATCCCCATGCTCCGCCGGGCCAGTTGAGCACTGTCGGAGCCGAGGTCCGTACGAACCACTTCCAAGCGCCCATGGTCACGGCGAACACGAATCCGAGGGCGACCAGGGTCAGCGCCACTCCGGCGAACATGAACCCGTCCCGGACACGGAACTCCGCCTCCGGCTCACTCATCCCCGGTCACTTCCAGTGCAGTGTCCCCGCGACCGTGTCGAACAGTTCCACCATCTGGTCGGCGAGCTGATCGATGGGCGTGGAGAAGTTCAGCAGCAGCCAGCGTGTGGTGGTCGGGATCGGCACGTAGTACGTGAGGGTGGTGGTCGGCAGGGTGTTGCCCAACTGGCGTGCGGGGTCGGCTATTTCGCGGCGGCGTTGGCGTACCGCCTTGCCGGCGACGGCCAGGTCCACCACGCCGATCTCGCCGTTGTTCCCGCGGCTCCGGTCGGCCAGGTGCTCGGCCAGTGCCTCGGCGTCCGAGGTCTCGGGCCACTCGTCGGGGCCCGGGACGCTGATGAGCAGCGAGGACGCGAGGGGGACGGGGCCGACGGCCATGGTGGAGAGGTAGAGCTCCGTGCCGCCGACCTGGTAGGCGTCCTTCGCCTTGCGCTGAAGGTCCTGCATGAACTGCTTCTTCAGCAGCGGGGCGTTGTCCTGGCCGCGGAACGTCAGCTCGGCGAGGGCGATGATGCTCCGGTCGCGCTCCTCCGGGTCGAGGGAGAGCTGGAACCAGCCGTCCGGGACGACGACGTTGTAGTCCGTGGGTGCCGAGGAGAACTGGTCGGCCGTTCTCATGCCGTACTCCCCTCGGTGGGGCTCGTCGGCAGCGGGGTGATCCGCATCGTGCGGACCGCCTCGTCGGCCAGCTCGGCGATCTGCTCGGTGACGGCGATCTTCTCCCAGGTCACCGTGACGACGATGAGGCTCTGCATGTCGGGCGGGAAGACGGCGTACTTGATGAATTCGGTCAGCTTCCGGCCGAAGCCGAGCATGCGCTTGGCCTGGAGCACGGCCTGGATGCGTACGGCGGGTCCGGCGGCCAGTTCGAGATGGGTGATCTCGGGGGTGCCCGTGACCTGTGCGTTTCCCCACTCCAGAAGCAGCGGGATGACCTCGTCCGCGCCGGGACGCGGCACGCCCTCGTCGCCGTAGGAGTCGACCATGAGGTTGGCCAGGGCCTCGCCCGCCTCGGAGTAGTACGCCGCCGCGAGGGTGGGCACGTCGTCGTTGAGGTCGACGGCACGCTCGACCATGTCGTCGAAGACCGCGCTCTTCTCGATCTCCAGACCGAGCGGGTTGAGCCGGTTCACGACCTCCGTGGCCAGCGCCTTGGCCTCGGCCTTGGTGCCTTCGCGCAGCGTCAGGTCGATCCAGCCCGGCTGGAACTCAAAGGTGCATTCGAAAGTCTCGTCCAGCGGGGCCGGATCGTCCGGTGCGGTCATGCTCGGTCCTTTCGTGCGGGTATGGACGCTCCATCGAGCACGGGATCAGCCACCGATACCGACCATCTTCTGGAGGTTTCCGTCCAGGCTCAGCCCGCCCAGGGTAATACCGGCCCCGACGACGGACAGACGGCTGGCCGACTTGGAGATCTGGTTGATGGCGTTGGCATCGAATTGGCTACCCAGGGCCGCGGTTCCCATTTTGATCGATTTCAGGTCGGACGCGACACCGGGATCGGCCATGGAGAATGACTTGGGGAGTCCCTTGAGCGCGCTTCCCCCACCACGCAGACCCAATTCATTCTTGGCCGCGGCCCAGTTTCCACCGCCGGGCTTCAGCGTCTTCAGGTTCTTCGCCCACGCGGCCTTCGAGAAAGGCTCCGTGAAGGGCTCCTTGAGCGACTTCAGGATGTCGCCCTTTCCGAGCTTCAAGTCCTTTCCGGCGGCCCGCCGCAGATTCTTGTTGGCCCGGCTGACCTGACGTGCGGTGCGCGCGACTCCGGCCTTGCCGAGCCTTCCCAGGGTCCCCTTCGCGAACTTGCCCGCGATCTTGGAGAAGCCCTTTCCGACACCCATCATCAGGAATCCGAGGGCCGCCATTCCGACATCCATCCAGTCGGCGTTGCCCTGGGCGACCTGGACGAGCGTGGCGATGAAGTTGATGAGGGTCGCGATCATGGCGATGGCGCCCAGCACACCGGCCAGGGCCTGCCCGATCACCGGGATCCAGCCGACGATCAGCGAGAGGATTCCACATACCGTGGCGACCCACGAGGTGATCTCCGCGATGCTGTCGGTCAGGGTCTCCCAGAACCCGTCCTTCAGGGAGTCGTGGTTGATGACCGCGTCCAGGGACTCACGTGCGCGCTTGGCGGCGGCGTCACGGATCCTCTTGGCCTCGTTGATCTTCTCCCGTGCGGCCTCGATCTCGTCACCGGCCGCTTTGCGCTTCGCCTCCAGGTCCTTGCGGTCCTTGTCGACGTCCTCTTTCTTGCGGTCCTTGCCGGACAGACCGTCGATGCTCTTCTGCGACGCGCTCTTGCGTTCGTCGGCTTCCTTCGCGTCCTTGAGGGCGGCGTCGGCGATCTCCTGGGCGCGGTTGAGGTCGGAGGCGTAGTTCTTCGGGCTGGCGGTCACCTTGTCCTGGTATCCACCGCCCACTTCGTCGACCCGGCTGCCGATCGCCGTGGCGGCGGTGTCGTACCTCTTGAAAACCGCCTCGAGCTTCTTGACGTTCCCCGAGGCCTTTTCGCGGAATTCCTTGCCGGCTTTGCTGTCCCAGGCGTCGACCTCGGCGACGGCCTTCAGATTGCGGATCTGCCGTTCGACCTCGTCGGCCGTCTTGCGCAGGGTCTTGCCCAGGGAGGCCATGCGGTCGGCGTCTCCGGGTATGGGGTCACTGTCCGCGACCGGGTGCCAGTCGCGTGGGCGTCCAGCCATCGGTCAGTTCCCCTTCTTCGGATCCTGGGCATCACGAAGTGCCTGGGCCAACTGATGGTCGATGTCCTCGTACGCCTGCCCCGCGGCCTTGGCTATCTGGGCCAGCACGTCGATCTCCTCCGTCAGCCTCTTGCGGCTGAGCTTCCAGTTGTCGGCGAAGTCCCCGAACTTGTCGGCGAGATCGCCGTTCCCGAAGTCGTCCTCGTACTTGCCGCCCAGATCCTCCAGGCCGTCGAACGCCTTCTTGATGTTGCCGAGCCCTTTGCCCATTTCCTTGATCACTTCAAGGTCGAGCCGCTGATCGCTCTCGCCCGCCACGGCGCCCCCATCATGTCGATCCGCCGGCCCGAGCCGGCACCCCGTTGAAAACTGCCCGGCGACAGACAGCCCGGTGCGACAGGACGTTCATGTCCCGTCGCACCGGGGTGTGCCGCCTGTGGCGGGTTCAGCCCTTGGCGCTCTTCGCCAGCTGGTCGTCCAGGTCCTCGTACGCCTTCTTCGCGTTGGTGAGGAACTTGGACAGACCCTCCAGACCCTTGACGGTCTTCGCCGCGCCCTTGGTGAAGTCCTTGATGGACTCGTCGTAGGCGCCGGAGGCCTTCGTGGTGGTGAAGCCGTTGGCGACGAGCTCCTCGACACCCTTTTCGATGGACTTCAACATGTCTTCCATGTCGCCCATCGCCTTGATGAGGTCGTTGGCCTTCTTCTCCATCTCGGAATAAGTAAGGTCTGTGTCCTTGGCCATGACGGCTCTCCCTCCCGTTGCGGTCGCCGCAGGGCCATCCCCGTGGCTTGACTGATGCGATCGGGCCGGACATCACCGGCCGTCCGCATGAGCAAAGATCTTACGGGTGGGGCTGTTGGGATGACAGGGACGTCCGGCAACAGAAGCGTGAACCACTGCACATCCCGGGAGCGTCCCAGTCCTTTGAGTCCTCCCCCTCGGTGAACGAGGGGGATTCCTGGCTCAGGCTGCCTGGCGGGACAGCGTCCCGTCAGGTCTTGCGCCCTCAGCACCAGCCGGGTTGAGACCAGCCCGGGCCAGCATCACGCGGGCGGAGTTCTTGTCTCTGGGCGAGACGGTTCCGCACGCGGCGCAGGCGTAGGTTCGTTCGGACAGCGGTAGTGCGTGCTTGGTTCTCGCTCCGCACTGCGCGCAGTCCATCGTGGTGTGCGCGGGATGGACCAGGTGCACGATCCTGCCGTGCTTGCGGGCCATCTCCAACAGGGCCTTCTTGGTGGCCCCGATGGCGGCATCGGCGGCCTTCCTCGCCATGGTCGACTTCGCGAGGAACTTCGGGCGGAAGTCCTCCACGGCGATGGCGTCATGGTCGCGTACGACCTTCTTGGCCCACTTGCGGCCGGTGTCCTGCCGCTGCCGGGCGATCTTCTGGTACGTCTTCGCCCGCAGGTTCTTCGCCTCGCGGTAGCCCTCGGAGGCCGCCTGTCCCTTGGCGGGTTTACGGCGGGCCATCATGCGGTCGTACCGCGACAGCTTCGCCTGGGCCTTCGTCCCGTGCCGGGCATGCGGGAGGTCGTGGGCGTCGGATGTCGTGGTCGCGGTCTCCCTGACGCCCCAGTCCACGCCGAGCGCACGGCCGGTTGCGGGCAGCGGCTGGACTTCGGCGGGCACGACGAACGAGGCGTACCAGTGCCCGAGGCTGTCGCGGTACACGCGCACCGAGGACGGTTCGACGGGAAGACCCCGCGACCACACGACCGTCAGGGCGATGTTCCCGGCAAGGTGCAGACGGCCGTCCTTCAGCCGGAAGCCGCGCTTGGTGTAGTTCAGGCTCGGTTCGGCCTCACGCTTCTTCTTGTACTTCGGCATCCCGGCCCGGCGCTGCTGCGGCAGACGTTCGCGGATGTCCTTCTGCGCCTTCGCGCGGGACGTGCCGAAGTCGCGGATGATCTGCTGCTGGGGAACCGATGAGCCCTCACGCAGCCACAGCGTCTTCGCGCGGGCTTCGGTCAGCATCGTGTCGAGCCGGGCCGGACCGCACGTCGCCTTGTCCGTGTCTTCGGGGCGGTTCTTGTTCCACAGGTGGGTCTGCTTGGACTTGGCGACGGACTCGTTCCAGATCCACCGGCACCGGTCCCACTCCGCCAGCAGCGCACGCTCGGCGGTCGACGACACGCGTAGCCGGAACGTCCACCGGGCATACCCGGCGTCCCCGCCCTCCTTCACCACCAACACGACATCCCCCTCCCACGCCCCGCCCGATCGCCCCAGCTTCCACGAAGAGACCGTACGTGCGACATGCGCACACCCGTACCCCCCACTACGGCGAAGCCACCCCCACCAGCGAACACGGGTACACCCGTTCGCTTTCCGTCTCCGTCAGCGGCTTTGCGGGCGCTCCGCGCCCCACGAGACCGGACACGGCGACGCTCCGCGTCGCCTGTCACCGGATGCGATTCCGCCCCGACGTGAACGCGGGGCATCCTCGCAAGAATGAGGTGAAGCCCGTGTGCAGCCCGTTGCGCAGGGGAAAGGAGCGCCGGTTAAGGTCACTCCCACTGTGTTCACTCACCTTGTGTTCAGCGTTGCGGGGGCGGCCTCAGCCCAGCGAGGAGGACGAACGTGCGCCTGAGTCTGACCGTCGTCGACCCGATCGGCGGGGCCAGCGCCGACGTGGTGCTCGACGCCGATCCGGAGTCGTCGGTCGGCGACATCACCCGGGAGCTGGCGCGGCACGTCGGTCTCGACGGCGGCGCGCAGATCATCCCCATCGGAGGACACGTCGGCGGGCAGGCGAACCCCGGGGGCGCACCGCAGGCCTACGTCGACGGCTACCCCCTCGACCCCGCCGCGAACATCGTCGGTTCGGCGCTGCGCGAGGGTGCCGTCGTCAGCCTGCACGACCCGGCCGGCTGTCTGCTCGGTGAGCCGACGGGGATCGTCGAGTTCCGGGTGGCCGGCGGCCCCGCCGCGGGCGCCGTGCACCGGCTCGGCGTGGGGCGGTACGACATCGGCAGCGGTCCGGCCGCGCCCCTGCGGATCGAGGATCCCGAACTCGCCGCGCGCGCGGCCACCTTGTCCATCGCCATCGACGGCACGTGCGATGTCACCCTGCACGGCGTCGACAAGAAGGACACGTCCAAGAAGAAGGACGAAGACGACGGCGACCGTCCCCGTCTGGACGGTGAGGACTTCGACGGCGGCTCCTGGCCGCTGGGGTCCCAACTCGCCCTCGGCAACACCCTGTTGGAGATCGACGGCTACAGCCCGCCGAACGCGGCCCTGAAGTGGTCGGAGGACGGCGCCGGGCTCGACTACAACCGGCCTCCGCGGCTGCGCCCGGCGGAGCGCAAGACACAGTTCCGGCTGCCCTCTCCCCCCAGGGAGTACGAGGCACGGCCGCTGCCCTGGCTGATGGCGCTGTTCCCGCTGGTCGGTGCCGTGGTCTCGGTCATGATCTTCGGCCGCTGGTACTACATGATCATGGCGCTGATGAGCCCCCTGATGCTCTTCGGCAACTACTTCATGGACAAGAAGCACGGGCGCAAGTCCCATGCGAAGCAGGTCAAGGAGTACAAGGAGACCAAGGAGCGGATCGAGAAGGACGCCGAGGACGCGCTGCGTCTGGAGCGGCTCGACCGGCGCAGGGCCATCCCCGACCCGGCCGCCGTCCTCGCCTTCGGCACCGGGCCCCGTACCCGGCTGTGGGAGCGGCGGCGTACCGACGCCGACCACCTGCTCCTGCGCGTGGGCACCGGCCGGGTCCGCTCCGAGGTCGTCCTCGACGACCCCGAGCAGGACGAGCACAAGCGTCAGGTCACCTGGAAGATCCAGGACTCTCCCGTCGCCCTTCCGCTGCGGGACCTCGGGGTCGTCGGTATCGCCGGTCCCGGTGACTCCGCCCAGGCGCTCGGGCGGTGGGCCGTCGCCCAGACCGCCGTGCTGCACAGCCCGATGGACGTGCAGTTCTATGTGCTCACCGAGAACGAGGCGCACCCGCGCTGGGACTGGGTGCGCTGGCTGCCGCACGCCCGCCCGGCGAGCGGCCAGGACGTCAACGTCCTGATCGGGACGGACGCCGAGACCGTCGGCGCGCGCGTCGGCGAGCTGACCCAGCTGCTCGACGCCCGGCAGAAGGCCCTCAAGGAGAACAACAACAGCGGCGGCGGTCCCGCGTTCTCCGACCCCGACATCGTCGTCGTATGGGACGGGTCGCGGCGGCTGCGGTCGATGCCGGGTGTCGTACGGCTGCTGCGGGAGGGCCCGGCCGTGGCCATCTACGCGATCTGTCTGGACGAGGAGGAGCGGTTCCTGCCCGGCGAGTGCCAGGCGTACGTCGTCGCCGAACCGCGGCGCCTCGAGGAGACCGCCGCCGCGTCGGCGATGGGCGTGCCGCAGACCGCGGCCGGCGGCTTCCCCTCCTTCCAGGCCTGGCACCAGGGCGCCCGGCAGGACCGGCAGGACACCGAGCAGGCCCTCGAACTGCGGCTGCGGGTCGAGCAGACCGGCTCCCGCCGCAGGACCGACGTCCGGCCCGACTTCGTCTCCGCCGCCTGGTGCGCACGGCTGTCCCGGTCGCTGTCGCCGCTGCGGGACATCAGCGGCGAGACCGAGGACTCCGCGCTCCCGTCCTCCAGCCGGCTCCTCGACGTGCTCCAGCTGGAACCGCCGACGCGCGACGACATCGCCGCGCGCTGGCGCATGGGCGGGCAGTCCACCATGGCGGTCATCGGCGAGTCCTACGACGGTCCCTTCGGCATCGACCTGCGGCGCGACGGCCCGCATGGACTCATCGCCGGTACGACCGGTTCGGGTAAGTCGGAGCTGTTGCAGACCATCGTGGCCGCGCTCGCCGTCGCCAACACCCCCGAGAACATGACGTTCGTCCTCGTCGACTACAAGGGCGGATCCGCGTTCAAGGACTGCGTCAAGCTCCCGCACACCGTCGGCATGGTCACCGACCTCGACGCCCACCTCGTCGAGCGCGCCCTGGAGTCGCTGGGCGCGGAGCTGAAGCGACGCGAGCACATCCTCGCCGCCGCCGACGCCAAGGACATCGAGGACTACCAGGACCTGGTGCGCCGGGACCCGTCCCACGCGCATGTGCCCCGCCTGCTCATCGTCATCGACGAGTTCGCGTCCATGGTCCGTGACCTGCCCGACTTCGTCACCGGCCTGGTCAACATCGCCCAGCGAGGCCGTTCCCTCGGCATCCACCTCCTGCTGGCCACCCAGCGGCCCAGCGGTGTCGTGTCGCCCGAGATCCGCGCCAACACCAACCTGCGGATCGCGCTGCGCGTGACCGACGCCGGTGAGTCGACCGACGTCATCGACGCGCCCGACGCCGGTCACATCGCCAAGAGCACCCCCGGTCGCGCGTACGTCCGGCTCGGTCACGCCTCCCTCGTCCCCTTCCAGTCGGGCCGTGTCGGTGGCCGCCGACCGGGTGCCGCCGATCCCGCCGCGCTCGCGCCGTGGGCCGGTCAGCTGGCCTGGCAGGATCTGGGCCGGGCCGGGCTCAGCAAGCCCAAGTCCGAGGCCCGCGAGGACGACGAGATCACCGACCTCAAGGTGCTGGTGGACGCTGTACGGGAGGCCAATCAGGCGCTGGGCATTCCGGCCCAGCACTCCCCGTGGCTGCCCGCCCTGGACGAGACGCTGCTGCTGGACGAGATTCCCGCGGTGCAGGGCCGGGGGTCGCTGCCGGCGGCGCCGTACGGCATCGAGGACCTGCCGTCCGACCAGGCCCGCCGCCCGGTCGTCGTCGACTTCTCCACCTTCGGGCACCTGCTCGTCGCCGGCGCCCCGCGCAGCGGCCGCTCGCAGGTGCTGCGGACGATCGCCGGTTCCCTGGCCCGTACGCTGTCCAGCGCCGATGTCCATCTGTACGGCATCGACTGCGGCAACGGCGCCCTGAACGCGCTGACCAGCCTGCCGCACTGCGGTGCGGTGGTCAGCCGTAACCAGCAGGAGCGCGTCATCCGGCTCTTCAGCCGGCTGACCGGTGAACTCAACCGACGCCAGGAGCTGTTGGCGGAGAAGGGTTACGCCGACATCGGCGAGCAGCGTTCCTTCGCCGCCGAGGACGAGCGGCTGCCGCACATCGTGGTGCTGCTCGACCGCTGGGAGGGCTGGCTGCCCACCCTCGGCGAGTACAACCACGGTGACCTCACCGACCAGGTGATGGCGCTGATGCGGGAGGGCGCGAGCGTCGGCCTGCATCTGGTGATCACCGGCGACCGCCAGCTGCTGACGGGGCGGATCTCCTCGCTGACCGAGGACAAGTACGGTCTGCGTCTGGCGGACCGCGGTGACTTCTCGATGCTGGACATCAACGCCCGCAAGATCCCCGAGGAGATCCCGCCCGGCCGCGGGTACGCCAGCGAGACGGCCACGGAGACCCAGTTCGCGCTGCTGGCCGAGGACACCACCGGTCAGGGCCAGGCCGCGGCGCTCGTCGCGATCGGCGAGGCCGCGGCCGCGCGGGACGCCGAACTGCCGCGCTCGCGCCGCCCGTTCCGGGTGGACGTGCTGCCCAGCCGGATCTCCTTCGCCGACGCCTGGGCGATGCGCGACCAGGCGACGAGCGCCTCGCCGCTCTGGTCCCTGGTGGGTGTCGGCGGCGACGAGCTGACGGCCTTCGGCCCCGATCTCTCCCAGGGCGTCCCGGCGTTCGTGATCGGCGGCCCCGCGAAGTCCGGACGCAGCACGGTGCTGTTGAACATCGCGCGGTCCTATCTCGCCCAGGGTGTACGGCTGATCCTCGCCGCCCCGCGTCCGTCCCCGCTGCGTGAACTGGAGGGGCAGGAAGGTGTCCTGAAGGTCTTCACGGGCCGGGACATCGACGAGGACGAGATGGAGGAACTCATCGGCTCGGCCAGCCCCGGGCAGCCGATCGTCACCCTCGTCGACGACGCGGAGGTGCACGACGACTGCGACGCCGAGGACATCTTCAAGCGCATCGTGGAGCGCGGCGTCGAGGAGGGCCTCGCCGTCGTCATCGCCGGTGACGAGGAGGAGATCTGTGACGGCTTCTCCGGCTGGCAGGTCGACATGAAGAAGGCCCGCCGCGGCATCCTGCTGTCCCCGCAGGACAGTTCGGCGGGCGAGCTGATCGGCATCCGCACGAACCGCAGCATGGTCGGCGGCCAGATCACCCCGGGCAAGGGCATGCTGCACCTGGGCACCGGGGAGCACATGACCGTCACGACGCCGATGTAGAGGTAGCGGACCGGAAATCGGAACGCGAACAGGGCCGCGGAATGCATTCCCATCCCGCGGCCCTTTCGGTTTCTCAGACTGCCGCCAGCGCGTAGAACTCCGGCCCGTTCGACACCAGCAGCCGGTTGCCGGCGAGGGCGACCTGCCACGGCTCGCCCCAGTTGTCGCTGTCGGTGTAGGTCCAGCGGAGCTTGCCGGTCCTGGCCTGGAGGGCGACGAGCCCGCCGTCCAGGGAACCGGCGGCCCCGTACAGGGAGTTGCCGGTCTTCGCGAACATCTCCGGGCCCGAGATCTCCAGTTCGTCGCAGAGCCAGATCCGCTTGCGCGTCCTGACGTCGACCGCCCAGACGCCACCGTCGTAGTCGCTGACGTAGAGCACCCCGTCGATGACGGTCGGGTTCTTGAAACCGCGGCGGCCGTTGGGCGACAGCGTCCAGCTCACCTCGCCGGTGTCCGCGTCGACGGCCCTCAGCGTCGCGCCCGGCAGGAAGACCAGACCGTTCGCGATGGTGGGCCGCCGGCTCCAGTCGTCGCCGATCTTCTTGGTCCACAGCTGAGCTCCCGTGGCGGTGGACCGCACGGTGAGGTTGTGGTTGGAGTCGGCGTAGACCAGGTACTTGCCCAGGACGGAGCCCTGGACGTCGTAGTCCTTGGTGCCCCAGTCCCGTTTCTGCAGCCACACCTTCGTACCGGTGGTGTGGTTGATGGCTGCGATGGCGGTGCGGTACTTGGTGGCGCTCCGGGAGTCGCTGTAGTCGGTGGCCGTGACGTAGACGTTCTTGTCGTCGATGGCGATGGTGTCCTCGACGGTGATCTTCTTGCCGAGCCGGCTGCGCCAGGCCTCGTCGCCGGTCTTCACGTCGTAGGCGACGAGTACGCCGTCGTAGTCGCCGTCGGCCAGGAACACCTTGCCGCCGTGGAAGAGGAGCGGGGCGCCCGGGCGGCAGATGCCGGGCTTGGTCCAACGGGCCTTGCCGGTCTTCACGTCGTACGCCACGAGCGGATCACCGCTGACCAGCAGCAGCCCGTCATGGGTGAGCAGCGGTACGGCCGAGGACGTGCTGTCCTCGGCGACCTTCTTGCGCCACAGCGGCTGCGGTGCCACTCCGGCCGGCGGAGTCGTGAAGCTCTCCTCGACGGGCTGCGCGGACCCGCCCCCGCCCGCCGCGTCCGTCCCGGTGCCGGAGGTCTCCCCGGCCGAGCCCAGCCACCACGCGGCACCGCCACCGACCGCGACGACGGCTGCCGCCCCGCCGAGCGCGAGGGTGAGGGCGCGGCGGCGGGACGGAGAAGAGGAGGCGGAGGGGGCGGCCGGGGCGGCGCCCAGCGGTACCGTGCCCGGCTGCGGGCCGGGCGGATATCCGTAGCCCGGCGCGGGTGTGCCGCCGGGAGGAGTCCCGTAGCCGGGCGCGGGTGTGCCGCCGGCAGGAGTGCCGTAGCCGGGCGCGGCCGGGTATCCGTAGCCCGGCGTGGGCGAACCCGCCGTCGCCGGCGCCGGGCCGAACCCGGCCGCGGCCGGCGCCTCGAGGTCCAGGATCCCCGCCGCGTGCGTGGCGATCGTCGAGGCCACCGAGGACGGGAGCCAGTCGCTGAGTACGCCCTCGACGCCCTGCGGAGCGAGCGCCGCCACGATCTCGGCGGGGGCCGGCCGCTGCGCCGGATCCTTCTGCAGACAGGCGCGGATCAGGCCGAGCAGGGACGGCGGTACGTCCCTGAGGTCCGGCTCGCCATGGACGACCTGGTAGAGCAGTGCCGCGTGCGAGACGGCACCGTCGCCGAAAGCCCCGCGGCCGGTCGCCGCGAAGGCCAGTACCGCGCCCAGCGAGAAGATGTCGCCCGCGGGCCCCACGTCCTTGCCGAGCGCCTGCTCCGGCGGCATGTATCCGGGAGAGCCGACCACGACTCCCGTCTGCGTCATACGGCTTCCGTCCACCGCACGCGCGATGCCGAAGTCGATGACGCGCGGGCCGTCGGCCGCGAGCAGGACGTTCGAGGGCTTGAGGTCGCGGTGGATCAGACCCGCCGCGTGGATCTCCTGAAGGGCCGCGGCGAGCCCCGCGGCCAGCGCGCGCACGGTCCGCGCGGGCAGCGCTCCGTGCGCGGCGACCACGTCCGTGAGGTCCGGGCCGAGCACGTACGACGTCGCCAGCCACGGCAGTGGCGCCTCGGGGTCGGCGTCCACGACGGGAGCGGTGTAGCGGCCGGAGACGGCCTTCGCTATCTCGACCTCATGGCGGAACCGGCTCCGGAAGTCGGCGTCCGCCGCCAGATCCGGGCGGACGACCTTCACGGCGACGGTACGGCCACCGGGCGAACGGGCGAGGTAGACCCGCCCCATGCCACCGGCCCCGAGCCGCCGCAGCATGCGGTAACTCCCCAGCTCCCGCGGGTCGTCCGGCTGCAGTGTCTCCATGGTGGGCCTTCCCCGTCGTACCGCGTGCGAGTGGGCGATGGTGTTCGCTATCGCAGACACAGTAGTAATGGCCGGTACGGGTGAGGGTGACGGGGCGGGGGTGGGGAACGCCCGAGGGCAGTGGAAAACGGACGGGCCCCGGCATCACGCCGGGGCCCGTCCTCACGCAACCCGCGCCCTAGTAGTACGAGTTGTACGCCTTACCGCTGTAACACGTCGACTGCGGGCTCGTCCCATGCACGTCCTCCACCTGGACACGCGCACTGACGATGCCGTCGTCGTGCGTGGCGGTGGTCGTCCAGGTCTTGTTGGAGCCGTTGCCGTCGTGTAGTTCGCGCCACTTGTAGGTGTAGCGGTTGCCCTCGCCGGTGGTGATGTCGAGCCGGATGCGGACCCAGTTGCTGTCCGCCTCGGTGTCGGCCAGGATCAGCGCGACATCCATGCTCTTCTTGCTGTTCCAGTCCCACTGCATGCCACCGCTGGCTCCGCCGTCCGATGTGGAGCAGCTCTTCACCAGTGCGGCGGCCGAAGCCGAGGGCGCCCCCGCGACGCCGAGTGCGGCGGCGGTGGCTGTGGCGGCCAGGAGCGCGACGATGTGACGGCGCACGTGTTCCTCCCCGTGGTAGATCGGTCAGCGGGGACTGTATCCCAACTGACGTTCGACATACGGTTTTTGGCCACCATCGGCGATCTACGGCTGAAGCAGTTCCACCTTCACGTCCCCGGCGAAACCCGTCGTCGGCCCCACCCGCCGCGCGAACTCCGCGACCGCCTCCAGCTGCGGTCCCCCGAAGCGGAAGTCGAGGGTGGTGAAGTACCGCTCCAGGACCTGCTCGTCGAACTCCTCCCAGCGTGCCGCCTGTTCGGCGACCTTGCCGACCTCGTCGAGCGACAGGTTCCGGGAGGCGAGGAAGGCCTCGTGGACCTTGCGGGTGATCACCGGTTCGCGTTCCAGGTAGTCCTTGCGGGCCGCCCAGACCGCGAAGACGAACGGCAGGCCGGTCCACTCCTTCCAGAGCGCGCCGAGGTCATGCACCTCGAGGCCGTACTTCGGGCCGTCGAGCAGGTTCGCCCGCAGTGCCGCGTCGCCGATCAGGACCGCAGCCTCGGCCTCCTGCATCATCAGGCTGAGGTCGGGCGGGCAGGTGTAGTAGTCGGGGCGTACGCCGTAGCGGTCGGCCAGGAGGAGCTGGGCGAGGCGGACCGACGTACGGGAGGTCGACCCGAGGGCCACCCTCGCGCCGTCCAGCTCGTCCAGCGGGACCTTCGAGACGATCACACAGGACATCACCGGGCCGTCGCAGCCGACGGCGATGTCGGGGAACGCGACCAGGTCGTCGGCGTTGCGCAGGAACTCGACCAGGGTGATGGGACCGATGTCGAGATCTCCCCGCACCAGCTTCTCGCTGAGCTTCTCCGGGGTGTCCTTCGTCAGCTCGAAATCGAGGAGTGTGCCCGTTCTCGCGAGCCCCCAGTACAGGGGCAGGCAGTTCAGGAACTGGATGTGGCCGACGCGCGGCCGGGTGCGTGAATTGTCCACATCGTGAGGCTAGACCCTGTTGGCTGCCGTACGATGGGCACCCCCACCGTCAACCCGACACGAGCGAGATCAAACGTCCGGGTGACGTGATCTTGGCCTCTGTTGCTTTCGGCTGCCCACATGCTAGGCTCGCCGCAAGTTGCAGTTTGGTTTCCCTTGCAGTACAGAGCCTGCGGAGCATGTGACCGCGGGCTCTAGTCGTATTCAGAAGTATGCAGTTGTGCGGCACTGTTTCACACTTGCAGGTTCTGGAGCAGGGCAACCCTTTGGGCCCAAGGAGGGCTTATGGCTACCGGAACCGTGAAGTGGTTCAACGCCGAAAAGGGCTTTGGCTTTATCGCCCAGGAGGGCGGCGGCCCGGACGTCTTCGTCCACTACTCCGCCATCAACGCGAGCGGTTTCCGTTCGCTGGAGGAGAACCAGCAGGTCTCCTTCGACGTGACCCAGGGCCCGAAGGGCCCGCAGGCGGAGAACGTCTCCCCCGTCTGAGACTCCTGAGTCTCTGATCCGGACCTGAGTGCAGTACCCAAGGAGCCCCGTGCCGCAAGGCAGCGGGGCTCCTGCCTTTTCCCGTACAGCGCCTGTGCGGCACCCGTGGTGGCCCTACATGTGCTGCATGACCAGCACGAACGTCGTCCCGGGCAGCAGCGCCTCGTAGGAGTGCGCCACATCCCCGCGGTACGCCATGTAGTCCCCGGGCTCCAGCTCGACCTCCTCGCCCTTCGGCCCCGCCTTGACCCGCCCGGTGCTCACGATCAGGTGTTCGACCGAGCCGGGGATGTGCGGCTCCGAGTCACGGGCCGCGCCGGGCTCCGCGGTGATCCGGTAGATGTCCCGCCGCGCCCCGGGCGGACTGGAGGACAGCAGCGCGCCGACGTAGTTCGCCTGCTCGGACGCCACCGACGGTCCCTGACCCGCCCGGATGACCTGCACCGACGGCGCCGGTGGCTCCACCAGGGCGCTGAACGGGACCCCCAGCGCCACCGCCAGCGCCCACAGCGTCTCCACGCTCGGGTTCCCGCCGCCCCCCTCCAGCTGCGACAAGGTCGACTTCGCGATCCCGGCCCGCTTGGCGAGCTCGGAGAGCGAGAGCCCGACGCGGGCGCGTTCCCGCCGCAGCGAGGCGGCGATCCACTCCAGGGGCAGTCGGGCGGGCGGCTGGCTGTCGGACATGCTGTTCGCTCCATCGGTACGAACGTTCGCCTTGACGAACGCGGCCTCTTCTGTCCACTGTAGAGAACATGCGTACGGCAGAGCGAACACCACGCTTCCCCTTCGCCCCGGATCTGATCCGGGACGCCTCCCTCGTCTGGCTCGCCAGCGGTGTCGTCGGCGTCTCCTTCGGCGCGATCGCCGTCGCCGGCGGGCTGCCGGTGTGGGTGCCGGTGGTGATGTCCCTCGTCGTCTACGCGGGCTCCGCCCAGTTCAGCGCGGTCGGCGTGCTGCTCGCCGGTGGCGGTCCGCTCGCCGCGGCGGCCACCGGCCTGCTCCTGAACACCCGCACGGCGGCCTTCAGCCTCGCCGTGGCCGACACCCTCGGCAAGGGCCGGCTGGCACGGCTCGTCGGGGCGCACCTCGTCACCGACGAGACGGTCGCCTTCGCCCTCGCCCAGAGCGATCCGGTACGACGCCGTACGGCGTTCTGGGTCTCGGGGCTCGGCCTGTTCGCCGTGTGGAACATCGGTGTCCTGGCCGGAGCCCTCGCCGGCGACGCCCTCGGCGACACGGCCCGCTACGGCCTGGACGCGGCCTTCCCCGCCGTCCTCGTCGCCCTGGTGCTGCCCGCGCTGCGGGGGGACGCGGCCGTACGACGATCCGCGGTGCTCGGTGCCTGCGTGGCGCTGGCCCTGGCTCCCGTCGCCCCGGCGGGCGTCCCCGTGCTGCTGGCCCTGGCGGGGCTCCTGGCCTTCGGCCGGAGGCGGTCGACATGAGCGCGACGGTCGCGATGATCCTGGCGCTGGCGGTCGGGACGTACGCCTTCCGGCTGGTCGGCCCCGCCCTGCACGGACGCGTCGAGCTGCCCGCACGCGTGCAGGAGCTGCTCTCCGCCGGTGCCATCGTGCTGCTGACCGCCCTGCTCGCGACGGGGGCGCTGACCGAGGGCGGCGGCTTCGCCGGGTGGGCGCGGCCGATCGGCGTGCTGGTCGGGGGTGTGCTGGCTTGGCGGCGGGCGACGTTCGTGGTGGTGGTGCTGGGGGCGGCGGGAACCGCGGCGGTGTTGCGGGCGTTCGGAATGGCGTAACGGATCTTCAGGGGGACGATCAGTGCGGAAGCATGAACACGAAGAGGGCGGCGGATCCACGGCCGACAGCCGCTGGGCGCTCTGTATATCCGTCGGGCTGTCGCTCGGCACGGCTCTCGGCCTGCTGCTGGGGATGGATGTCTTCGACGACCTCGGGCTCGGGCTGGCCCTGGGGATCGGGCTGGGTACGGCCGTGGGTACGGGTGTCGGTGTGGGGCTGACGCGACGGCAGGGCGAGTAGGCGTCCGCCGGGCAACAGGCCTCTGCCGGGACGCCGTTGTCAGTGGGGATGGTTAGGGTCCCGGAGCATGACCGACTCCGATTTCCTGACCAGTACCCGGGCGTTCTACGACACCATCGCCGAGGACTACGCCGAGCGGTTCCGTGACGAGTTGACGGTGACACCGATCGAGCGGGGGCTGATCGACGCCTTCGCCGAACTCGTGGGGAAGGGCGCCGAGGTGGCCGACCTCGGGTGCGGGCCGGGGCGGGTGACCGCGTATCTGGACTCCCTCGGGCTGTCGGTCCACGGGCTCGACCTGTCGGCGTCGATGGTGGCGATCGCCCGGCGGGAGAACCCGGGGCTGCGGTTCGAGCAGGGGTCGGTGCTGGAGCTGGACGCGGCCGACGGGTCGCTCGCGGGGGTCGTGTCCTGGTACTCGTCCATCCACACCCCTGTGGACAGACTCCCCGCCCTCTTCGCCGAGTTCTGGCGGGTCCTGGCCCCCGGCGGCCATCTGCTCCTCGCCTTCCAGGTCGGCGACGAACCGAAGCGGCACGACCGGCCCTTCGGCCATGACGTGATCCTCGACTTCCAACGGCGGCGGCCGGAGGCGATCGTGGAACTGCTGGAGGCGGCCGGGCTCGCGATGGTCTCGAGGACGGTGCGCGAACCCGGCCACGAGTGGGAGTCCACGCAGCAGGCATTCCTGATCGCCCGCAGACCTGCCTGAGCGCTCCGCTGGAGGTGCCACGAATGCCGTCGGCCGTCTGCGGGTCCGTCGTGGCTGGTCGCGCCCACGCGGCGGTAGCCGCATATCGATACAGCCCCGCGCCCCTTCAGGGCGCTGCCGAACCGCAGTCGACTCCACCCGGCCCGCTTAGAGATCCCTGGCCGCGATGTAGCCGAAGGTCATCGCCGGGCCGATCGTCGAGCCGGCGCCGGCGTAACTGCGGCCCATGACCGCCGCGCTGGCGTTCCCGGCGGCGTACAGGCCGGGGATGACCGAGCCGTCCTCCCTCAGCACCCGCGCCCGGGCGTCCGTGCGCAGGCCGCCCTTCGTGCCGAGGTCGCCGGGGACGATACGGAAGGCGTAGTAGGGAGGCAGCCAGAGGGGGGCGAGGCAGGAGTTGGGGAGGACGGAGGGGTCGGCGTAGTAGTGGTCGTAGGCGCTGTCGCCGCGGTGGAAGTCGGTGTCCGTGCCTTGCCGGGCAAGGGAGTTGAAGCGGTCGACGGTCGTGCGCAGCGCCGTCGGCGGGACGCCGATGGCGGTGGCGAGGGCATCGAGACTCCAGGCCTTCTTGGCGGCGCCCGAGCTGTACCAGTCGTCGGGGAGGACGAAGGTCGGCGCGACGTCCTTGAAGAGGTACCGGTTGCGGTAGTTCTGGTCGGTGATCAGCCAGGCCGGGATGTCCGGGTCGGTGGGGTTGCGCTCGTACATCGTGTGGACGACGTCGCTGTAGGGACCGGCCTCGTTGACGAAGCGACGGCCGGCGGCGTTGACGAGGAGGGTGCCCGGGAGGGTGCGTTCGGCGAGACAGAAGTACGGCCGGCCCGGGAGCCGGATGGCGGGCCCCCACCAGGCGTCGTCCATGAGCGCGACACCCGCGCCGACGCGCTGCCCCGCCCGTATCCCGTCCCCCGTGTTCTCCTTGGCGCCGACGGTCCAGTCGACGCCGATGGGCTGCTGCTGGTACTGGGTGCGCATGGCGAGGTTGTGCTCGAACCCGCCGGAACCGACGATGACGCCTCGGCGCGCCCGGTAGAGACCGCCGGGGACCACCGCCCCGGCCACGGTGCCGTTCTCGACGAGGAGGTCGGTGAGCGGGGTGTTCAGCCTGACCGGCACGCCCGCGTCCAGCAGCCCCTTGCGCAGTCCGGCGGCGAGCGACTGCCCCATGGTGAGGGGCGTCTGCCCGAGCGTGAGCGCCTTGGTGCCGCGGGCCAGACACTCCGTGGCGACGGCGAGGCCCTTGGCGCTCACCGCGGAGAGGGCGAGCCACTTGTAGTCGGCGCTGAAGACCACCATGCCGTCCGGGACGGCCATGTACGGCGGGTTCAGACGGACGAGTTCGGCGCCCAGGATGTTGCCGTCGAGGTAGTCGGGCTCGATGGAACGCCCGTTGGGCAGACCGCCCGGCAGTTCCGGGTAGTAGTCGCTGTACCCCTCCATCCAGCGGAACCGCAGCGGGCTGTTGGCCATGACGAAGGAGATCATGGCGGGGCCGTTGGCGAGGAAGGCCCGCTGCCGGTCCGCGGGGATCTCGGGTCCGACGACCGTGGCGAGGTAGGCGGCGGCCTTCGCGGGGGTGTCCGGTACACCGGCGGCGAGGATCACGGAGTTGTTGGGGATCCAGATCCCGGCACCGGAACGGGCCGCGGACCCGCCGAAGGTGGCCGCCTTCTCCAGGACGACACAGCTCAGACCCCGCTTGGCGGCGGTGAGGGCGGCGGTCATGCCGGCGGCGCCGGAGCCGATGACGACGACGTCGTACGTCCCGAGCAGGGGCAGGTCGGCGGCGCGGGCGCTCTGCTGCACTCCGGCCGCGACGGCCAGTCCGGCGGCCGCGGTGGTACCGAGGAGCTGCCTGCGGGTGGGTCTCGGTCCTGCGGGGTCCGCGCTCGTGGTCGTCATGGTCGCTCCCGCCCGATATCGGGTTTTCTGAGGCTGTGTCAGAAAGGAGAATGTGACGCGGGGACCATGTGAAGTCAAGGGCCGTGCAAGGCGGTTGGGCCGAGCAGTACGGAGAGACAGTCCTCGTGTGCGGGTCGGCTCAGGAGTGCGCGGAAGCGGGTGAAGAGGGCGAGCAGGCCGGGGCCGTGGCGGTTTCGGAAGGCCGGGTCCTCGGCGGCGAGGTCGATTTCGTTGGCGGCGGTGAGTTCGGCGAAGTCCTGGCGCAGGGCGGGGCCGGGGGCGTATGCGCGCCCGGTGAAACGGTCGTGGAACGGCGAGCCGGGAACCGCGAGCGTCGGATACGTGGCCTCGCGGTCGCAGCTCGCGTAGAAGTACACGATCGCCTCCGCCTCCTCCCCGATCGCCGCCACGAGATCGGAACGCCGGTCGAGCGGGAGCAGTACCCGCGGGAAGCCGTCGGTGCCGTAGAAGGCATGGCACAGGCCCGCGAGTTGGAGGGCGGGGCGGGCGTTCCAGGTGGCGAGGCGGGTGCGGACGCGATGGAGGTGGGCGAGGAGCGTACCGCCGGGGTGGGGGATGCTCTCGGCGCCCAACTGCCGGAGAAGTGCGTCGGCTTCAGCCATCGGGTCGTAGGCCATGGGGGCGTCCCTTCAGCCGGGTGGGTCGGCACCCGCTCCGTCCCGGGGTGGAGCGGGTTGCCGCCCGTGGGGCCCTGGGTTGATCGTGGTACACCTGCTGAGTCCAGTCAATCCTTGGGATTTGTCGCTGGACCCCAGTGTTAGCTTGGGTCTCATGACCCTCGACGACCTGCGGGTGTTCGTGGCGGTGTGCCGGGCCGGGAGCCTGAGCGCGGTCGCCCGGGAGCTCGGGTGTACGCAGTCCGCGGTGAGTCAGCATGTGAAGCGGCTCGAGCGGGAGACGGGGGTCGCGCTGCTGGAGCGGCAACCGCGGGGCGTCTCGCCGACACCGGCGGGCCGTCTGCTGGAGGCGGCGGCCGCGGAGGGCATCTCCGGACTGGATCTCGCCGTACGGCAGTTGCGCGACCTGGCCGACGGACAGAGCGGGTTCGTGCGGGTGGCCACGGGTGCGACGACCGTACGGCACTTCATGGGGGCCGCGGTCGTGGAGTACCGGCGCCGGTATCCGCGCGTGAACCTGGAGTTCCGTACGGTGAGTTCGGGGCGCGGCAGCTTCGACGCGCTGGCGGACGGCACGCTGGACCTGGCGTGGATCACGCTCGGACCGCCGGTGCGGGGCATCGAACAGCGCATGGTGGCGGAGCTGCCGTGGGTGCTGGCGGTGCGTTCCGACGATCCGCTGGCGGAGCACGGGCGGGTGAAGGCGGCCGCCGACCTCACGGACGTACGCCTGACAGGGCTGCCGCCGAACTCCGCCTCCGCCGCCCATCTGGACGCGGCCTGCGCGGAGTTGGGGGTGCGGTTCGCCTACGACACGAGCGTCGCCGACTGGGACACGGCCTTGCTGCTGGCCGAGCTGGGGGTGGGGCGGGCGGTCGTGCCGGTGCTGCCGGGGCCGGCGGAGACCGGTTCGGGTGAGCTGAGGCTGATCCCGTTGCCGGATCTGCCTCCGCTGCCCGTGGGGTGGGCCGTACGGCGGTGGGATGCGCTGAGTCCGCCGGCGCGGGCGTTCGCGGACACGGTGGTGGAGTGGCGGGGGCGGCGGGTGAGCGGGGGTTCCTGAGCCGGTCGTGAGGGGGTTCCTGAGCTGACCGTACGGGCGGTGGTGCTCTCGTCCGCGAGAACACCACCGCCGTCAGCCGTCCGCTCCGTTCGTCACTGCGGGAACGCGGCCACCACGTTCAGGTCCTTGGCGCCGGTGGCCGTGATGCCGGTGGCCGTACCGGGCAGCAGGACGCTCGGGTCGTAGTAGTTGCTCGACACCAGCAGGTCCTTGTCGCCGTCGCGGTCGATGTCGCGCAGGCGGACGAGGGAGCCGAAGGTCTCGTACTCGGTGGGGGCACCCGGGACGCCGGCGGAAGCGCGGGTGAACCACTGGGAGTTCGTGCCGGTGAGGCCGGACTTGGAGCCGCGCAGGATGTGGACGCCACCCGCGTACTTCACCGAGCCGACCTGCTCCTCCCGTACGCCCACCGCCAGGTCCGCGTAGCCGTCGCCGTCGGTGTCCGCGGCGGAGAGGTCCGAGCCGAAGTAGTCGTTCTTGGTGGCGGCCGTCGCGACACCCGAAGTGCTCTGGGTCAGCCGGTACTTGGTCGTCGGCCCGGTGCTGCCACCACGCCACACGACCACCGAACCGGCGTAGTTGTTGTACCGGGTGTCGCTGACCGCGAGGTCCCCGTAGCCGTCCTTGTTGAAGTCGGCGATGACGCCGGTCGGGCTGTAGTCGGGCTTGGAGCTGTTGACGACCGTCCGCTTGCCCGGCTTGACCGTGGAGCCGCCGCGCAGGAACCAGGCGTCCTGGGTCATCTTGTCGTCGTGGTAGCCCTGACCGAGGAGGTACAGATCGGTCGCCTTGTCCTTGGTGACCTTGCCGGCGACCATGCCGGTGGGTTCGAGGATGTCGCCCGCGACATGCTTGGTGACCGAGCCCGTGGAGCCCGACTTGGCGAACCCTCCCCGGTAGATGTAGACGGTGTCGATGCCGTTGGCTACCGCCAGGTCGGCCTTGCCGTCGCCGTTGAAGTCGCCGGTCTCGATCTCCTTGCCGAAGCCGTAGCGGGCGTGGGCGGTGACCTTGAGGCGGATGGCGGCGGTGCCGGAGAGACCGGTCTTGGCACCCCACAGGATGGTGACCGCGCCCGCGCCCACCTTGGAACCGATCTTCTCGGTGAAGTCGGTGACGGCGAGGTCGGCGTATCCGTCACGGTTGAGGTCGGCGGTGGCCATGTCCTCGCCGAAGCCGTCGACGTAGCCGCCCGCGTCACCCGGCGTGCCGGGGATCCCGGCGCTCGCCTGGGTGAAGGTCTTCGTCGTGGTGCCGGGGCCGGTCGCCGTCCCGTACGTCACGGCGACTCCGCCGCTGAAGTCGCTGACGGCGAAGTCGCGGTAGCCGTCCCCGTTGAAGTCGTCGGCGTACTTCGCCGGGGTGGCGGCGGTGGCGGCGCCCACGGAGAGGGTGAGCAGCCCGCCGGTCAGGGACACGGCGGTGGCCGTGGCGAGCGCCAGCCGAAGGTTGGTGCGCGTGAACATGCGTCTCCTGCGTGATCTAAGTCAGTGGGTAGGAGACTCACGGTGGCCGCTGATGGTTGTGCCCGAGGTGCCCTTGTGTGACTCGGGTTCCTTGAGGGGGAGTTCCGCCCAGACCGTCTTGCCCACGACCCGTTCCGTGACGCCCCAGGCCCGGCTGAGCAGCGTCACGAGAAGCAGGCCTCGGCCCCCCTCGGCGTCCGGGTCGGTGACGTAGCGGAGTTGGCGGTCGGCTCTGGGGTCGCTCACTTCGATACGGAGCGTGGGCTCGGACTCGGAGTGGCGGAGTCCGAGACGGAGCTCGAAGTCACGGCCGGGGAGTCTGGCGTGGATGACGGCGTTGGCGGCGAGTTCGGCGACGACCTGCTGGGCGGTGACGTTCACGTCGCTGTCGTAGGGGTGGCCCCAGGCGTCGAGTTGCTGCGCGGTGAGTCGGCGGGCGAGACGTGCGCCGCGGGGCGTGGCGCTGAGGCGGGTGGAGATTTCGGCGTTCACGTGACTGAGCGTGGTGGGTTGTCTCTACGCTGACCAGGTACGACCCGGCGACGTTGGGTAACTGTACGGGTGCGGTGAGTTGAGTGTACGGGTTGTCGGGTGGGAGGGGTGAGGCATGTGAGCGAGCGGAGGCCTGAGACGCCTGCGGAGGCGGAGGGGACGGCGGGGTTGTTCGTCGCGCTGGGCAAGATGCTCCGGTTCCTGCGCGAGGGGAAGGGGCTGACCCAGACGGAGTTCGGGGAACTGGTGGGGTACGGCCCGGACGCGATCTCCGCCATGGAACGGGGCGTACGGAGGCTTCGACCCGAGGTCCTGATCAAGGCGGAGGAACTGCTGGACGCCGGGGGTCTGTTCAAGGAGGTGATCCCGGAGGTCGAGGAGGCGTTGGCGAAGGCTCGGACTCGACATCCGGAGTGGTATCGGAGTTATGCGGGGTTGGAGGCGGAGGCGGTCGAGCTGCACTTCTATGCCAACCACGCGGTGCACGGGCTGCTTCAGACCGAGGATCACGCGCGAGCCGTGTTCAGCAGACGGCGACCGTTCCTCGACGAGGAGACAATCGAGAGGCGGGTCACGGATCGACTCTCCCGGCAGCAGGTCTTCGAGCGTTGGCCTGCGCCGGTCGTGAGTTACATCCTCGAAGAGGTCGTACTGGACCGGCCGATCGGCGGGCGGCGCGTGCACGCGGATCAGCTTCGGCGCATGCTGCAAGTTGGACAGATGCAGAACGTCGAGATCCAGGTGATGCCCACCAGGGTGGAGGAACACCCCAGCCTGGGCAGCGCATTCAACCTGTTGGCGCCCAAGGGGCACGGGCAGGTGGCGTACACGGAAGCCCAGGGGTATCCCCGATTGATCACCGAACTGGAAGAGGTCCGGAGGATCGCAGACCGCTATGGGATCATGCGGGCGATGGCACTCTCTCCCTCGGAGTCCCGCAAGTTGATCGAGAGCAAGCTGGAGGAGCTATGAACACCGAGCAGCTCACCTGGTTCAAGTCCAGCTACAGCGACGGCGAGGGCGGCGACTGCCTGGAGGTCGCCCTCACTCCCGCCACGGTCCACCTCCGCGACTCCAAGCACCCCGCCGGACCTCACCTCACCCTCTCCCCCACCACTTGGTCCGCCTTCCTCTCAGGGGAGTTACTCGGCTAGGGGCGCCAGCGCCTCGGCCGCCGCCAAGGCGCGGGCGGCCTCCTCCCGTACGCTCTCGTCCTCGTCCTCCTCCGCGCGGGCCCGCAGCAACGGCATCGTCGCCGGGTCCGCGGGCCAGCCGAAGGCGAGGACCCAGAGCGCGGCGGTACGACCGTCGTGGTGCGGGTCGGTCACCGCAACGCCGCGAGCCAGCTCCGCCGCGGCCTCTTCCGGCTCGTGCAGGGCGCACCACCGCAGCGCGGAGACCCGGGCGCGGACCTCCGGATCGGTGAGCGCCCGGTCCCGGAGCAGGGCGGGGGAAGCCGGTTCCTCGATCCAGTACGTGGCGACCATGTCCAGGGCCGCGCAGCGCACCCGGACCTCGTCGTCCAGCACGGCGCGCTGCCGGATGAAGTCCCTGGTGTCCGGGGACTCGCCCCACTGCCTGGCGAGGATCTGGAGCGCGGAGTGGCGTACGTGGGCGCTGGGGTCGTGCAGACAGCGGTCCACCACCGCCTCCCGAGTTCCGGGAAGGTCGCCGCGGTGGCCGCCGAGCAGCCGTACGGCGACGGCACGGATCGATTCGTCGGGGTCGTCATCGAGGAAGCCCATGACCCGGGTCCAGGTGGCGGGGTCGTCGGCCCGGTCGCGTACGAGTTGCTGGAGACCCTGTCGGCGCAGCTGGACATCGGCGTCCTCGGCCCGGTCCGGGTCGTCCGTGAACGACTCGTCCGGCTCGCTCGGCTCGATGGCCACGCTCTTGTCCCCCGCGTGGTGGCGGAGCAGCAGGGCCGCCGTTCTGCGCACGGCCCGGCTGGGGTCGTCGGCGGCACGTTCCCGAACCAGTTCCCATGTGCTGTCCGAACTGCCGCGGTTCACCAGCCTGCGCAGGGCGAAGTCACGGACCTGGGGGTCGGGATCGCCCACGGCGCGGTCGCGGAGCAGGGGTTCGACGGCCGTCGACTCGGCGAAGTGACCCGTCACGCTGCGCAACGCCAGCACCCGGAACTCCGGGGCGGGGTCGGCCACGGCCTGCTCGAAGGCCAGCCGCCGGGTGCCGGCCCGGCCGGGCCACAGTCGGCACAGCACTTGCAGGGCCCGGCTCCGTACCTCCTCGGCGCTGTCGTTGACCAGGCGGTCGGCGACCAGCTCCCAGAGGCCCTTGGTGCGGTCGCCGTGCTGCCCGAGCAGGTACAAGGCGGCCCGGCGGCAGCCCGCGCTGCGGTCGGCGGTGACCCGTTCCCGCAGCAGTTCCCAGGTGTCGGGCTCGCCGGCCCAGCGCGCGGCCAGCAGTTCCATGGCCTCGGCACGGGCGATCGCCGAGCGGTAGTGGACGACGACGACCCGGGTCAGCTCCCGGGTCTGGTGCAGGGAGTAGGCGAGCGCGGAGGAGGCTGCCACGCTCCAGGTGAACTGGGCCCTCAGATGGAACCACCGCAGCAGCGGGCGCCGGCCGCTCCAGTGGGCGCCGAAGCTGCCCAGGACCGGGTGCACGGTACGGAGTTCCACGGGAAAGCGGCCTTTGGGAGCGCCCTCGGAGAAGAGGGCGATCAGCTCGCCCACCACCTCCCTGCTCTGCCGCGCCAGCACTCCGATCTTGCGCACCTCGCCCAGGGCACGCAACGCGAGGACCAGCTGACCGGTGTCGCCAGGATCGACACGGCGGCGGTGCAGGGCGAGGAAGCGGTCGATGGCGGCACCGGCCTCGCGTTCGCCGATCTGCCCGACGAGGAGGAGCAGCACCTCCCGCCAGGCGGGCTCGGCGGCCCTCCGTACGAAGATCTGGTCGACCAACTCGTCCTGGTTCCACTCGCGTTCACGGGTGTAGCGGCGTTCGATGTCCTCCGCCGCCAGATACTCCAGGAACGCCCGGTGCACGAATCCGTACACGCCGCCGCCGTAGTGGCTCAGGATGAAGTTCCGCTCCCGGAACTGCCGGACCATCGTGCGGGCCGCCGAGACGGCCTGGGCGAGGGGCAGTTCGTACTGTTCGCGCAGGGACTCGGCGAACGTCGACAGGAGTTCGTCGCTGTGGATGTGGTTGCCGCCCAGGCCGCCCCGGCCTTCCTGCATGCGGCGGGCCACCAGTCTGAGCAGTTCGTGCCGGTCCTCGTCCCCGAGGTAGGAGAGAGCCTCCGCGTCAGCCGGAGCCCGCAGATGCTTGGCGTGCTCGTCCCAGTGGGCGACCAGGACCGCGACCGCGTGCCGGTACACCCCGTGCCGGTCACGCGGGAGCTCCCGACGGCGGCCGATGATGGCGAGGATCGTCAACAGCAGCGGGTTGCCGGCGAGTTCGCCGACGGGGCGGGAGTGAGTGACGGCCTCCGTGAGGCGGCGGGTGAGGCGGTCGGCGCGCTCGGGGTCGTGCGGGCAGGCGACCTCGTACCACTGCGTGGCGAACTGGCGGATCTGCGGCCGGCTCAGGTCCTGGATCATGTAGTGCCCGAAGCCGGCGTTCTCCAGGACGCCTCGCCGGTAGCCGATCACCCGTGAGGTGACCACGACCCGGCATCCGGTGGACCGGTATCGGCCCGCGAAGTCCGCTATCCGATGGCCGACCTGCTCGCGCGCGGCCGGGTCGAAGAGTTCGTCGAGGCCGTCGAAGAGAACGATCGCGCGCCCCTCGGCCAGGAGCGCCTCGGTGAGCGCGCGGGGCGGCGCCATGCCCTTCACCGTGTGCAGATGGTCCAGGAAGTCCTCGAAGGTGCGCTCCCGCCACTGGCCCGCCGCGTACTCCCGCAGTTCCACCACCAGGGGCACCCGCCCCCCGAGCGGGTCGAGCCCGTCCAGGGGGCCGCCACCGGCCAGGGCCAGCGCGAGACGTCGTACCAGCGTCGACTTCCCGGCGCCCGGGTCGCCGAGCAGCACGACACGATCCGCGTCCGGTGCCGCCAGCATCTGGAGAACATCGCGCAGCGGCCGCTCCATGTATGCCTGCCGGATCCGCTCCAGGGTGTCCGGCTCCAGCGGCAGCTCGCCGGGCCAGTCCCCGCTGTCCACCAGCCGGTTGAGGATGTCCCGCGGCAGTTCGACGGGTGGCGGGTCCTCCCGGACCTTCGGCGGCACGAACACCTCGTTCAGCTCGACCGGCGGGTGCTCCCCCTCCTCCATGGGGATCAGCACCTCCAGGTCGAGGCGCCCGTAGCACTCGTGGACGCGCCGCGCGTACCGCCGTAAGGCCTCGCCGTCCTCCTCGTCCGAGGACCCGGCCAGCTCGGTCGGCGCCTGCTGCACGTACTGGTTCTCGATGTACGTCGCACTGCTGCCGTCCCCGGTCACCACGGCCCTGGCATCACCCGCCGCCCCGACCGCCCGCACCCCATCCGTCGCGACCCGCTCCGATTCCCGCCCCATGGCAGGACGGTAACGGCGCGCCTCGATCCCGGGTGCGCTCTTGAGAATTCCGCGCTGCGGACCCAGAGTGCGTATACGCCACCGTATACTCCTCCCATGTCCGACGCCATGATCCGAGTCCCCACAGAGGTCCGCGACCGCCTCGCGGTCATCGCCGAGTCGCGCGGCACGTCGATCCGCTCTCTCGTTCAGGAACTCGCGGAGACGACACTCACCGCCGAGGAGCGTCACGAGCGTGCCGAGCGGACCCGGGCCTACCTCGCCGAGCACTTCGGAGTCGACGTGACGGACGAGGAGAGTGCCGCCATGAGGCGCAAGCTGCGTAGCGCCTTCGCGGATCGGCCGGATTCCGCCGCGTGATCCAGCAGCATCTCGTACTGGACACTCCCACGCTTCTCGCTCTATCGGGCAACAGGCAAGTGTCCGCGCTCGTCCACGCGGCGCACTACGAACCCGAGGTCCGGCTGTGGGCGCCCGTGCTGTCCGTCCTGGAAGCCGACGCCGAGTACCTGGGCCTCGCCGAGCACATCGGCCAGCTCGAAGTGATCCACACACTCGACCTGGACTATCCCGCCGCTCTCGCCATCGCCCAGCTGCGCCGGGACGGCGTCCCTCCCGGCGTCGGGGCCGCCATCCATGCCGTACGGCATCTGCCCGACTGGGGCGCGGGCGCACTGGTCGCCACGGTGGCCTCCAAAGCGTACGACGGTAGAGGCGTGCCGGTCCTCGACCTCACTCGCTGAGAGGACCGGCACCCCGAGACACCGGGTCGCGGGAGACCGGCGCGCCGTGCACGGACAAGGAGGCGAACAGTCCCCCCACGGCACGCGTGCTCTGGCCATGGGCCCGGGTGGCTCGGACCCAGGCTGGCCACGCAGCGCTCAGCGGGCGTACAACCCCTCGATCTCCGCCGCGAAATCCCCCATCACCGTCTCCCGCCTCAGTTTCATCGACGGGGTCAAGTGGCCGTCCGTTTCCGTGAAGTCCCTCGGCAGTACCGTGAAGCGGCGGATCGACTCGGGTCTCGAGACGAGTTTGTTCGCCTCGTCCACCGCGCGCTGGAGGATGGCTCGCAACTCCTCGTCGTCGGCGAGGAGTTCCGCCGGGACGGGGTGTTTGCCGTTCATGCGGCGCCAGTGGGTGATGCCCTCCATGTCGAGGGTGATGAGGGCGGCGACGTAGGGGCGGCGGTCGCCGACGACCATGCACTGGGAGACCAGGGGGTGCTGGCGCAGCCAGTTCTCCAGGGGGGCCGGGGCGACCGTCTTGCCGCCCGCTGTGATCAGCAGTTCCTTCTTGCGGCCGGTGATGGTGAGGTAGCCCTCGTCGTCCAGGCTGCCGATGTCGCCGGTCGGGAACCAGCCGTCGGAGGACGCCGGGGTGACGCCGCCCGCGTTCGGGTCCCAGTAGCCCCGGAATATCTGGCCGCCCGCCAGCAGGATCTCGCCGTCCGCGGCGATGCGGACCCGGGTGCCCGGCAGGGGCCAGCCCACCGTGCCCAAGCGGGACTTGAGGGGCGGGGTCACCGTTGCCGCGCCCGTGGACTCGGTCAGGCCGTACCCCTCGTAGATCTCCATGCCCGCGCCCGCGAAGAACGCGTGGAGGCTGCGACCCAGCGGTGAGCCGCCGCTGATGATGTGGCGGACGCGGCCGCCCATGGCGTTGCGGATCCGGCGGTAGACGAGGGGGTCGTAGAAGGTGCGGGCAGCCTTGAGCGCGGTGCCGGGGCCGCTGCCGGTGCCCGCCTGGCGGGCCTCCGTCGCCTCGCCGTAGCGGACGGCGACGTTCACCGCGCGGTCGAAGGCCGAGACCCTGCCGCCGGTCTCCGCCTTGGCCCGGGCGCTGTTGAAGACCTTCTCCAGCATGTACGGGATGACCAGGAGGAAGGTGGGCTTGAAGGTGGCCAGGTCCCCCAGCAGGTCCTCCGACTTCAGACTCGGCGCGTGGCCCAGCCGGACCCGGGCCCGGACGCACGCGATGGCCACCATGCGGCCGAAGACGTGGGACATGGGGAGGAAGAGGAGGGTCGCCAGCTCCTCGTCCGAGCGGGACCTGAAGACCGGGTGGAGGATCTCGATCGCGTTGTCGACCTCCGCCAGGAAGTTGCCGTGCGAGATCGCGCAGCCCTTGGGGCGGCCGGTGGTGCCCGAGGTGTAGACGACCGTGGCCAGGGTGTCGGGGCCCAGCATGCCCCGGCGTACGTCGATCTCCGCTTCGGGGACCAGCCGGCCGAGCTCCGCCAGCCGCTCCACGTGGCCCTTCTCCACGACCCACAGGTGGCGCAGGTCGGGCAGGCGGTTGAGTTCGGGGCCGAGGGCCGAGGCCTGGGCGACGGTCTCCGTCACCAGGGCCACCGCGCCCGAGTCCTGGAGGATCCAGCGGGTCTGGAAGACCGAGGAGGTCGGGTAGACGGGGACCGTCACCAGGCCTGCCGCCCATGCGGCGAAGTCCAGCAGGGTCCACTCGTAGATCGTCCGGGCCATGACGGCGATACGGTCGCCCGGCTGGAGCCCCTCCGCCACCAGGCCCCTGGCCAGCGCCTGGACCTGGGCGGCGAACTCCGCCGTCGTCACATCCGACCAACTGCCGTCCTCGGCACGGCGGCTGAGCACCCGGTCCTCGGGAGCGGCGGCCGCGTTGTCGAAGGGCAGGTCGGCCAGCGAGCCGTGTGTCACGGGCGGCACGACCGGCGGCACGGAGACCTCCCGGACCTCGCCGTCCAGTCGCTTGATCTCCGGCTCCACGAGCACGGGCGCGCCGTCGTAGTCGGTCGCGGAGACATAGGGGATGGACGACGACATGGGGCAGCTCCTGAGGCGCGCAGCTGGATACCGCTCTGCTGCATAGGTACGCGCCGTGCGTACCTGGGCGTTCACCGGTGGTGGGCGGGTATGGGGGGTTACCGGCAGTTAGATCGGCGATCTTAGGAGGTGCAGGTGGCGAGTTCGTGTGGGTTCGGGGATGCTCCGGGGCCGGGTCTGTGCAACCTCTCCCGCAATATGAAGCTTTGTCAGCTATGGGCGGGGGAGCGGATCGGCCATTCGTCGATCACGACGGTCGGCTCCCCGTCACGGCGTCCGGCGCCCCGTCACGGCCGTTCCAGCACCGCCGTCACCCCCTGCCCGCCCGCCGCGCACACCGAGATCAGCCCCCGGCCCGAACCCCCGCGCTCCGCCAGCGACTTCGCCAGCGTCGCGACGATCCGCGCCCCGGTCGCCGCGAAGGGGTGCCCCGTGGCCAGGGACGAACCCGTCACGTTCAGCCGCTCCCGGTCCACCGGGTCCAGCCCGGCCTTCTCCCACGCCTCCAGCGTGGCCAGCACCTGTGACGCGAAGGCCTCGTGGACTTCCACGAGGTCGAAGTCGGCCATGCCCAGACCGGCCCGTTCCAGCATGCGCGGCACCGCGTAGGCCGGCGCCATGAGCAGGCCGTCCTCGCCGTTCACGAAGTCGACGGCCGCCGTCTCGTACGTCGACAGGTACGCCAGCGGCTCCAGCCCGCGCGCCGCCGCCCACTCCTGTGAGGCCAGCAGCACGACCGCCGCTCCGTCGGTGAGCGGGGTCGAGTTCCCTGCGGTCATCGTCGGCTCGGGTGCGTCGAGGCCGAACACCGGCTTCAGGGCGGCCAGTTTCTCCGCAGTCGAGTCCGGGCGCAGGTTCTGGTCGCGGGTCAGGCCCCGGAACGGCACCACCAGGTCCTCGAAGAAGCCGCGTTCGTACGCCGCCGCCAGCCGCTGGTGACTCCGCACCGCCAGTTCGTCCTGGGCCTCGCGCGAGACGCCCCAGGTGCGGGCCGTCACCGCCGCGTGCTCGCCCATCGACAGGCCGGTGCGGGGCTCGGCGTTGCGCGGGATGTCGGGGACCAGATGGCCCGGGCGGATGCGGGCCAGCGCCTTGAGCCGGCCGCCCGGCGACTTCGCCCTGCGCGCCGCCAGCAGGATCCGACGCAGGCCGTCGTTCACGCCCAGGGGTGCGTCGCTCGCGGTGTCCGCGCCGCCCGCGATCGCCGAGTCGGTCTGGCCGAGCGCGATCTTGTTGGCGGCGGCGATGACGGCCTGGAGTCCGGTGCCGCAGGCCTGCTGGATGTCGTACGCCGGGGTCGTGGGGGCCAGCCGGGAGCCGAGGACGGTCTCGCGGGCCAGGTTGAAGTCGCGGCTGTGCTTGAGCACCGCACCGGCGACGAACTCGCCCACCGCGCCCGGCTCCTGGAGGCCGTGGCGCTCCACCAAGGCGTCCACGACCGCCGTCAGCATCTCCTGGTTCGAGGCGGTGGCGTACGGGCCGTCCGAGCGGGCGAAGGGCACGCGCGTGCCGCCGATGATCGCGACCCGCCGGGCCACGGGCACCTGTAGGGGGCTCATCTCGACCTGCTCCTCATGCGTGACATAGGCTTACCTGCGGTAACCTTACTCCAGAGTAAGAAGACTGATAAGAGGTGGGACCGAGTGGGGAGACGGCAATGGCCGACCGTTATCTGAGCTTCACCGGCAGCGCGCCCGGCCGCTTCCTGACCCGCCGGCTGGGACTGCCGCAGCCCTCGGCACTGCGCCGCTGGTCACCCGAGCGGCCCGGGCTCGCGGAGGGCGAGGTCCTTCACCTCACCGCGGGCAAGCCCGCCCCCTCCGCCGCCGGCAGCCCCTGCGCCGTCGTCCTCGACGCCACCGGCGTACGGGACGTCGACGGCCTCGCGGGCGTCCACGCGGCCCTCCACCCCGTGGTGCGGTCGGTCGCCACGAGCGGCCGTGTCGTCGTGCTCGGCGCGCCCCTCGACCTCGCCGACCACCACCAGGCCGCCGCCCAGCAGGCACTGGAGGGCTTCACGCGCTCGCTCGGCAAGGAGATCGGGCGGGGCAGGACCGTGAACCTCGTACGGCTCACCGACCGGGACGCCGCCGAGTCCACCCTGCGCTTCCTCCTCTCCCCCAAGTCCGCCTACGTCAGCGGGCAGGTCATCGAGGTCAGGGGGACGGCTCTGGAGGTGCCCGTCGACCGGGACCGGCCCCTCGCCGGCCGCACCGCCCTCGTCACCGGCGCCGCCCGCGGCATCGGCGCGGCGGTCGCCGAGACGTTGGCCAGGGACGGGGCCCAGGTCGTCGTACTCGACGTACCGCAGGCCGAGGAGGACGCGCGAAAGCTCGCGGAGACGCTCGGCGGCAGGGCCCTCGCGCTCGACATCACCGCCGCCGACGCGGGTGAGCGGATCGCCGCCGAACTCCCGGACGGGCTCGACGTGTTGATCCACAACGCCGGGATCACCCGGGACCGCCGCCTGGTCAACATGCCCGCGGACCGGTGGAGTTCGGTCCTCGACGTGAACCTCGCGAGTGTGCTGCGCACGACGGACGCGCTGCTGGCCGCCGGGACTCTCCGGCCAGGCGGCCGGATCGTCGCCACCGCCTCCATCGCCGGGCTCGCCGGGAACGCGGGGCAGACCAACTACGGCGCCAGCAAGGCGGGAATCGTCGGTCTGGTGCGGTCGCTCGCCCCCCGCGCCCTTGCCGAGCACGGGGTGACCGTGAACGCCGTCGCGCCCGGGTTCATCGAGACGAAGATGACCGCCGCCGTACCGCTCCTCATCCGTGAGGCGGGCCGCCGGATGAACTCCCTCGCCCAGGGCGGGCTGCCCGTCGATGTCGCCGAGACGACCGCGTGGCTCGCGCACCCGGCGTCGGGTGCGGTGAACGGGCAGGTCGTACGGATCTGCGGCCAGAGTCTGCTGGGGGCGTAGTGACCGTCGTCCTCACCCGGTCCCCCGCGCTCGCGCCCCTGTTCGCCCGCGGCGCCCTGCTCTCCGCCGTCAAACGGCCCCGCCCGGACGCCGAGTTCCCGCGCACCCGGCTGCTCCTGCCCGCGCTGCGGGTGGACCTGGCTCGGCTGGCGGCGTACGAGCGGGTGTGCGGGTTCGCCACCGGCGACGACGCGCTGCCGGTGACATATCCGCATGTGCTCGGCTTTCCGCTGGCCATGCGGCTGATGAGCGCGCGGGACTTCCCGCTGCCGCTGCTCGGTCTCGTCCACACGTCGATCGCGATCACCCAGCGCCGGGCGCTCGCCGCCACCGCGGAACACGAACTCACCGTGTACGTCGACGGGTTGGCTCCGCACCGGCGCGGCACGGAGGCGGGGGTCGTCACCGAGGTGCGGGCGGGCGGCGAGGTCGTATGGGAGTCGCGGAGCACGTATCTGGCGCGGCACGGCTCGACGTTCGGTGGAGCCAACAGCCCTGCCGAGAAGGGCGCTTCGCTCCCCTCGGTCGCCGAGTGGCGTCTCGCCGGGGACGTCGGCCGGCGTTACGCGTCCGCGTCCGGTGACCGCAATCCCATCCACCTCCACCCGCTCACCGCCCGCCTCTTCGGCTTCCCGCGGGCCATCGCGCACGGCATGTGGACGGTGGCCCGGTGTCTCGCCGCGCACGGTGTGCCCCGGGCGGCGCTGGTGCGGGCGGAGTTCAGGGCGCCGGTGCTGCTGCCGGGGGCGGTGACGTACGCGGCGGAGGGCGAGCGCTTCGAGCTGCGAGGCGGCGGAGACCGGCTCCACGTCACCGGAAGCGTCTATCCGCTGGCGCCCTGACGGGCCCAGGGCCGGCCCTCCATCAGATCCCCCAGCCCGGCCCACGCGAAGTTCATCAGCGTCGCCGCCGCCTGTTTGGCGGTGACGCCCGGGGTGGCGTTGGCCCACGCGGCGAGGGACTCGGCGGCGCCCACCAGGGCCTCGGCGAGCCCGGCGACCTCGCGTTCGGGCAGGTCGGGGTCGCGGTGGGCCTCCCGCGCGGCGACGACGATCAGCTGCGTCACGAACGCGACGATCTCCTCGCGCATCGCGGCGACCTCGGCGGCGAAGGGTTCGCCGTGCGTACGGGCCTGGAGGTGCAGCACGGACCAGGCGTCCGGCTTCTGCCCGGTGTGCGTGAAGAACGCCAGCAGCCCGTCCCAGAGTTGGCGGTCCGCGGGCTGGTCGGTACGGACCCCGGAGCGCACCGCCTCGGTCAGCGCGGCCGCCTCCCGGCGGATGCAGGCGGTGAAGAGGTCTTCCTTGGAGTTCAGGTACAGATAGACCAACGGCTTGGAGACACCCGCCAGTTCGGCGATCTCATCCATCGAGGCGGCCATGTACCCACGCCGCCCGAAAGTCTCCACGGCAGCGTCCAGCATCTGCTGTTCACGGACCGCGCGCGGCATCCGCTTGGTCTTCACTGCACCCATAGGGGCAAGACTAGGGCCTGCCCGGCGGATCAGGTCGGCTCCAGGAAACGGATACTGGCGACCAAGTCGAGCCCGCGACGCCGACATGGTCCGCTGGGCAGGCCCTAAGTCGTCTGCCCCTGCGCACGTGCCGTGTCGTCGGCTACGTCTTCCTGGTTGCGGTTGGCTTCCAGGTTCGCCTTGGCGCGGTCGACCTTCTGGACGATCTGGACGGAGGCCCGGTCGCGCTCCTTGCGGAGGGCGACGAAGCTGATGGGCGCGGAGATCACCAGGGAGAGCAGGACGATCCACATGCCGTTGGAGTCGCCGAGGCCGCGCGGGGCGACACCGGCGTAGACGAGGCCCCAGATGACCACGAGGCAGCCCACGAAGATCCCGAGGCGCATCAGTGTGTAGCGGAGCATCTCAATCCACTCTTCCGTTCCGGCTGAAAGTTCCCCAAAGGTGCCTTCCAGTGAAGCACGCCCGGTACCCGATCTTGCAGGGGGTGTCAGGTCAGCGGGAGCCACATCATGATGTCGTCCCGGTAGTCGTCCGCGGACACCCGCAGCCCGCCCGGCACCCGGCCGACCTCCTTGTACCCGGCGGACGCGTAGAACCGCTCGAGGCCGAGGCCGCCCCGGCAGGTCAGCTTCAGCGCCTCCAGGCCGAAACCGCGGGCGTGCGTCTCGACCTCCGCCAGCAGGGACCGGCCGTGGCCGCCGCCCTGGAGAGCCGGGTCGATCATGACCGTGTAGAGCCAGGCGTAGTGGCTCTGGAGCCGGTGCGCGTTGAAGCCGAAGAAGGCGGTCGCCCGCAGCCGGCCCGCCGGGTCGAACCCGGCGAGAAGACGGTGGCGTCCCGCCGCGGTCGACTCCGCGTAACGCTCCACGTCCGGACGTACGTCGTCATACGTCGTCGTACCGACGAACCCGACCGCCCCACCCGTGTTGTTCACGGCCACCCACAGGTGGGTCAGCTCGTCGAGGAGGCCGGGGGTGAGGTCGGGGTCCAGGCGGTACGTGAGCTCCATGGGCCACGAGTCTAAAACGGCGGCCGGTCACCCCAGAGCGCGGGCCGCCACCCGCAGATCGGAGACGAGCCCCTGGTAGGCGGCCTCGCGATCATCGGAGCGCAAGACGGAGGAGGGGTGCACGGTGGCGACCAGCCGCTCCTCGCGGCCGTGGATCTCCCGCTCCAGCACGGCCCCCCGCTCCTGCGTGACCCGGAACGACGAACCGAGCAGCGCCTTGCCCGCGGTGGCGCCGAGAACCACGATCAACTCCGGTTCCACAAGGCTCAGTTCGGCTTTCAGCCACGGGCCGCAGGCGGTCATCTCGCGGAGGGTGGGGGCCTTGTGGATACGCCGCTTGCGGGGCTCGGCCTGCGTGAACTTGAAGTGCTTCACGGCGTTGGTGACATACGCGTCCGCCGGGTCGATACCGGCTTCCGCGAGGGCCCGGTCCAGGAGTTTCCCGGCAGGGCCGACGAAGGGCCTGCCCTGGAGGTCCTCCTGGTCGCCGGGTTGTTCGCCCACGAGCATGACGCGGGCGTCCGCGGTGCCCTCGCCGAAGACGGTCTGGGTGGCGTCCCGGTGCAGGGGGCAGCCTTGGCAGTCGGCTGCCGCCCGGCGCAGGGCGGTGAGCGTCGCCTTCTCCGGGTTCTCAGGGAGGAAGGGCTCGGCGGTGAATTTGTCCTCGGACGCCATGAGGGCCGGGTACCCGTCGGGGGGCGATCGGACTCATGCCGGGTGCGGGTGCGCGGGGGCCGGTCGCGCAGTTCCCGCGCCCCCAGGTCGGTACAGCTGATCGCGCTTCGACTGTTCCCACCCCAGGGGCGCGGGGAACTGCGCGACCAGCCACCCACCACCCGCAGCCGACGGTCACACCCGCATCGCCTGCGGCGACTCCCTGCGTGCCGGGTCCGGACCCTCGTACTCCCGGATGATCTCGTACCGCGTGTTCCGCTCCACCGGCCGGAACCCGGCGTCCCGGATCAGGTCCAGGAGATCCTCACGCGTCAGCTTGTTCGGCGTGCCGTAGTTGTCCGCGTCGTGGGTGATCTTGTACTCGACGACCGAGCCGTCCATGTCGTCCGCACCGTGCTGGAGGGCCAGCTGGGCGGTCTGGACGCCGTGCATGACCCAGAAGACCTTGACGTGCGGAACGTTGTCGAAGAGCAGCCGGGAGACCGCGAACGTCTTCAGGGCCTCCGCGCCGGTCGCCATCTGCGTGCGTGCCTGGAGGCGGTTCCTGACCTTGCCGTCCTTCACGTCGACGAAGTCGTGCTGGTAGCGCAGCGGGATGAAGACCTGGAAGCCGCCGGTCTCGTCCTGGAGCTCACGCAGCCGCAGGACGTGGTCCACCCGGTGCCTGGGCTCCTCGATGTGGCCGTAGAGCATGGTGGACGGGGTCTTGAGCCCCTTCTCGTGCGCCAGGCGGTGGATGCGCGACCAGTCCTCCCAGTGCGTCCGGTGGTCCACGATGTGCTGGCGGACCTCCCAGTCGAAGATCTCCGCGCCACCGCCGGTGAGGGACTCGAGGCCGGCGTCGATGAGCTCGTCGAGGATCTCGCTCGCGCTCAGCCCGCTGATCGTCTCGAAGTGGTGGATCTCGGTCGCCGTGAACGCCTTCAGCGAGACGTTCGGCAGAGCGGCCTTCAGCTCCCGCAGGGACCGCGGGTAGTAGCGCCACGGCAGGTTCGGGTGCAGCCCGTTGACGATGTGGAGCTCGGTGAGGTTCTCGCCCTCCATCGCCTTGGCGAGCTTCACCGCCTCCTCGATGCGCATCGTGTACGCGTCCTTCTCGCCCGGCTTGCGCTGGAAGGAGCAGTAGGCGCAGGACGCCGTGCACACGTTGGTCATGTTGAGGTGGCGGTTGACGTTGAAGTGGACGACGTCACCGTTCTTCCGCGTCCGCACCTCGTGCGCGAGTCCGCCGAGCCAGGCCAGGTCGTCCGACTCGTAGAGCGCGATGCCGTCCTCCCGGCTCAGGCGAACGCCCGCCCGTACCTTCTCCTCCAGCTCGCGCCTGAGCCCGACGTCCATGCCACAACCTTTCTACGACGACCTGTCCCACCGTACGTCTACGCCTCTTCGGGAAGCTCTCCGACCCGGTTCTCCCACTTCGTGGAGAGCACGATGGTGGTACGGGTCCGCGAGACGCCCTGCGTGCCGCTGAGCCGCCGGATGGTCTTCTCCAGGCCGTCGACGTCGGCGGCCCGCACCTTGAGCATGTACGAGTCGTCGCCGGCGATGAACCAGCAGTCCTCGATCTCGCCGAGGTCCTTGAGCCGGCGGGCCACGTCCTCGTGGTCGACGGCATCGGAGAGGGAGATGCCGATCAGCGCGGTGACGCCGAGGCCGAGCGAGGCGGAGTCGACGGTGGCGCGGTAACCGGTGATGACGCCGGCCGCCTCCAGCCGGTTGATGCGGTCGGTGACGCTGGGTCCCGACAGACCGACGAGGCGCCCCAGCTCCGCGTAGGAGGCCCGGCCGTTCTCCCTCAGGGCCTGGATGAGCTGCCTGTCCACCGCGTCCATGCGATCGAAGCCTTCCGCTGAAAAGTTCCCGAAGTGATGAGAGGTACTGCTGATGTACTGCGACGTGCTCGGACGGCGTTCACGTCGTGCGGGTTCCGCCGCCGAGTTCGCCCTTCCAGCGGCGGTAGAGCCGGTGCTCGACGCCCGCCGCGTCGAGGACCCGTCCGGCGACGAAGTCCACCAGGTCCTGGATGTGCGTCGCCCCCGCGTAGAAGGCGGGCGAGGCGGGGACCACGGTGGCGCCCGCGTCGTCCAGGGTCACCAGGTGCCGGAGCGTCTGACCGTTCAGCGGGGTCTCCCGAACGGCTACCACCAGCTTGCGGCCCTCCTTGAGGGTCACGCTCGCCGCACGCTGCAGCAGGTCCTTGGAGAGCCCGAGGGCGACACCGGCGACACAGGCGGTCGAGGCGGGCACGATCAGCATCCCCTTGACGGGATACGACCCCGAGGACGGCCCCGCGGCCAGGTCCCCGGCGGGCCAGTACCGCACCCGCTCGATGCCGGCGCCGATGCCAAAGCTGCCCGGCTTGCCGTCGGCCCCCCTGGCCAGCCATTCCCGCAGGTCGTCCTGCCAGTGCGCGTCCCTGAAGGAGATCCCCGTCTCGTCCAGCAGTGTGAGCCGCGAGGCCCGGCTGACGACCAGGTCGACGCTCTCCCCGGCATCGAGGAGCGCGCGCAGCACGGACGCGGCATACGGGGTGCCGGAAGCGCCGGACACCCCTACGATCCAAGGCGCACGCCGTGTCTCTCCTGGCTTGACTGGGTTCACATCCCCGAGCCTATCCGGCGTCGCAGGGTGGGAACCGGCCAAGGGGGTCCGGGCGTTCTCCGGAGGGGAAGGGGGGTTGCCATGTCCGGTGCCGGGCTGGAGCAGTCACGAGGCGACCGTGCGCGGGCCGCGGCCAAGCTGATGCTGGGCTGGGTCGCGCTGCTGTGGCTGCTGGAAGTGGTGGACGCGGTGAGCGGCCACGCGCTGGACGACTTCGGCATCGTGCCGCGCGAACCCTCGGAACTGATCGACGTGGTCCCGGCCGCGTTCATCCACTTCGGCTGGGCCCATGTCGCCGCGAACACCGTCCCGCTGCTGGTCATGGGCTTCCTCGCGGCCCTCGGCGGCATCCGCCGCTTCCTCGCGGTCTGCGCGCTGGTCATCGTGGCCGACGGGCTGGGCGTCTGGCTCATAGCCCCCGACCGCACCAACACCGCCGGCGCCTCGGGCCTGATCTTCGGCCTCTTCGGCTTCCTGCTGGTCAGCGGTTTCGTGGAGCGGCGGCTGCTGGGCGTCATGGCCGGCCTGCTCGTCGGCGCCGTCTGGGGCAGTTCGATCCTGACGGGCCTGGCGCCGACGCAGACGGGCGTCAGCTGGCAGGGACACCTGCTGGGCCTGGTCGCGGGGGTGGCGGCGGCGTTCGTGTTCCGCCGCCGGGTCGCGAGTGGTGTCGCTCAGCTCTGAGGGCGGGCCTTCGGGCCGACGGGGAGGTGGGCGGTGGGGATCGTCAGCGACCCGGGCCGCGACACCATCCCGTACGGCACCGAACTGACCGTCGACTCCCCGTGGACCGTACTCAGACCGTCAGTCCCCGAACCAGAAGATCCAGCAGCGCACAGACGAACAGGGCGATCCCGATGAACCCGTTGACGCTGAAGAAGGCCCTGTTCAGCCGGGACAGATCGGTCGGCCGGACGATGTTGTGCTCGTACACGAACGCGGCCGCGACGATCATCAGGCCGACCCAGAAGAACCCGCCCGCGTCCGTGGCCACCGCGTACCAGAGCAGCAGCGCCGTCGTCAGCGCGTGGCACACCCGGGCGCCCCAGATCGACGCCGGGATGCCGAAGCGGGCCGGGACCGACCTGACACCGGTCTCGCGGTCGGTCTCCACGTCCTGGCAGGCGTAGATCAGGTCGAAGCCGCCGATCCAGATGCCGACCGCGAGGCCGAGGATCACCGCGTCCCAGGACCACTCGCCGGTGATGGCCAGCCAGCCGCCGATCGGACCCATGGCCTGGGCGAGGCCCAGGATGGCCTGCGGGAAGTTCGTGAACCGTTTGCCGTAGGGGTAGACCACCATCGGGATCACCGCGACGGGGGCCAGGGCCAGGCAGAGCGGGTTCAGCAGGGCCGCCGAGCCCAGGAAGACCACGACCGCGACCAGCGCGCCCGTCCAGGCGTGGCGCACCGACATCGCGCCGGTCACCAGCTCACGGTGGGCCGTCCGGGGGTTCCGCGCGTCGATCTCGCGATCGATGATCCGGTTCACGGCCATCGCGAAGGTGCGCAGGCCCACCATGCAGATCGTCACCAGGAGCAGCCGGCCCCAGTGGATGTTCCTGTCCATCTGGAACATCGCGGTGAGCGCGGCGATGTACGCGAAGGGCAGCGCGAAGACCGAGTGCTCGATCATCACGAGGCGCAGGAACGCCTTGGTGCGTCCCGGCTGCGGGATCGCGGCTGAAGCTGAACTCACAGGCCGTATTCCTTCCAGCGTCGGTCGACCGTCGCCGCCGTCTCCGGGTCGGACAACACCATGTCGGGCCAGCCTCCGTCACGGGTGTAGCCCTCCTCGGGCCACTTCTTCGTCGCGTCGATCCCCGCCTTGCCGCCCCAGAACTGCTGGTAGGAGGCGTGGTCGAGATGGTCGACGGGGCCCTCGACGACGGAGAGGTCGCGCGCGTAGTCGGTGTTGCCGAGCGCGCGCCACGCGACCTCGTGGAGGTCGTGGACATCGCAGTCGGAGTCGACCACCACGATCAGCTTGGTGAGGGACATCATGTGGGCACCCCAGATCGCGTGCATCACCTTCTGGGCGTGCTTGGGGTACTTCTTGTCGATCGAGACGATCGCGCAGTTGTGGAAGCCGCCCGCCTCGGGCAGGTGGTAGTCCACGATGTCCGGGACGATGATCTTCAGCAGGGGGAGGAAGAAGCGCTCCGTCGCCTTGCCCAGCGGGCCGTCCTCCGTCGGAGGCCTGCCCACCACGATCGACTGGAGCAACGGCCGCTTCCGCATCGTCACGCAGTCGATCTTCAGCGCCGGGAACGGCTCCTGCGGGGTGTAGAACCCCGTGTGGTCGCCGAAGGGGCCCTCGGGCAGCATCTCGCCCGGCTCCAGCCAGCCCTCGATCACGACCTCCGCCTGCGCCGGCACCTGGAGCGGCACCGTCTTGCAGTCGACCATCTCGATCCGCTTGCCCGCGAGGAAGCCGGCGAAGAGGTACTCGTCGATGTCGCCGGGCAGCGGCGCGGTGGAGGCGTACGACACGGCCGGCGGGCACCCGAAGGCGATCGCGACCGGGAGGCGCTCGCCCCGCCTCGCCGCGACCTGGTAGTGGTTGCGGCTGTCCTTGTGGATCTGCCAGTGCATGCCGATCGTGCGCTTGTCGTGGCGCTGGAGCCGGTACAGACCGAGGTTGCGGATCCCGGACTCCGGGTCCTTGGTGTGGGTCAGGCCGAGGTTGAAGAAGGAGCCGCCGTCCTGGGGCCAGGTGAAGAGGGCGGGGAGCTGGTAGAGGTCGACGTCGTCGCCGGTGAGGACGACCTCCTGCACCGGCGCGTCCCCGGACTTCACCTTCTTCGGCGGGACGTGCGTCATCGCGCCGAGCTTCCCGAAGGCCTCGCGCACGCCCACGAAGCCGTGCGGCAGCTCGGGCCGCAGCAGGCCGCCGATCTTCTCCGAGATCTCGGCGTACGACTTCAGACCCAGCGCCTTCAGCAGCCGGCGGTCGGTCCCGAAGACGTTCATCGCGAGGGGCATCGCGGAGCCCTTCACGTTCTCGAAGAGCAGCGCCGGACCCCCGGACTTCTGCACCCGGTCGACGATCTCCCCGACCTCCAAGTACGGATCCACCTCGGCCTTGATGCGCTTGAGGTCGCCCTCGCGCTCCAGGGCCCTGAGCAGCGAGCGAAGATCGTCGTAAGCCATGGGGTCAAGTATCCCCGAGCGGCTACCCTGGGCCTGAACCCGGGGGCCGTGCCTCCGGCCCGTCGACCGTTTCGCTGGAGAGGACCCATGCTCCGGGTGCTGATGTTCCTCGTCCCACTGGCGCTGAGCGTGTATACGTTCATCGACTGCATCAGCACGAAGGAGGAGGACGTCCGCCACATGCCCAAGCCGCTGTGGGCCATCCTCGTGCTGCTGTTCCCCCTCGTCGGCTCGATCTCGTGGCTGATCGCGGGCAAGAAGCGCAGTCCTGCGGCCGAGGGCTGGTCCGGTGTGCGGGAGCGCGGCGGGCGCGGCCAGTGGGTCGCCCCCGACGACAACCCCGACTTCCTGAAGTCCCTCAACGAGGACAAGAAGGAGCGCGGCGAGGACGGCCCCAAGGAGGGCTGATGGAGCTGCGGCTGCTCGTCACCTTCGAGAAGGTCGCGACCGTCCTGAGCTTCACCCGGGCCGCGGCCGAGCTGAGCTACGCGCAGTCCAGCGTGACCAGCCAGATCCGCGCCCTGGAGGACTCCCTGGGCACCCCGCTGTTCGACCGGCTCGGCAGCCGCATCCGGCTGACGGAGGCCGGGGAGCGGCTGCTGCCGTACGCGCGGCAGATCATCGAGCTGAGCGCGGAGGCCCGCGCGGCGGTCGTCGACGCGGAGGAACCCTCGGGCACGCTCGCCGTCGGCACGATGGAGTCGCTGACCTCCTACCGGCTGCCGCCGCTCCTGGAGCTCTTCCACCACCGCCATCCCAAGGTCCGGCTCTCGCTGCGCACGACGCTGGGCGACGAGACCCGGCAAGCGCTGCGGCAGGGCACGTACGACGTGGGCTTCCTGATGGAGCCGGAGACCGAGCATCCGGGGCTGGAGAGCAGGGTGCTCGCGCCGGAGCCGCTGGTCCTGGTCGCCGCGCCCGGTCATCCCCTCGCCGTGAAGAGCCCCGCGCTCAAGACGGAGGACCTCACCGAGGTCCAGCTCGTCGGCACCGAACCCGGTTGCCCCTACCGCGACCTCTTCGAGTCCGAGCTCGTCCACCGCACCGGATCGCCGCCGCCCTTCATGGAGTTCGGCACGATCGAGGCGACCAAGCGGGGTGTGGCGGGCGGTCTCGGCGTGGCGCTGCTGCCCCGGGTGACGGTGGGCGCGGAGCTGGCGTCGGGGGTCTTGGTGGAGCTGCCGTGGGAGCCGCCGTTCCAGCTGTACACGCAGGTGGCGTGGCGGGCGGGGAAGCGCCTGCCACGCCATCTGACGCTGTTCATCGAGGCTGCGGTGCGACTGGTGCGGGAGCAGACGTCGTACGACGGGACGTGACGACCCGGGGGTTGCGGGCCAGCGTCACCTTGAGGCTCGCCAGCACGATCAGCGGGACGCCCAGCGCCTGCACGAGGCCGATGTGGTGGCCGTACACCGCCCAGTCCATGATCATCGCGACGGCCGGGTAGACGAAGGCGAGTACGGCGATCTTCGAGACCGGCAGCTGGGCGTAGGCGGCGTACATCAGGACGTACATGACGCCCGTGTGGATGAACCCGAGCCCGACCAGCCAGCCCCAGTCCGCGCCCGTGCCGGCCATCGCGCCGAAGTCGGCGAAGGGGAGCAACAGAGGGATGCCGACGAGGACCTGGACCAGGGCGATGAGGTGGGGGCGGACGCCGGTGATCCGCTTGGTGACCAGGGTGGACAGCCCGTAGAGGAGCGCGGCGAGCAACGCCTGCCCGACACCGAGGAGATAGGTGCCGCCGCTGGTGAAGTCCCCTGGCGTCACGCCGGATACGAGGGTCAGGCCCGCGAAGGCCAGGGCGATCCAGCCGACCTTGGCGGCCGTCAGCCGCTCGCGGAAGAGCAGGGCGCCCAGCAGCACGACGTAGAACGGCTGGGTGTGGTAAACCACCGTCGCGACGGAGATCGACGTGTTCTCGTACGACTGGAAGAGGAACACCCAGTTGAAGACGATGAACACCCCGCCCAGGACGGCGAGTCCGAGGGTGCGCGGGGTGAAGCCGTGGTCGCGGAGCCAGCCGCGGGCGATGACATAGCCGCCGAGCGCGAGGGCGCCGAACAGGACGCGGAAGAAGACGACGTTGAACGGCGAGGCGCCCGACTCGACGACGAAGACGCCGAGGGTGCCGGACAGCACCATCGCGGTCGTCAGCTGGGCGATGCCCCTGGTCTCTGTGCCCTTGCTCTCTGAGGTCATGTCCCCGACGCTACGAGCGGGCATCGGTGCTGGTCCACGCGCCAGTGGGGCGTCCTGCCGATGCCCCCATCGGTCCCGCCGATGCGTGCAGGTTGTACGCCGGTGAGGCTTCCGAAGCGGACAGTGCGCCTCTGGGCCGCGACCGCCCGGAACCGGACACTTGGCTCGCATGACGACTGCTCCGGCCGGGTCCGCCACGGCCATCGCCCCCGCATACGGTGACAAGGTCATCGCCGTCGAGACGGCCGGCTCGGAACCGATCCCGGACTCCGAGCGCCACGGCGGCCCGCTCCAGCTGCTGTGGACGTGGGCCTCTCCGAACATCGAGTTCGCGACCGTCTACATCGGCGTGATCTCGGTCCTCTTCTTCGGCCTGAGCTTCTGGCAGGCAACCGCGGCCCTGCTCCTGGGCACGGCGCTGGGCGCGCTGACGCACGGGATCCTGTCGCTGGACGGTCCGCGGTTCGGTGTTCCGCAGATGGCGATCGGCCGCTTCTCCTTCGGTTACCGGGGGAATCTGCTGCCGTCGGGGGTCAACGCCCTTGTCGCGGGCGTCGGTTGGTTCGCGGTGAACAGTGTGAGCGCGGCCTTCGCCCTGAACACGCTGACGGATCTGCGGCCGCTCCCCTCGCTGTTGATCGTGGTCGCGGCCGAGGTCGTGATCGGTTTCATCGGCCACAACTTCGTCCACGCCTTCGAGAAGTACGCCTTCCCGGCCCTGGCGGTGGTCTTCCTGCTGGCCGGGGTGTGGACCTTCAAGGAGGCCGACCTGGGCGGCTCCGGCGCGGGCGGCGGCATCGGCGGCTTCCTGCTGGCCTTCAGCACGGCCTGGGGTTACGCGGCGGGCTGGAACCCGGGCGCCTCGGACTACTCCCGCTATCTGCCGCGCACGGCGAACCGCTTCAAGACGGTCCTGTACCCGGCGGTCGGTCTCTTCGTGTCGATCGCGATCGTGTCGGTGATCGGCGCGGCCTCGGCGACGGTCGTCACCCCCGAGGGCGCCACCCCGACGGCCGCCTTCACCGGCCATCTCCCGGGCTGGCTCAGTGACTTGGTGCTGCTGGCCATCATCCTGGGCGCGGTCTCCGCGAACGCCCTGAACGTCTACTCCTCGGCCATGTCGATCACCTCGCTGGGTCTGAAGCTCCCGCCGTGGCTCGGCCGCAGCGCCATCGTCGTGCTGTGCGGTCTCGCCGGTACGGCGGCGGCGTGGGCGTCGCTGGCGGACGCGGGGCACGCCTACGAGGCGTTCCTGCTGGTGATCGCGTACTGGGTGGGGCCGTGGCTCGGGGTGGTGCTGGTCGAGCGGTGGCGGCAGGCGCGGACGCCGGACGAGGTGCTGTCCGCGAGGATCGCCGACCGCACCTTCGCCAACTGGCCGGGTATCGCCGCCCTGTTGACCGGCATCGTGGTGTCCGTGCCGCTCTTCTCCAACCAGGAGAAGTACATCGGCTGGGTGCCGGAACGGTGGCCGTCGTTCGGTGACATCACCTGCCTGGTCGGGTTCGCGGTGAGCGCGGGGCTGTACGCGGTGCTGCGGCGGGCGGATCAGCCGACGTCGGCGTGAGCCTGCTCAACGTGCTCCACCTTGATGTACCGGGGGCCGAACTCCTTCTTGACGAGCGGTTCGGCCTTTTTCGGGTCGTCGACGCCCACATGCACGAACCCCCGCTCGTCGACGCCGACTTCACGCAGCTGGAAGGTGCCGTCCCAGCGGTACATGTCCTCGCTGATCCGGTCGGCGAGGGCGTCGAGGGTCTTGCGGTCGACGTCTGCGGAGTGCAGCCGTAGCTTCACGCCCTTCTCGGCGGCGTCGCAGGCGGCCTTGTCGAAGGCGTCGGAGGGGATGCGCCAGATGTCGGCGGCGTTCTTGTCCTCGTCGACACCCATGCCGGTGTAGACGGCGGAGTGCTTGCCCGCGGCCAGCTTGTCGAGGCGGGCGAGGGTGCGCTCCAGCGGGGTCTCCTCGGCATCGGCGTCCGGGGGCGCCGGGACCGTGCCGACACACCGGTCCTCGGCCGGAGCGCCCGCCTTCTTGACCGAGACGCTTTCCCGGGGGGCGGCCGGCAGGCCGCCGTCGGTGTGCCCGGTCTCCATCTCGTCGATGTACAGGGCCGCCCCCACCACCACACCGGCAGTGGCGACGGCCGCCGCGATCCACCTGCGATTCGTCATGCCACTCTGACGCCGGAGCGGCCCAAATGGTTCACAACGGGTCAGGAAACGACATCCTCGCGCAGAACCAGCGCCAGCAGCCCCGGGAACCGGGCGTCGAACTCCTCCCGCCGCAGCCGGTTGACCCGCCTGGGCCCCTCGTCGCGCTGCTCCACGAGCCCGGCCGCGCGCAGCACCGCGAAGTGGTGGCTCTTGGCCGCCTTGCCGACGGGCACGTCGAAGGTGCCGCAGCTGCGCGACCAGTCGGCGGAGGCGGCGAGCTCCCGCACCAGTTGCACGCGTACGGGGTCGGCGAGCGCCGCGAGGGCGGTCAGGACGGGCACGTCGTCGGGGTGGGTGTGCTCGGGGGCGGCGCGATGACTGGTGGTGGCCATGGTGAGTGGTCCTTCCGTGCGCCCCTTGCCGCTTGGCTGCTTGCCGAGTGGGTGCTTGCCGAGTGGGTGCTTGCAGAGTGTTCGATGAAAACCATACACTCGTGAGTGTTCGCTTTTCATTGAACACTCTCCGGACGAGGTGTGGCATGCGCGCGGTCGAGATCCAGGAACACGGCGGTCCCGAGGTCCTCGAGGTCGTCGAGGTGGACGTCCCCGAGCCCGGCCCCGGGCAGGTGAGCGTCGACGTGGCGTACGCCGGGATCAACTTCGCCGACCTGAAGGCGAGGGAGACCGGGTACCGGGTGCCGTCGCTGCCCTTCCGGCCAGGCCTCGAGATCTCCGGACACGTGCGGGCCCTCGGCGCGGGCGTCACGGGGCTCACCGTCGGCCAGGAGGTCGCCGCACTGACCGCCGGCGGCGCCTACGCCGAGGTCGCCGTCGCGGAGGCGGCCACCGTCTTCCCGGTCCCCTCCGGCGTCGGCCTGCGCACCGCCGCGACCCTGCCGACCGTACTGCCGACGTCGTACGCGCTCATCCACTCCGCGGGCCGGCTCCAGCCCGGCGAGACGGTCCTCGCGCAGGGCGCCGCCGGGGGCGTCGGAACGGTCGCGGGCCGACTGGCGAAGGCGGCCGGGGCCACCGTCCTGGGGGTCGTGTCGAGCGCGGGGAAGGCCGCGTTCGCGAAGGAGCACGGCTCCTACGACGAGGTCTTCGTCGGCGACTTCGAGAAGGCCGTACAGGAATCCACCCACGGCCGCGGCGTCGACCTCGCCCTCGACCCCGTCGGCGGCGACACCTTCCGCGCCTCACTCGCCGCCCTCGCCCCCTTCGGGCGCCTCGTCTCCTTCGGCAACGCAAGCGGCGCGGCGCCATGGAGCGTCGGGCAGCCCGAACTGTTCCCGTACGGCGTGAGCGTCGGCGGCTTCTCCATCCTCACCCTCGCCCGGACCGCACCCGACGAGCTGCGGACACTCACCGAGCGGGCCTTCGCGAAGGTCGCCGACGGGACCGTCACGCTCCCCGTCACCGCCGAGTTCGACCTGGCCGAGGCGGCGGAGGCGCACCGGCTGATGGGGGCACGGACGAGCACGGGCAAGCTGCTACTGCGGGTGAACGGCTAGATCCTGGCGGAGCGCTGGGAGCTTCGCCCCGCGCAGGCCGTCGCCGCCACCCCGTTGAACGGCAGGACCTGCGCGACCGCCGCGACATGGCCAACGGCCAGGAACTCCGTGACGCCCAGCAGGCGACGAGGCTGCGCGAATCCTGCCGGAACGGATCTGGCGCCCGGCGACGGGAGAGTGACGGGCGCCACTCACCACCAGGGTTTGCATGACCATGCGTTCCGATGCATAATCTTCCTATGTCCAAGGTCCTCACCTCCCTGCCCGCCGGCGAGCGCGTCGGCATCGCCTTCTCGGGCGGCCTCGACACCTCCGTCGCGGTCGCGTGGATGCGTGACAAGGGCGCCGTCCCGTGCACCTACACCGCCGACATCGGCCAGTACGACGAGCCCGACATCGCCTCGGTGCCCGGCCGCGCCCAGACCTACGGCGCCGAGATCGCGCGCCTGGTCGACTGCCGCGCCGCGCTGGTCGAGGAGGGCCTGGCCGCACTCACCTGCGGCGCGTTCCACATCCGCTCCGGCGGGCGCGCGTACTTCAACACCACCCCCCTCGGCCGTGCCGTCACCGGCACGCTGCTGGTCCGGGCGATGCTCGAGGACGACGTCCAGATCTGGGGCGACGGCTCGACGTACAAGGGCAACGACATCGAGCGGTTCTACCGCTACGGCCTGCTCGCCAACCCGCACCTGCGGATCTACAAGCCCTGGCTGGACGCGGCGTTCGTGACCGAGCTCGGCGGCCGCAAGGAGATGTCCGAGTGGCTGGTCGCCCACCAGCTGCCCTACCGGGACTCCACGGAGAAGGCGTACTCCACCGACGCCAACATCTGGGGCGCCACCCACGAGGCCAAGACCCTGGAGCACCTGGACACCAGCCTCGAGACCGTCGAGCCGATCATGGGCGTCAAGTTCTGGGACCCGTCGGTCGAGATCGCCACCGAGGACGTGACGATCGGCTTCGAGCAGGGCCGCCCGGTCACGATCAACGGCAAGGAGTTCGCCTCCGCCGTGGACCTGGTCCTGGAGGCCAACGCCATCGGCGGCCGCCACGGCCTGGGCATGTCCGACCAGATCGAGAACCGGATCATCGAGGCCAAGAGCCGCGGCATCTACGAGGCGCCCGGCATGGCCCTCCTGCACGCCGCGTACGAGCGTCTCGTCAACGCCATCCACAACGAGGACACCCTCGCCCAGTACCACAACGAGGGCCGTCGCCTCGGCCGGCTCATGTACGAGGGCCGCTGGCTGGACCCGCAGGCGCTGATGATCCGCGAGTCGCTCCAGCGCTGGGTCGGCGCGGCCGTCACCGGCGAGGTCACCCTGCGCCTGCGCCGGGGCGAGGACTACTCGATCCTCGACACCACGGGCCCGGCGTTCAGCTACCACCCCGACAAGCTCTCCATGGAGCGCACCGAGGACTCGGCCTTCGGCCCCGTCGACCGCATCGGCCAGCTGACCATGCGCAACCTCGACATCGCCGACTCCCGCGCCAAGCTGGAGCAGTACGCGGTCCTCGGCCTCATCGGCACCGGAAGCCCCACCATCGGCGCCTCCCAGGCGGCGGCGACGGGTCTGATCGGCACGATGCCGGAACTGTCGGAGGGCGGCGCCGAGGTCATCGCCTCTCGCGGCGAGGTCTCCGAGGGGGACGCGCTGCTGGACAGGGCGGCGATGGAGATGGGCACGGACTGAGCACACCCCGCACGACAGAGGCCGGCCCGACGCCCACAGCGTCGGGCCGGCCTCTTTGCCTGCCCCGCCGGCCGGCAACCGTCCGCGGGGTGCGGTCGATCTCAACTCTCCACAACAGACTCACAGTTGCTCGCGCATTCCGACTTGCATCACGGACCACATGGAGTAGTTAATAACCACCAGTCAGTGATGAAGTCGATGACGTCAGTGATGAACCGTCATCACCCATGCGCAGGGGGACCGTTGGAGAGAACCGAACCACCAGGACACCACGACATCCCGCCCCCGCCCCTGGTCCCGCCGCAGGCGTTACACGGCATCGATCTGCGGGTCGGCAAGCACCTCCTCTGGGTCGGCGGCGGCGCGTATCCACTGGCGAACATCACCCGCGTCTACACCTTCATGCTCACGCCCCGCCGCAAGGACGCCACCGTGCTCTTCCTCAAGCGCGTGGCGATCATCCTGTCGGTGGCGTTCACCATGACGATCCTCGGCGGTCTCACCAGCCTCGCGAGCGAGAGCATGGCCGGCGGGATCCTCACCTTCGTCTGGCTGGGCGCGATCGCCGCGCTGGTATTCAGCCTGGTGGAGCTGGTGGCCGTACTGTCCTCACCCACCCTGTACGTGCTGGCCGTCGAGACGTCGGGCCCGTCCATCGCCATGGTCACCAGCTCCGACCCGCACCAACTGGACCAGCTCGTCGGCAACATCGTGCACGCCATCGAGCACCCCGAGACCGAGTTCCACGTCAGGGTCGACCGCCTCACGGTCAACCCCAGGAACTACTACTTCGGCGACAACGTCAACATGTACGGCGGCACGGGCAACGTGGGGATGGCGAACCGATGAGCGGCGACCACTACTACTTCGGCGACAACGTGAACATGCACGGCGGCATGGGCAACACCGGCATCGTCAAACACCAGGTTCCGGCAGCCGACACGGCGTCGCTGGTGGATGCCGTAGCGGAACTGCGCGGCCTGATCGAATCGCTCCGCGACCAGGTCCCGGCGGCAAGCGCCCAGGCCCTCGACGACTCCCTCCCGGCCATCAGAGCCGACGCGAGCGCGCTCCCGCAGGACCGTCACCGCGCACTGATGGCGGTGGCAGGCATCGCGGCAACGATCGGCGCGGTGGGCCAGCCGGTCCTGGAGGCAGTGAACAGGGTCCTGGGCCTGATCGGCGGCCAGTAAGGCTCCCGACGGCCCATCTGGACAATCCGTGCCGCATTTTGGCACGGTCGGACCCATGCCCGAGACCAAGGAAGCCCTCGCCTTCTACGCCGCCCACAGCCCGTACTCCGACCCGGGCGCACTCGCCGGTGTCTACGCCGGTCTGCCGCACGACCCGGCCGAACTGGCCCGCATCGCACGGGACTTGCTCATCCACCGCGTCGAGGGCGACCTCTTCGGCCACACCCACCCGACCGACCGCCTCCACAACGACGCCGAGTCCCGGTACATCGACGACACCCTGAGCATCCTCGTCGACCGCAACGCCGCCCCGCTGTCGGTAAGACGTGATCCCGCCGACCGTTTCGTCGGCACCTGCCGGGACTTCACCCTGCTGCACTGCTCGTTCCTGCGCCACGCGGGCATCCCGGCCCGGGTCCGGATCGGCTTCGCCGACTACTGGGGGTCCAGCTTCCACGGCGACCACGTCGTCACCGAGTACTGGGACGCCGAACGCGGCTGGCTGCTCGCCGACGCCCAGCTCGCCGACCCCTTCGTCAGCGGCCACTGGAAGGTGGGCTTCGACCCGATGGACGTCCCCCGCGACCGCTTCCTCGTCGCGGGCGAGGCATGGCGGGCGATCCGCGAACAGGGCGCCGACGAGAGGACGTTCGGCCTCCATGGCCCCCAGGAGGGACCGTTCTGGGGCGAGCGGTACGTGGCCGGCAGCATCCGTCTCGACCTAGCCGCCCTCAACAAGGTCGAGACACTGCTGTGGGACGTGTGGGGAGAGGACGAGGGCGAACCGGGTACTCCACTGCCGGAGCCGTCGCGTGAGCTCTACGACGGGGTAGCCCCGGTGATCTCGGGCGAGGTCAGCTTCGAGGCAGCGAGAAACCTCTTCGCCGAGAACGACACCCTGCGCACCCCACGAACGGTGACGTGTTACGCCCCCTTCAACGGCCCGAGCGTAATAACCCTCCGCTAGGCCGACCCCCTTAGGGGCGCGGGGAACTGCGCGACCAGCCACGACGGCGCAGCAGTCAACCGACCACCTGACTCGGCCACCCCCGCAGACCGCCCCCGAACAACCCGATGCGCACACGCCGCCGCCAACAACTCCCCCAGCAGATCCGGATCCCCGATCTCCAGCCCCAACAGCGACTCGATCCGCTCCAGCCGCTGATAAAGCGACTGCCGACCTATATGCAGCAGAGCCGCCGTCCGCGTAGGCGAGCACCCGTTCCGCAGATGCACCTCCAACGTCCGCACAAGATCACTCGCGTGGGCGGCCTCCCACTCCAACAGCGGCCCAAGCGCATGCTGCACCAACCGAGCCAGCCGATCCCGGTTCGCGTCGACCCCGCCCCGCGTCAGCTCCCGTTCCAGCGCAAGCGCCCGAGAGGACGTCACCAACGGCCCCTCGGGCGCCCCCGGCTCCGCGGCCGGGACGGTCAGCGCCAGCTCCAGGGTCGTACGGGCCGCCCGCAACGTATCGCTCCACCGCAGCCAGCCGCTCCCGACGGCGACGGCATGCCCGACGGCCACGGTCAGGCCGGGTTCCGCGGCGGAGCGGAACGCGTCCTGGACCCCTCGCACGGGGTCACCGGACCGGGTTCCGGGCAACGCCAGCAGCGCCAGCACGTCCCCCGGAAACGCCGCCCGCAGGACACTCGCCCCGCCCAGCACCCGTACCGCCCGGTCCACCACCCCCGTCTCCCGGGTCCCGTGCACCGACACCCCGATCAGTCGCGCCCCCGGCCCCGGATGGAACCCCGCGAGCGCCGCCCGCGCCTCCACCTCGGGCTGGTTCAGTGCCGCCCGGTCGGCGAGGTCGGCCAGCAGGGCCGCCGTGTGGTCGTCGCCCCAGGGCCGTACGACCGACCGCCCGGACAGCCCCCGTGCCACGATCGCCCGATTGGCGGCCTCCGTGATCCGTACGAAGGGCACGACGCGGTGCATGGCCAGCAGCGGCAGCTCCAGGCGGCGGGCCTCGTCGACCACCTCGGGCGGCATGGCGGGCAAGGACCTCCCCACCTCCACCGCGAGCCCGGCCGCACCGCGCGCGGCCAGCTCCCGGACGTAGCGGCGGCGGACCTCCTCGTCGGGGTCGGTGAGGCCGAAGCCGTTGGTGAGGAGCAGTTCGCCGCCGTCGAGGAAGTTGGCGCCCTCGTAGACCTCACTGGAGTGCACCCAGCGGACCGGGCGGTCCAGGGCGCCCTCTCCGGCCAGCAGCTCGGGCTCGGTGGCGCGGACGGGCCCGAGGACAAGGACTTCGCGGAGGGTGAGTGCGGGCACGGGAACCTCCAGGGCGCTGACGGTCCCGCCGACAGAACGTCCGGCTGCGGGATGCCCGGAGAGTACTTTTCGCACGTTGCTTTCGTGTTTCGCCCACAGGAGATTGGAACCTCCCCTCCCTGAAGGGGAGGAGATTCCTCACCTTCAGGGCTGATCGGGGTTTTCTGGCTCACGCTGCCAGATGAGGCAGCGCCCCACCTGGTCTTACGCGATCAGCACCAGCCGGGTCGAGACCTGCCCGGGCCAGCATGACGCGGGCGGAGTTCTTGTCCCTGGGGGACACGGCTCCGCACGAGGTGCAGGCATATGTTCGTTCTGAGAGGGGGAGTGCGTGCTTGGTTCTCGCTCCGCACCGTGCGCAGTCCATCGTGGTGTGCGCGGGGTGTACCAGGTGCACGGCACGGCCGTGCTTGTGGCCCATCTCGATCAGGGCCTGCTTAGTGGTGCCGATCGCCGCGTCGGCGGCCTTGCGCGCCATGGTGGTCTTGGCCAGGAACTTCGGCCGGAAGTCCTCCACGGCGATGGCGTCGTGGTCACGGACTACGCGCTTGGCCCACTTGCGGCCGCTGTCCCGCCGCTGCCGGGCCACCTTCTTGCACGCCTTGGACCGCAGCTTCTTCGCTTCGCGGTAGCCCTGCGATCCGGCCTGCCCCTTCTTCGGCCTGCGCCGGGCCATCATCCGGTCGTACCGGGTCAGCTTCGCCTGGGCCTTCTTGCCGTGCTCAGCGTGGGGCAGGTCGTGCGCGTCGCTGGTGGTGGTCGCGATCTCCTTCACGCCCCAGTCGATGCCGATCACCGCGCCCGTTTCGGGCAGCGGCTGGACCTCGGCAGGGACAACGAAGCTGACGTACCAGTGCCCGACACCGTCCTGATGGACACGGACGCTGGACGGTTCGGCAGGCAGTTCCCGCGACCACACAGGCGTCAGCGCGATCCCGCCCGCGAGGTGCAGCCTGCCGTCTTTGAGGCGGAAGCCACGCTTGGTGTAGTTGAGCGTGGGCAGCGCCTCGCGCTTCTTCTTGCACTTCGGCATCCCGGCCCGGCGGTGCATTGGCAGCCGTTCCCTGATGTCCTTCTGCGCCTTGGCCTTGGACTTGCCGAAGTCACGGATCACCTGCTGCTGCGGGACGCTGGAGCCCTCGCGCAGCCACGCGTTCGACCTCCGGGCTTCGGTCAGCATCTTGTCAAGCTGAGCCGGACCGCAGGTCTGCCTGGCCACGCCTTCAGGCCGGTTCCGGTTCGAGAGGTGCGCCTGCTTCGACTTCGCGCAGCACTCGTTCCAGATCCACCGGCACCGGTCCCACTCCGCCATCAGCGCGGTGCGGGCTGTGGACGACACACGCAGACGGAAGGTGTACCGCACGTGCCCCGCTCCGCCGCCCCCTGCTGCTTCCGCCACGCCCTCACCCCCGTCCACATTCCGGCCACCCGAGCCCTGCCGGACGACCATACGTACGAGATCCACACACCCGCACCCCTCTCCCGCCGCAGCCACCCCCATCGGCGAACACGGGCACACACGTACGCCTCCACCCGGCCGCGGCGGGACCGGGAAGCAGGATCCGGCGACGCTCCGCGTCGCTGTCACACGAGATGCGATTCCTCCCCAGCGTGATCGCCAGAGCCTCCTCACAAGAGACCAGGTGAAAACATGGACCCAATCGACCTGAACCAGGCAGCCGCACGCACCCAGCTCGCCACCGCCGTCGCCGAGGCCCGCGCCGGTCTCGCCGAGGGCGGCATCCCGATCGGCGCCGCGCTCTACGGAGCCGACGGCACCCTGCTGGGCCGCGGCCACAACCGGCGCGTCCAGGACGACGACCCGTCCATGCACGCGGAGACGGCGGCGTTCCGGGCGGCGGGGCGGCAGCGGTCGTATCGCGATACGACGATGGTGACGACCCTCTCGCCCTGCTGGTACTGCTCCGGCCTCGTCCGGCAGTTCGGTATCTCGCGGGTGGTGATCGGCGAGGCGACCACCTTCCACGGCGGCCACGACTGGCTCGCCGAACACGGCGTGGAGATCGTCCTTCTGGACGACCCCGAGTGCGTCGCGATGATGCGCGACTTCATCAAGAACAACCCGGCACTGTGGAATGAGGACATCGGTGACTGAGCAGCCGCGCATCCCCACGATCGACCTGAGGCCCTGGGTGGACGGTGACACGGACACCCGGGCCGCCATCGCCCGTACCGTCGACGAGGCCCTGCAGACCGCAGGGTTCCTGCTGGTCACCGGGCACGGGGTGGACCCGGAGCTGCGGGCCGCCATCCGGGAGGCCGCGCGGAACTTCTTCCGGATGCCCGTCGACGTCAAGGAGCCCTACACCGCGAAGGTCGGCGGGCGGGGGTGGCTCGGTCCGGGTGCGGAGGCCAACGGCTACTCGGAGGGCACGGAGACCCCGCCGGACCTGAAGGAGTCGCTGACCTTCGCGACGCACGAGCCCTTCGAGGACCCGGAGATCAACGCGGAGTGGTACGCGCCCAACGTCTGGCCGGACGAGGTGCCGGAGCTCCAGACCCTGTGCGAGGAGTACCTGGCGCGGATGGCCGACCTGGAGAAGCAGCTCCTCGACCTGCTGGGTGTGGCCCTCGGGCTCGAACACGACTTCTTCTCCCGGCACATGGACCACCCCACGTACGGCTTCAACATCAACTGGTACCCCGGGACCGAGGTCATCGGCGAACCCCAGCCCGGCCAGTTCCGCATCGGCCCGCACACCGACTTCGGCACGGTGACCATCCTCGACCGGCAGGCGGGCAAGGGCGGGCTCCAGGTCTGGACGGACGAGGGCGGCTGGGAGGACGCCCCCTTCGACCCGGACGCCTTCACCATCAACATCGGCGACCTGATGGCCCGCTGGACCGGCGACCGCTGGCGCTCGGGCCGACACCGCGTACTGCCCCCACCGGCGGACGCCCCCGCCGAGGAGCTCATGTCCCTCGTCTACTTCGGCGAGTGCACACCCGGCACGTTGGTGGAGTCGGTACCGGCACCGGTGGGACGGGTGGCGTACGAGCCGGTCGACTCGCATGCGTATCTGCGGGAGAAGCTGGACTCGATCACGGTCGACTAACCCTCGATCTGCTCGATCGGCTTCTCGAAGCGGGCCCGCCAGCGCGGCTCGGTCTCCGTCTCGCCCTGGAACTCGTGGGTGAGGCGGAGGGCCGAGCCGTCGTCACCCTCGCGCTCCAGGTGGAACCTGATCCGGCCGCCGCCCTCCATCGTGTACTCGGCGACCCGCTCCACGTCCCAGGCGGTGACATGCCCGGCCCCCAGCCCGCGCAGCGCGACCGCGCCACCGAGCCGGGGTTCGAGCACCTCGGCTTCCGTGAACCAGCCCGCGAGCCCGCCCGTCGTGGCCAGCGCCGGCCAGACCACCTCCATGGACCTCGGCAGCCGCACCAGAAAGTGCAGGATGTGCGTGTTCCCGTGCGTCTGGCTGGTGCCCTGCTCGATGGAACCGCTCATGACACCAGCCTGGCCCGTGGGGCGAGGTTCCGCACGTGGTCAGGGGCGCTGGTCCTTCTTGTCGACGATGGCGCGCTCCAGGACCGCGGTGATGGCCACGACCGATCCGGCCTTGATCACGCCGTTGCAGCCCACGTCGAGCTCGCTCTTAACGTCCTTGAGCTGCACGAACCGGGTGCCGAGGGGAAGCCAGGTCTTGCTGTTGAAGATCAGCTCCTGTCGGTAGGTCCCCTTACCGTGGACGAACGCGACGGCGGTGCCGTGCCGCCCGACGGCGTCCACGGAGTCCTTCACCAGGACGACCCCGGGGATCTTGGCGACCGCCCGGTAGAGCGCGGCGCCGACCTCAGGGGGCAGGATGCTCTGCAGGGCCAGCCCGGTCGCTGTTTTGAAGGCGTAGTACGCGTCGCTGTATCCCTCCTTGCTGGTGTTCTGCTTGTAGAGCCAGGCGAGCATCTTGTCGGGGTCGGTGGGCAGCTTCTCCCAACCACGGTAGAAGTTCTCGGAGTCCGGGTCGGGGTGGACAGGCAGGGTGCCGACCCCGGTGCTCCGCAGCAGCCCCTCGCGTCGGCCGTCGACGGACGTCCAGATCTCCCTGTTCTGCAGCGGCCCGGCCGTCGCGGCCTTGCAGGTGCGCTCCGAAACGCCCCACGCCTCCTTGGACTTGATGTAGGTGAACTGGTCGTCGCGCACCTTGGGCACGTCCTGGTGCTCGGCGACGAGGGCCGCGTCCTCCAGGAGTTGGGTGACGCCCGGGGAGCCCTTCGCGGCGGGCGGAACGGGGGAGTCTCCGTCGGACGACGGTACGGCGAGCGTGAGGGTCACGGCGGTGACCGCCGCGACGGCGCCGGCGACGAGGGCGGGGCGCAGCCAGGGGCGGCGTGTCCGGGTCTCGTCGTCCTGCTGTGTCTCCTGCCGGATCTCGGTCATCAGATGCTCCTTGAGCAGTCGGTGACGGCCCGGCGGAAGGTCCTTCTCGGGAAGCTGGTTCATCGGTTTCCCTCCCTCAGGGGCCTGACCGCGGTGATGCGGTCATCTCTCACCTGTCCGACCGTTTGGGACAGTTCCATGTGTTCCGAGAGTTTTGTTCTCGCGCGTGAGAGCCGAGACCGTACGGTCCCTACCGGCACGCCGAGCGCCTCGGCGGCCGCCGCGTAGTCGAGGCCCGCCCACACGCACAGCGCCAGCACCTCCCGCTCGGCCCGCCGCAGCCGCGCCAACGCGGCCCGTACGACGACCAGTTGCGCCGCGTCGTCAAGGCGCCCCGCGACCTCGTCGGCGAAGTCCCGGACCGTCTCGTCACGCGGCAGCCGGGCGACTGCGGCGGCATGACGACGGGCCGCGCGGCGGGTGTTGCGCGTGACGTTGGTGGCGATGCCCAGCAGCCAGGGCCGCAGCGAGCCGCCCTCCTCGTCGATCTTCGCCCGCAGCCGCCACGCATCGAGGAAGGTCAGAGAGACGACGTCCTCGGCGGTCGTCCACTCCCCGGTGAGACGGTAAGCATGGTTGTAGACGGAGCGTGCGTACGCGTCGAAGAGGTCGCCGAAGGCGTCATGGTCCCCCGCGCGAATCCGTTTCCGCAGATTCGTATCCACACCCCTCTGTCTGTCCGTACGACGAAGGCCGGTTCCCGTGACTCAGGTCAGGGGGGAACCGGCCTTCTCCGTGCGGCGGTTGCGTGCTCGGGTTACACGCCCGCGTAGGAGTGCTTGCCGGAGACGAAGATGTTGACGCCGTAGTAGTTGAACAGCCAGCAGCCGAACGCCAGGAGGGCGAGGTACGCGGCCTTGCGGCCCTTCCAGCCGGCCGTGGCGCGGGCGTGCAGGTAGCAGGCGTAGGCGACCCAGGTGATGAACGCCCAGGTCTCCTTCGGGTCCCAGCCCCAGTAGCGGCCCCAGGCGTCACCCGCCCAGATCGCGCCCGCGATGATCGTGAACGTCCACAGCGGGAAGACGGCCGCGTTGACGCGGTAGGAGAACTTGTCGAGGGACGCCGAGGCGGGCAGCCGCTCCAGGAAGGAGGTGGCGAAGCTGCCGGGCTTGCCGCCGTTCGCGAGCTTGTTCTCGTACGAGTCCTTGAACAGGTAGAGGATCGTGCTGACCGCACCCACGTAGAAGACCGCGCCGCACAGGATCGCCGTGGAGACGTGGATGTAGAGCCAGTACGAGTGAAGGGCGGGAACCAACTGGTCGCTGGCGGTGTACAAGACAGTGACGGCGATGCCGAGATCGAGGAGGACCGACGTGATCAGGAACAGCCCGAGCCAGCGCACGTTCTTCCTCAGCGCGAGCAGCGCGAGGTACACACCGACGGCCACCGTGGAGAAGGTGATGTTGAACTCGTACATATTGCCCCACGGCGCCCGCTCCACCGAGGCCGCGCGGGCGATGACCCCGGCGAGCTCGATGAGAAAGGCGAGCACGGTGAGGGACACGGCGATACGCCCGTAGAGGTCCCCCTGCTCGTCCCCACCGTGCGCCCCGGGCCCGTCCGGCACATCCCGCTGACCGGCGGCGGCCCGCACCACGACCTTCGGCCGTTCCAGTACGGCGGTGGAGCCGCCCTTCTTCACCGTCACGGCCGGCGCCTTCGCCTTGGCGTCCGCCCCCTCGGTGAGCGCGGCGGCGGTACGGCCGATCTTGCTGCGGCTACCGAAGATCCACTCGGTGATGTAGGCGAAGAAGGCCAGGGTGTAGACGGCCATCGCGGAGTAGATCAGCGTGTTGCTGAGATTCGCGAGGTGTTCGTTGGTGGCGGCGGCCAACTCGGTTGTGGCGGCGAGAGTCATTTCTCGGCCCCTTCGGCAGGTACGGCTTGGGGGTTGGGGGAGGTGGTGGAGTCTTCGTCAGGATCCGGCGCCCCGGGCGCCTGGTCGTAGAGGATCCCCGCGAGGTCGCCCAGTTCCTCCGGCACCTTCGCGGACTCGCTGCGGCCCAGGCCGGCCATCTCGACGACCGTCACACCGTCGGCGCCCCTGACCGCCCGCACCCACACCCGGCGGCGGGAGATGAACAGGGAGCCGGCGAGGCCGAAGATCGCGACGATCGAGCCGGTCAGTGCCCAGCTGCTGGCGGGCTGGCGGGTGACCTGGAAGTTGGCCCACTCCGCCGTGGAGTCGTAGGTGATCGAACCGGCGCCGCCCGGGAGCTTCATGGTCTCGCCCGGCTTGAGGTTCTCCCGCTGCTGCTTGCCCTTGGAGTCCTTGAACTCCTTCAGATGGGACTTGTCGAGCTGGTAGACGCTCTGCGGGATGCCCGCGTCGACCCCGAGGTCGCCGTAGTAGCCCGCGATGTTCAGCACCGGATTGTTCAGCGCGGGGAAGGTGGAGGCCGTCTCGCTGCCGGGCGTGTACGTCGGCAGGAAGAAGGCCTCGAAGCCGAGCTGCTCCCGCACGCCCTTGGTGTTGCGGTAGCCGTCCATGACCTTGATGACACCCGAGGAGGTGATGTTGTTGTCGAGCGGCAGCAGCGGTACGGCGTCGCGGTAGACGACATTGCCCTTGCCGTCGCGGACGGTGATGACGGGGGCGTAGCCGTGGGCGGTGAGGTAGACCTTGGAGTCGCCGATCTCCAGGGGCTTGTTGACCTTGACGACCGTCCGCTTGGCCTTGCCGTAGGCGCCCAGGCGGTAGCTGAGGTCGGCCTGGAAGGTGCGCGCGGTGCCCCGGTTGGGGCCGGTCTTCTCGTAGCTGCCCTGGAAGTCGTGGAGGGTGAAGCTGAAAGGGTCCAGCTCGTCCTGGGTGAAGAGGGTCCCGGACTTGAAGTCGTCGTACTGCGTGAGGGTGTTGGAGAACCCGTCGCCCTCGACGACCAGCTTGTTGCCCTCCATCTTGAACAGCTGGCCCCAGGCGAAGGCGATCAGCATCACGATGAGCGCGATGTGGAAGGCGAGGTTGCCGACCTCGCGCAGATAGCCCTTCTCGGCGGCGACATTGTCACCGGCGAGGTGGGCGCGGAAGTGGCGCTTCTTCAGCAAGGTGAGCGCGGCCTCGCGGACCTGTTCGGGCTCGGCCTCGGTGCGCCAGGTGGTGTAGGCGGGCAGCCGCGTCAGCCGCTTCGGGGCGCCCGGCGGGCGGCCGCGCAGCTGGCCGACGAACTGCCAGGTGCGGGGCACGATGCAGCCGATGAGGGAGACGAACAGCAGGAGGTAGATCGAGGAGAACCACACCGAGCTGTAGACGTGGAAGAGGCCGAGCTTGTCGTAGACGTCCCCGAGGGTGGGGTTGGCGTTACGGAAGTCGGCGACCTTCGTCTCGTCGGTGCCGGTCTGCGGGATCAGCGAGCCGGGGATCGCGCCCAGCGACAGCAGCAGGAGCAGCAGCAGCGCGACCCGCATGGAGGTCAGCTGCCGCCAGAACCAGCGGACCCAGCCGATGAGGCCCAGCGAGGGCAGGTTGGGGGCGTCCTCCACGGGGGCGGTGGACAGCTGGGAGGCCGCCGCGCCCAGGTCCTCGTCGCCGGTGGGCGGGGTCGAGTCGGTTGTGGTCTTGCTCATCGATCAGATCCCCACAGTGAAGCCGCTGGACCAGACCTGCATCTCCTGCACGATGCGGTCCCACGCGCCGGTGAGCAGCAGCACCCCGGTCACGATCATCATGGTGCCGCCGATGCGCATCACCCAGACGTAGTGCCGCTTGACCCAGGCAAAGGCGCCGAGCGCCTTGCGGAAGGCTACGGCAGCTACCACGAAGGGGACACCGAGGCCGAGGCAGTAGGCGACGGTCAGTATGGCGCCGCGCACCGCGCTGCCGTCCTGCATGGCGAGTGTCTGCACCGAGGACAGCGTCGGCCCGATGCAGGGCGTCCAGCCGATGCCGAACAGGGCACCGAGGAGGGGGGCGCCGGCGAGCCCGGTGGCGGGCTTGGTGTGGAAGCGGAACTCCCGCTGGGTGAGCCAGGGCATCATGCCCATGAAGAAGATGCCCATGAGGATCATGAGCACGCCGAGCACCTTGGACAGGACGCCCCGCTCCTCCTGGAGCGTCTGTCCGAAGAACCCGAACAGCGCCCCGCCGGAGACGAACACGACGGTGAAACCGAGCACGAAGAGCGAGGCACCGGCGGCCATCCGGCCGCGCCGCGCCTCCGCGAGGTCGGTGCCGCTGACGCCCGTGACGTACGACAGATAACCGGGCACGAGCGGCAGGACGCACGGAGAGAAGAAGGAGATGAGGCCACCGAGCACGGCGATGGGCAGCGCGAGCAGCAGGGCGCCGCTCATCACGGTCTCGTTGCCGCCCACCGCCTCGGCGAGCGTGAGCGTCGCGCTCACGTCACTTCTCCGCGAGGACGGGCTTGATCATCCCGGTCAGCGTGTCCTCGCTGAGTGCCATCAGCGCCCGCGCCGCGATCTTGCCGCTGCGGTCGATGACGAGCGTGGAGGGGATCAGCTGCGGGTTGAGCGTGCCCTTCTTGAAGCGGAGCATCTGCCTGCCCGTGGGGTCGTACAGGCTCGGGAAGGTGACCCCGAACTCCTTCTCGAAGTTGATCGCCGAGGTGGTGTTGGTGTCCCGGGTGTTGATGCCGACGAACTGGACGCCCTGGCCCTTGAGCTTCTCGGAGACGGCCTGGAGGTTCTTCGCCTCCGCCCGGCAGGGGGTGCACCAGGAGCCCCACACATTGACGACGAGGACCTGGCCCTTGTAGTCGGCGGTGGAGAGCTGCTTGCCGTCGATGGTCTTGCCGGACAGCAGCGGGGCGGCGTCCCGCTTGCCCTGGGCGACCGTGTCGACGCCGTCGTTCCCGGTGATGAAGTTGGTGTCACCGCTGCCGCCCACCTTGCCGCCGGAACTGCACGCGGTGAGGGTCAGCGCGGCTGCGGCGGCCGTGGCGGTGAACAGGACGGCTCGACGGTTGGTGCGGGTCAGGGCACTCATGTGAAAAGTTTCGCATGCCCGTTCCGGGGATCTTGCGCACCCCCCTTGCGGGCGGAAATCCGCATTTCAGGCGGCGTTCGCGGAGCTCCCGGCAGTGCTGTCCGAGCTGGCTGGGCCGGCCTTCATGAACGTGTTCCAGCCACCGACCGGTGCCTGTCCGACGTCCAGCGTCCGCAGCTTGGCCAGCACCTGCGGCTTCTGGACGTCCATCCAGTCGACGAACTGCCGGAAGGAGACCAGCCGTACGTCCTCGCCCTTCTCCTTCTCCGCCGCGATGTGCTTCAGGGCTTCCTCGACGGCGTCCATGTAGATGCCGCCGTTCCACTGCTCGAAGTGGTTGCCGACGAAGAACGGGGCGCGGTTGGACTCGTAGGCGCGCTGGAAGCCGGCGATGTAGGCCCCGGCGGACTGCTCGCGCCAGGCCGGGTAGTTGTGGGCGGGCGCGTTGGTGGAGTTGATCGACTGGTTGGCGAGCATGTTGTAGTCCATCGAGAGCACCTCGAAGCTGCGCCCGGGGAACGGGATCGCCTGGAGCGGCAGGTCCCACAGCCCGCCCTTCTTCTCCGGCCAGACCTGGCGGCCGCCGGGCGAGGAGGCGTCGTAGCGCCAGCCGAGCTCGCGCGCGGTGGGCAGCAGGTTGTCCTGGCCGAGGAGGCAGGGTGTGCGACCGCCGACGAGTTCCTTGTCGTAGTCGAAGGGCAGGGCGGGCAGATCGGTCCACCCGGTGTTGGTCCGCCACTCCTTCACGAAGCCCTTGGCCTGGTCGATCTCGCTGCGCCACTGCTGGGGCGTCCAGTTGCCGACGGTGCCGGAGCCGGCGCAGAAGTGGCCGTTGAAGTGGGTGCCTATCTCGTGACCCTCGAGCCAGGCCCGCCGGACGTTGGTCAGGGTGGCCTTGACGTGGTCGTCGGTGAGATAGCCGATGTCGGAGGCGCCGAGGGGGTTGTTGGGCGGGTCGTAGAGCCGCTTCTTCGACTCGGGCAGCAGATAGAGCCCGGAGAGGAAGAAGGTCATGTGGACGCCGTGCTCCTTGGCGAGGTCCAGGAAGCGCGGGAAGAGTCCGTTGCCGACCTCGCCGGCGCCGTCCCAGGAGAAGACGACGAACTGCGGCGGCTTCTGGCCCGGCTCCAGCGGTTCCGGCCTGGCCGGCTGGTGGGGCTGCTTGCCCGTGTACGACGTGGAACCGTCACCAAGGGGGCGGGCGCGGTGGGTCTGGGCACTGGGCTTGCCGCCGGGGGAACCTCCGGAATGGCTCGGCCCCTCTGACGAGGTGAGGGTGCCGCAGCCCGCGAGTCCGAGGGCGGCCGCACCACCCACACCGAGTCCGAGTGCTCCCCTGCGGGTGAGAGCGCGCATTGCATCCCCGTTCGTCACGTCCTGCGAAGTGGTCACCCATTCAGAGGACGCGACGAACGAGGAGGTTCCCCCTGATCACAGCGATTCAGCAACAAATGTAACGAGCGGGCATCAAAGCGTCCCTTACGCCCCGAACGCCTTGTCCTTGCCCTTCACCGGCTTGGCACCGGCACGGAGATGCGCGGGCACGAGATCGATCGCGGGCTCGCTGTACCCCACGGACACGATCTTGTCGCCCTGGTACGTGAACGTCGTCAGCGACGCCAGCGTGCACTGCCGCCGCCGCGGGTCGTGCCACAGCCGCCGCTTCTCGACGTAGGACCGCACGATCCAGATCGGCAGCTGATGGCTGACCAGCACCGCCTCATGGCCGCGCGCCGCGTCCTTCGCGGCGTCCAGCGCCCCCATCATGCGGACGACCTGGTCGACGTAGGCCTCACCCCACGACGGCTTGAAGGGGTTGACGAGGTGCTTCCAGTTCTCGGGCCGCTTCAGGGCGCCGTCGCCGACGCCGAAGGTCTTGCCCTGGAAGACGTTGTCGGCCTCGATGAGCCGCCCGTCGGTCGCGAGATCGAGGCCGTGCGCCTTGGCGATCGGCGTGGCCGTCTCCTGCGCGCGCTCCAGCGGGGAGGAGCAGACGTAGGTGACGTCCCGGGGGGCCAGGTGCTCGGCCACCCGGTCGGCCATCTGCCGCCCCAGCTCGGACAGGTGGTAGCCGGCGAGACGGCCGTAGAGGACCCCGTCGGGGTTGGCCACCTCACCGTGCCGCATGAGGTGTACGACGGTGATGTCGGGGTGGGCCGGGGTGCTCACGCGGTCGCCTCCGCTGCCGCTCGGGCCGCCGCCGGGAGGGCGTCGGCGATGCGCTGGACCGCCTGGTCGTCATGGGCCGTGGAGACGAACCAGGACTCGAAGGAGGACGGCGGCAGATAGACGCCGTCGGCCAGCAGCGAGTGGAAGAAGGCGGTGAAGCGGAAGGACTCCTGCTTCTTGGCGTCCTCGTAGTCCCGCACCTCACGGTCGGTGAAGAAGACGGAGAACATGTTGGAGGCGTTCTGCACCCGGTGGGCGACGCCTTCCTTGGTGAGCGCCTCGGTGACCAGCGACTGGATCCGCGCGGACACGGCGTCGACCTTGTCGTACGCGGCGTCGTCGAGCAGCCGCAGCTGGGCGAGGCCCGCGGCGGTGGCGACCGGGTTCCCGGAGAGGGTTCCGGCCTGGTAGACGGGCCCGGCGGGCGCGAGGTGCGCCATGACGTCGGCGCGACCGCCGAAGGCCGCGGCCGGGAAGCCGCCGCCCATGACCTTGCCGAAGGTCATGAGGTCGGGCTTGACCCCGTCGATCCCGTACCAGCCGGCGCGGCTCGTCCGGAAGCCGGTCATGACCTCGTCGGAGATGTAGAGGGCGCCGTTCTTGGAGCACGCGTCCTTGAGGCCCTGGTTGAACCCGGGCCGCGGCGGCACGACGCCCATGTTGCCGGGCGAGGCCTCGGTGATCACACAGGCGATCTCGCCGGGGTGCCGGTGGAAGGCCTCGTGCACGGCCTCGAGGTCGTTGTACGGCAGGACGATGGTGTCGCCGGCCTGGGCGCCGGTGACGCCGGGCGTGTCGGGAAGGGCGAAGGTGGCGACACCGGACCCGGCCGCGGCGAGGAGCGAGTCGACGTGACCGTGGTAACACCCGGCGAACTTGATGACCTTGGTCCGCCGGGTGAACCCGCGGGCGAGCCGGATGGCCGACATGGTGGCCTCGGTGCCGCTGGACACCAGCCGCACCTGCTCCAGCGGCTCGATCCGGGCGACCATCTCCTCGGCGAGCGCGACCTCGCCCTCGCCGGGCGTGCCGAAGGACGTACCGCGCGATACGGCGTCCTGGACGGCGGCGATGACCTCGGGGTGTGCGTGCCCGAGGATCATGGGTCCCCAGGAGCAGACGAGGTCGACGTACTCACGCCCGTCGGCGTCGGTCAGATACGGGCCGGTGCCGGACACCATGAACCGGGGCGTTCCGCCCACGGCGCGGAAGGCGCGCACCGGGGAGTTCACGCCGCCCGGTGTGACGGTGGCCGCACGGTCGAACAGGGCCTGTGAGGCAGGCGCATCGTATGAATAGGGCGTTTCGCTCATGACCTGCGACTTCTCCGACTTCTCGGACTCCGGTTGCCGACTTTCCTCCTCAGGGTAGGCCAGCGGCCCTGGGCGACAGCGGTCCGTGGTCCGACGGCATCTGCGAAACTGAGAGCTGATAGACACAGCTCGTGCGGCCCTTGGTGTTCGGGTGCTGCGATGATCCTGCGGACAGGTGTTTCAACGCACGTTTCGGCGGGCGGCCGTGGGGGAGGTCACTGACACGATGATCGGGTTGCGCGGCGGGGGCCACGCCTCCTAGAAAAGCAGTCGGGTGGAGATATGCATCGCGGTGGCGGACTGGGCGAGGGGACTGATGACCTGGGTCCTCGACGTGCCCGGCGGGGAAGGCACCGGCGCGACGCGGAGGAAGCCGCAGAATCACGTCAAGGACATGCGGTCCCGAGTGAGTCGGAGCGGGACGACCGACGTATCGAACGTCGGATCGAGCAGCTGGGGGCGGGGAGCAGGAATGGTGGTCGGGTGGGGGTGACGTACAAGTACTTCGGCGCGCCGGACGGTGCGACCGCGGCCCGCGTCCCGATCTCGATGCGCCCCGAGGAGCTCGGCGGCGACGAGCTCGGGATGAACGGCATGTTCACCAAGATCAAGCCGGAGACCATGGCGGCCATGGTCCTCACCGGCATAGAAGGCGTCCCGCTGCACAAGGTCCCCCCGCTCGAACTGGTCGTCCTGCACCCCGACTACGCGGTCGTGAAGCTCCCCATGACGGTCGTCGACCCGCTGCGCGGCATCGGCGAGGAAGCGGTGGGCGCGGCGGCGTTCATCTGGTCGACGGTCCCGGACCGGGGCGGTCCGCGGGACGCGTTCAACGTGTACCAACTGCTGCACGAATGGCAGGACTTCAGCCACCGCCTGCATGAGGCGGGGCATCAGCCGTACTGCCTGGTGTGGCCCTGATCCGGGGCTTCGGTCAGTAGGCCCGTCGGGCGGCCGGCCGCATCGGCTCGCGCCGCCGTCGTCGGTCACGGTCAGGCGGCCGGGTGCGGCTCCCGGCCCGTCAGCCTGCGGGCGAGCAGACCCAGCAGGGCGGCGTTGAACAGCCCGCACAGGACGGTCCCCGCGGAGAAGAGCAACGGGGTCAGCCAGGCGAGCGGGGAGTCCCCGTCGGGTGAAAGCGCCATCAGGGGGATGCTGACGATCATGCTGAGCGGAGCTGTGGTCATGAGCGGCCAGATCCCGGCGAACCCGGGGTCCGGGGACAGGTACACGGCCCACAGGAAGAACCCCAGCGACGCCGCGACCACCGCGAGATAGCCCCGCGCGAGCCAGTTGTCCACGGCGGGCGCCAACAGGGCCCGGATCCTCGGGAATCGGGGGTGTGCGGAACGGGCCATGTCGGTGCCTTTCTCTTCGAGGTGATGTTCGAGGTGGTGTTCAAGGCGAAGGGGAGAGATTCACGCGTGCCGGACATCGGCACGGACATCCCGGACGTGGTGGGCGAACGCGCCGACCACGGCCGCGTTCACCAGAGCGCACGCGAGCAGCCAGACCCCCATGCCGACCGAGGCGGCCACGACAGCTGCCCCACCGCTGCCCTCGGCGCTACCGGCCCCGAAGGGCACGACCGCGCCCAGCATCGACAGAGGCTCCGTGAGCAGCACCGGTGCCATCGCGTACGCACTGTCCGAAAACAGGAAGGCCACCGGCACGGAAGCGGCGAAGGCCGCCAGATACCCCCGGCCGCCCCAGTTGTCCGTGGCAAGCGCGAGCAGCCGCCGCAACCGCACAAGGCGGCCCGGCCGCGAGACGTTCGACATCGCGGATCCCTTCGGTTGGTCCGTTGTCGCTGTGTGTTCCCACGGTGTCCCGACACCCCGCACCGAGGCATGAGTACGGATGCTCATCTCCGCCTGGGTCTTCGGCCGCGGACCCCAGGCCACATCCCGGGTCAGGCTCGCGATCTTGGCTCAAATGCGCCATCCAGCCTGGGGGGATTGTGGGTATTTCCGCTGTTGTTTCGGTGTCCAGCAGAGTGCGGATCGCGGCGTTCACGGCCCTGGTCCTCGCCGGGGGATCGGTTGCCTGCGGAGGGAGCGCCACGAGCGATCCCGCGGCGGCCGTGGCGAAGGCGGCGGAGAACTCCGAGAACATCACGTCGCTCCGCTATCGGATCAGCGGAACCCTGGCGGGGAAGGGCCGTCTGGAGGCCGAGGCCTCCATGACCACGAAACCCTCGGCGATGAGCCTGAAAATGAACCAGACGGAAGACCGGGGCGGGGACGGCCGACTGGAGGTCCGGTTTGTCGACGGGGTCATGTACGTCGGTGGCAGCGCGCTCCGTTCCGAGAAGCTGAACGGCAAGAGCTGGCTGAGCGCCGCGCCGGCCGTATGGGGCCGCGGCAACACGGAGAACCAGTCCTACGGCGTGCTCCCCCGTCAGCTGGAGCAGAACCTGCTCGTGCAGTCCACGCTCCTGGTCGGCTCGAAGGATCTGCGGGTGATCGGGACCGAGACGGTCGACGGCACCAGGGCCACGCACTACAAGGGCACGGTCGACGTCGACAGCCTGAGGGGCGAGCGCCTTGATCAGATCTTCGGTCTTGAGGCTTCCGACCCGCTCACCATGGACCTGTGGGTCGACGGCGACGACCGCCCCAAGCAGTTCCGCTTTCGGGCCAGGCATCTCGACCTGATGACCAACACCGAAGACGGGCGGCTCGAGCTGACCGTCACTTTCCTCGACATCGACCAGCCCGTCACCATCAAAGCCCCGCGGGCCGAGGACACCAGGCCGCTCGGAGACGACACAGCGGACGGGTGAGCATCACCCGGGCAACAGCCCGTTCCGTACGGCACGACCCCATCGAGCGCACCAGCCGTAACCGCTCACCGCGCGGGCCCGAGAACAGGCGGCACCCGACCGTCCCCGGCCGGCTCGGTGTCGCCGTCCTCCCAGTCGGGGTCGTAGGCGCAGGGCAGGCCGGCGCTGCCGGTGAAGTACTCGCGGTCCGCGTCCCAGCGGAAGGACATCCGCTCGTCGCCGTCGGCCCGTTCGACGCGCAGCTCCCAGTCCTGGACCTGGCCGCCCTCGACGTAGGACGTGATCTCCCAGCCGTCGTCCGCGAGGTGCCGGTGCAGGCGCCGCAGGCCGGGCGCGGCCTGGCTCGCGGGTACGTGGTCCAGGGCCCACCCGTGGCTCATCCGGTAGGCACCGTCGACGGTCTTGTCGTCCATCCCCAGCAGACCGCCGTCCCAGCAGAAGTCGCTCCCGTACCCGTTCTCCGGACCGGCGCCGGTGCCCTCGCCGCCCGGTTCCACGGTCCGCTCGAACCCCAGGACGTCGTACGCCTCCCGCGACCGCTCGAAGGCACGGCTCGCCATCTCCTCGGGTGCGACGCGAGGGAAGTCCGCAGAGCCCCGGGAGTCCCAGGCGACCAGGACGAACGGCATGAGCACGGCGGCGAGCAGCCCGCCGACCAGCACCAGGCAGCCACACCCGACGGCCTGCGGCGTTGACACGGACCCGGGCTGCGCCGGTGCGGTCTCTTGGGACATGCGGGGACCGTACGGCGGCGAGGGGGTACGGCGAATGGGCGCGATCACCTGGGGCGGGGTGCGTACACGTACTCAACTCGGTTGGCCGGAGCGGTGATCGACAGTTTCGTGACAGTGCGGAGCGGACTCCTGTTCCCCTGCGCGGGGTGTGCGTACGGTGATCACCGCGGCGCCAGTGGATCTTGACCGGATCCGCATCCGCTGCCGCACAGTCAGCAGGCGAACGGGGGACACCGTCGCCGCTCACGGGGGATCAGGGGGAGTAGTTCGCCATGCCGTGGAACCGGCCTCACGGCGGCCGCACAGCGAGCCGTCCTGTCATTGCGTTCGTGGCCTTCGCGGGACTGACCGCGGGGGTCTTGGTCGGCTGGGGCGGCTTGGACACCGTCCCCGGCTGCGGGTACGTCAGCGACGCCCACCCCTCCCGTACCGCGCGGGACTGGGTCACGCACGCCGATCATGTCGTCGTCGCCACGCCCGAGCGGGAGCGGGACACCGGGCGGCGCGACTTCGCCTCGGGCCCGTTCCGGTACCGGACCGACCGTATGGTGACCTTCCGCACCGACAAGGTCCTGTGGACCTCGGCCGACCGGCCCGGCCGCCCCGTGGACAAGGGCTTCGACATGGTCGCCCCCGGCTGGCAGGTGTACCGGCAGAGCGGCACCCGTATCAAACGGACCGCCCCCGACGCTCCCCGACTGGAGACCGGCCACACCTACCTCCTCGCCCTGCGCTGGAGCTCCGAGGGCTGGACCGTTCTGGGCGAGGGCGCCGCCGTCCCCTTCGACGACGGGGTCGCCGGTCAGGGCGAGTGGTGCGGGCGGGTCCTGTCGAAGGAGGACGTCGCCCGCGGTGAACTCTTCTCCCGCAAGGACGACGACAGTCTCGAGGAGACGATCCTCGGCCAGGACGAACAGGCGGTACGGCGTGAGCTGGACCGTGCGGTCAGGAAGTGAGCGCCGCGTTCCCCGGCCCAACCCGCGCGAGAAGATCGCCGAACGGCCCGCCCGTTCCCGTCACTTCGTCCCCACCGTCCGCAGCACCGTCAGCGCCAGCGTGCGCGCCACCGCCACCACCTCCCGCACGGACACCCGCTCCCGCGCGCTGTGGGCGACCTGGATGTCCCCCGGCCCGAACTGGAGCGTCGGAATCCCGGCCCCGGCGTACAGGCGCAGATCGCTCCCGTACGACGCCCCGCGCTCCCTGAGCGGCCCGCCCCCGGCGTCCGCGTGCGCGCCGCGGATCACGCCGGGCAGCGGATGCCCCTCCGGCAGCCGACCGCTCGCGAACTGCCCACCGGGCCACGTCACGGTGACCGGATGGTCGGCCAACCAGGCGTCCCGGGCGCACACTTCGGCCACGCACCGCTCGAACGCGGCCCGCGCCGCCGCCGGCTCCTCCCCCAGCCGTACGCCCAACCGCCCCTCCGCGACCAGCAGATCGGGCACACTGCTCGCCCAGTCCCCGGCACGCAGGGTCCCCACCGACAGGGCGTACGGGATCGGATACTCCGCCATCAGGGGGTGCGGCTCCCGGTTCCGCTCGGCCTCCAGCCGCCCCAGCGCCCGGTGCAGCGGCAGATAGGCGTCGATCGCGCTGACCCCCTCGCCGCGTGAACTGCCGTGCGCGGACTTCCCGTTGACGGCGAGCCGGAACGTCAGCGCGCCCGCGTTGGCGGTGACCAGGGTGCCGGCGGTCGGCTCGGCGATGACACAGACATCCCCGCCGTACCCTCGCTGCAACGTCCCGAACGCACCGAGCCCCCCGTCCTCCTCCCCCACGACGAAGTGCACGGCGACCCGCCCCCGCAGCCGCGCCCCACTGGCCCGCACCGCCTCCAGCGCGACCAGCTCCGCCACCAGCCCGGCCTTCATGTCACAGGCCCCGCGCCCGTGCACGACGTCCCCGACGACCCTGGGCACAAAGGGATCCCCCTCCCAGGCACCGAGATCCCCGGGCGGTACGACGTCCACATGCCCCTGAAGGATCAGCGTCGGCCCGTCCCCGCCCTCCCCGGTCCGCCCGACGAGCCCCCACGCCTCGTCCCGGGCCGCCTCCGCACCGGGAAAGCCGGGATGGGCACGCAACGCGTCCAGATCCATCGCCCACAGATCGACATCGAGCCCGAGCCGCTCCAGCCGCCCGGCGAGGTGATGCTGCAACTCCGACTCGGCGGCACTCCCGGTGATGCTGGGAATGGCCACGAGCTCGGCGAGCATCCGTCCGACGGCGCCTTCGTCGATACGTTCCAGCGCGGCGGCTTCCTCGGCACCCAGCATGTACGCCTCCCCATCCCGATCGGAGCCATACCTGCTCACCGTAGACGCTTCGTAAGCCAGTGACTGGCAGATGTGTCCCACGCCGGGCGACGGCGACCTGGGGTTTTGCCGTCAGGTGTGGGACAGATCTGCCGATCCCCCCTGCCCCTGCCCCGCCCTGCCCCCGCCCTCAGTCCCCGCCCACCGTGAAGCCGATCGCCGAGCCGCCGCCGTCCCTCCGGAGCGCGAACGGGGCTCCGCCGTGGGCCAGGGCCACCTCGCGGACGATCGACAGGCCCAGGCCCGAGCCGGGGAGGGAGCGGGCGTCGGCGGCCCGGTAGAAGCGGTCGAAGATGCGGATCAGGTCCGCTTCGGTGATTCCCGGGCCCCGGTCCAGGACCTCCACCCGGACGGTGCCCGGGCGGGCGGGGCCGGTCACCGTGATCTCGATCGGGGCGCGGCCCGCGCGGTCGAACTTCGCCGCGTTCTCCACGAGGTTCGACACCGCGCGCGTCAGCATGCCCGGCCTGCCGTCGGTCGTCGTGTCCCCGCTCACCCGGACCACCACCTCACGCCCGGTGCGGCGCCGCGCGAGCCCCGCCACGTCCTCGGCGATGTCGGCGAGGTCCACCCGCTGCGGCGGCTCGTTGTCGGACTGGCCGGCCGCGAGATCGACCAACTCGTTGACCAGGTCGGTCAGTTCGCGGGCCTCCTGGCCCAGGTCGGCGACCAGTTCGGCGCGGGTCTCGGGCGGCAGTTCGTCGATCCGCCGCAGCAGCGAGATGTTGGTACGCAGGGAGGTCAGCGGCGTCCGCAGCTCGTGCCCCGCGTCCTGGACCAGACGGCGCTGGTCCTCCTCCGACTGCGCCAGCCGGCCCAGCATGCGGTCGAAGGCCCGGCCGAGGCGGCCCACCTCGTCGTACCCCGTCACCGGCACCTGGATACCGAGGCGGCGGGTGCGGGCGACGTCCTCCGCGGCCGAGGTGAGGATCACCAGGCGGCGGGTGATGCGCCGGGCCAGCCACCAGCCGAACAGTCCGGCCCCGACCACCACGGCCGCCATCAGGATCAGGGTGCGTTGCTGGAGCGCCCGCAGCAGGTCCTCGGTGTCGCTGAACTCCTGCGCGACCTGCACCGCGCCCCGGCCGCCGCCGAGGGAGACGGTCGCGACCCGGTAGACGTCACTGCCGACGTCGACGTCCTTGTGCTCGGCCAGCCGCCCCGCCTTCGTCGCCGCCGCGACGAGCCGGTCGGCGGCGACGACGGGCAGCCCGGGGCCGCCGGGGTCGACGACGGAGCCGTCCGCCCCCAGCACCTGCACATCGGTACGGGCCGGGCGGACCAGGTCGTGTCCGGGCGCCGACGAGGAGAAGTCCTCCGGCGTCATCCTGTGCTGCCGCACCTCGTCCCGCAGGTCCTGTACGACCTCGTCGAACACGGACTGCTGGTCCACCCGGACCAGGCGGGCGGCGGCCCCGTACGACAGGATCCCGACGAGAACGGTGACGGCGGCCGTGACCGCCGCGAAGGACACCGCGAAGGTGGTCGCGAGCGAGACAAGGCCGGGCCGGCGTGTGCGCAGCAGCCGCGCGAGGCGGCCCACTCAGTCCGCCCGCAGCACGTAACCCACGCCCCGCACCGTGTGGATCAGCTGCGGGGCGCCCGGCTCGTCGAGCTTGCGGCGCAGATAGCCGACGTAGACGGCGAGGTTCTTGGAGCCCGGCCCGAAGTCGTACCCCCAGATCCGGTCGTAGATCGTGGAGTGGTCGAGGACGATCCCGCTGTTGCGCACCAGCAGTTCCAGCAGCTCGAACTCGGTACGGGTCAGCTCCAGCTCCCGCCCGTCCCGCCAGGCCCGCCGCGCCTGCGGGTCCATCTTCAGCCCGGCCGCCTCCAGGTACCGCTCGGGCACCGGCTGTTTGGGCGCCTCGACGGGGGCGACCCCGCCCGCCCCGCCGGTGCGACGCAGCAGGGCGCGCAGCCGGGCGAAGACCTCCTCGACGTCGAAGGGCTTGAGGACGTAGTCGTCGGCGCCCGCGTCCAGGCCGGCGATCCGGTCCTGGGTCTCCACGAGCGCGGTCAGCATCAGGATCGGCGTCCGGTCGCCCTCGGCGCGCAGCACCCGGCAGACCTGGAGCCCGTCGATGCCCGGCATCATCACATCCAGCACGAGCACGTCGGGCGGGGTGCGGTGGGCCTGCGCCAGCGCCTCGACACCGTCGGCGACCGCGGTGACCCGGTAACCCTCCAGAGTCAGGGCTCGCTCCAGGGCGTGACGGATGGCGCGGTCGTCTTCGGCGAGCAGCACGGTCTGAGGCACGTCCCCATACTGCCAATACCGTCGCCGGTTCAGCCGGGTGAGCGGGCCGACGATCAGCCTTATTACCCGGCTCTCACCGTCACAGAGGCAACCGGAGGGCGTACGCCTACGCTCTTCTCACCACCGGGTGACCGGGTGACCGGGTGACCGGGTGACCGGGTGACCGGGTGACCGGGTGACCGGGTGACCGGGTGACCGGGTGACCGGGTGACCGGGTGACCGGGTGACCGGGTGACCGGGTGACCGGGTGACCGAGTGGCCGAGCCACCACGAGACCCAGCCACCGAGTGACCGGGTGACCGAGTGGCCCGGTGACCCAGCCACCAAGGGACCCAGCCACCGGGCCACCGAGTGGCCGAACCACCGCGCCACCCAAGCCTCAGGCCGCCGGCGCGCCCGTCGGCGACAGCGCCGCCAGCTGCTCGGCGAACGGGACCACTTCGAAGCAGTCCCTGGCCTTGGCCGAAGTCGCCGACGCGGCCGACGCGGCCGGCTTGGCCTCCGGACGCCCCTCGGGCAGCAGCGCCACCAGCTCCCCCGCCGCCCGCTCGATCCGCCCGTCCAGTCCCTCCGCGCCCCAGTCCTCCGAGGCGGCGTACACCCCGGTCGGCACGACGACGGCCCGCAGATAGGAGAAGAGCGGCCGCAGCGCGTGGTCCAGCGCCAGGGAGTGCCGCGCACTGCCGCCGGTCGCCGCGATCAGCACCGGCTTCCCGGCCAGCGCGTCCTTGTCGAGGACGTCGAAGAACGACTTGAAGAGTCCGCTGTACGACGCCGAGAACACCGGAGTGACGACGATCAGTGCGTCCGCCCCGGCCACGGCGTCCTGCGCGGCGGCGAGAGCGCGCCCGGGAAACCCGCTGGTGAGGTGGTTGGCGATCGCCACGGCGAGGTCGCGGACCTCGACGACCTGCACCTCGGCCGGAGCGAGCCGCTCCACGGCCGCCGCCAGCCGGTCGGCCAGCAGTCGCGTCGAGGACGGCACGCTCAGTCCCGCAGAGACGACGACGAGCTTCATACGACGGTCCCCTTCTTCTCTTCGGCCTTCACTTCGGCCTTCACTTCGGCGAGCAGCGACGCGTGGGTCGGCGCCTCGGGGACATCTTTCGCGCGGCCCTTCGCGAACTCCTCGCGCAGCACTGGAACGACCTCCTCGCCCAGCATGTCGATCTGCTCCAGGACGGTCTTCAGCGGCAGCCCGGCGTGGTCCACCAGGAACAACTGGCGCTGGTAGTCGCCGGCGTACTCGCGGAAGCTCAGCGTCTTCTCGATGACCTGCTCCGGGGAGCCCACGGTCAGCGGGGTCTGGTCGGTGAAGTCCTCCAGGGACGGCCCGTGTCCGTAGACGGGCGCGACGTCGAAGTAGGGCCGGAACTCGCGGATCGCGTCCTGGGAGTTCTTCCGCATGAAGATCTGCCCGCCGAGTCCCACGATCGCCTGCTCGGGCGTGCCGTGGCCGTAGTGCGCGTACCGGCTCCGGTACAGCTCGACCATCCGCTTGGTGTGATCGGCCGGCCAGAAGATGTTGTTGTGGAAGAAGCCGTCACCGTAGTACGCGGCCTGCTCGGCGATCTCGGGCGAGCGGATGGAGCCGTGCCAGACGAAGGGCGGTACGTCGTCCAGGGGGCGGGGGGTGGAGGTGAAGCCCTGGAGCGGCGTACGGAACTTCCCCTCCCAGTTCACGACGTCCTCGCGCCACAGGCGGCGCAGCAGGGCGTAGTTCTCGATGGCGAGGCCGATGCCGTCGCGGATGTCCTTGCCGAACCACGGATAGACCGGGCCGGTGTTGCCGCGGCCCATCATCAGGTCCACCCGGCCGTCTGCCAGGTGCTGGAGCATCGCGAAGTCCTCGGCGATCTTCACCGGGTCGTTCGTGGTGATCAGCGTGGTGGAGGTCGAGAGGATGAGCCTCTCGGTCTGCGCGGCGACGTAGCCGAGCATCGTGGTCGGCGACGAGGGCACGAACGGCGGGTTGTGGTGCTCGCCGGTCGCGAAGACGTCGAGCCCGACCTCCTCGGCCTTCAGCGCGATGGCGACCATGGCCTTGATGCGCTCGCGTTCGGTCGGCGTCCGGCCCGTGGTGGGGTCCGGCGTGACATCGCCGACGCTGAAGATCCCGAACTGCATGGTCGCTCACCCTCCAGGTTGTTGACTGTTCAACTATACCGCTGAACGAGCACCCCGGCCCCGTTATTCCACTTGACCCGCCAACCCTCCCGGCCTCATATTTATCTGCGTGACACAGATATTGCATGACGCAGATGACGCACACGCAGATGAAGGGCTTGGGAAACCGCCCCTCCCCGCTCGCACCCGCTGGGCGATCCTGGCCGTGATCCTCGCCGCGGACGTCCTCGACCTCCTCGACGCCACGATCACCAACATCGCCGCCCCGACGATCACCGCGGACCTCGGCGGCGGCCCCGGCCTCGTCCAGTGGCTCGGCGCCTCCTACGCACTCGCCCTCGGCGTACTGCTCGTCCCCGGCGGACGGCTCGGCGACAGATACGGCCGCCGCCGGCTCTTCCTGCTCGGGCTCGCCGGGTTCGTGGTGGCCTCACTGGCCTGCGGGCTCGCTCCCGACCCGACGACGCTGGTCGTCGCCCGGCTCGCCCAGGGCGCCTTCGGGGCCCTCGTCATCCCGCAGGGCTTCGGCATCCTCGGCGCCACCTGGCCCCGCGACCAGATCGGCAAGGCCTTCAGCCTGTTCGGGCCCGCGATGGGACTGTCCGCGGTCGGCGGCCCGATCCTCGCCGGGTTCCTCGTCGACGCCGACGTCCTGGGCCTCGGCTGGCGTCCCATGTTCCTGATCAACCTGCTGCTCGGCGGCGCCGCCCTGCTCGCCGCCGCCCGCCTGCTGCCGCGCGACCCGGGCGACCGGACCGTCTCGGTCGACGTCCGCGGGGCCGTGCTGCTCACCGGCGCGCTGCTCGGTCTGCTGGGCGGACTGATCGACGGCTCGGCGAGTGGCTGGACCAGTCGGCCACTGATCCTCCTGGCCATCGGCCTCGCCCTCTTCGCCGCCTCCAGCCACCGCCAGCGCACCGCCCCCCACCCACTCATCGAACCGACCCTGCTCCACAACCGCGGCTTCGCGGCGGGCCTGGCCCTCGGCATCGTCGCGTTCGCCGCGACCGCAGGCCTCCTCTATGTCCTCTCCCTCTTCCTCCAACAGGGCCTCGGCCGCTCCCCCACCGGCACCGCACTAGCCCTGATCCCCCTGACCATCGGCATCGTCATCGCCTCGATCGCCTGCCACGGCCTGATCCACACCCACGGCCGCCGCCTCATCCACGCCGGCCTCCTGACCCTCATCGCAGGCTGCGCCTACCTGACCCTGCTGATCCACAACTCCGGCACGCACACCGGAACCTGGGCCCTCGTCCCACCCCTGCTGATCCTCGGCATCGGCATGGGCACCTGCTTCGGCACGGTCTACGACATCACGATCGGCGACATCGCCCCGGCGGAGGCGGGCAGCGCGAGCGGCTCGCTCAACGCCGTACAGCAACTGGCCAACGCGATCGGAGCGGCAGCGGTGACCACGGTCTACTTCCAGACGACCGGCAACACCACGCACGCCACCACCGTCAGCCTCATCACGGTCACGGCCGCCCTCACCCTGTGCCTGCCACTGGTGGGCCTACTGCCACACAGGGCGCAGGAGGACCAACACCACTGAGCCGGCTCAAGAAACAGGCTGGCGCAGCCAGCCGTTTCTTGAGGGGCGCGGGAGAACTGCGCGACAAGCCCCGACGAACCCGCACCCGCCACACAACACCCCCACCACCCCACTAGGCGCCCGGCACCAACACCAACCGCCCCCGCACCCCACCCTCGGCGAGCCGCGCATGCGCCTTCACCGCCTCCTCCAACGGAAACGTCTCCGCCACCCGCAACGTCAGCACCCCCTCCTCGACCAACCCGACCAGCTCACCAAGCCGCGCCCCATCCGCACTCACCTCGACGGCCACCGTCCGAACTCCCCGGACCGACGCCGGCTGAGCCTGCGGAATGACCCCGACATACACACCCCTGTCCCGCACCCACTCCAGCGCCGCCTCCCCCAGCACCGCCGCATCCAGTACGCCGTCGAAGGCCCCCGCCTCCACCGCACCGGACGTGAAGTGGGCGGCCCCCAGGGACCGTACGAGCTCCTCGTCCCCCTCCCGCGCGAGCCCGGTCACCGAAATCCCCCGCCGGGAGGCGAGCTGGATGACGAACCCCCCGACCGCACCCGCCGCACCGGTCACCAGCAGGGACTGCCCCTCCGTCAACTCCGTGAGATCCAGGGCCTGGACGGCGGTCAGGGCGTTCAGCGGCAGCGTCGCCGCGTGTACGGCGTCGACCGTCCTCGGCGCCCGCGCGACCGCGTCCGTGTCCAGGACGACGTAATCGGCGTGCGTGCCCAGCGGCGCGACCATGCCGTAGTCGAGCCCGACCACCTCATCCCCCACGTTCCACGCGGTCGCGACCCCGACGGCGTCCACCGTCCCGGCGACATCCCACCCGAGCCCGAGCTGCTTGCCCGCACCCCCGAAGACGCCCTGCCGCACCCCCGCGTCCACCGGGTTCAGCGTGGCCGCCGCCACCTTGATCCGTATCTGTCGCGCGGCAGGCTCGGGCACCTCGGTCTCCACGACCTCCACGGCCTCGGGCCCACCGAACGCGTTCACCACAACAGCACGCATGCCAAGTCTCCTGGTTTTATTGGCGTTTGTGGGGATTCCCCACTCGCGTGGTATCCCCTTCACTGCCAACAACCCTAGGAAGAGTTACTATCTATAAGTAAGTAGTTACCTGGAAGTGCGTAAGCATCCCGGAGGTGAGCCATGCCGACCCTGACAGCGGCCCAGCGGCGCGAGCAGGCCCGTGTCGAGTACGACGCGTTCATCCGCGGCTGCCCGACCAACCAGCTCCTGGACCGTCTCAGCGACAAGTGGGTCAGCCTCGTCGTCTCGGCCCTCTCCACCGGCCCGATGCGCTACAGCGATCTCACCCGCAAGATCGCCGGCGTCAGCCCCAAGATGCTCACGCAGACCCTGCGCTCACTGGAACGCGACGGCATCCTCGTCCGCACGGTCACCCCGTCCGTCCCCGTCCGCGTCGACTACGAACTCACCCCGCTCGGCCACAGCCTGGCCGTACTCCTGACCGCGGTGAAGGACTGGGCGGAGACCCACATCGAAGAGGTCCACCAAGCCCGCGAGCGCTACGACACCACGGACTGACGGACTGGCTGGCTGGCCGACCGGCCGGCCGGCCGACTAGACGTCCCCGGAACGCAGCCGCTCGACCTGCTCGGCGCTGAACCGGGTCGTACGCCTCATATGCTCGATGATCAGGGCGAGTTGACCATCACCGAGGTCGTCGAAGAGGGCGTTGTACCCGCCCCCCAGCCGGTCCCACACCCGCGTCAGCTCCGCGAGCTTCTCCGGCACGGTGGCCACCAGCACCCGCCGCCGGTCCGCCACGTCCCGCTCCCGCACCGCGTAACCGGCCCGCTCCAGCCGGTCCACCAGCCGCGTGGCCGACCCGGTGGTCAGCCCCGTCAGCTCGGCGACCCGCCCAGTGGTCACCGGCCCGCCTTCCAGGGCAAGCAGATTCAGACACTGCAGATCGGTCGGATGCAGCCCCAGATGATCGGCGAAGGCCTGGTTGAAGAGAGCGTAGGAGGCCATGTACCGCCGAGAAACGGTCCCCAACTCCTCGAGCAACCGCTCCCGCGCCGCCCCACCCTCTACCTGCACCATGCAGAGATCGTACGACGCGGCAGATGGGAAGGAAGATCGGAAGGGAGAGAGTCCACCCCTCCCTCCACCCACACACCCGCGCACCCTCCCACCCGCACACCCTCCCATCCGCCCATCCGTCCGCGGTCAGAAGTAGTACGTGTCGCCCGTGTCCAGGACCAGCACCCGCTGGCGGTCGTTCAAGTGGTTCCGGTCCACCACACCGCCGCTCCACACCGTGTCGATCTCCAGCAAAACCTCGGACGGCTCGCCCCTCAGCCGCAGCCGCAAGCCGATCTGGTCGCCCAGCCCGTCCGCGTCCAGCGCGCCGACCCGGCACAGCACCACGCTCACGCCCGACCGTGCGCACCCCTCCGGCAGCAGTTGCCAGTTCGCCAACGGCTCCGACCAGCGCAGCCGCACCGTCGCGTCGGGCACCGCCGACGGTCCGTGATTCCGCGGCGTGAACCGCACCTCCACCTGGCCCGCGGCCATGGCGACGGCACCGTGATAGGCCAGATCGGCCTCGGGATCGCCCGGAAAGTCCCCCGTCCCCGCGTAAGCCCCCGGCGCCACCCCACCAACGGCCAGCACGGCCGCGACGCACACAGCAACAACCCGCATACCGGCACTCCTCACTCCAGCGTGGCCATACCGTCGGATGTATCCCACGCGAAGCGGACGACAGGCGCCCTCCAACAGGTGACTGGACCCGTATGGCCAGGTGACGTGGACCCATATGGCAGGCTGCGCGGCATGCTCGTCCTGCGCTCGGCCGCCCTCTTCGTCGTCGCCGCCCTGTTCGAGATCGGCGGTGCCTGGCTGGTCTGGCAGGGCGTACGGGAGAACCGCGGCTGGCTGTGGATGGTCGGCGGCGTGCTGGCCCTCGGCGCCTACGGTTTCGTCGCCACCTTCCAGCCCGACGCCCACTTCGGCCGCATCCTCGCCGCGTACGGCGGGATCTTCGTCGCCGGTTCGATCCTGTGGGGCACCGTCGCGGACGGCTACCGCCCCGACCGCTGGGACGTCACGGGCGCACTGGTCTGCCTCGCGGGCATGGCGGTGATCATGTGGGCGCCGCGGGGCAACTGAGCAGCGGGCGCCTCACCCGGCGCCTTCGGGCAGCAGCCCCAGCTGCCCGAGGAACTCCATCTGGTCGAAGTATGAGAACGGACCACTGACCGAGACCGGCCCCCGGCCGACACCACACCCCAGCCCACACCGGCCCCCGGCCCCCGCCGGCACCGGACCGCTGGCTGAGACCAGAAACCCCTCCCCGCCCCGCCCGCCTATCCTGGCGGCAGCCATTCGTACGCACGCCCGAGGAGCAGCCCATGGCCACCGCCGCCCCGTCCGCCGCCTCCCGCATCGCCGTCGTCACCGGTGCGAGCAGCGGAATCGGCGCCGCCACGGCCCGACAGCTCGCCGCCGCGGGCTACCGCGTCGTCCTGACCGCCCGCCGCAAGGACCGTATCGAGGCCCTGGAGGCGGAGATCAACGCGTCCGGCGGCCAGGCGACGGCGTACCAGCTGGACGTCACCGACCGCGCCGCGGTCGACGAGTTCGCGTCGGCCTTCCGGACGATCGGCGTCCTGGTCAACAACGCCGGCGGCGCGCTCGGCGCCGACCCGGTCGCGACCGGCGACCCGGCCGACTGGCGTTCGATGTACGAGACGAACGTCCTCGGCACCCTGAACATCACCCAGGCCCTCCTCCCCAAGCTGGTCGCGAGCGGCGACGGCACGGTGGTCGTCGTCTCCTCCACCGCGGGCCACGGCACCTACGAGGGCGGCGCCGGTTACGTCGCCGCCAAGCACGGCGCCCACGTCCTCGCCGAGACCCTCCGTCTGGAGATCGTCGGCCAGCCGGTCCGCGTCATCGAGATCGCGCCCGGCATGGTGAAGACGGACGAGTTCGCCGTGACCCGCTTCGGCGGCGACAAGGAGAAGGCGGAGAAGGTCTACGAAGGGGTCGCCGAGCCCCTGACGGCCGACGACGTCGCGGAGACGATCACCTGGGCCGTCACCCGCCCCCACCACGTCAACGTCGACCTCCTGGTCCTGCGCCCCCGCGCACAGGCGTCGAACACGAAGGTCCACAGGGAGCTGTAAATGCCCGACGGCCTCGGTGACCACGGCGACCCCGGCGACCTCGATGACGAGTCGGACCGCCGGCACCTCGCACTGGAGAAGAAGCGCGAACGGTTCGTCTGGTACTACCTCGCGTACTTCCTCTTCGGCATCCACATCGTGGCCTTCGTGATGATCTACGCGGTGACGCACGCGAAGTAAATGCCAGGTCAGGACGGGCAGTGACCGCATATGGTCGCTGCCCGTGGACAGACACATACGCTTCGACGCCCTGCACAACGTCCGCGATCTCGGCGGCTACCGGGCCGCCGACGGCCGCAGGATCCGCCCGCGAAGGCTCTACCGCGCCGACTCCCTGGGCAAGTTGACCCGTGACACCCCGGACTGGTCCCGCTTCCTCTCCCTGGGCATCCGCACGGTGATCGACCTGCGCTACGACTGGGAGATCGAGGCCAGGGGCCGCATCCCGCGAGACGACTCCTTCACCTACCACCACCTCAGCATCGAGCACCGCCCCTACAACCAGGCGGCGTTGGGCCCCCACATCGACCCCGGCCCCTACCTCGCCGAACGCTTCATGGAAGTCGCCGAAGACGGCACGAAGGAAATCCGCCAGGCCCTGGAACTGGTCGCGGAAGCAGCACAGTCCGACACCCCTCTGGCCTTCCACTGCGCATCCGGCAAGGACCGCACGGGCGAACTGGCAGCCCTGATCCTCTCCTTGCTCGGCGTCGACGAGCGCACGATCATCGAGGACTTCAGCCTCACGGAACTGGCCACCGCATCCCTCCTGGCGGACTGGCGGGCGAGGAACGACGGCAGATCCCCGACCTGGCCGGGCTTCGCCCGCGCCCCCGAGTCGGTGATGCGCCTGTTCCTGCAATCCCTCACCACGCGCTACGGCTCGGTGGAGGGCTACGTCACGAAGGCCCTGGGCCTGGACGCCGAAACCCTCACCGCAAAGCTCCGCGAAAACCTCCTGGAACCGGCCCCGACGACCTGGGCGCCCCTCACCTACCGAAGGGCGACCCCGGCGGACGCGAAGACCCTGGTCCACCTACGCGACTCCCTCTCCCTGTGGATGCTGGCCAGAGGAATCGACCAGTGGAAGCCCCAGGAGAAGACCGAGGCCCACTTCATCACCCGCATGCAAGAGGGCGAAGTCTGGCTGGCCCACACAGGCGACACCCTGGCCGGCGCCTACGAACTCTGGTGGACCGACGAGGCGGCCTGGGGCCCCCGCCCCTCCGACGCCGGCTATATCCACCGCTTGATGACAACCCCCCACACGGCCCCACCCCACACCGGCCGCCAACTCCTGACCCACGCGGAATCCCGCATCACACAGTCCGCCCGCCCCTACGCCCGCCTGGACTGCCTCTCCACCAACCCCCGCCTCCGCACGTACTACGAGTCCGCGGGCTACACAGTCGTCGGCGAACAACCCACAAAGGACGGCGGCTTGGGCAGCCCGTACGCGGTGACCCTGCTGGAGAAGCGCCTCGGTTAACTCACAGGGGTGAACCTCATCGATCACCCAAACGACCCCTGAACAGGCGATCTAGGCTCGCACCACAACATCAAATCGACGGCCCCCGGCCGGGACTGGCATCCCGACCGAGGGCCTGACCAGCAAGGAAGGAAGAGCTTCCTCATGGCTGAATGCGAGCCTAGCGCCCACCGGTTCATGGACCTCACGGTCCCGGAGTACGCGTACATGTTCGGCTTCTTGCAGGCGGATGGCCATCTCCAGCAAGGGGTCGGTCAGAAGGGGAAGTTGACCGTCGAGCTCAACGCGCGCGACATCGCTCTCCTACGCACGTTCCAGAAGCTGACGCCCTACTACAGCAGCGTCACGGAACGCACCCGGTCCACGAACTTCGCCGAGACACACAGCTCAGCCACCTGGAGCCTGTGTTCCCTCGAAGCCAGGACCAAGGTCAATGAACTCGGCCTACCGTACGGCCGCAAGTCGAAGACGATCGCTCCGCCTCTCGGCGAGTTCTCACGCCGGGACTACCTCCGCGGCGTGATCGACGCCGACGGCTCCGTGGGCTACACGAGCAAAGGCTTCCCCTTCGTCTCCCTGACCACCGCCAGTACCGCCATCGCCGCCTACCTGTGCTTCTACGCAGGAAAGGTCACAGGAACAGAGCGCAGCCTCAAGCGCAATGCCCGAGACGCCATCTACAACATCCTGTACACCAACGAGAACGCCCAGAAGCTGGCCGGCGACCTCTACTACACAGGCTGCCTGTCCCTTGAGCGCAAGCAGAACGCAGCTGAATCGCTTGGCACTTGGGTCAGGCCGACAGGCATGCGGATCGCACCCGATCGACGCCGATGGACCGCGCACGAGGACCGCGTACTGCTGCGGCTGAACAACGACGCTGCGGCAGCCAAGGAACTCGGTCGCACCGAGAAGAGCTGCTACATCCGCCTCTGGCGCCTGCGAACGGGCCAGGTCGCGATGCCGACCGGGCGATAGCGGATAAGCCGAGGCCCCCGGCGCCGCCCGGGGGCCTCATGCATCAGCCCTTCACACAAATGAACTGCTTCAGCTTCGCGACGACCTCAACCAGGTCACGCTGCTGCTCCATCACCTGATCAATGTTCTTGTAAGCACCGGGAATCTCGTCCAGCACGCCGGAGTCCTTGCGGCACTCCACGCCCCGTGTCTGCTCCTCCAGGTCCCGCACAGTGAAGCGCCGCTTCGCCGCGTTCCGGCTCATTCGCCGACCCGCCCCGTGCGAAGCCGAGTTGAAGGCCTTCTCGTTACCGAGCCCCTTCACAATGTACGAACTGGTGCCCATCGAGCCGGGGATGATCCCGAACTCGCCGGATCCGGCACGAATCGCGCCCTTACGCGTGACCAGCAGGTCCATGCCTTCGTAGCGCTCCTCGGCCACATAGTTGTGGTGGCAGGAGATCTCGGACTCGAAGGCCGGCTTGGCCTTCTTGAACTCCTTGCGGATCACGTCCTTCAGGAGCGCCATCATGATCGCGCGGTTGTACTTGGCGTACTCCTGTGCCCAGTACAGATCGTGCCTGTACGCGGCCATCTGCGGAGTGTCCGATACGAACACCGCCAAGTCACGGTCCACAAGACCCTGGTTGTGCGGGAGCTTCTGAGCAGCGCCGATGTGGTGCTCGGCCAATTCCTTGCCGATGTTCCGGGATCCGGAATGCAACATGAGCCAGACCGAATTTGACTGATCAAGGCAAATCTCGATCATGTGGTTGCCGGATCCGAGCGTTCCCATCTGCTTGGTCGCCCGCTCCTCGCGAAACTTCACCGCCTCCGCAACCCCGTCGAACCGCCCCCAGAACTCATCCCACCCCGCAGTGGCCAGCCCATGGAACCGCCCAGGCTCAACGGCAGAGTCATGCATCCCCCGCCCCACCGGAATAGCCTGCTCGATCTTCGACCGCAGCCGGGAAAGGTCCCCCGGCAGATCATTGGCGGTCAGCGACGTCTTGACGGCCGACATCCCGCACCCGATGTCCACCCCCACCGCCGCAGGACAAACGGCCCCCTGCATGGCGATGACCGACCCGACCGTCGCCCCCTTCCCGTAATGCACGTCCGGCATCACGGCCAGGCCCTTGATCCACGGCAGGGTCGCGACGTTGCGCAGCTGCTGGAGCGCCACGTCCTCGACCGACGCCGGGTCGGCCCACATGCGGATCGGTACCTTCGCGCCCGGCATCTCCACGTACGACATATCGTCCTCATTCCCCCGGAAATTATATAAAAGTCTCAGATCGCAAAACCGGCGCCAAGATCAACGAATAGGACAACGGACCGGCGTCCACGGCTGTGCGTGCGATACACATGGTGCCCAGGGGTCACCCCTGCCCGGCAAGCGAATAAGCAGCGGGAACACGCACACAGCGAGAGGAGCCGACCGTGCAGCGGAAGGCCTATGTACCCGGCGCCGCGGCGCTCCTCGTGGCATTGCTGGCCGGCTGCACCAGCGGCTCGGACGACGGCGGCATCACGGACGACGCCAACCCCGGCGACGCCGGCACCGCGTCGGCCGCCGCCGAGCCCGGCCGCTACCGCACTCTCCCGGAGCCCTGCGCCGCGATCGGCCAGAGCACGCTCGACGCGCTCCTGCCCGGCATCCCGCAGATCACGGACGAGACGCAGCGCGAGAAGGCGTACGAGGGGGAGCCGACGGTCACGTTCGACACGGACCGCAAGGTCGGCTGCCGTTGGAAGGTGGAGTCGACGGACGCGACGGACCGTCTGCTCGTCGATCTGGAGCGGGTGGTGTCGTACGACGCCGCGAGCGACGACAGTGAGGCGGAGGGGGTGTTCGCGGAGAAGCAGGAGGCCGCCGACCTCCCGGAGCCCACGGACTCCGAGTCGAGCACGTCCGACGTGAGTTCCGACGTGAGTTCCGACGTGAGCAGCGAGAGCGCCACCCCGAGTTCGTCCCCTTCCTCGTCTTCCCCCTCTTCCTCCAGCACTTCTCCGAGCGCCACTCCGAGCGATCTGCAGCCCCGGCTGCTCGACGATGTCGGCGACGAGGCGTTCCTGGACGACGCGCTCAGCAGCTCGGGTTCGACGGCTCGGCAGCGCACGGTGACTGTGGCGTTCCGCACGTCCAACGTGATCGTGACGATCGTGTACGAGGAGCAGTCGGCGACGGTCGGCGTGGTGCCGGACAGTGAGGAAATGCAGGACAGGGCACGGGAAGTGGCCTCTCGGCTGGCGGACGCGCTGGCGGGTTGAGGGCTGTTCGGGCGCCTCGGCAAAGCGGGTGAACCAGAGCCGCACAGCTGTCTCACCGCGTACCGTGGCCCCTCGGACCCGAGCCGACCGCAGGAGCACGAGCAGCGTCATGAGTGAAGGAACCATGCAGCGAGCAGCACAGCGAGACCAGGGTGGCATGGGGGTCCCTCCCGCGCCTGTCGGGCAGCGGGGGAGAGCGGGGCGCCTGAGCCGGGTACTTCTCGGCGCGGCGGCAGTCCCGGTGATGCTGGTGGCGGCCGGCTGTTCCTCGGACTCCGGCTCGGACGACGCCGGGAGCAAGGAGTCCGCCGCCGGCGCCGGCGCTTCCGCGTCCGTGAGCGCGTCGCCGACGGTGCAGGCGGCGACATATGCCTCGCTTCCCGACCCGTGCGACACCCTGTCCAAGGGCACGTTGGGTGATCTCGTACCGAAGGCGCCGAAGTCCGGCAAGCAGGGCAAGTCGGATGATGTGGCGACGCGGGGCAGTTGCTCCTGGTCGAGCCTCGACAACAACGGCGTCAAGGGCTCCCAGTTCCGTTGGCTGAACGTCTCGTTGCTCCGTTTCGACTCGGACGTCACGCGTGGCGAGGGCGACAAGCTGGCGCAGGAGTACTTCGACAAGCAGGTCCAGGACGCCCAGTCGGTGGACGGCGCGAAGAACGCGAAGGCAGCGCCGGTCACCGGTACGGGCGAGGCGGCGACGCTGGTGACGTACGACCTGAAGAAGAAGGAAGGCTCCTTCAAGCAGCAGACGCTGGTCACGCGCGTCGAGAACGTCGTGGTCACCGTCGACTACAACGGGGCGGGTCTGGCGGGCGAGAAGACGCCGAGCGCGGACAGCCTGGCCAAGCTGGTGAAGAAGGCGGCCAAGGAGGCGGTGGCCGCGGTGACGAAGGCGAACGCGGGCGGCGGCACGGGTACGGGGGGCGCGGCGAGTCCGTCTCCGTCCGAGTCGGCGTCGAAGTCGGCCTCCAAGTCGCCCTCGACGTCCACCTCGAAGTCCGCATCTCCGTCCAAGTCGGCTGCGAAGAAGAGCTGAACAAGGGCTGACGGTCCCTACCGGCCACCCGTGCGCCGCACACATGTGCCACTCTGTTGCGCGCAACAACACGCAAGGGGAGGGGATTACGGGTGGCCGCACCAGTGCAGTTGACCCGGACGCACCGCGTTCTCATCGGCGTCGTCGTGTTCGGCGCCGTGATCATCGCAGGTATCGGCTTCGCGGGGTCGTACGCGGCCGTCCGTGCACTCGCCCTCCAAAAGGGCTTCGGGAACTTCAGTTACGTCTTCCCGATCGGCATCGACGCGGGCATCTGTGTCCTGCTGGCCCTGGATCTCCTCCTGACGTGGATCCGTATCCCGTTCCCGCTGCTGCGGCAGACGGCGTGGCTCCTGACGGCGGCGACGATCGCCTTCAACGGTGCGGCCGCGTGGCCGGATCCGCTCGGCGTGGGCATGCACGCGGTGATCCCGATCCTGTTCGTGGTCTCGGTCGAGGCCGCGCGGCACGCGATCGGCCGGATCGCGGACATCACGGCCGACAAGCACATGGAGGGTGTCCGGCTCACGCGCTGGCTGCTCTCCCCGCTGCCCACGTTCCTGCTGTGGCGGCGCATGAAGCTGTGGGAGCTGCGCTCCTACGAGCAGGTGATCAAGCTGGAGCAGGAGCGGCTGGTCTATCAGGCGCGGCTGAGGTCCCGCTTCGGCCGTGCCTGGCGGCGGAAGGCTCCGGTGGAGTCCCTGATGCCGCTGAGGCTCGCGCGGTACGGGGTGCCGCTGGCGGAGACGGCTCCGGCGGGCCTGGCGGCGGCGGGCATCGAGCCCGCGCTGCTGCCTCCGGCGCCGGTACCGGTGCCGGCGCCGCGGGTCGAGGCGCCGGTGCAGCAGCGGGCTGTGGAGGCCGCGCCCGTCCCGCAGCAGGCGGTGGCTCCCGTCGAGGAGCAGTACGAGCAGGTGCCGGAGGAGAGCCCCTGGTTCGCTCCGCCCCAGCAGATCGAGTACCAGGGCGACTACGACCCGGCGTACGACCCGGACCAGTACGCCCAGTGGTACGCGGAGCAGCAGCAGGCCGAGCAGTACCAGCAACAGCAGCGGCCGGTCCACGAGGAGCCTTCTTCGGAGGAGACGGGCAGCTTCCCCATCCCGGTGGGCCCCAGCCGCACGCGGGAGCTCGGTGAGGGCGGCGGCAGTCCGGAGCCGGACGAGGAGTCGTACTACCAGGTCTTCAAGAAGTCGATAAGCGGCAGCGGCTATCCGACCCCGCGCGAGTTCAGCGAGAACGTCGAGGCAGAGTTCAGCCTCATGCTTCCGCCGGACGAGTCCAAGCGCATGGTCAACCGCTTCACGAACCGCTACAACGCGGAACTGGAAGAGGACCACATCGCGTAACCACGATCGCGTACGACGAGGGGGGCGCCCGGTGAATCACCGGGCGCCCCCCTCGTCGTAGAAACGGCCTTTACGCCCCGAGCAGGGTCCGCACCCGCTCCTGGCCCACGGCCAGCAGCAGCGTGGGCAGCCGGGGACCGGTGTCACGGCCCACCAGCAGGTGGTAGAGCAGCGCGAAGAACGTCCGCTGTGCGGTCTTGATCTCCGCCGGCAGCTCCTTGGGCGTCGCGTCCGCGGAGAACCCGGCCTGCACCTTGGGCACGCCGTAGACAAGGTGGGTCAGCCCGTCGAGCGACCAGTGTTCGGCGAGCCCGTCGAGCAGCAGGCGCAGGGACTGCGCGGACGCCTCGTCGAGGGACTTCAGGAGCTCGACGTCCGCCTCGTCCCGCACGATGGTCCGCTGGTCGGCGGGAACGTGCGTGTTGATCCAGGCCTCGGCCTTGTCGTACCGCGGCCGGGCCTCGTCGAGGGAGCCCAGCGGGTTCGAGGGGTCGAGCTCGGACAGGATCCGCAGCGCCTGGTCCGCGTGCCCGGCGGTGATGTCCGCGACGGACGCGAGGGTCCGGTACGGCAGCGGCCGTGCCGTGCGGGGCAGCTCGCCGCCGGCCGTGCGCACCGCACGCGCGTGTGCGGCGATGTCGGCGGGGAGCGCGGAGCCGTCCGCGACCTTGGCGTCCAGCTTGTCCCACTCGTCGTAGAGCCGCTGGATCTCCTGGTCGAAGGCGATCTTGAAGGACTGGTTGGGGCGGCGCCGGGCGTAGAGCCAGCGCAGCAGCTGCGGCTCCATGATCTGGAGCGCGTCACCGGGCGTGGGCACACCGCCCTTGGACGACGACATCTTCGCCATCCCGGAAATCCCCACGAAGGCGTACATGGGCCCGATGGGCTGCTTCCCGCCGAAGATCCCGACGATCTGCCCGCCGACCTGGAAGGAGGACCCCGGAGACGAGTGGTCGACACCGCTCGGCTCGAAGACGACCCCCTCGTACGCCCACCGCATCGGCCAGTCGACCTTCCAGACCAGCTTGCCGCGGTTGAACTCGTTGAGCCGCACGGTCTCGGAGAAACCGCAGACGTCGCAGGTGTACGTCAGCTCGGTGCTGTCGTCGTCGTACGCCGTGACGGTCGTCAGGTCCTTCTCGCAGTTGCCGCAGTACGGCTTGTACGGGAAGTAGCCGGCGCTGCCGGAGGAGCCGTCGTCCTCGTCCGCCGCGCCGGACCCCTCCGCGGCCTCCAGCTCGGCCTCGTCGAGGGGCTTCTGCTGCTTCTTCGGGGGCGCCTTCTTGGTCCGGTACTGCTCGAGGATCGCGTCGATGTCACCGCGGTGCCTCATGGCGTGCAGGATCTGCTCGCGATACACCCCGGAGGTGTACTGCGCGGTCTGGCTGATCCCGTCGAACTCGACCCCGAGCTCGCCGAGCGCCTCGACCATGGCGGCCTTGAAGTGCTCGGCCCAGTTCGGGTACGCCGATCCCTTCGGCGCGGGCACGGAGGTCAGCGGCTTGCCGATGTGCTCGGCCCAGGACTCGTCGACGCCCGCGATGCCGGCCGGCACCTTGCGGTAACGGTCGTAGTCGTCCCAGGAGATGAGGTGCCGGACCTGGAGTCCCCGGCGCCGGATCTCGTCGGCGACCAGGTGCGGGGTCATGACCTCGCGCAAGTTCCCGAGGTGGATCGGCCCCGAGGGGGACAGCCCGGACGCGACGACAACCACCGGAGCGGTAGCGAGCGATGTCGCTGCGCCCGGGGCCCGACGCTCCGACTCCTCGATGACCTCATCCGCGAAACGGGAGACCCAGTCGGTGGTCTCGGTGCTCTGAGCCACGGGGCACGTCCTTCTTTCTCTCCTGAAGCAGCCGGTACGGTCTACGGCTGGCCCAGCCATTCTCCCAGCTAGGTCGGCAACAAGGAAAACGCCTTATCAGGGACCACCCCCCGACAGGCGGCGCAGCCGCCTGTCGGGGGCGCGGGGAACTGCGCGACAAGCCCCCACCGGGCCGGCAGCCGGGCTCGAGACCGAAAAAACCCCTTTGCGACCCCGTGGGATACTGGCCACGTCTGAAACAACCCCACGAGGAGAACGGCTCCCACCCCATGACCTCGGTCACGTCGCTCACCGATCTCGTCCACCAGCGCCTCGCGAACGCCCTCTCGGCCACCCTGCCGGAGGCAGACGCAGACCCGCTTCTGCGACGTAGCGACCGGGCCGATTTCCAGGCCAACGGGATCCTCGCCCTGGCGAAGAAGGCCAAGGCGAACCCCCGCGAGCTGGCCACGCAGGTCGTCGCACAGGTCGAGTCCGGCGACGTGATCAAGGACATCGAGGTCTCAGGCCCCGGCTTCCTCAACATCACGATCTCCGACAAGGCGATCATCGCGAACCTCGCCGAGCGCTACACCGACCCCGCCCGCCTGGGCGTGCCGCCGAAGAAGAACCCCGGCATCACCGTCGTCGACTACGCCCAGCCCAACGTCGCCAAGGAAATGCACGTCGGCCACCTCCGCTCCGCGGTCATCGGCGACGCCCTCCGCGGCATGCTCGACTTCACCGGCGAGCGGACGATCGGCCGCCACCACATCGGCGACTGGGGTACCCAGTTCGGCATGCTCATCCAGTACCTGGTCGAGAACCCGGGCGAGCTGGCCCCGCCCGAGGACGTCGACGGCGAGCAGGCCATGTCGAACCTGAACCGGGTCTACAAGGCGTCGCGCGCGGTCTTCGACACGGACGAGGAGTTCAAGGAGCGCGCCCGCAAGCGGGTCGTGGCCCTCCAGTCCGGCGACAAGGAGACCCTCGAACTGTGGCAGCAGTTCGTCGACGAGTCGAAGGTCTACTTCTACTCCGTCTTCGAGAAGCTGGACATGGAGATCCGCGACGAGGAGATCGTCGGCGAGTCCGCGTACAACGAGGGCATGCCCGAGACCGCCCGCCTCCTGGAGGAGATGGGCGTCGCGGAACGCTCTGACGGCGCACTCGTGGTCTTCTTCGACGAGATCCGCGGCAAGGACGACAAGCCGGTCCCGCTGATCGTGCAGAAGGCGGACGGCGGCTTCGGCTACGCGGCCTCCGACCTGACCGCGATCCGCAACCGTGTCGTCGACCTGGACGCGACGACGCTGCTGTACGTCGTGGACGTACGCCAGTCGCTGCACTTCAGGATGGTCTTCGAGACGGCCCGCCGCGCCGGCTGGCTCGGCGACGACGTCACCGCGCACAACATGGGCTACGGCACGGTGCTGGGCGCGGACGGCAAGCCGTTCAAGACGCGTCAGGGCGAGACGGTGAAGCTGGAGGACCTCCTCGACGAGGCCGTCGAGCGGGCCACGGCCGTCGTGCGCGAGAAGGCCGAGAAGGTGGGCCTGACCGAGGAGGAGATCGTCGAGAACGGCCGGTACGTCGGGATCGGCGCCGTGAAGTACGCGGACCTGTCGACCTCGCCGAGCCGTGACTACAAGTTCGACCTGGACCAGATGGTCTCGCTGAACGGCGACACCTCGGTCTACCTCCAGTACGCGTACGCCCGTATCAAGTCGATCCTGCGCAAGGCCGACGACAAGCGGCCGACCGCCCACCCGGAGCTCGAACTCGCCCCGGCCGAGCGGGCGTTGGGCCTGCACCTGGACGCGTTCGGCGACCTGCTCGCGGAGGCGACGGCGGAGTACGCACCGCACAAGCTGACCGCGTACCTGTACCAGCTGGCGTCTCTCTTCACGACGTTCTACGACCAGTGCCCGGTCATCAAGCCGGAGCCGCCGAAGGACATCGCGGAGAACCGCCTGTTCCTCTGCGACCTGACCGCCCGCACCCTCCACCGGGGCATGGCCCTGCTGGGCATCAGGACGCCCGAGAAGCTCTGATCGCCCTCGAAGAACAGCCGTTCCGGGCCCGGCCCCCTGGGGGACCGGGCCCGGAATGTCTCCTACCGCAGTCCTCATCCGGACAAGTCCCGCCGTACACCTGTATGTGAAGACCTCGTGCACCCGCGCCCCACCAGCCCCCGCGGGCCCCGAACAGGACCCGGCACTTCACCAACCCCCCACACCACGCTTCGCACACATCAAGTCGGCGCTCCCAGTCGCCTCTCGCCTTTACTCGGCCGTAACAGCGTCCTGTTCGGCCACCCCTGTCGTTGACCGATGTACAACAACCCCGTCACGCTCCCCCTGGTCACTCCGAGTCGCATCGGCCCGGATGAGCCGGTGCCGCAACCACGGGGGAAGTCATCAAAAATCACCGCAGATCATCACGTTCGTTACGCGGGGCGTTGCTGGCGTTCACCGCCGCCACCACACTCACCGTCACCGCCCTGGGCAACCCAGCTCAGGCCTCGGAGGCGTCGGACACGGCCCAAGTGACCTACAAGGGCCACACGTTCTCCGTCCCTGCGACCTGGGACGTCATCGATCTCGCCGAGGACCCGGACACCTGCGTCCGCTACGACCGCCACGCCGTGTACCTCGGCAAGCCGGCGGCGGATGCCCAACAGAGCTGCCCGGCCGATGTGTTGGGCCGTACGGAGGCGCTCGTACTGGAGCCGGACAAGGGCTCCGCCGCGGCACAGGTCTCGGAGAACGGCACCTCGCACACGTACTGGGCGACGGCCGACGGCATCGCCGTCACCGCGTCCTACGGCGAGAACCGGGACGAGATCAAGAAGATCCTCGCCAGTGCCGGCCTCCCTGCCGACGAGGCGACCCCGGCAGCGACGCCGGCGGCCATGGCGGCGGCACAGCCGTCGATCCAGGCCGTCCCCGCGGACGCCACGTCCTACCAGGGCGAGGGTTTCGACCGCTGCGCCGCACCGCCGACCGCCACGATGAACGCCTGGAAGGCGGCCTCGACGTACGGTGCCATCGGCTTCTACATCGGCGGGGTCAACGCGGGCTGCAAGGACCAGGCCAGTGCCGAGTGGGTGCAGACGCAGTACGCCAACGGCTGGCGCTTCATCCCGATCTACGTCGGCCCGCAGGCCGAGGCGGGTTCGGGCAGCTGCACGGGTGACTGCGTGGCGATCACCGACCCGGTGCCGGAAGGTGCGGCATCGGCCCGGGACGCGGTCGCGCAGGCGCAGAACTACGGTCTCCCGGCGGGCTCGGTCCTCTACTACAACATGGAGCACTACAACTCCGGCCGCGAGAAGGTCCTGGCCTTCCTCCAGTCCTGGACCACCACGATCCACGAGCTGGGCTACCGCTCGGGCGCCTACGGCAGCGCGTCCTCGCTCGCCACGGACCTGGTGGCGGCGAACGCCTCGGGCTACACCCAGCCGGACGTCATCAACTTCGCCCGCTGGGACGAGGTGCCGACCACCGAGGACCGCGCGATCCCGGCCGACATGTGGGCGAACCACCAGCGGGTCAAGCAGTACGACGGCCCGACCGAGGACGACCCCAACGAGGAGACCTACGGCGGTATCACCCTCGACCTCGACAACGACCTCCTCGACGTCGGTGAGGGTTCGACCCAGCCGCCGGTCCAGAAGGACACGACCCTGACGTACTCCGGTCCGGCCACCGTCTCCAACGGCTCCCCGGCCGCCCTCTCCGCGACCCTGGCGGAGAAGGACGGCGGCGCCCCGGTCGCCGACCGCGAGGTCACCCTCGCCCTCGGCCCCACGGACGCCCTGCAGACCTGCGCGGCGAACACCGACGCCCAGGGCAAGGCGACCTGCACGATCGACAAGGTGGCTCAGCCACTCACCGGTTCAGCCACCGTGCCACTCAAGGCGACCTTCGCCGGCGACGAGGCCTACAAGGCCTCCGAGGCCACGGCCGAACTCAAGCTCCAGTACGTCACCGGCCGCGCCTACGGTCTCTCCGCCCAGATCCCGGTCCTCGCCCTGCCGATCGGCATCGCCCCCACCCCGGACACCGGTGTGGTCCGCGCGGCGGACGCCAAGACGGTCGCCCCGCCCTGCGCGGCACCCATCAACGTGCTGGTCCTGTCCGCCGACACCCTCTGCGCGAAGGTGGAGACGAAGACCGGCCCGAGCGGCTCCACAGCGACCGCGACCGTGGAGGACGCCAGGATCGGCCTGCCCGGCCTGCCCGTGGTCGCCCTCTCCGGCGTGACAGCGACCTCGACCAGCAGCTGCACGGCCACCACCGGCAGCACGGACCTGTCGCTGACGGTCGCGGGCACACCGGTCGAGATCGGTGACGTACCGAACTATGCGATCGACCTCGGCCCGGCCGCCAAGCTCGTGCTCAACGAGCAGATCAGGACGGCGACCGGCCTCACGGTCAACGCAGCCCATCTGACGGCGGCGGGCGGCGTGGACGTGGTCATCGCGTCGAGCGCCACGGACGCCTACAACTGCGCGTGAATCGGGGGAAGTTCAGAATGCGCATCAAGAGACGCGGAACATTGCTCACGGGCCTGCTCACCACACTGGCCCTCGCCCTGACGGCCCCGGCGACGGGCACGGCAAGTGCGGCCGACGAGCCCGGCACGCTCGCCAAGCCCGCCTTCCTGGCCCCCTTCGAGTGCGACTCGGTCTGGACGTACTCCACTTACCCGGACCACGGAAACGTCCTGGACTTCGTCAAGGCGGAGGGCGCCAGCGCCGGCGCCCCCGTCCTCGCCTCGGCCGCGGGCACCGCCACCCGCCACAACCAGCCCGACGGCGGCGGCCAGTACATCCGGATCACCCACGCCGACGGCTGGACCACCGAGTACATGCACCTGGCCACCTACGAGGTCGCGGACGGCGCCCAGGTCGCCCAGGGCACCGTGATCGGCACGGTCGGCAGCACCGGCAACACCACCGGCCCGCACCTGCACTACGAGCAGGAACTGAACGGCGTACACCAGGACATCGAGCTGGAGGGCAACGTCCTTACGCCCTACCCGTCCGAGTACGGCGAGAAGTTCATCACCAGCACCAACGGCTGCGACGGCGACCCGGGCGACCCCGATCCCCCCGTCCAGAAGGACACGGCCCTCGCCTACGACGGTCCGGCCACGATCTCCAACGGCTCCCCGGCCCCGCTGTCGGCGAAGCTCACCGAGAAGGACGGCGGCGGCGCCCCGGTGGCCGACCGGGAGGTCACACTCACCCTGGGCACGGACCAGACCTGCAAGGCGAAGACCGACGCGGCGGGCAAGGCGGCCTGCACCATCGCGGCAGTGGCTCAGCCACTGACCGACTCAGCCACCGTGCCACTCAAGGCGACCTTCGCGGGCGACGAGGCGTACAAGCCCTCGGAGGCCACGGCCGAGCTCAAGCTCCAGTACGTCACGGGCCGGGCCTACGGTCTCTCCGCTACGGTCCCCGTCCTGGTGCTGCCGATCGTGATCGCACCGACCCCGGACACGGGCGAGGTCCGCACGGCCGACGCCAGGACGGTGGCCCCCGCCTGCACACAGAACATCAGCGCGGTGGTCCTGACGGCGGACGCCCTGTGTGCGAACGTCACGACGACGACCGGCCCGAGCACCTCGACGGCCAAGTCCACGCTGACCAAGCTCAGTCTGGGCCTGCCCGGCCTCCCGGTCATCGAGGCGACCGGCATCACCGCCAGCTCGACGAGCACCTGCACGGCGAGCACCGGTACGACGGATCTCAAGCTCACCATCGCGGGTACGCCGGTCACCGTCCCGGACATCCCCGACTACGCGATCGACCTCGGCGCCGGAGCCAAGGTCGTCGTGAACGAACAGACGCGCACGGCGACCGGACTCACGGTCAACGCCCTCCACATCAGCGGCCTCGGCGGCGCGGACGTGGTGGTCGCGTCGAGCACGAGCGCAGCGCACAACTGCGCATAGCCAGACGCTAGTTGATTGCACAGGCCCCGGCAGGGTGGACGAACTCGCACCACACCACCTTGCCGGGGTCCCGCTGTCCCACCCCCCACTTGTCGGCGAGCGCGGCGACGAGCAGCAGCCCGCGCCCGCCCTCGTCGGCCGCCTCCGCGACACACGGCTCGCCACCCCCGCTGTCATGCACCTCCACCCGCAGTACGGCCCCGTCGTACCGCACCCGCAGTAGGAACCCCCGCCCCGGCGGCGCCCCGTGCACGAGCGCGTTGGTCGCCAACTCGCTCACACACAGCGACACATCATCGGCCCGCTCCCACGCCGAGATCCCCCAGTGGACGAGGGACCACCGCGCGAACCGCCTGGCGGCGCCCACGGAACGGCGATCGCGCCGATAGAACTGGTCGCGCTGGAAGGCGAGTTGGCTTTGCTCATTCACGGTACGAATGTCGCGCAGAGTCACTAGCGTGGATCAGCGAGTGAACCCGTACGAAATTTTTGTACGGGCTCTCACCCGGTGACGTACGTGGGACCTGGGGGATTGAGAGCACATGAGCGCGAAGAAGCCACCGCGGCCGAAGAACCTGACCTCGATGAAGATGCTGGGCAAGCAACTGGCCGCGGCCCGCCGCGCCGCGGGCCACACCCAGAGTGCCCTGGCCGCGCTGGTCAAGGTCGACGAGGAGACGATCGCCTCGATCGAGCAGGGCAGAAGGTCCCTGAAGCCGGACCTGGCCGCCCTGTTGGACGAGATCCTCCAGACCAAGGGGATGCTGTCGGTCGGGGTGGCGAACCTGCCGGAGATCGACCAGTTCCCGATGTGGGCGGAGCTGTACATGGAGCATGAGCGGGAGGCGATCGCGCTGTCCTGGTACGACAACGCCGTGCTCCCCGGTCTGCTCCAGACTCGCGCGTACGCGGAAGCCGTACTCCGGGAGCGCGTCCCGGCGTACGACGAGGACGAGATCGAGACCAAGGTGGCGGGCCGTGTGGAACGCCAGGAGATCCTGCACCGCAAGAACCCTCCGACGCTGAGCTTCGTGGTCTGGGAGCCTGCGCTGCACTTGATGATCGGCGGGCCGGAGGTGCGACGGGAGCAGCTGGGCTATCTGTGCGAGGTCGCTGAACTGCCCTGTGTATCCCTACAGTTCCTGCCTCTGAGCAGCCCTTGTCACGCGGGATTGAACGGCCCTTTCACTCTCCTCGAAACCCCAGATCATCAACACCTCGCCTACACCGAATCGCAGCGAGGAAGCCAGTGGGTTTCCGACCCGGATGAGGTGTCCAGGCTGGCGCGCAAGTATGCGATGCTGCGAGCACAGGCCATGACCCCACAGGACTCATCGGGCCTGCTCGACCGCCTGCTAGGAGAGCAATGAGCACCGAAGCGCTTCAGTGGTTCAAGTCGACCTACAGCGGAGACGAAGGCGGCCAGTGCCTCGAAGTCGCCTACGCCTGGCGCAAGTCCAGCCACAGCGGCAGCGAGGGCCCCCACACCATCCACATCCGCGACTCCAAGACCCCCACCGGCCCGACCCTCCAGGTCACCGCCACCGCCTGGTCGGCATTCATCGCGACGACCGCCTAGACCCGAACTCCCGCCCCGGGCCTGCTCGTTCCCTTCGGCCGCCGTCCGAGCACATACACACGGGAGTACGGCGAGGTCTCCTCGGACCTGTTCCGCAGCGCCTCGATGTCCGTGCCGGGCGGCCAGCGGGTGCCCGGGTCGGACCACTGGATGCCGTTGAGTCCGGGGTCGTTCGGGTTCACGCCGGTGAGGTCCGCGTCGGTGAAGTCGTCCAGCGTGCCGTCGAGCAGCGCGGCGACGAGGCCGTCCGCCATCGGGAGGCGGAGACGGTGGCCGGCTTCGAGGGCGAGGCTGCGGGCGAGCGGGCGGGCGACGAGGTCGATGCCGCGGACGCGGTCGGGGTCTCGGGCGCGGGCGGCGGAGTCGAGGGTGTCGGTGAGGGCGTGGGCGCTGTCGCCGGGGTGGCGGGCCGCTCGGAGGTCGTGTTCGAAGGTGCGGGCGAAGACCGCGGCGAGGTTGAGGGCGGCGGGGAGCGTCAGGGCGGGCGGCTCCGCCAGCGTGAACCTGCGGGCGCGGGCGTAGTCCCGGGCGAGGTCCGCGAAGCGCTGGGCGTACGGGGCGGGGTCGCCCTCGGCGGTTCCCGGTCGCTTCTTCTCCTGGACGAGGTCGTCGAGCAGCTCCAGGGCCCGGACGAGGAGTTCGCCGCTGACGCAGGCGGCGATCGCGGGGTCCTTGCGCGCGGCCAGCCGCTGTTCCGCGGGGAGGGCGCGCAGGGCTTCGGCGACATCGGCCTCCGACATCCACGCGCGGTTCGCGGGGTCCGTCGTGGCGGAGTCCGTCGCGTCCTCGGCATGGAGGATGCTCGCCAGTCCGCCGTCGGCGTCCAGTACCAGCCCCAGGCCACGGACCACGTCCTCATGCCGGCCGGCCTGCTCGCGCACCTCACGCAGCCCGGCGTCGAGGTCGAGGAACCGGGAGAGGCCGAGGCCGAACGCCTCGTGCTCTCGGGAGAGCCACTCGTCGGCCATCAGTCCTCCTCCCGCCGCGCGAGGTGCTGGGTGACGGCCTTGCGCGCCTTGAACAGGTTCGACCGCACCGCCGCTCCCTCGATCCCGATCAGCTTGGCGATCTCGGCCGGTTTCCACCCGTCCAACATGAGGGCCAGCACCTGCCGTTGGCGTGCGGGCAGTCCCCGTAAGACCCGGACGATCTCCTGTTCCTGTTCCTGTAACCAGGACTCGGTCGCCTCGGGGCGGCGCAGCAAGGTCGTGGAGTCGGGTACCTCCTCGACGGGTTCCTCCACGCGCGTGGCGTGACGGACGAACTCCCGGTAGGCGACCGAGTAGGCCCAGCTCTTGTGCGACCTGATCTCGTGCCATGACCGGTGGGCCTTGACCATCGTGTCCCGGACGAACTCCCCGGCCCGGTCGACGGAAGCGCCCTGGTAGACGAGGTACGCGGTCAGCCTGGGGACGTAGGCGCGGTAGAAGTGGCTGAACGCTTCCTCGTCCTCGGGAGACAGGCCGTACGACGGTTGGGTGACCCCTTCGGCCGGAGCGCCCTTCTCGGGGCCGCCGACCGGCAGCGGCTTCCTGGGGTCGTCCTCGCGCGGGCCCGGCTCCGTCACGCGGTCTCCCTCCCGTCCGGGGCGCGCCGTCAACGCGCCGCCCGTTCGCGCCCCCGACGCTCGGCCCACCGTAACCTCAAGTCCTCTCGGATCAGGGTGACTATGTGAATTCCCGCCGCCCAAGATCTTCCGGGGCCGTTGTCAGTGGCTGCCCCTACAGTCGTCGGCATGGCAACGCTCCCCAACCCGCTGCCGAGGCTGGCCTCTCTCGGCCTCGGTCTTCCGCCGGGCAGGCTGATCGACACGACGGACGAGGGCCCGTGGCACGAGCCGCTGCTCTGGCTGGCCGACGACCGGGCGACCCCGGCCGCGTGGGCCGCCCTCCAGGAGGCGCCCCGCGCGCTCGGGCTGCTCCCGGTGGCCCTGGACATCGGCGGGGGTCACGGCGGCCCGGAGGACTGGGAGTTGGCGCCGGCCGAGGTGTCGTACCCCGGGGATCACGACGCGGAGGAGGTCCTGGCCGACTTCTGGGAGGAGTGCTGCGCTGCGGAGGCAGGCGACTGGCCGGGCCTGGCGGAGGCGACCGCCGCCGCGACCGATCCGGACGCGGTGGCCACCGACATCGCCGGGGGCTTCCTCTCGGCCGGCGGCCCTCTCAAGGAGCCCCGCCTGGCCCTGGTCCCGGCCCGCCGCAGCGCCGACATCCCGACGGCGCTCGGCTGGACGGGCGCGGTGAACCACGGCGACGACACGGCCCGTCTCAGCGCGGTGCTCCGCTCCTGGGAGGACCGCTTCGGCATACGGGTCGTGGCGCTCGGCTTCGACCATCTGCGGGTCTCCGTGGCGGCCCCGCCCACGACACTCGCCGAGGCGCGGGCCCTGGCCGCCGAACACTTCGCGTTCTGCCCGGACAACCTCTGGCAGGGCTGCGACACCGTCCTGGAGGCCTACGCCGAACGCCAGTTGCTCGATCAGCCGGCGTGGTCCTTCTGGTGGGACTGAGGGACGTCGATCCCGAACTCCTCGTCCAGCAGCCGTGAGACCTCCTCCTCGGAGACCTCCCGCTTGCTGACCGTGCCGTCGGGGGACGTGACGGTCAGCTCCCGGCCGGAGAGGAGCACATGCTGGTCCCCGCGCATCCGCTGCACGTAGAGCCGCTGGGTGAACGGTGAGCGCGGGTGCGTCGCGACGAACCAGTTGAACACCTCGAAGTCGGGCTTCTCGCCGGGGTCCAGGGTGAAGGCGTACTGCCGCCGCCAGCCGCCCTCCCACGCCAGCCCCTGCTCGAAGGCCTCCAGCACCCACAGGTCCAGCGGCCCCCGGTGCGACACCCGCACCAGCCGGTGCCGTCGGCCCGCACCCTCGAACTCCTCACCCGCCACCAGCGGCACCGGCTCCAACAGCGCGCCGACCGCCCCGAACCCGACGTCGGCAAGGTACGGACGCGTCTCCCCCGCCACCTCCACCAGCAGCGTCATATGGGTGCGCGGGCGGCTCTCCAGCCCGTCCGCGCCCACCTGCACCCGCGCCGACAGCCGGGTCACCCCGAATCCGAGCGCCTCCAGGGCATGCAGCAGCAAGGTGTTCTGTTCGTAGCAGTAGCCCCCGCGCCGACCCCGGACCAGCTTGTCCAGCAGATCACCGAGTTCGAGCGAGGGAGCCGTGCCGTTCACGGCGTCGAGATTCTCGAAGGGGATCGCGCGCGCGTGCGCGAGGTGCACGGCCCGCAGGGTCGCCACATCGGCGACCCGCTCCCCTTCCCACCCGATCCGGCCGAGATACGCGTCAAGGTCGAACTCCACTGTGTCGGACATGCCTCAACCCTAGGCACACCGCCACCCGCCGTCCGCAGCCGCCGGCCCCAACCGCACCACTCCTTGAGACCTAGGTCCCAAGGCCCACGCCCATCCTCCGCAGTCCCTCCGCGATCCGCTCCGGCGTCTCCGTCACGAAGCACAGCCGCAGCGTCGCCCGGTCGGCCAGTCCCGCGTGGAAGGGTGCTCCCGGCACATAGGCCACGTCATGCCGTACGACCTCGGGCAACAGGGCGGTCGTGTCGTATGGGGAAGGCAGCCGTGCCCAGAGGAACATGCCGCCCTCGGGCCGGTTCCAGGACGCCCCCTCCGGCAGCGCCTCGGCCAGTCCCGCCAGCATCGCGTCCCGCCGCTCCCCGTACACGGCCGCGACCCGGGCCACATGCGCGTCGAGATCCCGCTCCTCCAGATACCGGGCCGCGGCGAGCTGGTTGACGGTCGGCGTGTGCAGATCGGCGGCCTGCTTGGCGACGACACAGGCCCGCCGCAGGTCACTCGGCGCCCGCAGCCACCCCAGCCGCAGACCGGGAGCCATCACCTTGGAGAAGGACCCGAGCAGGACGGTCCGGTCCCCGGCACCCGGGTAGGAGGCGATCCAGGGCAGCCGCTCCCCCTCGAACCGCAGCTCCCCGTACGGATCGTCCTCGACGATCCACACACCGGAGCGCCCCGCCACCTCGGCCACACCGGCCCGCCGCTCGGCCGACATGGTCCGCCCGCTGGGGTTCTGGAAGGTGGGGACGGTGTAGAGCAGCTTGGGCCGCTCCCGCACCACCAGCTCGGTCAGGGCCTCCACGTCCGGCCCCTGCGCATCGCCCGGCACGGCGAGGACCCGCGCGCCCGCCAGTCCGAAGACCTGAAGTGCCGCCAGATAGCAGGGATCCTCGACCAGGACGGTGTCACCGGGTTCGACGAGCGCGGCGGCGACCAGCGACAGGCCCTGCTGCGACCCGGTGGTGACAAGAAGCTCCTCGGCGCCGGTGGCCAGCCCCCGCACCGTCGTGCGTCGCGCCAGCAACTCCCGCAGCCGCGGCTCCCCTTCGGTCGTCGAGTACTGAAGAGCCTGCCCCGGCGTCTCCTCCAGTACATGCCGGAACGCCGCCGCGACGCCCTCCCGGTCGAACAGCTCGGGCGCGGGCAGCCCGCCGGCGAAGTTGACGACCTCGGGTCGCGCGGTGACGGCGAGGATCTCCCGTACCGCCGACCCGCCGGTCGACCGGACGCGCGAGGCGAGCGAAGGCGGGGCGGCGAAGGTGCTCGTAAGGGTCATGCCGAGCACCCTAGAGATATAGATGCCTCCTACAAACAGCTTTCCAGGATCCGGGATCAGCCCTTGCGCCCGACCCCCGCGTACACGTTGATGTCCGCGTCGGTCACATCACCGATCTCCGCAGGCGCGGCCCCGTCCGGCCGCCACCGGTGCACCGGCACGACACCGGGCTCGACGACCTCCAGGCCGCTCTCGGCGAAGAACCGCTCGACCTCCCCCTTGGACCGCAGCACGAAGGAGAACCCGCGCGCGGTGTACGTCTCCTGCACGGCCCGCATGTTCGCCGCGTTGAGGTCCAGCGTGAGATGGCTGAGCACCACCCGGCTCCCCGGGGGCAGCGCGTCGACGAGCTCCCGCACCACCGGGTAGGCGACCTCGTCCTCGATGAAGTGCAACACGGCCACCAGGAACAACGCGACGGGCCGATTCAGATCCAGCGTCTCGGCGGCCCGCTCGAGAATGCGCGCGGGTTCCTCGAAACCGGCGTCGAGATAGGCGGTACGCCCCTCGGCATGACCGCTCAGCAGCTCCCGCGCGTGCGCGAGCACGACGGGATCGTTGTCGACGTACACGACCCGCGACTCGGGGTGGATCCGCTGGGCGATCTGATGCACGTTCTCCGCGGTCGGTAACCCGGTCCCCACATCGAGGAACTGCCGTATCCCGTCCCGCTCCGCCAGCTCGGTGACGGCCCGCCGCATGAAGTCGCGGTTGTGCCGCACATCCAGATACCCGCGCGGATTGGCGGCGAGCGCCGCGGCGGCGGCCTCACGGTCGGCGGGGTAGTTGTCGGTGCCGCCGAGGAAGACGTCGTAGACGCGCGCGGGATGCGCCTTGGTGGTGTCGATCTCCATGCTCATGACGAACAAGCTAGCCCGCGGCGGCCGTCGAGACGGCGGACTCCCGTTTCCCGCGTCCCGCACCACATCCTCGGGACGCGACATCCCCGCAGTTCGGAGACCGTCCCGCCCTCTGCCCGTCCCAAAACGGGCGGCACCTTATGGTCACCACACCCACCCAGGCACCAGGCTGAGACCACTCCTCACAGACAACCGACAGACAGACAACCGACAGAGAGGCCCCTGCCGATGCCCGCGCCAGCGAACGCGCACACCCGCGCACCCCGCCTCCTGGCAGCCCTGACGGTCGTGCTCGCCGTCCTCACCCTGACCGCGTGCGAGGACGGCGAGGGCCTCCGCGACGAAGGCCCGTCGACATCCACGACACAGACAACGACGACGACTACCGAACCGTCGGCATCCGGGCAGCCTCAACAGCCCAGTAGGTGAGGATGTTCTGCGCCCCGGCGCGCTTGATCCCGGTCAGCGTCTCCAGAATGGCCCGCTCCCGGTCGATCCACCCCTTCTCGGCGGCGGCCTCGACCATCGAGTACTCACCGGAGATCTGATAGGCGGCAACGGGCAGGTCCACCGCGTCGGCGACCCGCGCCAGGATGTCGAGATAGGGCCCGGCGGGCTTCACCATCACCATGTCGGCCCCTTCCTCCAGATCGAGGGCCAACTCCCGCAACGACTCCCGCGCGTTGGCGGGATCCTGCTGATAGGTCTTGCGGTCCCCCCGCAACGAGGACCCGACGGCCTCCCGGAAGGGCCCGTAGAAGGCGGACGCGTATTTCACGGTGTACGCGAGGATGGCCACGTCCTCGCGCCCGATCTGGTCAAGGGCGTCGCGCACGACCCCGATCTGCCCGTCCATCATCCCGCTGGGCCCGACGACATGCGCCCCGGCATCGGCCTGCACCTGAGCCATCTCGGCGTACCGCTCCAGGGTGGCGTCGTTGTCGACCCGCCCCTGGTCGTCCAGCACCCCGCAGTGCCCGTGATCGGTGGTCTCGTCGAGACACAGATCGGACATCACGAGCAGCTCGTCACCGACCTCGGCCCGCACATCCCGCAGCGCGACCTGAAGGATCCCGTCCGGATCGGTCCCCGGCGTTCCCAGAGCGTCCTTCTTGGAGTCCTTGGGCACCCCGAACAGCATGATCCCGGAGATCCCGGCCTCGACAGCCTCGGCGGCCGCCTTCTTCAGACTGTCCCGGGTGTGCTGCACCACCCCCGGCATGGCCTCGATCGGCACCGGCTCGCTCACGCCCTCCCGCACAAAGGCGGGGAGGATGAAGTCAGCGGGATGCAGCCTCGTCTCGGCGACCATCCGCCGCATGACGGGAGAGGTCCGCAGCCGCCGCGGCCGGCTGCCGGGAAAGGATCCGTACGTCGTCATACCCCTACGCTACGCCCGCCCCGCACCCCCCTTTGCCGACGCGACGTCGGCCCGCAGACCCGGGCGGCGCCCCCGCACGAAGGCGACGTACGGCCCGCAGACCCGCTGCGCCACGAGCACACAGCGACGGCGGCCTGGCAGGAACACCAGACCGCCGCATCCGCACCCGCGCCCCCACATCAGGGGGTCAGGTGGTGCTACGTCTCCGCCGGGCCCCGGGCCGGCGCTCGCTGGGGCGGGTGACCGGATCCCCGGCCTCGACCGCGGCCGCCCGCCGCTTCAGCCCGAAGTCGGCCAGCGCCTCGGTCAGCCTGTGCACGGACGGCTCGGGAGCCATCACGTCCACCCGGAGCCCGTGCTCCTCGGCGGTCTTCGCGGTGGCGGGACCGATACACGCGATGACGGTCACGTTGTGCGGCTTCCCGGCGATACCCACCAGGTTGCGCACGGTGGAGGACGACGTGAAGAGAACGGCGTCGAAGCCACCCCCCTTGATCGCCTCACGGGTCTCGGCCGGCGGCGGCGACGCCCGCACGGTCCGGTAGGCCGTGACGTCGTCGACCTCCCACCCGAGCTCGATGAGCCCCGCGACCAGCGTCTCGGTGGCGATGTCGGCGCGCGGCAGGAACACCCGGTCGATCGGATCGAAAACGGGGTCGTACGGCGGCCAGTCCTCGAGGAGCCCGGCAGCGGACTGCTCCCCGGAGGGCACCAGGTCCGGCTTCACACCGAAGGCGACGAGTGCCTTGGCGGTCTGCTCGCCCACCGCGGCGACCTTGATCCCGGCGAAGGCGCGCGCGTCGAGCCCGTACTCCTCGAACTTCTCCCGCACGGCCTTGACGGCGTTCACCGAGGTGAAGGCGATCCACTCGTAGCGGCCCGTGACGAGCCCCTTGACCGCCCGCTCCATCTGCTGAGGCGTCCGCGGCGGCTCGACGGCGATCGTCGGCACCTCGTGCGGCACGGCCCCGTAGGACCGCAGCTGGTCGGAGAGCGAAGCCGCCTGCTCCTTCGTGCGCGGCACGAGCACCCGCCACCCGAAGAGCGGCTTCGACTCGAACCACGACAGCTGCTCGCGCTGAGCAGCGGCGGACCGCTCACCGACCACGGCTATCACCGGCCGCCCGCCATCCGGCGAGGGCAGCACCTTGGTCTGCTTGAGCAGCTGGGCGATGGTCCCCAGCGTCGCCGTCCACGTCCGCTGACGAGTGGTCGTACCAGCGACCGTGACCGTCAGCGGGGTATCGGGCTTGCGCCCGGCGGCGACGAGCTCACCGGCGGCGGCGCCCACGGAATCCAGGGTCGTCGAGACGACCACGGTCCCGTCGGACGCCCCGACCTCGGTCCAGCACCGGTCGGAAGCGGTCCGCGCATCCACGAACCGCACATCGGCGCCCTGGGCGTCCCGCAGCGGAACACCCGCGTACGCGGCCACGCCGACCGCGGCGGCGACACCGGGAACGACCTCGAAAGGCACCCCCGCGGCGGCGCACGCCAGCATCTCCTCGGCGGCGTACGCGTCGAGCCCGGGGTCCCCGGACACCGCACGTACGACCCGCCTGCCGCCCCGCGCGGCCTCCATGACAAGATGTGCGGCATCCCGCACGGCGGGGAGGGCAGCGGTTGTTGACTGACCGTCAACAACCGTTAGTTGGGGCGCGCCTGTGCCCGGATGCGGATCCGACGAGGGATCCGAATCCGTGTCCACGACGGCGACGCCTGAGCGAGCGTGGACGCGCACGACGTCGAGCACTTCATGCTCGGCGACGAGAACGTCCGCGTTCCCCAGCGCCTCGACGGCGCGCAGAGTGAGTAGTCCCGGATCCCCGGGTCCGGCACCCAGGAAGGTGACGTGCCCGTGTTCAGGTCCGGCGGCAGGAAGGGTGGTGGGGCTCACTGTGCTCGCTCCCCCATCAGACCGGCCGCGCCCTGGGCAAGCATCTCGGCAGCGAGTTCACGGCCGAGCGCCATTGCTTGGTCGTACGTCTCGGGCACGGGACCGGTGGTGGACAATTGCACCATCCGCGAGCCGTCGGTCGTGCCGACGACGCCGCGCAGGCGCATTTCCTTGACAATCTGCCCGTCGGCCAGCAGGTCGGCCAGCGCGCCCACAGGTGCGCTGCAACCGGCCTCCAGGGCGGCGAGCAGTGACCGCTCGGCAGTCACGGCGGCCCGCGTGAACGGGTCGTCGAGTTCGCCGAGCGCGGCGATCAGGTCCGCGTTGTCCGCGGTGCATTCGATCGCCAGTGCTCCCTGGCCGGGAGCGGGCAAAACCGTGTCGACTGAAAGAAAGTCAGTCACTTCGTCGATGCGCCCGATGCGATGCAGCCCGGCCGCGGCCAGCACCACCGCATCCAGCTCACCGTCGTGCACGTACCGGATCCGGGTGTCGACGTTCCCCCGGATCGCAACGGTCTCGATGTCCAGCCCATGGGCGCGTGCGTACGCGTTGAGCTGGGCCATCCGCCGGGGTGACCCGGTACCGATGCGCGCCCCGCGGGGCAGGTCGGTGAACTTCAGCGCGTCCCGGGCGACGATGACGTCACGCGGGTCCTCGCGCAGGGGGACGGCGGCGAGCGAGAGCTCGTCGGGCTGCCCGGTGGGCAGGTCCTTCAGCGAGTGCACCGCGAAGTCGACCTCCCCCTTGAGCAGGGCCTCCCGCAGCGCGGTCACGAACACGCCCGTGCCGCCGATCTGCGCGAGCTGCTCCCGCGACACATCGCCGTACGTGGTGATCTCGACGAGCTCCACGGGCCGTCCGGTCACCTGGCTCACGGCGTCCGCCACCTGCCCGGACTGGGCCATGGCGAGTCTGCTTCGCCTTGTCCCGAGCCTCAGTGCCTTCTCAGTCATGCCGACCCTCGGTTCTTGCTGTTCTTCTCGGTGCTGTCCTCGGCGCGGGACACGGCGTCAACCGTCTCCTGGTCGAGGTCGAACAGGGTCCGCAGCGCGTCCGCGTACCCGGCACCGCCGGGCTCGGCGGCGAGTTGCTTGACCCGTACGGTCGGCGCGTGAAGCAACTTGTCCACCACACGCTTCACGGTCTGGGTGATCTCACTGCGGTGCTTGTCGTCGAGCCCCGGCAGCCGCCCCTCGAGCCGGGCGATCTCCCCGGCGACCACATCGGCGGCCATGGTGCGCAGCGCGACCACGGTGGGCGTGATGTGCGCGGCGCGGAGCGCGGCACCGAAGGCCGCGACCTCGTCGGCGACGATCCGCCGCACCTGGTCGACATCGGCTGCCATCGGAGCGTCGGCCGAAGCGTCGGCGAGCGACTCGATGTCGACGAGCCGCACGCCGGGAATCCGGTGCACGGCGGCGTCGATGTCACGGGGCATGGCGAGATCGAGCAGAAAGAGCCCGGGCGCGGGCTGCGGAGCGACCGGCTCAGGCCTACGACGCTCGGGAATCCGTCCGACGGCGGCGGCAGCGGCGGCGAGCGCGGCGATGGCGTCGGCCTCGTCGGCCGCGCTGGGGACTCGGGCGATGCCGTTGTCGACCCAGGCGGCGTGCTGCTCGAGTTCGGTGGTGGCCATCCCGGCGACGGCGGCTTCCCCGAGCACGGAGAACCCTGCGGTGGCAGGGACGGCGTTGAGATCGAGCGGACAGTTGTCGTCGTCCGCGGAGCCCGTGGCGGCCGGTCCGGTCAGGCTGCGGGCATTCGTGCCGCCCAGGGCGGCTCCCGGCCCGAAGCGGGACGGCACCCCGTCGGCGTCGGCGGGCGAACCCGCCACCGGGCCGGCGGCGACGGCCTCAGCGACCTCCGAAGCCGTGAGCACCAGCCCGGTCGCACCCGTACAGGACACCACGACGTCGGCACGTGTCAGCTCGCCCGGCACCGCGTTCATCGGTATCGCGCGGGCCGTCACGTCCAGGTCGTCGGCGTCGTTCAAGATCTCGGCGAGCCGCTCGGCCCGGTCCGGCGTCCGGTTGGCGATCACGATCTCGCCGACGCCGACCCGCGCGAGCGTCGCCGCGGCGAGCGAGGACATGGACCCGGCACCGATGACGAGCGCCTTCTTGCCCGGGGCCCACGCGTCCACGGCCGTACCGGAAGCCAGCTGCTCCAGCCCGAAGGTCACCAGCGACTGCCCGGCCCGGTCGATCCCGGTCTCGGAGTGCGCCCGCTTGCCGACCCGCAGTGCCTGCTGGAACAGATCGTTCAGCAGCCGTCCGGCGGTGTGCAGGTCCTGCGCCTTGGCGAGGGAGTCCTTGATCTGTCCGAGGATCTGCCCCTCCCCGACGACCATGGAGTCAAGCCCGCAGGCCACCGAGAACAGGTGATGGACAGCCCGGTCCTCGTAGTGCACGTACAGATAGGGAGTGAGCTCGTCCAGCCCCACCCCGCTGTGCTGGGCGAGCAGCGTGGACAGCTCGGCGACACCGGCGTGGAACTTGTCGACGTCGGCGTACAGCTCGATCCGGTTGCAGGTGGCCAGCACCGCGGCCTCGGCGGCCGGCTCCGCGGCGACCGCGTCCTGCAACAGCTTGACCTGGGCGTCAGCGCTCAGCGTCGCCCGCTCCAGCACGCTGACCGGAGCGCTGCGGTGGCTCAGCCCCACGACGAGGAGACTCATGCCGGCATCACGGCGGGTACGTCCCCGTCGGGCCCTTTGTCGGCGGAGTCACCACGGACGGCGGCGACCGCACCGGCGGCGTCGGCTGCGGCGGCGGCCTCCTCACCGGCCTTGCGCTGCTCGTGGAAGGCGAGGATCTGGAGCTCGATGGAGAGGTCCACCTTGCGCACGTCGACGCCGTCCGGGACGGTCAGCACGGTCGGCGCGAAGTTCAGGATGGAGGTGACGCCGGCGGCCACGAGCCGTTCGCAGACCGGCTGGGCGGCACCGGCGGGGGTGGCGATGACACCGATCGATACGCCGTTGTCCTCGATGATCTTTTCCAGTTCATCGCTGTGCTGAACCGGAATGCCCGCGACCGGCTTCCCGGCCATGCCCGGATCGGCGTCGATGAGGGCCGCGACCCGGAAGCCGCGGGAGGCGAAGCCGCCGTAGTTGGCGAGAGCGGCGCCGAGGTTACCGATACCGACGATCACGACCGGCCAGTCCTGGGTCAGGCCCAGTTCGCGGGAGATCTGGTAGACGAGATACTCGACGTCGTAGCCCACACCACGCGTCCCGTAGGACCCGAGGTAGGAGAAGTCCTTGCGCAGTTTCGCGGAGTTGACGCCCGCCGCGGCCGCGAGCTCCTCGGAGGAGACCGTGGGGACCGAGCGCTCCGACAGTGCGGTCAGCGCGCGGAGGTACAGCGGAAGCCGGGCGACGGTGGCCTCGGGAATTCCTCGGCTACGGGTCGCCGGTCGGTGAGTTCGGCCAGTTGCCACGGTGCTCCTGCGGGTAGAGCGGGGCTGCAGGCGGTCACACGTCCCCAGACCGCCCCGTCGAAAGCAGGCTATGTCTTTGTGAACGCGTGCACAAAGATGGTGTCCGATTTGCCCGGCCAACGTGACCGGGGTCACGCGCGTCTCTCCCGGGGGCAAAACCGCCACACTCTCCTCAACAATCCCGCCCCCAGGACCAAGCCGCCATCGATCCTAAGCGAAGGGTCGAGCGAGTTGGACTACTCGGTCAGTGCCGTCCTCAAGCGTTTCTCGTCCACGCGCCAGAACGTGTGCTGGTCCCCGTCGACCAGGACGACCGGGATCTGCTCCCAGTACTGGTCGTGGAGTTGGGGGTCCTGGGAGATGTCCTTCTGCTCCCAGGGAACCCCCAGATCCCCGCACACCCGCTCGATGACGATCTGTGCGTCATCGCACAGATGACATCCCGGCTTACGGATGAGGGTGACGAGCCGGTCCTCGGGAGCCTTGGCCGGCCTGCGGCGGAAGATGGGACTCATGTCGGCCATTCTCGCGCGGCCTGCGCCGGGCCGGGATCCGCTTGTTTAACGGCACGGTCGCGGAGAGTTCACACCCTTCGAACCTCTCGGCTCCGGAAGCTCCGAACAAACTGGCTATGCTCACGCCATGGCCGCTCTCGGATGGCTCACTCCCCGTAGGCGCTCCGCCACGGCGCGGAGCGTGTTGGCAGGCGAGGCCTCGGCGGAGGCCGCGCGCAAGTCGTCACAGGAGGTCGAGGAGACCTCCGCCCCAGGTGGGGAACCGGTGTTCCCGGTACTCGGCGACGACAAGGCAGCCGCCTTCTTCGACCTCGACAACACCGTCATGCAGGGTGCGTCGCTGTTCCACTTCGGCCGGGGCCTGTACAAGCGGAAGTTCTTCGAGACCCGCGACCTCGCCCGGTTCGCCTGGCAGCAGGCGTGGTTCAGGCTGGCCGGCATCGAGGACCCCGAACACATGCAGGAGGCCCGCGACTCGGCCCTGTCGATCGTGCAGGGCCACCGCGTCTCCGAGCTGATGTCCATCGGCGAGGAGATCTACGACGAGTACATGGCCGAACGCATCTGGCCCGGCACCCGCGCCCTCGCCCAGGCCCACCTGGACGCGGGCCAGAAGGTGTGGCTCGTCACGGCGGCACCCGTGGAAATCGCCGGAGTGATCGCCCGCCGCCTCGGCCTGACCGGCGCCCTGGGCACGGTCGCGGAGTCGGTGGACGGCGTCTATACGGGCAAGCTGGTGGGCGAACCCCTGCACGGCCCCGCGAAGGCGGAGGCGGTCCGAGCGCTGGCATCGGCGGAGGGCCTGGACCTGAACCGCTGCGCCGCCTACAGCGACAGCCACAACGACATCCCCATGCTCTCCCTGGTGGGCCACCCCTACGCGATCAACCCGGACGCCAAGCTCCGCAGGCACGCGAGGAACCTGGACTGGCGTCTGAGGGACTACCGAACGGGCCGCAAGGCGGCAAAGGTCGGCATCCCCGCGGCAGCAGGCGTGGGAGCGGTTGCGGGCGGCACAGCGGCCGCCATCGCTTTGCATCGCCGCCGCCGGTAACGACCCCGGGGGCGCAGGGAACTGCGCGACCAGTCCTCTTGTCGGCACACGGCCACAACACAGCCCGACCATGACCGGAACTCGATCTCATCTGATCAATAACCGGTCACTCTGCGGCAGTTGAACGGGCGTCATTCGGTTACAGAAGCGACGTAATCGATGATTTGAGCAACTGGGTGTAGCAGTGCCTGCACGAAGCGTTATTCTCCTCAGACGCAAACCGGTACCCCTCCGTCGCTACGACGGGTGAACGGTCCCGCACTGCACGTGATGGAAGCTCTGCCTCTGGGAGTCCCGTGTACCCACACGTCGGGGTTGACGCCTCGGGCCTGGCTACGCTGCGCGCAACGGTCCAAGACCTGTTGCGCGGCTTCGTCCCCACCTCGTACGCCGTCCCCGCCCTCGCCGTAGCCACGGCACCGATCGGCCCGTGCTACGCACTCGCCGACGGTTCCGCGGCTGTCGGCAGAAGAGGGCGTTCGACCGGCACCACCGCCGCGCGCCGACCGGCCGCGGACAGCGACAGCGCCCGCATGATGGACCTCGTGGAGCGTGCCCAGGCCGGCGAGGCCGACGCCTTCGGACGCCTCTACGACCAGTACAGCGACACCGTCTACCGGTACATCTACTACCGGGTGGGCGGCAAGGCGACAGCCGAGGACCTCACCAGCGAGACGTTCCTGCGCGCGCTGCGCAGGATCGGCACCTTCACCTGGCAGGGCCGTGACTTCGGCGCCTGGCTGGTGACGATCGCCCGGAACCTCGTCGCCGACCACTTCAAGTCCAGCCGTTTTCGTCTGGAAGTGACGACCGGCGAGATGCTCGACGCCAACGAGGTCGAGCGGTCACCGGAGGACTCCGTCCTGGAGTCCCTCTCCAACGCCGCCCTCCTGGGCGCCGTGCGCCGCCTCAACCCACAGCAGCAGGAGTGTGTGACACTCCGCTTCCTCCAGGGCCTCTCGGTCGCCGAGACCGCCCGGGTGATGGGCAAGAACGAGGGCGCCATCAAGACCCTGCAGTACCGGGCCGTGCGCACCCTCGCCCGGCTCCTCCCGGACGACGCCCGCTGAGAGAACACGCCCCGTAGCACCCAACTCGCTCTCAGTGAGAGTCCGTTGACTTCCCGATCCGATCATCCGCAGTCCGTAACCCAAGTGCCGCGTTGCTCGTTGTGCGGGATGCAGGCTCCCTGTGGTCACTCCCTGGCCGACTTCGATCACTCGATCGAGTGGACGAGGTCAGGGCGTGCAACCCTCAGGACCCCCTGGGGAGTCGACCGTCATGACGAGAGGAGGTGCCGCCAGTGATCGCGAACGTATCGGCACACCGGCGGGCGAACGCCTTCGCCCAGGCCCTGGAGGAGCAGTCCGGCCAGGGCCCGGCGGCCGAGCAGTCCGAAGGACCGGCGCCGGACTCGGCAGCTGCGGAACAGACCGAACAGGGCCGCATGCTGGCCCTTACGGAATGTCTCGACGAGCTGCCCAGGCCGAAGCTGGACCCCGCGGTCAAGGTCGTCCAGCGGGCCCAGCTGGTGGCCGCGTTCGAGGCCATGCTCCAGGAAGGCGCCGCCGGAGGCGAGGCAGCGGATCCTTCGGTGCCCGAACAGCGCTCCCATCGGGCGCGGGGTTCGCACCGGGCGTCCCCGCTGGGCAAACTGCGACCGCGTTCCCGACTGACCAAGGGCCTCGCGGCCGGCGGACTCAGCGTCGGGGTCGCCGCGGGTGCCTTCGGCGGAGTCGCCGCCGCCAGCTCGGACGCCCTCCCGGGCGACTCGCTGTACGGCTTGAAGCGCGGCATCGAGGACTTCAAGCTCAACTATCTGTCCGACGGGGACGACGAGCGCGGCCAGGGCTATCTCGACCAGGCCTCCACGCGTCTCAACGAGGCCCGTCGGCTGATGGACCGCGACCGCGGCGGCCACCTCGACCACGAGTCCGTCGGCGAGATCCGTCGCGCCCTGTCCGGCATGCAGCACGACGCCTCCGAGGGCCACCGGCTGCTCCATGAGGCGTACGAGCGCGACCCGGGCTCCCTGGGCCCCATCCAGGCCCTCGACACCTTCTCCCGCTCGCACCGCGAGGTCTGGGGCGCGCTGCGCGACCGGCTGCCGGTCCAGCTCGGCGATGTCAGTCAGCAGGTGTCGTCGGTGTTCGAGGCCATAGACGAAGAAGTGGCCCCGTTGCAGTCCCTGCTGCCCCTGCCGCCGGCCCAGGACGGCGGCCCGGGCCGGCGGCAGGGCGGTTCCGGCTCGGCGTCCACCGGCACGTCCGGCTCCGGCCGCTCGGCCGCGCCCAGCAGTGGCAACGGCACCTCGGACAGCAGCGGCTCGAACGGCAGCAAGAGTCCCAGCCATTCGTCCACGTCCGACGACGAGAGCGACGGCCTCCTCGGCGGCAACACCGGGGGCCTGCTCGACCCGACCCAGGACAGCACCAGCACGGCCTCTCCGTCCACGAGCGCCCCGTCCCAACCGGACGTCACGCTCCCGCCCCTCCTCCCGGGCCTCCTGCCCGGCCTGGGCATCGACGGCGAGGACGCGAGCTAGTCCTTCCGGTACGACGGTGGGGGCGCCCTTCTCTCGAAGGGCGCCCCCACCGTCGTACTCCTAGAAGAAGACCGACCGCCGCTGCACCAGCAACTTGTAGAGCGTGTGCTGGATCTGTTCTCTGACCTGGTCCGTCAGGTTGAACATCAGCATCGCGACCTACTTACATTGCCGCCCTCGCACCGCTTCGCGGGCTTCGCACGGCTGCGTCGGACTCCGTCCGCCGACTCACCGGACCCCACCAGGAACAGCCGCGACGTCAGAAGAAGACCGACCGCCGCTGCACCAGCAACTTGTAGAGCGTGTGCTGGATCTGTTCTCTGACCTGGTCCGTCAGATTGAACATCAGCATCGCGACCTACTTACATTGCCGCCCTCGCACCGCTTCGCGGGCTTCGCACGGCTGCGTCGGACTCCGTCCGCCGACTCACCGGACCCCACCAGGAACAGCCGCGACGTCAGAAGAAGACCGACCGCCGCTGCACCAGCAACTTGTAGAGCGTGTGCTGGATCTGTTCTCTGACCTGGTCCGTCAGGTTGAACATCAGCATCGGGTCCTCGGCCGCCTCCGGCGGATAGCCGTCCGTGAGGATCGGCTCGCCGAACTGGATCGTCCACTTGGTCGGCAGCGGGATCCCGCCCAGCGGGCCCAGCCACGGGAAGGTCGGCGTGATCGGGAAGTACGGGAAGCCGAGCAGACGGGCCAAGGTCTTCGCGTTGCCGATCATCGGATAGATCTCCTCCGCGCCGACGATCGAGCACGGGATGATCGGTGCCCCGTTGCGCAACGCCGTGGAGACGAAGCCGCCGCGGCCGAAGCGCTGGAGCTTGTACCGCTCGCTGAAGGGCTTGCCGATGCCCTTGAAGCCCTCCGGCATCACCCCGACCAATTCACCCTGACCGAGCAGCCGTTGGGCGTCCTCCGCGCAGGCCAGGGTGTGGCCGAGCTTGCGGGCGAGCTCGTTGACCACCGGCAGCATGAAGACCAGGTCCGCGGCGAGCAACCGGAGATGCCGGCCCGCGGGATGGTTGTCGTGGACGGCGACCTGCATCATCAGACCGTCCAGAGGGAGCGTCCCGGAGTGGTTGGCGACGATCAGCGCGCCACCCTCCGCCGGGATGTTCTCGATGCCCTTCACCTCGACCCGGAAGTACTTCTCGTACACCGGCCGCAGCAGCGACATCAGGACCTGGTCGGTCAGCTCCTCGTCGTAACCGAAGTCATCGACGTCGTAGTCACCGGTGAGCCGGCGCCGCAGGAAGGAGAGCCCGCCCGCGATCCGCCGCTCGATACCGCCGTCGTTCTGCGCCTGCTGCGGCGGCTGTTCCTCACGCGTCACAGGGACATCATCCTGCCCCGGCGCCTCGCTGGGCAGGGGCTGGACCTCTCGGACCACCGCGGGCTCGGCCCCCTTGCGCCTGCTCCCCGCGCTCCGGCGCCGCGACGGCCGCTGTACGGCAGCCCCGCGGGACCGGTCGTCGTCGAACGGAATGACCTTGGCGTCCGCCATCGTTGATGCGCTCCTCAGTTGGCGCTCTGCGTCGTGGGGTGGCCGCCGCCCAGGACAGGCAGCGCGGCGATCCGGTCGACGGCCCCCGCGACGGCCTCCGGTGGCACCAGTCCAGGTCCGCGGCCGCGCGCGAAGTCCGCGAACGTCTCCGCCGTCGTGTACTTCGGCTGGAATCCGAGCGTCTCGCGCATCTGGTCCGTCGACACGACCCGGCCGTGCGTGAGCAGCCGGATCTGCTCGGGCGAGAAGTCCGTCATCCCGAGCGTACGCACCAGCGAGCCGGCCCAGGTGACCGCCGGCAGCAGCAACGGCACGGTGGGCCGCCCCAGCCTGCGCGAGCACTGCGACAGCAGCAGCACCCCGTCACCGGCGATGTTGAACGTCCCGCTGTTGAGCGTGCCCCGCCGCGGCTCGTGCGAGGCGATGCGCAACACCTCGATCACATCGTCCTCGTGCACGAACTGCAGCCGCGGGTCGTACCCGAGCACGGTGGGCAGCACGGGCAGCGAGAAGTACGAGGCGAGGGGCGTATCGGCGCTGGGCCCCAGGATGTTGGCGAACCGCAGCACACACACGGCCACATCGGGCCGCCGCCGCGCGAACCCCCGCACATACCCCTCGACCTCGACGGTGTCCTTGGCGAAGCCACCGCTGGGCAGCGACTTGGGAGGAGTCGTCTCGGTGAAGACGGCGGGATCGCGAGGCGCGGACCCATAGACATTGGTACTGGATTTGACGACGAGCCTTTTGACCGTCGGCGACTTCTGGCAGGCACCGAGGAGCTGCATGGTGCCGATGACGTTGGTCTCCTTGACCGTGGTCCGGCTGCCACTGCCCAGCGCCATGGCCGTCACGTCCAGGTGTACGACCGTGTCGGCACCGGTCTCCGCGAGCACCCGCGCGATGGTGGACTGCCGGATGTCGGCCTGGATGAAATCGGCGCCGCCCAGGTGGTGTTCCGGCGGCACGGCGTCGACGGCGATCACCCGGTCCACCTGCGGGTCACGCTGGATCCGTCGTACGAACCGGCCCCCCAGCTGACGGGCCACCCCGGTCACGAGCACGACCTTGCCCAAGATTCAGCGCCTCTCTTCCAGCACTCGTCCCCCGCGTACCCTGCCGTGTTCCCCGTGTGCGGCCAACCTAGCGGGTCGATGTTGCGCTGTGATAACCGCCCAATGCACGAAGTGACGACTTCCACAGACGTACGACGAGACCAAGCCAGCCGGTGTCAGACGTACGCACAGAGCCCGGCATCCGATTCCGGGTATGCGTGTGGCCCCCCACCGGGTGTGGTGGGGGGCCACAAATCACGCTGCTTGCGCGGCGTCGTCTTACTTCTTGTTACGACGCTGAACGCGCGTGCGCTTGAGCAGCTTGCGGTGCTTCTTCTTAGCCATCCGCTTGCGCCGCTTCTTGATAACAGAGCCCACGACTACCCTCGCTCACTTCTCATCACTCGGCGTTTGGGCGCCATGGGCCCATACGACCTACGAGGGGCTAGCCTACCCGCCTGAGCGCTGAGCTCGTAATCGAGGGGGGCAGGGGGACCCCTGTGATGCCCTGAGGATCCCCCCGCCCCACAGCCATCAGGCGGTTTCCACCCCCACATAGCTCTCGCGAAGGTACTCGTGAACCGCTTGCTCGGGGACGCGGAAGGACCGCCCCACCCGAATCGCGGGCAGATGACCGCTGTGCACCAACCGGTACACGGTCATCTTCGACACTCGCATCACCGAGGCGACTTCCGCCACGGTAAGGAACTGAACCTCGTTCAGAGGCCTCTCGCCTGCTGCAGCCATGACACACCTGAACCTTCCGCACTCGACGGCCACCGGCTTCCCCTTCCGGTGACTCTTCGTCGTTGCGTGCTCACTCCCCAATGTAGGGGCGGGTGATGCGAGTGGGGAAGAGGTGCACCCATCGGCCGCCTACTGTGACAGACACGCTCGATTGAGTACGTAGCGGGTAAGCGGTCGGTAGTAATCAGACCGCACAGCGTCATCAAGTGGAACGACGACGGACACGACCCCCTCGGCCTCCCCCACGAAGAGCGCGGGGTCATCGGTATCGGCCAGCCCAATGGCCTCAAACCCCAGCTGACCTGCCCCGCAGACCCACCCGTGATCCCCGATGACCAGCTCGGGAAGGACGCCACCCTCGTCCGCGGCGGCGGCCAGGACGGCCCGAACCGGGAGGGGTGAGTGCGTGTGTGCGCCGGTCGCACGACCGGAGCTCGGCACCCCCGGTTCTCGCACGAACGCGACTCCTCGTACGTAGTCAAGGTTGTACGTGCGTAGACCGAACCGGGTCGTTATGTCGACACAGCGACCATGCGCAGGGGTGAGGACGGTACACCCCGCCGCCGACAAGGCGTCCGCCAAGGCGGCGTAGAACCCGAGCAGTCGGTGCGGATGCCCGGTCCCGAGGAGCACGGTGCCGCCACGCTGGGCAACTACCCCGATCCGTTCGGCGAAGGCATCCAGAGCGACCAGAGTCCGCTCAGGGTCGATCACATCATGGCCTTGCGTCTGCCTCGGATCGCCAGAAACCCCACATTTATCGGCCATCAATCCGATCAAATCCCGCTGTCCCCAAGTCCACTCGGGATCGATCCCGATCAGCACTCTTGGATCACGAGCGGCGAAAAGCCGATAACTCCGCAGGCTCTCCTCCCGGGAGGTGGCCACCGGTCCAGCCAGACGAGCAGCCAACAAATGGGCGCGCAGTGCGCCGGTGCTCAACACGGGAGTGATGGTGACGGACGGAAGCGGGACACGGGAGGGGAACGAAGAAACACCGCACAGTTGGCGTAACGAGGCCTCCGCCCTACGCCAGCAGCCCCCGCAGCGGAAACACGGCCCGCCGAGCGGCCAGCACCGCCTGGTCCAACCGGTCCGCGGGGTCGTACCCCGCCTCCCAGTCGGCCCAACTCACCGGCCACCGACCATCGGTCATCCGCATAGGCGCCAACTGCCGGGTACGCGCGAACACTTCCTGCCGCCAGCCCTCGGGAATCACACTCTCCGGCTCCACGGCCCGCCCCGCGGCGATCCCCACCAGATGCGTCCAGGACCGCGGCACCACGTCGACCACCGCGTACCCGCCGCCGCCCAGCGCCACCCACCGCCCGTCGGCGTGCTCGTGCGCCAGGTCGTGACACGCCACCTGCACAGCCCGCTGCGCATCCAGCGAAACGGCGAGATGGGCCAGCGGATCCTCGAAGTGCGTATCGGCCCCGTGCTGGGTCACCAGCACCTGCGGCCGGAAATCGGCGACCAGCTCCGGCACGACCGCGTGAAACGCCCGCAGCCACCCCGCGTCCCCGGTCCCCGCCGGCAGCGCGACATTCACCGCACTGCCCTGCGCCGAGTCCGCCCCCGTCTCCTCCGGCCACCCGGTCTGCGGAAACAGGGTCCGAGGATGCTCGTGCAAGGAGATCGTCAGAACCCGCGGATCCTCCCAGAACGCCGCCTGCACCCCGTCCCCGTGATGCACGTCGACATCGATGTAGGCGACCCGCTCGGCCCCCAACTCCAACAGCCGCGCGATCGCCAGCGACGCGTCGTTGTAGATACAGAACCCCGACGCACCCCCCGGCATCGCATGATGCAACCCGCCCGCGAAGTTCACCGCATGCAGAGCGTCCCCGCGCCACACCGCCTCGGCAGCGCCCACCGACTGCCCGGCGATCAGGGCGGACACCTCGTGCATCCCCGCGAAGGCCGGATCATCCATGGTCCCCAGCCCGTACGCCCCATCAGCCGCCCCGGGCTCCACCGACGCCGCCTTCACGGCCTCGATGTAGTCCTCCCGGTGCACCAGGCGCAACGTCGACTCCCCGGCAGGCTTCGCCGATACGACGTCCACCTCCCGGTCCAGCCCGAAGGCGCTCACCAGCCCCCGGGTCAGAGTCAACCGGACCGGATCCATCGGATGGTCCGGACCGAAGTCATAGCCCGTTACTGCCTCGTCCCACATCAGCTGTGCGCGGCCGCTCATGCCCGCCACCGTATCGGTCCGGTTGAGCGGCGAACGACCGGGCGTACACAAGCGTCACCAGCACCAACACCATCGGCACAAGCATCGCCCCGCGATAACTCCACGCATCGCCCAACGCCCCCACCAAGGGCGAACCGATCAAAAACCCGACATAGTTGAAGACATTGAGCCGAGCGACAGCGGCGTCGGAAGCCCCCGGGAACAACCGTCCGGCGGCCGCGAAGGTCTGCGGCACCAGCACACACAACCCCAGCCCCAGCAAGGTGAATCCCAGCATCCCGACCCACGCCCCGGGCGCCGAAGCCACCACCGCGAACCCGAGCGCGGCCACCACGGCCCCCGCCCGCACCACCGCCACGGCCCCGAACCGCCGCACCCCGAAGTCCCCGAGGCCCCGCCCGATCAAGGTGGTGACCATGTAGACGTTGTACGGCACGGTCGCCATCTGCTCACTGCTGCCCAGCACATCATCGAGGTACTTCGCACTCCAGTTGGAGACGGTCGAGTCCCCGATGTACGCGAAGGTCATCACCAGACACAGCGGCAGCAGCAGCTTGAACGCGACGGTCCCGCCCTCACCGCCGGCCTTGTCCTCCACCGGCTCGGCGCCCCCGTCGACGTACCACCGGCTCCCCACGAGCGCGGCCGGCAGCAGCACCGCCACGACCGGCAGATACGACACGAACAGCGCGAGATCCCAGTGCGCCCCCACCCACGCCAGCGACGCCCCCACCATCCCGCCCAGACTGAACACCGCGTGGAAGCTGAGCATGATGCTCCGCCCGTACGCTCGCTGCAGACTGACCCCGAGCATGTTCATGGACGCGTCGAGCATCCCCACCGCGAGCCCGAACGCGCCCAGCGCGATCCCCAGCTCGACCGTCGAATCGCCCGCCCCGACCCCGAGCAGCGCCAGCAGGACGACGGGCTGGGCCCAGCGCAGCAGTCGGCTGGGCGGTATTCGCTTCACCAGCTTCTCGGTCGACACACTCCCCACCCCGGCGAGGATGGGCACGGCGGCCAGAAAGGCCGGCAGCAACGCGTCGGAGACCCCGTACCGGTCCTGGATCGCGGGAATCCGGGTCACCAACAGGGCAAAGGCCACCCCTTGGGCGAAAAAGCTGAACGCCAACGAGGCCCTACCGCGCCGCAGCACATCTGTCATGGCGGCGAGCGTAGGGCCCCGGGCTACCCGTGGGTAGATCCAGCCAAAGATGAATTTCACTCAGCTTTGTTCAGGAGGGCTCACCGGGACTCAGGCGGCGACCGCAACCTCCGCCTTCACGGCCGCCTCGGCGACCTTCACCTCGGCGATGAGCAGGTGCGCCATGGGCTCCGCGGCGACCACCCGGCTCACCACGAAGGCCAGCGTCATCGAACCGGCCAGGATGACGGACCCGAGCCAGACCATGGTGTCCACGGGCAGGGTGTACGCCCCGACGACCCGTGCCACACACTCCGCCAGCAGTACGACGCCCCACACCACCGAGAACACCCGCTCGGCCCGAAGAAAGGCAGCCGAGCCCTCCGCGGTGCCGCCGGCCAACCGCCGCCAGGCGGCCTCCCTTGCCGAGTCCCCCCGCACCAGGAAGGGCTTGAACCCCGCTGTCATCATCGGCCGCCCCAGCGCCACCGAGACCAGAATCCCGACCCCGATGATGCTGCTGACCCCGCTGTCCTTGGCGAGCATCAGCCGCGGGTCCCCGGAGAGCAGACCGAGCAGCAGCGACACGGCGTTCACGACGAGGATGAGAGCGGCCAGCCCATTGACCGTCCGCTCCCTCGCCACACTCCACACGGTCCGCCCGGCCGGCACCGCGCTGCTCCAGGCAAGCGCCGCGAAGGTGCTCATCCCGAAGGCGTCCCTGAAGAGGTAGTACGACCCGACAGGCACCGCCACGTCCACGATGAGCGGGCCGAAGGTGTTCTGCTTGCTCGTCTTCGTCATGCCCTCAGCTTCCCGCCCGGCCGGGGCGCCCCAGTAGAAACGATCGTCCGGAGCTCCGCATGACAAATGTCAGCCCTCGGATCAGACCAGCAGGTCCGCCAACTCCCCCATGTCGGAGAAGAGTTGAGTGGCACCAGCGAGCCTGTCGGCAGGCGTCATCGCGGTGAACCCGTACACGTCCATCCCGGCCACGACCGCCGCCCGCACCCCCAACGGACTGTCCTCGACCACCACGCACCGCTCCGGCGCGACCCCCATCCGCTCGGCGGCGTACAGAAACAGATCCGGCGCAGGCTTGCCCCGCCCCACATCCTGCGAACTGAAGATCCGCGCCTCCTCGAACCACCGGTCCAGGCCGGTCGTCCGATGCCCCACCCGAATCCGCTCATGGCTCCCGGAAGACGCCACGCAGTACGACACTCCATCGGCAGCCAGCTTCTCCAGCACACCCACAGCACCGGCCACAGGCTTCAGCTCCCGCTCGAACGCAGCGAACACCCGCCCATGAAAGACATCGTCGAAGTCCTCGGGCAACCGCTCCCCGGTCCGCTCCTCGATCAGGTCATGGATCCGATGCATCGCGGACCCCATGTAGTCACGGATGGAGTCCTCGTACGACGTCGGATGCCCGAGCTCGGTGAGGTAGCCGGCCAGCAGCCGGTTGGAGATCGGCTCACTGTCGACGAGGACGCCGTCGTTGTCGAAGATAACCAGGTCATAGCGCATGCCATTTACCCTAAACGCAAAAAAGGCCCACGCCTGATGGCGTGGGCCTTTTCTAAAATTTGTTCGGCGGTGTCCTACTCTCCCACAGGGTCCCCCCTGCAGTACCATCGGCGCTGTAAGGCTTAGCTTCCGGGTTCGGAATGTAACCGGGCGTTTCCCTCACGCTATGACCACCGAAACACTATGAAACTGTCGAACCATGCCACACCACACCCGATTACGGGTATGGGGCTGTTCGTGGTTTCAGAACCAACACAGTGGACGCGAGCAACTGAGGACAAGCCCTCGGCCTATTAGTACCGGTCACCTCCGCACGTTACCGTGCTTCCAGATCCGGCCTATCAACCCAGTCGTCTACTGGGAGCCTTAACCCCTCAAAGGGGGTGGGAATACTCATCTCGAAGCAGGCTTCCCGCTTAGATGCTTTCAGCGGTTATCCCTCCCGAACGTAGCCAACCAGCCATGCCCTTGGCAGAACAACTGGCACACCAGAGGTTCGTCCGTCCCGGTCCTCTCGTACTAGGGACAGCCCTTCTCAATATTCCTGCGCGCGCAGCGGATAGGGACCGAACTGTCTCACGACGTTCTAAACCCAGCTCGCGTACCGCTTTAATGGGCGAACAGCCCAACCCTTGGGACCGACTCCAGCCCCAGGATGCGACGAGCCGACATCGAGGTGCCAAACCATCCCGTCGATATGGACTCTTGGGGAAGATCAGCCTGTTATCCCCGGGGTACCTTTTATCCGTTGAGCGACGGCGCTTCCACAAGCCACCGCCGGATCACTAGTCCCGACTTTCGTCCCTGCTCGACCCGTCGGTCTCACAGTCAAGCTCCCTTGTGCACTTACACTCAACACCTGATTGCCAACCAGGCTGAGGGAACCTTTGGGCGCCTCCGTTACTCTTTAGGAGGCAACCGCCCCAGTTAAACTACCCATCAGACACTGTCCCTGATCCGGATCACGGACCCAGGTTAGACATCCAGCACGACCAGACTGGTATTTCAACGACGACTCCCCCTGAACTGGCGTCCAGAGTTCACAGTCTCCCAGCTATCCTACACAAGCCGAACCGAACACCAATATCAAACTGTAGTAAAGGTCCCGGGGTCTTTCCGTCCTGCTGCGCGAAACGAGCATCTTTACTCGTAGTGCAATTTCACCGGGCCTATGGTTGAGACAGTCGAGAAGTCGTTACGCCATTCGTGCAGGTCGGAACTTACCCGACAAGGAATTTCGCTACCTTAGGATGGTTATAGTTACCACCGCCGTTTACTGGCGCTTAAGTTCTCAGCTTCGCCCAACCGAAGTCGGACTAACCGGTCCCCTTAACGTTCCAGCACCGGGCAGGCGTCAGTCCGTATACATCGCCTTACGGCTTCGCACGGACCTGTGTTTTTAGTAAACAGTCGCTTCTCGCTGGTCTCTGCGGCCACCCCCAGCTCACCGAGTAAATCGGATCACCAGTGATGGCCCCCCTTCTCCCGAAGTTACGGGGGCATTTTGCCGAGTTCCTTAACCATAGTTCACCCGAACGCCTCGGTATTCTCTACCTGACCACCTGAGTCGGTTTAGGGTACGGGCCGCCATGAAACTCGCTAGAGGCTTTTCTCGACAGCATAGGATCATCCACTTCACCACAATCGGCTCGGCATCAGGTCTCAGCCTTAATGAATGGCGGATTTACCTACCACTCGGCCTACACCCTTACCCCGGGACAACCACCGCCCGGGCTGGACTACCTTCCTGCGTCACCCCATCACTCACCTACTACCACCGTGGTTCGGCGGCTCCACCACTTTCCATTCCCCGAAGGGTCCGGAACGGCTTCACGGCCTTAGCATTAATGGGTTCGATGTTTGACGCTTCACAGCGGGTACCGGAATATCAACCGGTTATCCATCGACTACGCCTGTCGGCCTCGCCTTAGGTCCCGACTTACCCTGGGCAGATCAGCTTGACCCAGGAACCCTTAGTCAATCGGCGCACACGTTTCTCACGTGTGTATCGCTACTCATGCCTGCATTCTCACTCGTGAACCGTCCACCACTAGCTTCCGCTGCGGCTTCACCCGGCACACGACGCTCCCCTACCCATCCCAGCGGGCGTTGGCCCTCATGCTGAAATGACACGACTTCGGCGGTACGCTTGAGCCCCGCTACATTGTCGGCGCGGAATCACTAGACCAGTGAGCTATTACGCACTCTTTCAAGGGTGGCTGCTTCTAAGCCAACCTCCTGGTTGTCTGTGCGACTCCACATCCTTTCCCACTTAGCGTACGCTTAGGGGCCTTAGTCGATGCTCTGGGCTGTTTCCCTCTCGACCATGGAGCTTATCCCCCACAGTCTCACTGCCGTGCTCTCACTTACCGGCATTCGGAGTTTGGCTAAGGTCAGTAACCCGGTAGGGCCCATCGCCTATCCAGTGCTCTACCTCCGGCAAGAAACACACGACGCTGCACCTAAATGCATTTCGGGGAGAACCAGCTATCACGGAGTTTGATTGGCCTTTCACCCCTAACCACAGGTCATCCCCCAGGTTTTCAACCCTGGTGGGTTCGGTCCTCCACGAAGTCTTACCTCCGCTTCAACCTGCCCATGGCTAGATCACTCCGCTTCGGGTCTTGAGCGCGCTACTATATCGCCCTATTCGGACTCGCTTTCGCTACGGCTTCCCCACACGGGTTAACCTCGCAACACACCGCAAACTCGCAGGCTCATTCTTCAAAAGGCACGCAGTCACGACGCATTGAGTAAACTCAATGCGCGACGCTCCCACGGCTTGTAGGCACACGGTTTCAGGTACTATTTCACTCCGCTCCCGCGGTACTTTTCACCATTCCCTCACGGTACTATCCGCTATCGGTCACCAGGGAATATTTAGGCTTAGCGGGTGGTCCCGCCAGATTCACACGGGATTTCTCGGGCCCCGTGCTACTTGGGTGTCTCTCAAACGAGCCGTACAGATTTCAGCTACGGGGGTCTTACCCTCTACGCCGGACCTTTCGCATGTCCTTCGCCTATCCATACGGTTTCTGACTCGTCTCACAGCCGGCAGACTGTAAAAGAGAGATCCCACAACCCCGAATGCGCAACCCCTGCCGGGTCTCACACGCATACGGTTTGGCCTCATCCGGTTTCGCTCGCCACTACTCCCGGAATCACGGTTGTTTTCTCTTCCTGCGGGTACTGAGATGTTTCACTTCCCCGCGTTCCCTCCACATACCCTATGTGTTCAGGTATGGGTGACAGCCCATGACGACTGCCGGGTTTCCCCATTCGGAAACCCCCGGATCAAAGCCTGGTTGACGGCTCCCCGGGGACTATCGTGGCCTCCCACGTCCTTCATCGGTTCCTGGTGCCAAGGCATCCACCGTGCGCCCTTAAAAACTTGGCCACAGATGCTCGCGTCCACTGTGCAGTTCTCAAACAACGACCAGCCACCCATCACCCCGAACCATCCGGTTCGAGTGCACTGGGGCCGGCACTGAAGGCAGCCGATACGGCCATACCCTCAGACACCCAACAGCGTGCCCGACACACTTCCCGCTTCCCTCAACGTTCCACGCTCTGACGAGCAGTACTGGAAGGAGAAGACGATCAAGTGTGCCGAATAATCAACGTTCCACCCTTGAGCAACCACCGCAGAACGTTTGCCTGCGTAATGGCCCTGGACCACCAAGCAAGCTTGGCGGCCTAGATGCTCCTTAGAAAGGAGGTGATCCAGCCGCACCTTCCGGTACGGCTACCTTGTTACGACTTCGTCCCAATCGCCAGTCCCACCTTCGACAGCTCCCTCCCACAAGGGGTTGGGCCACCGGCTTCGGGTGTTACCGACTTTCGTGACGTGACGGGCGGTGTGTACAAGGCCCGGGAACGTATTCACCGCAGCAATGCTGATCTGCGATTACTAGCAACTCCGACTTCATGGGGTCGAGTTGCAGACCCCAATCCGAACTGAGACAGGCTTTTTGAGATTCGCTCCACCTCACGGTTTCGCAGCTCATTGTACCTGCCATTGTAGCACGTGTGCAGCCCAAGACATAAGGGGCATGATGACTTGACGTCGTCCCCACCTTCCTCCGAGTTGACCCCGGCGGTCTCCTGTGAGTCCCCATCACCCCGAAGGGCATGCTGGCAACACAGGACAAGGGTTGCGCTCGTTGCGGGACTTAACCCAACATCTCACGACACGAGCTGACGACAGCCATGCACCACCTGTACACCGACCACAAGGGGGGCACCATCTCTGATGCTTTCCGGCGTATGTCAAGCCTTGGTAAGGTTCTTCGCGTTGCGTCGAATTAAGCCACATGCTCCGCTGCTTGTGCGGGCCCCCGTCAATTCCTTTGAGTTTTAGCCTTGCGGCCGTACTCCCCAGGCGGGGAACTTAATGCGTTAGCTGCGGCACCGACGACGTGGAATGTCGCCAACACCTAGTTCCCACCGTTTACGGCGTGGACTACCAGGGTATCTAATCCTGTTCGCTCCCCACGCTTTCGCTCCTCAGCGTCAGTAATGGCCCAGAGATCCGCCTTCGCCACCGGTGTTCCTCCTGATATCTGCGCATTTCACCGCTACACCAGGAATTCCGATCTCCCCTACCACACTCTAGCTAGCCCGTATCGAATGCAGACCCGGGGTTAAGCCCCGGGCTTTCACACCCGACGTGACAAGCCGCCTACGAGCTCTTTACGCCCAATAATTCCGGACAACGCTTGCGCCCTACGTATTACCGCGGCTGCTGGCACGTAGTTAGCCGGCGCTTCTTCTGCAGGTACCGTCACTTTCGCTTCTTCCCTGCTGAAAGAGGTTTACAACCCGAAGGCCGTCATCCCTCACGCGGCGTCGCTGCATCAGGCTTTCGCCCATTGTGCAATATTCCCCACTGCTGCCTCCCGTAGGAGTCTGGGCCGTGTCTCAGTCCCAGTGTGGCCGGTCGCCCTCTCAGGCCGGCTACCCGTCGTCGCCTTGGTGAGCCATTACCTCACCAACAAGCTGATAGGCCGCGGGCTCATCCTTCACCGCCGGAGCTTTCAACCACCACAGATGCCTGCGGTAGTGGTATCCGGTATTAGACCCCGTTTCCAGGGCTTGTCCCAGAGTGAAGGGCAGATTGCCCACGTGTTACTCACCCGTTCGCCACTAATCCCCACCGAAGTGGTTCATCGTTCGACTTGCATGTGTTAAGCACGCCGCCAGCGTTCGTCCTGAGCCAGGATCAAACTCTCCGTGAATGTTTACCCGTAATCGGGTGCACACACACGAGAGCGGAACCACCGGCGGAATAAGCCGATGGTTCACAGCGTCCTCGCTGTGTTTTTCTTCAAAGGAACCTCATCTACGACCATGACGGCCGGAGACGGGGTATCAACTAATCTGGCGTTGATTTTTGGCACGCTGTTGAGTTCTCAAGGAACGGACGCTTCCTTTGTACTCACCCTCTCGGGCTTTCCTCCGGGCTTTTCCCTTCGGTCTTGCGTTTCCGACTCTATCAGACCGTTTCCGGCTCCGATTTCCTCGGTGCTTTCCAGGTTCCCGCTTTCGCGTTTCCCTTTCCGGCGGTTCCGACTCTATCAGATCCTTTCGGGCCTGACTCCCAGTCAGAGGGGCTTGCCTTCCCGGCTGTTGGGCCGTTCCGACGAGTGAGACTTTAGCGGAATCCGTGGCCCCGCGCTAATCGGGGCTGCGTCCTTTCGAACGCGGATTCCTCATTTCGCAAATACGCATGCCAATAGGAAGACAGCGGCCAGATCGACTGCGGTCGACTAGAGGTTGGTACTTGCGGAATGGCTGTCCGGGGACCGACCGGAGTCGGCGCTCACGTCGGACAACTCGGAGAACAGTACGTATCGGCGCGGGGAGTGTCAACTCACGTCCGGACGGGCCCCTGGCGGCGTAGCCTGGTCCGCATGACGACGCGTACGTACACCCAGGAGTGGTGGGCCGCCTGACGGCGGCCGGACCTACGTATGCACTCAACGGCCGCCGCTTCGGCGGCCGTTTTCGTATCTCCCTCCAGAGCTCCTGAGGGCCGGCCGTCGGGGACGGCGGTCTCGACCAGGAGGTGGAGAAGAGATGACGCGAGTCTTCAGTGGGGTCAAGCCGACCGGGCATCTGACGCTGGGGAACTACCTGGGCGCCATGCGGCGGTGGGCAGCCGTCGATCAGCACCAGGCCGACGCCCTGTTCTGTGTCGTCGATCTGCACGCGCTGACCGTGGAGCACGATCCGGCGCGGGTGCGGCGGCTCAGTAGGCAGGCGGCGACGTTGCTGTTGGCGACGGGGCTGGATCCGCAGCTGTGCACCGTGTTCGTACAGAGTCATGTGGATGAGCACGCGCGACTGTCGTATCTGCTGGAGTGCGTGGCCACGGACGGCGAGATGCGGCGGATGATCCAGTACAAGGAGAAGGCCGCGCGCGAGCGGGAGCGCGGCGGGAGCGTGCGGCTGTCGCTGCTGACGTATCCCGTGCTGATGGCGGCGGACATCCTGGCGTACGGGGCCGACGAGGTCCCGGTGGGCGATGACCAGGCTCAGCATGTGGAACTGGCGCGGGACGTCGCGGTGCGGTTCAACCAGCGGTACGGGCACACGTTCGTGGTGCCCCGGGCCACGCCTCCGAAGGTGGCCGCGCGGGTGATGAACCTGCAGGAGCCGCACTCGAAGATGGGGAAGAGCGATGACACCGGCCCCGGGATCGTCTATCTGCTCGACGAGCCGGACGTGGTGCGGAAGAAGGTCATGCGGGCCGTGACCGACAGTGGGCGGGACGTCGTCTATGACCGGGCGGCCCGGCCGGGCCTCGCCAATCTGCTGGAGATCCTCGCGGCGTGCACGGGTGGGAACCCAAAGGCGCTGAGCGGTGTATATGAGTCGTACGGCGCCTTGAAGAAGGACACCGCGGAGGCCGTGGTCGAGGTGCTCAGGCCCGTGCAGGAGAGGCACAAGGAGTTGTGCGCGGATCCTGGCTATGTGGAGGGGGTGCTGCGGGATGGTGCGCAGAAGGCTCGGGCGATGGCCCGGCCGACCGTCGATGCGGCGTACCGGGCGATCGGGCTGCTGCCGGCGGCCGCTGATAGCTCGGTGACCGTCTAGGACGCGGCGAGGACGGCGGGTGCCGCCGCCCCCTGATGAGGTGGCTGGAGCAGGAGGCGGCGGGTGGTCAGCTGTTGTTGCCCGAGGCCAGTTCGCGGCTGCGGTCGCGGGCGGCTTCGAGGGCGGCGATGAGGGCGGCTCGTACGCCGTGGTTCTCGAGTTCGCGGATGGCGCTGATCGTGGTGCCCGCGGGGGACGTGACGTTCTCGCGGAGCTTGACGGGGTGTTCGCCGCTGTCGCGGAGCATCGTGGCGGCGCCGATCGCGGACTGGACGATGAGGTCGTGGGCCTTGTCGCGGGGCAGGCCGAGCAGGATGCCGGCGTCCGTCATGGCTTCGACCAGGTAGAAGAAGTACGCCGGGCCGGAGCCGGAGAGGGCGGTGCAGGCGTCCTGCTGGGACTCGGGGACGCGGAGCGTCTTGCCGACGGCGCCGAAGATCTCCTCGGCGTGGGCGAGGTGCTCAGCGGTGGCGTGGGTGCCGGCGGAGATGACGGACATGGCCTCGTCGACGAGGGCGGGGGTGTTCGTCATGACGCGGACGACCGGGGTGCCCGCCGCGAGGCGCTCCTCGAAGAAGGAGGTGGGGATGCCTGCCGCGCCGCTGATGATCAGGCGGCCGGCGGGGACGTGGGGGGCGAGTTCGTCCAGAAGGGTGCCCATGTCCTGCGGCTTGACCGTGAGGATCAGGGTGTCGGCGGTCTTGGCGGCCTCGGCGTTGGTGACCGGCTTGACTCCGTAGCGCGCGCGGAGCTCTTCGGCCCGTTCCTGGCGGCGGGCTGTGACCAGGAGGTCGGCCGGGGCCCAGCCGCCTCGGATCATTCCGCTGAGCAGGGCTTCGCCGATCTTGCCGGTGCCGAGGACTGCGACTTTCTGGGTCATGGCTGCGGGTGCCCTCCGGGGGTTGCGTCGTCCGGGGTTCATCCTCGCACCGGGGGTGGGTGTGCGGCTCGGCTGTCCGGTTGGCGGGACGTGCGCCAGCTATGCGGTGCGGCGTCGCAGAGTCGCCGCTCCCAGGGCGAGGACGAGCAGCGCGCACCCGGCCACGATCAGGGCGTCGCGGACGAAGGCGGCGGTCATGTCGGTGTGCTTGAGGACCTCGTTCATGCCGTCGACGGCGTAGGACATCGGGAGGACGTCGGAGATGGTCTCCAGGACGGGGTGCATGTCGTCGCGGGGGGTGAACAGGCCGCAGAGGAGGAGCTGGGGGAAGATCACGGCCGGCATGAACTGGACGGCCTGGAATTCGGAGGCGGCGAAGGCCGAGACGAAGAGGCCGAGTGCGGTGCCGAGGAGGGCGTCGAGCAGGGCGACCAGGAGGAGCAGCCAGGGGCTGCCGGTGACGTCGAGGCCGAGGAACCAGACGGCGAGGCCGGTGGCGAGGGCGGACTGGATGATCGCGAGGATGCCGAAGGCGAGGGCGTAGCCGGCGATGAGGTCGCCTTTGCCCAGGGGCATGGCGAGGAGGCGTTCGAGGGTGCCGGAGGTGCGCTCGCGCAGGGTGGCGATGGAGGTGACCAGGAACATCGTGATCAGCGGGAAGATCCCGAGGAGGGAGGCGCCGATGCTGTCGAAGGTGCGCGGGCTGCCGTCGAAGACGTAGCGCAGCAGGAACAGCATCACGCAGGGGATCAGGATCATCAGCGCGATGGTGCGGGGGTCGTGGCGGAGCTGGCGCAGTACCCGGGCTGCGGTGGCGAGGGTGCGGGAGACGCTGAGGGCGCTGGTGGGGGCCGGGGTGACGGTCGTGGTGGCGGTCGTCGTGCTCATCGGGTCGTCTCCTTCTTGTGTCCGGCTGCCACGGCCTCGTCGACGAGGTGCAGGAATGCGGCTTCGACGGTCTCGGCGCCGGTGCGGGTGCGCAGGGCGTCCGGGGTGTCGTCGGCGAGGATCTCGCCTTCGCGCATGAGGAGGAGGCGGTGGCAGCGCTCGGCCTCGTCCATGACGTGGGAGGAGATGAGCAGGGTCGCTCCGCGCTGCGTGGCGATGTCGTGGAAGAGGTTCCACAGGTCGCGGCGGAGGACGGGGTCGAGGCCGACGGTCGGTTCGTCCAGGACCAGTAGTTCCGGTGTGCCGAGGAGTGCCACGCCGAGTGAGACGCGGCTGCGCTGGCCGCCGGAGAGGTTTCCTGCGAGGGCGTCGGCGTGGCTGGTGAGGTCGACGTCTTCGATGACGCGGGTGACGTCGGAGTGGCGGCGGTCGGCGGCGGCGTGGCCGGGGGCGAGGATCACGGCGAAGTAGTCGAGGTTCTGGCGGACGGTCAGGTCGTCGTAGACGGAGGGGGCTTGGGTGACGTAGCCGATGCGGGTGCGCAGGGTGGGGTGGCCGGCGGGGCGGCCGAGGACGCCGAGGGTGCCGGTGGCCTTGGCCTGGGTGCCGACGATGGAGCGCATGAGGGTGGATTTGCCGCATCCGGAGGGGCCGAGCAGGCCGGTGATCTGGCCGCGCGGGACGGTGAAGTCGAGGCCGCGCAGGACGGTGCGGGGGCCGCGGACGACGGTGAGGCCTTCGGCTCGGACGGCGGGGCTCTCGGTGGTCTGTGTGCCGGTGTCGGGTGGGCCGGAGGAGTAATTCATCATGTGATGAATACTGCTCCTCGTGAACGAGCTCAGTCAAGCCATGCCGTTCGGCGGCCCGAGCGTGCGGCGACGTGATCGGAAGCGCGTGGTCCGGTTCGCGTGCTCCCGGATTCCTCCGATGGCCTCGGGAAGCGGCTGCGCGATCAACTCAAGGCGTCCCGGGTGCTGCACGGGGTGTGGCTGCTGCTCTTCGCGGTCGTCGTGCCCGGGGTGCTCGGGGTGGGTCCGGTGGCGGCGCCGGCCGCGCTGCTGGTGCCCGCCGGGTGCAGGCTCGTGCCGGTGCGGGAGGTGCGGGTGCTGTGGCGCGGGCATCGCGGGGAGGTGGTCGTGCTGGTGGTGACGGCGGCGGCGATCGTCGTCGGCAATCTCTTCGAGGGGGTGTTGTTGGGGTTGGCGCCGGCGGTGGCGAAGGCCGCGTGGGACGCCAGCCTTGTGCAGGTGGAGACCGAGGACGGAGGCGAGGCGGGGATCGTCGTCCGGGTGCTGGGGCATGCGACGTTCCTGCGGCTGCCGAAGCTGCTGGACGCGTTGGAGGCGCTGCCGCGTGACCGGGAGGTGCGGCTGGAGCTGGGCGGGCCGCGGCATCTGGACCATGCGTGCGCGGCGGCCCTGGAGGGATGGGCCGCCGGGCGGGGCCAGGCGTGGGCGGCGAGCGGGAGGGCGACGCCGTGAGACGGCCCTCGGCAGGACTCGGTGCGGCTCAGGCCGTGGCGAGCAGCAGGATGACGTCGTAGACCTCTTCGACGATGCCGTCCGGGAAGGCCCGCATCAGGTGGGCGCGCTCCTCGGCGAGGAAGGCGGCGCTCTCCTCCTCGTCGCCCACCAGGAAGGTCGAGTGGCTGGCGATGTTGGCGATGTGGGTGTCGACGGGGATGCGGCGGCTCCAGCGGACCTCGCGGCGGGTGAAGTCGAGGCGGTCGGCGGGGTCGACGGCACGGGCGTTGACGTTGCGCTTCTCCTCGTGGATGTTCACCTCGAAGTGGCGTCCGATGCGTTCGGCGGCCTCGGCGAGCCAGGGCACGTCGAGGGCGTCGGTGTTCCACCACAGGGCGAGCGCGCCGCCCGGGCGCAGGACGCGGACGGCCTCCGGGATGGCGAGGTTCGGGTCGGTCCAGTGCCAGGCCTGGGCGTAGGTGAGGAAGTCGGCGGAGTCGTCGGCGAGGGGCAGGGTGTTGCCGTTGCCGCGGACGATCGGGATGTCGGGGTGGGTCCGGCGGAACTGGGTGGCCATTCCGTCGCCGGGTTCGACCGCGAGCACGTCGGCGCCGCGGGCGTGCAGGAGGGCGGTCGCGATGCCGGTTCCGGCGCCGACGTCCACGACGCGGGAGCCGGTGAGGGGGCGGCCGGCAAGGTCCTCGACGGCGTCGAAGAGGGCGGGCGGGTAGGAGGGGCGGTTCGCCGCGTACTGGGCTGCGGCCGCGTTGAAGGAATGGGCGCGGGCGGTGTGCGAGGGAGCCGTCATACGGCCATGGTGGCCGGGTTCGGCGAAGGGGGCGGTGTTTTTTCGGTGTGAGGCGGGGTCCGGCTTCCGGCTAGGAGCGGCGGCGCTTCTTCGACGGGTTGCCGGTGCGGCGGGTGGCGCGCTTCTCGTACCGCTTGCGGGCGGTGTCGTACTCCTCGCGGTGGAGCTTCTCGCCCGGGGCCTCGAAGAGGGAGCGGACGAAGTAGGCGAGGAGGGAGCCGACGAAGCCGATGGCCAGCAGGCCGCGGAGGGAGGCCTGGCGGTCGGGGTCCGCGCGCTTGGTGAAGCCCTCCCAGGTGTGACGGAAGGCGAGGGCGCTGCAGATCGCGAACATCACGACCATGAGGAGGGTGACGAAGCTGCCGATGTCCGCGATCTGGAGACCCTGGAAGGCGAAGCGGAGCACGAGGCAGGAGCCGACGGCGGCGGCGAGGGAGCCGGCGGCGGCGCCGATGCGGCGGGCCGGGTAGCCGTTGTCGTGGTCGACCCAGGTCGTGCCGAAGAAGCGGAGGGGTTCGGGGCGGGGGGCGGGTGCGGAGCCCGCGGGGGTTTCCTGGGTGCCGTTGTCGTCGCTCACGCGTCGATTATGGCTCCGGGTGGCCGCGGGCTCCGAGGGGGTGCGCTGCGCTGGTCACGAACCCGGGCGAGGGCGACCGTCGCGGCCTCGGGGAGTACCGCGACGGTGGCCTGGCACGGGAGGTCAGGAGCAGCGGGCCGCTACGTAGCCGTCGCTGCCGGTGTGCACGTACGTGTCCGAGACGTACTCCCCGTTGTCGATGTTGTCCCAGATGTTCGACGTGCCGTACGGGCCCGTCACCGTCTCGCCCGGCCTCTGGCAGTAGATCGGGACCTTGGCGCCGTCGGAGAGGACACGGACGATGGTGTAGCCGGTGCCCGGACCGCTGCGGACGTTCAGGCGATAGCCCGGGGCTGTGTCGTAGTAGCGGACCGCGGCCTCGGCGTGTGCGGCGCCGACCATGAGGAAGGCTCCGGTGAGGCCGGCGAGCATGACGGATCTGCGCTTGAGGGATGACATGGGAGTCCTCAGGGGTGGGTCAGAGGGAGCAGCGGGGGCGGATGTAGCCGTCGCTGCCGGTGTGCACGTACGTGTCCGAGATGTACTCGCCGTTGTCGATGTTGTCCCAGATGTTCGACGTGCCGTACGGACCGGTGACGGTCGTGCCCGGGGTCTGGCACCAGATCGGGACTTTGGCGCCCTCGAGGAGCTGCCGGACGATGGTGTAGTTGGTGCCCGGACCGCTGCGGACGTTCACGCGATAGCCGGGCGCCACGTCGTAGTAGCGCAGGGTCGCCGACTCGGCCACGGGCGACATGGCCATGAGGAAGGCGCCGGTGGCGCCCGCGAGCAGGACGGCTCGGCGTCTCAGAGATCTCACTGGTGTTCCTCGAGTGGTGGTGTTGAGGATCAGGCGCAGTGCGAGGCCACGTAGCCGTCGCTGCCGGTGTTCACGTAGGCGTCCGAGACGTACTGGCCGTCGTCGATGTTGTCCCAGATGTTCGACGTGCCGTACGGGCCGGTGATGTTCTGGCCCGGGGTCTGGCACCAGATCGGCACCTTGGCCCCCTCTGCCAGCACACGGACGACCCGGTACGAAGTGCTGGGCCCGCTGCGTACGTTGAGCCGGACGCCCGGCGCGACCGAGTAGTAGCGCAGGGTTGCAGCGGTGGCGGCAGCCGTGGTCACGGCATCGCTCTCGGCGCCGCCGTCTATCTCTTCGACACGCTCAACAGACATGAAGGCCTCCCCCGTTGGACCCCATGACTCCCATGGGGACCGTTGATTCCCTGAATCACGCCATGAAACACATGTACGCAACTCGCGCACGGAGACTAGCAAGCCGCCTCTGTCTCGTACGAGTCATCGACTAGGCTCCGTGGGTCGCGCGCGCGGACGAACAGCACGGGGGTGGTTCCATGGCGCCGCAGCACAACACCGGAGCGGGCGCGGAAGCGGAACTTCCGGAGTACGCCGGCCACTACCGTCTGGAGTCCCGTCTCGGTTCCGGCGGAATGGGCGTCGTGCATCGCGCACAGAGCGCGTCCGGGATGACGCTTGCGGTGAAGGTCGTACACACCGAATTCGCCAAGGATCCTGAGTTCAGGGGTCGGTTCCGGCAGGAGGTCGCCGCGGCTCGGCGGGTGAGCGGTGCCTTTACCGCGCCCGTCGTCGATGCCGATCCGGATGCTGAACGGCCGTGGATGGCCACGCTGTTCATTCCCGGGCCGACTCTCGCCCAGGAAGTGAAGCGGAACGGGCCCATGGCTCCTGCCCAGTTGCGCCGCCTCATGGCCGGACTGGCCGAGGCGCTGCGCGACATTCACAGGGTCGGCGTCGTGCACCGGGACCTCAAGCCGAGCAATGTCCTGCTCGCCGAGGACGGGCCGAAGGTCATCGACTTCGGCATTTCCCGGCCAAAGGACAGTGAACTGCGCACCGAGACTGGGAAGTTGATCGGCACTCCGCCGTTCATGGCCCCCGAGCAGTTCCGCAGGCCGCGGGAGGTCGGGCCGGCCGCCGACATCTTCGCCCTGGGTTCCGTGCTGGTCCACGCGGCCACGGGACGGGGGCCGTTCGACTCCGACAGCCCGTACGTCGTCGCCTACCAGGTCGTACACGACGAGCCCGACCTGACCGGCGTACCGGAGAATCTCGCCCCGCTCATCGTGCGGTGTCTTGCCAAGGAGCCCGAAGACCGCCCGACTCCCGATGAGTTGATGCGGGAACTGCGGTCGGTGGCGGCTTCGTACGACACGCAGGCGTTCATACCGGCGCAGCGAACCGGCGACGAGCCCAGAGCGGAACCGCGTGCCGACGGGCCCGGGCGGCGGCCCGCCGCGCGTTTCCGCAGGCGGTCGGCCGTGCTGGCCGGAGCAGTCGGGCTGATCGCGGGAGGCGTTTTCGCCTCGATGCAGCTGCTCCCCGACGACACGCGCCCCGCGTCGAGCGCCGGCCCTGCGACCTCGTCGCCCGGTTCCGGCACGTGGGAGGCAAGTCCGGTGTCAGAGGACGCCGGCACACCCCAATGTTCCTACGGCGACGACAAGTTGCTCTGCGCCCAGCCCGGCGAGGTCTACGCCCTCTCGCCCTCCGACGGCACCCTGCTGTGGCGCCGCTCCGTCGCCAAGGCGCGCAGGGTCGATCCCCCCGTCCTCTCGGGCGGACTCGTGCAGGTCACCACCGACGAGGAACATCGAGTGGAGGCGCTCGACCCCGAGTCGGGAATGACGCGCTGGCAGCGGGACCTGCCCACGCACACCAGCATGGGGTACGCCGACGACATGCTCCTGCTCGGCCATGCCGACGGACGCCTCACCGGCGTGGACTCCGCGTCGGGGGACACCAGGTGGAGCCGTCGGATGTCGGGCCAGAAGTCCCCGTCTCTCGCCTCGTTCGCGGGTGATCCGTCGATGTACGCGACGACCATGTCGGACGACGGGTCGAGCACGCGGGTCTCCGCGGTGGATCCGGGCACGGGTGAGGTGCGCTGGGCGGCACGTTTGGAGGGAGGCCTCCAGCCCGTGGGCTCCGGCGACGGGTCCGTCTACTTCCTCTCCCTCGACACGGTGTACTACGACACGGGCGCGGTGGTCCGCTATACCCCGGAGTCCGAGAAGTCCCGTCGGGTGGCACTGCCTGTCACACGCGAGGGCGTCCACGCCGGCGTGTACGGAGACCGCGTCTACCTCGTGGCCGCTGGTGGTTCGCTGGAGGCATTCGATCTGGGCACGGGGAAGCGGCTGTGGCAGCTCGAGACAGCCGTGCCCCGCGGGTCGACGCCGGTCGCCGACGGTGACCATGTGTACGTCACGGCCCCCGACGGGCGGCTGCTCGCCGTGTCCGCCGCTGACGGAGACCTGCTCGGGCAGACGCCACCGCGACTCGGCGCGAACGCGGACCGGGTGCCACCCGCACTGCCCGAACCCCTCACCGCCAACGCCCACATCTACGCCTCCGCCCCCGACGGCACCGTCTTCTCCGTGAACGCCCGCAACCCCTCGGCCTGGTGACACGGAAAGGGCCGCCTCCGAAGAGACGGCCCTCGCGGCAGAATCCTGAGGCTCAGCCCAGCTTGGAAACGTCCCGGACCGCGCCCTTGTCCGCGCTGGTGGCCATCGCCGCGTAGGCCCGCAGCGCCGCAGAGACCTTGCGCTCGCGGTTCTTCGGGGCGTACACGCCGCCCAGCGCCGCGTCACGGCGGGCCAGTTCGGCCTCGTCGACGAGGAGTTCGATGGTGCGGTTCGGGATGTCGATGCGGATGCGGTCGCCGTCCTCGACGAGGGCGATCGTGCCGCCGGCCGCCGCCTCGGGGGACGCGTGGCCGATCGACAGTCCGGAGGTGCCGCCGGAGAAGCGGCCGTCGGTGACCAGGGCGCAGACCTTTCCGAGGCCGCGGCCCTTGAGGTACGAGGTCGGGTAGAGCATCTCCTGCATGCCGGGGCCGCCCTTGGGGCCCTCGTAGCGGATGACGACGACGTCGCCCTCCTTGACCTGCTGGGTCAGGATCTTCTGGACGGCCTCTTCCTGGGACTCGCAGACGACCGCCGGGCCCTCGAAGGTCCAGATGGACTCGTCGACGCCGGCCGTCTTCACGACGCAGCCGTCGACGGCCAGGTTGCCCTTGAGGACGGCCAGGCCGCCGTCCTTGGAGTACGCGTGCTCGGCGCTGCGGATGCAGCCGCCCTCCGCGTCCTCGTCCAGGGTGTCCCAGCGCTCCGACTGGGAGAAGGCCTCGGCGCTACGGACGCAGCCCGGGGCCGCGTGCCAGAGTTCCAGCGCCTCGGGCGAGGGGGAGCCGCCGCGGACGTCCCAGGTCTTCAGCCAGTCCGCCAGGGACGGGCTGTGGACGGAGTGGACGTCCTCCCGCAGCAGGCCCGCGCGGTGCAGTTCGCCCAGCAGGGCCGGGATGCCGCCGGCGCGGTGCACGTCCTCCATGTAGTACGTGCGGTTCTTGGCGACGTTCGGGGCCACCTTCGCCAGGCACGGGACCCGGCGGGAGACGTCGTTGATCTCCTCCAGGCCGAAGGGGACGCCCGCTTCCTGGGCCGCCGCCAGCAGGTGCAGGATCGTGTTGGTGGAGCCGCCCATGGCGATGTCGAGGGCCATGGCGTTCTCGAAGGCCGCGAAGGAGGCGACCGAGCGCGGCAGGACCGTCTCGTCGTCCTGCTCGTAGTAGCGGCGGGTGATGTCCATGACCGTGCGGGCCGCGTCCTCGTACAGCCGGCGCCGGGCCGTGTGCGTGGCCAGGGTCGAGCCGTTGCCCGGGAGCGAGAGGCCGATGGCCTCGGTCAGGCAGTTCATCGAGTTGGCCGTGAACATGCCGGAACAGGAGCCGCAGGTCGGACAGGCGTTCTCCTCGATGCGGAGCATGTCCTCATCGGAGATCTTGTCGTTCACGGCGTCGGACATCGCGTCGACCAGGTCGAGCGTACGGACCGAGCCGTCGACCAGCGTGGCGCGGCCGGACTCCATCGGGCCGCCGGAGACGAAGACCGTGGGGATGTTCAGACGCAGGGCCGCGTTCAGCATGCCCGGGGTGATCTTGTCGCAGTTGGAGATGCAGATCAGGGCGTCCGCGCAGTGGGCCTCGACCATGTACTCGACCGAGTCCGCGATGAGGTCGCGGGAGGGCAGGGAGTACAGCATGCCGCCGTGGCCCATCGCGATGCCGTCGTCCACCGCGATGGTGTTGAACTCGCGCGGGATGCCGCCGGCCTCGACGATCGCCTGGCTGACGATCCGCCCGACCGGCTGGAGGTGGGTGTGGCCCGGCACGAACTCGGTGAAGCTGTTGGCGACCGCGATGATCGGCTTGCGGCCGATGTCCGCACCGGGTACACCGGAGGCGCGCATAAGGGCGCGTGCGCCCGCCATGTTGCGGCCGTGGGTGACTGTGCGGGACCTCAGCTCGGGCATGGTCGCTCGCTCCTTCAGACAGGTAGGGCTGATATCGAGCGTACGCCGGTCATCCAGGGGGCGGACACAGTGTCCGGAATGCGGGATGACCGTCTCATCTCACCAGGCGCTCACGGGTTCGTCAGATGCCCCTGGACCACCGGCGCCACCCGCGCGATGATCAGCTCCACGTCCGCCGAGGCGACCGGCTCGATCCTGATCACGTACCGCATCATCGCGACCCCCACCAGCTGCGCGGCGGCGAGCTCGGCGCGCAGTTCCGCGTCCGGGGTGTCGAGTTCGTCGGCGATCCGGCGCATCAGCTGCGTGGCGACGAGACGGCGGAAGACGGCCGCCGCGGCCTCGTTGTTCACCGCGGACCGGATGATCGCGAGCAGCGGCTTGCGGGTCACCGGGTTCTCCCAGAGCCCGAAGACGAAGCGGGTCATGCGCTCGCCGGCGCCCTCGATGGGGCCTTCGAGGACCACGTCCCGCATCTTCAGGGCCGGCGAGAAGGCGACCTCGACGGCCGCCTCGAAGACCTGTTCCTTGGTGCCGAAGTAGTGGTGGACCAAGGCCGAGTCGACGCCGGCCGCCTTGGCGATGCCGCGCACCGAGGTCTTCTCGTAGCCCCGCTCGGAGAACTCCTCGCGGGCCGCGGTCAGGATGCGGTCGCGGGTGTCGGACGATTCCGTACCGGGCGGGCGGCCCCGTTTGCGCGAGGTGACGCCGGTCACGGCCGCGGCACCTTCACCGCGGAGGCCAGATGCAGCCGCGTGAAGGCCAGGGCCTCCGCCAGGTCGGCCTCACGTTCGGCGCTGGACATCGCCCGCCGGGTGTTGACCTCGATGACGACATGACCGTCGAAGCCGGTCAGGGCGAGACGTTCCAGCAGCTCGGCGCAGGGCTGGGTGCCGCGGCCGGGGACGAGGTGCTCGTCCTTGGCCGAGCCCCGGCCGTCGGCGAGGTGGACGTGGCCGAGGCGGTCTCCCATGCGGTCGGCCAGTTGCATGGCGTCGGAACGGGCCGTGGCCGAATGACTGAGATCGATCGTGAAGTGACGGTAGTCCTCCTTCGTCACGTCCCAGTCGGGGGCGTACGCGAGCATCTCGCGGTCGCGGTAGCGCCAGGGGTACATGTTCTCGACGGCGAAGCGGACGTCCGTCTCGTTCGCCATGCGCCAGATACCGCTCACGAAGTCGCGGGCGTACTGACGCTGCCAGCGGAACGGCGGGTGGACGACGACCGTGGACGCCCCGAGCTTCTCGGCGGCCGCCTGGGCGCGCTGGAGCTTGACCCAGGGGTCGGTGGACCACACGCGCTGGGTGATGAGCAGGCACGGGGCGTGTACGGCGAGGATCGGGATCTGGTGGTAGTCGGAGAGGCGGCGCAGGGCTTCGATGTCCTGGCTCACCGGGTCGGTCCACACCATGACCTCGACACCGTCGTATCCGAGGCGCGCGGCGATCTCGAAGGCCGTCGCCGTGGACTCCGGGTAGACGGAAGCCGTGGAGAGCGCGACCTTCGCATCCGGGATCCGTACGACTGGTTCTGCCACGGGGGTCAGCCTAAGGGTTGCGGTGGGTGGGGTGCGGGGCGCCTATTCGCCGTTGTGGCGATTGCCATAGGCGGGCGCGGGGGTTCCGGGTCCCCGCACCCGTCACGTGCCCACACTCGATCCCATGTGATCAAGTCGCCGCAGAATGACGCCTTCCCGCAACGCCCACGGACAGACCTCCAGGTTCTCCACGCCGAACAGGTCCATCGCGCCCTCGGCCACCATCGCTCCCGCGAGCAGCTGCCCCGCACGGCCTTCCGACACCCCGGGGAGCTCGGCGCGCTGCGCCACCGTCATCCCCGCCAGCTGCGGCACCCACGCCTCCAGGGACTCCCGCTTCAGCTCGCGCTGGACGTACAGGCCCTCGGTGGAGCGGGCGGCGCCGGCGAGGCGGGCCAGCTGCTTGAAGGTCTTGGACGTGGCGACGACGTGGTCGGGGGCGCCGAAGCGGGCGAACTCGCCGACGGTACGGGCGATCTGGGTGCGGACATGGCGTCGTAGCGCCCTTATGGCCTCCGGGTCCGGAGGGTCGCCGGGCAGCCAGCCCGCCGTCAGACGGCCCGCGCCCAGCGGCAGCGAGACCGCCGTGTCGGGCTCCTCGTCGATGCCGTACGCGATCTCCAGGGAGCCGCCGCCGATGTCGAGGACCAGCAGCTTCCCGGCGGACCAGCCGAACCAGCGGCGGACGGCGAGGAAGGTGAGGCGGGCCTCCTCGGCGCCGGTGAGGACCTGGAGCTCGACGCCGGTCTCGGCGTGCACGCGCGCGAGCACGTCGTCGGCGTTGCTGGCCTCGCGGACCGCGGACGTGGCGAACGGGAGCAGGTCCTCGACGCCCTTGTCCTCGGCGGCCTGAAGGGCTTCCTTGACGACACCTATGAGCTTGTCGACACCCTCGGGGCCGATCGCGCCGCCCTCGTCGAGGAGTTGGGCAAGGCGCAGTTCCACCTTGTGCGAGTGCGCGGGCAGCGGGCGCGCGCCGGGGTGGGCATCCACCACCAGCAGATGCACCGTGTTCGATCCCACGTCGAGGACACCGAGTCTCATGTACGGAACGCTACTGCTACCTGCGTGGTCGGCCGTATCCGGAGTCTTGCCAAGCGTCTTACCCTGGACGCGTGCCAAAGACGAAAAAGGCGAAGGCCGACAAATCCTCCAGCGGTTCTTCGCAGGCGAAGTCGCCGGTGAAGTCACCGAAGAAGTCGACGCAGGCCCCGGAAGCCGACGAGAAGGGGCTCGACTTCGCGCGCGCATGGGTGGAGTTCCCTGATCCGGCGGACGACGAGCAGATCTTCCGGTGCGATCTGACATGGCTGACCTCTCGCTGGAACTGCATCTTCGGCAGCGGCTGCCAGGGCATCCAGCCGGGCCGCGCGGCCGACGGGTGCTGCACTCTGGGTGCCCACTTCTCCGACGAGGACGACGAGAAGCGGGTCGCCGGGCATGTGGCCAGGCTCACTCCGGAGATCTGGCAGTTCCACGACGAGGGCACGGAGGGCGGCTGGATCTCGGAGGACGAGGACGGCGACCGCCAGACCCGCCCCTACAAGGGCTCGTGCATCTTCCAGAACCGGCCCGGCTTCGCCGGCGGCGCGGGCTGCTCGCTGCACATCCTGGCGCTCAAGGAGGGCCGGGAGCCGCTGGAGACCAAACCGGACGTCTGCTGGCAGCTGCCGGTGCGTCGGACGTACGAGTGGATCGACCGGCCCGACGACACCCGGGTGCTCCAGGTGTCGATCGGTGAGTACGACCGCCGCGGCTGGGGCCCGGGTGGCCACGATCTGCACTGGTGGTGCACATCGGCGACCTCGGCGCACGGCGCGGGCGACCCGGTGTACGTCTCCTACCGGCCGGAGCTGACCGAGCTGATGGGCAAGGCGGGCTACGACCGGCTGGCCGAGCTGTGCGAGGAGCGGCTGGCCTCCCAGCTGCCGCTGCTGGCGCCGCATCCGGCCGACCCGGTGGGCTAGTGCCGCGGCAGGCAACGTTTGCCCGTCAAGGAGCGGCGTCGTGGGGGTCCCTCCCGCCCGAGCCGTGCGAAGCGCGGTTCGAGGGTGGGGGAGCGTGCTCTCGGCGTGCCGGCCGGAAGCCCTCGCACTGGACGTACTTGGGCTTTCGGCCGGTGCGGCGAGTGGGGGCCCCTCCCACGCCCTCAAGGCAGTGGGGGAGCGTGCCGGGCGTCGCGACGGGGCAAACGTTGCCTGCCGCGGCACTAGGTCCACGGCTACGACGTGAACGGGCTCGGGTCGCCGCTGTCGCCGGGCGGGGGCGTCGAGCTCGCCGGGTCGGACGGGGTGGGATCCGTCGGCGTCGGGTCCGGGTCGGACGTCGAGGGCGGCGGATCGCTGGGGGTCGGGTCCGTGGGGGCCGAGGTCGTGGGGGTCGGGTCCGGGTCCTGGGTGGACGGGGGAGGGTCGACGGGGGTGCCGGGGTCGGTCGGGGTGGGCGCGGTGCCGTAGCCCTCGATGGAGACGACGGCGCCGGCGGGTGAGACGGCCACGCGCGCGCTCCAGTGGCCGGACGGCTCGCGCAGTTGGTCGACGTACACCTTGATCGTCAACGATTCGCCGGGTTCGAGGGTTCCCGAGGACTGGCTGAGGTAGAGCCAGCCGGCGCCGGTGCTCGCGGACCAGCGGACCGGGGTGTCGCCGGTGGCGGTGAGGGTGATCAGTGTGGTGTCGCCGCTGTTGCCGGCCGCGACCTCCAGCTGTCCGGCGCCCTTCCTTCCGGCGCCCGTGACACTGATGACCTTCACTGATACGTCGGGTTTGTCGCCCTTGGTGAAGCGGCCGGCGGGCCGGGTGCTGGCGTTTCCCGCGTTCTCGTAGCCGCCCGCGACCTCGCCGTCCAGGCTGTCGGGGCCGTGCGCCTCGCTGGCGCTGGCCGAGCGCCCCTCGGCGCCCTCGGCGGTGGGGGTGCCCCGGTAGGCGGCCCACAGGGCGAGCACGGGGGCTGCCACGACGGTGGCGACGACGGTCGTCGTGACGGCACGCGCGCGTAGGCGGTCGCGGCGGGCCGCGCGGTCCTTGGGGTCCATCGGGAAGCCGCGCCGGTCGAAGCGGGGGGCGGACGCACGGGTGAAGTGCGCCATGGCGACGTGCAGCGTCGCGCGCGGGGCCTCGAGGACGGGCAGCTCGGAGGGGGTGATCGTCGCCCCGGGCCAGCGGCCGGCGACCGCGCGCCCGGCGGTACGGCGGCAGCGCGGGCAGTCGTCGACATGCCGTACGAGCTCGCGGCGCAGGGCCGTGCCGATCACCAGCTGGTGGTCGCCGGTGAGGCGGGCGACGCTCGGACAGGTGCCGGTCTCCACGACGGCGAGGGCCGCGCGTGTGCGCTCGACCTCGCAGGCGGCGGAGGCGAGCAGTTCACGGGCGGCGGCCGGGTCCATGCCGAGGACGGCGGCGACCTCATGGGCGGCGAGATGGTGGCGTACGGCGAGTTCCAGCGCCTCGCGCTGCTCCGGGGTGGTGCCGGCGGCCTCCGGCCAGGCCAGCAGGGCGAGTTCGCGCCGTCGCTCCTCCTGGGCCTCCTCGGAGACGGGCGGGGCCGCCTGCCGCTCGCCGTGGTGCCGCCCTGCCGCGTGGCCGGCATGACGTTTCTGCTTGGCCTCGGCGAGCTTGCGCAGACACGCCCAGCGGGCCAGCGCGTACAGCCAGGCCCGGCGGTCCCCGGCCGCCTCCGGACCGCGGCGGCGCTCGGCGAGCGCGAGGACGTCACCGAGCGCGGCGGTGGCCGCGTCGTGGTCGCACAGCACGGACAGGCAGTAGGTGAACAGGCCGTCCAGATACGGCTCGTAGCGCGCCGGCGGACGCTGCGCCAGCGTGCGCGCCGCGCCGCGGTCACGCTCCTCCCGTTGCGCCCGGTGCGCGCCGGTGGTGCGGGTCGAGGTCTCCGGACTGCTGCTCATCACCCGTGGACCGTAGGGCGCGGGCGATGGCCCCTTCTTCCCCCTTGAGCACTTTTACTTCGTACGGGTGAAACGATCCCTCATAAGGGGACAGGAACCCCTGATTCCGTGGCTTGTTCTTGACCTCGGTGGCCGGATGACATCGGGCGCTCACGGTCACCGACAGGCGTTGTCAGTGTCGCCCGTTACGGTTCGTGCATGGCTGCCCGTACGAAGACCGCCAAGGACCGACCCGCCTACCGCTGCACGGAGTGCGGCTGGCAGACGGCGAAGTGGCTCGGCCGCTGCCCCGAATGCCAGGCGTGGGGCACCGTCGAGGAGTACGGCGCGCCCGCGGTGCGTACGACGGCCCCGGGCCGCGTCACCACCTCCGCCGTGCCCATCGGCCAGGTCGACGGCCGCACGGCCACCGCCCGCTCCACCGGCGTACCCGAGCTGGACCGGGTGCTCGGCGGCGGACTCGTCCCCGGCGCGGTCGTCCTGCTGGCGGGCGAGCCCGGCGTGGGAAAGTCGACCCTCCTCCTCGACGTGGCGGCCAAGTCGGCGAGCGACGAGCACCGCACCCTGTACGTCACGGGTGAGGAGTCGGCCAGCCAGGTCCGGCTGCGCGCCGACCGCATCAAGGCCATCGACGACCATCTGTACCTCGCCGCGGAGACCGACCTGGCCGCGGTCCTGGGCCACTTGGACGCGGTGAAGCCGTCCCTGCTGATCCTCGACTCCGTCCAGACGATCGCGTCCCCCGAGATCGACGGCGCCCCCGGCGGCATGGCCCAGGTGCGGGAGGTGGCGGGCGCCCTGATCCGCGCCTCCAAGGACCGCGGCATGTCCACCCTCCTCGTCGGCCATGTCACCAAGGACGGCGCCATCGCGGGCCCGCGTCTGCTGGAGCACCTCGTGGACGTGGTGCTCTCCTTCGAGGGCGACCGGCACGCGCGCCTGCGGCTGGTCCGCGGCGTCAAGAACCGGTACGGAGCGACGGACGAGGTCGGCTGCTTCGAACTGCACGACGAGGGCATTACCGGCCTTACCGACCCGAGCGGACTTTTCCTGACCCGTCGTGACGAACCGGTCCCCGGCACCTGTCTGACGGTCACCCTGGAGGGCCGCCGCCCGCTGGTCGCCGAAGTCCAGGCCCTCACCGTCGACTCGCAGATCCCCTCGCCCCGCCGCACGACCTCGGGTCTGGAGACCTCCCGCGTCTCGATGATGCTCGCCGTCCTGGAGCAGCGAGGCAGGATCAGTGCACTCGGCAAGAGGGACATCTACTCCGCGACGGTCGGCGGAGTGAAGCTGTCGGAGCCGGCCGCGGATCTCGCCATCGCCCTCGCGCTGGCGTCGGCGGCGAGCGACAGCCCGCTGCCCAAGAACCTCGTCGCGATCGGCGAAGTAGGCCTTGCGGGCGAGGTCAGACGGGTCACGGGGGTCCAGCGCCGACTCGCCGAGGCACACCGTCTGGGCTTCACCCACGCACTCGTGCCGGGCGACCCGGGCAAGATCCCCGCCGGTATGAAGGTCCTGGAAGTCGCCGACATAGGAGAGGCTCTGAGGGTCCTTCCGCGGTCGCGTCGGCGAGACGCCCCACGGGACGAGGAGGAGCGCCGGTAGACTTTGCCCTGGTCTCGCCCGTCCGTACGAACCGAAGGTGCGAAACGGGAGCGTCCCAGAACCTGCGACCGGAGGAGTGCAGTGGCAGCCAACGACCGGGCAGCAGCTCCCGGAAAGTCCGGTGGGAGCTCCGGTGCCGAGGGCCTGATGCGCGCCTCACTGAGCGCCGTGGCACCCGGCACGGCCCTGCGCGACGGCCTCGAGCGGATTCTCCGCGGCAACACGGGCGGACTCATCGTGCTCGGTTTCGACAAGACCGTCGAGCCGATGTGCACGGGCGGTTTCGTCCTGGACGTCGAGTTCACGGCCACGCGTCTGCGTGAGCTGTGCAAGCTCGACGGCGGCATCGTGATCTCCACGGACGGATCGAAGATCCTGCGGGCGGGTGTGCAGCTGGTGCCCGACCCGATGATCCCCACGGAGGAGACGGGCACGCGCCACCGCACGGCGGACCGTGTCTCCAAGCAGGTCGACTTCCCCGTGGTGTCGGTCTCCCAGTCCATGCGTCTGATCGCGCTCTACGTCAACGGCCAGCGCCGCGTCCTGGAGGACTCGGCGGCGATCCTGTCCCGAGCGAACCAGGCCCTGGCGACCCTGGAGCGCTACAAGCTCCGCCTGGACGAGGTCGCGGGAACGTTGTCAGCGCTGGAGATCGAGGACCTCGTGACGGTCCGGGACGTGTCGGCGGTGGCGCAGCGCCTCGAGATGGTCCGCCGTATCGCGACGGAGATCGCCGAGTACGTGCTCGAACTCGGCACGGACGGACGTCTCCTCTCCCTCCAGCTCGACGAGTTGATCGCCGGCGTGGAGCCCGAGCGCGAGCTGGTGGTCCGCGACTACGTCCCCGAGCCCACGGCCAAGCGCTCCCGCACGGTCGACGAGGCCCTGTACGAGCTCAACGCTCTCAGCCACGCCGAGCTCCTCGAACTGTCCACGGTGGCACGGGCGTTGGGCTACACCGGCTCTCCGGAGGCGCTGGACTCGGCGGTCTCGCCGCGAGGCTTCCGGCTGCTGGCGAAGGTGCCGAGGCTGCCGGGCGCGATCATCGACCGCCTGGTGGAACACTTCGGGGGCCTGCAGAAGCTGCTGGCCGCGAGCGTGGACGACCTGCAGACGGTGGACGGGGTCGGCGAGGCGCGGGCAAGGAGCGTACGAGAGGGCCTGTCGCGGTTGGCGGAGAGCTCGATCCTGGAACGGTACGTGTAGCCACCCAAGGGGCGCGGGCAAGGGGCGCGGGGCTGTATTGATGTGCGGCTCCGCCGCGTGGGCGCGAACAACCACAGCGCCGCCGCAGCCGACCGACAACCACCCGCACCCCTACATCAGTCGCTCTCCAATACGAACGACGTCTGCACCTTCGCGTACCCCGGCGCGGCCAACTCCACGAGATACGTCCCCGCACCCGCGGACCCCGCCGACGGCGTCGCACACTGCGGAGCACTCGGCTTGCGGTCCCACTTCACGGTGTACGTGATGCTGCTCCCCGCGGGCACCCGGAACACCAGACTCGCCGCGGCCTTCGGGCAGTCCGCGGAGGACCAGTACTCGTCGTCCTCGGCCGCCTCGGTAATCGTCAACACCGCGCTCTTCGGCCCGAGATCGACCTTGCAGTCACCCCCGGAGGAGTTCGCCGCGGTCAGCAGCAGCGCCGGCGTCTCGCCGGGCCCGTACCCGTTGCGGAGGCTGCTCACGGTCAACTTCACGGATCCCGCGGTGCAGTTGGGCACCCCGGACCCCGCCGGAAGGGTGTCGTCCTGCCCGACCCCGCTGCCCGTACCGCCGCCGGCACCGCCACCGGCCGCGCCTTCGGACCCACCGGAGCCGGACCCCGTACCGGAAGTCGAGGAGCCCTCACCGGACCCGCCGTCCGACCCCGATTCCGTTCCCCCGGAGTCCCCGCCCGGCGTCGACTCGTCGCGCCCGCCCGGCGCTTGACTGATCGCCGGCCCGGAGCCGGTCGGCCCCGGCGTGATGGTCGAAGGCGAGGGATTCTTGTCGCTGGACCCGTCGGCACCGTTCTTGCCTCCACCGCCGCCCGAGGAGACCACCCAGGCGATCAGCAACGCCAACAGGGCCAGCACGGACAGCAGTACGGCCCTCCGTCGCCAGTAGATGGTGGAGGGAAGCGGCCCGACCGGATTGCGCAGAGATCCCACGGCGCAAACTGTACGAGAGATCGGCGCCTTCGCCGCGCCTACCCGCCGCCGGGGACCACAACTTTTCCGGATCATCATTCCGGAGACGGCGGTTCACACGGCCGCCTTCACGAGCTCGGGCACATCATGATCGCGGGGCGTGACGGTTTCAGCCAGTCGCCTACCCTCTGTGACATTACCGCTCTTCCGCATGACACTCGTACGTGGGTACGGCACACCGCCGAAACGCACCACTTCCGCTCGTCGGACGCCGTCCTCTCCCCAGCACTGCCCCCACGCGCCCCTCCCCGCCGTACCCCTGGGGGTGGCGCTTCCCCCGCGCCCCCTCCCCCGCATGGCAGGATCGGAAGGCCATGACTGCGCCCACGAAGCCCCCGCACAGCAGCCCCTCCGACACCCTCTCCGGGCCTCCCGGCGGAGAGCACCTGCACACCCCCGTCATCGACTGGTTCGACGAGCACGCCCGCGATCTGCCGTGGCGACGCCCGGAAGCCGGGCCATGGGGGGTGATGGTCAGCGAGTTCATGTTGCAGCAGACGCCGGTCAGCCGCGTCCTGCCGGTCTACGAGCAGTGGCTGGCCCGCTGGCCGCGCCCCGCCGACCTCGCGAAGGAGGCCCCCGGTGAGGCCGTACGCGCGTGGGGCCGGCTCGGCTATCCGCGTCGCGCCCTGCGCCTGCACGGGGCGGCCGTCGCGATAACCGAACGGCACGGCGGCGACGTACCCACCGACCACGCCCAGCTCCTCGCACTGCCCGGCATCGGGGAGTACACGGCCGCGGCGGTCGCCTCCTTCGCGTACGGACAGCGGCACGCCGTCCTCGACACCAATGTCCGCCGCGTCTTCGCGCGGGCCGTCACCGGCGTGCAGTACCCGCCGAACGCCACCACCGCCGCCGAACGCAAGCTGGCCCGCGCCCTGTTGCCGAAGGAGGAGCGGACGGCCGCCCGCTGGGCCGCCGCCTCCATGGAGCTCGGCGCGCTGGTGTGCACCGCCAGGAACGAGTCCTGCCACCACTGTCCGATCGCCGCCCAGTGCGCCTGGCGGCTCGCGGGCAAGCCGGAGCACGACGGTCCGGCGCGGCGCGGACAGACGTACGCCGGTACCGACCGCCAGGTCCGCGGCAAGCTCCTCGCCGTCCTGCGCGAGGCCCACGCGCCCGTGCCGCAGGCCGCGCTCGACCGGGTGTGGCACGAGCCGGTGCAGCGCGCTCGGGCGCTCGACGGACTCGTCGCGGACGGACTTGTCGAGCCCCTGTCCGGTGGTTTGTATCGGCTGCCGTTGACGTAACAGCACCACTCCACACGGCCAAATCACCCTGAACCGGCGCTATTCGGAGCGCCGGTTTACCCCTTTCCTGCTTCCGTTACACAACCGACGGACAGCCGAGCGCTGGCCGCGCGCTGGCCCGCACAGCCCCGTGACAACCGCTCCGTAGCTTCATTGGCGTACCGCAGGAGAGCGCGGCACACAGGCAATGGAGAACCGGCAGCGGGCGGGTCGGAAACGGGGATGGAGGCGGTCGATCATGGCGCAGGGCGAGGTGCTCGAGTTCGAGGAGTACGTGCGCACCCGGCAGGACGCGTTGCTGCGCAGCGCCCGTCGCCTGGTCCCGGACCCGGTCGATGCCCAGGACCTCCTGCAGACGGCGCTGGCACGGACGTACCACCGCTGGGACGGCATCGCGGACAAGCGGCTCGCGGACGCCTACCTGCGCCGGGTCATGATCAACACCCGTACCGAGTGGTGGCGGGCCCGCAAGCTGGAGGAGGTGCCGACCGAGCAGCTCCCGGACGCCTCGGTCGACGACGCCACCGAGCAGCACGCGGACCGCGCCCTGCTGATGGACATCATGAAAGTGCTCGCCCCGAAACAGCGCAGCGTGGTCGTGCTGCGACACTGGGAGCAGATGTCCACGGAGGAGACGGCCGCCGCGCTCGGCATGTCGGCCGGAACGGTCAAGAGCACGCTGCACCGGGCCCTCGCCAGGCTCCGCGAGGAGCTGGAGAGCCGTGATCTGGACGCACGCGCGCTGGAGCGTGAGGAGCGGGAGCGTTGCACGGCGGCCTGACCGACGCGGACCCCTCACCGGGCCGGGGCACTTCGCAGGCGGCGTTCACGGCGGTGGCCGTGCTCGCCGCCCTCGCCCTTTTCGTCTCCGCCTGCGCCACCGGCGGCACCGGCACCCGTGACGAGGGACCGGCGTTCGCCGAGTCCTCGTCGAGCACCGACATGGCGGCCGGGGCCGCCGCGCCCTCGGCCACGTCCTCCAGCGCCCCCGCCTCCGCGCCCTCCGCCTTCACGTCCGACCCCGATGACGACTCCGACTCCGACTCGCTGGGCCACACGGCAGCGGTCAAGTTGGTCAAGAGCGACCCGCTGGTCTCGGCGGAGGTCAAGGACGACCTCAAGCCGTGCGTCGCGGACGAGTACCCGCTCGACGTCGCCTACGGCGATCTGACCGGAGGTTCGTCGGACGACATCGTGGTCAACGTGCTGACCTGCGGCGACGGCGTCGGTGTCGGCTCGTACGTGTACCACGAGGAGCGTGGCGCGTACGAGAACGTGTTCAGCGCCGAGGAGTCCCCGGTCTACGCCGAGATCGACAGCAGCGGCAACCTGGTGGTGAGCAGGCAGCTGTACGAGAAGGGCGACCCGGTGTCGAGCCCGTCCGGCGAGGATGTGATCACCTACCGGTGGTCGTCGGCGGGTCACTTCGTCAAAGTGCGGTACGCGCACAATGAGCTCGGCGACCTCGGACCGACCCCGTCGCCTTCGGAGTGAACCGATCGGGGCCTACGATCCGATCACTTGTCAACGGCACCACGACTCCCCCATCGACAGCGACACCTGCACAGCGACACCTAGACAGCGACACGAGGACAGAGAGCAGCGGGATGGCAGACCAGACCCACGTTCTGTTCGTCGAGGACGACGACGTCATCCGCGAGGCCACCCAACTCGCCCTGGAGCGGGACGGCTTCGCGGTCACCGCCATGCCCGACGGGCTGTCGGGCCTGGAGGCGTTCCGCGCCGACCGCCCGGACATCGCCCTGCTGGACGTCATGGTCCCGGGGCTGGACGGCGTCAGCCTGTGCCGGCGGATCCGGGACGAGTCGACCGTCCCGGTGATCATGCTGTCGGCGCGCGCGGACTCCATCGACGTGGTGCTGGGCCTGGAGGCGGGCGCCGACGACTACGTCACCAAGCCGTTCGACGGTGCCGTGCTGGTCGCCCGTATCCGCGCGGTGCTGCGCCGCTTCGGGCACGCGGGCGGCGGTGACCGGTCCGAGGAGAGCGGCGCCGCGGCCGACGGCGGGGTGCTGACCTTCGGCGAGCTGGAGATCGACACCGACGGTATGGAGGTGCGCCGGGCCGGGGAGCCGGTGGCCCTCACCCCGACCGAGATGCGGCTGCTCCTGGAGTTCTCCTCCGCGCCGGGCACGGTCCTGTCGCGGGACAAGCTCCTGGAGCGGGTGTGGGACTACGGCTGGGGCGGTGACACCCGCGTCGTCGACGTCCATGTGCAGCGACTGCGTACGAAGATCGGCCAGGACCGGATCGAGACGGTCCGCGGTTTCGGCTACAAGTTGAAGGCCTGAGCGGGGCGGACATGCGGGGGAATCTTCGGCGCCTGGTCCCGGCGCGGCTGGAGCGTACGGGCATCCGTACGGGACTGAGGTGGAAGCTCAGCGCGGCCATCGCGCTCGTCGGCGCGCTGGTCGCGATCGCGCTGAGCCTGGTCGTGCACAACGCCGCCCGGGTCTCGATGCTGGACAACGCCCGCGACCTCGCCGACGAACGCATCCAGATCGCCCAGAACAACTACGAGAAGACCGGCCTGGCGAACTTCCCGCACGTCGAGAAGAACGACTCGTCGCTGCCGATGCCGCTGCGGCACAAGGTCGAGCAGGGACGCCGGGCGACCTATGTGACGGACGGGCCGGGCGGGATGCCGGACATCTGGGCGGCCGTACCGGCCAAGGACGGCAATGTGCTGTCCCTGCACACCGGGTTCACCGACCGCAGCACCGACATCCTCAATGACCTGGACCAGGCCCTGGTGATCGGCTCCATCGCGGTCGTCCTCGGCGGCAGCGCGCTCGGCGTGCTCATCGGGGGCCGGTTGTCGAGCCGGCTGCGCAAGGCCGCGGCCGCCGCCAACGAGGTCGCGAGCGGTGAGACGAACGTGCGGGTGCGGGACGCGATCGGCGGGGTCGTACGGGACGAGACGGACGACCTCGCGAGCGCCGTGGACGCCATGCGGGAGGCGCTGGAGCAGCGCCTGGAGGCGGAGCGGCGGGTCACCGCGGACATCGCGCACGAGCTGCGGACACCGGTGACCGGCCTGCTCACGGCGGCCGAGCTCCTCCCCCCTGGCCGGCCGACCGAGCTGGTCCTGGACCGGGCGAAGGCCATGCGCACCCTCGTCGAGGACGTCCTGGAGGTGGCCCGGCTGGACAGCGCGTCCGAGCGGGCGGAGCTCCAGGACATCCTGCTGGGCGAGTTCGTCGCCCGGCGGGTGATGGCGAAGGACCCGGAGATCGACGTCCGGGTGGTGCACGAGTCGATGGTCACGACGGACCCGCGGCGCCTGGAGCGGGTGCTGTTCAACCTGCTCGCCAACGCCGCCCGGCACGGCAGACCGCCCATCCAGGTCACCGTCGAGGGCCGGGTCATCCGGGTCCGCGACCACGGCCCCGGGTTCCCCGAGGACCTCCTCGCCGACGGACCGAGCCGCTTCCGCACCGGCAGCAGCGACCGCGCGGGCCACGGCCACGGCCTCGGCCTCACCATCGCCGCCGGCCAGGCCCGGGTCCTCGGCGCCCGCCTCACCTTCCGCAACATCCGCCCCCCGGGCGCACCCGACGGAGTTCCCGCAGAGGGCGCGGTGGCCGTCCTGTGGCTACCGGAACACGCCCCGACAAACACGGGAAGCTACCCGATGATGCCGTAGCGCCGGACCGCGGCCCGCCCGCCGTCCCAGGACCGACGGCGTTGTCCGGCGCCCGAGAACAAGGCTTCGCCATCCCAATCCCCACCCGCGCCGCTCAGCGTCGGCCCATGCCTTCCAGCCCGCCCGGCGTTTGAGGGCGAGGCTCTGCCATCCCGATCCCCCATCCACCCACGCCCCCCAGCGCCGCCCATGTCTTCCAGCCCGCCCGGCGCCCGAGAACAAGGCCCCGCATCCCCCATCCCCCACCCACCCACACCGCTCAGCGCCGCCCATGTCTTCCAGCCCGCCCGGCGCCCGAGAACAAGGCCCCGCATCCCCCATCCCCCACCCACCCTCGCCCCCTCAGCGCCGCCCGTGTCTTTCAGCCTGTCCGGCGTTTGAGGACGAGGCCCCTTCAGGGCCGACGGGGTCTGGGGGCAGAGCCCCCGGGGGCCGGGGTCGAAGGGGCGGTGCCCCTGGAGGATGGGACGGGTAGGGGCGGCGGGGGCGAGGAAAAACGCGAAGACCCCCCGGGGCGGACACCAGCCGGGGGGCCTTCAGCTCAGATTCGGATCAGACGGCCTCGACGACCTGCATCGGCGCCGCCGCCTCCTCCGTCTCCTCCTTGGGCCCCGCCCCCTTCAGCGGAACCTCCTTCACGAACACCGCCGCGACCAGCGCCAGCACCGCCACCACAGCCCCCAGCAGGAACGCCGAGTGCGTACCGGACGACACCGCATGCTGATACGCCTCACGCGCCGCATCCGGCAGCTTCGCCAGACTCGCCGCATCCAGCTGCGCGGACGACTCGGTCACCTTCGCCCCGATCGCCCCGGCCCGCTCGGCCATGACGTCCTGGACCCGGCTGTTGAACAGCGCGCCCATGATCGCCACGCCGAAGGAGGAACCGAGCGTACGGAAGAGAGTCGTGGACGAGGAGGCGACGCCCATGTCCTTCATCTCGACGCTGTTCTGCGCGACCAGCATGGTGATCTGCATCAGACAGCCCATACCGAGCCCGACGACGGCCATGTACACCCCGGACGTGAGCCGCGAGGTCTCCGTGTCCATCAGCGACAGCAGGTACAGCCCGACGACCATCAGCGCACCGCCGACGACCGGGAACACCTTGTACCGCCCGGTGTTCGTGGTCACCCGCCCCGCCACCATCGACGTCACGAGCATCGCACCGAGCATCGGAAGGAGCAGCAGCCCGGAGTTGGTCGCGGACGCACCCTGCACGGACTGCTGGTACAGCGGCAGGAACAGCGTCGCACCGAACATCACGAACCCGGTGATGAAGCCGATGAGGGACATCAGCGTGAAGTTGCGGCTGCGGAAGATGTGCAGCGGCACGACCGGCTCGGCGGCCTTGGTCTGCCAGAACACGAACCCGATCAGCGCGGCGACACCGATGCCGATGAGCTCCATGATCCGCGCGGAGGACCAGGCGTACTCCGTACCGCCCCACGTGGTGACCAGCACGATCGCGGTGATGCCCACCGTCAGCAGCCCGGCACCGAGGTAGTCGATGCGTGCCTCGGCCCGCTTCTTCGGCAGATGCAGCACGGCGCTGATCGCGGCGAGCGCGACGACACCGAGCGGCAGGTTGATGTAGAAGGCCCAGCGCCAGCCCCAGTGGTCGGTGATGGTGCCGCCGACCAGCGGTCCGCCGATCATGGCGAGCGCCATGACGCCGGCCATCATGCCCTGGTACTTGCCCCGCTCCCGCGGCGGAATGAGGTCACCGATGATCGCCATGACACCGACCATCAGACCACCGGCGCCAAGGCCCTGAACGGCCCGGAACCCGATGAGCTGTCCCATGTCCTGGGCCATGCCACTGAGCGCCGACCCGATCAGGAAGAGCACGATCGACGACATGAAGACGCCCTTGCGCCCGTACATGTCACCGATCTTCCCCCACAGCGGGGTGGAGGCCGCGGTCACCAGCGTATACGCCGTCACGACCCAGGAGAGATGCTCGAGCCCGCCCAGCTCACCGACGATCGTCGGCATCGCGGTGCCCACGATCATGTTGTCGAGCATCGCCAGCATCATCGTGATCATCAGTGCGAGCAGGACGACCCGCACGCTCTTCGGTGGCTTGTCGTCCTCCGGCTCGACCGCTGTCTGTGTGTCCGCCATCACTCCCACTCCCCCAGCTACTTACTTGCCGCCCGGCAAGTTGACTACACTGGGGAAGGTAGCCCCGTAACTAGCCGGGCGTCAAGTAAGTTTTGTTCAAAGCCGATGGCTTCACGGAGAATGGGCGGCACCATGGACGGCACCAAGCAGCGGCGCCGCGGGGACACCCGCCAGCGCATCCAGGACGTGGCGCTCGATCTCTTCGCCGAGCAGGGCTACGAGAAGACCTCCCTGCGCGAGATCGCCGAGAGCCTGGACGTCACCAAAGCGGCGCTTTACTACCACTTCAAGACCAAGGAAGAGATCCTGGTCAGCATCTTCGACGATCTGACCCAGCCGATCCTCGACCTGATCGAGTGGGGCAGGCAGCAGCCGCACACCCTGGAGACGAAGCAGGAGATCGTACGGCGCTACAGCGGCATCCTCGCCAACGCCACCCCCCTCTTCCGCTTCATGCAGGAGAACCAGGCGGCCGTACGGGAACTGCGGGTCGGCGAGACCTTCAAGGAGCGCATGCAGGGGCTGCGCGACATCATGATCGACCCGGCGGCGGACCTGGTCGACCAGGTCCGCTACACCAGCGCGATCTTCACCCTGCACGCCGGGATGTTCTTCCTCCAGGACCTCGCGGGCGACCCCGAGGAGAAGCGCAGGGCGGTCCTGGAGGTGGCGTCGGACCTGGTGACCCAGGCCCACGAAGGCACCCGCAAGAAGCCCTAGACGGCCCTGGACGGCCTTAGACGGTCACGCCCTTGGTGCGCAGGAAGGCCACGGGGTCGATCGCCGAGCCGTAGTTGGCGGTCGTACGGATCTCGAAGTGCAGGTGCGGGCCGCTGGAGTTGCCCGTGTTGCCGGACAGGGCGATGCGCTGGCCGGTCCTGACGACCTGACCGACCTTCACGTCGATGCGCGAGAGGTGGGCGTACTGCGAGTAGGTCTTGTTGGCGTGCTTGATGACGATGGCATTGCCGTACGCCGAGCCGTCACCGGCCCCGTTGCCGCCGGCCTTGACGACGGTCCCGCCGTGCGCGGCGACGACCTGGGTACCGCTGGCCACGGCGAAGTCCTGCCCGCTGTGGGTGGACTGCCACAGGGCGCCGGACTGCGCGAAGCTCGCGCTGAGCTTGTACTTCTTGACCGGGTCGACCCAGGAGACGGTCTTGCCGGTCTCCGCGGCCGCCGCGACCCCGGTCCCCAGCACGGCCGCGGCCCCCAGACCGACGGCCACCACGGCGGCACGGGTGCGGAGCACGGACGTACGGGAAGAACGGGATGAAACGCGCTGGGACATCGAAACCTCATGGGGACGGGGACAGAAAAGCCACCCGGCGCACAAGCCGCTGCCGGATGGGGCATCCCTTGGTAACCCCGAGGCCCCGCAAGCCCCAAACCGCCGATCTACGACGGAAGCTAGTACTTCACCCCAAAAGTTCCCGCTTCTTGACAGAACACGTATCTGGAATGAATCCGCCCATGACGGCATAACCCGCCTAGCAGTTTCGGGATAAAAGTCCTTTTTGCCCAATCTGGGCTATCCACTATTCGCCCTAGTAACGGACAAATCGCCTGTGCGTCATATCACCGGCCATCGAGGCCTTCCCGCCCCCGGCCCCGAAATCATGTGACGCACACCTCTTGGCACTTACCCTCCAGTAACCCTACGGTTCCCCTCGCGCCACCCACGCCGACGAGCATGCACCCGACAACGGCAGCGTTACTGACGTGAGAGGACCCCCCCCAGATGACGAACCGACGCCCCTTGGTGCGCCGTATGGCCGTCACCGCCGTCTCCACGGCGGCCCTCGTGTCACTGGCCGCCCCGGCCGAGGCCGCGACCACCGAAGACGTCGGCTACACCACCTGGCAGCAGGACTGCCGGGCGGTGATGGACCAGGCGCTGCCGTACCTGAAGCAGCGGATCGCCGCCGCCAAGCCGGGCGAGAAGCAGGCCATCGTCTTCGACATCGACAACACCACCCTGGAGACCGACTTCGGCTTCAGCTACCCCCAGCCGGCCAACGAGCCGGTCCTGGACGTGGCGGAGTACGCCCAGGACCACGGCGTATCCCTCTTCTTCGTGACGGCCCGCCCCGGCATCATCTACTCGTTCACCGACTACAACCTCGATCACGTCGGCTACGACGTCTCCGGCCTCTACGTCCGCGGCTTCATCGACCTCTTCAAGGACGTCGCCGCCTACAAGACCGCCCAGCGCGTCGCCATCGAGAACAAGGGCTACACGATCATCGCGAACATCGGCAACAACGCCACCGACCTGTCGGGCGGCCACGCCGAGAAGACGTACAAGCTCCCGGACTACGACGGCCAGCTGTCCTGAGTCGTCCCGCTCGACTCCGGGTAGCCTCACCCTCGTTCGCGTGATCACGGGGGTGGGGCGGATGGATCCGGCGGTACTCGGCAGCAAGCTCGCGTCCGGCCTGGTGGCCTCGCTCGTACGGAAACTCTTCGTGGCGGACGCCCCGGGAGCGGGCCTCGTCGACAAGCCGGTACGCCTGACCGCCCTGGTCTCTTTCCGCGGCGAGAAGCGGACGCTGGGCGAGAAGGAGGTCCGCGCACTGGCCCGCCGGCTGGTCGGCGCGGCGACGGACTCCCGCGGCGAACCGCCCTTCCCCGCCGACGAGGAGCCTGCGGTCACCGACGCCGTGACCGCCCGCCTCCTCGCCCTCGGCGACCTGCACATGGACGACGTCCAGGCCGTACGCCTGGGCGCTCGTTCGTCTCAGCTGCAGCGACGTCGCCGATCTGAACGGACTGCGCTCGCTTCGGATAACGGCGATATACGGCGACGAGGAGTTGTCCGACCTGGCGTCCCGGCTTCCGGGCCTGCGCTCGGTGACACTCGAGCTCCCACCCAGCGAACTCATCGACCGCTACGCCGAACTCTTCCCAGGCACCCGGATCAACGTGGGCCGACCCTAGGACAAGAGAAGGGACCGGCGCCCAAAGGCACCGGTCCCTTCCCACGCATCGCACTAAGGCTTACGCGTCCTTGCTCAGATTCGGCCCAGCCCCGCCGGCCGCCTGCTCAATAGGCGGAACGTCCGGCAGCGCCGACTTCTCCTCGCCGCGGAAGGTGAAGGTCTGGGTCTCGCCCTCGCCCTCCGTGTCCACGACGACGATGTGACCGGGGCGCAGCTCGCCGAAGAGGATCTTCTCCGAGAGCGTGTCCTCGACCTCGCGCTGGATCGTGCGACGCAGCGGCCGCGCGCCCAGGACGGGGTCGTAACCCTTCTTGGACAGCAGCTCCTTGGCGGACTGGGAGAGCTCGATGCCCATGTCCCGGTCCTTGAGGCGCTCGTCGACCTTGCCGATCATCAGGTCGACGATCCGCAGGATGTCCTCCTGCGTCAGCTGCGGGAAGACGACCACGTCGTCGACGCGGTTGAGGAACTCGGGCCGGAAGTGCTGCTTGAGCTCGTCCGAGACCTTGTTCTTCATGCGCTCGTAGTTGGACTTCTTGTCGCCCGAGGCCGCGAAGCCCAGGTTGAAGCCCTTGGAGATGTCCCGGGTGCCGAGGTTGGTCGTCATGATGATGACCGTGTTCTTGAAGTCCACGACCCGGCCCTGGGAGTCGGTCAGACGACCGTCCTCCAGGATCTGGAGCAGCGAGTTGAAGATGTCCGGGTGGGCCTTCTCGACCTCGTCGAAGAGGACCACCGAGAACGGCTTGCGCCGCACCTTCTCCGTCAGCTGGCCGCCCTCTTCGTAGCCCACGTAGCCGGGGGGCGAACCGAAGAGACGCGAGACCGTGTGCTTCTCGCTGAACTCCGACATGTCGAGGGAGATCAGCGCGTCCTCGTCACCGAAGAGGAACTCGGCGAGCGCCTTGGACAGCTCGGTCTTACCGACACCGGACGGGCCGGCGAAGATGAACGAACCACCGGGACGCTTCGGGTCCTTGAGGCCCGCACGCGTACGACGGATCGCCTTCGACAGCGCCTTGACGGCGTCGACCTGGCCGATGACCCGCTTGTGGAGCTCGTCCTCCATGCGCAGCAGACGCGAGGACTCCTCCTCGGTCAGCTTGAAGACCGGGATGCCGGTGGCGGTCGCGAGGACCTCGGCGATCAGCTCGCCGTCGACCTCGGCGACGACGTCCATGTCGCCGGCCTTCCACTCCTTCTCGCGCTTGGCCTTCGCGGCGAGGAGCTGCTTCTCCTTGTCGCGCAGGGACGCGGCCTTCTCGAAGTCCTGCGAGTCGATCGCGGACTCCTTGTCCCGGCGGACACCGGCGATCTTCTCGTCGAACTCGCGGAGGTCCGGCGGGGCCGTCATCCGGCGGATGCGCATCCGGGAGCCCGCCTCGTCGATCAGGTCGATCGCCTTGTCGGGAAGGAAGCGGTCCGAGATGTAGCGGTCGGCCAGCGTCGCGGCCTGGACCAGCGCCTCGTCCGTGATGGAGACGCGGTGGTGGGCCTCGTACCGGTCGCGCAGACCCTTGAGGATCTCGATCGTGTGCGGGAGCGAGGGCTCGGCGACCTGGATGGGCTGGAAGCGGCGCTCGAGGGCCGCGTCCTTCTCCAGGTGCTTGCGGTACTCGTCCAGCGTGGTGGCACCGATGGTCTGCAGCTCGCCGCGGGCCAGCATCGGCTTCAGGATCGAAGCCGCGTCGATGGCGCCCTCGGCGGCACCCGCACCGACGAGCGTGTGCAGCTCGTCGATGAACAGGATGATGTCGCCGCGGGTGCGGATCTCCTTGAGCACCTTCTTCAGGCGCTCCTCGAAGTCACCGCGGTAGCGGGAGCCGGCGACCAGCGCGCCGAGGTCGAGGGTGTAGAGGTGCTTGTCCTTGAGGGTCTCGGGCACCTCGCCCTTGACGATGGCCTGGGCGAGGCCCTCGACGACGGCGGTCTTGCCGACGCCGGGCTCACCGATCAGGACCGGGTTGTTCTTGGTACGGCGGGACAGCACCTGCATGACCCGCTCGATCTCCTTCTCGCGCCCGATGACCGGGTCGAGCTTGGACTCACGAGCGGCCTGGGTGAGGTTCCGGCCGAACTGGTCGAGGACCAGGGACGTCGAGGGGGTGCCCTCGGCAGGACCGCCACTGGCGCCGGCGGTCTCCTTGCCCTGGTAACCGGAGAGCAGCTGGATGACCTGCTGCCGCACCCGGTTGAGATCTGCGCCCAGCTTGACCAGGACCTGGGCGGCGACGCCCTCGCCCTCACGGATCAGGCCGAGCAGGATGTGCTCCGTGCCGATGTAGTTGTGACCCAGCTGAAGGGCCTCGCGGAGCGACAGCTCCAGGACCTTCTTGGCACGGGGGGTGAAGGGGATGTGCCCGGACGGGGCCTGCTGACCCTGCCCGATGATCTCCTCCACCTGCTGGCGGACCGCCTCGAGCGAAATCCCGAGGCTCTCAAGGGCCTTGGCGGCGACACCCTCACCCTCGTGGATCAGGCCCAGGAGGATGTGCTCGGTGCCGATGTAGTTGTGGTTGAGCATCCGGGCTTCTTCCTGAGCCAGGACGACAACCCGCCGCGCGCGGTCGGTGAACCTCTCGAACATCGTTAATCGCTCCTCAGAGCGGTCAGGCAGTGGGGGGAACTTCCCCTCCCTGTCCTTCCGCAGCTTAGTCCCGCAAGCGGGGACCGCTCATTCCAACTGCCGACACCGTCCTTGGCCTCCTGACCCCGAACGCCGACATCTGCTCCAACCCGATGGTGCGAGACGATGTTCCCGCAGGCCAGACAGTTACCCCTACCTCCAGTACGCCGATGGCGAACGTGAGACGTCCTGTCCTGCGTGTCGCCCCCTCCCACTAGGGATGTCTTACCCGCTGGGACTGACACTCCATGCCGATGGCACCGGTTCCCTCCGCTATGGGCGAACAACCTTGCGCCGCGCCACACCTCCGAACGCCCCTTCTTTCGGAACTCTGCGCTACTGCGGGGATACCCAGCGTAACTCGGGCGTCCTTCCGGAGGTTTCACTTGGCATGGTTGGCACAGTTCCCCCGGTCACCACGGTCCCCTTCCCCCGGCGGCCGCTCGAGTCGAGCGATCAGGTCCGCCGGTGGTACGAGAACGAACTGGGGTGGCCGACGGTGCCCGGGCCGCCCGGATCTGCGCTGCGACTTTCCGTGGGCCCGCGCTTCGACGTCCTGGACGTGCCGTTCGAGGCGGGCCGGGCCGGTCTGCGCCATCTGGCACCGGGCTCCCCGGTGGCCGTGCAGGGCGACCGGATGCGGCTGCTGCTGGCCGCGGGCAGCGCGGACGAGGTGCCCGGGGTGCTGGACTGGCTGGAGTGGGGCGGGCTGCCGCTCGATCTGGCGGCCATCGGCGAGGGCGGGGTGATGGACGCACCGCCGCCTCCCGGGCCGGGGGCGCCCGCCGACGTCGTACGGCTGCTTCCCGGGCAGGGATCCGGCGACGTCGTACGACGTCCTCTCGCGCCCGGGCCGGGTGCCGCGCGGTGTCTTCCCGAGCCGGGCCCTACCGGACCGCTACCGCTTCCGGCCGGTCCCTCCGGTGCCTTGCAGGGGGCCGCCGTGTGGCTGCGGCCCCCCGTGCCGGGGTGCGAGGCCGAGACCTCGCTGCCGACGCTGTCGGCCTTGGGGGGCGGTGGGGGCGCCCCCGATCTCGTAAGGCTGCTGGCCACGGTGGCGACGTGCTGCCACCGTCTGCGGCTGCGCGCGTGTGCTCAGCCACCCGCCCGTTCATAGGCGTCGCGCTCAGGCGTTGGCCTTCTCGTAGGCCTCACGGATGGACGCGGGAACACGGCCGCGGTCATTGACCTCGAGACCGTTCTCCTTCGCCCACGCGCGGATCTGCGCGGTGTCCTGGCTGCCGCCGGAAGTGGCGCGCGCCTTTCCGCGGCCTCCCGCGGCGCGGCCTCCGGTACGACGACCGCCCTTCACGTAAGCCTCGAGAAGGCCACGGAGCTTGTCCGCATTGGCAGTCGTGAGATCGATCTCGTACGTCTTGCCGTCCAACGCGAACGTCACGGTCTCGTCCGCCTCGCCGCCGTCGAGGTCGTCGACAAGAAGGACCTGAACCTTCTGTGCCACCGGATTTCCTTTCATCGATAACTTGAGGGACTGGGGTCTGCGGCGTCCGCCGTTTCGCCGCCCCCTGTTATATGCAGTACTGCAGTACGTCGGAAAGCAAACCGCTTTTGCTGGGAAAACACAAACCCCTGGGAGAGACGGACTGGCCACCTCCGGTCCGGAAACATGCGCGTTTCGGACATAGGGAACCTGGGCAGGGCCGTCCCATGGAATAGGGCAAGACGATCACAGATGCAGAAGCATCCGACTGTTGCCCAAGGTGTTCGGTTTCACTCGTTCGAGACCGAGGAACTCCGCGACACCCTCGTCATAGGAACGCAGCAGCTCCGCGTAGACATCGGTGTCGACCGGAGTCTCGCCGATCTCGACGAAGCCGTGCTTGCCGAAGAAGTCCACTTCGAAGGTCAGACAGAAAACCCGGCGAACACCGAGCCAGCGCGCGGTGTGCAGCAACTTCTCCAGCAACTGATGACCGACGCCGGCGCCCTTCAGTCCGAGCTTCACGGCGAGAGTGCGCACTTCAGCGAGGTCTTCCCACATGACGTGCAGTGCGCCGCAGCCGACCACCTCGCCGTTGTCATCGCGTTCGGCGACCCAGAACTCCTGGATGTCCTCGTAAAGCGTCACGGTGGCTTTGTCGAGCAGGATGCGGGCGCGGACGTACTCGTCGAGGAGACTGCGTACGGCCGGGACATCGCTGGTGCGGGCCCGCCGGACCGTGATGGCTTTTGCGCTGACTTCGGTACTCCGGGCGGACGAGCTCTCTGCTGACATGTGCGGACGCTATCGCCCGTCGCCCTCCGGTGCCGAGCCGGGGTTCTCGCCGCCGGTTTCGGCAGCGGTATCCCGTGGGGCTTCGACGGTTTCCGGTCCTTGGACGATGTGTACGGCGTCCCGCAGCGACAGCCGCTGTTCCTCGCTCATCATGCCGAAGAACGCGACGAGAGCGGCGGCGGGGTTGTCACTCTGCGACCAGGCGTCGTTCATCAGCGCCGCGGCGTAGGCGGCCCGGGTGGAGACGGCTTCATATCGATAGGCACGCCCTTCGGCCTCCCGTCGCACCCAGCCCTTCTGATGGAGATTGTCCAAAACGGTCATCACCGTGGTGTAGGCGATGGACCGTTCCTGCTGAAGGTCTTCCAGGACTTCCCGAACGGTCACCGGGCGGTTCCACTTCCACACCCGCGTCATGACCGCGTCTTCGAGTTCTCCCAATGGGCGAGGCACAGCTCAGCACAATAGTGGGAGAAACCGTCATTGGCGTGCCGGACGTGCGGTTGACCGGCAAACAGGAACAAAAAGGGCGTACGACTCAGAAAATAGAGAGTCGTACGCCGGTGAGGGCGCGCCGGCCGGGAGGCTCAGACGTCGCCGCGCGCGGAGGCCTGCCGGGTGCCCTCCACGCGCGCGAGGGCGGCGTCGACGGCCGCGTCCTCCTTGGCCTTGTTGGCCCCGCCCTGGGTCTTCACGATCACCCTGATCACGCCGATGAAGAACACGGCCATGACGACCGGGGGCACGAGCGCGGAGACGTAGTCCATGCGTCCAGGGTAGCCACGGGCCGGACGCGGGCGGTGCCGGGGGTGCGTGCGGGCCCGGGGGACGGCCCGCACGCGGCTCAGCCCGCGGCGAGTTGCTTTGGCGGGTTCGAGGGCGGCGGGGCCGGCTTGCGGCGGGGGAAGACCTCGCCGGGGGTGGGGATGGGGCGCTCGGGGGCCGGCTTGGGGGTGGCCGGTTTGTCCATGGGCTTCTTCTCCGGCTGCTCGGGCTTCTCGGCGGACTCCGCGGCAAGGTCCTCGTCGGCGCCCGGGGAGCGGTCCGAAAGACCCCCGGGAAGGGCCAGGAGGCGGGTACGGGAGGCCGGGACGGCCGGGGTGGTCCGCTGGGCCGCCCCACGTGCGAGACGGGCGCGTACGCCCTGCTCGGCGAGGACCAGACAGCGATCGAGCAGGGCCGCCGCGACGGGGTTGCCGCGCAGGGCTCGCAAGGAGGCGAGGTCGTCGACCTCCGGGCGGTACCCGGCGCTCAGCGCCTCCTCCAGGAGGGCGAGGTAGCCGGCGGCGGTGCCGGGCAGGGCGGCGCGGTACCGGGCGAGGTCGGCCACCAGGAAGGCACGCAGCCGGGCGCCCTCACGCATCGCCTCGTCGAGGGAGTCGGCTAGGCGGAGACAGTCCTGAACGTCCTCGGCCGAGGCGGTTCGGGGGTGAAGGGCAAGAGCGAGAGCGCGGCGGAGCACACGCAGCTCCTCCACACCGAACGCCATGCCGCCGCGGGATCCGTATGGCGTGGGCATGCGGCGACAGTACGCGCTAATCAGACAAATTCGACATAGGGCGGGCGGGTGTGGCGCGCGGAGCCACCCGGCCGGACGCGCGTCCCGCCTCACATGCGCGACACGTTCCGCTCGTACACCAGCCGCAGCCCCACCAGTGTCAGCCACGGCTCGTGCTCGTCGATCACCGAGGACTCGCCCAGCACCATCGGGGCCAGGCCGCCCGTGGCGATGACCGTCACGTCGTCCGGGTTCTCCGCGAGTTCGCGGGCCATGCGTTCGACGACCCCGTCGACCTGCCCGGCGAACCCGTAGATGATCCCGGACTGCATCGCCTCGACGGTGTTCTTGCCGATCACGCTCCGCGGCCGGGCCACCTCGATCTTCCGCAGCTGCGCGCCCCGCACCCCGAGCGCCTCCACGGAGATCTCGATACCGGGCGCGATGACGCCGCCGACGTACTCCCCGCGCGCGGACACCGCGTCGAACGTCGTCGCCGTACCGAAGTCGACGACGATCGCCGGGCCGCCGTACAGCTCGACCGCCGCGACCGCGTTGATGATGCGGTCCGCGCCGACCTCCTTGGGGTTGTCGGTGAGGATCGGCACGCCCGTCTTGACGCCCGGCTCCACCAGCACCGCGGGCACGTCGCCGTAGTACCGCCGCGTCACCTCGCGCAGTTCGTGCAGCACCGAGGGCACCGTCGCGCAGATCGCGATGCCGTCGATGCCGTCGCCCAGTTCCTCGCCGAGCAGCGGGTGCATGCCCATGAGGCCCTGCAGCAGGACGGCCAGCTCGTCGGCCGTGCGGCGCGCGTCCGTGGAGATGCGCCAGTGCTCGACGATCTCCTCGCCGTCGAACAGGCCGAGGACGGTGTGCGTGTTTCCTACGTCGATCGTGAGCAGCATCGCGACTACTCCGCCTCACGCAGGTCGAGGCCGATGTCCAGGATCGGCGAGGAGTGCGTGAGCGCGCCCACCGCCAGGTAGTCGACGCCGGTGTCGGCGTACACGCGCGCGTTGTCCAGCGTCAGTCGGCCCGACGCCTCCAGTGCCGCCCGGCCGTGCACCAGCGCCACCGCCTCCACGCACTCCTCCGGCGTGAAGTTGTCCAGCAGGATCAGGTCCGCGCCCGCGCCCACGACCTCGCGCAGCTGGTCCAGGGTGTCGACCTCGACCTCGATCGGCACGTCCGGGAAGGTCTCGCGGACGGCCTTGAAGGCCTGCGCGACGCCGCCGGCGGCCACCACGTGGTTGTCCTTGACGAGCGCCGCGTCGGAGAGCGACATGCGGTGGTTGACCCCGCCGCCGCACCGCACCGCGAACTTCTCCAGCGACCTGAGACCGGGCGTCGTCTTCCGCGTGTCACGCACGCGTGCCTTGGTGCCCTCCAGCGCGTCCGCCCACGCACGCGTGGCGGTCGCGATGCCGGACAACCGGCACAGCAGGTTCAGCGCGCTGCGCTCGGCGGTGAGCAGGTCACGCGTGCGCGTGGTGACCGACAGGAGCTTCTGCCCGGCCTCCACCCGGTCGCCGTCCTCGACGTGCCGCTCGACCTCGAACTCGTCCTCGCAGACCACCGAGACGACCGCCTCGGCGACCCGCAGGCCGGCCACGACGCCCGCCTCGCGCGCCACGAAGTCGGCCGTGGCGACGGCGTCCTCGGGGATGGTCGCGATCGTCGTCACGTCCACGCCGTGGTCAAGGTCCTCCTGGATGGCCACGTTGGCGATGTCCTCGACCTCCACGGGGTCGAGCCCCGCGTCGGCCAGGAGCTGGGCGAGCGCGGGGTCGAGCCCGCACACTGCGTATTCTGCGGCCTCCTCGCCGCCGTCTGCGCCACAGGCACAGCCGTCGCCGCAGCCGCCGGTCTCAGCGAGGGGAAGGTCGGGGGTGCTCACGTCTGTCACTGCTCCTGAAGGGGCTGCCGGGTCGGGGGGAAGTCTGCGGTATCGGTGGTGTGTACGGCGAGGGTGCGGTCCGGATTCAGCCGTACGACGATGTGGCGACGCCATGCGGTGTCGTCGCGGTCGGGCCGGTCCTCGCGCCAGTGGCAGCCGCGCGTCTCTTCACGCACGCGTGCGGCGGCGACCAGGACACGGGCCACGCACAGGAGGTTGGTGGCCTCCCAGGTGTCGACGCCGGGCTCGGCCGTCTTGCCGTTCTCGGTGAGGGCTTCGCGGGCGTCGGTGTGCAGTCGCTGAAGCTGTTCGGCGGCCTTCTCCAGGGAGTCCGCCGAGCGCAGGACGCCGGCGCCGTTGGTCATGGCCCGCTGGATCGCGAACCTGGCCTCGGGCGACTGCAGGGGGTGCGCGGGGGTCTCGGGGCGCTCGACCGGTGCGGGCACGCGCGCGTGGAGGCCGTTCGCCGCGTGGACGGCGGCGATGTCCTCCACGATGCGCTCGGCGTAGACGAGGCCCTCCAGGAGGGAGTTGGAGGCGAGGCGGTTCGCGCCGTGCACGCCGGTGCAGGCGACCTCTCCGCACGCGTACAGGCCCGGGACGGTCGTACGGCCCTGGGCGTCGGTGCGCACGCCGCCGGAGGCGTAGTGGGCGGCCGGGGCTATCGGGATGGGCTCGGTGACCGGGTCGATGCCGTGGGCGCGGCAGGCGGCGAGGATCGTCGGGAAGCGGTGTTCCCACATGGCGGCGCCGAAGTGCCGGGCGTCGAGGAACATGTGCTCGACGTCCTGTTCCCGCATGCGGCGCATGATGCCCTTGGCGACGATGTCCCGGGGCGCGAGCTCGGCCAGCTCGTGCTGCCCGACCATGAAGCGCACGCCGCCGGCGTCGACCAGGTGGGCGCCCTCGCCGCGTACCGCCTCGGAGACGAGGGGCTGCTGGCCCTCGGCGTCCGGGCCGAGGAAGAGCACGGTGGGGTGGAACTGGACGAACTCCAGGTCGCTCACTTCCGCGCCCGCGCGCAGGGCGAGCGCCACACCGTCGCCCGTGGACACGGACGGGTTGGTGGTCGCGGAGAAGACCTGGCCCATGCCGCCGGTCGCGAGGACGACCGCGGGGGCGTGCACGGCGCCCACTCCGTCGTGCTGGCCCTCGCCCATGACGTGCAGCGAGACACCCGCCGTACGGCCGTCGGCGTCCGTCAGGAGGTCCAGGACGAGCGCGTTCTCGATCGTGCGCAGTCCCCGCGCGCGTACCGCCTCGACAAGCGCCCGGGAGATCTCCGCGCCGGTCGCGTCGCCGCCGGCGTGCGCGATGCGGCGGCGGTGGTGGCCGCCCTCGCGGGTGAGTTCCAGGCCGCCTTCCTCGGACTCGTCGAAGTGCGCGCCGGTCTCGATGAGTCGGTGCACGGCGTCCGGGCCCTCGGTGACGAGGATCCGTACCGCCTCCTCGTCGCACAGGCCCGCACCCGCGACCAGGGTGTCGTCGAGATGCTGTTCGGGGGTGTCGCCCTCGCCGAGCGCCGCGGCGATGCCGCCCTGCGCCCAGCGGGTGGAGCCGTCGTCGAGGCGGGCCTTGGTGACGACGACCGTCCGCAGGCCGGCGGCCTCGCAGCGCAGGGCCGCGGTGAGGCCGCGCCACGCCGGAGCCCACGACCACGACGTCCGCGTCGATCGACCATCCGGGCGCGGGCGCGTGCAGTCGTATGCCTGTGCTGGTCACGAGGCGGCTCCGAGGGTTCCGAAGGTGAGGGGGAGGTTGTCGATCAGCCGGGTGGTCCCGACCCGGGCGGCGACGGCGAGGACGGCCTCGCCGGCGAAGTCGTCGTCGACCTCCGAGAAGTCGGAGGGGTCGACGAGCGCGAGGTAGTCCAGGGCGATCGGCGGGTCGAGGCGGGCGGCCTCGTCCAGGACCAGCCGCGCGGCCGCGCGGACGGCGGAGGGGGAACCCGGAAGCGCCTTCGCGACGGCGTGCGCGTCGGCGGCCGCGCGGGACTCCCCTATGGCGCTGAGCGCCTCGGCACGCGCGTGGGTGGCGGGCACTTCGCGTGCCCGCGCGCGCAGCGCCTCCTGGGCCGCGTGCCGGTCGCGGCCCGCGAACAGCGCCTGGGACAGCGCGAGCGCGGTGCGCCGCTCCTTGGCGGAGAGGTAGCGGTTGCGGCTGGACAGGGCCAGGCCGTCGTCCTCGCGGACGGTCGGTACGCCGACGATCTCCACGCCGAAGTTCAGGTCCCGCACCATGCGCCGGATCAGGGCGAGCTGCTGGGCGTCCTTCTGGCCGTACAGGGCGACGTCGGGCCGGGTGAGATGCAGCAGCTTGGCGACGACGGTGAGCATGCCGTCGAAGTGCCCCGGGCGCGAGGAGCCCTCCAGGCGCTCTCCCATGGGGCCCGCGCTGATGCGGACCTGGGGCTCGCCGCCGGGGTAGACCTCATCGGCGGAGGGGGCGAACACGGCGTCCGCGCCCGCCTGTTCGGCGATCTTGATGTCGGCGTCGAGGGTGCGCGGATAGCGGTCGAGGTCCTCGCCCTCGCCGAACTGCAAGGGGTTCACGAAGACGGTGACGACCACCTCGCCCTCGGGACCGGCGATCTCGCGCGCGGTGCGGATCAGGGTCGCGTGGCCCTCGTGCAGGGCGCCCATGGTCATCACGACGGCACGGCGGCCGTGGCGTACGCGCGCGTGGAGCTCGTCGGCGGTGCGCAGCAGGGTGGTGGTCATCCGGCATCTCCCTTGGTGCCGTCGGTCCCGTTGGCCAGTACCCCGAGAAGGTCCTCGGCGAGCTCGGGCTTCAGCAGCCCGTGGGCGAGCGCCCGGTCGGCGGTCGCGCGGGCCATCGCCAGATAGCCGGCGACGGTCTGCGGGGCGTGCTTGCGCAGCTCGGCGACGTGCGCCGCGACCGTGCCGGCGTCCCCGCGCGCGACGGGGCCGGTCAGGGCCGCGTCGCCGGAGCGCAGGGCGTTGTCGAGGGCGGCGCCGAGGAGCGGGCCGAGCATCCGGTCCGGGGCCTCGACGCCCGCCTCGCGCAGCAGCTCCATGGACTGGGCCACCAGCGTGACGAGGTGGTTGGCGCCGAGCGCGAGGGCCGCGTGGTAGAGCGGGCGCATCTCCTCGGCGATCCACTCGGGCTCGCCGCCCATCTCGATGACGAGGGCCTCGGCGGCCAGTCGCAGCTGCTCGGGCGCGGTGACCCCGAAGGAGCAGCCGGCGAGGCGCTGGACGTCGACCGGGGTGCCGGTGAAGGTCATCGCGGGGTGCAGTGCCAGTGGCAGCGCGCCCGCGCGCAGGGCGGGGTCGAGGACCTTCGTGCCGTACCGCCCGGAGGTGTGCACCAGCAGCTGTCCCGGCCGTACGGACCCGGTCTCGACGAGGCCCTCCACGAGGCCGGGCAGGGTGTCGTCGGGGACCGTCAGCAGGACCAGGTCGGCGCGCTGCAGGACTTCGGCGGGCGGCACGAGCGGCACGTCCGGGAGCAGCTGCGCGGCCCGCCTGCGGGAGGCGTCGGAGACCCCGGAGACGGCCACCGGACGGTGCCCGGCGAGCTGGAGGGAAGCGGCCAGCGCGGGTCCCACCCGCCCGGCGCCGACGACACCGACGGTGAGCCGCGCGGGGCGGTCCTTGGGATCTGGCAGTTGGCTTGTACTCACGCGACGGAGGCCTTCCCGTTCCAGTCCGCTCCGGGTACCGGACGATTTCTCGTCATGTTAACGCGATTGGTTCGAGGGGCGTTCGGTTGTCCACAGGCTGTGGGTTGCCGCGGGCCGTGCCCCCACGAAAAGGGTGTGCCCGCGGCAAGGGGTGCGCGACATGATCCGGGGCATGAGCGATGCTGCGGAGCAGGTTGAAGAGCGGTCGGCGGAGGAGCGGTTGCGGGAGCGGCGCCGGGAGGCCCTGCGAGGGGCGCGGCGTGTCCTGTGGCGCGGGGGACTCAGCGGCACGATCCGGCAGCGGCTCGCGTCGCTCGCGGAGGCCGCGCCCGAGGTGTACGACGTGGACGAGTCCGCGGACATCTACGGCAACGGGGTCGTGGCGGCCCTGGAGGAGCGTGTCGCGACCCTGCTGGGCAAGGAGGCCGCCGCGTTCTTCCCCACGGGCACGATGGCCCAGCAGGTCGCCCTGCGCTGCTGGGCGGGCCGCACCGGCAACCCGATGGTCGGCCTGCACGCCCTGGCCCACCCCGAGGTCCACGAACGGCATGCCCTCGCCCAGGTCAGCGGGTTGCGCCCGGTGCGCCTGACCGGCGAGCCCCGGCTGCCCACCGCGGACGAGGTGCGCGATTTCGAGGAGCCTTATGGCGCGCTGATGCTCGAGTTGCCCCTCAGGGACGCCGGATTCGTCCTGCCGACCTGGGAGGAGCTCACCGAGGTCGTGGAGGCGGCGCGCGAGCGGGACGCGGTGGTGCACTTCGACGGCGCGCGCCTGTGGGAGACCACCGTCCACTTCGGCCGCCCCCTGGACGAGATCGCGGGCCTGGCGGACAGCGTCTACGTGTCGTTCTACAAGTCCCTCGACGGTTTCGCCGGCGCGGCGCTCGCCGGTCCGAAGACGCTGGTGGAGGAGGCGAAGACCTGGCGCCACCGGTACGGCGGGATGGCCTTCCAGCAGTTCCCCACCGCGCTGTCGGCGCTCGTCGGCCTGGAACAGGAGCTGCCCAGGCTGCCGGAGTACGTCCGCCACGCGCGCGTGGTGGCGGCAGCGCTGCGGGAGGGGTTCGCCGAGGCGGGGGTGGCGTGGGCGCGCGTGCACCCCGAGGAGCCGCACACCCACCAGTTCCAGGTCTGGCTGCCGTACGACGCCGACGTGCTGCTGGAGGCGGCGGTGCGGCAGGCGGAGGAGACGGGGACGTATCTGTTCGCCGGCTACTGGGACCGCGGCGGGCCGGGTCTGGCCTTCGCCGAGGTCACCGTCGGCGCCGCCGGCCTGGAGTGGACGGCCGACGACGTGAAGGCGGCGGTGGCGGACTTCGTGGCCCGGCTCAGCGGCTAGGCCTCGGCTGCCGGTGCAGCCACCGGCCCAGCGCCTGCCGTATCCGCCCGTGGGCCGGCCGCTCGGCGAGCACCGCCCGGAACCGCCGGTGGTCGCGCAGTTCGCGTACGACCTGCCAGTCGTGCGTACCGGGCGCGGGCGGGGCGGGCTGTCCGAGGCGCTGGGCGCGGTAGGTGTCGAGGAGGTACTGCTGGGTGAGGCTCATGGCGTATCGCCTTCTCGGGACGCTCTTGCGATGGGTCGGGCTCCGCGGCTGCCCCGTGATCCCAGGTTGCGCCGGTACCGCGGCGATGTCGCGCCGATTGACGGCGGCCGTCAATCGGGGACGGCGCTGTCAGTGGCGGGGTGCACCATGAGGTCATGAGCGTGCGCATCGACATCGCGGGGCTGCGGCCGGAGAGGGTCGCCGTCGTCCCCTCGCCCCTGGCCGAGCTCGGCATGGCGCTGCACGCGCTGTCCGAGCCGGGCCACCATCCGGGGCTGCAGGGCTGGGTGACGGGCGTGCTGGCCCGCCTCGACCCGCATCTGGCCGACCGGATGTGCGACGCGGACTTCCTGTGGACGACGACGTTCGCGGACCTGTTCCTGCCGTACGCGGGCATCCCGGACGGCGCCGCCCTCCCCGGGGCCACGCTCGCCGAGGAGCTGGACCTGCTGGACAAGCTCACGGACGAGCAGTTCGTCAACGCGGCGCTGGAGTTCAGCTGTGCGACCTGTTACGACGTCGGGAGCGGCTGGCTCGTCGACGCCGAGCAGGGCAGGCGCGCGCTGGAGCTGGCCGCCGCGCGGGGGCCGCGGCAGGAGCGGTTCACCGAGCTGCTGCTGACCGACCCGCCGAAGATCCGGGCCTGGCTGCGCCAGTTCCTCCAGGACTGCGACGAGGCGTTCTTCGCGGAGACCTGGTCCCGGCTGCGCCACCAGCTCGCGGCGGACGCCCGCCACAAGACCGACCTCGTGCGCCGCAAGGGTCTCGCCGAGGCGCTGGTCGCCGCGTCCCCGGCGATCACCCTCGACGAGGACGCCGCCGAGATCACGGTCGACAAGCTGAGCGTGGGCCGTACGACCACGGGGGACGGCCCCCTCATCCTCGTGCCGACCAGTCTCGGCTGGCCCCACCTGGCCGTTCTGTACCGGCCCGGCTGGCAGCCCGTGGTGCACTATCCGGTCGGCTCCCCCGAACTCGCGGCGCCGCCCTCCGTCGAGCAGCTCGCCCTGCGCATGACGGCCCTGTCCCATCCCGTCCGGATGCGGATCTGCCGCCACCTGGCCCGCAGCGCCTGGACCACGAGCGAGCTGGCGCAGGCGCACGGGATGACGGCCCCCGAGATATCCCGGCACCTGGGCGTCCTGAAGAAGGCGGGTCTGATCACCACGCGCCGTCGCGGCCGGTACGTCCAGCACCAGCTGGACATCGCGGTAGTGGCCCGGCTGGGCAGCGACTTCCTGGAGGGGATCCTCAGGTAGCCGGTCAGTCGAACCGGATGTGCTTCACCCCGACCCGTACCTGCCTCAGCCTCGTCCGCAGCGCGCCCTCGTTGTTCGGCCGCAGCGTCAGCCCGGCCAGGACGGCGATGCGGTCGGCCGTCTTCGGCACGGTCGATTCGTCCGTCCACAGGTGCTCGGCGAACTCGGGCTCCCGCAGCCGCTCGAGACAGTGGTCGAGCTGCTGCACGGCCCAGGTCTCGCGTCCCAGGCCGGCGTTCTTCCCGCCGACGTACTGAAGGAGGTGCCCGAAACCGCGCTCGCGCAGCCGCTTCATGACGGTCTCACGCTGAGCGAGGAGGGTGAAGTGGCGTACGTCGTGGCCGAGTTCGCCCAGCCGACCCACGGTCTGCGCGAAGTAGCCGGAGTCCGTGACCGTCATGGGGGCGATCACCACACCGTCGTGCTTGGTGAGGGCGAGGTCGAGCACCTCGACAACGCCCTGCCGCCAGGCCTTCAAGTCCTGGAAGTTCCCGCGCAGTTCGGGTGGCAGCATGCGGCGCAGACCGAAGCCGGCGTGCTCGGGATCGCAGACGACGCTGCCGGGCAGCCGCCGCTGGATCTCGTACGCCGTCTGTGTCTTCCCGCCCCCGAAGGGTCCGTTGATCCAGAGGAGCATGCGCAGACCCTAGTGGGCACCGGTTACGCGCGAGTCACGTTCGCGCCGCCTCAACCGTGCCCGCCGGCCCGCACCATCCCCGTCTCGTAGGCCAGGACCACCACCTGCACCCGGTCCCGGAGGCCGACCTTGGTGAGGATGCGGCCCACGTGGGTCTTCACCGTCGCCTCGGACAGGACGAGCCGGGCCGCGATCTCGCCGTTGGACAGGCCCTGGGCGACCAGCATCATGACCTCGCGCTCGCGGTCGGTGAGCCGCTCCAGCTCCTTGTGCTTGGGCTCCTTGCCGGTGCTCGGCAGCATCGGCGCGAACCGGTCCAGGAGGCGGCGCGTGGTCGAGGGGGCCACCACCGCGTCGCCGCTGTGCACCGAGCGGATGGCGGTGAGGAGTTCGCCGGGCGGCACGTCCTTGAGCATGAAGCCGGACGCCCCCGCCTTCAGTCCGGAGAAGGCGTACTCGTCGAGGTCGAAGGTGGTCAGGATCAGCACCTTCGGCGGGTTGTCGTCCTGGCAGATGCGGCGGGTGGTCTCCACGCCGTCGAGCTTCGGCATCCGGACGTCCATCAGGACCACGTCGACGGTGGTCGCGCGCAGCACCTCGAGGGCCTCGACGCCGTCGCCCGCCTCGGCGACGACCTCCATGTCCGGCTGGGCGGCGAGCACCATCCGGAACCCGGTGCGCAGCAGCACCTGGTCGTCGACGAGCATCACGCGGATCGTCATCGGGTCCTCTTCCGTCTCTTTCAGGTTCTTGTGGCTCTGCTGATTGCGGTGGCGGGGTTGTTACAGGTGTCAACACAGGGCGTGCGTCGGCGTCAATGCGCCGGTTTGAGCGGGAGCAGCGCACTGATACGGAACCCTCCGCCGGGACGGGGCCCCGCGTCCAGAGTGCCGCCGACCATCCCGACCCGCTCGCGCATGCCGATCAGGCCGTGGCCCTGTCCGTCGGGGCCGCCCTCTTCGTACAGCTCGTGCGGGGCGCCCTTGCCGTCGTCCTCGACGAGCAGGCCGAGCCCGTCGTCGAAGTACACCAGGCGCACGCTGGCGCCCGCGTTCGGCCCGCCGTGCTTGCGGGTGTTGGTGAGCGCCTCCTGCACGATGCGGTACGCCGTGAGCTCGACGCCGCTCGGCAGCGGGCGTGGTGTGCCCTCCACCTTGAAGTCGACCGGCAGACCGGAGGTGCGGCACTGTTCGACGAGGTCGTCGATCTGCTCGACGTCGGGCTGGGGGACGTACTCGCCGACCTCCTGGTGCTCACCGGTGCGCAGCACGCCCAGCAGGCGGCGCATCTCGGCCAGCGCCTGGCGGCCGGTGGAGGAGATCGTCTCCAGGGCCTTCTTCGCCTGGTCGGGCGCGGCGTCGAGGACATAGGCGGCGCCGTCGGCCTGCACCACCATCACCGAGACGTTGTGCGCGACCACGTCGTGGAGCTCGCGCGCGATCCGGGCGCGTTCGGCGGCCACCGCGACCTTCGCCTGTGCCTCGCGCTCCTTCTCGAGCCGGCTCGCGCGCTCCTCGAGCTGCGCGAAGTAGGCCCGCCGGGTGCGGATCGAGTCGCCGAGCACCCAGGCGAGGGCGAACGGCACCGTCAGGAAGATCGCCTTCGCCGCGTTGCCCAGCGCGGTCCCGTCCAGCGCCCAGCGCGTCTGCGCCATCGGCGCCGCACACAGCCCCACGGCCAGTGCGAGCCGGGAGGCCCATCGGGAGCCCGTCGCGGCCACCGTGTAGACGATCACCAGCATCGCGAAGTCGGCGGCCATCGTCTGGACGTTCAGCAGCAGCTGCGTCACACCGATGCCGACCGACAGCACCAGCATCTTCTCCGGCATGAGCCGGCGCAGCGCGATCACCGCACACAGCAGGAACGTGATCGGAACGATCAGCGCCGGTGAGTCGGTGCCCCGCTCCGCCGAACTGGCGGTCCCGCTCAGCAGCGAGATCCCGAACAGGAAGACGGCCCAGAAGGTGTCGACCCCTGTCGGGTTTCTGCGGAGGAAGTCATAGAGGCGCTGCACGTAACCCAGCGTAGGGAAGCGTGAAGCGTGCAGGGGTCAACCGGAGGACCGATCCATGCCCGGCCCGCGTACTCCCCAAGGTGGAGGCCCCGTTCCCCTGCACGCCTAATCTGGCGGCGTGACGGACGACACGGCGGGTGAATGGCGTGGCTGGCGGGCGGCCGCGGAGACCGCCCTGTACGGACCCGGGGGCTTCTATCACCGGCCCGAGGGGCCGGCCGGTCACTTCCGTACGTCGGTGCACGCGTCGCCGTTGTTCGCCGAGGCCGTGGCGCGACTGCTGGGCCGGGTCGACGAGGCCCTGGGCCGGCCCGCGGCGCTCGACTTCGTCGACATGGCCGCCGGCCGCGGCGAGCTGGTCACCGGGGTGCTCGCCGCGCTGCCCGCCGACCTGGCCACCCGCACGCGTGCGTACGCCGTCGAACGCGCCGACCGCCCGCCCGGCCTCGACCACCGGATCGAGTGGCTGACCGAGCCCCCGCGCGGGATCACCGGGCTGCTGTTCGCCAACGAGTGGCTGGACAACGTGCCCGTGGAGATCGCCGAGACGGACTCCGCGGGCGTGGCCCGACGGGTGCTCGTACGGCCCGACGGGACCGAGCGGCTCGGGGATCCGTTCTCCGGCGCAGAGGCGCGGTGGCTGGCGCGGTGGTGGCCGCTGCCGGCTGAGGAGGGGCTGCGGGCGGAGGTGGGGCTGCCCCGGGACGAGGCGTGGGCCGCCGCGGTCGCGACGGTCGAGCGGGGGCTCGCGGTCGCGGTCGACTACGCGCACGCGGTCGGCGCGCGCCCTCTCTTCGGGACGCTCACCGGTTTCCGCGCGGGGCGCGAGACGGCGCCCGTACCGGACGGATCGTGCGACATCACGGCGCATGTCGCGCTGGACGCGTGCGCGCTGCCCGGGGGCCGCGTACTGACACAACGCGCCGCACTGCGCGCCTTGGGGATCGCAGGCGCACGCCCCCCGCTCGCACTGGCCTCCACACAGCCCGCGGCCTACGTACGCGCCCTCGCGAGCGCCGGCGAGGCCGCCGAACTCACCGCCCCCGGCGGCCTCGGCGACTTCGGCTGGCTGCTCCAGCCGGTCGCGGTCCCGGACGCCCCGGGCACACCGCTCGAGGCGCTACTTGTCGATGTCCCCGACCACGAAGAACAGTGACCCGAGGATCGCGACCATGTCCGCGACCAACGTGCCCGGGAGCAGCTCCACGAGGGCCTGGATGTTGTTGTACGAGGCCGAGCGGAGCTTGAGCCGGTACGGGGTCTTCTCGCCCTTGCTGACGAGGTAGTAGCCGTTGATGCCGAGCGGGTTCTCGGTCCAGGCGTACGTGTGGCCCTCGGGCGCCTTCAGGACCTTGGGGAGCCGCTGGTTGATCGGGCCGGGCGCGAGCCCGGCCAGGCGGTCGAGGCAGGCGTCGGCGAGGTCGAGGGCGTTGTGGGTCTGCTCCAGGAGGACCTCGAAGCGGGCCAGGCAGTCGCCCTCCTCGCGGGTCACCACCCTCAGGGTGTCCTTGAGCTCCTCGTACGCGAGGTACGGCTCGTCCCGGCGCAGATCGAAGTCGACCCCGCAGGCGCGCGCGATCGGCCCGCTCACGCCGTACGCGTGCACGGCCTCCGGCGTGAGCACGCCCACGCCCCGCGTGCGCCCCCGGAAGATCTCGTTGCCGAGCACCAGGTCGTCGTACACGTCCATCCGCGAGCGCACAGAGGCGACGGCGCCCCGCGCGCGCGTGGCCCACCCGGCCGGCAGGTCCTCCTTGAGGCCGCCGACGCGGTTGAACATGTAGTGCATGCGTCCGCCGGAGACCTCCTCCATGACGTTCTGGAGCACCTCGCGCTCCCGGAACGCGTAGAAGACCGGCGTGATGCCGCCGAGTTCCAGCGGGTAGGAGCCCAGGAACATCAGGTGGTTGAGCACCCGGTTGAGCTCCGCGAGCAAGGTGCGCGTCCACACCGCGCGCGGAGGGACCTCCATGCCCAGCATGCGCTCCACGGCGAGGACCACGCCCAGCTCGTTGGAGAACGCCGACAGCCAGTCGTGGCGGTTGGCGAGCATGATGATCTGGCGGTAGTCGCGCGCCTCGAAGAGTTTCTCCGCGCCCCGGTGCATATAGCCGATCACCGGCTCGGCGTGCTGGATCCGCTCGCCGTCCAGGACGAGCCTGAGGCGCAGCACACCGTGCGTCGACGGGTGCTGGGGCCCGATGTTGAGCACCATGTCGGTGCTCTCCGCGGCGCCGCCGATACCGACCGTGGTCTCCGTCGTGGGAGTCATGGACACAGTCTGTCCTACGTACGCTGACCTCATGGAGACCGGGAACGGGCAGGGCGCGGGGACGGCCGAGGGCGAGCCGGTGTGGATCGGCCTGCCTCCGGGGCTGCTGCGGATGCGACGGCTGTTGCTGGTGGTGTGGCTGGGGCTGCTGGCCGTGGCGGTCGGTGTGCTGCTGAACCTGTTCGCGGGCCCGGTCTGGGCCGCGTTCGCGCTGCTGCCGCTCGCCCTCATGGCGTGGGGCTGGGTGATGCTGGGCCGCAACTGGGCCTCCTGGCGCTATGCCGAGCGCGCCGACGACCTGCTGATCAGCCGGGGTGTGCTGTGGCGCGAGGAGACCGTCGTGCCGTACGGCCGGATGCAGCTGGTCGAGGTCACCTCCGGGCCCGTGGAGCGGCACTTCGGGCTGTCCAGCGTGCAGCTGCACACGGCGGCCGCGGCGACCGACGCGACCATCCCGGGCCTGGAGCCGGCCGAGGCGGAACGGCTGCGCGACCGGCTCACCGAGCTCGGCCAGGCACGATCGGCGGGCCTGTGACGACGCCGGGCATCGACGACGCCGTACGGCAGAAGCCGCCCGTGACCGAGCGGCGGCTGCATCCCGTGACCCCCCTCAGACGGGCGTGGGCGCCCGTCGCGGTGCTCATCGGGTGGGCGGTGCACGACCCCGACCAGACACAGCGCCAGCTGACCCGGCTGACGCCCACGGTCCTGCTGATCGTCCTCGCCCTCTTCGTCCCCGCCGCCGCCCTCTACGGCTTCCTCACCTGGTGGTACACGCACTTCGCGGTCACCGAGGCCGAACTGCGCATCCGTACCGGCCTGGTGTTCCGGCGCACGGCGCACATCCGGTTGGAACGCATCCAGGCGATCGACGTCACCCAGCCGCTCCTCGCGCGCGTGGCGGGCGTCGCGAAACTCAAACTCGACGTCATAGGCACCGACAAGAAGGACGAACTGGCCTTCCTGGGAGAGCGCGAGGCGCGGGCGCTCCGCGCGGAACTCCTGGCACGCGCCGCCGGGTTCGCACCCGAGACGGCGCACGAAGTCGGCGAGGCCCCGGCGCGCGAGCTGCTGCGCACGCCCCCGCGCGACCTCGCGATCGCCCTCGTCCTGACGGGCGCCACCTGGGCCACGCTGGCCGCCGCCCTCGTCGTACCGCCCGTGCTGTGGTTCGCCACCCACAGCCTGTGGACGGTCCTCGCGACCGGCGTACCGCTGCTCGGCGCGGCGGGCGCGAGCAGCGTGGGGCGGTTCGTCGGCGAGTACGACTGGACCGTGGGCGAGTCGCCCGACGGGCTGCGGATCGACCACGGGCTCCTGGACCGCACCCACGAGACGGTGCCGCCGGGGCGCGTGCAGACCGTACGGATAGTGGAGCCACTGCTGTGGCGGCGGCGCGGCTGGGTGCGGGTCGAGCTGGATGTGGCCGGGTCGTCCAACTCCGTACTGGTGCCTGTCGCCCCGCGCGAGGTCGCCGAGGCGATCGTCGCGCGCGTGCTGCCCGGCGTGGTCGTACCGCCCGCGTCCGCGCTGTCCCGGCCCCCGCGGCGCGCCGGGCGTTGTGTGCCGGTGTGGTGGCGGGGCTACGGACTCGCCGTCACCGACGCGGTGTTCGCGTCCCGGCAAGGCCTGCTGCGCCGCAGCCTCGCCCTGGTCCCGCACGCGAAGGTCCAGAGCGTACGGCTCACCCAGGGGCCCTGGCAGCGTCTCTGGCGGCTCGCCGCCGTCCATGTGGACACGGGGGCCAACAAGACCGTCACAGCGCGTCTGCGGGACGTGGAGGAGGCCGCGGAGCTGCTGCGGGCGCAGGCGGAGAGGTCACGGACGGGGCGGCGGGACGCCCGGCCCGACCGGTGGATGGCCTGACCGGACCGCGACGGAGAACGACGAGAGCCGCGCGGCCCCCTCGGGAGTCCGCGCGGCTCTGGTCGACACGTCGTTCAGGAAACCGCGCTCCGCAGTCCCTGCACATCGATCTGCTCGGTCTCGTCGTGCGCCGTCAGGTCGATGACCTGGCCGATACCCCGGGACGCCTCGTCCGCGGGCTTGAACTCGGCCTCGGACTCGGCCTTGTGGAGAGCGAGCGCCTCCTGGCCGACCACGTCGGCGAGGTCCTCGTTCTGCACGGACTCCAGTTCGGCGGACGCCTTCTGCATGCCGAAGAAGTCGAAGCCGCCCTCGACGGCGGCACGCCGCGCGGGCGAAGCCGGCGCGACGGCCACCGCGGTCGGTGCGACGAAGTGCCCGGAGGGCTGCTGCGCGGGCTGGGCCGGCTTGGCCGGCGTGGTGGTGACGGCGGCCGCGCGCGTATGCCCGTCGACCGCCGCGGGCTGCCCCTGCGCCTCGTCCTCCTGCGCGGCCTCCGCTTCGGAGTCACCGGAGGTGACCACCTGTGCGGCGACGGGACCGGCCTGCGCCGGAACGTCCTTCGCGGGGCCGTCGCCCTTCGGACCGCCGTCGCCGTCCGGGGAACCGTCGTCCTTGGGGGAACCGTCGTCCTTGGCCGAGCCGTCGTCCTTGGCCGAGCCGTCGTCCTTGGCCGAGCCGTCCTTCGTCGAGCCCTCCTCGGCCGGGGTCTCGGGAGCGTCGTCCTTGGTGGCACCCTCGCCGCCGTCGAACCGCGACAGCGCCGCCTTCGCCCGCAGGAACAGCTGGGAGCCCTCCGGCGAGAAGATCGCGGGCGCGTCCGGCTCGTCGTCGACGGCCTCGGCGCCCTCAGCGGCCTCGGCGCTCTCCACGGCCCCGTCCTCGGTCTCCACCGCTTCGTCCTCGGCCGGGGCAGCCACAGCGCCGGCCTCCTCGACGGCGACCGGCACGGGCGGCAGCGCGCGCGCCGGTACCGGTGCCGTGGCCTCTATCTCGAGCAGCCGGCGGCCCTCCAGGGCGCTCGCCCGCTCGGTCTCCGCCGTGGCGTACCGGCGCAGCAGGGCCGCGTGCTCGTTGCGCAGGCCCGCCAGTTCCGTGCGCTTGGCCCGCAGCCGCTGCTCCAGCTTGCCGCGCAGTTCGCGCGACTCCTCGAGGTCGGTCTCCAGTTCGGCGACCCGTTCCTCGAAGCGCCACTCGTCGCCCGCACGCGCGCGTATGAGGTCGGCGACCTGCTTGCCGGCCTGCGTGTCCCAGCGGCGCATGACGGCCGCACCGACGACCGCGGTCGCCGCGGCGACCGCGGCGACGACACGCAGCACGGCCGGCTGCGAGAACGCCCAGGGGCCGAAGGCGCAGACGACGGAGACGCCTGCGATCGCCGACGGGGGAAGCAGCCTGTGCAAGGGCGGGGAATGGCGGTGACGTCCACGTGGCATGGCCAGAAACTTACCGCGCGTAGGCGAATCGTGGTGCCCCGGCCCGTAAAAACACAGCCATCCCGCAGCCTTCACACGACAGCAGGAATCAGACCCGCCACCGAATTCGACAACAGGGACACGATCCGCCGACCCCACCGCAAGATCATTTGTCACCGGTCGCTCAACCGCCCGCTGATCCACTGCAGCGTCGGCGGAATCTCCCGCCGCCAGGTGTTGAAGTTGTGCCCGCCGCTTTCGAGGATGATCGAGGAGACGCGCGTCCGGTTCGTCGCCTTCACGCGGTCTATGAACTTCAGAGTGTCCTTGTAGTTCGCCTCACCGATCTTGCTGCTGCTGACGAGCAGTGAAGTGTCGGGCGCGGGCATGTGCTTGAGGTACCAGAACAGGTTCGCGCGATCGCGCAGCCCTTTGTCGCCCTGGAAGAGATCGCCGGTGGTGGGGTCGCTCGGCGCGTTGTAGTACGGCGAGAGGCCCGCGCCCGCGGCGTACACCTCGGGGTGGTGCATGGCGAGCTTCAGGGCGCAATAGCCGCCCGTGGAGTCGCCGATGACGCCCCAGCTGCCCGGCTTCTTCCCCACCCGGTAATGCGCGAGAACGGCGTCGGGCAGGTCCTTGGCGAAGAACGACTCCGTCTGGGGTCCGTCCGGAACGTCGACGCACTCCGTGTCCCGTGGCGGCGCAACCGTCGGCCGCATCATCACCAGGATCATCGGCTGCATACGGCCGTCCTTGGCGAGGTCCAAGGCCGTGCTCGGATAGTGGAGTTTGTCGACCAGCGCCTGGGCGGTGCCCGGATATCCGGTGAGAACCACGGCGGCGGGAAACGTCCGCGCGCGGTACTGCGGCTGGAAGTACTCCGGCGGCAGATAGACGAAAGCCGACGTGGCGATGTGCGTCGTACGGCCGACAATGGCGACCTTCTGGATCTGGCCGCCGTTCTGCGGCCGCGCGCTGCCCGTCTCCTTGACCCGCCGTATGTCCGTCACCTGGAGCGGGCCCCCCGAGCCGCCGTTCGGCGTGTGGTCGACGACCACCCCCTGCTCGTCCTCCTGCCCGAACAGGTCGGCCCAGCTGGCGTAGAACCCGAAGGCCTGGTTGGCGGCGAGCCCGACCGCCGCGAAGAGCGCCAGCTGGGTCGCGAGCAGCAGACCCACCCGCCCGCCGACGGCCCGCCAGCTCCGCCGCGACAGCCGTGGCCACAGCCACACCGTGCCGACGAACAGCAGCACCGCCGACCCGACCGCCAGCACCAGCACGTTGTTGCCCGTGAGACCCATGGTTGGTTTCCTGCCTGCGCTTTCTCCCCGTGCCGGCGTACCCCGCGGATCTTCGCGAAGGCTTGTCCGGCCCTTTTCCCGGCCTTTGGACCGGCTTTGAGGAAGCGAGTGAACCTCTCCCTCGAAGACACCGTCCTAGAGGGCGCAATGTCGCCGGATGCCCGATGCGGGCCCGGATCCAAGCTCTCTCGCAGAACTACGGGATGCGATGTCTGTCAGGACAGATGTGGAAATGTCGGGCGGGGTTCCGAACCGATCACTGTGGGCACGGCACGCGCTGCGTGGCCCACGCCCCGAGGCCGTCCCCGTCCTGGTCGCCAGAGCCTGCGCGATCGTGGGCCTGCTGGACATCGCCGCGGGCGTCTTCCCGCGCTTCCGGCACAGCCGTATGCACACCATGGCCGAGGTGCTCCCCGGCGCGCTCGGCCCGTTCGCCGCCGCGCTCTCCCTGAGCACGGGCGTGCTGCTGCTTCTGCTCGCCCACGGTCTCAGGCGCCGCAAGCGGCGGGCCTGGCGCGCCGCCGTGGCCCTGCTGCCGGCCGGCGCGGTCGCGCAGTTCACCTACCGCCACTCCCCGGTGGGCGCGCTCATCTCGCTCGCCCTGCTCGCGCCGCTGCTGATCCACCGCGACCAGTTCAGGGCGCTGCCCGACCCGCGCAGCCGGTGGCGCGCGCTCGCCAACTTCGTCCTCATGGGCGCCGGTTCGCTCGCACTCGGGCTGGTCATCGTCAGCGTCCACCCGAAGACGCTCGTCGGCGACCCGAGCCTGGCCGACCGCATCACCCACGTCCTGTACGGCCTGTTCGGCTTCGAGGGCCCCGTCGACTACCAGGGCAACACCTCCTGGACGGTCGCCTTCTCCCTCGGCGCCCTCGGCCTGCTCACGGCGATCACGACGATCTACCTGGCCTTCCGTCCCGAACACCCCGCCGCGCAACTCACCGAGGACGACGAGGCCCGTCTCAGGGTCCTCCTGGACAGGCACGGCGGCCGCGACTCCCTCGGCCACTTCGCCCTGCGCCGCGACAAGGCCGTCGTCTTCTCCCCCAGCGGCAAGGCCGCGGTGACCTACCGCGTCGTCTCCGGTGTGATGCTCGCCAGCGGCGATCCCATCGGCGACGTCGAGGCCTGGCCGGGCGCCATCGAGCGCTTCATGGACGAGGCGAAGGCCCACTCCTGGACGCCCGCCGTCATGGGCTGCTCGGAGACCGGCGGCGAGGTCTGGACCCGCGAGACCGGCCTGGACGCCCTGGAACTGGGCGACGAGGCGGTGGTGGACGTCGCGGATTTCTCCCTCGCCGGGCGCGCGATGCGCAACGTGCGCCAGATGGTCAAGCGCATCGAGCGCGCCGGTTACGAGACTCGGGTTCGGCGCGTCCGTGACCTCGGAGACGCCGAACTCGAGCGCATCCGGCGCGCCGCCGACGACTGGCGCGGCACCGACACCGAGCGCGGCTTCTCCATGGCGCTGGGCCGCATCGGCGACCCCACCGACGGGGACTGCCTGATCGCCACCGCCCACAAGGCGGACGCCGTACCGGGTGAGTACGGCGACCTGAAGGCGATCCTGCACTTCGTCCCGTGGGGCACCGACGGCGTCTCCCTGGACCTGATGCGCCGCGACCGCTCCGCCGACCCCGGCATGAACGAACTGCTCATCGTGGCCGCGCTCCAGGCCGCGCCGAGGCTCGGCATCGCGCGCGTGTCGCTGAACTTCGCCATGTTCCGCGCCGCCCTCGCGCGCGGCGAGAAGATCGGCGCGGGTCCGGTGCTGCGCGCCTGGCGCGGGCTGCTGGTCTTCCTCTCCCGCTGGTTCCAGATCGAGTCCCTGTACAAGTTCAACGCGAAGTTCCAGCCCCGCTGGGAGCCCCGCTTCGTCGTCTACCGCGCCTCCGGCGACCTTCCCCGCATCGGCTTCGCCGCCATGCAGGCCGAGGGCTTCGTCAACCTCGGCCTCCCTCTGCCGCGCTTCCTGCGCCGCCGCCGGAACATCGCACGCGCGTGTGCCCACGCCGTCGCGGAACGAGACGTCCGCGCGGCGTGACCTCGGGCGGCCCGGGACGCGGCGGGCGGCCCCCGCTCTCCGGGCCGGGCGGCCTTGCGGCTCCTTCCTGGGCCTAGGCTGAACGTATGAGCAAGCAGAGCGGACGCGGGCGCGTCGTCGGGCTGCCGGAATGGGACCGCTGCGCGGTCATGGGAGTCGTCAACGTCACCCCCGACTCCTTCTCCGACGGCGGCCGCTGGTTCGACACGACGGCCGCCGTCAAGCACGGCCTCGCCCTGGTCGAGGAGGGTGCCGACCTCGTCGACGTCGGCGGTGAGTCCACCCGCCCCGGCGCCACCCGCGTCGACGAGGCCGAGGAGCTCAAGCGCGTCATCCCCGTGGTCCGCGGCCTGGCCGCCGAGGGCGTCACCATCTCCGTGGACACCATGCGCGCCTCGGTCGCCGCACAGGCCCTCGCCGCCGGCGCCTGTCTCGTCAACGACGTCAGCGGCGGCCTCGCCGACCCCGCGATGATTCCCGTCGTCGCCGACTCCGGCGCCCCCTTCGTCGTCATGCACTGGCGCGGCTTCCTGGAGGGCGGCAACGTCAAGGGCGTCTACGCCGACGTCGTCGCGGAAGTCGTCGACGAACTCCACGCGCGCGTGGAGGCCGTCCTCGCCGGCGGCATCGCCCCCGACCGCGTCGTCGTCGACCCCGGCCTCGGCTTCTCCAAGGACGCCGAGCACGACCTCGTCCTCCTCGCCCACCTCGACCGCCTGCTCGCCCTCGGCCACCCCCTCCTCGTCGCCGCCTCCCGCAAGCGCTTCCTCGGCCGCGTCCTCGCGGGCCCCGGGAGCGCCCCGCCCCCCGCCCGCGAGCGCGACGCCGCGACGGCCGCCGTCTCCGCCCTCGCGGCGCAGGCCGGCGCGTGGGCGGTGCGCGTGCACGAGGTGCGCGCGACGGCGGACGCCGTACGGGTCGCACGCGCCGTGGAGGGCGCGCGCGCATCGGACCGCGCGCGGGGAGCAACTCACGCGAGCGAGGTGCTCACCGCCGCGGTGAGCACCCCGGGAACCCACTCCCCCGAAGGCGACCAGTGAGCGCCCCCCACACCGACGTCGAGCAGGTGGAAGCCGCCAACACCACCTATTACGAGGCGATGGAGCGCGGCGACTTCGAGGAGCTGACCTCCCTCTGGCTCACCCCGGCCGACCTCGGCGTCGACGAGGAGTACCACGATCCGGCCGACAGCGGCGTGATCTCCTGCGTGCACCCCGGCTGGCCCGTGCTCACCGGCCGCGGCGAGGTCCTCAGGTCGTACGCGCTGATCATGGCGAACACCGACTACATCCAGTTCTTCCTCACCGACGTGCACGTCTCCGTCACCGGCGACACCGCCCTCGTCAACTGCACCGAGAACATCCTCAGCGGCGGCCCCGCCCCCGAGGGCGGCGAGGAGCTCGGCCCGCTCGTCGGCCAGCTGGTGGTCGCGACCAACGTGTTCCGCCGCACCCCGTCCGGCTGGAAACTCTGGTCCCACCACGCCTCCCCCGTTCTGGCCGAAAACGACGGGGACGAACCGGACGGCACACCCTCCTGAGCGGGTAGGCGCCCCCGCGGGGACCAAGAAGTGGTTGGAATCACGGACCTCCGGGTAGGGGCGGCTACCAACCCGTGAGCCACCGGGTTCCCCAGGGGAAACACCCGATGAAACCTCTGGCCCCGGCTCGGGTCGGCGCCCCCGTGGCCCGGCAGTGTCAGTGCCCGCAGGTAGATTCGTTCGAGGCCGGTGTGCCGTCCGCACACGACACGAACCGGCCGTCACCGACGATTGCAGGAGTGATTCGCGTGGATCGTGTCGCGCTGCGCGGCCTGAAGGCCCGCGGGCACCACGGTGTGTTCCCCGAGGAACGCGAGGAGGGCCAGACCTTCGTCGTGGACCTCGTCCTGGGACTGGACACCCGGCCGGCCGCCGCCGACGACGACCTGTCGAAGACCGCGCACTACGGAATCGTGGCGGAGGAGGTGGTGGCCGTCGTCCAGGGCGAGCCCGTCAACCTCATCGAAACGCTCGCGGAGCGCATCGCGCAGGCCTGTCTGAAGCACGAAGAGGTCCAGGAGGTCGAGGTCTGCGTCCACAAACCGGACGCACCGATCACGGTCCCCTTCGACGACGTGACGATCACCATCACCCGGAGCCGAGTATGACTGCCTCGTTCACCGAGGGTCACAGCGACCCGACCGTCCAGCCGGTGCCCGCCTCCGTCGTACAGCAGGTCGACGCCGCCGACACCACCCTGCACAACCCGCAACGGGCCGTGATCTCCCTCGGCGCCAACCTCGGCAACCGCCTGGAGACCCTCCAAGGGGCCATCGACGCCCTCGAGGACACCCCGGGCGTCCGCGTGAAGGCGGTCTCCCCGGTCTACGAGACGGAGCCGTGGGGCGTCGCGCCCGGCAGCCAGCCGTCGTACTTCAACGCGGTCGTCGTGGTGAAGACGACGCTGCCCCCGTCCTCGCTCCTGGAGCGGGCCCACGCGGTCGAGGAGGCCTTCCACCGCATACGGGACGAGCGCTGGGGCGCACGCACCCTCGACGTCGACATCGTGGCCTACGCCGATGTCGTCTCCGACGACCCGACGCTCACGCTCCCCCACCCGCGCGCCCATGAACGCGCCTTCGTCCTGGTGCCGTGGAACGACGTGGAACCGCAGGCACAGCTCCCCGGCCGCGGCCCGGTGTCCGGCCTGCTGGCCACCGTCACCCGAATCGGCATCGAAGCCCGCCCGGACCTGGAACTCCGGCTGCCCGAGTAGTCGTTAAGGTCAAAGCAACCACTGTCCGTGGGATCCGGGGGAGCTGAAGGGGCACCGTGAGAGAGCTGCGCATCAGGCTGCTGGCCGGCGTCTTCGTCATCGCCGCAATCCTGTCCTGGGCGGGCGCCCGCCTGTGGAACTCGATCGGGACCCTGCCCAGCGTCCCCCTGGCCGCCCCCATCGTCCTCGCCCTGATCGCCGTGGTCCTCATCGCCACGGCGCTCTCGATCCGCTCCCGTCTCAAGGCCCAGCGTGAGCGCCGCCCCGAGGCCAAGGGCGTCGACCCCCTGATGGCGGCCCGCGCGGTCGTCTTCGGCCAGGCCAGCGCCCTCGTGGCCGCCCTGGTCGCCGGCATGTACGGCGGCACAGGCGTCTTCCTCCTGGAATCCCTCGACATCCCCGCCCGCCGCGACCAGGCCATCTACGCCGGCTTCTCGGTCCTGGCGGGTATCGCGGTCATAGTGGCCGCGATCTTCCTGGAGCGGGTCTGCAAGCTCCCGGAGGACGACGACCGGAACACGGGGGCGGCGTCGGCGGCATAGCGCCGAAAAGCCCTGCTCCGGGCCGCGCTCCAGGCCACAGACGCTCTGTCCGGTGCGTCAGCGGGCCATGATGAGGCTCATCGCCTCATTGCGTGTCGCCGCGTCCCGCAGCTGCCCCCGCACCGCCGACGTTATGGTCTTCGCGCCCGGCTTGCGGATGCCGCGCATCGACATGCACATGTGCTCGCACTCGATGACGACGATCACACCGCGCGGCTCCAGGATCTCCATCAGGGAGTCCGCGATCTGCGTGGTGAGTCGTTCCTGCACCTGCGGCCGACGGGCGTAGACATCCACCAGCCGCGCCAGCTTGGACAGGCCGGTGATCTTGCCGGTGGTGGCCGGAATGTAGCCGACGTGCGCGACACCCCGGAACGGCACCAGGTGATGCTCACACGTGGAGTACACCTCGATGTCCTTCACGAGCACCATCTCGTCGTGCCCCAGGTCGAACGTCGTCGTCAGTACGTCCTCGGGCTTCTGCCACAGTCCGGCGAATATCTCCTGATACGCCCGAGCCACCCGCCCCGGCGTCTCCCTGAGCCCCTCCCGGTCAGGGTCCTCCCCCACCGCGATCAACAGCTCGCGCACCGCGTTCTCGGCGCGCTTCTCGTCGAAGTCGCCGATCGAGCCCTCGCCGTCCAGCGTCACGGGGTCGGTCATCTCTGCCTCGTTCCTGGGTGTGCCTGCCGAAGCGGCCGAAAAGCGCCGCGCCCCCCAGGCTAGATCCTGGGGGGCGCGGCATCCATTCCGGTCCTGGTGAGGTCACCGGGGCCCGGGGTGTCAGTTCTCCGGACGGTCCTCGGTGACCGGCTCGGCCGCCGGGGAGGAGTCCGCCGCCGTGGACTTGGCGGTGGTGATCGCCGGCGTCGCACCGTTGGCGCCGTTCGTCAGTGCGAGCTCCTTGGGGGAGAGCACCGGCGGACGGGTGGACGGCGTGCGGCGGGAGGAGCCGGTCCAGGCCGGCCGCGGGGGACGCTTGACGATGGGAGCGAAGACCTCGGCGATCTGCTCCTTGTTCAGCGTCTCCTTCTCCAGCAGCTGGAGCACGAGCGCGTCGAGGACGTCGCGGTTCTCGACCAGGATCTCCCAGGCCTCGTTGTGCGCCGTCTCGATGAGCTTCTTGACCTCCTCGTCGACCAGCGCGGCGACCTCTTCCGAGTAGTCACGCGGGTGCGACATCTCCCGGCCGAGGAACGGCTCGGTGTTGTCGCCACCGAACTTGATGGCGCCGAGACGCTCGGTCATGCCGTACTGCGTGACCATCGCGCGGGCCGTCGCCGTGGCCTTCTCGATGTCGTTCGCGGCGCCCGTGGTCGGGTCGTGGAAGACCAGTTCCTCGGCCGCGCGGCCGCCCAGCATGTAGGCGAGCTGGTCGAGCATCTCGTTGCGCGTGGTCGAGTACTTGTCCTCGTCCGGGAGCACCATCGTGTAGCCCAGGGCACGGCCGCGGGACAGGATGGTGATCTTGTGGACGGGGTCGGAGTTCGGGGAGGCCGCCGCGACCAGGGCGTGTCCGCCCTCGTGGTACGCGGTGATCTTCTTTTCCTTGTCCGACATGATCCGGGTCCGCTTCTGCGGGCCCGCCACGACGCGGTCGATGGCCTCGTCGAGCATGTGGTTGTCGATCAGCTTCTTGTCGCTGCGCGCCGTCAGGAGCGCCGCTTCGTTCAGCACGTTCGCCAGGTCCGCGCCGGTGAAGCCCGGCGTCCGGCGGGCGACCGCCGACAGGTCGACGTCCGGTGCGACCGGCTTGCCCTTCTGGTGAACCTTGAGGATCTCCAGACGGCCCTGCATGTCCGGGCGGTCGACCGCGATCTGGCGGTCGAAGCGGCCGGGGCGCAGAAGAGCCGGGTCGAGGATGTCGGGCCGGTTCGTGGCGGCGATCAGGATGACGCCGCCCTTCACGTCGAAGCCGTCCATCTCGACGAGCAGCTGGTTCAGGGTCTGCTCGCGCTCGTCGTGACCACCGCCGAGGCCGGCGCCACGATGGCGGCCGACCGCGTCGATCTCGTCGACGAAGACGATCGCCGGGGCGTTCGCCTTGGCCTGCTCGAAGAGGTCACGGACTCGGGAGGCACCGACACCGACGAACATCTCGACGAAGTCGGAACCGGAGATCGAGTAGAACGGCACGCCTGCCTCACCCGCGACAGCACGCGCGAGCAGGGTCTTACCGGTGCCGGGCGGGCCGTACAGCAGTACGCCCTTGGGAATCTTGGCGCCGACGGCCTGGAACTTCGCCGGCTCCTGGAGGAACTCCTTGATCTCGTGGAGCTCCTCGACGGCCTCGTCGGATCCGGCGACGTCGGCGAACGTCGTCTTGGGGGTGTCCTTGGTGATGAGCTTCGCCTTGGACTTCCCGAAGTTCATGACCCGGGAGCCGCCGCCCTGCATCTGATTCATCAGGAACAGGAAGACGACCACGATGAGGACGAAGGGGAGCAGGGAGAGCAGGATCCCGACGAAGGCGTTCTGCTTCGTCGGCGAGACGGTGTACCCGTCGGGGATCTGCTTCTGCTGGAACTTGCCCTGCAGGGTGTTGGCGATGTCCACACCCTGGTCGCCGATATAGCTCGCCTGGATCTTGGAGCTGCCCTCGACCTTTTGGCCGTCCTTGAGCTGGACCTTGATGGTCGACTCGTCGCCGGTGGTCAGCTTGGCTGATTCGACCTTGTTCTCATTGATCGCCTGGACCACCTGGCCGGTGTCCACCGTCTTGTAGCCGCCGGACGAGCCGACAACCTGCATCAACACGACCACGGCAAGGACGGCCAGCACGATCCACATGACCGGCCCACGGAAGTATCGCTTCACGTCCATCCATACGGAGCGGTGTCGCCCCGTCCCTCCTGCCATAGTGAGTTTGATAAGACAGTTCTTCTGACGGTACCCCAGCATTGTCGTCCGAAGACGCACAGGACGGCTGACGAACCCGTCTGCATGCTCCAACGGCGTGGTGCCCGCCAGGGTTCCCGATCTTCGTACGGGGCTGGGCCCTTCGGGTCAGCCGCCGTAGACGTGGGGCGCGAGCGTACCGACGAACGGCAGGTTGCGGTACTTCTCGGCGTAGTCGAGGCCGTAGCCCACGACGAACTCGTTGGGGATGTCGAAGCCGACCCACTCGACGTCGATGGCGACCTTGGCGGCGTCCGGCTTGCGCAGCAGGGTGCACACCTTGAGCGTCTCCGGCTCGCGCGAGCCGAGGTTGGACAGCAGCCACGACAGGGTCAGGCCGGAGTCGATGATGTCCTCGACGATCAGGACGTGCTTGCCCTTGATGTCGGTGTCGAGGTCCTTGAGGATCCGGACGACACCGGAGGACTGGGTGCCCGCGCCGTACGACGACACGGCCATCCAGTCCATGGTGACGGGGGTGGACAGCGCCCGCGCGAGGTCGGCCATGACCATCACCGCGCCCTTCAGGACGCCGACGATGAGCAGGTCCTTGCCCGCGTACTCCGCGTCGATCTTCGCGGCCAGCTCGACGAGCTTGGCGTCGATCTCTTCCTTGGTGATGAGCACCTCTTTGAGGTCGGTGCCCATGTCTTTCGCGTCCACCCGCATCACTTTCGGTCGTCCCACCAGCTGTCCGGCCCCGCTGAGGGGCGTAAGGATTCAGCCTTGCCGAATCACCAGTCTGCCACCCTGGCGCTGGGCGACGACCTTGCCGGGGAGATTGATGGCTCCCTGGCCGCGCCAGGCGGTGATCAGCCGGTCGACTTCCTCGATGTGGCGGGCGAAGAGCGAGCCTGCGGGGGCGCCGGCCTCGATGGCCGCGCGGCGCAGGATGCGGCGGCGCACGGCGGGCGGCAGGGCGTAGAGCTTGGCGCACTCGAGAAGGCCGGCGGCGTCGCGGACGGCGGTCTCGGCCTGGCTGGCCCAGGCGTCGAGGGCGTCGGCGTCGTCGCGGGAGAGCTGGGCCGTACGGGCGAGTGCCTCCACGACGCCTTTGCCGAGGGCCTTCTCCAGGGCGGGCAGGCCTTCGTGGCGCAGGCGGGAACGCGTGTACGCCGGGTCCGCGTTGTGCGGGTCGTCCCAGACGGGGAGCGACTGGACCAGACAGGCCTTGCGGGCGGTCTGCCGGTCGAGCTGGAGGAAGGGGCGGCGGTAACGGCCGCCGGCCCCCGAGACCGCGGCCATTCCCGACAGGGAGCGGATGCCGGAGCCGCGGGCGAGGCCCAGCAGCACGGTCTCGGCCTGGTCGTCGCGCGTGTGGCCGAGCAGGACGGCACAGGCTCCATGGCGCGCGGAGGCGGCGTCGAGGGCGGCGTAGCGGGCGTCGCGGGCGGCTGCTTCGGGTCCGCCTTCGCGGCCGACGGTCACGGCGACGGACTCGACGGGGTCGAGCCCGAGTTCGCGCAGGCGCAGGGCGACTTCGTCGGCGCGCAGATCGGAGCCGGGCTGGAGGCCGTGGTCGACGGTGATGCCACCCGCGCGGATGCCGAGTTTGGGGGCCTCGAACGCGAGAGCGGAGGCGAGGGCCATGGAGTCGGCGCCGCCGGAGCACGCCACGAGCACGAGCGGCGACGGTGGACGCTCATGCGGGGTTTTCTCGGCGGAGGAGGTCTGATGGTCGTTGAGGATGTCGTGGAGGGCGCGGCGGACCGCCAGGCGTATCGCCGCGACCGCAGGATGGGGACCCATGTCCGGTTCCCTTCATGAAGTTTTCGGGGGTGAGACCCGAGTTCGGTCACTCAGAGTGTGTAGATGGTGACAGAACCGGGCCGTTCCCCGAGCATTGCACGCCTACCCAGGGCTCATGGTCCCTCGGACGGGTGATTGAAGGGGCGTTCGCCTGCCGTCGGCCGGTTTTCCTTCACGACCCCGCCGCGGGGCTCACGACTCGGCCTTGCGGTGCACCCTCGCGATCCAGTCCGCCGGTTTGGCGATCTCCGTCTTGGTCGGAAGGGTGTTGGGGGAGGTCCACACACGGTTGAAGCCGTCCATGCCGACCTCGTTGACGACCGCGCGTACGAAGCGTTCGCCGTCGCGGTACTGCCTGAGTTTGGCATCCAGACCGAGCAGCTTGCGCAGGGCCATGTCCAGGCGGGAGGCGCCCTTGGCGCGACGCTGCTGGAACTTCTCCCGGATCTCCTGGACGGTCGGTACGACTTCCGGACCCACTCCGTCCATCACGAAGTCGGCGTGCCCCTCCAGGAGGGACATCACGGCGGTGAGGCGGCCGAGGATCTCCCGCTGGGCGGGCGTCTGCACGATCTCCACCAACGACCGTCCGCCGTCCTCCTCCTCACCCTCGGGGCGCCCGCCGGCAAGCGACTGGGCGGCTTCCCGGATGCGTTCCAGGACGGTCATGGGGTCGACCTCGGTCTCCCCCAAGAACGACTGGATTTCACCCTCCAGGTGGTCCCGCAGCCAGGGCACGGCGGTGAACTGCGTGCGGTGCGTCTCCTCGTGCAGGGTCACCCACAGGCGGAAGTCGTGGGGCTCCACGTCGAGTTCGCGCTCCACGTGCACGATGTTCGGCGCGACCAGCAGGAGGCGGCCGCCGCCGTTGGCGCCGGCGGGGAGTTCGCGGGTGGCCGGGGCGAAGGTCTCGTACTGGCCGAGGACGCGGGAGGCCAGGAAGGACAGCAGCATCCCGAGTTCGACGCCGGTCACCTTGCCGCCGACGGCGCCGAGGACCGCGCCGCCCGGAGTGCTGCCGCGACGTTCCTGCATCTTCTCCAGCAGCGGCTTCAGGAGTTCCCGGAAGCCGGCGACGTTCGCCTTGATCCAGCCCGCGCGGTCCACGACGAGGAGCGGGGTGTCGTGGGTCTCCTCGGTACCCATTCGAGTGAAGCCGCGGACGTGTTCCTCCGAGGCCCTGGCGTGCTTGCGCAACTCGGCGACGACGGCCCTGGCCTCGTCGCGGCTCACCTCCGGGCCCGGCCTCACGAGCCGGGTCGCGGTCGCCACCGCGAGATTCCAGTCGACCATCTCTGCACCACCGATGCTCGTCATGCGTCAACCGTACGTGAGCGTTCCCGCTTGGGGCAGGCCACAGAGGCCGGTTGCGGCTGACGGGCGCCGTGAGGTCGTCCGGGACGGGTGTGCCGGCGGAGACGGCTGTACGGCGGTAGCGGTGCCCTCGGTCAGCGGCAGCCGCACGCCGCCAGCGCCGTGGCCGTCCGGTCCAGCGCCGACTGTGCTGCGTCCTTGCTCGTCGTGTCCGACGCGAGGAAGGCGAACGCCAGCAGGCGGCCCCCCTGGTCGACCACGGTTCCCGCGAGAGTGTTCACGCCGGTCAGCGTGCCCGTCTTGGCTCGCACGACGCCGGCCGCGCCATTCGTGTAACGGGTGCTCAGGGTGCCGGTGAAGCCCGCGACCGGAAGGCCGGTGAGGACGGGGCGGAGTTCGGGGTGGGCCGGGTCGCCCGCCTTCACCAGGAGCGCCGTCAGCAGGTCCGCCGTCAGTCTGTCCTCGCGGTTCAGGCCACTGCCGTCCTTGAAGGACGCGCCGGAGACCGGGAGTTCGAGCTTCTTCAGCTGCGCCCGGATCGCCTCGCCCCCGCCCGCGAAGTCGGCGCGTACCTTCGCCGCCACGGCCGTCTGGCGGGCCAGGGCCTCCGCGATGTCGTTGTCGCTGTTGGTCAGCATGCGCTCGACCAGGGCGGACAGCGGCGGGGAGGAGACCTCGGCGAGCGTCTTCCCGCGGTCCGTCGCCTTGGAGGGGCCGGGGGACGTGGTCTTGATCCCGGCCTCCTCCAGGAAGCCGGCGAACTTGCGGGCCGCGTCCTGCGCGGGGTTCTCCGCACGGACCGCCGTGCCGCTGGTGCTGTCGTCCGTGCGGCCCTCGTCGGCCATCAGGGCGCTGACCGGGGCGAGGTTGGCGTTGTCGGCGCCGATCGGGTGGATCCCGGAGCCCGCGTACAGGGTCGTGTCGTACGAGAGGGTGACCTTCCGTACGCCGTCCTTCTTCAGCGCTTCGGCGGCCTTGGTGGCCAGGTCGCGCAGGCTCGCGGAACCCTCGGCGTCCTTGCGGGCCGTCAGGGTGGGGTCGCCGCCGCCGACGAGGACGAGTTCCTGGGTGTCGGGTTCGAGGTCCGCGCGCGTGGTGAGGCGGTGGTCGGCGCCCATCGCGGACAGGGCCGCCACCGCGGTGGCGATCTTCGTCGTGGAGGCGGGGGTGAGGGCGGTACCCCCGCCGGTGCCGTAGAGCCGCTTGCCGGTGGCGATGTCGACGACCTCGGCCGCGCGGCTGCTGCCGAGCGCCGCGTCCTTCAGGAGCGGGCCCAGCACGTCCGCGAGGGCCGGTCCGGTCGGCGCCGACTTCACCGTGCTGCCGGCGCCGCCGAGACCGGTGAGGACGGAGGCGGCGCTGGGGGCGGGCTCGGGCGCCGCTTCCGTCGTACCGGAATCACGATCGTGATCTGCGCCACCCGTGTGCTCCAGGGCGGCGGCCCGGTCCCGCTCGGCCGTACGCTGACCGGAGGAGTCCCAGGGGCCGGCGGCCGTCACCACGACGGCGGTCAGCGCCAGTCCCGCGGTGGCGGCTCCGGCCGTGTACTGCCAGGTCCGCACCTTTGTGACCTGCACCGACATGGTTCGGCCGAGTCGCGTGACCCGGGGTTTCGCGGCGGTCGCGGCCTGTGCCAGACGGGGTCGTACGGCGTTCGCGAGCCGCGCCACATGCGGTTTCGCAGCCCGCCAAGGCCTCAGTTCAGGCACGACCACCAGCCCCTTTCGCGATCACACACCTGCGTGAGGGACACTTAACCACCAGAACTATGTGTTGATCATGGAGGAGCCACCGGTGGAGTTCGACGTCACGATCGAGATTCCGAAGGGTTCGCGGAACAAGTACGAGGTGGACCACGAGACCGGTCGGATCCGCCTGGACCGTCGACTCTTCACCTCGACCGCCTACCCGACCGACTACGGCTTCGTCGAGAACACTCTCGGCGAGGACGGCGACCCGCTGGACGCGCTGGTCATTCTTGACGAGCCGACGTTCCCGGGCTGCCTCATCAAGTGCCGCGCGATCGGCATGTTCCGGATGACGGACGAGGCCGGCGGCGACGACAAGCTGCTGTGCGTGCCGGCGACGGATCCGCGCCAGGAGCACCTGCGTGACATCCACCACGTCTCCGAGTTCGACCGCCTGGAGATCCAGCACTTCTTCGAGGTCTACAAGGACCTGGAGCCCGGCAAGTCCGTCGAGGGCGCCAACTGGGTGGGCCGGGTCGACGCCGAGGTCGAGATCGAGCGGTCGTACAAGCGCTTCAAGGAGTCCGGCGGCCACTGAGGCCCCTTTTTGCGCCTAAACCGGCGCCGCTCTCGCGGACTTGGTTGCTCGCCGTTGTGGTTGCGCAATTGATGGTTGCGGTACGAGCGCCATGGCGTGTCAGGCCGCGCGGTTCCCCTGGGGCCGTGCGGCCGTTTGTTTGTCTGTGCGCATACTGGTGCGAACCGGAGGTGCGTACACAGGAGCTGTGAGTGACGGAAGCGGAGGACCGCAAGCCGCAGTCGGACGAGGCAAGGAGTGTCTACGACCCCGAGATCACGTCCGAGTTCGCGATCCCCCAGGGGCTCGCCGTACCCAGAGGCGGCACGGAACCGGAGACGACGAGCGAGTTCGCCGTCCCCGACGGTCTGGACGTCCCGCAGGCGCCCTCGGTCGAGCCCGAGGGGTCGGCGTTCAACACGCCGCGCACCTACAGCGCCAAGCAGGCGCCCGCGTTCACGCCGGCGACCGGCATACCGGTGGTCAGTCTGACCAAGGACGTGCCCTGGCAGGACCGGATGCGCACGATGCTGCGGATGCCGGTGGCCGAGCGGCCCGCTCCGGAGTCGGCGCCGAAGGCCGAGGACGAGGGGCCGGCCGTCCCGCGCGTGCTCGACATGACGCTGCGTATCGGCGAGCTGCTGCTCGCCGGCGGTGAGGGCGCGGAGGACGTGGAGGCGGCGATGTTCGCCGTCTGCCGGTCGTACGGCCTCGACCGCTGTGAGCCGAACGTCACCTTCACCCTGCTGTCGATCTCGTACCAGCCGTCGCTGGTCGACGATCCGGTCACCGCGTCCCGGACGGTACGGCGGCGCGGCACCGACTACACGCGGCTCGCGGCCGTCTTCCACCTGGTGGACGACCTCAGCGACCCCGAGACGGCGATCTCCCTGGAGGAGTCCTACCGGCGGCTCGCCGAGATCCGCCGAAACCGGCACCCGTACCCGGGCTGGGTGCTGACCGGGGCGAGCGGGCTGCTCGCCGGTGCGGCCTCGGTGCTCGTCGGCGGTGATCTGATCGTGTTCGTCGCGGCCGCACTGGGCGCGATGCTCGGCGACCGGCTGGCGTGGCTGTGCGCGGGGCGCGGGCTGCCGGAGTTCTACCAGTTCACGGTGGCCGCGATGCCGCCGGCCGCCATAGGGATCGCGCTGACGCTGGCCGACATCGATGTGAAGGCCTCCGCGGTCATCACCGGTGGGCTGTTCGCGCTGCTGCCGGGGCGGGCGCTGGTGGCGGGCGTGCAGGACGGGCTGACCGGCTTCTACATCACCGCGTCGGCGCGGCTGCTGGAGGTCATGTACTTCTTCGTCGGCATCGTGACGGGCGTGCTGCTGGTCCTGTACCTCGGGGTGCAGGTGGGTGCCGAGCTCAATCCGGAGGTCGCGGTGAGCATCCCCGAGCGGCCGCTGTGGCAGCTCGCGGCGTCGATGATGCTGTCGCTGACCTTCGCCGTGCTGCTCCAGCAGGAGCGGTCGACCGTGCTGGCGGTGACCCTGAACGGCGGGGTCGCCTGGTCGGTGTACGGCGCGATGCGCTACGCCGGTGACATCTCGCCGGTTGCCTCCACGGCGGTGGCGGCGGGACTGGTGGGGCTGTTCGGGCAGATGATGTCGCGGTACCGGTTTGCTTCCGCGCTGCCCTACACGACCGCTGCGATCGGGCCTCTGCTGCCCGGTTCCTCCACGTACTTCGGGCTGCTGGCCATCGCGCAGAACGAGGTGGACAAGGGGCTGGTGTCGTTGGCCACGGCGGCGTCACTCGCCATGGCCATCGCCATCGGGGTCAACCTCGGGTCGGAGATCTCGCGGCTGTTTCTCCGCGTTCCGGGTGGAGCCGCTTCGGGGCGCAGGGCGGCGAAGCGGACGCGTGGGTTCTGAGCGCCTGAGAGCTGGGGACGCGTCCCTGAACGGGCGCTTCAGTAGCCCTGGTTGGGCGGGTACTGCTGGTTCTGCCGACCGTCGTACTGCTGCTGGTCGCCGTATCCCTGGGGGTACTGCTGGGCATACGGCTGCTGCTGTTGCTGGGGCTGCGGGGCGTAGTACTGGTCGTAGCCGTACTGCTGCTGGCCCTGCTGGCCGTAGCCCTGGTCGTTCTGGTTGCCGTACTGCTGGTGCTGCTCGTCGTCCGACGGGATGCGGCGGAGCTGGGTCGTGGCGTCGTCCATGGGCGGGGGCTGGTAGGCCTGGGGGGCCGGGGCCTCGGCTGCCGCCTTCTTCTTCTTGGAACGCTCGCGCAGGTACTCGATGATGATCGGGACGAGCGAGACGAAGACGATGAGGACGAGGATCGCCTCGACGTGCTTGTGGATGACGTCGATCTGGCCGAGCCAGTAACCCGCGAGGGTCACGCCGGTGCCCCAGGCGACACCACCGATGACGTTGTACATGAGGAACGTGCGGTACTTCATACGGCCGGCGCCCGCCACGATGGGGGCGAAGGTGCGCACGATCGGCACGAAGCGGGCCAGGACGATCGCCTTGGGGCCGTACTTCTCCATGAACTCGTGGGCCTTGTCCAGGTTCTCCTGCTTGAAGAGCTTGGAGTTGGGACGGTTGAAGAGCTTGGGCCCGAAGAACTTTCCGATCATGTAACCGACCTGGTCACCGAGGACGGCCGCCACCACGATCAGGAAGCAGACCAGCCACAGCGGCTGGCTGATGTACTCGCCCTGGGCCACGAAGAGCCCCGCCGTGAACAGCAGCGAGTCGCCGGGCAGGAACGCGAACAGACCCGACTCGGCGAAGACGATCAGCAGGATGCCTGGCAGGCTGAACGTCTCGATCAGGTAGTTCGGACTGAGCCACTCGGGGGCGAGCGCGAGCGTGGTCACAGGTCTGTGGCTCCTGGTACTGGGAGACGGGCTGGGGCTGGCTGCCCAAAAGTATCAACGCAGCCGTCACAACCCAGGTTCCATGCGGTCTCCCAGGATGCACTGTGCGCCCGCTGGGACAAAGCTGTGGGGCATGGGTATCGAAGACTACGGCGGCGGTCAGGGACCCCAGCCGGACGTGCTGGTCGTGACCACGAACGACGTACCCGGCTTCCGGGTGCAGGAGGTTCTTGGTGAGGTGTTCGGGTTGACGGTCCGCTCCCGGCATCTGGGGAGCCAGATCGGGGCGGGGCTGAAGTCGATGGTCGGCGGTGAGCTCAAGGGGCTCACCAAGACGCTCGTGCAGACCCGCAACCAGGCCATGGAACGGCTCGTCGAGCAGGCACGCGCGCGTGGTGCGAACGGGGTGCTGGCGTTCCGCTTCGACGTGACCGAGGCGGCGGACGTCGGCACCGAGGTGTGCGCGTACGGGACGGCCGTGATCCTGACCCGGGAGTAGGCCTGTTCCTCCCGGGCCGGGAGCTCAGGAGGTGTGCCGGGCCGCGTTCGCGTCGATCGCGGCCCTGAGGTGCTCGGCGAGACCCGGGCGCATGGAGTCGTAGAACGCCTTGAAGCGCTCGTCGGACACGTACATCTCGCCCAGGCACCGGTGCATGTCGTACGGACACTCGTAGAACCAGCCGCAGATGTGCAGCCGGTGCTCCTCGGCCATGTCCATGGCCGCCTCGGACGCCGACGGGTCACCGGCTGCCATCAGGCCGCTGTAGCGCTCGCTCCAGTCGGCCACTTCGGCCTGCATGCGTTTCCAGTCGTCCTTGGTGTAGCCCGCGGCGCGGCGCTGCGACTCGGCGTACGCCTCCGTGCCGCCCCAGCGCTCCTCCGCCTCCTCGGCGTACTGCTCGGGGTCCTTGTCCCCGAAGACCTCGAACCGCTCCTCGGGTGTGAGGTTGATGCCCATCTTCCGTGCCTCCATGGCCTGCTCCACGGCCGCCGCCATCTTCCGCAGCTTCTCGATCCGGGCGGTCAGCAGCTCGTGCTGGCGGCGCAGGTGGGCGCGCGGGTCCGCGGCCGGATCATCGAGCAGGGCGGCGACCTCGTCGAGCGGGAAGCCGAGCTCCCGGTAGAACAGGATCTGCTGCAGCCGGTCGAGGTCGACGTCGCTGTAGCGCCGGTGGCCCGCGTGGCTGCGCTCGCTGGGTGCGAGCAGTCCGATGTCGTCGTAGTGGTGCAGGGTGCGCACCGTCACTCCGGCGAAACCGGCTACCTGTCCCACGGAATAGCTCACTTCGTCCGCTCCCTTCTCGGTACGCCCACCACCCTGCGCCCTCACGCCACGTGAGGTGCAAGCCCGTTCCGCCTCGGGTCCCGTGCCGGGCCGCCCAGATGTCCTGCCAGTTTTGTCCGTTTATCGTGAGCCCGTGGCTCAGGACACCGCGCGGCAGGCAGCGGCAACCCCGGCTCGCGCGCTCCTGCCCCAGATCCTCCCCGCTCTCGTCGTGGGCGTGGGCGCGAGTCTGCTCCTTCTCGGAGTGAGCGCGGCGGCCGAGGCGCTCCAGCACGTGCTGTGGCGGAACCTGCCCGATGCCCTGGGGATCGGCCGGTACTCCGTGCTGTGGACGATCGTCATGCTCACCGCCACCGGTGTGGCGGTCGGCCTCGTGATCTGGAAGGTGGCGGGGCATGCCGGCCCCGACCCGGCCACCACGGGCCTGGACGCTCCCGTCCTGCCGCCCGCCGTGCTGCCCGGGCTGCTGCTGGCGACCGCGCTGATGCTCGCGGGCGGACCCAGCCTCGGACCCGAGAACCCGATCATCGCCGTGAACGTCGGGCTCGCCTTCTGGCTGGGCCGCCGGCTGCTCCCCCGGCTGCCGGGCGGGCTGTGGGTGGCGCTCGCGGAGGCGGCGACGATCGGCGCGCTCTTCGGCACCCCGGTCGCGGCGGCGCTCCTCATCTCCGAGGCGCTGGCCGGGCGGCAGCTCAAGGGGGCGCTGTGGGACAACGTCTTCGCGCCGCTCGTCGCCGCCGCCGCGGGCGCCGTGACGACCACCCTGGTGGCCCATCCGACCTTCGATCTGCATCTGCCCCCGTTCGGGCACCCCGGCTGGGGCGATCTGCTGGCGGTGCTGGTGATCGCGGCCGCCGCCGCACTGCTCGGCATGTGCGCCGTCCGCGCCTTCCCCTACGTCCACGGCGCCTTCGCGCGGCTGCGCCATCCGATGCTCGTGCTGCCCGTCGGCGGGCTCGTGCTCGGGCTGCTGGGGGCGCTCGGCGGTCACCTCACCCTCTTCAAGGGGCTGGAGGAGGTCGAGGAGATCGCGGCCGACCCCGACGGCTGGTCGGCCGGGGAGTTCGCCACGATGACGGTGGTGAAGCTGGCCGCGCTGCTCGTCGCCGCGTCCTGCGGCTTCCGCGGCGGGCGGATCTTCCCGGCCGTGTTCGTGGGCGCCGCCTTCGGGCTGTGTGCCCATGCCCTGGTGCCCGGTGTCCCTCCCGCGCTCGGTGTCGCCGCCGGGGTGCTGGGCATGCTCCTGGCCATCACCCGGCAGGGCTGGGTGAGCCTCTTCACCGCCGCCGTGCTGGTGGCCTCTCCGGCGATCATCGCCCTGCTGTGCATCGCCTCGCTGCCCGCCTGGCTGCTGGTGACCGGCCGTCCCCAGATGCGACTGCGCGCAGACGGAACCCCGGTCCGCTGAATCCCCCTCCCGAGGAGTCGCTCGATGCCGCTGCACCAAGGGCCCCGGAACGTCCGACGAGCGCCCCGTGTCCGTCAACCCCTTCTTCACTGACCCGGGACAAGGAGGCGGCGCCCGGGTTCACCACTGAGCCCGTCAGGTGCCGTCGCCCAGGTCGAAGGTCCTCCAGTGGACCCCGTCGGCGGATATGCGGTACCTCCCGGCGCCGAAGCTGTCGCCCCACAGATAGCCGAGCGGGGTCGTGGTCACCCAGCCCTGCGGTCCCCGGCCTGCGGAGCGGCTGAAGGAACGGCCGTCATCGGTACTGCGCCAGACGCCGTCCTCGCCGTGGACCGTGAGGCTGCCGTCGGCGGCGGCGATCGGGGCACCGAGGATCGAGCGGGGCTCGGCTCCCTTGCGGTGCTTCCAGACCTGCTCCCAGGTGTGGCCGCCGTCGGTGCTGCGGTCGATCGCGAGCAGGCCGTTCTTCACGTCGTCCTCGTCGGACAACTGGCCGTGGTGGGCGGCGTAGAGCACCGAGCCGTCGGTCACCACGGTCATGCTCCAGCCCTTCGGCCCGGCGGGCATCGCGGACGTACGCCAGCTCTTGCCCCGGTCCTCGCTGACGGCGAGCGCGGGGTTGCCGGAGCGCGGATCGAGGCCGTAGGTGTAGAGCCGCGCACCGATGTGACCCGCCGGGATCACGACCCCCTTCAGCGGAGGCTGGTCGGCCAGAATCCGGTACTCGCCCGTGTCGGGCATCACCGCCGCCAGACGGGACCGGGCGCATCCGTTGGCTTCCTCGTCGGGCCGTGAGCAGTTCTCGACCAGGACCCCGCCCTCGGGGACCGTCGTCGTGGTGCCCGTCGGCTCGGTGGTCGCCTCTCGCCAGCTGTCGCCTGCGTCTCCGGTGAACCACGTGCGCTCCGGTGGCGGCCATGTGCCCTCGGTGATCAGCGCGCGGCCGGGTCCGAGGACGACGAGTCCGGCGGTGATGCCGAGGTCGCCCGTCACGTCCGGAAGCGGCGAGGTCCCCAGCCTCCAGGCCCCTGCGCCCTTCTCCAGCACGGCGACTCTCTGCACGCACCGCTTCTTCCCGCACTCGGCGAGCAGCGCGAACCCGCTGCCGTCCGCGGCGAACCCGACATCGACCGCGCCTCCGGGCAGTCCGGCCCCCGACGGGATACGGGCGGGCACCGCCGCCTGAGAGGCGGAGATGCGCCCGCCCGAGTCCGTCCGGGCACATGCCGCCATGACGGCCAGCAAACCCAGCACGACGGCCACCACGACCGCCGCCCTTCCCCTGACCCGCTCCATGCCGTCCCCCGATCCCGGTCCGCGATGCACCGACATCTCTGGTACACCGCTCGCCGCGCCGGGGTTCCCACTTCCTCACGACGACTTTCCGGACGGCCCGCCGACCGCCCGGACTACTTGCTCAGCGCCCCGAACCGCCGTACCGCCAGCGGAAAGAACACCGCCACCAGCGCCACCGGCCACACCACGGCCGCCCACACGTGCCCCGGCTCACCGCCCGGCCCGCCGAACAACTCCCGTACCGCCGTGGCCGTCTGGGACATCGGGTTCCACTCCACGACCGTCCCCAGCCAGCCCGGCATGGACTGGGGCGTGGCGAAGGCGTTGGACAGGAAGCCCACCGGCCAGACCAGGATCTGCACGGCCTGCACCATCTCGGGCTTGCCCGCGACCATCGCGAGGTGGATGCCGATCCAGAGCATGGCGAAGCGGAACAGCAACAGGAGGCCGACGGCGCCGAGGAAGCCGGACACCCCGCCGTGCGCCCGCCAGCCGAGCGCGCAGGCGACGCCGATCAGCACCGCCAGGCCCAGCGCCGACTGGAGCATGTCGGCCACCGAACGCCCCACCAGCACCGCCCCGTTGGCCATGGGCATCGATCGGAAACGGTCGATGACGCCCTTGTTGAGGTCCTGGGTGACGGAGAGCATCGTGCCCTCCAGGCCGAAGGCCATGGTGAGCGCGAGCATGCCGGGGACCAGGTAGTCGACGTAGTCACCGTTCACACCCCGGCCGCCGCCGACCAGGTACGCGAACATCAGCAGCAGCATCACGGGGAAGACCAGCCCGACCAGGACCCGCACCGGCTGCCGTGCCCAGTGGGCGAGTTCACGCCGGGTCATGGTCCAGGAATCGGTCAGCGCGTACGTACTCATGCGGCCTCCTTCGCTCGGCGGTCCCCGTCCGTGAGGTGCAGGAACACCTCGTCCAGCGTCGGCCGCCGCAGTGCCACGTCCTCCGCCTCGATCCCGGCCCCTTCCAGTGCCCGCAGGACCCCGGAGAGCGCCGCCATCCGGTCGGTGACCGGGGCGCTGAGCAGCCGGCGGTCGGGGTCGACCGTGACGCCCGCCCCGGGCAGCGGCAACAGGGCCACCGCCGCGCCCAGTTGGCCCTCGTCGCGCAGGACGACGTCGATGCGGTCGCCGCCCGTCAGGGCCTTCAGCTCGTCCGGGGTGCCGTCGGCGATCACCCGGCCGGCGTCGACGACCGAGATGCGGTCGGCGAGCTGGTCGGCCTCGTCCAGGTACTGCGTGGTCAGCAGGACCGTCGTACCGCCGCCGACGAGGGTGCGGACCGCTGACCACACCTCCGCGCGGCCGCGCGGGTCGAGGCCGGTGGTGGGTTCGTCCAGGAAGAGCACCTCCGGCTCGGTGATCAGGGAGGCCGCGAGGTCCAGTCGGCGGCGCATGCCTCCGCTGTAGGCGCGGACCGGTTTGCGGCCGGTGCCGGCCAGGTCGAAGCGCTCCAGGAGCTCGTCGGCACGCGCGCGTGCCCGGCGGGCGCCCAGGTGGTAGAGGCGGCCGAACATCTCCAGGTTCTGCCGGCCGCCGAGTTCCTCGTCGAGCGCCGCGTGCTGGCCGAGCAGGCCGATGCGGAAGCGCACCTCGTGCGCCTGCCGTACGACGTCATGGCCGGCCACCTCGATACGGCCCGCGTCCGGCCGGAGCAGGGTGGACAGGATGCGGACCAGGGTCGTCTTGCCCGCTCCGTTCGGCCCGAGCACTCCGTGCACCGTGCCTCGCCCGACCTCCAGGTCGAGGCCGTCCAGTGCGTTCTGTGCGGTGGTGCCGCCGCCGTACTTCTTGCGTGCCCCTTCGACGGTGATCGCCGCGTCGGCCACTGGGACTCCTTCGCTAGTCAAACTTGACTACCAGCGCGAAGTTAATACCCCGGCATCGTTTAGTCAAACTTGATTAGCGAGCATCCTCCGGATGCCGCTCCCCTGTCGCGTACGGGTTATCCTGGTCCTCGGCGAGCACCCCGACGAACCGCTCGCCCTCCTCCGCGAAGGTGTAGGCACCGCCCTCGATCCGGGAGATCAACCCCTGGGTCCACTCGGCCTCCGCGTCGGCCGTGTGCACCCACAGGTTCATGATCTCGCCGATGTGACCGAGCTGCTCCGGGCCCTCTTCCGGGATGTAGTGCTCGGTGACGGCCGCGCGCCACTCCTCGATCCTGCGGGTGCGCTCCTTGAGGAGGGCCACCGCCTCGGCGCGCGGGAGGTCGACCATGCATCCGATGGCCGCCGACTTCATGTCCATCTTCTGGTCGTACGAGGTCAGCGCCTCGCGCACCAGACCGAGGTACTGCTCGGTGCCGGCCTCGGTGATCTCGTACTCCGTGCGCGGTGGTCCGCCCGCGGTGGACGGTGCGATCTCGTGCGCGTACAGCAGTCCCTGCTTGGCCATCTGCTTCAGGGCGTGGTAGATCGAGCCGGGCTTGGCGTTGGACCACTCGTGCGCGCCCCAGTACTCCAGGTCGTTGCGCACCTGATAGCCGTGGGCCCGCCCGTGCTGGCGCACCGCGGCCAGCACGAGGAGACGGATCGTTGACATGCCGTCCAGGTTATGGCCTCAGCTCCGAGCCAGTCCCACCAGCTCGAAGGCCGTCTTCCCGTCGAGGGACTCGCGGATGATGTCGGCGTGGCCCGCGTGCCGGGCCGTCTCACGGATCAGGTGCAGAACCAGCCAGCGCAGGGAGACCGACTCGTCCGGCGGGAACCAGGGGTCGTTCGGGAGCGGGAAGGTGTCGTCGAGGCTCGGCACCGCGCGGATGAACGCCTCCGTCTCGTCGGCGACCTTCTCCCAGTACGCCAGCTGCTGCTCCACGGTCTCGCCGTCGGCCAGCACGAAACACTCGTGCCAGTTCGACTCGTCCCGCTTCACCGCCGGCGGCTCGCCCTTGGCCCGTGCCACCCAGCCCTGCTCGACCTCGGCCACGTGCTTGAGCAGGCCCGCCAGGGACAGTTCGCTCGCGCTGGGCCTGCCGGACGCCTGTTCGTTGGTGAGCCCGAGCAGGGCCCGGCGGATGCCGCCGCGCTGTTCGGCGAGGAAGGAGAGCAGTGCGCCGCGCTCGTCGCCGTGGGCCTCGGCTCGCACGTGAGTGACCATGACCGGCCGCCTTTCGTCTGTCGTCGGGGTCAGCTGGCTCTGCCTGACACCTACGAAGTTACGGACCCTTGCGGTCAGGTTCTGTCCTCAATGGAGAAGGCGGAATGCCGAAGCCGAACGCCCGGCCCCCGCAGGGACCGGGCGTCGGCTCGGTTCGGTGGGTGGTCCGTCAGAACGGGAACCTGCTCCGCCCGTGCTGCACCGAGATCCACTTCAGCGTGGTGAACGCGTCCAGCATCGTCTCGCCGTTGAGGCGGCCGACGCCGGAGCTCTTCTCGCCGCCGAAGGGGACGATCGGCTCGTCGTGGACGGTGCCGTCGTTGACGTGGAACATGCCGGTGTCGATGCGCTTGGCGAAGTTGACGCCGCGCTCGATGCTCGCGGTGTGGACGGCGCCGCTGAGGCCGTACGGGGTGTCGTTGACGACGCGGACCGCCTCCTCCTCGCCGTCGACCGGGATGAGGAAGGCGACCGGGCCGAAGACCTCCTGGTGAAGGAGGGCGGAGCCGGCCGGGATGCCCGTGAGGACCGACGGGGAGACCAGGTTGTCGGTCGTCTCACCGCGCACCAGGGCCGTCGCGCCCTCGGCTATCGCCTGCTCGACGGTGCTCGCGAGGGCGTCCGCCTGGGAGGAGTTGATGACCGGGCCGATCACCGTCTCCGGGTCACGCGGGTCGCCCACCTTGAGGCTCTTGACCTTCGCTACGAACTTCTCGGTGAACTCGTCGGCGATCGAACGGTCCACGAGCACCCGGTTGGCGGCCATGCAGACCTGGCCCTGATGGACGTACCGGCTGAAGACCGCGGCGTCGACGGCGTAGTCGATGTCGGCGTCGTCGAGCACCACGATGGCGCTGTTGCCGCCGAGTTCGAGAACCGAACGCTTGAAGTGCGAGGCGGTGACGGTGGCGACGTGGCGGCCGACCTTGTCGGAGCCGGTGAAGGAGATGACCTTCGGCACGGGGTGCTCGATGAAGGCGTCGCCGATCTCCGCGATGTCGGTGACGACGACGTTGAGGAGGCCCTTGGGCAGGCCCGCGTCCTCGAAGATCTTCGCGACCAGGGTGCCGCCGGTGATCGGGGTGTTCTGGTGCGGCTTCAGCACGACGCCGTTGCCGAGCGCCAGCGCCGGGGCCACCGACTTGATCGACAGCAGGAACGGGAAGTTGAAGGGGCTGATGACGCCCACCACGCCCACCGGCACCCGGTAGACGCGGTTCTCCTTGCCGTCGATCGGCGACGGGATGATGCGGCCCTCGGGGCGCAGCGACAGGTGGATCGCCTCGCGCAGGAACTCCTTGGCGAGGTGGAGCTCGAAGCCGGCCTTGACGCGGGTGCCGCCGAGCTCGGCGATGATCACGTCGGTGATCTCCTGCTCGCGCTCCTCGATCAGGCCGAGCGCCTTCTCGAAGACCCCGCGGCGCGCGTAGGGGTTGGTGTCGGCCCACTGCTTCTGGGCGCGGGCCGCCGCCTGGTACGCCTCGTCGACCTCGTCGACCGTGGCTATGGTGATCGACGCCAGCTTCTCGCCATCGTACGGATTGAAGTCGATGATGTCCCAGGAGCCGGTGCCCGGGCGCCACTCACCGTCGATGTACTGCTGGGCCAGATCAGTGAAGTACGACGACATGTGATCCCCAAATCGCTAGCAGACGCACGCGACGCGCGATCGACGTCACGGTCTGATCACGCGTCATCGTACTTGTGCGACACGCGAGTTGGGGACGCACAGCGATGTTCTGGGGAAAACCCTGGGAGAGTCGGCGAAGATCTCAGGAGAGCTGGAGGAGACCTCGTAGAAGGTCCCGGCTCTCGTCCGGTCCCGGGCTGTCCTGCTGGAGTTCCTTGAGCGCCTTCTCGTACTGGGCGACGTCCTCGCGCTTGTCCAGGTACAGGGCGCTGGTGAGCTGCTCCAGATAGACCACGTCCGAGAGGTCGGACTCGGGGAAGCTGAGCAGGGTGAAGGCGCCGGACTCGCCGGAGTGGCCGCCGAAGCCGAACGGCATGACCTGGAGCCGTACGTTGGGCCGCTGGGAGATCTCGATCAGATGCTGGAGCTGGCCACGCATGACCTCGCGATCGCCGTACGGCCGACGCAGGGCCGCCTCGTCGAGGACGATGTGGAGTTCGGGACCGCCCTCTTCCGTGAGGTACTTCTGCCGCTCCAGGCGCAGGGCGACGCGCTTCTCCACGTCGGCCTCGCTCGCACCCTTCATGCCGCGCCGCACGACCGCGCGGGCGTAGGCCGCGGTCTGGAGCAGGCCGTGCACGAACTGCACCTCGTACACCCGGATCAGGGTGGCCGCGCCCTCCAGGCCGACGTAGGTGGGGAACCAGCTCGGCAGGACGTCGGAGTAACTGTGCCACCAGCCCGCGACGTTGGCCTCGCGGGCGAGGGAGAGGAGGGAGGCGCGCTCCTGCTCGTCCGTGATGCCGTACAACGTCAGCAGATCCTCCACGTCCCTCGTCTTGAAGCTCACCCGGCCCAACTCCATCCGGCTGATCTTCGACTCCGAGGCGCGGATGGAGTAGCCCGCGGCCTCGCGGGTGATTCCGCGTGCCTCACGCAGTCGCCTGAGTTGCGAGCCGAGCAGCATCCGCCGCACCACCGATCCGGGCTCTCCCGCGCTCACGTTCGCCAGCCTCCCCAGCCGTCTTCAGGAGCCGAAGTCTGCCACTAAAACACTTCGAGCTGTACTCGTCCGATTACAGAGATGGAAAGAAGCCAAAGATTCCACACAGCAGGAGGGGAGGAGAAGGCAAGAGAAGTAAGGAAGTTGGCGGAAAAAATGCCCAACAAGCGGTACGGGAACGTCCAATTCGGTCATGTGCACGTGCATCTGCACCTTGCATCTGCACTCCTCATCCGAAACCATGGTCCCGCGCAACCGCTGCATCGCAACGACCGCGAACTTCCGGGAGTGCCTCGCATGGGGACGAATGGATCGACCATGCTCGAGCCGTTACGGCAGGGCCTTCCGCCGCTGGATCCCGCGGCCGTGTCCAACGCCGCCTCCTGCGCCCTGCCCGCCCGCTACGAAGCGGTGCGCGAGGCACGGCAGTTCACCCGCAGAACGCTCGACCAGTGGGACATAGGCGACCGCTTCGACGATGTCTGTCTGGTGGTCTCCGAACTGGTCACCAACGCCCTGCGACACGGTCTGCCGACGAGCAACGGACACGTACCCGAACAGATTCCGCCCGTGCGACTGCATCTGATGCGCTGGACGGAGCGACTGGTGTGCGCGGTGCGCGATCCCAGCCATGACAGTCCGGTCGCGCGCGACTCGGACGACTTCTCGGCGGAGTCCGGGCGGGGCCTGTTCCTCGTCGACTCCTTCGCGGACGGCTGGGGTTGGCATCCGCTCGCCGGCACGCTCAACGGCAAGGTCGTCTGGGCGCTGTTCCGCCTGCAGTCGGCCGAGTGAGGCCCCGCGGCGTTTTTCGGCGCCGCGATTCTACGCGCGTCACGGGGCGTGAGACGTCGATCGCCCTGAGTCCTCCGCGCTGTGCCGGGGCGTCGGCCCCCGAACGTCAGCCCACTACAAGGTGGTCGAACTCGCCGTCCTTCACCCCGAGCAGCATCGCCTCTATCTCGGCACGCGTGTAGACGAGCGCCGGACCGTCGGGGAACCGGGAGTTGCGCACGGCCACCCCTCCGTCGGGGAGCCGCGCGAACTCGACGCAGGAACCCTGCGAGTTGCTGTGCCGGCTCTTCTGCCAGGCCACCCCGTTCAGCTCCGTGGCTGCCATGCCGTTGTACACGTCGTTGTACACGTCGTGGTCCACAGGTCGCTCCCCGGTGGTGCGGTGGCCTTGGGGCCATTGATGCAGTGGTCAACTGGTCCGGATCATAGCTCTGTTCACGTGCAGATGCATGAGCAGATGCACGTGCACGCGGGGTGGTCCTGTGATTACAGATGTGACCTACGGGGCGCTGGTCACGTTCCCCCGACACCCCGGCAGCTGGGCCGAACCCCCTCGTGTATGAGGAATAGACGCGTACCGCGCCTGTTGTGTTCCAAGCTTCACCTAATCGTGCGGAGGCAAAGTTCGGCCCCGGCGTGAACCGTGTCCACGCCGGGGCCTCGGAGGGGGCGTTCGATCAGCGGTTGCCGTACGGCAACAGTGCCATCTCCCGGGCGTTCTTGATGGCGCGGGCCAGCCTGCGCTGCTGCTGGGACGTGACGCGGGTGACCCGGCGGCTGCGGATCTTGCCGCGGTCGGAGATGAACTTCCGCAGCAGATCGGTGTCCTTGTAGTCGATGTATGTGATCTTCGCCTGGTCCAGCGGGTTCGGCCGGTTCTTGGCGGGCTTGCGCTCGGGCTTGCGGGGCATGCGGGTCAGACCTCCAGGAGGGTGTCGAAGGCGGGCGGCAGCCGCTTCCAGGCGTCGCGGCCCGCCGCGTACTCGGTGTCGGTGAGCAGACAGTGCTCCAGCAGCCGTTCGAGGCCGTCGCGGTCGAGGGCGGGCGACGTGAACACCAGGTGCTGACAGCAGTCGCCGTGCTCGGGGTGCCAGTCCATCGCCGCGGCGGCCCGGCGCACCGGCGGAACCATCTCCCAGGCCGCGTCCGGCAGGGAGGCGAGCCAGGGGCCCACGCTCTCCACACACAGCGCTCCACCGGCCGCGTCCCAGTGCAGCAGCACATCCGGCTTGTCGGCGAGCCAGAACCGGCCACGGCTGCGGGCGGCCGCACAGGTGATGTCCTCCAGCGCCTCGTACAGCCGCTCGGGGTGGAAGGGGCGGCACCGGTGCCAGACCAGCGTGGAGACGCCGTGGGCGTCCGCCTCGGTGGGGAGGAGGGCGCAGGCGGGGTGCTGGGCGGCGGCCGCGGCCTCCACGTCGAACCCGGCGAGGGCTGCCGCCGCCAAGGGCGAGCGTGCGGATGCCTGCGCACCGGGCTCCGGGCCCGCCGGGTCGCCGTGGCCGATCGGGACCTGGCGGGCCGTCGGATGCAGTTGCGCGAGCAGCTCGCGGTCCTCGTCGTCGGCCTCCTCCGAGTCGGCCACGGCGAGGACGGGGGCGTACTCCAGCTGCCGGGCGAAGGTGTCGGCGACCGTGCGCTGGTCGGTTGCGGCGGCGGCGAGGCCGCGCTCGGCGAGGTCGTCGCCGTTGCCCAGGTACGGCAGGACCAGCGCCGGGTCGACGGCGGTGATGACGCCGGTGACGGTGAGCCCGCCGGCCGTGACGACCTCGGCCATGGCCTTGGGCTCCACCGAGTCCCACAGCTCGACGACCGCGAGCCGCGTGACACCGTCGTCGGCCAGCCGGAGCAGCTCCGGCACCAGGTCCTCGCGCAGCGCACAGCACGCGCAGTCGTTGACCAGGGGCGCCTCCCCCGCGGCGAGGATCCCGGAGGTGTCACGGATGGTCCGTACGACCGTGCCCGCCGCGGCCGTCGCCAGGTCGTGGTGGAGGACGACGCTGCCCGGCACGTCGGCGAGCAGCCGCTCGACGGCCGCCTTGCGGGCGTCGGCGTGCAGTCCGCCGACGATCACGACGGAGAGCATCAGCCGTTCTTTCCGTACCGGCGCTCGAAGCGCTCCACGCGTCCGGCGGTGTCCAGCACGCGCGCGGTGCCGGTGTAGAAGGGGTGGCTGACGTTCGAGATCTCGACGTCGACGACCGGGTAGGTGTGGCCGTCCTCCCACTCGATCGTCTTCTCGCTCGTCATCGTCGAGCGGGTCAGGAAGGCGTAGTTCGCGGCACGGTCCCGGAAGACGACCGGGCCGTAGGAGGGATGGATTCCGTTGCGCATGGCGGTGGTCAGCGCTCCTCTCGGAAGTCGACGTGGCGGCGGACGAGCGGGTCGTACTTGCGGAGCGTCATACGGTCCGGGTCGTTGCGGCGGTTCTTGCGGGTGACGTAGGTGAAGCCGGTCCCCGCCGTGGACCGGAGCTTGATGACCGGGCGGAGTTCGTTGCGAGCCATGCTGGTACCTTACTGAAAATGAATTCCATTTACATAAACGCTTCGAGAGAGGTGCATCACCCGTGTCCGCCCACTGCATGCTGACCGGCGCCCAGCCCGGCTTCGGCAACCGCATCTCCCACTCCCACCGGCGCACTTCGCGCCGCTTCGACCCCAACATCCAGTCCAAGCGCTACTGGCTGCCCAGCGAGGGCCGCAATGTCCGGCTGCGGCTGAGCACGAAGGGGATCAAGACCGTCGACACGATCGGTATCGAGGCAGCCGTGGCGCGGATCCGCGCGCGCGGGGTGCGGGTCTGAGGGAGAAACCGCCATGGCGAAGAAGAGCAAGATCGCGAAGAACGAGAAGCGGCAGGAGATCGTCGCCCGGTACGCCGGGCGCCGCGCCGAGCTGAAGGAGATCATCCGGCGCCCGTCCTCGACGGACGCCGAACGGATCGCCGCCCGGCAGGAGCTGGACCGGCAGCCACGGGACGCCAGCGCCACGCGCGTACGCAACCGGGACCAGGTGGACGGGCGGCCGCGCGGCTACTACCGCGCCTTCGGCCTCTCTCGCGTCGGCCTCCGGGAACAGGCGCACGCCGGGTACCTGCCGGGGGTCCGCAAGTCCTCCTGGTAGCTTGCTGCGGTCGTTGCGTCGACCGCTACAGCTAGGAGCCTCCAGTGACTTCGGCGATCTTCTCGCGCACCACGTCACACCGGCGGATGCGGGTCGCGGCGGCCGCCGCGACCCTGGCGGGTGTACTCGCGCTGACCGCGTGCAGCGGGGACGGCGGCTCCGACGACGACTCCTCGCCGAGCACCGGTGCGTCGACGGCGACCGCGGACACGGGAGGCGGGAGTGGCGGGTCGGCCTCCTCGTCGGCCTCCGCCTCCGCCTCGGACGAGCTCGCGGGCAGCTGGCTCGCCACCACCAAGGGCAAGGCCGTGGTGCTGATGGTGAACGGCACGGAGGCCGGGCTCTTCGCGACCGGCGGGACCATCTGCAGCGGGACCGCGGGCGAGCAGGACGGCATGCGGATGATCCGCCTCACGTGCACGGACGGCAGCAAGGACCGGCAGACCGGCATGGTCGACTCCGTGAGCAAGACCGGCCTCAAGGTGACGTGGGAGGGCGGTCTGGGCACGGAGACGTACACCAGGTCGGAGGGCGGCCAACTGCCGTCCGGGCTGCCGACGGCGAGCCTGGGCTGACCCCCGTCACGGATTCCCGGCTTCGTGCGTGATGATCCACGCACGCGTTCACGCAGCACCCGAGCACTCAAGGACCTCTTCATGCGCGCCCTCCCCCTCGCCGCCGCCGTCCTCACCGCGGCCCTCACGCTGACCGCCTGCTCCGACGACGGGGACACCAAGGACAAGGCCGCTACGAGCAGCCCCAAGGGCGTCACCGCCTGCGCGATCGGCGCGATGACGGTGCAGGTCGGGCCCGCCAACGCCGCCCCCGCTGTCGGCGACACCGGCAACGTGCCCGTCACGATCACCAACGACAGCGGCGCCAAGTGCACCCTCGACGGCCTGCCCTCCGTCACCCTCGGCACGGTCGCCGTCGAGCCGGACCCGTCCGCCAAGGCCACGAAGACGACCCTCACGAAGGGCGCCGTGACCGCCTTCACGCTCACCTACGTCATGGGCGAGGCGGGCGGCGGCAAGAGCCTCGCCGTGTCGAAGGGGAAGTTCAGCCTGCCCGGCTCCTCCGAGACGTACGACTTCACGTGGTCGTACGGCGATGTCGCGGTCAAGAGCGACGGCAAGACCCCGGACGCCTCGGTGAGCGGGTTCCAGACGTCCGGCGACTAGGTCCTGTCGTCACATTCCCGTCGTCCGCCCGAAGGGCGGGCCCCGCGGCGTCAGGTGCGTGCTCTCGGCGTGCCGGGCACAGGCCCTCGTACTGGTTGTACGTGGGTCTGTGCCCGGTGCGGCGAGTGGGGGCCCCTCCCACGCCCTCAAGGCAGTGGGGGAGCGTGCATGGCGTCGCGGGGCAGGCGGGAATGTGACGACAGGACCTAGACCTGGCCGAGCCGCCGCCGGGACCTCACCTGCGCACGGTCCGCCGCCTCCGAGCCCTCGACCCAGCCCGCCTCGTCACTGACACCGCGCAGGCGGGTCGTGGTCGTCTCCGGGAACATCCGGTCGAGGCGGCCGGTGACCGCGACCTCGCGGGTGGCGAGCACCGGGAGCAGGTCCTCGCTCACCTGGGTCTCGGCCGCGGCACGCAGGCGGACCCCCACGCGGTGGGCGTAGGCCGCGAGGAAGGACTGCCGGAAGGTCTTGGTCCGCTTCCGGCCGACCGCCCGCTGGGCCGCCTCCGCCCGGGTCATCGCCGTCGTGGCCTGGACGAGCAGGGAGGTGTAGAGCAGTTCCACGACCTCCAGATCGGGTTCGAAGCCGACGACCGTGGAGAAGGCGAGCGGTTCGTTCCACACCGCCCGGCAGTGGTTCGCCGTCGCCACCGCGTCCAGCAGCACCGCCTTGGCCTGCTCGTACGGCGGTTCGACCCCGATCCGGCAGGCGCCGGGGGTGTCGTGCGTGGGCGCCTGCGCGTCCAGGAGCGCCTCGTCGACGCTGTGCCGGGCCATCAGCTCCTGCGCCTTGGCACTGAGCGCCTCCGCCTCCTCCGGGTACTCCGTCCCCTCCGCCTTCGCGAGCAGCGCTCGGATGCGGGTGAGCATGCGGGACTCGGGGTGCGCGGTGCGGCCGGCCGGTTCGTCGAGGGGCTCCAGGGCGGGCAGGCGGAGCAGCAGACGGTACAGCTCCAGGACCGCGGTGGCGCGGGAGAAACGGTCCTGTCGGGGGGCGTCGGACGTCAGCTCCTCGAGCTGGGCCCGCCAGCGGGGGCCGCGCGCACGGTCGTCGGGCGCCTGCGCGTGGATCAGGGCCGATGCCAGGCGTACGTGTACGTCGCCCAGCTCCCGTCGCACGATCCGTACGAGGTCGGCGGGCTGCCAGCCTCGCCGCCAGGCCGCCGCCACGAACTCCCGGCCCCGGCGGTCGAGTTCGGCGTCGGCGCTCTCGTCGGCGGCGAGGAGGGAGGCGGCCGTGTCGAGGGCGGATTCGGCGTCCGTGTAGAGGGCCGCCTCGAAGGCGCGGTCGACGGTGCCGGGGGCGCTGCTGCTGGTCACGGAGCGATCGTCTCACTCCCCGAAAATCGGGTGCCGCCGCCCGTGCGGGCTTCGAGCATGGCGCCATGGTGGACATGTCTCTCTACGCGGCCTTCCTCGTGGCCGCTTTCGCGCTCTGTGTGACTCCCGGCCCCGACATGATGTTCATCGTGGCGATGGGCGGACGCGGTGGCCCCGCGGCGGGGGTGATGGCGGCGTTCGGGGTGGCCTGTGCGATGTTCGTGCACACGGTGGCCGCGGCGCTCGGACTGTCGGCGCTGTTCCTGGCCCTGCCGACGCTGTACCACGTGCTGCGCTGGGCGGGCGCGGCCTATCTGCTGTACCTCGCGGTGAAGGCGTTCCGGGACCGTTCGCCGATCGGCGAGGGGACCGTGACCGGGCCGGGGATGCGGCGGGCCTTCTGGCAGGGGGCCGTGACCAACCTCCTCAACCCCAAGGTGATCCTCTTCAACGTGGCGTTCCTGCCCCAGTTCGTCGCGCCCGCGAGGGGACACGTGTGGGAGCAGTTCCTGGTCCTCGGGCTCACGATCACGGTCATGGGCTTCGCGGTGGACGGCTCGATCGGGCTGCTCTCCGGGAAGCTCTCCGCGCTGCTGCGGCGCAGTCGCCGGGTGGCGCGTGGGCTCAACATCTTCAGCGGAACGGTGTTCACGGGGCTGGCGGTGCGATTGGTGGCCGCGTCGCCGAAGTAGGGGCACGCACGCGTGGAGGGCCTGAACCGTCAACCGCGGGTTGACACCTCATGCCTGTCAACCTACGGTTGACACATGACGACGAACCCCAACATCACGTCATCCGTACGCCTCGACGACCTCATCGCGGCCATCAAGAAGGTCCACGATCAGCCCCTCGACCAGCTCGAGGACGCGGTGATCGCGGCCGACCACCTCGGTGACGTGGCCGACCATCTGATCGGCCACTTCGTGGACCAGGCCCGCCGCTCGGGCGCCTCCTGGACGGACATCGGCAAGAGCATGGGCGTCACGCGGCAGGCCGCGCAGAAGCGGTTCGTGCCGAAGGAGGGCGCCGAGCCCAGCGCCGGCCAGGACTTCAGCCGCTTCACCACACGTGCCCGCAATACCGTGATGGCCGCGCACAACGAGGCCGTCGCCGCCCGCAACGCCGAGGGCCGCCCCGAGCACTTGGTCCTCGGCCTGCTGGCCGAACCGGACGCCCTGGCCGCCAAGGCGATCACCGCACAGGGCGTCCTCCTCGACGTCGTACGCCAGGCCGCCACCGACGCACTGCCACCGGCCGTCGAGGAGGCCCCGGAGCTCGTCCCCTACGGCTCCGACGCCAAGAAGGTCCTGGAACTCACCTTCCGCGAGGCCCTCCGTCTGGGCCACAACTACGTCGGCACCGAGCACATCCTGCTGGCCCTGCTGGAGTTCGAGAACGGCGAGGGCGTGCTGTCGGGCCTCGGCATCACGAAGGAAGCGGCGGAGGAGAACGTGACGACGGCGCTGGCGAAGATCCAGCGGGAGAGGGCCTGACTGATCCCCCTGGTCCGGGACGCCGCCGCCCGGCGGCGAGCGGAGGCCGTTGTCAGTCCCTCCTGCGAGACTCGCCATCATGACGGACCGCTGGGCTCTCGCTCCGGCCGAGGACGGTGGCGTGGAGATCGCCCCCCTCGGGTCCGACGGGCTGCCCGCCGGGCCGGTGCGTCGGGAGGGCGATCTCGCGGCGGCCGTTCGGGGGCGGCCCGAGGTGGCGCGGTGGGTGTGGCGGTCCACGGCCGAGGTGTATCCGCGACTGCTCGCCGCGGGGGTGCGAGTCGAGCGGTGCTACGACATCGAGGACGCCGAGACCCTGCTGCTGGGCCACGCGGGGAGGTACGGCGAGCCGCGCTCGGCCGCCGCCGCCCTGGCCCGGCTGCGCGGCGGCCCCGTGCCTCCCGACCCTCCGCTGCGGTCGGCCGAACCCGGCTCGCAGTCCTCCCTTTTCGAGCCGCAGGCCGTCCACCTGCCGCTCGCCGATCTCCTGGAGGTGTACGCCGACCAGCAGCGCCGCCAGGACGCCACCGACCGTCCCGACCGGATGCGGCTGCTGATCACCGCCGAGTCGGCCGGGATGCTGGTGGCCGCCGAGATGAACCGCGCGGGGCTGCCGTGGAGCGCCGACGTCCACCGGCAGATGCTGCACGAGATGCTCGGCGAGCGGTACGCCGGCGGCGGTGAGCCCCGGCGCCTCGCCGAACTCGCCGACGAGGTGTCCACGGCCTTCGGGCGCCGGGTCCGGCCCGACCTGCCCGCTGATGTCGTCAAGGCGTTCGCCCAGGCCGGCATCAAGGTGAACTCCACCCGCCGCTGGGAGCTCGAGTCGATCGACCACCCGGCCGTGAAGCCACTGATCGAGTACAAGAAGCTGTACCGGATCTGGGTCGCCCACGGCTGGTCCTGGCTCCAGGACTGGGTGCGCGAGGGGCGGTTCCGGCCCGAGTTCCTGTGCCACGGCACGGTCACCGGCCGCTGGGTCACCAACGGCGGGGGCGCACTGCAGATCCCCAAGGTCATCCGCCGGGCCGTCGTCGCCGACCCGGGCTGGCGGCTCGTCGTCGCCGACGCCGACCAGATGGAGCCGCGGGTGCTGGCGGCGATCTCCCGTGACCCCGGGCTGATGGAGGTGGCGGGCCGGGAGACCGACCTCTACCAGTCCGTCTCCGACCGCGCCTTCTCCGGCGACCGCGACCAGGCCAAGCTCGCCGTCCTCGGCGCGGTCTACGGCCAGACCTCCGGCGACGGCCTCAAGAACCTCGCCGCGCTCAGACGCCGCTTCCCCAAGGCGGTGGCGTACGTCGACGACGCGGCCCGCGCGGGCGAGGAAGGGCGGCTCGTGCGGACCTGGCTCGGCCGGACCTGCCCACCGGCGGCGGGCGCGGGCGACGCCGCCGAGGAGGCCGGCATCCCGCAGGAGGACGCGCCCGAGACCTCCACTGACGACGGCTGGGTACCGGGGTACGCCTCCCGCAACGCCCGCGCCCGGGGCCGCTTCGCCCGTAACTTCGTCGTCCAGGGCAGCGCCGCCGACTGGACCCTGCTGCTGCTCGCCGCGCTGCGGCAGACCTGTGCGGACATGGCGGCCGAGCTGGTCTTCTTCCAGCACGACGAGGTGATCGTGCACTGTCCCGAGGAGGAGACGGAGACGGTCGTGGCGGCGATCCGGGAGGCGGCGGAGCTGGCGGCGCGGCTGACGTTCGGGCAGACGCCGGTGCGGTTCCCGTTCTCGACGTCGGTGGTGGAGTGCTATGCCGACGCCAAGTGAGCGGTCCGCTGTGCGGACGCCGAATGATCAGCCGTCGCCGAGCAGTTCGCGCAGCTCGTCCACGACCGCCTTCATGTCCGTCCCGTCCAGTGCGGCGAGGGCCGTACGCCACTGCGCGCACGCCTCCTCGACGCGCCCCTGCTCCCGCAGCACCAGCCCGTACTGGTGGCCGGCGAGACCGCCGACATAGCCGTCGGCGCGGGCGTCCGCACGGCTCAGCAGCTCGGCGCACTCGCTCTCGGCCCGGTCCATGAGGCCCAGCAGCCGCAGCGCCCGCACCAGACCGAGCCGGGACTGGGACTCGCCGTGCCAGTCACCATGGCCGCCGAGGATGCGCCGGCTCTCCTCGAAGTGCGGTACGGCGGCGGCCGGTTCGCCCAGGGTGAGATGGGCGTAGCCGATGTTGCAGTGCGCGGAGTGCTGCACGATGACGTTGCCGATCTCGGCGCCGATGGCGAGCGAGCGCCGGTGCTGCTCGATGGCGGCGCGGGGGTCGGTGTGCTCGTACAGATTGCCGAGGTGGCCGTAGGTCACGGCCTCGCCCCAGGGGTCGTCCAGCTGCCGTGACAGCTCCAGGCTATGGCGCAGCGCCTCCCCTGACTCCTCGTACCGGCCGAGGTTCTCCAGCAGCAGGCCCCGGTTGCCGAGACAGCGCCGGATCCTGGAGAGCACGCCGAGCCGCCGCCACAGGGCGAGGGAGTCGTCGGTGCGGGCGAGGGACTCGCCGTGCCGGCCGGTGAGGAAGTACAGGCCGGCGAGGTCTATCAGCGCGTACGCCTCGGCGACCTCGTCCCCGAACCGCCGGGCCAGCCGGAGCGCGGCCTGTCCGAGCGCCTCCATCTCCGAGACCCGGCCGCCGCGTTGCAGGTAGGGGAAGAAGAGCCGCAGGAGGGTGGCGACATGGGCGGCGGTGCGGTCGTCGGGGACGTCCGCGTACCGCTCGACCAGGGCGACGATGTTCTCCAGCTCGGCCGTGGCCCAGGCGAAGGCCTCTTCGGAGGAGGCGAAGGCGGGCACGGACAGCACGTGCGCCGTGTGCTCGGGCGGCTGCGCGGCGGTGGGGCGGCGGCGGTCGTCCTGGTCGAGGCCGGGCTCGACGATCGCGGTGAGGGTGCGTTCGACGACGGCCGTGTACCAGCGCACCGCGGTGCGGGCGACGTCCGGGGCGTGCCGGGTGTCCGCCAGCTCGCGGGCGAAGTCGCGGACCAGGTCGTGCGGGGCGTAGCGGCCGTACGCCGTCTCGTCCAGGAGCGCTACGTCGACGAGGCGGTCGAGCGCGGCCTCGGCACGGCCGGTCTCGGTGCCGAGGAGCCGGGCGATGAGGGGCGCGCCGTACGTGGGCAGGTCGAGGGCGCCGAGCCGGCGCAGCGCGAGGGCGGCGTCGCGGTCGGTGCGGCGGCCGGAGGTGGCGAGTGCGTCGTGGGCGACGGCCAGGGAGCGGCGTACGGACAGGTCGTCGTACTCCAGATGCCGCAACCTGTCCTCCGTGGCGGCCAGTTGGTCGGCCAGCACATCGGGGGTGAGGGCGCGGCGGGCGGCCAGGCGAGCGGCGACGATGCGCAGGGCGAGCGGGAGGCGGCCGGTGAGTTCGACGAGAGGATGGCCGGCGTCGATGCGGTCGCCGTCCTCGCCGCTGCCGCCATCGTGGCCCTCGCGGCCGGACACGGTCCGCAGCAGTGCCGCGCTGTCCTCCGCCGACAGCGGGGCCAGCGGGAAACGGCGGGCGCCGTCGAGGGCGGTCAGCGGGGAGCGGCTGGTGACGATCACCGCGCAGCCGGTGCCGGCCGGCAGCAATTGCCGTACCTGTGCGGCGGTCGCGGCGTCGTCCAGCACCATGAGCGTGCGCGTCGGCGCGAGCAGGGAGCGCAGCAACGCGGCGGCCGCGTCCGGGTGTTCGGGGATGGCACGGGGGTCGGCGCCCAGGTCGCGCAGGAGTGCGGTGAGCGCCTGGGACGGCGTGAGGGGGGTCATGCCGGGGGTGGCGCCGTGCAGGTTGACGTACAGCTGGCCGTCGGGGAAGCGTTCCCGCAGGTCATGGGCGACGTGCAGGGCGAGTGCGCTCTTGCCCACACCGGCCATGCCGCTGATGACGGCGACGGCGGTGGGGGCGTCGGACAGGGTCTGTCGTACCGCGTCGAGGACGGTTGTGCGGCCGGTGAAGTGGGCCGGCGGCGGAGGGAGCTGGGCCGGGCGGGGCGGGCCCGTGGGCATCCCCCCGGGCTCGGCGTCGACGGCGCCGGACTCGGCGTCGGCCGCTCCGGGCCCGGCCCCCGTGTCCTCGGCCCCGCCGGCCGCACCGACGACCGGCACGCCCCCGGCCGCACCCTCGCCGCTCCCCTCGCTCCCGGCGGACGCTCCCGTCGCCTCCCGCAACACCTCGACATGCGCCTCCCGCACCCCCGCCCCCGGCTCCACGCCGAGCTCCTCGACCAGCCGCGTCCGCAGATCCCGGTGGACGGCCAGCGCCTCCGCCTGCCGCCCCGTCCGGTGGAGGGCCAGCATCAGCTGGCGGTGGAAGGCCTCGCGCAGCGGATGTTCGGCGGCCAGGGACGTCAGTTCGAGGACCAGACCGTCGAGCCGGTCACCGACGGCGAGCTCGGCGTCGTAGCGCCACTCCAGAAGCAGCAGCCGTGCCTCTTGCAGCCGCTGCGCGAAGGCGTATCCGCCCAGCTCGGCCGGGAGACCGCTGAGCGGCGAGCCGCGCCACAGCGCGATCCCCTCGCCGCACGCGCGCACCGTGCGTGCCCAGTCCCGCCCGGCGTGCGCGGCGCGCGCCTCGGCGACGTGGGTGTCGAAGACATGGACGTCCAGCTCGCCCTGCTCGACCCGGAGCAGATAGCCGGGCGGTACGGCCCGCAGCCGCTCGGGGTCGTCGAGCAGCCGTCGCAGCCGGGTGACGTGGTTGTGCAGCGAGGCATGGGCGGAGGCGGGCGGCGCCCCGCCCCACAGCGCGTCCTTGAGGGAGTCGACCGAGACGGTACGGCCCGCCTCCAGAAGCAGCGCGGCCAGCAGCGTGCGCACCTTGGGGCTGCCCACCACCCGGGTCGTGCCGGCGTCGTAGAGAACCGGCGGCCCCAGCAGTCCGAACCGCAGCTCGCACGGCTTCACACCGAACCACTGCCTTCCCACGCGCCGCACCCGGCCGCGCTCCGCACTCGAAAACCCACCGCTTCTGGCGGGATTCCGCCCTCTGTACGGCGGTTTCCCGCCACGTACCGCCGACCGGCGATCCGGCCGGAATCCGCTACCGTACCCGTCGTCCGAGGCCGCCGCTCGGCGACTTCGCGCCAATCGGCCGACGACCCCGCAGAGGACCGCTGGCCACATGTTAGCGATCTGTTAGCGCTGCCTGATGTGATCACTTCATCGGATCTGGCCCCGAGGGTGCGCGCGTACGACGCGTTGCTCGGGGGAGTGTCGCCGTCGTGGCCGGATCCGGGGACACGAGAGGGCCCCGGTCGCCGGAGGTGAGCGACCGGGGCCCTCGTCCCTTCTCAGATGACGGGCGGCCGTCCCAGCCGTGTGAGCCGCCAGACCGTGCGCCAGCGCATGGGCCGCCGCTCCCCCGCCGGCTCCCGTATCCCTTCCGCGAACCCGCCGAACCAGGCGCGCAGCCCGGCCGCCGACCGGTTCCGTACGAGGGTGAGCAGCACCCAGACGCCGAGATGGACCGGGATGAGCGCGAGCGGCAGCCGGCGCCGGGCCAGCCAGACGCGGTTGCGGGCGTTCACGCGGTAGTAGACGGCGTGCCGGGCGGGCGAGGTCTTCGGGTGCTGGAGCAGCAGTTCGGGCGCGTACAGGATCCGCCAGCCCGCGTCGGCGGCCCGCCACGCCAGGTCGGTCTCCTCGTGCGCGAAGAAGAACCGGGCCGGCCAGTCCCCAATCTCGTCGAGCATCGCCATGCGGAAGCCGTGCCCGCCGCCGAGGAAGCCGGTCACATATCCGCCCCGCAGCGGATCGGAGGCGCCGACCCGGGGCACGTGCCGCTGCTGGGTCTCCCCGAGCTCGTCGGCGATCCGGAAGCCCACGACGCCGAGTTGCCCGTCGGCGGCGAACAACTCCCGTACCCGCCGCAGCACATCGGCGTCGACGAGCAGCCCGTCGTCGTCCAGCTCGACGACGACGTCGACGTCCCCGAACTCCCGCAGCCGCGCGAGCCCGACGTTGCGCCCGCCGGGACAGCCGAGGTTCTCCTCCAGCTCCACGACGGTGACTTCACCGGGCAGCGACAGCCGCTCGGCGAACTCCGGCAGCCGGCAGCCGTTCCCGACGATCACGATCCGGGTGGGCGCCACGTCCTGCTTGGCCACCGACTCCAGCAGCGCGTCGACCTCCTCCGGCCGGTTCCCCATGGTCACGACGGCGACGGCGACGCGTAGCGCCTCCCCCATGCCCTCACCTCATCCCGGCTCGCAAGTACCGCCGCGATGCTAGCCGTTCACGGCAAGGACGTCTCATGTACGCGGGTTCGCAGCGTGGTCCGTACGCCGGTTCTCCTTCCGGCGTACGAACTTCAGCCCCGACCAGTCCTCCCCCAGCGCCGCCACCTTCACATCCACGACGCCGAGCGGGAGGAAGATCTCCCGCAGATCGTTCTCGCCGATGTCGCTGACATGACCGGCCGCCTTCCGGGGCCAGGCGATCCACAGCAGGGCGTCGTCGGCGAGGCCGGCCACGAGCCGGGCCGCCTCGGCCGCCAGCTTCCGTCGCTCCCGGTAGAAGGCGACGCCGACATCGACGCCGCGCGGCCCGCCTTCCACGACCTCGCACCCCTCGGGCAGCCCGGGAATGTCCCACGCCTCGGGCGCGTGCCGCAGCCCCACCCGCTGTCCGCCCTTGATGCCGATCTTCCGGGCAAGGGGCGTACCGGAGTATCCGCTCGTCACGCACATCACCTCCGCTCCCCGGGCCGACACCCTGAAGGGTGACCCGTCAGCGCCCTCCCGGGTCGCCCGTCCGCCCGGGGAGGTCCTGCTCCGCCCAGATGATCTTTCCGGACCGGGTGTAGCGGGTCCCCCAGCGGCGGGTCATCTGAGCGACCAGGAACAAGCCCCTGCCGCCCTCGTCGGTCGTCCGCGCATGGCCCATCCGGGGCGAGGTGTTGCTGGCGTCGGACACCTCGCAGATCAGCTTGTCGTGGCGGACCATCCGCAGCCTGACGGGCCCGGTGCCGTGCCGGATGGCGTTGGTGACCAGCTCGCTGACCACCAGTTCCGTGGTCATGGCCAGGTCGTCCAGCTGCCATCCGAGCAGCTGGCGGACGGCCAGCTTCCGGGCGCTCGCGACGATCGCCGGATCCGTCGGCAGGTCCCACGAGGCGACCCGGTCGGTGCCCAGCGCATGCGGCCGGGCCAGCAGGAGGGCGACGTCGTCGGTCTGCGGGCCGGTCAGCAGATTGTTCACGACCGCCGAGCACAGCTCCTCCAGCGGCAGGCCGGACTGCGCGAGCACATCGCTGAGGCGGGACAGCCCGACGTCGATGTCCTGGTCGCTGCTCTCGATGAGGCCGTCGGTGTAGAGGGCGATCAGGCTCCCCTCGGGCAGGGAGATCTCGGCGGACTCGAAGGGCAGCGAGCCGAGGCCCAGCGGAGGGCCCGCCGGAAGGTCCGGGAAGGAGACCTTGCCGCCGGGGGTGACCACGGCGGGCGGCGGATGTCCGGCCCGGGCCATGGTGCACAGCTGGGTGACCGGGTCGTAGATGGCGTAGAGGCAGGTGGCGCCCAGTACCGCCGTGGCGATGGGCTCGTCGTCGCCGCCCTTCTCCTCCGTCAGGCGGATCACCAGGTCGTCCAGGTGGGCCAGCAGCTCGTCGGGCGGCAGGTCCATGTCGGCGAGCGTCTGTACGGCGGTACGCAGTCTGCCCATGGTCGCCGCGGCGTTGAGGCCGTGCCCGACGACGTCACCGACGACCAGGGCGACCCGGGCGCCGGACAGCTGGATCACATCGAACCAGTCGCCGCTCACCCCGCCCCGGGCATCGGCCGGCAGATAACGCGAGGCCACCTCCATGGCGGTCCCGCCGTTGAGCCCCTGCGGGAGCAGACTCCGTTGCAGGGCCAGTGCCGCGGCATGTTCACGGGTGTAGCGGCGGGCGTTCTCCACCCACACCGCGGCCCGGCCGACCAGCTCCTCGGCGAGGAGCAGATCGTCCTCCTCGAACGGCTGCGGATGCTCCGTGCGGATGAAGGTCGCCACTCCCAGCACGGTGCCACGCGCGGACAGCGGCACCCACATCACGGAGTGCATCCCGAACTCCGCGATGCTCTTGGCCCGTGCCGGGTCCTGCGCGATCCACGGGGCGGTGGCGGGGTCCAGGAAGGGTTCCAGCACCGCCCTGCCGTTGACCATGGTCTCGTAGTACGGCGAGGACTCGGGTGCGTCGATCGAGTCGCCGGTGGTGACCACCGACTCCGGGCAGCCCTCGTGGATGGACTGCTGTCCGGCACGCCGCGCCAGGAACGCGCTGCCGGCCGGCCCCGAGCCGGGTTCGTCGCCGTGCAGCACCGCTTCCCGCAGATCGACGGTCACGAAGTCGGCGAGCCGCGGTACCGAGAAGTCGGCCAGCTCCTGGGCGGTCCGCATCACGTTCAGCGTGCCGCCGATACAGGCGCTGGCCTCGCTGAGCAGGGCCAGGCGCTCCCGGGCCCGCCATCGGTCGGTGACGTCCATGCCCATGTAGCAGACGCCCAGCGGGTTGCCGTCCGGGGCGTCGAGCCGGAAGAAGGACGTGGAGTAGGCGTGTTCCTGGTGCGGATCCGCCCAGGTCCAGCCTCGGTACTCGTAGTCGATGACCGGCACGCCGGTCTCCAGCACCTGCCGCATCTTCGCTTCGAGCACCTCGGTGTTCAGCCCCGGCAGCGAGTCCGACATCCGGTGCCCGAGCCGCTCCTCGCGCGGCACACCGCCGTAGCGCTCCAGGGTGTCGTTCATCCACACGTACCGCAGGTCCGGGCTGAGCATGGCCATGCCGAGCGGGGAGCGGGTGAGGAAGGCTTCCAGCACCTCCCCGCTGACCGCCCAGGTCGGAGCCTTCGACACGTCGATCGCCGATACGAGCCAGGCCTTGCGGTCGTCGGTGTCGGACATCGCCGTCACCCGCAGCCCGACCTCGAGGCGGCGGCCGTCACGGTGCCGGGCGCCCACCAGGCCGACCCAGCTCTCCCGGCTCCCGCACTCCTCGGCGACCTCGGCCGCTCGTGACGCGTCCTCGGACCGGGCCAGCAGAGTGGCGGCGGAGCGGTCGAGGATTTCCGCCGCGCGGTATCCCAGGAGCCGCTCGGCGGCCCCCGTCCAGCCGATGACCCTGCCCTTCGCGTCGATCACCGCGGCAGCCACATTCGCCATCTCGAACGGTCCAGGCGGTCCGTCCGGTGTGACCTCCTTGGGGACCTTCATGTCAGCCGTCCCATCTGGAGGGTGGCATATGGGCCATTCTATGGCGTAGCCCCCGGCGCTGCTCTTTCCGGGCCGCTCCCGGACCGCGCTACTCCTGGCCCTCGCCGGTGATGAGCCGGGCGATCATCAGGGCCACCAGGATGATCGCGCCGTAGATGGCCTGGATCCAGAAGGACGACACCTGGGCCAGGGTGAGCAGGTTCTCCAGCATGCCCAGCAGCAGGACGCCCAGCAACGCCCCGGCCAGGGATCCCCGGCCGCCGCTCAGACTGATGCCGCCGATGACGGCGGCCGCGAACACGGTGAAGATCAGGCCCTGTCCCTGATTGGCGTTGATCGCCCCGACCCGCCCGGCGATCACCAGGCCGGCCACCGCGGCCAGGGTCCCGCCGATGACCAGGACCCCCCAGGCCACCCGTTCGACCCGGATGCCCGCCGCCCGCGCCGCGGGTGCGTTGCCGCCCACCGCGTACACCGCGCGTCCCAGCCGGTGGTGGCGCAGCACCCACCCGGCGCCGGCGAAACAGGCGCCGGTCACCCACACGGAGACGGGGACGCCGAGCCAGGTGTCGGAGCCGAGAGCCAGGAACGCGGCGGGGGCGTCGAAGAGGGTCTTGCCGGACACCATGCCGACCAGGACTCCGCGCAGCACGATGTTCATCGCCAGGGTCACGATGAAACCGTTGAGCTGGAGCTTGACGATCAGCAGACCGTTCACGGCCCCGATCAGCGCCCCCGTGAGCGGAATGATCAGCAGGCCGCACCAGGTGGGCAGTTCGCTGCCGAACCCCGCCGAGACGGCCGGGATCACGGCCATGAAGCCGAGCGCCGGGGCGAGCCCCGCGATCGACTCCAGCGAGAGGTCCATCTTGCCGCTGATCAGGATCATCGCCTCGGCGAGCACCAGCAGTCCGAGCGCCGAGGAGGCGCTGAGCACGTTCAGCAGGTTGTCCCGCTCCAGGAAGCTCTCGTTGCTGACCGCGCCGATGACCAGCAGCAGGAGCACCGCGGGCAGCAGCGCCAGGTCGCGGACCCGGCCCAGGGCGATGGTGCGGACGGGACGGCGGACCGCGGTGCCCGGGCCGCCGCCGGGCGTCGGGCCGCCTTTCGCCGGGCCATGGGCCGGGCCGTCGGTCCGGCCGTTCGGCGCGGTGTCATTCATGGCCGGTGCCGACCCCTTCGATCGAGGCCACCAGCTCTTCGTCGGTCCATCCGACGGGGTACTCGGCGGCGAGAGAGCCGTTGAACATCACCAGGACGCGGTCACAGCTCCGCAGGTCCGCCGGCTCGTCCGAGACGACGAGTGCCGCCCGTCCCGCGGCCCTGGCCCGGTCGACGACCGCCAGCAGCGCCCGCTTGGACTGCACGTCGACACCCGCGGTCGGGTTGATGAGCACCAGTACCGCCGGGTCGGCGGCCAGCGCCCGGCCCATGACGACCTTCTGCTGATTGCCGCCCGACAGGTCCTTGACCGGCTGGTCCGGGCCGTCCGTCGTGATGTCGAGACCCGTGATCGTCCGCCGGGCGAACGCGTCCCGGGCCGGGCGCGAGATCACGCCGAGGCGCCCCAGCCGGTCCATGATGCTCAGCGAGGCGTTCTCGGCCACCGACAGGTCCGGTACAAGCCCTTCATGGTGCCGGTCGCGCGGGACACAGCCCACGCCCGCCGCGAGCGCCGAGGGGACGCTGCCCGGCCGCGTCGGACGGCCGAGGACCTCGATCCGCCCGCTGTCGGGCCGGTACAGCCCGGCCAGCGCCTCGGCGACCTGGTGGCTCCCGGAGCCCGCGAGCCCGGCCAGCCCCACCGTCTCGCCGGACCGGACGGTGAAGCTGACGTCCGTGAAGTGCGGGCCGCTCAACTGGTCCACCCGTACGGCGACGGGCGCGTCCGCCGCCCGCGACCGGACCGTGCCGGAGCCGGGGACCGCAGCCGTGCCCCGCCCTCCGGTCATCGCCTCGATGAGTTCGGTCCTGCCCAGCTCGCCCACGGGCGCCGTGGTGATCCAGCGGGCGTCGCGGAAGACGGTGACGGCCTGGCAGACGGCGTAGACCTCCTCCAGATGGTGGGAGATGTAGAGGAAGGTGATCCCGGCCCGCTGCAACTGCCGGACATGGGTGAACAGGCGGTCGATCGCCCGGCTGTCCAGCTGGGCGGTCGGCTCGTCCAGAATGATGAACCGGGTGCCGCGGGAGATCGCCCTGGCGATCTCGACCATCTTGGCGTCCTCGACGGTGAGCCTGCCGGCCGGCACGTTCTCGTCGACCTCCACGCCCCATTCGCCCAGCAGTTCGCGGGCCGCCGCGCGCATCCGCCGCCAGCTGATCACCTGGCCGCGGACCGTAGGCTGCCGGTTGACGTACAGGTTCTCGGCGACCGTGAGATCGGGGATGATCGTCGACTGCTGGTAGACGCAGGCGACCCGCCGCTGCCACGCCTCGCGGTCCGCCGGGGCGGGCGCGGGTTCGCCGTCGAACAGGACGACGCCGCGGTCGGGCCGCTGCATGCCGGTCAGGATGGCCACCAGGGTGGACTTGCCGGCCCCGTTGCGGCCGACCAGGGCGTGCGACTCACCGGCCCGGACGGTGATCCCCGCATCGTCCAGGGCCACGGTGGGCCCGTAACGCTTGTGGATCCCGTGAGCCTCGGCCACCGCGCGGCGGCCGGTGCCCTCGGCGCGGGGGTCGGTCGGTGGCGTCCGGTTCATCGCGGTCTCGCTTTCCTGGGGGCCCGGACAGGCGGTCTCCCGGGGGTCAGGAGTTCTTGCCGATCCGGTTGCCCCACAGGGAGGCGTCGTCGACGTTGTCCTCGGTCACCAGCGGTGCCGGGAGCTGGTCCTCCAGGATTCCGCCGGGCAGCCGGACGACGGTGCTGTCGTGGTCGGTCGGGCCCGGGCGGAAGGTCTCGCCCTCCATCGCCCGCTTGATGTAGTACATGCCGTACTTGGCGTACTGGTCGGCGGGCTGGGAGACGGTCGCATCGATCTGTCCCTTGCGGATCGCGTCCAGCTCCTGCGGGATGCCGTCGTTGGAGACGATCACGATGTGCTTGGGATCACCGGCCGCCACCAGCGCGTTGTGCCGTCGCAGTGTGCTCAGCGTGGGGGCCAGATACACGCCGCCGGCCTGCATGTAGATGCCCTTGATGTCGGGGTGCGCTGTGTACAGCGCCTCCAGACCGGCCGCCGCCCTTTCCGCCTTCCAGCCGGCGGGAATGTCCAGCACCTTGATGCCCGGGTAGTTCTTCTTGACGCACGCGCTGAACGCCTCCGACCGGTCCCGCCCGTTGACGGATGCCAGGTCGCCCTGGATCTGTACGACCTTGCCCGTCTTCACCGCGTCACCGATCTGCCGGCACGCCTTCTCCCCGTAGGCCCGGTTGTCCGCCCGGACCACCATGGCGACCTTGCCCTTGTCCGGCGCCACGTCGACGGCGACGACCGGGACGTCCTTGCGCTGCGCCGCGTTCAGCCCGGCGACGATCGCCGCGGAGTCCAGCGGCGAGACCACCAGGCCCTTCACGTCTTGGGCGAGCAGGTTCTGGATGTCGGTGATCTGTTTGCTCGGGTCGGAGTCGGAGTTCACCGTCTGCAGCACACGGACGTCCTGGGCGGCGGCCTGCTCGGGGATGTAGGAGTCGTACGCCTCCCAGAACGGTGAGGTGAGCAGCGGCAGGACCACTCCCACCTGGCCCGAGGCGGAGTCGGTGGTGCTGCTCGTGCCCCCACCGCAAGCGGTGACGGCCGACCCGCAGCAGAGTGCGAGGGCTGTTCCGACAGCGGCGATGCGTCGCTTCATGGTGCTCGGCTCCGAGTAGGTGGCCAGTGGCCGGTCGGTCGGTCAGTCAGTGGGTCAGTGGGTCAGTGGGTCAGTGGAGGGTCGTGTCAGTGGAAGGTCGTGTCATTGGAAAGAGTCCGGATGTCGGCGGATGCCCTGGATCCCTCCGTCCACGGCGAGTGCCGTCCCGGTGGTGGCGCCGGCCAGCGGCCCGGCGAGATACGCGATGGCGTCCGCGACCTCCTGGGCGGTGACCAGGCGGCCGGTGGGCTGGCGGGCGATGAGAGCGGCGCGTTCGGCCTCCGGGTCGTCGGAGTGTTCGAGCAGCCGGCGCACCCAGGGGGTGTCCACGGTGCCCGGGGTGACGCAGTTGACCCGGACGCCCTCGCCGATGTGGTCGGCGGCCATCGCCAGGGTCAGCGCGAGCACCGCGCCCTTGCTCGCCGCGTACAGCGCCCGCTGCGGCAACCCGGCCAGTGCCACGACCGAGCAGGTGTTGACGATGGCCGCGCTGGGGGACCGGCGCAGATACGGCAGTGCCGCCCGGCTGGTGCGGACGATGCCGAGCACGTTGACGTCCAGCACGTGGTGCCATTCGTCGTCCGGGTTGTCCTCGACGGTGCCCTGGGCGCCGATCCCGGCGTTGTTGACCAGCACATCCAGGCCTCCGAACAGGTTCGCCACCCGGCTCACCGCGTCGGCCACCGACCCGGCGTCCCCGACATCGGCCTGGACCGGGTGCAGCCACGCGGGCCCCGGAACCCGGTCGAGCACCGCCACCCGGCACCCCCGCGCGGCCAGGGTCTCGGCGGTGGCCAGGCCGATCCCGGACGCACCGCCGGTGACGACCGCGGCCAGCCCCCGGAACTCCTCCCCGGTGTTCATGCCGGAGCTCCCTCGGCCGGGGGCGGGCCGTACGGGACCTGCCAGGCGGCGCCGCCGGGGAACGCGTACGCGGCGAGCGACTCGGGCCGCATCGCCGAGCTGAAGCCGGGGGCGGTCGGCGCCGCGTACCGCCCCCGGACGATCACGGCCGGGTCGAGGAAGTGCTCGTGCAGATGATCCACGTACTCGATGACCCGGTCCTGAACGGTGCCGGAGACCGCCACACAGTCGAACATCGCCAGATGCTGCACGAGCTCGCACAGTCCCACCCCGCCCGCGTGCGGGCACACGGGGACCCCGAACTTGGCGGCGAGCAGGAGGATCGCCAGGTTCTCGTTGACTCCCCCGACCCGGCAGGCGTCCAGCTGCAGAAAGTCGATCGCGTCCGCCTGGAGCAGCTGCTTGAACATCACGCGGTTGTGCACATGTTCGCCCGTCGCCACCGGCACCGGCGCCACGTCCCGGCGGATCTTCGCGAGACCGAGAATGTCGTCCGGGCTGGTCGGCTCCTCGATCCAGTACGGGTCGAACTCCGCCAGCCGCCGGACCCATCCGACCGCCTCCTCGACCCCCCAGCGCTGATTGGCGTCCAGCGCCATCCGCACCCCGGGGCCGATCGCCGCCCGCGCGGTACGGCACCGGCGCACATCGTCGGCCAGGTCGGCGCCGACCTTGAGCTTGATCTGCCGGAACCCGCTGTCCACGGCCTTCCGGGCCAGCCGGGCGACCTTGCTGTCCGGGTAACCGAGCCAGCCGGGGGACGTGGCATACGCCGGATACCCCTCGGCGAGCAGCCGCGCCTCCCGCTCCTCCATCCCGCCCCGCGCCCGCCGCAGAATCCCCAGCGCCTCATTGGGGGTCAGCGCGTCCTCCAGATAGCGGAAGTCGATCAACTCGACCACCTGCTCGGGCGCCAGGTCGGCCAGCAGCTTCCACAGCGGCTTCCGCTCCCGCTTCGCGTACAGATCCCATACGGCGTTCACCACGGCCCCGATGGCCATGTGCACCACGCCCTTCTCCGGCCCCAGCCAGCGCAGCTGGCTGTCCCCGACGAGCGAGCGGCAGAACCCTCCGAGGTCGGACAGCACCTCTCCCAGCCGCAGCCCCACCACATAGGGGCGCAGCGCCTTGATCGCCGCCACCTCGACCTCGTTGCCCCGGCCGATGGTGAAGCAGAACCCGTGCCCCTCCAGCCCGTCCCCGGCATCGGTCCGGATGATCACATACGCCGCCGAATAGTCCGGGTCGGGATTCATCGCGTCCGACCCCTCGAGCCGACGCGACGTGGGAAACCGGATGTCGTAGGCGTCCAGCGCCGTGATCCGCCCCCGCGCCGGGTGGGGGCTCATGGCAGGCGGCTCATCGACGTCATCGGGGACTCCACAGAATCGGGTCTGACGGCAAACTCGGTACCCAAATGACTGTATATCGCCCAAAAGCCACGACCGCCTATCGGAGACCTGTGTCTCGGGCGGCTTGGACCGCACTGCAACGATGCCTGCCGGGAGCCGGCGAACCGGGTGCCCGCATGGACAGTTCGCGACAGGGCAACAGAAACCGCTGCCGGTATCCCGCGCTACGCCGTCCACAGGCATCCGCGCTCTCCTTGCGCTCCAGGTTTTCGGGTGCACGAGCCCCGATAGCATCGACTGCGACAACGGGGGCAGCAGACTCGATCAACCCAGGGGACGGGCCGGCGATTATGGGTGGGGCAGCGCGGCTGCGGGTACCAGTGGGCGCGGACTCGGAGCGGTGGGTCACACGCGCCGGCTGCCGTCGCGTCCTGTTCATCGTGCACAACGTCACGTCCGCGACCCGCCTGCTGGATGTGCTCCCCCTGTTCCACAGCGACGTTCGCGTACAGCTGCTCGCCACCTGCACAGGTTCGTCTCCGTTTCTGGCCGGAGTGCCCGAGTTGCTGGCGCAGGCAGGGCTGCCGGTACTCCCTTGGGAACAAGCCAAGGACATGACGTTCGACTTGGCGGTGGCGGCGAGCTACGGCGGTGAACTAGGCGCGATACAAGCGAAATTGACCGTTTTGTCACATGGTGTCGGTTATAATAAGAAGCTGGCAACGCCGAACGCCGAACGCCGAACGCCGAACGCCGAACGCCGAACGCCGAACGCCGGTCTTCGGATTGTCGCCGGAGTGGCTCCTGGAGAACGGGCGTCCACTCGCCACCGCCACCGTCCTGTCGCACCCCGAACAGCTGGAGAGGCTGCATGCGTCCTGCCCGGAGGCAGCGCCTACCGCGGTGCTTGCCGGGGATCCGTGTTACGACCGTATCCTTGCCGCTCTCCCCCAGCGCGACCGCTTCCGCCGCGCCCTGGGCGTGGCACCGGGGCAGCGGCTGATTGTCGTCAGCTCGACCTGGTCGTCACGGTCTCTCTTCGGCGGCAGCACCCTCACAGGAGAGGCCGAAGCACCCGCCACGGATGATCTGTTGCCCTGGCTGCTGTCACGACTGGCCACGGAACTGCCCGCCGACGAGTACCGGACCACCGCCGTCCTGCATCCGAACATCTGGCACGGCCACGGCCCCGGACAGGTTCGAGCCTGGCTGGACAGCGCGCGGCGAGCCGGTCTGGACGCGATCTCGCCGCTCGAAGGGTGGAGACAGGCCCTGATCGCGGCCGACTGCGTGCTGGGCGACCACTCCAGCGTCACCTACTACGCGGCGTCCATCGGCATTCCTGTCCTCCTCGGCGCTTTTCCCCAGGAGGACCTCGACCCGCTCTCCCCGGTAGCCACCCTCGGGCGTACGGCGCCCCGCCTTCTGCGCCACGGCAGTCTGCGGGACCAGATCGATCGGGTGATGGCACTTCACGAGCCCGGCCGGTACAAGCGACTGGCAGAGCAGGCCAGTTCGTCACCGGGAGAGTCGGCCACCCTCCTGCGTCGCCTGTTCTACGACGTCATGGACATCTCAGAACCCGCAGATCACCCCGCTCTGCTCGACCCGCTGCCCCTTCCGCCCTACGAACCCGCCCGCCGTACCGCACCGGTTCGCGTGCTCACCGGGGCGATCAGCACGGATCCGCCGCACGTCGCCGTCGTCCGTCACGCCGTGGTCGGCGACGGGCCTGACCTGACGGAAGGCCCGCCGGGGCGGTTCGACACCGCCCACACCGTGGTCGACGAGGAGACACGGGAGACGGGTCGGCTGCGGATCGCGGACGTCGTCGTACGGTGCGCGGCCGCGGACGACCCACGCGTCGGCCCGCCCGCCGCCTGGACCTCGGAGGCCCTCACGCAGTACCCGTACTGCGGGCTGGTCGCCTACATCGACGGGCCCGACCGCTGTACCGTGCGCACCCGCTCGGGAGACCTTGTACGCCTGTCGGCCGCCCCGGATCCGGATGGACGACCCGACCTGTGCGATCCGGCCGCCTACGCCTCCGCGCTCTACGCCTGGCTCGCGAGCGGGAGGCACCTGGACGAGGCCCTCCCCGAAATCACCGTACGCACCGGCGCCACGGCACACCCCGTCACCGTGGAGCTGCTCCCGCCGTCCCCACCACCGGCCGGGTCTCACGCCTCCGGTTCTGCGAGCTCCGCCCGGATCCGCTCGGCACCGGTCCGGTCGCCGTTCTCCTCGTAGTGCACAGCGGCGGTGCGGAGATCCTCCGCCGCCTGCGCCGGGCGGTCCGAGACACGATGGCACCGGGCCCTCGACTCGAAGACGTCGGCGAGCTGCAGTCCTGCGCCTGCCGTCTCCATGGCCTTGACGGCCTTGTCCAGACTCACCCGCGCGAGGTCCGCGTCCCCCGCTTCCAGGTGCAGTTCGCCCAGGCTCATGTAGACCCGGCCTTCGTTGTAGGCGTCGCGGCCGTCGGGCAGTGTGCGGAACCGCACCAGCGCGTCGTTGAGCCGGGTGAGGGCGGCTTCGAAGTGCCGCTGTTTCGTCTGGGCACGGCCGATGTGGTGCTCCAGCAGGGCCGTGGCACGAGGCAGGTCCTCCCACCCGTCGTCCCTTTCCCGGATACGCCCCAGGATCTCCCGCGCCTCCTCGAAGCACTGCTGGGCTTCCGCGTACCGCCACCGCTTGAGGTGGAGCAGCCCCAGAGCCTCGACGGCGCTCGCCTGCCCGCGATGGTGGCCGCAGGCCTCGTCCGCGCCCACGGCTTGCGCGAGGGCCTCCTCGGCGTCGTCCGCCCGCCCGGCTCCCATGTACCCGAACGCGAGTTGCACCAGCATCCGGCCCACCGCACGCCGGTCACCGAACTCCGCGGCGCAGCGCCGGGCGGCCTCGACTCCGAGCAGATGCGTGTCGATCCACTGGGCATGGAAGCCGAGCAGCAGATGAAGACCCCACATGGCCTCGCACAACTGCCAGACAAGGTCGTCGAAGCCGTGGTGATCGGCCGCGCGGATGACGGCCGCGAGATTCTCACGCTCGCGGCGCAGTTCCGCCAGCGCGTGCTTGCCGTCCGCCGGATCACGATCCTCGGGCAGAACGAGCCCCCGATAGGCGGCACCGAGCCGCCAGCGCAACGGCATGACCCGGAAGTCCGCCTCCGCCGCACAACGCAGATGCGCGACCGCCACCCGACGGACCCCGGCGGACATGCGGCCATGACCGTCCTCGGCCATCGCAAGCTCACGTGCGTGCGCCCGCGCCAGATCGTGGAAGCGGTAGCGCTCCTCCCCGACCTCCTCCAGCAGGTGGACCCTGGCCAACTGCTCCAGCAGTACCCGGGCCTGATCCTCCTTCACGTCGGCGGCCTGCGCGGCGCACATGACGGTCACGGTCGGCCATGCCCACACCGCGAGCGCACGGTAGAAGGCGGCGCACTCGGGGGTCAGTTCGCCGTACGAGACATCCTGAGCGTGGCGAACAGGATCGGCCGAACCACTTGGGTCGTCGATGCTTCCCGATGGCACGGCGTCGCCTCCCTGGCCGTGGATCCGTTCGGACAACTGTCGCGCCACCCGTTCCCAGGGCAAGTGCTCCCGGACGGCGAGACCGGCACCCGTGGTGCACAGGGCAAGAGGAACACCACCAGCCGCCCGAGCCACCGCCTGAACGACCGCGTCCGGAGCCGCCGCCCGCTCGCTCCCCGCGACCCGCCGGAGCAGGAGGACGGAATCCGCGGTCGACAGCGGCCTCAGGATCCGCGGGTGAGCCCCGTGCTCGGCCACCAGGCGGCCCAGCCGCTGCCGACTGGTCACAAGGACAAGGCATCCTGGCGAAGCCGGGAGCAACGGGATGACCTGGGCGTCGGCATGGGCATTGTCCAGTACGACCATCATGCGCCGGTCGGCCATGCAGTCGCGGTACAGGTCCCGCTGACGGGCCTCATCACCGGGCACCTTGGCGGGCGGAACCCCGAGTCTCTCCAGAAACCGCGCAAGCACGTCGGAGGGCGGAAGAGCCGCACCGGAGGACGCGCCGGCCAGGTCCACGAACAGGACCCCGTCGGGGAACCGCTCCCGTAGTGCGTACGCGCACCGAACGGCGACGGCGGTCTTGCCGATACCGCCCGGCCCGGTGAGCGCGGCGATCGTCGGCGCCCCCGGTATGGGGTCCGCATCGTCGAGCAGTGCCGTGATCCACTCGATCACGTCCTCGCGGTCCGTGAACACCGCGGTCGCCGGCGGCAGCATCTGCGGCCGGGAGGCGCCGTGAGCCACGGCAGGCAGGGCGCGCGGCGCCAGCCAGGATGCCTCCCGGACCCACTCCGCGAGATCCCGGGCGAACTCCGGGTATCTACGGGCGACTTCCATCAGCCGCAGCGTGGCCGCCAACTGCTCGGACTCCGTGACGGGCAGGGTGGGTTGCTGCTCACCGTCTCCGGAACCGGTGCCCGCTCCCCCGTCCTCGGTACGTGCTCGACTCAGCAGGCCGCAGAGCCTCTCCGAGGTCCGCCTGCCCATCTCGCCGCCCGCTCCGGAAAGAGCGCCCGAAGCGACCGTACCGACTGCCGAGAGCGCCATGCTCACCAACGGTTCCACCCAGGACTCCCCCAACTCGCAGCTCCCGCAATGCTATCGACAAGATCGGAGCACGGGCGGGAAGAGTCGGCGCTACGAGGACACCATGCGGCGGCTCGGCAGGAACCCCGCACCCGGACCTCACCGAGACCGACTGGAGATCCCTCACAGCCGCATGCCACCTGACCGCCACGGGACCCATTCCGTTCGCGTCCTTCTCCCACTGCCGAATCCCGGTCAGGCCCATCCCCGATCACGAGGATCTGATGCCGGCGGACTTCAGCCATGGCGGCCTCCCCCGCTCCTGGCGAAGGTCCCGTCCGCCCGGTCTCCGTCTCCCTCCACGAAGGCACCATCGCCGCCCTCAAGGCACGCACCGGCAAGCGCGGCATGTCCGGCCTACGTCGAAGCCCGCAGGATTGCCCCTGCGGCACCGGAGAATCAACTGCGCAGCACGTTGACCGACATTGACAATCTCGGCACGGTCGACACGTCCCGGTCTACGGCCCGTCACCCAGACTGCCCACCGCACCCTGAATGCACCAATGCGTTCCCCTTGCGCGCACCACCGACAGCCGGAACCGGTCAGCCATCATCCAAGTCTTGAAAGCCACAGGTCAGACGGCTTTCACCTGCCCGCCGACATGAACCACGCTCGTGATCAAACCTCCGACCTACGCATCACAGCTGCGCAGGTCAACAGCCACCCGCCTGCCTGGACCAGACAGCACGAACAACAGAAAACCCCAGGTCAGTGCCCTGACCTGGGGTTCCAAACAGAGCCGCCTTCGGGATTCGAACCCGAGACCTACGCATTACGAGGCCGCCAGAGGTCGCGCTGGGCTGTGCCACGCTGTCGTACCAGATCCCGTTTTCCCAGATCAGAGCCCATGCCGCGGTCCGGCTGCCCGCATCCCGTGTTGCACGGTCCAAGGCGTCCGCGCTCCCTTTGCGCTCCCCGTTCCTCGGCGAAGCAATGCGAGCGCGTGGACAGCCCCTTGCCGACACCATGCAGTCACAGGTTGTCGAGACCGCACAGGCGAGCCGGCGCTCAGGACTCGCGAGCTCCTCACCTCCTCGCCTCGGCGAGCGCAGCGGCAAACGGTCGACGGCTTCGTGGGACCGGAGGTCCTCAGGCATCACATCTGGCGGCGCCGTCGGTGTGCAGGATGCTGTGGCGGTCGAGGACCTCACGTGCTCGCGGCCAATAGTCGGCCGGAGGCACGAGCATGCCCATGAGGAAGTCGGTCGGGTCCTGGCCGTCGTACAGCTCGGCGCGGTAAGGCCACGGCGGCATCGGGGACGCGCCACCACCTGGACCAGATCACACTTGTCCGCCACACCCGATTGACCTCGAGCATCCCTCGGCCCGGCCCGAGGTGATGTACACCTGCCACCGATTACGGGACATAGTCAGCGATACAGTATATGTAGGTCAATTGGGAGAATCTCCAATCTACGGCAGCAGTGCCCGATGGTGGGGCATTCCACGGCGGGGCTTCACACGCGACCTTTCAGGAGATGCGGTGACGGCTGGGAACGCGAGGCCCATGAGCCGCATCGAGCAGCCGGAGGCGATGCGGCTACGGTTGCTGGCGGCCAGCGACCACGATCTGTCGATGGCCGAGGCACTGAACGTGGCCCTTCAGCAGGTGACCGCTGACCTGGGTGGCCTCGGCGGCTTGGTGCACTGGCGCGACCCCGGTTCTGATCGGTTGCGCTTGGTGGCGGCCAGCGGACTTGCGCCGGAACTCGCCGGGGCATGGGCGGATCTTCGTGCGGACGAGGACGTGCCCCCCGCACGCGCCTTGCGCAGCGGCGCCTTCGTCTGGGTGGCCGAGGACAGCCTGGGGATCGGGGCCTGTGGCACTGCGGCAGTGCCACTGCTCGGTACCAGCGGGCGAGTCGGTGCGCTTTCCGTGCTCATGGCAGGGCCCGACGAGCCGGATCCCGCGCAGCGGTCCTTTCTCGGCTCCGTTGCGCTGTGGGCGGCCGGACGCCTGGAAAAAGGTCACGCTACGCCGTCGGGTGTCGGCTCGGCGCCCGGGAAACCGCCGGCGATCGACTGGCCCGGTGGGCAGATGCCCCGCGCGGTGGCGATCAGGCATTGGGAGTACGACGCCGCGGCCGGTTCCGTAACGCTCACCGAGCCGGTCATCGACACGCCCGGCGAGTCGCTGCAAGCGTTCGACGAGAGCGCGGACCTCTGCCGGCACCTTCCGGGCATTGAGGATCTGCCGACATTCACGGCCGACATCCGTGAGGCGTACGACAGCGGGACGGCGCACGACACCGAATACCGAGTGCACCACAGCGACGGCACATTCGGGTGGGTGCGAGCGCGCGGCCACATCGTGCCGGGTGAGCACGGCACCTCTGTCCGTATGGTCGGCACGCTGTGGGGTCCGGCTCACGCACAAGCCGCGGGCGATCCGGTCGTCGCCGCCCTTCGTGACATGGACGAAGGATTCCTGGCGGTCGACGAGGACTGGCGGATCACCTGCGTCAACGAGGAGGCCGAGCGTCTCCTCGGCCCCGGCCGGACGCCGCTGGGCAGCACTCTCTGGGATATTCCCGTAGGCCGCGCACCCGGTCTCGAAGCCCAGTGCCGGCGCGCGTCCGCCGAGAGGAAGCCGATCGGTTTCGATCTCCACGGGCCGACCGATCAGCGCGTCCGCCGTGTCCGGCTGGTCCCCTTGCAGGGCGGCGGGCTGACGATCTACTTCGCCGGTGTCACCGACGAGCGGCCAGAGGGAGCCGAGCGATCGGTCGGCGAGCGAAGCGAGACGGGGGTCCCCCCGGCCGGAGGCTGGGGGAGGGTCGCGGCTGGGCGAACCGCCCGGATGAGTGAACTGACGGCGGCGCTGGCCGAAGCCGTCACATCCAGCGACGTGGTGAAGGCCGTCGCGGAGCGGGTCCTGCCGCCCTTCGGCGCCGACGGGCTGGTGGTCAACGCGCTTGAGGGTGGCCGGCTGCACGTGGTCGGATCCGTCGGATACACAGAGGAATTCCTGCGCCAGATCAGCGGGATCTCGCTCACGAGCCACATGGCGATCGCCGAAACGCTCCGCACCCGCACTCCCGGATTCGTCGAGTCGCCTGCCGAATATGTCCAGCTCTATCCCCAGTTCGAGGGCTTTGTGGACGCGTCGACCAAGAGCGCATGGGCGTTCCTGCCTCTCATCGCCTCCGGGCACGCGATCGGTTGCTGTGTTGTCTCCTTCTCCCGGCCGCGCTCCTTCAGCGAGGAGGAACGCACCCTGCTGATAGCCCTGAGCGGGCTGATCGCGCAGGCACTGGAACGGGCCCGGCTGTACGACGTGGAGCACACCCGCGCCCAGGAACTCCAGCGCGGTCTGCTCCCCAGGACACTGCCCTCCCTGCCGGCCGTCTGCGCCGCCGCTCGCTACATGCCCGCGGGGAAAGGCGAAGAGGTCGGCGGTGACTGGTACGACCTGATCCCGCTGTCCGGCGATCAGGTCGCCATCGTGATCGGCGACGTCATGGGGCACGGCCTCGCCGAAGCCGCCGTCATGGGGCAGCTGCGCACAGCGGTCCGCGCCCTTGCCGACCTCGAACTGGATCCGAACGAGCTGCTCAGCCACCTCAACGAACTCGTCTCCGACCTCGGCGACGACAAGTACGCCACCTGCTCCTACGCCGTGTTCGACCCCGTCACCCGTATCTGCTCGCTCTCCTTGGCCGGTCATCTCCCGCCTGTCATCGTCCATCCCGATGGGACGGTCCACTGCCCGGAGCTGGCCAGCGACCCGCCGCTGGGCGCCGCCGAACCTCCCTTCGAGACGCACGAGCTGCACCTGCCGGACGAGAGCCTTCTCGTGTTCTGCACGGACGGCCTCGTCGAATCCGCCACCCGGGACATCGACCAGGGACTGGCTCAGCTCAGGCAGACGCTGGCGAGGGCCGTGGCCCAGCCCTCGTTCTTCCCGACCGGCACCCAGCACGGTGACACCAGGCGCCTCGATGACCTTTGCGACGTCATCGTCTCGGCTTTGCTGCCCGACCGTGAGCAGACCAACGACGACGCGGTCCTCCTCGTGGCCCACACCCGAGGCACACCTGTCGACAGCGTCGCCTCGTGCAGTCTTCCGGACGACCCGCGGGCAGCCGGCCAGGCCCGGGAATACGTCCGCAGCCAGCTGGCCGTCTGGGGTCTGGACGATCTCGCCATGACCACCGAGCTCCTGGTGAGCGAATTGGTCGGCAACGTGATCCGGCATGCCAGCGGCCCCATGCGCGTGCGCCTGCTGCGCAGCCGGTCGCTGATCTGTGAGGTCTATGACGGCAGCCTCACCAGCCCGCGCATCCGGCGCGCCGCATACACCGACGAAGGCGGCCGGGGCCTGCACCTGGTGGCCGCTCTCTCTCAGCGGTGGGGCACTCGCCATCTCGACGAGGGCAAATGCATCTGGACCGAGCAGGACCTTCCGCTCGCCCATTGATCTGTCGACCGGCGCCGGTGGCGGACCTCAGCCCGCCTGGGCCCGGACGGTGCCGGCCTGTACCGCTGCCACGATGTCCGAGGGCTTGACCGGTAGCTGCCGAACCCGCATCCCGTACTCCCGCAGGGCGTCGTCGATGGCCGCCGACACGGCCGCCGGGGCCACCATGCGGCCGCCCTCGCCGCCGCCCTTGATGCCGTACTCGGTGAACGGCGAAGGCGTCTCGACGTGCCCGATGCGGAACGGCGGGACCTCGCCCGCGGTGGGGATCAGGTAGTCCCTGAAGGTCGAGGACAAGAACTGCCCGTCCTCGTCGTAGGCCAGCTCCTCGTAGAGCGTGGTCCCGATGCCCTGAGTGGCGCCGCCGGTGACGTGGCCGCCCAGGCTCTTGGGGTTCACGATCGTCCCGGCGTCGTGCACGGCCACGTAGTCGAGGAAGGAGGGGATCCCGGTGTCGGGGTCGACTTCCAGGACCGCGATGTGGCAGGCATGGCCCATGATCGGGTAGAAGACGCCGAAGTCCGAGCCGTCCGGTGCCGGCAGCGTCGTGTACGGATGGTCGTAGGTGTAGGACTCCTCCAGTCCGCTTGTCATGCCCTCGGGCAAGCTGAGCGCGAAGAAGTAGGCGGTGCCCGCGAGCTCCGCGAGGGTCAGCCCGGTCTCCGGGGCGTCTGTGACCTGCACGCGCGCGTCGACGAGTTCGAGGTCCTCCGCGGCCACTTCGAGGGTGTGCGCGGCGATGTCGATGAGTTTCTTCCGCAGCTTGCGCGACGCGCCCCGGATCGCACCGGCCACCATGACGGTGTAGCGGCTGCCGCCCGGGCCCGTGCTGGGAAGCGCGTGGGCGGAGTCGGCATACCGGACGTTGACGCTCTCCGGCGGGATCCCGAACTCCTCGGCCAGGACGGTGGCGCCCACCGTCTCGGGGCTGTTGCCCCACATCGACTGGCAGTGCAGCAGGAGTTGGAACTGCCCGGTCGGGTCGATCGTCACCGTCGCGCTCTCGGGGCTGGAGGTGACGGGCAGGACGGGCTTTTCCACCAGGGACCAGAACTCGGTGGAGCTGAAGACGCTGCGCTCCTGGGTGGTGGCCAGGCCGATGCCGATGCAGCGGCCCTCCTGAGCCCACAGCCGCTTCTGTTCGGCGCGCCACCTGTCCAGGTCGATCATCGACAGTGCCTTGTCCAGTACGGCTGGGTAGTCACCGCTGTCGTAGACGTTGCCGCCGGGGATCGTGTACGGGAACTGGTCGGGCTGGATGAGGTTGCGGCGGCGGATCTCCTCCGGAGCGAGCCCGAGCCGGGCCGCCCCGGCGTCGACCAGCCGTTCCAGCACCCAGTTGTGCACCTCGGAGCCGAAGCCGCGGTAGGCGCCCTGCTGGCACTTGTCGGTGAGCACGGCCCGCAGGCGGTACCTCACGTCCCGGAACCGGTACGGGCCGACGACCTGGGAGAAGGCGTTGCCGTGGTGGCCGACGCCGAACTGCATGTAGGCGCCGTAGTCGTCGACGACGTCGATGTCGAGACCGACGATCGTGCCGTCGGCGCGAAAGCCCATGCGGGCTTCGTAGAAGCGGTCGCATCCGTGGTGGTCCGAGTTCACCAGGTGGTCGATCCGGTCCTCGACGTACGACACCGGGCGGCCCACCCGCAGCGCCAGGAAGCCGGCGAGGGTGGGCACCTTGTGCGCGGCGAGCTTGCTGCCGAAGCTGCCGCCCGCCGGGACCGGCTTCATGGTCAGCTTGTTCGACGGAACCCTCAGCGCGCCCGCGATCAGGAAGGCGAAGTAGCTGAAGTTGAGCGAGTTGCAGTAGATCTCCAGTACGCCGTTGAAGCCGGGCTGGGCCACCGCGCCCGTGGTCTCCATCGGCATTCCGGCGGAGCGGCCCCAGTGCAGGGTGTCCTCGACGACGAGGTCGGCCCCGGCGAACGCGGCGTTCACATCGCCGAACTCGAAGGTCCGCTCGCAGCCGATGTTGCTGCCGTGCTCCTCGTGCAGCAGGGCGGACTCGGGCTCCATGGCCGCCCTGGGATCGGTGACCGGCGGGAGGTCCTCGTAGTCGACCTCCAGCAGGTCCACGCCGTCCTCGGCGAGGTACCTGCTCTCCGCGACGACGGCCGCCACGGCCTCGCCGACGTAGCGGACCTTGTCCACGGCCAGCGGATACTGCGCGACGGTGGCCGGGCCGAAGTTCATGCAGGGGTTCATCTTCGCCTTGCAGTCCTCGCCGGTGAGCACGGCGACGACTCCTGGCAGCTTCAGTGCCTCGGTGGCGTCGACGGACCTGATCCGCGCGTGCGGTACGGGGCTGCGCAGGATCGCGGCGTGCAGCATGCCCGGCAGTCTGAGGTCGGCGATGTACCCGCCGCGGCCGATCAGCAGCCGAGGGTCCTCGACCCGCTTGCGGTCCTTGCCGATGTACTTGTAGTCGGACTTCTGGGCGGTGCTCGTGTGCTCGGTGGTGTCCGTGTGCTCGGTGGTCATCAGGAACGACCTCCCGCGGCGCCGTCGGCCGCCGCCTCGCCGCGGAGTTTGGCGCCGGCGGACTGGACCGCGTTGACGATGTTCTGGTAGCCGGTGCAGCGGCACAGGATCCCGGAGATCTCGTGACGCACCTCGGCATCGGTCATCTCATGACCGGTCTCGATGATCTCCTTGGTACGCAGCACCATCGCGGGCGTGCAGAAGCCGCACTGCAGCCCCTGCTCCTCGGCGAAGGACTCCTGGATGGGGTGCAGCTCCGTCGGGTCGACGGACAGGCTTTCGACGGTCTCGACCGTGTGCCCGTCCCCCTGGACGGCCAGCATCAGGCAGGAGCGCACGGAGTGGCCGTCGAAGAGGACGTTGCAGCATCCGCACTCGCCGTGCTCGCATCCGAGATGCACGCTGACCAGGTCGAGTTCGTCGCGCAGGAAGTCGGCGAGCGTGGTGCGCGTCGACACCTCGCGGGTCACGTCCCGCCCGTTGACGTGCATGGTCACGGTCCGGCGGGCAGTGCCGTACTTGGCGGCGGTCGAGGTCGTCACTTCCCGTTGCTCCTCTCGTGGGCGCGTGCCACGGCCGCGGTGATCGCGCGCGACACCACGACGGAGGCGAGGTGCCGGCGGTAGGCGCGCGTGGCATGCAGGTCGTCCCCCGAGGTCACCGAGGGAACGATCTCCTCGGCGACTCTGGCGATGTTCTCCTCGGTCGAGGCCTCACCGATCAGTGCGCTCTCCACTGCGGAGGAGCGGACCGGCGTATCGGAGATACCCAGGACGCCGACGGAGACGGAGGTGAAGCGGCCGTCCTCGTAGAGGTTCACCACCGCGGCGGCGCCGGCGAGCGCAAGGTCGCCCACGCGCCGGGACACCTCCACGAAGCCGTGGCCTGCGGTCCACGGCGTCACCGGGTAGCGGATGGCGACGAGGACCTCCTCGGGCTCCAGGGCCGTGGTCATCCGGCCCTGGAAGAAGTCCTGGGCCGCGATGGTGCGGGTGCCCGACGGCCCGTGCACGACCACCGTCGCGTCGAGCGCCACTGCCGTGCACGGCAGTTCGGCAGCGGAGTCGGCGTGCGCCAGGCTGCCGCCGACCGTGCCGCGGTGGCGGTTCTCGATGTGGCCGATGTAGCGGGTGGCCTCCGGTAGCAGCGGGACCAGTTCGCCGACCAGCGGGTGGTCCTCCAGTTCGTACTGCCGAACCCCGGCGCCGACCTCCAGGATGTCGGCCCGGCGCTCGATCTTCTGCAGGTCACCGATCTTGTTGATATCGATCAGTGCCTCCGGCCTGGCAAGCCGCATGGTGAGCATGGGGAGAAGGCTCTGTCCTCCCGCGAGGACGAGGGAGTCGTTGCCGTACTCGCTCTTGAGCGCGACGGCCTCATCGACGGACTCGGGATCGCAGTACATGAATGGAGGCGGCTTCATCGCCTGTCCTTGGTTGCGGCTCCTGGGAAGGAGCAGGTGACCGGGTCCGGAGCCGAAGTCGGCTGCGGACGGTTACCCCGAGATGGCGACGCGCGATTCGTCAGGTGATTGTGGGTGCCTCACAGGCTCCGAGGCGGTTCATACGCGGATGCCCATGGGCCCTCCGGCCCTGGGCGGGGTCCGAGCCATGTGCGGGTGCGCAGGGGCAGTCATCGAGGTTCACGACGATGGCCTCCTGTGTCCTGTGTGCTGTGTACGACGCACATCCGCACCGGCCCGGTGTCACTGCCGTTCTCCTTCTAGTGCACCACACCTGGCGCAACGACGACGAAGTGTCCCGGAACGCTCGCGGGCCTGGCTCCAGCCGGTCGCCGACCCACCGACGGCCGACGCCGCCGAGCACGTACAGGGCCGTTTCGGGCTCGCCGTGATGGTGACACCTGTCTTCGTACCCGCCGAGAGCACGACGGACAGTCCCTGGATACCCGTCTTCCGCCTGCTCACAGCGCCAGAAGTCGAGTGTGGCCCTGGCGCGGGAACAGCGACGCGCGATGGCCGCCGTGGCTGCCGCTTTGGCCACAAAACCCCAGGTCACATTGGCCATCGATGCTGAATGCGCTCCCCTTGCGCTCCCCTCCGCTCATGGACATCCCACGAGCTGACCAACCATCAGGAGCACAAGACAAAAGACCAGGCCAGAGGGCATCTGACCTGGTCTCAAGTGGAGCCGCCTTCGGGATTCGAAACCCGAGACCTACGCATTACGAGACCGTGAGGGATCGTGTTGCCTGATGACGACCGATGCTGCGGGATGCTGTTATGCCTGACCAGAACACCTGCACCGTGCCGAGCGCCGGTACCTCGTGCTGCACCGTCCAAAGACGTCCGGCCACCCCTTGGCCACCACGGGGCACCTACGCCGCTCCTCAATGCCTACGCACAGCAGTTGTCGAACTCCCACAGGCTACTCAGGGTGCAAGATCCCAGCCACCTCACTGGTCACGAACACGCCCAACCCGTCGGCATCCTCGAACAGCACGGCGCTCATCTGCCGGTAGACGATCCGGGGGCCACGGTCCGACCGACCGTCACCCCAGAGGCTCCTCTTCGAGAGAGCGGGCGACGCCAAGGGCTCCCGCTTCATGAAAGGGACCGCAGGCTGTTGTGGACGCGACGGGACTTCCGGCTATCGGCCCGTACTGCTCGAAAACCCCAGCTACACGGTTCGACCACTTGCGAGGCACTCGGGTGGGCCCTCCACGGCGCCCCGCACCGCTGTTGCGAAGCAAGTAAGAGGACAGTAAGATGTCAGGCCGCCTTGCTCAAATCTTCCTCAGGCATACAGCCGTTTCGCACAGGTGTTTCTAGTGTGATGCACAAGTGGCCCGTGCGCCTTCTGGCGTGACCACACAGGCCATATACGGCAAAACGGGGAGCAGTGTGGCGAGTCGCGTTGTCATTTCCGGAAAATCCCTTCTCACGGTCGAGCTGATGGCTGAGTCGCTCAACCGAGAAGAGGGTCTTGACGTGGTGACCGTCGTAAGCGGTTACCGCAAGCTGATCGATGCCGTTGAGCGCACGGACGCGGAGGTTGTGCTGATCGACCCGGACAGGGTCGACGGCGACTGCGTGACTGCGGCCGTCGAGGTACACAAGGTGCGTCCCGCTTGTGGGGTGGCACTGGTCGTGGACACTCCGACACGGGCCTTCGTGGACCGGGCTCTCAGAGCCGGAGTACTGAGTGTCGTCCCCAAGAACGCCGGACTGCGGCGACTGGTCGAGTCGGTGCGTGGCGTCGCGTCAGGACAGGTGATCATGGATCCGCGGTTGCTGTCCGCAGCGAGCGGACAGGGCGGCCCGTTGAGCGACCGCGAGGCGGACGTGCTGCGGCTCACGGCGTCGGGAGCGTCGGTCAAGGAGATGACCGGGGAGCTTTATCTGTCGGCGGGAACGATCCGCAATCTGGCCTCGGCAGCGATCAAAAAGCTCGACGCGCGCAACCGCTACGACGCTGTGCGCATAGCGAGCGAACGATGTTGGATCTGACCAGCTGAACAGCAGGGACATGTGCTGGTTCCCGGGGGCGAGTCTGCCTCCGGGAACCAGCACGGGCGTCACTGCTCGCGACAGAACTCGTCGATGGGGTAGCCGACATGGCGATCGGCCGTCGGCAGATGGCCGAGGATCTTGTCTCCGGGGCGGAGTTCCGTGCTGTTGAGCACGGCACCCCCCGGACCGAGGACTCTGACGTGCCAGTCGTCCTGGAGGATGAGGTTCACGGTCTGCCCGTTGGGCGCCACCGCGTCGACGGAGATCAGAGGCCGTGTCTCGATCTTCACGCGCCCCACGCTGACCACGCGGGTGCGCCCCTTCGTGTCGACAGCCAACACCTTGCTGCCCGCGACGAGTTCGCTGAGGTAATGGGTACGGCCGTGGTGCGAGACGGTGTACGAGTGGATCGCGCCCGCGTTGACCCGGAACGGCCTCGTCGGCATGTAGGGAAGGGGATGGGTCTCACTGACGCACAGGACCATGCCCTTCGAGTGCGAGCCGACCAGGATCCCCTCGTCCTTGCCGAGATAGCTGCAGGTGTCGACGCAGGCGCGCTCGCCCATGCCGATGTGGGCGGTCGCCGTGACCTCCAGTTCGACCAGCGGGATCTCCCCCGTGGTGGTCCCGGCGGCCTGCTTCAGAGCGGTGGCGTCGCCGACGGACCGCGCGGGCATGAGCACCCCGTCGGAGCCCAGTTCGAGCACGCCGAAGATGATCCGGGCCTCCTCCGCGTCGGCGGCCGTCGTCACGACGGTCCCGTCGCACCCGGCCGCCGCCGCGATGACGATCTCCAGCGGGATCTTCGTGGGATCGCGGAAGTCCAGGAGACTCCACCGCTCGGTCCGGGCCGACAGACAGGCCGTCTCCAGGCTGTCCGCGTCCACGATCTCGACGTAGCGGCCGAACTCGATTGCCGGGTACGCCTCGGCGAGCTTGGCGCGGTCATCGGCGCTGCCGGAGACCAGGACCAGGTCGGCGCCTGCGAAGCCGTCCGCCGGCGCGCCGCCGTCGTGCACGAGGACCCTGCGGACCGTCGGGGGAAGATCGGCCAGCATCGTCATGTCGGCGGCGACGACGGCGTCGATGCGTTGATGTACGGCCTCTTCGAGCACCGCCGGTGCAAGATCGCCGACCTTGCGTATGTCAAGCCAGCACAGCTTGCTGTCCGTCACGCTGGTGTCCCCTCGTCATGTGGTCGAATGGTGCTGCCGGTTCGCCGGCCGGCTGCCGGTGCACGAGCCGCGCCACCCGCGCGGCTGTCCGCTGCGGGTCGCCGGACTGGAAGATGTTTCGCCCCATCGCGACGCCCAGCGCACCGCCCGCGAGAACCTCGCCGACGAAGTCGAGGACGCCGTCCTCCGTGGCCCGCGGAGGGCCGCCGGCAATGAGGACCGGGACCGGGCAGCCCTCGGTGAGCGCCACCAGGTCGGGCAGGGATCCCGGGAAGGACGTCTTGATCAGGTCGACCCCCAGATCGGCCGCGATGGTCACCGCGTGGGCCACGAGCGCGGGGTCCTGCGGGTCGGCGATGCGCGGTCCGCGCGGATACACCATGGCCATGAGCGGCAGGTTCCAGCGGTCGCAGGCGTCGGAGATCCGGCCGAGGTCGGCGATCTGCCGGCGCTCGTCGTCGCAGCCCAGGTTGACGTGCACGCTCACCGCGTCCGCCCCGAGGCGCAGCGCCTCCTCGACCTCCGTGACGAGGTACTTGGCGTCCGGGTCCGGGGCCTGTCCGGTGCTCGCGTTGAGATGGATGATCAGCGACATGTCGGCGAACCGCTCCGGGCGGATGTGCCGAACGCTGCCCTTGTGCACCACGATCGCGTCGACGCCGCCCGCCGCGAGCTGGCCCGCGAGCAGATCGATGGAGCTGTTCCTCGGCACTACGGGACCGTCGCTGATCGAGTGGTCCAGGGGCGTGATCATCAGCCCGGACGTGGTGTGGTGGTGCAGCCGCCGCAAGCGCAACGACCGCGCGAAATGCCCGTGAGGAATCATTGCGCGTCCTTTCGGCCTTCAAGTACTGCGTAGTCGGGCTTTCCTGAGGGATTGAGGGGTATCTCCGCCCACCAGGAGAATTTCTCCGGAACGTGGGCCGCCGACAGCGAGGCGGCGACATGGGCGCGCAGTTCGTCGATGCTCCCGCGGGCACCGGCGCGGAGCTGTACAGCGGCTTCCAGGTGCTCGGCGTACTCCGTGTCACGGATTCCGTACACCACGGCATTCGCCACGTCGGCATGCCGTAGCAGAACGTCCTGGACCGACGACGGATGGATCTTTATCCCATTCGCCTTGACGACACTGCCGATTCGGCCGAGCAGATGGAGGTATCCGTACCTGTCCCAGTGGCCGAGATCTCCGGTGCGGAGCCAGCCGTCGTGCATCGCGGGGCCGACGAGTTCCTCCTCGCCGACGTAACCGTCCATGAGGGTCGGCGACCTGACGCATATTTCGCCGGTCTCTCCGCGCTCGACCGCCCCGTCGGAGTCGAGGTCGCGGATTTCCATCTCCACCCAAGGAAAGGGGCGGCCGACGCTGGACAGGAGTTCCGGTTCGCCGTGGTCCAGCGGAGTCAGGGTGCACATGCCGCCGGCCTCGGTGCTGCCGTAGAGCTGGGCCAGGGCCGGTCCGAAGACGCGTGCCGCCCGGGCGATGCGGGACGGGGCGGCAGCCGTACCGCTGTAGAGGACCTGGCGCAGCGCCGGGAAGACGGCGTCCTCGATGCCGGGCTGCTCGATGAGCCGGTAGAGGTGCGGTACCGCGAGGTACACGTCGGTCACCCGCTGTTCGGTCAGCGCGTGCAGCACGTCGTCGACGTCGAAGCCGTTGTGCAGCACCACCGTGCCGCCCGCGGCAAGCGCCGCGTCCGCCATCGTCGCTGTGGCGTGGCTGACCGGCGTGACCGACAGGAGCGTCGGCCGCTGGTCCGGTGCGGAGACGCCGAAGGACAGGTCGACGAGCCAGCCCCGCACTCCGAAGGAGCGGCGCACGAGCTTGGGCCGGCCGGTGGTGCCGCTGGTCAGGTCCACGACCGCCGGGTCGTCCGGCGCGTAGGGGGCGGCCGGGGGCAGGTCCACGGTGTCCGGTACGGCGTCGTCACCGGTGAGCGTGACGAGTGCGGTGCCGTCGCGGTTCTCGCACAGAGCCCGGCCGCGGCGGACGTTGGGGCCGTCGACCACCAGCACGCGCGCGCCGGTGGCCCGCAGCAGCCGTCTCTGCTCGGCCGCCGGCAGTTCGTCCGCGTCGGACCGGGCGTTCATGGAGCGGATATGGATCACGGCGGCGCCGCGCAAGTGGACGCCGTAGCGCGCGGCGAGCATGGCCGCGCAGTTCGGTTCGGTGAGTACGGCCACGGTGTCGCCTGGGCCGATTCCCGCCCGTGCGAGGGAAGTTGCGGCGCTCGTCACGGACCGGTGGAAATCGGCGGCGGTGACGTCACCGTTCCAGGAATGCACGGCGATTCTCTCCGGATCCTTCTCCAGCTCTTCCAGAATGCGCAGAACATAGTGCCGGGTCTGTGTCATGTGGCTGTTCAGCGTCTGCCCCGTAGACATTCCCGTCCCATCTTCCGTCGCGGCACATCGAGTGATCAGCAACAATCCTGGAAGGGCGGGGACGGCACACGCAAGCGTCCCGTCGAGGCGGATGACAATCATCATCAGCCGTGAAACAAAGGTAATTCGACGGCCACTTGAAGCAATTCCGGCGGCCCCATGACCAATGTCATGGACCAACTGATCCTCGTCATCGGTCTCTTGCCACGGGTGACAGCCGCCGCACGACCATAGGAGATCCGTATTCACGATTTCGGAGGTCAGCATGCGACCTGGTAACCCGTGGCCCGAAGTCGAGTACCTCGTAGGCTTCCGGGACGACGTCCGGGTCGGGTTCGACGCCACGTCGGTCAGCCTCGCCACACCCGTGAGCACCTTCGCCGTCCGGCTACCCGAGGGGGGTGTCCGGGACGCCCTCGCCCGGCTCGCCGGTGACCTCGTCCCCATGGACAAGGCCCTCGATGGACTCGGCCCCGCCGAACGCGTCCAGTTCCAGCGCCTGTTGGGCCGTATCGGACGTCTGCTCGTGCGGGGCGTACGGATCGACGGGCGAGAGCTGATCCGACTCGAGCACACCGCGTACGACGCGGCTCCCGAGGCCGCGGACGTACGACCGGACAGCCTGGTGAGGCTGTCCCGGTTCGCCCTGTGCCGCACCAGGTCCGGGACGTTGGTGCTGGAGTCGCCGCTGGCCAAGGTCAGGGTGCTGCTGGTCCACCGGGCCGCCCGGGCGCTCGTTGCGTCGCTCGCCGCCGCTGCGCGCGTCGGCGATCTCGCCGAGTCGGCCGGCGGCGGCCTGACGGCGGATGAGGCCGGCGCGCTGCTGGGCCTGCTGGCCAGCGCCGGATTCGTCGAAGTCCGTTCACCCGGCGAGGAGTTCGACGGGAACTTCGAAGAGGGCTTCGGCAAGGAGGAGGATCCGACCCTGCGGCAATGGGACTTCCACGACCTGCTGTTCCACTCGCGCATCCGCAGCGGACGGTTCGACGAACCGCTGGGCGGCGTGTTCCCGCACAAGGGGAAGCTCGCCCCGCGCCCCGCGGTCAAACCGCCGCCCGACGGGCCCTCGGTCGCCCTGCACCGCCCCTCGCTGGAAGACGTCACCCGGCGCGACCCCGGCCTGACCGCGGCGCTGGAAGGCCGCAGGTCGTTCCGCAGCTACGGCGAACAGCCGCTCACCGTCGAGCAGATCGGCGAATTCCTCTACCGGGTGGGCCGGGTCAGGACCCGCTTCGTCCCGTCCGAGGGCGACGAACCGGGCGGCGAGATCGTCTCGCGCCCCTATCCCACCGGCGGCTCGGCCTTCGAGCTCGAGCTGTACCTGACCATCCAGCGGTGTACGGGCATCGATCAGGGCATCTACTACTACGACCCGGTCGGGCACCGGCTCGTCCTGGTGAACGGCGATCCCCTCGACCGCAGGGCGATGCTGGAAGTGGCGTCCGCGGCGACGTCCAGGGAGGCCGACCCCGACGTCCTGCTCACGATGACCTCCCGTTTCCAGCGACTGTCCTGGAAGTACAGCGGCATGGCTTACGCGACAACCCTGCGGCACACCGGCGTGCTGTACCAGACCATGTACCTGGTGGCGACGGCGATGGGGATGGCCCCGTGCGGTCTGGGCATCGGGAACGCCGACATGTCGGCGCGTGTCCTCGGCCTCGACTATCTACAGGAGTCGTCCGTGGGCGATTTCATCCTGGGCAGCCGGCCGCCGGGCGACCCCGGCATCTGGGACCGGGAACAGGGCTGGGAGTGGGTCAACGACCCGGAGTGGGCTGCATGGGCCGGCTCGGAGCTGCGCCGGGCCTGAGCACACGGAAAGAAATTGAGAATTGAGCCCCCATCGAATAGGTGGGGGCATTCATTTTCCCATTCGACGGAACTCGGAATTCCACTTGCCTGCTCGTGATATCAGTAATCGCGCACGTGACAAGTGTCAATCGAAGGCGCCACACGCTGGTTTCCGGCCAGGAAATTCGAAATAGTTTCCTTGTGCGGCCGTCCGGTCGCACAAGGAAACTGTTGAGGAGTTCTCAATGAACACCATCTCGGTCAACTCTGCCGACGTCGAGCAGGTCTTCGCCTCGTTCGACGTGACCGAACTGGAGGTCCTGGAGGTCTCGCAGGGCGTGGCCCTGCCCGAGATGGGCGCCTCCGGCGGCAGCGGCGGCACGTCGTCGTCCTCGTCGACCTGCTCTTCGTCCACCTGCTGACGAAGGCCGATCGTCTGATCCGGTGAGACGGACGGCGGTGTTCGCCCCCTCGGGGGTGAACACCGCCGTCCGCCCGGGACCGGGCCCGTGGATCAGCCTCGGCGGGCGACGTGCAGCGCGGTGGCCCACAGGACGGCGGCGGCCCCGAATCCCAGCAGGACACGGACGTTCGCGGCGTCGACGCCGCCGGCCAGCGTCAGGACCGCGGCCAACGCCAGGGCCATGAGCAGCGCACCGGTCCACCAGTACTGCGGCTGCGCAAAGGACCGCGCGAGCGGGAGGAAGTGCAGCCCGACGATCAGGCACACCGCGGCGGGAACGTAAAGCCACAGGCCGAGCCGGCCGAGGAGCAGGATCGCCGCGACGACCGCCACGGTCTGACCGATATTCACCTGGCCGAAAACCCGGAAGCTGTTCGGCGCCACCCGGCGCATACGCCTTTGGCCCGGCAGCGCGCCGAACCGGATGGTGAGGGTCACCGCCGTGACCGCCACGGCCGCCGCCAGCGCGACTATGCAGAACAACGCCGGCGCGGACACCCGAGGTATTAGTCCTGACACCCCCAGGATTTCCCACATCGATGCGAAAACGGACATGATGACCGCGCCCTGTACGGGCCGGTTTTCGCTCAATTTTCGGCTGCCGGATTCATTGATCACCGGCCCAGCGTACCGCAACGCTTCATCCCGAAATGCAGTACAGCTGTCATGAAACACATGACGCTTGTCAGGAAGTAATCGGCAGTCCTTTTCTGATCGCATTCGATTCTTGAAAGATGAGTGCCCATGAGTGCCAATGCGCCGGAAGACCACCCCGCAGGAGTCCGGCTCTTCACCAGAGCGCCGGTGACGCTGGGGTGGCTCTCCAGGTCCGTGGTGCCCCTCGCCCGCGCCGTGCGCGACAGCGGGGGCGCCGTCGTACGGCTGCGTCGGGGATGGCTGCACGGCCCGCACGTGGACATCATCGGCCGGGGTGCGCTGGGCCAGGAACTCCCCTGGGAGAGCCTGGCACGGCAGCTGGACGCCGGTCCCCTGCCCGGGGACCGGGCGCTGGATGAAGAGACCTACCTCGCGCAGGCACGGGAGTTCGGCCGGCTGGAAGCGGTGCCGCCGCCGTATCTTCCGATGCGCGAGCACGGGGAAGTCGAGTTCCTCAGCCCGCAGGACGTGGCCCCGGGCGACCCGCTGCTGCACGGCCTGCGGGAGGCCGAGGTCGTGCACGGTGTGCTGTGCCCGCCGCTGATGAACACGATCGAGGAACTGACCCGGGATCCGTCCCTGGCCACCACCCGTCTCGCCGAGGCCTTCGTCGCGCTGGGCGACTCCTACTTCCTGGGGCTGGCCCACGGCGCCTTCTCGTTCCGCTCGCACGCCGAGGCCTTCCTCGCCTGGGCGGCCCCCAGCAAGGACATGCGCCCGGTGTTCGCCGAGCGCCTGGCCCAGGAGGCGCCCCTGTTGCGCACCGTGGTGGAGCAGCGGCTCGCGGGGGAGGTCGGCCCTGCTGCGGCCGAGTGGCGTACCGCCTTCGCCTACTCCACCGGTGCCCTGGACAGCGCGGTGACGGAGGGCCGGCTGACGCCCGCGATGCTGGACGCGGTCACCGACTCCGTGGACAACACAGCCATGGGCCCGCCCACCGCGCCCGAGGTGGTCCCCCGGGGCAAGCACCCCGACACCGCTTTCCACCGGGCCACCGTCGAATCCGGGGTGATCGACAACCCGCCCCCGTGGTTCGCCGCGTATCGCATGCTGATCAACCTCTTCTACCAGCAGCTGCCCGTGCTCACCGTCTCCCCGATCCAGCGGTACTACATGTGCTACGCCCTCGCCGAGACGATCGACGAGGTCGTCGGCGAGACCTGGCAGGAGCGGCTGGCCAAGGGACAGGTGCGATGGGCAAGGGCCCAGGAGGCCACCCGATGACCGCACTCGAGACGCCGGCCGTCACCGCGCCGCAGCCGGCCCGCCCGACCCCGCACCAGGAGCCCCTGTGGCTCCTGCGCATCAACCCGCTGCTCCGCAGCCGTCTCGGGGATCCCGACCTCAGGGATCTCCTGGCCCGGCTCGCGGAGGCCGAACGCGTGGTGCGGTCGGCAGCCGAACAGTGCTCCGAGGAGCTCTACGCCCTCATCGGCACCACGGCCGACGACGGCGAGCGCGGCCGGCTCATCGCCGTACGCCGCGCCGTCCACAACGACCGACCCGTCAAGGACGTCCCGCCGACGGCGCCCTCGGTGTCCGGCTGGCTGCGGGCGACGGAGCTGCGCCGCGGACTGCGCGAGGAGGTGGCCCGCCACTACGAGCAGGCGGCGGACCGGGAACGCCGGACGCTCGCGGAGCTGCTCGGCGACGAGCACCTGCGCCGGTCGCTGGCCCTCGTCTCCCCCGAGGTGTACGAGGAGTCGGAGCGCTACCGCGCCGCGGTCGCGGGTCCGGACCGACTCTCCGCGCGCAGCCGCAAGTCGGAGCGGGGACTGATCCAGTACGTCACGCGGGCCATGGTGCGCACCAGCCCGCTCGCCCGCTTCACCGCCGTCGGCATCGCCCGGCCCGGGCCCGGCGGAGTCGACCCGGGCGAGGTGGGCTTCGACGGCGCCACCGCCTTTCCGGGCCTGGACCGCGTCATGCTGGCCTACGTCCTCGGCGGCCTCAGCCCGGCCACGGGCGCCGCGCTGCTGAACGCCTGGGTGGCCCTGTCCCCCACCTCCGCCCTCGACGAGGGCCGGGACACGCTGTACTTCCTGCGGCCCACCGAATCCGGCTTCCAGCGGCTGTCGGCCCCGGTCAAGGGCGTCGTACGGGCGCTGGTCGACGCGACCGTCATGGGCCCAAGGCCGGTGCGCTCGGTGGTGGCGCACATCGCCGCGCAGACCGGGTGTGCGGCGCAGGACGCAGCGAAGGCCGTACTGCAGGCGGTCCACCAGGGCATCCTGTGCAGCTACGACGAGCCGGAGGACGGGGCCGCCGAGCTGTCGGCGCTGCTCACCCGGCCCGGGACCCCGGGCTCCGCGCTGCTGGACGACGTCAGGTCCCGGCTGCCGCGCTTCGCGACCGGGCCCGCCGCTGACCGCAGGGCCGAACTCCGGGCGATCGAGGGGGACTTCGAGCAGCTCAGCCAACAGGCCCGGCGGCCCGCACGGGTCACGGTCGAGGAGGATTACGTCCTGTCCCCGCTCACCGTCGACTCCAGCCGCTGGCGGCGTCCGCTGGCTGACGTCGGCGCGACGGTGGAGCTGTTGTCGGTGTTCGACTGGCTGCACGACGTACGCGTGATCACGACGGCCACGTTCGTGCAGCGCTTCGGTGCCGGAGCGTCCGTTCCGCTCACCGAGCACGCCGAGTCCCTGGTCCAGGAGGTCTCCCGGCGGGCGGCCGTGATGGGCGAGTCGTACGCCCGGGGCGACGCGGACGCGCTGCGCGGACTCGGCACCGCGGACGGCAGCCTGGAGCAGCTGTTCGCCCTGCGCCGCCGGGTGATCGAGGAGACCCAGTCCCGCATCACGAAGGCAGTGGACGGCGGAGCGCCCGACATCGCGCTGTCCGCGCAGGAGGCCGTCGAACTGACCGCAGACCTGCCGCGGCGCATCCGCCAGGACCCGATGAGCTACGGGGTCATGGTGCAGGCCGCGGGCGAGCGGCTGGTGTTCAACGACGGGCTGCCCGGACACGGCATGCTGTACGCCCGGTTCCTGGACGCCGACCGGAAGCTGGGCGGCGATTCCCTCCCCCATCTGGCGCGGCGGCTCCTCGACCGGTACGCGTGGGACGGCGCCCGTGTGGTGGAGGATCTCGGGCTGCACCGCCTCAACGTGAACGCCCATCCAAGCATCCTCCCGGAGGGGCTGCGGCCCGACGACTGGTTCTCGCTGCGCCTGGTGCACGACACGGAGTCCGACACGCTCGCCGTCGAGGACGCCGACGGACGGCGCATCCGCGTGCTGCCGCTGGGCACCGGCCACCCGGGGCTCTTCCCGCCACCGCTGTCCCTGGCCACGTCCCTGTCCACCGGCGGCCGGCTCAACAACGACCTGCTCGACGGCTGGCACCGGGCACAGCCCCGCGACCGGCGGCACACGCTGATGTGCCCCAGGATCTCGATCGGCGACGTCGTCCTGGCCAGGCGCCGCTGGTACGGCGGCGGGGAGCTGGCCTCGGCCGTGGGCGCCGGACCCGCGGAGCACGAGCGGCTGCTGGCGCTGACCGCCTGGCGCGCACATCACGGCGTTCCCGAGGAGGTCGTCGTCAAGACGGCGTTCGGGCAGGACTCGCCGCGGACCCTCGACCCGGCCGACGTACTGCCCCGCCGGCTCCAGCACAAGCCGCAGTACGTGGACCTCTCCAGTGCGCTGAGCACCCGGGTGCTGCCGAAGATGCTGGACCGCCGGGCGACGGAGGAAGAGGCCGTCAACTACCTGGAGGAGGCGCTGCCTTCGGTGGTGGGCGGGACGCACGCGCAGGAGTGGGTGGTGGAGATCGGACGCACCCCGGGCGGCCTGTTCCAGTACGAGGGAGACAACCGATGAGCATGAGAGCAAGGCCGTATCTGCACTGCGCACCGGTGCCGGGCGGGGTGTACTTCAGCGGCGCGCGGGCCCAGTTCGTCCTCAAGGGCTGGGACGGTCTGTTCAAGGTCGCGGACGTGTGTGTCCCGCTGCTCGAACGGGGCACGACCGAGGACGAGTTGGTGGCGGCGCTGGGCACGGAACGGGCGCGGCCCGTGGTGCGCCGGCTGACGGGCGGGCTGCGCGCGCACGGCATGCTGCTGGACGAGGACGTCCTGAGCGGGGCCGGGCCGAGCGACGAGGACCGCAAGCAGTACGCGGGCTCGCTCGCCTATCTGGAATCGGTGTGCGCCGATCCGTATGCGGTCTTCGCCAGGGTCCGCGCCGCCCGGGTCGCCCTGTTCGGACCGCCGGACGCGGTACGTCCGGCTTCCCGGGGCCTCGATCGTGCGGGGGTCGGCCAGGTGCTCACGCCGGACGTCGCCGAGTTCGGCGAGGCGGACGCCGTGATGTGGTGCGGCACCGACGAGGAGCTGCGGGCCGGATGGTTCCGGATCCACGGTGCCGGGCGGATACCGGACGGCGTGCCGGTCGTACCGGTCGTGCTCGACGACCGTGTGCTGCAGGCGGGCCCGGTCGTCCGGGACGCCGGCGGGTATCCGGTGCTGTTGGCTGTCCGAGGCAGGGTGCTCGGATGGGCCCGGGGCGAGGGGCTCGGGCCGGCCGCCCGGCCTGTCGCGGACGCGATGATCGGCGCGATCGCCGGCCAGCTGATGTTCGATGCCCTGGCGGGGATCGAGGAGGGCGGCGCGACGCACGTGGTGCACGGCGCCGAACTCGTCGCGGAACGCGTCCTCCTCGGCGCCGTCGGCACGGTGGACGAAGAGCCCCGGACGCTCGATGACGCACCCGCCGAACCGCTCCCCGACCCCGACGAGGCGATCGAGCGGGTCAACGCCCTCACTGCTCGCTGGAAGGGCCTGTTCACCCCGGCGCGCACGGAGCAGACCCTCCCTCAAATGCCCTTGGCTGTAAGGGAGATGGAGTTGCGGTCCGATATCCCGGGGCGGATCACCGTATGGGCGCCCGACCAGAGGTCCGCCACGGTAGGGGCCGCCCTTGAGGCGCTGCGGCGCTCGGGCACGACGGCCGAGGGTGAGACGGCTGCCGCCGGGCAGACGGTGGAACGCTGGCTCCTGGACGGGGTGTTGCGGCTGCTCGCCGACGAGGCGGAGCCCGCGCACACGGCTCCCGTGGAGAGCGAGGAGACGGCCCGTATCCGGCGGACCCTGCAGGACCGACAGCCGGAGCCGCTCACCGTCCGCCTGCTGCACGTTCCCGGCCTCGACTGGCGCCTGGCCCGCGTCGAACGCACCGACGGCGGCGAGGATTTGGGAGCGGCCTGGGCCCCCGACGGCGACACCGCGGTGCGCGAGGCGCTGAGTACGGCCCTGGCCCGGGCCCAGGTGAACGCCACCCGTGGCGCCGGGGCCGGTGTGCCCGCGCTGCGCACGGACTCCGTCAGCTCCGCGGCCGAGGAAGAGATCCGCTGGCTGCGCGAGCAGGCCGGCCGGCTCGCCGCGGCACGGGGCGTCCGCTACACGGGGCGTCCCCTGCGGGCGGACCTCGCGCTCGGCGAGATCCCCTTCTGGTCCGGCCCCGTCCGCGCCCGACAGCTCACCCAGGAGCCCCGCGATGCGCGATGAACAGCAGTACGGCCCCGGCATGACGGCGCTCCGCGACACCTCCTGGGAGGAGACGCTGCGGCGGATCGGCGGCGCGGTGGGCGCCACGGTCGCGCTGAACCGCGGCTGGGACCTGGCCTGGGAGCGGGCGCAGTGGGAGAAGAGCGCCGCGAACGGCGAGGAACTCGTCTCGGTCCGGGTCTACGACGACGAGGTGATCGTCGGTCCGCGGTGGGTGCCCGGCACGGACTCCGGCTGTGCGGCCTGCGCCGAGGTGCGGGAACGCAACACTGCCGAGCATCCCCTGGCGGACACCCTGGAGGCACCGCGCGTCGTTCCGCGCGCGTCCCGGCCCCTGCTGCCCGATCTGCTCGACGCTGCCTTGGAGAACCTGGCCGATCATCCCCTGCGGCCGGGCGAGTTGTACGCGATCGGCAGCCAGTACGTGCGACGGCACCGCATCCCGCGCAGTTTCTTCTGCCCGGCGTGCGCCGACCACGGAAAGGTGCTCGACGACGACTGGCGGCCCGCCCCTTTGGCGCTGCGCGCCGAACCACTCTCCCCGCAGGACCCGACGCGCGGCACCGGGGGCGCCCGCCTAGTGGAACCCGGCGCCCTGCGCGAGCGTCTGCTCGACGCCCGCTACGGACCGATCCAGGTCATCATGCGCGAATCGAACGTCCCGTTCGCCATGAGCATGTGCCTGGCCCCCGACGCCGCCGCCCCGGGACACGGCCGCGCGGGCACGTTCGCCGAAGCCGACCCGGTCGGGATCATCGAAACCTACGAGCGGCTCGGCAGCTTCCCCTTCGACGCCCCGCTCCTGCTGGAGCGCACCTATCGCGAGGTGTCCGAGCACGCCCTGGATCCGGCCACCCTGGGCGAGCACACCGAGCAGCAGCTGACCCACCCGAGCTGCCAGGTGCTTCCGTACACGGCGGACACGCCCATGGACTGGGTGTGGGGTCACGACCTGGCCTCCGGCGAACCGCAACTGGTCCCCGCCGAGGCCGGTTTCTACCAGTACGAGCAGCGGTACAAGCTCTCCCGGCACGCGGCCCGGGCGGCACGCGTGACCGCACGGCAGGCGCGCGCGGAGGGCCGTACGCCCGAACCGGGCACCCTGCGCAAGTACTTCCACGACTCGTCGAGCGGCTGCGCGGCCGGAGCGAGCCTCGAGGAGGCCGCCCTGCACTCCCTGCTCGAACTCGCCGAACGGGACGCCTTTCTGCTGTCCTGGCACCGCCGGACACCGCTGCCCCGCATCACGAACGAGTCGATCACGGACCCGGAGAACCGGAGCCTCATCGACCTGATCCAGACCCGCGGCTTCGACGTGCACGTCCTCGTGGCCCGGCAGGACATCGACCTGCCGATCGTCTGGGTGCTCGTCGTGAACCGCCGCAACCCGTTCCCCGCCACATACTCGTCCGGCGGCTCGGGAGCCAACCCGGACACCGCGATCCGCGGCGCCCTGCGCGAGGTCGCCCAGCTCGTCACCAACAAGGTGCAGTGGAACCGCGAAGAGGCCGAGGGGATGCTCGACGACCCCTGGAAGCTGGTGGAGCTCGAACAGCATCCGCAGCTGTACACCCTCCCCGAGAAGCTGTCCCGGGTCACCGAGGTCCTCGGCGGCCCGGAGATCACCCTGCGGGAGGCCTTCCCCGGCTGGCCGGACGCCCTGCGCCGGGCCTCCGGCGGCACGGTGCGCGGCGCCCTGGACCATGTGCGCGGGCTGTACGCGGACGCCGGGCTCGACCGGATCGTGCTGGTGAACCAGACCACCCGCGAGCACACCGACATCGGTGTCGCGGTCGCCAAGGCCGTCGTCCCCGGCATTCTGCCGATGTGCTTCGGCCACGCGCAGCAGCGTCTGAGGAACCTGCCGCGTCTGACGGCCGCGCTGGCCGGGACACCGGAGGAGACCCGGGAAATCCCCTATGACCCGCACCCGTTCCCGTGAGCGGCCCGACGTGCGGTCGCGTCCCGAGGAGAGACGCATGAGCGAGACGACGACCGGTACGGTCCGGCGGGGCCCCGTGGACCTGCCGCCGCCGTTCGGCGACAACAACATCGAACGCGAGCCCCTGTGGTACGAGTACGGCGCCGGTTGCGATGAACCGCCCGTACCGCCCTGGACCTGGGTGGCGGAGCCGCCCATGACCTCGCACGTGGCCCCGCCCCCGCCCGCGTGCGTCCGCGGCGGACGGCGTACGGAACTGCCCCGGGGAACCGCGGAGTTGCTCGGCACGCTGCCCTTCCCGCACGGCCGGGCGGCCCCGTCCGACCCGGACGAGGCCCTGGCCCGTGCGCTCGTCGCGGCCTTCGGAGTGCAGTGGTCCGACCCGGAGAACGTCTACAACCCGCACCGCGGCTACGCCTCACCGCGCTGCCTCTACCCGGTGCAGGTCTTCGTCGACGACGGTGAGCGCTGGCACCTGCTCGAACCCGAGCGGCACGCGCTCACCGCGCTCACCTCGGGCCGCCACCGCGGGCGGCACCGGCGAATCGCGCTGACCGGGAGGTACACGCGTATCCCCCGCGGCTACAAGTGGTTCCGCGGCTCGCTGGTGAACCTGGAACTCGGCATCACCCTGCGCTCCCTGGCGCTGGCCCTCGAACTGTTCGGGCTGTCGGGCCGGCTGGTGCTGCCGCACGAGGGCTCGGCAGGCCTGCTGGACGAACTCGGGCTGACGCCGAGCTGGGAATGGTCGCTGCCCCTCGTGATCGAGCTCGGGCCGGACGGTGTCGCCCGGTCCGCTGCCGAGCCGGAGCCGTCAGCAGTGCCCGAGGAGCGCCCGGAAGGCGCGGCGCTCAGGGATCTGGTGCGCGTCAACCGCGCCCAGGCGTTCACCGACCCCGCGGCCCCCGTGACCCCGGCCGTTCCGGCACATCTCCCGTCCACGCGCGGAGCGTCCGGGGACTGGGCGGAGCTGATGTGGCAGCGCAACTCCGGCCGTATGCCGCGCGGTCTGCTCGGCATGAGCGGCCGGCGCACCCGGATGCCCGCCGGCTCCGTGCGGGACGCGATCCGCTGGCTCGGCGTACCGCCGCCCGGACCGACCCTGCGGGCCGTGTCCGAGCTGGTGACGGTCACCGCCGTGGTCCAGGACGTCGAAGGCCACGAGGACGGTATCCACCGCGTCCGCGACAGCGAGGCGGTCCTGCTGTCCGCGGACCGGACCGCGGCGGCCCGGCTGGAGGCGGAGTACGGGTACGGCCTCAGCACGGACGCCGGCTGCGACATCCGCAATGCCGCGGCGATCTGGTTCCTGTCGGTGAAGCCGCGCGAGCTGTTCGCCCGCTTCGGGCCGGGCGGGTGGAGCGCGGCGCAGTACTACTGCGGCTGGGCCCTGCACGGCCTGTGCCTGTCCGCCACGGCGCACGGGATGTTCGCCCGCCCGGTCCGCGCCTTCAACGAGATACCCACGCAGCGCATCCTCGGGCTGGAACCGGACGAGATGGTCGCGCTCGCCGCGGTGGCCGGCACCCCCAGGCACGCGACCCATGAGCTGCTGGACATCAGAATCTGATGGAGGAGAACGCCTTGGCACAGCAGACAGCGCCCGGCCACCTGGAGTCCGACGGCGACACGACGTCGCGTACGCACTGGAGTGCCTGGCATCTACATCTGGCCTCGAACGCACAGTCGCTGCTGGACCGGGTGGTGAACGACGTCGTCGCGCCGACAGTGCGATCGCTCGACGACGCACCCTGGTTCTTCATCCGCTACTGGCAGGGCGGCCCCCATGTCCGACTGCGCGTGGGCGACTTGAGCCCGGCGGAATTCGACCGGGTGGAAGGGCTGCTGCGGGAGCGGCTGGAGAGCACGGGACAACCGGCCGCCGGTGAGAGCCCGTTCGGCGAGGACGCGTACCGGACCGAGGCACGCCTCCTCGCGCGCAGCGAGTACGGCGACGACGCGGACGTGGCGGCACTTCACGCCCCGGGCGTGCACCGCGCCGTCTACGAGCCGGAGACCGCACGCTACGGCGGCCCGCAGCTGATGCCGCGCACAGAACGGCTGTTCCAGCTGTCCAGCGAGCTGGTGCTCGCTCTGCTGCCGCACGTGTCGACTCCCCAGGCGCGTTCCGCTCTGGCCCTGCGCGCCACGGTCTCCGCGGCCGCCGCGCTCGGCGACGAGGCGGAGCAGGCCGCCTTCTACGCCAACAGTCTGCTGGCCTGGCGCTCCTGGGCGGCCGGATTCGGCTGCACCCAGGAGCAGTTGGACCAGCTGTGCCGTATCACCAGGACAGCCGCGAAGCCGCTCGATCCCGCGCAGCACGGCCCCTTCGGCGCCTGGCACGCGGCCCTGTCGGAGCTTGTCGGAGAGATCCGCACCACCACGACGACCGTCCCCGGACAGATCCTCGTCTCACACGTGCACATGCTCCACAACCGTCTCGGCCGGACCCTCTTCGACGAACTGCGCACCTACGCCTGGCTGGCCGACGCCTTCCCGGCCGCCGAACCGGCCCACGGAGCCCGCCGATGACCGACCAACCGCGTATCGCCGTGGTCGGTTCAGGCGTCGGAGGGCTGACCCTGGCCGCGGCCCTCGCCGCGTCGGGCACACGGTGCGAGGTGTTCGAACAGACCCGCTCCATGGCGGAGATCGGAGCAGGGGTACAACTCGCCCCGAACGCCGCCCGCCACCTTCGCCGGCTCGGGCTCCAGCCCGCGCTGCGGGAGCTGGCCGTGGCCATCGAGGAGATGCGCGTGTACCACTGGGCGGGCGGACTGATCGCAGGCACTCCGTTCGGACTCGCGTGCGAGAAGCTGTACGGGGCGCCCTACTACGCCGTACACCGCGCGGACCTTCAAGGGGCGCTGCTCCGGCTCGTCGGGCCGGAACCGCTGCGGCTCGGGCACAAGCTGCAGGGCGTCTCCCGCGACGGCGAGGACATGGTGCTCACCTTCGCGGACGGAACCACGCATCGCGCGGACCTCGTCGTGGGGGCCGACGGCATTCATTCGGTGGTCCGGGAGTCCCTCGTCCTCGACGCACCGGTGTTCTCCGGTCTCGGCGTCTTCCGGGGCCTCGTTCCGGTCGGCCGGTTGCCGGCCCCGGCACGCGAACCGCTGATCAGGATGTGGCTGGGTCCGGGTCGGCACTTCGTGTGTTACCCGGTGGCCGGTGGACGGCTGATGAGTTTCGCCGCGATCGCCCCGCTCGGCGAAGCCGGAGCGGAGTCCTGGTCGGCGGCCGGCGACCCCGCAGAACTGGTGGCGGCCTTCGACGGCTGGCACGGACTGGTCTCGGACATCACCCACGCCACCGACACGGTGCGCCGCTGGGCCCTGTACGACCGGCCGGAGCTGCATACCTGGTCTGCCAACCGGCTCACGGTGCTCGGCGATGCCGCGCACCCGATGCTTCCCTTCATGGCGCAGGGCGCGAACCAGGCCGTCGAGGACGCGGTGGAACTGGCCTCGCTGCTGGCCGGTGCCCGCCGCGACGAGGTACCCGACCTGCTCGCCAGGTACGAGAAGGCCCGCGCACCGCGTACGGCGGCCATACAGCAGGGCTCACGAGGTCATGCGGACTCCATGCACCTGGCCGACGGCCCGCAGCAACGCGAACGGGACCGGGCGATGCGCCGGGCCGCGGGCCTGACCGGACTGCGCGAGCGCGCATGGCTCTACGGCCATGAAGCCGGGGCGCCACGTCGTACGGACCAGGCAGGAACGGGAGTGGTGTCATGACAGCCGACGGCATGCGTGTGGCCGTGGTCGGGGCGGGGGTGTCGGGACTCGCCGTCTCCATCCTGCTGCGCCGACGCGGTGTGCGCTGCGACGTGTACGAGAAGTCGGACGCGCTCGGCGCGGTGGGCGCGGGAATCCAGCTGTCTCCCAACGGTGCTCGCATTCTCCATGAACTCGGTGCCGAGCCGTCCATTCGCCAAAGGGGCAGCACAGCGCGCGCGATCGAGACGAGGCGCTGGAACGACGGCACGCTCCTGTCCCGTGTCGCGCACGGAAACGTCTGCGAGGACCGGTTCCGGGCGCCCTACTACCTCGTTCACCGTGCCGATCTGCAGGCCTGCCTCGTCGACCTGCTGCCGCCGGGGCAGATACATCTCGGGCGGGCGGTGAGCGGCGTCGTGGAGCACGACGACCGGGTGGAGCTGCGCTTCGCCGACGGTGGCTCGGCGACGGCTGACGTGGTGATCGGCGCGGACGGTGTGCACTCCGCCCTGCGCGGTGCGGTGGTGGACGACAGGCCGGTGATCTCGGGTTATTCGGTGTACCGGGGGCTGGTACCGGCCTCCGCCGTGCCGTCCTTCGAGGACGATCCGCGGGTGATGTTCTGGTTCGGCCCCGGCCGTCATGTCACGTACTACCCCGTCTCGTCCGGACGGACGGTCCACTTCAGTGCGGTGTGTGCCGATCCGTCCGCGGGCACCGCTCCGCGCAGCTCGGCCGCCGACGGCAGGGACCTGTTGGCGGAGTTCGACGGCTGGCACGAAGACGTCAGGCAGGTCGTGCGCGCAGCAGGATCGGTGACCCGTTGGGGGCTGTTCGACCGGAACCTGTCCGACCGGTACCGCACTGGTCGCGTGGCTCTGGTCGGTGACGCCGCTCACCCCATGCTTCCCTTCCTGTCGCAAGGGGCGAGTCAGGCGCTGGAGGATGCCGTCGCACTGGCGGACAGCCTCACCGAGGACATGACCGACGTGCCGGGTGCGCTGCGCAGATATGAGGCGATCCGGATGCCCCGTACGGCCGAGGTCCACCGGCAGTCACGGCTGCGCTCCAGCACCTTCCACCTCTCTGACGGACCGCTTCAGGCCGAACGCGACGCCACGCTGGCGGAACAGCGGGATCTCACGCACCTCGACTGGCTCTACGGGGACGCCATCCGGTCGATCCACGCTCTGGCCGGGCGCTGACTGCTGACCGTCCCGTAAGTTCAGAGCGCGGGGCGGGATCGCGTAAGTGCGATCCCGCCCCGCGCGATGTCGGTCCAAAAGCCGTTGTTCGGGAGGCAGTTATTCGGGCCTGGGGTCCCAGCGGAAACGTCGGACAGCCACCACTGCGCCGAGGACACCCCAGGCGGCCAGCACCCCCAGCTCCTTCCACTGGTAGCCACCCCCGTGCGTGAAGGGAGCCATCATGGCCTCGTTGAAGGGCTTGACCGGAAGCAGACCCGCGATGGTGTTCAGCACGCCGGCGTGGATGGGGAAGTAGCTGCCGGAGATGAACACCAGCGGAAACTGGATGAACTGCACGAGCGCGGGGGCTGCCTCGGCGCTTCTCACCAACGACGCGACGCCAGCGCCGAGGGCGCAGAAGCTCGCAGCACCCAGTACCAGCGTCAGCGCAATCGCCGCCCAGTGGGCGGGCAGTGCCACCCCGTAGAGCGCGCCCACACCGATGACCAGGACGACGTCGATCAGGCTGACCAGCACGCAGTGCGCCAACAGGCCGACGAAGTAGACCCAGGCCGGCAAGGGAGTCGCACGCAGCCGCTTGAGCAAGCCGGTCTGACGCCGCGTCGACAGCACGATCGCCAACTGGCCGTAGCAGGCGCCGAGTACGGATACGGCGGCGATCGTCGGCGTGTAGTACTCCATGCTGGACATTCCGAAAAAGAAGTCCTGTTTCTCGTCACCCCCGAAGACCGCTCCGAAGATCGTGACGACGACCACGGGCAGAAGAAAGGTGAAGATCACGGCTTGCGGGTTGCGCCAGAAGGAGAGTTGCTCGTAGCGGATCTGATGGATCAAGAGGCCGACACGGCCACGACTGGGAGAGTCGCCACGACGGAGGCCGGGCTCGTGATCCGGTGACGTATGCGGCGCATCGGCCGTGGACGCCGGGGACAAGGCGGTCATGAACGGCTCCGATTCGGTCGATGCCCTCGTGCGGTGACGGACTGCTGGGACGGCTCACGTTCGAAAGAACGGGTGATCTCGAGGTAGACGTCCTCGAGGGAGGGCCGCTCGACGGTCAGTCGCTGAAGCGTCGTGCCACGGCGCAGGGCCCAGTCGGTGAGGGAGTGCAACACCGCTGTCGGCTCCTCGACCTCGATGGTGACCAGGGCACCCTCAGTAGCGGTACTCGCCCGCACCGGCAGATCCGACACCTCCGTCCCCGGCGGCAGTTCGAAGCGAATCCTGGCGAACGCGCTGTCTCTCCCGCCGAGCGTGGCTGGTGTGCCCGACTCGACGATCCGTCCGTCCGCGATGACGGCCACGGAGTCGGCGAGCGCCTGCACTTCGTCCATGTAATGGGTCGTCAGCACAATGGTGGTGCCGGAAGCCCTCAAGTCCCGCACCACCTCCCAGGCACTCCGCCGGGCACTGGGATCGAAGCCCGTGGTGGGCTCGTCGAGAAACAGCAGTTGAGGATCTCCGACAACCCCCAGTGCCAGGTCCAGGCGGCGCTTCTGCCCGCCTGACAGGTCCTTGACCTTGGCGGCCCGCTTCTCGCGCAGACCGACGAGTTCGATGACCTCGTCGACGTCACGGGGAGCCCGGTAATAGCCTGCGTTGCGTGCGATCGTCTCGCGCACGGACAGATACGGCTCCACCGCTATGTCCTGCAGGACCAGACCCATCCGTTCGCGCAGCTGACGGCTGTCGCCGGGCACCCCGGGGTCCAGGCCGAGCACCTCTACCCGGCCCTTGTCCCTGCCGCGGAAACCCTCGAGGATCTCCAGCGTCGTCGTCTTGCCCGCGCCATTGGGTCCCAGCAGGGCGAAGATCTCCCCCTCCGTCACAGTGAAGTCGATTCCGCGCAACACCTCGTGGCTTCCATAGGTCTTCTGCAGACCTTCCACAACAACCGCCGTCATCGTGGTCGCTCCAGTTCCCTCACGTTGCTCCTCCCTGCCTGCTTCACTTGCCGGCCTCTGAGCTGCCGGGCATGCCTGACCGTATGGCTGAGGCCATGCCCGGGAAGAGTGGCGCTCGGGATCTGGTGACGTGCGTCATGAAAGCAGCGACAGTTGTCAATCACGGCAGATCCGCTGCTCGACGGTGGCGGTGGGACGCTTGTCGGCTTCCTCCTCATCGACGCCGTTGTTTTCGGCACGGACTGCGAAGGAGGTCGTCGTCGACCGCTGTCTCCGGGATCACTTTCAAGCGATACGAGCGGATGAATCACGCCCGTCTCTCCCGCCTCCGGCAGGAGTTCATGCCCATCCAACCCGACCCAAAGGATCACGTCCGGTAAGCGGCCGACTTCTACCGAGGCCCCGTCCTGATGACGGGGCAGCTCGATCACGCCGGCCGCTGGCCCGGCCGGAACGGCGGACCGTTCCAGCAGTGCGTACGGCTCCGCCGCTGCGTACCCGCTCCGAACTCCGCATTGTCGGACAGTCACAAACTCGGATCTCGGGCACAGCTTCCGCCGACAGGTCCACAGCGAGCCTCCGTGCACGACCGATGCACAGATGGCCACCCCTTGGCCGCCCCTTGGCCACCCCACGTCTCACCCATACTGACTCGCGCATCAGCCGCTCCCCAGAAACCGCAGGCCAGCACCGATACATGGCATCAGAGACGCATTACTGACCGCAGACAGTGAAACCTCTGACCTACGCATTCCATGCACAGGCAGCCGAGGCGCAACACCCACACATTCTAAGGTCAAGAAAACAAAAAAACCGCAGGTCAGAAGACTGACCTGCGGTTTCCCATGGAGCCGCCTTCGGGATTCGAACCCGAGACCTACGCATTACGAGTGCGTTGCTCTGGCCATCTGAGCTAAGGCGGCGCGCCGTCCACACCATGGTGCGATCAGCAACGCCGGTAAGTCTACACAGTTTCCGAGGGTGCTCCGTACCCGCCCCGGAGGCCGGGATTCCGGGGCGGGTGGACTCACCTGCGGAGGGTCTATGAGCAGCGCTTTCCCTTGGCCGGCGGGGTCCCCCGGAGGAGGTACGCGTTGATGGTGGAGTCGATGCAGACGCTGCCGCGGCCGTAGGCGGTGTGACCGTCGCCCTCGTAGGTGAGGAGGCGGGCGGAAGAGAGCTGGGCGGCCAGGGCGCGGGCCCAGCGGTAGGGGGTGGCCGGGTCGCGGGTGGTGCCGACGACCACGATCGGGGCGGCGCCCTTCGCGGTGATGCGATGCGGTTCGCCCGTCGCCCCGACCGGCCAGTACGCGCAGTTCAGCGAGGCCCAGGCCAGGCCCTCGCCGAAGACGGGGGACGCCTTCTCGAACTCCGGCAACGCGTCCCGCACCTGGTCCGGTGAGCTGAACGCCGCGGGGAGGTCCAGACAGTTCACCGCCGCGTTGGCGAACATCAGGTTCGCGTAGCGGGCGTCGGCGTCCCGCTCGTAGTAGCTGTCGGAGAGGACCAGCAGCCCCGCGCCGTCGTTCTCCTCCATGGCCGAGGTCAGCGCCTCGCGCAGCTGCGCCCAGGCACCCTCGTCGTACATCGCCGCGATGACCCCGGTGGTGGCGAGGGACTCGCCGAGCTTGCGGCCGTCCACGTCTCCGGTGGGGATCGGCCGGGCGTCGAGCTTCTCGAAGAACGCCTTGAGGTTGGTGCCGACCTCGCCCGCCTTCGTGCCCAGCGGACAGTCCGACTGCTGCACACAGTCCCGCGCGAAGGACTGGAACGCCGTCTCGAACCCCGCCGTCTGGTCGAGGCTCGTACGCCGCGCGGGCAGGGACGGGTCCATCGCGCCGTCCAGGACCAGCCGGCCCACCCGGTCCGGGAAGAGGCCCGCATACGTCGCCCCGAGGAACGTCCCGTACGACGCCCCGACATACGTCAGTTTCTCGTCGCCCAGCGCCGCACGCAGGATGTCCATGTCCCGCGCCGCCTCGACGGTGGACACATGCCGCAACAGCTCGGGCGAGTCGGCGCCGCAGCCCTCCGCGAACTTCTGGAAGGCGGCGACGAGATCCTCGGTCTCCTCCTCGTCGTCCGGTGTTGTGTCGGTCTGCGTGTACGCGTCCATGTCGCGCCCGTCCAGGCACTCGACGGGCGCGCTGCGGGCGACGCCGCGCGGGTCGACGGCGACCATGTCGTACCGGGCACGGACCTCGGCGGGGTAGCCGATCCCGGCGTAGGCCTGGAGGTAGCCGATCGCCGAGCCGCCCGGCCCGCCCGGGTTCACCAGCAGCGAGCCGAGCGCCTTCCCGGAGCCGGTCGCCTTCTTGCGGGCGACGGCGAGACGGACGTCACCGTCGTCCGGCTTGTCGTAGTCGAGCGGTGCCTTCATCGTGGCGCACTCGAAACCGGGAACCCCGCAGCCGCGCCAGCTCAGCTTCTGTCCGTAGTACGGCGAGAGAGCGGCCGGCGTGGCCTTCGGCAGCGCGGGCAGCACCGCCGCCTCCGCGGTCGTGCCGGGGGAACCGCTCCCCGCGGAGCAGGCGGACACGACCAGCGCGGCGGCGGCGAGAAGCGCACCGCCGGTGCGCGAACGCCGATGACGCGGCGGGGCGATCGGGTGTGCCGGGCGGGGATTGCGCCTGATGTGCATCAGCCGAGAGTAACTCTGCGCAGCCACTCGGTTGCCTTCCGTGCATCTTGCGGCTCGTACGGGGTACCTGGTCAACCTCCTGTTGATCTGAAAAGTACCGCGGGCCGACGCCTCAGCCCGCTCGGAGCGCCATCGTCATCGCCTCCACGGCGAGCAGCGGTGCCACATTGCGGTCGAGGGCGTCCCGGCAGGCGGCGATCGCCTCGATGCGGCGCAGCGTCGACTCCGGAGAGCTGCCGCGGGCCAGGCGCTGAAGAGCCTCCTCGGCGTCCTCGTTGGCGATGGCCACCCGGGAGCCGAGCTGGAGGGCGAGGACGTCGCGGTAGAAGCCGGTGAGGTCGGTCAGGGCGAGGTCGAGGCTGTCGCGCTGGGTACGGGTCCGGCGCCGCTTCTGCTTGTCCTCCAGGTCCTTCATCACCCCCGCCGTACCGCGCGGCATCCGACCGCCCTGGGACGCGCCCATGGCGGCCTTGAGCTCCTCGGTCTCCTTGCCGTCCCTCTCCTCGGCGAGCGCCTTGGCGTCCTCGGCGGCCGCGTCCACGAGCTCCTGGGCGGCCTTGAGACATCCTCCGACGTCCTCGACGCGCAGCGGCAGTTTGAGGACGGCGGCCCTGCGCTCGCGCGCGGCGGGGTCGGTGGCCAGGCGCCGGGCCCGGTCGACATGCCCCTGCGTGGCCCGTGCGACGGTCGTGGCCACGGCGGGCTCGATGCCTTCCCGGCGTACGAGAAGGTCGGCGACCGCGTCGACGGAGGGTGTCCGCAGATTGAGGTGGCGGCAGCGGGAGCGGATGGTGGGCAGGACGTCCTCGACGGACGGGGCGCACAGCATCCAGACGGTACGGGGGGCGGGCTCCTCGACGGCCTTCAGCACCGCGTTGGCCGACTTCTCGTTCAGCCGCTCGGCGTCCTCGACGAGGATCACCTGCCAGCGGCCGGTCGCCGGTGAGGTGTACGACTTGCGGACGGTGTCCCGCATGTCGTCGGCGAGGATCTGCGTACCGACGGCGGCGACGGTGGTGACGTCCGCGTGCGTGCCGATGAGCGCCGTATGACATCCGTCGCAGAACCCGCACCCGGGGATCCCGCCGAGCGCCCGGTCGGGGCTCACGCACTGCAGCGCGGCGGCGAAGGCCCGCGCGGTCTGCGTCCGGCCGGCTCCGGGCGGACCCGTGAACAACCACGCGTGCGTCATCTTCGACGCCTCGGGCGGCGGGGTGCCGGTGGTGGTCGCGGTGACGAGCGCGTCGGCGTCCCGAGCGGCGGCTGCGAGCTGCTCGCTCACCTTCTCCTGGCCGACGAGGTCGTCCCAGACGGTCATGGGTGGTGCCGCCCTTTCGTCACGGTCGGGGGTGCTGGGTCCATTGTGCGGGCCGGCACTGACAACAGGGCTCCGTCAGGTGACCGAGGGAGCTGCCTCAGCCCCGGCGTCCCCGGCCCCGTCCCCGGCCCCCACGCTCGTCGCCGAACTCGTCATCGTCACGCGGGCCCAGCAGCTCGTCCGCCAGCGACGGCAGGTCGTCCAGCGGTGTCTCCTCGGCCCAGTCCGACCGGGCCCGCCGTCGCGGCGCCCCCGTCTCGTCGACCTGAGGCATCTCCCGCGTACGGTCCTCGGTCCCGTCCGGCCCCGCCTGCTCCTCCCGGAAGTACCCCGGCGGCACCCGATGAGCGGGAGCCTCACCCGGCACCGGCGGCAGCACGGCGGTCTCGTCCGCGGCACCCGGCACCACCGGCGGCAGCACAGCCGTCTCGTCGGCCGCACCCGGCACGACGGGAGGCAGCACAGCCGTCTCGTCCGCGGCCCCGGCCGGCGGCTTGGGCAGCTCGGCCGTCACCTCGTTGTCGACGGGCCCTTCGGCCTTGTCGTCGCGCACCGGCCGCAGCACGGCCGTGTCCTCCACCGGCCCGCCCGACGCGTTCGTCGGCGTCACCACCGGCGTGGGCACGGTCGGTGCCTCCGGAGGGGCGGCCGCGGGCGGTGCCGGCTTCTTCGGGCCCGCCTCCGCGGCGGCCGCGGCCTGCTCGGCGAGCCGTCGTGCCTCCTCGGCCCGCAGCAGCGCCTCCTCGGCCTTGCGCTGCTTCTCCACCCGCCGCGCCTCGGCCTCGGCCCGCAGCCGCGCCTCTTCCTCGGCCTGCTTGCGACGCCGGTCCTCCTCGACCTTGCGCCGCGCCTCCTCCTCGGCCCGCGCCTTCTCCTCGGCGAGGAGCCGGGCCCGCTCCTCCTCGGCACGCTTGCGGGCTTCCTCGGCCCGCAGCCGGGCCTCCTCCGCCTGCCGTTCGGCCTCGCGGCGCTGCGCCTCCTCCAGCTCGCGCCGCTTGCGCTCCTCCTCCTCGGCGCGCAGCCGCTCCAGCTGCTCCTGGCGCTCGCGCTCCAGGCGCTCCTCCTCGGCCTTGCGCGCGGCCTCTTCCTCGGCCTTGCGGCGCGCTTCCTCCTCGGCCTTGCGCCGGGCCTCCTCCTGCTCGCGGATCTCCTGCTCGGAGAGCGGCAGGAGCTGGTCGAGCCGGTGGCGTACGACGGTCGTGACGGCCTCGGGCTCCTGGCCCGCGTCGACGACGAGATAGCGCCCGGGGTCGGCGGCGGCCAGCGTCAGGAACCCGGACCGCACACGCGCGTGGAACTCCGCCGGCTCCGACTCCAGCCGGTCCGGCGCCTCGGTGAACCGCTCGCGGGCGATCTCCGGGGACACGTCGAGGAGCACGGTCAGGTTCGGTACCAGTCCGGCGGTCGCCCAGCGGTTGATGCGGGCGACCTCCGTCGGCGACAGGTCGCGGCCCGCCCCCTGGTAGGCGACGGACGAGTCGACGTACCGGTCCGAGACCACGACCGCGCCCCGCTCCAGCGCGGGACGCACCACGGTGTCCACGTGCTCCGCGCGGTCGGCCGCGTACAGCAGCGCCTCCGCGCGGTGCGAGAGCCCGGCGCTGGACACGTCGAGCAGGATCGACCGCAGCCGCTTGCCGACCGGCGTCGCCCCCGGCTCGCGGGTCACGACGACCTCGTGGCCCTTGGCCCTTATCCACTCGGCGAGCGCCTCGGCCTGGGTGGACTTGCCGGCTCCGTCGCCGCCCTCCAGGGCGATGAAGAAACCGGAGGACGCGGGCGCCGTCACCGGGTCGTCGCCGCCCAGCAGCGCGTCCCGCAGATCCTGCCGCAGCGGCACACCGGAACGGTCGTCGACCTTGGCGAGCACCAGCGCGGCCACCGGCAGCAGCAGGGCGCCGATCAGCATCAGCGTGAACGCGGCGCCGCCGTGCGCGAACACGAACTTGCCGCTCTCCAGCCGGTGCGGCCCGATCAGCGCGGCCACCAGCGGGGCGATCACCGCGCCGAGCGCGACGAAGACCCGTACGACCGCGTGCAGATGCTCGGTCGTGCGCCCGCGCCGGTAGTCCTCGGCCTCCTGGTCCAGGAGCGTGTGCCCGGTGTTGGCGGCCACGCCCGCGCCGGCCCCGGCCAGCGCGAGGATCAGGATGACGGTGGTGACGTCCGGGACGAGGCCGGCGGCCAGCAGCGCGACGCCGGTGAAGGCGATCGCCAGCGCGAGGAGTCGGCGCCGCGAGAGCGCGACCAGCACCTTGGGCGCCGTACGGATGCCGACGACGACCCCGCCGGTCAGCGCCAGGACCAGCAGGCCGTACGTCACCGGGCCGCCGCCCAGGTCCTTGGCGTGCAGCACGGCGACGGCGACGGCGGCGGCGACCGCCCCGGCGACGGCCGCGGAGGCCAGCACCAGCAGCGGAAGCACACCGGTGCGGCCCTTGTCGACGCCGGTGCCCGTCTTGGGGCGGCGCATGCCCTCCAGCGGGGAACGCGCGCGTGGCGTGCGGGTGCCCGGCAGTTCCAGGAAGGTCAGCACGGACAGGGACGCGGCGAACAGACCGGCCGCGACATACGAGGCGAGGGCTGCCTGGTGCTGGGCGAACCAGTCGATCCCGGCGCCCAGAAGGTTGTTGACCAGCGAGGCCGCGACGAGTGCGGCGGCGGCGAGCGGGATCGCCACGAAGCCCGTGCGCAGCGACAGGCGGCGCAGCGCGTCCATGTGGTCCGGCAGCGGCCGTACGGTCGCGCCCTCCGGCGGCGGGGCCGGCAGCAGGGCGGGCGCCGCGCTCTCGCGGCACACCGTCCAGAAGCGCTCGGCGACTCCTGCCACGAAGGCGGTCACCAGGAGGACCGCCAGTGCGTTGTCGGGCGTCCAGTCGATCCACAGGGGGGCGACGATCAGCGCCAGCGTGCGCACGGCGTCCGCGCCGACCATCGTCCAGCGGCGGTCGAGCGGCCCGTCCGGCGAGGTGAGCGACGTCAACGGGCCGAGCAGCACCGCCCCGAAGAGCAGCGTGGCCAGAATGCGCACCCCGAAGACGGTCGCCACTGCGAACGCCACGCCCCGGTAGCCGCCGCCGAAGGAACCCTCGGCGATCGCCGCCTGGAGTGCCAGGACGACCAGCACCAGGAGGGCGAGTACGTCGCCGACACCCCCCACAAGCTGCGCGCTCCACAGCCTCCTGAGCTGCGGTCGGCGCAACAGGGCGCGGACGGCGCGCTCACGGGAGTCCGCGGCAAGGGCGTCGTCGGGGGCCGGGTGGTGGGCCGTTGGCTGCTCGGCTCGCGTCATGCTTTCAGCCTATCGGGCAGCACCGACAGCCTGCGGCGCCCGTCCGAACGTGCGCACGCCCCGACACCAAACCGATGCCGGGGCGTTCGTTTTGCGAACCCGAGGTGAAGGTCCGCGGCGCGACTCAGTCTTCCGAAGCGGCCTTCGAAGCCGCCGCCTTCTTGGTGGTGGTCTTCTTCGCCGTCGTCTTCTTGGCGGCCGTGGTCGTCTTCTTGGCCGCGGTCTTGGCGGCCGTCGCCTTCTTGGCCGGGGCCTTCTTCGCGGGCGCCTTCTTCGCCGTCTTCTTGGCGGGAGCCTTCGCGCGCTTCTCGGCCAGCAGCTCGAAGCCGCGCTCCGGGGTGATCTCCTCGACGCTGTCGCCGGAGCGCAGGGTCGCGTTGGTCTCCCCGTCGGTCACATACGGCCCGAAACGGCCGTCCTTGACCACGACCGGCTTCTCGCTGACCGGGTCCGCGCCCAGTTCCTTCAGCGGCGGCTTGGCGGCTGCCCGGCCCCGCTGCTTGGGCTGGGCGTAGATCGCCAGCGCCTCTTCGAGGGTGATCGTGAAGAGCTGGTCCTCGGCGGTGAGGGACCGCGAGTCCGTGCCCTTCTTCAGGTACGGGCCGTAGCGGCCGTTCTGCGCGGTGATCTCCACGCCCTCGGCGTCCTTGCCGACGACCCGCGGCAGCGACATCAGCTTGAGGGCGTCGGCGAGCGTCACCGTGTCCAGCGACATCGACTTGAACAGCGAGGCCGTACGCGGCTTCACGGCGTTCTTGCCGGTCTTCGGGGTGCCCTCGGGGAGCACCTCGGTGACGTACGGGCCGTAGCGGCCGTCCCGCGCGATGATCTGGTGGCCGGACTCGGGGTCGGCGCCGAGCTCGAAGTCACCGCTCGGCTTGGCGAGCAGCTCCTCCGCGAACTCGACGGACAGCTCGTCCGGGGCGAGATCCTCCGGCACGTCCGCGCGCTGGTGACCCTCGGAGTCCTTCTCGCCGCGCTCGATGTACGGGCCGTAGCGGCCGACCCGCAGCACGATGCCGTCGCCCACCGGGAACGACGACACCTCGCGCGCGTCGATCGCGCCCAGGTCGGTCACGAGCTCCTTGAGACCGCCGAGGTGATCCCCGTCACCGTTTCCGGCGACGGCGGCGCCTCCCTCTGTGCCTTCACCGAAGTAGAACCGCTTCAGCCACGGCACGGACTGGGCCTCACCCCGCGCGATGCGGTCGAGGTCGTCCTCCATCTTGGCGGTGAAGTCGTAGTCGACGAGCCGCCCGAAGTGCTTCTCCAGGAGGTTGACCACGGCGAAGGAGAGGAAGGACGGGACGAGTGCCGTGCCCTTCTTGAAGACATAACCGCGGTCGAGGATCGTGCCGATGATCGAGGCGTACGTCGACGGACGGCCGATCTCGCGCTCTTCGAGCTCCTTGACCAGGCTGGCCTCGGTGTAGCGGGCCGGGGGCTTGGTGGCGTGCCCGTCGACCGTGATCTCCTCGGCGCTGAGCCGGTCGCCCTCGCTGACCTGGGGCAGCCGTCGCTCGCGGTCGTCCAGCTCGGCGTTCGGGTCGTCCGCGCCCTCGACGTACGCCTTCAGGAAGCCGTGGAAGGTGATCGTCTTGCCGGAGGCGCTGAACTCGACGTCCCGGCCGTCGGCGGCAGTGCCGGCGATCTTCACCGTCACGGAGTTGCCGACCGCGTCCTTCATCTGCGAGGCGACGGTCCGCTTCCAGATCAGCTCGTAGAGCTTGAACTGGTCGCCGGTCAGTCCGGTCTCGGCAGGCGTGCGGAAACGATCACCCGAGGGGCGGATCGCCTCGTGCGCCTCCTGCGCGTTCTTGACCTTTCCGGCGTACGTCCGGGGGGCCGAGGGCAGGTAGTCGGCGCCGTACAGCTGGGTGACCTGCGCACGGGCCGCGGTGACAGCGGTCTCGCTGAGCGTCGTGGAGTCCGTACGCATATAGGTGATGAAGCCGTTCTCGTACAGCTTCTGGGCGACCTGCATGGTCGCCTTCGCTCCGAAGCCGAGCTTGCGCGAGGCCTCCTGCTGGAGCGTCGTCGTACGGAACGGGGCGTACGGCGAGCGGCGGTACGGCTTGGACTCGACGGACCGGACGGCGAACTGCGTCTGCTCCAGGGCGGCGGCCAGCGCACGGGCGTTGGCCTCGTCGAGGTGGAGCGTGTTGGCGCCCTTGAGCTGTCCCAGGGAGTCGAAGTCACGGCCCTGCGCGACCCGCTTGCCGTCGACGCTCTGGAGGCGGGCGACGAGGGTCGACGGGTCGCTCGAGTCCCCCGCGCGGCCGGTCGCGAAGGTGCCCGTCAGGTCCCAGTACTCGGCGGACCGGAACGCGATGCGCTCGCGCTCCCGCTCCACCACGAGCCGGGTGGCGACGGACTGGACACGGCCCGCCGACAGGCGGGGCATGACCTTCTTCCACAGGACCGGCGAGACCTCGTAGCCGTAGAGGCGGTCGAGGATACGGCGGGTCTCCTGGGCGTCGACCAGCTTCTGGTTGAGCTCGCGCGGGTTGGCCACGGCGGCCTGGATCGCGGCCTTGGTGATCTCGTGGAAGACCATCCGCTTGACCGGGACCTTGGGCTTGAGCACTTCCTGGAGGTGCCACGCGATGGCCTCGCCCTCGCGGTCCTCATCGGTGGCGAGGAAGAGCTCGTCGGAGTCCTTCAGCAGCTCCTTGAGCTTCTTGACCTGAGCCTTCTTGTCGGCGTTGACGACATAGATCGGCGCGAAGTCGTGCTCGACGTCCACGCCGAGCCGACGGACCTCGCCGGTGTACTGCTCCGGTACTTCCGCGGCACCGTTGGGGAGGTCGCGGATGTGCCCGACGCTCGCCTCGACGACGTAACCAGGGCCGAGATAGCCCTTGATCGTCTTCGCCTTGGCAGGCGACTCGACGATGACGAGTCGGCGGCCGCCCTTTGCGGTCTCGCTGGTCGGGGACAACTTCGCTCTTCTCTCCGGTCGACGCTTGGGGCCTCCCCAGGCGCCTTCATCCCGGGGTCGGGTCATGGTGACGCTGCGGAGTGTGACGGTACATCCCGCCCCCGTGTCAAACGGGAAAAGCCCGCAACGGCCACTCGAACGGTAACCCGACTACCGCCATTCCTGCCGCCCGGAGTGCCCACCGGCTCTTTCGAGCCTAACCGGAGGGAGACCTCCTGATTACCGGGACCTCGGCTTTTCCATGATCCTCAGATCCGGGTGAGACACCATGCGCCGAGGCCCAGCGCCACCACGGCGGCGAGACTCGCGAGGGTCGCCGATGCGACCGGGTTCACACCGTGTGCGACGGGTTCGCGCTGTCGTAGCCGGACGGCGGTCCACATCAGCAGCCCGCCTCCGAACAGGGCGAACATCGCCCCGGCGAAGATCGCCGGTCCCCTCTCCATGACGCCCCTGCCCCCTTGTGCCCCGGTTGCCCGTGTCCAGCCCCGGGAGGCTGACACGCGCGGGCGGCGGCCAGGCGAACCCGAGGTGAACGCGGGGCCGACGCCGCTGGGGACTGCTCCGTCGCCCCCGCTCACGGCCGGGGGCTCAGACCGATCCGGGCGCGGGTATCTTTCCGCTCGTCTTCCCGTTGTCGGTCCGTCCCACGGTGCACACGGCCTTCTTGAACCCCTGGTTCCAGTCGTCCTCGTCGGCCACCCAGCCGAACACGGCCCGCTCGGAACCCGGTGCCCAGGTCGACTCGAATCTGTTGCCGCAGAGCTTGGTCGCGTTGTCGGCGCCCTTCTCGTAGTTCATGCCGCCGGGCGCCTGGACGACGCCTATGACCTGGTCGGTGTGGGGCTTCACGCAATCGGTGAGCGGGGCGTTGTAGCCGTCGTCGCCCTCCTCGTAGATCCAGCAGTCGCCGACACTCATCTGACCGACCCACAGGTTGGCGCCCTCGTCGCGGAACCGGCCGACTTCACCGCCTATCGCGGCATGGCGTCCGAGTACGAGACATGCCGTACCGCTGTTGGCCACCGTGAAGCCCTCCTTCGTCGGTACGACGGCGTAGCCGGCCGCGTCCGGCAGGGCGTCGACGACCGCGCGCGTCTGGTTCGCACAGCGCTCGGCGCCCTCGGCGGCCGCGTCCGCGGCGTCGGTGGCCGTGTCGACCGCCACGACCTGTCCGTCCGGCCAGTCCTCGGAGCAGCTCACCTTGCCCAGGTTCGGCACCGACTTGAACGGCGTCCCCGACCAGACCGCCTGCACACAGTCGCCGGTCTCCAGCGGCTGGCTGAGTCCGACGACATCGCCGTACGGCAGCACCGGTCCGGTCGGCGGGGCCGAGGACTTGGGCACGCTGGAGGTCGGCGGCTTCTTCGGGGTGGCGGTGTCGTCGCCACCGTCGTCGCCGGTCAGCGAGACGGCCAGCCAGGTGCCGCCGGCGACGACGAGAACGGCGGCCACGACGAGCGCGACGACGGCGAGCCGCTTCTTGGAAGGCGACGGCGGGGGCGGTGGTCCGCCGCCAGGGGCACCCGGCCCGCCCGCGCCCCAGCCGGCGCCGTAGGTACCGCCGGTGTACGGGCCGTAGGACGCGGGGCCGCCACCGCCCGCGGAGGGCGACTGCGCGCCGCCGCTCGCGTAAGGCCCTTGCGTGTAGGGGCTGCCGGCCTCGGGCGACTGCTGCGATACGGAGGCCTGCCGCCATGGGTCGTACTGCGAAGGGGGCGCCCCGGCAGGCGTGCCCGGACCGCCGGGGCCGAAGCCCCCGGCTCCCGGAGTCACCGCTCCCGCCGCACCGCCCACCCCCTGCGGTACGCCGCCCGGAGTGTGCGGTGTCCGCGGAGTGTTCGGCGTCGGTGGCGCACCCGGCGTCTGGGGTGTCGCCGCCCCGAACCCGGCGGGTGGCGGCCCGAATCCCCCCGGCGCCGCACCGGCCGGCGCGGGCCACGCGGGCGAGGCCCCCTGCGCCACCCGCTCCAGCCCCCGCGCCACCGTCTCCGGCGAAGACCTGCGCACCGGGTCCTTCACGAGCAACCCCTGGAGCACAGGCGCCAGTTCACCGGCCCGCACCGCGGGCGTCGGCTCCTCCCCCAGCAGCGCCGTCAGGGTGGCGTAGTCACCGTGCCGGTCGAAGGGGCCGCGTCCCTCCACGGCCGAGTACAGCGTCGCGCCCAGCGAGAACAGATCCGCGGCCGGCGTCGGGGGCTCCCCGCGCGCGCGTTCCGGGGCGAGGTAGCCCGGTGTGCCGAGGATGCCCGCCGTGGCGGTGAGCCGGGGTTCGCGGGACTCGGGTTGCAGCGCGATGCCGTAGTCGGTGAGCAGCACGCGTGCGAACGGGTCGCCCGAAGCGTTCGACGCCAGCAGGATGTTGGCCGGTTTCACATCCCTGTGGAGGATGCCGATCCGGTGCCCGGCGGTCAGCGCGTCGAGCACGGCGAGCCCGATGCGGGCCGCCTGGGCGGGCAGCAGCGGTCCTGAACGCCGTACGACCGCCTGGAGGTCGACCGCGTCCGGCACGTACTCCATGACGATCCACGGCAGTCCCTCGTGGACCACGACGTCGTGCACCGTCGCCACATGCGGGTGGCCGCGCAGTCGCGCCGCGTGCCGGGCCTCGCTGCGGGCCCGCGCGATGCGCTGGGCGGGCTCGGCCGCGTCCATCGGCACCTCCGGGAGCGCGATCTCCTTCATCGCGACTTCGCAGGCCAACTCCTCGTCGTACGCGAGCCAGACCCGGCCCATGCCGCCCGCGCCGAGCGACCGCAGCAGCCGGTACCGCCCGGTGATGACCCTGCCTTCGCCTTGATCCGGCGTATCCCCCGCCATCACGCCTCCCCCCGAGACCCGAGACAGCGCGCCTCCCCCGAGGACGCGTGAACTCTGTCTCTCGAAGGTAGCTTCGCACGTGCCACTGACAGGAGACCTTTTCAGGAGCAATCCCACCAGATCAGACACATGGGCCTCAGTGGCGCCCGCCCGCCTCAGACGTCACGCGGATCGGGCCTCACGCCGGCTCCAGGAACCCCTGCTCCACCAGCAGCCGGATCTGCGCCGGCGTACGGTCCCGCAGCAACACCGGGTCCTCGCCCACCAGTTGCGCGATCGCGTCCAGGATCCGCCCCGCGCTCAGCGAGCCGTCGCACACTCCGGCGAAGCCCGCGCCGACCGTGTCCACCTTGGTGGCCCGGCGCATCCCGCGGTTCTGCCGCAGCACGACATGCTCCGGGTCCTCGGCACCGGGCAGCCCGACCTGCTCCTGGACGATCTCGGAGGCGAGCCTGAAGTGGCCCTCCAGCAGGGCGGCGTCATCGTGTTCCCGCAGGTAGTCGAGGCGCTCGAAGTGCGCCCTGACCGTGTCGCCGAGCGGCTGCTCGACGGGGTGCGGCCACTCCTCGGCGACGACCGAGGGGACGGCAGCCCCGGTCCTGCGCAGGGTGATCCAGCCGAACCCGACGGACTTCACCTTGCGCGCCTCGAACTCGTCCAACCAGGCGTCGTACAGCGCCTGGTACTCGGCCGGGTCGCCGCGGTGGTCACCGGCGTCCCTGAGCCACAGCTCGGCGTACTGCGTGACGTCCTGCACCTCGCGCTGCACGATCCACGCGTCGCACCCGCGCGGCACCCACGACCGCAGCCGGTCCTGCCAGTCCTCCCCCTCCACGTGCTGCCAGTTGGCGAGGAACTGCGCGAATCCGCCCTCGTTCAGCCGCTCCCCCGCCTGCTGAACGAGCGACCGGCACAGATCGTCCCCGCCCATCCCGCCGTCCCGGTACGTCAGCCGCGCGCCCGGCGAGATCACGAACGGCGGGTTCGAGACGATCAGGTCGTACGTCTCCCCGTCCTTCACCGGTTCGAACAGCGAGCCCTCCCGCAGCTCGGCCGCCGGGGTGCCGGACAGGGCCAGCGTGAGCCCGGTGATGTGCAGCGCGCGCGGGTTCAGATCGGTCGCCGTCACGCGCGTGGCGTGCTGCGCGGCGTGCAGCGCCTGGATACCGGAGCCGGTGCCGAGGTCGAGGGCGGCGGAGACGGGCCTGCGGACGGTGATGCCCGCGAGGGTCATGGAGGCGCCGCCGACCCCCAGGACGACGCCCTCGGCCCGGCTGCCGATGCCCCCGGCCCCGCCGACGGCACACCCCAGGTCGGACACGATGAACCAGTCCTCGCCGTCGGGTCCGCCGTACGGCCGTACGTCGACGGTCGCGGCGACCTCGTCCGAGCCGGCGCGCACCAGCCACCCGCTCTCCAGACACGCGTCCACGGGCAGCACTCCCGCCACGCGCGCGTGGAGCACCGGCTGCTGCAACAGGAAGAGCCGGACGAGCACCTCCAGTGGCGTGTCCCCGCGGGTCGCCCGCAGGGCGGGCACGGTCTCGCTGCGCGCGAGCGCCGCGTACGCGGGGGCACCGAGGAGGTCGAGCAGCCCGTCGGCGGTGAAGGAGGCGCCCAGAAGGGCGTCCCTCAGACGCGCGGCGACGTCGGGGCGGTCGACGGAGGGCAGCGGGGCAAGGCTGGCGTTACTCACCACCCCATTGTGAACCGGCGCCGCGGGCGATGCCTACGGCGCCGGGGTGACGCGCGGGTGGATGTCAGCCGGTGGTGGCCGACGGCGCGGCGGACGGCGCGCCCGACGCGCTCTTGCAGCTCTCCTGCTGCGCCATCGCCTTGCCGACGTCGCCCTCCTCGAGGGTGCGGAGGGCGTCGTTGCCGCTGGTGCTCAGCTTGTCGAGCGCGGTCGCGATGTCCTTGAGACCGTCGGCGAACTTCGCCTGGTCCTTGGTGTTGAGGTCGTCGACCTGCTTCTGCAGGGAGGCGTAGGACGCGGCGAGGGTGTTGAGCTCCTTGACCGCGTCCTGCTGCTTCTTCTCGGCGTTCTTGGCGTCCCCGGTGTCCGGCGCGCCGGCCTTCTGCACGGCGGCCCCGATCGCCTTGTAGGCCTCGGCCATGTCCTGGAAGGCCTGGGAGTCCGTCTTCTGGACGTCCTTGGGCGTGCTGTTGTCCGAGGTCTGCTTCTGGATCGCCGTGTTGGCGGCCTCGATCTTCTTGGCCTGCGGCTGCACCGCGCTGCAGACCTCCTTGGCCCAGGCGTCCAGCTTCTCGCTGTTGTCGTCACCGCTGCTGCATGCCGACAGCGCCATCGCCAGTACCGCACCGCCGGACAGCGCGGCCGCGAGCTTCTTGTTCACCGGATTGGTCCCTTCCATGGCTCCTCGGCCCCGGAACATACACGGCAGATGGAGGACATCCACAGATGGTGTGTCCGTTAAATTACGCATTAAAGCCATTTGCACCAAGTGAGAGAAGGCTCACGAGGAGGGCGTGAACACACGGAACGGGCGGGGGACGCGTCCGTACGCGCCCCCCGCCCGCCCCTTGAGCAGGCGTCCCGTATGACCGCCTACGAAACCACCGCGGGATCGGCCGACTTGACCGACCTCTTGGCACCCTCCTCGTCCCCTACGGCGATCCCGCGCCGCTTGGAGACATAGACCGCGCCGACGATCACGAGGAGCGAGAGCACGGCGATGGTGATCCGTACGCCGATGCTCTTGTCCTCGCCGTAGCTGAACTTGATGACCGCGGGCGCGATGAGCAGCGCCACCAGGTTCATCACCTTCAGCAGGGGGTTGATCGCGGGACCCGCGGTGTCCTTGAAGGGGTCGCCGACGGTGTCACCGATCACCGTCGCGGCGTGGGCCTCGCTGCCCTTGCCGCCGTGGTGACCGTCCTCGACGAGCTTCTTGGCGTTGTCCCAGGCTCCGCCGGAGTTGGCGAGGAACACCGCCATGAGCGTGCCCGCCCCGATCGCGCCCGCCAGGAACGAGCCCAGCGCGCCGACACCGAGCGTGAACCCGATGAAGATGGGCGCCAGCACCGCGAGCAGTCCGGGCGTGGTGAGCTCCCTCAAGGCGTCCCTGGTGCAGATGTCGACGACCTTGCCGTACTCCGGCTTCTCGCTGTAGTCCATGATCCCGGGGTGCTCGCGGAACTGCCGCCGCACCTCGTAGACCACGGAGCCCGCCGACCGCGACACGGCGTTGATCGCCAGCCCCGAGAAGAGGAAGACGACCGCCGCGCCCGCGATGAGGCCGACGAGGTTGTTGGGCTGCGAGATGTCCATCATCAGGCTCATCGGCGCACCCTCGCCGGACAGCTTCTCGCCGACGTCCTGCGCGCCGGTCGTGATCGCGTCACGGTAGGACCCGAAGAGCGCCGACGCCGCCAGGACGGCGGTGGCGATGGCGATGCCCTTGGTGATGGCCTTGGTGGTGTTGCCGACCGCGTCCAGGTTGGTGAGCACCTGCGCGCCCGCGCCCTCGACGTCACCGGACATCTCGGCGATGCCCTGCGCGTTGTCGGAGACCGGCCCGAAGGTGTCCATGGCGACGATCACACCGACCGTGGTGAGCAGGCCGGTGCCGGCCAGTGCCACCGCGAACAGCGCCAGCATGATCGACGTACCGCCGAGCAGGAAGGCCCCGTAGACGCCGAGGCCGATCAACAGGGCGGTGTAGACGGCCGATTCGAGGCCGATCGAGATACCGGCGAGGACGACGGTGGCCGGGCCGGTGAGCGAGGACTTCCCGATGTCCCGGACGGGACGCCGGGTGGTCTCGGTGAAGTAGCCGGTCAGCTGCTGGATGACGGCGGCGAGTACGATGCCGATCGCCACCGCGACGAGGGCGAGGACCCGCGGGTCGCCGTCCTTGCCGAGGATGCCGCTGTCCGTGACGCCCTCGCCCCTGAAGTCGGCGTACGACGACGGCAGATAGACGAAGACGGCGACCGCCACCAGCACGAGCGAGATCACCGCGGAGATGAAGAACCCGCGGTTGATCGCGGACATCCCGCTGCGGTCGGCCCTGCGCGGGGCGACCGCGAAGATGCCGATCATCGCGGTGATCACACCGATCGCCGGCACGATCAGCGGGAAGGCGAGTCCGGCGTCGCCGAAGGCCGCCGAACCGAGGATCAGCGCGGCGACCAGGGTCACGGCGTACGACTCGAAGAGGTCGGCCGCCATGCCCGCGCAGTCGCCGACGTTGTCGCCCACGTTGTCGGCGATGGTCGCGGCATTGCGCGGGTCGTCCTCCGGAATGCCCTGCTCGACCTTGCCGACCAGGTCGGCGCCGACGTCGGCGGCCTTGGTGAAGATGCCGCCGCCGACACGCATGAACATGGCGATCAGCGCGGCCCCGAGGCCGAAGCCCTCGAGCACCTTCGGTGCGTCGGCCGCGTACACCAGCACGACACACGAGGCGCCCAGCAGACCGAGCCCCACCGTGAACATGCCGACGACGCCGCCCGTGCGGAAAGCGATCTTCATTGCTTTGTGCGAGACGGCGGTGAGATCCTTTTCCGGCTCACCTTCCGCAGGGGTCGCTTCCCGTGCCGCCGCGGCGACGCGCACATTGCTGCGCACGGCGAGCCACATGCCGATATAGCCGGTGCCCGCCGAGAACGCCGCGCCGATCAAGAAGAAGACGGATCGACCGGCGCGCTGATTCCAGTCGTCCGCGGGCAGCAGCATGAGCAGGAAGAACACGACCACGGCGAAAACGCCGAGCGTGCGCATCTGCCGGGCCAGATAGGCGTTCGCACCTTCCTGGATCGCTGTCGCGATCTTTTTCATGCTGTCGGTGCCCTCGCCCGCCGCGAGCACCTGGCGTACCAGGATGCCCGCGACCACGAGCGCGGCCAGTGCGACGGCGGCGATCACCCAGATGATGATCCGGTTGTCGTCCGTCAGGACCGCGGCTGCGAGGGAAGTGGGATGGTCCAACTGATGAGGGGTAGAAAGCCCCGCCATTCGTCCTCCTTGACGCCTGTGCTGAGCTCAAGATGTGGACGGATTGTAGGTAGCGGAACCTGATCAAAACAGTGCGCGGTAAACGGAATTAGCCTTCACGCGCTCTTCAGCAAATGATCGAGTCACCACACTGAACCCGAAAGAGCTAATGCCCCAAAGGCATTGACGCTTGATCGAATTATCGGGTGATTGATCGTGAATCATTTCACGAATTCGGAGAAAAGAAGAAAGGGCCCTGCTGAGCAGGGCCCTCGAGGTCTTCTACGACGGTGAGATCAGGGAAGCGTCGCGGCCGGCGGAGTGGTCGGCCAAGTCATACGGATCGACCCGCCGTGCTCCCCTGCGGTGACCTCCACGTCGTCCACGAGGCCGCTGATCACCGCGAGGCCCATCTCGTCCTCATCGGTCTCCACGTCCACGTCCTCGGCGGCCCCGCCTGGCGCCCGGTCACCCGGGGCCGAGCGCGGCGCCTCGTCGCCCACCTCGATGGAGAACTGCTTCTCCTCCTCGATGAGCAGCACCTTCACCGGTGCGGTGATGCCGCTGTTCTGGTGCAGTCCGACGGCACGGGAGCAGGCCTCGCCGACGGCGAGCCTGACCTCGTCGAGAACGGCCTCGTCCACCCCGGCCCTGCGCGCCACCGCCGCCGCCACCAGACGGGCGGTGCGGACGTGCTCGGGCAGCGCGCTGAAGCGGAGTTCAACGGTGGCCATGCATCCCCCTCGGAACTACGGGCGTGCTGTCGGGGGACCGGGCTGCCGAAAGCCGGGACCCCCATGTACTACTGCCGTCCCGGGAGCGGTCCTTTTTCCGCGCCCCGGGCCGGTGGTTCAGTCGGTGGCCGCCACCGCTTCGTCCACCGAGGTGTGGATCGGGAACACCTTGGTGAGACCGGTGATGCGGAAGATCTTGAGAATGCGCTCCTGGTTGCAGACCAGGCGCAGCGAGCCCTCATGGGCACGCACCCGCTTCAGTCCGCCGACCAGTACGCCGAGCCCGGTGGAGTCGAGGAAGTCCACGCCCTCCATGTCGACGACGAGGTGGAAACTCCCGTCGTTCACCAGCTCGACCAGCTGCTCGCGCAGCTTGGGCGCGGTATATACGTCGATTTCGCCACCGACCTCGACGACCGTGCGATCGCCGACGGTACGGGTCGACAGGGACAGGTCCACGGATCCTCCAGCACCTTGCTACTCGAGCGGTCGTCCCGCGGGACACCTCGGCTTGAAGCCCCCAGGACGGTTCGCCAGCCGCGATGGCATTCAATCACTTACGGCAGGCGTGCACGACGCCTTGGTCCCATTGTCCGTCACGCCAGTGACACACTCGGTGCCGATGGCCAAGAATCACCGAACCGATCGACCCTCGGCGGAACCCGCCTCCCGGCCGGAACCGGGCACGGTCCTGCACCGTCTCGCCGCCGGGCCGAGTCGGGCTGCGCGCATCACTCATACGGAGCACTTGCCCCCACGCGAGGGTCGCCATGCCGTCTGGCCTGACCGGATTCGTTCGGAGGTCATCGCCGCGGTGCAGGCCGCGGGTGTCGAACACCCCTGGGCCCACCAGGCACAGGCGGCCGAGCACGCCCTCGACGGCGACTCGGTGGTGGTCGCGACCGGCACGGCCTCCGGCAAGTCCCTGGCCTACCTCACGCCCGTCCTGACGGCCCTCCTGGACGGCTCGGAGGCCCCGAACGGCCGCGGGGCCACAGCGCTGTACCTCGCTCCCACGAAGGCGCTCGCGGCGGACCAGTGGCGTTCTGTGAAGGAACTTTCACAACCGCTGGGCAATTCAGTTCGACCTGCGGTCTACGACGGTGACACCCCGTTCGAGGAACGCGAGTGGATCCGCCAGTACGCCAACTACGTGCTGACCAACCCGGACATGCTGCACCGCGGCATCCTCCCGTCCCACCCCCGCTGGTCCTCCTTCCTGAAGTCGCTCAAGTACGTCGTCATCGACGAGGTCCACACCTACCGCGGCGTCTTCGGCTCCCACGTCGCCCAGGTGCTGCGCCGGCTGCGCCGTCTCTGCGCCCGCTACGGCGCCTCTCCCGTCTTCCTGCTGGCCTCCGCGACCGCCGCCGAGCCCTCGGTCGCCGCCCGCCGCCTCACCGGCCTCCCGGTGGTCGAGGTGGCCGACGACGCCTCGCCGCGCGGTGAACTGGTGTTCGCCCTCTGGGAGCCCCCGCTCACCGAGATGCAGGGCGAGAAGGGCGCCCCGGTCCGCCGTACCGCCACGGCCGAAACGGCCGACCTGCTCACGGATCTGACCGTGCAGGGCGTCCGCTCGGTCGCCTTCGTCCGCTCCCGGCGCGGCGCCGAGCTCGTCGCGGTCATCGCCCAGGAGCGGCTGGCCGAGATCGACCGGTCCCTGGCCCGACGCGTGGCGGCCTACCGCGGCGGCTACCTCCCCGAGGAACGCCGCGCCCTGGAACAGGCCCTCCACTCGGGCGAGTTGCTGGGCCTTGCCGCGACGACCGCGCTCGAACTCGGCATCGACGTCTCCGGCCTGGACGCCGTGATCATCGCCGGCTACCCGGGCACGCGCGCGTCCCTGTGGCAGCAGGCCGGCCGCGCGGGCCGTTCCGGTCAGGGCGCCCTCGCCGTCCTGGTCGCCCGCGACGACCCCCTGGACACCTATCTCGTCCACCACCCCGAGGCCCTCTTCGACCAGCCGGTGGAGTCGACGGTCCTGGACCCCGACAACCCGTACGTCCTGGCACCGCACTTGTGCGCGGCGGCCGCGGAAATGCCGCTGACCGACGACGACTTGGCGCTGTTCGGCCCGGAGACCGCGTCCCTGCTCCCGCAGTTGGAGGCCGCGAAACTCCTGCGCCGCCGTACGAAGGCCTGGCACTGGACCCGCCGGGAACGGGCCGCCGACCTCACCGACATCCGCGGCGGGGGCGGCAACCCGGTCCAGATCGTGGAGTCCGGCACGGGCCGCCTCCTGGGCACGGTCGACGCGGGCGCCGCGCACACGACCGTCCACGAGGGCGCGGTCCACCTCCACCAGGGCCGCACCTACCTCGTCCGGTCCCTGGACCTGGAGGACTCGGTCGCCCTGGTCGAGGAGGCGAACCCGACGTACTCGACGGTGGCCCGCGACACGACGGCCGTCTCCGTCCTGGAGACGGATGTCGAAGTCCCCTGGGGCGAGGGCCGGTTGTGCTACGGCTCGGTCGAGGTCACCAACCAGGTCGTCTCCTTCCTCCGCAGACGTCTCATCACCGGCGAGGTCCTCGGCGAGACGAAACTCGACCTCCCTCCTCGTACGCTCCGCACCCGCGCGGTGTGGTGGACGGTCACCGAGGACCAGTTGGACGAGGCCCGCGTCAACCCGGAGATCCTCGGCGGCGCCCTGCACGCGGCGGAACACGCCTCGATCGGCATGCTGCCGCTGTTCGCGACGTGCGACCGCTGGGACATCGGCGGCGTCTCGATCCCGCTGCACCCCGACACCTTGCTCCCCACGGTCTTCGTCTACGACGGCCACCCCGGCGGCGCGGGATTCGCCGAGCGCGCCTTCCACACCGCCCGCGCCTGGCTCACCGCCACCCGCCAGGCCATCGCCGCCTGCGAGTGCGACGCCGGCTGCCCGTCCTGCATCCAGTCCCCCAAGTGCGGCAACGGGAACGACCCGCTGCACAAGAGGGGAGCCGTGCGGTTGCTCACGGTGCTGTTGCGGGGGGCGCCGGAGGAGAAGCCCGAGGCGGAGGGGGAGCCGCCGGAACCGGCTCGACAGGACCCGGCGCCGGAGGGGGCGGCTCAGCCGGTCCCGGAAGGGGCAGCTCCGCAGGCGACGACAGCTCCGCCGATACCGGAAGGGGCAGGTCCGCCGGCCCCGCCCGTGCCCTGACCTCCGCCGCGAACGGCCCCCGGCCCGCCGCCGCCGTCACGTCCGAGGTCTCACCCACGATCACGCACCGCACGAGCCGGGCGCCCTGGGCCCGGGCCACCCGCTCCGCCCGGGCGCAGGCCCCCTCGCCGCCCTCCGCCCAGTGGTCGGCCGCCGCGAGCGCGGCGAGATCCGCACCCCCGGCCGCCCGATGCCGGACCACGACGGCCTGCCCGAGGGCGAGCACGACCCCGAACACCACGCACAGCACGGCGATCGCACCGACGCTCCAGACGGTGGCGGAGCCGCGGTCGCGAGCGAGACCCCGTCGCCGCGCGAGCCCCTCCTCCCAGGTGAGCGGCCATGAGGCAGAACTCCGGCACCGCGGGAAGCCCCTCCTCATGGGCCCGCCCCCTCCACCGACGCCACCGCCTCCTCCCGCACGTCGAAGGGCAGCCGTCCCAGCATCGGCGGCCTCGCCACGACCACCACCCGGACCTGCTCTCCCTCCCGCTGTCGCTCCCGGCTGACCGTGACCTGCGCACCGCGCGGTGCCGCCTCGCGGGCCACCTCGACGACCGCGTCGGCCGGGTCCTGCCGCGCCGCCGCCCGGGCCCCCGTACGCGCCGCGTCCACGCACTGGATCTGCGCGGCCACCACGAGCAGCCCCCACACCAGCGCCGTCGCGAACATCACCAGCACGGGCAGCACCACCGCCGACTCCGCCGTCACGAACCCCCGGTCCGCGCGACCTCGTTCACATCCGCGCATCGAGTGCCTGCTTCACGATGCCCTGCAGCTCCGCGCTGACCGCTCCGCTGGTCACCACCTTGTAGAGGACGGCCGCGAACGCCACCGCCGCGATGATCCCCATCGCGTACTCGGACGTGACCATCCCCGCGTCCCGCCGCGCCGCCCGCGCACCGCACACCAGGGCACACATCCGTGCCCGCACTGCCTTGTACATCTCAACCCCCGTATGAGTCGCTTCTGTTGACTGCTGTCGCTCGATCACGTGCCGTCGCTCCGGGCCCGTCCCGTCATCGACCACCCCCTCCCAGCACCCCGCCGGCCAGGCCGATCACCACGGGCAGCACACCGACCGCGATGAACGCGGGCAGGAAGCACAGCCCCACCGGCGCGGTCACCATGACCGCCGCCCGCCGGGCCCGTGCCGTCGCGGTGCGCGCCCACTCGGCGCGGGCCTCCGCCGCGAGCCGTGCGACCGGTACGGCCGCCGGGAGCCCGGATACATCGGCCCGTTCCAGCAACCGCGCCAGCGGACCGGCACCCGGCATCGACGCCAGCCGTCGCCATGCCTCGCCCGGCGGACCGCCCAGCCGTACCTCCGCCGCGCCCCGCGCGAGCCCCTCCCCTACCGGCCCGCCCAGCGCCTCGCCCACCGCCCGCGCCGCGATGACCGGACCCGCCCCGGCCGCGATACAGGCCGCCAGCAGATCGGCGGCGAGCGGAAGCTGGCGTACCGCCTCCGAGACGTCGTACGACTCCCCCGTGTCCTCGGCACCCCGCCGGCCCCGCCACCACCACAGCCCCACCGCGACGACCAGCCCCACCACGACACCGGCGACCCCACCGACCAGCACCCACCCGCCGACCACCGCGCCCAGCGAGGGCGACCAACGCCGCACGACCCTCCGCGCCTCACCCCGAGGCCCCACCGGCACTGCCTCCCGGGCCACCAGCCGTGTCAGCCGTCGCCGAAGCCTCCGCTCCCGCCGTGTCCCCTCCGCCCACCGGGCGAGCCACGCGAGCACCATCACGGCTCCCGCGATCACCCCCAGCCTGTGGACAACTTCCGCACTCACCGCGCCCGCCTTTCCGAACCCCACGCCGATTCCGTCCTCACACCGCTTCCGCTCCCCGCACGATCCGTGCCGCCCACCACATCCCCGCCCCCTCCAGCAGGCCGCCGATCGCCAGGCAGCCCAGGCCGGGCCCGGTGTGCAGCACGACGTGCAGCGGGTCGGAGCCGAGGGCCGTGCCGAGGAGCAGTCCGAGGGCGGGGAGCCCGGCGAGCATCACCGTCGTGGACCGGGCGCCGGCCAACTGGGCGCGCAGGTCGGCACGTTGGTCCCGCTCCGCGCGCAACGCCGCCTCGAGCCGTTCGAGTCCGGCCGCGAGCCCCGCTCCCCGGTCCACCGCGACCTGCCAGCACGCCGCGAGGCCCAGCAGCCCCTCGGCCCCCGGCTGCCGTGCGGCGCCCGCGAGCGCACCCGGTACGTCCCCGCCGAACCGCGCGGCCGCCAGCACCGCCGGCTGCGTCTCCCCCAGCCCCTCGCAGTCGCGCGCGGCACGCAACAGGGCCTCACCCGGCTGCCGTCCGGCCCGCACCTCTCCAGCGAGCGCCCCGCACAACGCGATGACCGCGTCCCCTCGGCGATCCCGGGCCCGCCGCGCCTCACGCGCCAACCGCAGCCGCCGCAGCAACGGCACCCCGGCCACCCCCGCGACCAGCGGCAGCACCGAGGCCCCCAGCACGGCCAGCACCAGTCCGGCCGCCACCGACCACCACTCGTTCCCCAGCCGCCGTACTCCACCGGCCAGTCGCCGCCAGACCGGCGGCCCGGTCCCGACCGCCCCGCCGGCCCCCGCGAGCAGCAACTCCGCTCGCCGCGCCCCGGAACGCCATCCGGCCGACAGCCAGACCGCAGCCCCGGCACACACCAGCGCCGCCCCCGTCGACACCTCACTCATCACCACGCCCCCTGTCGGCCCCCGCGGTGCCGAGCAGCCCCCGCAGCCGCTCCCACCCCCGCTCGTACACGAACGCCTCCGCGCCCCACCGCAGCGCCGGCACCGTCCGCACCAGCCCCGACGGATCCCGTTCCAGCACGTGCACCTCGGCGATCCGGCGCCGCCCGTTCCGGTCACGGGCGAGGTGCAGGACGACGGAGAGCGCGGCCGCCAACTGGCTGTGCAGCGCGGCCCGGTCGAGTCCGGCCGCCGTGCCGAGCGCCTCGAGGCGGGCCGGGACATCGGCCGCCGCGTTGGCATGGACCGTCCCGCAGCCTCCTTCATGACCCGTGTTCAACGCGGCCAGCAGATGCACCACTTCAGGCCCGCGCACCTCGCCCACCACCAGCCGGTCCGGCCGCATCCGCAGCGCCTGCCGCACCAGGTCCTCGAGCGAGACCAGGCCCGCGCCCTCCTGGTTGGCAGGTCTGCTCTCCAGGCGTACGACGTGCGGATGGTCCGGCCGCAGCTCCGCGGAGTCCTCGGCCAGCACGATCCGTTCGCCCGGCCCGACGAGCCCCAACAGGGCGCTCAGCAGCGTTGTCTTGCCACTGCCCGTCCCACCGCTGATCAGGAACGACAGCCGTGCCTCGATCAGCGCCCGCAGTACCCGGTCCCCGTCCGGCGGCACGGTGCCCGCAGCCATCAGCTCGTCGAGCGTGAACGCGCGCGGCCGTACGACCCGCAGCGACAGACAGGTGCAGCCGACGGCCACCGGCGGCAGCACCGCGTGCAGCCGTGTCCCGTCGGGCAGCCGGGCGTCCGCCCAGGGCCGCGCGTCGTCCAGCCGACGTCCGGCCACCGCGGCCAGGCGCTGCGCGAGCCGTCGTACGGCGGCGGCGTCGGGGAACGCGACCGCGGTGAGTTCGAGCCCGCCGCCCCGGTCCACCCAGACCCGGTCCGGTGCCGACACCAGCACGTCGGTCACCCGGGGGTCGGCCAGCAGCGGCTCCAGCGGGCCGCTGCCGACCAGTTCGGAGCGCAACCGCTCGGCCGCTCCGAGGACTTCGGCGTCACCGAGCACCCGCCCCTGCTCCCGCAGCGCCTGTGCCACCCGCGCGGGCGTCGGCTCGGCCCCGCTCTCGGCGAGCCACTGCCGTACGCCGTCGAGCAGGTGCGGGGACATGTCCGCCCCACCCGCCCGCCCCGCCGGGGGCGCCGCACCGGCCATGGCCACAACCGAGCCCTCGGGCCGCCCGGGGCCGAACGACGCCCGGCCCCTCTCGTCGGAGTAGGTGCTCATGCCGCCTCCACCAACGCCCGCTCCCAGAACTCCTTGCAGAACCGCGCCAGCGGCCCCCGCCCGGCTCCCGGCGGGGTCCTGCTCTCGTGAGGCCGCAGCAGCCCCGCCTCCAGGGGCACCTCGCCCACCAGCGGCAGTCCGAGCAGTCGCGCCACCTCCCGGTCGTCGAGCCCGGGCGCGTGGGGCCCGCGGACCGCCACGCGCAGATCGCGTACGACCATCCCGACGGCGGAGGCCACCCGTCCGGCCGCCGCGACGGCGCGGAGTTCGGCGGGGACCACGAGGATGCCGAGATCGAGCTGGGCGAGGGTCTCGGCGATGCCGTCGTCGACGCGGCGCGGCAGATCGACGACGACCGTGCCGCCCCGGCGGCGGGCCGCGCCGAGCACCGCGCGGACGGCCTGCGGCGGGACGGCGACGCAGTCGCCGCGGTCCCAGCTCAGGACCCGCAGGGAGTGCAGCTGCGGCAGCGACTCCTCCAGGGCACCGCCGCCGACCCGGCCGCGCGAGGCGGCGAACGCGGGCCAGCGCAGCCCCTCGGCGGTCTCGCCGCCGAGGAGTACGTCGAGTCCGCCGCCCAGCGGATCGGCGTCCACGAGCAGGGTGCGCAGTCCCTCCCGCGCGGAGGTGACGGCCAGCGCGCACGCGAGCGTGGACGCCCCGGACCCGCCTCGGCCGCCGATGACGCCGACGGTGAGGGCGGGCCGGCCGACGCCCTCGGCGACGTCGGCGATCCGGTCGACCAGCCACTGCTCCCCGTCGGGCAGCATCAGGACATGGTCCGCGCCGATCTCGACGGCCCGGCGCCAGACCCCGGAGTCGTCCTGGTCCCGTCCGACGAGGACCACTCCCCCTCTGCGGGCGGCCCCGCGCACGCGCCGCGCGGCGTCGTCGCCGACCAGGACGAGCGGTGCGGCCTCCCAGCGTCCTCTCGGTTGCGGCACCCCCGGGTGGACCTCGGGTGTCGCGCCGGCCGCCGCGCACAGGCGCAGCAGGTCGTCGAGGAGCACCGGGTCCTCGGTGACGATCAACGGTCCGCCCTGTCGCCCTCCGGCGGTGGGCGGCGGATCGTGTGTGACGGCTGCGGCCACGTTTTCCATCCCCCTTCGCTGCATCTCGCGAGGGCCTCCAGGGCCCCGCGATTCCCAAACGTGTGAAGAACCGGCGACCGGCCTTCATATGAACAGCCGATACGAACCGGCCGAACGCGGCCGACTAACCGGAACCGGCCATCGAGTCGGTGTCGGCGGGCCGCGCTGGAATCACGGTGCAGCGATGCCGGAAATCTTGTGGATCTTGGTCGATAACTGTGGACAACTCAGCCGTTGTGAATATCGCCATCACCCATACCGGTGCTCCCCGCACTGCCATGCGTACGACTTCCGCAGCGCAGTGCGACAGCTACGCACAGTGACGGATCATGGGCAGGCGAAAGAGGCGGCCGGAGCCGCCTCGACACGGCCGTAGAGCCGCACAGGGACACAGAAGGAGGGGAGAAAACGCACCCGGACGTGCGACGACCCCCACCGGGGGGGAGAGTGGGGGTCGTCTCCACGGCCGACTCGGGGGGGGAGGAGCCGGGCCGGGTTGGCACGGTCGCGAACGATCCGTGACTTCCATGGTGTACCCGAGAGCCTTCTCAGGCAAACCCACGCGCCCCACCTTACGCCGAATGGGCTGCGCCTATGCTCAGGGTCGTGGAAAACCACTCCTTGCCCCGCACAGCGGCCTTCTTTGACCTGGACAAGACGGTCATTGCGAAGTCGAGCACGCTCACCTTCAGCAAGTCGTTCTACCAAGGCGGACTGATCAACCGCAGGGCCGCCTTGCGTACCGCATACGCCCAGTTCGTCTTCCTCGTGGGCGGTATGGACCACGACCAGATGGAACGGACCCGCGAGTACCTCTCGGCACTCGTGCGCGGCTGGAACGTCCAACAGGTGAAGGAGATCGTGGCCGAGACCCTTCACGACCTCATCGACCCGATCATCTACGACGAGGCCGCCTCCCTCATCGAGGAGCACCACACCGCCGGCCGCGACGTCGTGATCGTGTCCACCTCGGGCGCGGAGGTGGTCGAGCCGATCGGCGAACTGCTCGGCGCGGACCGGGTGGTGGCGACCCGGATGGTCGTGGGCGAGGACGGCTGCTTCACCGGCGAGGTGGAGTACTACGCGTACGGACCGACCAAGGCCGAGGCGATCAAGGAGCTGGCCGAGTCCGAGGGGTACGACCTGGAACGCTGCTACGCCTACAGCGACTCGGCGACCGATCTGCCGATGCTCCAGTCCGTCGGTCACCCCCATGCCGTGAACCCGGACCGCACGCTGCGCCGCGAGGCACTCGCGCGCGGGTGGCCGATTCTCGATTTCCACCGGCCGGTCCGGCTCAAGCAGCGGCTCCCCGCGTTCTCCGCACCGTCCCGTCCGGCGCTCGTCGCGGCGGCGGCCATAGGAGCGGCGGCGGCCACCGCGGGCCTCGTCTGGTACGCCAGTCGGCGCCGGGCGACGGTTCTCTGACGTAGAAGGCGCCCTTTTGGTGACCGTTTGAGAGTAAAAGTAAAGAACTGCAGCCAGGACTTCCGCTTGCCCGGGTCCTGGAGTACAAAGGAGTCAACGGCCCGCGAGACCAAGGACATCCGAAAGGATCACCTTAATAACGCATTTGGCCCCACGGACCGCGCATGAGAATCGGGCACCCACGCGACGTCGACCCGTCGATTACGGGCCAGCCGCACCAGGTGACGGGCAAAGTCCCGACCTGATGGGCAATATTTCGAGGACGCTTGGTAACCCGGTGAACATGCCAGCGGCGGTACGAGTCCTCGTACCGCCGCAACCCTGTTAAGGCCCTCTCCTGCGGAGGGCCTTTTCTGTAACTACAGTTATGCCGCTCCGCGCTGCAGCGCCTCGCACACCGCCGTCGACTCGCGCGCCCCGAGCACGACCGCCTTGGCGCAGTGCGCGATCCAGGCCGCCATGCCGTCCGGGGTTCCGGAGACATAGCCGTCGAGCGCCGCCAGATAGGCGGCCCGGCCCAGCTCGGCGTGGCCGACCTCCGCCGGGCAGATGGACTTCGGGTCGAGGCCGCTGCCGATCAGGACGATGCGTTCGGCCGCGCGCGCGACGAGAGCGTTGTGGGAGGTGAAGGGCCGCAGGGCGAGGATCTCGCCGTGCACGACGGCCGCCGTCACCAGGGCCGGGGCGGAACCGCCCGCGATGATCAGCTCGGACAGGCCCTCCAGCCGGCCGTGCACCTCCGTCGCGTCGGGCGCCGCGAGCTCGATCAGCGGCTCGTCGACCGGCTCGCCCACCTGACGCGGGCGCCCGACCTCGTCGCCATTGGTCGCGGCCGCCACCAGGTGCAGACGGGCCAGAACGCGCAGGGGCGACTGCCGCCAGATGGAGAGCAGTTGGCCCGCCTCGGCGGTCAGTCTCAGGGCGGCGCCCACGACGCGCGCCTCGTCGTCGCCGCTGAAGTCGGAGCGACGGCGCACCTCTTCGAGGGCCCAGTCGGCGCCGGACAGCGCCGCGGAGCCGCGGGCGCCGCGCAGGGCCGCCTCGGAGGTGACCGCGGTGCTGCGGCGCCGCATGATCCGGTGCCCGTAGACCCGGTCCACGGCCTTGCGCACGGACTCCACGGAGTCGGCCACGCCGGGCAGGGCGCCCAGGGCGGCGAGCGGATCGGCGTTCGCGCCTGTCGTACTCATGAGTACGACATTACGCAACCGCGGCGCACACCCCACGAAGGAGTGGTCTTCTTCACGCACTCCTGCCACGTACAGCTATCTCACCACTACGCTTGGTGAACATGAAAATTGCTTTCGTCGGGAAGGGCGGCAGCGGCAAGACCACCCTGTCGTCCCTGTTCATCCGCCATCTCGCCACCACCGGCGCACCCGTCGTCGCCGTAGACGCCGACATCAACCAGCATCTGGGCGCCGCCCTCGGTCTCGACGAGGCGGCGGCCGCGGCACTGCCCGCGATGGGCGAGCGACTGCCGCTGATCAAGGACTATCTGCGCGGCGCCAACCCGCGCATCGCCTCCACGGAGACGATGATCAAGACGACCCCGCCGGGCGAGGGCTCACGACTGCTGCGGGTGCGCGAGGACAATCCGGTGTACGACGCCTGCGCCCGGCCGGTGGAACTCGACGGCGGCAGCGTCCGTTTGATGGTCACCGGCCCCTTCACGGACGCCGACCTGGGGGTCGCCTGCTACCACTCCAAGACGGGAGCGGTGGAGCTGTGCCTGAACCACCTGGTGGACGGACGTGACGAGTACGTCGTGGTGGACATGACCGCGGGCTCGGACTCCTTCGCCTCCGGCATGTTCACCCGCTTCGACATCACGTTCCTCGTCGCCGAGCCGACCCGGAAGGGGGTCTCCGTCTATCGCCAGTACAAGGAGTACGCCCGCGACTTCGGCGTCGCCCTGAAGGTCGTCGGCAACAAGGTGCAGGGGCAGGACGATCTCGACTTCCTCCGCGCCGAGGTCGGGAACGACCTGCTGGTGACGGTCGGGCACTCGGACTGGGTGCGCGCCATGGAGAAGGGCCGGCCGCCCCGGTTCGAGCTTCTGGAGGACGTCAACCGCAGCTCCCTGCGGCGGCTGCAGAGCGCGGTCGACGCCACGTACGAGCTGCGGGACTGGGAGCGCTACACACGCCAGACGGTGCACTTCCACCTGAAGAACGCCCAGTCCTGGGGAAACGAGCGCACCGGGGCCGACCTGGCGGCGCAGGTCGACCCCGGGTTCGTCCTGGGCGAGAGCGTCGTGGTGAACGCCTGACGGCTCACCGCCCGGGGCTCACCACTCGCGGCTCACCGCCTGGGGCTCACGGCTTGGCCGCCGGCGCTCCGGGCACGCCCTTCGGGGCCGGGGCGGGGCGGCCCGAGAGGAAGGACGCCCAGCCCTGCTTCGGGGCCTCGCCGACGCCGAGGGTTCGCATCTTGGCCAGGGCCTGCGGGTCCTGGGCGTCCAGCCAGTCGGCGAGCTGCCGGAAGGAGACACAGCGCACGTCGGGCTTGTTGCAGACCTGTTCGATGGTCTCCTCGACGGCACGCATGTAGGTGCCGCCGTTCCAGGACTCGAAGTGGTTGCCGATGATCAGGGGCGCGCGGTTGCCGTCGTAGGCCCGATGGAAGCCCTTGAGCAGGCTGTCACGCATCTGGTCGCCCCAGAACTCGTGCTTGTTCGGGTCGCCGTACATCGTGCCCGACTGGTTCACGGCGAAGTTGTAGTCCATGGTGAGCTGCTCGAAGGAGTGCCCGGAGAACGGCACCAGCTGCATCGAGAGGTCCCACAGACCTTCCTTCTTCCTGGGCCAGAGCTGGTCGTTGACCCCGCTGGTGTCGTAGCGGAAGCCCAGTTCACGAGCAGCCTTCATGAAGTTCTTCTGGCCCTCCAGGCAGGGCGTGCGGGCGCCGATGAGCTCCTTGTCGTAGTCGAAGGGCAGCGGGCTCGCGTTCTTCAGGCCGGTGGTGGTCTTCCAGGACTTCACGAACTGCTTCGCCTGGGCGATCTCGTCCTTCCACTCCTCGACGGACCACTGGCCGACCCCGCCGCCGCTGCCGCAGAAGTGGCCGTTGAAGTGGGTGCCGATCTCGCTGCCCTCCAGCCACGCCCCGCGCAGCTGCTTGACGGTCTCGGCGATGCCCTTCTCGTCGTTGAAGCCGATGTCGGAGCGGCCCGGGGAGTGCTGCGGGGGCCGGTAGAGGTCGCGCTTCTCCTCGGGGAGCATGTACACGCCGCTGAGGAAGTAGGTCATCGTCGCGTTGTTCGCCTTGGCGACCTTGCGGAAGTGGGAGAACAGCTTCTGGGAGTCCTCGCCCGCGCCGTCCCAGGAGAACACCACGAACTGCGGGGGCTTCTGACCGGGCTTCATGCGCTCGGGTCTGGGCAGGTGGGGCTGGACCCCGGTGTACGCGGTGGAGCCGTCGCCGATCAGGCGGACCGCGCTCTCGGGCGGCGCCTGGGCCGGCTTCGCCTTCTGCGGGCCGGAGGCCCCTTCCTCGGCACCGTCGGTGCCGAGCGCGCAACCGGCGAGCGACGCGGCACAGAGCGCGGCGACCACGGCGCCCGCGGCGATCCTCTGGGTGGCGGCCATGTTCCGCCCACCTACTTCCTTCTCTCGGGGCCAACGACAGCGCCGTCAAGCTCGCACGAGGTCCGGAATGAATTAGTACGACAAGCCGATGAAATATCTGCATCACCCTGATGGGTGACTTATTGCGCCATTTGCCAGAAAAGTCTATGCCTGTCCTTTACTCTGAATTACGATTCGTTTACCCAGCGTTGATGCATCCCGCCGCTGCACGCCGTGACCCACGGCCGCGACCCGACCCCCCGCCATGGGGGGACCACCTGTTCCGCGACCGCGCTGCCCCGGAGGAGACGGGAACTATGTCCGCCTGCGTCCCCACCCGCGCCACCGACCCGAGTCGAGCCAAGCGCATCCACCGACCCCACAGCCCACCGCCGTCCGGGCCCCGCCGCTTCCGTGTCGCGGGCGCCGACGTGTCGGCCTCGATCGCGGTCTTCCTGATCGCCCTGCCCCTGTCCCTCGGCATTGCCCTCGCCACCGGCGCGCCTCTCCAGGCAGGCCTCGTCGCCGCCGGCGTGGGAGGACTCGTCGCCGGCCGGCTCGGCGGCTCCCCGCTCCAAGTGAGCGGCCCCGCGGCCGGGCTCACGGTCGTCACCGCCGACCTGATCCACCGCTACGGCTGGCGGACGACCTGTGCCATCACGGTCCTCGCGGGCCTGGCACAACTGGGCCTGGGCTGCCTGCGCGTGGCGCGCAGCGCGCTCGCCGTCAGCCCCGCCATCGTGCACGGCATGCTCGCCGGCATCGGCGTCACCATCGCCGTCGCTCAGCTGCACATCGTGCTCGGCGGCACTCCGCAGAGCTCCGTCCTGGCCAACCTCCAGTCCCTGCCCGCCCAGTTGGCCCAGGTGCGTCCCGCCGCCGTGTCGGTGAGTGCGCTGACCCTGGCCCTGCTGCTGCTCTGGCCCCGCATCCCCGGGCGGGCCGGCCGTCTGCTGCGCAGGATCCCGGCCGCGCTCGTCGCCGTCGCCGGGGCCAGCGCGACTGCCGCACTCGCCGGGCTGACGCTGCCCAGGGTCGACCTGCCCTCGTGGAGCAGCCACGCCCTGGCCGGGCTCCCCGAAGGTCCCGTGCTCGGTCTGGTCGCCGCCGTGCTGACCACCACGCTGGTGTGCAGCGTGCAGTCGCTGCTCGGCGCGGTCGCCGTGGACAAAATGGCCGCCGGCCGACCCGGACTGACGGCCCGCGTCAGACGCTCCAACCTGGACCGTGAACTGCTCGGCCAGGGCGCCGCCAACGTCGTCTCCGGGTCGCTCGGCGGGCTCCCGGTCGCCGGCGTCGCCGTGCGCAGTGCGGCGAATGTGCACGCGGGCGCCGTGAGCCGGAACTCCACGATGCTGCACGGCGTTCTCGTGGTGATCGCCGCGCTGCTGATGGTCCCGGTGCTCGAGCTCATCCCGCTCGCCTCGCTCGCCGCCCTGGTGATGGCCGTCGGCATCCAGATGGTGTCCCTGCACCACATCCGCACGGTGACCCGCCACCGAGAAGTCCTCGTCTACGTCGTCACCACCGTCGGCGTGGTGTTCCTCGGCGTCCTGGAGGGTGTCGTGCTCGGCATCGCCGTGGCCGTCGCCGTCGCCCTGCACCGCCTCGCCCGCACCCGCATCACCCACGAGGAGCAGGACGGAGTCCATCACGTACACGTGCGAGGGCAGTTGACATTCCTCGCCGTGCCCCGCCTCAGCCGGGCCCTGCATCTCGTGCCCCAGGGCGCCCGGGTCGTCGTCGAGCTGGACGGTTCCTTCATGGACCACGCGGCGTTCGAGGCACTGCAGGACTGGCAGAACACGTACACCGCGCAGGGCGGCACCGTCGAGCTGACCGGCCGCCGCGCCGGGGTCCGGATCGCCGAGCCGGGGGACGTCCCCGACGCTCACACCGCGCTCGGGATCGGAAGCGGAAGCGGGGCCGACACCGGGTTCACCGACCGCGCCGCCTCAGCGGGTTGCCGCTGCCGCCCCTGGACGCCCTGGCGCAACCACCAGTGCGAGGACCCGCGGTCCACGCCCCCGCCCGGCGGACACCCGAGCGACTCCGGTGGCCTCGCCAAGGCGGGCGGGACCGGTCCGTCCAGTCCCAGCGGACACGAACTGGCGCGCGGCATCAGCGCGTTCCAGCGCAACACCGCTCCCCTGGTGCGGGGCGAGCTGGCCCGGCTGGCCCGTGAGGGGCAGCGCCCGGCGCAGCTCTTCCTCACCTGCGCCGACTCACGGCTGGTCACCTCGATGATCACCTCCAGTGGTCCGGGCGACCTGTTCGTGGTCCGCAATGTGGGCAACCTGGTGCCGATGCCCGGCGAGGAGAGCGGCGACGACTCGGTGGCGGCCGCGATCGAGTACGCGGTGGACGTGCTGAAGGTGCGGTCCATCACGGTCTGCGGTCACTCGGGGTGCGGAGCCATGCAGGCGCTGCTCAACTCCGAGCCCGGGGGCGCGCGGACACCGCTCAAGCGGTGGCTGCGGCACGGGTTGCCGAGCCTGGAGCGCATGGCCGACGACAGCCGTCCATGGGCCCGGCTCGCCGGACGGGCGCCCGCGGACGCGGTCGAGCAGCTGTCTCTCACCAACGTGGTCCAGCAGCTGGAGCATCTGAGCGCGCACGAGTCGGTGGCGCGGGCGCTGCGGAAACGGGAGTTGGAGCTGCACGGGATGTACTTCCACGTGGGCGAGGCACAGGCGTATCTGCTCACCGGGGTGAGCGGGGACGAGCTGTTCGACCATGTGGAGGCGGCGGACGTGTCGGCATGACGGTGGGGGGCGGGCGGCCCCGGTTCCGGTGGCCGCCCGTCCCGTACGGGTCATCGCCCGACGGACGAGGGGGCTGTTCACCGCGGGGCTGCCGGCACACGTGGTGGGCGTCGCACTGAACTCTGCCTGGTCGGCGTCCGTGGGTACCAATGAACCCGGGCCGCCGACCTCGATGCGCTCAAAGGTCTAAACCAATTTTCCAACGGCCCTTGTCAGCGCACCCTCCGGTCTGATGAGCTGTGGCCTGGGACACAACGGACACCCTGGGAAAGGGAGATGTCGTGAGCAACGAAAGCCTGGCCAACCTGCTCAAGGAAGAGCGCAGGTTCGCGCCGCCCGCAGACCTGGCAGCGAACGCCAATGTCACGGCGGAGGCGTATGAACAGGCCAAGGCTGACAGGCTCGGCTTCTGGGCCGCACAGGCCCGTCGGCTGACCTGGGCCAAGGAGCCGACCGAGACGCTGGACTGGTCGAACCCGCCGTTCGCCAAGTGGTTCAAGGACGGCGAGCTCAACGTCGCGTACAACTGCGTCGACCGGCATGTCGAGGCGGGGAACGGCGATCGGGTCGCCATCCACTTCGAGGGCGAGCCCGGCGACAGCCGCGCGATCACCTACGCCGAGCTGAAGGACGAGGTCTCCAAGGCCGCGAACGCACTGCTGGAGCTGGGGGTTCAAAAGGGCGACCGGGTCGCCGTCTACATGCCGATGATCCCGGAGACGGCCGTCGCGATGCTGGCCTGCGCCCGCATCGGTGCCGCGCACTCCGTCGTCTTCGGCGGCTTCTCCGCGGACGCGCTCGCCACGCGTATCCAGGACGCCGACGCCAAGGTCGTCATCACCTCCGACGGCGGCTACCGCCGCGGCAAGCCGTCCGCGCTCAAGCCGGCGGTCGACGAGGCCGCCGACAAGGCGGGCAATGTCGAACACGTGCTCGTGGTCCGTCGTACCGGCCAGGACGTCGCCTGGAACGACAGCCGTGACGTCTGGTGGCACGAGATCGTCGACCGGCAGTCCGCCGAGCACGCCCCCGAGGCCTTCGGCGCCGAGCAGCCGCTCTTCATCCTCTACACGTCGGGCACGACGGGTAAGCCGAAGGGCATCCTGCACACCTCCGGCGGCTACCTCACCCAGACCGCGTACACCCACCACGCCGTCTTCGACCTCAAGCCGGAGACCGACGTCTACTGGTGCACGGCCGACGTCGGCTGGGTCACCGGGCACTCGTACATCGTCTACGGGCCGCTCGCCAACGGCGCCACCCAGGTCATGTACGAGGGCACGCCGGACACCCCGCACCAGGGCCGCTTCTGGGAGATCATCCAGAAGTACGGGGTCACCATCCTCTACACGGCGCCCACCGCCATTCGTACGTTCATGAAGTGGGGCGACGACATCCCCGCGAAGTTCGACCTGTCGTCGCTGCGCGTCCTCGGTTCCGTGGGTGAGCCCATCAACCCCGAGGCGTGGATCTGGTACCGCAAGCACATCGGTGCCGACCGGACGCCGATCGTCGACACCTGGTGGCAGACCGAGACCGGCGCGATGATGATCTCGCCGCTGCCCGGTGTCACCGCCGCCAAGCCGGGGTCGGCGCAGACCCCGCTGCCCGGCATCTCCGCGACCGTCGTCGACGACGAGGCGAACGAGGTTGCGAACGGCGGAGGCGGCTACCTCGTCCTCACCGAGCCGTGGCCGTCGATGCTGCGCACCATCTGGGGCGACGACCAGCGGTTCCTCGACACGTACTGGTCGCGCTTCGAGGGCAAGTACTTCGCCGGTGACGGGGCGAAGAAGGACGAGGACGGGGACATCTGGCTCCTCGGGCGCGTGGACGACGTCATGCTCGTCTCCGGCCACAACATCTCCACGACGGAGGTGGAGTCGGCGCTCGTCTCCCACCCGTCGGTCGCCGAGGCCGCCGTCGTCGGCGCCGCCGACGAGACCACAGGTCAGGCCATCGTCGCCTTCGTGATCCTGCGCGGCACGGCGAACGCCGAGGACGAGGGCCTCGTCAACGACCTGCGCAACCACGTCGGCGCCACCCTCGGCCCGATCGCCAAGCCAAAGGGGGTCCTCCCGGTGGCCGAGCTGCCCAAGACCCGCTCCGGCAAGATCATGCGCCGCCTGCTGCGAGACGTCGCCGAGAACCGCCAGCTGGGAGACGTCACCACCCTGACCGACTCCACGGTCATGGACCTCATCCAGGCGAAGCTGCCGGCCGCACCCAGCGAGGACTGAGCCACCGAGCCCGCCAGAAGGGGCGCCCGGCGCGAGCAACGCGCCGGGCGCCCCCTTTTAGGTAAACTAAGAAAAATAAGCGTGACCCCATAGGTGTGCCGGGAAGTCTGGTCGGCGAGCAGCTTCGCCCTGTCCACCGACCGGAGGTCCCCCGATGGCCGCGCCCCGCACCACCCCCACCCGCAAGGTCCTCGGACGGCTCTCCCTGCCGGAACGGACCTTCGTGGCGGACGCGCTGCGCACCGAGACCGTCGGCGGTGTCCTGCTCCTCGTCGCCGCGGTCGCCGCGCTGATCTGGGTGAACGTCCCCGCGCTGCACGACAGCTACGAGAGCGTCAGCCACTTCCACCTCGGCCCCGAGGCGCTCGGCCTGAACCTCTCGATCGCGCACTGGGCGGCCGACGGACTCCTCGCGATCTTCTTCTTCGTCGCCGGCATCGAACTCAAGCGCGAGCTGGTCGCCGGCGACCTCAAGGACCCCAGGGCGGCCGCGCTGCCGGTCGTCGCGGCCCTGTGCGGCATGGCGGCACCGGCCCTCGTCTACGTCCTGACCAACCTCACCGGCGGCGGCTCCCTCGACGGCTGGGCCGTCCCGACCGCGACCGACATCGCCTTCGCACTCGCCGTGCTCGCGGTCATCGGCACCGCCCTCCCCAGTTCCCTGCGCGCCTTCCTGCTCACCCTCGCCGTCGTCGACGACCTCTTCGCGATCCTGATCATCGCGGTGTTCTTCACCGCGGACATCGACTTCGCCGCCCTGGGCGGCGCGGTGATCGGCCTGGTCGTCTTCTGGCTGCTGCTGCGCAAGGGCGTACGCGGCTGGTACGTGTACGTGCCGCTCGCGCTCGTCATCTGGGGCCTGATGTACAACAGCGGCGTCCACGCCACCATCGCGGGCGTCGCGATGGGCCTGATGCTGCGCTGCACCCCCCGGGAGGGCGAGGAGCACTCTCCCGGCGAGCACATCGAGCATGTCGTACGTCCGCTCTCGGCGGGGTTGGCGGTACCGCTGTTCGCGCTGTTCAGCGCCGGTGTCTCGGTGTCCGGCGGGGCGCTCGGCGATGTGTTCACCAAGCCCGAGACGCTCGGTGTGGTCCTCGGTCTCGTCGTCGGCAAGGCGCTCGGCATCTTCGGCGGGACCTGGCTGACGGCCCGCTTCACCCGCGCATCGCTCAGCGACGACCTGGAGTGGGCGGACGTCTTCGCGGTCGCCGTCCTGGCCGGCATCGGCTTCACGGTGTCGCTGCTCATCGGGGAGCTGGCGTTCGACGGGAACGCGACGCTCACGGACGAGGTCAAGGCGGCCGTGCTGATGGGCTCGCTCATCGCGGCGACCCTCGCCACGGTGCTGCTGAAGATCCGGAACGTCAAGTACCGCCGAATGGTCGAGGCCGAGGAGCGCGACGACGACCTCGACGGCATCCCGGACATCTACGAGGAGGACGACCCGGCGTACCACCTGCGCATGGCCGCGATCCACGAGAACAAGGCCGCCGAGCACCGCAGGATCGCCGAACTCATGGCCGCCGAGCGAACAGGGCTTGCCGAAGTGACGGGCGGGGCAGGCGAGGAGGACGACCGTCGGGCATGATCTGACGGGACGGTACAAAGACTTTCCGGCCCACGACTTCCCAGTCGGGCACACGGCAGATTCAGGGAGAACGCGATGAGCGCACCCGACGGCAGCCCGGTCGGCGCCGAACGCAGCATCGGCCAGCTGTTCGCCTCGGCGACGACCGAGATGTCCGCGCTGGTGCACGACGAGATCGCGCTGGCCAAGGCGCAGCTCAAGCGGGACGTGAAGCGCGGCGCGACGAGCGGCGGCGCGTTCATGGTGGCCGGCGGGGTGCTGGTGTTCTCGCTGCCGATGCTGAACTTCGCCCTGGCGTACGGCATCCGCACCTGGAGCGACTGGAACCTGGCGGTCTGCTTCCTGCTGTCCTTCGCGGCGAACGTGCTCATCGCGGGGCTGCTGGCGCTGATCGGCGTGGTCTTCGCGAAGAAGGCGAAGAAGGGCGGCGGCGCGCAGAAGACCGCCGCGTCGATGAAGGAGTCGGCGAGCATCCTGCAGAACGCCAAGCCGCATCCGCGGCCGGAGCTGACGCAGGACCGTGTCCCGGAGGCCATCGAAGCTGTGGCACGCTCGTCGTCATGACGGACCCCGCCACATCTGCCTCAGTAGTACGACCGGACGGCCCCTGGACCCATCGCGAGGTCGCCGCCAACGGCGCCCGCTTCCACATCGCCGAGATGGGCGACGGCCCGCTGGTCCTGCTGCTGCACGGCTTCCCGCAGTTCTGGTGGACGTGGCGACACCAGCTGCCCGCGCTCGCCGACGCCGGGTTCCGGGCCGTCGCCATGGACCTCAGGGGCGTCGGCGGCAGCGACCGCACCCCGCGCGGCTACGACCCGGCCAACCTCGCCCTCGACATCACCGGGGTGATCCGCTCCCTGGGCGAGCCGGACGCCGCGCTGGTCGGCCATGACCTGGGCGGCTATCTGGCGTGGACGGCGGCCGCGATGCGTCCGAAGCTCGTACGGCGGCTCGCGGTGGCCTCGATGCCCCATCCGCGGCGCTGGCGCTCGGCGATGCTCTCGGACGTCAAGCAGACGCGCGCCGGTTCCTACATCTGGGGGTTCCAGCGCCCCTGGGTCCCGGAGCGGCAGCTCACCGCGGACGACGGCGCGCTGGTCGCCCGGCTCATGCGGGACTGGTCGGGCCCTGTCCTGCCGGACGACGACGCGGTGGAGACGTACCGCCGCGCGATGTGCATCCCCTCGACGGCTCACTGCTCGATCGAGCCGTACCGCTGGATGGTGCGCTCCCTGGCCCGCCCCGACGGCATCCAGTTCAACCGCCGTATGAAGCGGCCGGTGCGAGTGCCGACGCTGCATCTGCACGGCTCGCTGGACCCGGTGCTGCGCACGCGGAGCGCGGCCGGATCCGGCGAGTACGTCGAAGCGCCGTACCGCTGGCGGCTGTTCGACGGACTCGGGCATTTTCCGCATGAGGAGGATCCGGTCGCTTTCTCGACCGAGCTCATCAACTGGCTGAAGGACCCCGAGCCCGACCGGTGAAGGACGTCAGCGCTGAGGAGGATCCGGTCGCTTTCTCGACCGAACCGATCAATTGACTCAAGGATCCCGAGCCCGATCGGTGACCGTGTGGACGCGCCCGGTATCCGGATCTGAACACCTGTACGACGAACAGCCACTTGCCCGGCGCATAGGCCAATTGGGGGCCCTGGGGGCGGTTATCGACCTTGGGGCAGGGGCACACGTCGGGGTATGGGCTGGACGCACGACTACAGTGACGCAGCACGCAATCGCCGCTCGGGCCATGGTCTGAGCCCCCACCAGCGAGGAGGGGCCCCGCAGATGCAGGGCACGGATCTCCGGGTGGGCATTCCGCACATTCTGCGCCGCCGGGCCCGCTGGGTCTCGGTACGGCTGCGTCACCCTCGAGGCTGACGCACCTCCCACCTCACAGCGCGCAGCTGTCGCTGTCCACCTGCTGGTTCGCGGTGCGCCCCTTGGCGATGTCCTCCTGGATCTCGTCCGCGGTCAGCGCGTATCCGGTCTGGGCGTTGTCCAGGGACTTGGCGAAGACCACGCCGTAGACCTCGCCTTCGGCGGTGAGCAGCGGGCCGCCGGAGTTGCCCTGGCGGACGGTCGCGTAGAGGGAGTACACATCGCGGTGCACGGTGCCGCGGTGGTAGATGTCCGGTCCGTTGGCCGGGATGCGTCCGCGCACGCGCGCGGCCCGGACGTCGTACCCGCCGTTCTCCGGGAAGCCCGCGATGATCGCGTCGTCGCCGCTCTTGGCGTCCGTGGACGTGAACTCGAGGGCGGGCGCCTTGAGATCCGGCACGTCGAGTACGGCGATGTCGCGCTCCCAGTCGTAGAGGACGACCGTCGCGTCGTACTTCCTGCCCTCGCCGCCGATCTGGACGGTGGGTTCGTCGACGCCGCCCACGACATGCGCGTTGGTCATGACGCGACGCTCGCCGAAGACGAAGCCGGTGCCTTCGAGGACCTTGCCGCAACTCTGGGCGGTGCCCATGACCTTGACGATGGACTGCTTGGCGCGGGTGGCTACCGGGCTGGCCGCGAGCGCCGGGTCGGGCGGCTGGACCTCGTTGATCGGCTCGTTGGAGAACGGGCTGAAGACCTGGGGGAAGCCGTTCTGCGCGAGGACCGAGGAGAAGTCCGCGAACCAGGTGTTGGCCTGTTCGGGCAGGGCCCGTGCGACGCCGAGGAGGACCTTGGAGCCACGGACCTCTTTGCCCAGGGTCGGCAGGGTGGTGCCGGCGAGGGCGGAGCCGATCAGCCACGCCACGAGGAGCATCGCGACGACGTTGACGAGGGCGCCGCCGGTGGCGTCCAGGGCGCGGGCCGGGGACCAGGTGATGTACCGGCGCAGCTTGTTGCCGAGGTGGGTGGTCAGGGCCTGGCCGACGGAGGCGCAGACGATGACGACGACGACCGCGACGACGGCGGCGGTCGTGCTGACCTCCGAGTTGTCGGTGAGGGCGTCCCAGACGACGGGCAGCACATAGACGGCGACAAGACCGCCGCCCATGAAGCCGATCACCGACAGGATGCCGACGACGAAGCCCTGGCGGTAGCCGACGATCGCGAACCACACGGCGGCGACCAGCAACAGGATGTCCAGCACGTTCACCGGTTCAGGCCTCGCCTCATCACACGACACAACACGGCAGACACCCTGTCATGACCGCCAGTCGAGCGGGACCTGCTTCTCCCGGTCCCAGGGGCGCTCCCATCCCGAGTAGTGCAGCAGACGGTCGATGATTCCGGCCGTGAAGCCCCAGACCAGGGCCGATTCGACCAGGAATGCCGGGCCTCGGTGGCCGCTGGGGTGGACGGTCGTGGCCCGGTTGTCGGGATGGGTGAGATCCGCCACGGGAACGGTGAAGACTCTCGCCGTCTCGTTCGGATCCACGACTCCGACCGGGGTCGGCTCGCGCCACCAGCCCAGCACCGAGGTCACGACGAAGCCGCTGACCGGGATGTAGAGCTTGGGCAGCACGCCGAAGAGCTGCACGCCCGCCGGGTCGAGCCCGGTCTCCTCCTCGGCCTCACGCAGGGCGGCTCTGAGCGGCCCGTCGCCCATCGGGTCGCCGTCCTCGGGGTCGAGGGCGCCGCCGGGGAAGGAGGGCTGCCCGGCATGGGACCGCAGCGAGCTGGCCCGCTCCATGAGCAGCAGCTCGGGTCCGCGCTCCCCCTCGCCGAACAGGATCAGTACGGCCGACTGCCGCCCCGCCCCGTCCGCCGGCGGCAGGAACCGGCTCAGCTGCACCGGCTCGACCGTCTCCACCGCGTGCACCAGCGGGTCCAGCCACTGCGGCAGACCCTCCTTGCTGAGCGCCACGCCCTGTGCATTGCTCGCGCGCGTCATCGCCACCCCCGTCCTTGCGAGTCCAACGCCCGGCCACCCCGAGATCGTTCCTGGAGCCGTGCCGGCCGGCCCGTGCCCCTGGTGGCGCCCCTCATCCGGCCCCCAGCGGCGGCGCCGCCTTCCCGCCCGCGTCCAGGTAGGCCTGCGGAGGGTTGAGCCGCTGCCCGGGGAAGCCGCCCTTCTCGTACTTGAGGAGCTTCTTCGCCTTCTCCGGGTCCGTCTCGCCCTCGCCGAACGCCGGGCAGAGCGGGGCGATGGGGCAGGCGCCGCAGGCGGGCTTGCGGGCGTGGCAGATACGGCGGCCGTGCCAGATGACGTGGTGCGAGAGGTCCGTCCAGTCCTTCTTGGGGAACAGCGCGCCGATCGCGGCCTCGATCTTGTCGGGGTCGGTCTCGGCGGTCCACTGCCAGCGTCGCACCAGCCGCTGGAAGTGCGTGTCCACGGTGATGCCGGGCCGCCCGAAGGCGTTCCCGAGGACGACGAACGCCGTCTTGCGGCCTACGCCGGGCAGCTTGACGAGGTCCTCCATGCGGCCCGGGACCTCGCCGCCGAACTGCTCCACCAGCGCCTTGGACAGCCCTATGACCGACTTGGTCTTGGCCCGGAAGAAGCCGGTCGGACGGAGGATCTCCTCGACCTCCTCGGGGTTGGCGGCGGCCAGGTCCTCGGGGGTCGGGTACTTGGCGAAGAGCGCGGGGGTCGTCTGATTGACCCTCAGGTCGGTCGTCTGGGCGGACAGCACCGTGGCGACCACGAGTTGGAAGGGGTTCTCGAAGTCCAGCTCCGGGTGGGCGTACGGAAACACCTCGGCCAGTTCGCGGTTGATCCGGCGGGCCCGGCGCACCAGCGCGGCGGGCGACTCGGCCTTCGCCGGCTTGACGGCGACGGTCTTGGCCGGAGCCTTTCCCGCCACGGCCTTCTTCACGGGGACGTTCTTCTCGGCCGCCTGCTTCACCACCGCCGGAGCCCTCTTCACCGCAGCCTTCTTTGTCACTTTTGCCGTTTTCTTTCCGCCACCGGGGTCCTGTTCGCCCACAGCGGAATCTCGACGTACAGCCACCCGCCCAGCCCCCTTGGCCTGTGCTCTCACCGGCGTTTTGGACACCCGGCCAGCCTAGAGCCCGGCACCGACAATCGCCCCGGACCCCGGAGATCGGCCCCCGATTGGACCCCTGCCGCTTACCCCGGGACACCTGTGCGGCATCCTTGTGACAGATCACACTGTTTGGACCGTCCGGCAAAATGGGGAACACGGTCCCCTGGTACCAAGGGGGAGCAAGATCCCCTGAGCAGGTCGACAAGGAGAGAACTCGTGGACGACGTTCTGCGGCGCAACCCGCTCTTCGCGGCGCTCGATGACGAGCAGTCCGCGGAGCTCCGCGCCTCCATGAGTGAGGTGACCCTCGCGCGCGGCGACTCCCTGTTCCATGAGGGCGACCCGGGCGACCGGCTCTACGTCGTCACCGAGGGCAAGGTCAAACTCCACCGCACCTCCCCCGACGGCCGCGAGAACATGCTCGCCGTCGTCGGCCCCGGCGAGCTGATCGGCGAACTGTCGCTCTTCGACCCGGGCCCGCGCACGGCGACCGCCACCGCGCTGACCGAGGTCAAGCTGCTCGGCCTCGGCCACGGCGACCTCCAGCCCTGGCTGAACGTCCGCCCCGAGGTGGCCACCGCGCTGCTGCGCGCCGTCGCCCGCCGGCTGCGCAAGACCAACGACCAGATGTCCGACCTGGTCTTCTCGGACGTCCCCGGCCGCGTGGCCCGCGCACTCCTCGACCTCTCCCGCCGCTTCGGCGTGCAGTCCGAGGAGGGCATCCATGTCGTCCACGACCTCACGCAGGAAGAGCTGGCCCAGCTGGTCGGCGCCTCCCGCGAGACGGTCAACAAGGCCCTCGCCGACTTCGCCCAGCGCGGCTGGCTCCGCCTGGAGGCCCGCGCGGTGATCCTGCTGGACGTGGAGCGGCTCGCGAAGCGCTCTCGCTGACGCTCGGTCCTGGCCGTACGCCTTGTGGGGGCCCGTCTCATCATGAGGCGGGCCCGACTCATGCCGACGCTGTCCCGGGGGCTGCGCCCCCAGACCCCCCTTCGGCCTGAACGGCCTCGTCCTCAATCGCCGGACGGGCTGAGATTTCCCGGACCGGCGCAACAGAGACCGACGCCCGTTCGGCCGCGCCGTAAATCCGCCGCTCCCGCCCCCTTGTGGCGGCACAGTGAACCCATGGCCGAAACCGTTCTGCGCAAGGGTCTCGACGTCCAGGGCTACCTCGAGCGCGAAGGCTCCCTCGCGCGCGTGCCGCACGCCTTCCGGCCGGTCGTCGCCGTGGCGCGGGACCGGCTGCTGGGCCTGTTCGGGCCACGACTGCACAGCGCGTACCTCTACGGGTCGATCCCGCGCGGCACCGCGCGTGTGGGCCGCAGCGACCTCGACCTGCTCGTCGCCCTGCACGAGGAACCGACGGACGCGGACCGCGAGGCGGCCCGGGCGCTCGACACGGCGCTGGACAAGGAGTTCCCGGAGATCGACGGTGCCGGGACGCTGCTCCACAGCCGGGCGCGGCTGCTGAGCGAGGCGGAGACGTACGACCTGGGGTGGTTCGTGGCCTGTCTGTGCACCCCGCTGCTCGGCGACGACCTCGCCGAGTACCTGCCGCGCTACCGCCCGGACTCGCGGCTCGCCCGCGAGACCAACGGCGACCTCGCCCTGCTGCTGCCGCGCTGGCGTGAGCGGATCTCCCGCGCGGGCGACTCCGAGGAGGCGCTGCGCCCCCTCGTGCGCTTCATGTCCCGCCATCTCGTCCGCACCGGCTTCACCCTCGTGATGCCCCGCTGGAACGGCTGGACGAGCGATCTGACGGAGATGGCGGAGGCGTTCGGCGCGTACTACCCGCGGCGGGCCGCGCAGATGCGGGCGGCCGCGGTGCGTGGGTACGCGCCGCGCGGCGACCGGGACGCGCTCATGTCGTACGTCGACGATCTCGGGCCGTGGCTGGCGGAGGAGTACAGGCGCGTGCACGGGGTGAAGGCACCGCGTCCGGACTAGGCCCGCGCGCGCGTGACGCGGAGGCGTCCCGCCCCGCTAGTGCCGCGGCAGGCAACGTTTGCCCGTCAAGGAGCGGCGTCCGGTGCGTGCTCTCGGCGTGCCGGCCGGAAGCCCTCGTACTGGACGTACTTGGGCTTTCGGCCGGTGCGGCGAGAGTGCGTGCCGGGCGTCGCGACGGGGCAAACGTTGCCTGCCGCGGCACTAGATCAGCCCGTGCTCCTCCAGATAGTCCAGCTGCGCCCGCACCGACAGTTCCGCCGCCGGCCACAGGGACCGGTCCACGTCCGCGTACACGTGCGCGACGACCTGGCCCGGCGTCGTGTACCCGTCCTCCACGGCCGTCTCCACCTGGGCGAGCCGGTGGGCGCGGTGGGCGAGATAGAACTCCACCGCCCCCTGTGCGTCCTCCAGGACGGGCCCATGGCCCGGGAGGACGGTGTGGACGCCGTCGTCGACCGTGAGGGACCTCAGACGCCTCAGGGAGTCCAGATAGTCGCCCAGGCGGCCGTCAGGGTGCGCCACGAGCGTCGTACCGCGTCCCAGGATCGTGTCCCCCGTCAGAACCGCCTGATCGGCCGGGAGATGGAAGCACAGCGAGTCCGAGGTGTGCCCCGGCGTCGGTACGACCCTCAGCTCCAGGCCTCCGACCCCGACCACGTCCCCGGCGCCCAGCCCCTCGTCGCCCAGCCGGAGAGCCGGGTCCAGCGCCCGCACCTTCGTGCCCGTCAGCGCGGCGAACCGCACGGCGCCTTCGGCATGGTCCGGGTGACCGTGCGTCAGCAGGGTCAGCGCGATGCGCTTGCCGGCCTTCTCGGCGGTGTCCACGACGTTGCGCAAATGCCCCTCGTGCAGCGGCCCGGGGTCGACCACGACGGCCAGTTCGGAGTCGGGCTCGGCGAGGATCCAGGTGTTCGTGCCGTCCAGGGTCATCGCGGACGCGTTGGGCGCGAGGACATTGACGGCCCTCGGGGTGGCGGGGCCCGAAAGCACCCCGCCCCTCGGCTGACCGGGAAGGGCTGCGGCGTCCGTCATGCGGGGGCTCCACCGGTCGGGATGTGTTTGGTGAACTCGTCATGCCCCGGCCAGGACAGCACGATCTCGTCGCCGTCCAGACGGGCCCGGGCCAGGACGGGGGTCAGGTCGCGGGCGGGGGCGGCCTCGAGGGCCTCGCCGGCGGTGTCGTACGGCGTCAGCTGGCGCAGGGTCGCGATCGTGGGCGGCATCATCAGCAGTTCGCCCTTGTCGTACGACTCCGCCGCCTCGGCCGGTCCGATCCACACCGTGCGGTCCGCCTCCGTGGAGGCGTTGCGGGTGCGCTGGCCCTCGGGGAGGGCGGCGACGAAGAACCAGGTGTCGTAGCGGCGGGGTTCGAACTCCGGGGTGATCCAGCGGGTCCAGGCGCCCAGCAGGTCCGAGCGCAGCACCAGGCCGCGACGCTCCAGGAACTCGGCGAAACTCACGTCCCGCGCGACCAGGGCCCGGCGGTCCGCCTCCCAGTCCTCGCCCGTGGTGTCACCGACCACCGAGTCCGGGGCGGGTCCGGCGAGCAGGACGCCCGCCTCCTCGTACGTCTCGCGTACGGCCGCGCAGACGATCGCCTGGGCCTCCGCCTCGTCCACGCCGAGCCGCTCGGCCCACCACGCGCGCGTGGGGCCCGCCCAACGGATCTGGTGGTCGTCGTCGCGGGGGTCCACGCCGCCGCCCGGATACGCGTACGCGCCTCCGGCGAAGGCCATGGAGGCGCGTCTGCGCAGCATGTGCACGACGGGGCCCGCGGTGGTGTCCTTGAGGAGCATGACCGTGGCCGCGCGCTTGGGGACGACCGGGGTGAGCGTGCCGTCGGCGAGCGCACGGATCCGTTCCGGCCAGTCCTGCGGAAACCACTGCCCATTCGCCATGGGCGGAGGCTATCCCGTGGTGCGCGAATGTTCGAGAGGGGCCCGGAGGTGCGGCTATGCCTCGGTGAGCTCCACCTGGACCTCGACCTCCACCGGCGCGTCCAACGGCAGCACCGCCACCCCGACCGCACTGCGCGCGTGGACGCCCTTGTCGCCGAGGACCGCGCCCAGCAGCTCGCTCGCGCCGTTGATGACAGCCGGCTGGCCGGTGAAGTCCGACGCCGACGCCACGAACCCGACGACCTTCACCACGCGCTTGACGCGGTCAAGATCACCGGCGACCGACTTGACGGCCGCCAGGGCGTTCAGCGCGCACGTGCGGGCCAGGTCCTTGGCCTCCTCCGGGGTGACCTCCGCGCCCACCTTGCCGGTGACCGGGAGCTTGCCCTCGATCATCGGCAGCTGGCCCGAGGTGTACACGTACACGCCCGACTGCACGGCCGGCTGGTACGCGGCCAGCGGCGGGACCACTTCCGGCAGTGTCAGCCCGAGCTCGGCGAGCTTCGCCTCGACCGCGCTCACGCCTTCTCCCGCTTCAGGTAGGCCACCAGCTGCTCGGGGTTGTTCGGCCCGGGCACGACCTGGACGAGCTCCCAGCCGTCCTCGCCCCAGGTGTCCAGAATCTGCTTCGTGGCATGGACGAGCAGCGGCACGGTTGCGTATTCCCACTTGGTCATGTGGCCGACTTTAGCCGCTGACCACACACAGGCTCCGCTCCTGGGGGTCCGGGGGCCACCCCCCGGAAAAGCGCAGTATCCACAGCCTGCCGGTTGGTACCCGCATCGAATGGTTACGCTCGATGACGTGAGCAGGCTCCAGGTCGTCAGTGGCAAGGGCGGTACCGGTAAGACGACGGTGGCCGCTGCCCTCGCGCTGGCCCTGGCCACCGAGGGGAAGCGGACGCTTCTCGTCGAGGTCGAGGGCCGCCAGGGCATCGCACAGCTCTTCGAGACGGAGGCATTGCCCTACGAGGAGAGAAAAATCGCGGTCGCACCGGGCGGCGGGGAGGTGTACGCCCTCGCCATAGATCCCGAACTGGCCCTTCTGGACTACCTCCAGATGTTCTACAAGCTCGGTGGAGCCGGGCGCGCCCTGAAGAAGCTCGGCGCCATCGACTTCGCCACCACCGTCGCGCCCGGTCTCAGGGACGTCCTGCTGACCGGCAAGGCCTGCGAGGCGGTGCGGCGCAAGGAGAAGTCCGGGCGGTTCGCCTACGACCACGTCGTGATGGACGCACCCCCCACCGGACGCATCACCCGCTTCCTCAACGTCAACGACGAGGTGGCGGGACTCGCGAAGATAGGGCCGATACACAACCAGGCGCAGGCCGTGATGCGGGTGCTGAAGTCGTCGGAGACGGCCGTGCACCTGGTGACGCTGCTGGAGGAGATGCCCGTCCAGGAGACCGCGGACGGGATCGCCGAACTGCGGGCGGCGAAGCTGCCGGTGGGGCGGATCATCGTGAACATGGTGCGCCCGGAGGTGTTGGACGCGGACGAGTTGGAACTCGTCCGGGGCACCACTCGTTCCTCCTTCGCACAGTCGCTGTCCGCCGCCGGGCTCGGCGGGGCGCGGCGCGGCGGGCATGCCGAGCGGCTGGTGGACCCGCTCCTGGCCCAGGCCGAGGAGTACGCCGAGCGGTACGCGCTGGAGCACGAACAGCGCGCGGTGCTTGGCGAACTGGGCCTGCCGCTGCACGAACTGCCGCTGCTCGCCGAGGGCATGGACCTGGCGGGTCTGTACGAGCTGGCCACGGAACTGCGGAAGCAGGGGATGTCATGAGTCCGGACGTCGAGGGGCAGGCCCGGCACCACCGTCTCTCCCCCGCGCGCATGCTCGACCTGGACCCGCTGGTCGACGATCCGGCGACGCGCATCGTGGTGTGCTGCGGCTCGGGCGGCGTCGGCAAGACCACGACCGCGGCGGCGCTGGGTCTCAGGGCCGCCGAGCGCGGCCGGAAGGTCGTCGTCCTGACCATCGACCCGGCCCGCCGACTCGCCCAGTCCATGGGCATCGACTCCCTCGACAACACCCCACGCCGGGTGAAGGGCGTCGAGGGCGACGGCGAGCTGCACGCGATGATGCTCGACATGAAGCGCACCTTCGACGAGATCGTCGAGGCGCACGCGGACCCCGAGCGGGCTTCCGCGATTCTCGCCAACCCCTTCTACCAGTCGCTCTCGGCGGGCTTCGCGGGCACGCAGGAGTACATGGCGATGGAGAAGCTGGGCCAGCTGCGGGCCCGCGACGAGTGGGACCTCATCGTCGTGGACACCCCGCCGTCCCGGTCCGCGCTGGACTTCCTGGACGCGCCCAAGCGGCTGGGGTCCTTCCTCGACGGCAAGCTGATCCGCGTCCTGCTGGCGCCCGCGAAGGTCGGCGGCCGGGCGGGGATGAAGTTCCTGAACGTCGGGATGTCGATGATGACCGGCGTGCTGGGCAAGCTGCTCGGCGGCCAACTGCTCAAGGACGTCCAGACGTTCGTGTCCGCCATGGACTCGATGTTCGGCGGGTTCCGCACGCGCGCGGACGCGACGTACAAACTGCTCCAGGCGCCCGGCACGGCGTTCCTGGTCGTCGCGGCGCCGGAGCGGGACGCGCTGCGGGAGGCCGCGTACTTCGTGGAGCGGCTGGCCGCCGAGGACATGCCGCTCGCGGGGCTGGTGCTCAACCGGGTCCACGGCAGCAGCGCCGCCCGGCTGTCGGCCGAGCGGGCACTCGCCGCCGCGGAAAATCTTGAGGAGTCCCGCATTGTCGATCAGGAGGACGGGAAAGCTGGAGTTCGTAACTCTCCCGACACAGACGGCAGTTCAGAGTCCCCCGCATCCGATCCGGTGTCCGCCGAAGGCTCCCCTGCCGCGGACCGGACCGTCGAACAACTCACCGCAAGCCTGTTGAGGCTGCATGCCGAGCGTATGCGGCTGCTCTCCCGCGAGCAGCGCACGCGTGACCGCTTCACCGCGCGCCACCCCGAAGTGGCGGTGGCAGAGGTGGCCGCGCTGCCCGGCGACGTACACGACCTCGCGGGGCTGCGAGACATCGGAACACGGCTCGCGGCCGGTCGGCCGGAGCTGCCCGAGACCGCGGACGGCTGAGCCGGAGCGGAGGGACCCCCAGGGGTCTCGCCCTCAGCCCACCGCCGCGTAGTTCTCGTACACCTCATCGTCGTCGAGGGGCAGAATGCCGACCCCTCGCTCGTACTCCGTACGCGCGGTCTCCAAGAGCCGGCGCCAGGAGGTCACAGTGGGCCGCCTGCGCAGCAGCGCACGGCGTTCCCGCTCCGTCATGCCTCCCCACACGCCGAACTCGACGCGGTTGTCGAGCGCGTCGGCCAGGCACTCCGTGCGCACCGGACATCCGGTGCACACCGCCTTGGCCCTGTTCTGCGCTGCTCCTTGAACGAACAGCTCATCTGGATCGGTAGTGCGGCAGGCCGCCTGCGCACTCCAGTCGGTTACCCAGCCCATACCGGCGCCGTCCTCTCCCGAATCGAGGCTCCCCCACGGCGGCAGCGGCATATTCACCGCCGCCAGTTGAGGACGTTACGGAAGGTGGGCACAGCGCAACACCCCCTTCGGGCCCAATCTTGAATGGCCCGAACGGACTATGCGTAAGCGGCAGATCACCCGGGGGAGTGAGCTGGCGACATGCGTGATCATCCCGGCAAAGCGGGACAGTTCAGTTGAGCCACAACGGGCACCAGGTGACACACAAGGCGGATTCGGACACGTCCCCATCAAAAAGTTGGGAACCTCCGGAACGATTCGGGGTCGCCGGACGTATTGATACGTGACCGCACTGCTGTGACAGTTGAGAGCAGCTTAGGCCAAGGCCTGCGCGCATGTCCGGCGAATGAGAAGGTAGGCGCTCTCTTTGCCATGCGCGCGAAAAGCCTGCCGAACATCCCGAGGAGCAAGCGCTCCCTCCGAACGCTCATGAGTACGGATTAGGCTGCCCCCATGTCGAAGAAGCGCTCCGGTGGCGGCCTGTCCCCCGCCCAGCAGGCCGCCAAGTTCCTCGGTGTCAGCGTGCTCTCGGGTGCGGTGCTGGCGGGCATCGCGCTGCCCGCCTTCGGTGCACTGGGCCTCGCGGCCAAGGGGTCGGTCGACAGTTTCGACGAGCTCCCGGCCAATCTGAAGACGCCGCCGCTGAGCCAGCGGACCACGATCCTCGATGCCAAGGGCGGCCAGATCGCCACCGTGTACTCGCGCGACCGCACGGTCGTCGAGCTCAAGGACGTCTCGCCGTACATGCAGAAGGCGATCGTCGCGATCGAGGACTCGCGCTTCTACCAGCACGGCGCGGTGGACCTGAAGGGCGTGCTGCGCGCGCTCAACAAGAACGTGCAGAGCAGCGGGGTGGCCGAGGGCGCGTCCACGCTCACCCAGCAGTACGTGAAGAACGTCTTCGTGGAGGAGGCCGGCGATGACCCGACGAAGGTCGCCCAGGCCACCCAGCAGACCCTCGGCCGCAAGATCCGCGAACTGAAGTACGCGATCCAGGTCGAGGAGGAGCTGGGCAAGAAGAAGATCCTCGAGAACTACCTGAACATCACGTTCTTCGGCCAGCAGGCCTACGGCGTCGAGGCCGCCGCCCAGCGCTACTTCTCCAAGTCCGCCAAGGACCTCACCCTCGCCCAGTCGGCGCTGCTGGCGGGCATCGTCCAGTCGCCCAGCCGGTACGACCCGATCAACGACGAGGCCGAGGCCACCAAGCGGCGCAACATCGTGCTGCAGCGCATGGCCGAGGTCGGCGACATCTCCCGCGCGGAGGCCGCCAAGGCCCAGGAGGAGAAGCTCGGCCTCAAGGTCAGCCAGCCCAAGAACGGCTGCATCACCGCCGCGAAGGGCGCCAGCTTCTTCTGCAAGTACGTCGAGGCCGTCTTCAAGAACGACCCGGTCTTCGGCAAGACCAAGGAGGACCGCGCCAAGGTCTGGAACCAGGGCGGTCTGACGATCAAGACCACCCTCGACCCGCAGGCGCAGGACTCGGTCCAGGCCTCGCTCAAGGACCACGTCTACAAGTCGGACAAGGTCGCGGCCGCGGCCACCCTCGTCGAGCCCGGCACCGGCAAGATCGTCGGCATGGGCCAGTCGAAGCCGTACGGCTACGGCAAGAACGAGACCGAGATCAACTACTCGGTCGGCTACGGCATGGGCGGCTCCAACTACGGCTTCCCGACCGGTTCGACGTTCAAGCCGTTCGTCGCGGCGGCCGCGCTGGAGGAGGGCCGGCCGGCCAACCAGGAGTACTCGTCGCCGTACCAGATGGAGTACCCGAGCCCCGTCCAGACCTGTGACAGCAAGCCATGGGTCAATCTGAAGGGCGAGAAGCTGGAGAACGAGTCGGAGTCGGAGAAGGGCCCCTACCGCCTGCGCAAGGCGATGGAGCTCTCGGTCAACACCTACTTCGTGCAGATGATCTCCGACATCGGTCTGTGCCCCGTGGTCAGCATGACCAACAAGCTCCAGGTCGTGCAGGGCAACGGCGACAAACTGCCCGAGGTGCCCGCGATCGCGCTGGGCTCCAAGGGCATCTCCCCGCTGACGATGGCAACCGCGTACGCCGCCTTCGCCTCCCGCGGCATGTACTGCACGCCGGTCGCCATCGAGTCGATCACCCAGCGCGTCGCCCAGCAGCAGAAGTCGCTCGAGGTGCCCAAGTCGACCTGCTCGCGGGCCATGTCCGAGACGACCGCGGACACCGTCAACCAGCTCCTCAAGGGCGTGGTCGACTCCGGTACCGGCCAGACGGCGGGCCTGTCCGACCGTGACAACGCCGGTAAGACGGGTACGACGGACTCCCGCAAGAACGCCTGGTTCGTCGGCTACACGCCGAACCTGTCGGGCGCGGTCTGGGTCGGCAGCGCCTCCCAGAAGGTCGAGATGAAGAACATCACGATCGGCGGCGAGTACAACGACCTCGTCTACGGCGGCAAGGTCCCGGGCCCGATCTGGAAGGACGCCATGACCGGCGCCCTCGCGGGCAAGGACGCCCCGCAGTTCAACTACATTCAGCTCCCCCCCGACAACCCGGACCGCGGCAACGGGGACGGCGACGGAAACGGGAACGGCAACGGAAACGGCGACGGGGACAACGGAGACGACGACGGCGGCCAGAACAACGGCGGCACGGACGGCGGGGCCTTCCCGGACCCGACCTTCTCGATCCCGGAGGACCTGTTCCAGGGCAACAACGGCAACGGCGGCCGCAACGGCTAGCCGCTAGACGAAACGGCCCCTTCACCGTCGTAGAGAGATCTCTGTACGACGGTGAAGGGGCCGTTCGCCGTTCGGCGCGGTCGGTCAGCCGGCCAGCAGCTTCTTCACGGTGGCGGCTACTCGGCCGCCCTCCGCCAGGCCCGCGACCTTCGGGTTCACGATCTTCATGACGGCGCCCATGGCCCGCGGCCCCTCTGCACCCGCCGCCTTCGCCTCCTGGACGGCCTGGGCGACGATGTCGGTCAGCTCCTCGTCGGACAGCTGCTTGGGCAGGTACGTGGCGAGGACCTCGCCCTCCGCCTTCTCCCGCTCGGCCGACTCGGCACGACCACCCTCGGCGAACGCGTCCGCCGCCTCGCGGCGCTTCTTCGCCTCCTTGGTGATCACCTTGAGGACCTCGTCGTCGGAGAGTTCGCGCTTCTCCTTGCCCGCGACCTCCTCCTTGGTGATCGCGGCGAGCGTCATGCGCAGCGTCGAGGAGCGGAGCTCGTCGCGCTCCTTGATCGCCGCGGTGAGGTCTTCCTGCAGCTTCGACTTGAGCTTGGTGGTCATGTGACTGATTCTCGCAGGTGCGCGAGGCCGGACGCCCATCGATTTAAGGGGGCCGCCCGGGGGCCGGCTTCAAACGACGGCGGACGACAGGGTACTTGCCGGGTCTGACACGATGGGGCCATGCGCGCGCGATACGGAGTACCTCTGTCGATCGCGGCGGCTGGCGCCGCCGGTCTGGTGTACGCGGCGGGCTTCGAAGCCCGCTCCTTCCGCCTCCGACGGGTGACGGTCCCCGTTCTCCCTGCCGGCATGCGTCCCCTGCGCATGCTCCAGGTCTCCGACATCCACATGGTCGGCGGTCAGCGCAAGAAGCAGCGCTGGCTGCGCTCACTGGCGGGCCTGCGCCCCGACTTCGTGATCAACACGGGCGACAACCTCTCGGACCCCGAGGGCGTCCCGGAGGTCCTGGACGCGCTGGGTCCGCTGATGGAGTTCCCGGGGGCGTACGTCTTCGGCTCCAACGACTACTACGGCCCCAAGCCCCGCAACCCCGCCCGCTATCTCCTGGAGAAGACGAGCGGCCGCCACGGTCTGAACGGCAACCCGCCCGCCGTGGGCGTGGTCCACAACCCGTGGGAGGAACTGCGGGACGGTTTCGACGCCGCGGGCTGGCTCGACCTGACCAACACCCGCGGCACCCTGAAGGTCGAGGGCATGTCGATCGAGCTGACCGGCCTGGACGACCCGCACATCAAGCGCGACCGGTACGCGGAGGTGGCCGGCGGCCCGTCGTCCAACGTGGACTTCTCGATGGGCGTGGTCCACGCGCCGTATCTGCGCGTCCTGGACGCGTACGCCGCCGACGACTACCCGCTGATCCTCGCCGGCCACACGCACGGCGGGCAGCTGTGCATCCCCTTCTACGGGGCGCTGGTCACCAACTGCGACCTGGACACGGAACGGGTGAAGGGTCTGTCGACGCACACGGCCGAGGGCAGGACGTCGTATCTGCACGTGTCGGCGGGGTGCGGAACGAACCGCTACACGCCGGTACGGTTCGCGTGCCCGCCGGAGGCGACGCTGCTGACGCTGGTGGCGCGGGGGTAGCTTCCGCAGGGGTGCACGGGTAGGGGTGCCGGGCGCGGGTGCTGCTCGGGCATGAGTGCTCGGGCGCGGGTGCCGGGCGCGGGTGCTCGGGCCGTGGGTGCTCGGGCCGTGGGGTAACCCGCACGGCCCGCCCGTATCGCCCCTTTTGTCCGGGGTGCTTAGCGTGACGGCATGACCACCCCGATACCCAGGGACATCCCGGACCTTCCCGCGATCCCCGGCATGCCCGCGCTGCTGCCCTCCCGCGTCCCCGCCACGGCGGTGGTGGCCCCCGTACGCCGCCCCCTGGCCGCCGTGTACCGCCTGCTGGTCGCTCTCGCGGCCGCGGCGGCCGTCACGATCGACCTGCTCCTCGGGAGCCCGGCCCGTGTGCTGAGCTACTTCTCGATCCAGAGCGCGATCCTGCTGGCGCTGGTGTCCGTGCTGTCGGCGAAGCGCGCGTGGAGCGCCCGCCGCCCGCTGCCGGCCGCCCTGACGGGCGCGACACTCCTGTACGTCCTGCTCGCGGGCTCGGTGTACCACCTGCTCCTGGCCGACGCGACGACCCCGTTCTCGATGACGGGCGAAGCGGCTCCCCCGACCGGCTGGCAGTCCCTTGCGAACCACGCCCTCCACACGGGGCTGCCGATCGCGGCGGTCGTGGACTGGCTGTTCCTCACCGCACCCGGCGGCTTCCGCCTCCGCCGGGCGGCGAACTGGCTCCTCTACCCCCTGGCCTATCTGGCCTTCTCCTTCACCCGGGGTGAACTGCTCCTCCCCGGCACCCCGGCCCGCTACCTCTACGCCTTCCTCGACGTCGACCTCCACGGCTACAAGAGCGTCCTCGCCAACGCCCTCCTCCTCGGCCTCTCCTTCTACGCCCTCGCCATCCTCCTCGTAGCCCTCGACCACGCCCGCCCGAACCCCCTCCGCCATCGCGCCCACCACCGCGCGAAAACCGGATTTCGTCTCCAGCCACCAGTGGGCTAAAGTAAACGTCGTCGCCGCGACAAGCAGGACAAGCAGCGACATCGGGGTGTAGCGCAGCTTGGCAGCGCGCTTCGTTCGGGACGAAGAGGTCGTGGGTTCAAATCCCGCCACCCCGACAGCCAAAACAGCAGGTGAGGCACCTACCACTTCGGTAGATGCCTCACCTGTTTTTGCATGTGTGTCTATCTGCGTGACTATCGCTTCGAGTCCCGCTTGAAGATGCCGTCCATGACCACAGCGCCGGTCTGAATCACAGGCCGAATCTGCTTCCGGTAGACCTCCTCGGTGACCGCCGTCCCGGAGTGTCCGACGAGCCGGGAGATCTCCTCCAACGGGACGCCCCGGTCGGAGAGCAACGACACGAAGCTGTGGCGGAGCTCCCGTGGTGTCCACTCGGCGGCGTCGACCCCATCGACGTCTTTGAGCGCCTGACGGAAGGCGCGGCGGACGTTGGCAGCGTCGAGCGGCTTGCCGACGGTCGAGGAGAAGACGAGGCCGTGTTCCTCCCAAGCGTCATCGGCGGCGAGCCGATCCCAGCCCTGGTCTTCGAACTGCTGCCAGAGAGCTGCGACGCAGCGCGCCGGCAGGGCGAGGGTGCGCCGAGATTTGCGGGTCTTGGTGTCACCGCTCCGCCTGACAGACCGCCACACGGCGATGTGCGGAGGCTGGGGCGGGTCGAACTCGGGACGGCCTTTCAAGAACACGTGATCCCAGGTGAGGGCGCGCAGTTCTTCGGTACGGGCCCCGGTCAGCAGCGCGACGACGATGTACGAGTACATCGAGGTCCCTTCGGCCCCTTTGAGGACGGCCTCCGCCTGGGCGAAGGTGAGCGCCTTGGACGGGCGCCCCGCCTGCCCCTGGGGTACCGAGCACAGCTCGACGACGTTGCGCTTCACCTTGTCCCGCGCCATGGCCCGCTTGACCGAGCGGTTCAGGCAGGAGTGGAGGCCCTGAAGTGTGCGCGTGCTCAACGTCTTTGCCTTGGTAGCCAGCCAGCGGTCTACGTCCTCAGCGCTGAGGTCACGGAGCTTGCGAGCGCCGAGCGACGGGATGACGTGCTTCTGACTCAGGAGGGTTGTGGTCTCGATGGTGCTGGGGTCGAGGCCGGCCAGGCCGTAGGTGAGCCAGTCCGTCACCGCGTCTTTGACCGTGTAGTTGGTAGGTGCGATGGCGAGGCCGTCTTCGTGGTCCCGCAACACCTCCTTGAGCTTGTTCTTCGCTTCCGTCTTGGTCTTGCCACTCCCCCGCTTGACGATCCGCTTGCCGCTCGGGTCGAAGCCGAGGTTCGCCGTGGCGATCCAACGCTGTCTCTTCTCATCCCAGTGCAGGCCGCCGTCACCACGGCTACGACGCTTCGTCATCAGGCGGCTTCTCCCATCTGGCCCCGGATGAAGGCGCGTACGGCTGTGTCGGGGATGCGGCGGCAGCCGTCGACCTTGATGGAGACCAGGCGCCGGGTACGGATCAGGTCGTAGACCTTGGTGCGGCCGAGCTTGAGCCGGGCCATGACCTCAGGAACGGTGAGCAGTTCGGGCGCGGCCGTGGTCACGCAACGGTTCCTTCCTGGTCGGGGCGGTTGGAGTGGGGCTCTGAAGGAGCCGCGTCAGCGTGGAGGCTCGCGGCGAGCCAGGCTTCGGTGGCAGAGAGACCTGTGCCGGCGAAGACCCAGTGGGCGAGGACGTATGTCGTGTCAGTGCTGGGCTTGTTGGCTGTTGCCTGTGCGCGGCGCCATTCGGCGCGAGCCTCGCGGAGGGCGCCGAGGGTGGTGGAGTAGCGGCGGGACTTGGTGGAGAAATGGCCGCGGAAGCCGAGCATGTGGGCCCATGCACGCAGGCGGAGGTGTTCCAGATCCTTGCGGGCGCCGAGGGTCCAGGCAGTTCGGACCAGGCGGCGGGCGTGGTCGCTGATGTCGAGCTGGGCCAGCTCGGCGGCGAACTTGAGCGGGCGGTCGAGAGCTCCCGTAGCTGTCTCGGCTCCCTTGGTCGCGTACTTGGCGATGTACGCGGCTACGGCTCGCTCGGTCAGCTCCTGGCCGTCGTTGAAGTCGGCGGATCGGATGGTGCGGACGTCGAGTTGGCGGCCGAAGGTGAAGGTGTGGGCGCGGCCGTCGATGACCGGGCCGTCAACGCGGACCTTGGTCGCGGCAGCGCCGATGGCGTCGGTGAGCAGCTCGGCGGTGGCCCAGGTCGGGGGCGGGGTGTCACCGCCTCCCGGGCCGTCGAGACGTATGACGGCGTGGAAGTGGACGGCACCGCGCTTCTGGTACTCGGCGACCTTGGCGAAGGACACGCGCGCGTGGTCGCGGAACCTGCGCTGGGAGAGGCCCGCGCGCTTGGCGACCTCCCGGCGCAGGTACGTCGAGAAGCGCCGCCAGAGCTGACCGGCGTGCGCGTTCCAGAGGACGGCGGCTTCGTAGTCGTAGGTGTCCGGGTTGAGCGGGGTGCCGAGGTTCTCGTCGTCCTGGTCGTGGTGGACGCCGCAGCGGCAGGGGCGGCCGTCGGTGCGGCGGTTGTGGACGGGGCCGAAGCCGGGGGCGGTGAAGGTGGTGAACACGCGGGGGTGGGCGCCGACTTGTTCCGGGGTGCCCTTGCCGCCACGCAGTCCGGAGGTGATCAGGTGGAAGGTGTCGCGACGGTAGACCTCCGCGCAGGCCGGGCAGCGGGTCGTACGGCGGTTGTTGCAGCGGACGAGGAGTTGGCCGGCCGGGAGGCTGGTCGAGTCGAGGTGGTGGAGGGCGGCGCCGATCTCGCCGGTCGTGGTGTCGACGTCGTACTCGGTGCGGTGACCGTCGAGGCGGATGGGGTGGGTGCAGCCGCCGAGGGTGGAGAGCTGGCGGAGGATACCCGGGAGCGTGCCTTGCGAGGCCAGGTTCGCGAGTTCCGGGAGGGGGGCCCGGGTGGTGCGGGTGAAGATGGCGTTTCTCCTTCTGGCTGGCTAGGTCGGGAGGAACAGGCCCCGGGGCGGCGTGATGCTTAGTCGAGCGACGCCGCCCCGGAGGTCTGGCGGGGGTTCAGCGCCGATGCTGCTCGCCGAGCAGGGAGCGCAGGACCACGGCGGCCACGGCTACGGAGATGGCTGTGACGGCGACGGCCGCCAGGAGCGCGGTGAGGACGACTCCGCCGACGACCAGGGCGACGACGGTCTTCTGATCGATGGAGACCGACGGGAGCGAGCGCCGTACGGGCATCGGGTCGGTCGGGGCGTGGGTGTGCGCGGGCGGCGGGGTCGGGTTGTCGGGGTACTCGGGCAGGAACACGGCGGAACTCTCCTCATCTACTCGTCTAGGCATGCGAGCCGTTTATGACGTCCACGCCGGTACGCGTGCCGGACTCGATGGCGGGGGCGAAGAAGGTCTGCGAGAGCCAGAAGCCGAAGAGGGCGATCAGTACGACGACCCAGGTGCGGACGCCGAGGAACTTGACCGCTCCCCAGGCGAAGAAGCCGAGGACGACGACGAGCGGCAGGCTGACGGTCACGGTGTGCAGGTCCTTTCAGCGGACGGGGCAGCGGTGGGTGTTGGCGGCCAGTTCGGCGGCGGCGCGGCTGTCGTAGTCGGTGGAGAAGCCGCAACGGGGGGCGGTGCAGGCGGCGGTGTGTTTCTCACGGCCGCGTTGGTCGTACGAGGTGGCGACCTGGACCGGGCCGATGCGGGTGACGTTGCGGAAGCGGCGGTTGGCGGGCATGTGGCCTCTCCTTTCAGAGCTGGGCTGCGATGGCTTCGGCCATGGGCTCGGGGACGCCGAGGCGGGCGCGGAGGGTTGGGGTGTCGATCGGGGCGCCGGTGCGGGTGTGGTGTTCGGCGGCGACCTTGCGGGCGTGGTCGACCAGGGCGGTCGGGACGGGTACGGCGGGGTGCTCGGGCCGAGCTTCGATGGCTGGTTGGGCGGGTGACTCGGGGGCGGGTTCGGGCGCGTCCTCCTGGTCCTCGATGGCCTCGGTGTCGTTGGTCGGCTTCGTCCTCGGGGCGGAGTGGGCGAGGAGCGTTCCGCCGAGGAAGGCGACCGCGGGCCAGCCCGCGACGAGGATGCGCAGCCAGGCCGGCACGTGGTCCAGGTCGAGGAGTCCGGCGGTGGCGACGTTCGCGCCGAGGGATGCGGCGAGTGCGATGAGGAACCAGCACCACCCGGACGCTTTCGCCTCACCAGACCGGAGTCGACGCCAGGCGGCGACGAGCAGCAGGTCGACCGAGACGGGATAGGCCCACGCTTTCCATCCGTCCTGTCCGGCCGCCGAGGCGATGTCGTGGATGTGGGCGAATGACAGCGCGGCGGCGATCAGCGCCTGGACGAGCACCGCGTCGACGCGGGCTAGTTGGGCGCGCATGAGCGGCTCCTTCCGGGTTCAGGCATGGGAGGGGTAGGGACGTGGCGTGAGGCGGTCACGCCGACCGGTTGGGGAGGGGGGAAGGTCAGTCGGTGATCGGGCGCGGCTGGACCTGCGGTACCGGGGCTTCGATCGGTCGTACGGGCACGCGGGGCCGGAAGGGCTTGAGTGCGGGCAGGTCGGGGAGCAGGTGCGCGAAGTCGCGGCAGATCTCGGCGGCATCGCCGAGGGAGAGATACGGCGTGCGGATGCGGGACCAGCCGCCGGAGGTGTCACCGGCGACTGCCAGGCCGGGGCGTTCGGGCGCGATGGCACAGGCGGCCATGACCGCCTCGGGGGCGATGTCGCCGAGGGCCATCTTGGCGGAGGCTTCGTCGTTGACGCGGTGGCAGACGCGGCCGGTCAGCTGGGCGCGGAGCATGGTCGCGCCCTTGCCGAGTTCGGCGCCGAAGCGCTGCCCGCAGACCTCCAGGTAGATGCCGGCGGCGCGGCCGAGTTGGGCGAGGCGGATGAGTTGGGTGACCATCTCGTCGCGCCGGTCCTCGTCCTTGCGGGTGGCGATGAGGAAGAGTTCGGCGACCTCGTCGACGAACAGCACGATGGGGGTGGGGCGTTCGTGCTCGGGCAGGCCCCAGACGTCGGAGGTGATCTCCTCGTCGGGGATGTCCGGGGCGATGCCCTGCCGGGCCTTGATCAGGTCGTAGCGGTCCTCCATTTCCTTGACGAGCACAGGAAGCAGCTCGGCAGCCTGCTCCGGATCGGTGGCGAGGGCCGAGAGCCGGGACGCGAAGGGCGCCAGCTCCACGCCCCGCTTGCAGTCGATGCCGACCAGGGCGACCGGTTGCGGGGCGAGTCCGGTGATCAGGTGGCGCAGGTACATGGACTTGCCGGACAGGGTGGCGCCGAGGGTGAGTTGGTGCGGCATGGTGCGGTAGTCGCGTACGAAGGCGGTGGCATCCTCGCGCAGGGCGACCGGGATACGCAGGTACCCCGAGTCGACCTTGCGCGGCATCCGAACCTGCCGCAGGACGTCGAAGCCGACGAGCCGCAGTTCGACGACACCGGGCTTGACGGTAGTGACGTAGACGGCGTGAACGCCCCAGGCGTGGCGCAGTCGCTCGGCGGAGGCTGCGACGTCGGCGGGCTCCTGCCCCGGGGCGAGCCGAAGCCGCAACCGGAGCCCGGTCGACGTAGGACGGATGATGCCGCGACGCGGCGGTACGGGCCGTATCTCGCGCCGGGTGGTCGCCTTGACCGCCAGCACACGCAGTCGGGACGGTGCGACGGTCAGGCCGCACGCTTCCATGACCGAGCTGTACGAGCTGAGCAGCCGTGCCGTGGATATCGGCAGGCCGACGGTCGACCAGTAGACCCCGGGGTGCTTGGCCCGGGCGTAGGCGGCCCCACCGCCGAGTGCGGCGACAGGACCACCCACCTCCAGGAGTGTCGTCAGGTCGGACATCAGGCAGCGGCCCCGGTAGCAGCAGCCGGGAACGCGGCCGGGGTGACGGCGGCGGCGCGGAAGGCGATGCCGTGGCGCTGCTGCCCGTTGAACACGCTCTCCCAGGGCCGGGCGATCAGCCCCGGCAGCGAGACCGGCGCCCCGAGCGCCAGCCCCTCCGAGATACCGCCCTCAGGAACGGTGACCTTGATCAGCGACGACTCGCCCTCCTCGATGTAGACGACGCCGATCGTCATCAGCGGCTCACCACTGACGGTGTCCATGGCCCGCTCGCCGGTCTGACGGTCGCGAACCTTCGGCTCCGGAGCCTCGGTCAGCAGGATCGTCGCGGCGGAGGCCTCAACACGGATGGTGCGCAAGGGAGTTCCCCTATCTACTCGTCTATACATGATGCGTCCTGCGAACCCGATCTTCGGGATCACGCGGACTACTCTGCCACTCAACTTGCCCACTCGTCTATACGAGTATGCCTGTTGAGGTGTACGAGTCCGAGAACCGTCCCCGCGCACCACCACAAACCATGACGATCAGGTCGCCGGAAGCTGGTACGACAGCACGTATGCGTCAGCCGCCATGACGGTGTCGCAGACCTCGACGGCTCGCCCCTCGGTGTCGAAGGCGGTCCGGATGAGGTGGATTACGGGTACACCGGAGGCCAGTCGGAGGGTCTTCACCTCGGCGGGCGAGGGCATCCGGGCACGGATCTCCTCTTCGAAGTGGTCGAGGCGGTGGCCGAGTTCTTCGAGGCGGGCGTAGATGCCGCCAGGCCCGGGATTGGGTTCGGCGATCTGAGTGCCGCGGGCGATGTCGAGGGGCAGGTAGGAGGTGGCGAACTCGACCGGTCGCCCGTCGAGGAGATACCGGCGCCGCCGGGCGAGTACGCGTCGTACGGACCCGAGCCGGGTGGAGATGTCCTGACTGGCCTTCTCTTCCTTGACCTCCAGGCTGTCGACCTGCGGGTGACTGCCGGCGGCGTCGGCCTCGACGATGAAGGCGGACTTGCCCTGTTCCCGGTGCCGCCGTGCGAACCGGTCGGAGGCGAGACGCCGTACGGGCGGTCGGGGCCGGACGAAGACGCCCTTGCCGTGCTCGGCATGCACGAGCCCTTCCCCCTGGAGGATGGAGAAGGAGTTTCGGACCGTCATACGGGATACCCCGTAGTGATCGACGAGGTCGGCCTCCGAGGGCAGCTTGTCGCCCTCGCGGAATCGCCCACGGTCGATTGCCTCACGCAGCTGGTCGGCGATCTGCCGGAAGACCGCACGATCGCTCGTGGGGTCGAGATCGCCGAGAAGGCCGGAAGAAAGAGGGCTCACGCGTACTCCTTTAGGTATCTAGACGAGTGGGCGAGTCTTGTTGCTACGGTGGAGAGCCTAGCCAGCCGAGAGGGCCGAGGAACGTGAGCACTGACCGACCGCACTCCGTGAGCGTTGCCGGAGTGGTCGTCGACGCCCAGGGCCGGGCCCTCCTCATCCAGCGCCGCGACAACGGCAAGTGGGAACCCCCAGGCGGCGTCCTCGAACGCGAGGAGACCATCCCCGAGGCCCTTCAACGCGAAGTCCTCGAAGAAACCGGCATCAAGATCGCACTTCCCGCGACCCTGACCGGCGTCTACAAGAACATGACGGGCCTGATCGTCTCGCTGGTCTTCCGCTGCGAAGCCGCCGACGGCACGCCCACCATTGGCGACGAAACCCGCGCCCTGCGCTGGGCCACCCGCGAAGAAGTCTCCGAACTCTCCGACGAGGCGTACGCCATCCGCGTCCTGGACGCACTCGACGCAACGTCCCCGCCGGCCATCCGCGCCCACGACGGCGTGCAACTCGTCTAGCCCGAACCCGCTGCACATGGCGGCCTACCAGCACGAAGGAACTTGTATGCACGAGTATACGAGTGCAGCCCGGGTTTGGGGGCTCACTTGCCCAGGTTTCCCAGAAGAGGTGAGCCGGGCCCGCCGTTGGACCCGCGACATCCTGCGCGGATCGCCGATGGCGGAGGACGCCGAGCTGATCGTGAGCGAGCTGAGCGCGAACGCGATCCTGCACACGGCCAGCGGCCGGGACTCCGGCAGCTTCCACCTGGCCTTGGCGGTGTCGGCGCAGGTGATCGCCCTGTCGGTCACAGACGGCGGAGGGGCCGGCGCGGTCCCGAAGGTCGAGCACCAGGACCAGGAGGCCGAGCACGGCCGGGGCCTCGGCATGGTCACCGCGATCGCCCACCGGGTTGTGGTCCACGACAGCGACGGCGGCCACACGGTCACCGCGGAGCTCTTCACCGACGTACGTACGGGAGGCCACCCGTGCTGACGAACGAACCCCGCCACGGCTACTGGTGCGAGTGCTGGACTCAGGAGCTCACCGAGGAGGATCGGCCGACGCTCCGAGCGTCTCTAGACGCTTACTCGGCTTCTCAGGCAGACAGATGGGTTGCGGTGACGCTCCGCACGATCTCTCCGGCTCTGGACTCCGACGCTTCCGACGTGGCGTGGGCTTGGCTCTCCCAGGGACGCATCGCAACCCGGCAAGCCCTCTTACGTTCCGAGCCCTGCACAGTCACGATCACCCATGCTCAGACCCGCATCACATGGACGATCCGACCTGCGATCTTCCTACCGCTCGCCCATCGCCAAGGCGGAGCACTGCCAGCCTGCGCCTACGACTTCAAGCTTCCCGAGTCATGCGGCCCTACTAAGTGATCACACGTCCACAGGTTTAGGTCACGGATTCCAGCGTTTGTCGTGATTCTGCAGCCCGAACGCGATGTGATGAACCATGCGAAAAAATCGGGGATTTCGGTACGTGCGCCTTCTCCTCATGAGCATTGTGCTCACGGCCTTGCTCGCTGGAGCATTGCTACTGCTCTGGCGAGGCCCTTGGCTGGTGGACGGGGAGTACTTGAGCCGAAAGGATCTTCAATCCGGTTCCGCTGCTCTCGTTACTGGCTTCCGCACGGCCGTAGTGCAATTTCTGGCCGTGCTCGGAGCAAGCGTTGCCCTGATCTACACAGCGTTCACCTATCGACTCACACGCCGTGGCCAGGTCACAGACCGATTCACTAAAGCGCTTGAACGTCTGGGGTCAGACGAACCGTACGTGCGAATCGGCGGAGTACTCGCCTTGGAGCAGATCATCCATGACTCACCCACTCAGGCCAACCACGCAGCCCAAGTGTTGGCATCCTTTCTACGCAAACATGCCCCACACCGAATAGATGCGGCCCGTCCTATATCCGACTCACGCTGGGCACCTCACCTAAGAAAAGCGTCCCCCTCGGTGCCTGACAGCGACAGAGGAGGGAGGCTACGCGATAGCAGAAGTGAACGGATCATTGCGGCACGCAAAGCAGCACGGAGAGGTGATACCGCCCCCGGTGTTACACCGAAACTTCTTCCCGACTATCCTGCCGACGATGTGCAGCAGGCCCTGACAGGACTGACCGATGCTGTTTGCCGGCACCACACTGACCCTTCCGTACAGGTCAACCTATCGCGGCTTCATCTTGCAGGAGTCGACCTCGGCCAAGCAGACCTAACTGGCCTACACCTCTGGGGAACTAACCTGACGGGTGCTTACATGGAACGCGCGAAGTGCCTGGAGACCCGAATGGGGGCGGCAGACTTGATGAATGCCAACCTCAGACATGCAGATCTGCGCAAGGCAATCCTCAGGAGTGCTGACCTCAGCAACGCTGACCTAAGGTACGTAAAAGCTGAAAAGAGCGACTTCTTCAATGCTGTCCTACAAGGTGCCAGGCTCTGTCACGCTCAACTCAAAAACACCAAACTAGGAGCTGACCTTTCAGGTGCTGACCTGACGGGCGCAGACCTAACGAGTGCTCATCTAGACCTCGCGGACCTCACCGATACAAACCTAATTAGCGTAACGTTCAGCGAAGCTGATCTTGAAGGTGCAATTCTGACTGGCGCGTATCTGAACGAAGCCAATCTCGCAACTGCGCGCGTAAACGCGACCCAAATCGTGTCAGCTCGCCCTACTCGATCCACAAAACTTCCTCCAGCCATCGCATCGGATCCCACGGTAATCGCGCGGATCACGGAAATCGAAGACGAGATGGAGCGTATCTTCGGGACCAAGGACGTGGCTAAATCGTCAAGGCTAACTTCTCTATTTTATGAAGCCCGCCGCGTCATATAGCGCAAACCTAAATTGGTGGACGCGTCCAAGGCTGGCACCCCGTGGCCGCGTGATAGCAATGCTCAACCACGCTCAGCTCCACCAGCACGGCCCCGGCCCTCCCCGCGCACGCCAATCAGGACGCGCACAGCCAAGCCGAGGCAAGCGGTGTCAAGCATCAAGTGAAGCCACTGCGTCAAGCATCAACCGAGACAAGACAAGACCTAAGCGCACGACTGAGTTACAACTTTCTCTACTGGTTCAAGGGCTCGCTTCGCTCGCCGTCGCTCCCGGCCTCCTGAACTGCAAGCAGTCCGATCGAAGATCGGAGATGCCGCGCACAGCGCGGCGGCGCCGGCTGGTCGCCGCCGCGCCGCCCCTCCTTGCCTTCGTCACCGGGGCCGCGCGCCGTCGCCCACCCGCGCCCACAAGAGGGCGAAGACCAGGCCGGGGCTGAACTGAGATAGCACAGCCAAGGTCAGAACAATGCCTCCGGCGGGGGATCGGCCGGCACCGGGATGGAGGGAGCGCCGCCGCCGACCGCGGGCACGTATTGGCGTGCGTGGGGGGATCCTATCCCGTCCACCGTCGACCCAGGCAGAGCCGAGCAGACGCGGCCCCTGGCGTCCAGGTCGTTCGTACAGTGGCGCGCTCCACCTGGACGCCAGGAACCACGCCAGCTCCACGGTGTGTGGGTCGACGGCGGACGGGATAGGAGCTGGGGGTGGGTGGTGAATGGAGCATGGCCCCGCTCGCACTGGCCCTCACCAGGCAGATCGTCATCAGGGCTCGACGGCGAGCTAGTCCAGGCACTGACGTGCGACCCCGTGTCACGCCTGAGTGCGTGAGCACAGCACGAGCCCCGTGGATTCCCAAGGGGCTCGTGCTGTGTCCAATGTCGACGATCGGGTGATGAGCCGACTCGGATCCCACACCAGCCCTTCCTGCGACGGGACCGTGCTCCGTTACCCGGCCGGCGTCTCGTAGGCCTCCTGGTACGCTCGCCGCGGCTTCATCCGCGATCCTTCAACTCGAGCGTCAGGCCCAGCGCTTGCGCGATCTTGGCGATGGTCGCGGTCGTGACATCGTTATTCGCCTCGACGCGCGCGATGGTCGGGCGTGACAGCCCCGATTTCTCGCCGAGCTCCATCTGTGACCACCCCTGCTTCTTGCGGGCCTCGCGGATGACATCGCCGAAGCCTGCCTGTCCGGCCTCACTCATGCTCCTGCGCCCTCTCCCTGAGAGCCCGCATCCGAATCGGATCGGTGCTGCGCGTGGAGGGCGTCCGCGGCGATATCCGCGATCTGCCCAAGGAACGCGGGGTCCGTCATGTAGGACTGGATCTCCTGGGACTCACTGACCGTCCTCAGCACCGCGAGACCGACGGCCCCACTGAAGCCCTCCGACGCCTTGAGCTGCGCGACAGTGTTGTTCTTCGCCATCGCCACGGCCTCTTCATTGGCGTCGAGGAAGCCCCAGAACGTCGTGATGAAGCCGGAGACGCTCTCCGGGCTCACGTCCACGCCCTTGGCCTGGAACATCTCGTTCACCCGGTCTATTGCTTCGTCGAGCGGTCCGCGCTTGGGCGCGCTCCCCGACTTGTGCTCACCGTCGAACTTCGGGAGCGCGATACCTGCGCCGCTGCCCTCGCTCAATGAGTGATCCTCGTTTATAGCGGACGGCACGAGCTTGACGCCTGAGAGCTGCACACCCTCGAGGTAGCTGTCGTCGTAGTCGTTGCCGTCTGTGCGGAGGTTGCGCCCCAGCAACGTCGCTAGGATCGCGCGGCGGTGCAGTTCGGGGTCCTGATAGTCGACGATCTGGCTGAGGAACTGCCAGGCATTGCGATAGCTGAGCACATCCGCACGGAAGCCCTCCAGCGTCTCCTTTTGAGCCTTGTCCTTAGACAGCACTGCCTGACGCCACTGGCCGCTCCAGCGGTTCTTTATCGGCGACAACGCCTTGGCAATCGCCTCGCCGCCGGCATCAGCGAGGAATGCGTCGGCGACGGCGTTCATCTCCTCGTGTGTGTAGAGTCCGGCCGTGTCGAGCCGCTCGCCGATCGTGATCAGCACGTTAGGGTCGATGTCTCCGTCGACGTGGGCGTCGGAGTAGTAGAGCTTGAAGTCTTCCTGGACACTGGCCGGCGTGTTGCGAAAGTCGACGACCATGGGAGCGGTCTTACCCGGGTAGATGCGGTTCAGCCTCGAAAGGGTCTGAACGGTGGCGACGCCGGAGAGCTTCTTGTCGACGTACATTGCCATGAGGCGGGGCTCGTCGAAGCCTGTCTGGAACTTGTTGGCGACGATGAGAACACGGTAGATGCCCTCCTCGCGGAATGCTTTGGCGACGTCGCTGCGGCCGTTGAGTGAGACCTCGGTGACGTTCTCGCCGGTCTCGTCAGTGAGCGAGCCCGAGAACGCCACCAGCGTGGTCATATCGTCGTACCCCTGGGACGCGATGTACGCGTCCATCTTCTTCGACCAGCTCAGAGCCTCCATACGTGTGCTCGTCACCACCATGGCCCTCGCTTCGCCGTCGAGCATATGCATGACGTTTCGCCGGAAGTGCTCGACCACAACCCGGACCTTTTGGGCGATCGCGGTCGGGTGGAGGCGGGCGTAGCGGACGATGTTGGAGACCGCTTCGCCGGTGTTGACCTGGATCTCGCTTTCGGAATCCTCGCCCTCAAGCGTTCTCTTCACCCGGAGGAACATGTCGTAGGTCGAATAGTTGGCGAGCACGTCGAGGATGAAACCCTCTTCGATCGCCTGGGCCATCGTGTAGGTATCAAAGGCCTCCCACCGGCCGTCGCGCTCGGTGCCGAACAGGCGCAGCGTCTTTGCCTTAGGCGTCGCGGTGAGTGCGACGAAGGTGATGTTGCTGGACGCCGCGATCGCCGAGTCCTTCGCCCTGAGCAGGTCGTCCGCGCCGATGTCGTCCTCGTCGGGGTCCAGGTCCACGTCAGCGAGCAGCTCCTTGAGCTGGCGCGCGGTGGAGCCTGATTGGGACGAGTGCGCCTCGTCCGCCACAATCGCCCAGCGCCTGCCGCGCAGGTCCTCCGTGTCCTCGATGAGCTTCATGACCTCGGGGAACGTCTGCAGGGTGCAGGTGATGATGTGGTCACCCTCGAGGAGCGCTTTCTTCAACTGCGGCGACTTCGCGCCGGACTTCTCGCCGACAGTGACGACGAGCCCCTGGCTTGACTGCACCAGGCTCATGTCCTCGCGGATGTTCTCGTCGAGGGCGGTCCGGTCGGTGACAACGATGACCGAGTCGAAGGTCGACTGTGAGTCGGCGCTCATGTGGCGGATCAGGCGGTGGCTGAGCCAGGCGATCGTTTTGGTCTTGCCCGAGCCGGCCGAGTGCCAGATCAGGTAGCGCTTGCCCGTGCCGTTCGACTCGATGTCGGCGATGACTCGCTCGACCGCGCGCAGCTGGTGGAAGCGGGGGAAGACCAGTCGGCCCTCGCTCTTCTTCCCGGACTTGCGTGGTTCGAAGAGCGCGAAGTCCTTCAGGATGCGCGTGAACATCGGGCGCGCGAGAATCTCGCGCCACAGGTAGTTCGTCGACGAACCAGTGCCTGAGGGCGGGTTGCCCGCGTGACCTTCGTTGCCCTGATTGAAGGGCAGGAACACCGTGTCCCCACCTTGCAGCTTCGTCGTCATATAGACAAGGTCGTTGGAGACCGCGAAGTGCACTAGCGCACGCCCGGGCGCGAGCAGCGGACGGTTCTTCCCGGGCTTGCGGTCCTCCTTGTACTGGCGGATCGCGTGGTTGACGGTCTGGGTGTTGTCAGTCTTGAGCTCCATCGTCACGACCGGCAGGCCATTGGCGAGGAGCACGACGTCGATACTCTCGTTGGTGGTCTTGTCGAAGCGCACCTGGCGCAGGATGCGCAGGCGGGCAGAAGCGGCCGCCTCTACGACCTCGGTCAGGTTCGGGTTCGCCGGCGGGAACGCCATCAGAGGGCCGAACTTCGCGGCCGGACGGCCGATCTGGGCGTAAGAGAAGCCCTTGCGTAGCACGCCGAGCAGCCCGCCGACCGGGTGTCCGGTCGTCGGGTCCATCCGCGTGGCCTTGGCGAGCTCCTTGGTGATGTGGTCGAGCAGCTTGCGCTCAGCATCGGTCCGCTGACTGTCGACCAAATCGCCGGGGACGGCCTTCTCATACTCATCCGGATACTGAGTGCTGAGCCAATGCAGCACGTCTGCGGGCATCATCGCGAGACCGACGTCCCAGCCGGGCAGCTTCCCGTCGCCCTCGTACAGCCAGCCTCGCTCCGCGAGCTCATCGCAGAGGTTGCTCTCAAACTCGGACTCCATCAGCTGTGCGTGACCCATCAGGCGACTTCCTTCCGTCCGGTCACGACATCAGTGATCAGTGCTGAGCGACGCTTGAGGAGCAGCGATTTGAGTTCGGCGACTTTCGCAAGCATGGCGTCGATTCGGCCGGTAACATCGTCGAGGTGATCAGCGACGTGGAGCTGTTCGTCGAGGGGCACATAGTTCATCGGGAGCCCGGCGAAGGTCGTCCAGTTCCGGAAATCGATCGACCTTTGCCGGACTGAGGAGGCATAGGCCTCGAGGAAGCCGTTCGCAGAGAGCGCGCGCAGCGCCCAAGCCATGAACCGCTCGGATGCAAGCGGCGTCGCCGTGCAAACATGGTAAACAGGGCTGGCCTTGCCACGGTCTTCCGAAACGCCTACCGCGCCTGCAAAACCATCGAGTCCGTGGAAGACGAAGTCACCTGGCTCCACACCCTGGTAACCGTGCTCGCTGAACGACATGGTGAATCCGTCTTCCCGCCGACGGGAACGTAGAGCGACCTGTCCGTCACGGAAAGCTGTCACCACGCCGTCTCCCTCACGGAGGTCTCGTGACTGCTTCGTTAGCATCAGCCCGACTTTGATGACATCGCCGGCCTCGGCCTCAGTGAGTCGCTTCCCCAGCCCGACAAGGTACGTGCGATGCAGCGTAGACAACTGCGCCTTGAGTCGATCGAGCTTGTCGATCATCGAGTCAATCTCACCGACCTCACGGTCGAGATAGCCAGCAATAGCGATCTGCGTTTCACGGTCGAATTCGGGAACAGGAAGTCGAGACACCGTGCCCAACGAGATAGATACGCGAGTCACACCGAAGGCACTATTTAGCCAATATCCCTTCGCTGCATCGGATTCGAGATACCAGTACAGAAATTTCGGATGAATCCGCTCGCAATACGGCCGGAGAAGCGAAAGATGATAGGCGCATACCATATCTTCAGTGGAAGATTCAACGATGGCGGGGATGCCGATGTCATCCGGTGTTTCTGAATCCTTGGTGATGATGATGTCGCTGGCGCGCAGTCCGAAACGAGCAATATGCTCATCCGACGCCGTGGCGCCCATCAGCGCCAACTCCGATGTAATAATCTTCTGGTAGTAAACATCGGTGTAATTGACGAGGCGGACCGGAATTTCGTTCGGGTCAGACTTCTTGTCAACGTTTGACGGTCGAATATCGGCAAACGACCAAAGCGGCGCAGTTTTCACTCGTGGCTCACCGACTCGAACATCTCCGCCAGCTCGCCCATGATTCGCTGCACTTCGGCGTCGATCTCCGCCAGCGGGCGCGGTTCCTCGGGTACGTAGAAGATCCGCGTGAACGCGATTTCGTTACCTGCCTTGGCCTTGTTCGCGTCGTACAGCGCATCGGGCGCGAAAGGCAGCACCATGCGCTTCATGTGGTCGTCGAGGTCCTCGCTCAGCGGGACGCGTTCAGTGATCTTCCAGCCATCTGCGACGACCGGGTTCCCTTTGCGGTCGACGGCAAGCGGTGCGGCGTCGTCGGGCACGCCCATCGCCTTCATCGCCGCGTCGATGAAACCGATCGATACCTTGATCGCCGCCGCTTTCGCGGCAGCAGGGAGCGCCTTCGGGAGCTCGTTCCACGGCGTGCCGTCAAGCGATTCGAGGACCGCGATGTGCGCGTCGGTGAAGTCGCGATGGGCACGCAGGGCGTCGATGACGCTGTCGTCAACGTGGGTTGCGAGGCGCGCCTGCTTGGCTACCGGCACATCGAGGAACATGAAGTCGTCAGGACTCATCACACGCGAGATCGCCGGGTCCGCACTGTCGAACGCGCGATAGGCCTCGAGCACAGCAAGACGACCGCTCTTGGTCAGCCTGCGCCGCTTATCACCCATGTTCTTCACCATCGGCTCCCATTGACCGGAGGCGTCGATGAGCTGAATCTTGCCCTTGCGCTCAGCATCCTTGTTCGTGTCCAGGATCCAAACGTAGGTCGCGATCCCAGTGCCGTAGAACATGTCGGCAGGCAGGGCGATGATCGCGTCGATGAGGTCCTCTTCGAGAAGCCACTGCCGGATAGCGGTCGGCCCCTTATCGCTGGCGAACAGCGGAGAGGCGTTGGAGACTACCGCGGCACGGCCGCCCTGGCCGTTTTTGCTGGGCGGGCTGAGCTTCGAGGCGCAATGCGCGAGGAACAGCATCTGACCGTCGCTGGTGCTCGGCAGACCGTGGCTAAATCGCGACCCGGAGACCTTCACTTGTTCGCGAATTGACTTCTGATCCGCCGACCAGTCCTTGCCGAACGGCGGGTTAGAGAGTACGTAGTCGAAGGTCTGACCGTCGTGGAGGTCTGTGGTGAGAGTGTTGCCCTGCTGGATCGCGTCCGGTCGACCGCCCTGGATGAGTAGATCCGCCTTGCCGAGGGCAAATGCGGACGGCATAAGTTCCTGGCCGTAGAGCGTTACGTCGATCTTCTGGTTCATGCGCTTCAGCGCCTCTTGCGCGATTAGCAGCATGCCGCCGGATCCAGCGGTCGGGTCGTAGATCGAGCGCAAGGTGCTCTCCCCAGCGAGCGTGTCGTCGTCGTTGGCGATCAGCACGTCGACCATGAGCTTGATCGCATCGCGCGGCGTATAGAAGGCACCTGCGGCCTTCCCCTTCTTATTGAATGCGCGGTACATGACGTCCTCGAAGACGTCACCCATGGCCGTATTAGCGAGAGCCTTCGGGGACAAGTCAAGGGTCGAAAAGTGCTTGACGACGGCGTGCAGCCGGTTCGCCTCGGCGAGCACCTTCGCGCGCCGTGCGAAGTCGAACGCGACCCAGATGTCGGCAATGTTGCTCGAGAACCCATCGATGTAGCTCTTCAGTGACTTCTCGACGTTGTCATCGACCGATGCGATCGTGGCGAGGTCGAGCGGCGAGACGTTGTAGAAGCTGAGCTTAAACCGGTCCTTGACTGCGATGTCGATCAGATGCTGAGGCATGCGGCTGAGCGCGTCGACGTATTTGATCACCTCGTCCTTGGTGTCCGCGAGCATGCACTCCAACCGCCGGAGCACCGTGAACGGCAGGATGTAGTCGCCGTAGTCCTCCTCATCGACGATGTTGCGCAGGTACTTGTCCGCCGTGTCCCAGACGATGCGCGCCGTCGTGCTCTTCGATGCCTTCGTCGGCTCCGTCATGCCTGCTCGTCCCTGCCTCGCCGCCATACTGCCTGTATCAGAGACTTTACACGGGTGGATTATTAGCAAGGTGACATTCCGACTCGCGTCTGGACTGATCCGACGCAAGATGTCACCCCGCAATGAGGCCGATGCCGTCCGCAGGAAGTAGACGTGCCAGACCGTCCGGGGAACCAAAGGGAACACCAGGGCACCAACCCGCCAGGCGATGGGACGCCGTCAGCACTCCAGCCCAGGTCAGCCATGCAACCGCCCGCAGGCCAGCTCAGCTTCCCAAGCTAATGGCACCCTCGGCGGAGAGCGAGGCCCAACTGCCAGTGCGGCGTGAGAGCCTCCGGCCATGAGCTACGACCTGGCTGTGTGGGAGGGCGCGCGCCCAGCGGACGACAAGGCGGCCCCACGAGCGTTCACGAACCTCTATGAGCACTACGTCGACACGGATGTTGAGCATCCGCCGACCGAACGCATAGCGGCTTACGTGGCCGGCCTCCTGGAGCGGTGGTGTGACTTGACCGAGGACGAGGAGGACACCTCCCCCTGGTCGACGGGGCCGATGATGGAGCATGGCTGAGGAGGCCTCCACCTACGCGGCGGACCTTGCAGACTCAATAAGGCTGGTCTGCTTCGACCCTCAGCAGAACCGGCTCAGGCCCTGAGGCTGGGAGCGCGCTCCCGTCCCAGTTTCCGTCTCATTCAGCGCCGTTCACGGACGTTCAGACGGGACCAGAGTCGGTAGACGCTCAGACGATCGACCGCCCATGAACGCAGGCGAACGGCCCCGTCCAAGCCCCCAGGACCACCACCACAGTTGGAAAGCGTGTTGGCCGCGCGGGTTCAGCAGGTGCCTGGTCGTGCCGCGCCTGGTTGGGATTGTCGAACGCCAGTGCACGCCACCAGCGTGTTGCCGTCCGCACCGAGAAACAGCATGAAGATCCACGATCCGTCGGCAGTCCTGATCTGCCCCAGTCGAACCGGTCGGCTGTATAGGTCGAGGCGTTGCACGGCCCGGGCCAAGCCGGAGGTCTCGATGCCGCTCCGAAGGGTGTGCCGGAGTCGACGGCCGAGACCGTCGCGAGCGACTTGGGAGACGTTGTTCCGTCCCAGACGACGTATGAAGCGCCAGCGCGGAGTGCAGCGAGAGCGGCCGACGACGTGTCGTCGCCACCATCCCAGCAGCCGTTCGAGCTGTTCCCGATCCGTGGCCCCACCCTGAGGCACAGACGAACCCCGCTATCGAACCGCTCATCAGATGTCAGCCCACCTGGCCCGGCTCGAACGGGCTGGTCCCCTCGACAACGGGCCGGTGCTGCGGGTCTACAGCACGCCAGCCGACGCAGGCAGACTCATCGTAGGACAGCCGTCAGCGCCCTTGCACCGGTGTTTCCCACACGGCAGAAGGAGCAAGGCTGAGTGTCTAACTGCGTGACGACGCCGACGAACAACGGCGGACGAGGGCGAACGTCTGCGGACCGTCAGCGCAGGTGAGAGGCGCACCAACCCAAGGCAGCACCCATACCCAAGTTGCTTCGGGACGAAGAGGTCGTGGGTTCAAATCCCGCCACCCCGACAGCCAAAACAGCAGCTCAGGGCCGGTTTCCCCTCCATGGGAAACCGGCCCTGACTCGTTCCATAGCGTCCCTGGGGAGTGAACGGGGAGTGGATCAAGGAAATCGACTCCCCGAGCGTCACGCCTGACGCGCTCTCAGCAGCACATCGAGCGCGCGCACCGGTGAGCGCGCGTGCATGGCAGACCGTGCCGCCAACGCTTCCTCCCACTGCTCGGTCAGTTCGTCCATGAGCCGGTTCCTCATCCGCGCCGTGATGTGCGAGTAGCGGGCTTGCACTGAACCGTCCTCGTGTCCCATTCGTTCGTCCATGAGTTTGGGTGGGGTCCCGAGTTCCTCCATGACTGTCTTGTGGGAGTGCCTGAGCCCGTGCGGAGTGAGACCTCGTGCGATCGGCAGCCAGCATGCGTCGGCGCGGCCCGAGGCATTCCGGCCCCGCGCCGGCACCCCGGCCTGGACAACCACTTCGTGGTGGACCCAGCCAAGTTCGACTTCTACGCGATGGACTGCTATCGCCTGGTCGGTGAGGACAAGCTCGCGCGCACGCTCGCCGAAGAGGTACTGAGGGCAGGAACGGACTTCGACGGCACCGAGCGCTCGCCAATGCGCAACGCGGAAGCGCGGGTCACGCTCGGAGTCACGGCGGCGCGTGAGGGCGACTTGGAGCAGGCACTCATCATGGGTGAGCGGGCTCTCGAAGGGGACCGTCAGTCGGTGCCGTCGCTCATCATGACCAGCCGCGAACTCGCTGCCGAGATGCGGCGCCGGTACAGCTCCGAACCGGGGGCACAGGACTACCTCGCGCGGCTTCACTCGCTCGCTGAGCAGAAGCCGGGTTTCATGCCCCGATGATCCCTAGCCTCGGGCTTTCACGAACCGGGCGGTCCACGGCTTGATCACAGCTGCGAGAAGTACTCCTGACCAGCGGCATCGGGGCTTGCCGAGGGTCCGGTTGGGTGCGAGGAGAGAAGCACCCCTCAGGTGAAGCGGGCGTACCCCCTTGGGGTACTCCCCGGTCGCCGTCGCGTGTCCGTCTATGCTCGCAGTGATGAGGTCGCCCGCACGGTAAAGAACGGGACCCGGGGTGCGGTCAGGGTCGTTTGCCTCATCACCATCGTGTGGTGGAATCCGCGTAGCCAACCTCGCGGAGTTACCCGAGCAGGTTGTCCGACGAGTGGCCCCAAGAGCAGAAAGTGCCCCTGACCAGCGAGAATGAGGATTGTCTAGGCCCTCGTTCCCGCGTCCGTCGGAGGCACTTTCCAGGTGAGTGTGCGACACGAGGTCGCGTGTGTTGAGTGGATGCTCTTGGAGAGGGGGTCGGCGGTGACGCCGATGACAGGGTAGTCCCGGGTTCGTGTCCGATGACCCGTCCTCGCCTGGACGTGCGTCGCTGGCAACGGCGGGGTGCGAAGCTCCAGGAAGAAGCCCAAGGACCTCCGTTCCACCCGGGGGTGACAGGCAAGGGGAAGGCCGGACGGGCGAACACCAGTGAACCCTCGATGACGTCTCGTGAGAGAAGCCCCCGCCGGTGGGATGCAGCAGCGGGGTGAAGGGCGGGCCGCTGTGAGGCGGCAGGCGCCGGGCGGATGTTTCACGCCGCCCGGGTGGACACCGCCGCCCCGGGGCATAGAGGGCGCCCACCCCGGCCGCATCTCGCATGCGCGGAACGTGGAAACCCCGACGGAGGCCGCTGCCCTTGGCGGGGCGGTGGTGGGCCGACCGTGAGGAAGGCTGACGTCTCCGGCGGGACAGGACGGCTCAAGAAGCGAAGGCCGGTGGGCCGAAAGGCCAGGGGAAACCGGGACAGCACGTGCGGCGGCCTCTCCGCTGCGGTCCTGGCCAACTCGCCGGATACCGGGCCTTGTTGCCCGGGTCCGAAAGGACGCAGACGTGAGCCGGGTGAGCCTGTGGGGAGGGACGATGGCAACAGCGGCAGTACCGAAGGACAAGTTGGACGCCCCGGCGGCGCTCGGGGTGAACGGACCGGAGGGCGGCTTCTTCGCGGACTGGGACAGCATCGACTGGGACCGCGCGCGGGAGAACGTACGTCGACTGCGCCAGCGCATCTTCACGGCATCGAGGGACGGGGACCTGGCCAAGGTCAGGAACCTGCAGAAGCTGATGCTCCGGAGCCTTTCCAACACGCTGGTCAGCGTGCGGCGGGCGACGGAGATCAATGCCGGACGAAAGACAGCAGGGGTGGACGGGCAGGTCGTGCTCACCGCCCCGGGCAAGGCCGAACTGGCGCGCTTCATCCAGCAACGCGCCAGCAGTTGGCGGGCCCGTCCGGTCCGGCGGGTGTTCATCCCGAAGAACGGTGCAGGGCGAAAGCGCCGCCCGCTCGGCATTCCCGTGATCATCGACCGGTGCCATCAGGCCCGGGCGGCGAACGCGCTGGAGCCCGAGTGGGAGGCGCGGTTCGAGGCGAGGTCGTACGGCTTCCGCCCGGGCCGGGGCTGTCATGACGCGATCGGGGTCATCTACAACACGCTGAACGGGAAGAACCCCGGGCGCGTGTGGATCCTGGACGCGGACCTGGCGGCGGCGTTCGACCGTATCGACCACGACCGCCTTCTCGCCCAGCTCGGCACCTTTCCCGCCCAGGGCATGGTGCGGCAGTGGCTGAAGGCCGGCGTGGTCGAACGCGGCCGGTTCACCCCGACCGAGGAGGGGACGCCCCAGGGCGGGGTGATCAGCCCCGTGCTCCTGAACGTCGCTCTCCACGGGATGGAGGCAGCCGCGGGCGTGCGGTACTACCCGACCGGCCCCCGTGCCGGTCAGAGCATGCCCGACAGCCCGGTTGTGGTCAGATACGCCGACGATCTGGTGGCCATGTGCCATAGCCGCGAAGCGGCTGACCAGGTCAAGGCACGGCTTGCCGCATGGCTTGCGCCGAGGGGGCTGGTTTTCAACGAGGACAAGACACGCATAGTCCACGCGGAGACCGGCTTCGCCTTCCTCGGATTCAACGTGCGCCGTTATCGAAGCGGCAAGCTGCTGATCAAACCGAGCAAGACGGCCGTCAAGCGGATCCGGGAACGGCTGCGTGGGGAGGTCCGTGCCCTTCGCGGCGCTCCTCCCCTCGCGGTGCTGCGGACGATGAACCCGATCGTGCGCGGCTGGTCGGCCTACTACCGGACAGTGGTGTCCAAGGACATATTTGCCTCCCTGGACAGCTACTTGTGGCAGCTCACCTACCGGTGGTCGCTGCCCAGGCACCCGAAGAAGTCGAGGCACTGGATCGTTGACCGGTACTTCGGCCGCTTCAATCCGGCCAGGCAGGACCGATGGGTGTTCGGCGACCGGGAGACCGGCGCCTACCTCGTCAAGTTCGCCTGGACGAAAATCATCCGGCACCAACTGGTCAAGGGAACGGCGTCCCCGGACGACCCTGCCCTGACCGACTACTGGCCCCAGCGGCGACGCAGGACCGCCCCGCTCCCTCTGGACCGGGCGACCCTGCGACTCCTGCAGGAGCAGAAGGGCCGCTGCCAGATCTGCGGCCAACTGCTGCTGCACGCCGACCGGTCTCCGCAGTCCCCGACCGGGTGGGAGCAGTGGCTCCGCACCACCCGGACAGCGATGAAGGCACGTCACATCGCCTATCAGGGAGTAGGAACGCCGGGTGGGGTGCAACTCCGCCTCGCCCACGCCTCGTGCATCCGAAGCAACATGGCGGACGACGCGAGAAATCAGCACACCCGAGAGCCTTCAGGGCTTGCTTGAGCCGAGATGCCCGGAAATCGGGCACGTCCGGTTCTGAGGGGGCCCTGGTGCAGCAATGCACCGGGGCTACCCGACAAGCGTATCGGGTTGTACCCACGTGTCCGCGTCGAGGGCAGTGGCAACAGGGCCGTCTCGCAGGCCGGAGTGGTGCTGCTGGTCGAGACCGTCCGCAAGGTGGGGCTGGACACCACGATATCGGCGGCGCTGACGCCGTGGCGCAAGCCGCGGACGGTGCATGATCCGGGCAAGATCCTTCTGGATGTGGCCCTGGCCGTCGCGCTCGGCGGAGACTGCCTGGCCGACATCGGCATGCTGCGGGCCGAGCCGGCCGTGTTCGGCTCGGTGGCCTCCGATCCGACGGTCTCCCGTCTCGTCGACGCGCTCGCCGCGTCCGGTGCGAAGGCTCTTGCGGCGATCCGGGACGCACGCTCCGAAGTGCGGTCGCGGGTCTGGGAGTTGGCCGGTGGAGGCAGTCCGGCCGCCGACGGCCAGGTGATTGTGGACATCGACGGGGTGCTGGTCCTTGCGCACTCCGAGAAGCAGGACGCCACCGTGACCTGGAAGAAGACCTTCGCCCACCATCCGCTCGTCGCGTTCGTCGACCACGGCCCAGCCGGGTCCGGAGAGCCGGTGGCTGCCCTGCTGCGGCCCGGCAACGCCGGCTCCAACACCGCGAGCGATCACATCGCGACCGCCCAACTCGCCCTGGCACAACTGCCGAAACACCTGCGGCGAGGCCGGCAGACCTTGTTCCGCACCGACTCCGCCGGCGGCACCCACGCCTTCCTCGACTGGCTCTCCAGGCCGGGCCGGTGGTTGTCGTATTCCGTCGGCATGACCCTCACCGATGCCATCCACCAGGCCGTACTGAAGATCCCGAAGAAGGCGTGGACGCCGGCCTACGACGCGGGCGGCACCGAGCGGCCCGGCGCCTGGGTCGCGGAGATCGCCGACATGCCCGACCTGAGCACCTGGCCGAAAGGGATGCGGCTGGTCGTCCGCAAGGAACGGCCGCACCCCGGCGCCCAGTTGCGCTTCACCGACCTCGACGGACTACGGCTGACCTGCTTCGCGACCAACACCAAGGGCGGCCAGCTCGCCGACCTCGAACTGCGTCACCGCCGCCGGGCCCGCTACGAGGACCGCATCCGCAATGCCCGCGACACCGGCCTGCGCAACCTGCCCCTGCACGACACAGCCCAGAACCGGATCTGGCTGGAGATCGTCTCCCTCGCACTCGACCTCCTCGCCTGGATGCCCATGCTCGCCCTGACCGGCACCACTCGCCGCTGGGAACCCAAGAAGCTCCGCCTACAGCTGTTCTCCGCCGCCGCCCAGCTCGTCACCACCGCCCGCCGCCACTGCCTCCGCTTCACCACCCGATGGCCTTGGACCGACGAGATCACCCGGGCAATCGACCGGCTCAATGCCTTGCCGAGCCCCAGCTGTCCAGCCACACCGACCACCCCAACGATCCGCACCACCACACCGGGAAAGTGGAACCCGGCGCCCACCCGACGCGACACTCGGGCCCTCAGCCTGCCCACCCTCAGCCACCGAAAGCCAAACGGTCCGCCGACTCCGTCGGCGGACCGTCAAGAAAGATCGAGGCTAGATGCGATAAGACCAGAGTGCGCGTCATCAGCGGCGGGCGTCCGTAATCGGTCCGCTCGCCCTGTAATCAGGGATAGTCGACCGGACAAATGGCGGTGAAGGGCCGTGTTTGAGGTCGGGGCGCCAGGGTGTTCTCCCGGCTCGTCCGCCACCCGGGCGCCGGGCACTCGACCCAACAACTTCATGACCCGGGCACCGACAGTGAGCCGTCTACTCTGCCTTTATACATCCACTTCTACAAATGGCGTATATACCTCATGATCAGCCTGTACGGCATTAGCTCTACGCAACCAAATTCGCGCCTTTATTTCCTCGCTGTCCAATTCGGTGTCCAACTCACCGTTACGGCAAACGATTGAGTACCTTCGATGCACAGAGTCCACTCGCTGAGTCCCACCACTGGTTTGCAGTTGGGGCGCGACGAACCGCTCCGGTATCTGGTAGGGGCGGATCGGGTCGTCGCTGCTGGGGTCCCGCTCCCAAAGTGCTACTGCGTCGTCGAAATTTAGGTTGGCCTCAAAAACTTCAAATTCCACATCGTACTCGATAACGAACTCCCGCAGACTGGAGCCGATCTCATTGACGTGCGAAATTACGGGGTTAGCTATTCTCGCCATACTGATCACCTGTCTCATTCGAACGACCCCCGGCTCCTCTTCCAGAGCACCACAACTGACCTCTGAATGAAAGAGGTATTAGCCCGAACGGGTGTTTCCTCTGTTGTGAGCAGCCACCACAGCCGCTCAAGCGACCGCTTGAGCGGTGTTGGCCACCCTGTGAGTGCGCCGCTGGGGCCAGACAGGGGGCCAAACAGGCAGCCCCCAAGACAGTCCCGGACGGTAATGGACAGAGAGGGGAGGCGGCAGGTCAGCCCCCCTACAGCAAGGCCGTCAAGGGGCTGTTGCAAAGTCTGATGATCTTGAATCGTTGCTGGTCAGGTCAGCCCGAGGAGGTCAAGCGGACGGCGGAAGGGCTCGTAGGACATCTCGCGGATCGCGGCGGCGATGTTGGCGTGGCCTGCCGCTCGCAGGACGTTGATTGCGAAGTTGCGGAGGGTGGCCATGGTCTGCAGCCCGTATCCGGTGCGGATCTTCGAGGCATCTTCGGTGAACGTGGTGTCACGGACGAAGTGGAGCCGGTTCTCGATCACCCACTGGGAACGGGCCAGTTGTCCGAGCTGCTGGGGTGATGCCTGGCGGGCTGTCAGGTCGGTGAGCGCGTAAACGGTCTGCCTGGTGACCTTGCGTGTCCTGATGTCGGTGCGGTGGCGCAGGATTTTCACGGCCTGGACCGCGTGGGGAAATTCCAGGCCGAGCTCGGTGACCGTCAAGGCCCTGGTCGCCCTCGTCTCCTTGCGGCCGTGCCCCGTCTCACGGTCGTAGCGCCGGGCGGTGGCCTGCTTCCACGGCAGTGCTCTCAACTGCCGAAACGGCCCGGGCTGGTTGGCCTTGACCACCAGCAGAAAGTGCGCCTGCTTCTCCTCCACCAGGAACCGGGCGTGGGCGCGCTGGGTGTGCAGCGCGTCGGCGGTCACCGTCACGCCGGCCAGGTCGAACGGCTCCAGCAGGGCGGCGAAACACGTGATCTCGTTGGTCTTGTCCGGCACCCGCAGCTGGGTGACCGTCTGCCCGGCGCCGGTCATCGCGGCCAGCAGGTGCACGGCGGGGCTGGTGACGGTGCGCGAGCCCCGGGCGCTCTTGCCGTCCACCGCGAGGGTGCCGGCCCCGGCCGGATCGGTGCCGAGCAAGTCGGCGAGCCCGCCCGGGCAGACCGCGTTCAGGACGCGGCGCATGGTCGCCGTGCTCGGCGCGACGCGGACGCCGAACACCGTGGCCACGCGGGCACCGAGCCGGGCGAGGGCCGTCTGTGGGGCCGCCTTGGCCCACTGCCCGATCGCCGTGAACGAGCGGGCCCCGGCCAGTACGGCGGAGCAGGCGATCAGCAGCACGCTCACGAACGAGTGACGCCTCCCGCGTCGGTGGCACGGATCGGCCAGCGTGACCAGTCGCTGCGAAAGATGTGACAGCGCGCGGTGCTGACGCGAGGGCGACTTGATCAGGCAGACGCTGGCAGACTGACGGCACATCGAAGCTCCGGTTGGACAGGGCGACTTGGCAAGGTCACCCGTTCAACTGGAGCTTCGTTGCGTACGTGGCGGGTCACCGATACACCGTCGCCCGGCCATGACCTGCATAAATTCATGAGGTTCAGGACTTTGAAACCGCCCTGCGGACAGCAGGGTCTCGTATCGTCCGGAACAGCCATCTGACAGGTCGTCCCCTCTGCTCTGGGAACGGGAACTTTAGAAGTTGCGCGGGGCTGTGACTGGTCTGCACCGTAAGTCAGGTATAGGAGACCGAGGCCGCCACTGGTCGTTCTGATCTTCCCCGGAAGCAGCGAGCTGTTGCCAAGCTGTAGAGGTTCGCTATCTATCTCGCGGCGATAAGGCCCAGCATGCTGGAGATATGAGCAACCCAGGGCACGATTCTCCGCCCCAGCAGACGCAGCACCCCGAAGAGCCACAACAACCTCAACAGTCAGCTATACGCCGGCATGCCGGGGCGTTCTCTGCTGCGTTCTTCCTGGCGGTGGCCGGAGCGTTGGCTACCGGTTTAGCCGACGACGTCACATCCTGGGTGAAAAGCCTATTCGCCGAGGAGAAATCACCTCCTGTCACCCAGACGGATTTTCGACACTACCTCCCTTTCGACCTTCGGGAACAACCCGTCGCCGGACTGAAGGTTGTGGGGCGCCAAACTGGGTCGCGCCCGAGCATAAGCTTCAACAGTAGCGCACCTAATACGTGGCGATGTTTCAGCGGCGACAGGGTTGACGACCCTTGTTATGCACCGGAGATGGACCTCAAACCGAAATATCTCCTCTGCCCTGGAACACCCTGGGAGGGGAGCGCATGGAGAGTGGACATCAATTCACTGCCGGAGCCAGATTCGTATGCTGCACCTGAGGACCCTTGGGGGAAGCCATGGGCGTTGGAAGTGCAGGTGCCCGACTCGTCTCGCCATGTACTCCGATGTGTGACCCACGGAGGCACTCTTTCCTCCGTCCTAGGCAAGACTGTGTGGTATGTCTGCCTGGATGACGATGGGGGCGAAACGGGATACCTGGTGGGTCTTCCAGAGAAGACATCAGAGGGTCCATGGATGGTGGCACTAGCCCCCAGAGGGGCGACGCAAATTGTCCAAGCACCCATAAAGACCATGTGGCAATAGGGAAGGGACCGCACTGACAATTTTCAAGGGCGATAGCAGCGTTCCGAGTAGTCCAGACCGTGAGCGCTTTCCGCTACCCGGAGGGGAAGCTCTAGTTAGGGCCTGATTGAGGGGGCCCAGTTCAGCTCGGGCACCTCATCAAGGCGCGCATGCGCCATAGCAACATGCAGGAAGGCAAATTCATCCATAGGCCGCAAGTAGGCTCGTAGCTGCACTTGAAGCGTCCACCGTCGATTCCCATTTTGAGCTGTAAGACAAGCTCCAAACAGGACACCGACCAGCGCGAACACGCTACTGAACAGAGCTGGAGCCATTTGCTCACCTCAGCATCCCTAGCCGCGCAGCACTCCACTGGCCATGTTGAGGGACTCCACCGCCGTTCGGAACCGTATCCACCAAAGCAGAACCGAACGGCGGGCAAAGGCTGCCATCACTCATAGATCAGTGATTGGTGGGTTCAGGTGAGGCTCCTAGTCGTCCCCATCGCTCTGTGCAATCCGTCGAGACTCTGCCAAGACGTTCGCGAGACGGGCAAGCGTTGCTTCAACGTTCGACAGATCAGGATTCCGGTTGTGACGGTTTAGGTTCGCCAGACGCCGCCAAGCCTCTGTCGTCCTGACCTCAGCAATTTCTCCTGCGCTGGCGCTCAAGACGCCGGACTCGGGGATGCGGTCGACTTCGTCCCAAGTCGCTGGGAGGGGCGCATCCCCCCGCAGAAGAGTGAGTCCGGCTTCAGCATTCGAAGGGCTCAGGAGAACGCTGGTCTCCCACGAACAAGCGACCGGTCCCACCCAGCCAACGCCGAGCCATACGCCAAGCCCGGCGACTAGCCAGCGCGCCCGTGCAGTGCACCACGAGTGCTCACCGATACTGAAAGCGCTGATGTCACGAACCGAGTCGAAAGTGACCGCTGGCGGCTCAAGCCACGCATCGACGGTGCTGAGACGCGCGGTGCCGTACAAGCGGCGCCCCAGAACGCGACACTCGAAACCCGACGTCAGGTGCGGGGAAACAGACCTCATCAGACCAGACGCGGCCTCCCGCGCAACCGCGTCTCGGGCCTCCTCAGCCCTCAGTGCGGAGGTGACCTGATCCTCATTGACCTCGGCAGGCTTCGTGAACCGCTTCAAGAGTTCGTCACGCTGTGTCAGGTGGACGAAACGTTCGCCCAACTCCTTGACATCTTCATTCATGGGGAACCGGTAGTCGGTGCCGTCCCCGAACTCCTGCGTATTGTTGCTTACGAAGAAGACGGTTTCATCGCGGTGATCGCGCGCGTATTCCACAGCCGACATCCAAATCACGGCGTCACGGAAGTCGGTCTTGCCCTGCTTGCCCTTTTTGCATGGCGCGAGCGCGTTCATCTCGCGAAAGGCCCCTTCCCGCAGGGCATTTTCGCTGGAGGGAATGACATCGACGATAGTGCGGTACTCCTTGCGCCAGAACTCGCGCACGCGATCCAGATCGAGCCGTGGCACTCGGTTCTGCACCTTCCACGGCGTGACCCGTAGCAGCTGCTCGAAGGATTGGGCGGCCTTCTCGTGCTTCTCCTGATACTTGATCGCCTCCTGGCCGACCAACTCCTCCAGCACGAGCCACGGAATGGACACCTGTTGAACCCCTGTGGAGCGCAGGGCTCGGAGCAGGTCAGCGATAGGGCTGTCTGGTTGAACGTCCCACAGGATGTTCGTATCCAGGATGATCACTAGGCTCCCCCTCAGACTGCAGTGCGATCAACGATCCCAGTATTCGGCCTTCCACGACATCAAATTGATGTGACCGGCGCTTCCCTCGGATGTCGACGCGTCCGGCCTTCTGCGAACACTGGGCGAGGCGCCGGTTCAGACCGTCGGCGAGGGAGGACGCTACGTCGACGGGTGCATTCTGCACAGCGATCACGGATCGCAAGCTCGTGGCGTGCACACTCCTCGCGCGCACGGTTGATCCTTGACCAGGGTCACCAGCCAAGCCGTCTCGCACGGGCATGGTCATGTAGGGCCTGCGGAACGTGCTGGAGCTCTGTGAGCAGTATCGGTTCCTACGCAAGCGGCATTAGCGCTGGCCACTACGAGTGTGGACCACAGGACGTAGTCCGCGGCAAACGGCGTTGACACCGTGCAACGCCAGGACGACAGTCACAACGCTTGGCCGCGATGTACTGCAACAGTGATCCAAGCTGGCCCCGGTATCTCCCGAGAGCTGTGGGTCGGGGAGAGGAGTACGTGATGACGTTCTCACAACTCGACTTCGGGGAGACGCTGGCGGCAGGAGCAGTGAACGCGTTCGTCACGGCGTTCTTGATCGGGATCGTCGCCGGCCTCATCGTGAAGAGGTACGAAGCGGTCCACGAACTTCGTCTGCAGACATTAGAGCTGGAACACCAGACCAGGGCAGCGTTGCGCACGACGTACTCACAGCTCCTTGTGGCCCAACGTCGATCTCGACAAGCTTCGGCCCAGCTCGCGCAGGCTGGCGGCGAGAAATCAGCACCAGAGCTAGCGGCGGAGGCAGGTACCGCTCACGACGAGTTCATCAGCCTCTATCACAGCCTCAACCTTGACGCATCGAAACAAATGTGGCTTGACGTACGTGGCTTGAGGAAGATCCTTGACGCCATGCTGGAGCGTGCCCGGAGTGGCGATGCCACAGGTTGCGCAAAGCTCGTGGGCCAAGCACGTGCCGCACGCCAGAACCTTGAGCGGAGTTTTCGCGATCGGCTCGGGCACGAGCCCCTTCAAGAGAGGAAGGCATTGGGTGAGTACGACCGACTACCCATGAACGCAGGTGAACGCCCCTGAACGCAGCCCAACACCCAACCACCACAGTTGGATGGCGTGTTGGCGGGTGTGCCAGACACGGCGACTTGCAGCACACGCGTGGCGCCTTGAGGGTTGCAGCCAATGTCGGCAAAGAAGCTCACCACAGCCCTTCGCTGCGCTAGAAGTCTTCCGTGCGTAGTCTCCTGCAAAGGCTCGTCGAGACCCGCGCGTGGCGGGTCGCTCGGGTGGTGGCCTACACCCTGGCAGGCCTGATCAGCGTGGTGATCTTCGTCGTCCTCCCGGTCATAGCCCAGCTCAGTGGAGGGGACGATGATGACGAGGGTCCGCCCGATGGTTCTGCAACACCATCCGCCACGTTCACGCCAGTCCGCTGGACGTATCAGGGCGATGAGTGCGCAGACGGGTGGTCATCAGACTCCATCGGCCGTCAGGGCGCTTGTAGCCATCACGGGGGCGTCGTCTCCGTGTTTGAAGGAGCCGACGGAACAGTCCTCAGGTGCGGGGACGACGAGCACACGCCTCGCCCAGACGAACAACAACAGCAGATCGACGACTACGGGCACGTGCTCTGCGTGTTCCGGTGACACGGGGTTCTTGCACGGGTGGCCACCGCCGCACCACAAGCGCACCAGATCGAGCGGAGAACCACGGTGACAGCCGCTGAGGCCGACAGGGCAGCGTCCAAGCTGGCGGACTCGATCGCTGCTCGTCTCCGCCAGTGGAGCTGACGCTTACAGGACCGTTTGAGCGGAACACCCGAGGCGATGATGTCTCCATGAGCAGCTGGGGAGAGCTGGCGGGCGAGACGGCCAGTGCGCTGATCGGGACGTTAGCCGGCGGAGCAATCGCGGTGTACGTGGCACGTTGGCAAACCGCGAAGTCTATCGAGGCTCAAGTATCAGTTGCAGCTTCGCAAGAGGTTGCCAGTGCGGCGTTGGCACGCAGTCAATGGACCCAGCAGCGCTCTGCCGAAGCTGCTCAGCGACTGTTGGAACGACTCGCTGCACTCTATGCACGGCTACCGTCGCTGCCGGACGTGGCTCTGAATGAACCGCAGCTGAGTGCGGAGGCTCGCGAACGGTGTGCGGAGGCCCTCGAATCCATCCGCCACGGTATGCAAACAGACCTTCTGTCCATCGAGAACGATCAGGTCCGCGCGCGATTCAGGACTCTGGTGAAGCTGGGCTTCGATGTCGCATGGCGAGGCATTGGGCAGGGAAACCGTGAGCGTCAGATCCGAGACGTACGTGGTTATCTTCGCTACGTGCAGCTCACTCTGGAGGCAGTCATCGACGGAAGTCCTTTACCGGATCCCTGTGTGCCACCCGTACTCGACCGGAGTGACGGCGATGCCTGGGTACCTCCAAGCGTGCCCTGGCACTGGCGCGACCCAGCCGACGGCAGCTGACCCGCGGGCAGGGCCGCCTGCGGGCGCCCGTTATCGGGTTGGATGTTGGTGGGTGACATCTACGGCTGCATCAACGACGGCGGACGGCAGCGATTCTGTGTAGGTGTCAGTTCGAGCGCCGTTACAGCGACGCGGGTAGCGGCGCGATCGAACTCCAAAAGCGGGTGTCGCAAGGTGCCGTCGACAAAGCCGGCGCCTAGCCACGGCGTGGTTTGGGTCGCAACTTGCACCTCCAGTACGGCGTGTTCGCCAGCAGAGTGAAGCTTCCCCGTGATCTTGGACACTCGATGCTTACGCCACGAGGGCGTGTTGTTGTTCCAGACGCTGCCGGGTCTCCAGCGGAGTGAGGTAGCCCCAGAGCGGATGGCGGCGCAGGCGCTGCCGGTTGTAGAAGGTCTCGACGAAAGCGAAGATGTCCGCGCGGGCGCTGGCACGGTCGGGCCAGCGGCGGGTTCCGAGCTCCGCCTTCAGTAGAGCGAAGAACGACTCGGCGGCGGCGTTGTCGAAGCATGAGCCGGTGCGGCCCATGCTCTGCCGTAGTCCCAACTGGCGTATTTCACACCGTAGTTCGTCCGAGGTGTATTCACTGCCGCGGTCCGAATGCACGATGCAGCCGGGCTGGAGCCGGCCACGTCCGGCAGCCATGCCCAGTGCGTCCACGACCAAGGATGCGCGGTGGTGGTCGGCCATCGAGTAGCCGACGATCTCGCGGGTTGCGAGGTCCAGCCAGGTCGCCAGATACAGCCAGCCCTCGTCGGTGGGGATGTAGGTGATGTCGCCGACGAGCTTCACCCCGGGCGCCGGTGCGGTGAAGTCGCGGGCGATCAGATCCGGGGCGGGCACCGCCCTTTTGGCCGGGCGGGTCAGACCCTTTCGCCTGCGCCGTGTGACGCCGCTGATGCCGCGTTCACGCATGACGCGCTCGATCCGTTTGCGGTTCACGCGGTGTCCGAGCCGGCGCAGTCCGGCGTGGATGCGCGGCACTCCGTAGGCGCCGCGGGAGGCGAGGTGCAGCACGGTGATCTCGTGCGCCAGGACATCGTCCGCGGCCTGCTTCGCCCGCCTGGTCTTCTCACCGGCCAGCCATGCGTAGAAGGAGGAGCGGGCCACCTTCAGCAGCCGGCACAGCAGAGCAACATGGTGGGTGGTCTTCTCCGCCTCGATGAACGCGTACACCTGGCTCATCGATCGCTCTCCTTCGCGAAGAAGACCGCCGCTTTTCGCAGCACCTCAATCGTCTCCGCCTGCTCGGCGGCCAGCCTCCGCAACCGGCGCAGCTCTTCACGCTCGGCCGTCGTCAGCTCTCCCGGCGCCCCCTGCCCGCGGTCGATCTCATCCTGCTTGACCCAGTTCCGCAGGCCCTCGGCGCTGACCCCGAGCTGCCGGGCCACCTCGGTGACGGTCTTCCCGGAGGAACGCACGAGAGCGACTGCGTCCCGTTTGAACTCCTCCGTGTACCGCCTGCTGCGGTTGCTCTTACTTCCCACCTGGCACTACTTCCTCTGGAACTCACGTCCCAGTCTCCAGGTGTCCACGATCAAGGGGAAGGTTCAGAGTGACCTACACCCTCCGCTGCAGAGACGGTTGGAGCAGGTGCCGCATTCGCCAAATAGACTCGACAGCGTGCCAACCTGCTGACACAGTCATGCTCCATGAACACGGACATGCAGACTGCCGTAATCTGGTCTGGAATCTTTAGTGACGCAAACTATTTTGGTCGCTACCTTCGAGACGTAACGCGCCGCGGTGATGATCCGTTGAATTCCGTGTTGGCTTTCTGTATGGCGCCTTATTTCTCACTCGCCATGCACGAATCTCTGCAAAAGGCGGGGAAGATCGATGCAAACATCTCCGCAGCATTCGAAGAGGGTACGATCACGATTGGTGCCCGGTCTCGGCATTCGTTGAAGCTCTTCGAAGACACCAAGCGAGGCATTGAGGGGCAGATTTCGTATTTTCGAGACGAGGTGTTCACCGCACATTCTGCCAAGTTCCTCGGTAACACGTGGCTTCCGCTGGCTCGCTTTCTGGAAACCGATCTCGGCCTGTATAGCTATGGCGGGCGACTAGTGACAACCACCCATGCCGCGACGTTCCATCTCGGCTTTGAGCCGAATGAGCTGCTCGCGGAGGGGGCCGGAACTCATATCCGAGCAGTCTTTGAGGAGTACGGATCGCACTTCGCAGGCTTGGGAGCCAGCCTCGATGATCAGGGGGCGGACACCTTTGTAACTGCGTTGAGCGCTTCGGCCCTGGACGAGTCACGCGATGTGCGCGCCAGCAAGTACTACCGCAAGGTCTTCAACGGACCAGACACGCCCGAGCTGAATGCAATACTCACAACCTTCCGAGCGATGCTTAATTTCGCCGAAATCGTTGTATCGTCTGGCGTCGATCGCCAGTTCCTCGACTACACGGCTTTCAAGATCGGATACCTTTCGCTTTATCAGGTATTGCGCAGCGTGCGTATTCTGCTAGACGATTCATCCTATCCTCTCACGACTCGATCCACTGCGATCGCTGATCACATTGTTAATTTGGAATCAGCACAAGATATCTTGGATCCGAAGGCCAAGCCTTTCCGCAACATGCTGATGCACTACAACTTGCCGCCCAAGGTGGGCATGACCAAGGTGGACTTGTCTCAGCCCTTCTTTGGCACAGTCCCCATCTATTTCCCTCGGCACGACATCTCCAGCTTTATTCAGCTGGTGAATCAGTGTGGCGCTATCACTGCCGCAATTTTTGACGAGTGGGCAGAAGGGAATTAGGGCGCATGGTGGAACCATCGCCATCACTTCTGCCCCGGTCACGCCCCAGCAAGGTGCAGCCCATGCCCCGCTCTCCTGACAACCCGGCAACAGGGAAGATCTCGGGTGCGTGTCCAACTGCGTGACAACGCCGACGAACAGCGGCGGACAACCACGGACGCTTGCGGACCATGAGTGCAGGTGAGACGCGCACCAGCCCAAGGCAGCACCCCCACCCAAGTTGCGTCGGGACGAAGAGGTCGTGGGTTCAAATCCCGCCACCCCGACAGCCGAAACATCAGGTGAGGCACCTAGGAACGTTCCTAGGTGCCTCGCCTGTTTTGTTTGGTGTGGCTCGTGCGCTGATGGGCCACAGGGGTCGGCCGTAACCTTTGTCGGCAGGCAGACAGGTGGGTACCACCCCGAAAGGACCCCGCATGATCATCTTTGGCACCAAGGGCTACCTCTACCAGCTCGCGATACTCACCCTCGTCTGTGGCCAGTGCGGCAATCCCGCTGCCCACACGCTGCGTAAGCGGGTCACGAAGTTCACGTTGTTCTTCGTGCCGCTCTTCCCGTTCTCGACGAAGTTCACGACGCAGTGCACCTTCTGCGGTGCGGAGCAGAAGATCACCAAGGAGCAGGCGGAGCAGCTGCAGGCGCAGGCCGCGGGTGGGCAGCAGGCGTACGGGCAGCCGCAGCAGCAGCCCTACCAGCACTGAGCGGCCTCCAGCGGCTCGTCGGCTAGCGGACGTGCAGGTCCAGGCCCGTCGTGCCCGGTCGCTCCCTGCCCGGCAGCAGTCGCATGGCTCGGTCGTAGTCCCCGCCCGTCAGGGACCGGAAGGGGACCGGGTCGGCGGTGAAGAGGGTGTCCAGGCGCCTCGCGTAGGCCTGTCGGGCCGCTTGGAAGCGGTCTTCCGGCAGTTCGTTGGCGTCGTAGACCGCGAAGGGCTCCAGCGGGGTCATGCCCGTGAAGCAGAACAGGCCGTGCTGCAGGGGGTGCAGTACGTCCGTGAGGCGGCCGTGGATGCCCCGGTCCGAGAAGGACGTCTCCCTGGCGCCCAGCGTCACCGACAACAGGGCCCGGCGGCCCGTCAACGCGCTCTCGGCGTACGGCGGCGGGACCTGGAGGCCGTAGGCGAAGCCGCTGGTGAAGACCCGGTCGATCCAGCCCTTCAGGATCGCCGGTGCTGAGAACCACCACATCGGGAACTGCAGGACTACCGCGTCCGACCAGCGGATCTTCTCCTGCTCCGCGGCGACGTCCGGGGTCAAGCGGCCTCCCAGCGTGGCCTGTTCCGAGGCCGCCATGACGTGGAGGCGGTGGTCCGGGGTGTGGTCGGGGTAGTCGTCGGCGTCGACCGTCGGCTTCCACTTCATCGCGTAAAGGTCGGAGATTCGTACGTCGTGGCCCGCCTCGCGCAGGTGGTCCGCCGCGAACGTCGTCAACGCGCTGTTCAGGGAACGGGGATCGGGGTGGGCGCTGACGATCAGGATCTTCTTCATGACGTCAGGTTCGCCCGGCTCCCCCGGCGCCAGCCAGAACCCCCTTCGACCGGCGGATCGTCAGTCCTGGTACTGGCAGGGCCACGCATACTGGAGTTCATGGATGTGAGCTACGACGGTCAGCGGGCCCTCGGTGGGTTTCTGCGGGCCCGTCGCGGGCGGGTCGCGCCGGAGCAGGCGGGGATCGGCGGTGCGGCCGGGGTCGTGGGGAACAAGCGGCGCCGGGTACAGGGGCTGCGGCGCGAGGAGTTGGCGCAGCTCGCCGGGATCAGCGTGGACTACTACGTCCGTCTCGAACAGGGGCGGGCCACCCAGCCGTCCGCCGAGGTACTGGACGCGCTGGCGCGGGCGCTCGGTCTCGACGCGGCGGAGCGGCGGCATCTCGACACCCTCGCCGCCGGGCGGCACGAGCCCGTGCCGGCCACCCGGATCGGGCCCGGGCTGCGGCGCGCGCTCGACGCCATGGACCGGCTGCCCGTCTTCGCCACCGACCACCGTCTCGACGTCGTCGCCTGGAACCGGCTGGGGGCCGCGCTCATGGGCGGCCTCGACGTGCCGGGGCGGCGCGATCCCAACAACGCCCGGTTTCTCTTTCTCGATCCCGCCGCCCGTGACCTCCATCCCGACTGGCAGGACCGGGCCGCCGAGGCGGTGGGGCAGTTGCGGGTCTCCGCCGGGCGGTATCCGGGCGACGGCGAGCTGGGCGCGCTGATCGCCGAACTGGGCGCCGGGAGCGGCGACTTCCGGCGGATCTGGGACTCCGGCGAGGTCACGATGTGCGCCGCCGGGCGCAAACGGCTGCGGCATCCCGTCGTAGGGCTGCTGGAGTTGGACTTCGAGACGCTGCATGTGCCCGCCGGGCCGGGCGAGTCCGGGCTCGTGCTGCATGTGTTCAGCGCGGAGGAGGGCACCGCGGAGGCCGCCGCCCTCGCGCGCCTCACCTGACCGTCGCGCCTCACATGACCGTCATGCCCCACGTGACCGTCATTTGTTCCACGTCTCGTCGTACGGGTCCGCGGGCGCCGTCACCGGCCGCGACGAGGTGACCTTCAGATACGGGATCGGGCCGTTGTTCACCGGGTCCTCCATCCGCTGGGGCGTGTAGGTGCCGGTGACCTCCAGCCAGGCGTCCGGGCGCAGGACCGGCGGGATCGTGCCGGTGAGGGCGACCTTCACCGGCTGGGCGTCGGCGGCACAGCAGTTGAGGGCCATGCGGACGAGATAGGGGTGGCCCGCCCGGTCCAGGGCGACGAAGCCGGTGACCTTGATCTCGCGGTTCTTCAGGGATCGCCCGTGGTCGTAGACCGCGCGGCCCGCGTAGTCGGCCACGCCGAGGCGGAGCGGGCCCTCGGCGGGCAGGTCGTCATAGCCGTACGCCTGCTGCAGGGCCGTACCCGTGCGCATCGCGCTGTACGAGCCGAGGGCCGGTGGGGCGACCAGGACGAGGGCGAGGACGGGGAGGGCCAGGAGCCAGGAGATCCGGGGCTCGTGGTGATGTTCCGTGTGGCCGGCGCGCCGCTCGTACCAGAGTGTCGCCACCGCCGCCGCGATCAGGACCGCGCCGGAGAGCAGCAGCAGCGGGCGCAGGCCCGCCTTGACGTAGCGGAGGTACAGGTCGGTGCTGCCCGCGTGCAGCAGGGTCGCGCCGAGCAGGAACATGACCGCCGACTGCGCGTGCCGGTTCACAGCAGCACCGCCCCGGTCAGCACCGACACCAGGACGGCGAGGACGAAGGTGGCGGGCGCGAAGCGCAGCGCGAAACCGCGGCCGAAGGTGCCGGCCTGCATCGCGAACAGCTTCAGGTCGATCATCGGGCCGACCACCAGGAACGCCAGTCGCGCGGTGAGCGAGAACTGGGACAGGGACGCGGCGACGAACGCGTCCGCCTCCGAGCAGATCGACAGCAGGACGGCCAGTACGGCGAGGGCGAGCACGGAGACGAACGGGTTCCCCGCCGCCGCGCGCAGCCATGCCTCCGGTACGACCGCCTTCAGCGTCGCCGCCGCCATCGCGCCGACGACCAGGAAACCGCCGGCGTGCATCACGTCGTGCCGGACCGACCCCCAGAACGCCGCTCCTTTGCTCTGGCCCTCGTACGACGCGCGGGCCGGTGGCCGCAGCCAGTCGGTACGGCCGAGGCGCAGCCACAACCAGCCCATCGCGCACGCCACGAACAGGCTGGCGACGAAACGGGCCAGGACCATCTCGGGGTTGTTCGGGAACGCGACCGCCGTCGCCGTCAGCACGATCGGGTTGATCGCCGGGGCGGAGAGCAGGAACGCCAGGGCGGCGGCGGGGGCGACGCCCCGGCGGACCAGGGCTCCGGCCACGGGGACGGACGCGCACTCGCAGCCGGGCAGCACCGCGCCCGCCACGCCCGCGACCGGGACCGCCAGGGCGGGGCGTTTGGGCAGCGCGCGGGCGAAGAACGACGCCGGTACGAACACCGCGATCGCCGCCGACAGCATCACACCGAGCACGAGGAAGGGGAGCGCCTGGACGACCACGGCCACGAACACCGTCATCCAGCTCTGCATCACCGGGGCGGCGAGCAGCCCGCGGATCGGGCCCTGCATGAGCAGCACCAGGAGCAGGAGCATGGTGAGCAGGAGCGGGGAGTTGAGGTGGCGGGCCTGGTCCTCCGCGCGCGGGGCCTCCGGGTGCGGGGCCTTCGGCTCGCCGGGTGTGGCGTCGGGTGGGCTCGGGGTGGCGTCGGGCCGGTTCGGCGCGGCTTTGGTGAGGGCCACGGGCGCGGTACCTCCGGGCTCGGTGTGTGGTGCCTTTCCTCCCATACGGGCATTCTGGCGCCCTTGCTCAACTCGGCACCGGATCATGACGGGAACCTTACGAACCGCGAGGACCGGCGCCGCCGACCGGCCCCGTCGTGGAACCCCCCGCCCCGGTAGGGCACTCTTTCCCCTCGTGGGCAGCGTTCCGAATCAAGGTCAACAGGGTGCCGCCGCCACGCACATGGTGGTCTGCGGCGACGACGGGCTCGCGCATCGGCTGGCAGCCGAATTGCGGGGGGTGTACGGGGAGCAGGTCACGCTCGTCGTGCCCGCGTCCGAGCGGAGTGTGCGGCCGCCGGTGGTGGGGCGGGCGCGGGCGGCTTCGGCGGCCTTGCTGGACCGGATGGTGAGTGCCGCCGGTGGCCGGGCGGGGGCGGCCGAACCCGCCGGTGGTGAACGGTTGCTGGAGGCCGCCGAGGCGACCGAGGCCGTGCTCGCCGACGCCGGGGTGGAGCGGGCCGCCGCGCTGGCGCTCGTGTACGACGACGACGAGACCAACATCCGTGCCGCGCTGACCGCCCGCCGGCTCAACCCCCGGCTGCGGCTCGTTCTGCGGCTCTACAACCGGCGGTTGGGGCAGTACATCGAGGAACTCCTCGATCAGGCGTCGGCCTTGGCCTCCGGGGACGGCTCCGACGCGGGCGCCGGGTCCGACTCCGGGTCCGGTTTCGACGCGTCGACGACCGTCCTGTCCGACGCCGACACCGCCGCTCCGGCGCTGGTGGCCAGTGCCGTCGCCGGGACCAGCAAGGTCGTGCAGACGGACGGCTTGCTGCTGCGGGCCGTGGAGCTGCCGCCGGGGGGCGGTGGTTCCGGGCGGGCCACGCTGGCGCTGCTGTCCGCGAGCGGAAACGGCACGGCGGGGCCCGACGGGGCCGATCCGGGCGGTGCCGAACAGGGGCCCGAGCTGCTGCCGGACGCCGCGGCGGTACGGGCGGCCGGTGAGCGCGGGACCGTGGTGCTGGAGCAGGTGTCGTACGCGGCGCCCGCCATGTCCCCGGGGCGCAGTGTCGTGCCGCCGTTCGCCTCGCTCTTCTCGCGGCGGCTGCGGTGGTCGCTGGCCGGGCTGGTGGGGTGTGTGGCCGCGCTCGCCGTCGCGCTGACCGTGGTGACCGGGGACCATCCGCTGTACGCGACGTACATGACCCTTCTCGATCTCTTCGCCATCAACGACCCCGCACTCGGGGCGTCCACCGGGCGCCAGGTCCTGCAACTCCTCGCCGGGCTCGTCGGGTTGCTGCTGCTGCCGGTGCTGCTGGCCGCGGTGCTCGAGGCGCTGGGTACCTTTCGGACCGCGTCCGCGCTGCGCAAGCCGCCGCGGGGGCTGGGTGGGCATGTGGTGCTGCTCGGGCTGGGGAAGATCGGCACCCGGGTGCTGACGCGGTTGCGGGAACTGAACATCCCCGTGGTGTGCGTGGAGTCCGATCCCGAGGCCCGGGGGCTGGCGACCGCTCGGCGGCTGCGGGTGCCCGTGGTGCTCGGGGATGTCACTCAGGAAGGGGTCCTGGAGGCTGCCAAGGTGCATCGGGCGCACGCGTTGCTGGCGGTGACCAGTGCGGATACGACGAATCTGGAGGCCGCGTTGTATGCGCGGTCCGTGCGGCCGGATCTTCGGGTGGTGCTGCGGCTGTACGACGACGACTTCGCCACCGCGGTGTACCGGACCTTGCGGGCCGCTCATCCGCAGGCCTCCACTCGGAGTCGGAGTGTGTCTCATCTCGCTGCGCCCGCGTTCGCCGGGGCGATGATGGGGCGGCAGATTCTGGGGGCGATTCCGGTGGAGCGGCGGGTGTTGCTGTTCGCCGCGGTCGAGGTGGGCGGGCATCCGCAGTTGGAGGGGAAGACGGTCGGGGAGGCGTTTCGGGCGGGGGCGTGGCGGGTGCTGGCGTTGGACACCGCGCATACCGGGCGGCGGGAGGAGTCGGCCGTGGAGGGGGCGTACGAGGAGGTCGGGTCGCCGTCGGGGCTGGTGTGGGATCTGCCCGATACGTATGTGCTGAAGGGGGCGGATCGGGTGGTGTTGGCGGCTACTCGGCGTGGGTTGGCGGAGTTGCTGGGGAGGCGGGCTCGGGAGCGGGCCGGGATGTAGGGGTTGCGGGGTGGGTTGTTTCGCCCCCGCCGCCCCTACCCGTCCCATCCTCCAGGAGCGCCGCCCCTTCGACCCCGGCCCCTGGGGGCTCCGCCCCCAGACCCCCGTCGGCCCCGAAAGGGCCTCGTCCTCAAGCGCCGGACGGGCTGAAAGACACGAGGTGGCGTGGTCATGGTGTCCCCGACGCCGGGACGGCGTCGGGGACCGCTGGGTCAGGGGGTCAGGGGGTCGGGGGCAGGTGGCGGGTGGCGAAGTCCAGTTCCAGGGCTACCTGCTTGATGCGTTCGTCCACTACCAGTGAGCCGTGGCCCGCGTCGTAGCGGTAGACCTCGTGGACCGCGCCGCGGGCTTCCAGGCGCTTGATGTAGTTGTCGATCTGGCGGATGGGGCAGCGGGGGTCGTTGACGCCGGCCGAGATGTAGACCGGGGCCTTGACCTGGTCGACGTAGGTGAGGGGGGAGCTTGCCTCGAAGCGCTCGGGGACCTCTTCCGGGGTGCCGCCCAGGAGGGTGCGGTCCATGGCCTTCAGGGCTTCCATCTCGTCGTGGTACGCCGTGACGTAGTCGGCGACGGGGACGGCCGCGATGCCCAGGGTCCAGGCGTCGGGCTGGGTGCCGAGGCCGAGGAGGGTGAGGTAGCCGCCCCAGGAGCCGCCGGTCAGGATCAGGCGGGCGGGGTCGGCCAGGCCCGTGCTCACGGCCCATTCCCTGACCGCCGCGATGTCCTCCAGCTCGATCAGACCGACGCGGTACTTCAGGGCGTCCGTCCACGCACGGCCGTAGCCCGTGGAGCCGCGGTAGTTGACCCGCACCACCGCGTACCCGTGGTCGACCCATGCCGCCGGGCCGGCCGCGAACGCGTCGCTGTCGTGCCAGGTCGGGCCGCCGTGGATGTCGAAGACCGTGGGCAGGGGGCCCGCCGCGCCGCGCGGCTTCTGGACCAGGGCGTGGATACGGCCGCCCGGACCCTCCACCCAGACGTCCTCCACCGGGACCGAGCCCGGGGACTTCAGGCCCGGCGGGTCCAGGACGACCCGGCCCGTCGTCGAGCGGACCGTCGACGGTTCGGCGGCCGAGGACCACAGGTACTCGACGCTCCCGTCGGGGCGGGCGGTCGCGCCGGAGACCGAGCCGGGCGGGGTCGGGATCCGCACCGGTTCACCGGTCGCCAGGTCGTAGCGGAACAGCTCGCTGCGGGCCTCGAAGCTGTGCGCGATGAGCAGTCCGGTGCCGTCCGGGTACCACTCGGCGCTCACGTCACCGGGCAGGTCGAGGGCGAGGTCGGTCTCCTCGCCGGTCGAGACGTCCCACACCAGGGGCTCCCAGCGGCCCCGGCGCTGGTGGCCGATCAGCAGGCGCGGGTCGCCGTCGACCGGGGCGAAGCCCAGGACCTCCAGGCCCCGCTCCTGTGTGCCGCCCTTGGTGTCGTCGAGGTCGGCGACCGCCGTGCCGTCGGGGCGGACCACCCGCAGGGCCGAGTGCATCGCGTCGCCGTGCTCGGTGTGCTCCAGGGCGATCAGCGAACCGTCGTGGGAGAGATCCCCGACGCCGGCGGACTCACGGTGGCGGTAGATCTCCACCGGCTGCTCGCCCTCGCGGACGACATAGATCGTCGTACCGTCCTCGTCGGTGGAGCGGCCCACCACCGCCGTACGGCCGTCCCGGGCGAGAGCGAGGCCCGCCGGGTAGGAGGCGTCCAGGCCCGGCGCCGCGATGTCGTCCTCGCCGCCCGCGAACGGCTGTCGGCGCCAGACACCGAACTCGTCGCCGTCCTTGTCGTCGAACCACCAGATCCACGCGCCGTCCGGGGAGAGCACCCCGTCCGTCGTGCCGTTCGGCCGGTCGGTCACCTGCCGCTGCTCGCCCGTGGCGCGGTCCCAGGCGTACAGCTCGTACGTCCCCGTCGCGTTCGACACGAACAGGGAGCGGTCCGGTGCGTCCTCCGCCCAGTCGGGCAGGGACACCCGGGGCGCCCGGAAGCGCTTCTCCCAGTCCGGCGTCGGTTCGTTCTGCTCGGGCGAGACGGACCCGTTGCTCTCAGTCATGGCCCCATAGTGCCTGGCCCTGCCGACAATGTGCCGCCGAGGTCCCCAGCCTGTGGACAACCTCCACCGCGGGACCCCATTGTCAGTGGCCGGGTGCAGACTCGACCGCATGACAGATCTGCGCAAGACAGTCGAAACCTTCTGGGCCGCCGCCGAGGCCCGGGACTGGGACACGTTCACGGGCACGCTGGCCGAGGACGCGGTGTACACGCTGCCGCAGACACGCGAGCGGATCAGCGGACGCGAGCGGTTTGTCCGGTTCAACCGGGAGTATCCCGGTGACTGGCACCTTCGGATCGAGCGGATCGTCGCCGAGCCGGGGCAGGTGGTCAGCTGGGTCCACTTCACGGTGGGGCTGGAGGAGATGTACAGCATCGCGTTCTTCACCGGGGACGAGCACGGCCGGATATCCGCCATGACCGACTTCTGGCCGGAGCCGTACGAGCCGCCGGCGGGGCGGGAGCATCTCGTCGAGAGGTACTGACCCCGCGGGCCGGTGCCCGCGGACTGCCCCGTACCGTTGAGGTGTGTACCGGTTTCTGCTGACGCCCCGTTGGTGGGGGATCAACGTCTTCGTACTGCTCGCCATCCCCTTCTGTGTGTTCATGGGGTCCTGGCAGCTGAGCCGGTTCGAGGACCGGATGGCGGATCACGACCGGGCGACCTCGCAGGTCGCGACGGACGCGGGGGATCCCGCGCGGCCGCTGGCCGACCTGCTGCCGGTGGACAAGGAGACGTCCGGGGCGCAGGCCACCGCGACCGGACGGTACGGGAAGCAGTTGCTGGTACCCGGCCGGGAGCTGGACGGCAAGAACGGCTACTACGTGCTGACGTTGCTGCGGACCGACGGCGGCAAGGCCCTGCCGGTGGTGCGGGGATGGCTGCCGGGGACCGCGGACACCGCGAAGGCTCCGGCCGCGCCCTCGGGCCAGGTCACCGTCACGGGAGCCCTGCAGGCGTCCGAGCAGCCCGGTGAGAACGGGGTCAGCGCACAGGGCGGGCTGCCGGCCGGGCAGACGTCGGCGATCAGCGCGGCTTACCTGGTGAACCTGGTGTCGTACGACGTGTACGACGCCTGGGTCACCCTCAACACCGGGGACTCCGGGATGAAGGCGGTGCCCGCGGCCGCGGCTCCGGACACCGGGCTGAATCTCAAGGCGTTCCAGAACCTCGGCTACACCGGCGAGTGGTTCGTCTTCGCCGGGTTCGTGGTCTTCATGTGGTTCCGGCTGATCCGGCGCGAAGTGGAGTTCGTACGGGATGCCGAGCTCGGGCTGCTGCCCGAGCCGGAGCCGGGCGACCAGCCCGCGTCGGTGTGACGCCGAGTCCGACCGGTCTCGTGCCGCACCGGCTCCACGCCGCCTGTGCTACGCCGTCGGCGTCAGCACGCCCGTCCAGTACACCGTGCCCGCGCACGCGTTCGACACCGTCACCGACGTCGACGGGGCGCCGCCCTCGGCCGTGCCGGTGATCGTCACACTGCCGTCCACCGTGCCGTCCGCCGTCATCAGCTGGGTGGAGGTGCCGGTGTCGCCGCCCGTGGAGGTGCCCTCGGTGGTGCCGGAGTTCTCGGTGGGGCTGGGTGTGGTGGTGGGATCGCCGGTGGGACCGCCGTCGCCGTTGTCCACGGGGCAGGTCTCCGAGGGGACCCAGGCGAACCTCACGATGTAGGAGGCGCCGGGCTGCAGGCTCAGGGAGGCGAGTTCGAGGGACGGGTCGGGCAGGGAGACCGCCACGTCACCGGAGACATGCCGCTGCGGGGCGACCTTGGTGGAGTCCGCCGCGCCCGCCGTGGTGGTGCCCACGCTGCCCGGACCGGTGACCAGACAGGCCGCGGTCGAGCCGTTGGTGAAGGTGAACGTGCCGTACACCGCGCCCGCCGAGTCGGCGGGGTCGACGCTGGCGGTCGGTACACCGAGGTCCGTGGCCGTGCACGCGGGGACGCCCGCCGTGCTGGTGGCCGAGGGACCGGAGCTGTCGCTGCCCCCGGTGCCGACGCCGGAGCCCTTGTCCTTGTCGTCTTCCTTCGAGCCGCCCTTGTCCTTGTCCTCGACCTTGCTGGAGGAACCGCCGGAGGTGCTCTCGCCGCCGTCCGGACCCTTGCCCTGGCTCGCGCCGCCCTGGGCCTGCGAGTAGTGGCCGGCGTTGGAGGGGTCGGCGTCGGAGCCGGTGGCGCCCGAGACATGCAGCAGGGCCGGGACGGCGGTGCCGACGAAGAGCGCGGCGGCCGCCATGCCGACCAGGGCCTGCCGCTTGCGGGCGCGTCGGGCGGGTACCGCGGTGCGCAGATGGTCGAGAGTGCCGTCGCGCGGCTCGATCTCCTCGACCGCGTGCTGCAGCATGCGGCGCAGTGCCAGCTCGTCCGAGTCGAGCCCTCCCGAGGGGCTCTGGTCGTCGAGGCCGTGGTTCACAGTTCCGTTCCCAGCAGTTGATTGCTTCGGCTTGTGCGACGCGTCCGCACCACCCGGCTCGCGCCACTCGTAAGGCTCGTGCGGGACATGCGCGTGGCGCCGCCCGTCGTGCTCTCCTGGGCCGCTCATGCCGGTGCCTCCATGGCCACCCGGAGGGCGGCGATACCGCGGGAGCCGTACGCCTTCACCGAGCCCAGGGAAATCCCGAGCGTCTCGGCGACCTGCGCCTCGGTCATGTCCGCGAAGTACCGCAGGACGAGGACCTCGCGCTGGCGGCGCTGGAGTCCCTTCATCGCCTTGATGAGCGAGTCGCGCTCCAGCAGGTCGTACGCACCCTCCTCGGCGCTCGCCATGTCCGGCATCGGCTTGGACAGCAGCTTGAGTCCGAGGATGCGGCGGCGCAGGGCCGAGCGGGAGAGATTGACGACGGTCTGGCGCAGATACGCGAGCGTCTTCTCCGGGTCCCGGACGCGCTTGCGCGCGGAGTGGACGCGGATGAAGGCCTCCTGGACGACGTCCTCGCAGGAGGCGGTGTCGTCGAGGAGAAGGGCTGCGAGACCGAGCAACGAGCGGTAGTGCGCCCGGTAGGTCTCGGTGAGGTGGTCGACGGTGGTGCCTGCGGCAGCCACGTCCTCGGCACCGTCACGCTGACTGGGTACGCGGGTAGGCCGCGCTGCGGGCATCGGCGCGATCACCGGCATGCCACCGGGCGTACCGGCCCTGCGGGGTCGTACGGCCATGGGGCGCGGCGGCCGGAGGGCCGTACCGCGCGAGACCGCTGTGAAATCGAGAACCTCTGCCACGCCAGTTGGACACGCTTACCCCCGTAAGGGTTGTACGCGCCGGGCGTCACTTTTGCGTCGGACGGCCGCATGCCGCACGAGACCGCCTTCCGTCTTGTGTCAGGCAGCACTACTGACCGTGCGTCAAGCGCCCTCATGCCTACCCGCTCTTCCCCTGTGTCCTGAATGATTCGGGGCGTCCCCACGCCCCTTGAAGCATCCCCGCACCCCCTGAAGGGCGTTCGCAAAGACGCTCCCCGCCCTTCGCGCGGTTGCGGAGAGCGGGGAGGCAAATTTTCGGACGCCGAGGCGGGTCGGATCAAGTGGTCCGGACCACCGTCCGCACCACAAGTCGCTCACAGATCCTACAAAGCGACTGTCCGCAGGCCAGTGCTTTTCCGGCTCACAGAAGGAAATCCGGGAAACGTCACATGAACTCGGTCGCCACCAGCTCGGCGATCTGCGCGGTGTTGAGGGCCGCACCCTTGCGCAGGTTGTCGCCGCAAACAAACAGTTCGAGGGCGGTCGGGTCGTCCAGCGCCCGCCGTACCCGGCCCACCCACGTGGGGTCGGTGCCGACCACGTCGGCGGGGGTCGGGAACTCCCCGGCGGCCGGGTTGTCGAAGAGCACGACGCCCGGCGCGGTGGCGAGGATCTCACGCGCCTTGGCGACGGTGACCTCGCCCTCGAAGCGGGCGTGGACGGTCAGCGAGTGCGTGGTGACGACCGGAACCCGTACACAGGTGACCGCGACGGGCAGCTTGGGGAGGCCGAGGATCTTGCGGGACTCGTCCCGCACCTTCATCTCCTCCGACGACCAGCCGTCCTCGCGCAGCGACCCGGCCCACGGGACGACATTGAGCGCGACCGGCTCGGGGAAGGGCCCGGTGTTGTCGCCCACGGCCCGCCGGACGTCTCCGGGATGGGTCCCCAGTTCCGTGCCGGCGACCAGCGAGAGCTGCTGGCGCAGGGTCTCGACGCCGGCCCGGCCCGCGCCGCTCACCGCCTGGTACGAGGACACCACCAGCTCACGCAGCCCGAACTCGGCGTGGAGCGCGCCGAGGGCCACGATCATCGAGAGAGTCGTGCAGTTGGGGCTGGCGATGATGCCGCGCGGCCTGACGCGCGCCCTGTGCGCGTTGACCTCGGGGACAACGAGGGGCACCTCCGGGTCCATCCGGAAGGCGCCCGAGTTGTCCACGACGACGGCACCGCGCGCGGCGGCGATCGGCGCCCACTGCGCGGAGACCTCGTCGGGGACGTCGAACATGGCGACGTCGACCCCGTCGAAGGCCTCCTCCGTCAGGGCCACCACCTCGACCTGCTCGCCGCGCACGGCCAGCTTGCGGCCGGCCGAGCGCGGCGAGGCGATCAAACGGATCTCGCCCCAGATGTCCGCGTGCTGGGACAGGATCTGGAGCATGACCGTACCGACGGCTCCGGTCGCTCCCACGACCGCGAGCGTCGGTCGCACGGACCCTGTCCCGGCCATCAGCGTCCCGTGCCCCCGTAGACGACGGCCTCGTCGCTGTCGGAGTCGAGCCCGAAGGCGGTGTGCACGGCACGGACGGCCTCGTTGACGTCGTCGGCGCGCGTGATGACCGAGATGCGGATCTCGGAGGTCGAGATCAGCTCGATGTTCACACCCGCGTCGGAGAGCGCCTCGAAGAAGGAGGCGGTGACGCCCGGGTTGGTCTTCATCCCCGCGCCGACCAGGGAGATCTTGCCGATCTGGTCGTCGTAGCGCAGGGAGTCGAAGCCGATGCCGGCCTTGTTCTTCTCCAGGGCGTCGATGGCCTTGCGGCCCTCGGTCTTCGGCAGCGTGAAGGAGATGTCCGTCAGACCGGTGGAGGCCGCGGACACGTTCTGCACGATCATGTCGATGTTGATCTCGGCGTCGGAGATCGTGCGGAAGATCGTGGCGGCCTCGCCCGGCTTGTCCGGCACGCCCACGACCGTGACCTTGGCCTCGGAGGTGTCGTGCGCGACACCGGAGATGATCGCCTGCTCCACCGGCTTGTCCCCTTGCTTGATCGGTTCACTGCTGACCCATGTGCCCTGGAGTCCGCTGAAGCTGGACCGGACATGGATCGGGATGTTGTAGCGACGGGCGTACTCCACACAGCGGTGGAGCAGCACCTTGGAGCCGGACGACGCCAGCTCCAGCATGTCCTCGAAGGAGATCCAGTCGATCTTCTTCGCCTTCTTCACCACGCGCGGGTCGGCGGTGAACACGCCGTCCACGTCGGTGTAGATCTCGCACACCTCGGCGTCCAGGGCGGCGGCCAGGGCCACGGCCGTGGTGTCGCTGCCGCCGCGGCCCAGCGTGGTGATGTCCTTCTTGTCCTGGCTGACGCCCTGGAAGCCCGCGACGATGGCGATGTTGCCCCGGTCCAGGGACTCCCGGATACGGCCGGGCGTGACGTCGATGATCCGCGCTTTGTTGTGGACCGAGTCGGTGATGACGCCTGCCTGGCTGCCGGTGAAGCTCTGGGCCTCGTGGCCCAGGTTTTTGATCGCCATGGCCAGCAGGGCCATGGAGATACGCTCTCCGGCGGTCAGCAGCATGTCGAACTCACGGCCGGCCGGCATCGGAGATACCTGCTCGGCGAGATCGATCAGCTCGTCCGTCGTGTCGCCCATCGCGGAAACCACGACAACCACCTGGTTGCCGTTCTTCTTCGCTTCCACGATTCGCTTGGCGACGCGCTTGATGCCCTCGGCATCGGCTACGGAGGAGCCTCCGTACTTCTGCACGACAAGGCCCACGTGCGCTCCTCGCTCAGTCAGTCACTATCCGCACATACGTATATGTACTGCGGTCGGCTCAGTCTAACGAGCGTCCGAAATCGACCTTCGTGAAACCACATGGTGAGACCCGGACGCCCAGCACGACCCTGCCCATCCGCACGGTGAACACTCGGCAAAGTGGGCCAGGTCACCCGTAGAGGCTCTCCGTGGCCGCCCGGCAACCTCACGTCGTCGTCGCCGCACCAGGAGCACTCGGCTCCCCCGGGCGACCTGGTGCTGGTGCTGGTCGAGGGCGCGAACTTCGACCCGGCCGCCTTCCCCGACCGCACACCGTCGACCTCGACCGCGCCAACAGCCGCGCACCTCTCCTTCGGCGGCGGCCGGCACTACTGCTCCGCCACGGCGCTGGGCCGCAGGCACGCCGAGATCGCCCTGGCGGTGCTGCTGGAACGCATGCCCCGGCTCGCGCTCGCCGTGCCGGTCGAGCAGCTGGTGTGGCGGACGGGGTTCATGAAGCGGATCCCGGAGCGGCTGCCGGTCATGTGGTAGCCGCGTGTTGAGGGACTCGGCGAGCGGTCGTCTTAAAGTTCAAGCATTAGGGTTCGCCTGTGCGCGTACTGCTGGTGGAAGACGATGAGCCGGTCGCCGAGTCACTCCGGCGCGGACTGCTGCGTTACGGCTTCGAGGTGACCTGGGTCGCCACGGGCGGGGCGGCGCTGAAGCACGAGGAGCCCTACGACGTCGTACTCCTCGATCTCGGGCTGCCCGACACCGACGGTCTCGACGTGTGCAGGGCGCTGCGCGAGCGCGGGGACGTGCCGATCATCGTGATCAGCGCGCGGAGCGACGAGACGGACCGGGTGGTCGGCCTCGAACTCGGCGCGGACGACTACGTCTCCAAGCCGTTCGGGGTCCGGGAGGTCATCGCGCGGATAAGGGCGGTGATGCGGCGCGCCCAGCCGCGTACGTCGTCCGCCGAGCCCGCCGGGCCCGACCGCTACGGCGACCGCCTCACGATCGACCGCAAGGCGGTCCGGGTCCACCTGGACGGCGCGGAGGTCGCGCTGGCCCCCAAGGAGTACGACCTGCTGGCCTTCCTCACCGAGGAGCCGGGGGCGCTGATGTCGCGCGAGCAGATCATGGAGGCGGTCTGGGACGCGAACTGGTTCGGGCCGACGAAGACCCTGGACGTCCATGTGGCGGCGCTGCGGCGGAAGCTGGCCGGGGCGATCACGATCGAGGCCGTGCGGGGGGTCGGCTTCCGGCTGATCGTCGACGGCGGCAGTGACGCTTCATGAACCGCCAGCTCATCCGGAGTTACATCCTGCTGGTCGCGGTGGCCATCGCCCTGTTCACCGTGCCGGTGGCGTTCACGCTCACCGACCAACTGCGGGGCGACACCGAGGCGTCGGTGCTGCGCGAGGCCCAGACCATGGCTCAGCTGCTGGGCTCCGGCAACGCCGCCTCCTGCAACGCGCTGAACCAGATGGCCGAGGCGTACCACGACGACGTCGAGCTGTACACGAAGGGCGGCGACCGCACCTGTGCGCCCGATCTCCCCGACGCCGCGCGGGACAAGGCGCTGACCACCGCGCTGGAGGACGGGGAGGCCACCACCGACTGGGGCTCGAGGTTCATCTGGGGCAGGCATCTGGTGATCACGGTCCCCGCGTACCAGCCGACGGCGGACGGTGAGAGCGGCAAGGGGCCGGTCGTCGGGGCCGTGCGGATCGTGTACGCGACCTCGGGCATGACCACCAGGCTGTGGAACATCTGGGGCTTCCGGGCCGCGCTGGCCGTGCTCGTGCTCGCGGCCGCCGCCGCGATCGGCGCGTTCGCCGCCCGCCGGATCACCGCTCCCCTGCGCGAACTGAACGCCATGGCCAGCAAGTTCAGCGACGGCGACCTCACCGCGCGCTCCCCCGTGACGGGCCCGCCGGAGACCCAGACGCTGGCGCGCACCCTCAACCAGGGTGCGGAACGTCTCGACACGCTGGTCGCCTCACAGCGGATCTTCGTGGCGGACGCCTCCCATCAACTGCGTACCCCTCTCACGGCGTTGCGGTTGTCGCTGGACAACATCGCGGACGGCGTCGACGACGAGTTCGTACGGGAGGACGTGGAGCAGGCGACCGCCGAGGTGGTCCGGATGAGCCGTCTGGTCAACGGGCTGCTGGTGCTGGCGCGGGCGGAGGCGAAGGTCACGGCCGCGGAGCCGCTGTTGCTGGCGGACATCATCGAGGAACGCCTGGACGTGTGGAGGCCGGCCGCCGACGAGCGCGGAGTCACCATCGCGCTTGGGGGGAGTAACGCCGACGGCCGGCTGCTTGTGATGGCCAGCCCCGGTCATCTGGACCAGGTGCTGGACAACGTGCTTTCCAATGCCCTGGAGGTGTCACCGGACGGGGGCACGATCACCGTCCGGGCCGAATCGCGGGGCGAGGAGGTCCTGTTGTCGGTCCTCGACCAGGGGCCGGGCATGTCCGACGCGGAGAAGTCCCGCGCCTTCGACCGCTTCTGGCGCGGCCAGGGCCTGACCGGGCGCACCGGGTCCGGTCTCGGCCTCGCCGTCGTCAAGCAGCTGGTGACCGACGACGGCGGGACGGTGACGCTCGGGGACGCGCCCGGGGGCGGGCTGGTGGTGCGGATCAGCCTTCGGGCATCGCCGAAGAGTGGTGGGTGACGATCTTCCACTCGCCGTTGCGCTTCTCGTACTCGAAGGTGTAGCGGGCCTCGACGACACGCTTGGCGCCGGTGTCCGGGTCGGTCAGCGTGAACTCGTACACGCCGGCGTCCAGGGCGGAGTTGTTGTCGAGGATGTTGATGTGCGTCTCGATCTTCTTGCCGACCGGCTTGTTCAGCAGGAAGTGCTCGAAGTAGTCGACGCGGCTGGTGCGGTCGCTGCGGACCTTGTTGGAGACGGTGGGCAGCAGGACGGCGTCGTCGGCGTACCGGTCGGCGACTCTCTGGGCGTCGCCGGTCTGCAGGGCCTTGTTCCAGCCGTCGAACTGGGCGGCGATCTCCGCCTGGGTGGGCTTCTTGGCGCTGTGCTTGTCCGGTCCGGCGACGCCGACGCCTGCGGCGAGGGTGCCGACGGCGACGAGGGCACCAGCGGTGACGATGGCTGCACGCTTGGTTATCGGGCGACGGGTCATGTCATCTCCAGTGCGGGTGAGGGGGGTTGCTTCCTCCGCTCTGTCTGCGGTTCCTGTGGAGGAAGTGACTCCAGACTCGCGTGACACCGGTTAGCGGCCGTGCAGGTGTCGTACAGGGGACGTCCAGGAGTGATCCAACTCGCGGAGTGTGAGCGGGTGACTACTTGGCGGCACCCTTGTCGCGGACGAGGCTCACTCCCGCACCGGCCGCGACGACGCCCATGCCCACGGCGGTCATCACGCCCTGGCTGCCGTCCACGACGAAGGGGGCGACGGCGGCGACGGCGGCGTTGAAGAGGAAGAGGAACCAGAGGACGGGCTTGGAGGACAGGAGGCTCTTCATGGGAGGGTGATTCCTTCGCTACGGGGGCGGTGACCTGGTGAGATCAACGATCCCGTGGCGCGGGGGCCCGGACGAGGGAGCGGCCTCCCGAAGGCGAGGTGTAGCGGGCTACACCTCGGATGCGGCGGGTTGCCGAGGAGAGGGTGCCGAACCATGACAGCCGACGTACTTCTCGCGGGGATCGTGCTGCTCGGCTCCTCCGTCCAGTGGCTCACCGGCATGGGCTTCGCCCTCGTCGCCGTGCCGGCGCTGATCCTGCTGCTCGGGCCCGCGCAGGGGGTGGTCCTCGCCAACTGTGCCTCCGGGGCCATCTGTGTCGTGGGACTGGCGGGAGGCTGGCGTCAGGTACGTCCGGGCGCGATGGTGCCGTTGTGCGCGGCGGCGGCGTGCACGGTACCGACGGGGGCCTGGATGACCCGCCAACTGCCCGAGCCGGTCCTGCTGTTGGTGATGGGCGGGCTCGTCACCGTCGCCGTGCTGCTGGTCATGCGGGGCGTGCGCGTGCCCGCGCTGCGCGGCACGAGGGGCGCGGTCATGGCGGGTGCGGCGGGCGGGTTCATGAACTCGGCTGCCGGGGTCGGCGGGCCGCCGGTGTCCCTGTACGCCCTCAACGCGGGCTGGACGGTGCGGGAGTTCGTGCCGAACGCGATGTTCTACGGCGTCGCCGTGAACGCGTTCTCCGTGGCGGCGAACGGGGTGCCGGAGCTGAGCGGGGCGCGGTGGGGCTGGGTGGTCGTGGCGATGACCGTCGGCGGCCTGATCGGCAGGGGCCTCGCTTCCCGCATACCCGAGAAGCGGGCCCGGCTGCTCGTACTGCTGCTCGCCCTGACGGGCGGGATCACGGCCGTCGGCAAGGGGCTCTGGGGGCTGTGACCACCCCGGACGGCTCCGCCGGCCGCCGGATCACTTCACCGGCCGCATGCCCAGTGGCTCGGCGATCTCCTCCACCATGACCTTCCCCGCCTCGAACTCCAGGGTCTCGTCGCCCACGGACTGGTCGGTGTCGAGGCCGTCCAGTTCCGCAAGGGGCTGGTTCAGCCGCACATGCGCGACGATCGACTGGAGGGCGCGCAACGTCGCGGACGCCGTCGAGCCCCAGTTGGAGAAGTAGGAGAACTGCCACCACCACAGGGCCTCCGAGGTGCGGCCCGCGCGGTAGTGGGCCATGCCGTGGCGGAGGTCGGTGATGACGTCGGTCAGGTCGTCGGAGATACGGGCCGGGACCGGGGCCTTGCGGGGCTCGTAGGGGTCGAAGACCTCCGAGTAGACGTCGATCGGGTCCAGCAGCCTCGCCAGGTTCTCGCGGAGCTCGTCCACGTCGGCGTCCGGGCCCGTGTCGGGCTCGTAGCGCTCGTCGGGAACGATGTCCTCGTGGGCGCCCAGGCGGCCGCCGGCCAGGAGGATCTGGGAGACCTCCAGGAGGAGGAAGGGCACGGCGGAGTCCGGCTCGTCGCCCCTTGCCACCTCGGTGACGGCCACCAGGAAGCTCTCCACCTGGTCCGCGATCTGGACCGCGAAGTCGTCCGGGTTGTGGGCAGTCGCGTGCAGTGTGGCGTCAGACATCTAGGAGTCGTCTCCCCTCGAAGGCGCGGCCGAGGGTCACCTCGTCCGCGTATTCCAGGTCGCCACCCACCGGGAGGCCGCTGGCCAGGCGGGTGACCTTGAGGCCCATGGGCTTGATCATGCGGGCCAGGTACGTGGCCGTGGCCTCGCCCTCCAGGTTCGGGTCCGTGGCCAGGATCAGCTCCGTGACCGTCCCGTCGGCCAACCGCGCGAGAAGTTCTCGTATACGCAGGTCGTCCGGACCCACACCTTCGATGGGGCTGATCGCTCCGCCGAGCACGTGATAGCGGCCTCTGAATTCGCGGGTGCGTTCGATGGCCACCACGTCCTTCGGCTCCTCCACCACGCAGATGACCGAGAGGTCGCGGCGAGTGTCGCGGCAAATGTTGCACAGCTCTTCCTGTGCCACGTTTCCGCAGGTCGCGCAGAAGCGGACCTTCGCCTTGACCTCCATCAGGCACTGCGCGAGCCGCCGTACGTCCGTCGGTTCCGCCTGCAGGATGTGAAAGGCGATCCGCTGGGCGCTCTTGGGACCGACGCCGGGCAGCCGGCCCAGTTCGTCGATGAGGTCCTGCACCACGCCTTCGTACAACGGACTGCCGTCCTTCCTGGGTTCCTTGGGTACGTACGGTAGTTGGCGGACGCCCTACTTAGAAAGGCAGACCCGGAATACCGCCGCCCAAGCCCTGGGCCAACGGGCCCAGCTTCTGCTGCTGGAGCGTCTGGGCGTTCTCGTTGGCCGCCTGTACGGCCGCGACGATCAGGTCGGCGAGGGTCTCGGTGTCCTCCGGGTCCACCGCCTTCGGGTCGATCTTCAGAGCTCGGAGTTCACCGGAGCCGGTGACCGTCGCCTTGACCAGGCCGCCGCCCGCCTGGCCGTCGACCTCGGTCCGCGCCAGTTCCTCCTGCGCGTTCGCCAGGTCCTGCTGCATCTTCTGGGCCTGCTGGAGCAGCTGCTGCATATTGGGCTGGCCACCACCGGGGATCACGATCAGCTCCCGCTCATAGGTCTGAGTCTTCTGGGTCTCGTCCTCTGTGACGAGCCTACGTGGTCCACGCAGCCATCGCTCCGGCACTCTTTCGAGTGAGATGTTGTCGAGTCCTATACCTGATCAAGGCCCACTTCTGGGCGGAAAAGGAGCGAAAGCCGTCCCTTCGCCACCCATTGGGCGGTAGGAAAGACCCGGCGCGTCAGCACCGTGCGTCACACAGCGTGATCGGCCGTGATCAGTAGGGAGTGCCGGGTGGGTCAGCCGGAGATGCAGCCCGAGGGTCCGCCTCAGGACGGGCGGGGCGGGGAGGCGGTCGGGCCGCGACCGGGCGACCTGACGGGACGGACGTTTCCGCTCGGGGACTGGGGCGAGCCCGCGCTCCGTCTCGACGAGCTGTACCGGTGGGTGGAGCGCGGGGCGCTCGACACCGCCGCGTGGTACCTCGCGGACCGGGTGTGGAAGCGGCGGGGCGCGCGGGCCCTGCGGTGCGGGGCCGCGGCCGGGGCGGTGGCCGGTGCCTCGCTGCCCCTTCTGGACCTCACCGGGGTCGTCGGCGGGGGCGCGGGCTGGGGGTATCTGGCGCTGCTGCTCGCTGTCGCGTGCGTGGCCGTGGACCGGTTCTTCGGGGTGACATCCGGCTGGATAAGGGATGTGGCCACCGCGCAGGCCGTGCAGCGGCGGTTGCAGGTGCTGCAGTTCGACTGGGCTTCGGAGAGTGTGCGGGAGGTACTGGGGCCGGCCGAGGGGACCGCGGGGGAGGCGGCCGATCGGTGCCTCGGGGTGCTGCGGAGGTTCTCCGAGGACGTGACCGAGTTGGTGCGGGTGGAGACCGCGGACTGGATGGTGGAGTTCCGGACGGGGTCGGCGCCGTTGGGGATCCAGGGGGGTGTCGCGGGGGCGGCCCGGGGGGACGGGAACGTGGTCCAGGGACGGTTCCCGTTGCCGCCCGGTGCGGGGGGTGCGCGGCCGAACATGCCTCGGCAGCGGCCGCCGGAGCCTCGGTGACGGGGGCGCCGTAGGGGCTGGGCCTGTCGTGTGACTGCGGGTGCGTTGTGGCTGGTCGCGCCCACGCGGCGGTAGCCGCAAATCGATACAGCCCCGCGCCCCTCAGGGACATGCGGTCACCGCAGGAGCAACAGTTCGACGCCTACCAGCACGTCCACCACCGCGCACCACTCCGCGAATGTCGGCGCCACTATTCCCTTCAGTCGCTCCATCGTCAGGTGCGCCAAGTCCCACAGCCCGTGGAAGAACCAGCCCGCCGCCACCAGCCAGCGGCCCACCTCAGGGTCGACCAGAAGGCCCGTCACGGCCAGCGTCCCGAAGACGGCCACCCCTACGGCCTGGACGGCCGGCGGGCGCGGAGCACCCCGCACCGCCCCCCACAGCAGCACCCCCAGCGCGATCCCGACCATCGCCCCCGGCGGTGACACCAGGTCCAGTGCCTGGAGGCCGAACACGAGCACCAGGCCTCCGCCGAGCACCGGCCAGGTCGAGCGGGGCGCGCCGAGCTGGTTGATCACCACGTACAGCAGTGGCAGCAGCGGCAGGACCTCGCCGAAGCCGGTGACCGACTCGTCCAGGGTGTCGGAGGCGCCTGCGGCGGCCTGGGCGGCCCAGATCGCGACGGCCAGGCAGGTGGGCCAACGGCGGGTCATCGCGTGCGCGTTCACGCGCCGTACTCCGTGCGCCGCCGCAGCATGACGGCGAACATCAGCGGCAGCATCGCGAGGTGCTCCCACGCCATCGCCGCGTTGGGGTCCACGGCGTCCAGGGACAGCAGCGGTACGAGGATCAGCGCGGGAAGGAACATCGCCCCGCACATCTCGGCGATGCCGGGCCAGGCGTGGCCGCGGCGGCGCATCCAGAACGCCATGCCGGCGGACATCGTGAACGCCATCTCCAGCGTGATCAGCCGGGGTTGGCGGGACATGTCGTACGTGATGTCCGTGAGCGCCAGGACGCCCCGCAGGGCCGCGCCGAGGACGAGCATGCCGGCCAGCATCGCGAGGATCATCTCGACGTAGTGGCGGGCGAAACCGTGGTGCCGTACGTGGTGCATGGCGCCTCCTCGATGGTACCGGGGTGGGGTATGTCCCCACGCCCTTCAGAGTGGCGGGACCGAGGGAGCGCCAGTAGTGCCGGCCGTGCACGTCGTCGTATGACATCTGTCATCCGGGCGCTGCCACAATGGCCCTGTGGACAACGGGGCGGGGCTCACGAGTTTCCGGCGCTACACGTGGTGGGCCGTGCCCGGGACCGTCGTCTGTGTGCTGGTGCTGGCGTACGGGAGCTGGGCCCTGGACGGGGACGTGCCGCTGTGGGCGCGGGCGCCGGTGGTCCCGGCGCTGGGCGTCCATGCCGTGGCCGCCGCCGTGCTCCTCGGCGGGGCGATGGAGGACCGCACGCCGGTCCTGCGGCCGCTCGCGGGGTGGCTGGTCACCGCCTGTCTCGCCGCGGCGGCGCTCGCCGTGCTGCCGCTGGCCCGGCACAACTACGGGCTGTGGGCGGTCGCCCCGGCCGTGACCGTGGCGATCGTGGCCGTCTATCTCTCCGCGGCCGGGAAGCTGTGGCTGATCGGCGGTGCGGTCGTCCTCGCGCTGGTGCCGGGCAGTGCCGTGAACCTGCTCGCGGGGGACGAGGATCTGGCGTACGCCGCTCTCTTCCCGGCCTGTCTGACCGCGTTCACCGTGTGGACCGTGCTCGGACCGCTGTGGGCCTGGCGGATCGCGGGGCGGCTCGACCGGGCGCGGCGGCTGGAGGCGGAGCTGGCGGTGAAGGACGAGCGGCTGCGGTTCGCCTCCGACCTGCATGACATCCAGGGGCACCATCTTCAAGTCATCGCGCTGAAGGCGGAGTTGGCCTCCCGGATCGCCGAGGTCGACCCCGCGTGCGCCTCGGGCGAGATGCAGGAGATACGGCGGCTGTGCACGGACGCGCTGCGGGACACGCGCGCCGTGGTGCGGGGCATTCGCCGGACCACCCTCGACGGCGAGATCGCCAACGCCACCCGGGTGCTGGCGGCGGCCGGAATCGACGCGCGCATGAACCTGGAACCGGCCGCCGTTCAGGAGGAGTTGAGCGACTCCGTCCGTCAGCTCCTCGGTCTCGTCATGCGTGAGGCCACCACCAACGTGCTCCGCCACAGTCAGGCCCGGCACGCCGAGGTCGACTACCGCGTCAGCGGGGAACTGGCCCTGCTGCGGATCAGCAATGACCAGGCCCACGCGCACCCCGGCACCGGCGACGGCACCGGCCTCCTCGGTCTCGCCGAGCGACTGCGGTCCGCGGGCGGCGAGTTGACCTGGGAACGGGAGGACGGCGACCGTTTCGTGGTGACCGCGACCCTGCCCGTACAGAGGAGCGAAGAGTGATCCGGCTCCTCCTCGCCGACGACGAGGACCTCCTGCGCGGCGCCCTCGTCGCACTCCTCTCCCTGGAGGACGACCTCACGGTGGTCGCGGAGGCCGCCACCTCCACCGATGCCGTCCGGCTCGCCCTGGAGCACCGGCCCGACATCGCCGTACTGGATCTGGAGATGCCGCCCACGGACGGGCTGCGGGCCGCCGAGGAGATCCGGGCCGCCCGCCAGGACACCCACGTCGTCATCGTGACCCGGCACGCCCGGCCGGCCGTCCTGCGCCGCGCGCTGGCCGCCGGGGTCCGCGGGTTCGTGCCCAAGACGACCCCCGCGGCCCGGCTCGCGGAGATCCTCCGCGACATCGCCGCCGGGCGCCGCTACGTCGATCCGGACATCGCCGCGTCCGCGCTGACGGAGGACGACTGTCCGCTCAGCGAGCGGGAGCTGGAGGTGTTGCGGGCGGCCCGTACGGGGGCGTCGGTGGCCGAGATCGCGGCACAGGTGCACCTGGCTCAGGGGACCGTCCGCAACTATCTCTCGGCCGCCATGTCCAAGCTGGGGGCCACCACGCGGCATGCCGCGGCCCATCACGCCTGGCAGCAGGGGTGGATCTAGGAGTTCGGGTCACTGCTTCGTGTAGATCAGCTTCTCCCCGTTGCTCGTGTTCACGCGCTCCAGGGTGCCGTTCGACAGCAGGGTGACCTCGCTGGCCGCGCCCGGCGAGCAGGAGGAGGCGGGCTCGCCGACCGTCACCGTGGACGGGCCGATCTGCAACGGGCCGTTGCCGGCGGGCTCTTCGGTCAGGTCCGCCTCGAACACGCAGTGGTAGTCGGGGCCGTCGGCGACGAGCGAGAGGACGGTGTCGCCCACCTCGCCCTTCTGGATGGTGAGTTGACGGGCGTGCGAGCCGTCGGCGTTGTCGATGGTGCTGGTCCAGGTGCCGAGATAGCCGGCCGGGATGCTGCCGTCCGCCGGAGCCGAGGTGGTGGGCGTCGGCGAGGGCTCCGGGGTGGTGGGGCCCGGTGTCGTGGGCGCGCTCGTGGTGGGGGTGGGAGTGGGGCCGGCCTTGTCGTCGTCGCCGCCGTCGCTGTTCATCAGCGCGTAGACCGAACCGCCCGCGCCGAGCGCGACGACCAGGGCGACGGCGACCAGGGCGGCGGTGGAACGGCCGTTGCGGCGCTGGCGTTCGGGAGGCGGGGGGAAGCCGGGGCCGGGGCCGTAGGGCGGGGTGTGGCCGGGGCCGCCGTAGGGGTTGTACGGCGAAGGGGCGCCGGGCTGGGACGGATGACCGTACGCCGGGGTCTGCGGTTGTTGGGGGTATCCGTACGCCGAAGGCTGGGCCTGCGGGTGTTGCGGGTGCTGCTGGGGATGGCCGTAGGCGGGGTGACCGGGTGCGGGGCCGTACGGCGGGGGCGTCCACGGGTCGGCGCCGTGGACGGGGTGGGCGGGCGGCGGGCCGTACGGGGGCTGTGGCCCGCCGGGCCCGGTCGCCGGCGCCGGCGGAGGAGTCTGGGCGCCCTGTCCCGCGACGACCGTGGGCAGGTGGTTCAGCGGCGCACCCCCGCCCGGCCGGCCCGGGGAAGGCGGGGTGCCGTCGGCGGGCGCGGGCGCGTGCTCGGGCGAGGCTTCGGCAGAGCCGGGGGCCGCACCAGGGCCGGAGCCCAGGCCCGCGCCCTCACCGGCTTCCGCACCCGGTCCCTCCGGGTCCTCCGCGTCCAGCAACTGCACCGCGTGCCGCCCGAGTTGTGCCACCAGCGCGCTCGGCAGCCACGGGTCCCGCGACCGCCCGTCGGACACCGTGTCCTCGGCCCCGGTCCGCTCCAGCACCTGGTTCAGCGTCGGCCGTTTCGCCGGGTCCTTCTTCAGGCAGTCGCGGACGAGCTCGGCGATCCCCTCGGGCATGCCCTCCAGGTCAGGTTCCTCCTGGGCGATCCGGAACATCAGGGCGTGCACACCACTCCCCCCGGCCCCGAAGGGAAGCTTGCCGGTGGCGGCGTACGCGAGCACCGAGCCGAGGCAGAACACATCGCAGGACGGGGTGATCCGGTCGCCCCGCACCTGCTCGGGCGCCATGAACCCGGGCGACCCGACGAGCGCGCCGGTCCGCGTCAGCCCCCCGTCGGTCACCGTCTCCAGGGCCCGTGCGATGCCGAAGTCGATGACACGGGGGCCGTCGATCGTCACCAGCACATTGGACGGCTTGAGATCCCGGTGCACGATCCCGGCCGCGTGGATGTCCTCGAGCGCGTGCGCGAGCCCGGCCGCGAGGATCTTCACCGACCGCTCGGGCAGCGCCCCGTGGTCGTTTCCGACGACCTGCTGGAGGCTGGGCCCGGCGACATACCCGGTGGCGACCCAGGGCACGTCGGCCTCGGTGTCGGCGTCGAGGACGGGCGCGGTCCAGTACCCGCCGACCTGCCGGGCGGCCTGCACCTCCTGCCGGAACCGCGCCCGGAACTCCTCCTGCGCGGCGAGCTCCTCGCGCACCAGCTTGACGGCGACGGTACGGCCCCGGTCCGACCTGGCGAGATACACCTGCCCCATGCCGCCGGCCCCGAGCCGCGCCAGCAGCCGGTACGCCCCGATCCTCTGCGGATCCCCCGCCCCCAGGCTCTCCATCGCAGCCCCTCCCCCGAACTCCCCCGCGCGTGCCCCAGTGCGACTGACCACGATAGTGCGGGCATACGGGGAGGTCGGCGCCGCGCGCTCTACGGTTCCGTAACGGAGCGATCCGGTTGCGTCACCGGCGGGCCGAGTTGCTCGAGCACCTTCGACAGCCGTTCCATGAGCCGTACGGCGTCCGCCAGTTCGTCCTCGCCGAAAACCTCGGCGAGCCGGTCGGCGAAGGCCGCGTGCCCGGGGTTGATCCGCCGGACCGCCGCGAGCCCCTCCTCGGTGGCCGCGAGGAGCTTGGCGCGGCGGTGGGCGGGGTTGTCGCGGTACTCGGCGAGCCCGCGCTCGACCAGCAGATCGGCGATGCGCTGCACACTCTGCCGGGTGATCCCCATCGCCCGGGCGATCCCGGACACCGGCGACGGCTCCCCGAGCACCGCCCCCAGCACCTGCCACCAGGCGGCGGTGAGCCCGGCGGGCTTCGCCAGCTCCTCGGCGACGCCCAGGAACTGGCCGTTGAGCCGGAAGACCCCGAGCGCACCACGGCTGAGCAGCTCCTGCCGCTCCCTGCTCACCGAGCCCCCTCCAGCACGGCGTACGCCGTCACGTCGGAGTCGTGGAAGAGCCGGTACCAGGCGTCCAGCACCTCGCCCTCGTACACCCCGAGAAGCCCCAGGATCTCCCGCGCGAAGGCGACGGGCTCGGTGGGCCCGGCGGTGATCAGTCCGCGGTCGGTGACGGCGTCGGCGTCCACATAGCGGGAACCGCCCTTGTACTCCGTGGCCGCGAGATAGAAGGAGACCGCGCTGGTGTGCCGCCGGTCGTCGAGCAGGCCTTCGCGCGCGAGCCCCGCGGTCGCCCCGCAGATGGCGGCGACGGGCACCCCGGCGGCCAGGAACTCCCGCGCCTTGCGGGCGAAGGGCGCCAACTGAGCGCTCCCCGCTGCGGCAGCGGCTGGTGTCACAGTCCAGAGATCGGCGCCCGGGAGGATCAGCAGGGAGCTGTCGTCGGGTCGTACGTCGTCCAGGGCGTCCGCGGGCTGGACCCGCAGCCCTCCGATGGAGGTCACCGGCTCGCGGCTCGGGCCGACCGTGCGGATCTCGTACCCGGCGCGGGCGAGATACGCCGTCGCGTGGCCGGTCTCCCAGTCGGCGTAGGTGTCGTACACGGCGAGATGCACGGGCTTGCGGCTCATGGCTGCCTCCTCGGTCTTCCTCAACCCTTCGATGACAACATGCTGTCACTTCGACAGAATGCTGTCAATAAATCGCCATGAGCCTTCCTCGACAACCTGTCGCGGAAAGCCCGCGTCCACAGACAGGACGCCGATACCGCTTCCGTATCGCGGACATTTACGCTCACCCGCATGACCCCTCAGCCAAACCCCGAGGTCGGCGCCGCCGTCAAGGCCGCGGACCGCGCTCATGTGTTCCACTCCTGGTCCGCGCAGGAGCTCATCGACCCGCTCGCCGTCGCCGGCGCCGAGGGGTCGTACTTCTGGGACTACGACGGCAACAAGTACCTCGACTTCACCAGCGGGCTCGTCTACACCAACATCGGCTACCAGCACCCGAAGGTCGTCGCCGCGATCCAGGAACAGGCCGCGACCCTGTCCACGTTCGCGCCCGCCTTCGCCGTCGAGGCCCGTTCCGAGGCGGCCCGGCTGATCGCCGAGCGGACGCCCGGTGACCTGGACAAGATCTTCTTCACCAACGCCGGCGCCGACGCCGTCGAGCACGCGGTGCGCATGGCCCGCCTGCACACCGGCCGGTCCAAGGTGCTCGCCGCCTACCGCTCGTACCACGGCGGCACCCAGCAGGCGATCAACCTCACCGGTGACCCGCGCCGCTGGGCCTCCGACAGCGCCTCCGCGGGCGTCGTCCACTTCTGGGCGCCGTACCTGTACCGCTCCCGCTTCTACGCGGAGACGGAGGAGCAGGAGTGCGCGCGGGCGCTGGAGCACCTGGAGACGACGATCGCCTTCGAGGGGCCGGCCACGGTCGCCGCGATCATCCTGGAGACGATCCCCGGCACCGCCGGAATCATGGTCCCGCCGCCCGGCTACCTCGCCGGGGTGCGCGAGATCTGCGACAAGTACGGGATCGTCTTCATCCTCGACGAGGTCATGGCCGGGTTCGGGCGGACCGGTGAGTGGTTCGCGGCCGACCTGTTCGATGTCACGCCCGACCTGATGACCTTCGCCAAGGGCGTGAACAGCGGATACGTGCCGCTCGGCGGGGTCGCCATCTCCGGCGAGATCGCGGAGACCTTCGGCAAGCGGCCCTACCCCGGTGGTCTGACGTACTCCGGGCACCCGCTGGCCTGTGCCGCCGCCGTCGCCACGATCAACGTGATGGCGCAGGAGGGTGTCGTCGAGAACGCCGCCCGGCTCGGCTCCGAGGTCCTGGAGCCCGCGCTGCGGGACCTCGCGGAGCGCCACCCCTCGGTCGGCGAGGTCCGCGGTGTCGGCATGTTCTGGGCGCTCGACCTGGTCAAGGACAAGGAGACCCGCGAGCCGCTGGTGCCGTACAACGCGGCCGGTGAGGCCAACGCCCCGATGCTCGCGTTCGGCGCCGCGGCCAAGAAGCACGGCATCTGGCCGTTCATCAACATGAACCGCACCCATGTCGTGCCGCCGTGCAACATCACCGAGTCCGAGCTGAAGGAAGGCCTCTCGGCACTGGACGCGGCGCTCTCCGTGGCGGACGAGCACACGCGGTAGCCGCGCGCCCTGTGACGCACGCTACGCGGGTAAACGCCGAAAACCCGAACGCGTAAGGTGGCGTGCTCGTAGACATACGTGTACGAGCACGCCACCCGACCGCCATCAGGGAGAGGCCGACCATGCCCGGCAGCAGCGGCAACGGCGCCGTGACCCGCAGCACCCTGCGGCAGCAGATCGCCGACGCGCTCCGCGACGAGGTGCTCGCGGGACGTCTCCAGCCGGGTCAGGAGTTCACGGTCAAGGAGATCGCCGAGCAGTACGGGGTCTCCGCGACCCCGGTCCGCGAGGCGCTCGTCGACCTGTCCGCTCAAGGTCTCCTGGAGGCGGACCAGCATCGCGGTTTCCGTGTGCACGAGTACTCCCTGGCCGACTACCGGGGCATCATCGAGGCCCGCAGCCTCGTCATCGACGGCATGTTCCACGCGCTGGACGGCGGCCACCAGGGGTTCGTCCACGACCCCGACAACTCCCGTGTCCTCGCCGCCCTCGCCGGGGTGCGACGGCGTGGGGAGGAGGCGCAACGGGCCGCCCTCGCCGGGGACGTCATCGTGCTGATCGGCTACGACCTGCGGTTCTGGCGCGAGTTGAGCGCCGTGTTCGGCAACTCCTACCTCGCCGATTTCCTGCACCGGCTGCGCGTCCAGTCCTGGGTGTGCGCGGTACAGCATCTGCGCCGCCTCACGGACCTGCGCGGACAGCTGTGGGCCGAGCACACCGAACTGGTCGACGCGCTCGTCCACCGGGACACCACGGCGGCGCGGGAGATAGTGGCCGCGTACCACGCGCACTCGCTCGCGGTGGTCGAGCGGCTGGCCGGCGGATGAGCCGCCCTACGTGAGCCGGCGGCGGGTGTGGGTATGGGACCAGCAGCAGAGTGGCTGACCCCGCCCAGGGGGAAGCCACGGCGCGCCGGACCGATTACTCTTCCCTGACCGCTTCGCTACACCGTGCTATGCGAGGAGCCTTCTTTGGCCTGTGACCTGTGGCTGGTACCGCTCGTCGACGTGTTGTGCCACACGCCCGACAACCCGTTCGCCGAGGAACTCGCGCAATACAACAAGGTGCTCGCCGAGGCCGGGCTGCCGCCGGTGCCGGTGTACCAGTACATGCCTGGCCTGTCCGGTGAGGTCGCCCCGGTGGCCGGCTTCGACTATGACGCGCTGCACTTCCTGCGCCGCGCGTATCTCCTCCAGATGTGCGGTCTGCCGGTGACGCCGGTGGACGAACTGGGCGGGGACTACGAGCAGTTGCTGGAGATGTTCGAGACGACGGCCCAGCAGTCCCATCTGGTCTGGCACTACGACCACGCCGGCGCCTATGTCCCGGTGGACTTCCCGCACCCGCTGGCCAACGACGAACTCCTGGCCGGCGGCGGCCCCTTGGGTTCCTCCCAGACGCTGCTGCGGGAGCTGGAGCTGGTGGGCCCCTCGATCGGCATCGACCCGGCCAACCCTCCGGCGGCGCCCCAACCGCCGCTGGGCCCCACGGAACTGGAGGAGCCTGCTGTCCCCGCGCCGTACGACCCCAGCCCCTTCGCCCGTGAGCGGCATGTGTGGCTGGGCCTGCACGCGGCGGCGACCCGGAGTCTGGCACAGGGGTCGATGATCATCTTCAGTTGAGGGTCAGCGCCCCAGCTGGGAGAGGCCCTTCTGTACGTCCTCGTAGTTCATCACCGGGGTATAGCTGATCTTCGCGCCCAGGTTCATGAAGTACGGCTCGCTGATCACCGGCATCTGCGAGCTGTCCTGCATGTCGAAGACCAGGTAGGCGGTGCGCTGACCGTTCTCGGCGGTGAAATAGGCCGCCTCGGGCTTGATCTGCTCCAGCGAGCTCTCGATCAGCTTCGGCAGGGTGCCGTTGCCGATGGCCTCGTTCGCCTTCTCCGTATCCATGGACACCTTGAGCAACACGCGCATGGCAGTCACCTTCTTCCACGGTCAGCCTATGCCCGATATGCCCCGTTGGTAGGTACACGTTCGGCCTGCACGAAATGCGTGAATTGGCACAGGCGCAGGCACAGGCAGCCAGGCTCACGGTCCCGGCCGACGTCGCCGTCGGCATCGGCTGCCACCCGCACAACTTCACCCCGGAACAGCACACCGAGGAGTGTCAGGAGACACTCCCCTGGAGTGCGTGGCCGACGCCGAGGCCGGCCGGTGGGGTCTCATCGGGCTGGGCTGCGTGCCCGCGAACTCCTCGCCCGAGTCCGACCAACACCGGGTCCGTCCCGAGGCGGTGACGGCGGGATGATCCGACTCCGTTCCCTCCTCGGGGTCGGCCACCCCCACGGCGGCGGCGCGCTCCAGCGGCTCCTCGCGCCGGTGCTCACGCGAGCGCAGCATGTTCAGATACACCCGCGCGACCACCGTCGTCAGTCACGCCGCCGGATTCTCGACGTCCCCCGTGTCCGCGCGGCTGACTCGCAACCACGCGTCCTGCAACGCGTCGTCGGCCTCGCCGGTCGACCCGAGCATCCGGTAGGCCACGGCACGCAGCCGCGCCCGGTGCGCCTCGAACTCCTCGATCATGATCCCCCCGTTCACCCCGGGACCCTAGAACACGGCCGTCCCGCCCTGCGTCAGCTTCCAGTTGGTGACCGCGAAGTCCGCCGGGTCCAGGGCCCCCTTCGCCGTCACGTAGTCGATCATCAGCTGCCGGATCTCGTTCGTCGAGCTGTACGCGATGTCCGCGGCCGCGATGTGCGGATACCCCGAACCGCCGTTGGCCCGGTAGTTGTTGACGGCGACGACGAAGACCTGGTCGTCGGCCACGGCCGTGCCGCCGTAGGTCAGGTTCTTGATCCGCGAGCCCTCGGCGGCCGCGATGTCGATGTCGTACGAGACGCCGGCCGCGGTGTCGTACATGTAGTCCCAGAAGCTGTTGGCGTTGGTGAGGGTCGCGGTGTCGACCTTCGTGCCGCCGGGCACCTGGTGGTAGTACTTCGCCGCGAACTCCAGGTAGTCCCTGAGCTGCGCGCCCGTGAGCTTCTTGCCGTACAGGGTGTTGTCGTAGATGTAGAGCCCGGCGATGTCCTTGATGGTCACGCTGCCCGCGGGGATGTCGGCGGTGCGGGAGAAGGGCGCGGCGACCGAGATCAGCGGGAGGGCGGCGTCGGACGCCGACAGGCCGGCCTTCACCGTGTCCATCTGGACCTGGTGGATGAAGTCCATGATGGGGACGTCCTTCCAACAGGACTCGGCGGCCGAGAGGTCCTCGGTGCAGGTGCCCACGGCGGTGTTGACGTACTTCACCACCAGGTCGTGGTCGGCCTCCAGGAGCTTCTTGATCTCCGGGTCCTCGTCCACGGACTTGGGGTCGAGGGTCTGCGCGGTCTTCTTGGTGACCTTCCAACGGCCGTGCTCCAGCTCGACCTCGAAGTCGAAGACGCTCAGCCGGTAGCCCCAGCAGTACGGCTCCGACAGCAGCACCTCGTCGCCGGTCTCGGCGTTCTTCACGGTGTACGAGGGCACCTCGACGTGGGTGTGGCCGACCAGGATCGCGTCGATGCCCGGGACCTGCTCGGCGACGAGGTTGGAGGCGTTCTCGACGTACGGGAGCGCGTCGCCGTAGGACGTCGACCCGTCGAGACCCGAGTGGTCGGTCAGGAAGACCACGTCACAGCCGAGCGCCCGCAGCCGCGGCACATACTTCTTCGCCTGCTCGACCAGTCCCGGGAAGACCATCTTCCCGCTGACGTTGTCCTTGTCCCACAGCGCGATGCCCGGGTTGGTGAGGCCGAGGATGCCGACCTTGATGTCGGGGGCGCCCGGCACACAGATCCGCTTCACGGTGTACGGCGCGAAGGCGGGCCGCAGGGTCTTGGCGTCCAGCGCGTTGGCGCCGAGCAGCGGGAAGCTGCACTGGCTCTCGAACCTGCGCAGGGTCTCGATGCCGTAGTTGAACTCGTGGTTGCCGAGGGCGGCGGCGTCGTAGCGCATGTGGTTCATGGCGACGGCCATCGGGTGCTTGACGCCCTTGCCGGTGATGGGCTGCACGCGCGCGAAGTAGTACGCGAGCGAGGTGCCCTGGATGATGTCGCCGGCGTCGACCAGCAGCACCCGCTCCTCACCCTTGGCCTCGCGCTGCTGCTTGATGAGCGTGGCGACGCGCGCGACGCCGACGGAGTTGCCCTTGGCGTCGCTGTAGGCCGCGTCCTTGTAGTAGTCCCAGTCGAAGACGTGGCTGTGCAGGTCGGTGGTGCCAAGGACGGAGAACGACCAGGTCTTCGGCGCCCTGGCGGCGGGCTTGTGCTCGGCGGCCTGTGCGGCAGGAGCGGCGGCCGCTCCCGCGACGGCCACGGCCGCACCGGTGACGGCCGACTTCTGCACGAACTCACGCCGGTTCATGGGACTGACGGGCATACGGGGCTCCTGGGACTGGAGAGGGAGGGGTACAACTACCCGCGTAGATAGTTGCGTTCCCCCGCTTCCGGGCGGAACCAGGAAAAGGCCATGGGCCGGTCAAGGAAATCCTTGACCGGCCCATGTGTCCGCGTCCTAGATGAACGAGTTGATCTCGATCGTCTCGTCCCGGCCCGGGCCCACGCCGATGGCGGAGATCGGGGCTCCGGACATCTCCTCGAGCGCCTTGACGTAGTCCTGGGCGTTCTTCGGGAGGTCGGAGAAGGACTTCGCCTTGGTGATGTCCTCGGACCAACCGGGGAGGGTCTCGTAGATCGGCTTCGCGTGGTGGAAGTCGGTCTGGGAGTAAGGGAGCTCCTCGACGCGCTTGCCGTCGATCTCGTAGGCCACGCAGACCGGGATCTGCTCCCAGCCGGTGAGGACGTCGAGCTTGGTGAGGAAGAAGTCGGTCAGGCCGTTCACGCGGGTCGCGTAGCGGGCGATGACCGCGTCGAACCAGCCGCAGCGACGGTCACGGCCGGTCGTCACGCCCCGCTCGCCGCCGATGCGGCGCAGCGCCTCGCCGTCCTCGTCGAAGAGCTCCGTCGGGAACGGGCCCGAGCCGACACGGGTCGTGTACGCCTTCAGGATGCCGATGACCCGGCTGATCTTCGTCGGGCCGACACCGGCGCCGGTGCAGGCACCGCCCGCGGTCGGGTTCGACGACGTCACGAAGGGGTACGTGCCGTGGTCGATGTCCAGGAGAGTGCCCTGGCCGCCCTCGAAGAGCACGACCTTGTCGTCCTCCAGGGCCTGGTTGAGGATCAGGACCGTGTCGGCGACGTACGGCTTCAGCCGGTCCGCGTAGGACAGCAGCTCCTCGACGACCTGGCCGACCTCGATGGCGCGGCGGTTGAAGACCTTGGTGAGGAGCTGGTTCTTGCCGTCGAGGGCCGCCTCCACCTTCTGTGTGAGGATCGACTCGTCGTACAGGTCCTGGATCCGGATGCCGACGCGGTTGATCTTGTCCGCGTAGGTGGGCCCGATGCCCCGTCCGGTGGTGCCGATCTTCCGCTTCCCGAGGAAGCGTTCCGTCACCTTGTCCACGGTCACGTTGTAAGGCGTGATGACGTGAGCGTTACCGCTGATCAGGAGCTTGGACGTGTCGACGCCGCGCTCGTTCAGCCCGTTCAGCTCGGAGAACAGGACCGACGGGTCGATGACGACACCGTTGCCGATGACCGGAGTGCACTCCGGGGTGAGGATTCCGGAAGGGAGCAGGTGAAGGGCGTACTTCTGATCGCCCACGACTACCGTGTGGCCGGCGTTGTTGCCGCCCTGGTAGCGCACCACATAGTCAACGGATCCGCCGAGCAGGTCCGTCGCCTTTCCCTTGCCTTCGTCACCCCACTGAGCACCGAGCAGCACAAGTGCGGGCACGCGCGTACACCCCTTCCGGGCGGGGCATGTCCAAGGTCAGGGGCGTACGCGACACGGCCTTGTGCCTCGTACCCTGGCGACCTGCTTCGGCCACCGACGGCCGTGGTCGGCCGTGAACCCGTCGGACCCGGATGCCCCGGAATAGACGAAGCCCCTGGCGCAATAGCGCAAGGGGCTCTTGCACAAAGATGCTACCCGAGGAAGCGAGGCATGACCGAGGTGGCGACTTCAGCGTCTTCCGATCAGCTGCTGGTGGTCATCGATCCGGTTGCCCGCAGGATGGACGGGGAGTCCGTCCGTATCGCGAAAGACGTGCTCAGCGCGGGTGCGCCGGGGACGAAGGTGTGTCTGCCGGCGGACGCCGAGGAGTTCGCCCGGGTGCTGGCCCGCCGCGGTTCGCGGCGGCCGGTGGTCGTCGGCGACGACCGGGCGCTGCTGCGGGCGGTGTCCCTGCTGCACCGGCAGCGGGAGCTGGCCGGATGTGTGCTGTCGGTCGTGCCGGTGGGCGGTGTGCTCACCGTCGCGCGGTCCCTGGGCGTGCCCATGGGTGCGGTGGCGGCGGCGCGGGCGGTCCTGGACGGGGCGGAACGGCGGCTCGATCTGCTGGTCGACGACAGCGACGGTGTGGTCCTGGGCGCGCTGCGGATCCCGCCGCTCGCTCCGCGGGGGGATCCGCAGGACGCCGGCCGGCCCTGGCTGCGGACCTGCCAGTCGCTGGTCCGGACCCTGGTGCCCGCCCGTCCGCTCCGGCCCGCCCAGCCGTCCCCCGTGGCCGGCCCCACCCGGCTGCGGGTCGAGGTGGACGGGGAGATCCTCGTCGACCTGGACCAGCCCGTGGAGGCGGTGTCCGTGACCCCGGGGGGTTCCGGGGCGGCGGCGGTGGAGGTGCGGCCGGTGTCGGTGGGCGCGGAGGCGTCGCCCCTGCTGGCCCGTGGACGGCGGGTGACGGTGTCGGGGGCGGACTTCCGGTACCGGGCGGACTCGGGCGTGTGGGGGCCGGTACGGAGGCGGACGTGGACGGTGTGGGAGGGGGCGCTGGGGTTGGTGTTGCCTACGTCGATCTGAGGGCCGTCAGTCCTCTTCGGTCCCTCCAGGAGCCTGGAAGCCGGTGGTGTCGAGCGTGCAGTCGAATGGGGAGGGGAGGGGAAGGTCCTTGCCGAACGGCATTGTGCAGTGCGACTCGTACCCCTTGGCGGAAGGCGTCCAGAACACGGTGGCCTGCTCCTCCTGCATGTCGAGGACCAGGTAGACGGGGACGCCTGCCCTTCCGTAAACCCGGACCTTGTCGGTCAGGTCGTCGTCGCGGGTGGAGGGGGAGGTCAGCTCGGCCACGAAGGAGAGGGCCTCGCCGTCCAGGCGGTTGCTGCTCGTCCTGAACACCTGCCGGGGTGCCGCATGGATGTCCGGCCCGTAGGCACGCTCGTCTCCTGGAAAGACGTACAGATTCGGGCCGTAACTGACGCGATGCCCCTCGGGAAGGTACGACCGGAGTTGATCACAGATCAACTCCATAACGTCGGTGTAGTACCCCTTCGACCACGGCGACACGACGATTTCCCCCCTGATGATCTCGGCCTTGAAGCCGTCGCGCAGGTTCAGCTCGTCGAGGAGGTCCAGCAGTTCCTCGAAGTTGCCGGGCTCGGTGCCGCTCACCATCGGTCGGTCTGCCATGAGTGTCATGATGCGCCCTCCCCTTGAAACGGACCAGCCGCAACTCAGAGTAGCTGCCCGCTCACTCCTTCCTGGTCGCTTTCGTCCTTCAGTCCTACCCCCGTCGCCCCCAACTCGCGGGCCATCCCCATCAGCCCTGCCAACTTCCCCGCCGCGACCTCATAGCCGAGCCCCAGCGGCGGCCGGATGTTGGACAGGCAGTTCCGGTCGGCATCCGTGGTCACGCCCGGGACGGGCCGATACGTGAGGTACGCCCCCAGCGAGTCCGCCGCCGACATTCCGGGCCGCTCCCCCACCAGCACGACCACCATCTCCGCGCCCATCGCCGCCCCGACGTCGTCCCCCAGCGCGACCCGGGCCTGTTCGGCGAGCACGACCGGGGCGATCCGCCACCCGGCCAGGAGCGCCACCGTCCCCCGCACCACCGCCGCCGCGTGCTCGTGCACCGCCCGGCTGGACAGTCCGTCCGCGACGACGAACGCCACGTCCCACTCGCCCGCCGGCAGATGCGCCCGGTCGGTGGGATCGAGGCGCCGGCCGAGGTCGGGCCGCTGGAGATACGTCAGCCGGTCACCGGCCGCACTGCGCACCCGTACCGTCGCCATCCCCGCCAGCCCCGCCGCGACCGTGTCCGGCTCGAACGGCGAGTGCACCGCGTCCCGGGCGGCCGCGTGCGCGGTCTGGAGTTCCAGGCGGTGCCGGGTCGGCAGCGCGGAGCCGGAGCGGCCGAGGCCGATACGGGCCTGGGTGTGGCGGCGCAGGGAGATCCACAACTCGTCGTTGTCCAGAACCACTTCGCTCATGCCGCGAGCTCCCTTCCGATGGCCGTCAGTGCGTGGGAGCCGACCTCGCGGATGCCGCCGCGTTCGTCCAGCAGCCCGATCGACTCCAGCCACGTCTCGAACTCCGGTGCCGGGCGCAGCCCCAGCACCTCCCGCAGGTACAACGCGTCGTGGTACGAGGCCGATTGGTAGTTCAGCATGATGTCGTCGCCGCCCGGTGTGCAGATCACGAAGGAGGCACCGGCGACGCCGAGCATGGTCAGCATGGTCGCCACGTCGTCGTCATCGGCGTCCGCGTGGTTGGTGTAGCAGATGTCCAGGCCCATCGGCAGACCGAGCAGCTTGCCGCAGAAGTGGTCCTCCAGGGCGGCGCGGAGGATCTGGCGGCCGTCGTACAGGTACTCCGGGCCGATGAAGCCGACGACCGTGTTGACCAGCAACGGGTCGTAGCGCCGGGCCACCGCGTACGCCCTCGCCTCGACCGTCTGCTGGTCCACCCCGTGGTGCGCGTCGGCGGAGAGCGCGGCGCCCTGGCCGGTCTCGAAGTACATGACGTTCCGGCCGACCGTGCCCCGCTCCAGCTTGAGGGCGGCCTCGTACGCCTCGTCGAGCAGGCCCAGGGTCACGCCGAAGGACGCGTTCGCCGCCTGCGTTCCCGCGATCGACTGGAAGACCAGGTCCACCGGGGCGCCGCGCTCCATCAGGTCCACGCTCGTGGTGACGTGGCACAGCACGCAGGACTGGGTCGGGATCGCGTACCGCCGGATCACCCCGTCCAGCAGCTCGAGCAGCTCGCGTACCGCCTTCGGGCTGTCCGTGGCCGGGTTGATGCCGATGACGGCGTCTCCCGATCCCAGCAGCAGCCCGTCCAGCAGGGCCGCCGCCACGCCCGCCGGGTCGTCGGTCGGGTGGTTGGGCTGCAGACGGGTCGCGAGCCGCCCGGGCAGCCCGATCGTGGACCGGAATCCCGTCACGACCCGCACCTTCCGCGCCACCGCGACCAGATCGGCGTTCCCCATGAGCTTGGAGACGGCCGCCACCATCTCGGGTGTGAGCCCGGGGGCCACGGCCGTGAGCGCGGGGGGATCGGCCGTCAGCAGCCACTCCCTGAACTCGCCGACCGTCAGCCCGGCCACCGGTGTGAAGGCCGCCGTGTCGTGCGTGTCCAGGATCAGCCGGGTCACGTCGTCGCTCTCGTACGGGATCAGCGGCTCGGTCAGGAACGTCGTGAGCGGCACCTCGGCCAACGCCCAGCGTGCCGCGACCCGTTGCCGTGCGCTGGTCGCCGCGAGCCCGGCGAGATGGTCGCCGGAACGCTCCGGGCTCGCGGCGGCGAGGAGGCGGGCGAGGGAGTCGAAGCGGTGGCGTTCGCCGCCGAGGGTGGACGTGTAGCTCATGCCGGGGACCGTACGAGCCGCGTGTTGCCGACAGATTGCGTCAGATTTCTAAAGGTCTGGTTGACAAACATTTAACGCCCCGAGACCCTTGGCCGACTCATTTCGCCTACAGAGTTCCGGTCGAGCACACCAGCACAACGGCAGGAGAGGGGCCATCTCGATGGCAGTGGACGAGGGAGTCGCCCCGGCGGCACAGACAGACGAGGGTGGCACCGTCCACCGGTTGAAGCCCAATGCCATCGGCCTGCTCGGCGTGGTCTTCATGGCCGTGGCGACCGCCGCGCCGATCACCGCGATGACCGGCAACGTGCCCTTCATGGTGTCGGCGGGCAACGGCATCGGCGCTCCGGCGAGCTACCTCGTCGCAATGGTCGTCCTGGCAATCTTTGCCGTCGGCTTCACGTCGATGGCGAAGCACATCACCTCCACCGGGGCCTTCTACGGCTTCATCTCCTACGGCCTCGGCCGCACGATCGGTCTCGCCTCGGGACTCCTCGCGACCTTCGCGTACGTCGTCTTCGAGCCGGCGCTGATCGGCATCTTCTCGACCTTCGCGACACAGACGCTGAAGGACCAGACGGGGGTTTCCGTTCCCTGGTGGGCGTTCGCGGCACTGATGCTCGCGGTCAACGCGACCGGCACCTGGTTCGGCGTCTCGGTCGCCGAGAAGCTGCTCGTCGTCCTCCTCGCGACCGAGGTGACGATCCTCGCGGCCATGGCGATCTCGGTCGCGCTGCACGGCGGCGGCCCGGACGGCTTCAGCCTCGACCCGGTCAACCCCGTCAACGCCTTCCACGGCACCAGCGCCGGGCTCGGACTGTTCTTCGCCTTCTGGTCGTGGGTCGGCTTCGAGTCGACGGCGATGTACGGCGAGGAGTCCCGCAACCCGAAGAAGATCATCCCCAAGGCGACGATGATCTCGGTCCTCGGCGTCGGCGTCTTCTATGTCTTCGTCTCCTGGATGGCCATCACCGGCACCGGCGAGGCGAACGCCGTGAAGGTCGCCACCGAGAACCCCCTCGGCCTCTTCTTCGGCCCCACCGAGCAGTACGTGGGCCACTGGGCGGTCGACGTCATGCAGTGGCTGATGATCACCGGCTCGCTCGCCTGCGGCATGGCCTTCCACAACTGCGCCGCCCGCTACATGTACGCGCTGGGCCGCGAGGGCGTCCTCCCCTCCCTGAAGAACACCCTCGGCCGCACCCACGCCCGGCACGGCTCCCCGCACATCGCGGGCCTGGTCCAGACCGTGGTGACCGCCCTGCTGCTGATCGCGTTCTGGGCGGCGGGCAAGGACCCGTACACCGGTACGTACGTCCTGCTCGCCATCCTCGGCACCATGGCGATCCTCGTCGTGCAGGCCGTCTGCTCCTTCGCGGTGCTGGCCTACTTCCGCAAGCACCACCCCGAGAGCCGGCACTGGTTCCGCACCTTCACCGCCCCGCTCCTCGGCGGCGTCGCGATGCTCGCGGTGGTCGCGCTGCTGGTGTCCAACATGGGCGCCGCGGCGGGCACCGAGTCCGGCTCGCTGGTCCTGAAGGCGACACCGTGGCTGGTGGCGCTGGTCGCGGCGAGCGGGATCGGCTACGCGCAGTATCTGAAGCGACGGTCACCGGAGCGGTACCTGCTGCTGGGCCGGACGGTGCTGGAGGAGACGAAGGAGCGGTAACTACCGCTCGCCGAAGATCTGTTGGCGGTGCGTCCGCCACCGCTCCATCATGGCCGCGACCTCGCCTTCCAGGAATTCGAAGAAGGCGAGCGTCTCGGCCATGCGGCGTCCGGCCGGGGTCTCGGCGCCGAGGCCGGCGACGCCGTCCCGCAGGGCCGCTTCCCAGCGCTTGAGGACGGCCTCGCGATTGGTCAGCGCCTCGTACCACTGGTCGCCCTGCACCCGGTAACGCTCCCGGCGCGAACCGGGCTCCCGCTCGCGCGCGACCATGTGCGTCTGGGCCAGATAGCGCACCGCCCCGGAGACCCCCGCGGGGCTGATCCGGAGCTGTTCGCCCAGCTCGGCGGAGGTCATGACACCCTCGTCGGAGGAGAGGAGCGCGGCGAAGACCCGCGCCGCCATACGCTGCATCCCGGCCTCGACGAGCTGCGCCGCGAAGGACTCGACGAACTTCGAGACGGCCTCCGCGTCCCGCCCACCACCAGCTGTTTCCGTCATGCCCTCATCCTATCTGGGCTTCATACACTTCCTTAACTTCACAAATTTCTGAAGGAAGCGTACGTTCGGAAACATGACGAAGGCCAACCGTGCCATTGAGGTATCCGGACTTCACAAGTCCTTCGGCAAGACGCACGCACTGGACGGACTCGACCTGGACGTCGAGACCGGCGAGGTCCACGGCTTCCTGGGCCCCAACGGCTCCGGCAAGTCGACCACCATCCGCGTTCTGCTCGGCCTGCTGCGCGCCGACTCCGGCGCCGCGCAGGTGCTCGGCCGGGACCCGTGGGCGGACGCGGTCGAGGTGCACCGCCGGATCGCGTACGTCCCCGGCGACGTCACCCTGTGGCGCAACCTGTCCGGCGGCGAGGTCATCGACCTCTACGGCCGGCTGCGCGGCGGCCTCGACACCGGGCGCCGCGCCGAGCTGCTCGAACGCTTCGAGCTGGACCCCACCAAAAAGGGCCGCACCTACTCGAAGGGCAACCGCCAGAAGGTCGCCCTCGTCGCCGCGTTCGCCTCGGACGTGGACCTGCTGATCCTGGACGAGCCGACGTCGGGCCTCGATCCGCTGATGGAGGAGGTCTTCCAGCGGTGCGTGGCGGAGGAGCGGGACCGGGGACGGACCGTCCTGCTCTCGTCCCACATCCTGAGCGAGGTCGAGGAGTTGTGCGACCGGGTCAGCATCATCCGGCGCGGGCGCACGGTGGAGTCGGGCTCCCTGACCGAGCTGCGCCACCTCACCCGCACCAGCGTGACGGCCGAACTCGCGGGCCCGCCCAACGGGTTGGCGCAGCTGCCGGGCGTTCACAACCTCGACATTCACGGGTATCGCGTCCGGTTCCAGGTCGACACCGACCGACTCGACGCCGTACTGCGGTCGTTGAGCGAGACCGGCGTACGGTCCCTGACCTCGACCCCGCCCACGCTGGAGGAGCTGTTCCTGCGCCACTACCAGGAGGAAGAGGCGACGGTCCGATGAGCACCCTCGCGGGCACGGGCGTGCTGCTGCGCTTCTCCCTGCGCCGCGACCGGGTGATGGTCCCGGTCTGGGTCGCGGTGAACGCCCTGATGGTGCTCTCCATGCCGGGCAGCCTGAAGAACCTGTACGGCACGCCGGCGGAACGCACCGACCTCGTCCACCAGGTGGCGACCAACGCCTCCTTCCGGGCGCTGATCGGACCGGTCTTCGACACCTCCCTGGGCGCCCTGACGGCCTGGCGCGTCGGCGTCTACGCGGGGCTGCTCGCGGCGGTGACGAGCCTGCTGATCGTCGTACGGCACACCCGGGACGAGGAGGAGAGCGGCCGCCAGGAACTGGTGGCGTCCGGGGTGGTGGGCCGCAGGGCGTCCCTGACGGCGGCGCTGCTGGCGGCGGGGGTCGCGAACGCCGTACTGGCACTGCTGGTGACGGCGGGCCTGGCCGCACAGGGCTTCGCCGGGGCCCTGGCCCTCGGTCTCGGGATCGCCTGCGTCGGCATGGTCTTCGCCACGATGGCCGCGATCGTCGCGCAACTGACGGAGAGCGCACGGCTGGCACGGGGGCTGACGGCCGGGGTGCTGGGTGCGGCCTTCGTCCTGCGGGCGGCGGGCGACTCGGCGACGGACGACGGCAGTTCGGCACTGACCTGGCTCTCCCCGCTGGGCTGGCTGGAGAACCTGCGCCCGTACGCCGGCGAACGCTGGGGGGTGCTCGCGCTGTTCGCCGCGGCGGTGGCCGTGCAGGGGGCGGTGGCCTACGGGTTGGCGGGCCGCCGGGACGTGGGCATGAGCTTCCTGCCGACCCTCCCGGGACCGGCTGTGGGCCGTCTGGGCAGTGCGGGGTCGCTGGCCTGGCGGTTGCAGCGGGGAAGTGTGTACGGCTGGAGCCTCGCCTTCTTCGTCGTCGGCGTCGTCTACGGCGCTCTGACGGACGGCGTGGCCGACCTGGTCGGCGACAACGCCGGTGCCCGCGAGATCTTCGAGCGGATGGGCGGCCAGAGCGGTCTGACGGACGCTTTCCTGGCGTCGATGGTCGGCATGATGGGCCTGATCGCGGCCCTGTACGTGGTCGGTTCGGTGCTGCGGCTGCACGGCGAGGAGACGTCGGGCCGCGCGGAGCCGGTGCTGGCGAACGCGGTGGGCCGGATGCGGTGGGCCGCCGGCCACCTGACCGTGGCGTTCGGCGGGGTGGTACTGATCATGCTGCTCACCGGTCTGGGCTTCGCCGTGGGCTACGGCAGACAGGTCGGGCCCATCCTCGGGGCGTGCCTGGTCCAGGTGGCCGCGGTGTGGGTGATCGGCGGGCTGGCGGTCGCGCTGTACGGGCTGCTGCCGCGCCTGGCACCGGCGGCGTGGGGCGTCGCGGGCGCGGTCCTGCTCATCGGCTGGGTCGGACCGGCGCTGGACGCTCCGCAGGCGGTGCTGGATGTGTCGCCGTTCGGGCACCTGCCGAAGTTGCCGGGCGGGGAGATGAGCTGGGGGCCGGTGCTGGTGCTGGTCGGGCTGGCGGTGGTGCTGGTGGCCGCCGGGCTGGCGGGGCTGCGGAGGCGGGACATGACGACTTGAAACCTCCCCCGTCTGATGGGCGGGGGATTCCTGGCTCAGGCCGCCTCCTGGAGCAGCGCTCCAGGAGGTCTTACGCCCTCGGCGCCAGCCGGGTTGAGACCAGCCCGGACGAGCATCACGCGGGCGGAGTTCTTGTCCCGTGGGGACACGGCTGCGCACGCGGTGCAGGTGTAGGTACGTTCCAACAGCGGCAGTGCGTGCTTGGTTCTCGCTCCGCACTGCGCGCAGTCCATGGTGGTGTGCGCGGGATGCACCAGGCGGACGTCCCGCCCGTGTTTGCGGCCCATCTCGAGCAGGGCCGTCTTGGTGGCGCCGATGGCGGCGTCGGCCGCCTTGCGGGCCATGGTGGTCTTCGCGAGGAATTTCGGGCGGAAGTCCTCCACCGCGATCGCGTCATGGTCCCGGACGACTCGCTTGGCCCACTTGCGGCCGGTGTCCTGCCGCTGCCGGGCGATCTTCGCGTAGGTCTTCGCCCGCCACTTCTTCGCCTCGCGGTAGCCCTTCGAGCCGGACCGGCCCTTCTCGGGCTTCCTGCGGGCCATCATCCGGTCGTACCGCGACAGCTTCGCCCGGGCCTTCTTCCCGTGCTGGGCATGCGGGAGGTCGTGCACGTCGGAGGTGGTGGTCGCGGTCTCCTTGACGCCCCAGTCGATGCCGATCACCGCACCGGTGGCGGGCAGCGGCTGGACTTCGGCGGGGGCGACGAAGGAGGCGCACCAGTGACCGAGACAGTCCTGGTAGATCCGTACCGAGGACGGGTTGGCGGGCAGGTCCCGCGACCACACCACACCCAGCACGATCCCGCCCGCCAGGTGCAGGCGCCCGTCCTTGAGCCGGAAGCCGCGTCGGGTGTAGTTCAGGCTCGGGAGGGCCTCGCGCTTCTTCTTGTATCCCGGCATCCCGGCCCGCCGCCGCTGCGGCAGGCGTTGCTTGATGTCCTTGTGCGCCTTCGCACGGGATGTGCCGAAGTCCCGGATGATCTGCTGCTGCGGCACCGAGCTGCCCTCGCGCAGCCACGACGTCGCCTTCCGGGCCGCGGTCAGCATCTTGTCGAGCTGGGCCGGACCGCAGGTCCGCTTCTCGTCGGGGTGGGCCTTGTTGTGGGCGTGCACGGCCTTGGACTTGGCCACGCACTCGTTCCACACATACCGGCAGCGGTCCCACTCCGCCAGCAGCGCCGTGCGGGCGGTCGACGACACACGCAACCGGTACGTGTACCGGGCAAGCCCACCCTCCCTGGCCTTCCGCGCCACCGGCACGCCATCACCCCCTGCCACACGTCGCCCGCTCATCCCGGATCCCACGACGAGACCGTACGTACGACACCCGTACACCCGTGCCCTCATCACATACAGTCACCACAACCAGCGAACACAGGCACACACGTTCGCCTCCCCCGGCCCGGACCTCGGTGGTCATGCGGGCGCTCCGCGCCCCAGGAGACCAGACGCTGCCACGCTCCGCGTCGCCGCCACGGGATGCGATTCCTCCCCGGCGTGAACGCCGGGGCATCCTCGCAAGAAGCAAGGTGAGAACCGCGGGAGGAGCGGGCGCGTCTCTCCGGGCATGGGACAGCGGCCGGACCCCCGGGACCGACGGAACGCGGTGACGTGCGGTGGCTGTCTGCTGTCGGCGGTGGGCGCGCTGGTGGCGACCCTCGTGTGGGCCGCCTCGCCCCGCACCGCACGTCATCTGGGCGGCGGCTTCGAGGGCGAGGGCACCGACTACGGCGCCGTCCTCGTCGAGCTCCCCCTCGTCGCCCTCGCCGGAGCGCTCCCGCCGGCGTTCCTCTCCCTCGTGATCGCGTATCTGGTGGGCCGGCGGTCAGACCTCCACGGCTAGCCCTTCCAGCCCCCTGATCACGAAGTTCGGCTTCCGCTCCGGCTCAGCGGCGAGAGCGAGCCCCGGCGCCTTCTCCAGCAGCGCCGTCATCGAGGCCGCCAGCTCGATACGGGCCAGCGGGGCACCGATGCAGTAGTGGATACCGGCGCTGAAGGAGATGTGCGGGTTGTCCTTGCGGGCGAGGTCGAGCTTCTCGGGGGACTGGAAGACAGCCGGGTCGTGGTTGGCGGAGCCGAAGAGCATCGCGATCTCCGCGCCCCTCGGGATCGTGGTCCCGTCGATCTCGATGTCGTCCAGCACCCAGCGCTCGAAGAGCTGGAGCGGGGTGTCGTAGCGCATGAGCTCTTCGATCGCGGACGGGATCAGGGTGTGGTCCGCGCGGAGGGCCGCGAGCTGGTCGGGGTTGCGGAAGAGGGCGTACCAGCCGTTGACGGTGGCGTTCACCGTGGCCTCGTGCCCCGCGTTGAGCAGCAGGACGCAGGTCGAGATCATCTCCTGCTCGGTGAGCCGGTCGCCCTCGTCGTGGGCGGCGATGAGCCCGGAGATCAGATCGTCGCCGGGGTTCTCGCGCCGCTCGGCGATCAGCTCCCGCAGATACCCGGAGAACTCGACCGAGGCCCGCACCGCCCGCGCCGCCACGTCCTGCGGCGGGTTCAGCTCGTACATCCCGCAGATGTCCGCCGACCAGGGACGCAGCGGCGCCCGGTCGGCCTCCGGGATGCCCAGCATCTCGGCGATGACGGCGACCGGAAGCGGCTCGGCGACATCGGTGAGCAGATCGCCGCCGCCCTTCTGCACGAGCTGGTCCACCAGCTCACCGGCCAGCCGGGTCACGTACGGCTTGAGCTGCTCCACCGTCCGGGGCGTGAACGCCTTCGACACCAGCCGCCGGATCCGGGTGTGGTCCGGCGGCTCCAGGTCGAGCATCCCGTGGTCGTTGAGCGTGTGGAACGGCTCGTGCTCGGCGGGAGGCGCCGTCCGCCCGAAGTCCTCGTGCGAGAACCGGTGCTGATACGTCCGCCCGAGCCGCCGCTCGCGCAGCAGCGCCGACACATCGGCGTGGTGCGGGACGAGCCACTGCCGCGTCGGCTCGTAGAAGTGCACGCGGCCCTTGCCGCGCAGGTCGGCGTAGGAGGGGTACGGGTCGGCGAGGAACGCCGGGTCCCACGGGTCGAAGGCTGCCATGGACGGACGTTAGACCGACGGCCCCCCTCCTGACCAGGGGTGTCTCAGCGGATCCCCGGCTCGGCGAGGCGGACGGAGACGATCAGCTGCCGGCGCCGAAGTCCGGCAGCGTGACCGTGCCGTCCTCGGCGAGCGGGAAGCCCGGGTTGTGAGCGACCTCCCAGGCGTGGCCGTCCGGATCGGTGAAGGCGCTGGAGTAGAACCCGATGGCGTTCACGGCGGCGGGCTTGGTCACCGTCCCGCCGGCTCGCTCCACCACGGCGAGCAGCTCGTCGACCTCCGCCTCGGACCGCACGTTGTGCGCGAGGACGATCCCTCCGAAACCGCCCGGCGAACCGGCCTCCAGCCCGCAGTCCTCCGCCAGCTCGTCCCTCCCCCACAGCACCAGCCCCAGCCCGCCGGCCTGGAAGAAGACGGTCTCCTGGACCTCCTGTCCCCGCCACCCGAGAGCCTCGTAGAAGGCCTTGGCCCGGCCGAGATCGGAGACACCGAGGGTGATCAGAGTGACTCTCTGTTCCATACCTGGAGGGTAAGGACCTCCGGCCGCCTGTGACAGGCCGCATCGCGGTGACCGGCAGATCCGGCTAGCCCGGGGTCACCAGGCGGGCCTCGTAGGCGAAGACCGCCGCCTGGGTGCGGTCCCGCAGCCCGAGCTTGACCAGGACCCGGCTGACGTGGGTCTTGATCGTGGACTCCGCGACCACCAGGCGCTCGGCTATCTCCGCGTTCGACAGGCCCTGGGCGATCAGGACCAGGACCTCCGTCTCGCGCTCGGTGAGTTCGCCGTACGCCGCGTGGGCGGAGGACATCAGGCGGGGGGAGTCGGAGAGCTTCGAGAACTCCGTGATCAGGCGCCTGGTGACCGACGGCGCCAGCAGGGCCTCGCCGGAGGCCACCACCCGCACGCCGTCCGCCAGTTGACGGGCCGAGGCGTCCTTCAGCAGAAAGCCCGAGGCGCCCGCCCGAAGCGCCTGGTACACGTACTCGTCGAGGTCGAACGTCGTCAGCACCAGCACCTTCGCCGCACCGTCCGCCGCGACGATCTCTCGCGTCGCCTCGATACCGTTCAGCTCGGGCATGCGGATGTCCATCAGCACGACGTCCGGGGTGAGTTCACGGACCCGGTCCACCGCCTCGCGGCCGTTGACCGCCTCGCCGACGACCTCGATGTCCGGCATCGCGTTGAGCAGGACGGAGAAACCCTCGCGCACCATCATCTGGTCGTCCGCGATCAGCACGCGGATGGTGCCCTGCCTCATGCCTCACCTTCGCTCGCCAGGGCGACGGGCAGGAACACCGTCACCTCGTAACCTCCGTCGTCCGTCGGGACCGCCGTCATCTCGCCGTTCAGCATCGACACCCGCTCCCGCATGCCCGTGATGCCGTGCCCGGCGCCGGGCGAGGGCTTCAGCAGCGCCCGCGCGGGCGGCGGGCCGTTGACTATGCGCAGGCCCAGACCGCCCAGGACATAGCCGATCTCCACACGGGCGCTCGCGCCGGGCGCGTGGCGCAGGGTGTTGCTCAGGGCCTCCTGGACTATGCGGTACGCCGACAGCTCCACACCCGGCGGCAGTTCACGCACCGCCCCGGTCACCGTCTTGTCCACGCTCAGGCCGGTGTCCCGCACATTGGCGAGCAGCGCGTGGAGGTCGGCGAGGGTGGGCTGGGGGGCGTCAGGGGCCTCGTAGTCCTCGGCGCGGACCACGCCCAGGACGCGGCGGAGTTCGGTGAGCGCGGCCACCGCGTTCTCCCGGATCGTCGCGAACGCCCGCTCCAGCTCCGGCGGCGGGTTCTCCACCCGGTAGGGCGCGGCCTCGGCCTGGATGGCGACGACCGACATGTGGTGGGCGACCACGTCGTGCAGCTCGCGGGCGATGGTGGTGCGCTCCTCCAGCAGGGTGCGCTTGGAGCGCTCCTGCGCGGTCACCGTCTGCTGCGCGGTCACCTCCTGCCGGGCCTCCCTGCGGGTGTGCCAGACGGCGACGACGAGCAGGACCAGTGCGGAGAAGACCAGCATGGGGGCGGTGTCGTCCCCGTAGTAGGAAGCCGGACCGAAGGCCACCTCCGCCACGAAACCGTACGCCGCGGTGACGGCCCACAGGTACGCGGCCGTGCGCGGTCTGGTGCGTAGGGCCACGACCGTCAGCACGGTCAGATGGCAGGCGAAGCTGGCGGGCAGCCAGGGATAGCCGTCATAGGTGTTGCCGAAGACCTGGCTGACCGGCGTGGCGGCCATGGACAGCCAGAACGCTCCGACCGGCCGGAGCATGCTCAGCAGGATCGGGAGCACGGCGAGCGGACCGAGCAGCAGGGCCGCGTCGCCGGAGTCGACCGTGGCCATGAGCAGGGTGATCACGGCGCTCATGGCGATCACGGCGTGCGGTGTCCAGACCACGTACTCGCGCAGGCGGCCGGGCAGCCGCCGGGTCAGCGGCCCGTCCACCCGCATCCGGGGCAGTGGCCGGTAGGCGAAGGCGTCGTGGAAGAGGTCCTGCCGCAGCCCGCGCAGGGCGTTCGCGGCCAGCCGGTACTCCGGGGTGCGCGGCTTGGCCCCGTCCCCCGGTGGCGGTGTCTGCATGTGGGTCGTCTCGGTCACATACAGAACCGTAGGCGGAGGCGGGGGCCGGGGTCGTCACCAGTGAGAGGGGTCCTTCGGGATCCGTCTCAGGTACTACGGGTCCTGCCCGGGCCCGTGACCGGGACGGCCGCTGCCGCCCGCTCAGTACCCCGACGGCCGCACCAGCCCCGACTCGTACGCGAACACCGCCGCCTGGGTGCGGTCCCGCAGCCCCAGCTTCACCAGGATCCGCCCCACATGGGTCTTCACCGTCTGCTCCGCCACCACCAGCCGCTCGGCGATCTCCGCGTTCGACAGGCCCGCCGCGATGAGCGCCAGGACCTCGGTCTCGCGCTCGGTGAGGTCGCCGACGCGTTCCTTGAGCGGACCGCGGGGGCGGTCGCCGAGGCGGGAGAACTCGGTGATCAGGCGCCGCGTGATGCCGGGCGCGAGGAGGGCGTCACCGGCCGCCACCACCCGGACCGCCTCGGCCAGCTGGTCCGCGGAGGCGTCCTTGAGGAGGAAGCCGGAGGCACCGGCGCGCAGCGCCTCGTAGACGTACTCGTCGAGGTCGAAGGTGGTCAGCACGAGCACCCTGATCCCGGGGGTCGCCCCGGTGATGCGGCGGGTGGCCTCGATGCCGCCGAGCTCGGGCATGCGGATGTCCATCAGCACGACGTCCGGGGCGAGTTCGGCGACCTTCGTCACGGCGTCCAGGCCGTCGACCGCCTGGCCGACCACGTCGATGTCCGGCTGGGTGTTGAGCAGCACGGTGAAGCCCTGCCGGACCATCTGCTGGTCGTCGGCGATGAGTACGCGGATGGGGCTGCTCGTCATACGGTGCCGTCCTTGAGATCGCCGGTCGGGAGGAACGCGAACACCTTGTAGCCGCCGTCCGGAAGAGGGTGTGCCGTCATGGAACCATCGAGCATCCCGACCCGTTCCCGCATGCCGAGCAGCCCGTGCCCGGCACCGGGTGAGGGCGCCGCTGCCTGTGTCGGCGGCGAGTTGACGACCTCCACGATCAACCCGTAGGCGGTGTACCGGAGTTCGACATGGGCGACCGCGCCGGGCGCGTGCCGCAGGACATTGCTGAGCGCCTCCTGCACGATCCGGTACGCCGACAGCTCCAGGCCGGGCGGCAGCGCGCGCGGCTCGCCCCGCACGTCGACCTCGACGCGCAGTCCGGCCGCCCTGGTGTTCTCCACCAGCGCGTCGAGCCGGTCGAGGGTGGGCTGCGGGGTGTGCGGGGCGGTGCCGGTGCCGGGCTCCACGGGGTCCGGGGAGTCGGGGTGCTCGGAGCGCAGGACGCCCAGGACGCGGCGGAGTTCGGTGAGCGCCTCCAGCGCGTTCTGCCGGATGCCGGCGAGGTTCTCCTTGAGCTCCTCGGACGGGTTCTCGACGAGGTGCGGGGCGACCTGGGCCTGGATGGAGATCACCGACATGTGGTGGGCGACCACGTCGTGCAGTTCGCGGGCGATCCGGCTGCGCTCCTCCAGCAGGGTGCGCCGGGCACGCTCCTCGGTGGTGAGGGTGGTCTGCTCGACGAGTTCCTGACGGGCCTCGCGGCGGCCGCGCAGGGCGATGCCGAGCACCACGACGACCGTGGCGAGGGCGACCGCGACGACCCCGGTGGGCTGGTAGTCCGGGCCGCCCCACAGCCCTTGCAGGGCGTAGGTGGCCAGTGCGGTCAGGGCGAGTGCCTCCGCGGCGACCCGGGTGCGGACGCGCAGGGCGAGCAGCAGGAGCACGAGCAGGTGGCCGATGATCCCGGCCGCCGTCCAGGGCCAGGTGAAGCCGTCTGCCGGCCCCCCGAGCTTCCCGTGTACGGCGATGGCTCCCATCACGGTGGCCGTCATGGACAGCCACCACGCCGGGATCGGCCGCCACATCGCGAGGACCACCGCGCCGCCCTGGCCGAGTGCGACGAGGGAGGCCCACCCGAAGGGAATTCCGGCGTTGTCCTGGAGCTGGGGCAGTGCGCCGACCGTGACGCCGAACGCGGCCAGGCAGAGCAGGCCGTGCGGCAGCCAGCGCAGCCACACCGACGGGGGCAGCGGATCCGCGCGGGCGGTCCACAGGTCCTCGCGCAGCAGGTGCAGCCAGCGCCGCACACGGCCCATGACCACGTGCTGGATCCCCGTTTCCGTCACGCGCCCCACCCTAGACACGGGTCACCCCCACCGGTGTCTCCCGGTCGGACGGACGGTGTGCCCGGACCACCCGTGAGCTGCTCGCCTTCCGCGGCGTCCGGCTCCGGCGGCCGCCCTGTTCGCAGGAGCGGAACGCGCTCCAGCAGACGGCGAGCGCGAGCGTGAACACCGGGAGCCAGGCGAGACGGGCGGCGACCCAGCCGAGGCCGTCCGGGACGGTGTGCAGTCCGGGCAGGCGGCCGGCGAGGAGGCCGGTGGCCGTGGTCGCCATCAGGGCCGTCTGGTGCCAGAGGAAGATCGTCATCGCGGAGAGGTTCACCCGGGCGATCGCCGCCCAGGCCGTCGGGCGGCGCATCGCCCGCCGCAGCCGGTCGCGCAGCAGCAGGGCCAGACCGCACTGGGCCAGGCCGAAGGTGACGGCGGCCAGCGTGGGCGGGTTCAGATTGGAGAGCGGGGCGCCGGGGACGCCGACCATCGACGCCGGGTAGCCGGCCCGGACGACCAGGGCCGCGGTCACCGCCGCGCCGCCGGTCAGCAGGATCCAGCCCGAGCGTCGGCGGTCCAGTTCGCCGCGGGTCCAGGCCGCGCCGAGGGTGTACGGGACGAGCCAGCCCGCCGCCACGTTGACCCAGCCGAGCCAGGACGGGCCGCCGAGACCGAAGCGGAGCAGGTCGACGTGGAGGACGACGGCCAGCGGCCACAGGGGGCTCAGCCGGGTCAGCAAGGGGGTCGCCGCCGTCAGCGCGGCGAACACGACGAGGAACCAGAGGGGTGACAGGGCCAGCTTCACCAGCGTGTGGACCGTCCCGAACTCCGCGCCGGTGAGCAACAGACCGGCGGCGATGACCGTCCACAGGGTGAGGACGGCGGCGACCGGTCGGAACAGCCGGGACAGCCGGGCGGTCAGCCACTCGCCGTACGTCGTGCCGCGCGCCTGTGCCGAGGCGTAGCTCCTGGTCGCCACATGGCCGCCGACCAGGAAGAACACCGCGAGGGTCTGGAAGGCCCAGGAGATGGGGGCGAGCCAGGGCAGGTGCTGGAGCGGGCTCGCGGTGTGCAGGGAGCGGCCGTCGGCGACCAGGGCAGTCACCAGCCAGTGGCCGAGGACCACGCCGAGGATCGCGAAGGCGCGCAGGGCGTCCACCGCGCGGTCGCGGCCGGCGGGCGTGGCCTCGTCGACGCGGGCGGCGCCCTCGCGTACGGCCGCCCAGCGCTGTCGTATGCCGCTTGTGGAGCGCGGGGTCGTGTCACGCACGGGTCACCTCCGAGGTGTGTCCCAGGACGATCCGGGCCAGGTTGGTCAGGGAGACCGAGCCCGGGGTGAAGTAGTCGCTGTGGCCGCCGTCGCCCGCGGCGAACACCTGCGCGCCGAAGGCCGGGGACACGGGGTCGGTGCCGAAGCCGACGGTGATGCCGAACAGGTTGGTCCTGACGTGCGGGACCTCGGCCACCCAGTCGTCGCTGCCGCGTGCCGCCCAGACGCGGGCGCGGGTGTGCAGGGCCGCTGCGTCGTCGGCGCCGGTGCCGGGGCTGCCGAGGAGGACCAGGTCGGTCGCGTCCAGACCGGTGGCGGCTCGGGCGCAGACGATCGAGCCGTAGCTGTGGCAGAGGAGGGAGACGGTGGCCTGCCGCCCGGCTATGGCGTGGAGTTGGCGCAGGAACCCGCGCAGGTGGGGGGCGGCCTGGTCGGCTCGGCCGGTGGTGGTGACGGTCGGGCTGATGGTGGCCGGGGTTTCGTAGCCGAGCCAGGCGATGACGGCCGTGCGGGGGCCGGTGCGGGTCAGCTGCTCGTGGAGGGCGGCCGCGGCCCTGTGGAAGCGGTCGTAGGTGTCGAGGGAGGTGTCGGAGCCGGGGACGAGGACGGCGATGTGGTCCGCGTGGGCGAGGTCGCCGAAGACCTCCGTGGCCCGGCCGGAGCCCCGGCCGTCGAAGTGCAGGAAGTGCCGGGAGGGGGCCGCCAGGGCTCGGTCGGCGGCGGCCCTCGCGTCGTCGCCGTGGGCCGCGGCCATGCGGGACGCCTCCGCGGCGTTGGCGCGGTTGGCCGAGTAGGCCTCGTCCAGGGTGGGGGCCGTCAGGGGGGCGAGGGTCGCGGGGGCCGGGGCCGGGATCTCGGCGTGGCTGGCGGCGGAGAGGGGGAACACCACGGCGCCGGTGATGAGGGCGGCGAGGGTGGCTCGGCGCCATCGGTGGGCGCGGCGGTGTGGGGGCCGGGCGGGGGCGGGGGCGCTCGCGGACACCGCGGACACCGACGCCGACGCCGACACCGCCGCACCCACCGATGACGCCGACGAGGTGCGCGGCGGCGACGGCTCATCCCTGCGCGGCTCTGCCCGCCCGCCGCCGCGTCCGACCCGCGCGGCCACCCTCGACGCCGCCGCCCTGACCCCCGTCGCCAACCCCACGGCCGCCTCCCTCCCAGACCGCCCGTCCATCGGGCTTGTCTGGTGGGGAAGTTACGGATCCGACCACGTCGTCCACGTCCCGCCGGGGAGCCAATTCGCGGCGTAGCTCTCAGGTACTACGGGTATCAGAAGCGCCCGGTCAGCCCCGGCCCGGCACCGCCACAGGCGCCGTCACCGGGCCAGGCCCCGTCACCACGCCAACTGCGCGATCTCCTCCACGACCACCGCACACGCGTCCGCCGCCGGATCGATCAGCGGGAAGTGGCCGACGTCCTCCAGCAACGTCAGCCCCACCACCTCCCCCGCCTTCGCCGCCGCGTCCGCATACGCCTCGGCGACGGCCTCCGGCACATCCACGTCCGTACGCCCTTGGACGAGCGTCGTCGCGATGCCGGTCGGCAGCAGCAGCGCGGGGTCCGCGTACGGTTGGCGCTCCCCGAAGTGCGCCTCCCCGCCGAGGAGTTGCAGCGCGGCGCCCCCGCACACGTCCAGCTTCCCCGCGACCGTGAAGTCCGCGATCGGCGCCAGCGCCACCACGCCCCGCAGCGGTGTGGGCCGGTCCGTGCGCCACGGGGCGTCCGCGGGCAGCACATGACGCGCCGCCGCCCACAGCGCCAGGTGACCGCCCGCCGAGTGCCCGGTGATCACCATGCGCCGGGGATCGGCCTGCGGCAGGAGCTGCCGTACGAGATCGGGAAGCGCGTCCAGCGCCGCCGCGACGTCGTCGAACGTGTCCGGCCACCGCCCCGCGACAGGCCCTGCGCCGGACCCCGTGCCCGGCCCGGGCCCGCCCTGCCCCGGCAGCATCGCGCCCCTGCGGTACTCGACGTTGGCCACCGCGAACCCCCGCCGCGTCAGGAAGTCCGCGAACGGGGTGATGTGGCGCCGGTCGTACGGCGCGCGCCACGCACCCCCGTGCAGCACGATCACGAGCGGCGCCAGGCTGACGTCGCCCTTCGGTGTGTAGAAGTCGATCACCTGGTCGGGGTGGCCCCCGTACGCCGCGCTGACGTCGGGGTCGACGGGCGGGTGGGAGAAGACCGACTCCTCCTCGGCGGCGGCGCGGGCAGCTGCGGAGTCGTCCGGCATGCTCCAACCTCTCAGCGACGTAACGTATTTGGACGAGACGGATGTGGCGGACCTGGAGAGAATTCGGCCGTTGGCCGGGACGGTACCAGGCCGGTGACGTGCACGGACAACGCGGATGTCACGCTCGGTGAGGGGTAAACGGTTCTGTTGTGTCGTTACTCTGGCGCCGGAAGCCCAGCGCGCACCAAGGAGGCCGTTATGTCCGCCGAGCCCGGCACCCTGCGTCCCGGAGGGCGTACCGCACGTGTCCGCGCGGCCGTGCTGCGGGCGGCCGGTGACGTGCTCGCCGAGCAGGGATTCGCGCATCTCGATCTCGCGGACGTCGCCCGCCGGGCCGAGGTCGGCAAGACCACCGTGTACCGGCGGTGGGGCTCCGTCACCGCACTGGTCGCCGATCTGCTCGCCGACATGGCCGAACAGTCGCTGCCGCGCGAGGAGACCGGGTCCGTACTGGGCGACCTCCAGGCCAACTCCCGCCTGGTGCAGCGCACTCTCGCCGACCCCCGCCAAGGCGCCCTGTTCCGCGCGGTGATCGCGGCGGCCGCCTGCGACGAACGTACAGCACAGGCACTGCGCCGCTTCTACGACGTCCGGGTCGCGGAGTGGGCCCCCTGCGTCGAACAGGGCGTACAGCGCGGGGAGTTGCCGCAGGGCACCGACGCGGAGGCCGTCGTACGGGCGGTGTCGGCACCGCTCTACTACGCGCTGCTGACCACCGGCACGCCCCCGGACCCGGCAGCGGCCGACCGTGCCGCCCGGGCGGCCCACGCGGCGGCCCTGGCGGGGGTGTACGCCACCGGCAGGTGACCGGTGTGCCCCGCACCGGCAGGCTGTCGCGACCCGGCGCTCAACCGGCGACCGCCGGACCGCGGCAGCACCCCCTCACGCCACGACCTCGCCCAGCACCCGGGCCGCCCGCTCCACGTCCGCGAACCCGACGTACAGCGGTGTGAACCCGAACCGCAGCACGTCCGGGGACCGGAAGTCACCGACCACACCCCGCTCGATCAGCCGCTTCATCACGTCCCCGGCGTCGTCGCAGCGCAACGCCACCTGACTGCCGCGTTCCGCGTGGGCCGCCGGAGTCACCGACTCCACCCGCCCCACGGGCACGTACGCGGTCACGCACTCCAGGAAGAAGTCCGTCAGCGCGAGGGACTTGGCGCGCACCGCCTCGATGGAGACGCCGTCCCACACCTCGAGGGCCGCCTCCAGCGCCAGCATCGACAAGATGTCCGGCGTACCGACCCGCCCGCGCAGCGCACCGGGCGCCGCCTCGTAGTCGGGCCGCATCCCGAAGGGCTCCGCGTGGGAGTTCCAGCCGGGCAGCGGGGAGTCGAAACGGTCCTGGAGACCGGAGCGCACATAGAGGTACGCCGGTGAACCGGGGCCGCCGTTCAGGTACTTGTAGGTGCAGCCGACCGCGAGGTCGACCCCGTGCTCGTCCAGCCCCACCGGCAGCGCGCCCGCGCTGTGGCACAGGTCCCAGACCACCACGGCACCGGCCGCGTGCACGGCCGCCGTCAGCACGGGCAGGTCGTGCAGCCGGCCCGTGCGGTAGTCGACATGGTTCAGCAGCACGGCCGCCGTACGCTCACCCAGCACTCCCGGCACCTCGGACGGTGTCACGGGACGCAGTGTGCAGCCGGTCATCCGGGCCGCGGACTCGGCGATGTACCCGTCGGTGGGGAAGGTGGTCGCGTCGACCACGATCTCGTCCCGGCCGGGCCCCGCCATCCTGACCGCGGCCACAAGTGCCTTGAAGACATTGACACTTGTGGAGTCACCGACCACGATCTGCCCGGCCGCCGCCCCCACCAGCGGGGCGATCAGATCGCCGATCCGCTCGGGCGCGGTCCACCAGCCGCTCTCGTCCCAGGACCGGATGCGCAACGCGCCCCACTGCCGTCGTACGACGTCCTCGACCCGCCCCGGGACGGCGGCGGGCAGCGCACCCAGCGAGTTCCCGTCCAGGTACACCCCTGCGGCGTCAGCCCCATGATCAGACTCAGTGTCGAGCACGAACTGCGAGCGCAGGGACGCCAGTTCGTCGGCGGCGTCCGACTTCTCGGCGCGCGCGATGAGTTCAGACATGGGACCGTGCCGTCCACAGCTCGGGGAAGACGTTCTTCTGCGCGCGCTTCTCCAGCCAGGCCACGCCGGCCGAACCGCCCGTGCCCGCCTTGGCGCCCATCGCGCGACGCGTGGCCACCAGGTGGTCGTTGCGCCAGCGCCACACCAGCTCGGCGACATCGGTCAGCGCCTCGCCCAGCCGGGCGACCTCGTCCGTGGCGTCACCGGAGTAGACGGCGGTCCAGGCCGCCTCGACCTCGGCCGACGGCTCGTACCGCCGCGACACGTCACGGCTGAGCACCGGCTGCGGGACGGCGTGCCCGCGCCGCGCCATCAGCCGCAGCACCTCGTCGTACAGGCTCGGCTCGTGCAGCGCCTTCTCCAGCTCCGCGTGCACACGCGGCGCGCCACGGTGGGGCACCAGCATGGACGCGGACTTGTCGCCGAGCAGGAACTCCATCCGGCGGTACATCGCGGACTGGAAGCCGGAGCCCTCGCCGAGAGCGGCACGGTAGGAGTTGAACTGGGCCGGCGTGAGCTGTCCGAGCGGCTTCCAGGAGGCGTTCAGCGCCTCCAGCTCGCGTACGGAACGCTTCAGGGCGTCCACCGCGACCGGCACGTCGTCGGAGCGGAGCGCTCGCGCGGCGGTCTCCCACTCGTGGACGATGACGGTGAACCACAGCTCCATGACCTGGGTCGTGACCAGGAAGACCATCTCTCCGGGATCGTCGGAGAGGGTGTGCTGGAGGTGGGTGAGCACGTCCGCCTTGACGTAGTCCTCGTACGGCGTCGTGCCTTCGAAGTCGAGATGCGGAGTCTCTGGCTCCTGAATGTCATGAGCCTCGTGGGACATCGCTGTCTCCTGTTATGTACTCCGGGTAGCGGTCCGCCCCTGCCGTTACCGACACGGGGGCCCCGGTCCCCGCCAGGCATCCTCTTCGATGGTCCCGCGAAATGGCAAGGTTCGCCCCATCACACCGGGCGGACCCGGCGCGGCCGCCTGTATTACGGTTCTGGAGCGCGCGGGACCGCGCCGGGGGAAGGTCTGTGCTGGGGGAGAAGCGTTGAGCGCTCGGATTCTGGTGGCCGAGGACGACGAGAAGCAGTCCCGACTGATCCGGATCTATCTGGAGCGGGAGGGAAACGCGGTGCACGTCGTGGCCGACGGCCGCGCTGCGCTGGAACGGGCCCGTTCCTCGAAGCCGGATCTCATCGTGCTCGACGTGATGCTCCCGCTGGTCGACGGGCTCGACGTCTGCCGCATCCTGCGCACCGAGTCGGCCGTCCCGATTCTGCTGCTGACCGCCCGCACCACCGAGGAGGACATGCTCCTGGGCCTCGACCTCGGTGCCGACGACTACCTCACCAAGCCGTACAGCCCCCGCGAACTGACCGCGCGGGTAAGGGCGTTGCTGCGCCGCTCCAGGAACTCCGGCGGTGCCGCGGAGCCCGCGGTGCTGCGCGTCGGTGCGGTGGAGCTGGACACCGCGCGCTTCGAGGTCCGCGTGGCCGGACGGCCGGTGACGCTGACCGCGAAGGAGTTCGCCATCCTGGAGATGCTGGCGCGGGAACCGGGCCGGGTCTTCACCCGGGCGCAGATCATCGAGCGCGTCTTCGGCTTCGACCGGGACGTCCTGGAGCGGACCGTCGACGCCCACATGATGAACATGCGCCGCAAAGTGGAGGCGGACCCGCAGCGGCCCCGCCTCCTGGAAACGGTGTACGGCCGGGGCTACCGCCTCGCGGAGGGCTCGGACTCAGCCCGCTTCTGAGGCCCCCGGAGTGCCCGAGGCCCGGGCGGCTCCGGACCCGCCGACGCCGTCCGGTGCCGCCGGCAGGCTCACCCGGAAGGTCGTGCCGACGCCGACCTCGCTGCGCACCTCGATCGTGCCCCCGTGGTCGGTGACGATCTGGCGGGCGATGGACAGCCCCAGACCGCTGCCGCCGGTCGCCCGCCCCCGGGAGGCGTCGGCCCGCCAGAAGCGGTCGAAGAGATGCGGCAGGTCCTCGGCCGATATCCCCCGGCCGGTGTCCCGGATCTCCATCTCCGCGACGGCCGGCCCGCCCCGTGCGAGACCTTGTGGGACGTGTGGGAGCAGGGCCAGGGTCACGGTCCCGCCCGCCGCTGTGGCCCGCAGCGCGTTGCCCACCAGGTTGCCGACGACCTGGCGCAGCCGGTCCGGGTCCGCGGTCACGATCACGGACCCCGGCGCCCACAGCTCTAGCTCGACGCCCGCCGCCTCGGCCTGGGCGCGGTGGGCGGTGCGGCCGGCCTCCAGGAGGTCACGCAGATCGACCGCGACGGGGTGGTAGGTGAGCGCGCCGGCCTCCGCGAGGGCGAGATCCTGGAGATCGTCCACGACCCGCTGCTGGAGCAGTGCCTCCTCGTGGAGCGAGGCGAGCAGTTCCGGGGTCGGCTCGACGACACCGTCCCGCAGGGCCTCCAGATAGCCGCGCAGATTGGCCAGCGGGGTGCGCAGTTCGTGCGCGATGTCACCGGTGAGGCGGCGCTGGCGCTCCTCGCCCGCCTGGAGGGAGTCGGCCATGCGGTTGAAGGCGCCGCCGAGCTGCGCGATCTCGTCCCGGCCCAGGACGGGTACGCGGCGCGCCAGGTCGCCCTCGCCCAGTCCCTTCGCGGCCAGGGTGATGGCGCGGACGGGGCGCAGTACGGCCCGGCTCAGCAGCAGGGCGCCGAGGATGACCGCGAGAGCCACTCCCACCGCGACGGCCACGGTGGGCGCGGCGGCCAGGGTGGGCGGCGCGTCGTTGCGGACGCCGAGACGGATCTCCAGACGCGGGGGCGCGTCGGCGGCGATCCGCTCGTGGAAGACCCGCCGCACGCAGTCGGCGGGCCGCTGGTCGGACTCGCACGGCAGGAGGGCGGCGAGATCCTCCTCGGTCGGTATCTGCGCCTCGGTGCCCGGCCGCGGACACTGAGCGGGCCGCCGGTCGGTGCTGATCCGGGGGACGCCGTCGTCGCCCGGCCGGGCCGTCACCTGGGCCCCGGCCCGTGTCAGACACGCCGAGTAGGCCACGGTGGCGCGGTACTCGGCGATCGTCAGGGCGGTGATCTTCATCGCCCCCCGCGGCACCAGACCCGCGGGGAGCCGCAGGACGGGGCGCGGGTCGACCAGGACCGCGGGCTGACCGCTCACCGCCCGGGGGGTGCGGCCGGCCAGGGCGTCGGAGTCGGCGAGCAGGACGTCGGTCTCGGTGGCGACCCGGATGCGCTGGCCGGTGTCCCGGGCGAGCTCGGCCACGGTCGGCGACAGTCCCTCCCAGGTGCCGTGGGCGAAGCCGTACGCGCGCAGTTCGCCGGTGATCCGGGAGACGTCCTGGCGGCCGGCCGCCGCGCTCTCCTGCACCTGGCGGTTGGCCTGCCGCAGGGTCAGCCAGGCGGTGGCGGCGGTGGCGGCCAGCGCGACCACCATGAGCAGACCGAGAACCCTGATCCGGAAGCTCATCGCGGTCCGCCCTCGGCTGCCTCAGCGCAGGCACTCAACGTGACTCCTGTTCCGTACGGGACCGTCGGCAGGGAATGTCCGACGGTACTCATGTGCCGGCCAGCGCCTCCGTCGGCGCCAGCCTGCTCGCCCGGACCGCCGGGTACAGGCCGGCGATCACGCCGATGAGCAGCGTCGCGGCGACGCCCGCCACGCTCGCCCAGGCCGGGACGACCGTAGGCCAGTCGCGGCTGAGGGCATAGCCCGCGGTGATGAGAGTGCCGAGGACCGTTCCGGCCAGGCCGCCGATGAGGGAGAGCAGCAGGGACTCCGTCACGAACTGCGTGCGGATCTGGCCCCGGGTCGCCCCGAGTGCCCGGCGCAGGCCGATCTCCCCGCGCCGTTCCAGGACCGAGATGACCATGGTGTTGCCCACGCCCACGCCGCCGACGAGCAGGGCGACCCCGCCGAGGCCGAGCAGCAGTCCGGTCAGCGCGGACTCGGTGGCCTCCCGGGCGGCGAGCGCGTCGGAGGGCCGTGAGATCCGTACCTCGCCCGGATTCTCGGGGTGGGCGGTGGCCGGGAGCACCGCCCGTACCGCGGTGACCTCGCTGTCCTGGGCGCGGACGTACACCGTCGACGGGTGCCCCTCGAAGCGCAGATAGGTCCGGGCCGCCGACCAGCCGACCAGGGCGGCGCTGTCGAGCTCTGGAGCGAGCGGTACCGGGTCGAGGACGCCGATCAGCGAGAACCAGCGGCCGCCGAGCCAGAGACGGGTTCCCGGGGTGTGCACGTCGAGCCGCCGGGCGGCCGTGGCGCCGAGGACGACGGCGGGGTACTCGCCGGTCGCGGAGTCCAGCCAGCGGCCCCTGCGGACCTGACCCCCGACGGCGGGAAGGAGCTCGCGTCCGGCCGCGAGAACGGTCAGTGAGCCGGTGCGGCCGATGGCGATGCGCTCGTTGCGGTACACGTGGGCGTCGGTCGCGCCGGTCGCCGCAACCTGCCGCACCGGCGGAATCCGGCGGATCATCGAGACGGCCTCGTACGGCAGTTCGGCCTTCTCCCCCGCGAGGGACTCGCCGGGGGCGACCCTCAGCAGGTTGGTACCGAGGGCGTCGAGCCGCCGGTCCACCTCCGCCTGTCCGGAGCCGGAGATGCCGACCACCGCGATCATGGCGGCGACACCGATGGCGATACCGAGCGCGGACAGGAAGACCCGCAACGGCCGGGTCCGCAGACCGGTCCCCCCGAGCCATACGACATCGGCGGGCCGCAACCGCGCGGCGCGCGGCGGTTCCCGCCGGACGGGGTTCGGCACGCTGTCCTTCACCGGTGCGCTCCGCTCGTCGTGCCGCGCACCGTGTCGCCGACCAGCCGGCCGTCGCGCATCTCGATACGGCGGGGCAGCCGGGCGGCGATCTCCCGGTCATGGGTGATGACCACGACCGTCGTACCGCCCGCGTGCAGTTCGCGCAGCAGGTCCAGTACGGCGGCTCCCGACGCGGAGTCGAGGTTTCCGGTCGGTTCGTCCGCCAGCAGCACCGACGGTCCGCCGACCACCGCGCGGGCGACCGCGACGCGCTGCCGCTCACCGCCGGAGAGCTGGTGCGGCAGATGGTGGACCCGGTGACTGAGCCCGACCCGGGCCAGCGCGGCCGCGGCCCTGGCACGGCGGCGGCGCACCGGGACGCCCGCGTAGAGCAGACCGTCCGCCACCGAGTCGAGTACCGGGACGCCGACCGCCAGGTGGAACTGCTGGAAGACGAAGCCGATCCGGGTGGCCCGCAGTGCGGAGACCTCGCGGTCGGACAGCTGCGCCACGTCGTGACCGTCGATCAGGACACGGCCGGCGGAGGGCCGGTCGAGGCTGCCCATGAGATGGAGCACGCTGGACTTGCCGGAGCCCGACGGGCCGACCACGCCGACCAGTTCGCCGCGCCCGATGCGCAGACTCACGTCACGGACCGCGGTCACCGGGCCGGGATACGTCTTGGAGACCGCGTCGAACTCCACGACCGCGGGCGGACGTTCACTCACTCCGGGATCCTCACCTTCATGCCCTCGCGGACCGCGGGGCCGCTGACCTCCACCTTGCCGTCGGCGAAGAGCCCCGTCCGCACGGCGACGAACCGGCCCTGCTCGGTCTCCAGTCCGTGCCCGCCCTCGGCGAGGGCGACCAGCGCGGCGACCGGAACGGCGAGGACGTCCTTGGCCTCACGGCCCACGTACTCGACGGTGACGGGCCCGCTCTCCAGGCGCCCCACGGACTTCTGGTCCCTGATGGTGACGGTCACCGGCACCGTGGCGCCGCCCTGCTCCGGGTCGCCCTCGCCGCCCCCCTCGGGCGCGGCCGCCTGCTTCCCCACCGACGCCACCTCGCCCTTCACGGTCTTCCCGTCGGGCAGCCGGACGCGGACCCCCGTACCGCGTACGGCCCAGGCGGCGTCCGCGGCGGAGGCGTCGACGACGACCTTCCGGGCGGTACCGGTGTAGGTGAGGGTGTTCTCTCCGGCGGCGCCGCCGAGCCGGACGCCCGGCCGGCCGATCCGCACCCGGCCCGTGGAGTAGACGACGTCACCGATGCCGACCGTCCCGGTCTCGGGCAGCCCGAGCGACTTCTGCCAGCGCTCGACCGCCAGGGCCGTCTTCGCGGTGAACGTCTCGTCCACCGTGAAGCCGGTGTAACCGAGTGCGGCCAGGTTGGTCTCGAACTGGAGGACGTCCATGCCCTTGGGCTCCGTCGGCGCGGACGGCTCGGCCGAAGCCGGCGGCTCGGTCGGTGCGGCGCGCTCACCGTCCGCCCCGGATCCCGCGGCGGCGGTGGACTCGGGGTCGGTCGTGCTCGTCGTATCGGCCGTGTCGGTCGTGGCCGTCAGCCCCAGGTCCCGGTACATGGGCAGCCTCCCGTACAGGAGCACCACGGGACGGTCGTCGACGCGCAGCAGCGCGCTCCCGCGCCGCACCGTGGCGCCCTGCTCCGGCAGCCAGGTCACCGTGCCCGTCGCCCTGACCGGCAGCGGTATCTCCGTGCCGTATCCCAACCGGCCGTCCACCTGGGTGCGTTCGGTCAGCGTCGCGCGGGTGACCGCGACGACCGAGCCGGCCCGGGACGGTGCGCTCGGGCCCTCCTCCTCACCGCCGCCGAGCCCGAGAGCTCCGACGACGGCGACGGCCGTCACGACGACGGCCCCGACGGAGGCGATGAGCGCCGTACGCCGCCTCGGCCCGCCGCGCGCCGCCGACGGCACCGCACCGGCCGTCCCCGCCGGGTCCGCCGGGTCCGTCGTGTCCGCGAGATCCGCCATGATCAGCCCTTGCCGGGGCCGGGAGTCGCCGGAACCCCGATGATCGGCCCGCAGATACGGGTGGCCCGCTTCGCACCGGCCGAGGTCTGGTCCCACTCGCCCTGGCCCAGACCGTCGGGCCCCGGGTCGGGGAAGTCGGCGGCGCCGTTCTTCTGCATGCACGCGGCGTACTCGCGCTCCACCTCGATCTGCTCGGCGGACAGCGAGGGCTGGTTGCCCTTCTCGATGCTCTCGGGCACGGCGGGCAGATCCTTGCCGCATTTCTGGGTGGCGGTCAGGAACTTGGGGTCCTTCTTCAAAGCGCGCAGAATGTCGGCGCCGCCGAAGTCGATGTTCCCCTTGGCGTCCGGGTCCGGCGCGTCGATGCCGTTCTCCCGGAGGCACTTCACGTACTCCCGCCGGGCCTGCACATACGCGGCCACGTCGTCCCCGGCGCTCTGCGAGGCCGACACGCCGGTGCCGCCGTCGACCGTCGGGACCCCCGCCCCCTCTTCACCGCTCCCGCAACCGCCGAGCACGAACACCACGACCGAGGCCACCACGGCCGGCAGTATCCGATACGTCCCCATCGGTTCTCCCGCTCTCCTGTCGAACCCGTCCGCGACCGCGCCGGGCAGGCCGACCGTAGGGCGGAGCCGATGAAGAACTGTTGAAGAACCTGTCAGCCGGTCATGCGGCCGCGACGGGGCGGGAAAAACGCGGGGCCCGCCCGGTCACCGCCGGACGGGCCCGCACCGGAGCCTTCCCTAGCCCAGCGTCTGTGCCGCCGTGGGCGAGGAGTCCTTCAGGAACTGCGAGCAGCGCTCGTACTCCTCCTGCTCACCGATCGACCCCGCGGCGCGGGCGAGGGCGTGCAGGGCGCGCAGGAAACCGCGGTTCGGCTCGTGCTCCCACGGCACCGGGCCGTGGCCCTTCCAGCCGTTGCGGCGAAGCGAGTCCAGACCGCGGTGGTAGCCCGTACGGGCGTAGGCGTACGACTCCACGACGCTGCCCCGCTCGAAGGCGTCGTCGGCCAGCCGGGCCCAGGCCAGCGAGGACGTCGGGTACTTCGCGGCGACATCGGCGGGCGCGGTACCGGCGGCCAGCAGCTCACGCGGCCCGGGGTCGTCGGGGAGGTGGGTCGGGGGCGGTCCCCCGAGGAGATTTTCGTGAATCGACATGGGTCAAGTCTCCTCCATCGGCGGGGTGGTCGAGGGCCCCGCTAGACCAGACGCTTCCGCGCCGGCTGTCCCTCCAGCGGAGGCGCCATGACGGACCCGTGGTGGAGGCACTCCGGCCGGACACAGTCCGGCGGCAGGGTGCGTACGGTCGCGAAGGCCACGCCCGCTCCCAGCACCAGCAGCCCGGCACACACCGTCATCGCCCGCCCGAACGCGTCGTCGAAGGCGCCCGGCGACCGGTACGCCTCCTCCCCCATCCCGGCGATCAGCGGCAGCGCGGCCACCGCGATCAGGCCCGCCGCCCGGGCGGCCGCGTTGTTGACACCGCTGGCCAGGCCCGCCCGCCCCACGTCCACGGAGGCCAGGACGGTCGCGGTCAGCGGGGCGACCAGGCCGACCATGCCGAGGCCCAGGACCAGCAGGGCGGGCAGGACGTCGGCGACGTACGAGGCGTCCTCGCCGACCCGCAGCATCAGCAGCATCCCCGCCGCGCACAGCAGCGATCCGACGGTCAGCGGGATGCGGGGGCCGATGCGGTCGGCGAGGGCGCCCGAGCGGGCGGAGAACAGCAGCATCAGGGCGGTGGTCGGCAGCAGGGCCGTCCCCGCGCCGAGGGCCGTGTAGCCGGAGACGACCTGGAGCTGGAGCGCGGCCAGGAAGAAGAATCCGCCGAAGGCCGCGTAGACGCAGAGCGTGACGAGGTTGACGGCGGTGAACTGCTTCGACGCGAAGATGTCGAGCGGCATCATCGGGTCGGGGCGGCGCTTCTCGACGACCACGAAGGCGACGGCGGTGGCCACCCCGGCGACGGCCGTCACCACCACCGCGAGCGACCCTTGGCGAGCCTCGATCAGCGCGTACGTGACGAACGCCAGGGCCAGCGCGCACAGCACCGCGCCGAGGACATCGAAACGGCTGTGGACCTGCCCTCCCCCACTCTCGGCTTCGCTCGAGCGGGAGGTGCCCCCACCCGACTCCGGGACATGGCGCACCGCGATCGGCGCGCACAGCAGCGCCACCGGCACGTTCAGCAGGAACACCCAGCGCCAGCCGGGCCCGTCCACCAGCCAGCCGCCCAGGAACGGCCCCACCGCCGCTCCGATGCCGCCGAACCCGGACCACAGGCCGACGGCCCGGCCCCGGTCGTCGGGGTGGAAGGAGGCCTGGATGAGGGCGAGCGAGCCGGGGGTGAGGAGCGCGCCGCCGACCCCTTGCAGGGCGCGGGCGGCGATGAGGACACCGGCGTTCGGCGCGAGCCCGCACAGCAGGGAGGCGGCGGCGAACCAGACCACGCCCACGACGAAGATCTTGCGCCGCCCGTAGCGGTCCCCGAGCGATCCCCCCAGCAGGATCAGCCCGGCCAGCGTCAGCATGTACGCGTTGACCGTCCACTGGAGGGCGGCGAGATCCGCGTCCAGGTCTTCGCCGATACGGGGAAGCGCCACGTTGACGACGGTCGAGTCCAGCAGCGCCATGCTGGAGCCGAGCACAGTGGTCAGCAGGATCCACTTGCCTTGCGGCGAGGACAGCCGGACATCGGACATGCCCCAGGTATACAGCGAGCCCGGCGCCGTAGACAGACGCCGGGCTCGTGAAGGTCTCGGGCTACTTGAGCTTCGTACCCGTGGAACGCAGGTTGGCGCAGGCCTCCGTCACGCGCGCGGCCATGCTCGCCTCGGCCAGCTTGCCCCAGGTGCGCGGGTCGTAGGTCTTCTTGGAGCCGACCTCGCCGTCGACCTTCAGGACACCGTCGTAGTTGCGGAACATGTGGTCCGCGACGGGGCGGGTGAAGGCGTACTGCGTGTCCGTGTCGATGTTCATCTTCACGACGCCGTTGTCCAGCGCGAGCGCGATCTCCGCCTCGGTGGAGCCGGAGCCGCCGTGGAAGACGAAGTCGAACGGGGACGCCTTGCCGTACTTGGCGGCCACGCCCTCGTTCAGCTCCTTGAGGAGCTCGGGGCGCAGGACGACGTTGCCCGGCTTGTAGACACCGTGGACGTTGCCGAAGGAGGCGGCGAGCAGGTAGCGGCCCTTCTCACCGAGACCGAGGGCCTCGACGGTACGGATCGCGTCGTCGACCGTGGTGTAGAGGGAGTCGTTGATCTCGTGCGAGACGCCGTCCTCCTCGCCACCGGTCGGGGTGATCTCGACCTCGAGGATGATCTTCGCGGCGCGGGCGCGCTCGAGGAGCTCCTGCGCGATGGTCAGGTTGTCCGCGAGGGTCTCGGCCGAGCCGTCCCACATGTGCGACTGGAAGAGCGGGTTCTCGCCGCGGGCGACGCGCTCCTCCGACACCGCGAGCAGCGGACGTACATACCCGTCGAGCTTGTCCTTGGGGCAGTGGTCCGTGTGCAGCGCGACGGTGATGTCGTACTTCTTGGCGACGATGTGCGCGAACTCGGCAAGAGCCACCGAACCGGTGACCATGTCCTTGTTGTACTGACCGCCCAGGAACTCGGCGCCCCCGGTCGAGATCTGGATGATGCCGTCGCTCTCGGCCTCGGCGAAGCCGCGCAGCGCCGCGTGCAGGGTCTGCGTCGAGGTGACGTTGATGGCCGGGTAGGCGAACTTGCCCGCCTTCGCCCGGTCGAGCATCTCGTTGTAGACCTCGGGAGTTGCGATGGGCATCTGACCGCTCCTTGATTGTGCGGGTTGGCTGGTTCCTTACGGCCCTGACCTAGGGGGCGACGTCATCGTCGGCCCCATCTTTCCAGACTTGACCGGATGGTCCCGCCCTCGGTCTCACCCTGTGGATGACTCAGTCCAGGCCCAGCTCATCCTTGGAGAAGGCGAAGCGATACGGAACCCCCGCGCCCTCCTGAATCCTCTCCGCCGCACCGGTCGCGCGGTCCACGATCGTGGCGACGGCGACGACCTCGGCGCCCGCCTCCCGCACGGCCTCGACCGCGGTGAGCGGGGAGCCGCCGGTGGTGGAGGTGTCCTCGACGACCAGGACCCGGCGGCCCGCGATGTCGGGGCCCTCGACGCGGCGCTGGAGGCCGTGCGCCTTGGCGGCCTTGCGGACGACGAAGGCGTCGAGCTTCTGGCCGCGGGCCGCGGCCGCGTGCAGCATGGCGGCGGCGACCGGGTCGGCGCCCATCGTCAGGCCGCCCACCGCGTCGAAGTCGAGGTCGGCGGTGAGGTCCACGAGCACCTGCCCGACCAGCGGGGCGGCTTCCCCGTCCAGCGTGATGCGGCGCAGGTCGACGTAGTAGTCGGCCTCCAGACCCGAGGAGAGGGTCACCTTGCCGTGGACCACGGCCTTGTCCTTGATCTGCTGCAGCAGCGCGCCGCGTACGTCGTCCGTCATGCCTGCCAGCTTAGAGGCGGCGCCAGCTCCAGGTCGTCGAGGCCTCCAGCGGCTCCAGGGGCGTGACCAGGCGGGGGGCGGTGTTCAGGCCGTTGGGCGGCCCGGTCTGCGGCTCCACGCAGACGGCCTCGGCCTGCTCGTCGTAGACGACGACCCACTCCTCGCGGGAGGCGACGGTGAGCTCCAGCAGCCCCGGCCAGGTGAGCGTGACGTCCACCCCGCCGGGCATCCCGAAGCAGTCGTCCCAGGGGCCGGGCTTGGGGTCGAGACGGTTGCCGGTGGGCAGGTGGTCGTCGCCGCGCTCCTCCTGCCAGACGGCGGAGAAGGCCAGTCGCACGTCCTCGCCACCGAGGTTCCTGTTGAACCACGGGTGCCAGCCGATCTGGGCCGGGAAGGAGGAGTCGTACGTCTCGACGGACATCGTGAGCGTCACGGCGTCCGGCGTGAGGGCGACCTGCTGCGTGACCCGGCCCGGGTGGGGCCAGGGTTCGACCAGGTCGTACGTGATGACCGCCTCGTCCGTCGTCGTGCGCGCGACGCGCCAGGCGCCGTCGCGGGCGGTGCCGTGGATGGCGTGCGGCGGGGAGTTGAGCGGCATCTGATGGACCGTCGCCCCGTCCCGGAAACGGCCGTCCCTGATCCGGCCGCACCAGGGCACCATCGGGAAACAGCCGAAGCGCTCGCCCTGCCGCAGCAGTTCGGTACCGCCGACGCGCAATCCGCCGATCCGGCCGCCGTTTCCCGGCAGCACGGTCACCTCCGCGTCGCCCGCGGTCAGCGTGATGGGTTCGTTACTCACGGGACGACCCTACTGGGGTGATCAAGGGGGTGCTTCCGGCCATCCCCGATTCCCGCCGCACGCGCGGCCGCGCCGGGGCCAGGGACCCAGTCCGCGGAGGGCGGCAGACGGTGAGCCCCCGGGCCTCGGCGCTGCGACTCCTGCCCACCCGACCCCGTTTCCTCAGTGCCGCTTGCGCAGCACCCGGCTGACGACGATCGCCGACGCGACGACGAGGGCCGCCGCGGGGGCCGCCCAGCGCAGGGCGGAGTGCGGGGCGCCGGTGTGCGGAGCGGGCACGGGCGCGTACCGGCCGCGCGGCGGGGCGTGGTCGACCTCCTCCGCACTCCGGCCGATCATCGTGCGGCGCGCGTGCGCGGCTTCGGCGGGGAGGTCGGGGGTGAAGCCGACGGGTGTGGCGGGTTCGGGTTCGCCGGGTACGGGGGCGGGCTCGTCGAGGGCGTCCGGGGTGGGCGGGGTTTCGGGGGTGGTGGGTTCGTCCGTGGGCACCGGTGTGCCGTCGGCGTCGGGACCGGCCTCGGCGTCGCCCGTCGCGGAGGGTGCGGAGTCTTCGGTGGCTTCGGGGGCGAGGGGGGCGGCGGGCTCGGTGGTGTCGGCGTCCTGAGTCGCCGACGGGCCGGCGTCGGCGGAGTCCGGAACGTCGGTGCCCTCGGCGGCCGGAGGTTCGGCGCTCTCGGCGGCCGGGGACTCGGTGCCCTTTGCCGTTCGCGGCTCGGGGGCCTCGGTTGCCGGAGGCTCGGCCGTGTCGGTGGTGCGCGCGGGCTGCGTGCCCCGTTTGGGTTCCGCCGTCGAGCCCAGGTGCTCCGCGAAACGGTTCAGCAGGCGGGTGACGGCCGAGGTGACGGCATCCGCCGGAAGCTCCTTGATGCGGCCGTCGGCGGAGGCGGTGCCGACGAAGGTGAGCCGGGAGCCGCCGTCGGCCTCGTCCACCCTCAGCGTGAGGGCGAGTTTCACCACGCCGGTGCCACGGGCCTCGGTGGCGTCGCCCTCGACGACGTAGGAACCGTCGTCCTGGGCGGAGAGGCGGGCCGAGCCGCGGTAGGTGATGGTGTGGCCGCCAACGCGTACTTTCAGCCGCCCGCTGACGGGCTCGGCGCCGGCGTCCTGCTGGAGCCCGGGAACAGCCCGGGCGAACCGAACGGGATCGGCCAGCGCCTCCCTGAGCCGCTCGGCCGGAACCGGAACGAACACCTCATGCTCCATGGTCACCGAGCCTACCCAGTGGGCGCCGCCGCGCACCCTGGTTGGTTGAAAGTGACCGCGCGTCGGCGTGGGCCTCAATAGCGCGGATGCACCAGCGTCGACACCTCCACCCCCTCGACCCGGGTCTTCTCCGCCGCCCTCCTGTCCGCCTCCAGGCCCGCCTGGGTCAGCGTCCGCTCCGACGCCTCGGCGTCGAGCCGGAGGTCCGGGCGGTGGGCGGAGGCCAGGACGAACCCCCAGTCCCGCGGCGCCCGGCTCGCCCCCGTCGTGCGGTCCGGGCCCGCCGCGAAGCCGGAGTCGCGGCCGCCCACGCAGTACGGCACCGTCCTCAGCCCCGCCGCGCGGATCGTCCTGTCCACCGTCCAGAAGGCGCGGGGACGGCTCGACACCGGACCGGCGTGCACCACCAGGCGGCCGCCCGGAGCCAGCGCCCGCCTCGCCAGGCCGTAGAACTCCTGGGAGTACAGCTTCGTGCTGGCCGTGATCCCGGGGTCGGGCAGGTCCGCGATCACCACGTCGTACACGCCCCGCGGCGCTCCCCGCAGCCAGTTGAAGGCGTCGCCCGTGGTGACCTGGACGCGCCGGTCGTCGTACGCGTGGCCGTTCAGCGCGGACAGTGCCGGGTCCTCGCGGGCCAGCCGCACCACCCCCGCGTCGAGTTCCACGACGTCCACCCGGTGCACATCCGGATGGCGCAGCACCTCGCGGGCCGCCAGGCCGTCCCCGCCGCCCAGGATCAGCACGCGCGCGTGCTCGCCGTACATCGCGGGGTGGACCAGTGCCTCGTGGTAGCGCTGTTCGTCGCGGCCGCTGACCCGCAGCCGGCCGTCGAGGAAGAGGTCGAGGGGGCGCCCTCGCGTGCCGCCGGTGAGGACGACCTCCTGGACGTCGGTCTGGAGGGCCACGCGTACGTCGTCGCCGTACACCGCCTGACGGGCCGCCCGTTCGAAGTCGTCGACCAGGACGGCGGCCGCGGCCAGGGTGCCGAGCACGACGAGGTTGGTGATCAGCAGCAGCCAGCGGGCCCGGCAGGACAGGTCCCGGCGGAAGAGGCCCAGCACCAACGCGCCGCCCACGACCACGTTCACCGTGCCGGTGATCAGGGCGCCCGTCAGCTGGCCCAGCAGTGGCAGCAGCAGGAACGGGAAGGCCAGGCCCCCGACCAGCGCGCCCACGTAGTCCGCCGCGAACAGGTCCGCCACCGCGCCGCCCGGGTCCTGGCGGCGGACGCGCTGGATGAGCTCCATCAGCAGCGGGACCTCGGCGCCGATCAGCAGGCCGATGGCGAGGGAGAAGGCGACGAGGAGGCTGCGCGAGCCGTTCGCCCAGATGCCGCCCCAGTCGCCGGTCCAGGCGAAGGCGGCGTACAGGGCCATCGCGCTGAGGCCGCCCACGAGGGCGAGGGCGGCCTCGATCGCGCCGAAGGCGGCGGCCGCGTGCCAGCGCAGCCGCTTGGCGAAGAGCGAGCCGATGCCCATCGCGAAGACCATGACGGACAGCACGACGGAGGCCTGGGTGATCGAGTCGCCGATCAAGTACGAGGCGAGGGCGACCAGTTCGAGTTCGTACACCAGTCCGCACGCGGCGCAGACAAAGACGCCCGCGAGGACCAGGAACCTGCCGATCCCGGGCCGGACGGGAAGCCGCGCGGGCCCGGCCCAGGGCGGCGTGGTGCCGGGTGGGGCAGGCGCGTGCCGTTCGATCACGTTGCGACGGTACGTCACGCCCGGTGCACGCTTCGTCACCCACACGTGTGGAACTGCGGGTCGATCGGGCGCCTGGCGTTTGTACGACGTGAAGGGTGATCCCGCCCGAGATCCCGGGTGCCGTCAGACGCCGCTCGGGCTGAGCCGGTCCGCGGGGGCTCTCACCCCCACCCGGGTCCTGGTCGCCACCAGCTGTCCGTCCTGCGGGTAGGCGTGCCAGGTCCGCCACAGCACCTGTCCCTCCTGGCGCTGGGCCAGCAGCGCGGTGAAGGCGTGCGGGCTGCCGGGGAAGACGCCGGCGAGGCCGTGCGGGTGGTCGGAGACGAGGGCCAGCAACTCCTGGGCGCGGCCCGCGAACTGGCCCGGCGAGAGGACCTCCACCCGGGCCGCGAACTCGTACTCCCAGTTGCCGACCCGCTTGGCGACGCCCAGTGGGAGCGGGGTGCTGCTGCCCGGGATGCACGCCACCGTCTCCGAACAGGTGCCCCGCTCCGCCTCCAGGAGCACCTGATGGGACGCGCCGAGGAGTCTCAGCTCCAGCTTCGTCCCGTCGAACGCGAGGTCGAGGGTCGCCAGTGCGGGGAGCGGTTCGCGCCCCAGGGCCCAGGCGAGGTCGGCCGCGCGCGTGTCGGTGTACGAGGTGTTCAGGGTCGTGAGCATGGATCGGCTCCGCTAGGCACGCAAAGGAAGAAAAGGGAGGGTGGGTCCGACGCACTCGGGTCGACACCGGCGGGGATTCGGCCCGGTCGGCCCGGTCGGAAGATCGGCAGGGGTGGCTCTGGGACGTCCGAAGGGCCGCTGCGTCAGGTGATTTAGAGAGAATCATGAACTGTGGCGCCGTCACAGCGTTTTTACCCAACTTCGTGCGGTTTCCATCCCTCAGAGGGCTCCACAGTTCAACTGTTCAACCACGGCGCACGCCAGGCCCGCCAGGGCGTGCGCCGGAGCGACCGGGTGCTCGCGGCACACGAAGAGCCGGGCCCCACCCCCGTGCGGGCCCGGCTCTCGTGTTCCGGATGCGGAAAGCTCAGCTGCCCCGTGTCAGCTGCCTCCACCGCATCCGCCCCCACCGCCCCCTCCGCAGGACGACCCGCCTCCGCAGGACGAACCGCCGCTGTCGCCTCCGTCGGCCCAGCTGTCGCTGCTGCCGCTGCCGTTGTCGCTGCCGCCGGACGCCCGGTGACCCGGCTGTCGGCGATGGGACCCCGCGATCGCCATCAGGAGCAGGGCCGGGAACAGAACCAGCACGATGATCCCGAAAGCCATGGGCATGGCGTCCCCCCTCTTCCGCGGCTCAGCTGCCGCCGCCGCAGCCGCCCCCACCGCCGCAGGAGGACCCGCCCCCGCAGGAGGAGCTGCTGCTGCCGCAGGAGGATGACCCGGACGAGCCGCACGACGAACCGACGCCGCCGCTCGCCCCGCCCCCGGCCCACCAGCTGCCACTGCTGTTCCCGCTCCGGCGGCGCCCCCGCGCCCCGGCCCGGCTCTTCGCGGCCTTCTTGTCCTCCCGAAGACTGCGGCGTACGACCACGACGACGAGTACTGCGGCAATCGCCAGGATGATGCCGATGACCATGGCGTCACCCTCCTTCCGTTTCCCCGAGACGACCCCCCGTGGGCGCCTCGCGTTGTGCGTGCGAGGGAGATGCCCCCGTGTCTCACCAGCCAAAGCAGAGTTGAGGAACTCCAGAGCTTGGGCGCAGGATGACCGCGACGGCCCTCTCCGGCACCGGCGAGAGGGCGGGCCGGTGCGGGCGGCCGGCGAGACGTGCGAGGAGATGGCTGGGACATGGGCGACAGGGCGCTGCTGAACCGCAGGCTGGACGGATTCGGCACGACGATCTTCGCGGAGATGTCGGCTCTGGCCGTACGGACCGGCGCGATCAATCTCGGGCAGGGCTTCCCGGACACGGACGGCCCCGAGGCCGTACGGGAGGCGGCGGTGCGGGCGCTGCGCGAGGGGCGGGGCAACCAGTACCCGCCCGGGCCCGGCGTCCCCGAGCTGCGCACGGCCGTCACCGACCACCAGCACCGCTTCTACGGCCTGACCTTCGACCCCGACACGGAGGTCCTGGTGACCGCGGGCGCGACGGAGGCCATCGCGGCCACGATGCTCGCGCTGCTGGAGCCGGGCGATGAGGTCATCGCCTTCGAGCCGTACTACGACTCCTACGCGGCGTGCATCAGCATGGCCGGCGCCACCCGCGTCCCGCTGACCCTGCGCGCCCCCGACTTCCGCCCGGATCTCGACGCGCTCCGGGACGCGGTGACCGACCGCACCCGGCTGCTGCTGCTCAACTCCCCGCACAACCCGACCGGCATGGTGCTGACCCGCGAGGAGCTGACGGCGATCGCCGAGCTGGCGGTCGAGCGGGATCTGCTCGTGGTGACCGACGAGGTGTACGAGCACCTGACCTACGACGACGCCGAGCACATCCCGCTGATCTCGCTGCCGGGGATGCGCGACCGTACGGTCTCCATCTCCTCCGCGGGCAAGACGTTCTCCTTCACCGGCTGGAAGGTCGGCTGGATCACCGCGGCCGCGCCGCTGATCGCCGCCGTCCGTACGGCGAAGCAGTTCCTGACGTATGTGTCGTCCGGGCCGTTCCAGTACGCGATCGCGGAGGCGCTGCGGCTGCCGGACAGCTACTTCACCGGCTTCCGCGAGGAGCTGCGCGGCAAGCGCGACATCCTCGCCGACGGGCTCACCGCGGCGGGCTTCGAGGTCTTCCGGCCGCAGGGCACGTACTTCATCACCACCGACATCGCCGCCCTGGGCGAGAAGGACGCCCTGGCCTTCTGCCGCGGCCTGCCGGAACGCTCCGGGGTGGTGGCCGTCCCCAACTCGGTCTTCTACGACGACAAGGAGGCCGGCCGCAGCCAGGTGCGGTTCGCGTTCTGCAAGCGGGACGAGGTGCTGCGCGACGCCGCCGCCCGCCTTCTGCGGTAGAGCGCCGACGCGGGGGTCAGGCCCCGCTGAGCACCGCGTGCTCGCGCACCGCGATGGCCGCCGCCTGGGTGCGGTTGGGGCAGTTCATCTTGGCGAGGATGTTGGCGACCAACCGTTTCGCGCCGTGTTCGGAGATCCTGAGCCGGCGCGCGATCAGCTTGTTGCTCAGCCCCTCCACCAGCAGGTCCAGCGTCTCGCGCTCGCGCGGGGTGAGCGTGGCGATGCGCTCGCGCTGGGCGAGGGAGGGGCCGGGGGAACGCCTGATGAGGGCGTGCGAGAAGGCGGAGGGCATGGGGAAGCCGCCGTTGCACGTCTGGGCGAAGGCGAGCGTGAGGGCGTCGGACGTCAGCTCGTGTTTCAGCAGTACGCCGTGGGCGACGACCCCGCGGATCGAGTCGGGGTCGTCGACCATGCGTTCGTCCAGGAGGAGCAGCACCTTGGTGCCTGCCGCCCCCGCGCGGGCCGCGGTCTCGCGGACCCACTCCTCGCGGGGGCAGGAGAGCAGCAGGATGTCCACGTCCGCGAAGTCGATGGCGGCGGCGGACTGCGGCTCGTAGGCGTGATCGCGGACGGATGCCACGCCCGGGACGCGGGCCAGGAGAGTCCGCACCCCCACGCGCAGCACTTCGCTTCTGGTCAGGACAGCCACGTGCTCGGCCGTTGCGGACATGGACCGTCCCCCTCGTACGTCGGTCACCGCGTAACAAACCGCAGAACAGTCTGACGTCGAGAAAGGCCTTTAGCAAGCCCTTTCTATCAAGGGCCGGTTGGCTTGATATCAGCCGCGCACCCCGTCCGTACGACGCGGCAGCGCCAGCGGGTTGGCGTCGCACAGCGGGGTCGGCAGCAGGGTGTCGGGCACCGACTGGTAGCAGACGGGGCGCAGGAACCGGGCGAGGGAGGCGGCACCGACCGAGGTGTGCTCGGGTGACGTCGTCGCCGGGTAGGGGCCGCCGTGATGGGTGGCCCAGCCGATGGCCACGCCGGTCGTGAACCCGTTCCAGACGATCCTTCCGCACACCCGGGCCAGCCGGTCGATCAGCCGTCCCGCCAGCTCCGGCTCCTCGTCCGTGGCGTGCACCGCACAGGACAGCTGACCCTCCAACGACCCGGCCACCTCTTCGAGTTCGGCGGTGTCCTGGTACTCGGCGAGCACGGCGAAGGGGCCGAAGCACTCCGCCATCAGGGGCGCCTCGCCCTGGAGCAGTTCCTTGGCGTCGACGCTCAGCACGACCGCGCCGACCGGTCGTTCGTCGTCGCCGGTGGTAAGACCCTCAGCGGCCGGGCGCACCCCGGGCAGCGCGGAGAGCCGCTCGACGCCCTGCCGGAACATGGTGCGGATACCGTCGTTGAGCAGCCACGCGGGGGCCAGTTCGGCCACGGCCCGCGCCACCTCCTCGCGCAGCGCGGCGCCGTCGGGGCCGGCCGGGACGAGCAGCAGGCCGGGCTTGGTGCACACCTGGCCGTGCCCGAAGGCGAAGGACTGCACGAAGCCCCGGGCCACGGACTCGGCCCGCTCCCGCGCCGCGCCGGGCGTGACGAAGACCGGGTTGAGGCTGCTGAGTTCACCGTGGAAGGGGATCGGTTCGGGCCGTGAGCTCGCCAGTCGGTGCAGCTGGCGGCCGCCGGAGAGCGAGCCGGTGAAGCCGACGGCCTTGATCCGGGGGTCGAGGACCAGGGCGCGGCCGGCCTCGAATCCCCAGACGATTCCGACCGTGCCGACGGGCGCGCCGGTGGCGGCCACGGCCCGGGTCACCGCGCGGAACGCGACCAGGCTGGTGGCCGGGTGGGAGGGGTGGGCCTTGACCACGACGGGGCAGCCCGCGGCGAGGGCCGAGGCGGTGTCGCCGCCCGCAACGGAGAAGGCGAGCGGGAAGTTGCTGGAGCCGAAGACGGCGACGGGGCCGAGCGGCAGCAGCATCCGCCGCATGTCGGGCCGCCCCGGCCCGGCGTCGTCCGCGGGCCGTGCCCGGTCGATCACCGCGTCGGCGTAGGAGCCCTCGCGCAGCACCTCGGCGAAGAAGCGCAACTGCCCGCAGGTGCGGGCCAGTTCCCCGGCCAGCCGTTCCTCGCCGAGGGCGGTCTCCCGGTCGGCGGTGCGGACGAGGACGGCGCCGTCGGCCTCCAGTTCGGACGCGATGGCCTCCAGCAGCGTCGCCCGGCCCGCCGCTCCCATCCGGTCCAGCGCCACGGCGGCACCGGCCGCGGCCGCGCACACCCGGGCAACCTCATGGGCGTCGGAATCCGCCGCCACCATCTCCATCGTCAGCCCCGTACGCGGGTCCATGGAGTACACCTCGCTCATCGCCAACTCCTCGTCATCTCTTCGGTGGTGGGTTTCGGTGATGGGCAGATATGTCCCGGCGGCGGTGGCAAAAAGCGCAGGTGGCCGGGTGCCGGGTGGGGACGGATCTGCCAATCGGTCACGCCGATGCCGGCGCGGGGGCGGCCGGGGGCCCTGGGGGGTGGGGGGGGTGGGGGGCGACCGGGTGGTCACAGGTTCGCCGTGTCGGCCCCCTGTCCGGGAGGGCCGCTCGGTCGGACGGTCGGGGTAGCCGATCGGCTAGTGCCCGTTCGGGCAGCCCGGCCGGGCGATCGGGCTGGCATTCCCGCCGAGGGCCCTTCGTACGGAAGCTCTTCGCTGTCAGGAACGGCACATGAGGCGGAGGCGACGGTGACGGGTGCGTACGGCAGCAGACGGGAGTTCCTGCGGACGGTGGGTGTCGCGGGCGGCGCCGGGATGCTCTGGGCGACCATGGGGGCGCTCGGTCTGGCCCCCGACGCGCGGGCGGCGCAGCCCGGACCGGCGTATGTGCCGCCGCGCGCGGGCGACTTCACCGGTGGCCGCAAGGCGCCGCGGGTGGTGGTCCTGGGCGCCGGCATCGCGGGGCTGACCACGGCGTACGAGCTGGCCAAGGCCGGTTACCAGTGCCGGATCCTGGAGGCCAAGCCCCGCCCGGGCGGCCGCAACTGGACGGTGCGCTCCGGCACCGAGGAGCGTGAGCTGGGCGGCGGGACGCAGCGGGCGGAGTTCTCCGCGGGGCAGTATCTGAACGCGGGCCCCGCCCGGATCGCCCAGCACATGGTCACGCTCGACTACTGCCGCGAACTGGGCGTCCCCATCGAGCCGTTCGCGAACCAGAACGGTGACGCCTACGTCCATCTGGACCAGGTCGGCGCCCCGCTGCGGCACCGCACGGTGAAGGCCGACGCGCACGGCTATGTGTCGGAACTGCTGGCGAAGGCGGTCGACCGCGACGCGCTGGACAAGGAGCTGACCGCCGAGGACCGCGAGCGGCTGCTGGCGTTCCTCGGTGACTTCGGCGCCATCGGCAAGCGGGCGGACGACTGGGCGTACCGGGGCGGTCCCCGCCGCGGCTACCGTGTCCCGCCGGGCGCCGCCGGTGTGACGGGCGAGCCGTACGGTCCGCTGCCGTCGCTGTCGGAGTACCTCGCCCGGGGCACCGGCCGCTATCTCTCCTTCGAGGTCGACTACGACCAGGCGATGATGATGTTCCAGCCGGTCGGCGGCATGGACCGGATCGTGCGGGCCTTCGTGGACCGGGTCGGCGAGCGGCGGATCTCGTACGGGTCCGTGGTCCGGGAGATCCGCGACCGCGCCGCCGGTGTCGAGGTGCGGTACACGGACGCGCGAGGCCGGGAGCGGGTGGAGCGGGCCGACTTCTGCGTGGCGGCGCTGCCGCCGCACGTCCTGGCACGCACCGCGCACAACCTCGGCTCCGCCGTGCAGTCGGCGCTGCGGACGCCCGCGCCGCTGGCGGTCGGCAAGCTGGGTCTGGAGTACCGGCGGCGCTGGTGGGAGGAGGACCACCGGATCTACGGCGGGATCACGGAGACGGATCTGCCGCTGACGCATGTCTGGTACCCCTCGCACGGGTTCCACTCCGAGCGCGGGGTGCTGGTGGGCTACTACCACTACCGCCAGGACGCCCTGGACTTCGGGAAGCTGGCGCCGCGTGAGCGGATCGCGCGGGCCGTCGCGCTCGGCGAGCGCATCCACGGTCCCGCCCACCGCGAGGAGCTGGCCTCGGGCTTCGCGGTCGCCTGGCACCGGATCCCGCACATCGAGGGCGGCTGGATCGAGTGGCCGGAGAACTCCGTCGCCGCCTACGACCTGCTGAACGAGCCCGCGGGGCGGGTGTACTTCGCCGGTGACTGGCTCACCCACTACATCGGCTGGCAGGCCGGAGCCATCGGTTCCGCCCGGCGCACGGTGTCGCTGCTGCACGAGAGGTCGGTGCGGGCATGAGCGCGTTCACGGCTCCGCGCCGACTGCTGACCAGGGCCGGGCTCTGGCTGCGGCGCGTCAACCGGCGGCTGGAGGAGCTGTACCAGTCCATGACGTACCTCTGACCTCGACGCCCGGATTCCGCTTCTGAGCCCCGAAACCGCTTTCCCACAGGGGATTTGATGGCCCGTCAGGACATCTCCCCCATCGGCTTGTTCTGCTGCCTTGCGACCGCTTGTACGGGATTGGCGTCCCAGCATGTGGTCGTTGGATTGAAGGATCGTTGAACGATCCTTAAGTTCTCTCGCTGTCATCCACACCATCCCCACAGCCCGGAAGGGGCTCTCTTCATGCTGTCCACCGACGAAGCCGCGCTGTTCGAGAACCGCGGCTACGCCCGCCGTGAATCGGCGACCATCCAGGGCGGCCGGCACGTCCGCATGGGCGTCAACCCGCCGCTCATCACGCCGATCTACATGACGGCCGCCTACGAGTTCCCCAACGCCGACATGGCGGCCGGCCTCTTCGGCCTGGAGGGCAACGGGCACGCCTACACCCGGCTCGGCAACCCCACCCTGAACGTCCTCGAAGAGCGCATGGCCCAGATCGACGGCGGAGTCGCGGGCCTCGCCACGGCCTCGGGACACGCGGCGGTGACGCTCGCGATCCTCAACCTCGTGGAGGCCGGGGACAACATCGTCTCCTCCAACGAACTCTTCGGCGGCATCTGGAGCCTGCTGGGCGCCACCCTGAAACGACTCGGCATCGAGACCCGGTTCGTCAGCCCCGCCGACCCGAAGAACTTCGAGGAGGCCGCCGACGACCGCACCCGCCTCTACTTCGGCGAGACCCTGCCCAACCCGCGGCTGCGGATCTTCCCCATCGGCGAGGTCGCCGAGATCGGTCAGCGCTACGGCATCCCGCTGATCATGGACAACACCCTCCAGCCGTTCACCTGCCGCCCCTTCGAGTTCGGCGCCGCCGTCACCGTCTACTCGGGCACCAAGTACCTGGGCGGCCACGGCTCGGCCATCGGCGGCATCATCGTCGACAGCGGCAACTTCGACTGGAACAACTCCCCCCGCCACCCGCAGATGACCCAGCCCGACCCCGCGTACGGCAACGTCGTCTGGGGCGAGGAGTGCCGCAAGCTCCCCGACACCCGCGGCCGCAGCAGCTACCTGTTCAAGGCCCGCGAGACCCTGCTGCGCGACCTCGGTCTGTGCATGAGCCCCTTCAACGCCTTCCTCATCCTCCAGGGCATCGAGACGCTGCCGCTGCGCATGCCCGCCCACTCGGCCAACGCGCTCAGGGTCGCCGAGTTCCTCAGCCGCCACCCCAAGGTCGACCTGGTGCGCCACCCGAGCCTCGCCGAGGGGACCGAGCTCGACCAGGTCAAGCGGTACCTGGGCGGCGAGTTCGGGCCGATGGTGATGGTCGAACTGAAGGGCGGGCGCACGGCCGGAGCCCGGTTCATCGAGGGGCTCAAGCTGTTCTCGCACGTCACCAACGTCGGCGACGTCCGCTCCCTGGCCACCCACCCCGCCTCCACCACCCACGCCCACCTGCCCGAGAAGGACCTGCTCGGCGCCGGCATCACCCAGGGCTCGGTGCGTCTCGCGGTCGGCCTGGAGCACGCCGACGACCTGATCCACGACCTCGAGCAGGCACTCGCCGCCGTATAACTCCGCCGCACCGCACACGACTTCAGGGGGAAACTGTGGTGTTCACGGGCTGGCCCGCGCCGACCGGAAAACATCTGTCACTCGCGACGCCCTTCCCGGGCGACCGACCGTTACTGCTGTCCTCGGGGGCCCGGCTCGGCCCGGTGCAGGTGGCGTACGAGACCTACGGCCGGCTCGACGACGCCCGCGGCAACGCGGTGTTCGTCTGTCACGCCCTGACCGGCGACTCGCACCCGGCACGGCACCACGCCGACGACACGCCGGGCTGGTGGGAGACGATGGTCGGCCCCGGCAGACCGGTGGACACCCGCCGCTACTTCGTGATCTGCGCGAATGTCGTGGGCGGCTGCGCGGGCACCACAGGACCATGGGCCACCGGGCCCGACGGAGCACCGTACGGGGAGGCGTTCCCCGAGGTCACGGTCGCCGACATGGTCGGCGTCCACCGCGCGCTGCTCGCCGGGCTGGGGATCCGCCGGCTGCGCGCCGTCGTCGGCGGCTCGCTCGGCGGCATGCAGACCCTGGAGTGGCTGCTGCGCCACCCCCAGGACGCGGACGGGTTCGCGGTCGTCGCGGGCACCGCGCGGCAGAGCGCCGACAACCTCGCCTGGAACGCGGTCGCCCGGCACGCGATCCGCGGCAGCGCGGCCGTCGCGGCGGGGCCCGTACGGGAGGCCGGACTGCGGGCCGGGCTCGGCACGGCACGGATGATCGCCCATCTCACGTATCTCTCCGAGCAGTCGCTGCACCGCAAGTTCGGACGCGCGCCGCGCAAAGGGGGCACGCGCACCCATCCGTCCTCCCTGGTCCAGGGCGACTTCGCGGTCGAGAGCTATCTGGAGCACCAGGCGGACAAGTTCCTGCGCCGCTTCGACCCCCGCAGCTATCTCCAACTCATCGGCGCGATGGACCACTTCGACGCGTTCGCGGCGCCCGACCGGCTGGCCGACGCCGCCGCGCCGCCCGCCGTCCTGCTCTACAGCTTCGCGTCCGACCGGCTCTTCGGCCCCGAGCACAGCGACCACATCAAGACCGAACTCGCGGCGCGCGGCCTGACCGCCCGGCACGAGCGGGACGAGACGAGCGACATCGGGCACGACGCGTTCCTGCTGGACGTGCCCGGCTTCCTCGCCACCGCGGACCGGTTCCTGAAGGACCTGGACCTGCGGGCCGGCGCCCGGCGCGACGACCTCGTCACCAGCTGACCCCGCCCCCTGACCGACCACACGAAAGAAGAAGACATGAGTTCCAGCCATCGCATCGGCGTGGCACAGGGAACCGCGCTGTACGTCGGCGCGGTCCTCGGCGGGGGCGTGCTCGCACTGCCCGCCCTGACGGCCCGTGAGGCGGGCCCGGCCTCCCTGGTGGCCTGGGCCCTGATGGTCGCTTTCTGCGTCCCGATCGCCAGCGCGTTCGCCTCCCTCGGCATGCGCTACCCCGACGGCGGCGGGGTCGCCACCTACGCCGCCAAGGCGTTCGGCCCCCGCACCTCCGCCCCCGTGGGCTGGCTCTTCTACTTCGCCGTCCCCGTGGGCACGGCGAGCGCCGCCATCGTCGGCGGCTCCTACGTCGCCGACGCCCTCGGCGGCGGCTACCGGATGTCGCTCGCCGTGGCGGCGACCCTGCTGTTCGGCGCCTACGTCAGCAACTGGCTGGGCCTGAAGCTCTCCGGCGGGCTGCAACTGCTGCTCGTCGGGATGCTGGCCGCCCTCATGGTGGTGGCCATCGCCGTCGCCGCGCCGGACTCGCACAGCGAGAACTTCACCCCGTTCGCCCCGCACGGCTGGCTCGCCGTCGGCCACGCCGCGACCCTGCTCTTCTTCGCCTTCTCCGGCTGGGAGGCGGTCTCCCACCTGTCCGGTGAGTTCTCCAACCCGCGCCGCCAGCTGCCCATCGTCACCGGCCTGACCATCGTCGTCGTCGCCGTCCTGTACCTGGGCGTGGCCACCACCTCGATGGCTGTGCTCGGCTCGGACCCGGAGCGCGGCTCGGTGCCGCTGACCCTGCTCCTGGAGCGCGGCATCGGCGACTCCGCCCGCGCCGTCACCGCCGTGGCGGCCGCCCTGCTCACCTTCGCCACCGTCAACGCCTACATCGCGGGCGGCTCCCGGCTCGGCGCGGCCCTCGGCCGGGACGGCGACCTGCCGCGCGCGCTCGGCAAGGGCAACCGCGCGGGCGAGATCCCCCAGCGCAGCCTCGTCGTCCTCGCCTCGCTCACGGCCGTCCTGCTGATCTGCGCCGCCGTCCTGGACATCCGGCTCGACCCGATCATGACCGCGGCCTCGGCCTGCTTCGTCGCGGTCTACGTCGCCGGGCTCTCGGCCGCGGTCAAGCTGCTGCGCGGCAGCACCTTCGGGCGGCTGGGCGCGGTCGTCTCGCTCGTCGCGGTCCTGGTCGTCTTCTGCTTCTTCGGCTGGTACCTGCTGCTGCCCGTGGGCCTCGTCATCGGCGCGAAGGTCTTCCAGCACTTCACGGCCGGCGGTGGACCCGCGGCCGGGCCGGACGCCGTGGACGCGGCCGAGGCCGCCGAGGAGAGCCGCCCGTCCTCGGAACCGGTCGCCGGCTGAACGACACGGGCCGCGCCCACAGGGCCGGCCCGTCCGGCGGACCATCCATGACCACAGGGGGAACACACATGAAACGCACCACGGGGGCGCTCCGCATCGCCCTGCTCGGGCACGGCACCGTGGGCGCCGAGACGGCCCGCGCCCTGACCGGGCGCGGCGCCGAACTGGCTGCCCGGATCGGGGCACCCGTCGAACTCGCCGGGATCGCCCTCAGCCGCCCACGGACCCTGCCCGGCATCGACAGCTCCCTGATCACCACCGACGCCCAGGCCCTCGTGTCCCGGGGGGACATCGACGTGGTCGTCGAGCTGATCGGCGGCGTCGAGCCGGCCCGCTCACTGGTCGTCGCGGCCATGGAGGCCGGGGCGTCCGTGGTCACCGCGAACAAGGCGCTCATCGCGAGCGAGGGCGTCGACCTGCACCGCATCGCCCGCAAGCAGGGCGTCGGCCTCGCCTACGAGGCGGCCGTCGCGGGCGCGGTGCCGGTGCTGCGTCCGCTGCGCCAGTCGCTGGCCGGAGACCGGCTGCGGCGGGTGACCGGCATCGTCAACGGCACGACCAACTTCATCCTGGACCGGATGACAGGGGCGGGCGGCACGTTCCAGGGCGCCCTGCACGAGGCCCAGCGTCTCGGCTACGCGGAGGCCGATCCCACGGCCGACGTCTGTGGCGCGGACGCCGCGGCGAAGATGGCGATCGTCGCACGCCTCGCCTTCGACACCGAACTGCCCTTCGACGACGTGCACTTCGAGGGCATCACCCACATCGGCCCGGGCGACATCGCACATGCCGAGGCCAACGGCTGTGTGATCAAACTGGTCGGGATCTGCGACCGCACCCCGGACGGCGTCAACGCCCGTGTGCACCCCATGATGATCCCGCGGGACCACCCGCTGGCCGGGGTCCGGGACGCCGACAACGGCATCCTCGTCGAGGCGGAGGCCGCCGGTGAGCTGATGTTCCACGGGGCGGGGGCGGGCGGCCTCGCCACCTCCAGCGCCGTCCTCGGCGACCTCGTGGAGCTGTGCCGCGACCGGGTCGCGGGAACGGGCCAGGCGCCGGCCGACTTCTCCCAGGTGTTGCCCGTCATACCGGTGGCGCAGGTGGCCGCCCGCTACCACGTCAGCATGTTCGTCACCGACGAGCCCGGCGTCCTCTCGCAGGTCAGCGCGGTCTTCGCCGAGCACGGGGTGTCGCTGGAGACCGTACGGCAGGAGGGCCTGGGCGCGGAGGCGGAGCTGGCGCTCGTCACCCACCGGGCCACGGACGCCGCTGTCACCGAGGTGCTCGCCCGGCTCCGCAGCCACCCCTCCACGCGCGGTGTCATCCGCAGCATCCGTCTCCTGGACTCCCGGAAGGGGCCCGCGAGTTGAGCACCGAACTGCGTGCTCCGGCCCCGCCCGCACCCGAGGCCGAGGCCGCCGTCCGCAGCCGGGGCCGCTGGATCGAGCACTGGGAACCGGGCGACGCCGCGTTCTGGCGGGACACCGGACGGCGGGTGGCCCGGCGCAATCTGATCTGGTCGGTGCTCTGCGAACACCTGGGCTTCACCGTCTGGACGCTGTGGAGCGTCGTCACCGTGCAGCTCTCGGACCGGCACTTCACCGCCGACCAGCTCTTCTGGCTGGTCGCCCTGCCGAGCCTGGTCGGCGCGGTGCTGCGGATCCCGTACACCTTCGCGCCCGCCCGGTACGGGGGCCGCAACTGGACCGTCGTCAGCACCCTGTTGCTGCTGGTCCCGGCGGCCCTGCTGGCCCTCGCCGTCTCCGATCCGGCGACACCGTACTGGTTCTTCCTGGTGTGCGCGGCGACCGCGGGTGTGGGCGGCGGCAACTTCGCCTCCAGCATGGCCAACATCACGCACTTCTACCCCGACTCCCGGCAGGGCGCGGCCCTCGGCCTCAACGCCGCGGGCGGCAACGTGGGCGTCAGCTCGGTGCAGTTGGTGATCCCGTTCGTCATCGCGACCCTGGGGCTCACCGCGGCAGGTCTCATCTGGATCCCGCTGGTGCTGCTCGCCGCGCTCGGCGCCCTGCTGGGCATGGACAACCTGCGGACGGCCGGCGCGGCGCCGGACCGGCGGTTCGAGGCTGTCAAGGCGGGCCAGACCTGGCTGGTCGCCGTCCTCTACATCGGTACTTTCGGTTCGTTCGTCGGCTTCTCGACCGCGCTGCCGCTGCTGCTGACCGTGGAGTTCCCGCACACGGCCGCCGTCCACCACGCCTTCCTGGGCGCGCTGATCGGCTCGTGCGCCCGGCCGCTGGGCGGCATGCTCGCCGACCGGTGCGGCGGGGCCGTCATCACGCTGGTGAACTTCCTGTGCATGGCGGGGAGTTCCCTGCTGGCCTGGGCCGCCCTGCGGACGCACTCCTACAGCGGGTTCCTGCTCTCCTTCCTGCTGCTGTTCCTCACCGCGGGCATCGGCAACGGCTCCACGTACCGGCTGATCCCGTCCCTCTTCATCGCCCGCGCCCTGCGCGCCACCGGCCCCGGGGACGCCGGGGAGCGCCGCGTCCAGGGGCGCCGGATGGCGGCCGCCGCGCTGGGGCTGGTCTCCGCCGTCGGCGCGCTGGGCGGCTTCCTCGTCAACCAGGCCCTGGGTACGTCCATCGGCGCGACCGGTGACTCCGGTTCCGCGCTGCTGGCCTTCACCGCCTACTACCTGCTGTGCACCGCCCTGACCTGGGCCTGCTGGCGGCAACTGCGCGGCGGGGAACGGACCGGCGATGAGTGAGCCCGTAGCGGTGACCGGCCCCGGGCAGCAGGGCACGGCCACCCACTGCCCCTACTGCGCCCTGCAGTGCGGCATGTGGCTGCGCACCGACGACACGGGCCGCACAGAAGAGACGGCACCACAGACCGCGAGAAAGGCAGGACCACGCATGACGCTCGTCGTGCAGAAGTACGGCGGCTCCTCGGTCGCCGACGCCGAGTGCGTCCAGCGCGTCGCCCGGCGGGTGGCGGCGGCCCGGGAGGCCGGCCACGACGTCGTCGTGGTGGTGTCCGCCATGGGCGACACCACGGACGAGCTCCTCGACCTGGCGGACCGGATCAGCACCGGCCCGGCGGGCCGTGAACTGGACATGCTGCTCACGGCGGGCGAGCGCATCTCCATGGCGCTGCTCGCCATGGCGGTGACCGAACTCGGCCACCACGCCACCTCGTTCACCGGTTCCCAGGCGGGCCTCACCACCGACGCCGCGCACGGCAGGGCACGGATCGTCGACGTGGCACCCGACCGGATCCGCGCCGCCCTCGCGGCCGGGTCCGTCGTCATCGTGGCCGGCTTCCAGGGCATCGCCCAGGACACCCGGGACGTGACGACCCTGGGCCGCGGCGGCTCCGACACCACCGCGGTCGCCCTGGCGGCGGCCCTCGACGCCGACCTGTGCGAGATCTACACCGACGTCGACGGCGTCTTCTCCGCCGACCCGAGGATCGTGCCCACCGCCCGTCTCCTGCCCGCGCTCAGCTACGACGAGATGCTCGAACTCGCCGCCCACGGGGCCAGGATCCTGCACTCGCGCTGTGTGGAGTTCGCCAAGCGCTACCGGGTGCCGCTGCGGGTGCGCTCCTCGTTCGCCGACGACCTCGGGCCCTACGACCCCACCTCCCCGCACGCGGGTACGGACATCACGGAAGGCGCAACGGACCACGCCATGGAAGACCCTCTGATCTCCGGGATCGCCCACGACCGGAGCCAGTCGAAGATCACCGTCCTCGGCATCCCCGACAAGCCGGGAGCCGCCGCCACCGTGTTCACCGCGCTCGCCGGTGCCGGCTGCGACATCGACATGATCGTGCAGAACGTGTCCGCGGAGGCCACGGGCTGCACCGACATCTCCTTCACCCTCCCGGCGTCGGCGACCCCGGCCGCGCTGGAGGCCCTCCAGGGCGTCGAGGAGAACATCGGCTTCCTCGGACTGCGCCATGACGACCGGGTCGGAAAGCTCTCCGTCGTGGGCGCCGGGATGCGCTCCCACCCGGGGGTGTCGGCCACGCTCTTCTCGGCGCTGGCCGAGACCGGCGTCAACATCCAGATGATCTCCACCTCGGAGATCCGTATCTCGGTCGTCGTGCACGTCGACGACCTGGAGGCCGCGGCCGGCGCCGCGCACACCGCGTTCGGCCTCGACAGCGAACAGATCGAGGCCGTGGTGTACGGAGGCACCGGACGATGAACGAGCCCTGCACGTCGCTGGCGGCCGGCACGGTCCGCGAGGCCGCCCTGGCGGCCCGGTCGGCCGCCGACCGTCTCGCCACCACCACCGGGGCCCAGCGCGACGCGGCCCTCACCGCCGTCGCCGCCCGGCTCACCGACCGGGTCCCGGACGTCCTGGCGGCGAACGAGAAGGACCTGGCCGCCGCCCGCGCGGGCGGCCTGCCGGACGCGGTGCTCGACCGGCTGACGCTGGGCGCGGCGCAGATCGAGGCGCTGGCGGCGATGGTGCGCGACCTCGCGGACCGGCCGGACCCGCTCGGCGAGGTCACCCACGGCGCGGTGATGCCCAGCGGCCTGGAGGTACGGCAGATCCGTACCCCCATCGGGGTGGTCGGCATGATCTACGAGGGGCGTCCCAACGTCACCGTCGACGCGGGCGTGCTCTGCCTCAAGAGCGGCAACGCGGCCCTGCTGCGGGGCTCCTCGACCGCCCGGCACACCAACGCCGCGCTGATCGACGCCATGCGCGAGGGGATCGCCGGTGCGGGGCTGCCGCCGGACGCCCTCCAGGCGGTGCCGGGCACCACCCACGCCTCGGTGCACGAGCTGATGTCCCTCACCGGCCTGGTGGACGTGCTGATCCCGCGCGGCGGCCGCGAGCTGATCCGGACCACGGTGCGCGAGTCCGCCGTGCCGGTGATCGAGACCGGTGTGGGCAACTGTCATGTGTACGTGGACGAGCACGCCGACCTGGACATGGCGCTGAGCATCCTGCTGAACGCCAAGACCCAGCGCCCGTCGGTCTGCAACGCCGCCGAGTCGCTGCTGGTGCACGCCGCCGTCGCCCCCGCGTTCCTGCCGCGCGCGCTGGCGGCGCTGGCCGGGCGGAACGTGACCGTGCACGGCGACCGGCGGGTGCGGGCCTACGACCCGGCGGTGGTGGCCGCCACGGACGAGGACTGGGGGCGGGAGTATCTGTCCCTGGACATCGCGGCGGCGGTCGTGGACTCGATGGAGGCCGCCGTGAACCACATCCGGCTGCACGGCAGCGGCCACACCGAGGCGATCGTCACCGACTCCCAGGCGGCGGCCCGCCGCTTCGTCGCCGCGCTGGACACCGCGGTGGTGGCGGTCAACGCCTCGACCCGGCTGGCCGACGGCGCGGAGCTGGGCCTCGGCACCGAGCTCGGCATCTCCACCCAGAAGCTGCACGCCCGCGGTCCGATGGGCCTGACCGCGCTGACCACCACCAAGTACGTCCTGACCGGCGACGGCCACATCCGGGGCGCGTCCCCGGCGATGCCGGGCCTGAGCTGCGACGTCCTGGAGGGGCCGGATCCCGGCGCCCGGTGACGTCGGTGGCGGGCCGCGTCACGCCGCCACGCCGGGCGCGGTGAATCCCCACCCGCCCGGGCGCTCAATGCTCGCTTATGCCCGCTTTTCCCTGCAATGTGCTGATGTGACTCACGCCAGTACCCTCGCACCGCCCGCCGTCACACACACCGCCGCCGGGCGGGCCGCCCCGCGTGCCCCCCGCGCGGCGACGCTCGGTACGGCTCTCGGCCTGTTCGCGCTCGCCCGGCTCACCGGTGCCGCCGTGCTCGCGGCGACCGCCTGGGCCACCGGTCACCGGCCGCTCACCCTGCTCGGGCGGTCCTGGGACTCCCGCTGGTACCTGGGCATCGCCGAGCACGGCTACGGCCGCGCCCTGCACGTCCCCCCGGACCTGGTCTTCAGCGACCTGGCCTTCTTCCCGCTGTACCCGGCGATGGTGCGGGCGGTGACCGCGGTGAGCCCGCTGAGCGGCGGCGCGGCGGGCCTGCTGGTCTCCTGGACCGCCGCGGCCGTCGCCGCCGCCGGCCTCTACGCGCTCGGCGCACACCTCCACGGCCGGGCCGTCGCCGCGACCCTCGTACTGCTCTGGGGCCTGCTGCCGCACTCGGTCGTGCTGTCGATGGCGTACACCGAACCCCTGCTGACCGCGTTCGCCGCCTGGTCGCTGTACGCCGTGCGCACCGGCCGCTGGCTGTGGGCGGGCACGCTCGCCACGCTGGCGGGCCTGGCCCGGCCGAACGGGTTCGCGGTCGCGGCGGCGGTGCTGGTGACGGCGGCCTGCGAGATCGGGAGGCAGCGCGGAAAAGTTACCCACAGGCTGTGGACGGGCGCCGCGCTCGCCCCGCTCGGCTGGTGCGCGTACGTGCTGTGGGTCGGGCACCGCAAGGGCGATCTGCTCGGCGGCTACTTCGAGGTGCAGCGCCGTTGGGGCTCACGCTTCGACTTCGGCCGGGGCTCCCTGCGCGTCGTGCGCCGTCTGCTGCTCCAGGGCGACCGGCTGGTCTTCCCCATGGCGCTGCTGATCGTCGCGGCGGCGATCGTGCTGTACGCGCTGCTGCTGGCCGACCGCGCCCCGCTGCCCCTGCTGGTCTACAGCGGCGTCCTCCTGCTGATCACGCTGGGCGGCTCGGGCTTCTTCGCGTCGAAGCCCCGCTTCCTGCTCCCCGCCTTCCCGCTCCTGCTGCCGCTCGCGCGGGCGCTGGTGCGGACGGCGAGAGCCCGGCCCTGGCACGCGGCCGTACTGGCCTGCGCCCTGGCCGGGCTCTCGTTCGGCTACGGCGCGTACCTGGTCGTACTCGCCGATACGCCCCTGTAGTCGGGTGCCGAGGGTGCCTGAGGGACCTACTCCTCGTCCTCGGGCTTCTCCGCGTCATTGACCTCCTGCTCGAGGCCGAGCTGCTCGACGAGCCACTTGTCGAACTCGATGGCGGCCCGCACCCAGCTGACCGTCGAGGAGACGAAGTGCTCCAGCGCCACGCCGGTGCCGATCAGCATCTGCGCCTCACCGATCAGACGGACGGTGCCGTCGTCATGGGTGTGCGTGTAGACCTTGGGCCACAGGGTGCGGCGGTTCCAGTCGTCGATGGACTCCAGCAGCTGCGGCTTCTCGTCGATCTGGTGGGGCCGGTCGTAGAACGTCCGCACCGAGAAGACCTGCTGGTCACCCTCGCCACGGAACATGAAGTACGTACGGAACTGCTCCCACGGCGCGGCGAGGTCACCCTCTTCGTCGACGACGTACTTCAGCTCCATCTGTTCGAGGAGCTGCTTCACGAGGTCCTGATCCGGGACGACGGGACCCGCCGGTCCTTGGGGCTGCGGCTCGGGCTGCTGGCCCCCGAAGTTCGGAATCGAGGACGGATCGATGGTCACCGTGAATTTCCCTTCGTACGGATTCCTTCATCCTCCCCCATACGGGGAGGGGCGTGGCAACCCCGACGGGTCCTGTCAGCCGACAGCTGACAGGAACCGGTCGGCGGGGCGCGAAGGGGCGGGGCTCATGGCGATGGCACACAGCGGCGAAACGACGGGACGTACCAGGTGGGGAGTGGTGGCCGCCATCCTGGGACTGCCCGCGCTGCTTTTGTTCGGCCTCCTCGCGATGATGGCGGCCTGGGTGCTGGTCGGGTGACCGAGGGAGCCCCGGACGGGCCCCCTCGACCATGGATCAGAGCGTCTTGCCGGTCGCCGGTCCGACGATCAGGCCGTCCCCGAAGGCATCCACCCGGACCGTGTCGCCGTCCTTGACCTCGCCGGAGAGGATCTCCTTGGCGAGGCGGTCGCCGATGGCGGTCTGGACAAGGCGGCGCAGGGGCCGGGCACCGTACGCCGGGTCGTTGCCCTCGTCGGCGAGCCAGGTCAGGGCCTCGTCGCTGACCACCAGGGTGAGCCGGCGTTCCGCGAGGCGCTTGGCGAGCCGGTCGATCTGGAGGCGGGCGATCCGGCCCAGCTCGTCCTTGTTCAGGGCCGAGAAGACGACCAGGTCGTCGAGACGGTTCAGGAACTCCGGCTTGAAGCTGGACCGCACCACCTCCAGCACCTGTTCCTTCTTCTCCGCCTCACTCGTGATCGGGTCGACCAGGAACTGGCTGCCGAGGTTCGACGTCAGCACCAGGATGGTGTTGCGGAAGTCGACGGTGCGGCCCTGGCCGTCCGTCAGACGCCCGTCGTCCAGCACCTGGAGCAGGATGTCGAAGACCTCGGGGTGCGCCTTCTCCACCTCGTCCAGCAGCACCACGCTGTACGGCCGCCTGCGGACGGCTTCCGTCAGCTGGCCGCCCTCCTCGTAGCCGATGTAGCCGGGAGGCGCGCCGAGGAGACGGGCGACGCTGTGCTTCTCGCCGTACTCGCTCATGTCGATGCGGATCATCGCCCGCTCGTCGTCGAAGAGGAAGTCGGCGAGCGCCTTGGCGAGTTCGGTCTTGCCGACGCCCGTCGGGCCGAGGAAGAGGAAGGAGCCGGTGGGGCGGTCCGGGTCGGCGATGCCGGCCCGGGTGCGGCGGACGGCGTCGGAGACCGCCTGCACGGCCTGCGCCTGGCCGATCAGCCGGCGCCCCAACTCCTCCTCCATGCGCAGGAGTTTCTGCGTCTCGCCCTCCATGAGGCGGCCGGCGGGAATGCCGGTCCAGGCGGCGACGACGTCGGCGATGTCGTCCGGGCCGACCTCCTCCTTGACCATGGTGTCCTTGGAGACCTCCTCCTCGGCCTGGGAGGCTTCCGCCAAGTCCCGTTCCAGGGTGGGGATCTCGCCGTAGAGCAGCTTGCTGGCGGTGTCGAAGTCGCCGTCGCGCTGGGCGCGTTCGGCCTGGCCGCGCAGATCGTCGAGGCGTTCCTTCAGCTCACCGACGCGGTTGAGGGACTGCTTCTCCTTCTCCCAGCGGGCGGTCAGGCCCCGCAGCTCCTCCTCCTTGTCGGCGAGATCGCGGCGCAGCCGCTCCAGGCGCTCGCGGGAGGCCGGGTCGGTCTCCTTGTCCAGGGCGAGCTCCTCCATCTTCAACCGGTCGACGGCGCGCTGGAGTTCGTCGATCTCCAGGGGTGAGGAGTCGATCTCCATGCGGAGGCGGGAGGCGGACTCGTCGACGAGGTCGATGGCCTTGTCGGGCAGGAAGCGGGAGGTGATGTACCGGTCGGAGAGCGTGGCGGCGGCGACGAGGGCGGCGTCGGCGATCTGGACCTTGTGGTGGGCCTCGTAGCGGCCCTTGAGTCCGCGCAGGATCGCGATCGTGTCCTCGACCGTCGGCTCGGCGACCAGCACCTGCTGGAAGCGGCGCTCCAGGGCCGGGTCCTTCTCGATCCGCTCCCGGTACTCGTCCAGCGTCGTCGCACCGACCATGCGCAGCTCACCGCGGGCGAGCATGGGCTTGAGCATGTTGCCGGCGTCCATGGCGGAGTCGCCGCCGGCCCCGGCGCCCACGACGGTGTGCAGTTCGTCGATGAAGGTGACGATCTGCCCGTCGGAGGCCTTGATCTCGGCGAGGACGGTCTTGAGCCGCTCCTCGAACTCACCGCGGTACTTGGCCCCGGCGACCATCGCGCCCAGGTCGAGGGCGACGAGCCGCTTGTTCTTGAGGGACTCGGGCACGTCCCCCTTCACGATCCGCTGGGCGAGCCCCTCGACGACGGCGGTCTTGCCGACGCCGGGCTCGCCGATGAGGACCGGGTTGTTCTTGGTGCGCCGGGACAGGACCTGGACGACCCGCCGGATCTCCTGGTCCCGCCCGATGACGGGGTCGAGCTTGCCCTCGCGGGCCGCGGCGGTGAAATCGGTGCCGAACTTCTCCAGGGCCTTGTACTGCCCCTCTGGATCGGGTGTGGTCACCCGGCGTCCTCCCCTGGCCTTCTGGAACGCCTCCTGCAACTTCCTGGCGTTCGCGCCCTGCGAGGAGAGTACGTCCCCGGCCTGGCCGCCCTTCGCGGCGATGCCCATGAGGAGATGCTCGGTGGAGAGGTACTCGTCACCGAGGTCCTTGGCGCGGGCGCCGGCGTCGGCGACCACGGCGAGCAGGTCACGGCTGGGCTGCGGGGGCGCGACGGTGGATCCGGTCACGCTGGGCAGTCCGGCGAGGATCTTCTCCGCGCCGACCCGCACGGCGGCCTGGTCGGCCTCGGCGGCGGCCAGCAGATCGACGATGTTCTCGTTGTCCTGCCCCTGGAGCAGAGCGAGGAGCAGGTGAGCGGGGGTGAGATCCGGGTGCCCCTCGGTGGCGGCCCGCTTCTCGGCCGCGTTGATCGCGTCCCGGCTCCGGTTGGTCAGCTCGGCGTCCACGTGTCCGTACTCCTCCTCGGTGTGGGCTCTCCCTGGACTGACTCAGTCAACGTACACAAAGTTGAGTCTATTCCACTCAAGGCGGGGGGCGGGAGCCTTGGAGGGGTTAACTTCCAGGCCATGACGACTCCTCCCACGACAACGCACCCCCAGGACCCGACTGCCCTCGACGACGAGACGTATCTCAGCTTCTGGCGGGAGCGGCACCTGTGCACGCTGACGACCCTGCGCCCGGACGGCAGCCCGCATGTCGTGCCGGTCGGAGTGACCTACGACCAGGAGACCGGACTCGCCCGGGTGATCACGAGCGGGTCGAGCAAGAAGGCGCGGAACGTGCTGGCGGCCGGGCCGGAGGGGGCGCGGGTGGCGGTGTGCCAGACGGCGGGCCGGCGGTGGGCGACGCTGGAGGGGCGGGCCCGGGTCCGCACGGAGCCGGACCGGGTCGCGGAGGCGGTGCGACGGTACGCGCAGCGCTACGAGCGGGAGCCGCGGCCGAATCCCGCGCGGGTGGTGATCGAGATCGAGGTGACGCGGGCGCTCGGTCACGGGTGAGGACGTATGAGCGATCTCTTCCGGCCAGTGATCGATTGGGTGGATACCCGGAAATGTCTCCAGAAACACAGCGGCGTCACCGTGTTCAGGTCACGGTGACGCCGCTGCGGGGGGAAGCACCTGCGCGATCTGTTACGACGGGGGAATCGCGTCAGGCACTGCGGGGGGTGGCTGGGATGGCCCGTGAGGTGGGGGATTCGGGTTCCACCAGCCGATGGTCTCGTTGGTCGAGATTCACAAAGATCATTCCGTACCGAATGGCACACCGCACTGGCTGCGGCGCCCCCCGAGGCCGCCGCAGACACCGGTACGCCCGCAGGTCCTCGTCCTCGTCCCGCGTGACGACCACCGGCTCACCGAACACGGTCACCATCAACGAGTCACCGGCGTGGGGGATCGCGGTGACGAGGTCGATGAAGTGCCAGCCGGAGCGGTAGGCCGTGGCCATTTCGCGACGGAATGAGCGATCGTCGGGCGGAGTGGTCATGTCAGCTCTCGACCACCCAGGCACTGTCGTCGGCCTTCCAGGCGCTGTCCTCAGGCAGCGGCGTGGAGGCGGCTGCGACGCGCCAGGCGCTGTCCGCCTGAACAACGCCCTTCGCTTCGGACAAGCCGCTCAACGCTCCGAAGGCCAAAACGGCGGAAAAAGCAGCGGCAAGCACCGAGCGAAGCAATTTCTTCTGCATAGTCGGCTTCGTCCTCACTTGAAGGTCCCCTCTTCACCCCGTGAGATAAGACGATGGCTCATTCGGGCACGTCATGGCCACACAATCGATGCATCATGTTCCTGCACGTTCAGGACCCTGGGGGGTGGAGATTTGACAACAAAGGGGACAAGCGCGACACATCCACACGCGGCGACCACGCTGTGTGAGGAAGGTGGCCTGCTTTATGCGAACGCTCTGCGCACAGGACGCGTCGCGCGCTCGGACGTGGAGGCCGCACCCTGCTTGATCGAGTTCGACCTGCTGCACCCGGACCCCGACGATCCGAGCTGGCTGCGCCCGGTGCCCCCGGCGATCGCCCTGGCGCAGCGGCTCAACCCCATAGAGCACGAGATCACCGAGCGCAGGCAGCTGTCGATCGAACTGGCAGATGTTTTCAAGCCGTTCATGGCACTCAGCGCCCAGGCGACGACGCCCACGCACTCCATCACGGTGCTGGAGGGCCGCGACCGGATCAACGCCGCGCTCAACCTGGCCGCGGGCCAGTGCCAGGTGGAGATGCTCACCGTCCAGCCCAGCAACCGCAGAACCGAACGCAGCCTCGTCCAGGGGCTGGAACGAGACACGACGTTGATCGAACGTGGTGTGCGCATCCGGACCCTCTACCAGCACACCGCCAGGTACAGCCCCGAGAAGCTGGCCTACGTGGAACAGCTCTCCAAGGGCAAGGTGGAGTACCGCACCATCGACGAGCTGGTCGAGCGCCTCATCATCTGCGACGAGACCGTCGCCTTCATCCCCACCCGCGACGACCAGGAAGTCGCCCTGGAACTGCGCCACCCGGGCCTCGTCCGCTACCTGATCAAGGTCTTCGAGTTCATGTGGGGCCGCTCGGTCCCGCTGAGCGCCGGGGCCCCCTACGAGACCGCCGCGGACGGCATCACCGACATCCAGCACTCCATCGCCAAACTCCTGGTGGAAGGCCATGTCGACGAGGCCATCGCGCGCCGGCTGGGCATGAACGTGCGCACCTGCCGTGCGCACATCGCCAAGCTGGCCGCGGCCCTGGGCAGCGGCAGCCGCGCCCAGCTCGGCTTCCTCATAGCCGAGTCCGGAATCCTCAAGGCGGACCAGCCGACGACAGGGGGAGAGCGCCCCTCGTGAAAGCCGGGCCCGACCCGGCTGCCTCAGCGGACCGTCGGGGACCCTTGACCGGGAACACTGAGGTACGGGCCCGCGTCCCGGGGGCCGTCCAGGCCCACCTGCGCGATGCGTACGCCCAGTTGCGTCCGGCTCGCCGCGCCCAGCGTCTCCGACAGCCGCGCGATGTGCGCCCGGCAGGTGCGGACGCTTATGCCGAGACGTTCCGCGATCACCGCGTCCTGGTGGCCCTCCGCCAGGAGTGCCGCGATGGACTGTTCGCGGTGGGAGATGCCCTCGATGCCCGTGTCGGGGAGCGGAGCGGTCAGCGGGATCGCGAGGCGCCACAGCCGCTCGAAGGTCGTGAACAGGTAGTTCACCAGCGCCGGGTGGCGCAGCTCCAGAGCCAGCGTGCGGTCCGGGCTCGCCGGGATGAAGGCGACCGTGCGGTCGAAGAGGATCAGCCGGTCGATGACCTCGTCGAGGGTCCGGGCCTCCACCGCGTCGCCCATCAGCTCCAGATAGTTCAGCAGGCCCTGGCCGTGCCGCGCCACATGCGTGTAGAGGTCACGCATCCGTACGCCCCGGCCGCGCAGCGCCAGCGCCCGGTGCAGGCCCTCCGTCAGCTCGTGTTCGGGGCGGATACCGCCCGGCTGCACGGTCAGGACCTCCGTCGTGCACGCCTCCGTCGCCGCGTCCATCGCGGCCTGGATCCGGGAGAGGCCGTCCAGGACCCGGATCGAGGAGCCCTCCGCGGCCGAGGAGCGCTGCTGCGGCGCAAGTCCCGCGTACCACTCGAAGGCGGCCACCGCCGACCCCATCCGCCGCTGACTCGCGCTCACCTCCTCGTGGACCCCGCGCAGCAGCCGTGTCATGACCTCCTGCGGGGAGGTCGGCACGAGCCAGTCCATGTCGTCGGGGTCCGGGTGCAGCAGCGCCAGCTCCAGCAGGCAGGGCACCGGTCCGGCGTCCTCGCGCGGCACGCGGCCGCGCCGTACGGCCCGGGAATACACGCGATCCCCGGCCTCGCACAGTCGGTCAGCACCGTGTGGGTGCTCGTCCGTCCCGTGCCCGGCCATCGCCCAGCCCACCCCCGTATCCAGCCTCTCGTGCCCGGCATGCGCGCGCTCGTGGCACCGACACACCCCTACGGGTCCGCAACTATGCGCGGACCGGTCCTGCTCCGCAACACGGCTCCGTCCCCTGTGACCGAGGGAAACCACCTGTATGCCCCCGATTATCCGCGCCTCCGCCCGTCGAGTTGCAACAAGCTGATGCTGGTGGGCCCTACCCACAGAAGGCCTCCGCAAAGGGAATCCGGCTCTCCGCGTACGCTGCCCGAAATCCACGGGTGATCGCCGCGTCACGTATCGCCTCTAACGTCCTTTCATGGCGGACATATTTGACGCGTACGCGTTGGCCCACGCGTGGGACGAGATGTTTGTGCGGCCGGGTGAGGTCAGGACCGCCTACGAGCCGGTGCTGGCGGCCCTGCAGCCGATCGAGCCGAGCGAACTGCGCTTCCGGGCCGACCAGATGGCCCGGGCGTTCACCGACCGGGGCGTGACGTACGCCTTCGCGGGCGAGGAGCGGCCCTGGCCGCTGGACCTGGTGCCGAGGATCCTCGAGGCCCTCGAATGGGATCTCGTACAACGCGGGGTGAGCCAGCGGGTGCGGGCCCTGGAGGCCTATCTCGCCGATGCCTACGGACACTGCCGGGCCTTCGAGGACGGTGTCGTGCCCTGGCGGCTGCTGCTCAACTCACCCCACTTCCACCGCGCGGCCCACGGGGTCGAACCACCCGGCGGGGTACGGATCCATGTGGCCGGAATCGACCTCGTACGGGACGAGGCCGGGGACTTCCGGGTGCTCGAGGACAACGTGCGGGTGCCCAGCGGGGTGTCGTACGTCATCGAGAACCGGCGGGCCATGACCCGGGTCTTCCCCTCCCTCTTCGCCGAGCAGCACGTCCTGCCCGTCGACGGGTACGGACAGAAGCTGCTCGCCGCCCTGCGCGCCGCCGCTCCCGGCGGTACGGCGGATCCCCGGGTCGTCGTGCTCACTCCGGGGCCCAGCAACGCGGCCTACTTCGAACACGCCCTGCTGGCCCGGCTGATGGGCGTGCAGCTCGTCGAGGGGCACGATCTGGCGTGCCGGAACAACCGGGTGTGGATGCGGACCACCCGCGGCGAGATGCCGGTCCATGTCGTATACCGGCGCCTCGACGACGACTTCCTCGATCCGCTGCACTTCCGGCCCGACTCGGTGATCGGCTGCCCGGGGATCATGAACGCGGCCATGGCGGGCAACGTCACCCTCGCCAACGCCGTCGGCAACGGCATCGCGGACGACAAGCTGCTCTACACGTACGTGCCGGACCTGATCCGGTACTACCTCGGCGAGGAGCCCGTCCTCCCCAACGTGGAGTCCTTCCGGCCCGACGAGCCGGGGCAGCTGGACGCCGTCCTCGACCAGATCGGCGAGCTCGTCATCAAGCCCGTCGACGGCGCCGGCGGCCAGGGCATCGTCATCGGGCCCAAGGCGGACAAGGAGACCCTGGAGCGGACCAGGAAGGCCGTCATCGCCGACCCGCGCGGTTACATCGCCCAGCGGCCCGTCGCCCTGTCCACCTCCCCCACCCTCGCCGGTGAGCGCATGGCACCCCGGCACATCGACCTCAGACCCTTCGCGGTCAACGACGGCCACGACATCTGGGTCCTGCCCGGCGGCCTCACCCGGGTTGCCCTCCAGGAGGGCAACCTGATCGTCAACTCCAGCCAGGGCGGCGGCTCCAAGGACACCTGGGTCCTCGCCGAGGGGCCCGCCGAGCATCCCGAGGAACCGAGCGCCGGGACGGCCCTGCCGGGCGTCGCACCCCGTCAGCTGGGTCCCGACGGCGCCCCCGCTGTCGTACAGGAAGGAGCGCAGCAGCAATGAGCGACGTGATCCTCTCCCGGATAGCCGAGGCGCTGACCTGGACCGGGCGGTATGTCGAGCGGGCGGACGCCACCGGGCGCATCCTCGACGCGTATCTGCACCGCATGCTGGAGGACCCCTGGCGCGACGAGGACGTGGCCTGCCGGTCGCTGTACGCGATCCTCGGCGTCGACGCGGGCGACGAGCGCGTCGACATGCAGCAGGTCCTCGACCAGCTCGCCTTCGACGCCCGTTCGACCTGCTCGATCGAGGGCGCGCTGGGCGCGGCGCGGCTGAACGCCCGCAGCGCCCGTGAGGCCGTCTCCTCCGAGATGTGGGAGTGCCTCAACTCCACCTGGCACGCGCTCGCCGACCAGCGGCGCGCGGCCCGCCGTACGGGCCCGTACGGCTATCTGGAGCTGGTACGCGCGCGTGCCGCGCTGTTCTTCGGGCTCGCCGACTCCACGATGAGCCGGGACGACAGCTGGCGGTTCGTGGTGCTGGGGCGCAGTCTCGAGCGGGTGGACATGACCGTGCGGCTGCTGTCCGTGCGAGTGCTGGACGCCGCGCACGCGCCCGACTGGACGACGCTGCTGAGCGCGTCCGGTGCCGACGAGGCGTACGCGCGCGTGCACAGCGGCTTCGGCGACAGCGCGCGGGTCGCCGAGTTCCTGCTCCTGGACCGGGGCTTCCCGCGCTCGGCACTGCACGCACTGACCACCGCGGAGGAGTGCCTCAGTGCCCTCGGCCGCCCTCGCCAGGACCCGGCGCGCCGTCCGATCGGCCGGCTGCGCACCCGCCTGGAGTACCTCGACTCGCATGCCCTCCAGGATCAACTCCCCGATCTGCTCCAGGACTTGCAACAGGCCTGCCTGCACTCGGCGGAGGGGGTCGCGGAGCGGTTCTTCCCGTACCAGGGGCCCGTGGTGTGGGCCCAGGAAGGAGCCTGACATGACCCGTCGCCTCCGCATCAAGCACATCACCCGCGTCGCGTACGCCCAGGCCGCCGTCTCCTCGCACAACGAGGTCCGTATGACGCCGCTGACGCTGCCGGGACAGACCACGCTGGACTCCCGGGTCACCGTCACCCCGGCCACCGCGACCTGGTCGTACTGGGACTACTGGGGCACCCAGGTCACCGGCTTCGACCTGATGGACCCCCACGCGGACCTCACCATCACGGCCTCCAGCCTGGTCGAGACGGCCCCGCCGGAACCGCTGCCGGCCGCTCCCGGCTGGCCGGAGGTGGCCGAACGGGCCAGGAGCTCGCGCCTGCTGGAGTTCGCCGGCCCCACGGTCCGTACGACGGTCCCGCCCAAGCTGCTGAAGAAGGCGCGGAAGGCCGCGGTGGGCCTCGACCCGCACGAGGCCGCCGTCGCCGTCTCCGCCCTGGTCGCGGACCGGGTCTCCTACCTCCCCGGCGCCACCAGCGTGAACACCTCCGCCGCCGAGGCCTGGGAGCAGGGCGCGGGCGTCTGCCAGGACATCACCCACCTCACCGTCGCCCTGCTGCGGGGCGTGGGGCTGCCGTCCCGGTACGTCTCCGGCTATCTCCACCCCGAACGGGACGCGGAGCTCCACCGGGCGGTCGCCGGGGAGAGCCACGCCTGGATCGAGTACTGGGCGGGCGACTGGTGCGGCTACGACCCCACCAACCGGACGCGGGCCGACGAGACGCACGTGGTCGTGGGACGCGGCCGGGACTACGACGACGTGACGCCCCACAAGGGCATCTACCGGGGCGTGCCGGGCGGACCGCCGGAGGTGACGGTGGAGTTCACCCGGGTGGCGTGAACGGGAGGCAGGGCCGGGCGGCGGATCCGGCCCTCCGCCCCGGCCCGGTGCCGTGGTCGCCGCTCGAAGCGCCCGGAACGTTCACTTCTCCCCGCCCGGGGCGCACAATCGCCCCTATGCCGACCGCACGCCTGATCCGTCGTACGGCCGCCCCCGTGCTCGCCCTGCTGCTGCTCACGGGCTGCGGGGGCGGGGACTCCGGCGGGTCGACGCCGTCCTCCGCGTCCCCCTCCCAGAGCCCCTCACGGGCGTACAAGGACGGCCATCTCACCTTCACCGTCCTGTCGTTGCGCTGCGGCATCACGGGGGTGACCGGGTCACACGCCGACGCGCCGCCGCAGGGGCAGTTCTGTGCCGCCCGGCTGCGGGTGGAGAACCGGGACCCGAACTACCACGTCTACGAGTCGGCACGGCAGCACCTCGCGGGCGTCAGCGGCGACCGGGCCCGGCCCGACTCCTTCGCGATGGCGGTACGGCGTCAGTCGGACACGGTGAAGCTCGGCGGCCACACCCTCATGGAGGTCGAGCTCTGGTACGACGTCCCCAAGGACGCGAAGGCCACCGGTCTGCGCGTCTCGGGGGACGACGACCCGTCCAGCTTCACCAGCACCAAGCCGATCGGACGGGCGCCGAACGGGGTGCTGGTGCCGATGAAGCCGCTGGCCGGCAATTGAGCGGCCGGCCTACTTGAGCTTGATCGCCGCGCAGTCCGCCGCGTACTTGGCGGTGCAGATCTGGTCCACCGTGTAGATGCCGTCCGCGACGACCGTGCTCTTGATGTTCGCCCGCGTCAGCGCGGACACCGTCACCAGCTGCGCCGGGATGCCCTTGTCGGTGGGGCTGTCGACGGAGTCCTGGGTGAGGGAGTCGAACAGGATGCCCTTGCCCTGGACCTTGGCCACGGCCATCTCCGCGGCGGCCTCGGCCTCCAGCGGGTAGGACTTGTACACGCTCATGTACTGATCGCCGGCGACGATCCGCTGCACAGCGGTCAGTTCCGCGTCCTGACCGGTGATCGGCGGCAGCTTGGTGATGCCCGCCTCCTCCATGGCCTCGATGGCGGCGCCGGCCATGGCGTCGTTGGCGGAGTAGACGGCGGCGATGTTGTCCTTGCCGATCGCCTCGATCGCCTCGGTCATGTCCTTCTTGGCGATCTCCGGCTTCCAGCCGTCGACGTCGTACTTCTTGGCGATCGTCACCTTGCCGTTGATCTCGGAGAGCGCGCCCGCCTTGAACTGGCCCGCGTTCGGGTCGGAGGGCGAGCCGTTGATCATCACGATCTTGTCGGAGGTGTCGATGTCCGAGCCCAGCGACTCGACGAGGGTGCGGCCCTGCACCTCGCCGACGAGTTCGTTGTCGAAGGAGACGTACGCGTCGATGGGACCCTCGGCGAGACGGTCGTAGGCGATGACGGGGATGCCCGCGTCCTTGGCCTTCTTCACCGTCGACGCGATCTTCTTGGAGTCCACGGCGTCCAGCAGGATGACGTCGACCTTCTCGTCGATCATCTTCTGCATCTGGGTCGCCTGCTTGTCGGCGTCGGCCTCGCCGTTGGCGTAGACCGTGTTGCCCTTCTTGTCGGTGAGCTCGGCGACCTTCTTCTGGATGATCGGGTAGTCGAACTCCTCGTACCGCGAGTTGGTCCGCTCCGGCATCAGCACGCCCACCGTGACGTCGTCGCCCTTGGTGGGACTCGCGTCGGCACTGCCCCCCGAGACTCCCAGCGCCCCGCAGGCGGAGAGCGAGAGGGCCATCGATGACACAGCCACGCACAGGGCGGTACGACGCATTGGGGAGCTCACTATCTGGTGCCTTCCGGACTCGGGCGCATATTGCGCACCCAGGTGAAGGAAGCCAACGCGGCCTTCACCTATCAGTCAAGAAGCAACCGTCAAATGAGACAGCAACGTTAACGCGTGTAGCTTCTGTGCAGATACGTGGCACTCGAGCGGAACCGAACCCTAGCCCCCGGACGACTGGACAGTCAGAGCACCGAACTCCTGACGACCCCATGAGGACCGTATGACCATCAGCGAAAGCTCTGTCACGGACACCCTCTTCGGCCCGCTCACCGTCCGCCTGGACTCCTGGCGGGGTGAAGTCGTCGTCGAGGGCGAGGCGATACCGCGGGTCGTGCTGAGCCGGGCGACCGGCACCAAGGACGACGGGGAGACCCCCATCGGTACCCGGAACGCCGGTCTGCTCATCCTCAGCGTCGGCGGCGAGGCGGCCGCGCTGGCACCCGGCCGGGGACGGCTGATCCGGCGTTCGTACCGGGTCGACGTCCGGCACGCGGGCCGGCACTGGCGGCTGGTGCCCCACTCCATGCCGGACAGCCGCCTCCTGCGCGACGGCCGGCGGCTGGGCGACTTCCACTCGAAGGGCGGCGGCGAGGTGAAGGCCGCCGAATGGCGGTCGGACGCCAAGCCGGACGCCATGGACGCGGCCGTCGGCTACGCGCTGGCCGCCGCCTTCGGCACGGGCGCGGAGTCCATGTGGGCGACGGCCGCCGACCTGGTCTTCGACGCGTTTCCCTGAGATACGCCGTACAACCAATCGGGGCCCTTGCCGGTCCTGATGCGACGACGGTGATCTCTCCCGTCGTCGGACAGGACCGAAGGACCGCATGAACCCAGCCAGACGTACGACCGCGGCTGCCGCGACCGCCGTCGTACTCGCCACCGCGGGCACCCTGCTCACGCTCACGCCCGCCTCCGCCGCGACCACCTGCACCTCGCCGGTCTTCAAGCGGCAGTTCTGGACCTGGAACACCGGCGACGCCCCCGACTACGCCGGTGCCCGCTAGATCAACGGCGTCTGCTGGGACGTCTCCGGTGCCTCCGAGACGACGGACACCGAGCGCCCGGCCCCGGTGCGGGACCTGGCCGCCGAGCAGATCCCGCTCGGGGTACGCCTGACCTGGACGCCGCCGGCCGACGACGACGTCACGGGCTACAAGGTGTGGCAGGGCGTCACGGACCCGGAGACCGGCGAGACGGTCTGGGACCAGAACTGCTGGACGGGTGACTCCCTGGCCCGCGTCGTCCGCCTGGACGCCGCCGGCGCGGAGGCCGCCTCCACGCCGATGGCATACGGCATCTGGGACTCCTGGCTCTGAGCCCGCGCACGTGAAGGGGCCCGGAGGTTCATCCCTCCGGGCCCCTGTCACATGCCTGCGTCGTCAGTCCTGCCGCCCCTTGGGACGCCACACCACCAACGCGCTGGTCTGCTGCACTTCCTGATACGGCACCAGGTCACGGCGGTACGACGCGTGCACCGCCGCCTCCCGCTGCTGCATCGCCGCGGCGGCACCGTCGAGGGCGGCCTCCATCTCGGCGAGGCGGGACTGCAGCGCGGCGACCTGGTTCTCCAGTTCGATGATGCGCTTGATGCCGGCGAGGTTGATGCCCTCGTCCTGCGACAACGCCTGCACCGCGCGGAGCAGTTCGATGTCGCGGGCCGAGTAGCGGCGGCCGCGGCCGGCGGTGCGGTCGGGGGAGACCAGGCCCAGGCGGTCGTACTGGCGCAGGGTCTGCGGATGCAGGCCCGAGAGCTGGGCCGCCACCGAGATGACGTAGACCGGGGTCTCCTCGGTCAGTTCATACGGATTGCGTCGACGGCCGTCCATCTCGATCAAGCTCCCTTCGCCGCCTGGAACAGCTCCGCCCGCGGGTCCTCACCCGCGGTCGCCTCGCGATACGCCTCGAGTGCGTCACGAGCCTTCCCCGTCAGGTCCGTCGGGACACTCACCTCGACGGTGACCAGAAGGTCGCCGCGGGTGCCGTCCTTGCGGACCGCGCCCTTGCCCCGGGCGCGCATGGTGCGGCCGTTGGGCGTACCCGGCGGCAGCTTCAGCGTGACGGCGGGGCCGCCCAGCGTGGGGACCCTGACCTCGCCGCCGAGGGCCGCCTCGGTGAACGTGACGGGGACCGTGACCGTGAGGTTGTCGTCCTTGCGGCCGAAGACCGGGTGCGTGTCGACGTGCACGGTGACGTACAGGTCGCCGGCCGGGCCGCCGCGCTCGCCCGGCGCGCCCTTGCCGCGCAGCCGGATCCGCTGACCGTCCGTCACCCCGGCGGGGATGCGGACCTGCATGGTCCGGGAGGACTTGGCGCGGCCGCTGCCCTTGCACTCCAGGCAGGGGTGCTCGGCCATCAGTCCGCGGCCCTTGCAGTCCGGGCACGGGTCGGTGAGGGAGAAGCCGCCGCCGGAGCCCCGCGCCACCTGGCCGGTGCCGACACAGGTCGGGCACACGCGCGGTGTGCCGTTCTTGTCGCCGGTGCCGGAGCAGGCCTTGCACGGGGACTGCGAGGACATCCGCAGCGGCACCGTGGCACCCTCGATGGCCTCGGTGAAGCTCAGCGTGACCTCGGTGTCGATGTCCTGGCCGCGCCGGGGCTGGGTACGGGTCGTGCCCGTACCGCCCCGGTTGAACAGGCCCCCGAACACGTCGCCGATCCCGCCGCCGAAGCCACCGGAACCCCCGGCGCCACCGCCCTGCGCGCCGCCTCCGAAGAGATCGCCCAGGTCGAAGTTGAAGGAGCCGCCGCCCGCGCCCGGCCCCGGGCGGAAGCCGCCGTTGCCGAAGAGGGCGCGGGCCTCGTCGTACTCCTTGCGCTTCTTGGGGTCACCGAGGACGTCGTTCGCCTCGGAGATCTCCTTGAAGCGCTCCTCGGCCTTGACGTTGCCCTTGTTGGCGTCCGGGTGGAACTCGCGGGCGAGTTTCCGGTACGCCTTCTTGATCTCGGCCTCGGTGGCGTCCTTGGGGACGCCGAGGACCTTGTAGAAGTCCTTCTCGATGAAGTCCTTGGTGCTCATCCTCGACGCGCCCCCTTCCTGGTGTCCCGCTCAGTGGTGACCTCAGCCCTCCTCAGGGCCGTTGTCCTTGTCGTCCTCGGCCTGGGAGTCCTCCTCGGCCTTGACCGTCTGCGCGCCCGGCTGCGGTTCGGCGACGGCCACCCGCGCGGGGCGGATGGTGCGCTCGCCGATGCGATACCCGGGCTGCAGGATCGCCACGCACGTCGTCTCGGTGACGTCCGGCGCGTAACTGTGCATCAGGGCCTCGTGGATGGTCGGGTCGAAGGGCTCGCCCTCCTTGCCGAACTGCTGCAGACCCATCTTCGCCGCGACGGTCTCCAGCGACTCCCCGACGGACTTGAATCCGCCGACGAACTCGCCGTGGTCCCGCGCGCGCCCGATGTCGTCGAGCACGGGCAGGAGTTCGGTCAGGAGGTTCGCGACGGCGATCTCCTTGACCGTGATCCGGTCCCGCTCCACGCGGCGGCGGTAGTTCTGGAACTCGGCCTGGAGCCGCTGGAGGTCCGCGGTGCGCTCTTCGAGCGCCTTGCGGGCCTGGTCCAGCTGGGCCGTCAGACCGGCGATCTGTGCTGTTGCGTCCCCGGCCGGGGCCGCCCCCTCCTGGGGGGCGGCCTTCGGCTCGGCGTCGTCGGGGGTCGCGCCGGAGGGGACGTCGGGCTTCTCCTCGAAGCCCGGGGTCTCCTCGGTCACGCGGCACCGTCCTTGCGCTCGTCGTCCACGATCTCGGCATCGACGACGTCGTCGTCGGCCTTGCTCTGAGAGGAGCCTTCACCGGTCTCGGCGCCGCCCCCCGCGGCCTGCGCGGCTTGGGCGTCGGCGTACATGGCCTGGCCGACCTTCTGCGAGACGGCCGCGACCTTCTCGGTGGCGGTGCGGATCTCGGCGGTGTCCTCGCCCTTGAGCGCGGTCTTCAGCTCCTCGACGGCGGCCTCGACCTCGGTCTTGACCTCGGCGGGGACCTTGTCCTCGTTGTCCTTGAGGAACTTCTCCGTCTGGTAGACGAGCTGCTCGCCCTGGTTGCGGGACTCGGCGGCCTCGCGGCGGGCGTGGTCCTCCTCCGCGTACTTCTCGGCCTCTTCGCGCATCCGGTTGACCTCGTCCTTCGGCAGCGAGGAGCCACCGGTGACGGTCATCTTCTGCTCCTTGCCCGTGCCGAGGTCCTTCGCGGTCACGTGCATGATGCCGTTGGCGTCGATGTCGAAGGCGACCTCGATCTGCGGGACACCGCGCGGGGCCGGCGGCAGACCGGTCAGCTCGAACATCCCGAGCTTCTTGTTGTACGCCGCGATCTCGCGCTCGCCCTGGTAGACCTGGATCTGCACGGAGGGCTGGTTGTCCTCGGCGGTGGTGAAGATCTCGGACCGCTTGGTCGGGATCGTCGTGTTCCGCTCGATGAGCTTGGTCATGATGCCGCCCTTGGTCTCGATACCAAGCGACAGCGGCGTGACGTCGAGGAGCAGGACGTCCTTGACCTCACCCTTGAGGACACCGGCCTGGAGGGCGGCGCCGATGGCGACGACCTCGTCCGGGTTGACGCCCTTGTTGGCGTCCTTGCCGCCGGTGAGCTCGCGCACGAGCTCGGCCACGGCGGGCATACGGGTGGAGCCACCGACGAGGACGACGTGGTCGATCTCGTTGATGGAGACGCCGGCGTCCTTCATGACGTTGAAGAACGGGGTCTTGCAGCGCTCCAGGAGGTCCGCGGTCAGCTGCTGGAACTGAGCCCGGGTGAGCTTCTCGTCCAGGTGCAGCGGGCCCTCGGCGGAGGCGGTGATGTAGGGCAGGTTGATCGAGGTCTCGGTGGAGCTCGACAGCTCGATCTTGGCCTTCTCGGCGGCCTCGCGGAGGCGCTGGAGGGCCATCTTGTCCTTGGCGAGGTCCACGCCGTGGCCGGCCTTGAACTGCTGCACCAGGTAGTCGACGACGCGCTGGTCCCAGTCGTCACCACCGAGGTGGTTGTCGCCGTTGGTGGCCTTCACCTCGACGACGCCGTCGCCGATCTCCAGGAGGGACACGTCGAAGGTGCCGCCACCGAGGTCGAAGACGAGGATCGTCTGGTCGTCCTTGTCGAGGCCGTACGCGAGCGCGGCCGCGGTGGGCTCGTTGACGATACGAAGGACGTTGAGACCGGCGATCTCGCCGGCTTCCTTCGTCGCCTGACGCTCGGAGTCGTTGAAGTACGCCGGGACGGTGATGACCGCGTCGGTCACCTTCTCGCCCAGGTACGACTCGGCGTCGCGCTTCAGCTTCTGCAGGATGAACGCGGACATCTGCTGCGGGTTGAAGGGCTTCCCGTCGAGCTCGACCTTCCAGTCCGTGCCCATGTGGCGCTTGACGGAGCGGATGGTCCGGTCCACGTTCGTGACCGCCTGGCGCTTGGCGACCTCGCCGACCAGCACCTCGCCGTTCTTCGCGAAGGCGACGACGGACGGCGTGGTCCTGGCACCCTCGGCGTTGGTGATGACGGTGGGCTCGCCGCCCTCCAGAACGCTGACGACCGAGTTCGTCGTGCCCAGGTCGATGCCGACCGCACGTGCCATGGTGATTTCCTCCAGCTGACTTGAGTGGAACGGACTCAAGTGTGCATGACGTCCGCCGCTCGGTCAACAGACCTGAGTCAGGGAGGCTCAACTCTTATCCGTTCCTTACACGCAACCGAGCCCTGACCTGCGCGGACGGCTTCGCGCGGAGGAGTGCGAGTACCACGATCAGGGCACCCGCGGCCACCCAGAGGGCCCCCGACTCCGCGAGCCACCCGAGGTGCACGAGGACCCCGACGAGTACCCCGCAGAAGGCTCCCGCACCGAGGACGACGATCACGCCCTGCGGAGTGAGCCCGAGCCGTCTGAGCCGGTGGGCGAGGTGGCCGGTGCCGGTGCCGCGGCGGGTCAGGGCGACGAGGAGGACCTCGGCGGCGATCAGGGCCGTCAGCGCGAACAGCACCGCCGCGCTGGAGCCGAGCCCGTAGCCGGCCCGGGTCTCCACCGCGGCCGAGGCGAGCACGAACCCGGCGAAGAGCGAGCCGCACGAACCGAGCCCCACGCGCGCGGGCGGCCAGTTGTGCATGAGGAACCCGGTCAGCGCGGCGGCCAGCACGCTCAGCAGCACCGCGAGCCCGTCCATCACCTCGGCCGCGGCACAGGCGCCGGCCCCGAAAGCGGTGACGACCCCGACGGCCCCCGCGAGACCGTCGGCATGGTCCAGGGCCCGGAAGCCGACGGTGACGAGGGCGATCCAGCAGACGGCGAGGAGTCCTCCGGCGACACCGGTCTCCGCGTACGGCACGACACAGGCCGCCGCCACCGCCGTACCGGCGACCAGCGCCCGCGCCTTGACCCGCCGTACGTCCGCGAACAGCCCCAGCGCGGCGAGCACGGCCCCGGCGACGAGCAGCCCGCCGACGCCGGAGCCGAGGGGCGCGACACCGGTCCGGTCCCCCACGACCGCCACCAGGCAGGTCGCGAGCACCACCGCCACACCCCCGGACAGCGGCACCTTGCGGTGCTGCCGCCGTCGGTCGACGACCCCGAGCCGCAGGGCGGCCGTGCGGAGCAGTGCGGTGAGGACGGTGGCGAGAAGGAGGGCGGTCGTGGCGGCTGCGATCCCGTAGAGCACAGGTCTAAATTAGGGGCGAATGTATCAATTTGGTACGAATAACACGGTCAGTTCTTAAGGCAACCCTCAGCGACATAGATCACCGCACGCCTGGCTACAGTGCGAGAGACGATGCGGGTACTCTCGTAGAACTGCATAAGTTACCGCTTAGTAATCTCGCTCGACCCCGCTCGAAAGAACCCCATCGCAGGCCCGAGGAGCCCCGACATGCAACTCGCCGCGATCATCGTGTCGCTGGTCCTGACCGTGGTCGGCGCGGCATTGTTCGCACGCGTCATCGCGCAGTTCGTCCGGTTTTTCATGCTCGGCCAGCCCCTGCCCGCCGGCACCCGGATCGACAACCCCTACCAGCGCAGTGTGACGCTGGTGAAGGAGTTCCTCGGCCACACGCGGATGAACCGCTGGGGGATCGTGGGCTTCGCCCACTGGTTCGTGGCGATGGGCTTCCTGACGCTGATCCCGATCCTGGGCCAGGCCCTGGGCCAGCTCTTCCAGGCCGACTTCGTCCTCCCGGTCATCGGCGGCTGGCTGCCCTGGGAGATGTACGTCGAGTTCATCACCGTGATGACCGGCCTCGGCATCGCCGTGCTCATCGCGATCCGCCTGCTGAACCTGCCCTCGCGCCCGGGCCGCAAGTCCCGCTTCGCGGGCTCCAAGGCCTGGCAGGCGTACTTCGTCGAGTACGTCATCCTCACCATCGGCATCGTGATCTACGTGCTGCGCGGCCTCGAGGGCGCGATGCACCACGTGGACCACTACGAGGCCGCGTTCTTCGCCTCGTACCCGCTGGTCGCCGCCTTCCGGACGCTCGACGTCCCCACGCTCCAGACGCTGGTCTACCTCTTCGCCGGCATCAAGGTCAGCGTCTCGTTCATCTGGATGATCGTCGTCTCGCTGAACGCCAGCATGAGCGTCGCCTGGCACCGCTTCCTCGCGTTCCCGAACATCTGGTTCAAGCGCAACGCGGACGGCTCCACCGCACTCGGCGGCCTGCAGCCCATGACCTCCGGCGGCAAGCCGATCGACTTCACCGACCCGGGCGAGGACGACGTCTTCGGCGTCTCCCAGGTCGAGCAGTTCTCCTGGAAGGGCCTCCTGGACTTCTCGACCTGCACCGAGTGCGGTCGCTGCCAGTCGCAGTGCCCGGCCTGGAACACCGGCAAGCCGCTCTCCCCGAAGCTGCTGATCATGTCGCTGCGGGACCACTCGCACGCCAAGGCGCCCTACCTGCTGGCGGGCGGCGGCAAGACGATGGAGGGCGAGGAGAAGGCGTCCGAGGAGCAGCTGGCCGGTGTGCCCGCCGCGGCTCTGGCGGAGGCCGAGCGCCCGCTGATCGGCACCGCCGAGGAGAACGGCGTCATCGACCCGGACGTCCTGTGGTCCTGCACCACCTGCGGCGCCTGTGTCGAGCAGTGCCCCGTCGACATCGAGCACGTCGACCACATCGTCGACATGCGCCGCTACCAGGTGATGATCGAGTCCGCGTTCCCGTCCGAGGCGGGCACGATGCTCAAGAACCTGGAGAAGAAGGGCAACCCCTGGGGCCTGGCCAAGAAGCAGCGCCTGGAGTGGCTCAAGGAACTCGACTTCGAGGTGCCGGTCGTCGGCAAGGACATCGAGGACCTGTCCGAGGTCGAGTACCTGTACTGGGTCGGCTGCGCGGGCTCCCTGGAGGACCGCGCCAAGAAGACCACCAAGGCCTTCGCGGAACTGCTCCACATCGCGGGCGTCAAGTTCGCGATCATGGGCGGCGACGAGAAGTGCACCGGTGACTCGGCCCGCCGCCTCGGCAACGAGCCGCTGTTCCAGGAACTCGGCATGGAGAACGTCGCCGCGCTGAACATGGCCTTCGGCGAGGACGACGAGGACCCGGCGACGAAGAAGCCTCGGTCGGCGAAGAAGATCGTCGCCACCTGCCCGCACTGCCTGAACACGATCGGCAACGAGTACCCGCAGCTCGGCGGCGACTACGAGACCATCCACCACACCCAGCTGCTCCAGCACCTCATCGACGAGGGCAAGCTGCTCCCGGTGACCCCGGTCGACGGCCTCATCACCTACCACGACCCCTGCTACCTGGGCCGTCACAACAAGATCTACACGCCCCCGCGCGAGATCATGTCGGCCGTCCCGGGCCTGCGCCAGCAGGAGATGCACCGCCACAAGGAGCGCGGCTTCTGCTGCGGCGCCGGTGGTGCGCGGATGTGGATGGAGGAGCGGATCGGCAAGCGCATCAACAACGAGCGCGTCGACGAAGCCCTCTCCCTCAACCCCGACATCGTCTCCACGGCCTGCCCGTTCTGCCTCGTCATGCTGACCGACTCGGTCAACGGCAAGAAGAACGAGGGCAAGGCCAAGGAGTCCGTCACGGTCGTCGACGTGGCCCAGCTCCTGCTGGAGTCCGTGAAGACCCCGGTGGACCCGGAAGACGCGACGGAGACGGAGCCCGCCCCGGAATCGGAACCGGTGAAGTAGCCCGTACGCCACTGCGACGCCCCCCACGCCCACCTGGGCGTGGGGGGCGTCGCTGTTCGGATGCGGCCCAGGCGCCCGGCGATGTCACTGGCGAGGCCGCCGTCTTGTCGTAGGGGGCGACGGCAACCTCGCTCAAGGACTCAAGGAGTGGACGATGAACCTCGCGCTGTGGATCGGTGCCGCACTGCTCGCCGCGGTCGCCCTGACCGGTGGCGTCACCAAGACCTTCGTGCCGCGGGAGAAGCTGGCCGCGGCCCCCGGCGGGGGCTGGACGGCACAGGTGAGCGTCGGCTTCCTCAAGAGCCTCGGTGTCCTCGAACTGCTGGCCGCCGTCGGCCTGGTCCTGCCCGCCGTGGTCGACATCGCCCCGGCCCTGGTGCCGGTCACCGCCGTCTGCTGGATCCTGCTGATGGCCGGTGCGATGATCACCCACGGCCGGCTCGGCGAGGCGAAGTTCGTGGTGCTGAACTCGGTCTATCTCGTGCTCGCGGTGTTCATCGCGTGGGGCCGTTTCGGCCCCGAGTCGTTCACCGGCTGACAGGGCGCGAGAATGGGGAACACCGTCGGCCGAGGAGAGCGGCATGAGCAGGACCAGGACCGAGGAGTTCCAGGAACTCCGGCCGCTGCTCTTCTCGATCGCCTACCGGATCCTGGGCAGCGTCAGCGAGGCCGAGGACGCCGTCCAGGAGACCTGGCTGCGCTACGAGGCCTCACCGACCGAGCCCCGCTCGGTCAAGGCCTATCTCTCGGCCGCGGTGACCCGGGTCTCGATCAACGTGCTCCGCTCCGCCCGCGTCCGGCGCGAGGCCTACGTCGGTCCGTGGTTCCCCGAGCCGCTGCTCGCCGACCCCTACCAGGACCCGGAGCGGTCGGCGGAGATGGCGGACTCGGTGTCGACGGCGGCCCTGTTGCTGCTGGAGCGGCTGTCCCCGCTGGAGCGGGCGGTGTTCGTACTGCGGGAGGTGTTCGACTTCGGCTTTCCCGAGATCGCGTCGGCGGTGGGGCGCTCCGAGGCGGCGTGCCGCCAGCTGGTGGTGCGGGCGCGACGCCACATGGCCGAGGGCCGGCCCCGGTTCGAGGCGAGCCGCAAGGAGCGGACGGAACTGGCGTCGCGGTTCTTCCAGGCGCTGCGCGAGGGCGATGTGGACGGCCTCCAGGAACTGCTCGCCGCCGAGGTGACGCTGGTCGGCGACGGCGGCGGCAAGGCCCCGCAGCTGGCCAGGGCCGTCGTCGGCGCGCGGAACGTGGCCCGGCTGCTGGCCGACGTCTTCCCGCGGATGGCCCGGGCCGCGGTGACCTTCGAGCCGCACGAGGTCAACGGCGAGCCGGGGGCGGTCTTCCGGGACCGGGACGGCAAGGTGCTCCACACCATGGTCCTCGACGTCCGCGACGGGCGGATCCGGACGATCCGCAACGTCATCAACCCTGACAAGCTCCGGCACCTGGGCCCCGTGGCGGATCCCTGGGCGGTCCACCGCGAGGTGCGGAACACACCGTGACACGCACGCCTCGGCGGGCCTGCCCGGACCAGCGCTGCGCCGACGCCGTCACGGCGCCCGGGCCCTTGCTCGCAAACCCCGGCTGAACTCCCCCTTAACCCCGGGCTCGAACGCGTGCATCATTGCCGAGGTTCGTTGTCGATGATGCTGACGAGGTGTGCGGTGCGCGTGCGAATGGCCGGGGCGGGTACGGCGGTGCTCTGCGGCGCCCTCCTGCTCGTCTCCTGCGGACCCACCCAGCACGCCGAGAGCGCCGGCCACGGCACGCCGCCCGTGCGCGCCGCGAACGCCCCCGCGAAGCTGCCCGTCCCGCGCGGCAAGGGCAGCGATGTCGCCGACGACTTCAACGGCGACGGCCACCGGGACCTCGTACTCGACGACCTGGTCAAGGCACAGGCGCACGCGGACGACGCGGGCATCGGGATCGTCTACGGGAGTGCGCGCGGACTGACGCCGGGAGCGCGGCAGTTGCTGAGTCCGGCGAAGCAGGCCGTCGCCACCAAGGGGCAACTGCCCGCCGTGTTCGAGGCGGAGGCCACCTGCGACCTCGACGGGGACGGCTTCACGGACCTCGTCGTGTCGACCGACCCGCCCTACGACGGCCAGGGACAGCCGCCGGTCCCCCTCCAGGTCCTCTTCGGCTCCCCGTCCGGCCTCACCGGCAAGGCCGTCAAGCTCGTCGTCCCGGCGCGCGCCCGGGCCGGCAACGACTGGCCGGACCAGCCGGTGTGCGGGGACTTCGACGGGGACGACGCCCAGGATCTCGTCCTGCACGCCTCGGGCTCCCGACTCACCTATCTGCGCGGCCCGTTCACCCAGAAGGGCGCCCCGAAGGCGGCCACCGCCCCCGTCCCCGCCCCCGGCGAGCTCCCCACGGGCCCGGCCACCGACGTGAACCGCGACGGATACGACGACCTGGTCGTCCGTACGGCGGACGGCACCGCCACCTCCGCCCTCGTGCTCGGCGGCCCCGCCGGCCCGACCCGCACCGGCACCCTCCTGCCGGCCGGCATCGACGTCGCCCTCGGCCGCTTCGGCAAGGGCAAGGCCCTGGACGCGGTGATCGGCGCGATGGACGGCACCGCCCTGCGCTACGACCTGCCCACCGCCGCCCGCGCCACCCTCTCCTCCCCCGGCTCCATGCTCGACACGGCCGACTTCGACGGCGACGGGCTGAGCGAACTCGTCTCCAGCGGGTCGCGGATCAAGGTGTTCCGAGGCCGTACGGCCGGACTGTCGGCGTCGGGCATGGTGACCGTCGAGCCGGGCGCCGTGGGCACCACCCGGGTCCTCTCGGTCGGCGACTTCGACGGGGACGGCCGGGCGGACCTCGCGGTGCGCACGTACCAGGGCGAGACCAAGGACAGCGTCGCGGTCTTCCCCGGGGCGAGGAAGGGGCTCCTGAGCACCGAGCCGACGGTCGCCTTCTCCACCTCGGAGTTCCTGGAAGCCGGCTGAGCCCGGTCGTCCCCGGCCGTCACAGGGGCCACAAAAATTTACCGAACTCACGTACAACCCTTACGCCCCGACAGAGGTCTCCTGTGCGCCGACCGACCTGTGTAGCCGAGGAGTACTCCCGGCGAACACGGCCGGTCCGCCCCCATCGACTGTGGACGCCCCGCCGGGCGTCCCCGCATGCCGCAGGAGAACCCGCATGCACCAGCACCATCTGCGACTCGCCCTCGCGACGGCCACCGCTGCCGCGCTGACGGGCGGTCTGCTCACCTTCTCGGCCGCGACGGCGACGGCCGCGGACTCGACGGTCGTACCGCAGGCCGACTTCAACGGTGACGGCATCGGCGACGTGGCCTTCTCGGCCGCCGAAGCATATGTGAACGGCAAGAAGGGCGCCGGCCAGCTCGTCGTCCTGTACGGCACCGGCACCGGGGTGTCGTCCGCGAAGCGCTCCGTCATCAGCCAGAACACCGCCGGCGTTCCGGGCACCGCCGAGACGAACGACTTCTTCGGCGTCGATCTTGCGTACGGCGACCTCAACAACGACGGCTACGACGACATCGCCGCCTCCGCGCCGTGGGAGGACGTCGGCAGCGACACCGACGGCGGCACCATCGCCGTGCTGTGGGGCTCGGCCAAGGGCATCACCGGCACCGGCGTGACCATCGCCGACCCGGCTGTCTCCTCGCACGACAACTGGGGCAAGTCCCTCGCCGTCGGCGACTACGACGGCGACGGCACGGACGACCTCGCGGTGGGCAACACCTCCAGCACGATCTACGTCTACAAGGGCGGCATCAGCGCCTCCGGCACCGCGGTCGGCGGCCGTCACACCATCAAGCCCCCGATCCAGTCCGGCGGCACCGCCCGCGGCCCGCTCAACCTCACGGCGGGCGACGTCAACGGCGACGGCCGCACCGACCTGGTGGTCGACGGCTTCGAGACCGAGACCGACTACGGCTGGAACACCAACTACCTGGTCCCCGGCACCGCGAGCGGCCTGTCCGTCGCGTCCGCGCAGACCCTCAAGCCCGGCGTCATCACCGCGATCGGCGACATCAACGCCGACGGCTTCGGCGACATCGTCTCCGGCATGTACTGGAACAAGACCACCAGCGACGGCGAAACCACGTTCCCGGGCGGCGCCGACGGCGGCAAGGTGTGGATCACCTACGGCTCCGCGAGCGGCGCCGGTTCGGTCACCGGGATCACCCAGAACTCCGGCGCCGTCCCCGGTACCTCCGAGAAGAACGACTACTTCGGCTACGAGCTGGACCTCGGCGACATCAACGGCGACGGCTTCCAGGACCTCGTCGTCGGCGTCGCCGGCGAGAACATCGGCAGCGCCACCGACACCGGCATGGTCACCGTCCTGTACGGCTCGGCCTCCGGTCTGAACACCTCCTCCGGCGCCCAGTCCTTCGCCCAGTCCACCGCGGGCGTGCCCGGCGAGGACGAGCCGAACGACAGGCTCGGCCTCGACGTCAAGCTCGACGACGTCACCGGCGACGGCCGCGCCGACCTGATCGCGGGCTCCTACGAGAACGACGGCAACGGCGCGGTCCTCTACCTGCCCTCCAACGGCACGAAGATCACCACGACCGGCTCCCGCACGGTCTCCCCGAGCACGTCGGGCGTCTCGACGACGGGCAGCCCGGCCTTCAGCGCCAACTTCGCGGACTGAGCGGCTGGGTGGCTGGGTGGCTGAGCCCCTCGGCCACCGAGCGGCTGAGCGGCTGAACCACTCGGCCGCTCGGCCACTCACGCACCGGGACGGTCCGCGGCCCGGTGCCGTACGACCTCGACGTACCCCGAAAACGAAAGAACCCCATGCGACTTCTGCGTATAGCCACCGCGGTGGCACTCACCGGAGGCCTGCTCACCCTCGCGGCCCCGGCCGCGACGGCGGCCACGACGAAGCAGTACACCGCGGACTTCAACGGCGACGGCTACGGCGACATCGCGTTCGCCGCGCCGTACGCGAAGGTCGGCGGCAAGGGCATGGCCGGCTATGTCGCCGTCCTCTACGGCACCAAGAACGGCCTCGACCCCGCCAAGCACACCGTCCTCAGCCAGAACACCACGGGCGTGCCCGGCACCGCCGAGGCCGAGGACACCTTCGGCGAGGCCCTCGCGATCGCCGACCTCGACAAGGACGGCTACACCGACCTCGCCGTCGGCGCCCCCGGCGAGGACGTCGGCACCGACGTCGACGGCGGCTCCGTCACCGTGCTGTGGGGCTCCGCGAGCGGCGTGAAGGGCGGCACCACGGTCAAGGACCCGGCAGTCTCCTCCCACGACAACTGGGGCAGCCTCCTGACCACCGGCGACTTCGACGGCGACGCCAGGGCCGACCTCGCCGTCGGCACGGGCGGCACCAAGTCGTATGTGATCCGCGGCGGCTTCACCAGGTCCGGCGCCACCGGCACGGTGAAGAGGATCGGCCTGCCGGAGACGGCGTACTCCGTCGACGCCATGAAGGCGGGCGACACCGACGGCGACAAGAAGTCCGACCTGGTCCTCACCTACCGCACCCACAACACCTCGCACGCCTCGGGCAGTTGGTCCAGGGGCGTCGCCTACCTCGGCTCCGCCGCCGGCCCCGACACCAGCTCGCCGCGCCCCCTGAACGGCGGCACGTCGATCGCGCTCGGCGACATCGACGGCGACGGCTACGACGAGATCGCCCTCGGCAACGTCTTCACCGAGGAGGACGACCAGTCCGGCAGCCTCGGCGGCCGGGTCGTCGTCATCCGCGGTTCGGCGGGCGGGCCTGTCAACGGGGACGCCCCGATGGCCGAACTCACCCAGAGCTCCGAGGGGGTCGCGGGCACGGACGAGGCCGGCGACGGCTTCGGCGGCGCGGTCTCCATCGGCGACTTCAACGCCGACGGCCACGGCGACCTCGCGATCGGCGTCCCCTTCGAGGACACCACCCAGGCCGAGGACGCCGGCGCCTCCATGGTGCTGGTCGGCCCGCGTCTCGACGGCGGCCGCGCGATCTCGCAGGACACCTACGACGTCCCCGGCACCTCGGAATCCACCGACTACTTCGGCTCTGACGTGCTGCTGTCCGACGTCAACGGGGACGGCCGCGCCGACTACACGGTGACCGCCGGCTTCGAGAACGAGGGCACCGGCGCCGTCTGGTCGCTGCACGGCACGACGAGCGGCATCACCACCGCCGGCATCCGTTCCTTCGGCCCCGGTTCCCTCGGCATGTCCAGCGGCTACGGCGCGTTCGGCGCCGGCCTCCTCGGCTGACCCACAGGAGCGACACCCATGCGCAGAAGCACCGCAGCCGCCCTGACCGTCACCCTCGTGGCGACAGGCCTCACCCCGCTGTTCCTCGCCGCCCCCGCCTCGGCGGCGGTCGCCAAGCACTACGACGACTTCAACGGCGACGGCTACCGGGACCTGGCGTACAGCCACTACTACTCCGGCATCTCCGGCGACGACGGCTGGACCGGCGGCGCCGTCAACATCGTCTACGGCAGCGCGAGCGGCCTCGACACGACGCACACCCAGGTCGTCCACCAGGACAGCCCCGGCATCCCCGGGACCGGCGAGGAGGACGACTACTTCGGCGAGTCGATCAGCAGCGCCGACCTCAACAAGGACGGTTACGCGGACCTGGTCGTCGGCAACGACACGGAGCACGTGGGCAGCGCGCGGTACCGCGGGACGGTCACCATCGTCTGGGGTTCCAGGACGGGCCTGTCCGGCGGCACCACCCTCGCCCCGAAGTCCGGCGCGAGCGGCTCCCAGTCCCACTTCGGCAGCGAGCTCGCCACCGGCGACTTCAACGGCGACGGCTCGCCCGACCTCGCCGTCATCGGCGGCAGCGAGACGTGGCTGTACCGCGGCCCGTTCACCAAGTCCGGTACGACGGGCAGCGTCAGCAAGATCGACAAGGTGGGCCAGGGCTGGTACTCGCACGGCCTCGCCGCCGGCAAGGTCAACGGCGACGGAAAGACGGACCTGGTCGTCCTCGGCACGCAGTTCGTCGACAACCAGCCCGCCAACCGCATCTGGTACCTCAAGGGCGCCTCATCGGGCCTGACTTCGGGTGCCTCCAAGACGTACGCCAGTGAGCCCTGGGGCGCCGCGATCGGCGACTTCGACAAGAACGGGTACGGCGACATCGCCGTCGGCCTGCCCGACAACAACGACGGCAAGGGCATCGTCAGCGTCTGGCACGGGACGTCCGCCGGGCCGAGCGGCTCGATGACGTACAACCAGGCCTCCTCCGGCGTCCCCGGCAGCGCCGAGGCGGGCGACAACTTCGGCTACTCCGTCTCGGCCGGCGACACCAACGGCGACGGCTACGCGGACCTCGCGGTCGGCGTGCCGCAGGAGGACGTGGCCGGCAAGGAGGACCAGGGCGGCGTCACCGTCTTCCGCGGCGGCTCCGGCGGTCTGACCGGCACCCGCTCCACGTGGATCCCGCAGACGGTGATCGGCCCGGCCGACTCCTATGTCTCCTTCGGCTCCCCGGTCCGGCTGCGCGACCTCGACCGCGACGGCAAGGCCGACCTGACGGTGGGCGCGAACGGCGACGCCCTGCTCATGCGCGGCACGAGCACCACACCGACCGCGACGGGCTCCGTCCACCTGCCGGAGTACGGCGGCGGCTTCCTCGACTGACGCTCTCCCCTGCGCTTCCTTCGCCTTCTTCGCCTTCTTCGCCTTCTTCCAGGAGAACCTGATGCGTCACCTCAGAACCACCCTCGCGACCGCCGTCGCGACCACCCTCACCGGCGGTCTGCTCACCCTTTCGGCCGCGACGACCGCGACCGCCGCCCCCTCCGGCCTCGACGGCGACTTCAACGGCGACGGCTACCGCGATGTCGCGATCGCCGCCCCGATCGCCAAGATCTCCGGCAAGACCGGCGCGGGCTATGTCGCCGTCGTCTACGGCACCAAGAGCGGCCTGGACACCAGCAAGCGCCAGATCATCAGCCAGGCCACGGACGGCATCCCCGGCACCCCGGAGACCGGCGACTACTTCGGCGACCGCCTCACCACGGGCGACATGGACGGCGACGGCTACACGGACATCGTGGTCGGCGTGCACGGCGAGAAGATCGGCTCCACCGACTCCTACGGCGCGCTGACCGTGCTGTGGGGCGGCGCGACCGGCATCAAGTCCGGCACCGACATCTCCTCCCCGCTGCCGGAGTACCGCAACGAGCTGGGCTGGTCCCTCGCGGCCGGCGACTTCGACGGCGACGGCCACACCGACCTGGCCGCCGGCAACAACGCCTCGCCGTCCCTGAACATCTTCCGCGGCCCCGTCTCCCGTACCGGCAAGGCCGCTTCGCTCGTCGGCGTCGACACGGTCGACCAGACCACGATCTACCCCGACGGCCTCATCGCGGGCGAGGTCAACGCCGACGGCCGCACCGACCTGCTGGTCATGGGCCAGGAGGAGACCAGCACGGGCGACTACCGCACCCGCAGCGTCCTCTACACGGGCGACGCCACCACCACCCTCAAGGTCGGCAAGAAGCTCGCGGGCGGCTACGCCGGCGTCATCGCCGACGTGAACAAGGACGGCTACGGCGACATCGTCACCGGCAACTTCATGGAGAAGTCGACGTCCGAGCCGAACGGCGGCCTCGGCGGCGCGGTGACGGTGACGTACGGCGCGTCCACGGGCCTGTCGACCCGTACGCCGGTGAAGTTCACCCAGGACTCGGCGAGCGTCCCCGGCACGGCCGAGAAGTTCGACTTCTTCGGCTGGAGCCTGTCGGCCGGCGACGTCAACGGCGACGGTTACACCGACATCGCGGTCGGCTCCGAGCAGGAGACCATCGGCTCGGCGAAGCACGCGGGCACGGTCACGATCCTGCGCGGCTCGGCCTCCGGCCTGACCGGCACCGGCTCGAAGTCCTACTCCCAGAACACGGCGAACGTCCCCGGCACGGCCGAGTCCTACGACCACTTCGGCTACGCGGTCCACCTCACGGACATCGACAACAACGGCCGTACGGAACTGGTGACCTCCGCCTCCGGCGAGAACAGCAGCGACGGCGCCGTCTGGTTCCTGAAGTCCACCACCTCCGGCATCACCGCCACCGGTTCGAAGTCCTTCAGCGGCCCGACCCTGGGCGGCCCCACCGGCGACGCGTACTTCGGCGACGTCCTGGTGGGCTGACCCTCACGACGTGTCAGGGACAGTCATGACAACCCCTTAGGGGATGTCACAGCTCGGCAGCAAAGCCGGGCCCGAACCCCCGGGCCCGGCACGCGGCTCTCCGGGACCAGGTACGTTCGAAGACGTGGCTGGATTCAGGATCGGACGCGGCCGGGACAACGGCGCTCCTCACACGCGACCGCAACAACCTCCGTACGGGCAGCAGGCCCCGCAGGGACCGTCGTACGGCGGCTACCCCGCGCCGCCCGCGCCCCCGCACCCGGGGCAGCAGCAGTACGGCGGCCCCCAGGGCGGCGGCTACGACGAGCCGGAGTACTTCGGCGACGGCGGCCACGACCCGTACGCGGCGAACAACCCGGGTCACACCCAGGCGTTCTCCGTCAACGAGGACCCCTACAACCAGGGCGGCACGTACCGCGCGGGCTCGACCCCGCCGGCCGGCCCGGTGGGCCCCCGCCTCCACTGGAAGGACCTCCTGAGGGGCATCGTCACGGCCCCCAACCGGACCTTCCTCCAGATGCGCGATTACACGATGTGGGGCCCGGCCCTGATCGTGACGTTCCTCTACGGCCTGCTCGCCGTCTTCGGCTTCGACGGCGCCCGCGAGGACGCGATCAACGCCACCCTCTCCAACGCGGTCCCGATCGTCCTGACGACGGCGGTCGCGATGGTCCTGTCCTCCTTCGTGCTGGGCGTGGTCACCCACACCCTGGCCCGCCAGCTCGGCGGTGACGGCGCCTGGCAGCCCACGGTCGGCCTCTCCATGCTGATCATGTCCCTGACGGACGCGCCCCGCCTCGTCCTCGCCATGTTCTTCGGCGGCGATGCCACCTTCGTCCAGGGCGTCGGCTGGGCGACCTGGGTGGCCGCGGGCGCCCTCCTGACCCTGATGGTCTCCAAGTCCCACGACCTCCCCTGGCCCAAGGCCCTGGGCGCGGCATCGATCCAGCTGATCGCCCTCCTGTCGATCGTGAAGCTGGGCACCTTCTAGACCCCGCACACCGAAAAGGGGCTCCCCACACCGGGGAGCCCCTTCTTCGTCACACCGCCCAGCTCAGGCGTCGAGCACCTGCCCGGCCCTCTTGATCACGGGGGGGGTTCGACGGACCAGGGATCGTTGACCTCATGAGGATCGTCACTCGCGGTAATTCCAAGCAGGTCAAACGCCGGCGCGGTCGGGCGGCTGATAGAACACGGTCATGACCTACAGGTTCGTCGCCCGCGCAGCCGGTGCGGAGATAGATCTCGACTACGACTGCTTCATCGAGGCAGGTATCTCCGAAGGAGAGGACGGCAGCGGCTTCATCATGATGTTCCAGTGCGGCTCCGAAGAACCTGACGAGCAGGACATCTCGCTGGGATTCGACACGCACTGCCTGGTCACGGCCGACCAGGGCACGGCGTACGGATGCGTGCAGTCGGTCGAGCTCACAGGGAACGTCCTGCGCGTCTCCCTGGTCCCTGAGGCACTGCCCGCGCTGGGCCTGGACGACGCGGAGATCGAGGCGGTACTGGAGGCGCCGGCCGAGGACATCGCCCGCTTCCGCGAGGTGCTTCCACGTGTACTGGCCTACGGCCGTGAGGACGCGCGGCCTGCTCGCATCGCGGTCTGAACAACGAGAAGGCCAGGCACGAGGCCGGGCCTTTCCTTCGTACGGTGCGGCAGGGTCAGCGCCACACGGGCTCGATCAGACTCGGATCGAACTTGCGCCGCCCCCGCCCTGCGGGATGAATCAGGACGGCCGACAGGCTGTGTAGGACCAATGCCTGCTGCCGCTCGATCGGGAGCGACCTGAAATCCTCCCCGATGTCAGCGCTCAGGGACTCAGCCTGCTGCCGATCCTTCCCCTGGCAGGGAGCCGAAACTCGCCACCGCCACGGTCATCTGTAGCCGAAGTGTCGAGTTCAAGCCCCGGCTGCGCTCCGCTCCGCCGGGCGCGCTACCCGGCTCCGCTGCGGGCGCCGCTCCTGCCTTCGGCCCGCTCCGCCCGCGCTGCGCCGACGCGTGCCCATGTGTGGATAGGGCCGGTGGCCATGAGTCGATCACCGCATAGAGCTGCCTGCAGTCAAGGCAATGCCTCCGGCGAGGGATCGGTCGGCACCGGGATGGCGGGGGCGCCGCTGCCGACCGCGGGTCGTAGGGGCGGGCGCGGGATGCTCCCACCCCGGGTGGGGAATGAAACCGGGCACCTCGTGCACCGAGGACCATGCTGCTAGCGGCGCCGGCGCCGCGTGCCCTGTCGCGGTGGCCGAGTCAGCGTGATTTGCCGGATGAGCTGCTGGAAGCTTGCAAGGGAGGCGAGGGCCGGCAGGCAAGCTCCGGCGATACCGGTGACCGTTCTGTCTGCCTGAGCCACGCACAGCATTATCGCGACGGAGGAGAACAGCAGAACGATGAACCACGAGTGCACGGCTCGGCGCTGGTGCAGGGCAGTCCGGAGGATGGAGAGAGAGGCCACCATCCAGGGGCCGTACACGAGAAGAGGCCACAACGGGGCCACGCCGCCTCCCGTCCCGGAGGTGATGTTCTGCAGAGGCCTGTAGGCCACCATGCCGCCGAAGACGCTGACCATCGCCACGATGACGGTAACGAGCGCGAGGATGACGAAGCTGCCAGTCTCCCACCACTTGAGCCGGGCTCTTCGGACGTGGAGCTTCCGGTGCCCGGCAGAGGAGCGTCGGGTGGGCGGCAGTTGAGCGGTGATCTGCGCCAGGCTCTCCATTGGGTCGGTGAAGCCGACGCCGGATGCGGGCTCGCTGCGAGGTGGCGGGATCCTGGCTGTCTGCTCCGCCGAAACAGCCTCCTGCAGGAGATAGGTAAGTTCCTCGGCGGGATCCCAGTCGGCGTCGGGTGCAGTCAGGGGGACTCCTGAGTGCACGCCGTCGGCATGTCCCCCGTTCCAGCCGGTACCCGGCTCGTGGGAGTACGCGTCGTAGTAGTACTCACGCTGCGCAAAGGCAGGATCGACATAGTCATGATTCACGAAAATGCGACCCGTCACGCTGTACGCGGCGGCCGGAGTTCTCCTGGCCGTTCCATCGCGAATTGATTCCCTCCTGGAGCTCCTCCAGCAGGGCGAGGAACTCACGAAGCAGTGGCTCGGTGACCTGACCTTCGGACTGCGCGTCACCCCCGGTCACCGTGGGCCGTACCGCCGGCGCCACGCGTTCCACACCAGGCTGGAAAGCGTACTTACCCACTGTCAGGCCGCGGACCGCAGAAATATTATCCATCGTCGCGTTGCGTCGAGGCAGGCCGTGGGTCCTTGCTGTCGTCATAGTCCGAATAACGCGGCTCCCCCGTTTAGGACGCGCGGCAAACGAGTGACCTTACGAAGACAGAAAACCCGAGAAAGGGTGTATTAATCAATTACCCTACACATCTGACTTTGCACCTCATTAGTCGATAAATTCTTCTTCCTGACTCCACTTGAGGAGTAAATAGGATTCGCTACCGGTGTAACTGGATGAGTAATCCCGGCGATCCCTGGGCCGGACACGACAGCGTCATCGCCCTGGACCGGTGCCGCTGTGGCCAGCGCCGTGGGGGAACGAATCACCGCCCCAGCCGATCTCTCCAGAGCTACGGATCAGAAGGGTGTGTGGCCGTGTCATGCGCGGGGCTACACCCGGCCGTCAGCCCAAGCCGGCGCCCCAACGGGCCGTAAATGATCGCAACTTCCCAAGCTGAGGTACCGCCAGGGCACAGAAGTTGGTCACTCCTACGTCAAGGCCGGCGCCGTCATGGACGATGACCGCATGCGTTACCTCAACGCGACAGGCCGGCTTGCGAGCTTCACTGTACGGAGACGATGATCGGTCGGACAGTGCACGTGGACGCCTGGGACGAGGCGACGGGCGTTGCACTTGTGGTCGATCCCAAACGCGGCACCCGCCGCCCGGTGACGGACTGCCCGGACTTCTCCCACCTGGAGCAGGCCGACCCAGTGGTGGCGGCCATCGAGAGCGCTGATCGCCTCATCCCACCTGGGGAAGAGTGAAGCAGCCGCCCCCGCGCCACCGTCTCGGTTTCCGTCTCATTCAGCCCCGTTCGCGGCCGTTCAGCGAAGGCCACGCGCCAGACTCGCCACGCGGGCCAGCCGCCCATGAACCCAGGTGAACGCCACCGCACGCAGCCCAACGCCCCACCACCACAGTTGGAAAGCGTGCACCTTCAAGTCCGAGAGGTCGTCCCAGCCGCGTTGTCAGAGGCTGATGAGATCGTGCGCTCATGGACACACTCTTCGATCTCCCCGAACCGGAGACCACAGAACGAGCCGTGATCGCCCACTACAGATTGAGTGACGACGAGTACGGCTCTCGCGCCGAGCGCGAAGCGGTCTTCGATGCCGAGCGCGCCATGGCCGCCGCGGTCGAGGCAGCGGGAGTTCGGTGAGGTCGACGGGAATGAGTTCGGTGGAGGCGAAGCCGTGCTGTACGCCTATGGGCCGGATGCCGAAGCGCTCTTCAAGGTCATGGAGCCAATTCTTCGGCGACTGTCACTCAGGCCGGCGCACGTAGTGCTGCGGCAGGGGAGCCGCGCAACGGAGTCCCGAGTGGAGCTGTGACAGCCCGACAGGGCAGCAACCCCAGCCACCGGCAGTGCCAGCCTCCAGCCGTCGACAGAACACAAAAGCCCCCGCCGATCTAGCGGGGGGGCTCTCTCCGACCATTAGAAATCCGCAGGTCAGACCGCTTCCTTGTTCTCCTTGGGTGCCGCGCCCAACCTATGTACCGGAGGCAACACACTCCACGGGAAGTTGATCCACTCATCCGTCCGCTTCCACACGTACTCGCACTTCACCAGCGACTGCGTCTTCTCGTAGATGACGGCGCTGCGGACCTCGGCGACGGTGTCGAGGCAGAAGTCGCGGACCAGCTTGAGGGTCTTGCCGGTGTCGGCGACGTCGTCGGTGATGAGGACCTTTTTGGAGGAGAAGTCGATGACGTTGGGGACGGGCGCGAGCATGACGGGCATGTCGAGGGTGGTGCCTACGCCGGTGTAGAACTCCACGTTGACCAGGTGGATGTTCTTGCAGTCCAGCGCGTACGCCAGGCCGCCCGCGACAAACACACCGCCGCGGGCGATGGAGAGGACGATGTCGGGCTCGTAGCCGTCGTCGGCGATGGTCTGCGCGAGCTCGCGGACGGCGACGCCGAATCGCTCGTACGTCAGGTTCTCCCGTACGTCGCTCATACCTGCGTCCGGTGGAAGTTGAGGAAGGAACGGGAGGCCGTCGGGCCGCGCTGGCCCTGGTAGCGGGAGCCGTAGCGCTCGCTGCCGTAGGGGAACTCGGCCGGCGAGGAGAGCCGGAACAGACAGAGCTGGCCGATCTTCATGCCGGGCCAGAGCTTGATGGGGAGGGTGGCGAGGTTGGAGAGCTCCAACGTCACGTGCCCGGAGAAGCCGGGGTCGATGAAACCGGCGGTGGAGTGGGTGACGAGGCCGAGGCGGCCGAGGGAGGACTTCCCCTCCAGGCGCGAGGCGAGGTCGTCGGGGAGGGTGATGACCTCGTACGTCGAGGCGAGGACGAACTCGCCGGGGTGGAGGATGAAGGGCTCGTCACCCTCCGGCTCCACGAGGCGCGTGAGGTCCGCCTGCTCGACGGAGGGGTCGATGTGGGGGTAGCGGTGGTTCTCGAACACCCGGAAGAAGCGATCGAGGCGCACGTCGACGCTGGACGGCTGCACCATGGATTCGTCGTAGGGATCGATCCGTACCCGCCCGGCGTCGATCTCGGCCCGGATGTCCTTGTCTGAGAGAAGCACGCCCCGAGGATACGCAAGGCGCGCGGACCGGCCACCATCGGACGGTCCGCGCGCCTGGGTACTACTCCTTTACTGCTTCTCCAAGGTCACCGGAACGACGCTGCGAAGCCGGGCACACCGAGGGCATCGGACGAGTCGCCCGGGACCGAGCCGCTCGGCCTGCTGCATCGGGAACGAAGCGGTGCTGAACACGTGCCCATCGGCACAACGGACGACGGTGCGCTCCATCAAGTCCATGAGTCCCTTCCCCAAGAGCCGCGTCGTCCGGCTGCTGCTCGCCGGACGACAAAAGCCACATTACGGGATGGAAGGAACGAGTCTCCAGGCGGCACTCCGACCTCTCCCGGACCCTCTCCCACCTCTCCACCGTACGCCCCAACTCCGGCGCCCCGCAGCCCCATCGCTCCCCTGAAACGCACTCAGACCCCACGGCTCCGGCGCCGGGGGTCTGGCATGAGGTAGAGTGACAGAGCGTTCCGACACCGGTCTCAACCGGCGTCTTACGCGGGTGTAGTTTAGTGGTAGAACATCAGCTTCCCAAGCTGAGAGTGCGAGTTCGATTCTCGTCACCCGCTCCATATCGAAGCCCCAGGTCGACGACCTGGGGCTTTTTCGTGAGCAGAATTCTTGCGTGGGCGCGCTCGGAGGGCACAACCCACGTGCGGCCCCGGGAGCTTGGGGCGATGCCGGATGATGGCGGCCATGCGCATCCGCATCGACGCCATCGACCTGCCCGGCCTCACCCACCCCGCCCCCTCCCCCGCCGACGGCACAGTGGCCGCCTACGACAACGTCCATGTCGCCGTGCAACGCCGCGACCGTCCGGCCGAGCTTCTCGAGCCGCAGCCCGGGGACGCGCCGTCCGTGACGTGGACCCTGGAGTGCAGCATCAGCTCCTCGCCGGCCGGTACCGAGGTCACGGGCCCCTATGTGCAGAACCGTCTGGGGCGGCGGTTCATCTATCTGTCGTGGGGCACCGTCGACGAGTCGGGCATGTTCACGATGTTCCGGCGCGCCAAGCTCATGCTCGACGTCATCCCCGCCGACACGCTCGCCGCCGCAACGCGCGACGGGCTGCTGGTCGGGCGGCTCGGGCTGACCGACGCGCGGGGCGGGCCGCTGTGCGCACGGGTCGAACCCCCGCTGATCACCTGGACCGCGGCACACGCCGGGTAGACGCCGGACGTCGGCGTCGTCTCCTGCGGCGGATGTGACATTCGTTGCGTCAGTGGGGTCTGGGCGCGTTCGCCGGTGTCCCGTCCGGCGAGGGCGCCGACAGCGGCGCGCGGCACATCGCCGGAGGTCATGGCGCTGCGGGCGGAAACGTTCGCCAGAAAACAGCCCATCCGCGCGGGTCAATATCTGTATCCGTGAAGTGAGAAATGGCTGCGGTGCACTGCGAGTATTCCTCGCCCGTCAACCCCAGTGGAATTACAGACCGCACAGGGTCGATCGCGGCATGCTAATGTCGGTGTCAGTTGCAGGTGTGGTTGCCAGAGGGTTCATTTTCCGACGGGTTAATCAGCACGGGCGACGCGGAATCCACACAGGGTGAATTCCGGAAATCGTCTCCGAAGGAGAATTGACATGGCTACTGGCACCGTGAAGTGGTTCAACGCGGAAAAGGGCTTCGGCTTCATCGAGCAGGACGGCGGCGGCGCCGACGTCTTCGCCCACTACTCCAACATCGCCGCCCAGGGCTTCCGCGAGCTGCTGGAAGGTCAGAAGGTGTCGTTCGACATCGCGCAGGGCCAGAAGGGCCCGACGGCCGAGAACATCGTTCCGGCCTGACCACCGGCAGCAACACATTCTTCGCAGCTGGGGCCCGCACCTTGGGGTGCGGGCCCCAGCTCGCTGCTTTTCAGAGCGCGTGACGGGAAGGCTCCATCGCATCACCTGACGGTGATGCATTCCCCCGTCGATCCGATTCGGCGCTCATCATCACCGGGCCGTTCTCGTGATTATCTGCGCCGTTCCATTTGCTGCGGAAACTCCTTGCTACGTGCCTACGTGCTCACATCGAGGAAAGGTTCCGCTTGAACCGCGCACGCACCGCCCGCACTGCCCGCACCACCACCCGCCCGACCCGCACCTCCTGGAGCTCTGCCGCCCAGCGCTCGGGTGCTCCGCGGCGTTCCGGCGGCAACAACGGGCGCCGACCGGCCCCGCTCCAGGGCGAGTTCGCCCTCCCGGTGACGATCACTCCCGCACTTCCCGCGGTCGAGTCGTTCTCCGACCTCGCCCTGCCGACGCCCCTGCTGGCCGCGCTCGGACGCGAGGGCATGACGGTGCCGTTCCCCATCCAGGGCGCGACGCTGCCGAACTCCATCGCCGGACGTGACGTGCTCGGCCGCGGCCGTACCGGGTCGGGCAAGACCCTCGCCTTCGGCCTCGCCGTGCTGGCCCGTACGACGGGCCGCCGCGCGGAACCGGGGCAGCCGCTCGCCCTGATCCTCGTCCCCACCCGCGAGCTCGCCCAGCAGGTGACCGACGCGCTCACCCCGTACGCCCGCTCCGTGAAGCTCCGGCTGACCACCGTGGTCGGCGGCATGCCGATGTTCAAGCAGACGCGCGCGCTGCGGGCCGGTGTGGAGATCGTCGTCGCGACACCGGGACGGCTCAAGGACCTCATCGACCGTGGCGACTGCCGCCTGGACGACGTCGACATCACCGTCCTCGACGAGGCCGACCAGATGGCCGACATGGGCTTCATGCCCCAGGTCACCGCCCTGCTCGACCAGGTACGCCCCGAGGGGCAGCGGATGCTCTTCTCGGCCACCCTGGACCGCAACGTCGACCGGCTGGTCCGCCAGTACCTGTCCGACCCGGTGGTCCATTCCGTCGACCCGTCGGCGGGTGCGGTCACCACGATGGAGCACCACGTGCTCCACGTGCCCGAAGCGGACAAGCACCGCACGACCACCGAGATCGCGGCGCGCGAGGGCCGGGTGCTGATGTTCCTGGACACCAAGCACGCCGTGGACCGGCTGACCCAGCACCTGCTGAACAGCGGCGTCCGCGCCGCGGCCCTGCACGGTGGCAAGTCCCAGCCCCAGCGCACCCGGACCCTCGCCCAGTTCAAGACCGGGCATGTGACGGTGCTGGTGGCGACCAACGTCGCGGCCCGCGGCATCCACGTCGACAACCTCGACCTGGTCGTCAACGTGGATCCGCCCACCGACCCCAAGGACTACCTGCACCGCGGCGGCCGTACCGCCCGCGCCGGCGAGTCCGGCAGCGTCGTCACCCTCGTGACACCCGGCCAGCGCCGTGGCATGACCCGCTTGATGGTCTCGGCCGGCATCACCCCGCAGATCGCCTCCGTGCGGTCCGGTGAGGCGGAACTGACGCGGATCACCGGTGCCCAGGCCCCTTCCGGTGTCCCGGTTCGTCATCAAGGCACCGGTCGTGGACCGTCCCCGCCGCGCCGGGTCCTCCGGGGCCCCCTCGTCCCGAAGCCGTCAGGACCGCTCCGGTCGCGGACGCGCCGGCGGAGGAGCGGGGCGGCGCCGTGCGCAGCGGCCCGCCCTCGACTCCGCGGCCTGACCCCACGGCTCGAAGCATCGTCCAGCAGCTCCCCATCTCCGAGGAGGCACCTTTGACACCGGTACGGACACAACGACAGCACGCGAACCCGGCTCACCTGGCCGTGGTCGACGTCATGGACACGTCCGGGCCCCGGGTCCGGGACGACATGACCGTCGAGGTCGCGCTGTCCGTCATGGCCGGTGCCCGTGTCGAGTTCCTCCTCCTGGTCGACGGGGACGACCAGTGCACCGGCTCGGTCACCCGGGCCGAACTCGTCGTTCACCGCGAGAGTTCCGCGTACACGGACCGGGTCCGGCTGCGGGACGTCCTCGGCGCAGCGATCACCTCGCCCGTCCCTCGGCGCACCGTCGTCGCGGAGCACGGGCGGGCCTTGGTTCGCCTCGGCTGAGAACCACCTTCAGGATCCCGGTGCGGGCCCTGCCGACACACGTCGGCAGGGCCCGCACTGCTGTCTGGACGCCCGTTTTCGCCGCCACGGGGAGGCGGAGGGGAGAGGCACGTCACCCTCAGTGACGGAACGAAACTACCTGCCCCTCCAAGAAGCTGAAATCTGTTCTTGCCGGAGTAGACATTGAGCTCCGACACGGTTAGCCTTTTCTCATCGAAGACGGATCAGTGATACCCGACAGACACGAACTGGCGGGATTGCAGTACCTGAAGTTCGCAGGCCAAGTGATGGATACAGAGCAAGGACGGAGGACGGACGCCATCAGGATCGCCCGGCCGGAGCAGTACTCGGCCGGGTACCGCAAGACCCCGGATTGGAAGGTGGTCCCCGGTCAGGCAGCCGCGATCCCCGCACCCCCTCCAGCAGGGCCGGTAGCGGAAACAGCAGGTCGGCACAGCACAAGAGCCGACAGATGGTGTTGAATTTCCTTCGGGGCCCTGGTGCCGTACGGCACCAGGGCCCCTCGACGCGTTGTCCTACGAGGTGACATGACAGCAGATACCCCCCTCGGTAATCGTCTCGACGACGACGACTACCCCGCATACACGATGGGGCGGGCCGCCGAGATGCTCGGCACCACCCCGGCCTTCCTCCGCGCCCTCGGCGAGGCCCGTCTCATCACTCCGCTGCGCTCGGAGGGCGGTCACCGCCGGTACTCCCGCTACCAGCTGCGGATCGCGGCGCGCGCCCGCGAGCTCGTCGACAAGGGCACCCCGATCGAGGCCGCATGCCGCATCGTCATCCTCGAGGACCAGCTCGAGGAGGCACAGCGCATCAACGCCGAGTACCGCCGCCGTGCCGGAAACGAGGCGCACGGCGGGTCCGTACCCGGTGCGAGTTGATCATGTGGACGGAAGGTCGGGTACCCGGAAGGTCGCCGCGAGGTGAATCCCCTGCCGGATGATCTCGGCCCCGCTCCCCCCGACACCTGGCCGCCCCCTTCGACGCCGCCTCAGCCGCTCGCGCCGGACGACGGGCCCCCTTCCCGGGTCCCGGTCACCGTGGGTACGTTCCCCGCACTGCCGGGAGCGAGTCCGCAGGTGCCCGACCTCGACGCCCCGTCCTGGCCTCGCAGCTCCACGACGATCCGGCCGTCGGCGTCCTGGCTGTAGGCGATCGTGCAGGTGAGCTGGCGCAGGGCGGTGGCATCCAGCCCCTCCAGGGCGAGGGGAAGGCGGGCCGTGACCCTGCCGTTCACGGAGGTGTCGACCTTGGCGATGCCACCGCGGTCGGCGGTGGGGAGGGCCGTGGTCAGGCCCGCGGCCCGGTCCACGTCCCCGGGGCCGGCGAGGAGCGCCGCGACGACTTTCTCCGTCGGCACGGGCCGGTTCGTTTCCTGGTCTCCAGCGGTCGCCGTGTGGAAGGCTCCGCCGCCGGACACGGTCGAGGGCCCGGGCGACCGGATCACCGGGCTCAGCCCTCCGTCGGGGGAGCGGAAGAAGAGCAGCATGTCGTCCTCGCGGTTGAGGAAGGCCTGGACGCTGGCGGGACCGCCCGCCTCGATGACGTCGGTCTCCTGGATACCGCAGCCACCGAGCAGCGGTACGCCGGCCGCGACGGCGACGACCACGGCCGACACACGTCGCCTCATCCGCCGGCCCCCTCCGAGTGAAGCGGTATCTCGACGGCGAAGACGGCACCGCCCCCGGGCCGGTTCCCGGCGTGGATCGTGCCGCCGTGCAGCTTCACGTTCTCCAGCGTGATCGCCAGTCCCAGGCCGCTGCCCGCCGAACGGGTACGGGCCGCGTCGGCCTTGTAGAAGCGGTCGAAGATGTGCGGGAGCGATTCCGGGCGGATGCCGGGTCCGCTGTCCGCGACGTCGGTGATCAGCACGGGCCGGCCCGGAAGACGTTCCTCGGTGCGCAGCCGTACCGTGACGGGCGTACCGCCGTGTCGCAGGGCGTTGCCCACGAGGTTGGCGATCACGACGTCGAAGCGGCGCGGGTCCAGCCGCGCCCGGATGCCGTCGGGGAGCTCGGTGCGGACCCGGTCGTCGGTCCAGTGCCGGTTCTGCAGGGTTTTGCGGATGGCCACGGCCACGTCGACCTCGTCGGCGTTCAGCTCGGCCGCGCGGGCGTCGAAGCGGGAGATCTCCATCAGGTCCTCGACGAGCACGGCCAGCTTGCCGGTCTCCGCGCTGACCAGCCGGACCGCACGGGCGGTGTCGGGGTCCAGACCGTCCGCGTCCTCGTCGAGGACCTCGGTGACGGCGAGCATTCCGGCGAGCGGGGTGCGCAGTTCGTGCGAGACGTCGGAGGCGAAGCGGCGGGCGCGTTCCTCGGCCTCGCGCAGTTCCCGCACGGACCGCTCCAGTTGGCCCGTCGACTCGTTGAACGTGCGTGCCAGATCGGCCAGTTCGTCGCTGCCGCGCACCCGGATCCGGGTGTCGAGTCTGCCGCTGCCCATGTTCCAGGCCGCCTGCCGCAGTTCCCGCACCGGACGCAGCACGCTGCGCGCGGCGATCAGGGCGGGTATCAGCGCGATGGCGAGGCCGGGCAGGGCGCCGTCCCGGGCGGCCATCAGGAGGGCGTCGACGTTGATCTGCTCGTCGGTCATCCGCATGACGGCGTACAGGACGAGTCCGGTGGGCAGCACGCTGTCCGGGCTGGTCTTGAAGACGGTGGGCATGGCGATGGTCAGATAGGGGACACCGTCCTTGACGACCCGTTCGAAGCTGCCGTGGGGGTTGGCCCGTGCGGCGCGGCGCAGTTCGGGTGTGATGACGGTGGAGACGGGGTTCTCGCCGGAGGAGGCGCGGAGCGAGCCGTACTCGGCGAAGACCACCCAGGGGTGGGGCTTGCCCTTGCGGGCGATGTCCCGCAGGACCTCCTCCATGCCCTCGTCCTGTACGGGCAGGGCGAAGGCGGTCTGCTGGACCTGGTCGCGGAAGGAGGTGACCGCCGTGTCCTGGGCGGTCACCAGCAGCGAGTTGCGGGCCTCACGGTAGGTCAGCGCGGCCGTCGTGCCGGCGCTGACGGCGGCGACCAGCAGGAAGGCGAGCAACAACCGCGCGCGCAGCCCGAACGCCCTGACCCGCGAACGCTGCTCGCCGCCGCTCACAGCGGCCCGAAGCGGTAGCCGAAGCCCCGCAGTGTCTGGACGTAGCGGGGGCTGCCGGCCTCGTCCTCGATCTTGCCGCGCAGCCGGCGGACGCACGCGTCGACCAGGCGGGCGTCGGCGTGGTAGCTGTGGTCCCAGACGTGCTCCAGCAGTTGCTGCCTGCTGAACACCTGCTCGGGGGCGGCGCAGAGGTGCAGCAGCAGCTTGAGCTCCGAGGGGGCGAGCGCCAGCGGGCGGCCGACCTTGGTGACGGTCAGTCCGACGCGGTCGACGGTGAGATCGCCGTAGACCTCGATGGCCGGGCGGCCCGGGCCGCTGTCGTCCAGGCGGCGCAGCACGGCACGGATCCGGGCCTCGATCACCTCGGGGCGGGCGGGCTTGACGATGTAGTCGTCGGCGCCCGCCTCAAGGCCGATGACGACGTCGAAGTCGTCGCCGCGCGCGGTGAGCATGATGATCGGCAGCTGGCTCTCCTCGCGGACCTGCCGGCAGACCTGTACGCCGTTCATTCCGGGCAGCATCAGGTCGAGGAGCAGCAGATCGGGGCGGAACTCGGCCAGCGCGGCGAGGCCGGACTCGCCGGTCGCCGCCACCCGTACCTCGTGGCCGCGGCGGCGCAGACCGAGTTCGACCCCCTCGCGTACGGAAGGGTCGTCCTCGATGAGGAGCACGCGGGGCATCGGCAGTTCTCCCTCGGTGATGGTCAGGTCCGGGTCCGTCCGAGGCGTACGCGCGAGAGCAGTGCGTCGAGTTCGGCGAGTCGCAGCGGACGGGTGAGCAGGGCGAAGGTGAGGACGACGGCGACCGCCCCGGCAGTTGCGGCGACCAGGGCTCCCGCCCGTGCCGTGCCGAGGACCGCGAGGTGGCCGAGGGCGGTGGCGGGGACGGCGGCGAGCAGCAGCCGCGCGTGGGCGCCGACGGCGGAGGAGCGCAGGGGGCGGGCGATGCCGAGCCGGCGGCTCAGCACCAGGCCGGTCACCACCCAGCCCGCGCACAGCGCCAGGGAGTACGCGCCCGCCATGCCGGTCACGGCCCAGCGGGCCGGCAGCAGGTGGGCGGCGGTCAGCGACAGTCCCGCGTTGAGGGCGACGATCAGCAGGTTGAGCAGGAACGGCGTACGGGTGTCGGAGAGCGCGTAGAAGGTGCGGGACAGGACGTACTGGCCGGACAGGGCGATCAGGCCCGGCGCGAAGGCCATCAGGATCCCGGCCATGGCGGCCGTGTCATCGGCGCCGGTCCTGCCGTACCCGAAGACGAGGGCCATCACCGGCTGGGCGAGGGCGAACAGCGCGCAGGCTGCGGGGACGACGGCCGAGGCGCTGACACGCAGGGCGTGGGAGACGTCGCGTCGCACGGCGGCGGTGTCCCCGTCGGCGGCGGCCGCGCTCATCCGGGGCATCAGCGCGGTCACCAGGGAGACCGTGATGATGCCGTGCGGTACGACCCACAGGGCATAGGCGTTGTTGTACGCGCCGTAGCCGGGGCCGCCGTCGAGGCCCGCGGTGGTGGCCAGGCGGGTGGTGACCCAGTAGGCGGCCTGGTTGGCCAGGACCAGCAGCACCAGCCAGCCGGCCGCGCGCAGGGGGCGGGTCAGTCCGCTGCCGCGCCAGTCGAAGCGGGGCCGCCAGCGGAAGCGGGCGGCACGCAGGGCGGGGACGAGGGCGAGGGCCTGGACGGCGATCCCGGCGGTCGTGCCCCAGCCGAGGACGGCGGTCCCGGTCGCGGTGAGCGTGTCCCCGCCGCCCATGGCCAGCGCCAGGTACAGGCCGAACACGGTCATGACGACGAGGTTGTTGAGGACCGGCGCCCACATCATCGCGCCGAACCTGCCCCGCGCGTTGAGGACTTGTCCGAGCAGCGTGAACAGTCCGAGGAAGAAGATCTGGGGCAGGCAGTAGCGGGCGAGCGCGGTGGTCATGGCCGCCTGCGGGCCGGTGTAGTCGGTGTACGCGTCGACGATCGCGGGGGCCGCCCATACGGCGGTCGCGGTGATCGCCAGCAGGGCGACGACGCACACGGTGACGAGCCGGTCGGTGTACGCGGTGCCCCCGTCGGCGTGCTCCTTGGCGGCCTTGACCAGTTCCGGGACGAAGACGGCGTTCAGCGCGCCGCCGAGGAGCAGGATGTAGACGATGGTGGGCAGCGCGTTGCCGACCGCGTAGCCGTCGGCGGTCGGCCCGATGGTGCCGAGCGCTGCCGCGACCACGGCGGAGCGGGCGAAGCCGGTGGCCCGGGACACGATGGATCCGGCGGCCATGACGGCACTGCTGCGTGCCGCCGTGTCCCTGGGCGCGGTGGTGGTCGGCGGCTTCGGTGTCGTCTGTGTCATCGGCGGTTCAGATACGCCTGGAAGGCGCGGTAGAGCGCGTGGTTGGCGCTGCCGTCCAATGGTTTCTCCCATTCCCCCAGCGTCTCGACGACCTGTCCCCCGGTGCCGAGCTTCCACCGCAGCAATCCGTACGCACGTTCCTCAGGATCGAGAGTGGAGGGTACCCCGCGCATGTCGTAGACGTCGGCGCCGAGGGCGAGGGCATCCTGCATCATCCGCCACTGCAGGGCGTTGGAGGGCCGGACCTCGCGACGGTGGTCGGCCGAGGCGCCGGTCTGGTACCAGGCCCGGCGGCCCGCCGTGATCATCGTGTGGGCGGCCAGGATCTCTCCTCGGTGGCGGGCGAGGTACAGCTTCATCCGGCCCGGTTCCTCGGCGTTGAGTGCCGCGTACTGGCGCTCGTAGTAGGCGAGCGAGCGGCCGAGCCGGAATCCGTCGCGGCGCTCGGTGATGCCGAGGAGCCGGTAGAACTCGGGGAGTTCGGCCGTACTGCCCACCACCACCTCCACGCCCTCCTTCCGGGCCCGGCGCACATTGCGGCGCCACTCCTGGTTGAGCCCGGACCACAGGTCCTCGGTGGTGCGACCGGCGAGCGGTACGTGGAAGACGTGCCGGGGCTGGGCGTCCCCGTCCCCGCCGGTCCCCTCGCCTCCCGTCCCGTCACCGCCGCAGCGGCGCCAGCCGCGGGCGCGCAGCCGCTCGGCGACGGCGGTGCCGAGCGGGTCGACCTCGCTGGCGAGGACGTCGCCGAGGCGCCGGCCCGGGCCGGTGAGCGGCTTGAGCCGGGCGGCGTCCCAGCGCCGGTACGCGGGCGAGGGGCCGATGCGCACGGCGAAGGCGCCCGCGCTGCGCAGGTGTTGGAGGAGCGGGCCGAGCCAGCCGTCCACGTCGGGGTCGCTCCAGTCGGCGACCGGCCCTTCGGGAAGGTAGGCGAAGTACTTGCGGGTGCCGGGGAACTGCCGCAGCAGCACCAGGGCCACACCCGTCAGCGCACCGGCCTCCGGATCCGGTCCCCAGCCGAGCAGTTGGGCCCGCCAGCCCTCCTTGACGTCGCCCCAGGACGGGCATTGCAGGAAACCGGCGCCGAGAGCGGCGCCGTCGGGGGAGGCGAGAAAGGCGCGGTAGGTCTCCGCGGTGATGGTCCGCAGGACCGTGCCCCGGTTCCGTGCTGGGGACACGCGGCTGGGCGGAACGAGCAGCGCTGACACAGTCTGAGCCTCTCCTTCTCCCCGGACCTGTCGCGGGGACGCAAAGGATGCTCACAGCGGCCCATGACCGCTCCGCGCGGCGAATGTGACCGGACCATGACCGTTCCTCACCAGTCGCCGTCACATTGCCCTACAGCGGCTGACCTCGGGTTTTCCGGCTCTACAGTCACGACATCGCCGACTCGTCCACCCCCTTCCCGCCCTTCCTTCCCTTCCGGAGGTTCTGTTGTCGCGCACTCGTGCACTCGCCCATTCCCGCGTCCGGGCCGCCGTCGTGGCCGCCCTGCTGGCGCCGCTCGCCGCCTGCTCGTCGACCGCCTCCTCCGGCGCCCCGGACACCCGGGTGGCGCCCCAGGCCGACGACCGCCCGGTCAAGGTCACCGTCACACCCAAGGGGGACCAGGTCCGGGCGGGCGACTCCGTGCGGATCACGGCCTCGGGCGGCAGGCTCACCTCGGTGACCGTCACCGACGCCGAGGGCCGCAAGCTCGCCGGCGAGGTCGCCGCCGACGGCCGCTCGTGGGTCTCCGGCCGCAAGGCCGTACCCGGTACGTCGTACACGGTGACGGCGGCGACCCGGACCGGGGCCGGAACCGTCAGGACGACCAAGTCCTCCTTCACCACGGCTCCGGCGGACAAGGTCAACAAGGTCGACTGGCGACCGGGCACCGACACCACCGTCGGTGTCGCCCAGCCGATCTCCCTGGTCTTCGACAACCCGGTCAAGAACCGGGCCGAGGTCGAGAAGCAGCTCAGGATCACCACCTCCAACGACACCGAGGGCTCCTGGGGCTGGCTGACCGACTGGTCGGGCAGGGACCGGGTGGACTGGCGGCCCAAGTCGTACTGGAAGCCCGGCACCAAGGTCACCCTGAACGCCGAGCTGAACGGCACCGACTCGGGCACGAACGGCGGCTGGTTCGTACGCGACTACACGACCACCTTCACCATCGGCGCCCGGCAGATCGCCCGGGTCGATCTCGACAGCCACCGGCTCACCCTCGTCCGCGACGGCAGGACGATCCGCCGTATACCGGTCTCCGGCGGCACCCCCGGCGGTGACAAGCGGTCCTGGCGCGGAACCGCCGTGCTCATGGCCAAGGAGGGCACCGTCAACATGAACTCCGAGACGGTGGGCCTCGGAGACGCCTACGACAAGATGGTCAAGCACTCGATGCGGCTGACCTGGTCGGGCATGTACGCGCACGCCGCCCCGTGGAACGCCGCCTTCTTCGGCAGGGCCAACCACAGTTCCGGCTGCATAGGGATGAGCGACGCGGACGCGGCCTGGTTCTACGACCAGGTGCGGCCGGGCGACCCGTTCGAGATCACCGGCAAGGACACCAAGGGCGTGGTCGCGCCCGGCAACGGCTTCGGCGCGTGGAACCTCTCCTGGGCCGAGTGGCAGGAGAAGAGCGCGCTGCGCTGAGATGCGTGCGGCACTTTTGGCCGGTCGTGGTGCTCGGCGGGCGGCCGGCCACTCGCGGGGGGCGTGGGACCCGCCGGAGTAGAGTGAGGGGTCCGGTCCGCCCCGTCTCATACCGGGACATCGAACTCCAAGGTCGCCATGCAGCCCACGACAACGCCCTCGGACGGGCACGCCGAAGTCCGCATCGTAGCCGCCTCGCCCGAGGTCGCCCGCCGGGTCGCGGAGGTTCTCCGCCACTGCTTCGCCGCCACCGAGCAGCGCAGCTACCCCGCGTCCGCCGACGGTGGCACCCGCCTCCAGCTCACCGTGGACACCACCCGTGCCGCAGAACCCGCACGGTCGTGGCTGGAGACCAGCGGACCCGCGGAGGAAGCCGACCGGCGGACCTGAAGCGGCGCCCGGAACGCCCCGCCCGGCCCCTTCGGGGAGTAGCGTGAACGCATCGGGAGCATTTCGCGCACCGGCCCCGGCGCCGGTGTCGTTCCCGGTGAGCGACAACACCGGGCGGCTGCCCTCCCGCAGGGGTCCGGAGACAGGTTTGCGCGATGTCCGCGACCAGCTCGCCCACCCCGCTCCGAGCCGTTCCCTTCAGGCCCCCGACCGCGCGCCTCGCGCTGAAGTCCGAGAGCCACTCCGGCGGGCCCACCGAGTTGGACGGCGCCTGGTGGCCTCGTTCACGTGACCTGACGAGCGAACTCCCCGACCTGGCGGACATGTTGGATCCGCTGTGGGGACGGATCACCCGTATCGCGGTCAACCCCCGCCACTGGCCGATCCTCCCGCCCAGGATCTACGTCAACGGCCATGTGGTGAAGGTCGGTTGGTTCACCTCGGAGCTGGATCCGCACGCGATCGTGCTGCTGTCCTTCACCGCGGGCCGCTGGAACCTCCTGGTGGTGCCTCCGGAGACCGGCGTCCCCACGGCCGCCCGGCTGATGGTCGCCGCGAGCGCGGACACCGGTCCGCGGGTCACCGCGACGGCGCTCATGACAGCGGAACGAGCCCGCCAGGGGCACCCGCAGACCGACATGGACACGGACCGCAGCGACGGCACCCTCCTGCCCCACGTCCCGAGCCACCACACCGCCGTGGGGATGTGACCGCCGTGGTCATCGCCCTGACCGTCAGCACACTGCTGATCCTGGTCGTCGCCGCGACCCGCCTGGTCCACCGGTTCGAGGCGAGAAGCGGCGGCGGCACGTCCACGGGAGACCGCCCGTCCCGGGGTGTCCGGACGGGCCGCGCCGAGGAACGTGGACCTGTGCTACCTTGATGTAAAGTGGCAGTTTTGGTTATCAGAGGCTTTGAGTGCTCTTCGACCTTCGTCGACGGGCACTCTTTTCGTTTCAGACCTTCCGGGGCTTTTCAGGTCTTCCCGTGGGGTCACGCCGGGCCAGAAGGGCCGCAGGCCGAGAACATCGCCCCCGCCTGACGCTGGTCGCGTACGCGTGAACCGCCGTATAGAGGAAGGTCCCCCATTGAACCGCCCCGCCCGTAGAAACCCCAGCTCCTCCTCCCGCACCCGCGCGCAGGGGACGGGCCGCCAGAGCGCCCCCTCCCGCACCGCCAAGAACACGGCGGCCAAGAACGGCACGTCCAAGGCCGGCCGCGGCGGGCGCGGAGGCCGCGCCCCCGCACCCGGCGGGGAGTTCGCACTGCCGGTCACCGTCACCCCTGCGCTGCCGCCCGTCGAGGCGTTCACCGAACTCGACCTGCCGAAGCAGATGCTGGCCACCCTCGCCGCGGAAGGGGTGACCACCCCGTTCCCCATCCAGGGCGCGACGCTCCCCAACTCGCTGGCCGGCCGTGACGTCCTGGGCCGTGGCCGCACCGGATCGGGCAAGACGCTCGCCTTCGGCCTCGCTCTGCTGGCCCGTACGGCGGGACAGCGCGCCGAGCCCCGGCAGCCGCTGGCCCTCGTCCTCGTCCCCACCCGGGAACTCGCCCAGCAGGTCACCGACGCCCTCACCCCCTACGCCCGCGCGCTGCGTCTGCGGCTCGCCACCGTGGTCGGCGGACTGTCGATCGGCAAGCAGGCGAGCGCGCTGCGCGGCGGGGCCGAGGTCGTCGTGGCGACGCCCGGCCGGCTCAAGGACCTCATCGAGCGGGACGACTGCCGCCTGGACCGGGTCGAGATCACCGTCCTGGACGAGGCCGACCAGATGGCCGACATGGGCTTCATGCCGCAGGTGACCGCGCTGCTCGACCAGGTGCGTCCCGGCGGCCAGCGGCTGCTGTTCTCGGCCACCCTGGACCGCAACATCGACAAGCTGGTGCGCAACTACCTCCACGACCCGGTCGTCCACTCGGTCGACCCGTCCGCGGGCGCCGTGGTGACGATGGACCACCACGTGCTGCACGTGGAGGACGACGACAAGCACGCCGCCACGACCGAGATCGCCGCCCGTGACGGACGGGTGATCATGTTCATCGACAGCAAGCACGGCGCCGACCGGCTGGCCAAGAAGCTCCTGGCCGTCGGGGTGCGCGCCGCCGCCCTGCACGGCGGCAAGTCGCAGTCCCAGCGCAACCGGGCCCTGGCCCAGTTCAAGGACGGTCACATCACCGCCCTGGTCGCCACCAACGTCGCCGCCCGCGGCATCCACGTCGACGACCTCGACCTCGTCGTCAACGTCGACCCGCCCGTCGACCACAAGGACTACCTGCACCGCGGCGGCCGTACCGCCCGCGCCGGCGAGTCCGGCACCGTCGTCACCCTGGTCCTGCCCCACCAGCGCCGCGACATGACCCGTCTGATGACCGACGCCGGCATCACCCCGACGACCACCAGGGTCCGCTCGGGCGGCGACGAACTCAGCCGCATCACCGGCGCCCAGGCCCCTTCGGGCGTACCCGTCGTCATCGCTCCGCCGGTCACCGAGACGCGCCCCGAGCCCTCGGCGGCCGCCCGGCGCAGCCGCCGCGGAGGCCGTCCGGGCCAGAGCCAGAGCCGGCGCCGCTCCGCCCCCACCAGGGGCACCGGCCGCTGACGGAGCAAAGGCCCAGGTCATCGACCCGGGCCTGCGTCCTGTCGGAATGGGGAGCCGAATCGGCAACTGCGCCCCGTCGATATGCCGCACGGCAGTAGGCTGGCCGTACGGCAGCCCGTGACCCCGGCCCTCTCCGTGAAGGTCCGTCCCGCGCAACAGAGGCCCTGCGCAGGCGCAAGCCATTCCATGACGGAAGAGATGGGGCCCTATGAGCCCGCATCCGGAGCTGTTCGACGACTGCCGCCTGGTCCGGCCCAGCGGTGAGCTGGACCTGACGACCACGCCGGACTGCCGCGGAAGGGACGGCTGGATACGGGTCGTCCATACCGGCCGGGGCCCGGGACTCGTCCTCCGCGCCGTCGGTCTGCCGGCCCGTTTCCCCCACTACGCCAACGTCGGCGATGCCTGGCTGGACGTACCCGCCGACTGCACGGCGATGGCCCGGGATACGTGATGTACTGCGGTGGCCTGGCGGCGCCCCGCCCCTGGGAGCCCCGCCCGCTGCGGAACGGAGCACGGTGATCAGCGAGGGCATGGCCGAGGTCCTGCGCTCACTGCGGCTGAGCGGGGTGAACGGTGTCGCGCAGGCGTCCGCGCGGGCCCTGGGTGCCGAGGGCGTCGCGCTGTCGGTGCTGGTGGGCCCGGACCGGCTGGCCGAACCGCTGTGGTGCCATCCGGAGCTGAGCGCGCGGTTCGAGGAGCTGCAGTTCACGCTGGGCGAGGGCCCGGCACCCGACGCGATCCGCACCGGCTCACCCGTGCTGGAACCGGACCTGGACCGGGTCCGCCCCGAGCGGTGGCCCGCGCTGCTGCCGGCCGCGCGGAAGATGGGCGTGCACGGGGTGTGCTGCTTCCCGCTGGGCATCGGGGCCATCCGCGTCGGCGTCCTGACCATGCTGTGCGACCCGGCCCGGCCGCCGGACGATCAGCAGTACGCCGACGCGACCGCCCTGGCAGCCGCACTCACGATGGCCTGTCTGGACGGGGAACACCCGGACCGGCGGAACCACAGGACCCCCGGCCTCAACGAGCTGCAGACGTCCTTCCTGCACCGCGCGGCCGTGCACCAGGCCACCGGCATGATCAGCGTCCAGCTGGGCGTGCCCATGGAGATGGCCCTCCTGCGGCTGCGGGCCCACGCCTACGCCGGCGACCGCCCCCTCGGCGAAGTGGCGCAGGACGTGGTGGCCCGACGGCTCCGATTCAACGACGATAAGAGCGGGCCGCATTCGCCCGACGGTGGAAAGGGATGATCGGCATGGCCCGCGAACGACGTCTGGCCGAGATCTTCGTGGAAGTCGCTGACTCCCTCGTCGAGGATTTCGATGTCATCGACCTGCTCCAACGACTGTCCACCCGCTGCGTCGAGCTCCTCGACGTGTCGGCCGCCGGGATCCTGCTCGTGGACGCGCACGGTGAACTGCAGATCATCGCCGCCTCCGACGAACACACCCGCCTGCTGGAACTCTTCGCGGTCCAGCACGACCAGGGACCCTGCGTCGAGTGCTGCCGCACCGGCACCTCCCGCACCAACATCGACCTGACCCGCCCGGAGACCATCACGGGCTGGCCGCGCTTCACCGCACGGGCCCGCGAGACGGGGTACGTGGCCACCCACGCCATCCCGCTGCGCCTGCGCCACCGGGTCGTCGGCGCCCTGAACCTCTTCCAGACCACCCCGCACCGCCTGGGCGACGACGACATCGCCCTGGCCCAGGCACTCGCCGACGTGGCCACCATCGCGATCCTGCAGCAGCGCACCCTGGAGCGGTCGCACGTCGAGAACAGCCAGCTCCAGAACGCGCTCACCAGCCGCATCCTGATAGAGCAGGTCAAGGGCGTGCTGGCGGAGCGCTGGGAGACCTCCGTCGACGACGCCTTCGCCGCGTTCCGGTCGTACGCCCGCGCCCGCCACCTGCGCCTTTCGGACCTCGCCACGCAGATCATCTCGGGCGGTTTCGACACCTCGACCATCCCGGCCCCGGTGCCGGAGGGCTCCGGGGAACAGCTCGGCTGACGGCCGCCGTCCGTGCGTCCGGGCCCGGGCGGCGGCCGTCGTCGGGGCTCCCGCACGCGGCCGTTCCCCCAAGTCGGGCGCGCGTCCGGGAGCCGGGTACCCCGCGTCGGGCCGTACGACGGAGCGCGGGAGGCACCGCGCAGGTCTCGCGACGAGGGGCAGGCTGGAGTGGCGGGACGAGGATCGGTACTTGCCCGGGGTCATGGGGCACGGGCAGCTGACAGCTGCCGAACAGTGTGCGTTCCGGCGGATTTCCGCGGGCGACCGAACACCGCCAGCCTAGGTCCGGTTCCCCCTGGTGAGAACCCCCCGTCGGCCTCGTATGCGATGCCTGTACGACGGCGGCCCCGGGGTGTACGACGAGGGCGCCGTCCCGGTGTGGACGGCGCCCCCGTCGGACGTCTGCTGAACGGCTCTTCGTACGTGGCTACTTGACGTCCACGTAGTCGCCGGCCGCGCTGACCGCCGGGGTCGTGGCGGTGCCCGCGAAGCTGTAGCGGTAGTAGCCGTCGACCGAGGCCTTGACGGTGGTGCTCAGGTTGCCCGTCGAGTTGGTCTTGATGGTCTTGACCGTGGTGTAGGTGGTGCTGCCCTTCTTGCGGAACTGCAGCTTCACCGACTGGGTCGCGTACCCCGCGTACTTGTCGGTCTCCCAGTTCGCGCGGCTCAGCTTGCCGGTGACCGTGACGGTCTTGCCCTTCGCCACCGGCTCCGGCGAGGCGTTGACCGTCAGCTTCGAGGCGCGCTGCACCTTGAACGTGGTGGCCGCGTCCCGGTGGATGTAGTCGAGGTCGTTGGCCTTGACCGAGACGGCGAGGTCCCAGGTGGCCGCCGCGGCGTTGTTGACGACACCGTTGCCCCACTGCGGGTCGAACGTCAGCGTGCCCGTGCAGGTCGACGTGGTGTCGCTGACCTCGGTGCAGGTGATGTCGCCGTCGTCGAACCAGATGTCCACGAAGTTCGGATTCGGACCCCACCCGCTGATGTACGTGGCCTTGGCGATGCCCGAGTTGTCCGTCGCGGTCACGGAGACCTTGGCGGACACCGCGTTGGTGGTGCCGACGACGACCGGCTTGCCGCCGTTGATGACGACCTTGTCGATCGTGATGTCGCCCGCGCTGCCGTCCTCCGCCTGGGCGGCGGTGGCACCGGTGACACCGGCGACCAGCGCGAGGCTGGTGCCGATCAGGGCGAGGCGCGTGGTTGCGCGCATGGATGTCCCCCCATGAAGTTTTGGTGATCAGAGGGAGCCTAAGGCGATGGCCAACGCTTCAGCACGTTGTTAATTCAACAGGTTCGTCACAACGGGCCGCCGGGTCACCAGGTGAGTGCGTCGGCCATCGTCGACTGCCAGTACGAGACACGGATCGAGTCGTCGACGTACACGCCCTTCGTGGGGAGCGAGGGGGTGGCGGCGGTGTTCGCGGCCGCGTTGAAGTAGACCTCCAGGGACTTGGCCGTGTAGCCGTTGGAGCCGCTGCCGTCCGCCGCCGAGAGCAGGACGCTCGCGTAACCCGACTCGCCGGGGGCCAGCGTGACCACCGCCTGCGGCTTGGAGTCCTCGAAGGCCGGCGGGACGGACTGGGCCTCGCCGAAGCGGACGGCCGGGTAGTCGATGAGGGTGCAGTTCTTCGAGCCGGTGTTGGTGACGGTGAGGAGAAGGTGGTTCAGCGGCCGGGAGACCGCCGTGGCGGTCGTCCGGGTGGAGGTCTTCGCGCAGGCGACGGTGGTGGCCGACGAGTCCGACGCCGAGTCCGCCGAGCCACCCGTGGCGCCCGAGGAACCCGACGTACCCGAGGAGCCGGTGGAGCCGCTGGAACCCGAGGAACCCGACCCGCCGCTCGAACCGGCCGCGCCGCCCGTCGAGCCCTTGGAAGACCCGCTCGCCTCGGGCGAGGCCGTGGTGGAGGCCGTCGCCGTGGCGGCGGACTCCGTCGACGCACCCTCGTCGTCGACGCCCTCTCCGTTGTTGCACGCCGTCAGCGTGAGCGTGGCGGCCGCGAGTGCGGCGGCGGCGAGCATACGGGTGCGGTGGGTGCGAGTGAACATGTGAATCCCCCTGTGCGGTACGGGTGTTGGCATGGGCCGCTCGACCGGGTGCCGGGAGCGGCGTGCTTGGATGGCAACAGCTTGTGCGGTGATCCGTCCCGACCGCCACGATTGCCGGGGTATCCGGGACGCTGGAACGCCTGAAACAGGTCTGACCTGGGGGAATGACCTCCCCCTGGAATGGTGGTCCGGGATGCGGGGAGAGAGTGGAAGAGTGGCGGGCGACGAATTCTCGGAGCTGTTGGGCCAGTTGAAGGACCGGTCCGGGCTCAGTTACGGGGTGCTCGGGAAGCGGCTGCACACGAGTACGTCCACCCTTCACCGGTACGTCAACGGGGACGCCGTACCGACGGACTACGCGCCCGTGGAACGGTTCGCGCGGGTGTGCGGGGCGACGCCTGTGGAACTGGTGGAACTGCATCGGCGGTGGGTTCTCGCGGATGCCCGCCGGGGGCAGAAGGCCGGCGTGGCGCCCGAAGCCACGCAGACTCCTGAAGCGACTGAGGCAGCCGGCCCGTCCGCCGAGGAGGAACCGCAGACGCGGACTGCCGCGGCGGCCGGGACCCCTCGTCGGCGTACCGTCGTCCTCGCCGGGGCCGCCGTGGCCGCCGTCCTCGTGTCGGCCGCGCTCGTGGCTAATCTCGTGCCCGGCGACGGCGATGACGAGCAGGGCGGGAAGCAGTCGGCGGGGGCTGCCGCCCCGTCCGTCGACGAGAGTCCCCGCGCCTCCGGGTCGGCCGACGCGAAGGGCGGGTCGGCCTCGCCGTCCGTCTCCCCCAGTGGCAGCCCCAGGGCTTCCGCCTCCGCCTCCCGCAGCGGCGGGGCCGGGGCCGCCCCAGGCGACAGCGGTGTCGAGGAGAAGGCCACCGCGCCGGCCGTCGCCGTCAGTCCGTACAAGTGGGAAACCGATTGCGGCCCCCACTTCCTGGTCGACCGCAAGCCCGAACAGGTGCCTCCCCCGCCGGGTGAGCAGGACGCTCGCGGGTGGGTCAACGCGCTCGGCGCGGTCTCCGCCGGGCGGCAGATGCTCGCGCTGACCGTGCAGGGCACCGGGAAGGCCACCGTCGTCCTGGACGACCTGCATGTGCGGGTGGTGGAGAAGAGCGCGCCGCTCGACTGGAACGACTTCTCGATGGGCGTCGGCTGCGGTGGCGACGTGGACACCACGGCCTTCGCGGTGGACCTCGACGCCGGGCGGCCCGCGGTCTCCCCCGAGGCCGGTCAGCGCGACTTCCCGTACAAGGTGAGCGAGTCCGACCCCGAGGTCTTCTACATCCTCGCGGACGCGCGGGCCCACCACGTCAGTTGGTACCTGGAGCTGGACTGGTCCAGCGGCGACCAGAAGGGCACCGTACGCGTCGACGACCAGGGGCGGCCCTTCCGGACCAGCGGAAACGCGGGACGGCCCGCCTACGACTATCCGCTCGGTGCCTCCGAGTGGGGGCGCAACGAGTTCGAGCCCGACATCCCCGGCTGAGCGTCCGGGGGCGGCGGGGTCAGACGGGTTCGGACTGCCGTTCCGGCTGTTCCACCGGAGCGGGTGCCTTCTCCCACTGTCCGGTGGTCCGTACGTAGCCGTAGATCACCGAGGCCATCGCCAGCAGGAGGAGCGGGCCGTAGAGCCACGGCTGGTCGGCCATCTGCACCGGCAGGAAGCGGTACGACAGCAGGAGTCCGGCGAAGACCGTGGCGCCGTAGGCGACCAGCTGGAGGCCCGACCGGTCCCAGCCGCGGTCGTAGGTGCGCAGGGCCGCCTCGATGGTGAGCACGAACACCACGCCGGCGACGAGGTCGACGCCGTAGTGGTAGCCGAAGCCCAGCGTCGCGGCGAGCGTGGCCACCAGCCAGAACGTGCCTGCCCAGCGCAGCGCTCTCGGGCCCTTGCGGGAGTGGATGAAGATCGCGACGGCCCATGCCGTGTGCAGGCTCGGCATGCAGTTGCGGGGGGTGATGCCGTCGAACGGTATGGAGTGCGGGGTGGTGATCGGCGCCACCGTGTCCGGCCAGATCTGGGCCACCGCCCACTGTCCGGTGGAGTGCGTCTCCGCCCAGATGGCGACGTCGGCCCAGTGCTCGGTGCCGTTGCCGTAGGCGAAGATCGGTCCGACCACCGGGTAGATCATGTAGATGCCCGGCCCGAGGAGGCCGATCACCAGGAAGGTGCGCACCAGATGGTGGCGCGGGAAGCGGCGGTCGGCGGCCACGTTGCGCAGTTGGTACAGGGCGACGAGGACCGCGGCGACCGCGAGGTTGCCGTACACGAAGTCGAGGAGGTTGAAGCCGAACGTGCCGGTGGCCTCGACGATCCGGCCCACGACCCATGACGGGTCGCCCAGCGCGTGGTCGGCGGTCGCGACGTACGGGTCGAGCACCGTCGGGCGGGTCTTGGAGGTGAGGAGCAGCCAGGTGTCCCCGGCCTTGCGGCCGGCCCCCAGCAGCAGTCCGAGGCCCGCGCCCTTCAGCAGCAGAACACGTTCCGCGCCGGTGCGTCGGGTGAGCGCGAAGACGGCGCAGCCCACGATCACCCACAGCGCGCCGATACCGAAGGGATGGCCCTCCGTCACCTTGATGCCGGCCGCCCAGCGGACCAGCGCGATGACCGCGTCGATGCCGAGCGCGGTGCCGAGCGCGAGGAACCGCTGCCGCCAGGGGAGCACGACCAGCGTCAACGCCAGACCGGCGTACAGCAGTCCGCCCGACTTGGGGGCGGATATCAGCTCGCGCAGCTGGCAGGTGAGCGGTCCCGGCAGACCGTAGTGACGTGCGGCGATCTCCAGCATGACGAGAAACGCGAGGGTCACCGCGCCCGCGGCGACCCACAGCACCGCTCGCGACTGACCCTTCACTCGCGAAAGCGCCCGTGGTGATATGTTTATCAACTTTGACCGATTTTTCACGTGTGAGGTGAAGTGGCTACGTATCGCGCTCGATGGGGGTGTTCGTCGCGAGCTCGAACATGTTAGCGGAGCCGCTCACGGGTTTCACCAAAATTAACCGAGCGCACACCTTGGCGACCGTCGGTCACGGACGTCGGCAGGAGGGCGGGGCGGGTCAGCCGAGAAGGCGGTCGACCGAGCCGTAGGACAGGTCGGGGGCCGGGGCCGCCTTGGGGGGCGCGTTCTCGCAGGTGAAGCCGAGACGGACTAGGGCGCGGACCACTTCCGCGGCGGTGAAGTCACGGGGATCCTGACCCGTGATCACCGCTCCCACCTGCTTGACGGGGTACGGCCGGCCACCGATGGCGACCGAGGCGACAGAGGCGTCGGTCACCGGCTCGGGCCGGATCTTCTCCATCGACTTCTCCACTTCGGCCTTGGACAGGTCGAAGGGGTAACGGGCGATCACACAGCGCATGGTGCCTCACCAGGTCAGGGCGGATCCGGCGTGCGAACGGGGCCGGAGAAACGGACAGGGGCCCGCACCCAAGGCGCGGGCCCCTGCTCAGCCGTGTGTCAGGCGGGGACGATGTTCTCCGCCTGCGGGCCCTTCTGGCCCTGCGTGACGTCGAAAGTCACCTTCTGGCCTTCCTGAAGCTCGCGGAAGCCCTGGGTGGCGATGTTCGAGTAGTGAGCGAAGACGTCGGGGCCTCCACCCTCCTGCTCGATGAAGCCGAAGCCCTTTTCCGCGTTGAACCACTTCACAGTGCCGGTGGCCATGTGTTTTCTCCTACTTAGGCAGTGCTGGAACCCGCACCTCGCGAGCTCCCTCATCGCTGTCGATGATCACCTGCCCCGGGAAAACCGGCATGAATGGCAAGAATGGCAACCACAACTGCAACTGATATTCAGCCTAGCACGGACGAAATCGACGGCAAGAATAGGCGGGCAATCGGCGGAAAAACTGTCGGCGCCCCCGAAAGTACTTTTTCCTGACCGGTCGGATTTCTACTCTGGCGCAGTGAGATATTCACTCGCCGCGGCGCAGTTTCTCGTGGGTGCGCAGCACGTCGGCCAGCTGGCCCTCGAGGCCGATGATCCTGCAGACCGCCTCGACCGGAGTGCCCTGGTCGACCAGGTCGCGGGCGCGTGGGGCGAGGCGCAGCTGGTGGCGCGAGTAGCGGCGATGGCCGCCCTCCGACCGTATCGGCGCGATGAGTCCGGCCTCGCCGAGCGCCCTGAGGAACCCGGGGCCGGCGCCGATGACCTCCGCGGCACGGCCCATGGTGTACGCGGGGTGGTGGTCGTCGTCGAGCCGGTCGACGGCGTACGACCGGTCTGCCGAGGGCATGTGTGCCTTCCCGCGGACCGCCTGTCACGCCGGCTCGGGGGAACTGGTTCCCGTACCGGAATTCTAGTCGGCTCCGTCGAAATCCTGCTGTGACGAGCACAGAATCCGTGTCAGCGGAGCACCAGGAGCCGGCGGTCGGCCGGTCGGGACGCCTCTCGGACCCCGGCCGTCGGCAGACAGCGCCAGCCCCAGGACAGCAGTGCCTCGACGGTGTCCGTGTCGCCGCGATCGACGAGCGTGACGCCGATCGCCGCGGTGTGATCGCTCAGCAGCCGCTTCTGCAGGCGCCGGGCGAGGTTCCAATCGCGACTCTGGTCCTGGGTACGCACCCGGCGCCCGACCAGGATGTCGCCGATCACGAACAGACCTCCGGGGGCGGCGAGGCCCAGCAGGTCCGCGGGGAGGTATCCGTCGAGCTCCTGGCACCAGGTGTCGTCGCCGAGTACGGGGAAGCCGTAGGCGCAGGCCGTGAGGACGGTGTCGCCCGAAGGGCGGGTGGTCTCCGCCACCAGCAGCTCGAACCCGGGCCGCCGCATGTGCTCCGCGAGCCGCCGGAGAAAGGCGTCGGACCTGGCCTGGGCCGAGGGGATCGAGCCGTCCGACGCTGCCGAGTGGTCCGGAGAGACCGGGCGGGTAGAGGTGGCATAGGGGTTCGGGCGGTTCGAGGTGCGCGGTTTGCGTCGTCCGCTCGGTGTGGTCTGTGTGTACAGCTCGCCGAGTTCGCCCATGCGGTCGGCGATCTGGCGGCGGGTCAGCGGGCGGAGGAGTTCGCCCTCCTCGGGGGAGGGTCCCTGTCGGTGCCGCGGTGGATGCGGTCGGCCCCGGACCGGGCTCCCGGAGTGGGCGGTCGCCGGGCGGTCGGGGCTGTTCGAGGTCATGAGGCGAACCCTGCCCCGGGCCCGACGGTGGCCGGCCCGGCATCGTCGTTCGCCGAGAACGGCACCGGAGCGGAGCCGGCGCGCGAAGAGCCCTCGGTGCCTTCGAGCCTACGCCCGCCGCCGTGCCGGAGCCCGGCCGCGGGAAGGGCCGCTGCGCCGTTGGACGCGCGGCCTCGTCAGAGGCGATCGTGGGGGCATGAGCGATCAGGCGGCCATGAGCGACGTGTCTTCGGGCGAGGAAGCCGGCGAGGTGTGCCGCTTCTGGGGGCGGTTGGGGATTCCCGGGCTGATCGACGTGCATACGCACTTCATGCCCGAGCGGGTCCTGCGCAAGGTCTGGGAGTACTTCGACGCGCTCGGACCGCTGACCGGTGGCCTGGAGTGGCCGATCACCTACCGGCAGGAGGAGGCCGAACGGGCGGCGCTGCTGCGGGAGTTCGGCGTACGGGCCTTCACCTCGATGCTCTACCCGCACAAGCCGGGCATGGCCCGGTGGCTGAACGACTGGGCCGCCGACTTCGCCCGCCGCACCCCCGACTGTCTGCACACCGCCACGCTCTTTCCCGAGCCGGACACCGAGACCTACGTCCGCGAGGCCGTCGAGGCGGGGGCGCGGGTCTTCAAGGCGCATGTGCAGGTGGGGGCGTACGACCCGGCGGACGAACTCCTCGACGGGGCCTGGGGGTTGCTGGCGGAGGCCGGGGTCCCCGTCGTCATCCACTGCGGCTCCGGTCCGGCGCCCGGCAAGCACACCGGCCCCGAGCCGGTCGCCCGGGTGCTGGGGCGCCACCCCCGGCTGCGGCTGATCGTCGCGCACATGGGGATGCCCGAGTACGAGGACTTCCTCGGCCTCGCGGAGCGGTACGGGGAGGTGCGGCTGGACACGACGATGGCGTTCACCGACTTCACGGAGGACTTCATCCCGTTCCCCCGCCGGGCTCTGCCCCGCCTGACCGACCTCGGCGACCGCATCCTGCTCGGCACCGACTTCCCCAACATCCCCTATCCGTATGTGCACCAGCTGCACGCCCTGGAGCGGCTGGGTCTCGGGGAGCCGTGGCTGCGGCGGGTGTGCCATGACAACGCGGCGAGGTTGTTCGGGCTGACCGGCACGGCATGATCAGGGGTGCACCGGCAGGGACGAGGAGAGGGGCGGCTGGGCCGTGGACGAGCGGGTGGAGATCTCGACGGCGAAGGAGGCCGCGGGCAATGAGCTGGTGCTCGCCTTCGGGCGGCTTCAGGGCGCGGCGAACCGGCTGGAGTACATCCTGGGGCGGGCTCTGGAGGTGGAGTGCGGGATCAGCCATCTGATGTTCGAGGTGCTGCTCATCCTGGGCCGGGCGGGCGAGCCGGGGCTGTCGATGCGGGCTGTCGCCCAGGAGCAGGTGCTGACGACCGGCGGCGCCACGCGGCTGGTGGACCGGATGGAGGCGGCGGGCCTGGTCGAGCGGGCCGAGGATCCCGGTGACCGGCGTGGGCGTCTGGTGCGGCTGACGCCCCGGGGCGAGGAGACCACGGTCGCCGCCGCGCGGGTGCACGTGGAGAACATCCGCCGCTATTTCGTGGCCCCTCTCCCGGCCGAGGACCGCGAGCGGTTCGCGGAGGACCTGCGCATCCTGAGCCACGCGGCGCGGGACGTCCTCCCGCGCCTGCCCTGACGCCACCCGCCCCCTGCCGCGTCAGCCCGGCGGGCGGGCCGCCTTGACGAAGGCTGTGATCAGGGCGGGGTCCTTCACGCCGCGGGCGTGTTCCACTCCGCTGGAGACGTCGACGCCCCACGGGCTGGTCGCCTCGACGGCCACCCGGACGTTGTCGGGGGTGAGCCCGCCGGCGAGGAGCCACTTCTCGCCGGGGGCGGCGAGGGGCTTGCTGGACCAGTCCCAGGCGATGCCGGAGCCGGGGACGGGGGCGTCGAGCAGGAGCATGTCCTCGCCGTACTCACCGACGCGGGGCACGGAGTCGCCGAAGGCGGCGGCGCGGATCAGGGTCCAGTCACCGGTGGCGAGGGCGGCGTAGTACGCGTGGTCCTCGGGGCCGTGCAGCTGGACGGCGCCGAGGCCGGACTCGCCGGCCATGGCGCGTACGAAGTCCAGGGGCTCCTCGCGGAAGACGCCGACCGTCAGGACGTGCTCGGGCACCCGGCGGCTGAGCCGGGCGGCCGTGGCGGCGTCGACGCGGCGCGGGCTCTGGGAGAAGACGAAGCCGATGGCGTCGGCGCCGGCCTCGACGGCCGTGTCGACGTCCCGCTCGGTCTGCAGTCCGCAGATCTTGATGAACAGGGTTTCCCTGGAGTTCTCGCTCACGGGTCCCAGACTGCCGTATCGCGCGCGGAAGGCCCGGACCGGGGACCCGGGCCTCCCACGCGGAAGGTGGCGTTACAGCGTGACCTTCGTGCCGCCGATCGTCACGACCAGCGTGCCGTTCGAGGCGAAGGACCAGCCCAGGGCGCCGTTGTAGGCGGAGCAGCGGGAGCCGTTGGTGCCGGACCAGAACTGGTTGGAGCTGTCGGCGTCACCGACGTACCGGTCGGACGATCCGCTGTTGCAGGAGGTGTTGTTGCGGAACACCGAGGTGCCGCCGTCGAAGTTGAAGTTGCGCTCGGTGTTGGCGATGCTCAGGTTGTTCGAGATCGTCATCGTGCCCGGGTTGCTGTTGAAGGTGAACCCGTGCTTGCCGTTCTCGAAGGCGATGCTGCGCTTCACGATGTGGTTGACCGCGATGCCGTCGCCGCCGAGCTTGTAGCCGTTGCGGTCGCCGTTGCCGGCCGTGGTGCCGTCGCTGAGGGTGCCGTTGTCGTAGGCGAGGGAGTCCTCGATGGTCACCGGGCCGATGGCACCGGTGTCGGTCTTGGTGTAGAGGTCCCAGCCGTCGTCGATGTTGTTGTGGGAGACGGCGTACCGGAAGACGTTGCCGCTGCCGGTCGTCAGCTTCGCGGCGAAGCCGTCGGCGTCCTCGCCGTCGGAGTCGGCGTTGTCGTGCGACTCGGCGCTGAGAATCAGGTTGTTGGCCGGCCACTCGCTGTTCGGGGTGGTGGAGGCCATCCGGCCGAGCTGGAGCCCGGTGTCACGGTTGTAGCGGGTCACCGTCCGCTCGATGACGTTGTTGCTGCCACCGACGTAGATCCCGTTGTCACCGGCGCGCTCGACGACGAGGCCCTTGATGTGCCAGTAGTTGGCGTTCAGCTGGAGCCCGCGGTTGGACGAGGCCTCGGTCTGCGCCGAGAAGTTGAGGACGGGGGTCTCACCCGCGTAGGCGGCGAGGGTGGTCCGGGCGGACGAGGTGCCGTTGCTGCCGGCCGGGATGGTGACCGTCGTGGAGTGGTTGTACGTCCCTCCGCGCAGGTAGATCGTGCCGCCCGAGGACACCTTGCTGATCGCCGAGGCGAGGGTGGTCGGGGCGTCGATCGTGCCGGCCGCGCCCGCGGTGCCGCTGGGCGAGACGTAGAGCGCGCCGCTCGCGGGAGGAGTGGTGCCGCCGTCGGGGGTCGTGGCCTCGAGGTAGTCGACGTTGGGCAGGCCGGTGGCGGTGGTCGGGGAGAGCCGGATGGTGTTGCTGCCCGAATTGACCGGCACGGTCAGGGTCTTGGTGGTCCAGCCCGTCCAGGTGCTCGTGCCCTCGAAGGAGACCGTGCTGACCGTGGTGCCGTTCACGATGATGTTCGCCGGTCGGGCGGTGGTGGTGCCGTTGGCGAAGCGGACGGCCACGGTCGCCGTGCCGGCCGCGGATGAGGTGACGGTGAACTGGGCGTAGCCGCTGGTGGCGTTCGTGGCGTTGCAGAAGCCGCTGCCGGAGTAGCCGGTCCAGTCGCTCTCGATGGCGCCGGTGCAGACGGCCGGGGACGTCTCGGCCTCGTAGCGGGCGGTGGCGGCCTGCGCGGTGGGGCCGGACAGGGCGACGAAGGTGCCGCCGAGGAGGGCGGCGCAGGCTATGGCTGATCTCAGGTGCATCGTGGATCTCCATCTCCAGGACGGTGCGGGTCGTGCCAGAGGGGTGGAGCGGGTGGGTCTGAAGCAAGGCTTGGAAAGCGCTTTCCCCCGGAAGGTAGGAGTGCTGGCCTGAGCACGTCAATAGTCCGGTAGCTGATTTCTGTTCACATGGACGAACATCGCGGAGGCATCCCGGAAACACCTGTGCGTTCCCTGTGGAACGGAAAACCCCTCGAACTCCTCTTCATCCACGGGTTCTTGGTGCCACATCAGCTACAGGGAGAACACACCGTGCTCAGACCACTCAAAACCGTCGGTGCGGCGGCGATCGCGCTCGTCATAGCCGGGGCCGGGGCGGTTCAGGCGGCACCCGCCCGGACCGCTCCGGCCCCGGTACCGACCCTCGCCTGGGCGGCCTGCCAGGGTGGCTTCGAGTGTGCGAACGCCGCCGTGCCGCTCGATTACAACGACCCGGACGGCGCCACCATCACCCTGGCCGTCATCCGCAAGAAGGCCACTGACCAGGCCGAACGCAAGGGCACCCTCTTCCTCCAGCCCGGCGGCCCCGGCAACTCCGGCGTGGACTTCGTCCGCAACAACTACGCCGACCTGCCGGCCGACCTGCGCGACTCCTTCGACGTCTTCGGCTACGACGTGCGGGGCGTCGGCCGCAGCTCACCCCTCCAGTGCTGGGACGACCCCACGTACACGGCCGCCGTCACCGCGGCCAAGGGCGTCCCCGGCCCCGACGCCTACGAACCCGCCGTACGCCAGGCCGCCGCCTTCGACCAGGCGTGCCAGGACAACGCGGGGGCCCTGCTGCCGTACGTGGGCACGGAGTACGTCGCCCGGGACATCGACCTGCTGCGCCAGGCGCTCGGCGAGGAGCAACTCACCTACTACGGCCGGTCGTTCGGCAGCTACATCGGTACGGTCTACGCGTCCCTGTTCCCGGAGCGGGTGCGGGCCCTCGTGCTCGACGGCGCGTACGACCCGGAGCGCTACGCGAACCGGCCGTACGCCTACGACCGCACCCAGTACCTCGCCCTGGACGGCGCGATGAGCCGCTTCCTCGACTGGTGCGCCGCGGACCAGTCGACCTGCGGGTTCGGCGACGGCGACCCGCGCGCGGCCTTCGAGAAGCTGAAGGCGGACCTGGACGCGAACCCGGTCGTGACCGCGAGCGGCGGCCGGGCGAACGGCTACACCCTCGTGTACCGCCTGATGTTCAACATCAACGAGGGCAAGGTCATCTGGCCCGCCCTCGGCGAGGCGATGCACAAGGCGCAGCTGCGCGACAACACGTCCTTCCTGCTGCGTCCGCCGTCCCCGGCCAGCTTCGACTTCCTCGGCCCGAACGTGGTCGTCGAGTGCGTCGACAAGGACTACCCGGACAGCGCGGCCCGTCTGAAGCGCGAGGTCACCACCAACGCCCGGCTGGCCCCCCTCCTGGGCCCCGCCATGGCCTTCGGCCCGCCGACCTACGACCACCAGCACGCCACGGCCTGTGTCCAGTGGCCCGGCGAGCAGGTCAGCCGCTACGGCGGCCCCTTCAAGGCGGAGGGCTCCGCGCCGATCCTGGTCCTCGGCACGACCGGTGACCCGGACACCCCCTACCGGGACGCGGTGGCGCTGTCGCGGGAGCTCGACAACGGACGGCTGCTCACGTTCGAGGCCGAGGGACACACGGCGTTCGGGCGCAGCGCGTGCGCGACGGACGCGGTGACGTCCTACCTGGTCGACCTGAAGGTCCCGAAGCGCGGCACGAGCTGCGCCGACGAGACCCAGCCGCCGTCGTCGACACCCACGGTGGCTCCTTCCGGTACGACCCTGAGTGAGCTCCGGAACGGGGTGAGCGACCGGGTGGAACGCATCGGCACCCTGCGCTGACTCTTCTGAGGCGCCGGTCCGTTCTCGGGGCCGGCGCCTCGCCCATGGGCCCGCCGCACCTCGTCCTCATGATCCGTAGACTCGGCGCCATGGCAGTGGAGAGCAGCGCGCAGTGGGACGGGGTCGTCCGCCGGGACTCCATCAAGGAGAAGTGGGCGGCGCAGCGGGACCGGCTGTCCGACGCCGCGCACAGCGGTGACTGGGAGACCGTCTTCCAGGTCCTCGACGAGAGCCCCGAGTGGATCAACTCCGGGCGCCTGGACGGCCGTAGCGCCTACGGCCCCCTGCACCAGGCCGCCTGGCACGGCGCCGACGTCGAAACGGTGGGCCGCCTCCTCGCCCGCGGCGCCTGGCGCACCCTGCGCTCCACGGACGGCACCCGCCCGGTGGACATCGCCGTACAACGCGGCCACCAGCACCTGGTCGCCCTGCTGTCACCGGCCTACCGCCACCCACAGCCCCAGGACGTCCTGGACCGCCTCCGCGACCACCTCCACCGCCTGATCCACCACCGCTCGGGCAGCGGCAGAGGCGACGACGACCTGGCCACCCGGCACGCCCTGCGCCTCCCCGACCCGACCGTCCTCACCGAACTCGACATCCCCCGCCTCTGGTTCCCCGTCCCCGGTATGTACGGCGGCTTCCACATCAAGCTCCAGGGCAGCGAGTTGAGCGTGGACAGCTGGGTGCGAGTGGTCGGGGGCTCGGAACGGACGGACCGCGTGACGGTGGACGGGGTGCACCTCCAGGAGGGGCGGATGCTGTGAGGGACGGCGGGCGCGCATCACCCCCCGCCTCCCACGGCACAGCGGCCGCGCCCTGACCTCTCGCACCTAGCGGACGTCGACGAAGTCGCCCGGCGCCTTGGCCGCGCCCGTCGTCATGGTGCCGCGGAAGTGGTAGCGCCAGTAGCGGTCGGCGCTGACGGTGCCCTTGGTGGTGGCGACGCCGTAGGTGTTGGTCTCGACGTAGCCGAGGGGCTCGTAGTAGTCGGTGCCCGGCCTGCGGAACTGGAGCGAGACGTTCTGATTCGCGTAGCCGCGGTAGTCGTGGCTGTCCCAGTTGGCCCGGGTGAGCTTGCCCGAGACGGTGAGCGTGCCGCCCTTGGCGACCGGCTCCGGGGAGGCGTTGGTGGTCAGCTTGGCGTAGCGCTTCATGAAGAAGGTGGTGTGGCCGTCGGACGTCGTGTAGTCCCCGTCATTGGCGCGGACGTCCACGGCGACATTCCAGATGCCGGCCAGCGAGTTCCTCAGGTCGCGCCGGGGGTCGACCGTGTAGTGCTTGGTGCAGACGGAGGTGGTCCCGTCGGCCTCGCAGACCGGTGTCGTCTCGGCGGCCTTCAGGACCGCGTCGGCCGTGGCCAGGCTCCTGCCGTGATAGAGCGTGAAGTCCGCGACGTCGATGCCGGAGTCGTCGCTCGCCGTAAGGCTCACGGTGATCTTCCGCGAGTCCGTGACACCCAGGACGACGTCGTTGCCCGAGCCACCCCCGCCGGTGATCCGGAAGGCCCCGGCGTCGGCGTTGCCCACCACCTCGTCCGCCTGAGCTCCCGGCACGAGGAGCGCGGCCATGGCGAGCGCGCCCGTCAGGGCAGCGCCGATCGTCGTTCTACGCATGAGGTCCCCCCATGGGACAGGCCTGCCACCCCCATGGCGGGCCGCTGATGAATGGACGCAGTGTACGTACCGGTGATCACAACTGAAACACCTGGTGCGTAGCGGACAATGGGGGCATGAGCATCGTCAAGATCAACGTACTCACGGTTCCTGAAGAGCAGCGCGAAGTCCTGGAGAAGCGGTTCGCCGCGCGGGCCGGGGCGGTGGAGGGGTCGGACGGCTTCGAGTGGTTCGAGCTGCTGCGGCCCGTGGAGGGCACCGACACCTACCTCGTGTACACGCGGTGGCGCTCCGAGGAGGACTTCGAGAAGTGGCGGTCCCAGATGGGGGCCTCCCACGGTGGCGGTGGCGCCCAGGGCGGGGAGCAGCAGAAGCCCGCGGCGACCGGGGCGACGCTGTGGTCCTTCGAGGTGGTGCAGTCCGCGGGGCCCAAGGAGGGCTGATCCCGGCGTTCCCCTGACGCGGGTCACTCTCCGTATCCATCATGGAACCCTGTGCGCACCCGTACAACGCGTTTGTACGGGTGCGTCGCGGTGAACGTACGGGCGCGGCGGGGGAGTTCAACGCCATGGGAACGACGACAGGTCCACGGTCACGGACCGCACGCAGGAACGCCTCCGCGATGAGGATGGTGGGCGCGCTGCTCGCCGTCTTCCGGACGGCGGCCGGGTACACGCAGCAGCAGCTGGGCGACATGCTCGGCCTCGGGGAGCAGACCGTCGCCTCGATCGAGCAGGGCAGACGGCGGTTGATGCCGGACGTCGCCGCGCGGCTCGATGAACTCCTCGACACGAAAGGGGCGTTGTCGGTCGCGTTGAGCAAGATGCCGGAGGTGGATCTCGTCCCGCTGTGGGCGGAGGAGTTTCTGCAACGGGAGCGGGAGGCCATCGCGGTCTCGTGGTACGAGAGCCAGGTGCTGCCTGGCCTGCTCCAGACGGATGCCTATGCGGAGGCCGTCTTCCGCAGTCGCGTGCCGGTCTACGACGAGGACGAGATCGCGCAGTTGGTGGCGGGGCGTACGGAGCGGCGGGCGATCCTGCACCGTAAGGATCGGCCGATGACCAGCTTCGTGATCTGGGAACCGGTCGTGAACGCGCCGATCGGCGGGACGGAGGTCTGGGTCGAGCAGTTGCGGCACCTGCGTTCGTGCTCCGAACTCCCGGGGCTCATGCTCCAGGTGCTGCCGCTGAAGCGCACCACCCATGCGGGGCTCAACGGGCCGTTCATCCTCCTGGAGACCCCGGAACACCAGCGTCTCGCCTACATGGAAACGCAGCGCGGAAGCCAACTCATCGCGGATCAGGGCGAGGTGGCGATCCTCAACCAGAAATATGCGATGCTGCGGTCACAGGCCCTCACCCCCGAGGACACGAGGGATCTGCTGGACCGTCTGCTGGGAGAGCGATGAGCGACACGGCACTTCAGTGGTTCAAGTCGAGCTACAGCGGTGACGAAGGCGGTGCCTGCGTGGAGGTCGCCACCCAGCCGACCGCAGTGCACGTTCGTGACTCCAAGAACCCGGCCGGTCCGCAGCTCGCCGTCGCTCCGGGCGCCTGGGCCGCCTTTGTCGCCCAGAGGTAGCGCGGGGTGGATTACGAGTACGACGTCTTCATCAGTTACAGCCACAGAGGGCATGTAAAAGACTGGGTGAAGAATCATTTCCAGGAAGAGTTGACGAAGTCCCTGTGGGACGTGTTACCCAACGACCCCCGGATCTTCGTGGATTACGAGATCCCGGTGGGAACACGCTGGCCGGAGAAACTCGAAGACGCCCTCCTGAAAAGCCGCTGTCTCGTGGCGATATGGTCGCCGCCCTACTTCCGTTCCGAGTGGTGCATGGCGGAGTGGACGAGCATGCGGAAGCGTCAGCAGGTCCTGGGGGAGACGAACGGTGAGGCGCCGACCCTGATCTACCCGATCAGGTTCGCGGACGGCGACCACTTCCACCCCGATGCCCAGGCGACCCAGCACTGCAGGGACCTGAGCAAGTACGGGCACGACGGTGAGCAGTTCCGGAACACTCCCGACTACGTGGCGTTCCAGCGGGAAATGCGGACCGTGGCCGAGGAGGTCGCGTCGCTCATCGACTGCGCGCCGGAGTGGCAGGCCGACTGGCCGGTCGACCGTCCGGAGGCCTATCGGAAGATTCCCCAGAGCCGTCTGCCGAGGTTGTGATGAACAAACTCGACGGCAAGGTCGTGACGTTCTACTCCTACAAAGGCGGAGTGGGCCGCAGCTTTCTGCTCTCCAACACCGCCACACTGCTCGCCCAGTGGGGATACAGGGTCCTCTGCATCGACTGGGATCTGGAGGCCCCCGGCCTTCACTACTACTTCCGCCCCCATATGGAGAGCCCGGAGACCGGGCTGGTGGAAATGGTGCTGGGCGCTCGCGACGGGCAGCCGGTGGATGCGCTGGGGCACATCACTCCGGTCACCTTCCCGGACGGCTCGCGGCTCGATCTCATCGCCGCGGGCGGGGTCGGGGGCGACTACATCCCGAACGTGCAGGGCATCGACTGGGACGCCCTGTACGAGGAGCGGGACTTCGGCAACGTGCTGGAGGACTGGCGGCGGCGCTGGATCGAGTCGTACGACGTCATCTTCGTCGACAGCAGGACCGGGATCTCGGACTCCGGCGGTATCTGCACGGCTCAGCTGCCGCACATCCTGGCGTACGCCTTCACCGCGAACCAGCAGAACGTGGACGGCGTTCTGGAGGTGGTGGGGAGGGCGGCCAAGGCACGCAACGGGCTGCCGTACGACCGCTCCCGGTTGCTGACACTTCCCTTGCTCTGCCGGTTCGACATGAGCGAGGAGTACGAGCGGGCGGCGGACTGGCGACGGAAGCTCCAGCCCGCGCTCAAGTCCAGCTACAACGCCTGGGTTCCGGAGGGGGCGGCGGTCGAGCGGGTGCTGGATCACTGCACGGTGCCGTACTCGGCGTACTGGTCGTTCGGGGAGGAACTCCCGGTTCTGACGGAGGACTTCAGGAATCCTCAGCTCATCAGCTACAGCATCGCGTCGATCGCCGGGTTGATCGCGCGGCATCTGGAGGATGTTCGACTCTTCACCGAGAGTCGGGATTCCTACGTGGATGCCGCGATCAGGACGGGGCGGCGGGGCGGCGGGTATCCGTACGACTTCTTCATCAGCAGCGCGCCGAACACGAGCGATGACGCGCGGCTACTGGCCGGGCTGCTGGCCGCCGAGGGGTTCTCCAGCTACTCACTGCCGACGGAGGTGCGTCCCGGCGGCCACTTTGAGGATCTGCGGACAGCCATCGCCACCTGTCGGCACTTCATCCTGCTCGCCCGGGACACCGTGGGTTCGTTTCAGCAGGGCGAGCTGAACCACTTCCTGCGGCAGACGTTGGACGAACAGGCGGACCGTGTCCTGTTTCCCGTCGTGACCCCCCGGGGTGTCGTGCGCGATCTGCCGACCATCGTCCAGTCGATCCAGGCCTTCAAACTTTCCGCCGCCGGCCTGCCGGACGTGGCTAGGACGATCAGAGCCAGGCTTCAGGGCAACGGCTCTCCGAGCTCGGCACCCGGATACGGAGATCACCCGCCGGACGAACGCCTGCTCATCTCCTCCGCGGGTACGGATCGGGCCTGGGCGGAGTGGGTGGCCTGGCAGTTGACGGACGCCGGGTACGAGGTCGAACTGGACGGGCGCGGTCACCGCGAGAGTGGGCGGACAGTGGCCCTGCTCTCGCGGGCGTATCTCGAAGTGGACTGGTCCGTGACGGAGGCGTGGATCACGGATCTGGCCGCGCGGGAGCGGCTCGTCCCGGTGCGCATCGACGCCACCAGCCCGCCGCCGGCTCTGCGCGAGCTGGTGTTCACCGACCTGTTCGGGTCGGACGAGGAGGCGGCGCGGGACAGGCTGCTGCATGCGGTGGCAGGTCGGGGCGCCCGGCCCGGCAGCGCACCCGAGTTCCCGGGGGGTGGCCGGTCGCGCAGGTCCGGGGAGGCAGGACCACGGCTGCCTGGGAGTCTTCCGCAGGTGTGGAACGTTCCCCCGCGCAATTCCCGCTTCACGGGCCGGGACGACCTGCTGGGAGAGATGCGGACCCGGCTGACAGATGTGCGAACGGTGCTGTCCCTGGGCGGGCAGATCGGCGTGGGCAAGACCCATCTGGCCATCGAGTACGCCCATCGGTTCAGCGGCGAGTACGACCGGGTCTGGTGGGTGGAGGCGGGGGAGTCCATGTCGGTCCCCGCCCAACTGGCCTCGTTCGCGGTGGCCATCGGCCGTGCCGATCCCAGCACCCCTGGGCCCATCGCGGTGCAGAACCTCAGCATGGAGTTGCGGACCCGGTCTCGCTGGCTGATCGTCTTCGACGACGCCCAGGACCCGGCCGCACTCGCCAGGCATCTGCCGACCGGTGACGGGCATGTGCTGATCACCTCCCGCAACCCGCACTGGCACCAGATCGCCACACCGGTCGACGTCGACGTCCTGTCCCGTGCGGAGTCGATCTCCCTGCTGCGCTCCGGCAGCCAGGGCCTGAGCCGGCGGGACGCGCATCGGCTGGCCGAGGCCCTGGGCGATCTGCCGCTGGCACTGATGCAGGCCGCGGAGTCCCTGTACATCTTCACCCCGGACCAGTTCCTGCGGGAGCTGGAACACCATGCCGGTACGGCGGTCGGCGACGGCATTCCGCTCGACTATCCGAGGTCCCTGACGGACCAGCTGACCTTCAGCATGGACCTCCTGAAGGAGCGGGACCCCTTGGCGGCCGCCCTGCTGCGAGCGTGCGCCCTGCTGGCACCGGAGCCCTTCCCGTTGCACACCTGCGACCCGGAAAAGGCCGGTGCGGGGGAGGACGGTGGCGGGGGAGCACTGGTGCGGGAGCTGTCCTACCCGCGAGCCTTCCGGCGGATCCTCACAGCGCTGGAACGGCTGGGGCTGGCCCGGGTGGCCGGGGGCAGCATCCAGGTGCACCGCCTGACCCAGGCCGTCCTGCGCGACCGCCTCGACGACGAGGGCACACAGGCCGCCCGCGATGCCAGTGCCCTGCTGACATCGGCCTACCCCGGCCAGGCAGCGAACACTGACAGCTGGTCACGCTGGCCCGCGCTGGTGCCGCACCTGCTCGCCATCAGCCCCAACGCCCTCACTTCACCCTCCGTCCGGTACGCGGCCTGTGAAGCCTGCTGGTATCTGATGGACCACGGAGGGGCCCGCGCCGCGCTGCCGCGTCTGGAGGATCTGTACCGGACCTGGACAGAGCACTTCGGCGCCCTCGCCGAGGCGACCATGTGGGCAGCCGCCTACCTGGCCCGCGCCTACGCCGAAATGGACATGTACTCCGAGGCCCGCGACCTGGAGGTCGACATCCTGGCCCGGCAACAGGAAGTGCTGGGCGAGCACGATCCCGACACCCTGCGCACGGCCGGCAGACTCGCCGTCTGCCTCGAAGCGCTGGGGCAGACCGAAGAGGCCCGCGACCTCGCCACAGATACCCTCGACCGGCAACGCCGCGTACTCGGCGAGGACCACCCCGACACCCTGCGCACCGCCGGCAATCTCGCCGTCTACCTCGAGACCCTCGGCGACACGGAACGGGCCCGCGCCCTCGCCGAGGACACACTCAACCGGCAACGCCGCGTACTCGGCGAGGACCACCCCGACACCCGGCACACCGTTGACAATCTCGTCGGTCGGCCCCGCACCGTCCGAGTCGTGCAGCGACCGAACACAGCGCCCCCCGGACCACTCTGACCCGTCAGACCTCCAGGAACGGCGCCGTCTCCAGCGTGGGATACGGCGCCGGAAGCGGCAGGGGCCGGCCGAGGCTGACCTTGGTGTCGGTGTCGTAGTAGGCCTCGGTCGGGTCGTCGCCGGGGAGGACCGGGTTCGTGTAGCAGTGGGCCGTCTTGGAATGGCGGTCGATGAGGACGTAGACAGGGACTCCCGCGGCGGCGTAGGCGCGCAGCTTGGGTCCGGTGTCGGTCTCGTGGTTGGTGGACGTGACCTCGCCGACCAGCTCGATCATGTCGATGGGGTACCACCCCTTGTGGGCCTTGCAGTACGACTCGTCCAGTTCGGTCGGCTCGCGACGGAGGACATAGAAGTCCGGGACGGTCAACGCCATGGTGCGACCGTCTTTGTAGGCGGCCCGGTAGCCGTTGCCCATGCCTGCCAAGCCAAGCTCAGCGTTGAAAAACTGGACGGCCAGCTTGAAAGCGCCGGCGTTGTGCTTGTGGTTCGGTTGCGGTGGCAGGATGGCCATCCCCTCGACGTACTCGGGTCGAGCAGGCGCCTGAGACGCTTCCTCGAGCGCGATCAACAAATCGATGGGGTCCTGCTTCGGCTCCATGACCAGCTCCGAAATGGGTTCGGCACTCATCCTTGGTTCTCCTCGTCGCACTGATGCCAGGCTAAGCCCGCGCCGGGTGCCCCGGCAGAACGATGGGGCAGCCCACGCGCCCTGGGCGCCGGAATGCCCCGCCCGTTCACTCGAACGAGTGTGCTGAACCGTTCCGCCGGCTCCAGCCCCCAGTCCTACTTCAGCCCGACCGCCTCGCAGTCCGCCGCATACTCCGGCGTACAGATCTCCTTCACCGTGTAGACCCCGTCCCGGATCACCGTGTCCTTGATGTTGGACTTCGTGAGCGCGACGACCGGCACCAGCATCGACGGGATGTCCTGCTCGGTCGGGCTGTTGACCGAGTCCTGGGCGAGGGAGTCGAACTCGATGGAGCGGCCCTTGACCTTGGCGACGGCCATTTCGGCGGCGTTGTTGGCTTCCTCGAGGAAGGACTTGTAGACGGTCATGTACTGCTCGCCGGAGAGGATCCGCTGCACCGCCGCGAGGTCGGCGTCCTGGCCGGTGACGGGTGGGATCCTGGTGGCGCCGGCGGCTTTCATCGCGTCGATGACGGCGCCCGCCATGCCATCGTTGGCCGAGTAGACCGCGGAGATGTTGCTCAGCCCGACCGCCTGGATGGCCTTGGTCATGTTGGCCTTGGCGATCTCCGGCTTCCACTCCTCGGTGTCGTACGACTTGGCGATGACCACGTGACTGGCGAGCACGCTGAGCGCGCCGGCCTTGAAGAGGGCCGTGTTGGGGTCGGCGGGTGAGCCGTTCATCATGACGATCTTGCTGGACTCGGCCTTGTCGCCGAGCGCCTCCAGGATGGAGCGGCCCTGTACCTCGCCGACGAGTTCGTTGTCGTGCGATATGTACGCGTCGATCGGACCCTGGGCGAGGCGGTCGTACGCGATGACGGGGATGCCCGCGTCCTTCGCCTTCTGGACGTCCGGCGCGATGGCCTTGGCGTCGACGGCGTCCACCAGGACGACGTCCACCTTGGCCGCGATCATCTGCTCGAACTGCTGGCTCTGCTTGTCCGCGCTCGCCAGGGCGTTGGCGTAACGGACCGTGCCCTTGCCGTGCGTGAGGTCGGCGACCCGCGTCTTGATGAGGGGGTAATCGAACTTCTCGAAGCGCTTGGTCTCCTTGTCGGGCAGGAGCAGGCCCACCGTGATGTCGTCGCCCTTCTTCGGACTCGCGGAGCTCTCGCTTCCGCTGACGGCGTCGACGACACCGCAGGAGGTGAGCAGCAGCGCCGAGGCGACGGTGAGGAGGGCGGTTCTGTGGGGGGCGGTACGAACGTTCACTGACGTGCCTTCCAAGCAGTGGAGCGGCGGAGCGCTTCGAGCGTCTCGCGCCAAAACCGCTCACAGGAGACCCGTACCGAATCTCCCCGACCCACCACGCCTTGTTTCACATTTGACCCAGTGAGGGGTCGGCGGGTGGGCGGGCCCGTCCTCACGCCGTGCGGTGCGGGCCCAACTCCTGGAGTACGTCGCCCAGTTCGGCGGGGGTCAGGGCCGCGCCCGGCAGGGGGGACCGGAGCGCGTCGGTGCGCAGGCCCGCCAGGAGCAGGGCCAGCGGGCGGCGCCAGGTGTCAGGGGTCGTCGCGGCGGTCAGGGCGGGGACCGCGCGGCCCAGGGCGGCCAGGGTGAACAGGACGTCCTCGACGGTGGCGTCGGGGCGGACGGTGCCCTCCGCGTGGCCGCGGCGCAGCAGGAGTTCCAGCGTCTCGCGGTTGTGGGCGTGCACGGCCGTCAGGGAGTCCACGCCGTCCACGCGGGTGGTCATGAGGTCGTTGGTGCCGCGGTCGGCGGCCAGGGTGGTGAACACGGCGTCCAGGTAGGCGGTCAGGCCCGTCCAGGCGTCCGGGGCGGATCTCGCCTCCTCGCCCGCCGTCATCGTGCCGGTCAGCTGGTCGCGGAAGACGGCGTCGATGAGGGCGGCGCGGGTCGGGAAGTGGCGGTAGAGGGTCGCGTTGCCCACGCCGGCGCGGCGGGCGATCACGTCGAGCGGTGCGTCGAGGCCGTGCTCGGTGAAGACGTCGTGTGCCGCTTCCGTCAGCAGTTCCCGGTTGCGCCGCGCGTCGCGTCGCAGTGCGCCCATGTCTTGCCCTCCGTACTCAAGTGGGGAGCACTCCCCGGTCGTGATGCTATCTTCGGAACACGAAGTGGGGGGTGCTCCCCATTTCTTTCGGGGGAGAGGCGTGGCATGGGCGGGACGGCACTGGTGCTCGGCGGCGGGGGGCCGGTCGGGGGCGCGTGGCTGACGGGGGTGCTGGCCGGCCTCGCGGACGGCGGTGTCGACCTCGCCCGTGCCGACGTCGTCATCGGCACCTCGGCCGGGGCCGTCTTCGGCACCCGGCTGGCGTACGGGGAGCCGCCGCGTGAGCTGTACGAACGTCAGCTCAGCGGGGCCGACCGGCTGGTCCTGAGCGTGACCGCGGCACAGACGACGCGCTTTCTGTGGGCGGCGCTGGGATCCCGGGATCCCGAGCGGTCCGTACGGCGGCTGGGGCGGGCCGCGCTGGCCGCGGGGGCCGGGGCCGATGTGCTCCCGCTGGTGCGGCAGGTGCTGCGCGGGGTGGAGGAGTGGCCGGGGGTCGGGCTGCGGATCGCCGCGGTCGACGCTCGTACGGGGGCCGTGGAGGCGTTCGACCGCGATGCGAAGGTCGCACTCGTCGAGGCGGTCGCCGCGAGTTGTGCGGTGCCGTTGGTCTTCTCTCCTGTCTCCGTCGGTGGGCGGCGCTGGATCGACGGGGGCAGTCGGTCCACGGCCAATCTCCAACTGGCCCGTGGGTATGAGCGGGTGCTGGCCGTCGCGCCGGTCGCGAAGGCTGTCGGGCCGCACCCCGGTGCGGAGCGGCAGGCGGCCGAGCTCCGTGCCGGGGGTGGCGCTGTCAGCCTGCTCGTGCCGGATGCCGCCTCGCGGCGGGCCATGGGGCGGGACCTGACCTCCGATGCGCATCGGGTGGGGGCGGCGTTGGCGGGGCGGGCGCAGGCGGAGCGGGTCGTGGAGGCGGTGCGTGGGGTGTGGCAGGGGTAGCGGGGGGTGCGCGCCGGGGCTTTTCTCGCCCCCGCCGCGAGCTGCCGCTGCGGGTCGGCTGATCAGCGCTCGAACTTCCAGGTGAGGTGCGGGCCCGTCACCCTCACCACCCTCACGGGGATGTCGAGGGTCGTGCCGTCGGTGCGCCGGCCCGTGCAGGTGAGGGTCGCCCCGGCCTGTGCCTTCAGGCCCTCGGGGCAGGACACGTGGACCTTCACGCCGACCCAGGGGAGCGGGTGGTAGAGGCTCTCGGTGCGGCCGGCGACGATGTTCGGGGCGAGGGCCTTGTGGCCGTCGACCGTGACGGTGTCGTACGCGTCCAGCGAGGTCGTCGACTCGGTGGACGAAAGCAGATGGGTGCCGATCCCGCCGAGGGCCAGCACCGCGGCGGCACCGCCGACGACACCGAGGAGGAATCTGCTGTCCGGCATGGCGCACGTGCTCCTGAGGTGAGAGGGACCTCCAGCATCGCCCCTCCCCCCGGTCTCGCTCCTCGGCCGTTCGGCCGATCCCGCGACCGGACCTGCGCGCATACGGTGATCCCCATGAAGTCCGCTTCCCCCCGGGGCTGCGCCCGCGGTGCCGTCGTGGGCGCGCTGCTCGCCCTGTGCTCCGTCGACGTGACGGTCACGCTGGACGGGGGCTACGGCGTCGGGCGCCCGGCGGCCGTCCTCGCCGTCGGCCTGACCGCGCTGCTGTGGCCGGCCGCACGGCGGCCCGACCGGCTCACCCCGCAGCTGCGCACCGCCGTGCCCGCCCTGGTCTCCCTCCTGTACACGGCGTCGGCGCTCTCCGTCGACCGGGGCGCCCCCTTCGGCCCGGGCGAGGTCGCCGTCCTGCTGTGTCTGCTGTTCGTCGCGGTACGGCACTGCCCGCCGCGCTGGGCCGTGGTGTGCGGTCTGCTGGACCTGGCGGCCGTGCTCGCCCAGCCCGCCCGCTACTCCCGGCAGCTGACCTCGGGCCAGGCCACGGGCTACGTCCTGGTCGGTCTGGTCCTGGCCGGTCTCGTCGCCTCCCTGGCGGCCTATCTGCGGTCCCTCGACTACCGCCGTACCGTCACCGTCGCCGAGACCCGCCGCGAGGAACGCCTCGCCATCGCCGCCGACCTGCACGACTTCGTGGCCCATCACGTGACCGGCATCCTCGTCCAGACCCAGGTGGCCCGCATGATGGCGACCACCCAGCCCGAGGACCTCGATCCGGTCCTCGCGGGCATCGAGGGCGCCGCGACCGAGGCGCTGGCGTCCATGCGGCGCACGGTCGGTGTGCTGCGGGACGCCGACGAGGCCGACCGGCGCCCGGTGGGAGACCTCGCGGGCATCGAGGACCTGGTGGAACGCTTCGGCGGTCCGGTCCAGAAGGTCACCCTGGACCGCGGGGGCGTCCCGGACGACCTGCCGCACGAGGTGCAGGCGGCGGCCTTCCGGGTCGTGCAGGAGGCGCTGACGAACGTACGCCGGCACGCGGCCGACGCGACCGAGGTCACCGTCCGGCTGGGCCTCGACGGCGGCCGTCTGACCGTGTCCGTGGCCGACGACGGCCGGGGCGGCTCCCCGCTCCCGGATGCGGCGCACGGCGGCGGCTTCGGACTCGTCGGGCTGAAGGAACGGGTGACGGCACTGGGCGGCGAGCTGACGGCCGGGCCGCGTGCGGGGCATGGGTGGGAGACCAGGGCCGCGTTCCCGCTCTCGGCCGAATGACCGAGGCGATCGGGGCGACCGGGGGCGCGAGTGTCGCCGCGTGCCCGCAGGGGGCGGCTACACCCGCGCCGGTATCAAGCCGTTCGGTTACCGCGCGTTGATGAGGTCGTGCGGCGGTACCTTGACCGTGCGCTTGCCCGGCTCGCCGCTCAGGATCACCTTGCGCAGGGCGACGTTGTTCTTCAGGTTCGTCTCCTGGAGGCGCTTCTCCGGGTTGGCGATGACCTGGATGTAGTACGTGCCGTTCGGCAGGTCCGTGATGTCGAAGGACTGGCCGGGACGGTACTGGGTGTAGGTGTCGCCGGAGCCGACGTCGAGGACCTCGCGGACCGAGATGGAGTTCTGCTCACCGCACGCGGTCGACAGGTCCGTGTTGTACGGCTTCCAGTTGGCGTTCTTCACCGTGTAGTCCACGGCGTCGGTGTTGGCGAGACAGAACGCCTCCTTGCCGCTGCGCACCTCCCTCGTCTTGTCCTCGCTCAGCAGCCGGTAGCTGGCGAAGTCGGTGAAGTGCCAGTGCTCATGGCCGATGCGCGGGTCCCACTCCATGGTCCCGGTGGGCGTGTAGCCGACCTGCTTGCCGTTCGCGTCGTAGAAGTACTGGTACGCGTCCATCAGATCGGCGCCCGGCTTGCGGAAGCCGTCCACGACGAGCGGTGCGGGGCCGGCGTTCCAGACGTTGGCGCTGAAGGCCAGGTAGTCCTTGCCGGGTACGTCGCCGTCCTCGCCGTCGGTGATGGCGATGTCCCACGCCGGGAGGGAACGCAGGTCCGGCTTGGGCACGTCGGCCGGGACACCGGCCCGTCCGGTGGGCCGGGTGCTGTTGGGACGCAGTGCGGCCGCGATGCGCGAACCGTCGGTGTGGCCGGGGCCGTCGCCGAGGTGGTGGGCGAGGCCACGGTCCTCCAGGGCGTGGGAGAGGGCTCCCGGGGTGGGCTCGTCGGCGCCGCGCGGGCCGTAGTGGTGGGCCATCCCCTGGGCCGAGCCGTGAGCCGAGCCATGGGCCGAGCCGTGCGCGCCGCCCTGGTGGGCGGTCATGCCGCGGCCGACGCCGCCGTTCTCGCTGGGCTGCCGGACGGTGACCTTGATGGTCGGCGAGTCGTTCGGGATCCCGAAGAGGTCCCGGTACTTCTTCGCCACGGACACCTTCGCGGTGTACTCACCCACCGGCAGGTCCACGGGCTTGTCGTAGTCGACGGTGCTGGAGTTGGACGCCCAGCCCTTCTCGACACCCCACACCGACCCGAGGGTGAACGGGTTGGTGGGGCAGCTCTCCGGATAGTGCGAGGTGGCGGGCGCCTCCGGCCGGAGCCGGCCGGAGGCGTTGTTGGGGCAGAAGTTCCCCTTGCTCTTGGCGACCTCCGTCCCGTTCGCGTCCTTGACGGACACCTCCAGGAACCCGGGGAGCCCGGAGAAGTCCTTCACGAGCCCGGTGGGCAGCGCCTTGGTCGTCGTCGTGCCGCCGTGGCGGAAGACCTGCTTGGCGACGACGGGGTCCTTGTACGACTTGCGCGTCACCTTGAACTCCAGGGGCGCGTTGTCGACGGTGACATACGTGCCGAGGTCCAGGTAGACCCCGGGCTCCCCCTGCCACCGGTCGAGCGTCACGGAGTTCGACGCGGCGATCAGCTTGAGCTTCGGCTTGCCGGGTGTGGCGGCCTGCGCGGCCCCGGCGCCGGGCGCCGCTCCGGCTCCGGTGACGACGACGGTGAGCGCGGCGCCGGCGGCGAGCGCGGGGCGCTTCCAACGGCTGCGGTTGCGGTGTTGCTGACTGGTCATCGGTTCCTCGTCTGCGAGTGCCCTGGTCAGGGGCATCGGACTGGACAACCCACGGGCGGCCGACGGTGTGGACGCACCCCCATGCGGCCCCACATGCACTCCGGCAACCTGTGAGCGATCTGTGAGACCGGTAAAGAGGGTGTTCAGGTTGCCTGTTGGGAAGGAAATCCATCGATCGGGCGGCGCCCGCCCGGACACCTCACGCCCCGGTTACTTTTGCCTCAACCCCTGGTTGCGCGGGGGTGAGCAGGCGACGATGGGCTCATGACTCTCGCCGAGCGCGCCTTCGAGCGCCTCCACGTCTGGCCCGACCTCCGCACGGGTCACCCCAGTTGCGGGACCGGGCGGGCCCTGCGCTCCCCGCACGGCGAGATCGTGCACTTCCACTCCGACCGGGACGTGGACCTGCATCTGACCGGCCGCACGATCGAGCGCTTCGCGAGGGACCTCCAGGGGTCCACCGCCATCCACCTGGTCCCCGGTTCCCGCTGGGTCACCGTCCACCTGGACTGCGACACCGACGTCGACCTGCTGCTGAGCCTGGTCAGCATGGCCCTCAAGGCGTATCAGGGACAGGCCGGCGAGTCCGCGGCCACCTGCAACTTCCGGCGGGTGACGGTCGTACCCCGCGACATACCGGCGTAGCCGCTCCGCTGGGAGGGTGGTGATGAACCTGCGAGCCGGTGGGGGTTGCTCGCGCAGTTCCCCGCGGCCGCCGGGCCGGACCAGGTCATCCCGACAATGCCCGCCACGCCCGGTAGTGGTCCAGGACCGTCTCCTCGATCGGGCGGTAGGTGAGGCCCAGTTCGTCGATGCTGCGGCTGTTGTCGACCTCGAAGCGGATGCCGAGGTGCTTGCGGATGTAGTCCTGGGTGAGGCCGAACGCCGGGCCGAGGACGCGAACCGGCCAGTGGGGCAGCCGGGTCCGGGGCAGCCGGAGGTTCCTCGGGTACTCGGCGCGCAGGATGCGGGACATGTCGTGGAAGGACGTCATGGTCGGCGCCGCGAGGATGTAGCGGCCGTGTGCTCGCGGGTTCTCGGCCGCGGCGATGTGCGCGTCCGCGACGTCCCGCACGTCGACGGTGGTGAAGCTGAAGTCCGGGGCGCCGTAGAAGAAGTAGCCGTTGAAGAGCTCCTCCAGGAGGAAGAGGCTGCCGGACTCCGAGGCGGGGGTGAGCGAAGGGCCCAGGATCAGGCCCGGGTTGACCGCCACCATGCTCCAGCGGTCCTGCGCCTTCGCCGCGTCCCAGGCCGCCTGCTCGGCGACCGTCTTGGCATAGTGGTAGGGGTTGTTCTCCACCGTGCTGGTGGTGTTGACGTACTCCTCCGTGAGGATCCCGTCCTTCATCTCCAGTACGTCGGCGTAGTCGCCGAAGATCGCGCCGACGGTGGAGGTGAGGACGAGCCGGCGGACGGCCGGGGTGCGGTCGATGGTGCCGAGCACATTGCGGGTGCCGAGGAGCGCGGGCTCCACCACGTCTTTGCGGCCGTCCTTGATCCTCTCCGGTACGAGGAACGGGGAGGCGACGTGGAAGACGGTCCCGCAGCCCTGAGCCGCCTCGTCGAAGGAGCCCTCGGCGAGCAGGTCCGCCTCGAACAGGTCGAGCCTGTCCGGGAATTCGGCCTGCATCGCCCGCAGGGGCCTGGTCTTCGGCGAGTCGGCGGCGGCGCGGACCGTCGTACGGACCCGATGGCCGCGCTCCAGGAGCCGTTTCACCAAGTGGCTGCCCACAAAGCCGCTGCCGCCGGTCACCAGGACCGGGGTCCTCTCCGCGTCGTCCACCCGCGCTCCTCGAACAGAACAGGTCAGAGCCCGTAGCGGCTCTTCAGATGACGCCAGAAGTCACGCGCCATCCATTTGTCGAACTCCGTGATCTGCGTGGCCGATCCGGCCTTCATGAGGAAACAGCACTGGCCGGTCGGCGTCCAGTCGTAGAAGTCGTCGAGCCCGAAGGTGTGGCCGACTTCGTGGAGATAGATATGGATGTTCTCCTGGCCGAGGGCTCCGGTGAAGTACTCCTGGCCGACACGCTGGCCCCAGTCGCCGCCCGCGCCGCCCTGGAAGCCCTTGGTGAGCCACAGCGACTGGTCGTAGTGGCGGGTGACGCCGCCGGGGCACTTCGTGTAGTTGCCGTCCTGGTGGAAGAAGCGGCCGCAGTCGGGGGCGCACTGCGGGGCGCCGCCGTCGTCAAGGTTGTTGACGTAGATGTCGACCGAGTTGTCGGTCCACTGGAGCGTGGAGCGGTTCTTCACGGCCCAGCCGACGATGTTGACGGGCACATTGGTGTACGGCCAGGCGTTGGTGCCCGTGCCGTTGTCGAGCATGGCGGCCATCCACTTGCCGAACTGCTTCTTCAGCTGGGCGTGGATCTGGTCGCGCAGTGCGGTGCTGACGGGGGCGTCGGACTCCCAGCGGACGCAGTAGTTGATGCTCCCCTTGTTGGCCATGACCTGGTCCCAGCCGTAATTGCGGAAGCCGTAGAGGTTCGGGTACGTCGACTCGACGTGGTTCCAGACCTCGTTCAGTGGCTGTACGAGGGTGGACGGCGGGTTCCAGTTGTCGGCCGACTGTGCCGGGGCGGCCGTTGTGAAGGCCGCCGCCAGCAGGGCGGTGAGGACGGTGACGAGACGCGCGATGCGGGTGCGCATGGGGGTGAACTCCCTTCGTGGGGTGGGACTTCACCATCTGGTCGCCGCCGGCCGACGGGCAGGTTGCCGACGCATTGTTCACACCCTGTGGACGGCGCCCGCAAGGATGTCGATGACCCACGGTGCCCGGGTCTCGGCGATGCCCGGGATCCTGACCAACCAGGCCGTCGATGCCGCCGACCGATTCGAGGCCCTTGTCCATCATCAGGATCACGTCGGGCCCGGCGGCGATGAGGGCCTCGCTGGTGAGCGGTGTGAACGGCTTGTCCAGGCCCGTCTCGACCCCGGCGTCGACCGCGCCCGCGGCCTCGATCAGGGAGTCGGCGCCGGAGCCCTTGCCGCCCATGAGGTGGACGGCCGCGCTGCCGCGCATGCAGAGGAAGGCGACCTTGGGCCTGCTGCCCTCGGGGACGGTCGCCTTCGCCGCGGAAAGGTCTTCGGCGATACGGGAGTTGAGGGCCTTGCCCGCTTCCGGGACGCCCAGCGCCTGCTCGATGTGGGTGGTCCGCGTGCGGACGTCGGGCAGCTTCGTCGCCGGGTCCAGGACCACGACCGGGACGCCCGCGTCGCGGATCTGGTCGATGGCCTCGCTCGGGCCGGTGTCGTTGTCGGCGTACCGGCGAGGTCGTACCGTCGACTGACGCCCGACGTACAGACGTTCGCCCTCTCCGGCGCGGCCGGAGAGGGCGAACTCATGCCCGGGGTGTCACAGGGACACAGCGACCGCGTCGTACGTGGTCTCCGGTGTCGGCGGGGTCGTGAAACGGGCGTTGACCAGGTACAGCCGGTCCCCGAAGCGGGCGGCCGTGGTCGGCACGTCGAAGCGCGGGTCGGTGATCGTGGTGCGCAGAGTCGCGGTGGTGGCCCTGGTGTCCAGGTCCCAGACGCTCACCAGGTTGAGACGGTTCTGGACGACGTACAGCGTGCGACCGATGCGCCACAGACCGTCGCCGTTGACGACGGCGTCCTGGCCGACCAGCGTGATCTTCGTGGCGTGGCCGGTCCTCGGGTTGACGCGGTGGAGCTCGCCCGGGGTGGACTTGACGACGATCAGGGCGCGGCCGTCGGGGGTGCCGACGACGCCGTTGGCGTTGTTGACGTCGGGGAGCTGCACCCAGTCGCCGGTGAGCGGGAGGGTGCGGACGGCGCCGTCGCGGCCGCGGGGGACGCTGTAGAGCTGGGCGGCGCGGGAATCGGTGAACCAGGCACGGTCGCCGAGCAGGGTGACGTCGTTGACGAAGTGGCCGCTGGCCTCGCTCAGTTGGAAGGTGCGGACGACCTCGCCGGTGCGCGCGTCATGGACGCGGGCGACACCGGTGTTGCCCGCGACGTACAGCAGGCCGTCGCGGTCGATCTTCAGGCCGACGGCGATCTGGCCGGGGGCTCCGGCGTAGAGGACCGTGCCCTCGCCGGTGCGCAGGTCGACGCGGTAGATGCCGCCGTTGCCACGGGAGCCGAAGTAGGCGTACGGCTTCGAGCCGATCGCGATGCCCTCGGGCAGCCAGCCGTTCGGCAGCGGGAACTCGGTGGGCCAGGCGGCGGCCTGGGCGGTGGCGGGGGCGGCCGTCACCGACAGCGCGGCCAGGGCCGCGGCGCCGCCGAGGACGGCTCTGCGGCTCGGGTTCTGGATCATCGTGGGGACCTCCGTGGAATCCAACTCCGTTTACCGTTCCTTTAGTTGGCAACGGCACGGCGGAAAGCCGAGTTCCCGGAAATCCCGAAGACAGCAGGTGGACAGGTTCCTCGAATTCAGGACTGCCCTTTTGAGTCATTTCGGCGATACTTGCCATATGAGTACCGCAACGTTTGTAGTAGCGGCCGCGGGGAGCGATGTGCTCAACGTGATCGCCGCTTTCGTCGGTGGTGCGTTCATCGCCGGTGCACTGATCTGGGCCGTGCAGTTCGGCATGCGGGTGCAGGACCGGGAACTTGCCAGGCCCCGCCCGGACGAGCAGCCCAGACTTCCCAGCACCGGCGCGATCCACGAGATCAGAGAGATGCGGGAGCCGAACGTGGTCCCGCTCGCGGAGCGGGAGCGGCTCATGCCGTATCAGCTCCAGCGCGGCAGTAAACGAGGCAAGGACCAGCAGCGAAAGCGCTGGCTGCCAGGGTCCAGCGGATCCTTCGGCAGCGGCGGTCTGGGACACCTGTGACGGTCTGACGTGGAGGGGCCGTCCCGCCGGGGCAGCCCCTCCACATCTGTGTCGTCAGGGATCCGGACCGGGTCAGCGCCCCGCCGGGGCGTTACCGCGGCCCGGCACGTGGGGCGCCGTCGCCAGGGCCCAGATCACGAAGAAGCCGACGCCGACCATGATCCCGGACCAGACGGGGGCGTACGGCAGGAACAGGAATTGCAGGACCATGCTCATCGACGCCAGGAAGATGCCGGTCATCCGGGCCCACCAGGCGCCCTTGAGGACGCCGTAGCCGACGGCCACGAGGACGACGCCCAGGACGAGCATGATGACGCCCCAGCCGGTGAGGCTGATCTTGTAGACGTAGTCGCCGATCCGGTTGTAGACGTCGTCCGTGGCGAGCGCGGAGATGCCCTGAAGGATCGCGATCACCCCGTTCACCAGCATCAGGACACCGGCGAAGACGAGCCCGCCGGTCGCGAACCCGCTGCCCGCCGGCATGTCGGCGGGGGTGGGCGCGGCCTGCTGGTGGTCCTTGTCCCATACGGGCGGTGCCGAGGAGGACGGTGTCGTGGAGGACGGGGTCGGATGCGGTTGCTGTGTCATGGTTCGACGATCTGCCCGGGCCCCGGCGGGCACCACGGGGGCACGGCCGAACGGGTGAGGGCCGGGGTGCGGTCGCGGGCGGGCCGATCTTCACTGGAGGCATCCGCAGCACCCTGGAGGCGATATGACGGGCTACCGCACGGCACCGGTGGCGGTGGTCGCGGCCGCCGCACTCACCGCGGTCACCGCCCTCGCCGGCTGCTCCGACGACGACACCCCCGCGTCGGTGGCGAGCAAGGCCGCGTCCGTCGCGTCCCAGGGCGCGGACGCGTTCGCGTCGGCGACGGCGGAGGCCGGCGAGAGGTTCGACGACGTCAAGAACGGCGTCGACGTCAAGGGCGATGTGAAGCTCGGCACGGTCACCGCCTCCGGCGGGCGCGCCGAGGCCGAGGTCACGGTGACCAACACCGGGGGATCACAGAAGTCCTTCCTGGTGCAGGTGAACTTCACCGACGGCGACGGCACCTTCCTGGACGCGGTCGCGGTGACCGCCCCCGACGTGCCGGCGGGCCGGTCCGGGAAGGCGACGGCCCGCAGCAACCGCGATCTGTCCGGTGCGGTGAAGGCGGAGGTGGACAGGGCGGTCCGCTACTGAAGCCGCCGCCGGCTCCCGCGTCGAAGGCTCACGCCATCCAGAAGAAGACCGCCGTCATCCGCTTCTCCTCCAGGGTGGCGCCGCAGTAACCGGTGGCGCTGTGCACCAGGTTGGCGCTGTAGAGCAGCAGCCGGTTGTACCGGTGCGGCACGCGTACGTCTTCCTCGAAGGCGTCGGGCGCCACGAACCGGGTGCCGAGCGCGTCGACGAGGTTGTTGTGCGGGGCCTGCACGACGTTGCCGCCGAGTCGGCCGCCGGGCAGGGACTGGCGGTAGAAGCTGGTCCCGCAGTCCTTGGGGACGCCGGGGTTGAGGTAGAGGACCGCCGCGTACCGGCACAGGTTGCGCGAGTCGGTGTGCGGACGGGGCGTGCTCTCGCCCTCGCCGACCACCTGGACGCAGTTGTGGTTGAGGGTGCCGCCGCCGGGTGTGCGCTGGACCCACAGCTCCTTGGCGCCGGTGGCCTGCCGCACCAGCCGCTCGACGCGGGCCAGTTCGGCCGGTTCGAGGCCCGGCATGGCCCGCAGCCCCGGCCATGCCTCCGGCTTGTGCGGGTAGCCCTCGACCCAGTCGTCCTTGGCCAGACACCGTTCCCGCACGGCGTCCGCGTCGGGCAGGACATCGTCCAGGACCCAGTAGTCGCGCCCCTTGGTGGGCTTGCGGTAGGGGAGCACGGGAAGGGTGGCAGGGGGGTGTGGGGGCATGCGCCGAATCTAGGGCCGGGCCTTCTTTCGACTCTCCCGCAAAGGGGTCTGGAATCTCCCGCGAAGTGGTCAACGCTTCGTCAACGAGCCCTCGGAGTACGGGATATCACGCACGCAATTGTCCGCATTCCGAACCCCATGTGTCAGTAATCCGCCAGTAACGCCCGCTGCCTAAAGTCCCTCGCATCGGCCCTGTTCCGACACATTGGCCACGAGCAGGGCCGAGTCATGCCCCTCGGGACGGGAGCCGCCGTATCCCTCCTGTGGGGGGTAGGGATACACGCCGGGAGCCCCGCGGGACCGATGAGGTCACCCACCGCGGGGCCTCCGGTGATGCGTCCGGGCGTTTCACATGTCCGGACATTTTGTTTGTCCGGTCATATTCCGGTCAAAACAGGAAACCGGGCTAGAGTGCGGCCCACATGAGCAGCAGAAACGCGGAAACGGCGGACGGTGCCGTGCGCCGACCGGCGACGCCCGTCCTGCGGCTGTATCTGCTCGGCGGCTTCCGAACCGAACGCACGGACGGGGCTCCCGTCGCCGATCGCTGGCCGCGCCCCAGCTCCCGTCGCCTCGTCGAACTGCTGGCCGTCTCCCCGGGCCGGGTCAGACACCGCGAGGAGATCATCGAGATGTGCTGGCCCGACACGGCCGGCACCCCCGCCGCCCTCGGCAGCCTCCGCGTCGCCCTGCACGCCGCCCGCCGCGCCCTGGAGCCGGAGCTGACCGCCCGCACCCCCTCCTCGTACCTGATCGGCGAGGGCGCACTGCTCCGGCTGGCGCCCGACACGGTGTGGATCGACGCCGACGAGGCCGAGACCCTCGCCGACCGGGCCCTGCGCACCGGAACCACCGCCCACCTGGCCGCCGCCCTCGAAGCCTTCACCGGCGAGCTGCTCCCCGAGCACCGCTACACCCCGTGGGTGGAGGCACGGCGCGAGCGGCTCGACGCCCTGCGCGACTCCGTACGGCTCACCCTCGCCGAGGCGTACCTGACGGACGGCGAGACGGAACGGGCCGCGGCCACCGCCCGCCGGATCCTCGCCGACAGCGCCGCCGAGGAACGCGCCCACCGGGTCCTGATCGGCGCCTACCTCCACCAGGGCATGCGGCGCCGCGCCCTCGCCCAGTACCACCAGTGCCGCCTCGCGCTGGACACCGAATGGGGCATCCGGCCGGGACCCGAGACCGAGGCGCTGCACCGCGCGGCGCTGGGCACCCCCAGGACGGACGTACGACGTCCCGCTCCCGCCGCTCCGACACCGCCGCCCGCCGTCCTCGACACCCTCGCGGCCTCGCCCTTCGTCGGCCGCCGCGCCGAACTGCAACGCCTCCTCGACCCCACCCGCCCCGCCCTGACCGTGGTCGGCGGCGAGGCGGGCATCGGCAAGACCCGGCTGGCCGCGGAGGCGGCACGGCGGGCCGCGGCGGACGGGGCGGCCGTGCTGTGGGGCGCGAGCCACGACACGGCGGAACAGGCGCCGTACGGCCTGTTCGTGGAGGCCCTGGAGGGCTGGCTGGCCGGCCGTCCGGCGGCCGAACGGGCCCGGGCGGGCGCGGAATACCCCGAGCTGGCGGCGCTGCTGCCGTCGCTGGGCCAGATCGGCCCGGCGCCGGAACGCGGCGGCGGCCCCGAGTACGAACGCGAACGGATCTTCGCCGCCGTCTGCGGCCTGCTGGCCTCGGCGGCGGCACCGGGCGGTGTGCTGGTGGTGCTGGACGACGTCCATACGGCCGACACGGCGTCGCTGCACCTGCTGAGCCGCCTCGCCCGCCGCACCCAGCGGTCCGCGAAGGTGCGCTTCCTGGCCACGTACCGCCCCGAGGACCTCCCCGAGCCGGACCCGCGCCGCACCCTCCTCGACACCCTCGTCCGCCAGGGAACGGCCCGCCGGCTCCACCTGCCCCGCCTGGACCGCACCGACTGCCTGGACCTGGCGGCGGACGCGAGGGGCGGCGACGCCGACCCCACGACCCTGGAACGCGTCTGGGAGCTCTCCCTCGGCCACCCCCTGTTCGCCGTGGAACTGGCCAAGGCGACATCCGGGACGTCCGGGTACGAGGATCTGACCCCGCCGGAGGGCGTCCGCCTCCTCGTCGCCGACCGCCTGTCCCGCCTCAGCCCGGCCGCCTGCCAGGTCATCGAGACGGTGGCGATGGCGTGCGGCGGGGTCGCGGCACTGACGGAGGTGCAGGAGGTCGCGGGCGCCACGGCGGAAGTGGCCGACGGCATCGACGCCGCGCTCGCCGCCGCCGTACTGGAGGAACGGCCCGTACCGACGGACGGACGGACCGTGCCCGGCCTGGGCTTCCGGCATCCGCTCATCCGGCTGGTGTGCCGGGAGCGCCTCTCGGTCGCCCGGCGCCGCCGACTGCACGCCGCGTACGCCGAGCTGCTGCTGCGCCGCCGTCCCGGCGCGGTGGACGCCGTGGCCGCGCACCTCACGGGCGCCGACGATCCGCGCGCCGCCGGCCATCTGCACCTCGCGGCACGCCGGGCCGCGGCCGTCGGCGCCGACGACACCGCCGACCACTACTACGGCGAACTGACCGCCCGCCTCGACGCGGTCGCCGTCGAAGCCGCCCGCATCCGCCTCGACCACGCCGCCGTCCTGCGCCGCATGGCCCGCCACGAGGACGCGGCACGGGTCCTGCGGGAGGCGCTGACAGATCTGCGGAGACACGGCAGCACGGAGGAACAGGTGCGGGTGGCCGCCCAGTTGGCGGAGACGCTGGCCAGGACGGGGGAGGCGGAGGAAGGGTTCCGCCTGCTGGACGCGTACCGCCCGAGCGAGGAGATGTCGGCGGAGACGGTCGCGGGACACTGGTTGGCGCGGGGTGTGCTGTGTTTCGTGACGGGCGACTACGAGGGTTCGTTGGGGGCGGCACATACGGCAGAACAAAGCGCCGGTGAGAGTGACGCCCTCAGGGGCGCGGGGCTGCATCGATGTGCGGCTCCGCCGCGGGGCGCGACCAGCCACAACGCGCCCGCAGCCGCCGACGGCGAAGTCACCTCCCATGGTCTGCGAGCTCGTGCACTGGCCCAACAGTCCACATCACTCGCCCTCACCGGAAGGCTCCCCCAGGCCCGTGCGGCAGCGGACGCCGCCCTCCCGCACGCCGAGGCACACGGCGACCCCCGCCTCCTCGCGACGGTGCTCTCGATCCTGCGTGAGCACGCCCGACGTTCCGGTCGGCTCCACGAGGCCCTGGCCACCGGAACCCGAGCCCTCGACCTCGCCGACCGATGCGGAGACTGGGAGGCCGCCGCCTTCGAGAAGGCCAACCTCGCCGAAGTGCACCTCCTCCTGGGCGAGCTCGAAGCGGCCGCCGCCCTCGCCTCCGACGCCGTCGCGGAGGCCGAGGCCCGCCCCGGCACCACCCTGCCGTACGCCCTCACCGCCCTCGCCCGCGTCCAGCTGCGCGGCGGCCCCCGCCCCGCGCTCCCCGACCCCCGGGAACTGCTGACCCGCGCGGCCCACTGTGTGGCCCGCCGGCCCGACCACCAGGCCGAGTACGAAGTACGCACCGCCCAGGCCGAGTTGGCGCTCCGCGACGTCCGCCCCGACCGCGCCCTCGCCCTGCTGGCCACCGTGTCCGGCACCGGCGTCCCCGTCATCGCCGCCTGGGCCCACCTCACGGCCGGCGATGCCGCGCGCGCCGCCCGGCTCGCCGCGGAGGAGGCCGTACGGGCCGCCGGGGCGGGCGAGGCCGTCACCGAGTGCGAGGCCCGTACCGCGCAGGCGACGGCGCTGGCGGTACTGGGCCGCGCGGACGAGGCCGGGCGGTGTGCGGCCCGGGCGCGCGAGCTCGCCACGGCCCTGCCCTATCCGACGGTGCTGCGCAGGGTGTCCCACGCGAGCCCGTCGTGACGTCACCGCGCGGCGGGCGCCACCGTGACGTTCCTCTGCTCGCTCACCGCGCTGACCCCGTTGAGGGAAGCGGTCGCCTGGAGCCGTCCCGGACCGGCGGGAAGCGGCAGAGCGGGCCGGCAGGACCACCCGCCGTCGGCGCCGGCCGTCGTGGTGCACACCTCGGCCCCCGGCTCCGGACCCTGACCCGTCACCCCCTCGTCCTCCGCGTCCTCGTGCCGCACGGTCACCTGCGCCCCCGGATACGCGGTCCCGGCCATCTCCGGCCGCGCGCCGAGCGGCACCCCGGACTCGGGCCGGGTCAGCGTCGGTTCGGGCAGGCCGACGGTCACCGCGCAGGTTCCGTGGTCCTTGCGGGTGCCGCGCGCGTCCGTGAGCCGCATCGCGCAGCCGGTCAGCCGGGTGCCGGGCACCGCGTCGGCCGGTACGGCGAGGACGAAGGGGAAGGCGTGCTCCTGCCAGGCACCGGCGTTCGTGGTGCCCGTGTAGGTGTACGTGGCGCTGTCGCCGTCGGTGTCGACCGCGCCGCGGTAGCCGTGGGCGTCGAGGGGGGTGTCGGTGACCTCGGTGCCCTCGGGGGCGGTGAACGTCAGCCGTGACCCCGCGCCGAGGGCGGGGCCGGTGTATCCGGCGGCCTCCACGATGCCTTCGCGTCCGGGCACGATGGTGACGGTGGCCCAGAGGTCACGGCCGCCGTGCGCGGAGGCGGGCGTCCAGGCCGATGCGATGAGGGTGATTGCGGTGATACCCAGGGCGGCTGTCTTCCGGCTCATTCCCCGATTCTGACGGGGCGTCGGGGGTCAGGTCTCGCGCTGTGCGTCCGTACGGGTTGCGGACCGGCGAAGTGACGTACGCATCATGAACACCCGTGGCTCCTCGTCCGTACTGAAGGTCCGGACAACCCCGATCGGACAGGAGCCACGGTGCGCTTTTCGCGGAATGCCACGGGCACGCTCTTCGTGGGCGGTGCGCTCAGCCTGACCCTGGTCGCGCTCGCCTATCCCGCGATGCTCGGCTTCGACAAGGTTTCCACCGCCCAGGACAGGGTGATCGCCCAGACCCAGTGGGGTCCGCTGACCGAGCAGGACCGGGACTTCGTGGTCAAGGTGCGGGCGGCGGGCCTGTGGGAGTACCCCCTCGGAAAGATCGGCATGGAGAAGGGGACGACCAAGGAGGTCAAGACCGCGGGAGAGCATCTCGTCGACGGCCACGCGGCGCTGGACACCACCTGCCGCAAGATCGCCCCGATGCTCAACATCACCCTGCCGAACGTGGCGAGCCCGCAGCAGGTGGCGTTCGTGAACCAGATCAACTCCAGCACCGGCCGGGAGTTCGACTCGAACTTCGCCAACATCCTGCGCATCACCCACGGCTCGATCTTCAACACGGTGGCGAAGATCCGCTCCACCACCAAGAACTCGCTGGTGCGGGCGCTCGCGGACCAGGCCAACAACACCGTCCTGGACCACATCACGGTCATGGAGAAGACCGGCTTCGTCAACTTCGACCAGGCCCTCTTCCAGCAGACCACGCCGCCGAAGCTGCCCACCACCGATCTGACCCCGCCGCCCCCGCAGCCCGGCGAGCCCATGGTCGTCCTCACGCCGCCGCCGACCGCGACCTCCACTCCGGTCGCGCTCCCCGGCGAGCAGGCGGGCACCGTCCCGAGTCCGACCATCGGCTGATTGCGCTACCCCAGCCAGACCGTCGTGTCCGGTGCCAGCCGCCCGTCCTCCAACGGGCTGCTGGCCAGCAGCACTTCGCCCGGCGGCAGCTCCACCGCCGCCGGGGACAGGTTGGCCACACAGCGCCACCCGTCGTGCCGTACGAAGTCCAGCACCCCGTCGGCGGCCCCGTCCGCCCAGGTCAGCGCCTCGCCCTCCAGCAGTTTGCGGCGCAGCTTCAGGGCCGCGCGGTACAGCTCCAGGGTGGAGCCCTCGGTGCCGTCCTGCGCCTCGACGGCGTACTGCGCGAAGCTCTCCGGCTGCGGCAGCCAGGCCCCGCCCGCGCCGAAGCCGTACGACGGCCCGGTCCGTGTCCACGGCAGCGGCACCCGGCAGCCGTCGCGGCCCTTGCGGACGCGTCCCGTCTGCTCCCAGATCGGGTCCTGGAGCACCTCGACGGGCAGGTCGGCGACCTCGGGCAGACCGAGTTCCTCGCCCTGGTAGACGTACGAGGATCCGGGCAGCGCCAGCATGAGGAGCGTGGCGGCGCGCGCACGGCGCAGCCCCTGGGAGGTGTCGACCTGTGGTGCGTGGCCGCCGGAGAGCAGCCAGGCGTTCTCGTCCGTGCCCGGCGGGAGCATCAGGCGGGAGGTGTGGCGTACGACGTCGTGGTTGGAGAGCACCCAGGTGGCCGAGGCCCCGGCCGCGCGGGCGCCGGCGAGGGAGTCGACGATGACCTGGCGGAGTTCCGCCGCGTTCCAGCCCGCGAGCAGATAGGCGAAGTTGAAGGCCTGGCCGAGTTCCTCGGGGCGGGCGTACTGCGCGCGCCGGTCCGCGCCCGGGACCCAGGCCTCGGCGACCGCCATGCGGGGCGGGCGGTAGGAGTCGAAGACCTTGCGCCAGTCGCGGTAGATCTCGTGGACCTCGTCGCGGTCGAAGAAGGGGTGGGTGCCGGGCGCGAACTCGGTCAGCGCCTGCTCGCCGCTCAGTTCGGGTGAGCCGAGGTCGCGCAGCGGCTCGGCGAGGTCCTTGGCCAGGGCGTGGGCCACGTCGACGCGGAAGCCGTCGACACCCCGGTCGGACCAGAAGCGCAGGGTGGTGCGGAAGTCGGCGCGGACCTCGTCGTGGTCCCAGTTGAAGTCGGGCTGCTCGGGTGTGAACAGGTGCAGATACCACTGTCCGTCCGGTACCCGTTTCCAGGCGCTGCCGCCGAACACGGACTGCCAGTCGGTGGGCGGCAGTTCCCCGTGCGCACCCCGCCCGTCCCGGAAGACGTACCGCTCGCGGGCGGCCGAGCCGGGTCCGGCGGCGAGGGCCTCCTGGAACCATGCGTGCTGGTGGGAGCTGTGGTTGGGGACGAGGTCGACGATGACCTTCAGGCCGAGACGGTGGGCCTCGGCGACCATGGCGTCGAAGTCGTCGAGGGTGCCCAGGCGCGGGTCGACGTCCCGGTAGTCGGCGACGTCGTAGCCGCCGTCGGCCAGCTCGGACGGGTAGAACGGGCTCAGCCACAGGGCGTCGACGCCGAGGCCGCTCAGATGTGTGAGCCGCTCGGTGACACCTCTGATGTCACCGAGCCCGTCGCCGTCGGCGTCGCCGAAGCTTCGGGGGTAGACCTGGTAGACGACAGCCTGCCGCCACCAGTTCGGGTCCCTGGACGAGAGGTCGGGGGTCACACGATCTCCTGAGTGCTCTGTGCGTACGGCAAAGACGAACAAAGGGGAATCTGTCCACACCTGTGGAGTGACGAACCTCCCCGCCGTGCGGAGCAGTCTGTTCCTTGTGTGGTGAAATTGTGATGGCCGTTGAACAGGCCTCGTATTCCCGCAGGTTGACACCCCTCGGCGGCGAGATCCACGATGTCCGCAGCTGTGGCGCATGTGACCAATGAGCCCAGTGTTGCCGAGTGCTTTTCTGTGCCCTCGGCGTTTTCGGATCACTCCACCCTGATGGGATACGCATGTCCATAGCGAGACGTGTCACTGTGCGCCGCCTGCTGGGGACGGGCGCCGCGACGCTCGCCCTCTGCGCCTCGGGCGCATCCGCCGCCTGGGCCACCGGGCCCGGCGGCGACGGCTGGAACCACGGCGGTACCTACAAGCCCGGGACGGGCGCGGGTACGGAGACCGGGACCGACCGCTGCCAGTTCTCCCTGGACGGGGTCAACTTCTTCGACTCGGTCAAGGTGGACGACCAGAACCTGAAGCCGACCGAGGACGGCAAGGTCCACATCAAGGTCCGCGCGGCCCAGGACGCGGCCACCTGCACGGCCTCGCTGGCCTCCTACATCGCCCACGGTCCGACCTTCGCGACCTCCGGCGAGCAGATCTTCGTCGACTTCGACACGGTGACCGTCAAGCAGGGCCAGAGCGACTCCCTCGACATCGCGGTGCCCGACGCCGGCTGCTACGCGCAGATCGACCTCTACCGGGGCGCCACGAAGTTCGACGGCAACCTCGACGCCAACGACGGCTTCACCCACGGTGAGCTGCCCAAGGGTCCGGACCGCCCGGTCATCAAGGACAAGCTGATCGCGGCCTGGAACGGCGGCACGAAGGACTGCTCGACGACGCAGACCACGCCTCCGGCGACCCCGCCCGCCGAGACGACTCCCCCGGCCTCCGAGTCGACCCCGCCGGCCTCCGAGTCGACTCCCCCGGCCTCCGAGTCCACGCCTCCGGCCTCCGAGACCCCCTCGACGGACAGCCCGTCCGCCTCAGCGTCCACCACGGCCCCCGCCGCCACCCCGAACGGCGGCGGCGGCGACGACCTCGCCGAGACCGGCGGCTCCAGCGCGACCGGCCCGATCGCCATCGGCGCGGCCGTCCTGCTGGCCGGCGGCGCGGGCATCGTCCTGGCGACCCGCCGTCGCAAGGCGACGCGCGCGTAGTGACGCACAGCGGTTCCCCGCGCCCCTTCAGGGGCGCGGGGAACCGCGCGACCAGCCCTCACCGGCCGGCGGCCACGTCACCACCTAGTCGCCCTCCACCACCGACAGCCACAACTTCACGTACCGCTCCACATCCACGTCCAACCCCACATCCACCAGGGTCAATTCGCGCTCACCCTCGTGGATCTCGGCCTCCCCGGGCCGTGGCCGGCGGTCGACAATGGTCTGCCCCCGGGTCGCCCCCGGCGCCAGGCTCACCTCGACCGGCAGCAGCTCCGTACCGAGCCCGCCCGGGTCCACCACCGCGCACACCGCCCCCGCGTCCCCCAGACCCCCCGTAGGGGTGGGATCGCCGGACGTCGCCGGATCGCGGTGGGCCAGCAACTCCCCCGCCATCCGCAGCCGCGGCTCCGAACTCGCCCGCAACCGCTGCACATCCGCCGCCGGCACCAGCACCCGCTTGAACACATCGAGCCCGTACATGGTGATCGGCACCCCCGCGGTCAGCAGCACCGCCGCCGCCTCGGGGTCGTGCCACACGTTGAACTCGGCGACCGGCGTCGCGTTCCCCGTCGCCACCGCCCCGCCCATGAACACAATGCGCTCGATGTTCCGCACCACCTCGGGATGGGTCCGCAGCAGCAGCGCGATGTTCGTCAGCGGCGCCGTCGGAATCAGCGTCACCGGCCGCGGTGACGCCAGGATCTCGCGGCGCAGCAGCGTCACCGCGTCCACGTCGACCGGTCGCCGGGTCGGCGCGGGCAGCCCGAGGTCGCCCATCCCGTCCTGCCCGTGCACATGCTTCGCCGACCGGGCGGGCTCGACCAACGGCCGTTCGGCGCCCCGCGCGACGGGGATGTCACCGGCCCCGGCCTGCTCCAGGACGGTCAGGGTGTTGCGTACGACACCGTCGACGTCGGTGTTCCCGGCCACGCAGGTGATCGCCCGCACGTCGAGGCCCGGGTGACGTACGGCGAACAGCAGGGCCAGGGCGTCGTCGACACCGGTGTCGCAGTCGATGATCACGGGAATGGGGTGGGCGGTCACGATGGACTCCTTCCGTCGGGACCGACCTTACGCAGCCGCCCACAGTTCAGCCCCGCGGCCTTCGACCACCGCCCCCACCCGCCGCAGCAGTTCCTCCACCGGTACGGCACCCGGCCGGCGCCCGTCGCGCAGCCGTACGGCGGCCAGGTCGCCATCGGCCTCCCGCGCGCCGATCACCGCGACGTACGGCGCGAGCCGGGCCGCACGGATGCGGGCGCCGAGGGTGCCGTGCTCGGGGCCGGCGAGTTCGGCCCGCAGTCCGAGGCCGAGGGCGCGGCGGAGGACCTGGTCCGCCTGTTCGTCCTGCTCCTGCGACACGGGCAGCACGACCAGCTGCACCGGTGCCAGCCAGGCCGGGAACGCCCCGCCGTGCTCCTCGATGAGATGCGCGACCGCCCGTTCCACGCTGCCGATGATGCTGCGGTGCACCATGACCGGCCGGTGCTTGGCCCCGTCGGCGCCGATGTAGTGCAGGTCGAAGCGTTCGGGCTGGTGGAAGTCGATCTGCACGGTGGACAGGGTGGACTCGCGGCCGGCCCGGTCGGTGATCTGTACGTCGATCTTCGGACCGTAGAAGGCCGCCTCGCCCTCCACCGCCTCGTACTCGACCCCCTCGAGGACCTGCTCCAGCAGGGCGGTGGCCCGCTTCCACAGGTCCGGATCGGCCACGTACTTGTTGCCCTCCCCGGGCAGCGACAGCCGGTACCGGGCGGCCCGGATGCCGAGGTCGGCGTAGGCGTGGCGGATCAGGCCGAGGGCGGCGCGGGCCTCGTCGACGGCCTGCTCCAGGGTGCAGAAGATATGGGCGTCGTTGAGCTGGATGGCCCGGACCCGGGTCAGTCCGCCGAGCACGCCGGACAGCTCGGAACGGTACATGGCGCCCAACTCGGCCATACGGAGGGGGAGTTCTCGGTAACTGTGCGAGCGGGAGCGGTAAATGAGGGCGTGGTGGGGACAGAGACTGGGGCGCAGCACGACCTGCTCGCCGCCCAGGTCCATGGGCGGGAACATGTCCTCGCTGTAGTGGTCCCAGTGCCCGGAGATCTCGTACAGCTCCCGTTTGCCCAGCACGGGCGAGTACACGTGCCGGTAGCCGCCGGCCCGCTCGGCCTCACGGACGTACTCCTCCAGGGTGTGCCGTACGACGGCCCCGTCCGGGAGCCAGTACGGCAGCCCCGCGCCCATCAGGGGATCGGTGTCGAACAGGTCGAGCTCTCGGCCGAGGCGGCGGTGGTCGGACATGGCGGTTTCCTCTCGGTGAGAGGGCGAGGCCACCGGACAGCAGAGAACCCCGGGGCACTCGCCCCGGGGTTCGCGTCAGCTCATGGGTCAGCGCGCCGGGACGTGGTCCGGCGTCGTCGTGGCAGACGGATTGGCGCGCTTCACGGGGACGACGCTAGCGGTGGGGTGCGGACGGGTGCCAGGGGTTTTCCACTCCTCGGCACCAACGCCCGTACCCCATCCGGCCCGCCGCGCTGGTGGCCCCTCATGCGCGGTGCTCCCGTGGACCCATGAGCCGCCCTCTCCTCGCCCTCCCGCTCGCCGCCCTCCTCGCCACGACCGCCTGCTCCGCCATCGCCACGGACAAGGTGCACCCCGCCGAGAAGCGCTCCGCCTCCCCCGCCACGGCCTCGGCCGCGCCCACCACCGCGCCCTCGGCCCCCGCCCTCACCCCGGCCCAGGCCCGGGCCGCCCTGATCACGGACACCGATCTCGGCGAGCCCTGGACCATGACCGAGGGCGCCGCGACCTGGCGGGACGGCCTCCTCAAGGCCACCGCGAACGCACCCGACTGCCAGCGGCTGCTGGACACCCTCTACACCGAGGAATTCTTCGGCGCGGACGCCCAGGTACGGGCGAGGACGGGCCTGGACGACACCTGGAACGACGCCCAGCTGCACCACCAGGTCGTCGCCGACCGCCCCGCGGACGTGGACCGGACGCTGGCCTGGCTGAAGACCATGCCCAAGAAGTGCGGGCGGTTCACGGCCGCCACCGCCACCGGCGCCGTCCAGAACGCCGAGGTCACCGAGGCACCGCTGCCGAAGATCGGGGACTCCCGGCAGGCCCTGCGGCTCACGCTCAACGGCAAGAGCGCGGACGGCGAGGAGACCACGCTCACCCTGGACGTCGCCGCCGTCCGCATCGGCGACGACACGATCGTCCTCACCAACGGCGGCCTGGGCGACGTGGACGCCGAGATCACCCAGGGGGTCGCGGAACTGGGCGCCAAGCGCCTGACGGACGTACGGAAGCAGGCCCGCGCGGAGGTCTGAGCGGGGCGGACGAAGTCCGCTGCGAAGGGGTGCGGGGAACCGCGCGACCAGCCACGACGGTGCCGCAGCCGACCGACGGCCTCATTGCGGCACTTCCAGCGGAGCGCTCAGTCGATGTCGAACCTCTGCCTGTGCGACACCACGGCGTGCGCCACCTCCACGGCGGTGCGGTCGTGGGCGAAGGCGTGGGCCCGCAGCCGGGCCAGCGCCTCGTCCTCACCGACCCCGAGCTGCGCCATGATCATGCCGATGGCCTGGTAGACCTGGTCATGATCGGTGGCCAGACCGCCCAGCCACGGTTCCTCTCCCCCGGATCCCCCGTCCTCCGCATGGGGCAGCGCCATCAGCGCGACGGTGATCACGCCGGCCATCAGTCGCGCGGTGCGCAGCTCGCGGGTGCTGAGCTCGCCGGGGGTGTCGCGGTAGAGGTCGAGGGTGCCCACGCACACCGCTCCGTTGCCCAGCGGGATCGAGTACACCGCCTGCACCCCGGCGGCCGTCGCCTGCTGGGCGAAGACCGGCCAGCGGTCGGGGTCCCGGCCGTCGGTGAGGTCGGCGGCGAGCACGGGTGCGCCGAGCCGGGCCGCGTGCCGACAGGGACCGTCGCCCAGGGTGGCCTGGATCTCCCCGACACGAGCCGCCTGCTCGTCGCTCGCGCTCAGCTGGACGGGCATCCCGTTGGCGGCCAGCGACACGCTCGCGCCGGTCACCGGCAGCAGCTCGACCGCCACCACGCACAGTCGGTGGGGCATCTCGCCGGGTCCCGCCCCCCGGACCCGCTCGGCGATCTCATCGACGGCACGCACCCCGTCGCGGTCGCGCTCCGCGTCCCGTGCGGGCCTTCCGGGGTCACTGCCCGACGCCCCGTACGGACCGCGGCCGTCGCCGGATGCTCCGCTGCGGTCGTTGGTGGGGCCCACGGCCCCCGCCTCCTTCGCTCGGCGTGGCCAGTCGTCGTCCATGGGCGCGGCGCGGATTCACCCGGAGCAGCAGCCGTGACCGGTGGTCCGCCCGTTCCACGCGACCCCCGGTTACCCCTGGCCCGTCGGACGAAACGCGTCGGCCCGCCCGTCGCCCGGCGGCGCCCCCGTGGTCTCGGCGGACGCGGGGAAGACGCCGAACCGCTGCTCGTCATGGAGGTCGTCGACATGGTACGGGCTGCCCGTCCGCAGCGTCTCGAGACAGGGCCGTCGCCCGCCTCGTACTGCCGCCGGTCGAAGCGGTCCACGGTCTGGTCGCCGGCGGCCGCCGTCCCGGGGTCCTTGCTGCCCTCGACGCCGAGGGTGATCGAGCGGTGCGCGGGCACGGGAAGGGCGCTCGCGGCCAGGGTGACAAGTTCCCCCCAGGAACTCCTCCAGCCGGTCGGCCTCCAGCAGCAGCGTCTGCATCCGGGCCGGCAACAGCTCACCGCGCGCCGGTCCGACGGGATGTGTGTCCGTCACGACGAGTCCTCCACCGTGCGAGAAACCGGGCTCCGGTGCGCGGGTATCCCGCTGCGGCGGAGCATGGCGGATTCCCGCGATACGAGGGCTCAGGAGCGGTCTTCACAATGCGCGAGCGAGTCGCTACCTTCGGTGGTGGCTGGTCAGGGAGCGGCCGCCCACGTGGTGCGTCCGTGCTGGAGCCGCACATGTCCCTGGCCCGCCGTGACCGCGACCAAGCGTGCCGCGGACGCTGTCCGGACCATGAGACCCCGGTCCGCGTCCCCGTTCCCGCGCGGAGCGCCTCCCGCCGCTCCGCGCGGGAACGGGGATCACCGGCGAGGACCACGCAGGGGAGCCGTGCGTCCTCGCGGAGGGAGCGGCCACCAGGACGGTGGCCGCTCCCTCACCCTCACCTCTTCTCGTACGGATCGGCCGGCTGCTCGACCTGCTCCACCGACACCGCGTCCAGCACCGGCGGCCACGCCCCGTCCGTGCCGAGCTTCCCCCTGGGGTGCCAGGTGCCGGTGACGGTGACCCAGGTGTCGGCGGGCAGCGCGTCGGCGCCGCGGATCTCGGCCTTGCTGGTGCTGGCGTCGGCGGCACAGCAGGAGACGAGGAGCCGGGTGACGTACCAGGTCCCGTCGTCGCCGTGGGTCACGAACCCGGTCATCCGCACGGTACGGCCCTTCAGCGACCGCCCGCTGTCGTAGATCGCCCGTGAGGAGAACTCGCCCACGCCGAGCCGCACCGGGTCCCCGGCGGGCAGCGCCGGAAAGACCCCGACGCCCTGCGCCGCCCGCTGGGCCGCCTCGCGCTCGGCGCTGTAGGAGCCGAGGGCGGGGGGCGGGAAGAGCAGCAGGGCGAGGGCGGGGAGGGTGAGGAGCCAGGCGACCCGGGGGCCGTGGTGGGCGTGGCCGTGGTGGTCGCCGTCGCCGTCGCCGTCGTGGCCGTCGTCCGCCGAGTGTCGTACGACCGCCATGGCGATCCCCAGCAGCACGAGCGCCGCACCCGAGACGATCAGATACGGCCTCAGCCCCGCCTGCACATACCGCAGGTAGAGCGCGCTGAACGCCGAGATCCGCAGGATCGCCGCCCCGACGAGCACCAGCAGCAGGGCCGGCCCGTACCGCCTCACAGCAGCCACCACCCCACGAGCACACTGCTCATCACGGCCACCACCCACGTCACGGCGGAGAACCGCACCGCGAAGGCCCGCCCGAAGGTGCCCGCCTGCAGGGCGATCAGCTTCAGGTCGACCATCGGCCCCACCACCATGAACGCGAGCCGCGCGGTGGGCGAGAACCCGCTCAGCGAGGCCGCGACGAACGCGTCGGCCTCGCTGCACACGCACAGCACGACCGCGAGGACGGCCAGCAGCAGCACCGACAGCCAGGCGGAACCGGTGAAGACGTCCAGCACGGAGCGGGGTACGACGATGTTGAAGGTGGCGGCGGCCGCCGCGCCGAGCACGAGGAACCCGCCCGCGTGCAGGAAGTCGTGCTGGAGCCCGGCGCCGAAGGCCTTGATCCCCCGGGCCTCGGGAGCGTGCCGCTGGGGCAGCCGCAGCCACTCCTCCTTCCCGAACCGCGCCCACAGCCACCCCATCACCACGGCCGTCGCCAGCGAGGCGACGAGCCGCCCCAGCACCATCTCCGGCTGGGCCGGGAAGGCGATCGACGTGGCGACGAGCACGACGGGGTTGATCGCGGGCGCGGAGAGCAGGAAGGCGAGGGCGGCGGCGGGCGCGACCCCGCGCCGCATCAGGCTCCCGGCCACGGGCACGGAGGCGCACTCACAACCGGGCAGGACGACCCCGGCGGCCCCGGCGAGCGGCACGGCGAGGGCCTGGTTGCGGGGCAGCAGCCGGGTGAAGACCCGCTCCGGCACGAACGCGCCGATGGCCGCCGAGACGACGGTCCCCAGCAGCAGGAACGGCACCCCCTGGACGGTGATCGCCGTGAAGACGGTCCACCAGGCGGCGACGGGCGGGGTGTAGAGGTCGAGGGCGAGGGTGGGTCCGAGCACGGAGACCACGGTCGCGATGGCGAGCAGCGCGGCCCCGCCGAGGACGGCGTACACGAACGCGCGCACGACGAACCGCAGCCCGTCGACCACACTCCGCTGGTTCTCCACACCTGCCCTCTCGTCCCCGCGCAGGCTAACCGGTGAGCCCTGTGCGCAGGCTCGGAAGGGTCATAGAGGAGGCTGTGCGGGTGCGGGCCCGAGGGTGGTGGTGCCGGGGGCCGTACGGTGGCCGAGGCCCGTCCGGTAGGCGTCCAGGGCCGCCTCCACCCGCCCCTCCCGGCGCAGCAGGTCCCCCAGCAGCCGGCACAGGTCGGCCAGGTCACCGGCGGCCCCCGCCCGTTCCAGCAGGCTCAGCGCCCGCACGTAGTGCTCCTCGGCGGCCTCCGGGTCGCGGGCGTCCTCGGCGATGATGCCGAGCAGCCGGTGGGCGGCGGCGGAGTGGACGGCGCCGCGCTCCGAGGACAGGTCCCCGAGCACGTCCTGGAGCAGGGCGGCGGCCTCGTCGGACTTGCCGCGCCGGTGCAGTACGTCGGCCAGCTCGACGGCGGCCTGGCTGCTGTAGAGGGCGGCCCGGGAGGCGGAGAGCATGGTGAGGGCCTGCCTCAACTCGTCCTCGGCGCGCTCCAGTTCGTTGTTCTGCGCGTACACGTACCCGCGCATCCAGTGGCAGTTGGCCAGCTCGGTGCGGAGCTGGAGCTGCCGGTACAGCTCGGCCGCCTTCGCGAGCGAGGCGTCGGCCTCGGCGACCCGGCCCTCGGCGATGAGGGTGCGGGCGACGGACCGGTGCATCCGGGCCACGAGGGCGGGGTCGCCGGCCTGCGGGGCGAGGGCGAGCGCGAACTCGGCGGCCTGGGCGGCTCGGGCGTGGGCGCCCATGTCCATGTAGGGCCCGATGATGCTGGCGTAGAGGAGGAGCAGCGCGTCGGGATCGTGCAGTCCGCCGCGGTTGAGCTCGTCGAGGGTGGACTCCAGGAGGTAGACGGCGTAGCGGAGTTCACCGGCGAGGTAGTGGGACAGGGCGCGGCCGCGCAGGGCGGGGACGCGGGCGGGCAGCGGAGCGTTGGCCAGCGTCTGCTCGGCCCGTTCGAAGTACTGCCGTCCTTCGACGAGCTCACCGGTCTCGACGGCGCACTCCCCGAGCCCGAGAAGGGCGGCGGCCCGCACCTCGACGATCCGCAGGGCGTCCGCCTCCGCGAGCAGTGCGGCGTACTGCCGGGTCGCCTCCTCGGCCTCGCCGGTGGCGAGGGTGCGCTGGGCCTCGACGATCCGCAGCCGCAGATCGGTGACGAGATGGGCGGGCCGGCCGGTGGCGAGCTCGTCGACCTCGACGCCGAGCCGCTCGGCGAGATGCCGCAGGGCCTGGTCGGAGGGCCTGACGCGGCCCGCCTCCAGGGTGGAGACATAGGCGGCGCTGTAGGCGGGCTCGGCGACCTGCCGCTGGGTGAGGCCCCGTTCGACGCGCAGCCGCTGGACTCTTCGCCCGATGGTCTCCGGATCGTCACGTTCAACCATGACCCAACTCCCCCTGCGCCTCTTGCCGTTGGGCAACGCCGGGCTCTAGGTTAAACGGCGTATTAAGCCTGCTTAATACGTTGCTGCTGTTGTTGGAGTTGCATCTGTCGTCGCTGCGAGGTCGTCGTGCTCGAACGCACCAGCACCACCGAGCGTTTCGTGAGGAGCGCCATCGCCGCCGTGGTCGCGGTGGCGGCCCTGGTCCTGGCGGCCAACGCGGGACCCGCGAAGGCCACGGAGGACCACCGGGCCGACCATGTGGAGCAGGTGGAGCAGGCCGGGCACGCCCGGCGGGGCTAGTGCCGCGGCACTAGGTCAGAGCTGGAACTCCGCGGGGTTCAGCCCCAGTGCCGCGCAGGCCTCCTGGAGGACCATCTGCTCCGCCTGGGAGAAGTGACCGTCGGCACCGGCGATGACGATGCCGGTCTGGATCACGGCCCGGGCCTCGGTCGGCTTCTTGGCGGCCTTGGCGATGTCCTGCATCGCCTCGGCCTTCCCCTGCGGGAAGTTACGGGTGAGCTGCTCCACATGCTTGTGGAAGCGCTGGCGCAGCTGCTCCGGCGGGAAGTTCTGCAGCACCTCGTTGCTGAGGATCATCTGCTCCATCTGCTGCATCTCGGACGCGTCCACCTGACCGTCGGCCGCCGCGACCAGCGCGCACATCGCCATGCTCGCGTCCCGGTACGCACCGCTCTTCAGCTCGGTCTTGATCGAGCCGAGCTGGTTCTTCAGCAGGCCCACCAGCTGGGCGCGGGAGCCACCGCCCGATCCACCGTGCGAGCCCGCGCGCGATCCGGTCTGCGAGCCGTGTCCCCCGGTCGTGCCGCGCCCGCCCTGCGCCTGCTGCTGCAAGCTCTTGGCCTGGTCCTTGAGCCGGTCGAACAGTGCCATTGCCGTCACCTCGGTACTCGTCTGATCGATCTCACCCCGGAAACGGCCCCGCCCCGGAAAAGGTTCCACGGCGGGCCCCCGGCATAGATTGCCCCCCATGACCTCCACAGCCGCCGGTACCGCGCTGGACCTCACCGCCGACCTCCCGGTCCCGGAACTGGAGGACCTCTACCGGGACCTGCACCGCCACCCCGAGCTCTCCGGCCAGGAGCACCGTACCGCCGCACGGTTCGCCGAGCGGCTGAGGAAGGCGGGGTACGACACCGCCGAGGGCATCGGCGGCACCGGAATCGCCGGGGTGCTGCGCAACGGGGACGGACCCGTGGTCCTGCTGCGCGCCGACATGGACGCGCTGCCCGTCCAGGAGGAGACCGGACTGCCGTACGCCTCCGAGACCCCCGGGGTGATGCACGCCTGCGGGCACGACCTGCACGTGACCTGGCTGACCGGCGCGGCCCAGGTGCTGGCGGCGGGACGGGACACCTGGTCCGGGACGCTGGTGGTGATCGGACAGCCCGCCGAGGAGAGCGGCGGCGGGGCGGCGGCGATGGTGGCGGACGGGCTGTACGCGCGCGTGCCGCGCCCCGACGTACTGCTCGGGCAGCATGCGGTGCCGGGGCCCGTGGGGCTGTATCCGCACGTTCCCGGGCTGATCATGTCGGCCACCACCGACGTCGACATCGTGGTGCACGGGCGGGGCGGGCACGGCTCGCGGCCGGAGACGACGGTGGATCCGGTCGTGACGGCGGCGTACATCGTCACCCGGCTCCAGACGGTGGTGAGCCGGGAGGTGCCGCCCCGTGAGTCCGCGGTACTGACGGTCGGACGGATCGAGGCGGGCACGGCGGCCAACGTCATCCCGTCCACCGCCCGGATCTCCCTCAACCTGCGCACCCAGTCGGAGGCGGTACGCGAACGGATGCTCGCCGCGATCCGCCGGATCGCCGAGGGCGAGTGCCGGGCCGCGGGGTGCCCGCGCGATCCGGAGGTGATCCTGGGCGGGTCCTATCCGCTGACCGTGAACGACGCGGACACCGACCGCCGGGTCGCGGACGTGCACCGCGAGGTGTTCGGCGAGGGCACGGTGTTCGATCCCGGCCCGGCGATGGGCAGCGAGGACTTCTCCCTGCTGGCGGCGGACGGACAGCCGTACTCCTACTGGTTCGTGACGACCACCCCGGCCGAGACCTGGGACGCGGCGCCGGGCGGCGACGACCTGCCGGCCCGCCTGGACGCGCTGCCGAGCAACCACAGCCCGCGCTTCGCGCCCGATCTGTCGGTGGTGGGGCCGGGGGTGCGGACGCTGGTGGCGGGCGCGCTCAGCCATCTGGTCCGGTAGGGCGCTCTAGTCCGGCAACGCCTTCTTCAGTGCCGCGTCCAGCGCCGCCGCCAGCTCCGCGTCACCCGGCGGACTGTCGCCCAGGAGCGGGCCCAGCTGTGCCGTGAAGGTCTGGGTGAAGGCTCCGTAGAGCGGGGTGCGCGGGCGCTGGACCGCCTCTTGGAGGGCGGGGAGCAGGATGGTGCGGGCGTAGCGGGGACGGCCCTCGTCGTCGCGGGGCATGCGGTCGGCCCGCTCACCGGTGGGCGAGGTGGAGGGGGAGGGGGCCGCGGGGTCCAGGGGGCAGCGGATGTCCTGGGTGTAGGCCGAGGTCCGGGTCGCCGCGAACCCCGCGTCCAGCAGGCAGCGTTCACTCCCCGGGCTGGTGAGATACCTGATCAGCTCGGTCGCCTTGAGCGCCCGCTGCGAGCCCTCGGTCACCGCGAGGTTCTGGCCGCCGAGCACGGCCCGGCCGGGAAGCGGGGCGACGCCCAACTGCCCTTCGGTGAAGGACTGGTGGAGGGTGCGGTAGGCGTACGGCCAGTGGCGCAGGAACGCGGTGCGGCCGTCGGCGAAGTCGCTCAAGGAGTCGGCCTCGTCGGAGTGGACGGCGTCCTGGAGGGTGTACGGGGACGCGGTACGGCGGCGCAGTTCGGCGATCCCGTCGGTCAACTGACCGACGTCGGCGTCGTAGTGGCCGTCGGGGCCGGTGAAGTGGAAGCCCTCCGTCGCCGACGCGAACGCCTCGACCCCGTTGACCGTACGGCCCTCGTAGGGGGCGAGCTGCGTGGTCCAGCCCTTCTGGTAGGCGCCCACGGCGGGATGCTCGTCGATCTCCTCGATCAGGTCCTCCAGCTGCCCCCGGTCGAGCCCTGCGCTCAGGTCCGTCTGCTGCACACCGGCCGCCTCGAGCAGATCGCGGCGGTAGTAGAGCAGCCCGACGTCACTGTTGAACGGCACCGCGTACACCTCGTCGCCCCAACGGGCCGTTTCCGCGACGGACTCGATGTGATCGCTATCGAGCACGTCGTCCCGGGGCAGCGGGCGGATCAGCCCGGCCGCGGCGAACTCCGGTACCCATGTCACATCCAGGTTGACGACGTCGTAGACCGAGCTGCCGGACTGCAGCGCGCCGAGCAGCTGGCTGCGCTGCTCGTCGGCGCTGCCCGGCAGCTCGACGAGGCGGGCACGGTACCCGGAGTTCGCCTTCTTCTCCCGCTCGTTCCAGTCATCGATCAGCTGCTGCCGGATCCCGTTCTGCCCGGTCACATCCCGCCCCCCGGCGACCACGATGTCCCCGGCCACGTCGGGAGAGGGGGCGGCGGGGGTGGTGGAGCCACCGGTGCAGGCGGTGACGGCCAGCAACAGGGCAGCGGCGAGCAGTCGGCGTCTTCGGCCCATCAGTCCTCCCCCGTTCCGGTGCGGGCCACCTCGTCCGCCAGGGCCGCGCCGAGGTCGTCGCCGGCGTCCAGGCAGCGGCCGCCGCTCGCGATGGCGATACGCGCCGCCGGTGCGGTGGGGTCGCAGCCGGCGGAGTCCAGGGAGACCGTGGCCACCGGGATCTTCGCCGACCGGGCGCGGGTCAGGACGTCGTCGAGGTTCCCGGCGGTCAGTGCGGTGTCGTCCTCGCCGTCGGTGATGTGGACGATGAGCTGGGGGCGGTCGTCGGCGGTGCCGCGTTCCGCCATCTCGTCGAGCGCGGCGAGCAGCGCGGCGTGCGGGTCGGCCTGGGCGTCGCGGACCTCCGCGCGGGTGTCGACGGCGCGCTCGGCCTCCTTGCGGGTGTGCGGGCCGAAGGCGAGCACGGTCTCGTACCGGCGGTCGCCGGAGGTTCCCGAGACACCCCACACCGCGTACTCGTCCTTCCCGCCGAGCCCGCCCAGGGACTGCTTCAGCAGGCCGGGACCACCGCTCGGGCCCTTCCAGAGGCCGGCCATCGAACCGGAGCTGTCGAGGAGATACAGGACCCGGCCGGGGCCGTGCGCGGCGCGGTACCGCTCCAGGACGTCCGTCATCTCGCCCGCGCCCGCGGACTCGTCGAGCGGTTCCGGATCGGGCAGCACCCCGGCGGCGAGCGGCGATCGCAGTTCCCCGTCCGTGGAGCGGAAGCCGTCCCCGGCGAACACCGCCCGCCCCTCCTTCCCGGTCAGCCACGCCCGGAAGTCCTCGGCGGCCCGGTCGCGCGCGGACTCGTCGCGGTCGCCGCCCTCCCAGCGCACCCGGACGAAGGTGGGCTGCACCCCGGGCACGTCGTTCGGGTACTGGGCCGTGCGCGGGGTGCGTGTCGTACGTTCGCAGGCGACGCCGCTGCGCAGCAGGAACTCCGGTACGAGGGCCGCCGTACGGTCGTCCACGGCGTTGTCCTCGGGCAGCGCGCACAGCAGGTCGGCGCCGGTCGGGGCGGGCGGTCCCGGCTGGGCGACCTTCTGCTCGGCACCGGCCGCGTCGGTGTTCGCGGTGTCGTACAGGCCGATCGTGGCGAGCAGTGCCGCGTCGGCGAACTCCGGGTCGGGACGGCGTACCGCGGCGTTCTCGTCGCGCACCCGCAGATGGTCGATCATCCTCGACAGGGGGAGCCCGACCCGGTCCCCCAGGGACTTCGCGGCGATCCGGTCCGGTACCGCGAGCACGACCGGTGAGTGCGCGAAGGGCTCGTCGTCCGGCTTCAGTTCGGCCACGGCGTCGGTGTCCTGGAGGGCGGCGACCCGGGCGGCGTCGGCGGGGGAGGCCGGGATCCACACGTCCGGCTGCGGGCCGACGTCCCGCTGCGGGTTGGACTCCTCGTCACGCGGCTCCTGCCAGGCCACCGAGTCCTGGCCGAGCGCGGCGACCGTGTCGGCGGACCCCGCGCTGTAGACGGTGATCCCGCTGCGCCGGCAGCCGTCGCCGGTGGTGTTGGCGTCCGACGTCAGATAGGCGTCGGTCGCCGCGGTGACCGACGGCGCGAGATCGGGGTCGGTCAGGACGCGCAGTTCCAGGGGCGGGGGGCAGGGGTCGCTGCCGGAGGTCAGGGCGACGATGCCGTAGGAGCCGAGACCGATCGCGGCGACGGCGAGCAGGGCGGTGAGGCGGGTGGGGCCCACCGCGCGCAGCAGACCGGGGAGGCGGGAGCGGCGCAGCCGGGCGCCGACGGTGCCGGCCCAGGTGCCCAACAGGGCGAGGAGGGCGGCCAGGGGACGCCGGGGCGGCACGGGTGGCGGGGGCGGCGGCGGGGGCGGCTTCACCCCGGGCGCCGACAGCAGGACGTCCTCGTCCGGCTCGGATCTGCTCTGCGGCTCCCACGGATCGCCCCGCACGGTCTCGTACCCGTCGGCGGCCATCCGGGCCCGTAACGCGTCCGACAGCTCCCGGAACCCCAGCTCGCCGCCCTCGTCCAGAAGCTGTACGAGCTCGCCGGTGAACGGCGTCGGCGTGCCCGGATCGCCCGCGTCGACCCGGTGGTTGGCCTGCACGCTCATCAGCAGCAGCACCCGGCGCTTGCTCTCGAACCGCTCCCACAGCCAGGCCGCGTTGCCCGCGAAGCAGCAGTCGAGGATCACCACGACCCGCTCGGCCGGGCTGCCCGCGAGCACCGTCAGCACGGTGGTGAACATCTCCGCGCCCGGGAACACCGCGTGCCGCCCCGGGACCACGCGCGCGTTGTGCATCTGCAGGAACAGCTCGTCGCCCGCGCTCGGGATGGCCCCGTGCCCGGCGAAGTACAGCAGGAGCAGGCCCTCGGCCTCGCCCGCGGCGGTGTGCAGGGCCCGGTTGAACTCGTCCTGGGACGGGGAGCGGGAGACGACGACGTCGTGCTCGCCGAACACCCGGCCACGCAGCAGCGCGTCCCGCAGCCGGTTCACGTCGTGCTTGACGGCCGGCAGGTCGCCGGGCACCCCGTGCGGCGGGTCCGTGAACTCGTACTCGGAGACACCCACCAGCAGCGCCCGGTTGACCCGTCCTCGCGGGTCGAAGCGGGTCACCGGCCTACCTGTCGTCGTGGAGGTCCACGATGTCGACGCGGCCCGTGGGCGGATCCCCGTTCTCCACGCCCCGGCGGACGTCCCGCCACTCCTCCACCGATCGTTTGACGTACTCCAGCAGCTCCTTGCAGACCGCGGCCCCGGCGCCGCCCGCCATCGCCACGACGATGTCCATGCCGATGCCCATCGGGGCGCCGGACTCGTCGGTCCGCGGCCGCTCCAGGATGTGCAGCTCGCCGGCGCGCACCCGCTCGTCGAGCCGCTGCTCCCGCTCCAGCCACTTGCGCAGGGCGTCGATGTCGCTCTCGCTCGCGGTCCCGTCCAGCCGTACGCGTATGCCTTGGTCGGCCACTCCATCCCCCTCAGCCATAACTCACCATCATGGCAGCGGAGTTGTGTACACGGGAGGGTTCGTACGGGACCCCTGTGCCGACGTTGTCGGTGGCATGACTTACTCTTCGCTCACTCGCCACACGCGCCCCACAGGTTCCACACATGGCTGTGCGCGTGGGCCTCCACTTTCGTACCGGGGGGTTCGAACCAAGTGCGCATGCGCTCCCTCACGGCCGCCACCACGTTGGCGGTCCTCTTCAGCTCGGCGGTCCTGACCGCCACGCCGGCGTCCGCGGACGCCACCAGGTCCCTGCCGGTGAAGCAGACCGCGGACATCGTGGTGGACGGCGTCCACCAGCGGGTCTTCGTCAGCGACCCGAGCAACGGGAAGATCGTCGTCACCGACTACGCCGGGAACGTCACCCGCCAGCTGACGGGCCTGCCGGGCGTCGTCGGCCTGGAGCTGTCCGCCGACTCCGGCACCCTGTACGCGGCCGTCCGGGACGCCGACGCGATCGTCGCGTTCGACACCGCGACCGACACCGAGACCGCCCGCTACTCCGCGGGCGACGGCCCGCTGAGCGTCGCCCTGGCGGGCGGCAAACTGTGGTTCGGCTACGGCTCGGCGGGCGAGGGCAACATCGGCTCGGTCGACTTCTCCGGCGAGCAGCCCGTGGTCACCCTCGCCCAGGAGGGGAACCTCTGGTACACCGGCCCGATGCTGGACGCCGCACCCGGCGCCGACACCCTGATAGCGGGCGCGATCGGCCAGAGCCCGGTCGCCCTGGCCTCGTACGACGTGTCGACCGGCACCCCGACTCGTACCGCGTACTCCACCGAGGCCGGCAGCAACCTCGGGGACCTCCAGGTCACCCCGGACGGCCAGGACGTCGTCGTGGCCAGCGGCGCGCCCTACCACCACCAGGTGTTCAAGACCTCCGACCTGACGGCGGACGGCAGTTACGCCAGCGACGCCTACCCGAACTCCGTGGCCATCGCCCCCGACGGCGCGGTCGCGGCGGGCATCTCCGGGGCGTACGAGCCGGACGTCTACGTCTACAAGGCGGGCGGCACCACCTCCGTCCGGGAGTACGACTTCCCGGACACCGACCCCACCGTCACCGGCGCCGACGAACTCTCCGACGGCGGCCTGGCCTGGGCGCCGGACGGCTCCCGGCTGTTCGCGGTGACGTCCAACTACTCCGGTGTGTACTCACTGCGGGTCCTCGAGGCGCCCACCAAGGCGGCCACCTCGATCACCGTGACCGCCCCGGACACCGCCACCCGCGCCAAGCAGCTCACCGTCAAGGGCAAGGTCTCCTCCAAGGTCGCGCTGCCCGCCGGCATCAAGCTCACGGCGACCCGCACCGACCTGGAGAACACCTCCGGCAAGGCGCTCCCCGCGGTGGCGGTGAAGTCCGACGGCACGTACTCCTTCACCGACACCCCGACGGTCGGCGGCAAGGTCACGTACACGCTGAAGTACGCCGGTGACGCCGACCACGCGGCTGGCACCGGCTCCGACAGCGTCGCCGTCTCCCGCGCCAAGACGACCCTGACGCTGAACAACAACGGCAAGGTCTACTCGTACGGCAAGGACGTCAAGTTCACCGCGCACCTCGGTGCGACGTACAAGAACCGCAAGGTGGAGATCTGGGCCGACCCGTTCGGCGGGGACAAGGCCAACAAGCTGGTGAAGTCCGGCACGGTCAACTCCAGCGGCAACCTGTCCGTCACCCTCGACCTGAAGCGGGACACCAAGGTCACGGCGAAGTTCGCGGGCGACGCCCGGTACGCGCCGAAGTCGGTGTCGAGCACGGTCGGCGCCAAGGTGAAGGTGTCGACGGCCGTCAGCAAGCACTACAAGACGAAGTACACGTGGGGCCACACCTACTACTACTTCAAAAAGTCCACGAACCCGCTGTTCACGACCACGATGACGGCGTACCCGGACCGCAAGCAGCGCATGGAGTTCGAGTTCTACTACGACGGCACGTGGTACGACCTCGGCTCGGAGTACTTCGCGCTGGGCTCCGCGGGCATCTCGAAGGTGCAGCTCACCGGTGAGCACGAGACGGGCTACCGGATGCGCGTCCGCTCCTCGTACATCAACTCCTCGTCGGGCGACACCGTGAACTCGACGACGCACGGCGCGTGGAAGTACTTCATCTTCACGAGCTGATCGTCTGGAGCCGGTCCAGCTGCCGGTGCACATGGTCCAGGGCGCCCTCGCGGCGCCCTGGCACCCGCGCCCTCAGATCGGCCAGCGCGGGCCCGAGTTCCCGGGCCCGCGCCGGGTCGTCGATGCGCCCCCACTGATGGTGGGCCCGGTCGGCGGCGGCCTCCACGGCGGGCGCGTCCGGGGCCTGCCCGGCGGCCAGCCGCGTGGTGGCCACGGACAGCCAGGCCCGGCAGCTGCGCGCCGGGTCCTCGGCGAACATCGCCAGATCCGCCCGGACCTCACTCCAGTGCAGCGCCTCCTCGGAGGCCGGCCCGTGCGCGCGTACGGCGGTCAGCTCGTGGTGCGCGGCCAGCGAGTCGGCGTCCCCGTGCCGCCGGGCCGCGACGGCGGCCGAGATCAGCACGTGCGGGTCGCCCGCGGCGGGCCCCTGCGCGCTCAGGACGTGTCCCAGGCCCTCCTGCGGGGTCCGGCTCAGCGCCTGCTGGTGCAACTGCTCCAGCGGGGGCCGGTGTCCACTGCGCAGGATCGTCGCGACGGCCTTCATGTACGCGGGCGTCGACACCGTGCGCCGGGACGGCGGCGGTGCGATCCGGCCGTAAACCGCGTTGTTGCGGCCCGTGTCCAAGGGGTTCGCCCGCAGCCACTCCCAGGTCTCCTGGTCGGCGTGCAGATCCAGCACGAAGTCCGTCGCGCCGGCCGGGCGCAGCCGCAGCTCGTCCCGGAACCAGTGCCAGGGGAAGGCGGTGTAGCGGACCGTCGAGGGGGTGGTGCGGGCCAGCGCGAGGTGGGGCAGGTGCTGGCGGCGGTCCAGCTGGAGCTGGCCGGTGAGGAACACGGTGAGCGGGCCGGGGGCCGCCGCGGCGGCACGCAGCCGGGTCAGGACCGCCTGCGGCTCCACCGGGTCCGCGAGCTCGACCACGTTGGCCGTGTCCGTGCCGGACAGGACGGCGGGCGGTACGGCGGCGAGGACCGGGAGCACGGAGGCCGCGTCGACCAAACACCCCCTGCCCGCCGGTGCGGCGGCCAGCAGCAGCACGGTTCCGGGCATCGGTCCCTCCCCATCCCCCGTCGATCACGTACGGCAGCACCGTAGCCGCTGCGGCTGCGAAGGTGGACCTCAGGACGGCGAACGTCCCTTTCCTGACGGACTGCCCACCGGCCGCCGTACCGCGAACACCGTCGTGTCGTCGGCCAGCCGTCCCCCGCAGTGCCGCAGCGTGCCGTCGCGCACGAAGGCGACCAGACGGTGCGGTTCGGCGATACGCGGATCGGCGGCGACAGCCTCGCTGACCTCGGCGGCGAGCGGGTAGAAGAGGCCGCCGGGGTCACGGGCCTCGGTCACGCCGTCCGTCGTCAGCAGCAGGGTCTCACCGGGCGCCAGGGGCACCCGCAGCACCGGGGGCGGGCCGCCGGGGGCGAGTTCACCGAGCCCGAGCGGGAGCGCCTCGCCGGGCGGCAGGTGCCGTACGCCCTCGGGGCCGACGACCAGCGGGGGTTCATGGCCGAAGACGACGGCGTCGACAGCGCCGGGGTCGTCGTCGGGGAAGCCGAGCAACACCGCCGTGGCGAAGCGGTTTGCGTCGCCGCCGCCGCGGGGGCCGCTGCCGTCGAACCCCCGTCGTCCGCCCGGAGGGCGGGCCCCGCGGCGTCCGGTGCGTGCGATCGCAAGGCGCCGGAGTGCCCTCGTGGCGGAGCCACGTGGGCGGTCCGGCAACGCGGCGAGCGTGCGTGCCGGACGCCGCGGGGCAGGCGGGGGTTCGACGGCAGCGGCCAGTGCCTTGATGTGCCCGCGATGCCGCACCATCCGTACCTCCAGGCGCTCCGCGACCGTCGTGAGGTCCGCCTCGTGGTACCCGGCCTCGCGGAACGTACCGAGCAGCGCGGCGGCCGCCTCCACCGCCCCGAGGCCCTTGCCCTGGACGTCGCCGACGAGGACCCGGGTGCCGTGCGGACCGGGCTGGATGTCGTAGAAGTCGCCGCCGACCCGGGCCTCCACGTCGGAGGCGAGATAGACCCCCGCGTGCTCCAGGCCGCCCCAGTCCGCGGGGAGGGGACGCAGCACCGTGCGGCGCGTGGTGTCGGCGATGTCCCGCATGTGCAGCATCAGCCGCTCACCGCGCACCCGGACCGCACAGGCCAGCACGGCGAGGACGCCGCCGACGCCGACGAGGATGAAGTCGGGCAGTCCGCTCTGGTACCGGTTCGGGTACGAGGTGTCCGCGAGGAGATAGTTCAGCTGCGCGAGCACGCCGAAGACCGCGGTGCCCCACACCCCGCAGATCGCGGCGGCGATACCGGGCACCAGCACGACCCAGCTGATCATCCGGAACTCGCCGGCCGTGTTGAAGTCGATCACCGTGATGCCGATGAGCAGCAGCAGCGGCGGCACCCAGGCGACGCTGTGGCCGCGGACCCGCAGCAGCTCTCCGCGGCTGCGGACGTCGCCCTTCATGCCGTTCAGCGAAACACGGCGTGCCCGGGGTCGCCATCCGGTGCCGGATACTCTCTTCCGCCGACTTGCCAGCGCCTCCTCCCAGGTGTGCTCTGGAATCCGGGGGCAATCCGGGGGCGAGAGAGAGGAGTCCTCTCATGGCTCATGCGGCACCCGCGTCCCGCCGAGCGAAGCGATATGGGGGTCCCCCCGGCCGAAGGCTGGGGGAGACCCGCGGAACGCCCGATGTCTTCAGCGAGCGGGTCCACAGGGCGGCGCGGTACGGGATCCCCGTCGTCCTCGGCCTGGTCTACGGCTACTGGGCCGCGGCCAACCGCCGCGGCGGCGGCGAGATCACCGGCTGGAACATCCTGTTCGGCTTCGTGACCGCGCTCACGTTCATCGTGCTGTGCCTCGCGGTGGCGACGTTCGCGCCGCTGCTCAAGCGCGAACTGCACTCTCTGGTGAAGTCCGCCTTCGCGGGCGCGGCGGTCGGCTTCCTCTACAGCCAGACCGGCGAGAGCGTGCTGCGGTCCGCGGTCCTGGGGCTGGTGGTCACGGCGGGCATCTTCGGCGTGTTCTTCTACCGCTACTACACCCGCGAGGACGGGGCCGGAAACCGTCTGCGCTGACCCCGGGTGACCTGGGCAAAGGGGCCCGGCAGCCGCTGCCGGGCCCCTTCGTCTCCCTCTCTCACCCACCGCCCGGGAACATGTCCCAGGCGTCCGCCGAGGACCCGGTGGCACTCCAGCTCCACGAGCCGGAGAAACTCCAGGTTCCGGACCCCGACGCGCTCCACGAGTCGTTCCAGTACGGGTCGTCCCAGTTGCTCCAGGCCCCGTCCTTCCACTCGGGACACGGATCGGCGCAGCTCGGCACCGAGCGACCGCCCGTGTCGACGAAGACGGCGCTGGCCCAGCCCTGGGCGCCCTCGAGCCAGTACCAGTACCGATTGCCGTTGACTCGCTGCCCCTTGACCTTGCAGTCCACGCGGTCCTGGCTCCACGGCGAGAGCTGCGCGACGACGGGCGAGTGAGTGGTGGGCGCGGCTCTCACATTGAGGTCGACGCCGGAGACGATGGTGCCCCAGATCGGACCGCCGGATCCGCCACCGCCATGCCCGTCGGCATAAGTCGGCGGGGCGGCGGCTGCTGCCGTGGTGCCCGCTGCCGCGACGGCCAGGGTGCCGCCGGTGAGCAGGGCCGCGGCCAGAGTCCGCAGGGCCGGAGTGGTGCGCATGGATTCGGCCTCCTTCTCCCCAGATCCAGGAAACACCCGTTCGGGTGAACCCTCCACCGGAGAGCCCGGCCGGGGGTGCCGTCATGCGGCCATATGCAGTCACCCCGGTCGCGCACACGCCCCCGGCGCCCTTGCCTGGAACCGTGCGCCCACCCCTCCGCAACGCCGTCTCGACCGCCCTGATCGCCCTGGCCTGTCTGCTCGTCCCGTTCGGGGTGCTCGCGGCCTGGGCCACCTACGGAAGAAATGCCGAGCTCCCCCGGCTCAGGCATCAACTCACCGACCCCTACCTGCCGTTCGAGGTCGCCGGATTCTGGCTCCCCGTCACCGCGCTGGTCCTCGCCGCCACCGGTATCGCGGTCGCCGCCTGCCGCCGCCGCGCGGTCACGGCGACCTCGCTGGGCACGGCGCTGGGCGGCGCGTTTTTGGGCCTCGCGGTGACACTCGGCCGCCATCTGACCCTCTCCGACCTGCACGAGACCCGCCGCCCCGCCGCCGGCGCCATCTACGACGCCCTCACCGTCACCCTGCGCACGGTCTCCTGGCTGCTGGTCGCCCTCGGCGTCACCGCGGCCTGCACCACCTGGCTCACGGCCGTTTGCGCACGACGCCGGCAAGCGTCCGCAGCGCCCGTTCCAGATCCCGCGGTGCGGCCGACGCGAGCCCGAGCCTGACCGCGTCCGGCGTCCGGTTCGGGTCGACGGCGAAGGCGGGCCCCGGCGTCACGGCGATCCCGAGCGCCGCCGCGGCGGCCGTGAAGGTGTCGGCACGCCATGGCGCGGGCAGCTCCCACCAGGCGTAGTAGACCTGCGGATGAGCCCGTACGACGAACCCGTCGAGCTCCTGGGCGACGAGCCGCTGCCGCATGGCCGCGTCCGCCCGCTTGGCCTCCACCAGCCGCTGGACGACCCCCGCCCCGACCAGCCGGACGGCCGCCTCCAGCGCGAACCGTCCCGCACTCCACCCGCCGGAGCGGATCGCCGCGGCCACGGCGTGGCGGCGGTCCTTCGGTACGACGACGAAGCCGGCGGTGAGCCCCGGCGCGACCCGCTTGGACAGGCTGTCGACGACGTGGGTGAGACCGGGCGCATGAGCGGCGAGGGGGTCGGGGGCGTGCGGGTGGAGGAAGGACCAGATGCGGTCCTCGACGACCGGGAGGTTCAGGTCGGCCACGGTGAGCGCGATCTCGCGGCGCCGGTCCCAGCTCATCGTCAGGGAGGTCGGGTTGTGCAGCGTCGGCTGGAGGTAGAGCGCGGACAGCGGGGCCGTGCGATGGGCGGCGGCGATGGCCTGCGGCAGCGGTCCGTCCCCGTCCACGGCCAGTGGGACCAGGGTGATGCCCAGCTGCGCGGCGATCTCCTTGACCAGGGGATACGTCAGCGACTCCACCCCCACCCGGCCGCCCGGCCGGACCAGGGAGGCGAGGGTGGCGGCGATGGACTGACGGGCGTTGCCGGTGAACAGCACCTGGGCCGGGTCGGGGTGCCAGCCGGGGGTCGCGAGGAGTGCGGCCACCGCCTCGCGCGCCGCCGCGGTGCCTGTGGCGGCGGCCGGGAGGAGCGCCTCGGTGAGGACGTCGGGGCGCAGCAGGGGTTCGAGGACGGGGGCGAGGAGCTCCGACTGGCCGGGCGCGGAAGGGTAGTTGAGCTCCATGTTCACGGGCGCCCGGGTCGCCTGCTCGGTCAGCGCCCGTCCGGCGGGCCCGGCCGGGGCGGCCCGCACGAAGGTGCCGCGTCCGACCTCCCCCACCACCAGCCCCCGCCGCACGAGTTCGCCGTACACCCGCCCCGCCGTCGACCCGGCGATCCCGCGCCGTCGGGCGAACTGCCGTTGCGGCGGCAGCCGTTCACCGGGCTTGAGCCGTCCGGCGGCGATGTCGTCGGCGAGTCGGTCGGCGATGCGCCGGTAGTCGTCCACGGGTCCCCCTCTTGCTTCACTGCTCTGTACGTTCTCGCGATTGCACCGAGGGCAAAGATCTTATTGCACCGAGGAGTTGGGGCGGCCTAGGGTCGACGTCATGGCGACAGTCCCTCTGGTCCTGGTCCACGGTCACCCCTTCGACCACACGATGTGGAACCCGCAGCGCGCGGCCTTCTCCGCCGACCGTCAGGTGATCACCCCCGACCTGCGCGGCTACGGCACCTCACCCCGAGTCCCCGAGGTCACGCGCTTCGAACAGTTCGCCCAGGACATCCGGGAACTGCTGGACGAACTGGATGTGCGGGAATGCGTGTTGGCCGGCCTCTCCATGGGCGGCCAGATCGTCATGGACTGCTACCGCCAGTTCCCCGAACGCGTCCGGGGACTGGTCCTCGCCGACACGTTCCCGGCGCCGGAGACACCCGAGGGCGTCGAGGTCCGGCACGCCATGGCGGACCGCCTGCTGCGGGAGGGCATGCGGGGCTACGCCGACGAGGTGCTGGAGAAGATGGTCGCCCCGTACGCGGATGCCGGGGTGAAGGCCCACGTCCACCGCATGATGACGGCCACCTCCCCGCAGGGCGCCGCTGCGGCCCTGCGCGCCCGCGCCGCCCGTCCCGACTACCGCGACCTGCTCACCCGCGTCACGGTGCCCGCCCTGGTCGTCGTGGGCACGGACGACGCGTACACCCCCGTCGCCGACGCGGAGGCGATGCACGCGGCCCTGCCCTCCTCGCAACTGGTGGTGATCGAGGGTGCCGCCCATATGCCGAACCTGGAGCGGCCGACGGAGTTCAACGAGGCGCTGGGGGAGTTTCTGACAAAGGTGGACGCGTCCTCCTAGGCTCGGAGCGGTGAGCAGCCCCGAGGAACGGCCCGTACGACGGGAACGGCGAGCACGGCACAGACTCGGCATCCGGATCGCCGCCGTGCTGTTCGCCGTCGTCAGTGTCGTCATGGGGTGCCGGCTCGCCGACGTCGACGGGATCACGCCCGTCCCCCAGTTCCTCGCCTTTCTACCCTGGCTGGTCGCGCCCACCGCGGCCGGCCTGGCCCTCGTCCTCCTCGCCCGCTGGTGGCCGGGGGCGGTGTGGGGTGTCGTCCTGCTCGGGTTGCTGGCCTGGTTCATCGAGCCGTACGGCAAGACCACCGAGCCGGGCGGGCCCGCGGTCGCCTCCTTCCGGGTGCTGACCTCGAACGTGGAGTTCGGGCAGGCCACCGGGGCGCTGATCGACGCCGTACGGCGTCAGAAGCCGGAGCTGGTGTTCGTTCAGGAGTGCGAGTACACCTGCGACGCCGAGCTGAAGCGGACCCTGGGCGGCACCTATCCGCACCGGCAGGCCGTCGAGGGCGGCGGCTCCGCGGGGTCCGTCGTCCTCAGCCGGTTTCCGCTGAAGGCCGCCGATCCGGTCCCCGGCACGATGGGGATGCCCGGAGCCGTCGCCGATGTGCGCGGGCATGCCGTACGGCTTCAGCTCGCGCACCCGATGCCGCCGCTCCCCGGGCGGGTGGACGTGTGGCGGCGTGAACTGGGCGCACTGCGGGACTTCGCGGCGGAACAGGCGGGCGGAACGACCCTGCTGGCGGGCGACTTCAACGCCTCCCAGGACCACGCCGTCTTCCGCCGCATCCTCGACACCGGGTTGCGCGACGCCGCCCGGCTCGCCGGCGACGACCGCACACCGAGCTGGCCGGCCCGGACCGCGCCGACGCTCGGGGCGCAGATCGACCACGTCCTGCTGTCCCCGGACTTCTCCGCGGAGACGGCCCGCTTCCTGGATCTGGCCGACACCGACCACCGGGCCCTTCTGGTGAGCATCACGCTGCACGCACGCACGCCCATGACGTACGGCAAGGAAGTCCGCAGGAGCCGTGTTCAGCTCTGCCTCGGGCACCTCGCAGGTGGCGTTGAGAAACCACATGCCGCCGCGTTCCAGCAGGTCGGACTCGCCCCTGCGGTACAGGGCGAGCGTGGCGAGCTGCTCCATCGAGGCGCTGAAGGCCACGTTCTTGACCCGCCCCGACGTGGTCCAGACCGACACCGTGCGCTCGGCGATCTGCCACGAGAGCATCCGGTCGTCGTAGGGCTGGGCACCCTGGGGGCGGAAGACGAGAGGCTTCTCGGTGGCCTTGCGGTAGCGCTTCGAGCCGGGCTTGCCGAGGTTGCCGGTCTTCAGGTTCGCCTTCAGCGTGGTGTACGCGTCACAGGTCTTCTTGATCACGTGCTGGGCGGCCTGCGCACCCAGGCTCCAGCGGGACTTGACCGCCTCGTAGGTGTGCTTGCGCAGGGGGAAGTTCTTGAACTCCCCGCGCTCGAAGGCGATCTCACTCACCCAAGTGGCAGCCTCGTTGCAGGCGTGCAGGGTCGCCTCGAGCGCCGCCGCCTGTCCGGGTGTCGGCAGGAGTCTGATCTGCACCACCAGCTTCACGATCACTGACCCTACGCACCCGTACGAGACACCCCCACGCGTTCGGCAGCGTTCATCACACCGAGCGACCCAACCGGCCACGCGTTCGCATCACCAAGCTCCGCCGGGGACGGCACCCGGCCGCTCCGCGGCCGATTCGGGACCATCAGGCGCGAGCCTGGACGATGAGGGTGCCCACAGTGCGCGGCCCAGGTGGCGCAGGCGCACGCCCCCACCGGCCCCGGCTTCAACGTGTACGCCTGTCCTGAGTGCGCGCCGCACTACCCGCCCCTGACCGACGTACTCGAACTCCTCGAACCCACCCGGCGCCGCTCGCGCCTCACCCTGCACGTCTACAGAGTCGACGCGGAGGGCGCGCTGACCGAGGACGGGGTGAGGTCGAGGCCCTGGTCGGCGGGCGCACGGATCCGGTGCCGCGCACATCGGCGTATCCGCCGTGCGCTTGCCCGAGATGCAGAGACCCGCGATAGCCACCACCCCACTGACCCTGGTGGTGAGTGGCTGGAGCGCGCGGCCCCACCCACTCACCACCAGGGACTTCTCAGACGCCGATGTCGTCGCCGTCCTTGCGCCACACCGCCACGACCGCCGGGCGGACGATCCGGCCCGGGCCGTCGGGCCAGACGCTCGCCGGGTTCTCGACCGTCGCCCCGCTGATCTCGCCCGGGTGCTGGACGGCGACCAGGACACGGCGGTCCTGGACGATCGGGCCGCAGGTCTCGGCACCGATCGGCATGGTCAGGAACTGCTTGAGCTCACCGCGCCGGTCGCCCTTGGTCGCGACGCCGAACAGGCCGTCGTGGTGGCCGAGCTGGGCGCCGTCGGTGGAGATCCACAGGTTGCCGTGCGGGTCGAAGGCGACGTTGTCCGGGCAGGAGATGGGGCTGACGCGGTCCTTGGGGAAACCGGCGAAGTAGGTGGCCGGGTCGTTCGGGTCACCGGCGACGAGGAACAGCAGCCAGGCGAACTTCGTGCTCTCGGGCCGGTTCCAGCGCTCGGTCAGCTCCAGGATCTGGCCGTGCTTGTTGGCATTGCGCGGGTTGGCCTCGTCCGCCGGGGCGTTGCTGCCGACACCGCGGTTGGTGTTGTTGGTGAGGGCGACGTACACCTTGCCGGTGTTCGGGTTCGGCTCGATGTCCTCGGGCCGGTCCATCTTGGTCGCGCCGACCTTGTCGCCGGCGAGGCGGGTGAAGACGAAGACCTCGTCGGCGCTCATGCCGTCGACGTGCGAGACGGCACCCTCGGCGGTCGCGGTGGCCAGCGGTATCCACTCGCCGCTGCCGTCGAACTCGCCGTCGGAGGGCAGCTTGCCGGTGCCGTCGATCTCGATGGCGGGGGAGTCGCCGGTGAGCTTGGCGACGTAGAGCGTGCCCTCGTCGAGCAGCGAGAGATTGTGCTCGCGGACGGCGCGGCCCGTCCCCCTCTTCATCCGCTTGCTGCTGACGAACTTGTAGAAGTAGTCGAAGCGCTCGTCGTCACCGGAGTAGACGACGGGGCGCCCGTCGCCGGTGAGCCGGATGGTGGCGCCCTCGTGCTTGAAGCGGCCTATGGCGGTGTGCTTGCGGGGCGTGGAGGCCGGGTCGTACGGGTCGAACTCGACGACGTATCCGAAACGGTGGACCTCGTTGGGCTCCTGGGCGACGTCGAACCGCTTGTCGAAGCGTTCCCACTTGCGCTCGGTCGCGCCCGTCCCGATGCCGTACCGCTTGTCGGTGGCCCGGCTGCTGTTGGCGAAGTACTGGTTGAAGTTCTCCTCGCCGTGCAGGCTCGTGCCCCAGGGGGTCGTCCCGCCCGAGCAGTTGTTGAGCGTCCCGAGGACCTTCGTCCCCGTCGGGTCGGCGGAGGTCTTCAGGAGATCGGAGCCGGCGGCCGGGCCGGTGAGCCGGAACTCGGTGGTGGCCGTGACCCGGCGGTTGAGGGGATGGCGGGGTACGACGGTCAGCTTGCCGGTCTTACGGCTCTCCTCGACCACGACCGCGGACAGCCCGTGTGCCGCCCAGGCGATCTCGACCTGCTCGCGGGTGGGGTTGGCGGCGTCGTAGCCGCGGAACATCAGGACCTCGTCGGTGTACTCGTGGTTGGCGACGAGAAGCTGCTTGCCGTGGCCCAGCGGGAGCAGGGTCAGGTAGTCGTTGTTGTACCCGAACTGTCCGGCCTGGGCGGCGGCGCTCTGGTTGTCCGGGTCGAAGGCGGGCGCACCGCGCAGGATGGGCTCGCCCCAGCGGACGACCACGTTCTGGGCGTAGCCGTCCGGGACGGTGACCTGGTCGGCGGTGTTGGGCGCGACCGGGGTGAAACGGAGCCCGCGGGCTGCCTTGCCGTTGCCGGGCTTGTACGAGGCGGCGGTCGCGTCGGTGGCGGCGTGGGCCTGCGGCGCCGCCGCGACGGTGGCGGAACCGGCGGCCGCGGCGACCGTGACGACGGCGGCGGCCTGCATGACCGACCGCCGGCTGACGGCACCGGCGATGACGTCGCCGACGTACTCGTTGGCACTCGTGTTGGGCGCCTCGTGGAAGCAGGCGTTGCCGCACCGGTACAGGCAGGTCAGGGCGGAGCGGCCGCCCGGGTGGGTGTCGGACGACGACGTTCTGATCAACGGCAGCAGTTTGCGCATTTTGTGTTTCCCTTGCTTCCCCATGGGATCCCCTTGAATCCGCGTCACGGACGCTAGGAGCCCGTCTGTGCGGCAGCGGGGACTGCCGGTGAACTGCCGGTGAATCCGAGGTAGCGGTAAGAGAGTTGGCGGCCCGGGGGAGGATGGGGACCGGCCTGTGGCCGGTTGGCGGTCTTGACGGAGGCAGGGTCCTGTGGCAGCCCCTGCCTAAGATCACCATCCGAGGCGGCTAACCTTACGTGTCCGTCCTGGCCAGGGATTTACGGGCATCAACTCACGCGAAGGGTTGCGCACATGGGCATTCTCACTCTCCTGCGGAACGCGTTCGGCCGGTCACGCAAGGGGCGCAGCGCCGAGGCAGAGGGTGCGGAAGGGACGAAGCCGACGGTGCCCTCCCCGTCACGCGAGCCCTCGACCCCGACCCCGACCTCGGCCACGGCCCAGGTCCCGGAGCAGCGTCCGTCGACGTCGGCGACCCTGTCGGCGAAGGACGAGCACGACCTCGTGTCGGCGGCGTTCGACAACGTGGCGGTACCGAAGCCGGGGGGCCCGGTGGAAGAGCGGGAGCCTGCGGCGGGCTCAGCGGAGACGGTGCCGGTAGCCGCCGAGAAGGCGACGCCGGTGCCTGCCGAGGAGGCTGCGGCGGAGACCGCCGTGGCGGAAGAGCCGACGCCGGCCGCCGAGGAGGCTGCGGAAGAGCCGACGCCGGTGACGGCCGAGGAAGCCGTGGCGGAGACCGCCGTAGCGGAGCCGGTCACGGAAGAAGCGAAGGCCGAGGAGCCGACGCCGGTCGCGGAAGAGCCTGCGGCAGAGCCGACGCCGGTGACAGCCGAGGAAGCCGTGGCGGAGACCGCCGTAGCGGAGCCGGTCACGGAGGAAGCGAAGACCGAGGAGCCGACGCCGGTCGCGGTGGAGCCGGTCGAGGAGTCCGCGCCGGTGGTCGAGGAGACCGCCGTGGACGAGACGGCTGCCGAACCCGTCGCGGAAGCCGCGCCGACGACCGAGACCGAGCCGGTCACGGAGACCGAGACGGAGACCGCCACCGACCCCGAGCCTGAGCCTGCGGTCGAGGAGTCCGCCCCGGAGGAGTCGGCGACTGCCGAGGAGCCCGTCGCGGAAGTCGAGCCGGAGACAGTCGCGGAGACCGCCGCCGAAGCCGACCCCGCCCCGGAGGCGGCCGCAGAGGCCGTCGCGGAGGAGTCGGCAGCTGCCGAGGAGCCCGTCGCGGCGACCCGGCCGGAGCCCACCCCCGAGCCCGAGACGGTCGTCGAGGAAACGTCGCCAGAGCCAGTCTCTGCTGAGGCCTCCGCCGAGGCACCGGTCACGGAGGAGCCCACCCCGGAACCCGCCGCGGAGACGGAGCCGGAGCCGGTCGTAGAGCCCACACCCGAGCCCGAGCCGGTCGCCGAGGAGACCGCCCCGGAGCCGGCGGCAGAGCCCGTCGCCGCGGCGGAGCCCGAGACGCAGCCGGTCGTCGAGGAACCCGCCGCCCCCGCACCGATCGCCGCGGCCGCCGACGGCGAGTCCGCCCCGCAGGAGCCAGCCGCGGTCGCCCACGACGCCGCCGCCCTCGCCCTCGCCAAGGCCGGCCTCACCACCGCCCGCGCCAGGACCTACCTCGTCCTGGACCGCTCCGCGAGCATGCGCCCGTACTACAAGGACGGCTCCGCACAGGCCCTCGCCGACCAGACCCTCGCGCTCGCGGCCCACCTCACCCCGGACGACGAAGCCGGCAACCCCTCCGTGCACGTCGTCTTCTTCTCCACCGAGGTCGACGGCACCACCGACCTCACCCCCGCCTCCCCGAAGGACGCGATCGACGAGGCGCACGCCGGTCTCGGCCGCATGGGCCGCACCAGCTACCACGCCGCCGTGGAAGCCGTACTCGCCCACTACGACAAGACCACCCCCGACGCGAAGACCCCCGCCCTGGTCGTCTTCCAGACCGACGGCGCCCCCGACGCGAAGACCCCCGCCACCCAGGCCCTGACCGACGCCGCGAAGAGCCACCCCTCGGTGTTCTTCTCCTTCGTCGCGTTCGGCGAGCACGAGAACAAGGCGTTCGACTACCTCCGCAAACTGAAGACCGACAACACGGCCTTCTTCCACGCGGGCCCGACCCCCAAGGAGCTCACGGACGCGGAGCTCTACGACGGCGTACTGATCGACTGGCGCCCGTAGTCACCGAAGATCCACACACTCCCGGCCGCCCGCTTCCCACCCCTCAATACGGAAAGCGGGCGGCCTGCCCATGTCGGCTAGGATTTCTTGGTTCGTAAAGCACCACGAAATCCAGCACCACGAAATCCGACCTGGGAGCAGCCCCCGATGGCTCGACACCTCATCACCAGCGCCCTTCCGTACATCAACGGGATCAAGCACCTGGGCAACATGGTGGGGTCCATGCTCCCGGCGGACGTGTACTCCCGGTACCTCCGCCAGCGCGGCCACGACGTCCTCTACATCTGCGCCACCGACGAGCACGGCACCCCCGCCGAGCTCGCCGCGAAGGAGGCGGGGCTCAGCGTCGCCGAGTTCTGCGCCCAGGCGCACGACGCCCAGAAGGCGGTCTACGACGGCTTCGCGCTGGCCTTCGACTACTTCGGCCGCAGCTCCAGCGAGCAGAACGTCGAGATCACCCAGCACTTCGCCCGCCGCCTCAACGAGAACGGCTTCATCGAGGAGCGGGCGATCCGCCAGGTGTACTCCCCCACCGACGGCCGCTTCCTCCCGGACCGCTATGTCGAGGGCACCTGCCCCCACTGCGGCTACGACAAGGCCCGCGGCGACCAGTGCGAGAACTGCACCCGCGTCCTGGACCCCACCGACCTGATCGACCCGCGCTCGGCGATCTCCGGCTCCACGGACCTGGAGGTCCGTGAGACCAAGCACCTCTTCCTCCTCCAGTCGAAGCTCCAGCACGAGGTCGAGGAGTGGGTCGCCCGCCACGAGGACGAGTGGCCCCAGCTGGCCTCCTCCATCGCCCGCAAGTGGCTGACCGAGGGCCTGCACGACCGTGCGATCACCCGTGACCTGGACTGGGGTGTCCCGGTCCCGGCGGACACGTGGCCGGAGCTGGCGGCCGAGGGCAAGGTCTTCTACGTCTGGTTCGACGCCCCGATCGAGTACATCGGCGCGACGAAGGAGTGGTCGGACCTGGACCCGGAGAACCGGGACTGGAAGTCCTGGTGGTACGAGGCCGACTCCGGTGAGAACCCGGTCCGCTACACCGAGTTCATGGCGAAGGACAACGTCCCCTTCCACACGGTGATGTTCCCGGCGACGGAGCTCGGCGTCCGGGAGCCGTGGAAGAAGGTCGACTACGTCAAGGCCTTCAACTGGCTGACGTACTACGGCGGAAAGTTCTCCACGAGCCAGCGGCGGGGCGTCTTCACCGACCAGGCCCTGGACATCCTCCCGGCCGACTACTGGCGCTACTTCCTGATCGCCAACGCTCCCGAGTCCGACGACTCGTCCTTCACCTGGGAGCACTTCACCGCCACGGTGAACAAGGACCTCGCCGACACTCTCGGCAACTTCGTCAACCGCGTCCTGTCCTTCTCCAAGAAGCGCTTCGGCGAGGAGGTCCCCGCGGGCGGTGAGCCGGGCGCCGCGGAGACGAAGCTGGGCGAGGAGATCGCCCGCCTCCTCGCCGAGTACGAGGAGCAGATGGAGGCCCTCCAGTTCCGCAAGGCCGCGGCCGCCCTGCGCGCCCTGTGGTCGGCCGGCAACTCCTACCTGGAGGAGAAGGCCCCCTGGCTGGAGATCAAGACCGACCAGGAGGCCGCCGCCCTCACCCTGCGCACGGCGATGAACCTGATCCACCTCTACGCGGTGGTCTCGGAACCCTTCATCCCGGCCACCTCGGCGGCCATGCGCCAGGCCTTCGCCCTCGAGAACGACACGGCCACCTGGATCAGCCCGGAAGCCGCCCGCGCTCTCACCGCCGTCCCGGTCGGCATCCCCTTCACCGTCCCGCCGGTCCTCTTCGCCAAGCTCACGGAAGACGACCTGGAGACGTACAAGGAGCGCTTCGGCGGCGAGCCGGCCGCGTAAGTCACGTACGAACCGAGGAAGGGCCCGGGACGGCGCGTCCCGGGCCCTTCCTTCCGTCATCGGCCTTACTTCAGGACGCCCGCGCCCGCCGTCGTACCCAGCGTCGTCGGCAGGTTCTTCGCTGAGGACTCCCGGCCCGCCGTCAGGGTCGGGGTCCAGTTCACGGTCGTCTTCAGGTCCTTGGACGACGCCGCGTTGTACGCCGCGACCAGGTCCGTGACCGTGCCGTTCACCAGGTTGCCGGAGCCCTTGACGGAGCCGGTGCCGTCGCCGCTGAGGAGCTTGGCGACCTTCACCGACGACGGGACCTTCCAGTAGTTGTTCTCGGCGACGACCTGGGCCTTGGCGCGGGAGTTGATGCTGTACTGCAACGCGTAGCCGTTCAGGGGGGTCACGTCGTAGTAGTTGTTGTAGATGTGGACCTGGCCCACGCGCGCCAGCGGGGCGCGCTGGGTGATGCCCTTGTAGATGTTGTGGTGGATGGAGACACGCAGCTTGCCCGCGGGCTCGCTGTCGCTGCTGCCGATCAGCGTCGTCTTGTCGTGGTTGGTGAACTGGTTGCGGGACACCGTCACGAGGTCGGAGCTCTTGGTGATGTCCAGCGCGCCGTCGTGGATCTGGTACTCGCGGCCGTAGTACTTCGGGTTGGCCGAGTCCAGGTGCGGCGCGTCCGTGAACGTGTTGTGGTCCGCCCAGACGTGGGTGGCGCCGCGCAGGGTCATCGAGTCGTAGTTGGAGTTCCAGTTGCCGTCGTCACCGTCGGTCGGGTCCCACTGCGGGAAGCAGTCCTCGGTGGCGGCGAAGGCGAGGTTGCGGACGATGACGTTGTCCACGTTCTGGATCTGGAGCATGCCGCCGGTGATCCCGGCGTTGGTGCCGGGGACGCCGACGACCGAGGTGTTCGCCGGGACCTTGAAGACGATGTTCTTCGCCTGCTTGGTCTGGCCGGCGGCGCGGGCCTTCTCCTGGGTACCGGAGGGCAGCTTGGAGTGGCCGTACGTCGACGGGTCGTACGCCTTCAGGTAGGCGGAGAGCGAGTAGCCCGTGCCCGAGGCGTAGTCCGCGCAGGTCAGCTTCTTGCCCGCGTCGTTGGTGTTGGCGTCGATCCTGCCCTTGACCTTGATGATCCGGGGCGTGGTGTCGGAGGCCGAGCCCAGCGCCTTGACCAGCTGGGCACGGGTGGAGACCGTGAAGGTGTGCGCGGCGTCGGCCTTCGTGCCGCCGGTCGTACCCGTCCCCGAGGAGGCCCAGCCGTCCTTGGCGGCGAGGGTCTCGTGGTACAGGTCGACGGTCCCGGCGTTCGCGTTCAGCACGAGCGCGCCCGCGCCGACACCGGCCGCCACCACGGCGGCGGAGACGATGAGGGTGCGGCGCTTGCGGAGAGACCGGCGGTGTGCGGGAGCAGCCACGGATGAGTCCTTACGTACTTGGGGGGTAGTTCCGACTCTTCTGTGGTCGTGGAGATCCAAAAGGTTGCCGTAAAACTTTCGTCTCATCGGTGATCAACTGATGGATGGGGGGCGGAACTTGCCAGAGAAGCTACGTATGGTTTGCGCCATGGCAGTACCTGGGCTCATCCCGATCGCCTACGAGCCGCACGGCCGTACCGAGGCCATCGGTCTATACGCGGACGGGCAGTTCCTCGGGTCGGTCTCGTACGCCTTCCCCAAGGGGTTCCGGCTCGACAGCGGCTGGGAGGAGCACAAGCGCCTCTACGCCGTGCTGCACACCTTCGACGCGGAGGGCACCTACCGCGACTCGCGGATCTGGTGTGCCGGCACCTGGGCCCAGCAGCAGCGCGACGGTTCGGTACTCGCCCGGGCGCGGGCCCACCTCGCCACGCTGTTGCGCAGTCTGCCCCGGCGCACGTACACCGACATCGCCGTACGGCCCTTCCAGCTCGTCGTCGACGGTGTCCTGTTCGGGCTGGTCACCGGGGAGGACGAGGACGAGCTCTGGGCCGAGCTGTACCCGGACAATCTGGGCTTCGGGCCGCCCTGGGACGGCAGTTACGACACCTGATCTAGGCAGACGCCCCCACAAGGCGCTATACATGCCGAAGATCACTAGTGGGGGGTTTCATCCATGGCGCTCTTCGGCAACGCGCACACCATCGATCCGGGTCAGGCGGCATCGGACTTCGGCAAGCTGCTGGGCGCCGGTGAGGGCGTGCAGGCGGCGTACCAGCTGGTGCGCGACGTCATCATGTTCACCGACCGTCGGCTGATCCTGGTCGACAAGCAGGGCATCACCGGCAAGAAGGTCGAGTACCACTCGATCCCGTACCGCAGCATCACGCACTTCGCGGTGGAGACGGCCGGCACCTTCGACCTCGACGCCGAGCTGAAGATCTGGGTCTCCGGCAACTCCGTGCCGATCCAGAAGACCTTCACCAAGGGCGTGGACATCTACGAGGTACAGGCGATCCTCACCCAGTACGTCGCGCGCTGAGCGCTCCGCTGGAAGTGCCACGCTATGCCCGTCGGTCGTCTGCGGGTCCGTCGTGGCTGGTCGCGCGCACGCGGCGGAGCCGCATATCGACACAGCCCCGCGCCCCTTCAGGGCGCGGCCGAACCGCAGTCGACTTCACCCGGCCCGCTTGGCACTACCTGCGCGGGCCGCCTCCGAAGCCTCCTTCGGGGGCGTCGCCCGCCGTCACCGTGGCGATCTCGTCGGCCCCGTCGAGGTCGCCCGCCGGGTACATCCCGCCGGTCTCCTCGCCCGCGGCCCTGCCGCCCGACCAGATCCGGTACTCCGAGCCGCTCTCGAGGGCCGCCGACGAGTAGACGACGTTCTGGATCGCCTTCGCGGTGACGTACGAGGCGACCACCTTGCCGTCGGAGTCGACGATGTGCAGGGTCGTCCCCGCCGCCACCGTCGAGTCGAGCGTCGCCGACAGCCACCCCTGCCCGGACTCCTCGTCCGGCGCCACGGCCATCCCCGCGCTGCCCGCGGCGAGCAGCACTCCGCCGCTGACGGTGAAGCCGCCGTTGACGTCGAGCGCCCCGTTGCCGCCCGTCTCGGGGCCGTTGACCACGAGCGTGCCGCCGGTGATCTCGGCGGTGCCGTTGGAGTCGAAGCCGTCGCCGTCGGCGTCGATGACGAGGGTGCCGCCGGTGACCTTCAGACTGAAGTCACCCACGGACCCGCCCCCGCCACCACCTCCGGGGCCACCGCCCGGGCCGCCGCCCTGGTCCTCGGAACTCGCCGTACTCCCCGACGCGTTGACCCCGTCATCGCCCGAGGTGACCTTCGTCGAGCCACCCGCGACGGTGATGTCCTTGCCCTCCAGGCCCTCGTTCGACCGCGTGATCGCGACCGTGCCCTGGCTGATGACCAGATCGCCCTCGGCGTGCACCCCGTCGTCCCCGGCCGCGACGGTGACCTTCGCCCCGCCCAGGTGCACGGCCGCGTCGCTGTGCAGCCCGTCGGCGGAGGCGTCGACCTTCACGGTGCCCTTCTCCAGGACCGTGATCACGCCGGACTTCAGTCCGTGCGCGGAAGAGTCGTCGGTCGCCTGCGCGGTGACATCGAGCGTGCCGCCGGTGACGACCAGGTCGGTGGCCGCGTCGACGCCGTCGCCTGCGGCGGTCACCTGGACCGTCCCTGCCGAGACGGCGATGTAACCCGCCTTCGTGTCCTCGGTGTTGTCGGACTTCAGCCCGTCGCCCCGGGCGCTCACCTTCACCGCGCCGCCCTTCACGACGAGGTAGTCCTTGCCGCGTACGCCGTCGTCGGCGGCCTCGACCGTGACCGTGCCGGACGCGATGACCAGGCCGTCCTTGCTCACGATCCCGTCGTTGCCGTTCCCGTGCACGGTGAGCGAGCCCGCGCCGCCGACGGTGAGGTCCCCGGCGCTGAAGAGAGCGGCGTCGGCATCCGCGCCCTCCTCGTAGGAGTCGGCGTCGGAAAGGGTGTTCTCACTCCCGTCGGCCAGGACGACCACCAGTTCCTCGGCCTCCGTCGCCGCGATCGCCGCACCGGAGGAGCTGGAGATGTCGACCCCGTCGAGAATCAACGTGACCTTCTGGCCGGGGGCGTTGACGAGCACCTGCCCGTCGGAGAGCTTGCCGCTGAGCCGGTACGTCCCGCCCTCGGTGAGCGTGACGCCTTTCCCGGCGAGCGTGACGTCCTCGGCACCCGAGGTGCTGAGGTCCCCGTCGTGGGCCTCCTTGTCGGCGGCGAGAACGGCGGCGGCCTTCTGCGCGCCCTCGACGGAGGCGGCGGCCGAGGACGGGCTCCCACCGGCCTCCTCCTCCGACTCCGAGGACGACGAGCACCCGGCCAGCGCGGCGGCGCCGAGGACGGCGGACACCACGGCACCCATGGCCTTCGTACGGACGGACGTCGTACGGATTCTCATGCGGAACTCCTGTCTGGGCGGTCCGGGCGGGGTACGGCGCGGCACCGCGCCCGATGTTCGGCTCCGCCGTGCGGAAGCGACCGGCAACCGCCGGCCCGCGGCGCTGTCACCGTTCTCCCTGCGGAGCGCTTCGGGCGTGCGGAAAGTGGCGGCGCAGCACGGGCAGCCAGCGGTGGGCGGGCAGTTCGGGGCGGAGGGCGGCGAGGCCCGTGCCGTACTTCGACACCGGGAGGGGGCGGTGGCGCAGGGACCACAGCAGACGGTCGGCACCGGAGCCGGCCCGGCCGGACTTGGTCTCGACGATCGCCCGGTCGGGGGTGCGCAGTTCGGCCACGCCGTCCGGGAGGGACCAGGTCAGACCGGTGTCCACGGTGAGACGGCTGTCGGTGGCGGGGAGGTGGAGGGTGGTGCGGCGGTACGCCGTGGTCAGGGTGGGTTCGAGGCGGAGGTGCCGGATGTCGATGCCGGCGCCGGCGAGCACGTCGTCGGCGTAGGCGCGGGCCCCGGGGGACAGGCGGTGCGGATCACCGTCGTACGGCATGCGGTCCTTGACCGTGATGCCGCGCGGGCCGCGCGTCTTGACCTCGACGAAGCGCTCCCCGGAGTCCAGGTAGGTACGGATGCGCAGCTTGAAGCGGCGTCTGCGCTGCCGGGCGGCGCCGAGGTAGCCGTCCAGGCCCGGGGTGTCGAAGTACAGGGAGCGGTAGCCGAACCGCCGCTCGCCGCCGATCTCCAGGACCCGTACGTCCTCGCCCAGACCGCCGAGCAGGATCGGCAGATCGGCCGGCGGCAGGACGTACTTGCGGTCGAGGCGGGTCAGCAGCGGCGGGAGTTCGTCGAGACCGAGGGGGCGCAGGAGCCGTACGGCCGTGTGGACCGGGTCGAGCGCGGTCACGCCGGTACGTCCTGTGCGGCGGGGGTACCGGCCTCCTGCGAAACCGGGGTGCCGGAGACGATGTAGCGGACCTCGACCTGGGTGGTGTCGTTGACGAGGTCGACACTGCGCACCGTCAGGTTCACCACCCGGCCGCCGAGCAGGACTTCGAGGTGGGCGCGCAGGGCGTCGTCGTCGGTGTAGGCGGAGTCCAGACGCAGGCTGCGCCGGCGGTGGCGGGGGAAGAGTCGGGGGTGGTCGGCGACGTACATCACGGCGACGATCAGGGCCGTCAGCGCGGCGGTCAGCGGGTTGGCCTCGGCGGGCAGGCCGCCGAGCAGGCCGATGGCCAGGGCGGAGAAGTAGTACGCGATCTCGTGCTGGGCGATCTCGTACGACCGCAGCCGGATGATCGACAGCACCCCGAACAGGCCCATCCCGAGCCCGATACCCACGGACGCCGAGCTCAGTGTCATCGCCACGGCGAGCACCCCGACGTTGACACCGAGGAAAGAGGCGACGAGGTCGCGGCGGTGATGGCGCGGGAAGTAGACGCCGAAGACGAGCACCGAGACTGCGGCGAGGTCGGAGGCGACAAGAACCAGCTGGTGAACGGCTGTTGACGTCATGGGCAAACATTCGGCGGACAGCCTGTGAGTCCCCTTTGAGAAGGGTTAAGCGACTTTAAGAAGTCTTGGCAATGTCCGGACCGTCGGGGTCCCGTGGCCACAAGTTCCCCCGCTGCACGAGGAGTTCCTGGGTGATCCGACCGCTCAGGCCACCGCCGGCGCCGGGTTCCACCAGGGCGCGCTGTACCAGCCCCCGGGCACCCGGCGTCCGGCGACGACGCCGCCCGCGCAGTAGTACGGCGTCACCCCGTCCCGCCAGCGGTTGGAGACCGTGTACGTGCGGTCCGCCACGATGACCCGGCCATCTCGGGCGGTGACCGCGCCCGTGCCCAGGCCCGGCAGCACGGGCCCGGGGTCCAGGCGGAGCGCGGTGCGGGCGGCGCGGACGTAGTGGAGGCCCTCGACGGCGGCCGCCGTCGCCGAGTCGTACCGCCCGGCCGCGAGTTCCCCCTTCGCGGCGCGGTACCGCCCGGTCGCGTCGGCGAGGGCCTGCACGGCCGCCTTGTCACCCGCCGCGTCGATCCCCGCCGGACCGGCCCCGAGCCGCTCGACCCACCGCTCGGCCTCGCCGCGGGTGCCGGTCCCGGGATCGGGGTCGGCGTCGAGGTCGGGGACAGCGGGCGGCACTGCCGCCGGCACGACAGGCTCCGCCCGGCCGCCCTGCCTCCGCTGTGTGGCGACCGCGGCGGCCGCTGCGACGATCAGCAACAGTGCGAGTACGACGTATCCCATCGCTTCCTCCAGCGCTTGCGGTCTCCCACGGGGCGGGGCAACCCGACCCCGTATGTCCCCATGAGACCCCGGGCCGCTGTGCTCGGACGCCGAGCCGTCTGTACGGCTCCTGTGAGGACGTCATGGCGCTCACGGCGAAGGGCGCCCGGGACCTGAAAGTCCCGGGCGCCCTTGTGCGGATCCGTGGTTACAGCGAGGTGCCCTCGTTCGTCGCGTCGGGGTCGACGCCCATCGTGAGGGAGCCGACGACGCCCTTGGCGATGTTCTTCTTGTTGTACTTCAGCTTGAGCAGGCCGCCCGCGGTGCCGCTCTGGTCGTAGATGGTGTCCTCGTCGAGCGTGGTGCGCTCGGTCGTCGAGGTCGAGTACGGCTCGACCTCGGCGGAGGCGAGCACGGACGTCTCGTCGAAGAAGAACTGGCCGGTGTGGCAGGTGGTGCCGCCCTCGTAACCGGCGTCCGTCCACTCGCCGCCCACATGCACCTTGGTGTGAATGTGGACGGTACGGCCCCGGTACCAGCCCGGGAAGATGGTCTTGAAGGTGACCTTGCCGTTCTTGTCCGTCCTCCACGTGCCGCGCAGGTAGCGTTCGTCGTCGGTCGGCTCCTCGTGGCCCCCGCCGCCGGTGCCACCGGACGGCGCGCCCGACGGCGGCTCACCGGTCGGGGTGCCGGAGGGGGCGCCCGTGGGAGCGGTGCCGCCACCGCCGGTCGACAGGCTCTCGTAGCCCGAGTAGATGCCCAGGGCGTCGCAGTGCCAGATGTCCACGGCGGCGTTGCGGATCGGCTTGCAGCTCTCCGAGTCGATCACCTTGAGGTCGAGGACGAGCGGGATGCCCTCCTTGTCCTCGGTGATGTCGCGGCGGAGCTTGTCGGCGTCGATGTAGTACGGACCCTCGGTGGTCTCCGAGGTGAGCTTGTAGCAGACCTCGGCGGAGGAGGTGCCGCTCGCGGAGACGCTGCTCGTCGTCTCGTCGGCGAAGGCACCCGAGGCGAGCGTGGCGCCCGCGCCCACGGCCACGGCGGCACCCGCGCCCGCCACGACGACCTTGCGACGCGTCAGGTCCCGCTTGTGCTTCGGCTCGTTGTTCTGCTGGTTTCCCGTCATGGGCAGGAAAGTTAGGTAAGAAGGCTGTCAGGGGCGTGGGAAAGCACTGTGGCGTCCTCAAAGGAACACGAGAGGAAAGCCTTTCCTTACTTGCCTGTTGGGGCCACTGTCGCGGGGGCGCCGGCCTCCACCGCGGGGCCGCAGCGAGGCCGCCGACAGCGTGTAGAGACCGCCGTTGGTGCTGCCCGCCGTGTCCTTGAGACAGCCGAAGAGCGTGCCCGTGGGCGCACCCGTGGGAGCCGGTCCGCCGCCACCCCCGTTGCCCATGTCCTCGTACCCCGAGCAGACGCCCACCGCGTCGCAGTGCCAGATGTCCACGGCCGCGTTACGGACCGGCCGGCAGGTCTCGTTGTCGATCACCTTGATCGTGAGGACGAACGGGATACCCGGCCGGTCCTCGGTGACATCCCGGCGGATCTTGTCCGCGTCGATGTAGTACGGACCCTCGATGATCTCCGAGGTCAGCACATAGCACTCCTCGGCCACCTGCGCCGGAGGCCGTCTCCGCTCCCCCGCACCGGCGTTCGCCGCGTACGCGCTGCCGCCCAGGCCCGCCGCCGCGATCACTCCGGCGCCCCGGCTGGAAGCCAGGTAAGAAAGCTGTCAGTGAGCTGAGAAAACAGCCTGTTTCCGGCACGCACGCAAAAGGGACTTGAAATCGTGCGTCGATTTCAAGTCCCTTTTATCAACCGAGTTACAAGGCTTGCCTTACTTCGGCTGCGGCTTGCGCACCGACAGGTGCAGCTCCTTCAGCCGCGCCTCCTCCAGCTCCGTCGGCGCGCCCATCATCAGGTCCTGGGCGTTGCCGTTGAGCGGGAAGGCGATGGTCTCGCGGATGTTCGGTTCGTCGGCCAGCAGCATCACGATGCGGTCGACGCCGGGCGCGATCCCGCCGTGCGGCGGGGCGCCGAAGCGGAACGCCCGCAGCATGCCGGCGAACTTCTCCTCCACCGTCTCGCGGTCGTAGCCCGCGATCTCGAAGGCCTTCAGCATGATCTCGGGCTCGTGGTTCCGGATCGCGCCGGAGGACAGCTCGACACCGTTGCAGACGATGTCGTACTGCCAGCCGAGGATGTCCAGCGGGTCCTGGGTCTCCAGGGCCTCAAGACCGCCCTGCGGCATGGAGAACGGGTTGTGCGAGAAGTCGATCGCGCCGGTCTCCTCGTCCTTCTCGTACATCGGGAAGTCGACGATCCAGCAGAACCGGAAGACGTTCTCCTCGAAGTGCCCGGCACGCTTGGCGGCCTCGACCCGCACCGCGCCCATGATCTTCGAGACCTCGTCGAACTCGCCCGCACCGAAGAACACGGCGTGCCCGGCGGCCAGCGACAGCCGCTTGGTCAGCTCGGCGACGTTCTCCTCGGTGAGGAACTTCGCGATCGGCCCGGACAGCGAACCGTCTTCGGCGACCCGCACCCAGGCCAGACCCTTCGCACCCTGCGAGACGGCGTAGTCGCCGAGCTGGTCGAAGAACTTCCGCGGCTGCGCGGAGACGTCCGGCACCGCCAGCGCCCGCACGTGCTTGCCGGCGAACGCCTTGAACTCCGAGCCCTCGAAGACATCGGTGATGTCGACGAGCTCCAGCTGGGCCCGCAGGTCCGGCTTGTCGGAGCCGTACTTCAGCATCGCCTCACGGAACGGGATCCGCGGGAAGGGGGACGTCACATGACGCCCGTTGCCGAACTCCTCGAACAGCTCCGTCATGAGCTTCTCGATCGGCTGGAAGACATCCTCCTGCTCGACGAAGCTCATCTCGACGTCGAGCTGGTAGAACTCGCCCGGCGAACGGTCCGCGCGGGCGTCCTCGTCACGGAAACAGGGCGCGATCTGGAAGTACCGGTCGAAGCCCGAGATCATCAGCAGCTGCTTGAACTGCTGCGGCGCCTGGGGGAGGGCGTAGAACTTGCCCGGGTTCAGACGCGACGGCACGACGAAGTCACGCGCGCCCTCGGGAGAGGTGGCGGACAGGATCGGCGTCGCCATCTCGTTGAAGCCCAGCGCCGTCATCTTGTGACGGATCGCGGAGATGACCGACGTACGCAGCAGGATGTTCTTGTGCATCCGCTCGCGGCGCAGGTCCAGGAAGCGGTACTCCAGGCGCCGCTCCTCGTTGACCCCGTCCTCGGTGTTGATCGTGAAGGGCAGCGGGGCGGCCGCGCCGAGCAGCTCGACCTCGCCGACCTCGACCTCGATCTCGCCGGTGGGCAGGTCGGGGTTCACGTTGTCGGTTCCACGTGAAACAACCTTGCCGTCCACCCGGACCGTGGACTCCTTGGAGACCTTGTCCAGGGCCTCGTAGGCAGGGGTGCCGGGACGGGCGACGAGCTGCGTGATGCCGTAGTGGTCGCGCAGATCGATGAAGAGGATGCCGCCCAGGTCGCGCCGATTGTGCAGCCAGCCGCTCAGCCGGACGTCGGTACCGACGTCAGAGGCGCGGAGCTCGCCGCAGGTGTGGGACCTGTACCGATGCATCGTCGTTCATCGTCCTTACATCTTGGGCTGTGCCGAGGGTCACTCCCCGACAAGGAACGGGCCATGGTGCCCGGACCTCCCAAGGGTACCGGCCGCCCCAAGATCGGCTCCCCACCATTGATCGGGAGGACGTGGACCCGGCCATCGGTGGCAGCCCCCGATCGCCTCTCCCTACAGTGGGGCAATGCGCACTGGTGAGCCCCTGCCCGCCGTGGGGGACATCCTCGCCGCCCTCGCGACCGGCCTGTGGCACTGGGACACCGCAACGGGCCAGGTCACCGTGGACGCCGAGGCCGCACGGCTGCTCGGGCTGCCCGCCGAGCCGACCACCCTCACGGAGGTCCAGGCACGCGCGCGTATGCACGCCGTCGACTGGAACGAGATCACCGGCGTCATCCAGCTCGCCGTCGCCGAGGGCACCCTCGCCGAGGTCCGCATCCGGATCATGGATGAGCAGAACCGGGTGGTGCGGGTCGTCCGCAGCCGCTCGAATCCCTCCTACGACGCCGAGCGCCGCGCCTTCGTCCTGATCGGCACCCTGCAGGAGGTCACCGAGCCCTCGCCCGGCACCCCCGCCGGCCGCAGCGCCATCACCGGCGACTGGCGGCGCTCCAGGGAGGCGTTCCTGCTGGACGCGGGCCGCGCCCTGGCCGAGGCCCGCTCCACCGAGGAGGTCCTCCGGGTCGCCGCGGGCCTGTCGATGCCGGGCTTCTCCCCGGACGGCCTCGCGGTCTTCGGCGTCGAGGGCGACCGCCTGAAGATCATCGGCCACCACGGCCAGCAACCCGGCGACGAGGGCCCCTTCTCCCACATGGCCCTGGAGACGGACTACCCCGCCGCCGAGGTGGTCCGCACCGGCCGCGCGGTCTATCTCTCCACCCCCGAGCAGTACCGGAACCGCTACCCGGTCACCTGGCCCCTCGCGGCCAACTTCGGCCGCCAGTCCTGGGCCTTTCTCCCCCTCACGGTCGCGGGCCGCACGATGGGCGCGTGGATGGCGGCCTTCGCCTACCCGGTCGCCTTCACCCCGGACGAGAGATCCGTGCTCACGACGGTCGCCCGGATGCTCGCCCAGGCACTGTCCCGCGCGGAGGCGGCCGAGTCGGCCAGAGAGCTCACCGACGGCCTCCAGCGCTCCATGCTCCCCAAGCTGGGCCCCGAGATACCGGGCATGAGCGTGGCGGCCCGCTACGTCCCCACCGGCGGCGGCCTCCAGGTGGGCGGCGACTGGTACGACATGATCCCGCTGCCCGGGGCAGGACGCTTCGCCCTGGTCATAGGCGACGTACAGGGCCACGACGTCCACGCGGCGGGCCTGATGGGCCAGCTGCGCATAGCCCTGCGGGCCTACGCCTCGGAGGGCCACCGCCCCGACGCGGTCCTGTCCCGCGCCTCCCGCTTCCTGCACGGCATGACGTACGACTCCCACGACCCCGCCGACCAGCGCTTCGCGACCTGCCTCTACGTCGAGGTAGACCCCGCCACCGGCCGGCTCGACATCGCCCGCGCCGGCCATCCCGACCCCGCGATCCGCATGGCGGACGGCACGGTCCTGGTCCGCCGCACGGACGGCGGCCTCCCCCTCGGCATCGACCCCGACGCCGACTACCCCACCACCCGCCTCACGCTCGAGCCCGGCGAGACGATGATGGTCTGCACCGACGGCCTGATCGAGACGGGCGGCCACGACCTGGAGACCGGCTGGCAGCGGGTCCGCGGGATCCTGGAGGAACACAAGGGCGACCTGGAGGAACTGGCGGACGCCCTGGTCCAGGCAGTGCACGGCCCCTCCTCCCACCACACGACGGGCCCCCTGGCGGACCGCCGCGAGGACGACATAGCGGTCCTGCTGCTGTGCCGCGAGGGAGAGGGCTGCGGCTGCGGCGACACCGTCGCGACGACGCCACAGGTCCGCCGCACGATGCTGTCGGTCGCCCAGGCGGAACCGGAACGCGTGGCGGTGGCCCGCCAGCAGCTGAAGGAACTCCTCCACGACTGGCCCTCGGAGGACCAGGTGGACTCGGCGGTACTGCTGCTGTCCGAGATGCTGACGAACGTCCTGGTCCACACCGACGCGGACGCGCTGCTCCTGGCGGAGGTACGCGGCGAACAGGGCGCCCGCCGAATGCACGTCAAGGTGACCGACACCAGCGACGACCTCCCCCACGTCCGCCGCCCCGGCGAACTGGCCTCGTCGGGCCGCGGGTTGATGCTGATCGAACTCCTCGCCGACACCTGGGGCGTGGACCCACAGGGCGAGGGCAAGAGCATCTGGTTCGAGCTCTACGAGTCGACGGCGGAAACACCGGAGTAGAACTCCCGCGGCAACCCTTCAACACACGTACAGAACCGATACTTCTGTCCACCTTTCGGGCGAACATCCTTAATGCGAACGCGAGTTGCCCTTCCGCGTCTCTAGGTTCCGAAGCGGAGGTGATGCTCGATGAACGAGCAGAACAACACGCGCAAGGACGCGATCGACATCAACGACTTCGTGTTCGCGGCCACGGGGGCCCGGGTGCGGAGGCTGACGATGCCGGACGGGACGCACTGGTTTCCCGCGGTCGACGTATGCAAGGAGCTTGGGTACACCACCCCTCGAAAGGCGCTGCTCGACCACGTTCCCCAAGAGCACCGAGAGATTCTCGAGACAGTGACTGGAGGTCACACTCTCAGCGTTCCCGCAGGTCGGGAGTGGCGACGAGACATGAACGTCGTCGATCTCCAGGGCCTGATCCGCTTGGTCAACGGCTGCACGAAGCCGGAGTCCCAGCCCTTCAAGAACTGGGTCGCCGAAGTCATCGCCACCATCCAGCGCGACGGCTCCTACTCCCTGGAACCGGCCCCCGCGCAGCCCGCCCCCACCGAGTGCACCGCATACGCCGTGCCCCAACAGCTCGCCGACGCACTCGTCCGGCTCGAAGAGCGCTCCTGCCACACGGACGAAGCACTACGGCGAATCGACCACAAGCAGAACGTGATCATCGAGTCCCTCCGGGACATCACTCAGGCCCTACGGCGCTCAGGTGACCGCTCCCGCCCCGTCGAGGCCCCGGAGCTGACGCCCCAGCAGCTCCTGGCCAACTGGAAGTCCCGGAACCTGGTCGTCACCGAGGACGTACACGCGGTGGCCGCCCACCTGGCTCCTGCGCTGCTGCACGGCGGCGCCGGTTACAGCGTGGACGAGATCTCCGTCTGCACCGGGCTGTCGCCCGACCGCGTCCACGACAGCCTGGAGTTGCTGTCCGAGCAGGAATGTGTGCGGCAGGTGGGCCGCGCCCCGAACGGCGCGCCGTTCTACGTACTGCCGTAATCCGGTAACGCCCACGCAGAAAAGGCCCGAAGCCGCACCCCAAACTTGCGGCTTCGGGCCTTCTCACAACCTACCGAGTCGCAGCCCGCCTTACAGGCCGCCCTCCGACATTCCGTGCACGGCCGGCACCGTCCCCAGCCGTCCCTTCTGGAAGTCGTCGAAAGCCTGCTGGAGTTCCTCACGGGTGTTCATGACGAACGGCCCGTAGTGCGCCATCGGCTCACGGATCGGCTGTCCACCGAGCAGCACGACCTCAAGATCCGGCGTATGCGAGTCCTGCTTCTCGTCCGCGCGGACGGTCAGGGACCCACCGGCGCCGAAGACCGCGGTCTGGCCCAGGTGGATCGGACGCCGCTCGGCACCCACCGACCCCCGGCCGGCGAGGACGTACGCCAGCCCGTTGAAGTCCTCCCGCCACGGGAGCGTGAGCTCCGCACCCGGCGCCAGCGTCGCGTGGACCATCGTGATCGGGGTGTGAGTGATACCGGGACCGTCGTGGCCGTCCAGCTCACCGGCGATCACTCGAAGGAGTGCGCCACCGTCGGGGGTTGTCAGCAGCTGGACATTGCCGCCACGGATGTCCTGGTAGCGCGGGGCCATCATCTTGTCCTTGGCAGGAAGGTTCACCCACAGCTGGAGGCCGTGGAAGAGACCGCCGGACATGACCAGGGACTCCGGCGGCGCCTCGATGTGGAGCAGGCCCGAACCGGCGGTCATCCACTGGGTGTCGCCGTTGGTGATGGTGCCGCCGCCACCCTGGCTGTCCTGGTGGTCGAAGACGCCGTCGATGATGTAGGTGACGGTCTCGAAGCCACGGTGCGGGTGCCAGGGGGTGCCCTTCGGCTCCCCAGGCGCGTAATCAACCTCCCCCATCTGATCCATCATGATGAACGGATCCAGCTGCCGGTAATGGATCCCGGCGAACGCACGGCGCACCGGAAAGCCCTCACCCTCGAAACCGCTCGGCGCGGTCGTGACGCCGAGCACGGGACGGGCCACGGCGTCGGCCGGGGCGGCCACGCGGGGGAGCGTCAGCGGGTTCTCCACGGTCACTGCGGGCATGTCGGTACCTCCTTGGTGCGTCCAGTTTAGTTGAGCATTGAACTTCCTGCCACCCCTAACCATGAGGTCCGCAGGCACATTCCCGCCGCCGTCAACGGAACAGGGCCTCCACCCCGACGCCCATCGCCCACAGGCCCGCCGACACCGTGGCCAGCCCGAGGACCAGGCGGAACAGACCGAGGGCAAGGTGCCCGGCGGTACCGTGCCCGACCTTGGGGGTGCCCTCCGGATCCTCGGGGTCGTACAGGATGTCGACCTCGTCCGCCCCGCCCTCGCGACCGCTGCGCGTACGCGTCTTCCCGAGGGCGTCGACGTACTCGTACGTGTGATGCGTGACGGCGTCCTCGCCGGTCCCGACCTCGTACGACCGCTCGCGCCGCCCCTCCACCGTGATCCCCCGGCGGCGCAGCACGACAGCCCCCCGCACCGTGCGCACGCCGCCCGGCAGGACGGTGCTCCCGGCGCCCGTCAGCACCGGACCGGCCAGCCAGAAGACGACGGCCCGCTCCCCCGCACCGCGGTTCACCAGCACCACGGCGACCAGCCGATAAGCGAGGACCAGCGCGCCGAGGATCGCGTATCCCAGGTGCGGGCCGGGCCTTCGACCGGCTCCGCCGACACCTCCGGGCGCGGCTCGTCGGCGTCGCGCACGGGCAGCGCGCGGCGTACCGCCTCGGCGAACGCCCGTACGGCAGGTGCGCTGCGGGAGGTGACGGAGTGGGTCACCGAATCGGTGGGTGTCGTGGCCACGACGACCGTGAGCACGCGGCCTCCGGGGCCGGTCGCGTCGACGCGGGCGATCGCCGCGACGGGGATCCGGTGGCGTACGCCACCGGTCTCCAGCAGCACGACGCCCGCTCGGAGGCGGGCAACAGAACGCCGCCGACCGTGCAGGACCAGCAGCGATGTGTCGATCTCGATCACGCGGGCACAGCAGGCGAGCCCGGCGCCCGGACGTAGCGGTTCAGTCGGAGCGGTCGTGGATCCGGCACTCAGCCGTACATCCGGCGCATCGCGAACTCGACCATCTGCTCCACGGCCTTCGCGTCGAAGACCATCCGGTGCTCGCCCTCCATGTCGAGGACGAAGCCGTAGCCGGTGGGCAGCAGGTCGATCACCTCCGCCCCCGTGATCACGAAGTACTTGGACTCCTTGCCCGCGTACCGGCGCAGTTCCTTGAGCGAGGTGAACATCGGGATCACCGGCTGCTGGGTGTTGTGCAGGGCGAGGAATCCGGGGTTGTCGCCGCGCGGGCAGTACACCTTGGACGTGGCGAAGACCTGCTGGAAGTCCTCCGCGGCCAGCTGGCCCGTGGTGAAGGCCCGCACGGCGTCCGCGAGGGACGGCGGGGACGGCTCGGGATACAGCGGCGGCTGCTGGCCGTACCCGCCCGGCATCTGCTGCTGTGGCGTGGCGTACTGCTGCTGCGTACCCGCGCTCTGGTCGTAGCCGTACATGGGCGCAAGAGTACCGATCGGGGCGGGGGCGCGGGCGGCAATGGGGGCCGGGCAGACCGACAGCGGCTTGACAGGCGGTGGCCGTGGTTTCCGGCGGCCGCCCCTCGTAGCGTCTGTAGTGCCGAGGGGAGCGGCACGGACAGCGGCCCACCACCAAGAGGACAGCCATGCGCGGACACCACGACGACGCAGCTCACGAGCACGACGGAGGACTCGCCCACGACCTTCCCGTCCTCGCCCGCCGACGGATGATCCGGCTGATGGCGGGAGCGAGCCTGGTACCGCTGGTCGGCTGTTCCGCGGACAACGACTCCACCGCGTCCGCCTCTTCCTCTTCCTCATCCTCTGCTACGGCCGGCTCGTCGTCCTCCTCGGAATGCGCCACCATTCCCGAGGAGACCGCCGGGCCCTACCCCGGCGACGGATCGAACGGTGTGAACGTCCTCAGGGAGAGCGGTGTCGTCCGCAGCGACATCCGCACGAGCTTCGGCGACTCCGCGGGCGGCACCGCCGAGGGGGTGCCCCTGACGTTCACGCTGACGGTCGTGGACGCCGCCTCCGGCTGCGGGACCCCGAGAGCGGGCGCCGCGGTCTACGTCTGGCACTGCGACCGCGAAGGGAACTACTCCCTGTACACCGAGGGCGTCACGGACGAAAACTATCTGCGGGGTGTGCAGGAGACCGACGACAAGGGGCAGGTCACCTTCACCAGCATCTTCCCGGGCTGCTACACCGGCCGCTGGCCGCACGTCCACTTCGAGGTCTACGCCGACCTGGAGGACGCGACCGCGGCCACCTCCATCACCAACACCTCGCAGCTCGCGTTCCCCAAGGACGTCTGCGACACGGTGTACGCAACGGACGGCTACAGCGAGAGTGTGTCCAACCTCGGTCGGCTCTCCATCGAGACGGACATGGTTTTCAGTGATGGGTACGACCAGCAGATGGCGGCCGTCACCGGAAGTGTCGAGAAGGGTTACACCGCCACCCTCACGATTCCGGTGTGAACCGTCACAGATGACTGGATCAGGGTTGCGGTTTATTACCGGCGGGTAGCATCATCGTATCGAAGCTACTTGTTGGTACGTGAACTAGCGCGAGGATCCAGTCCCTCGCCCGTCTCTCTACGGAGCCGTCGCCATGGGGCACTACAAGTCGCATCTCCGCGACATCGAGTTCAACCTCTTCGAGGTCCTCGGCCGGGACAAGCTGTACGGCACGGGTCCCTTCGAGGAGATGGACGTCGAGACCGCGAAGAGCATCCTCGACGAGATGACCCGTCTCGCCGAGAACGACCTGGCGGAGTCCTTCGCCGACGCCGACCGCAACCCGCCGGTCTTCGATCCGGAGACCAACACCGCGCCGGTCCCGGCGTCCTTCAAGAAGAGCTACAAGGCCTTCATGGACTCCGAGTACTGGCGTCTGGGTCTCCCGGAGGCCATCGGCGGCACCACCGCCCCGCCGTCCCTGATCTGGTCGTACGCGGAGCTGATCCTGGGCGCGAACCCGGCCGTGTGGATGTACTCCTCCGGCCCGGCGTTCGCCGGGATCCTCTACGACGAGGGCAACGACGTACAGAAGAAGATCGCCCAGATCGCCGTGGAGAAGACCTGGGGTTCGACCATGGTGCTGACCGAGCCCGACGCGGGCTCCGACGTCGGCGCCGGCCGCACCAAGGCGGTCCAGCAGGAGGACGGCTCCTGGCACATCGAGGGCGTCAAGCGCTTCATCACGTCCGGTGAGCACGACATGGAGGAGAACATCCTCCACTACGTCCTCGCCCGCCCCGAGGGCCACGGCCCCGGCACCAAGGGCCTGTCCCTCTTCATGGTCCCGAAGTACCTCTTCGACTTCGAGACCGGCGAGCTGGGCGAGCGCAACGGCGTCTACGCCACCAACGTCGAGCACAAGATGGGCCTGAAGGCCTCCAACACCTGCGAGATGACCTTCGGCGACCAGCACCCCGCCAAGGGCTGGCTGATCGGCGACAAGCACGACGGCATCCGCCAGATGTTCCGCATCATCGAGTTCGCCCGCATGATGGTCGGCACGAAGGCGATCTCCACCCTGTCGACGGGCTACCTGAACGCGCTGGAGTACGCCAAGGAGCGCGTCCAGGGTTCCGACCTCGCCGCCTTCGGCGACAAGACCGCGCCCAAGGTCACCATCACCCACCACCCCGACGTACGCCGCTCGCTCATGACGCAGAAGGCGTACGCGGAGGGCATGCGCGCCCTCGTCCTCTACACCGCCTCCATCCAGGACGCGATCGCCGTCAAGGAGGCCGCGGGCGAGGACGCCAAGGCCGAGCACGCGCTCAACGACCTGCTCCTGCCGATCGTGAAGGGCTACGGCTCCGAGAAGGGCTACGAGCAGCTCGCCCAGTCGCTCCAGACCTTCGGCGGCTCCGGGTTCCTCCAGGAGTACCCGATCGAGCAGTACATCCGCGACGCCAAGATCGACACCCTGTACGAGGGCACCACGGCCATCCAGGGCCAGGACTTCTTCTTCCGGAAGATCGTCCGCAACCAGGGCGCGGCTCTGAACGGTCTCGCCGAGGACATCAAGAAGTTCCTGGCGCTCGGCACGGGCGGCGAGGACCTCGCGGGCGCCCGCGAGCACCTGGCCAAGGCGGCCGTCGAGCTGGAGGCCATCGTCGGTCTGATGCTGACCGACCTCGCGGCCACCGAGCAGGACGTCAAGAACATCTACAAGGTGGGCCTGAACACCACCCGCCTGCTCATGGCCTCCGGCGACGTCGTCGTCGGCTACCTGCTCCTCAAGGGCGCCGCGGTCGCCGCCGAGAAGCTGGAGACGGCCTCCGCCAAGGACAAGGCGTTCTACACCGGCAAGATCGCGGCGGCGAAGTTCTTCGCGGCCAACGTCCTGCCCGGCGTCACCGGCGCCCGCAAACTCGCCCAGGGCGTCGAGCTCGAGCTGATGGAGCTGGACGAGGCCGCGTTCTAGGACACACCCGCACAGCTCTCCCGAGGGCCCGCTCCCATCATCGGAGCGGGCCTTCGTACGTCGTTAAGGTGAACCCCATGAGCGAACCCTCCCGCTTCGACCGCGGTCACACCGACGACCTCATGTCCTTCCTGGCTGCCGCCCCCTCGCCGTACCACGCCGTGGCGAACGCCGCCGAGCGACTGGAGAAGGCGGGCTTCAGGCAGGTCGCGGAGACGGACGCCTGGGACGGGACGACCGGCGGCAAGTACGTGCTGCGCGGCGGCGCGATCGTGGCCTGGTACGTCCCCGAGGGCGCCGAGCCGCACACGCCGTTCCGGATCGTCGGCTCGCACACCGACTCCCCCAACCTGCGGGTCAAGCCGCTGCCGGACGCCGGGGCGCACGGCTGGCGCCAGGTCGCCGTGGAGATCTACGGCGGACCGCTGCTGAACTCCTGGCTCGACCGCGACCTGGGCCTGGCCGGCCGGCTGACCCTGCGGGACGGCTCGACGCGGCTGGTCAACGTCGGCCGGCCGCTGCTGCGGGTCCCGCAGCTCGCCGTCCACCTGGACCGTTCGGTGTCGACGGAGGGCCTCAAGCTCGACAAGCAGCGGCATCTCCAGCCCATCTGGGGGCTCGGCGACGACATCCGCGAGGGTGACCTCATCGGCTTCCTGGAGGAGGAGAACGGGCTCCCGGCGGGCGAGGTGACCGGCTGGGACCTGATGGTGCACTCCGTGGAGCCCCCGGCCTACCTGGGCCGCGACAAGGAGCTGGTGGCCGGCCCGCGCATGGACAACCTGCTGTCCGTGCACGCCGAGGTCGCCGCGCTGAGCGCCGTCGCCACCGGCTCGGCCCTGTCCCACATCCCCGTACTCGCCGCCTTCGACCACGAGGAGAACGGCTCGCAGTCGGACACCGGCGCGGACGGGCCGCTGCTCGGCAGTGTGCTGGAGCGTTCGGTGTTCGCGCGCGGAGGGTCCTACGAGGACCGGGCGCGCGCCTTCGCCGGCACGGTCTGTCTGTCCTCCGACACGGGCCACGCGATCCACCCCAACTACGCGGAGCGCCACGACCCCACGCACCACCCGCGGGTCAACCGCGGCCCGATCCTCAAGGTCAACGTCAACAACCGCTACGCCACGGACGGTTCGGGCCGCGCGGTCTTCGCCGCCGCCTGCGAGAAGGCCGGAGTCCCCTTCCAGTCCTTCGTCTCCAACAACTCCATGCCCTGCGGCACCACGATCGGCCCCATCACGGCGGCCCGGCACGGCATCAAGACCGTCGACATCGGCGTCGCCATCCTGTCGATGCACAGCGCCCGCGAGCTGTGCGGCGCGGACGACCCGCATCTGCTGGCGAACGCGCTGGTGGCGTTCCTGGAGGGATAGCGAGACACAGCGAGGGATAGCCCCCGCAAGGCCGGGTACCCGCCTGCAACCGGAACCACCGGACAGGGAGGCGACACTATGGGCCTCGGCGGATGCATCATCCTCATCGCCGCGGGAGCCATTCTCACGTTCGCGACCGACTGGGATATGCAGGGAGTCAATCTCGACCTGGTCGGCGTCATCTTCATGATCGTCGGCCTGATCGGCGTCAGCACGTTCAGCAGCATCGCCCGGCGCAGGCGGGTGGTCGTACCGCCGCCCACGACGACCGTGGTCGAGGACGACCACCACCGGCGCGGGGGCGGCTACAGCGCCTGATCGTCCATACCGGCCAGCACGAGGGGCAGCCGGTCCGTACCGCCCTCGGCGAGACGGACCGGCACACCCCAGTCCTGCTGGTGGACATGGCAGGCGGGGTATGCGTTGCGAGGGTCGTCGTCGCAGGAGGCGGCCATCGCGGAGACATGCAGCACCCCTTCGGCGACCGCCGGATCGAGGTGCAGGGTGCGGGAGAGCTCGGTGCCCGCGCCATCGCCCTCGACGAGCAGTCCGGGCGGGGTGGCGGAGATCAGCAGCCGGGTCGAGGGACCGTAGCGGGTGTCGAGCTTCTGTCCCGCCGGAGCCTGGAAGACCACGTCCAACCGCAGCCTGCCCGGGGCGACTTCGGTGGCGGCGCGCGGGGTGCGATGGGCGACCGACTCCATCCGTACGGCCTCCTCCGGGAGCCGCAGCCGGGTGAGCCGGTGCCGGGCCGACTCGACGACCACGAGGTCGTCCCCGACGAGAACGGCGCCGCTGGGCTCGCGCAGATCCGTGGCCAGGGTGGTGACTTCGCCCGTCGCCGGGTCGTAGCGGCGCAGGGCGTGGTTGTACGTGTCGCTGACCGCGACCGAGCCGTCGGGCAGCGCGGTGACCCCCAACGGGTGCTGGAGCAGAGCCTGTCCGGTGGCGCCGTCGCGGTGTCCGAAGTCGAAGAGCCCGGTGCCGACGGCGGTGTGGACGGTGCCGTCGGTGTCCACCCAGCGCAGGGCTGACGTCTCGGAGTCGGCGACCCAGAGCCGCTCGGGGGTGGCGCCGAGCCCGGAGGGCTGGGCGAACCAGGCCTCGGCGGCGGGGCCGTCGACCAGGCCCTCGTTGGTGGTGCCGGCCGCGACCGCGACCGTTTTGTCGGCCGGGTCGTACGTCCACAGCTGGTGGATGCCGGCCATGGCGATCCACACCTTGCCGTGCCACCAGGCCACGTCCCAGGGGGAGGAGAGGTTGACCTCGCGCGCCGGTCCCGAGGTGTCGTCGCCCCGCATCCACGGGTGGCCGGTGCCGGCCAGGGTGGTGGTGCGGCCCGACTCCGGGTCATAGCGGCGCAGGGTGTGGTTCACGGTGTCGGCGACGACCACGGAGCCGTCGGGCAGCAGCGCCAGGCCCTGCGGCTCGTTGAACCGCGAGCGGACCGACGTACTGTCCGTCATCCCCCGGTGGTCGCCCTGGCCGATCCGCCGCACCACGGTCTCCGCGTCGGGCGCCAGCTCCACCAGCTGATGCCGGGTGGTGTCACTGACCAGGAGGTTCCCCGAGGGCAGCAGCACCGCCTTCCCCGGGAACCGCAGCACGGTCGCCTCCGGCTCCGGCGCCGCATAGGGTCCGTCCCCCCTCCGCAGCGTGCCCTTCGCCTCGTGCTCGGTCTCCAACTCCCTCACGAGCCGCTCTATGGCGTGCACATGCCCCTCACCGGCATGCTGCGCGACGACATACCCCTCCGGATCGACCACGACGAGCGTCGGCCAGGCACGCACCGCGTACTGCTGCCACGTCGCCAGCTCCGGGTCGTCGAGCACGGGATGCTCCACCCCGTACCGCTCGACGGCATCCACGACCGCCGCGTGCTCGGCCTCGTGCACGAACTTCGGCGAGTGCACCCCGATGACGACGACGGTGTCGGGGTGCTGGTGCTCCAGCTCGCGGAGCTCGTCGATGACGTGCAGGCAGTTGACGCAGCAGAACGTCCAAAAATCGAGAACGACGATACGTCCCCGCAGGTCGGCGAGGGTGTACTGCTTCCCGCCCGTGTTCAGCCAGCCGCCCTTGCCGACGAGCTCGGGGGCGCGGACGCGGACACGGCGGGGCGCGGAGTCGCTCATGGATCAAGAGTGCCACCCGCCACCGACAGTCACCCCAGCGTGTGCCCCGTGGTCGCGTCCACGTGGTCGGGGACGTCCTCGTGGCGATCGCCGACCGTGAGGGTGCCGGTGGGTTCGAGGAGGAGGATCGACGACGGGACGGGGGCGTACGGCTTGTGTTCCGTGCCGTGGGGGACGGTGAAGACCGAGCCCTTGGGGAGGACGACGGTGCGTTCGCCGGCCGATTCGCGCAGGGCGATGTGGAGTTCGCCGTCGAGGACGAGGAAGAACTCGTCGGTGTGGTCGTGGGTGTGCCAGAGGTGTTCGCCCTCGACCTTGGCGACGCGTACGTCGTAGTCGTTGACGGTGGTGACGATGCGGGGGCTCCACCGGTCCGTGAAGGACGCGAGGGCCTTTTCGAGGGAGATCGGCTCGGGGAAGACGGGTTCGCTCATGCCCGTCATCTTCGGCCGTGGCCCGGCACACGCGCGAGTGCTAGGAATTGCATATGCCGCAAGGATCCTCTCAAGCGAACAGGCGTCCGCACCGGGTCGCGGTCATCGTCGACGAGGGCACCAACCCCTTCGAGGTCGGCGTCGCGACCGAGCTGTTCGGGCTGCCGCGGCCCGAACTGGGGCTGCCGGGGCCGCTGTACGAGGTGACGCTGTGCGCGCCCACGCCCGGGGTGCGGATGAACCACGGGTTCTTCACGCTGAGCGGGGTGCCCGGGCTCGAAGCCGTGGACGGGGCCGACACCCTGGTCGTGCCGGGGCGCCCGGACAACGTCGTACCGCGCGGGGCCGCCGTACTCGACGCCATTCGCCGCACGCACGCGCGGGGCGCCCGCGTCATGAGCCTGTGCACCGGCAGCTTCGCGCTCGCCGAGGCGGGGCTGCTGGACGGCCGGCGGGCCACCACCCACTGGCTGTGGGCGGATGCGTTCCGCGAGCTGCATCCGGAGGTCCTCCTGGAGCCCGACGTCCTCTTCGTCGACGAGGGCGACCTCCTCACCGCCGCCGGCAGTGCCGCCGCGCTCGACCTCGGGCTGCACATCTGGCGGCGCGACCACGGTGCCGAGGTCGCCAACGCCGTGTCCCGGCGGCTGGTGTTCGCCGCCCATCGGGACGGCGGGCAGCGGCAGTTCGTGGAGCGTCCGGTGCCCGAGGTCCCGGACGAGTCGCTGGCGCCCCTGCTGGCGTGGGCGCGGGAACGGCTGGGGGAGCCGCTGACGGTCGCGGAACTCGCCGCCCGCGCGGCCGTCTCCCCCGCCACGCTGCACCGCCGTTTCCGGGCCCAGCTCGGCACGACGCCGTTGGCCTGGCTGACGGGGGAGCGCGTGGCACTGGCCTGCCGGCTGATCGAGCGGGGCGAGGAACGGCTGGACGTGGTGGCCGCCCGCAGCGGCCTGGGGACGGCCGCGAACCTCCGCGCGCGCGTGCGGCGCGCGACCGGGCTCAGCCCGTCGGCGTACCGGAGGCGGTTCGGGACATCGGCGCCAGAGGTGCCGCGGCCTCGGACCTGAGCTCTCGCAGCTCGAACACCACACCGACCCCGGCGTGCCCACCATCCCTACGGCCTATCGGTTGCGTCCCGACGCGCGGGGCGGGGAAGCCGTAACGACATGAGATTCCTCGTACGCGACCGGCTCCTCGGCTTCGGTGACGACTACTGGATCGAGGACGACCAGGGCAACAAGGTGTTCCTCGTCGACGGCAAGGCCATGCGACTGCGGGACATCTTCGAGCTGAAGGACACCCGTGGGCGCGTCCTGATCGACATCCGGCAGAAGATGTTCGCCCTGCGGGACACGATGCTCATCGAGCGGGACGGCGAACCGCTGGCCACCATCAAGCGCAAGCGGCTGTCCCTGCTGCGCAACCACTACCGGGTGTCCCTGGCGGACGGCAGCACCGAACTCGACGTCAGCGGGAAGATCCTCGACCGGGAGTTCGCGGTCGAGTACGACGGTGAGCTGCTCGCCGTGGTCTCCCGGCGGTGGCTGCACGTGCGGGAGACCTACGGCGTCGACGTCGTACGGGAGGACACGGACCCGGCGCTGCTGATCGCGGTGACGGTGTGCGTGATCCACCTCGCCGAGAAGGAGAGCGAGTCCGACTGAGCCCTAGCGGCGGGGTGCGTCCAGTCCCAGCATCCGGTCCTTCAGCGCCGGGAACTGATCCCGTGTCACGGCGACCTTCGCGGGGTCGAACTCGACGGTGAGGACCTCCTCGCCCGCGCCGGCCTCGGCCAGTACCTCGCCCCACGGATCCACCACGATCGAGTGACCGGCCTGTGGAACTCCCGCATGCGTCCCGGCCGTTCCACAGGCAAGCACGAACGCCTGGTTCTCGACCGCCCGCGCCTGGGCCAGCAGCGTCCAGTGCGCCCGGCGGCGCTCCGGCCAGCCCGCGGGGATCACCAGGGTCTCGGCGCCGGCGTCGACGAGGCCGCGGAAGAGTTCGGGGAATCGGAGGTCGTAGCAGGTCGCCAATCCGAGGGTGGTATCGGGCAGACGGACCGTCACCAGGTCCCGGCCCGCGCCCATCAGCACGGCCTCGCCCTTGTCGAAGCCGAAGCGGTGGATCTTGCGGTAGGCGGCGATCAGGTCGCCGGAGGGGGAGAAGACGAGAGAGGTGTTGTAGAGCGTGCCGTCGGCGGTGCGCTCCGGGATGGAGCCCGCGTGCAGCCAGACGCCCGTGTCGCTCGCGGCCTTCGCCATGGCCTCGTGCGTCGGCCCCTCCAGCGGCTCGGCCTCGCTGCCGAACCCCTCGTAGGCGAACGCGCCCGTGGTCCACAGCTCCGGCAGCACGACCAGATCGGCACCGGCCTGGTCCCGTACCAGGGAGGCCACCCGCCGTCGGCGCGATTCGACCGATTCGCCCTCACTTACGGCGATCTGAATCAACGAGGCGCGCACACTACCACCGTCCTGGCATTCGAGCCGTTCACACGGGCCTACGATCGTCACACGAAAGCACTGCCGGGGTGCCTCTTAGCAGCGTAACTTAGCGTTCCAAGACACCCGCCGACAGCCACACTCCCACTGGCAACGACGCCATCACCAGCCCGTGCACCGACCGCCGAGGGGTCCCGTTCCGTGAGTCTGCATCCCACCCTCCAGCCCTACGCCGACGCCTGGACCCACTCCATCGACGCGATATCCGAGCTGGTGACCCCGCTCGTGGAGGGAGAGTGGAACCGGCGTACCCCGTGCCCCGGCTGGTCGGTGCGGGACATCGTGTCCCATGTCATCGGTCTGGACACCGAGATGCTGGGGGACCCGCGCCCCATCCACTCACTGCCTCGCGACCTCTACCACGTCACCAATGAGCACCAGCGGTACACGGAGATGCAGGTCGACGTCCGCCGTCATCACACCGCGCCGGAGATGACGTCCGAGCTGGAGTACGTGATCATCCGCCGCAACCGTCAGCTGCGCAACGAGTCGCGGGATCCGGGCACGAAGGTGCGCGGCCCCCTCGGCAGCGAACTGACGCTCGAAGAGTCCATGCGCAAGCACGCCTTCGACGTCTGGGTGCACGAACAGGATCTCCGCGCCGCTCTCGGCCGCCCCGGCAACCTGGACTCCCCCGGCGCGCACATCGCCCGTGACGTCCTGCTCGCCGAGCTACCCGCCATAGTCGCCGAGAAGGCCGACGCCCCTCGCAGCTCGGCGATCGTCCTCGACGTCCACGGCCCGATCGAGTTCCTGCGCACGATCCGCGTCGACATCCAGGGCCGCGGCACCCTCGAAACGGCCCCCGCCCTCGGCCCCGCCGCCACCCTCACCCTCGACTGGGAGACCTACGTCCGCCTGGCCTGCGGCCGGGTGACGGCGGACGCGGTACCGGACCGGGTCAAGGCGGAGGGCGACCCGGCACTGACGGCGGCGATCCTGCGGAACTTCACGGTGACGCGGTAGCGGACCGGCGGTGACGGGCGGGACCGGGGGCTCAGCCCCCAGCGCTACACCGGCACGTGCACCGTCTCCACCCGGCTCGCCACCAACCGCTCCCGCTCCCGGCGGATCGCCCGCTTGCGCAGCCGCAGGATCTGGCTGATCCCCAGCGCCTGCAGCACGAAGACCGCGGAGAAGGCGATCCGGTAGTTGTTCCCGGTCGCGTCCAGCAGCACCCCGATCGCGAACAGGGTCGTCATCGAGGCGACGAAGCCGCCCATGTTGGTGATGCCGGACCCGGTGCCCTGCCGCTCCGGCGGGTTCGCCGGACGCGCGAAGTCGAAGCCGATCATGGAGGCCGGCCCGCACGCGCCCAGCACCGTGCAGAGCACCACGAGCAGCCACATCGGCGCATGCTCACCGGGGTACGCCAGCGTCACGGCCCACACCAGCCCCGTCGCCCCCACGGTCCCCAGCGCCAGCGGCAGCCGCGCCTCGTGGTGCCGGGCGACGACCTGGCCGTAGACCAGCCCGATCGCCATGTTCGACAGCACGACGAGGGTCAGCAGCTCACCGGCGACCGCCCGGGACAGCCCCTGCGCCTCGACCAGGAACGGCATGCCCCACAGCAGCAGGAACACCATCGCCGGGAACTGGGTCGTGAAGTGCACCCACAGGCCGAGCCGCGTGCCCGGCTCCCGCCACGAGGCGGCGATCTGGCGTCGTACGTAGGCCGCGCCCTGGTGCGGGAAGGGCTCCGGCTCCTGTCCCTCGGGGTGGTCCTTGAGGAAGAGCAGCAGCAGGACCAGCACGACGACACCCGCGACCGCGCTGCCCGCGAAGGCCGCCGTCCAGCCGATGCCGTGCAGCAGCCGGGCCAGCACGAGGGTGGAGACCAGGTTGCCCGCCATGCCGACCAGCCCCGCGAACTGCGCGACCATCGGCCCGCGCCGGGCCGGGAACCAGCGGGTGCCGAGCCGCAGCACGCTGATGAACGTCATCGCGTCACCGCAGCCCAGCAGCGCGCGCGAGGCGAGGGCCATGCCGTACGAGGGGGAGAAGGCGAAGCCGAGCTGTCCGGCCGTGAACAGCACCACCCCGATGGTCAGCACCTTCTTGGTGCCGAGCCGGTCGACGAGCAGACCGACCGGTATCTGCATGCCCGCGTACACGAGCAGCTGGAGGATGGAGAAGGTCGACAGCGCGGAGGCGTTGACGTGGAACCGGTCGGCGGCGTCGAGGCCGGCCACCCCCAGCGAGGTACGGAAGATGACGGCGACGAAGTAGACGGAGACGCCGATGCCCCAGACGGCCATCGCGCGGCGGCCGCCCGGAGGGTCACCCGGCAGAGTGGCGCTCATCGGACCTCGCCCCGCGCCAGATGCGAGAACCACTCGACGTGGCCGTGGATGAGCCCGACGACCGCCTCCGCGTCGCCGGAGCGCAGCGCGTCGAGGATCTGCTCGTGCTCGACGAGGGTCTTGGTGATGCGGTCGGGGTGAGCGTGCATCACGGCGACGCCCATCCTCAACTGCCGGTCGCGGAGCTGGTCGTAGAGCCGGGACAGGATCTCGTTGCCCCCGCTGCGGACGATCTCGGCGTGGAAGCAGCGGTCGGTGACGGCGGCGCCGGCCAGGTCCCCGGCGGCGGCCTGCTCCTTCTGCTGGGCGAGGAGTTCCTCGAGCCGTGCGATGAGCCGCGGCGATGCCGGTACGGCCTTGCGCGCGGCGTGTTCCTCGACGAGCTGGCGGGTCTCCACCACGTCCGCGATCTCCTGTGCGGAGACGGGCAAGACCAGCGCGCCCTTCTTCGGGTAGAGCTTGATCAGCCCCTCCACCTGGAGCCGCAGCAGCGCCTCGCGCACCGGTGTCCGCGAGACCCCGACGGCCTCGGCGAGCTCGCCCTCGGTGAGCAGGGTGCCGCCCTCGTAGCGGCGCTCCAGGACGCCCTGCTTGACGTGGTCGTAGACGCGGTCGGCGGCGGGCGGCTGCTTGATGTGAGCGACGGACGGGGCGGGTGGGGCTGAAGGCATGCGCACATCATAGATACAACACGTACGCATGACGGAGACCCGTCCATATTGCGGAATCCAGGGGCCCCAGGGGCCCCGCAGGGCAGGGAAACCCGAACTCGCCCCAGCGGCCGCACAACCTTCTGTGCTACTTACGAGTCAGACACGTGCGGCCCCAACAGCTTTTCAGGTCAACTCGGCCGCACGCCAGGGGCATTCAACGTATTCGGGGTACCTCACTTGATTACCGGCATTCAGGGCATCCGTATCCGCAGAGCTGTAGCCGTGGCCGTGACCACCGGCTCGCTGCTCGCCACCGGAGCCCTCACCGCGGCGCCGGCGCAGGCCGTCACCGCGCCCACCATCACCGCCAAGGGCGGGTTCCTGATGAACAGCGCCACCGGCACGACGCTCTTCTCGAAGTCGCCCGACACCAAGCGGCTCACCGCGTCCACCACCAAGGTCATGACCGCGAAGGTCGTCCTGTCGCAGTCGAACCTGAACCTGGACGCCAAGGTCACGATCAAGAAGGCGTACAGCGACTACATCGTCGCCAACGGCGCCTCGTCGGCGGGTCTGATCGTCGGTGACAAGGTCACCGTCCGCCAACTGCTCTACGGGATGCTGCTGAAGTCGGGCTGCGACGCCGCGATGGCGCTCGCCGACAAGTACGGCTCCGGCACGACGGTCGCGGCCCGCACCAAGAGCTTCATCGGCAAGATGAACACCATGGCCACGAGCCTGGGCATGAAGAACACGAAGTTCGACTCGTTCGACGGCATCAGCAAGGGCGCCAACGCCTCGACGCCGCGCGACCTGACGAAGCTCGCCCGCAGCGCGATGAAGAACTCCACCTTCAAGTCCGTCGTCAAGACCAAGTCGTACACGGCGAAGACGATCACGAAGACGGGCTCCACCCGCACCATGGCGGCGTGGAAGAACACCAACCTGCTGCTCGGCTGGAACGGCACGCTCGGCGTGAAGACCGGCTCCGGCACCGAGGCCAAGTACTGCCTCATCTTCGCCGCCACGCTCAACGGCGAGTCGGTGATCGGTACGGTCCTCACCGCACCCAACGAGGCCAGCCGCACGACGGACGTGAAGAAGCTGATCAACTACGGCTACGCGAAGATCAGCTGACACGCGGCATGTGTGCGTGAAGCAGAGGAAGGGGCCTGCCACGGCGGGCCCCTTACTCATGTACCGAGCCTCATGTGACGGGCAGAAGGAACCGCCGCTTGTCCTTGGACGTGGCCCCGATCCGCCCGTAGAACCGAATGGCCCCGTCGTTCCACGCGGGCGTCTGCCACTCCACATGCCCGACGCCGAGCGCCCGCGCCTCATCCCGTACGGCGTCCATGAGCGCCTCCCCGATGCCGAGCCCGCGGTGCCCGTCCCGCAGGAACAGACAGTCCATGTGGAGGTACTCGGCACCGTCCCAGGTGGACACCTCGGCGGAACAGGTGGCGTACCCGACGACGGTCCCGCCCAACTCCGCGACGAGACACCGCAGTCGTGGCTCGGGGCTCCCGAACATCAGGGGCCGCAAGCGCTCTTCGAGCCCGGGGGCGGGCGGTTCGGCCTTCTCGTAGACGGCGTGCTCGGCGATCAGCGCGACGACGTCCGTCAGTTCCTCGGGCCGCGCCCGCCGCACGACGGGGCCACCGCTCACCGGACCTCACCCTCCAGCACCTCCGCGGACCAGGCGGCGAGCCGCGCGCCGATCTCCCCGTCCCCGTCCAGCACATGCCGCACCCAGGCGTCTCGCTCGTACGCGAGCACGGCCGCCTCCCACACGCAGGGCGCCAGCCCCTGCCGCCCCGGCCGCAGCCCCTCCGGCTCGCCGACGGGCCCGACGAACACCGCGAGGTCGGACATGTCCCCCTCGATCCACGTGTGCACCAGCACGTAGTCCCCGTCCCCACCGGCATGTACCAGCAGCACGGCGACCCCGAGAGAGCCACGCAGCCCGGCACTGCCGAGATGCGCCTCGGCGACCGCCAACCCGGCGCCCACGCCCTCGACCTGACGCCCGGGGGCTTCGATGCCGTACGCCTTCACCAGATGCCCGGCGACCTCGTGCGTCCCCAACGGCCTTACGACGCGGGCGTGATGGGTGTCGGCGAGCGAGGTCAGAGTGGGCAGGTCCACGGACGCGGGCGCTTCTGAGACGGTTCGAAGATCGGCCATACGGTCATGATGCCTGGTCCTGGTCGCTATACACCCATCCATGGTGGCCCCGCGGCGAGATCCATGATCTTCCCTCCGCAATCGTGAACATTGCTGCGCTGGCTGGCATATTCGCTTTTGTCCGCTCCACGTTCCGCAGCGGAGGTGGTTCACATGATCGAACCCAGCAAGCATCAGCCCGATCCTCGGACACAGCATGACGCGATCGACGTCAGCGACTTCGTGTACGCGGCTACCGGAGCCCGTATCCGGAGGCTGACGATGCCGGACGGGACGCACTGGTTTCCCGCGGTGGATGTCTGCAGGCAATTGGGGCACACCAACTCGCGGCAGGCACTCGCCGACCATGTCCCGGATGGCCATCGAGAGATTCTCGAGACCGTAACTGGAGCTTACGGTCTCAGCATTCCCGCAGGTAGAGAGTGGCGTCGAGACCTGAACGTCATCTCTCTCCAAGGTCTCATCCTCCTCGTCAACGCCTGCACCAAGCCGGCCTGCGCCCCCTTCAAACAGTGGGCGGTCGAAGTGATCGAGACCGTCCAGCGCGAGGGTTCCTACACCCTCGAAGAGGCCGAGGTGCAGCCCACCGAACCGGGTGCCCCGATCGCGTACGCGATGCCGGAGCAGGTCGCGGAGGCCATCGTCCGGCTGGAGGCGCACAACCTTCAGGTCGACGAAGAACTCGCGAACGCGCAGCGCGAATCACTGGCCGTGCAAAGGGAGATGCTGGAGATGCAGCGCGCGACGCTCACGGCGCAGCAGGCCATCGCCCAGGCCATGGACCGCATCGCGAACCGGCTCGACGTCCTCGCTCTTGACCGTCCGACACCCACCGCCGACTTCTCGGACCACCCGACCACCGAGGCCGTACTGGCCGACTGGCGGCAGCGGCTCTCCGTGACCGCGGACGTCTGGGCGGTCGCGGTGGTGATCGCTCCCGTGCTGGTCGAGGAGGGCGAGCTGAGGCAGCCGCTCGACTCGATCGCCGCCCGCACCGGCCTGTCCGTCCACCGCGTCAACGAATGCCTGCGCCTGCTGCGCAAGCACGCCTGCATCCACCCCCGGGGCGGTGCCGAGGACGGGACGCCGGTCTACGTGCTCAAGCGTTCCTGACCGCTCTCTCGCTCTTAGGTGAAGGGACGGCCGCAATCCGAACTTGCGGCCGTCCCTTCGGTTTTCAACCTACCGCCTCAGACCACCTCGACGAACGCGGTCCACGCGGCGGGCGTGAGCCGGAGGAGGGTGGTGGGTGTGTTGCGGGCGACTTCCAGGATCCGTCGATCAGGCTGACCGAGCCACACCAACCCGCGGCGGCTGCGCGTCGACGCCTACAGAGCCACGTACGAGACCGACGGCGACACCGTAGTCATCAAGATCCTCATGCTCGGCAGTGCGGCAGCCTGAGGCAGGTCACAGCATGATCAATGTGGGCATGTCAGAAACGCCGGAGACCTAGTCTTTCGGTGTTTCTGACATGCCCAGGAGGATCCACATGAAGATGAGGCACGCCCTCGTCACCGCAGGCGCCCTCGCCTGCCTTTCCATCCCGCTCGTGGCCTCGCCGGCCGCCGCCGACTCGATGGTGACGGGCAACTGCACCGCCACCGGTGCGTACGGCGCCTACACCGGCTTCTTCACCAGCTCCACCCGGGTCGACCCGCTGAGACTGAGAGTGCTCGACACCGCGGCCGACGGCCACCACGTGGCCATCCGCCTGGTCACCGTCGAGAACGACGGCGACCACATCGCGTGGAGCTTCCGCCACTACTACGGCGGCAACGGTGGCGAGGCCACCTGGGACACGTACGCGACATCGTCGAACGGCATCGCCGCGGTGCGGATCCAGGTCGGCGTCTTCGAGGGCGACGACCTTCTGCGGCTCTGCTCCAGCGACCTGAAGTGGAACCCGTATACCTGACGGATCCCGGGGTGGGGCCCGTCCGGTTCCACCCCGGCCTCTTAACTGGCCGGAACGCCCGTCGAGACGTCGAACTGCATGTCCGGCGGGTTCTTCGGGTCGAAGTCCGTCCCGGCCTTGGGGAACTGTTTCATGATCGTGCCCTGGCCGTACGTGCTCTCGGGGTAGTCGTTGGCGTCGTACTGCCAGCCCGCCGCCTGTAGGCACAGCTTGACCGAGTCCCAGTTCTTGAACGCGAAGTCCGGCATCCGCACCTGATCCGGGTCGTTGTACGACTCCTGCGGCTCCGTGCACTCGGTCGTCTCGACCGTCCGTTCCGCGTCCCCGGTCCGGTACCCCGACGGCGTCGACGAGGTGGTCGGTGTGGTGTCGCCGCCGGCGTCGTCGTCCGTCCCGCCCCCGCTCAGCGTCAGCGCCGCGATCAGGCCGCCGACCGCCACGACGGACACGATGATCGAGCCGAGGATGACCGGCTTGTTGCTCTTGCGGCCGCCGCCCGAGGGCGGTGCCTGCTGCGGGGTGATGTTGTACGGCGGCGGAGTCGAGGCGTACGCGTTCGGCGCCGGCGTGGGGGTCTGGTACCCGCCCTGCTGCGGATAGCCGTACGCCGGGGAGGGAGTCGAGGGCGGCGGGGTGCCGTAGGGGTTCGGCGTCGGCTGGTACGGCGTCTGGACCGGGCCCGTCGGCGCCGGGGTCCCCTGGTCCACCGGCGGGAACACCGCCGAGCCCACGCCCGCCCCGCTCGACGTCTGCGCGCCGGGGACGATGCTCGGCGCGGCCGCCTGGAAGGACGCCGCCACCCGCAGGCACTCGGTGCGCATGGCCTCGGCGCTGGGGAAGCGCTCGTTCGGGTTCTTCTTCAGGGCGCGGGCGATCAGCGCGTCCACCGCGGGCAGCAGCGCGCGGTTGATCTGCGACGCGGCCACCGGCTCTTCCTGCACATGCGCGTACGCGATCGCCAGCGGCGAGTCCGCGTCGAACGGCAGCCGCCCGGTGACCAGTTGGAACAGCATGATGCCGACCGAGTAGAGGTCGGAGCGCGCGTCCACACCGCGGCCCAGCGCCTGCTCGGGGGAGAGGTACTGGGGGGTGCCGACGACCATGCCGGTCTGCGTCATCGACGTGACACCCGACTGCATGGCGCGCGCGATGCCGAAGTCCATGACCTTGACGACGCCGCGCTTGGTCATCATCACGTTGCCGGGCTTGATGTCGCGGTGGACCAGGCCCATCTCGTGGCTGATCTCCAGCGCCGCCAGCACATCCGCGGTGATCTTCAGCGCCTTGTCTGCGGGCATCGCGCCGTACTGCCGTACGTCCTCGTCGAGCACCGAGCCGAGCGGCCGGCCCTCGACGTACTCCATGACGATGTACGGCATCGTCATCCCGTCGAGGTTGTCCTCGCCGGTGTCGAAGACCGAGACGATGTTGGTGTGCGTGAGCTTGGCCACCGCCTGGGCCTCGCGGCGGAAGCGCTCGCGGAAGGCCTGTTCCCGGCCCAGCTCGGTGTGGAGGGTCTTGATCGCGACGGGGCGGTCGAGCACGGTGTCGTGCGCGAGGTGCACCGAGGCCATGCCACCCTCACCGAGCAAGTCGCGCAGCTGATAGCGGTTGTTGGCGATCGCCCGCCCCGCATACCGGCCGTGTGCGCCGTCCTGGCTCATGTTCCGCGTCCCCCATCGGCCATCAGGCGCCGGCCCGACTGTCGTTGATCGAATGGCTCATTCCCGGCCAAGTCTGCCCCACGGCACTGACAGGTCAAGCCGGGTGCCCGTTCCGTGACCGTACGCGAAAGAAGCGTCGCGGAAGCGTTACAGGGGACCTACGGCCGGTACACAGAATTTGCACGACAGCGCGTGCTACCGCTTTGATGACCGGTCCGGCTCGGACCGGTCCCCGGACTCATCCCGGACCGGAGGCTTGCGCAAAGGCTGTAGCGTGGCCGACGGAGACCGTAACAACACCGCGCGCACCGCGGGCAGAAACGACGGCGAGGACCGATGGCACAGCAGCAGCGCGCTCAGGGCCCGTCCGACCCCGAGGCGGCTGGCGGCGGAATGTCAGACGCGCCGGAGATGTGGGGCAACGGCGGACTGGTCGGCGACGGCCGGTACCGGCTGACACACAGACTCGGCCGGGGCGGCATGGCCGAGGTGTTCGCCGCCGAGGACGTACGTCTCGGCCGCACCGTGGCGGTCAAACTGCTGCGCTCCGACCTCGCCGAGGACCCGGTCTCCAAGGCCCGCTTCACCCGCGAGGCCCAGTCCGTGGCCGGCCTCAACCACCACGCGATCGTCGCGGTGTACGACTCCGGCGAGGACTTCGTGAACGGCCATGCCGTTCCGTACATCGTCATGGAGATCGTCGAGGGCCGGACGATCCGGGACCTTTTGCTCAACGCCGAGGCCCCCGGGCCCGAGCAGGCGCTGATCATCGTCTCCGGGGTCCTGGAGGCACTCGCCTACTCCCACCAGCACGGCATCGTGCACCGGGACATCAAGCCGGCCAACGTCATCATCACCCACAGCGGCGCCGTGAAGGTGATGGACTTCGGCATTGCCCGCGCCTTGCACGGCGCGCAGTCGACGATGACGCAGACCGGCATGGTCATGGGCACCCCTCAGTACCTGTCGCCCGAGCAGGCGCTCGGCAAGGCGGTGGACCACCGCTCCGACCTGTACGCGACGGGCTGCCTCCTGTACGAACTCCTCGCGCTGCGGCCGCCGTTCACCGGTGAGACGCCGCTGTCCGTCGTCTACCAGCACGTCCAGGACATCCCGACGCCGCCGTCCGAGGTGTCCGACGCGACGCCTCCGGAGCTCGACGGCCTGGTCATGCGCTCGCTCGCCAAGGAGCCGGACGACCGGTTCCAGACGGCCGAGGAGATGCGCGGGCTCATCCAGTACGGGCTGCAGATGCTGTACGAGCAGGGCGGTCACACCGGCACCTGGAACACCGGTCCTGTCGCGGTGCACGACGGCCGGCAGACCCCCTCGGGCGGCTTCGCCGGGACCACCGTCATGCAGCACCCCGGTGACGCCTCCGGCACCACGCAGATCCCGCAGCCGATCCTGCCCGGCGGCTACGGCGGCGGGGACGACGGCGGCTTCGAGGGGCACGGCAACCGGGGCAGCGGCCGCGGCAAGCTGTGGATCCTCGCCGTCCTCGCGGTGGTCGCCATAGCGGCGGGCGTCGCGCTGGCGCTGAACGGGAGCGGCGGGGGTGGTGGCGGTGACGGCACCACCCAGAAGCCGACCACCTCCACGACGCCTTCGAAGACGACGAGCGAGTCGCCGAGCGACGAGCCGACGGACGAGGCGACCGACACGCAGACCGACGACGGGTCCACGGGCACCGATCCGTCCTACACCCCGTCCTACACACCGTCGTACACGCCGTCCCCGACACCGACGGAGACGGCGACGGAGCCCACGGGCGACCCGACGAGCGCGGAGCCGACGGACGAGCCGACGGACACCGGGGAGCCCACGGACACCGCCGAGCCCACCGACACGACTGGTGGCGACCCCGGCGGCGACGCCGGTGGCGTAGGAGACGGCACCTGACGCAGGACACCGCCACGCGCGCGTACGGGCCGGACACGGACCGCACGCGCGCGTGGCGTTTTTCCGGGCGGGCGGCTCAGCCGGCGAAGGCGTCGCACACCGCCTCGTACTCCCGCGTCCACCACACCACCAGCGCCGAGGCCGCAGGGAACTGGGGGTCCGCGCGGGTGTCGCCGCGTTCGTAGTGCCAGCGCAGCATCCAGAAGTCGTTGAGGCGCTCCCACCAGACCCGGTGGACGGCCGCCGCCAGCTCCGAGGGCGGGGCGCCCGCCGTACGCCGGTACGCGCGCGCGTACGCCCGCACCTTCGGCAGGTCGAGCGCCCCCCGCGGGCCGTACGAAGAAGATCGCGGCGGCGCGTACGGCCTCCTCCGCGCGGGGCTGCACGCCCAGCCGGTCCCAGTCGACGATCGCGGCCGGGGCGTCCCCCTGGTAGAGCAGGTTGAACGGGTGGAAGTCCCCGTGCACCCACCCCACGCACCCGCCCCGCGGCGGCCGCCGGTCCGCGTGCCGCTCCAGCAGCGCCCGCCGCTCCAGGAGCCGGTGCCGGGCCAGCTCGTCGAAGGAGTCGGCGGGACGGTGCCGGCGTACGCGGGCGAGCAGGTCGTCGATGAGGGCGAAGGTGTCGGCGGGGCCGGCGCTCCCGGCGCCGGGGTCTGCGGCGGGCGTGGGCGCGCTGCCCGGCGGCCCGGCACCCGCCTCACCGCGCGCGCCCGGTACGCGTCCCTGCACCGGCATCACCCGCTCCAGGCTCGCGTGCACCACGCCGAGCAGCGCCCCCAGCCGTCCGCACTGCTGCGGTGTCAGCTGGCCCCCGTGGCGGTGGCGGCCCTCGATCCATGGGCGCAGGGCGTAGGAGTGGCCGCCGATGACCGCGACCGTGCGGCCGTCACGGTCGGGCAGGGGAGGGGCGACCGGGACGCCCAGGGCCGCCAGCCGCTCGGTGGCGCGGTGCTGGCGGGCGATGGCGGCCGGGTCGGCGGTCTCGGGGTCGAAGTGGTGCTTGAGGAAGTAGTGGCCGCGGGTCGTGCGCAGGCGGTAGCCGCGGTTCAGCAGCCCCTGGTCGACGGGTTCGCAGGTGACGGCGGAGCCGGCGGCGTACTGGCTGAGGAGGGCCCGCAGCGGGGGCGTGTGAGGCATGGGGGGTGGTACACAAGGGCGCGGCACGCGCCAGATGCTAGGGCACGAGCCGGGCCTGTGAGCTGGGCGTTGTCACAGACAGTCGCTTTCGGTCACGGCATGTGCGCGAAGCGACTTTCCAGGGCGCCGTCGGTCGAGTGGACCGTGCCGAACTGCGGCTCGACGAGCAGTTAGACAGGCTCATACGAACCGGTCGAGTTCGGCGGCCGTCGGCTCGTACGCCGAGCACTCGCCCACGACCTGGACGGACCACAGCCCCGCGCCCGGCCGGGCCGAGCCCAGATTGTCCGCGCCGTACGCGACGACACCGCCGGCGCACGCGCGGTGGTAGCCGCAGTTCCCGGGCAGCCTCAGCAGGACCCGCCCGTCGTCCACGACGTGCCGGGCGAGGGCGAGGAAGGGCAGGGCGCGCATGCTGGTGGCCACCCGGCCGTAGTCGGTGCGGGCGAGCAGGGACTTGCGGGCGGCGACGTCCCGTACGGCCGCCAGGAGTTCGTTGCCCCGGATGGCCTTCAGGACATATCCCGAGGCACCCGCCATGATCGCGTCGAAGAGGGCGTACCGGCCTCGCCGACCACCTCGATGTCGTCCTGTGTCTGAGAGCTCGCTTCAGGCAGGCTCTTCCCGTGACCTGGGTCACCGGGTTAACGTGCCGTTGTTCCGGCCCCCTGCAAGGCTGTGACCAGGAGTTGTTCCCGACTTTCGCGATTTACTTGGAAATCCAAGCAAAATCGCAGGTCAGGAGGGGTTTCACAGAAATGTGAGGCACTGGGTAACGTGCATTGTGCAGGGCGCTCGCCGGGGCACCTGTCACGCCTGTTCCCGACCGAGTCGCACCCACCCCGTGCGTCCGCAGGGCTACAGGTGAGCCGCTCCCCCAGGCTCTGAACGAGCCGAGGGGAACCCCAGGCCCCCGGCGAACCCGGGTAGCCGGACCGACGGAGGAGCACACGTGACCGTGGAGAGCACTGCCGCGCGCACACCGCGACGCAGCGCCAGTACCAAGAGCACGGCCGGCAAGCGCACGACCGCCAAGAAGCAGCCGGGCACCGAGCCCGAGCTCGTGCAGCTGCTGACGCCCGAGGGCAAGCGCGTCAAGGACGCCACGTACGACAAGTACGTCGCCGGCATCACCCCCGAAGAGCTCCGCGGTCTGTACCGCGACATGGTGCTCACCCGCCGCTTCGACGCCGAGGCCACCTCCCTGCAGCGCCAGGGCGAGCTGGGCCTGTGGGCCTCGCTGCTCGGCCAGGAGGCCGCCCAGATCGGCTCCGGACGGGCCACCCGCGAGGACGACTACGTCTTCCCGACCTACCGCGAGCACGGCGTCGCCTGGTGCCGCGGGGTCGACCCGAGCAACCTGCTGGGCATGTTCCGCGGCGTGAACAACGGCGGCTGGGACCCCAACACCAACAACTTCCAGCTCTACACGATCGTCATCGGCTCCCAGACCCTGCACGCCACCGGCTACGCCATGGGCATCGCGAAGGACGGCGCGGACAGCGCGGTCATCGCCTACTTCGGCGACGGCGCGAGCAGCCAGGGCGACGTGGCCGAGTCCTTCACCTTCTCCGCGGTCTACAACGCCCCCGTCGTGTTCTTCTGCCAGAACAACCAGTGGGCGATCTCCGAGCCCACCGAGAAGCAGACCCGCGTGCCGCTCTACCAGCGCGCCCAGGGCTTCGGCTTCCCGGGCGTGCGCGTGGACGGCAACGACGTGCTGGCCTGCCTCGCGGTCACCAAGTGGGCCCTGGAGCGCGCCCGCAACGGCGAGGGCCCGACGCTGGTCGAGGCGTACACCTACCGGATGGGCGCCCACACCACCTCCGACGACCCGACCAAGTACCGGGCCGACGAGGAGCGCGTGGCCTGGGAGGCGAAGGACCCGATCCTGCGCCTTCGCCGGTACCTGGAGGCCTCAAACCACACGGACGACGGATTCTTCGCGGAACTCGAGGCCGAGAGCGAGGCGTTGGGCAAGCGAGTACGTGAAGCGGTCCGCGCCATGCCGGACCCGGACCACTTCGCCATCTTCGAGCACGCGTACGCGGACGGACACGCGCTCGTCGACGAGGAGCGCGCCCAGTTCGCCGCCTACCAGGCGTCGTTCGCAGAGGAAGAGGGGGTCTGACCATGGCAGCCGAAAAGTTGGCCCTGGCCAAGGCGATCAACGAATCGCTGCGCCGCGCCCTGGAGACGGACCCCAAGGTCCTCATCATGGGCGAGGACGTCGGCAAGCTCGGCGGTGTGTTCCGGGTGACGGACGGACTGCAGAAGGACTTCGGCGAGGAGCGGGTCATCGACACCCCGCTCGCCGAGTCGGGCATCGTCGGCACCGCGATCGGCCTCGCGCTGCGCGGCTACCGCCCGGTGGTGGAGATCCAGTTCGACGGCTTCGTCTTCCCGGCCTACGACCAGATCGTCACGCAGCTCGCGAAGATGCACGCCCGCTCGCTGGGCAAGGTCAAGCTCCCCGTCGTCGTGCGCATTCCCTACGGCGGTGGCATCGGCGCGGTCGAGCACCACTCGGAGTCCCCCGAGGCCCTCTTCGCGCACGTGGCCGGCCTCAAGGTCGTCAGCCCCTCCAACTCGTTCGACGCGTACTGGATGATGCAGCAGGCCATCCAGAGCGACGACCCGGTGATCTTCTTCGAGCCCAAGCGGCGCTACTGGGACAAGGGCGAGGTCAACACCGAAGCCATCCCCGGCCCGCTGCACAGGGCACAGGTGGTCCGTGAGGGCACCGACCTCACCCTGGTCGCTTACGGCCCGATGGTGAAGCTCTGCCGGGAGGTCGCCGACGCGGCCGCCGAGGAAGGCAGGAACCTCGAGATCCTCGACCTGCGCTCGGTGTCACCGCTGGACTTCGACTCCATCCAGGCCTCGGTCGAGAAGACCCGCCGTCTGATCGTCGTCCACGAGGCACCGGTGTTCTTCGGCTCGGGCGCGGAGATCGCGGCCCGGATCACGGAGCGCTGCTTCTACCACCTGGAGGCCCCGGTGCTCCGGGTCGGCGGCTACCACGCCCCCTACCCGCCGGCCCGCCTGGAAGAGGAGTACCTGCCGGGCCTGGACCGGGTACTCGACGCCGTCGACCGTGCCCTGGCGTACTGAGGAGAGGGTCGTGACGACGATGACGGAAGCGTCCGTACGCGAGTTCAAGATGCCGGACGTGGGCGAGGGGCTCACCGAGGCCGAGATCCTCAAGTGGTACGTCAAGCTCGGTGACGAGGTCACCGACGGCCAGGTGGTGTGCGAGGTCGAGACCGCCAAGGCGGCCGTCGAACTGCCCATCCCCTACGACGGTGTCGTCCGGGAGCTCCACTTCCCCGAGGGCACCACGGTCGCCGTGGGTATGTCGATCATCGCGGTGGACGTGTCGGGCGGGGCGGCTCCCGCCGAGGCACCGGCGCCCGCCGCCGAACCCGAGCCCGAGAAGAAGCCCGAGGGCCGCCAGCCCGTGCTCGTCGGGTACGGCGTCGCCGCGTCCTCGACCAAGCGGCGCCCCCGCAAGGGCCCCCAGGTCCCGGTCCAGGAGCCCGCACCGGTCCAGGAGACCCCGGCCGTGATCCAGGCCGAGCTGAACGGCCACGGGGCACCGGTGGCGGCGCTCAAGGAGCGCCCGCTGGCCAAGCCTCCGGTGCGCAAGCTGGCCAAGGACCTCGGCGTCGACCTGACGACGATCGTCCCGTCCGGCCCCGACGGCATCATCACCCGCGAGGACGTCCACGCGGCGGCGGCCCCGGAGCCGGCGGTAGTCGAGACGCCGGCGCCCACCGCGGCCCCCGCCCAGGCGCCCGCGCCCGTACCGACGTACGACACGGCCAGGGAGACCCGTATCCCGGTCAAGGGCGTCCGCAAGGCGACGGCCGCGGCGATGGTCGGCTCGGCGTTCACCGCGCCGCACGTCACGGAGTTCGTGACGGTCGACGTGACCCGCACGATGAAGCTCGTCGAGGAACTCAAGCGGTCCGACAAGTACGGGATGCAGGGGCTGCGGGTGAACCCGCTGCTGCTGATCGCCAAGGCCCTGCTGGTAGCCATCAAGCGGAACCCGGACGTCAACGCGTCCTGGGACGAGGCGAACCAGGAGATCGTGCAGAAGCACTATGTGAACCTGGGCATCGCCGCGGCCACCCCGCGCGGTCTGATCGTGCCGAACATCAAGGATGCGCACGCCAAGACGCTGCCGCAGCTGGCTCAGGCGCTGAGTGAGCTGGTGGTGACGGCGAAGGACGGGAAGACCTCGCCCGCCGCCATGCAGGGCGGCACCGTCACCATCACCAACGTCGGCGTCTTCGGCGTCGACACCGGTACGCCGATCCTCAACCCCGGCGAGTCCGCGATCCTCGCGGTCGGCGCGATCAAGCTCCAGCCGTGGGTCCACAAGGGCAAGGTGAAGCCGCGTCAGGTGACGACGCTGGCGCTCTCCTTCGACCACCGGCTGGTCGACGGCGAACTGGGCTCCAAGGTGCTGGCGGACGTGGCGGCGATCCTGGAGCAGCCGAAGCGGCTGATCACCTGGGCGTGAGGCATCAGTGCCATGAGGCCCGAGTGCCGTGAGGCATGAGTGAAGGGGCCGGCGTTCTTCGCCGGCCCCTTCGTTTACGTGGTTTACAGGTAGGGCCCGCCCGAACGGCCCGCCGCGGGACCGTCCTCGCCGTCATGGCCGACGCCGGGCGGCAGCGCCCGCCGCATCTGCTCCAACTGCGCCCGCGCGGCCATCTGCTGGGCGAACAGGGTGGTCTGGATCCCGTGGAAAAGACCCTCCAGCCAGCCGACCAACTGCGCCTGCGCGATCCGCAGTTCGGCATCGCTCGGGGTCGCCCCGTCCGTGAAGGGCAGGGAGAGCCGCTCCAGCTCCTCGACCAGCTCAGGGGCCAGACCGTCCTCCAGCTCCTTCACCGAGCTACGGTGGATCTCCTTGAGCCGGACCCGGCTCGCCTCGTCCAGGGGAGCCGCTCGCACTTCCTCCAGAAGCTGCTTGATCATGCTGCCGATCCGCATGACCTTGGCGGGCTGTTCCACCATCTCCGTCACCGGAATCTCGCGGGAGTCCTCGTCCCCGGTGCCGCCGAGCGCCATTCCGTCCTGGCCAACGACCAGGATCTGGGGCTGCTCGGGCGACCGTTCGTTCCTCGGCATCTCCATGCCGCCATTCTCTCGCACCGGTACACCTCACCACTGAGGTGCCCCCCATGGAAGGTGATCCACCGTTTACGGTGCGGATTGTGCGGCCTCTTCGGCACTTCGGCGGCGCCCGGAATGCCGCGAGCCCGGCCCGGTGTGACGCTGGTCCCGTGACGCGATGGCTGCGCACAGTGCGCACTACCGGACTGTTGATCGCCCTGGGGGCGGGAGCGGTCGCGATTCCGTGCGGGGCGGGGACGTCGTACGGCGCCGAGGCGGTGCGCGGGGTGCGATACGTCCCGAAGGTGGAAACCGAACGGTCCGAACCGGTGCTGCACGGCGCCCGGTCCGTCCCGCGCGCCGAAACCACCGCGTCCCCCTCGGCCGAGCCGTCGCGGGCCGGAAGCCGGGCGGGTGAGGGGCGGGAGCGGCCGGGGCGGCGGGAGGCAGCGGAGGCTACGGAGACCGGCGAGGAGGACGCGGGTGCGGGCGTCGGGAGCGAGAGCGAGGCCGAGCCGCCCGCCGACGGGGACGCCACCGTCGTAGCGGAGCCGTCGCGGGAAGCCGTACCGGACGCCTCCCCGCCGCCGCAGCGGCCCGGGCGGCAGGGCGTCACCCGTGCCGAGAGCCCCACCGAGCCCGTCCTGCGGATCCTGCCGCTCGGCAGCGGTCTGGTCCTGATCGGGCTCGGTCTGGGGCTCGCGTTCGTCGGCCTGCGGGTGCGACGGGGCTGAGGGCCCCGAGGGGCCGCCCTGCCCGGCGTACCCCTACTCCACGACCAGCAGCACCTTCCCCACGTGCCCGCTCTCCTCCACCACCCGGTGCGCCGCCGCCGCGTCGCTCATCGGGATCTCGCGGTCCACCACGGGACGGACATGGCCCCCGTCCAGCAACGGCCAGACGTGTTCTCGTACCGCCGCCACGATCGCCGTCTTCTCGGCCGCCGGACGGGCCCGCAGCGACGTCGCGCTGATGGCGGCGCGCTTGCCCAGGAGCGCCGCGATGTTCAGTTCGCCCTTGATGCCGCCCTGCATGCCGATGATCGCGAGGCGGCCGTTGACGGCGAGGGTCTGGACGTTGCGGTCGAGGTACTTCGCGCCCATGTTGTCGAGGATCACGTCGGCTCCCGCGCCGCCGGTCGCCTGCTTCACCTCGGCCACGAAGTCCTGCTCCCGGTAGTTGACCAGGATGTCCGCGCCGAGCCCGGCACAGTGGTCCAGCTTCTCCCTCGTGCCCGCCGTGACCGCGACCTTCGCACCGACCGCCTTCGCCAGCTGGATCGCCATCGTGCCGATGCCGCTGGAGCCGCCGTGCACGAGCAGCGTCTCGCCCGGGCGCAGGTGGGAGATCATGAAGACGTTCGACCAGACCGTGCAGGTCACCTCGGGCAGCGCGGCGGCCTGCCGGAGGTCGACGCCCTTGGGCACGGGCAGCAGCTGACCGGCCGGCACGACGACCTTCTCGGCGTACCCGCCGCCCGACAGCAGCGCGCACACCTCGTCGCCCACCGCCCAGCCGGAGACACCGGGTCCGGTTTCGACGACACGGCCCGAGCACTCCAGGCCGGGGTGGGGGGAGGCGCCGGGCGGCGGGTCGTAGAAGCCCTGGCGCTGCAGGATGTCGGCCCGGTTGACGGCACTGGCCACCACCTCGACCAGCACCTCGCCCTCGCCGGGCACCGGATCGGGGGCCTCGTCCCACACCAGCGCCTCGGGCCCACCAGGTTCGGGAATCGTGATCGCACGCATGAGGGCGACGCTACTCCTCCGTCCCGGGTCGCAGTCCCCTCGGTCGTCGGACGGAGCGGCCCCCGGTCATTGGGCGGATCCACTCGAAAATCCCTGTGCGCGACCGATGAGTTTGCGCGACGGTAAAGGTCTCCCCATGCGTAGCCCAAGCACGCGCTAGCACGCGGAAGGACAACCCACCATGAGCCAGCACACCTCCGGCCTGGCCATCGAGACGGCGGGACTGGTGAAGACGTTCGGCGAGACGCGGGCCGTCGACGGAGTCGACCTCTCCGTCCCGGCCAGCACGGTCTACGGCGTCCTCGGCCCGAACGGCGCCGGCAAGACGACCACCGTGAAGATGCTCGCCACCCTCCTGCGCCCCGACGGCGGCCAGGCCCACGTCTTCGGCCACGACATCGTCCGCGAGGCCGACGAGGTGCGCGGCCGGGTGAGCCTCACCGGTCAGTACGCCTCTGTCGACGAGGACCTCACCGGCGCCGAGAACCTGATCCTGCTCGCCCGTCTCCTCGGCCACCACAAGAAGGCCGCGCGGGTGCGCGCCGGGCAGCTCCTGGAGGCCTTCGGGCTGACGGACGCGGCCGCGAAGCAGGTCAAGCACTACTCGGGCGGCATGCGGCGGCGCATCGACATCGCCGCGTCCATCCTCAACACTCCCGACCTGCTGTTCCTCGACGAGCCGACGACCGGCCTCGACCCGCGCAGCCGCAACCAGGTGTGGGACATCGTGCGCGCGGTGGTCGCCCAGGGCACCACCGTGCTGCTGACCACGCAGTACCTGGACGAGGCCGACCAGCTGGCGTCCCGGATCGCCGTCATCGACCGCGGCAAGGTGATCGCCGAGGGCACGAAGGGCGAGCTGAAGGCGTCCGTGGGCGCCGGATCCGTCCATCTGCGACTGCGCGACCCGGCTCAGCGGCCCGCGGCGGAACAGGTACTGCGGCTGGCGCTGGACACGGACGTACAGCTGGAGCCCGATCCCGTGGCACTGACCGCCCGCCTCGGCGGCACGACCAGCGACAGCGCGGCCGAGCAGGCATCCCGGGCCCTCGCCGAACTGGCCCGCACCGGCATCACCGTCGACAACTTCTCCCTGGGCCAGCCCAGCCTGGACGAGGTGTTCCTCGCCCTCACCGGACACGACACCCGCGACGACTCGCAGAACGACCCGAAGCCCTCCAAGGACGAGGAGGTCGCGGCATGAGCACCGTGACACAGACCGAGACCCAGGACCTCGCCCCCGTCAGCGCCGAGTCCCTCGCCGCACTGCTGGTCTCCGGGGAACGGCCGCCGCGGCCCAGCGCCCTGTCGGCCTCGCTGACCTTCGGCTGGCGGGCGATCCTCAAGATCAAGCACGTCCCCGAGCAGCTCTTCGACGTCACCGCGTTCCCGATCATGATGGTGCTGATGTACACGTACCTGTTCGGGGGCGCCCTGGCGGGCTCCCCGAAGGAGTACATCCAGTTCCTGCTGCCCGGCATCATGGTGATGTCGGTCGTGATGATCACGATGTACACGGGTGTCTCGGTGAACACCGACATCGAGAAGGGCGTCTTCGACCGCTTCCGGACGCTGCCCATCTGGCGGCCGTCGACGATGGTCGGCTATCTGCTCGGCGATGCCCTGCGCTACACGATCGCGTCCGTCGTGATGCTCACCGTCGGCCTGATCCTCGGCTACCGCCCGGACGGCGGGCTCGGCGGCGTGCTCGCCGGAGTCGCGCTGCTGATCGTCTTCTCGTTCGCGTTCTCGTGGATCTGGACGATGTTCGGGCTGCTGCTGCGCACCGAGAAGTCGGTGATGGGCGTCAGCATGATGGTGATGTTCCCGCTGACCTTCCTGTCGAACATCTTCGTCGACCCGAGGACCATGCCGGGCTGGTTGCAGGCCTTCGTCAACAACAGCCCCATCACCCATCTCTCCTCGGCCGTCCGCGAACTGATGGCGGGCGACTGGCCCGCCGACGAGATCGCCTGGTCACTGGGGTGGGCGGCCCTGTTCGTGGCGGTCTTCGGACCCATCACGATGCGGCTCTACAACAGAAAGTAGGTCTCAGCGAGTCTCAGTCCTGGCGAAGCGGGCGGACGTCGGGCGCGATCTGCGAGCCCGGCGTCGCCCGCACGATGGTGATCAGCCGGTCCGTCAGCTCCAGCGTCCCGACGGCCGCATCGTCGTATCCGAGCACCCGGTGTCCGCGTACGACGCTCACCACCAGGTCCTCCGTCTCCCGCGGCTTCTTGCCCACCTCGGCCTTTATGACCGGCCGTTCGATGATGTCGAGCCCGGTGCCCTGCTGGATGAGGTCCTCCATCACCATGCCGGCGGCCGGGCTCAGCACGGAGAGCCCGAGCAGCCGGCCGGCGGCACTGGCGCTGGTGATGACCGCGTCGGCGCCGGACTGCTTCAGCAGCGGCGCGTTCTCCTCCTCGCGCACAGCGGCCACGATCTTGGCGCCCTTGTTGAGCTGCCGGGCCGTCAGCGTCACCAGCACCGCCGTGTCGTCGCGCTGGGTCGCGATGATGATCTTCCGGGCCTTGTGCACCTCGGCCCGCTTCAGCACCTCGCTGCGCGTCGCGTCGCCGACGATCCCCGCGTAGCCGTCGGCCGTGGCCGCCTCGATCACCTTGGAGCTGGGGTCGACCACGACGACCTGCTCTTTCTTCAGGCCCGTCGCACAGACGGTCTGGATCGCCGAGCGCCCCTTCGTACCGAAGCCGACGACGACGGTGTGGTCGCGCAAGGTGGACCTCCAGCGATTCAGGCGCCATTCCTCCCGGGTGCGTTCGGTGAGGACCTCGAGGGTGGTTCCGACCAGGATGATCAGGAACAGCACACGCATCGGCGTGATGAGGAAGATGTTGGTGAGCCGGGCGGCGTCACTGACCGGGGTGATGTCGCCGTATCCGGTGGTGGAGAGGGAGACGGTCGCGTAGTAGAAGGCGTCGAGGAGGTCGACGGAGTCGTCAGAGCTGTCGCTGTAGCCGCCGCGGTCGGCGTACACGATCAGTGCCGTGCCCACCAGGAGCAGCAAGGCCATGATCACCCGCCTGGCGACCTGCCGGAACGGGTGCTCCACCACTTTCCTCGGGAGTTTCACCCGATAGGTCACGAGATGTTCGTCCGCCTGGCGGGCGATCGCGTCATGGCCCGGAAGTTTCACGTGAAACACACCTCGATTCCGGCGGACGCCCAGGGCAGGTCGAGCAGTTCCAGCTCCTGACCGGGGCGGGCACCACCGGGCGGTACGACGGCCAGCGCGTCCGCCGCCGCGATGCCCCGCAGCATGGCCGGCCCGTTGTAGTGCAGCGGGACGGCGCTGTCGCCGCGCAGGACGACGGGGATGAGCCGGGTGTCGTACGGGTGCCCGTGCGCTTCGTCCCGCACGGGCAGGGTGTACGGCTCGGGGGCGGGGCGTGCCGCGAGCGTCCGCAGCAGCGGTTCGGCGAGCGTGAGCAGACCGGAGACGGCGGCGAGGGGGTTGCCGGGCAGGCCGACGAGGTGCTGGTGCTCCTTGGTGCGGGCCAGCAGCATGGGGTGGCCGGGGCGCACCTTGACGCCGTCGACGAGGAGTTCGGCGCCGATCCGCCGCAGTGTGGGGTGGACGTGGTCGACGGGGCCGGAGGCGGTGCCGCCGGTGGTGACGATCAGGTCGGCGTCGGAGGTGGTGATCGCCTTGTAGAGGGCTTGGGCGTCGTCCCCGAGCCGGCGTACGGCGGTGACCTCGGCGCCGAGTCCGCGCAGCCACGGCGGCAGCATCGGGCCGAGCGCATCACGGATGAGACCGTCGTGCGGGAGCCCCTCGGTGAGCAACTCGTCGCCGAGGACGAGGACTTCGGCGCGGGGGCGGGGGATCGCGGTGAGGGTGTCGTACCCGGCGGCCGCGGCGAGCCCGAGAACGGCCGGGGTCACGAGGGTGCCGACGGGCAGGAGTTGGTCTCCGCTGCGGCATTCCTGGCCCCGCGGGCGGATGTCCTGGCCATGGCGGGTGTCGCGGGTGGCGTGCAGCCGGCCCTGGGCATCGGTACGGCCGTGCTCGCTGCGGATGACCGCGGTGGTGTCCAGGGGGATGCGGGCGCCGGTGGCGATCCGGACGGCCTCCCCGTCGGTGAGCGGCTGCGGCTCCGCGTGTCCGGCCAGAACACCCTCGTCCCGTACGTCCCAGGGGCCGGGTCCGGCGACCGCCCAGCCGTCCATCGCGGAGGTGTCGAAGGAGGGCAGGTCGGTGAGGGCGGTGAGGGGGCCGGCCAGGGTGAGGCCGAGGGCGGTGTCGAGGGGTACGGAGACGGGGGCGCGGCGGGCGGCCCGGGTGCCGGCACGGGCGGCGCGTGCGGCGACGGCACGGGCCTCGGGCCAGGAGGTGGCGCGGTGGTGGGTGTCGGGCTTGTGGCCGGTGGGCGACGTGGGCTGTGGCGGGGGCGTCCGGTCTGCGGGGGTGCGGGCGTTGTCGCCGTTCACGAGGGCGAGCACCTCCTCCACGTCCAGTTCCTCGGCGTCCTCGGCGTCCGCGCCGGTGCCGGCGGTCATCCGGCGTCGGTGTCGGGCTTGGGACCGGCGTCCGGGGCGCTCTCCTCGGACCAGCCGAGCGCGAGGTCGGCGGCCTTGCGGGCGAGTTCGGCCACCGTCTGCGGGCCTCCCCCGGCCTGTGCGGCCGCGTAGCCGACGAGGAAGGTCGTCAGCGGCGCCGCGGGCCTGGCCACGTTGTGGGCGGCGTCGCGGGCGAGGTCGAGCAGGACGCCGGTGTCGACGTCGAGTTCGATGCCCAGCTCGTCCTTGACTGCGGAAATCCATTCATCCAACACGTGCCCATGCTCCCTGATGCGTGCCCTGGCGGCGGCGATGTCGTCCCAGGTGTCGCAGTCGAACGACGCGACGGGGTCCGGGACACGAGTGAGGTGGAGGCCTGCGGTGAGGCGACGCAGGGGGAGGCCGGTGAGGCCGTCGTGCTCCGTGCCGAGCGCGACCAGCTCGCGGCGGAGGGCGGCGGCGCGGTACGCGGCCACGAGCGGTTGGTCACGGCCGTCGGCATCGGTGAGCAGCGCGCCTTCGGTGTCCCCCGTCCGCAGGGTGGTCAGCAGGTGCCGGACGGTGTCGGCGGCGAGGAACGGCAGGTCGGCGGAGAGGACGACGACGTCCGGCGCGGTGGTGTGGCTCAGTCCGGCGCCGAGTGCGGCGAGCGGGCCTCCGCCGGGCGGGTCCTCGCGGGCCCAGGTCACGGGCCGTGCGGTGGGCCGGGGATCGGCGACGACGACGGTGGTGCGCGCGTCGGCGCAGGCCGCCAGGACCCGGTCGAGCAGCGCCCGGCCGCCCACCCGTACCCCGGGTTTGTCGGCACCGCCGAGCCGCCGGGCGGCACCCCCGGCGAGCACGACGACGTCGTAAGCGGTCACCCCCCGAGTATGCGTGCCGTGGCGATCACAGGGAACGCAGGGGAGGCCGTGCAATCAGTGCATGTGTGGTCCGTGGGATCAGAGGGTGCGCAACAGCACCGCCGGCTGTTCCACGCAGTCCGCCACGTACCGCAGGAAGCCGCCCGCCGTGCCGCCGTCGCAGACGCGGTGGTCGAAGGTGAGCGACAGCTGGACGACCTGCCGCACCGCCAGCTCGCCCTCGTGCACCCACGGCTTGGGGATGATCCGGCCGACGCCGAGCATGGCGGCCTCGGGGTGGTTGATGATCGGTGTGGAGCCGTCGACGCCGAAGACCCCGTAGTTGTTCAACGTGAAGGTCCCGCCGGTGAGTTCCCCCGGCGTGAGGCCTCCGGTCCGGGCCGCCTCGGTCAGCCGGACGAACTCCGCGGTCAGCGACTCGGCGTCCCGCGCGTGCGCGTCCCGTACGACGGGCACCACGAGCCCGCGCTCGGTCTGCGCCGCGAACCCGATGTGCACATGATCGAACTGGACGACCTCCCTGGCCGCCATGTCGACGGTGGAGTTGAGCTCGGGGAACCGGGCGAGGGCGGCCGTGCAGATCCGGGCGAGGAGTGCGAGCAGGGAGATCTTCGGTCCGCCCGCCGCGTTCATGGCCGTACGCGCACGCATCAGCTCCGTCGCGTCGGCGTCCACCCAGCAGGTGGCGTCGGGGATCTCACGCCGGCTGCGGGAGAGCTTGTCGGCCACGGCACCGCGGATGCCCTTGAGCGGGACGCGGATGCCTCCGAGGACGGGAGCCGACGTCTGCGGTGGTGCTGTCGGCGCCGGTTCGGCGACCTTGTCCTGTGCGGCGGCGGACCGCAGGGCGTTCTCCACGTCCGCCCGCAGGATCAGCCCGTCGGGTCCGGAACCGGTCAACTCCCGCAGATCCAGGCCGTTCTCCCGGGCGAGCCTGCGCACCAGCGGCGAGATCACGGGCACCGGGCCCTCCACCACCTCGCGCACCGCGGCCTGTCCGTTCGCCGCCGGGGACGCCACGGGCGCCCCCTGCCCCGGCCGCACCCTGCGCCGCCGCGCGGGCGCCTCGGACGTGCCGTACCCCACCAGCACGTTCCCGGAGCCCTCGCTCTTCGCGGCGGAGCCGTCGGTGGAACCGTCGGTGACGGGTGCCCCGACCGCCACCGTGATCAGGGGCGACCCCACGGGAAGCTCCGTGCCCTCCTCGCCGAACCGGGCCGTGACGACACCGCCGTACGGACACGGCACCTCGACCATCGCCTTGGCCGTCTCGACCTCGACGACCGGCTGGTCCACGGCGACCACATCGCCGACCTCCACCAGCCAGCGCACGATCTCCGCCTCGGTGAGCCCCTCCCCGAGGTCGGGCAGCTTGAACTCCAAGACCTGTGCCATCAGCCCTCGGCCTCCCACTGCAGACGCCCCACGGCGTCCAGGATCCGGTCCACGCCGGGCAGATGGTGGCGCTCCAGCATCGGCGGCGGGTAAGGGATGTCGAACCCGGCCACGCGCAGCACCGGCGCCTCCAGGTGGTGGAAACAGCGCTCCGTGACGCGGGCCGCGATCTCGCCGCCCGGTCCGCCGTAGCCGCCCGACTCGTGCACGACGACCGCGCGCCCGGTCCGCCGGACCGACGCGCAGACGGTCTCGTCGTCGAACGGCACCAGCGAGCGCAGATCGACGACCTCGAGGTCCCAGCCCTCGGCCTGTGCCGCCTCGGCGGCTTCGAGGCACACCGGTACGGACGGCCCGTACGTGATGAGCGTGGCGCTCCGCCCCGAGCGCCGCACCGTCGCGCGGCCGATCGGCTCGACATCGGTCGGACGGTCCGGATTCCACGAGTCCTTCGACCAGTACAGACGCTTGGGTTCCAGGAAGACGACCGGGTCGTCGGAGGCGATGGCGGCGCGCAGCAGCCCGTACGCGTCGGCGACGGTGGCGGGCGTGACGACATGGAGCCCCGGAGTCGCCATGTAGTACGCCTCGGAGGAGTCGCTGTGGTGCTCGACGCCGCCGATGCCGCCGCCGTAGGGCACCCGGACGGTGATGGGCAGCGGCATCGCGCCTCGGGTGCGGTTGCGCATGCGCGCCACGTGCGAGATCAGCTGCTCGAAGGCGGGGTAGGCGAACGCGTCGAACTGCATCTCCACGACCGGCCGCAGGCCGTACATCGCCATGCCGACGGCCGTGCCGAGGATGCCGGCCTCGGCCAGTGGGGTGTCGGTGCAGCGGTCCTCGCCGAACTCCTTGGCGAGGCCGTCGGTGACCCGGAAGACACCGCCGAGGGTGCCGACGTCCTCACCCATGACGTGCACGCTCGGGTCGGCGGCCATCGCGTCGCGCATCGCGCGCGTGAGGGCCTGCGCCATGGTGGCCGGTTTGAGGGCGACGGTCGTCATCAGTGCGCCCCTTCCTGTTCCGCCGCCAGCTCCGCCTGCAACCGCGCCTGCTGCTCGCGCAGCTGCGGGGTCGGCTCGGCGTAGACGTGGGCGAACAGGTCCATCGGGTCGAGCGCCGGGTCCTGGTTCATGCGTTCGCGCAGGTCGGCGGCCATGGTCTCGGCGGCGTCCCGCGCGGCCTGGATCGCGTCGTCGTCGAGGAGCCCGCGCGTGGTCAGCTCGTGCTCCAGGAGTGCGATCGGGTCGTGCTGCCGCCAGGTCTCGACCTCCGCGTCGCCGCGGTAGCGGGTCGCGTCGTCGGCGTTGGTGTGGGCCTCCACGCGGTAGGTGATCGCCTCGACGAGGGTGGGGCCGCCGCCCTCGCGCGCGCGGCGTACGGCGGCGGCGAGGACCTCGTGCACGGCGGCCGCGTCGTTGCCGTCGACCAGCCGGCCGGGCATGCCGTAGCCGACGGCCTTGTGGGCCAGCGACGGAGCCGCGGTCTGCTTGGCGAGCGGGACGGAGATCGCGAAGCCGTTGTTCTGGACCAGGAAGACGACCGGCGCCTGCCAGACGGCGGCGAAGTTCAGCGCCTCGTGGAAGTCGCCCTCGCTGGAGCCGCCGTCGCCGACCATGGCGAGCGCGACCACGTCGTCGCCCTTGAGGCGGGCCGCGTGGGCGAGGCCGACGGCGTGCGGGAGCTGGGTGGCGAGGGGGGTGCACAGGGGGGCGACCCGGTGTTCGCGCGGGTCGTAGCCGGTGTGCCAGTCGCCGCGCAGCAGGGTCAGCGCCTGGACGGGGTCCAGGCCGCGGGCGACGGCGGCGAGGGTGTCGCGGTAGCTGGGGAAGAGCCAGTCACGGTCCTCGAGAACCAGCGCGGCGGCGACCTCGCAGGCCTCCTGGCCGGTGCTGGAGGGGTAGACGGCGAGGCGGCCCTGCTTGGTGAGGGCGGTGGCCTGCGTGTTGTACCGACGGCCGCGCACCAGTTCGGCGTACAGGCGGCGCAGCAGGCCCGGGTCGGCCTTCGCCGCCGTCTCCGTGCCGAGGACGCGGTACGGCTCCGCGTCGGGCAGCAGCGGCGCGGGGTCGGTACGGGGCTGCCAGGCGGGCGGCGGCGATGGCCGGTACGCGCCCCGCTGCTCCATGACCGTCATGACGGCACCTCCTCGTGGGAGCGGCTTCAGACGCGTCACGGCTTGTGATGCGCCTCACCTACCGATTGTTCGGTCGTCGGCACATTTTGGCTACAGGCACCCTCAGGCTGTGGACAAACGGTTCTCCACAGCCTGCAATGAACGCAGTACGTCCATGGTAGGGAGGCGGGGGGACATGGCACCTGAACAAATGGCCGAGAGCCCGGACGGCGGTCGCCCGCTGCCGCCCCCTCGTCCCCTGGACGCCATCGACGAGGACATCCTGAAGATGCTCCAGGCGGACGGCCGCGCGTCGATAAGGTCGGTGGCCGAACGCGTGCACGTCTCGCGCGCCAATGCCTACGCGCGTATCAACCGACTCGTCGAGGACGGCGTGATCCGCGGTTTCGGCGCCCGCGTCGACCACGAACGCGCCGGTCAGGGCACATCGGCGTACATCACCCTGAAGATCGTCCAGAACACCTGGCGCACGGTCCGCGCCCAGCTCATCCAGCTGCCCGGCGCCTCCCACATCGCCCTGGTCGGCGGCGACTTCGACGTCCTGCTCCTGGTCCACACCCCGGACAACAGGGCCCTGCGCGAACTGGTCCTCACCCGCCTCCAGGCCATCCCGGAGGTCCTCAGCACCCGCACCCTGCTGGTCTTCGAGGAGGAGGACCTGGAGCCGCAGGGCTGAACGGGGCCGCGCCGGGCCGGGCAGGGCGGACCTTTTTCGCGGCCCTTGTGCGGGCGGCCCCGTGCGTGCGGCTCAGTGCTGCTTGCGCAGCCCCGAGAACACCAACTGCACGACGGCGTCGGCCGCTTCGCGTTCGCTCACGCCCCGCCCGTCCGGCCGGTACCACTCCACCATCGAGTTGATCATTCCGAAGACCAGCCGCGTCGCGAGCCGCACCTCGACATCGCCGCGCACATCGCCGTCGGCGGCCGCGGCCCTCAGCAGCTCGGCGACCCGGTGGTCGAAGTCGCGGCGCCGCTCCAGGGCCCAGCGCTCGGTGTCGGTGTTGCCGCGCACGCGCAGCAGCAGCGTCACGTACGGCAGCTCGGTGATCAGCACCTCGACCATGCGCCGCACGACGTACTCCAGGCGCTCGACCGCCCGCCCCACGCGCGCGGGCTCCTCGCCGAGGATCCCGAAGAGCCCGTCGAGCGCGCGGCTGACGGCCCTGCGCAGCAGCTCCTCCTTGCCCGCGACGTGGTGGTAGATCGAGGACTTGGAGATGCCGGCCGCCTTGGAGAGATGCTCCATGGAGGTGCCGTCGTAGCCGCGCTCGATGAAGACCTGGACGGCGACGGACAGCAGCGTCTCGGGGGTGTACGTGTCGCGCTTGGCGGTGGTCATGAGGTGCTGCCCTCCCTCTTGTCGGTGGCGTACGCGTGGCGGTACAGCGCGAGGGACGGTGCGTAGCGGCCGCTCGGATCACGCAGGTGCAGGTCGTCGAGGAGGGCGTAGGCCCAGTTGCGGCCGAGCCTGCGGCTCCATTCGAAGGGGCCCAGCGGGTAGTTGACGCCGAGGCGCATCGCGGTGTCGATGTCCTCCTCGGTGGCCACGCCCTTGGCGACGGCGTCGTGCGCCAGGTCGACGATCCGGGCGACCGTGCGGGCGACGATCATGCCGGGGACGTCACCGATGACGCTGACGTCCTTGCCGAGCGCCTGGAAGAGGCCGATCGCCTCGGCGAGGGTCTGCTGCGCGGTGTCCTGGGAGGCGGACAGGGCGATACGGGTGGCCCGGCGGTAGTCCAGCGCGAGGTCGAAGTACACGACGTCCCGGAACTCCACCGAGGTCTGCCCGTCGGCGAGCGCCAGCTGGCCCCCGCTCGGCAGCACCAGCCGGGTGCCGTGGTCCTCGTCGTCCTCGCGCACGGGGATGCCCGCCTCGCGGATCAGCGCGAGCAGCTCGGACGCGGGGCCCAGGTCGCCCTCGGCGACGACGTACGCGGGCGCCTGCGCCGGTTCCGCGGTGTGCGGCTCGGCGGGCTCGGCCTCGGGTCCGTACACGTACCAGCCGTGTCCGCTCTTGCGGCCGAGCCTGCCCGACTCCACCAGCCGCCGCTGCGCGAGCGAGGGCGTGAAGCGGACGTCCTGGAAGAAGGACGTCCAGACCGAGTGCGTGACGGACTCGTTGACGTCCTGCCCGATCAGGTCGGTGAGCTCGAACGCGCCCATCTTGAAGCCGCCCGACTCACGCAGCACCGCGTCGATGGTGGCGGGGTCGGCGCCCTGGGCCTCGTACACCGCGAACGCCTCGGCGTAGTAGGGCCGGGCGATGCGGTTGACGATGAAACCGGGGGTGTCGGCGCAGGCGACCGGTGTCTTGCCCCAGACCCGTGCGGTCTCGTACGCGCGCGTGGCCGAGGTGACGTCGGTGGCGAAGCCGGAGACGACCTCGACGAGCGGTAGCAGCGGTGCGGGGTTGAAGAAGTGCAGGCCCACGAAACGGCCCGGGTTGCGCAGGGCGCCGCCGATGGCCGTGATCGACAGGGACGAGGTGTTGGTGGCGAGCAGACAGTCCTCGCCGACGACGTCCTCCAGCTCCCGGAAGAGCTGCTGCTTGACGTCCAGCCGCTCCAGGGCCGCCTCGACGACCAGGGCGCAGTCCGCGAGGTCGGCGAGGCTGTCGGCGGCCGTGAGACGCGCGCGTGCCGCGTCCCGGTCGGCGCCGGAGAGGCGCTCCTTCTCGACGAGCCGGTCGAGCCGCGCGCCGATCGCGTCAGCGGCTTCCTGGGCGCGCCCTGGGGCGGCGTCGTAGAGCCGTACGGGATGGCCGGCGACCAACGCGACCTGGGCGATGCCCTGGCCCATGGTGCCGGTGCCGACGACGGCCACGGGGCTGCTGAGGTCGAGTGCTGTCATGTGCGCGATCCTCCCGCACGGGGTTTTCCACAGTTGCGGCGGACCCCCTTGTCCCGACCGATCGTTCGGTTACTCTAACTCTGTCTGGCTGTATCTGCCCAGGTTCTGCCCAGGTCATGAGCTCGACGAAGAGTTCACAAGACGAGGAGTTGGTCCCGCATGGCCGCCGAACTGACCGCCCACGAGCTGATCGCCAAGCATCGGCCCACCCTCGACCAGGCGCTCGAAGCGATCCGCACGCGCGCGTACTGGTCGCCGCACCCCGAACACCCCAAGGCCTACGGGGAGAACGGCAGCCTGGACGCGGCCGCGGGCAAGGCCGCCTTCGACGCGCTGCTGGGCACCCGCGTCGACCTCGGCCAGCCCGGCACGGACGACTGGGTGGGCGGCGAGGTCTCGCCGTACGGCATCGAGCTGGGGGTGACCTACCCCCACGCGGACATCGACACCCTGCTGCCCGCCATGCGCGCGGGGCAGCGCGCGTGGCGCGAGGCGGGCGCGGAGATCCGCGCGGTGGTCTGTGTGGAGATCCTCAAGCGGATCAGCGACCGGACGCACGAGTTCGCGCACGCGGTCATGCACACCTCCGGCCAGGCCTTCATGATGGCGTTCCAGGCGGGCGGCCCGCACGCGCAGGACCGCGGTCTGGAGGCGGTGGCGTACGCGTACGTGGAGCAGGTCCGCACGCCCGACACCGCGGAGTGGAGCAAGCCGCAGGGCAAGCGCGACCCGCTGGCGCTCACCAAGCAGTTCACGCCGGTCCCGCGCGGCATCGGCCTGGTCATCGGCTGCAACACCTTCCCGACCTGGAACGGCTACCCGGGCCTGTTCGCCTCCCTCGCCACCGGCAACGCGGTCCTGGTCAAGCCCCACCCGCGCGCGGTGCTGCCGCTCGCGCTCACGGTCCAGGTCGCGCGTGAGGTCCTAGACGAGGCGGGCTTCGACCCGAACCTGGTGGCGCTGGCCGCCGAGCGCCCCGGCGAGGGCATCGCCAAGACCCTGGCGGGCCGCCCGGAGATCCGCATCATCGACTACACCGGTTCCACCGAGTTCGGCGACTGGCTGGAGGCCAACGCCCGCCAGGCGCAGGTCTACACGGAGAAGGCCGGCGTCAACACGGTGCTGGTCGACTCCACGAGCGACTACAAGGGCATGCTCTCCAACCTGGCCTTCTCGCTGTCGCTCTACAGCGGCCAGATGTGCACCACTCCGCAGAACTTCCTGATCCCCCGCGACGGCATCCGCACCGACGAGGGCCCCCGCACCTTCGACGAGGTGGTCGCCGGCCTCGCCCGCGCCGTGGACGGCCTGCTGGGCGACGACGCGCGGGCGAACGCGCTGCTCGGCGCGATCGTGAACCCGGACGTCAAGGCCCGCCTGGAGGCCGCGACCGGGCTCGGCGAAGTCGCCCTCGCCTCACGGGAGATCAGCAACCCGGAGTTCCCGGACGCGGTCGTGCGCACCCCCGTCATCGTCAAGCTGGACGGCGCCAAGCCCGACGACGAGGCCGCCTACATGAGCGAGTGCTTCGGGCCCGTCTCCTTCGCCGTCGCGGTCGACTCGTCGGCTGACGCCGTGGAGCTGCTGCGGCGCACGATCCGGGAGAAGGGCGCGATGACGGTCGGCGCGTACACCACCGACGAGGAGGTCGAGCGGTCCGTGCAGGAGGTCTGCCTGGAGGAGGCGGCCCAGCTGTCGCTGAACCTCACGGGCGGGGTGTACGTCAACCAGACAGCCGCGTTCTCCGACTTCCACGGCTCGGGCGGCAACCCGGCCGCGAACGCCGCGCTGTGTGACGGGGCGTTCGTGGCCAACCGGTTCCGGGTCGTCGAGGTCCGCCGGGAGGTCTAGGACTCCCGGACAAGTCCTAGACCCCGCCGTCCAGGCTCCAGTGGTACAGCGTCATCGCCACACTGGTCGCGAGGTTGTAGCTGGAGACCTGCGGGCGCATCGGCAGGGACAGCAAATGGTCGGCACGCGCGCGCAGGTCGGCCGACAGGCCGCTGCGCTCCGAGCCGAACGCGAGGACGGCGTCGTCCGGGAGCTTCGTGCCCCGGATGTCGTCGCCCTCCGGGTCCAGGGCGAACAGCGGGCCCGCAGGCAGTTCCCCGACCGTCACCCGTTCCACCGCCGTCGCGAAGTGCAGCCCGGCGCCCGCGCGCACCACCGTCGGATGCCAGGGGTCGAGCGTGCCGGTGGTGACCACACCCGTCGCACCGAAGCCCGCCGCCAGCCGGATCACGGCCCCGGCGTTGCCGAGGTTGCGCGGCTGGTCGAGGACCACCACCGGGGCGGTGCGCTCCGTCCGGGCCAGCCGCTCCAGGTGGGCCGCGCGGGACGGTCGTACCGCCAGGGCTGCGACCGCCGTCGGATGCGGGCGCGGCACCAGCGAGGCGTACACCGGCTCCGGCACCTCGGTCAGCAGCGCGTCCAGCGCCCGGCGCACGTCGGGGGCGAGTTCGTCCGCGAGGGCGAGCGTGGCCTCCCGGTCGGTGGTGACCGCGACCGTGACCTCGGCGCCGAAGCGCACCGCGTGCTTGAGGGCGTGGAAGCCGTCGAGCAGGACGCAGGAGTCGGCGAGCCGGTGCCAGAGGCCGGCGGGGTCGGTCATGCCGTGAAGCCTACGTGCGTCTCCTCGGCGCCCTCCGGGGCGCGCGTCTGCGGCACCGGCGCGGGACCGCCCCGTCCCGCCGTCAGCCGTTCACGCGCGCGTGCCACCCGGCCGCCCATCCGGCGCAGGAACGGCGTCGGCAGGAACACCGCGTCGGCGGCGATCATCGCCAGCGAGAAGAACGGCAGCCCGAGGACGACCGCGATCACCGCGTGCTCGGTCATCATGGCCGCCAGCAGGACGTTCTTGACCCGCCTGTTGAACAGGGTGAACGGGAAGGCCACCTGGACCACGACGGTCCCGTACGTCACGAGCAGCACCATCGTGGCGCTGGACGACAGCGCGTCGGCGAGGGCGGGCCAGGGCGAGAAGTAGTCCAGGTGCAGGGGGTAGTAGACGGCGGTGCCGTCCTGCCAGCGCGTGCCCTGGATCTTGTACCAGCCGGCCGTGGCGTAGATCAGACAGGCCTCGGCCATGATCACGAGCAGGGCGCCGTTGTGCACGATGTTGCCGATGACGTCGAGCAGGATCCGCGGCTGGTCCGTCCGCGCCAGTCGCCCGACCGTCCACCACACGCCGAGACCCAGCCACACCGCCCACAGCAGGGCGGGGATGACCGGATCGCCCTCCAGCAGCCGTCCCGCCCCGGTCACGGCGATCAGCATCAACCCGAGCACGATCCACAGGGCCGGGCCGACCCGGTCCACGACCCGCTCGCCACGCGCGCGTGCCTCGTTCTCGCGCCGCGCCCTGCGCGCGTCCAGCGACCAGACCTGGCCGCACCGCGTGAAGACGAGGTAGACGCACATCAGGTGCAGGACGTTGTCGCCGCCGTCGCCCATGAAGATGGAGCGGTTCTGCAGCGACAGCACGCCGACCATGAAGAGCACCGACATGGTGCGGGTGCGCCAGCCCAGCAGCAACAGGAAGCTCGACAGCACGGCGAGGCCGTAGACGCTCTCGAACCAGATCCGGCCGTCCGACCAGATCAGCGCCGTGAAGGCGCCGTTGCCGGCGATCAGCTGCTCGGCGAGGTCCCAGCTCCACGGGCCGTCGGGGCCGTACAGCTCCTGGCGGTGGGGCAGCTCGCGCAGCAGGAAGAGCAGCCAGGTCGCGCTGAAGCCGATGCGGACCACGGCGCTCTGGTACGGGCCGAGTGCCGACTCGGTGATGCGGGCGATGGCCGTGGAGAGCGACAGGGCGAAGCGGTTCACCGCTCACCTCCCGGCAGATCGGCCGGCGTGACCGACCACCAGGGCAGCTCGCGGTACAGGGGCTTCTCGGAGACCTGCTCCTGACTCCATTTCGGCGGTCGCACGCTGGTGGTACGGGAGCGGACCTGTACGCGTTCGACGCTGCCGTCGGACCCGGCCGCGTCGTCCCGGTCCAGGCGCATCACCACGATGCGGCGCAGATACGTCTCGGACAGGGCGCCGCGCAGCCCGACCGGGCGGTTGTCGGTGCCGTGGGTGGCGGTGAAGAAGTCCCACGCGCGGCGCAGCTCGTTCTGCTGGGTGTGGCTGGGCAGCAGATTGCCGTCGATGGCCCGGCCGTCCTCGGCGGACAGGTCGTACCAGCCGGTGGTCCGCACGGTGCCGTCCGCGGCGAGGACCTGGGCCCGCACCTGGACCGCGATGTTCTGCTGCAGCGGGTTCGGCGCGAAGAGCTTCCAGTTCTGCTCGAACTCCGGGTAGATCCAGTCGTCGATCGCCTTGCCGTGGTGTTTGGTGACCGCGTTGGAAGGCGCGACGTGCAGGAACGTCATCCCCAGATGGACGCAGACGGTGACCGCCACGATCGCGAGCGCCAGCGCGGCACCGATCTGGTAGCGGAGCGAGAGGGCGGCCACACCGGTGCGGGGTCCGGTGCCGAGCGGGGGAGGCAGGTCGTACGGCGACGCCGGGGGCGCCGCGCCCGCGGGATCGTCGGCCGCGGGCACGGCGGCCGCGGGCACGGCGGCCGGCGGCCCGGCGCCCCCCTCCGGCACCCCCGGCTCGTCGGCAGGCCCGCTCCGGGCGCCCGAGCCTGTGTCGTACGCGTCCATTCCGCCCCGTCTCCCGATGTCCGCTCCGTCTTCCGGCCACGAGGCCGCAGGGCCCGCCGCCGCCCTCGCGCACCCCTCCACGGCGCTCGCACGGGAACGGTACTCAGGCCTTCCCGCCCGCACAGCCCGTCGGCAGGTTATCCACAGCGGTTGACACCTTACGGCGCCCGGCACACCATGGAATCGACGAACCGAACGATCGGTCGGGAGCCTGCTCCGGGCAGCGCACAAGATCGAGGGGGCCACATGGCAACAGCAGCACAGGCGTACGACCGGGAGGACGCCGTCGACCAGGACGCGTACGAGCGCGCCTTCGACGCCGCCGTGGCCGCCGACGAGCGCATCGAACCGCGCGACTGGATGCCGGACGCCTACCGCGCGACCCTGGTCCGCCAGATCGCCCAGCACGCCCACTCCGAGATCATCGGCATGCAGCCGGAGGCGAACTGGATCACGCGCGCGCCCTCGCTGCGCCGCAAGGCCATCCTGATGGCCAAGGTCCAGGACGAGGCCGGGCACGGCCTCTACCTCTACAGCGCGGCCGAAACCCTCGGCACCGGCCGCGACGAGCTGCTGGACAAGCTCCACACCGGCCGTCAGAAGTACTCCTCGATCTTCAACTACCCCACGCTGACCTGGGCGGACGTCGGCGCGATCGGCTGGCTCGTGGACGGCGCCGCGATCACCAACCAGGTCCCCCTGTGCCGCTGCTCCTACGGCCCCTACGCGCGCGCGATGGTGCGCATCTGCAAGGAGGAGTCCTTCCACCAGCGCCAGGGATACGAGCTCCTGCTGGCGCTCAGCAAGGGCACCCCCGAGCAGCACGCGATGGCCCAGGACGCGGTGGACCGCTGGTGGTGGCCGTCCCTGATGATGTTCGGCCCGCCCGACGACGAGTCCGCGCACTCCGCACAGTCAATGGCCTGGAAGATCAAGCGGCACTCCAACGACGAGCTGCGCCGGCGCTTCGTCGACATCTGCGTCCCCCAGGCCGAGTCCCTGGGCCTCACGCTCCCCGACCCGGACCTGAAGTGGAACGAGGAGCTGGGCCGGCACGAATTCGGCGAGATCGACTGGACCGAGTTCAAGAACGTCCTCAAGGGCAACGGCCCCTGCAACGAACAGCGCATCACCCAGCGCAGGCAGGCCCACGACGAGGGCGCCTGGGTCCGCGAGGCCGCCTCGGCCTACGCCGGCAAGCACACCGAGACGGGAGCCGCACGCGCATGACGAACACCGACTGGCCTCTGTGGGAGGTCTTCGTACGCTCCCGCCGCGGCCTCTCGCACACCCACGCCGGCAGCCTGCACGCACCGGACGCGGACCTCGCCCTGCGCAACGCCCGCGACCTGTACACCCGCCGCGGCGAGGGCGTCTCGATCTGGGTCGTCCCGTCCTCGGTGATCACCGCGTCCTCGCCGGACGAGAAGGACCCGTTCTTCGAACCGTCCGCCGACAAGCCCTACCGCCATCCGACGTTCTACGAGATCCCGGACGGGGTGAAGCACCTGTGACCGTCGACCTGACCACGCACGCCGCCGCTCTGGCCCTCGGGGACGACGCCCTGGTGCTCTCCCACCGCCTCGGCGAATGGGCCGGCCACGCCCCCGTCCTGGAGGAGGAGGTCGCCCTCGCCAACATCGCGCTGGACCTCCTGGGCCAGGCCCGCGTCCTGCTCTCGATGGCCGGCGACGAGGACGAACTGGCGTATCTGCGCGAGGAGCGCGCCTTCCGCAACCTCCAGCTGGTGGAGCAGCCGAACGGCGACTTCGCCCACACCATCGCCCGCCAGCTGTACTTCTCCACCTACCAGCACCTGCTCCACGCCGAACTGGCCGCGGGCGAGGGCCCCTTCGCCCCGCTCGCCGCGAAGGCCGTCAAGGAGGTCGCCTATCACCGCGACCACGCCGAGCAGTGGACCCTGCGGCTGGGCGACGGCACGGACGTCAGCCACGAGCGGATGCGGCGGGCGTGCGAGGCGCTGTGGCGGTTCACCGGCGAGATGTTCCAGCCCGTGGAGGGCGTCGACGTCGACTGGGCCGCCCTGGAGACCATGTGGCTGGCGTCCGTCACGGACGTCCTGGGCCGGGCCACCCTGAGCGTCCCCGAGGGCCCGCGCACGGGCGCGTGGACGGCCGGTGCGGGCCGACAGGGCCTGCACACCGAGTCCTTCGGGCGGATGCTCGCCGAGATGCAGCATCTGCACCGCAGCCACCCGGGGGCGTCATGGTGACCCTGACACCGCTGGAGGCGGAACTCCTCGAGGTGGCCGGGTCGGTGCCCGACCCCGAACTGCCCGTGCTCACCCTGCGGGAACTGGGAGTCGTGCGCGCGGTGCACGTCCGCGGCCAGGACACGGCCGAGGTCGAACTGACCCCGACGTACACCGGCTGCCCGGCGATCGAGGCGATGGCCGTGGACATCGAGCGGGTGCTGCACGCCCACGGCGTCCGCGAGGTCACCGTGCGCACGGTCCTCGCGCCCGCCTGGTCGACGGACGACATCTCGGCCGAAGGCCGCCGCAAGCTCAGGGAGTTCGGCATAGCCCCGCCGCGCACGCAGCACGCGGCCGGCCCGGTGACCGTGTCCCTGGGCCCCACCCGGACACTCGACGCCACCGACCCCGTCCGCTGCCCGCACTGCGGATCCGCCGACACCGAGCTGCTCAGCCGTTTCTCCTCCACGGCCTGCAAGGCGCTGCGGCGCTGTCTGGACTGCCGTGAACCCTTCGACCACTTCAAGGAGTTGTGATGGCCCGCTTCCACGCGCTCCGGGTGGCGGCGGTCGACCGGCTCACCGATGACTCCGTGGCCCTCACCTTCACCGTGCCGCCGGAGCTCGGCGAGGCCTACCGCTACGCACCGGGCCAGCACCTCGCCGTGCGCCGCACGGCGGACGGCGAGGAGATCCGGCGCACGTACTCGATCTGCTCCCCGGCACCGGACGGTGAGGCGCCTCGCCGACTGCGCGTCGGTGTACGGCTGGTGGACGGCGGAGCCTTCTCCACGTACGCGCTCAAGGAGATCACCGTCGGCGACGAGCTGGAGGTGATGACTCCCGCGGGGCGCTTCACCCTCACCCCCGCACCCGGCCTGTACGCGGCGGTCGTCGGCGGCAGCGGCATCACCCCGGTGCTGTCGATCGTGTCGACGCTGCTGGCGCGCGAGCCCGAGGCCCGGTTCTGTCTGATCCGCAGTGACCGTACGGCCGCCTCGACGATGTTCCTGGACGAGGTCGCCGACCTGAAGGACCGCTACCCGGAGCGGCTGCAGCTGGTCACGGTGCTCTCCCGGGAGGAGCAGCAGGCGGGACTGCCGTCCGGACGGCTCGACCGGGAGCGGCTGACGGGACTGCTGCCCGCGCTGCTGCCGGTGGCGGATGTGGCGGGCTGGTTCCTGTGCGGGCCGTTCGGGCTGGTGCAGAGTGCGGGACGAGCGCTGAGGGAGCTCGGCGTCCCCCGGAGCCGCGTCCACGAGGAGATCTTCCACGTCGACGAGGGAGCGGCCCCGGCGCCCAGGGCCCCCGCGCCCGCGCACAGCACGGTGACCGCCCGTCTCGACGGCCGCGGCGGGACCTGGGCCGTCCAGGACGGCGAGTCCCTCCTCGACGCGGTCCTGCGCAACCGCTCCGACGCGCCCTACGCATGCAAGGGCGGGGTGTGCGGCACCTGCCGCGCCTTCCTCGTCTCCGGCGAGGTCCGCATGGACCGCAACTTCGCGCTGGAGCCGGAGGAGACGGAGGCGGGGTACGTACTGGCGTGCCAGTCGCATCCGGCGACGGAGACGGTGGAGCTGGACTTCGACAGGTGAGGCCCGGGGCGGGCCGCCCCGTTCCCTTCTTCTAGAACCTGTTCTATCTTGACGGTCCGTCAGATCGGCTCACCCGTCGATCGGCTGACGCGTCGGGAGGACAGGGACCGTGGACTTCACCTTCACCGAGGAGCAGCAGGCGGCGGCCGAGGCGGCACGTGGCGTGTTCGCCGGGGTCGCGCCGGACGGGGTGCCGAGCCCCGCGCTCGCCACGGGCGCCGTCGCCGACCACTTCGACCGCGAGCTGTGGAGCAGGCTCGCCGACGCGGACCTGCTGAGCCTGCTGCTGACGGAGGAGTACGGCGGGGCCGGTCTGGACGCGGTCGCGCTGTGCCTGGTGCTGGCCGAGTCGGCGAAGGTGCTGGCGCGGGTTCCGCTGCTGGAGAGCAGCGCGGCCGCGGCGGCCGTACAGGCCCATGGCACCGAGGAGTTGAGGTCCGGCCTGCTCGCCCCGGCGGGCCGCGGTGAGGTCGTGCTGACCGTCGCCGCGAGCGGCCGTACCGGCCACGACCCCGCCGAACTCGCCGTGACCGCACGGCAGGAGGGCGCGGAGTGGATCCTGGACGGCGTGCAGACGGCGGTGCCCTGGGCGTTCGACGCGGACCACATCGTCGTACCGGCGCACACGGCGGCCGGACAGACCGTGCTCACGCTGGTGGCACCCGCCGGCGTAGGGGTCGCCCTCGCCGAGCAGCTCTCCACCACGGGCGAGCGGCTCGGCGAACTGCGGCTGGAGTCGGCGCGGATCGCGGCCCGGGACGTCCTCGACGCGGACGGGGCGTGGGAGTCCCTACGGCATCTGCTGACCGTCGGGACGTGTGCGCAGGCACTCGGCCTGGGCCGTCAGGTCCTGCGGATGACCAGTGAATACACCAGCAAGCGGGAGCAGTTCGGCTTCCCGGTCGCCACGTTCCAGGCCGTCGCCGTGCAGGCCGCCGACCGCTACATCGATCTGAAGGCGATGGAGGCCACGCTGTGGCAGGCGGCCTGGCGGACCGGCTCCGGGACCCAGGGCGCGCTGCCGGTCTCCGGCGAGGTCGCCGTCGCGAAGATCTGGGCCTCGGAGGGCGTACGTCGGGTCGTGCAGACGGCACAGCATCTGCACGGCGGGTTCGGCGCCGACACCGACTACCCGCTGCACCGGTATCACGCCTGGGCCAAGCACCTGGAACTGTCGCTCGGCCCGGCAGCCGCCCACGAGGAGGCGCTGGGCGACCTGCTGGCGGCGCACCCCCTGGCCTGACGCGCGCGCCCGGGTGCCCGACCTAGAGAACGAACGCCGGCGAACCGTTGTCCGTGACCATGGGACGGCCGGCGCCGTCCCAGGCCAGCATGCCGCCGTCGATGTTCACGGCGTCGATGCCCTGCTGGACCAGGTACTGGGTGACCTGCGCGGAGCGACCGCCGACGCGGCACATCACATAGGCCCGCCGACCGTCCGCCACCGCCTCGGTCACCTCGCCGAACCGGGCCACGAAGTCACTCATGGGCACGTGCAGCGCACCCTCGACATGCCCCGCGGCCCACTCGTCGGCCTCACGGACATCCAGAACGAGACCGTCGGCCGGAACACCGGCGACGTCGACCGAGGGCAGGGAAGCTCCGAAACTCATGGCCCGAGGCTACCTGAGCGACAGACGAGCCCCCGGCCGAGGGATCCGCGCACACCGCGGCGACATCCGACGTCCACAGGCGCCCGCCCGGCACACGGCCCGCCTACTGCCCGAGCAGCTCCGCCAGCTCGCGCTCCCGCTCCTCGAGCTGCGCCAGCAACTGCTCGGCGATCTCCTCCAGGAGCCGGTCGGGATCGTCCGGGGCCAGCCGCAGCATCGCCCCGATCGCGCTCTCCTCCAGCTCCCGCGCGACCACGCTGAGCAGCTCCTTGCGCCGGGAGAGCCACTCGAGGCGGGCGTAGAGCTCCTCGCTCGGCGTCGGCCCCTGCTCCGGCGGCTTCGGCCCGGCGGCCCACTCCTCGGCCAGCTCCCGCAGCAGCGGCTCGTCACCCCGGGCATAGGCGGCGTTGACCCGGGTGATGAACTCATCGCGGCGCGCCCGCTCGGTGTCGTCCTGCGCCAGGTCGGGGTGGGCCTTGCGGACCAGCTCACGGTAGAGCTTGCGGGCCTCGTCGCTGGGCCGCACCCGCTGCGGGGGCCGCACCGGCTGCTCCGTGAGCATCGCCACGGCCTCCGGGAACAGCCCGTCCCCGTCCATCCAGCCGTGGAACAGCTCTTCCACCGCCGGCATCGGCATCACCCGGGCACGGGCCTCGTCCGCCTTGCGCCGGTCCTCGGGGTCACCGGTGCGCTCGGCCGTGGCCTCGGCGATCTGGGCGTCCAGTTCGTCGAGCCGGGTGTACATCGGGCCGAGTCTCTGGTGGTGCAGCCGGGAGAAGTTCTCGACCTCGACCCGGAAGGTCTCCACCGCGATCTCGTACTCGATCAGCGCCTGCTCGGCGGCCCGCACGGCCCGCTCCAGCCGCTCCTCGGGCCGGGGCGCGCCATCCTCGGGCGCCGCCCGCGTACCGCCGGCGACACCACCCTGCTCAGCTTCCGGGGTCGTCACCCGACCAGCGTAGGCCACGGCCGGGTCGGCCCTCGGACGACCAGTGTCAGCCCCCACCCGCATCCGGGCAGTCCGCCGCCACCCACTGAGCCGCGAGGTCCCGGCACACGACGACCAGCGTCCCCGGCCGGCACACCACCTCATGGGCGCGGCCCCCGCCGTGCGGCAGCACCTCGTCGAGGCTCACGTCCCCCGGCGCGGCCACGTCACAGACCTCCGGGGCAGCTTCGCGAGGTAGGGCCGCGGGTCGATGATCCCCGTGATGTCCCCGTCCCGCCCGTCGAGATCCACGTACCTCACCGAAGAACCCGCACCGGCCGCAAGCCCCTCACGCCCCCGTCTCCGCCGCGAGCCTTCCCGACCGCACCGCCGCCACCAGGTCCGCGTGGTCCGCCTCCGTACGGTCGGCGTACGCCACGGCGAACGCGGCCATCGCCTCGTCCAGCTCCTCGCTCTTGCCGCAGTACCCGGCGACCAGGCGCGGGTCGGCGCTGTGCGAGTGGGCGCGGGCCAGCAGCGCCCCCGTCATACGGCCGTAGTCGTCTATCTGGTCGGCGGCGAGCGCGGCAGGGTCGACGCTGCCCTTGCGGTTGCGGAACTGCCGTACCTGGAACGGCCGTCCGTCCACCGACGTCCAGCCCAGCAGGATGTCACTGACGACCTGCATCCGCTTCTGTCCGAGGACGACCCGGCGGCCCTCGTGCTCGACGGCGGGCGCCTCGAACCCGGCGGTCACCAGGTGCGGCAGCAGCGCCGAGGGGCGGGCCTCCTTCACCTGGAGCACCAGCGGCTCATCGCGGTGGTCGAGGAGCAGCACGACGTACGACCGGGTGCCGACGCTGCCCGTACCGACGACCCGGAACGCGACGTCGTGCACCGCGTGCCGGGACAGCAGCGGAAGGCGGTCCTCGGAGAGCGACTCCAGGTACTCCTCCAGGGACCCGGCCACCGCCGCGGCCTCCGTGTCCGGCACGCGCCGCAGCACCGGCGGGGCGTCCACGAAGCGGCGCCCGCCGTCGCCGGTCTGCTCGGTCGACTTCGCCGCGAACCGTCCGCTGGTGTTGGCCCGCGCCTTCTCGGAGACCCGCTCCAGCGTGCCGACGAGATCGTGGGCATCGGTGTGGGAGACGAGCTCCTCGTCCGCGATGGCGTTCCAGGCGTCCAGCACCGGGAGCCCGGCCAGCAGCCGCATGGTGCGGCGGTAGGCGCCCACCGCGCCGTGCGCCGCACCGCGGCAGGTGTCCTCGTCCGCACCCGCCTCCCGGCCGGCGAGCACCAGCGAGGCCGCGAGCCGCTTGAGGTCCCACTCCCAGGGGCCCTGGACCGTCTCGTCGAAGTCGTTGAGATCGATGACCAGATCGCCACGCGCGTCCCCGTACAGACCGAAGTTGGCCGCGTGGGCGTCGCCGCAGATCTGGGCGCGGATCCCGGTCATGGGGGTGCGCGCCAGGTCGTAGGCCATAAGGCCCGCGGAGCCGCGCAGGAAGGCGAAGGGCGTGGCCGCCATCCGACCGACGCGCAGCGGGGTGAGTCCGGGGATGCGGTCGCGGTTGGACTCCTCGACCGCGTTCACCGCGTCGGGCCGCGAGCCGTCCAGGTCGAGCGCGGTGTGCGCACCACGCGGGACCCGCTTGCGCAGCGCCTTGCCCTCCTGCTTGGGAGACCCCTGCACCGGCCGCTCGGCGAAGCCCCGCACCCGCGGCAGCCTGCGCCCCGCGCCTGCGGAAACCTCGGCGGAAGCCTCCACCCCGACCTCGGTCATCGCGACCGCCTTCCCGAACCCGCACACGCCCGAACATCAACTCGTGCAGACCGTACAGCCGGTGGCCGAAACGCGTCAGGCCCTGTGGACAACCGCGCGCCTGTGGAAAACCGGCCCCGCAGCCGCCCTCCTCGGCACCCGACCCGCGTTGGAGGCCCTCAGCACCCGCCCCCGGGCCCCTTCGGCAAGTGCCGCTGCGCCCACTGCTTCAGCTCCGCGAACGCCGGCTCCAGCGCCGCCCCCGCCGCCGTCAGCCGGTACGACACCCGCAGCGGCGGCCCCTCGTCGACCTCGCGCAGCACGAGCCCCGCGGAGGCGAGCTCGGTCAGACGGTCGGACAGCATCCGCTCGCTGATACCGGGAATCGCCCGGCGCAGGTCGACAAAGTACGCCGGGCCCGGGGTCAGGACGGCCACGATCGGCCCGGTCCAGCGCTTCCCCAGCAACTGGAAGACACGGGTGATCCCGTCGTCCACCTGCTTGCAGGCCTCCGTGCCGTGCCTCTCCTCGACCGTCATACCTTTCAGAGTACTGCGCTCACGTACGGGGGTGAAAAAAAGTAAGTAGCTGTGTTATCAATAGCTGTGTACGAACTATTAGCCACGCACCGCTCGTCAGGAGACCCCCATGGCCACCCTGCTGCACATCGACTCCTCCGTGTTCCCCCACGGCGCCTCCTCGTCCCGCTCCGTCACGGACGCCTTCCGCAGGACCTGGGAGGAGCAGCACCCCGAGGGCACGGTGATCTACCGCGACCTCGCCACGGACCCCGTGCCGCACATCACCGCCGACGCCCACCTCGCCGGCTTCTCCGATCCCGCCACGCACACCCCTGAGCAGGCCGCCGCCTTCCACGCGCGCGTGCAGCTGATCGAGGAGCTGGAGGGGGCGGACGCCGTGCTGATCGGCGCCCCGATGTACAACTTCGCGATCCCCTCGACCCTCAAGGCCTGGCTGGACAACGTGATGCTCGTCGGCCGCACCTTCCTGACCGAGGACTCGAAGATCACCGGCACCCCGGTCACCGTCGTCGCCAGCCGCGGCGGCTCCTACGCGCCGGGCACTCCGCGCGAGGGCTTCGAGTACGTGCAGAACTACCTCCAGGCGGTACTCGGCGACTCCCTCGCCCTGGACGTCGACTTCATCGTCCCGGAGCTGACCATGGCCCCGCAGAACCCGGCGATGACCGAACTGGTCCCCCTCTACGAGGCCTCCCGCGCGCGTGCCCACCAGGACGCGGAGACCAGGGCGAAGCACCTCGCCCAGCGCGTGGCCGCGTAAGCCCGCGGCCGGGACCACGCCGTGTGATTGTCCTCACGGCGGACAGCGCCGGAGGACAACGCAAAAGCCCCGCAGGTCTGAGACCTGCGGGGCTTTCAGCTGTGCGCGAGGGGGGAGTTGAACCCCCACGCCCTTTCGGGCACTGGAACCTGAATCCAGCGCGTCTGCCTATTCCGCCACCCGCGCATTGGGTGTGTCTTCGGGCTGTTTCCCCTTGGGGTTGGCGCCTTCCGACACCCAGAACATTAGCACGCGAGCAGGGGTGGGTTCACATCCCTTATCCAGGGGCAGCAGCTCACCAGGGCCGTAGACATCCCGCACCGACCCGCCGTCCTTCCGGCTACGTATCAACACGTGTCTGTTCACGTATCAACCTCGTACCGGTACCGCCCGTCTCCCCAGTAGCCGGTCGGGGCGCACAGTCAGGTGCGGGACACTTGTCTGCGGCCGCCTCTACGATCCTTGACAGGAGGAGTCGGCCGGGGGAGTTCGAAGAGGAGCTCCACAGGGAACCTCGGAGGCGTCGACACCCGTCGACGAGGCCGACAGGGGGAACCAGCCGATTGACCGGCGCGTGGATACGATCAGTAAGCAGTACCAGGTAAGGCAGTACCCGCTCTGCGGGGTGCAGGACGGCAGCAGCTACGGAGGAGGTGCCCCATGGGAGTCCTGAAGAAGTTCGAGCAGCGCCTCGAAGGTCTGGTCAACGGCACCTTCGCCAAGGTGTTCAAGTCCGAGGTACAGCCCGTGGAGATCGCGGGAGCACTCCAGCGCGAGTGCGACAACAACGCGACCATCTGGAACCGCGACCGCACGGTCGTCCCCAACGACTTCATCGTGGAGTTGAGCACACCGGACTTCGAGCGCCTGAGCCCGTACTCCGGCCAGCTCGGCGACGAACTCGCCGGCATGGTGCGCGACTACGCCAAGCAGCAGCGCTACACCTTCATGGGCCCCATCAAGGTCCACCTGGAGAAGGCCGACGACCTCGACACCGGCCTGTACCGGGTGCGCAGCCGCACGCTCGCCTCCTCCACCGACCAGCAGGCCCCCGGCGCGGCCGCCCCGGCGGGCCGGCCCGCGGCCCCCGGCGGCTACGGCTCCGCGCCGGCCCCGGCTCCCGCCGGGGCCCCGGGCGCCCCGCCCATGCCGGCCGCGCCGCCGCCCGGCGGCCGCCCCGGCGGCTACGGGTACCCGCAGCCCGCGAGCGGTCAGCGGCCCCCTGTCGCACCCGCTCCCGCAGCCGCGGCAGGCGGACGCACCCGCCACTGGATCGAGATCAACGGCGCCCGCCATCAGATCTCCCGCGCGACGCTGGTGCTGGGCCGCAGCACCGAGGCCGACGTGCGGATCGACGACCCCGGCGTCTCCCGCCGGCACTGTGAGATCCGGACCGGAACGCCCTCGACAGTCCAGGATCTGGGATCCACCAACGGCATCGTGGTGGACGGACAGCACACCACCCGCGCTACGCTCCGCGACGGCTCGCGGATCGTCGTGGGCAACACCACCATCATTTACCGGCAAGCCGAAGGGTGAAGCGGGGGCAATGTCAGAGCTGACCCTCACGGTCATGCGGCTGGGTTTCCTAGCCGTACTGTGGCTGTTCGTGATCGTGGCCGTGCAGGTCATCCGCAGCGACCTGTTCGGTACGCGTGTCACCCAGCGCGGGGCCAGGCGAGAGGCCGCACGGCCGCAGCAGGCCCAGCGCCAACAGGCGCCCCCGCAGCAGCGCCAGCAGCCCGCCGCCGGCCGTCGCGGCCGTAACGCCCCCAGCAAGCTGGTCGTCAGCGAGGGCACCCTCACGGGCACCACCGTCGCGCTCCAGGGCCAGACCATCACGCTGGGCCGGGCGCACGACAGCACCATCGTGCTGGACGACGACTACGCCTCCAGCAGGCACGCCAGGATCTACCCGGACCGGGACGGCCAGTGGATCGTCGAGGACCTCGGATCCACCAACGGCACCTATCTGGACCGGAGTCGGCTGACGACCCCCACACCGATTCCGCTGGGCGCGCCGATCCGCATCGGCAAGACCGTCATCGAGCTGCGGAAGTAGTGCTACATCATGAATAGGCGCGAGCGGAGCGAGCACGCGGAGTGGGCCCCCACCCCGGGCCCCGGCGCGCTCCCGACCGGAGGGTGGGCACCGTGCGGATGTATCCGGAGCCGACGGGCGAGGTGCGCATGAGTCTGTCACTGCGCTTCGCCGCCGGATCGCACAAAGGCATGATCCGGGAGGGCAACGAGGACTCCGGATACGCCGGTCCGCGCCTGCTCGCCATCGCCGACGGCATGGGCGGCGCCGCCGCCGGTGAGGTCGCCTCCTCCGAGGCCATCTCCACCATCGTCGCCCTCGACGACGACGTCCCCGGCTCCGACGTCCTCACCTCCCTCGGCACCGCGGTCCAGCGCGCCAACGACCAGCTGCGCTCCCTGGTCGAGGAGGACCCCCAGCTCGAGGGCATGGGCACCACGCTCACCGCCCTGCTGTGGACCGGCCAGCGCCTCGGCCTCGTCCATGTCGGCGACTCGCGCGCGTACCTGCTCCGCGACGGCGTCCTCACCCAGATCACACAGGACCACACCTGGGTGCAGCGCCTGGTCGACGAGGGCCGCATCACCGAGGAAGAGGCCACCACCCACCCGCAGCGCTCCCTGCTGATGCGCGCGCTGGGCAGCGGCGAGCACGTCGAGCCCGACCTCTCCATCCGTGAGGTCCGCGCCGGCGACCGCTACCTGATCTGCTCCGACGGGCTGTCCGGAGTCGTCTCCCACCAGACGCTCGAGGACACCCTCGCCAGCTACCAGGGACCCCAGGAGACCGTGCAGGAGCTGATCCAGCTCGCGCTGCGCGGCGGCGGCCCCGACAACATCACGGTCATCGTCGCCGACGTACTGGACCTGGACACCGGGGACACCCTCGCCGGGCAGCTCTCCGACACCCCGGTCGTCGTCGGCGCGGTCGCCGAGAACCAGCAGCACCCACTGCACGACAACGGCATCATGCAGACCCCCGCGGGCCGCGCCTCCGGGCTCGGCCGCCAGCTGCCCGGACAGGGCGGGGGCGGACAGTTCGGCCCGCCCGGCTCCGGCGACGTCACCGGCTTCATCCCCACCGACGGCTTCGGCGACTACAGCGACGAGGACTTCGTCAAGCCCCGCAAGGGCCGCAAGTGGCTGAAGAGATCCTTCTACATCGCCCTCACGCTCGCCGTCGTCGGCGGCGGCCTCTACGGCGGCTGGCGCTGGACCCAGACCCAGTACTACGTGGCCGCCAACGACGAGCACGTGGCGCTGTACCGGGGCATCAGCCAGGACCTGGCCTGGGTGTCGCTGTCGAAGGTGGAGAAGGACCACCCCGAGATCGAACTCAAGTACCTGCCGCCGTACCAGCAGAAGCTCGTCGAGGGCACCATCGCCGAAGGCGACCTCAAGACCGCCCAGAAGAAGATCGACGAACTCTCCCTGCAGGCCTCCGCGTGCAAGAAGCGCGCCGAACAGCAGGCCGCCGAGAGCGAGCAGAACTCCAAGACCGGCGAGGGCGAGGCCGGAGGCACCACGGGAACCACCAAGACCTCCCTCACGTCCAAGGCCTCACCGACCCCGTCCACCTCGACCTCACCGTCCCCGAACGCTTCCGCCTCCCCGACCGCGCCCACTCCCACCCCCGGCCCCACCCTCTCGGACGAAGAGAAGCAGGTCGTCGGGCAGTGCGGTACGCAGTAGGCAAGCCGTGAGAGGCCCTGTCACACGATGAGCAGTACTTCCAACACGTCGACGCACCACACGTCCACGATCGGCTCGATCGGCACACCGAGCCGACGCAACACCGAGCTCGCGCTGCTGGTGTTCGCCGTGGTCATCCCGGTGTTCGCCTACGCCAACGTAGGCCTCGCCATCAACGACGAGATGCCCACCGGCCTGCTGGGCTACGGCCTGGGCCTCGCCCTGCTCGCGGGCGTCGGCCATCTCGTCGTACGGAAATTCGCGCCGTACGCGGACCCGCTGATGCTGCCGCTGGCCACCTTGCTGAACGGGCTCGGCCTGGTCGTCATCTGGCGTCTGGACCAGTCGAAGCGGCTCCAGCAGAGCCCCCTCTACGTCGAGGCCGCGCCGCGCCAGCTGCTCTACTCCGCGCTGGGCGTCGCCCTGTTGGTGGCCGTGCTCATCTTCCTGAAGGACCATCGCGTCCTGCAGCGCTACACCTACATCTCCATGGCCGGCGCGCTGTTCCTGCTGGTCCTGCCGCTCGTGCCGGGACTCGGCGCGAACATCTACGGCGCCAAGATCTGGATCAAGATCCCGGGCCTCGGCACGGTCCAGCCCGGTGAGTTCGCGAAAATCGCCCTGGCGGTGTTCTTCGCCGGCTACCTCATGGTCAAGAGAGACGCCCTGGCGCTGGCCAGCCGCCGCTTCATGGGCCTGTACCTGCCCCGCGGCCGCGACCTCGGCCCGATCATCGTCGTCTGGATGATCTCGATCCTCATCCTGGTCTTCGAGACCGACCTCGGTACATCCCTGCTGTTCTTCGGGATGTTCATCATCATGCTGTACGTCGCCACCGAGCGGACCAGCTGGATCGTCTTCGGTCTGCTGATGTCCGCGGCCGGCGCGGTCGGCGTGGCCAGCTTCGAACCGCACGTCCAGCAGCGCGTCCAGGCCTGGCTCGACCCGATGAAGGAGTACACGCTCTCCCGTCAGGGCGTCGGGGGCCACACCGAACAGTCCATGCAGGCCCTGTGGGCCTTCGGCTCCGGCGGCACCCTCGGCACCGGTCTCGGGCAGGGCAACTCCGACCTCATCGGCTTCGCCGCCAACTCCGACTTCATCCTCGCCACGTTCGGCGAGGAGCTGGGCCTGGCAGGCGTCATGGCGATCCTGTTGCTCTACGGGCTGATCGTCGAGCGCGGTGTGCGTACGGCCCTCGCGGCCCGCGACCCGTTCGGCAAGCTGCTGGCCGTCGGTCTGTCCGGCGCCTTCGCCCTCCAGGTCTTCGTCGTGGCCGGCGGCGTCATGGGCCTCATCCCGCTGACCGGTATGACGCTGCCGTTCGTGGCCTACGGCGGTTCGTCCGTCATCGCCAACTGGGCGCTGATCGGCATCCTGCTGCGCATCAGCGACACCGCACGCCGTCCGGCGCCCGCGCCCGCCCCCAGCCCCGACGCCGAGATGACCCAGGTGGTCCGCCCGTCATGAACAAGCCCCTGCGCCGGATCGCGATCTTCTGCGGCCTCCTCGTCATGGCCCTGCTCATCCGTGACAACTGGCTCCAGTACGTCAAGGCCGACGAGCTGAGGACCGACAGCGACAACCGCCGGGTCGCCATCGAGCGGTACGCCACCCCGCGCGGCGACATAATCGTCGACGGCAAGGCCATCACCGGCCACACCGAGACCACCAGCGGCGACTTCAAGTTCAAGCGCACCTACAAGGACGGCGCCATGTGGGCGCCCGTCACGGGCTTCGTCTCGCAGGCCTACGGCGCCAACCAGCTGGAGTACCTCGAGGACGGCATCCTCACCGGCAACGACGACCGGCTCTTCTTCCGCAACACCCTGGACATGATCACGGGCAAGCCGAAGGAGGGCGGCAACGTCGTCACCACCCTCAACGCCGCCGCCCAGAAGGCCGCGTACGACGGCCTCAAGGAGCGCGGCAAGGGCGCGGTCGTCGCTCTCGAACCGTCCACCGGCAAGATCCTGGCGATGGCCTCCTACCCGTCGTACGACCCCGGGACGATCGCCGGCGGCGGCGAGTCGGACGAGAAGGCCTGGAAGGCCCTCGACAAGAAGAACAACCCCGCCGACCCGATGCTCAACCGGGCCCTGCGCGAGGTCTACCCGCCCGGCTCCACCTTCAAGGTCGTCACCGCGGCCGCCGCGCTGGAGAACGGCCTGTACGACGACGCCGACGAAGAGACGGACTCTCCGCTCCCCTGGGTCATGACGGGCACCAGGACCGAGCTGAAGAACGAGGGCAACATCCCCTGCGAGAACGCCACGCTCCGCGAGGCGCTGCGGGTGTCCTGCAACACTGTCTTCGGCAAGATCGGCGCTGACCTCAAGAACGACAAGATGCTGGAAGAGGCCAAGAAGTTCGGCTTCACCGAGGAGCAGTTCACGCCGGTCCGCTCCAGCGCCTCCGTCTTCTCGGACGACATGGAGCCCTCGCAGGTCGCCCTGTCCTCCATCGGCCAGTTCAACACCGCCGCGACCCCGCTGCAGATGGCCATGGTCGCCTCCGCGGTCGCCAACGACGGCACCCTCATGAAGCCGTACATGGTCGACGAACTCCAGGCCAGCAATGTCGACGTCATCGAGAAGACCGACCCGGAGCAGTACAGCCAGCCGCTGTCGGCGAAGAACGCGCAGATCCTGCAGTCGATGATGGAGACGGTCGTCGAGAAGGGCACCGGTACGACCGCCAAGATCGGCGGCGGCGTCACGGTCGGCGGCAAGACGGGTACGGCCCAGCACGGCGAGAACAACAGCAAGAACCCGTACGCCTGGTTCATCTCGTACGCCAAGCTCGCCGACGGCAGCAAGCCGGTCGCCGTGGCCGTGGTCGTCGAGGACGAGAACGCGGTCCGCGAGAACATCTCCGGAAGCGGCCTCGCGGCGCCCATCGCCAAGAGCGTGATGGAGGCGGTCATCAACTCCAACAAGTGACCCCGATCACGTCCCCTTCACATCGGTGCACGTTGCGATACCGGTCCTGTATCGGGTGACGGGCTTGGCCAGGTCACACAAAGCCAGCCGGGTACGGTAGGCCCGGACGGCAGCCTCCGACCGCACACCAGTGCCGGTCGGGACCGACGGAGAGGGCTGGTAGGTAGCTATGGAAGAGCCGCGTCGCCTCGGCGGCCGGTACGAGCTGGGCCAGGTGCTCGGCCGTGGTGGCATGGCGGAGGTCTACCTCGCGCATGACACCCGGCTCGGCCGCACCGTGGCGGTGAAGACGCTGCGCGCGGATCTCGCACGCGACCCGTCCTTCCAGGCCCGGTTCCGCCGGGAGGCCCAGTCGGCCGCCTCGCTCAACCATCCCGCGATCGTCGCGGTCTACGACACGGGTGAGGACTACATCGACGGGGTCTCGATCCCGTACATCGTGATGGAGTACGTCGACGGCTCCACGCTCCGTGAGCTGCTGCACTCCGGCCGCCGGCTGCTGCCGGAGCGCACGCTGGAGATGACGATCGGCATCCTCCAGGCCCTGGAGTACTCCCACCGGGCCGGCATCGTCCACCGTGACATCAAGCCGGCCAACGTCATGCTCACGCGCAACGGCCAGGTCAAGGTCATGGACTTCGGCATCGCCCGCGCCATGGGCGACTCCGGCATGACGATGACCCAGACCTCGGCGGTCATCGGCACGGCCCAGTACCTCTCGCCGGAGCAGGCGAAGGGCGAGCAGGTCGACCAGCGCTCCGACCTCTACTCGACGGGCTGCCTCCTCTACGAGCTCCTGACGGTACGCCCGCCCTTCGTGGGCGACTCCCCCGTGGCCGTGGCCTACCAGCACGTCCGCGAGGAGCCGCAGCCCCCGTCGGTCTTCGACCCCGAGCTCACGCCCGAGATGGACGCCATCGTCCTCAAGGCCCTGGTCAAGGACCCGAACTACCGCTACCAGTCCGCCGACGAGATGCGCATCGACATCGAGGCGTGCCTGGACGGCCAGCCGGTGGCGGCCACCGCGGCGATGGGCTCGGTCGGCTACGGCGCCTACCCGGACGACCAGCCGACCACCGCCCTGCGCTCCACGGACGCCGGCGCCACGTCGATGCTCCCGCCCATGAACCCGGACGACCCGGGCTACGGCGGCTACGACGACCGCCCCGACCGTCGCCGCCAGCAGAAGAAGAACAACACCTCGACGATCCTGCTGGTCGTCGCGGCGGTGCTGGTCCTGATCGGCGCGATCCTGATCGGGAAGTGGGCGTTCAAGGGGAACAACAGCGCGGACGACAAGGTGGCGGTACCGACCTTCGTCGGTGAGACGCTGAAGAGCGCCAAGACCATGGCGTTGAACAGTGACCTGACGCTGGCCACCACCGAGAAGACCTGCGAGAAGCAGCCCAAGGGCAACATCTGCGAGCAGGACGTCGACCCGGGAACCAAGGTCGAGAAGAAGTCCACGATCAACGTGGTGGTCTCGACGGGTGCCCCGAAGGTCACCGTGCCGAGCGTCATCGGCGACCAGTTCGACGACGCCAAGGCAAGGCTTGAGGGCGAAGACTTCGGGCTGGTTGTCAAGAAGAAGGAGAAGGAGTCCACGGAGGAAGCGGGCTCCGTCCTTGACCAGGACCCGGTATTCAACAAGCAGGTCGAGAAGGGTTCGACGATCACCCTGACGGTCGCCACCGAGATCCAGAAGTCGACCGTCCCGGACGTCAACGGCTTGAGCTGCGACGACGCCAAGGCACGGATGGTGGAGAGCAACCTCACCGGCAACTGTGTGACCGACGCGGAAACCGATGACGACAACCTGGTCGACAAGGTCGTCAGCACCGACCCGGGGATCGGCAACTCGGTCGACAAGAACTCGACGGTGACGATCCACCTCGGCAAGAAGACCGAGAAGGCCAAGGTCAAGGTCCCGAACGTCGTCCAGAAGACGGTGGGAGAGGCCAAGCAGATCCTGCGGGCCCAGGGCTTCAACAACATCCAGTTCGCCAACGGCAGCGATCAGAGCGACACCGCGTTCGTCGTCGACCAGGACCCTGACCAGGGCAACGAGGTCGACGACCCGGCAGGCACGTCGATCACCCTGACGACCGTCAGTGTCGGCGGCAACAACAACGGCGGCGGAAACAACGGCGGAGGCACCTTCTTCGGCGGCACGACCGGAACGGCGGCCCGCACCGAGGACTGATCCCTGCTCGACCCCGTCTGAGGGGCTGGTCGCTCCAAGCGACCAGCCCCTCAGCGCTTTCGAGGGTGGCGCAGACCACAAAGGTCTACCGCCCGAAGCCTCCAGGCTGCGGCTGAACAAAGAAAAGCGCTGTCTCCCCTTTTCGTCGGGGAGGCAGCGCTTTTCATTCTCGTCCGGATAACCGGTCAGCGCAGTTCCTTCGGCAAGGTCCGCTCGCTGTCCACCTTCTCCACCCGCACCAGTTCCCCCCACACCACATACCGGTACCGCGACGTGTACACCGGCGTGCAGGTGGTCAGCGTGATGTACTTGCCGGCCTTCTTCTTGCCGGACTCCTTCGGGACGGCGCCCAGGACCTTGACGTTGTACTTCGAGGTCTCCGGAAGGATCGCGTACGCCTTGTAGACGTACCACTTGTCCTTCGTCTCGAAGACGATCGGGTCGCCCTTCTCGATCTTGTCGATGTTGTGGAACTTGGCGCCGTGACCGTCGCGATGGGCCGCGAGGGAGAAGTTGCCGTCCTTGCCGGACATCGGCAGCGTCGCCTTGACCGGGTCGGTGTAGTAGCCGGCGACACCGTCGTTGAGCTGCTTCGCCGACGTTCCCTTCTCGACGAGGACCTCACCGTTCTTCATCGCGGGGACATGCAGGAAGCCGATGCCGTTCTTCGTGTTCAGCGCGCCCGGCCCCGTGTCCTGGGCCCAGTTGTCGCGGACCTTGTCGGCCTGTTTGCCCGCCGCGCGGTCGGCGATGACGTTCGTCCACCACAGCGAGTAGACGACGAACAGGCCGAGGATCAGACCCGCCGTGATGAGGAGTTCACCGAAGACACTGACCGCCGTGGCGATCGGGCCCATGCCGCGGCGGCGCGGGGCGTGGGTGGTGTCGGTGACCTCTTGCTGCTCCGCGGTCGCTGCCACTTTCATCTGCCCTTACTGGACGAGCGCATCCGGCTTGCCCTTGCTGCGCGGCCGTTCCTCGACCATCTTGCCCCAGACGATCAACCGGTACTTGCTGGTGAACTCCGGCGTGCAGGTCGTCAGGGTGATGTAACGGCCCGGCTCGGTGAAACCCGACTGCGGAGGAACCGGATTGAGCACGCTTGTGTTGCTCGGCGCCGTCACCGGCAGCGACGACGTCATCTTGTAGACGAAGTAGTCGTCCTGTGTCTCCACGACGATCTCGTCGCCCGCGCTGAGCTTGTTGATGTACCGGAACGGCTCGCCATGCGTGTTTCGATGCCCCGCGAGCCCGAAGTTCCCGGACTTCGCGCTCGGCATCGCCGTCTTCAGCGCACCCTCCGAGTAATGCCCGACCATGCCCCGGTCGAGCACCTTCTTGTTGCTGACGCCCTCCGCTATCGGCACGACCACGTCCAGCTTGGGAATGTGCAGCAGCGCGAACCCCTGCCCCGGCTCGAACTCACCCGGCGCCCGCTTCCCGCTCGCCCACTCGTTCTGAAGCGTGCTCGCCTCCCTGCCGGCCTGCGCGTGCGCCCGCACGTTCGTCCACCACAGCTGGTAGGTGACGAACAGGAGCATCAGGACGCCGGTCGTGATGAACACCTCACCGACCGCCCGGCTCGCCAGCACCGCCGGGCCGGGCTTGTTCGCCCGCGCCTGCCGCCGGGCCTCGACACGGGAGAGCGGAGCCGACGACTTCCCGTCGTCCGACGCCTCCGCCGACTCGACGGAAGGCCTCGCTCCACCCCCATGACGCCCACCACGGCGCTTGGCGGCCTTTCTCCGGGCCGCACGGCCCCCCGCAGGGGTTCCGGGGGCTCCTGTGGTGGACGAGGCGTCAGACACCGGTCCAGACGCCGGTACGGATCCGCCCATGCGCGTCAGCGGCGGCTCCGGTATCCGCAGCGCCACCGTCTCGTCGTCGGCAGGCGGCACCCAGGGCTCATCCACACCCGCCCCGCCGCCGCCCGTGTCGTACGACGCGCTGTCGTACCAGTCCCCAAGCGCACCGGCATCCTCGTACGACTGCTTCCCGTACGAGGTCCCGGACTCGCGCTCGGGGCGCAGTGCGGTCACGCCGAGGCCCTGCCCACCACCGGGGCCAGCCCCGCGCTTCGCGCCACCGCACCCTGGTCGCCGCACTCCACCAGCCAGTTGGCCAGCATCCGGTGCCCGTGTTCCGTCAGCACCGACTCGGGGTGGAACTGCACACCCTCGATCCGCAGTTCACGGTGGCGCAGCCCCATGATGATCCCGTCGTGGGTCCGCGCGGTCACCTCCAGCTCGGCCGGCACCGTCTCCGGCTCGGCAGCGAGCGAGTGATAGCGGGTCGCCGTGAAAGGCGTCGGCAGACCCGCGAAGACACCCTTGCCCTCGTGCTCCACCAACGACGTCTTGCCGTGCAGCAGCTCCGGCGCCCGGTCCACGACACCGCCGTACGCCACCTGCATCGACTGCATCCCCAGGCACACACCGAAGACGGGCACCCCGGTGGCCGCGCAGTGGCGGACCATCTCGACGCAGACGCCCGCCTCCTCCGGCGTCCCCGGACCCGGCGACAGCAGCACACCGTCGAAGCCGTCCTGGGCGTGCGCCGTCGACACCTCGTCGTTGCGCAGCACCTCGCACTCGGCGCCCAGCTGGTACAGGTACTGCACCAGGTTGAAGACGAAGCTGTCGTAGTTGTCGACGACAAGAATCCGCGCACTCACTGGTTGTCCACCGTCACATCGTTGAAGGGCAGCAGCGGTTCGGCCCACGGGAAGACGTACTGGAAAAGGACGTAGACCACAGCAAGCACCAGCACGAGTGAGATGAAAGCCCTCACCCACGCGTTCCCTGGCAGATGCCGCCAGATCCAGCCGTACATGCCGTCCCTTCCGTCGCACCACGGCACCAGACTCACGCCGTACCGCACCAGACTAACGGCGCAGGGCCGTCGGCTTCCCTTTCTCCACAGGCTGTGTGGAGTCCAGATGCGCCCACACGATCAGCCGGTGACTGTGCCCCCACTCCGGATCGCACGTGGTCAGGGTGAGATAGCGGCCCGAGCGCGTATACCCCGACTTACGTGGCACAGGATCGATCACCTCAACGTCCGTGGGCACGGTTTTGTAGGGGCCTTTGTCGATCCGATACGTGAACCAGGTCGTCCCGTCCGTCAGCACCACCGCGTCCCCGCGCCGCAGCTTGGGGAAGTCCTTGAAGGGGTCGCCGTACGTACGCCGGTGACCGGCCACCGAGAAGTTGCCTTTCTCCCCGAGCCGCGCCGTCCGCGCGTAGTGTCCGAGCCCCTTCTTCAGGGTGCCGACGGCCGTCCCCTCCAGCACGGGCTTGTTCCACGTGAAACCAAGCCGGGGGATGTACATGATCGCGAAGGGCTTGCCGCTCTTGTACGCCGTCGGCTCCGGCGTTCCGGACGGGGCGCCCCCCGTGGGCTGCCGCACGCTCCCCTTCGACCACTGGTCCTGCAACTGGTCGATCTGCTCGCCCATGACGTCGTCGGCCTTCACGCCGGTCCAGAACAGCACGTAGACGACGAAGAGCACGATGACCGTGCCGACGGTGATGCAGAGTTCGCTGACGGTCCTGACGACGACACGCACCGGCGGCTCCAGGAAGGCCTACTCCACAGGCTTGGCGTACTGCAGATCCACTGTGCCCGAGTAGCCGGGCAGAGTCACCGTCCCTTCGTCCTCGACTTTCCAGCCGAGTCCGTAGACGTTGACGTACACCATGTAGTTCTGGATCGCCGGGCTCGCCGCGAGCGACGTCCGCAGCTTCTCCGGGTCCCCGATCGCCGTGATCTTGTACGGCGGTGAGTAGACCCGGCCCTGGAGGATGAGCGTGTTGCCCACGCAGCGCACCGCGCTGGTGGAGATCAGCCGCTGGTCCATGACCTTGATGCCCTGGGCGCCGGCCTGCCACAGCGCGTTCACCACGGCCTGCAGGTCCTGCTGGTGGATGACCAGGTAGTCGGGCTGCGGCTCGGGATAGCCGGGGAGCTTGGCGGTGGCGTCCGGCGGGGCGTCGTTGAGCGTGACGGAGATCGCCTCGCCCTTCAGCTTCTGCATCCCCGCCTTCTTCTCCAGCGCCGCCAGCTTGTCGTCCTCTGCCTTCGTGCTGCCGTCGTCCCGCTCGGCCAGCGCCTCGACGTCGTCCCTGAGCGTCCCGGTGGTCTCGTCCAGCTGACCGTTCTTGTGGCTGCGCTCCAGGATGAGGTCGGACAACTTCAGCAGCGAGGCATCCGTACGGATATTTGTGCCCTTGGCCGTATTGAAGCTGGTGAAGAAAATGAGGCCCGCGAGAGCGAAGACGGCCACCGTGAGCAGCCGCACGGGCCGGAAACCCCGTCTGCGGACAGGGCTGGATCCGGCCTGGGGGGAGTCGGCAGAATTGCTCAACGTACCCTTATCTCCTTCGGCGCCGCGGAAGCACTACGCTAACGGACGCCCGGGGGAGCACTCAGTGTCCCCTTGTACGCTGCCCCGAGCCCGACCTAGTTACCTGCGCGGCCACGCAGCGCATCGACAGGAGAGACCCTCGTGCCGAAGTCACGTATCCGCAAGAAGGCCGATTACACGCCGCCGCCTGCGAAGCAGGCGACCAGCATCAAGCTGACCAACCGCGCCTGGGTCGCACCCGTCATGTTGGCCCTGTTCGTCATCGGGCTGGCCTGGATCGTCGTCTTCTATGTGACGGACGGCTCGCTGCCCATCGACTCGCTCGACAACTGGAACATCGTGGTGGGCTTCGGCTTCATCGCCGCGGGATTCGGCGTCTCCACGCAGTGGAAGTAGTGGCTGCTTCGCGGTGAACACAGCTCTGCCCAGGGCTATCCGCTGAGTTATCCACAACGTTTTCCACAGTGGGGAAAAAGAACGACGATCTGTGGATAACCCATCCAGTGTTGACGCCGGTGTGACGGAACTACCGGTCACCCGAAAGCATGTTCGCCCCCTGTCCGACCTGCGGAAACACAGGTCAGCGACAGGGGGCACGCTTGTTCGCGCACACTATGCACAAGATTCGCCACCCGCTGTGGACAACTGTCCCGCTCAGGTGAGCTGAGCCGTCCTCACCAGCGTCAATACGACGACCAGGGCCAGGACCAGGGCGCAGGTGCCGTACTGGATCAGGGCCCGTCGTTCGCGCGGGGCGTGCACCATGGCGTAGCCGATGACCACGCCTCCGGCGAGGCCGCCGATGTGGGCCTGCCAGGAGATGTCGAACGCCGGGTTGAAGGTGAAGATCAGGTTGATCACCAGGAGCGCGATGATCGGCCGCATGTCGTAGTTGAGCCGGCGCATCAGGACGGCGGTGGCGCCGAACAGGCCGAAGATGGCGCCGGAGGCGCCGAGCGTGGCCGTGGTCGGGGACGTCAGCAGATAGGCGAGGACGCTGCCGGCCAGGCCGGACACCAGGTAGAGCGCGAGGTAGCGGGCGCGGCCGAGGGCCGCCTCCAGTGGGCCGCCGAGCCACCACAGGCTCAGCATGTTGAAGGCGATGTGCCAGATCTCCTGGTGCGTGAACATCGAGGTGACCAGGCGGTACCACTGGCCGTCCGCGACGCCCTCGGTGGCCGTGAAGGGTGGCGGCGGCCAGGCGCCGATCAGGACGAGATCGCTGAGCATTGAGTCCGAGGCCCGGACGGCGATGAACACGGCGAGGTTGATCCCGAGGAGGATCTTGGTGACCAGCCGGGGGTCGGCGGCGACCGTGCCGCCGGCGATCGTGCGGGGCATCGCGGCGTCGGGGCGGTGGCCGGTGCCGGAGTCGCCGCGGACGCAGTCGGGGCACTGGAAGCCGACGGAGGCGCTGACCATGCACTCCGGGCAGATCGGGCGTTCGCAGCGGGTGCAGCGGATGCCGGTCTCGCGGTCGGGGTGGCGGTAGCAGCCGGGCGGGCCCTCGGCTTGCTGGGGGCCCTGGTCCTCCGGGCCCTGTGGGCTGCCTGGCGCCTGGTCCATCGGGGTCCCCTAAGTCGTCGTATGCAATGAAACCGCCCCGCCCATCCTTACGGACGAGCGGGGCGTTTGGTTCCCTGGTGGGCCCGGCGCCGACGGGCCGGGCGTTCGCCTCGGCCCGTGCGGGGCTCGGTGATCAGTCCTTGCGGGTCTCGACGAGGACCGACTCGATGACGACGTCGTTGAGCGGGCGGGAGGTGCGCGGATTGGTCTGTGTGCCCGCGATGGCGTCGACGACCTTCTGGCTGGCCGCGTCGGTGACCTCGCCGAAGATGGTGTGCTTGCGGTTCAGCCATGCCGTGGTGCCGACCGTGACGAAGAACTGCGAGCCGTTGGTACCCGGTCCGGCGTTGGCCATGGCCAGCAGATAGGGCCTGTCGAAGGAGAGGTCCGGGTGGAACTCGTCCTTGAACTGGTAGCCAGGGCCGCCGGTGCCGTTGCCGAGCGGGTCACCGCCCTGGATCATGAAGCCGCTGATGACCCGGTGGAAGACTGTGCCGTCGTAGAGCTTGGCCGTGGACTTCTCGCCGGTGGTGGGGTTGGTCCACTCGCGCCGGCCGGTGGCGAGCTCGACGAAGTTCTTGACCGTCATCGGCGCGTGATTCGGGAAGAGCCGGACCTCGATGTCGCCGTGGTTGGTCCTGAGGGTGGCGTAGAGCTGCTCGGCCACGATCTGCCTTCCGTTGTTTCTGTAACTCCCCCGATCCTTGCACGGTCGACGCGCTCCGACCCCCGTCGCCCTTCTCCGGGTGCTCGTTGCGGGGTGTCGTCTGCAGAAAACCGGTCGAGTAGTTCCGGGCCGGGGGCGTTCGTCGACGATCCGTGGCATTGTCGACGACAAGCTCCCGTTGCCCGTATTCATCCGCTATTGCATGTGATCGGTTCTTCAGCAGCGCTTGATCGGAGATCGTCCGGAGTCAGCGCCCATGACCCGGATGCCTGCCCTCACATGCCCAGGTGCCCGTTGGCAGGCATGATCCGTAAAAGGGTGGAAAGTCGAATTACCGTACGCCACCGAGGAGGAGGATTCCCGTGACCCGCATCGACAGCGTGCGCGCCGCGACCGGTTCGGCGAAGGACAGCGTGCTGCACGCCGCGGACGTGGTGGCGCCGTACGCCGACACGGCCAAGGACAGGGCCGCTCACTACACACACGAGGCACGCGTACGGCTCGCGCCGAAGGTGTCACAGGCGGCCGAGCAGGCTCGCGTCCAGTACGACGCGCATCTCGCGCCGCGTCTGGAACAGGCCCTGACGCATGTGCCGCCGAAGGTCGACCAGGCCGCCCACGAGGCCGCCGTCCGCACCCGCAAGGCTGCCCGGCAGGCCGCCGACTATTCACGTCCGAGGATCGAGCAGGCCGTGGCCGCGGCCGGGCCCGTGAGGGACGAGGCCGCATCCCGCGGTACGGCCGCGCTGCTCGCGCTGCGCGGTCAGGTCTCGGCCAAGCAGATCGAGAAGCTGGTCCGTAAGCAGGAACGTCGGGCGAGGGTCGGTCGTCTCGCCAAGGCACTGGCGATCGCGGGCGTCGTCGCGGGCGGTGCCTACGCCGCCTGGAAGTGGTGGGACAAGCAGGCCAACCCCGACTGGCTGGTCGAGCCTCCCGCGGCGACGGAGGTCCCGGAGTCGACTCGGCTGACGTCGGTCGACGGCAGCGGCCAGTCCGTGCTCGACCCGGAGGTGCAGGTCAAGGAAGCCGAGGAGGAGGCCGCGCACCGCGACGAACGACACTGACGTCCGGCACTCCGAACATCGCTGTGGGGCAGGAGACTTGAGGGTCTCCTGCCCCACAGCGATGTTTCACGTGGAACGGCGGATGCTTGCCCTCTGCACCCACGATGACGTTTGCAACGGTTCAGGTGTGCAAGTTCTGCACAGACCGTGTTGACGGAGAGCATCACCCTGGTTACCAGCACACGTTCCCACCAGTCCCCACAAGGCCTCCACCAGCGGAATCATCGGCTCCGGCACTTCGTCGACTACTCGCACGACGGACTCGGGCACCCTGTCGACTCTCGCGTTTGCGCAAATATCCGCAACGGCCGAGACGCCGTCGAGTGACGCACGTCACCCCGAAGGACCTTCTCCGTCCACACCTGGCGCCCGCGCGGATCCGTCACGTGAAAAACCCGCACATGCAAGAACCGGCCAGCCGCCGTGAAGGGCGTCTGACCGGTCCGAGGTGTGGAGCCTAGGGGAGTCGAACCCCTGACATCTGCCATGCAAAGACAGCGCTCTACCAACTGAGCTAAGGCCCCGGGAGGGGAGCGTCCGACCGGAAGTGACTCATACCGGTGGGCGTCGCAGACCAGAGTACCGGGTCGCCCCCGGTATCTCGCAAAAAGATTGGGGGTCCCGATGAACGACCACTCTCCGTAAGATGCTCGGCGTGGTTCGCTACAGCGAACCGCGGTATTTGGGGAAGCGATGGGGAGACGCAATGGACGCCGCACAGCAGGAAGCGACCGCGAGAGCGCGGGAACTGCAGCGGAACTGGTACGGGGAGCCGCTGGGGGCGCTCTTCCGTAAGCTCATAGACGATCTTGGTCTCAACCAGGCTCGTCTCGCGGGGGTACTGGGACTGTCCGCACCGATGCTGTCGCAGCTGATGAGCGGTCAGCGGGCGAAGATCGGCAATCCGGCCGTGGTCCAGCGAGTGCAGTTGCTGCAGGATCTGGCGAGGCAGGTCGCGGACGGCAGCGTCAGCGCGGCCGAGGCGACCGAGCGGATGGACGAGATCAAGAAGTCGCAAGGGGGCTCGGTGCTCAGCAATGCCACGACCACGACCAGCAGTTCGGGAGCGCCGACGGTCAAGCGGGTCGTCCGTGAGATCCAGTCGCTGCTGCGGTCGGTCGCGGCCGCGGGGGACATCATCGAGGCGGCGGACACCCTCGCCCCGACCCATCCGGAACTGGCAGAGTTCCTCCGGGTCTACGGCGCGGGCCGCACGTCCGACGCGGTCTCGCACTACCAGTCCCACCAGAGCTGACTCCGCTGCCCGGTCACCGAAGGGGGTTCGGCAGCCGGGACGACGGCCGAGGAGGCACGGGGGAGTCGTGCCGCTGGAGAGGGCACGGGAGTCGTCGCTCATCCGGGGAGGGACACGTGGGGGCGTGTCACTCACCGGCCGGGAGACGGGCCGTGTCGCTCGCCGGGGGGGCGGTGCGAGGGGAGTCACTCATCCTGGAGCGGTGCGGCGGGAGTCGTATCGCTCGTGGAGGGGGAGGCAAGGGGGGACACCGCAGGGGGAGGAGCGACGCACTGCCATGGGTGAGGTCTTCGCCGGCCGGTACGAACTCGTCGATCCGATCGGGCGCGGAGGTGTCGGCGCCGTGTGGCGCGCCTGGGACCACCGCCGCCGTCGGTATGTCGCCGCCAAGGTGCTGCAGCAGAGCGACGCACACTCGCTGCTGCGCTTCGTCCGCGAACAGGCGCTGCGGATCGACCACCCCCATGTGCTCGCGCCCGCCAGCTGGGCCGCCGACGACGACAAGGTCCTGTTCACCATGGATCTGGTCGGCGGAGGTTCGCTGGCCCATCTGATCGGGGACTACGGTCCCCTGCCACCGTCCTTCGTGTGCACGCTCGTCGACCAACTCCTGTCGGGGCTGGCGGCGGTGCACGCGGAGGGTGTGGTGCACCGGGACATCAAGCCCGCCAACGTGCTGCTGGAGGCCACCGGTACCGGTCGGCCCCGGCTGCGGCTGTCCGACTTCGGCATCGCGATGCGGCTGGGCGAACCGCGGCTGACGGAGACCAACCTCGTGGTGGGGACGCCGGGTTACATCTCGCCCGAGCAGATGATGGGCTCGGAGCCGGACTTTCCCGCCGATCTGTTCGCCGTCGGCCTGGTCGCGCTGTATCTCCTGGAGGGCGCCAAGCCGGACGCCAAGGCTCTCGTCCAGTACTTCGCGGCGCATGGGACGCCGAGTGCGCCCAAGGGCATCCCAGAACCGCTGTGGCAGGTCGTGGCGACGCTGGTGCAGCCGGATCCGCAGGCGCGGTTCCGCACCGCCACGGGGGCGCGGAAGGCGCTCGCCGCGGCCGCGGAACTTCTGCCGGAGCCGGGCCCCGACGACGAGCTGATCGAGATCTTCGACCAACTGGGGCCACTGCCACCGGGGTTCGGGCAGACGGGACCGCTCAAGCCCGCACCTGGGGTACGGACGGGGTTCTCGGACACTCCAGAACCGAGTGCCGGCTTCCCGCAGTCCGCGAGGGACGGCGACTCCGCCTCCGCATGGCCCGGCACCGACTCCGTACCGCCCGATCCCCGTCGGAGCACCGGGTCGCAGCCGGCGGCGTTCCTCTCCGAGTCCTCCGGTGTTGCGCGGCCGCCCAGCATGTCGGACACCGGCAGCTTCCCGCTGCCACCCCCGCAGGCCACTGGCTCCTCTCCTCAAGTGCGTCCCCCGGACGCCCAGACACCGCCACAGACACAGCAGGGCGCGCAGCACCAGCCCTCCCACGTCTCCCCCGACGACCCCACGCATGTCCTGCCCTCCCCCCGGCCGCAGCCGCCGCCCTACCCGACGCGGCCCCTGGCGTCACCGCCGCTCCATCGCGCCGATGCCTCTACTGCTTCGTACACCGCTCAGGTCCCGCAGGTTCCACCTCCGGCCCAGGAAACTTCGCGGCACCGCGCAGGCAGAGGAGCGCGCAGGGCACGACGGCGCCCCGGCCCTCCGGCCAAGGTGGTCGTCCCGATGCTGCTCCTCGCGCTGGCCTGCTACGCCGTGGGCTTCTGGGCACTGACCCGGATCTGAGCACCCCACGGGCACCAGGGCGCCGCACCTACCCGACGGCCCCGGCCGCCCTCCGCCGAGCCACCACCGTCCACGCCCCCAGTACCACCAGCACCAGGCTTCCGCCCCCGATGCCCGCCACGGCGACCACCTTCATCAGCGCGTCGCCTCCCGCGCCCCCGCCCTCGGCCGCCGCCTCCCGGTCCTGCGCCGACACCTCGAAGAGGCCCCGCGGATCGGACGGTGCCGCGTAGGCGGGTGCCGCCTCGGTCGTGCCGTCGATCCGCACCCGCAGTGTCACGCCGAACGGCTTGTCGCCGTACTTCTCGGCCATCGCCGACGAGAGATGGAGGGCGAGGTAGTACGAACCGGCGAACCGCATCGCTCTGACCTGGCGGGAGGAGTCGTAGCGGTTGGTGTAGTCGACCGGCGCCAAGGGGTCGAGGGAGTCCGTCTTCTGGGTGCCGTTGTAGCCGATGGCCACGTCGTCGACGGGCATGCGTGCCGGGTTGTACAGCGACGTGATGAGCGCGCCGGCCACATAACGGCCGCGAGTCGTGCTGCCCAGTTCGGCGGTGACGTGGAGCTGCTGCCCCCAGTCGACCGGCACTTTGTAGAAGAGCGTCTGCCCGGGCGCCACATCGGCGCTCCAGACCCCCTCCTTCACCGGCACGGCCTCGTCGAAGCCCGCGCCGCCCGGACGTCGTACGGCCTGGTCCGTCGGAGGCTGTGGGGGCGTGGAGTTCCAGCTCTGCGGCGCCTTCGTCGCCTCGGCCCGGTCCAGGTGCGACTCCGACACCGGAGCGAGCTCCAGCTCCCATTCGCCGGGCGATACGTCCGTGCCGTCGATGCGCTCCACGCGCACGTAGTACAGACCGCTGCCCTTGCACAGGGCGCGATGGGAGAAGGCCTCTCTCGCTCCCCAGGCGACGATCGGCCGCGGACTGCGGCTCGCTCCGAAGTAGGCGCTCTCGAAGGAACAGGAGCGGCTGTCGGCGTCCTGCAGGTACACCCTGATGCCGCCGCCGGTGGAGACCGTCGTGCCCGCGCGCGGGACGGCCGTGACGGAGACGTACGTGTCCGACGTCTTGTCGAGTACGAGGCGGTAGTAGAGCTTGCCGCTCGCGGGGAGGGTGCTCCGGTACGTCTCGCCGATGTCGAGGGACTCGGCGTCCGAGGTGGTCGCGGCGCCGGTGACCTGCCGGGCGTCGGGGGCGAACGCGTACGAGGGGCTGGGTGTGCTCGCCGCGAGGGCCGTCTGTCCCGGCAGCAGGGCGGCCAGGGCCATTCCCACGACGGCCGCGCACACGCCGCGCCACCGCACCGTACGCCGCCCCATCACGCGCCACCCCTCGCCGTCGCCTGATCGTGGCTCATCCTGCCCGGCTGCGTCTCGCGCAACACAAAACCCCGACCGCGAGGCGGCCGGGGTCTGTTCAGAACCGAATGTCGGTACTCACGAACCCGTGGGCACGGAGTCGGTCGCCTCCGTCCACAGATCCTGCTCGGCGCGATCCGCCTGGATCTGGCGGTACACGAGGAGCCCGCCGATGGCGGCCAGTGCGACCAGGAGAAGCTTCTTCACCGTGCGACCTCGTCTTTCCTTGACGTAGGGGACCTCTGGCGCCCGACTATACACACCGACCGATACCGATCGGTGACCTGCGTCAGCTCCTCAACTTCCGCCCTGGACACCGCAGTAGAAGCGGATGACGCCACTCCGATCGGAGGGTGATCACACCTCCACGGACGGTCACTTTGAGCCTTCTCCTCCAGTTTCTTCCACTTTTCAGGCTTCTTGCACCCATTCGAGTGGTGTTCATCTGAACATCGACGCGCCACGGGCGTCGGTCCATGATTTCGCCGCCCCCATACACATCATGAGGAAAGTACGCAAATCGCCCAACCCGAAAGTGAGGGGCCATGGCCCAGAACAAGGTCATGAACCTGTGGACCGCCATCGTCACCGCCCTCCTGGCGCTGTGCACGACGCTCGGACTCATCACCACGACCGCCGCCGCGGCAGTACCGCAGACCGAGCCGACCCGCAACAGCAGCACCGAGGCCAAGACACCGGCGCCGTCCCTCTGGCCCTGGTCCGCCACCAGGGCCCTGCCCCCCACGATGAAGCAGCGCATCCGAGCCGAGGCCCACGGAAAGACCCCCAGCTGCCGTCACCGCCCGCCCGCGGACACGGAGGACGCCGACAGGGCCACGCCCCCCTGCGACGACTCGGCCGCCGAGCCGGCCGCGCCCCTCCAGCGCTGACGGCGCCGTCCCTTCCCCGATGTAACGGCGAACTTGCGTACCCGCCCGCTGCATAGACGTACAGGCGAAACCCCCCGGTCTCCATCGACCGGGGGGTCATCGTGCTGCTGCTGCCAAAACGAAGAACGGGTGCCTCCCACTGGGGAGACACCCGACTTCTCGATCTTTGCCTGTGGGGCTAACAGGATTTGAACCTGTGGCCTCATCCTTATCAGGTCGATCATTAGGGTCTATGGGCCTCGGTCAATCCTCTTCAGGCTCCGGTTGGCCGTCCGCCGGCATTCACCGCTGACCGCTGCTGTTCGCCCTTGTTGGTGTCAGCCGCTGGTGTCAGTGATGAGTGGCGCCCTTGACAAACTCAACTCAGCATACTAACGGCCCACTTCCTTAACGCAAGCTGGTGCCTGGCACTATCCGCGTCAGGCACAGTCTCGCCAAGGCAGCTCACCTTCAACTGCCTTCCTCAGCAGTTGGTACCGCCGACCCATTTATGGGAAGCCAGGTAGTGCGTGCCGGAAATGTTCTTCTTCTCGCCCTTGGAGACGCAGCCCACCTTGTCTGAGCCGTGTTGCCCGGCCTGGTCGTAGTAGAGCACGTCCATGCCGCTCGTCCCGTTGTTGAAAACGGAACCGGCCGAGTCGTAGTGGGCCCATGAGCAGACACCCGGGCTAACCCGCCAAATGGCGTCACTTCCCTCCCATGAACACTTCTCCCCGTAGCCATTGGCCATCGAGTAGAAGCAGACGTACCCCGTGTCGCACTCGTACCTGGGCCTGTCTTCTGCCTGCGCTGGAGCGGTGCCGGCGCTCAGGCCTGCCATCACAACGGCGCCTGCAAACAGGCCCGCCTTGGCACGGACAGCACGAATTCTCTTCATACTTCATCCCCCACGGATCACATGGCGTGCTCGCCATAGAGCCTGATCAGCTATCGCCGGTCAGAGCCACCACCGTAGGAACTCGTGCCCTCCACGGCTACCTATAACTATTTAGGGTGGTGCGTGAGGTGAGACGCGACAAGACGGCACGGCGCTCTCCGCTCGCCGCCGTCCTCTGGGGCCGCCTCAACACCCGCTGAACTCCGGCCAGACACCCCGCCGCCTTAACCCACCACTCTCCCCAGCTCCCATCCCGTCCGCCGTCGACCCACACGCCGTGGAGCGGGCGTGGTTCCTGGCGTCCAGGTGGAGCGCGCCACTGTACGAACGACCTGGACGCCAGGGGCCGCGTCTGCTCGGCTCTGCCTGGGTCGGCGGTGGACGGGATGGGAGCTCCCACGCACGCCACTACGGGCCCGCAGTCGGGAACGGCGCCCCCTCCATCCCGGTGCCGGCCGATCCCCCGCCGGAGGCATTGTCTTGACCGCAGGCCGCTCTATGCGGTGATCGCCTCATGGCCACTGGCCCTATCCACATGTGGGCGCGCGTCGGCGCAGCGCGGGCGGAGCGGGCCGAAGGCAGGAGCGTCGCCCGGAGCGGAGCCGGGAAGCGCGCCCGGCGGAGCGGAGCGCAGCCGGGGCTTGATGAGGTAGAGAAACCTGTAACAGCTCGTGCTGGCCTACGCGTCGAAGTCGTATTCCAGGATGTAGGAGGCGGCATCGAGCGTCATTTCGTTGATCTCGACGGGGCGCCCTTCGTCCGCGAACGCGGTCCGGCAAATGAGGATGACCGGCGTACCCGCGGAGATGCTCAACTGTTCCGCCTCATGCTTCGTGGGCATGCGCGAGCGGATCTCCTCGCGGAAGTGCACTGGCTTGTACCCGAGTTCGGCAAGACGGGCATAGGTCCCGCCCGGCCCCGTGTCGGCTTGAGTGATCGCTGACCCCGCCACCATCGACGTGGGGAGATAGCTCGTCGCGAGAAGAACGGGCTTCTCATCCAGGACGAACCGCCGCCGCCTCACGCACACGGTGTCCTCGCCACCCAGGTCCAGGACCTGCCCGATGTGTTCCGGTGCGGCCTCTTCGGACACCGTCACCTGATCCACCACGAGTGCGCGGTTCTCGATGTCGGCAGACCAGATAGACCGGCCGCTACCCCACTGTTCCTGCGCGAGCCGCTTGATGCCTTGGCGCCTAAGGGGACGAAAAGATCGTACGAAGACCCCAGCACCCTTGCGGGACTCGGCGATGCCCTCGTCCTTGAGCACACTCAAGGCCTGACGAGCCGTCATGCGGGCCACGCCGTGGGTGGCCATGAGGTCGTTCTCTCCCGGAAGCCGATCACCGGGACCGTACTCGCCCGACCGGATCGCCTCGCGTAGAGAGTCCGCAATCCGCTGGTACTTCGGCCGACGGTCGTCGTCGGTGGTGGTCATTCGGGAGCCCTCCCTTCTTCTCTAGACAGCCTAGGCCATGCATGCCATGCCCGACCTGTCGTGTAGCCACGATCCCGCTCCCTCAACATCTCTAGACAGATTCTCTTGACGTCTCTAGAGACGTGTGCCCTACTGGAGATGTCTAGAGAGGTTGCGAATGGATGGCCTCCAAGAACTGAGGGATGTGCTCATGCCGTCGTTCAAGATCGACACTTCGACTGCGTTGGTGTTCGTGGCGACTGCGCCGGAACCCAAGGTGAAGAACTTCCAGACCGGCGAGCGGGCCGTGAACCAGGAGGGCAAGCCCATGTCGACCGTGGGCCTGCTGGTCTCGGACGAGGGGGAGGGCAACCTCCTCAAGGTCTCGATCCCGGAGAACGGCTACCCGGAGGCCCTGGCCCCGGGCATGCCGGTCAAGGTCATCGGCCTGAAGGCTCGGGACTGGGAGAACGTGATCAAGGGAGAGAAGCGCTCGGGTATCTCGTTCAGTGCCGTCGCGATCACCCCGGCGGCCTGATCATGGCCGACCTGACGATGTGGCTGGAGGCCACGGCAGCTGTAGCGGGGGCCGGTGGCCTCGGTTATGCGAAGTACCGTGCGCCGCGCGTGTACTGGTCGCTGGTCGGCCTGCCCGCGACGTGGGGCCGGTTCACGTTCTCCTACCGCTCGACGATGGACGTGTGCGGTCTGACGGTGCAGCCGTCCGGCCTGCGGGCGTTCATGGCGCGCAACGTGGCCCGTCGTGAGGTGCAGCCGGTAGCGCCGAAGATCCGCCGGGTGCGGGGTACCTCGACCGGGCTTCGGGTGACGCTTCGTCTTCCGGCCGGTCTGGAGCCTGCCGACGTGATCGCTTCGACGGAGCGGTTGAGGCATGCCTGGGGTGTGCACGCGATACGGGTCGTGGTGACCAAGCCGGGGTTCGTGGAACTGCGGATGACCGGCTACGACGTGCTGCGTCGGGTGCGGATGCCGCGCAAGGCACAGCCGCATGGGATGGCCGTGCCGGTCGCGCTTCGCGATGACGGGACCGCGTTCGAGCGGGACTACCTCAAGGCCCCGATGGGGCTCACGCTGGGTGCGAACAGCTCCGGCAAGTCCATGTATCAGCGCAACCTGATCAAGGGGCTGGCTCAGCTGCCGGTCGCGCTGGTGGGGATGGACTGCAAGCGCGGGGTGGAACAGTCTGCGTTCGCGCCGCGGCTGTCGGCCCTGGCGACGACCCCGGACGATGCCGCTTCGCTGGCCGATGTGCTGGTCACGGAGATGGAAGACCGCTTCGACCTGCTGCACCTGTACGGCGCCTCGGACATCTGGGAACTCCCCGAGGACCTGCGTCCGGCCCCGGTCGTGGTGCTGGTGGATGAGATCGCCGAACTGTTCCTGATCTCCCGTAAGGAGGATGAGGAGCGGCGCACGCGGATCGTCACGGCGTTGATCCGGCTGGCGCAGATGGCCCGTGCGGTCGGCATCTACCTGGAGATCTGCGGTCAGCGCTTCGGCTCCGACCTGGGCAAGGGCGCCACCATGCTCCGTGCCCAGCTCACCGGCCGGGTGGTGCACCGGGTCAACGACAAGGAAACCGCCGAGATGGGGCTGAAGGATGTAGCCCCGACCGCTGTTCCGGCCGCGTGTGTGATCCCTGCGAACCGGCCCGGTACGGCCGTGGCTACCGATGCGGGCGGCGGCTGGTGCCGGATCCGCACCCCGCAGGTCTCCCGTGAAGAAGTCGCCGAGGTCTGCCGGGACTTCGAGCATCTGGTCCCGGATCTGCCGTTCCTCGCGCCGTTCCGGCCCCGCGTTTCCGCTTCGCCTGCTGCCGCTCCGTCGCTGGTCAAGTGATCGCCATGGGTGCATCCAAGACCCCCGCGACCGCCGGACCGGCGAAGTGCCCGACCTGCAAGGGCTCCGGCGAGGTCTCCCGCGCCGTCTATGTCGGCCGCAAGCGCCGCGCGGTCGGACAGCAGACCGGTATCTGCCTGACCTGCCTCGGCTCCGGCGAAGCCACCGACTGAAGCTCGCCGGGACCGGGCGGCCGGACATGGATGGCTCCCCGCCCGCCCCTGGCTCACCCCCTCGAAGGGAGGTACAGATCATGAACCGCTCGCTTCGCCCAGACGCCGTCTTGATCCAGGCCGTCATCGCTGGCGCCCTGTCCTTCGCCCACCTGCACGACCTCGCATACGCGGCCGGACAGACGGGATGGAAGGCCTGGGCCTACCCGGTCTCGGTCGATCTCCTGCTGGTCGCCGCGTGGCGTCGGCTGCGCACCGCTCGCCGGGACCGCTCCGCCTGGACCTGGTTCGCGATCGCGCTGTGCGCCTCGCTCGGCGCCAACATCGCCACCGCCGGACTCCTCGACCTGGAGCACGTCCCTGCCTGGCTGCGGATTCTCGTGGCTGGCTGGCCTGCGCTTGCCTTCCTCGGCGGCACCCTCCTGGTCCACTCGCCCGCCGTGCCGGCCGTTTCCGCACAGCCCGTGGACATCCCGGCCGCGCCGGAAGTCGAGACGCACCGCGCCGACGCCCCCACCCCCGCGGCCGAGCCTGTGCCGGAACTGGCACCCGCAACAGCCCAGGCGCTCCCGGCCGATGTGCCCACGGTTCCGGCCGCGCTGCTGGATCACGCACGGAAGATCGCCGACGCACACCGCGCTTCCACTGGCTCCCCGATGCCCGCTGACGCCCTGTCGGCCCGGCTCCAACTGCCCGCCCCCATGGCCCATGCGATCACCGCACAACTCCAACTCACCTGAAAGGAAAAGAAGTTGGCCACCATGCAGCCCTTCGAGCGCCCCGAGGACTTCGTGAACGCGGCCCGCGAGATGGCCGATGCCGGACGCCCGGCCCTGGCCCGCCTGCTCGCCGAGGAAGCCGCCGACCGCACCCCGGACCCGAACACGGCTCAGCAGATCCTCGCCGAGTTCCCCGGCCGCAGCCTGCGACAGGAGGGCTGACGCCGTGACCGCTTACCGCCGCTTCCGCGACCGGCGCCGTATCGGCCCCGTGCAGGTCGGCACCTACTACGACGGCCGTGGCCGCGACAAGCACGCCGCCGCCTGCACCGCGCCGGGCTGTGGCTTCTCCGCCGACTACACCGACCGCTCTGCCGCCGAACTCGCCGCCAACACCCACCGCTGCAAGGCCTAGGAGACCCCGCCATGGATGTTCCGTTCTGGCTCGTCGTCATCGTCGTCGGCTGGCTCGGGATCAAGCTCACCCGCCCGCCCGCGTGGCTGGTCGTCCTGCTCCTGCTCGGCGGCTACCTCCTCGCCAACAGCATCCTCGGCCCCGCCATCGGCACCGTCGTCAAGTAACCCCGACTTGAAGGGAAACAAGCCGTGTTGACCCCGAAGTACCCGCCCCGGGACACCGCCCCGGCCCATGCTCCGGCCCGCGATGCCCTGGTGCCCGTCCCGCAGGCCCCGGCCCCGGTCGCGAACCGGTCCACCGTCCAGCTCACCCCCGGCAGCGCGCTCGCCCTCGCGGCCGGTGGCGGTGCCGTGGTCCTCGTTGTCGGTGCCGTCCTGGTCTCGCTGCTCCTCGCGGTCGCCATCACCGGCATGTCGGTCGCCGTGTGCGCGGTCGTCCTCCGCTCGCTCCTCAACACCGAAAGGAACCGCTGACATGGGCATCTTCAGCAACCCCGAGAAGGCTGACCGCGAACTGACCCAGGACATGCTCAACGACATCGCGGTCGACCTTAAGGGCGGCCCGGTCGACGACTTCACCGCCGTGGTCGCCGGCTCGCTGCTCGCCACCGCCAACGCCCAGGGCCTGGCCGACGACTGCGGCGACGAGGACGCCTACCCGCCGCCCGGCCACGGCTACTCCCGCCGCCGCTAACGGCCCCCGGGGCGGCTCTCTCGCCAAAGAACCGCCGCCCCGGACGCCTGCACCTCTTCCAGATCCAAAGGACCCGAAAGGGAAGTCCCATCATGTCCCAGCACGCCCAGAACACGCCCGTCTGCCGCGACTGCGACGGCTTCCCCGTCGTCGCCATCACCACCGGTACACGTGCCTCCGACGGCACCCGAAACACCCTCCGCATTACGTGCCTGACCTGTAAGGGCACCGGTCGTCGCACCGCCGCCGCGCTCGTCCGGGCCGGAAGGTGATCGCGTGACCGACACCGCCACCATGGCGGGCCTGGACCCGGCCACCCTCGCCGACGTGCTGAGGCTGGCCGGGTCTGACGGCTTCGACCGCATCCAGGACCAGATCCGCCGTACCGGCGGCTGCTCGGACCCGATTCACCTTCAGGGCTCGACGGTCACCCGCGACGCGGTTTCCGGCCAGGTCCTGCACAGCTACTCGACCGACACCGAGCCCGGCGGACGCCTCCGTATCGCGTGCGGCAACCGGCGAGCCTCTCGCTGTCCCTCGTGCGCCTGGACTTACGCCGGAGACACCTATCACCTCATTCGCGCCGGACTCGTCGGTGATCCCGCCAAGGGCACCCCGACCGCCGTCCGGGACCACCCGCGGGTCTTCGCCACCCTCACCGCGCCCTCGTTCGGTCCGGTCCACAACCGCCCCGGTAACCGGCCCTGCCGATGCGGCCTCCGGCACCACGAAGAGGCACCCGAGCTCGGCACCCCGCTCGACGCGACGTCGTACGACTACGCGGGCGCGGTGCTGTGGAACAACCACGCCTCGGAGCTTTGGCGCTACTTCACGATCTACCTCCGTCGCGAGATCGCCAAGCGGGCCGGGCTCACGCAGAAGGCGGCTCAGGAACAGTCCCGGGTCGCCTTCGGCAAGGTCGCTGAGTACCAGAAGCGCGGGGCCGTGCACTTCCATGCGGTGATCCGCTTCGACGGGCCGGGCGGTCCCGATTCCCCGCCACCGCCCTGGGCCACCCTCGCTCTCCTCACGGAGTCGATCCGGGCTGCCGCGGCCCGCGTCGCGGTCGATGTACCCCCGGCCGGAGACGAACCGGCGCGCACGCTGCGGTGGGGCACGCAGCTCGACGTACAGCCGATCGGCGCCTTCGGCCACGGCGAGGAGATCACCGAAGCGGCCGTTGCCTCCTACGTCGCCAAGTACGCCACCAAAGCGGCCGAGACGACCGGCACTGTCGACCGCCGCATCGGCAACAAGGAGGCCCTGGTCCTGCTCGGCGTCCCGGACCATCCCCGCCGGCTGATCGAAGCGTGCCTCGACCTGCACGCGCTCTACCCGGACAGGAAGCTGTGCGACTGGGCTCACATGCTCGGCTTCCGGGGCCACTTCTCCACCAAGTCCCGCCGCTACTCCACCACCCTCGGCGCCCTCCGCCAGGTCCGCGCCGACTACCGCGCCGCCCAGCAGCGCGAAGCTCTCGGCCTGCCCGACCTCGACGACAACCCGGAGGCAACCACGCTCACCCTCGCCCACTGGACCTACGCCGGCCACGGCCACACCCCCGGCGAATCCTGGCTCGCCGCCAACATCCGCCGAGACATCCAACTCAACCGCGAGACCGCCCGCGAGGAGCTACCCGCCCTGCTCGAACTGGAAGGAGCCGCCACGTGACCACTACCACCGCTGCCTCCGAGTTGCTGAAGGTCCCGGAGGTCATGGCACGGCTCAAGGTCGGCCGGACCAAGGTCTACGACCTGATCCGTACACACCGATTGGTCTCGATCAAGGTCGACGGCTGCCGACGTATCCCGGCCGATGCGGTCGCGGACTTCATACGAGGACAGATCGAGAGGGCTGCCTGATGGCCAAGAGGCGCCCCAACGGCGGCGGAACAATCACCAAGCGCGCGGATGGCCGCTACCAGGGAGCCGCGTACGTCACCGACACCGACGGCAACCGCGTCCGGAAGTACGTCTACGGGGCGACCTGGGACGAGGCCGCTGAGAAGCTCGGCAAGCTCCAAGACCAGGAACGCAACGGCATCCCGGTGCCGTCCCGGTCCTGGAGCCTCGGGGAGTGGCTGGCCTACTGGCTTGAGCACATTGTGAAGCCAGATCGCGAGCACAACACGTACGTCAAGTACGAGTCCAAGGTGCGGCTCTACCTCGTTCCTCACCTCGGTAAGAAGCCCATGGTCAAGCTCACTCCGGCCCAGATCCGCATGTGCATGGCCGCATTGACGCGTGAGAAGGTCCCTGCGGCCACCCGCTTCGAGGTGCTGCGCACCCTGCGGAACGCCCTCAACCGTGCCGTTCGTGAGGAGCTGCTGACGCGCAACGTCGCGCTCCTGGTCGACATGCCCAAGGTCAGCAAGGACAAGGGAAGGGCCTGGAGCGCTCGTGAGGCGATCACTTTCCTGCGGACCGCCCGCGCTCACCGCTTCTACGCGGCCTGCGTTCTGATCCTCGTCCTCGGTCTCCGCCGGAGTGAGGTGTTGGGACTGCGCTGGCAGGACATCGACTTTGAGAACCGGCAGTTCACACCGGTCAAACAGGTGCAGCGGGAGAAAGGCGTGGGACTGATCCTCAAAGATCTCAAGACGGAGTCTTCGACGGCTGTGCTGCCGCTTCCGGAGTTCTGCGCCCGTGCCTTGGAAGAACGCCGGGAACTGCAAGATCTAGAGCGGCAGATCGTCGGTGAGGCCTGGGAGCAGGAGCCGGACCGTGACGTGATCTTCTCGTCAGAGCGCGGTGGACTGACCGACCCGGTGGGCTTCTCGCGTAGCTTCAACGCGCTGGTGAAGCGTGCCGGTGTGCGTCGCATCACGGTCCGGCTCGCACGGCACACCTGCGGGACCCTGCTCGCCTTCCTGAAGGTGCATCCCAAGGTCGCTCAGACGATCCTCCGGCATAGCCAGATCAGCATGACCATGGACGTCTATACACACGTGGTCGGCTCCGACCAACGCGAGGCAACCGCGATGCTCGCCGAACTGCTGGAAGATCCACTCATCGGCTGATGTCAGCCGTAGATGTCAAAGACCCCCGGGCATGATCGCCTGGGGGTCTTTGTGCTGGTGGGGCTAACAGGATTTGAACCTGTGGCCTCATCCTTATCAGGGATGCGCTCTAACCAACTGAGCTATAGCCCCGCCGCGCTCTGCGGTGTGTGTCCCGCGCGCTGACTCCTGAAGATTAGCGCACGACATGGGCAGTCCCAAAATCGGTTGTCCGCGGTCCCTCAGGAGGGGTTTGGAACGGCGATCGGAGTTAATGTCACTCGTCCTCGGCGAGCGTCAGCTCGACACCGCCGACGAAGCCCGCGGAGAGGTTGTAGATGAACGCGCCGAGGGTCGCGAGAGCCGTCGCGAGGACGACGTCGATGACCGCGATGATCGTCGTGAACATCAGGACGTTCGGCAGCGACAGGAAGGACTGCAGGTCGAAGCCGTTCGACTCGTTGGAGCCGGTCGCCTCGGAGATCGTGCCGCCGACGGTCGAGAAGACGCCCATCGCGTCCATGACCATCCACAGCACCGCGGCCGCCACGATCGTGCAGATGCCCAGCGCGATGGAGAGCAGGAAGCTGACCTTCATCACCGACCACGGGTCGGCCTTGGCCACCCGCAGCCGCGCTTTGCGGGTGCGGGGCGTGGTGCGCGCGCCGGTGCGCGGGCGGCGTACGGCGCCCGCGGAGACGGCGGCCTGCGCCGGGTAGGCCTGCGGCGGGTGGTACGGCCCGGCGGCCTGCTGGGGCCCGCGCTCTCCCGGCAGCGGGGACGGGGCCGGCTGCTCAGCCGAAGGCTGCTGCGGCTGTGCGCCCGGAGCAGCCGAGCCCGCGCCGGCCGCGTACTGCTGGGTCTGCGGGCCTCGGGTGTCCGTCACAGTTCCCCCCTGGGATCCATGCGAGTCGGGCGAGGGTGAGTCCTTCGCGGGCGACTTGATCGCTTTGAGCTGGGTCGTGTGCGAATCTGTCGCCTGCGCGGCGGAGCCACGGCCGCCGCCGTCCGTGTCCGTACCGGCCTGAGAACCGGTAGAGGTACCGGACGATCCGGCGCCCGTGGCTCCGCTCACGCTGACTCACTCCTCGTGCTACTCGGCCGAGGGCGCCTCACCCTCGTCCGTGCCGGTGGTCACGGCACCCTCGGCGGTCTCGTCGACGGCGTCAACGCCCTCGACTTCCTCCGCCTCGCGCCCCGCCTCGGCGTTACGTGCGATACCGACGACGGCATCGCGCTTGCCCAGGTTGATCAGTTGGACGCCCATGGTGTCACGGCCCGTCTCCCTGATCTCGTTGACTCGCGTACGAATCACACCGCCGCCCAGCGTGATGGCGAGGATCTCGTCGGTCTCCTCGACCACCAGCGCGCCGACGAGAGAACCACGGTCCTCCACGATCTTGGCGGCCTTGATGCCGAGGCCGCCGCGACCCTGGACGCGGTATTCGTCGACGGCGGTCCGCTTCGCGTACCCGCCGTCTGTGGCAGTGAACACGAACGTACCGGGTCGAACAACATTCATCGAGAGCAGCTCGTCTCCCCCGCGGAAACTCATGCCCTTGACACCCGAGGTCGCACGGCCCATAGGACGCAATGCGTCATCAGTGGCAGTGAACCTGATCGATTGGGCCTTCTTGCTGATCAGGAGCAGATCGTCCTCGGCCGAAACAAGCTCGGCTCCGATCAGTTCGTCGTCCGAACCGTCGTCCGTCTCCCGGAGGTTGATCGCGATGACACCACCGGAACGCGGCGAATCGTAATCCTTCAGTGCCGTCTTCTTGACCAAGCCGCCCTTCGTGGCCAGCACCAGGTACGGCGCCACCTCGTAGGTGCGGATCGCGAGGATCTCGGCGATCGCCTCGTCCGGCTGGAAGGCCAGCAGGTTCGCGACATGCTGTCCACGCGCGTCACGGCCGGCGTCGGGAAGCTCGTACGCCTTCGCGCGGTAGACCCGGCCCTTGTTCGTGAAGAACAGCAGCCAGTGGTGGGTCGTGGAGACGAAGAAGTGGTCGACGATGTCGTCTTCCTTGAGCTTCGTGCCCCGCACGCCCTTGCCGCCGCGCTTCTGGGCGCGGTAGTCGTCGGTCTTGGTGCGCTTGACGTAGCCGCCGCGCGTGACCGTGACGACGATGTCCTCCTCGGCGATCAGGTCCTCGATGGACATGTCACCGTCGTAGGGGACCAGCATCGTCTTGCGGTCGTCGCCGAACTTCTCGACGATGACCGCGAGTTCCTCGCTGACGATGCCGCGCTGGCGGACCGGCGAGGCCAGGATCGCGTTGTACTCCGTGATCTTCGCCTGGAGTTCGTCGTGCTCCTGGATGATCTTCTGTCGCTCCAGGGCGGCCAGTCGGCGCAGCTGCATCTCGAGGATGGCGTTCGCCTGGATCTCGTCGATCTCCAGGAGCTCCATCAGGCCCGTGCGCGCGATGTCGACGGTGTCGCTGCGCCGGATCAGCGCGATGACCTCGTCGATGGCGTCCAGGGCCTTCAGCAGACCACGCAGGATGTGCGCCCGCTCCTCGGCCTTGCGCAGCCGGAAGCGCGTACGGCGGACGATGACCTCGATCTGGTGCGCCACCCAGTGACGGATGAACGCGTCCAGCGACAGCGTGCGCGGAACCCCGTCGACCAGCGCCAGCATGTTGGCGCTGAAGTTCGACTGGAGGTCCGTGTGCTTGTAGAGGTTGTTCAGTACGACCTTGGCGACCGCGTCCCTCTTGAGCACGATGACCAGACGCTGACCGGTACGGGAACTGGTCTCGTCCCGGACGTCCGCGATACCGCCGACCTTGCCGTCCTTCACCAGGTCGGCGATCTTCTGCGCGAGGTTGTCGGGGTTGGTCTGGTACGGCAGCTCCGTGACCACCAGGCACTGGCGGTTCTGGATCTCCTCGACCTCGACGACCGCGCGCATGGTGATCGAGCCACGGCCCGTGCGGTACGCCTCCTCGATGCCCTTGCGGCCCACGACGAGCGCGCCGGTCGGGAAGTCGGGGCCCTTGATGCGCTCCATCAGCGCGTCCAGGAGCTCCTCGTGCGAGGCCTCCGGGTTCTCCAGGTACCACTGGGCGCCGGAAGCCACCTCGCGCAGGTTGTGCGGCGGGATGTTGGTCGCCATACCGACCGCGATGCCTGCCGAGCCGTTGATGAGCAGGTTCGGGAAGCGGGCGGGCAGGACGGTCGGCTCCTGGGAGCGGCCGTCGTAGTTGTCCGTGAAGTCGACGGTCTCCTCGTCGATGTCGCGGACCATCTCCATGGACAGCGGCATCATCTTGCACTCGGTGTACCGCATGGCGGCCGCCGGGTCGTTGCCGGGAGAGCCGAAGTTGCCGTTGGAGTCCACCAGCGGCATCCGCATCGACCACGGCTGCGCGAGGCGGACCAGCGCGTCGTAGATCGAGGAGTCGCCGTGCGGGTGGTAGTTGCCCATGACGTCGCCGACGACACGGGCGCACTTGTAGAAGCCGCGCTCGGGGCGGTAGCCGCCGTCGTACATGGCGTACAGGACGCGGCGGTGCACGGGCTTGAGGCCGTCCCGGACGTCCGGCAGCGCGCGGGAGACGATGACGGACATCGCGTAGTCGAGATACGAGCGCTGCATCTCCGTCTCGAGCCCGACGGGCTCGACACGCTGGGCGATGATGCCGCCCTCTTCAGGGGTGACAGGAGTGTTCTCGTCGGCCATTGCTGGTGAAGATCCTTCCTGGTGCGGTCAGCTGAGACCGACTCAGATGTCGAGGAAGCGGACGTCCTTGGCGTTGCGCTGGATGAACGCGCGGCGGGCCTCGACGTCCTCGCCCATCAGGACCGAGAACAGGTCGTCGGCCTGGGCGGCGTCGTCGAGGGTGACCTGGCCGAGGACGCGGTGCTCCTGGTCCATGGTCGTCACGCGCAGCTCCTCGGCGTTCATCTCGCCGAGACCCTTGAAGCGCTGGATCGAGTCCTCGCGCACGCGCTTGCCGCGCTGGCGCCCCATCTCGAGCAGCGCGTCGCGCTCGCGGTCCGAGTACGCGTACTCAATGTCGTCCCGGCCCCACTTGATCTTGTAGAGCGGGGGACGGGAGAGGTACACATGCCCGGCCTCGACCAGCGGCCGCATGAAGCGGAACAGGAAGGTCAGCAGCAGGGTGCTGATGTGCTGTCCGTCGACATCGGCGTCCGCCATCAGGATGATCTTGTGATAGCGGAGCTTCTCGATGTCGAAGTCCTCGTGCACACCCGTGCCGAAGGCCGAGATCAGCGCCTGGATCTCCTGGTTCTGCAGGATCTTGTCGATCCGCGCCTTCTCGACGTTGAGGATCTTGCCTCGGATCGGGAGGATCGCCTGGTACTGCGGGTTCCGGCCGGACTTGGCCGAGCCGCCGGCGGAGTCACCCTCGACGATGAAGATCTCGCACTTGGTCGGATCGTTCGACTGGCAGTCCGAGAGCTTGCCCGGCAGCGACGCCGACTCCAGCAGGCCCTTGCGACGCGTCAGGTCACGCGCCTTGCGGGCCGCCACGCGCGCGGTGGCCGCCTGGATGCCCTTGCGGATGATGTCCGCGGCCTCGACCGGGTTGCGGTCCAGCCAGTCGTTGAGGTGCTCGTAGACGGCCTTCTGCACGAAGGTCTTCGCCTCCGTGTTGCCCAGCTTGGTCTTCGTCTGGCCCTCGAACTGCGGCTCGCTCAGCTTGATCGAGATGATCGCGGTCAGACCCTCGCGGATGTCGTCACCCGTGAGGTTGTCGTCCTTCTCCCGCAGCAGCTTCTTGTCGCGCGCGTACTTGTTGATCAGGTTCGTGAGCGCCGCGCGGAAGCCCTCTTCGTGCGTACCGCCCTCATGCGTGTGGATGATGTTGGCGAACGAGTACACACCCTCGGTGTAGCCGCCGTTCCACTGCATCGCGACCTCGAGCGAGAGGTGGCGCTCCTTGTCCTCGGCCTCGAGGTCGATGATGGAGGGGTGGACCGCCTCTCCCTTGCGGGAGTTGAGGTACTTCACGAAGTCGACGATGCCGCCCTCGTAGTGGTACGAGACGGTCTTGACCTCGTGCTTCTCGTCCTCGCCCGCCTCGTCGGCACCGGCGGTGGCCTTCGCCGACTCGCGCTCGTCCGTGAGGTTGATGGTCAGGCCCTTGTTGAGGAAGGCCATCTCCTGGAAGCGCCGCGAGAGCGTCTCGAAGGAGTACACGGTGGTCTCGAAGATGTCGGGATCGGCCCAGAACGTGACCGAGGTCCCGGTCTCGTCGGTGGCCTCGTGCCGCTCGAGCGGAGCGGTGGGCGCGCCCGCCTTGTACTCCTGGGTCCAGCGGTAGCCGTCGGTCCTGATCTCCACGGCCAGCTTGAACGAGAGCGCGTTCACGACGGAGACGCCGACGCCGTGCAGACCACCGGAGACGGCGTAGCCGCCGCCGCCGAACTTGCCGCCCGCGTGCAGCACGGTGAGGACGACCTCGACGGCCGGCTTCTTCTCGATGGGGTGGATGCCCACCGGGATGCCACGGCCGTTGTCGATCACGCGCACGGCGCCGTCGGCGAGGATCGTGACGTCGATGGTGTCCGCGTGACCGGCCAGCGCCTCGTCGACCGAGTTGTCGACGACCTCCTGCACAAGGTGGTGCAGGCCGCGCTCGCCGGTCGAGCCGATGTACATACCGGGTCGCTTGCGGACCGCGTCCAGACCCTCGAGGACGGTGATGGCGCTCGCGTCGTACGAGGCGGTGACCTCGCCGTGCGCTCCGACGCCGGTGGACGGGATGTTCTCGTTGGGGTTGCCGGAATCGGCCACGAAGCGCCCTTTCTGGCACAGCACGAGCCAGGCTCGTCGGCGGTTTGCCGGAGCGGCTGCGGCATGTTGCGTTGGTAAGCCTTGTTCAGCGTTGTTCAGCTTGTCCCGGCGGTCCCCACGAGTGGGGCGGGATTAGCTTCCAGTCTACCGGTAGCGCTGACAGTGATGGGGGTTTGCGGGTACCTGAGTCCGCATGTGCCGCCCTAAATCCTCCTCCTCCGGGTCCCCATATACGGAGGAGGGCTCCAAGAGGCTCACGGAGGCACTCAGCGCTTCGGGCTGTCAACCCTTGGCTACTTGGGAGTCAGGTCGCTGTTCGCAACCGCGTGGGGTCCGGCGACACGAAGGCCGCCGACGGTCCTTCGCAGCCGTCGACGGCCTTCGATGTGATGTCTGTCACCCGCAGGTTTCCCGGTCACCCGTAGGTGTCACCAGGGCCGGTGCTGCCCGGGGCGCGCAAGGGGCCATAGCGCCGCGGGGGCCCCGCGGGCCCCTGCACCTTGATGACCCGCACGGCCCCGTGCCCGAGATCCTCGTTGAGCCGGGCCACCAGCGTCGGCGCGAGCAGCCGCAGATTGGTCGCCCAGGCCGTGGAGTCGCAGCGCACGATCAGGACCCGCTCGTCCTCGTCGTATCGCTCCGGCTCGCAGTGCTTGGCCACGTCCTCGCCGACGATCTCCGGCCAGCGCCCCATCACCCCGCCCACCGCCGCCGGGGCCTCCCAGCCGCGCTCGCTGATGAGCCGGTTAATCGCGGAGCCCAGCGCCATCGGGTCGCGCCCGTCGGCGCGCGCGCCGGAGCGCAGACCACCCCGCCGCGCCTGCTTCTTCTGCTGCGCTGCGTCCCCACGCGCGCGTGCCTGCTCTTTGGCCGCCCTGAGCGCCACGCGCGCGAGGTCGACACCGGAGGGCTCGGGGCTCTTCTCGGGAGCGGGTTCCTGAGAGCTGCTCATACGCGCTCCACCACCCCTTCGGACACCGAGTACCGCGCCCCCGCCAGCAGATGCGGTACGTCGTCGTCGACCGCGGCCGTCACCAGCACCTGCTCACCGGGCGCCACCAACTCCGCCAGCCGCTCCCGGCGCCGGGTGTCCAACTCGGCGAAGACGTCGTCGAGGATCAGCACCGGCTCATTGCCCTCCGCGCGGAGCAGGTCGTACGACGCCAGGCGCAACGCCAGCGCGTACGACCAGGACTCGCCGTGCGAGGCGTATCCCTTGGCGGGCAACTGACCGAGTTTGAGCAGCACATCGTCCCGATGAGGGCCTACGAGGGTGACGCCCCGCTCGATCTCCTGCTTGCGGGCGTCCGCGAGCGCCGCCATCAGCTGCGCGTAGAGGTCCTCGCGGGTGTGGGCCTCGCCCGGCGCGGAGGGCTTGTACTCCAGGGCGATCGGACCGCCGCCGGGGGCCAGCTGCTCGTACGCCTTGTCGGACAGCGGCTGGATCGCGGCGATCAGGTCGAGCCGCTGGGCGAGCAACTCGGCGCCCACGCGCGCGAGGTGCTGGTCCCACACGTCGAGGGTGGACAGGTCCATGGAGCGGCCGCCGTGCCGTCGGGCGAGCGCCGCGGACTTCAGCAGGGTGTTGCGCTGCTTGAGAACCCGCTCGTAGTCGGAGCGCACTCCGGCCATGCGCGGGGAGCGCGCGGTGATCAGCTCGTCGAGGAAACGGCGCCGCTCACCGGGGTCGCCCTTGACCAGCGCGAGGTCCTCCGGCGCGAACAGCACCGTCCGTACGATGCCGAGCACGTCACGCGGCCTGACCTGCGAGGACCTGTTGATCCGGGCGCGGTTGGACTTGCCCGGGTTCAGCTCCAGCTCGATCAGCTGCTGTCGCTCACCCTGCTTGACCTGCGCCCGGATCACCGCGCGGTCGGCGCCCATGCGGACCAGGGGGGCGTCGGAGGAGACGCGGTGGCTGCCGAGGGTGGCGAGATAGCCGACCGCCTCGACCAGGTTCGTCTTGCCCTGTCCGTTGGGGCCGACGAACGCCGTGACGCCCGGGTCGAGCGGAACTTCGACCCGGGCGTACGAGCGGAAGTCGGCCAGCGACAGATGCGTGACGTGCATGGTCGGGCGCCGACCTCCCCCAGCTTGTGGACTGCGCCTCGAGTCCTGTGGATCGCGACGCAGCCCTGTGGATTACTTCTTCTCGACCGCGTGGCCGCCGAACTGGTTGCGCAGCGCCGCGATCATCTTCATCTGCGGCGAGTCGTCCTGGCGGGACGCGAACCGCGCGAACAGGGACGCGGTGATCGCCGGAAGCGGTACCGCGTTGTCGATGGCAGCCTCCACGGTCCACCGGCCCTCGCCGGAGTCCTGTGCGTAACCGCGCAGCTTGTCCAGGTGCTCGTCCTCGTCGAGGGCGTTGACCGCGAGGTCCAGCAGCCAGGAGCGGATGACGGTGCCCTCCTGCCAGGAGCGGAAGACCTCCCGGACGTCCGTCACGGAGTCGACCTTCTCCAGGAGCTCCCAGCCCTCGGCGTAGGCCTGCATCATCGCGTACTCGATGCCGTTGTGGACCATCTTCGAGAAGTGGCCCGCGCCCACCTTGCCGGCGTGCACGGCACCGAAGTCGCCCTCGGGCTTGAGCGCGTCGAAGACCGGCTGCACCTTGGCGATGTTCTCGGCGTCGCCGCCGTACATCAGCGCATAGCCGTTCTCCAGGCCCCACACACCGCCGGAGACACCGCAGTCGACGAAGCCGATGCCCTTGGCCGCGAGCTCCTCGGCGTGCTTCTCGTCGTCCGTCCAGCGGGAGTTGCCGCCGTCCACCACGACGTCACCGGGCTCCAGGAGCTCGGCCAGCTCGTCGACCGTCGACTGGGTCGCGGCACCGGCCGGGACCATCACCCAGACCACGCGCGGGCCCTTGAGCCTGCCCACAAGCTCTTCCAGGCTGTGGACGTCGGCGAGGTCCGGGTTGCGGTCGTATCCGATGACGGTGTGGCCTGCGCGGCGGATCCGCTCGCGCATGTTGCCGCCCATCTTGCCGAGGCCGACGAGACCGAGCTCCATCAGTTGTTCCTTAGGTTGCTGTGGCGTGTGAGGCACCTTCGTACCCACGTCCGAGCCTAAACCCGGACGCTCACGCACACCTGTGGGCATACCCGCTCAAACGTATGCCCCGACCTGCGGGTTCTCTGAAGGGTCAGCCGCTCAGGCGCACCGGCATGATCAGGTACTTGTAGGCCTCGTCCGCCTCGGCGTCCAGCGCCGGCTTGCCGCTGAGCAGCGCGGGCTTCGTGGACGTCGTGAAGGAGAGCTGGGCGACCGGGGAGTCGATGGCGCTCAGGCCGTCCAGCAGGAACGTCGGGTTGAAGGCGATCGACACGTCGTCGCCCTCCAGCTGGGCGTCGACCCTCTCCACAGCCTGTGCGTCGTCGCTGGAACCCGCCTCCAGGATGAGCACGCCCTGCTCGAAGCTCAGCCGCACCGGGGTGTTGCGCTCGGCGACCAGGGCCACACGCTTGACGGCCTCCACGAAGGGGGCGGTCTCGATCACGGCGATGGAGTTGAACTCCGTCGGGAACAGCGAGCGGTACTTCGGGAGGTCGCCCTCCAGGAGGCGGGTCGTCGTACGACGACCGGCACCCTCGAAGCCGATCAGGCCCTCGCCCGCACCCGAGCCGGAGAGCGCCAGGGTGACGCTGTCGCCGCTCGTGAGCGCCTTGGCGGTGTCCAGGAGCGTCTTGGCGGGCACCAGGGCCACCGCGGACGCCTCGGGGTTCTCCGGCTTCCACAGGAACTCGCGGACCGCGAAGCGGTAGCGGTCGGTGGAGGCCAGCGTGACGGTGTCGCCCTCGATCTCGATGCGCACACCGGTCAGGACGGGCAGCGTGTCGTCGCGGCCGGCGGCGATGGCGACCTGCGCGGCGGCGGAGGCGAAGACCTCCCCCGGGACGGTGCCGGTCGCGGTCGGCATCTGCGGCAGTGCCGGGTACTCCTCCACAGGCAGGGTGTGGAGTGTGAATCGCGAGGAGCCGCAGACCACGGTCGCCCGTACCCCGTCTGTGGAAATCTCCACCGGCCGGTTGGGGAGCGCGCGGCAGATGTCGGCGAGAAGCCGGCCGGACACCAGGACCGTGCCCTCCTCCTCGACCTCGGCCTCCACGGACACCCGTGCCGAGACCTCGTAGTCGAAGCTGGACAGGCTCAGCTGGCCCTCCTCGGCCTTCAGCAGAAGGCCGGCGAGGACAGGCGCCGGCGGACGGGCCGGGAGGCTGCGTGCCGCCCAGGCCACTGCCTCCGCGAGTACGTCGCGTTCCACCCGGATCTTCACTGTTGCCGCCTCCTGCTGTTGCCGGCGCTTCGCTCTGCCTGGCCCTCGTCGTCTGACTCGGTGTCGTCAGCCCGGTGAGGGGAAGGACACCGGGGAACAGTCTGACGCACCCCACTGACAGTAGGTGCCTCTCGGGGTCAAGTCGTGACGAGGGGCAGCCGGGAGCCGGACAGCGAGTTGTGCACAGGGCCCACTTCGAAACGGATTCCCAGCTCTCTCTAGTTGGGAGTAGTAGTAGGGGCTGTGGAAACGGTGGATAACTGCGTTTGCGCAGGTCACACCGGAAATTTTGTCCACTGACCCTGTGGGCGGAGGCGGTGGACAACCGGCCTCATCTGTGGAGAACAGAAAGTTCTGCACATCCCGTGCACAGCCTGAGGCGACTTCTCCCCAACGCCGTCCCCAGCTTTACCCACGTTTCCCACAGGCCAACCCGGCACCTTCGTGTGACGCCTTTCACTCGACCCGGTGAGCAGCCGCGTCGCGTTGCCGAACAGTGGACAGCGGTGTGGAGAAACTGGTGATCGCTGGGGACAACGCGCCTCAGCCTGTGGGTTGCCGGTGGACAACTTCGTGCACAGCCTGTGGATCTTTTCTCTGTCCACAGCCTGTGGAGATCCTTCGTCCACGAATCCACAACCAGGTGACCTGCCCTGATGGTCATTCAACACGGGCGCCTGTGGACACAGTCTGGACAACTTCCCAGTCCCCAGGGTGTGGACGGGAAAAAGTCACCGAATCTGTGGAGAGAGGCCGTAACCCGGCAGCTATTCGAACACCGGGCTACGAGGTCATGAAGAAGGGCGCCCTCGGGAACTCGTCCCGGGGCGCCCTCAGCGGGTGTCTCTGCGGCCGTCAGCCGTTCTTGATGCGGTTCGTGAGCTCCGTGACCTGGTTGTAGATGGAGCGCCGCTCCGCCATCAGATTGCGGATCTTGCGGTCCGCGTGCATGACCGTGGTGTGGTCGCGGCCGCCGAACAGCGCGCCGATCTTCGGCAGCGAGAGGTCCGTCAGCTCCCGGCACAGGTACATGGCGATCTGGCGGGCGGTCACGAGTGCGCGGCCGCGGGAGGTGCCGCACAGGTCCTCGACGGTGAGGCCGAAGTAGTCGGCGGTCGCGCTCATGATGGCCGTCGACGTGATCTCCGGCGCCCCGTCGTCGCCGCCGGGGATGAGGTCCTTGAGGACGATCTCGGTCAGGCCCAGGTCCACCGGCTGCCGGTTGAGCGACGCGAACGCCGTCACCCGGATCAGCGCCCCCTCCAGCTCGCGGATGTTGCGCGAGATGCGGGAGGCGATGAACTCCAGGACCTCCGGCGGGGCGTTGAGCTGCTCCTGGACCGCCTTCTTGCGGAGGATCGCGATACGCGTCTCCAGCTCCGGCGGCTGGACGTCGGTGATCAGACCCCACTCGAAACGGTTCCGCAGCCGGTCCTCCAGCGTGACCAGCTGCTTGGGCGGCCGGTCGCTGGAGAGCACGATCTGCTTGTTGGCGTTGTGGAGCGTGTTGAACGTGTGGAAGAACTCCTCCTGCGTCGACTCCTTGTCCGCGAGGAACTGGATGTCGTCGACGAGCAGGATGTCCATCTCGCGGTACCGCTTGCGGAAGCTGTCGCCCTTGCCGTCGCGGATGGAGTTGATGAACTCGTTGGTGAACTCCTCCGAGCTCACATAGCGCACGCGCGTGCCGGGATAGAGGCTGCGGGCGTAGTGCCCGATCGCGTGCAGCAGGTGCGTCTTGCCGAGCCCGGACTCCCCATAGATGAAGAGGGGGTTGTACGCCTTCGCGGGCGCCTCGGCGACGGCCACCGCGGCGGCGTGCGCGAAGCGGTTGGAGGCGCCGATGACGAAGGTGTCGAACAGGTACTTCGGGTTCAGGCGGGCCGTCGGCTCACCCGGGCCCGCCGCAGGTGCGGGCTTCGCGGCCAGCGGGCTCGGGGCCCCACTGGACCCGGAGACCGCCGGGCCGCCGCGGTGCACGTGCCCGCCGCCGGAGGGCGGCTCGGGACGGTCGCGGCGCGGGCCCGGCTGGTCGTACTCGGAGGAGCGGCGGGGCTGGTCGTAGTCCGGCCGCTGGTCGTCGTAGGGGGGCCGCTGCTGGTCGTAGTCGGGGCGCTGGCCGTCGTAGGGCGGACGGTCCATCTGCTGCGGGCGGTAGTCCTGCGACGGCGAGGAGTAGGAGTCCTGGGAGTACGACTCCTGCGACGGCGGGGTCGCGTACGGGTCGCGCTCGGGGAAGCCGAGGCGCGGCTGCTGCCAGCTGTACTCGTCCTGCTGCGGGCGTGGCCAGGCGCCGGGTTCGGGTCGCTGGTACTCGTTCGGGTAGGCGGGACGCGCGGTGGGCAGCTGGTCGTTCTGCTCGGGACGGCCCGGCCGGCGGTCGTCGGCGCGGTGGCGGCCGTAGCCCTCGTACTGCCGATCGGTCTGGCCGTCGTACTGGTTGGAGGGGAGCTCGGGCTCTTCGTAGCGTGGCTGCGGGCGGGCGGCCGGAGGGGCCGGGGGCTCGCCGGCGGAGTCGTCGACGGTGATCGCGATGCGGATCGGGCGGCCGCACTCGCGGCTCAGCGTCTCGCTGACGATCGGCGCCAGGCGGCCTTCGAGTACGCCCTTCGCGAATTCGTTCGGTACGGCGAGCAGGGCGGTGTCGGCGACCAGCGCGAGGGGTTGGCAGCGGCGGATCCAGTGCTCGTCCTTCGTCTCGACCCCCTGCCCACGGCCCCCGTCGAGGAGCTGCTCCAGTACTCGTGGCCACACTGCGGCAAGATCGGCAGGTACGTCAGCCACAGGGCACGCTCTCTCACGGGGTCCCACGATCGTGTGGTGTGGGACGAGTCGGGATTCAAAGGGGGTGGGGCACAGACATGGGAACGAATCGGAGTTCAGCCACGGTAGTCAGGGCGACGGGTGCGGTTCAAGTTGTTGTCCCCAGCCTGTGGATAGTGTCTCCTGGTGACCTCTGGTTTGACCGGATGGCGTAGCCGCGCGTACCGTAACCAGGTCGAGTTGTCGATGGCTGCTGCCGCCTGCCTCCGATGGGCACAGATCGCGTCAGGTGATCGGGAAGCGGTGCACTCGGGCGTAAGCGAGAGCTACTCGTGGGCGCACGGTGACAGCCAGGACGGCACCCGCCACCACCGATTGATTTCTGGAGCCCCCGAGTGAGCAAGCGCACCTTCCAGCCGAACAACCGTCGTCGCGCGAAGACCCACGGCTTCCGCCTGCGGATGCGTACCCGTGCCGGTCGCGCGATTCTCGCGAACCGCCGTGGCAAGGGTCGCGCCAGCCTGTCCGCCTGATCCTGATCAGGTCATGACGTCGTGCTGCCTACCGAGCATCGGCTGAGGCGGCGCGAGGACTTCGCGACCGCGGTACGACGGGGGCGCCGGGCAGGCCGCCCGTCCCTCGTCATCCATCTTCGTAGCGGTGTCACGGACCCGCACGCGCCTGGGGAGAGCGCTCCCCCGACGCGTGCGGGTTTCGTCGTGAGCAAGGCCGTGGGCGGTGCGGTGGTGCGCAACAAGGTGAAGCGCAGACTGCGGCATCTGATGCGCGACCGGGTCGAACTGTTTCCCCCCGGTAGCCTGGTAGTCGTACGAGCGCTGCCCGGTGCGGGTGACGCCGACCATGCACAGCTGGCCCGAGACCTGGATGCCGCCATCGAGCGGTTGCTGGGAGGGGGCGCGCGATGAAGTACCCGCTGCTGGCTCTGATCAAGCTGTACCAGTGGACGATCAGTCCGCTGCTGGGGCCTGTCTGCAAGTACTACCCGTCGTGCTCCCACTACGGCTATACGGCCATAGACCGGCACGGTGCGATCAAGGGCACGGCACTCACCGCCTGGCGCATCCTGCGGTGCAATCCGTGGTCACTGGGCGGTGTGGACCATGTTCCGCCCCGCAAGCGCCCGCGGTGGCACGAATTTCTGCGTAACGCCTGGCGTGCACGCAAGGGCGGGCCCTCCGCCGCCGAAACGGCCATTGAAGGACAGACTCCTTCGAGCCCGGCCGCAGAGACACCGTCCCATGCCCAAGGAGCATGATTAGTGGACACGATTGCCAGCCTCTTCAGCTTCATCACGACACCTGTCTCCTGGGTCATCGTCCAGTTCCACAAGGTGTACGGCGCCGTTTTCGGGCCTGACACCGGGTGGGCCTGGGGCCTGTCGATCGTGTCCCTGGTGATCCTGATCCGTATCTGCCTGATCCCGCTCTTCGTGAAGCAGATCAAGGCGACCCGGGCCATGCAGACGCTGCAGCCCGAGATGAAGAAGATCCAGGAGCGCTACAAGAACGACAAGCAGCGCCAGTCCGAAGAGATGATGAAGCTCTACAAGGAGACGGGCACCAACCCGCTCTCCTCGTGTCTTCCCATCCTGGCGCAGTCGCCGTTCTTCTTCGCGCTGTACCACGTGCTCAACGCCATCGCGAACAACGACACCATCGGCTCGATCAACCAGAGCCTGCTGGACAGCGCGCAGAAGGCGCACATCTTCGGGGCCCCCCTGGCCGCGAAGTTCACGGACAGCTCCTCGGACGTCGCCGCGCTCGACGCCTCGCTGACCACGGTCCGCATCGTGACCGCGGTCATGATCGTGATGATGTCGGCGTCGCAGTTCTACACGCAGCGCCAGCTGATGACGAAGAACGTCGACACCACGGTGAAGACGCCGTTCATGCAGCAGCAGAAGATGCTGATGTACGTCTTCCCGGTCATGTTCGCCGTCTTCGGCATCAACTTCCCCGTCGGTGTCCTCGTCTACTGGCTGACCACCAACGTGTGGACCATGGGCCAGCAGATGTACGTCATCCACAACAACCCGACCCCGGGTTCCAAGGCCCAGGCCGCCTACCTGGAGCGCCTGACCAAGCACGTCACGAACCACGGCAAGACGCGCAGCCGTGGTGAGAAGGCCATCGTCAAGGCCATCGTGGCCAAGGGCCGCGACCGCAACGAGTTCGAGCGCAAGTTCATCAACGCTCTGAGCAAGACGGGCCTCGTGGCCCAGGCGGACGGCACCGTGGTGAAGGGCGAGGCCCAGGCCGCCGCCGAGACCGAGGACGGTACGCCGACGACCGGCGGTACTCCCAAGCGCCAGCAGCCGAAGCGGCAGAGCAAGTCGCAGCGGCAGTCCGGTGGTGCTTCAGGTGCCCCGAAGGCGGCCGACGAGCCCACGTCGCTCACCAAGTCCGACGAGCCCGAGGACGCCAAGCCCGCCGCTCCGGCCAAGAAGCAGCCCGGCGGCAATACCCGCAGCAAGGCCCAGTCCGGACAGCGCAAGGGTCCGCAGCGGCCCAAGTCCCCGTCCAAGAAGTAAGAAGGAGTCCATCCCGTGACGGAAGGCACCACCTCCGCTGCTGCCGAGGGTGTAGACACTCTGTCCCGCCTGGAGCAGGAGGGCGAGATCGCGGCGGACTACCTCGAGGGTCTGCTCGACATCGCCGATCTCGACGGCGACATCGACATGGACGTCGAGGCCGACCGTGCCGCTGTGTCCATCATCAGCGACTCGGGCGGCCGCGACCTGCAGAAGCTGGTCGGCCGCGACGGCGAGGTGTTGGAGGCGCTCCAGGAGCTCACGCGCCTGGCCGTGCACCGGGAGACCGGGGACCGCAGCCGGCTGATGCTGGACATCGCGGGTTACCGCGCCAAGAAGCGTGCCGAGCTCTCCGAGCTGGGTGCCAAGGCCGCCGCCGAGGTCAAGAGCACGGGTGAGCCCGTGAAGATGCAGCCCATGACGCCGTTCGAGCGCAAGGTCGTGCACGACGCCGTCAAGTCTGCCGGTCTGCGCAGCGAGTCCGAGGGCGAGGAGCCGCAGCGCTTCGTCGTTGTGCTTCCCGCCTGATCGGTCCGTACGTTCCTCCGGCCCCGTCTGTAGCGCAGACGGGGCCGAACTTTGTCAGCCTGATAGTTCTGGTGGATGTGGTGATCGGCGCCGCGTGCGCCCATCGCGGTACGGAAGGACGGTCCCCGTGACGGAGGCAGCGGAGCTCCCCCCTGCGCCCGAGCAGGCGCGCACGGTGTTTGGTGATCGCTACGCGGACGCGGTCCGGTACGCGGAGCTGCTCGCCGAGGCGGGCGTGCAGCGCGGTCTGATCGGGCCGCGTGAGGTGCCCCGGCTGTGGGAGCGGCACCTACTGAACTGCGCGGTGCTCTCTGAGGTCGTTCCCGAGGGTGTGACGGTCTGCGACGTGGGCTCGGGTGCCGGCCTCCCCGGCATTCCCCTGGCGCTCGTTCGGGAGGACCTGAAGATCACGCTGCTGGAGCCCCTGTTGCGGCGCACGACCTTTCTGACCGAGGTCGTCGAGATGCTCGGCCTGGACCATGTCACGGTCATGCGGGGGCGTGCCGAGGAGGTCATGGGCAAGCTGCCGCCGGTGCACGTGGTGACGGCGCGTGCCGTGGCCCCGCTGGACCGTCTCGCCGCCTGGGGCATTCCCCTGCTGCGCCCGTACGGCGAGATGCTCGCGCTCAAGGGCGACACGGCGGAGGAGGAGCTCAAGGCGGCCGGCACGGCGCTGAGCAAGCTGGGCGCTGTGGAGACCTCGGTCCTGCATGTTGGGGAGGGCGTGGTGGATCCGCTGTCCACGGTCGTACGGGTCGAGGTCGGTGAGAGCCCTGGCGGTGTGCGCTTCGCGGCGAAGCGGGCCAAGGCGGCTCGTACGGGGCGTGTTCGTAGACGTCGGGGCTAGCTGTCGGGGATGGTCATCGGGGGCGGCCGGAGTCGGCGACGTCGACGGCGCCGCTGATCCGTCCTGACGACGAGACGTACTCCACACAAGCTGTCAAACCTACGCATGCCGGAGTGTCGCGGCACTTCGGGCTCTGCTGCTGTGCATCGTGTTTCACGTGAAACGTCGCTCACTGTTGCACGGCATCATCAGCCGTGGTCGCGCCGCGGCCGAACCGCGTGACCGGAAGCCTCTCGGGTCTCTCGGAGAGGTAACGGAGTTGTCCACAGAGGTGGATTTCTCCACAGAACGCCAGGCCTCACTGGTTCACGACCCCGAAGACATGGGAGGCTCTGTTCATTGCGAGCCTGAAGTCGAGGAGAGTGAATCGTTGCGGTCCGACGCCAACATCGCGGGACCGATGACCGATCCGGTCCCCGGTCCCCGTACCGAGTCGATGGGGGACGATGTTTCACGTGAAACACCGCCCCCGATGGACGACACCCCCATCGGTCGCGCTGCCCAATTGGCGGTGGAGGCTCTGGGCCGTGCCGGTGAGGGCCTGCCTCGGCCTGAGCAGACCCGCGTCATGGTGGTCGCCAACCAGAAGGGTGGCGTGGGCAAAACGACGACAACGGTCAACCTCGCCGCTTCGCTGGCGGTGCATGGCAGCCGTGTCCTCGTGATCGACCTCGACCCGCAGGGCAACGCGTCCACGGCCCTGGGTATCGACCACCACGCCGAAGTGCCGTCCATTTATGACGTCTTGATCGACAGCAGGCCGCTGGCCGAAGTCGTCCAGCCGGTCCCGGACGTAGAGGGTCTCTTCTGCGCTCCCGCCACGATCGACCTCGCCGGCGCGGAGATCGAACTGGTCTCCCTGGTGGCACGTGAGAGCCGGCTTCAGCGGGCGATCCAGGCGTATGAGCACCCGCTGGACTACATCCTCATCGACTGTCCGCCCTCGCTCGGCCTGCTGACCGTCAACGCGATGGTCGCCGGTGCCGAGGTTCTCATTCCGATCCAGTGCGAGTACTACGCGCTGGAGGGTCTGGGGCAGCTGTTGCGCAACGTCGATCTGGTGCGGGGCCACCTCAACCCCCACCTGCATGTCTCGACGATCCTGCTCACCATGTACGACGGCCGGACGCGGCTTGCGTCCCAGGTAGCGGACGAGGTGCGCACCCACTTCGGTGACGAGGTGCTGCGGACGAGCATTCCCCGCTCGGTCCGTATCTCCGAAGCGCCGAGCTATGGGCAGACGGTGCTGACCTACGATCCAGGATCGAGTGGCGCCCTGTCCTATCTTGAGGCGGCACGAGAAATCGCGCTGAGGGGCGTGGGCGTCGCCTATGACCCGACGCAGGCCCATATCGGCACCCAGAGCAATCCGAGCATGGTGGAGGGCATTCAGTGAGTGAGCGACGGAGGGGTTTGGGCCGTGGGCTCGGCGCACTGATCCCTGCTGCCCCGACGGAGAAGACGCCGGCTCCGGCCGCGGTGGGGGGCGCCGGTTCCGCGTCTCCGTCGGCCGTACCGGTGCTGACGACCGACCGAGGAGTGGCTGCGGCGAAGGTTGCCATGCTGCCGCCTGTTTCACATGAAACCGAGGAACCGTCGGTCAACGGCTACGCGGAGACGCCCGCGCCTCCCGTGGGCGCCTTCTTCGCGGAGCTCCCGCTCGACTCCATCACGCCGAACCCGCGCCAGCCGCGTGAGGTCTTCGACGAGGACGCGCTGCAGGAACTGGTCACCTCCATCCAGGAGGTCGGTCTCCTCCAGCCGGTCGTCGTACGGCAGGTCGGTCCTGCGAGCTACGAGCTCATCATGGGTGAGCGGCGCTGGCGGGCCAGCCGTGAGGCGGGCCTGGACGCGATCCCGGCGATCGTGCGGGCCACGGACGACGAGAAGCTCCTCCTGGACGCGCTCCTGGAGAACCTGCACCGGGCTCAGCTGAACCCGCTGGAAGAGGCTGCCGCCTACGACCAGTTGCTGAAGGACTTCAACTGCACGCACGACCAGCTGGCGGACCGCATCGGCCGTTCCCGCCCGCAGGTCTCCAACACCCTGCGTCTGCTGAAGCTCTCGCCGTCCGTCCAGCGCCGGGTCGCCGCCGGGGTCCTGTCCGCCGGACACGCACGCGCCCTGCTCTCCGTCGAGGACTCGGAGGAGCAGGACCGCCTGGCTCACCGGATCGTCGCCGAGGGACTCTCGGTGCGTGCCGTCGAGGAGATCGTGACCCTCATGGGGTCGCGGCCACAGACGGCTCAGCGTTCCAAGGGGCCGCGAGCCGGCGCCCGTGTCTCGCCGGCGCTGACCGACCTGGCAGGCCGTCTCTCGGACCGCTTCGAGACGCGGGTGAAGGTCGACCTGGGGCAGAAGAAGGGCAAGATCACGGTCGAGTTCGCCTCCATGGAGGACCTCGAGCGGATCCTCGGCAGCCTCGCCCCCGGAGAGGGCCCTGTCCTCCAGAAGAGCCTTCTGGACGGCGACGCCGAGGACGTGGAGGACTAGAGCCTCGGACCGGCAGGGCACGATGCCCGGCAGTCGACGGAGCGGGCTGTGTCCGGTGGGTACCGGACACAGCCCGCTCTTTGCTTTCAGGCGGTATCGAGGCAATCACATCGTGGATACGATGCGTTCGGGTATGGCGCATCCACCCGGCAGCACCTTCAGGGGAGGGCAGGTGTCATGCGAACGGTGAGCCGCACCGGACTGGTGAGCGCGGGCCTGGGGCTGGGCGCGGTCGGCGGCTTCGTCGGCAGCCTGATCCGGGAACGCGGCGCTCTGACAGCCGCCCGCGATGCCGCGGGCGAGGGAAGCGAGGAACAGCCTTCATGGGCCGTCGGCTCGTACCGCTCACGCTGGACAACCTTCAGGACGTTCCCAAGCGCTGTCGCTCGTGTGTCTTCTGGGAGCTGGACCCAGTCAGCGGCGAAGCCGCGGTAAAGGCAGGCACAGCTGCCCTGGAGAAGGAAGCTTGGATCTCCTCGGTCATGTTGGACTGGGGATCGTGCGGCCGGGTCGTGTACGTCGACGAGGTGCCGGTGGGCTTTGTGCTCTACGCTCCTCCGGCCTATGTCCCCCGCTCGACGGCTTTTCCCACGAGCCCCGTGTCACCTGACGCCGTGCAGTTGATGACGGCGTTCATCATGCCCGGATATCAGGGACAGGGGTTGGGCAGAGTGATGGTCCAGACGGTGGCCAAGGATCTGCTGCGACGGGGCTTCAAGGCGATCGAGGCGTTCGGGGACGCCCGCTGGCGGGAGCCGGCCTGTCTTCTGCCCGCTGACCACCTTCTGGCAGTGGGCTTCAAGACGGTCCGTCCTCATCCCATGCATCCTCGCCTGAGGCTGGAGCTGCGGACGACGCTCTCCTGGAAGGAAGACGTGGAGATGGCGTTGGACCGGCTCCTGGGCGCCGTGCAGAAGGAACCGGCGCTACGGCCGCTGTAACGACAGTGGGCCGGCCCTCACGGGCCGGCCCACTCGTGTTTCACGTGAAACATCATTCAGGTGTCATGCGAAACGTCACTCGGCGATGAAGTCCTCGAGGTCGCGAACGATCGCGGCCTTCGGCTTCGCACCGACGATGGTCTTGGCGACCTCGCCACCCTGGTAGACGTTCAGGGTCGGGATGGACATGACGCCGTACTTGGCGGCCGTACCCGGGTTCTCGTCGATGTTGAGCTTGACGATCTCGATCTTGTCGCCGTACTCGGCGGCGATCGCCTCGAGGGACGGAGCGATCTGGCGGCACGGACCGCACCAGGCGGCCCAGAAGTCCACCAGTACGGGCTTGTCGTTCTTGAGGACGTCCTGCTCGAAGGAGTCGTCGGTCACGTTCTTCAGGGTGCCGGCCACGGCGGGCTCCTTAACTGGTTGTGCGGGGTGGGGTGGGAGGGAGGGTCAGACAGCGGTCTTCTCGGGCTCCGCCTGCTCTTCGTCCGCGAGGGCGGCGAGGAAGCGCTCGGCGTCGAGGGCGGCGGAGCAGCCGGTGCCGGCCGCGGTGATCGCCTGGCGGTAGGTGTGGTCGACGACGTCGCCGGCGCCGAAGACACCCGTCAGGTTGGTGCGCGTTGAGGGGGCTTCCACCTTCAGGTAGCCCTCCTCGTCCAGCTCCAGCTGGCCCTTGAAGAGCTCGGTGCGCGGGTCGTGGCCGATTGCGATGAACAGGCCGGTCACCGGGAGGTCCGAGAGTTCGCCGGTCTTGAGGTTGCGCAGCTTCAGGCCGGCCAGCTTCGGGTCGCCCTGGATCTCGGCGACCTCGCTGTCCCACACGAACTTGATCTTCGGGTCGGCGAACGCGCGCTCCTGCATCGCCTTGGAGGCGCGCAGGGTGTCCCGTCGGTGGACGATCGTCACGGACTTGGCGAAGCGCGAGAGGAAGGTGGCCTCCTCCATCGCCGTGTCACCGCCGCCGATCACGGCGATGTCGTGGTCCTTGAAGAAGAAGCCGTCGCAGGTCGCACACCAAGAGACGCCACGGCCGGAGAGGGCGTCCTCGTTGGGCAGGCCGAGCTTGCGGTGCTGCGAGCCCGTGGTGACGATGACGGCCTTCGCCTTGTGGACCGTGCCGGCGGTGTCGGTGACGGTCTTGATCTCGCCGGTCAGGTCGACGTTGACGACGTCGTCCGGGATGAGTTCGGCGCCGAAGCGCTCGGCCTGGGCACGCATGTTGTCCATGAGCTCGGGGCCCATGATGCCGTCCTGGAAGCCCGGGAAGTTCTCCACTTCGGTGGTGTTCATCAGCGCACCACCTGCGGTGACGGCGCCCTCGAAGACCAGCGGCTTCAGCGACGCGCGCGCGGTGTAGAGCGCCGCCGTGTAGCCGGCAGGCCCGGAGCCGATGATGATCACGTTACGGACGTCGCTCACGACTGGGTTCCTCGTCTCTGGACTGCGTCAGTACGGCCGGTGGGAGCCCCTCTCAGAACTCTCACCCCACCCAACGGATCCTAAGGGGCGCGCATTCCCGGTGTGTCCGGGCACACGGAGAGGCGACACCGTACGGGATACCACGTCGGCCGGTGGTGAAGGGTCAGCCCGTGAATCGCGCGTGAAGTGTCAGTCTGCGGGCCGTGTGTAGGAGTGCGTCAGCAGAACCTTCGCCGAGGACGAGGAATCCGTTTCGCAGGCGGCGTCGACCACGTAGGCATCGACACGGCTGGTGTCCTTCGCGTGGGGCATCAGCACGAGGTACGCCGGGTCGCCGTCGTAGGTACCCTTCTTGGCGGCCAGCGCTTCGTCCGCGCGACCGATGCCCTGAAGGACGCACGCAGGCACCCGAGGGATGATCTTGTTCTTGAGGTTGTTCTCGGGGACGGTGTTCACACCGAGACTCTGGGGGGCACGAGAGCGTTCCTTGGAGTTCTGCGTCAGAAGCGCGGAGACCTCGGTCTCGACCTTCTTCCCGGAGAACACGTCGGCCTGCGTGGACGGGCCGGACGGCTTGCCGTCGTTGAAGGACGACAACAGCACCGAACCGAGCCCCAGAGCGGCGACCGTGAACACTGTGCCGAGAACGGCGATCCTGCGGCGCCCGTCACGGGAGCGGTCCTTGCGGCCCGGGCCCGTGGTGGAGCTGCGGGGGCGCCCGGCGGGCCGGTCCGTCGGCACCGATGTTTCACGTGAAACATGCGCCTCGGCGAGCGCGGGGACATCCACGGTGTCGGGGACTGTGGCGTTGAGCAGAGCCTCGGCGGCCAGGGCGGCGTCGATGCGGCTCGCGACATCGTCGGGCATACGCGGGGGGCCCGGCATCGTACCGAGCAGACCCCGGATCTCCTCCAAGGACGCGTGGACGTCGGCGCAGAGCTCGCATTCGTCCAGATGCCGTCGTACGTCCGTGGTCCGGGACGGGGGGAGAAGGCCTTCGGTGAGGTCGGAGATCTCCTCGACGTCCGGGTGCCCGGCCGTGTCTGTTGATGTCATGCTCGCCCACCTCCGCCCTTCACAGCAGCTGAATCGCCTGGACCTGTCTCACGGGGGCCTCTGGCACGAGGTTCCGCTGCGGGTGGGACGGATGTCCCCTGCACCTGGTTCCGTCCCCCGCCCGGTTCTCTGCCGGCACCGGTGTTTTCCGGCCGCAGATGGGTGAGGAGGGGGAGGAGTCTGGCTCTGCCGCGGGCGCAGCGGCTCTTCACCGTGCCGGTCGGGATGTCGAGCATGCGGGCGGCCTCGGCCACCGGGTATCCCTGCATGTCCACCAGGACGAGGGCTGCCCGCTGGTCGGGCGGAAGCGTGCCGAGAGCTTCCAGGAGCTGGCGGTGCAGATCATTGCGCTCCGCGGGCGCCGAGGCCGACTCGTGCGGCTCCAGCAGCTGCTCCAGACGTTCGGTGTCGTCGACCGGGGACGTCTTGCGGGAGGCCGCTTTGCGGGCGCGGTCGAGACAGGCGTTCACCGTGATGCGGTGCAGCCACGTCGTGACGGCCGACTGGCCGCGGAAGGTGTGGGCGGCCCGGTAGGCGGAGACCAGGGCGTCCTGGACGGCGTCAGCGGCCTCCTCGCGATCCCCGAGCGTCCGCAGGGCCACCGCCCACAGGCGATCACGGTGACGTCGTACGAGCTCGCCGAAGGCGTCGGGATCGCCGTCCACATGCCAGGCGAGGAGGTCCTGATCGCTTGCGTCGCCGTATGCGGTGCCATCTGCCATCGGACCCCCTCCCCTGGGTTGCGGTGCGCTCAGCCCTTGAACGTCACGTCGGTCACTGCCTGCTTGTAGCCGGCCCCGCTGAACCCGTCCGTCGGCGCGTACGGCACGGCCGTGATCCACAGCAGCACGTACTGCGTCTTGACGGTCTTCGACGCCTTCACTGTAAGAGAGTTGCCCTTGGTGGTTGCGGTTCCGATCTCCGTCATCCCGTCGACGCCCGTCGAGGGTGAGAGAGAGTCCGTGGCGTAGAGCTTCACGGTCGTGTTGTTGCCCGGGTACCGGAGCCCTATCGACGCGGTCGAGATCTCCTGCGACGAGCCGAGGTCATAGACGATGCCCACGCCCGGCTTGTAAGGGGCCAGTGTCGGACCGGCGTTGTAGCGCTTGGTCCGCCAGTACGTGGAACTGTCGCCGTCGTAGGTCAGCTTGACGTCACCGGGCGCCTGGGCGACGCCGCTCGCGACGTATTCCTGGGCTTCCTTGATGCCGAGCGTCTTGGTCGGCCTGGGCTTGTCGCTGCCCTTGTCGTTGTCGTCCGTCGTCTGTGTCTGGTTGGTGTCGTCGGACTTGTTGCCCTGGTCCATGAGGGCGTCCGCGAGCTGCCAGCTGCCCAGGCCCAGCGCGGCGATCAGAAGGGCGGACACGGCCCACTTGAGGGCTCTGCCGGTGCGGCTCTGCAGCGGGGGCGGAGGGGTCGCCATCACCTGCGTGGCGCCCGGGTGCGGCGCAGGGCGGCCGTAGGTGCCCTGCTGGTACGTCGTGCGCTGGTACTCGGGTGGCGCGGTGAACGCCGGCTCCGGCGGACGGATGCGGGGCATCTCGCCGATCGCCTTCACCAGTTCCTCGGGCGTGGCGCACGCGGACTCGTGGCGGGAGGCGGTCGCGCCGTCGTTGACGAGTGCGCGCATCGACAGCTCGGACAGGCCGCGGTGCACGCCGGCCCGTACCTGGTCCGGGGCGATCAGACCGACGTCCTTGGGCAGCCCGGACAGGCCGTAGGCGTCGCTCTCGTACGGCCAGCGCTGGGTGAGCCCCGCGTACAGCAGGGCACCGATCGCCTCCGTGTCGGTGCGCTGCGGGGTGTCGGAGGTGATCCCGCGCAGCGCGGCGTTCACGGCGAGGCCGCGGATGCGCCACTGGCCGCTCGAAGTACGCAGCACCGCGTTCGGGTTCAGGCGCAGATGCGCGAGGCCCTCGCGGTGGGCGGCCGCCATGGCAGCGGCGATCTGGCTGACCATCTGGTAGGCGTCGTGCGGCTCCAGCGGCCCGGGGGCCAGAAGCGTGGTCAGCTCGGTGGCATCGGGCAGCCACTCGTGGACGACATAGACGAGATCGTTCTCCTCGACGGCGTCCAGGACCTGAACGAAGCGAGGGTCACCGAGCAGCGCGGACGAACGGCGCCGCGGCCAGGACGGAACGAGCCCGTGAGTGGTCCGCGGGCAGGATGTGGACGCCGACCGCGCGACGGAGTTTCTCGTCGACCGCACGCCAACTGCTGAAGCCGTCCAGACGGGTGACGCACTCCTCGAGCCGGTAGCGTCTGGCGAGCTTGTGGCCGCTGTGCAGTTCGGGCGGTGAGGCTTTCCCGGGACTCTCGGTCCCGCCACTCCCCTGTGCCTCTTCGTTGTCCGTGTCCCGCTCCCGATTCTGGGCCTCCCCGTCGGCCGTGGACTGGTCCGCTTGTGCGGTCAGCGGCTCGTCGCCGCTGTTGTCTGCCACGTCGACGGCAGCCGTGCTGCGTTCCGCCACCGTCGTTCCTGCCTCCCCATTCGATGCGCGCCGACCGACTTCCGTGCGCGCCGTCCGACGCCGAACCCAATTGTGCCCACAGTCCGACGCTATGCACGACACACGGTGGCGGACGATGGTTGTGCGCGTACCCGTTTATCAGCGCCCCAGCCGTCCGCGCACCATGCCGACCAGGGAGTTCAGCTCCTCGATGCGCATCTTGCGAGCGGCCACGAAGAAGATCCCGAGCAGCACGACCCCGCCGACGACCAGGGCGGCGAACGATCCGACGACACCCTGGCCGAGCGTGTGGCCGATGCCGTAACAGACCGCGCCGCTGAGGACTGCCGCCGGTACCGAGGCGATGCACAGTCTGGCGTACGTCCGCATCACGCGGGCACCGTCCAGGTCCCCGCCGAGCCGCTTGCGCAGACGGCTCCAGGCGACGCCGACGCCGATCATGTAGGCGAGACCGTACGAGGCGGCCATACCGACGACCGCCCAGCGCGCCGGCAGTACGAAGTAACAGGCGGCGGACGCGACGGCGTTGACGGCCGCCACGATGACCGTGTTGTAGAAGGGCGTCCGGGTGTCCTCGTAGGCGTAGAAGGCGCGCAGGACGACGTACTGCACGGAGTACGGGATCAGGCCGAGGCCGAAGGCCATCAGCATGAAGCCCATGTTCGTGGCCTGGTCGGCGCCCGAGGAGCCGAAGATCAGAGTGCACATCGGGATGCCGAGAGCGACGAACCCGAAGGCGAGCGGCACGATGGCCACCGCTGTCGTGCGCAGGCCCTGGGAGATGTCGTCGCGCACGGCACCCGCGTCGTCCTCGGCGGCCGAGCGGGAGATGCGGGGCAGCAGGGCGGCCATCAGGGAGACGGTGATGATGGCCTGCGGCAGGCCCCAGATGAGCTGGGCGTTGGCGTAGGCGCTGAAGCCGGTGCCGGGGACGCCGGAGTCCGTGATGGCCGCGGTGGCCAGCTGGGTGACGACAAGGGCGCCGGCCTGGTTGGCGAGGACGAAGAAGATCGTCCACTTGGCGAGCATCGCGGCCTTGCCGAGGCCGTGACCCTTCCAGTCGAAGCGGAGACGCACCTTGAAGCCGGTCTCACGCAGGTAGGGGATCATCGCGAGGGCCTGCACGACGAGGCCGAGCAGGACGCCGACACCGAGCAGTCGGACGCCCTCGGGCGGGATGCTCTGGACCGTCATCCCGGAGCGCTCGGACGTGCCGTACACCCACAGGAACGCGCCGAGCGTCACGATGATGACGATGTTGTTCAGGACCGGCGTCCACATCATGGCGCCGAACCGGCCGCGGGCGTTGAGGATCTGGCCCATCACCACGTGGATGCCCATGAAGAAGATCGAGGGCAGGAAGTACCGGGTGAAGGTGACGGCGGTCTCATTGGCCGCGGGATTACTGGCCAGCGGGTTCGACAAAGCTCGCACCAGGAGCGGCGCGGCGAACATGACGAGCACGGTGAGCACGCCGAGGATCACCATGACGAGCGTCAGCAGCCGGTTGGCGTACGCCTCGCCGCCGTCCTCGTCGTCCTTCATGGAACGCACCAGCTGAGGGACGAACACGGAGTTGAGGCCGCCGCCGACGGTCAGGATGTAGATCATCGTCGGCAGCTGGTAGGCCACCTGGAAGGACTCACCCAGCAGGCCCAGACCGAGAGCGGAGACGATCATCGCGGAGCGCACGAACCCGGTGATCCGGGACACCATCGTGCCCGCCGCCATCACCGCGCTGGACTTCAGCAGGCCCGTGGCCTTGCCGCCCTTCTTCGCCGGAGCCGGTGCGGCCGGAGGCGGTACGGGGGCGGTGCCGAGGTTCATGGTCCTGTCCGCGGAGGGCGGCATGGGGGGCACGGCGCCCGGGACCGGTGCCGGGGAGGGGCCGGGGACCGACGGGGGCTGGTACGGCGATTGGCCGCCACCCTGCTGCTGGTCACGGAAGAGGTGGGCGAAGGCGTCCGGCTCGTGGCGCTCCTCGGCGGAGTGCGTGACGAGGTCGTCGACGCCGACGTACTGAGTCGTGCGGGGGTTGTCGCCGTACGGCAGGTACTGGGTGGGGCCCTCCGGCTCGGGGGCCGGCGTCTGGGCCCACACGTGCGGGTCCGGTGCGTACGGGGACTGCTGCGGCTGGGCGTACAGCGGCTGCTGCGGCTGGTACGTGCCGGGGGGTGGCGGAGGGTGCGCGGCGCGGTCGTAGAGCGCCTCGGCGACCGGGTCCTGGGCGGAGAGGTCCTGCGCCCGGTAGGGGTCCTGGTCGTAGGCGTCCTGGAGGTACATGTCCGCGGGGGGCTGCGGCGGCACCTGACCATGCTCGGGCGGCGGGCCGTCGGGGTAGCCCGAGCTGTCCGCGGCCTGGCCGCGGTCACCGTCGTACGGCGCGTTCATGGTTACCCCACCTCATCGTCCCGGGCCCACCGGCGGCCACGACATCCTCAACGGTCCACTCTCTCACCCGTGCCGGACGGGTCGGCGCTTTCCGCTGCGGTGTCCGGCGCAGGGTCACTCGGCTGCTCCGGGTCGTCTGCCCCGCGCAGGGTGCCGGACTCGTTCTCGGGACGGTCCTCGGAGTCCGCGGGGTTCTCCGTGGCGTCCACGGCCTCGCTGGTCTCGCCGGGGTCGTCCTCTGCGGCCTCCCGGGCGGCGGCGCGCTTGCGCTGGGTGTACATCCGGAACCCGGCGAGGACCAGCAGCAGGAAACCGCCGCCGATGACCAGCATCACCGTGGCCGTGAACTCGGTGACCTTCACGTCGAACTGGACGGGGTCACCGTAGGCCTGGCCGTCCTCCGTGAAGAGCTGGGCGGTCACCGTGGTTTTGCCGTTGGCCTGGGCGGAGGTGGTGAACTTCACCGACTGGCTGTGCCCGCCGGAGACCGCGACCTGCTTCTCCTGGTACTCGCCGTCGCCGATCTTGAGGCGGGTGGGGCTCGTCGTGCTGAGCCGCAACACCAGGTGCTCGACGCCCTGCACCAGGTTGTTCTGCACGGTCACGGGGATCGTGGCGCTGCGCCCGGAGAGCTTGGTCTCGGACTTGTCGATCAGCTTGACCTGGGAGACCAGGGAGTTGAGGTACAGCTCCACGGCGTTGCGGTAGCGGTTCGCCTCGGCGGCGCGACCGCGCCACGCCGTGGACATCTCGCGGTTCATGGCCCGGCCGAAGGGGGTCACCACCCGGGACGAGTCGGTGAGGATCACCTTGAACCTGGCGAGCTTGTCCTGCGTGGTCGCGATCTGCTCGAACGCCGCCTTCGGCAGCTCCCGCTTGCGCAGCGAGGACGGATAGGCGGACGCCGACGGGACCCTGGTGGTGGCACTCGTGTCCGGCTTGGCGGCGGCCGCCGACGTGAGGCCCTGGGCCTGCGACCAGTTCCCGTCCTGGAGGGCCGACACCGCCTCGGCCATCGCCCGTGCCTGGCTCGCCGTCGCCATGCGCTGCGGAGCGACGACGATGCTGCGCTGCTTGCCGGTCTGGGCGTTGAGCGCCAGGCTCGACGCGAGGAACTTCTGTACGGCGAGCGTCGTGGCGGAGGCCTTCGTCAGATCGCCCTGGAAGGCCGTGGACAGCCGCGCGTCCGCGACCACCGCTGTCGTGCCGCCGCCGATCGGACGGGCCGCCGAGGGCGTGTACGTCAGGCCCCCGGTCTCTTCCAGGCTGTCGCTGCGCGTGATCACCTTGTCGGCGCCGGCGGAGGTGGCGACCTTCACGATCGAGGGGTCGATGGCACCCTCGACCGGCCAGGCGAAGTCGGTGGTCGGCGTCACGTGGAGGATCGGTTCCACCGTGTTGGCGACCGCGTCGGTGGCCTCCTTGAGGTGGTTCAGCGAACCGGTGACGGTCGTGCCGTTGTGCGCGAGGGAGGCCAGGTCGGGGTCGGCGAAGGGGAGGGCGACAACCTCCCTGTCCGTCACCGCCTCCTGCAGCTCGGCAAGCCATGCCATGGCGACCCGCTGGTGCGTGCCCGCCACGGTGGTGCTGCCCGACTCGACGCGATAGGCGCGTGTCATCGCGTCGACGGAGGCCAGCAGGTCCGGGTCGATCACCCAGGTGACGTCCAGTTCCTTACCCAGCGACAGCAGCTGCTCCAGGCGGCCGCCCGGGGAGATCTCCTTGGCGAGGTCGTCGTTGAGGAAGACCGGCGTCTGCTGTTCGTTGGATCCCGTCTCCGCCGTCATGTGGACGGTGGAGACGAGCGGCCACAGGACGGTCGTCTTCGTCTTCGTGTCGGCGTCCTCGGGCTGCCAGGGCAGGAACGTCCGCTGGATGCCGAGCACCTGCTGCCACTGCTGCGCGGACGTCTCACCGGTCAGGGAGACGCCGAGCTGGTAGACGCCGGCCGAGCCGAGATCCAGCTCGTCGACCGGCACGGAGATGCTGAAGTCCTGGGCGACGCCCGGGGTGAGCTTGGTGAACTTCTTGATGTACTTGCCGCCGACGATCCTCCCGTCGAGCCCCGGCTGGAAGTCGGTGCGCTTGTCGACGGTGTCGATCTGCGAGCGGGTGCCGATCGTGGGGCCCACGCGGAGGTCCACCTGGGCGTCGGTGACCGCCTGTTTGCCGTTGTTGGTCACGGTGCCGGACACGGTGAGCGTGTCGCCGTCCGTGGGGGCGCTGGGGGTGAGCGTGTCGAGGGCGACGGCCACCGTGCTCGAGCCGGACGCGGCCGCCGCGGGTGCGGCCGCGGGCAACTGGAGGAGGCCGGCCAGCAGAGGCGCCCCGGCGAGCAGGGCTCCGGTGCGCCGCAGCCAGCGGCGGGCAGGTGAGGGACTCATCCCCTGGAAGTCTGCCGCCTCGGCCACGCGCTCGCCCGTCCCTCGTCGTCGTCAGTGGTCGTCGGAATGTGCGTCCACGCATGGTAACGATGCTCGCTGAGGGGAAGTGCCGCGGACTGCTCCACAAGATCGGAGGAAGAGTCCGGGGCGTCCCGTATGTGCGCGTATAGAGAGGAGCGATTCCGCCCGCCTGAGGGGTGAGCCTCACATACCTGGCTGTGCAGATTTAATGGAGGCGCTCGGCGTCGCCCGGGCCACGTACCCTCTTCTGTTGTGCCGAACGCCAACGAAGACACCCCCAGTGCCCTGAGCCAGGTGCAGCTCCGCGCGGTAAGTGAACTGCTGCGGGTCGCCCCTGTCGCCGATGACCTTGCCCGCCGTTTCCAGGAGGCCGGGTTCTCTCTCGCCCTGGTCGGCGGCTCGGTCCGGGACGCGCTGCTCGGCCGGCTCGGCAACGACCTGGACTTCACGACCGATGCCCGCCCCGAGGACGTACTGAAGATCGTGCGCCCATGGGCGGACTCCGTATGGGAGGTCGGGATCGCCTTCGGCACGGTCGGGGTGCAGAAGGACGGCTACCAGATCGAGGTCACCACGTACCGGTCGGAGGCGTACGACCGGACCTCGCGCAAGCCCGAGGTGTCGTACGGCGACTCCATCGAGGAGGACCTGGTCCGGCGTGACTTCACCGTGAACGCGATGGCGGTCGCGCTGCCGGAGAAGGAGTTCATCGATCCGCACGGCGGGCTCGACGACCTCGCCGCGCGTGTGCTGCGTACGCCCGGCACTCCCGAGGCGTCCTTCTCCGACGACCCGCTGCGGATGATGCGGGCCGCGCGCTTCGCCGCCCAGCTCGACTTCGAGGTGGCTGCCGATGTCGTCACCGCGATGAAGGAGATGTCGGCGCGCGTCGAGATCGTCTCGGCAGAGCGAGTACGGGACGAGCTGAACAAGCTGATCCTCTCCGCGCACCCCCGCAAGGGGCTGACCCTGCTGGTCGACACCGGGCTCGCTGACCACGTCCTGCCCGAGTTGCCGGCGCTGCGTCTGGAGAGCGACGAACACCACCGGCACAAGGATGTCTACGAGCACACGCTGATCGTTCTCGAGCAGGCGATCGCGCTCGAGGAGAACGGACCCGACCTGGTCCTGCGGCTGGCCGCCCTGCTGCACGACATCGGCAAGCCGCGTACGCGCCGCTTCGAGGAGGACGGCCGGGTCTCGTTCCACCACCACGAGGTGGTCGGCGCGAAGATGACCAAGAAGCGGATGACGGTTCTCAAGTACTCCAACGAGCTGGTGAAGGACGTCTCGCGGCTGGTCGAACTCCACCTGCGTTTCCATGGTTACGGCATGGGTGAGTGGACGGACTCCGCGGTCCGCCGCTACGTCCGTGACGCCGGTCCCCTCCTCGACCGCCTCCACAAGCTGACCCGGTCCGACTGCACCACGCGCAACAAGCGCAAGGCGGCCGCGCTGTCCCGTGCGTACGACGGCCTGGAGGAGCGCATCACCCAGCTCCAGGAGCAGGAGGAGCTCGACTCGATCCGCCCGGACCTGGACGGCAACCAGATCATGGAGATCCTCGGCGTGGGGCCCGGCCCGGCCGTGGGCCGCGCCTACAAGCACATGTTGGAACTGCGCCTGGAGAACGGGCCGATGGGTGAAGACGCTGCGGCCAAGGCGCTCAAGGAGTGGTGGGCCGAGCAGAGCTGAGACAGTGAGACGGGGTCATGTTTCACGTGAAACATGACCCCGGGATACGCCGAGGGGCGCTGTTTCACGTGAAACAGCGCCCCTCGGCGTTGCTGCGGGAGTTACTAGACTTCCTTCAGGCAGAGGACCACGTCGTGGCCGTCACCCGTCTGGTAGTAGGAGATCTCGGCCTCCTTGACGGCCTCGCACTTGTCGCTGTCGCTGGTGTCCTCGAACTTCTCGACGACCTTGAACTCGGCGTCGCTGGAGCCGCAGTCGACCGTCTTGAGGTCCGGGCTGACCTGAGTGCCTTCGTTGTGCATGCAGCTGCCCACCGACGTGGTCTCCGCGTCGGTCTGGCCGAAGAACCACTTGCCGCCGGCTATGAGGATCGCGACGACGATGAAGCCGGCGATGCGCAGCAGCTTCTTGTTGAAGCGCCGGGCCGGAGGGGTCGGCGGAACCGGCGCGTACGGGGCGCCGCCCTGCGGGGGAACGCCCGGCTGGCCCTGGGCGAAGGGGTTGCCGCCCTGGGGCGGGTACGGGGCCGGGAGCTGCTGGCCCTGGGCGTACGGGTTCTGGCCCTGGGGCGGCGGAGTAGTCACTTGGGGTTCCCCCTAGAACATGGGCGTGTGGCACGCATAAGGAGCGAGTAAGACGCACGTAAGTTACCGGGCCCCACTGACACTCCTGCAACCCAGGGGGACTCTGTGTCATTGATGTGACACTTACTGGAGTTCAAAGCGGGCCATAGCCACTGCAACTGCCCCGTAGATAACGGCCACCGTGACCACCAGCACCACAGAACGCCCGTCGGGCGGCAGCATCAGGGCCGCCACCGCGGCCGCGCCCACGAACGCGATGTTGAACAGCACGTCGTAGACGGAGAAGATCCGGCCCCGGAACCCGTCGTCGACCGAGGACTGCACGATGGTGTCCGTCGCGATCTTCGCGCCCTGCGTGGTCAGACCCAGGACGAACGCCGCGACGAGCATGGGCGCGACGGCGAAAGGGAGGCCGAGAGCCGGTTCCAGGATCGCGGCGGACGCTGCGCACACGGCGATCCAGCGCCCGGGACCGAGCCGCCCCGCCACCCAGGGCGTCAACACGGCCGCCACGAAGAAGCCCGCACCGGAGATGCCCAACGCCAACCCCAGCAGGGCGAGTCCGTCATCGGTGGTCGAGGAGAACTCGTACCGGCAGAGCATCAGCAGCATCACCAGCAGGGCGCCGTAACAGAACCGCATGAGCGTCATCGCGGCGAGCGCCCGGGCGGCGCGTCGGCGTGGTGGGGAGGCGAGGTGGCGTACGCCGGCCATCAGGTCGTTCGCGGTGCCGGAGAGGGCGGCTGAGAGGCCGGGCCGCACCAACTCCTGATCGGGGCCCAGAAGCTCCTGCGACATGCGCAGCGAGGCAAGCGCCGCGCACAGGTAGAGGGTGGCGCCCAGCAGCACGACCGCGGCGTCGGAGTCCGCGAACACCAGGCGTACGACGAAGGCCAGGCCGCCCCCGGCCGTCGCGGCGAGTGTGCCGGCGGTCGGGGAGAGGGAGTTGGCGAGGACGAGGCGCTCGGAGTCGACCACACGCGGCAGGGCGGCGGACAGGCCCGACAGGACGAAGCGGTTGACGGCGGTGACGCACAGCGCGGAGACGTAGAAGAGCCAGTCCGGCACATGGCTGACCATCAGGACGGCGGTCGCCGTGGCCATCAGGGCGCGCACCAGGTTGCCGTAGAGGAAGACCTGGCGGCGGCGCCAGCGGTCCAGCAGGACGCCGGCGAAGGGGCCCACGAGGGAGTAGGGGAGCAACAGGACGGCCATGGCGGAGGCGATGGCGGTGGCCGAGGTCTGTTTCTCCGGGGAGAAGACGACATAGGCGGCGAGTGCGACCTGGTAGACGCCGTCGGCGCCCTGGGAGAGCAGACGTACGGCGAGCAGGCGTCTGAAGCCTTGGAAACGCAGCAGGACGCGCAGGTCACGTACGACGGCCATGGCGCACAGCCTCACATAAGGACAGGGCCCCCGGGCGGTACAACCCGGGGACCCTCGACACAGCCCTGGCAGGAGCGATTTTCAATGAGCCTCGGCGCCTTTAGCGCTCGACTTCACCCTTGATGAACTTCTCGACGTTGGCGTAGGCCTCGTCGTCGAAGTACTGGACCGGCGGGGACTTCATGAAGTACGAGGACGCCGACAGGATCGGGCCACCGATGCCGCGGTCCTTGGCGATCTTCGCGGCGCGCAGGGCGTCGATGATGACACCCGCGGAGTTCGGGGAGTCCCAGACCTCGAGCTTGTACTCCAGGTTCAGCGGGACGTCGCCGAAGGCACGGCCCTCGAGGCGGACGTAGGCCCACTTGCGGTCGTCGAGCCAGGCCACGTAGTCCGAGGGACCGATGTGGACGTTCTTGGCGCCCATGTCGCGGTCGGGGATCTGCGAGGTGACGGCCTGCGTCTTCGAGATCTTCTTGGACTCGAGGCGGTCGCGCTCCAGCATGTTCTTGAAGTCCATGTTGCCGCCGACGTTGAGCTGCATGGTGCGCTCGAGACGGACACCGCGGTCCTCGAACAGCTTCGCCATCACACGGTGCGTGATGGTGGCGCCGACCTGCGACTTGATGTCGTCGCCGACGATCGGGACGCCCGCCTCGGTGAACTTGTCCGCCCACTCCTTGGTGCCGGCGATGAAGACCGGAAGGGCGTTGACGAAGGCGACCTTGGCGTCGATGGCGCACTGGGCGTAGAACTTCGCCGCGTCCTCGGAACCGACGGGCAGGTAGCAGACGAGAACGTCGACCTGCTTGTCCTTGAGGATCTGGACGACGTCGACCGGGGCCTCGGCGGACTCCTCGATGGTCTCGCGGTAGTACTTGCCGAGACCGTCGAGGGTGTGGCCGCGCTGAACCGTGACGCCCTTGTTCGGGACGTCGCAGATCTTGATGGTGTTGTTCTCGCTGGCACCGATGGCGTCCGAGAGGTCGAGGCCGACCTTCTTCGCGTCGACGTCGAAGGCGGCGACGAACTCGACGTCACCGACGTGGTAGTCGCCGAACTGGACGTGCATGAGGCCGGGGACCTTGGTCGCCGGGTCGGCGTCCTTGTAGTACTCGACTCCCTGGACCAGCGACGCGGCGCAGTTGCCCACGCCAACGATGGCTACGCGGACCGAACCCATTCCGGTTGCTCCCTGTGTGTATGAGTGAGGCCCTGACTGGGCGCTCACGTGGTGGTGTCGTCGGGCGTATCGGGCCGGGGGGTGTCCCCGGACCGTGGCAGGTTGCCCGGCGCTCCAGATGTGTTGTTCTGCTGAGAGGGCTGAGCGGACCCCCCGGAGGCGGACCCCTTGAGGTCCCGTCCGGCCCGCTCGCTCTCGATGAGCTCGTTCAGCCAGCGCACTTCGCGCTCCACGGACTCCATTCCGTGGCGCTGGAGCTCAAGCGTGTAGTCGTCGAGGCGCTCCCGGGTGCGCGCGAAGGAGACGCGCATCTTGTCCAGCCGGTCCTCCAACCGGCTGCGGCGGCCTTCCAGCACGCGTACGCGTACGTCGCGCGACGTCTGGCCGAAGAAGGCGAAACGCGCGGCGAAGTGCTCGTCCTCGTACGAGTCGGGGCCGGTCTGCGAGAGCAGGTCCTCGAAGTGCTCCTTACCTTCCGCCGTCAACCGATAGACGATCTTGGCGCGACGTCCCGCGAGTGATGCGGCGAGAGCGTCTTCAGGAGCGTGTCCCGGCTCTTCGATCAACCAGCCATTGGCGACCAGCGTCTTGAGACACGGGTAGAGCGTGCCGTAGCTGAACGCACGGAACACGCCCAGTGACGTATTGAGTCGTTTGCGCAGCTCATAGCCGTGCATCGGGGACTCGCGGAGCAGGCCGAGTACGGCGAACTCAAGGATCCCTGAGCGTCGGCTCATCCTCTCGCCTCCTCGTCTCTGACTCGCTTATGCCGCTCTGATGTATCGACTCGATACATCACGACGATAGAACGGCCATCCGCACGGGACAAGTGGGGGGATGGTGAACGGGATCACATCACTTATTCATCCGAGGCAAGTTGCCTGATTTGGGGTGAACTTCGGGGCTAGGCGGGTTTTGACGGTGCGTAGTCTGTGCGGCATGCACACCACCGGGAACCGAGTGACGCGTGGGGGCGTCGTCGTCCTCGGTGCAGTACGGGTGAATGCGAAAGCGACCACATCCGTACTTCGGGGGGACCGGAAACCAGCCGCCGTTTCCAGGCGCGCAAAGGTGCGCCTGCCCGAGGAGTAGTCGTTCGATGAGCGAGCACCGTCGCAAACCGCCGCAGCCGCAGGGAGGCGGACGTGCCGCGGCCCGACGCGGCCAGTCCGGCTCGTCCTCCGGCCGCCGTGCGACACCGCGTGGCGCCACCGAGTCGCCTTCCGACTCGTACGGGTCGGGTTCATACGGGTCGGGGGGCGAGGAGCGGCCGTTCGGCGGCCGCGCCGATGCCCGGCGCGCGGCCCAGAGAGGCGGGGGCAGCCGACGCAGAGCGGCCGAACCCGCCGGCCGTGGCGCCCGACGCGGTGGCCCCGGCGGCCCGAGCGGTCCTGGACGGGGCCGAGCCGCCGCCTCGAGCAAGAACCGGTTCATCGACTATCCGCGCGCCGGCAAGTACGGCTGGCAGCGCTGGATGCCGTCCTGGAAGCTCGTCTCCGGACTGTGCCTGGCGTTCTTCGGCGGTCTGGTGGCGATCGCGGGTATCGGGTACGCCATGGTCGGCATCCCCAGCGAGAACGCCGCGGCCAAGTCGGAGAACAACGTCTACTACTGGGAGGACGGCTCCCAGATGGTCGCGACGGGAGCCGGTGCGAACCGGCAGAACGTCACGATCGACAAGATTCCCAAGGCCATGCAGTGGGCCGTGATCTCGGCCGAGAACAAGAGCTTCTACTCCGACTCGGGCGTCGACCCCATGGGTATCGCCCGAGCACTGGCCAACATGGCGCGGGGCGGTGACACGCAGGGTGGTTCGACGATCACCCAGCAGTACGTGAAGAACACCTACCTGAGCCAGGAGCAGACGGTCTCCCGGAAGTTCAAGGAGATGTTCATCTCCATAAAGGTGGGCACGAAGCTCACCAAGGACGAGATCCTCCAGGGCTACCTGAACACCTCGTACTACGGCCGTGACGCGTACGGCATCCAGGCCGCTGCGCAGACCTACTACGGCGTGGACGCGGCAGACCTGTCGCCGAGCCAGTGCGCCTTCCTGGCCGCGCTGCTCAAGGGCCCGACGTACTACGACCCCGTGGACAACACCAGTTACGACCCTGCGGCGACCAAGGCCAAGAACACCGAGCGCTCCAAGTACCGCTGGGGCTGGATCCTCGAGCAGATGCACAACGACAAGCATCTGACGGACGCCGAGTACCAGACGGCCACCAAGAAGTACCCGATGCCCCAGGGGCTCAAGGCGACCAAGAACATGACCGGCCAGATCAGCTACCTGGTCGACACGGCCAAGAAGTACGTGTTGGCCCACTCGGACATCTCGAGGACCGAGTTCGACAAGGGCGGGTATCAGATCTACACGACCTTCGAGAAGGACAAGGTCAACGCCCTCGCCAAGGCCGTGAAGAAGATCGAGGACGCGAAGATCGACCCGGAGAAGCGTGAGCTGGACAAGCACGTTCAGTTCGGCGGGGCGTCGGTCAGGCCCAAGGACGGTGCGATCGTCGCGCTGTACGGCGGTGCGGGGTACGAGAACGACCACTTCAACAACAACGCGGACACCTCGGGTGTGCCGGTCGGTTCGACGTGGAAGCCGTTCGTGATGGCGGCGGCCATGGAGCACGGCACCTACAAGGATCCGGACGTCGGTGTCTCGCCGCTGAGCAAGTACAACGGCAACGACCATCTGAGGGTCACGAACAACGACGGCAGCTACGTCCTGAAGAAGGACAACTCGGTCTTCTACCAGGAGAACGAGAGCGACTATCCCTGGGGCTACATCAGCTTGCGCAAGGCGATGGAGCAATCCATCAACACGCCGTTCGTGCAGCTCGGCATGGACGTGGGGATGGACAAGGTACGGAGCGTGGCCTCGAAGTCCGGCATCCTCGATGGGAGCTTCGCCGACTACAAGGGCAATCCCTCCTTTGCCCTTGGTACTTCGACCCCGAGTGCCATCCGTATGGCGGACGCGTACGCCACCTTCGCCGCATCCGGCAAGCAGGCCGATCCGTACTCGGTGACTGAGGTCAAGAAGGACGGGCAGCCTCTGCCGGGCTTCGACAAGCCGAAGATCAAGCTGGCTATGCCCGAGAACGTGGCGAACAACGTCACGGACCTCCTCGAAAACGTCATCGAGAACGGTACGGGTCAGAACGCGAAGGCGCTGGGTCGTACGGCAGCCGGCAAGACCGGTACCACCGACAGCAACAAGTCGGCCTGGTTCGTCGGCTACACCCAGCAGCTGTCGACATCGATCGCGATGTTCCGAGAGGACCCCAAGAGCAGCAAGCTGCTCTCCATGAACGGCACGGCGGGTGAGGACTCCATCCACGGTGGTGACATCCCCACGTCGATCTGGACCGAGTACATGAAGGTCGCCCTCAAGAACGCCAACGACCCCGGCTTCCCGAACGCCGAGAAGATCGGCGAGGTCCAGGACGAGCAGGGCGCGCCCTCCCCGACCCCGACCGTCACCGCGACCCCGACCCCGACGCCGACCCCGACGCCGACTCCGACGCCGAGCCCGTCCCTCACCGCTCCCTCGCCCTCGGCGACGGAGAGCTGCTTCGGCTTCCAGTGCGAGGACACCGGAGGTACGAATACCGGCGGCACGGACGGCGGCACGAGCTCCACGCCGACGGCCACGGAGTCAACCGGGAACACCAGAGGCAACGGCAATGGAGGCATCTTCGGAGGATCGAGCGGTTAGCCGCCATATCGCCCGCCGAGGGTGTTTCACGTGAAACATGGGCCGCCGCACCCACCAGGTGCGGCGGTCCTCGGCGTATTCCTAGAGACGTACGGCAGGATGTGCCCCATGCCCAGCGCAGAATCGACGCAAGCGAGCGTGCACGAGCCGGACCCGGTGCGGCCGACCAAGGACGACGAGATCGCCGCGAGTGGCAGTGAGCTGATCGGCGGCCCGATCGGGCGGCGTGCGCTGCTAGGGACGTCCTGGTGGACTCCCGTGCGCATCATCGCGCTCGTGGCGATCGGGATGTTCGCCCTCGGCCTGGTCCAGAAGGCGCCCTGTTACAACGGCGGCTGGTTCTTCGGCGCCAGCTCGCAGTACACGCACGCGTGCTACTCGGACATCCCGCACCTCTACGCGGGGCGCGGCTTCGCCGACGGGCTCGTGCCGTACTTCGACAAGCTCAACGGCGACATGGAGTACCTCGAATACCCGGTGCTGACCGGTGTGTTCATGGAGGTCGCCTCCTGGCTCACGCCCGGCAGCGGCAGCATCCAGGACCAGGAGCAGTGGTACTGGATGGTCAACGCCGGGATGCTGATGGCGTGCGCCGCCGTCATCGCCGTGTGCGTGACCCGTACGCACGTCCGGCGGCCCTGGGACGGGCTGCTGGTCGCCCTGGCGCCCGCCTTCGCGCTGACCGCCACCATCAACTGGGACCTGCTGGCGGTCGCCCTGACGGCCGCGGCGATGCTGATGTGGTCGCGGGGCCGCTCTCTCGCCTTCGGCGTTCTGCTGGGTCTCGCCACGGCCGCCAAGCTCTACCCCGTCTTCCTCCTGGGTCCGTTGTTCGTGCTGTGCTGGCGCGCGGGCAAGTGGCGGGACTTCGGAAAGGCACTGGGAGGTGCCGCCGTCTCCTGGCTGGTCGTGAACCTTCCGGTGATGCTCCTCGCCTGGGACGGCTGGTCGAAGTTCTACGAGTTCAGCCAGGAACGGGGCGTCGACTTCGGGTCCTTCTGGCTGATCCTGGCCCAGAACTCGACCGACCCGCTGAGCACCGAAACGGTCAACACGCTCGCCACGCTGCTGGTGCTGCTGTCCTGCGTCGGCATCGCCGCGCTCACCCTGACCGCCCCACGCCGGCCGCGCTTCGCCCAGCTGGCCTTCCTGATCGTCGCGGCGTTCATCCTCACCAACAAGGTCTACTCGCCGCAGTACGTCCTGTGGCTGATCCCCCTCGCCGTACTGGCGCGGCCCAAGTGGCGGGACTTCCTGATCTGGCAGGCCTGCGAGGTGGCGTACTTCCTGGGGATCTGGATGTACCTCGCGTACACGACCAGCGCGGACGCCCACAAGGGCCTGCCCCAGGACGGCTATCACTGGGCCATCGGGCTGCACCTGCTCGGGACGCTGTACCTGTGTGCCGTGGTGGTGCGTGACATCTGGATGCCGGAGCGGGACGTGGTGCGCCGGGCCGGCGACGACGACCCCTCGGGAGGTGTGCTCGACGGTGCGGAGGACGTGTTCGTCCTGGGCCCCGCGGCTCATCCCCCGCGCCACGCCGCCCACTTCGGGGGGCCACAGGTGGAGTGGGGTGATCCGGCCTCTTCCCCAGACCGTTCGCTCTGAGCGAACAAGGCGTGGTCGACTCACGCGAAGGGCCGTACACGGGAGGCCCGTGTACGGCCTTTCGGCTGTCTGTGTACGGCTCTTCAGTCGTCCGTACGACGCTCAGCGGTCCACGATCCGGTCGAACTGCGTGGTGGTGTGCCGCAGATGGGCCACCAGTTCCTCGCCGACCTTCGGCTCCGGGGCGTCGGAGGGGACGAACAGGATCGACACCTGCATGTGCGGTGGCTCGGCGAACCAGCGCTGCTTGCCGCCCCAGACGAACGGAGAAAGGTTCCGGTTGACCGTGGCGAGGCCGGCGCGGGCCACGCCCTTGGCGCGCGGCATGACGCCGTGCAGCGCCTTGGGAGCCTCCAGGCCCACTCCGTGCGACGTACCGCCCGCCACGACGACCAGGAAGCCGTCCGAGGCCGCCTTCTGCTGGCGATAGCCGAACCGGTCGCCCTTGGCCACGTGAGTGACGTCCAGGACCGCCCCGCGGTACTCGGTGGCCTCGTGGTCCCCCAGCCACAGCCGCGTGCCGATGCGGGCACGGAAGCGGGTCTGCGGGAACTGCTGCTGGAGCCGGGCGAGATCCTCGGCCTTGAGGTGGCTGACGAACATCGTGTGCAGCGGCAGGCGCGCCGCACGCAACCGGTCCATCCAGCCGATGACCTCCTCGACGGCGTCCGAGCCGTCCGTGCGGTCCAGCGGCAGGTGGATGGCGAAGCCCTCGAGACGGACGTTCTCTATGGCGGAGTGCAGCTGCGGCAGGTCCTGCTCGCTGATGCCGTGACGCTTCATCGAGGACATCACCTCGATGACCACGCGGGCGCCCACGAGGCCGTAGACCCCGTCGATCGACGACACCGAACGGATGACCCGGTCCGGCAGCGGCACGGGCTCCTCGCCGCGCCGGTACGGCGTCAGCACCAGCAGGTCGCCGCCGAACCAGTCCTTGATGCGCGCGGCCTCGTACGTCGTGCCGACCGCGAGGACGTCCGAGCCCAGCCGCGTGGCCTCCTCCGCCAGCCGCTCGTGCCCGAAGCCGTAGCCGTTGCCCTTGCAGACCGGGACGAGACCCGGGAACTGGTCCTGCACGTGCTTGTGGTGCGCACGCCAGCGCGCGGTGTCGACGTAGAGCGTGAGCGCCATGGCCGGACCTGGAACCTTTCTCGTGGCTGCGGTGTATCAGAGGTATGGAAGCGAACGAACGTGTCGAAGCTATCGAAGCAAACAGCCGGGGTTCAGCGGCGCGACATGTAGATGTCGAGCGCCTTGTGGAGCAGCTTGTTCAGCGGGAAATCCCACTCGCCGAGGTACTCGGCGGCCTGGCCGCCCGTGCCGACCTTGAACTGGATCAGGCCGAAGAGGTGGTCGGTCTCGTCCAGCGAGTCGGAGATGCCGCGCAGGTCGTAGACGGTCGCGCCGAGCGCGTAGGCGTCGCGCAGCATCCGCCACTGCATCGCGTTCGAGGGCCGGACCTCACGGCCGATGTTGTCGGAGGCGCCGTAGGAGTACCAGACGTGTCCGCCGACGATCAGCATCGTCGCCGCCGACAGGTTCACGCCGTTGTGGCGGGCGAAGTACAGCCGCATGCGGTTGGGGTCCTCGTTGTTGAGGGCCGTCCACATGCGCTGGAAGTACGACAGCGGGCGGGGCCGGAAGTGGTCACGCACGGCCGTGATCTCGTAGAGCCGCTGCCATTCCTCGAGGTCCTGGTAACCGCCCTGGACGACCTCGACACCGGCCTTCTCGGCCTTCTTGATGTTGCGGCGCCACAGCTGGTTGAAGTTCTTGTGGACCTCTTCCAGGGACCGGTTTGCCAGCGGCACCTGGTACACGTAGCGGGGCTGGACGTCGCCGAAGCCGGCGCCCCCGTCCTCGCCCTGCTGCCAGCCCATGCGACGGAGCTTGTCGGCGACCTCGAAGGCGCGCGGCTCGATGAAGTCGGCCTCGATGTCGCGCAGCCGCTTCACGTCGGGGTTCTGGATGCCGGCCTTGATGGAGGTGGCCTCCCAGCGCCGGATGATCACCGGCGGGCCCATCTTCACCGAGAAGGCGCCCTGGTGCTTCAGGTGCGCGAGCATCGGTTCCAGCCAGTCGGTCAGATTCGGCGCGAACCAGTTGATGACCGGGCCCTCGGGCAGATAGGCGAGGTAGCGCTTGATCTTGGGGAGCTGCCGATAGAGGACCATGCCCGCACCGACCAACTCGCCGGTCTTGTCGTCGAACCACCCGAGGCTCTCGGAGCGCCACTCCGCCTTGACGTCTGCCCAGGCCGGAACCTGCATGTGGCTAGCCGACGGCAGGCTCTGGATGTATGCCAGATGCTGCTCGCGGCTGATCGTCCTCAGGGTCAGGCTCATTCGGGGCGCTCCTCGGGCTGGTGTGTCCCCATGGGTACAGGGGCTCCGGCTCTCGCGCCGAAGCCTACTGCGCCTGGCGAGCGCCCCGACTGGGCGTACGGAACCTGCGCCCCGGCCGGTGGGCCGCCGAGGCGTTCCGCGGTGCTTTGTGTGCTGTTGAGGGGGCGGTGCCCGAGGCGTCAGCTGAGGAGTCCGCCGAAGAGGCCGCCGTGCGCCATGCCGAGGAAGAAGCCGATCGCCGAGGCGCCGAGACCGAGGATCAGTCCGAAGCGTTCACGGGTCGTCTCCGAGATCCACTGGCCGTACGCGCCGACGAGGATCCCCACCAGTCCGGTCCAGGAGCTGATGAGGTGCAGGCTGTGGAACATCGCCGTGATGAACGACGTGAGCCCCAGGACCAGGGTCACCGCGAGCAGGGTGTCCTGGAGGGGGTGGGGTTTGCCGTCCGTGGCGAAGAGGCCTCCGACGGTGTTGGGTCGCAATGCTTGTGCCATAGGGCACCTCCTGCGAAAGGCGGCGCATCGTAGCGCCATACACACCCGATGTGTACAGATTGTCGTTCTTGGCGGCCGGATTTCAACCGGAAGCCAAGGTGCGGGTACTCTGTACCGTCTGCACTGGTGTCTGCCCATGTCACGACCGGGACTACCGCGAGGAAGCCCCGATTGTCAGTGGCTGCCGATACCTTTGCGTACGCATTACAACCCTCCTGCCACGGAACGACCGTGGCCGTTGAGTCCAAAGGAGGTGGGTTCCACATGCGTCACTACGAGGTGATGGTCATCCTCGACCCCGATCTGGAGGAGCGCGCTGTCGCCCCCCTGATCGAGAACTTCCTCTCCGTCGTCCGTGAGGGCAACGGAAAGGTCGAGAAGGTCGACACCTGGGGCCGTCGTCGGCTCTCGTACGAGATCAAGAAGAAGCCCGAGGGCATCTACTCGGTCATCGACCTGCAGGCCGAGCCTGCGGTCGTCAAGGAGCTCGACCGCCAGATGAACCTGAACGAGTCGGTCCTCCGGACCAAGGTCCTCCGCCCCGAGAACCACTGAGCCTCCCGCTCAGCTGATCTCGGGATTCGAGTAGCAGCAACCAAGCAGCCAGAGCAGCAAACCCGCCGAGAGGTTCCCCATGGCAGGCGAGACCGTCATCACGGTCGTCGGCAATCTTGTCGACGACCCCGAGCTGCGCTTCACCCCCTCCGGTGCGGCGGTCGCGAAGTTCCGTGTCGCGTCCACCCCCCGCACCTTCGACCGGCAGACCAACGAGTGGAAGGACGGCGAGAGCCTGTTCCTGACCTGCTCGGTCTGGCGTCAGGCGGCGGAGAACGTCGCGGAGTCGCTCCAGCGAGGCATGCGCGTCATCGTGCAGGGCCGGCTGAAGCAGCGGTCCTACGAGGACCGTGAGGGCGTCAAGCGCACGGTCTACGAGCTGGACGTCGAGGAAGTCGGCGCCAGCCTGCGCAGTGCCACGGCCAAGGTCACCAAGACTGCCGGCGGCGCCGGCCGCGGTGGTCAGGGTGGTTACAGCGGCGGTGGCGGCGGCCAGGCCGGCGGCAGCTGGGGTGGAAACTCCGGCGGCGGCCAGCAGGGCGGCGGCGCTCCCGCCGACGACCCCTGGGCGACCGGCGCTCCCGCCGGTGGCAACCAGGGCGGCGGCGGTGGCGGCGGCTGGGGTGGAAGCCCCAGCGGCGGCCAGCAGGGCGGCGGCTACTCGGACGAGCCCCCCTTCTAGGCCTTCGGGCCGAGGGTGGGTCGTACCCACACTTCTTGATCACACAGGAGAAACACCATGGCGAAGCCGCCTGTGCGCAAGCCTAAGAAAAAGGTCTGCGCTTTTTGCAAGGACAAGGTCACGTACGTGGACTACAAGGACACGAACATGCTGCGGAAGTTCATTTCCGACCGCGGCAAGATCCGTGCCCGCCGCGTGACCGGCAACTGCACGCAGCACCAGCGTGACGTCGCCACGGCCGTCAAGAACAGCCGTGAGATGGCGCTGCTGCCCTACACCTCCACCGCGCGATAAGGGAAGGGTGACCGACCAATGAAGATCATCCTTACCCACGAGGTCTCCGGCCTCGGTGCCGCGGGCGACGTCGTCGACGTCAAGGACGGCTACGCTCGCAACTACCTGATCCCGCGGAAGTTCGCTATCCGCTGGACCAAGGGTGGCGAGAAGGACGTCGAGCAGATCCGTCGTGCTCGCAAGATCCACGAGATCCAGACCATCGAGCAGGCCAACCAGGTCAAGGGCCGGCTCGAGGCCGTCAAGGTTCGTCTGGCCGTTCGCTCCGGCGACGCCGGTCGTCTCTTCGGTTCCGTCACCCCGGCCGACATCGCCTCGGCGATCAAGGCTTCCGGTGGCCCCGAGGTCGACAAGCGCCGCATCGAGCTCGGTTCGCCGATCAAGACGCTGGGCGCCCACGAGACGTCCGTGCGTCTGCACCCCGAGGTGGCCGCCAAGGTCAACATCGAGGTCGTCGCTGCGTGACGCTGCGCTTGGTTTGAGCAGCTGAGAAGGGCCGCACCTTCGGGTGCGGCCCTTCTTGTGTGCGCCCTGACCGAGGTGTGTTTCACGTGAAACAGAGGGTTTCACGTGAAACAGTCGGCGTGCCACGCGTGATTCAGCGTGGCCCTCTGTTCAGCGCGTGGCTCCGGTGACGATCCAGCGGCCCGAGCGGGACCGCAGCCAGAGGGTCAGCATGCGTACCGCCATCATCAGCGTCATCGCTCCCCAGACCGCGGTGAGGCCACCGCCGAGCGCGGGAATGAGTAGGGCCACAGGTGTGAAGATCGCCAGGGTCAGGACCATGGCCCAGGCGAGGTAGGGTCCGTCGCCCGCTCCCATCAGGACGCCGTCCAGAACGAAGACGATCCCGCAGATGGGCTGGGCGAGCGCCACCACGAGTAGAGCGGGTAGTGCCGCGTCCTTCACCACGGAGTCGCTCGTGAACAGCGGAAGGAATACGGGACGGGCCGCCGCGACGGCGAGGCCGAGTATCACGCCCACCGCGATGCCCCACTGCACCATGCGGCGGCATGCCTCGCGGGCACCCTGGACGTCGCCGGCGCCGAGGTAGCGGCCGATGATGGCCTGTCCTGCGATGGCGATGGCGTCCAGGGCGAAGGCGAGCAGGCTCCACAGCGACAGGATGATCTGGTGCGCCGCGATGTCGGCATCGCCGAGACGGGCGGCCACGGCCGTGGCGATCATCAGGATCGTGCGGAGCGAGAGGGTGCGGACGAGCAGGGGGACGCCGGCCTGCGCCGAAGCCCGGATACCTGCGGCGTCGGGGCGCAGCGAGGCGCCGTGGGCGCGGGCCCCGCGGACGACGACCACGAGGTACACGGCAGCCATACCGAACTGGGCGATGACGGTGCCCCAGGCGGAGCCGGCGATGCCGAGGTCGGCGCCGTAGACGAGCCCCACGTTGAGGGCGGCGTTGGCGACGAAGCCGCCGACGGCGACGTACAGCGGTGTCTTCGTGTCCTGGAGTCCGCGCAGAACGCCGGTCGAGGCGAGGACGACGAGCATGGCCGGGATGCCGAGGGACGAGATCCGCAGATAGGTGGTCGCGTACGGGGCGGCGGTGTCCGAGGCGCCGAAGAGTTCCACCAGGGCCGGTGCGGTGGGCAGGACGACGGCGACGACCACGGCGCCGAGCAGGAGTGCCAGCCAGATACCGTCCATGCCCTGCCGGATGGCGGCCGGCAGGTCGTCGGCTCCGACACGTCGGGCGACGGCTGCGGTCGTGGCGTAGGCGAGGAAGACGAAGATGCTGACGCCTGTCATGAGGAGGGCCGAGGCGACCCCGAGTCCCGCGAGTTGCGCCGTGCCGAGATGGCCCACGATCGCGCTGTCGGCCATGACGAAGAGCGGCTCGGCGACGAGCGCCCCGAAGGCCGGGACGGCCAGAGCGACGATCTCTCGGTCATGCTGTCGCCGTGTGGCGCGCGTGGTCGCCGGAGCATGTGTCATGAGCACCAATCTAATCGTCCACAGGTAAGAGATGCAATGTGTTAATGACCCTTACTTGCCTTGTCGTCGCGTGCGCTTTCGTGTGCCGTTCGATGTGATCTTGGCCCGACTGGGAAAGTTTTTCTTCTGCACAGCCGGTGGATGGGAAGAGTGCTGGTCAGGGCTGGTCCCGGATGAGAACCGCGAGCTTGTTCACAGGCCTGTCCACCGGGTCGTGCACAGGTTTTGGGGAGTTCTCCACAGCATCGGGGCCGTCGTCCACATGGCCTGTGGATAACCAGATTGGCTGACGGTGCCGTCGGGCCTACCGTGGTCCGGCGCCCACTCCGTCTGTCGGCCCGGAAACCATCACAAAACCGACGCGCCAGAACCGGAGTTGGGCCTCTTATTTGTCAGTGCCGTGCCGTAGAAAAAGAGAAGCACGGCGAGGTCCGCTCCGCGGACGGGAGGAGGTGGCTCGGTGAGCATTTCCGAGCCCTTGGACGATCCGTGGGCCGACAGCGGTCCCAGTGATCGCCTGCCTGCCTCGCGCCGCCGCGGCGAGGGTGGCCGAGGTCGCGACGAGCAGCACGACCGCGGCCGGGAGAGCGGTGAATGGGACGGCGGGAGTACGTCCTTCGAACGTGTCCCGCCGCAGGACCTCGACGCCGAGCAGTCCGTCCTCGGCGGCATGCTTCTGTCGAAGGACGCCATCGCCGACGTCGTCGAGGTCATCAAAGGACACGACTTCTACAAGCCGGCGCACGAGACGATCTTCCAGGCGATCCTCGATATCTACGCCAAGGGCGAGCCGGCCGACCCGATCACGATCGCGGCCGAGCTGACCAAGCGCGGTGAGATCAACAAGGTCGGCGGCGCATCGTATCTGCACACCCTTGTCCAGACGGTGCCGACGGCGGCCAACGCCGAGTACTACGCGGAGATCGTGCACGAGCGCGCGGTCCTGCGCCGTCTGGTCGAGGCCGGCACCCGCATCACCCAGATGGGATACGCGGCCGACGACGACGTCGACGAGATCGTCAACCGCGCCCAGGCCGAGATCTACGCGGTCACCGAGCAGCGCACCAGCGAGGACTATCTGCCGCTCGGCGACATCATGGAGGGCGCGCTCGACGAGATCGAGGCGATCGGCTCCCGCACGGGCGAGATGACCGGTGTGCCGACGGGATTCACGGACCTGGACTCGCTCACCAACGGTCTTCACCCGGGCCAGATGATCGTCATCGCGGCCCGCCCCGCCATGGGTAAGTCCACGCTGGCGCTGGACTTCGCGCGGGCGGCGTCGATCAAGAACAACCTGCCGAGCGTCATCTTCTCCCTGGAAATGGGGCGCAACGAGATCGCGATGCGTCTGCTGTCGGCCGAGGCGCGGGTGGCCCTGCACCACATGCGTTCCGGCACCATGACGGACGAGGACTGGACGAGGCTGGCCCGACGGATGCCCGAGGTCTCGGCCGCGCCGCTCTACATCGACGACTCCCCGAACCTGTCGATGATGGAGATCCGCGCGAAATGCCGTCGGCTGAAGCAGCGCAACGACATCAAGCTCGTGATCATCGACTATCTGCAGCTGATGCAGTCCGGCAAGCGCTCCGAGAGCCGTCAGCAGGAGGTCTCGGACATGTCTCGTAACCTCAAGCTCCTGGCCAAGGAGCTCGAGGTCCCGGTGATCGCGCTCTCACAGCTCAACCGTGGCCCCGAGCAGCGCACCGACAAGAAGCCACAGGTGTCCGACCTGCGTGAATCCGGCTCCATCGAGCAGGACGCCGACATGGTGATCCTGCTGCACCGCGAGGACGCCTACGAGAAGGAGTCGCCGCGCGCCGGCGAGGCGGACATCATCGTGGGCAAGCACCGTAACGGCCCGACGGCTACGATCACGGTCGCCTTCCAGGGCCACTACTCGCGCTTCGTGGACATGGCCCAGACCTGAGCCGCCTGTCTCCGGCCCAAAGCGTTCGACGCCGCGGTGTTCCGCGGGGTGGACTGGGCCCATGACGACATCTCAGAAAGAGCTGCTTCCCGGCACGCGCCGGGCGCTGCTGCACCGCATCGCCGTCGCCCAGGCCGAGGGACGTACGCCATCCCTGGTCGCGGCGGTCGTGCGGGACGGCCGGGCCGTCTGGCACGGCTCGCGGACGTCGGTGGACGGGCACGGGCCGGACGAGAACGTGCAGTACCGGATCGGCTCGATCACCAAGACCTTCACCGCCGTACTCGTGCTGCGGCTGCGCGACGAGGGACTGCTCGACCTCGGCGACCCGCTGGAGAAGCATCTGCCCGGCACCGGCGCGGGGGAGGCCACCCTTGCCGAACTCCTCGCTCACACGGCCGGGTTGGCGGCCGAGTCGCCGGGGCCGTGGTGGGAGCGCAGCCCGGGCTCGCTGCGGCCCGAACTGACCGACGTGCTCGGCGAGCAGCCCTTCCTGCACCCGGGCGGCCGTCGCTTCCACTACTCGAACCCCGGCTACACCCTGCTGGGCGCGCTGGTCGAGAAGCTGCGCGGCGCCGCATGGGAGGACGTCCTCCGGCGTGAAGTGCTTGAACCCCTGGGCCTCGACAGCACGAGTGCCCAGCCGCGGGCGCCGCACGCGGGTGGCTGGGCGGTGCATCCCTGGGCCGATGTGATGCTTCCGGAGCCCACCGAGGACCTCGGTCGGATGGCCCCGGCGGGCCAACTCTGGTCCACCACCGGCGACTTGGCGAAGTTCGCGGCCTTCCTGGCGAAAGGCGACGACCGGGTGCTGAGTGCGGAGACGGTGCGGGAGATGCGAACGCCCGCCGCTCCGGCCGAGGCCGCGGATGTCCTGGACGGTGCGACGTACGGTCTGGGGATGCAGGTGCAGAGCCGGGACGGCCGACTGCTCGTCGGGCACTCGGGGTCCCTGCCGGGATTCCTGGCCAACCTCACCATCAGCGTGGCGGACGACGTGGCCGCGGTGGTGCTGGCCAACTGCACCTCCGGGCCACTGCTGGGTTCCGTGGGCGCCGACCTCGTACGAATCGTCGCGGAGGCCGAGCCGCGGATTCCCGAGCCGTGGCGTCCTCTGCCCGAAGTCGACGCAGCTCTGCTGGAGTTGGCGGGGCCGTGGTACTGGGGGACGCATGCGTTCACCCTGCGGCTGACGACCGAGGGTGGTGTCTCGCTGGATCCGCTGAGCGGGATCGGCCGCCGCTCACGTTTTCGCAGGAACGGTGACGGCACGTGGACCGGCCTTGAGGGCTACTTCGCCGGAGAGCTTCTGAGGGCCATACGACGGCCTGACGGCGGTGTGAGCCATCTGGACCTCGGCTCGTTCGTGTTCACGCGTCAGCCGTACGACGAGGGCTCACCTGTGCCGGGTGGGGTGGATCCGGAGGGGTGGCGCGGTATCGGCTGAGCGGTGGGGGCTTGTTTCACGTGAAACAAGCCCCCACGGGCCGGGATGGTGGGCCTGAGTATCAGAGCGGCAGCTTGAAACCCACGTGTGAGGCCTCGAAGCCCAGCCTCTCGTAGAAGCGATGGGCGTCGGTGCGGGTGACGTCGGAGGTCAGCTGCACCAACTGGCATTCCTGGCGCCGTGATTCATCGACCGCCCACTCGATGAGCTGCGTACCCAGACCACTGCCACGCTCGTCGGCGTGGACGCGGACGCCTTCGATGATCGACCGGGTGGAGCCGCGTCGGGACAGCCCGGGAATGATCGTGAGCTGGAGCGTGCCCACGACGCGGTCCTCGCGGACGGCCACGACGAGGTGCTGGTTCGGGTCTGCGACGAGCCGATCCAGGGCGGTCAGGTAGGGGGCGAGGTCGTCCGGTGACTCGCGCTGCGCGCCCAGCGGGTCGTCCGCGAGCATGGCGACGATCGCGGGTACATCGGCGGCGACGGCAGGGCGTATTTCAAGATCTCCCATGCCGGCCAGCCTATGCGGGCACGCTCAGCGACTCCACGACCCGGACCAGGGGGGCCAGTTCGGGGTTCCTGGCCGCTTCGTCGAGGGCCTCGCGCAGGGCGGTGTCATTGGTCGGCCGAGCCTCGTCGAGGAGCTGGAGTCCTGCCTCGGTGACGTTGGTGTAGATGCCTCGGCGGTCGGTGGGGCACAGGTAGCGGGTGAGCAGGTGGCGGTCCTCGAGGCGGGTGACCAGCCGGGTGGTGGCGCTCTGGCTCAGGACGACGGCGTCGGCGACCTGCTTCATCTGGAGATGGCCGCCGTCTCCGTCGTGCTGTCGGCTGAGGACGTCGAGCAGGGAGTACTCGCGCACGCTGAGGTCGTGCTTCGCCTGGAGGGCCCGCTCGATATGGGCCTCGATCCTCCCGTGCAACAGGGAAAGGGCGCACCAGCCCTGTGCGAGGGCGGTGAGTGCGGGGTCCGTCGCTGTCATCGGCGCTTCCTTCGTCCCGGAACGGCTGAAGCCAGGATAGAGCAGGTCCGCAATAGTCGGCGCTTGCAAACATCAGGCGTATGCAAGTATTGTCTTCGACTGTAAAGCGCTCCTGCAATTACCTGGAAGGTGCAGTCCCTCATGCCTCTCGCGCTCCTGGCTCTCGCGATCGGGGCCTTCGGAATCGGAACCACCGAGTTTGTGATCATGGGCTTGCTGCCCGAGGTCGCGGGTGACTTCGGGGTTTCCATCCCTACGGCCGGCTTCCTGGTGACGGGCTATGCGCTCGGCGTCATGTTCGGTGCTCCGCTGATGACGGTGCTCGGCACCAAGGTCTCCCGCAAGCGCATGCTGATGCTGCTCATGGGGCTCTTCATCGTCGGCAACCTACTGTCCGCCCTGGCCCCCGCCTTCAGCGTCATGCTGATCGGCCGGGTGGTCGCCTCGCTCGCCCACGGTGCCTTCTTCGGCATCGGCTCGGTCGTGGCGGCCGAGCTGGTCGCCCCGGACAAGAAGGCCGGAGCCATCGCGATGATGTTCACCGGCCTCACCGTCGCCAACGTGGTGGGCGTCCCACTGGGCACCCTCGTCGGGCAGACCGTCGGCTGGCGCGTCACCTTCGCCCTCGTCGCCGCGCTCGGCGTCCTGGGCCTGCTGGGCATCGCCAAGCTCGTCCCCGACATGCCCAGGCCGGAGGGCGTGCACCTGCGCCACGAACTGGCCGCCTTCAAGAACGCCCAGGTCCTGCTCGCCATGGCGATGACGGTGCTCGGCTTCGGCGGTGTCTTCGCGGCCATCACCTACATCGCGCCGATGATGACCCACGTCGCCGGATTCGCCGACGGCTCCGTCACCTGGCTGCTCGTCCTCTTCGGCCTCGGCATGGTCGGCGGCAACCTCATCGGCGGCAAGTACGCGGACCGCGCCCTGATGCCCTTGCTGTACCTGTCTCTGGGCGCCCTGTCCGTCGTCCTCGCGCTCTTCACGCTCACCGCGCACAACAAGGTCCTCGCGGCCGTCACGATCGCGCTCATCGGCGCCCTGGGATTCGCCACGGTCCCACCGCTGCAGAAGCGCGTCCTCGACCAGGCGCACGGCGCCCCGACACTCGCCGCCGCGGTGAACATCGGTGCCTTCAACCTCGGCAACGCGCTCTCCGCCTGGCTCGGCGGCCTCGTCATCGGCGCCGGTCTCGGCTACACCGCTCCGAATTGGGTGGGCGCCGTCCTGGCCGCTGCCGCCCTGGGGCTCGCGCTGCTCTCGGCCGCCCTGGAGCGCCGAGCCGACACGCCCAGCGAGGTCGTGGCAGGGGCCGTACCGGCTGAGCGGCGGGCAGCCGTCCACCACTGATCCGGACAGGCGACACCGAGCCGCACCAGCCACCTCGAGCCGCGCAGAACGATGCCGGGTCCCGACCGGGACCCGGCATCACCCCTACGGCTGCTCTCAGCAAGCCGTCACCACGAGGTCGTCCCTCACCCTGCCGCCACCGTCACCGGTGCGAACCGCCGGCTCCAGTCACCGGGCAACTCCGAAATCCCGTAGGTCATGACCGAGTTGAAGGCAACGGACGCCAGCCCACGCTCCTTCACCCACGTCAGCAGTTCCTCGTGCCGCACGTCGATGTCGGTACGCAGCTTGAGGTCGGTGTCGGCGGCCAGCGAGGCGATGAGTGCTTTCGCCGTCTCCGTGTCCCGGGCGATGAGCGGTCCCACGACATGGTTGTCCATGTTGGGCCACGCGCCCGCGTACCCGATGATCCGGCCGTTCTCCTCGGCGACCCGCAACTGGTCGGCGAAGGCGGGCAGGCGCGTCACGATGTGCGTGCGATCGGCGCCGAAGACCTCCGCGTCGAGCCGGAGGATGGCCGTGAGGTCCTCTGCGGTCGCCGCACGTGTAGCGACGGCGGGCTCGTATCCGGAGGCCATGAAGTGGCCCCGCACCATCTCCACCCGGCCGGTGACCTTGAAGCCGAGTTCCTCGTAGAGCGGGCGGCCGTTGGGCGTCGCGTGCAGGGTCAGCGGGGTGGTGCTCATCGCCGCGATCACGTGACGCATCAGTCGGCGGCCGATGCCTCGGCGTGCATGCCGTTCGGCGACCAGGACCATGCCGATGGCCCCCAGATCGGGGCGGTCCTGCGGGCCGTACTCGGTGACGACGCAGGCGCTGACGAGGCCGCCGTTGGGGTCGTCGATGCCGTATCCCTTCCCGGAGGTGAGGAGGTAGCCCCACTTGTGCTCCTCGCGCGGCCACCCCCGGTCCTCGGACAAGTCGGCGCAGGCGGCGAGATCGCGCAGCGTCAGTCGGCGGATGGGCAGATCAGCGAGGGAAGGTGTCGACACGCAGGTCAGGCTGTCTGACGGGCGCCCTCGGCGTCCACCTGTTTCCGGTGTGATGTTCGAGGTTTTGGCCATGTCGTGGCCGACTGCACGGCACCTCGGCAGACGGTGCGCGTTTCACGTGAAACATGAGCGAATGCAGGCATCCGCCGACCCTGCGAAGCACCGGCGGCGTCCTCGCCTGGGCGTCGGCGGTGTCGTCGTCACAGCGCTTCAGGGATCCTCGCCGAGGTGCCCTCATCCGACCCGGCTAGCCTCGGGAACCATGTCCAGACTGCATCTCTTCGACCTCGACGGCACATTGCTGTACGGCACTTCCTCGCCCGTGGAGATCTCCCGGCAACTAGGCCTGGAAGCCGAGGCCGTGGCACTCGACCAGGCGATCTCGACGGGGCTGATAGAGCCGCCCGAGTACGCCGCGCGGGTGCGTGAACTGTGGGCGGAGCTCACCGAGGCCCATGTGGCGGCCGCTTTCGAGGGCGCTCCGTGGCTGGCCCGCATACGTGACGTCTGGGAGGAGATCCGGGAGAACGGCGACTATTGCGCCGTCATATCGCTCTCGCCGTCCTTCTTCGTCGAGCGGCTCACCACCTGGGGTGCCCACGCGGCGTACGGATCGCGCTTTCCCGCCGTGCCGTTCACCGAGCCGGTGGATCCGGCCGGAGTGCTCAGCGCCGCGGCCAAGGTCCTGATCGCCGACCGGCTGTGCGAGGAGTTCGGGGTGAGCCGGGCCGATTGCGTTGCCTATGGGGACTCGTCCTCGGACAAGGACCTCTTCGGCACGGTACCGGTCTCCGTCGCGGTCAATGCGGACAGCCATCTGTCCGGTCTCGCGACCCACGCCTACACGGGCAGAGATCTGTGGGATGCCTATGAATTGGTGCGCCACGCCCGGTAATTGAAGCAATTGATGGTTCGCTCCTCGCCTCATTCGTGGGGGAGGGAGGGGGGATTTGTGTGCGGAGCGCTGACCGGTAGGGTCGACTCCGGTTCTCGTCCGGCGTGAGGTGCAGACCCTGCATATCCCCTGCCCGGATCGTGAACAAGGCACGGCAGCCTAATGGGACGGAGAGATCGAAGACCCGCGTTTTCGGTTATGCGGCCGGGCGTCCCCACACAGTGGGAGGCTGCGGTGAGAGGACTGCGGCCAATGTCACACTCTCGCCTTACTTGTCCGTATGGAGCGCGGATACGGGTTGAATGTGGCCGCATTGGCCCAGGCCATGAACAGGGAAAGCAAGCCGTCTACGGGGGAAAGCAGGCACATTCCAACCGAGGAAGTGCGCAGACCGACCGAAAGATGTTCGAGGCGAGGCACACCATGGACGCTCCGACCACCGCGTCGGCCGACAACGGCACTTCCGGCGGCGGGGACGGCTGGTTCACGCCCCACAAGCAGCCGGAGCCGACACCGGGCAGCGAGCAGGAGACGGCCGAGGGCAGCCGCCTGGCGGCGCTGCGCCCGGTCGGCAGGACCCCACAGGGCGCCGACACGGCCCCACCGGCACAGGACGCCCCGCAGCCCGCCCCAGCCCCAACGCCTGCCCCAGCGCCACCGCCCGCTCCCGCCGCGCCACCTGTCTCGGCCGAGCAGGCGCACCCGGCAGAGACCTCTACCCCGCACGCGATACCGAACGAGGGGCCGACGGAACCCCCGCCCCCGGAGCAGCGTGTACCTCCGCAGCGCGCCAACCCGGCGCAGGCCCAACAGGCTTCCCCGGACGCGATCCTCATCCGCCGGACCATGGCGGAGGTCGCCCCCGTGGCCGACAAGGTCACCTCGTACTTCTACGCGCTCCTCTTCGTCCGCCACCCCGACCTGCGCTCGCTCTTCCCCGCCGCGATGGACACCCAGCGGGACCGGCTGCTCAAGGCGCTGCTCACCGCGGCGGAGCACATCGACAACACCCCCGTCCTCGTCGACTATCTGCAGAACCTCGGCCGCGGCCACCGCAAGTACGGCACCCGGGCCGAGCACTACCCGGCCGTCGGCGAGTGCCTCATCGGTGCGCTGAGCAAGTACGCCCAGAACATCTGGGATCCGGAGCTGGAGGCGGCCTGGGTCCGGACGTACACGACGATCTCGCAGGTGATGATCGACGCGGCGGCCACGGACGAACTGCGTGCCCCGGCCTGGTGGTACGCCGAGGTCGTGGCGCACGACCTCAGGACGCCGGACGTCGCGGTCGTCACCGTCCGCCCGGACCAGCCCTATCCGTTCCTCGCCGGCCAGTACACGAGCCTGGAGACGCCGTGGTGGCCGCGGATCTGGCGGCATTACTCCTTCGCCTCGGCGCCCCGCTCCGGCGGTCTGCTGTCGTTCCACGTGAAGGCCGTCCCGGCGGGCTGGGTCTCCAACGCCCTGGTGCACCGTGCCCGGCCAGGCGACATCCTCCGGCTCGGTCCGCCGACCGGTTCGATGACCGTGGACCACACCACCGACAGCGGACTGCTCTGTCTGGGCGGCGGTACCGGCATAGCGCCCATCAAGGCACTGATCGAGGACGTGGCCGAACACGGCGAGCGCCGGCCGGTCGAGGTGTTCTACGGCGCCCGCACCGACCACGACCTGTACGACATCGACACCATGCTCAGGCTCCAGCAGTCCCACCCGTGGCTCTCGGTCCGCGCGGTCATCGACCAACTGGCGCGTGTCCAGCTCCCCGACGCCATCCGCCAGTACGGCCCCTGGAACGAGTTCGACGCCTTCGTCTCGGGCCCGCCCGGGATGATCCGCAGGGGTGTGGACGCCCTGCGGGACATCGGCATTCCGTCGAACCGCATACGTCACGACTCCGTGGAGGAGCTCGTCGTCATCGGGGACTGATCTCAGCCCAGGTCGGGGGCGTGCATGGCACGGACGCCCTCGATGTTCCCGTCCAGGTAGTGCCGCAGGGACAGCGGGACGAGGTGGACGGAGGCGATCCCGATACGGGTGAACGGCACCCGCACGATCTCGTACTCACCGATGGGTTCGTCGATTTCCGGGCCGTGCCGCAGCGAGGTGTCCATGGACTCCAGACGGCAGACGAAGAAGTGCTGGACCTTCACCCCGGTCGCGGCGGCGTCCTCGCCGATGTGCTCGACGGTGTCGACGAAGCAGGGCACCACGTCGGTGATCTTGGCGCCGAGTTCCTCGTACACCTCGCGGTGCAGAGCGTCGACGACGGTCGCGTCGGTCGGCTCGACTCCACCACCGGGCGTGAGCCAGTAGGGATCCATGCCGGGTTTGGTGCGCTTGATCAGGATCAGGTCGTTGCCATGCAGGAGAACGGCACGTGCGGTGCGCTTGACCACGGGTCGGACGGTCATGGGTGAAATGTGGCCCGGTTGGTTCCACGTGAAACATCGCGAACGGTCATCGGCCGAACTCACCCGGTGACCCTAGGAAAAGCGCAGGTCAGCACCAGTCCGTAGCCGCTTGCAGCAGCCAGTCGTGAGCGCGCGCGATGTGCGGCATCGCCAGCGTGCCGGTACGGACCACCAGGAAGTACGTCCGCAGCGGCGGAACCGCCGGATGGTGCAGGGCGACGACGTCGCCGCGTTCCATGGCTGACGCGCACAGATAGCTGGGCAGCACCGCGAGTCCGGCACCCGCCGCCGCGCAGGCGAGCGCCGCGCGCAGATCGGGGACGATGACGGTGCCGGGGGCCGCCGGACGGGAGTCGAAGACGGAAGCCCAGTAGCGCGAGACGAACGGCAGCGACTCGTGCACCTCGATCACCGGGAGGTTCTCCAGGGCGGGCGCTCCCTTGCGGCGCAGGGTCCCGGTACTGATCCGCTTCGCCCAGCGGGGGGAGGCGACCAGGACGTGCACTTCGTCGCAGAGCGCAGTCGCCGTGAGCAGGGAGCCGCGTGGACGGGCCGTGGTGATGGCCAGATCGTGATGCCCGGCGGCCAGCCCTTCCAGGGTTTCCTCGGCGTTCCCGAAGGAGGCCCGCAGAGCGAAGCCCTGGCCGTCCTCGCCGGTCAGCTCGGTGAGCGCGGGCAGGGCCCGTTCAGCGACGAACTCGGGCGGCCCGGCGAGGTGGAGGGTTCGTAAAGAGGACTCGTCGTCGAGGCCGGTCTCGGTGATCTCCACCAGGGCGTCCAGATGCGGCGCGGCCTTGTGGGCGAGCTCGTCGCCGATGGTCGTCGGGGTCACCCCGCGGGCCTGTCGCAGGAACAGAGGGCGGCCCAACTGCCGCTCCAGCGTACGGATCTGCGAGGTCACGGCCGGTTGGGAGAGGCCGAGCAACGCGGCGGCGCGAGTGAAGGAGCCGGCCCGGTGCACGGTCACGAAGGTCCGCAACAAGGCCAGATCCATGCCGCGCCCTCCCGTTCAGTGCCTGCTCCTGGCCCCCCGGCCGCGCCCAACTATAAATATGTCGATAGGTCGCTGTCGCTACTGTGATTGGACACTGACGCAGAGTCAACTAGCCTTGCTTGCGCGGTTCTTCGCGCGCGGAACCGAGGACGGTCCGAGCCACGAGGGGGGAGGCTCGGACCGTCCGTTGTGCGTACCGGACCCCCACGGACGGGCAGAACATGGCGTCAGCGCGCCGACTCGTCCAGCGCGCGCAGCACATCCGCCACCAGATCCTCCGGGTCCTCGGCGCCGACCGAGAAGCGGACGAAGTCGTCCGGCACGGCATCCCCGCCCCAGCGCCCACGCCGCTCGGCCGTGGAACGCACTCCGCCGAAGCTCGTCGCGTCGTCCACGAGCCGCAGCGCGTCGAGGAAACGCTCCGCACGCTCGCGCGAAGGCAGCGTGAAGGAGACCACGCACCCGTAGCGCCGCATCTGCTGCGAGGCGACCTTGTGCGAGGGATCGTCGGGCAGTCCCGGATACCGCAGCCCCGTGACGTCCGGGCGCCCCTTCAGGGCCTCGGCGAGCACGAGCGCGGTCGCGTTCTGTCGGTCGACCCGCAGCTGGAGCGTGGCGATCGAGCGGTGCGCGAGCCAGGCCTCCATGGGGCCCGGGATCGCCCCGACGATCTTGCGCCAGCGTCGTACAGCGGTCATCGCCTCGCCGTCGCGCCCGGTGACGTATCCCAGGAGGACGTCTCCGTGCCCCGTGAGCTGCTTGGTGCCGCTGGCCACCGAGAAGTCGGCGCCGAGCTCCAGGGGGCGCTGTCCGAGCGGCGTCGCGAGGGTGTTGTCGACGGCGACGAGGGCACCACGCGCGTGTGCCGCCTCGACGAGCCGCCGGATGTCGCACACGTCGAGCCCGGGATTCGACGGCGTCTCGATCCACAGCAGCTTCGCGCCGTCCAGCACCTCCAGCTGGGCGTCGCCGCCGGTCGGCGCGGTCCGCACCTCGATGCCGTACGCCTCGAGCTGTGCGCGCACCAGGGGCAACACCTGGTAGCCGTCGTTCGGCAGGACGACCGTGTCCCCGGAGCGCAGCTGGGAGAAGAGCACCGAGGAGATGGCGGCCATGCCCGAGGCGAACACGAGCGTCTGGAGGCCGACCTGCCCGGGTGCCTCCAGCTCGCCGATGGCGCGCTCCAGGAGGGACCAGGTGGGGTTCTCGTCCCGGCCGTAGGTGTACGGACCGCCCACCTCGCCCGGCAGATGGAAGTGGGCGGCGAAGGCCGGGCCCGGCAGGGTGGGTTCGTTCCTGACCGGTTCGGGCAGTCCCGCCCGTACCGCGCGCGTGCCCTCGCCGTTGCCCTCGGTCGACTCGCTCATGCCACCCGTCCTTCCACGTCCTCGCGTACCGCGGTGAGCAGACCCTCGCTCGCCGCCTCCACCATCTCAAGGCACTCCTCGAAGCCGTCCATCCCCCCGTAATAAGGGTCCGGTACGTCGAGGTCGCCGCCCGCGGACGGGTCGTAGGAGCGCAGGAGCCGCACCTTCGCCGCGTCCTGCGGGGTGGGCGCGAGGCGGCGAAGGGCTTTGAGGTGGCCGTGGTCGAGGGCGATGACGAGGTCGAGGCGGGAGAACCACGACGGCTGGAACTGGCGGGCCGTGTGGTCGCCGTCGTAGCCGTGAGCCTCGAGGACCGACACGGTGCGCGGGTCGGCGCCGTCGCCCTCGTGCCAGCCGCCGGTACCGGCGCTGTCGACCTCGACCCGGCCGTCGAGCCCGTCCTCCGCCACGCGGGCACGGAAGACGGACTCGGCCATCGGCGAGCGGCAGATGTTGCCGGTGCAGACGAAGCAGACGCGGTACGTCACGAGGGGCTCAGTCCCCGTCGGGCAGGACGACGTTGAGCGCCCAGGACACGATCGAGATGATCAGGGCGCCGAGCACCGCGGTCCAGAAGCCGTCGACGTGGAAGCTCAGGTCGACCTTGTCGGCCAGCCACGAGGTCAGCATCAGCATCAGCGCGTTGACGACCAGGGTGAACAGACCGAGGGTCAGGATCAGCAGCGGGAGACTAAGGAGCTTGACGACCGGCTTGACCAGGAAGTTCACGATGCCGAAGATCAGCGCGACGAGGATCAGGGTGCCGATCTTCTTGCCCGTGCTGTCACCGGTCAGGGTGATCTTGTCCAGCAGCCAGACGGCGACCGCCAGGGCGCCCGCGTTGGCGATCGTCTTGACTACGAAATTCTTCATGTGTCTGATCGTGGCAGAAGAGATCGGCGATCAGCAGTGTGACGAGGGCGGACAAGGGCGATGAAGGCATTCCGGCTGGACGAACTGGAGGCGGAACGCGCCGCCAACGACGGCGCCTACCTGCAGTTTCTGCGTGAGCGGAGCATGTCGGTCGGGCTGTACGCGCTGGACGCGGGTGAACATGATCCACAGAAGCCGCACAATCAGGACGAGGTCTACTTCGTTGTGAGCGGCCGCGCCGCGATCACCGTGGGCATGGAGACCACCCAGGTCGCGCGCGGCAGCGTGGTCTACGTACCGGCCGGCGTCGCCCACAAGTTCCACCACATCAGCGAGGACCTGCGGGTCCTCGTGGTGTTCTCTCCGCCCGAGAGCTGACCCGGAACCCCGGGATTCCCTAGGGGATCAGTCAGGGGAGGACAAGGGGTGCGAGGCCCCCGCCGGCCCCCTCCCCGCCCTAGCATCGAGTGCAGGACATCAGAAGGATCCGGCATCACGAGCCCGGGTCTTCGACCGGACCCGGCACGAGCGACGGGCAGAGAGACAAGGACGAGAGCAATGGGAGATTTCTTCGCGGGACTGCCCTGGTGGGTGAAGTGGATCGCGGTGCCGGTCATCGCCCTGGTCGTGTTCGGCGGGCTGATAGCCAGCGTCGTCGGATTCGTCATCGGACTGCTCTTCAAGCTGCTGGTCTTCGTGGCCCTGGTCGGCGGACTGATCTACGTGGTGCGCAAGTTCACGTCGAGTTCCTCGTCGCGCGGCGACTGGTGACGCGTACGGCAACCCTCGAGCGGCACCGGTGATCGGCGGCCGGTAACAGGAATCGCCGGTTCCCTCGGGTGGGGGAAGTTTCGGTACAGGTCGAGTGCGAGCGGTGGCGGACGGTTAAAGTCCGGAATTCGACGCGGGGACGATCCCCCGCGAGCGGCGAACACCCCCTCCCGTGTCCCCCACACGGGCGGCCCCCTCGCGCTTCGGGAGTGACCCTTGGCCACGGTTGACACCGCACCCGCGGAACGCCTCGCAGCCCCCGCACCGGTCCGGGCGGCGGACCCTTCGCCGGAACCACGACTCCGGCCGCCGGAGCAGCCCGCAGCCACGAGCCGGTCGCGCCCGGGGACACTCCCGGCACCGGCATCGAACCCGGCACCGAGACCAGTCTCCGCCGACTCCCCTGAGTCACCGCATTCCACGACCCTCATCGGCTCCGTGCAGCGCGCGATGCGCCTGCTGGAATCCGTCGCCGAGCACGAACACGGCGCCCCCGCCAAACAACTGGCCCGCGAGACCGGCCTCGCCCTGCCCACGGCCTACCACCTGCTGCGCACCCTGGTCCACGAGGGTTATCTGCGCCGGGACCAGGGTCTGTTCTTCCTCGGCGAGGCGGCCGAACGGCTGAGCAGCAGCGGAGCACAGGAGAAACGTCGCAGCACGATCGCCGAGACACTGGCCCACTGGCGCGACGCCATCGGCGTACCCGTGTACTACGCGATCTACCGGGACGGCGAGATCGAGGTCATGTGCGTCTCCGAGACCCCGGGCAACCCGGCGGTCGAGGAATGGGCCGACTTCCGCGAGACGGCGCACGCGCACGCGATCGGCCAATGCCTGCTTTCCCAGCTCGGCGAGGACGCCCGCCGCGACCACCTGGACCGCTACCCCGTGCAGGCCATCACTCCGTACACCGTGCGGGACAACCACACGCTGCTGCGGCGTCTGGACCGGACACGGCGGATGGAACCGGTCTTCGAACGGCAGGAGTACGCACTGGGGACGGTCTGCGCGGCGATTCCGATCACTATGGGCACCACCGCCGCGACGGTGGCCATCTCGCTGCCCGCCCACCAGGCCGACCGACTGGCGGCCGCCACCCGTCAGCTGCAGAGCGAGGTCGGACGCCTCCTCGGGTCGCTGGCGATCTCTATCAGTATCTGAAAACTCACTCCTTGTGATCTCCCGTGTACTTTCAGCAAACTTCCACCACAGTCAAAGGGATCATTCCCGGCCAGTCGACGGCAGATGACGGGGTAGACGATGGGTGAGTCGGTACAGGCAGAGGTCATGATGAGCTTTCTCGTGTCCGAGGAGCTCGCCTTCCGCATCCCGGTGGAGCTGCGCTACGAGACCTACGATCCCTACGCCGTGCGGCTCACCTTCCATCTGCCCGGTGACGCGCCGGTGACCTGGGCTTTCGGGCGTGAGCTGCTGATCGACGGCGTGGGGCGGCCGTGCGGGGACGGGGATGTGCGCATCGCGCCCGCCGAGGCGGACACGCTGGGTGAGGTCCTGATCCGTCTTCAGGTCGGTGTCGACCAGGCGCTGTTCCGCTCCTCGGCGGCGCCGCTCATCGCCTTCCTCGACCGCACCGACAAGCTGGTGCCGCTGGGCCAGGAGGGGGCGCTCGCCGACTTCGACGCCCACCTCGAGGAGGCCCTGGACCGGATCCTGGCGGAGGAACAGAGCGCGGGCTGAAGCGTTACGGCCATGAGGGGGGCGTAACGCTTCAGCGCGGGCGTGGGGCTCGCGCAGGAACGCTTCTCCTCTGGGCGGGGCCCGGGGCATGCCACAGCGGCTGTACGCCGCCGTACAGCCCTTCTTACGGCGGCGCGGGCGCCGGCGTCAGCGCTTGCGTCGCCGCCCGCGCCCGCCTCGTGCCGCGGTCGGCTGGGTGCCCGCCGACATCGACTGGGCTCCCGCCGGAGCCGGCCGCCCGCCCACCGGCGCCGTCCCGGAGCCAGGGAGCGGAGGCCGGTCGGCCGCCACCACCAGGGCCGCGAGGGCGGTCGTCACCGGCACAGACGCGACCAGGCCGATCGATCCCACCAGCGTGCGCACGATCTCCTCGGCGACGAGCTCGCTGTTGGCGACGGTCCCCACGCTGCTCTGCGCGATGGAGAAGAGCAGCAGCAGCGGCAGGGCGGCGCCCGCGTAGGCGAGGACGAGCGTGTTGACGACGGACGCGATGTGGTCGCGGCCGATGCGGATGCCCGCGCGGTACAGATCGCGCCAGCCCATCGACGGATTGGCCTCGTGCAGCTCCCAGACCGCCGACGTCTGGGTGACCGTCACATCGTCGAGGACACCGAGCGAACCGATGATGACACCGGCGAGCAGCAGACCGCTCATGTCGATCGACGGGTACAGGCCGTGGATCAGGCCGGTGTTGTCGTCCGTGTTGCCGGTGAGCGCGGCCCAGTCGATGAACAGCGAGCCGAGCACGCCGATCAGCAGCAGCGAGATCAGCGTGCCGAGCACCGCGACGGATGTTCTCGCCGACAGTCCATGGCACAGATACAGGGCGATCAGCATGATGGCGCTCGCCCCGACCACGGCCACGACCAGCGGGTTCGAGCCTTGCAGGATCGCGGGCAGGATGAAGAAGTTCAGGATCATGAAGCTGATGGCCAACGCGACCAGCGCCATGACGCCCCGCAACCGCCCGACGACCACGACGGCGAGCGCGAAGATGCCGGCGAGCAGCGCCATGGGAAGCCTGCGGTTCACGTCGGTGACCGAGTACTGCAGGTCCTTGGGGGCGGAGGGCTCGTAGGCGACCACGACCTTCTCGCCCTGGTCCAACTGCCGTGACTGGTCCGGCTGCACGATCTCGGTGAACGTACGGCCCTTGTCGTCGCCGGTGTCGACGCGGATCGTCGCCTTCTTGCAGTCGCCGTCGGCCTGCTGCTGGGCGGAGGAGCCCTCGGCGGTGGAGGTGTCGCCGGTCGGGGTCTCGCCCGAGGCGTTGACCGACTTGCAGCTCACGCTCACGACCTTGGTGACCGTGGCCTGCTGGGTCTGACGGTCGAAGCCGACGCCGGTGCGCTCATGACCCGGCGCCCCCCCGGGCCACAGCACGACGAGCCCGACGATCACGGCGACGCCGAAGGGGATGAGGATCGCGGCGATGACCTTGCGCAGGTGCTTGGAGACGGGGGCCGCCGGGCCGTGACTGTGGCTGTGACCGTGCCCGCCGCCACCGCCACCGTCACCGCCGGTCCCCCCGCCACCGGAACCGGGGCCGTGCCCATGTCCGTGTCCGCCACCCGCGTCGTGCCCGTGGCCACCGGAACCGGCCCCCTGCTCGAACCGGCCGCCCGATCCGGGCTCCTGTCCGAACCAGTCACCTGTGCCGTTGCCCTGCTCGGGCCAGTCGCCGGAGCCCGGGCCGTACCCGTCGCCCTGCCCGTCCGCGGGCCCGGGTCTGTTGCCGGGCCCGTTTCCGGAACCGGGCCTGCGAGGAGGCTCGGGCGGTGGGAACGGGGACTGATGTGTCGTGGTCACCGACCGATCATCGCAAGAACGACAGGGGCCCTCTGTTCACCGCGCCCGAATTGACGCTAGCGTGGGGGCACCTTTGTACACGCGGGAGCTCGGAGCACCGGGCTGAGAGGGCGCTGACCTCCGTCCCAGCGATGTTTCACGTGGAACATCGTCACCAGCGAGTGACGTTCCACACGAAACGTCGGCAGACGGAAGCCGCTGCGTCGACCGCCGAACCTGTTACCGGGTAATGCCGGCGTAGGGAGTAGGTCTCATGACCATCAAGGACGCGCGCACGCCTGCCTTCAGCCAGGACGAACAGCCCCTTCAGGGCGAACAGTCCGCGGAGATCGGGAAGTCCATCGGCTGGCACAAGGCGTATGTCGAGGGCTCTCGCCCCGATCTGCGGGTGCCGGTCCGTCAGGTGCACCTCACCAACGGGCAGTCGGTCACGCTGTACGACACATCGGGTCCGTACACCGATCCCCTGGTCGACACCGACGTACGGCGGGGTCTGGCCCCGCTCCGGGAGAACTGGATCATCGCCCGCGGCGATACCGAGGAGTACGCGGGCCGTCCCGCCCGTCCCGAGGACGACGGCATCAAGCACACCTCGCCGCGGGGCGGCAACCTCCGCAACCTCGACGCGGTGTTCCCCGGGCGGCCCCGGCTGCCGCGCCGTAGCCGCGACGGTGAAGCGGTCACGCAGCTCGCGTACGCCCGGCGCGGTGAGATCACGCCGGAGATGGAGTACGTGGCCCTGCGGGAGAACGTGGCCCCCGAGGTCGTCCGGGAGGAGATCGCGGCCGGCCGCGCGGTCCTCCCGGCCAACGTCAACCACCCCGAGATCGAGCCGATGATCATCGGCAAGCGGTTCCTGGTGAAGGTCAACGCCAACATCGGCAACTCCGCGGTGACGTCCTCCATCGAGGAGGAGGTCGAGAAGATGACCTGGGCGACCCGCTGGGGCGCCGACACGGTCATGGATCTGTCCACCGGCCGCAACATCCACACCACCCGCGAGTGGGTGCTGCGCAACTCCCCCGTCCCCATCGGCACGGTGCCGCTCTACCAGGCACTGGAGAAGGTGGACGGCAAGGCCGAGGAACTGACCTGGGAGATCTACAAGGACACGGTCATCGAGCAGGCCGAGCAGGGCGTGGACTACATGACCGTCCACGCGGGCGTCCGCCTGCCGTACGTACCGCTGACGGCCAACCGGAAGACGGGCATCGTCTCGCGCGGCGGCTCGATCATGGCGGCCTGGTGCCTCGCGCACCACAAGGAGTCGTTCCTCTACGAGAACTTCGAGGAACTCTGCGAGATCCTCGCCGCCTACGACGTCACGTACTCGCTCGGCGACGGCCTCCGGCCGGGTTCGATCGCGGACGCCAACGACGAGGCGCAGTTCGCGGAGTTGAGGACGCTCGGGGAACTCAACACGATCGCGAAGCGATTCAATGTACAGACCATGATCGAGGGTCCTGGGCACGTCCCGATGCACAAGATCAAGGAGAACATCGACCTTCAGCAGGAGATCTGCGAGGAGGCACCGTTCTATACGCTCGGCCCGCTGACCACGGACGTCGCCCCGGCGTACGACCACATCACCTCAGGCATCGGTGCCGCGATGATCGCGTGGTGGGGCACGGCGATGCTCTGCTACGTCACGCCCAAGGAGCACTTGGGTCTGCCCAATCGTGACGACGTGAAGACAGGCGTCATCACCTACAAGATCGCGGCCCATGCGGCGGACCTCGCCAAGGGACACCCTGGCGCACAGGAGTGGGACGACGCGCTGTCGGACGCCCGCTTCGAGTTCCGGTGGGAGGACCAGTTCAACCTCGCCCTCGACCCTGACACGGCCCGCGAGTTCCACGACGAGACACTCCCGGCCGAGCCGGCCAAGACGGCCCACTTCTGCTCCATGTGCGGACCCAAGTTCTGCTCGATGAAGATTAGCCAAAGCATCACAAAGCAGTTCGGCGGTACGGCGGCTGCGGGGGCGACGGCTGAGGAGGTCGCCGAAGGCATGATGCAGAAGTCGAAGGAGTTCGCGGCCAGCGGGAACAGGGTGTACCTGCCACTCGCGGAGTGAGAACCGGGGTGCGATGCCTCGGCGCTTCGGGGCATCGCTTCCCCCGGGAGCTCGGCAAGTCTGCCCTCCTGCTCTTTCGGCGGGCAGACTGCCCCCATGACGAGAACATTGGGCAAGGGCGCCAACCTTCCTGTCGATTATCGTGCGGTGCGCGTCGAGTTCGTTTGGCACGAAAAGCCTGACGCGCCCGATGTCGACGGGTCGGCCTTGCTGCTCACTGGTGCCGGACGCGTTCGCGACGATGGTGACTTCGTCTTCTACAACCAGCCGCAACATGCGTCGAACGCTGTGACCCACCTGGGAAAGCAGAGTGCTGATGGCGTCCTCACCGACACAGTCGAGGTCAATCTGCGCTTGCTTGACCCCGCCGTCGAGCGAGTTGTGCTGTGCGCTTCGGCCGATGGTGGAACGTTCGGGCAGGTGCCTGGGCTGACCTTGAGGCTCCTGGACGCGGTGAGCGGGACTGAGATCGCACGGTTTCCCATGGAGGCCGAGACGGAGACCGCGTTCATCGGCGGTGAGCTGTACCTACGGGCGGGGCAGTGGAAGTTCCGCGCAGTCGGTCAGGGTTACGCTTCGGGGCTCGCTGGGCTGGCCACCGACTTCGGCATCACCGTTGAGGATGCGTCCTCGGATGCGTCCGTGCTCCCGGCGGCACCTGTTTCGCCATCGCCTGTCCCGGCCCCGGCATCTGCCGGCCCGCGCCTCAGCAAGGGCGAAGAACAACTGCCCGTCGATATGCGCAAGCGTCTGTCCCTGCGTAAGGAACAGGTGGCGGTGAGTCTGAGAAAGCATGGAGCAGTCGGAGTCACCGCGCGCGTCATCCTGGTCCTGGACGCCTCCGGATCGATGTCTTTCCTCTATTCCAAGGGCGTCGTCGCCGATGTTGTGGAGCGCATGGCAGCGGTGGCCGCGCAGTTGGACGATGACGGTGACATGCAAGCCTGGACGTTCGCTTCCAACGCGGCACGCCTCCCTGATCTGCGACTCGGGGACCTTCCCGAATGGCTGCGACTGCACGTCCGGGTGGGACAGATCAGCCTCTTCCGGCGTAGTAAGAAGCCTGGCAGAGGGTTGGAACCCGGTCAGGTCGACATGCGGATGGTGGGTATCCAGAACGAAGAACAGAAGGCGATCGCCCAAGTCCGTACGTATGTCCAGGAAACCCCTGCTGCTGTCCCCACCCTGGTGCTGTTCTTCTCCGACGGTGGCATCCACCGCAACGCCATGATCGAGCGAGAGTTGCGGGAAGCCGTTGAGGAACCGATCTTCTGGCAGTTCGTGGGGCTCGGACAGTCCGACTATGGAGTGTTGGAACGCTTCGACACCCTGCCGGGCCGTCGCGTCGACAACGTCGGATTCTTTGCTGTGGACGACATCAGCACAGTCCCCGACCAGGAGCTGTACGACCGGATCCTGTCCGAGTTCCCGACCTGGATTGCTGCCGCCGGCCAGGCCGGCATCATTTGATCTGATTCTTCCGGTCCCTCTCAGGGCTGAGGCTGTCCTCGATGAAGATCTCCCAGGACATCCGTCGCCGGCACGGCGGGAACCAGGAAGAGATCGAGGAGGGCATGGCCCAGAAGTCGAAGGAGTTCACGGCCGCCGGGAACCGGGTGTATCTGCCGCTCGCCGACTGAGCTGCGGCCGTCGGGGAGTGCGGGAGGCGCAGGTCGTCCGGTGTCCGTGCGGCGCCGGACGACCGGCTTGCGCGCCCCCGGAAGCGGGTTTCCCCGCGGGGAGGGGCGCAAGCCGGGGGCTACTCCGGCTGGTGTTCCGGGCCGCCGAAGTCCGGGCTGGTGTAGTCCGGGCTCGTGAAGCTGGGCCGGGGGCCGGTGGAGCCGTCGTCCGGGCTGCTGAAGCCCGGACGGCCGTAGCCGAGGTTCGGCATACGGCTGGTCGGAGCGGGCGGTGCGGGGCGGTGCAGGGCGGTCGCCGTGCCGGGGTCGGCCAGCGCGTCCCGCATGAAGGGCAGGACACCCCGCTCCAGCAGGGCCTCGCGCCAGGCTTCCCTGGCCCGGGCCACCTCCCCGCTCAGCTCGCCGTACGGCCCCGTGTCCAGCGAGGGCCGGTTGCGCAGGGCGGTGAGCAGGAGGCCGACCGCGGCGACCAGGATCGCGACCGCGGTCACCGCGCCGAACACCCAACCGGTGGTCAGCATCGTCTGGGCGAACGCCGGCTGGGGGTCCAGCATTTTCAGGATGTACCCCACCAGCAGGAAGATCGCCGCGGCGGTTCCGGCAAGAACAGGTGTCAGGACCGCGGCGACGGCGCCCGCGCCGGCGGTCTCGGCGACCTCTCCCATGGTGGCGGCGAGCCCCACCGCGCCCGAGCCCGGCTCCGCGGAGCCGGTTTCACGGACGGACGACGGGGTGGACGGCGCCGGCTGGCGCAGTTCCTCGCGGACCTTCACGTAGTGCTGGTATTCGGTCGCCGCGGCCGCCGTGATGATCGCCGTGGCGTTGAGCGCCATGGTGCGCAGCTGTTCGGGATTGAGCCGCTGTCCCACAGCGGCCAGTTCCGGGCGGTGTGGGGCGGAGCGCAGCACCTCATCGAGGATCCGCTCGTACTCCTGGCGGTCCTCGATCAGCAGGTGCTGCGGAACGCTGTTCATGTGCATCCCCCGATGCTCCGTAGGGCTTGGGGCTCGCATGACTGTGAGCCGTCGGGCAGAAACGGAGGGGAGCCTGCTACGGATAAGCCGATGGTAGAGCGGTGACGGCACACGGTGACAGGGGGTTTCCAGAAATTGGGCCCTGGCCTGCGTCGTTTCTTGCTCAGTCCGTCATGGGGGATCGGCTGCCCCGTGAACGTTCAGATATCCAGCGGCAGTTGCTGGACCAGCAGCTTTCCGGCCATGGTCACACCGCCGTCCATCGCGATGGCCAGCCCCTCGGCGTAGACGTGCGGTCCCTCGACCAGCGGACCCGACGAGTCCTCGCCGTCCTCCGAGCCCACCTCGCCCAGCAGGTAGGGGATCGGGCTGTGCCCGTGGACGATCCGCGTGCCGCCGTAGGTGTCGAGCAGGGACCGCACATGGTCGGCGCCGCCCTCGTCGCGGAAGGAGAAGCGCTTGGTGAACTTGCGGAACAGATCCCACACCTCGTCCGCGTCGTTGCGCGTGATCGTCTCGCGGACGGTGTCGTTGACCGCCTCGATCGAGTCGCCGTAGTCGAGGTAGGCGGTGGTGTCCGAGTGGACGAGCAGGTGCCCGTCGACCTCCTCCATGGCGTCGAGGCGGGCCATCCACTGGAGGTGGTGGTCCTGGAGACGGTCCATGTCGGTCTTCTGCCCGCCGTTGAGCAGCCAGGCCGCCTGGAAGGTGGCGGTGCCGGCACCGGAGTTGACGGGGGTGTCGCCGAACCGCTTGGCGCCGAGCAGCAGCAACTCGTGGTTGCCCATGAGGGCCTTGCAGTAGCCGCCGGCCGCGGCGGCCTCGGCGGACAGGCGCATCACGAGGTCGATGACGCCGATGCCGTCCGGGCCGCGGTCGGTGAAGTCGCCGAGGAACCACAGCCGGGCGGTGCCCGCGCACCAGTTGCCGGCCGCGTCGACGAGGCCCTTCTCCTGGAGCGCCGCCACCAGCTCGTCGAGATAGCCGTGGACGTCACCGACGACGAACAGTGCGCCCGGCCCGACGACGGCCTGCGGGACCGCCGCGGGGTCGACGGCCACCTGAAGCGTGTCACCTCGGTTGACGACCGGCAGGTTGCGCTCGGTGGGCGTGTACCCCTCCGGGTACTCCGCCTCGTGCGCCGGTACGACGTCACCGGGGTGCGCGCTGTGGCCGTACGGGCCGGTCTCGTGGACGTACGCGGGCACCCGGAAGTCGCGCAACGTCGCCGTCCGCTCCGCCTCGGGTCCCTGACCGGCCCCCTGAGTCATCAGACCCCTCCACCATCACGCCGCATCTGCACCGCTTCGGACTGCCTGGTCGCAGCGGCCCGCGGTGTCGTGGGCCCATCATAGGAATGCGGATCGCGCCATGTGATGACCCAGGGGTGGTGAATCGGAGCAAGACTCCTGTTCACCGTGGCTTTCGCCCCGATTGGGCAGGGCCTGTGCCGCCTGCTGACGGCCCTCGTCCTACTTTTCCTCGGGCGACCGGGGCGGACTGACGGTCGTCCGGGGAGGACGGCGCTGGGACGAAGTACGCACGATCAGCTCCGTCGGTATCACCTGCTCGACCGGTTGGTCCGATTCGACCCCCTCGATGGCGTCGATGAGGAGCTGGACCACGGCCGTGCCGATACGCCTCGGCTTCAGCGAGAGCGTGGTGATGGGCGGTTCGGTGCTGGCGTACACGGTGGACTCGCTGCAGCAGACCAGAAGCAGGTCGTCCGGTACCCGCAGCCCGTAGCGACGGGCGGCGGCGAGCAGATCGGTGCCGTTCGGGTCGAACAGCCCGTAGACCGCGTCGGGGCGGTCCGGACGGGCGAGCAGCCGGTCGGCGGCGACGGCGCCCGCGCACGGATCGTGCGCCGGGTAGGACTCGTACACCGGATCCTGGCCGACCCGCTCGCACCAGCGCAGATACGCCGTGGTGGACAGATGGGTGTAGGTGTCCGTCGACGTCCCCGTCAGCAGGCCGATCCGGCGGGCGCCGGCGTCGGCCAGGTGGTCGAGGATGCCGAGTACGGCGGCCTCGTGGTCGTTGTCGACCCACGCGGTGACCGGCAGCGAGCCGGCCGGGCGGCCGTCGGAGACGACCGGCAGCCCCTGCCGGACGAGTTCGCTGACCACCGGGTCCTGGTCGGACGGGTCGATGACGACCGTCCCGTCCAGGGCGACGTTCGACCACACGTCGTGGCGCGAGGTCGCGGGGAGGATGACGAGCGCGTAGCCCCGGGCGAGCGCCGCCGAGGTGGCGGCCCGGGCCATCTCGGCGAAGTACGCGAACTCCGTGAAGGTAAAAGGTTCATCCCCGTACGTCGTCACGGTCAGGCCGATGAGGCCCGACTTTCCGGTACGGAGGGTTCGGGCGGCCGCCGACGGGCGATAACCCAGCCGGTCGGCGACCTCGCGGACATGGCGGCGGGTGGCGTCCGGGAGCCGCCCTTTGCCGTTGAGGGCGTCAGAGACGGTCGTGATGGAGACTCCGGCGGCGGCGGCAACGTCTCTGATGCCCGCACGGCCCGGCCGGCTGCCTCGACGTGAGGTTTCCGCGCGGCTCACCTGGTGCTTCCCTGCTGCTGTCATGGCGAGCCGATAGTAGGGCTCAGGCGGTGGGGTAGGGCGGGCGCATATGCACGCGTTGACAGGCACGTTTCTGCATGGTCATACCCCGTCAATTTCCTTTGAATGAAAGGGAGTTGAACGATCCAATGGCACTACGTGACTTGTCGACGCGCATGGGCCTGCCAAGTCCCCGATGTTTCGAAGAGGTCTCAACTCACCTGCACGGGTGATGCGCGCCACGGCGCGAGCCACCGGCGCATAGATATATGTGAGAGCGCCCTGTGATTCGTCTGTCTTCGTACGGTGATGCCCCTGATGCCAGTGGGGCTGATGGGGTTTGCGTCCGCCTGTACGCAGCGGCGCCGAATCCTCATAAGGTAAGAAGCATTCGAAGCCGGTGGTGGTCACAAGGAGGACTGCGGTGAGCGAGACGAGCCCCAAGCTGCGCGCCGAGCTGGAGGGGATTCCCACCTACAAGCCGGGCAAGCCCGCAGCGGCCGGCGGCCCGGTCGCCTACAAGCTGTCCTCCAACGAGAACCCCTATCCGCCGCTGCCGGGCGTGATGGAGAGCGTCACGGCCGCGGCCTCGTCCTTCAACCGCTACCCGGACATGGCCTGCACAGGCCTGATGAACGAGCTGTCGGAGCGCTTCGGTGTCCCGCTCTCCCACCTGGCCACCGGAACCGGCTCGGTCGGTGTCGCCCAGCAGCTCATCCAGGCGACCTCGGGCCCGGGCGACGAGGTCATCTACGCCTGGCGGTCCTTCGAGGCGTACCCGATCATCGCGCAGATCAGCGGAGCGACCTCGGTGAAGGTCCCGCTGACGCCGGGCGATGTGCACGACCTGGACGCCATGGCCGACGCCATCACCGACCGGACGAGGCTGATCTTCGTCTGCAACCCCAACAACCCGACCGGCACCGTGGTGAAGCGGGCCGAGCTGGAGCGCTTCCTCGACCGGGTGCCGAGTGATGTGCTCGTGGTGCTGGACGAGGCGTACCGCGAGTTCATCCGGGACGCCGAGGTGCCGGACGGCGTCGAGCTGTACCGCGACCGGCCGAACGTCTGCGTCCTGCGGACCTTCTCCAAGGCGTACGGTCTCGCCGGTCTCCGGGTCGGCTTCGCGATCGCCCACGAGCCGGTGGCGGCGGCGCTGCGCAAGACCGCGGTGCCCTTCGGCGTCAGCCAGCTCGCGCAGGACGCGGCGATCGCCTCGCTGCGTGCCGAGGACGAACTGCTCGGCCGGGTGGGCTCGCTGGTGTGTGAGCGCAACCGGGTGGTCGAGGGCTTGCGGGGGCAGGGCTGGACGGTGCCGCAGACCCAGGCCAACTTCGTGTGGCTGCGGTTGGGGGAGCGCACGGCCGACTTCGCCGCGGCGTGCGAGCGCCAGGGTGTGGTGGTCCGGCCGTTCCCGGGCGAGGGTGTGCGGGTGACCGTCGGGGAGACCGAGGCGAACGACATCTTCCTGAAGGCGGCGGAAGGGTTCCGCAAGGAGCTCTGAAGCGCTCTAAAAGACCTGCCGCACGGCGGCCGCTTCAACGAGATGTTGAAGCGGCCGCCGTGTCCGTTCACGTGACGCAGGAGACACGACCCCCCTGCCTTTCGTCGAAAACCAGTACGGCATACTGGGCTTGTGAATGTGAACGCGTTCACAAGCGTGTCCCGGTTGCTCCAATGATGCGTGTGACATAAGGGGCAAACTGCCGTACCACGGTGACCTAAGGAGACTGACGACGTGGACCTGGCTTTGGCGCCGGAGACACTGGCGCGCTGGCAGTTCGGCATCACCACCGTCTACCACTTCCTCTTCGTTCCTCTGACGATCTCGCTGGCCGCCCTCACGGCCGGACTGCAGACCGCCTGGGTGCGCACGGAGAAGGAGAAGTACCTCAGGGCGACGAAGTTCTGGGGCAAGCTCTTCCTGATCAACATCGCGATGGGTGTGGTCACCGGCATCGTGCAGGAGTTCCAGTTCGGCATGAACTGGTCCGACTACTCGCGCTTCGTCGGTGACGTCTTCGGCGCCCCGCTCGCCTTCGAGGCCCTGATCGCCTTCTTCTTCGAATCGACCTTCATCGGTCTGTGGATCTTCGGCTGGGACAAGCTGCCCAAGAAGATCCACCTGGCCTGCATCTGGATGGTCTCGATCGGCACCATCCTGTCGGCGTACTTCATCCTCGCGGCCAACTCGTGGATGCAGCACCCGGTCGGCTACCGGATCAACGAGGCCAAGGGCAGGGCCGAGCTCACCGACTTCTGGCTGGTCCTGACCCAGAACACCGCGCTCGCCCAGGCCTTCCACACCCTCTCGGCGGCGTTCCTCACCGGCGGCGCCTTCATGGTCGGCATCTCCGCCTTCCATCTGCTGCGCAAGAAGCACATCAGCGACATGAAGACCTCGCTGCGGCTCGGCCTGGTCACTGTCGTCATCGGTGGCATGCTCACCGCGGTCAGCGGCGACACCCTCGGCAAGATCATGTACGAGCAGCAGCCGATGAAGATGGCCGCCGCCGAGGCGCTGTGGGACGGCGAGAAGCCGGCCCCCTTCTCGGTCTTCGCCGTCGGCGACGTCGACAAGGGCCACAACAGGGTCGCCATAGAGATCCCGGGTCTGCTGTCCTTCCTGGCCAAGGACGACTTCACCTCGTACGTCCCGGGCATCAACGACATCAACAAGGCCGAGCAGGAGAAGTACGGGCCCGGCGACTACCGGCCCAACATCCCCGTCGCCTACTGGGGCTTCCGCTGGATGATCGGCTTCGGCATGACGTCCTTCGCGATCGGCCTGCTCGGACTCTGGCTGACCCGCAAGGAGTTCCTGCTGCCGCAGGCCCTGAGGGTCGCCGACGACGAGGTGCCGCATCTCGTGCTGCTGCCCCGGGGCAAGAAGGCCCTCGGCCCGAAGCTGACCACGTGGTACTGGCGCATCGCCGTTCTCACCGCGGGCTTCCCGCTGATCGCCAACTCCTGGGGCTGGATCTTCACCGAGATGGGCCGTCAGCCGTGGGTCGTCTACGGCGTCCTGCGGACCCGCGACGCGGTCTCCCCTGGTGTCTCCCAGGGCGAGGTCCTCACCTCGATGATCGTCTTCACCTCGCTGTACGCCATCCTCGCCGTCGTCGAGGTCAAGCTGCTCGCGAAGTACATCAAGGCCGGCCCGCCCGAGCTCACCGAGGCCGACCTCAACCCGCCCACGAAGATCGGCGGCGACACCCGTGACGCCGACAAGCCGATGGCTTTCTCGTACTAGGCCGAGGGGGATCGAGTCATGGAACTTCACGACGTCTGGTTCGTGCTCATCGCCGTCCTGTGGACCGGCTACTTCTTCCTGGAGGGTTTTGACTTCGGGGTCGGCGTCCTCACCAAGCTGCTGGCCCGGAACCGGCCCGAGAAGCGGGTGCTGATCAACACCATCGGCCCCGTGTGGGACGGCAACGAGGTCTGGCTGCTCTCGGCGGGCGGCGCGACCTTCGCCGCCTTCCCCGAGTGGTACGCCACCCTCTTCTCCGGCTTCTACCTGCCCCTGCTGCTCATCCTGGTCTGTCTCATCGTCCGCGGTGTCGCCTTCGAGTACCGGGTCAAGCGACCCGAGGAGAACTGGCAGCGCAACTGGGAGACCGCGATCTTCTGGACCTCGCTGCTCCCGGCGTTCCTGTGGGGCGTCGCCTTCGGCAACATCGTGCACGGCGTGAAGATCGACAAGAACTTCGAGTACGTCGGCACCGTCTGGGACCTGCTCAACCCGTACGCGCTCCTCGGCGGGGTGGTGACGCTGACGCTGTTCACCTTCCACGGGGCGGTGTTCACCGCGCTCAAGACGGTCGGCGAGATTCGGGAGCGGGCGCGGAAGCTGGCGCTTCAGGTCGGGCTCGTGACCGCCGTGTCGGCGCTCGTCTTCCTGCTGTGGACGCAGGTCGAGAGCGGCGACGCCAAGAGCCTGGTCGCCATGGTCGTGGCGGTGGCCGCGCTGGTCGCCGCCCTGGTGGCCAACCAGGCCGGGCGCGAGGGCTGGTCGTTCGCATTCTCGGGCGTCACCATCGCGGCCGCCGTGGCGATGCTCTTCCTGACGCTCTTCCCGAACGTCATGCCGTCCTCGCTCAACGAGGACTGGAGCCTCACGGTCACCAACGCGTCGTCGAGCCCGTACACCCTGAAGATCATGACCTGGTGCGCGGTGATCGCCACGCCGGTCGTGATGGTCTACCAGGGCTGGACCTATTGGGTGTTCCGCAAGCGGATCGGTACGCAGCACATCGCGGCGGACGTCGCGCACTGAGTCCGAGCCAGGGGTGCCCGGGTCGGGGCATGTTTCACGTGAAACATGCCCCGCCATTCCCGCTGAGAAGAGGGTGTGTTTCACGTGAAACCGATCGATCCGCGTCTGCTGCGATACGCCCGCGCCACCCGTCTCTTCATGGTGGCGGTCGTGGGCCTGGGTGCCGTCGGGGCGGCGCTGATCATCGCCCAGGCGATGCTCATCGCCGAGGTGGTCGTCGGTGCCTTCCAGCACGGTCTGTCGGTCGGTGAACTCCGCACTCCCCTGCTCCTGTTGGTGGCGGTAGCGGGGGGACGGGCGCTGGTCTCCTGGCTCACGGAACTCGCCGCGCACCGGGCCAGTGCGGCGGTCAAGTCCGAGCTGCGAGGGCGGCTGCTGGAGCGGGCCGCAGGGCTCGGACCCGGGTGGCTGAGCGGGCAGCGGACAGGATCGCTGGTCGCGCTCGCCACACGAGGAGTCGATGCCCTCGACGACTACTTCTCGCGCTATCTGCCGCAGTTGGGCCTTGCGGTGGTCGTGCCGGTGGCGGTGCTGGCGCGGATCGTCACCGAGGACTGGGTCTCGGCGGCCATCATCGTCGGCACCCTCCCCCTCATCCCGGTCTTCATGGTGCTGATCGGCTGGGCCACACAGTCCCGGATGGACCGTCAGTGGCAGCTGCTGTCCCGGCTGTCCGGGCACTTCCTGGACGTCGTCGCCGGGCTGCCGACGCTGAAGGTGTTCGGACGGGCCAAGGCGCAGGCCGACTCGATCCGGCGTATCACCGGCGAATACCGGCAGGCGACCATGCGGACGCTGCGGATCGCCTTCATCTCCTCCTTCGCCCTGGAACTGCTCTCGACGTTGTCGGTGGCGCTGGTCGCCGTGACGATCGGCATGCGGCTTGTGCACGGCGAGATGGACCTGTACATCGGCCTGGTCATCCTGGTGCTGGCGCCCGAGGCGTACCTGCCGCTGCGGCAGGTGGGGGCGCAGTACCACGCGGCGGCGGAGGGGTTGGCCGCCGCCGAGGAGATCTTCGAGGTATTGGAGACGCCGGTACCGGCGTCGGGCACCCGCGCCGTGTCCGCCGGTGCGCTGTCCTTCGACAAGGTCACCGTCCGCTACCCCGGCCGGTCCGGAGATGTCGTCTCCGATGTGTCCTTCACCGTCGAGCCCGGGGAGACCGTCGCGCTCGTCGGACCGAGCGGCGCGGGCAAGTCGACGCTGCTGAACGTGCTGCTGGGGTTCGTTCCGCCCGCCGAAGGACGGGCACTGGTCGGGGGAGTCGATCTCACCCAGGCCGATCTGGAGGAGTGGCGGTCGCAGATCGCGTGGGTGCCGCAGCGGCCGCATCTGTTCGCCGGGACGATCGCCGAGAACGTACGGCTGGCACGCCCCGACGCGGACGACACCGCCGTACGGCAGGCGCTCGGGGACGCGGGCGCGCTGGAGTTCGTCGACACGCTGCCCCAGGGCGCCGACACCGTGCTCGGGGAGGACGGGGCAGGGCTGTCCGCCGGTCAGCGGCAACGGCTCGCATTGGCCCGGGCGTTCCTCGCGGACCGGCCCGTGCTGCTGCTCGACGAGCCGACGGCGGCGCTCGACGGGGCCACCGAGGCGGAGGTCGTGGCGGCGGTACGGCGGCTGGCCGTGGGGCGGACGGTGCTGCTCGTCGTTCATCGGCCGGCGCTTCTGGGTGTGGCGGATCGGGTGGTGCGGCTGGATGAGGCTGTCGCTCCCAGTCGTACTGAGGCCGTGGCGAAGACGCCCGCGGCTCGAGGGGGCGAAGAGCGGTCCTTCGACACCGATGGGGCGTCCTCCGAGGAGGCCGTGCCCGGCGATCCGGAAGCGGCCGTGCCCACCCGTGGTGTCCTCGTCCGTGTCCGTGCCATGGCCGCCCCCCGGCGCGGGAGCCTCGCGCTCGCCCTGCTTCTCGGGAGCCTGGCTCTCGGCAGTGCCGTCGGGCTCATGGCCACCTCCGGGTGGCTCATCTCGCGGGCCTCGCAGCAGCCGCCGGTGCTGTATCTGATGGTGGCCGTGACGGCGACGCGGGCCTTCGGGATCGGGCGGGCCGTCTTCCGGTACGCGGAGCGGCTCGTGTCGCACGACGCCGTGCTGCGGATGCTCGCCGACACCCGGGTCGCCGTGTACCGGCGCCTAGAGCGGCTGGCGCCCGCCGGACTGCGCCGGACCCGCCGTGGTGATCTGCTGTCGCGCCTCGTCGCCGATGTCGACGCCTTGCAGGACTACTGGCTGCGCTGGCTGTTGCCCGCCGGTGCGGCTCTCGCGGTGTCCGCCGTGTCCGTGGGCTTCACCGTCTGGCTGCTGCCCGAGGCCGGTGCCGTGCTCGCCGTCGGGCTGCTGGCGGCCGGTGTCGGGGTGCCGTCGGTGACCGGTGCGGTGGCCCGGCGGGCGGAGCGGCGGCTGGCCCCCGCACGCGGAGTGCTGGCGACGCGCGTGACCGATCTGCTGACCGGGACCGCCGAACTGGCCGTCGCCGGCGCCCTGTCCGCCCGTACCGCCGACGCGCGGCAGGCCGACGGGGTGCTCGCCCGGATCGCCTCGCGCGCCGCCACCGCCACCGCGCTCGGCGACGGGCTCACCGCGCTGGTCTCCGGCCTGACCGTCGCGGCCACCGCCCTCGTGGGCGCCCAGGGAGTCGCCGACGGACGGCTGAGCGGCGTCACCATGGCCGTCGTCGTCCTCACCCCGCTGGCCGCCTTCGAGGCCGTCCTCGGGCTGCCGCTCGCCGTGCGGTACCGTCAGCGGGTCCGCAAGAGCGCGGAGCGCGTGTACGAGGTGCTGGACGCCCCGGAGCCGGTGCGGGAGCCGGAGCGGCCGCGGGAGGCACCCGCGTCGCCGTTCCCGGTGGCCGTGCGGGGGCTGTCCGCCCGTTACGCCGGGCAGGAGCGGGATGCTCTCGCCGGGCTGGACCTGACTCTCACGGAAGGCCGCCGGATCGCCGTCGTAGGGCCGTCCGGGTCCGGCAAGACGACCCTCGCGCAGGTGCTGCTGCGGTTCCTGGACGCGGAGGCCGGCTCGTACACGCTGGGCGGTGTGGACGCGTACGCGCTGGACGGCGACGACGTACGGCGGTTCGTGGGGCTGTGTGCCCAGGACGCGCACCTCTTCGACAGTTCACTGCGCGAGAACCTGATGCTCGCCAAGAAGGACGCCTCCGAGGCCGATCTGCGTGACGCCCTGGGGCGGGCCCGGCTGCTCAAGTGGGCCGACGGTCTGCCCGACGGCCTGGACACGCTGGTCGGCGAGCACGGGGCGAGGCTGTCCGGGGGCCAGCGGCAGCGGCTGGCGCTGGCCCGCGCGCTGCTGGCCGACTTCCCCGTCCTCGTGCTCGACGAGCCCGCCGAACATCTCGACCTGCCCACCGCCGACGCGCTCACCGCCGACCTCCTGGCCGCCACCGAGGGGCGTACGACGTTGCTCATCACCCACCGGCTGGCTGGGCTGGAAGGAGTGGACGAGGTGATCGTGCTGGACGGGGGGCGCGTGGTGCAGCGGGGTTCGTATGCGGAGCTGGCCGCCGTGGCGGGGCCGTTGCGGGGGATGGTGGAGCGGGAGGCGGAGTCGGAGGTGCTGGCGCTCACCGCGTGAGCCGCTGCCCGGCACTCTCGACCTTCTGTATCAAAGGGGACTAATTACGCTCGGCTCAGCGTCGTCTTCCGGTCCCCCGCCCCCGACTCTCCCGGCCGAACTGGCCGCGCGGGTACCGCAGTTGCTGGAGGCGATGCGGTCCGTCGGCAGCGGCCTCGAGCTGCATTCCACGCTGGAACGGATCTGCGAGACCGCGGCCGTGCTGACGCAGGCCCGGTACGCGACATCGGCGTCGTCGACGAGGACGGCCGGGGGCTGGCCGACTTCGTCTTCCACGGCGTGGACGAGGCGGAGGCGGCCGCCAGGCGTATCGGACGGCCGCCGGACGGGCACCGGGGGCTGCTCGGCGCGCTCATCCGCGACCTGGAGCCGGTCCGACTCACGGACCTCACCCGGGATCCGCGCTCCTGCGGCTTCCCCGAGCACCACCCCTGGATGCGCGGCTTCCTCGGCCTCCCGATCCGGGTCCAGGGCGAGATCTTCGGGAACCTGTATCTGACGGAGAAGCGCGGCGACGGGCCTTTCCACGACGACGACCTCGACATGGTTCGGGTGCTCGCCACGGCGGCCGGCATCGCCATTGGCAACGCCCGGCTGTACGAGGCCGCCCAACAGCGTGAGCGGTGGATCGACGGGTCGGTCGCCGTCACCACCGCCCTGCTGTCGGGCGGGGACGTCGACGACGCCCTCCAGGTCGTCGCGGAGCAGACCCGACGGCTGTCGGGGGCGACAGCGGGGATCGTGCTGCTGCCCGCCGACGAGGGCGGCCAGACGCGACCGTGCCCTTGCCGGGCGGGCGGAACGGCGTATGCCTGACCGTCGCGGACGACGGCGTCGGCGTCCCCGAGGGCGGCCGGCGCAGCGGCCTGAAGAACCTCAAGAGGCGCGCTGAGTCGCTGGGCGGCGACAGCCGGCACGGGCCGGGCATCGGGTAGGACGGTGGCGGCACGACGGTGGTGTGGGAGGCACCGCTCGACTGAAGAGCGGCCCCCTGAGCCGCCTCCCTCGTGACGAGCCGTCAATCACGATTCCGCGGACGCCTGTTCGGTCGTACGACTGCGCCGAACGGGGTGGTGATTTCCCCCGGCTGTACGACCTGACATGCCACTGGCCCGCGCTCGGGCCACGATCGCTGACATGCGACTGCCCTGGCGCCATCCCCTGCTCGTCCCGGTCGTCCTGTGCGCGCTCGCCGTGCTCGCGGCCCGCCCCACCGACGCGGCGGAGAAGAGGCGCGACGGCGCTGACCCCGGGATCAGTGCCCAGGTGGCTCGGTTGTACGAGGACGCGGCCGTGGCGACGCAGCAGTACGAGAAGGGGCGGCAGGAGGCGGAGGCACAGCGCGCCCGGGCACAGCGGCTGGAAGCGCTGCTCGACCGGGAGCGGCGGGACATCGCCGTCCTGCACGAGGACCTGGGCCGGATCGCCCGCACCCAGTACCGCGACGGCGGCGGCCTTCCGCTCACCGCGCAGATCATCCTCGCCGGCAGTCCGGAGGAGCTGATGCGCGGTCAGCAGGTCTTCTCCCAGGCGAATCTGGCCGTGAACAACTCCATCGAGAAGAGCCGGCGTGCCGAGGAGCGCCTCGCGAAGGACGAGGCGAAGGCCGTGGCGGCGTGGCAGTCGCTGGAGAAGCGGAAGGCGGAACTCGCCGCTCTGAAGACGGACATCGAGCAGAAGCTAGAAGAAGCGCGCGGGCAGTTGCAGGGCCAGGCGGACACGTCGGTCGCCGCGGGCGCCTGCCGAGGTGCCGTCCGGCTGGACCAGCCTCCGACGCAGGTTGTGGGCGGCTGGGTGGCGCCGGTGGAGACTTACGCACTGTCCGCGGGCTTCGGCAGCGGCGGCTCGCGGTGGGCGAACCGGCACACCGGGCAGGACTTCGCGGTGCCGATCGGCACGCCCGTACGGTCTGTCGGCGCGGGCCGGGTGGTGAAGGTGTCCTGCGGGGGCCCGTTCGGCATCGAGATCGTGATCGAGCAGGCGGGCGGCTACTACACGCAGTACGCCCACCTCGCCGCCGTCACCGTCGACCAGGGGGACCAGGTGGTGCCTGGACAGTGGATCGGCCAGTCGGGGACCAGCGGCAACTCCACCGGACCCCACCTGCACTTCGAGGTCCGGGTCACGCCCGAGCTGGGCTCGGCGGTGGACCCGGTGCCGTGGCTGGCGGCACGCGGCGTCCCCCTCGGTTAGCGGCGCGCCAGCAGCTGCTCGATCACGACCGCCACCCCGTCCTCGTTGTTCGCCACCGTCCGTCCCGAGGCCGCGGCGATCACGTCGGGGTGGGCGTTGCCCATCGCGTACGACTGTCCTGCCCAGGTCAGCATCTCCACGTCGTTCGGCATGTCCCCGAACGCGACGACCTCCTCGTGGGAGATACCGCGTTCGGCGCAGCACAGGGCGAGCGTGCTGGCCTTGGAGACGCCGGGGCCGCTGATCTCCAGCAGGGCGCTGGGGCTGGAGCGGGTGACGTTGGCGCGCTCGCCGATGGCGAGACGGGCGAGGGTGAGGAAGGCGTCCGGGTCGATCGTGGGGTGGAAGGCGAGGATCTTGAGGACCGGTTCGTCGGCTCCGGGACCGTCCGGCGCGAGCAGCTTCTCGGCCGGCTGGAGTTCGTCGGGGATCTCCATGTGCAGTTTCGGATAGTCCGGCTCCTGATGGAAGCCGTACGTCTGCTCCACCGCGTACACCGTGCCCGGAGCCGCCTCCCGCAGCAGCCGTACGGCGTCCAGCGCGTTGTCCCGCGCCAGCTCCCGCACCTTGACGAACCGGTGGGCGCCGGGGCCGCCGTGCAGGTCGACCACCGCGGCGCCGTTGCCGCAGATCGCCAGGCCGTGCCCGTGGACGTGGTCGCTGACGACGTCCATCCAGCGGGCGGGGCGGCCGGTGACGAAGAAGACCTCGATGCCCGCCTCCTCGGCGGCGGCGAGGGCGGCGACCGTGCGCGGGGAGACGGACTTGTCGTCGCGCAGCAGGGTGCCGTCGAGGTCGGTGGCTATCAGGCGCGGCGGGACCGTGGAGGCCGGGGTCTCGGGCTGTCGAGTCGCTGAGGTCACCCGCTCATCCTCCCGCATATGCGCGCACGGTCGTGCGAGAGCCTGCACATGTGAGTAGTTACCGCCCCCACCGGTCCGATCACGCTCCGTCGCCCCGGTCCAGCTGTGCCGGGGCCTCCATGGCGATCTGCTCGAAGACCTTCTCGTCCGCGGCGAAGTCCGAGTCGGCGATCGGCCAGTGGACGACGATCTCCGTGAAGCCCAACTCCCGGTGTCGTCCCGCGAAGTCGACGAACGCGTCGAGCGACTGCAGCGGCCGGGCGCGGTCCGGGGTGAATCCGGTGAGCAGGATCTTGTCGAGCCCGGTCACATCACGGCCGATCTCCGCACAAGCGTCGGCGAGCTTCTCGACCTGTCCGCGAATGGCTTGAATCGACTGTTCAGGAGTGCCGTTCTCGTACAGCTTCGGGTCGCCGGTGGTCACCCACGCCTGCCCGTGACGGGCGGCGAGCCGCAGCCCGCGCGGACCGGTGGCCGCAACCGCGAAGGGCAGCCGGGGCCGCTGCACACAGCCCGGGATGTTCCGCGCCTCGTGCGCCGAGTAGAAGTCGCCTTCGTAGGACACCGAGTCCTCGGTCAGCAGCCGGTCCAGCAGCGGGACGAACTCCGCGAGCCGGTCGGCACGCTCGCGCGGCGTCCACGGCTCCTGGCCGAGGGCCGTGGCGTCGAAGCCGGTGCCGCCCGCGCCGATGCCGAGGGTGACCCGGCCGCCGGAGATGTCGTCGACGGAGATCAGTTCCTTGGCGAGGGTGACCGGGTGCCGGAAGTTCGGTGAGGTCACCAGGGTGCCCAGCCGCAGATGGTCGGTGACGGCCGCCGCGGCGGTGAGTGTCGGCACGGCACCGAACCACGGGCCGTCCCGGAAGCTGCGCCAGGACAGATGGTCGTAGGTGTACGCGGTGTGGAAGCCGAGCTGCTCCGCGCGCTGCCATGCCTCACGACTCCCCTCGTGCCAGCGGCGGTACGGGAGGATCACGGTGCTCAGACGCAGACTCATGATTCGAGCGTATGCGGACCCGCCCGTTTCACGTGAAACAGTGACTGACAGTCACCGCTCTGTCATCGCCCTCGGTCGCTGAGCCAGGGGCTGAGCCCGACCAGGATGAACTCCTTGTGCACGCGGTCGCCCGGCAGCGGGACCATCAGATAGTTGCCCGGCGGGAAGCGGCGCACCTTGACCCAGGCGTGGCCGTCGTAGAGGGCGCGCAGGAAGGCGGGCACGTCGTCGCGGGCGATGTCGGGGCATTCGACGCCGTCGACGGTGATGAGCGCGTCGTCGTCCGGGAAGAGCCGTACGTCCACCCGGGGCCGGCCACCGAGCTCGACATAGGCCTCGTGAGGCAGGGAGCCGTCCGGGTCGGTGGTGACGCCGACGCCCGCGGCGCTGCGGCGCGAAGTCTGGTCGGCGCCGATGTCGTGGGTCACCTCGATCTCGAGCGCGTACTCGGCGGCGAGGGCGCGCAGGGCGGTGACGGCGGCCTCGGTGGTGGGGAGGTGGGTTCCGCTGTGGTCCATACCACTGATCATGCCGGAGGTCCGGTCAGTGGGGCGCGGGAAATCTGAGGTACTCCGGCGGCACCGCCTTCGTCAGCCACACCCCGTTCGCGCTGACGTGGAAGACGTGGCCGTCGCGGTGCATCGCACCCGTGTCCACGGAGAGCACGACGGGCCGGCCGCGGCGGGCGCCGACCCGGGTCGCCGTCTCACGGTCGGGTGAGAGATGCACGTCGTGGCGATTCATGGGCCGGAGGCCCTCGGCGCGGATCGCGTCCAGGTAGCGGTCCACGGTGCCGTGGTAGAGGTACGGCGGTGGGGTCGCCGGGGGCAGTCCGAGGTCCACCTCGATGCTGTGGCCCTGGCTGGCGCGGATCCGGGCGCCTTCGATCGCGAAGCGCTTCTTGTCGTTGGCGGCGACCACATGGTCCAGTTCCTCGCGGGTGAACCGGAAGCCGTGCGCGGCGGCAGCGGCGATCAGTACGTCGATCTCGACCCATCCGGCCTCGTCGAGCACGAGGCCGATCCGCTCGGGTTGATGGCGCAGGTGTTTCGAGAGGTACTTCGACACCTTCACGGTGCGTCTTTCGTCCATCCGCTCAGCATGACGGGAGAGACGCGCATCACGCATTTTGTTTTGGCGCGGAGGTTTGATCCACAACCAAGTGTAGTTATCCACAGGCTACTTGGCGTTTCTGTGGACAACTCACCGTCATGTCAGCCCTGTTCGCCAAGATCAGCTGGGGGCCGTCTCTTTGACGTGAGCGCGTCCAACCCCCTTGCCCGCACCTCCCGTTCAGCCGCCAGCGCGATGAACTCCGCCACATCCTCCGCGCCAACCAGCCCCTCCACCGCCCGCATTGTCTCCTCGGGCAGAGACACGGAGCGTGACGAGATCCGCTCCGACGGCCCCTTGCCCGTGTCCAGGTGCTGCCGAAGATGCCGTACCGCCAACAGCCCCATCGCACGGGCGAGTTCCGCGTCCACGGTCTGCTGGGCAAGGGGTCGCAGCCGGCGTACGAGCGAGGCCGCCTCG